>NZ_CP053544.1:0-4526515 GCF_015040095.1 Paenarthrobacter sp. YJN-5
GCGCGGAACGTCTGTGGATTCAGGAGTCGCGTTGCTGCTGCTTGATGCGGTTGGTCAGCTCGGTGACCTGGTTGTAAATCACACGGCGCTCGGCCATCAGTTCGCGAATCTTGCGATCGGCGTGGATGACGGTGGTGTGGTCGCGTCCACCCAGTTCCTGTCCGATCTTGGGCAGGGACATGTCTGTCAGCTCACGGCAGAGGTACATGGCGATCTGCCGGGCCGTCACCAGCGTCCGGGTCCGGGACTTGCTGCAGAGCTCTTCCATGCTGAGTTTGAAGTAGTCAGCTGTCTGGTCGAGGATCTGCTTCGCAGTGATTTCCTGGGCGCCGTCGTCGGTGATCAGGTCCTTGAGGACCATCTCGGCCAATGCCACATCCACCGGCTGCCGGTTCAGGCTGGCGAAGGCGGTCACGCGGATGAGCGCACCTTCGAGCTCACGGATGTTGCTGGAAATCTTGGACGCGATGTACTCCAAGGCGTCGTCCGGCGCTGAAAGACCCTCGCTCAGGCCCTTCTTGCGGAGGATGGCGATGCGCGTTTCGAGTTCAGGCGGCTGGATGTCCGTGAGGAGACCCCATTCAAACCGTGAAGTCATCCGGTCTTCGAACCCTGCCAGCATCTTGGGCGGCTGGTCCGAGGTGATGACCACCTGCTTGTTGGCGTTGTGCAGGGCGTTGAACGTGTGGAAGAACTCTTCCTGCGTACGGTCCTTGCCGGCCAGGAACTGGATGTCATCGATCAGCAGCACATCCACGTTCCGGTACGTGGTCTTGAAGCTGGTGCCTTCATCATCACGGATGGAGTTGATGAAGTCGTTGGTGAACTCTTCGGAGTTGACGTAGCGGACGCGGATGCCGCTGTAGAGGCGCCGGGCATAGTGGCCGATGGCGTGCAGCAGGTGGGTCTTGCCCAGGCCCGAGTCTCCATAGATGAAGAGCGGGTTATAGGCCTTCGCGGGCGCCTCGGCTACGGCAACGGCTGCCGCATGGGCAAAGCGGTTGGATGAACCGATCACGAAAGTGTCGAAAATGTACTTCGGGTTCAGGCGTCCGAATTCATGGGAGGTGCTGGGAGGAGTCGGCTGCGGCTTCGGCTCCGCGGCCAGGTCCGGAACAGGGGAAAGCTCGACGGCGGGTTCCGGCTCCTCGTGGACCGGCACCAGATCGGTATCAACGTCGATCGCGCAGCGGATGTCATCGGAGAAGACATTGCGCAGGGCATCATCCAGGGCGTCCTTGACCTGCGTCTGGAGGACTTCGCGGGTGAGCTCGTTGGGAACGGCCACCAACAGGGTGGAACCGATCAGGCCCTGGGCCTGGGCGAGGATGACGAAACCGCGCTGTCGGGGAGATACCCGGTCATCTTGCTCCAGCAGGCTCAGCACCCGGCGCCAGGAACTTCCGACAGTATTGGCGTGGTTGGCTTCGTCTACTGTCATCAATGTGTTCCTAAATACTTGCTTGCCTGCGTTGCTGGCAGCCGAACGGCATCCGGCTGGTACGTGTTCCATGGATTAATCCACAGAGTTATGCACAGCGGGTGGACAATGGGCTACTGAGCCACTCTAGGGGATGATTTCTCTAGAAGATAGCTGGGAAGTTGCTTGTGGATAATTACACCGTTGTTGTTCCTGATCGGTGGCTGTGAGCCAGTTCATCCACAGGCTGATGCCGGTCGTTTGCCACAGTTGTGGACAGCTTCAGGGCGGCCCTCCGGTTTGACTGGGGGTCCATTTTTGCCCTAACGTTGTGAAGTCCTTTGTGTCCGCTTTTGAGATCAGTTGCATCTCCGTACGTTTACCGTGCGAGAGGCAGCGGCGGCGGCCACATACAAAACTTAGCGTCGGCCAGTTCTTCCCCTTTTGATCGGGTGGGCGCACCTTTGATCCACTGGAGTAACTAACGTGAGCAAGCGGACTTTTCAGCCGAATAACCGCCGTCGGGCCAAGAAGCACGGCTTCCGCCTTCGTATGCGCACCCGTGCCGGCCGCGCCATCCTGGCTGCCCGTCGCGGCAAGGGCCGCGTCGAGCTGTCGGCTTAAATAACTGACTTGTCGGCCAGGGTCCTCTCGGGGGTTCGTCGGTGCTAGCCACCCCAAACCGCCTTCGGACGTCTACCGACTTTTCAACAACTGTACGTTCCGGCGTCCGTAATGGACGCCGGAACTTAGTGTTATATACGGCTCCTATCGGGGCCGGGGAGCCGAGTCGTATCGGCTTCATTGTCTCCAAAGCCGTCGGGAACGCCGTGACCAGGAACCTCGTTAAGAGGAGACTGAGAGAAGCAGGCGCGCTGTCCTTGCAAACGCATGGAACGGGCCTGGCGGTCGTAGTCCGTGCACTGCCGGCAGCTGCAACCGCCAGCTGGGAGCAGTTGCTGAATGATTACAACGCCGCATTGGCAGTGACGACGAAGCGATTAAGTGGCTCAGCTCCACGCAACGCTTCGCAGGACCGCAACGGCACCACTACGGAAGGGACACCGCGTGCATAACCATAGTGCCGCCGTCGTTCCTTCCTCCGGCGACCCCGGGAACGAGGTTCCCGCTCCAACCTGGCTGGCCACAGTCGGCCGGTTTGTTTGGGACCTGCCACGGAACGTCCTCATTCTCCTGCTGAAGGCCTACCGCAAGGTGGTTTCGCCCCTGTACGGCCAGGTATGCCGTTTCTTCCCGTCGTGTTCGGCCTATGCGCTGGAGGCGGTCACGGTGCATGGCGCCGTGAAGGGCAGCTGGCTCGCAGCCAAAAGGCTCGCCAAATGCCACCCTTGGAATGCCGGTGGAGTGGACCATGTCCCCGCCGGCCATCGTCATTGGCCGGAAGGCCGGACGCCCACAATTGTTGTACTGAACAACCCGGACCAGTTCCTGGCTGCTCAGGCTGATGAAGAAGGCCGCCCGGCGGCCTGACGAATAGGGATATCGTATGGACTTCTTTGAAACAATCATGTTTCCGTTCAAGTGGCTGGTGTCAATCATCATGGTTGGCTTCCACGAGGGACTGAGCTTCCTTGGAATGCCCGCAGCGAACGGCTGGACCTGGACCCTGTCCATCATTGGTCTGGTGCTGGTTATCCGTGCCGCCCTGATCCCTGTTTTCGTCAAGCAGATCAAAGCCCAGCGCGGCATGCAGCTCCTGCAGCCCGACTTGAAGAAACTGCAGACCAAATACAAGGGCAAGACGGACCAGCTCAGCCGCCAGGCGATGGCGCAGGAGCAGATGGCCCTGTACAAGAAGCACGGCACAAACCCGTTCTCCGCGTGCTTGCCGATGCTGATCCAGATGCCGTTCTTCTTCGCCCTGTTCCAAGTGCTGTCCGGGATCTCCACCAACGCCAAGGCCGGCCAGGGCATTGGTGCCATGAGCCACGAGCAGGTAGTGCAGTTCGACCAGTCGAGCATCTTTGGTGCACCGCTGTCCGCTTCCCTGCTGCACGGCGACCCCAGCGGCAGCGGCAGCGCAGTTGCTGTGTGGGTGCTGTCCATCATCATGATCCTTGCCATGACTGCATCGCAGTTCATCACGCAGAAGCAGATCATGGCCAAGAACATGTCCGAGGAAGCACTCGCCAGCCCGTTCATGCGCCAGCAGAAGATGATGCTCTACATCCTGCCGCTCGTCTTCGGCATCGGTGGCATCAACTTCCCGATCGGTGTCCTCATTTACTGGACTACCACCAACCTCTGGACCATGGGCCAGCAGTTCTTCGTCATCCGCCGTATGCCCACCCCGGGTTCCCCCGCCGCCAAGGCGCTGGAGGAACGCCGCGCTGCCAAGGGCCTGCCGCCGCTGGCCGGCAAGAAGAACGACGACGCCGAGGCTGGCGCCGCCGCTGCTGCCGCCGAGGCACGGGCGCAGCGCGTCCAGCCGCAACGTAAGAACAGGAAGAAGAAGTAATGTCTGCTGAGAGCACCGAGGAAGTAACCGACGCCGTGACTGAGGCCCAGGACGACGCCCAGGAAGAGACCCTGTCCAAGACTGCCAGCCGTTTGGAAGAGGAAGGCGATATTGCCGCCGACTACCTTGAGGAACTCCTTGACATCGCAGACATCGACGGTGACATCGACATCGAGGTCCGCAATGGCCGGACCTACATCTCCATTGCTGCCGAAGAGGAATCACCCGCGCTGGAAAGCCTTGTAGGCCGTGACGGTGAAGTACTCGAGGCCCTGCAGGAGCTGGCCCGCCTCTCCGTACTTTCCGCTACCGACAGCCGCTCCCGGTTGGTGCTGGACATCAACGGATACCGCAAGGACCGCGCCGGGGTCCTTCAGCAGATCGCAGAGGACGCAGTTGCCAAGGTGAAAGAGAACGGTGGAACCGTTGCGCTGGAACCGATGAGCGCGTACGAGCGCAAAATTGTCCACGACGCCGTCGCCGACCTCGGATTCGTTTCCGAGTCTGAAGGCGAAGGCGCCGGACGTCACATCGTGGTCTCGGCTGACTAACGGCCCATGGTAGAAATCTCCGCAACAGAACTACAGGCGGCCGAGAAGATTTTCGGGGAGCGCCTGGATCTTGCCAAGCGCTACGTTGAACATTTGGCCACCTCCGGCATTGAACGCGGCCTCATCGGTCCCCGGGAAGTTCCGCGTCTGTGGGGTCGGCATGTGCTGAACTGTGCCGTCATTGAGTCCGCGATCGCAAAAGACAGTCACGTGGCCGACGTCGGTTCCGGGGCTGGACTTCCCGGCCTGTGTCTGGCCATTGCACGTCCTGATCTCGAGCTCACCCTGATTGAGCCACTGGAACGCCGTGTGATTTGGCTCCAGGAAGTTGTTGACGATCTTGGACTCGACAACGTCACCGTGATGCGTACCCGTGCCGAGCTTGCAGTGGGTCTGGTTGATGCGGACGTTGTGACTGCCCGCGCCGTCTCTGCCCTGAGCAATTTGGCTGGCCTTACCATCCCGTTGCTCAACGGAAAGGGAGAGGTCGTGGCCATCAAGGGGCGCAGCGCAGCCGAGGAGATCGATAAGGCCAAGAAGGTCATTCGTAAGCTTGGCGGCGTAGAAACGTCGGTTGTGGTGTGCGGACAGGAGCTTTTGGAGGAACCCACCACCGTGGTGAGGATCATCGTCAACAAGCCCGGAAAGAGAGCTTAGCCACCGCTGGGTTTCCCGCGTGTCGGCGGCTGAGCAGTTAGGCTAGAGAACGGCAGCAAGCGCCGAATGAGAGTGAGAGTGTGACCAGTGGGCAGTAGCGAAACCTCCACGCAGCGGATCCCCCCTTTTATGTCGTTGGGGTCCGCGCGGTCTATTGCCACACCGCCGAGCACGCTGCAGCCTGCTTCCGTTCGCACGAATTCGGTTGATAAGGCGGTTTCACGTGAAACTGTGGCCGATGATGGTCCGAACGTTATGGACTCGATCGACGATTCAAGCCCCATCGCACGCCAATTGGCGAACGAGACCCGGCGGCGGGAACGTTTGATCGGACGGCAGTTGCCCAAACCTGAGCGCACCAGGATCTTCACGGTATCCAATCAAAAGGGTGGCGTCGGCAAGACCACCACCACGGTCAATATCGCTGCGGCCCTCGCGTCTGCCGGCCTGAATGTGCTGGTCATCGACATCGATCCCCAGGGCAATGCCTCCACCGCCCTCGGCATCGAGCACCATGCTGATGTTGACAGCATTTATGACGTACTCATCAACGACCTTCCCCTGAAGGACGTAGTGGCACCGTGCCCGGACATCCCCAACCTGTTCTGCGCTCCGGCCACTATTCACCTTGCCGGTGCGGAGATCGAGCTTGTGTCCCTCGTGGCCCGCGAACAGCGCCTGCGCCGCGCGATCGACGTCTACGCGAAAGAACGCGAAAAGAACGGCGAAGGCCGCCTCGACTACATCTTTATTGATTGCCCTCCCAGCCTGGGCCTGCTGACAGTGAACGCATTCTGTGCAGCCAGCGAAGTACTGATTCCCATCCAGTGTGAGTACTACGCCCTGGAAGGTCTGAGTCAACTGCTGAAGAACATCGAAATGATTCAGAAGCACCTCAACGCTGATTTGGTGGTTTCCACCATCCTGCTGACCATGTATGACGGTCGGACGAACCTGGCGGCACAGGTCGCCTCCGAGGTGCGCCAGCACTTCCCCCAGCAGGTTCTTAGCGCCGTAGTTCCTCGGTCTGTGCGTATCTCCGAAGCGCCGAGCTACCAGCAAACAGTGATGACATACGATCCCTCGTCCAGCGGCGCGCTCTCCTACATGGAAGCCGCTGCTGAAATCGCAGAACGCTAGAATTCTTGAAACACTGCAAGAGCCTGGGCTACTACACGCTCGGC
Organism: Paenarthrobacter sp. YJN-5; assembly: GCF_015040095.1. Lineage (NCBI taxonomy): Bacteria > Bacillati > Actinomycetota > Actinomycetes > Micrococcales > Micrococcaceae > Paenarthrobacter > Paenarthrobacter sp. YJN-5. The sequence goes on from NZ_CP053544.1 coordinate 6,292, forward strand.
TATTCCATCGGAGGGAAGAACTAATGAGCGAAAAGCGAAGAGGCCTTGGCAGGGGTCTTGGGGCTCTCATTCCCAGCTCGGCCTCCGCCGGGGTCCAAGGAGCTGGCGCTTCGCCGTCCCGTCCTGTTGATCTGTTCTTCCCTGATGCCCGGAAAGCTCCGGAGCCGGAATCTGTTTCCGCGCCGGCCGAAGCGGGCAACGATGCTTCAGGGGGTTCGGCCAGACGAGCAGCAGTTTCGAAGACTGGCTCGTCCAAGTCCAGCGCTAAATCGGATGCCAAGGCTCCGACCAAGAAGACGGCTGCTGCGACAGGATCGTCTTCGACGGTCTCTTCCAAGCAGGCAGCTTCGGCGTCTGCTCCGGAAGCTTCAGGTGAAAGCCCGACGACCGCCCTGCCGGAAGCAAGCGCTTCACCCGCATCCACCGAACCGCAGACCGACCTGGTGGAGGTTCCGGGAGCACGTTTCGCGGAAATCCCTGTCACGGACATTCACCCGAACCGAAAGCAGCCCCGTTCCGTCTTCGATGAGGACGACATGGCAGAGCTTGTGCACTCGGTCAAGGAAATCGGTGTCCTCCAGCCAATTGTTGTACGTACTTCAACCGAAAAGGGTGGAGAACCGTATGAGTTGGTCATGGGTGAGCGTCGGTGGCGTGCTGTGCAGGCCGCCGGTCTGGACACCATCCCTGCGATCGTCCGTGACACCACCGATGATGACCTCCTCCGGGACGCACTTCTGGAGAACCTCCACCGGAGCCAGCTGAATCCTTTGGAAGAAGCCGCCGCTTACCAGCAGCTCCTTGAGGACTTTGGAACGACGCACGAACAATTGGCTGACCGCATCGGCCGGTCCCGTCCGCAGGTCTCCAATACTCTTCGCTTGCTGAAGCTTCCGCCCCTGGTGCAGCGCAGGGTTGCCGCCAACGTTTTGTCCGCAGGGCATGCGCGTGCATTGCTGTCCCTGCCGGACGCGGCCGCGATGGAAAGGCTCGCCCAAAAGATTGTGGCTGAGGGCATGTCCGTGAGGGCCACAGAGGAAGCAGTGGCGCTTTACCAAGAGCCTGCTGCGCCCACCAAGAATTCAATTCCCAAGCCCAACGCACGGCACGAACGGTTGGACTACTTGGCCTCGTCCTTGTCTGATCGCCTGGATACGAATGTGAAGATCACTCTTGGCGCCCGCAAGGGACGAGTGAGCATTGAGTTCGCCAGCGTGGAAGATCTCAACCGGATTATGGATGTGTTGAGTCCGGGGGCAGAAGGCTAGAAGCTCCATATCATCGGAAAAGGGTTCACTTCATTGGAGTGGGCCCTTTGACGTCTCCGAGCATCCCCGCACGAGGGGCCTAGTGTTAAGGCTTGCGGTTGCTTTTGAGTGATGTGGAGTAACGGGCATTGCCGGCGGCGCTTGTTGAATCCAAAGCGCCATTGGTTTTTAACGTCAGGGCCAATTTGCGCGCTCATCACGGAAGCTTCCAAGTAGGCGGGTTGTGTACGTCCATGGGGTCCCTAGACCGTCTCTCGTGTCCGGCGGGCTGTCGGAGCGTGGCTGAACCCGCATAAGCCGCTCTGTGGGCGGCCAGGACCGCGTTCTAAGGCGTGAGTGAGGTGTCCATCCACTCCGGAACCTCCATCGAGGCCGCCTGTGGCGGGCGCAAGTATGAGCTCTACGGGCTGCAGCGTGGTTGAAGCCCTAACTCCTGCGAATGCACTGATTGAGTGCCTTAGCGTGAGGGCTGGAGATCCCTTTGGTGCGGATAGTGCACACTGCGCTCGACTCCTGCAGTTTTGATTCACCCAGCGCGGGAGTTACTCTCGCCGAGGATGAGCGTTTCACGTGAAACCAAGGACGCCTTTTGCGCTCGTTTCACGTGAAACAACGATGATTCTTATCGGATGGGACGGCTGTCTCGGTTGCGCTAGGTGGTCCCCTTGACTATGCCGGCCCGGTTGCGTTGTCAACGCTGATCCGACTAAGTCTGTTGTGCGGGCCGTCCTCGCCTTATGTGACCACCTGGTTCAGCCTGTCGTGCGGGAAAGTTCGTCCATCGTGTGAGACGAGGTCATTGGAATGTCCCTTGGAGGCACAATCATCAGCCCACAATGCTGCTCAGGCATGTCCTGCTGCCGTGTGCCGACTCCCTGAGTAGTCTGGTTCGCCCTGTTTTGCTCATCTTTACGGTCATGGGCGGTTCGAGATGAGGCCGAACTGCTGTGAGAGCGCACTGACTATCCTTTGCCACTACTCTGCAGACATATGTTTCACGTGAAACATGGATCATTTGCTCCGGATGATTCAATCGACGTCGGTGGCTGGCTAGTTCAGAGAAGTGCACCGTAGGGCCTGGAGCGGGGCTTCTCGGAAGTCCGCATACGTCACGCCGCAAGCTAGCAGGTTTCGTCGTCCTAGCCATCGCTGGGGTCTCCCCGAAGCGTGCTCCAGACGCCTGCAGACGTTCCTGACCAACTTCTTGGCGGCCTACGCCGCCCACCTTTTAGGCGCCCTCAGGCAAGAACCACTCCATACGCTGATCCCGGGGCCGGACGCGCCAGCGCAGGATGCTCGTACCAAGCAGGGTTCCTCGAGGCTGTTTCACGTGAAACGTTCGGCCGAGGACTACCAGAGCTTAGTGGATGAATGCATGACCATGTCTGCAACTTGCCTTCGACTTACTGCAGCCCCTGCTTGATGGTCCGCTGCAATGCCCCATCAGCGTAGCCATGCCTAGGTTTCACGTGAAACGTAGTCGGAGACAGTGGTTTTTGAGCTCGAGATTGAGATCCGCGATCAGAGGCTTGAAGGTAGCGAAATACTCGTTCATTAGTAGAGCATCGCTCGACCATCTCTGAAGGGCTGCGGCCAGCCGTTCCACGACACCGGAGGACTGGGTGAGGATAAGAGATGCCGTGGGCGTGGAAGGGATTCGCCGGTAAGAAGCACCATAGTTCGCTGGAGAATCCCTCGGGCTGTAGCCTTAGGACTCGATGCTCCGACTGAGCCAGCCCTCAGGCCCTGGAACGCAGGAATGCTCCTTTGTGGATGGGGCCGACGAGGTCGGAAGAAGGCCGTGCAGTACGAGCCGACCGTGCAAAGGCCGCTCTGAGGCGCAAGGCAGGGCCCCCGGGCGTAGCTGGGTCCTGGTCACAGGCCGCGGCTCCCCCGAGCGTGACTGGTCCCTTCTTAGGGCGCCCGTGCAGGCGACTCCCCTAGGCGTGGCCGCGGCTGATGCGAAATACTAAGGATTAGCTGCTGCGATACGCACGCGCCGTTGAGTCGGCTGGGCGCAACCCAGAGAGCGCGTAGCCTGAACCATCCTCAGCAGCGCTACTAGCGATTAGCTGTCATTGCTATTTGAGGAACCGCAGCTTCGAGTTTCTCTGGAGCCTAGAGATGATGGGGTTTTGGTGAGTCGACCCCAGAATCGTCGGACGCTCTTACGCCTCTCAACGCGCGGGACAGTGATGGTACGCGGTGCGATACTGGGAGCCTCTACGTCTGATGCGATATTGCATTGACCGTGCCCAGCCTCGGGTGGACGCTCCCCCGGAGGATGGCTGCGTAGGTACTCGGAAGATCAGGCGATATGTCGGGGAGTTGAGGAAAGCCCGCCTGCCTGACGACTGCCCGTCTGCTTGACGTCTGCCTGGATGCCCTACATGGGTCTAGTTGCCTTACGTGTGCCCAGACGATGGCGGTGGGCGGGCTCGAGCTTGGCGGTATCTCCTGCGCACCCGTCTGACGTCCTCCGCATAAGAGAGCTGCGGCATTGTGCCCACTTCTGTGGCTTGGTCCCAGAGCTCCTACCACCTTCCTTTGCCGGCGGCGCCATTCCTGGCGGCTTGATGTGGGCCTGACGGCGTGAGGTGAGCCCGTGAAAGATCTGATGTCGTGAGGTAGGTCTCAGTGATGAGGTAGAGATGATGTGAGCGTCCTGGCGTATCTGCTAACGACCGCCGACGTGGCCTAGCTTGGGTTTGGGACTGGGCGGTACATGCCGCTGTACCGTAGCCTGTGGCCCTGCTTCCGATGTTTCACGTGAAACAGCATCTGGTGGCGAAGAGCAGAGACCGACGCCCGCATACGAGCCCCGCAGGACTGCATGTGGATAGCAGCCGGCTCATACCGTCCGGCCGTGGATAAGCCTGTGGATAACCATGGGGATAAGACATGAGTTCATGTGAGCTCACCGGGCACGTCGTCACTGGGGTGCTATGACGGGAAGGGCTCAACGAACACCCGTGGGTCGATGTCCACGTTTGCCCACGGCTGCAAGGTTTGATCGCTCCGCCTTACGCCGTCTGCTAAGGCGAAATCAGCTGTATTCTGAGGAAATTGTGGCACCTGACGTCGAGTCCTGCGTCTGAGCGCCTGGGGCCAGCCCGATGCGGATATACAGCGAACCGAGGGCGGTGCTGACATGTGGGCAGGTGGATGTGTCGGATCGTTAAGACCGCGTGGATAAGCCTGTGGATAACCTTGTGAATAACTCGGGTCCGACGTGTGGATACTCATACGGTGTTTGCGGTCACCTAGGGCTCGGTGGACGGGTAAGCTCGGAGCGATCCGGCCTACTTGAATGACTGCAGTGACGACCACAGCCAAGTGGAGCTCACCCTCGGGGCCGGGAAACTCCCCCGGCTAATGGGTGGAGGTGAAGCAGGACCGCGTGCGGAATGCAGGACGGTACGACAACCCTAGGTGGCCCGAACCGTGGTACCAAGAATGAGCAGGAGTAGTTGTTGTCCCTCATCACAATGATCGGATGTCTCATAAGCGGCCTCGTCTGCGCTTATCCAGGTACTTCATAACAATTCTCGACCCGAGGGAGGCAGCCTCGGCGAGCCGACGGTTACGTGACCCATCCTAGGCCGGCACTGGGGCTCCATCAAGGCAGGGTTCTCCAAGGGTGTTCGTCCCCCGCGCACCTTGATGTTTCACGTGAAACAAGAGTGGCAGGCAGTCACTTGATTCGGATCTGAAGTGCCTAGCTGAGCAGGCTGCGGATCCCAGCCCACATCTCGACGCGACTTCGACGCGCTGGCACGTGGCTCCGGGTGATGCCACGTAATGTGTAGCCGTGGATGAAATGCCACGCCACAGGCGGCATTCCACCATCAGGACCGGGCACATCCGGCCCTAGGGCGGCCCTGGAGACAGAGCGATTCAACCGTCAATGCGAGTAACGAAGCTATCGAGCTGTTCGCTGTTAGGGCTGTGGAGACCATCGGTTTCCTTGCCCTCGAGTTCGACCAAGGCACCTCTGACATGTGCCGGCTCCGTGACAGGCCGGCCTATAGATGCTAATGAAGGACTCGCGTCCAATTCGTCGTCGTAAGAGCTGGCGGGTGTCTCCCCCTTGCCCGGACCGGTAGGAATGCAGCCGCACGGATCCTCCATCTCCGTTGTAAGACGCCAGAATACGAAGGCCGAAACGCCGGTGTACTTTGGGCTTGAGTTAGCTGGAGCGGCACAGCGCGGGGTCCCCCGCTTCAGGGCTTGATCCGGACGGAGGCGCCGGGGACAGAGCGGCGCCACCCGTTTACTCTCGACAGTCTGCATATTGGGTCCACCTATGTTTCACGTGAAACAGGCGATTCACGTGGCGGGGTTCAAGGAAAGCCGGTATCTTCTGCTTGTGCGTTGGTGGTGAGACGGCCGTTTGGAACTCGGAGCCCACATTGGGTAATGCCTGGGTGAAACCGTCACATCACATGTGCCCCTTAGGCCCGCTTGAGCGTATCTCAAGGTGGAGTACGGGAAGGAGTGGTCCATTTGGCGGGCCCGCTGACTATTGGGCTGGCCGAGTTCCGCTTCTCTGATGCCAGCCGCTCAGTAGAGCTGTCGTGATCCACTGCGAGCCGGGTGAAAACTCGTTGTAGTGGCATCAGCATGGCTACTTGAGGCTCGGACACGACGCGGATTCTGTTTCAGCTCGACACAAGACGCTGCAGTTGATGCTCTCCTGCCGGAGGAACCGACTCTCTAGGCGCTTGAACGGACCCGGAAACCTGGGTTTGATGCAGCGCTACGACGAGAGCACCCTTCTCTCACGTTGCCTGCTGCGCACGTATCCAGGCGGTGTAGGGAGGGTCGCCGATCTATGCACGGCATTCGATGCAGAAGACACCGTCCGGGTCGGGCCCCGATGTGCGGCCAAGTAGAGGTTCCGCGGAATACCTGAAGGGAGGCTTAGCTTGTCCATGCGTAGTAGTTCCTGGCATGGCTATGGCGGGCGGGGCCACGGTAACGCGTGCGCTGTGTGCATCTTGGGTCAGGCGCGTTCCGATTTTTCTCAAGTTCGGCACCGGTTTAGAGTCATCGGTTGCCCGCGAAGATCAGTTCCCCGCGTTCAGACGGAGTGCGCCTGATTCAGGGCACTTTGTGGAGTCCGAGGTAAATCGCGCTGTTAGCGGGGCCAATCACTCGGTCGAGAAGCGTGCGCTCGAGCTTACACGGACAATTGGCGCATTGTTTCACGTGAAACGCGCCCCTTCGCCTATTACTCTGGACGATTTTCAAGCTTTTGGTGCTTATTTCGAGGAACACATAATGAAATCCCGAGCAGTCAATAGGGCTCGAGCGCAGCGCGGGATGCTCTTTTTGCTGCGATCTGAAGCGACGCTGACGGCAGACAGGAATATGTTTCACGTGAAACCGGATATCGCAGCACATAGCTGGCTGGTACTGACTGACTAGTTCCTACCGTGACAACACGCTTCTCGTTGGTCGAGCATGCCCGAGTAAGGCGGTGAAGTGATTGCAGGAATGCCGTAGCAATTCTTGGGGTGCTTTTGGGAGGACGCATCACATAGAAGACTTAAGCGCGGGGCACCTCAGCTAGAGGCCAGACGCATAGGGCGCATCCCACGATCCAGCGAGTAGATCTCCCATAAGGCAGCCAAGCGGAGCGACTTGCATGGTGCGAGCTGCGCCACGAGGACGCGTTGGCCCGATCTTGGCGGAAGAGTCGACAAGTCATGACCGTCCGCGGGCCCTGAAGAGCGGTTGGCATTGAATCACCAAGAACGCTCTCGGACCCCGGGAGGCGTTAAGTGGCGTCGAGACCTCCCGCAGGAGCGCACCGGAAAATCATCACCCCCCGACTATCCTCTGCGGTCTACCTTTGCGGAACCGCGGCTGGCCCAGGAGCTCTGAACGAAGCTACTCTCATGAGCCGGCGAAAGACTGCGCAGCCTGGACGTCCACGTGGACCGTTTCACGTGAAACCACCCACCACGATTCAGCAGCACCTTGACCGAGATGCAGCCGCTCCACGCGTTTGACGGCCATACGGGTACCTCCTACCCATCCAAACACCAGGCCACTCAGGAGAAGCTTGACCACGGCATCGAGCACGCAAAATAACCCGAAGTGAACTTATTTCAAAGAAAAACAACAAAGGCCGGCGGCTCCACTCCCGTAGGAGCGGAACCGCCGGCCTTCTGAGCCCGGAAGACTAGGACAGTACGTCCGCGAATTCCTTTTCAAAGAACTGCTTCGGCTTGGCGCCGATGACGGTGCTCTTCACTTCGCCTCCGCTGAACAGGTATACAGCGGGAATGGAAGTGATGCCGTACTCGGCGGCGATGGCGGGGTTGTCGTCTACGTTCAGTTTCACGACGTCCACCTTGTCGCCGTACTCGACAGAGATCTCATCGAGGATCGGGCCGAGCTTGCGGCAGGGACCGCACCACTCTGCCCAGAAGTCGACGATGACAGGCTTCTCGGAAGCCAGGACATCGGTGCTGAAGCTTGCGTCGGTAACGTCTTTAGCGTTGCTCATAACTCTTCCCTTCTTTTGGTTGCGATGAAGCTTAGGAGTTCAGGTCGGCCAGGTAGTGCTCTACATCCAAGGCAGCTACACAACCGGAGCCGGAGGCGGTGATTGCCTGGCGGTACGTGGGGTCGATGACGTCGCCGGCAGCGAAGACACCCTTGATGCTCGTGCGTGAACTACGGCCCTCAACAGCGATGGTGCCCTCAGGAGTCAGTTCCACCTTCCCCTTCACCAGGTCGGTGCGGGGATCGTTGCCGATAGCCACGAAGACACCGGTGACAGCGAGTTCGGACTCAGTACCGTCAACCACGTTCTTCAGCTTCAGCCCGGTGACCTTTTCGCCGCCGAGAACATCCTCGACTGCGGTGTTCCACAGGAAGTTGATCTTCTCGTGGGCTAGAGCACGGTCGGCCATGATCTTGGAAGCCTTGAGGGTATCGCGACGGTGCACCACCGTGACGGACTTGGCGAACTTGGTCAGGAACAATGCTTCTTCCATAGCAGAGTCGCCACCGCCAATAACAGCGATGTCCTGATCCTTGAAGAAGAAACCGTCACAGGTTGCACACCAGCTGACACCGTGGCCGGAGAGGCGCTTTTCGTTCTCCAAGCCCAGCTCGCGGTAGGCAGAACCGGTGGACAGGATAATGGCCTTGGCCTGGAAGGTCTCCTCCGTCCCGATCGTGACCTTCTTGATGTCGCCGTCGAGATCCAGCGCAGTGACGTCCTCGAAGAGGATCTCGGTACCGAAACGTGCGGCCTGCTTCTCGAAGTTTTCCATGAGATCCGGGCCCATGATGCCCTCGGGGAACCCAGGGTAGTTCTCAACGTCAGTGGTGTTCATGAGTTCGCCACCTGCGGTGACGGAACCGGCGATGAGCAGAGGCTTCATGTTGGCACGAGCCGTGTATACGGCAGCTGTGTAGCCGGCCGGGCCTGAGCCTACGATGATGACGTCACGCACCTGCGATGCGTTGTTTTCTGCAATGCTCACGTGGCGTGAACCTCTTTCCTGATCGATGCTGCGGCTTTCGGGGCAGCCACCTGACTCAACCCCGGCAACTGTTCAAATATTCCGTTGCTTCAGGGGACGCGAAGGGACCCCAAAAGCCACCATCATTCAGGGTACCGGTTGAAGGGTCGCTGAATCGAAGCGGTGACGGCAATGTAAGTCGCAGTAGGGGCCGTTCTGACGAATTGTCATGTCTCAGGACCTTGTAGACACTTCATGTCTCATGACTTCGTAGACACTTGATGTCTCATGGCTTCGTGGACAGTTCGTTCGATGGTGTGGGGTTCCGGTTTTTGAGCTGTGGGTAGATGGTTCGTTTGGTGCGTGTGCCTCGGGGGTCGGCTGCGACTCCTGTGGGTTTGCCGTTGCCGACGTAGGTGGTTCCTTGTGGTGGTCTGGGGTGCGTGATGATCTCGGTGCCTTGGGCTCCGAAGAACATGATGGTGGTGTCGTCGTAGAGGATGTGCACGGTGGTGCCGGTATGTTCCTTGCCCATTTTGAAATGGGTGCCCAGGATCGTCACGGACCCGTTTCTGTTCACTGTCCGTTGCGCGCTTCGCCTGTCCGGACGGGGCGCGAGCGGTTCAGGGGCCGCTGGCGGGGACGTCTTGGGGGTGGCGTTCCAGGCTTCACGGGGTGTCATTGCGTTGGGCAGGCCTTGGTGTTCGCGTTCGTTGTTGTAGTAGAGATCGAAGGCGTCCACCTGTGACTGGAGGGCGGCCATAGAGGTTGCCGGTGGCTGCCGGTGAAGGTAGCGGTGCAGGGTCCGGTGGAACCGTTCGTTCTTGCCTTGGGTGGTCGGTTTGTAGGGTTTGCCTGTGATCGGTTCGATGCCTTTGGCTTTGAGGAACTCCACAAGCGCACCGGTGCGACCGCGGCGTGTGGGATTCAGTGCCGCACCGTTGTCGGAGAGGAATCGTTGCGGTGTCCCGTGGCGTTCGATCGCTTGCGTGACAACGGCGATCGCAGCGGCGCTGGTTTCCCCGGCTGCGACCAGGGACGCCAGTGCCAGACGTGAATGATCGTCGACGAGCTGGAAGATCGCTACCTTCTGTCCGCCGGCGAGTTGCCATTCGGTCGAGTCGATCTGCCAACAGGCGTTCGGCTGGGGATAGACGAACCTTTTGTACGCGCTTCGTGGTTTCTTTCTGGGCTCGGGCACCACGACACCTGCCCTGACAAAGATCCTGGCCACGGTGGCACGCGAAGGCGGCTTGAAGCCCTGCCTTGCGAGCTTCGCGATAACGGAGAGCGGGCCGTAATCAAACCCGCTCTCCTGAAGTTCTGCACGGGTACCGAGCAGCAGTTCGATCATGATCGGAGCCGTGACAGTGGGCATGGACTTCGGAAGCGGGGGCTTTTTCTCCAACGCCTTCACTGGTCCCACTTCCGAAGCCGCTGCCCGGACCCGGTAAAACCACGCCCGGGAGACATTGTGCTTCCTGCAAAAAGCCGAGACCGCGCCCCTAGGCGAATCCTCGGGCCACGTCGCGACAGCATGCCGAATCCTGATATCCGGCTGGGATTTACTCATGAACAGCAGCAAACCCGCCAGCAAAGTGTCCACGATGTCATGAGACAGAGTGTCTACGAAGTCATGAGACAGAACTGTCTATTAAGTCATGAGACTCCACAGCCGTTCTGACGAATCAAAACGGCCCCTATTGCGACTTAGTTGGGTGGAGCTACTGGACGGTGACCTCAGCCAACCGCAGTCCGTAGCCGAACCGGGTCTTGGGCGCAGCCAGCTTGGGCAGCGACTTGATGACCACAATGACGTACTGGGTCTGTGTCGGCGCCGCCAGTGGCATGGTCAACTCAGGCGACGTGAAGCTGTTGGTGCCCACCAGCTTGGCGCCATCCATCGCCGGACGGTCGTTGGTGAAGACGCTGATGCTGCCGCCGGATCCGCCCAGCTGGTTAAGGACAACCGACTTAACCTCTGCCGGTTCCTTGAGCTTGATGACGAGCGGCATCTCCCCCGAGAGTCCGCCCCAGTCCGGAGTAGCGAATTCCATGTCAGACCAGTAGCTGGCAGCGTTGCCGTCGAAGGCCTTGGGCAGATCCTTGTCGAACGTAGCTGCGAAGTCGAAAGTACCGAGGCGGGTGATCGAGTCAACGGCCGGCGGCGCCGAAGGGGCTGAGCTCTCCGTCGGTGTCGGTTCCTGGGACTGGGTGCCCGTAGCCGGCGGCTCGGTGGTGGTTTGGGCAGCCGTAGGCTGGGAGCTCGGCAGGAGGCTGCCCAGATTCGTGACAGCCAGGACCAGACCAACAATGAGCACGGCAGCCAGGAGCCCACCTACCAGCCAGCGCAGCGACCGCGGCTCCTTGGCCGGCGCTTCGTCTTCGTAAACCTCGTCATCGTAGCCTTCGTCCACCACGGCGGCGGAAGCGGGGAAGCTACTTGCTGCACGGTCATATCCGGGGTCGGTGGTGTTTGAACCCGCAGCACCCCCGGCAGCGCCATAGTCTTCCTCGGACCACAGTGACACCTTCGGTTCGGCAGCCGGTTCGCGGGGAGGCTGGGGTGCGGTCTGTGGCTTGCTCACGGGCGCAGGAGGCGGCGAAGAAACCGCCTGGGTCGGCGGCTCCACGTCGTTACCCGCGGCTCCGCTCCCGGCAGCGCCAGCCGCCGCACCGGCGTCGTGGTTCTTGGGACCTGCCTGCTTCAGGGCAGCGGCGGCAGCGGCTCCTGCTGCTCCCGCTCCGGCAGCCGCGGCAGCGATCTTGGCCCCAAAACCCTTTGCGGAACCCGGGCTGGCCTCAGGCCTCGGCGGAACTGCGGGCGCAGCAGGAGCTTCTGCGTCACCTTCCCGGTGGATGGGGTAGCCATCGCGGTCATATTGGATGTACTCGGCCTCGTGCTCGTCGTCCTCGTAGAGGCCGTCATAGGTTTCGGGCTCGTAGGTACGGGACTGGCCGAAGATTTCGCTGCCGAGGGTTTCGGTGAAGAACGGCTCAACGTACGGCGGGTTGGTGGCAACCACCAGGTCCAGGAGATCCGGAGCCGTACTGTGGTTGGTGATCAGGTAGGTGGTGTTGTCGCTGACGCCGAGGTCCAGGATCTGCACGTGGCCAGGACGTTCCCCCGTAGCCACTTCCCGTGCGCTCTGGGCTACCTGCTCTGCGTTTCCCGGCCCGGCAACAAGAATGCTCACGGGACGGTTGAGAACCTGGTCGACGCCGTCGAGCACCAGATCTTGGTCATGCGAGGTCAATACGGTGGCTGTGACTTTATAGCGGCCGCCAAGCACTGATCCGACGTCGATCGGGTGGGACACGTGTTCCTCCTAGGCTGTCCGGGAGCTGCGGGTCCTGCAGGCGGCACGCCCACTGAGCCGGGCCGAACCGCTTTTGCAACTACCAATATTCGTTTCTAGCCTAGCCGATAGCCACCCGGCGCCTGTGTTGACGGCGCCGGTTTACTTGCTTCCTTGGTCCTCGGACGGGAAGTAGGGATTCTGCCCGGCCTCCCCTTGGTAAGTCCTGCGCCCCGGGAGCGGCACCTGCGGACGGAACCGTCCGCCCTTAGCGGTGCTGGGTACGTCCTCGTCCGGAAGATACTCGGAGGCCCCCGGCACTTCAGGGTGCTGTTCAGCCGACTGTTGTGGTTCCACAGCCGGCCCGGCGCGGAAGGATGCGGCGTCGAACTCGCCCGAGATGCGTGGAATCAGGCCGGTATCGTCGGAGACCGTGGCGCGTGCCGGCGTCGTGGTTTCTTGTTCCTGGTCCCGTCCACCAGTACTGACGGGCACGCCGCGGCCGAAGCGTCCCAGGAGCGGTCGCATGAGGTCGCGCAGTTCGGTGACCCGGAAGGCCTTCAACAGCAGGAGGTAGGCAACCAACATGACAGGCCCGACGACGACCACCGTCACCACTGCGGCGGGGCGGCTGCTCCACGCAAAACCGTCGGCACGGTAGCTGCCCAGGAGCCACAGGGCCAAAGCGCCTGCCAGGGCGGATCCCAATCCCGCGTAACCCATGCGGATGTAGGAATTGGCAATGCGCGGACCGTCGAGGTGGCCCAGCATGCGGCGGAGGAAGACGACGCTGATCACGACGGAAAGTATGTTGCCCAAGGTATATAGGACGGCGATCGCGTAGATGATCTGGCCGACGGGCAGGAACTGGATGACGAAGGCCCCCACCACGTAGACCACGGCCAACAACAACTGGACGTAGAGGGGCGTGCGGGCGTCCTCGTTGGCATAGAAGACGCGCGACATCATGAAGTTCGCGCTCATGAACGGCGTGCTGAGCGCCAGAATAGTGAGGGTCTGCGCCAGCATGACGCCGTCCTGGGGCTCGCCGCCGGAGAAGAACATGCCCAGTGGTCCGGCAAGCGCGAACAGCGCCAGCGCCCCGAAGACCGTAGCGACTGCCATGGTCCGAAGACCGTGGGAAAGGGCGTCACGCAGTTCGTCCTTGTTCCCGTCCTGGGACGCCCGGGTCATGCGGTTAAAGAGGACAGTGGCCAGGGACAGCGCGATGATGGAGTGCGGCAGCAGGTACAACTGGCTGGCGACTTCGAGGATGGCGTTACCGGGAAGCGTGGAGGCCGCGGTGGTCTCTCCCGCATTGGCAAGGCGCAAACGCTCGGCGCCGGGAATGGTGGCCACCTTCATGACGTACAGGAAGGCCAACTGCCCGACGGCGGCGGTCAGCAGCGTCCAGACGCTCAACTTGGCGGCCTGGCCAAGTCCCACGCCACGCCAACCGAAGCGGGGCCTGAGGCCAAGCTTCAAGCGAATGACAGGGATCATCAGGATGGCTGTTTGGGCCACGACGCCGATGGTGGAGAACCCTGCCACAAGGAAAGTTTGCGTGGGGCCCCAGTTGTCCAGGGTGTGCGGATTGGTGGCGTTGGCACCGAGGAGCCAAATGAACATCCCCAAGCCGGCGATGGCTACGAGGTTGTTGAGGATCGGCGCCCACATGGCAGGTCCGAAGGCGCCGTGCGCGTTCAGTACCTGCGTCAGGAGGGCGTACAGGCCATAGAAGAAGATCTGCGGCAGGCACCAGAACGCAAAAGTGACAGCCAGTGCCTTTTGTTGTTCCGAGTAGCCCTGGGTGGTGAGCTCGATGACCAGCGGCGCAGCCAATGTGACGAGCGCCGTGAGGGCGAGCAGGAGCAGCACCGCGAGGGTCAGGAGCCGGCTGAGGTAGTCCGCTCCACGGTCGGGGGCCTTGCTGGCCTTGATGATCTGGGGAACCAGGACGGCGTTGAAGACACCGCCGGCTACCAGGAGGAAGATCAGGTTGGGCAGGTTGTTCGCGTTGATGAACGTGTCAGTGACCGTGGATCCGAGGCCCAACGCGGCGGCCAGCATCCAGGTTTTGGCGAAGCCAAGGACCCGGGAGACCAAGGTTCCAGCCGCCATGATGGCGCTGGAACGGGCTTCACCGGATTGAACGGACTGGGTGGTTTTGGCTTCAGACATCGCCTTTATCGTCCCACGTCGAGGGGCTCAGAGGTGTTCCGGCAGCACTTCCCGTGCCAGATCGGCAATGCGGCGCTCATTGGGGAACGACAGTTTGCGTGCCAGTTCCTGGATGGGAACCCATGCTGCGTCCACAGCTTCCTGGTCCGGATCGTTCTCAATGGTCAGTTCCCCGCCCGTTGCCCGCAGGAGGAAGTGATGGACGGTTTTGTGGACGCGGTGGCCACTCACAGTGAACCAATAATCGATGCTTCCCAGCGGGGCCAGGATGCTGCCCTCGATGCCGGTCTCCTCCGCGATCTCGCGGACAGCGGCTTCCTCATTGTTCTCTCGGCCCTCAGGGTGTCCCTTCGGCAGGCACCATTCAAGCCGGCCACCCCTATTAAGGCGGGCGATAATCGCAACCCTCAGTTCGCCGTCGGACGTATCTACTACGACGCCACCGGCCGAGATTTCCTCAACGGTGGGGAGCGAGGCCTGGACCGGGTGCTGCGGGGCAGGCGCGACGTGCGCTCCGATTGCCGACGGCAACGGTGCGTTTGTCCTCCTGCCAGGAGCGCTCGGGATCGGGTTGGCCATGAAGTCCACTCTAACGACTCTTGCCCGGGAGTGATGACCGGGACATGGCCGCAAGATGGACTGGAAACGACGGCGGTTGCATTTGACGCCTGGTCTGGCCCAATGCGGCCCAAAAATCTGCCAAGCTTAAGGGACTATGGCGCACGTATTGGACAGCTCTTCTGTTAACTTCACCATCGATCCGGTGGTGCTCGACCTCGGGCAGCGCTTTGTCGATGCCGGATTCGAGCTGTCCTTGGTCGGTGGGCCCGTGCGTGACCTGTTCCTCGGCCGGACCTCGCCCGATCTCGACTTCACTACCGATGCAACGCCGGACCAGACCATCTCGGTCATCAAGAAGTGGGCAGATAACTTCTGGGAGATCGGGCGGGCGTTCGGCACGATCGGGATGAGGAAGGACGGCTTCCAGATCGAGGTCACCACCTACCGCGCGGAGGCCTACGACCCCGACTCCCGCAAGCCCGTGGTGGCGTTCGGCAACTCGCTGACCGATGACCTCCTGCGCCGGGACTTCACTATCAACGCGATGGCCCTGCGGCTCCCGAGCCTGGAACTCGTGGATCCTTTTGGCGGCGTACGCGACCTGCACGCTTCCGAACTCTCCACCCCCGGCGCGCCGGAGGCCTCCTTCTCGGATGATCCGCTGAGGATGATGCGCGCTGCCCGCTTTGCATCCCAGCTGGGGGTTTCCGTCCACGATGACGTCCGGCACGCCATGACCCACATGGCTGAACGGATCAAGATCATTTCCGCAGAACGCGTTCGCGACGAACTGGTCAAGCTCATCAACGGCGCCCATCCGCGGGTTGGCGTGGATTTGTTGGTGGACACGGGACTGGCCGAGTTCGTGCTCCCCGAGGTTTCCGCCTTGCGCCTTGAATCCGATGAGCACCACCGCCACAAGGACGTCTACCAGCACTCGCTGCAAGTCCTGGAGCAGGCAGCGGCCCTGGAAACGGACCCGGACGGAGCCGTGCCCGGGCCCGACTTCGTGCTGCGGTTTGCGGCCTTGATGCACGACGTCGGCAAGCCGGCTACGCGCCGCTTCGAACCCGGCGGCGCGGTGAGCTTCCGCCATCACGACGTCGTAGGTGCCAAGCTGACGGCCAAGCGGATGAAGGCCCTGCGGTTCGACAACGACACCATCAAAGCGGTGGCACGCCTGGTTGAACTGCATATGCGCTTCTACGGATACGGCGACGCCGGATGGACCGATTCCGCCGTCCGCCGCTACGTGACCGACGCCGGACCCCATTTGGAACGGCTCCACCGCCTGACCCGATCCGATGTCACCACGCGCAACCAGCGCAAGGCCGACCGTCTGGCCTTCGCGTACGACGACCTCGAGCAGCGGATAGCCGCCCTCTTGGAACAGGAATCCCTGGCTGCCATCCGTCCCGATCTTGACGGTGCACAAATCATGGCGCTCCTGGGACTCAAGCCCGGACCCGTGGTTGGGCGGGCTTACAAGTTCCTCCTTGAGGAACGCATGGAGCACGGGCCACTCGCTCCCGAGGAAGCCGAGTCCAAGCTTCTGGCATGGTGGCAGGAACAGCCGGAGTCCGCCGTCGTCGAACCTTCAACCGAAACAGAGGAGTCCTAATTGAACGCGATCTCCCCGCGCCCGCAACTGTGGATCCTTCGCCATGGCGAGACTGAATGGTCCAAGAGCGGCCAGTACACCGGGTTGACGGACCTTCCCCTGACGGTGGAGGGCGAGCAGCAGGCCGTCGAGGCGCGCAAGGTGTTGGAAGGCATCGACTTCGACCTGGTGCTCACGTCACCGCTGCGCCGCGCCCGGCGTACCGCGGAGTTGGCCGGCTTTCCGGACGCTGTCCACGAGCCCCTGGCCGTGGAGTGGAATTATGGGGATTACGAGGGCATCAGCTCCGACCTCATCCGCAAGGACAACCCGGACTACCTCATCTGGACCGACGGCGTGCCCAACGGGGAAACCCTGGACGAGGTGGCTGCACGGGCCGACAAAATCATCGGCAGGGTCCTTGAATCCGGAATGGACAATGTCCTGGTGGTTGCGCACGGCCACTTCTCCCGCATCCTGACCGCCCGTTGGCTGGAAATGGACGCCAAAGAAGGGCGGCATTTCCTGTTGGGAACCGCGAAGGTATGCACTCTTGGGTGGGACAAGCGGACGCCGGCGATTATCCGCTGGGGACTCTGACGAAAGAATTTCCAAATAATTCTGGGAATTTCCCAATTCCTGCTGGTATTTATGTCGATGCTGCTGTACCTTAAATCTTGTTCCCAGAGCGTCTTGCCGGGAACGCGGCGTGCTTTCCCGGGTTAGTCAGTCCGGTTGAAGGCCATGACAGGTCGGCAACGGCCAGAAAAGGAGGTTGGGAAAATGATTACTTTGACTAGCGGATGGAAGATGACTTTCATTGCTGCCCCGGCCTCTGCTGTTGTCGCGCGCCGTCTTCGGAATCACCGGCACTAACGATCTACCGGACCGGCTTTGACGCCGGCGGAGATTGGAGCCCGTCCCCGCATCCCGGCGGATGGCAGTGCGTTGTTCCATGAGCGGAGCCTGGAAGCCGGGTACGCAGTTTCCCCATAGTTCAGAACCAGCTTCTTGTTGGGTGATTGCCGGCCTTTGCATGCAATTCCTCCGGCTCCTGAATTAGTCCGCTCTCCGTTTAAAACCATTTGGGATATTTGCTGCCCAATGATGCCCGCATTCTTTCGCGAATTCATAGGCTCTAATTGGCATGCCCAAATACTCAACAAAACAATGAAAGGAGGTGAATCTGATGGCAAAACGCCCCGAAGACCTGCGAGTTCACAAGAGCAGCGATGCTCCCAAGAACCGCACCCTGTTTAACGGCCAGTTGCTGGATCAACACCGCGAAGACGTTTACGTGGTCCTGCACCAGCTGGGACTCATCCGCTGACACCGTTCAGCCACTGCAAAGGAGCTCCCATGGCGCACGCTCATGCCGAACCCCGGGAAGCCCACGCGGCTACGCGTGGGCTTCCCCCTTTTAAGGAAGCCTGTCCAGGAAGTGCCTGCCGGGTGCGGGGAAGTGACTGACGGACCGGCGTCGACCGATCGAAGCGTGGTCCACGCGGTGACGCCCCCGCCCGGCCGGGCTGTAAGCTCGACTCATGCAGGAGACGAAGCCGCACCAGCAGCGAAAACGTGCCCGCTTTGTGGTTCCCAGCCGCAACGATTCCCTGCTCCGCAACTTCACCGAAGTAGTTGGTGGACCCATGGGCCGACACTCTGCCCCCGGCGAGGTCTCCCCTGGGCCGTTCACCGTTGAGCGGGTCCTTGTCATCCTGACCGTGGTCGCCGCCTTGATCGCTGTGGTGGCCAAAGACTATTGCCGCATCAACGGCTGGGAAACACCGTCGCAGTTCTACGCCACCTGCTACTCCGACTTCCCTGAACTGTTCAAGAACCGCGGCCTCGGGGACGGCGTTTTTCCCTTCTTCACCCAAGGAAGCTTGTTTGAGTATCCGGTCCTGATGGGAATCATCGCGGGGCTCACTGCCCTGGTGGTTCCGGGCAATGGTCCAGGGCCGGAACGCATCCTGGGGTACTTCGATGTCAACGCAACGCTGATCGTAGCCATCTGGATCGTCATCGTGTTGCTGACAGCGCGCATGAACAAACGGCGGCCTTGGGACGCCGCCATGGTGGCCGTGGCGCCCGGCATCATCCTGGCCGGGTTCATCAACTGGGATATGTGGGCGGTCGGACTACTTGCCTTGGCCATGTTCCTGTTCTCGCGGAACAAACCCGTCCTGGCAGGCATCTGCATCGGCTTGGGGACCGCCACCAAGCTCTATCCGGTCCTGATTCTCGGGGCGGTTTTGGTGCTCGCCATCCGGAGCGGGAAGCTGCGGACATTCTTCACCACCGCGGGTGCGGCGCTGGCCGCCTGGCTTGCGGTCAACCTTCCCATTGCCGCGATGAACCCTTCCGGGTGGCAGTACTTCTTCGAATTCACGCAGGACCGGCCGGCCGGCTATAGCTCTCCCTGGTTCGCCTACAACCTGGCGGCGGAGAGGCTGCAATGGACCCAGCTCACCGCCTCCACCATTAATTCCCTGGCGTTGAACCTGTTCATTGTTGCGTGTGTCCTGGTCGGCATGCTGGCGTTGACAGCCACCCGGAGGCCAAGGCTCGCCCAGCTGGCCTTCCTGATCGTGGGTGCCTTCATCCTGACCAACAAGGTTTACTCCCCGCAGTTCGTCATCTGGCTTATTCCCCTCTTGGCACTGGCCAGGCCCCGCTGGCGTGACTTCCTGATCTGGCAGGCAGCAGAAGCCCTGCACTGGGGGGCCATCTGGATGTACCTCGGGCAGGCAACCAGTGGCGGCGCAGCCCAGCACAATATCGATATGTCCGCGTACGTCCTGGCCGTCATCCTGCACATGGCCGTGACTGCGTACCTGATGGCACGCGTCGTCATGGACGTCCTGGACCCGTCGCAGGATCCCCTGCGGAGCCACGGAGACGACGATCCCCACGGTGGTCCGTTCAACGGCGCCAAGGACTGGTTGAGGGTCAACCTCCGGCATCCATCGCTATCGGTACTTCCGTGGTCCCGCAAAGAACCCCGATCAGTGGAGGTGGGCAGCGATGGTTGATGTCGCCGTCGTAGGTTCCGGTCCCAACGGTCTTGCCGCTGCTGTGGTGATGGCCCGGGCCGGTTTGGACGTGCACGTCTACGAAGCGGGTGCCACGATCGGGGGTGGCACAAGGACCTCCGAACTGATCGAACCGGGGCATTTCCACGATGTCTGCTCGGCCGTGCATCCGATGGCTGTTGCATCGCCGTTCTTCAAGGACTTCGAGCTTGCCAAACGCGTTGAGCTGGTGGTCCCTGAAGTGCAGCACGGTACGCCCCTGGATTCAGGAGGTGCCGCGGTGGCGTACCAATCGCTGGAGCGTACTGCGTTGGAACTCGGCAACGACGGTGCGGCCTACCGGCGCCTGCTTGAGCCGCTGCTGAACCGCGTGGACGGAATAGTGGACTTTACGTCCTACCAGTTGCTGCGTGTGCCTCGCGATCCCCTGGCAGCTGTGCAGTTGGGACTCGCAACGCTGGATCAGGGATCGCCGCTCTGGAACCGGCGCTTCCGCGAGGACGCTGCACCGGCACTGCTGACGGGCGTCATGGCGCATGCAGTCTCGGCATTGCCCGCCCTGACCGCTACCGGTGCAGGCCTGATGCTGGCTGTGTTGGCCCACGCCGGTGGCTGGGTCATTCCGGTGGGAGGATCGGCCTCCATCGCACAGGCCATGGCCGATGACGTACTGGCGCACGGCGGAACCATCCATACGGGACAGGCTGTGGAGTCACTGGACCAAGTGCGTCCCGCCCAGGCCATCCTTCTTGATGTGGCGGCGCCTGCGCTGCTTCGCCTGGGCGGATCTGAGGTACCGGACAGGTACCGGCGCGCTTTGGAAGCATTCCGTTTCGGGAATGCCGCTTGCAAAGTGGACTTCATTCTTTCCGCACCCGTTCCCTGGCGCGATGCTGCCCTGGCGAAGGCAGGAACGGTCCACGTGGGCGGATCCAGGACCGCAATGGCTGAATCTGAGAACCTCGTGGCCATGGGAAAGCATCCCGGCGAACCCTACGTCCTGGCCTCCCAGCCTTCGCTGTTCGATTCATCGCGGGCACCCCGGGGAAAGCACATCCTGTGGACCTACTGCCACGTGCCCAAGGGTTCCACCGTGGACATGGGTGAGGCCGTCATCTCCCGCATCGAACGCTACGCCCCCGGCTTCCGGGATGTGGTGCTGGCATCAAAGACCACGACGGCGGCGGAACTGGCCGACTACAACCGCAACTACGTGGGTGGGGACTTCAGCGCGGGGCAGATGGACCTGCTGGGACTCCTTCGAAGGCCCGTAGTCTCCCCCGTCCCGTGGCGCACTCCCCTTCCCGGAGTGTACCTGTGTTCCTCCTCCACGTCCCCGGGACCGGGCGTCACCGGCATGCCCGGATACAACGCCGCCAAATATGCCCTTAAAGACATATTCAATAAACGCGTACCCGGGCTTGGCCTGGTGTCCTGACGGTTAGTTTGCTGCGGTGAACCGGGTGCGGCGGTGGCTCGGAGACTCGATCTCGTCCAGCATCGCTACTGCGTAATCTTGCGAGGAGATGGACGCTCCGGCCGGTGTATCCCTGGCCACCTTGTATGCGCCTGTGCGTTCTCCCGGCTGGATCACCGGGGCGGGAGCAAGGACAGTCCAGTCGAGTTCTTCCGGTGCCTCACGGACTACCTCCAGTGCTTTCGCTGCGGTGGTGGCCTCGGCTTTGTAGGCTTCGGGGAACTCAGGTGAGTCGAGCAGGCGGACTCCGTCCACCTCGAGCGTGCCTGCACCGCCAACGATCATCAGGCGGGTGCCCGCGGCGTTGCTGTAGGCCGTGGACATGGCCTTGAGCCACTCGGCGTGGTCGCCGCCGGTGCGGCTGGGGCCAGTCGCCAGCACAACGACGTCGTGGTCCCTGGCGACTGTGGAAAACGCCTGGCTGTCAGCTTGGTCGGCGGCCTTCGACGTGGCTCCGGGGACTTTAGTGCCACTGCGGGAGATGGCCGTGACGTCATGACCACGGCTGAGGGACTCCTTGACGATCTCGCTGCCGACCATTCCGCTTGCGCCATATACTGCGATTTTCATAGCTCTCCTCGGTTGCTAAGCTGGTGATTAACCAAAAGTATCTTTCTGATACTGATAGCTTCAAAGGAACCTAGTTACCTCGTGGATACCTCCAAACTGCCGGCAAACGTCTTCGATCCCAACTGCCCGTCCCGGGTGATCCTCCAACGGATCGGGGACAAGTGGGCTTCGCTGGTCATCCAGGTCCTGGGCGACGGCCCGGTCCGTTTCTCCGAGTTGCGGAAGATGGTCAACGTGGTCACGCCCAAGGTGCTGACCCAGACGCTTCGGACTTTGGAGAGGGACGGGCTGATCACCCGGACCATCCACGCCCAAGTGCCGCCACGCGTGGATTACGAACTCACCGAGATGGGCGCCTCCCTCTTGGAACCGCTGAGGATGTTGCGGGAGTGGGCCGAGAGTCACGTTCCCGCCATCCTCGAAGCACGCGATGCCTATGACGAGGAGCAGGATAAGGCGGTGCTGGGCCCCGCAGGAGGCTAACTCATCTGCGTGGAAGGGATGCGTTCGCGGCTGAGGCGCCCGTCCCGCATCACGGCCACCGCATCGGTCAGCGGAAGGAACTCGGTGTCGTGGGTGACCATCACGGTCGCTGTTGCGAACTCATCCGTGATTCTTCTGAGCAACCGGACGATCGACTCGCTCCGCTGGTGGTCCAGCGCGGCGGTGGGTTCGTCGACAAGGAGGACGGAGGGGTTCCGCATGAGCGCCCGGGCAATGTTGACCCGTTGACGCTGCCCGCCGGAGAGCTGATGGGGACGCTTGTCCAGAACTGAACCGAGGCCAACCGTGTCCACGAGCTCCCGCGCTTTGCGCTGTTCTCCTGCGCCGGCTTTGCCCCGCAGATGCTCGCGCATCAGCAACTGCTCGACGGCGGTCAGCGACGGCAGGAGGTTGGGTTGCTGGAAGACGATGCCAACCTTTTCACGCCGCAGCACGGTGCGTTGGGCCGGCGTGATTGCGGTGACATCTTCGCCGTCGATGATGACGACGCCATGCGTCGGCACGATGAGCGTGGAAGCGACGGCAAGCAGCGATGACTTCCCTGAACCGGAAGGTCCAACCACGGAGAGGAACTCCCCCTGGGCAACAGTGAGGTCCACGTGGTCGAGTGCTTTAAGGGTGGAAGAACCGTCCGCGTACTCCAGCGAGACGTTGACAAGGCCAAGGGCTGACATTGGACATATACCTTTCGTGGAATGAATTAGTTGCCGCCGAGGGCAAGCAATGGATCGACCTTGGTGACGCGTCCAACGGCCAGGACCGCTCCGGCCAATCCCAGGACGACGATGCCCATCACGGGGAGCAGAGTGGTCAACGGGGTGATCAGGAACGGCGCAGCTTGTGCGGCAGCCGTACCGCCGATCAACCCCAGCAGTCCGCCCGCGCCCGCCCCGGCACACAGCACAATTGCTGCCTGGGCCAACGCATCACGCAGGACGTAACCGGTTGATCCTCCAAGAGCCCTGAGAACGGCAATGTCCCGGGTCCGCTGTACGGTCCACACGGTCAGGAAAGCCATGATCACCAAGGCCGATATGCCGTAAAGAAATGCCTGCATCAGCATGAGTGAGCCGTTTTCGCTCTTGTAGGAACCGAGGGCCTGGAAAGATCCCTGGACGTCGCTGCTGACCGTCCCGGCCGCCGCGTTGGCGGCTTGGATATCCAAGGAGGTTCCGGCGTCGGACTTCACGCCCAGGACGGTTGCCGTATCAGGTGCGGAGTGCGAAATGGAGCGCCAGTCGGACAGCGTGGTCCAGACGACCGGAGT
This sequence comes from Paenarthrobacter sp. YJN-5, assembly GCF_015040095.1. Taxonomy (NCBI): domain Bacteria; kingdom Bacillati; phylum Actinomycetota; class Actinomycetes; order Micrococcales; family Micrococcaceae; genus Paenarthrobacter; species Paenarthrobacter sp. YJN-5. Next base: position 29,538 of record NZ_CP053544.1, read on the forward strand.
GTGTGAGTACCACTGGTCCCCCACAACGTCCGAGACCACGAACGTGTTGCCGGCGAGGCGAACGCGGCTCCCCGGCTGTACGTCCAGTTCCTTGGCCACACTCTCACTGACAACCACTGTCCCGTCATCCACATCCACCAGGTCTCCGCCGAAAACTGCCACGTTGGCTGTGCCACTAGCCTCCCCGTTTCCGTTGACCGACTGGAAGCGGGTTTGGCTGATGCCGAGTTCATGGACCGAGGAGACGCCCGGCCTTCCCTGCCAGGACTGGAGCTGGTCCCTGGACACTTCGGATTCCGTATAGGACAACGTGGGCTGGCTGCCTGCGGGTGCGCCGAACACAATCTGTTGCACAGGCAACGCGGCAATGGCCGATGTGGATTGGTTGCCCAGGCCGGCAGTCAACCCGGACAACATGACGAGCAGGAGCGTTATGAGGGCCACCACGCCGCCCATGAGAGCGAAGCGGCCTTTCGCGAAACGGATGTCGCGGATGGCAAGAAACATGTGATTCCTTTGTATTGGTCCGGGCCTGTCCCGGCACTCCCAACTTTTCCGTTTCACGCCCGCCATTCCATCGGGAACAGGGTTGAACGAAGGGAATCGTTGGGTTGAAGGGCGAATCAACCGAAAGGTTGATTCGGGCGCGAATCCGCCACATTCCCCCGTTCCCGCCACGGCCCGAAGATACGCTGGAAGACGTGCAGCTCCAGGAACGCGATACCCCGACTACGGCGATTCTCCGCGTGCTTCGGGTGAGCCTTCACGTGGGCTTCGCGGTTCTGCTGCTGGTCGCCTTGGTCCGGCTGCTGGCAGGACCCGGCGTGCCGCAACTTGCCCTCACTGCCGGCTTGGCACTTTCCACTGTGCTTGTAGTCGTCTATTTGACCGGGACGGTCCTCGAAAAGCGCCACGCCAACTCAGCCGAATCGTTTGATCCCTCGCCCTACGCAGGGTGGTGGCTTGGTGCCGTCATGCTTCTGTGGCTCCTGCTCCTGCTGGTGAGCGGCGACTTCGCCTGGGTTGCCTTCCCGCTGTTCTTCCTGCAGTTGCACCTCCTGCCTCGTTCCGCCGCGCTGCTCTCGATTGCGGCTACTACCGCGCTGTTGGTGGGTGCCCTCTGGTTCCACGGCCAGGAGACGGCCGACGACGGGCTGCAGCCGGCCATGGTTCTGGGGCCAGTGTTCGGGGCCGGCTTCGCCGTGGTCACCGGCATGGCGTATCGGGCCCTGTTCCGCGAGGCAGAAAGCCAACGGCGCGTGGCGGAAGAACTCAGGCGGACCCGTGCCGAACTCGCCCGGACCCAGCATGAGGCCGGCATGGTTGGTGAGAGGGAACGACTGGCACGCGAAATTCACGACACTTTGGCGCAGGGCTTCTCCAGCATTGTCCTCATGGGCCGATCCGCAGAGAAGGCCTTGGCTGAGGGCAATGTAGACATTGCCCGGGAGAGGCTCAGGACTGTTCAAGAGACGGCTTCCGCCAACCTGGCCGAAGCCCGCAACTTCGTGCGGGGCCTTCGCTCCCCGGACCTCGCGGAGTCGGGGTTGGTGGACACTCTCCGGCGACTCTGCATGAAGACGGAGACCGAAGCTGCTGCCCGTGGAGCGGATCTTCGGTGCCGGTTCGAGTTGGTGGGTACGCCGGCAGAACTGCCCAACGCCTATCAGACCACCCTGCTCCGGGCCGCCCAGGCTTCCCTCGCAAACGTGTGGGCACACGCCCACGCGCGCTCCGCCGTCGTCACCTTGTCCTTCCTCGACGCGGATCCGGGCACGGAGGTGACACTGGACGTTTTCGACGACGGCGTAGGTTTCGACCCCACGACGGCGGCCGGTACGGCGCGCGGTGACGGAACCGGCGTCGGGCTTTCCGGCCTGCGGGAGCGGGTAACCGCACTCAACGGCAGTCTGGACGTTGAGTCGTCGCCCGGAGAGGGGACGGTGGTGGCCATCCGGCTGCCACTTCGAGGGAAGGATCCGGCATGAAGGACATAAGGGTCTTGTTGGTGGATGACCACCCGGTTGTCAGGGCAGGATTGCGCGCCATGTTGGCCGACTTCCCCGGGGTCGACGTGGTGGCCGAAGCGGCTGATGGCGCCGCCGCGCTGACTGAGTTGACCAGATTGAACACCCTGGGCGAACCCGTGCAGCTGGTGCTCATGGACCTGCAAATGGGTTCGGGAATGGACGGCGTCACCGCAACGGGGAAAATCAGGGCCGGCGAAGGCGGCAGTCCGCCGCCGCCTGTCCTCATCCTCACCACCTACGACACCGATGCGGACATCCTCGCCGCAGTGGAGGCGGGCGCAAGCGGCTACATGCTGAAGGACGCGCCACCCGAACAGATCCGGCAAGCCGTGCTGGCTGCCGCGTCGGGCGAAACCGCCTTGGCCCCGGAGGTTGCCGCCCGGCTCATGGGCCGCATCCGGAACCCTTCGCCGGCGCTGAGCGGCAGGGAAGTCGAACTGCTTGAACTGCTGGCCACAGGTATGAGCAACCGTGCCCTGGCGAAGCAACTGTTCATCTCCGAGGCCACGGTAAAAACCCACTTGGTGCACATCTACGCCAAGCTCGGAGTGGACAACCGGACAGCCGCAATTGCCGCCGCAACCAGGCGAAGGATCATCAGGGGCCAATAGGCACGTGCGACCGTCCGATGTGTGGTCGGGACGGGAAACTGTCAGTGGAACCCGGCATAATGACGCAAATGGGGAAACTTAGGAATCTGGTCTTGGGACTCGCTGCGCTGATGATGGCCGGCTCTTTGACAGCCTGCGGCGATGGCCGTGAGGGTGCCGAGAACGCCGCCAAGCAGCTGGCTTCGTCGCTGGAAGCGCTCGACGTCGGTCAGCTCGCCGTTCAGGGCAAGGACGCCGCGGCGGCGAATGACGAACTTAAGGCGGTGTTCCAGGGCCTCGGTGCGAAACCTTCGGTCCAGTCCGGCGAGGTGAAGCTCGACGGAGACACCGCGACCGTCCCTCTGAATTACAGCTGGAACATCGGGTCCGCTCAATGGGAGTACAGCCTGGAGGCCTCCCTTAAGAAGGACGGGGACAAGTGGGCCGTCCAGTGGAACCCCGGGCTCCTGGCGCCTGAACTGACAGACGGAGAGACGTTGTCCGCCAAGACGGTACCGGCCCAACGCGGCGGGATTCTGGGTGCCGGTGACACGCCGATCGTTGAGGACCGGCCGGTCTTCCGTGTGGGGATCGACAAAACCAAGGTTTCCGAGGATCAATCCGATGCCTCGGCCCGCGCCATGGCTGCCTTGCTCGGCTTGGACGTTGAAGAATACGCGAAGCAGGTTGCCGCTTCCGGACCGCAGGCGTTCGTTGAAGGAATTGTGCTCCGGGCCTACACGGCAGACATCACCGAGGCGAAGATCAAGGCAATCCCCGGCGGCGCGAGCATCACCGATTCCATGGCATTGGCACCGACGCGTACCTTCGCGCGTGCCCTGCTGGGCTCCGTGGGACAGGCCAGTGCCGAACAGATCGAGAAGTCGAACGGTGCTTTGCGGGCAGGCGACAGCACCGGGACCGGTGGCCTGCAGCAGAAGTACGACTCCCTTTTGCGCGGCAAGGACGGCGTGGAAGTGGTTGCTGCCGCCAAACCCGCAGCGGAAGGCGGGACCCCGGACACCAAAGTGCTCTTCTCGACCCCGGCTGAAGCCGGTACCACCCTCAAGACCACGCTGGACCTGAAACTCCAACAGCTGGCTGAAGAAACCCTCGCCAACATTGAACCGGCGTCCGCGATCGTTGCCCTCAGGCCGTCCACCGGGGCTGTGCTCGCGGCAGCGTCGGGTCCCGGCAGCAACGGTTACAACACGGCTTTCCTAGGCCAGTACGCGCCGGGTTCAACCTTTAAGATCGTGGACTCGCTGGCCATGTTCCGCAATGGTGCTACGCCGGATTCCAAGGTGGACTGCCCGCCGACAGTCACCGTGGACGGCCGCACTTTCAAGAATGCCGAGGGTTACCCGGAAGGTTCCCTGGGCTCGGTCGCCCTCCGGGATGCCTTTGCACACTCCTGCAACACGGCATTCATCAACGCCCGGGATACCGTCACCCAAGCCCAGCTGGAGTCGGCGGCAACGGCACTTGGTGTGGCGGTTGAGGCCCCCAAGCTGGGTGCGGACGCATTCCTTGGATCCGTGCCCGGCGAAGCTGAAAGCACCGAACACGCGGCGTCCATGATCGGCCAGGGCAAGGTCCTGTTCTCGCCCTTGGCGGCAGCGGTGATGGCCGCTTCCGTGGGCAACGGAGCTCCGGTCTCGCCCCAGTTGGTGTTGAATGCAGACGCCGCTGATGCGGAAACCCGGAACCCCGACGCCGGTGCTGCGCCAGCGGAAGGCGGCACCGCGCCGCCGTCGTCGGCTTCCGCCACGGCGACCACAACGCCGTCCCCGGCGTCCACCAACCCGATCACCAAGGAAGAAGCCGCTGGTCTCTCGGACATGATGCGGGCCGTGGTGACGTCCGGGCACGCCGGGTTCCTGGCCCAGGTTCCGGGGGCGCCCGTGGGCGCGAAGACCGGAACGGCTGAGTTCGGCAACGAGGAGCCGCCAAAAACCCATGCATGGATTGTTGCTGTTCACGGAGATCTTGCGGTGGCAGTATTTGTCGAGGACGGCGGCTTGGGCGCGACCACCAGCGGACCCTTGCTGAAGTCATTCCTGACTGCGGCAGGCTAACGGGAGGCTGGCATGGAGAAACCCACTCAGTGCGCTGTGGTCGGCGGAGGTCCGGCCGGCATCGTGTTGGGTTTGCTCCTTGCAAGGGCCGGAGTCCACGTCACCGTGTTGGAGAAACACGCCGATTTCCTCCGGGACTTCCGCGGTGACACGGTGCACGCCTCCACCCTTCGCTTGCTCGATGAGTTGGGACTGGGTGACGGGTTCCGGCAACTCCCGCAAAGCAGGATGGACAACTTCCGGCTCCCCGCCGGCTCCGGGGAGTTCGTGCTGGCGGATTTCGGGCTGCTGAAGGAGCCGTACAACTACGTGGCCATGGTGCCGCAATGGGACCTTTTGAACTTCCTGGTGGACGCCGCCCGGCAGGAACCCTGCTTCACGCTCATCATGAATGCCGAAGCGACGGACCTGCTGACGGATGGCTCCGGGGCGGTCGCCGGGGTGCGCTACTGCATCAAGGATCCAATCACCGGTGGAACTTTGGAGACCCATGACCTGCAGGCTCCCCTGACGGTTGCCTGCGACGGCCGGGGATCGGTGCTGCGCGCAAAGTCGGGCCTGACCCCCAAGGAGTTCCCGGTCCCCTTCGATGTGTGGTGGTTCAGGCTCTCCCGCGACCCGGAAGAAATAGAACGGGTGGCCTCCATTTCCCCGCGCTTTGGCGACTCGGACGTCCTGCTCAGCCTGACCCGCAGGGATTACCACCAGATCGCCTACCTGGCAGCCAAGGGCTCGGACCCGGAGTTGCGGGCCGAAGGAGTGGACGCCTTCCGAAACAGGATTGCGCGCTTGCGCCCGGACCTCTCCGACCGTGTGGGCGAGATCCTGTCCATGGACGATCTTCACCTGCTGGACGTGAAACTCAACCGGCTTGCCACCTGGCACAAGCCCGGTCTCCTCCTGATCGGCGACGCAGCCCACGCGATGTCCCCCGCGGGCGGGGTGGGAATCAACCTGGCGGTCCAGGATGCGGTGGCTGCCGCCAGGATCCTGGCGCCGGCACTGTTGGATGGCAGCTTGGATGACCAAACCCTCGCTGCGGTCCAGAAGAGGCGCTGGCTGCCCACAGTGATCGTGCAAACGTTCCAGCGACTCATGCACCGGGCCATCTTCAACCAGGTCATGGCGGGCAAGCAGCCCAAACCACCCAGAGTGCTGGTCTTCCTGAGCCGCAAGTTTCCGCTCTTCCGTAAGATCCCTGCGCGGATGTTGGCCTTTGGTCCGCTGCCCGAACACGCACCCGGCTTTGCTCGACGGAAGCCCGACGCGTAGCCAGCCATCCACATGGTCTGTTGCGCCGACGGTGCGGTGCGACGCGTAACCGGGCACCGCCGTCGAGCATTAACCCGTGCCGTGGGAAGATTGGGCGGTGGCCCATATTGACGTTTCCGGCATCGACTACTTCCTCTCCGACGGCACCCAGCTCCTGAACGGCGTGACCTTCAAGGTCCCTGATGGCACCAAAACGGCCCTGATCGGTCCCAACGGAACCGGCAAAACGACGCTCTTCAAGATCATCTCCGGCGATCTCACTCCCGACGAGGGCGTGGTGGGACGCTCCGGAAACATGGGCATCATGCGCCAGTTCGTGGGACAGGTGCGCGACGAGTCCACCGTCCGCGACCTCCTTGTCTCCACGGCCCAACCCAACCTCGCCGCAGCTGCCAAAGCGGTGGAGGAAGCCGAACTGGCGATGATGGAGCGGGACGACGAGCCCACCCAGATGAAGTACGCGCAGGCCATTGTGGATTGGGGCGACGCCGGTGGCTACGACGTCGAGACCGTGTGGGACGAAGTTTGCATGGCTGCTTTGGGGATCTCCTTCGACAAAGCCCAGTTCCGCCGCGCCTCAACCCTGTCCGGCGGCGAGCAGAAGCGGCTGGTGCTGGAGGCGTTGTTCGCCGGGCCGGATGAACTCCTGCTGCTTGACGAACCGGACAACTACCTGGACGTTCCGGGGAAGCGCTGGCTTGAGTCCAAGCTCAACGAATCCAAGAAGACTGTGCTCTTCATCAGCCACGACCGCGAGCTGCTCAACAACGCGGCCGGACGCATTGTGACGTTGGAACCAGGCATCAACGGTGCCAGCGCGTGGATCCACGGCGGCGGTTTCGCCTCCTACGTGGAAGCCAGAGCCGATCGGAACGCCCGGTTCGAAGAACTGCGCAAGCGGTGGGACGAGGAGCACGTCAAGCTCAAGGAACTCGTCAACATGTACAAGAACAAGGCCGCCTTCCGCTCGGATATGGCCAATCGCTACCAGGCTGCGCAGACGCGCCTGGCCAAGTTCCTTGAGGCCGGACCACCGGAAGCGTTGCCCATTGAGCAGAATGTGCGGATGCGGCTGAAAGGTGGGCGAACCGCCAAACGTGCAGTGGTTGCGGAGAACCTGGAGCTGACCGGCCTCATGAAGCCGTTCTCCACGGAGATCTGGTTTGGCGACCGTGTAGGCGTGCTTGGCTCCAACGGATCAGGCAAGAGCCACTTCCTTCGTTTGCTTGCCACCGGCGGCACCGACCCGGAGCGCGAGCATTTGCCGGTGTCCGACGTCGTCATTGCCGAAGTCCCGCACGAGGGGACCGTGAAGCTGGGCGCCCGCATCCGCCCCGGGTTCTTCGCACAAACGCATGTCCGGCCGGACCTTCTGGGCCGCACCCTGCTGGAGATCCTGCACCGCGGCGACGAGCACCGTTCGGGACTGCCCCGCGAAGCAGCTGCCGGTGCGCTGGATTCCTACGGTTTGGCCGGCCAGTCCGAACAAAAGTATGAGTCGCTCTCCGGTGGCCAGCAGGCGCGGTTCCAGATCCTGCTGCTGCAACTCTCCGGGGCTACCCTGCTGCTCCTCGACGAGCCGACCGACAACTTGGACCTGCACTCGGGCGAGGCCCTCGAGCGGGCTATTGACGCTTTCGAGGGGACTGTCCTGGCCGTGACCCACGACCGGTGGTTCGCGAAGTCGTTCGACCGCTTCCTGGTGTTCGGATCCGATGGCAAGGTGTACGAATCCGAGGAACCGGTCTGGGACGAGAAGCGCGTGGACCGCGCCCGCTAGGCCGGGTCCTCTCCCACATCCCACCCCCTTTTGACCGACGCTCTTGCAGATACTGCGAGAGCATCGGCGGTTAAGGGGCGGGATGTGAGAGAAGGATGGTGGGAACGTGTCGGGATGTGATAGAGCAACGGTGAGTAAATGATCACATTTGGTGATCATTTGATCACAGAGCTGATAGCCTGAAGACATGGGAACAGCCGACCGCCATCGCTTGATCGGTGAATTGCTGCGAACCCGCGAGGCTGTAACAGTGGATGAGCTGATGGCCGAATGCGGTGCTTCCGGTGCCACGATCCGGCGCGACTTGGAGATCCTCGCCGCAAACGGAGTCCTTAAGCGGGTCCACGGAGGCGCGCGGAGCCTCCTCTTCAAGGGCGATAACCCCGGCTACGGCCAGCGGGAGTTGGAAGACCGCCAGGGCAAAGTCAGGATCGCGGCAGCCGTGGACGCCCTGCTCCAGGATCGCGAACACGTCTGGTTGGACAGCGGTTCGACGGCCACGGAAATTGCCCGCAGCATCGGAAAGCGCCAACTGACCGTCATGCCCATGTCCCTGCACGGTGTGGATGCTTTGGCAGGGGGACGTCCTGAGCTGATCCTGCCCGGAGGGCGGCTGGTCCCCGGCGAGCTCTCCTTCCGCGGACCCATGGCTGAAGCCAACGTACGGTCCTTGCGTTTTGACACGGCCGTCATCACGCCGTGCGCGTTCAACCTCAAAGACGGACTGCTTGCCCACGACATCGATGATGCGGCAGTGAAGCGGGCCGGCCTGGAATCAGCGTCGAGGGTGATAGTGGCAGGCTCCGGCAGTAAATGGAGGGCCAGCGCCCTTGCCTTGGTGGCCGCGATGGACGCGGCCGACGTACTGGTTACCGACGTGGAACCGGCCCCCGAAGATCTTTCCCTGCTCAACGAACTCTCTGTGGAAGTTGTGATTGCATGACCACCAGCACCCGAACCGTCCCCAACGTGAACGCGGCCGCAATAGCCACGTTCTTCGTCTTCGGCATGAACGGGCTGGTCTTTGCCAGTTGGGCTGCCCGCATTCCGGCCGTCACCGAAGCGCTCAGCCTCACGTCCGGACAGATGGGCAGCCTCCTGCTCTGCACCGCGGTGGGCTCCCTCCTGGCGCTGCCAACGGCGGGCTGGGTTGTAGGACGGATCGGGACAGCCAACACGGTCCGGACGGCCGGGGCGGTGGCCGCGGCAGCCGGGGTAGGGATTGCCGTTGCCCTCATGGCGGCTTCTGTTCCGGTGATGGCCGTCTCGCTGTTCTTCTTCGGCATTGGCATCGGCCTGTGGGACGTCGCCCAAAACATCGAAGGCGCCGACGTCGAACACCGGCTCAGGCGCACCATCATGCCGCAGTTCCATGCCGCCTTCAGCGGCGGCGCGTTCGTTGGCGCGCTCATCGGTGCGGGCCTTTCACACCTTGGCGTGGGCCTGCCTGAGCATCTGCTGGTCATTGCAGGCATCGCATTGGTACTGGCGCTGACGGCGCCGCGCTACTTCCTGCCGCACGCGCCAGTTGTTGAAGCGTCCGACGGCGGCACTGACGTCAAGCGCGGACCTTCAGCCTGGCGGGACGGCAGGACGCTGCTCATCGGCGTCGTGGTCCTGGGGGCGACCCTTACGGAAGGCGCGGGCAACGACTGGATTGCCAAGGCAGCGGTCGATGGCCTGGGAACGTCGGAAGGCGGAGGCGCCCTGCTCTTTGCCCTGTTCGTTGCCGGTATGACCCTCATGCGTTTCCTTGGTGGCAAGGTGATCGACAAGTTCGGTCGGGTGGCCGTGCTCCGGGCAAGCATGGCTGCCGCTGCGGTCGGCTTGGTCCTGTTCGTCCTGGCGGACAACGTGGTTCTGGCCGGAGCCGGCGCAACCCTTTGGGGCGTCGGAGCCGCCCTGGCCTTCCCCATGGGGATGTCTGCTGCCGCCGACGACCCCAGACATGCTGCAGCCAGGGTTTCCGTGGTGTCGACTATCGGGTACGTAGCTTTCCTGGCGGGTCCTCCCCTGCTGGGTTACCTGGGCGACCACACAGGTATCCACAATGCGCTCCTGGCCATTGGAGCACCTATTCTGGTTGCCCTTCTGCTGGCTGGCGTCGCGAAGCCCTTGCCTGCCACACAGGAGAAGTAACCGCAGATAGATTCTCCTGGATGCATATCTTCATGAAAGGGACCCACAGCAGCAGCGTCACGCCCACGCCCACGCATGCACCACCAAGGACATCGCTGAGCCAGTGGGCGGAGAGATAGGTTCGGCTGGCCATCGTGACGAGGATTCCCGCGATGGCCAGAAGCTTGAACCACAGCTTGCCTGTGAGCAGTACGAGGGTCATGAGAAAGACGGCCGTTGCGGATACATGCCCTGAAGGGTATGAACCAGTGTCCGTCAGGACCTTTGCGCCTTCAGGACGATCGCGCCCAACCACTGCTTTGGCAAGCTGGGTCACTCCCAACGCAATCAACGCCGCGAGGGCGGAGAAGAGGGCCATCTTGGGTCTGCGCCAGAGGAGCAACACCGCCACCAAGAGGACTTCCAGAATGAGCACGCCCACATAACCGAGCCAGTTCAGGAAGGCATTGACCTGGTCCCAGAACGGCGAATGAAGCGTAAAGATCAAGGCCTGCCACTGGGTGTCCACCCCGTTGAACGCCGGTTCGCCCTGCCCGGCGAGGATCAACAGTCCAGGCACGAGGAATGCCGTCAACAACAGCGCGGCAGGTGCGACGAGCAGCGAGCTTGGCCGGTGGCGGGGTTCCAATATGCGTGGCATGCCTTCATGGTAGCCAGAGCTTCCTGGGCATTCGGGGGAAGGGACCTCCGCCGAACTCCGGAGCGGGGCGATACTGTGGGTTGATGCGAGGCTTCCCGGGCATAGGTCCCCACAACGTGACGAAATTCGATCACTTCCTCGTGCGGGCCGTATCCCGCCAGCGCCAGGGCAACCACGACGACTTCTTCCGTTACCTGTCCGCTGCCGCCACCAAGGGCAAGCTGTGGTTCGGCATCGCGGGGATCATGGCGACCGTTCCGGGCAGGCCGCGCCGGGCCGCGCTGCACGGTTTGCTCGCCTTGGGCGTCGCGTCCGCCGTCACGAACCTGGTTTTCAAGACCGCCCTGCCGCGCACCAGGCCCTCGCCCGATCATCTTCCTGTTTTCAGGTTCGTGAATCCTCAGCCCACCAGCTCATCGATGCCGTCGGGACATTCCGCCTCGGCAGTGGCCTTCGCGGTGGGAGCCGGGATCGTTTCACCGGCAATCGGCCTCGCTTTGGCTCCCGTGGCTGCCGGTGTGGCCTACTCGAGGGTCCACACCGGCGCCCATTGGCCCTCGGATGTTGTCTTCGGTTCGGCACTCGGCGCCGGAGCCGCCTTATTGACGCGCAAGTGGTGGCCGGCCCGTCCGCCGGAGCCCATGCCCCGGCGGACTCCAGCGGACGTACCGGCAATCCCCGACGGCGACGGGCTGGTGATCGCCGTCAACGCCATGGGAGGGTCTTATACGCCGGAGACCGGCGAGCTGCTCAAGAAACTATTCCCCAAGGCGCATATACACGAGATCGCTGAGGGAGAAGACGTCGAGGCAGCTGTCCGCACCGTGGCGTCGAGACCCGAAGCCGTCGCCCTGGGGGTATGGGGCGGTGACGGAACGGTAGGCACTGCGGCGGCTGCCGCCGTCGAACACTCCCTTCCACTGCTGGTTCTGCCGGGCGGAACGCTCAACCACTTCGCCCGCGACCTGGGCAGCAACTCCATGGACGATGCCGTGGAAGCGCTCACCAAGGGCTGGGGCGCCTCCGTGGATCTGGGCTGGGTGGTGGTGCAGCGCGGTCTGCCGGAGGAGCCGGAAACCATCGAGCTGGCCATGCTCAATACGGCCAGCGTGGGTGTTTACCCCAACCTGGTGAGACGGCGTGAACGTTTGCAGCCGGCACTCGGTAAGCCGCTGGCGAGCCTGGTGGCATCGCTGCGGACCTTCGCGGTGAACTCCCCCACCACGCTCAGAGTGGACGGCGTCAGGCACAAGCTGTGGATCATGTACATGGGCCGTGGACGCTACTACCCCGCCGACCATGCGCCCATTCGCCGCCCGGTGCTGGACGACGGCGTCCTGGACTTGCGGATGATTTCGGCGGACGAGCCGTTCGCCCGTGCCCGGTTGCTGTGGGCAGTGGTGACCGGCACTGTGGCCTCCTCCAAGGTGACGCACCTGTCCGAGGCCGGCAGCATCACGATCGAGGCCGCGGACCAGCCCCTGGCCCTGGCCGTCGACGGTGAGGCGAAGGCCAACGTCCGGAGTGCCGAATTCTCGATCCGGACAGGCGGACTGCGCGTGTACTCGCCGCTTCCCCCGGTGGGATAACCGACCGGATATCCGGGCGGGTCATCCGGTAGGACTACCCTGACCGGACCCTGAATCATCCCTGGGACAGGCGATTTCCTTCTCTTCCCTGACTAGCGTTTAAGTACATTCACAACTCATCTGCACGGACACGTGTCTAGGGAGGGAACGCTTCCATGATCGAAGCAAAAGGCCTGACGAAGGTCTACGGCGAAAAAACAGCCGTAGGTGGCGTCAGTTTTACGGTCCAGGCCGGCCGGGTAACGGGCTTCCTCGGCCCGAACGGTGCCGGCAAGTCCACCACAATGCGCATGATCATGGGACTGGACACGCCCACGTCCGGCTCCGTGACCGTGAACGGCGTGCCATTCGAAAAGCATGTGGCTCCCCTGCGTGAGATTGGCGCCTTGCTGGATGCCAAGGCAGTCCACACCAGCCGCACGGCTTACAACCACCTGCTCGCCATGGCAGCAACCCACAGCATCCCCAAGAGCCGTGTGCGTGAAGTGATTGAGATGACCGGCCTGGGCGATGTTGCCAAGAAGAAGGTCAAGGGATTCTCGCTCGGCATGGGACAACGCCTGGGCATCGCCGCCGCGCTGTTGGGTGATCCCCAGACGATCATCCTGGACGAGCCGGTGAACGGCTTGGATCCCGAAGGCGTCGTGTGGGTCAGGAACCTGGTCAAGTACCTGGCGTCCGAGGGCCGCACGGTCTTCCTGTCCAGCCACCTCATGAGCGAAATGGCGCTCACGGCAGACCACCTGATAGTGATCGGCCGCGGCAAGATCATCGCCGATGCTCCCATCGCTGACATCATCACCGGCAAGGGCCAGGCCCGCACCCGCGTCCGCACCGATCAGCCTGAACACCTCATGCAGCTGCTCGCCGGACAAGGCGTTTCGGTGGAGGTCCACGAACGCGAGCTTCTGGAGGTCAGTGGACTTGATCCACGCGCCATCGCACGCACCGCGCTGGACAACCAGGTCATGGTCTACGAACTCACGCCTCTCCAAGCGAGCCTCGAGGAGGCCTACATGGAGCTGACCAAGGACGAGGTGGAGTACCACTCGCACATCAACACCGGGACGTCGGTTCCCGCTTCGGCCGGAGGGAAGAACTAGTGAGCACCGCAATCACGGACAGCAAACCCACACGCACCCCGGTGGGTCCGGGACCGGCTTTCCACCGGGTTCTGAACTCCGAATTCATCAAATTCCGCACTCTGCTTTCGACCCTCATCCTCCTGGCCTCCACGGCTGTGGTCATGGTTGGCTTCGCGGCCTTGGCTGCTTGGGGAACGGGGCAGTTCGCCGACCAGGCAGCCCGCGATCCCGAAGCGGCCGCCGCGATGGCAGCCCAGGGCGGAGACCTGGCCGTCAGCATTCCGACGTCCGGAATCTCGTTCGCCCAGCTCATCCTTGGCTCCCTGGGCGTGCTGCTCATGAGCTCGGAATTCACCACCGGCATGGCACGTTCCACCTTCGCCGCCGTGCCCAAGCGCCTCTCCCCGTTCCTGGCGAAGCTCATTGTGGTGGTCGTGAGCGCGTTCCTTCTGACCGCTGTTGCCACGTACGTAGCAGGGCTCGTTTCATTGCCGATCGTGGATAACTACAACCTCAAGCTGGACCTTGGCAGCTCGCAGTCCATCAAGCTCCTGCTGGTGAACAGCATCTATGTGGCCGCCGTGGCTGCGATCGGCATGGCCCTGGGAACGATCGTCCGGAACTCGGCCGGTGGAATCATGAGCCTCGTCGGCCTGTTGTTCGTGGCTCCCATCGCATTCCAGCTCATCCCCGGCGATTTCTTCAAGGAAGCCAACAAGTACCTCCCCACCAGCACCATCAACCCGATGACCGCCGTCGAGCACGTCCCGGACACGCTGGAAGCGTGGCAGGCCGCGCTGGTGCTGACCGCCTGGGTTGTTGTGCCGGTGGCAATTGCCATGGTTCTGCTCAAGAAGAGGGACGTCTAGGGCGTTTAGGCATTCTTCATGATCGAAGTCCCACAAAGGAAGGACGCGTTGGCCGGTCCGGCTGACGCGTCCTTCGCGGAAATCACCCAGCGCCGCCGCGGACGCGTGCGGCGCTATTTCTACGAGCACCCAATGGCCATGGATGCCGTGGTGGTCTCTTGCTATGTGCTCCTGGCGCTGCCCACCATCATCTCTTCGGTCATCGAGGGCAAGTGGCTGGTCACGTCATTCCTTTTGCTCATCGCCCTGGCACTGTGGTTCCGGCGGCAGAGCCCGATTCATGTGGCGGCCGCCGTTGCCCTCCTGGAAATCGCCGCTACCATCCTCAACCCTTGGGGATCGAACGTCTCGGCGGGTCTTTGGTTCGCCCTTTACGCCGTAGCATCCGCCAGAAAGCGTCCCGTGGCGTTTGTGGTGCTGGGCGCGGCCAGCCTCCCCCTGAGCTTGCTCTATCTCTTCATGTGGACGAGCCCCAGCAACATGGACACGCTCCGGGAGGTTCCGGAGAACTTCCACCTCATCAACAACATCGCCACGGCCGTGACCATCATGCTGTCCAACCTCCTGGCCACGGGAATCGGCATTTCGGTCCGGGAGCGCCGGGAGCATGAGGCGGAGATCGCCGCCTGGGTGGCTCGCACGACCCAGCTGGGCAAGGTCACCGAGCGCAACAGGATCGCCCGCGAGATGCACGACGTCGTGGCACACTCGCTCACGGTCATGGTGAGCCTTTCCGACGGCGCGGCAGTGGTGGTGAAGAAGGATCCCGAACGCGCCGGCGAGGTGCTTGGTGAACTATCCAGGACGGGGCGGAACGCCTTGGCTGATATGCGCAGGGTATTGGGCGTCCTAAGGGACGATTCCGGCCGTCCGGCGCCGCTCACACCGCTGGAATCGGGACACAACCTTTCCAAGCTGCTGGATGGATTCCGGACGGCAGGGCTTCCGCTTCACTATGCTCATACGGGACCCGCGCTCCCGGCTGACCCCGCGTTCGAACTGACCGTCTATCGGATTGTCCAGGAATCGCTGACCAACGTCCTGAGGTACGGAAGGTCGTTGAGCCGGGTGGACGTGCAGGTGGCGCGCGACGGCGACCTGGTCACCATCGACGTGCTCGACGACGGCCGCGGAACCAGGGACGGCAACGCGAAGGGAAGCCTGGGCACCGGCCAAGGAATTGCAGGCATGCGGGAGCGGGCCGGAATCTACGCCGGAAAAATCGGGGCCGGACCCGGCAAGAACGGCGGCTGGGCGGTACACGCCGAGCTGAACTGGAACGGCGACAAGGGGGAGTAATGAGGGACTACGAACTGACAGGTCAAGGGACCATCAAGATCCTGTTGGTGGATGACCAACCACTTCTGAGGATGGGCTTTCGGCTGATCCTTGAGGGCGAAGATGACCTGACGGTGGTGGGCGAGGCATCGGATGGCGCAGAGGCCGTCCGCTTGGTGGCGGAGCTGCAACCGGACGTCGTCCTTATGGATGTTCGCATGCCCGCCATGGACGGCATCGAAGCCACCCGGCGCATATCGGCCGCGGGTGCTGATGCGAGGGTCATCATTCTTACCACCTTCGACCTCGATGAATATGCTTTCTCAGGTCTGCAGGCCGGGGCGTCCGCGTTCCTCCTGAAGGACGTGGCTCCCGCTGAGCTGGTCCACGCGGTTCGGGTGGTGGCCAGCGGGGACGCAGTGGTGGCACCGAGGATCACCCAACGGCTGCTGGAGACCTACGTCCGCGGGGGACACGCGCCAGGGATCACGCCGGCCCACCGTGACCCTCTGCTGGATGAGCTGACTCCGCGCGAAACGGAGATCCTCACCACCATCGCCGAAGGCCTGTCCAACGCCGAGATTGCCCACAAATTCTTCTTGTCCGAGGCAACAGTGAAGACCCACGTGCGCCGCATCCTGAGCAAGCTGCAGTTGCGGGACCGCGTGCAGGTGGTGGTGTACGCCTACGAAACCGGGCTCGTGGTGCCGAGCAACCCGGATTACTGATCCGGATAGACTCGGGAGCATGCCTACGAACGCCTCCGCAGCAGAGCACATCAAGGACCTTGGCGAGTACGTTTCGGCGTCGCCGTCGAGCTTCCATGCCGTCGATGAAGCGGCCCGCCGCCTGGACGCAGCCGGCTTTACGGGTCTGAATGAGTTGGAGCCGTGGTCCGGGGGCGCGGGAGGCTATTACGTCATCCGGGACGGCGCCCTGATTGCCTGGGTATCGCCGGAGAACGCAGGTCCCACCACGGGGTTCAACATCCTTGGCGCCCACACCGATTCCCCGTCTTTCAAGCTCAAGCCGAAGCCCACAACGGGGAAGTTCGGTTGGCTGCAGGCGGGCGTGGAGGTCTACGGCGGCCCGCTGCTCAATTCCTGGCTGGACCGGGAACTGCAGCTTGCCGGCCGCCTGGTGATGCGTGACGGTACCCAGCACCTGACGGCCACTGGCCCCCTCCTGCGGTTCCCGCAGCTCGCCATCCATCTGGACCGGGCAGTCAACGAAGGCCTGACGTTGTCCAAACAGCAGCACATGAACCCGATTTTCGGGCTGGGAGATCCCGCAGGGGAGGATCTTTTGGGCCTGCTCGCCTCGCGCGTGAAGGACGCCTCGGTGGATGCTGCGGAGATCGGCGGGTACGACGTCGTCGTGGCAGACACGCAAGCGCCCGCGGTTTTCGGGGTCAATAGTGAGTTCTTCGCCTCCGGACGCTTGGACAACCTGTCGTCGACCCATGCGGGTTTGGTGGCGCTCATCGCCCACGCGGGGTCGGCGCCTGCCGACGGACCCATCGCAGTCCTTGCCGCCTTCGACCATGAGGAAATCGGCTCCAACTCCCGCTCCGGTGCTTGCGGACCGATCCTGGAGGACATCCTCACCCGGATCTCAGACGGTTTCGGGGTTTCGGTGAGCCAGCGGCGGCAGGCGTTGTCGGCGTCGTTCTGTGTTTCTGCCGATGCCGGCCACGCTGTCCACCCGAACTACGCCGAGCGCCATGACCCCGCCAACCGTCCGCTGCTCAACCGGGGCCCGTTGCTGAAGATCAATGCCAACCAGCGCTACGCAACAGATGCCACAGGCGCAGCTTTTTGGGCCCGGTTGTGCGCAGAGTCGGGTGTTCCGTACCAGGAGTTTGTTTCCAACAACGACATCCCCTGCGGTTCCACCATTGGTCCGTTGACGGCCACGCGCCTCGGCATCCGCACGGTTGATGTCGGAGTTCCGCTGCTTTCGATGCACTCCGCGCGTGAGCTGTGTGGCGTGGAGGATCCCTACTCCTTGGCCAGGGTGACGGAACTGTTCTTCGCCACTGCCATGTGACCCCCGCCACGGCCCAAAGCCTCAAGGGGTCGTTTCAGGACGGTTTCAAAAGTTCTCAATAAGAAACATTTGATGCTTTAAGCGATACATTTTGTGCATACTCCCGGTTTGGCTGACGTCAATATGTTTGTCTGCACAGCATCAGCCCCGGTACGGGGTGGCTAGTGTGGGAAAGCCAAGTGGCCCACTGCACATCTCCGTGGGCCTTCCAAGTACTCAAAGGACGGCGACGTTCCATGCACGCTGACCAACAACTTTCCAAATCGCTTAAGCCCCGGCACCTGTCCATGATCGCCATTGCGGGCGTCATCGGCGCAGGCCTCTTCGTGGGCTCGGGCGCAGCTATCCAACAGGCGGGACCAGGAATCCTCGTGGCCTACCTCGCCGCGGGCCTGGTGGTCATCCTGGTGATGCGCATGCTGGGCGAAATGGCTGCAGCCAATCCGGAGACCGGCTCGTTCTCCACCTATGCCGACAAAGCGCTTGGCCGATGGGCCGGGTTCAGCATCGGTTGGCTCTACGCCTGGTTCTGGATCATCGTGCTGGGCATCGAAGCCACTGCCGGTGCCGCCATCATGCACCGCTGGGTGCCCGGCGTCGATCAGTGGATCTGGGCCCTGATACTCATGGTGCTCCTCACCCTCACCAACCTCGGTTCAGTGAAGTCCTACGGTGAGTTCGAGTTCTGGTTCGCGTCCATCAAAGTCGCGGCAATCGTCATCTTCCTGCTTGCAGGAATCGTCGCCATCCTCGGTTTCATGCCGGGCGTTCCTGCACCGGGAGTGACCAACCTCCTGGACCAGGGCGGCTTCATGCCGAGTGGTCCGGGCGCGGTCCTCGCCGGCATCCTCGTGGTGGTCTTCTCCTTCTTTGGCGCGGAGATCGCAACCATTGCTGCCGGGGAATCCGAGAATCCGGTGGACGCCGTCAAGAAGGCCGTGAAGTCCACCGTGTGGCGCATCCTGATCTTCTACATCGGCTCCATCGCCATTGTGGTCACCTTGCTCCCGTGGAACAGCGCCTCCGTTGCCAAGAGCCCGTATGTTGCAGTGATCGAGCTCTATGGCATCCCGGGAGCCGGCACCATCATGGACATTGTTGTCCTTACTTCGGTGCTTTCCTGCCTCAACTCGGGCCTCTACACCGCCAGCCGCATGCTGTTCTCGCTGTCCCGCCGCGGAGATGCTCCGAAGTCCTGGACGCGTATTTCCAAGCGCGGTGTGCCTGCGGCGGCCGTCCTGGCCTCCACAGTGGTCGGATTCATCACTGTGGGTCTGAACTACATCGCCCCGGACACGGTGTTCCTGTTCCTCGTCAACACCTCCGGCGCCATCGCACTGTTCGTGTGGTTGGTCATTGCAGCCTCCCAGCTGGTTCTCCGCCGCCGCATGGGCGCCGCCGCGAAGGATCTCCAGCTCAAGATGTGGTTCTTCCCGTACCTCACGTGGATTGCCATTGCGAGCATCGTGGCACTCATCATCGGCATGGTCATCCTGGAATCCACCCGCGAATCCCTCTTCCTGTCCCTGGCTCTCGCCGCGGTCGTTGTGGCCATCGGCGTGTGGAGGTACCGGAAGACCGGCCCGGCCAGCGCCGAGACCACCGCTGAAGCCGAACCGTCCGAGGTTGGTTCCGGACAGGCGTCGTAAGCGTCTGTTTGTTGCGGGGCAGTTGCCGTCAATTACGACGGCGGCTGCCCCGTTCGCGTTAATGCGAAGGCAGCGCTGCCTGCATCTTGCAGAAGGCTCACGAATGCCTGCGTTCGCGGCGAATTCTAGTGCGGTTCAGCGGCCGGCCCCCTGGACAACGAGTGTGCGCCAGAGGTGGTGGAGCATGCCCGCGAATGTCGCCACGTACGCAGCAGCGGCGAGCCATAGCTCGGCCTGACCGATGGCCAGCACCACGGGAAGCTGGTCCGCGCGTCCGAGGTAGATCCCGGCCACAGAGTACATGCCGAGGGGGAAGATGATGCTCCACAGCCCGGACTCGTAGGAGAGTGGAACACGGTTGATGAGGTGCCGCCAGCATCCTGCGGCAATGAGCACCGGCAGCAGCCACGTGGCGAAGGCCCAGAAGACTACGGAGGCGCCAGCGACGAGTCCGTGGACGGCTCTGGTTACGGGGGCATCGGCCATCTCAAGGATGCGCGCACCTGCAAGGACGGTGATGGCCATGGCGCCCATCGACACGAAGTATCCCGGACCCAGGTCCTGAGGCTGAATCCGATAGACCATGAGGCGCAGGGAAACGAAGATTCCCACGGCCGCGTAGAGGACGATCCCAACGGACCATGAGAGGACAGCGAGCAGCGCCAGGCCGGTCTTCCATGTGCCGGCGAGAGGCTCCAGCGTGGCGCAGGCTGTGGCCACGGACTGGCTTGCGACGCACCAGATGAACCACGTCCCGTTGGCGTCCTTAATCACAGGGCGTTCAGTCCGCCCGAGGACGGCGGTCCAGGGAATGACGTAGCCGAGCACGAGCCACGCAGACCCCGAAACAACAAGGAGGGTCGCCGTCGCCATGGGCGCCTCGGCCATGGCCAGGCGCACGCCAAGGACGTTGGTGCCCGCGACGAAAGTGTAGAAACCGAACGCACGCGCCGGGTTCATGAAATCAGCGACGATTTCACCGCGAAATTTGATGATCCGGACGACGTTCACAACAACCAGTACCGCGTAGGCGCCTATGCAGATGGCGAGAAAGACGCCGGATACCGCAGAGAAGCCCTCAAGCTCGAAGCCGACCGAGATGATGCCACTGGCCATGACGAGTGCAAAGTACCCCGGGGCAAGGGTGGAGGCAGCACCGGATATCCGGGCCTGGAACGTCGCGTGACCGGGATGCACGCTGCCATCCTAAACGGGCCGGAGCAACCGACACCATGGGTCACAGGGGAAACATCCGAAGCGCCTGGCACGCTCCCGTCGAGAGTCTTAAGACCCATATCTTGGCCCGGGCCCGGACCCTAGGATGAGGCCATGAGTGCCAAAGACCCGGCGGGGTTGGACGGGCCCGCCTCGGATGCAATGTTGAAGCTCGCGCGTTTCTTCACGAAGTGGGACCAGAACGACGACGGCCGGGCGGTGTTTCGTGAAGGCGGGCGCAAAGGCGACATCTTCTACCGGGACCGGTGGAGCCATGACAAGGTGGTCCGCTCAACGCACGGGGTGAACTGCACTGGATCCTGTTCATGGAAGGTGTACGTCAAGGACGGCATCATCACCTGGGAGTCGCAGCAAACGGATTACCCTTCCGTTGGGCCGGACAGGCCGGAATACGAACCCCGGGGTTGCCCGCGCGGCGCGGCCTTTTCCTGGTACACGTACTCACCCACGCGAGTGCGTTTCCCCTATGTCCGGGGAGTCCTGGTGGAGATGTACCGTGAGGCCAAGGCGCGTCTTGGGGACCCGGTGCTGGCATTCGCGGAGATAGCCGCGGACCCGGAACGACGCCGTCGCTACCAGCAGGCCCGGGGCAAGGGCGGGCTCGTGCGCGTGTCCTGGCAGGAGGCGATCGAAATCGCTGCCGCCGCTCACGTGAACACCATCAAGACCTACGGTCCGGATCGCTGCGCAGGGTTTTCGCCGATTCCCGCAATGTCCATGGTCTCGCACGCCGTTGGGACGCGTTTCATCCAGCTGATCGGCGGCGTGATGACATCCTTCTACGACTGGTATGCCGACCTGCCGGTGGCCAGCCCCCAGGTTTTCGGGGACCAGACCGATGTCCCCGAATCCGGAGACTGGTGGGACGCGGGCTACCTGATGATGTGGGGTTCCAATGTTCCCGTCACGAGGACCCCTGATGCGCACTGGATGGCCGAGGTGCGGTACCGCGGCACGAAAGTGGTGACCGTCAGCCCTGATTACGCGGACAACACGAAGTTCGCCGACGAATGGCTCCCTGCCCAGGCCGGAACGGACGCGGCGCTGGCCATGGCAATGGGGCACGTCATGCTCAAGGAGTTCTTCATTGACCGGGAGGTTCCCTTCTTCGCGGACTACGTGAAGCAGTACACGGATTTGCCGTTCCTGGTCCGGCTGGAAAAGCGCGACGACGGCGGGTTGACGCCGTCGAAATTCCTCACCGCCCGTGACGTCCCCGCCGAAGCGGGGGCCGAAGACGCGGCATTCCGCACAGTCTTGTTTGACAAGAAAACCGGCCGGATCGCGGTCCCTAACGGCTCAATGGGTTTCCGCTATTCCGGTAGTGGGGAGGGCAAGTGGAACCTGGATCTTGAGGGGATCGAGCCCGCTCTGTCGCTGCGTGAAGTCTCCGGGGAAAGCGCCGAGATCCTGCTGCCCTGTTTTGAGGACGCCGGCGGCACAGGCAGCATCCTGAGGCGGGGTGTCCCCGTCCTGGAGGTCGAAGGGCAACTGGTCACCACAGTGTTCGACTTGATGCTGGCCCAGTACGGCGTGGGCCGGGAAGGGCTTCCCGGCGAATGGGCAGCAGGCTACGACGACGCGGGCACGCCCTACACCCCGGCGTGGCAGGAGGAAATCACGTCCGTCCCGGCACAGGCCTGCATCCGGGTTGCGCGGGAGTTTGCACGCAACGCCGAGCAGTCCAAAGGCCGCTCGATGATCATCATGGGTGCCGGGATCTGCCAGTGGTTCCACGGCGACGCCACCTACCGGGCGGTGTTGGCCCTGGTCATGCTGACGGGTTGCATGGGCCGTAACGGCGGCGGCTGGGCGCACTACGTGGGGCAGGAAAAGACCCGACCGGCCACCGGCTGGGTGTCCTTGGCGAATGCGCTGGACTGGTCCCGGCCGCCGCGGACCATGGTCGGCACAGGCTATTGGTACATGCACACGGACCAGTGGCGCCAGGACGGCTATTCAGCGGACGCACTGAAGTCCCCGCTCTCCACCGGAAACCTGGACGGCATGCACACCGCCGATGCGCTGGCCCAGTCCGCCCGGCTCGGCTGGATGCCGTTCTACCCGCAATTTGACCGCAATCCCCTGGACGTCGCCGATGAAGCCGAGGCCGCCGTCGCCGCCGGAACCGCGAAGGACGCACCTGCCTACATCGCGGACGCGCTGAAGAGCCGAGCCCTTAACCCGGCCATCGAGGACGTGGATGCCCCCGAAAACTGGCCCAGGACCCTCGTGCTGTGGCGCTCGAACCTGTTCGGGTCCTCCGCCAAGGGCAACGAGTATTTCCTGCGCAACCTGCTGGGAACCCACAACAACGTCCTCGGCAAGGACCACGCTGAAGGGCTCAAACCCATGGACGTGGAGTGGCACGAGCAGGCGCCTGAAGGGAAACTGGACCTGCTGGTCTCCGCGGACTTCCGCATGACCTCCACCACGCTGCTGTCCGACGTCGTGTTCCCGGCAGCCACTTGGTATGAGAAACACGATCTGTCCTCCACCGATATGCACCCGTTCGTGCATGCTTTCAGCCCCGCGATCGATCCGCCGTGGGAAACAAAGACCGATTTCGATACTTTCCATCTGCTCGCACGTGAGTTCTCCCGGCTGGCCAAAACGCACCTCGGCGTCCGCCGGGACCTGGTCAGCGTGCCGCTGCAGCACGACACCCCGGGCCAACTCGCCCAGCCCGGCGGCATCGTCCGGGACTGGCGGGATCCGGAAGTCCCCGCTGTCCCGGGACAGAACATGCCCGTTTTCTCGGTGGTGGAGCGCGACTACACGGCCATCGCCGACAAGTTGGCCGCCGTCGGGCCTTTGGCCGACAGGCTCGGCTTCACGGTCAAGAACATCACCTACCGCCTCAAAGGTCCGTTGGACCGGCTCAGTCACTCCAACGGAGTGATGCTCGGGGGCGCAGCGGACGGCAGGCCCGCGATCGACACCGACGCCAAGATGGCCGAAGCCATCCTCGCCTTCTCCGGCACCACCAACGGTGCGCTGTCCGTCCAGGGCTTCAGGGACCTCGAAGTCCGCACCGGGCGGAAACTGGCAGACCTCGCAGAAGGGTCCGACGAAAAGTTCATCACCTTCGCGCAGACCCAGGCCGGCCCGGTGCCGGTGATCACCTCGCCCGAATGGTCCGGTTCCGAGACCGGCGGGCGCCGCTACGCCCCGTTCACCATCAACGTGGAGCGGCTCAAACCCTGGCACACCCTGACCGGACGCATGCACTTCTTCCTCGACCACGACTGGATGATCGACATCGGCGAAGCCCTGCCGATCTACCGGCCACCGCTGGACATGCACCGGCTCTTCAACGAACCCAGGCTAGGTCAGGACGGGTCCATGGAGGTGGTGGTCCGCTACCTGACCCCGCACTCCAAATGGTCCATCCACTCCGAATACCAGGACAACCTGCTCATGCTCTCCCTCTCCCGGGGCGGCCCCACTGTGTGGATGAGTCCGGCTGACGCAGAAGCAATTCACGTCAAGGACAACGACTGGGTGGAGTGCCTGAACATCAACGGCGTGCTGGTGGCCCGGGCAATCGTCAGCCACCGGATGCCGGCGGGCGTGGTCTATGTGCACCACGCCCAGGAACGGACCATCGATGTCCCGAAGTCCGAGGCCACGGGCCGGCGCGGCGGCATCCACAACTCCGTGACCCGGCTGCTGGTCAAGCCGTCGCACCTGATCGGCGGCTACGCCCAGCTGGCCTACGCGTTCAACTACCTTGGCCCCACCGGAAACCAGAGGGACATGGTGGCCACGGTCCGCCGTCGTTCGCAGGAGGTGCAGTACTGATGCGTGTCATGGCTCAAATGGGCATGGTCATGAACCTGGACAAATGTATCGGCTGCCACACCTGCTCGGTGACCTGCAAGCAGGCGTGGACCAACCGCGCCGGCACTGAATACGTCTGGTTCAACAACGTCGAAACCCGGCCCGGTCAGGGCTACCCACGCCGGTATGAGGACCAGGAGCGCTGGCGCGGCGGCTGGTCGCTGAACAAGCGCGGAAGGCTGGTCCTCAAGGCTGGCGGCCGCGTGAAGAAGCTTTTGGGAATTTTTGCCAGCCCGGTCCAGCCTGAGCTCAAGGACTACTACGAGCCCTGGACCTATGATTACAAGACCCTCGTGGATGCGCCCTTGGGCGACGATTTCCCGGTGGCCCGGCCCAAATCCCTCATTACCGGCAAAGACACCAGCATTACCTGGTCCGCCAACTGGGACGATGACCTGGGCGGGTCCGCCGAAAACGGACATCTGGACCCGATCGTGGAAAAGGTCCGGCGGGAATCCGAGGACAAGATCAAGTTCGCCTATGAACAGACCTTCATGTTCTACCTTCCACGGATCTGCGAGCACTGCCTGAACCCGTCGTGCATGGCATCCTGTCCCTCGGGCGCCATCTACAAGCGGGTGGAGGACGGGATCGTCCTCGTGGACCAGGACAGGTGCCGCGGCTGGCGGCAGTGCGTGACGGGTTGTCCGTACAAGAAGATTTACTTCAACCACAAAACCGGCAAGGCAGAGAAGTGCACTTTTTGCTATCCGAGGGTTGAAGTGGGCTTGCCGACGGTCTGCTCGGAGACCTGCGTTGGCCGGCTGCGGTACTTGGGCTTGTTTCTGTACGACGCCGATGCCGTCACCGCAGCGGCGTCGGTGACCGACCCCCGGGATCTCTACGAGTCCCAAATGGATGTGCTCCTGGATCCGGACGACCCCCATGTGCAGGCCGAAGCCCGGGCGCAGGGCATCCCCGAAGACTGGATAGACGCCGCCCGGCGCTCTCCCGTGTACGCCCTGGCCAAGGTGTACAAGGTGGCGCTTCCCCTGCACCCCGAATACCGGACCATGCCGATGGTCTGGTACGTGCCGCCGCTCTCTCCAGTAGTGGACTTGTTGCGGGACCAGGGCCACGACGGCGAGGACCACGGGAACCTCTTCGGCGCCATCGACGCATTGCGCATCCCGGTTGAGTACCTTGCCGAACTCTTCACCGCGGGCGACACCGGCAGGGTCACCGCGGTGCTGCGCAAGCTCGCGGCCATGCGCTCCTTCATGCGGGGCATCAGCCTGGGCAACGACCCCGACGAGTCCATCCCCGAGTCTGTTGGCATGGACGGCCACAGCATGTACGAGATGTACCGGCTCATGGCCCTGGCAAAGTACGACGAGCGCTACGTCATCCCGAAGGCCCACGTGGAACAAGCCCACGACCTGGAGGAAATGGGTTGTTCGCTGGATTTCGACGGCGGCCCCGGCATGCAGGATTCCTCCCCGTTCGGCGAGGCCAGCGGCAGGCCCGTCCCGGTGGCGTTGGAAACCTTCAACGCCCTCCGGGACCGGCAGACTTCAGACACCGCGCCCGGCGAACCGACCCTGCGGGGCCGGGTGAACTTGCTGAACTGGGACGGTACCGGAGCCCCACCCGGGCTCTTCCCCCCGAAACCGGATCCTGCCGCCGCATCGGACAGCCGGGCCGCAGGCGGGGAGGAACTGTGACGAAGCGCCAACGGATCATCTACCTCGCCGCAGCCTGGTGCCTGTCCTACCCGGACGAGGAACTGATCGGCCGCCTTCCCCTCATGCGTGCCGCCCTGGCTGAATTTCCAGGAGCCGTACAGGATTTTGACGACGTCTTGACGCACTTGGAGTCCGAACCTCTGACGGCGGTCCAAGCCTCCTACGTGCAGGAGTTCGACCTTGGCAGGCGGCACGCACTCCACCTGTCCTACTGGACGGACGGAGATACCCGGCGCCGCGGTGAGGTCCTGGGCAATTTCAAGAAGGCTTACCGGCAAAGCGAGATCCTGGTGGACACGCGCGGCGAGCTTCCGGACTACCTGCCGATGGTCCTGGAATACGCCGCCGTGGTGGACCTGGCAGCAGGCCGGGACCTGCTCACCCGCTACCGTGCCAGCCTGGAGATGCTCCGCTTCGGCCTGCTCCGGGACAGCCTTCCCCACGCACGGATTCTGCAAGCCATCTGCGCCACCCTGCCCGGCAAATCTCCGGCCGACGAGCAGGCAGTCATGCGGATGGCCGGCTACGGTCCGCCCACCGAAGCCGTGGGCCTGGACCCCTACGATCCGCGCCTGCTGCCTGTGAAGGAGGCATGAAATGGACATTACTGCCGTGGACATCCTTCTCTGGGGCGTCCTGCCCTACGTCATGGTGGTGGTCCTGGTGGGAGGGCTCATCTGGCGCTACAAATACGACCAGTTCGGCTGGACCACCAGATCCTCCCAACTCTACGAGTCCAGGATTCTGCGGATAGCCTCCCCGCTGTTCCACTTCGGCCTGCTTGCCGTGATCGCGGGGCATTTCTTCGGCCTGGTCATTCCGATGGCTTGGACCCAGGCCGTGGGGATGAGCCAGGAGTTTTACCACTTCAACGCCCTGCTGGTCGGCGGTATTGCGGGGGTCGGGACCCTGGGCGGGATCGTCCTGCTCATCTACCGCCGCCGCAGGACCGGCCCGGTGTTCATGGCCACCACCAGGAACGACAAAACCATGTACGTGGTGCTCACCGCAGCAATCGTCTTCGGACTGTGGACCACGCTGGCCAGCGTGGCCGAGGGGGAACACGGGCACAATTACCGCGAAACCGTTGCCCCCTGGTTCAGGTCCCTTTTCATTTTCCAGCCGGACATTGCCGCGATGGCCCAGGCCCCCTTCTCGTTCCACCTGCACACTCTTGTGGGTATGGCGCTCTTTGTGATCTGGCCGTTCACCCGGTTGGTGCATGCCTTCACAGCCCCGCTGCACTACCTCTTCCGTCCTTACATCGTGTACCGGTCACGGGACAAAGACAGCTCCGTCGTGCCGGTACGGCGCGGATGGTCCGCCGTCGGTACCCGGGACCGGGACACGAAGAACCGCTGAGTTGAAGGAGAAAACCGTGGACGGAACAGAGTCCCAGCCCGTTCCCGCCGGCCGCACACTGAACCTGGTGCTCGCCACCGTGGCCTCGGTGGTGGGCTTCTGGGCTTGGAACTCCGTGGCCACACTGGGGTCCTTCTACACGCAACAACTGCAGCTGAGTCCGGCTGCCACGGGCGTGCTGGTGGCCATGCCCGTCTTTGTGGGGTCACTGGGACGGATCGTCGTCGGTGCCCTCACGGACAGGTATGGCGGCCGCGCCCTGTTCACCTTCGTGCTGCTCGCTGCAATCCCGCCCGTCCTGCTCGTGGCGTTCGGCGGCACCATTGACTCCTTCGCGGTCGTGTTGGGCGCAGGGCTGCTGCTGGGGGTGGCCGGAACGGTCTTCGCCGTAGGGATCCCCTTTGTCAGCGCCTGGTACGAACCCGCCCGACGGGGCTTCGCTACCGGCGTTTTCGGTGCGGGCATGGGCGGGACAGCGCTGGCCGCTTTCCTCAATCCCCGCCTTGTGGCCTGGATCGGCTACTTTCCCACGCACCTGCTGATCGCCGGGCTCCTCGCCGCGACGGCCATCCTGGTCTGGTTCCTGATGAAGGAAGCCCCCGGGTGGACGGCGAGCAACGCGCCAGTGCTGCCCAAACTCGCCGACGCCGCCCGCACTGCCGTCACCTGGAAGATGTGCTTTCTGTACGCCGTCGTCTTTGGTGGCTTCGTCTCCTTCGCCACCTACCTCCCCACCTACCTGCGGGACGTCTACAGCTTCGATCCGGCCGGGGCCGGTGCCCGCACGGCCGGTTTTGCCCTGGCCGCCGTTCTTGCAAGGCCGCTGGGCGGGGTGCTTGCCGACAAGGTAGGCCCCAAGCCGGTGGTGATCGCC
Source organism: Paenarthrobacter sp. YJN-5 (assembly GCF_015040095.1). NCBI lineage: Bacteria > Bacillati > Actinomycetota > Actinomycetes > Micrococcales > Micrococcaceae > Paenarthrobacter > Paenarthrobacter sp. YJN-5. The sequence continues at coordinate 57,586 of NZ_CP053544.1, forward strand.
GCGCTCAGCGGTGTTGCCGTGCTCGGCTGGGTGGTGAACCTGTACCCCGAGGGCGAAGTCCAGGCCGGACTGACGTTCGTGGCCATGGCCGCGGCACTGGGACTGGGAGCGGGTGGCGTCTTCGCCTGGGTGGGCGTGCTGGCACCGCAGGGCAAAGTCGGCAGCATTAGCGGAGTGGTCAGCGCGGCCGGAGGCTTGGGTGGATACTTCCCGCCGCTGGTCATGGGAGCCACGTACGACGCCGCGACGCGCAGTTACTCCATTGGTCTGCTCTTGTTGGTAGCGACGGCCCTGGTGGCGCTGGTGTTCACAATCGTGGCTGTACAGGGCCGGACAAAACCGCGCGTCGTTCCGCCCGGACTCGCCGGTCCACGCCCGTAGCCAGGCGGGCCCAGGCAACGCGCCGCCGTCGTGCGCGGGCGAGGTGTCGCCGTCGTTGGTGGGCAACGCGCCGCCGTCGTTCTCCGCTTTACGCCGGCGGTTGCGCCCGACGGTCGGTCTTGACCACGGTGAAGAGCACCGCTGAGTCCTCCTCCGCTTCGAGGCTGTGGAGGCCGTCCGGCACGATCAACAGGTCTCCCGTTTTCCCCTGCCACGAGTCTTCGCCCGCTTTGAGCCAGACATTTCCCTTCAGGACAAAGACAGTAGCCTCGCCGGGGTTCTGATGTTCGCTGAGCCGCGTGCCTGCGCGGAAGGCCATGACCGTTTGACGGAGGGTCTTCTCATGCCCGCCGAATGCTGTGTCTGCAGCGCGTCCACTTGGTGCGGCAACTGCGGCTTCGATTTGCTGGCGGGCAAGGGCCTCGATCGATATTTTCTGCATGAGGTCACCGTACCCACGTTTCCCTGTTCTGCCGAGGGGTGTTGCCGTAAGTCCCGAATCAACAGAATGCCCAATGACGTGTTAGTGTTTTTGACGCTGTTGAGGAGAAAAAGGAAACTGGTTCTCCGAATCACCCTGCGCGGGTGGCGGAATGGCAGACGCGCTAGCTTGAGGTGCTAGTCCTCGAAAGGGGGTGGGGGTTCAAGTCCCCCTCCGCGCACACAATGAGCCCTGGAAGGTCAATGATCTTCCAGGGCTCACATGTTTAAGCTGCCATGTTCCAGCCGGTAGGCCGCCGGTCGTCACGCGCCCGTGCGCGGCGCGAACATAATGACGCCGACGCCCACTATGCAGATGACGGCTCCAATGATGTCCCAGCGGTCCGGGCGGAAGCCGTCCACCAGCATGCCCCAGGCAAGTGAACCGGCTATGAAGACGCCCCCATAGGCCGCGAGGACCCTGCCGAAATGGGCGTCAGGCTGGAAGGCCGCGAAGAATCCGTAAATGCCCAAGGCCGCAACGCCCAGCCCCGCCCACCACCATGCCTTGCCCTCCCGGACTGCCTGCCAAATGAGCCAGGCGCCCCCGATTTCGGCTGCCGCGGCCAGAACGAAGAGGACTGTGGACTTGAGGATGGTCATGACTCAAGTATTCATTGGCCCGTTATCCACATAGGCCTTGCCGGTGCTTTCGGCCACGACACACCGCCGAATAGCTTTGGATGCAGGAGATGCACTAAGATATTGAAGTCTGTGCTGCGCCCTCCTTCCGAATCTTTGGCGGGGGAGCGAGGCACAGCAATCGCAAATGAACCTCCTGTTACGGAAATACCGTAACCGCTTAGCCCAAAGGAGGTGGGTTCACATATGCGTCCTTACGAATTGATGGTAATCATCGACCCCGAGGTCGAAGAGCGTACCGTAGAGCCGTCGCTTCAGAAGTTCCTGAATGTCATCACCACCGATGGTGGAACCATCGAAAAGGTTGACATCTGGGGCCGTCGTCGCCTGGCATACGACATCAAGAAGAAGTCCGAAGGTATCTACGCAGTGGTGAACTTCACCGCTGAGCCTGCTACCGCCAAGGAACTTGATCGCCAGCTGTCTCTGAACGAGACGATCATGCGCACCAAGATCATCCGCCCCGAAGACCAGAAGGTTGTTGCTGAGTAATCAGCCCCTTCCAGATCTTTACCCCGCAGGAACGAACAAGGAGGCAGTAGATGGCAGGCGAAACCACTATTACGGTCATCGGTAATCTCACCAATGATCCGGAGCTGCGGTTCACCCCGTCTGGCTCAGCAGTAGCGAACTTCACCATCGCTTCTACTCCCCGGACCTTTGACCGCCAGTCGAACGAATGGAAGGACGGGGAAACCCTGTTCCTCCGCGCGTCCGTATGGCGGGAAGCAGCCGAGAACGTTGCCGAGTCCCTCACAAAGGGAACCCGCGTCATTGTTTCCGGCCGTTTGAAGAGCCGTTCTTACGAAACCAAAGAAGGCGAGAAGCGCACCGTTATTGAGCTTGAGGTCGACGAGATCGGCCCGAGCTTGCGTTACGCGAATGCCAAAGTCAACCGCACCCAGCGCTCCGGCGGCGGGTTCGGCGCCGGCAACGGTGGCCAGGGTGGCTTCGGTGGCGGCAACGCAGGTGGCTTCGGAGGTGGCCCCGCTGGTGGAAACCAGGGCGGCAACTCCGGTGGAAACTGGGGCGGCAACCAGCCCGCACAGCAGGATGACCCTTGGGCTACGCCCGGTGTCAGCAACGCTGGTGGCTGGGGCAACGGCCCGGACTCCGAACCTCCCTTCTAAACAAAAAAACACCACCATCCCGTGGATCAATATCCACGGGCTCCATAGAAAAGGAGCTCCACGATGGCTAAGGCTGAACTCCGTAAGCCCAAACCAAAGTCCAACCCCTTGAAGGCCGCTGACATCACTGTCATCGACTACAAGGACGTAGCATTGCTGCGCAAGTTCATCTCCGACCGCGGAAAGATCCGCGCTCGTCGCGTCACTGGCGTTACCGTTCAGGAACAGCGCAAGATCGCCCAGGCAATCAAGAACGCCCGCGAAGTTGCTCTGCTGCCCTACTCCGGCGCTGGCCGCGGCTAAGGGAAGGGATTAACTAACATGGCAAAGCTCATTCTGACCCACGAAGTAACCGGTCTCGGTGCTGCTGGCGACGTTGTCGAGGTAAAGAACGGTTACGCACGTAACTACCTTCTGCCCCGCGGCTTCGCTCTGACCTGGACCCGTGGTGGCGAGAAGCAGGTTGAGACCATCAAGGCAGCCCGTGCTGCCCGTGCCCACGCAACTGTTGAAGCTGCACAGGCACAGGCTCAGGCACTGTCCTCCAAGAAGGTCAAGCTCGAGGTGAAGGCCGGTCAGTCCGGTCGTCTCTTCGGCACCGTCAAGCCTGCTGACGTCGCTGCTGCTGTTGAGGCTGCCGGCCTCGGCGCCATCGACAAGCGCAACGTTGAACTGCCGAACCACATCAAGTCTGTCGGTTCGTACCAGGCCAACGTTCGCCTGCACGAGGATGTTTCCGCTGTCATCGACCTTGAGGTCGTTGCCGGCAAGTAGTCCCTGACTACGCCTGAAGGACCCCCCTCCCGGATTCCGGGAGGGGGGTCCTTTTGCATGCCCCGAGTTGGCAATTGATGACAATGTTGGTGCCCTGGACTGCCATTAACTGCCAACTCGCGGGGGCGCGGGGGGCGAAGGGGGTCAGGGCCTATGGATCTCCGTCATGGTGTGGTTGTAGCCGGTGCGGATCAGCTCCGCCAGCACATCCCTGTCCACATCGTCCAACCTGTTGACGTACAAGCACGATGCGCCGGTTTTGTGCTTACCAAGTTCGGGAAGCAAGCGGTCCGCCTCCGGACTCATCGTCAGTCCATAGAGGGCCAGGTTGGCTTTGCGCGGTGAGAACCCCACGGCTGCAGCATCGCCTTCTCGGCCGCTCTGGTACTTGTAGTGGTACTGCCCGAAACCTACGATCGACGGACCCCACATCACGGCTTCCTGGCCGGTGATCCCGCGCATCATGTTCAGTAATTCAAAGCCGTCCGCACGCCGGGCCGGGTGCTCCACGGCATTAAGGAATTCCTCAACGGGCACTTGGGTGGGCTGCGTCTTGTTCTCTGCCATGAAGGTAGTGTGGCAGACGGCCCACAGGCTCACCAGCACCAGTGATAGCCTGCACCGGTGAGTCCACTTTCCCCCCGAAACCGCCCGTTCCACCAAGTAGACGTCTTCTCCGACCGTCCCTATTTCGGCAACCCGCTCGCCGTCGTCGTTGATGCCGAAGGGCTCGACAGCGGGACGATGCAGCGATTCGCCAACTGGACCAATCTGTCCGAAACCACTTTCCTGCTGCCGCCCACACATCCGGACGCGGACTACAGGGTGCGTATATTCACTGGCAGCGAGGAGTTTCCGTTCGCGGGCCACCCCACGCTTGGCTCTGCCCACACGTGGCTGCAGGCAGGGGGAGTGCCCAAGTCTGCCGGCGTCGTGGTCCAGGAGTGCGGAGCAGGTTTGGTACGCGTCAAGCACGACGGCGGACGGCTGGCCTTCGCGGCACCGCCACTGACCCGGTTTGGTCCGGTGGAGGACGCTGTGCGGAAGCAGTTGGCCGCGGGTCTTCGACTTTCGGAAGATGACATCCTGGATGCCTCGTGGCTGGTGAATGGGCCGGCGTGGATTGGCGTCCTGCTCGAGTCCGCTGACCGGGTCCTCGGCCTGGAACCGGACATGCTTGCCTTGGGGGATCTAAAGGTGGGTGTCATCGGGCCGTATCCGGCAGGCTCCGAGGTGGATTTTGAGGTTCGTACGTTTTTCCCGGGCGACGCCATGATTGAGGACCCGGTGACGGGTAGCTTCAATGCGGGGGCAGCTCAATGGCTGATAGGGAGCGGGCGTGCGCCGGAGGCATACGTGGCCGCCCAGGGCACCGTGCTGGGGAGGGCAGGGCGCATCCACGTCAAGGCTGAAGGGGACCAGGTCTGGGTCGGCGGTGATTCGACTACCTGCATCCAGGGGACAGTACTGTTATAGGCCTGGGTAACTAAAGGAGAACGCATGGGTTCCGCACGGACATTTGAGTCGATCGTCATCATCTTCAACCCCAACAGCACGGGGAATGCCCCGGAGCTTGCGGAAGAGCTGCACGGGAAGCTCATCAAGATGCTGCCGTACTCGCCGGAGATCATCCTTGAACCAACCCAACACGCGGGGCACGCGGTCGATCTGGCCCGCGAAGCCGCCGGTAAGGGCGGCGACGTCCTGGTGGTCTCGGTCAGCGGCGACGGTGGCTACAACGAGGTTGTCAACGGCGTGATGCAGGCGGAGAACCCCAAGGCAGTGGCCGCAGTCATGGCTGCCGGCAACGCGAACGACCACCGGCGGACGGTTGGAACCAAGCCTTTGGAGGAGGCCATCGCGGAGGGCAACGTCCACAACATCGACCTGCTCCGGATCCACACGGGCCAGAAAGAGAATGAGCCGCTGGAGTACGCCCACTCGTACATCGGGTTCGGCCTGACCCCGGTTGTTGCGACGGAGTTGGAAAAGGGAAGCAAGGGCGCCCTGACGGAGATGGTGTCCGTAATCAAGACGTTCTCGGAGTTCAAGCCGTTCGAAATCCGGCTGGACAACGGCAAGCGCCAGAAGGTGGACAGCCTCGTTTTTGCGAACATTCCCGAAATGGCAAAGTACGCCACCCTCAGCGAGGCGGAGGAGACGCCCCGTGACGGCAAGTTTGAGGTCATCTTCTTCCCCCACATGCCCAAATGGCGGGTGGTCTTGAACGCCTTGCGGGCCACCACCCAAGGCCTGGGCGATCAGCCGAGCGTCAGCAGCTACGAATTCACCACGCTGAAGCCCTTGCCGTACCAAATGGACGGGGAAGTAAAGAACGTGGAAGCCGGGATCAAGGTCCGCGTGGAGAGCGCACCGGCGGCGCTGCCCACCATCGGCTGAGTTCAGCCCGCGCTGCAGGCAGCGGTGACAAAGTCATGGATGCGTCCGCGCAGATCGGCAGGAGCCGGCACCTTCAGGGCACCCTGACGGTTGCCGATGGCCACATTCAATGGAACGAGTGTTCCCACCTTGTCTTCAGCGACGGCATGGGGGTCGCAGCGGGCAGGACGTACGCGCAGGGACAGCACCCGGGCGTCCGCTGCGGCCGTAATGGTGACATCGCGGGGCCACGGGTCCGACGGCTGCTCCGCCAGTAACGTGGTGCCACCGATCGACTCGATGACCAGGGTCTGGTTGGGGGTAGCGGTTCTGGTTGGGGTGATAACCAGGCGCACGACGGCGGTTCTTCCGTCCGGCGCTACGTCCAGTTCCGGGGCCAAGGCGACGGATGCCACCGCCGCGGCCTCCTTGGCGAGGCAGAGTTCGTCCGAGTTGCGCTGCAGGACGCCGAAGGAGTCCGTGGCTCCGGTACTGAGTTGGCGTGGCTCATTATTGGTGCGGGCGTACTGGATGGTGACTGCCGGGGGTTCGCCTGCGTGGCTCCCGCAGCGTGGCTCCGGAAGGCTGGCGGGGAGGCTCTTGGGCTGGTTCGGCGGTAGTTCCAGTGGACCGTTCTCCGGCCTCCATGTGATGCCCTGCTGAAACAAGCCTGAGCGGAGGTCCACGCCGCTGACCGTGACGGGCGAGCCGGAGGTGTTGGTCAGTTGGATGAGGATGGCTTGCTTTCCGTACTGGTCGCGGGACTGGTTGATGTCCACCACGATCTCCGCGGCAGGCTCACTGGTGTCCGCTTCCGGAGCAGTCACGGGCTGGCAGGAAGAGACCGCACCCGCGGTGCACAGCAAAAGAATGGGTGCCTTCCAGGAATGCCGCTGCCGGGCCATGCGATCAGTGTAGGCCTGCCCTCGCGAACCTGTACGGGTTCCTCTGGCGATAGCTTCATAAGCATGCTTAGCTTAATTTCACATTGCTATTGCGGCATCGGAAAGGAAGTCATGTCCACTGTTACCCGGCCCTTCAAGTCTGCAGCAGCCGATGTCTGGAAAGTGATTGCCGACGGCTGGCTTTACTCTGGCTGGGTGGTGGGTGCTTCGCGGATCCGCGCTGTGGATGACCAGTGGCCCCAGGTCGGTGCGAAGCTTCATCACTCCGTCGGCGTCTGGCCCCTCCTGATCGATGACAGCACCAGCGTGGCTGCGGTCCAGACCGGACGCTCCCTTGAGCTCCTTGCCCGTGGATGGCCGATGGGTGAGGCCAAGGTGCTGATCACGGTGGAAGAGGCCGGTCCGGACGAATGCCGCGTCTCCATCTCCGAGGACGCAGTGCGAGGTCCCGGCAAGTTGGTTCCCAAAGTCCTGCGGGATCCTGTGATCGACGTTAGGAACAACGAGACCCTGCGGCGACTGGAACTGATGGCAGTCGGCGGGGCTGGGCGGCAGAGGTAGCCTTTTCGGCAAGATCCTTCGCCCAGGGCCTCTTCCGTCCTAGCATGGTCCGCAGGTGCGCCCACGGACGGTGCACAGGCGGGGGATGGGTTCATGGGGTCATCGGAAGCGGCAGGAGCCAGCGTAGCGGCAGCGGCCAGTGCAGGGCGTCCCGAGCCGGAGAGTGCGCCGGGCAGGCGCAGGCGTCCACGGAGAATCCGAAGGCTGGAGCTCGCCGTCGTGCTTGTGTTGGTTGTGCTCCTGGCCCTTTCTGCCACCCCGTGGCCATCGGCGATGGTGATCCGTGGGGTTTTCGAGCGCGGGGCCCAGGACACCGTTGCAGAAATGACTCCTTACGTTCCGCAGGCCGGGCTGCAGACGCGCGCCAATGTTGTCTACAGGCCGGGGCTCTCCTTCGACGCCTTTAGCCCCGAAGGAGCTGCGGGTGGACTGCCGACGATCGTCTGGATCCATGGTGGTGCCTGGATTTCCGGAACCCAAGCCAACGTTGAGCCCTATCTTCGGATTCTCGCCGCCGAAGGCTACACAACCATCGGCGTGGGCTACACGATTGCGCCCGAGGCCACGTATCCCACAGCGGTTCGTGAAATCAACGACGCCCTGGCTTACATCAAGGCTCACGCCGCTGAACTGAACGTGGATCCGGGCCGCATCGTCCTGGCAGGGGACTCTGCGGGTGCACAGCTGGCCAGCCAAATGGCCACCCTGACAGTCAATCCTGCCTACGCCAACCTGCTCGGTGTGGAGCCGGCGTTGCGCAAGGAGGATCTGGCTGCCACCATTCTTCACTGCGGTGTTTACGATCTGGATGCCATGAGCAAGCTCAACGGTCTGGTGGAGTGGGGCCTCAAGACGTCTTTGTGGTCCTACACGGGCACCAAGGACTGGTCCGCCACCTATGCCGGGGCAACCATGTCCACTATCGGGTTCGTCACGGGAGACTTGCCTCCTACGTTCATCAGCGGCGGCAACGGAGACGGGTTGACCTGGTTGCAGTCCGTTCCCTACAGCAATCGCTTGAAAGCGGCCGGAGTTCCCGTGACAGAGCTTTTCTGGCCGGCCGACCACACTCCGGCACTTCCTCATGAGTACCAGTTCCAGTTGAATTTCTCTGAAGCCAAGGATGCCAAGGACAGGACCTTGGACTTTCTGGCCGCTCACGTGCGCCCGGGCCGGTAGAAGCGTCCGGGAATACTTCCGAAGCCCGCCCGGTTCAACCACATAGATGCATATGCATGTAAGCTGAGTTGAATCGAGCAACAGGAGAACGCCATGGAAACCCGCCGCATAACCGTCCTTTCAGCAGGGCTTGGCGTGCCGTCGTCGAGCCGTCTGCTGGCCGACCAATTGGCTGCCTCCACGGAACGGCAGCTGCAGGCCGCCGGATACCAGGCGAAGATCGACATCGTGGAACTAAGGGACTTGGCGGTGGACATCGCCAACAACTTCGTCACCGGATACGCAGCTCCCCGCCTCGCGGAGGTGATTGCCGGCGTCGAAGACTCCGACGGCATCATCGCCGTCAGCCCCGTTTTCAGCGCCTCCTACAGCGGCCTCTTCAAGTCCTTCATCGACGTTCTGGATCCCAAGTCGCTGGACGGCAAGGCGGTCCTCATTGGCGCCACGGGCGGCACCGACCGCCACCAGATGGTCCTGGACCACGCCATGCGGCCGCTCTTCAGCTACCTGCGGACCAGGATGACGGCGACTGCCATCTTCGCCGGGCCCCAGGACTGGGGTAATGACGCCGGCGGCTCACCGCTTTCCGCGCGCGTAGACCGGGCGGCCGGTGAGCTCGTGCAACTGCTGAGCGGCCCCCAGCCCGGGCGGAAGTCGCCCGCCTTGGAGTCGTTGCCGTTCGAGCAATTGCTGGCAGGAATCTCTGCTGCGCGATAGCCGAACTAATCGCCGTGCCGGGTCGTTGGGGAAGGCATGAAATGTCCTGTGGATTCTGTAGACCTGGTGATGAGCGAACGCAGCGGGGTTGAGATTGATTACTGCCCGCAATGCAGGGGTGTGTGGCTGGACCGCGGTGAGTTGGACAAAATCATCGATCGGGTGGCCGCCGACCCCGCACCCGCTCCGGCGCCGCACGTTCCAAGCCAACCTCCCATAGCCCCTCCACCGCTCTACAACCCGTTCGAATCGAGGCCCGGGCAGCCGCGGTACGACGACCGGGGTGGCCGCCGGGACTATGAGCGGAGGGACGCTGATCGGCGGGACTACGACCGTCGCGATGACTATGGCCGCAAGCGGAAGAAGAAGGAAGGCTGGCTCGGAGACCTGTTCGACTTCTAGTCGTCCAACAGCTCGATGAATTCGCGGGCCTGCTTGATGGTGATGTCCGAGTGGCGGGTCAGGGCCAGCGCTGCGCCCTCCACGTCCCCGCTTTTGGCGAGGGTCCTGATCCGCCCGTAGATCTCGTCATTGAGCATATTGCTGCTCACCTCGCGGGTTACATCGCCCTTGCTGACGATTGCACGGTACCGGTAGGGGAACCGCTCGGGCTCGTCGTCATCGTCCGCCAGCAGGTCCTTGGCGGGAGCTTCCGGCCGGTAGGGCTGGGGATGGGCGGCGAGGGCTCCGACGGCGTCACGGGAGGCCCGCAGGCCTTCTCCGGTGGCCTGCAAGTAGAGCTTGATGGCCGCCATCCCCTGGCCCTGCGCTATGAGGGAGTACAGGCGACGGTGCTGTTCCTCATTTAGTTTGGCTGCCGACTCCTTAGCGAGGGTGACTGCATCCTTGGGTACGTTCAAGGCTGCGGCGTCGGCACGGGTCTCGGCAGATCGCTTGGTGTAGGAGCGAATGAGCAGCAGCACGCCCGCAATGACCGCAATGAGGATCACGAGCGGGATGAGAAGCGAATCCATGGCGTTTATCAGAGCCGATCTATGTAGTTCTTGGCGGTCATGAGATCTGAGTGTGTTGCCTGCCGCAGTACCTTGATGGCTTGGATCTTTTGGCCGCTGCGGACAAGGTTTTGGAGCTCAAATGCCAACTGTGGGTTGAGCTGGCCGTTGGGAAGTATTGCGGGTTGCTGACCCCGGGCAGGGGAATTCGGGGACTGCTGGCCAGGGGCCGGGCGCGAAGTGTGGGAACGGTTCTGGCTGGGCTGCGCGGAAGCTTCTATGCGTGCCCGCTGGGCCAGTGCCGCCTGGATTTGCGAGGCTTGGTGCGCGGCGGAGCGTGAAGCCAGTTCACGTTGGTAGCGCTCCGCCTCGGACACTCCGGTATCACGGGGCCGAAGCGCCGTGGACACGGCCCATAACAGGCCAATAAGGATCACCAAAGGGAGGGCTGTCAGGAGCAGGTCGCCAAGGTTGTTCCCCATGCTTAGAGCTTATGCCAGATTGAGGTTATCCACAGCACATTCCATGAGCGGCATAAGCTTCCGAGAGGGAAGTGTCAAATGCGGCATGAACTTGTTGAATGCATCACATTCCGGGCATGTTTGTGCCTCGTCGAGGCGTGATGGGCTTCCCTCCTTGTGAATGTATCTGTGGATGGTTATCCACTAAAAAATCTTTTGCTCCACAAGCTGTGAGGGACGTTTTCCCATGTCAAAAGCGGTTTTGAGCGAAAAGAATTTTTGTATCCACAGGTTCACGCACAGTCTGTGCACAACCAATGAGGCTTATTCCACAGGTTATCCACAGATGTGCAAGACGACCGGCTTTGTGCTTCCCAAGAGCGCGGATACCGTGGCTGAGGTACCTGTTTCAGGATGGAAATAACCCTCCCGAATACCCTCAGCCGACGGCGCGCAAATCAGCTTGGGGATACTTCTGTGGATAAGTTGTGGGTAACGGGGACGGCCCTAAGAATGTCGGTCCCGGACGATATAACAGGAGCACTCGGCTGGTCCGGATGCCAGGGTTATCCATTCCAGGTCCACCCGCGCTTTACGCACCGCCGAGGGACGGAATCTCTGCAGCGGTACACATATGGAGGACGGCTTTGTCAGTAATGCACTTGGACTCACTCGAGGGCACCCGGGCTTCGGATTCGAGCCGCAAACCTCCGCAGGACATCGCGGCTGAACAATCAGTCCTCGGTGGCATGATGCTCTCCAAGGACGCCATTGCCGACGTCGTGGAGATCGTTCGCGGGCACGACTTTTACCGCCCGGCGCACGAGACCATCTACGAATCCATCATTGACCTGTACGGACGCGGAGAACCCGCTGACGCAGTGACCGTCTCGGACGAACTGACCAAACGCGGCGAGATCAACAGGATCGGCGGGCCGGCCTATCTCCATGAACTGATCCAGACCGTCCCCACCGCCGCAAACGCCGGCTACTACGCGGAAATCGTCGCAGAACGTGCTGTCCTGCGCCGCTTGGTCAATGCCGGAACCAAGATCGTGCAAATGGGCTACGGGCAGGACGGAGAGGTCGAAGACCTCGTCAACCAGGCCCAGGCCGAGGTCTACGCTGTTGCTGAAAAGCGTACGGCTGAAGACTACGTGGCGTTGAAAGACGTCTTGGAGTCCACGGTGGACGAGATCGAGGCGTCCGGGCACCGTGGAGAGGGCATGGTGGGTGTTCCCACCGGCTTCTATGAACTGGACGAACTCACCCACGGCCTCCACCCGGGTCAGATGATCGTGATTGCAGCACGCCCCGCCGTTGGTAAGTCCACGTTTGCGCTGGACTTCGCCCGTTCGGCAGCCATCAAGAACAACATGGCCACTGTGATGTTCTCCTTGGAAATGGGCCGGAACGAGATCGCCATGCGCTTGCTCTCCGCGGAGGCCACCATCAGCCTCCAGGATCTCCGCAAGGGAACCATCAAGGACGAGCAATGGTCCAAGATCGCCACCACCATGGGCCGGATGAATGATGCGCCGTTGTTCATCGACGACAGCCCCAATATGTCCCTCATGGAAATCCGGGCCAAGTGCCGCCGCCTCAAGCAGCAACATGACCTGAAGCTCGTGGTGCTCGACTACCTGCAGCTGATGAGCTCGGGCAAGAAGGTCGAATCCCGCCAGCAGGAAGTGTCCGAGTTCTCGCGTGCGCTGAAGCTGCTCGCCAAGGAACTCCAGGTCCCCGTGATCGCCCTCTCGCAGCTGAACCGTGGTTCAGAACAGCGTCAGGACAAGCGGCCCATGGTGTCCGACCTCCGTGAATCCGGTTCTATCGAGCAGGACGCGGACATGGTCATCCTCCTCCACCGTGAGGATGTCTACGACAAGGAGTCCCCTCGCGCAGGTGAAGCGGACATCCTGATCGCCAAACACCGTAACGGCCCTACCAAGGACATCGTCGTGGCATTCCAGGGCCACTACTCCCGGTTCGCCAACATGGCCGGCGATTCCGGCGGAGGCGGCGGTTTCTAGCACCCGCTAGGCAGCGTCCTCAAGCTGCTTCCGCAGCAGGCAGAACTCGTTGCCTTCGGGGTCTTGCAGCACATGCCATTGTTCCTCGCCCGTTTGCCCGACGTCGGCTGGCCGGGCTCCGAGGGCAAGCAGGCGCTCCAGCTCAGCAGCTTGGTCCCGGTCCACGGGATTGACATCGATATGGAGCGGCAGGCGGCCCGTCCGCGGGTTGTTGCTGGGGCTCAGGATGATGGTGGGCTGCAGGCCGCCGAAGCCGGCATCGGATGGCCCGATCTCAATCGAGCCCTCATCCCTGTCGAGTTCGACGTATCCGAGCACGTCACTCCAGAACTTGGCAAGCAGTTCGGGATCTTTGCAGTTCAGGACCAGTTCGCTGATTCGGCAAGACATGGACGCCAGTGTAACCAAGAGGCATCTTGAGAAACAGGAGAGGCCGGGATCCCCCGATCCCGGCCTCTCCTGTAGGGCTAGCAGCCTTCGAAGTCGCTGAGGACCTTCACCTTCTCCGCGGAAGCGGACGTGGGATCGAAGGCGTAGCCAACCCACTCCTTGGCCAGCCGCCGGGCGAGTTCCACGCCCACCACGCGCTGTCCCATGGTGAGGACCTGGCAGTCGTTGGAGAGGATGGAGCGCTCCACGGAAAACGAATCGTGGGCCGCGGTGGCACGGATACCGGGCACCTTGTTGGCGGCGATTGCCACGCCGATGCCGGTACCGCAGAAGAGGATGGCGCGGTCAGCCTTGCCCTCGCGGATCATTTCGCCTGCCGCGATGCCCACGTACGGGTACGGCCTGGTGAAGTCCGCATCGGCACGGTTCACTCCGATGTCAATCACTTCGGTGATCCGGTGGTCTGCCTCCAGATCCGCGAGGATCCGGTCCTTGTAGTCAACGCCGGCTTCGTCGGCGCCCACGATGATGCGCATGGTTACTCTCCTAGTTGGCGGCTGCAGCTACGGGAACTGCCGTGAAGTGGGGCCCGACGGCGGTGAACACCATGGCGAGCGACGTCGCCCCGGGGTCGGGGGTTCCAATGCTCTTCTCGGCGAGGGGACGGGCGCGGCCTTTGAGCGGGCGAAGATCAGCGGTGGCGGCTGCTGCCGACGTTGCTGTTGTAGCCGCGGCAGCCCACGCCTCCTCTGCGGGGGACCCGGCAGCCACGGCGTGAGTGAAGGATGAAGCAAACGGCAGCAGGGAGTCCACCATGGTCTTGTCGCCGATCCCGGCTTTGCCCAGGCCCGTGATGCGGTCGGCGAAAGCGCGCACAGCGGCTGCGAGGAGGTCCGCCGTTGGGCTTTCCGCGTCGCCCAGCCGCTCGCCAAAGGCGCGCAGCCCGGCACCCCAGAGGACACCCGACGTTCCGCCGGCTTTGTCGGCCCACGCGTCGCCGCCGGCGATCAGCACGGAGCCCGCCCCGGCACCGGCCGAGTAAGCGGCGGCAGCGGCCTGAAGGGCGGCAGCGGACCCACGGACCATGCCGCGGCCGTGGTCACCATCACCGGCGATCGCGTCCATGTTTCCGAGCATCGCCTCCGATTCGCGGAGCAGCTCCGCAGTGGTCTCCAGCGCGGCAAGGCACTTGCCGGCGTAGGCCCGCGATTCCTCTGTGGAGGAGTAGTTGGCGGCGTCCGAGGCAACGACTTCTTCCACAGCGTCGCCGGCCGCGGCGACATCAAACCCAACCGAACCCCGACGGTAGGCGGGAGTCAGGGCAGGAGCCGTCCAGTACTCCTCCAGTTCCTCGTCCAGCCACGTCAGCGTCAAGGAAACACCCGCCATGTCCAGGCTGGTCACCAGTTCTCCGACTTCGGGCATGACCAGGGTGTAGCCCGCTTCGCGGAGGAGCGGGGCGACCGTGCGCCACAGGACAAACAGTTCCTCGTTCTTGGTGGAGCCAAGCCCGTTGAGGATGACGGCAACACGACCGGACGCGGCTGCGGGTGCTTCCGCCAGGACGCGTCGCACCAGTTCGTGGCCAAGTTCGACGGCGGCAGGCAGTTCAGTATCGAATAGTCCCGGTTCGCCGTGGATACCCAGGCCCAGGCCCATGTGACCCTCGGGAAGGCGGAAGAGGGGTTGCTCCGCTCCCGGGAAGGTGCAGCCGCTGAACGCCGTTCCGATGGTGCGGGTGCGGTCATTGGCCTTGCGTCCCAAGCGCACCACCGAATCCAGGTCCAGCCCGGCTTCGGCGGCTGCGCCCATGACCTTGAAGACTACGAAGTCCCCGGCAATGCCACGGCGCTTTTCAACCTCGGACAAAGGAGCACTGGCGATGTCGTCCGTGACCAGTACGTTCTCCGCCCGGATTCCCTCGGCATTCAACCGTTCGCTGGCCATGCCGAAGTTGAGGACATCGCCGGCATAGTTGCCATAGGTGAAGACGACGCCGGCACCCGAGTTCGCGGCCTTTGCCACCGAGTAGGCCTGTTGGGTGGACGGTGAGGTGAAGATGTTTCCCACCACGGCCCCGTCAGCAAAGCCCGGGCCGATGATGCCGGCGAACGCGGGGTAATGCCCCGAACCGCCGCCCGTAATGACTGCCACCTTGGGAGCGGACGGCCGGTTGCGGCGAACGGCGCCACCCTCTACCTGGCGTACGAGGTCCGAGTGGGCGTCGCAGAAGCCGGAGAGGGCTTCATCGGCGAAGTCGGCGGGATCGTTGAAGATTCTGGTCATGGTGGGTCCTGGTGTTCCTCGGAATGCGGGGGACTAGTGAATGTGGCTGCCGCCGTTGATGTCGATGGTGGTGCCGGTGAGGTACGCGGAATCCTCGGAGGACAGGAACGTGATGACGGCGGCAACTTCCTCGGTGGTGGCGTTGCGGCCCAGGGGGATGCCGGCGTTGATGGCGTCTTCCTGCTCCTGGGTGCTGCCTACGCGGATGTTCGTGTCCACCGCACCGGGGGTGATGGCGTTGACGGTCACGCCGGTTTCGCCGATTTCACGGGCCAGGGCTTTGGTGAAGCCGAGGATGGCTGCCTTGGCTGCGGAGTAGGGGACCTTGCCGAACACGCCCCCACCGCGCTGGGCGGAAACGGACGACATGTTCACGATGCGGCCCCAGCCGTTGGCGATCATGTCCGGGAGGAATGCCTTGGTCACCAGGTAGGTGCCGGTGGCGTTGACGTCCATGACCTTGTGCCACAGCTCAAGGGTGGTCTCGAGGAACGGAACGGGGGAGGTGATGCCGGCGATGTTCGCCAGTGCGCCCACCACCGGGAGGTTTCCGGCCGACACTTCAGCCGCGACGGCAGCCTGGGCCCTGGCAACGGAGGCTTCGTCAGCCACGTTGATTTCGTAACCGAACGCGGGGACGTTGAATTCGTTGCCGATCTCGGCAGCGACCTTCGCCGACTTCTCGCCGTCGAGGTCGAGGATGACGACTCCCCAACCCTGGGCGGCGTAGCGGCGGGCTGTGGTGAGGCCGATTCCACGCTCGGATGTGGCTCCGGTGAGGACTGCGGTGCGCTGGATGGTGGTCATGATGCTCCTTGAATGGTGTGCAGGGGGTACTGGATGAGGTCTGTGATGAAGATGCCGGCCTTGGCTGTGGCGGCGGGCCGCTCGTCATGGGTGACGTCGCGGGTTTCGAGTTCGAGGGAGAAGTGGCCCGTGTAGCCGATGTCCCGCAGGGCGGAGAGACCGGCTGCGAAGTCTGCCTGGCCGTTGCCGATGCTGAGGTTGATGTTCCCGGGCCCGGTTTCGGTGGCGGGCACCGCATCGCGCAGGTGCACGTGGGTGATGCCGTCGCCGAACCGTTCGACGAAGTCCACCGGATTGCCCCCGGAGGCCACGATGTGGCTGAAGTCCATGACGATTCCGACGTTTGAACCGGTGAGCTGGTCGGCAAGGAGCTGGGCCCGCTCTGTGTTCCAGCACAGCCGGAAGTAGTGCAGGGATTCGGTCCACAGTTCTACGCCGAACTCTTTGGCCCGTTCGGACGCGTGGATGAGTTGGGCGCCAACCGTTTCGATGTCTCCTTCGAGGCTGCCCACGGGTTCGTGGTCGATCGCACCGCACGGCAGGACCAGTGCTTTCGCCCCGGTTTTGGCAGCGAGGCTGAGCAGCATCTCAAGGTGGCGTTCGCGCTCCAGCCGGGCGTCGGCGTCGAGCGTTGTATTCAGGTCCCCGACGTCGCCGTTGACGCTGCGGACACGCAGTCCGGACTCACGCACGACGGCGGCAACCGCCTCCACTGCCTCGGCGTCCAGGACGTAGGGCACGTGGTCGCAGACGCCGGGGAGTGCTCCGAGGTCGATCTCTTCGAAGCCGAGACCGCTGATGGTGTGCAGGGCTGTTGCCAGGTCCTGGTGCCGGAAGCTGATGGAAGAACAGCCCAGTCTTTGATGGAACATCGTCGTTGATCCTCAGGTTGCGGCTCTCGACGGAGAGAGCCTTTAGTGATGCGGACCACGTTATCGGAGTTAACTGTTAACAGTCAACCCTCAAAGTTGACTGTTGACATTGCTGGTGGTCTCGGTCACAGTTGACGTGTTATGTTGACTGTCGACAGTGGTGTTGCGGAATGCAGCCCACTCTTCGAAAGGGAATAAGCAATGAGCAATGATGCTCTGACCATGCGTGGTCCGGTTCATGGAACCAAGGAAGCCAAGCGAGTCGCCGTCGGTTCGGGCGTCGGCGCAGTCATCGAAACCTACGACTTCATCGGGTTCGGCACCGCTGCCGCACTGTACTTTGGTACGGCATTCTTCCCCGGCGCCGATCCGGTGACCGGTACGTTGGCGTCCTTCGCGACACTCGGTGTTGGCTTCGCTGCCCGTCCTTTGGGCGGCATCATTGGCGGCCACCTTGGCGACAAGCTTGGCCGTAAGCCCGTCCTCGTTGCCTCCCTCATCCTGATGGGCCTGGCGACCTTCGCTATTGGCCTCCTCCCGACCTATCAGCAGGTCGGCCTGCTGGCCCCCGCACTGCTGGTGATCGTGCGCATCATCCAGGGCCTGGCATTCGGCGCTGAATGGGGCGGTGCCATCCTGATGAGCTACGAGCACGCACCGTGGAAGAAGAAGGGTCAGTTCACCGGCATCGTGCAGGCAGGCTTCCCCGTAGGACTGCTGCTGGCAAACCTCGTCTTCCTCTTCAGCGTCGGCCTCGGCAGTGAATGGGCCTGGCGCGTACCGTTCCTCGCCAGCATCCTGCTGGTCGCCGTAGGACTCATCATCCGTTCCAAGGTGCCCGAGTCCCCGGTCTTCGAAGACGTCAAGACCAAGGGCGACATTGTTAAGTCCCCGATCGTCGAGGTCATCAAGACCGACTGGCGCAACATCGTCCGCGGCATCGGCCTCCGCATCGCCGAAACCGCCGGCTACGCCGTCTCCGTGACGTACATGATCTCCTACCTCCACAGCACCAAGCTGGCCGACAAGACCCAGACCCTGGTGGCCCTCTGCATCGCAGCCGCCATCGGCATCTTCGCCACCTACGCTTGGGGCAAGCTGACCGACAAGGTGGGCCGCCGTCCCGTGTACATCTGGTCAACGGCCTTCGCCGTGGCCTTCGGCATCCCGATGTTCCTCCTGGTCAACACCGGAATGTTCATCTTCATCATCGCTACGATCGTGATCGCTTACGCCGTATGCCAGAACTCGCTCGCCGGCGCCCAGGGTGCCTGGTTCCCCGAGCTGTTCCAGGCCAAGACCCGCTCCTCCGGCGCATCCCTCGCCTACCAGATCTCCGCCATGGTCTCCGGGTTCACCCCGTTCATCACCACCCTGCTGTTCGTCAGCTTCGGCTGGATGGGCCCCGCAGCCCTCTTCAGCATCTACGGAGCCGTCGGTCTCTGGGCCGCCTTGATCACCAAGGAAACCTGGGGCAAGCGTGAGCGCCGGCTCGCGGAAGAAGCCGCCAGCAAAACTCCCCAGACGGTAACCGCCTAAGCAACCACTCGACGTCGGGCGTGTTCTCCCCATCGATACACGCCCGACCCCGGAAGGATTCCCGTGACTATTCCATCAGTCGAAGCAGCGCCCGCTTTGCCGGCCGCCGACCGCGTGGAGCGCATCCGCGCTGCCGCCTACCGCATCCGCCACCACGCCCTGAACATGGGTGAGGTCCAAGGCCAGGGCTACGTCGGCCAGGCCCTGGGCGCAGCGGACATGTTCGCCGCCGTATACGCCGACCAGCTCACGTACCGTGCCGAAGATCCGCACTGGGAGGGCCGCGACAGGTTCCTGCTCTCCACCGGGCACTACGCGATTGGGCACTACGCGGCCCTGGCCGAAGCCGGGATCGTTCCCGAGGCTGAACTCGAAACCTACGGCTCTGACGATTCCCGCCTCCCAATGTCCGGGATGTCCACCTACACCCCGGGCATGGAAATCTCCGGTGGTTCGCTGGGACACGGCCTGACCATCGCCGTCGGGATGGCTCTTGGCCTCCGGGCGCAGGGTTCCTCCAACCGCGTCATCAACTTCCTTTCCGACGGTGAACTGGACGAGGGCTCAACCTGGGAAGCTGCCATGGGCGCACACCACCACCAGCTGGGCAACCTGACGGCCATGGTGGACATCAACGCCCTCCAGGCCGACGGCGCCACCAATACGGTGCTGCGCACCGAACCGGTCACCGAAAAGTGGGAATCGTTCGGCTGGTACACCCAGCGCGTGGACGGGAACGACGTCGGTGCGCTGCTGGCAGCGTTCGACAACATCGCCGCAGTTTCGGCACCGGTCGGGCAGCCGTCCGTGATCCTCTGCGACACCAAGGTTGGGCGCGGGGTGCCGCTGCTGGAGACGCGCGAGAAGGCGCACTTCATGCGCATCGAAGAACACGAATGGCAGATCTGCCGCGAGCAGCTGACCGCAGGATACGAAGGGACGGCATCAGCATGAGCACAGTCACCGCAGCGGCTTCGGCCGCAATGCCCAAGTTGAAGACGTCGGCGATGATCGCTTCCTTCGCCGACCCGGGCCAGAAGACCACCTCCGCCCCGTTCGGTCACGCGTTGGTTGCCGCCGCCGAGGCTGATCAGCGGATTGTCGGTCTGACGGCAGACCTCGGCAAGTACACGGACATGCATATCTTCGCGAAGGCTTTCCCGGAGCGGTTCTTCCAGATGGGCATGGCCGAGCAGCTCCTCCTTGGAGCGGCCGCAGGCATGGCCGAGACCGGCATGATCCCCTTCGCCTCCACCTACTCCGTGTTCGCAGCCCGCCGTGCCTACGACTTCCTCTGCCTGGACATCGCCGAGCCGAACCTGAACGTCAACATCGTCGGTGGGTTGCCGGGGTTGACCACCGGCTACGGGCCCAGCCACCAGGCAACCGAGGACATGGCGATCTTCCGCGGCATGCCCAACCTGACCATCGTGGACCCTTGCGACTCGGTCGACATTGAGCAGGCCGTTCCCCAGCTGGCAGCCTCGGAAGGGCCCACCTACCTCCGCCTGCTGCGGGGCAACGTTCCCACGGTGCTGGATGAGTACGACTACACGTTCGAACTCGGCAAAGCCAAGGTGCTGCGCGGCGGCAACGACGTTGTGTTCGTTTCCTCAGGGCTAATGACCATGCGGGCCCTGCAAGCGGCAGACGCCCTGGCCAAGCACAACGTTGACGTTGCCGTGGTCCACACCCCCACCATCAAGCCGTTCGACTCCGCGACCGTCCTCGCCGAACTGAACACGGACCGACTCGCCGTCACCTTGGAAAACCACACCGTTGTTGGCGGTCTGTTCGAAACCGTCGCCTCCGCCGTCGTAACTGCCGGTCTGGGCAAGCGCGTGGTGCCCATCGCGCTTCCGGACCAGTTCCTCGACGCCGGCGCGCTGCCGACCCTTCACGAGCGTTACGGACTCTCCGTCGACAGGATCGTTGCCAAGGTCCTGACCGAACTCGGCTAAGAACAAACCCGCAAGAGGGGGGCGCAGGACTGCCGGTCCTGCGCCCCTGCCCGTAGTATCAACTGTTAACACCGGACTGTTGGCAGTCGCCCTTACACATTGAGGACACATCATGGCCCTGACCGCATCCCTGTTGGGACTGGAAAAGAAGAGCTTGCGCGAACAGGCGCTCATCGCTCTGCGGAGTGCCATCACCAGCGGGGAACTGGAGCCCGGCCGCCACCTCGTAGAGACCGAACTCTCCGAGATGCTCCAGATCAGTCGCGGAACCCTCCGTGAAGCGCTGCGGCAGTTGGAGCAGGAAGGGCTGGTGTCTGCCGGGGCGCGGGGCCGGCTCTCCGTTCGCCACCTGGACGTCAAGGAAATCCGGGACATCTTCGCGGTCCGGGGCGTCCTCGAATCGCTCGCTGCGCGGACCCTGAGCGACATGCCGGACAAAGAGGCCGCCCTCGCTGAACTGCGTGCCGCCGTCGAGAACATGGGCAACGCCGCAAAGCTCTCACTCGAGGAACAGATCGAAGCCGACCTCGAGTTCCACCGGACGCTGTGCCGGCTCTCCGGGAACGAAACGCTGCTCCATCAGTGGGAATCGCTGGAAGGCTCCATCCGGATGTCCATTATGTTCGCCGGTTTGGAGCGTGCCACCAGGAACATGAGCGTCGGACGGCATCACGATATCGTGGCCGCCATCGAAACCGGAGACGCTGCCAAGGCGCGCGAGACCATCATCGGACACATGGACGGTGCCGCCGAAAACCTGGTGGGCTAGGTAGGCTCGGTGAATCCGTGAGTTGATGGATTACTGAGGAGGGCGCGGATTTGCCGATGTGGATGCAGGCCCTGATGTGGGGCACGATCGCCGGCGGCGCGTTGGTGCTCGGCTCGGCGTTGTCATGGAAATGGTCCATTCCACCCAAAATCGTCTCATCCGTCATGTCCTTTGGCGCAGGCGTCCTCATCTCCGCATTGGCCTTTGACCTTGTGGACGAAGCCGCCCGTGGCGGGGGTCTATGGCCGACTGTCTTCGGGTTCCTGGCCGGCGCGGTTGTCTATGTGGGAGCAAACTTCCTGCTGGCCCGCCGGGGAGCCAAGCACCGGAAACGCTCGGGTGGCCACCAGCCCAGCGAAGCAGAGTCGCCGGGCAGCGGGACCGCGATCGCCGTCGGTGCCCTCCTGGACGGCATCCCGGAATCGGTGGTTCTGGGCCTCGGGCTGATCACCGGGGGAGGCGTCAGCCCGGCGATGCTCGCTGCTGTCTTTATCTCCAATGTCCCGGAAGGGCTTTCCAGTACCGCGGGCATGAAGAAATCCGGACGCAGCGCCGCCTACGTCTTCGGAGTCTGGGGCGGCATCGCAGTGCTGTGCGGTATTGCCTCACTGATCGGCTACTCGGCACTGGAGAACGCACCGGCAGGAGTCATTGCCTTCATCACGGCCACCGCAGCCGGTGCCATCCTGGCAATGCTCGCGGACACCATGATCCCGGAAGCCTTCGAGGAACATCACCTGCTGAGCGGCTTGATTGCTTCGCTGGGCTTCCTGACGGCCTTCACGATCAGCGAACTCGGGGGCTAGCCTCGTCCGCAGTCGATCAGTTCGCTGGTCACTGGCCGCCCGCGTTCAACAGATGGTCCGGCAGCCGATTTCCAGGTGCCCGGCCGCGGATTTCCAGCAGTTCGCGCGCGTGGGCGTGCAGCTTCTTGTCCTCCTCGGAGACCGGAACCCAAGCAGGGATGGGAACTGCGGTGCCGGTCTCGTCCCGGGCCACCATGACGGTGAGGCAATACGTGGTCAGATTCATCTCCCGGGTCTTTGGATCGCCCGAACGGACATGTACCGCAATGTGCATACCTTTGGCGCCGGTGTAGACCAAGCGGGCTTCCACTTCCACCACATGGCCAATGAGGAGAGGCCTGTAGAAGCGGACGCCTCCGGAGAACACGGCAACCGTGTCCTTTCCGCAGTACCGCGACGCACAGACATAAGCGGCTTCATCAATCCACTTCATCACGATGCCACCGTGGACTTTCCCGCCCCAGTTCACGTCCGTGGGGGACGCCATGAACCGCAGCGTCACACGCTCGGCCGTTCCGGCGTCGGTATATTCCTGGGCGTTCATCGCGTTCACGATCTGTTCGCGAACATCTATGCGGGCAAGGGCATGTTCACGTGCTTCGATTTCGGCGGGCGTCGATGGCTCGAACTGTGGAACGGGGATCGGCTTTCCGTCGGGCCCCACGGCAACAAAGATCACCATGCATTGGCTGTGCATTGTCTCCGGGCCGCCCTTGGGATCCCGGGAGCTCACGGTCGTGTGGATGTGCATGGACGAGCGGCCGGTGTAGACGATCGTGGAGGTGACCTCAACCATGTCGCCGCTGTTGACGGGATCCGCGAAGTGGATGTTGCCCACATATGCCGTCACGCAATAGGACTTTGCCCAGCCGACAGCTGCTGCGTACGCCGCCTTATCCACCCACTCAAGGACGGTGCCGGCATCGACTGAGCCGCTGTGGCCCACGTCCATGGGGGCTGCGAGGAAGCGGAGGGTCACGGAATTCGCGGGGGACTCGCTCATGGTTCGAAGTTTACTGTTGGCGTGTTTCTGTTACGTGACTGAGCCGTTCCTCTATCACTTCCCGCTCCATTTTCGCGGTTCCTCTATCTCTCTCTTGAAGGCAGTGATAGAGCAACGGGGATATCGGCGTGTTTAGTGATAGAGCAACGGGGGGGTTGGGGGGTGGCTGGGGTGTCGGGCAGTAGGTGGCACTGCAGTTGCGATGCAATTGAGAATCATTATTATTAACGCATGTCATCATTCACACCCTCCTTCGACCTGCCCTCGAGTACCACGCGCCGCCGTCTACGAGCGGTTGCCGCCGTCGGGCTTTCCGCCGTTTTGCTTAGCGCCTGCGCGGCGCCCGGCAACCAAGCAGGTGCGGCGCCGGAACCAAGCCCGTCCACAGCCTCCACCAAGGAGGCGCCCGCTCCCGCCCCTCGCCTCGTTTACACGCACGACGGCGGCGTGGCCGTTCTGGACGCAACGACCCTTGAGCCGGTGGGCGGCGTGGAGCTGGAAGGCTTCAATAGGCTGAACGCGGCGGGTGACGGCAGGCATGTGCTCATCTCAACGGGGGACGCTTTCCGTGTCTTTGACTCCGGTGCCTGGTCCGAGGCGCACGGCGACCATAGCCACCACTACGTCTCCGACCCCGCCTTGACCGGGCTCTCCTTCGACGCCGACGAAGCAGGGCACGTGGTTACCCACGCCGGCAGGACCGTCCTTTTCAGCGACGGTTCCGGGAAAGTGGAGAGCTTCGCTTCTGCCGACCTCACAAAAGGGAGCGAACTGCCTGCCACCGACCAGTACACGACGCCCGAGCCTCACCATGGTGTCGCCGTCGAGCTTGAGGACGGCAAGATGCTGGTGACGCTCGGCAATGAGGAAAGTCGGAAGGGCATCGCCATTCTGTCGGCGGGGAAGGGCCAGGATCGCCGGGAAATTGCGCGCAATGAGGATTGCCCGGGCGTGCATGGCGAAGCGGTGGCTGGCGGTGAAGCCGTGACGGTGGGGTGCACCGACGGCATGCTGATCTACAAGGACGGCGTCATCACCAAGGTGTCCAGCCCGGATGCATACGGCCGGGTGGGAAACCAAGCGGGCTCGGAGAAATCTCCCGTGATCCTCGGTGACTACAAGGTGGATAAAGGTGCGAAGCTGGAGCGTCCTACCAGGATCTCGTTGGTCAATACCGATTCCGCATCGCTGCGACTCGTGGACATCGGGACCAGCTATTCGTTCCGTTCGCTGGGCCGGGGACCCGCGGGCGAAGCGCTGGTTTTGGGAACCGACGGCGGTTTGCGCGTCATCAACCCGCTGACGGGCGCCGTGGAAAAGAACATCCCTGTGGTGGCTGCATGGGAAGAGTCGGAAACCTGGCAGGACCCGCGGCCCACCCTGTTCGTTCAGGGCTCGACGGCGTTCGTCACCGAGCCCGCGACGCGAACCATCCGCGCAGTGAACCTTTCCAGCGGAAAGGTTTCGGGATCGGCCCAGCTTGAGCACGTGCCGAATGAGCTCACGGGCGTCACGGGCTGACCCCTCATCTTTTCGATCCTCACCCGGATGCTCTTCCACATCCTGCCCCTTTCGGCCCGACGCTCTATCACTCCCCTGAAGAGAGTGATAGAGCGTCGGGGGTTTGGGGGTGGGATGTGATAGAGCGCCGGGGGTGGGGGAGCATCTACCCTTGATGAGTGCCTGAAACCACAACCGCCCCCAGCCGTTCCAATGCCCGGGAAATTCTTCGGCTAGCCGTGCCCGCTTTCGGCGCCCTGATCGCCGAGCCCCTGTTCCTCCTGGCCGACTCGGCGATCGTAGGGCATTTGGGCGTCGACCAGTTGGCCGGTGTGGGACTCGCCTCCACGGTTCTGCACACCGCGGTTGGGCTCATGGTTTTCCTGGCGTATTCGACGACGCCGGCAGTCGCCCGCGCGATCGGCGACGGAAAGCTCGGCAAGGCTTTGGCGGCAGGGCGCGACGGCGTATGGCTGGCTCTGCTGCTTGGCGTGGGGCTCGCGGTGCTCGGCTTCATCTTCGCCGAGCCGCTGGTTGGTCTCATGGGCGCGAGCGGAGACGTGCAGGGATTCGCCGTCGACTATCTCCGCTGGTCCATGCCGGGCCTGGCAGCGATGCTCCTGGTATTTGCCGGAACAGGTGTGCTGAGGGGATTGCAGGACACCCGTACTCCGCTGGTGGTGGCCACTGCCGGGTTCGCCCTAAACATCGCCCTGAACTGGTTCCTGGTGTATGGGCTGAACCTTTCCGTGGCTGGTTCCGCGATCGGAACCAGCATCGCGCAGTGGGCTATGGCCGCGGTGTACCTGGTGTTCGTCGGCCGCAATGCCCAGCGTTGCAACGTCTCCCTCAAGCCCGATTGGCATGGCATCCGCGCCATGACCAAAGTGGGCTCGTGGCTCATGCTCCGCACCCTCAGCCTCCGCGTGGCCATCCTCGCCACCGTTGTGGTTGTCACGGCACAGGGCGCGGTCAACCTTGCAGCCCACCAGTTGGCCATGACCATATTCTCTTTCCTGGCGTTTGCGCTGGATGCCCTGGCGATTGCAGCCCAGGCCCTGATCGGAAAGGAGCTGGGAGCCCGGAACGCCCGGCGGGCCCGTGAACTGACACGGACCATGGTTCGCTGGGGCTTGGGCTTCGGCGTGATCACCGGGGTGTTGCTGGCCTTGTTGGCGCCGTTTGCCGGCTATCTGTTCACCTCGGACGCGGGAGTTCAGTCTGCGCTCACTCTTGCCTTGTGGGTACTGGCCGTCGGCCAACCCCTCGCCGGTTACGTCTTCGTCCTTGACGGCGTGCTGATCGGTGCCGGCGACGCCCGCTATCTGGCGATTGCCGGCGTCGTAAATCTTGCTGTCTATCTGCCGCTCCTAGCGGCGGTGTACCTGACAAGGCCCGACGGCGCGGCGGGGCTGGTCTGGTTGTGGCTCGCCTTCGCGCTGGGCTACATGCTGGCGCGCGGGGTGACCCTTGGCCTTCGGGCGCGGACGGATCGGTGGATGGTCCTGGGTTCGCACTAAACTGGACGCGTGACTCTCCCAGCGAATGCCGCCCAGCCCCGTTCTGCTTCCAGGCCCACGCCTTGGAAGCCCGTGCTGCTCCGTGCTGCTGTTGGACTGATGTTCGGGTTGGTCACGGCGTTCTGGAGCAACCCTTCCGGCGAGGGGCTTGCCTGGGCAATGGGACTGTATCTGCTGGCCACGGCGGGAGCGGTCTGGATGTTCCGGACTTTGCCGGTGTTCGTACCGGTGGTCATCGCCTTGGGCGGGATCGGTGCCCTGGTGACGCGGTCCGACGCGGGCGTTGCACTCTCCGCCGTCGTTGCATTGCTGGTTCTGGGGGCTTCCGAACTGACTCGCGGCGTCCGGAAGCGCGACGACGTCGCCCGGGATTGGCTGATTTCCGGCGTTGTTTCCGTGGGTACAGCCGTGGCGCTGCCGTTCTTCATTTCCATGGGCGCCCATGCGCTCCTAGGTGTGGCCGGTGGCGGCGCCATCATCTGCGGGGTCTTGTGGATTCTCTCGGGGCTTACCCTGCGTCACGAAGCCAAGACGTCCTCCGGACCCTCTGCACCCGGCTCGTCAGCCGAGGCCGTAAACTAGTAGCTGGACGTTCTACTGATCGTAGAACTTTGCAAACCGGCGGCAGCTCTTAGAGGCCGCCATTATTGGAGGAATGACCGTGGCTGACCAGACACCAGGAGAACCGCGCAAGATGCGGACTTCGGTCAAGGGACCGCTTGTCTTCTCCGCATTCTTTGCCGTTTTGGCGTTCGTCGCCGTACTGATCTTCGCCTCGGGCGGCAGCGCAAAGGCTCCGAGGTTCGACCTCGCCTTCACCGGCGCCGGCATCGCCTTCATTGTGAGCCTCGTGGTGGCTGCGATGCTGTCCATGAGCTACAAGGAGAACGCCGAACACCTCGGCAAGGGTTCGGGCGTCAACCTCAGTTCCAAGCGGCCGCAGGGCCGTCCGGGTTCGCCGGACTCGCCTGATACGCCGGAAACGCACGACGGCGGACACTAGGTTCCAGCGCTCCTCCCGTTTGGTGGGGGAGCGCTTTTTTGTTGGGGTGGGGTGAAGGCTAGTCGCCCTCGGCGGCTTTCCGGGCCCGGTACGCTGCGACGTGGGTCCGGTTGGCGCAATTTCCGGTGTCGCAGTAGAGCTTTGAACGGTTGCGGCTGAGGTCCAGGACCACGGCGTCGCAGTCTTCCGCTGCGCAGAGGCGCATCCGCTCCATCTCCTTGCTCCGGATCACATCGACGATTGCCATGGCGGCTTCCGTGCCCATGCGATCCGCCAGCGGAGCTTCCGGGGTGGTGGCGTGGAGGTGCCAGTCCCATTGATCGTGCTTGACGAGCTGGGGGAGGGCCTTGGCGTCGGCGAGGAGTTTGTTGATGGCTTTGGCAGCGGTGTCCTCATCGGCACTCCAGAGTGCTGCGAGCTCACCCCGGAGGCGCTTTACGCTGCGCAACTCAGCGGCCGTTCTGGTGCGCGAACCGGAGAAGCCTTCGGCATCCAGGAAAGCGTCAAGGTCCTCTACGGTGGCCAGCGAGTCCTCTCCGTTGGCGGCGGTGTTGATCAGGTTGACGACACTGCGGAGGGCAACCTCGGTGTCAGGCGCAAAAAGCACTTTGACTCCTTACATGCTGGGGGAGTACTGTCATGACCATAAGCCCACTTTACTCCTGACAGGAGGCTGCTGTGTCAGCAACAAGGACCATGGCTGATGCAAAAGGATTCCTGGCATCCGGACTTGGCATCGCCATCATTTCCTCGGCAGTGTTCGGCACTTCCGGATCCTTCGCCAAGTCGATGCTGGAGACCGGCTGGTCTCCCGGGGCCGCCGTTGCCGTGCGGCTCAGTGGCGCTGCCCTCATCCTGCTGATTCCCGCCGTCGTGGTTCTTCGCGGCCGTTGGCACCAACTCAAGGACAACTGGCTCACCATCCTGCTTTTCGGCCTGATCGGCGTTGCCGGCTGCCAGCTCTTCTACTTCAACGCAGTGGCACGCCTGTCTGTGGGCGTTGCGCTCCTGCTGGAGTACCTGGCGCCGGTGATGATCGTCCTGTGGCTCTGGATTTCCAGCCGACGCCGGCCACGCGCCCTCACTGCTGCCGGAGCCCTGCTCTCCCTGGCGGGGCTGGTGCTGGTGCTGGACCTGACCGGTTCCGTGAAGGTGGACTTCATCGGTGTCTTGTGGGGCATGGCCGCAGCCGTGTGCCTGGTCATCTATTTCTTCATCACTGCCAAGGAGAATGACACCTTGCCGCCGCTGGTGCTGGCTTCGGGTGGCCTGGTTGTGGGCGCGGTGGTCATGTGGCTGGTGGGAGCTGTAGGCCTGCTGCCCATGACCTTCAGCACGGCCAACACCTCGCTCGGACCCTGGAAGACCCCATGGTGGGTTTCGGTGGGCGGCTTGGTGATCCTGGCAACCGTGCTCGCATACGTCTCCGGCATCATGGCTGCCCGTAGCCTCGGATCCAAGGTGGCGTCGTTCGTGTCCCTGACGGAAGTACTTTTCGCCGTGCTGTGGGCTTGGCTGCTGCTGGGCGAGCTGCCCGGATCCATCCAGTTGCTGGGCGGCCTGCTGATTGTGGGCGGTGTGGTGTTGGTCCGGGTGGATGAACTGCGGGGCGACAAGCGGGCTGTCCGAATAGACCCGATGGCGGAGCGCGTCCTTGACCACGCGAACGACGTCGAGCCGGTCCCTGGTCCTTAACAGGCGAAGGCCCGGACGCCGTGGCGTCCGGGCCTTTCCCAACTGTCTTAGTTGGAAGCCTGCTGCTGCTGCTCGGCGTTCTTCTGAGCGCGTGCGCCGGCGTCGCGAAGTGCGTCGGCAACCTTCTTGAGGCTGGAAGCGTGCTGGCTGTCCCACTCGCCGCGGAACTTGTCAGCGTCCGGGCCCTTCCAGTCGGTGCCGTCCAGTGCGCCCTTCAGCTGTGAGCGCTGCTGCTCGATGGTCTCTGCGCCGGCCTTCAGCTTGTTACCGAGCTGGCGAAGCTGATCAACGTCTGCACCCCAAATAGCCATGAGATATCTCCTTCATTCTTTTCGGACCCGAGCTCTTCGGCATCCCCAGCGGCCTCCGGCTCATCCGGAAGATCCAATGAATAAAACCTATCCCGGGAATCGCGGGACGGTCGATGGGCACCCCTCCCCATAGAGCCCTGCCCATGGCTAGCATGGGTTTATGTGCCGAAATATCCGGACCCTGCATAACTTTGAACCGCGTGCCACGTCGGCCGAAGTTGAGGCTGCTGCCCTTCAATATGTGCGCAAGATCAGTGGCTCCACCAAGCCGTCCAAGGCCAACGAGGAGGCCTTCGCAGAGGCTGTTCACCAGATCGCACACATTACGCAGCACCTGCTTGATTCGATGGTGAGCCACGGCCCCGCGAAGAACCGTGAAGTGGAAGCGGCCAAGGCTAAGGCCCGGGCCGCCGTCCGCTTTGGAACGGCCTAGCCCGGGCCCCGGTATCCCCAAGTAGCTGGCAGTTGTTGTTGTTCTGGGGGCTCAGAACAACAACAACTGACAGTCAGTTGGGGGTTACTTCCCGAAGGAACGCAGCCTGAGCGAGTTCGCGACAACCAGGACGGAGCTGGCTGCCATGGCCGCGCCGGCGATCATCGGGTTCAGCAGGCCAAGGGCAGCCACCGGGATGCCGATCGCGTTGTAGAAGAACGCCCAGAACAGGTTGGTTTTGATGGTGGACAAGGTCCTCCGTGAAAGCTCTATGGCCTGCACCAACTGGTTCAAGTCGCTCCCCATGACGGTCAGGTCTGATGCTTCAATGGCGACGTCGGTGCCGGACCCCATGGCTATGCCCAAATCAGACTGGGCCAGTGCGGCAGCGTCGTTCACGCCGTCTCCTGCCATCGCAACGGTGGCACCGGCATCTTGGAGCTTCCTGACGGCTTCGACCTTGCCTTCCGGCAAGACACCGGCAAAGACATCATCCGGTGCGATCCCGACGGCGTCGGCAACCTGAGCGGCCACGGCCGCATTGTCTCCGGTCAGGAGCATGGGACGGATTCCCAGCTCCTTGAGCTTGCGGATGGCGTCCGCTGAACCGGGCTTGATGGTGTCAGTCAGGCTGATGATTCCCGCAGCTTGACCATCCAACGCGACCCAGATGGCCGTGGCTCCGGCACGTTCCTGCTCCGCGAAGGTTTCCTGCTGGGCTGGCGTGGGCTTCACGCCGTTCTCCTCCAGCCAGCCGGTGCGGCCAACAAGAACCGACTTACGGGCTCCGTTCAACGCAACGGTGCCCTTGACTCCACCTCCGGGAGCGGAAGTGAAGCCTTCCACGCGTGGCATGAGGCCGGCGTCGGGCATTGCTTCCTTGGCGGCGGCAGCTATGGCGTGGGCGATGGGATGCTCCGACGCGGCCTCAACGGCACCGGCAAGCAGCAGTACGTCCTCTTCGGCCTGGCCGTTGAGCGCAATAGTGTGGTCCACGGCAAGCTTGCCGCTGGTCACGGTGCCCGTCTTGTCCAGGAGGATGGTGTCCACATGGCGGGTGTCTTCAAGGACTTGGGGGCCCTTGATGAGGATGCCCAGCTGGGCGCCGCGGCCGGTTCCCGTGAGCAGGCCAACCGGAGTGGCCAAGCCGAGGGCGCAGGGGCAGGCAATCACGAGGACTGCCACAGCGGCAGTAAACGACGCGTTGAGGTCTCCGCTGAAAACCACCCACAGTACAAACGTCAGAACGGCGATGATCAGGACGATCGGCACGAACACGGAACTGATGCGGTCTGCGAGCCTGGCGATGGGCGCCTTGCCCGTTTGCGCCTGGCTGACCAAGCGGCCCATCTGCGCGAGGGTGGTATCCGACCCCACCCGGGTGGCCCGGACAAGCAACCGCCCGGATGCGTTGATGGTGGCGCCGGTGACGGGACTTCCCGGTCCGACTTCGACAGGAACCGATTCGCCGGTCACCAAGGACGCATCGACGGCGGAAGAACCCTCCGCTACGACGCCGTCAGTGGCGACTTTCTCACCAGGGCGAACCACAAAGATGTCCCCCACTTGGAGCTGGTCCGCCGGAACTTTCTGTTCCCTGCCGTCCACGAGGATGGTTGCGTCCTTGGCGCCGAGGTTCAGCAGGGCCTTGAGGGCATTTCCTGCCTTCGCCTTGGCGTTGGCCTCCAGGTAGCGGCCGAGGAGCAGGAACGTGGTGACGACTGCGGCGACCTCGAAGTACAGCCCGCCGGACATGCCCTCCATGCCTGGATGCTCGGTGATCCGCGGGTCTGCGAACAACTGCCAGACGGAGTAGAAGTAGGCCGCAATCACACCGATGGAGACCAGGGTGTCCATGGTGGACGCGAAGTGCCGGGCATTGATGGCTGCGGCACGGTGGAACGGCCACGCAGCCCAGCTCACCACCGGGAGTGCCAGCGCGGCCACAACCCAGCCCCAGTTGGGGAACTGGAAGGCCGGAATCATGGAAATTGCAAAAACGGGGACCGTGAGGATGGCCGCCATGATCAAACGGGGAAACAGGGTTGATGCAGCCGGGCCATGCTCCATGTGGTTCCCGTGAGGGGCCTCGCCATGTGCGGCGTGGTCCCCATGTGCGCCGAAGTCGCCGCTGTGGGCGACATGCTCTGCATGCTCGCCCGTACCTCGCTTGGACGCATGCTGCTGCATGTCCCCCACTTCGACGGAGTGGCGAGGTTGTTGGGTTGGTAGTTGGCGGATTGTGGCCTTGTAGCCCGTGGCGTTGACCGTGTCTACGAGTTGCTGGTCCGTGACGGTCGACGGGACGGTGACGTGGGCTGACTCCAGGGGAAGGTTGACGGTGGCCTCGACGCCTTCGATCTTGCCGAGCTTCCGTTCTACGCGATTGACGCACGACGCGCACGTCATGCCCTCAATGTCCAGTTCAACTACCCGGGTATCGGGCTTGTGGAACGTCTCCTGGTTGGTCAAGGGAACTCCTATGCTTGGTTGGCTACCACCACGTAGCCGGCTTCTGCGACCGCTTCACCGATTTCAGCCGGTGAGAGCTCGCTTGTGGAGGTGATGGTCACGGTGGACAGTCCACCGGGGTTCAGGTCTACGGAGACTTCCTCGACCCCGTTGAGTGCTTCAAGTTCTTCGCTCACGCTCGAAACGCAGTGCCCGCAGGTCATGCCGGAAACGTTGACGTTGGTTTGGATTGTCTGGCTCATGAAGTGCTCCTTGGTGGTGAGTTGAATGGGGTAGTGCGGGTTTGACCGGCTACCGCAGCAGGCGGCCGATGGCATCGGTGGCTTCCTTGACTTTGGCGTCGATCTGCTCCGCCCTGGCTTGGGGATCGGGCTCGGAAGCGGCCCCCACAACACAATGGCCGATGTGCTCTTCAACGAGCCCCAGGCTCACTGCGTGGAGGGCCTTGGTTGCGGCGGCCACCTGGGTGAGGATGTCGATACAGTATTTGTCCTCTTCGACCATCCTCGCGATGCCGCGGACTTGGCCTTCAATACGTTTCAGGCGCCTCAAATACGCATCCTTGTTGCCCGTGTACCCATGCGTGGTGGGGCCAAGATCAACCTCCAGTGCAGGGAGGTCTGATCCCGGGTAGTTCAGGTCTGCCGTGTTCATGGGATCAAATGTATACCCCTCCGGGGTATAAAACAAGTACCCCCAGGGGGTATCTTGCACAAACGGTGAACCCATCCTTAAGGATGGGCGGAACCGTCAAAAAATAGCGTTACCCTACCCCTTTTGATTCGGAAACATGGTTGTCAGCAGGCAAGCATTCCGCAGAATCCCCGAGCCGGGACCGAATCGAAGGGAAAACCCGTGAACCCGCCAGCAAGCGCCACCACGACCGCTGCATCAACGACTTCGTCCGATATCGTGCGGAACCTCTCCCTCATCACAGACGAGATGACGGGGACCGCGGCCAAGATCGACGAACTTCAACTGGCCAGGGTAGCCAGCCACCTGGCACACCCCGGGCGGATCTTCGTGGCAGGAGCCGGTCGCAGCGGGCTGGTCCTCAGAATGGCCGCCATGCGGCTGATGCATCTTGGCCTCACCGTCCACGTTGCCGGAGACACCACTACTCCTGCCATCGCTTCCGGCGATCTCCTCCTGGTGGCGTCCGGCTCCGGAACGACCTCCGGCGTCGTGAAGGCCGCGGAGACTGCTGCACGGGCCGGTGCCCGGATCGCAGCGTTCACCACCAACCCGGACTCCCCGTTGGCGGGTCTGGCTGATTCCGTGGTGGTCATCCCGGCGGCCCAGAAGACCGACCACGGATCCGCCGTCACCCGCCAGTACTCCGGCTCATTGTTCGAGCAGGCACTCTTCCTGGCCACTGAAACCATCTTCCAATCCCTCTGGGATAACGACGCGCAACCCGCTGAAAAGCTGTGGTTGCGTCACGCGAACCTTGAGTAAAGCCACCCCGATTTCCCTCCAGCAGAACCACAACAGAAAGTAGTCCCTTCCCATGAAGCTCCAAGTTGCCATCGACCTCCTGACCACCGAAGCCGCCCTCGAACTGGCCGGCCAGGTAGCCGAGTACGTAGACATCATTGAACTCGGCACGCCGCTGATCAAGGCCGAAGGCCTGCCGGCCATCACCGCCGTCAAGAACGCCCACCCGGACAAGATCGTGTTCGCCGACCTCAAGACCATGGATGCCGGCGAACTCGAAGCCGACATCGCTTTCAAGGCAGGAGCCGACCTGGTCACCGTCCTTGGCGCAGCGGACGACTCCACCATCGCCGGTGCCGTGAAGGCCGCCAAGGCCCACAACAAGGGCGTTGTGGTTGACCTCATTGGCATCGAGGACAAGGTCACCCGTGCACAGGAAGTCCGTGCCCTCGGCGCGAAGTTCGTTGAGATGCACGCCGGCCTGGACGAGCAGGCCAAGCCCGGCTTCGACCTCAACGGCCTGCTGCGCGCCGGCTCTGAAGCCCGCGTTCCGTTCTCCGTCGCCGGCGGCGTGAAGCTGGAGACCATCGCCGATGTGCAGAAGGCGGGAGCCGACGTCGCCGTCGCCGGTGGCGCCATCTACTCCGCCGAGGATCCTGCGCTGGCCGCAAAGCAGCTGCGCGCAGCCATCGCCTGATTCCTTCCGCACCAAGGTGGCGCCCCGCAGCTGGACTGCGGGGCGCCACCTTTCGCATATCGGACGAACCTGGAGAAGGCCATGATCGTAGATCTTCCCGATACAACCACCTCGAAGATTTCCAAGAAGATCAGCTCGTTGCGCGAGCAGGGCGGGGTGATCGCGCTGGGCCGGGTGCTGACGCTGGTTGTGGTGACCAAGTCCGGGCAGGAAGAAGAAGCCATCGAGGCCGCGAACGAAGCCTCCCGGGAACACCCCTGCCGGATCATCGTGCTGGCCGACGCCGGAGCGCAGGCCCCGGACCGGTTGGACGCGCAGATCCGGGTCGGTGGCGACGCGGGCGCGTCGGAGGTGATCGTGTTGCGCGGGTACGGGCAGATGGCCCACGAAAGCGAGTCCCTGGTGGCTGCGCTGCTGCTCCCGGACGCCCCGATCGTGGCCTGGTGGCCGCACGGGGCACCGGAAAGCGCGTGTGAGACGTCCATCGGAGCGATCGCGCACCGCCGGATCACCGACTCCGCGAACGAACCGGACCCCGCCCGGGCCCTGGAGAACATCCGTCGAACCTACAAAGCCGGCGACACCGACCTCGCCTGGACCCGACTGACCAACTGGCGCATCCAACTCGCTGCGGCTTTGGAGCAGTCCGACGACGTTGAGGTCACCGCAGTGACGGTGGAAGGCGACGGCGATTCCCCAAGCACCCTGCTGCTCGGAAGCTGGTTGGGACGCGCCCTCCAGGTTCCCGTGGCGATCGTTGCCGGCCAGGCAGGAACGGGCCTCGTCGGGGTCCACCTTGCCACGCCGTCCGGGACCATCAGCCTGACCAGGGAACGGGGTTCGATCGTTGAACTCATCCAGCCAGGCCAGCCCGCACAACGCATCGCCCTCCCACGCCGCAGCCTCAAGGACTGCCTCGCAGAAGAACTCCGCCGGCTCGACCCCGACGAAGTCTTCGGGGACACGGTGCGCAGCTTCGAGGCGTTCACCAACGTCCAGGCCAGCGCCGAGGATGCCCTCCTCAGCGGGGCGGACAGGTGGGATGACGCTTTGGTGAGGGTCGGTTAGCCTTACCGCATGCCCCGGCTGTGGGCCAGTGCGATCGCCTCGGTGCGCGAACCGACGTCGAGCTTTTTGAAAAGGTTCCGTACATGGAACTTCACCGTATTCTCGCTGATCCCCATGGACGACGCGATGGTGCGGTTGCGGTGCCCTGCTGCCAGCAGTTGGAGCACCTCCAGTTCGCGCGCGGCAAGGTTCCACGCGGCAACGTCTCCGGGCGGCCGCGTCGGCAGGTCAAGCGGGAGCGAAACGAAGACGTCCGCGCCCCAGCCCGACATTACATCCATCCGCATCTGACCCGTGAGGGCCTGGACCCGGCGGTCCAGCCTCGCAATGCCGGGGTCGTCGGTGGTCAGCGCGCCGCCGCCGTCGTCGCGTACGTTGATCAGCAGGTTCTCGCCGTCACAATCCCATTGCGTGCGGACGCGGCGCACCTCCGGCTGTTCCATCATTGCCAGCACCAGCCCGCGGACAATGGCCCGGGCCGCATGCGCGACCTCGCCCGGCAGCGCCCTTCCATTGAGCGGCGGTTCGATGAACTGGACTTCGATTCCGCTGAAACTCGTCAACGGGCGCAGGTCCTCGCGCAAGCGTTCAAAAGCCCTGACAACCGGCTCTTCCACCAGATCCGTGGTGCGGTCGCTGTATGAACGGAGCGCCACCAAGGCCTTCGCTGCGAGGTTCGTGGCAGTCGTTCGGGCGGTGGCGTCGTCCAACGCGTTCGACCGCAAGGCCGCGAGCAAGGTCTCCAAAGTGGTCGAGTGGAGGTCCGTCAGTTCCGCCGTGACCCGCACCCGCTCGGCCGAGGCCGCCCGTGATTCAAGCAAGTACGACGGCGGTGCATCCGCGACTTTTTCGCGTATGCGCTTGGCCGTGAGATCCCACAGGTACTCCAACAGTCCGAACCCGGGTTCCGGTTCTGCAAGCTTGGGATCCGTCAACACAAGAAGGGCATTGCTGGGTCCATGCCGTAGGGCGAGCAGCTGCCGGGTTTGCCCTGCGATATCGGCTGCCCCCAGCCAGGGTGCCTCGCCGGGCAGCGCACCACGGAGAACGTCAAGCTCTGCAATGGACACGCGGGAAGTGATCTCCTCGGCGCCCGCCTTCTTCTGCGGCCGGCCAGTGCAGTCCTCGGTAAAGATCACCAAAGCGCTGCAGCCGAACGTTGGAAGAAGGGCATCCCGCAGCCGCTCGGCAATCTCCGCCAAGGGCGCATCGGCCAGTGCAGCTACAGCGCGCAGCAACGGCCACGGAAGTTCGGGCTCAGGCATGGAACGTCCTTGTTGTTTCGTCAGTCGGATAGGCGACCGGGTACTGACACATCCTGCCCGAAAGTGTAGCCAAACTTGGCGTCGGCACCTAGACGCGTTCCGCCGTCGTGCCCTGTGCGAGGGCGACTGCCGTCGGGCTGACATCTTGTCACCCGGGGGTTGACAATTTATCAAGCAGGGATCAAGCTTGGGTCCATGAAGAGTCAACCCGGGGGTGACAGCAACCAGGGAGCGCTCCTGGACGAGCAGTGGCGGGCGGTCCTTCTGCACCGCACGGACGGTGACGGATCCCGGCAAACAGCGGCCAGGCGATTTGCCGAACAAGGGATAGGCCCGGAGCAGGTCAGGGCAGTCCTGGCGGACGGGGGTGATGCCCTCTATGCTGCTGCAGCCAGCGGCCGCCACGGTTGGGCGGACGCGTTCGGGGGTCCCCTGGCGGTCGCGCTGCTCTCGGCGGAAGTGGGAATCCTCGCGGCCCATTTGAACTCGCGCGCGTCCGGGGTCAGGTCGATGGCCGTAGCCGAACTCCTGGACGAATATAGTGCCGTGACGGTGGCCGGCGAACTCGGCGTAGCGCGGCAAAAGGTATACGAAATCGCGAGGCCTGGCCTTCGCCCGCCCTACATCGAGCAGGTCCCATGGAGAACAACATGAATCCCCTTGAAGAACAGGTCCAGTTGCCTGATCCCAGCATCAAGTTCCGGGTGCATCCCCTTGACCTGCCGGAGGCCCGGAAGGAGTTCCTGGTGGGCTGGGCGTTGGGAATTGTCGCCACGCCTCAGGTGTACACCGCCCTTTTGGCGGGCCTGTGGGCGGTCAGCAACAATTACGTCACCCCGGTGCTGGTTCCTCTGGTGTTGGTGGTGACCGCCGGGTGGGTTGGCTCCAAGGTCACCCGGGGTGCGTGGGACTACATACCCCGGAGACGGCACGACGTGGACCGGCGGACGCCCGGACTGACCATTGCCGCGGCCCTCTTGAAGTCCGTCGCACTCTTCGCAGGGTTGATCGGTTTTATGGCGTGGACTGCTGCCCAGGATTTGGTGCCCGGCTTCAGCCCCTATCCGCTGGGCATGGGCGCCGCAATTGTGGCGATCATGGTCGTGGGGCTGGTCAGCAAGCTGGTCCGTCACAAAACAACCGACCTGCTTGCCGACGCCATTAACCTGGGCGTAGTAGCGGCAGCTGTCTGGCTCGGGTTCGGGCTCCTCCCCGAAGGGAGGGAGCTTGCACCAACGGCCCTGATACCTGGCGCTCTGATCCTCCTGGGCGTGTGGCTGATCTGGTTGCTCTTCAGTTCCTGGGAGTTCCGTCGCAACCACGGCTGAGCGAGACCGCGACGGCGGCGCCTGGAAACCGCCGCCGCCCCACCGCCGTCGTGCCCTTACTCTGCCTGTTCCTCCTCGGCAGGTTCCGGTTCCCGCAGTACCAGCGCGGTGCCTTGGTACGGGCCGAGCTCCAGGAAGAAGCTGTGGAGGTCGTCCACATGGCCGACGTCCTCACTGCTGAAGAGGTCATGGACCACTGAACCAGGGACCAGATGCGGGGACTGGATGCTGCCGGCGATCTCCTGGTCGGAGAAGTTCAGGACCGTGACCTCGAGACTGCCGTCGCCGAGTTGGTTGACCAGCACCAGGAGGGCGCGGTTGGAGACCTCCGGCACATCCAGGAGCACGCTCGTGGCAATTCCGGAGCTCTCGCGCACCCGCAGGATCTCCTGCAGGCGGCGCGCGTAGGAGTTGGGATCCTTGAGCTGCTCCGGCAGCGAACCATAGAGGCTCCGGGCACGGGGCATCCCTGCCGCGGACTTGGCCGCATCCGGGCGGGTGCCCATGAGGTCGTGGGCGCCGCGGTTGATCCAACGGGTGTCGCCCTGCGCGGTCAGTTCGCCTACGACGTCGCGCGGCAGGGCGATGATGCCTGTCAGGTCCCATCCGGACAGGGCAAAGACGCCCGGCTGCAGCGCGTTGTACATGGACATGAGCACGTGGACATCGCGGACCTGTGCCTCCTGCTCCGGAGTCATGGCCTCAGGGTCCGGAATGCCGAGGGTTGCCATGATGAAGCTTGCCGTGGTGCACGCGATGCCGTTGGTGGTGAAGAGCGCGTTGTACGGACCACTCTCACCGGTGAGGCGATCGCGGAGGGTCTGCTGAACCTTCTCCGCCACCTCCGCGCCGGTGAGTTCCTCGCCGCCGAGTTCGAATATGTCCTCACGGTGGCCGGCAGCGAAGTGCAGGAGCTCGTACGTCAGTTCATCGTGGTTCTGGAGGGCATGGACCAACGAAGCCTGGTCAACCCCGATCTCCATGGCCAAACGCAGGGTGAGGCGGAGGAACTCGGTGTCGGCCGTGACCAGGGAGTAATGGTAGGCCGGGCGCGTGATGAAGTCGTAGGACAGATCGGCGCCGGCCTCCGATTGGGCCTTGATGTCGTCGATGGTGAGGTTGAGTTCCTGGAACGAGAACCCGCCTACCTTGCGGATCATGGAACCGATGAGTTGGTTGGCGGCCTCGGACAACGGGTGGCCCTCAGACCACCCCGGTTGCTCTTCGGCACTCTTTTCCACGCCCAGGAACCCGTTGGCATCAAGGCGAAGGGCACCGGTGCCGAGGTCAAGCAGCGAGTGAAGGGCGTCGCCCACAACCAAACGCATTCCCGCGAACGTCGGGTCCAGCCAGTTGATGGAGGGCTGCCCGGCCTTGAAGTAGTGCAGGTACACCCAGCGCCGGACCTTGCCCGTGGTATCTGCCACCGGACGCGTGGCGCTCCAGTTGGTCTCCTTGACGCCAGGTTCGTAGAAGATCACACGCTGCAGGCGGCCGATGATGTAACCGGCTTTCTGCAGGGCCTGTTCTGCCTCGGGGCTGATGTTCACGGAGTCTTTTCCTTCAGGAACATCGGGCAACAGGTGCCAGTCCTCTTCGGGAATATCCACCATGTGGTAGATGCCGGGGTAGTCCCTGAAGTTCATCTCGGCGAGCCGGAAATCGGCGCCCTTTCCGGTGTGGCCCGGAACGATGTCGTCAATGACAGTGCCATCGTGATCCGCCGCCACCTCGCACATCCGGCGGAATTCCTCTTCCGTTCCGAAGGCCGGATCGATTGCCATGCTGATGCGGTCGAAGTGCCCGTCAACGCTGGGTGTTTGCGACCAACCGCTGATGCCGCCAGCCAGTTTCACGGGTCCGGTGTGCAGGCCCCGAATGCCGATCTCGCGGAATGCCTCCCACAGCTCGGGGTCCCCCAGGGCGGCAAGGAAGGACTGCTTTTCCTTGGTGATGAAGGAAAGAGGGTAGGCCGTGAACCAGACCGGGGCCTTCTCCACGGCAGCCCTCGGGTTCGGCCGGGCATAGGCGTTTTGCCACATGCTCGCCTGGCCGGACAACTGACGCGCCATGGTGTTGGCATCTCCCAGCATCGACTGGTTGCGAAGCCAATCAACGTATGTCTTATTCAGCCCGTCGAACTCAAGGGAGGGGCGCGCGGCGAAGAACTGGCGACGGCGGGCTACGGGCCTCAGCGCCTTGGGCCGCGCGGGGTAGAACTGCTCGTCAAAGGAGACTTCCGGGACTTCGGTTTCTTCAACCGTCTCTTCCCGGCTTGTGCCGTTCGATGACTCATTCAACTTCGTGGAATCTCCGGCAACATGCTTCATGTCGGATACATCGTCGCTGACTTTCGGCTCCTGCACAGTCTTCTCCTTTACGCGGCCCGCGCGCTTGGCGCCGGCCTTTCGAGGGCTTGCTCAAGAGGACACGTACCCGGGCAGCCCGGGAGTATTCATGCTAGTCGGAGCACCTCAACGTTTGTCGACCCCAAGCCGAATACTGGTTGTTTGTGTACAGATAAGGCATCGCGGACCAAGCTTAAGGGGTGTGACATGAGCGCGGACCGGATGTGTGCTATTTCGGAGGGGGCCGATGTACAAGGCAATGGAGCAACAGCCTGGTGACAGCTGGATAGATCACGCCTTCTTTGTCCTGGCCGGGGCATCGGCGGTGTGGCTGGCCTTCCTGCTGGCCGGGGAGAGCTTCCAGCTTGGCTGGGGACAATTGTGGTCCTGGTTCCTCTTCTGGGCCTTTTTGGCATACCTGTTACTTCCCCGACTCCACCGGATCCTGACCACGATCTACGTTCCGGGCTACTTCATCGGCCGGGCCCGGACCAGTGACGGACTCCTCGGGGACCCCGTGAACGTTGCCCTCCTCGGTGCCGAACGCCAGATCCATGCCATCATGCACCGCGCGGGCTGGACCATCGCGGACGATGTGACCTTTGCCAGCAGCCGCCGCATCATCAGTTCAACCATCCTTCGCCAGAGCTACACCCAGGCACCGGTTAGTCCCCTCTACCTCTTCGATCGGCAACAGGACTTCGCCTACCAGCAGGAGGTGGACAATAATCCCGGCAAACGGCATCACGTCCGCTTCTGGCGCTGCCCCGACGGGTGGATGCTCCCCGGCGGCCACACAGTGGATTGGCTTGCCGCCGGAACGTACGACCGCAGCGTCGGTTTCTCCCTGTTCACGCTTCAGATCACCCACAAGATTGAGCAGAATACCGACGTCGAGCGTGACCACATCGTCCGGACAGTCTCCGAAGCCGAACCCGCCGTCCGCGTCCACGTGATCAAGGACTTCTCAACGGGGTACCACTCGCGCAATGGTGGCGGCGATTCCATTTCCACGGACGGCGACCTTCCCGTCGTCGACGCCCGCGGCGTTCCCGTCGCGGAAGCCGACGGACCGAAGAACACGGACAGCCGCGACCGCCGTCCGGCACCAACCATTGTGGGCGCTGACCTTGTGGTGGTCAGGGCGGTTGCGGCGCTCGCGCTCGCCGTCACGTTGTTGACGTCTTCAGGCGATTTCTCGGACGTCACCCTTGATGACGGTGCGGCCGATCCGGAAACCACGACGGCGGTGCTCACGTTCCTGGGGATCGTTGTGTTGGTCTTCGGGCTGGGGGAGGTTTTCCTGGCCTGGCGGATTTTCCTTGGCAGCAATGCGGCCCGGGTGATCGCGATGGGCCTGAGTTCACTATCGATCCTGGTGCAGGCCATCGATGCTTCCACGGGCAGCACCAGCATCACGCTCGAAGCCGGGCTTCCGGGCCTTGCCACCGACATCCTGGTGCTCCTGGCCCTGTCCAGCCAGCGCGCCCGGGTCTATGCGAAGCGGCAGAGAGTCCCCGCGGTCCCGCCGGGCGTGGCCCCGAAACGCCTGACCCCCTGAACCGCCCGGCGTTGCTCTCTCACATCCCGATCATTTTTCGGAGTTGCTCTCTCACATCCCCGTTCCTGCACGTGCGGGCCCGTGCGGCCACGACCCACTTTGACGTCCAGGCGCGGCGGAATCGAGCGAACGGACGGCGTGTTGGCCGTATGCCCCGGGCAAAGTAGGTCGCGACGGTACGCCGCCGTGGGGCCCACTGCCCGGACCCCGACGGCGGTACCCACGTGCCGCCGTCGGCGTTTCCCGTGGGGATGTGGGAGAGGGATCGGTCAAACGGGTGGGGATGTGGGAGAGGGGTCGGTCAAACGGGTGGGGATGTGGGAGAGCGATCGGTCAAGAGGGGTTAGGCAGTGACTGCCAGGGCGTCGATTTCCACCAGCATGACCTCGTGCGGCAGGTCGACGAACACCGTGGTGCGGCTGGGCAGCAGGCCGCTGGGGACGTTCTCGCGGATGAATTCGCCGTAGACCTCGTTCATGGCGGCGAAATCGTCCCGGGTGGTGAGGTATACGCGGAACATCAGGACTTCTTCAACGGAGGATCCGCCGGCTTCGAGGATGGCCTTGACGTTTTCCAGGGTGCGTCGGGTCTGGACGCGGACGTCGCCTTCACCGATGTACTGGTTGGTTGCCGGGTCCATGGGGCCCTGGCCGGAAACCTGGAACATGCCGCCCTTCTTGACGCCCTGGGAGAAAACGTGGGCGGGTGCGGGTGCGTTCTCGGTCAGTACTACATTCTTGTCACTCATGCTGGGTTCCTTTCGTGGCTGATCCAGCCGAGGTCCTTGGAGATGGCCTCGGTGCTGGCTTTGAGGTCGGGCAGCAGCTCAAGCAAGCCTTCATAGCTGAGCATCACTACCGGTACCGAACAAGAGGCTGCGGCAACAACGGATCCGCTGGCGTCGCGGATGGGGGCCGCGATGCAGTGCACGAAGGCTTCGTGCTCGGCGTTGTCGTGGGCCCAGCCTTGTTCCCTGACCTGCTCCAGTTCGGCCAGCAGGGCCTCGGGGGAGGTCAGGGTGTTTTCGGTGACTTTTACGTAGTCCAAACCCGCGGCGATCTTCTCTTGCCGGCTGCGGGGCATGTCTGCGAGGAGGACTTTGGACACGGCGGCCGAGTGCAGCGATGCAGTGAGGCCGATGCGTGAGTACATGCGGACCGGGTGGTGGGATTCAAATTTGTCGATGTACACCACCTCGTTCCCTTCGAATGCCGCGAGGTGCACGGTGTGGCCGGTGCGGCCGTTCAATTCCGCCAGGTGCGGGTGGGCAACCTTGCGGATGTCCCGCTGTTCAAGGGCCAGCGAAGACAGCTCGAACAGCTTGGAACCGAGCATGAAGCGCTGGTCGTCGTCGCGGACCACCATGCGCTTTTCCTCGAGGGCGTGCAGCAACCGCATCACCGTGGTTTTGTGCACGGAAGCCTTCGACGAAAGTTCGTCCAAGGTAGCTGGTTTCGCGGCGAGTTCGCCGAGCAGGTCGATCGCCCGCAGAAGGCTCTGGCTCAAAGTGTCACGCTCCGGTCCTGGTGTTGAAATGTCCGCCTTCACCATGGATAGCAGCCCAATCGCTGTCCGAGGAATCGAGGATGGCAGCCAACTCGCCTGCGGGCGGCAACGGGCCGCGGTCGCCATGGACGGTCAGCGTGCAAGCGGCTGCAACATGGCCGCGGCGCAGGCTGGCTTTTTGGTCCAGGCCGAACAGCAGGCCGCTAAGGTAACCGGCAGCAAAGGAGTCGCCGGCACCCACAGGCTCGACGACGGCGACGGACAGCGCGGGAACCTCCACCCGGGTGCCGTTCCGGTTGAGCGATATGGCGCTGATGGCCTCGTTCTTGATGACCAGGACGTCGGGATCCGGCAGGAGCCGTCGGAGTTGGGCTTCGTCGGTGGTTCCGAAGGCGTGTTCGGCCTCGTCTTTCCCGACCAGCACGACGTCGGCGAGGTTCGCCAGCCGCTGCAGGACACCGCGGTCCTGTCCATCCCAAAGGGATGCCCGCCAGTTCACGTCGAAGCTGATGGTCCGGCCGTCCCGCGGTCCCGTCAGTAGTACCTCGAGCATGTCCAGGCAGCCGGGGGAGAGCGCAGCAGTTATCCCGCTGAGGTGAATCAGCCGGGCCTGGTCCAGGAGGGAAGCGACGGCCGGGTTGGCGAGTGTTTCGCGTCCCATGGCCGAGGCGGCGGAACCTTGCCGATAGTACAGAACCGAGCTTCCGGCGTCGGGGTTTGAATCCCGGGCGGGAACCTTCAC
The DNA here is from genome assembly GCF_015040095.1 of Paenarthrobacter sp. YJN-5. Taxonomy (NCBI): domain Bacteria; kingdom Bacillati; phylum Actinomycetota; class Actinomycetes; order Micrococcales; family Micrococcaceae; genus Paenarthrobacter; species Paenarthrobacter sp. YJN-5. Next base: position 101,500 of record NZ_CP053544.1, read on the forward strand.
GTACACGCCGGTGGGCCGCACGGAGTCCACTTCAACGCCGGAGACGTCCACGCCGTGGTCCTTCAACTCATTGAGGATGCGCAGGCCGAAGCCGTCGTTGCCTACGCGGCTGACCCAGTGGGTCTGCAGTCCCATGGCGGCCAGTCCCATAGCGACGTTCGATTCTGCGCCGCCGATCCCGCAGTGGAGTTCGGAGGCCAAGTGCAGGGGAACACCTTGGGCAGGGGTCAGCATGGCCATGGTTTCGCCAAGACATACAGCAGACAGCATGTAACTCCCGTATCCAATCAGTGCGTTTTTTCGCGGTGCCAGGGGCCGCAGCCAGGGCGATCCGCGGCGGTTTGAGGGGCTCCGCAGGGCGTGCCGTGGCCTTGACTCTCAATCCGCCACCATGTTAGACATATCATTGCAGGTTTGCAACCAGCGTTGCAAAATACGCAACGCGTGCAAAATATCCCTCCCGTAAACCCCACAACGCAGCATCGCGAAGGGAAATGAAAGCGTGAACACCTCAGAAGCCATCTCGGCGGCCGCCGTCGCGGGCTTGGCCGACCTTCGGCTCGACTGGCGGCACAAGGCCGTCCCCGCATCGGCGAACGGGACCTCCCATGCAGAGTTCCTGGCCGCGAAGCACACTCTCGCCGAGCTCCAAACGCCCCTTCTGACGCTGGATGCGCGGGCGTTAAAAGCCAACGCCAACCGCCTCGCCGCCTGGTGCGACGACCACGAAGTCCTCCTGGCCCCGCACGGCAAAACCACCATGTCCCCGCAGCTCTGGGCCGAGCAGCTCAAGCGCGGTGCGTGGGGGATAACCTTGGCCAACTATGCGCAGCTCCGGGTCGCGGAGGAGTTCGGCGTCCGCAACCTCCTGCTCGCGAACAGCCTCACCGACCCGCAGGCCATCAGGTGGGTGGCGGCAGCGGATGCCACCATCCTGTCCTGGGTGGATTCGGTGGCGACGGTCGCGTTGATCGAGGGAACCCTCGCCGGCACCGACGCCGTCCTGGACGTCATGGTGGAACTCGGCGGGCACGGCGGCCGGACCGGGGCGCGCAGCGTGGAAGCCGCCATGGACGTTGCGCGGGCTGTTCGCGACTCACAGCACCTGCGGTTGGTTGGTGTCAGCGGCTACGAGGGCGCCCTTGCGCACACAGCGGACGACGCCGGACTGGCAGCTGTCCGCGGCTACCTCGCCACTATGCGGCTGCTTCACGAGGAACTCCTGGCGTCGGGACTGTACGGCTCGGACTCGGTGATCATCACGGCGGGCGGCAGCGCGTACTTCGATGACGTTGTCTCCGTGCTTTCGCCCTGCGTGGGTACGGGATCCGGGACGGGCCATCCCACAGTGGACCTCATGATCCGCAGCGGCGCGTACATCGTTCATGATGACGGCTTCTACCGGGGCATCTCCCCGTTTTCCCGCGAAGGGGATCAGCCGTTCCGCGCCGGCATGCACGGCTGGGCACGCGTGGTCTCCCAGCCCGAACCCGGCCTGGCCATCCTCGACGCCGGCAAGCGTGACCTGCCGTTCGACGAAGGATTCCCCGAGCCCCAACTCATTGGACCGGCCCTCGGGGGAGCGATGGAGCAGCTGGAAGGCGCCAGGATCACGGCCATCAACGACCAGCACTGCTTCATGGCCTACCCCGCAAACGTCACGGTCACACCCGGGGACGTCGTGCGCCTGGGCCTCTCGCACCCTTGCACCGCCTTCGACAAGTGGACCGTCATTCCGGTCCTGGCGGATAACGGCAGCACCGGCGGCAGCAGCGGCACCGGCAGCAGTGCCGACGCCGGCAGCCCGGCCGACCTGACCGTCGTCGACCTTATCCATACCTTCTTCTAGGAATCCCATGAAGACCCTCATCAGCAACGCCACGGTGGTGGACGGAAGCGGAGCGGAGCGCCGTGCAGCGGACGTCTTGCTGGACGGTTCCGTGATCGCAGAGGTGGCCGACGCCGGCAGCCTCACCGCTGCCGGAGCGGATCGCGTCATCGATGCGCACGGCCTGGTTCTGAGCCCCGGTTTCATTGACATGCACGCCCACTCCGACCTCCAGCTGCTGGTCAACCGGGACCACTACGCCAAACTCAGCCAAGGCGTCACCACTGAACTGCTGGGCCAGGACGGGCTCTCCTACGCACCCGTGGACGATGCAACATTGGCAGGCGTTCGGGAGAAGATCGCCGGCTGGAACGGCAACCCGGCGAATTTCGACTGGAACTGGCGCAGCGTCGGCGAGTACCTGGACCGCCTGGACGCTGAAGATTCCGGCGGGAGGATCGCCACCAACGCCGCCTACCTCGTGCCGCAAGGAACCGTGCGGGCCATGGTGATGGGCTTCGACGAAGGTGATCCCACCCCGGAACAACAGCAGCGGATGCAGGGTGTTGTCCGCGCCGCGATGGAGGAAGGCGCCGTGGGGATGTCCTCCGGGCTCACCTACACCCCGGGCATGTACGCAACAACGGAAGAGCTGGCCGGACTGTGCCGGGTTGTCGGTGAACTGGGAGGGTTCTACGCCCCGCACCACCGCTCCTACGGCAAGAATGCCCTGGGCGCCTATGCCGAGATGATCGACCTAAGCCGGCACAGCGGATGTGCCCTGCATCTGTCCCACGCCACCATGAACTTTGCCGAGAACAAAGGCCGTGCCGGGGAACTCCTGGACCTGATCGACTCCGCACTCGATGAAGGTGCGGACATCACCCTGGACACCTACCCCTACCTTCCCGGCGCCACCACGCTGAGCGCGATCCTTCCCGGTTGGGCATCCGCGGGAGGAACGGAAGCAACCCTTGCACGCCTATCCGACCCCGCCACGAGGGCACGCATCCGCGAAACCGTGGAGATCTACGGTTCGGACGGCTGCCACGGGGTTGTGGCCGAATGGGACACCTTGGAAATCAGCGGCGTCCAAAACCCTGCGCTCGCAGGCTACGTGGGCCGGACCATCAAGGACATCGCCGCGGAAACAGGAGAGGAAGAGTTCGATGTGTTCGCCCGCATCCTCACCGATGACCGCCTGGGCACCGGAATCCTGCAGCACGTGGGCCACGAAGAAAATGTCCAAACCATCATGAAGCACCGCACGCACACCAGCGGCAGCGACGGGCTGTTGGTCGGCGCCAAGCCCCACCCGCGGGCGTGGGGCACATTCCCGCGCTACCTCGGCCACTACTCACGCGACCTCGGACTGCTGAGTCTCGAGGACATGGTCCACCACCTGACGGGCCGGCCTGCCGCACGACTCAAGCTCCGCAACAGGGGACTGATCCGCGAAGGGTTCGCCGCCGACGTCGTACTTTTCGATCCGGAAACCATCCGCGACGAAGCCACTTTCGACAATCCCCGCCAAGCCGCCAGCGGCATCCACTACGTGTTCGTCAACGGAACGGCTGCGATCGACGGCGGCCGGCCCACCGGCGCACGTGCCGGTCGCGCCCTCCGCCGGCACCGTGACGGCCTCACCCGGGAAATCGGAATCAACCGAGAAGGAAAGCAATGACCCCCGAAGAATTCATCCATCAGCTCGAGGCCGACCGCACCCTGGCGGTGGTCCGCGCGCCGTCCATCACGGACGCTGCCGAGCTGTGCCGGGCGCTGGCCGACGGCGGCATCCGCAGCGTCGAACTGACCTTCACCACGCCTGACGTGCTCAAGCACGTCCAACGCGCGGCGGAAACGGCAGCGGACCATGGTGCCGCCGTCGGGATCGGCACGGTCATGACCGGTGACCAAGCGCGCGCTGCGATCGACGCCGGTGCGAAGTTCCTGGTGACGCCCGGGCTTCGGCCCGAGGTAGCCGCCGTCGCAACCGCCGCCGGTGTCCCGTTCAGCCTCGGCGCCATGACCCCCACCGAGATCGCCCAGGCTCTCGATTTGGGGTCGGCCGCCGTCAAAATTTTCCCTGCCCGCCAGCTCGGACCCGCCTACCTGAAGGACCTGCAAGGACCCTTCCCGGGAATCCGACTGCTGCCCTCCGGGGGCATCGACGCCTCCAACGCCAAGAGCTACCTCGACGCCGGTGCTGCCGCAGTCTGCTGCGGCACCAGCGTAGTACCGCCAGCGGCAGTTGCTGCCGGCGACTGGGCAGACATCGCGGCCCGTGCCGCCGCCTTCACAGGCACCCTCAAGTAGGACTACCCGGAAAGACACGTCCATGAATGAATTCCTCGACTGGCTGCGGCACGATACCGCCGGCCTGCTCCTCCTGGCAGGCGCCGGCATTGCGCTCCTCCTGTTCCTGATCATCAAGGTCAAACTCGAACCGTTCATCGCTTTGGTGGGAACCGGCGTGCTGGTGGCCCTGGTGGGCGGCATCTCGGTGGAGGCCCTGGTGGGATCGGCCACCAAGAGCAGCGACGCCCTCATCGAAAAGGGCTTCGCCGGAATCCTCGGGCACATCACGGTGATCATCGGCCTGGGTACCGTCCTTGGCGCGATCCTCGAACGGTCCGGCGGTGCCGAGGTGCTCCTTGGCCGGCTGGTGAAGATCTTCGGGGAGAAGGGAACGCCGCTCGCGATGGGTATCACCGGCTTTGTGCTGGGCATCCCCGTGTTCTTCGATATCGGCATCTTCGTGCTCGCGCCGCTGGTGTACGTTGCGGCGATCCGCGGCGGCAAGTCCCTCGCGCTCTATGCCCTGCCGCTGTTGGCCGGCCTCTCCGTGACCCACGCCTTCCTTCCCCCGCACCCCGGACCCGTTGCTGCGGCCGGCTTGTTCCACGTGGACCTCGGCTGGATCATCCTCATGGGCCTCATCTGCGGCATCCCGGCCTGGTTCGCCTCCGGTATTTTGTGGGGCACGTGGATCGGGAAGCGTGTGATGGTCCACGTTCCCGAGGACCGCATCATCGAAGAGGCGGACACCGCCCGCGGACACGAACCCTCCATTGGCCTGGTTCTCCTGGCCATCGGCCTGCCGATGATCCTCATCCTCGGCGGCACCTTCGGCAACATTTTCGCCCCGGCCGGCGCCTTCCGCGACACCCTCCAGTTCTTCGGCAACCCGGCCATTGCGCTGACCGTTGCCGTGCTCCTGGCCATGTGGCTCCTGGGCATCCGCCGCGGCATGACCGCCGCCGAACTAAGCGAGATCACCGGGTCCTCACTGCGGCCCGTGGGCATGATCCTGCTGGTGGTCGGTGCCGGCGCGTTCTTCGGGGCAGTCCTCTCAGCCACCGGCGTCGGCAAGGCTGTTGCGGACACATTGTCCCAGGCGGGCCTTCCCATCATCCTTTCGGCCTTCGTGATCAGCGCCGGCATGCGCATCGCACAGGGATCGGCCACGGTGGCGATCGTGACCACCGGTGGCATCCTCGCGCCGAGCCTCGCCTCCGGATACAGCCAGCCGCAGCTCGCCCTGATTGTTGTGGCCATCTCCTCAGGCTCCATCATCGCCAGCCACGTCAACGATGGCGGGTTCTGGATCATCTCCAAGTACTTCAACATGTCAGTGAAGGACACCCTGAAAACCTGGACCGTCCTGGAAACCGTCCTGTCCATTGTGGGCTTCGGCATGGCGGCCCTGCTGTACACGTTCGTGAGGTAAGCCGCCGCGCCTGCGGTGGGTGCCGCGCTTGGTGAGCCGCCGCGCCTGCGGTGGGTGCCGGCGTCGTACTTCCCGCGGTCCCGTGCCGCCACCACCTGCTTTGGCTGCGAAACGGCCCCGACCCGCCCCAAAAACGGCGTGTCGGGGCCGTTTTGGCTTCAATGTCGGTTGTGACGGCACGCGATCCCGCCGACGCCACGCTGGTTCAGCTGGTTAAACAAAAGCTCCGGAGTGCGTTATTGGGGGATACGCACTCCGGAGCAGCTTTGTGGCAGGCGCTTCCGCTGACCTGCAGTAACAACTCTACGTTGGGTGTGACGGCATTGCCACCACTTGGAATTAGTACTTTCGCTTTATTTTCCCGGCGTGTGATCCGGCCGCTTTTTCTGCGGCACAATCAACACCGGACGGCGCTGATGATGGCTCAACCACGCGGCCACCGAACCGTTCAATGCCTCAGAAATCCGGTGCCCAAGCCCGGGCTCGGGAGTGCCGACGATGATCATTGAAGCCTTGATGTCCTCGGCCAGCCTGCCCAGGGCCCGGGCCGGGTCACCTGCCAGAAGCCGCAAGGTCCAGTCTGCCGAGCCGCCCTCCATGGCTTCTGCGATTTCCTTGCCGAGGTCGTTCCGGATGGCGGCCACGTCCTCGTCGTCCTTCTCCGGGTGCAGCGACATCCTGTGGGTCTCCCGCGACGGATCCCACTCCACGAGGTAACTCGCCTCGTCCACATATGCGCAGACCAGGGGCACGCCGAGTTGCTCGGCCAGTGCGCGGGCCGTCTGCAGGACCTCCACGTGCTGATCCGGCAGCACCCCTACAACCAATGGAATGCGTCCGCTGAATTCTTCGCCGACCATACCTTATTGTTGCGCTGCGGCCTGCCCTTGAACAGGCTCCCCGGCCCCCAACTGGGTAGCAATAGTGCGCGTTTTCAGGGCTCAAAACATGCTCTGATGCGACCCAGTTGGGTTTGGGGGTTCGCTTGGGGCGGCGGGGTTGGGCGGGGTTACTCGGGATTGCTTGGGGCGGCGGATTTGTTCCACGTCAGGCACACCTTGAAGTTGGAACCCGTGCTGGCCGAGGCAATGAACGCGCCGGCCTCGGCATGAAGATCGATCCCGAACTCCACACTCAGCTCATCCGGACGGTTCTCCAGGCTCAGGAGTTCGTCGATGACGCCTTGGACCGCAGGCCTGACGTGCTCCAGCGCCCGCTGGAACGTCTGTTGGGCCCGGGCAAACACCCCCGAATGTTCGGCCGCGTGATCCCCGCCCCTCGTCACGAGGCTCCCGGCCGTGCTGGCCACCTCCACAACCACGGTGCCGCCGTCGTCCGTGGCGAATTCAACCAGGCGGCTCATGGCGCGTCCTTAATCGCAACGCCCATGCCCCGCATGCTGACCAAGCGTTGGGCGGTCACAATGAACGCGATGCCAACCCCGCACAGCAACACCAGATGCAGCAGCAACGGCAATGCCTGCGTCATGTACCAACTCACCATGAACACGCCTTTCCCTTGGATCCAGATGATGGGTTGCAGCACCGTGGGCAACAGCAGAAGCCAGGCCAACGTGTGCTGCGCCGGGTACCGCATGGCCAGCACTCCGGCCCACAGCCCGAATCCTGCCACCGCAAAACTGCCCACGACGGCGGCTGCCTCCACCGTGTAGTTGAGCCCGGCCAGTCCGAACACACCTTGCGAAACCACCAACCCGGTCATCGCCAACCGCCCCTGCGCTGTGTGGTCCGGGAGCCCGGCGATGACAAGGAGCAGATAGCCGAACGCCGTGACGACGCCGTAAAGGGTGCGGAGCACAATGTCGCCCCCGTTGTCCTGCCAGGAGTTCTGGTCGAACCACATGAAGAACACCACGAACCCGGCCCCCAACCCGCCGGCGGTTGCCAGCGCTGCCCCCGCCCACGCGATCGTGGTGCCGGCGAGCGGCAGGTGCGGCCGCGGGGCCGCTTTCCAGAGAGGTTCGTCAGAGCCCGACGGCGGCACTTGGCCGGGTGCCTTCGCTTTGGTCGGGGCGGTGGCTTGCTTCTTCGGGGCTGGCAGATCGTAGGCGGTGTAGGAGCCGTGCTCTTCCTCCGAGTCGGCCTCCGGGACGGTTTTATTGAGCTCAGCCTTCGCTGCGGTTGTGTGCCCGTCCGGATCTGCAGCACCCGGATCAAGGGTCCTGAGCTCCTTGGCAACATCAATGACCGCCTCCCACGAACCCTTGGAGTGGTGGTAGCGGAGTTCTCCTTGGAGGTCGGAGATGCGTTGCTTGCGCTCGCAGCCTTCCTTGCGGCGGGAAGCGTCCGGGTAGTAAGGACTGTTTAGCACCTTCGCGAAGCCTTCTGCCGCCGCGATCCAGTCCCCGGATTCCTCCGCAGCCACGGCTTCCCGGTAAGCCCGTTCTTCGCTGAGCCGCTTGCTTGCTGAGTCCCTAAGCGCCACAGCATCCCTGTAACCGGGTTCCAAAGTCAGGAGGTCGTTGAAGGATTCAAGCGCTTGTTCGTAGTGTTTGGCCCGCAACTCGGCCGATGCCTCCACATACAGGGCACGCAGTTGCGCCCTCCGGCGGATCTGGTCCGTGTCGTTGTCACCGGTTGATGCCCGCCCCGGTGTGCTTTCCGGCAGTGGTTTGGTGGTTGCGGGATCCGGAGAACCGGCAGGGGTCGCATAGGCAGCGGGCGCCGAGGCGGGCTGCCCGCCTGAGGCCGTTGCCGGCGTCGTACGTTCCGCTTGGGTGCGACCGCGCGGGGTGCCCTGCAGGGAAAACAGCTGCGTTGAACCGCCGCGGACGTACAGGGCAGGCGTCACCCATTCGAGGGTGCCATCCGGGCTGGCCATGACGGAGATGCGCCCGATGCGGGCGGCCTCATCCACTGTGCGGCCGTTGGCGATGGCCGCGTAGAAGCCGTGTGCAAAGGCGATGGCGGCGGAGTCGCTGATGGCGAACTGCATGGCAGCCACCGCTCCGATACCGCTCCTGACCAAGGCGGATGCGGTGCCGGAGAAGAGATCCGTCTGGCCCATCTCGCCCGAGGAGCACGAGTTTAACACCACCAGCCGTGGCCGGGGTGCGGCAACGCTCAGGAGGGCCATCAACCTGACGGCGCGGACCATGGCGGCGCGGCCATCGTTGCCGACCAGCGCGATGCGGCCCTCGTCGGTGCGGGAGTCATAGTCGCCGTGTCCAACGAAATGGACCACATGCCAAGGGCCGGCGAGGAGCATGGACTGGATGTCGTCCCAAGTGCCGCTCCTGGTCCAAACGAGTTCCACCCGGCCCTCCTCCGCGGGACCGGCCAAGGCCTGGGTGAGGTGGTCCTTCTCAGCTTGGACATCAAGGGCGGGGAGGTCGCGGGGCGAGGCGACGATACCCAGGATCCGCAGCGGCGGGGCGACGTCCAGCGGGTTCTGGTGGTAATCCGGGGCGGGGATGTGCCGCAGCAGGGGCTCCGTCTGGCAGAGGTAGGTTTCCGTTTCGGGGTCGAACAGGGTTTCCCAGGGCATGGTGGCCAGTTCGGGGGCGGCCAGCCGCAGGACCACGCGGAGTTGCTGGCCGGCATGTTGCGCTGCGCCGAGGCTGGCGCGGTAGGTGCCGTAAACCTCCCGGGTGAAAAGGGCTTGGAACAGTTGTTGGCCCACTTCACGAACGGCAACTTCGGCAACCGGAAGCGTCCGCCGGGCTGCGACGGCCGAGGCAAGGACGGTGGCTTCCAGTTGGGGGAGCCTGCCGTGGATGCCGTCGATGTCCAAGGTGAAGCGGCCGGACGCGTGGCCTCCCGCCGGTGCACGGACCACATGCACCGTGTACTCACCGCGTGTTGAGCCGGTGCCGATCTCCAGCTCGATGTCACAATCCATCGCGGATCCCTCGTGGTTCCTACGTACAGATTGGCCCTGACGGAGGTTCCTTACAAGGGGTTTTATCAGCGGGTCCTTGTAGGCATACCGGGCCGGGCCTACCGTTAATCCGTGGTCTCACTTGGCGATGAGTCGACGGAAGGCGGCGTGCGATGGAAATCTTCATGTGGTGGCTCGATCTTCACCTGGACAGCAAGGAATGGCTGCGGGAAAACCTCCGGGCCGAAGAACTTCCGCTGCAGGTGCTGCAACACATTGCCGAAGCCGGCGGACCGCATCCGGACAATCTCAGCGGTGGATTGACGGCGGCCGACTGGGACTTCATCGAGACCCAGTCGGAGTTCGTGGACTGAGGGAGATGCCCCGCTACGCGGCGGCTGTTACGGAGGCGGCCGGGGCTCCCGGGATGATCAACTGCGCACCGGTTTCCGGTGCGCGGCTTGGAACCTCGACGACGACGGCGGCAACCGGCTTCTTGTCGCGCATGCGGTAGAGCGCTACGGCCGAGATGACGAACCAGGCAACGTTGGTGGCCACTGACGGCCAGGCGCCGTGGAGGGTGCCATTGATGATGAATGCGCAGGACCCAAAGAGGTTGACGGTCTGGAATTTACGTCCAGGCTGCAGCCACCCCATGGACACCGCCAAGTAGGCGCCGAGCATCGCCGCCGCGCCAGCCCATCCGGTCACTTCCCAGAGCAGTTCCATGTGGAATCCTTTCGTAAATCGGGCGCACGACAATAGCGGCCTTGCGCGTAAGAGGAGGGCCGCGAAGACGTGGAACTTGCGGCTATGAGATAAATATTGGGGCACGTCCTGGTTTAGATCAATTGCAATCTTCTGAAGCCGGTATTTAGAGTTGCTTAACATGGACATGGACCCCCGTCGACTCCTGGTTTTGCTGGCTGTGGCGCGCACTGGCGGGGTGCTTGCAGCCGCCGATGAACTGCGGCTCACACCGTCCGCGGTGTCCCAGCAACTCACCAAACTCGAGCACCAAGTGGGCCAGGCCCTGCTTCAGCGGACCCCCAAAGGTTCGGTGCTGACGCCCGCTGGCTTGGCGATGGCGGAAGCGGGCGAAGAGATCGAACGGGCGCTCAATGTTGCGCGGGCCCGGATGGAGGGCGAAGCCAAGGTTTCTGGCGTCGTTCGAATCGGCGGATTCACCAGTTTCATGCGGACGGTTGTCATTCCGCGGATCCCCGAGTGGCGCAGCCAATACCCGCAATTGCGGATTGAGATCGTTGAGGACGCCTTCCCGCCCTTGATGCGGCTGCTGCGCCAACGGCAGCTTGACGCCTTGGTCATCGAGCAGGATTCGACGGCGGCTGAACAGCGGCCGCTCCCTGCTGGCATGGTGCAGGAGCCGCTGCTGGACGAACCGTGGAATTTGGTAGTTCCCGCAGGTTCCTTGCTCGCTACCGAAGCCATCGACCTCAGCCGGCTCCCGTTGCCATGGTTGGGAGTCGAACAGTCCGCCGCCAACAGTGCCGTGCTGGGGCGCCTCCGTCATTCCACCGGAGTGCGGATCGAGACCGTGCACCAGTATGTCGATACGCTCACCGCCCTTGCCCTGGTCGCGGCCGGCGAGGGAGTGGCGATCGTGCCCACCTTGGCGTTGACCGGCGTCGTCCATGACCAGGTGGACATCCTCGATGTTCCGGGCCTTGGTACCCGGCACATTGCGCTCCGGCGCTTCGACAGGAAGAAGCCAACGAGCCTGCCCGTGGATACGGTTGCCCGCCTGCTCAGGGAATCTGCGGCCCAGTTCGACATGCGATCGGGCGGTTAACGCAGCCGGGTGACGCGGCGCGTGGCCGGTTGAGCGGCGGGTGACCAGTCCGCCGTCGTGGTTAAGGGCCGTTAGCTATCAGTAAGCCGGAGCCCAGCCCAGAGCCGGCCCCAACTTCTGCGCGATGTCCGTGAGGATCTGCACGTAGTCCTCGTGGTCGAAGCTGAAGGGCAGTGCGAACGCCACCTCGTCCACTTCCTGGAAGCCTCCGTGTGCGTGCAGTTGCTCCGCGATTTGGTCGCTGGAGCCTATAAGGTCCGCGGCGAACATCATGCCCTTCGGTCCCTGCGGCGTGAGCGTGCGGGGTGTGCGCTCATCGACGTAGCGCCGGTACTTTTCCCGCTGGGTCGTCGAGGCCGAGTCGGTGGGAACGACTACCAGGCCCTGCGAGACCCGGGCGTTTGCGTGTCCGGCGCGCGCTGCCGCATCACGGAAGGCCCGGATCTGCGCCTGCTGTACCGCTGCGAAGTCCGGGACCTGGTCCTTTTCCGGGAAGATGACGCTGCTGGAGAGCAGGTTGAAGCCGTGTTCGCCGGCCCAGATGGCGGACTTCAAGCTTCCGGCACCGTACCAAAGCCGGTCACGCAGGCCGGGAGAGTGGGGCTCAACCCGGTCGGAGAACTCCTCCACAACGCCCTGCTTGCCGGAAAACTCACGCACTTTGTCCCCCGCTACCAGGCGCGCGAACCGTTCCACCCGCGAATAGCTGAAGTCCTCCGTGTCCGCAGAGCCAGGGTAGAGCTCATGTTTCACGGTGCTGTACGTCATGGGCTCCCCGACGCTGACGCCCGGGTTGATGCGACCCCCGCTGAGCAGATCAACAGTGGCCAGATCCTCCGCGAGGCGCAAGGGGTTTTCCCAGCCCAGCGGAGTCACGGCGGTGCCGAGCTCGATCCTCGACGTGCGCTGGCTCGCTGCCGCCATGACCGCCACCGGTGAGGAGATGCCGAACTGCAGATGCCTGTGACGCAGCCATGCGGAGTCGAACCCCAGCCGTTCGCCGAGCTCGATGATCTCCAGCGTGGACAGGTGGCCCGCTGCGGGGTCCGCGGGGTCGAACAGGCCGATGGTGAGGAATCCAAGCTTACGGAGGGGGCGGTCGGGGCTGGGCATGGGCTTCCTTCTGCTCTCTACAGGCGGTTACTTCCCCAGAATAGGCTCCGATCCCTGTGACGACGGCGGGAGGTTACCTTCTGTGAGCGGCCGTCAATTTCCTTCGAGCTATTTAGACGCCCGCTTTGCCCCTACTGCTTCCCGTACTTGCGATGAACGGCCTGCTTGCTCACGCCGAGGCACAGTGCGATCGCTTCCCAGGAGAGGCCCGCCTGCCGGGCTTTCCTGACGAGGGAAGCTTCAGTGCGGCTGACTTCCTTTTGCAGTTCCGTGACTGCTTGCAACGAACAGTGTTTTTCGTCGGCTGCGTCCACGTCCCGGTAGAGACCTTCGGCGGCGGCCACCCGGCGCAGGCCGGCTCATCCCACTCCCTGCGCGGGACGTCCGGCACGATTTCCCCCAGCATGTCGGCGGTGTCTTATCGGCTCATTGACGCCGTTGCATTGCGAGCGTAGACCTGATTTAGTGCTGGCTCTTCCGTCGCCTTCCAGAGTTCAAACCTGAAGGTGATGCTCAGGCCGGGTGAGGTTAGTGGCTCAAGCGTTGCGGAAAGGGGAGCTGATCCGGTTGCCCGGTCAAGCCCCGCGAGAGCTTGAACCAGCGCAAGGAGGAAACCATGGTTATGAAGAAGAACACCGGCCAGAAACCCAATCCGGGCAAACCTCACCCCCGGTTGAGCCGGCATTTGGGTGACTGGCTCAAACGTGAGGATGCCGGTGTCACCGGCGGGACCAGCAGCTTGTTCTGGTCCCATCACGACGCTCCACGGGCGCCGGAACGTACCTGCTTGTATGGCCATGAGATGGCACCCGGCGAGAGTTCCTGCACTCACGGCCATCCCGCCGGATAACAGTCCGCGCCTCAGCACAGTTGGTCGAGGGTTTTCTGCGCGGCGAGTTCCATCTGTGAGATGTATTGATCGATGCGGCGGCCAGTGACGGGGTCGGGCGTTTCACTTGGCAGAGTGGGTAAGGCCATGGCCAGGGTGATTTGCCGGCTGCCGTCTTCGCTGGAGATGGACGAGGTGAGGTAGCCGTAGACAGAGCCGAAATGTCCGTACCGGTACGCTGATGACGAGCAAGCGTCGGGGAACCTGGTGATGCCGAGTCCGTAGTTCATGGACTTGACCGATTTCATCTCTTGCAGCGTCCCTGGCGACAACAAAGCTCCGCTGAGGAGACCACGGTAAAAGTCGTTGACGTCCTCGGTTGAGGACACCACTCCACCTGCCGGTGAGCCAGTCACGACCTCAGGTTGGGTGATCTCAAGCCGGCCGCCACCCACCGACATGTATGCCCTCAGGTTGTCCGGCGCGGCCCGATCCCTGTTGCTCAGTGATGTCCGATCAAGTCCAAGGGGCCCGAAAACGCGTTCCCGGAGTACATCGTCCAGTGGCCGGCCACGAAGCTTTTCAACCAGTTGTCCCAAGGCCAGGTAGTTGCTGTTTGAGTAGGAGAAGAAGCCCACGTTCCGCCAATCCCACGGCAGGGCGGCTGTCAGTTCCATGCCATGCTGGACGCTCACGCTCGTAGAGACCACATCCTGGGGTGGATTGGTCCGCTCAAGGGCCTTGACATAGTCAGGCATGCCCGAGGTGAGGTTCAACAGCTGGCGGACGGTGATCGGCGTCGGCGGTTTCAACCCCGCACCGAAGCTTTCGAGCATGGCGTTCACCGGGTCATCCAGAGCGATAAGGCCGTCGTCGACGAGCTGCAACGTGGCAGTGGCGACCATCGATTTCGTCACGCTGCCAATCGAGAAACGGTCCTGCGGCTGTGCCGGTTCGCGCCCATACGGGTCCCGCAGCCCAAACCCTTTGGACCACTCGCCGCCAGGCCACCGGACCTGCACGACAACAGAGCTGACACCGTCCGCAATGAATCCCTGCACGGTCTGCTCCAGCGAATCCGTTGGTTCCGCAGCGGTGGAGACCTCAGGCGCAGGCTCAGGGCCGCCTCCCGTGCAACCCATCAACAGGAGAACAACACAGACGCCAAGGACACCGCCCGGCGACTTCCGCCGATGGCCCATAGCGACGTTCTACACTCGCCTCCCAGGGAAAACAAGGGAAAATGCGTGCGGAACCACCCCCTCGCCGCCCATCCGCGTCCCCGTCCTGAGAGTGGCAGTAGTGTCAGATTGAAGTCACAGACCTGCACTGCAGGTCGTCACGAAATCAACTTTCCGGCCCTAATCCGACGCTATGTCCGACGGATTCTGACGTCAGGTTGGGGTGTGGTCAAGCCTGACGTCAGACCGCGTTGCTCTTTTGATGAATAGGCACGATGGGCTCTAATGTTGGCCCTAATCTCAGGCGGTTCGGGTGAGGACGACTTTGACTTCTTCTCCGGCGGCGGAGGCGCGGAAGGCCTCGGCGACGTTGTCGAAGGAGAACTGTGAGGTGATGAAGTCCTCGGCGGTGACGCTGCCGGCCTGGATGATGTTGATGGCTTCTTCGTAGTCTTCGGGCATGTAGGTGGCGCTGCCTTGGAGTCGTACCTGGAGGTCCTGGAGTTCGGGCAGGGCCACGGTGACGGGTTTGGCCGGGACGCCGACGACCATGACGGTGCCGCCCTTGGAGGCCAGCTTCACGGACAGGTCGATCGTGGACTGGATGGAGACGCAGTCAAAGACGACGTCGGCGCTTTCGCCCAGTTCCGTGCGGACGGCCTGGACCAGGTCGGGGCGGTCTGCTTCCAGGACGGCGTCGGCGCCCAGGCGCAGCGCACGTTCGCGTTTGCTCGGGAGCATGTCGGTGACCACGATCTTCCGCGCCCCGGCGTGCCGGGCGGCGGCCAGGACGAGCAGCCCGATGGTGCCCGCGCCGATGATGACGACGGCTTTGCCTTCGACTCCGCCGGAGAGCCGGACGGCGTGGACGGGGGTGGAGAGCGGTTCGATCAGTGCTGCCTGCAGGTCCGTCATCCCTGCCGGGATGACGTGCACCCGGTTCGCGGGGATGGTGAAGAAATCGGCCATCCCGCCCTGGTCGTAGCCGCAGCCGAAGAACCGCAGGTTTTCGCAGATATTGGACCGGCCCGTGGTGCACATCTTGCAGGTCCAGCACGGCAGCGTGGGTTCGACGGTGACGTGGTCCCCGACGCTGATACCGGTCACGGACGCGCCCACTTCCCGGACGATCCCGACTACTTCGTGGCCCGGGTTGTAGGGCAACGGAACGAATGGGTGATGCCCCGCAGCGGCGTGCGTGTCCGAGCCGCAGACCCCCGTGACCGTCGTCTCGACAAGAATCTCATGGGCCTCCGGCGCGGGCTTCGGCACGTCAGTAAGGACAATCCCCTCCGGACGGACAACAACTCGTTTCATGGTTATGGCGTTCATTTCGCTCGTTTCTAGGTTCTTGTGTGTGCGCGCTTACCGGAGTCGTGCTGTTATTTGATGGCGCCCATGGCCAGGCCTCGGACCAATTTCTTTTGTGCGGCCCATCCTGCGATGACGACCGGCAGGACCGCAAGGGTCGCCGCTGCTGAAAGCACGGCGAGGAACTGTCCGCGGCCGTCAATGAAACTGCCCAGGAAGGGTGGCGTTGTTCTGGCCACGGTCGATGTCAGGAGGCTGGCGAGGAAGTACTCGTTCCAGGCGAAGATGAAGCAGATCAATCCGGCCGCAGCGACTCCCGGGGCGACCATTGGCAGCACTACCCGGATTAGTTCTGTTCGGAAATTCGCCCCATCAATTTGTGCAGCTTCGATGATCTCCGTAGGAACCTCGCTGAGGAACGAGCGCATCATCCACACCGCCAGGGGCAGATTCATTCCTACGTACAGCATGGACAGTGCAGAAATGTTGTCCAGCAGGCCGAAGTTCTTCAGGAGCAGGTAAATCGGGATGACGGCGGCCGCAACGGGCATGAACTTCGTGGAAATGAGGAAGAACAGGGCGTCGGTCCATTTGCGGATTGGTCGCACGGACAGTCCGTACGCGGCCGGGATCGCGAGGACCATCACGATGAGGGTGGAGATCAGGCTGGCACTGAGCGAATTCGTGAAGTAGGCCGCGAAACCGCGGTCAAGCACCTTTGCGAAATTCTCAAGAGTGAGCTCTGCAAAGAGCGTCGGGGGAGTGGTGGCCGCGTCCCGTTCGGTCTTGAACGCCGTGAAAACCATCCAGGCGACGGGGAAGAAGAACCCCACGGTCACCGCCCAGGTCAGGACAGTCAGCACTACGGAACCGATTTGACGCTTGATCGGAGCCGTTCGGCGTGGTGTGTGCCCTGTGGAGTGTGCGTGGGTGGCCGCTGGCGGACGAACCCGTGTTGAGGAAGAGCTCATTACCGTATTCCTTCCGACTTGAAGATTTTGAAGAGTGTCCGTAGCGCGATGGTGGCGACCACGATGGTCACCAATACGGAGAGGACGCCATAGGCTGCGGCTTCGCCTATCTCCAGTCCGACGAATGCCCGCTCGTAGAGCAGGTAGGAAAGGGTCTTCGTGCCGCCGGTTCCGCGGGTCATGATGGCGATCGGGTCGAAGACCTGCAGAAGAAGAATTGCTCCCAAGAGGACGGAAAGTTCCACGTACTGCCTCAGGTGGGGCAGCGTGAGGGAGAAATAGGTCCTGATGGGGCCTGCGCCGTCCACGGCGGCGGCTTCGAGGATGTCGTTGGGTTGGCTCTGCAGGCCTGCCAGGAGGATGAGCATCATGAAGGGTGTGTACTGCCAGATGAGGACCATGATGATCGTTAGGACGGGGTAGTCGGTATTCCACGACACGGGTGGAATGCCGACCAGTGACAGACCCCAGTTGACCATGCCCACGTTCGAATCCAGCATGGACCATTTCCAGATCAATGCAGCGGCCGCGGGCATCATGAGGAACGGGGTGATGAGCAGCGTGCGTGCCAGTCCTTGGCCCATGAACTTGCGGTCCAGAAGGAGGGCGAGCAGCATCCCCAGCACGAGTGAGATGAACACGCTTGAAGCGACGATCAGCACGGTGGCCCACAGGGACGAGAAGAACGCACCGTTCGCGATCACGGAAACGTAGTTGTCGAAACCGACGAATTGCTGGTCTCCGGGGCGGAGGAGGTTCCACTTGCGGAACGAGTAGTAGACGGTGACCAGGAATGGGATCTGCGTGATCAGTATGGCCACGATAAGTGCTGGCCAGACCAGGGCGCGCGCCAGTCGGAGGCCCCTCCTGTCCCGGTCGGTTAGTACAATTTTCCGGCTTTTCTTCGTCGACGTAGCCGGCTTCACCATGGTGATGGACATGATCGTTTCTCTCTCGATGCGAGGATAGTGGGTTGCTGCACTGCAACGGGTGCGGTTGTGGTTCCCCGGCTCCGGCGGGGAACCACAACCGTTAGCTCATAGTGACCGGATCGATCACTATGCCTGGGTGCCGCCCAACGCTGCTTCAAGTTCGCGCAGGCGGGGCAGTGAATTGGCGTTCAGCAGTTCCTGACGCCGGGTGGCAGAGACGGCGAGGCTGTCTTTCCAGAGGGAACGGCCAGCCATGGCCCCGCCTGCACCGTTGGCGACCGCGGTCTTGACCTGACCGATGAACGTGGCGTGGTCGACCCCGGCGGAAAGCACTGCCCACGGCACGCCGGCGGCGGCGGTGGTCACGGCTGCGCAGGCCTCGGCTGAACCGGGGAACTGCAGCTTGAGGACCTTGGCCCCGCACTCGACGGACAGTTTCGCGGCACCGGCTACCAAGCCCGGGAAGGCGGCCGCGTAGTCGGTTTCAGACTCGCCCTCAAGACGGTAGGTCAGGATTTCGACGATGAGCAGAAGACCTTCGTCGGCGCAGGCCTTCACCAGATCCCGGATTTCGTCTGCGACCCTCGAGTCGGCGCCTTGCTTGTCGGGGCGCATGTACCAGAGCATCTTGGCCACGTCCCCGCCGAGGTCACGGACTCGGCGCGGTGACATCCCTTCAACGAAGCGGGTGTATTTGAGGCCGTCGACGGTTTCAAAACCGGATGCGTCCATCCCGATGACCAGGGAGGTCTCCCGGGCGAGGGTGCCGTCTTCAGCGACTCCCGGCAGGGCAACTTCCGGGTCAAGCAGGATGGCAGGGGCCGCGTTGCCCAGATAGCGTACGAGGTCCGCCTTGGCGTCGTACAGTTGCTCGGCCGTGACCGATTCCGGGCCGGCCGGTGCGTCGTTCATGACGGCCTTCATGCCGTTGCGCTGGTCCGCGGCCACGATGAGCATCTTGCCGCTGGGAGTCGAAATCCCGCTCATTGCGCGGCGTTCGAGGGTGGTGAGTTCGTTCATGGGGCTTCTCCTGATGTTTAGAGCGTTCGGGTGGGAAATTTGTGTGGGGCTACTGGTTTGGGACGCTGCGCTCACGTGGCTAATGTGCGGGCGTGTTGGTCTGCGCTACGTACTTCCGTGCCATCGGTGAGTTGATTCGGGGCGAGAGGTCTGCGATGAACCGCTCGATTTGCACCGACTGGTCAAGAAGTCCCTCGATACGGATGTGCTCGACACCTGGACGGCGCATCACGTCGGGGGAGAGGAAAGTCTCAGGCTCCTGGATCTTTTCCAGGTCACGTGCCGCCCCTCGTTTCCGTACCCGGTCCACGATCTCCAGCAGCGGCGTGTCCATCCAGGCGAGATGGACGCTCGAGGAAGGAACGCCGAGCTTCTCCACGAGGCGGTTCCAGGCTTCGGGGTAGGTCCGCTCGGAGGTAAAAGGGGCTACCAGAATGACGTTGTTGCCCAGCAGCAGGTTTTCGCGGGCCGTGTCGTAGAGGCACCCGTAGCGCACATCGTTAACGCTCGCCCTGCCAGCAGGCTCGGCCTTGGGCACGTCGACGAGGTACTCCCCTCCGGCGTACTCGAACAGGGGATTGGTCAGAGTGTCCAGATCGAGAATGGGCCACTTCAAGACGCGGGCCAACTCTCGGGCAAATGTGGTCTTGCCACTGCCGGGAACTCCACAGACCACGACGGCATCGGGGTCAAATTCAGTCACTTAGGTCATCCGTTCAATCTTGGTTTGGTCCGCTCAGCGAAGTTTTTTGGGCCAGAGCGGCGTTCAACATGACCAAATTATGGCATCGATGCCATCCGCGCAATAGAGCCATTGACATCGATGCCATTTTCCATCTAGCTTGAAGACCGTTCGCATTCGAAACAGGGAGGTTTCATCACATGCTTGGAAAAACATGGCTGCGGCCCAAACCCGCCGCAGCCGGCGCCGCTTTGCTTGGTTTGGTTGTTGCTCTCAGTGGTTGCTCGGGAGCCGGAGGCTCAGGTGGGACTGAAAAGGTCACCCTGAATCTGGCTACGGTCAGCAACCCACAGATGAAGGACATGGAGCAGCTCAAGAGCAAGTTTGAGGAGTCCCACCCGAACATCTCGGTCAACTTCATCCAGATGCAGGAGAACGACCTGCGTGATGCGGTGACGAAGGACGTGGCAACCCAGGGCGGCCAGTACGACATCGTTACCGTGGGCGCGTATGAAGTGCCGCTTTGGCAGAAGAACGGGTGGCTGACGAACCTGTCCGATTTTGCCAACAAGGATTCGTCCTACGATGTGAACGATTTCTTTGAGCCAGTTCGCACGTCAGTGTCGGTGGATGGAAACCTCTACGCGGCCCCGTTCTACGGTGAGTCTTCGATGCTGATGTACAACAAGTCGATGTTTGAAGCTGCCGGGCTGACCATGCCGGAGAAACCGACGTGGACCCAGGTCGCAGACTTGGCCAAGAAATTGAAAACCACCGATCACGCCGGCATCTGCCTTCGTGGCAAGCCAGGCTGGGGTGAGGGTATTGCCTCGCTCAACACCGTGGTGAACACTTTCGGCGGAGCCTGGTTCGATAAGGACTGGAAGGCCCAGGTCAACCAGCAGGGCTTCAAGGACGCGCTGACTTTCTTCTCCACAACGCTGAAGGAGTCCGGTCAGTCTGATCCCGTCTCATACGGCTTCACCGAGTGCCTGAACCTTTTCACCCAGGGCAAGGCTGCGATGTGGTACGACGCAACCTCCGCTGCAGGAACGGTTGAGGATCCGAAGGCCAGCACGGTCGCCGGAAAGGTCGGCTACGTTCAAGCCCCCGTCGAAAAGACGGCCCAGTCGGGCTGGCTGTGGTCCTGGAACCTTGCCATCCCTTCCACGTCCAAGAAGCAGGATGCTGCGTGGGAATTCATGAAGTGGGCGACCAACAAGGACTACGGGAAGCTGGTAGGTTCCCAGCTCGGATGGAGCAGGGTTCCGCCCGGATCCCGGGTGTCCACCTACGAGATTCCCGAATACAAGCAGGCCGCGGCGGCTTTTGCTGACATCACGAAGGATTCGATGCTGGCGGTGAACCCGAAGCAACCGGGCATTACGGCGCAGCCATACGTGGGCATCCAGTACATCACCATCCCTGAGTGGCAGGACCTGGGCAACCAGTCATCCCAGGTATTTGCCGATGTATATGCCGGCCGAACGAGCGTGGATGCTGCCCTGCAACAGGTCCAGTCCCTGGCTCAGACGGCGGGGGACGCACAAAAGTAGCCCGAACGCGAAGGCTCGCGGGCCCCGGCCTGACAACCGTGGGCCCGCACGCCGGACATGTGCCGGCGCTGGCCTCAAGGCAACGGTCATAGCACTCATCGGGTAAGCACATAGAGTTGATGCTGCAGATAATCGGCCCCGGGAGCCCCTCGCAACAGGCAGTGGCTCGGGGCAGGGGAGGCATTCAATGGTAACGATGCACGATGTGGCCGCTCACGCTGGCGTTAGTGCAAGCACCGTCTCACGTGTATTCCGGAACGAAGAGAGCGTCTCCAAGGCCACGCGAAAACGGGTCAATGACGCGATGGCCGCACTGAACTACGTGCCCAACATGATGGCCCGGACGTTCAGGGAGGGCAAGGCATCCCTTCTGGCCATTGCGGTACCCAGCATTGCCGACTCGTTCTTCGCTTCGGTCATAGAAGGTGCTGACTCGATCGCTAAAACCCACGGGCACGCGATTGCGGTAACCAGTTTGGGGGACGACCCTTCACGTGAGCGTCCAATCGTTGAGGCGCTCCTCCGCCGTCAGATCAGCAGCCTGGTTCTCGTGCCCATCGCTTCGGACCAGTCCTACCTTTCGACTTGGTTGCCGCACACTCCCGTGGTGGTCATCGACCGTGAAGCAACCGGCGCGGATGTCGACGTGTTCCTTGAAGATGACCGTGGTGGCGCCATCATGGCCGTCAACCATCTTCTCCGGCTCGGACATCAACGCATCGCTTTCCTGGGTGCAGACGACGCCGTGGCAACCACCGCCCGACGGTTCGACGGCTACCGGCACGCGATTCAGGATGCGGGCCTGTCTGTGGAGGACCAGCCGGTACTCTTCGCTGGCCCGTCGCACATCCAAGAAGGCATCGCCGGCATGTTGAGCGCCCAGGATCCGCCCACTGCCTTGTTTTCGTCCAACGCACGAACATCCGTCGTCGTTGTCCGTGCCCTGCAGGCTTTGAAAGCCCGCGGGCTGGCCATGGTCAGCTTCGGCGACTTCCCGATGGCCGATGCCCTTGACCCGTCCGTATCCGTTATTGACCAGGACCCATTCCGTTTGGGGCAAGCTGCCGCCGAACGGGCACTAAACCGCGTCGCCGACCCAGAAGGATCTTTCGAGAACCTCACAGTCTTTGACGTCAATCTCATCCCGCGTGGCTCGTCCACGCCACCGTCCAGGGCGTGATTATGAAGCTCCACGCATCCGGACCCGCATCAACCGACATTTTTACGGCGGCCTGAGACTCCCGGTGCTCAGAGCCCGGAACTGAAAGGACCCCGCTGGTGACCCACGGACTGAATGGACGCTCGATCCTCGTAACAGGAGCAGGGGGAGGAATCGGCGGCCAGATTGTGGCCCAGCTGGTCCAGGCAGGGGCGGAGGTCATCGCTGCCGGACAATCGCCAGCAGAAATAGAGGAAGTCTGCCGCCTCCACAACATCCGGGGTATTGCCTTCGACGTCGCCGACGAAGACGGCGTCCGTGAGGCCCTCGGCGGGCTGGACCTCTGGGGCCTGGTCAATTGCGCAGGATATGGCGGCCAAGTCGCGCCGCTGACTTCTGCCAGCACCGATATGTTTGACCGGGTCATGGCCGCCAACGCCCGCGGAACGCTGCTCACGACCAAATACGCAGCGCAATCAATGATTGAAGCCGGCAGGGGAGGGGCCATCGTGAACGTTTCCAGCCAGGCAGCACTGGTTGCTCTGGACGGTCACATCTCCTACGGCGCCTCCAAAGCAGCAGTCGACAGCATCACCCGCGTCGCAGCACTGGAACTCGGGCGGCACAACATCCGGGTCAACAGCGTCAATCCGACCGTCGTCATGACCAAAATGTCGGCATCCTACTGGGCCCGCCCGGAGATCGCAGACCCCTTCCTGGCAGCCATGCCACTGGGGCGCTGGGCCACAGAACCCGAAATCGCCGCCCCCGTTGTCTTCCTCCTCAGCGAAGGCGCCTCAATGATCACCGGAGTCTCCCTTCCCGTCGACGGCGGATACACGATCCGCTGACACGGGAGCGCAAAGGAGCGCCGACCGGGCCTCGGCATCCGACGCCGATCGGGCGCCCACGGCTCCGCCAAGCCCGCAGCAATGCGTTCTCGCGCCGTCTCTTTAAGGCACCACGCCCGCACCGCCCCGGACGACGGCCAAGGAACCGGGGCCATCCAACGGCACCGGAAACAGCTGCCCGCTCCGGCACGACTCCCGCTCGATCAATTGGACCGGAAGAACATTCTTCCGCCGATACCGTCGGGCGGGATTCGCGATCCTGGCGAACGCGCGTTCAGCAGCCACGCGGCCGACATGCTTCGGGTTCTGATCAATCACAGACACTGACGGCTGTAAGACAGCGGCCATGGGGAAGTCCCCGAAGCTGACCAACGCGATATCGGACCGGTTCACCGACCGAAGCGCCGGAAATACCCCCACGGAGAACCGCGAATTCGAAGAGAAGATCGCCGTCGGTGGATTCTGCAGGCCCAACAGGTCCAACGAGGCCTGCGCTGCCGCATCAGCATTCCTGGAACCGAGAGCGATGATGGCCTCGTCCGTTTCGATGCCCTCCTGGGCATGGGCTGCCCGGTAGCCCTCCAGACGCAGCCTGGTGGTCGGAATGTCCGTGGAGTCAGCCACGAAGGCGATACGACGGTGCCCGTGTCCAATCAGATGCCGGGTCGCGTCGAAGCCTCCGCCAAAATCGTCCTCAACGAAATAGTCAGCACTCAGCTTCATGGGTGCCCGGTCGATGAAAACGATCGGCAAGTTGTCCTGCAAATGGGACAGGTAGGACTGGTCGGCGGCAATCGGTGCGATGATCAGTGCCCCCACCTGCTGCCGCAGGGTTGTCTCGATAATGCTTCGCTCCAGCGAGGGATCATCTCCGAGGCTGGTCACCACAATGGCCATGTCCCGCTCACGGGCAGCCATCTCGATTTCCTTGGCGACCGCAGCGAAGAACGGGTCGGCGACGTCGGGTACAGCGATGCCGATGACCGTTGGACGGCCCTGCCGGAAAGTGCGGGCCAACATGTTGGGCACGTACTTCAGATCCTGGATGGCCGACTTTACGCGCCGCCGCGTCTCTTCCGTGACGTGTGGATCGTCATTGAAGACGCGCGAAACCGTCTTGGCGCTGACCCCCGCCCGTTTAGCCACATCATGCATGGTGGTCACCTGTCACCCCTTACCTTCAGCGGACGCGTCACGCTCTGACTGCCCGGGTTTTCAAGCCGTCACCACACCGCTTTTGTCATCGGTGACATTCTTCTTTACAAGCCATACTCCCGCATGATCTAGGGATTTTCAAGAAAATCATGTCACCGATGACAAGAAAAGTTCCGCTCCTTGTTGACACCGATGACATAGTGGCGCAAGATTGCTGTTAGTCAGGTCACAGGGACACCTCGTAGCAGGGGCCTGGACCGGAAACCTGCAGTTGATTTTGGCAACGCTTCAACGGTGTAGCAGTAGAGCTTCTTCACCGTGGCATGACCGACGGAGGAAAAAGTGATGAACACCGCCAAGGATGGGAATGCCGTTCCCGCCGAGGGTGCTGAGCCGATCAGCTGCACGATCGAGGAACTCATCGAGCGTGCCCGTAGTCTCGCGGAGGGTTCGCGGCGAATCCTGGGAATCACCGGCGCTCCCGGAGCGGGCAAGTCCACGGTGGCTGAAGCCGTTGCTGAAGCTTTGGGCACACAGGCAGCACGCGTTGGCATGGACGCGTTCCACCTGGCCAACACGGTGCTGGCAGAGCACGGCTCCCGGGACCGCAAGGGAGCCCCTGACACCTTTGATTCCTGGGGCTATGCCAACCTGCTGCGCAGGCTCAAGGACAACGACGAGCCGGTGGTCTACGCCCCGGTGTTCGACCGCAGCCTGGAGGAATCCATTGGCAGCGCAATCCCGGTTGAACGTGCTGTTCCCTTGGTCATCACCGAAGGAAACTACCTGCTTCTGGACACCGACGGGTGGTCCGCGTGCCGGGAGCTGATCGACGAGGTCTGGTATCTGGAAGTGGCCGAATCAGAGCGCCAGGTCAGACTCGTCCGACGCCACGAGGCCTTCGGCAAGCCGCACGACGAAGCCGAGGCATGGGCTCTGGGCAGCGATCAGCGAAATGCCGACGTCGTCGACGCCACCCGCGAACGAGCGGACCTCGTGGTCGCGCTGACCGGCCACCCAAAGCCTGCCTCCTACGCCCAGGCCTGACAAAGAGGAAGTACCCAGTGACAACACAACGACGTGTCTCCGGCCAGCAGGCCGGGACCGAGACAACCGTCCCGTACCAGCTGACAGGTGTTACACCATGACAACAATCCCCGTTCTTGAAGCCCGCGGCCTGACCCGCAGTTTCGGCAACGTGCGCGCCCTCGACGGCGCTGACTTCGACGTCCACGCCGGCGAAGTCGTTGCCCTCATCGGCGACAACGGCGCCGGCAAGTCAACGCTCGTGAAGGCTTTGTCCGGAAACCTGGCCCTGGATTCCGGCAAGATTCTCTTTGCCGGCGGCGAAGTTGAGCTCACTTCACCCACCCACGCCAGCAGCCTCGGCATCGAAACCGTCTATCAGGACCTGGCTTTGGCGCCGCACCTGAACGCCGCCCAGAACATGTTCCTCGGCCGGGAGATCGCCAAACCGGGCTTCCAAGGCCGGCTCGGATTCATGGACAACAAGACGATGCGCACCAAGTCACGGGAGGCCTTCGACGAACTGGGTGCGACCGTTCGCAGCCTTTCGGATCCTGTTGGCAGCATGTCCGGCGGCCAGAAGCAGGCAATTGCCATCGCCCGCGCCGTGGCCTGGGCGAAGGGCGTGATCTTCCTGGACGAACCGACCGCCGCCCTGGGCGTCGTGCAGACCAAGAACGTCCTCGAAACAATCCGCCGGGTCCGGGACAAGGGCGTAGGCGTTGTCTTCATCAGCCACTCGATGCCCCACGTCATCGAAGTAGCCGACCGTGTCCAGGTGCTCCGGCTCGGCCGCCGCGTCGCCACCTACGAGGCAAAGAAAACATCCGTGGAAGAACTAGTCGGCGCGATGACCGGCGCACTTGATGGAGCACACTCATGACCACCACCGAAGCCACACCACGCACGGCCGGAACAGGCAGCGTTTTGTCCCGCACCCACTCCCTGCGCCAAATCCTGCAGGTCCAGTCATTCCAGATCCTGCTCGTCCTGCTGGTCATCTTCCTGGTCTTCGCAGCCCTGGCACCAGAAATCTTTCCGACCTGGGGCAACGTCCGCCAGATCATCCAGAACGTCTCCATCCTCGGTGTCCTGGGCATCGGCATGACCTTCGTTATCGTCACCTCAGGCATCGACCTTTCCGTCGGATCCGTGCTGGTCTTCTCCGGAGTGGTCGCCGCGAAGGTCATGCAGGCCATGGGAGGCGGGGGATGGGGTACCGCAGTGATCGGGATCCTGGTCTCAATCGCCTGCGGCCTGGCTTGGGGCCTGCTCAACGGCGTCTTGATTGCCAAGGCAAAAGTCCCGCCGCTGATCGTTACCCTCGGCACTTTGGGCGGCGCCCTGGGCCTGGCACAGGTCATCACAGGGGGCGTCGACATCCGCGACGTACCCGCAGTCCTGCAGGACACCATCGGATACGGCAACGTTCCCGGCACCACCCTCCCCACGATCTCCGTCATAGCGATGATCCTCATCGTGATCTTCGGCGTAGTGCTCCACCGCACACGGTTCGGCCTGTACACGTTCGCTGTTGGGTCCAATGAGGAATCTGCCCGACGGGTCGGCGTCAAGGTCGATCGCCAGCTGATTTCCACCTACGCCCTGTCAGGCGCCTTGGCCGGTACTGCCGGCATTCTGTCACTGTCCCAGTACGGCACGACCGCCATCGCTGGCCAGTCCGCTACCAACTTGAACGTCATCGCCGCCGTCGTTATCGGTGGAACGTCGCTCTTCGGTGGCGTCGGCACGATCTTCGGAACCGTGATCGGCTTGTTCATCCCTGCAGTGCTGCAAAACGGATTCGTGATTGTCGGCGTCCAGCCCTTCTGGCAGCAGGTTGCCGTAGGCGCGGTCCTGATCGCAGCGGTCTACGTCGACCAGAGGCGGCGGGCGGCCGCAGCACGAGGTCACGCAGCCAAGGATGAAAGCAAAAAGAAGACCCTCTTCGGTTGGCGAACCAAATAGTCCGCTCCGCCGCATCAGACATCACGTATTAGGAGCAAGATCATGAAACTGTTCAGCCCACAGCTGACCCTGGCGGCGGCCGGAATCCTCGCCGTGGCTTCCCTCACTGGCTGCGCAGGAGGGTCCACCGGCGGATCCGGGACCTCCCAACCCAAACTGGCCTTCATCCAGGGGGTAGCCGGTGACGAGTTCTACGTCAGCATGCAGTGCGGCATCGAGTCCGCCGCCAAGGCTGCCGGGGCCACCGTGAACACCCAGGGTCCGGCGAAGTTCGACCCCACCCTTCAGAAGCCCATCGTTGACTCGGTCGTCGCATCCCGCCCGGACGCGATACTCGTCGCACCCACGGACGTCGCAGCGATGCAGGCACCTCTGAAAGCGGCCGCGGCGGCAGGCATCAAGATCGTCCTGGTCGACACCACCACCCAGGACCCCTCGTTTGCCTCCTCGGCGGTTTCTTCCGATAACAAGGGCGGCGGGCAGGAAGCCTTCAAGGCCATCAAGGCGCTGAACCCCAATGGGGGCAAGGTCCTGGTGATCTCCACCGACCCCGGCGTGTCGACCATCGATGCACGCGTCGCCGGCTTCGAAGAAGGCGCCAAGGCCGATTCCTCGTTCAAGTACCTCGGTGTGCAGTACAGCCACAACGACCCCGCTGAAGCGGCCAAACTCGTTTCGGCGGCCCTTGCCAAGGATCCCGACATCGTGGGCGTGTTCGCGCCCAACACCTTCTCGGCCGAAGGAACCGCAACCGGTATCCGCCAGGCCGGCAAGCAGAACCAGGTCAAGATCGTCGGCTTTGACGCCGGACCCGCCCAGGTCAAGCAGCTCAAGGAAGGTGTGGTGCAGGCCCTGATCGCCCAGGAACCGGCATCGATCGGAACCCAGGGTGTGGAGCAGGCCATCAAGGCCATCAAGGGAGAGTCCACCCAGAAGGACATCCAAACAGGTTTCAAGCAGATCACAGCGGACAACATCAATGGTGAAGGCGCCCAGTACGTCTACAAGTCCTCCTGCTAACAAGCCGGCCGGTGCTGTTGTCGATCCCCCAAACGCCAACAGCACCGGTCTTACCACCCCAGACCGAAGAGAAATGATCATGACGTCCCTGAATGACACGGCCCTGCCTGCGCTGGCCGACAAACTCCCCATTCCCACCTATGACCGGAGCGCGGTCAGGACCGGCATCGTTCATTTCGGCGTCGGAGGCTTCCACCGCTCACACGAGGCCATGTTCATCGACAGGCTCCTGAACCTGGGCAACTCCCAGGACTGGGGAATCTGCGGTGTCGGTGTCCTTCCCTCGGACATGCACATGCGCGATGTCCTCAAAGACCAGGACGGCCTCTATACCCTGGTGCTCAAGAGCCCCGAAGGCGGCGAAGAAGCCAGGATCATCGGATCCATCACGGAATACCTCTACGCCCCCGACAACCCCTCCACGGTCATCGGAAAACTCGCCGACCCCGCGACCCGGATCGTGTCGCTCTCGGTCACCGAGGGCGGCTACAGCATCAACGACGCCACCGGGGAATTCGAACCGCGGGCCTTGGACATCCTTCACGACCTGAAGCCCAACACCGTTCCATACTCCGTCTTCGGACTCATCACTGCCGCCCTCGCGCAGCGGCGCGAGCAGGGAACAGCACCGTTCACCGTCATGTCCTGCGACAACATCCAAGGCAACGGCAACATCGCCCGGAAGGCACTGGTCTCATTCGCCCGGCTCAAGGATGCCGATCTTGCCGCGTGGATTGATGACAACGTGGCCTTCCCCAATTCCATGGTTGACCGCATCACCCCTGTCACCACCGACGCCGACCGCGCTTCCGTCACCGACAACTACGGAGTCCAGGACGCCTGGCCCGTCGTCGCCGAACCTTTCGAGCAGTGGGTTCTGGAAGATTCCTTCACCACCGGACGCCCCCGGTTCGAGGACGTCGGTGTGCAGATCGTGGACGATGTCGAACCCTACGAACTCATGAAGCTGCGCCTGCTCAACGCCAGCCACCAGG
Organism: Paenarthrobacter sp. YJN-5; assembly: GCF_015040095.1. Classification (NCBI taxonomy): domain Bacteria; kingdom Bacillati; phylum Actinomycetota; class Actinomycetes; order Micrococcales; family Micrococcaceae; genus Paenarthrobacter; species Paenarthrobacter sp. YJN-5. The sequence goes on from NZ_CP053544.1 coordinate 130,480, forward strand.
TCATGAGCTACCTCGGCTACCTCTCGGGCTACCGGTATGTCCACGAGGTCTGCAGCGACCCGCTGTTCACCGACTTCATTCTGGGCTTCATGGAAAGCGAAGCCACACCCACACTGCGCCCTGTCCCAGGCATCGACCTGGACGCCTACCGGCACGAACTCATCCGCCGCTTCTCCAACCCCGCGATCAAAGACACCCTCGCCCGTCAAATGGTCGACGCCTCCGAACGCATCCCCAAGTTCGTCCTCCCGGTAGTGCGCGAACAGCTCGATCTGGGCGGCCCGGTTGAGCAGGCCGCACTCGTGGTCGCAGCCTGGGCACGGTTCCTGGACGGAACCGACGAACAAGGTCAGGAGATCGAGATTGTCGACCGACGCCTCGGCGAACTCCGCACAGCTGTCTCCGCCGCCACAGAGGACCCCGCGGCTTTCCTTGGACAGACCGGCATCTTTGGCGACCTTGGCACCAACCCCAGATTCGTCAGCGCATATCTGCACGCCCGCGAAACCCTGCAACAGTCCGGGGCACGCGGCGCCGTGCAGTCCCTCATCGCCCAAACCTCACCTGTCAGGAGAACTTCATGACCGACTCACCCACAGCGGCACTCTCACGCGAAGGCGTGAGCATCTGGCTCGATGACCTTTCCCGCCTCCTCATCAGTTCGGGAGACCTGGAGAAACTGATCCAGGACCGGAACGTCGTCGGCGTGACCACCAACCCAACGATCTTCGCAGCGGCATTGTCCAAAGCCCACGCCTACGAAGAGCAACTCGGACAACTCGCGGACGCCGGCGCAGCGCCCGTGGATGCCATCTTTGACCTGACCACAGAGGATGTCCGCCGCGCAGCGGACCTGCTGGCACCCGTTTACGAGGCCAGCGGCGGGTTTGATGGCAGGGTTTCCTTGGAAGTCGAACCCCGCCTGGCCTATGACACCGCCGGAACCACCGCGGAAGCCGAAAAACTGTGGGCAGCCATTGACCGCCCCAACGCCATGGTCAAGATCCCTGCCACGGACGAAGGGCTGGCCGCGATCACCGAAGCGATCGCCGCCGGCATCAGCATCAATGTCACCCTGATCTTCAGCCTCGAACGCTACCGCAAGGTCATCGACGCGTACCTGGCCGGTCTGGAACGGGCACAGCTGGCCGGAATCGGCCTGTCCACCATCCATTCGGTCGCGTCCTTCTTCGTTTCCCGCGTCGACGCCGAGATCGATAAGCGGCTTGACCTTATCGGAAGCGAGGAGGCAACCGTGCTCAAGGGCAAGGCCGGCATCGCCAACGCCCGGCTGGCCTATGAAATCTACGAAGAGGCCTTCACCTCCGAACGGGCGAAGCGGCTCCTTGACGCCGGCGCCAACGCGCAGCGCCCCCTCTGGGCATCCACCGGAGTCAAAGACCCGGCCCTGCCCGACACCGCGTATGTCGTTGAACTGGTCGCCAACGGCGTCGTGAACACCATGCCCCACAAAACCCTGGACGCAGTCCACGACCATGGACAGTTCCGCGGAGACACCGTCACCGGCGCCTACACAGACGCCCACAAGACCCTCGAAGCACTCGAGGCGCTGGGCATCAGCTACCAGGAAGTGACAGCACAACTCGAACAAGAAGGCGTCCAGAAATTCAACGCCTCCTGGGACGAGCTCGTCGAAACCGTCACCACAGCACTGGACCACAGCCGGACGGCGCAGGCGAACGCCTGACGCCTCCGCCGGCCCAGCCAACACACCACAAAGAACGAACAGAAAGTAATACCATGACTGATCTCAACGGCCGCACCATCCTCGTCACCGGAGCCAGCGGAGGCATTGGTGCGGCCACCGTCAGGCAACTCACCGCGGCCGGGGCCAAGGTCATCGCCAGCGCACGCAAACTCGAAACGTTGACCGAGCTCTGCGAAGAAACCGGCGCCCAGCCGCTGACCTTCGACCTGACGTCCGAGGAAAGCATCAAGGACGCCATCGAAGGCCTGGACCTGTGGGGGGTCGTGAACTGCGGCGGCTACGGCGGCGAAATCGCAACCCCGCAGGAGACCGACATCGATGTCTTCGACAAGGTCATCAGCATCAACGCCCGCGGCGCGCTCCTGGTCATCAAGTACGCCGTTCCCTCCATGATCAGGCAGGGCAACGGCGGTGCCATCGTCAACGTTTCCAGCCAGGCCAGCCTCGTGGCCCTGACGGGACACATTTCCTACGGATCCTCCAAGGCCGCCCTGGACAACATCACCCGCGTATCGGCGCTGGAGCTGGGCAAGCACAACATCCGTGTCAACAGTGTCAACCCGACCGTGGTCATGACCCCGATGTCAGCCTGGTACTGGGGACGCCCCGACATCCAGGGCCCCTTCCTGGAACAGATGCCCCTGGGCCGCTGGGCGACCGTTGACGACATCGCCGCACCCATCGTGTTCCTGCTCAGCGACGCCGCCGCCATGATCACCGGCGTTTCCCTGCCCATCGACGGTGGCTACAGCAGCCGCTAAATGCCTGTGGGTGCCATGAACGCATGGACACCCCCACAAATTCACTGCCCGGTCCGCTGAGTACAGCGCACCGGGCAGTGCCATACTCCCAACGAACAAGGAGAATGCAGATGAACCGGGCGAAGTGCCTCGTCGACGGACAGGAATGGGCCGCCGAGGAATTCAGCCGACAAGACCTCCAGTGGCAGAAACCACGACGAAAATCGTTCGTCTGCCTGGCATGCAACGCCCCGGCAGTCTACCGCGCGGGTGCACAACGGAGACCATCGTTCGCCGCCCAGCACACCGCCGACTGTGCGCTCAAAGCCGTTGCAGGCTGGAGCGCCTTCAAATTCCTCCAATAGAAACCGTGCCAGCCACCGAGCCCTCCCGGGCCGGCTGCAGTGAGGCAGCAACCACTAAAACCCTGCGCAACAGGTTACGTCTGCGGCGGGGGAGCCGCAGGTCGATGCCCCATCAAGTCCTCGATACGGGGCCACTGGCACGACGATGAAGATCCCCGGTCCAGCCGATCATCCGGCATTGAAGCGATCAAGACCCATCTCACCGGCCTTACCCGCCCGATAGGGGCCCTTCGATGACCCTGGACCTGGCCGATACCAGAGACACATCAGCAGACGCGATCCGCCGCTGCGTCGGCACCGTTCACGCAGACGCAGGCCTGGGTTCGAGCGACTGTGTGGTGACAAGCGTCAGTGCACCGTCGACGCTCCGAAATTCCAGACCTTCAAGGCTGTCGACGACCGCATCAGCCCTCAGATCGTCAGCCGCGTGAGTGCCGGTAACTGCCAGGACACGGCACCCGGCCGCCCGCGCTGCAGCAATACCGGCCGGCGCGTCCTCGACAACCAGACAGCGGGCAGGGTCCACACCCAGCCCTTCCGCAGCCTTCAGGAAAGGTTCAGGTGCCGGCTTCCCGGCGCTGACATCATCGTAGGAGACAACCAGCCGGGGCGCCTGAAGGCCAGCCGCCTTGATACGCACATCAGCCAGCGAGGCCGTGCAGGAAGTGGCAATCGCTGCCTTGCCCGCCGGGATGGAGGACAACAGAGTTTGTGCCCCCGGCAGAGGCACGATGTCATGCGTGTCTCGGTGTTCCAAGTCAAGAACGCGCTGCAGAGAGTCTGAAAACCGTTCCTCTCCAACCAGCGCCAGCACAATCTCGGGGGCCGGCATGCCGTGCATACGCTCTCTGAACTCTGGGTCGAGGTTCTCTTCGGCGGCCCATGTCAGCCAGGACCGGACGACGGCGGGTGTAGAGTCGACGAGCGTACCGTCAAGATCGAAGAGAACAGCATCGAAGGTGAGCTCGCGGAGCGCGTCCACGCCGTGGGGGGCAGCGGCATGTGTCGAGGGCATGGGGTATTCCTTTATTTCACTAGGCAGAAACGCGTTGGACGCCCTGCTGGGCTGGTGTTGAGGTGGTGCAGCCACACGATTCGCGTCGCACCAGCGCGACGGGAAGGACATTGCGGCGGCGCAGCTTGCGGGCCGGGCTGCTGATCCTGGCAAAGATCCTCTCAGCCGCGACCCGTCCCAGATTGTGGGGGTTTTGGTCGACGACCGTGACCGCAGGCCGGAGTACGTCGGCCATCGGGAAATCGCCGAAGCTGATCAACCCGACATCAGTCCTCTTGGCCGCCTGCAGGGCGGGGAAAACACCAATTGAAAAGCGTGCGTTCGAGGAAAAGATCGCTGTGGGAGGGTCCGCCAGTTTCAGAAGATCAAGGCAAGCGTTCGCTGCTATCTCCGGTTCCCTGGGACCGAGCGCTATCAGGTCCTCGTCAACGGCAATGCCGGCGGCCTCAAGGGCGGCCTTGTAGCCCTCCAGACGAAGCCGTGTGGTCGGGATGGTGGGGGAGTCGCCAATGAAGGCGATCCTGCGGTGCCCGTGCCCTATGAGGTGCTCGGTGGCTTCCCTGGCGCCCCCCAGATCATCCTCAACGAAGGAATCCGCTGTGACTTTGTTGGGGGCGCGGTCGACGAAGACGATGGGCAGATTGGCTTGCCATCGTCCCAGATATGACTGGTCGTGGGCGATCGGTGCGATGACCAGTGCGCTGATCTGACGCCGGACGGTCATCTCCACGATGCCCTGCTCCAGTGCCGGGTCATCGCCCAGGCTCGTCACCACGATGGACATGTCCTGTTCCCTCGCGGCGGTTTCGATCTCCTTGATCAGTGCTGCGAAGAACGGGTCGGCGATGTCCGGGACGGCGATTCCAATGACGGGGGCTCGGCCTTCGCGGAAAGTCCGGGCCATCATGTTCGGTACGTAGTTCAGTTGCTTCATCGCTGACCGGACCTTGTCGCGGAGCGCATCGCTGACATGAGGGTCGTCGTTGAACACCCTGGAAACTGTCTTCGCGCTGGTCCCGGCCAGGTCCGCTACGTCCTGCATTGTTGTCACTGGTGCGTCTCATTTCCCATCGAGAGGAAGACCCTTCGGCGCGGTCGGATCATCCTTGGCTTCGATGACTGCTCGGATCATCAAGCCGGTTCTTGAGCCGGCTGAGATCATCCTTTCAGAAAGCACCGGATCGGGGCCCTCGGCTAGGGGAACTGACCGGGATTATCCTCCACGAGAACTGGTCCCATTCATCATGTCATCGATGTCATATATCTGCAAGGGTCAGCGGACGGGCCGTCGCGGCGTGACTGGCTTCCGGGCGTTGAACATGGATGATGCACGTTCGACCAGTTCGACACCGAATATCGTCCGCGCCGCGGATGGATGTTCGGCTCCGTCGAGCCGGTCGAACAGCCGCAGTGCGGATGCCCGGCCGAGGCGCGCGGGCTCCTGGTTGATCACGGAGATGGCAGGTTCGAGCACGGCGGCCATGGGAAAGTCTCCAAAGCTGACGAAAGCCACAGTTCCAGGCTCAAGCTTCTGGACGGTAGGGAACAGCGCCTGTGAGGTTCGGGAGTTGGAGGAGAAGACAGCCGTCGGCGCGGCAGGGCCTTCGAGCAGGTGCAGCAGTCGGTCGCTGGCATGATCCTTGTCCACGAGCACGACCAGGTCATCCCGGACCGGGACCCCGGCCGCGCGCAGCGCATCCTTGTACCCTTCGAGCCGTCGACGGGTGGTGATGACCGATTCAGAGTCCCCGATGAAGGCGATGTTCCGGTGTTCGCGGCTGATCAGATGATTGGTGGCTGTTGTGGCGCCGCCGCGGTCGTCTTCGAGGAAAATGTCCGCCTCGATGTTGGCCGGCTCGCGGTCGATGAAGACGATGGGAGTCTGGGTTTGCCAGGGCGACAGGTAGCTTTGGTCGCTGCTGATCGGTGCGACCACGAGGCCGTCGACCTGGCGACGCAGCAGCGCCTCAATGACCGGGCGCTCCCTGGTTTCGTCAAAGCCCAGGCTCGTGACGGCGATGGTGTATCCGCGCGTCTGGGCCTGCCGGTCGATTGCTTTGATGATCGTGGCGAAGAACGGGTCGGCGATATCAGGCACGGCAATGCCGACAACGGACGCTCGCCCTTCCCTGAAGGTGCGGGCAAGCATGTTCGGCACATAGCCGAGTTGTTCCATGGCCAGTTCCACCCGGGCCCGGGTCTCGGGGGAGACGTAGGCTTCGTCGTTGAACACGCGGGAGACGGTCTTGGCGCTGACGCCTGCACGCCTGGCGACGTCCTGCATGGTGGTCATGTGGTGCCTCCGGTTTGAAGCGCTGTGAGTGCGGCCGCTTGCACGATCTCCGGATCCGGATCGGGGCTCCCTCGCCGGCGCGACCGTCGGAAGTCGTTTTTCATTCAATCTGACATCGATGACAAAAATCAATTGACATCGATGACATACGCGGGTAGCTTCGTTTCTTGCCAGCTAGGAAACCTTCATCGAGGCCCCGGCTGAACGATCTCGCACAGGGCTCTGTCCGGCTACTACCCACGCGCCACCAGACCGCAGTCCCCAGCACGCTGCCAGGAGCCCCGAGGCAGAAAACCACCTAAGAATGAGGATCCACCAATGATGTTGAAGAAGCCCCTCGTCGCCATTCTCGCCGTAGGAGCCTTTGCTGCTCTTCCCCTGACCGCCTGCTCATCGCCCTCGGCCGGCGGCGCTACGGCGGCCGGGGACAAGCCCTACAAGATTGCCTTCGTCCCCGGCCTGGTGGGGGATGAGTTCTACATCAGCATGAAATGCGGTGTGGAGAAGCAGGCGAAGGCCGATGGCGTCACGACGGACACCCAGGGTCCGCAGAAGTTTGACCCGAGCCTGCAGCGGCCAATTCTCGACTCCGTCGTCGCTTCCAAGCCCGACGCGCTGCTGATCTCCCCGACGGATGCAACGGCTCTGCAGGTGCCCATCAAGGCCGCGGCCGATGCCGGCATCAAGGTCGTCCTGGTTGATACAACCCTGGGCGATCCTTCCGTGGCGGTTTCGGCGATTGCTTCGGATAACCGGGGCGGCGGCGCTGAAGCCTTCGCAGCGATCAAGAAGCTCAATCCTTCCGGCGGCAAGGTTCTCGTTGTCTCCACCGATCCTGGCGTCTCAACGTTGGACGAGCGTGTCGCAGGGTTTGAAGGGGCAGTGAAGAAGGACTCCTCCTTTGAGTATGTGGGAGTCCAGTACAGCCACAACGATCCAGCTGAGGCAGCAAAGCTTGTTTCCGCGGCACTGGCCAAGGACCCCGATATCGTTGGCATCTTTGCCGGCAACACCGCAGCGGCCGAAGGCAGTGCCACTGGCGTCCGTCAGGCGGGCATGAAGAACCAAGTCAAGATCGTTGGCTTCGACGCAGGACCGGCACAGGTCAAGCAGCTCAAGGAAGGCACGGTCCAAGCCCTTATCGCACAGCAGCCCGAGCAGATCGGCGTTGACGGCGTCAAGCAGGCCCTGGCAGCGCTCAAGGGCACGGAAGTCACCGCGAAGATCCAAACCAACTTCAAGGTCATCACCGCGGACAACGTCGACACCGACGGTGCCGAGTACGTCTACAAGTCCGGCTGCTAGCAGACGGCCTGCCGCGTCCCGGGCAGCTTCCCGGGACGCGGCACACCAACCACGGCGCCACCTGCAGCGCGCCAACAAGCCCAACACGAAGGTCAGAATCCCATGAAAGCCGTTGTTTACGACGCCCCGAGCTCATTCACCATCCAGGACATTCCCACGCCGGTTCCGGCGACCGGTGAGGTTCTGATCAAGGTGATTCAAACGGGCGTGTGCGGGACGGATCTGCATATCCACGAGGGAGACTTCTACGCCGCCTTCCCGCTCATTCCCGGCCACGAAATCGTCGGTACGATCGCCGGTCTGGGCGAGGACGTCACGGAGTTCTCCGTCGGGGACCGGGTGACCGTGAACCCGAACATCAGCTGTGGAAACTGCCATTCCTGCCGCTCCGGACGGCCTCTGCTCTGCAAAAACCTCAAAGGCATCGGTACCAACTGGCCGGGCGGATTCGCGGAATACCTGACGGTCCCCGTCCAGTACACCTATTCCGTTGATGGAATCGCCGATGACACGGCCGTGGCCACTGAACCCGCAGCCTGCGCCATGCACGGACTCGAAACGTTGCAGGTCAAGCCCGGCAGCACGGCGCTGGTCTTCGGCGCTGGACCCACCGGCCTGCTGCTGTCGCAGCTGCTGGCCAAGGGTGGTGCCGCGAAGGTCACCGTGGCAGCATCCTCGGCCTTCAAGCTCGAACGCGCCAAGGAACTGGGCATCGACGATACCTACCTGATGGACCGCAGTGACCTTGCCGGGGATGTGGCGAAACTCCACGAACTCTCCGGAGGCGCCGGCTTCGATATTGTCATCGACGCCACGGGTTCCCCGGCAGTGGCCGAGACCACTGTGGGTCTGACACGTGATGGCGGTACTGTCATGTTCTACGGCGTCACCGGCCCTGACGATCGCGTCAGCATCAGCCCCTACGACGTCTTCCGCCGGGAAATCACCATCAAGGGGTCTTTCGCTGAAATCTCATCCTTCCCGGCGACCATTGAAGCGCTTCGCAGCGGCCGTGCCAGCACAGCGGGGATGATCACCCACCGATTCAGCATCGACGAGTACGGCAAGGCCTTGGAAACGCTGCGCAAAGACAAAACGGCCCACAAAGTCGTCATCGTTCCGTAGCAATCAGAGAGATCACTAAAGCAATGAGCACAGCCATGATGAAACGAGTTGTTGTCCGTCCGGAGGGGATTGTCCTTACTGACGTGCCGAAGCCCGCGCCGGAGGCCCATGAGATTCTTGTCGAGACGACGGTCACGGGGGTCTGCGGCTCGGACACGCACGCCGCTGCGGGGCATCACCCGTTCGTTCCGTTGCCCTACAACCCGGGCCACGAAGTGGTCGGGATCGTCCGGGAAGTGGGCGGGTCCGTGTCCGGTATCAGCGTCGGGGACCACGTCACCGTCGAACCCACGCTGCCGTGCTGGACCTGCAAGATGTGCACCACGGGCCGGTCCAATATCTGCGAAAACCTGCGGTTCTTCGGCTGCGGCTACGACCAGGGCGGGATGGCCGATTTCTTCACCATCCCCGCGAACCGGGTGCACGTCATCCCGGCAGGGATGACGGACCTGCAGGCAGCACTGATCGAACCGCTCTCCACCCCCGTCCACGCCGTCCGGCTCTCCGGCGGAGTCGAAGGCAAAGCCGTCGTCATCATCGGCGCGGGCACCATCGGGCTGCTCGTCCTGGCCGCCGCCCGGCACGCCGGGGCGCGGAAGATCGTGGTCACCGACATGCTCCCGAGCAAACGCGAACGTGCGCTGCGCCTGGGCGCCGACGCCGTCCTGGAAGCAGACCGCCCCGACCTGGTCCAGGCCGTCCGCACGGAACTGGGCGAAAGCGCCGACGTCGTCTTTGACTGCGTCTCCATCCAGTCCACGATCGACCTGTCCGTGAAGCTGGCCTCCAAGGGCGGCACCGTCATGGTCGTCGGCGTCCCGGCCAAACCCGTCACCGTGGCCCTGCCCGAACTCCAGGACCTCCAGGTACGACTCCAAGGCAGCGCCACCTACATGCCCGAAGACTACGAAGAAGCCATCAACATCATCCAGGCCGGCAGCGTCACCGCCGAGGACTTCATCACCTCACAGTTCTCCTTCGACAACGTCGCCGAGGCCTTCCGCGCCTCCGCCGCCGGAGAAGAAGTCAAAGTCGTCCTCACCCGAACCGAGGCCTTGGCGGGGGCGAACGCCGGTGCCTAGGGACCTCTACGCCGAGTACACCGTCCTGCCCGGTCATGAGGAGCGCGTGGCCGAGATGATGCGCGAACTCATTCCGCTCGTTCAAGCAGAACCCGGCAACCTCATGTTCCTTGCCTTCACCTTGGCCGAACAGCCCAGGAAGTACTTTGTCATGGAGAGGTACAGCGATGACGAGGCCTTCCGGCAGCACATGGCAGCAGAATACGGTCACCGGTTCAACGCCGAAATCGGCGAACACATCGAAGGAGACATGACGTCCTTGACCTGGCTGGAGGAGTTCGCCCACCAGAACGAAGCCGCATAGTCACCCCTCTGCGTCGAGAAAAGACGTGGAGACGATCCATCAGTCTTGGCGGGTCCGCGTCGCGGACCCGCCATTGCTGCTGCCTTGCCGGCAGCGCCACGAAGACCCCAGCCTGCCCCGCAGCGCCCTACATTCTCGACAACAATCACTGAGGAGAATCCTGTGAAAGTCCACAGAGCCATCCGCAAAATCGTCCTGCCCACGGCCGTCGTGGCCGCGGCCGCAATGACCCTGACCGCTTGTGCAGGCGCCGGTGGCGGCGGAGCAGTCGCCGGCGATGCCAACACCATCAACGTCCTGATGGTCAACAACCCGCAAATGGAAGACCTTCAGCGCCTCACCGCTGAAAACTTCACCAAAGACACCGGCATCAAGGTCAACTTCACCGTGCTCCCGGAAAACGATGTCAGGGCCAAGATCAGCCAGGAATTCTCAAGCCAGGCAGGCCAATATGACATCGCGTCCCTGTCGAACTACGAGATTCCGTTCTACTCGGACAACAAATGGCTGGCATCACTGAGTGACTACGCCGCCAAGGACACCGAATTCGACCAGGCTGACATCCTCCCGGCCTACACCGAGTCCCTGACCGGTAAAGACGGGAAACTCTACGGTGAACCCTTCTACGGTGAGTCTTCGCTGCTGATGTACCGGAAAGACATCTTCGACGCCCATGGCCTGAGCATGCCGGCGAACCCCACCTGGGACCAGGTCGCCGATCTGGCCGCAAAGGTTGACGACGCGGAGCCGAACATGAAAGGCATCTGCCTGCGCGGCCAGCCCGGCTGGGGACAGGTCGCCGCCCCGCTGACCACCGTCGTTAATACCTTCGGCGGCACGTGGTTCGACAAGAACTGGAACGCCCAGGTCAACTCGCCGGAATTCACCGAGGCCACGAAATTCTATGTTGACCTTGTCCGTAACCACGGCGAGGCGGGCGCCGCGCAGGCAGGCTTCACCGAATGCCTGAACAACATGACCCAGAGCCGCACAGCCATGTGGTACGACGCCTCATCAGCCGGCGGCTCCCTCGAAGCAGACAACTCCCCGGTCAAGGGCAAGATCGGCTATGTTCAGGCGCCAGTGAACAAAACCAAGTCCTCGGGCTGGCTGTGGACCTGGTCCTGGGGTGTCCAGGCCGCGTCCAAAAAGCAGGACGCTGCCTGGAAGTTCATCTCCTGGGCCAGCTCAAAGAAGTACGAAACCCTCGTCGCAGACAAGCTCGGGTGGGCAAAGGTCCCCTCCGGAAAGCGCACCTCCACCTACGAGAACGCCGACTTCCAGAAAGCTGCACCGTTCTTCGAAGCCGAACGTGAGGCCATCCAAAGCGCTGACCCGAAGAACCCCGGTGTCCAGGAACGACCCGCCATCGGCATCCAGTTCGTCGGCATCCCTCAATTCGCTGATCTGGGCACCCGGGTTTCGCAAGGAATCAGCTCTGCCATCGCCGGGCAAGGAACCGTAGAGGATGCCCTGGCCAAGGGGCAGGAGGCTGCCCAGCGAGTGGCCGACAAGTACAAGAACCAGAAGTAAACGAGCGGGCGGTAATCGGCTTCGCCGCCGGGAACCCCAAGGACATAAGGCAAAACATGACTTCCTCAACAACGCTCGCTTCCAGGACAGGACAGCGGGCACCCCAAAAGGCAAACTCGACAACGGCCCGGGAACGGGCCGCAGACTGGGCACGCCGTGCCCCACTGCTGCCGGCGTTGATCTTCCTCATCGTGGTCACACAGCTGCCCTTCGTGGCCACGCTTGTTATCTCATTCCTCAACTGGAACAGTCTCCAGCCCAACGCGACGAGCTTCGCCGGTCTGGAAAACTACATCCAGGTCCTCACCGACTCCGACCTCCGTCAGGCAATCATCACCACCATCGTCCTGACCGCGTCCGTCGTTCTGGTCAGCCTGGCCATCGGACTTGGCCTGGCCTTGCTGCTGGACAAGAAATTCATCGGCCGCGGCCTCGCCCGGACCTTGCTGATCGCGCCCTTCCTCGTCGTCCCAGTCGCCGCGGCGTTGGTCTGGAAACACGCAATCCTCAACCCCACCTATGGCCTGATCAACGGCACGCTGACATGGATATGGTCCCTCTTCGGCAGCACGACACCACCGCAGCCGGACCTGCTCTCCCAGACACCGCTCATGGCCGTCATCGTGTCCCTGGTGTGGCAGTGGACCCCGTTCATGATGCTCATCCTCCTGGCAGGCCTGCAGTCCAAACCGGCAGACGTGATCGAAGCTGCACAAATGGACGGCGCGACCCCGTTCCAGATCTTCCGGTACATCACCTTGCCGCACCTGCGCCAATACCTCGAACTCGGCGGACTGCTCGGCGCGATCTACATCGTCCAAAACTTCGACGCTGTCTTCACCCTCACCGCCGGCGGCCTCGGGACCGCCAACCTGCCCTACGCCATTTACCAGACCTTCTACTTCGCCAACGAATACGGTCTGGCCTCCGCCGCCGGTGTCGTTGTCGTTTTCGGCACGATCATCGTGGCCACCTTCGCACTCCGGACCGTTTTCTCGCTCTTCAAAAAGGAGGCAGCACGATGACCGCCCTCACACAGACCAACCGCTCCACCCAGTCTTTCCCCGTCGTCCGGAAACGGAAGTCCAAGACGGACCCGACACGCAACAAGACCGCCGCCGGCCTGGCGGCATGGCTTCTGGCCCTGCTGTTCGCCTCACCAGTGCTGTGGATGGTCCTCACGTCCTTCCACTCCGAGAACGATGCAGCCACCAACCCGCCCTCAGTCGCCGCTAACCTGACCATCGACGCCTACAAGGAGTTCTTCGGCGCCAGCTCCGGCGTCAGCCCCTGGCCGGCGTTGATCAACTCCGCGACAGCCTCGATCCTCTCAACTGTCCTGGTCCTTGCCCTGGCGATTCCGGCCGCCTACGCGCTCTCCATCCGCCCAGTGAAGAAGTGGACCGACGTCCTGTTCTTCTTCCTCTCCACCAAGATGATGCCGGTAGTGGCCGCCGTGCTGCCCCTGTTCCTCTTCGCCAAGACCGCAGGGGCACTGGACAACATCTGGTTCCTCATCCTCATGTACACGTCCATGAACCTGCCCATCGCCGTCTGGATGATGAGGTCCTTCCTCGCCGAAGTCCCCGTGGAAATGCTCGAAGCTGCCCAACTCGACGGAGCCAACCTGATCCTGACCCTGCGGAAAGTCATTGCCCCCGTGGCGATGCCCGGAATCGCAGCAACCGCACTGATCTGCTTCATCTTCAGCTGGAACGAGCTGCTCCTGGCCCGCGTTCTCACCGGAGTCGTCGCCGGCACCGCACCCGTGTTCCTGACCGGCTTCGTCTCCAGCCAAGGACTGTTCCTGGCCAAAGTGTGCGCAGCAGCCGTCGTCATCTCCCTGCCCGTACTCTTCGCCGGATTCGCAGCCCAAGACAAGCTCGTCTAAGGACTATCACTGGGCGCGGTCAAGTAAGAATTCGAGGACCACTCACCGTCGGCGGGGATTTGCGACAACCCTGATCAACTTCATACGCCAGAAGCGGAAGACCTTCACTGACCTCCTCGGCCCCTTCCATCCAAGCACCAAATCTGGACCGCACGCCAGAACACCAGTACTGCCTGATGTTCTGGCGTGCTGTGTCGTTCTAAACGGGAATGCGGTTGACCGCGTCTTCGAGCTCGAGCGGGCGCGGGAGTGCATAGTTGGGGGAGCACTTCCTCGCGCACGTCCGCAGAGATCGAGGACAGTCCTTCCAGCCGCTGTTGGCCCGGCTCAGGGCCCTTGCCAGCGGGATGACGGGAGTTCTCGCAGCTACTTCTACTCCCGTTGTTTCAACGCCGATAACCGTGATTCCGTCAAGCTGTCCTGCGACACATATCGCAGGCGCCGGATGCGTTCGGGTAGCTAATTCCAGAGCGGGAAGTGGCCCAGTTGGTCGGGGCGCCAATGTGTGAGATAGGAAGTAGCTGTACATCTGGGTATGAGCGTAGGACGGCTGGGAGGAGTTTGGTCCGCCCGACGTTGAGGGTCCGGAGCATGTACTGGATGAGGGTGAGTTGGCCGAAGGTGCGGTTCATCTCGTGGCGGGCGTGATCGAGTTCGGGTATGTGGCCGACGCTTGGAAGTTTGGGCTTTATTGCGTGGACCTTGTTAAAAAGTCGTCCGTGGTGGGCGCAGATGTTTCTCAGGACGTTAAGTGATTTCATCCAGGACTCGAGCTGCGGCGCGGTCAGGCCAAACGTGGCCGCGAGATCGTCTTGGGTCTGCCGCGGCGAAAAGCCGTACAGGTAGGTGAGTGCTCCCCAGTCGAGGACTTCAACGGCTGCCCACACAGGAAGGGTTCCGCCGTACTTGGCCTGGTGGTGCTTGACGAAGTCTTCCTTTGAATCAGCCAGGCTCTTCTTGTACCGCTGCATCCACATGGCATAAGAGGTTCCCTGGCCTGCTCTCGGACCCAGGAATGCTGGTTTGAGGTGGGCGCATTCGTCGATCGTCCCGAGGGCGTGGCCGAGTAGTGCGCGCAACGCCAGTTCGATCGGTGCGAGGGAGGCAAAGGTCGCTGTTCGCAGACTCGCATCGAAGTTAAAGAGCCTGACGACGTCGGTGAACGTCGTTCCTGTGTAAAAGCTGTCCTCACGACCTGAAGGTCCTTGGTGCCTAAAGGAATACCAGTACCCACTCAAGCGGTAGTAGTTCGTGTGCTGCAACTGCTGGATGGCGGCTTCTCTGTCCGCGATGGCCATCCCGCGGGAGGCAAGGAGGTCGACTTGCTCCTCGTAGGTCTTGTAGGCCTTCACGGGTGCGGGCAACTGAGGCTCCTGCTCAGGGAAAGTGAAGACCGGCCCTGGACCTACCGAAGTAGGCGGAACCGGTCGTAGTGCTTCAACTATATCGGATTTCCCAATTCGGCTCCATTCGAGTGAAGCCTGAACTCCCTCGAAGTTAGCGCTTCGTTCGCGGCGACGCCCACGCCCGAAGTCAGAGTAAGTTCACGATGTCGTTTTACTGACAGTGCCTCATGCTGTTCTTAGACCCCACTCTGACAGGTTTCAGGAAGATGGAGCGAGTGGGATACGACAAAATCTCGGGATAGCCCATGAAACCTGGGATTGAACAGCGTGATCGGGGACCCGCGGTTGCGACCTCCCAAGTTGCGACCAGACTGCCGCGAAGACAGTCCCGATAGGTCGCACGAGCGCCAAAGTCTTCCCTCGTCAGACGGCCTTTACGTCAGATTGGGGTGTTGCCTATTCACACGAGATTCCGGACCTAATGTCCCTTCCAGAAGCCGCCTGCACTCAATCTCAGAAGCTGATTGCACCATCACGGACCAGCACCAGCCTCAGTCGGTACTGGCCGGCCGCTGGGTTTGAGCGTGATGCCTATCTGCTCAGCAAGGTGTTGCCGAGGGTTTCCGCGGTGATGCCGGTGCTGTCGGAGAGGAAGTAGACAGGGCAGAGGAACCCGCTGGTCATGCTCTTTCCGTTACTGCTGTGCGGATGTGGTAGCGCAGCCGTCCGTGGGTGGGGCCTTCACGCCGGTTCCGGCCGCGTCGGGGTGTAGCGCGGACCAGGTCATGCGGTAGGCGCGGGTACCTTTTAGTTGCTTTGGTTCCACCCACACTTCATGTCCTTCAGCGGCTTCGATGAGTACGCGGCCTGTCAGCCCGTGGGCGGCGATCCACAGGGCGGAGGAATCGGGCATGACATCTTCGACGAGCCCTGTGCGAATAGTGGTTCCGTTTTTTCGGATTTCCACGACGGTGCCGCGGAGAGTGTTCCAGGTGTCGTGGCGGTAGACGGGCATGGGCGTGCCTTTCGTTCGGCGGCGGTGGTGAACGGGTGGGCGCCGGCACTGTGGGGGCACGGCTTGGATGCCGGCCGCGCCCCCGTAGTCCGTGGGTTTTAGCGGGCGATGATGACGTCGAGTGTGCGGGGGCCGTGAACTCCCTCAACCCGTTCCAGTTCGATGTCACTGGTGGCGCTGGGCCCGCTGATCATGGTCAAAGGCCTGGTGCCGTTGATTCGGCCCAGGGCCTCGGGCAGGATCCCGGCGATGTCGGCGACTTTCACAACACAGATGTGGTGGTCCGGGACGAGGGTGATAGCGCGGCGGCCCTGGTTGGGGCTGCCGTCCAGGATGATGGTCCCGGTCTCGGCGACGGCCACGGCGCTTCCCGTCACGACGGCGTCGATCCCATCGAGCTCGGCGACGCTCAGTGGCGCGGTCACCGAGTCCGTGCGCCGCCGGCTGTCCTGTTCGAGTTCCGGTCCGGTGAGCCAGCCGGCGTCCAGCCCGGCTGGCACAACGTAGCTGCCGGCCCCGGCGAGGAGTTCTGCAATCTTGGCAGGAACGTCCGCGGTGTCCACGATGGAGACCCGGGCTTTGTAGTCGATCAGGCGGTCCACCAGCAGCTCGATCAGTTCGGCTTCGTCCAACTGGCTCGAGGCCCGGTACCCACGAGGGATAACGGGAACCTCGGGGGTGTCTTTTAGGGCGGTGCGGATCCGGTCGAGGATCTCTTCGCGGGCGCTCATGGCTGGTCTTCCTGGTCGTGGGTTGCGGCGGGGGCGGTGTCCGGGGCGTGGTGTTCCTTCTTCCACCAGTCGCGGAAGGATTGCTTGGGCGGGGCCGGGATGTCACGGCTTTGCGTCCAGCCGGCGGCGATGCCGGGCAGTTTGGTGATTTTCTTGTCCGGGCCGGCCGCCAGGCGTCCCAGTGGCAGGCCTTTTTCAAGCATGCCCAGCCGTTTGCCGGAGGACAGCGCCCAGGATGCGGCGTTCATGCCGATGTCCATCTGGGTGGGGATCTTCTTTTTCCCGCGTTTGCTGTCCACGTCCACGCTGCGCAGGTGCACCAGGATGTCGGGGATGTTGATCTTGACGGGGCAGGCGTCGTAGCAGGCCCCGCACAGCGAGGACGCATAAGGCAGCGAGTTGTTCTCCTCGGCCTGGATGCCGGTCATCAGGGGTGAGAGGATCGCCCCGATCGGGCCAGGGTACGTTGACCCGTAGGCGTGGCCACCGGTGCGTTCATAGACGGGGCAGACGTTCATGCAAGCGCTGCACCGGATGCAGTGCAGTGCCGAGCGGCCCATTTCATCGGCCAGGGCAGCGCTGCGGCCGTTATCCAGCAGAACCAGGTGGACGTTCTGGGGCCCGTCTCCTTCGGTGACGCCGGTCCAGAGGGAGGTA
This sequence comes from Paenarthrobacter sp. YJN-5, assembly GCF_015040095.1. Classification (NCBI taxonomy): domain Bacteria; kingdom Bacillati; phylum Actinomycetota; class Actinomycetes; order Micrococcales; family Micrococcaceae; genus Paenarthrobacter; species Paenarthrobacter sp. YJN-5. The sequence continues at coordinate 147,611 of NZ_CP053544.1, forward strand.
TAGGGGTTCATCCGCTCACCAGTTGATGACCGCGGGAGAAGCTGCATGAACACTTCAAGGTCCTGCCAGGTGGGCAGGAGTTTCTCCACGCCCATCACGGTGATCAGAGTCTCGGGCAGGGTCAGGCACATCCGGCCGTTGCCTTCGGATTCAACGACGGCGAGGGTACCGGAATCTGCGAGGGCGAAGTTGGCACCGGAGACGGCGACCTTGGCGGTGAGGAATTTCCGGCGCAGGTGCGCCCTGGCGGCGCCGGCAAGGCGTGCGGGGTCGTTGGTCAGCTCAGGGTCCACGCCTTCCATTTCGCGGAGGAAAATGTCCCGTACCTGGGTGCGGTTTTTGTGGATTGCCGGGACCAGGATATGGCTGGGCTTGTCGTGGTCCAGCTGAACGATCAGCTCGGCGAGGTCGGTCTCATAGGCGGCGATGCCCTGTTCTTCGAGGTACTCGTTGAGGCCGATTTCCTGGGTGGCCATGGACTTGATCTTGACCGCTTCGGTTTCCCCGGTCGCCCGGATCAGCCCGGCCACGATTTCGTTGGCCTCATCGGCGTCCCTGGCCCAGTGGATCACGCCGCCGCGGGCGGTGAAGTTCGCCTCGAACTGTTCCAGCAGCTCGGGCAGGCGGGCCATCACAGATTCCTTGATGGCGGAGCCGGCGTCGCGTAGATTTTCCCAGTCGGGCAGTTCCGAGACCACGTTGAGCCGTTTGTCCCGGATCGTGTGGGTGGCGTGGCCAAGGTTGGCCCGGAGCTGGGCGTTGCCAAGCTCCCGGTGGGCCGCCTTTGGGAAGGACTGGGAGGCGTGCAGGTTGCCTGTGCCGTAGACGGGCAGGGAGGGCATGCCAAGGAAGGTGCTCATCGTGTTGCCTTTCCGATGGAGACGAGCACATCGCCGCTAACGGCCGCGGGCTCCTCAACGGTGCTTGCAAGGATTTCGGCCAGGTGCAGGGTGGCGACGTCACTGCCCTGCCGGGAGAGGCCGCCGCCGATGTGCATCAGGCAGGAGGCGTCCCCGCCGGCGCACAGGCTGGCGCCGGTTGAGGCGATGTTGGCCGTCTTGTCCTCCAGCATGGCCGAGGAGACATCGGCGTTCTTCATCGAGAACGTGCCACCGAACCCGCAGCACTGGTCCGCTTCGGGCAGCTCTGCCATGTCGATTCCCTGCACGGTGGCCAGCAGCCGGGACTGCCGATCACCCAGCCGCAGCAGGCGCATGCCGTGGCAGCTGGGGTGGTAGGTGACCCGATGCGGGAAGTAGGAGCCCAGCTGCGCACCGGCGTCTGTGACGCCCAGGACGTCCACGAGGAGTTCGGACAGTTCGTAGGTTTTGGCGCCGACTGCGGTGGCCCGGGCTTCCAAGTCCTTGTCGCCGCAGGCGCGGGCGACCATGGGGTGCTGGTGCTTTACGGACGCGACGCAGGACCCCGAAGGGGCGATGGCAACGTCGTAGTCCTCGGTGTCGAAGGAGTTCACGTGGTTGGCGATGACGGGGACGGCTTCCTTGATGTAGCCGCTGTTAACGTGCATCTGCCCGCAGCAGGCCTGGCCGGACGGGAACACGACCTCGTGTCCCAGCCTCTCCAGAATCTTTACGGTGGCCCGCGCCGTGGCGGGGTACATCGCATCCACGATGCACGTAGCGAACAAAGCGATTCGCATGACAGCCTTTCGGGCTAAGGGGTTGTGGTCTGACCATAGTAGACCACGTGACCGGCGCCACTGGCAACAACCGATGCTCAAGTGAAGGGGCTCACAATCGGGGGAGATGTGCGCTACACTCTACTGGTTCGACCACAGAGGTCAGACCATACTCCCCCTGTCGCCCCCTCAATGTGGAGGAACTCCGTGGACCAGTTCACCCCCAGCACCGACCCGGTGCTCAACAGCATCGCCTGGTCGGCCATCGTCGCCCTGCTGCCGCTGCTGACCTTCTTCATCCTGCTCGCCGTCGTCAAAACCAGGGCCCATATCGCCGGGGCCTTCGCCCTGCTGGCGGCCCTGCTCGTCGGCATCGTGGCGTTCCAGATGCCGGCCGGCCTGGCGCTGCTGTCCGCCACCCAGGGCGGGGTCTTCGGCGCCTTCCCCGTGCTGTGGATCGTCATCATGGCCGTCTGGCTCTACCAGGTCACCGTCCTCAGCGGACGCTTCGAGGACCTCCGCCGCGTCTTTGACGTGATCGGTAAAGGCGACGTGCGCCTGCAGGCGGTCCTGATCGCCTTCTGCTTCGGCGGCCTGCTCGAGGCCCTCGCAGGATTCGGCGCCCCGGTCGCGATCACCGCGACCATGCTGCTCGCTCTCGGACTGCCTCCGCTGCGTGCCGCTGCCGCCGTGCTGGTCGCCAACACCGCCCCGGTCGCCTTCGGCGCCATGGCCATCCCGATCACCACCGCCGCCGGGCTCACCGGGCTTCAGGCCACGGACATTGCCTCCATCGTCGGACGCCAGGCACCGCTGCTGGCCACCATCGTGCCGCTGATCCTGCTCTTCATCCTCGACGGCCGCAAGGGCCTCAAGGACTGCTGGCCCGCCGCGCTCGTTGTCGGCTTCTCCTTCGCCGTTGCCCAGTTCCTCTGCTCGAACTACTTCTCCTACGAACTCACCGACATCGTCGCCTCCCTCGCCGGGCTCGGCGCGGCCGTACTGTTCTTCCGCGTCTGGACGCCCAAGGGCAGCAACGCCGCACGCGAACGCCTGGGCGTGCTCGCTGAGGCAGCCGAGAAGGCAGCCTCCGCCACGGCAGGCGGCGGCTCACGCCGGGGCTCAGCTGTCGCCACCGCAGATACCGCCGAAGACCGCCTGACCCCCAGGCGCACCTGGCTGGCCCTGTTCCCGTACTTCCTCGTGATCGTCGTCTTCGGCATCGCAAAGCTGTGGAAACTTGGCGTGAACGTCCCCGCATTCCTCGCCTCGACCGATATCAAGATCCCGTGGCCGATCCTGCACGACGCCCTCGTCAATGCCGAGGGCAAGCCCATCTCATCCACCGTCTACTCATTCCAGTGGCTCTCCACCCCGGGCACCCTGCTGTTGCTCACAGGCCTAATCGTCGCCGCCGTGTATTCCAAGTACAACGACGGTGGCCGCTACCGCATCACGATTGGAGATGCGGTAAAGGAGATTTGGAACACCATTTACCGGATGCGCTGGGCAGGTTTGACGATCATCACGGTCCTCGCCTTGGCTTATGTCATGAACTTCTCCGGGCAGACGATTTCCATCGGCACTTGGCTGGCCGGCACCGGCACCTTCTTCGCATTCCTCTCACCGGTCCTGGGGTGGATCGGCACGGCAGTCACCGGCTCTGACACTTCAGCCAACGCCCTGTTCGGCAAGCTCCAGCAGACCGCAGGCCTGAAGGCCGGAATCGATCCAAACCTTCTCGTGGCTGGCAATACCTCCGGCGGCGTCGTCGGCAAGCTGATCAGCCCACAAAACCTCGCTATCGCCGCATCCTCGGTCAACCTTGAAGGCAAGGAATCCGTGATCCTGCGTAAAGTAGTGGGATGGAGTGTTGCGCTGCTGCTCGTGCTCTGCACGCTGTCCTACCTCCAGTCCACCCCCATCCTTGGCTGGATGCTGCCCTAGCGTTCCAACCCAAACAGTACGGAGTGTGCGGGCAGGCATGCCCGCACACTCCCCGCGCATTAAGGACCGACCCGCCCGTGGCAACCGTTGACGCAGGAGCGACCCCACGCCGTCGCACCCATGACGCGCTCCTTAAAGACATCGAAGCGGACCTGCGCTCGGGCAAAATCAAAGTCGGCGACCGCCTCCCCGGCGAACGAACACTCGCCGAAAACTACGGCATCTCCCGGGCCTCAGTGCGCGAAGCCATCCGCGTCCTCGACGCCATGGGAATACTGCGAAGCTCCGTCGGATCCGGACCCACCTCTGGTGCAATCGTCGTCTCCGACCCGTCCGCCGGACTATCGTCCGCACTCCGGCTGCACGTTGCCAGCAGCACACTTCCGGTCGCAGACATCGTGGAGACCCGCATCCTGCTCGAAACCTGGACAGCCCGGGCCGGCGCGAAAAGAGTTGGCGGTGAGGAAGACCTGGAGCAGGCCGCTCAGCTACTGCACGCCATGGACCACCCAGACATCAATCGTGAAGCCTTCCATGAACTGGACGCCAGGTTTCATGTGACGCTGAGCTCCCTTGCCGGCAATGCAGTAGTGGCGACCATGATGGAATCCCTAAGCGGTGCCATTGTCGGGTACGTGAAAGGTGCCATGGAGGCCATGGACGCCTGGCCGGACGTCATTTCCATACTCCGCACCCAACACCACGGCATCTTCGACGCCGTCAAGGCACGCGACGGAGAACTCGCGGCCCGACTCCTGCAAGAGCACATCGAATGGTTCCACAAGAAGGCACAGGAAGCGACCGACAACTAGGCCATGCCGTGCCAGAACGTTGTCCGACCCCGCCTCGGGTGTTGCTCCGCCGATACCCCGGGACCAGCTTCTGGCGGTGGTCGGCAAGCCCCGCCGAGGAAGACGTTCATTTCCCCGGCCGCGTCTGGGCGGCACGGGAAATGGGCTGGAACCGTCCGGTGCTCCAGCTGCTCAGTTTGTTGACGGCGTCAGGGGTGAAGTTGTGGGCGCCGGGGTCGCGTCGGGCGTAGGTCTGTTTCCCTGAATCGTTGAGAAGGTAGGACCAGGTGCGCGCAAGAAGTTCCCGGGGGATCAAGTGGTCAGACTCGCTTTGGGCGACGAATACCGAAACGCCGGCCAGTCTTGCAGAGGTGACGGGGCGCCTGACGAATCCACCGAAACTCGCCGCGGCAACCCTCACGGCGGACGGAACGTTGAACGGTGACAAGCAAGCAAGCACATCGGCGCTCGGGGGCTGAAAGTCACGTATCCCGCGGGAGTCCGGAGCGAAACCTATCCGGCGGACGGGGAACGGCGGTGCGTCAAGATAGCGCGAAGTTCCGTTTTATTGACAGTGAATCGCGATGTATTCGCTTTTTACCGGTAAGCAGGATCAAGTAATCTCATCCGCCTGCCCTCTCGACTCGTACCGAGAGGGCGGCGGGCATGGTCGGGAACATTGGTGACTTCTCCAGGTCCGGCAGAGCGCGCGTGCTTTCCATTGAGACTTTCGTTCTTTTTGGGCACGCGGTATGAGCCTTCAAGGTCCCTCTGCAGTGGCCCTTTGAAGATTGAATCAGGAGCCTCTCAGTTGCGAGGTTGGGAAACCCTAGCGGTTTTCATGGGTCCCTGTGAGGAGGAAGGGGAGTGCTGTCCGGCGTCAGGGTCGGCGGAGGCTAATGTGCTGGATGTTCCAGTGATGTGGTCGATTCCGGAACGGTCCAGGATCGGCAAGGGGGGTGTTAGTACGCTTTGACGCGTTGTTCGACGATGAGATGGATGAGTGCGAATACGTTGTCATCGTCTATGGCTTTGAGGGCTGCGGTGAGGGCCTGCGGGATATCGTGATCTTGTTCGACTCTTATGCCGAGGCCGCCGAAGGCTTGGGCCATCAGGGCGAAATCCGGGTTCTTCAGCTGGGTTCCGGAGACGCGGTCCGGGTAGTGGCGTTCCTGGTGGGTGCGGATGGTTCCGTATTCCTGGTTGTCCATCACGACAACCAGGGGAGTGGCTCCGTATTGTGCTGCGGTGGCCAGTTCCTGCCCGTTCATGAGGAATTCGCCGTCGCCGGCGATGGTAATGACCCGTCGTCCGGGTGTTTCGAGGGAGGCGGCGATCGCTGAGGGCACCGAGTACCCCATGGATCCGTTGCGTGCGCTGAGCATGGAGGCGTAACGGCGGGTAGGAAAGTACCGGTGGGCCCAGTTGGTATGTTCCCCGGCGCCGAAAGTGACCATGGCGTCATGGGGAAGCGTGGGGACGAGGTTGGCCATGAGGGTGTCCATTCGTGCCGGACCGTTGCCTGGAGCGGCAGGTGGCAGAGCAGCGAAGGCTTCCTGTTCCTTGCGCATGCGGGATGTCCAGGCCTTCCATTCTTCTTTCACCGGGAGCTCGATCTCGACAAGGTCGCGGATGAAGACGTCAGGTTTCGCCACGATCTGCCAGGAGACCGGGCCGGATCGTCCGCGCAGGGAGGAGTCGATCGTGACGAGAAAATTCTTCTTGTTCCAGTCCTGCCGGCAGACAAAACCGTCGGTGATGACATCGCCGGGCACTGTGCCGACGAATATCAGCAGGTCGGTTTCTTCCAGGAGATCATAGGTGGGGCGTGGCCGGCCGTAACCGATTGGCCCGACGTATGATGGGGAGTCGAAGGGGACGGTCCCTTGCGTCCGCCATTCTGCGGCTGCGGGGAGATGGTGCTTCTCCAGCCAGGCCGTGAGCTTATCGGCGGCCGCCTGGGACCAGTCATTGCCACCGGTGACGAACAAGGGCTTCGTGGAATCTAACAGTGCTGCGGTTATTGCAGCTGCGTCCGCCGTCGTCATTCCGCCCGTGGCGACGGGTATGACCGGATGCACTGCCGGGTCAACGTGCTCGCGGATGACGTCTTCGGGAAGACCGACCACAACAGGGCCGGGGCGCCCGCTCATGGCTGCGAACATGGCTTCAGCAACGATTTCGGAGGCTCGTTCGGCGTGATCAAGCACCATCACCCGCTTGGCGCCGCTGTTAAACCATGCCTTGATATCGAACTCCTGAAAGGCTTCCCGGTCCCTGTGCACGAACGGGATGAGGCCCACGAAGAGCACCAGGGGAGTGGAGTCCTGCCAAGCGGTGTGCAGGCCAACGTGTGCATTCGCTGCACCCGGGCCGCGGGTCACCATGGCGACGCCCGGCAGCTGTTTCATTTTGCCGTCAGCTTCAGCCATGTAAGTGGCACCGCCCTCATGCCTGCACACGACGGTGTCTATGGGCGAATCGTGGAGCCCGTCGAGGACGTCGAGGAAGCTCTCGCCGGGAACGACGTAAGCGCGCGTGACGCCATGGGCAACGAGCGAGTCGACGATGACGTGTCCTGCGGATTTGGTCAGCTGCCAAGCGGGAAGCTCACCTGCACCGGCCCTCACCGCTCCGGCACGGGGATCTGCCGACGCGGTCGAATCCAACACGTAAGGGCCTTGTTGCGGTGCCTCGGGCGAAGCTGAGGTCGTTGTCACTGGTTCTTCTCGTCTCCTAGGTTTTCCATGAGGTTCGGTGTCAGGCCCGCAGGCGCCAAATTTTCAGGACCCGGGGCGGGTCGTGTCAGAGGCTTGTTGTGGCGTGTTGCGCGGGCCAGAATGCTGATCTGTTCGAGGGTGAGGCCGGAAGCCGTCGCCAGCTGTGCTGGGTCGAGTAGTCCCGTTTCAAGCGCTCTGACGATGAGCTGTTCCTGTTGCTTTTGTAATTCCCCTCGTACGGCCTCGAGTTTGTTGGCCTGCTGGCTAACGGCGCTGAGGCTTTGAACGTGGGATTTGGCGGTGACGCCGGAGTGGGGGAGTTCTTCCCAGGCCAACGCGAGGGATCTTGCTTTGGCGGGGGTTACACCTGCTGCACAAGCGACTACGTGCACGGGCACATCGTCCCAGATAGCTTGTGCAATTCCTGAGTCCAGCTCGCCTCGCAGACTGCTAAGTCTGCTGGAGATGCGGGCCAGGCCTTGGCCCTGGATGATGAGTCCTTGGTGGAGTTTCTGCCTGTCGCGCACCGCCCGCTGTTCGGAACCTGCTTTGCTCCTGTAGGTGTAAGTCATCTCGTGGCAACCTGGCGGCAGTGGCTTGTGCTGTTGCTCGTCATCATCTCGGGCATTTGGTCCTCGCAGCCTCAGGCGCCGGCATTGTCGCCTGTTGGCTGATCGCCGCGGGACGGCGCTTCTCCGGCAGGTCGTGGGAATCAGCCCACACTTCGAATCCTTCTGCTGCTTCGAAGATCCTTCGGCTTTCTGCGCCGTCCGCCGCCAGCCACAGCATTGCGACGTCGGCGGCGACGGCGTCAACGACTCCGGCCCGCACTAACCGGCCGCGCCTGCGGATCTCGACTTCAGCGCCCACAAAGCGGCCCCAGTCATCGCATCGGTAGGAGTTCATGGTGGTTCTTTCTGTTAAAGAGGCTAAGCATTCTCGGGCGCTTCTACGGGGGCTAGTCGGTCTCCGGTCCCTCGCAGTAATGGCAGCCGTCGTCACAATAAGGCGGGGCGGCCGGAAGGACGGCAACCGGGAATCCGGTCTCGGGATTGTCGATGCGGGGGGGCTTGCCAGGGTTTATTCCCCGAGGGAAGCTGCGGGTTTCGTCCAGCGCGCTGAATGAGTGGTGGGCTAGAAACTGCCACTGGTATCTCCCGGGAAAGAATGGCCGTCCTTGGGCCGAGGGTGCCTGGATTCGCTTGCGACCAGCATCCACCCCACAGATGGGCTGTTGTCCGTCTGCAGGACGCTGCCCTTCGCGATGCCTTGCCAGGCAGCTGTCCGGCCTACATGCTCCCGCCATCCCTCCATCGGGCAGTGCTCCCCGGTTCTCGCTCCGCGGGCTTCAGTAAAGTTCAATTTGGGGTTCTGCTCGTAAAGAGTGCGTTTCTTCACCCTGGCCTCGATACCGCATCGTGGTCTGACTCCGACCGTTCAATTGGTGCTCCTTGGCGGGCGCTCGGTACCATCCTGTTTGCCTTCCCGGGTTGCTCGGGGTTGCTTGCTCATCTGTTCCCGAAAATCCCGGTCCTTCATCCCTTACCTGCTTTCATTCATGGGGATGCGGACGCCGCGCTCTTGGGCGACGTCGAGGGCGCGGTCGTAGCCGGCGTCGGCGTGGCGGATGACGCCCATGCCGGGGTCGTTGGTGAGGAGGCGTTCGAGTTTTTGCGCGGCGAGGTCGGTGCCGTCGGCGACGGAAACCTGGCCGGCGTGGATGGAGCGGCCGATGCCCACGCCGCCGCCGTGGTGCAGCGAAACCCAGGTGGCGCCGGAGGCGGTGTTGAGCAGGGCGTTCAGCAGCGGCCAGTCGGCGATGGCGTCCGAGCCGTCGGCCATGGCCTCGGTTTCGCGGTAGGGGGAGGCGACGGAGCCGGAGTCCAGGTGGTCGCGGCCGATCACGATGGGAGCCTTGACCTTCCCTTCCTTCACGAGCTGGTTGAACAGCAGGCCGGCCTGGTGGCGTTCGCCGTAGCCGAGCCAGCAGATGCGGGCCGGCAGGCCCTCGAAATCCACCCGCTCCTGGGCGGCGTCGATCCAGCGGTGCAGGTGGGTGTTGTCCGGGAAGAGCTCCTTGATGGCTTCGTCCGTGACGCGGATGTCCTCCGGGTCGCCAGACAGGGCAACCCAGCGGAACGGGCCGAGCCCCTCGCAGAACAGCGGGCGGATGTAGGCGGGAACGAAGCCGGGGAACTCGAACGCACGGGCGTAACCGCCCTTGCGGGCTTCGTCGCGGATGGAGTTGCCGTAGTCAAAGACCTCGGCGCCGGCGTCCTGGAATTCCACCATGGCCTGGACGTGCCTGGCCATCGATGCCTGGGCCTTCTTGGTGAAACCTTCCGGGTCAGCCTCGGCTTCGCGGTGCCACTCCGCCACCGAGATGCCTTCAGGCAGGTAGCTCAACGGATCGTGCGCGGACGTCTGGTCGGTGACGATGTCCACGGTGAGTTCGCCTGCCTTGTGGCGGCGCAGGATCTCCGGGAAGACTTCGGCGGCGTTGCCCACCAGCCCGACGGACCAGCCGCGGCGCTCTTCCTTGGCCTTGAGCACCTTGGCGATGGCGGCGTCGAGGTCTGTTTCCACTTCGTCCAGGTAGCGCTTGCCGGCGCGGCGGCGCAGGCGGGTCTCGTCGACGTCGACGATCAGGCAGGCGCCGTCGTTGAGGGTGACGGCGAGCGGCTGGGCGCCGCCCATGCCGCCGCATCCGCCGGTGAGGGTCAGGGTGCCCGCGAGGGTGCCGTTCTCGTCTCCGGTCAGCTTGCGGGCGATTGCGGCGAAGGTTTCGAAGGTGCCCTGCAGGATGCCCTGGGTGCCGATGTAGATCCAGGATCCGGCCGTCATCTGGCCGTACATCATCAGGCCTTCGGCCTCGAGCCGGCGGAATTCGGGCCAGGTGGCCCAGTCGCCCACCAGGTTGGAGTTGGCCAGCAGCACACGAGGCGCCCATTCGTTGGTGCGGAACACCCCGACCGGTTTGCCGGACTGGACCAGGAGGGTCTCGTCCTTTTCCATGGATTCCAGAGTGCGGGTGATCGCGTCAAATGCGGCCCAGGAGCGGACGGCGCGGCCGGTTCCGCCGTAGACCACAAGGTCGTCCGGGCGTTCGGCGACCTCGGGGTCCAGGTTGTTCATCAGCATGCGCAGCGGGGCTTCGGTCTGCCAGGACTTTGCGGTGAGCACGGTGCCGCGGGCTGCTTTGACCGGGCGGGCACCGGTGGTGAAATCGGCGGGTGCCATGGTGGACTCCTTTTCGTGGTGCGGACCGGTGAGGTCTTTGTTTTGCAGATGCGCAAGGGCGGTGTGGAATTCGCTCTGCGCCCCAGTTGAAGTGGTGATTAAAGTAGGACAGATTTTCCCGGCCGGATGCAGGCGCAGGGCCGGGTTCTTGTCCGGTGTACCGGACAAGAACCGCGGTTGTGGGCGCAGCCACAGTTATCCGGAAATCATTCAGCCCGGTTGACTGTTGGGCGGTAGTGCGTGGCCGAAGCCCCTGCTCAAGGGGGATCGAGCAGGGGCTTCGGGGTATAGAGGGTGCTTAGGCGGGTTGGCCGGCGAGGCCGTAGGCTTCATCGTCGGACGCCTGGGGGATCTTCATCTCGAAGGTCTCCGTGATGGAGGTGTAGTCGTGGTACCCCATCCGGGCCAGGGGCCGAATTTTCTGGATGTCGAGCCGTCCATCGACAGTCAGGACCTCGTCATTGATGTGGATCCGTTCCACCTGCGCGAAGACGATGTCGATGGTGCCTACGTTCGAGTTTCCCGTCATTCGGTGAGTTGAGAGGTATCTGCACTCGAAGTGGACAGGGCTCTCGGCGACCATTGGTGTGGGGGAGAGTTCCGCGTAGCGCTTGGTAATGCCGGCCCGGTCGAATTCGTTTTCCTCGAAGGGCAATGCCATGGCGCTAATGTTAACGGCTTCGCGGAGGTCGTAGGTGGCCATGTTCCATACAAACCATCCAGTCTGCTCCGCGTTGAGGACTGTGTCCTTCCTCCTCCCGTCCGGGTACTGGTTCGCAGAGAACATCACCATGGGAGGGTCGAAGGTCAGGTTCTGCCACTGGCTGTAGGGGGCAAGGTTCTCCACACCATCGGGGCTGATGCTGGAGAGCCATCCGATGGGCCGCGGGACGGTGCAGCTCTTGAAGGGCGAGTAGGGCAGCGGGCTGCGCTCGAGCGCAGGATCGTATTTCACAGGGTTTCCTCAGTACTGGTGGTGACGGTTGCCGGAACGGTGGCTGCGTTTGCCGGCTCAGGAGTAGCCGGGGCTGACGCTGTTTGGTTCCGGACGTTGTGGGATGTGGCGTAGTAGAGGCCACCGGCGACGACGAGGCCGATCAGCCAGGCAATCTCGGCGCCTCCGAGCAGGTCGGCGATGGGGCCGACATAGAGCGAGCTGTTCATGAACGGGATCTGGATGAGTACGCCGATCGCGTATGCCAGGAAGGCGCCCTTGTTGAACCGGCCGTATTCGCCGTCGCGGAGGAACAGTTGGGCGATGTTATACCGCTCTTTGCGGACCCAGTAGTAGTCCACGAGGTTGATGGCCGACCAGGGTGTCATGAAATAGAGCAGGAACAGCAGGAAGTTTGTGAAGTTGGTCAGGAAGTTGGCGGTGGCCGCCAGCGCGATTGCCAATGAGACTGCGGAGATCACTACGACGTAGAGCGACCGTTGCCGCGGGCCTACCCGGTTCTGACCGGTGAGGCTTGTGATGATGGTGGCGAGGGACATGTACCCGCCGTAGGAGCTCAGGGTGTTGCCGGTCAGCTTGCCCAAGCTCACGGCGAGCAGGACCAGCGGCCAGATCGCCCCGCCAAGGCCAGCGAGATATCCGACCTGGTCATGGCCGAAGGCTTTGCCGCCCAGTGCCGCTGCTAGGGCACCGAGAATCATGGCGAGGGAACCGCCCAGAACACTGCCCAGGAAGGTCCAGCCGATCGTGGCGCGCTTAGGGGTGCCCTCGGGCAGGTAGCGCGAGTAGTCCGCGATGTAGGGGCCGAACGTCAGCTGCCACGAAGCCGAAAGGGACACGCCCAGGACGAACGCCGCCCCATCAAAGGCATTCGTCTCGACTACTGCGCCAATGTTCCCGTCGTTGATAATGCGCACCAGGAGGATCACGAACACCACGGCGCTAAGAACAGCGGCGATGTGGGAGAACTTGTGGATGTAACGGTAACCGACGATCGCCAAGGTGGTCGACATGAGCGCGAAGATCGTTGCACCCACCTGCGGGGAGACGCCGAACAGGGTAGCAATCGCTTGGCCGCCGAGGACCAGGCCTGTGGCGTAGAAGCCGACATAGATCATCAGTGCCAGGACGAGAGGCAGGATCGCGCCGAAGTAGCCGAACTGCGCCCGGCTCTGAATCATTTGCGGAACCCCCAGTTTGGGACCCTGCGCCGAGTGCAGGGCAGTGAAAAACCCGCCCACAGCGTTTCCGATGATGATGGCCGGGATGGACCACAGGGCACTGTTGCCCAGGATCACGAACAGGGCGCCGGTCACCACTGCGGTGATGGATGTGTTGGCGGCGAACCAGACGAACAGCAGGCTGCGGGGCTTGCCGTGCCGTTCTTCGGGGGGAATGAAGTCAATGGAACGCCGCTCAACGGTAACGGTCTTCGCCATTGCAGACCTCGAATCTGTAGAAAGTTGGGGAGGTGGGTCGTTGCCTAGGTCACACCAGTATGCGACCAATATATTGGTTGTGCAAGTGGTTCGGTTAGAGTTGTGTCATGATGCAGCAGGGAAAGGCCGCGCAGGCCTACGAGGAGATTGAACGCCTCATCGTCTTCCAGGAGCTGGCTCCTGGCTCTCTTGTTTCAGAGGCTGTCTTGATGGAGAGGACGGGCCTTGGGCGCACCCCGGTCCGGGAGGCTCTCCAACAGCTCGCCCGGAACCGGCTGGTTGAGATCCATCCGAACAAGGGTGTCCTCGTGCCGCCGGCATCTGTTGAAGCCCAGTTGCGCATGCTCGAACTCCGCCGGGTGCTGGAAGCCCTGTCCGTGCGGCTCGCCTGCCAGACAGCAACTGACGACGACCGCAAAGCCATGCAGGAGATGGTCCAGCTGCTCGAAGCGGACCAGTTCACACTTCGGCAATACCTCGAAACGGTCAAGGAAACCCACCAGATGATCGTCGACGCAAGCCACAACGAGTATCTCGCCGACGCTATGGCCCCCCTCCAAGGGCTCTCACGCCGGTTCTGGATCACTCACGTCCGGGACGAGCAAGCCGAAATAAGCCAGGGATCAGGCCTTCACGCCCGCATCCTCCACGCAATCCTGGACCGGGACTCGGAGGGCGCCGAGAAAGCAAGCCACGCCCTGAATGACTATCTAGTGGAGTTCGCATACAGGACGGTCCACCCCCGCACCGGCAGATCCTAACGGACTGCCAGCTTTCCGCCTGAGCAGCCCTGCCGGTGACTTGTAAAGTACCCATACGCAGTTGGATGTCACCGCCAACTCAGGCCTTCGCGTCGCGTGCGACGCCCGGCGCGGGCCACTGGAGGACTCCGGAGGATTTATCGGATACGAGGAGATCCTGGCCTTCCTGGACAACTCTGCCGTAAACCGGGCACTGGACGAGAATTTCCAGTCTCGAGCAAAGGAAAAGACCGTTGCAATGGCGGTGATTCCCGCCCTTTTGCCGGCACTCCCCCGGCCGTTTTAAAGAGCCGATAGTGGATATTCCGTCAAGCCAAAGCAGATCGTTAAGGAGAAACCGGGCTACCTGGCGAGGACGTCGATTTTGAGTGGCGCGCAGATATTGACCAGCCAGCTAAAGCCGTCGGCTGCGGCGAAGGCAAGCCCGCTACCGGGGACGACATCAAGGTGATCCTCCTGAACCCTGTCACCAAATAGCATGTAGGCCCTTGCGCTGTTGTCGCGTTTAGACATCCAGCCGATGCCGTCAAACCCTGCATCATGGGCAGCGTGAGCCCACTTGCGCGTCTGCGGATAGTTGTCCATCGGGGTGTCCGTGAGCTGACTGGCCTCGACCCCGAGGACGCGGAGGCCCAAGCCAAAGAATTCCGCGACCCGGATGGGCCGCTTTAGCTCCAGCCCGGCCAGAACACTGTTGGCATAGATGCTGCGGGGAAGCGGCGCCGGAGCACCAACCGGAACATCGTGAAGCAGGGTCTCGGCCAAGGCGGCTTCCCGGGTCTCGGCGAGGTATAGGGCCGGGACGGCCGGATCGCCGAAGAAGTGGAACCGGCCCGCGCCCTTCGGCCCGGGGTTGAACTGGTTGGGCCGAAACCGGTTGGAATGGACGCGCTGGAGGACAGTGCCAGCATCCAGGATCCCGGAGCGGGGCTCGAAGGGGATCGGTGGTTCCGGGGTGGCCGGCCAGGACACCGTCACCATATGGCCCCGAAGTGGGCTTCAGCAGCCGCGAGCAACTTCTTCGGATCGTTGAGGTGGTCTACCGGCCTGCGCTGGTCAGCGAACGCCGCCGACGGCGCTGCCATCCACAGGACTACGTCTTCGTCCGGGACGCCGAGGCCGCGGGTTAGCGCCAGTAGCTCCGGAACGACAGGCAGGACGGAACCGCGCTGCGCGTCGAACTGAAATTTCGGGTACCGGACTGCCTGGCGGCGGGCATAGCCAAGCAGTCTGCCGGCGGCCCGCTGTGAGGACGCGAAGTTCCGGTTGGTGGCTTTGGCGCCAAGGAAAGCTGCCGTTTCGGTACTGCTCATCGACGGCAGTTCGTGTTCGATTCGTCGCCACCAGTTCTCCTCCGCCTGCAGGCTGCGGGCGAGTTCAGGAGATGGCATTTCAGGATTGGACGCGATCGCAGCCCCCAGAGCCGCGATGCTGTTCGCTTCACTAAGAGCCCGCTTCAGTATCCATCCATCGACACCGGCAATCTTTGACGGTTCTTTTATCGTCGAGGACGGAAAAGACTTGGTTGAGAACGCGCTGCCCGCAGCACGCCGATAGGCTACTTTCGCCTTCTTCTTCAGGATCACGTCCCGCCGCGAGCTAACCATTTCGCCTCCTGAGCAATGACGGCTATTACATACCACTCTAGCGTGTGCATCGTCATCCGTGAAGGATTGGTGCGCGGACAACAGGCGCGCTCCGGGCATGATTAATTTTCGTTTGGCAGGTGCGGCGTTGCTGCACAGATAGAGCGGGATTCCAGTTTTGTTGACACGGGCTCATCGCTTCCTCAGATTCCACCCTGACAGTCGGAGGGAAGAGGAAGCGGGTTGGTAGCCCGAGAATCATCAGAATGGCCAACTCGATATGTAACTAAATGAAGCTCGAACGGCGCATGAGGGTTCCAAGCTCACTCCTTGTGCCCCGAAGGCCCTACGGGAACGTGCCGGTACTCCGCCGACAATGGACAAGGTCCCGCATTTCCCCTCGTCGGACGGCCCTGACGTCAGGTTGGGGTGTACGGTTTTCTGCGCACGATTCGGCCGGAAAGCTCCTCATCTTGCAAATACGGATTGACCATCGTCTTCGGTGCAGGCGCACCAATAGGCAGGGGCAGAATCGCGGAGTCCCGATACTGGCTTTCCAGGGCTTTTAGCACTCACTTGTGAGGTCACCCCGGAAGTTCAGCCCGAATGGTCTTTGTGGACTTGCCACCTGGGATGCCGCACCGCCTCCGCTACACGCCGAACGCTTACTTCCCTCAACTGATCCGCGTTGCTGTGAGGCCAAACCAGAACGGTCCAACCGGGCGACTACCCTCATGGGACCGCTACGGCATTTAGAGTAGACCTGAGTCCAGGGGCAAGGAGACAAGTTGCGTATTTCCACGGTGGATCGTCGCCAACAGCTCATCGACGCAGCTATTCGTGTAATTAGGCGGGATGGAGTCGAAAGTGCCAGCCTAAGAACGATAGCCAGCGAAGCGAAGGCTTCTCTAGCAGCCGTGCACGTTTGCTTCACGAACAAAGATGAGCTCATGCAGGCAGCTGCCGCAGAGCTGCTTCAGCAACTGGTCCGGTCCATTCCGCGCGTGGTCGACGGCTCGGAGGACGTTCGAGCTATCGCGCATCGGGTCATGGACTTGTTTTGGGCCCAGATGGTTTCAGACGAGTTGAATATCCTGGCCCAATTTGAAATAGGGATCTGGGCGAAGCGTAACCCGCATCACGGTGATCTGTCCCGCACCGTTTACAGCGACTACGAAAAGGAAATCTCAAAACTGCTGGTCGCCGCCGCAAAGCGACAGAAGCAGACCATAGCTGCTCGAAACGTTGCTAGGGCGCTGATTGTGATCATGGATGGATGCAGTCTTCAGTACTTTGCCGACCCATCCGACCCTCGCCACAAGGACCTCTGCGACAACCTCGTAGATGCATACCTCGATCGGGTAGGACTATAACCCTTGCTCCTTATGGGGATGCGCCGCTTTCTGCCGACGTCTTTCTTCGCTCAGACTATTGGGCCGAGTGCCTCTTGTAATCAGCAACTTTAGTTGCCTGGAAGCGCCACCGGACCCAGTAAAACAGGCCGCCGAGAAGAAGTAGGAGGAGGGCGATGAGGATTTCCGATCCCTGGCCACCGGCGGCAAGACCCGGATTGAATGCGCCGGCTATGAGGATGGTTGCGTTGAAAGCTGTAACCGCGACTGCGACAGGGACCCAGTAACGTCCCAGTTTGATGGGGCGCGGAATGTGAGCGTGAGTTTTGCGCATGATCAGGAAGCCGGCCGTGGCAAGGGTAACGGAAATCATGTAGCCAAGGTTGGCGGCGATAATAATTGCCACTATGTTGCCCACAAAGAAGAGCACAACGAGGTTTACGACCAGCGTGAAGACCAATGCGCCAGACGGAGCACCCCGCCGGTTCGTGTGTGCGAGCTGACTGATGGTCAGCTTCTCTTGGGCAAGGCCCTTGAGAGCGTGGGAGGCATCCGCCGAAGAAGACAAGAGTGCGGCAAAGGTGGCAACAACCAGAATGACCGCTACTACTCCGCCGGCGGGCTCACCGAGCATCTGCGAGTAGAAATTGACACCGAAGTTCACCGGATCGGTGACGACTCCCTGCTCCCCAATCGCGCCGGCGGTGATTACCGGTACAAGTGCGTAGACCAAAATATAAATCATCGCCATGGTCTTGAGCGCACGCTTGACATCACGCACGGGCCGGCGGTAGTCGGGGCAAAAGTGGCGCATAGCTCGCTGCCGTAAATCGACCAAGCACCCACGTACATCCAAACCAGCACGGACACTACGCTGCTTCCTTCGCCGAGAAGATTAAAGCTGAAGCTCGCAGTCGACCATTCAGTGAAGAACACCGGCAGTACGAGCAATCCGGCCAGGACGAAGACCATGGCCGCGGCGACCACTTTATTCAGGTTTACGGTGGCGTTCAGTCCCAAGAGGTTGGCACCCACGGCCGTGATCATCACTGCTGCCGCCAGTATCTGGGGTAGGCCTATGGAGGCAATGCCCAGATTAACGTCGAGGTTCGTGGCTGCGGGGAACCATTGCGCTGTGACAATTTGGCCGATCTGCAAAGAAGCCAGAGACAGAGACAGCCCCCAGCCGCACCAATAGCCAAACGCGGCAACCGATGCAAGCAATGGAGAGAATTGTTTCCAGGCTTCCGCTGCGAACAGAGCGACCCCACCTGGTTTGCCGGGGAACATTGCAGCCATTTCTGCAAAAAGATAGTTCTGCAACAGTGATACCACGGCAAGCACAATGCACACCACTGCGGCACCCCAAATGCCGAGTGCCCCGGCCGTTGACCCAGCGACCACAAAGACGACGTTCAAGAGGGGTGTACACATAGCAACGGTGTCGCGGGCCCGCAGGCCCTTCCGCCCAGGAAGAGTTAACGAGGACTCAGACATAGGTATCACCTTCTGTATGTAGAGGGGAAAGCTTTTGTTTAGTCAGCTCAAGTGCGACGCGCCATTCGGCGGCAGGGCTTACCCGCCGCTCACCCGCATGGAGGCCTGCCGTCAGTCGTAGAAGACAGGATCTGATGCACGGTCCCTTTCACAAGACGAGCCACCAGATCTGAAACGGCGACATCTGCAGCCGGGCTCTCCATGCTTCTAAGGTCAGACGCTGCTCAGATACCAGAACGCTACAGCTTTTGGTAGCCCGTTCCGTGCAGGCCGTGCCAGGGGTAATGAAGCCTGAACGGCAAAGTTAACCGGCACTGTGGCTTACCTTCAGTGAAGGTCGCTCCTCGCGCTTAAATGATCACACTAGCTAGGGCGTTTCAATGGTGTGCATGGCCAGCGGTATAACTGCGTTCAGCATCGCAGGAGACGGCATAGTTTTCCCGTAGCTCCCACTTCTTCTTAATCCGTCAAAGCACCCGCAGTCAGTGCAGTGGCGGTGGGGCTGTTTCAAGATCCCTCGGGATCTATATTGTAGTTGTGACGAAAACGGTTCTCAGGGTCGTATTCACGTTTGACTGCCGCAAGACGACAATAAACTTCCGGCTTATAAACTTCGGCGACCATCTCTGCTGTGACCTCTGAGTTGTTGTTTAGCAGTCCAAACCCAGAAGTCGTCACGCCTGCGCGAAGGAGCGCGGCGTCCAGTTCACGTGCCAACTCGGGGTACTTTTCACTTCCAGGAGCCGCCCCGCTCCATTCCGCCAGGGCCAGCACGCCCATCGCATCGCGATGTCGAGCGGGCGTCCCCTTGGGGTTTCCGAACGGCATTCCCTCGATCTCCAGTTTGACGGAGCCTCCGCTTGCGGGTTCACTAACAAACTTGTCAAGATTGCCTGCAATCGCTTCGGCGAAACGAGCGTTCGGCATCGCGATCTCCCGGTCGATCCAGAGATTGGACATTCCGTCCTCGAAACTGCCCACCTCAGCGTTAAGAGCCACTACCTCGTCATATGATCGGACGGCGATCGAATCGGACACCGTCCGACCCAGACTCCGAAGCCGTGCTATGTCCCGTTCAGCGATATCGAGCCCTCCGAGGTGCCCCACGCATACCGTAACGGAAGGTGCCCTGTTTTCGTCCACGCCCACGAAAACGCTGGGGTAGATGTGATCCACCATTTCATTGAGCGCATCAAGGAGGGATGTCAGGAGCCCTGCGAGTTCGCTGACCGAGGGGGCCCAGGTAATGAATCCGGCGAGCATCTTCCTCGGTAGCTCGTAGAGCTGGACCTCGACCTCTGTGACGACACCGAAGTTGGGGCCCGCACCTCTGACCGCCCAGAACAATTCCGGGCGTTCATCATCAGAGCAGTAGATAACGTCACCAGTTGCGGTCACCAGAGTCGCTCCCAAGATATTGTCACTGGCGAGACCAAATTTGGGGGTGAGGAAGCCGACGCCCCCATTGAGCGCTAGTCCACAGAACCCGACCTTAGGATGCATGCCGGTGACTGCCGCTAGACCGAATTTGGCCGCCTCCTTCACGAGATCGCCAGCGACTACGCCACCCCCGATCCGCGCGCGACTCCCGGCGGTGTCGATGTGGATGCTGTTCATGAGTCTGAGGTCCAAGACGATGCCACCGTCGTTGGTCGCATAGCCATTCGGATTGTGGCCACCGGATCGAACCGAGATCTCCAGGCCGTTGTCACATGCGTAGCGGACGGACTTTGCAACGTCGCCCGCACTCAGACACCGGGCAATTAGCGACGGCCGCTGCAAATGACGGCCGTCCCAAATACTCGCGATGGCATCAAATCCGCTGTCATCAGGGTAAATAACTTCACCTTGAATACTAAGGGGGGTGGCTAGTTTTGATGACACCAATTCCAACTCCTTTGTCTGCTGACAATCAGCATTCTCGTCTTCGAGAGAGTGATCACCCTATTGATACATGGACAGCTGTCCATGTCAATGGGGTTTATTTTTTGCGCGACTAGGGGGGCGGAACACATCGCACTTTGTCCCTGACATGGACACTTGTCCTTGTCAAGGCCATGTCCAGTCAAAATGATGGAAAAATTTTATCCTGCCGTCTATGGCGATTCCTTGCCCAAAAAAAAGAAGATCATGAGTCAGCGGCTTCCCCTGGTCTTTGGTGGGGGAGCACGACAACTTTACGTCAGCGCTTTTTCGCCGTGTAGCGAATGCTGCGGTTATAGAGGGCAGGCATCCAGTTGAACAGAAACAGGCAGGGCTGCGAAGGGCGGGCGATCTGCTCGCTGGGCATTCAAGGCCGCGGCGCCTAGGCCGGTCTTCCTTCGGGGTGCTAATGAGTCATGGAGGACTCCCCGGGAGGATGTGTTGAAGGTGGACGAAAAGGCACTTTCCCAAATCTCGCAGTCGATCACCATCTGCTGTCGAAACCTCAAGTAAGGTGGCCAAACGGCTCCTCGAGCTATTTGAAAGGCGTATTGCATTGCAAGTTTCTTCTTCTGAGAGCCAGCGAGAGGCCGTTGGTCCCCAAACAGGCAGGACGGGGGGTGATATTGCCAACCCTGGCCTGCAGTTAGGGCATTTAACCGGACGTCAGGTGATGGGCCTTTCTATAGCCTCTTTCGTTCCAGCTGTAGGTCTGGCACAAGTGCCGGCATACCTTGCCGCTTACTCCGGGCGGTCCTCGTGGCTGGCGATGGCCGCCTCGGTGGTGGCATTCACCCTCATTGGCCTGTTCATTACCGTGTTCGCCCGACGCTTCATTGGAACCGGGTCGCTTTACTCCTACATTCGCCACGCGTTCGGTTCATGGAGCACGCTCGTCATCGCCGCCGCGATGATCCCGGGCTACATTGTCGCGATCATGTCGCTCATCGTGGGAGTGGGGGTCTTTTTTGGAAGTTTCCTAGTGTCGGTAGGGGTCGCAAACGCGGCGGGACCAGGAATTCAACTGTTGATCTACGTGGTAGCAACATTGGTAGCTATGACCATTGCATATCGGGGGATTGACCTTTCAGTCCGATCCAGCGTTATTCTCACTGTCATCTCCTTGCCGGTGATGCTGGTCATCACGATAGCCACCGCGTTCAGCGGAAACGTCGACTTGGCGGGACAGTTCAGCCTCAACGACTTCACGCTCAACAGTTTCCTCCAGGGCCTGGCGATCGGTTCGGCATACTTCATCGGCTTCGAGGGCAGCGCCGCGCTCGGCGCCGAAACCAAAAACCCCAACCGCAACATCCCCCGCGCGATCATAGTCATTCCCGTCGGCATAGGTCTCTTCTATCTGGCCGGCACGGTGATTCAGGTACCGACCCTTGTTAGTGCAGCCGACAAACTCGCCCTGGGCATCTCCCCCAACGCAGTACTTGCAGAAGCAGCAGGCGTTGGATTTCTGTCCAACGTCAGCGACCTCGTTCTGGCAGTAGCCATCTTCGCCAGCCTTATCGGATTCTTCAACTACGGATCCCGCGTAGTTGTCAGCGCCGCATCCGATGGACTCCTGCCATCTTCACTAGTCAAGGTCAACAAGCTACACAAAAGCCCCGGCGCTGCCATCGCTTTCATCGGGGTTCCCTCATTGATCGGACCAGCCTTGCTGCTTTGGCTTACTCCAGCGAGCCCATTGGAAATCAACGGCTACATCGCGACATTGCTCGTTTATTTCTGGGTGATCCCTTACTTCCTCATTTGTATTGGCGGCGCCATTCTACTGAACCGGACCAAGGGCAGTAGATCTTTCATCGTCAACGTCGGAGCAGCATTAGCCTCAGCAACTGTTTTGTGGCTATACCTCAACGGCATAATAAATCCCGGTCCTGCACCTCTGAACGCACTGCCGTACGTCATGATCGGCACGTTCGTGGTCTTTCTCATCGCTTTAGTAGTATCTATCCGTTCCAAAGAGAAGAAACGAGTGCTGGCACAGCGGTAAGAAACTTCGGTAAGGCACCCGCTCTTTCGGCAATGATCGAGGGGACCTGCTCCAAAGTCGAGCGGGTCCCCTCGGTAGATGCATTTTTATGGCTGGTGGACGACCAAAGTTGTGGCGCAGCAAAAGGGAAAATTCCGAATCCCTTAGCGGGTCTTACGAAACCGACTCCCTTCTGCGCCACTCTTGTTTCGTTTACAGGCCTGCAACTAACCTTAAGAACCTACTAACCGTTCGTGGTAGAGGTGGATCCTTATGAGGAGGTCGCATGATAACCGTCGTTAGCACTATGCAGCTTGAATCGAACTCAGAGAAAGAGTGGGACCAACTAATCCGAGAGCGCTTCAGATCAGCCCGGGATAGGGTGGGGTGGATCTCCGGTCAGTTGCTCGCCCCCTCTGACGCACCTAACACTCGTGTCATCATCGGGACTTGGAAAAGCCGACAGGACTGGGAGGCTTGGCATGAGGATCCTGCCTTTCTCACGTCGCGGAGAAGGCTTGACAAACTACAGCATATAGACCATCAGACCGCACTGTACGACGTAATAGAGGGCGCCCAGGCCAGCAACTAGTTTGGCCAACCAAGACCCCAGCCGTATTTTCCCCTCAAATCGGGCCGAGCATTGTCGGGCGGGAATCGGTTCAGAAACAGGATTTCGACGTGCCTGTGATCGTTTGGGTTCAAAGAGTCGACAGGGGGCTAACCATAGGCCACTTTGCGCGTACCGAGACTGCAATATATCTGAGTTCGCGCTTGTCCTAAAGAAGCTAAAAGCCTGCCGCAACACCCTGCGCACTCGTCCGACGTGTCACGACGACCGACGTCTACCGCCGCGAGGCGCTCAGTCATACCCTCCGGCTGTGCCTGCCGAACCCCGACGGGTTTCGGGTCATTACGTTGTGCCGTCAGGTTTTGCTAATCTCTCGGGCTCGTCAGTTGATGATCGTCGGACGAGTTCCGTGACGAACTCGTAGCGGCGGATATCGACGTGTTCGCCTTGAATTTTACGCAGTAGTAACTCAACCGCGTAGCAACCCATCTCTTCGTAGGGCTGCCGGATTGTGGTTAATTGCGGATCGACCAGGATGGCGGCGCGCTCATCGTCAAAACCTACGATCGATACGTCTTCTGGCACTTTCAACCCGTGGGCACGAAGGGTCCGTAGGGCGGCACCCGCCATAGAGTCTGCAGCGCAGAACATGGCGTCGATTCTGACGCCTGTCGAAAGTTCGGCTTCCAGTTCCCTCCAGTGCTTTCGTGTTTCGTTGAAGGGATCAGTGCAGTCGATAATCAGCGATTCGTCGAAGGCAATTCCGGCCGAATCCAGGGCGTCCCGGTAACCCAGGGTGCGGTGGTCAATGAACAGCCCGTCACCCCAGTTGTCCGTCTCCACTCCGATGTTTGGTCGCAGCAGCGCGATCGACCGTCTGCCAAGAGAAATCAGATGCTCGACCGCAAGTCGGGCACCCTCCCGGTTCTGTGCAGAAATCGTCGGAAACCGGACAGTGCGACTTGTATCATCAATTGCGATAGCAGGTAGTGCGATGCGGTCACAT
The DNA here is from genome assembly GCF_015040095.1 of Paenarthrobacter sp. YJN-5. Taxonomy (NCBI): domain Bacteria; kingdom Bacillati; phylum Actinomycetota; class Actinomycetes; order Micrococcales; family Micrococcaceae; genus Paenarthrobacter; species Paenarthrobacter sp. YJN-5. Next base: position 171,025 of record NZ_CP053544.1, read on the forward strand.
GCTTCGCACACGCCATCTTGATCCGGCACCCCGATTACGATTACGCCGTCGGTGGGTACGTTGGCAAGTGCCTCGACAATCGCGGCGGCTCCACCTTTAGTGCCGGCGACGGGATGGGCCATGAGGTAGTAGCCCACTTCGGCGGCGGCTTTGAATGCAGCACGAACGACCGGCTCCCACCATCCCCACCCTGCATCGGGCACGATGACACTTATCGCCCGGTACTCGCCGGTGCGGAGCGCGCGCGCTGTGGCGGAAGGACGATAACCAAGACTCCGCGCCACTGCCCGTACGCGCTGGCGTGTCGCCTCGCTGACATCCGGATGGTCCCCGAGGGCCCTGGACACGGTGGCTACCCCGACCTCTGCCGCACGTGAGACGTCAGCCAATGTGACTTTACGAGGCATGTACTCCCGATCTTAAAACCTATGGTGCAAGGATCGCTGCAAACGACCCTTTCTAGTCTATCGGGAGCGTTTCCGGTAACGTTTCCGGTATCGTTTCCGATCAAGCTACTACTCTCAATGTTGAGGATTATTCATGTCAGGACCAGTTAGCGCTACCGAAACGGGGGCTACTACGAGCGCACCGCAGCGCGTCAGCCCCATCTTCATAGCAATCTACGTACTCGCGCTGTTCGGCATCTGGATGTCGATTAATTTGCCCGCCTCCGTCACCCTCGCATTGCGTATCGACGAGCTCGACCCTGAAGGCAAAGCGACGAGCTATTCGATGGCTGCCGGCATTGGCACGTTGACCGCTTTGCTCGCAAACCCCCTTTTCGGACGACTCAGCGACCGGACCCGAAGCAGGTTTGGCCGTAGACGACCCTGGATAGTTGTGGGGCTCAGCGGCACCTTTGCCGGGGCCGGTGTCATCGGATTCAGCAACTCAATGCCGCTGCTGCTGCTCGGATGGATCATGATGCAGGCGTTCGTAAACGCCGCCATTGCTGCCTCCCTGGCCATCGTCGCTGACCGCATTCCCGAGAAACAGCAGGGTTTTGTTGGAGCGCTTTCGGGTATGGCCGCTTCTGCGGCGATACCCGTCGGCGTCTTTTTCGTGCAGTGGTTCCCGTCAAATGTGCTGGCCCAGTTCGGTTTGCCGGTTGCGGTCGCAGTGGTGTTCTGCGGGCTGCTGCTCGTACTGTTGCGCGACGACAAGCCAGCAAGGGGGGACATCAGTCCTTTCGGCTTCCGCGAGTTTCTGGGAAGCTTCTACGTGAATCCGCGGAAGTCCCCTGACTTCAGCGCCTTTCTCGTAGCAATGTTCCTCGTTACGTGCGCCTGGGGCGTTGTTTCGACATACACTGTCTATCTCCTGCAGGACCGGATTGCAGTGCCGGAAGAGGAACTGCCGAGTGTCATCACCTTGGCCTACGTCATCCCCGGCATCCTCGCGGTGATCTTCGCGCCGATAGCAGGCTGGCTCAATGACCGCACGGGCCGCCGGAAGTTGGTCCTGGCGGCGACGGCTGTGCTTATGGCAGCCGGGACCATCCAAATCGCGTTCGCGGAAGGCATCGTGCCTTTCCTAATCGGTGTTTGCATCGTGAGCGGCATCGCCGGCGGAATGCTCTATGGCGGCTACATCGGTCTGGCCGTAGCCACCATGAATGACCCCAACACAGCGGCGCGTGACCTCGGTGTCACCAACATCGCCTTCACGTTGCCCTTCTCGGTCATGCCCTTTATCGCGCCGCTGCTGTTACGTGTCGGCGGGGGAGCTCCAAACTACCCCCTGCTACTCTCCGTGGGCGCTGCTCTGACGTTGCTCGGCATTGTGCCCCTCTTCTTCATACGCTCGACCCGCTGATCGGAGCCGTTGTGAATGATTATCGTGACCCATCCCTGCCCGTAGAACGCCGGGCAGAAGACCTGCTCAGCCGCATGACAGTCGCTGAAAAAGCGGCCTTGATGTTTCACCCATCAACCACGCCAGGTGATGGTGGCCTACTCGCTGCTGCGGAACTTTACGTTGGCAACATCGGCATCACCCACTTCAATGTGCTCGCCGGCGAAGACAGTCTCTCCGTTGCGGAATGGCACAATACTCTACAGGAGATTGCCGAGGGAACCCGGCTAGCTATCCCAGTCACCCTCTCGACAGACCCCCGGCATGGCTTCCGTAGTAATCCGTTTACCGGGCAGGCGCTAGGAAGTCTTTCGCGCTGGCCGGAGACCACCGGAATCGCCGCGACTGGAGAACTTACCACCGTCCGCAGTTACGCCGACACTATGCGCCAAGAATTGCTGGCCATGGGAATCCGCGTCTTCCTCGGGCCTATGGCAGATATTTTCAGTGAACCACGGTGGTCACGCGGTTCGGGGACTTTTGGCGAGAACCCCGAACGCGTCTCCGAGCTCACCGCAGCGTTCATTGAGGCCTTGCGGGGAGGGCCCCATCTGGGCCCGCAGTCGGTGGCTGCCGTCGTGAAACACTTCCCGGGTGCAGGCCCTCAGCTCAAAGGGGACGACGCCCACGATCCGCGATATCCGGAACAGGTGTACCCCGGGGGAATGCAGGACCTGCATCTGGCCCCGTTCCGGCGCGCATTTGCGGCAGGGGCATCGCAGGTTATGACGTACTACGGGAAGCCGATGGGAACATCCTGGGAAGAAGTCGGCTTTGCATTCAATGCCCCTGTTGTACAGAACATCCTGCGAAAGGAACTAGGTTTCGACGGCGTCGTTCTAACAGACTGGAATTTACTTGAGGCAGAGCAGATCGGCGGGCTGTCGTTCGGTCCAAATGGCTGGGGACTTGAGCATCTCGACCCGAAGGAACGCGCTGCCATCGCAATAGACGTCGGCGTGGACCAGTTTGGTGGCGACCGCAACCCAGCCCTTATCGAGGAGCTCATCGACTCCGGCCGCATAACGGAAGAACGCATCGACCAATCAGTGCTGCGGCTCCTGCGTGAGAAATTTCGGCTGGGAGCCTTCGAACACCGGCGTGTGGATCTGGAAAGGACCCTGGAAGTGTGTGGTTCGCCAGTCTTCGTCGAGAGAGGAGTTGTAGCTCAAAAAGATTCGCTGGTGCTGCTCACTGCAGACGAGGCCTTACTGCCCATTAGGCACGGAAGCCGTGTGTATCTTGACGGGTTGTCAGCCCAAAATGTAGGCAACGAGCTAATTGTCGTTGACAATGACGTGGACGCTGAGGCCATTGTGGTGAGGCTTGACGCGCCCTTCGAACCCGGTCGCGGCTCGCTCGGCGACTTCTTCCATGGCGGGACCCTCGAATTTTCCCAGGAGACGGTGGAGCGCATTGACGCGTATGCCAAAAAAGCCCCGGTCTACCTCGCGGTATACCTGGAACGCCCGGCAGTGCTCACCCAATTTATCGGCGTTGCGTCAGCCATTATCGGTGAGTTTGGCTGTAGCGACGAGGTTTTGCTGGATGCACTTACTGGACGTACCGCGTTCAGGGGAAGCCTTCCTTTTGACCTTCCGTCGTCCATGGCCGATATCGAGGCCTCACGGGAAGATGTGCCGTTCGACATGGCGGTTCCGCTCTTCCGCGCCGGCTTTGGACTGAAGCTAAATGCGGGCCTAACCCCCACGTCACTCAGTTAGCCTCTCCCAACCCGTCTAATGCCCGCTAGGCGTTGACGGCAGCACGGCCCTCGCGAAAGGAATCACGCAAGTTTGATTACCCGCCGACCTCACAACGACAAGAAGGATCTACCATGCCGGAGGCCACGAACAACGGTCTTTACCTTCAAAGCAGGGCTTCTGATCCGAGAAGGCAGGATGCCCCAACTGTCCGGAACGAAGATTCAAGGTCTCCAGGAATGCTTGAGGTAACGGTAACCGAGGGTGCCGAAAAGGGGCGAGCAGTTGATGCCGCCATCAATCTGGTGGCTCAGGCCGCACAACGCAACGACATGGGGATCTTGGTCACTGATCTTGGAATGGGTCAGTACGTAGTAAGGGCACATCCAGCAGTCCCCGTTGACCTCGTGCGCCATCAGGGATGTGGGGCGTGATCTTTCCAGCCTGCTGACTCCACGGGTACGGTGCTGGAAATGTCGTCAGACCCAGGAGTTCGGTCGAGTGCCTGCAATGATTATTCTTCTCTCGTAGCGGAAGTCGTCCGCTTGGATAGTCACTGTTCGAACTAGCTGGTCACCGATGTATCCAAAAGGGTCCAGGGAAGTTCGCCTCCGGAGTGGAACCAAGCGTTAACAAGTGGCAAAGGCAGGGAGAGAAGCCCCTATTCACCCAACCGGTGACTCGCAAGAATCCATAAATAGCTCACGTAAAAGGCAGATGTGACGAGCTCTTGCCACGGCACAGGGTGCTTTCTTCGCCTGCCGCAATGATGCATATCATGCACCTGGCGGGAAGTAAAGGGTTCCTCGACCCTGCCAGAACGACAAATATGACGGACGCGTCTAAAGACGCTCAGCCACGCTGAGGCTATCGTGAATCCATCACTGGTCGAGGGGGCGCGTTCATAGGTTGAGCATTGCCAACCAGAATTTCCCTGTGAAACGCAGGTTCATCAAGAACGCCCTTCAGGGAGGGCCGAAGGAGGATTAGATGACTTCTAACGATACGAAACCAGCAACGTCGTTTCCAGCGCCGTGTGAGGAGGTCTATCTTCCTCGCGGGGGCACAGATCCGGACTTCTACATCCCCGCTGAAGGGGAGCGGAGAGAGCGCCGTTCAATTCGATGGATTCGGAGACACCTGAGGTTTTTCCGCCGAACGTCGGAATCGAGCCGTGCGACTTGAAGAGGTCCGCGGCGCCTCCTTCCTCTCATAGCGGCCATCAATATTTCTTTACGGCAAAAGGGCACTATCACCGTCAGCTGACATCAAAGCCTCCGTCAGGGAGCCGAGAGATCGTTAACAGGCTAAGGGTCATGCAGGTGGGGCTTTCATGCGGCGGAGTAACGGGTCCTGCGGCGACCGCGAAGGCAGACCATGAAGTGATCGACTCCGTTCTCTGAAGGCAGTTGTCTGAAACGGAAGGACCAGCAGCCAAGATATAGCCGTACCTTGCCGCGCTTAGTGCCGGTGTTGTGCGCCATTACTCACCGCAGGCGTACTCTCTGGGAGCGTGTCGCCATCGCATAGGAGCAGCACTGTGGCGGGGAGAAGACGGGGCTTTTGCATGTCTTGTGTGCTACGCCGGATAGACGGCTATGGCCGTGGCCTTGATGACGAAGTAGACGGTCATCCCGGGCATGAGCCCTAGGTCTGCCGAGGCCGCCGGGGTGATGTCTGCGGACAGGCCGCCTGCGTGGACGCGGATCTGGTCGCCTTGGGGTTCCAGCTCTGTGATGTTCACGGCGAACGAGTTCCGAGGGCTTCCGTGCTTGGCGCTCGGGAAGACCGAAACTGCGGTCGGCGAAAAGACGGCGACGCCGTTCTGGCCGGGGACGGCCCCGTCCTCGGGATGCGCGGTAATGTCCAGTCCGCCGTCGGATGTGAGCCCATAGCCGGTGATGGTTCCGGGGAGCAGGTTCATGCCCGCGAGTCCGGCAGCGAACTTGCTGCGCGGTTTTTCCAGAACCCGGCGGGTGGGGCCTTCCTCGGTGATCCTCCCGCCTTCGAGGACGATGGCCCGGTCGGCGAGCACGAGCGCGTCCAGGACATCGTGCGTGATGATGATGGCACGGCGGTTGCTTAGGACACGCTTCAGAAGGCGACGCAGCATAGGAGCGGCGTGAATATCGAGGGCCGCCATGGGTTCATCGAGCAGCAGCAGCTCGGGGTCCGTAGCCAGGGCACGCGCGATGGCGACGCGCTGCGCCTGGCCCCCTGAGAGCTGGCCGGGCCGCCGATCGGCGAACCCCGCGGCTTCCACTTCTGTAAGCCAGTGCCGTGCCGTCTGCAGAGCTTTGGACCGGTTCGCGCCGGCCGCCCGCGGCCCGAAGGCTACGTTCTCCAGCACGCTCATGTGCGGAAACAGCAGCGGTTCCTGGGCGAGCAGTGCCGTTCCCCGGGTATGAGGCGGCAGGAAGTGGTTAGTGCCTCCGTCGAGCTTGAACAGCCGTTTCCGGCCGAGCATGGCGTTCCCGCTATCCGGGCGGATGAGCCCGGCGAGGATCCCGAGAAGCGTCGACTTGCCTGCCCCGTTGGGACCCAGCACGGCGACTGTTTCCGTGGCCTCCATTGTGAAGGCAACGTTGAAGTTGCGCGCGCGCAGCGAGGCGTTGAAGTCCAGGGTCATTCTGATTCCGCCTCTTCCGCCAGCGGCCGGGGCCGGGGGCGGGAAAGCCCGACGACGGCTACCGCCACCGCCACCAGCAGCAGGGAAAGCGCGACAGCGGCATCGGCGTCCGTTTCGCGCTGAAGATAAATCTCTAACGGCAGGGTGCGGGTGACACCCTGCAGGCTGCCGGCAAAGGTGAGGGTGGCGCCGAATTCGCCCAGACAGCGTGCGAAGGACAGCACGGATCCGGAGGCGATACCGGGCAAGACCAGCGGGATACTGACGCGACGCAGCACCGTCGTGGGATGGGCGCCGAGGGTCGCCGCGACCGCCTCGTACTTGATGCCGGCGGTGCGCAGAGCACCCTCGAGGCTGACCACCAGGAACGGCAACGCCACGAACGTTTGCGCGAGGACGACGGCGGTGGTCGAGAACGCGATCTGCATCCCCGCTAGTTCCAGGGTTCGCCCGAGCAGGCCCTGGCGGCCAAAAGTATAAAGCAGCGCGATGCCGCCGACGACGGGGGGCAGGACCAGGGGCAGCAACACGAACGCCCGGAGCAGGCGCTGGCCGGGGAAGCTGGCACGGGCCAGGACGAACGCCAGCGGTACCCCGAAGACGATGCACAGCACCGTGCCAGCAGCCGACGTCCGCAGGCTAAGGCCGAGCGCCGTCAGCGAGGATTCCGACGTGATGAGCGGGATGAACTGCCCCCAGTTGATCCTGGCCACCATCGCGGCCAGCGGCAGCAGGACAAACAGCCCTCCTGCTGCCGCGAGGGCGAAAACCCACGGCGGGAAACCGGTGTAGCCGGTGTTCTGCCCGTTTGTCTTGCTGGCTGTCCAGCGTTTCCTACAGGGCACCGAAACCGGCGTCACCGAGGACCCTCTTGCCTTCGCTGCCGGTGACCATGGCGATGAAGGCATTGGCCAGTTCCTTGTTCTTGCTGCTGCCCATAGCGGCGATCGGATATGTGTTCACGGCCTGGTCCGCCTCGCGGAACGTGATGCCCTTGACCCTATCGCCCGCGGTCTTGACATCGGTGACATAGACCAAGCCGGCATCGGCTTCCCCGGAGGTGACCTTGCCTAGGACATCGGCAACGGAGGATTCCTCGCTGACAGGCATCAATGTCGTTCCGGCAGCCTTTTCCACCTTCCGTGTGGCGGCGCCGCAAGGAACCTGCGGTGCGCAGACAACAACTTTGATGCCCGGCTTCGCCAGGTCCGCGAAGGATGAAATCGATGCCGGGTCCGCTGACGAAACTGCTATCGTCAGGACGTTCGTGGCGAAGTTGGTCGGCGTTCCGTCAATGAGGCCGGCGGCGGAAAGCTCGTCCATGTTCCTACTGTCGGCGGAGGCGAATACGTCGGCCGGAGCGCCTTGGGTGATCTGCGAGACCAGGGCTGAGGACCCAGCGAAGTTCAGCGTAACCTTCGTGCCCGGGTTGGCGGCCTCGAACTTGGAAGCGATCTCGGTGAAGGGCGACTTCAACGACGCGGCAGCGTAAACCGTCACGGAGCTGGCGGCCGCTTTGCGTCCGTCCGTGCTCGCGCTCGGGGCTTTGTCCGGGGTGGAGTTAACGCAAGCAGCCAGTCCTGCTGCAACGACGCCTGCGGCCAGCAGCGCGCCGGTGCACAAGCGGAATAAATCAACCTGCGACACCGGCACCGACCCATTCCACGGTTCCATCGGAAAAGAACTGTTCCTTCCAAATGGGTACCTCTTCCTTGATGCGGTCAACCAGTTCCGAACACACGGCGAATGCCTGTCCCCGGTGTCCGGCGGCTACAGCACAAACGAGTGCCGCTTGCCCAATTTGGAGTGCGCCCACACGATGCGCCGCCCAGATTCGCACGGGAACGCCTTCCTCCGCCTCGTCACTGAACGAGTACTTGGCAGCAACCGCTTCCAAGACGTCGCTTAGGGCCTGGTGTGCCGTGGGGTGAGCGGTGTAGCTAAGTCGGTCGACTGCTTTGCCGCCGTCGTGATCGCGCACCACTCCACAAAAACTCACCACTGCTCCAGACGTACGTGAATCCACAGCCGCAATGGCCACGTCGACGGAAATTGGCTGATCGCTGAGCGCGGAATGGACGACGGCAAAGGCTTGCCTCATTGACTGCCCTCCGGTGGCGGATTCCCCGGTACCCCTAGGCTGGACAGCGCTCATTTCCGTCCTCTCAATAGATGGCAGTCCCCTCGTCCGATAAGTCCACTGGTGTTTGCAGTCACGCTCTCTCCTCATAGGTTCCCAGGTCCCAATCCCCACTCTTGCCGCCACTCTTAGCCAGTACTCGAATGTCGGTGAGAACAGCGTGCTTATCAATAGCCTTGAACATGTCGTAAAGGTTCAAAGCGGCGACGCTCACTGCAGTCAGTGCTTCCATCTCTACACCTGTCACACCGCGTGTTTTCACGGTTGCAAAGAGCTGCACCCTGTCAGACCCGAGCACGAAGTCGACAGTCGCCTGAGAAACAGGCAGGGGGTGGCACAGCGGAATCAATTCGGACGTCTTCTTAGTCGCCAGGATGCCCGAGATCCGGGCCACGGCCAGGGCGTCACCCTTGGGCAATCCGTCTGATGTGAGCAGCAGCAGAACTTCACGAGTTGTACGAACTGTTCCCGTAGCTGTCGCCTCCCGGGTGGACTCAACTTTTTCTGATACATCGACCATGTGGGCAGTGCCGTCCGTTCGCAGGTGGGTGAGGCCTGGAGACCAACTTTCCAGCCTCATACCGCCCATACCTCCACTTCCGATCCCTTGGCCAGTTCCGAAATTCCCTCTGGGATGTGCACCAGAACGTTCGAGCGTGCAAGTGCTCCCAGCAAATGGGAACCTTCGCCGCCCTCCAGTCGTATAGTGCCGTCCGCTGAGAGGACGCCCCTTCTGACCTGGTGCTTTTTTGGGGGTGACGTCAGGGGATGCGAAAGGGGGGCGCGGAAGGAGAGTCGAGGTGTGGGCGCTGCAAACATTTCGCTGAGGAGGGGACGCAGGAACATCTCAAACGAGACAAAGCAGCTCACCGGGTTCCCGGGGAATGCGAGGACTGGAATCCCCTCGAAGGTGCCGACTCCTTGAGGACCGCCAGGTTGAATGGCTACATGCGAAAACTCAACGTCATGATCTATCATGGCCTGTCTAACGGGCTCGTAGGCACCAGCGCTCACGCCGCCACTGGTCACAATCAGGTCGACATGCGCGGTATGGCTTCTCAAGAGTTTCGAGAGAGCCCCCGGTTCATCCTTGACTATCCCGGCCCTGATGACGTTGAGCCCCGCCTGAAGCATAGAGGACTGCAAGAGCGTGTTATTTGCATCGAAAATCTTGCCCAGGGCGAGTTTCTCTCCGGGCTCAAGGACCTCGTCCCCAGTGGTAGCCAGCAGCACCGTCAACTTCTGATTAACAACTACTTCAGTGATGCCCAACGCGGCGAGCAGACCAAGCTGACGCGGGCCTAGAACGGTTCCAGCGGACAGCGCGCATTCGCCTGTAGCTATATCGCTGCCGGCGCTGCGGATGTACGTTCCGGCGGCTATCTCAGGAAGCCGCACTGTCACATCCAAACCGGGAGGAGGGAAATGGTTTGGCTCTGCGCGCTCAACGGGGACGACAGCATCGGCTCCATCGGGTATTAAAGCCCCCGTCATGATTGGAGCAGCCGTCCCTCCAGCCAATGGGGCCGGTACTGCGCCCGCCGGGATGGGCGCTGCCACACGCAAACCTCCTTGGCCGTCTCCTGTGTCGCGGGATCTAACCGCATAGCCATCCATTTGGGAGTTAGTAAAGGGCGGCAAGTTTGTCGGTGCATGTATGGTTTCGGCCAGGCCGCGTCCCATTGCTTGCATTAGAGGTATTCGCTCCACCCGCGGTGGGGTCAACAGCGGAAAGAGAACATCCCTGATTGCCTGCCTGTGTACTGAAACGCTTCGGTGTTCATGTTCCGGCAGTGACTTTCCAATGGTCCCCACGCCGGGCCGCTTGCCAGCCAGTCCGGTCAGCTGCTCTTCTTGCCTTTGCATGTCCTGCTTTCGGGTTGCCTTTGCATGTCCTGCCTTCGGGAGATTTTGTCGGTCCTGCTCGGCCATGCCAACCTGATTTATTTCCGACAAAGCTATTGACGATAAGCAAACTCTGTTGTTTTCGTGTGCGCCTTCCGTCCGCCGCACCGCGCAAACGTGTTCTCCTGAGTGCAAAATGATTCCAGCAGGAAAGCGGCGCTTCGGGCTATAGCTACTTGCCACAACTGGCTGCCGCAATTGTCAGTTCCAGCACAAACGCACCTGGCCTGCTTTCGCGTAGCCTGAATTCATGACTGTCCAGCTAGGCATACCGCAACCCCGGGAGGGCGCAGGCTTGTCCGTGCCCGCCGCTCGGTCTGCAGACGCGGGTGTCGGGCTGGTGGACCGTTACGGCCGCCGTGCCACGGACATGCGGCTGTCCTTGACGGATAAATGCAACCTCCGCTGCACGTACTGCATGCCGGCCGAGGGGCTTGAGTGGTTGTCCAAGCAGGCGGTGATGTCGGCTTCGGAGATCGTCCGGATTGTCGGGATTGGCGTGGGGCGCCTGGGGGTCCGGGAATTGCGGCTTACCGGCGGCGAGCCGCTGGTGCGGCACGACCTGGTGGACATCATCGCGGAGTTGCGCCGCAACCATCCTGAGCTGCCGATTTCCATGACCACCAATGGCGTGGGGCTCGCCAAGAAGGCTGCGCCGCTCAAGGCTGCCGGGCTGACCCGGATCAACGTGTCGCTGGATTCGCTTCATGAGGAGACCTTCACCAAGCTGACCCGTCGGCCGTTCCTGGACCAGGTCCTGGCAGGGGTGGATGCGGCGTGGGCAGCCGGGCTGGGCCCGGTCAAGCTGAATGCGGTGCTGATGCGGGGGATCAACGACGCTGAAGCTCCTTCGCTGCTGACGTGGGCAGTGGAGCGCGGCTACGAGTTGCGGTTCATTTAGCAGATGCCGCTGGACGCCGACCATGGCTGGACCCGGCGCAACATGATTACCGCGGCGGAGATCCGCGATCTGTTGTCCACTGATTTTGTCCTCACCCCGGACCCGCGGGCACGGGACGGTGCCCCGGCCGAGCGGTTTGAGGTACGACGCCGGGTGGCGGGGTCCGGTGCCGGGCTCGGTCCCGTGCTTGGGACGGTTGGCATCATCGCGTCTGTTACGGAGCCGTTCTGCTCCGATTGCCGCCGTACCAGGATTACTGCCGAGGGCAAGATCATGAGCTGCCTGTTCTCCCGGGAGGAGTTCGACCTGCTGGGGCTCCTGCGTTCGGGCGCCTCCGATGATGATCTGGCTCGCCGGTGGCAGGATGCGATGTGGCTCAAGCCAAAGGCCCACGGCATGGACCACGTGGGACTTGACGCTCCGGACTTCGTCCAACCGGACCGCAGCATGAGCGCCATCGGAGGCTGACCTGTTATGAACGTACGTTACTTCGCTGCCGCTCGCGCTGCTGCGGGACTTGAGGAAGAGAAGTTCGACCTGCCGGAGGGAACAACCGTGGCCGGGCTTTTGGAGGCCATCCAGTCTGTGCAGCGGCCGGAACCTCCGGCTGGCACTCCTCCGCTCCCCCGGATCCTGGCGCGGTGCAGCTTCCTTCTCAATGAGGTTGCCGTCCGCAACCAGGCGACGGTGCTGGGGCCGGACGACGTGGTTGACGTACTGCCCCCCTTCGCTGGGGGATAAGCGGGTTCTGTCCTCGTGCATCCGGCCGACACCTCGCTGTTACCGAGAGTAACTGTCTGAGTGAACTCCACTGAAGGCCTGCTTTACGCACGACGCCGTAGTTAAGGATCGTCGATAGCTACTTGGACCCTAGCCCTGATGAAGAGGCAGCCTGTGGATCTTTGGAGTTGTATTGACCACGGACGTTAGTGACGCTCGGCGTGGTTTGGTGACATGAAGAAGACCTCCGGGTGGAGTGGGGCTTGTCTAGAGTCCTTTTCCACACACGGAGGTCTTCGTGTCCCACCCTAACGCTTTCCTCACTCCTCGTGGCCGGTTGCAGCTCGCGCAGTGCGTTGTTGATCAGTGCTGGAGCCTGCGCCGTGCCGCGGAGCGGTTTCCGGTCTCGGTCCCGACCGCTGAACGTTGGGCGAAGCGCTACCTCGAGGAGGGACCCGAACCGCACCATGCTCGAGGAATGGGCCTATATCCGCCCCTACCGCTCAGAAGCCGAGCGGGTTGCTGCTTTCCCCGACTGGCTCCATGCCTACAATCACCATCGAGCCGCCACTGCGCTCAAAGGTCAGACGCCAGCCAGCCGCGTCACCAACCTCTCAGGTCAATACAACTAGTTGCTGCCGGGGCTTTTTGTGGACTTCCAATGGTTGCCCAACAAGAGAGGCTCGCTTGGTGTCTACCTCAGGAGTATCAGTACTCGTACCTTCCTCAGAGGGTGCTGGGTAGAAAGCTACTTCCTCCGGTGACGGGCGCAAATGGCATGCGACAAAGCCGCACCGCGGCTTCCGGCTGGTGAATTAACCGGCGCTCTAACAGGCTGTGCCGGGAAAGAACCCAAGGGACCCAGGAATGCCCGTCCAGACGTGCCTAATGAAACGGTTCACGACGTTCAAATGGAACCATTGTCCTGCGCACCTCTGCCCGGTCTATCCCCGAATGTCGGACGTGGTGCTCCTTATGCGCACTTCGACAAATGGTGCGATGGAGTTGTTCTTCCATGTCATGCAAGAAGCCCCGGCGAGTAGGGGAAGATGAAGGTCATTCGAGGGAGTGAAGGATGAAACTACCTGCTATCAGATACGCATCACCTGCATCTATTGAAGATGCCTGCGATCTACTGTCAACCGACGAGGACTCCAAGATCATTGCCGGAGGCCAAAGTCTTTTACCTGTCATGGCTATGCGACTAGCCCAACCGTCCGTCGTTATAGACCTCGGGAACGTTCCTGGCTTGACTAGACTGGAAGAAGTCGGAGACTACGTCCGCTTCGGGCCTATGGTCACCCATGCAACAATCGTAAATTCGCCTGCCGTTGCCAAGCACCTGCCAATGATGGCGGCAGCTGGTCGCCACATAGCCCATCCCCAGATCAGGAATCGGGGGACCCTGGGTGGTTCCTTGGCCCATGGCGATGCAGCCGGGGAATGGCCGCTCGTGTTGCTTGCCCTCAACGGAATGGTGGAAGTCCAAAGCGTAAGAGGACGTCGCACCATTGAGGCCGATGACTTGTTCGTCGGTCCGTACATGACAAGCCTGGCCGCTGATGAGATCATCACTGATGTCTGGATACCGTCACGGCCCAATGGCTGGGGCTACGGGGAGTTCGCCAGGCGATCCGGGGACTATGGGCTCGCCAATGTCGCAGTCGTTCTATCGACTGCGGATTCGCGAATTTCTGATGTCCGGATTGCCGTAGGAGGCGCTGTCGGCAAAATACAACGAGTGCCCGATGCAGAAGACGTCCTCAACGGATCCGAACTGTCACCGGAAAGGGCTGAAGCCGCTTCAGAAGCTGGAGCGAAATCGCTCTCGTATATCTCAGACATCCACGGATCGGCCGAATATCGGCATGGCCTGGTGCAGGAGCTGATCCGCCGCACCATAGTTGAAGCAGGAGCACGTACGTGACAACACCATCGCCATCAGATCGCGTCGAAATAGACGTGGAAGTAAACGGACGTCGCCGCACTGTTGCAGTGGACGCGCGGGAAACTCTGGCCGACCACCTGAGGAATGACCAAAAACTTACGGGTATTAAGCTCGGATGTGAACACGGGGTTTGCGGTGCGTGCACGATACTCATGGACGGGGCAGCCGTACGATCTTGTCTGACTCTTGCCGCTCAGGGCGATGGGAGGAGCATACGGACCGTCGAGGACCTATCGGACGGAGCCCTCAGCCCGCTTCAGGAAGCTTTCAAAAGGCACCACGCCCTCCAGTGCGGTTTTTGCACTGCAGGCTTCCTCATGTCGGCTACGGAGTTGCTCGAGGCAAACCCAAGCCCGACAAAAGAGGAAGTTATCGAGGCTCTTTCCGGTAACTTATGCCGTTGCACCGGCTACCAGACAATTGTTGAGGCCGTCCTGGACGCAGCGGGCCAGATTGGAAACAAAAATGGATAACCCACACTATTACTCTCCTCCCATAACAAGAAACGTCATCGGTAAGCGAGTTCCGCGAACTGAGGACGCAAGACTTCTGACCGGGCGCGGGAAGTACCTGAACGACATCAACGTCGACGGCCAACTGCATGCTTGTTTCGTGCGCAGCCCTGCTGCTCATGCTCAAATAACCGGCATTGATACGTCGGCCGCCTCAGAAATGCCTGGCGTTCACCTTGTCTGGACATCCGCCGACATTGAGCAATACTGCGCCGGCATCGAAGCGCAGTACACCGCTGAGGGATGCGAAGCTATGACCATGCCGCTCTTGGCCAAGGACGTCGTACGTTACGTTGGAGAACCGGTTGTATTGGTAGTCGCCGAGTCGCGAGCGGCTGCAGAAGATGCCTGTGATCTTGTAGGCCTTGAGCTTGAGCACCTCGAGGTAGTGCTTGACCCGCGCAAGTCGATTCAAGGGGGCCCCGTAGCGAATGGCGAACGCCCCGACAATGTAGGCATTCGCGGGCGGGCTTCTTTTGGGGACGTGGATGAGGCTTTTAGCAATGCTGAGCATGTGGTTTCCGCCCTGTATCACCCTGGTCGGGTGGCCGCCGCACCGATGGAGACAAGGGGGTGCCTAGCGGACTACGAATGGACTGAGGACCGGCTTAAACTTTGGGTGTCGACGCAGATGCCCCATTACGTAAAAATGTGCCTCAGCCTCTTTCTTGGTTTCGATGAGTCCCGAAGTGAGGTCATTTCTCCCGATACGGGTGGAGGCTTTGGTCAGAAGGCGCACGTATTTCCTGAGGAAATGCTCATGCCCTTGGCCTCGAAGCACCTGAAGACGCCGGTGAAATGGGTAGAGGATCGCCGGGAAAATCTTCTGGCGGGCTCACACGCCCACGAACAGTTCGTCACGATCCAATATGCGGCCAACGCTGAAGGACGAATAACCGGCGTTCGTACGCATGCCTTAGTTGATGGAGGCGCCTACCACATGCCCCCGCAGACCATGGCTGTGGAATGCTGGGCGACCGCCGCAGTCACGCCAACTGGTGTATACGATATCCCGGCCGCTGAGTACGTCTACGAGGGGGCCGTTACCAACAAGTGCCCCATGGGTGCCTTCCGTGGCGTTGGTTACACGGCGGGAACTCTTGCCAGAGAATCCCTCATGGATGATTTGGCGCGAAAGATGAAGGTGTCTCCTTTTGAAATCAGGAGACGGAATGTTGTCAGGGAGTTCCCCTGGACAAATCCCCAGGGCGTCGTTTATGAGGAGGGATCCTTTCTTGAAGTAATCGATGCGTTGGAAGAAATGGTCGATTACCCGGCCTTTCTTAAGCGACAGGATGAAGCCCGCAAAGCCGGAAAGTACCTAGGGCTGGGAATCAGCGTTTTCGTCGAAAGTAGCGGCGAGAGCACCGGCATGATGCAGGCTCACGGCGCAACGGATGTATTTCATGACACGGCTACCGTCAAGATGGATTCAACCGGGTCGGTCACTATAACATCGGGATTGAACTCACAGGGTCAGGGCCATCAAACCACGCTCGCTCAGGTAGCGGCGGACGTGTTGGGTATTCCTTTTGAATCGATCAGTGTCGATGCGGGGACCTCCACTAAGGGGGCCTATGGCAGCGGTACCATTGGAAGCCGAGCGGCTGTCATCGCGGGCGGGTGCGTCAACCGTGCAGCTTATGCCATTCGACAGAAACTGGTGGCCGTAGCTGCGAACATGCTCGAATCTTCTGAGGAAGATATCGTTTTGGAAGACGGCTTCGCGTCCGTCATAGGCGCTGCGGAATCACGAGTGAGCATCGCCGACGTGGCCATGGCAGTCTACTGGGACTCATCCAAGTGGCCCGCCGGTTTTGAACCTGGTTTGGAGTTCACGAAGGCGTGGGACACATCCCGGCCGATGTTTTCGAACGGCGGCCATGCCCTTATTGTTGAACTGGATCCTGTCACCGGATTTGTGAAAGTCGAAAAGGTTTATTCTGTAGAGGACTGCGGCGTTATTATCAACCCCACAATTGTTGAAGGTCAAATTCGAGGTGGGGTCGTACAAGGAATTGGTATGGGCCTCTTCGAACAGCTGGCTTATGACAACGCAGGAAACTTGTCTACGACATCTTTCCTGGATTACCAGACGCCGACTATGGATGTTTCTCCGCCATTTGAAATCAGGCACATTGAAACACCGTCCGTGATGACAGCATCTGGGGTGAAGGGCATGGGGGAGTCGGGTCTGATTTCGGCGCCGGCTGCGGTGCTGAACGCCGTAAATGATGCGCTATCTCCGTTTGGTTCTGTCCTCTATGAACTCCCTGCCACTCCGGAGAAGGTTGTTCGTGCAACGAAAGGCATCATTGACCTGCAGGGCCCCCAGGACTGGTCAGAGCTATGGGAACGGGCAGGGGTACCCGCGCTTGATCGCGGCCCTATGGACAGGGAGTAACGCATTGCTCCTGCATCTTTGATGCAGCTCAAAGCGCCCGAGCTAGAAACTTGAAAGAAGGAAAACTTTGTATGACGCGATTGTGGTTGGTGGGGGTTTCAGCGGGCTGAAAGCAGCACGCGATCTTACCAACGCCGGCAAGAAGGTACTTCTGCTTGAAGGCGGTGAACGTCTGGGAGGACGGGCGTATTCCCGGGAGTCCCGGAATGTACCTGGCCTGCGGGTCGAGATCGGTGGAGCATACCTTCACCGGAAGCACCACCCGCGTTTGGCAGCTGAATTGGACCGGTATGGAATTCCCACTGCAGCTGCAAGCGAGTTCACCTCGTTTAGGCATCGCCTTGGACCGACCGCAGTAGACCAGGCATTTCCTATTCCTGGCTCAGAAGCAGTTGCGGTGGAAGCAGCCACCTACACATTGCTGCGTGATGCGCACAGGATAGATCTGGAAAAGGGATTGGAAAACCAGGACCTTGAGGACCTGGACATCCCACTGAACGAGTATGTTGACAAACTCGATTTGCCCCCTGTTTCTAGGCAGTTCTTGCTCGCTTGGGCATGGAACATGCTTGGCCAGCCGGCTGACCAAGCATCCGCGCTTTGGATGCTGCAACTTGTTGCAGCGCATCACTACAGCATCCTAGGTGTTGTTCTCTCGCTGGACGAAGTTTTTTCCAATGGTTCCGCTGACCTTGTCGATGCAATGAGCCAAGAAATTCCTGAAATCAGACTGCAGACTGTCGTGACCGGAATAGACCAGTCTAGCGATGTAGTGAACGTGACGGTCAAGGATGGGCATGCCTTCCAGGCTCATTCCGTGATTGTTGCTACTCCAATGAACACTTGGCGAAGGATCGTTTTCACCCCTGCACTTCCTGAACGGCGCAGGTCAGTAATCGAGGAAGGGCATGGTGGTCAGGGTCTGAAAATTCTTATCCACGTGCGTGGAGCCGAGGCAGGAATTGAATGCGTCGGAGACGGAATATTTCCCACTCTCTACGATTATTGCGAGGTGTCGGAAAGCGAACGACTGTTGGTGGCTTTCACGGACTCAGGATCCTTCGATCCGACCGATATCGGCGCAGTCAAGGACGCGGTGCTTTACTACTTGCCGGAGGTTGAAGTTCTGGGTATCGACTACCACGACTGGATCGCAGACCCGCTTTTCGAGGGGCCCTGGGTAGCACCGCGCGTGGGACAATTTAGTCGAGTGCATAAGGAACTTGGAGAGCCCGCTGGCCGGATTCATTTCGTAGGTTCCGATGTTTCGTTAGAGTTCCCCGGATATATTGAAGGCGCACTGGAAACCGCTGAATGCGCGGTGAACGCAATTCTGCATTCGTAGAACCTGCAGCCTCACTTATGCATTCCTCGGCGCTCTCGGATGACTTCGGCCCAAGACAGCATTACTAAGGCAAGCGGTACCTCCCAGATACAGGTGACCGTCTGCAGCGTACGGGTTGACGCCGGCGCCTGCTGCAACCACGACAGCAAGCAGTTGCACTGAGTCTGATGAACGTCACCGGCCGTTAGGAATGGCGGCCGGTGGCCTTCTGGTTGTCAAGGGTCGCCCCGCTTGGGCTTCGTGGTCATCGGATTTTGGTTCAAGGACTTGATACAGGGTATTTCGCATAACTTGGTGCCGCTACGGTGCCCAACGCCTGTTTCTCCTGCTCCAGCGGGTGTCTGGCAGGAGCCATAAGTATCGGCCGATTCTCTCGTGGCACGCTGCCATCAGGTTTCAGGCTAACCAGGTGGCTTTGGTGCGTAAAAGGCTGCTGTCTCGCCTTGTTGCCTTAGGATTCGCCGGCACCAAGGCCAGCGCTTTCAGTGCCACTCTTTCCCCGTCATTGCGGGCACCTTTGTGCTCACACATCAATCTTGTTGGAGATGAATCTATGTCTGTTGGTGCTATCGCCGGGCTGATTGCCGCTGGGGTCTTTGCACTCCTTGTCCTGCTGTTGGCGGTGCCCATTATGAAGCTAGGCCAGGTACTCGACGAGGTGCGAATGGCAGTCAGATCATTAAGTGACGGCACCGCACCGATGTTGGATGAGGTGACAGCTATTGTGACCACCACACACCACCAACTCAAGAAGGTGGACACCATAGCGACTAACGTTTCTGACGCCAGCGCCAACGTCTCCGCCCTGTCCTCTCTCGTCGCTGCCAGTATAGGGTCACCGTTGATCAAGGTATTGGCTTTTAGTCACGGTGTCAGAACGGCCTTGGTGAATCACTCCAAACCCGCCACCGGCCGCCGAAGCCGCTGAGTTCCGGAGAGAAGCATGAAACGACTTGTTTGGATGGGAATCGGTGTGGCTATTGGAATCATTGCCCTTCGGAAGGTGGATGAAAAAAAGTCCGGATTGGGGCATGAAGGCCTAGAGCGGGCAGTAGCCGGCATTACTCAGGGAATTTACGATTTTGCCGACGCCGTCCGCGCAGGAATGCGCGAACGGGACACGGAGCTTCGCGTCGCGCTTAAGGCAAGTAGCGCGGTCCAAGTGCCAAGCGACCTATGACCATCGAAGCCGGCTGTAGGGACAGCGCAACTGTCTCTTCCAGAGCTCGTTGGACACAAGCAAATATCTGGGCCGTTTCAAGGACCATCTTTCGGGAAGTGACCGGTACCTCGCCTAGGGTGCTGACCATGGCTCTTATTCGGGATTAGTCCGTTCTTCGAACAGAAGCCCTGGACTGACACTGTGGTGGAGTGGAACTGGGGCGACAGCCTCGGTATAGCGCACCTGACAGCATCTTGCTCAAATCGTCGGCCGTATGCCTCACCGGATGACTGGCCGGACATTGGCCGTCGGAATCCAGTGCCCTACCTGGCGTTAAATCTCCGCTGGAATAAAACACTACGCCGCAGGAACGAGGTCTACGGGAACTGGTTTGCCCATTGGACTCATCCCCCGCCCTCTGGGAGCAGGGTCAGCTCCACCACTCCCGCCCTCTGGAACGCATGAGTACCTGCGACAAGGCAGACCGCAGGCTTCACAACTTCGTTCAACTGTCTTGCTGCGCCACCCATAATGCCGGCAGGCGACCGCGGAAATGTTTCTCGCCTTGTTGACTGACAGTTTCGGACGATCTCTACGGCGCCGCTGCAGGTTTCGTCCACGGTGGCGGCCTACGGATGCAACCCGGCGAGGATATGTGAGCTCAAGCATCAAAGAATATCTTGCAGGCCCGTCTTGACCTACCTGCACAGCGGTACGTGGTTTTGTCGACAGTGCGCAGGATTACACCCTGCAAACCGCGTTATGCGGTCATCGGGCTCAAGACGAGAATCATCACGCGATAGAGTCCCCCCGGGGCCAAGTTCGCTTGACCGGTGAGGGCGCGCGGCAGACATCCAATCTGTCCGGAGTAGTGTCACTGTAAGAAGGCTGCGGGGAATGCAGATGCTGCATTCCCCGCAGCCTTTCATGGACGGTGAATTCCGAGCCAGGAGGAGTCGTGTCTGGCCCGGAAACATGAAGGCCAAATAGTGCTGTTTAGCCTGGCGCTCGTGTTGGCGGGTGCCGGATAACCAGCTTCAGCTCATTTTCGTTCTTGTACCCTTCTATAGACACTCAGCCATGAGGCCAGGATTCCCACATCGAGACACGCTCAGGATCTCGATATGCGGACGCCGCGCTGACAAGTTTCTTCTGCAAAGAAGCTGCTTGCCAGCGCCCCTCGCTCGGTTGGTTCGGTCCGGCCGTGTCGTCATCGCGCTTCATCAAGTGCTGTTGCATCATCACTTTCGAAATTCTGTATTCCTACAGACCCCCCATGGGATTTCTGAAGGTCAATCGCAAAATACTCGCGCGATCGGCGCGGGAATTGCCATGGTTAAGGCTGGCGGTCTACAAGTAGAGCAGCGAAGGGGCCCAGATCCTCGTCAGTCGTTGTGATCTCTGCAATGGAAGGCATCGACTGTCGCTTCCACAATTTGCTGGTATCCGGTACATCGGCAAATATTTCCCGAGATAGCTTCACGAGCAGATGTCGCATCGAGGGTGACGTCTTCGTCATCGTAAAGAGGCTTGAGCGTCATCAAGAACCCTGACGTGCAAAATCCGCACTGCAGGGCATGGCACTTAGAAAACGACCTCTGCAGCGGGTGAAGCTGTCCGTCCTTCTGCAGGCTTTCGACCGTTTCAATCCTGGA
Organism: Paenarthrobacter sp. YJN-5; assembly: GCF_015040095.1. Lineage (NCBI taxonomy): Bacteria > Bacillati > Actinomycetota > Actinomycetes > Micrococcales > Micrococcaceae > Paenarthrobacter > Paenarthrobacter sp. YJN-5. Next base: position 191,903 of record NZ_CP053544.1, read on the forward strand.
ATTATTGGCCTGTACGGCCAGCACGGTGCAGGATCGAACGGGCTGACCATCCAATAGGACAGTACAGGAACCGCATACGCCGTGTTCGCAGCCTACTCGTGTACCCCTGAGGTGCAGGTCGTCTCGTAGGAAGTCCGCAAGGAGCCTACGAGGCTCGACGTCCGTTGCGTGGGTGACTCCGTTTACTTCAACCGTGAGGCGAAAGGCGTTCATCAGTGATCCATGCTTTCCTTTGTCGGTCTCGCCCGGTGCAGTGCTTTGGCGAGGGTTCGTTCGACCATTGTCCGAATAACTTGCGCGCGATATTGGGCACTTCCATGCACCGTGGGCACGGGGTCAAGCCCCTGTACCGCGGCGTGCGCAGCTGCGGCAATATCATGGCTGGAGAGAGTGCTATCAATTAGGATGTTTTCCGCCTCCTGGCAGCGGATGGCGGTGGACCCTCCACCCAGGACAGTAATCCTCGCCCGCGAACACTTGCCCTGCTCATCCAAGGTAACGATGGACGCAGCGCCACCTATGGCGTAGTCCCCATGCCGACGAGAAAATTCATCAAATGCAGCACCGCTCCCGTGAGGCAATTGAGGTACGTTTACCTCCACAATGAGCTCGCCGGGAAGGATGCTTGAGACGAAATGTGAGACCAATAGTTCCTTGAGAGGAATCTTCCGCTCACCTTGCAAAGACTGTGCGGTGACGTAGGCGTCAAGGGCTAGCAGGACTACGGGCAGCTCTGCGGCAGCATCAGCGTGTGCAAGGGAGCCACCGATCGTTCCTCGGTTACGAATTTGAGGGTGCGCGATCCACGCCGCCGCTTCCGACAGGATTGGAAGGTTTTGCGAAATGGTTTTGGAGGTTGTTAGCTTCGCATGACGTGTCAGCGCGCCAATCGCAATGGTTTGATCTGATTTCCTGATGTTTGCCAAACCGGGAACGCGGTTTATATCAACCAAAAGGGACGGGCGGGACATCCGGAAATTTAGGAGCGGGACTAAACTCTGACCGCCGGCAATGATTTTAGCGTCATCGCCCCCGTCCGCCAGCAGGCGGAGCGCATGCTCAACCGAATCGGCAACAACGTAATCGAAGGAAGGTGGCTTCACGGGCAGTACCGCCGGCCGCGCTCATTGTTCATGTCACCACTTTGCCCCTTTGGTATGACTTTGCGCTCTGCGTCATGGGACAAATCAACACCCCGACCTATCTAGAACAGACAATCCCGCGACGAACCAGCCCTGACGCTCCCGTTCGCTACAGGATTTCGGTCTCGGCGATTGACTTCAGCAAGCCATAAAGTCTTAGGGCTACGAGGAGCTCGACATGACGTTCTGCAACGCTTATGCCAAGCCGTTCTTCAATGGATCTGAGCCGGTAGGCAACGGTGCGCTCATGAACCTGGAGTGCTGCTGCAGCCGCTACGGCATTGCAACCAGCAGAGAAATAGGCCCGGAGAGTGTCGCAAAGTATGTCTTTGCGGGGGTCAGCAAGCAAAGGGCCCAACTGCTGCAAGACCAAGTCACGCACCGCCTGCATATTTGTAGCGAAGACAGCTTCGAGAGCCACGTCCGTGTACCGGGTTATCCGTGCGCCGGTCAAGCGGCCAACTTTATAAGCCCTCCAAGCACGCTGGTGACTGCGCCGGAAACCGGAGAACCCCTTATCAATGGACCCTAGAGCCAAATGTGCACCGTCGGGAAAGTCCCCTTCAATGACTTGCGCGTCGGCATTCTGTCCATCCTTTACCGCCAACCAGCCCAGAAAGGCTCCGCCGGTGCTTTCGAGTACCAAAGGTACTTCGCTGTTGATCAGCGTGGCGGCGAGGTCGATGGTACCCTTTGGATCATTTCCCCAGGCCACCACGGATAAATGTTGTCCTTCAAAGGGGTACCCCGTGTTTGGTCGGGCAGTGCGCCGTCCTGCAATGAAATCCCGCAACTCATTTCTAAGCCGGTGATCCTCCGACTTGTAAAAGAACCGATGCTGTTCTGAACGATACGCGTCGATGACGTTGGCAACTACAACGTCATGCCACCGATGCTGCAACTGAGAGACCCATTTTTGAATTTCCAATTGCTGTGATGCATCCGGGATAAGAGTAGTTGTAAGGTCCAGGAGCACATCCCAGGTCGCAGACTGCAGCACTCGATAGGTATGGATGAGCTCGAGTAGATCCACGCCGGCCTGGGCTGTCTCGCGAGCCTCCAAGGTGGCCTCGGCAAGAAACTTGTCGTCTGGTTCCTCTGACCCGGACAAGGCCCTGCTGATAGATAGCAGGGCCGCGGCCAGCCGCTCAGATCTCCGCTGCGCCAGTGCAGGGTCTAAGCCCACACCAGCCTGAACATCATCATGGAGTCGACGGACCATAGAGTCGGACAGTTGATTTATGTCCGATGTAATGGCGACCGATATTGCCGATAGATGTTGTGTCTGGATCATGTTCCTAAATTCATGCGCCGCCTGAGTCTCGGCGCAGGCGAGCTCTGTTGATAGTCTCAGTGTATGACCATTGAGGAAGGACTGGATGAACTTTCCGTTGCCGTGAAGGCAAGGATTCCCGAAATCTATGACTGTATACGGGCGAGACTGCAGTATGCGTACGAAGACTATTCGACCGCGACACGTAACGCCTCTCTTACCGAGGCGGAATCGGAAACCATCACGGCTTCCTTGCGCGATGTCCTCGAATACATCGGTCAGGGGCGCGTAGGAGCCACTAGGGCTTCCAACGAAACTCTTCGCGAGGTGAGGCTGGCTGCGCGGGCGGGCGTCGACCTTCATCATCTGCTCAGGGGATCTAGGGCGGCCCAAGCCACTTTGTGGGAGTTTGTCTTGGAAGAGGCGCATCGAATCATCGCCGATCCCGTCCGACGGTCAAAGGTTCTGCGGCACGCCAGTGCAAGCCATTTCGCTTGGAACGATAAAGTTTCCGCTTCCATTATTGAGACGTACCAAATGGAGAGCACCGCATTTTCAAGGCAGAGCCAGAACCGGAGGAAGCTATCGACGCTGAGGGCTCTCCTCGCTGGGCTCCCAATCGATTCGACGGTTTTTTCTTATAACCTTTCCGGCCGGCACCTGGCAGCCGTGGTACCTGGCGAAAGCACGGAGGCTGTTGCTCGGACACTGGGCACTGCCTCTCGGATCCGCCCCCTTGTTATCACGGCCGAGGATGAGACCGGCTATATTTGGGCGGAGTGGTCGAATCGGCTGCCCTCACCGCAAGTTGTCCTCGCAAACGCCTTGCCGAAGGACACCAGAATTTCGTTTGGGACTCTGAGCGAAGGTGTGGACGGATTTATAGTTTCCCATAGACGGGCGTTGGAGGCCGATTCGGTTGCCCAAAAACTGGGCACTCAGGTCACTTGGTATGAAGATGTCATGCTCGAGGCGTTGGCTATGCGCGATCTCGCTGCCGTAACCACATTCATCTCCGACGAACTGGGGGGTCTCGGATTGCACCAAGACCCCCCAAGCAGGTTAGTGGAAACCCTCGAAGCCTATTTTGCTTCGGGTCAGAATGCGGCGTCTGCGGCACAGCGCCTCGGAGTGCACAGCCGAACTATCGCCTATCGACTGAAACTCATCGAGGGCAAAATTGGTGCAAGGGGAGTGCTGCGAGATGAATTGCCCGTTGCCATCAGACTTTCGCGGATGGTCGAGGCCATGAAGCTCGAGCTTACTGGGTTGGAGGAATCTCCCGGCCTCCCGCAACCTGCACCGTAAATGAACCTGCTCACGGCGTCGCTGCTAACATCTCCTATTCCACCAAGAACCAGATTTCCTTGAATGGCTCGTGAAACTCCCAGGTAGATGTGTGCCCCTTCGGCAGAAATACCAAATCGCCGGCAGTCACGGAAACCGGCTCTTGGGATGCAAGTGTGAGCGTTGCTGAGCCTTCGACAACGTAGATAATCTCGTTGTCAGTGAGTTCATAGGTTGTTGTGCTCGGCTGCGAAGTGAAGATACCCGTGCCGAACTGGGGAGAGGAAGTGCGTTCGAAAAGCGTGAACCCATGACCATTGGGATTTCCCTCATGGACGGTTACACCGTCCGGCTGCCAGGATTCAAGCGGCGCGGTCGCGGTACTGATCTTCCTGATCTTATCCATTGAGGGGCCACCCTTTCATTGTTGGGGCGACCTTCTTTCCGGCAACCAGAACATCATAGAGCCAGTCTGCCATTTCAAGCCGGGGACGGATTCCAAGGTTGTGGCAGCAGTGATCACCGTCCTTTTCAACCACTAGGTTCAGGTGTTCTGCCGGCACCAATTCGAGGACGGTATCCACGAAGGACAGTGGAACCTCGTCGTGCACCCCGTGCAGGATGTACGTCGGGCATGCGATCTGGGAAAGGACGTCCCGGGTCTCCAAAGCCGCATGGACGTGCAGCCTTGCTTCCTCCAAAGTGTCAACCTTGGAGACGTACTTCCAGCTTTCCTTTGTCAGGGGAGTTTCGAGGTCCCAGTAGTCCAGGTCTGAGAATCCGCCCCAAGAAATGCATGCGGCCAAACGCGGTTCACAGGCGGCAGATTTGAGAGCGTAATTACCGCCCAGGCTCCGCCCCAGCACTCCGATAGCATCATTCCGAATCGCTTCAAGTTTGGTGAGCAGATCCACTACCGCGGACGTGTACTTTTCGTAATCACCCGCAATCCGCTTGTACTCAAACATCTCGCCCTGGCCGGGACCGTCAAATGTGGCAGTAGCCATTCCCCGATCGAGCACAAGATTTTCCATCTGGAAACTTTCCTCTTTTGTGCTCTCAAGACCACCAAGCATGATCACAGCGGGGTGTGGTCCCGGTCCCTCCGGAATGCGCACATAGACGGGCATCGGGATACCGTCGACGACTAGCTCGTGACGCTCTGCAGGCGGGGACAACAGTGGAGCTGCCTTCTGATACAGCTCAACTTTCCGAGCTTGGCCCTTCCGCCGGCGCTCGTCGAACCAGAGGAACTGAGCGTACTGGGCACAGAGTGCGGCTGACATCAGGAGTTCACCGGCGGACAGGTCATGGCCCAGTGCCACTTTCCTTTCCGCTTCCTGCTCATACTCATTTGCGAGACTCATCCAGTAGTCAAACCAGGTGATTTCCTTGGGCCTATCGCGAGCACCCACCATGTCTGAGTAGGAAACGCCGTCAAGGATAAGACGCCCCCAGTTCAGCATTTCATCTTCAGGTTTCACCTGCGAAGTTACAGTCATACCGTTATCTCCCTATAGTCAGACTTCCGTGACCCCGCGCAAGGGGTCTGCGAAATGATCATGCTATGGAAGCTGCGCGAGGGCGCCTACTAACTGCGGAGACTTAGGCCGCGTTTTTGTCAATGCCTGAACATCCAGGCTGGACGGCCCGATGACATACTGAGCGCATGATGGCAAAGGCTAAAGCGCTCATCCCTGACAACGGTAGAGCCGGCGCGGACGAGGGCAACAGACAGGCATGGATAGGCCAGGAGGTTCTGCGGCGGGAGGACCGCCGGCTACTCACTGGAACAGCAACATTTGCTGGCGATCTGGGAGTGCCCGGGCAATTGCATATGCGCATTGTCCGTTCAACACAGGCTCATGCCCGGATCGTGTCCATAGACGCCACTGAAGCTGAAAAGACTCCAGGCGTACGAATGGTTATCACGTCTGAGCACACGCGGCACCTGGGTTCGGTTCTCTTGGAAGAGCTGGGATATCACGAAATTTATGAAAACATTGAGGACTTCAGTCACCCCGTCCTAGCAGTAGACAAGGTGCTATATGTGGGGCAGCCGGTGGTTGCTGTACTTGCTGTTGATCCTTATCTTGCCGAAGACGCAGCTGAGCTTGTCTCTATCGAGTATGAGCCGCTCCCGGTCCTCTTGGATCCGGAAGAAGCATTGACCGGTAAGGTCGAGCTCTTTCCGGGGCGCGGCAATGAAGGTGCGCGCATCAAAAAGGCCTACGGCGATATTGATCGCGCCTTCGCCGAAGCAGAGCACGTCATTCGCCACAAGTACGTCACGAACCGCCATTCCGGTGTACCTATGGAACCGCGGGCCGTAGTGGTACAGCCCGACCCAGCAAGGGACACGCTGTTCATCTGGGGCACCGTGCATGTGCATGACAACCGGAGGATCATCGCCAAGATGCTGAATCTTCCCGAGGTCAACGTACGGATGAAACACGTAGAGATCGGCGGCAGTTTTGGCGTGAAGGGCGGAGTCTTCCCAGAAAACGTTGTTGCAGCATGGGCAGCCCGTACGTTGGGAGTCCCGATCAAATGGACTGAGGACCGAGTCGAGCACATGACTTCCACGTCCCATGCCCGGGAAATGGTGCATAAGCTCGAACTCGCGCTCGATGCTGAGGGCAGAATCCTGGGTATGAAGGACGAAATTTTCCACAACCATGGTGCCTATTTCAGGCAGGCGGAGCCGCTAGTCAGCGACATTACTGCCGGCATTGTGTTCGGCCCCTATCGGGTCCCTGCCTACGATGCTACTCTGCACGCCGTCTTCACCAACAAAACACCTGTCGGAGCTTACCGCGCGCCTGGACGCTACGAGTCCACTTTCGCTCGAGAGCGGATCTTTGATCTGGCGTGTGAAGAAATCGGTCTCAGCAAGACGGAATTTCGCCGACGAAACCTTCTTACGGCTGAAGACCTCCCTTGGACACCGGGTCTTGACATCGTCCACGAGCCCTACCACTTCGACTCGGGAGACGTAGTTAAGCATTTCAACGAAGCTCTGGAGGCAGCAAACTTCTCGGAGTGGCTTGAGGAATCCAAACGACTACGGGCGGATGGCCGAAAAGTCGGCGTAGGCCTCGGCGTGCTGATGGATAAGGCAGGTCTGGGGCTTTTCGAAACCGGCGGCGTTGAAGTCAGCCGTGCCGGCCGCGTTACGGTCAAAACCGGAGGTTCCTCGGTCGGGCAGGGAATCGAAACGGTTCTGGCCCAGATTGTCGCCGAAGAGCTACAGATCGCTCCCGAAAACATTGACATCGTCCATAGCGATACAGAGCTTATTCCGGACGGTGTGGGTTCCTGGTCCAGCCGTTCAACTGTTCTTGCTGGAGGTGCTGCCCGCAAAGCTGCGCTTGCAGTTGTGGAAAAAGCCAGACGCTTGGCCAGTGAGATGCTGGAAGCTGATCCGGACGACCTCGAATTAACTGCAGGCAGTTTTAAGGTCAAGGGCACTGATCAGCAAATCTCGCTGTACGAGATCGCAGCGGCGAGGGACCCCTTCACGGCGAGGGCCGACAATGATGAACCCGGCCTAGCAGCGGACGCGGTCTACATGAACAACGCCATGAACTATCCATACGGGGTAACACTCGTACAAATCGAACTAGATCCTGACACAGGCGGTCATAGGATTCTTCGCTTTTCCACTTCCACGGAAGCAGGAAGGGTAATCAACCCCCTGACCACGAGGGGCCAGATCATAGGTGCGGCGGTTCAAGGCATTGGAGGCGCCCTGTACGAGGAGTTCCTCTACGAAGAGGATGGACAGCCGATTACGACGTCGTTCATGGACTACTTGTTGCCAAGCGCTCAGGAGATGCCGAACGTCGACTGTTTTGTAACTGAAGATGCCAAGTCACCGGACAACCCCTTTGGCGCCAAGGGCCTTGGGGAAATTGGCATCATTGCGGCCGGCGCGGCAATCGCTTCAGCTATCGATGATGCCATCGCCGATGGCGTACATACTGACCGTTTGCCAGTCACCCCCGAGCAGATCTTCAGCCGCTGTCAAGGTTTGAACAAAGCAGAACGGTAACTTGTGCAATCCGCCAGTGGGACAACTTCGCTGCTCTTACCAAACTGAACAGACACAACCCGGCGGGTAATCCAAGACACACATGAGAGGTCTACTGATGACTAAGGTTCGACACGTATTTGCATGGCGCGTAGCTGAAGGCAGCAGCCAGGAGGAAATTGTTGAAATTCTCAACACTCTTCCCCCGCGCCTAGGTTTCATTCAGGGCTGGGAGATTGGCACTCACTCTGGCGACCCCGGGGATAACGGTGCGCCGTGGGACGGAGTTCTGATTTCTGACTTTGCAAGCTGGGCTGATCTGGACAAGTACTCCACGGATCCCTTCCACCTCGAGGTAGTCGCCACACTTATGCCGATGTTCGCGGACAGGGCTGTGGTTGATTACGAAGTCGAGGCCGTCTGATGAGCCAGACTGCAGACGTAAAGGTCGGGATGAGCCCGTGGGGCGCCGATGACGAGCGGGGCGCACTAAACCTCCTTGACGAGTCTGTACGCGCCGACGTCCTTCACCGGGCCGACCCGTCTCGGGTCTATGACCTCAGTGTTGACTACTTCGTAGGCATGCCCAGCTTTCAGGGAGCCGGTGACCCTAGCTACCAAATTTTCATGAGCCACACCCCTCAAGGCACGGTGGTGGATAACCTCAACGGCGTCGGCGAGGATGTCAACAGGCACGTGTGCTACTCGGGTGACGTCGTCTTCATGTATACCCACACCGGGACGCATATTGACTCGTTGAACCACTTCGGTGTCGACGGACAGATCTACAATGGGTATAAGCCGGAAGAGAATCTGGGCAGCCGGACCTGGACCAAGGGCGGGGCGGAGACGATCCCGCCAATCATCACCCGCGGCGTATTGTTGGATATTGCTGGTCTCAAGAACGTTGACTGCCTCCCTGATTCCTACGCGATCACTGTTGCAGACATCGAAGAGGCACTGGATAAAGCAGGCCTCGTACTGCAGGCGGGGGATGTGCCCTTGGTCCGTACCGGACGTATGCGTTACTGGCCGGACGGAACCAAGACTCTTGGAAACCCTCCAGGCCTAAGCCTGGATGCTGCCCGATGGCTCACCAGCCAAAACATTTCCGCAATCGGTGCTGACCAGGAGTGCGTAGAGGTAGGTCCGTCGGAGCATGAGGACAACTGGCTTCCCGGGCATACCCACTTCCTTGCCGAAGCCGGTGTGCCCATGGTGGAACTGTTGAATCTGGAGGAACTGGCAGCGGATGGAGTAAAGGAATTTTGCCTAATCGCTGCTCCTATCCGTCTTCGGGGAGCGAGCGGTGCCCCGATGCGCCCGCTCGCCATGGCACTAAGGAATAACGCATGAGTCCCACGACCGACCGCATCGCGGTAGTTGGAGGTTCGATATCTGGGCTGACAGCAGCGCTGATGCTTCGAGATGCTGGCGTTGACGTCGATGTCTATGAGCGATCACCTCAGCCCCTCTCAGGCTTCGGCACAGGCATTGTCGTCCAGCCGGAGCTTGTTCATTACTTGCTGGAGCAAGGCGTTGAGCTGGACTCCATCAGCGTGCCGTCATCATCCATGGAATATGTGGACGCACTGACTGGAGAAAGAGTCGGATCCGTTCCTGCAGACTGGCGCTTCACTAGCTACGACTCGATATACGGGGGGCTCTACGAGCTGTTCGGACCCGAGCGATACCACACCAGTAAATGCCTGGTCGGCCTAAGCCAAGATTCCGAAACAGTGCAGATGCGCTTCTCAGATGGCACAAAGGCCGAAGCGAACTGGGTGATCGGCGCGGACGGCGGAGCCTCGGTAGTTCGCAAGCGCCTGCTGGGTATTGAGCCCACATACGCGGGCTACGTCACCTGGCGAGGCGTGCTTCAGCCGGGCGAAGTTGCCGACGACGTGTGGAACTACTTTAACGACAAGTTCACGTATGGACTTCTGGACGATGGCCACCTCATCGCTTACCCGATTCCAGGACGGGAAAACGCCGAGTCCCCGCGTCTGAATTTTCAGTGGTACTGGAACGTCGCTGAAGGACCGGACCTCGACGAACTTATGACAGACGTTCGCGGCATCAGGCTCCCGACATCGGTGCACAACAACTCGCTGAATCCCCACAATCTCCGTCAGTTCCACAGTAAGGGCGAGAGCCTCTTCAAGCCCTTCAGGGACCTCGTACTCAACGCCTCCTCCCCATTCGTGACTGTTGTTGCAGATGCTACCGTCGACCGCATGGTTCATGGCCGTGTCCTGTTGATCGGAGACGCGGCGGTGACTCCAAGGCCCCACGCCGCTGCGGGGGGTGCTAAAGCTTGTGATGACGCACGAACCCTTGCCGAAGTCTTCACAAAGAACCATGATCTGCGGGGGTCCCTGCAGAGTTGGGAAACCAGACAGCTGCAGCAGGGACACGCTTATCTCAACAAAGTGAAAAAGATGGCGTCCCGTCTGCAGCACGGGGGAAGCTTTGAGCCCGGAAACCCCGCGTTTGCTTTTGGGCTCCCTAAAGTGGATGAACCATCCGTCGTCACTAATTCTTAATAAGGAAAAACCATCATGGAGATGACCAACACTTTTACCGTGCCCGTACCCCCGGACGAGGCGTGGCCGGTTTTGCTGGACTTGCAGCGCATCGCCCCCATGCTTCCCGGAGCATCCATCACCAGTGTTGACGGTGACGAGTACGAGGGCAAGGCAAAAATCAAGGTTGGGCCCATCACGGCCGAGTATGTCGGCGTTGCCCGATTCATTGAGGTCGATGAAAAGGGCCGCCGCGCGGTAATTCAGGCCCGTGCGAAGGATGCTCGCGGGCAAGGAAATATGTCCGCAACTATCACCGCCCGACTTGAGCCGGAAGCAAACGGCGCCACCGTCATTGTTCAGACCGAGCTGGACATGACAGGTAAAATCGCTCAGTTCGGGCGAGGTGTAATCAATGAAGCGGCCACGGCCATCCTCGGAGTATTCGCCCAACGGTTGGCTGTAGAGATGACTTCAGGAAGCGAGAGCAGCAGCGAAGCATCTGAGCTCTCAAAAACTGAAGCAGCCCTCGGAAGAGAAGTAAAGCAACCTCTTCAGGCAGAATCCGAAGTACTGGACCTCATCAAGCTGGCAAAAGACACGCGGGCCGCCAAAAAGGGCCCTGGCACTCAGGTCGAAGTTCCCGCAGTTGGACAGTGGCTGCCCGCAATCGTTTCCATCGTAGCTGCGCTGATTGCGGTCTTCTCGGCCGGTGTTGCCGCAGGAAGCAACCGAAGGTCTTGAACCTGATGGAAGTGCGCGAACTAGCACCAAGTAGAGGGCAACTTGACGTAGCAGCTGTTCAGGTGAAATTTGACTCAACAGAGCTGCTCGAGGACAGGATTTCGCGTATCCAGGACTTGGTTTCTGGCGTCGGCAAAGCGGACCTGATCGTCCTGCCTGAACTCTGGCTTCATGGCGGGTTCTCCTACGACAGCTGGCGAAAGAACGCCATTTCGCTGGAAAGTGAAGTGTTCACTTTCCTGTCCGAAGTGGCCAGGGACAAGAAGGCCTGGTTTCACGCCGGCTCTTTCATGGTCACGGAACCAAGCAGCGCTGCTTCTGACATGTGGAATACATCGGTTCTTTTTGACCCGACCGGATCCCTCCGGGCGACCTATAAAAAGATCCACCGCTTCGGCTTTTCCGACGGAGAGCCAAAGCTGATAGCAGCGGGAGATGAACCCAGGGTGGTGGAGCTGCAGACAGAACGAGCCACTGCCATCACTGGGCTCAGCACATGCTACGATCTTCGCTTCCCCGAACTATATCGACACATCTCAGCAGAAGGTACGGCGCTCAATGTGATACCAGCATGCTGGCCACTTACGCGAATTCAGCATTGGCAGACTCTGGGTCGCGCTCGAGCAATCGAAAACCAATCCTTTGTCGTGCAATGCAACATGACGGGGGTTGACCAGGAGGTGGAGCTGGGTGGTCACAGTCAGATTGTGGATGGCAACGGAGATATCCTCGCTCAGGCAGACAAAGAGGAAGCCGTTCTCCGTGCAACTCTCAATTTCGATTCACTGAACGAGCTGCGAAGTTCGTTCCCGGTGCTGAACGACCGGCGGGCAGATATCTGGGCTGCTAAGGGCAAGACCGTGATCGCAAGCCACTTGTAGGAATAGTAAGGGTCTAATCCGAGCAGACTCGGCCGGGATGTCCTGCCGATTCGGGTAGGGCGGGGCATCCCGGAATCGGCTGTTCTTACGGTTGGTACGGCCGGTGGACGCCCTTCTACTGGCGGTATTCAGCACCTGCATAAGTAGACACCGCAAAAAGCCGCAATGCCACACCTCGAAAACCGACTAGCAAGGCGAGACAATGAGTAACGACAAAGTGACCAAACCGGAAAGTCCCGGTGAGATGGCTGCGCGGCTCAAGGCTGTCAACTATTTGGCTGACGAGGGTCTATCCACCACCGTCTTTCTATCTGTTGCGATGAACAAGCCGCTGCTTGTTGAAGGTGCTCCAGGCACGGGAAAAACGTCCTTGGCCGAAGCAATAGCTAAGATGCTGGCAATCCCGTTGATCCGACTGCAGTGCTACGAGGGCATCGAGTCCACCCAAGCGCTCTATGACTGGGATTTCTCACGTCAGATTCTTTACTTACGCTCACTGGAGGCAGCAAATTCGACAACGAGTGCGGAGGAACTAGAGCAGTCCCTTTATACCGAACGTTTCCTGCTGCCTCGTCCGATTCTTCGGGCCTTGCAAAGTGGACCGGCCGTTCTCCTCATCGACGAGGTTGACCGAGCTGACGATGAATTTGAAGCGTTCCTCCTGGAAGTGCTCGCATCAAACCAAATATCTATACCCGAGTTGGGTACTATCACCGCCAAAGTTCCACCCATCGTGATCCTGACCTCCAACCGGACCCGAGAGTTACACGAGGCTCTGAAACGGCGATGCTACTTTCATTGGATAGACCACCCAGAACCGGCCCGTGAGTTGGAGATCATCAAGACACGGCTGCCCGGCGTGGATGAGAAGCTAGCGCAGCAGGTGGTGGACGTAGTCCAGTCCTTGCGCAATCAGGGACGGTTGCGACGCTCCCCTGGGGTAGCCGAAGCGCTTGACTGGGCCCAGGCTTTGAACCGCCTTGGCGGAAGTGACATCGACGCCGACAGTGCCAGCCTGACAATTGGCGCCCTCTGCAAAGACCAAGACGACCAGGAGCTTATCTTGAACGCCCTAAGAACCGTCTTTCCTACCTAACGTGAACGGTACTGGCGATGTCTTCACAAGTAGGTCTGAAAATTTTTTATGGTTTCGTAGGTGCTCTCAGAGATGAGGGGATGACCATAGGGGCCGAACAGGCCCAGCTTTACCTCGAGGCTCTGAGCGTTTTGGATCTTCAGCGTCGCGACGAGGTCTTCTGGGCCGGACGCGCGACGTTATGTAGGAGCAGGTCTGACTTCGGGCCCTACGACCGGACGTTCCGCCTGTGGTTTTCATCGGAATCGCCGATTCCTGTGCCCCTTTCGGAGAGACAGGAAGCAAGCCTTCCCGACGCAACAGACGGCGACAGCCCTCAGCCGGAATTGGAGCAGCAGATTGCACTGGCTAGCAAAGATGAATCCCTGCAACACCGAGATGTGGCACTCATGTCAGCGGAGGAAAAGAGTTATCTTGCGGAGGCCTTTGCTGCTCTACCTGTTAGAGAACCGCTGAGAAGGGCGCGTTACAAGCGGACCCATCGCCACAAGCGCATCGATCCGGCACACACTGTCCGAGACAATCTGAGGAGAGGCGGCGAACCAGGGCGCCTGCAATATCGCTTCCGAACGAAAAAGCCCCGACGAGTCGTCTTGATCGTAGATGTTTCAGGATCTATGGAAGCCTATGCTGACAGCTTTTTCCGCTTCGGTCACCGCCTTTTAGCTGGCGCGTCCGACACAACAGAAGTATTTTCTATCGGCACACGCCTAACCAGAGTGACCTCGGCATTGCAGCACCCGGATCCGGAGGTCGCACTGTTGGACGCTGGACTCGTCGTTCCCGATTGGTCCGGAGGCACGCGACTGGGCGAAGCCCTAGCGGCCTTCATTACCCTGTGGGGACAACACGCAATGCTCAGAGGTTCTGTGCTGGTGATCGCCAGTGACGGATGGGAACGTGGGGATCCCAGGGATCTTGCCCGTCAGGTTTCCCGCCTCCATGGTTTGGCTCATCGTGTTATCTGGGCCAACCCCCACCGCGGAAAGTCTGGATACGAACCTATACAGAGCGGCATTAAGGCCGTTCTCCCGCACGTTGATGCCCTGGTCGCTGGCCACACCATGGCAGCTTTTAGGGACCTAGCAGATCGGATAGCACATGCGTGACGTTATTGAAGCACTGGCAGAATGGACGACGCACGGAGAAACCTTCGCCCTCGCCACAGTCGTCAGCACGTCTAAATCGGCCCCCCGGCCAGCGGGCGCTGCGATGGCCGTAAGCACCCCGGGGGAGGCCGTCGGCTCAGTCTCCGGGGGTTGCGTCGAAGGAGCTGTTTACCAAATTGCGCAGGAGGTCATTGAAGACGGTACTCCTGTTCTGCAACGGTTTGGATATAGCGACGATGACGCTGTAGCCGTAGGACTGACCTGTGGCGGAACAATCGACGTCTTCGTTGAACGAGTCACCAAAGAAAGTTACCCAGAATTACGAACGATCATTCAGGACGTTCAGAAGGGCAACCCCGTTGCCACTGCTACCGTGGTCGAACATGACCATCCAGAAATGCTGGGTAAGCGGCTAATAGTCTGGCCAGCCCATACTGGCGGGACCCTCGGCAATAACATGCTGGACCATGCGATTGCCGACGATGCGAGAGGCCTGCTGGCTTCGGGTGAATCCAAGGTGCTCACGTACGGTCCCAGCGGGGAACGGATGGAAACCGGAACAAAGGTCTTTGTTTCTTCCTATCAGCCCAAGCCCAGAATGATTATTTTTGGTGCCATCGATTTTGCAGCAGCAGTCGCGCGGGCTGGGTCAATGGTGGGCTTTCATGTGACCGTCTGCGATGCTCGCCCTGTATTTGCGACCACCGCGCGCTTTCCTGGTGCGGACGAGGTGATCGTATCTTGGCCTCACGTTTACCTTCAGCAGGAAGTGACACAGGGAAAGGTGGACAACCGCACGGTCATCTGCGTTCTTACCCATGATCCCAAGTTCGACGTCCCTGTCTTGGAAATCGCCCTGCGGCTGGAGGGGGCATGCAGGCCCTCCTACATAGGCGCTATGGGCTCCCGAAAGACCCATGAAGATCGGCTAAACCGCCTTCTGGAGGCTGGAGTGATAGAGCGGCAAATTGCCGAGCTTCATAGTCCCATCGGACTTGATCTCGGCGGCCGGACACCGGAGGAAACAGCAGTGTCAGTTGTGGCCGAAATAATAGCCAAGCGTTGGCAGGGGAGTGGCCGCCCTCTGCGCGACTCCACTGGCGCTGTGCACTCGGACCCGGCCTAGCAATGTCCAACCTTTAAAGAGCTAGCAATGCAACCTTCTGAAGACAGCCGAAGTTGGCAAAACCCGGTGGACAACAAGACCATGGCAGTTTCAAAGTCAGTAGAAAATCCCGCACCCGGCAACTTCGACGAAAGCCAGCTATTTGATCTGCAAATGTTGGGGCAGGGTGACCAGATCCAGGTGTGTGAAGATGGCACGTTACCCTACTCCGGCGTCGTGGACACGAGCGCTCCTTCCCTTGGCATCATCTGGATTCGCCTAGAAGGGCTTGGGGAGAGAAGGCTAATCTTTTGTACTGACTATCGACTGCGTCGGGATCGCACCAAGCAATGGGATCTGACAGTCCTTCCATCTTGCGAACAGGAACCTCACGGTGGGTGACACGGATTTGCCGTGTGTGACGGGAGTGTTGCTGGCCGCCGGCGCCGGAAAACGTCTTGGGCGTGGTCCGAAGGCGCTCCTGCCATACCGCGGACGAAACCTCGTTGAGGACGCCGCCGAGACAATGCTTGTCGGCGGCTGTCATGAGGTAGTAATTGTTCTTGGAGCGAATGCACAAGCGGTGTGCGCCCGTGCAAACCTTGAGCCCTATCGGATAGTGGTGAACCATGACTGGTCCTCAGGTATGGGAAGTTCCTACCTTGCCGGTGATGCTGCTGCACATACAAAGAACCACATCCTCGTGGCTCTGGTAGATCAACCAGGGCTCAGCGTCACCACTGTTGGCCGGCTACTCGTCTCCCACCGGCCGGGGCGCATCAGTTCGGCTGCGTACTCATCGTTAGACAGCCCTCGGGTGCTCCGAAGAGGTCATCCAATGGTCATCGATGCAGGACTTCGGCCAGCAGTGGCCAGTACCGTTTCCGGTGATGCCGGAGCCAGGGTTTTCTTACGCCAGAAACCGTGGCTCGTAGATCTTATCGATTGCAGTGATGAATCTACCGGTGAGGACGTAGACACCGTGGAGCAGATGTATCGCCTCCTGTAGGACGATGCCCCGCAGCCTGCACCCCACCTATTTCTCGTGGGTCTCAAAAGCACGTTTAGGTTGATTCTCTGAACAGAAGGACGTTCCACTATGGCTTTCCTATTCCGGATGGATCGACTACGTACGGCACTATTTGGCAGCGGACAGACAGAATGTGCCGAATGCAAGCACCCCTCTCGCGACGACCAATGGACTTGGCTGGGAAGAATGACCGACCTGCCGCCTTCCGGTCTTGGTCTCTGCCAGGCAGCGGACACAAAGGGCGGAAGGTGTCTTTGCGTGAATAAAAGCCATTGTCGGTGACGGGCCAAAATTGAACCTTTCCTACGGCTTGGAGTTAACCTCAGCGACTTAGGAGTTTCATCGGTAGACCTAATATGTGTCTAGGAAGTCCAGTGCCTCCGATGCTCGATATGAGCAGTTGGTGAAACTGTGCATGGCAATCGCGCAGCGTGCCGGTTGTGGACATCAGCCATATATCGGGCAATGTGTGGCGCTACGGGACACGGTGGACGTTCCGGAAGTGGCGGCGGATGATCCAGGAGGGTGACCTCGACCGAATCTGATTCCACGAGAGCATGGGAACATGGCCCGCACGAATGGCGAGTGGTCCGCGTTAGAAAGGGCTGACTGTGACAGGTTTGGAAGCTGCGGAATGCGTTGTTTCCCATCCAGGTGGTGAAGCTTAGTCCGGGGCCGGCGCGTCGGGTTCGTGAGGTCGAGGAGACGCTGGGACTGCTGTTGCGCTGCAGCCCTGTCCACATATTTCCCAGGGTCAGCCGTCGCCCTTCGAGCAGGTGAAATGGTTCAGCCTTCGCATTCGGTGCAATACTTGTTTCCGTCCCTTTCCTTGGCGAGCTGGCTGCGGTGGTGGACAAGGAAACAGGACATAAACGTGAATTCGTCAGACTGGATCGGAATGACCTGGACCAGCAGTTCTTCGTTGGAAAGGTCAGCGCCGGGCAGTTAGAAAGCCTCGGCGAGATCGGTCTCATCGATGTCGATGACGGCCCCTTTCGGGGCGACACTGGCCACCCGTTACCGCCAACGACCATGCATCCTTCGTCCCGGCCCCGCCAATGGACTGGATCGCTGACCCGGTTGGGGATCGGCTTACGGACGAGGTTCCCCTAGGGGGCGACGTCAAGCTTGGTGTTGCTGTGTTTGGAATGGAACCGTTAGGTCCGGGGCATGAATTGGACTTGGATGTGCTTGAGCTCAGTGCGGGGAAGCACAGCGGTCACCACGCCGCCGCCTGCCAGTTGGGCTCCGATACCGTAGACGAACGGGTCCGTATCGACCTCTGCACCGGGCATATCGACTCCGTTGATGACGGTCCTGGCCTGGCTGTTGACCATCCGGCCGGTAACTGTGGGGGCGTGCTGGTCCCACGGGTTGCTGCCCGGCCAGAGCTCTTGCCGATATTGGTTCATGAGGATGTGGTTGACATGGTCAACCAACAGGCTTCGAACCGAAGAACGCTCGGATGGATCACGACGCCAGGTGGTTCGCACGGCCTCCTCAAGTTGCGGGTAACGCAGGCGCTCCACGTACTCGATCAGCCAAGGGGGCCGCGGCCATGGCGGAACTTCCTCGATCGATCTGCGTGTCTTCTCGTTGAGGTCCGCGAGGTTTACCGGGTCTGAGTGGTCATCCGGGTTTCGCCAGAGCGTATAGGTGATGCTCGCCGTCATCTCGTTGTACCCACGATCATCTTGGCCATAGGTCACACCAACGCTGTCGGTGTCCTCCAACGATGGTTGAGGCGCGAGCCCCATCACCGGAATGGGCATCAGCTTCAGGCGCTCGGCCCATCCGGCCCGCGGGTCAGGAGCGTCTGAGGGGAGAATTCCGGCCACTCGCATACCTCGACGATGAACCACACGAGGGCGCCTGTAAATGGGAATTGGGTTTGGTACAACACCAAGCACGAACACTCCGGCATCGCCCTGTTCTCCTCAGCGCAAGTCCACGACGGCACATGGAAAAGCATTCGGAAGGAACGCGACCAAACCCTGCAACGCTACTACGACCAGTACCCGCACAGATTCCGAGACCGACCCACCACACCAGCACCGCAAACCTACGTAGGAATCAACCTTCCCGAACCAAACAAACAACCAGCCCACTGACTCCACACAGCTTGAAGGCCTGCGATATGCCCCCATCTCGCATCAGAGGCCGATGGTGCTTTCGCCAGCTTTCTCTCCACGTCCCAACGGCCCAAGATGGTACACCTGTTGCTGTGGGCCGGAGCAGCGGGCTGCCGTCACTGGTGGTAAGGCGAAGAAGGGAACATCTGAGCGGTAAAACTGTGGGAAGGGCGTCACCTCCGACGCCAAGAACGTCCGCAGCGTCCGCGACATCCACCGCGGTCAAAACCGATTTTTGTGCGGCGGCGCCGACACGTTTGACACATCGACGACCAGCGAAAAACAAGACCGCCTAATTGCACACCCTCACTTCTCGATTTCGCTTGCACAAGTAGTCCTAAGAACACCGACGGGATGAGGCGGGTTCTGGGGAAGCCATTGTCCGTGACAGCAGCACCGCTAACTTGCTTTCGTTGGCTGCTCAATCCGTTTCCGGCAAGTTGCAGAATCTGCAGGGGTGCTCTTCGCAACCAGAACCGGCAGGTTCAAGGGCAAGACGCGGGTGCTGTCCTGGGGTGAGGGTGCGTAAGCGGGGATCTAAAGTGTGCCCGTCCGGAACGGCGGCTGTCATCATGGGGTAACCTTTCTGTTCCTCGAGGCCACGCGTTGGTGGACGAGGGTGTTGAGGGACAAAGGGAGCTCGACTGCTGATACGGAAGGCTCCTATGTAAGAGCAGGGATAACCGGAGCAGGAACCGGGGCGAGTCGCGTCAGCCGATTTTGCTGCTCACAGGTGCACTCAACAACAAGCCCTGTTCTTCGACATTAGACGTTCGGGAAGCGGCAGTCATGATAGGGAAAGCCAAAAACAAGAAACCCTTTTGTCTGATTCCTTGGATCGCAAGTAGAACCTGCTCTTTGGAAGACGCCCTTCGCAGGGTGTATGAGCGGTGCCCTTGACAATGTCCGTCACTACGACAGCCTGGAACGAGGAACTCGTGAATGACGGAAGTCTTCAGTCGGATCTGTCCGAGAAGGAGGGCCAGGCTTGAAACGCAAGCCAGAAGGCAGACAGATCCGCTGACGACGCGATATCCCGCCCGGTGATCTCTTTGATCCGGGTGAGTCTATAGGACAAGGTCTGCCGGTGGATGCCAAGAGCGGCTGCCGTTTCATTCCAGCGACGGTCATTGGCAAGGAAAGCAAACAGCGTTTCACGCAGAACAGCTATTTTAGGATCCGTACCCGCGAGTCTACCTAATACCTGTTGGACTATGGCCGAGGCTTCCTTTCTAGAGCGGGTTAGTAGCGATACCGGGACCCCGGTGAAGTCCGTCCATAGACCGTTCGTCCCACCAGATGAAAAGATCTTTGCGGCTTCATCCGCAGCAGCTTTAGCATCCCGCAAGTCGAGGTAGGTTGACGATACCCCGGCCCGGACGTCGAGGCCGTGGAGCAAGTTCCGGACGTCATTTCGACTCTGCTCAGGCATCAGGATAAAAAACGAGCTGCTTCCGGGCCCGGCCAGAACTGGCAGTGACTTGATGGACGCGGCCCGGGCTACCTTTTCGCTATCTTCCAATGCCACTGCAACGAATTGATAGCCTGACGAAGTACCGCTCGGACCCAGAATGCTCCCCAACCCATCAGGGCTACGCCCTTCAAAAATGGACGCAAGCATTTGAGTCGACCGTTCGGAACGGCGGCGAAGTGACCGTAGAAGTTGGCTCAACGCGACATCTATCACCTGCAGGACATGGATTAGCAGGAAGCTGCTCACCTCTTCGCCGGGATATTCGGAAATCATGAGCCTGGAGTCGCTGTCCCCCGGGAGCGCATAGGTACGTTCCCGGACGGACGTGGGCATAAATTCTAGCGGTGCCCCTTCTACAATCGTTAGGCCGGTTTGCACATCGAAGACGCTGAGACCCGCCCTTAGAAGAGCCTGTAAGTCGTTCATCATCCGTAACGGGTCAGTACGGGCGTACGTGGACAACTGATAGAGCTTGCTCAGCTTGAGTACTTGCATGGTTTGGGTGGTTGCGGTAGCAGCGGCAACTGTTCTCCCAATTGCTGCGAAGGGAGTGGCCTGGTTCGTGAGAAGTACAGGAAAAGAACGTCTGTCTGCTTCTTCGTATAGTTCCCGAGTGAGTGGGGGGAGGCTGTTGTGATCCCCCAAGGCAACACCGGAAAGGCCGGCCTCGTCGAGTTTGACAATGAAGTTCCGTTGTTCCACGGCACTATGCGGAACACACAGGCCCACTGTCATGAGTAACTCGTGCGGACCAAGCCAGCGGTCGGGATCACTCAACTCGCAGCTGTGCGCCCATAGAACCTGCCGGTCAAGGCCGCCGGCGCCAGAAAGTACCTTCATACCCAGGCTTTGAGCGGTAACGAGGTCCCTGACCGTCAGCACTTGCTGTTCCATACGGGCATCTTAGTACTCGTGTATGAGGTAACTCTCTAGTACGCCAACACGAATATTTCGCAAACTTTGGTCTTTTGTCGAGTTTTGGCTCACGGAACGGATGCGTAAGGTGTGTCACACGCAGGCAGCCATGACCCTTAGGGAGCTTTGTAGGCACCGTGCACTGACCTGACACCGGCCACACAAGTATTCCCACAGCATCGGAGCGTGGCCGTCATTTGTGAGACCAGCTCGACTCAACCCCTCCCGCTGGTATCGAACGCTGTTAGAAGGCTAAACAGCTTGAACAGCCGAAAACATTGCTGGCGAACTGGCTCGGTGAGCATACAAGACTGAATTGGTCGCAACCACAATCCGAACCCAAGTCGCCATCTGGTAGGTGCAAGGGCGCATCTTCCCAACCGACTTCTTCGACAGGTTCGAAGAAGCCGCTTAAGCGTCGTGGTCGTGTGACCGCGACTCACCTGAAAGGCGTACACCTTTGCAATCTTCTTCTTCTGATATCACAGGAACATCGGCGGACGGTGGCCAAGCACCACCTCCTCAAGATATAGCCCATGCAGATCTACAGTTGGGACACCTCACCGGCCCGCAGGTGATGGGGCTTTCAATATCTTCTTTTATTCCCGCCGTCGGTCTTTCAGCAGTCCCCGCTTTCCTCGCCGCCTACACAGGGCGTTCGTCGTGGCTGGCTATGGCTGCCTCCGTTGTGGCATTCACCATCATTGGGTTATTCGTTACTGCGTTCGCCCGACGGTTTATAGGAACTGGGTCGCTCTACTCCTATATTCGGCACGTGTTTGGCTCGTGGAGCCCGCTCGTCATCGCGGCGGCGATGGTCCCAGGTTACATCGTTGTAGTCATGGTCCTAGTCGTCTCACTGGGTCTCTATGTCGGAAGTTTCCTCATGTCCGTGGGCGTTTCTAGCGCAGCAGGACCAGAGATACAACTGGTAATTTACGTCTTAGCGGCGCTGGTAGCTATGGGGATCGCCTATCGAGGATTGGACGTATCAGTCCGTTCCAGCGTCATCCTCACGGTCGTTTCTGTGCCCGTTATGTTGGTCATTACCGTGGCAACGGCATTCGGCGGAAATGTTGACCTGGCGAGCCAGCTTAGTCTCAGCGACTTCACCTTCAACAGTTTCCTGCAAGGTCTAGCAATAGGCTCGACGTTCTTCATCGGTTTCGAAAGCAGCGCGGCCCTTGGCGCAGAAACCAGAAACCCTACCCGCGCGATTCCTCGGGCAATCATGGTGATCCCCGTCGTCCTCGGTATGGCCTTCCTTGCTGCCACAGTTATCCAGGTGCCGACTCTTGTCGATTCTGCTGACCAGCTTGCCCTTGGTGTCTCACCGAATGCGGTGCTTGCTGAAGCAGCAGGGGTAGGTTTTCTATCGAACATCAGCGACCTGGTTCTGGCTGCTGCCGTCTTTGCCAGCCTGATTGGATTCTTCAACTACGGGTCGCGAGTCGTTGTCAGCGCGGCTTCTGACGGCCTCCTGCCTTCTGCCTTAACCAAAGTCAGCAAGCGTTACAAGAGTCCGCTGGCAGCCATTGCCTTCCTTGGAGTTCCCTCGCTCGTTGGCCCCCCTGTAATGCTCTGGCTGACATCATCCACCCCCCTGGAAATTTACGGATACATTGCCACCCTGTTGGTCTACTTCTGGGTAATTCCATACTTCCTCATCTGCATCGGCGGTGCGGTGTTGCTAAATCGCCTCAGTCCGCGGAAATCGGTTCTGGTAAACATAGGCGCTGCTCTGGCGTCGGCAACTGTTCTGTGGCTCTATGTAAACGGAATCTTGTACCCAGCGCCGGGGCCCCTGAGCGCATTACCCTATGTAATGATCGGAACAGTCGCGGTGTTCCTCGTCGGCTTTGTGGCATCTGTCCGCAGCAAAAGGAGGACCTCGATTTCCGCCTAGGGCGCATTGCATGATCTCCCTAGGAGTCAAGGCGCAGGTTGCATAAACTGCACCGGCGAGTAGCGCCCGCTCCCAAATAGCGCGCAATTAGGAGGCTCCCGTCCAACCCCGGCCGGGAGCCTCCTGCTACCACAATGAACCTTCTAAAAGAGACCCACGAGGACAGTGAGCTGAAGGGAGCCATGCTTCGTTCCCCGCATCTGTCCGAACAGATGCGGGGAACATCCAACAAGGACCCATTGTGAAATTGGGAACTTCACCGGGGCTGAATCCAACGGGCCGTTGAAGGTGGGTGGTACCCGCTGAGTTTGGGCCCGGGAAGCAGCAGCACGTCGACAGGTACTGATTGAGCAAGCCATGTGACAGCGGTTGAGGGTCTAAGACCAGCACGATGTAGGCGGTCCATGAGCTTGAGGCCAGGCCTCCTTTTTGCCGAGCTGATCACCTGGGTATAGCTGCCAGCGATGCCACCTCCGGTCGCTGGCTTCATGCATTTCTTCCGGCGCTGGCGCGAAGGTGAGGGGCAGTGGCAAAACGACTCGCTCGAAGGTTTTGCGTCCCCAGCCCAGGCCACGCTCCGCTCGGCAGGCTGCAACGCAAGCCGCCCCACCACTGTGACGTATCAAAGTCGCAGTTTAGACCTTAGTACCAAAACCATGGTCTTTTCAGACAAACACCGCATGGAAGGGGCCCGTTCTGGCGCGTATGGTCAACACACGATGCAGGTGCAGCTGGCAGGCGTAGGCCTATCTATAGGCACTGCCCGAACCGTCCCTCCTCGCAAGGGCACCCCACGTACGAACCTCCCCCCTAGGAGCCCCATGGAAAACGCCCAATTCCGCCAAGTAATTCTTTCACTCAGCTGCAGAGACAGGATTGGAATCGTTCACGCTGTCTCAGGCTTCTTGGTATCCCATGGCTGCAATATTCTTGCCAGTCAGCAGTTCGACGATGCCGCGGAACGCAGATTCTTCATGCGCGTGCACATCTCCTGCCCAGCAACTGTATCCATTGGCGATCTGAAAAGCGCGTTTCTAGCGGTGGCCTCCACATACGAGATGGAGTGGACCTTGGTCGACGCCTCTGATCGACCCAAGGTTGCACTGCTGGTTTCCAAAGCCGAGCATTGCCTCAACGACCTGCTCTTCCGTTGGCGCTCAGGACAACTCAAAGTGGATTTTCCATTCATCGCCTCGAACCATGCGACTCTTCAGCCAGTTGCAGATGCCCATGGAATCCCCTTCTTTCACATTCCGGTAACGCCGGAAACCAAGCAGGAAGCAGAGGAACATCTGCTGGCTCTCCTTGCAGAACATGAAGTGGAACTGACCGTTCTAGCCCGGTATATGCAGGTCCTTAGCGACAATCTTTGCCGCGAACTTGCTGGCAAGGCCATCAATATCCACCACTCATTCCTTCCAGGGTTTAAGGGCGCCAAACCCTACCACCAAGCATTTGACCGCGGGGTGAAACTCGTTGGGGCGACAGCACACTACGTCACCGCCGAACTGGACGAAGGACCAATCATCGAACAGGAAGTTCTTCGAGTTGGACATGACTACAGTCCAGCTCAACTCGCAGTGGCAGGGCAGGATGCTGAGCGACTTGCACTGTCCCGTGCCGTTCAATGGCACGCGGAACAGCGGATCCTGCTGAACGGCCACCGCACCGTCGTCTTCAACTAAGCACAACTACCCTTGCCCAGAGTCGTACATCGACCTGAGTAGAAATGAGACCCTGATGGACAGGCTTGTCGACCGCGACATAAGCGCCAGCATGTTTACAGCTACTTCCCATGACCCGTTGCCGACCCACGTCCGTACAGTCGTGGTCGGTGGCGGCATTATCGGTGCCAGCATTGCCTACCACCTTTCAGCTGCGGGTGAGAACGACACCCTACTTTTGGAGAGCAACGTCCTGGGCAGCGGCACCTCTTGGCACGCCGCAGGCTTGGTCACTGGAGCGCGCGGGACCACGACTATGACAAAGCTGGCCAAGTACGGCTTGGACTTTTATAGCCGGCTCGAGCAGATGTCCGGGCTGGACGTCTCATTTCAGCGTTGCGGGTCCCTCAGTGTTGCGCGAACCGCCGGTCGCGTTGACGAGCTTCTTTATGCAAAGGACGTGGCCGACCAGCAGGGCGTAAGAACTGAATGGCTAACTGAGGACCGATACAAGGAATTGTGGCCTCTCGCAACCTACTCAGGGGTTGCCGGAGCGCTCCTGCTGCCTGACGATGGTCACATCAACCCGGGTCACGCAACAGTGGCTCTCGCTAAACTCGCCCATAGCCTTGGGACCCAAATACGCGAAAACGTTGCCGTACACAAGGTACTTCGTCAGGGCGATCTCGTCGTCGGCGTACTCACGGATCAAGGAATCGTGCACTGCGATCGGGTGATTTTGGCGTGCGGTTTGTGGACTCGTGATCTCGCGGCCACCGCCGGGGTGAAGGTCCCCTTGTACGCCGCCGAACACATCCACGTCCGATCTGCAGAAATTGACGGGGCTGTCCCTGAGCTGCCCGTATATAGGGATCTAGACAACAGCTACTACATCCGTCACGAGGCCGGGAGGCTCTTGGTTGGCGCATTCGAGCCTGACGGGCTTCCACGCCCCGTTGAGGAGATTCCCTCCAACGGCTTCGCCGAGTTCGGACCGGAGTGGGAACACTTCGCTCCGATCAGAGCGAAGGCCGAAGGGGTAGTGCCGGCACTTGCTTCGGCGGGATTCGACCGATTCCTGAACGCTCCCGAAAGCTTCACCCCAGACGCCAACTTTGCCGTGGGTGAAACCTCCGAACTTTCCAATCTCTTCGTGGCAGCAGGCTTCAATTCTCAGGGGATTATCTTTGCTCCCGGCATAGGTAAGGAGCTGGCGGAGTGGGTCATTTCAGGTACGCCCGGTTTTGACTCATCCGCGGTGGACGTGCAGCGCTTTTCGGGACACCAAAACAACCGAAACTATCTCAAGGCCCGAACTAAGGAGGGCCTCGGTCGACTTTATGCAATGCACTGGCCGAACTTGCAGATGGAAACTGGCCGCAACGTCCGTCGAACGCCCCTTCACGCGCGCCTCGCTGAGCTCGGGGCCTGCTTTGGTGAAGTTAACGGTGGGGAGCGGGCAAACTGGTACGGGGCCCCGGGAACCTCTCCCACCTACGACTACAGCTATGGACGCCCGAACTGGTTCGACCGTGTCGCCGAAGAACATAAAGCGGCGCGTGAGGGCGTGGTCCTTTTCGATCTGAGTCCTTTTGCAAAATTCGAAGTTGCTGGTCCTGATGCTCTTGAGGTGTGTCAGATGGCCGCAACAGCAGACATCGACGTCGAGACCGATAAAGCGGTCTATACCCTCTTCTTAAATGACCGAGCGGGGATCGAACTAGACGGAACCATCACTCGTCTTGGCCTTGACCGGTTCTTGGTCGTTACCCCGTCATTTACCCAGCAAAAGACGGCAGCATACCTCAAACGAATCGCTCGGGGTAAAGCGGCCGCGGTATTTGACTGCACGGCGGCTCTGGCCACAATCGGAGTCATGGGACCGAAAAGCCGAGAACTTCTTAGCAGGATTTCGCCGGAAGACTGGTCCGACGAAGCACAGAGATACACCCACGGACGCATGGTAGAAATTGCAGACGGCTATGCGTACAGTTTGCGCGTGAGCTTCGTAGGCGAATTGGGCTACGAGTTGTACCCAAGTGCCGACATGGCAGTCAACGTCCTGGACGCGCTGTGGGAAGCAGGGCAGGATCTTGGACTCAAATTGGCCGGATACCACGCCTTGGATTCACTGCGCAGCGAGAAGGGATTCAGGCACCTGGGTCACGACATCGGGCCCATTGACGATCCCTATTCGGCAGGCCTTCGTTTCACTATCTCGATGGACAAACCGGGAGGCTTCCTAGGCAAAGACGCCCTCCTCAAGCTCGACCCCACAGCGCCCGATCATCGAACGGTGTATGTAGCACTGGAAGACCCCGATCCGGTGTTCGTACATGACGAGACCGTATACTGTAACGGCCTTCCAGTCGGACGCATGACGAGCGGCAGCTATGGCCACACGCTGGGACGCGCAGTCGGAATTGCCGCTCTTGAACCTGATGCAGATCTCTCCGGTGACTTCGAGGTCCAGTGCAAGGGACGGCTTTACCCCGCGAAGGTCTCCCGGCGGCCGTTCTACGATCCAAAGGGCGAACGGCTCCGCGGTTAGGAGCGACATCCCCCTCGACCCCCCTTGGCCCAGATATCGCATGGTTCGGCCTCTGGACAGATGAAAGCCTCACGGGACCACTACAAAGGAAGGCCTATGGCCAAGAACGTCATGCACGAACCGAACTCGTTGGAGAACGTCGGCAACATCCTGGACGGCAGGGCAACCGCTCGTGCCGTGAAAACCGAACTCGCGGGTCGAATTGCAGCATTGAAGGACCATGGCAAGACGGTTGGCTTGGGAACGATCCTCGTTGGTGATGATCCTGCAAGCCATTCCTATGTAGCGGGGAAGCATAGAGACTGTGCGGAAGTGGGGATTGAATCCATTCGTCGGGACTTACCGTCGACAATCTCTCAGAGGGAATTAGAGAGCGTTCTTGATGAGCTGAATAAAGATGCCAGAACCACAGGCTACATAGTTCAGCTACCACTGCCCCCACATATCGACCAAAATGCTGTCTTGGAAAAAATTTCCCCTCAAAAGGATGCAGACGGACTACATCCGATCAACCTTGGAAAGCTTGCACTCAACGTTAGCGGCGACCTCACCTCTCCTCTACCCTGCACTCCAAACGCCATCGTGGAGCTCTTATCCCGACACGGGATCGCTCTCAACGGTTTGGAAGTGCTTGTCATCGGTCGAGGAGTGACAGTGGGCCGGCCCCTGGGGCTACTGCTTACACGGCGCGCTATCAACGCAACCGTCACTTCAGCGCATACCGGTTCGGCTGATCTCCCCAAGCTGCTAAAGCGCGCAGATGTTGTCGTGGCCGCTGCCGGTGTACCGGGGATCGTGCAAGGTAAACACCTGAAGCCGGGGTCAATAGTCTTAGACGTAGGAGTGTCACGGATCCTTGACGCCAGCACCGGCAAAGCCGCCCTCCAAGGAGACGTCGATGCCGACACTATGCAGGTCGCCGCCTGGATCTCACCCAACCCCGGCGGTGTTGGTCCTATGACCCGGGCGATGCTTCTTGTAAACGTCGTTGAGGCGGCCGAACGGGATCTTTCTTATGCGTAGAAACGCCCCGCCAGGACCACCCTTCGTTTGCAGACCAGGTATGGAAGGAGGGCATTAACCATCTGGCCCCTTCTTTTACTGGCGATCGCTGCGGAAGTAGCAGCTACCAGTCTGCTCCCTCAAACAAACGGATTCAGGAAACTCAAGCCGACTGTGGCAGTCGCCTGCCTATACACGGTTGCCTTCGCCCTCTTGGCTCAGATCCTCAAGTTCACCGACATCGGAATTGCTTACGCACTTTGGGCCGGCCTGGGAACTGCGTCTGTAGCAGTTATTGGCGTCCTGTTCAGAAATGAACGCTTCAGCTGGAAACATGCCATCGGACTGGCTCTTGTGGTCACGGGCGTGGTCACCCTCAACCTCCAAGCCGGTCAATGACTCAAACTCTGCCTCCCGAGTTCAGACCATGAAGGCTGATAATCGGGGGCATGAGTAGCTATGCACGACGAACTCCAGTCAGGACGGTCTTGAACTTTTGCACAGCGATTCGGCAGATCATCACAGGAGAGGCAGGAAGCGTGGCGGCTGACAAAGGTAACAGGGGGCAGAAACGTGCGCCGTTACTTCATAGACATCGCCTTCATGCTTGGTTGTATCTTGGAAGTGCCATAACCACCGAGGTGACTGGCACAGTAATTCTCGACTTTTCCGAAGGCTTTCAACTCCCGGCACAGACAACCGCGGCCATGGCACTATACGCCTTTTCCTTCTTTCTGCTAACCCGCGCGCTTAGGGCAGTACCACTAAGCGTCGCTTATGCTACGTGGTCTGGTCTAGGCACAGTAGCCGTTGCCTTTGCTGGCGCGATTATCCACGGAGAGGCAGTCACTTTGGGAAGGATAACAGCCATTACTGCAGTGATCGGGGGCATCGTTATATTGAACCTTGCCACCACGCGCCAACACTCGGCACGACGCAAAGACGTCTAAGAGGTTGGGTACAGCCGATGTTCCGCGTCTTCTCATAGCTCGGGAGAGCCGGCGCTCGGCGAACTCAAGGAAGTCGGGCTAGGTGACGAAGCACATCGGACTATCCGGGCCGCTTGAAGAACGGCGCCAAGGGTCAGATCATGGACTTGCGAAGGATTGTGCCTGACCCCTCTCGGAAGGGGTCCTTTATTTGCAGTATTTAGACGACTGTGCTGGTCAACGTACCAATTCCCTCGAGACTGATTTGTACGCAGTCTCCGGGGTTAACAGCTGCGAAGGTACCCGGCGCCCCCGTCATCACGATGTCACCAGGCTTCAGAGTCGTCCAGCGAGTGACATACACCAGGCAGTCCACGACGCTCGTGGGTAGATTGAATGTCCCGGAATTGGCCCTAACCTCGCCGTTCACTCGCACGGTGATGTTGACCTTTTCAGGATCCCTAATGTCGGTCTCAATCCAAGGTCCAAGAGGTGTGTAATTGATACCGGCTTTGGCTTGGAAGAGTTTTTCGTCGATAAGTCCTTGGTCGGCGTTCGTGACATCATTCGCGATCGTGTACCCCAGCACATGGTCCATCGCCTCTTCCGTGGTGAGACCGGCAGCGCGTTTACGAATAACAACTGCCAACTCGCCCTCCACGTGGACTGCCCCAGCGTCCCGAGCCGTCTTTATCTGATCACCCGGGTTGGCCAGGGTATGTACGGATTTGTGCCATGCCTGTACGGGAAGCGGATGCTTATTGGTAGGGCGGTTATGGCTCATTCCTATGAGGACGGACGGACGTACCGGGGCGAGTAGCTTCGCACCATCCGCCGGTGTGACTTGCCCAGTGAAGGATATGACTTCGGCAAAGGGGTCTTCCAGATGGTGCCACTCACCGTTCCGAAATACTGCATGCCGTGGGCCTGCGCTCGTTTGTATCCTAGCAAGTCGCATTATTCACTGGTTCAGACGGCATGTAAGCCCCTACCAGTCGTTCAGTTCTCGTAGGGATCGGCGATGCCGATGTATTGGGTGGTGGTGTATTCGGCGATACCTTCGGACCCGCCTTCGCGGCCTAGCCCTGATTGTTTAACGCCACCAAAGGGGGCGGCGGCGTTGGAGATGATGCCCGCGTTGAAGCCAACCATGCCAAACTCGATCTGCTCCGCCACCCGCAGGAGCCGGTTAAGGTCGCGGCTGTAAAGGTAGGCCGCGAGCCCGTATTCCGAGGCGTTAGCCAGTTTGATTGCGTCCTGTTCAGTAGTGAAGGTGGTGACAGGAGCGACGGGTCCGAAGATTTCCTGGCCGAGGATCGCCGCATTGTTGGGAACGTCGGCGAGGACGGTGGGCTGATAGAAGTAGCCTGGTCCGTCCACGGGGGCCCCGCCGGTGACAGCGACAGCGCCGGCGTCCACCGCAGCAGTGACTAGGGCATGGATGTCGTCGCGAGCACCGTTATTGATCAGCGGGCCGACCTGACTGGCAGGGTCCGTACCTCGGCCGGTGGAGAGGGCACCCATCGCGGCTGCGAACTTCCGGGTGAATTCCTGCGCCACGGATTCTTGAACGAGGAACCGGTTGGCTGCTGTGCAGGCCTCGCCCATGTTCCGCATCTTGGCCGCCATTGCCCCTTCTACAGCTTTGTCCAGGTCTGCATCTTCGAACACGACGAACGGAGCATTTCCACCCAATTCCATGGAAGTCCGCAGGACATGTCGGGAAGCGTCTGACATCAGGCGCTTGCCGACCGGAGTGGACCCTGTGAAGGAAACCTTACGCAGCCGGGAATCTTTCAGGAGTGGCCCGGATATCCCCGACGCCGAGGAGGAAGAAACGACATTGAGAACTCCTGCAGGAAGGCCGGCCTCCATCATCGTTTGGGCAAATAGCTGCGAAGTTAGCGGCGTCAGCTTTGCTGGTTTAAGAACCATCGTGCAACCAGCGGCGACCGCGGGAGCAACCTTGCGAGTAGCCATGGCCAACGGGAAATTCCACGGCGTTATCAGCAGGCAGGGACCTACGGGTTTGTGCTGGACCAGGATCTTGTTCTTACCTTCGGGGGTGGTGAGGTATCGGCCGTAGTCCCGAACAGTTTCTTCCGAGAACCAACGCAGAAACTCGGCGCCGTAGGCAACCTCGCCCCGGGCTTCAGCCAATGGCTTGCCCATCTCCAACGTCATCAAAAGCGCGAAGTCCTCCGATCGCGCTGTTACCAGGTCGAAGGCACGGCGCAAAATCTCGGCTCGCACCCGCGGAGCGGTCCGCGCCCACGAGGTCTGCGCCGCGCAAGCAGCCTCCAGAGCGGCGACGGCATCTTCGCTAGTGGCCGAAGCTAGAGTAGCGAGCACCTCCCCCGTAGCAGGATCACGCACATCAAACGTTCCGCCGTCTGATGCATCCCGCCACTGGCCGCCAACAAGCAAGCCGGTGGGCACAGACGCGAGCAGAGGGGCCTCGCGCTCTAGGGGAGCGGCGGGGAACACAGCCGATTCAACTGTCATTTGTAGTCCTCAGAAGATTGTTTTGTAAGCGACTGATTGTGGTGGGTGGGCACATTGGGGGTGAGTAAGTTTCCGCTAAGGAAAGCGCAAGACGCGGACCATGGTGAGACAAAGTTGTGACGGTAGGCGTCGCATGAGTGCCGGCGAAATTGACTCTTATGTTAGGAGCACGGAGTCCAACATTAGATATTCGGTCGACATCCAACATTGCTTCTCCAGAGATCGCGCTCCACTGTCGTCCCTGGGGATATGTCCGGCGAAAGGCGGACACTGAACGTTCTTTGGTCGTGACGCGTGACAACAATTCCATGGGTTGACGTCCGTAACGCATGCGCCATTGCCTCGGTGACCACGGCGGTGAGTCGTTCATCCACCTCGCAGCGGTGATCAACTGTGATGACCTTGCTAAATATGCCCGTGTGCTGTGGCATGCCGGTGGCTCCTTCCGAGGCGGTGCGCGAGTCTCTACCGCGCTATGTTTCAGACATAAAAGTGCTCTGTTGCTTCGAAGCGAACGCAAAGGCGGTTACGGTCTCACGTCTAAGCAGTCAGTATGAAGCGCCCCGCGGTGGTCCCAAACAGTTCTAGAGGATGATTTCTGTACTAATTCCGTACTTGAGTCCGAAAACGAACCCGGCTATGAAACCGGGAAAATCCTCCACGAGGTCAGGCTGGACGTCTCCAGCGGCCTGTCGCTTGGGGGTAAGCACATCCGGAACTTTCCCTCGCCGAGGCTTTTAGGGCAACAATCCACTCGGCCACGCGCCACCCGGCAGACACCGCAACGACTATTCAGAAGTACAAAAACGAGGAGAGATTTATCATACTCGTATGATTTTGTTAGCACTCCTAGCGACCTAATCTGGGGTGGGAACAGCGTCTTCTACTGTCTTCGCCCCTGAACAAAACGAAACGGAGGTGGCTGTGTGGGCCGCATAGGAATTCTTGGTGCCGGCTTGGCTGGCCTTGCAGCTGCTACAAAACTCGCCGAAGCCGGTGAAAACGTCACGGTATTCGAAGCCCGCAACCGCCCCGGTGGTCGTGTGTGGTCCGAAACGCTTGACACACCAAAAGGCAGCTATGTGATAGAACGAGGTGCAGAATTCGTTCTAGATGGCTACACCTCCATGCGGCGGCTGCTTTCCCAGTTTGGGCTTAGCTTGGTTGACACTGGCATGAGCTATTACGTTCGGGAACCCGGCGACACGACTGGAATCACTTGTGATGACATTATCCGTACCGGACGGGAAGCACTGGAATTAGCCAGTGGCAGTGGCCTTCAGGGGACCGCCGAAGAGTTGCTTGCCAAGTTGCCCGACGAACCGGAACTGGTCGACGCCCTTCGTGCCCGAATCGAAATCTCTACGGCTGTGAGCGCATCAGAGGTCACGGCGAGATCCTTACAACATATCGCCTCGTTCGAACCCAAACCCAGCTGGCGGGTGGCTGGCGGCAATCAGCGGCTGCCCGACGCGATGGCAGCTGCACTTGGTTCTGCTGTTCGTTACGGCGAAACCGTGAGGGCGGTTGAAAACATTAGTGACGGCGGTGTTCTTGTTACCACCGACACCGACACGTCCGTTTTCGACACCGTCGTTGTTGCTCTTCCGTTGGCTGTAATCCGTGACTCGCAACTGAACCTTCCGACAACCGAGGCACGTGACGCAGCCCTAAAGCACGTTCTTCAAGGACATGCGGCAAAACTACACCTCCCATTGGAAACCCAGCCCGCCACAAGTGCTGTCATGTCCGTCGAAGGCCGCTACTGGACCTGGACAGCCACGGACGAATCCGGGGCCGTGGCCCCGGTGCTGAACGCCTTCATGGGCTCACCATCAGCCATTACCCGTGCCAGCCTTAAACAGCGCCCAGCGGAATGGGTTGCCAAAGCACGAGCACTTCGCACGGATCTCGCCATCCCACAGGACGCTGCCGCGCTGACCACTGTATGGTCCGAGGACCAACTGGCAGGTGGCGCTTACGCCGCCCATGCCCCAGGCGTAACGGCAGCGGGGACAGCTCTTTTGGAAAAGCCGGTAGGAGATGTTTTCTGGGCCGGCGAATACAGCGAACCCGAATTTGTAGGCCTAATGGAAGGAGCTATACGCAGCGGCGAGCGAGCCGCCGGACGTGTAATGCAGCGCCTTGAAACTAAGTCTGGTAACTCTGACTCTGAAAGAAGCAAAGCATGAGCACCGTACTTCACGCATCTTCCATACACTGGCCAAAACCGGTTTCGATTACTTCCGAACGAGTCATTCAGGGCACACCCGCCGCGAGTACCCACGTGCTTTTTACGGACGGCAAAACGGAGCTTGGTCTGTGGCGGGTGAGTCCTGGTGAATTTAGTACAGTCCATCAGGGATACGAGGAATTTATTAGCGTGTTAGAAGGAGAAGGTGAACTGATTCATGATGACGGCTCACGCATCACCCTCAAGCCCGGAACAGTCCTAATCCTTGAGAACGGCTGGAGCGGTCGGTGGAGTATCAAAAGCACCCTCGTTAAGTCCTACGCAATAGTTCGCCTTTGAACTGAAACGGGACAAGCACCTGTGCCGTAAAAGTTTTCTACCCTTCATCGTAGCGAAAGTCGCTGTATCCATAGCTCTACAAAAGGTCTAGACGTGAACAAGCACTCGTTCCACCTGTTCCGCCCCGGTTTTTGCCATGTGCGGTCAACTAACCATGGTGCGCGCCACCTCCAAGATCGGACACCACTCGGTAACTGCACGTTCGTCGAAAAATTTAGCAAGGCTGCCCTTCCTTCTCAGGCATTGAGGACTCCCGTTGAAAATCGCAATCCCGAAGTACAGGATCTTCTTCCCTGGCTCGGCTGGCTGACCACATAAACCGGCAGCAACGCACAAGTTAGCCTGCGGCCGCCGTAAATCGGAAAAGAAAGGATTGAAACTTTGGCAGCAAAATACAGGATCGGATATTTCGTGGGGAGCTTGGCAACCGGCTCTATCAACCGGGTTCTCTCGCAAGCTTTGATAAATCTTGCACCAGAGGACCTCGAGTTCAGCGAAATTCCGATTAGGGATCTCCCGCTTTATAGCTATGACTACGACGCGGATTTCCCGCCGGAAGGCCGGGCGCTCAAGCGTGCCATTGAAGCGTCGGACGGTATTCTCTTCGTGTCTCCCGAGTACAACCGTTCCATTCCGGGTGCCCTTAAAAACGCTATCGACTGGGGCTCTCGTCCTTGGGGATCGAATTCGTTCGCCCGTAAACCCACCGGCATCATCGGGACCTCCCCGGGTAGTATCGGCACCGCCGTGATGCAGTCATCCTTCCGCAGCATCCTTAGCTTCCTAGACGCACCCCAGCTGAATTCGCCTGAAGCATACGTTCACTACGACGCGGACGTGTTTGGGGAAGGGGGCGAAGTCAAGGATGAACGCACCGCGAAATTCCTGCGCCACTACATGGACGAGTACAGCGCCTTCGTTGCCCGAGTCCTAGCAGCCAACACCGCCGGACACATCGGTGATATGGAGCCGGACAGGGAGAAGCTATCCCGCTAAAAAGGACAACGCGCCACGACAGCAAACTGTCCCTGTCGAGGACACCACACTGACGTAACTGTGATGTTGCGGTTGTAGATGGGTCTGTCTGGTCCGCGGCTGCAGAATTTGCGAAAAGTCATAGCTAGGGTTGCCACCGAGCGATGGCCCTAACCTTCACGGCTGCAGATGTCGGCAAGGCTAGCAACTCAGCGAAACACCGTGGCAAGGGCAAAAAGCTGCGGAGCAAGGAAACTGCTCACGACCGTTAGTCGGCCGTTGGTCCACGCCGCCGGTGACGCTGATGTCGTCCCAGGTTAGACGTGCGATGTTTTCAGCTTGTTGTCCGAAGACGAGGATGAGGATGGCGGCGGCCCGGTCATGGCCGCAGGCGCAGACCCCGCAGGTGCGTTTTGCCTGCTGATAGCAGTAGCCGCAGACTCCGCCGTCGGGCCAACGCGCAACCGTTTGGTGGTGCTGGCCGCAGCGGCCGCAGGGGACCGGCCAGCGGGTGGGGTCCTCTGCTTTGCGTGGCCTACTCACCGTCTTCGGGAGCGACGAGCCGGACGCGTCGTGCGATCGGGTTTCCTGGTTGGATGCCGAGGTCTTCACTGCGCTTCGGGGCGTTCGCTGTCGCCGCGGCGCGCATCTCAACGAAAGGCTCAAACAAGTCGTTTGGTGTGCAGTCCAGGATGTCGCAGAGCGCGGCGAATGTCTTTGCCGGAATGCGCTCAGGCGTGGAGGTGACCAGCCTGTAGACCTGGCTTTCGGAGAGGTTGATGCCACGGGATTTCAGGAGCGGCATCAGTTCGGTGGTCTTCCAGAGGTTCTGCTTTGTCATCAGGGCTCGCAGGTTCCAGCGGTAGCCGATCCGGCGCTGTTCAGGCACCTGGGTCCTCCAAGTTCGCGATGCGGCGTGCAATCATCTGCTGCACGGTTTTCTGCTTGAAGTCCGACGATGCCGAGGTATAGAGGCCGGTAGTCGACGCATAGGAGTGGCCAACCTGCGTCTGCACGAAGGCCGCGTCATAACCAGCTTCGACCAGGTGCGTCACGTAGAAATGCCTCGGGCAATGCAGACCCAACTCGTGCGGCAGACCGACGGCATCCCGCGCGGCAGCGAACGCATCACCGAACGAGCCCAGGGACATCCGGGCGCCACGCTCACTGGGCCAAAGTGCCGAGGCCAGGAAATCATCGATGTCCGCGGGGCGCCATTGCCACGGAAATTCACCCGTGAACCGCTGAAAACGCTCC
This sequence comes from Paenarthrobacter sp. YJN-5, assembly GCF_015040095.1. Classification (NCBI taxonomy): domain Bacteria; kingdom Bacillati; phylum Actinomycetota; class Actinomycetes; order Micrococcales; family Micrococcaceae; genus Paenarthrobacter; species Paenarthrobacter sp. YJN-5. Next base: position 227,971 of record NZ_CP053544.1, read on the forward strand.
AGCAGCTGGCAACGCTGCTTGATGGTGTCCGTCGTGAGGCCACGGGCAAGCATCTGCGCCCGCCAGCCATCCAGCATGGCCGTAAAAACCCGTTCATCAGCACGGAACAGCCCAATGTCCGGATCCACCAGCCTCCGCGGGACAAAACCCGGAACGACACCACTCACAACGACCCTTAAACCATGGAAACATGCATTAGATGCATGAAACCGACAGTCGCAAGGACCCAAGCGCGAGTTCACGCCAGGACGCCAGCACGTCCGCATTCGACAAAAGCCTGCTTGTCCGGCGGAAACGCCAGATGGGACTGTCTGAATAACGGTGTGTGGGGTCTGGCCTGATCCGAAGGAGACGGCCGTGTCTGAATCCACGACTGGGATGGCAGGGATGATGATCGATCCTGTGACGGGAGAGATCATCGATCAGAAGGAGCTTGCGGAGCGGTTGCTCGCGCAGGCCAGGGAACAGGGCGTGAGCCTGGTTGGCCCCGGCGGGCTGCTGAACCAGCTCACGAAAAACGTGCTGGAGACGGCGCTGGAAGCGGAACTGACCGAGCACCTCGGCCATGAACATGGCCAGACACCGGTCGCTGGCAACATACGCAACGGCACGAGATCCAAGACGGTGCTGACCGAGATCGGTCCGGTCGAAATCGAGGTACCCCGGGACCGGGACGGATCCTTCGAGCCGATGATCGTGCCCAAACGTAGACGGCGTTTGGACGGGATCGACGAGGTCGTGCTCTCGCTCTCGGCACGAGGGCTGACCACCGGGGAAATCGCCGCGCACTTCGAGGAGGTCTACGGCGCCAGAGTTTCTAAAGACACCATCAGCCGCATCACGGAGAAAGTCGCAGCCGAACTGACTGAATGGTCCTCCCGGCCGCTGGATCCTGTCTATCCGGTGCTCTTCGTTGACGCGATCGTGGTCAAAGTCCGTGACGGGCAGGTGCGCAATACCCCGTTCTATGTCGTCATGGGAGTAACCGCGAACGGGGAACGGGACATCCTGGGTATCTGGGCCGGTGACGGTGGCGAGGGTGCCCGGTTCTGGCTTCAGGTCTTCTCCGAGCTGAAGAACCGTGGCGTGGAAGATGTGTTGATCGCTGTCTGCGACGGACTCAAAGGCCTGCCGGAAGCGATCACGACCACGTGGGAACGCACGATCGTGCAGCAATGCATCGTTCACCTGATCCGAAACAGTTTCCGCTATGCCGGCCGCCAACACCGCGACGGGATCGTCAAAGCTCTCAAACCCGTTTACACCGCCCCGTCCGAGCAGGCAGCCAAAGACCGGTTCGCTGAATTCACGGCAGAGTGGGGACAACGGTATCCGGCAATCGTGCGGCTTTGGGAGTGCTCCTGGGCTGAGTTCGTGCCGTTCTTGGAATACGACGTCGAGATCCGGAGGGTGATCTGCACGACGAACGCGATCGAGTCGATCAACGCCCGCTACCGCAGGGCCGTGAAAGCCAGGGGGCACTTTCCGAACGAGAATGCTGCCCTGAAATGCCTGTACCTGGTCACCAGATCCCTTGATCCAACCGGCGGAGGAAGAGCACGCTGGACCATGAGGTGGAAACCCGCGCTCAACGCGTTCGCCATAACGTTCGCCGGACGGTTCGAAAGAACCACCAACCAATGAAAACCGCCGGAACCCACACACCGTTTATCGGACAGACCCCGCCAGATTCGTTGATGGACTGTGGCTTGCCAGTGTAGTTGGCGAAATTGACAAGGGTTGTTTGCTGTCATGCCGGGGATGGGCCGCGCTTGGTGGGTCAGTTTCGTTGACAGGATTCTTGGCGGGAAGCCGGAATTAGGGGTCGGTCAGAGTTCTTGGTGGCAATGGGATCTGCAGAGTTCGAGGGGTTGGCGCTGGCCTTGGGTCAAGACATCCGAGATGAGAAAACTGGCAGTTCGAGTGTTTATGACGCCGATTATCACGTCTACGAGTTCGTCGACCAGTTTCCAGGTCTGGGAGGGTGTGCCGAGCCATGTCAGGTGTAGGCGAAGGTGGGCGTAAAGGCGGGCTTGTTCGGGACGGCGGTGCCATGTGCGGATCTCGCGCTCAAGGGGCCAGTGTGTGGCGAGGTAGTCAGTGATGGTTGTGAGGATGCGGACCCGGGCGGGGTAGTGGTCGATGTCCGTGTGGGCGTGAAGGCGATGGCCTAGCCAGAGCTGGTCCTTGAGCCCTGGGGCGTGGCGGTCGATGGCGGCGACGATGTTGTCGTGGGTTCCGCGCGGGATGAGGCCGGTGCCTGTGATGCGGCGGAACCGTCGTTCGACAGTGCGCAGCTCGTAGTCGATGATTTGTCGCTGTTCGGTTGCGCGTTGGCCGATCCAGCGGTTGTGCTTGAGGCAGATCATGAAGCGTCGGTGGTCATATGTGTCGACATGTTGGCCGCCGGTGCAGCGCGAGCATGCGGCTCGGTTCTGCTGGCGTGCAGGGAAGGCGTCCTTGAGTTGCGCGGGGGCATGGGCGGTGGCGCGGGCGTATTCTCGGTGGAAGTGTCCGATGTCTGGGCCGCCGAGCTCATTGATGACATGGGCAAGCTCATCGGGCCGGCCTGAGGAGAGTCGACGGTTCCGGGTCAGTCGCCGAATGTAGTTGCCGTCGATGAGATTGGCCGCGCATAGCCGTGCGAGGTAGGAATCGGGGGTCTCGAACTGGTGGGGCCGGGGTCGTGTGACCTGTGGGTGGAATTGCCTGGGAACTGTCCCGCTGTGATTCATGCGGCTGTCCGTGTTTTGGGTTTTTCCCGGGTTACGAGCCGCCGGGATCCTGTTCCCATATGCTCCTCAAGCAGTGCTTCAGGATTGGCGGGAGAGGTTTTCTCTTCGAGCATCGTCAGCATTGCGAATCCGAGAATGCGGCGCAGTGCGCCGATGCGGCCTTCCGTGAGTGAGTGGAGCGCGTCGGCGTAGGGGCTGAGATCCGGAGGACCGTCGATGAGGCACATCTGCTTAGCAAAGGCGTCTACGAGTCGAGTCCATGATTGACGGGAGGCTTCGGAGGCGTAGTCGAAAGGTGCGTGCCGGTGGGTTTCGCCGCGGGCCATGAGTTGTTCAGCGGCGCGGCTGCCCAGTTTTAGGTCGAGGTCGATGCCTGCCAGAACGGTCACGACGCCGGTGTCGTTGATGATGGCTTTGACTGTGTTGATGGCGTCGTCGCCTCTACGGCCATCGAGTTGGACTGCGTGGAATTCGTCGACAATGAGCAGCGAGGACCTGCGCAGGGCCATGACTTCGGCGGCCTGCCGGACCAGGACTTGGTGGGCGTCGCGCTGGCGGTGGGGCACGCCAAAGAAGTCCAGGATGGAGGTCGCAACCCCTTTGGGAGTGGCGCCGGGCAGCATCTCGATGGAGACCACGGGGACGCGTCCGTCGTCGCGGAAGCCTGGGTGGCGGCGTTCGGTGCGGGCCTCGACTTCCTTGGCCAGTTGCAGCAAGGTGGTGGACTTGCCAACGTTGGCTGGCCCGGTGAGGACGCATACTCCCTGGCTGCCGACGGCGTCCATTTCGCGCATGGCCAGATAGCCTCGGACGCTGCGCAGCAGTTCGGTCGTTGCCTCGCTGCGAAGTGTGAATCCCGAACCGAACCAGCGCACCCGGCGCTCATCGTAGGCAAGCTGCTGGGTGGTTGTGAGCGCTTCATACATGGACCGGGTGAGGTTGGCGGGTTCTGTGACGACGCGGTCGATTTGGCGTCGCATGCCGATCAGGGTGTTCTTGATTGCCGGGGTGATCTGGGCAGTGGAGGGTTCAGTCATTCCAAACCTGTCGGTGGCGCGGACAACAGCGAAGTCGTCACCGACGTGCTCGGAGGCCTCGGGAGTGGCCGGTTCGGGGGCACTGATCCGGGCCGGGCGCGGTTCAGCGTCTGCCGTCCGGCGGGCCAGGACCGCACGGGCTTTCTCGGCCTTCTTCGTTTTCTTCCTGCGTCCTGCCCGAGCCGCGTCAGCCGTGCGGGCAAGACGTTCAGCCGACCATTCGCCTGCCAGGGCGGCCTCGGCCGGGGGCGCGTTCCGCAGAAGCCGCAGTGCAGAGGCGAAAGGGTAGACGTCGCGCCGGTAGGACTCGGAAACGCACTCCAGCCATTCACCGTTCTCCGGGTGTTGAACCCAGACGCGGTCCGGATCGTAGGGGTCTTTGCGTATGACCCACTTCCCGTCCTTGGTCGGAGGGACGAGTTTGCGAAGACCCACCAATTCGTCGTTCCAGTAGGTGAGGTTATCGATGTGGATGCCGTCATTCTGGATGGTGCGGGGATAAGGCCGCATGAGGCTGATGAAGGTAGCTTGGTCAATGGGCACCGGTATGCCGGCTCCGGCGTCAAAGAGCGCGGAGTACATCTGGTTGGGACTGTAGCGGCGGGCCGGGAGGTCCCGGTCCCGCAGCTCACTGTGTGGGGTTCTCTGGTAGACGCGCACCCACCACTCTTCGAAACACTCGCGCAGTTCACGGACCGTCAGCAGACCGGCATGGTCGATCACACGGCCCCGGTTGGAGACGCTGTTGCCCACATAACCGGGAAGTTTTTGCATCCAGGAAGTCTCAATTGTGCCCATCAGCCGTTCGATGTGGTCTTTATAGGTGGGGGAGTGCGGCGGGGAGGGGATGACGCTGATCCCGAAATGGCGGCACGCCGAGATGAAAGTCTCGGACAGGTAGTCCTTGCCGCGGTCGGTTGTGATCGTCTCCGGGACTATATAGGGCACCGCAACGGCGCCGATCTGGCGTTCATCGGCCGCAGCCATGGCGGTCGAGGGGAGGTCCCGGGCCCGGTCCAAGCGCATGTCTTCGGGTGCACCGGCCCTGCAGGCCCGCGGACGGAGCATCCGTGCAAGAAGGTCTGCGTGCTCAACTCCGGACGCAGCGGCAGGAACGATGTCGAAGGCCAAGATCGATCTGGTGGCCACATCCACCGCCACCGTCAGGTGCACCCTGCCTGGGGTGCCGTCGGAGAGCAGCGCCATGACATTGATTGGGGTGGAATCAATCTCAACGTACTGTCCCGGAGTCGTCGCCGAGACAGGCCTGGGGCCCCGGTCATGCCGGTTTGATTCACTACGACGCGTGGTTGCCTTGCCCGTGGCCAAGCCCCGGCGGTCGTAGGCTGCGAAGACCCGCCGCATCGTCCGGTCGGACGGGAGTACGACGTCCTCGCCGCGGTAGCGCTGAGCGAGGTGGACCCGGGTCTTCTCGATCAGCGTGGTCACCGAGACAGTCGAGTCGTTCCTGGTTGCCGCGAGCACCGCAAGGACTGCTTCCAGAACCCGGTCCTCAACCCGAGGAGTCCCATTGCCCCCGCTGAGGGTCCGGCGGTCGATGAGTCCGTGGACTCCATGCCTCTCATATTGCTGCTTTTTGCGCTGAAGACTACGCACGGATGCCTGATAGCCGGCGGCCGACAGCTCACTGACCTTCAGGGCTTCGCGAGCTTGTTTGGAAGTGCCAGGTCCATAGCCAGGACGGGGGACTGCCCCCGGCGCATCGGGGTCCGGGACACCGAACGTGACCTCGTTAAGGTGTTCAACCCACCAACGGGCGGATTCCAGATCGCTGACCGTGGCGGTCAATGGAAGAACCGCCACGTCCTCAACGAGTGACGTCATGGTGATTTCGTCGGCAAGGGACGCCACGTCCACCCACACGGTGTCGTTATCGGCCAGGCGGCGCAGCATCGCCGACTGCGGGCGGGCCGCGATGACGACGTATTCCTCGTCCTGCCACGTCACCAGGTCACCCAGGTTCAGCCGCAGCATTGATTCTCCCTGGGTTGCGGAACTGTCGTCGCGATGGTGTCGAAATCCAGACGCTCGGTCGGATCAACCGAGAGCCGCCGGTGCCAGATCAAGTGCTTTATGAAGGGCATCACCAATGCCGGAAACCGTCGGTTCACCATCTCACGGCCCTCGCCAAGGGCCCGTCCTCCTGAGAAGACATTGCCGATCTGCTCTGACAATTCAGAACCGGGATGAGAGCGCGAATGTCGGGCATTCCGCAGGAAGGCAAGATTGGCGGCCACGGTCGGGGCAGGCTCGTGGAGGACCACGTGACGCCACCCGGTCATCTCGCACACACGTGCCGTTTCCTCGAACTGATCACGGACCGCCATGGTCATCCGCTTGGCCGGCTTGACGTCGTAGACCACTTGATCCCCGTTACGAAGAACAGCGAAGAAGTCCGGCTCATGAGTATGTCAGTCTGATCGGAGCCCACTAGGACGGCCCGAACGGTACCCACCAGCTGGACATGCCGAACCTAATGACGGCTTGAATGGTACCCACCTGTGAGCGTTGATCCATCCAGTGTTGGATCAACGACGGGAGGGCCGGGATGGGGTCAAGAGTGGAGTTGTTCGCGCAGATTCGGAGGGATGCCCGGGTGGAGGGGGCATCAATCCGGGAGCTTGCCCGCAGGCACCAGGTGGCGCGGAAAACCGTGCGTAAGGCGTTAAGTTCCCCGGTCCCGCCGGAGCGCAAAACTCCTCAACGATCCTCGCCGCGGCTTGATCCTTTTAGATCCGCGATCGATGCCATGCTCGTCGAAGACACGACGGCGCCGCGGAAGCAGCGTCACACTGCCCGGAGGATTCTTGCCCGGCTCATCGAAGAGCACGGCGCGGAGGAGTTGTCGTATTCGACGGTGCGTGACTACGTTCGGGTCCGCCGGGCGCAGATCGACGTGGAGGCCGGCCGTCGGGTTGAGGTATTTGTTCCCCAGGAACACGCCCCGGGCGCGGAAGCTGAAGTGGACTTCGGCGAAGTCTGGATCGTGCTGGACGGGGTAAAGACGAAATGCCACATGTTCATCTTCCGGCTGTCCCACTCTGGCAAGGCCATCCACCGGATTTACCCCACCCAGGCCCAAGAAGCATTTCTCGAAGGCCATATCGAGGCGTTCAACGAGATCGGCGGCGTGCCGGTCAAACACATCCGTTATGACAACCTCACCAGTGCTGTCAGGTCCGTGGTGTTCGGGCAGGGACGGAACCGCCTGGAGAACGATCGGTGGGTGCTGTTCCGTTCGTTCTATGGATTTGATGCCTTTTATTGCCAGCCAGGTATTGCCGGCGCTCACGAGAAAGGCGGGGTAGAGGGCGAGGTGGGCTGGTTCCGCCGCAACCGGCTTACGCCGATGCCCGTGACGAGGTCCCTTGAGGACCTCAACGACCGGATCCGGAGCCGGGAGGTCCAAGACGATCAGCGGCGAATCGATGGCAGGATCCGCACCATCGGCCAGGACTTCGCCGCGGAGGCCCCGCTCCTGGCACCGTTGCCGGCGGACGAGTTCGATCCCGGTCTGGTGCTGAACCCGAGGGTGGACCGGTCCTCGATGATTACCGTGCGGATGGTGAAGTACTCGGTGCCGGCACGGTTCATTGGCCGGCGGGTCCGGGTCTCCTTGCGGGCGTCCGAAGTTGTGGTGTTCGACGGCCGCGCGGTGGCGGCCCGGCACCAGCGGATTATTGCCAAGGGCGGGCAGTCGGTCCAGTTGGACCATTATCTGGAGGTCCTCAAGACCAAGCCCGGCGCTTTGCCTGGTTCCACAGCTTTGGCCAGGGCGCGGGAGTCAGGTGCTTTCACCAGCGCCCATGAAGCCTTCTGGTCTGCCTCGCGCAGGGTCAACGGCGATGCCGAGGGGACCCGTGAACTGATTGACGTCCTGCTGCTGCACCGCTCGATGGAAGCCGAAGACATCGAGGCAGGGATCACCGCAGCCCTTGAAGTAGGTGCTGTCAGCGCCGACGTCGTAGCGGTGGAAGCCCGTAGACACGCCTCCAGCATCCCCGCTGGTGGGTCCCGTCCTGACCGTCATCGCGGTGCTCATGCTGAAGCGAAAGTGCAACGAGTTGTCAGCCTGACCCAGCGTCGGCTGATGGACCCGGCCGCTGTCATCGCCGGGCTCCCTCCAGACAAGCGACCGCTCCCGACAATCAGCGCCTACGACGAGCTGCTGGCCAAACGCACCGAACACTCCGCAGGAACCACGTCGAAGGAGAACATCTCATGAGCCCCACCGCACCGGCCACCACCATCACCCCAACCCTGCGACGGCGCCGCGGCCTGACTGAGCAGGCCGCGGTCGCGGCCGTGGACCAAGCATGCCGCCGGCTGCGCCTGCCCACCATCCGGGCGGTCCTGGACGAAGCTCTGGGCGTGGCGGGGAAAGAACAACTCTCCTACCAAGGCTTCCTGGCCGAGCTGTTGCTGGCCGAGTGCGATGACCGCGACCGTCGCTCCTCAATCCGACGCGTCAAAGCCGCGAACTTTCCACGGGACAAATGGCTCGGTGATTTCGACTTCGACGCGAACCCGAACATCAACCCCGCTACCATCCATACCCTCGCTACCGGCGACTGGATCCGCAAAGGCGCACCGCTATGCCTGATCGGGGACTCCGGAACAGGCAAATCCCACCTGCTGATCGGGCTGGGCACCGCTGCAGCTGAGAAGGGATACCGGGTCAAATACACGCTGGCCACCCGGCTCGTGAACGAACTCGTCGAAGCCGCCGACGAGAAAGTTCTCGCCAAGACCATCGCCAGATACGGCCGGGTCGACCTGCTGTGCATTGACGAGCTCGGCTATATGGAGCTGGACCGCAGAGGAGCCGAACTCCTCTTCCAGGTCCTGACTGAACGCGAAGAGAAGAACTCCATCGCTATCGCCAGCAACGAGTCGTTCTCCGGCTGGACCAAGACATTCACAGACCCGCGTCTCTGCGCCGCGATCGTTGACCGGTTGACCTTCAACGGCACCATCATCGAAACCGGCACGGACTCCTACCGCCTCGCCCACAGCCTGACGAGGAACGCGCACTCTGACGTAGCAGCATCCGGCCGCCCCACGAACACATAGGTTGTCGTTGCCATGTCATGCCGCGCAGCAGGACAGTTTTGAGACGTCAGTAGTGAAGGACTGGGCTGCTATCTTGATGCCTTCGGCCATGGTCAGATACGGGCTCCAGAGGTTCGCGACCTGATCAACGGTCATCCCGGCCTCCAGAATATAGACCCCGGCCGCTGCGAGGTCCCCGGCTTCCTTTCCCACGGCAGTGATCCCGACGATCCGGCCCGTGTCCGCGTCGGCAACGATCTTGATGAAGCCGTGGGTGTCACGGTTCACCAGCGCCCTGGGGACAAATTTGAGCGGCAGAACCCGGCACATGCACCGGATCCCTGCCTGGTTCGCTTCCTTGTCCGTCATCCCTACCGCCGCCAGGGCGGGGCTCGTGAACGTAACCCGGGGCAGGTGCCGGTAGTCGACCTCGCGCCCGGCACCTTCGAAAGCGTTATCCACCACCAGGGCCCCGTGCGCGGCGGCGACATAGACGAACTCCCGGTGCCCTGTCACGTCGCCCGCGGCCCAAATCCTCGGATTAGTACTGCGAAGGCTGCCGTCGACCAAGACTTCCCCGCGGTCCCCGGTTTCGACACCGACCATACAAAGGTTCAAATCCTCCGTGACCGGGCGTCGGCCTGTTGCCAGGAGCAAGCGCGCGGCCCTGAACTCCTCCTGTCCTCCTGAGACGGAAGCGTCCACGACCACATCCCCAGACGACTGATCGGTCCGGACCGAGGACACTGTCGCCCGGCGGAGGACCCGGATACCCTCGTCGGCGAAAACACCCGTGAGGGCATGCCCGGCTTCAGGCTCTTCGGCCGAGGCGAGCCTGGAGCGGACCAGCATGGTCACCTTCGTTCCGAGCCGGGCGAACAGCTGCGCCTGCTCCAGGGCCACATACCCTCCGCCCAAGACCAGCATCGAAGAGGGAACTTCCTGCAGCTCCATCGCACTCGTGGACGTCAGATAGTCCACCTGGTCCATTCCCGGCACTTCAGGAATCCAGGGGGTGGAGCCGGTTGCCACCAGGTAATGTTCGGCGCTCACCGTCTCAGTGGTCCCGCCCGGGAAAGTGATGTTCAAAACCGGGACGGCCGCGGTTCCGGCGAACGCCGCCGTCCCCTGCTGCAGCTTCCATCCGTAATCCGCGGCGAGGTCCACATACTTCTCTGACCGCATGGCCTCGACTAGGGAGCGCTTCCCGGCGACCAGTTCGGGCATATCCACCGGCGCCGAGGAGTTGCTGATGCCGGGGAACCGCCCGGAAGCGTCCACGGCGACATGGCGGGCTTCCGCGGCGGCCAGCAGGGCCTTGGACGGGATGCAGCCCGTGTTCACGCACGTGCCGCCCACAGTGCTGCGCTCAACCATCAACACCCGCTTGCCGCGATTAGTTGCGCGTATGGCAGCAGCGAAAGCACCCCCGCCGGAACCGATGATGGCCAGGTCATAATCGAAAGGTGTTGCCGACATGAGGGACTCCTAAAGATGCGAGGGGGAGCAGCCGCCAGCACAACTGCTGCTCAGCCGTTGCGGGCCTTCAGCCGAAGACCTGCTCTGCATCTCATTCTCAACCTTCCCCTAGACTGGAATGTCAAGGAATCGCCGTCCTGGTGGCCTGCTAAGAAATGGGTTCATGATGCGTATCGGTGAGGCCGCGGCAGCGGCAGGGATGACGACGAAGACGCTGCGTTTCTACGAGGACAGCGGGCTTCTCCCGGCAGCGAAGAGATCCTGTAACGGCTACCGGGACTACACCGAAGACTCCGTGGCCAGGCTCGAGTTCATCCGCCGCGGACGGGCCGCAGGCCTCGCCCTGACGAAGATACGTGAAATTCTTGGCCTCCGTGACGCCGGAGAAGCCCCCTGCGCCCACGTCCAGGACCTGCTCTCCAACCAGCTGGCAGACCTCGACCACCAGATTGCCGAACTGATTGCCTTGCGATCCGTCGTCGCCGGCCTCCACGCCAACGCCGCTGCCGGGACCGACGCAAGCTGCGATCCCGGACGCATCTGCAGCTACCTCTGACGCCCGCCTCCACCGGACGCCAGCTCCCAGCCTCCAGACCTTGGACTTCGTCCCGACCCGTGGCAGCGGTTTCACAGCGCCAAAAAGCAGACCAAAGCGCCTCCGCACTGTCCGGCTGGTGGGTACCGTTCGGGCCGTCCTAGTGGGCTCCGATCACGTTGACACAATCAGCTCATGACGGACAACCTTCGAACCATGCCTGAAAAGCATCCGGAACGGCTGCGCAAGGATCTGATCAACCTCTCCGCCGTGATCCAACTCCATCAGGCACAACGCCTCAAGGGCGCTTTCATACCAGATATGCCGACCCGTGCGTTGCCAGAAATAGAGTCCATGCTGATTCGGGCGATTCTGCCACTGACTGCCCAGACGCACAGGTTCGCCCTCAACGATCGGCAGCTCAAGCAACGTTCGGCTCGCATCCTGGCTCACAACGCACCCACGCAAACGCCACTGGACCATGTCCTGGCCAGAACTCGTCCGAGGCAGCAATTTGGCCGCGGCAGTCACGCCCAAACCCAACGGACGCCGGAACGATGAAAACATGCGTCCGACTATGGCAGACCGCGATCGATAATCACGGGACGGCTCGCCAGATAGCTGACAAAATTCGCCAGATCGTTTGGCAATTCGCCAACACGACTGGCAAGCCACATGGACGGGTGTCCGTTCTCAATGTAGTTGTCAGTAACGACGTGGGAACTGACAGGTTGGATGAGAGAACTTCAGACTCTTTTTTCTCAATTTAGTTGTCATTTCCGTAGTTCTTTTCGGTTGCCGGTGCTCTCAGGTCATCCAGTTGATGCCTAGGCGGGAGAGTCTTCCGAGCGCCTTCTCGATCCGTTGTGCGGAGCGAAGACGGCGGTTTTCTCCCGTGCGGATGATGGTGGATGCAATTTCTCGGGCCATCCGGTCGCGCTGTTGCTCGCGTGGATGGGCCGGATCCTCAAGCCAGTTCTTAAAGGATGGTTGAGTGATCAGGCGGGCGATTCTGATGGTTTCCGGATATGTCAGCATTTCAGGGTCATAGGTTCCTGCCCGTGCGCTTCGCTCTTCGAGCGTGGAGAGCGCGATGCCTGCCCGTGCGCATTCGTTGGCGGTCATCATGACGGGTGTGCCGGCATGGACCCCTCGGGAGACCAGTGTTGACCGGAAGCGTCGTTCCGCGGCGAGCAGTTCGGGGAGTGAGCGGATGTCGAGTTGATCGCGGCCAATCCAGCGCCTGTGCGCGATGCAAACCCAGCCAACTGTTGGGGTTCGCCCAACTCGCTGGTTGCCGGCTCCGCATCGCAAACATAGTGCCCGCTCGAGGACCGGGTGCCCGTGGAGCATTGAGCGCTGATCGAAGGCTCGACCATGGAGCCCGCCCAGTTGTTTCCATGCTTGAACCCGTTCCGGGTGCCGCCGGGAGCGTGAACGGGGAAGGATCCCGGCTTCCCGGAGAGCGTTTTCGATTTGTTCGACGCTGGTGCCGTTGCGTTGGGCGTGCCGGGACGCGTAGTTGTCGATGCCTTCGCCGTGGGTCAGGCGCGTCGGAACGGGGAGAGGGCTCAGGGTCACTGTGCCATCCTGAGGCCGCGGCTCGGGGATTTGTGGCCGTGGGACCTGCTCTGGGATCGGTGGTGTTCCTGGGCTGCCAAGTCCGTGGCTGTTGCTTCGAGCCTATGCCGGTCGATCAGTTCTGTGCCGTCCAGGATCGCTCCTATGGCGGCGTCCGAAAGGAGGCCGCGGAGCGCCCCGATCCTTCCACCGGTGCGGTCCCAGAGGTAAAGGGATTCGTCGGCAAGAGAACCTGACCGATGTGCGGCCAGTGGTAGGAGGTTTTCGACGCCGAGCACCAGATCGGTCCATGCTTCGCGGTCCGCTTTCGAGCCGATGGAGTAGGCGGTCATCTCGTGCAGGATCATGCGGGCTTTGATCTGCCGGCCCATGTCACCGGCGAAGAGGTCCGTTGTTGGAAGGTCGATTCCGGCGTAGAGGAAGGTCGCGTCCAGTCGGTCCGCGAACTGTTTGAGGGTGCTGGCCGCTTCGGCGCCGATCTGTTTGTTCGTTCTGAGATTGTGCACCTCGTCGACGATTACTAGAGAAGTACCCATGGTGCGGAGGACTGTTACTACCTGCTCGGTGAGCGTCGGTGCTGTTGCCCGGTGAAGTACCGGCAGTCCGAGCCACTGCGCGAAGGCCTGCATGAGCATCTTTGGTGTAGTGGCAGGCGGAACGACGGCGTAGACCACCGGCGCGAAACCCCAGTCATCCTGGCGCCCGAGTCGTTTGCGCTCTGATCTGTCGTGCCGCTTGCCCAGCAGCAGGGCCGCCGTTGATTTCCCCATCCCTGCAGCACCCGAGATGGCCAGCCCACGTCTGGCGGTCGCCGTGCTGGCCGCGTTGCGGGCGATTGCGATGCGGGTTTGCAGGGAGAGCGCCTGCGTGTCTGTAGTTTCCAGAACCGTGTCCGCTGCAAGCCAGGCGAAGCGCGAGAGGTCGTAGGTGGCCTTCTCGTCAGCGGAGAGCGCCCGCATCTTCGATGGTGACAGGATCGGGGGCTCTTCGGGTACGTGCGCTACGAAATCGCGCCAGGCCGTCAGGCTGTCCGGGATGGCGATGTTTCAGTCCTCCAGAAGATCAATACGTCGTCCATGGCGCCGACGTGAAAAATCGATGACTACCGGATCCGGCGCCTGGATCAGCACTGGTGCCGTAGGCCCGGGGTCAATGACCGGCTTTGGTTGCACTTCCGGGTCCGGGACGGCCGCAGGTGTCAGCTGTGTGCGTTGTGAAGCTTGGCGTTCGGCGCGTCCGGCCGGCGTCGTGAGGATCCGGTTGATCTCGGCAAGGAGGTCCCTGCCGGCAACAGTCTTACTCCTGCTGTCGAGGGCCTTCTTCGCGGCGACAAGGACCTCGCGGGAAAAGGGGCCAACAAGGTGCGTGGAGAGCGTCCAGTTTGCCTCGATCCACCGGCCCTTCTTGTGGTCACGGACGTAGATCGCCTGAAGCCTGTAAGGGTCATACCGCACTTCCCAGCGTCCGTCGGCCGGGGCCGGGAGTCCTGAGGGGACCCCGCGGTATGGATGAAAGTCCGGGCTGTCGTAGTGCAGGCCGTGGAAGTTGATCCCGTATGGCTGGATGCGCCGCCATTCGATGGGCAGGAGCGAGAGGTAATCATCGCGGGTCAATGCCACGTGGACCTGTGGTGCGACAGTGGAAAGGGCAGCGAATGCCTCGTTGGGTGTGAGGTCTTTTCGGGGCATGGCTGGATGGCGGAGTCCCGGATGGGGCCGGTTCTGCCAGATTGCGACAAGCCACCAGTCGAGAAGGTTCTGGACTTCGGAAAGGGTGAATGTGGCCTCCGCTGCCGGATCCTTGCCCCTGCGAACAGTGTTGGGTCCCGTGTATCCGTCCAGGTACTGGGTGAATCCGGAATTAACAGCTGCAAAGAACCGTTCGATGTGCGGCTTGTCAGTGGGCGTCCGGGGGGCCGCTTTCGTGATGCTGATCTGCAAGCGCTCACAAGCTGCCGTGAAGGTTGACCCGACAAATACCTTGCCACGGTCAACCGTGATGGATTCTGGCACGATGACAGGCTTGGCGGCGATCGCGGAACGCACGTCCTCGTCGCCCGGAAGCATTCCTTGGGGAAGCACGGAGCGTGAGTAACTCAACGATGCGTCCCATCCCGGTTGCATCGGCAGGGGAGTCAGGGCACGGGCAAGCAGCAGGGCAGCATCGACGGCCTTCGTTGCCACCGGCCGGAGGATGGCCGCCAGCGGGGTACGGGTTGCGATGTCCAGGGCCACGGTCAGGTCCGCCCGGCCGCTGCTGCCGTCTGGATAAACGACCATGAGGTCCATCGGGGTCGAGTCAATTTCCACAAGCTCGCCGGGCCGGGCCGGGGCTTGGCGTCCCCAGGACCTGTCCGGCCTGTTTCCTTGGGTCCGTCGCGTCGTCGCGTTCCCGAACGGGTGCTTTGAACCCTCCATCTTCTTCAGAATGCGGTAGAGGGTCGCATCCGATGGCACCGTGAGACCGGACTTGGCTGCTGCCACCCGAACCCGGGCAATGACACGGGACCTTGTGCCCGTGGAAATGTTCTTCTGCCCAGATACCTCGGCTTCGATCAAAGCCAGGACTCTGGGATCGGTTCGCCCGGAAACACCCGCTTGACGGGTGGTCCTGCCATCCGCGAGGCCCCCGATGCCACGAGTTCGGTAATCGGCGAGATGGCGGAACATTGTCCGCTCGGTCATGGCGATCCCACGGGCAGCGAGCTCCGTCAATTTCGCCTCGATTCGGGCCTGCAGAGGGTTGGCAAGATCGTATTCGGGCTTCGGCGTGCTTCCAGGCGATGACCCGGGCGGAAGTCCGTGGAGCACTTCGTGGACATGCCGGTGCAAGGCAAGGACATCGTCACGGAGCTTGTCAATACTTTTGTGTATGAGGGGTCTGGGTTCAGCCCAAGTAGGGTTCGATGCGTTCGGGGTATGTGATGGCGAGGATGCCTAGTGCTTCGTTCCAGCCTTGGCTTTGGGCACCTTCGATGAGTGTGTGGACGGTTTTGCTTTTGTTCTCGCGGGCTTGTCCGTGGATCTTCGCGCGTTCGCTGGCTCGTTTGTCTTCGATGTTGCAGATGGCCAGCCAGAGCAGTTTGACCGCGGCGGTGTCGTTCGGGAAATGGCCGCGGTTTTTGATGATTTTCCGGAGCTGGTAGTTCAGCGATTCAATGGCGTTGGTGGTGTAGATCACCCGGCGCAGCGGCGGCGCGAAAGCGAGGAAGGGAACGAACTTTTCCCAGCTGTTGCGCCAGGTATTGACCGTCGCACGGTACTTTTTGCCCAGCTCGGAAGACGCGAACGCCTCCAGTTCCGTTTGCGCGGCTTCAGCTGAGGAGGCCGTGTAGATCGGCCGGAGTGCGGCTGCGACCCGTTTCCTGTCGTTGTAGCCAATGAACCGCATCGACGCCCTGATCAGATGGACTACACAGGTCTGGACCGTGGCCAGGGGCCACGTCGCGGCGATGGCTTCGGGAAAGCCCGTCAGGCCGTCACAGCAGACAATGAGTACGTCCCGGACTCCTCGGTTGGCAAGTTCCGCGCAGACCCCGGCCCAGAACTTGGCCCCTTCGGTGGCCTCGACCCAGATACCCAGTACGTGCTTGATGCCGTCCATATCGACGCCCACGGCAATGTGCGCAGCTTTGTTCCGTACTTGCGCCCCGTCGCGGACTTTGACCACGATCGCATCCAAATAGAGAATCGGGTACATCGGATCCAGCGGCCGGCGTTGCCAGATCATCACCTCATCCAGAACGTCATCGGTGATCTTGGAGATCGTTTCGTGCGAAAGCTCGGTTCCAATCGTTGATTCCAGATGATGCTGGATGTCTCTGACCGTCATGCCACCGGCATAAAGACTGATAATCATTTCGTCCAAGCCACCCGTGCGTCGGGCACCCTTGGGCACGAGCCGCGGAACGAACGAACCATTCCGGTCCCGCGGGATGGCCAAGTCAACATCGCCGGCCTGACTGGCCAGCGTTTTCGGGTAGAACCCATTGCGTGAGTTGGGCAGCAAACGTGCCGCGGGATCTCCCTTTTCATAGCCGAGATGACCGGAAAGTTCGGACTTCAGTCCACGCTCCAGAACGGCCTTGATCATCTGGTTCAGGAAACCGTTCTTGCCATCAATCTGCAGTTCAGCCGAATCGATTTGTTCCATTAGCTCATCAAACGCACCGGACTCGCGCAGCTGCTCCATCCCCCCGGCAGCAGCGACCTTCGCGGCAAGCTCCGCGCTGAGCTCTTCACTAGAACCAGTCATGGTCACAGTTTTCTCCAATCAACCAGGGACCGGAACTCCTACACAAACCATCTGACACCCCCTCGTCACGGGCGCCAGGGGACAGCCTCTCCAGAGCAGCAACATTTTCCAACGAGGGGAGGGGCCGGGGATCGTCCGGCAGATATGAATCATCAGTCAACAGCTCGGCCGCCGCGACTCGTCGGATGCGGCCGGTCGCCAGATTCTTCAAGGCCAGCTCAGACCCGTCCTGAGCCACAACCTGCCACGATCCACCATCGAACTGGATGAAATCAAAGAGCCTGACAACTTTCACGACGCAGCCGCCAGACTCGACATCGGCAACATCTCTTGGGACGGCGCGATCCAAGCATCCATCGACAATGACTCATCCAGGCCAACGTCAAGGATCCCGACGAAAGCCAGATGCAGCAGATGGGCCTGAACAATGGAAGGCTCGAGCATCAACATCCGCGCAGCCCGTCGCACGGCCCCGGACACAGAGATGCCCGAACCGACTGCTTCCAAGATCACGGGCACCACCGTGCCCGTCGGCGCGTATCTCGGAAGACGGTATCCAGAGAGCCAGCGAAGATTCGAAAAACGCGGCTCCGAAATCCCCGAAAACACCTCGTAGTCCCAGCCCGCCTCCTCACACAATGCCCGGGTCATGGCGAACTGACGGGACCCCGCCTCCAAATGGTCGCGATGCCGCACATCAACAACGCGTCCGCTGCCGTCCCGCAGCCGCAAAAAGAAGTCCGGCACATGGCCACGGACACCCTCAGTCCCTTTAGGCCAAAGCACAGCAAAAGGCTGAGACGCGATACCCAGAACGTCCTGGTCGTAATCGGCCAGCATCAGAAAATCCCGCTCCAGCAGACTCTCAAAGCTCACGTGCGAGCCGGTCGTACTCGACCACCAAGAACCCTCATAATTCCGCTTACCGGGCCAGGAAAAGAATGAACGAACAGGCAGGCCATGTTCCAACCGCAGCGACGCCCAAGCCGACAACACCGGCTCATCCAGCATGCAGCCATCCAACCGAGCAAGAATCCGAGCAGAGTCAGTCGCGTTTACCGGCAGCGACCTCAATGCCTCACGTTCAACCACGCTGACAACTTAACTGAGAAACAGCCCGAATCCGTTAACTGACACGTTCAATGCGAAAACTGACAACTGCAATGAGAACAGACAAACACGCGTTTCCCTCATCGAATGACTGCCAGGACCGAGCGCCGATAAGGGACGTTTCGTCAACCTAGAGCTGCTCCCGTGCTCGTCCATTCCGCGACAGCAAAGGCTGCGCCCCACTGAACGGGGCGCGGCCTGCATTGATGCCTCGGTACTTCGACTAAGCGGCGGGGACCAGGACCACGCGGCGAGGACCAGTACTACGCCGCGGGAACCAGCTTCACCCCGGAGTTCCACTGGTACGCCGGGAGCTCTTCATTGGCGGAGAGCAGGATGTGGAGGAAACCGGTCTGCTTGAGCTGACGGGCGCGGCGCTGCGGGCCGACGACCACCGGGTTGAGCCCGGCTGCGGCGGCGAAGTCGACGGCGGCCTGGATTGCGGCTTCGTCATCTCCGGCAATCAGAACGTCAAGGACGTGTCCTGCTACGGCACCTTCACCGAGGGTCGCAGCGAACGTGGTGTTGAAGGCCTTGACGACGCTTGCGCCGGTGATCTTCTGGAGTTCCTCGGCAGCTGAGCTGTCTGCGGGCACTGCCAGGCCTTCGAAGGTTGCGAAGTCCACGGGGTTGGTGATCCACGTAGACCTTGTCGTTCAGGGCATCGCCGTAACGGGCAACAATGGCTTTGGCTGCGTCGAAGTAAACAGCAGGGATCACGAGGTTGCTGGTGAGCTCGTCATGTTCACGGCGATCATTTCGTTGGGTGGAAGGGCCAGGCGGTATTAGACGAGGGCCTTAAACCTTGTCCGGCTGAACAGGGCGTAGTCACCCGAGAACTTGGCCGGGCCGAAGAACGCGATCGCGATTGCTGCCGCAGCAAGGACCAAGACCAGCTCATAGCCACCATCGGCGGCGAAGACGCCGGCCGGTGCGTGAACCAGGAACAGGGCTCCGAGCATGTCCACGGCGAGAAGTGCGGCGAACACGCGGGTCAGTACGCCCAGGATCAGGGCGATTCCACCGGCGAGTTCCAAGGTCGCCACGAGCGGAGCGACGATGTTTGCTGCGGGGACGCCCATTTCGGCGAAGGACGCCTGGGTGCCGGCAATGGTGAACTGGCTGAACTTCTGCCAGCCGTGGGCGGCAAAGACGAAGCCTGCGAGGACCCGCAGGACCGTCACTGCCGTGGTTGCGGCGGGGGAGAACTGATTCATGATGGTTACCGTTCGAACGAGGGGAGCGACGTCCTGAGGGTCGGACTGCCGCTACATATTACTTGAAGCTTCAACTAGCGTCGCACGCAATAAGTTGAAGTGTCAAGTAAACGCCACAGTAGATCCGCGCCAGCCTCGGCCCGCGTGCCGCCGTCGGGCTTTTCTACCCGGCCCGCGCCTCCTCCGTCAGCCGGTAGAAACCGCGGTCATGGTAGACCAGCGGCGTACCTTGTCCAGGCTGACCCACAACCTCAAGCACCTCCGCCGCCAGCAGGATCGAGGCGCCTACCGGAACCCTGTGCGTGATCCTGCAGCGCAGCGCCCACAGGACTCCTCCCAAAAGAGGCTCCCCGGTCGGCAGCGTTGTCAGTCCATGTCAGCGGTAAACCGCTCTGTACCGGGCTTGGAAAACACCTTCACGAGGTCCACCTGGGAGGCAGCCATCATGTGGACCACCACTGTTTCAGCCTCGATCAGCTGCTCGGCGGAACGGCTGCCGGACAGGGAGAAGGAAAGCGCCGGCGGATCCGCGGAAACCGACGCGACAGAGGAGGCGGTCAGGCCCACCGGCCCGGAATGCCCGACGGCGGTCACTACAGTTACGCCGGCAGGGTGGGACCGGAAGGCGCTGCGGAAGAGGTCGGTCATCGTGGGAGTTGAGTCTGCGGGGGCACTGGAGAGGGGCATGGGCCTGCGCTTTCGTAGCAGTCCCCGGGTTTCCGGGGTCCCTACTACCCTAGAACCTCAACAATTGTTGAGGTCCAATCGACAGTGACTGGCCAAGGCGCCCCGGCCAAGGTGGCGGGCGCAAGGACCGGGCCGGCGGCATGGAGCAACGCAGACCGCATGCCACCCGGCGTCACACAAGGCTGTTCCCAAGCCCCGAAATGCCCAAAACCCCTACCCTTAATCCGTGACTTTTTCCAAGATCCGCACCGCCGCCGCGAGCACCCTCGCCGCCGCCGGTCTCCTCATCACCCTCGCAGCGTGTTCCACGCCGGCCTCCACCCAGCCGAACCCCTCCGCGACCTCCAGCGAAGCAGCATCAAGCTCCTCTGCCCGCGCAGTCGCTGACTCCGGCCCCTGCGACGGCGTCAAGGTCATTGTCGATTCCGGCGCCATCAAGCAAGCTGCCGCCAACAAGTCCATCTGCGTTCCTGTCAGCGAGGCCACCACCGCGGCCAAAGTCCTCGAACAGGCCGACGTGAAGACCGAGGGAACCAAGCAGTACCCCACCGAGCTCGTCTGCCGCGTCAACGGCGTGCCGGCTGCTGACTTCGACATCACCCACAAGGGCGGCACCTACCGCGAAGAATGCGGCACGATGCCCGCAGCCTTCGCTTACTGGGCGATCTGGGTCAAGCCCGCTTCCGGTGACTGGGCATACGCCCAGGAAGGCCTCGCCACCCAGCAGGTCAAGCCGGGCGAGAGCCTGGGACTGCTCTACACGGTTGACGGCGCGCCGGCCGCACCCACGGCATGACCTTCAGGCCCGCGCCGTTACGTGCTGCCACGGCACTCGCCGTCATCTTCGTTGCGGCGCGGGTCATCTATCGCATCCTCTTTAACGGAGCGGGCGCCGTCGGGCCTGTCCTCCTCAATCTGCCGCCGTTCCGGCTGCCGGCCCCGTTCGCCCACGTCGTCCTGCTCGGCCCGGTCACCGTGCCGGGGCTCTGGGACGCGGTGCTGTCCGCCCTGCCGATCGCCGGCCTCATTCTCGCGTTCGGCCTGGTCAACGCCTGGGTGGATGTAGCCCGGGGGTTCGCGCGCCTTGCCCGCGGCGGTCCGTTCCAGGGCATCGCCCGCACGCTTGTGGTCGCTTGGGCCGCGCTTCCGGCGCTCGCCGACGCCGCTCGCTCCGTCCGCTTGGCCTTCCGGCTGAGGGGCGAGAAGTTCGGCCCGCGGGCCTTGGTCCCCATGCTGGAACGCACGCTCGAGCACGCCAGCCGGGTAGCTGCGGCCCTTGAGTTGCGCGGCTTTGGCAGCCGGAACAGCCGGCACGTGCCCCACGGAACCGGCCGGGCATCCGTGGATATCCACGACTCCTTTTTCACCATCGGCAGCACCCGGCTCCGCATCGACAATTTCCGTCCTGCGCCCGGTTCGGTCACCGTGATCACCGGCCCCACCGGCTCCGGCAAATCGACCATTCTTCGCGGCATTGCCGGCCTGCTGTCCCACGTCGACGGCGGAAATATCTCCGGCACGGTCCACGTCGGCGCTGTGAAGAGGGCGGATGCGCCGCCACGCGACACGGCCCGGCTGATCGGCGTCGTGCTTCAAAATCCGCGGGCCGCCTTCGCGAGCACGCGCGTTGAGGACGAGATCGCGCTCGCGCTGGAATTGCGCGGGGAACCGCGCGAGGACGCCAAGGCACGGACGCTCGAGGTCGCGGAACGCATCGGCGTCACGGCGCTCTTGCACCGGGACCTCAGCACACTTTCGGCAGGGGAAGCGACCCTCGTGGCCATCGCCGCCGCGGTGGTGGACCGCCCGCCCGTGCTTCTGGTGGACGAGCCGCTCGCCGACCTCGACCCGAATGCCCGGCACCGTGTCATCGCCGTCCTCAACAGCCTCGCGCGGGAGTCGGGAGCCTGCGTCATCGTCGCAGAGCACCGTGCGCGGCCCCTGGCGCCGATCGCCGACGCCTGGTGGACAATCCACGACGGCGGCCTGGTACCGGCCGCTGCACCCGCACCTTCGCTTCCGGTCGAGGAACGCCCGACGTCGGCGGCGATCGAAGAGCCTCGGGGAGCCGAACGCGTGCTCTCCGCGAGCAACCTGTCAGTGCACCGGGAGGGCAAGGCGCTGGTGCGCGATGCTTCGCTGTCCTTGCACCGGGGCGAGATCGTGGCGCTGGTTGGGCCGAACGGTGCCGGAAAATCGTCGCTGCTGGTTGCTCTGGCCCTCGGCGAGGGAACCGGTAGCGAAGCGAAGATCGACGGCGGCCGTATCGCCTTGGTGCCCGACGCCTCCGATGACCTCTTCACCCGGGATACCGTGGCAGGAGAACTCCGTGCGGCAGATCGACGCACCGCCCGGCATGCAGCCAGCGCCGGCGGACGGGATACGGTTGCCGGGCAAATCATCCCGGCCTGGGCCCGCTTGGCACTCCTTCGTGGACAGCCAGGGATGCCCGGCGGAACCGAGCACCCACGTGATCTCTCGGCAGGGGAACGGCGCATCCTCGCCATCACCCTGCAGACGGCCGATGACCCGCAGGTCCTCCTCATCGACGAACCCACCAGAGGCCTCGATCCCACAGCCCGGGGTGCCGTGGCGACGGCGTTGCGCGCGGCGGCAGGGACAGGCACGGCGGTCCTGATTGCCACGCACGATCTTGATTTCGCCCGGCAAATCAGCGCCCGGATACTCCCGATGCGTGAGGGTGTGGCTCCTGCTGTTTCCGGGCCTGCATCCCCCTCGGAGCCGGAACATGTGACAACTCATGTTGCGGGGCCCGCTCTGCGTGCCATGCCGGCGCTTTGGGGCGCAGAAGAACAGGCCCCGCAGAATGAACCCCGCCGCCCTACCCGGCATTTCCGCATGCCGCGGCCCGTCGAAGCGGCCATCCTCGCGGCAGCAAACGTGCTGGCCCTGGGAGCGTTTTGCTGGCCCTTGGTCGCAGCCGCGCTTCCCCAGGATGCCGCAGCCGCGCTGCCTTATGCGGCTCTTGCCATTGCGCCGCTGGCGGTGGTGGCCATTGTCGTGTCCCTCGACGGCTCCGTCCGCTCGGCGCACACAGTAGCGCTGCTCGGAGTCCTTGCAGCGGTCGGTTCGGCAATCCGGGTGGCGAGCACCGGCGTCGGGGGCGTTGAAGCGGTCTTCATCCTGCTGATCCTGGCAGGCCGCGCCTTCGGTGCCCGCTTTGGCATGCTGCTGGGCGCTGCGACGATCGCTGTTTCAAGCGCCCTGTGGAGCGGTATCGGACCGTGGTCGCCGTTTCAGATCTTCGCGTGCGCCTGGGTTGGTGCCGGGGCCGGCCTCCTGCCCCGGAACGTGCGCGGCAAGGCCGAGCTGTGGATGCTCTGCGCTTACGGCGTTGTAGCGTCCTACGTGTTCGGTTTGCTGACCAACCTGTGGTTCTGGCCTTTCGCGGTGGGCGCTGGGACGGGCATCTCCTACGTACCGGGCGCCCCGCTGTCCGCCAACCTCAGCAGCTTCCTGCTGTATTCGTTCATCACTTCGACGGCGGGATGGGACACCCTGCGCGCAGTCACCACGATCGTGGGTATCGCGTTGGTGGGACGCGCGGTGCTTGCGGCGCTGAGGCGCGCGAAGCCGCTGAGCGGCCAGTCCGGAGCGGCTGCGGAAGCTCAGGGTGCCGCCCGCCCCGTCTCTGCCGATGTCTGAAGGTGCCAAACCACGGCGCCCGTTTCGCCGGCAGGCATAACACTGCCCTCGAAAACGAAGATCGGCTGTCCGCTGCTGCCCTCCGGCAGCCAGAATCCATTGGCTGGGCAGTGGGATCCTGTCCTGGCTGCCAATAGTGGCACGCCGCTCCGTGATTCGTCGGGAAAAATGCGGACCTTCTTCACGTTAGCCTCCCAATCGCAATCCCGAACTCGTTAAGGCTTTCTGCCTTCTGCGAGACCACGTTAGGTTCCGGGACGGCTCATGACCAAGATCAAATCCTGATACCTGCATAAGCAAATCAGATGACCCGCTCGGGTGCTTTGCCAGTCGGCCGGGACGTGAGGGGGTCGTGGGTGCCGGGCGTCATAAGGGAAAGCTATGGAGGGATACTCAATAGGTCTTTGTGTGATGCATATCTCCAGCATTATGTTGAGAGCCGGGAACACATCCTTATCAATAATTTCCCTTTTCTACCCCAATAGAAATAAACATTTCCCTGCACCCTCGGAAGACATTTGCTGACGACGTCAAATTCTTCCTCCACATGGAAAGAGTCAATTAATGAATCTGTTCAGTAAAGGCAAGGTGGTGCTGGCGGCGGCAGCCGCGGCCACACTCGTTCTCACCGGGTGCGGAGGTGGTTCAGGGAGCGCCGGCACCAGCAACTCCAGTGCCACGTCGGGGGAAATCAACCTCATCGCCTACGCGGGTGTTTGGCAGGACCAGTACAACGCAGCCGTGATTGAACCCTTCAAGGCCAAGTACCCGGACATCAAGATCAATTACTCGTCGAAGCGGTCATCTGCGGAGATGCTGAGCGCGTTGCAGGGTCAGAAGAACGATCCCGCAACCGACGTGGCGATCATGGACAACTCCGTGTCCACCACGGGCAACACCCAGGGCCTGTTCGACAAGATCGATGAATCGGCAGTCCCCAACCTTGCCAATGTTCCTGAGAAGTTCCAGGACAAGAACGGTTTCGGTCCCGTAGTCATGCTGGACGCCGTCGGGCTGCTGTATGACACGGCCACGTTCCCCAAGGCTCCTGAGAGCTGGGATGTCCTCTGGGACCCGGCATACGCAGGCAGGATCAATGTCAACGCTCCTCCGTCGCTGCTCGGTCTCTCCCTGACGGCGATCACCTCGAAGATGGAAGGGGAGGACTACACCCAAAGCATCGACAAGGCAGTTGCGAAGCTGAAGGAGATGGCCCCCGGCGTCCAGACGTTCGCACCCAACCCGGACGAATACCAGAACGTCATCACGGGACAGACCGTCCTTGGCCTTGGCCAGAACGCACGCGGCCAGTTCTACAGCGACCAGAGCAACAAGAAGATGGGCGTGACTTTCCCCAAGGAAGGCGCGGTCTACCAGATCAACACCGTCAACCTGGTGAAGGACGCCCCCAACAAGGCGGCCGCTGAAACGTTCATCAACTACGCCTTGTCGCCCGAAGCCCAGACGGCTTTCGCTAAGGCCCTCTTCTACGCACCGTCCGTGACCAACGCCGAACTTCCGGCCGAGGTGAAGGATCGCGTGGTCCCCACTGATGGTTCACTCAACATCGTTCCCCTCGATGTCCAGTTCCTGTCATCGGCCCGTGACAAGTGGACCGACACCTGGAAGCGCCAAATCATCACCAAGTAGCGCCCGGCAGCGCGCCCCTCGACCAACTTCGCTTCAGGAGAACTGAAAATGATTGAATCCAAATTGTCGATCGTGGATCTGACCAAGAGATACGCAGCCGGCCTTGATCCGGCCGTCGACCGCCTGAACATGGAGGTGGAAGAGGGGCACCTGGTGGCGCTCCTCGGCCCGTCGGGATGCGGTAAGACGACCACTTTGCGCATGGTCGCCGGGCTAATGGATCCCACAGCGGGATCGATCGTGGTGGACGGCAAGGAAATAACCCACACCCCGGTCAACAAGCGCGGAATGGGCATGGTGTTCCAGTCCTACGCCCTGTTCCCGCACATGAACGTTGAACAGAACGTCGGCTTCGGCCTTCAGATGCGGCAGGTCTCCAAGTCCGAGCAGCAGAAGCGTGTTGCCAGCGCTTTGGACATGGTCCAACTGGGCCATCTGGCCAAACGGCAGCCGAAGGAGCTCTCCGGCGGACAGCAGCAGCGTATCGCCCTGGCGAGGGCCCTGGTGGTGGAACCCACCTTGCTTCTCCTTGACGAGCCGCTGTCCAACCTCGACGCCAAGCTGCGCGAAACAATGCGCACCGAGATCCGCTCCATCCAGCAACGGACACGGGCCACAACACTCTTTGTCACCCACGACCAGGACGAAGCCCTGGACATGGCCGACCGCATTGCCGTCATGAATGGTGGCCTCATCGAACAGTTCGGATCGCCCACCGAGGTGTACGAACGGCCCCGGACGCGGTTTGTTGCAAACTTCATTGGCCAGGCTAACTTCCTGAAAGCGAGGGTCGTTACCGAGATGGGATCGGCCGCCGACGGTGAAATCCATTACAAGGTGGACGTCGAAGGCCTGGGCCAGTTCGGTGCCGTGGGAGCTCCGGGCATGGCCGGCTCCATCCGCGAACTTGTTATTCGTCCGCATCGGCTCAGGGTTGGCACGGAGCAGGGTTCCACTGATGCCATCCCGGGCATTATCGAGCGGATCAGCTACACCGGCGATGCCCTCTCGGTGGGCGTCAGAGTCGCAGACCGCACGCTCAACGCCCAGCTCCTGACCTCCAGCGGAAAGCTGCCCAGGCTCGGAGACGCGGCTTACCTGTCCTGGGATGCCCAGGATGCCTACCTCCTGCCTGAAGCCCCTGAAAGTTCCGTATCATGACCACGCTCAAAGAACCGTTGCAGCGGCCCAGGCTGGGTGCGGCAGAAGGGGAACTGGAGCAGGCAACCACCAAGCGGAACAGGCGGACCTACCTCGCGCTGCTGCTGCCCGGGCTCCTCGGCCTCTTGGTGAGCTTCGTCTTTCCGCTCGCCTATATGGTCCGAATGTCTTTCAACAAGGGGGCACCTGATGGTGTCATCGAGGAGACTTTCACCCTCGATACGTACATCCAGCCCCTCACGGATCCTTACTATTGGCGCGTCACCTTGGACACGTTCCAGATGGGTGTCACGGTGGGCGTGCTGTGCGTCATCGTTTCCTATCCGGTTGCGCTGTTCCTTGCTCGCAGTACCAGCAAATGGCGCGGCTTGCTCATTGCCATTGCCATCGCACCGCTCCTGACTTCTGCCGTTGTCCGGACGTACGGGTGGATGGTCATCCTTGGGACCAACGGCCTGGTGAACTCGACCCTTGCCGACTGGGGCCTCATTGACACTCCCTTGAAACTGACCAACAACATGACCGGCGTGACTATCGGTTTGGTCGAGATCTTCATGCCCTACGCCATCCTGGCCATGATCTCCGGCTTTGGGCGCCTCAGCCCGCAGCTTGAGGAAGCGGCCGGCTCGTTGGGGGCCAGCAAGTTCAGGGTCTTCACCAGAGTGACGTTGCCGTTGAGCCTGCCCGGGATCCTTACGGCTTTCCTGCTGGTCTTCGTGCTCTCCATCAGCACCTTCATCACGCCGCGGCTGCTGGGCGGTGGAAGTGTCCAGGTCCTCGCTACAGAAATCTACGATCAGACCACAGGGTTGCTGAACTGGCCCTTCGCTGCAGCGCTCTCCGTGATCCTGCTGGTTCTGTTCGGCCTCATCATCGCCGTCTATCAGCGCCTCACCAAGAAAATCGGAGGTTAGCCATGTCCGAGGCCCGCCTTTTCAAGCCACGCTTCAACCCGGCCAAGCCTGCCTTCGGCATCCTTGTGTTCCTGCTCTACTTGTTCCTCTTGGCACCCTTGCTGATCGTCTTCGTTGTCTCATTCGCCTCGAACCAGTACCTCTCCTTCCCGCCGGAGGGTTTCACCTTCAAGTGGTACGAGATGCTCCCCGAGGAGAGCACGTTCATGAACGGCATGAGGATCAGCCTCATCGTCGCAGTCATCGTCACCGTCATTGTTCTGGCGCTTGGCGTCCCGGCAGCCCTGGCGTTGGACAGGTTCGAGTTCAAAGCCAAGGCCGCAGTTCAATCGTTCTTCTTGTCGCCCCTGCTCATCCCGAGCATTGTGCTCGCCCTCGGAATGGTCCTCCTGTTCGGGCCGCTCAAGCTCACCAACACCTACGCGGGCATCATCATCGGCCACATAGCGATCACAATTCCGTTCGTCATCAGGACCACGCTGATGAGCCTGGCTACCACGGACACGTCCTGTGAAGCCGCAGCCCGGATCCT
Source organism: Paenarthrobacter sp. YJN-5 (assembly GCF_015040095.1). NCBI lineage: Bacteria > Bacillati > Actinomycetota > Actinomycetes > Micrococcales > Micrococcaceae > Paenarthrobacter > Paenarthrobacter sp. YJN-5. The sequence continues at coordinate 255,602 of NZ_CP053544.1, forward strand.
CGGAGCGAACTCCTGGACCGTGTTCCGCAGGGTTACGCTGCCCATCATTCAGCCTGGAGTGATCGCGGGAGGCGTCATTGCTTTCATCGTCTCCTTCGATGAGGCCGTGATTTCCCTGTTCGTTGCGGAATCGGGCCTTCCGACACTGCCGGTCCAGGTGCTGAGGTACGTAGAAAACTCAGCCGACGCCGCCGTCGCAGCGCTGTCCGTCATCCTCATCCTGATCTCCCTGGCCGTGGTGGTCATCGTTGAACGGGTCATGGGACTGCGCAAGGCGTTGCGCTGATTCTTCGCTCCTATGCGCGGGATGCCGCGTTTGTCCATCTCACCGGCAGTGCCGGAACCATCAGCGAGCGGATCAACGCCCGGGTTCACGAGTACATGCCTGCCACGTTGCTGGCTTCCCAGCTGGAAACCCTCGAAGCCCCGGAAGCGGATGAGCGCCACATTTCGGCCGGGATCAACAACAGCCCGGAGCTGATCGTGGGTCAGGTCCTCGCCCAGCTGGGGCGCGGGCAGCCGGGAGACCGCCAGCTGGTCCGCTAGACACTTCCAGACACCACGCCGCAACCTTCGGAGGCCCGGGCCATGCAAGCCCGGGCCTTCAACGGTGTTTAACTCACACCTTGAAGTACTTCGCCTCCGGGTGGTGGAACACGAACGCGTCCGTCGATTGCTCGGGGTGCAGCATCAGCTCATCGCTAAGGACCACACCCATCCGCTCGGGCTTCAGCAGTTCAGTCACCTTCCGGCGGTCTTCCATATCCGGGCAGGCGGGGTAGCCCAGCGAGAACCGTGCGCCGCGGTAATCCAGTTTGAAGTACCCGGCCTTGTCCTTGGGCTCCTCGTCGGCAAAGCCCAGTTCGGACCGGATTCGCGCATGCCAGAACTCAGCCAGCGCCTCGGTGAGCTGCATGACCAGCCCATTGAGTTCGTAGTAGTCGCGGTATTGGTTGGCCGCGAACATCTTGGAGGTGAACTCCTCGATCTTCGCGCCCGCGGTCACCAACTGCACGGGCAGGACGTCGATCTGGCCGGACTCCCGGGATCGCACAAAGTCGGCGAGGCACAGGTGCCGGTCGCGGCGCTGGCGGGGGAAGTCGAAACGCAACCGCTCGGAGCCCACTGCACCGCCTGAGCCGCCGTCGGGGGCGAGGAGGCCCGGGGTCCCGAGGACGCCGTCGGAGTCCTCTCCGTGATGCAGCACCACTACCTGCTCGCCTTCGGCCACCACCGGGAAGTAGCCGTAGGCCACCGAAGCATCCAGCATTCCTTCGCCGAGGATCCGGTCCAGCCAATACCGGAGGCGGGGACGCCCCTCAAGTTCCACCAGCTCGTCGTAGGAGGCGCCGTCCTCACCCCGGCCCGGCTTCAGGCCCCACTGGCCCATGAACGTGGCGCGCTCATCGAGCAACGCGGCGTAGTCGTGCAGGGCCACGCCGCGAACAATGCGGGTGCCCCAGAACGGCGGCGTCGGAACGGGGTTGTCCGCGACGACGTCGGACCGGCCGGGCATTGCCTCCGGTTCAGTCACCGTAAACTTCGCCCCGCCCTTGTGGATGCGCTTTTTCAACGGAGGAAGGCCCACCGAATCCGGGTCGGCGCCGCGGGCCACCTGCACCAGCGGCTCCATGAGCGAGAGTCCCTCGAACGCATCCTTGGCGTACCGGACAGTCCCTTCGAACTGCTCCGCCAGGTCCTGCTCAACGTAAGCACGGGTCAACGCTGCGCCCCCAAGGATGATGGGCCACTTCTTCGCAAGGCCACGGGACTGGAGCTCGGCGAGGTTCTCCTTCATCACCACGGTGGACTTCACCAGCAGCCCGGACATGCCGATCACGTCGGCGTCGTGCTCCTCAGCAGCGGCAATGATCTCGGCAATGCCTTGCTTGATACCGATGTTCACCACTTTGTAGCCGTTGTTGGTGAGGATGATGTCCACCAGGTTCTTGCCGATATCGTGCACATCGCCGCGGACCGTGGCGATCACCATGGTGCCCTTACCCGAGGAATCCGACTTCTCCATGTGCGGCTCCAACAGGGCCACCGCATTCTTCATGACCTCTGCGGACTGAAGCACGAACGGCAACTGCATCTCGCCGGCACCGAAGCGTTCGCCAACCACCTTCATGCCCTCGAGCAGTTGGTCGTTGATGATGCCAAGGGCCGTCATGCCTTCGCTGCGTGCCAGGTCCAGGTCCTCCTCGAGTCCCTTGCCCTCGCCGTCGATAATGCGCCGCTGCAGGCGTTCGCCGGTGGGCAGGGCGGCCAGTTCCGCCGCGCGCTGGTCCTTAAGCGCTGCGCTGTCGACGCCAGCGAACAGGTCCAGCATGGTGGCCAGGGGATCGTACGTGACGTTTCCATCGGCGTCGTACTCGCGGCGGTCCCATACGAGATCAAGCGCAACCTTGCGCTGCTCTTCAGGCAGCGAGGCGAGAGGCACGATCTTGGCGGCGTCAATGATGCCGCTGGTGAGGCCGGCCTGTACGGCCTCGTGCAGGAACACCGAGTTGAGCACCATGCGCGCCGCCGGGTTCAGGCCAAAGGAGACGTTGGAGACGCCGAGCGTGGTCTGGATGCCCGGGTACTTGGTGGTGATTTGCCGAATGGCCTCGATGGTTTCGATGCCGTCGCGGCGGGTTTCCTCCTGGCCCGTGGCGATGGGGAAGGTCAGGGCGTCCACAATGATGTCTTCAACCCGCATGCCCCACTCAGCCACCAAGGAATCAACCAGGCGAGAAGCGATGGACACCTTGCCCTCGGTGGTCCGTGCCTGGCCCTGCTCATCGATTGTCAGGGCGATCACGGCCGTACCGTGTTCCTTCACGAGGGGCATGATCCGGGCAAAGCGGCTCCCGGGACCGTCGCCGTCCTCGTAGTTGACGGAGTTGACCACCGGGCGTCCACCGATGAGCTCCAGCCCTGCCTTCAGGACCGGCGGTTCGGTGGAGTCAATGACCAAGGGAAGCGTGGAAGCCGAAGCGAAGCGGGACACCACTTCCTGGATATCCGCCACGCCGTCCCGGCCAACGTAGTCAACGCATACGTCCAGCAAATGCGCGCCGACGCGTACCTGCTCGCGGGCGATATCGACGCAGTCATCCCAGCGCTCTTCCAGCATGGCCTGGCGGAACGCCTTGGACCCGTTGGCGTTGGTGCGCTCGCCGATCGCCAGGTAGGCCGACTCCTGGTCGAAGGGCACGTGGTGGTACAGGGATGCGACGCCCGGTTCGCGTTCGCTGGGGACCCGCGCGGGGCCGTCGCCGTTCCCGGCCGCCGTGCCGGCGTCGGGGGCGTTGCTGATAGTGCGGAAGGGTTCAAGACGTTCGACGACGGCGGCCAGGTGCTCCGGCGTCGTACCGCAACAGCCGCCCACCAGGCCAAGGCCAAATTCACGCACGAACTGCTCGTGCGCTGTGGCGAGTTCCGCCGGGGAGAGCGGGTAATGCGCGCCGTTCGCCCCCAGGATCGGCAGGCCGGCGTTGGGCATGCAGGCGATAGCCACCGAGGACTGCTTGGACAGGTGCCGGAGGTGCTCGCTCATCTCGTCCGGGCCGGTGGCGCAGTTGAGGCCGATGGCGTCCACGCCCAGCGGCTCCAGCGCGGTCAGGGCAGCGCCGATTTCCGAACCCATCAGCATGGTGCCCGTGGTCTCGACCGTTACTTCGACGAAAATCGGGAGCCGGACACCACGGGAAACAATCGCCTGCTTGCAACCATTCACGGCAGCTTTGGTCTGCAGGAGGTCCTGGCTGGTTTCGATCAGGAATGCATCCGCGCCGCCGTCGATCAGGCCTTCCGCCTGCAACGCGAAGGTCTGCTTCAGGTAGTCGTAAGTGGTGTGGCCGAGGCTGGGGAGCTTGGTGCCCGGCCCCATGGAACCAAGGACCCAGCGCTCGCGGCCGTCCTTGGCCTCTGCTGCCTCGGCGCGCTCGCGGGCGATCCGGGCGCCTTTCCTGGCCAGTTCCTCGATGCGGTCATCAATGCCGTAGTCCGACAGGTTGGACCAGTTGGCGCCGAAGGTGTTGGTTTCCACTGCATCGATGCCCACTGCGAAGTAGGCGTCGTGGATGTCTCCGATGACATCCGGACGCGTGTCGTTGAGGATTTCGTTGCAGCCTTCCAGGTTTTGGAAGTCGGTCTCCAGTGAAAGGTCCCGGCCCTGCAGCATGGTGCCCATGGCGCCGTCGGCGATCACCACTCGGTGGTTCACAGCATCCAGCAGAGACTGGGAACGGGCAGGGCGGGGGACAGCATCAATATCGAGCGCAAAACGGGCCATATGAACAGACTACGGGCGGGGGTCTGACACACTGCGTCGTATTTCGGTGTACTACGCCTTATGTGGATAACGACGGCGATTGGTTGCCGTCGCTGGGCCGGCGCGGGTCCACGACGGGGAACGCGTTGAACTGGATCTGCACCGGTCGCGTGCCCGGTTCTCCCTGCTGCCCTCGGTACTTGTCCAACCGCGAACGCAGGAACGTCTCCGTTTCCTTGGTGAGCTCTGCCAACTGCCCGCACGTCAGGTGGGTGTGGAGCGTGGCGATCATGCTGGCCTCGGTCCATTCCGTGGGGAGTACGTCCAGGGACTGGTCCAGGAAGTCCTCCAGCACCTTGGCCCGTTGGACTCCCATCTCGTGGTTGACCAGCCGCGCTACTTCCCGGCTGGCCGGGTTCGAGGCGAGATCCGGCGTCGAAATGGTGAGCGATCCGGGCGGCCTTTCCCACCAGCGTTCCCGGGCAGTGCCTTTGCCGGCCACTTCCCGCACGAACCCGTGCTTGGCGAGCTGGCGCAGGTGGTAGCTCGTGGCACCGCTTGACTCGCCCAGTCGCTGGGCGATGCTGCTGGCTGTCTGGGCGCCGTAGCTGGAAAGCACCTCGAGCAACTGAATCCGCAATGGGTGTGCCAAGGCCTTCAGGGAGACGAAGTCAACTGTCCTGTCGGCGGTGGTATCAGCGGTTGCGGGTTCCTCCGGCGAGGGCGTCTGATGGTCTTCGCTCATGGACTACAGCCTACGAGAGAACCGTGGACCGCAGCCGCGCCCGGCCTGTGCGCGCGGTTGCTGCTGCGGAGGTTTATTGCCGTGGGTCGATCTGGTGCATGAAGACGTACACATCGTCACGCATCTGCTGGAGGAGGACTCCATTGAACCGGGTTGAGGGCTCTTCAACCGGGGCGCTGGTGTGGGTGAACAGGAGTCGGACTCGCTCAAACAAGGGACCCACCTTCTTTCGGATAAGGGTTTTACGGTAATGCAAAGATACCTTTGCAAAGACTTCTTTGTAAACCCTCCCAGTCGCGTCCGCGCCCTCCGTTTCGATCTTCCGGTGGAAGAGGTGCGCGGCTCCGCATCTCAAGAATGACGTGCGAACAGAACCGGGTCCGCATCGGGGCCTGGCTTCCACTGCAGCCACCACTGAACCCGATGCGACCCACGCCTAATGCAGGCAAAACGAAGCAGCCACCCTGCTGCAGAAGGGCGGCTGCCTACGTCAAACGGATTCGTCTGTTTGGACCTGACCTAGGGTGCGGCCTTGCCTACTGTGCGTTGACCGATGACGGTCGTACCGTCTTCGGCGTAGAGTTTCAAAACCCGTCCAGAGCCGTCCTTCCGAGCATTCTGCATCTGAATGGCTTCTTCCGGCGAGTTAGGGGTTCCCTGATCCAGGTCAGCCTTCTTTAGATATCCGATCTTTCCGTCGTCCCCAATGGCACTTATGAGATCTGGCTCGTCGGCCGGTGTTCGCGCATCCATTGCTGACCCGAAGGTGTCTCCTCGAGCGTTCTTGGGGAAGTCCACCTTGTCTCCTTTTTCGATTAGGACGGTAGGTGCTCCGGCGTTTGCCGTGGTGATGGCAAACCCAACTACACCGCCGATTGCAATAGCGACGGTAGTGGCCGCGACCCCGAAGGCCCTGCGGTGCTTAGTAAATGATTTCATGCCTAGAGCCCCCCGTATGCGGCTGGTGTCCGGTAGGTGTAGTAGTAGTTGTAGCTGTTGCCGTTCCAAGCGCCGACGACTCCATAGGACTGGTAGGCCCCGTAGCCGCATGAAAGCCATACACCGTTATCAAGTTGGTGGGCGACTATGCCGTTGTAAGCCTCCCATCCCTCATCGCAGAAGTTTCCGCCAATAAAGGCACGGCCGCGTGCGTACATCCAGCCGACGGGGACGTCACCTCCTTGGGCATAAATAAAAGATGCTGCACTCCCACGACCGCCGTCCCACGTTGTATCAAGCGCGGCCAACGTTTGGTATGTCCTCCCACCAGTCGAGAACTGGCCTATAAGACTTTGCGTATTCGTGGCGTATGCGGCGCCTGCGCTGAATCCGAGCGTGCCGCCAAGCAAGATAGCTATCAATGTAGCTTTTGTGAAAGCCTTTATCCCGCGTTTTGGGCGCTGACCTAAACTCTCAGAATTTTGTCCTGAATCAATAGCCATGTGTTAACCATTCCCCCCGAACAGTCGAACTAGTTGCCCATGGAGCAACCTAGTTGCCTTGGCAGCTTGACTGCCGATCAATGTGTTGCCAACCGCGAGCGTTGATGCCAACGCGATGCTGCCTAGCCTTTTCATAGATTCCCCAATCTAAAGAGACTCAGTTCAATGGCGCGCTTGCCAGAGAGCAGAAGGGTTGCCCGGTTGCAACACACCTTCGCGAATAGGTAGTGCGCGGAGGTGCTGGAAAGTGATGCGAATCTCTTCCGCTGCCTGATGTCAGAGTCACGTTGTTGTCCACATAGCCACCAAGAACCCATTGCCCTCCCCATCCCACGATGGTTCGATGGGGATCATGGCAACCCCAAATACCGCAGAGAGTTATGTCTTGGCGATCGGGACCAAGAAGGGTCTGTGGCTGGCGACCAGCCCGGACCGCATAGATTGGTCCTTCTCCGGCCCGCACTTCCTGATGAGTGAGATACCGAGCATCGGGATAGGTACGCGGGACGGCAAAACACGGATCATGGTCGGCGTCCGCTCCGAACACTGGGGGCCCACCGTGGCGCACTCGGACGATCTGGGCGCGACGTGGACCGAACCAGAGCACGGCGCCATTAAGTTTCCGGACGGCACCGACGCCGCCCTGGAACGCATTTGGCAGATATATCCCGACGCCGATTCCCGCCCCGGCGTCGTCTGGGCAGGTTGCGAGCCCATTTCCGTGTGGAAATCCACCGACGGCGGCGAACACTTCGAGTTGAACCGCGGACTTTGGGACCACCCCCACCGCAGTGAATGGGGTGCCGGTTACGGAGGTGCGGCGGCCCACTCGATCGTGGTGGATCCCAGCGGCGAGCAAGTACACATCGCCATGAGCACGGGCGGCGTCTATACCTCGCTGGACGGCGGCACCTCCTGGGAGCCCCGGAACAAGGGAATCTCGGCCTACTTCATGCCCGATCCCAACCCGGAGTTCGGTCAGTGTGTCCACAAGATCGCGGCCGATGCCACGGTGGAGGGGCGGCTCTACGCCCAGAACCATCACGGCGTGTACCGGACGGATGATGGCGGGGAGAACTGGAGCTCGATCGCGGAGGGCCTGCCCGCTGACTTCGGCTTCGTCATGCTGACGCACCCCCGCCGCGAGGGTACGGCCTGGGTCATTCCCCTGAAGGCGGACGGCGAACGTATCCCGCCGGACAGCAAACTGAGTGTCCACCGCACGGACGATGCCGGCGACTCCTGGACCGAGCTTCACGCCGGGCTCCCGGACCACGAATACAACGCAGTGCTGCGTGACGCCGCCGCCGTGGATACAGCCGAACCCGTTGGCGTTTACTTCGGAACCCGCGGCGGATCGGTCTATGCGAGTGCTGATGAGGGTGGCACCTTCACCGAAGTGATCTCGCACTTGCCGGACGTGCTGTGCGTGAGGGCCGCCGTCGTGGTTGGAAATCCGGCGGGCTTGGAAGCGCCCTTGGCGGCAGCAGAAGCCAACGTCCTGGCAGAAGCAGCAGTGATCGTCGATGCAGCCGCCCAAGTGGACGGGAATCCTGAAAGTCCCGCCAGCGACCCTGTACCCGGTTAGGACCAATGGTGGCTGACATTACGGTCGTGCTTCCCGGTGTCCTGCAGCCACTCGTCGGCGGACAGTCCTACCTGACTGCGTCCGCCGACGGGGCCGTGACCGTTGGACAGTTGCTGGACACTGTGACCGGTGAGTATCCGGTACTTGCCCGGCGTTTGCGTGATGAAACCGGTGCCCTCCGCCGTTTCGTGAATATTTACGTGAACGGTGACGAGGTCCGGCGGCTCAAGGGGCTTGATACGGAGGTAGCGGGCGGCCAGGAGGTGTTGATTATCCAATCCGTGGCCGGCGGCTGAACGGGCGCGGGGTGTGGCGCCGGGGTTCTGCTCTGGTGCGGGGTCGCTCAGGCGACGCGCCAAACACTGCATTCGTCGGTATTGATGGCTTTCCTCATCCCGGAGGCGTGGTCCATGATCCACACGACGCCGATTCCAGGGGCTGTTTCCTGGACCCGACCGCGGCGAATGACCACGTCATCGTAAGCGGGTCCAACGGACAGTCGGGCCTCGATTTCGTCTCCACGATGGAGCTGGCTGATAGCGCGAATACGTGTTGTTCGGGATTTGGCTTCCTTCAGCATGGTGTCCTCCTGGCTGGAGCTGGAACTGGTGCCTGCGCTTGCCGGCCATTCCAGTGTGGCGGGGCATTGTTGCCGCAGTATTTCCGCATGGTTAGGGCCCGGTAAGCATTGCGCGCTGCCCGGGTTTCCGGACACGCTCGACGCCGGGACCTGCCCGCGGCGGTAAGACGCGCCGACGGTTGGCCGCCTCTTCCGCAGGCCCGCAAGCCTGCCGCTGTACCCTGATGTCGGTTCTTGAGACTCACGGGAACCAAAGGCTCCATCTCTGGGAGATTTTGATGGGTTTCTTGCAGCGGTCAATTGCCGTGTCCACCGGCCTGCTGGTTTTCGCCTCCAGCCTCATTTTTGCCCAAGCCCCGGCAACGGCCGTTCCGCTGCCCTCGCCGGACAATCCGAACGTAAAGTTCGTCGAGGGGACGCCCCATTCGGACCACGTGTTCGAGACGCCTTTGGGCGGTGCCCCCCAAGGCGGTGACACCCAGTCCAGCGACCCGCGCGCAGGTGCGCAGGCCGCACAAGGACCTTCCGACGTCGAAGTCCTCCTGCGGGACGGCGTGGCCGCCACGGGTCCCAGCGGCGATATCCGCGTCCGTCTGGTAACGGCGAAGCTGGCGGACAATTCGAACACCGTTTCCATGGCCGGTGCCGAGCAGGTGGTGGCCTCGACCAGCAGTTACTGGAAGGCGATGACCAACAATCGCTTGTCGATGACCGTGGACAGCAAGGTGTCCGGATTCCAGTCCAAGGCGCGGTCCACTGACCACTACAGCGTCATCATGTCCACCATCACCAGCGAGATGAAGTGGCAGGCCAGCCCGTACACCGCGCTGGTGATCTTCATTCCCTCATCCACCCTGTCCGGCAACGCGCTCGGCGCCGGCTACAGCAGCGGCAGCTACAGCGGCAGGGTCCTGTTGCCGCAGCTGAGCAGCTTCTCCAACAACGTGATGAGCCACGAGTTCGGCCACGTCATCGGTTTGATGCACGCCGATGCGCTGCAGTGCGGCAGCGGCGTTCCAGATGTGGGAACGGACAGCAGCGGCAGGTTCACCGATCCTTCCTGCTACATCCGCGAATACGGCGACACCACGGACATCATGGGCGCGGCGCAGTACAACCAGCCTGTGATCAGCTCGTCGTTCTGGGACTATGCAGGGCTCGGCCGGGGCGATGAAATCCGCGACGTCGGAGTCGCGGGTGGTGTGAAGAGCTACACCCTCAAACCGTGGGGCGGAACCGACGCCCAGCGTGCCATCAAATTCACCGACCCCGTCAGTAAAGAGGTGTACTACCTCGAACTTCGGCAACCGGTGGGTTATGACTCGTATTTGAAGAACCCGGGCCAAGAGGGCAACAAGGGCGTCAAGATTGTCCAACGCGGCGGGGCGACCATTGCGTCGTCGCTGATCCTCATGCCGTCAACGGTCCCGTTCACCGAGCCCTGGTACGCCAAGAACCACTCGTGGCCGGCGGGCAGGACCTTCACCACCCATACCGGCACCCAGGTGACCATCGATTCCGTTTCTGCCACGTCGGCAACGGTCACCATCAACGCCGATCCGAAGCTCAAGACGCGTATGCGGTTCTCGGCCGGCGACTTCGACGGCGACAAGCTCGCCGATGTCATCTCCCGAGAGGCCGACGGTTCCCTCTTGCTGTTCCGCGGCCTGCCGGGGAACCGGCTTGCCGATCCTGTCCAGATCGGTTCCGGTTGGGGCATTTTCAACGCGGTTTTCGGCACTGCGGACTTCAACGGTGACGGTTTCGCTGACGTCCTCGCCCGGACCAGCGACGGCGGGCTCTGGCTCTACCCGGGCAACGGAAAGGGCGGCTTCCTCTCCCGGAGCCAAGTGGGATTCGGCTGGCAAGGATTCACCCAGCTGGTAGCACCGGGCGATTTCTCCGGGGACGGCCGCGCCGACGTTATCGCCTCCAGCCCGGACGGGCGTCTCTGGTTGTACCCGGGGGACGGTTTCGGCGGATTCCAAAGCCAGGTGCTGTTGGGCCAGGGCTGGGATGCCTTCAACACCCTCGCGCCGGCGGGTTCATTCGGCGGCGGAACCGCAGGGCTTCTTGCCCGCGCCGGCGACGGTACCCTCTACGTCTACCCCGGCAACGGCAAGGGTGGCTTCTTGCCGCGTGCCGCCGTCGGAAGTGGTTGGAACAGCGCGGGCGACCTGATCGGTGGCGAGGACCTGACAAGGGACAAGTCCGACGACGTGCTGGCCGCGGCCGCGGGCGGCGCCATGACGATCTACCCGGGTGACGGCAGCGGCTTCGCCGATCGTCTGGCGATCGGCACCGGCTGGACCGCCTTCGACCAAGTGTGGGAAGCGGGCGACTTCAACGGCGACCGCGTGGCGGACGTCCTGGCGCGGAGCAAGGACGGCACGCTGTGGCTGTATCCGGGCAACGGTTCCGGTGGTTTCCTGCCGCGGGTGCAGGTGGGGTCGGGCTGGAACATGTTCGACACCATCCTCAGTGCCGGAGATTTCGACGGCGATTCACGGCCGGATTTGGTGGGCCGGGCCCCTGACGGGACGCTCTGGCTCTACCCGACCGATGGCAAGGGGAAGTTCCTTGCCCGTCGGCAGATCGGGATGGGCTGGCAGGGTTTCACGCAGCTGCTGGCACCGGGCGACTTCTCCGGCGACGGTAAAGCCGACATCATTGGGCAGACTGTGGACGGCGTGCTGTGGCTCTATCCGGGTGACGGCGCCGGTGGTTTCCTTGCGCGGAAGCAGATCGGCACCGGATGGAACATGTTCAACCTGGTCCTCCAGGCAGGGGACTTCAACGGCGACGGCCGCGAAGACCTGCTGGGCCGTGCTTCCGACGGGGGATTGTGGCTCTACCCGGGCAACGGTTCGGGTGGCTTCCTTTCCCGCGTGAACCTGGGATCCGGCTGGAACATGTTCTCCAGCATCGCCGCTCTGGGCAATGGCTTCACGGGTACCGGCAACCCGTCGGTGGTGGGAGTAGCCGGTGACGGAACTTTGCTCCTGTACGCCGGGACCGGTGGGGGTAAATTCCAGTCGGTGAAACTGAATCCCCTGTAGGAGTACATAGAAAACGTTCGCCTCCCGGTTCTTCGTGAACCGGGAGGCGAACGTTTTTTTGGGGCGGTCTACTTGCGCAGGCCCAGTTCCGCGGTTGGTACCTTCGCTGATTCGCGGGCAGTCAGGGCGGAGACTGCGGCAATGGCACAAATGATTCCGCTGAAGATGGAGATCTGTACCCAGCCGCCGGCCTTGGTGCCGCCCATGGCCGTGACGATTGCCGGGGCGAAACCTGCCATGAGGAAGCCGAGCTGCGTGCCGATGGCCAAGCCGGAGAACCGAACCTTGGTGCTGAACATTTCACCGTAGAAGGACGGCCAAACGGCGTTCGCAGCGGCGTAACCGAATGAGAAGAAGACGACTGACACCAGGAACATCAGGGGGACGTTTCCGGATTCGAGCGTCAGAAGGAAAACGGGAGTCATGATGGCACTGGCAATAGCGCCGTAGATGAAGACGGGCTTCCGGCCAATCTTGTCAGCCAGGGTGCCGAAGAGCGGCTGCGTACCCAGGGCAACGACGTTGGCTACCACCACGAGCCACAGCGTGATGGTGCTGCTTACATGGGCCACATCCTGTGCGTACTTGATGGCCAGGGTGCCGAACACGGTGCTCACCGCAGCGATGAACGCGCAGCACACAACGCGCAGGACGTCGCGCCAGTGCAGCTTCAGGAGGTCGGCGACGGGAAGCTTGGCGATCTGGTTGTGCTTCTTGGCTTCTGCGAAGGCCGGGGGCTCGTGCAGGGTGCGGCGGATGAAGTAGGCCACGATCACAACAACCGCGCTGAGCCAGAACGGGATGCGCCAGCCGATGCCGTACTTGATCTCGTCCGGGAGGGCCACCACGGGGATGAAGACGAGGGCGGCAAGGATCTGACCGCCCTGGGTGCCCGTGAGGGTCCAGGAGGTGAAGAAGGAACGCCGGTTGTCCGGAGCGTGCTCAAGGGTCATCGACGAAGCGCCGGCTTGCTCGCCTGCGGCCGAAAGGCCTTGGGCCAGCCGTGCCAGCACCAGCAGGACCGGGGCCCACCAGCCGATGGTCTTGAAGTCAGGAAGGCATCCGATCACGAAGGTTGCGGCACCCATAAGCACCAGGGTGAACATGAGGACTTTCTGACGGCCGATCCTGTCCCCGAAGTGGCCCAGGATGATCGCTCCCACCGGGCGGGCAACGTAAGCGAAGCCGAAGGTGGCGAAAGACATGATGGCTGCGTTGGCGTCGGCGTCCGGGAAGAACACATGCGGGAAGATCAGCGCCGCTGCCGAACCGAAGATAAAGAAGTCGTAGTACTCCACCGCGCTGCCAAGGAAGCTGGCGAGGGCCGCTTTCTTGGGAGTGCCGGTGGTGGTTTCAGTGCCGGGCGTCGCTGACGGCATTGTTTGGCTCATGGGAGTTCCTTCTGTGACGACGATGTCGCGGATCAAGCTTCTGCGGGAGATCGAGGGCTAGGTGCGGCCGGATCGTCCCAAAAGTAACCACATGGTGAGAGCTACTTGTGCAATACAGCAATACTGGCTGTGAGAGCGGTCACTTGTCAAGAGATGTCACCACTATCTAGAAATAGCTCTCACCATATGAGAGCATCGAACTATGAATGTGAAAGAGGGCACAAAAACGGACATGGTGGGCAAGGCGCTGAGCCTGCTTGTTCTGCTGGGTGACGAGCCGAAGGGGGCGAGCGCCGCAGATCTGGCCAGGGCGGCGGAGCTGCCGTTCAGCACCACGTATCGACTGCTGGGTTCGCTCACCCGCGACGGCTTTGTGGACTACGAGCCGGACGGGCGGCGCTACCATCTTGGCCTGCGCGTGTTCCAGCTGGGACAGCGCGTCTCCAACCACCATGGCTTCGCGGCCACGGCGCTCCCGGTCCTGCAGCGGGTTACCGAACGCACCCATGAGGCCACTATCCTCTCGGTTCGCGATGGAGACCACCACCTGACGGTCAATAAGGTGGACGGGCCCAAAACGTTCCGCGTAACCAGTGACCCCGGGCATCTCGGCGCGCTCCACACCACCTCCGTGGGCAAGGCGATCGTCGCCTTCGAGGAGGAGGTTGAGCGGAAGCGGCTCCTGGAGGAGCTTCCCTTGGATCCGCTGACGGAACACTCCATCACGGACCGCGACAAATTCCGCGAGGAGATCGAGCAGGTCCGGCGCCAGGGCTACGCGGTCATGGATGAAGAGAATGAGATCGGCATGCGCGCAGTCGCAGTCCCCGTCCTCAACGCCCAAGGCAACGCATTCGCTTCCGTGGCCGTAGCTGTGCCGGTCTTCCGAATGACCATGGAGGAGCTGGTTTCCCACGTCCCTACCTTGCAGGAGGCCGCAGCCGAGCTGGCGGCCCGCCTGCCCCAGCGCTAACCCACCCCATGCCAAACCCACCCACCCCCACGCACCCCGCCCACCCCACCCACCCCCACCCCCACCCCACCCACCCAACTAGGTCGCATTAGTGCGCGTTTTGACCCCTCTAAACGCGCTTAACTGCGACCTAGTTGGGTGCGCACGCCGAAAATGTTCGCTATAAGAACATGCGTGCGGAATATGAACATTTGTAGTAATCTCGATATCACCCGGCCCCGTGGACCCAGAAAATCCAAAGTCCGCGGTGCCGAAGTAAAAGGAGCTTGAGGATGAGCAACCGAGCCGAATCCGTTTTGGTGGGCCTGATAGGCGAAGGCGTCATGCCGTCGCTGACTCCGCCCATGCATGAACGCGAGGCCGATGTGCAGGGCCTTCGCTTGCTGTACCGCCCCATCGACCTTCTGGATCTCGCGTTGCCGGCAACCGCCGTCGGGGATCTCCTCACAGCCGCCGGCCGCATGGGCTTCAACGGCCTCAACATCACGCACCCGTGCAAGCAGCTGGTGCTGCAGCACCTTGATGAGGTGTCCGACGACGCCGATCGCCTGGGCGCCGTCAACACCGTCCTGATCCGGGATGGCCGGTTCATCGGCCACAACACGGACTTCTCCGGCTTCGGTTCGGCACTCACCGACGGGCTGTCCGCAGCCAAGCTGGACCGCGTCGTCCAGTTGGGCGCGGGAGGTGCCGGGTCCGCGGTCGCCTATGCGCTCCTCAAAGCCGGCGTCAAGCATCTGGACCTTGTGGACATGGACGCCAGCCGCGCGGCCGAGCGTGCCACTGAGCTCAGTGGACTTTTCCCGGTCGCGAACATCACCGCGCACACGCCGGCCGACTTGAAAAACGTCATGCCCCTCGCCGACGGCCTGGTCCACTGCACCCCGATCGGCATGGCTGCCCATCCCGGACTGCCGCTCGACATCGAGCTGCTGGAACCCCGCCACTGGGTGGCGGACATCGTCTATCGCCCTATCGAAACGCAGCTGGTCCGCGAAGCGCGCGCCAAGGGTTGCGACGTGCTCGACGGCGGCCGCATGGCAGTCGGCCAGGCGGCGGACGCTTTCAAGCTCTTCACCGGCAAAGACGCCGACCGCGACCGCATGCGTGAACACTTCCTTGAGCTCATCGCCACCGAAGAATCGGCACTCGTGAAGGCGGCCCACTGATGCGCACCGGGATCGCCACCGTCTGCCTCTCCGGCACACTGAAAGAGAAGATGCAGGCCTGCGCCATTGCGGGCTTCGACGGCATCGAGATCTTTGAGCAGGACTTGGTCACGTCGCCACTCAGTCCTGAAGATATCCGCAAGATGGCCGCCGACCTCGGCTTGAGCCTGGACCTCTACCAGCCGTTCCGCGATTTCGACGGCGTCACTCCGGACCTGCTGAAAGCCAACCTCAAGCGGGCCGAGGCCAAGTTCAGGCTCATGGCGCGCCTTGGCATGGACACCATCCTGGTCTGCTCCAACGTGGCTACGACCACGATCGACGATGACCAACTGCGGGCAGAACAGCTCGCGCAGCTTGCCGCGCTGGCGGGGGAGCACGGCGTCAGGGTGGCCTACGAGGCCCTGGCATGGGGCAAGCACGTCAACGACTACGAGCACGCCTACCGCTTGGTGGAGGCAGTGGACCACCCCAACCTGGGCACGTGCCTGGACTCGTTCCACATCCTTTCCCGTGACTGGGACACCGCGCCCATCGAGGACATCAACGCGGACAAGATCTTCTTTGTCCAGGTGGCCGACGCCCCCAAGCTCTCCATGGACGTGCTGTCCTGGAGCCGCCACTACCGGGTTTTCCCCGGGGAGGGCCAGTTCGAGCTCGCCAAGTTCATGGGCCACGTGGTCCGGGCAGGCTACACGGGACCGGTGTCCCTGGAGGTGTTCAATGACGTGTTCCGCCAGTCGGACGTGGAGCGCACGGCCGTGGATGCCATGCGCTCACTCATCTGGTTGGAGGAGCAGAGCGCCAAGTGGCTCGCAAGCACCTCCGCAGAAACCGCCGCCGGGGCATCCGAACAAAAAGCCGCCGGCCGCCGTCGTTATCCCATGGAACTGGCCACCCTGCCCAAGGTGAACGAGCCCGCAGGGTTCAACTTCGCGGAGGTCAAGGCCGACGACACCGTGCAGCTGGAAAAACTCCTGGGCCAGCTTGGCTTCGAGTTCGAGGGCCGGCACCGCACCAAGGACGTCCAACTCTGGACCATGGGCCAGGCCCGCGTGATCATCAACGAGCAAGCCGCCTTGCACACGGAACCGGCTATCGCCGCTTTGGGGTTCGACGTCGACTCTCCAGTGATTGCCTCCGCCCGCGCCCAGCAGCTCAAGGCCCCTGTGGTGGCCCGCAAGGTCCAGGCTGACGAGGAAGTGTTCCAAGGCATCTCCGCCCCGGACTCCACGGAGATCTTCCTGTGCCAAGGCAGCCCCGACGGCACAGCGGCGTGGACGCAGGAATTCGGCGAAGGGCTGGAGCACCCGCGGGCAGCCCAGACAGCGGTCATTGACCACGTAAACCTCGCCCAGCCTTGGCAGCACTTTGATGAAGCTGTCCTTTTCTACACCAGCGCCCTCGCCCTGGAACCGCAGCCGTTCGCCGAGGTACCCAGCCCCAGCGGCTTGGTGCGCTCGCAGGTCATGCAGACCAGCAACGGTACAGTCCGGCTGGTGCTGAACCTGGCACCCGTGCAGCAGGCGTCAATGCCCAAGACTTATCAGGAACACATCGCCTTCGCCGTGGATGACCTCGTGGCAACAGCCCGGTCAGCACGGGAACGTGGCCTTGAGTTCCTGCAGATTCCGGCCAACTACTACGAGGACCTGGACGCGCGGTTCGATCTTGAACCGGGTTTCCTGGCCACCCTCAAGGAGCTCAACCTCCTGTATGACCGGGACGCCAACGGTGAATTCCTCCACTTCTACACCGCCACCGTGGGCAGCGTGTTCTTCGAAATGGTGGAGCGCCGGGGCAACTACGACGGTTACGGAGCCCCGAACGCGCCAGTCCGCCACGCCGTCCAATACGACTCACTCCACCGGGCATAGCTGCCTGCACCCTGACAACGAAGTTGACAACGAAGCCACAGAAAGGAGCCGGTTGTGCCGCAAGACAACACCGCGCAAGCCCTTGAATCAGAGGAACTCGTGCCGCCGGCCGAGCCACACGCCGCCCCTGACGCCGGAAAGGTGGAGACGCAGGCGGACCTCAGTGCCGAGATCAAGGCGATCGGCGACAAGTACGCCCAGGCCCTGAAGGACGGCAAGGCTCCTGAGACCATGCCGCGCCTGGACTATGCGCCGTACCGCAGCAGCATCTTGCGCCACCCCACCAAGAGCCTGCACCATGCCGACCCGGAAACGATCGAGCTCTACTCGCCCGCCTTCGGTCACCAGGACGTGCACGCGCTGGAGTCGGACCTGACCATCCAGCACAACGGCGAACCCCAGGGCGAACGCATCATCGTCTCCGGCCGCGTCCTGGACGGCGACGGCCGCCCGGTTGCGGGCCAGCTCGTGGAAATCTGGCAGGCCAACGCCGCCGGCCGCTACATCCACAAGCGTGACCAGCACCCCGCCCCGCTCGACCCCAACTTCACCGGCGTCGGACGTTGCATCACCGGCGCCGACGGTTCCTACTCCTTCACCACCATCAAGCCCGGCGCGTACCCGTGGAAGAACCACCTCAACGCATGGCGCCCCGCCCACATCCACTTCTCCATGTTCGGCTCGGAGTTCACGCAGCGCATCGTCACCCAGATGTACTTCCCGGGCGACCAGCTCTTCCCGTTGGACCCCATCTACCAGTCGATCGTTGACCAGGATGCCCGGGACCGCCTGGTGGCGACGTACGACCACGAGCTGACCAGCCCCGAATGGGCCCTCGGCTACAAGTGGGACATCATCCTGACCGGTTCCAAGCGGACCTGGACCGAAAACGAAGCATACGGCGACGCCGGGGACGAGGAGTAAGCACATGAGCAAGCTGACACCCACACCGGGCCAGACGGTGGGACCCTTCTACGGCTACGCCCTTCCGTTCAACAAGGACAACGAACTCCTTGCACCGGGCAGCCCCGGCAGCATCCGGCTCCAAGGCACGGTGTACGACGGCGCAGGCAACACCATCCCGGACGCCATCCTCGAAATCTGGCAGCCGGACTCCGCGGGCAACATCGTCCAGCGCACGGGCTCCCTGGTCCGCGACGGCTACACGTTCACCGGCTGGGGCCGCGGTGCGGTAGGCAACTCCGGCGTCTACACCTTTACTACCGTCAACCCCGGGCCGCTGAAGCCGGGAGCGGCACCGTTCATCTCCGTGGCAGTGTTCGCCCGCGGCCTCATGAACCGCCTCTTCACCCGTGTCTACCTTCCCGACAACGAGGAAGCCCTGGCCAACGATCCCTTGTTGAGCTCCCTGGATCCCGAGCGCCGCAAGACCCTCATCGCCCGCCGCGACCCCGACGGCGGACTCACCTGGGACATCCGGTTGCAGGGCGAGGGCGAGACCGTGTTCCTGGACTTCCAGCAGGACGGTTCGCTGGACTTGGCTTCGGGGGATTTGGCTTCCGGGGATTTGGCAACCTCATGACCGACGGCGACTTCGGCCTCCTCAGCCCCGTCACGGCCTCGCCTGCGGTGACGGCATTGACGGGCGACCGTGCCGTGACCGCGGCGATCCTCGACGTCGAAGCTGCCTGGGCAGCCGTTCTCGAGGAGTCCGGGCTGGTCCCGGAAGGGTCTGCAGCTGTGGTGTCCGAAGCCGCCGATCCCGGTCACTATGACATCGCCGCCATCGCTGAACGTGCCCAAGGCGGCGGCAACCCGGTGATCCCGCTGCTCGGCGAACTCCGCGCACGCGTGCGCAGCCTGGACACTGACGGGGTCGGCGCGGCCAGGGCCGTCCACACCTCGCTGACCAGCCAGGACGTGCTCGACACCGCACTCATGCTGCTGGCCAGCCGCACCGTTTCGGCGCTGCTGGTTGAGGTCAAGGGCACGACGACGGCGCTCGCCACTTTGGCGGGAGAGCATGCGGACACGCTGTGCGTTGGCAGGAGCCTGACGCAGCATGCGCTCCCGTACACATTCGGGCTCAAGGCCGCGCAATGGTTCCAAGGAGTGGCGGCTGCTGCCCGTCGCTTGGAATCGCTGGAATTGCCGGTGCAGTTCGGCGGCGCGGGCGGAACGCTGGCATCAGGCTCCAAACTGACGGCGGGCTCTTCGGCCACACCGTTCGCCCTCGCGGACTCGCTCGCCCTGAAACTCGGGCTGGCTCCGGCAGTTGCCCCCTGGCACACCAACCGCCTGGCCGTGACCTCCCTTGGGGACTCGCTGGCTTCCCTGCTGGATGGCTTCGGCAAGATCGCCGCGGACCTGGTGTTCCTGAGCCGCCCCGAGGTAGGGGAGCTCGGTGAGCCCTTGGCCGCTGGACGTGGCGTTTCCTCGGCCATGCCGCAAAAGCAGAACCCCGTCCTCTCCGTCCTGATCCGCAGTGCAGCTTTGCAGGCTCCGGCACTGGCTTCACAACTTCACCTGGCCGCCGCGACCTTCAATGACGAGCGGCCCGACGGTGCCTGGCATACGGAATGGCCGGCCCTGCGTCGTGTGCTCGCGCTGGCGCTGGGTGCTGCCGGACACCTTCGGGAGCTGACGGAAGGCCTGCGGGTGTTCCCCGAGGCCATGCGCAGGAACCTGGAGATCTCAGGCCCGCTGCTCCTCAGCGAAGGCGTGACTGCCGCCGTCGCACCTCTGATCGGCGAGGACGGAAAGCAGAAGCTGCAGGCCGTCGTCGATCAAACGCTCCAGGCGCCGGCTTCGCAGCAGGCAGACACGTACCGCAAGCTCCTGCGCGAGGCGGTCCCGCCTGCAACGCTGTCCGACGCCGAGCTGGATGCCTTGCTGGATCCCGCGAGCTACCTCGGCGAGGCCGCGGAAATCAGCCGGCGCATCCTCGCTGCCTACCCGAAATTCATTGCTTCAACGAAGGGAACCACTCGTGGCTAAGCCAATCGTCAAGGCCGTGCTGCTCACCCCGCAGCGCGAACCGGGATCCAAGCCGCTCCTGGTGGTGGGCCCGTCGCTGGGTACCTCCACCGTGCTGTGGACCGAGGCCGCCGCGCTGCTCGGCGACGAGTACGACGTCATCGGCTGGGACCTCCCCGGCCACGGCATGTCCCCGACCGCCACCGAAGGTTTCGACGTTGCGGAACTGGCTGACGCCGTCGTCGATCTTGTTGACTCTGTTTCTCCGGGCGTCCGGTTCCACTACGCGGGCGTCTCGCTGGGCGGGGCCACGGGCCTGCAGCTGGGCATCAAGCACGGCGACCGCCTGCGGAGCCTCTCGGTCCAGTGCACCGGCGCCAAGCTGGGCACGCCGGAGGGCTGGCTGGAACGCGCGGAAACCGTGCGGTCCCTGGGCACGCCGGTGATGATCCAGGGTTCGGCCGAGCGCTGGTTCGCCGCTGGTTTCATGGATCGACGCCCGGATGTCAGCAGCCGCCTCCTGCACGCCCTCCGCGACGCCGACCGCTTCGGCTACGCGTTCTGCTGCGAAGCGCTTGCCGCCTTCGACGTCCGCGAGCAGCTTGGCAGCATCACTGTCCCCACGCAGGCGATTGCCGGCGTCGAGGATTCCGTGGCGCCGACGTCGTTCGCGGAAGAAGTGGTGGCCGGGATCAAGGCGGGTGGCACTTTTGCGGTGGCGGAAGCGCTCGACGGCGTCGCACACCTGGCGCCGGCCGAGGCACCCGACGTTGTGGCTGGTTTGATGCGGAACTTCATGAAGGAGAACGGACTGTGAATAGCATTTCTGCGGGAAACCCGCAGCGCAGCGGCGACGCTTCCCGCTATGGTGCCGTGCAGCCGGAGGCCACGGGCCAGGAAATCTACGACGCCGGCATGGTAGTCAGGCGCGAAGTGCTGGGTGACGCGCACGTGGACCGGGCGAACGCCGGCATCGACTCCTTTACCGAGGACTACCAGGACATGATCACCAGGATCGCCTGGGGTGGCATTTGGACGCGGCCGGGATTGAGCCGGGAAATGCGTTCGGCCGTCACCCTCACGGCCTTGGTGGCGCACGGTCACTGGGAGGAACTGGCCATGCACATCCGGGCAGCCCTCAACAACGGCCTGAGCAGGGACGAGATCAAGGAAATCCTGCTCCAGACGGCCATCTATTGCAGCGTCCCGTCGGCCAACTCGGCGTTCAAGACGGCCCAGAAGGTCTTCGCGGACATCGACGCCGCCCCAGCCCCCAACTAGCGCCCCCGCACCCAACTAGCGCCCCCGCACCCAACCAGGTCGCATTAGTGCGCGTTTAGACCCCTCAAAACGCGCACAAATGCGACCCAGTTGGGTACCACGAAATGAAGGAAATTCTTATGAACCAGGCTTTTGTGTACGACGCCGTGCGCACGCCGTTTGGCAAGTTCGGCTCCGGTCTTGCTGCCGTCCGTCCTGATGATTTGGCTGCGCACGTGGTCCGGGAGTCCGTGAAGCGGGCGCCGGGGCTGGATGTTGAGCGGATCGATGAGGTGGTGTTCGGCAACGCGAACGGCGCGGGCGAGGAAAACCGCAACGTTGCCCGCATGGCCACGCTGCTGGCCGGCCTGCCCGTCTCCATCCCGGGTACTACGGTGAACCGGCTCTGTGGCTCGTCGTTGGATGCGGCGATCATCGCTTCGCGGCAGATCAATGCCGGGGACGCCGACGTCGTCCTCGTGGGCGGCGCGGAGTCTATGTCCCGTGCGCCCTGGGTTTTGCCGAAGACGTCCAAGCCCTACCCGGCCGGGGACATGACCCTGGCATCCACTACGTTGGGTTGGCGTCTGGTGAACCCCGCGATGAACAAGGACTGGACCATCTCCCTGGGCGAGGCCACCGAACGGCTGCGTGAGAAGTACGGGATCACGCGCGAACGGCAGGATCAGTTCGCGGCTGACTCGCACAACCTGGCCGACGCCGCGTGGAACGAAGGCTTCTACGACAATCTGGTGACCGCGGTTCCGGGCACGGACCTGGTGCGGGACGAGGGGATCCGTGCAGGTTCCTCGGCGGAGAAGCTGGCCGGGCTGAAGACGGTGTTCCGTCCCGAGGGTTCAGGGCCCGACGGCGGCACGGTCACCGCCGGGAACGCCTCGCCTTTGTCTGATGGTGCTTCAGCGGCGTGGATCGGTTCCGAAGCCGGCGCGGACATTCTTGGTCTGGAGCCGTTGGCCCGCATCGCCGGCCGTGGCGCGCACGGCAACGATCCCCAGTTCTTCGGGTACGCCCCGGTAGAGGCCGCGAACAAGGCCCTCGCGAAGGCGGGCATTGGCTGGGACCAAGTTGGCGCCGTCGAACTTAATGAAGCGTTCGCCGCGCAGTCGCTGGCGTGCGTCGACGCGTGGGGGATCGACCCCTCGATCGTGAACCGCCACGGCGGCGCGATTGCGATGGGCCACCCGTTGGGTGCTTCCGGTACCCGCATCCTGGGTACTTTGGCGCGGTCGCTGCAGGCCTCCGGGCAGCGGTGGGGCGTCGCGGCGATCTGCATCGGCGTTGGCCAAGGCCTGGCCGTGGTGCTGGAAAACGTAACTGGTTCTGTAAAGGGTTAAGACGATGTTGAATTTTATTGACACTGTTGGCGAGGCCGTGGCCGGGATCAAGGACGGTTCCACGGTGATGATCGGCGGGTTCGGCAACGCCGGGCAGCCGTTCGAACTGATCGATGCGCTGATGGACTGCGGCGCGAAGGACCTGACCGTGGTGAACAACAACGCCGGCCAGGGCGACCAGGGCTTGGCGTTGCTGATCAAGGAAGGCCGGGTGCGGAAGATGATTTGTTCCTTCCCGCGGCAGTCCGATTCGTGGCACTTCGACGCGAAGTACCACGCCGGTGAGATCGAGCTGGAGCTGGTGCCGCAGGGCAACCTGGCCGAACGCATCCGTGCAGCCGGGGCCGGGATCGGCGGGTTCTTCACACCCACCGGATTCGGCACCATGCTGGCCGAGGGCAAGGAAACCAGGTTCCTGGACGGCAAGTGGCAGGTGTTCGAGACGCCGATTCACGCCGACGTCGCCCTGATCAAAGCCCTGAAAGCTGATGGCAAAGGCAACCTCGTGTACCGCAAGACGGCCCGGAACTTCGGCCCGATCATGGCCGCCGCGGCCAAGCACACCATTGTTCAGGTCTCCGAGATTGTGCCTACGGGTTCGCTGGACCCGGAAAACGTGGTTACGCCGGGGATCTACGTCAACAGCGTGGTCCGGGTCGATTCTGCCGAAACAACAGGGAAGGTGGCCTGAGCATGGGCACGCAAACAAGCATCCAAACCTCTGAAAAGCCCCTCGGCCGTGACGAGCTCGCCCAGTTGGTGGCCCGCGATATCACCCCGGGCTCGTTCGTGAACCTGGGCATCGGCCAGCCGACGCTCGTCTCCAACTACCTCACCGAGGACCAGAACATCACGCTCCACACGGAGAACGGGATGCTGGGCATGGGTCCTGTGGCGGTTGGCGATCAGATCGATGGTGACTTGATCAACGCCGGCAAGATCCCCGTCACGGAACTGGCCGGAGCCTCGTACTTCCACCACGCCGATTCGTTCGCGATCATGCGCGGGGGCCATCTGGACATCTGTGTCCTGGGCGCGTTCCAGGTCTCCGCCACCGGTGACCTCGCCAACTGGCACACCGGCGCGCCCGACGCGATCCCCGCCGTCGGAGGTGCCATGGACCTCGCGACCGGTGCCAAGGATGTCTTCGTGATGATGACGCTCCTGACCCGCGACGGTGCCTCAAAGCTGGTGGAGCAGTGCACCTACCCCCTCACGGGCGTCGGCTGCGTCACCCGCGTGTACACCGACAAGGCAGTGTTCCTCACCGGACCCGACGGCGTCACCGTCCGCGAAACCTTCGGCTGCACCTTCGAAGAAATCCAGGAATTGGTACCCCTGCCGCTGAAACGGGCTGAGTAGGCCCCGGCTTCAGCGCAACTAGGATTGATGACCATGACCGACTCAGCAGTTGCCCCGCAAGCCAGCGACCAGTACGTCCAGTCGCTGGCCCGCGGGCTCGCTGTCATCCGGGCGTTCGACGCCAACAACCCGGTCATGACTCTGAGCGAAGTCGCGGCGCGTACCGACCTGACCCGTGCGACGGCGCGGCGGTTCCTCTACACCCTGGTGGAGCTCGGCTACGTCCGCACCAACGGCAAGACGTTCGCGTTGACAGCCAAGGTCTTGCAACTGGGGTACTCCTACCTGTCGGCGTTGTCCTTGCCGCAGTTGGCGCAGCCGCATCTGGAGCAACTCAGTGTGAAACTGGGAGAGTCCACGTCGGCCGCCGTCCTTGATGGCCACGACATCTTCTATGTTGCCCGCGTGGCCACCAAGCGCATCATGAATGTCGGAATTACGGTGGGCACCCGCTTTCCGGCCTATGCGACGTCGATGGGCCGAGTCCTTCTGGCCGGGCTTCCGCAGGCCAAATTTGAGGCATACCTTTCGACGGCGGAGCTCAAGCCGCTCACGGCGCGAACCATCACCGACGCGCCTGACTTGAGGGCCGCCGTCGAGCGCGTCCGCCAGCAAGGCTGGTGCCTGCTTGACCAGGAACTCGAAATCGGGCTGATGTCCATCGCGGCCCCGGTGTGGAACCACAACAACGGCGACAACGTGGCGGCCATCAACGTGTCCCTGCAAGCTCAGGCGGTTGCGTCCCAGCCGGACCCGGAGGCCTACTTGGATTCAGTCCGGGAAGCCGTGGTTGCCACCGCCAAGGTGATCTCCCAGGACGTGTCAGCGAAGCACTGACGCGCTACTTCCGGATCGCCGCCAGCCGGGTTTCCAGGATCCGCCGCACCAGGGAATCGGGCAGGGGATTGTCCTCCGAGAAGCGCAGGGTTCCGGGAGACCACGAGTATCCGCCGAGTTCCTCGGACATTTCCGGCAGGATCTGGCCGCTGAACGGGTACAACGCAAGGTGCTTCTTGGTTTCCAGGACGCTGACAAAGCCCTTGCCGTCCACCATCAGAGCAGGCATGCCGTAGCTTGTGCCTTCCTCCGCGTCGGGCGCCAGTTCACGGGCAATTTCCACGATCCGCTGCAGCAGGGAGCGGTGAGGGTCGGTGACGGTCTGCAGATATTCGGTGACGGTTCCCATAGGGCCATGCTCCCTCCTCAGGCGTGAATTCAACAGAGAGCGCTCAGTTAGGTAACAACCCTGCAAACGGTCTTCATGGTTGCCATAGGTCTCTTGTAGGATTCCTCACAAGCCTGGTTGCGCTGACGCACGACTGGGCTGCTTTGTTCCGTGCGCCGCTGGGAGGTGCCCGTGGACGGAGCTGAGCCGGTTGTGTACTGGGCGCAGTCGGCACAAATTAACATTGAAGGAAAAGTCGATGTCTAGAAGTGGGCTCTCTCTTCCCCCTGGCGGTGCCTTGGAAGGCCCGCCGAACGAACGCGCGGTCAGCGCGGTCCCTGCCGTGGACGACACCCGCGTCCGGCAGCAGGCCCTGGAAATCATCGAGTCCATCCTCGCCGAGACGGATCCCCGGAGCCAGCAGAGCCGGAGCAACCTCCAAGAGCGGTTCACGCAACATCCCGACGATCCCAAGAGCGTCCTGCTTGAGCACTTGATCGTGACGCGTACCCAGCCGGCGGCCGGCGCGGCCCCCGTTGTCCACCAGGATTCGATGAGCCTGAACCGTGAAACTGCGGAAGCTCCCCAGACTGTCACCATTCCGATTGATACCGAGGTGCGCAAGCGCATCCAGTCGGTGCTGCGGGACAAGTTGTTGCTCACGGCCTTTCAGCCCATACACGGCTTGCTTTCCGGGGACGTGATCGGCGTTGAAGCGCTGATCCGGTTCGTGGAGCAGGATGGTGCGGCGGCCGATGTGTGGTTCCGGGAAGCGTCGGAGGCGGGCCTCGGAACGGATCTGGAAATCGCGGCGCTCTCCTGCTCCTTGGCGGCTGCGGAGGATTTCCCGGACACCATGTTCGTGGCTTTCAACCTCAGCCCGGAAACGGCAGCGGACCCGCGGGTGCGGAAGCTTCTGGAAGGGGCCGGCTTGGCGCCGGACAGGATCGTTATTGAGCTGACGGGAAGCCTGGAGTTGGCCGACGGCTGGGACGATGACCATGGATTGGGTCCGTTGCGCCGCCGTGGACTGCGCCTCGCGGTCAGCGCATCCGGTGCGGGTTTTGTTTCGATGGACAAGATCGAGGAACTTCGTCCGGACATCCTCAAACTGGACCGACACCTGATCGAGGGCATCGACAACTCTGAAGGGCAACGCATCCGCGCCCGTGCGGTTGTTGCGCTTGCCCGGGAACTGGGGTCCTCCGTGGTGGCCCAAGGCATCGAAACGGCGGGGGAGCTGCAGGAAGCAACCGCCCTCAACGTTGCCGCGGCTCAGGGTTACCTGCTCGGCCGCCCGTCGGTGCACCCCCTCGACTGGTCATCCTGGTCCCTGCACTCCCAAGCGGAAGCCCAGTCGGTCGGCTAGCAGCCTGGTAAAGCCCGACGGCGGTGCTGCCGCCGTCGGGCTTTTCACGCCATGCGGTGGTCACGGCCCATCCCGGCCACCGCGTGCCGTCACTTAGTCGTTGGCCGGCGCCACGGCGATAACTCCGAAGACGTCCCCTTGCGGTGCTTCAACGATGACCATCCGGCCAAAGGGTGTATCGGACACCGGGACCAGCAGTGTTGCACCGAGTTCTTGTGCCCGCGCAGCCGTCAATGCGACGTCATCGCTGGCGAACCAGGTGAGCCAGTACGCGGGGTCGCTCTGCGGGATTTGGGTGTCGTGGTGAATGCCGGCCACTTCCCGGCGGTCGGAGTCCCGGAGGCAGGTGGCGTAAACCATGTCGGCTCCTGTGACCTCGTGGTAAGTGAAGCCGAAGACCCCCGTGTAGAAGGCCCGGGCTTCCGCGTAGTCGGAGGTGTGGAGTTCATTCCAACACAATGAGCCGTGTTCATTCACGCGTTCAGCGCCGATGTGGTTTCCGGCCTGCCATACGCCGAAGGCGGCTCCGGTGGTGTCCGCGGCGATGGCCATCCTGCCGGAATCCATGACGTCGAACGGCGCCATCAGAACCTGGCCGCCGGACTCACGGATCCGCTCAGCGGTGGCATTGACGTCGTCGGAGGCCATGAAAGTGGTCCATGCGGAAGGCATGGCCGGGTCATCCTTGGGGCCGAGGCCCGCTATAGCATGGCCGTTGAGTTGAGCCAGGAGATATCCTGCCTCATCGTCCCCGGAAAGGTAGTCCCACCCGAACAGGCCGGTGTAGAAGGTTTTGGCAGCCTCCACATCGTCGACTGACAGGTCTACCCACATGGGCGTCCCGGCGGGCCATTTGGAAATCTTGGTGGACATGCTGACTCCTCGGTATGCGCTGCAAACAGGTCAGCTGCCTCCCCGGAACACCATGCGCGGGTGTTCCGGGGAAGCAGCCAATCTCCTTGTGTGGGTGCAACCGGATTCGTGACACGGATCAGTACCGCTTTTCCAAGTCGTCGGGCACGGTGACCGCAATCCTTGGTCTTGCCGCGGCACGGAAGCGGGCAAGCGCAAGCTGCCCTCCGCCGTCGTGCATGTCATAGGACTGCGCGAGCCGCGATATACTAAGTAAACTTACTAAGCGGAGGCGTCAGAACGAGGAGGTTTGGGTTGGCAGGACATCTGGAATTGGTTGATGCTCCCGATGGGGGCTACCGCGTGCTGATGGTGGACGGCGAGGACACCTTGATGGGGCTGTCCAAGCGTTACTCCTCAAAGAAAGAAGCCGTGAGGGCTGTGGAGGCACTCCGGGAAGTAGCTGGCACCGGCCTGCTGCGGCAGGGTTCGGCGGATCGCTACGCGCTCCTTGAGTCGGAAGAATTCATGATGGATCGGGCGCTCGCCGGCCCCGCTCCTGCGCAGGTCGAGGTGGGCTGACGTGTCCGGATCCAAAAAGAAGGGTGTCCTGTTCGACGTCGACGGGACGCTGATCGACTCCAGCTATTTCCATGCCTTGGCGTGGTGGCAGGCGTTCCGGCGTGAGGGCCTGGATGTGCAGCTCTCCGACATTCACCGCTGCGTTGGCATGGGCGGGGACAAGCTGGTCCGGCATCTGGTCCCGGGCTGCACGGAAGAGTTGGAAGAGGAGCTGAAGTCGGCGCACAGCGCCGTGTTCTCGACGTTCTGGCCGTCCCTGCGCGCCTTCGACGCGGCACGGGACCTCTTGGCGGCCTGTTCTGACGCCGGCCTGGCTGTGGGCCTGGCTTCCTCGGCGCAACAGCGCGATTTGGACGTCAGCCGTAAGGTGCTGGACGCGGGGACTTCGATCGACGCGTGGACGAGTTCCAATGACGCCGAGGCAAGCAAGCCGGAACCGGACATTCTGTTGGCTTGTCTGGAGAAGCTGGGGCTCCGGCCTGAGGATGTAGTATTCGTCGGCGACGCCGTATGGGATGTGAAGGCCGCCGGGAGCATTGGTATTCCTGCCATCGCGTTGACCTGCGGCGGCATCAGCGAGGGTGAACTGCGGGATGCGGGTGCCGCGGAGATCTATGACAATCCGCGGCACCTCCTGGAAAATCTCGAAAGCAGTGCGATCGGGAAATTGGCCCGTTAGCGCTGATCGTCCCGTACTTCCTTGTTCCGGCCGCGTCCGCGGATGGCCCACACAATCACCAGGATGATGATGACCAGGGCTGCGGCTCCAAGGATCCACGGAATGACGCTGGTGCGGTTCTCTTCCTGTGGATCCGATTCGCCCGTGCCGGGATTGGCCGGACCGCTGCTGGCCGGGTTCGGGGTTTCGGATGCGCCCTGTGACGGTCCGGGATTAGTCGGTGTTTGGGTTGATGGGCCTGACGGGTTGGTGGCCTCGGGGGAGGGGCTTGGGGTGGTTGCGGCAACGTGGTTGCCAACATGCCCTGAAGCGGGTCCGGCAGCGTTGGCGGCGCCGGCCGTCAGCAAGGAGCCGAACAGCAGGGTCAGGGCGAATGCGGTTGAGGTTATTCTGCGAAGCATCGTTTCTCCTGGGTAGGGGCGTGTCCGAGGACCTTCACAGTAATAAGCATACTGACTAAATCGCAAGAAGTGGGCCGCACACCCGGGAGATGTGCGGCCCTTTTCCTTCCCTAGCGGTTCAGCTTGTCAGCATCGGGCTCGCGGTCGCCGATGTGGCCGGGGGCGTTGGCGGCCAGGACACGCTGGACGAACGCGCTGTACTCCTCCATGTAGTGGCGCAAAAGCGAGGCGGTACCTTCGTCCCTCACCGTGCCATCGTCGTCGTACGCGTCTGCCACAAACCGTATGTACGCCTCAGGTGCGTTCAACTGCGGTGCGTCCAGGAAGCTGAGGACGCTTCGCATGGACGACTGCATTACCGCGGTGCCGATGCCGCCCGGCGAAGCACCGATGATGCCCGTGGGCTTGCGGGCGAACGAGTTGGTCCCCCAAGGCCGCGAACCCCAGTCGATAGCGTTCTTCAAAGCCCCGGGAATGGAGCGGTTGTATTCGGGGGAAATGAAGAGGATGCCGTCCGACGCCGCGATTGCGTCCTTAAGCGCGCGGCCTGCAGGCGGAAAGTCGTTGTCGTAGTCAGAGCTGTACAGCGGGAGGTCTTTGATGGCGATCTCGTGGAACTCGAGTTCAGGCGGTGAGACCCTGATCAGGGCCTTGGAGAGGGTCCGGTTGATGGAGGTACTTGAGAGGCTTCCGACGAAATAGCCGATCTTGAATGAATCCACGGCGGCGTTCCTTTCCGACGGCACGGCCGGAACCGGCTCGTCGACGTGCGGAGGCTGGTTGCCCCAGCTCACGTCCGACCCTAGTTGAGTTGCGCACATAGCGCAGCCCCCTACTCCCGCCAGAGGCTTTGCGGTCATAGACTCGTGGCAATCATGGTCTGGACAGCTCCGGAGAGGGGTGGCGGTGAGAGCAGGCATTGCACGCGAAACGCTCGACGGCGAGCGGCGGGTGGCGGCAACACCGGAAACCGTCAAGCAGCTGAAAGGGCTGGGACTCGACGTCGAGATCGAGTCAGATGCCGGCGTCGCCTCCGGCCACAGCGACGCCGACTACCAGGCGGCGGGTGCCGCCGTCGTTCCTTCCTTGGACCTCAGCACGATCGATGTCTACTGCCACGTGCGTCCCATGGACCCGACGACGGCGGGAGCCCTCCGTCGTGGCGCCGTCACCGTGGGGCTGGGGTCGCCGTCGTCGGAGTTGCCTACCGTTCGCGCGCTCGCCGCCGGCGGCATCACCTCCTTCGCCCTGGAACTGGTTCCACGCATCTCCCGGGCCCAGTCCATGGATGCACTGACATCCCAGGCGCTGGTTGCCGGATACCGCTGCGTGCTCGAAGCTGCGATGCGTTTGCCGCGCTTCTTTCCCCTCTACATGACTGCTGCAGGGACCATCCCGCCTGCCCGCGTGCTGGTGTTGGGGGCGGGTGTGGCCGGGTTGCAGGCCATTGGCACGGCAAAGAGGTTGGGAGCACGGGTCTCGGCCAACGACATCCGGCCCGCCTCGGCCGATGAGGTGGCTTCCATGGGTGGAACGTTCATCAAACTGGACCTCGAAACTGCGGAGGCGTCCGGCGGCTACGCGCGTGAGCTCAGCGCTGATCGGGGTGCTTTACAGAGGGCTTTGCTGGCCCCGCACGTGGCGCAAGCCGATGTCCTCATCACCACAGCTGCGGTGCCCGGGAGGCGTGCGCCCATGCTGGTAACCCGCGAGATGGTGCAAGGCATGCGCCCGGGGTCCGTGGTGGTGGACTTGGCTGCGGAGTCCGGAGGCAATGTGGAGGGCGTGATTCCCGGGCAGGACCTGCATATACCCACCGCCGACGGGCAGGGCGAGGTCACACTGGTAGGCATGAAAGACGCCGCCTCAGCCATGCCGGCCGATGCTTCGCGGCTCTACGCCAAGAACGTGGCCAACCTTCTGGCCCTCATGACCCGCGACGGATCGGTGGCCCCGGACTTCGACGACGAAGTGGTGGCCGGAACCTGCCTGACCCACGACGGTGCCATCCGGCACGGTCCAACGGCGGAGGCCCTCGCTGCACTCGGAACAGAAGGAGCGCGTTGATGGACGGTATGAGCCTGCTGACGATCACCGTGCTGGCGGTGTTCGTCGGTTTCGAGGTGGTCTCCAAGGTATCCAGCACACTCCATACGCCGTTGATGTCCGGGGCCAACGCCATCCACGGCATCATCCTTGTTGGAGCCATCATCGTGGCCGGGCAAGCTTCGGACCCCTGGGTGCTGGCGGTCGCCCTCTTGGCGGTTGTGCTTGCCACGGCCAACCTCGTGGGCGGCTTCGTGGTGACCGACCGCATGCTGGAGATGTTCCGCGGAAGGCAGCGGCCGCCGTCGGGCACTGACGCTGCCGGTAGCGCAGGGGAGCAGCGGCCATGACGCTCCTCGACCCCACCTGGACTGCCCTCCTGTACCTTGCTGCGGCTGCCTGTTTCATCCTCGCGCTGAAGGGATTGAGTTCGCCGAAGACGGCCCGCCGCGGCAACCTCATCGGCGCGTTTGGCGCCCTGCTGGCAGTAGTGACGGTGTTCTTGTCCGTGAAGTTGGACAACATCCCGTGGATTTTGGGCGCGATCGTGGTGGGATCCGGCGTCGCAGCGCCGGTTGCCCGGCGCGTCCAGATGACCCAGATGCCGCAGCTCGTGGCCCTTTTCAACGGCGTGGGCGGCGGTGCGGCGGCCTTGGTGGCATTGCTGGAGCTGCCGCACACGGATGATCCGTGGGTGCGCTTGGCGATTGTGTTCACGTTGTTGGTGGGGGCGGTGTCCTTTGCCGGTTCCGCCGTGACGTTCGCGAAGCTGCAGGGACTCATGACCACGCGGCCGGTCACCTTTCCTGGCCTGCCCGTGCTGATGGCTCTTGTGTTGTTGGCTGCCGTAGCCGTGGGCGTGGTGGTGATTCTTGACGGTTCCATTGGCTTGGCCGTGGTGCTCCTCGTGCTGGGGCTGGTTGCCGGCGTGCTGCTGGTCCTTCCGGTTGGCGGTGCCGATGTTCCGATCGTCATTTCGCTCTTGAACGCCTTCACGGGCCTGGCGGTTGCAGCCTCCGGCCTGGTCCTGGGGAACGTGTTGCTCCTGGTGGCGGGCACGCTGGTGGGGGCATCCGGCACCATCCTGACCCGCGCCATGGCCGCGGCCATGGGACGGAGCGTCGCCGGCATCATGTTCGGCGCCTTCAAGGGAGGCTCGACGGCGGGGTCCACGGCCGTGAGCGAACGGCCCGTGCGTTCTTCCAGCGCAGAAGACGTGGCTGTGCTCCTCGGCTATGCGCAACGGGTGATCATCGTGCCCGGCTACGGTTTGGCCGTAGCGCAGGGCCAGCACACGGCGGCAGAGCTTGCCTCGGCCCTGGAATCGCGTGGGACGGAGGTTGACTTCGCGATCCATCCCGTGGCCGGTCGCATGCCCGGGCACATGAACGTGCTGCTCGCGGAGGCGAACGTGCCCTATGAGTCGTT
The DNA here is from genome assembly GCF_015040095.1 of Paenarthrobacter sp. YJN-5. Taxonomy (NCBI): domain Bacteria; kingdom Bacillati; phylum Actinomycetota; class Actinomycetes; order Micrococcales; family Micrococcaceae; genus Paenarthrobacter; species Paenarthrobacter sp. YJN-5. The sequence continues at coordinate 288,123 of NZ_CP053544.1, forward strand.
GAAGGAAATGGGGGACATCAATTCGGAATTCAAGACCGCGGACGTGGCCTTGGTGGTCGGTGCCAATGACGTGGTGAACCCGGCAGCCAAGACCACTGCTGGCTCGCCCATTTACGGGATGCCCATCCTGGAAGTGGCAGATGCCCGGCAAGTGGTGTTCCTCAAGCGATCCATGCGGCCCGGCTTTGCGGGCATCGAAAACGATCTCCTGTACGAGCCGCAAACCACGCTGCTGTTCGGGGACGCCAAGGATTCGCTGACCAAAGTGCTCGGCGCCGTGAAGGCACTGTAAACAAACCTGCGTATGGATAAGGAGCCCGGACGATGGCAGTGAAGCTCAACAAGAAGGCCTTGGACCACGCCACTAAGTTGATCAAGTACGGCAAAGTGGCCAAGGATGAGCGGGACGACTGGAGCGAGCACGCGCCCTCAACCAAGGAAGAAAACTCGTTCCTCGTAAAGCACGACTTCGCTGAGTACGGCAAGTGGTACCTCGGCGTGGACGACGACCACCCGGACGACCAGAAGGGCCACTACAAGTTCCCCATCGGCGACTTCAAGAAGATCCATCGATGCGGCGTCATCTCAGCCGAAAGCCGTGCCGGCCAGAATGATTACGACGACATCCGGGACGCCCTGGGCAAGCTCCTGGATCTGATCGACAAGGACTGAGCTCCGGCGCCTCGGCTAGCTTCAGGGTATGCCAGAGGGTAACCGCCACGGAATCGAGAACGGGTACTCCGGTGCCTGCTTCGGACTGTAGCGTTTAGGGCCCCTTCACCGGGCAGTAATTCGGGCGGGGTATACGGGAATCCGAGAATGACGGAAACACGCGGAAGTCCAGAGAGTCGAACGGCCGGGACGGAGCGGCCGGTGAAGGACCGGCTTACGGGCACTCCTTTGGATTGCCCGACGCCGTCAGAGACGCCTTCGTTCTGGGGTGCCGGCCCATCGGCAGGGCTGGAGCGCTGTGCGGTTCATTCTGTCCATATCTACAGTCTGCCATCCGGCAAACCAGCGGCGAAGGGCTTCGATGATTGAGCGGCTAGTGGGAGAACGGGAATATGTCCGTCATTTCTGGATCCGGCGGGACGGAAGTATCCGGCCCCGCGGAAGCCAGGGGTACAGCGCATTGATCTGTGACTATCGTTTGAAGTTGGGTTTCTGGCGGTCGAGCGATCCATGTCGGTGGCTGACTACGGCAAAGGCGAATCCTAGGAAAAATCCAAATAGTATCCCGATCAGCCATGGGTCAATCCCAATAACTACGTTAGTCATGTACAAGGCTACGAATACGCTTGATGAAATCCAAGCAATTAGACCCACGACGATTGCACGCACAATTCTGGGAACCTGTGAGGGAAGTACTCGGTTGCATAAAATTACTAACCCAGCAATGATGAGGCCAGCTATAACCCCGATAGGGATCTCAAAAAATATAAAATACATCATTGCGGACTGCAAAAAGGCTAAATTGAATTCTGTAAAGATGTAGTATACGCGTGCGGCAAGCGCCACCGCGCTCCCCATCAGGACACCTAGCCACAGGAGACGGTACGCGAGTGTGCCGTCGCGCCACCGCCTGGCCCAAGATCTACTTTTCACCGTACTTCTTCACTGCCGAGGTCAAATATGCTGCTTGCGTAAACCATGGTATCCATTGCTGGCCTGTCGTATTTATACCGAGGGAGATGATCGGGTTAGTACCGTGTGCATCCGCGGTCTGAGTGAGCACCGGAACGTCACCTCGTTGCACGATATCAAAGCTGATCGTTGAACCGGGTGCATCAAAGTAGTCATTCGAGACTACTGTAAAGGTAACGTTCGTCTCAGACTTTAGATTTACTCGAACCGTCCCATCACGGTCGCCAAAAAGAATCACCGGATGCGCTGACTTAAGCCTGCAAGTCGCACCTTCTGTGAAGGTCGCGCATCCTTCAACGGGAAATGGGAATATCTCCTTGGGATGTTCTCGGAAGACTTTGGTAATCGCAGCCGCTGAGTACTCTTGAATATCGATAAGAGGATACCGCTGTTCGTATTTGTACGAACCGATTTGATGCCATCCTCGTTGATTCAAGTACGTTGCAGGCCCGGCTTGTCGTTGGAACGAAGTACTTCCTTTCACCAAATTACCCGGCGGGGGTGCGGGTTGGGCCTTCATGTACCAGGGCTCCTCGACCACCTGTGTTCCGTCGTTGTATTGGCCGTTGCCCTTGTATGAATACAACCCGGTGTCATCGTCCTCTGAGGTTCCAAGAAATGGTCGCTGCCTTCCGTGCCGACCCCACCCTCAACCCCAAAGTGTCCTAGCGACGCGACCTCGAACAGCCTTCACTGAACTGCTACTGAGAGGCATGGGGTGCCCGGCAGGGGATCCTTTACCGGGCGGCCGTGCCCGTCCGTACAAGCCAGTCCTTCACTAGGGCGGCAGTGAGTTCCGGGCGTTCAAGATGGACATTATGGCCAGCGGAATCCAGCACCGCGTAAGTTCCCCGGACATAGTGGTCGCGGAGCTTCCACCCATCCTCGTAGCCAGTCACGTGATCCTGCCGGCCGAAAAGGTGCAACGAGGGCGCCTCGAACGGGGCAGGGTGCGCGATCTCCGGTTGGACCGAGAGCGCGTACTGTTCGGCCACCCGTTCAAGAATGGTTTGGTTCGCGCCGCGAAGCCCGGGAAGTACATACCGGGTGAACGCCTCCAGAGTTGCCTCGCTCTGAACGACGGCCATCGCCTCGTAGTCATCCCTAATCTGGCCAGCCAAAGCCAGGACGGAGGCGTCCTCCCGGACAACCTGCCGGCGGGGAAGAGTGCGCGCCTGATGGATCGGCTCGTAAACACCCGCAAGAGTGGCCAGGCCAAGGACCTGATCTCGACGCTCATGAGCGATGTAACGGGCAACCATGCCTCCGAAGGAGTTGCCTAGCACCGCGAACGGCCGGTCGCCGAGACACTTATGGATGTCGTCGAGCGCCCCTTGTGAGACGTGGTCTGCGCTAGAGGCGTTGTTGTCAGCATTTCCTTCCGCCCACGGCAGGTCGATATAGATGCGCTGCCACCCGGATTCTTCAATGGCGCCCTCCAAAGGCAGCATGATCCGATGATCAACGCCGAATCCGTGGATTACGACTAACGGAAGGCCTTCTCCTAAGACTTGAGCAATCACGACCCGAGCCTACAGGCCTAGCTGGAGCCCACTCAGCGTTTTGCGATTGGCGAGCGGCGTGCGGCGTGCGGAACGCCACCCCCGGAGGGCGTCAGCCCGCCAGCAACTTCCCCCACTTGGGGTCCAGGAGCGGCGCCCCGGCCAGCTTCAAAGCGTGCCAGAGGGTCACCGCCACGGAATCGAGAACGGGTACTCCGGTGCGAGCCTCCACCTCCGCCGTGATGTTGGCGCCGTACAGGTTGGTGCAGAGGTACACCAACGCATCAGGATGGGATGCTGCGAGCTCAAGCGAACCCGGCAGCATCTCGTCGTCCGTCACCCGTGCGAACGATTCGTTGTCGCTCAGGTCCAGATGGCGGTGGTCGATGGTCTTGATCCCCTCGCGGGCGTAGGAAGCGATCACGGCGTCATTCACATCCGGGGTGTAGGGCGTGAACAGCCCGATCCGCTCGGTCCCGAACTCGGAAAACGCGGAAAGGTAGGCCAGCGTCGAGGTTGTGGCCGGGATGCCGGTGGCTTCGGTGATCTCCCGGACCATGGCGTGGTCATGCGCGGCGCCGAGCCAGGATCCCGATGTCCCGTTCCAAGCGATGACATCAACGTTCGCCGTGGCCAGCAATTCGGCGGCAGCCCTCATCACGGACGAATCGAACTGCTTGTCCGAGGAATCATCCAGCGCAATACGGGTCACCGGGATTCGGGTGGAATGGATGGTCACGTCCCGGCGGTCGCCGAGGATCCGGTAGGTCTGGGGTTCCAGGCATGTGTTGGAGGACGGCACGATCATGCCGATGCGGGTAGGGCGGTCAAGTGAAGGCATGGGGGTCTCCTAGGCGGAAGCGGAAACAGGTGCAGAAAGGGAATGGTGTTCGGTGAAGCCGTTGCGGGCAATGAAGCGGCCCGCCGCTCCGGGATCGTGGAAGCCAGCGGCGTCCAAGACCACCCGGCCGTTGGAGATAACGACGGCGGGCCAGCCGTTCAGCGTCTTCCCTTCGAAAGGCGAGAAGTCGGTCCCCATGTGCAGCGCACCGCCGTCGACGGTTCGCTGTGCGGCGGGATCGAAGATCACCAGGTCCGCGTCGAAGCCTTCGACGATGGCGCCTTTTCGAGGGAGGGCGTTGATGCGTGCGGGGCCGGCGGAGAAGACCTCCACGAAGTCCTCTATGGATCCGCCTGACTCGGTGACCATGGCCGTGAAGGCAACGGGCATCCGGGTCTCGACGCCGGGCAGGCCGTGAGGCATGAAGCGGATGTCGTCCGTGCGCTCGCGTTTTTGGGAGAGGTCGTAGCAGGAATGGTCCGAGGAGACCGTATGGATGGCACCGGAGGCGAGGCGTTCCTTCAGGGCAGCCACGGTTTCGGCGTTGCGCATCGGCGGGCAGCAGGCGTACCACTCGGGGAAGGTGGATCCGTACACGCTCTCATCGAGCGTGACGTAGTGCGGGCACGTCTCGGAGTAGGCTTCCTGGCCGCGCTCGCGGGCGGCGGTCACCAGGTCCACTGCGCCGGGCGTGGACTGGTGGACGAAGTAGACGGGGGCTCCGGTGTACTCGGCCATGGCCAATGTTTCCTTGACGGAGACTTCCTCGGCGAGTTCGGGCCGGGTGCGGTGCAGGTGTTCGATTCCGATCAGGCCATCGGAGGCGTGTTGCTCGGTGCAATCGGCAATGATGGCGTCGTGTTCGGCATGGATGTACGTGAGGCCGTCCAGGCGCACCATTTCGCGCATGACCTTCAGGATGGTGTCGTTGTCCGCCATGGTGGTGCCGCGGTTGGTGGTGTACATCTTCACTGACCGGACGCCCTCGGCGGCGAGCTGTTCGAGCTGCCACGGAACGGTCTCGTCCCAGGCGATCACTGAGCCGTGCAGGGCAACGTCGCAGCGGGACTCCTGCGCGAGGCGTTTCTTGTTGAGCACTGCCTCGAGTGGTGTTTCCTGGGCGTCGCGGGGGATGCCGAAATCGATGATGGTGGTGGTTCCGCCCCACAGTGCTGCGGTGGAGGTGGTGGCGTAGTCGTCCAGTGTCCGGAAGCGGCCGGTCACTTGTGCGACGTGGCAGTGTCCGTCCACGCCGCCGGGAATCACCAGCATGCCTGCAGCATCCACGGTGCGGGCCGCTGCGGGGACGGGTTCGGTGGCGTCGAGCAGTGCGGTGACTTTTCCGCCGTCGACGATGACGTGGGCGGACTGCCGCCCGAAACTGTTCACCACCGTGCCGTTGGCGATCACGAGGTCTGGGAGTTGGGACATCTTCGTCCTCCTGTTCTGGGTTTCTTAGGACGTGGCCGAGAGGTGCGCTGCTTGCGCGGCGGTCATGGCGGCGTCGAGGTGAGGGGAGAGGCCGCGGCGCGCTTTGACCGGCGGGGCCGCGAAGGAGCCGCCCCGGTGGGTGCCGGACTTGAGGGAGACCACGGCCTCGGCCATGCGGATCCCTGCCGAGATGCCGTCTACCACCGGGACGGGGATTTGGCCTTCCAGGTCGCGGGCCAGTCCGGCGAGCGGGGCGCCGGCGAGGATCACGACGTCGGCTCCGTCCTCGGTGACGGCCTGCCGGCTCAGTGCCAGCAGGGTTTCTTTGAAGTCTGCCTGGACCGAGCCGATGGAATTGAGGGATTGGTTGATGGAACGGATGGACGCGAGGCGGCCGCCGAAACCGAAGCGTTCCACGCAGTCGCGGTACCAGGCCTGGATGCGGTCGGAGATAGCGATGATGGAGAAGCGCTGGCCTTGCAGGGCTGCGGCGCACAGGGCCGCTTCCGTGATCCCGATGACGGGGATGTCCACCAGTTCCTTCAGGGCCGGCATGCCGGGATCGCCGAACGCGGCCACGACGACGCCGTCAATGGCGGAACCTGCGCCTGCGTCCGAAGCTGAAGTGCCGTCGTCGTGCGTGTATTCGGCAATCAGCTCTGCAACCGCGCCGGCGGCAATCAGGGATTCAAAGCGCGTCTCGATGTACTCGACGCCGTGCCCGGCGGTCCGGACTACCAGCTTGGTACCCTCGCCGGCTGAACGCAGGGCTTCTGCCTCGATGAGCGCCGTGACGTCGTCGCTGATGTTGGGGTTGATGACCAGGAGTTTCATGGTTTCTTTCTTAGTTTTCTGGGTTCGGGCACGCCCGCGCCGGTTTCCTCCGGGAACTGGTCGCGGTACTTGCTGACGTGCGACGCCGACTGGTGGGCCGCGCGGTCAGGGTCGCCGCTGGCGATGGCTGCGTAGAGTTCGCGGTGCTCGCGGATGAGTTCGGGCAGGTCGCTGACGTGGCGGAACAGCCAGTGCATGCGGCCTTGGAGGGGTTCCAGTGCGGAGCGGAGAAAGTCGTTGTTGGCGATGCGGGTGATGGCATCGTGGAATTCGCTGTTGGCGCGGTGGGCTTCCAGGATGGAGCCTTTCGCGAGGAACTTTTCGGCTTGGTCGAGGAGGCTCTCGAGGTGGCGGAGGTCTTCTGCGGTGGCGCGCTTGGCGGCCAGCCGGCAGGCGAGGACTTCGAGTGACTGCCGGACGTCGAAGAGGTCTTCCACGTCCTTGGCGCTCAAGCCGCTGACCTCCGAACCGCGCCCAGCACGGTCGCGGATCAGGCCTTCTTGACGGAGCATCCGGAGCGCCTCGCGGATGGGGAGCCGGGAAACGTTGAACTCGGCAGCGAGGTCCCGCTCCACCAGCCGGGTACCGGGCGCATAATGCCCTTCGAAAATCCTGGAACGGAGCGTGTCACGCACGGATTCCCGGAGGGGACGGTCCGTGTTGTTCGTGTCTTCTGCGGTCAGCATGTGAGCTCCATTTCGTGATGTGTAAGGCAATGCGCCCGGTCCCGGCGGTGCCCGGCCATTGGGTGGTTCAGGACCCTCCGGCCGGCCCGGTGAGTGCGAGTCAGACCGGGAGCCGCTTGTTGTAATCGAGGGCCAGGACGGAGATGCCCATGACCACAGCGGATCCAACGAAGTACAGCAGTGCCCAGGTGTAGGAGCCGGTGGCCCCGACAATCAGGCCTACCACAATCGGCGTGACGAACCCGGCAATGTTGCCGCTGAAGTTCATCGCTCCACCCAGCACGCCGGCGTTGGTACGGCCGCCAAGGATGGACGGGATGGACCAGAAGAGGCCTACCCAGCGGAGGAAGAACAGGACTGCGGAGAGGAGGACGACGGCGGTGATCGGGTCCGGGACGATCGTCACGCCAACCAGGCCGCCGACTACGACGAGGCTGGAGATACCCAGCAGGGTCCGCATGACTTTGTTGGCCGAAGCGCCGGAGGCCCGCCACTTGTCCGCGATGGCGCCGCCGAGGATCTCGCCGACGAAGCCGGCGCCGAAGATCACGAACGTGGACCAGCCGATGGTCTTCAGGTCAAAGCCCTTTGCCTGTGCCAGGTACAGCGGACCCCACGTCAGCAGGCCGTAGAACACTCCGTTGAAGCCGAGCCAGCCGAAGCACATGGCCCAGAAGGAACGGAACTTCAGGTAAGGCAGGAGGGCGCGCTTGCCCTGTGCCCCTTCACGGGCGGCCTCGGCGTCTTCCTCGGCGTGGGATTCCTCGATGTAGCTGGCTTCGGCATCGTTCACGCCCTTGTGCTGGCGGGGGTTGTCACGGATGTACCACCAGACGGCCAGGCCCATGAGGACTGTGGCTGCGCCGGCGATGATGAAGGACATCCGCCAGCTGCCGGTGGAGGCGATCAGCCAGGTGATGAGGATGCCGCCAAGACCGGCGCCGAGGGGTGCACCGGCGTCGAGGATGGTGGCGCCGCGGCCACGTTCCTTCTTGTGCATCCAGATGGCGTTAAGCTTGCCGCCGGCAGGCATGACGCCTGCCTCGGTGACGCCGATGCCCAAACGTGCGATGAACATGCTGAGGAAGCCGCCGGCGAAACCGGAAGCAGCGGTGGCCGCACCCCAGCCCACGCATGATGCGGTGACAACCTTGCGGGGGCCGAATTTATCGATCAGCCAGCCGACGGGAATCTGCATGAGGGCGTAAGTCCAGAAGAACGCGGAGAGCAGCAGGCCAACGAGTTCAGGGGCGAGGTTGAATTCTTTTTGGATGATGGGGAGAGCAACGGAGATGGAACCACGGTCGATGTAATTGACCGCCACCAGGAGCAACAAGAGGATGAAGAGCTTCCAGCGGACGTTCGTGCGTCGCTGCACACCGTTCTTGCCGGGTTTTTGCTCGGTGTCCTGGGTTGCCAGTTGGGCGTTTTCGGTAGACACAGCTTCTCCTTCAGTAGGAGTCGACGGGATGGGAATGTCTTTGGGGTGGCCGGAGCGGGATACCGCCGCAGCGTGACCCTTACCGGCGGCAACTGTTGCGGTGCCTGCTCGTCGGTGGAACGTGCCCGCAGCCGGTGATGGATCTTTTGGGATCCCGTTTTGGGATCCCAAAATCAAAAGTAGGTGTGATGCGCGGCACTGTCAAGGGTTTTGGTATACAAGCACTGCGAACACATTGTGACCGATGGTTTCTGCGCCGAAAGGCTCAGTGGCTATCGATCGCTGCGACTCCGCTTCCGAAATGCGAAAACCCGGCGAACCTTGGTAGGTTCACCGGGTTTTCGGTGAGGCTGGTAATTGGCTGCTGCGGCTGCTTGGGATACCGACGCTTCTGGTGAGTTGGGCTTAACCCGACCAGGGTATGCCAGCTGCCCGGCCGCCGTCGTGCTGTGTTTTTAGCGGACGGCGTCGCTGTCCAGGTCGCGGTTCCCGCGGCCGTTTGCTTCCTTAAGAAGGTCGCGGATCTCGGCCAGCAGGGCGGTGTCGGCCGGCAGCGGTTCCTCTTCGGGCTCTTCGGTGGACAGTCGGTCCTTGACCATGGAATTGATCTTGTTCATGGGCGCTACGAAGATGAAATAGACCACGGCGGCGGTGATCAGGAACGTCACCAAGGCGGTCAGGACGGCCCCCAGGTTCACGAACGTAGCCTCATTGTCCGGCCAGATCCGGAAGCCCAGGCCATCGGCGTTGACGCCGCCGGCTGCTGCGATCACCGGGTTGATGATGTTGTTGGTGAACGCGCCTACCAGTGCGGTGAAGGCGCTGCCAATAACGACGGCGATCGCCAGCTCGATCACGTTGCCGCGGAGTATGAAGTCCTTGAAACCCTTAAACATGTCATGTCCTCTGATCAGTCGGTGCTCATCGCTCAAAGCAGAGAACAAAATACCACCCGCAAGTATCAGGGCGATGTCACGCGACGGCCTCCGCGGTGGAGGCACGTGAAGGCCGACGGCGGCCAAGCCACCTTTCGGCGGCACCCATGGCCCTCGTGGCAAACGCCCAATAGGCGATGCCACCGGCCAGCGATGCCGCAACTGCCAGGCCGAGGCTGGCCTCGGCGAACAGTGGATAAACAAGCCAATGCGTCACGTAGATGTACATGGAAGACGTGGCCAGCAGCGCAGTGATCCGGTGAAGGCCGCGAGGCACAGGCAGGGTGGTTATCCAGAGCAGGATGAGGAACCCCACCAGGACCGTAGCGCTGCGGGGTTCGCTGGAGAACGATCCCGGAATGGTCAGCAGCGCCACGAGGGTCATGGCCGAGCGTTGCCACCACGTCTTGGACAAAGCGGCGGCCCAGCCGAAGGCGAAGAGCCACAGTACGGGCCCCTGCCCGGGGTAGGGGAGTTCGATCACATCGAAGCGTTGGAGCAGGTCAATCGCTGCGAGGCTGAGTGGAAGCAGCCACGGCCACCTGCGCTGTGCCCTGTCCAGGGCGGGGATGGCCAGCAGCGCCGCCAGGCCCACGAGGATGTGCACCAGGATCTCAATGAACCAGAAGCGCGACATGTCGGTCCAGCCCTGGGGACCCACCAACGTATTGAGCAGGAAAATGTTGTGCCAACCGTAGTCGTCCGTGATGGCGAAGGCCACGCCGATCACCGCCATGCTGGGCAGGGCGATCCGTGCCACCGCCTTCAGTTGCCGCTTGAGCCGTTCCCGGCGCGGGCCCGACAGCTGGAACCGGGCAAAGTTGTATCCAGCCACCGCTATCAGGACGTGGGCCGTCCCTTCCCAGTCGAAGAGGCCCACATGGGTGGAAACAATAAAGAAGATGGCCACTGCCCGCAGGACGATCCCGGTCTCCATGCGCGCAATCAACCTGCGACGCTGCGGTGCAGTCCCCGGCTGCGCGTTACGTGCCGCCTTGTTGGGCCCTGCTGGCTTCGCTTCCGGTTCTTTGGGAGTCAGTTCGCACACCGGCATCAGGTGCCACCCATCGGGAAGGTAGCCCAAGGCACTTTCCAGCCGGACCGACGCGGCTACGTAGGAGAGCGAATCGCCGCCCAATGAGACGAACGTGTCCGTTTCCTTGACGTCGGTCCGCTCAAGAACATCGGCAAAGATGGTCCTGGGGTCATCGCAGGCTTTTGCGGACGGGTTTCTTTGCGGCTCCTGCGATGCCAAGGCGAGGACGGCAGGGTAATCCGTTTTTCCGTTGACCAGCCGTGGAATCGAGTCGACTGAGCAGAGGGTCAACGCCGCCCGGGGTATGCCAAGGTCCTGTGCCACGGCCTTCGCGAGAATGGAGAGTTCATGCTCGCCTTCGACCGCGGCCACGAGGCCTCTGTCGGTCCCGGCAACTGCTGCCGTGACGCCGTAGTCGGCCAGGATCTTTTCGACCCGTCCCAGGTCAACGCGCAGCCCCACGATCTTCACGAAGCGACTCCGCCGCCCGACGATCTGGTACAAGCCTCCCGGCCCCCTGCGTGCGAGGTCGCCCGTGCGGAGCTCGGTGATGTCCCGTCCCCGGGCGAGGTCAGATGGCTGCTCGGCGTAACCCAGCATGACGTTCGGCCCGGAGTAGACGAGCTCGCTCTCATCCAGGCCGGGCACGGGCTCCAGCCGGAAGGATCCCCCGGGAATGGGGACCCCTATGGCGTGGGGGTTATCGGCGGCCTCATCCGGGGGAAGGTACGCCATCCGTGCTGTCGCTTCGGTCTGGCCGTACATCACAAAGAGATCCCAGCCGCGCTCCTGGCCGAGCTGCGCATAACGGCGCACGCGTGCAGGGTCCAGGCGTCCGCCCGCCTGAGTGATGTAGCGGAGGCTGGGCAACTCCATGTTTTCGAAGCCCACGCGTTCGAGCAGGTCAAAGGTGTACGGAACCGCGGCAAAAGACGTGACGCACCGTGACCGCATCAGCTCCCAGAAGCACGGGTCAACCACGGATAGATCCGTGAGCGCAATCGAGGCACCCACCAGAAGGTGGCTGTTCACGACGCTCATGCCGTAGCAGTAGGACAGGGGAAGCGTGGTGGCCGCCGTGTCATTCGGGCGGAGATGCAGGTACTGCGCAATGGCCTGCGCATTCGCCTGCACGGATGCTGCGGAGATGCGGACCAGTTTTGGTGATCCGGTTGAGCCGGAAGTGCTCAGCAGCAGGGCGAGTTCGGGATGGAGTTCGTGCTTGCTCCCGGAGTGCCGTTCTTCAAGGATTGTCCCGCCGTCGACGGACCGCGCAATGAGGTCAGGCTCGTAGGCCGCCAGTAGTGTCTCAACGGCGGGGCCTCCGCCGGAGGGGAGGATGAGCAGCGGATGACCTGACGAGAGGGCTGCCAGATACACCGTCAACGAGGACAGTGTGTTGTCGGCCTCGAGGGCGACCAGGCGGCGGACGCCGCCAAACGACGCCGCCATCTCCTGGACGCGGCAAGCCAGTTGGGCGTAGCTAACCGTGCCTGTTCCGAGGTGTACTGCGGGCCGGTCTCCAAACGATGCCAAGTGGGAGGCAAAGGCGACTCCGGCCAAATCCGGCTGAATACTCACCAAGGCAAGATAGAAGGTGTGCCTAACCTAACTCAAATGGATTTGTGGGCGGTTCCGAATTGTGAAGCCCTGGAGCAAGCCGGGAAAAGGGCCGGAAAGTGATAGAGCAAGCCGAAAAAGGGGCCGGAAAGTGATAGAGCAACGGACCCGACGGACGCTCTATCACTTCCCGCCGCCCTACGGGAGATCCTCTATCACTTCCCGCCGCCCCACCGCGGACGCTCTATCACTTCCCAACCGCCCTGACCTGCGCGTCTTGCCTTTCTTCGCGATCACCCGCTATGGTGTAAAGCGTGTCACCGAGGTGGCGCACACGCTTTTGATCTGCGGCGGGAGAGTCCTGCCGGGTACATCCAGTCAGGCGCCGTAGGAGCAAATCCTCCCCAGGAATCTCTCAGGCCCATGTACCGCCGCGGCGAGGCAACTCTGGAAAGCAGTCCGGGCAACCGGGCTCACCGACGGTGCAAGTGGGCAACCAAGTCCACGGAATCTCTCAGGTCCAATACAGAGCGGGGAGGAACCCGTATTCACCATGGCGCTCAGCGGGCGCCTGAATCCTGGAGTTCCTCTTGACTGTTCAATCCTCCCCCACCGCGTTCGCGGACCGGCATATCGGCGCCCGCCGCCAGGCCGATATCGACACCATGCTCAAGGCCATCGGCTACGACTCCGTTGATGGCCTGGTTGACGTTGCGGTCCCCGATTCCATCCGCCAGTCCTCGCCGCTGACCCTGCAGAAGGCCCTCAGCGAGACCCAGGTCCTGGCCGAACTCCGCAAGCTCGCGGCCAAGAACAAGACTGCCGTCCAGATGATCGGCCAGGGGTACTACGACACCATCACGCCCCCGGTGATCCGCCGCAACATCCTTGAGTCCCCGGCCTGGTACACCGCCTACACTCCGTACCAGCCCGAAATTTCCCAGGGCCGCCTCGAAGCACTCCTGAACTTCCAGACCATGGTCCAGGACCTCACTGGCCTTCCGATTGCCAACGCTTCCCTCCTTGACGAAGCCACCGCCGTTGCCGAGGCCGTGCTGCTCATGCGCCGCGCCAACAAGGACAAGACCGCGAAGGACGGCAAGACCGTCCTGGACGCCGACCTCTTCCCGCAGACCATTGCGATCGTGAAGGGCCGCGCTGAAGCGCTCGGCTTCGAGGTGGAGGTTGCGGACCTCTCCGCAGGACTGCCCGACGGCGACATCAACGGCGTCGTCCTCCAGCAGCCGGGCGTCTCGGGCCGGGTGTTCAACCACGCCCCCGTGATCGCGTCCGCGAAGGAGCGCGGTGCACTGGTCACCGTTGCCGCCGACCTGCTGGCACTCACCCTCATCACGCCCCCGGGCGAACAGGGTGCGGACATCGCCGTCGGAACCGCGCAGCGCTTCGGCGTTCCGCTGTTCTTCGGTGGCCCGCACGCCGCTTACATGGCCGTCCGCCAGGGCATGGAGCGCACCCTCCCGGGCCGCATCGTTGGTGTGTCCAAGGACAACGCCGGCGTTCCCGCCTACCGCCTCGCCCTGCAGACCCGCGAGCAGCACATCCGCCGCGAAAAGGCCACGTCCAACATCTGCACGGCACAGGCCCTGCTCGCGATCGTTGCCTCGATGTACGCGGTGTACCACGGTCCGGACGGACTCAAAGCGATCGCCGAGACTGTGCACGGCCACGCTCGCGTTCTGGCCACGGCACTGCAGAAGGCCGGCCGCGAACTCGTCTCCGATTCGTTCTTCGACACCCTCACCGTCCGCGTCCCGGGCAAGGCAAGCAAGGTGATCGGTGCCGCCGAAGCACGTGGCATCAACCTCCGCCGCATCGACGAGGACACCGTGGGTGTTTCCGTTGATGAAACCACGACGCCGGAGGTCCTCTCCGCGGTTGCCGTCGCCTTTGGCGCTGGTCCGGTCGGGGACGCGGCAGGGTTCGAACTGGCCTCGGACGTGCTCCGCACCTCCGACTTCCTGCAGCACCCCGTGTTCAGCACGCACCGTTCCGAGACGCAGCTGTTGCGCTACATCCGCAAGCTGTCCGACCGGGACCTGGCGCTGGACCGCACCATGATCCCGCTGGGTTCGTGCACCATGAAGCTGAACGCCACGGCGGAGATGGAAGCAATTTCCTGGCCCGAGTTCGCCTCCATCCACCCGTTCGCTCCGGATTCCCAGACTGAGGGCTGGCGTGAGCTGATCTCTGGCCTGGAAGCTGACCTGACGGAGATCACGGGTTACGACCAGGTCTCCATCCAGCCGAACGCGGGGTCCCAGGGCGAGCTTGCCGGACTCCTCGCCATCCGCGGCTACCACCACTCCCGCGGAGACCAGCAGCGCAACGTCTGCCTCATCCCCGCCTCGGCTCACGGCACCAACGCAGCGTCCGCCGTGCTCGCGGGCATGAAGGTAGTGGTGGTTGCCACGGCGTCCGATGGAACCATCGACCACGAGGATCTCAAGGCCAAGATTGAGGCCAACCGCGAGGTCCTGTCGGCCATCATGATCACCTACCCGTCCACGCACGGGGTGTATGACGCCGACGTTGTTGAGGTGTGCGAGGCAGTGCACGAAGCCGGTGGCCAGGTGTACGTCGACGGCGCGAACCTGAACGCGCTGGTTGGCTTGGCCCAGCCGGGCAAGTTCGGCGGCGACGTGTCCCACCTGAACCTGCACAAGACCTTCTGCATCCCCCACGGTGGTGGCGGACCCGGCGTCGGCCCCGTTGCTGCGAAGGCGCACCTGGCCCCGTTCATGCCGGGCGATGCCAATAAGGCAGCGCATGAGGAAGGGCATGGCGTTGCCATCTCGGCCTCCCGTTTCGGTTCGGCCGGCGTGCTCCCCATCTCCTGGGCTTACGTGAAGCTCATGGGCGGCGAAGGACTGACCGAAGCCACCAAGTCCGCCCTGCTGGCTGCCAACTACGTAGCTTCCCGCTTGAACGAGCATTTCCCTGTCCTTTACACGGGCGAAGGTGGACTGGTTGCCCACGAGTGCATCCTGGATCTCCGTGAACTGACCGCCCGCACCGGCGTGACCGCCGAGGACGTGGCCAAGCGCCTCATCGACTTCGGCTTCCACGCCCCCACCCTGGCGTTCCCGGTGGCCGGCACCCTCATGGTTGAGCCCACAGAGTCCGAGGACCTGGCCGAGATCGACCGCTTCATCGAAGCCATGATCACCATCCGGGCCGAGATTGAGCAGGTAGCCAGCGGCGACTTCTCCGTGGAGGACTCCCCGCTTCGCAACGCACCGCACACGGCAGCCGCCGTCGTGAGTTCATCCTGGGAGCGCAACTACCCGCGTGAGCAGGCAGCCTTCCCGGTGCCGAGCCTCAAGCAGGACAAGTACTTCCCGCCGGTTGGCCGGATTGACGGTGCTGCGGGCGACCGCAACCTCGTTTGCTCGTGCCCGCCCCTCGAAGCGTTCGAGGAAAACACAGCAGAGCTTGCGAACTAAAGGACCCTGACATGTCTGAGAACTACACCGCTCTCTACGAGCAGCACAAAAAAACCGGCGCCTCCTTCACGGATTTTGGCGGCTGGCAGATGCCCTTGAAGTACGAATCCGAGCTGGCCGAGCACCACGCCGTCCGCAACGCCGCGGGCCTGTTCGACCTCTCCCACATGGGTGAAGTCTGGGTCACCGGGCCGCAGGCCGCCGCGTTCCTGGACTACGCGCTGGTTGGCAAGTTGTCCGCGGTGGCAGAAGGCAAAGCGAAGTACTCGCTGATCTGCGATGCCGACGGCGGAATCATCGATGACTTGATCACGTACCGTCGCGCTGCGGATAAGTTCCTCGTGGTTCCGAACGCCGGCAACGCTGCCGTGGTGGCCGCTGCCCTGCTGGAGCGCGCCGCCGGTTTCGACGTCGTTGTTGAGGACGCCTCCGCTGAGACGTCCCTGGTCGCCGTTCAGGGACCGAACGCCGAGGCAATCCTGCTCAAGCTGGTCCCCGCGGAGCAGCACTCGCTGGTCACGGAACTGAAGTACTACGCCGCCGTCGAGGTTTCCATCGCTGGCGACCAGCTGCTGCTGGCCCGCACTGGCTACACGGGCGAGGACGGGTTCGAGATCTACGTTCCCAACCAGGATGCCGCTGAGCTGTGGGAAGCGTTGCTTGAAGCCGGGGAAGGCCACGGCCTCATTCCGGCAGGCCTCGCAGCCCGCGACTCGCTCCGCCTTGAAGCGGGTATGCCACTCTACGGCAACGAGCTCTCCCGCCACGTCAACGCCTACGCAGCCGGACTCGGCCCGGTCGTGGCGTTGTCCAAGGAAAGCGATTTTGTGGGCAAGGAAGCACTGGCCGCCATCAAGGCTGCCGGTGTTGGATCCACGATCGGTCAGAAGCTGGTCGGCCTCAAGGGCGCCGGTCGTCGTGCAGCCCGCGCGCATTATTCGGTTCTGAAGGACGGCACCCTCATCGGTGAGGTGACCTCCGGCCAGCCGAGCCCCACGCTCGGTTACCCGGTGGCGTTGGCGTATGTCGACGTCGAGCATTCCGCCCCGGGTACCACCGTTGAGGTGGACCTGCGCGGCAAGGCCGAGCCGTTCGAAGTTGTGCCGCTGCCGTTCTACAAGCGTTCCAAGTAGTCACAAGAGAAGGATTTTGAGATGAGCAAAGTTGTTGCCGGGCTGAAGTACTCGGCTGAACATGAATGGGTTGCTGCAGATGGCGGCGGCCCTGTGGGGATTGGGATCTCTGCGGTGGCCGCTGATGCCCTGGGCGACATTGTCTACGTGGACCTGCCCGAGGTTGGCTCCACGGTGACCGCAGGCCAGACGTGCGGCGAGGTGGAATCCACCAAGTCCGTTTCCGACCTGTACTCGCCCGTTACCGGCGAAGTGACCGAGATCAACGACGCCGTGGTCGATGATCCTGCACTTATCAACAACGATCCCTATGGTGCCGGCTGGCTGTTCAAAGTTGCCGCCACGGAAGAAGGGCCGCTTATGACGGGCGAAGAGTACGCAGCAGCCAATGGAGGCGAACTGTGAACCCTGTTTCCGTGACTGAATTCGAACAGGTCGTATCGCCGTCGTTGGACGCCGACCTCGCGTCGCTGGACCCCGAGATCGCGGCGAAGATCGACGACGAACTGGGCCGCCAGCGCGGTGGCCTGGAAATGATCGCGTCCGAGAACCACACCGCGGTTGCCGTGATGCAGGCGCAGGGCTCGGTGCTGACCAACAAGTACGCCGAGGGCTACCCGGGCAAGCGCTACTACGGTGGCTGTGAGCACGTTGATGTGATCGAGCAGCTCGCGATCGACCGGATCAAGGCCCTCTTCGGTGCCGAATACGCGAACGTGCAGCCGCACTCCGGCGCGCAGGCCAACGCGTCCGTGATGCACGCCCTCATCAAGCCTGGCGACACCATCATGGGCCTCAACCTGGCCCACGGCGGTCACCTCACGCACGGCATGCGGATCAACTTCTCCGGCAAGCTGTACAACGTGGTGCCCTATGGCGTCCGCGAAGACACCCACACCGTGGACATGGCCGAGGTGGAGCGCCTGGCCCAGGAACACAAGCCTGCATTGATCGTGGCCGGCTGGTCCGCATACGCGCGGCAACTGGACTTCGCAGAGTTCCGCCGGATCGCTGATTCCGTTGGCGCCTACCTGATGGTGGACATGGCCCACTTCGCCGGTTTGGTTGCCGCTGGCCTGCACCCCTCGCCGGTGCCGCACGCCCACGTCACCACCTCCACCACGCACAAGACCCTCGCCGGTCCCCGTGGCGGCATCATCCTCTCCAACGATGCCGACGTCGCCAAGAAGATCAACTCTGCCGTCTTCCCCGGACAGCAGGGTGGACCCCTGGAACACGTGATCGCAGGCAAGGCTGTGGCGTTCAAGATCGCCGCTTCTGAAGAGTTCCGGGAGCGGCAGTCACGCGTACTGGCCGGCGCCCGGATCCTGGCCGAGCGCCTGGTGCAGCCCGACGTCACGGCTGCTGGGATATCTGTAGTTTCCGGGGGCACCGACGTTCATCTGGTCCTGGTAGACCTGCGCAACTGCGAACTCGACGGCCAGCAAGCCGAAGACCGCCTCGCCGCGATCGACATCACCGTCAATCGCAACGCTGTGCCGTTCGACCCCCGCCCTCCGATGGTCACCTCCGGGTTGCGCATCGGCACGCCTGCCCTGGCCACGCGCGGGTTCGGCGAAGCGGCCTTCCGCGAGGTTGCGGACATCATCGCCGAAGCATTGATCGCCGACGCCGACGCTGACCTTTCGGGCCTGCGTCACCGCGTCGAGGTCCTGGCTGAGGCGCACCCGCTCTATCCGGGGGTTGCGAACCTCGGCTGAGCTAGTGGCACCCGGCGGGCCCCACGTCCGATTCGTGGTCTAGCTGCGCAGTGTGCCGTGCCCTCGGCACACTGCGCAGCGAACCCCCGAATCGGTCTGGCATTGATCTCCCGGGTGTGGCATTTGCTGGGAACGGATGCTGCACATTTACACCGGGTTGGAGGTTTGTACTGGACCTCCACGGGGGCTGGGCCAGCCTTGGCTCGGACTTGGCCCAGCTCCCACCTTTTGTTTTGCTTCCCGTTGTTTTTTCTTCGACCCCGAAAGGTCCCAGCCATGGCTGTTGGTGTTTTCGATTTGTTCTCCGTGGGTATTGGTCCGTCGAGTTCGCATACGGTGGGTCCGATGCGGGCTGGGGCGGTGTTTGCGCGGGAGCTTCGTGAATCCGGTGTTCTGTCTTCGGTGGCGGGGTTGAGGGTGGATTTGTATGGTTCTTTGGCTGCGACGGGTAAGGGTCATGGCACTTTTACGGCTACGTTGCTGGGTTTGGAGGGGTTTGAGCCGGAGTTGATCCTGCCCGGTGAGGTGGAGGAGCGTCTTGCTGCGATCGCGGAGACGGGCATGCTGAACCTGGCCGGGGCTTCGGGTGAGGGTGTGCTGTTGCCGTATGCGGTGGAGGATATGGTGTTGCATCCGTTGACGGTGTTGCCGCGGCATACGAACGGGATGAAGTTCGCTGTTACCGATGCCGGGGGGAACGTGCTGAGGGAGGCGACGTTTTTCTCGGTGGGTGGCGGGTTCATTGTTCGTGAGGGCGAGGAGGACGCGGCGCGGGCTGAGTTGGAAGAGTCCAAGGCGGAGTTGCCGTTGCCGTTCCGGACCGCTGCGGAGTTGCTGGGCCGGTGCTCGTCCAAGGGCCTGGGAATCAGCGACATCATGCTGATCAACGAGCGGGCGTCCCGGTCCGAGGAGGAGATCCGGGAGGGTTTGCTGCATATCTGGGCGGTGATGGAGGCCTGTGTTGAAACGTCGCTCAAGCGCGAAGGTGTGCTGCCCGGGGGACTGAGGGTCCGCCGTCGTGCTCCTGATTGGTTGGAGCGGTTGTTGTAGGAGGACAAGGACCGGAACGATCCGAAGTATTGGCAGGAGTGGGTGAACCTGATCGCGTTGGCGGTCAATGAGGAGAACGCCTCGGGCGGCCGGGTAGTCACGGCTCCGACCAATGGTGCGGCGGGGATCATTCCTGCGGTGCTGTATTACGCGTTGCATTATGCCCCGGGGATGGACCAGGCCACGCAGGCGGACCGGGATGATGTGGTGGTGCGGTTCTTGCTCGCTGCTGGTGCGGTGGGTGTGTTGTATAAGGAGCAGGCCTCGATTTCCGGTGCGGAGGTTGGTTGCCAGGGTGAGGTGGGTTCGGCGTCGTCGATGGCTGCTGCGGGGTTGGCTGAGGTGATGGGTGGTTCACCGGCTCAGGTGGAGAACGCTGCGGAGATCGCGATGGAACACAATCTGGGGTTGACGTGTGATCCGATCGGTGGGTTGGTGCAGATTCCGTGTATTGAGCGGAACGCGATCGCTGCGGCGAAGGCGATCAATGCCGCGAAGATGGCGTTGTGGGGTGATGGTACGCACCGGGTTTCCCTTGATGAGGTCATCGTGACCATGCGTGAGACGGGCAAGGATATGTCCCACAAATACAAAGAAACCGCGATGGGCGGCCTCGCCGTCAACGTCGTCGAATGCTGAAAATCGATCACAAAGGAAATTCCATGACCCTGGCACCTGAAGGCCGTAAGTTGCTGCGCGTTGAGCAGCGTAACGCGGCGGTCCCGGTTGAGCGTAAGCCTGAGTGGATCAAGGCGAAGGTCCAGATGGGCCCTGAGTTTGTTGGGTTGAAGAACCTGGTGAAAAAGGAAGGCCTGCACACGGTGTGTGAGGAGGCCGGGTGCCCGAACATTTTCGAGTGCTGGGAAGATAAGGAAGCGACGTTCCTGATCGGCGGGTCCGAATGCACGCGGCGCTGTGATTTCTGCCAGATCGATACCGGCAAACCCTCCCCGCTGGACCGCTTCGAACCCACCAAGGTGGCCAGGAGTGTGCAGTCGATGCAGCTGCGCTACGCGACCGTGACCGGCGTGGCCCGTGATGACCTCGAGGACGAGGGCGTGTGGCTGTACGCCGAAACGGTCCGGAAGATCCACGAACTGAACCCCGGCACCGGGGTGGAACTGCTGATCCCGGACTTCTCCGGCAAACCCGAACACATCGCCGCGATCTGTGAGTCCAAGCCCGAGGTGTTCGCGCACAACGTCGAGACCGTGCCCCGGATTTTCAAGCGGATCCGTCCGGCGTTCCGGTACGAGCGTTCCCTGGACGTGATCACGCAGGGCCGGGATCTGGGCATGGTGACCAAGTCCAACCTGATCCTGGGCATGGGCGAGACCCGCGAGGAAATCTCCGAAGCCCTCCGGGACCTGCACGATGCCGGGTGTGACCTGATCACGATCACCCAGTACCTGCGCCCGTCCGAGCGGCACCTGCCCGTGGACCGGTGGGTCAAGCCCCAGGAATTCGTGGACCTCCAGCACGAGGCCGAAGAGATCGGCTTCCTCGGCGTCATGTCCGGGCCCCTGGTCCGCTCCTCCTACCGCGCCGGGCGCCTCTGGGCCACCGCGATGCGGAAGAAAGGATGGGCCATCCCCGAAGCCCTGGCCCACATCGAATCCTCCGGCACCACCCGCCAGGAAGCCTCCACCATCCTCGCCGCCCACGGCTAACTGATTATCAGCCAGCACAAAGGACTCACCATGCTTGCCACCCGCGTTGAAATCATCCCTACCGATGGCATCGTTGACGTGGTCAACAGTGCGCTGCCGGCCGGTTCGACGGTCAGCATCACTTGCCTGCCCCACCACGGAGTCGAATCCACCGTGAGGACGGCGATCAAGCTGAGCGAGCTGGGCTTCGTGGCCGTTCCGCATATCGTCGCCAAGTGCGTGGAAAGCCAGGAGCACTTGTCCGGGATCCTCGGTGATTGTGCGGCAGCCGGGATCACGGAAGTCTTTGCGATCGGAGGTGACGCCCCGCGAGCGGCGGGCGCCTACTCCACCGGCGTCGAACTTGTACGTGACATTGCGGAACTGAGCGGCGGGTCGATGTCGGTGGGCGTCGCGGGCTACCCGGAAGGCCACCCGTCTATCAACGGGCTGCAGCTGATGGATGCGTTGCTGGAGAAACAGGAGTTCGCCGGCAAGATCGTCACCCAGATGTGTTTCTCGGCGGAGACCATCCACAATTACGTCGCCCTGCTCCGCAAGGAGGGCGTGACCCTTCCCGTCCACGCCGGAGTTGCTGGTGCAGTTCCGAAAGCGAAGCTCATCTCCCTGGCAAGCAGGATTGGAGTGGGCGCCTCGCTCAAGTTCCTCAGCCGCAAGGGACCTCTTGCCCGCAAGCTCATCCTGGGCGAAAGATACGCACCCGACGCCCTGATTCAGGAGCTGGCTGCCCGGCCGGGTGTTGAAGGCATCCAGTTGTACACGTTCAATTCCCTCGAGGCGCTGCCGCAGTAGGGCGCGCTCGTGAGGCGGCACAGTGCCTGAACTGATTGGCCCGTGGGTCAGCCGGCGCGAGGTCTCGGCTTGTTGATCCGTAGATGGGGAGCGCCCCCAGGGGGACGCCGCTGGGCTCGGCGCATGGCTTGTCTGGCCGAAGGTTTGCGAGACACTAATCGACGCTTCGAGGTGCACGCAAGGGGATAGGCTTCCGTTCCCTGGCTGGATACGACTAGTGCCCACGGCAAGCTCATCTTTGACATGTTCGCTTCGCTCCCGGAATACGAACGACGTAGGCCTGCCAGTACCTGTCCAGCACCATCACGTGAGCGCCTTCCTCCCAGTCGAGAGTCTTCAAATCAGTGACCTCCCGCAACTGCTTGTTCTTAGCTAGCATCTCGGCCAGGGCAGCCTCGAAAGCATCGGGCCGGAGCGTTGCAAAAAGGCCACGTTCAAGTCGAAGTTCTCCAGCGCGTCATCGCGCTGCTGCCGGCAGAAGTCATCTGAAAGGACCGTATGCCCCTCGTCCTCGTAGGCCCATGCCGGTGAGGCCCAGAATGCCTCGCCCACGAGCCCACGCGACCTAACCGCCGAAGGCTTCTTGTTCGGAATGGCATACAGCTCACGGGCCAGCTGGTGACCAAACTTACTTTGCCTCAAACGTTCCCCGAAGTGCTCAATAACCGGCCGGGGCCAGACTTCTGAGTACGGCGCATCTGACGCAAGGGCGTCCACTCATCAACCAGCATTCCCCCGTATACATACCCGAAGTCTAGGCGCCGGTGGGACATCCTGCAGTGGGCTTCCTCCGGAGAGCGAATTGCGACGTCCGGCACTAACCGCCACGGACGCCCGCCCACGAACGTCCCGCTTCTAAGGAAATGGGACAGTGCGTCCTGCCACCTGGCAGCGGAGTCGATCGCGGCCAGATTCTCCTGCAAGACGGAGTACGCGCCCGTTGTCACAGTGGTACGGGCGCGGGAAAGGCGACTAGTCTGGCATCTCGCGGGGAAGGCCGGTCGAACTGCGTACCACTAAATGTGGTGTGAGCACATCGATAGACGGAAACGTTGGAGTGATAGGGCTGCCGATGTCGTTCAACCTGTGGTCCATTCGTTCAACTGCAGCGGCCGCAAGTCGACGCGAGCCCTGTGCGATTGACGTTAGTCCTATGTGGGGCAGAGATGCGACGTGGCTGTCGTCATAGCCAACGACGGACACATCGGCGGGCACGGAGACGCCCGCCCTGAGGAGTTCAAACAGTAGACCAACGGCCGTGGTGTCGTTGTACGTCAAGACGGCGGTGGGCAGTTCACTTTCCAGCAACGTCCGGGCAGCTAGAACGCCTGCGAGGTCCGAACCATCCCCTTCGATAACCCTGGCTTCTTCGGCCAGCCCCAATCTTTCCATCGAGTTCATATACGCAACGCTTCTTTCGAGCCCCGCAAGCGATGCGCCGCCGGAAACGTGGACAATTCGTCGATGCCCGAGACTGACAAGGTGGCCCATCGCTTGAGCAATGCCTTCGGCACCCGAAGCCTGGACGAGATCTGTTCCCTCACGGGCTTGCATATGACCGATAGCCACAGTAGGAACTTGAGACACTACGGAAATAGCCTCTTCGTCCATAGTTGACTCGGGGTCGATCAGTATGATGCCATCGCAGCGGGCGCTGAGTAGAGTCTCTGCCGCGCGCGATGCGGAGATGTTTTCCGCCAATGCGCCGAGCATCACGGTGTAGCCCCGTCCAGCTGCCGATTCGTATAGCCACTGCACAACGTCGGCGTGAAACGGCGACATAAGCGAGTAAAGCACCCCGAGCATCTTGGATCTGCGGCTCCGCAACAACCTGGCTCGTGAATCCGGCCGATAATTCAGTTCGGCCGCGACGGCAAGCACTTTTTGTCTCGTTTCCTCCCCGATGCCCGGCAGATCCCGGAGCACCATCGAAACGGCCGCCGGTGAGACCCCGACTTGTTTGGCGATATCGACGATGGTGGGACGTCGACCGTTCGGATTCGGGGATGCCATTATCCGCCTCTCTTGGAAACTATGTATTGACATGGTTCCATGCCGATCACATACTTATTCTACTAGAACGTTTAAGTTCTGCGAAGCGGCGGCATCACGCAAACATCGCAAGAGACGTGAACTTGTGCCATGCAAAAGAAGCTTGAAGGGATAAATCAGTGAAGTTTGTCGAAGAAGACTACGACGTAGTGGTCGCCGGCGGCGGTTTGGCCGGGTTTTCCGCAGCGGTTGCGGCAGCCCGGCACGGAGCCAAGGCCGTACTAATCCAGGACCGTCCGGTTCTGGGCGGAAATTCCTCATCCGAGGTACGGGTCACCCCGCATGGCGCCGCAGCCTTCCATGGGTATGCCCGGGAGACAGGGATTATCTCGGAAGCGTTGATCCAAGAGCGGGCGATAAACCACGCCAAGATTGAGGAGAACGGCTGGACTAACAGTGTGTGGGACCTCGTTCTTTATGACATTGCAGTACGCACCGAGGGCCTCACCCTGCATCTAAACACAGCGCTTGAGGAAGTCGACGTCACCGAACAGCGAATCACGAGGGTCAGGGCCAGGGTGGCCAATGCCGAAACGATTATCCAAATCACTGGAAAGACTTTCATCGATTGCACTGGTGATGGGACGCTTGGCGCACTGGCGGGGGCTGAGTGGCTCTCCGGCACGGAATCAGCTTCGGAGCACGGTGAACCTGATGCGCCGAATGAAGCGACCGACGGAACGATGGGAAGTTCCCTTCATTTCAAGACCGTTGATACTGGTACCCCGGTGCCCTTCAAAGCGCCTGATTGGGCGGTTAAATACGACGATCCGTCCTTCTTCCGTAAGGGTGCAAGGCTCCCCAAAACTCTTTCTAGCGGCTATTGGTGGATCGAAATCGGCACGCCATGGGATTCGATCCATGACAACGAGGCTATCCGGCACGAACTCACAAGGCATGTCCTTGGGATTTGGGACTATTTGAAAAACAGGGACCCGTACTGGTCCGACAAGGCCCAGAACCTGGCGCTGGATTGGATCGGGCAAGTGCCCGGAAAACGTGAAAGCAGGAGGCTGCTCGGGCAGTTGGTGCTCACTGAGAATCACCTCATTGAAAACGGGGAGTTCGAGGACGAAGTAGCCTTCGGTGGGTGGTACGTCGATCTACACACTCTCGGCGGACTTTTGGCCGAGGATGCAGAGCCGGTAAGTACTGCCCTTTTCGCTAACCCGAAGTCAAGTTTCGGCTCTTCCAAGTACGTCGGGCCTTTTGGCATCCCCCTTCGTTCGCTGATGAGCAAGGATCTTTCCAACCTGATGTTTGCCGGAAGGAATGTCAGCTCCACCCATGCGGCGTTGGGTGCCCTACGTGTAATGGGAACCACGGCAGTCATGGGCCAGGCGGCAGGCACGGCCGCTGCCATGGCCAAGGACGCGGAAGGGGTCGGGACCGTACTCGCTCAGCAGGTGAAGGAGCTCCAGCAGACTCTGCTGCGTGACGGCTGCTTCCTGCCCCATGTGCGGAACTCGGATCCGGGCGACCTCTCCCTAACGGCTACTGTCACCGCTAGCAGTTGTGAAAAGGTCCGCGGCGTCGGGCCGAACAGTGCTAACTGGCTTGGCGGAATCGACCATTGGCGGGACCACCCCGTTCACCCATTCACGGGACGCCTAGAGCGGAGGACAGCGCAGTGGGTCGCCGTCGGCGCGGGGCAAGGTGTTGACATTCTTCGCCTCGCGCTAACCAACGAAGGAGATTCAGCCCGCGAAGTGACCGCCACTGTCCACAAGGTCGACGACATTTGGGACTACAGGACGGAACCGGGGGGAGCTTTGGGCAAAGAGGTCCTTGTCGTTCCGCCCGGTGGGCCGCATTGGGTCGAATGGTCCGTGAACATCCCCGGGGAGGATTTGGCCAAAGGCGGGTATATTCGGGTAGACCTTGAGGCGGCACCAGACGTCGAGTGGCACGTCTCCAGTGCTGTCCTGCCGGGCCAGATTGCAGGGTATGAATACAGTCCCGGTCGTTACCGCCGCTTCGGTGGAGGCTCGACGCTGAGCTTCCAGATCGAACCGGCTCAAGAGGCTTATGCCGCCGGGAACGTCCTCTCGGGTGTCACACGTCCGCATCAGAGCACCAACCAGTGGAGGTCAGATCCGGTTGCACCGCTTCCTCAGTGGCTCAAACTGTCCTGGGAACAGCCCCAACACGTCCGTCAGGTCCAGATCACGTTTGCCGGACACCTACTGCGCGAATACCACGCCTACCCCGCCTTCTATCGCGATCCCCAGTGTGCCCGGGACTACATCATCGAAGTGGATGCCGGGGGTCAGTGGAAGGAAGTCGCACGGGTTGAGGGCAACTATTCGACCCGAGTTGTGCACGATCTCCCCGAAGGTACCTCGGCCGACAGCATCCGCCTGACAGTCTTCGCGACCAACGGCGATCCCGCGGCAGGAGTCTATGAGATCCGCTGCTACGAGTCCCCTCTCTGCTCAACGGTTGGCTAGATCATGTCGCTTCATACCAGAGCACCCTCTGAGGTCGGCCCCGGCAGTAGCGAACGCAAGCCTAGCAAGGGTCTGGTTGCGCGGAACCGCAAGACCAGGCGCGGGACATCCTTTCCCTATCTGCTGGTGCTCCCGGCTCTGGCTCTCTTTGTCCTCGTCATCGGATATCCCTTTGTCCAGTCGCTGGCCTTCGCCTTCACCGACCGAAGCCTGCTCGGCACAGAGGAGAACTTCGTCGGATTTGAGAACATCGCAGCCTTCATCTCGGCACCCTCATTCGGCCCGATCCTGTGGCAAACCATCGTTTTCGTCGGCGCCTCAACCCTCGGAGCCTTTGTTGTCGCACTTGCCCTCGCACTGGCCTTAAACACACGGATGGCAGCAGTCGGAGCGCTCCGAACGGGCTTCCTCATTCCATGGATACTCCCTGGTGTTGTCGTCTCGTTCGTCTGGCTGTGGATCTTCGACACCAACTACGGTGTGCTGAATGGCGCGATCAAGATGTTCGGCCTAGGAGAGGGAAACACTAACTGGCTGGACTCCCCCCAGCTGGCCATGACGGCTATAGTCGTGGCAAAGATTTGGCACTCCTTCCCGTGGATGACGATCCTGATCCTAGCGGCACTGCAGGGGGTTCCTTCGGAGGTTCACGATGCGGCAGCCGTGGACGGCGCCTCCGCCTGGAAGAAACAGATCTTCGTCATTCTTCCGCAGATCAAACCGGCGTTGGCTCTGACGCTGTTGCTCGAGACGATCTGGGGCCTTCAGCAATTCGAAATCCCCTACGTCATGACAAGCGGTGGACCGGTGGGATCCACAACGACGTTCTCCATCGCTCTCTACAAGGCTGCCTTCAGTGACTTCGACCTCGGGAAGGCCGGCGCCATCGGCGCCATCTGGACAATCCTCATGAGCCTCCTCGTTGCCATTTACGTCGTGTATACCATCAAGCAGGAAAAGGACTAAGTAGATGTCTGCAACCCTGAAAACGCCAGTAAGGGCGCGCCCAGGCCGATCAGCCCCCGGTTCCGCTCCAGGGCAGCGGCGATCAACGACCGCCCATGTCACCGTCGCCGTACTGCTGCTGTTTGCCCTCTTCCCCGTGGCTTGGATGGCACTGACGGCCTTCACCGCAAATGAAGACATCTTCCAGTTCCCGCCGTCGCTCCAGCGTTCGTTCACCCTGGACCACTTCACAGAAGTCTTCACCAACGGGACGCTCCTGAAGTTCATGGCGAACGGCCTGATAGTGGCGACCATCACCACTGTCACCAGTCTCTTCCTCGGGTTTACGGCCGGATACTCTTTTTCCAAGTTCCGCTACTATGGCCGCACCCCCCTGATGTACCTGATACTCGTGGCCCAGATGGTTCCTGAGGTCCTACTCCTACTCTCGCTGTATGCGTCCTTCAACGCTCTTGGTCTGCTCAACACCTACGGGGCGCTCATCCTCTCGTATTCGACCTTCACGCTCCCGCTCGCGGTCTGGATGATGAAGAACAGTTTTGACGCAATCCCCAACGACCTCATGGAAGCCGGGCGCATCGACGGAGCAAGCGAATTCAGAATCATGATTACGGTCCTGCTTCCGGTCTGCCGGACATCCCTGATCGCCGTTGGACTCTTCGCCTTCATTAGGGCATGGAATGACCTCGCCTATGCGCTCACCCTGGTAGACACGCCCCTGCAAACTCTGCCAGCTGGCCTGTCACTGACTTTCCTAGGTGAGTTTCAGAACTCCTATGGCCAGATGATGGCCGCATCCCTGGTGACCTCATTGCCCGTGGTCGCGGTCTTTCTCCTCCTGCAAAAACACTTTGTAAGCGGAGCCCTCGCCGGCTCTGTCAAATGACATCCGAACAAGAAAACTAACGAATAGGAAAACGAGATGGCAACGACGCCAAGTTCAACAGCCGGCCTGTCCCGACGCACATTTCTCGGAGCCGGGGCGGGCACTGCGGCCTTGGGGTTCCTCACCATGACTGGCTGCGCTTCTACATCAAGCGGCCCTGCGGCCAACGGGCCCTTGACCGTCACGTCCTGGGTCTTCGGGCAGGACTCAGGAAAAGCACTCAAAACAGTCGTGGCAGACTTCGGAACATCCACCTCAATCAAAACCGAAGAGAACACCTATCCATATTTGCAGTACCTCAACCAGCTGGTCCTTAAGGCCAAAAGCAAGAGCCTCAGTGGAGTAGCCCACATTGACGAAGAGTGGCTTTCCACCCTCGCCCTGACCGGTGCACTTAAAGAAGTCTCAGGAGTATTCGACCAGTCTCTGTACCCGGATTCGGTGAATAATGCTGGCACTTACAAGGGCAAGAGGTACGCCATGCCCTGGACGCAGTCTGCTATCGGTGTTATCACAAACACCGAAATCTTCGCTCATGCTGGAGTCTCAAGCCAGGTCCGTACGACCGATGAATTTACAGCGGCACTTCGGGCATTGAAGAGAGCCGACAGCAATCTCATCCCCTACGCTCCCTGCACCAAGGTCGAACAGCTCAAGGACATCATTCCTTGGATGTGGACCTTCGGCTCTCCGGTTGTGGACGGCGAAACGGTAACTCTAGGTGACGACGGGTCAATCCAGGCGTTGGATTACTGGAAGCTTCTCTTGGATGAAGGGCTAATCCAAGCCGGAGTCGTCCGCGACTCCGCTCGCACCCTCTTCGCCCAAGGAAAGGCCGCCATTTACGATGACGCTCCCCAAGCTGTCGGCATCATTCCCGGCCAGTCCAAGGACCCAAATATTGCATCCAAGATGAAGCCAGTCGCACGTCCTACCAAATCTGTGGGGGATCAGCCGCGCGCCCTGGTCTGGAGCCAGCCACTGGTGCGCTTCAGCGATGAGGAATCTACAACAAAATTCATGAAGTTCATGAGCACCGATGCCAAGGCCGCCCAAAAGCTCTTTGAAGCTGCAGGACAACCTCCAACAACAAAGGCGAACTTGGCCTCGGACTGGTTCAAAAACAACACGTTCCATAGCGAATTCGACAAGCAGATCGCTGCCACGGCGACCCGCAACCCGTTCTGGAACTTCCCAAGCGCCTCATCAGCCCAAACCCGATTCAATGAACACGTCGAAGCGGCACTATCAGGCACCGTCACCGCAAAGGCCGCAATGGCCGCAGCAAAAACGGACCTGGAGACCATGCTCAAGGGATAACACCAGCGATGTCAGTGTGTCCCGGCCCAATCACGGGCCGGGACACACACCCGGTCATTATCAAAGGACAAAGGTTCTTGCTCCCGCCGGGAGCGATTGTCGGTAAGGAAACCACGTGAAGGCACAAGTTTCCCCTTTGCTCAACGGAAGAACGACGCAATC
The DNA here is from genome assembly GCF_015040095.1 of Paenarthrobacter sp. YJN-5. NCBI lineage: Bacteria > Bacillati > Actinomycetota > Actinomycetes > Micrococcales > Micrococcaceae > Paenarthrobacter > Paenarthrobacter sp. YJN-5. Next base: position 317,699 of record NZ_CP053544.1, read on the forward strand.
CATAATCCGGATCCTGCAACACGGGTCCAGCTATCCCAAAGCCATCGCCGAGAAACTCGGCTTATCACAGGGATACGTCAGCAACCGGCTGGCTCAACTGAATGCTCACGGGCTTGTCAATACCGAGAAACTTGGACGGCACATGATCTACAGCCTGTCCGCAGACGGGGAGCAACGCATTCAAGCCCATGAAGCTAGGATGAAGCAGCAGACGACAGTGCGGGGACGACCGGACGGGCAGGCCCAGCAGCGTCGAAGTCTCTGCTCTGAATGTGGATCTGTAAAGACGGATGCCTGAGCAATGCTTCTAGCATCATTGTGCCGGGCCGCCCACGCGTCAGGCGCACGTGGCGGATGAGAAACGCCAAGCGTGGCGGTCGGCCGCCGGCGACGGAAATCAACGACCTACGGCAAGAGGTCCGGAGCGGCTTGGAAAACGGTAGCTTCGCCTCGTTGTACCTGTGGATCAGGTTCTGGGCAGACGGAGGATCCGCTTCCAGAGCGCATATGGAAGCCTTCGTCCACGGCTTGCAGGATCTGTCCGACAAGGATGTCCGTATCCTGGGCGCTGTGGTCGAGGAAATGCTATCTACATGAAGCTCCGCGCCACATGGAGATGGAAGGCCAGTTGCGGTCATCTTGATGATTGTCGCTGTAGCAAAGAGCCCTTCGAGTGAAGGGATCGGACGGGGGGCATCTTTCGCAGCGTTCTACCGCGATTTGCAGCCTTGCATATGCCGTCGGGGGGCAGCATGGTCCCTCTAGCTAGCCGCTCTAAATGGTGGGCGGCCGCCTTCGACGGCACCCGGGAGCCGGTCGCTTATCGGATGCAATGGCGCCCGCAAGCCGGTCGATAACCGCGCCGGCGGAGCATGCCGACTGGTCCCGCAAGGTTAGGGTCGAAGCCATGTACGTAAGACCCGCACGATGAAAAGCACGATGAAGGGGCCGTAAACGCTACACCTCTCGTCGACCAGAGATGAAGGCACGCATGCGGTCAGTTCCGTGTCCTGGGACTTGCCTCGGAAAGTGAACGTTTGCGGGGACGTTGGTACCGGCCCGTGGAGTCTCTGCAGGCAAGCCCAAACCTTCGGATACCGGTGGCACACCTCTGCGGGCTGGTTAGTAATCTCACCGGGAGACCAGATTCCCGCGTCGGGGCACATCAGGTCCCCACCTCGGCTACCCCTCAGGCTCCGCCGGCACCCTCCATGAAGGCCGCAGCGGCGACGGATGTAACTCCCTTCGCCCTGTCCTCTCGAATCGCCGTCAGTAGAGTGCCCTCATCCAGCAGCGACTTCCCCGATGAACCAGCCTCGGCCATGTGTTCTCCTTCCGCTTGCTTCAGCGATGTCCACAACCGGTGTGCCAGCTATCGGGGACGGGTGAATCGGTGCTCGCTGCTTTCCAGGCCATTGGCTTTGCCCACCGAATCGGCTGCTAGCGCGTCGAGCCCGATGCCGCATTCCTCGAATGCCAGCGCAGTTTTGGCTCAAGGGCTGCACAATGTTGGCGCAGCGGCGTGAACAGTCGACCGAAACGAGGCCGTAGATCGGATAAATAGCCATCGCTAAAGCGCGCCCTCATTCGGCGCTCGGTCTACTCCTCGCGAGCATGGCCCCAACAACCTAAAAACCCCTGAGATAGCAACGAATCCCGACCATTATCACCTAGGCGAGCCCGGTTTCCCGCCGGGCAACATCGGCACCCGAACCAAGTAGTCGTCAGTCAAAAACCCGAGTACTCGCCGCGCGAACAAACGTATTCCTGAACCATCGTTCAGGCGAAAAACAGGCGTACATCCGAGTGTGGCACCGCATGGGAAGCAACCTGAACTATTGGGGACATCGCTTCATCCGGGCAAAGGAACCGGATGGTGGGGGTTGCGACGCGGCTCCCCGGACTGCAGATGAACCAAGGAGCCAAATCATGCGCAAGCTTTCCAAGAAGAGCCGTATCACCGCTGCCGTTGCAGGTGTTGCCCTGGTCGCCGTCGGCGGCGGTGCGGCATACGCCTACTGGACCACGACGGGCTCCGGCAACGGCACCGCCACAAACTCGGCCGGCGGAGGCACCGTAACACTCTTCGCGACGTTCGACGGCGGCCTCGCGCCGGGCAACCAGGTAGACGTCGCCTACACCGCGACCAACTCGATGACCCCGAGCACTAAGGTCGGTGAGCTGACTCCTACTGTTTCCACTGACAAGGCTGGCTGCCTTCCCGGATGGTTCACGGCCACCGCAGAAACGTCCAACACCCTTGTAGCTGCGGGTGCTACCTCGTCCGTCGGCAGCGGCACCCTGACCTTCAACGACAGCGCAACCGAGAACCAGGACGCCTGCAAGGGCGCAGTAGTGACGGTCAGCGTCACCAGCAAGTAGCGGCCTCAGGTCGGGGACTGACCAACGACGGCGGTCCCCGGCCAGTTGCCTGCCCCCAGTTCCGCAACACCCGGCCCGTCCGAAAAGAGCTTCTTCCATGGACCCCACGCAAGAGCGCCGCAGGGCATTCCTCCGAGGTGGAATGCCGCTCCGCGCCGTGATCCTCGCCGTGCTGGTGGCACTCGTACCGGTCACCGCCTTGGCAGCTGGCAACGGACAGTCAAACGGACAAGGCACCCCGGGCAAGGAAGCCAAGGGCATCGCGGTGACCTTGTCGCCGTCGAGCCGGAGCACGGACCAAGGGCTGGCTGTCACCTACACGGCGGCCGCGACCTCCAAGGGAGGCTTCGCTGGTCCGGTGACGTTCGGCGTCGTGGGCTTGCCGGCAGGAGCAACAGCCGCGTGGTCGCCGTCGTCGGTCAACCTCACGTCCGGCAGCACCGCCCAGGCGACGTTGACCGTAACCACCGCACCCAGTACTCCGGCGGGCAAGACCGACTTCACCATCACCGGGACCGGCGGAGGTATGCAATCCATGGCGTCGGCGCAGTTGAATGTCCAGGAGGTCAAGCGGAACTTCGGCGTAACGGGCACAGTGAACGGTCCGCTGGCTCCGGGGACTTCCCAGCCAATTGAGCTGCAGATTTCAAACCCCATCGGCAAGAGCATCGCTGTGAGCAATTTGTCGGTCGCGATCAGTCAGGTGGTTCGTACCCCGCAGGCTGTGGCGGCGAACCTGCCGTGCACCACGGCGGATTACGCGCTGACCCAGTTCAGCGGCACGTATCCGTTCACGGCGCCGGCCGGCTCCAGCAGCCTTTCCGGGTTGGGCATACCCCAAAGCAAGTGGCCGCAGATCAGGATGCTGGACACGCAGTTGCTTCAGGACGGTTGCAAAGGCGCCACCCTCCACTTCACGTACTCGGGGATGGGACAGGGAAACTGACATGGACATCTCCCGCATACACCGGATTCGCCAGGGCAAACCAGCCCGTCCAGGCAGGCTCGCCCGTACGGCAGCCGCCACCACCGCCCTCTGCCTTCTGGGCGGCGTCGGTTCGGCTTATGCCTACTGGACCTCAGTCGGTTTGGGCAGTGGATCGGCGACCAACGGCACCATGAAGACCGTCACGGTGGACGCACTCGTCCCGGGCGATACCCTGCAAACCAGCCTCGTGCCTGGCGGATCGGCCGACGTCGTCCTCCGCATCACCAACCCGAACCCGCACGGCGTCGCTGTCCACAGCGTGACCGCCAACGGGCCCATAGGCGCCGACGCCGCGCATCCCGGCTGCACCCCAACAGGTGTGACGTTCACGCCGGCCCAAATGACGTCTACGGCAATCGCTGCGAACACTTCCGTGCTTCTCACCCTGCCGGGCGCTGCAAGCATGAGCACGGCATCACCCTCCGCCTGCCAAGGCGCGCAATTCACCATCCCCGTCACGCTGGAGGTGCGGAAGTGAACCGGCATCGTCGTTCCGGCCGAGTCAGCATGGGCGGCTGGAACCGCCTTCTCGTGGTGGCCTTGGGCATTCTTTTGGTTTCCTGGAGCGGCCCTGCGGCAAGCGCATTCTGGAGCTCGGTCAGCAGCAACGGCGCTGCGGCCAAGTCCGACGCGCTGGCGCAGGGCTCAAAGCCGTCCACCAGCGTGACCGGCACCAACGTGTCGGTCACCTGGGCGGCCAGTACGACGGCGGCAGGCAGGTCCGTGACCGGCTACAGCATTGCGCGCTATGGCGCTGCGAGCGGCGGAACCCGTGTGCCTGCCACAGGTGCGTGCGCCGGGACTGTCACGTCCTTGGCTTGCGTGGAGGCGAATGTTCCCGCCGGGACTTGGTACTACACCGTCACGCCCATGCTTGCCCTGTGGCAGGGGCCGGAGAGTGCGAGGAGTGCGGGAACGACCCCAGTCACGGACACTACTCCTCCGGCCGCGCCAAAGATAACGGCGCCCTCGGCCATCAATTCGCTCAACGATAATGGAGTTCAGATCAGCGGTACGGCTGAGGCCAATTCCTCAATCACACTGACGGTGAGCGGTTCGGGGTCGGAGCCCATCACACGTACCTTCACCACCAACAGCGCGGGCAGCTGGACAGCTCCGGCATTGGACCTTCGGCAGTTCGCTGATGGAATCATCACCTATTCGGCACGGGCCACCGACGCGGCCGGCAATATAAGTGCACCAGGAACAGCGTCAACAACGAAGGATTCCACACCTCCGAGAGTCGTCAACGTTCAACTGTTCAACGGTTCCAGTGGCGTAGCGGGCCTGATCGAGAAGGGTGACTACGTCGAGATCACGTTCTCGAAGCAATTGAAGGCCAGCACGCTATGCAGCACTTGGACCAGTAACACCGCAAAGCAGACACTCAGCGGCAATGGTCAAGTGACAGCGAGAGTTAGTCCGGATGACGTCTTAACGGTGAGTACAACGGCATGCACACTCCAATTGGGGGCAGTCGCTCTCGGAAAAGACTACGCAACGACGGCCGCCCTGGCTTTCTCAGGGAATGGCTCGGGAAGCGGAAACGTGACGGTACTGTCATGGGACCCGGCTGAGCTGAAGCTAACCCTCACACTAGGTGCCCGTTCGGGAACTCCTAACTCTGTACAGCTAGATCCAGCCGCTGCCACTTTTGTCCCAGCCTCGGGATTGACGGATGTGGCGGGCAATCCAGTCGAATCGGGTCCAGCCACTTGGGCGGCGTCCAGCTTCTAGGGTGCGTTGCCAAGCCTGGCTCCCGATCAGGCAGAGCCGAGAGTCAGCAAATGGGTAATAGTTTACGCATAGCTAGACGTCATGGGTAAACTATTACCCATGGGACGTCGGGAACTAGGTCTTACCCGCGCGGCCGAGGACGCGCTTGTCGTGCTAGGGCAGCAAATACGGATGGCACGCGTTGCGCGAGGGATGACGGCCGAACATCTCGCCGGCACTGCAGGGATTACCCGGAAAACTCTGGCGGCCATCGAGCGCGGAAACGCCGCGAGTAGTATCGGCAACGTGTTCAACGTTGCATCGATCGTTGGGGTCCACCTGTTCGGGGTCGATGACCCTAGTGAACTCATTGCACTCCGTCGACGAGGCGAAGAACGGCTCGCCCTTCTTCCCGCACGTGTCCACAAGAAGCGAAAGGACGACGACGTTGGCCTCGACTTCTGACGTCAATGTGAGGGTGTTGCTCCGGCGCCGGGCCCCCGGATCAAGCGCAACATCCGTGACTACGCCCACTATCCGCCTGCCTAACGCAAGGGTGACCAACCGCCCGGGCGTAACCTAGGAAGCGGACGCCAGTGCCGCCGTCGTACGTTTGATCCTGCGACGAAAGGCGAGCCGCTCCTTGAAGGCTGTAGCGGAAATGTTCACGATGGGCCCGTCGAACAAGGACCATCACCCGGCCATCCGTTGCGCTGTAGGCGTGTTCGTCCCCCTCATTACGCTGACGCTGCTGGGGCGGCTGGACTTGGCCGTGTTCGCGTCGTTCGGTGCGTTCACCGGCATCTATGGGCGCAATGAGCCGCATAGCGTGCGCTTCCGTAGCCAACTCCGGGCCGGAAGCTTCATGCTTTTGGTCATCCTTTTCGCCACCCTGACGGCCCGGGTCGCGCAGACTCTGGGGGTCGATGGAGCCGCGTATTCGTGGCTCCTGACAGCAGCGACCACCTTGGTTGCCGGCCTCTGCTCCGTTGTGGTGGCAGCTTGGCGGCTCCGCCCCGGCGGCTCTCTCTTTCACATCTTCGCCTTCGCCGCGATTGCCTCCATCCCCGCGCAGCCGCTGCTATGGGAAGCGATGCTTGTGGCCGTGCTGACCACGCTCCTTAGCCTGCTGATCGGCATGTCGTCCCGCATCCTCAGGAGCCATCGAACTCCATGGAAGCGGCCGCCCCGCATCCGTCACACTGCTCTGGAACGCCGCGCGATCTGGCTCGAAGGCGGCGGCTACCTGGTGGCCGCGGGACTCGCCGGAACCATTGCCACTTTGGTAGGGGAGAGGCTCGGTTTTGGCCACAGTTACTGGGCGATGGTTGCGGCCGTCGTTCCATTGGTGGGGCACTCGACGCGCCACAGGATCAGCCGGGGTTTCCAGAGAATCGCCGGCACAGTGATCGGCTTGCTGCTCATGGCCGCCATCCTCTGGCTGAATCCGGCGCCGTGGGCGATGGTCCTGGTGATTGCCGCATGCCAGTTCGGCGCCGAACTTTTCATCGCGCGGCAATATTTTGTGGCGCAGGTCTTCGTCACACCGTTGGCGTTGATCGCCACTCTCTTGGCGGCCCCGGTGGATCCGGGCCTGCTCCTGCGGGACCGAATCGTGGAGACGGTGATCGGCGCCGTCATTGGCGTAGCCGTCGTGGTGGCCCCGGCGGCCTGGCGGCGGTTGCGCTCGTAGCGCCACCAGATCGGCAGCACGCCTGAGGTCTGCTGGGCGCACCCGACCCGAACCTGCATGTTCGTCATTTCATAAGTTTCCTTAGTAGTACCATAGTACTTAGACAGCCAAGCTACTCGTCTAACGAAGGAATGGTCCATGACTGCGGATGTCGTGAAGGAAGGATATTGGTACGGCAACGAAACTGTTGCCGTCGAAGTCCTGAATGCCCTGCGGGATTATCGTTCAGCTGAGGCCGCCATGCGTCGGCGAACCCGCTCCTCCATGGGCATGGGCGAAACGGATCTTCTGGCTTTGCGCTACCTCCTGGAATACGAGCGCGCGGGCAGGATGGTCGGACCCAAGGAACTCGCCACGCGGCTGGGGATCACCTCCGCCTCCATGACCAGCCTGGTGGACCGCATGGTGAAGTCGGGTCACGTCGTGCGCGAACCGCACCCGACTGATCGTCGCGCCTTGGTACTGAGGCCGACGTCGGACTCTGACGAGGAGGTTCGCAAGACTCTCAGCGGCATGCACCGGCGAATGATGGACGTCGCGGCGTCCCTCAGTCGTGGCGAGGCCGTTGTGGTGGTCGACTTCCTGAAGCGAATGCGGGAAGCGATCGATGGGATTGACCAACATTGACCACCCGGCTGGACTTAAGTAGTAAGTACACATATAACTAGATATCCAAGATACTTATTCGAGATTGTGGGAGATGACATGACAGTCGTTGCAAGGGAGGAAGCTCCCGCAAACGAAATGTCCTGCGAAAGCGGGTTCCGGATGGACATTGAGGCCACGGATCCCGTGAACGGTGTCTCCAAATGACAGCCATCATTCCTGCAGCCGGTCCTCTGGGATCGGGCACCCTGCCGTCGAGCCTGCATCACGAAGCGATGGGCTCGAATGTGCCGGTGGCAAGCGGTCATGACAGCTTGCTGGGTGGCCGGTACAGCCTGGGACGATGGCTTGGAGGTGGCTCCGAGGCCCACGTCTACGAGGCTTTGGACGCCCGTGCAGGTTCGTTGGTGGCCGTGAAGGTCTTCCGCGAAACGGGCCGGGTCCGTGGTGGAGCTTTCGAACGCGAACTCGAAATCCACAAGAGGTTGCGGAACAAGAACATTGTGCGTCTCCGGGATTCGGGCAGCCTCATAGCCGACGGCGAGCCCCACCACTATGTGGTGATGGACTTGGTGAACGGGCAGGACCTGCGCGCCGTCCTCCGGGAAGCGCCCGCAGGCTCCGGCACGACGGCTGCTTGGATGACCGATATTGCAAACGCCCTGGCGTACCTGCACCGACGCGGGATTGTGCACAACGACGTCAAGCCCGGCAACATCATGGTCCCGGGCCACGCTGGAACTGGTCCCGCCATGCTGACTGATTTCGGTGTCGCGATCAGTCCGGCGCACACGGCAAGGAGTTCGTCCTCCGGGACGCCCCACTACATGAGTCCCGAGGCAGTGTGCGGAGAAGTTCCCACCGCTGCGAGTGACATTTATTCCCTGGGATTGGTGACCCTTGAGTGCCTCACGGGCACCAAGGCATTCCCGGGCCCTCCGCTGGAGTCCATGGTTGCCAGGACTCTCAGCGAACCCCGAGTTCCCGGCACGGTTCGGCGGCGCTGGTCCATGGCATTGCATGCCATGACAGACCCCGATCCGGCCGGTAGGCCGTCTGCCAAGCAAGTCGCCGGCATGTTCCGGCGGCTCCGCTGGCAAGGCTAAACCAAGGTCCTCCCGGGCGCACACGTGGACGCCGGGAAGGACCAAAGCACTAGAGAAAGAAGAAAAATGGGAATCTTTGGATGGATCATTCTGGGCCTGATCGCCGGTGCCATTGCCAAGGCCATCAAGCCTGGCAAGCAGGGCGGCGGTATTCTTGCGACTCTCCTGCTCGGAATCGTTGGTGCCGTCCTCGGCGGATGGATCGGCAGCGTCCTGTTCAACGTGGGCATCAACGAGTTCTGGTCGCTTTCCACGTGGTTGCTCGCTATCGGCGGTGCACTGATCGTCCTCATCATCTGGGGACTGCTCACCCGCAAGCGGGCCTAGCGTCCTGAGCCTGAAGGTCCCGCGCCGTCTGTTTACGCAGACGGGGCGGGGCCTTTTGCATGCCCGGGGGCTTCCGGGAAGGTCTCGGTCGCCGGTCACAATCCGCGCGCAAGATCACGCCCCGCCCACCCTGTTTACGCTGCTTCTGAAAAGCACCTTCAAGACGCCAAGGGCAGCCATGACCTTCTCTTCAGCAGCTACTGCCGCTACGCCTCCCATTCGGGAACAGCGGAGCGAACTCTCTGCCGCCGGCACAGCTCTTGGAGCCCTCGGCATGGCCGCTGTGGTGGGCGTCTTTGCCGCCCTCCTCCACGTGCTGTCGGAGGTTTCGCCCCGCATCGGCCCGGTTTTCGAAGGGTGGTCCGGCAGCGTCCACGGTTCGCCTCTGGATGCCGTGCGCTGGTTCTTCGGCGACATGACCGAGCCACTGTTCTTCAAGTCCGATCTGGCCGCAGCAGGTCTTCTGACCGGCGCCGTCATCGCATGGTGGGCAGGCCGCCGTCGGAAGCGCTGGGCAGGGGAGCTGAGCTACGGCACGGGCCTGTGGCCCTGGGTCTTCGCATCGGCCGCGCTGAGCCTCGCCTTGTCCAACGCAGCCTTCGGGTGGATGCTCGACGGCGGATGGCAGCCGACGTTCGTTCCTTTCGTTTGCGTCGCACCCGCCATGGTTCTGGTGTACGGGGGCGGCTGGCGGTCGTGCCTGACCGGAGCGGTGCTCGGCGCCGCCACCACGACTCCGCTTGCCCTCTTGCTGATCCCCACGGTCTCGGCCCCGCTGGGGCTTCCGGCAGTGGTGGCCAACGTCCTGGCGATGGCTTTGGGTTCTGCGGTGTCGTTCGCCGCCGCGCGGAAGCTTCCGTGGCTGGCTCCGCGAGCCGTGGAACTCCGCACGCTGGAGCCGGCAACGCAAACCGGCCATCCGACGTCGGGCCCTACCTGGAAGAGCGACACCTTCTGGGCCGCACGGCGCGTCCTGAAAGACTTCACGGAAACCCACTTCTTTGCCAACGAACTCGCCAGTGCGGGCGTGATCCTGGGTGTGGGCGCAGCGTTCGCCTTGAACCCGGGCCTGCCCTCCTACGGTTCGAACCTGCTTCCCGGGATCCTCTTTGCGCAGGCGCTGACGTCTGCGTTCGGCGTCGTGCTGTGGCGGGAGTGGTTCCGCGACGGCGGTTGGGCAGCTACGTACGCGTCAGTGGTGTCCGTCGCCCCGGCGGCAGTGCTGGCCTTCAACGGTTCATGGACATCCATCATCGGCGGGGCGCTGCTGGGGGCCTTAGTGGCGCCGCCCGTTGCGCGCGGCATCGCCACGCGACTGCCTGCCGGTTACCACCCGGTCATTGCCAACACCGCCGCCATGGCAATATCGACGGCGGTTGCGTTGCCGGTTCTGGGGTTGCTGCCGCACTGATTGTTTTTGGGAGCGGAGGGCCTACCCCAGGCGTGCCGGTTGCGGCCAAACGGCTGGATGGCGTTCATGGCCGTGTCCCAATCCGTTTCCACCAGGCGGCCGTTTTCGCGGATCAGCGGTTTGGTGAGACGGTCTTTGTTGGACACCCCCTGCCAGCTCGCGAAGAGTCCCTTCGGCCCCAGCCTGCCCTTGTTGATCACGTCCGCTTCCGGCCGCGGATGCCCACCATGACGCCGCCCTTAACGGCAATATCGCAACCGCAGCCGTTGCTGCACAGCACGTCCGCGGACTGGACTGTCTGGCTGTTCCATACCTACAGGATTATCAGCATGCTTATGTTCCGTCCAGATGCCCCGCCCGCCGGCCCAACTGGGTCGCAGTAGTGCGCGTTTTCAGCGCTGAAAACGCGCACAAATGCGACCCAGCGTGTGAGCGCCGCTGGCGCGCCGTGGGGCCGGGAAAGTGTACGGGGTGGCTCGCCAGGGCTCTGGCGGACTCTGGCCTTCCGGGTAGATCATTGGGCTGTCCGTCTCGGTGAACGCCGACCCAACTTGGTGCCGCGAGTCCGTGACCCAGCGTGGTGTGGAGGACCTCCACGGGAACCGTGGATTGTTGCCCTTGAGCACGAGTATTAGATTCCTGAATATTCCCAGTCCTCCCCGAGACAGACACTGTCATCACCGTCAAACAGTGTTGGAGGGAAGAAGATGGACATCGTTAATGAACGGGCCGCGGGGATGGATATCTCCAAACGCGACGCGAAGGTCTGCGTGCGGATCCCAGGCGCCAGGGCCGGGACCTACACCTCAAAGGTCACGACCTGGGGCGCGACCACGCATCAGATCTTGGAACTGCGGGAGTTCCTCGAACGCGAACATGTCACCGTGGTGGTGATGGAAGCGACCAGCGACTACTGGAAACCGTTCTTCTACCTGCTCGAAGAAACCCTGCCCGTGATGCTCGTCAACGCCAAAGCTGCCCGGAACATCCCTGGACGCAAAACCGATGTCTCCGACGCCGCCTGGCTGGCCCAACTGGCCGCGCACGGGCTCCTGCGGGCCTCGTTCGTGCCGCCCGAACCCATCCGCGAGCTACGGGACCTGACCCGGGCGCGCGCCATCGCGACCCGCGACCGGGCCCGGGAGATCCTCAGGTTGGAGAAGTTCCTTGAAAGCTCCGGAATCAAACTTTCCTCCGTCGTTTCGGACCTGACCGGAGTCTCCTCCCGGGACATGCTCGAAGCCCTCATCAACGGTGAACGGAACCCCGAAGTCCTGGCCGGAATGGCCCGCGGAATGCTGCGTTCGAAAATCCCGGCCCTCGTCGACGCCCTGACCGGCCGGTTCAAACCACACCATGCCTTCATGGCCAGGCTGCACCTGGACCAGATCGACGCCCACACCCGAACCATCGATACCCTCACGACACGGATCGAGGAGGCGATGGAACCCTTTCGTGACGCCAGGGAAGCCCTGGCCACCATCCCCGGAGTCTCCCACCGCGTCGCCGAAGTGATCATCGCCGAAACCGGGGCGGACATGGCAGTCTTCCAAACCCCGGGCCGGCTCGCGTCCTGGGCAGGGGTCTGTCCCAGCGCCAACGAATCCGCCGGACACATCAAATCCAGCCACATCATGCCCGGGAACAAATACCTCAAAGCAGCGCTCGGCACCGCGGCCATGTCCGCCACACGATCCAAAAACACCTACCTCGCCGCGAAATACCGGCGCATCACAACCCGCGCCGGACGCAACAAAGCCCTCGTCGCCGTCGAACATTCGATCCTCACCGCAGCCTGGCACATGCTCAGCACCGGAGAAATCTACAACGACCCCGGCGCCGACCACTACACCCGCATCAACCCGACCAAAGCCAAGAACCGCGCCATAAAACAACTCAACAACCTCGGCTACGACGTCACCATCACCCCGGTCACCGCCGCCTAACCCACCACTACTTTCGTATTAGTTGGGTGCTTGGGTGCGGGGGTGGGTGAGGGGAGGGGCGGGGAGGGACGGGGATTTCCTGAGCCAGACTTGAGCATTTCCTCAGGAAAGCCTGAGCCGCCTGTCCCACACTTCTAAAGAGGCGGTCACCGAAGCCATGGAAGGAGGGCCGGGCCCATGGGCAACAGCATGAGTGGACCCGCCCCCGATGGCAACGGTTCCGGCCCGCCCCTGAATGCCGCTGTGATGCAGCCCGCAGCGGCATTGCAACTCCCCACTGGAACGCATGAAACCGGCCCGGCGCACCTCTACATGGGCACGCTGCGGGCGCTGGCTGAAGAACTGGGCGACGCCGCTCACGTGCTGCGCTTCCTCTCCACCTACCTGTCCATGCTGCCAATGCGGATGGAACGGATCGACGTCGGGTTGGCCGCGGCCGAAGCCGAGCCCAGCCTCGAAGCGGTCCTGAGCCTGAAGATTTCCTCGTCGATGGTGGGCGCCCGCGTTACCGAACGCCACTGCAGGGCCATGGAAAAGCTGATCCGCAAAGACCGCCTCAGCGACGCGATCCAAGCCCTTCCAGCCCTCCGGCAGGTGACCGATCAGTGCTATGCCGCACGCCCGCACCTGCTGGACAGTGCTGCGGAAGCGCTGCTCCGCCGCGGCGGACCATAAAGCACAGGCCCCGCGAACCCTCTGGGATTCAGGTTCGCGGGGCCTGTAAGTCTCCGTGCCGGCGGCTACCGTTCTCCCGCCGGCACGGCTTTCTTGTCCGAGTGGATGTGCGTGGGGACAACAAGCAGTGCTACGAGCGCGAGGAGGCCTGCCGCGGCAAACACGTAGAATCCGGCAGGGTAGGCGATATTGACGGCTACCAAGGTGCCGGTCACGGCCGGGCCAACAATGGCGCCCAGGCGGCCGACGCCCGCAGCGAACCCGAGGCCCGTGCCGCGGAGGTGGGCCGGGAACAGCTGGCTCACCCACGCATAGACCAGTACCTGCGAACTGAAGACGAACACGCCGGTAACGAACACGGCTGCATTGAGCAGGAATTCGTTCTGGATCTTGACGCTCAGGATGGCCAGGAGAACACCGGACAAGCCGAACCACAGCAGCACGATCCGCTTTGTCCCATGCTTGTCGGCCAGGACACCTGCCAGGAACAGCCCGGCAACGGCCCCAAGGTTCAGCACAAGCAGCAGCGTCAGGCCGGTGCTGACCGGATAGCCGGCTGCGGCCATCAACTGCGGCAGCCATGTGTTGAGGCCGTAAACCAGCAGCAGTCCCATGAACGACGCGATGCCGATTCCCACGGCGACCACGGGGTAGGGCTTGCGCAGAAGGTCGCGGAAGCCGGTCTTGGGTTCTTCGGTTGAACGCCCGACGGCGGCAGGGGCCTTGGCAGCGTCGGTGGACGGAGCGGGGGCTGCTTGGGGGAGGGACTCGGGCAGTTTGGCCCACAGGAACGGCAGCAGTACCAGGCCGGCCGCGCCGCCAATGATGAACATGAGGCGCCAGTTGGGAATGATGAGGATGGCTAGCAAGGCGGTGGCCACGGCGCCCACGTGGTAGCCGGTCATGGTGCGCGTGGTGGACTTGCCCGCTGATCCCGCCGGGGCGTAGTCGTTCATGTACGCCAAGGCTGCGGGGAGGCATGCTCCCAGGCCCAGTCCTGCCAGGAGGCGCAGGGCGGAGAACACTGCAACGTTGGGGGCGAACGCCACCGCCAAGGTGAAGAGGGAGAAACCTGCCACGCAAGCGATCAGTAGTTTGCGGCGCCCGAACTTGTCCGAGAGCGGGGCAATGAAGAGCGCCCCCAGGCCCACGCCGACCAGGGAGATGGTGGCTGCGAATGTGGCGCCGACAGCGTCGAAGCCAAGCTCGCCGGTCTTGATGAGCGTGGGAATGACCGTGCCCAGGACCACGAGGTCGAATCCGTCCAGGACCATGGCGAGCCAACAGAGCCACACAGGCCATTGTGAGCGGCGGGCAGATGTCATCGTCGGCATAGCGTCCTCGGTACATGATGGGTCGGGTCCCGACCGTCAGAATGATCGGTTGGTTATGAGATTTGTATCACCGGGAGCTGTTACGTGACGCACGTTTTACCATTGAATGGAAGGCGGCCATGGCGGATGCCGCTGACTTTGGGAGGAAAATGGCCAACTCGGCGTCGGGCGATTCGGTGGTGGACCGCGTGGTCCGGGTCATCGCTGCCTTCCCTGAAGGAGTCACGACGCTCCAGCTGGCGGAGGTGGCGGAGCGGGCATCCTTGCCGCTGTCCTCGGCGCACCGGCTGGTCCGGCAACTGGCCGATCATGGCCTGTTGGACCTGGGCCCCGGCGGAACAGTCCGCCTGGGGTTGAGGCTGTGGGAGCTGGTGAACCGGAATTCGCCAACGCTCGCGCTGCGTCAGGCGGCGATGCCTTTCATGGAGGACATTCAGCAGGTCCTGAACCAGAACGTGAACCTGGCTGTGCTGGAAGGGTGGGAGGCACTCTTTGTTGAGCGCCTCTCCAGGCGTGGCTCGGTAACGAACAGGGCGCAGGTCGCCGGCCGCATGCCGGTCCATATTTCCTCGGCGGGCCTCGCTTTGATGGCCCACCAGCCCCGCGAACTGCAGGCGGAGTACCTCCGCCAATTCGAGGACCCCTCCGGAAAGGTGACTTCCGCCGTCGTGCGTCACCTCCTGGCGGAAAGCGCCAGGCAGGGCTATGCCCAACTGGCGGGCGTCGTTGATCCGGACACGTGGGGCATCGCGGTCCCGGTGATGAACGGCAAGCGCCGGGCCGTCGCTGCTTTGGGCGTGGTGGTGCCTCTTGCGGAGGTGCGCCTCCAGGCGCTGGTACCGGCGCTTCAGACGGCGGCCCGGGGCATTAGCCGACGCCTTGAAGATTGACGAAGTTCCGTTCAACGGAATTCGTGTAACGCCTGTCACCCGCCCCGGTCCACACTGTTGGGAGACTCACCCCGGATCGCCGGGAACGCAACGGAGCGAGGAAAATCATGGCACGCACCACCATCACCACCCAAGTCGCCATCATGGGCGCCGGACCCGCAGGGCTCATGCTCTCCCACCTGCTGGCAAAGCAGGGCATCGAATCGGTAGTGGTGGAAATCCGCAGCCGCAGGGAGATCGAGGAAACGGTACGCGCCGGAATCCTGGAGCACGGAACCGTCAACCTGTTGGTTGACTCCGGAGTGTCGGATCGGGTGCTGCGCGAGGGCGACCGCCACGACGGCATTGAGCTGCGATTCAACGGCGAAAGCCACCGGATCAACTTCAAGGAGCTCGTTGGGGAGTCGGTGTGGCTCTACCCGCAGACCGACGTCTTCATGGACCTCGCTGCCCGCCGCGAGGCCGACGGCGGCGACGTCCGGTACAGCGTCACGGATACCTCCGTGTCCGACCTCGAGGGCAAGCCGAAAGTCTGGTTCACCGATTCGGAGGGCCAGGAGTTCGAAATCCAGGCCGACTTCCTGGTGGGTGCCGACGGCTCGCGCAGCCACTGCCGCTTCCAGATCCCGGAAGCCAACCGCAAATGGTTCTTCCACGAGTACCCTTTTGCGTGGTTCGGGATTCTCGCCGAAGCCCCGCGCAGCTCGGACGAACTGATCTATGCCAACTCGGAGCACGGATTCGCGCTCATCTCGCAGCGCACGGAAACCGTCCAGCGCATGTACTTCCAGTGCGACCCCAAAGAAAACGTGGCCGACTGGGACGACGAGCGTATCTGGTCCGAATTCCGCAAGCGCGTCAACGGCAACGGCTTTGAGCTCAAGGAAGGCCCTGTCCTGGACAAGATGGTCCTGCCTTTCCGCAGCTTCGTGCACACCCCCATGCGCTACGGCAACCTGTTCCTGGCCGGCGACGCCGCGCACACCGTTCCGCCGACCGGTGCCAAGGGCCTCAACCTGGCCATCAACGACGTCAAGGTGCTCTTTGAAGGCCTCGATTCCTTCTACTCGAAGGGTTCTTCGGCCCTGCTGGATTCCTACAGCGACCGGGCGCTCGACAGGGTTTGGAAGGCCCAGCACTTCTCCTACTGGATGACCTCGATGCTGCACACCGTCCCTGGCGCCGACGACTTTGATCGCGCCCGCCAGCTTGGTGAACTCCGCTCGGTGGTCTCCTCCGAACACGGAAAGGCATACCTCGCCGAGTCCTACTCCGGGTGGCCGGAAGCCCGCTAGGCCCGGTACCCGTGGTGTCGCTGCGGGGCTGACAGTGGGACGATGTCCCTATGGATGACCAGGAGAAGTCCAGCCCCGCCGCGCCTTCGGAGGAACGCGGCTACGGTACTGGTGACGACGTCGGTTCGCCCACCACCCAGCAGATGCGGGCCGTCGGCCAGCGCCGGCGTGATGCGGAGCGGAAGCTGGATCAGCACCTTGAGGAGGCCAGGCACAAGGCCGAACTCCCGGATCCTGACGAGCAGAAGACCGAGAGCTGACGCTGCGCCATCAGTCCGGAGTTACTTCTTTCCCTTGGACGGTTCGGGGTTCCTGGGCATTGACTCCTGCTTGCCGTGCTTCCGTTCCGTGAACGGAGTGTCGCTGTCGTGGGCCTGGCCGTGGTGTAGCTGCAAGGCCGAGTGGATGAGCGGGAAGTGGCTGAACGCTTGCGGGGTGTTTCCCAAGTGCCGCTGGGTCCGCGGGTCCCATTCTTCGCTCAGCAGGCCGACGTCGTTGCGCAGGTCCAGGAGCCGTTCGAACATCTGCGTTGCCTCGTCCTTCCGATCGATGCCCAGCAAGGCATCCACCATCCAGAACGAGCACGCCAGGAACACGCCTTCGTGGCCTTCCAAACCGTCGTGCCCGGATTCCGTCCTGTAGCGCAGCACCAGGCCGTCCTCGGTGAGCCGTTCCTGGATCGCCTTCACAGTTCCCGCAACCCGGGGATGGTTGTGCGGCAGGAACCCCACACGGGGAATGAGAAGCAGGCTCGCATCCAGTTCCGTGCTGCCGTAAGACTGCACGAACGTGTTCAGCTCCTGATTGAAGCCATCGGTCATGACTTCCTTGTGGATGGTGGACCTGAGCGCGGCCCAGCGGTCAGCGGGGCCGGGCAGCCCGGACTTCCTGACGCCCTTGACCATGCGGTCGGCGGCCACCCATGCCATGACCTTCGAATGCGTGAAGTGGCGGCGCGGGCCCCGCATCTCCCATAACCCGTTATCCGGCTGGTCCCAGGCTCCTTCGAGGAATTCCATCAAGGCGATCTGGATATCCCAGGAACTGTCCCCCGATCCCGCCGGGGAGGCTGCCCTGGTGAGGGCCAGGCCATCCAGGACCTCGCCCCAGACGTCCAGCTGCAGCTGCGGTGCCGCGGCATTGCCGATGCGAACGGGGGCTGAACCTTCGTAACCGGGCAGCCAAGGCAGGTCGAATTCGGGAAGCCGCCTGGCGCCGTCGAGCCCGTAGACAATCTGGAGGTCCGCTGGGTCCCCGGCCACCGCGCGGAGCAGCCAGTCCCGCCATGCTGCCGCTTCTTCCGTGTACCCGGCGGCCAGCAGTGACTGCAACGTCAGGGAAGCGTCGCGCAGCCAGCAGTAGCGGTAGTCCCAGTTCCGGGAGCCGCCCAGCTGTTCGGGAAGGGACGTGGTTGCAGCGGCCACGATCCCGCCCGTCGGTGCATATGTGAGCGCTTTCAAGGTAATCAGCGAGCGCTCCACGGGTTCCTTGTATTTGCCCGTGATCTCGCTCCGGTCGATCCAGTCACGCCAGAACGAACAGGTGGTGTCCAGGGCCCGGGAGGGATTGATCCGGCGGGGCTCGGGTTCGTGGCTTGGCGCCCACCGCAGCACAAAAGGAATCCGTTCCCCGGCCCGGACGGTGAACTCGCTGACGGTTCGCTTGTCGTGGCCTCGAAGCGGGGCATGCGTGGTGAGGTAGGCCGAATCCGGGCCCGCTACGGCGCTGATTCCCTGGCCATGCCTCCGCACCCAGGGCACCACGCGTCCGTAGTCGAAGCGGAGCACGAGTTCCATGGTCATGGCCACTTCGCCGCTGAGGCCCTCGACAATCCGGACCAGGTCCACGGCGTCGTCGCGCACCGGCATGAAGTCGGTGACCCGGACGCTGCCGCCGTCCACATCCCATTCCGTTTCCAGGATCAGCGTGTCTTCGCGGTACCGGCGGCGCGTGCAGTTGCCGTCACTGCCGGGGGCCGGGTTGGCGGGGGCCAGGAGCCACCGGCCGGCGTCACTGTCCGCCAGCAGGGCGGCGAAGCAGGCCGGCGAGTCGAACCGGGGCAGGCACATCCAATCGATGGAGCCGTTGCGGCCCACCAAGGCGGCCGTATGGAGGTCTCCGATCAGTGCGTAATCCTCGATCTTCGGCATAGGGCGGCTCCTTGCTTTCCCGGGGACAGGACTTAGCCTGACCGTACCCGCTTGCCGGGAACAGGGCGAGTGCGGCGGACCGTTCGCCTGGTCCGGCACGGCGTTATTGCGTGGGACAAAGAAGGACACAAAACCCTAGCCGTCAGCGGAATTGATCAGTACTCTGACTATATCCAACGGTTGGGATTACCCCCTGTGCCCGACCGGACGCGGAAGGAGCACGTCATGAGAATAGGTTCTTCCATTGCATTGATCGCCATAGGAGCCATCCTGGCCTTCGCCCTGGCCCCGGGGCTGATTCCCTTCATGGACCAGGTGTTGATCGGCTACATCCTGATGGTGGTGGGCGTGCTGGGCCTCATCATTTCCATCATCATGTCCAACCGGACACGCCACACGGTGGTGGAACGGCGCACGGCCCCGGAGACCATCGTGGAGCGGCGCCCGGAAGTCTGACCTCGCCGAAGGTCAACAGCGCACGACGGCGGCAGCCCCGCCGTCGTGCGCTGTGACCGTTAGGCTGCTCTTTATGGAGAAGACATTCGAATTCGAACGCGTGAATGAGGACGAGTACTTGGTGCGCTGGGCCTCGGAGGGGCAGACCGGCGAATCGGTGGTCCGGGTAAATCCGGATTTCCTTACCGAGGTGGGCCTGGGCGATTTCGAGCAGCAGGCCGTAGTTGAGGAGACCGCCGAACTGCTGGCCGAGCGGCAACCGGTCATTGACTTCCCCCTCACGGTCGACCTGGAAGAGATCGCCGCCGCATACGAGGATTTCGCCGAACAGCTGCGCACCCGCCTCGCAGCCAAGTAGCCCGCGTTCTCAGCCAGTGGGGGTGTCGTACCTCAGCTGTCCGTCCAGTACCCGGCTGCCGGACGTGACCGCGTGATCCACCAGCTTTGGCCCTGGCATGAGGTGCCGTACATGAACCCCGTCCAGCAGGGTGCAGTGATCTGAGATGAGGCGCCTGTGACAGCGCCACCACACTGTCTCGCTGCACATGATGGCGGTACGCTGCCGGTCGGCTTCTGCCAGGAGTTGCTTCAGGGCTGCCTCGAATTCCGGCGTCCGCATGTAGCCGGCGTAAGCGCGGAAGGAATCGTTGCGGAGCGAGGTGTCCGGAGAGTCCGATAGGAGTTTGCGGAAGCCGCCCAGTTCCTTCTCCCAGCGGTACGCGATGCCTGCCTCCGGGAGCCAGGCCTCCATCGAATCCTTACCAAAGTGCGGATGCTTCCGGCTGCCCGGACCGATCCGCACATCAACCAGCGACTCCACCTCCGCCCACCGCAGAAGCTCGACGAAGTCGGCTTGGGGTGTGGTGCCGTGGCCTACGGTGAAGAGCTGCATACCTGCCATTAAATACAGTGACCATCAAGGTTGCTGGCTCCTGCGGCCATCACCATTAGACGTGGACGTCGAACTCCCAGGGTGCCCTGCCGGTTGATTGGCATGCACCCTTGCGGACGGCCTCCGGTGCCCGGTCGAGCCTGCTCGCGTGCACCACCAGTCCGGGTATCTGAAGGACGTTGAGTTCGAACCATCCATCGGCGGCCAGCGTCACGATGGCCGTGAGTGTCCGGATGGCGCTGTCGGGCCGCACCTCATCAAGAGGCGGGGCTTGGCTCCCGTAGGAAGCGGCATGCTTATCTGCACGGGAATCGGCCAGAAGGGGTGCCAAGGAGACCTCCAGCGCACTGGACTTTGGACGGCCAACTTCTTGACTGGCACGAGCATATAAAAACCTGCATGGCCTATGTCAATAACCTGGGGGTCTATTTCGCGGAGGAAATCAGCTTTCCACCACTTCGACGAGGCGCTCGCCGTTGTAGTAGTCCAGCTGCCAGCCGTCCACGGCGTGGTGGTGGGCCAGGTTCAAGACAGCGTTGTGGACACTGTCCAGCTTCCGGCCGATCGCACGGCTAAGGGTCAGTCGGATCAATGTCCCATGGCTGACCACCAACACGCGCTGCCCGGCGAATTCCTCGGCTAGATCGTTCAGTGCGTCAATTCCGCGGGCTGCCGCATCGTCATCGCTTTCACCCCCGCGGAATCCTCCCGGGATCCGCAATGCTTCGAGTTCCGGCCCGGCCTGAAGCCCTTCTGCGGGGCCAAAGCTGCGTTCGATGAGTTTCGGTACGCGGCGCGCAATGTTCAGTCCAAGCCCCTCTGCGATCAAGTCCGCGGTTTCGGCGGCGCGGCTCAGCGGCGAAGAGACGATGGTGTCCCACTCATAAGCGGACAGCACATTGACGGCGTCCCGGGCCTGCTGTCGCCCCACGTCATTCAGCGGAATATCCGTGGCGCCCTGAAGCCTGCGCTCGGCATTCCAGTCGGTTTGGCCATGGCGTACGAGGGCGAAAGTCGTGAGGGTCATGCGTCCCATTCTGCCCTGAAATCCCGGCGGTCCGCAGTTCGGTGCGCCACACGGATTCATGTGCCGGGTTGCCCCTTCGCCGAGGTAGTAAGTATCCTGATGACTAATCTGGTGAACCGGATGATGCTGTTCAGATGCAGGGTTGCTCGAGCCGCAAGGAATTCGCTCCACACAGCGGACCGCGCGGCTACCGTGAAAGTTTGATCGACGGCGTTACCTGGTAGGTGATGGACATTGAGGGTCCATCGCGCACGGGAACGCCTGAAGGGCGTGACAATTGGTGGGCAAGAGAGACGAGACCGTGGATACCCGCGGCACCGAATCGGCCGAATCAAGTGGCGGCATTGTTGATGACCGTTACGAGTTGGGATCCGTGCTCGGCAGGGGAGCCATGTCCACGGTGTACCGGGCCAAGGATCTTCGGCTTGGCAGGGAAGTTGCCCTTAAGCTGTTCCTCCCGGGCTCCGGCGACGAGTCGTTCAAGCTCCGTCAGCAGACGGAGATGCGGCTCCTGGCAGCGTTCGATCACCCTGGACTGGTTCAGGCGTACGACGCCGGCGTTGACACCCGCAATGATGAAGAACGGGCCTACCTCGTCATGGAGCTCGCCGAAGGCCGCGACCTGAGGGCAGTGCTCAGCGACGCTCCGCTCAGCGTTGAAGACACGGCGGCCATTGGTGCGCGCTTGGCCGGCGCCCTGGCACAGGTGCATGAGCACGGAGTGATCCACCGCGACATCAAACCTGCGAACATTCTGGTTTCGGACGAATCAGGCGACGCGAAGTCGGTGAAATTGGCGGACTTCGGCGTAGCCCTGGTCATGTCGGACAACCGCCTCACCGCCACCGGCTTCACGGTGGGCACCGCGCAGTACCTCAGCCCCGAGCAGGCCCAGGGCCTGCACCTGACCCCGGCCAGCGATATCTACTCTTTGGGCCTGGTGCTGCTGGAATGCCTGACCGGCAAAGCCGAATACCCGGGCACTCCGGTGGAAACCGCGACGGCCCGGCTGCATCGCAGGCCCCAGGTCCCCGAGGACTTACCCGCTCCCGTTATCAGCCTCCTTGAGGCCATGACGGACATGGACCCGGAGCGGCGGCCCTCGGCAGACGCCGTCGAGCAGGCCCTTACCAGCCCGCGACGGTTGTCCGCCATGGCAGCGACCGCTGTCCTGCCGCCCGTCGCTCCGACGACTGCGCCGGTTGCACCCAGGGTGCCGGTTGCCGCGCGGACCCCGCACGTTCCTTCCACCCCGCACGTTCCTTCGGCGCGCCGGGTGGCACGAGTCTCTGCCGCGCGACGTGGGCAGGAAAACCTGAGGCCCGCCAGCAAGCCCAGGAGGAAGCTCCTTGGTGGCGTTGCGGCCGGTGTTGCGGCTATTCCGCTGGCCGTGGTCCTGTTCCTGCAGGGTGGTTCGATTGCCGGTACGTCGGCTGATCCTTCGGGGCCCGCCGATCCGGGAACTTCAACGAATGAACGCCAAACCAGCGTGCCCGTGGAAGCGGCCAACACCACCCCGGACAACACTGTTCCGGCAGCTGTTGTGGTCCCGGTTGCTGAGGAGACCCAGGTTGTCACCGGGCAAGTCCAGCCCGCGCCGGCGAACGTACCGCAAGAACCAGCCCCGGCGCAGGCCCCGGAGGTCAAGAAGGCCCCCGAGTCCACCATGGACGGTCAGGTCATCGCCGAAGTTAAGAGCGGCGGCAAGAACAAGACCAATTCCGGTAAGGGCAAGGAAGGGAAGTAGCAGCCCCCTCTCCTTCCTTGGGTAAGCCGAAGTATCAGCGCAGTTCAGGAGCGGATCGCCTGTTGGCGGGCGGGTAGTTGACTGACGCACTCGCCGGAAATATGAGTACCAACTACTCGTGTGCCGAGTGAAGGTAAGCATATTTACTAATGACGGCAGGACCGCACGGATGCCCGGTTCTCCAGTTCCCCTTGTGGGATGGGGCCGCGGCATGCATCGGGTTCCGCCGGGGGCCCGGGCGGCGTTACCCAGAGACGCTGCCCGGCAACCTCCGGCCCTAAGTCCGGCTCTGACAAGGACGACGGCGGTAGTCGCCGTCGTTGTTTTATGCCTCCGGCCGTCGGCGCGTCAGGAGCCGGCCGGGAAACTGACAATCACCGTGGTACCGCCGCCCGGGGTTTCGCTGAGGGTCAGTTCACCACCGTGCGCTTTTGCGATGCTGCTGCAGGTGGCCAAACCCAGTCCGGTGCCTGCGCCGTCCCCGGGACGGCGCAGGCGAACCAGCGGCTCCAAGACCTTTGCCCGGTCGTCCGGGGCGATGCCCTTGCCGTTGTCCGCAACAAAAACCGTGGCCCCGTGGTAATTCGAGACTCCACTCACCCGGATCCGCAGATCGCGGTCCGGGCGCCGATAGTTCATCGCATTACTCAGGAGGTTTTGGAGCATCGTGCGCAATTGTCCGGGATCGGCGTAGACCGCAGCGTCTTCCATCTCCAGGATGCCGCGGTGGTCAATGCCCAAATCACGGGCGACGTCCCAGGCAACGTCGGAGAGCCGGGTATATGCGGGGTGGATTCCGCCGCCCACCCGCGAATAACTGAGCACGTCCTCAAGCATCGCAAGCATGCGTTGGCCGCTGGCCCCGATCCTTTCAAGGTACTTTGCGGCCGAACCGGCGGATTGGATCAGGGGGTCGTCTTCCACCAGTTCCACGTAACCAAGGATGGTGGTCAGCGGTATGCGGAGGTCGTGGCTGACGCGGCCGGCGAAGCTTGCCAGCTTGGCATTGCTCTCCTTCAACTCGGCATAGGCCCGGTCCAGCTGGGTGGTCCGGTGCTGCAACTCCAGAAGTTCCACCACCTGCTTTGCCAGCACGTCCAGGATGCGCAGTTGATCCGGGGTCAGGTCCCGGGGTTCTTCGGAGAAGACACAGAGAGTGCCGGGCACAAAGCCGGATTCCGTCTCGAGCGGAATGGATGCGTAGAACCGCACCGCACCGATGTCGCCGGTGACGAAGGGATTGTCCGTGAACCGTTCATCCTGCCTCGCGTCGGGAACAACGGTCCTCTCCCGCGAGTGGAAGACCTTCGCGCACATGGAGTCTTCGCGCGAGCAGATGCGGCGGTCCACACCCCACGCGCCAATCTGGTGCTGGGAGTCCGCGCTGATGATGTTGACTACCCCGAACGGAACACCGCACAGTTCGGTGGCCAGGCGCACCAGGTTTTGGAGGGCGCCGGCCACCGCGGCATTGGGCAGGAGCGGCGAATCGAGGGACGGGTCCAGTCCGTATTCTCGCAGGGTGGTGTCCCTGCCGGCTTCATCGGTGAACGCCAGCTGCCCCTGTGCACCCGTCATCAATACGGCCCCCAAGCTTCTTTAGGATTACCTGCTGATGATACCGAAGAGGCTGCTGAGCTTTCCGGCGGGGGACTGGGTCGGCGGGGGACTGGGTCACGGGACCGAGCAGGATCGGAGAAGCAGGGCCCGCCACCACCGGCATAAGGTGAAACCAACAAACAGGAACCCACGCAGGAGGAGCCATGCCTTACACCGTCGACTTCCAGAACGTCTCCACCGCGGGGCTTGAGTCTTCCCCTGTCGCGGAGGCACTCGCAGGGCTGCGGGCCAACGAAGCGCGGTACTTCAAGAACAAGTACAACCACGTCTTCACCACGGTCCCGGCGGAGGAGTCCCCGGAGATCGTCGACTACGTGAACCGGGTCCTTAAGGAACGGGACCTCGTCATCGAGTCGCGGCCCCTCGAGGTCACGTCCTTTGAGGTGGAAGGCACCCGCTGGACGTACGTGTTCTACCAATCCGGCCTGTCCATCAACGTCCTGTACGGCCTTGAGGAGGGATCCAAGCGGGCTGTTGGCTTCAAGCTTTCCCAAGGCATGGAGATTCCCGCGGAACTGGCCGGCACCTTCAAGTTCGCACGGCAGAAGTCCAAGCTGGCAGGAGAGATCCGGGGCTCGTTCTTTGTGATCAAAGGCGAATACTCCATCTGACTGGCAGCAGGGGTTGTTCCCAGCGCTGGGAGCAACCCCTATTGCCAGTTACATGCCGGGGGTAGCCGTCACTTGGATGCTCGGCGTGGCCCGCACCGCGTTGGTGGTCCGGTCTGCGTCCACCTGGGCTTCGCTTCCGGAATCCAGGATGGTGTTCCGGGTCGATGCTGGAGCTACCAGGACCGTGGTGACCTGCAGTCCTTCCGTGATCTGGCTTGTCAGCAGTGCGTCCACTTGCGCCTCAAAGCAGGACTCACTCGACGTTGCCTGGACATCCTTGGCCACCACGTGGCTGGTGGAGACCATATTGCCTGCCCCCTCGGCGAGCTTGATGATCACGGGAGCCGTGCCGGAGGGCCGAATGTTCTTCGCGTCCACGATCAAGGAGAAGTGGTTCGCGAAGATCGAGTTGTCGTTGCCGTTGACGGTCAGCAATCCGTAATCGTCGTCCAAGCCGTTGTCGATCCCGAAGAAGGGCGTCCAGGGTTCGTGATCGCGGAGGAAGTGGTTGGTGGCCACGAGGTTCTCGGAGCTTCCCTCGGCAAGTATGACCATCCCGGGGTAGAACGAGTGCAGACGGTTGTTCGTGACACTCGAGCGCGTTACCCCGGAAAGGTGGACGCTGCTGGCCCCGCGGGGGAACACATTGTTGGCCGTAATCAGGAGGCCGCCATGGTTCTCCGCGTAGATCGAGTGGCCTTTGAAACCTGCACCGATCAGGTTGTCGGTGATCTTGGATGCCTGTCCCCATCCCCGCAGTTCGATGCAGTTTCCGCATTCGGCAATGAAGTTGTCGTGGATGGAGAGCGCATCAGCTTTGTGGATGGCAAGGGCATGCTCCAGGTAGATGAACCCCATGCCATTGACGCGGAAGGAGTCATTGGCACTGGCAACGTGGATGCCGGTCTTGCCGTTGACGTACGTGTTCTCCGCAGGGAGCGCGGAGCCGTCCGGTAAGAAGTGCAGGCCATCGATGCAGAAGTCGGTGAACTCAACGGAACTGATCCGTGGGCTGCCCTCACGCTTGACGAGGAAAGCGGCCCCCTCTGATTCGTCCGCAGCCTCGCCCGCCGCGAAGTCCATCAGGATCCGGCTGCCCCCGGGCCACAGTTCGTGCAAACCGTGCCATTCTTCCTGCGGCACGTTGAACCGGATGCTCGATGACGTGAAGCCATGCCCTGAACCTTGGATCCTGAGGAAGCTTGTGTCGATCAGTACCTGCGTGCGCAGGCGATAATCACCGGGCGGAAGGTAGATCACCGCACCCGGCTTACCGCCGTCGTTCACGTCCGCGGCGGTTTGCCGCTGCTTGATATCGGCGATGATGCTGTTGATGACTTCTCCGACGTCCTCGAAAGGGTTGCCAACAGGCCACGTGGTGACGTCGTAGTAGTTGTTGCTGGACATGGTGTGAATCCCCTCGGGGTGGTGGGTTGGGAGCGTAGTCATTTCTGGGCCTTGGTGGATCACGGGACCAACGCTTCCTGTTCCGGCAGGTCCATGTGCAGCTCCGCCAATGTCGGCGGGTTGGCGCCCGCCCGGCGGACTGTGATGGCGGCAGCTTTGGCCGCAGTCCGACCCAACGAAGCCAGCACTGACGCTGAGAGACCTTCGCTTCCGCGATGCAGGAGGCCATGGATCAAAGCCGACATATAGGAATCGCCTGCGCCGATGGTATCTGCCACTTTGGACCCGACAGCGGGAACCACAGCGTGGGCCTGCGCGGTAGCAAGGACTGAACCCCGGGACCCGGTGGTGATGGCCACGAGCCGTGCACCGCATCCGAGGATGTGCCCGGGGACGTCGTCCAGCTGCAGGTCCGGGTAGAGCCACTGAGCATCCTCATCGCTCAGCTTGACCACGTCGGTGAGCGGGACCAGCTCTTCGAAGATGCTCTTGGCTTCAGCGTGGCTTCCCAAGAGAGCCGGGCGGATGTTCGGGTCATACGTGACCAGGCAGCGTTGGTGCGATTGAAGCAGAAGCTCTTTGACCGCCGCCGCTCCGGGCGCAAGGAAGGTGGCTATGGATCCGGTGTGCAGGATCTTGGGCAACGTGGCCGGAGCGGTTGCCGGAAGTGCCCAGTAGATATCAAAGTCGTAGTGGGCTGAGCCGTCGTCCGCGAGCGTGGCTGTTGCCGTCGCGGTCCTGCCCGGTCGTCGGGACCCGGGCAGCAGTGCCACGCCGGCTCCATTGAGGTGCTGTTCGATGGCAGTTCCGCGTGGGTCGTCACCTATGGATGTGAGGAGCGCGGCTTCAACCCCCAGTCGGCCCAGACCGTAGGCGACGTTGGTTGGTGATCCTCCCGGATATGCCACGGAACCTTGGGGTGAAACCACGATGTCCATGATCGCTTCGCCCACTACCAGGACCTCCAGCGGGTTTCCGGGGTCTGGGTTTTGCCGGGTTGTTTGCATTGGGGTCCTCCTTAGCTGAGCTTCGAAACGGCGAGTTTGAGCAGGGTCGCCCGGCCGCCGGTTACGGTGAGCCGGTTCTTCACGCTGTGGGCGTCCGGGAAGACGAGGTCCGTCAGGACAACGCGGCCATCTTGGGCGAACACTTCCACTGAGCAGTGATCGGCAACGATGAGCAGCTTCAGCAGGCCGTCTTCCAGTTCAAGGGGCGCTGATTCAACCGACGGGAACTTCTGGTGGAAGCCGGTGTTTCCGGACTCCCTGCGGTCCAGCGTGAGACGGGCAGTGGTTGGATCGTAACGAAGGTAGGTGCCTTGCGTGCCGTCCCGGCTGCCGAACAGCATAAACTCCACCAGGCCTTCGCATTCGAGCCGCGTTTCGGCGTCGATCACCAGCGCGCTTCCCGGTTCAGCGTCCGGCAGGCTGAAGGAAGGATCGCCGGGTTCAAAGGAGCTCCCGGCCGGAAGTTCGGGCAGCACAGGTTCCTGGACCAAACGGGGCGAGCCTCCGACCGTGACGAGCCGAAGCTCGCGGGGGAGTGTCATGGCCGAACGCCACGGAGAAGTAGGCAACTCGTTGGCGTAGTCCCAGTTGCTCATCCATCCGATGATGATGCGCCGGCCTCCCGGAACATTGCTGAAGGAGACAGATGCGTAGCAGTCGCGTCCCCAGTCCAACCAGAGGCAGTGCTGCAGCGCCTCGGTGCGTGCCTCCGCGTCGGGCAGGGCGGACAGCCCGGCAGGGGCGGCGAGGGTAGCTGCGTCCGGAACGAAACGGACGCCGTCGAACTGTCCCACAAAGTACTGGCCGCCCGACCCTCCGGCCACAGCGCCGGGGTTCACGTTGACGATCAACACCCACCTGGTGTCCGCCGGGTCCCCGTCCAGTGCCAGCGGAAAAAGGTCAGGGCACTCCCACTCGCCCCCATCGGCATTGGCCGGGCCGAACTCGCTCAGAAAATCCCAAGATTTCAGGTCATCAGAGCGGTACAGGACCACCTTCTGCTGTTGGGCTTCGACGGCGACCATCACCCAATAGGCGTCACCGCCGCCTTCGTAGCGGAAGACTTTGGGGTCCCGGAAGTGGGCCGAGCCGCGGGTGAGCACGGGATTTCCGCCGTACTTTTGCCAGGTCATTCCCGAATCGGTGCTGTACGCAAGGGACTGCGCTTGAGTGCCGCTGTATTCGGTTCCCGGCTTGAAAGCACTCGTGTAAATAGCAACTAAAGCCGGAGCATCAGCCGTGCCAAAGCCGGACGTGTTGCCGTGGTCCACCACAACGCTTCCGGAGAAGATGTCCTCCCGCTCATCGCAGGCGATAGCCACCGGAAGCTCCGTCCAATGCAGGAGATCCGTGGACGTGGCGTGCCCCCAGGACATATTGCCCCACACGTTGCCGGAGGGATTGTTCTGGAAGAAAAGGTGGTACAGGCCGTCGTGGAAAACCAGGCCGTTGGGGTCATTGAGCCAAGTGTCCTTTGCCGTGAAATGGATGGCTGGCCGGAACCCGGAATCTTTGTCCGGAGCTGTCTCCGGGCGTGCGGCATCAAGGCTAGTGGACATGTGTGGCGTTCCTCTTGGAAGTACGTGGAAAGGGCGGCTTACCGGGGAGCCGCGATCGAGTCGCGGCGGACCAGGGGGCAACCCAGGATGGTCGGGCGGAGGGCCAACGGATTCAGGTCCGTTTTGCCTTCAATAGCGTCAATCAGGTGCTCGGCAGCCCAAGCACCCATCTCGTAATGCGGAAGGGCCACAGTTGTGAGCCCCGGATAGAGGTTGGCGGCGATGAGTTCCTGATCGTCGAAACCCACCACGGAAAGGTCGGCAGGGATGGTCAGGCCCAACTCCGCTGCAGCACGGTAGGCACCCATCGCCATGCGGTCGTTGTAGCAGAAAAGTGCCGTCGGCCTATCTTGGCCCGACAAGATGCGGAGGGCCGCTTCATAGCCGCCCTGCACTTCGGAGAGTTCGGACTCAACAGGTGCCCCATCGCCGTCGAGCCCCGCTTCTTTGAGCGTGGCGCGGAAGGCGTGGAGGCGCTCGCGGGTGGCGGGCACGTCATCGGTGTTGTTGATGAAGCCGATCCGCTTGTGGCCGGCCTCCAACAGTGCGCCGACGGCGGCACGGGCGCCTCCGTCTTCGTCCGGGATCACAGCGGCGATGTTCCCGGCGGTCGCCACCGAGTCAACCAGGACCGACGGGACGCTGCCGAGGTTGGACGGCAGTTCCACGTTGCGGTGGTACATGGTGGCGTACAGGATGCCGTCCACCCGTCGCTCCAACAACGCCTGGACGTCGGCTTGCCGCGATTCGAGGCTGGCTGAGCCCGGCGTGTTGATGATCATCAGGTTGTACCCGCGGGCCTTCGCGGCTTCATCCGCACCGAGGATGATCCGGCCGGCGTGCGGGGTGGTGGCGATTTCCTCACTCACCAGGCCAAGCATGCCGGTCCGCTGCGTGCGAAGCGCTTGTGCCAGGCGGTTGGGACCGTAGCCGAGCTCTTCGGCAACGCTCCTCACCTTGTCCCTGGTTTCGGGGCTGACCCTGGCGTAGGAAACCTCGTTGAGGACGTGGGAAACAGTCGTGACGGACACGCCGGCGGCGACGGCCACATCCTTGATGCCCACGTTCTTGTTGCTCATCTGTCTCCCACGTCCTTATGGTCGGTTTGCCCTTGCGGGGCTATCAGTAGGCTACTGCGTCAGCCCTTGACGGCGCCGAGCGTCATGCCCGCGACGATCTTCCGTTGCAGCAACAGTGTCAGCAGGATCACCGGGATCGAGTACACCGCCGCGAGTGCCGTCATGGATCCCCAGTCGAGCCCGAACTGGGTTTGGAAGTTCGCGATCACCACCGGTGTGGTTTGTGAACGGATGGCGGTCATCAGGAGTGCAAACAGGAACTCGTTCCATGAGGCCAGGAAGGCGAAGATCGCGGTCACTGCAATGCCGCCTGATACTACCGGGATCACTACCCGCCACAACGCGCCCAGCCGGCTGCAGCCGTCAACCGTTGCTGCTTCCTCCAGGTCCCGCGGCACGGCTTCGAAGAAGCTGGACATGAGCCAGATGGAGAGCGGCAGGGAAATGGTGGTGTGCGCAATGGACAGTGCAATGGGAGTGTCAGCCAGGCCCACCGAAGCCATCATCGACGCCAACGGAATGCCGATCGCCACCGGCGGAACCATGCGCGTCACCAGGGCGGCCATGATGAATACCCGGCCGCTCGGGGTTTTGTAGCGCGTGATGCCGTAGGCCGCAGGAATGGCCAGCACCAGGGAAAGCAGGGTGCTGATTACCGCGGTCTGGATGCTGTTGATGAACGATGCCACCACACCGCCACGGCCCAACGCGTTGACGTAGTTCTCCAGTGTCCATTCCTTGGGGAGGATGGTGGGCGGAACTGCAATGGTGTCGATCGGCGTCTTGAACGACGTGAACAACAAGTAGAGGAACGGGAACCCGTAAAGCACCATGGCTGCCGCAAGCAGTATCCACAGGATGGTCCTGGTACTGCGGCGGCCTGCTTCGAGGCCTTCACGGTTGACCCCGCGGCGCCTGCGCGGAGGCTGGGAAGCCGGAAGGTTCGACGCCGGCGGGCTGGCTTTGCTTGGTGCGCTCACCATGGTCATCAGGTGTCCTTTCCCGGCCGCCAGATGGTGGCCACCGCGAAGAAGGCGACGGCGAGCATCGCGATGAGGTAGATGGTGCCCATGGCGCTCGCAAGACCCGGATCGCCGAAGCGGATCATGGTCCGGTAGATCAGGAGGCTCATGGTTTCGGAGGCCGACTGCGGGCCGCCGTTGGTTTGGATGAGGATGGTGTCGAAAGCGCGGGCGGCGTCGATTCCACGGACCACCAGTGCCACGGCGATCACGGGACGCAGCAGCGGGATGATGATCCGGAACAGGAGGGCCGGGGCGCGTGCGCCGTCGAGGCGGGCGGCTTCGATCAGGTCACCGGGTATGTTCTGCAGGCCCGCAAACAGCACGAGGCACATGAACGATGTGGTGAGCCAGATGTCCGGGATCGCTACCGAAAACAGGACGATGTTGGGGTCGGACAACCAGCCGATCTGGTTTGGATTTTCCAGGAGTCCGGCTTGGTGGAGGAGGGTCCCGATCAGGCCGAAGTTGTCGATCATCAGGAACTTCCACAGAAGGCCGGCCACGATCGGCGCGATCATCAACGGGTAAAGGAAGACGGTCCGCCAGATCTGTGACTTCTTGCCGAGCGTTGTGAAAAGCAAGGCCATGCCGAGCCCGAGCGCGAACTCGAGGGTCACCACCACCAGGGTGTAGGCGAGGGTCCGCCAGCCTGCACTGGTGAAGGCCTCGGACGCGAAGGCGGTGACGTAGTTCTGGAAACCCACGAACTCGCGGGGACCGCCGGCGATCGGCGAGATCTTGAAGAAGCTGTCCGCCACCAGGCGAAACAGCGGGTAGGCGACGAACACGGCCAGGAACAGGGCCGCGGGCGTCATCAGGAAGAGGGCAAAGCGGCGATCGGAGATACGCACGGTTTTCTTTTCTGCTGGTTGTTTTCTGCTGGTTGGAGCCGCGGCCGGCACGGTATTTGTGGTGGTGCCGGCCGCGGAGTCTTTACTTCAGGAGGTCCTGGACCTGCTTCTTGGCGTCGGCCAGGAGGGCGGAGGTGTCGCCTCCGGCCACGGCCTTCTGCAGCAACGGAATCAGGACGGTGTCCACGATCTGCTGCCACTTTGCCGTTGCCGGACGGGTTGCCGTGGCGGGGGCGTTGAGGGTCTCGATCAGCGGCTTGAAGCTCTCATAGCCCGGCTGGTCCTGGTACTTCTCGAAGGCGCTGATTCGTGCTGCCAGGCCCAGCTTGGAGTCGATACCCATGCTGTTGTAGTCGTAGGCGCACTTGACGAACTTCTTAGCTGCCTCGGTGTTCTTGGTCGCCTTGGGTACGGACAGGTACCACGGTCCCGGGACACCCGCGACGCCGGCGCTGCCGCCGATCATCGCAGCTGCACCCACCTTGCCTGCCACCGGGGAATCGGCAGGGATCTGGCGGTAGGCGTGTGCCCAGAAACGGGTCATTGCCGTCTTGCCCTGGTTGAACAGGTTCTGCGCTGCAGCCCAGTCCACCTGCGCAGCACCGGTCGGGGCGGACTTGGTGAGGCTGACGTAGAAGTCCAGGGCTTCCTTGTGGGCGGCGTTATCGATGACCACGTTGTTGTTCTCGTCCAGCACCATGGGAGACCCGGCCTGGAGCACGTGTGCCAGCCATTCGGTTTCCACGGCACCCTTCACGTCCGTGCCGAACATGCCGTCCTTGGTGAAGAACTCGGAAATGTCCTGGTACTGCTTCCAGGTCTTGGGGGCTGCCAGTTCATAGCCGTACTTGGCTTGGAAATCCGCCTTGTTCTTGGCGTCCTCGAACAAGTCCTTGCGGTACAGAATGATCTCGGCATTGGTCCAGGCCGGCATGCCGATGAAGTGGCCGTCCACGTTCGCTTCCTTCACAAGCGCCGGGAAAATGTCCTTCTTTGCCTCGTCGGTGAAGAGCTCGTCGATGGGCTGGACGGCGTCCTTGAAGCTGGGGAGCCACACGGAGTCCAGGGCAGCTACGTCGAAGGAGACATTGCCGGAGGAGAACTCGCTGGAGAGGCGGTTGAACATGCCGTCGTAGGGGAGTTCGACGAAGTTCACGTCCACGCCGGCGTCCTTCTTGCACTGCTCGGCCACGCCGGTGAGCTCAGCGTGGCCGCCGGCTTCCACCAGCACGTTGACAGTGCTGGAGCCGCCCGATCCGCCGGACGATGGTGCGGCACCGCCAGCGCCACAACCGGTGGCAACGAGTGCGACGGCGGTGCACAGCCCGCCGAAGGAGACGAGCTTGGAAATGGTCTTTCGAGTGGACATCGCTGTCGACTCACTTTCTCTTGAACGGAAATTGCAGAGAGATGGTGGAGCTAATGTTGGCTTGAAAAATCGTTTTGCCAAAACGACTTGGCACCGACAATAGGGCTAGTTGCGCCGATGTGTCAACAGCCTTCTTCGAAACAATTCGGGGCACTTGACGGCCTGGATTCCTAGGCCATAAAGTGATCGACGCCACTCGACAAATCGTTTTGGCATATTTTGGCTGGCTCGGCCGCTGTTTTGGCTGGGCTCAGGGGGCGTCGGGGCTGCACCCTACCCGCTGGACGCACCTCTGGCGGGGATGGCCGGATCCTGGGGCGCACCCTTACCCGCCGATCGCACCCCTACCCGGGGCTGCACCCTTACCCGCCGATCGCACCCAAACTCCGGGGTGCGATCGGCGCGAGGGGGTGCGGCACTTCCCACGAACGGGTGCGCCTGGCGTAAAGGGGTGCACTGTTTCCCACCGACAGGTGCGCCAAGCCCAGTTAACTCCCTGTTGTCCCAGTACAAAGCCCAGTCAACCGACAAGTTCAAAGGAGAATCATGAACCCATCCGAGCCCCTCAGCCGAAGGAGCATCCTCCGGTTGTTCCCGGCAGCGGCACTGTCCGCAACCGCCGTCGTACTTTCAGCGAAGGAGGCCTTGGCCAAGAACAAGCCGGACACGCCAAATCCGCATCAAAGCCAAGGAAGCACCCAAGCCGCACAAGGGCATCGGGCCATTATCGGAATGCTGTAAACCCGGCTCAAGGCAACAGAAGCAACGCACAAGCAGTCAACGCACGGCCATAAAGCAGTACCCCCAACGATGTGAGGAGAACACGCTATGACCACTGTCTACGACGTCACCACCTGGTCGGTCCCCGGGAATCCGTCGGCCACGCCCTATAACGACATCGGGCTCATCATCAACAGCATCATCGCGGACGTGAAGTCCCAACAGACGAATCAGGCCTCCAAACCCGGCGCGGTGGTGTACATCCCGCCGGGCGACTACTCCTTGAAAACCCGTGTCAACGTGGACATCAGCTTCCTCACCATCCGCGGCTCAGGGCACGGATTCACGTCCAGCAGCATCCGATACAACGCCGGCAACACCTCCAGCTGGCACGAAATCTTCCCCGGCGGCAGCCGCATCCGAGTCGAAAACACGGACGGCAACACTGAAGCTTTCAGGGTTTACCGAACCGGCGACCCGCGACTCAGTTCCATTGTCTTTCAGAATTTTTGCCTCGACGGTGTGTCCTTCAATTCGAACCAGAACTCTTACGTGAACGGCAAAACGGGTATCCGCTTCGATTCGGCCAATGATTCCTGCCGGGTTGAAGGAATGGGAATGGTCTACCTGGAGCACGGGCTGGTGGTGCGGGACACGGACGCCCTTAGTGTCAGTGGCAACTTCCTGGCTGAATGCGGGAGCTGCATCGAACTCACGGGCTCGGGGCAGGCATCCAAAGTGACTGACAACCTCATCGGCGCCGGCTATGTGGGCTTCTCCATTTTCGCCGAGGGCCATATGGGCCTTCTGGTCAGTGCCAACAATGTATTTCCCCGAGGGAAGAGCAGTGTCCATTTCAAGGACTGCACTCGTTCGTCCATCACGGCCAACAGGTTTCACGCGTTCTACCCGGGGATGGTGAACTTTGAAGGCAATTGCACTGAGAACCTCGTTGGTGCCAACCATTTCCTGCGGCAGGTGGAGCCTTTTGATCCGCTGAAGCCCTACAACAACGGATTGGATGACCTGTTCGGCCTGGTCCATGTTGCCGGGAGCGGGAATACCGTCACAGGGAACCATTTCAGCTACGACGTACCCTCCGGGTCGGTGACTCCCTCAGGCCAGAAACCGACCATCATCCTGGTGGCCTCGGGCGCCAACAACTACATCGCTGCCAATAACACCATCTCCTCGGTAGCGGCGAACACGGTAGTGCTGGACGGATCCACCACCGGGACCAAGGTGCTGGATAGCGGCGGTGCGGGTGAGTTTGTGCATTACACGAGTTCCTACTCATTCCGGGCAACCCCCTGACCCGTCGCTGAGAAGGAAGGTCTGTCAATGATGACAAGACGCACCAAACGGGGACTGTCGGCGTTGGCGGCGGCCGCCGTCGTTGCTTCACTCACCTTGGTGGTGGCCGCGACTGCCGCGCCCGCCCCGGCGCATGCCAGCGATCCCGACCCCGCCACCCAGCAGTACCGTCCCTATTTGCACTACACGCCGGTCAAGAACTGGATGAACGATCCCAACGGGCTGGTCTACTACAACGGCACCTACCACATGTACTACCAGTACAACCCTTACGGAACCACGTGGGGCAACATGAGTTGGGGGCACGCGACGTCCACGGATTTGTTGCACTGGACCGAGCAGCCACTCGCAATCCCCCAAACCTTCAACGGCAGCGGACAGGCTACGGAGGACATCTTTTCCGGCTCAATCGTGGTGGATTCACAGAACACAAGTGGATTCGGGACGTTGCAGAATCCGCCGATGGTGGCTGTGTACACCAGCAACTTCACCGGCAACCACCCCACGCTGGCCGGCAAGCAGGCCCAGTCCCTGGCGTACAGCACGGACAGCGGCCAAACCTGGACCAAGTACTCGGGCAATCCTGTCCTCAACAGGAACACCACGGACTTCCGGGAC
The DNA here is from genome assembly GCF_015040095.1 of Paenarthrobacter sp. YJN-5. Lineage (NCBI taxonomy): Bacteria > Bacillati > Actinomycetota > Actinomycetes > Micrococcales > Micrococcaceae > Paenarthrobacter > Paenarthrobacter sp. YJN-5. Next base: position 353,520 of record NZ_CP053544.1, read on the forward strand.
CCCAAAGTGTTCTGGTACCAAGGGGCAGCTGGCTCGTACTGGGTGATGTCCGCCGTGGAAGCCAACGAGCACAGGGTTTTGTTCTACAAGAGCACAGACCTTAAGAGCTGGACGTATTTGGATGACTTCGAACCAGCCAACGCGACGGGTGGGCAGTGGGAGTGCCCGGACCTCTTCCCTCTCGCGGTGGATGGGAACCCGAACAACATCAAGTGGGTGCTGGTGGTCAACATCAACCCGGGATCCGTGGCTGGTGGCAGCGGGGGCCAGTACTTCGTAGGCAGCTTCGACGGAACAACATTCACCTCCGAAACCACTGATCCAGTGGATGTGGCCCCACCGGGAACCCTGCTCGCGGGGTTCAACGGAGGAAGCTACAGCGGATGGAACGTGAGCAACGATCCCGCCAATCCCGGGGGTCCGTGGGGGACAGCCCCGCCCAGCGGAACTCTGGCAGGTCAGCAAACAGTTACCGGGTCGATCGGTGCCGGCCTGGTGAACGGCTTCAACGGGGGAGATGTCCCAACGGGCACCCTGGAATCCGCACCGTTCGCGATCACCAAGGACTACATCAACTTCCTTGCCGGTGGCGGAAACCACCCGCGGCAGGCAGGGGAGCAACCCGGCAACACGCCACCCCCCGGATACCTCCTGTTCGACGGCTTCGAATACCCGGGAACCCTGAGTGCGGCCGGTTGGCAGCTGACCGGAGACCTTGAGGCAGCCAGAAACCCGTCAACCGTTGGCGGTGAGTACGCGATCGGCAAACGCATCAACACATTCGAGGGCGGCCCCAACGCTGACAACAACACCGGAACAATCACGTCCCCGGAGTTCTACCTCACCAACACCAATATCGGGTTCCTCCTGGGCGGCGGCAACCGGACGGACGGCCAACTCCAAGTGGAACTCCTGGTCAACGGCGTGCCCGTGCGAAGCACCACGGGCAGCAATTCGGGTGACATGAACTGGAAGAACTGGGATGTAACCCCGTACTACGGTCAAATAGCCCGCATCCGGATTGTGGACAACGCCACAGGGGCATGGGGCCACCTGACGTTGGACAACATGGTCCTCGGTTCGGAGCCGGCAAAACCGCGAAGCAGTGAAACCACCGTAAATCTCATGATCAACGGACAGGCCGTTCGAACCACCACCGGTTCCAATTCCGAACATCTGGAATGGAAGGCCTGGAACGTCAGCGCCTACAAGGGAAGCGAGGCAACCATCCGGATCGTCGACAACAACCGTGGCGGTTGGGGCCACATCCTCGCGGACGAGTTCGTAGCCTCTGACATCACGCGGCTGGAACAGCACGACTGGTTGGACTGGGGCCGGGACTACTACGCAGCCGTTTCCTTCAGTAACGCCCCCGACGGCAAACGGATCATGGTGGGCTGGATGAACAACTGGGACTACGGGCAGTCCACGCCAACAAGCACGTGGCGGGGAACCATGGCGTTGCCCCGCGAAGTCCAGCTCACCCAAACCGCCCAGGGACCGCGACTCACGCAGAAAGTGGTCCAGGAGGTGGACGCGTTGAAGAACACGGGTGCCGCCTACACCGCATCCGCGCAGGACATCGCTCCGGGGACCAGCACCCTTCCCGTTTCAGGGGACGTGGTGCAGGTGGATGCGGAGTTCTCCCCGGGGACGGCATCGGCGTTCGGGCTGAAGGTCCTGGGTAATTCAACTGAGGCCACCAAGGTTGGTTACGCAACAAGTTCGGGTCGCGTTTTCATCGACAGGACGGCCTCCGGCAACGAAGGTTTCCATCCGGCCTTCGCCTCTGTGGATGACGTACCCGTCCAGCTGATCAACGGCAGGCTTCGGCTGCGGCTCTATGTGGACAGGGCATCCGTGGAGGTCTTCGCGCAGGACGGTCTGGCTACGCTGACCGACCAAGTGTTTCCGGCAGCGGGCGCGAACACATTGTCCCTGTTTTCGGAGGGAGGGACTGCCCGACTCGAAAGCCTCACCGTCACGCCGCTTCACAACGCGATGTGGTAGCCGGTGAGTGAGGCTCGACGGCGGCCGCGCACCCAGGCGGCCGGCCGCCGTCGGGCCTTCCACGATCTTGAGCGAATCTTGAGATGACCCGGCGTCGTTCTTGAGGACCCCGTCCGATGGTTGAAGTGTCAGCCGAGGAGCTGGCGGAACCTGCCGGAAGGACTGCCGAAATGCCCGACCAGATCACCGTCACTTCATCAAGCACGGATGCCGCACAGCTTGCCGGCGGAACGCACGCCCCAGATGGCCAAGACCGCGCAGTCACCTCGATCCGCGAGCAGTTCAATCCCCTGGGCGTCGGCCTCCGGAGCATTTGGCCGCAGTCGGTCTGCGGCTACTAGCCACCACTCACGTGGCCCCGGCACGCTTCCGGTGGCACCATGGTGTTCAAGTCCTAAGTCATCAGGAGGCTTGTCATCAAAGAAGAGATGCGGAAGGCCGCAGACGCAGCCGAGGAAGCCTCGAACTCGCGGCCCTTTGAAATTGCGGCGCGGTCGGGATTCGCTGTGAGTGGGTTGCTCCACGTGCTGATCGGTGTCATCGCCGCGCGCTTGGCCTTTGGAAGCAGCGGCGAAGCGGATGTTTCCGGTGCCATCGCCGAACTGGCCGCCCAACCCTTCGGCCCGTTGCTGCTCTGGGTCTGTTTCGCTGCCTGCGCGGCCTTGGCTCTATGGCAGTTGTCCAACGCTATCTTCGGCCACCGCAACCAGTCCCATCCCAAGCTCTCCAAGCGCCTTTCCGAGGCAGGCCAGGCAGCGGTCTTCGCTTTTGTGGCCGTGACCATCATGTCCTTCGTCGTCGGGCAGGCGCGCAACAGCCGTCAATCCAGCAGTGACCTCACCGCCACCCTCATGCAATCTCCCTGGGGCGTCGCGTTTCTGATAGCTGCGGGAGCCGGCGTCATGATCACCGGCATTGTGTTCGCGGTGCGAGGTTTCACGAGGTCGTTCAAGAAGGACCTTGTCCTTTCGCCGCACGAAGGACCACGGAAATTCCAAGTAGCCGTGGGAACGGTGGGGTACGTCGCCAAGGGGTTCGCGCTCCTTCTTGTGGGACTGCTTGTGGTCATCGCTACTGTTACCGCCCGGCCCGAGCAGTCAACGGGGTTGGACGGCAGCCTTAAGGCCCTCAAGGAACAGCCCTACGGACCGTACCTCCTTGCCGCCGTGGCCGCGGGCCTTATTGCGTATGGGCTGTTCCTCATGGTCAAGGCAAAGACCATGAGGACCTAGCCGCAGTTTCATAGTGCGGCACCCTGGGTACAAGCCGGGTGGGACGTTAAGCGTCGCGCACCAGTGAACCGATTCTGAAGGGGCAGGACCATGACACAAAGCGATCCGGAACAGCAGGGAAACCACAAGCTCACGGCTCCGCCGAAGGACCCTCGCAGCGGGTATCACTCCGGGGAGTTTCCGCAGCAGGAGCAGAAGCAACCGGGCCTGACCAAACCCCTGGAGCCCCAGCCCGATCACGGTGAGTCCAGCTACGTCGGCCACGGCCGGCTTGAAGGCAAGACGGCGTTGATCACCGGCGGTGACTCCGGCATCGGCGCGGCGGTGGCCATCGCCTACGCGCGCGAGGGTGCCAACGTCGCCATCAGTTACCTTCCGGAGGAGGAGGAAGATGCGCGTTCGACGGCGGAATGGATCCGTGAGTGCGGCGCGCGGGCACTCCTGCTCCCGGGAGATTCCCGTGACGAAGGATTCGCAACCGAGATCGTGGAACGTACAGTCCAGGAATTCGGCGGGCTCAACATCGTGGTCCTCAACGCGGCCTACCAGAAGAACCGCGAGGGGCTTGAGACCATACCGACGGAGGAGTTCGACAGGGTCTTCAAGACCAACCTTTACTCCCTGATGTGGACCGCGCAGGCGGCCATTCCGCATCTGCGCCCGGGGGACTCGATCATCGTCACCGCCTCCATCCAGGCCTTTAACCCGTCTGCTCAGCTGGTGGACTACGCCATGACCAAGGCGGCGCAGGTGGCCTTCACCAAAGCGATGGCACAGGAACTCGGCCCCAAGGGAATCCGCGTCAATGCTGTTGCCCCGGGTCCCATCTGGACGCCTTTGATCCCGGCGACCGAGTGGCCGGACAAGCTCCCGTCGTTCGGGCAGGACACTCCGCTGGGCCGCGCGGGCCAACCGGCTGAGCTTGCCCCGGCATACGTTCTGCTCGCTTCCGACGAGGGTTCCTACATTTCAGGTGCCGTGCTTCCCGTCACGGGCGGCAAGGGCCTTTAACTCCACGACAAGAGAGGTGCCACCGCGCTGATGATCGCTGTTCTGGTAATTGACATGCAAAACGCCTTCTTCGAGGACCCTGCCCTCAAGCAGAGACGCGAGGAAGTTGTGGCTGCCTGCAACTCACTGACCAGCGGGGCGCGGGAGGCGGGAGCGAAGGTTCTCCTTATTGGAACCGAGCATGAGCGGGACAAATCGACGTGGAGCCTGAATATGCTCGACGACGATCAGGGCTTTATTTTCCGGGGCAGTGAGCAGGCCGAGTTTGTTCCCGGCCTGCTCACGACCGATTTCCCCCAGATGGTCAAGACCCGCGACAGCGCCTTCATGGGCACAGACCTGTGGATGCGCCTGCGGAACTGGGAGGTGGACACGGTGGTCCTGGCGGGAGTTTCAGCGCATAACTGCATCGCGCAGACGGCGGCCGACGCCTTTGCCCACAACATCCGCGTCATTTATGCCGCAGATGCCATCGCCACGGAGAACGCTGAAGCCGCCGAAGCCGTGTTGCGGATTCTCACGCGGGAGTACAGGCAGCGGGTGCTTCCCTTGGAGGAGGTCCTCGCGTTGTTCTAGGCGGGCTGCCCTTCCGGTTCCACGGGGATCCACAACTGCCCGCTGCCATGGGTGCCGCCGGGCTGGGCCTTGACGCTCAAGAGCTCCGGGCCCGGGGCCCATCGGTACGGGTTGGCAGGGAACCATTCCGTTGCTGCGTCGGCCCACATGCGCTGCAGGACTTCGGGAAATTTTCCCTCCGTTTCGAAAACAACCCACTGCCCGGCCGGTACCTCGAGGACGTCAAACCCCTCGGGTGCCGGCCCCGTGGTGGCCACGGCATGCCAATAGTCCAGTTCACTGCCTTCGCTGCGGGACTCCTCGATGTTGGCTGTTACGGAGACCGGGCCTGTTGGCTCAGTGTCCACCAGTTCCAGCAGGCGCCTGGTGACGCCAGGGTCGATGCTGCGCTGGAATTCAATGATGGCCGGATTGGGCCCTTCATGGACGAGCGGAACCCTGGTCTTCCGGCCGACCAGCCGGAAAGCGGCTTTGTTCACTATGCGGTGCTTCATGTCTATGTTCCCTTCGATGCGGAGGTGGAACCTCAATTGAGGTTGGGAACGGAGGACGGCGTTGGGACGCCGGGCGTCGGAAGGCGTCAACCCGTGGTACGCCTTGAAGGCGCGGCTGAATGCCTCGGCGGATCGGTAACCGTACCGGACGGCAACATCGAGCACACCGGCGCCCGCGATGATTTCAGCAGTGGCAGCCGTCAGGCGCCGCCGGCGCACGTACTCTGAGACGGGCATCCCGGCCAGGGACGCGAACATCCGCCTGAAGTGATACTCAGACGTCAGGGCGGTCCTTGCCACCGTCTTCATGTCGACGGCGGCAGCCAGGTCTTGCTCAATGAGCTCGATAGCCCTGTTCCATTCCTGCATGGATCCTCCATTCCGAAAATCACACTACGGCGCCGGTGAAGGCTCCCGCCCGACTATCCGTGCCCGAAAATATCAGCCAAACACGCCCGGACGGCAAGAACCCGGACGCTCCCATGGTGCGTCCGGGTTCTTGCCTTTACCTATTCAGTTTCGCGAGGGGCCAGCTCTACGGATGACCCGTGCCTGCAGCTTCGTCACCCGGCTCGGAGGAGAAGGGACGGTCTTCCGGCGTGTCTTCGGTGTTGCGCTCGTCGAGTTCCGCGTCCGCGGACGGGACGGTCTTCTCTGCGTAGTCACCCGCCGTGTAGTCGCCGCCGGCGTCCTCCTTGAGTGCTTCCGGAGATGCTCCCGCGTCCCCGTAATTACCCTCGGAGTACTGGCCTTCCATATCTTCCGGGTCGGAGTGTGGTGTGGTTCCGTTAGCCATGGTGCGTCCGGTGCGTGCGGCGGTTGGTTACCAGGCCGTAGACCAGCAGCACGAGGATCGAACCGCCGATGGCCAGGAGCCATGTGCGGATGGCGAAGAATTCCGTGAGTCCCTCACCGAAGAGCAAGCCGCCGATCCAGCCACCCAGCAAGGCGCCAACGACGCCCAGAAGCAGAGTCACCAGCCAGCCGCCGCCTTGGCGTCCGGGAAGAATAAGCTTGGCAATTGCGCCTGCCAAAAGGCCTAGGAGAAGAAAACCAAAGAAACCCATTTTTGCTCCTACTTTCTTGTTAATGGAAATCCCATTTACTCCGTGAAGCGGTTCAGTTCATCGGGTATATAGATCAAACATCCGTGCGCAGCGGATCATCTCCGTCATGCCCCGAATGTGTGGGGGAATGGAGTGGTGTGAGAACTACTGTGAATTTTTAAACCCAACCAAGAGCACTCCTGTCACTGATCCTGCCGAGCGACCACACCTGCAACGCTAGCCGGTCCCGGGAAGAACAGCAAGTAACCTGACTATTTCGTTACTGAAGCTCCATCAACGCCGCTCCGACCGGTTGCAACGGGCCGTAAGGCCTTATTTCTTGCCGAAAGCGTCCTTGGCGGCATCCTTCAACTTCTCGCCGGCCTGCTTGATGTTTGCGGACGCCTGATCGCCGGCACCCTCGGCCTGCAGGTCCCGGTCTCCGGTTGCCTCGCCGGTTTTTTCCTTGGCCTTGCCGCCCAGGTTTTCGGCGGCGTTCTTAATCTTGTCATCCAGTCCCATGGTTTTCACTCCTCGGGTTGCGATGTTCAATGCCTGCGGTGTTTCCGCTGGTTGGCAATAAATTTTAGTCGAATGTTGCATTTGAGCAAATGCCCGTTCAATAGCACCTGCCGGTCCGCTGCGGAAACCAGCGTGACACTGCCGTTATGCACCGCTAGTGTCGTAGGAAATAGCACCTCGAAAGGAGTGGTCCCGTGAAAGGGAAAGTAATGTTCGCCGCTGGTGTCGCGGTTGGATACATCTGGGGATCCAAGTCCTGGCCGGAGGTGTATCGCCGTATCCGCGGCGGCTCGGAGAAAGTCCTGAAGAACCCCGAGGTCCAGGAAAACGTGCACCATGCAGCCGAGACGGTCCAAGAGTCCGTTCCGGAGATCGTGGACAACCTCTACGCCGCCGGCAAGAAGCTGCTTGAAAAAGCCGAAGCACTCTTTCCTGGCATTCTCGACAGTAAAGGTGGCGAAACAACTCGTCCGGAGGACCGTCCTGTCACAACCCCAACGGTCAAGGGAGACGTCGTCTCCGATCCCGCGCTTGATGACACAACCGGAAGCGACTGGACGGACGAGGGCGGCGCGGCACCCGAAGGACCCGCAACCAACACTCGGCCTAAGCCCTGATCGCTGAGGCGGTCCGTCTTAGGCTGCCCGCCCAACCGCCGCGAGGATCGCCGTCCCCAATTCCGCCGGCTTGGTAAATTGGGGCCAGTGCCCGGTAGGCAGGTCGATGAAATCAGCCTGTTTTATGCGAGCGAGTTCTTCCGTAAAAGGATGCCCGGCGTCCATCATCTCGTTGAGCATGGATGACGGGAACTCGCACGCGATCACGGTGGCCGGAACCTCGTATCGCCGCACATTATGGAGGTGCTGCTGTTCAACGGCCACGCCCTTTGGCTGAGGAATGGCACGTGCGCGGAACGCTGTTCGCAGGTCCTCGTCCAGGTCTACCAGGTCTGCGTCCTCGAATGCTTCCCATGGAGGCAGCGGAATTTCGTCGCCTTCGGCAGGCAACTCGTCGTTGATGACTCCGCCTTCGCCCAACGGCCCGCTGTCGACGTAGATTGCGCGGGCAACGCGGTCGGGCCTGGCATCCACCACGCCGTGGATGATCGCGCCGCCCCCGGAGTGTCCTACCAGGATCGCCTTGCCGTCCAAGGAATCCAGAGTCCGGATGACGGCATCGATGTGAGTCCGCAGGCCGATGTCCGCCCGTGCTGCATCCTTCGACTCCAGGCCAGGGAGTGTGAGGGCGTGGACGGTGTGTCCGGCTTCCTCGAGGGCGGGGACCACCTCATCCCACGACGATGCGTCCAACCAGAAACCGGGAACCAGGATGATGTCCATGCCGGTACCCTACGGGAGGCTGCGCCCAAGATGAACACTTTTTGCTGGATCATCCTCGTTCCCGCGGAAAGCGGTCCCGTGTTTGACGCGGTTTCAGCTTTGACCATGCGAATGATGCAGCAAAATCTGCACCTGCGGTAGCCTCTAGGCACACAGAGCCTGAGGGGGCAGAGCTATGAGGCGTCGATTATTGGCGTTCGCGGTGTTGGCCGGCGCGATCCTGGCCGGGTGTTCGACCGCGCCCAAGGGCTTGGCGGCACTCGACAGGGAGATGGCCCAGGAGGATGCCCTCCCGAGCTATGTTGCCGAGGGAGTCAATCTCGACGCCGGAAGCTCCCGGCTGCTGGTGGAACACCTTGGCGTGAGGTACTTCGCCGCCAATGGTCCGGACGAAGGTTCTCAGTGCATCGCCGTCGTTCCGGAGGACGCCACTGCTTGGGTGGTCGGATGTGGCGGCACGTTGTCGAGCAAAGCCATCGTGACCGTCTCGGCCAGGGATGGCTCCGAAACGAAACTCGTCAACGACGGCGTTGACGCGGACCGGCCGGAGTACCAGGGCCTGACCAGGATTCATGAGAACGTCCTGATCAGCACACTGTCGCACTCCTAAGCGTCGCACCAAGGACCGGGCTTTACCCCGGCGTCGATGGTTTAGCCGGATTTGCGTGCCATGTACCACTCTGTGAACTCGCGGACCCTTCCGTCCTTGGCGAAACGGAGGACCCACAGGTTGTCGTAGGTCGGGTCGCCGTTGAGATAGGTGGTGACGCCTTGGACGAAGGCGGTATCTCCGTCGCGGCCAAGGAGCGTCCAGTCGAAGGTCCAGTCTTCGGGCTTGTCTGATGAGTCGCCGGACCATTCCCTGACGATCGCATCATGTCCCCGCCAGGCGTTGGTGTCGTGCGGGCGGGTGTTGTAGATGGCGTCCTCGGTGAAAAGGGCCCGGATGTCATCGGGCTCGTTGGAGCTCCAGGCACGTACATACAGGTCCATCCATGAATTCACGTCGCTCATTCATCCGTTGTACCCGCCGCACGCCCGGCGTTCAACGCCTCCGGGTCAGGCAGGGCGTCCTACGCTGCGGCTGGAACGGCGAATGTGGTCCGGCGTCAGGCCTGTCAGGGACGCGAGCTCCAACTCGTCGCAGGCCTGGGTGCGCAGGGCGATGGAGATCAGTGCTTCCCGGCGTTCCAAGATAGCGTCCCGGTGCCGCTCGGCTTCCTTGAGGGCATCGTTCTTTGCCTTCAAGGCTTCCAGCTGTAGTTTGCGTGGGACCCCGCTCAGGTGGAGGTCGTCATAGGCCAAAGCGATGGTACGGACAGACCTGGCGTTCTCCCTGATGACCGCAGCAATGGTGGCAATTGATATTCCGTCCTCCACGGCTTGGGCAATCAACTCATTCCGTGCAGAGGTTAGTGTCCGGATGGAACTGGCGGCGTGGGAGAGGAGCTGGCGGTGGACTCCGAGTGCGTGAACCAGCTTGGCGTGCCCGGCGTTGGCGTTCGACGATGTTCGCGCGGGGGAGCCTGCGCGGTACGTGTACCGTCCCGTTGCTGAACGGCCTTGGACCTGCTGGTCGGCGCGGCGCGACTGTCCGGCCATGGTCGGGGTCGGCATGAGGGTACTCCTTGCGACGGGTGGGCGCTGATGACCTGTCGAATGTAGGCAGGGATGGTGGGTGCGCGGAAATACCAATACCGAGTGAACCCATAAGCAAAGCGCATGGAAGAAGCCCGTACTGCCGGAGCAGGCATCCAAACAGGCGTCTTCGAGGTGGCCGTCATAAGCCCCCCTTATGAATCCACGCACATTAGGTCTTATCCAGAGAACCCCGCGAGTACCTAGTCTCGAAACAGGAGATACGCGAATCCGCGCGTCCTGAGTTCCACATTCCTGGAGGAGACATGTCCGAGTTCCTGCCGGCGTCGAGGGTTACCCGCATCAAGGCCTCAGCCAGCGTCGCCGCGGCCGCCCGTGTGCGCGAACTGAAAGCCGAAGGCGTCCAGATCATCGACCTCACGGTAGGTGAGCCGGATTTCGACACCCCGGACCACATCAAGGCTGCCGCCGTTGAAGCCATCAACAGGGGCGAAACCAAGTACACCTCGGTTACCGGCACCCCCGAATTGCAGGCGGCGATCCTCGGCAAAATCGAGCGGGACACCGGCCACTCGTACGGGGCCAACCAGTTGACGATCGGTGGCGGCGCCAAGCAGGTTCTGTACGTCGCGCTGATGGCTTCCCTCAACGCCGGTGACGAGGTCATCGTCCCGGCGCCGTACTGGGTGTCCTACCCGGATATGGTCCTTGCCAACGACGGCACCCCGGTTATCGTCGAGACCACGGAGAAAGAAGGCTTCAAGCTCACTCCGGGGGCGCTCGCCAAGGCGATCACGCCCAAGACCAAGTGGCTCATCCTCAACGCTCCGTCCAACCCGACCGGCGCTGTCTACTCCCGTGAGGAACTCCAGGCCATCGGTGCGGTCCTCGAAGAGAACCCGCACGTCTTCGTCCTCACCGACGAGATCTACGATGAGGTTTACTTCGGTCAAGGCCGGGTCACCAGCCTGGTCACTGCTGCGCCGGCGTTGAAGGACCGCATCCTGCTGGTGAACGGCGTTTCCAAGGCCTATGCCATGACCGGCTGGCGCCTCGGCTACGGTGTTGGCCCTGCGCCGCTGATCGCAGCGATGAACAAACTCCAGTCGCAGACCTCTTCCTGCCCGTCGTCCATCAGCCAGGCGGCCGCGGCCGCCGCATTGAACGGGGACCAGTCCTTCGTCCGGGACAGCGTGGAGGTCTACCGCAAACGCCGCGATGCCGCCGTCGAGGGTTTGAATGCCATCAACGGCTTGTCCGTCGCTCCCGCGGAGGGCGCCTTCTACGCCTACGTGAACTGCGCCGGGGTGATCGGCAAGACCGCCCCTGACGGCCGTGTGATCGCCAACGACCAGGACTTCACCCTCTACCTGCTGGACGCCGCGCGCGTGGCGGTGATCCAAGGTTCGGCTTACGGCCTGGGGCCCTACTTCCGGATCTCCTTCGCCACCTCGCTGGAGACCATCAACGCGGGCGTGGACTCCATCCGCGACGCCGTGAACGCACTGAACTAGAAACTAAGGAACACACCATGATCCACGTCAAAACCAAGTTCGAGCGTCCCGAAGCGGACGTCGTAGCCCGCCTGGCCAAGTTCTCGTCGGCGACCATCCACGAGGCACAGGGCCGCCGCGGTGCGCTGAGCTCCCGCATCAAGCCGATCGACCGCTCCATGTCCTTCTGCGGTCCGGCCGTCACTGTTGCGTGCGCTCCGCAGGACAACCTGATGCTGCAGGTGGCCATCCACTATGCCCAGGCAGGGGACGTCGTGCTGGTCGGCGCGCAGGAGATGGCCGAGGCGGGCACGTTCGGTGATGTGCTTGGCAATGCCATGAAGGCCAAGGGCATCGCGGCCATGGTCACCGACTCCGGCGTCCGCGACACCCAGGACCTGATCGAACTTGGCTTGCCGGTCTTCTCCGGCAGCGTCTGCATCAAGGGCACCGTGAAGGAGACGCTCGGTCCCATCAACCACCCGCTGGTTTTCGGCGACGAAATCATTTACCCCGGCGACATCCTGCGCGGTGACGCCGACGGCGTGGTGGTGGTCCGCCGGGAAGAGGCCGAGGAAGTCATCGCCCTGTCCCAGGCCCGTGACGACCACGAGCGCGAGCTCATCAAGCTTTACCACGACGGCGGCAACACCATTGAGCTCTGCGGCCTCACCGAGAAGCTCAAGCAGAAGGGCCTTCTGGTGGAGGACTAGTCGCCTCAGCGCAATGGACCGGCCGCGTTCCTGGAAGCGGCCGGTCCTTTCGTCGTTGGATGCACGACGGCGGGCGGCCGGTTTGGTGCGAGGCGTACCGACGGCGGGTGGTTGGCTTGGGTGCCCTGCGTGCCGGGCAGCAGAAAGGCGCCCGCCCGCATAGTTGCGGGTCGTGGCGCCATAGTTGCCTGCCGTCTGTGCCCTGCGTGGCGGCCGCCTGGGCTCTAGTCGAGTCCGGAGTGGCCGGGACGGGTGTCCACAAGGTGCCATTCGATGCTGTTGCCGCCGTGCGGAGGCATCAGGCTGCCCTCAAAGACAAACAGAGGTTCACCGATTCCGCCCACCGGGCGCCAGAAACCATTTCGAGGGCAGTGGAATCCGGTGCGGGCTGTGGCTGCTCCGTGCGTTGGATTGGATACCCATCCCAGAGTGCTGATCTTTTTCACCGTTTTATCCTTTGAATGTGCCCGGCAGCCCGGGCTGGTATCGAATTTGTTCTTAATTCGATATTAGGAAGTTGAAACGGATTTGAATAAGACCAAAGATGTCTGGCTGGATAAGGCTTTTTTATGGATGCCCGGGCAGTTGGACGGGGTCTGTCCCGTACTTGGAGATCAGCTGTTGGTGGAGCATTTCCTTGACTACCAGCAGCACTGCGGAGGCGGCCTCGGACAGGGGCTCGTGGTCCGGTGTGCACAGCGCGATCTTGCTCTGCAGGGCCGGCTCCACGATGCGCAGCACTTGGAAGTCCTGATCGGGGAAGAGCGCATCGGCAGCAGACTTCGGCAGGACTGTGCCTCCCAGATTGGCTTGGATGAGCCTGGTCAACGACGGAACGGATTCAACCTCCCCCACCAGCTTCAACGGCAGGTCCTGTTCAGCCAGGCCCTTCTCGATCAGTTGACGAAGGGTGTGGTTCTTCTCCGGGAGGAAGAGCCCCACAGTGCTCGCCTCTGCAAGGGTCACGGTGTCCCGGCCCTGGCTCACGTCCACATCCGGATGCACCACCAGGTGGAGGTCCTCAACGATCATGGTGGTGAACTGTACGCCGCGGATCTTGCCCGGTTCATAGATCAACGCCATGTCCAGGCGCCCGTTCTTAATGGCTTCGCTCAGGACGCCACCGAAGATTTCGGTCAGGTGAACCACGATGTCCGGGTACCGGCGGCTGACCTCGCTGATGATCCGGGGAGTCAGGCTGGACGCCATGCTGTAGGGGGCGATCGCTATGGACACCCGGCCTGAGGGAGCTGCGCCCGATGTAGCCACATCTTGCCGCGCCTGCTCCACCAGACGAAGGATGGACTGCGCATGCCGGTACAGGGTATGGCCCGCAGCGGTCGGCTGCACGCCCTGCTTGCTGCGGATCAGCAGGCGCTGCTTCAGCTCATTCTCGAGGGACGATACCTGCTGGCTGAGGGCCGGCTGGGCTACATGGAGGGCCGCCGCAGCCTTGGTGATGCTCCCCGAGTCAACAATCTGGACGAAGTATGAGAGCTTCCGCGTGTCCATGGATCCACCTTTCTGGTCGTTCAAATATATCCACACCCGCGCCCGGCAACTGCAGGGAGCCGCGTCACAGGACCGGGTGTTACACGTCATAACGCAGAGCTATTACGGGATAGCTATTAGGTCTTTGTGCGGGGCTGTGGCTGGGTGCGAGACTTTTGGTAGAACTTCTGGCGAAGGTTTTGGATTACCCGAAAGTCAGCCACGCTCCCCGGAAATGCAATATGAGTCCTTATGGGTTTTTGTCCTTTTTCGGAAATTCATAAGTTATACCCACGGAAAGAGAACCACGTGAACCCGATGATTGATCTTGTTGCGGATCTCGGAGAAGGATTTGGCGCGTACACCATTGGCGACGATTCCGAACTCCTGGAGATCGTTTCAAGCGCCAACATCGCTTGCGGGTTCCATGCCGGTGATCCTGACATCATGGCAGCCACAGTTGCTGAATGCGTCCGCCGCGGGGTGGGTATCGGTGCGCACCCCAGCTTTCCCGACCTGAGGGGTTTTGGCCGCCGGGACATGGGACTCAGCGCCCACGAAGTCCAGAACGACGTCCTCTACCAATTGGGTGCCTTGAACGGGTTTGCCGCTTTCAACGGAACCAAAGTCACCCACATCGCACCACACGGCCGTCTGGGGAACCTCGTGGCTGTCCGTGCCGACTATGCATCGGCCGTGGCAGAGGCTGCAGCCCAAGTGGACAAGGAACTGATTGTGGTTGCCCAGGAAGGTGAACTGGCATCGGCTGCACGTTCGGCCGGCCTGGACGTGGCGATCGTCGGCATCGTGGATCGCGCATACCAGGAAGACGGGACGCTGGTTCCCCGCAGCCAGCCCGGCGCGGTACTCCACGACCCCAGCGAGATTGTTGATCGAACCATCCGCATGGTGGTTGAATGCAAGCTTCGCTGCGCCAGCGGTGTGGACATGGACATCAACGTTGACACCGTCCTCCTGCACGGCGACAACCCCGGCGCCGTTGAACTTGCCCGCTTGATTCGTTCCGAGCTCGTCGCAGCCGGTGTCCAAATTGCTCCCTTGGCTGAGGTCATGGACGCCAAGCGGAAGGCAGCCTGACATGGCGGTCCTGACGGTGGCTCCCACGGAGATCTACGAATCAGGGGACTCCGCGCTCCGTGTAGTGGCGATTTCCGGAACCAGCGACGACAACTGGCTGACCGTCCACCGCCTCGCTGACTGGCTGGAAGACTGCGGAGCGGAAGGGCTGCGTGCCGCCGTGCCCACCTATGATTCCGTCCTGGTGGAGTTCGATCCCGTGATGGTATCCGCTGGCCAGATGCGCGCCTTCGTCAGGCTCGGCCTGGGTGAACTGGCACGCGCTGCCGGGTCCACTGCAGCCCCGCGGGAATTCGATGTTCCCGTGGTTTACGGCGGTGAGTTCGGCCCGGACCTGGAGAAGGTTGCCGAGCATCAGGGCATCTCCACGGAGGACGTCATCCGGCTCCACACCGAAAAGACCTACACCATCCGCTGCTTGGGAGCGCCCGCAGGTTCCCCCATGATGGACGGTCCGGCTTTCCCTAAGCCGGTTCCCCGTTTGAAGGATCCCCGGCTGAGCGTACCTGCAGGCGCTGTCTCAGTTGCCGGCCGTCAAGCGGTCATCGCTCCAGCGGTCGCCCCTGGCGGCTGGTGCGTCATCGGCCAAACTCCTCTGTCAGTCCTCAACATCCGCCGTGAGCCCCTGGTTCCCTACACCCCTGGCGACGTCTTGCGCTTTCGCCGCATCGGCATCGAGGAGTTTTCCCTCCTTGCCGGCCAGGAACTGCAACCGCTGGCACGGGAGGCACAGCCATGAGCGGTGAGATTCTCATCCAGCAACCGGGCAATTCCGTTGTCACGGACCTCGGCCGGACACGCGGTCCCCGCTATGGCCTGCCGGTCAACGGCGCTTTGGACCAGTACTCGGCCCGTGCTGCCAACATTCTGGCCGGAAACCTTGATAACGCGCCGTTGATCGAGATCACCGCCTTGGACTTCCGCATGAGGGCCACCACGGATCTGTTGATCGCCGTCACGGGGGCACCCCTGACACTGACCGTCGGCGGCCGACCCGCGAGCCAATGGGAACCGGTCTCGGTCCTCGCCGGCGAATCGGTTTCCATCCGCGGAATCCATCGGGGCCTCCGGGCGTACATGGCGATCCACGGCTCGGTCGAGGCGGAAACCCTGCTCGGGAGCGCGGCACCGGATACCGTGGTCGGTTTCGGCCTGCAGTTGAAAGAGGGGAGCAGCCTGGCTGCCCGGCGGAGCGTACGCCCCATCCGCCAACCCTACTTCGACCTTCCCCTCTTCAGGTTGGGTCTTGAAAAGCCCGGCATGGGGTCAGACTTGGCGGTCGACGTGACCGACGGGCCGGACGTTGCCGAGTTTGGTGAATCCGGCGAACTGCTTTTCTCCTCCGAGTACACCGTTAGCGGACGCAGCAACCACATCGGCCTGCGGCTTGGCGGGGAACTTCCCGAAAGAACCTCCAACAGCGAGGTGCTTTCCCGCGGTGTGCCGGTTGGCGCCGTCGAGGTTCCTTCACGGGAGGAACTGCTGGTACTGCACCGGGGGCGCGGCGTCACCGCCGGGTATCCAGTGCTCGCCGTGGTCACCAGCACCGGACTGGATGTCCTGGCCCAGGCGCGTCCGGGGGACAAGGTCCGCTTCCGGAAGACCACAGTGGCGGAGGCAACTGCCGCCCATCGACGCTCGCGGGCACAGCTGGAAACCCTCCGCGAATCCGTCAACACCGTCTTCGGACTCCTTGGCATCGGATGCCGTCCCCAATGGCAGGACCTACCAGTTGCGGCATGCAGCTAAAGAACCTGTCGTAATACCCCAAAGGCGTTGCTACGCTCATTTCAGTAAGGAAAAGTCATGACCGCAAGCACCAATGCTGCCCCCGGGCAGCGTGAGCGGCTCACCAGCCGCCAAACCCGCAAGGTTGTCACCGCAGGCTGTGTTGGCATCTTCGTGGAACTGTACGACAACGGCATTTTCGCCTTCATGGCGGGAACACTGGCCCTGGTATTCCTCGCCCCCGGAAACCCGGACAATGCACTGTTGTTCGTGTTCGCCGGCTACGCCGTGTCCTTCTTCGTCCGGCCGCTCGGCGCGATTGTTTGCGGCTACCTCGGGGACAGGATCGGCAGGCAAAAGCTGCTTGTCTTTGTGATCATGCTGATCAGCGTGGCCACGGCCGGTATTGGTTTGCTGCCGCCGTATGCAGCGATCGGCATCGCTGCGCCCATCTTGTTGGTGCTGTTGCGCCTGGTGCAGGGCTTCTCCGTGGGCGGCGAAGCTGCCGGCGCCATGACCTTCCTCGCTGAGCACGCTCCTGAAGGCAAGCGCGGCGTCATCACGTCATACGCCCAAATCGCCTCATTCGCCGCACTCCTCACCGGCACCCTGGTTGCCTACGCAATGTCGCCGTGGCTTACCCAGGCAGCCATCGACGGCGGCGGCTTTGGTTCCTTCGCGTGGCGAATCCCCTTCCTTGTCGCCATCCCCATGGGCATCATCGGCTGGTACATCCGCAAGGCCATCAACGACACCCCCAACTTCGAAAAGCTCAAGGAAGAGGGCGGTCTGTCCAAGAACCCCCTCAAGGAAGCTCTCGCCAGCCCGGTCCACCGCCGCGCCATGCTGTTGGCCCTCTTCATTCCGCTGATGAACGGCTCCGGCTACTACGTCCTCTTCTCCTACATGCCCACGTTCCTGAAGGGTAAGCAGTTGAACTTCACCATTGGCGAGGCTCTGCTCGTCACGGCCTGCAGCCTGGTGGTCATCTGCATCGCGATTCCGTTCATGGGCGCCCTGTCCGACAGGCTCGGCCGCAAGAAGGTCATCGCCGGCTCGGCAATCGGCATGGCAGTGCTGGGCATCCCGTCCTACGCACTGATCGCCACCGGTGAGATGGGCCTGGCCATCCTCGGCGCCTGCATTATGGCCGTCATCTTTGCCGGACACACCGCAGTCATCCATATCCTGCTGGTCGAACTGTTCCCCACCCGGGTCCGCTACTCCGCCTACGGCGTGGGTTACAACATTTCCTCGGCACTGTTCGGCGGCACCGCACCGCTGCTGATGACGTGGCTGATCAGCAGCACGAACAACATCTACATGCCGGCCTTCTACGCAGTGGTCACGGCCTTGGGCACGCTCATCGCCGTCAGCACGGTCAAGGACCGCGCCCACGAACCCCTGCGCGACGCCTAGGCGCAGTCCTCTTTCCGCCGGGTAGGGCCGGGAAACGGCCGGCCCTACCCCCTCGGCGATCGCCCCTACGGCGGCGTCCGCCCCTTCCCACCTTTGGAGAACCAATGTCCTTTTCTGACTACACCACCGCCCTTGTCACCGGCGCTTCCACCGGCATGGGTGCGGCGATCGCCGAGCGCCTGGCCAAGCGCGGCCTGACGGTCCACGCGGTTGCCCGCAACGAAGCCCGTCTGACTGAACTGGCCGACCGCACCGGAGCCGTCCCGCACGTGCTGGACCTGACCGACACGGCCGCGCTCACCGACGTCGTCAGCGGCCTCAACGTGGATGTACTGGTCAACTGCGCCGGGGTGTCCCGCCCGGGCAACATCCTGGACTCATCTGAGCAGGACATTGACGAACTGGTAGACGTGAACCTGCGAGGACTGCTCCAGCTCACGCGACTTGTGCTGCCGGGCATGGTGGAACGCGACCTCGGCCACGTGATCAACATCAGCTCGATCGCCGGCGTTTACAACTTCTACGGCCACACCGTCTACCACGCCACCAAAGCCGCGGTGCACCAGATCTCCCGCCAGCTCCGCAACGACACCGTGGGCAAGCGCATCCGCGTCACAGAGATCTGCCCCGGACGAGTGGAAACCGAGATCTTCGGCCGCAATATGGGTGGCAGCCCGGAGGCCATGGAAGAAGCGTGGAAGACCTACTACGAGGGCTATGAATCGCTCACCACGGACGACATCGTGAACGCACTCGACTACGCCATCGAGACTCCGCGCCACGTCAACGTCGGCATGCTCGAACTCATGCCCACGTTCCAGGTTCCCGGCGGCCTCACCTTCGACCGGCGCTGACACCCGGCGCTGTCATCCCGGCGCCCGCATTTGGCGCCCCCACAGGTTCCGGCGGCACTCACTCCCGTCGCCGGAAAACATAGGCCGGCGGCCGCACTTCTGCGGCCGCCGGCACCCGTTTAAGCTGTCTGACTTCAGCGGAGCGCCCGACGGCGGCTGGTTCAGTCCTCTTCGAGGGTCTTGGTCAGGTGGTGGGTGGGAATGCGGTCGCGGTCGTACGTGATCTCGGTGTAGCCGTGGGGCTGAGGGCGGCCGTCAGGTCCCAGGTTGACGAACACAATTTCCTCAATAGTGAGGATGCTCTGGCGGGTGATCATGTTGCGCACTTCGGCACGCATGGTCAGCGAGGTCCGGCCGAAGCGTTTGGCGGTCAGGCCCATTTCGATCAGGTCACCCTGGACGGCTGAACTTACAAAGTTGATTTCCGAGATGTACTTGGTGACCGCCCGGCCATTGCCCAGCTGGAGAATGGCGTAGATCGCGGCCTCTTCGTCGATCCACTTCAGCAGGCTGCCACCAAAGAGCGTGCCATTGGCGTTGAGGTCCTCGGGCCGAACCCATTTGCGGGTCCGGAAGGTGATGTCTGCTTTTTCCATAAAGCGAGATTATCGAAGAGCGGCATCGAACGCTGGATGTTGCGTTCGCCTGTGCTGTTCCTTTGGGCGTGGTCTGGCTTGGCAGCCGGGCCGGGCCACCGGCTCAAGCCATGGCCGTGTGGGAGGCGCTGTGGGAGTCGATCCGTTTGGAATAGCAGTGCGATTCCTCCGCGCCGACGTAGGGGCCGAAGTTGGGGATCTCTTCAAAACCGGAACTTGCATAGAAACTTCGCCCATCCGACTGGGCAGAACCGGCTTCGGCCGTGATGACGCTGAATCCCCTCGAGTGTGCCTGCGCTTCCAATGCGGCCAGAATGGAGCTGGCAACCCTCGATCCCCGGGCGTACGGGACTACATACAGCCGCTTGATTTCGGCCGTAGTGTCATCCAGCATCCTGAGTCCACCGCAGCCGAGGGGCTGGCCGGAACATTTCTCGTACGCCACCACGAACACTGCGGTGTCGGCTTCCGACGGCGGAGGGCCGGGCTCGTGGTCCGTGCTTCCGAAACGCGCATCCAATTCTGCTTGCTGTGCTGCCCGCAGGTCGGCGCCAACGGGGTTCGACCAGGCAACCTGCCGGATGTTGAGCCGGGGATTAGTCTGCATGTGTGCCTCACTTTATTGCGTTTCGCTGAGGTGGTGATGCGACTTAATCCTAGGAAGGAGTGGTTACCGCGGTGTTTCCTCCGCGTTAGTTCCGGGAGAACTGCTGCTACCCAAGTAGCTCGCACTTGTGGTTGCCAGGAGGGCTCAGAACAACGACTAATGCCAGCTGGTTTGGGCTTGCTCAGCCGGGCGTTAGAGCGCCTCGCCCGTGGGATCCTCGGCGGTCCTGTCCGCGAGTGCCTGTCCGCCCACCGGCATTTGATCCCAGTGCAGGACACGCCAGCCGGTCTTCAGGTCGCCTTCGAGCGCAACGATCCCTGTGTTGGGCAGGGGATGCCTCTCAGCGAAATTGGTGTCGATGTCCACGGCCCTGCGAGCGGCCCAGCATCGGATCGCGGCGCCGTGACTGACGATTGCCGCCGTCGAGTGTCCGTTGGCCAGCACTTTTTCGACCGAAGCGTCGAACCGGGCAAAGAAGTCGTGCCCGGTGTAGGCGCCGGGCATCCGAAGGTCCAGATCACCGCTGGACCAGGCAAAGACCGTACCCATGTACCGCAGGTGGGACTCATGGTCCGTGTTCGTTTCCAAGGCGCCGGCTTCGATCTCGTGAACGCCATCCAGCATCTCCGGGTCCAGGCCGGTGTTCCTGGCAAGTTCTCCTGCTGTGCGCTGTGTCCGCTGGAGGGTGGAAACGTACAGCCCCTCGAGGGACTCGTCCTTGAGGGCCTGGGGAAGCGCAGCGGCCTGCCGTTCACCGAGTTCAGTCAGCCCTGGTCCCGGGAACGCAGTATCCAGCCGGCCTGCCACGTTGCCTGGGGTTTGTCCGTGCCTGATCAACAGGAGCTTCATGGTGCTCCGCTCCTCACGTGTCGGTGTCGGTCTTCGGTGCCGTGAGGACCGAAGACGACGGGGCGCGGGCCCGGCCGTCTTCGGCGCCTGACTGCTAGTTACTTCAGGTGATCCACCAGCTTGTTGGCGATACCCGTGTACTTGCCCGGGGTGAGAGCCAGCAAACGGGCTTCGGCCTCGGGAGAGAGCCCCAGGCCCTGAACAAATTCCTGCATCCGCGCCGCATCCACGCGCTGGCCGCGGGTGAGGTCCTTGAGACGCTCGTACGGGTTCTCCATGCCCTCAACGCCGGCGATGGCTTCTGCGCGCATCACCATTTGGATCGCTTCGCCCAGGACTTCCCAGTTTGTGTCCAGGTCTGCAGCGAGCACATCCTCTGCAACGTCAAGCGCCTTCAAGCCCTTGGCTACGTTGGAAATGGCGAGCAGGGAGTGGCCGAAAGCGACGCCGATGTTGCGCTGCGAGGAGGAATCGGTCAGGTCGCGCTGCCAGCGGGAAGTCACTAAGGTGGCCCCGAGGGTGTCAAGGAGGCCGTTGGAGATCTCCAAGTTGGCTTCTGCGTTTTCGAAGCGGATCGGGTTGACCTTGTGCGGCATCGTTGAAGAGCCGGTGGCCCCCGCAACCGGAATCTGACGGAAGTATCCGATGGAGATGTAGCTCCAGATGTCCGTGCAGACGTTGTGGAGAATGCGGTTGAAGCGTGCAATATCCGCGTAGAGTTCGGCCTGCCAGTCGTGGCTTTCGATCTGCGTGGTCAAGGGGTTCCAGGTGAGTCCCAGGCCCTCCACGAACGACTTCGCGACTGCTTCCCAGTCAGCACCGGGCACGGAGGCGACGTGCGCAGCGTACGTGCCCGTGGCGCCGTTGATCTTGCCCAGGTAGTGGGTCTTGGCGATCCGCTCCAGCTGGCGGTTCAGGCGGTGCGCTATGACAGCCAGTTCCTTGCCGAGGGTGGTCGGCGTGGCAGGCTGGCCATGCGTGCGGGACAGCATGGGAACCTCACGGTTCGCTTCCGCCATGGCTTGGATCTGCTCCACCAGAGCCTTGGCATTGGGAAGCCAGACGTCCTCCACGGCACCCTTGATGCCTACGGCGTAGGAGAGGTTGTTGATGTCCTCGGACGTGCAACCGAAGTGCACCATCGCGGTAAGGTTTTCAATCCCGATTTCGGGAAGGCGCCGGCCAATGTAGTACTCGACCGCCTTGACGTCGTGCACGGTGACGGCTTCGATCTCTGCCAGCTCGTTGACGGATGCGGCATTGAAACCGGTGACGATGGCCCGGAGCTTGGCTACCTGCTCGTCGGAGAGGGGTCCGGCGCCGGGGAGTACCGACTGGCTGGTGAGGTGGATGAGCCACTCAACTTCGACGTGAACGCGGTCGCGGTTCAGGGCCGCCTCGGACAGGTAATCGACGAGGGGCGCGACGGCGGCACGGTAGCGGCCATCAAGGGCACCAAGGGCGAGGGGTTCGGAAGCGAGGGACACGCGGGGGGATTCAGCCATGGTGCCCATTCTTTCATGTTCTGCGGGAGGTCCCGAGTTGGTGACACCGCCTCTGTGGATGCCCACGGTGTTTTCCACATAGCCCTTGTTTCCGCTTCCGGACCCCCGCAGCGGCTCCGTAGCGTCAAGTCCACAGATCACCACCACAACAAAATGGAGTAACGGACTATGAGCGTCGGCTTGATGCCTCCTGCCACCCCGCCTGCCTTTGATCCCTTGGAGTGCGCGTCGCGCGGCCATGAAGTCCAGAGGCTCGCTTGGCGGGCCAACGCGTGCGTGGATCAGGCTGATACTGTACTTGCCGCCCTGCGCCGGGCGCAGTTGGAAGACTGGCAATCACCGGCGGGGCGCGCCTACAGGGTAACCGTGGCAGTTCATGCCTCGGAGCTCCAGCGTGCGCGGGAGTCCCTGGAGGCAGCTGCCGCTGCCATCCTTCGCCACTCCCAAAGCGCCAGTGTCTCCCGGAAAGCGGATCAGTAGTGGCGGATGCAGCACCTGTCGGCGCCGGTTCAGCACCGCAGCCAACTCCTCCGGCCCAGGATGGATACCTCAAAATCAGGGGTGGAATCGGAGGTATCTCTTTTCAGCTCGAAGAACTTCTGAGCGGCGTCGCGGTCATGGACGGACTGGTGCAACAGCTGATCGGCATCGAGGACGAAACGCAGCGGATCCAAGAAGCGCTGGAGCCGTATCTCTACGATTCACTTTCCACCGGCTCCGCTGCCGTGGATGCTGTGGCAGCCGGCCGGCAGCACGTCGGACGGGTACGCCGCCAACTGGTGGAAGTCAGCGCCGACGTCCGTGCCAGCGCCTGCGACTACGAAGCCGCGGAAGAACGGCAGGCACGGCCCCATTTCGTCGGCGTCGACGAATTTACGTGGTCCTGGCCGTTGGGGCGCGACGTGACGGAGGAGATAGTCAACAGGGTCGTTCCCGAGGGGCATACCGCCAGGGAATCGGTGCGCGAGACCTTGAATCCCAAGATGTTTCCAGCTCTGCAGCCCAGGACTGTCGGCATTGAGCCGGTTAGCCAGGAGACGCTGTCCGTGGATCCGTCCATGGCGTGGGCGCTCCGGCGGATTCAGGAGATTCACGCCCGTGGGGACGGCGAAATCGAGGTCATCCGGACGCACAACGCTGACGCGCCGTCGTGGATGGTGATGATTCCAGGCACCGAACCCGAACAGGCGAACATGGGCGGGTCTAACCCATTGGATGAGGCAGGCATTGCTGAGGCCATAGGGTATGACTCCCAATACGTGGTGCCGGCCATTGCCGAGGCCCTTCGGGAAGCGGGAGCATCACGCGGAGACGACGTTGTGGCCGTCGGTCACAGCCAGGGTGGAGTCCATGCCATGAACCTCAGCCAGAACAAAGCATTTCTTGCGGAGTTCGACCTCAAGTACGTGCTGACGGCCGGCTCACCCACAGGGGAGATAATTCCCGAGCCGGGAATCACGGTGCTTCACTTCGAGCACGCCCAGGATTGGGTGCCGGGCAGCGAAGGGAAGGCGAATCCCGAGACAAGGGACAGAACTACGGTGACGCTCACAAAGCCCGTTGGGGTGCCTGAGGGAGAGGACCCCGGTTTGGGTCCGGGGCATGACCTGGACAATTATGCGGAAGGCGCCGAGTTGGCAGCCGCCAGTCAAGATCCGTCCTTGGTGGCGTCTACTGCTGTATTTGCCGGTGCAGTTGGCTCCGGTGCAGGTGCGGCCGTCTCCAGGTTCAAGCTGGTCCGGGCTCCCGCGCCGGTGGCCGTT
Source organism: Paenarthrobacter sp. YJN-5 (assembly GCF_015040095.1). NCBI lineage: Bacteria > Bacillati > Actinomycetota > Actinomycetes > Micrococcales > Micrococcaceae > Paenarthrobacter > Paenarthrobacter sp. YJN-5. The sequence continues at coordinate 377,466 of NZ_CP053544.1, forward strand.
CCTGCCCCTGACGGACGGTCAGCCCTGCGGATCCCGCATCTCCCGGAGTCAAGATCCGGATCCGGGCCTCGATAGGCCTTCCCTGAAATGCTCTATCGGTTGCGGGTTCCGGGGATCAAACCGGCAACCACGCTCACTACGCTGATGATGATCGAGGCGAGGATAGCTGTCCAGAAGAAGGAATCGATGGTCAGATGCACCGGCGTAAAACTGCTGAGCCATGCGGTGAGGTAAAGCATCGCCGCGTTGATCACGATCGTGAAGAGACCGAGAGTCAGGATCGTCACCGGGAGGGACAGGAGCTTGACCAGCGGCCTGACCACGGCATTCACAACGCCGAAAATCAGTCCTATGAAGAGGTAGGCGAGGACGATTCCCACCGTGTCGGCACTATTGGTAAGTCCGGCATTTGCTGCCGCCTTCTCCGTTGCTGCCGTCGAAATCTCCAGGCCTGTCAAAAGCCAACTGGCAACCCACAGGGCCAGTCCGTTGATGATGACTCGAACAATGAAGGAACCCATGCACCTAATGCTTCCATACCGCGGTGTGCTGACACTGCTGCGGGCAATAAATAACGAATGACTATCGCGCTTCACCGTCGATGACCTGCAAGTAGGCTTGAAGCCATGACTAATTCTGACAACGTACCGGAGGGCGTACTCCCTCGACCGGTCGTGGACAGGCTTCCCAAATACGCGGCGGGTAAACCTCCTGCCGCGATTGAGGGCCTCACCAGCTACAAATTGTCGTCCAATGAAAACCCGCTGCCCCCAATTCCTGCAGTGTTGCAGGCAATCGCGGACCAGTCGGACATCAACCGCTACCCGGATCCGCTGGCTACCAAGCTGCGCGATGCGCTGGCGAAGTTCCTCGACATACCCGCTGACGACGTCGTCACAGGGGCAGGCAGTCTTGGCGCCCTCAACCAGATCCTCGCCACCTTCGCCGGTCAAAACGACGATGGCAAGCCTGATGAAGTGATCTACGCTTGGCGCTCCTTTGAGGCCTACCCCATCTGTGTTGGCCTCGCGGGAGCGGCCAGCGTCCAGATCCCTTTGCTGAAGGACGGGCGGCATGACCTGGAGACAATGGCTGCTGCCGTTACTGTCCGCACTAAAGTCATTCTGCTCTGTACGCCGAACAATCCCACGGGACCGATCCTCACCGCCGAGGAAACGGAACAATTCATCAAGTCCGTCCCGCCAAACGTCGTGGTGGTCATCGACGAGGCGTATCAGGAGTTCGTCAGGGACCCCGAAGCTGTCGACGGCATCAAGCTTTACCGAAAATACCCGAATGTGGTGGTGCTGAGGACGTTCTCCAAGGCTCACGGTTTGGCCGGTCTGCGCGTCGGGTACAGCGTTTCCGGTCCGCTGCTGACGCAACACCTGCGCGTCACGGCGACTCCCTTTGCTGTCTCGCAAATTGCGGAACGCGCTGCGGTCACGTCCTTGGAGAATTTCGACCAGGTTGTGGAAAGGGTACAAAGCCTCGTCGATGAACGTGAACGCGTTGTCAACGGGCTCAGGGAGCTCGGATGGTTCGTTCCGGATGCCCAAGGGAACTTCGTGTGGCTGAACCTGGGCTCGAACAGTGGCGAGTTTGCGGCCTTGGCTGCGGAACAGGCGTTGTCCGTGCGCGCTTTCGGAGACGAGGGCGTCCGGGTAAGCATTGGCGAGGTTGAAGCGAACAGCAGATTCCTCCAGCTCTGTGCAGGTTATACAAAGGCGCCGGAGGGTTCCTAGCGGTTAACGAATGTCCCACCGCTACCTACTGCCTATAAAGTAAGGACCGAAAGCCAAAATATATGCCCATTCAGGAATGCATTCCTGAATGGGCATATATCCCAGCGACAGAATTGCCACTGCGAACGGCGGGGGCTAGCAAGGAGACTGTATGGGCTCGACACAACTGCCCTCCGGGGCTGACCAGACTCTGGCGGCGGCGTCGGCGGCAGTCGCGCCGGAAGAAGCTGTGGACATGGTCCAGCTGTTGGGCCCGGACGGACAGCTCGGCACCGATTCCATCTTCTCGGACTACGCCAAGCGGATCGATCCGGAAAAGCTTCGCGTCTTCTACACAGACATGGCACGGATCCGTCGTTTCGACCAGGAAGCCACGGCCCTCCAACGGCAAGGTGAATTGGCTTTGTGGGTTCCGCTCACGGGCCAGGAAGCTGCCCAGATCGGCTCGGGCCATGCGAGCCAGCCGCAGGACTACATCTTTCCCACGTACCGCGAACACGGTGTCGCGCTGGTCCGGAATGTCGATCTCTCCGAGCTGCTCAGGCAGTTCCGCGGTGTCTCCAATGGAGGTTGGGATCCCCGCGAAAACAACTTCCACCTCTACACCTTGGTTCTGGCCGCCCAGACCCTGCATGCCGTTGGCTACGCCATGGGCATCCAGCGGGACCAGAAGGCAGCGCAGGAGTCGGCTGATCCCAAAGCGGCAGTCATCGCCTACTTCGGTGACGGCGCCAGCTCCGAGGGCGACGTCCACGAATCCATGGTTTTTGCAGCCTCCTACAACGCCCCGGTGGTGTTCTTCTGCCAAAACAACCACTGGGCCATCTCGGTGCCCACTGAAGTGCAGACCAAAGTTCCCCTCGCCAACCGTGCCAAGGGATACGGCTTCCCGGGCATACGCGTTGACGGCAATGACGTGATTGCGGTCCACGCTGTTACTGAATGGGCGCTGGAACACGCAAGAGAGGGCCGGGGCCCCGTGCTGATCGAGGCCTACACCTATCGGGTCGGCGCTCACACCACCGCTGACGATCCCACCAAATACCGGGAATCCGCGGAAGAAGCAGCCTGGCGGGAGAAGGACCCGCTGGAGCGGCTGGAGAAGTACCTCCGCGCGGAAGGGCTCGCGGATGACGCCTTCTTCGAACAGGTCAAGGCCGACGGCGACGAACTCGCCAAGTACGTCCGCAGCACCACCCACGGCCTCGAGGTTCCGGATATCCGGGATGCCTTCGCCAATGTCTACGCAGAGCAGCACCCGCTGATCGCAGAGGAACTGGCGTGGTTCGAAGAGTATTCGGCAGGGTTTGAGAGCGAAGAGGAGGCATCCAACTGATGGCAACAATGACCATCGCCAAGGCCATCAACGAAGGCCTCCGCGCATCGCTGAAGAGCAATCCGAAGTCCTTGCTCATGGGAGAGGACATCGGGCACCTCGGCGGCGTCTACCGGGTTACCGACGGCCTCATCAAGGAATTCGGCGAGGATCGTGTGGTGGACAGCCCGCTTGCCGAGTCCGGAATCGTGGGCACAGCTATTGGACTTGCACTCCGCGGCTACTCACCGGTGTGTGAGATCCAGTTCGATGGCTTTGTCTTCCCGGCCTTCAACCAGATCACCACGCAGTTGGCCAAGATCCATTCCCGCAGCTTGGGAAAGCTGAGGGTGCCCGTGGTTATCCGGATCCCGTACGGCGGAGGAATCGGGTCGATTGAGCACCACTCCGAGTCTCCGGAAGCGTTGTTTGCGCACACTGCAGGCCTGCGGATCATTACACCGTCCAACCCGCACGACGCCTACTGGATGATCCAGAAGGCGATCCAATGCCAGGACCCGGTGATTTTCTTCGAGCCGAAGCGCCGCTACTGGCTCAAGGGTGACGTTGATGTGGAGGATGCCGGACTGTCGGAGGACCCTTTCAAAGCCCACGTAGTCCGGGAGGGAACGGACGCCACGATTGTTGCGTACGGGCCCTTGGTCCCCGTTGCCCTGGCTGCCGCCAACGCCGCAGCCGAGGATGGCCGAAGCATCGAGGTAGTGGACCTGCGTTCGATTTCCCCGGTGGACTTTGACACGGTGGAGGCTTCCGTCAAGAAGACCGGCCGGCTCATCGTGGCCCATGAAGCCCCGACGTTCGGCGGGATTGGCGGGGAGATCGCTGCCCGCATCAGCGAGCGGGCGTTCCTGCACCTGGAGGCCCCGGTGATTCGCGTGGGCGGATTCCACATGCCCTACCCGGTGGCGAAGGTTGAGGAGGACTACTTGCCGGACATCGACAAGATCCTCGAGGCGCTCGACCGCTCCCTGGCCTACTAACCCTGCACTGATCCAGCCCCTCCTGAGGGCGCACGGAAACCGAGGACCACTGTGACTGTAAAGAAATTCAACCTGCCGGACGTTGGCGAGGGCCTCACCGAGGCCGAGGTCGTGGCGTGGAAGGTTAAGCCGGGCGACACTGTGGCAATCAACGATGTCCTTTGCGAGATCGAGACGGCCAAGTCCCTCGTTGAGCTGCCTTCTCCATACGCCGGCACGGTCACCGAGCTCTTGGTGGAAGAAGGGATCACCGTGGAGGTCGGGACCCCCATCGTGGCCGTCTCCGAGGGCCAATCCGGCGAAGCAGTTCCCCAGCCCCAAGCCCCTGCTGCGGGTGGGGAAACGGCCTCTTCAACAAACCAGGGCCAGCCATCCGCAGGTCAGTCCGCGGTACAGGATGCCGGACCCATGTATGGGAAGCTTCCGGCGGACAGCGGTGATGCACCGGCCGGCGGCCCCTTGGTTGGCTCCGGACCGAAGGCGGACGCCGTCAAGCGCCGTCCCCGCAAGCGTCCGGTAACGGCGGCTGTTCCCGTCGCGGAGAGCCCGGAAGGAACCGTCCAGGACCACCAGGCCGCCCTCGCCGCCCAAGCAGCCGTACCGTCGGTGCCGCAGCGGCCGCACCCGGCCCCCGCCGTCGTGCCTTCCGCTGCCCCGGCCTCCCAGCAAGCGTCTCCGGTCCAGGGAACAACCCCGACGGCGGCCTCGCGCGGTGCCGTGATCGGCGGAACCATCACGGGCCTGGTGAACAGGGTCTTGGCGAAACCGCCGGTCCGTAAATTCGCCCGTGATCTGGGGATCGACCTTGCCGACGTCGTGGCCACCGGCCAGCGCGGTGAAGTGACCAGAGAGGATTTGGTCAGCTACCAGGCACAGCGCGATGCCGAGCTGGATGGTGCCGATTCGTTCTGGGGCGCCTCGAAGAAGCCGCAGGAGCAGAGAATCGAACGCGTACCCGTCAAGGGCGTACGCAAGGCAACCGCCAAAGCGATGGTGGACTCAGCGTTCTCTGCCCCGCATGTGAGCATTTTTGTGGACGTCGACGCCAGCCGGACCATGGAGTTCGTGAAGCGGCTCAAGGCCTCCCGCGACTTCGAGGGCATCAAGGTTTCACCACTGCTCATCCTGGCCAAGGCCGTCATCTGGGCAGCGGCCCGGAACCCGAGCGTGAACGCGGCATGGGTTGACGACGCTGACGGCAAGGGCGGCGCCGAGATCCAGATCAAGCACTTCATGAACCTGGGCATCGCTGCTGCGACCCCGCGTGGTCTCATGGTGCCCAACATCAAGGACGCCCAGGACCTCTCCCTCAAGGAACTGGCCTTGGCGCTCAACGAACTGGCCACCAAAGCCCGTGCCGGCAAGACCCAGCCAGCGGAAATGCAGGGCGGAAGCCTGACCATCACCAACATCGGCGCGCTGGGCATTGATACGGGAACCCCGATCATCAACCCGGGCGAGGTTGCCATCATTGCTTTCGGAACCATCAAGCAGAAGCCGTGGGTACTGGACGGGGAGGTCATTCCCCGCTGGATCACCACTCTGGGCGGTTCGTTCGACCACCGCGTTGTGGACGGCGATTTGTCGGCCCGCTTCATGGCTGACGTCGCAGCGATCCTGGAAGAACCGGCGCTGCTGCTCGACTAGCAGGACCTTGAATGCAAACCGGCTGCACACTTGCCATAGGCAACGGTGCAGCCGGCTTTGTTTAAGCGAGGTCGGCGTTTAAGCGAGGTCGGCGCCGCGCGCGTGTCCATTGCCCTCGATAGGCGGCACATCTCTACCGCGCCAGGCCTGTCGCGATTCGTCGTGCCGTTGGTCCGGTGAGTGCTGCGACGGTGACCGCCATGAGGAGCCCGGCCACTGCGTACACGGAGATCATGACCGGGGCGGGCGTACGCTCATCCACGATCGGCGATGGTGCGATTGTCCAGAGGAGGCCTGCTGCCCAGGCGCCGGCGTTCACCGGGATCCAGCGCAAGGTTTTCGATCCGGCGCGGCGCAGGACCAGCCACTGCAGCGATGGAATTATCACCAGCAACAGCATTGCACCACCGATGACCAGAGCGAGAGTTGGCGGCGATGAGATGTCCAAGCCCCCTTGGATGCCCGGGAGCATGCCAAGGGACCACGCAACAGCGGCGCCGGCAGAGGTGGCCACAATCCAAGGAACCCGCGAGACCACCCTGCGGCCGAAGCCCAGCCACTGCCCGTACCCCAGCAAGGCACCCTCACAGGCGCCGGCGGCGATCATGGCCGGGTAAACCACGGAGTCCGGGGCCCCGATCAACCCAAGCCAAGCGCCCATGCTCGCTGGAATCAGGAATCCGAGTGCCTCCCCTGCCGCCACCATGATGATCCACCGCGGGAGGAAGCCCACGGGTGCGTCACCAGCCTTCGTCACAGGCCCTGCCTTTGGCCCCGCTCGAAGACGAAAGACCACGGATGCTCTCCTCTGCCTGTTTGCTCCCAGCCGTCCCTTGCGAGGTCTTCAAGGAGCCGGTCCAGGGCTTGTCGCATGCCGGGCGAGTATGCCTCCTCCGGCGGACCATCCCGGTAGGGGCGCGGTGAGGTGAACGTGTCGCTTGTATAAAGGGAGCGTCCATTGGACCGGGCCACAAAGCGGAGGAGTCTGCTGCCGTACTGCGATGTCAGGACCGTCAGGATCCCGGCCCACCAGGACGTACTCCCGATATCCTCCAGTTCCACGGTCAGCCGCTCACCCATGGACCGATTATGCGACTCGCCGGTACCGGTCGACCACCCCAAATGCGAGCGGGCGTCGGCAGGCTCTCCGAAATCTAGAAGAACAGCAGCACAAAGCCGCCAATCGTGCTCAACAAACCAACGGCAGTGAAAACCAGCCCCAGGAGCAGGACGGTCCGGTCGGGCCGGGGAGGGGTCAGGGACCAGCGGGCCGGATGGCAGGTGTCGTAGTGAACCTGGACAGGGTTCCGCCCGTCCACAGGCAGGACGGCTTCAAGAAGCACCTGCCGTTCGCTCCCATCCGGGCGGTTCCAGCGGAGTCCGGTGAATCCTCCGGCGCTGAACGTCGTCGCTTCCACCGAGTCCCACTGGCACCGGCGCTTGGCGATGATCCACGCCGCGATGAGCAGGGGCACGCCGGGAACGAAGCCCACCCAGGTCATCATTTCCAGGATCGGGCCGAGAACATCCACAGGTGCCGCCACAGCCTGATCTTACGGCTTCCGTCCTTAGTGGGAAGTGCTTTTCTTCTTTCCGAACGGCAGTACACGCCGGACGGCCTGCACCAGGACCATGACGCCGGAACCCCAGAGGATGCCCAGGATCGCCGAACACAGAGTGTTGATCAGCCACGCAAGGGCGCCGCCTATCGCGGGGATTTCAGCCACGGGCGATTCGAGTTTATGGACCAGGTCATAGGGCAGGTGCCAGCCGAGGTCGTAGCTGGCTTGCAGCAAGATATGTCCGCCAACCCAGAGCATGGCGATCGTTCCGACCACCGTGATCACGGTGAGGACTTTTGGCATTGCGGCGACCAGCAGGTGCCCGGTTCGCTGGGTGGCCGGGGCATCTCTCTTGGTCAAGTGAAGGCCGATGTCGTCCATTTTGACGATGAGCGCCACTGCCCCGTACACGGCCACGGTGATGATGATGGCCACGACGACCAAAATAAAGGCGCGAACCCAGAGGGATTCGACGGCGACCTCGTTCAGGGCGATGACCATGATTTCGCAGGACAGGATGAAGTCGGTGGTGATGGCGCCACGGGTGACTTTGGCCTCCGCTTCCGGCCCGCGGTCCGGGGCCGGAGCGTCGGCTGCTTCGGCATGGCCCCGCACCTTGTGCCAGACCTTCTCGGCGCCCTCGTAGCAGAGGTAGGTGCCGCCGAGCAGGAGGATCACAGGAATGATTCCCGGTATGAAGGCGCTGATCAGCAGCAGGGCCGGCAGGATGATCAGCAGTTTGTTTCGCAGCGACCCCCAGAAGATCCTGCGGATCATGGGCAGTTCCCGGGACGGGTCAACCCCGGACACGTACTGCGGTGTCACGGCCGCATCGTCAATGACGACGCCCGCGGCCTTCGCCCCGGCCTTTGCGGCGCCGGCGGCAACATCATCTACAGACGCGGCGGCTAGCCGGGCCAGGGCAGCGACGTCATCCAGCAGCGCAATAAGACCCCCGCTCACAGCTTCACACCATCCCGTAGGGGTGCATCCAGGCGGACAAGATTATCTGGGGCAAGACCTGAAAGCTGCATAGTCGCAGTCTACGTCCCGGGCTTGCCCGGCACGAAAATATTCCGGTTAGTCGAACTCGAGGCCGAGCAGGGCGTTTTCGGTGACTTCGGGCAGCGCAGGGTGGATCCAGTATTGCTTGGAGGCGAAGTCGCGCATGTCGAGGTCGAAGCTGAGCACGGTGATCATCTGTTGGATCAAGGTGGAAGCTTGCGGGCCCATGAAGTGCGCGCCGAGGAGTTTGCCGGTGCTGCGGTCCGCGATGAGTTTGCAGATCCCGGTGGTGTCTTCCAGTGCCCATCCGTAGGCGACGTCTCCGTAGTGCTGGACTTTGGTTGTCACGTTGTGCCCGCGTTCGCGGGCCTGGTCCTCGGTCATGCCGACGGTGGCGATCTGGGGATGGGTGAACGTGGCGGCGGGCACGTGGTCGTGCGGAAGCTTCCTCAGGTTTCCGGGGTTCAGCAGGTTGTGCCGGACTGAGCGCATTTCGGCGTTGGCTACGTGTTTGAGCATGTAGGGGGAGGAAACGTCGCCGAGGGCCCAGACGCCTGGCGCCGACGTCGAGCGGCCGTATTCGTCCACCTTGATGCGCCCGTCTTCTGTCATCTCGATCCTGCCGAAGGACAGGTCCAGCCGGTCCCCGTTGGGGATCCGCCCAGTGGCTACCAGGAGTACCTCCCCGGTGGCGGTCGAGCCGTCGTCGAGCCGGACCTTTACGCCGTGGTCTGTCTCTTCGACGCCCACGGTGGTTCGGCCCGCCCTGACGTCGAAGCGTTCTGCGGCCAAGGAGTTGAAACGGTCGTGGAGGTCCTGGTCGAGGTGGCGCAGGAGCGTCGAGCGGGTGATGATCGTGACGTCGGTGCCGAGGGCGTCGAAGACGTGGGCGAATTCCATGGCGATGGAACCCCCTCCGATGATCACCACGGACCTGGGCTGTGCGGGCAGCCGCATGATGTCTTCGCTGGTGTGGTAGCGCACGCCCGAGGCGGCGATGACTTCCGGGACTGAGGGCCGGGAGCCGGCGGCGACGACGATCCGGTCACCGGAGATGGTTTTCTGTTGGGTGCCCTGTCCTGTGCGCAGGGTGCGCTCTCCGATGAACACGGCGTGCTGGTCATAGACATCGGTGTTTGGCGTCATGGGGCCGCGGCGATATTCCTCACCGGCGGCGGCGATGGGATCTATGCGGGTCTGGAAGATACGGCTTACGATGCCCGGCCAGTCGACTGAGTTGACCGTAGCCGGGACGCCCAACCGCCCGGACTCAGCAATTTCCAGGGCCGTGTCTGCAACGTGAACGTACATTTTGGACGGGATGCAGCCGGCATTGAGGCAGGTGCCGCCGAATGAAGCTTCTTCGATGATCGCAATCGACAGGTCTTCGAACTCCGGACCCGGGATGGAGTTCCCGGATCCGGTGCCGATGATGACCAGGTCATAGTGCCGATCGGCGGCAGCAGCTTCCATGCGGGTTCCTCCCTGAGGGCTTTCCTCCACCCTAGTGAACCCACGCCCGATTACCCGGCGCCGAGAGGCCTTTGCGCTTTGCGAAGCCGGGCGAGCCCCAGCACCGTCATGGCTGCTGTGCCGAGCAGAACCAGGATCAGCAATCCCAGCAGAGGAAGCTCATGGAATGCAAGCTGGGGGATTCGGCGCGAGGGCACAGCCAGCACGCCCACGAACGCTCCGATCAGACCGAAGTAGCTACCCGTCATGAAGCTGCGGTGGGCCCGAATATTCCCTGTTCTTACAGCCCACAACCCTGCTGTCAGAGTGCAAAACGTCAGAGCTGAGAGTGCATGGAGCCAGTTGAATCCGCCGTCTATGGTTCGGATTCCGAATGAGGTCAACACCACGATGTACATGGCAACAACCCAGATTCGCCCCACAATCCTATGGAGACTGCCGCTTTTGGTTCGTCGCAGCAGATTGACGGCTCCAAATATGAGTGCATAGCTGGCGGCCACTGCGTGCACAGCGATCAGGACAGTCCAGGAAGAAGGCATACTCCGGAGCGTAGCGGACCCGGGAAGCCTCCGGCCCTCTTTACGGTCTGGACTGCGGTTTCAGAACGCCGGGTAGTTGACCAGCAATGCTTGAAGGTCCGAAGAGGACATGTGGTTGGAGAGCTCGATGCTCACGCCCATGGCAGCGGCCGCAATGGTGAGCATGGCGATGCAGGCCACGGACAGGAAGCGCCAGTCTTTGCGGAAGACGCTGCCAATGGTCTCGGGCATGTCCAGCTGCGGGGCGATCATGTTGGGGGCGCTGTCCCAGGAGCCGTCATCCAGCAGGGCAATGATGCGGTCATTGCTGCGGTCGAAATGCATGGTGCTGATGTTGTTGCCGTGGCGGGCCAGCAGGATGTCGTGTCCAACGCGCTGACGAGGCTGCAAAGTAAGCAAGAATATCCCCTGGAATCGAAAGAATAGTGGTGGCTCACATCATTGGGGGCATCTCGATTTTATAACGGTTGCAACTTTCGCCGGCCTCAAAAGACGCCAAAAGCCGGGTGAGACTGCCCACCCGGCGGCGTGATCCTGCTCGCTTTACGGGGCGTCTGTCTTGGCGATGTAGACGTCGCACGGTGCCGTGTGTGCCACCGTGTTTGCCACGCTGCCCAGGACCCTTCCGATGCCCTGCATGCGTCGGTTGCCCACCACAATGAGCCGGGCATCATGGATCTCGGCTTCTTTGACCAAGGCCTCCCCGGGCTTGCCGCGGGCAGAGGAGTAGGTTACTTCCAGCCGGTCGTCGGCAAGTTGCTCGGCTACGGTCCGGGCTACTGCCTCGGCCTCGGCGGCGTCGGAGACAATCCATCGATCGGTTCCGATTTCCACAACCTCGGTCCGGTTGGTGTCAAAGGCGCTGACGACGCGCAGATTGGCGCCCAGCCCGATGGCCAGCTGCTGGGCCGCTTTCGCAGCCCTCAAGGCGGTCTCGCTGCCGTCAACTCCTACAATGACTACTCCGGTCATAGCGCTGCTCCTTCATTGCTGGCTTGGATGGCCTCTGCAAGCACAGGTGCCAGACGGCGTACGCCTTCGGCAATCGTATCCGGGGGCACGGCACTGAAGGCCAGGCGCAACTTGTTGGACGGGCCGTCCGCGGGTGAAAAGGCCGCGCCGGGGATGAAGACAACACCGGCGTCGATGGCTTTTCCGAGGAGGGGGTAAGTGTCCACGCCCTCCGGCAGGGTCACCCAAACGAAGAAGCCGCCGTCAGGCCGGGTCCAGATAAGGCCTTCGGGCATGTGCTCGTCCAAAGCAGAAAGCAGGGCCCGGCAGCGCTCCGCGTACAACGCCCGGTAGGTTTCGATCTGGCCGCGCCAGTCGAATTCGCGGATGTAGGAGGAAACGAGCATCTGGTTGAGGGGCGGCGGGCAAAGGGTGACGGCTTCGGAAGCCAAGTAGAAGCGCCGCTGCAGGTGGGCGGGGACCAAGGCCCAGCCGATGCGCAGGCCGGGGGCAAAGATCTTGGAGAAGGAGCCCAGGTAGATCACGTCATCCGGGTTCGCCGCCCGCATGGGTTCGATGGGGTGGCCGTCAAAGCGCAGCAGGCCGTAGGGATTGTCCTCGAGGACCAAAATATTCGCCGCGCGGCATATGTCAACGATCCGCTGGCGCCGCTCTGCGGCCAGGGTGATGCCTGAAGGGTTGTTGAAGTTGGGGATGGTGTAGAGGAACTTAATGCTCTTGCCCTCAGCCTGAAGCGAAGCGATCCTGGCCTCGAGCAGCTCGGGGACCAGGCCGTCGTCGTCCATTTCGATCGGTTCCACCTGCACCTGGTAAGCCTCGAACGTGTTCAGCGCGCCGACGTACGTCGGATTCTCAACGAGCACCACGTCGCCGGGGTTGCAGAACACTTTGGTGGCGACGTCCTGCGCGGACTGTGAACCGGCGGTGACCACTACGTTTTCCGGCCGCGCATCGTTGATGCCCTCGGCGGCCATGACTTCGCAGATCTGTTGGCGGAGCTCTTCGGTGCCTTGCCCGCCGCCGTATTGCAGTGCGGTCATTCCTTCCTCGGAAATGATCCGGGCCGCCGTCTGTCCCAGCTTTTCCAGCGGAAGCGATTGCAGGTACGGGTTGCCGCCGGCGAGGGAGACCAATCCGGGCTGCATGGAGATGTCGAAGACGTCGCGAACCGCTGACTGCTTGATGTTGGCTGCGCGGGCTGAAAACAGTCCCTCATGCGGATGGGCCGCAGTGGCTGCCCGTTCAATGGCATCGATTGCTTCGGCGGGAAGAGTGGTGTCGGCATTCAATGTTTCGTGGGTCACACTGACAGGATACTCCCGAAGGTTGCCAATAGGGCAACGTTTGTTTTCAACCAAACGGCTGGCCGGGGCTTTACGGAGTCAACCCGAACGGCTGGAATGTACTCATGACTTCGCACCAGGCATCCGTGACCAAGGCCGAGCAGTTCCATAAACTTCACCAAGCGGGTCCCGCGCCGCTGGTTTTGGTGAACGTCTGGGACGCAGCCTCGGCCAAGGTGGTGCAGGAAGCGGGTGCGACGGCGATCGCCACCTCAAGCTCCGCCATCTCCTGGAGTCTGGGCTACCGCGACGGCGACCATGTGCCGTGGGGCTTGGCGATGGCGGTCCTGGGGCGCGTCGTGGCGGCGACAAGCCTGCCGGTCACCGCGGACATCGAAACGGGATACGGACGTTCGGACGACGAACTCCGCGCCACCATCAACGCGGTACTGGACGCCGGCGCCGTCGGAATCAACATCGAGGACTCCGGAACCGAACCGCTCGCGGATATAGCGGAACAATCCCGCCGCATCGCCCTGATCCGGGCCGCGGCGGATGAACGCGGGATCCCGCTCTACATCAACGCGCGCACTGATACGTACTTGTCCGGGGCCTATCCCGATGCCGCTTACGAGGAGACGCTCGCACGCGCGGCCTCATACCTGCAGGCGGGCGCCGACGGCATCTTCGTCCCGGGCGTCTTGGATCTCCACACTTTGCACCAGCTTTCCACCGGTATTGCCGCGCCGCTGAACGCGTTGGGCGGGCTCGGCGCGCCTTCGCCCATGGAATTGCACGACGCCGGCGTACGGCGCGTGAGCATAGGCGGCAACACAGCAAAGGCTGCTTATGCCAAGGTGGCCCGCGTCGCCACAGAAGTTCTGGGCGACGGCAACTGGTCCTGCCTGGCGGGCACCCGCAGCCATGACGAAATGGACGCGCTGTTCGCGGCGGGCCCGAAGTACGTGCCCTGATGCGGGCGTCGCCAGTGCAAGCGAACGACGGCGGCACGCGCCTTTAATGTCAGACCCCACCAATAGCTTGGAACAAGAGAAGGAGCCGGTAACCGGGCTCGGAGAGCGGGCAACCAGGAGGATGGATGGCGAGGCGAAGCGTCCAGTTTTGGCGCATTGCGCAGGTGAACGGCGATGACCTCAGCCGTCCGTTTCCGGCGCGCCGGCTGGCTGAAGTGCTTCAGCAGGCTCGTCAAGCGGGTACGGACCGGCACTACGTGTCCCCGGATGGAACCGTCCTGGTAGCCCAGGCTGTCGCCTTTACGCCGCACCCGGTCCTGCTGCTTGACCGGGTGCGGGACACCAACCTGCCCAGCGTCGGGGATCCATCGGGCCGCCGCAAGCCGTTGCCGTTGGCCCCGGGGGACCACCTCCTGGAAACCACCTACTTCGCTTTCTTGAAGCGAAACGTCGTGGCCGTGCTGACGAGCGGCAACGGCCCGCGCGCTTCGCGGATGGGGGAGTACCTGGAAGGGATGCTGGGCTTGGATCCCGGTCTGGTTCCGGTGGTGCGCGAGGACGTCGAGGAGATTCTCAGCCGGCTGGAAGTAAGCCGTTTTGAGTTCGCGCTCCCGGCCGAGCGTTTATCCGGAAAGCTCATGGAAGGCGAGTGGGCCGATGTCCTGGACAGCGCGTCGAGGCTGATGACCGAGGGCACGTTCCGGATCTCGCTGAGCGTCGGGCGGTCCGGCAAGGCCGCAGACAAACAGCGCATCCGCGAACGGATCCAGCAACTGATCGAGCAATTCCGGCACGCGGGCTCCGTGGAACATTTCGATTACGTGGTGGCCGAGGGCAAAGATTCACTGACGGGCGATCGTGAGGTTGTTGATCTGCTCAAGGAACGGTTCGTCTCGCACGTTGAGGTGGATGCGGATGCCTTCAATGATCCCGCCAAATCCGTTGCCCAAGCGGTTTCCATACTGAACAAGCAAGCGCGGGACAATGAGGAATTCTTCGCACGGACTTTGCCCGAGGTCCGGGGCTCACCTGATACTGCCCTGGTGCCGGACCTGATCGCCGGTGGGATGGCTGCGGTGCGCGAGGCCATGGCTGCCGCCCTGGCTGCGAAAGAGGCCGCCAGTGCTGATGTGCCGACGCCAAGCGTCAAGGCGGATTCCCGGGAAGGGGGTGCCGGGCATGAGCTTGTACGAGGTTGATGTGGAGCGGCGCGGAAGGCGTCGAACCCTGTGGCGTTGGTTCCTCCTCCATCCGAGGGCTGACTACCTCTGGGCCTTGATATTGGTGCTCCTGTGGATGGCTGCTGCATTGCTGTTCCGGCAGCCTCTGATCCTGGAGGGCGTCGGACCCGGTGCCCGCCGGACGCTGTTCCAGACCCTCGCGACGATGGCCGGCGCCACAGCCGGCCTCACGCTGACCAGCGTCTCCATGCTGATCAACGTCCTCGGCAAGAAATCAGCGCCCGGTCAACGCGAACTGCCGCTGGAGAAGCTCACCCCCACGCACCGACGCCAAATCGGTGAGGTGTTCCTGTTCGCGATCCCCGGGCTCGGACTGCTCCTGATCGCTTCCCTTATCACTGTGGTCCTGGAAGGTGACGAAGTGAGGGGGCTCTGGATCCCGGAAGCCGTGGTTTTCGTCTTTGCCTTCGCGTCCACGCTGGCGTTGCTCAGAGTGGCGTGGGCGCTCCGCCGGGTCCTGGCCATTGCCACCGCATGACCGCCGCCCACGTCACCGCAGGCTCAGTGCGACTTCCAAGGTCATACCGTTGACATAGATTTCGGCGCGCGTTGCACCGCTGGCAGCCACCACGGTGTGCGTGAGCTGCGCTTCGATCCGGGGGATGTCGCACACGCCCCCCGGCCGGATGGACCCGCCCAGGTTCACCACCACCGTGGAGCCGCTGACATAACCGGAGACGAAATGCAGGGAGGAAGCCGCGAGGGAATCGTAGAGTGCGGCGTCGTTGTCCACGGGCAACCCTGCGCCCAACAAGCGGCCGAGGGCCACGGTCAAAGGATCGCCGGATGACGCCGGACCGCGGACGGGGACAAGGCTGTCATTGCAGCCGAACCGCACACCGCGGGAACCGCCGTCGTTGATGGCCACGTAGTAAACGGCAGGGCCGGGCTCCACCTGCGGGGGCACTACCGCTGCCCGCGCGGCCTCGCCGCCCGCTGAGTGGCTGGCTGATGGCCCCGGGGAAGGCTCGACGGCGGTGCCCGGGTCGGCCGGGCTGCTGGCGCCTTGGCTGGTGTCTGCCGGGGTCGAAGGACCTGGGCCCGCGCCCGTTCCGCCGCCGCCCGTAGCGGCCCCGCTGGGCACAGCCCCGCCCGATCCCGGAAGCGGGCCGGGGACTGAGGGCTGGCCGGGATCACTAAGAGGAGACGGGTTCGTGGGGGTGGTATCCAGCTGCGGTGTGGCAGGCGAAACTGGCGGGGTCAGGCTGTTGCTGACGGGTTCGTCCGGGTTCTGCGGACTTGAAGCACCGGCTCCGGAAACGAATGGCGTGGAGGAAGGCGAAACCGCCTCAGGCGACGCCGTGCAGCCGGCCACCCACGTACTGAACAACAGGCAGGCGGCTGCGATCGCCGTCGTACTTTGCAGCCCCAGCCCGGCACGCATGACAGCCCCACGCTCCTGTCCGTTCACCTGTCCTTAAACGTTAGGCCGCCTTGCAGGTGGGCAACATGCCAGTACGGTGACGGTTCGGACAAGACTCGGTCACGCGGGGCGGGAACGGTGTGGAAAACGGTGCCGCTGAACGCAAAGTGCCCCCGTTCTGTCCGGTAATTGGACGGAACGGGGGCACCAGGAAGAGTGACTAGGCTGCGGCTGCTTCGTCATCCTGAACGGCGGTCAGCGGCTCGAAGATGCCCTTGATCTGCTCCACGACCTCGGCGTCGTCCTTCGGGTGCAGTTCAGCGAAGCGGACCATGGATCCCGGCACGGCGAGCTTGACGTCTTCGAGGACCTTGGCGCCGGCGATGCCGACGGCCTTGCGGGCTTCGTCCTGCGCCCAGACGCCGCCGTACTGGCCAAAAGCGGTTCCGACGACGGCGGTCGGCTTGCCTGCGAGGGCGCCGGCGCCGAACGGGCGGGACAGCCAGTCGATGGCGTTCTTGAGGGATGCGGGGACGGTGCCGTTGTGCTCGGGGGTGACCAGGAGGAGGGTGTCAGCGTTGGCTGCAGCCTCACGGAGGGCGGCGGCTTCGGCCGGAACCTGGCCTTCGACGTCGATGTCCTCGTTGTAGAACGGGATGTTGCCCAGCGAGCCGTGGATCTGGACCTCAACGTTTTCCGGAGCGTTCAGCGCGATGGCCTCGGCGAGCTTCTTGTTGTGGGAATCAGCGCGGAGGCTGCCGACGAGGGTGAGGACGGTGCTCTTGGTCATTGTGGTCTCCTTGGTAGGTTTTGGGCCTTCACCGATACTAAACGGACCATGGTCCGCTTTCTATTCCCGGGGTCTAGAATGACTCATGTGAGCTTCATCCCACTCCGGCCGGACGTGCCTTTTGAATCGCCGCACGAACGGCGTGACGCCGCGCGCAACCGGGAGCGCCTGCTGAGTGCCGCGCGCGAGCTCGTGGATGAGTTTGGCGCCGAAGCGCTCACCATGGATGCCTTGGCGTGCAAGGCCAAAGTCGGCAAGGGGACGGTGTTCCGGCGCTTCGGCAGCCGGGCCGGACTGATGATGACCTTGCTGAGCGACTCCGAATCCGAATTTCAGCGCGGCTTCATGTTCGGGCCGCCGCCGCTGGGCCCCGGCGCGCCGCCGCGGGACCGCCTGGTTGCCTTCGGTGAGGGTCGGATTTATTTCATTCTGGAAAACGGTGACCTGTGGAAGGCTGCGGGTGCTTCCACCCGGAACCGCTTCGAAGCTCCCCCCACCGCCCTCGCGCACCGGCATGTGGAGATGCTGCTGCGGGAGGCGGGCATTCCCGATCCCTGGGTGATGGCGATGGCCTTGATTGCGGCCCTGGACCCGGACCGGATCGTCAATGACGTGCGTGTTCACGGAATTTCGCCCAAGCGGCTCACCGATTCCTGGAGTGAACTGGTCCGCCGCCTCGTCCCGTCAACCTGACGGCTGCATCCGGGCACGTTCAGCAAGGGAGCGCGCGCTGTCGGCTGCGGTGAGGCAGGGCCGTAAGTGGCATAACACCTCCATACATGACGCAGTCTGCTCATAACGATCTGGCTGCAGGCGAGAAACCGGGCCGCCTCAAGCCAAATATGAAGCAGTTATTGTGGTAGTTTCCTCTTGAATGTGACCCATGCCATACATGGCCGGTGATCACTGAAGGGGTTTGGGGGTACACATCCCTGCGCCAATTCGTAGCTGACACCGGCCACCGCCGGTAACCGCGGAAGGACCAGCTTTGAGCTTTGCCACGATCAAGGGCAGCCGCCCGACATGCTGAAATATCTGCTGAAGCGGTCGGGAATCTACCTGATCATGATCTTCCTGACCACCAGCGCGGGATACTTCCTGGCTGTCTCTACGCTCAAGCCGGCGCTCCTCGAGCAGGAAAGGATTCCGCGGCCCACTCCGGAACAGGTGTCGGCGTCGTTCAGGGGACTGGGATTGGACCCGGATGCCAACCCGTGGCAGCGCTACGTGGACTGGCTCGGCGGCATCATCACACGCTGGGATTGGGGCCGCAGCCCGAACGGGGCGTACGTCAACGCCGAGTTCGCGGACCGCGTGATGGTCTCCACCCGGCTCTTCATCGCCTCCATCATTCTGACCCTCATCATCGGTGTTGCGCTGGGCGTCTACTCGGCAGCCCGGCAGTACAAGTTCCCGGACAGGGTCATCACCTCCTACAGCTACTTGGTCCACATTCTCCCTGCGCCGATCGCCTACTTCCTGGTGCAGCTGGGCGCCATCAGCGTCAACGAGGCGGTGGGGGAGCGCATCTTCTTCGTGACGGGAATTTCGACGCCGGGAATAGACCCCGGCTGGCCGGCTTTCGTTGACCTTGTGGCCCACTACGCTGTGCCCACCTTCGCGATGACCATCTTCGGTTGGGCCGGATACCAGATCGCGCAGCGGCAATACCTGCTGGACAACGTCAATGCCGACTTCGTGCGGACAGCCCGCGCCAAGGGCCTCACCCGCAACCAGGCAATCCGCAAACACGCGTTGCGGGTGTCCTTCATCCCGGTAGCGCAGAGCATCGCGTTCACTATCCCGGCCATCTTCACGGGCGGTTTCTTCGCCGAAGCGATCTTCGCGTGGCCCGGCATCGGGCTGTGGAGCATCCAGGCGATCGGCCTCCAGGACGTTAACGTCGCCACGGCAACCCTGGCCTATGGTTCGGTGATCTTCGCGATCGGCGCCATCCTGGCAGACTTCGCCACCACGCTGGTCGATCCACGAGTGAGGGTCCAGTAATGAGCAACATCATTGACCCCATCGCCGAAATCGACGAGTCCCGCGTTGCAGACCAGGACGTGGTGATCGGCAAGTCGCGCATCATCTTCCGTCGTTTCATGCGGAACAAAACTGCCGTGGCCGGCCTCGTGATCTTCCTGGCGCTGTTCCTCTTTTCCCTGTTTGGCGGTTTCCTGACCCCGTGGGACAAGGACACCATCGATCCCCTCAACATCGGAATGGGACCGTCGCCCGAGCACTTCTTCGGCACCACCCAGGCGGGCATCGACCTCCTGGCCCTGATCGTGGACGGCACCAGGACCTCGATCTTCATCGGATTGATCGTCGGTGGTCTTTCCGTGCTGATCTCCGCCGTCTACGGCTGCACCATGGCGTTCTTCGGGGGCAAAGTGGACGCCACCATGCTGTTCATCCTCGAAGCGCTGATCATGATGCCCGCCATCCTGGTTGTCGCCGTCGCCACCAACGGCGGTGGCGGACTCAAGAACCTGCCCAGCTGGCTGCTGCTGATCATCGTCCTGCTGTTCTTCAGCTGGATGGGCACCGCCCGCTTGGTGCGGTCCTTGTCCATGTCCCTCATGCAGCGCGACTACGTCAAGGCCGCCAGGTACATGGGCGTCCCTTCCCGCAGGATTGTGTGGCGGCACCTCGTCCCCAACATCGGCTCCCTCCTGGTGCTCGACTTCACGCGTGGCATCACCGGAGCAGTCCTGGCAGAAGTAGCTTTCTCCTTCATCGGCATCGGCATCAAGCTCCCGGACGTTAGCCTGGGCGTCCTGATCGGCCAGGCAACAGGCCAGGTGTCCTCCTTCCCGTGGATGTTCTGGGTTCCGTTGGTTGTCATGTTCCTCCTGACGGGTTCGCTGGCCATGATGAACGACGGCCTCCGTGACGCTTTCGACCCCAGTTCCAGTTCCATCGGCCGGGCCAAGCGAAACTCCGGCAAAGCAGTCGAAGCTGCACAGAGCTCAAAGGGAGCCAGCAAATGAGCACCAACATTTCCCAGACTCCCGCGGAACGGCTCCGCGATGCCGGCCTCTACGCTCCCGGCGACGCGGTCCTCAGCGTCCGCGACTTGAACGTCCGCTTCAACTCGGAAAACGGTGTTGTCCACGCTGTCCGCGGCGTTGATTTCGACCTGATGCCCGGCAAGACCCTGGGCATCGTGGGCGAATCCGGTTCGGGCAAGTCCGTCACCTCCATGGCGATCATGGGCCTCCTGCCGGAAACGGCGGACATCACCGGGTCAGTCCGTTTCAAAGGCAAGGAACTCCTGGGCCTGAGCGACAAAGCCATGTGCAAGCACCGCGGCAATGACATCGCCATGGTGTTCCAGGATCCGCTGTCCTCGCTGACCCCTGTCTACACGGTGGGCAACCAGATCATCGAGGCGCTCACGGTCCACAACCCCACCATGAGCAAACAGGCCAAAGAAGCCCGCGCCGTCGACCTTTTGCGGATGGTGGGCATCCCGAGTCCCAAGGACCGGCTCAAGGCCTTCCCGCACGAATTCTCGGGCGGTATGCGCCAGCGCGTCATGATCGCCATTGCGATCGCCAACGATCCGCGGGTGCTCATCGCCGATGAACCCACGACGGCGTTGGACGTCACCATCCAGGCGCAGGTGCTGGAAGTCCTTCACGCCGCGCAAGAGGAAACCGGCGCCGCCGTCGTCATGATCACGCACGACCTCGGCGTCGTAGCGGGCATGGCCGACGACATCATGGTCATGTACGCAGGCAAGCCGGTGGAAACCGGCACCGTGGAGGACATCTACTACAACCCCCGGATGCCCTACACACTGGGTCTCCTGGGGGCAGTGCCCCGGGTGGATACCGCCACCAAACAGTCGCTGGTGCCCATCGAAGGGACGCCGCCCAACCTCACGTTGCCCGTCACTGGTTGCTCCTTCGCGCCCCGCTGCCCGCTGGCCAGCGAGGAATGCCTGGACGGCGAACCAACCCTGTGGCCGGTGCCGGCGCCCGATGGCGCAGTTGTCCAGGGCCACCAGGCAGCCTGCATCAAGTCGGAGAAACTGGCCGGAGACGCAGACGCGCACCGCATCTTCAAGGCGCCCCCGCTTCCGGTATCGAAGTTCGACGGCGTTCCCCGCGTCGAGCGGGAAAAGGTCCTGGAACTCAAAGACGTCAAAAAGCACTTCCCGCTGCTCAAGGGTGCCCTCATCAAGCGCCGGATCGGCACGGTCAAAGCCGTGGACGGCTTGAGTTTCGACATCCGCGAAGGTGAATGCCTCTCAATCGTGGGGGAATCGGGCTGCGGCAAGACCACCACCCTCCTGGAAATCATGGAGTTCCACCCCGAGCAAACGGGCGAGGTGGTGATCGGCGGCGTCAGCAACAAGTCCGCCACGGACAACAAGACCAAGATGGCCATGCGCAAGGAAATGCAGATGGTCTTCCAGGATCCCACCGGAGCCCTGGACCCGCGGTTCACCGTGTACGAGGTGCTGGCCGAACCGCTCGAAAACCTGGGCATGCCCAAGGCGGCCGTCAAGAAACGGATCATGGAACTCATGCGCCTGGTGGGGCTGCAACCGGACCACGTGAACCGGTTCCCCAACCAGTTCTCCGGTGGCCAGCGGCAGCGCATCGGCATCGCCCGGGCGCTCGCAGTCAATCCGAAGCTCGTTGTCCTGGACGAGCCGGTGTCCGCGCTGGATGTCTCCGTGCAAGCCGGCGTGATCAACCTCTTGGACCAACTCCGCGCCGAACTCGGCCTGAGCTACCTGATGGTGGCTCACGATCTCTCCGTGGTCCGGCACATCTCCAACCGGGTGGCCGTCATGTATCTGGGGAAGATCGTGGAGACCGGCGACGTGGACGACGTTTTCGACAACCCCCGGCACCCCTACACAAGGGCCCTGCTGTCTGCGATTCCCGTGCCGGATCCGGAAGTTGAACGCACCCGTGAACGCATCATCCTCGAAGGTGACCTGCCCAGCCCCCTGGACGCCCCCAAGGGATGTAATTTTGCGACTCGCTGCCCCGTATTCGCAGCGCTTCCACCGTCCAAACAGGAGAAGTGCCTTAATCTGGAGCCGCCCTTGGCCTCAGAAGGGCAACAGGAGTTTGCATGCTTCTTCCCGGATGGAGAAATAGATGCCGACATGCTGGTGGTGCATGCCTGACGACACATGACGCATTGAAAAAATCCCTGGTCTCAACTCGCAATGATTTTCCAGTCGTAAACATGAAGGGCACACCATGAAGAAGTACACGACGATCGGCGGCGTAGCACTGGCAACAGCGCTGATGCTGACCGCCTGCGGCGGGGGAACGCCGTCGGGTCCGGCCTCCCAGAAGGCCGAAGAAGCAGGCGGCGACATCAGCAAGCTGATCAGCGTCAACGCCAAGGAAGCCAAGGACCTGGAGCAGGGCGGCACGGTCACCCTGGCCGTGGGCAGCATCGGCCCGGATTTCAACGGCTTCTCCAACGTGGGCAACAGCGCGGACACGTCCGCACTGATGACCCCGGTGAACACAGCTTCCATTAACAGCGGTGGCATCGGCGGCTGCTGGAAGCTCGACTTCGACGGCAAGGCAGAGCCGAACAAGGACTTCTGCGAAGAGGTCAAGAGCGAAGTCAAGGATGGCAAGCAGACCATCACCATCAAGATCAACGACAAGGCGACGTGGAACGACGGCACGCCGATCGACGTCAAGACGTTCGAGAACACGTGGAACATGCTCAAGGGCGAGGACACGTCGATCGACATCGTAAGCGCCGGTGCTTATGCGTTTGTTGACTCGGTCAAGGCCGGAGCCAATGATAAGGAAGTCATCGTCACCACCACCCAGCCGGTCTACCCGCTGGAAGGCCTGTTCTTCGGCCTGATCCACCCCGCCATCAACACCCCGGACATCTTCAACAAGGGCTTCGCCGGTGAGATGCACCCCGAGTGGATGGCCGGCCCGTTCAAGGTTGAAAACTACGACACCACCGCCAAGACCGTCACCATGGTTCCGAACGACAAGTGGTGGGGCCAGAAGCCGGTTCTCGAGAAGATCGTTTGGCGCCAGATGGAACCCAGCGCCACCATCGCAGCTTTCAAGAACGGCGAAATCGACGCAACCAGCGGCCGCACCCTCGGCCGTTACAAGCAGCTCGAAGGCACCAAGGATTCCGAGGTCCGCCGTGGCCAGCGCCTCTTCGCAGGTGGCCTGAACCTCAACGCCAAGCGTCCGGCCCTCACCGACGTCGCAGTACGCAAGGCAATCTTCACCGCCGTCGACCGCAAGGCCATCCGCGATGTCCGCTTCAACGGCCTGAACTGGTCCGAAGAGAGCTCGGGCTCCATGATGCTCATGCCGTTCTCCGAGTACTACCAGGACAACTACCCCGTGAAGGAAGGCGGCGCCGAGCAGGCCAAGAAGGTCCTGACCGACGCCGGCTACGCCCCGAACGACAAGGGCATCATGGCCAAGGACGGCGTTCCGGTTGCCTTCAGCATCACCAACTTCGGTGACGACCCCACCACCGCCGCCACTTCGCAGACCCTGCAGAAGCAGCTCCAGGCTGCGGGCATGGACGTTTCCATCGACCAGCGCGGTGACGCCGACTTCGGCAAGGTTGTTGGCGGTCGTGAGTTCGATGTGACCATCTCCGGCTACACCGTTGGCCCGGATGCCACGGACGCAGTCAAGCAGTACTACGACTCCGCCACCAACGAGAACGGTCTGGGCGACGCCGAGCTGGACGCCGAAATCAAGCGACTTGCAACCATTGCCGACGACGCCGAGCGCAACAAGGCCGCCATGGAGGTAGAGAAGAAGCACATGGAGAAGTACTTCTCCATGGGTACCGTCCTGAACGGCCCGGAGATCCAGTTCGTTCGTACGGGCCTGGCCAACTACGGTCCGTCCCTGTTCAAGAGCCTGTCCAACGTTCCGGACTGGACCACCATCGGTTGGGAAAAGGGCGCCAAGAAGTAACCCGTCAAGCCTGATCTATATGATCTGCTTGATCTGACAGGTTCGACAGGACCTGAACGATCTGCTGTATCCGCTTGATCTGAACGATCTGCTTGACCTGACAGGATCTGAACGATCTGCTTGACCTGAAGAAGGCCGGGATTTCCCGCAGCCGCTGGTGTGTGCCACGGCCCGCGGAGGAGTCCCGGCCTTCCCCATGCGTTCCTCTATCACATCCCACCCCCTTTCACCGATCGCTCTCCCACATCCCACCCCCTTTCGCCGATCGCTCTCTCACATCCCGCGACGTTTTGGGCATCCTTCTCTCACATCCCACCGCAGGAAGTGCTCCCGCTCCGGGGCGGAAAGGCGTTTGTACATCATGTACATCTCAGACACCATCAACCGCGCTGCCTACGGGCACGAGCGCATCAGCATCACACGTAGTGGCAAGCGTGCGGCCGTTTTGATCAGAGCCGAGGATTTGAAACGACTTGAACTACTCGAAGATGAGGCGGACCTGGGGGCTCTCCAAACAGCCAGAGCAGAGGACGACGGCACTCGAATCAGTCTTGACGAGATGCTGAAGGAAAACGGCATTAACCGTTGACCGTCTATCGAATTGAGTTCACCGCAGCAGCTGCTAAGCAGATTCGTAAGCTCGACCCGGCTATCAGGCGACGATTTCTGCTGGGCATTTCCGACCTTCGGGACGATCCGCGACCCCCGAGTGATTTGCGAAATAGTTGACAGCGAGCTGGTTGTTGTCTTCCGGTCAGCGCACCGGCTTGAGGCGTACTGAACTGCCAGGCACAGCGTTGCCCATCAACGTGTACGGCTCCCCGATGTCCGACCGACTCCCCGGATAGCGCCCGCCCAGATAGAGCGTCGCTGAAAAGGGGTGGGGAAGTGATAGAGCGTCGCTGAAAACGGGTGGGGAAGTGATAGAGGAAGGCCCGGGAGGGGTGGGGAAGTGATAGTGGATCGGTAGCCTAGGCACATGGCTTCCTCACCGATCCGTACCGCTGTTGCCGGCTTTGGGTTGTCCGGCAGCGTCTTCCATGCCCCGTTCATCGAGGCCCACCCTGCTTATCAGCTGAGCATGATCTCCACGTCGGACCCCGGCCGCCAAGCGCAGGCGCACACTAAGTACCCGCAGGCAACGGTGGTCCAAACACCGCAGGACATCCTCGACGCGGCCGGGCATCTGGACCTCATCGTCCTGGGCACACCGCCCGCAACGCACTTTCCACTCGCGAAAGCAGCGCTGGAAGCCGGCCTTGACGTCGTCGTCGACAAGCCCTTCACGGTGCGCAGCGCGGAAGGCGAGGAACTCATTGACCTTGCCCGCACAGCGGGTCGGGTCCTCACCGTGTACCAGAACCGCCGCTGGGACGGCGATGCGCTCACTGTGCGGAAACTGCTCGACGCCGGGACGCTGGGTTCAGTGACCCGGTTCGAGGTGGGGATGGAGCGCTGGGCCCCGGAGATCTCCAAGGCCTGGAAAGCCGGCGCCACGGCGGACGACGGGGGCGGCGTCCTGTTCGACCTTGGCACCCATGTCCTGGACCTCGCCCTCCGGTTCTTTGGTCCCGCCCGGGTCGACTACGCGGAGATCACGGCCCGCAGGCCGCAGGAACGGGCGGACGATGACGTTTTCCTGGTCCTCCGCCATGAGTCCGGCGTCGTGACCCACGTGACGCTGAATCTCAACAGCCACCTCCACGGCCCGCGCTTCCGTATCCTGGGCACGGACGGCGGCTTCGTGAAGTTCGGAACCGACCCGCAGGAACCCTTCCTTCTGGGAGGCGGCCTGCCCACGGATGCTGACTACGGCGTCGAAGATTCCGCGCACCATGGAACGCTGGAAGTCAACGGCAAAAGAACTACTGTTCCCACCGAGCGCGGTGCCTACCCTGAGTTTTACCGCCTGCTTGCGGAGAAGATCGACGACGGCGGTGCGGCCTCCGTGCTTCCCCCGCCGGTGGATCCGGCTGGCTCCGTAGAGGTGCTGAAGTTGATCGAGCAGGCGAGGGAGATGGCCGTTTAGCCAACCTCGGTGCTTGCGACCAAGGCGTAGATCGCTTTGAGGTCCTGATTGTCATCCGACGCCCGGCAGCTGCCCGTGAGTTGGACGACGTCGGTTGTCACATCCCGCTGAACCACTGTCACCGCCGTGAACTGGGTCAGGGACCCGGCATCGGGATGGGTGTACCGGGCTTCCCTAATGTGCCAGTCCCTGCCGTTGATCACCACGGGCTCGGTGCCCAGCAGGACAGCGTCCGGGAGGGTGGAAAGGAAAGCATCCACGGACTTTGCGATGTCCTTCAATCCATAGTCCGGGGTGCGGCGGGACACCGTGATCACCACATTCGGGACGTAGCTGCCGGGGACCGCCGGGCCCATCAAAGCCCCGACGGCGTCAGGCACCACCCGGGGCGTCCAGCCTTCCGGGGGATCCACCGCGATGGAAGGGAATGCCGGGAAGGCTGTTGACGGGTAAAGCTGTGTGGACGGCATGGGTGCCCTTCGCGCTGGGAAGTGGTTACTTGGACAGGAACTCGACGAATCCGGTGACTGAATCCTTGAAGCCGGACGGGCTGATCTTCACTTCGGCCCCGGCTCCGAGGCCCAGTTCCGCGGTCACCTTGGCACCGACGCCCAACGTGAAGCCGTCTTCGTCCATGGAAGCCTTGAAGGTGTAGCCCTCCCCGGCGCCGGCGGCAACAGTCCCGGAGGTTGAGAGCCGCTGCCCCAGGAACTCCACGTACTGCGACTGGGTCAACTCGGCGCCGACGCCCGCGCTCGCGGCCGAGCCTGTAACGCCGTCGGCCTTGCTGCTGCTGACTTCGGCGCTACCGGCACTTGCCCACGCGCCGCCCCGGATTTCCCCGCCCTGGCCTACCCCGAAGAGGCCTCCGGCAAACTCGGTCTCATTGGTCATGGTCACCTTCTGGCCGGCGAAGGCCTCGCCGCCGCCTCCGAAAAGGAACGGGCCGGCGTTGGCGTGCGCGCTGGCCTCGGCGCCTGTCATGGCCCGGACCGTGGAGGTGTTGTTGACCCAGCCGTCGAAGAATTCGCTCTTGGTGGTGGTGATGTTCTCGATGCCGACGAAGGCCTCGCCGGTGGCCTTAATGGCCGGGCCATCCAGGAAGTTGAAGCCGAACGGGATGTGTCCGGTGATGCTGCCGTTCCCGCGCGCACCGGCGAACGTTTCGTTGGTGGTTACGGTCTTGACGGGTCCGAACTCCCCGCTGCCTGTTATGACGAACCGGCTGCCTGCCGATCCGTCCGCGGACACCCCGAATTCCACTCCGGCGGGGCCGAGCGAGCCATGTGCTTCGCTGCTGCCTTCCACGCCGGTAGACCCCTCCGCGCCAATCGTCAGGGGGCCCACGGTGACGGGGTCGATGCTGAAGCCGTTGGAGTTGGAGTAACTGCTGCTGGCGACGAACGCGTCCCCGCGTGAGGCCAGCTCCTGTTGGGTGGCGTTCGTCCGCAGGGTCTTGGCGTTGGCCCGTAAGCACGCGGCTGCCGCTGCAAGGCGCCGGGAGAGCTCGCTGTTCCACTGGCTACGGAAGCGGTCGGCGTCCTGCCCTCGCCAGTAGTGGCCGTCATGGACCAAAGACGTTAGTTGCCGTTGAAGGGCTGCCATCTTGTCCGCCTCGGCGTCCATCACTTGGGACAGCCACCGAAGATCCGCGACGTCGGCGCCAATCAAACCTTGTCCCACAACAGCTCCCCCTGCGTTGAAAGTTATCCGGCCGCAGACAAGGAGTTCAGCAAGGCCGTTCCCCGAGCCTAGCCGTCGGCAGAGGGGCGCGCGATGGGCAGTTCTCTCCTGTGGGGTTCCTTCTCCGTCAAAAAGTTTTTCACCAAGGCGTAACCTCGCCGGGGTCCGTAGCGATGTAGAGGGTGTGCGGGCCGCGTCCGCACCCTGATCATCCGGCTGCGAACACGTCGCGGCCGGGGCAATCTCCCAAACTTTCGGAGGGTCTTCAATGTCCTTGTTCTCTGTCATCGCTTCGAGCAAAGTCGCCGCGAGCGTCCTGGCCGCCGGAGCCGTAGCCGCCGGTGGAACCGGCGTCGCTGCAGCCAACGGCGCGCTCCCCACCGAGCTCCAGCAGAGCGCCCACGAGCTCGTTGGCGCCCCTGCCCCCGCCGCAAGCCAGGCCGCCGAGCAGGCAACCCAGCAGGCCACCGACGCAACGGAAGCCGCTGCTGCCAAGGCGACTGACGCCGTCGAGACCGCCAAGGCTACGGCCGAAGAGGCGAAGGCCGCCGGTCAGGACAAGGCCGCAGACGCAGTAGCGGCCGCCAAGTCCGCTGCGAACGACGCCGTCGCCGCCACCCCGGAAGCATTCGGCCTGTGCACCGCGTTCGTCAACGGCGGGCTGAAGCCGGACACCAAGATCCCCGGCTACGAATCGTTGGTCATCGACGCCGGCGGCGAAGCCAACGTTGAGGCCCACTGTGCCGCTGTTGTGGACGCCGGCAAGGCCGCGGGACTGAAGGCTGACGCCACAGCAAACGCCGACGCCGACGCTTCCGTTTCGGCTGGAGTCCCGGCCGTTCCGGCTACTCCTGCAGTTCCCGGCACGCCGTCCGTTCCGGCAACTCCTGCAGTTCCCGCCACGCCTGCGGTTCCCGCAGCTCCGGCACTGCCTTCCCAGGTTCCCACGGACCTGCCCGCAGGCCCCGGCGCAGCCCTCGATTCTGTCCGCTAAGCACCAGGCAGCTACGGTTTAAGGGCGGGGCTTCTTGCCGGATCCGAGCGATCAGGCACGGAGCCCCGCCACGTAACGGACGGCAGCAGCAACGGTTTGGGGGCTGTAACGCGTCGCTGCGCTGCGCAGGATGGAGGCATCCGCGGGTGCTGAACCCTTTGGTTGAAGTGAATGCCCAAGCAGACCAGGACGATCCTGGCCTGCTCTTTACCGCTGCCTACAACACCTTTTCCGGACCCGTCCTCGGATACCTTCGGGCCCGGGGTGTGGAGGATGCGGAGGCCGTCACGCAGGATGTGTTCCTGGCCCTGTACCCCAAGATCCCCACGCTTCAGGGCGGCCTGCAAGGGGCAAAGTCGTTGTTGTTCTCCATGGCCCATGCGAGGATGGTGGACCACTACCGCCGTCGGGAGCGCACCCCTGACGCGGCCCCTTACGAAGCCGACCTTGACCACCGCAGCGCACCTTCGGCCGAGGATCAGGCTGTCGGCGGCCTCGGGGCTATCCACCTCTTGGAAGGACTCCCCGACGATTACCGCGAAGTCCTGGCACTCCGCGTGGTAGCCGACCTGTCCGTCGAAGATACGGCGTCCATCATGAACAAGTCCCAAGGGGCCATCAAGCAACTGCAACGCAGGGCACTGACCGCATTGAGGAAACAAGCATTGGCGCAGCGGACACCGCAAAGGAACGAGCACGCATGAACAACCATCCTCAGCGGCAACGCCCGGAAGCCTCCGTTGACCGCTTCCTGGCAGATTCCGGCGTCGACGATGCTGCGGACATCCGCACCGAACTGCTGGAGCTTCGTTCGCTCGCGGCCACCAATCCGGCGCCGTCGGACGCTGTGCGCGCGCTGTTGACCGGCAGTGCAGCCGCGCAGGAAACCACGACGGCGGCCATGCCGGCTGTCCGCGACGAACTGGCCTTCCGCCGTCGTAAGCGCCGCGCAGCCTTCACGGGACTTGCCGTGGCGGTTTCGCTGGCAGGCGGCGCCACGGCCGCCGCTGCACAAGAGGGCGGAATCGCGGGAACATTCCAGCACTGGGGTGCGGCCATTGGCTCGGTAGTGGACCAGTTTGCGCCCGCTCAGGCTCCTGCCGAGGCGCCCCACGAGGAAGAGCAGGCAGGCGTCCCCGTTCAGGACTCACACTCGCCGCAACCCGCATCGGGCGTCCCCGGAGAATCGGCCGGCACCGTTCCGGGAGGCGGAGCCACGCCCCCAGCAGCACCCTCATCCGGACCCGGTAAACCCAACGGCAACGAACAGGCCAAGGAACCCGCCCGTCCGGCAGTTCCGGGAAATGCACTCCCGCTACCCGCCCCGCCAGTGAGCCCGGAGAACCTCCCCAAGCTGGATCCACCGAAGGTTGAACCGTCCGACATCCCGGTGCCTGTTCCCACGCACGTCGTTCCGGAGATCCCCAAAGCTCCCGCAGACCCTGCGAAGTAGTCCGCCCCCGCCCAATAACCCCCGCGAGATGACAATTAATGCCAATGTTTCCCTCAAACATTGGCATTAACTGCCATCTCGGTAGGGGCGCATCGGGGTGAACAGACGACGGCGGGGTGCTGCTTCCGTAGAAGCAGCACCCCGCCATTTTTTCCTGCCCGGGTTTGCTCAGCCGTTAGGCGGAGACCAGGGTGTGCCAGTCCTCAACGAGGGGCAGGTTGTGCGCCTCGGAGACGGAGTGGTGAGCCACGTGGCCGGCGGCGATGTTGAGGCCGGCTGCGAGGGCGGGGTCGCGGTCGAAGGCGGCCTTGACGCCCAGGTTGGCCAGGGCAACTGCGTAGCGCAGGGTGACGTTGGTCAGTGCGTACGTGGAGGTGTTCGGAACAGCGCCAGGCATGTTGGCAACGCAGTAGAAGATCGAGTTGTGGACCTTGTACGTCGGTTCCTGGTGGGTGGTGGGGTGCGTGTCCTCGAAGCAACCGCCCTGGTCTACGGCGATGTCCACCAGAACCGAGCCCGGCTTCATTCGGGACACGAGTTCGTTGGTGACCAGCTTGGGAGCCTTGGCGCCGGGGATCAGGACGGAACCGATGACCAGATCTGCGTCGACAACTGACTTCTCGATCTCGTAGGCATTGGAGGCGACGGTCTTCAGGCGGCCCTGGTAGAGGGCGTCCAGTTCACGCAGCCGGTTGATGTTGATGTCCATGATGGTCACATCAGCACCAAGTCCCAATGCCATGGCAGCGGCGTTGGTTCCCGCAACGCCTGCGCCGAGGACAACAACCTTGGCCGGGCGCACGCCCGGGACGCCGCCCATGAGGATGCCCTTGCCGCCGGCGGGGGCCATGAGGGAAGAAGCGCCAACCACCACGGAGAGGCGGCCTGCAACTTCGGACATCGGGGCGAGCAGCGGGAGGGTGCGGCCTTCCTGCACGGTTTCGTAGGCGATTGCGGTGACGCCGGAGTTGATGAGCTCGGCGGTGAGCTCGGGCTCGGCGGCCAGGTGCAGGTAGGTGAAGAGGATCAGGCCCTTGCGGAAGCGGTGGTATTCCGCCTTGATGGGTTCCTTGACCTTCATGACCATGTCCGCGCGGGCCCAGACATCGTCGGCGTCGTTGACGATTTCCGCGCCGGCGATCGAGTATTCCTCGTCGGTGATGCCGGAGCCGAGGCCTGCACCGCGCTCTACGAGGACGGTGTGGCCGTGGGTGCGGAACTCGTGCACGCCGGCGGCCGTGATGGCTACGCGGAATTCGTTGTTCTTGATTTCCTTGGGGACGCCAATGATCATCTGGGGCTCCATCGTCAGCGGCCTCTTAAGGCCGGTTTTTTGTGCTGTGGGCTGTGCTTCCAGAATAGGTCCGGCTGTGAGGCAGGTGACATGGACTGGTGTGGATCCGGCTGCGGATTCCGCGGAATATCAAGGGCTGAGCTCGACATTTGTCGAGAAGCGGAGCGTCAAGTGTCGCCTGCTGTTGGTACGCTTTTTTGATGCAGCAGGACGTTGAGCAACTCGTCGAACGCGTAGCGCTAAAGCTGGGCAGGGGATTGTCGCTTGAGGACCTTGACGGTGTCCTCCTCGCGTACAGTTCCAACCAGTCCCACGCGGACCGCGTCCGGGTGAATTTCCTGCTCAGCAAGCGTGTGCCCAGCGACGTCAGCGCCTGGCAGCTTTCGCACGGTATCGCGACGGCGGTCCGTCCCGTTGTGATTCCGGCCAACCCTGACTTGGGCATGCTGGGGCGCGTTTGCGTACCGCTGTTGGTGCGCGGCTTCCGCGTCGGTTACCTGTGGGTGCAGCAGGACCTTGAGGAGCAAAGTGCGACGGCGATCCTCACCCAGCTGCCCGGCGTGCGTGACGAGTTGGACCTGCTCGCGGCCTTGCTGTTGGACTCGAACACGGCGGAGTCCGAGTTCCGCCGCCGGAGGGAGCAGGAGTTCCTGGCCGCCTGTGGCGGGGAATCCAACGCGGTGGCTGCGGTGGCCGGGTGGAAGGAGATCCAGGGCAAGGGTCCCTGGCAGGTGGTGACCATCCTGGACGCCGGTGGTGCCGGGTCCGGCGTCGATCCTTTGGACGCCACCTTGACCCACCGTTCCGCGGCGCTTCAGTCCACCATCGGCGTCGATGTTGCCCTCTTCAGCGCCGGGACCGAGACGCATTCGGTGGTCCTCTTCCGTGAATCGGGCGGCCGGGCCGTTCATGCGCAAGTACTGGTGCACTACCAGCTGGAGTTGGCCAAACGTGCCGGCCGTTCGGTGGACCGCATCATCCTGGGCATCAGCGAACCAATACAAGTGATCCGGCAGCTTGCCGGGGCGTACCGGCAGTCGAAGGTGGCTGCCCAGGCGGCGGCTGTCGAACCGTCGCTGGGAGAGCTGGTGGACAGCCGGTCGGTGGGGGTCTATCAACTCTTCGACCGTCTGCAGGCGCCCGGCGGTTGGGACGACACGGGATCCGTCCACTACAGCACCCTTGAAGGGCAGGATCGAAACGGTGAACTCCTGCCCGTCCTGGAGCTCCTCTACGACAACGACGGTTCGGTGCAGGATGTCGCCGCCAAGCTCCACCTGCATCGCAGCAGTATTTACAACCGACTCGGCAGGATCCGCCAACTCATTGGGGCCGATCCCCTCAGCGGTGCTATCCGGTTGGAGCTTCACGCCGCGCTGAAGGCCCGGCGCTGGGCGGTCAGGCCACGGATCTAGAGGCGCCACAGGATGAACTCCGATGGACAGTCCCTGCCCGTAAGCTTAGTGTGAGAAAGCGGTTTCTCGCGGGACTGGTAATTAGGGAAACCGCTCCAAGCGGCACCTGTTACCAATGCGAAAGGGGGCGGGGTGGGCGGCGTCGTCTCCGGCATCCTCATCATTTCGGCAGTCATTGCCGTGGGCTACCTGGCCGTCCGGTGCAAACTGCTCGCCCCGGAAGTGCAGGGTGCGCTGACCCGCACCGCCTTCTACATCACCAACCCGGCGCTGCTCTTCACCGTGGTGGCCGGGAGCGACATAGGGGCCGCGCTCGGCGTCGACGCCCCGCTGGCCCTTCTGTCTGCTGCCGCGATGGGGCTCCTGTACTGCCTGCTGAGTTTCCTCTTTTTCCGAAGGCCCGTGGCCGAAACGGCTGTGGGAGCCATGGCCAGCAGCTATGCCAATGCCAACAACATCGGGATCCCCGTTTCCCTCTATGCGGTGGGAACGGCCCAGCACGTGGCCCCGGTCCTGCTGGTGCAACTCCTGGTCCTGGCGCCCTTCTACGTCACCATCCTTGGTGTGGCCGGAGGGGCGAAGGTGCCTTGGAAGCGGGTGGTCCTGCAGCCGTTGGGGAATCCCATGATCATCGCGTCAGCGCTGGGCGTGGTGGTGGCGTTGACCCGGTGGAAGGTTCCGGAACTGGTCCAGCGGCCCATCGATATGTTGGCCGGAGCTGCCGTGCCCATGGTGCTGCTCGCCTTCGGGATGTCCTTGGCGGGCCGCGCTCCGCTGCAGAAGGGCGACGGCCGGGTGGAAACCGTGGTGGCGACGCTCCTGAAACTCGTGGGGATGCCCTTGGTGGTCTGGGCGCTGGGGCGGTTCGTCTTCGGGCTCGAAGGGCAGCACCTCCTGGCGTTGGTCATCATGGGTGCGCTTCCCACGGCACAGAACGTGTTCCTTTTCGCTTCCCCGTATGGCCGGGGCACTGTTGTTGCGCGCGACGTCATCCTCCTGACCACAGTGCTCTGCGTGGGGGCCTTGCTGGTGGTCGCGTGGCTCTTGGGGTAGCGAAACATGTGACCGACCCGGTGGCGGAAGAGTCGGGTGGCAGAACAGAAGGCAGGAACCCTTGCCGGGTCCCTGCCTTCTTGGTTTCACACTTGTTTGTTAGCGGCGCCCGTCAGAAACGGCGCAGCCGCTGGTGGCTCCAGCGGCCCATCCGATGGCGGAAAGTGGCCGTCCGGCTGCTGCAGCAGTACCGGCCGTGCCAGCCGATGTGGGTAGTGGTGCGGGGCATGCGGGTGCTCACTTGAGGACCCCCTTGGCTGCGTCGAGCAGGCCGTCCACGTCCAGGCTCGGAGCCTCCGTCGGTGCGCTGGACTTAGGGTCGGAGCCCGGCTTCGGGGAGTCGCTGGGCCGCGGCTTGGAAGTCTGCGTCGTCGTCGGCGTGGGCGTTGGGGTGGTGGTTGGCGTCGTCGTCGTAGAAGGCGTCGTGCTGGGCGAAGGCGCCGTGATGTTGTCCGACGGCGGTGCCGGCTGGCTCGGAACGGGCGACGTCACGCCCGGTACTGGAACCACGGCCGAAGGGGCGGTGGACGGAACCCACTTGGGGTCGGCCAACGAAACCTGCGGCGTCGGAGTGGACGACGGCGGTGCTGCCGCTGCCGGAGAGGCTGCTTCGACGGCGGACTGCCCGGTATCCGTCGTAGCGGCCGACGTCGAGGACGCGGTGGAGTAGGACGGCGTCGGGCCAGGAGTGGCCGAGCCCGTTGCCCGGTCTTCGCCGGAATTGTTAGCGCCGCTGGCCTGGTTTTGAGTGTCCTGTCCGAAGATCGGCAGGTCCATGGCTTGGCTTACCGTTCCCACCGTGAGGACCAGGCCCAGTGCTCCGGCGACCACCGCCATGCGCTGGCTCATGGTCTTCACGGACGCTGCCTTGGTCAGGACGGCGTGGGGTTCCTTGGTGAAGGAGGAGGAAGCAAAGGAACCAAAGGCCGACTTCGCAGCATTGCGTCCTGCGGCTCGTCCTGCCGCAGGACGTGCGCCGTCGTGCTGGCCACGGGCGGTCTTGCGACTGGCCAATCCGGCGGCGGCTGTAGCGTCAGCGGCGATCCGGGCCGGCGTCTTGGGCTGGGGGGTCCCGGCCGCGGCGGCAACGTGCGCCGAAACCACCGGAATAGCGGCAGTCGCGGGCTCGGGCTCAGTGGCGGGCTCCGCCGGCGTGGCCTTCACCACGGGGATGGCAGCCGTGGGCGGTCCGGGCGTAGTGGACTCCGAGCGCGGAGGAGCGGCAACTACGGGGATGGCTTCGGTGCGCGGCTCTTCGGTGGGGGATTCAGCGGTGGGTTCGGAGTCGGACTCAGCACTCGGTGCAGCTTCCGGAGCCACGACTGCCTGGGCCGCGCGCTCGCGTTCCATCGCCCGTCGCTGTGCTCGTGTCATGGGCGCAGCGGTGGGGTCGGTTGCGGTGGCGGGTACCGCCGTCGTGCTATCCATTTCGGTGGCCGGACCGCTGGGCTGGGCCCGACGGCGTCCGGTTGGCTTGGTGGGCTGGCCGTCCCCTTGGGCACGGCGCGGCTGATCCATGGTTGGGGACATGGTGTTTGCCTCTCAACGCCTGCGAGGTTAGCTGTCGGGTTCGGACGAGGCCGTCCGGCCGCACGTGGCGGCTTCACCCCAAGGGCCTGCGGGGAACAGGCCCGGGAACTCTGGGTCCCCCGTCTCTGCCGCGGGTCTGGCGGGATTCCGGGATGCGGCAGAGCTCGGCGTCAGCCCGGAAGCGGCCCAGCGGAGATACGGGTCGCCCTACGAAGTTACAGCAGCAGGGAAGTAAAGTCACATTAATGTAACGGACGGTACATGAGGGCCGGCAGCGCCCGCGCTGGCGGACGGACGCGCCACACACCGTCCACATATCCCTGCTGAACACTAGCTTTCGGCGTCTACCGGCCGGTAGACATGAGCTATGGACCTACCCGTGATGCCACCCGTTTCGCCCATGCTCGCCAAATCCGTGCCCAACATTCCTGAGGTTGGGCACTACGAACCCAAATGGGACGGGTTCCGGACCATCGTCTTCAGGGACGGGGATGACGTCATCCTGGGCAGCCGGAACGAGAAACCCATGACCCGGTACTTCCCTGAGCTGGTGGAGGCGTTGAAGAAGAACCTGCCGGAGAAATGCGTGGTGGATGGCGAGATCATCCTTATTTCCGGCAACCGGCTCGACTTCGAAGGACTGCAGCAGCGCATCCACCCCGCCGACAGCCGCGTCCGGATGCTTGCAGAGAAGACGCCGTCCTCCTTCGTCGGGTTCGACCTCCTGGCCCTCGGGGACGAAGACCTCACTGCCCGGCCGTTCTCCGAGCGCCGTGCTGCGCTGGAAAAGGCGCTCGCCGATGCCGAGCCGCCCGTGTACGTGACGCCTGCGGTCACCGACCTAGAGCGGGCAAAGGAATGGTTCGTGCAGCTTGAGGGAGCAGGGCTCGACGGCGTGCTGTCCAAACCGCTCGACGGTACCTACCAGCCGAACAAGCGGGTGATGTTCAAGACCAAGCATGAACGGACGGCGGACTGCGTGGTGGCCGGTTTCCGTTGGCACAAGACGGCGGACGTCGTGGGGTCGATGCTGCTGGGGCTCTATGACGATTCCGGCAAACTCCACCACGTCGGAGTGGTGGCCGCCTTCCCCATGGCGAAGCGGAAGGCGATGGTGGCCGAGTTGGAGCCGTACCAGGTGGAGATCGCGGACCACCCCTGGGGAGAGTGGGCCAGCCAGGAAACCGGAGCGGCGGTTGGTTCGAGGATGCCGGGGGCCCAAAGCCGCTGGAGTGCCGGCAAGGACTTTTCCTTTGTTCCTCTGCGGCCCGAGCTGGTGATCGAAGTGGCGTACGACTACATGGAAGGAGACCGGTTCCGGCACACCACGCAATTCCGCAGGTGGCGGCCGGACCGGACTCCTGAAAGCTGCACGTACTCACAGCTGGAGGAGCCGGCCGACTATAACCTCGGCGAGATCCTCAAGCTGAAGTAGGGGAGTTCTATTCCTCGTGCCCTTGATCCATGCTCATGCTGTCTTCCGCTGGAGGCGTTTCTCCCGGGGGTACTCCGCCGCCGGGTTCAAGCCCTGTGACGTTGCCGTTGTCCGGATCCGGGTTCGCTGATGCGGCGGGATCGCGGTCTTCGTCCTGCCTCATGTCCGGGTCTTCATGGATGCTGTCGGGCTCGGCCGCGCCGGACACTCCGAAGGTCTGCGGATCGTCTTCCGGGTCATAGCTTGTCATGGTCAAACCCCTTCCTAAGCAAACTTACTATTTGGCTTGCCCTGCCAGCCTAACCGTGTCCTGTCCAGCGCAACAAGGGGCGTGCCGCCGTCGTGAGGCTATGCCTGCGTACGGTCCGACGTTGCGGCGACGAAGCTCCGGATCGCGTCCGCAACGGCCTTCGGCCTCATGTGCTGGGCCACGTGTCCCACTCCCGGAATCTCCACCAGCCTGCCTTGGGGAACAGCTCGGGAGAGCCGCAGCGACCATTCGGGTCCTGCCACGTGGTCGCGGCTGCCTCGCAGGATCAGCACGGGGTTCCCCACAAGGCTCAGTCGTTTCTCGGTGGGGTACTCCATCATCACGGGCAGCTCGGTGAGGTACCAGCGGGGCCCGCACAGGAAGTAGTCGGAGACGACGATCCAGTTGGAGGACGGACTTTCGCGAAGGAGCCCATCCAGGAAGAGGGCCAGCGATTGCCGCCGTACGTTCTTGTGCTTCGAATCCACCACAGGACCCATCAGAACCACGTGCGAGGCCTGCTCCGGTGCATGAAGCGCAGCCTCGATGGCGAACTGGACGCCCATGGAGTGGCCCACCAGCACGTAGGAAGTGATGCCCTTCGCTTTCAACGTCTCCGCAATGAAGGCACC
The DNA here is from genome assembly GCF_015040095.1 of Paenarthrobacter sp. YJN-5. Taxonomy (NCBI): domain Bacteria; kingdom Bacillati; phylum Actinomycetota; class Actinomycetes; order Micrococcales; family Micrococcaceae; genus Paenarthrobacter; species Paenarthrobacter sp. YJN-5. Next base: position 415,103 of record NZ_CP053544.1, read on the forward strand.
GTATTCCTCGGCCATGACTTGGTGGTCCGGTGTGGGCGTGCCCGCAAAACCCGGCAGGTCGAACGAGTACGTCGGCGAACCAGCGGCAAGGACGGCGTGGAGGCGGGCAAGGTAGCGGTGTGAGACGCCGATGCCGTGAATCAGGATGTACACGGGGCTGTCCGGGGAGCCGGGCGATGGCTGCGAGCCGGGCGGCGGGGTTCCGTTGGTCCAAAGGATGCGACCCTTAAGCCCGCCGGCTTCGACGTCTTCCGAGCGCAGGGGCGTGCGGCGTGTCAATCGTCCTCGCACCTGTTCTACTCCCGCGCGGGGTCGTCGGACCCGGCTGATTCATCCGCGCTCTGGTGAACGTCGGCAGCGTTGGCCGCTTCCCGGCGTCGGGCGATCTTTGATTCCGTCCACATCGCGACGGCGACGAACACAACGCACGCGAACATGAACGTGGCCACGAAGTTCAATCCCATGGCCGAACCAAGGGGTGCGGCAACAGCCATGGCGGCCGCTCCGGCCACGATATGCCACCCCTTGAAATTTCCCACCAAATAAGCGTAACCCCGGCGTTTGCGGCACTCCGCCTCTTGGCCGGGATCGTTGCTTGATCCTTATCACCACGCCCTGTCTACGGCGTGTCGTCAGGTCCCGGGGCTTCCTCTGCCGCACTGGCCGCGGCTTCCTTGCGCTTCTGCTTTTCCAGCCAGGCCATGATGGCAGCCTGCCGGATACGGCGATGGGTTCCCCGGTACTCCACGGGGATTTCGCCGCGGTCGGTCATATTCCGCAGATAGGTGTGCGAAATCCCGGCAAGCTCAGCTGCCTGGGAGGTGGTGAGCATCTCCTCGACACTGCTGACGGTCACGGTTTCGCCCCTGCTGAGCCGCGCGAGGAGGTCGACGACGGCGTCCTTCGCCTGATCGGGCAGGCGGTGGACGGTGCCATCGACGAACACAGTGATGTCGTTGCTGTCCTGGAGCGAGCGTGCCAGGTTCCGGGCGTCATCGGCGGGAAGGCCGGCCGTGACGCGGGGAGCTATCAATGCCATGGCAGAAGCCTAGCGCGGCTGCACCCCAAGGCGGTGTTGCATGCCGGTTCGCCTGTTTCGACGATTAGCTGCGTGTTAGACGTTTCCTACCGTCTAACACGCAGCGAGCCATCGAATCGGGCGGCAAGCCAAGAGTCAGACGGCGTCCAGGTCCGTTTCCAACAGTTTCACCAAGGCATCCAGTGCCTCGTCAGCACCTTCACCCTCGGCCCGGAGCACCACCACATCGCCCTTGGCCGCGCCAAGCGTCATCAGGGACAGGATGCTGGCGGCGTCGAGGGCGTCTTCGGCGGGTTCTCCCTGCATGGCGATGGTGACGTCCACGGACTGTTCACCGGCTGCCTCGGCAAAGAGCGCCGCGGGACGCGCGTGGAGGCCGGACTTGCTGGCGATGGTAGCTGTGCGTTCGGGCATGGGTTTCTCCTTGCGGTTGGGAACTTGCGGAACTTGCGGATGCGGCGGGTCGGGCTGGACTTACAGCCCGAGCTCTTCGAGCACCGGGAGCTTGGCGCGCACCCACTCGCGGGCTTCCGTCGCACTTGGTGCGGACAGGGCCAGCCGGGCCAGCTCCTGCGCCTGTTCCTGTGTGACGGTCTTCAGCACAGTCCCGACGGCGGCCAGCGAGCGCGCGGTCATGGACAGCGTGCTGACGCCAAGGCCCGTGAGTACGACGGCGAGCGCAGGGTCCGCGGCCGCCTCGCCACACACGCCGACAGGCTTGGGATCGCCTTCCCGGCCGGATGCTTCGGCGGCGGAGCCTTCCACGGTGAGCTGCACGAGCCGGAGAACTGCGGGCTGCCACGGAGTGTTCAGTTCGGCCAAGGGGCCCAGTTGGCGGTCGGCTGCCATGGCGTACTGGGTGAGGTCGTTGGTGCCGAGTGAGGCGAAAGCGACTTCCCTGAGTACTGTTGCGGCGGTGAGTGCTGCCGAGGGTACTTCCACCATTACGCCGGGTGTCTTCAGTCCGGCGGCGGCGCAGAGTGAGGCGAAGCGGCCGGCTTCGGCTGCGGTGGAGATCATGGGGGCCATGACCCACACGTCGGCTTCTGATTCGGAGGCGGCCTGTGCGATCGCGGAGAGTTGGCGTTCCAGGACGCCGGGGGTGGTGAAGTCGGTCCGGTAGCCGCGGACGCCCAGCGCGGGGTTGGGTTCTGTGGCATCGGTGAGGAAGGGCAGGGGCTTGTCCGCGCCGGCGTCCAGGGTGCGGAGCACAACCTTCTTGCCGGGGAACGCGTCAAACACTGCCTTGTAGGCCGCGGCCTGTTCGTCCACGGAGGGCTCGGTGTCGCGTTCGAGGAAGCAGAACTCGGTGCGGAACAGGCCAACGCCCTGGGCACCCAGCCCCGCGGCGGCGACCGCGTCCTTGGCACCTCCGACGTTGGCGAGCAGCGGCACCAGGTGTCCGTCCGCCGTCGTGCCGTTTCCGTCGAAGGAAGCGAGCGTTGCCGAGGTTTCCGCCCAGGCCGTTGCGGCGGTGCGCTGTTCATTGGAGGGTTCCAGGGAGACGAGGCCCGCGGCGCCGTCGACGTAGATCTCGGTTCCGTCGGGTACGGAGTCGACGCCGTGCGCTGCCACCACGGCGGGGAGGCCAAGGGAGCGGGCGATGATCGCGGTGTGTGACTGCGGTCCGCCGCCGGAGGTGACCAGGGCCAGCACTGTGGAGGGGTCCAGTGTGGCGGTATCGGCGGGGGCGAGGTCTTCGGCGACGAGGATGAAGGGGGTTGCCGAGGAGGGGATGCCGGGTGCGGGAACGCCGCGAAGTTCGGCGACGATGCGGGCGCGGACATCCAGGACGTCGGTGGCGCGTTCGGCCATGTAGCCGCCCAGGTTATGCAGCATTTCGGAGACGGAGGCGCCGGCTTCCCAGATGGCTCGTTCCGGGGAGGTCCCTGCATTGATCAGCTTGGTGGCCGATTTCAGCAGCATGGTGTCCTTGGCCATCAGTGCCGTCGCTTCGAGGACGGCCTTGCCGTCGCCGCTGGCGGTATCTGCCCGGCGTTTGAGCTCGTCATGGACGGTTTGGGCTGCTGCCTTCAAACCGGCGACGGCGTCTTCCGGGCTGGCGTCCGCTGCGAGCCGTTCGCCCGCGGGCGGTTCGCTGACCGGCTTGGGCATCTGCCGAACGGAACCAATGATGCGTCCAGGGCTTACCCCTACTCCTTGGAAATTCTGCACTGAATCCTCTGTTCCTGCTGGTTGGATCTGACCCTGCGGCATCGGCACCACGAGCCTTGAAGTCGAGCTTACAAAATTGTGCTGTGAGCCACTTCATATAGCAACGCTATAGGTGCTAGGGTAGCGGCTATGAGTTTCGATGACCAGCTTCCGCCTAAAATTCGGTTGCTTCGCGCAGCTGCCGAATTGCTGGCAAATTCGGAAGGGTCAGCGGTCTCAACGCGCCAAATCACCAAGCTTGCCGGTGTCACGGCGCCCACGCTCTACCACCACTTCGGAACCAAAGAGGGCTTGTTCGACGCTGTCGTGTCGGCCGGTTTTGAAGAGTACGTGGCCAAGGAGCGCGACTTTGCACCGTCCGGGGAACCCCTGGAGGACGTCAGGCGGATGTGGGACAACCACGTCAGGTTCGGACTCTCCCAGCCCCATCTGTACTTGGTGATGTTCGGCAATATCCGCCCGGAGAGCCGCCCGGCCATTGTGGCCGACGCGGAAGCCCTCCTGGAGGAGATGCTGAACAAGGCCGCCATCTCAGGACAGATCAATGTGCCGCCCCGCGAAGCGGCGCGCAGCATCCTCGCGGCCAATGTGGGCGTCACGCTCATGCTCATCGCCGAACCGGCCGAAGACCGGAACCTGGAGCTATCAACAATGACCCGGGATTCCATGATCTTCGCCGTCTCCACGGATACCGCCCGTGGCGCCGCAGCGGAGGACTCCGGTAAGTCCTCCGTGGTTGTTGCGGCAATCGCCCTGAATGCGGCACTGCAGGCCTCGCATTCTGACCAACTGTCCAGTTCTGAATTGAAGCTTTTCCTGGAATGGCTTCACCGCATCTCCAGCAGCTCCTAAAGCTGTCCTCTCGATCTATATCGACTGACCCCGCGCCGCCGCGGGAAACACGTTAGGAATTCACATGGCAACAGAGACCGTTGCGAAGCCCCGCACCAGCGTTCGCGTTGGTGTCCAAAAATTCGGAACCTTCCTGTCCGGCATGATCATGCCCAACATCGGAGCCTTCATCGCGTGGGGCCTCATTACGGCCCTGTTCATCGAGAAGGGCTGGTTCCCCGTTGCCGAGTTGGGCGGGTTCGGCACCAACGCCGAGGGCGAGCCCAACGGGGGCATCGTCGGCCCGATGGTCACCTACCTCCTTCCGATCCTGATCGCGTACACAGGCGGGCGGATGGTCTATGACGTCCGCGGCGGTGTGGTTGGTGCCATCGCAACCATGGGTGTCATCGCAGGAACCGACTCGCCAATGTTCATCGGTGCCATGATCATGGGCCCGCTGGGCGGTTGGACCATGAAGCAGATCGACCGTCTGTGGGACGGGAAGATCCGCCCGGGCTTCGAAATGCTGGTGAACAACTTCTCCGCGGGCATCTGGGGCGCAGCGTTGGCCCTCGGCGGTTTCTATGGTCTGTCCTGGGTGGTCCAGCGCTTCACTGAAGGTGCGGGTGCCGTTGTGGGCTTCCTCGTCAACAACGGCCTGCTTCCCCTGACCAGCATCTTCATCGAGCCGGCCAAGGTCCTCTTCCTCAACAACGCCATCAACCACGGTGTCCTCACACCTTTGGGCATTCAGCAGTCCCTGGACCAGGGCAAGTCCATCCTCTTCCTGCTTGAGGCCAACCCCGGCCCCGGCTTCGGCATCCTGCTGGCCTACATGTTCTTCGGCCGCGGCGCTGCCAAGGCTTCGGCTCCCGGTGCTGCCGTCATCCACTTCCTCGGCGGTATCCACGAGATCTACTTCCCGTACGTCCTGATGAAGCCGATCCTGATCCTCGCTGCCATCGGCGGCGGCATGACCGGCATCGCAACCCTGGCCATCACCAACTCCGGCCTCGTTGCTCCCGCAGCTCCGGGTTCCATCATTGCCGTACTGGCCCAGACTTCCCGCGACAGCTATGTGGGCGTCATCCTGGCTGTGGTCCTCGCAACGGCAGTGTCCTTCCTGATCGCATCGCTCATCCTTCGGACCTCCAAGAACAAGGGCGAAGACGACCTCAGCGCCGCCACGTCCCGCATGGAAGCCATGAAGGGCAAGAAGAGCTCCGTTTCCTCCGCCTTGGTGGGCGATGAATCCGCCGCCGGCCGCGGTGAAGGCACCGTCCTCACCCGTCCCGTCCGGAACATTGTCTTCGCTTGCGACGCCGGCATGGGTTCCAGCGCCATGGGTGCCTCGGTGCTGCGGAACAAGATCAAGGCAGCCGGCTTCCCGGACGTCAAGGTCACCAACTCCGCAATCGCCAACCTGAGCGACACCTACGACGTTGTGGTCACGCACCAGGACCTCACCGAACGGGCACAGCCGCGGACCTCGTCCGCCGTGCACTACTCGGTGGACAACTTCATGAACAGCCCCAAGTATGACGAGATCGTTGAACTGGTGCGGACCAGCAACGACGCAGAGGCAGGCGGTGCCGCCGTCGGAGAAAGCACGACGCCGGAAACCACCGCGGGTGCCCGGCCTGCCGCAGCTGCCACTCCCGCTGCGCCGGGTACCAGCCATGGTGCGCATGCCGCCGAGCCGGCCACCGCCGTCGAAGGTAAGGGCGTCCTGCTTGCCGAAAGCGTGAAGCTGAACGGCTCTGCGCAGGACCGTGACTCTGCCATCGACGAGGCCGGCCAGCTCCTCCTGGACCGCGACGCAGTGGATGTCAGCTACGTCCACGCCATGCACGAACGCGAGGAATCAGTGTCCACCTACATGGGCAGCTTCCTGGCCATCCCGCACGGCACCAACGACGCCAAGGACCACATCAAGCACTCCGCTGTTTCGATCGTCCGCTACCCCGAAGGCATCGACTGGGGCGGCAAGCAAGTGAAGTTCGTGGTCGGTGTGGCCGGCCTCAACAATGAACACCTCCACATCCTGTCCTCAATCGCGAAGATCTTCACCAACAAGGCCCAGGTGGCCCGCTTGGAGGAAGCAACCACGGTTGAGGAAGTCCTGGAGCTGTTCGGAAAGGTCAACGCATAGTGAAGGCAGTCCATTTTGGGGCAGGCAACATTGGACGGGGATTCGTGGGGCTTTTGCTGCACGAGGCCGGCTACGAAGTGGTGTTCGCGGATGTCGCGGACGCGCTCATCAGCCAGTTGGCCGGCGCGGACAGCTACGAGGTGCATGAAGTGGGCGAGCACGCCGCGGTCAAGACCGTGGACGGCTTCCGCGCACTGAACTCGGCAACCGAGGAGGCTGCCGTCGTGGAGGAAATCTCGACGGCGGATGTGGTCACCACCGCCGTGGGGCCGCACATCCTCAAGTTCGTGGCACCCGTGATCGCCCGCGGCCTGGCTGCCCGTCCCGCAGGGCTGCCCCCGCTCCAGGTGATGGCTTGCGAGAACGCGATCAACGCCACGGACATCCTGCAGCAGGAGGTCCGCTCCGCGTGGGACGAGTCCGCAGGCAGCCTGGATGCCGTGGCTGTCTTCGCCAACACCGCAGTGGACCGGATCGTCCCCAATCAGGCCCCGGGCCAGGGCCTGGACGTCACCGTGGAGACCTTCTATGAGTGGGTCATCGACCGGACTCCCCTCGGCGGCAACGCACCGGTCATCCCGGGCGCGACCTTCGTGGACGAGCTGGGTCCCTACATCGAGCGCAAGCTCTTCACGGTGAACACGGGCCACGCCTCGGCTGCATACTTCGGGTACCAGGCGGGGCTGGAGAAGATTTCCGATGCCATGGCCGACCCTTCCGTCGCGGCAAAGGTGCGGGCCGTGCTGGAGGAAACCAAGGAACTCCTGGTGGTCAAGCACGGCTTTGCGGAAGCGGAGCAGGAAGCGTATGTGCAGAAGATCCTGTCCCGCTTCACCAACCCCCACCTGCCGGATACCGTGGTCCGGGTTGGCCGGGCACCCCTGCGGAAGCTCGGACGGCACGAACGGTTCGTCGGGCCCGCTGCGGAGCTGGCCGAACGCGGCGTGACACCCGTGGCGTTGCTCGAGGCGATGTCGGCAGCCCTTCGATTCGACGAACATTCGGACGACGAAGCCGTGGAGCTCGCCAAGCTGCTGTCCGAACTGGATGCGGCCGCCGTCGTCGAACGGGTCACGGAACTTCCGCCGTCGCATCCGCTGTTCCCCGCCGTGCAGAAACTCGTCGAGGACCGCCAAGCCCGCTGATCCTCTATCACCTCCCGCCGGTTTTCGCCGGTTCCTCTATCACTTCCCGCCGGTTCCGGCGGTTCCTCTATCACCAACAGAAGAGCCCGACCCGTCACTCACCTGTGCCGGCGTCGGGCTCTTCTCTTGGTCAAGAGGCGCTCGGCGCCCCCGACGCTCTATCACCTCCCGCGCGTTTTCGGCGGTTCCTCTATCACCTCCCGCCGCGTTTGGCGGGACGCTCTCTCACATCCCCAACGGCACCCTGCCGTCGCGGATTTCCGGCCTTGACCAGGAGGGCATCCAACTCCTTCTCGACTACGAGCGCGCCCACGGCAACAGGCTCCCGGTCATCCAGATTCTCGAGAGCCGGCTCAACGCGCTCAAGGGTGGAACGGAGCCACGCGGAACCACCGCGCCCACCACCCCCAGGTGAGCCAGTCGAGCACAGGTTCGCCGGTGAGCCCCGCGACGTCGGGCCCTCCGGTTAACCCGCCGTCGCAGGGTGACCCCACCAATCCGGCCCAGCCCCGCTAACCACCCATCCCTCTGCATGGTGCGAGAGGATCGCCCGAAACGCGTCGGGATGTGGGAGAGCAATCCGGAAAAGGCGTCGGGATGTGAGAGAAGGGCGGTAGCAGGGGGAAAACGCAAAGCCCGACGTCGGGCACCCAGGCTGGGTGTCCGACGTCGGGCTTTTATTGCGTGAGGGCTTAGCGCGCTGCCGCGGTTTCCCTCTCAGCCATGGCCTTCCACTCGGCCACGCGGGCCTGGTGGAGGGGTGACCGGCGGACCACGGCGTAGGCGATGCCGAGGACGGCGAACCAGATCGGCGTGACGAGCAGTGCAGTGAGCGTGTCCGGCTGCGTCGTCAGGGCCCAGACCAGGAACGCGAAGAATGCGAACACCACCCAGACCATGGGGATGCCGCCGGGCATCTTGAACGGGGAGGCTGCGTGCTGCTCGGGGCGGCGCTTGCGGTAGACGAGGTAGCTGGCCAGGATGATGGACCAAACGAACATGAAGCAGACCGCGGATACCGTGGTCACCATGTCGAACGCGGCGCCAACGTCCTTGCCGGCGTAGAGGAGGACGACGCCGGCCAGCAGCAGGACGCAGGACAGGAACAGGGCGTTCTGGGGTACTTTGCGGCGGGAGAGGTGGCCGAAAAGCTTGGGCGCGTCGCCGTCGTTCGCGAGGCCGAAGACCATCCGGGAGGTTGAGTAGATACCGGAGTTGGCCGAGGACATTGCAGAAGTCAGCACCACCAGGTTCACCACGGTCGCGGCCATGCCGAGGCCGGCCAAGGAGAACATCGCGATGAAGGGGCTGTGCCCGGCCTTGAACTCGGTCCACGGGGTAACGGACATGAGGATGATGAGGGCGCCTACGTAAAAGAGCATGACGCGCAACGGAATGGCGTTGATGGCGCGGGGGAGGTTGTGCTCCGGGTTCTTGGTTTCAGCTGCCGCGGTGCCAACCAACTCGATACCCACGAACGCGAAGACAGCGATCTGGAAGCCGGCCACGAAGCCCATGAATTCCTTGGGGAAGAAACCGCCGTGGCTCCACAGGTTGGTGAAGCTGGCCGTGCCGGCGTTCGACTGGAAGCCGGTGAAGATCATCACGAGGCCAACAACGATCAGGGCAACGATTGCCACGATCTTGATCAGCGCGAACCAGAATTCCGTCTCGCCGAAAGCTTTGACAGTGGGCAGGTTCAGGAGCAGCAGGATGAGGATGGTGGCCAGGCCCGGGATCCACAATTGGATACCAGGCCAGAGCTCGTTGGCGTAACCGGCGATCGCGATGACGTCCGCGACGCCCGTTACTACCCAGCAGAACCAGTACGTCCAGCCCGTGAAGAAGCCCGCCCAGGGTCCCAGGAGGTCGCCCGCGAAGTCGCTGAAGGACTTGTAGTTGAGGTTGGACAGCAGGAGTTGGCCCATGGCGCGCATCACGAAGAAGAGCATGAAGCCGATGATCATGTAGACAAAGATGACGGAAGGGCCGGCTACGGAAATGGTCTTGCCCGAACCCATGAACAGGCCGGTTCCGATTGCGCCGCCGATAGCGAGGAGCTGAATGTGGCGGTTGCTGAGCGCGCGTGACAGGTGTGGTTCGCTGTCCCTGCTTGAGGCGGCGCGCTGCCCCGTGGTTGTTTGGTCTGACATGTTTGTTCAAGAACCCTTCGAAAGAACCGTCACAAAGGTGACGGCCGTTACAAATCTGCTTGACCAAGCTATAGCCAAGTGTGGGTAATTGACCAATCGATCGGTTGGCGGATGTCGTGGCGGCTTAATCGACCGCGGACGTGGTGCCTGCGCAGCACCACGTCCGCGCCTCCCTAACCGTTTCTCCGTCGGTAGATCCCGTTGGCAGCGGCGTACGCCACCGCGAGGATGCCGAGGCACCACGCCAGTGCCACCCAAATGTCCGATCCCACGGGCTCCTGCGCGAACAGGTTCTGGAGGGTGTTGACGATCGACGTGACCGGCTGGTTTTCCGCGAACCAGCGGACAGGTCCCGGCATGGTGTCCGTGGGGACGAAAGCCGAGCTGATGAAGGGCAGGAAGATCAACGGGTAGGAGAATCCTCCCGCACCGTCCACCGATTTCGCGGAGAGCCCGGCGATGATGGCTATCCAGGTCAGGGCAAGCGTGAAAAGTGCCAGGATGCCGGCCACTGCGAGCCAGTCAAGGATGGTGGCCGATGTGCGGAATCCCATGAGAAGCGCAACGCCAACAATGATCACCAAGGATAGGCCGTTTGCCGCGAGGGACGTCAGGACGTGCGCCCAGAGTACCGACTACCGTGATACCGGCATTGACCGGAACCGCTCGAAAATTCCGCCCTGCAAATCGGTGAAGAGGCGGACCGCCGTGTAGGCAATGCCCGAGGCGATGGCGATCAGCATGATGCCGGGCAGGAGGTAGTTCACATAGTTGGAAGTCCCGGTGCGGATGGCGCCCCCAAAGACGTAGACGAACAGCAGCATCAAGGCGATCGGTGTGATCGCGGTGGTGATGATGGTGTCCACGCTCCGGAAGATGTGCCGCATGGAACGGCCGGTCAGTACCGCGGTATCCATCACGAAATGCGTGCTCATGACCTGTCCTTCACTGATTCGCCATGTCCCACCAGCGCAAGGAAGATGGCCTCGAGGCTGGGTTGCTTTTCGACATACTCCACCGTGGCTGGCGGAAGGAGGCGCTTGAGTTCCGCCAACGTTCCATTGGCGATGATCCGGCCGCCGTGCAGGATGGCGATTCTGTCCGCGAGGTTCTCCGCCTCGTCAAGGTACTGGGTGGTGAGGAGCACGGTAGTGCCTTGGCTGGCGAGGTTCCTGACGATGTCCCACACTTCCAGCCTGGCCTCGGGATCAAGCCCCGTGGTGGGCTCATCGAGGAAGACGACCCGAGGTTCGCCGACCAGGCTCATGGCAATATCCAGCCGACGGCGCATGCCGCCTGAGTAGGTTGCGGCCTTCCGCGCCCCCGCGTCCGTGAGTCCGAACCGCGCAAGCAACTGGTCTGCGGCTTGTTGCGGGTGCGCCAGATGCCGCAACCTTGCCACCAGCACCAGGTTCTCCCTGCCCGTGAGGATCTCGTCGACGGCAGCGAACTGCCCGGTCAGGCTGATGACTTCGCGAACCTTATGAGGCTGGGCGCCGACGTCGAAGCCCTCGACGGCGGCTTCCCCGCCGTCCGCTGCGAGCAGCGTGGACAGGATCCTCACCAGCGTGGTCTTCCCTGCTCCATTGGAGCCCAACAACGCGAAGATGCTCCCGCGTGGAACGTCGAAATCGACGCCTCGAAGAACATCGGTGTCCTTGAAGGACTTCCGGACGCCCTCCACAACAATTGCCGGGGCCGAAGCTGGAAGGCTCATGACTCACTCCTCCTTCTTTTTGGCGTCTTCCACGGCCTTGGTGAGCCGTTCGCGTTCCTTGTCGATCCAGCGCTTCCCCCCGTAGGCCTGGGCGAAGGTTTCAGCGAACTCGATGGGGTCCTCCCCGACAATCCCGCCGATGGGTGCGCCGTCGATCGCTGCACGTTCCCAGAGATCGGCGAGGTCCGTGAACATCTGGACCATGGTCCCGCCCTCGGTCACGCCGCCGTAGTACATCAGGTACCGGTTGTAGGCAGCGGCCACGGTCCGGTACGGCTCGGGGAGCGCGTCCATCCGGGATTTCGCCTGCTTGTACTGCTTCTTTTGTTCGAGTGATCCGGTGACCGTTTCGATCCATTTCGCCGTCATGTCAGTTCCCTCCCTTGCGGAGTTCTTCGAGCCGTTCGGACAAGAAGCTCCACGTGTTCCAAAATTCCTTGAGTTCGTTCTCGCCCTTGGTATTGAGCGTGTACACCTTGCGGGGTGGACCTTTTTCCGACGGACGCTTCTCGACGTCCACCAGGCCCTTCTGCTCAATCCGGACCAATAGGGCATACACGGTGCCTTCGGCGATATCGGTGAAGCCCCGGGCCCGCAATTTGGTGGTTATTTCGTATCCGTACGCGGCTTGTCCGGTGAGGAGGGCCAGAACGATGCCTTCCAGCGTCCCCTTGAGCATCTCCGTCATTTGCTTTCCCATGGGAGACCTCTCGCTACTCAGTCTTACTAACTACCAGTACATAGTAAGACTGAGTAGCGGTACTTAGCAATACTTAGTTGCAGCCCGCGGCAAGCTTTTTTGGCCAACCCAACCAGGTCGCATTAGTGCGCGTTCTCACGGCTGAAAACGCGCTTAGCTGCGACCCAGTTGGGACATTGTTGACATTTAGGTACCCTAACTATTAGGGTACCTAAATATGATCAAAGCTTTCGATCCCGCGCTCCTCGACCTAGCGCAGGAATTCCGTGAGACCCTGCGCTTGGGCGTATACATGTTCCGCCGGCTGGACCCTGAAGGGGATCTCACGGCAGCGCAGCTCAGCCTGCTGGCCATGATTTCCGACGGCGGTCTCCGCGTCGGAGACGTCGCCCGGAACCTTGGAATCAAGGTCCCCAGCGCTACCGAACAAATCATCAAGCTTGAGCGCGCAGGCCTCGTCAGCAGGCAGCCGGACCCCGATGACTCCCGGGCCGTGCAGGTCGCCATCACCCAAGCCGGCATGACCGCCGTCGACTCTGCCAACCAGCGCAGGAACGAGCTGGTAGCCACGCTGTTGCAGGAACTCAGCGACGACGAACTTGGGCACCTGACGGCGGCACTGCCCGTGATCACAAAGATCAACAACGCTTTCCAGAACTAATCCGAAAGGGGCACACCCCATGTCACGCCAGTTGGCTGACGCCTCAACAAGCGCCGAAAACACCTTGGAAGCCGAGAAGGTTTCTTTCCTCAAGCAGCCCAAGGCAGTGTGGGCAACGGCCCTCGCCGCAGTATTCGCCTTCATGGGTATCGGCCTTGTTGACCCCATTCTTCCCGCGATCGCCGAAAACCTGGACGCCTCCACCAGCGAAGTGTCCCTCTTGTTCACCAGCTACTTCCTGGTGACGGCCGTGGCCATGCTCATTAGCGGCTTCGTTTCCTCGCGGATCGGCGGCAAGAAAACGCTGCTGATTGGCCTCGCGGTGATCGTGGTGTTCGCTTCGCTGTCCGGGCTCTCCGGCAGTGTGGAACAGCTGGTGGGCTTCCGTGCCGGCTGGGGACTGGGTAATGCGTTGTTCGTGGCCACGGCGTTGGCGGTGATCGTCGGCGTTGCCAGCGGTGGAACCGGAACGGCGATCATCCTCTATGAGGCAGCCTTGGGCCTGGGTATCTCGCTCGGACCACTGCTGGGTGCCTTGTTGGGTGGCTGGCAGTGGCGTGCCCCCTTCTTTGGCACCGCGGTCCTGATGGCTGCCGCTTTCATCGCCCTGATCGCTTTGCTGCCCAAGACCCCGGCCCCTGCCAAGAAAGCGCGGCTGCGGGATCCGCTCCTTGCGCTCGGCCATAAGGGTCTCAGCACCACCGCCGCCAGTGCGCTGTTCTACAACTACGGCTTCTTCACCATCCTGGCCTTCACCCCGTTCATCCTTGGCATGGACGCGTACGGCATCGGGGGAGTGTTCTTCGGTTGGGGCGTTGCTGTTGCAGTGTTCTCGGTTTTTGTGGCCCCGGTCCTGCAGAATCGCTTCGGTGCGGTCAAGGTCCTCACCGGGACGCTGTTCTTCCTCATGCTCGACCTGATCGGGCTGGGACTCGCCGCGGGGCACTCGGTGCCGGCCGTCGTCGTGCTTGTCATCGCTGCCGGCGCCCTGCTGGGCGTCAACAATACGATCTACACCGAACTGGCCATGGGTGTTTCCGATTCACCGCGACCCGTTGCCTCCGCCGGGTATAACTTTGTCCGCTGGATGGGCGGTGCACTGGCGCCGTTCGCGGCCGCGCAGCTCGGCGAACATTTCGGTCCCCAGGTGCCGTTCTTCGCCGGCGCCGTGGCCATGGTGTTCGCCATCCTGGTGGCATTCGGCGGGCGCAACTACCTGAAGGCCCACGAACCCCACCTAGTCCAGCACCCAACTAAGTAGCAGCAGTGCGCGTTTCGAGCCGTCAAAACGCGCACTTTTGCGACCTACTTGGGCTGGTCGGCCGTCGGCAGCGGTGTTACGGGGACGCCCTTGGGCACGAAGAGCGTTTCCGCCTGCTCAAGGGACATGCCGTTGGTCTCCGGCACCTTGAACATGACAAAGAAGAACGACGCCGCAGCGAACGCTGCGTACATGGCGTACGTCAGCGGAAGCGAGGCTGCCGCCATGACAGGAAAACTCAGCGTGATGGCGAAGTTGGCAATCCACTGCGCTGCCGCAGCCAAGCCAAGGGCGCGCGCGCGGATGCGTGAAGGGAAGATCTCGCCCAACAGGACCCACACGAGGGGGCCCCAGGAAGCTCCGAAGCTGATCACGAAGACGTTAGCCGCCACCAACGCGGCCGGACCCCAGCCGCCCGGCAGGGAAATGGCCGTGCCGGTTCCGGTAGCCGAGGAAAACGCGACCGCCATGACCCCAAGGGACACGGCCATGCCAATGGAACCCGTCAGCAGGATCGGGCGACGACCCACACGGTCCACCAAGGCGATGGCCACCAAGGTGACCAGGATGTTGGTGACCGAAGTTGCCACTGAGATGGTCAGCGAGTCCTTCTCTTGGAAGCCGACTGCCTTCCACAGCGTGGTGGAGTAGTAGAAGATCACGTTGATGCCCACGAACTGCTGCAACACGGACAAGATGATGCCGATCCAGACCACGGGCTGCAATCCGAATGCCTTGCCGCGCAGGGAGCCCTTCTTGCTGGAGAGTTCGTCTTCCTGGATTCCCTCGCGGATCTCGCGGATGTGGCGCTCGATGTCTTCGCCGGGCATGATGGCGTCGAAGACCTTGCGGGCTTCCTTGTCCTTGCCGTTGAGCACAAGGAATCGCGGGGACTCCGGCAAGCGGTAGGCGATCAGGCCATAGACGGCGGCCGGAAGAGCGCAGGCAATGAACATCCAGCGCCAGGCTTCGATGCCCAGCCAGAAGTCGTTGGCGGCGCTGCCCGCGGAGTTAGCAAGCAGTGCGTCGGACAGGAGCGCGGCGAAGATGCCGGTGGTGATGGCCAGCTGTTGGAGTGAGGCCAGGCGGCCACGTACGTGGCGGGGCGAGATCTCCGAAATGTAGGCGGGGGCGATCACCGATGCCAGGCCGATGCCGAGGCCGCCCACGAGGCGCCAGAAGATAAGGTCCCAGACGCTGAACGCCAGGCCCGTTCCAAGGGAGCTCACCAGGAAGAGGATGGCGCCGATCTTCATGGCCGGGATGCGGCCATAGCGGTCGGCGACTTTGCCGGCCAGGTAAGCACCCAAGGCGCATCCAAGCAGGGCGATGGCAACCGCAAAACCGGTCACGGCCTCGCTCAGAACGAACTCATCCTTCATGGCATCGACGGCCCCGTTCACAACGGACGAGTCGAACCCGAACAGGAATCCGCCCACAGCTCCCGCGACCGCGAGGCCGACCACCTTTCGGGAGACTGGTGGGGTGCCTTCAGCGCTGGAGTTGGACATGGTTCTCCCTTGGGACTTGTGGTTGGGATTCACGGTGCAGTCGTCATCGGCTTGACCGACGGGGACGCCGGTGCACACGCGCTACACAGTGTGGCACGTCATATCGGACAAGTTCCAGTCACAAGGAAAGGATGACATGCATTCACTAAGTGAATGCATGTCATCCTTTTTGGATCCTCAGGCTTCAATTCCCGCTCTGAAGTGGGCTTTTGACCTTGGTTGCGTCAATGAAATGAACACAAGGAGCAGTAAGGCCCATGAATCAAAGAAGTAGGCCTAGTGAGCTGGGGCTGCTTCCTTGGCGGCCGACTTGGGGTCGGTTAGTTTCTTGTTGGGCAGGGCGAAGCTGATCAGGAACGCAATGACCATCAGGCCTGCAGCCGTCAACATGACGACGTCGATTGCCTGCGCGAACCCCTCAGTGATGGGCCTGGTGAGGGTGCTGTTGGCGGCGTGGACCCAGCTGGTGTCATTGAGGGAGTCGTTGCTTGCGCCGTTCTTGAAGAAATCGAACAGCTTGGCGTTGGCGGGGTCACCGGCAACGGCAGGGTCCTTCATCACGGCTTGGTAATCGGGGTTGGAGACCGCGGCCTTCATGCCATCGGCGATCTTGTCGGCGGCCAGGCTGAAGAGCAGGGAGATGAAGACGGCCGTGCCGACGGCTCCGCCCATGGAGCGGAAGAACGCTGCCGTGGAGGTTCCCACCCCCATATCCTTGGGCGGGACGGACACCTGCATCGCGAGTGTCAGCGGCTGCATGCAGAAGCCGAGTCCAACGCCGAAGAACACTGCAATCAGCCCCGGCACCCAGAGCCCGGTATCAACCCCCAGGACGAGGCCCATGGCCAGGGCGGCGCCGGCAAGAATGGCCGTGCCAAGGATGGGGAAGATCCGGTAGACGCCGGAGGATGAGATGGTGCGGCCGGCGCTGATGGACCCGAACAGGATGCCGATGGTGAATGTGATCATCATGAGGCCGGCTTCGGTGGGGGTGAGGCCCTTGACCAGCTGCAGGTACATGGGGAGCATCGCGATGGCACCGAACATTCCGATGCCAATGATGAAGTTCAGCAGCGACGAGAGCCCGAAGGTGGCGTTGCTGAACAGTCGAAGCGGGATGAGCGCGTAGTCGCCGGCCTTCTTTTCGACGAACAGGAAGGCTCCGATGCCCACCACGCCGAGTCCGTAGCAGAGCCAGGAGGCGCCCGAGGCCCAACCCCAGGTGCGGCCTTGCTCGGCGACCAGAAGCAACGGCACGATCCCCAACGTGATGGTGGCAGCACCCCAGTAATCGATCTTCTGCTTCACATGCCGGGCCGGCAGATGCAGGAACATGTAGACCACAACCAGCGCGGCAAGGCCGATGGGGAGGTTGATGAAAAAGACCCAGCGCCAACCGTCAAAACCGAGGATGTTGCTTGCACCGGCCAGGGCGCCGCCGATCACGGGCCCCAGGACCGAGGAAATGCCGAATACGGACATGAAGTAGCCCTGGTACTTGGCCCGGTCCTTCAAAGCAACAATGTCCCCGATGATCGTAAGAGCCAGGGCCATGAGGCCGCCTGCTCCAAGCCCTTGCACGCCCCGGGCCATTGCGAGCTCAGTCATGGAATGGACCGAACCCGCATACAGCGAACCGGCCAGGAAGATCGCAATGGCCACCAGATACAGCGGGCGTCGGCCAAAGATGTCGCTGAGTTTGCCGTACAGGGGTGTGCTGACGGTGGATGTGATGAGGTAGGCGGTAGTTGCCCACGCTTGGAGGGACAATCCATCAAGATCGTTGGCGATGGTGTAGATGGACGTCGACACAATGGTCTGATCCAGTGAGGACAGGAACAGGCCGAGCATGAGTCCCACCATCACGGTGAGGGTCTGACGGTGGGTCAGCACCTCGCCGGCGGCCCTGGCTGAGGCGTATTTGGACATGTGGTTCTCCAAGGAAGCAGAAGGAAATCGGGAAGCGACAGATAGTTGCTTTCAGTAACTATCCTAATCCCTGTTTGATTCCCGAAGGAATTGCCGGACGGAACCGGGAATCCTTAGCGTTCCACCAGGATGCCGTCGGGATCGCTGTACACCATGACGCCGGGCTGGATCCGGACATGGTCGATGACGATCTCCACGTCGACTTCCCCTACGCCGGTTTTGGCGCTCTTTTTGGGGTTGCTCCCCAGGGCCTTTATGCCAAGGGACAAAGTTGCCAGCGCTTCACGGTCCCTGACTGCCCCGTTGATGATGACGCCGGCCCATCCGTTGGCCACGGCGCTCGCCGCGATCAGGTCCCCCATGAGGGCGGTACGCAATGACCCTTGGCCGTCGACAACCAGGACAGCGCCTTCACCGGGAGTAGCAAGCACGGTCTTGACGAGTGCATTGTCCTCAAAGCACCGGATAGTCCGGGCCGGTCCGCTGAAGTGCGATTCACCGCCGAAGTTTTGAAACTGTACAGAGATGGATTCCAGGTCCTCGCCGCGCTCGTCGTAGAGATCGGCCGTGTTCAGATGCTCGCTCAAGGTTTCTCCTTCTGGGTGTGATGCCACACTAACGCTGGAATCGCGCGGGCGGCACGGTTGACCGGATCTATGTGGATATGACGGGCGCGCAGGAGGGTTGGGCGCCCTCCGCCCGCGCTAGGCTGAAGCCAAACACTTGAAACAGGGGGGAACCTGCCATGAGTTTGTCCGACCTTCCGGGGCCGGTCCCCGACCCTTTGATCGGAGCGTCAAGAACGACGACGGCACTCGCCGAACCCGTGGAACGCGTCCGGGGACTGTGGGTCACCGGCGTGGTGCTGGTCAACCTTGGCATCAACGCCGCTTTCTTCGGTCCTCTCCAGGTCCTCCTGGGGCAACAGGCGGAGCATTTCAACGCTGCGGAGAAGGAAGCAATCCTGGCATTGGTGACCGGGTGCGGCGCTGCTGTTTCCTTGGTTGCCAACCCGCTCTTTGGTGCCTTCAGTGACCGGACAACCTCCCGCTACGGCCGCCGTGTTCCCTGGGTCCTGATGGGGGCGGTCCTTGCCGCTGCGGCTTTGGTCGCCTTGGCCGGTGCCCCCAATGTTGCCGTCATGACCTTGCTGTGGTGCCTCGTGCAGGCGGGGGCGAACGCCATGTACGCTGCGATTTTTGCAGCTGTCCCGGACAGGGTTCCCGTTCCACAGCGGGGAACGGTGGGCGGTTTGGCCGCTATGGGCCAGACGGTCGGCATTCTGGTCGGCGCGGTGATTGCCGCCGTCGTTGCCGGTAACTTTGCCGCAGGATACTGGGTGTGCGCCGCGTCGCTGCTGGCCGGCATTGTTCTCTATCTCTTCAAGAGCGACGATCAGCCCCTGCCTGCCGGTGAGCGTCCCGCGTTCAGGCTGCTTGGATTCCTCCGGGGCTTCTGGGTCTCGCCCAAACGCTACCCGGACTTCGCATGGGCTTGGCTGACCAGGTTCCTGGTGAGCACAGGCAATCACATGGTGACGATCTACCTGCTCTTCTTCCTGGGGGACGCAGTACGCCTGAAGGAGACCGAAGGCATCGAACCCGAAGTCGGTGTTCTTGTGGTTACGGGCCTGTATGCGGTCACCGTGATCATTACCAGTGTTGTGGGCGGAAGGCTCAGTGACAGGATGGGCAAGCGGAAGCCTTTGGTGATTGCTTCATCAGCCATCATCGCAATGGCCTCGCTGATCCTCGCTTTCGCACCGACCTGGGTCGGGGCGATTTCCGGCGCCTTGGTGCTGGGGATCGGCTTTGGAGCCTACCTGGCAGTCGACTTCGCGCTGATCACCCAGGTCCTCCCCGCAGCCCTCGACCGCGGAAAGGACCTAGGCGTCGTCAATATCGCCAACTCACTGCCGCAGGTATTGGCGCCGGCAATCGCCTATCTGTTCGTCAAGAACCTTGGCGGCTACGTCTCGCTGTACGTAGCCGCAGCCGTGATCGGGCTCCTGGGAGCCGTCTTCGTGGTGAAAATCAAGAGCGTGGCCTAGAAGACGGCCGTGAATTCGCCCCAGCCCCACCCCACGACGCCGGATCCTTTCCAGCCGCCCGCGTTGTTGCCGTAGTACATCCGCATTTGCCCGGCGGTGTCGATGCCCCAGACGTCGTTCGTGCCGTCGCCGTCGAAGTCGCCCACGCCGCCCAGTTTGGTGATCGCGTTCCAACCCTGGCCTATGACCCGACTGGTGGTCCACCCGCCTGAACCGTTGCCGCCGTAGAAGACGAGGTTTCCCGCGGTGTTCCTGGCCAGGACGTCGGGTTTGCGGTCACCATCGAAGTCGCCGGGGGAGAAGATCGCAGTCATGCCGCTCCATCCCCAGCCCACGGTGGAAGCAGACAGGAAACCGCCGTGGCCGTTGCCCGGATAGAGAATCAGTTCGCCGTTTGTCTTGCGTGCCAGGAGGTCATTGTTGCCATCGCCGTTGAAGTCCCCAGCGGCGAAGATCGAACTGAAGATTCCCCAGCCCCAACCGATTTGTTGACGGGGATTCCAGCCGCCGTACCAAGTGCCGGGGTACAGGAAGAGTGAGCCGGCAGCGTCGCGGGCAATAACGTCGTTCTCGCCGTCATTATTGAAGTCGCCGGCCGCGATCATGGTGTTGAAGATGTTCCATCCGGATCCGACCTCGTAGGCCTGTTTCCAAGTACCGTTTCCTCCTGTGGGAAACAGCCCGAGCCGGCCCCAGGGATCACGGATCAGCAAGCTCATTGTGTAAGCGTCCCAGTAGTTGTCACGGTAGAACCCGCTGGTGTGGGGACGATCGAGGCTGACTGTGGAGGAATAGTTGAAGTCCAGGGTATCCAACGGAACGGCCGCTGTTCCGGAGCTCGGAAGGTTGTCCGGGTTGTAGTTCAGGGATCCGTCACGCCAGTACACGATGACGTGACCGGCCTCGGTCTGAATTTCCACGTACTGGGCACGGTAGCTGCCCGGAGCGGCTCCCGGCGCGAAGAAGACCTCGAACGTGTACGTGGAGTCCGTTGGGTTGTAGGAACCCTGGGTCACCTCGCGGTGGACCGTGCCCGTCGCTGTGTTCCGGAAGGCGACGTAAACGTCTGCGATCGGTGCTGAGGCCTTGAGGGTGATCCGTGACTGGGCATGGCCGCCGGCACCGATGGACGTTGGGGTGGTGGATACTGCTACCGGGACGGGAGCGAACGCGTCGTCGGCCAGCGCTGCGGGTGCCGACCCAAGGCCGCTGATAAGAAGAAAAAACGTGACGTATACAGCGAGCCAGGTGCGCGCACGGCGGGCAGGAGTGATCCCCATTGTTCCCCCAAGTCAGGCTGGTTGCAGATAACCGAGCCGGTGTAAGTGACTTGAGGGTACATCGGGAAAGCCGGCGTCTGGGAATTTCCTGGGAACATTTCCAGGCTTAAAGCAAGTCAAACCCCAAAACCAACCGAAATCGGTTTAGAACACCGGGTTGAACGCGCCCCAACCCCAGCCGATGACGCCCGAACCGTTCCACCCGCCGTCGCCGTTGCCGTAGTAAGCCAACAACTGGCCGGAACCGTCCACTGCGAACACGTCCACATTGCCGTTGGCGTCGATGTCTCCTGCTGCGGCGATGGCGGACATGCCGCCCCAGCCCCAGCCGATGGTTGCTGAGCCGCGCCAACCTCCGGCGCCGTTGCCGGCGTAGAGACGCAGGTTGCCGGAAGTATCGCGGGCCAGGATGTCGACGTCGTGGTCACCGTTGAAGTCGCCGGGGGTGATGATCTGGTTGAGGATGTTCCACCCGGTGCCCACCAAGGAGCGGTTAAGCCAACCGCCCTGCCCGTTGCCTGGGTAGAGGTACAGGTTTCCGGTGGTATCCCTGGCGAGGACGTCGTTAACGCCGTCGCCGTTGAAATCGCCGGGAGAGACGATCGACGTGAAGCCGTTCCAGCCGCTGCCGATTTGGCGACCGGCTACGAAGCCGCCGCTACCTGTGCCTTCGTAGAGGAACAGCCGGCCTGCCGAGTCCTTGGCGAGGACGTCGTTGGCGCCGTTACCGCTGAAGTCGCCGGGCGAGAACACTGTGTCGAAGCCGTTCCAGCCGGGGCCAATAATGCGCGCCGGTTCCCAGGCGTTGTTGATCCGGGGATAGAGCATGAGCGTTCCGTCGGTGCGGCGTGCGAGCAGCTCGAAGGCGCCGCGGCCTGTGAAGCCGTTGGCCCGGTTGGACGCTGAAACAGGCGGGGTCTCCTCGCTGGACACCTGCTGGCCCCCGCACCCGTTCTGGCTGGCTACAAGGTGTGCCGCAATGGTTTTGCCCTGGTCCTCTTCAGTGAGGACGTAGTTTGGCCACTGCCTGGAGGAGATGACACCGTCGCGGGTCCAGTAGATGCTGTAGTCGGGACCGGCCGCGAGGCCGCAGCCCATGTACGAGCCCTGTTCGATCTCCACAGTGAGTGTTGATCCGACGAACGGCGCTCCGTGGACCACCGGCTGGTCGGGTTCCGCGGCGGCCATGGCAGGCGCCGGTGCGAAAGTGACTGCGGCGACGATTGCGGCCGCAATTCCCGCCACCGCCCGGCGCACGCCGAACGTAGGGCGTGATGAAGCGCTCATGGTGTCCTCCCCAGACTTATGCCCTTATATGATACCGCTCCTGGGAATCACCTAGAAGATCGCTGTGAAACCACCCCAGCCGCTGCCGACGACTTCCGAACCCCGCCACCCGGTCCGGCCGTCGCTGTAATAGACCACCAGGCGTCCTTGCGGATCCACGCCGTAGACGTCCGGGGAGCCGTCCCCGTCGAAATCTCCGGCGGCACCCACCGACTTCAGGGCGCTCCATCCGACGCCGATCAGCCAGGACCGCGCCCAACCGCCTGCGCCGTTGCCGCCGTAGAAGTAGAGGTAGCCGTTGCGGTCGCGCGCCAGGACATCAGTTTTGCCGTCGCCGTTGAAATCGCCGGGTGTCAGGAGGGCGTCCATCACCTGCCAGCCCTGCCCGACGGCGGTCCGCGCCAACCAGCCCCCGGAGCCGTTGCCCGGGTAGAGATAAAGGGCGCCACCGGGTTCGCGGGCGAGGATGTCATTGGTGCCGTCCCCGTTGAAGTCCCC
This sequence comes from Paenarthrobacter sp. YJN-5, assembly GCF_015040095.1. Classification (NCBI taxonomy): domain Bacteria; kingdom Bacillati; phylum Actinomycetota; class Actinomycetes; order Micrococcales; family Micrococcaceae; genus Paenarthrobacter; species Paenarthrobacter sp. YJN-5. The sequence continues at coordinate 437,495 of NZ_CP053544.1, forward strand.
GGGGCTGACGATGGAGTCGAAGATGTTCCAGCCCTTGCCGATGGTTTGGGCGGGTTTCCACCCTCCCGTGCCGTCGCCGGCGTAAAGGTAGAGGGTTCCTGCGGTGTCCCGCGCAAGGACGTCCGACTTGCCGTCGCCGTTGAAGTCGCCGGGGGAGAGGACGCTGTTGAAGCCCTGCCAACCCCAGCCGACGGTCCGTGCAGGGTCCCACGCTTTGCCTGTGCGACCGTAGAGCGACAACGTGCCGTCGCTGCCCCGCGCCAGAAGTTCGAAGGCCCGGCCGGTGAATCCCCTGGCCCGGTTCACGGCTCCCACGGGCGCTGTTTCGTTGCTGTGCAGGGTTTCGCCGGAGCATGAGTTCTTGCTGGCGGTAAGGTGCGCGGCCATCCGTCCGCCCGTGTCGTCCTGCTGCAGCACATAGTTTCGGCCGGTTTCGCCGGCTACCAGGAATCCGTCGCGGGTCCAGTAGATGGTGAAGTCCGGTCCCTTGCCGCCCCCGCACCCATAGAAGGTGTAGGGGCCGATCTCGGTGGTCAACGTCTTCCCCACAAAAGGTTCACCCTGGACCACCGGGTCCGGGCCGTTGCTGGGCGCCGCCGACGCCGGCAGGGGAGTAAGTGCCATGGCCGCCGCAGCTGCGGTCACTACCGCAGCCGCCATCCGGCGTCGTAATTTCCCCATGTGTGTGCCTTCCGCGCGAGACTGAAACCTCCCAGAAGTTTAGGGTGCCGCGCCGCGAATACCGGGAACGGCATGCTGTGCCGGTGCTCGAGGGACTTTCAGGAAACGGTCAAGAAGCTCCCGTATCATTGATGCGGTCGGTCAGCAGGGGCCCCTCGCTCCAGTCCGCCGCGTCCTTGCCAGCTTCCCAGGAAATCGTCGGAGATGTCTGCAGCAAATTCACTGGAACCGTACTCCCTGGACCTGACCACAGGGCTTCCCCGCATGGCTGCCGCGCCCACTACCCCGCGGCAGTTGTTGCGTTACGCCCGCATCCTCAGGACGGCGGCGGGCTTCGCCCAGCGCCAGTTCGACACCCTGAGCCTTTCCGACGTTGCTGCCCGTGCAGACGTGCCCCTGGGCACTCTCTACCGTTACTTCCCTTCCACCGCGCACCTTATGTTGGCGGTGTACCGGCAGCAGTTGCGGGAATTGCGCGACGGCGTCCGGCAGCGGCAGGGGAACAGCCACGCCCTTGCGGGCCTGATGATGGAGATCTTCCATCTGCGGGTCATGCAGCCGGGTGTGGAACACTGCCTGATCCGCCCCGCAGGAAAGGACAGCGACACAGCCCAGCTGCTGCGGGAGATCGATGCCCTGTCCGAAGAAGTGGTGAACTCACTGAGCAAGGACCCGGGCAATGACCCCGTGAAGGCGCGCATCCTGTTGCATCTGGTGAGTGGTCTGGTCCAGGCCGTGCGGTGCCGGCGGTTGTCGTTGTTCGAAGCGGAGAAGGACCTCAAGAAGGCCTGCAGCCTCGTAGCCGGGGAGTGAACGCGACTCGGGCAGCCAGGGTGCCGCACCCCGGTCCTTTGTACTGGTCTAGACCTCCAGGGGCCAAAAGCCCGCGTTTTCGCATGACCTGAATCACATTTTGTTCTGCAAAAACGTTTTACTCTCGAATCGTCTCTCTAGGTATTGAATCTACCTCTCCCCGACGTTCCCTAGGCTGGAATAACCGAAGCGGCTAGCAGCCCAAATCTTCAGACTCACCGCCGGGCCAGCCACCATTGGCCCGAACCCGCAGTTCTGTCCCTGCCATTCACCACGCCGTGGGTCCACGGCTAGCCTGAGGAGACAAAGACGTGTCCACTGAGACAATTTCACCTGACAACACCACCGCCCTTGTGCTGACCGAAGAGGAAATCTTCAAGGCCCACGAAGGCGGAAAGCTGACCGTATCCAGCACGGTCCCCCTCAATGACAAGCGCGATCTTTCCATCGCGTACACCCCCGGCGTCGCCGAGGTCAGCCGCGCCATCCATGCAGATCCGAAGCTGGCCCGCACCCACACCTGGGCCGAGCGCCTTGTAGTAGTGGTCAGCGACGGCACGGCAGTCCTTGGCCTGGGCAACATCGGCGCAAGCGCCTCCCTGCCGGTCATGGAAGGCAAGTCCGCACTGTTCAAGACCTTCGGCGATCTGGATTCCATCCCGCTGGTCCTCAACACCACGGACGTTGACGAGATCATTGAAACCCTGGTCCGCCTCCGCCCGAGCTTTGGCGCGGTCAACCTCGAGGACATCTCCGCTCCGCGCTGCTTTGAACTGGAAGAGCGCCTCATCGAGGCCCTCGACTGCCCCGTCATGCACGATGACCAGCACGGCACCGCCGTCGTGGTCCTTGCCGCCTTGACCAATGCAGCAAAGGTGACCAACCGCGAGATCGAAAATCTCAAGGTTGTTGTGTCCGGCGCAGGCGCGGCAGGCATCGCCATCGCCGAGATCCTCCTGGCCGTGGGTGTCAAGGACGTCATCCTGCTCGACTCCAAGGGTGTCATCAACGCAGAGCGCGCCGACCTCGTGGCTGATGCCGGCAGCGTCAAGGCACGCTTCGCCCAGCGCACCAACCCGCGCGCTGTTACCGGCGGACCGGGCGAAGCACTCACCGGCGCGGACGTCTTCGTGGGTGTCTCCTCCTCCAAGCTGGCCGAGGAACACCTGAAGCTCATGAACGACCAGTCGATCGTGTTCGCCCTTTCCAACCCGGACCCGGAGGTCCTGCCTGAGGTCGCACGCCAGCACGCAGCTGTTGTAGCCACCGGCCGCAGCGACTTCCCGAACCAGATCAACAACGTCCTGGCCTTCCCGGGTATCTTCCGCGGAGCCCTGGACGCCGGTGCACGGCGCATCACCTCTGAGATGAAGATCGCGGCAGCCCGGGCCATCGCCCAGCTTGCCGAAGAGGACCTTTCCGCCGACTACATCGTGCCGAGCCCGCTTGATGCCCGCGTGGCACCTGCCGTCACCGCGGCTGTAGCGGCTGCCGTCACCAAGTAGCGGTCACCGCTGTACCAACCACGACGGCGACGCCCCCTCACGGGGAGCGTCGCCGTCGTTTTTGCTTAAGGCAGTTCGTGCCCGGCCTGATAGTCGTGTCCAACCTGGCGGACCGGACCGTAAGGTGCCACCTAGACTGGGCCCATGAATGCCGAAGTGATTGTGACCATCCTGTGCGGCCTTGCCATTGCCGTGGGCGTCGCCGGAGTGATCATCCCGATCCTGCCCGGCAGCATCCTCATCGGAGTGAGTTTGCTGGCTTGGGCCATCTGGGGTGGAGCAGGGACGCTTGGCTGGGTGATCTTCGCCGTCGGCATGGTGTTTGTGGTGGCCGGGATGGCTGCCAGTGCGGTGCTGACCGGCAGGAAGCTGATGCAACACGGCATCCCCAACAGATCAGTGCTGGCGGGTGTCGTGGTGGGCGTCGTGGGCATGTTCGTCATCCCCGTGGTGGGGCTCTTTGTGGGATTTGCGCTGGGATTGCTGCTGAGCGAGGTGGCACGCACCCGCGATCTGCGGACCGCCGCACGCTCCAGCCTGGCTGCCCTCAAGGCCACCGGCATCGGCATCCTCGTGGAGTTCGGACTGGCGTGTGCGGCGGCCAGCACATGGGTGATCGGGGTGTGGATCAACGCGGTCAACGGTTAAGCGCGGGCTCCGGGTTGCGCACCTGGGCCGGGCGGAACGAGGCACCGGCCCCGGGGAACATCGGAACATCAATGCGCGCGTGCGTGTGGATCTCCTGCACCGTTGACGCCGTGTGCCCGGCGATCTCGGCCAACGTCGTGACCCACATGCCGTCCAGGTCCTTCACCCGTTCGATCAGCTGTTCCAAAGCCACGGCGCGGGAGGGCCGGCCGGAGATGAAGGGGTGGTTGGTCAGGACGAAGCAGCTGCCCTGCGAGTGGTGGGCCTCGGCTTCGAGGGTCCACATTTCCAACGCCTTGGCGGGGCTCTCGATGACTCCGCTGCCCGTGACGCCAGGGTAGAAGGCGTACTGTTCCCAATCGTCCAGGGCCCAGTCGACGGGGATCTCCACGATGTCACGGGAGTCACCGTCGGCGACGGCCATGCGGTAGGGGGCATCGCCGTCGAGCAGGCTGGAATCGTAGAGGAAGCCGCGGTCGGCCAGCAGCGCCGGCGACTGCCAGTTCAACTCCCACCAGGGTGCCCGGTACCCCACGGGGCGTACGCCGGCAACCTTGTGGAGCGCGTCCAATCCACGGTCCAGGTAGCTGGCTTCAGTGGCGGCGTCAATTCCCTGCATGGGCTCGTGAAGGTAGCCGTGGTGGCCGATTTCATGGCCGGCGTCGGCAATCCGGCGCACGACGTCGGGGTAACTCTCGGCCGTGAATCCCGGGATGAAGAACGTTCCCTTGATGTCCTGCCGCTCCAGGATTTGCAGGATCCGCGGGACGGCGATCTTGGGGCCGTAGGACTGGTGGCTCATGAGGGACATGCGGCGGGTGCTGGTGGGGTCGTGCGCGATGGTGCAGGACTCGGCATCAACATCGAAGGTGAAAGATGCTGCTGCCCTGAAGCCTTCCGGCCAGCTGATGGGATGGAGTGAGTCCGCGAAGGCGGGCTTGTTCATGGGATCGATCCTTACTTGGCGGGCGCTTGTGCGGCGGGTTCGTGGGCGGGAGCCGGTGCCGGCTGCGTTACCGAGATGTGGTTGGACTCAGCGAGGAGAAACCTTTTGTGGACCCGGGGGCCAAGGATGGCGTAGCAGGCCGCGCTGGTGAGTCCACCGGCCAACCAGGACAGGTCCCAGCCGCCCAAGGCGACGGCGATCGGCCCCTGCATGACGGGAATCAGTCCGTACATGAACAGCCAGGTGGAGAAGATTCCGGCCAGGAGGGACACGACGCCGGCCCAGTTGACCACCGGGAGGCGCGGCGTGTTCACGCCGTCGAAGAGGCGTTCCACCTTGGCGGGCCAGCGCCTGTCCAGCCAGAAGTAGTGGACCAGCATGATGCCGCCCCAGGCTGCAACCCAGGCCACGAGACCGATCAGCCACGCATCGAGAACAGCTGCGAAGTCCTCTTGGAAGATGAAGAAGATGACGGCGATCAGGGAGAAGACGCCGACGAACAGGTTGAGTTTGCGCCGGTTGATGTTGATGTCCAGGGCCTGGGTGGCCACGGAGAACGTGTAGATGTTCAGGATGTTCGTGGCGATCGGCCCGTGCAGGACCATGAGGAGCACCGGAAGGGCAAGGACGCCGAAGTTCTGCACGATCAGTTTGCCGGGATCCACTTCCCCGCTGTTGGTCGCAAGGCTTGCACCGAGGACTCCGAGCCAGACCACCGGAATGAACTGGCCCAGGACCGACGCGAGGTAGACCTTGCGCTTGGGGACCGAGGTGCTGACGAACCGCGAGTAGTCAGCGGCGTATGTGAACCACGTGATGCCCCAGCCAATGCCGATGGCGGTCATGACGGCGCTCATAGCTGCAATGCGCTCGGAGCCTTGGAGGATGTTGCCGGCCGGACCTGCGTAGCCCCAGTCGATCTTCATGCCGAACCACGCCACGGCGGACATCACGGCAAGGATCAGGATGGTGGGAGGAACGGTCCATTTTTCGAATGCCGCGATGGCTTTGTAGCCAAACCAGGCGATCGCCACCTGCGCGGCCATGATGGCAGTGGCTACCCCGATCTTCCACGCATAGTTGGGAGCGTCCGGGTCCACCCAGCCGAGGGTGCCGAAGAGCGCCATCACCAGGTCCAGGATGATCCAGGTGTTCACAGCGCACCAGCCGATGACAAGGAGTGCCTGGATGGCTGCGGGAAGGTAGTTGCCGCGCCGTCCGAATGCTGCACGTGCCAGGACCATGCCGGTGGCCCCGGTCTTTTGGCCCAGCAGGACGAAGCAGCCGAAGAGGAGCATGCCGATCAGGTTTCCCAGCACCAGGACAGTGACGGTGTCTGCGAAGCCGAGGCCCAGGTGGATGCCGAGTGCGCCCAGCACCCAGTTGATGGGAGCCAGGTTGGCGCCCGCCCAGATCCAGAACTGTCCGGATACTTTGCGGGTGCGGTCCGACTCGGGAATTGGTTGAAGCCAGGCTTCGCTGTCGTGGGCCGGCGCCGTTGCCGGGCCCGACTGCGGACCACCCGTCTGTGCTTGAGAGAGGTTGTCTTGCATGGGGAGAGCCTCCGTTTATGAAAGGGACCCTCTAAGGCTATGTGCGCCACGTCACAGCAACAAGATACTATGTGTCATGAATAAATAGATCCTAATTGACGGAGTGTCATGTCCATCCTCCTCGGCGAAGCATTGAGTACCAGCAGTCTGAAAGAGGCTGATCCCCGGCTGCTCACGGACGTCCCCGGCGCGCTTTCCAGGCCCGTCCGCTGGGTCCATTCCAGCGAAGTTTTGGACATCGCTCCGCTGCTCAGGGGCGGGGAACTCCTGCTCAGCGGAGGCCAGGCGCTCGCCGGCGTGAGCAGTGAGCGGCGGAGCGCCTACGTCGCTGAACTTGCTGCCCGCCGGATTGCGGCGCTGGCGCTGGAAACAGGTCCGGCCCTCCCCGAAATTCCGGCCGCCATGCTGGAGGACGCCCAGGCCTCGGGACTCCCCATCATCGAGCTGCGCCGTCAGACGCCCTTTGTTGGAATCATGCAGGAAATCAACTCCCTGCTGGTGAGCGAGTCCGTGGAGCACCTGCAACTGGGAGACCAAGCGAGCCACGCCATGGCAGCCGAGCTCGCGCACGGGGCCGGTTTGGACCAGTTGCTCGCCGTACTGGCAGAAAAGACCGGCGTCGGCGCCCGGTTGGTGTCGCCGTCGGGCTTGACCCTCGGGGCCGCGGGCCCCGCGGCAGAGGAAGGCGGCAGCGTTACCGTAGTGGACGTGCCGGTTCGGGGCGTCCTTGCCGCCCGGCTGGAGCTGGAAGTGCCCGACGGCGGAGACAGCGGCCTCGCGCGGGTGGCGGGGGAGAGGTCGGTGGACATCCTCGGCCTTGCCCTCATGCAGCGAATGCCCCCGGGATTGAAGGAGATGGCCGGGCTCGAACTGATGAGGGCCATCAATTCCGGCAGCCAGCCGTGGCAGCTGCACCAATTGGGCCCTGCCTCGGGGTTCCCTGTTGACGGTGCCGTAGCCGCCGTCGTTGTCCGCTCGGCAGGGTCGGGGCACCTGCGTGCCACGGTCGATGCCGCCCTGGCCCACTGCGTTCCGCATAGCGCCAGCTACGCCAATAACGCTGAGCTGATTGCGCTGGCGGCCCTGCCGGAAGATGTGGCCGGTGCACGTGCCGGGTTGCTGGAAGCGCTCCGGTCCTTGGAACTGCCAACCGGCGCTGCTGTTGCTGTGGGGCCTGCGGGAAAGGGGATCGACCAGGCCCCCTGGTCATTGGCCGAGGCGCGGCTGACTCTCGATCTGCCGCTCGGAATGGGGGGTGTACTTGATGCGGAGGCCTTCGCCGTTGAGCGTCTGGCGCACGGAGCACTCGACGCGGAGGTTCGTGAGAGGTTTGTGGCGCAGCAACTCGGCGGCGTGCTGGAACACGACCGGTTGAGGAAGTCGGCGCTGCTGCGGACGCTGACTGTGTGGCTGGATTCGGGATGCAACACCGCACAAGCGGCCAGGGAGCTCCACTTGGAGCGGCAGTCCATGCATCAAAGGCTGCAGCGCATTTTTGAACTCTGCGGTGGCGATCCGAGGGGGACGGGCCGGCTGGCGGGGCTGCACCTGGCGACGAGATTGGCCCGGTTCCCGGCGGGCGCCACGCACTAAGCCCTTATCAACGCCGGCAAATTATGTAAAGATTCAATGAAATAGGAAAGGGTCTCCGGCCCGCTTGCCTCAATGCGTTAAAGGAAGGCCCCGTCAATGGAGAGTACGGCACTCTCAACCCGCGCACTGGACCTCTTGCTCCTTCTGCGCGGAAGTGAGCCCGAGGGTCTTGGCCGCGCCGACCAAGTTTCGTACCAGATCGAAACCGCTATCTTGATGGGCATCCTCACCGAGGGTGACCGCCTTCCTACGGAATCCGTGCTGGCAGCCGAACTGGGAATTTCTCCCATCACGCTCCGCCAATCACTCGCAGCGCTGCGCACCAAGGGTTTGATCGAAACCAGCCGCGGGCGCAGCGGGGGCAGTGTCATTAGAGGGCAGATCGACCTCACGGACAGCCAGCTTCAACGCAAGCTCAAAGATGCAAGTACGGAATCCCTTCGCGACCTGGGAGACCTGGGAGCAGCGATTTCGTCGATGTCCGCCCGGCTGGCGGCAAGCCGCGCAGATGCCCAGAACGTTGCCCATCTGGAGGACCTTGTCCAGAAGCACCGCGACACCAAGGATTTGCGGACCCGCAGGCGTGTGGACAGTCGCTTCCACGTTGCAGTCAGTGTCGCCGCACAGTCCAGCCGCCTGACGTCGGCTTCCCTCCAGCTCGAGGCTGAACTCATGACGTTGTGGTGGGGGCATCCTGAACAGCCGGATGAGCAGGACGAGCTCGAAAAACAGCACGCGGCCATCCTTGGTGCGATCCGGGACCGCAACGGTGACGCTGCCGCTGCGGCGGCTGAATTGCACTCAAGGACAGAGACTGAGTATTTGATAGCGCAGCACCTGAAATTGACGATGGAGTCGGACGAAAGTGCGTGAGGCGGCAGCAATGAAAGAAACTCTCCAAGTGACGGCTGAGGTTATCGCCTCGGGGATCGGCCAGGTCTTTGACGACTTCGGGAACATAGCGCAGAAAGTTTCCGCGGTTCCGGCGGGGATGGAGGGTGCTCCGCGGCGAAATGCCTATGCCTTCCTTAAGGCTGACTTCGCCGGGTTCATCAAGCGGCATTCCGCCCTGATTGTTGGCGCCGGAATAGCGTATGCTCCCGGGAGCTTGCCGGAGGCACCGCTCTGGCTTGAGTGGTGGAGGGCGGCGCCCGCCGGCGAACCCAGGTTTGTCACGCATGACCTGAATCCTGAGTCGCTGAATTACTACGACTACACAAGCCGCGAATGGTTCCGTGCCACCACCGACGGCGGCCATCCTGTTGCTGTTGGCCCGTATGTGGACATCGGGGGCATCAACGTCAACATCATTACACTCTGCGTTCCGGCTCCCACGCCCCAGGGCACGCATGTGCTGGGGTGCGACCTGACGTTGGCAAAGCTGGAAGGGGTCTTTCTCAGGGCGTTGAAGCTCCAGCGCCCCTCCGTCGTCCTCCTGGGGCCCAATGGTCGCGTGATCGCATCCAATGACGCCCGGATCGCGTCGGGCACCTTGCTGCTGGAGCGTGACATGGAGCGCGTGGAGCACTCGGTGGACGTTCCGTCCGGGCAACCAGCAAAGCTTCCATGGAAGCTCATCAGTCTCAAAGAGTAGGACGCTTCCCGCGAAGTCCGCCAGCCATTGTGCCGGCGGACTTTTTTATTTCCGTAAGACCTATTGCATTAATCATACAATGATGTATCTTTTAGATGTGACCAGCGGCACAAGGCCCTGGGATGCACCCCATAGTCTCTTCGGGACCGGCCGCTCTTTCGGGAGTGACAGACAGTCCCCGTACCGCGACCCCTCGAGCAGGAAGTTCAGACCCATGAAAGACGTAGTAATTGTTGGCGGCGGCCTGGCCGGACTATCGGCGGCCTGGCGCCTGCGGCACTGGGACACCGTTGTCCTGGAGTCGGAGCACCGCGTCGGCGGACGCATCCGGTCGGAAAGGCGCGGAAACTACTGGCTCAACTGGGGCGGCCACGTCTTCGCCGGAGCAGGTTCCTCAACCGATGCCTTGCTGGGCGAAGTGGGCGTTACCGCAGTCCAGATTCCGGGCTCCCTGCAGGCCTTGTCCATGAACGGCAAGTTCATCAAGAAGGGGCACATCGCCACCTACCCGTTCCGCATTCCCATGTCCCTCTCTTCCCGCTTTGACACGCTGATGGCCGGCATGAAGGTGGTCAGCGGCGTTGCCAAATACACGGGCGTGGTCAGGAAGCGCGCGGGTGAATCCGGCGCCATGCGGCAGCAGCGCATCTACGACTTCGAGAACAACACATCCTTCGAGGATTTCGTCGGAAACCTCTCCGAGGATGCCGCGGCGTTGTTCAAGACGACGGTTACCCGCTCGGCCGGGGACATGGACCAGATCTCCGCCGGGGCGGGCATCGGCTACTTCAGCCTGGTGCTGGGAATCGGCCAAGGCCTAAGCCAGGGCATTGTTGGCGGCCCCTCGACACTCACGGAATCCATCGCCGTTGCGTTGGGCGATCGCGTCCAGCTCGGTGCCACCGTCAACGAAGTGGTGCACAAGAAGGACTCAGTGCTGGTCCGCTACACCCGGGACGGCTCGGATCATGAGGTAGAGGCCCGCACCGTTGTGCTCGCCACAACGGCCGATGTATCGCACAAGGTGGGCGTGGACCTCCCCGAGGAGCTGCGTGGTGCCCTCAGCCAGATCAAGTACGGCCCGCACGTCAGCACGGCGTTCTTGACCAACGAGACGTCCGCCCGTCCGTGGGATGACATCTACGCCATCGCAGCCCCCAAACGCTCCTTTGCCATCGCACTGAACCAGGCAAGCATCGTCCGCGGTACGGAGTCCGTCCGCAAGCCCGGTGGCAGCTTCATGACATTCTCACCGGCAGCGCTCGGCAAGGCACTCCTGGACAAGAGCGACGAGGAAGTTGTCCAGACCCATCTCCGGGACCTGGACCAGGTCCTGGGCCACGGCTTCGCCGACAGCGTGGTGGAAGCCGAGACCGACCGTTGGGCAGTTGCCTCCCCGTACTGCTTCCCGGGCCGGGCCAAGCTCCAATCAACGCTGATGCGAGGCACCAACAGGGTCTTCCTGGCCGGCGACTACCTGGGCACCCTTTACACGGAAAGCTCCATCACCACCGGTTTCTCTGCCGCGCAGGAAGCAGCAAGCGTCCTCGCTACGCAGCGGCAATCCCTCCCGCACTCAGGCCTCTCGATCGTCGCCTGAGAGCTTCACCCCTTTTAGCTACGTACAGAATTGAGGAAAGACCAATGACCACCCAACTTCGCGGCGTTCTTACTGCACTCTCCACCCCGTTCAACCACGACGAAACGATCGACGTCGACACTCTGCGCAAGATCGTCGACCGCTCCATTGATGCCGGCGTCGACGGCGTTGTCGCGGCCGGGTCCACGGGTGAAGTCGGCGCCTTGTCCCCGGAGGAGCGCCTGCTCCTGATTAAGACGGTCATCGAGCAGGCCAACGGCCGCGTTCCCGTCATTGCGAACACCGGTGCTACCTCCACTGCCGAAGCCATTCGCCTTTCCAAGGCCGCCGAACAGCTGGGCGCCGACGTGCTGATGCTCATCACGCCTTACTACGAGCCGCTGACCCTCGAAGAGACCGTCACCTACATCAAGGACGTTGCCCGCTCGGTCAGCATCCCCGTGATGCTCTACAACATTCCGCCGGTGACCGGCGTCAACCTGGACCCTGCCACCGTGCGCTCCCTGGCGGAGGAAGTGGAGAACATCCTCTACATCAAGGACTCCAGCGCCAACTGGGAGCAGGCACTGCAACTCATCCACCACCACAGCGACGTGATCGGCACCTTCATTGGCTGGGATGCCTACCTCTACAGCGCCCTCGTGGAAGGCGCAGCGGGCGTCATGGCAGGAACGGCCAACGTTGTCCCCGACGAGATCGTTGCCGTCACCCGCCGGATCAACGAAGGCGACCTCGCCGGTGCGCTCGAGCTGTGGAAGGCCGTCTACCCCGTCATCGACGCGCTGCTCACCTCGCCGTTCATTCCCGCGGTGAAGGCCGGCCTTACCCTGCAGGGCCTCCCTGCAGGATCGCCGAAGCGCCCGACGGCAGACCTCGACGCCGGGCAGCTCGCCAAGGTGGAGCAGGCGCTGGCGAAGTTGGCCTCCATCAAGCAGAACATCGGATAGCCCATGGCTGACTTCGATGTCACGGAGTTCCTTTCCAGCGTTTCCGACGCGATCTGGGCGCCCATGGCCTACGTGGTCCTGGGCCTCGGTATCGCCTATTCCGTAGCTACCAAAGGCATCCAGTTCCGCCGGATCCCGGACATGCTGCGCCAACTCAAGGAAACCGAACATGGCGACGGAGGGCTGTCTTCCTTCCAAGCCCTGGTCCTCGCCTTGGCCAGCCGCGTGGGAGTCGGCAGCATCGCCGGCGTCGCCACCGCCGTGAGCGCCGGCGGACCCGGCGCCCTGGTATGGATGGCCATCACCGGACTGGTCGGTTGCACGGTGGGCTACGCGGAAGCCACGCTTTCGCAGGCCTTCAAGCGTCAGGTCCAGGACGAAGACCGCCGCAAGGCCAACGAGGACATCGGCGGCATGCCGTACTACATCAAGTACGGACTCAAGTTGCCCAAGGTGGGTGCCATCGTTGCAGTCCTCGGCGTCATCGGCTACGGATTCGTCTTCCCGGGCCTCCAGGTGAACACCATTGCAGCAAGCGCCGAAAAAGCCTTCAACATGCCAAGCTGGGCGCCGGCCATCCTCGTGACGGTGCTGATCGGCCTGGTCATCGTCGGCGGAACCACCCGCGTCGTCAAGGTCACCCAAGGGCTCGTCCCGGTCCTGGCCATCGGCTACCTCGTCTTGGCACTCGCCGTCATTGCCATCAACGTGGACAAGGTACCGGAAGCCGTAGTCCTGATCTTCCAGTCCGCCGTCGGAATCCACCCGGTGATGGGTGGCATCGCCGGCGCGGCGGTGGCGTGGGGCGTTCGCCGTGCAGTCTTCGCATCCTCCAATGGCCTCGGTGAAGCGACCTTCGCTGCCGCCGCGGCACGGACTTCCCACCCGGGAAAGCAGGGCCTGGTCCAGACGTTCAGCATCTACATCGACGTGCTGCTGATCTGCATGGCGACGGGCCTGATGATGGTGGTTTCCGGCAAGTACAACGTCTCGGACGGAGCGGGCGGATTCCTGGTGAACAACATTCCGGGAGTTCCGGTCGGCGCCAACTGGGTCCAGGAAGCCATCGACACCATGATGCCCGGCTGGGGTGCCGGATTCGTTGCCGTCGCCGTACTGATGTTCGGCTTCACCTGCCTCCTCGCCTACTTCTATGTGGCCAACTCCAACCTTCTCTACCTGCTGGACGGCAGGAATGGGCATGGCTGGAAGAACGTGCTGAAGATCGGAACCATGGCGATCGTCTTCTTCGGCTCCATCGTCAACGCCAAGCTCATGTGGGCTGCCGGCGACATCGGGCTCGGCCTTATCGCCTGGGTAAACCTCATCTGCCTGGTGTTCCTGTTCCCGCTGGTCCGCAAGATCTACCGGGACTACGAACGCCAGCGGAAGCTCGGCTTGGACCCCACCTTCGATCCGAAGGCCTTGGGCATCGAAGGTGCCGACTTCTGGGAGCACCGGAAGCAAGAGTCCCCTGCAGCAGCCACCGCCCTATCGCAAAGGAACTGATTCATGACCATCACAGAAACGTCCCCGTTCACGGTCCGTCGCGACGGATCCCTTCCCGCGCCGCAGCTCCCGCCGTTCGGCCAGTTCATCGGCGGCAGCTTCGTTCCCTCCACCTCGGAGGAGACGGTCGACGTCGTCAATCCGGCTACCGGGGAGACCATCACCCAGGTGCCCGCCGGCTCCCTTGAGGATGTCGACGCCGCCGTGGCAGCCGCCGTCGCAGCCAAGGCAGGGTGGGCCGCCAAGACGCCGAAGGAACGGTCCACGATCCTGCTGCGCATCGCGGACATCGTCGAGGCCAACCGCGAACTGCTCGAGAACCTCGAGGCTGCGAACACGGGTAAGACTGCAGCTGTTGCCGAGGATGACGTCTCCAGCGCGATCGACACGTTCCGTTTCTCCGCCGGCGCTGCGCGTGCGTTCACCGCTCTTGGCGCCGACGACTACGCAGAGAACCACACCTCCGTGGTTTTCCGCGAACCAGTGGGCGTGGTTGGCGTCATTACTCCGTGGAACTACCCGCTGCTCATGGCTGTCTGGAAGATCGCTCCCATCCTGGCTGCGGGTAACACGCTGGTCCTCAAGCCCTCCGAGCAGACTCCGCTGACCACCTTGAAGCTCGCGGAGCTGATCGCCGCAGAGGTTCCTGCCGGCGTCGTCAATATTGTCACCGGCCCCGGACGCGTGGTGGGCAACCGCCTCTCCGAACACCCCGACGTCGACCTTGTAGCCATCACGGGCAGCGTCGGAAGCGGGCAGAAAGTGGCCGCGAATGCGGCCTCCACGGTCAAGCGCGTCCACTTGGAACTCGGCGGCAAGGCACCTGTTGTGGTGTTCGCCGACGCCGATCTGCAGGCGGCCGCCGAGGGTGTCCGTTCCGCGGGCTTCTGGAACGCCGGCCAGGAATGCGGTGCGGCTTGCCGCGTCCTGGTGCACGAATCGGTCGCGGAGAAGTTCACCGGGCTTCTTGTCAAGGAAATCAGCGCCATTACTGTTGGTGCGCCCGGGTCGGACGCCGAGATCGGTTCCATGATCTCCAAGTCGCACTACGAACGGGTCCTGACGGCGCTGGAGGACATCCGCAAGGACGGCCACACCATCGCTGTCGGCGGCAACGCCTTGGAGGGCCCGGGCTACTTCATCGAACCCACGGTGGTGACCGACGTTCCTGCAGGCGCCCCGATCACGTACACCGAAATCTTCGGGCCTGTGGTGTCCGTGGAGACCTTCAGCGATGACGAAGAAGCCATCACCCGCGCCAACGAAACCGTCTACGGCCTGGCAGCATCGGTATGGACCAAGGACGCGTCCCGTTCACTGACCGTGCCCCGCCGGCTTGATTTCGGTACGGTCTGGGTCAACTCCCACCTGGTGATCGCCGCCGAAGTCCCCTGGGGTGGATTCAAGGGCTCGGGTTACGGCCGTGACCTCTCCATCTACGCGCTGGAAGACTTCTCCCGCACCAAGCACGTCATGTACAACCGGGGCTGAGGCCCCGCCGTAAGAAGCCGTGCGCCCCTCGGACTCCAGTCCGAGGGGCGCACGGCTTTTGCTGTGCCTCGTCCTTATGCGAATTCGTCCTCTTACGAATTCGTCCTCATGCGAACCAGTGCCACACCGGAGATCACGAACCAGGCTATGTTGCTCACCACTGACGGCCAGGCCTCGTGGAAGATCCCGTTCACGATGAAGGCCATGGCGCCAAACAGGTTCACGGTCTGTGATCCGGTACTCGCGTCGACTACGGCGCATCCTTGGGGAAGCGCCCCCACTGTAACGCCAAAGAACGACGCCGGACGGTGGTCCGGCGTCGTTCTTTGGGCTTGTGGTTCGGTACTTGCTAGAGCAGGCTGGGTTCACCCGGCTCGCCTACGGAGGGGTCGATGCCGTACTTTTCGAGGATCGATTTGATGGTGCCGTTTTCGCGGAGCTTCTTGATGTCCTCGTCCAGGGCCTTGCCGAGCTCCTGGTTATCCAGGCTTGAAGGCAGCATGACCTGGCCTACTGAGGCGAACTGGGGAACGTTGGCATTGGGCTTCACGTCCACCACAGTGGCTCCCTCGATGGGGGCGTCCTTGAAGCGGTACTTGGCAGAGGCCGCGGAGGCTACCAGGGCGTCGATGCGGCCGGCCTTGAGGTCGCCGTAGATGGATTCGTCGTCCTGGTAGATCTTGAAGTTGTCGCCGAGCCACTTCTGCATGGAGTCGTTCCAGAGGTTGCCCGCAACAGAGTCGATCTTCTTGCCTTCCAACTGGTCGCTGGTGAGCCCGGTCTTGGACACGATGGCCTGGGGGTCGCTCCAGAGCGGGGTGCTCAGGTAGACGATCTTGGTGCGTTCCTTGGTGCGGAGCCAGTTCCCGGATCCGATGTCCACGCGCTTGGACTGCACGGAAGGAATGACTGCGCCGGCGCCGCCGGAAGTGCTGACCGTGACCTTCAAGCACTCCATTTTGGCGATCTCGGCGATGAGGTCACCTTCCATGCCTGTAACGGTGTCTCCGTTCAGGATGGTGGCCGGGGCGTAGTCGTAACTGGCGACGGTGAGTTCGCCTTGGGTGAGGGTTTTGAGGTCCGGGTGCGCGGGGGTGCAATCGCCCGAGCCGGCGGAGGCGTCGCCGCCGCCTCCGCAGGCGGCGAGGGAGAGGGCGACCAGGCCGGCGGCGGTGCCGGCCGAAAGTACGCGCACGAGGGAACGGGTTGTTCGCGACATGGTGTCTCTTTCTTTTGCTGGGGAGTTGGGGCTGTACCCCGGATGGGTGGAACGGGTGGTTTTAGTTGCGTTGGAGGTGGCGGCCGAGGCGGTTTTCGAGGAGTTTGATGGCTGCGAGGAAGATGAGGGTGAGGGTGCCGTAGATGATGGCGGTGAGGGTGTAGACGGAGAGGTATTCGAAGGTGATGGAGCCGATTTCGAAGGCTTTGGACATGAGTTCGGGGACGGCGATGACGAACGCGAGGGCGGAGCCTTGGAAGACGAGGACGGCGAGTCCGGCCAGGGGTGGGGTGGAGATGCGTAGTGCTTGGGGGAGGATGATGAGCCGGAATCCGGTCCAGCCTCTGAGTCCGGTGGTGAGGGCTGCTTCTTTTTGGCCTTGGGGGACGGAGTTGATGCCGGCGCGGAAGTATTCGGAAGCGTAGGCGGCGGTGTTCCAGGTCAGGGCGATGATCGCGGTGTCCAGGGAGTTCAGGGTGATGCCGGCGTCGGGGAGGGAGAAGTAGAGCAGGTAGAGCAGGACCAGGGCCGGGAGGCCGCGGCCGACTTCGACGAAGAGGAAGGAGATCCATTGGAGGGGTTTGAGTTTGGCTTCGGCCATGACGGCCAGGAGCAGCCCGAAGGGGAAGCCGAAGAGCAGGGACAGGCCGGTGAGTTGGAGGCTGACGGCCAGGCCCGGGGTGAGGTTGGGCATCCAGGAGAGCCATTGGTTGATCAGGTCCATCACGCTACTCCGATCTTTCTGCGTAGTTTGAGGTCCACGCGGCGGGCGATGAGGGCGACGATGAGGCTGATGGCGATGTAGAGGGCGCCGGCGACGACGAAGGAGAGCAGTCCTTCGTGGGTTTGTTTGGCTGATTGTTGGGCGTAGTAGGTGATTTCGCGCACGCCGATGGTGGAGGCCAGGGCGGAGTCCTTCAGGAGTCCGATGCCGTAGGTGGCGATCGCGGGCAGTGCCACGCGGAAGGCTTGGGGGGTGATGACGTGCGCAACGGTGGTGATGGAGGACATGCCCAGGGCGTGGGCTGCTTCGCGCTGCCCGTCCGGGATACTCAACAAACCGGAGCGGTAGATTTCGGCCATGAACGCCGAGGCGATGATGGAGAATCCGATGATCGCTGCCTGGATGGTGTTCAGGCGGAGGGCGTATTGGGGGAGTCCGAAGTAGATCAGGAACAGCCAGGTGATCGGGGGGATGACCCGGACGATGTTGATGTACAGGGATGCTGCGGTGCGGATGATTCCGAGGGGGGAGCGGGCCGCGCCGACCAGGACCAGGCCGATGAGTCCGCCGAAGAGCAGGGAGGCGCCGGTGACGTAGAGGGTTTGGCCGATGCCTTGGGCGATCGCGGGGAGGATTTGTCCGATCATCGCAGGTTCACCGGTCCAGGACGGCTTTGAGGAACTGCCGGGTGCGTTCGTTCTGCGGGGCGGTCATGACTTGTTCGCTGGGCCCGATTTCCAGGACCCCGCCGTTGCCCATGACCATGATCCGGTCCGAGACGTCGCGGGCGAAGTGCATTTCGTGGGTGACCACGAGCATGGTCATGCCCTCATCGGCCAAGTCCCGCATGACGGCCAGGACTTCGAGGCCGATTTCGGGGTCCAGTGCCGAGGTCGGTTCATCGAACAGCATCACTTTCGGGGACAGGGCCAGGGCGCGGGCGATCGCGATGCGCTGCTGCTGCCCGCCCGAGAGCCTGGCCGGGTACGCGGCGGCCTTGTCCGGCAGGCCGACCCTTTTCAGGAGCCGGTTGGCGACTTCTTCGGCCTGGTCCTTGGAGGAGCCCAGGACCTTGCGCTGGGGAAGGGTGATGTTCTCCATCACGGTCAGGTGCGGGAAGAGGTTGAAGGACTGGAACACCATGCCCGTGACCCGGCGCAAGTGATCCAGGCTGGCCTTATCAGGAGCCTTCGGCCCGCCCGCGACCACACGCGCGCCGCCGATCGCGATCGTCCCCGTCGTAGGGGTTTCCAAGTAATTCAAGCACCGAAGGAACGTGGACTTACCCGCCCCGGAAGGCCCGATGATCGAAACCACCTCACCCTCGGCCATGGACAAATTCACGTCCTTCAAGACCTCGATCACGCCGTACTTCTTACCAAGCCCAGCCACCTCGACCTCGCCAGTGAGAGTCACAGGGGGAGCTTTCGTGCCAAAACTTAAGCCCATTTCTTTTCCTTCAAGTAGCGGAGCGTAGGGTTCTGAACCGGTCCGCCGACGCTGGTGCGTTCGAGCGGAGAGCGGAAGGTTTGGGCCTGTCCCGTCGGTCCAGGTCCTACCGGCGCTCAAATTGGGGGATGTGCAGACCGGGACCTTATCGCCCTGTGGTCCTGATCACATCTAAAGAATACATCATTGTATGATTAACACAATAGGTATTAGGGATAGGGGTCGATTCGTTATCAACAGCCCTCTTCCCGGCGTCCCAGTCGCGGCACAACAGCGCCTTGGGGGAGCTGTCAGGCTATGGAAAGCGTGCTAAGAATGGCGTCGCTTACCCGCTTGGCCTCGGCGTATGCCCCGTGGGTTCCGGCAGTCTCCGAGGAGTAGTCGCCGGCAAAGTGGAGTGTGCCGGCCACCGGTGCCTGCAGCTCCTTGAGCGCCGCGGCCCGGGTAGGAGTCAGGAGCGAGAAGCAATGCTGCCACGACTGAATGCTTGCGCCCGTGATACGGCCACGCAGTTGCGGAGCAACGGCAAGGAACTCTTCCAACCACTGCTCCAAAACGCCTGAAGAGGGATCGTTGGCCTCCGGGATGTACCCCGCCGAATTCCCGTAACAAACAAATTGCGCCGTTCCGTCGCCGCGCCCCGGTCGCGGGTTGATGATCACATCGAACACCCGTCCGGCGGTCGCGATGAAAGCCCAGTCATCGATTTCCGCAAGCGTGGGGTCGCTGATATCCACCACTACACCAAGCTCGGTGGACCCGGGCGTCCGGACGGCGTCGAGGGCTTTGCACTTCCATTCCGGGAGTTGGGCGATACTGCTGATCCTCGGTGCGGGGACGGCCATGATCACGTGCTTGGCGGTCACTTGCTGCGGGAGCCCTGCGTGCCCGGCGTCTCCTTCGCCCAGAGGGAGGATCTCCACCGTCCACAGCCCGTCGTCGTTGGGGTGAACGGACTCTACTCGATGACTCATGCGCACATCCGTGCCTTCCAGGGATGCGGCCAAAGCTGCAGGGATTGCTTGCATGCCGCCCAGGGAAACCATGCGGTTCTTCTTCTCCAACACCAGGTAACTGGCAAAGTAGCGCAAGGCGTAGGTAGCGCTGAGTTCCGTGGGATGGGCCACCGAGCCGCCCCTGATAGCAGCGGTCAGTAGTTCCTGGACATCGTCGGGGAGGTCGTCAATCCGCGACTGGGCGGATTCGTCGCCGAAGCCCGGAGTGGCGGGCTTGAGCTGTCCCCCGACGGTATTGGCGAAGTACTCTGCGCCCGCGCGCTCGATGAAGGCCAGCAAAGCGGCCTTGGACTCTTCGGAGAGTGGCAACCTGCCCACCAGCTCGCCGTTGTCCGCGGAGACGACGGTCTCACCGTTGACGTGCAGGCCGAAGGTTTTTGGCTCGAAAGGCACCAGCGGAACGCCCAATTCCAGCGCCAACTCATGTGAGGCTGTGCCTGAATAGACGAACATGGCCCCCATGTTGACCGGTTCGCCGTGGATCTCTACCGTCTTCGCGCGACCGCCAAGGCGGTTGGTTTCCTCAAGGAGCACCACTTTTTGACCGGCCCGCTCGAGGTTGTAGGCGGCGGCAAGGCCGGCGGGGCCTCCACCAATGACGGCGACATCGTACATCTTTGTTCTCCTTTGAAATGGGCGTTGCTTTGACGAAAAATCCCTGGTGCGGGAATGGGGGTGCAGGGATGCCACTGCAGCTCGGAATCGGAGGTGGCAGGGTCCCCGCATTCATGATTGGCGGCATCCGCAGGCGGGGGAATACTTCAGGTACGAAACAACCCGAAAATGAGTTTTTGAGTCAGGAACGGCCTAGACTTGCGGCATGCGCACTGACGAGCTCAAAAGGTCGGTCCTGACAGCGCCGCTATGGATGCAGGCCACCAAGGGTTCCAGCCGCCATGTGGCAGATGCTGTGGGCGTCAGCCAATCGTTGGTGTCGCGCGTCTGGCGGGAGGCATCTCAACCCGACGCAACCAGCACGCAGTTACGGGCCAGGCTTTCCGAGCGCCGGATGGTGTTGATTGGATTCTCCATCGGGGCCGGCGGGACTTGTTTGGTTTTGGGGCCCTCCCGGGTCTCCAGCGCTCAGTATCCGGCAGGATTATCAGCCAACAGCACGCGACGCCTCCGGACAGTTCTGGCGGCCGATCTACTCCGGGGTGACGCGCTCGAGCGTGGCGGGAGCACGGAGCTGCTGTCGGCACTGGAGAGCGCCGGGCATCATCTCAGCGAAGCCGTTGTCCTGACGAGCGGCGGGTTGGTGCTTCCTGCGGATGTTCCGGTTGCAGCACACTTCACAAGCGCCTGGGACTGGCAGAGGCTGGTGGCGGCCTTGGAAGTCCTGCCGGAAGTGTCCACGTGCGAAGCACTCGTTGACCTTGAACGCCGCGTCCGCCGCTGGTACCAGGGTGGCCGGACGCCCTTCCTCTGGGTGGCGGAAGGCAGGGAGGCTGTACCTGCGCAGTCGTCCGGCCCGGGCCGTGACCGAATCATGAGGCTCGAATCGGACAACGAACTGGCCGAGGACATCCTTTTGGTGATCCGCCAAGGACTGGTGGACGGAACGTTCTCCAGCGAGGCCGAGATCCCGCTGGGAACACTGAGCCGAAAGGTGGGAGCTCCGCCCCGGGACGTCAGGCCGGCGTTACGGGCCCTCACCGACCACGGCCTGGTGACAGCCGCCAGGTCCGATTCGGTGGTGGTCCGGATTCCTTCCCTCGAGGATGCTTCCGAGACGTACATGGCCCGCCGGGCACTGGGATCGATTGCGGTCCGCGCAGCGAGCCGATGGAGCCCGGAGGGTCGAGCTGTGGTGAAGAACCAGCTGGACGTGCTCCGGGAGAGCGTGGAACGCAATGACGTCACCAAGGCGCACTATACGGACATGGACTTTCAAATCGCCCTCTTCGAGGCCTCGGGTCTAAGCCGCGTGCCTGCCATGTTGGAAACCCTCACCAAGCAGGCGTTCATGCACTTTGCGTTCATCGGCGCCCGTTACGCCTTCTCGCCCACGATCATCCTCGAACAGAACTCTGCTATTTTCGACGCGATCGATTCAGGCGACCTCCGGGCTGCAGCTGTGGGCTGGCAGACGAAGATGGACGATGGCCTGAAGTACATCGCCCAGCACATCGTCGCCATGAACCAGCGCCATCCTTAAACACCGAATCGCGGGACCACTACCCCGGTCGCCGGAAAAGAACGGCGAAGAGGCAGCGGACCCGCGAAGTCGGCCCGCAGAAGGGGAGAGCAATGACTACTTCAACACAATCGTCCTGTTCCCATTCAGGATGATCCGCCCTTCGCAGTGCCAACGAACGGCGTTGCTCAAAGCCTTGCACTCCGTGTCCCGACCGGCCGCTACGAGGTCTTCCGGTCCGAACGTGTGGTCCACCTCCACAACCTGCTGCGAGATGATCGGTCCTTCGTCGAGCTCGCCGTTGACGTAGTGCGCGGTGGCGCCCACGGTCTTGACGCCTCGTGCATAAGCCTGGTGATACGGCTTGGCGCCCTTGAAGCTCGGAAGGAACGAATGGTGGATGTTGATGGCCCGGCCGTCCAGCTTCCGGGCGAGATCGTCGCTGAGGACCTGCATATAGCGGGCGAGCACCACAAGCTCAACGTCGAGTTCGTCGATGATGTCCAGCAGGCGGGCCTCGGCGGCGGGCTTGGTGGCGGCAGTGACGGGAACGTGGAAGTACGGAATCCCGTGCCATTCAACGAGTCCCTGGTGGTCCAGGTGGTTGGACACCACACCCACCACTTCAATGGGCAGCTCACCGATCCGTGCCCTGAACAAGAGGTCGTTCAGGCAGTGCCCGAACTTGGAGACCATGATCAGTACTTTGCGCTTGTAGCCTTGCCGCTCCAATTGCCAGTTCATGCCGTACTTCTCGCCAACGGGAGCGAAGGAGGCCCGCAGGGCGTCCACGGTGGTGTCGTCGCCGTCGGACGCGAAATGCACGCGCATGAAGAAGTGCCCTTCGGCGCGGTCGCCGAATTGCTTGTTGTCGATGATGTCGCAGCCGTGCTCCAGCAGGAATCCGGAGACCGCATGCACAATGCCGGGACCTTCCGGGCAGTCCAGCGTGAGCACGTGCTCCACCGACGTCCCGGAAGACACAGCGGCAGAAGGTTCAGTTTGAATGGCAGTCATTGCTAGCACTCCACTACGTTGACGGCGAGTCCTCCACGGGAGGTCTCTTTGTATTTGGATTTCATGTCGGCGCCGGTTTCCCGCATGGTCTTGATGGCCTTGTCCAGGGAGACCTTGTGGCTGCCGTCGCCATGGAGCGCGAGGCGTGCGGCGTTGATGGCCTTGACGCTCGCGATCGCATTGCGTTCAATGCACGGAATCTGCACCAGCCCACCCACGGGATCGCAGGTCAGGCCAAGGTTGTGTTCAATGCCCACTTCCGCGGCGTTTTCCACCTGCCTCGGCGTTCCGCCCAGGACTTCGCAGAGCCCTGCGGCCGCCATGGAGCAGGCAGAACCCACCTCGCCCTGGCAACCAACCTCGGCGCCGGAAATGGAGGCGTTGATCTTGAACAGGATCCCGACGGCGGCCGCCGCCAGCAGGAACCGCACGACGCCGTCGTCGTCGGCTCCCGGAACGAACTTGGTGTAATAGTGCAGCACCGCCGGCACAATCCCGGCCGCACCGTTGGTGGGTGCGGTGACGATCCTGCCACCGGCCGCGTTCTCTTCATTGACGGCCAAGGCGAACAGGTTCACCCATTCCATGGCCAGCAATGGATCGCTGCTGTTGGCTGCCTCGGCCTCCGCAAGCTTCTTGAACAACGACGGCGCCCGTCGCCGAACGCTCAAACCGCCCGGCAGGATGCCCTCGGCAGAGCAGCCGTTGTCCACACATTCGCGCATGACTGCCCAGATGCCCAGGAGGCGTTCACGCAGTTCCTCCTCCGAGCGCCACACCAGCTCATTGGCCAGCATGATGTCGGAGATGGACTTGCCCTCGCGTTCACAGATGGCAAGGAGCTCGTCGCCGGTGGTGAAGGGATAGGGCAGGACCGTGGTGTCCGGCACGATCTTTTCCGTGCCGGTGACGTCGCCGTCCACCACAAAGCCGCCGCCGATCGAGTAGTAGCTGCGCTCCCGCAGCACCGTGCCTGTGTGGTCCAAGGCGCGGAAGGTCATGCCGTTGGGGTGCGCCGGGAGGGACTTGCGGCGGTGCAGGACCACGTCCTCGTCCCAGTTGAAGTCCACCCGGTGGCTGCCGCCCAGGCGCAGCTCGGCATCCAGTGCAGCAGCTGCCACTTGGTCATCTGCGGTGCGCGTATCCACGGTTTCGGGGGAGTGGCCCTGAAGCCCCAGGACCACGGCCTTGTCCGAGCCGTGCCCCCGGCCGGTGGCGCCCAGCGAGCCAAAGAGCTCTGCCTGGACGCGCACCGTTGCCGGAAGTTGGCCGGCCGAAACAAGGCCGTCCGTGAACTGCTTAGCCGCCCGCATCGGGCCCACCGTGTGTGACGACGAGGGCCCGATGCCGACGGAAAACAGGTCAAGCACACTCAGTGCCATTACGGAACCTCAGGCGACGCGTACTCCCGCATTGAATCGAGGAGCCAGCGGCCCAGGAAGTCGGCGAACGACGCCCGGGGGAAGATCCGGAACGTCTCGTCGTCGGTCTTCCAGAGAACCACCGGGATGTGCCCGATTTCCGTGGACAGGGCAGTGCCTGCCTTCAGGACGCGCGGGTGGAGGTCCAGTGCGCAGCTCTTCTCGAGGACTGCGCGGGCACGGCTGCCGGAGAGTTCGAACGTGGTGCGGTTGGCGGAGAGGTCCACCACCTGGCCGGAGTCGCTGCCCAGGGCCGCGGTCAGATCGGAGACCAGGGAGCCGCCGAAGGAATCGTGGGACTCCTCGGGAGCAACCACAAGGAACTCGGTCGGGCCGAGCCACAAGGTGCTGATGGCACCCGAGCCCGTCACCTCGCCGCAAGCGGCAGGCAAGCCGCCGGTGATCGCGGCAACCCGGGAACCGGCGTCGGACGTCCTGTTGACCCGGACACCCACCTGGGTCTGGTACGGGATTTCCTTGAGCGTGACCTTGCCGGCCACCGAACCGGCGGCGAAGGCCTCGGCAAGGTGCTGCGCCGGGCTGCGGCGGGCCTCACGAACGCGGTCGACGGTTTCTGCGGATGTTGCTGTCTCAGCCATCTTTGCGGGTCCCTTCAGCATCGAAAAGTACGGTTTCGCCAACAACCACGTCCACCAGCTGGTCTCCGACGGAAGCCTGGAGGGTTTCGCCGATGCGGTTGCGGCCGTTTTGGATCAGGGCCAGGCCGAACGAACGGCCCAAAGCGGCACTGTGGTAGCTGGAGGTCACGAAGCCTTCCATGGGAACGGGACCGTAGGCCGGGTTGACCGCGATGCCCTTCTCAACGAGCTGGGTGCCCTCGGGGAGCTTCAATGAGTGGTCGGCAGGCAGGACGCTCACCAGGTGCTTGCGGTCCTCGCGCTTGGAGTCCGCGCGGAGGTAGGAACGCTTGCCGATGAAGTCCTTGGCCTTGGAGACGATCCACTCCATGCCGGCATCCTGCGGGGTGACCGTGCCGTCGGTGTCCTGGCCGACGATCGGGTAACCCTTCTCGGCGCGGAGGACGTGCATGGTTTCCGTGCCGTACGGGGTGATGTTGAACTCGGCACCCGCGGCAGCGACTGCTTCCCAGGTGTTGAGCCCGTACCAGGAGGGAACGTTGATTTCGTAGGCGAGTTCACCGGAGAAGGAGATCCGGCAGACGCGTGCCTGAACGCCGGAGGCCAGCGTGGTCTCGCGGAACGTCATGAACGGGAAGTTCTCTGCTTCCAGTCCGCCGTTCTCTGCCAGCTGCGGGGCCACCTTGGCGATGACTTCGCGCGACTTGGGACCGACCACCGCGATGGTGCTCCACTGCTCCGTGACGGAGGTGAAAACAACATCGAGTTCCGGCCATTCCGTCTGGTGCCACTCTTCCAGCCAGTCCAGCACCTTGGCTGCGCCGCTGGTGGTGGTGGTCATGAAGTAGGTGTCCTCATCCAGGCGGAGGGTCACGCCGTCGTCGAAAATCATGCCGTCAAGGGTGCACATGACGCCGTAGCGGGCCGAACCCGGAGCGAGCTTCTTGAACGCGTTGGTGTAGACGCGGTTCAGGAATTCGCCGGCGTCCTTGCCGCGGATCTCGATCTTGCCCAGGGTGGTGGCATCCATGAAACCGACGGAGTCGCGGACTGCTGCGCATTCACGGAGAACCGCGGTGTCCATGTCCTCGCCGTCCTGCGGGTAGTACCAGGGGCGCTTCCACTGTCCGACGTCTTCGAACAGGGCGCCCTGGGCAACGTGCCACGGGTGGATGGAGGTGACGCGGGCGGGATCGAACAGCTCGCCGCGCTGGCGGCCGGCCAATGCTGCGAAGGCCACCGGGGTGAACGGCGCGCGGTACGCGGTGGTACCGATTTCGCCGATGCCCGGAACAGCGTCAGCGCCGCCGTGCTTGAGAGCCGCGGCGATCACGCCGATCGCGTTGACGCCGGAGGTCTTGCCCTGGTCGTTGGCGGTGCTGATGGAGGTGTACCGCTTCACGTGCTCCACCGAACGCATGCCGGCGCCGGTGGAACGGAGGACATCCGCCACGGACTGGTCGCGCTGGAAGTCGACGAAGTGGTTGTGCCACTCGCCCGGTTCACTCGTCTGGCCCGGAACCAGCCACAGCTGGCGGGTGGGTGCGGACGCCACCGGCGCCTGCAGTTCGGACGGAGTCACGGTGGACTCAAAGCCAGCTGCGATCGACGCCGCCGCACCGGCTGAGATGCCTTCGGCCAGGCAGTCCTGCAGTTCGTAGCTGCCGCGGCCTGCGCCCACAACCTGCTGGTCGCGGACCACGCTGGAGGGGATGAAGGCTGCGAGGTCGTCGTCCCAACGCAGTTTGCCCTGGCGCTGGCTGTGGAGGTGGACCACCGGGCTCCAGCCACCGGAAACAGCGAGGACATCGGCGGCGATCTGCTCGACGCCCGAGGTGAGTTCGCCGTCGTCGTTGATGCTGCGGACGGTCACGCCGTTCAGGCGACCGGCCTCATCCGCGCTGGTATCGGCAACTGCGCTGCCGATCAGGACGCGGAGGCCGGATTCGACGGCGGC
The DNA here is from genome assembly GCF_015040095.1 of Paenarthrobacter sp. YJN-5. Lineage (NCBI taxonomy): Bacteria > Bacillati > Actinomycetota > Actinomycetes > Micrococcales > Micrococcaceae > Paenarthrobacter > Paenarthrobacter sp. YJN-5. The sequence continues at coordinate 463,914 of NZ_CP053544.1, forward strand.
TGCGGCCTTTTCGCTGATCTGCGGACGGGCGTCGACGACGGCGGCAACCGGAATGCCTGCTGCCTTCAGGTCCGCGGCGAGCAGGTAGGCGGAGTCGTTGGTGGTGCTGATGACGACGCGCTGGCCGACTGCGACGGCGTAGCGGTTCAGGTAGGTGCGCACGGCGGAGGCGAGCATGATGCCCGGACGGTCGTTGTTTTCGAACACCAGGGGACGCTCGTGGGCGCCCGGTGCCAGGACCGCCTGTGCAGCACGGATGTGCCAAATACGCGTGCGGGAAACTCCGGGGGCTGCCGGGACGGTGAGGTGGTCCGTGCGGTTCTGGGCTGCGATGAAGTAGTTCGAGTCGTAGGAACCGAAGGCGGTGGTGCGGTGCAGGACCGTGCATTCCTCGGCGGAAACCAGTTCGGCTTCAACGTCTGCGATCCATTCGAGGGCCGGCTTGCCTTCGATTTCTTCGGCGAGTCCCTCCGCCGTGGAAGCGGAGAGCAAGGAGCCACCGAGTTCGGGCTGGTCGTCGATCAGGATGACCCTTGCGCCGGTGCGGACGGCTTCGCGTGCTGCAGCCAAACCTGCAACACCGCCACCGACCACCAGGACGTCGGTGTGGACGTACTTCTTGTCGTATTCGGCCTTGTCCTCGGCCGGGTCCAACTTGCCCAAACCGGAGAGGAGTTCGATGTTCTGTCCGTCCACCAGGGAAACCGCCGTGGCCGGGAGCATGGACTCGGCAACGTGGCCGGGGAAGCGGGGTGCGATCTTGACCAGCGCGTTGGGCTCCTCGACGCCTGCAGCCATGATGCCGCGGGGACGGTCCTCATAGAGGGAATTGCCGGCGTTGATGTGGCCGTTGGCCAGGAGGGCCGAAGCGATCGTGTCGCCGGGGTGGCCAACGAATTCCTGGCCATCCACGGTGAACCGCCAGGTGATGCTGCGGTCGATGCGGCCGCCGGTGGCGAGGCGGGCGTTCTTGCTGCTCACTTCCGGGCTCCTTCCGGGGAGGTTGTAGTGGTGGGGGCGCCGCTGGCGAGGCCCGGAGTGCCGGCCTGGCCTTGAGCTGATTGGGCTGCTGCCTTGGAACCCGGGAGCTCCGGCCGCGGTGAGCCCATCGCGTAGATGGAGTGGATGTCGTAGCTCACGGTGTCGCGCAGCATGTTGAACCACTGGCGGCAACCGGTGCTGTGGACCCAGCGTTCGGCAAAAGTGCCTTTGGTGTTCTCGCGGTAGAACAGGTATTCAGCCCATTCCCGGTCCGTGAGGTCGTTCGGGTTTTCGGGGTAGGGCACGTGTGCCTGTCCGCCGTAGTGGAATTCGGTTTCGTCGCGTGGCCCGCAGTTGGGGCATGAGATGAGGAGCATGTCTGTGCCTTCCTAGTGGGCCACGGCTGCGGCGCCGTGTTCGTCGATGAGGGCACCGGTCTCGAAGCGTTCCAGTGCGAAGGGCTTGTTGAGCTTGTGCGGTGCGCCCGTTGCGATGGTGTGGGCGAAGGTCAGGCCCGCTGCCGGGGTGCCCTTGAAGCCGCCGGTTCCCCAGCCGCAGTTGACGAACATGTTCTCCACCGGAGTGAGGCCCACGATCGGGGAAGCATCCAGCGTGGTGTCCACGATGCCGCCCCAGGTACGGAGCACGTGAGCCCGGGCGAAGATCGGGAACAGCTCCACGGCTGCCGCCATCTGCTCTTCGATCACATGGAAGGAGCCGCGCTGTCCGTAGCCGTTGTAGGAGTCGACGCCGGCACCCATCACCAGTTCACCCTTGTGGGCCTGGGAGACGTATACGTGGACGTGGTTGGACATGACCACCGTGGGGTGGACGGGCTCGTGCAGTTCCGACACCAGTGCCTGCAGCGGGTGGGACTGGATGGGAAGGCGGAAGCCTGCCATTTCTGCCAGTACGGAGCTGTGGCCGGCGGCGCAGAGGCCCACCTTTTCGGTGTTGATGGTGCCGCGCGTGGTCTTGACGCCGGTGACGCGGTCGCCGTCCTTGATGAAGCCGGTGACTTCACAGTTCTGGATGATGTCAACGCCCATTTCGTCGCACTTGCGGGCGAATGCCCAGGCAACGTGGTCGTGCTTCGCGATACCCGCACGCGGCTGGTAGGTGGCGCCCATGACCGGGTAGCGGATGTTGTCGCTCGTGTTCAGGATGGGGCAGAGTTCCTTGACCTGGTCCGGTTCCAGCCATTCGGCGTCCACACCGTTGAGGCGGTTGGCGCCAACGCGACGCATGCTCTCGCGGACGTCACCCAGGGTGTGCGCGAGGTTCATGACGCCGCGCTGGCTGAACAGGAAGTCGTACTCGAGTTCCTCGGGAAGGATTTCCCAGAGCTTGAGGGCATGCTCGTAAATGGCAGCGCTCTCGTCCCAGAGGTAGTTGGAGCGGATGATGGTGGTGTTGCGGGCCATGTTGCCGCCGGCGAGCCAGCCCTTTTCCAGGATGGCAATGTTGGTCATGCCATGGTTTTTAGCCAGGAAGTAGGCGGTGGCCAGGCCGTGCCCGCCGCCGCCGACGATCACTGCGTCGTACGACTTTTTGGGTTCCGGGTTGCGCCAGAGGAAGTCAGGGTGTTCGGGGAGGTGATCGACACTCACTGGGCTGCTCCAATCATTTCTGCTTCGAGTACGGATTCGGCGCCATTCCTGTTGCTGGAAAGGTGCGGATACAGGGGGAACTTTTCCGCCAGCGCGGTGACGCGGGTACGGAGTTCGACGGCAGTCCGGTCATCCAGGGTGCCGGTGCCGGCCGAGGCGATCAACGCCGTCGCAATAATGTCTGCAACTTCGGTGAACTCTTCGGCTCCGAAACCGCGGGCCGCCAGTGCCGGGGTGCCGACGCGGAGTCCCGAGGAGACCATCGGCGGGCGGGGGTCGAAAGGAACTGCGTTGCGGTTGACCGTGATGCCGATGCGGTGCAGGGCATCTTCGCCCTGCTGACCGTTGAGTTCGGAGTTGCGAAGGTCAACCAGGACCAGGTGGACGTCGGTGCCACCACTGACGACGGAGATGCCGGCGGCTGCAACGTCTTCCTTGAGGAGGCGCTCGGCCAGGATCTTGGAGCCTTCGAGGACGCGTTCCTGGCGTTCCTTGAACTCAGGCTCTGCCGCGAACTTGAAGGCGACGGCCTTGGCGGCGATGACGTGCTCCAGTGGTCCACCCTGTTGTCCGGGAAACACTGCGGAGTTGACCTTCTTGGCGATGTCGGCGTCGTTGGTGAGGATGACGCCGCCGCGGGGTCCGCCGAGGGTCTTGTGCGTGGTGCTGGTGACGATGTGTGCGTGGGGGACCGGGCTCGGGTGCAGTCCTGCTGCCACCAAGCCGGCGAAGTGGGCCATGTCCACCATGAGGTAGGCACCCACCAGGTCCGCGATGCGGCGGAACTCAGCGAAGTCCAACTGGCGGGAGTAGGCGGACCAGCCGGCAACGATCAGCTGCGGCTTGTTCTCGAGTGCAAGGCGCTCCACCTCTGCCATGTCGATGGTGTGGGTGTCTTCCCGCACGCTGTACGGAACGACGTTGTAGAGCTTGCCGGAGAAGTTGATCCGCATGCCGTGGGTAAGGTGTCCGCCGTGCGCGAGGTTGAGGCCCATGATGGTGTCGCCCGGCGTGATCAGCGCGTGCATGGCAGCGGCGTTGGCCTGTGCGCCGGAGTGCGGCTGTACATTGGCGAATCCGGCTCCGAAGAGCGACTTCAGGCGGTCAATGGCCAGCTGTTCGATCACATCAACGTGTTCGCAGCCGCCGTAGTAGCGCTTGCCGGGGTAGCCTTCGGCGTACTTGTTGGTGAGCACCGAGCCCTGTGCCTCCATGACGGCGGTGGGGGCGAAGTTCTCTGAAGCGATCATCTCCAGCGTGGACTGCTGGCGGATGAGTTCCTGGGCGATCGCCTGATCAACCTCCGGGTCCGCTTGGGCGAGCGAGCGGATCAGCGGTTCAACCATGGTGTTCTCCTTAGAAGTACTTGTAGTTGCTGACTGTTAGTCAACTAATATATTAGAACTTCTGCCATGGTATGTTGGAGATCACATAGTCGTCAACAGGTCCGCGGCAACTCGTCCAGCAGACTGGGAAATACGACCACGGGGAGTAGGCCATGAGCACAGCTTTGGAAGCACTGGAATCCGCTCCGCAGGGGGCATCCCTCGCGGAGAATGCCTACCTGCTCCTGCGCGACAGGCTCATCATGCTGGACATCAAGCCGGGCGATCCCATCAATGACGGCCAGATCGCGGCCGAGCTCGGAATTGGCCGCACGCCCGTACGCGAGGCAATCAAGAGGCTGGAGAGCGACCACCTCGTGGTGTCCTATCCGCGCCGCGGCACCTTCGCCACCGGTGTGGACATCACCCAGCTCGCGGAAGTCTCCGAGATCCGTGAGTTGTTGGAGCCATTGGCCTCGCGCAAAGCGGCGCGGATGGCCAGCCCTGCCATGCGGGACGAGCTGCGCGCCGTGGCCGCGGCCATCCGTGACCTCGAAGGCCAGGATGCTTCCTCCAAGGAACTCATGCGCTACGACATCCAGGTGCACCGGCTCATCTACAAGGCCTCGGCCAATGCCCACCTTGAGGACGTCCTGATCCGGTACGACAACCTCGCCACCCGTATCTGGTGCCACATGCTGGAAAAGATGCCCTCGGTTTCCGGACACATCTCCGAGCACGCCGAGCTCCTGACTGCCATTGCCGACGGCGACGAGGAACTCGCTGCCAAGCTGGCCATGCACCACGTGGTGAGCTTCGAAGAGACCATCCGCAAGGTTCTCTAACCCGCCCCTCTATCACGTCCCTCTATCACTTCCCGCCCCTTTTCTGACGTCCCTCTATCACGTCCCACCCCTTTTCCGGCGTCCCTCTATCACGTCCCACCCCTTTTCCGGCGTCCCTCTATCACGTCCCACCCCTTTTCCGGCGTCCCTCTATCACGTCCCACCCCTTTTCCCGGGATGCTCTATCAGCTGGGTGTATCCGCAGGCGTGAGGGTGATCTGAACTTCTCGTGGGGCTGCGTACCGCCACGACCCACATTCGGCCGTCCTCCCCGCAGGTTCCCCCAATTTTCAGGCGTGTCACCGTCCAGTGCCTTCAATGTGGGTCGTGGCGGCACAAGACGATTGCACCCACCGCCCCGTCACGCCAGGCCTGCTCTCTCGGCCTGGCGTAGGGCTCGACCGTCGGCCTCTACCCATCCCTGGCAGCTGCGTCCTGAACATTGGCAAGCAGCGGGGCGGCGGAACGGCCGTGACTCCGAGGCATGCCTCGGGGCTGCCAACCTGGTCGGCTTTGGCCTCAGCCCCTCGTTGCCCGGGGCTCTCCACCGGTTGTTTATCGCCGCCAGCGTTTCGGGATGTGCGAGAGGAACGCCGAAAAGGCGATGGGATGTGAGAGAGGAAGGCCAAAAAGGGGGTGGGGTGTGAGAGGGGAACGCCGAAGAGGACGTGGGGTGTGAGAGAGGGGTGTCCAAAAGGGCGGTGGGATGTGAGAGAGGAAGGCCAAAAAGGGGGTGGGATGTGAGAGAGCATTCGGGGGTGGCCGGGAGAGATTGGGGTACATTTGCGCCCAGCCTGTGCCTTGAGTGCAACTACGTTGATATAAGTGCAACAACGGCATTCGAGGCAGATTTGGGGCACTCTCCTGCCCACCGTCGATGGAACGTAGCGATGACATTTCTCGGGCGGTTCTCGGACGGTAAAAATTCACCCTTGACCGTGGTCCCGCTCACACTTAGTCTGGTGCAACAGCGTTGCGTTCAATGCAACCCCAATCAACTTGGTGGAACATGAGTAACGAATCCAACCCGGTGGCGGCCGTATCGGAAGACCTGTCCAACGGCGGACAGGGAACTACACCCGCCCCCAAAATTTCGGTTAGCAAGGACACTCGACGTCGCGTGGTCACGGCTAGCTTCATCGGCAACTTCGTCGAATGGTTCGACTACGCCGTCTACGGCTACCTTGCCGGAATCATCTCGACCGTCTTCTTCCCGGAGTCCGATCGTCAGACAGCACTCCTGGCAACGTTCGGCGTCTTTGCGATCTCCTTCTTTGTGCGACCCATTGGTGGTTTCATCTGGGGCCACATCGGCGACAGGATCGGACGCAAGCAGGCGTTGTCCCTGTCCATCCTGCTGATGTCGGTTGCAACTTTCTGCATTGCACTGATCCCGGGATACGCAACCATCGGCGTCATGGCGCCGATCCTGCTCCTGCTGGTCAGGGTTGTGCAGGGATTCTCGGCAGCAGGCGAATATGCAGGAGCCTCCGCATTCCTGGTGGAGTACGCGCCCGCACATCGGCGCGGACTCTATGCCGCCGTCGTACCTGCAAGCACTGCGGCGGGACTGCTGCTGGGGTCGCTTCTGGCCGCGCTGCTGACCTCCGTGATGAGCGCGGAGCAGCTCAACGAATGGGGCTGGCGCCTTCCCTTCCTCCTGGCAGCGCCCATGGGCCTGATCGGCCGGTACATCCGGACGAAACTGGAGGATACGCCCGCCTTCCGCGAGCTCGCCGAGACAGACCACGCAGTCAAGGCCCCGGCATTTGCGATGTTCAGGACCTACCGCAAGCAGCTCGTCATCGCTACTGGAGCGGTCTTGCTGAATGCCGTCGGCTTTTACGTCATCCTCAGCTACATGCCCACGTACCTCTCGGAGGAATTGGGATTCGGTGCGGCGGAATCGTTCCTCGCAACCACCATTGCCCTGGCCAGCTACATCGGCTTCATCTTCCTCACGGGCATTGCTTCGGACAGGTTCGGCCGGAAGAAGATGCTCATCATCGCAGCGGTGCTGTTCAGCGTCCTGACGGTCCCGGCTTTCATGCTGCTGGACTCCGGAAGCTTCGCGGTGATTGTTTTCGTCCAGATCCTCCTCGGCGGCATGCTCACCCTGAACGACGGAACCCTGCCCAGCTTCCTGGCGGAACTCTTCCCCACAAAGGTTCGCTACACCGGGTTCGCGGTTAGCTTCAACCTCTCCAACGCCCTGTTCGGTGGCACGGCCCCGTTCATGGCCACCCTCCTCATTGGCATGACACACAACCAGCTGGCACCCGGCTGGTACCTGGTCGCCGCCTCCCTTGTTTCCCTCATCGCAGTCCTCTTCGCCGCAGAGACTTCCCGCAAGCCCCTGCAGCAGGACTGAAACAACCACACCCCATTGAAAGGAAAGAACCATGACCATCACGCAGAACGAGGCTGTCAACGACGTCGCCAAGCTCGAGCGCCTCAAGGTCCTCAACAACGGTGAGAAAGTGTCGCTGACCTTCTCCGACGCCGAGTTCGAGCGCCGTCTCGCCGGACTCCGCCGCATCATGGCAGAAAAGGACCTCGACGCCGTCGTCCTCACCAGCTACCACTCCATCAAGTACTACTCCGACTTCCTCTTCACCTACTTCGGCCGTTCATACGGGATGGTGGTCACCAAGGATGACACCGTCACCATCACGGCAAATATCGACGCCGGCATGCCTTGGCGCCGCAGCTACGGCGAGAACCTCGTGTACACGGACTGGCGCCGTGACAACTACATCCACGCCATCCAGGAAGTCCTGCGCACCCGCGGCATCAAGCCGCGCCGCATCGGCGTCGAAGATGACTCCTTGCCGCTGGACAACCGCAACAAGATCCAGGCGGCGTTCGCCGACGCGACGCTGGTGGATGTTGCCCAGGCTGCGATGCGTCAGCGCATGATCAAGTCCGCTGAGGAAATCGAGGTCATCAAGCACGGTGCCCGCATCGGCGACCTTGGCGGCGAGGCCATCCGCAACGCCATCACGGCCGGGATCACGGAGTACGAAGTCGCTTTGATCGGCACCGAAGCCATGGTCCACGAGATCGCCCGGACGTTCCCGAACTCCGAAATCCGCGATACGTGGGTGTGGTTCCAGTCCGGCATCAACACCGACGGCGCCCACAACTGGGCCACCACCCGCAAGATCCAGGAACACGACATCCTGTCCCTGAACTGCTTCCCGATGACCAGCGGCTACTACACGGCACTTGAGCGGACCCTGTTCTACGGTGAGCCCGATGCCCGTTCGCTGGAGCTGTGGAACATCAACGTCGAGGTCCACAAGCGCGGTCTGGAACTCATCAAGCCGGGCGCCGTTTGCAAGGACATCGCTGCCGAACTGAACGAGATCTACGTCAGCCACGGACTCCTCGCGAACCGGACCTTCGGTTACGGTCACTCCTTCGGTGTGCTGAGCCACTACTACGGGCGTGAGGCCGGGCTGGAACTCCGTGAGGACATCGAGACTGTGCTGGAGCCGGGCATGGTGGTCTCGATGGAACCGATGATCACGGTGCTGGACGGCCAGCCCGGTGCCGGCGGTTACCGCGAGCACGACATCCTGGTTGTGGGCGAGGACGGCGCGGAGAACATCACCAAGTTCCCGTTCGGCCCCGAGTACAACATCATCGGAGCCTAGCGTGGTGCGGCCGGCGGACGCAGTGCAGGGCGTCCGCCGGCCGTCCCGGCCCAGTGCCGGGCAAACCAGTACCGAGCCAACCGCTGCAGCGAAATATAGTGAGACCCATGACTCCCACCGAATCCACCGAGACTCCTGACGGCAGCAACACTAACGGCGACGGCAAAGGCACGTCGGTCATCGTTAACGCCATTGCCGTGCTGAAGAGTTTCAGCGCCGAGGAACCCTTGCTCGGAGTCACTGAGATTGCCGGCCGCGTCGGACTGCATAAGAGCACCGTTTCGCGGATATTGGCCACTTTGGAGCAAGAGGGTTTGGTAGAGCGCGACGTCGATTCGCGCAGGTTCCGCTTGGGGCTGGGGATGATCGCCATGGCGGGCCCCCTCCTGGCGGAACTCGAAGAGCGGCGCGTGGCCTATCCCGTCCTCCGCGAGTTGACCGAACGGACAGGTGAGACCAGCGCACTCATGGTGTGGAACGGCGTCGAATCCATGTGCGTGGAGCAGATCCCGAGCCGGCACCAGGTGAAACACCTTGCCCCGTTGGGGGCGCGCTACAGCGAAGCGCTGAGTTCCTCGGTCCAGGTGTTCCTCGCCGCCGAGGACCAGGACCGCGTCCGGAGTCTTCTCCGCAGCGGTTCGGTCACACTGCCCAGCCTGGATGCCGACGCCGTTGAGTCGTACCTCCGGCGTCTGGAGCAAACATCGAAGCGCGGATGGGCCGTCAATTTTGGGGAAACCTCCATCGAGGAGGTTGGTGTTGCCTCGCCCGTTTACGATCACCGCGGCGACATCGTGGCTTCGGTGCTGATCCCGGCCCCGAAGTTCCGCGTCTCGCAGGACACCCTCAACAGTCTCGGAGAAGCCTGCGCGGATGCGGCGGCCAAGGTGACGTCGCGCCTGGGTGGACGCCCTCCCGCCTGATTGGTCCCAGGGCCACCGTCGAGATGGCATTTGATGACAGTCCGAGGCCGCAACATACCTATTAACTGCCATCCCGGCGTGGGGGCCAACCACTTGACCTGCGCCGTTCTCCTTCCTAGGGTGTTGTGAGAAAACGTTTTCTTGCCCTTGCTTGTCCATGCCGGAGTGCCTGAGGCGCTCCCGGACTGGGTCACATTGTTGTGCCCAGGGAAGGATCATCCATGCAGAAAACCCACAAGAGAGAACGCCTGCGAAGGGTCGGGGTCGCCACTTTGGCTACAGCGCTGGGCCTGGCGTCGCTTAGTGCGCTGGGAAGTCCAGCCAGCGCCGTTCCCGCGAACAAGCCTGGTTCAATGGACACTCCGGGCTGCTCCAGCGCCAGTGTCCAGCTCACCGCCACTACCGGCAGCGCGCCGCAGAACCTCTGCGTCCCCGCCGAAGCCACGGAGCACAACAAGACCTTGCTCGTCTGGAACAAGCCAGGCGTATACGACGACGTGGTGGACTATCGCGTCTACATGAACGGCCAGCCGCTGGGCACGGCCGAGGAAAATGCGAAGACCCATTCTCCAGCCCAGGATTACATTGATGCTTTCCGGGCTGCGGACCGGGACGGGTTCCACGCGAAAACCGTGGCCCACAACTTCACGGTCACGGGGCTGGCGCCACGGACCACCTACCAGTTCAGCGTCACCGGTATCAGGAAAGACGGAACCGAGACCCCTTCGAGTGGTCCGATCACGGTGACCACCACTCCCGAACGCCACCGCGTGAACATCACGCACCCCGCCTACAAAGCTGTGGGTGACGGTCAGACCCTCAACACGAAGGCGATCCAGAAGGCAATCGATACCTGCCGGACCCCGGGCTGCACGGTGGTGGTTCCAGCGGGCACGTTTAAAACGGGTGCCCTGTTCCTGCATTCGGACATGACGCTGGAACTGGCAGAAGGCGCACGGCTCCTGGGTTCGGACAGGCCGGAGGACTACCCGTTGGAAAAGGGCTACTACCTTTACCCCGTCCCCGACCCCGCTCCCGAAGAAACCGAATACCGGAACTTCCGCAGGCCGCCGTCGCTCATTAACGTCCTGCCGGCAGACAATGGGCGTTCGGCTGAAGGCCGCGAGCCGGGAGCTGTCGCGAAGAACGTTCGGATCACCGGCAAGGGCGTCGTGGACGGCAACGGGTGGAAGCGGACCGCGGAGGGTTCCATCACGGACGAAGCGGGAAATGTGCTTCCGCAATATGTTGCCAGTTCGGCCGGAAAGGTTCTGGATGACGGTCTCCTCGCCGCGGCCCAATTCCGCAATGCCAAGGAACACCCGGACTTCCTGACGGGAGTGGTCAATAAGCCGGAAACGCTGGAGGATTCCGTGCTTTACGGCCAGTACCGCTCAAGCCTGATGACCTTCATGGGCGTGGAAGACCTTTACCTTGAGGGACTCACGGCCGATAACCCGGCCTTCCACGGCGTGATGATCCTGGACAGCGAAAACACCACGGTGAACGGGATGCGCCACACGACGTACAACACCAACAACGGCGACGGTTTGGAGTTCGGCGGGACCAGCAACGGCATGGTGCTCAACAACTTCTTCGACACCGGGGACGACCAGGTCAACTTTGCCGCGGGCCAAGGAAAGTACGGCGCAGAAGGACGGCCCAGCGAGGACGTGTGGATTTTCAATAACTACATGCGCATGGGTCACGGCGGAGTCGCCGTAGGCTCCAACACGGCGGCGTGGGTTCAGCGGGTCCTCGCGGAGGACAACGTTATGTACAAGGTGGAGACCGGTGGCCTGCGCATGAAGAGCACCTCGGACATGGCAGGCGGCGGACGGGATTTCCTGTTCCGTGATACGGCCATGGCCTGCATGGGGAGCAGCGCGTTCATCATGACGCTCAGCTACAACCAGTCGCCGTCGGGGTACGTCGCAGCAGATTCCGCGACTTTCAAAAACGTGAAGGTCAAGAATGTGTCTGTGGACGGCAACAACTCACCCACGTGCGGCATGGCCGTCTCCGACAGCAAGCCGGTGATCGACATCCATGCGGGGCCTGCCCTGGGCGAAGGGACGGCCACGCTCAGCGGGTTCACCTTCCAGGATGTGGTTTTCCGGAACGTTAATCCCACCAACATCAAGGGCCTCACGGACTCCGCGTTCCACGGGGTGACGTTCCTCAGCGTCCGGAACAACGCCAACCCCTGGCGCTTTGACGGCTACTCCACCGGGAACACGTTCACGGATGTGAGCCCGCCCGTCAAGTGACGCCGAGATGGCACTTAATGACAATCAGATGCACAAACACTGCCATTAAGTGCCATCTCGCGGGGTAATTAGCGCTACATTGCCTTCCTTGAGGTGGTCTCATCCATAGCGTCCCTGCCCAGCCACGCGCCCAAGCCAATCATGGCCACGCCAAGCACAAAGTGCAGCCAGTTGTCGGCGGTGTTGAACGGAACAAAGTTGGCAGCGGTTTCCTGGTTGATGACCAGGCCGTAGATCCAAAGGACGATGTACACGGCACCGCCACCCAGGAGGAACAGGCGAGCCATGCGGCCTGTCCTCGCCATGGCCAGGCCGGCCGCGCCAAACAGCAAATGGACGATGTTATGGAGTATTGAAACTTGGAATATTCCAAACAACATGGCGCCTGATTCATGTCCGGCAAAGGTCATGGCGCCGTAATTGGTGGTGATTCCCGGGATGAACCCAAGAACGCCTACCAGCAGAAATACAATGCCAACGCCCAAGGCGGTGTTGTGGAGCGTTAAACCCATCGCATGGTGATGTGCTGGGTGCGAAGCGGTGGTCATAAGTCCTCCCTATTCACGCTGTTTTCCGGCTCTTCTCATGGAGAGCCGGCCCGCGGCAAGGGGTGTCGGAAAACCTTGCCGACGCCGCCATAATACTCCTGAAATGCCGCTGATAGCAGGGGAAAGGGCAGTTCAGCGCCGGTTAGCATTGGTTAATGACCCAAGGCCCCAACGGAGGATTTGTTTCGATTTTCCACGACACCCGTGACGTCACTCCATTCCGTGAGGGACACATCCGAACGCCCGTGCGCGGATTGACCGACGGGCTTGGCGGAGCGCTGTCCGGGGTGTTGATCGGCCGGAACGCGGCCAGGCTATCCGTGAGCGGCGATGCGCCGCGGTTGAAGTTCCTGGCATCCAGGCAGTCGCGGCTGATGCACGACGCGGTTTTCGGCTCATCCGACCCGGACCGCCTGCTCTCCCTTGCCCGTGAGTTCCCGGGGTGGGCGGGTCTTTGCTACGTCATGTCCGGCTTGCTGGTTTACAAGCACGGTGGATACCTGCGGGCGTCGGAACTGCTGCAACGGGGCTTGGCAACAAGGATCGACGACGACGCCAGCCAGTTCTCTGCCCAGTACCTGGGGCGGGTGGTCGCCAGGGTTGAGGTTGCCGAACGCGTTGAAGTCCCGGTTCTGTTCAGCGAGGAATCAGTGTTCCTTGCCCTGTCTCATTGCCTGCGGGAGATGGGAATGATGGAGGCGGCGCTCGAAGCCGTGGTGAGCCTGCCGCCGTCGTTGCCTTCTGCGCTGGCCCGCTGCACGGCGGCTTTTGCGCTGGGACGCTACCGCGACGTGGTGATTTGGACCAACGGCCTGCTGAATACCGATGACCTGTCTGCCGCGCTGTTGCTGATCCGCGCCCGGGCGCAGCGAGCCCGCGGAGACCTCGATTCCGCCCAAAACGCCCTCAAGGAGGTCCTGCGCCGCAAGAAGACCAGCTTGGCCCTCCGTAATGATGCCCTCACGGACAGGGCCCTGCTTGCGCTGGACCAGGGACGTTTCACGTTGACTCCGAGGTCCCGGCGGCCTGCACCCCCGGCTGAGCTGGAGTCCTTGGAAGTCATCCGTAAAGACGCCGAGATGCGCCGGCTGTGGGAGAACGACTTCAGGCAGCTGGGCGGCGAGTAAACACGGCGTCATTGAAGGGTTTGTGCGCTTGGACGAAGTGCTCGCAGCCTGAAAGCGACTAGATGTGCGTGGCCACCAGCGGAATGATCTGTTCCGACAACAGCACCACGCCCAATCCCACCATGATGATGCCGCTGGTGAGGGTCACGACCCGCGCAGCGCCGGGCCTCGAGGCAAGCAGTTTCCGTGAGGTCAGCGCCACGCCCGTGTAGACCAGCCCTGCCATCACCACGAACGTCATCCCCAGCAAGCCGGACTGCACGGGCACGGGAAGCGACGCGTCGGGACTGACGAACTGCGGAACCAGCGCAACGAAGAACAGCAGGCCCTTCGGGTTGATGCCGCTGGTTCCCACGCCCTGCAGGAAAGTGCGGAGCTGGTTTCCGGAATGTACGACGCCGGCATCCGCACTGAAGCTCGCACCTCGCCACGAGCGGATGGTCGAGGCGCCAAGCCACAGCAGGTAGGCGGCGCCGGCAACAGTGAGCCAACTCAGGAGGCCCGGAATGCCGGCCAAAAGTGCCGCCAGGCCGGCTGCCATGAGCAATGTGTGGATGACGTAGCCCCCGCAGAGCCCCGCTACGGCGGGGACGAAGCTGCGCTGCCGGAGGCCTGCCGAAATTGAGTAGGCCCAATCGACGCCGGGGGTGCAAGCCAGGCTGATAGACACCAGCAGGAAGGCGAAGAACAGCTGCGGATTCAAGGTTCTCTCCAGGGTTTGTTGGTAGGAAAACTCTAGGGAAAATCGCTTGAGAAGTGCTCGCCAATTTCGCCTGGATCACAGCCTTTCGGGTAAGATTTTTGCGTGATTGACGGAATCGACAGAAGTATTTTGCGGCACCTCAAAGAAGACGGCAGGATTACTGCCACCGCGCTGGCTTCCAAGGTCGGCCTGACCGTCGCTCCGTGCCACCGGAGGCTCCGCGACTTGGAGCAGTCCGGCGTGATCCGTGGTTACCGCGCAGACATCGACCCCGCCGCCGTCGGGCTTGGTTTCGAAGCGATTGTCTTCGTGACCCTCCGCCAGGCGGACCGGGCAACCATGGCGGCTTTCGAGGCCCGTGTGGCCGCAAGCCCCAACATTGTCGAAGCGCAACGACTGTTCGGTTCGCCCGATTACCTGCTGAAAGTCATTGCCGCGGACCTGCCCGCGTACCAGCGCTTCTACGACGACGAGTTGGCCGCACTTCCGGCGGTGGAGCGTTTGAACTCGACGTTGGTCATGAAGAACCTCAAAACGAACACCGGGCCGCCGGTCTGAGCTCTCCTGGAGCGGGGCTATTCCTGGAGCAGGCCGGTGGTGCGGTAAGGGATCACTTCGCGGAGGAACATGCTGGTGGATGTCCTGACGATCCCGGGGCAGAGCCGGATCTCCTCGGAAACCCGGTAGAGATCGTCCGGGCTTTTCGCCACCACCCTGATGATGAGGTCGGTATCGCCGGCTGGAGCGTGGCATTCCAGGACTTCCGGGATCTTCCGCAGGGCGGCGATGGCCTCGTTGAGGTGGCTTTGGTCCAGTTCGGCGCTGACGGCAGCGGCGACGCCCCTGCCGAGTGCGGAAGGAAGCACGCGGCTGCTGTTGGCGCGCAAGGCCCCGGCCGCCGTCATGCGTTCCAAACGGGTTTGAACCGTGCCCCGGGCAAGGTTCAGCTTCTGCGCCAGCACCATGATGGGCATGCGGGGATCATCGTCCAAGGCGGCGATGATCCGGCGGTCGGTGGCGTCGAGTTCCTGCAAAGTGACTACTCCCTGTCGGTTCTTCACGGTGATACTGGTCAGATCGACTAATCATCCTAGACTCTGTTGCACCAACTGTATGCTTCCTGCTGAAATTGTGACAACGAAGCGGAACGAGGCCATCGCCGGATCCCGCAGGCACCAGGTATCCCGGTACACCACCCGGAATCCTGCAAAAGCATCCCGCAAGGAAGCAGCCGCTGATTGACTCTTGTTCACGCATTGTCATTCCGCACAACATGCCCGTATGGGCACCACAGTAAGAGCCCCTGAGCCACCGAATCGTTGCGGTAGCTGAGGGGCTCTTGTGCTGTCCGTGGCGCGCCTTGGCGGTGGTGGAGCCATCCTGGCCGAACCACGCCGCATAGGCTTGGACCATGACTTCCGCAGGACGCTTTGCCCCCAGCCCTTCCGGGGAACTCCACGTGGGCAACCTGCGGACCGCTATCCTCGCCTGGCTCTTCGCCAAGGGCACGGGCCGGGACTTCCTGTTGCGCGTAGAGGACCTTGACCGGGCGCGCTCCGGAGCCGAAGCGGTGCAGCTCCGCGACCTGGCTGCCGTGGGCGTCCGGTGGGACGCCGCCGTCGTACGCCAAACCGACCGCGTGACGCTCTACGCGGACGCGATTGCGCGGTTGACGGCCCAAGGCCGCACGTATGAGTGCTTCTGCACGCGACGCGAAATCCAGGAAGCACCGTCGGCGCCGCACGCCCCGCAGGGCGCCTACCCGGGAACGTGCCGGCGGTTGTCGCACGCCGAACGGGAGATCCGCCGGGCCACCCGTCCCGCCGCCATCCGGCTCATGGCAGACGTCACCGAATGGGATGTGGAGGACCAGTTGCACGGCCAGTACCGGGGAGTCGTGGACGACTTTGTGTTGCGCCGCAACGACGGCGTGACGGCCTACAACCTCGCAGTGGTGGTGGACGATGCAGCCCAGGGCATCGATCAGGTGGTGCGCGGCGACGACCTCCTCCCTTCCACGCCCCGGCAGGCTTACCTGGCCACGCTTCTGGGGCTCCCGGTCCCCGAATACGCGCATGTTCCGTTGGTTGTTAATCACGACGGCGCCAGGCTGGCAAAGCGCGACGGTGCCGTCACCCTGGGGGACCTCGCCGCCGTCGGGGTTTCTGCCGATGCCGTGCGGGACCTTCTGCTGGGGTCGCTCGGATTGCCCGCGGGATCCTTGGAATCCGCCCTGCCTTTCTTTGAGCCGGCGAAGCTCCCGCGGGACCCGTGGGTGTGGAAAAACCCCGTGCCGGAGATGCCCGCCCGTTAGGCTGGCAGGATGCATTCACAGGTGATCGCCCCCGGATTCGAATACGTCGCAGAGCTCTTTGGCAGCTTCCTGGAACAGGATCCGGAGTACTCCGCGCAGGTCGCCGCCTACCATCGCGGCGTCAAGGTCCTGGACCTCAGCGGGGGACCGCACATCCGGGCCGATTCCGTGACCGGCGTCTTCTCCTGTTCCAAAGGCATGGGTGGCTTGGTGATGGCCCTGCTCGTCCAGGACGGCTTGCTGGACCTCGACGCTGAAGTGGTGAAGTACTGGCCGGAGTTCGGCGTCGAAGGCAAGGAAAGCGTCACGGTGGCGCAGCTGCTTTCGCACCAGGCCGGGCTTTTGGGCGTGGAAGGCGGGCTGACCATGGACGAGGTCAACGACTCCGGGCTGGCCGCGGCAAAACTCGCCAAGCTGCCTCCCTTGTGGAAGCCGGGTGCGGCGTTCGGCTATCACGCACTGACAATCGGGGTCTTCATGGAGGAACTCTGCCGCAGGATCACCGGTTCCACCCTGCAGGCCATCTTCGAGGAGCGGATCAGGTCGGTTGCAGGCGCGCACTTCTATCTGGGCCTGCCCGCCGAAGAGGAAGGCCGGTTCGCGCCCTTCCGTTGGGTCGCCGACCCCTCAATGCCGTGGGTTGACCCGGCAAGCCACTTCGGGCTGACCGTCAACGCGGCTGCCGGGGACCTCCTGGACCTGCCCAACATCAGGGAAGTCCGCGCGGCAGGACTGAGCTCCGCAGCAGGGGTTGCCAGCGCGGACGGAATGGCACGGATCTATGCGCTTGCGCTGACGGGCCTGTCCGCCTCCGCCGTCGGGCCTTTGCTCACCGAGGAGACCATCCGGGCGGTGTCCGCCGAACAGGTCTTCGGAATCGACCGGGTTTTTGGCGAGGCCGGATGCTTTGGCACGGTGTTCATGAAGTCGCACAACAGGATGCCGTTCGGCAGCTACCGCGCGTTCGGGCATGACGGTGCCAGTGCCTCCCTCGGATACGCGGATCCCGTGTATGAACTCGGTTTTGGCTACGTACCCCAGCAGGCCGAGCCAGGGGGAGTGGGCTGCCGGAACTTCCTGCTCAGCTCGGCGGTGCGCCAGGCGATCGCGGCGCTGTAGTCCTACCCCGTAAAGCCCGGCCCATACAAAGGATGAACACCATGACCATGACCTACAAGGGCACCACGGCCCTGATTACCGGTGCAAGCTCGGGGCTCGGCGCCGAATTCGCTACCCGCTTTGCGGCCCGGGGAGCCAACCTGGTCCTCGTTGCCCGGCGTGCTGATCGATTGGAAGAGCTGGCCAGGGACTTGCGTGCCGAACACGGGGTCTCCGTCACGGTTCTGGCCATGGACCTGAGCAGGGCAGGCGTGGGCCGCGAACTGGCGACCGCGCTGTCCACCCGCGGGATCGCGGTTGACACCCTGATCAACAACGCAGGCTTTGGTACCCGGGGCCCGTTCGCCCAGGAGGATCCCGATGTTATTGCCTCCGAAATCGCTGTTAACATCTCAGCCTTGGTGGACATCACCAGGGCATTTCTTCCCGGCATGCTGTCCTCCGCCAAGGGCGCGCTGGTGAACGTTGCCAGCACCGCGGCCTTCCAACCCGTCCCCGGCATGGCAGTCTATGGCGCTACCAAGGCCTTCGTCCTGAGTTTCACCGAGGCCATTGCCCATGAAACGAAGGGAACCGGACTCCGGGTCCTCGGCCTGTGCCCGGGAGCCACCCTTACCGAGTTTTTTGAGGTCCTGGGCAGCGAGTCGGCAGCAGTCGGAATCATGCAGACGCCCGAACAAGTGGTTGAAACCGCTCTCAAGGCACTGGGTGGGAAGGCCACTCCGGCCAGCGTGGTGTCAGGCCTGACCAACCGCATTGCCGCGGGGCTGGCCCAGCGCCTGCCCCGCGCCCTCACGGTGGCCATCGCCGCCCGAGCCGTGCAGGACTAGCCCTCCCGCTGTGCATCGCGGTAGTGCCGGGTTCGTGGGAATGCGTCAGGATCGCCGTTCCTCTACGGACGAAGGGGCAGGCTTCCAGCGAACTGGGCGAACTGGGCGCAGCGAACTCGGCGCAACAAACCAGGCGCTGGGGCCTAGACGCGCCCCAGCACATCGATGTCTTCGAGGAACTCCTGGTACACCTGTTCACTGACGGTGGTCCGGGTGTCGGCGATCGCGTCGAGGTAGTCCTGCGTGACAGGTCCCTTCCGGCCCTGTGAAGCAGTGCTGCCGTTCGAGGGCGAGCCGGCGGCAGCAGCGTCGTCGTACACGGCTTTCTCCAAGGCGCGCTGGGAGGCGCTCCGCGCAGCGAACTCGATGTCCGCCGGGGAGAAGCCCTCGGTCCGCTCAACCAGCAACGGAATGTCCACGTTGTCCACCACAGTTGCGGGGATGAAACGCTGCCACATGGCTTCGCGGGCATGGACGTCCGGAAGGCCGATGGGGATGACGTAGTCGAAGCGGCCGTGACGCAGGAAAGCCGTGTCCAGGGCGCGGATGAAGTTGGTGGCGCAGACCAGGAGGCGGCCGGGCTGTTCGCGGAAGGCCGGGATGATCTTCAAGAGCTCGTTGGTGACGCCCTGCAACGGCGACGGCGGATCGCCCGCACGCTGGGAGGCGATTTCCTCCACTTCGTCGATGAAGACCACAGCGTGTTCCAGCTCTGCGATCTCAAGGAAGGTTTCCCGCAGCGCACCCGCCAGGCCCTTGGGGTCGGAAGCGAGCCGGGAAGGGAAAACCTCCACGAACGGCCACTCCAGCCGTGAGGCGATGGCCTTCGCAAATGTGGTCTTGCCGGTGCCGGGAGGACCGAACAACACCACGGCGCGTGGGGGTACTACTCCGTATTCATCGGCGAGGTCGGCTTCGGCCAGCGGAAGGACGAGGCGGCGTTCCAGCAGTTCCTTCTCGCGCTTCATGCCCGCCACGTTTTCCCACAGATCCCGGGCCAGGATACGGCCTCCGAGCAGGCTGAGTGGCTCCAATTCCTGCCGCTGGACGGGGATGGTCCGCTCGAAGTAGCGCAGGTTCTTCTTCACCACGAAGCCGCGGCCGAGGAACGCCTCTACCCGGGTTTCGGTTTCGGGCATGAGCGCGGAGAGCTTGTTCAGGCCGTGCGGTGCCATGCGGTTCTCGACGGCGGACAGCAACGAGGTGCCGATCCCGCGGCCGCGGAACTCCGGCAGGGTGGCGAGGAAGACGATCCAGCCTTGATCATGCGCGGCGCGTCCGACGGCGGCTCCCACCACTTCGTCGCCCTGCACGGCAACAACCGCGTGGTCCTTCTCGCAGGAGGCCAGTACTTCGGAGAGTGCGTATACCGGCTCGACGCCGTTGGCCTTCAGCGATTCCCACAGATGCAGGATGCCGTCCAGGTCCGAGGAGTGAAAATCCCTGATGCGCCAATTCGTCATGCCTGCTCCTGAGTCCGCAAAGTGGGGTCGCCGTTGATTCCTTGGAGTCGAGCATAGGCGAACCCGGCAGGCGGGACGTTGCGCGGCGGTTGCGTTACGCACCCGCCGTTAGGGTCAGGAGCTAGGCGCCGGCGTTGGCGAGTGACGCACCGGCCCGCTTACCCGCACCGGCCCGCTTACCCGTGCCGGCACGGTAGTACTCCTGGCGCTGGACGCCCAGGCCGTCGATCTCAAGCTCGATCACGTCGCCGGGCTGGATGAAGGGGAACCGGCCGGACAAGGCCACGCCCTCAGGGGTTCCCGTGATGATCACGTCGCCGGCCTCCAGCACCATGTACTGGCTGAGGTGGTGGACGATCGTGGGGGCATCGAAGACCATGTCCGAGGTGTTGGAGTCCTGCCGGATCTCGCCGTTCACGCGGGTGCGCAACCCAAGGTTGGCGGTATCGACGTCGGACGCGGGAACCAGCCACGGACCCAAAGGCGTGGAACCCGGGAGCGTCTTGCCCTTGGTCCACTGCCCGGCGGGGCCGTTCATCTGGAAATCGCGCTCGGAAAGGTCGTTCGCTACGGCGTAGCCGGCAATGTATTCCGCCGCTTCCTCAACAGAGGAGAGGTAGGAGGCTTCCTTGCCGATCACGATTGCGAGTTCCACTTCCCAGTCGTACTTTTCCGACGTCGGGGGGATGGGGGCCGCGTCGAAAGGCCCGCTGATGGTGTTGGCCGGCTTGAGGAACGCCACCGGGACCTCGGGCGGCGTGACTCCTGATTCAGCGGCATGGGCCGCGTAGTTCAGTCCGATCGCGATGACGTTGGCCGGCCGGGCAACGGGGGCGCCGATCCTTAAGCCTTCGGCGGAGATCTCCTCGAGTTGGCCGGCATCCAGGGCTTCGCGCGTGCGGGCGATGCCGTCCGAGGCGAGGAAGCCGCCGTCGAGGTCCTTGGTGAGGGACGCCAGGCTGAAGTACTTTTCCCCCTGTGCGTCCTGGGCAATGACAACAGGTTGTTCGTTTCCGGCCGCTCCCAGCCTGGCGAATTTCAAGGTCATGGCTTCCTCCGTTTTCGGTACTGACATCCGCAACCCAGTGTGCTGTGTTGGCCGGGCAATCCTTAAATGTGACCCGGCTGGGCTCCGGTTGACCCGTCCGGCTTCCCGCTAAAGGGTCCGCCGGAGCCGCTTCTCCAGATTGCTGATATGGACGGTGACCAGTGCCTTCACGAGTTCGGCATCGCCCCGCTCCAGGGCGTCGACGATCGTCCTGTGGTCATCCAACGCCCGAGTTACCGCCTTGTCCCTGGTGACGTCCTGCCAGATGCGGGCCCGTATGGTGCTGCTGTAAAGGGCTTCCACGAGGCTGCCGAGGTAGTCGTTTCCGGCTGCTTGCGCGATGACGCCGTGGAACGTGAGGTCATGGGCAACGAGTTCCTCCACGGAGCTGTACTCGTCCACCATCTTCAAGCTGTCGCGCAGTCTGGCGATGTCTGCGGCACTTATTCTTCCTGCGGCCAAGTGGGCCGTGGCGGGTTCCAGGATACGTCGGACCTCGAAGAGTTCAAGGACCGAACGGTCCTGGTGCAGGTCCACCACGAAGGCCACGGCTTGGTTGAGCAATTTGGCGTCGAGGCTGGTCACGTATGTTCCGTCTCCGCGGCGGACGTCGAGGACGCGGGTGAGTTCCAGTGCTTTGACGGCTTCCCGCAGCGAGCTTCGGGAGAGCCCCAGCCGTTCACTGAGTTCCTTCTCGGGAGGAAGCCGGTCACCGGCCTTGAGTTCGCCGCGGATCAGCATGTCCTTGATCTTGCCGATCGCCTCGTCTGTGACAGCCATGGACCAATACTAGGTGCCAGTGATCCGACGTCTGCACCCAACTGGGTCGCAGCAGAGCACGTTTTGAACGCTCATAACGCGCACTAATGCGACCCAGCGTGTGAGCGCCGCTGGCGCGCCGTGGGGCCGGGAAAGTGTACGGGGTGGCTCGCCAGGGCTCTGGCGGACTCTGGCCTTCCGGGTAGATCATTGGGCTGTCCGTCTCGGTGAACGCCGACCCAACTTGGTGCCGCGAGTCCGTGACCCAGCGTGGTGTGGAGGACCTCCACGGGAACCGTGGATTGTTGCCCTTGAGCACGAGTATTAGATTCCTGAATATTCCCAGTCCTCCCCGAGACAGACACTGTCATCACCGTCAAACAGTGTTGGAGGGAAGAAGATGGACATCGTTAATGAACGGGCCGCGGGGATGGATATCTCCAAACGCGACGCGAAGGTCTGCGTGCGGATCCCAGGCGCCAGGGCCGGGACCTACACCTCAAAGGTCACGACCTGGGGCGCGACCACGCATCAGATCTTGGAACTGCGGGAGTTCCTCGAACGCGAACATGTCACCGTGGTGGTGATGGAAGCGACCAGCGACTACTGGAAACCGTTCTTCTACCTGCTCGAAGAAACCCTGCCCGTGATGCTCGTCAACGCCAAAGCTGCCCGGAACATCCCTGGACGCAAAACCGATGTCTCCGACGCCGCCTGGCTGGCCCAACTGGCCGCGCACGGGCTCCTGCGGGCCTCGTTCGTGCCGCCCGAACCCATCCGCGAGCTACGGGACCTGACCCGGGCGCGCGCCATCGCGACCCGCGACCGGGCCCGGGAGATCCTCAGGTTGGAGAAGTTCCTTGAAAGCTCCGGAATCAAACTTTCCTCCGTCGTTTCGGACCTGACCGGAGTCTCCTCCCGGGACATGCTCGAAGCCCTCATCAACGGTGAACGGAACCCCGAAGTCCTGGCCGGAATGGCCCGCGGAATGCTGCGTTCGAAAATCCCGGCCCTCGTCGACGCCCTGACCGGCCGGTTCAAACCACACCATGCCTTCATGGCCAGGCTGCACCTGGACCAGATCGACGCCCACACCCGAACCATCGATACCCTCACGACACGGATCGAGGAGGCGATGGAACCCTTTCGTGACGCCAGGGAAGCCCTGGCCACCATCCCCGGAGTCTCCCACCGCGTCGCCGAAGTGATCATCGCCGAAACCGGGGCGGACATGGCAGTCTTCCAAACCCCGGGCCGGCTCGCGTCCTGGGCAGGGGTCTGTCCCAGCGCCAACGAATCCGCCGGACACATCAAATCCAGCCACATCATGCCCGGGAACAAATACCTCAAAGCAGCGCTCGGCACCGCGGCCATGTCCGCCACACGATCCAAAAACACCTACCTCGCCGCGAAATACCGGCGCATCACAACCCGCGCCGGACGCAACAAAGCCCTCGTCGCCGTCGAACATTCGATCCTCACCGCAGCCTGGCACATGCTCAGCACCGGAGAAATCTACAACGACCCCGGCGCCGACCACTACACCCGCATCAACCCGACCAAAGCCAAGAACCGCGCCATAAAACAACTCAACAACCTCGGCTACGACGTCACCATCACCCCGGTCACCGCCGCCTAACCCACCACTACTTTCGTATTAGTTGGGGGCGTTAACTTACGACGGCGGCACCCGGCTTCCGCTGTTACGGAACCCGGGTGCCGCCGTCGGGCACTCAGTTGCTAGGCGTCTTTGCCCGGAAGCGGCCGGTTGGCGACCACGGGAGCACTTCCCGTGTAGCCGTCACGGGTGGCTGCGATCTCGTGGATCTGCTTGCGGCAGAGGAACCAGCCCCAGACCATGAGGGCGCAGGCGATGGCCGTGACCAGCATGGTGAGCGGCGATTCGATGAACACCATCACCAAGACGCCGGCCAGGAATAGCAGGGACAGGTAGCCCGTGTAGGGGGCACCAAACATCCGGAACGATGGACGTTTGAGCCAGCCCTTGTCCGCCCAGCGCTTCAACTGCATCTGGCAAAGGACGATCGTTGCCCAGGTGACAATGATGCCCACGGAAGCCACGTTGAGGACGATCTCGAAGGCCTGGGCCGGGACGAGGTAGTTCAACGGGACGCCGAGCAGGGAGACGCCGGCCGTGATGGCGATGCCGCCGTAGGGAACGCCGGCCTTGTTCATGCGCTGGGCGAACTTCGGCGCCGAACCGTTGACGGACATCGACCGGAGGATACGGCCCGTTGAGTAGAGGCCGGCGTTAAGCGACGACAAAGCGGCCGTCAGCACCACGAGGTTCATGATGACATCGACGCCTTGGACACCGATGGATCCGAAGAAGGTCACGAACGGGCTGACGCCCTTTTCGTAGGAGGTGTACGGCAGGAGCAGGGCCAGCAGGATCACGGAGCCGACGTAGAAGACAGCGATGCGGAAGACCACGGAGTTGATGGCCTTGGGCATGATCTTCTCCGGGTTCTCGGTCTCGCCGGCAGCGGTTCCCACCAGTTCAATCGAAGCGTAGGCGAACAGCACACCCTGCATGAGGATGATCATCGGGAGCAGGCCGTTGGGGAAGATCCCGCCGTTGTCGGTGATGAGGCTGAATCCGACTTCCTGGCCTTCCACCGGGGTGCCGAAGATGACGAAGTACGTGCCCACCAGGAGGAAGGCCACCAGGGCTGCCACCTTGATCAGCGCGAACCAGAACTCCATCTCGCCGAAGACCTTCACGGAAACGAGGTTCAGGCTGAGGACCACAACCAAGGCGATGAGAGCCCAGGCCCACTGCGGGACGGCACCCATCCACGGTACGTATTTGCCGAAGAAGTTCATGTAGAGGGCCGCTGCCGTGATGTCCACAATGGTGGTGGTGGCCCAGTTGATCCAATAGAACCAGCCGGAGACGAACGCGGCTTTCTCGCCGTAGAACTCGCGGGCGTAGGAAACGAAAGAGCCCGACGACGGGCGGTGCAGTACCAGCTCGCCCAGCGCTCGCAGAATGAGGAAGGCAAAGAAGCCGCATACTGCGTAAGCGATGACCAGAGACGGGCCCGCGGCGTTGAGGCGGCCGCCGGCTCCGAGGAACAGGCCGGTACCGATGGCGCCGCCGATCGCGATCATCTGGATTTGGCGGGGCTTCAGGTCCTTGTGGTAGCCCTTGTCTTCCTTGTGGAGGGCTTGTTCGCTGGCATGCGCTTGGAGCGGGACCGTGTGGTCCGTGATGGGGTTGGTCATGGGAATCCTTACGGGTGTCCTTTAGGTGTACTGCACGTGCCCTGTACGGGGTTTTTGGGCGCGCGCAATTCCTTATGTGGGTGCCTCATCGGGCAGGACGGCTTTGGGGCCGTGGGGCTGGAGGGCCTACTTGCTCAGGTTTGCCAGGCGTTCGGGGCTGAGCAGTTCCTCGAGTTGGGTTGCGGTGAGCAAGCCGTGTTCGAGGACGAGCTCTGCCACGCCTTTGCCCGTGGCCAGGGCTTCCTTGGCGATTGCTGTGGCTGAGGCGTATCCGATGTGCGGGTTCAGTGCCGTGACGAGACCGATCGACTGCTCCACGGTAAGCCGTAGCCGTTCGGTGTTTGCGGTGATGCCCCGGACGCAGCGGGCCGTCAAAGTGCGGCACGCTGCTTCGAGATGGGAAATGCTCTTGTGCAGGCTGTGCACAATGATCGGTTCGAAGGCATTCAGCTGGAGCTGGCCTGCCTCCGCGGCCATGGTGACGGTGACATCGTTGCCGATGACCTCGTATGCGACCTGGCTGACTACTTCCGGGATCACCGGGTTGATCTTGCCGGGCATGATCGAGGAGCCGGACTGGACAGCCGGCAGGTTGATCTCGCCCAATCCCGCACGCGGCCCGGAGGACAGCAGGCGGAGGTCGTTGCAAATCTTGGACAGCTTCACGGCGACGCGCTTGAGCACGCCTGAAAGGTGGACGAACGCGCCTACGTCCTGCGTAGCTTCGATGAGGTCCGCTGCTGTCAAAAGGGGAAGGCCGGTTACTTCGGCGAGGTGCCGGCACGCGGCATCGGCGTATCCTGCAGGGGCGTTCAGTCCCGTGCCGATGGCCGTGGCACCCAGATTGATCTCGTGGATCAGCATGTGGGACTCATCCAGGCGGGCGCGGTCCTCGCCGATCGTCACGGCGTAGCCGCCGAATTCCTGGCCCAAAGTCATGGGAACAGCGTCCTGCAGCTGCGTGCGGCCCATCTTCACGACCGTGCGGAACTCGCGGCCTTTCTCAGCAAAAGCTACTTCAAGTTCTTCCAGTGCTTCCAGGAGTTCCTTGACGGAGAAGATCGTGGCGAGGTTGACCGCCGTCGGGTAGACGTCGTTGGTTGACTGGCTCAGGTTGACGTGGTCGTTGGGGTGGAGCTTGGAGTAATCACCCTTGGGGTGGCCCAGGATTTCCAAGGCGCGGTTGGCGATGACCTCGTTGGCGTTCATGTTGGAGCTGGTCCCGGCTCCGCCTTGGATCACATCCACCATGAACTGTTCGTGGAGCTTGCCGTCCATGATGTCCTGACATGCCTGGTCGATCGCGTTGGCGCGTTCGGTGTCCAGCAAGCCAAGTTCATGGTTGGTCCGTGCAGCGGCCTGCTTGACTGCCGCGAGGCCACGGACCAAGTGCTTGTTGGTGGAAAGCGGCTGACCTGTGATGGGGAAGTTCTCGATGGCGCGCAGGGTATGAACGCCCCAGTAAGCGTCTGCGGGAACATCGCGGTCGCCCAGAAGGTCGTGCTCGGAACGGAGAGGGATCGCCTGATCGACGGTGGTCATAGCTGTCCTTTAGTTTGTGGTGAAAATGTGTGCTGCACGGAGCTCGCCGACCGGAAGGCCGCCACCCAGCACGGGTGGGCTCTGCAGCGTGTCCAAAGTGCCGCCGTCGAGCCCCAGACGACGAAGCACCTCAAGGGTGATGGGCATGCGGGCGCGGTCCCCGCCGTCGGAAATCTTCACGGCCACTGCCCGGCCGTCGGCGAGGCCGACCAGCTGCAGGCCCTCGAAACCGTCCTTGGCGAGCAGGCCCGGGACCGCGCGCATCAGCGCAGTGACATCGCGACCCTCGCCGGCCACCATATCCGGGTTACGGCGCATCGCGTGGGCTACTTTGCCTTCGTTTGTTTGTTCGTCGGCTGAAGCGAGGCGGCCGTAGGCGCGGGCCATCGCGTGCAGCGAGTGGGCGAACAGGGGAGTACCGCAGCCATCGGTGCTGACCGCGGCCGCTTCCTCGCCCGTGAGTTCAGTGATGGTGTCCCGCACCAGGACCTGCAGCGGGTGTTCGGGGTGCAAGTAGCCCTCCACCGGCCAGCCGTTGATGACACAAACGGAGGCCATGGACGCGTGCTTGCCGGAGCAGTTCTGCGCCAGCCGGGTGGGGCCGTTGCCCTCGCGGAGCCACTGGTTGCGTTCGTTGAATCCGTAGGGGAGGTCCGTGCTGTTGGCCAGGCTGGTTACCGTCAGGCCATGCAGCCGGAGGATTTCCGCTGCGCCGTCACGGTGGTCCTTGCCTCCCGAATGGCTGGCTGCCGTCAAAGCCAGAAGCCGTTCCGGGATGTCCAGGCCGGCCTTGAGGAGCGCCACGGCTTGAAGCGGCTTCAGGCTCGACCGCGGGTACATCGGCGCGTCCGGTTCCCCGGCTTCCAGAGCCGTGCTGCTGTCCGCATTCAGTGCCACCAGCGAGCCGTAGTGGATGCTCTCCACCAGTCCGTCGCGGGTCTGCTCAACCAGCGGGACGTGGCGGGTGGCTTGCTTGACCATTTCCATGGTTTCCTTTGTCATTTGCTGAGGATCGTCTCGAGTGCCACGCTGACGGCCTGCAGGTGCTCAGCCATTGCTTTGCTGGCGCCCTGTGAGTCGCCTTCTTCGATGGCGTTCAGGATGGCGACGTGTTCTTCATCGGAACGGTGTTGCCGGTCAGCGACGAGGTTCAGGGTTTCGGACTGGTGGGCGAGGGCGTCGCGGATGTCCTGGACGACGCTCGCGAACACGCGGTTCCCGCTGGCGCGTGCGACGGCGGAGTGGAAGGTCGCGTCAAGGTTCACCCACGCTTCGGGGTCGTTTTCGTGCAGCATCTCCTGGACGATGTCCTTGAGGTGCTCAAGTTCCTCTCCAGTGCGCCTTTCGGCAGCAAGCCCTGCCGCGGGGATCTCGATATGGGGACGGGCCTCATTGAGATCGCGTGCGCTGTACTGGCCCAAGGTAAGGTCATTAGCAACCTTGTTCGCCACCACGAACGTGCCCTTGCCGGTCTTGGTGGTGGTGAGGCCCAGCGTGTTGCAGGACCGGAGTGCTTCGCGGATCACGGAGCGGCTGACGCCATACTGTGCTGCCAGCGTTGCTTCGGAGCTGAGCTTGGTGCCGATATCGAACTGTCCGCCCTCGATTGCCCTCCTGAGTGCGGCGAACACCGCTTCTGCCGCTGAAATTCGGGAGATGGGAGTGGGCGTCGAGCGGCTGGTGCTCGCACCATGCTGTCCGGCTGTCCGGCTGTCTGACAGGTTCACGATATTGAATATGGCACGGGTCACAAGGGGCTGTCAACGCTGAAAGGACTGCTTCACGCTTTGGTGGTTGGGGTGGTGTCAGTTCCGGTTGAGGCCGTGTATCCGAGTCATCAAGGCGGCCTTGTAGTGCGATTCCGCCGCGTTGACCTCGGTGGAAGGCGTGCTCGGCCCGAAAACACGGAGAAGGCTGAAGAGAAAGTGGCGGGCATGGTCTGTCTTGGCACCCGTGGTACTGCCGACGCTCTCTACGGCTAGCTCCCTGAGGGCCACGTTGCCGCCGTGACCATCCCGGGCATAGGCCGTCCATCGCCCGAGGATTCGCTCAGAACCGTCTGCCTTGCCGACGTATTGTTTGCCATTGCTGGAGTCGGTGATGAGGTAGATGCCCTGAACTTCAGCCAGTGCTGCGCGCCAATCCGAGTAGCGGGAATCATCCACCAGCTCCCGCAGCTGGTGAAAGGTGAGCAGGACTCCGTCGAAGCCCGGAAACGGGACCTTATCGCGGTCGGCAATCTCGATCACCTGCATACGCCGGGCGCTTGCTGACTGCGCACTGCGGTGCCAACTCCGCGGGTTATCCCAATCGACGACCAGTCGGTCCTTGAGCGTAGCCAGGAAGTTGCTCGGCCGGAGGTCGAAGTATCGGCAATCTTGGGTACGCTCCTCTTCCAACTCGCCGTGATTTTCGAATGCGCCCCACAGCCGCGAGCGATTCTTGCCATCGGCGATGAAAATGACCCACACTTGGCCGGGCTGAGCGGGGAAGCGGCGCGGGGAGACGTCCTGCTCACGCGTGTAGGCATGAACCTTCTGCATGGTCAGATCCTCGAAGCCGCGAAGGGCAGATTCGTCATTGGCCCTGAAAGAGTGGCGGATGACGTGGATTTGCTCCAGTTGAATCGGCGGATCATGCTCCGCGCCAACGCCGGCCAAAACGTGGGCGAGAGTTAGGGACTGCTGCTGGTCCACTGCCCCCAATGCAGTTCTCTCCGATCAGTCGCCTCGCTGTACTGGATTAGTCAATCATGAGGGAGTGAATGCTCAGTTCTATTTCCGCGCGGCCGTCACAACCAGAGGCAGCAAACGTACCCTGGCAGTTACCTCTTCAGCGATGTCCGGCAAGGATCCCAGCTCCCGCAGCAATTCTTTCTTGGCGGCGTCAAATGCATCGATCATTTGCTCGCAGTAGTGCACAACAACGCTTTCTGCGGCATCGCTGGGGACGCCAAATTGCGCGCCTGTGGCGACCAGCATTTGTTTGCTGATTCTTTGCAAGCGGTACTCGCCCTTCACGCTCATCGCTAAATTGATGCTGGATTCGCCGTCCCAATAGGGTGCGTACGTAGCGAGGTCGTAGAGCGGCGCAAACCGGACTTCCTCGCCGTGGAGTAGCAGCGAATAGTTCTTCGCATGGGCGTCTGTACAGCCGGCCACCGTATTGAAGACGAAAGCCCGATATAACGACTCGCCTGCCGCTCTGCGGTCTGCTTCGAGCGGGAACGACCTGACGAGGGAGGCCATGTCGCCGGCGCCCGGACCGCCGTCGCGATGCTGGTATTTCTTGGCGGGCGAGACGCTGAGGGCCTGGCAGAAGTCTTCTTGATGCAGGCGGCGCCAGGTTCCGTCTAGGGCGTGGCGGTCATAGCGACGCGTGACGAAAACGTCCCATCCACCGATCCGTTTGAGCTCGGAGTTCGCTACCTCGAGCCCTAGGAAAGCAGCGGCGCGCATCGTCAATTGTTCGACGACATCCAAACGGCTGAAGCTGCCCGCCGCGGGTTTGAGGATGTGCGTCGTAGGGGTGGCATCCGCGGGAACCGCCCACGTGCCATCCGGGAGTTGGTGGAGAGCGATCTTCGGGTGTGCTCCGGCCAAGCTGAAGCGTCCCGCCGCATCATCGTAGGGAGTGCCGTCTTCGTACTCCGTCACCACGTGGTCCAGCATCGCGGCCACCTCAGAGTCGGAGACCGGTGTTACAGAGGTCCTCTGGAACTTGCCATCGGATGATTCCGCTCCCGGTGGCAGGAATTGCAGCGCGCCCGCGACGTCCGCGCCGATGTGTTCAAGAACTGCAAAAGGGTTCGCTGGTGAGACCCTGAATCGCCTGGCGATTGTCTGCAGGGCGCCCTCGCTGTCCGGAAGCAGGCCTTGAAGGAAGGGCAAAACGGCGCGCTTCTTGTGCGATCTCGCAGCCAGCGGCATGGAAAGGGACAGTGGTGTTGCGTCACGGCGCGCCTGATATTCGGGGAGGTAGTCGAACACCAGGTTCCCTGAGGCGGACTGCTCCACTCGTCCGCAGAGCGTCCCATCCATGAAGACATCGAGTGCGCGGGTACTCACCATCGAACATCGCCCGTCTCGCTGTCCCGGATTGCGAGCTCGAACCCCAGTGCTTGGAATACGTCCATGAACTTGGATGTCTCCACAGTGGCCTTGCCGGATTCGAGGTCGATGAGGAAGGTTCGCGAGACGTTTGCCCGTCGCGCCAACTCGGCTTGCGACCAGCCGCGTTCTTCCCTCAGTTCCCGGACCAATGGTCCGGCTTCCCGCACGGTCCTCAACGAGCTCTCCTGTCGCCGTACGGCAACTTCTTCAATTGTCGCCGTACGCCGACTTTAGCATTTGTTGCCGTACGGCAACAGGAATCTGGGCTTCACGACAAAGAAAGCCTGGCACCGCCCTGCGGGCAGTGCCAGGCTTTTGCGCTCCTGCTTCATCAGCAGGGGCGCCAGGTTTTTCCGCCGGGTGCGTAGCAGCGGGGTCCGGTGTAACCCGGATATGGGTTTGATGGAGCAGCCGGCTGCGGAGCTACATACTTCGGAGCAGGTGGAACATACGGTTGCGGCGCCGGAATGTTCCGCAAGCGTTCAGCTTCCGCTGCGGCGGCTGCCGCTCGGGCCTGTTCCGCGGCGGCAGCTTCGTCAGCCGCCTTCTTAGCTGCGGCTGCTGCTTCCTCGGCGGCCTTCTTCTCCGCCGCTGCCTTGGCTTCAGCGGCTTTGCGCTCTTCCTCAGCCTTTTTCTCAGTTGCGGCCAGCGTTTTCTGCTGCTCCTTGACCTGGTTCAGCGTGGTGTCGGCGCGGGTAATCCGGTCTGACAATGCCTTGAGTTTTGAGGCAGCTTCTCCAGTGGAGTACGCCGCCCAGATGATGGAATGCTCGGAGTCCCTCTCTGCAGACAAGAGGTCATGGGCGGCCTTGGCGGCGACGAGCGCCGAAGCCCATGTCGACGCGGATGCACCAGCGGCTGATGAAGTCGTTGCCGGGGCGGCCTCCTCAGCGGATGCCAGCGCCTCTGAAGCAGCTGCCACCTTGGCCGGAAGCGTGCATTCTATGGATTCCGCGAAAAGCCCCTCCCCGGCTTTGCGCGCTTCGTCGTGGGCAGCCTGTACCGGAGGCAGGAATTTGCGGTTTTCGCCTACAACCATTGGGACGCCGAGTCCTTTTCTGGCGATCTCAGCATTGACCAATTGATTGGAAGCGTTGAAGACACCAGCCAAAGTCCTGCCGTACTTGTCGTGCCGCTCGACGTCGAACTCGAGCCGAACCTTGCTTCCAGCGGGCAGCGCTTGTTTGAGGTATTCCGAAGCCTCCGGACCCAGGCACTCCGTCGGCTTGTTTGGGTCCTTTGTCTCCGGTGTATTCACGTTCAGTAGGCGGATGGTCTGGTCGTTGTTGTTGATCGAGACGACTACGGTGTCGCCGTCGACCACCCGCACAACAGTTCCGGAGTCTGCGTTTGCTGCCGCAGCAGCGATGAGAGAACCGGCGACGAGCGCTGCGGCGGCAGTCGATCCGATGAGCAGCTTACGCATGACGCCCCCTGCTCTGTCTGAAGGGTTGGTCGGAGCGTGGGCAAGCACTTATGCCGTCTGTTTGGGCGCGCAAATAGTCCCCCTTTTTGCGTTTGAGTCGAGTGAGGAAAGCTCAGCGTACTTGACGGTGCAACTTATTGCTGAACGTGCCAGCGAACGTCAAAGTTTGTGTCCTGCAGGCCTACAAGCGTGCCCATTGTCAGCGCATAATTGCTGGCATGACTGCCCCTCAATCCCGTGACACGTCGGAGCTTCCTCGCGTCACGGTGGAGGTGCCCGTGTTGAGCATCGGTGCCGGTCCTACGGATTACGAGGACCTGGGTCGCCACGTTGACGCGCTGAGGAAGCCGGGCAGCCTGCATATGACTCTCCTGCACATCGGCATACTGGAGCGCTTGGCTGCCGACATCTTCGCCTGGACCAAGGGGCGGATGCCTGCGGAAAGGGCGGCACTGGAGATAGCCACCTGGCTTCGTGAACTTCCTGTGCTCGACGGTTTTCTGGGCAAGTCAGACACCATCCTTACCCTAGGCGGTGGACGTATCAGCAGTCTGGAGGTCGTGGTTCCGCAGGCAGTGCATGACTACCAGACCTTGTTGCTTCAAGGGCTGCATGTGCTTCTTGACGACCTGGGCTTGGACTATATCGATGACTTCATTCTCAGCTCGCCGGCGCTTGGTTACCGGTCACCCCACTGGATACCGCACGTGGCGGTGGGCAAGGCACGTGCGAAACATCAAGAGCCCATTAAGATAGAAACGCTGGCTTTGGAATTCGGAACATCCCGAATACGGAACGAGATGTCCCTCCCGTCCGTTGTCTAGAGCGACCATGACTCCCATCACCGAGGAAACTCAATGCAACCCCGCGCCCTTTTCCGAACTGTTGCCTTCGCCGAAGCCGTCACTTGGACTCTTCTTCTGATCGCGCTTTTCCTTAAGTACGTCACCAAGACGACTGGTGCAGCGGTGAGCATTGCAGGTGGTGTCCACGGATTCGTTTTCCTCTGTTACGCCTTCATTGCCGCGTTCACGTGGGTCAACCAGAAATGGAAGGCCCGCACCGGGCTCGTGGCCATCGTGTCGGCTGTCATTCCGTATGCCACCATCCCCGTCGAAAAGTCACTTGATCGCAGAGGCCTCCTTGCCGGACATTGGCGCCTTGCCGCTGGACGCGAGGAACCGATGGGTGCTGTGGAGAAAATTCAGGCCTGGATCTTGGCTAAGCCGATCCTTGCCGCAGTAGTGGTGTTGGTCGGCGTGGCTGCAGTATTTAGCTTCCTTTTGTACATGGGGCCGCCGGATACGTGGTTCTCGTAGGGCACGTTCGCCGCTGACCAGGTCCTGTCAGTATTCCCCGGCCAACTTCTGGGCAGCGAGCTGGCGGATCCAGCCGGGAGTCTCTTTGCCCAGCCGACGATCGCAAACCAATCGAAGCCGTGCTGCCGCAATCTGGACACCGCGATCATATGAAACGGGTGAAACCTTCCTGGAATAGGTGGAAGGGTTTCGATCTGCCGGGGGGACTGCGTTTGCTGCGCTTGTCTTGGCTGTGCCGTTGCGACCTTCTTTGATGCCCGGGGGCGCGTTTTTCCGTCGAGTTGGGTGGGTTTTGCCGTCGATGTGGGTGGTGGCGGTGCGGCTGTTTTGTTTCTGGTGCCCGGGGTTGGTGGTTTTAGTCGGTGGTGCCGGGGCAGCCCCAGGAGTGGGGGTTTTGTTCGCAGGTGTCGGCGACGAGTGCTGTTTCGGTTTTCCAGACGTGGATGGTTTGGGGTGTGGTGGTTAGGTTGAGGGTTCCGTTGATGGGTAGGGGTGGGCCGTTGTTGACGGTGTAGGTGCCGGTGTAGGTGGTGGTGAGTGTAGTGGGGTAGTTGCCGGTGGTGGTGTAGGTGTGGCTGGTTTGGGTGGTGGTGGTGAGCCATTGGTTGTCGGGGATGGGGTGGCCGGTGGTGGGTGTTGGTCCGAGGGTTTGGCCGTCGCCGTAGTTGTAGGTGTAGGTGGTGGGGGTGGCTGTGAGGTGGACGTTTTGTCCGAGGATGGTCAGGTTGAAGGTTTGGGGTGTGGTGGTGGCGTAGAAGTTGGTGGGTGCCCCGATGAGGGTGTTGGGGAAGGGCTGGGTTGTGAGGGTTCCGGGGTTGAGGGGTAGTTGGCGGAAGTCGGTGAGGATGCGGGCTGCGATGTCGTCGAGGATGTTGTGGGGTTCGGGGCCGTAGAGGCAGGTGGGGCCGGTGACGGGGATCCAGTCGGTCCAGCCGGGGTTGGTGATGGCTTTGGGGGCTTCTTTCCAGATCACGGGTGTGCCGGTGGCGCCGTTGGGTGATGGTGGGCAGGCGAGGGTGAGGCATCCGGGGTCCACGGTGTCGGGCCCGTCGGCGCGGCAGTGGGTATCGGCCATGTACTGATTCGGGTCCTCGGATGCTTCGCCTGTTGTGTCCGAGTTTCCGACTCTCCGGTTAGATCTTCCCGTGGCCGGGTCGAACTGCCATACCGCTCCAAGGAACACTGACCCCTCTTGGAATCCTGCGTTGAGATCAGGGGGTGGAGGGTTCAGGGGTACCTGGACATGGGCCTGCGTGTCGCTAGTGGACGCATGAGAAATAACAAGAGCCATCACAATCGCAGCCAGGAGTACCCGCCTCACCGGATGATGCCCGTATCCAGGGTCGTCCAAGCGTCATTCCGGAACTCGGCAAAGAAGGCGACGGCATCATTGGTAGCACCGGTAAGTTCTCGGTGCTCAGTGCCGTCTGCGGCAAAGTAGCGGATCTCCGTTTGAATAAGTTGTACCTGTGCCTGCTGACTATATGACGAGGAATCCCAGCGAACTTCCACCACCGGGGTCTGGAGGATTCCTCCGGTCATCCAAGAACCGTCTTCATAGCTCTTGGATACTGCTCGACCAAGATGACCGCAAAGGGCGCATTGTTGAGACGAGAGGCCAGCGACACGAGCAGTATCACCGGTTTCGTAGGCGTAGCTCAGCAGTTGAAACCAGTACCGAATGAACGCCTCCAACCCCTCCTTCGAGTTCTCCTTCGCCAGCTCGGGCATGACGGGCACCGGCACGTTCTCGGCTTTGCCCTTCGAATCAGCAGGCTTGTAGACCCCCGGATTCCCGGAGAAGGGACTCGAGGAACCGGAAGGCGAGGCACTTGCTGCGGGAGGCGCCGTCATAGTTTCCGTAACCGCGCCTGGAACCGGCGGCGAGCCAGGGTCTTGGCATGAACTCAGGAGCACAAGCGCAGAAACCGTGAGAGCAACGGAACGGAAAAGGGCAGGCGAAAGAGCAAACAAAAAGCGTGGCAATGTACAGACTCCCCAGCGACTGTTTTTGGCGTAGTGCTGGCCAGTCTAAGCAGGGGGTTCGCGCTGGTTCGAGCCGGAAAGACCCATCTGTGGATAACTGCATGGGGAAGAATTTGCTGGATCATTGCTCAGCCGGGGCAGCAGATTCGCGGAATCCGGAGGCCCAGCAGTGGTGTGGCATGGAATGATCCAGCAAAATTCAGCCGGAGCTGGATGTTATCCCCGCAGCTTGTCCATGTCGCGGCGGTCCTTCTTGGTCGGCCGGCCGGCACCGCGGTCGCGTTGGGGCAGACCCAGCTGGGGAAGGACAGGTCGCGGGGGAGTGTGGTCGGTGTAGCAATGCGATGCGGCCTCGGCGCCCACACGCTTGGCAATGAGTCGCCGCACTTCGAAAACGCGTTCCCACCCGGATTCGCGAACCCGGATGGTGTCTCCCACAATCACAGTCTGCGACGCCTTCACGGGGTTGCCGTTAAGGCGGACATGCCCGGCCCGGCAAGCTGCCGTCGCGGCGGAACGGGTTTTGTAGGCTCGGATCGCCCACAGCCAAGCGTCAACGCGGACGGTGGCCGGGGCGGAAGACTGGCTGCTCATGATGCAGTCGAGTCTAGCGAAAGCGGTTACGGCGGAGAGTCGTGTGTTCGCCGAAAACGTACGTTGACCGCTGCAAGGCTACAGCGAGCATGCAGGCTTCCCGCGAACTGGGCAGCACCGCCGCACCGGCCCGCCACCACGCCGCACCGGGGCCCCCACCCCGCGAAACACCCCCTACCGCACCGTCACCTCCACCCGCTGCGCCACGTTGTTCCCTATGCCCTGGTAATTCCACACCTGTTCCGTGGGCTGGAGGGCACCGGACGAGTCCATGGCGCGGCATCGCAGCACGTGATCACCCTTGTTCGCCACCCACACCATGGACCACGACCGCCAAGCGAAGTCCCCAACGGGCGGATCGAGGTGCGCAGGCATCCACGTTCCATCGATGCCCACTTCCACGCGCTCCACGTCGCCATGCCCGGACCACGCGCGCCCGTGAAGCATCACCGGTCCGGCATCCACTACCCGGCGACGGCTGAAGAAATCGGGAATCCCGGGCGGCACCATCAAAGACCGCACACGAATGTGGGTCACGGGCAGCCCCGGCCCGTCAGGACCTTGGAGGTAGTGGTAGGCAACAGCTTGCTGGTACCCCATAAACCTGGTTGTCACAGCTTCAATGGACGCCAGCCACTTCACGCTCGCCATTCCATACCAGCCCGGCACCAGCAACCGGAGCGGGAACCCGTGCTGCAGCGGCAGCGGTTGACCGTTCATTGCGTACACCAGCATCACCTCGGGGTGCATGGCCTCCTCGATGGTCAGGCTCCGCGCATACGGCTCTTCGACGCCGCCTTGGATGCCGCTGTCAGCGCCGGTGAAGACGAGTTCGACGGCGTCACTCGCCAACCCGGCCTCCTCCAGCAGGGGCGCCAGGGGAGTTCCGGTCCATTCGGCGGTGCCCACGGCTCCAAGGACCCAGGGCTGGCTGAGTGGCCGGGGTTGCAGGAGCGATCGCCCGTTTCCCGCGCATTCGAGCGTGACGGGCATGGTGACGGCGGGCCGGGCTTTGAGATCGTCGAGGCTGAGCTCCAGAGAGCGTGAAACAGCCCCGCCCAGCCGCAGCCGCCACGTCTCGAGCGAAACATGCGGAATGTCGAAATGGATCAGCAGGTAATGCAGTCCCGCCGGGGTGAGGTCGTCGTGCAACGCTTCAAGCGGCATCGAGTGGTTCCGGCCGGCGAGTTGGAGTTCTTCGTGGGTGAGTGGGCCTTGGGTCGGTTGGCCCGGGGTGGCGGCAAGGCCGCGTTCAATATGGGGTGTGGACATGGCGGGCGGCGTTCTACTGGAACCGACGCTGCGGATGTGCCGCAGCACTTAGGTCAAGGATCACGCCGCGCCGGAACCGCCGTCAATAGGACGTTGCAAGGCCTACCGGCGTCGAAGTTCCGGGTACTCCAGGTGCGGCGCCACCGTGCCGGCATCCCGCTCGAGGAAGTTCACGGCGGGGGCAACAATATCGTCGATCTCGTCCAGGATGGCTTCGCTGAGTACGACGTCCGCGGCCTTCAGGTAATCGGTAAGGTGCTCCTCGGTCCGTGGTCCGATGATGACGCTGGTGACGGCGGGGTGGTTCATGGCGAATGCCACGGCCAGTTGGATCAAGGAGATGCCGTAGCGGGCAGCGACCCGGCCCAAGGCATCGGCCGCGTGCAGCTTCGCTTGGTTGAAGGGCGCGGTCACGTCGAAGCGGCCCGGGACAGCCGAGAAGCGCGAACTTTCAGGCTGACCGCCACCCACCCGGTACCCGCCGGCGAGCCAGCCGCCGTCGAGCGGTCCGTAACTCAAAACCCCGACGCCGTATTGCTGGGTGATGGGGAAAACGTCCCGTTCGTTGGCACGCACCAGGAGCGAATACGGAACCTGGTCCACGACTGG
The DNA here is from genome assembly GCF_015040095.1 of Paenarthrobacter sp. YJN-5. NCBI lineage: Bacteria > Bacillati > Actinomycetota > Actinomycetes > Micrococcales > Micrococcaceae > Paenarthrobacter > Paenarthrobacter sp. YJN-5. Next base: position 501,547 of record NZ_CP053544.1, read on the forward strand.
GGGCGTGAGGTGGTTGGTGTTGGCAATCCACTGTGCCTCCACCAGTTGCGCGGGACTGAATACAGAGGTGCCGTAGTAGAGGATTTTGCCTTGCCGGATGAGGTCGTTGAGGGCGGTGATGGTTTCCAGCAGGTCGGTGTTGTAGTCCGGGCGATGTGCTTGGTAAAGGTCGATCCTGTCCGTATCCAAGCGACGCAGGCTGTCTTCCACTGCCCTGACGATCCAGCGCCGCGAGTTGCCGGCGTGGGCGGGATTGGAACCCATCTGGCCGTGAAACTTGGTGGCGAGGAAGACCTCGTCGCGACGGCCGTGGATGGCTTGGGCCACCACGTTTTCGGCCTCGCCCTGGGAGTAGATATCCGCGGTGTCGATGCTGGTGATCCCGGCATCGAGGGCTGCTTTGATGATGCGGATACTGTCCGCGGGGCCCGTGGGGGCGGTTCCCGTCCCGAAGTTCAATGTGCCAAGGGTGAGGGGGCTGATCAGGGCGCCGGTGCGTCCAAGCGTCCGTAGCTCGTTGAGGCTCATGTCGGCTTCCTGTGGTGGGGGAGGTGTCCCGTCGAGGCTACACAGCGCTGCGGGACGCAGAAACGCAAGTGGTAGAACTTCTTCGTTTTTCGTCTTGGGAAGTAACGGAAGGGGCCTTACTGCGAGACATTTCTTGACACCGGGCAATACAAACGACTTCCGGATCCACAAACGTGGAGGTTCCCGGGAACGCATGAATCATGGGGAAAGAGGTTCAATCGACGCGCAAAGGGGACAGATCAAATGACACGGACAACGGTGGATGAAACAGCAGCGATCAAGGCTGCCTTTGCCCGGTTCCCGTCCGGTGTGGCTGCGTTCAGTGCAATGGTCGACTTCACGCCCGAGGCCTTGGTGGCATCGTCCTTTACAGTTGGCGTTTCCTTGGAGCCTCCGCTGGTGATGTTTGCCGTGCAGAACTCCTCCACCACGTGGCCCAGGCTTCGGCAGGCAGCCCGGCTCGGTGTATCCGTGCTTGCCGAGGGGCAGGAAGCCGCGTGCCTCCAGCTCTCCTCCAAGACCCGCGACCGCTTTGACGGCTTGGCCCACAGCGTCACCGACTCGGGGGCTGTGCTGATCGACGGAGCCGTGCTGGGTTTCGAGTGCGAAGTCGTGTCAGAGACTCCGGCGGGGGATCACGCGATCGTGGTCCTTGAGGTCAAGTCCACCAACGTCAACCATGATTCCGAGCCACTCATCTACCACGGGGCATCGTTCCGCCAGCTGGCGGCCTGACCCCGCCTAGGAGTTGCGGCTGGCACCGCTCAAGGAACCCTTGCGCACTTGGCCCGGGGACTTCCCTTTGACGGTGTTCTTGGGCCCCTGCTTGTTGGCAAGGGGCTTGAGTGCGACCGGTTGGACTGGTTTTGCGGGTTCAGCCTTCGTGGCAGGGTCCGCTGGTGCGGGCGCTGTTCCTGCGTCCGGGGAAGGACCATTTCCTGACGACGGTTTGGCCGGCGATCCCGACTCTCCCACCTCGCGGACTGTCACCTTGATGGCCGGGGGCTGTTCAGCCTTGGCCCGGGCAGCCGCCCGCTGGTCAGCTTTGGCCACGGCCTCGGCCCAGCCCTTCGCCAGGACGGGCGGTTCCTTGGCTGCGGCCACGACGAGGGGATGGTGGTTGGTCTGGGTGTCCATCCTGGACTTCCACGTGCCGTCCTTGACGGAGGCAGCCGCCCCCGCGACCCGGCGTCGGGCTTCTCCAAGGAGGTCACGCTTCGGCTGGGCCGGGGCAGGTGGCGTTTCAACCATTACCGGGGGTGCGGAAGGTGCGGGCGGAGCGGCAACAGCGGCTGCGGCAACGGCGGCCACGTGACCGGTAGCGGGCTCATTCAGCGGAGCGCCAGCAGTAGGCAGGACGCCGGAACCAACCGGGGCGGAGGAGTCCTCCGGCCGCTGGGGGAGGTGGACGATCGGCGTCGTTTCCTTCTTGGGGAAGATGCCGAAAAGCGCAAGGATGATGATCGACAGCAGACGCCCGATACCGGCCACCACAAGCGTGATGATGATGACGAATCCCAGACCCAGGAACATGAGGACTGCCATCCCCAACGTCCCCAGGTAGGTCAGATTGATGGCGAGCGTTGTCGGATCCTCCACGTAGCCTCCCCTGGCTTTGCGTTTTGATGCCCGCGGTCTCCCCCGCTTGCACATCTAGCCTACGGTCCGGCACCGACGGAATCACGCCCGGCTCAGCACTCCTGCGGGGTTGTTTCAAAGCTGTTATACGGCGTGGGAAAATATGTTGCGCAGCTCTCATTTACGGCCTCGGAAAGGGGCATTTTGACGCCCGATCTCACCCGTCTCCGCAACGGCGCTTGCCCGTGCCTGTCCTGGGATCCATACGACCAGTGCTGTGGCCGTTTCCACCGCTCGGAAGCCGGCGCGCCAACTGCCGAACAGCTCATGCGCTCGCGGTATTCGGCCTTCGTTGTCCTGGACCCCGAATACCTTCTTCGCACGTGGCATCCGAGCACGCGGCCGGACACCATGGACCTGGATCCGGACATGGAATGGCGGCGGTTGGACATTCTCGGAACCACGGCCGGCGGACCTTTGGACGCGCGGGGCACGGTGGAGTTCGCAGCTCACTACAGGCACGACGGCGAACGCGGAGTCCAGCGCGAACTCAGCCGTTTTGTGCGTGAGGACAAGCGTTGGTACTACGTGGACGGCGACGTTCGCTAACGCACCGGAAAGCTACCTGTACTTGCGGTGCAGGCTCTCCTTGGCTGAGGGGCCGGGGGAGGCGTCGGCGATCCACGGCCCTGTTCCTTCGGACTGGTCCAGGATGCCGGCCTCAAGCCAGGCGTAATCCCCGGCGAGGACCTTGCGCGAAAGGTCGCGGTCGGCGTCGTCGGTGTTGCGCCAGAGCTGGTCGAAGTATTCGTCCACCCGCACGCGGGCCTGTTCGCAGTACGCTTCCGCCAGTTCAAAGGCTGCTGCGGCATGCTCGGGCCGGGTGTGCAGCAGTTTCTCAGCCCGCGAGCAACACGCGGCCATGGCGAACAGCTCGGCTCCGATGTCCACGATCCTGCCAAGGAACGCTTGTTTGTGCTCGAGCTTCGCCTGCCAACGGCCCATGCCGTAAAACGTCTGCCGTGCCAGCCGGCGGGACGACCGCTCCACGAAACGCAGTTGCTTGCCCAGCCGCCCGAAGTCTGAGTAGGACCTCGGGTCCATTCCCGCCCCGGCAACCAGCTTCGGCAGCCAGCGCGCGTAGAAGCCGGAAGCGCCGACGGCGGCCTTCGCTTTGTCCTGCAGGCTCGCATCCAGCGAGGCGAGGTCGCCCGCTGCCGCGAGGTGCGCGTCCACGGCCTCGCGGGCGATGAGGAGCTTCATGATCTCGCTGGAACCCTCGAAGATGCGGTTGATCCTGAGGTCGCGGAGGAGTTGTTCCGCTGCCACCGCGCGCTCACCGCGGGCCTCCAGGGAGTCGGCGGTTTCAAACCCGCGGCCGCCGCGGATTTGTACGAGTTCGTCGGCAATCCTGCAGCTCAGCTCGGTCGACCACAACTTGGCCAGTGCGGCTTCGATCCGGATATCCCGTGCGCCGGCATCGGCCATTTCGGCGGACAGCTCAAAGACTGCTTCTAAAGCAAAGGTCGTGGCGGCGATGAAGGCGATCTTCTTGCTGACTGCCTCGTGCTGTCCCACCGGGCGGCCCCACTGGGTGCGGGCGTTGGACCACTCGCGGGCAATCTTGAGGCTCCACTTTCCGGCGGCAACGCACAGTCCGGGGATGGAGAGGCGGCCGGTGTTGAGGGTGGTCAGGGCAATTTTCAAACCCTGGCCTTCGCGACCCAGCCTGTTGGCCGCCGGGACACGGACCTGGTGGAAGCGGGTGACGCCGTTCTCGATCCCTCGCAGGCCCATGAAGGTGTTCCGGTTCTCCACGGTGATGCCGGGAGAATCCATCTCCACGACGAACGCGGAGATGCCGCCCTTGTGGGTGGTGCCGTCCGGATCGGTATGTTCAGGGACGCGGGCCATGACCACAACGAGCTCGGCTATCACGCCGTTGGTGGTCCAGAGCTTCACGCCGTCCACAACGTAAGACTCTCCGTCGTCGGAAAGGACCGCGGTGGCGCCCATGCGCGCGGGGTCGCTGCCGACGTCGGGCTCTGTCAACAGGAAAGCGGTGATCGCGCCCGCGGCGCATCGGGGCAGGTACTCGCGCTTCTGCTCGTCCGTGCCGAAGACCTTCACAGGCTCGGGGACGCCGATGGACTGATGGGCTGAGATCAAGGCGCCCAAGCTGGGATGGACCGAACCCACCAAGGCCAAAGCGCGGCCGTAGTAAACCAGCGACAATCCCAGGCCGCCGTACTCACGCGGGATCTTCATGCCGAAGACGCCCAACTCGGCCAGTCCTGTGAGGTATTCGTCCGGGATCTTCGCATCGCGTTCGATCACGCGTCCGGACATGGTCCTGCAGAAGGCCTCGAGCTTAGCCATGAACTCTTCGCCGCGCTCAACATCCTCTGCCTTGGCCTCGGGCCAGGGGTGGATCAGGCTGATGTCGAAGCTGCCCAGGTACAGGCCCTTGGCGAAGCTGGGACGGTTCCATTCGGTTTCCCGCGCGGCTTCGGCGACGGCACGGGCCTCCTCTGCGGAGGCGTTGACGCTTGCTGCGGAGAGACTGTTGTCAGTGGCGGACGACATGGGATAACTCCTCTAACCGGTTGTGCCGGATGGAGCCAGGGTCCGCCTCGGGTGCGAACCCTTCAGCTGTCCCTCAATGCTACCCGCGGGTAGCTACCCGTACCAGTGGATACCTGCGGCTGGAATTCGGCCGGGATGTCCACTTGGCCGGCATGGTGGACCAGTCGGGCCCAGACGAAGTTGATGCCATGGACCAGTCCGCCAAGGACAGCCTTGATGGCATACCAGGCCATGCCCATGACGCCGATGAGAACAATTGTTGCTATTGCCGCCGCCGCGATGAAAGCGACCAGAAGTGCAGCGAACGCCAGCGTTCCAATGAACACGTAAGTGGCGGTTTCCAGCGTCGTAAAGTCGAAATCCACAGTTCCCCCTATGCGACAGTGCGTGGGTAGACGCGGCGTTGCCGGCGTCGATGATCTGACCTTAGGGGCGGCGGGGGCCCGCGGCCAGCATGGAGACGGTGTTGATACGGGATCGAAACCCTACCCTGCGGTAGGTCACGGAAAGGGCACGACGGCGGCACGCACGCGGGTGCCCACCCCCCAAGTAGGTCGCAGTTGTGCGCGTCATCAGCGTTCTAAACGTGCTCTGCTGCGACTTAGTTGGGTGCGGACGCTCTGCGTTAACCTTGTACGGGGCAGTTTTCGCTGCCAGCCAGGTTTCGCAGCAGCTGAAGGAGAGTAGTTGTCCCGTTCAGCCATGTCCTCCGCCGACGCCATCAGTGCCCGGCTAAGGGACCTCGAACAACTCACCAAAGGCCCGGCCTGGACGTTGACGCGCTCGGCGCCGTGGGTCATCGCGGTACTCCAAGCCTCCTTCACCCGCACCCGGCCGCAGCTTCCGCTCGAAGAGTTCCATGCCGACGTCGACGCTTTCCTTGAGCAGCTTCGCCGCCAGGACCCGGCCCTCGGCGGGCAGCTGAACGGCAAAGCTTTCGGTGACGAATGGACCCGCAAGCAGTTCCTCACCCGGCGTAACCAATCCGGTCAGATCGTTTACGAAGTCACCGAAGCCGCAGCGCGCGTGCTCGCCTTCCTGGATAGCCTGTCCAGTGAACGTTCCACCCTCAACGGTTCCCGGCTGGGCACCCTGCTCGGGGATGTGGAGAAGCTCGCCAACGAGACCAACCCGGACCAGAGCGCCCGCCTTGAAGCCCTCGAGGAGGAGATCCAGGAGCGTCAACAACTGGTGGAGGACATCAGCTCCGGTGAATTCGACGGGCTCCTTGACGATGAGGAAGCCGTGGAGGCCGCCGGTAACATCCTGGACCTCGCGGCCAGCCTGCCCGCCGACTACAAGAAGATGCGCGACCGCATCGAGGAATTGGTTGGCGAACTCCGGAACCAGATCATTGAAGAGTCACTGAGCAAGGGTGCCACCATGGCCCAAGTGCTCGAAGCAGACAAGCGGCTGAGGCAGAGCCCGGAGGGCCGTACCTTCCGTTCGTTCACGGCGTTCCTCGAAGATCCGCAGCAGCAATTGCGTTTCCGCTCAGCCATCGGCGAGGTCCTGAGCAGGCAGTTCGCGGACGACCTCACGCACGATGACCGGGAGACCCTGAAGAACCTCGTAGCCGAGCTCCGGACACAGCACAGCGAGATCCAGAGGATCTACGGCAAGCTCTCGGAAAGCCTCAACACGTACATCCAGAGCGACGACGTCCGCCAGTCGGTCACGCTCCGCAAAGTACTTGCCGAGGCCGAGCAGGCAATCCGGTCCATGCCTTACGAGCGGGACCGGCCGGGCCTTGTCCCCGGTCCCGTCCTCTACAACGCGGGCTTCGAGTCGCTGGCCATGGTCAAGCTCTTCGACCCTGACGAGTTCGCCACGCCACCCCGCTTGGCAGACCCCATCGCTTTCACCGACTCGGACCGCGTCAAGTCCGCGCGCACCGGAAAGGCGAGGCCCGACGTCGTACGTGCCGCCATGGCCGGGTCCGCAACCCTGGGCGAGGCGTGGGAAAACCTTCCCGCCGAGGAACGGCACATCAACACCGTCCGTTCCCTCCTGTCCATGGCCTTGCAGACCGGTGCCGCCTTTGACCGGGCCGCCTGGGAGCACATCGACTTCGAACAAATCGACGGCAGCATCCGCACGGCATACCTGCCCGTCGTCACGCTGAATGAGGATTCTGATGACTGAGGAAATCACGACGACGGAACTCGCCGCGCCGGATAACCCCACCATGGATGGTGGCCGGGAAGAGGTGGAGACGCACACCGCGGATCCGTTCCGTGTGTCCCCGAGGGATACGTTCGTTGACGGTGCAGCTCTCTTTCCCGGGGATACCGGCGTCCTGCCCATGAAAGTCCGGCACGCCCTGGTGAAACTGCTGAAAGGGCCGTACATCGACGGCGGCCGCGACGAGAAGCTCTGGACCACACTCCTGGATAACCAACTGATCCTCCGGAGCCGGCTGTCGGAACTCTTCCTGACGCTCCAGCTGGACCACGACCGCAAGATCGCGGTCCTGCGCCCGGTGGATCCGGAGATCATCGGGGCAAGCTCCCGGTCCAGCATCCTCCGCCAACAGCGCGCCCTGAGCCGGGTGGAAACCATCGTCCTGCTGCGGCTTCGCCTGCTCCTGGACCGCCATGTCACGGCCCAGACGGATCCGACCGTAACGCGCGAGGAGATTTCCGACCTGGTAGCGAATTACACCCCGGCCGGCCAGCAGGATGCCTTGCGGGACTCCGACGTCGTGAACCGCACCATCACCAAACTCCTGGCCCGCCAACTGCTCCTGGCCACCCCGCTGGACGACACCTACACCATCAGCAACGCACTCCCGCTGGCCCTCCCCTTCGAGAACATCGGCGACATTCCGGCCCACATCGAAGCCCTGGTGGCAGTAGCAGCCGACGAATCCGGCACCGAACCGCTGCTTGACCTGGACTCGGGTGCGGATGAGGACGACGACACCGATGGTGACGGCACGAGCGAGCAGGCAGAGCATGTGTCCGGTACCGCCGCGGAGGCGGACGCACCCGAAGGGACCACGAAGTGACGATCGCAAGCATGCTCCCTTTGGGCGAACAGACGAACCCGGGCCAGATGCGCCTTGCCCTCGTCCAGGTGGTCAACTGGGGCACCTTCCATGGCGCCCACACCATGCACGTGGACCGCAACGGCACGCTCCTCACGGGTAATTCCGGCGTCGGCAAATCGACGCTCTTTGACGCGATGCTCCGAGTATTTGATGCCCGTCCGCGTTCCAACGAGGCCGCGGCCCAGCGGTCCGGCGGTGCTGTGGAGGACAAGAGGACCACGTTCACCTACATGCGCGGCAAGGTCGGTGATAAGGCGGTCGGTGACAGCTCGGCCAGTGCCTTCCAGAGACCGGGTGCAACCTGGTCCGCCGTCGCACTCACGTTTGATAACGCAGCCGGCACCAAGGTGACGATTTCCGCGCTGTTCGACTTGCCCAAGAACGGCACCGAATCGAGCGTCGGCCGGTTCTATGTGATCGACAGCAAGCCTTTGGATCTTGAAGCGATCGAGGGGATCGCGCAGAAGCGGTTCACCAAGGGCGCGCTGGAGTCGATCTTCCCCGAGGGGCAGGTCTTCGACGTCCATAAGGCTTTTGCCGAGCGGTTCCGCCGGCTTCTGGGCATCAATTCGGACCAGGCGCTGCCCTTGCTCCGCGTCATCCAGGCAGGCAAGGGCCTGGGCGGCAGCGTCAACACCTTCTTCCGCGACCAGGTGCTCGATGCTCCTGCGACGCTTGCCGCCGCGGACGATGTGGTTGAGGAATTCAGCAACCTGATGTCCATCCGCCAGCGGTTGGAAGATGTCCGGCAGCAGCGCGACCAGTTGGCACCGGTTCCCGGCCTCAACAAGGAATACGCGCAGGCGTTGTTGGATGCCAACCGGCTCCGTGAGCTGACGGGCGAGGAATTTGAGGCGTACAAACAGCAGCTCGCGGTTTCCGTGCATGCGAAGACCTTGGCCCGGTTCAGGGAATTGGCCCAGCAGAAAGCGCAGGAACTCGCGGCGGAGCGGACCATCCGGGATGCGCTCGCCAAGGAACTGCGGGAGCTGGAGTCCGACTACAACAACCGGGGCGGCAACGCGATCTCTGCCATTGAGCAGTCACTGGAGAACGCCCGTGTTAGCCTGAAGCTGCGGCAGCAGGTGGAGGAGTCTGCCAGGAAGGCGTTGTCCGACGCCGGGCTGAACCTGGAATGGTCGGCTGAAGGTTGGGACCAGGCCCATGAGCAGGCCGCAGCGCGGTCGGCATCCTTGCAGGGCGACTCGGAGTCCCTCAAGGAACTCCGTTTTGAGGCGTTCGATGCCCACGCCACCAAGAAGCGCGAGCTCGCAGCGGCCCAGCAGGAATTGTTGTCGCTGCGTTCGCGCAAGTCCCTTCTGCCGCCGTCGAGCATTGAAAACCGGGCTGCGATAGCTGCGGCCACCGGCGTACCCGAGGAACGGATGCCGTTCGCGGGCGAGCTCATCGATCTCGCGGAGGGCCAGGAGCAGTGGCGTCCAGCCGCCGAACGCGCGCTCCGCAACCTCGCGACCACTCTGCTGGTCCCGGGTGAGTACTTCGCGGCCGTAACCCGCTACCTGAATGACAACACCATCCGCGGAGCCCTTCGCGCCGTGGATGTGTCCAAGCCGCTTGCAGGCGGCGCACTTGCTGTGGAGGACGTGTCCGACGGCGACCTCTTGACTAAGTTGAGCATCCTCACGTCGGGGGCCAATGCAGAGGCGGGGGAGTGGGTCCGTGAACGGATCGCCGTGGACTTCGCCTACCCGTGCGTCGAGGACCCGGACGAGCTGGCTTCCCTGGACAAGGGATTGAGCCTGGGCGGCGTGGTCAAGCGCAACCGGCACACCGTGGAGAAGGACGATCGCTTCACGAGCCGCCAGGACTACGTCCTCGGTTTCGACAACGCGTCCAAGTTGGAGCTGGTGGCGGCCCGCGTCGGTGAGCTCGAGAACGAGTTGGCGAAGGCCGCGGAACTGGCACAGAGCCGGGAAGATTCGCATCAGGGAATGGCCCGCCAGTTGGAAGCCCTCCGCCGGGTTGCCGAGGACGAACGTCCTTGGGAGCAGGTTTCGGCAGCAGTTGCCGGGGAGGAATTGGCGCGGATCGAGCAGCGTCTTGCCGACGCCTTGGCCGCGCAGGCCGACTTGGAGCCGTTGCGGGCAAACATCGAGGCGGTGCGTGAGAAGCACCAATCCTCCACAGGTGCTGCGGCCGTCCTGCAGAGCGAATACAAGGCGCTCGACCATCAGATGACCACGGCTGACGGGTTGCTGGAGGCGGCGAGGCTGAAGCTTGAGCAAGCACCGCCGTCGAGCTCCACCGTTGCGGCGCTTGAGCCGTATTTTGCCGGCGCTGCCGACGTCACCCAGCTCTACGAGCTGGATAACCTGGCCAACAGCGTGCGCAACAAGTTGCTTGATGAATTGCACGCAGCAGAGTCCCGCGGGCAGGCAACGGCGGAGCGGTTGACCCGGATTTTCGAGGCGTTCGTGCGTGAATGGGGCAGTGCCATCAGCGCCGATCATGGCACGTCAATCGGCGCCGCCGGTGATTTCGAAGCCCGGTACCATGCGATCGTGAGCGACGGCTTGCCCTCGCAGGAAGCGGAATTCCGGTTGTTCTTCAACCAGCGCACGCATGAATCGTTCAGCACGCTGCTGCACCTTCTTGATGAGGAACGCCGCAGCATCACCAGCCGCATCCTGCCGCTGAACGGGATCCTTTCCCAGGTCAATTTCCACGAAGGCAGCTACCTGGAACTGGATATCAAGCAGACACTTCCTGCCACTGCCAAGCAGTTCAAGGACGCGATCCAGAACGCACTCAAGGCCAAGCACGCACGCCCGTCCCGGGGAGCCGCGCCGTCCGAGGTGGATGAGGACGCCGAGCTCACTGCCCGTTACAAGTCACTGGAAACCCTGGTGAAGCGGCTCGGCTCGCAGACCCCCGAGGACCGGCGCTGGCGTTCCGAGGTTCTCGATGTCCGCGGACACCTCTTCATCCAGTGCAAGGAGCACCGCGAGGTGGCCGGCGCGTCGGGCAGAAAGAAGACGGAAGTCTTCATGCACGCGGATACCGGCTCCATGTCCGGCGGCGAGCGTCAGCGATTCACCGCCTTCATCATGGCGGCTGCCCTGAGTTACCAGCTGGGCATCGCCGAGCAGGGTTTCACGACGTACGGCACCGTGATGATGGACGAAGCGTTTGTCCTGGCGTCCGAGGAATTCGCCGGGGCTGGAATCAAGGCGCTCCACGAATTTGGGTTCCAGTTGCTGTTGGCCGCCCCGGAGAACGTCATCGACCTGTCACGCCACCTCGGCTCCGTCACGGAAATCCTCCGCGACAAGCGCACCAACCGCAGCGGCGTGCTGACTGCGCCCGTCATTTCGGGACGTGGCGAGCCTGGAGCGTGGCGTTCGGAAGCCAATCCAGTGGACATCGTCCTCCGCTGACGGCCCCGCCGCCGTCTGCCAACTGACTGGCAGCAGGGGTTGTTCTGAGCACTCATAGCAACCCCTACTGCCAGTCACATTGGCCTACTTGCCCCGTACCCTGCTCAGGAATTGGGCCGTGCGGAATTCCAGGCCTGCGATCTGCTTGAGCACCACGGCAGCCGGGTCCGGGTTGATCTCGTTGACCGGCGGCTCCTTGCGGACGTTGGCACTGCAACCGAATTCCGCGCAGATCAACGTCCCCACAGTGTTGCCATCCTTGCCGGACTGTCCAGCCCTCTTGGCAACCCACAGGTAAACGTCATCTTTGGAAAAGACGTCCCGGCACAATTCGCACAGGACTGCACGGTTCTTGCCGGAGCCGCCTTCCGGAGCGCGGAGCAGGACGCCCGTCAGCTTTCCTTCATACGGCACAACCAGGTACCCCCGTTGGGGCATCTTCTCGTCCCGCCAACCGAGGAACTCCAGGGTTTCCCATTCGATTGTTTCGAAGTTGCGGGGAAGATTCAGTTTGGCAGCTTCTGAGCGGCTGGCATTGATGAAGGATGATCGGATTTGTTGGGCAGTGATTTTCTGCATGGCGAAGCTTCCTTTGAAAAATTACGACGTCGGCAGCGCACCTGGCGCTGCGTCATGGCACGTTAGGCGCGGGGCCGTCTCCGTGGAGCACAAGGGCACGCCGAAGAAACCAACAGTGGCGTTGGATCTTGGTGCTTGCGGTGCTACTTGGACGATGCCGGCGCGTGGGGGTGTGCCAAGCAGGCCAAAGCGGCCACCTCGCCAACCATGGCTGCGGCAACTGATGCAGTGCGCACGCTCATTCCCCTCGTGATTTTTCCTGGAAGCGGTAGTCCGCTGCCGATATCCTCCCAAATCTCCGCGGGAGCTGTCCACCGGGAGGGGATGTGGCAGAGGGATTCCTGAAAGGGGGTGGGATGTGGCGGAGGAATATGGGAAAGGATTACGCGACAGAAACGTTTCGTAATTATCCGAAGGATAGGCTAGCCTTACTTAGGTTCGCATAACTTACCTAAGGAGTCCCGTGGCTTCCCTTCTTCCACGCCGCGCCCTGCTGAAGACTGCAGGTTCAGCGACGGTCGCATTGGCCGCCGTCGCCCTTACCCTTTCTGGTTGCTCCACCGGGCCCGCCACCTCGGCGCCGGCATCATCGGAAGCAGCATCGTCGGCTTTCCCCGTCACCATCAAGCACGCCTTCGGTGAGACCACCATCAAGGAACAGCCCAAGCGGGTCGTCACCATTTCGTGGGTCAACGATGACATCGCGATCGCCCTCGGCGTCGTTCCCGTAGGCGTCCCCAAGAACGAGTGGGGCAACAATGACAAGGGCTCTACTCCTTGGAAGGATGACGCCCTGGAGAAGGCCGGCGCCGGCTTTGGTTCCGACAAGGCTCCCGTCCAGTTCTCCGAAGCTGACGGCATCAACTTCACGGAAATCGCAAAGCTCAGCCCGGACGTCATCCTCGGCGCGTACTCCGGCCTCGAAGAAGCCGACTATAAGAAGCTGTCCGAGATCGCCCCTGTAGTTGCCTACCCGGAGCTGGCTTACGGTACGCCGTGGCAGGAAAGCACCACCATGATCGGCAAGGCGCTGGGCAAGGAAGCCGAGGCCAAGAAGCTGGTTGAAGACACCGAGGCCACCATCAAGGACAAGGTATCCAAGTACCCGCAGATCAAGGACAAGACCTTCATCTACGGCAACCTCGAGCCCGCCAAGGGCGATGGCGTGAACGTCTACACCGCCATCGACAACCGCCCCCGGTTCCTCTCCGACATCGGAATGAAGCTGGCACCGGTGGTCACTGAGAACACCAAGACCAACAAGGACTTCTTCATCCCGTGGTCCGCCGAGAAGGCCAACGAACTCGACTCCGACATCTTCGTCACCTGGGTTCCGGATGCCACCACCGCCGAGGCCATCAAGACTGATCCGTTGCTGGGCCAGATCCCCGCCATCAAGGGCGGCGCGCTGGTTGCCGACTCGGACAACACCCTGACGCTGTCCATCTCTGCATCTTCCCCGTTGAGCCTGCCGTGGGCGCTGGATACGTTCCTGCCGCAGTTGGGTAAAGCAGCGGACGCAGCAGGCAAGTAAGTCCAGTGAAGTTGAGCACGACGACGGCGGCTCCCGTGGAGCGGGTTGGCGGCACTTCGGTGTCTGATAACCAGCGAGGCATCGCTCCCGGCAGCAACGCGACCGCCGCAAACGGTCCGCGAATGGCAGGCAAGCGCACCGCCTTGCTGCTGCTCGCCGTCGTCGTGCTTGCTGCTGCGTGCGCCACGTCTTTGGCGATCGGCGCACGCGGGCTTCCCCTTTCAACCATTTGGGAAGCTGTCACCACCTTCAATCCGCAGGACGGCGAGCACGCCGTGGTCATCGCCCGGATTCCGCGTACGGTGCTGGGCCTGCTGGCGGGGGCCGCTTTGGGCCTGGCCGGCGCTGCCATGCAGGGCGTTGCCCGCAACCCGTTGGCCGATCCCGGCATCCTGGGCCTCAACGCCGGTGCTGCACTGGCGGTGGTAGTGGGCATCTACGTCTTTGGCATCACGTCGCTGACCGGCTACATCTGGTTCGCTTTCGTCGGAGCCGCAGCGGCCGCCGTCGTGGTCTACGCCATCGCCTCCCGCGGCCGGGATGGTGCGACGCCGGTCAAGCTCGCCCTGGCAGGCGCGGCGCTGAGTGCCGGGTTGTTTTCGCTGATGAACGTCATCCTGGTCTCCAGCCAGGACACCCTGGACCGCTTCCGCTTCTGGCAGGTGGGCAGCATCGGCGGCCGTGACTGGTCGGTTCTCCTTCCGGCACTGCCGTTCCTGCTCATCGGTGCCTTGGTGGTGGTGGCGGGCGGGCGTGTCCTGAACGGCCTGGCCTTGGGAGATGACGTCGCACGCGGACTCGGCCAGAACGTTGGCCTTTCGCGCGGAATCATCGGGCTGGGAATCGTTTTGCTGTGCGGGTCGGCCACCGCCCTGGCCGGCCCCATCGGGTTCCTGGGCCTCGTTGTGCCGCATGCCATCCGATCACTGACCGGGCCGGACTACCGCTGGATCCTGCCGTTCTCCATGGTGTCCGCACCCATCCTGCTCATCGCCGCCGACGTCATTGGCCGTGTCATCCTTCTTCCTGGTGAAGTCCCCGCCGGCATCATGACCGCCCTGGTGGGCGCACCCGTCTTTGTCTGGCTCATCCGCCGGGGCAAGGCGGCCGGACTATGAGTACACTCCACAAGCTCCCCACCGAGTTGGCAGTTAATGCCAATCCTTCGCCCAAACACCCTCATCAATTGTCATTTCGGCGGGTCCTGAGCCGCACGTTCATCCTTGCCCTCGCCCTGCTGGCGATGTTCGCGGTGTACGTGCTCCTGGGCAGCTACACGGTGACTATCCCCGACTTCTTCACGATCGTCATCAACCACCTCACCGGCGGCGAAAAGATCCCCGGCGCCAGCTTCATCGTCATGGAACACAAGCTGCCCCGCGCGGCTGTGGGTACATTGATCGGCGTCGCGTTCGGCCTTGCGGGCGCCCTGTTCCAGACCATGCTCCGGAACCCCCTCGCCAGCCCGGACATCATCGGCATCAGCTACGGGGCGAGCGCCGCCGCGGTCACGGCAATCGTGATCTTCGGAGCCTCGGGTGCCGTGGTATCCGCAGCGGCCTTGGGCGGGGCACTCGGCGTGGCTGCCATCATCTACGCAATCTCACGGAGTGCGGGAAATGGTGGCGGCAACCGAGGCAATGCGGCAGGCAACCGCCTCATCCTCGCCGGGGTGGGCATCGCCGCCGCACTGCACGCCGTCGTGAACTTCCTGATGACCCGCGCGGACATTCGCACGGCCGCGGACGCACTCGTTTGGCTTAACGGATCCCTTAACTCAGCCAATTGGGAACGCGCCGGAATCCTGGCCGCGGCCTTGCTGGTGCTCATTCCGGCAACCATGTTCCTCTCCGGCCCGCTGCGCATGCTGGAACTCGGCGATGATGCCGCAGCAGGGCTCGGAATCAGGGTCAACGGCACCCGGCTGGGACTTGTGGTCACCGCCGTCGCGCTGTCCGCCGTCGCAACCGCAGCCGCAGGTCCCGTAGCGTTCGTTGCTTTCCTGGCCGGACCGATTTCCCGCCGCTTCGTCCGCAAGCCCAGCCTTCCGGCGTCGGCCCTCACAGGTGCGCTGATTGTGCTCGCGGCCGACTTCTTCGCCTCCAACATCGCACCGTTGATCCTCGATGGAACCGTCCTGCCGGTGGGCGTCATTTCCGGCGCACTCGGTGCACCGTTCCTCCTGTGGCTCCTCGTCACGTCGAACCGAAAGGAAGCCTGACATGGCCCTCCTTAATGCCAAGGACCTGACGCTCCAGTATGAGCAGCGCAAGGTGGTGGAAGGACTTTCCACGGAGATCCCCGAAGGCAAAGTGACCATGATCGTCGGGGCGAATGCCTGCGGCAAGTCCACTCTGCTGCGGGGGCTGTCACGGCTCCTGAAGCCGGCCGGTGGCGCCGTCACCCTGGACGGCAAGGACATCCACTCCCGTCCCGCCCGCGAACTTGCCCGCACGCTCGGCCTGCTGCCCCAGCACCCCACCGCTCCTGACGGCATCACCGTCCGGGACCTCGTGGGACGTGGCCGGTACCCGCACCAAGGCCTCTTCCGCAGTTGGAGCGCCAACGACGACGCCGCAGTGCAGCGCGCGCTCGAGGCGACCGCAACGTTGGAGCTCGCAGAACGCTGCGTCGATGAACTGTCCGGCGGCCAGCGCCAACGCGTATGGATCGCCATGGCGCTGGCCCAGGAGACCGAAGTCCTGCTGCTCGACGAGCCCACCACCTACCTGGACCTCGCCCATCAAGTGGAAGTCCTGGACCTGGTGACCGACCTCAACCGCACCCGCGGTACCACCGTGGCGATCGTGCTGCACGACCTCAACCTCGCTGCACGCTATGCGGACCACGTGATCGCCATGAAGGGCGGTTGCATCGTGGCCGAAGGTCCCGCCTCCGCGGTGGTCACCGAGGAATTGGTGCACACCGTTTTCGGCCTGGAATCCCGTGTGGTCCAGGACCCCATCTCCGGCACACCCCTGATCGTTCCGATCGGACGCCATCACGCCCAGCCCGCTACAACCAACCAACTGGAGATCGCCTCATGAGTGCACACCCCACCCAGGCCACAGCGAGTGCCGTGGAGCCGATGACGCTGGCGTTCGATGTCACGGTCAGCGCTGTTCAGGAACTCAGCCCCAACTTCCGGCGCATCACGTTCGGCGGCTACTCCCTGCGGAAGTTTGGCGTAGCCGGGGACACCCTGGATCTCCGCGTGAAACTGATGATCCCGTCCATGGACGCCGCGGGACAACCGATCCCGTTGCCCGAGTTCACCATGGAAGAGGCCGGCTGGTACAAGGAATGGCTGGCCATGGACCCCGCTGTCCGAGGTTCGATGCGCACCTACACTGTCCGCTCGGAGCGCCTTGATGCCGTGTACCCGGAGATCGACATCGACTTCGTCATGCACTTTGACGATTCCGGCCATGGCGGGCCAGCCGCGAACTGGGCCTTGGCCGCAAAACCGGGCGACACCCTCACCATCATCGGCCCCAACAACCGGGCCGCCCAGTGCGCCACGGCCGGCGCGTACGGAGGCATCGAGTGGCGGCCGGGCCTCGCCCAGCGTGTCCTCCTCGCCGGCGACGAAACAGCAGTCCCGGCCATCAGCGCGATCCTCGAAAGCCTTCCGGCCGACATCACCGGGCATGCTTTCCTTGAGGTGCCCTCTGCCGCGGACGTCCAGGAGATCAGCACGCCGGCAAATGTCGAGATCACCTGGCTCGCCCGCGGCGCATCCATCGGACGCTCGCGTCCCCACGGGGAACTCCTCAAAGCGGCCGTCGCCAAGGCTGTTCCCGTTCCCGGCTGGGTGGGTTTGAAGGGCGCCGAAACCGCCGCCGGTCCCGAGCCGGAAGAGGTCAACGTGGACCAGGACATCCTGTGGGAAACCCCGCAAAGACTGGATGCCGCGGCCATCGAAGCCACCAAGAACCCCACGCTGCCGGCCGGTGCGTTGCCCTTCTACGCCTGGATTGCGGGGGAAGCGTTCGTGATCAAGGAAATGCGGAGGTACCTGGTGCGCGACGTCGGCATTGACCGTAAGCAGGTAGCTTTCATGGGCTACTGGCGGCGCGGCAAAGCCGAAGGCTGACCCTCTGTCACATCCCGCGCGTTGTGGGGCGTTCCTCTGTCACATCCCGCGCGTTGTCGGGCGTTCCTCTGTCAGGAATCCAGCAGGTTCTCGTAGCCGTCCGCCACGGTGGTGGCGTTGAATTCGATGATTTCGAAATCCGCCACTCCGTTGCTGTAGAACGGGTCCTTCGCCAGGGATTCATCCAAAGTTGCCCTGTCCACGTTGGAGAGCAGGACTCCGCCAACTGCCGGGACGCGACGTCCGGACGCTACGAACACGCCGCCGTCGAACGCTTCCCTAAGCCAGGCCATATGGCCTGGCCGGTGGAAGTCCACAATCTCGTCGGGAACCCTGTAGGTCAGTGACACAACAAACATGCCGTCAGCCTACCGTTTCGGGACTGCGCGGACGGGGGAGGTGACGGATTCTCCTAAGATTGAAGCCATGACTGAACCGCGCTGGCTTAACGCTGAGGAACGCCGGGCTTGGCTGGCCCTCCTAAGCATCAACACCCTTCTTCCGTCAGCGTTGGACACGCAACTGCAGTCCGCCGGAAAGCTGTCCCTTTTCGACTACAACGTTTTGGCCATGCTCTCCGAGGCTGAGGGCCGCTACCTTCCGATGAGCGAACTCGCTGCCCGCACGAGTGCTTCTTTGTCCCGCCTTTCACACGTGGTGACCAAACTGCAGAAGCGCGGCTGGGTTGAGCGCGAGGCGCACCCCGGTGATGCCCGGGTAACTGTTGCCCACCTGACAGAGGCGGGGATGGACACCATCGTTTCGCTGGCGCCCGGTCACGTTGAATCTGTCCGCACGCTGATGCTGGACTCGCTGACCCCCGACGACGTGGCGGACCTGGCGCGCATCGGTGAGAAGATCGTGGCCCGGCTCGACAACAACCACTGGATCCTCCGCGATTCCTAGCAGCCTGCCGGCTTTGTTGGGCCGAGCCTTCGGGTGGCAGACTGGCGGCATGGATTTTTCTGCCCGTTATGTTGCCCTTGGAGACTCCTTCACCGAGGGCGTCGGAGACGCTGACTCCTCGCGCCCCAACGGAGTGCGCGGATGGGCCGACATCATGGCCGGTCAGCTGGCCCAGAGCAATGAAGGCTTCGGGTACGCTAATCTCGCTATCCGCGGCAAGAAACTGCGCCAGATCATGGCAGAGCAGGTGGATGCCGCCGTCGAGCTTAAACCCACGTTGGTGACCCTGTACGCAGGGGCGAACGACATCCTGCGTCCCAAGATCGACATTGACTCGCTTTTGCAGGATTACGACGCCGGAATCGCCAAGTTAAGCGCGACGGGCGCAACAGTGGTTCTCTTCACGGGCTTCGATGCCAAGGGTTCCAAGGTCTTCGGCGCCATGCGCGGGCGCACGGCGATCTACAACGAACTGGTTCGCGAAATTGCCGAAAACCACGGCGCCCTGCTGGTGGACTACTGGCGATTCGACGAATACGACGACTGGCGCATGTGGGACACGGACCGCATGCACATGTCCACTGCCGGTCACCTGAACATGGCCAAAAGAGTGCTTGATGTCCTTGAACACGAGCACGTCATCGACGTTCCGGAACCCGCGCCGCAGCGGCTGCTCAGCCGTGCCGAAACTTTGCGTGAAAACGCCCGGTGGGTTCGTGAGTTCGCTACGCCTTGGGTTGTCCGGCGGGTTCGGGGAACGTCGTCCGGCGACGGGCTGAGCCCCAAGTACCCTGCGCTGGTCCGGCCTGATTGGTCTTAATTTGGTGCTGCCCGTAGAATAGTTAGGCGCTAGGTAGTGCGGAGCGTGTGCAATTGCTCCGGTTGGCGGTAAATGTTGGTCTGACCAGCATCCCGTGGGCCGGTAGTTAGGGGCTCAAGTTGCGTGCATCCCTGTATTCGCCCAGTATCCCAGGATCTGAAGCAGTGATTTTCACTGCCCTGTTCTGAGGCCAACCTTCTTCGCCGCGTTACTGCGGAATCCATCGGGCTGGTTCGGACTGGACGCGGACGCTGCCTGTCGCACGGTACTGCAGGAAGACCCTGCACGCCGTTACATTCAAACTTTGGAGGAGAGTCATGGCAGCACACTGCCAAGTGACCGGAGCCGAGCCGGGCTTTGGACACAGCATTTCGCACTCGCACCGCCGCAACAAGCGCCGGTTCGATCCGAACATTCAGAAGAAGCGTTACTGGGTTCCTTCCCTGCGCCGCAACGTCACCCTGACGCTGTCCGCAAAGGGCATCAAGGTAATTGACGCTCGCGGCATCGACGCGGTCGTCGCCGACATCCTGGCACGAGGAGTGAAGCTCTAATGGCAAAGGACAAGGACGTACGTCCCATCATCAAGCTGAAGTCCACTGCGGGCACCGGCTACACCTACGTGACGCGCAAGAACCGTCGTAACGACCCCGACCGTCTGGTCCTGAAGAAGTACGACCCCAAGATCCGCCAGCACGTCGAATTCCGAGAGGAGCGCTAAACACATGGCTAAGAAGTCCAAGATTGCTCGTAACGAGCAGCGCAAGGTCATCGTTGAGCGCTACGCTGCCAAGCGCCTCGAGCTGAAGAAGACCCTGGTTGACCCCAACGCGTCTGACGAAGCCCGCGAAGCAGCACGCCTCGGCCTGCAGAAGCTGCCCCGCAACGCCTCCCCGATCCGTCTGCGTAACCGCGACCAGATCGACGGCCGTCCCCGCGGCACCTTCCAGAAGTTCGGTATCTCCCGCGTTCGCTTCCGCGACATGGCTCACAAGGGTGAGCTGCCGGGTATCACCAAGTCTTCCTGGTAAGCACCAGCACTCTAAAGAGGCCGGTAACCGTCATGGTTGCCGGCCTCTTTGGCGTTTAAGCGGCGATTCCGGGTTGCTCTATCACGTCCCGCCGGTTTCCCCGGGTTGCTCTATCACGTCCCGCCGGTTTCCCCGGGTTGCTCTATCACGTCCCGCCGGGTTTCCCGGGTTGCTCTGCCACGTCCCGTCGGTTTTCCCGGGTTGCTCTGCCAGGTCCCGTCGGTTTTCCCGGGTTGCTCTATCACCGGGCGTTCATGGCCGGGGTAGGTGATGGGCTTCACATGGGTGCAATCTCGCTGTGCGAGGCTGTTTTCACGCCGCTTCCCTTGTGTTCCAGGGGTTTTGGAGGGGTCTCGGTGCCGATTTGTTTCGGGGGTTGGGGGTGTGTAAAGTTATTCGAGTTGCCGCCGCTGATGCGGGTTTGACGGTGACTTTCTCCCTTTCAAATGGCCGGTTTCCGGTGGTGCTTTGGTGCGCTGTTGGTGCTGGTGGGGGGTTCCGGGCTGGTTTGCTTTGTGTGGCTGGTTCGGGTAACTTTGAAAAGTTGCTCCGGAGCGATCTGCTGGCCTTTGGTTGGTGGTGGTGCCGGTAAGTGTCTGTTGTTTGAGAACTCAATAGTGTGCCAAGTTTGTTGATACCGATTGTTTTTTGATTGGTTGAATTTTTTGCCGGGCCATTGCGCACCCCCGTGTGTGGTGGTTTGGTTTTCAGCTGGTTTCAGATTTGCAGCTGCTTCTTGCCGTGATTTCCGGTGGGGGTGGTTGTGTTTCGTTTTTTGTTTTTGAACGGAGAGTTTGATCCTGGCTCAGGATGAACGCTGGCGGCGTGCTTAACACATGCAAGTCGAACGATGATCCGGTGCTTGCGCCGGGGATTAGTGGCGAACGGGTGAGTAACACGTGAGTAACCTGCCCTTGACTCTGGGATAAGCCTGGGAAACTGGGTCTAATACCGGATATGACTCCTCATCGCATGGTGGGGGGTGGAAAGCTTTTTGTGGTTTTGGATGGACTCGCGGCCTATCAGCTTGTTGGTGGGGTAATGGCCTACCAAGGCGACGACGGGTAGCCGGCCTGAGAGGGTGACCGGCCACACTGGGACTGAGACACGGCCCAGACTCCTACGGGAGGCAGCAGTGGGGAATATTGCACAATGGGCGAAAGCCTGATGCAGCGACGCCGCGTGAGGGATGACGGCCTTCGGGTTGTAAACCTCTTTCAGTAGGGAAGAAGCCCTCTTTGGGGGTGACGGTACTTGCAGAAGAAGCGCCGGCTAACTACGTGCCAGCAGCCGCGGTAATACGTAGGGCGCAAGCGTTATCCGGAATTATTGGGCGTAAAGAGCTCGTAGGCGGTTTGTCGCGTCTGCTGTGAAAGACCGGGGCTCAACTCCGGTTCTGCAGTGGGTACGGGCAGACTAGAGTGCAGTAGGGGAGACTGGAATTCCTGGTGTAGCGGTGAAATGCGCAGATATCAGGAGGAACACCGATGGCGAAGGCAGGTCTCTGGGCTGTAACTGACGCTGAGGAGCGAAAGCATGGGGAGCGAACAGGATTAGATACCCTGGTAGTCCATGCCGTAAACGTTGGGCACTAGGTGTGGGGGACATTCCACGTTTTCCGCGCCGTAGCTAACGCATTAAGTGCCCCGCCTGGGGAGTACGGCCGCAAGGCTAAAACTCAAAGGAATTGACGGGGGCCCGCACAAGCGGCGGAGCATGCGGATTAATTCGATGCAACGCGAAGAACCTTACCAAGGCTTGACATGGACCGGAAAGACCTGGAAACAGGTGCCCCGCTTGCGGCCGGTTTACAGGTGGTGCATGGTTGTCGTCAGCTCGTGTCGTGAGATGTTGGGTTAAGTCCCGCAACGAGCGCAACCCTCGTTCTATGTTGCCAGCGGTTCGGCCGGGGACTCATAGGAGACTGCCGGGGTCAACTCGGAGGAAGGTGGGGACGACGTCAAATCATCATGCCCCTTATGTCTTGGGCTTCACGCATGCTACAATGGCCGGTACAAAGGGTTGCGATACTGTGAGGTGGAGCTAATCCCAAAAAGCCGGTCTCAGTTCGGATTGGGGTCTGCAACTCGACCCCATGAAGTCGGAGTCGCTAGTAATCGCAGATCAGCAACGCTGCGGTGAATACGTTCCCGGGCCTTGTACACACCGCCCGTCAAGTCACGAAAGTTGGTAACACCCGAAGCCGGTGGCCTAACCCTTGTGGGGGGAGCCGTCGAAGGTGGGACCGGCGATTGGGACTAAGTCGTAACAAGGTAGCCGTACCGGAAGGTGCGGCTGGATCACCTCCTTTCTAAGGAGCTGCTAACGGCGTCCGGGTCTGCCTGCATGGGCGGGTTCCGGGGTTGTCAGTGTTGCCCATTGCGCAGGCGTCTGTTCTGCGGTGGGTGCTCATGGGTGGAATATCAGCAAATCAAGTTTTTGGCATGGCCTGTTGGTGGTGGTGTCCTGGCGTGAGTACGGCAGCCCCTTTTCGCACTTTTGTGTGGGGGGGTGTTGGGAAAGCGGTCCGGGGTGTTCGTTGCCGGGTTGTGTTTGGCGCACTGTTGGGTCCTGAGGCAACAGGGCCTTTTTGCAGCAATGCAGGGAATCCTGGTGTTTCTTGTTGTTCCTGCGGCCGGCACCCCCCTCGTGTTTGTGTGGGGTGGGTGTGGTTGACGGGGTTGTTGTTTGAGAACTACATAGTGGACGCGAGCATCTGGACACATGGTCCTGCACTCTTTTTGGGGGTGTGGGTTGTGTGTTCTAGCAATTTCTTTGATGAATGAACCTGGCCCTTTTGTGGTCGTGGTTCTCTCGAATTGATTGAGTGCATCAGCCGCGGCCCGTTGGGGTTGTGGTTTTGTGTGGTCAAGTTTTTAAGGGCGCACGGTGGATGCCTTGGCATTAGGAGCCGAAGAAGGACGTAGGAATCTGCGATAAGCCTGGGGGAGTTGATAACCGAGCGGTGATCCCAGGATGTCCGAATGGGGAAACCCCGCACAACGCTGTGAGGTGATTGTGTGACCCGTGCCTGAATTCATAGGGTGCGTGGGGGGAACGCGGGGAAGTGAAACATCTCAGTACCCGCAGGAAGAGAAAACAAGAGTGATTCCGTTAGTAGTGGCGAGCGAACGCGGATGAGGCTAAACCGTTCCATGTGTGATAGCCGGCGGGCGTTGCGTGGGCGGGGTTGTGGGACTTTCCGTGCTGGTTCTGCCGGACCGGTGGGGTGTGGGTGTGCGTATAGGTGAACGGTCTTGAAAGGCCGGCCAGAGAGGGTGTGAGTCCCGTAACCGTAATGTGTGGCACCGCCTTTGGAGAGGATCCCAAGTAGCACGGGGCCCGAGAAATCCCGTGTGAATCTGTCAGGACCACCTGATAAGCCTAAATACTTCCTAATGACCGATAGCGGACCAGTACCGTGAGGGAAAGGTGAAAAGTACCCCGGGAGGGGAGTGAAACAGTACCTGAAACCGTGTGCTTACAATCCGTCAGAGCATCTGCAGCCCTTCGGGGTTGTATGGGTGTGATGGCGTGCCTTTTGAAGAATGAGCCTGCGAGTTAGTGTTACGTCGCGAGGTTAACCCGTGTGGGGAAGCCGTAGCGAAAGCGAGTCTGAACAGGGCGTGTTCAGTGGCGTGATCTAGACCCGAAGCGGAGTGATCTACCCATGGCCAGGTTGAAGCGACGGTAAGACGTCGTGGAGGACCGAACCCACTTCAGTTGAAAATGGAGGGGATGAGCTGTGGGTAGGGGTGAAAGGCCAATCAAACTCCGTGATAGCTGGTTCTCCCCGAAATGCATTTAGGTGCAGCGTTGCGTGTTTCTTGCCGGAGGTAGAGCTACTGGATGGCCGATGGGCCCTACAAGGTTACTGACGTCAGCCAAACTCCGAATGCCGGTAAGTCAGAGCGCAGCAGTGAGACTGTGGGGGATAAGCTTCATAGTCGAGAGGGAAACAGCCCAGACCACCAACTAAGGCCCCTAAGCGTGTGCTAAGTGGGAAAGGATGTGGAGTTGCTTAGACAACCAGGAGGTTGGCTTAGAAGCAGCCATCCTTGAAAGAGTGCGTAATAGCTCACTGGTCAAGTGATTCCGCGCCGACAATGTAGCGGGGCTCAAGTACACCGCCGAAGTTGTGGCATTCACGCATTACCCTAGCCTTCGTGGTTCAGGGGTGTGGATGGGTAGGGGAGCGTCGTGTGGGCGGTGAAGTCGCGGTGTAAACCAGCGGTGGAGCCTACACGAGTGAGAATGCAGGCATGAGTAGCGAAAGACGGGTGAGAAACCCGTCCGCCGAATGATCAAGGGTTCCAGGGTCAAGCTAATCTGCCCTGGGTAAGTCGGGACCTAAGGCGAGGCCGACAGGCGTAGTCGATGGACAACGGGTTGATATTCCCGTACCGGCGAAAAACCGCCCATGTTGAACGGGGGATACTAACCACCGCCGGTCTTTCTTGTTGCGCCACTTGTGGTGTGATGGTTGGGCTGGTGCTGGGACCTGATCCCGGGAGGCAAGCGTATTAACAGGTGTGACGCAGGAAGGTAGCCGGGCCGGGCGATGGTAGCCCCGGTCCAAGGATGTAGGGTCAGGGATAGGCAAATCCGTTCCTGTGTGTTTCGAGCACGATCCTGAGATCTGATGGGACCCCCGCATGGGGGGATCCGGTGATCCTATGCTGCCTAGAAAAGCATCGACGCGAGGTTTTAGCCGCCCGTACCCCAAACCGACACAGGTGATCAGGTAGAGAATACCAAGGCGATCGAGAGAATTATGGTTAAGGAACTCGGCAAAATGCCCCCGTAACTTCGGGAGAAGGGGGGCCTGCCCCGTGAAACGACCTTGCGTTGTGGAGCGGGTGTGGGCCGCAGAGACCAGGGGGAAGCGACTGTTTACTAAAAACACAGGTCCGTGCGAAGTCGCAAGACGATGTATACGGACTGACTCCTGCCCGGTGCTGGAAGGTTAAGAGGACCGGTTAGCCCCTTTGCGGGCGAAGCTGGGAATTTAAGCCCCAGTAAACGGCGGTGGTAACTATAACCATCCTAAGGTAGCGAAATTCCTTGTCGGGTAAGTTCCGACCTGCACGAATGGAGTAACGACTTCCCCGCTGTCTCAACCATAAACTCGGCGAAATTGCAGTACGAGTAAAGATGCTCGTTACGCGCAGCAGGACGGAAAGACCCCGAGACCTTTACTATAGTTTGGTATTGGTGTTCGGAGTGGCTTGTGTAGGATAGGTGGGAGACGTTGAAACCCGGACGCCAGTTCGGGTGGAGTCATCGTTGAAATACCACTCTGGTCACTTTGGACATCTAACTTCGGCCCGTGATCCGGGTCAGGGACAGTGCCTGATGGGTAGTTTAACTGGGGCGGTTGCCTCCTAAAAAGTAACGGAGGCGCCCAAAGGTTCCCTCAGCCTGGTTGGCAATCAGGTGTCGAGTGTAAGTGCACAAGGGAGCTTGACTGTGAGAGAGACATCTCAAGCAGGGACGAAAGTCGGGACTAGTGATCCGGCGGTACATTGTGGAATGGCCGTCGCTCAACGGATAAAAGGTACCTCGGGGATAACAGGCTGATCTTGCCCAAGAGTCCATATCGACGGCATGGTTTGGCACCTCGATGTCGGCTCGTCGCATCCTGGGGCTGGAGTAGGTCCCAAGGGTTGGGCTGTTCGCCCATTAAAGCGGTACGCGAGCTGGGTTTAGAACGTCGTGAGACAGTTCGGTCCCTATCCGCTGCGCGCGCAGGAAATTTGAGAAGGGCTGTCCTTAGTACGAGAGGACCGGGACGGACGAACCTCTGGTGTGTCAGTTGTACTGCCAAGTGCACCGCTGATTAGCTACGTTCGGATGGGATAACCGCTGAAAGCATCTAAGCGGGAAGCTCGCTTCAAGATGAGATTTCCAAACACATTATGTGTGAGAGGCCCCCAGCCAGACCACTGGGTTGATAGGCCGGATGTGGAAGCGAGGACTAAAGACTCGTGAAGCTGACCGGTACTAATAGGCCAACAACTTACACCACACACAACACACTGCACGCGTCCACTATGTGGTTCCCAACCAACAACCCGGGAACACCAACACAACAACACAACTAAACAGCAACCAAGCACCACAGTTGTAACCACACACACTTCCCACCCCCACACAGGGGGACGGGTAACAAGGTTACGGCGGTCATAGCGTGGGGGAAACGCCCGGTCCCATTCCGAACCCGGAAGCTAAGACCCACAGCGCCGATGGTACTGCACCCGGGAGGGTGTGGGAGAGTAGGACACCGCCGGACAACCATTAGGTCGAGACCCCCCAACCCACACGGGTCGGGGGGTCTCCCACATTAACCACCACAACACCACGGGTAGAGTCACAGGATGCACCTCAGCAGAATCCTGGACCTGAATTTGCAGCCTGCGGGCGCAGTTCGGCTCGCAATCCGGCCTTTGGCTTTGACTGACGCTGCATTACTAGCGGATGCCTATACGCGGAATGCAAGCCATCTGGCCCCGTGGGAGCCTCTGCGTGAGGATTTGTTTTTCACCGTCCAAGGTCAACGCACTTCCATTCTTGGAAAGTTGGCGCAGTTCGAATCGGGTACTGAGGTGCCGTGGGTCATCCTTGCAGGAGAACGCGTCGTGGGCACAGTCACGTTGACAGGCATTGTTCGAGGCTCCTTCCAGAATGCCCATGTGGGGTACTGGGTTGACCGGACCCTGACGGGGCAGGGCGTGGCAGGGGCTGCGCTCAAGGCCGTTCTGGAAATGGCAGGCGAAGGTCTGGGTCTTCATCGTGTTCAGGCGGCAGTCCTTGGCAACAACGGTCCTTCCAGGGCGGTCCTCAAACGGGCAGGCTTTGAGGAGATCGGGCTGGCACGGTCCTATTTGAAGATCGCCGGCCGCTGGCAGGATCACATTCTGTATCAACGTATTCTGCCTTGACGGCCCGGCAGCAGGGTCCTATTTGTGGGCCGTAGGGTACGGCATGAAGCGTTCTGAGCTCCAAAAACCCCGAAAAACCGGTGATTTCGGTCAAAAAAGCGCGGAAACACGCGGAATTTGCTGGCCAACAGTGTCCAAGCTGGTAAGTTTTCGAGCAGTGGCTTGCTCGCGTTCCGCTTGCCGGCTCAAAAACGTATTAGTCCAGGAGGACGTAAATGGCTAAGAACCGTAGTGAACTCGTTGCAGAGGTAGCAGGCAAGGCCGGCACCAGCCAGGCAGCCGTGAACTCCGTGCTCGATGCACTGTTCGAAGTTTTCGAGACTTCTGTTGCTGCAGGCGAGAAGATCACCATCCCGGGCTGGCTCGCAGTTGAGCGCACCGACCGCGCAGCACGCACCGGCCGTAACCCGCAGACCGGCGAGACGATCCAGATCGCAGCCGGCCACAGCGTCAAGCTGACCGCAGGCTCCAAGCTGAAGGCTGCTGTCGCCAAGAAGAAGTAGTCAAACACTTCGGCGAACGCCTGGAAGGGGTGGCAACGTAAGGTTGCCACCCCTTCTGCCTTTAAGTGGTGCTTATCCCACTTCCCCTCCCCAGAGGCTTCCCGATTCGCAGCCCGGGGGTGGGTGTCGGACAATGGATAGGTGCCATTAGCCAGAAGCTCCGCCACTGTCCCTTCGCCGAATCCCAAACCGGGAGCGCGGGAAGGCGCCTCAGGCGTGGGCATTTCCGTACCGTGGCAACTGGCCGGGCTGGCAATCATGCTTATGGCCCTCGCCGCGGCACTCATCTTCTCCGGCGCGGCAGCCGCTCGCCAGGTCTCGGATCCTGGAGCCTTGGTGCGTTGGGGACTTCCTGTGGCCAAGGCACTTCACAACGTCTCCGTGGCAGCCGTCATCGGTGGCCTGATTTTTGCGGTGGGCATCCTGCCGAAGAGCATCAAGCCGTCCAGGTCACGAGCACGGGATGAGGTGGAGCCGCCTGAGCACCCCGCATTTACCCGTGCGCTGGCTGTAGCCGCGGGTGCAGGAGCGCTGTGGACGCTTTCGGCTGTAGCTGTCTTGGTTCTGACATACGCTGACGTTGCTGGCCAAGGTATCTCGGGGGACGCGGAGTTCACGCGTGCGCTGGTTTACTTCATGACTGACATCGAAACCGGCAAGGCATGGCTCGCGGTGACCATCATCGCTGCCGTCGCCACAACGGCACTTTTTGGAGTGCGGTCACTGACTGGACTGGCGTTCACGCTACTTCTAGCGCTCATCGGCTTGGTCCCTCCAGCCCTCATTGGCCACTCCTCCAGCTCCAGCGACCATGAGGGCGCCATCAACTCGCTGGGCCTGCACTTGGTAGGTGTTACCACCTGGGTGGGTGGCATCATCATGCTCGCTGTCCTGTCCGGCCTGCTGACGGGTCAGCGTAGCAACGCGAGCACAGACATCACTGAGCCGACGCTTCGACGTTTTTCCTCGCTCGCCGGCTTCGCTTTCGTCTTGGTGTTCGCATCAGGTGTCATCAACGCCGCCATCCGCGTGACCAGCCCGGGTGATCTCTTCGGTTCGCCTTACGGCCAACTGATCATCGCGAAGGCGCTGGCCACGCTGGTGCTCGGGGGCATTGGCTTCATGCATCGGCAGTGGGTAATACCCCAGTTGGGGAAGGGCACCGTGTCCGCCCGCCGGGTGCTGTGGCAACTGGTCTTGGTGGAGCTACTGGTGATGGGCGCGACGTCGGGACTCGCCGCTGCGCTTGGACGTTCCGCCCCGCCGCAGCCCACCACGTATTCGCCTGATGCTTCTCCCGCATTCATCCTGTCCGGCTACGAGGTACCGCCGGAGCTTACTCCCGAGCGGTGGCTGACAGAGTGGCGCTTCGACTGGCTGTGGGTAGGTGTGGCGCTCTTTGGTGCTGTTTCCTACATCATGGGCGTCCTCAAGCTGCGCAGACGGGGGGACAGCTGGCCTGTATTGCGCACCATCCCCTGGTTGGTGGGACTGGTTGTCCTCACCTATATAACTTCCGGTCCGCCGGCCGTCTATGGGCGCGTGTTGTTCTCCGCGCACATGGTGGACCACATGGCACTGACCATGGTTGCCCCGATCTTCCTTGTCCTCGGGGCCCCTGTGACGTTGGCCCTTCGCGCGCTTCCTTCCCGTGTTGAGGGAGCGCATGGCTCGAGGGGCCTGCGCGAGTGGCTGCTGTTGTTCGTCCACTCAAAGTTCTCCCAAGTGGTTACGCACCCCCTCTTCGCTGCCGCAAATTTCGCCGGCTCCATTGTGCTGTTCTACTACTCGGATCTTTTCGGCTTCGCCATGCGCGAGCACGTGGGCCATGAGCTGATGAACCTCCACTTCCTCCTCACCGGTTACATCTTTGTTCTGAGCATGATTGGCAGCGATCCCCTTCCTCGGCGGGCGCCTTACCCCATGCGACTGCTACTGCTCCTGGCGACCATGGGCTTTCACGCCTTCTTCGGTGTGGCGATCATGGGCGGCACGGGTCTTCTGGCCGCCGATTACTTCGGCAACCTCGGCCGTACGTGGGGACCGTCGGCTATCGCTGACCAGCAGTTGGGCGGCGCCGTTGCCTGGGGCATCGGAGAAGTTCCGACGCTTCTGGTGGCCATCGGTGTGGCCGTCATGTGGTCACGTTCCGACGCGCGGGAGACGAAACGGGTAGACCGAGCAGCCGACAGGAATAACGACGCCGATCTCAGTGCTTACAACGATATGTTTGCCCGGCTCGCCGAGCGGGACGCAAAGTTGTCCGACCGCCGTACTCCCGCGGCCAGCCAAGGTAGCGAGGCCACTATGGGCAAGGGAATGAGCAGTGGCAATGCTGGGCAGCGAGGCAAGCAACCCGCGCCCATCGAAGACGCACCCGGGCACAACGAACCAAACACCAAGCTGGAAGGACGCTGATGAGCGAAACCGTACGCACCCAACTGCGGGTCCGGGCCTCCGAACTGGAGGGCCGCGGCTGGCTCAACACAGGCGGCAAGTCCTTGGACTTGGAATCCTTGCGCGGCAAGATCGTGTTGCTGGACTTCTGGACGTTCTGCTGCATCAACTGCCTGCACGTCCTGGATGAGCTTCGGCCATTGGAGGAGAAGTACTCCGACGTTCTTGTAACAGTGGGCGTGCATTCGCCGAAGTTCGAACACGAAGCCGATCCTGTTGCCTTGGCATCAGCCGTTGAACGGTATGAGATCCACCATCCGGTCTTGGATGACCCGGAGCTGGCCACCTGGAAGGCGTACACCGCACGTGCGTGGCCGACCCTCGTGGTGATCGACCCCGAGGGCTACATTGTGGCGCACCTGTCGGGAGAGGGACACGCAGGGGGGCTTGGCGTCCTCCTGGAGGAACTCGTCGCTGAGCACGAGGCCAAGGGCACGCTCCACCGCGGCAACGGACCGTACGTGGCGCCCGAGCCGACGTCGGGCACCCTGCGGTTCCCTGGCAAGGCCACCCAACTTGGGAACGGCAACTACCTTGTTGTCGATTCCGGTCACCATCGTTTGGTTGAGTTGCGCCCCGATTTCGAGACCGTGGACAGGCTTATTGGATCCGGAACCAAAGGCCATGCCGACGGCGCTGGGGACGTTGCGCAATTCAATGAGCCGCAGGGCGTGGCAGTGTTGCCTGCTGAGCTGGCAACCGCAGTCGGATATGACGTGGTGGTTGCGGACACGGTAAACCACCGTCTCCGGGGTGTTGATCTTGGCACCGGAGAAGTCAGGACGGTCGCCGGAAACGGCATTCAACGGCTGCTCGACGCCGGCCCGGCCCGGGTTACGGAGTCCGGCACCGGTGAATGGTCCGAACCCCGTGTTGAACACCACGACGGCGGACCGGCGGATTTTGCCGCCGATGCAGTGGACGTGGGGGTACTTGGGCTCGGGACCGGCGTTTCCTTGTCTTCGCCCTGGGACGTTGCCTGGAGCGAGAAGCTGCAGCGGGTTGTGATTGCCATGGCCGGCACACACCAGATTTTTGCTTTCGAACCGAAGTCGGGCGAAGTGTCGATCCTTGCAGGATCCGGGCTCGAAGGTTTGCTGGATGGTCCCGCGGAAGAGGCTTGGTTCGCGCAGCCGTCCGGCTTGGTGATCGACCAGGATCAGAACATTTGGGTAGCAGACTCGGAAACCTCCGCGCTCCGGCGCTTGGTAGTGGGCGATTCCGGCGTGACCGTGGAGACCGCGATCGGCAAGGGCCTCTTTGACTTCGGGTTCAGGGACGGCGAGGCAGCCGAGGCACGCTTGCAGCATCCTCTGGGTGTGACGGTCCTGCCGGACGGCTCCATAGCAATCGCTGACACCTACAACGGTGCCGTTCGCCGGTATGACCCCACGAGCACCAACGTGTCCACCTTGGCACGTGGCCTGGCCGAGCCAAGCGATGTTGTAGTGGTCACCCACGAGGACGGCGAACCTTTGCTGGTGGTGGTTGAGTCGAACAAGCACCAGCTTGTCCTGGTTCCGATCCCCAAGGAAGCCCAGCAGGTAGATGAGGGCGCGTCGCAGACGCACCGGCCCAAGAGCCCTGTTGCCCCGGGGCACCTGGAGCTCACAGTGCGGTTCACGGCTCCAACGGGGCAGAAGCTCGACGATCGTTGGGGTGATCCGACGCAGCTGAAGATCTCCTCTACTCCGCCCGAACTGCTTGTCTCCGGTGGCGGTACGTCGGTGGGGCTCCTGCGTACCCTCGAATTGTCTTCGGACGTGCTTGAGGGCGTCTTGCACATCACTGCTCGAGCGGCAGCTTGTGACGGACCCGAAACGGAGGACGGCGAGATCCCGGATCACGCAGCCTGCCATCTGTATCAGCAGGACTGGGGAATCCCCGTGGTCCTGGAAGCTGACGGCGACTCGGAGCTTGTGCTGGACCTCCGCGGAATGGACTGACCGCGAGGGCACGCGCCGGCGGCTGGAAGAGCTGGCGCGGGTCAGCGGTCCCGGTCCGCACCGGCGCAGGACGCGATACCCAGCCGCTGGCGCGGTCACCGGCGCCACCCGCACCGGCTCAGGAGGCGATACCCAGCCTCTAGAAGCTCAGCAGGGGCGTAACGGTCACTGTGTTGCCGTCCGTGTCCAGCTGGGTGGTGAAGCTGAAGTCGTGTTCAACGTTGAGATCGTTGACGTAGCCCGTGAAGAGGTTGATTTCCCGGGCTGTCAGCCGGGCTTTGCCGTTGAGGGGGGCCACTACCCACTTGCCGCCGAACGGTTCGATAGTGATCTTCGGGTATTCCGTGATTTCCCATTTGATGGTCCCGTCTACCACGCGGGCGTTGCTGGCGTGATAGAAGGGGCAGTCCGGCTGGAGGCGCTGCTGCTCAGTCGCTTCTGCGGCACAGGTGTCCAGGAACTCGCGGACCTTGCCTGCCACGGCTTCATCCATGGACTTGGTGGACCGGGTTTGCAGGTTCAGCGGGGCCGTTCCGCCGTCGCGGTTTGAGACGAGGGCCGACGTCGGAGGAGCTTCAAAGAAAGTGCCGTTGAGACTGGCCTCGTACTTGCCGGGATAGAAGACGGCAAACGTGTTGTGTCCGTTGGGCATATTGACCGGCACTCCATTAAGGGCTGCTTCGCTGGCGTTCACCACGGTCACCTCGAGGGTGGGCAACGTGGTGGGGACGAAGGCCCATTTGCCGAAAAACAGCCACTGGGTACCAGTGCGTTCCAGCAGGAACTCGCTATGGAGGCGGCTACCGTCCAACGAGTAGTCCACCGGTACAGCGACTCGGTTTCCGCCACGGGATTGCGCGTTGCCGATCTTGATATCCGACAGTTCGGATGCCGCGGTTTGCAGGGCTGTGCCGTCCAGCATGGCGGCGTTGGCCTTCGGGACCTTCGCGCGGAGCAGACCCAGGGCCTGTTCGCCCTCGCCCTTCTGCAGAGCCTCAAAGTATTCCCGTACAGGCTGCTGCGGGCTCGCCACGGACTGGCTTACCAGGTTGATGCACACCACGGCGCCGGCGGCAGCAAGCATCAGACCGAGCAGCCATCCGGCTGCGGTCTTGACCAACGCTTGACTCACCTGCACGCCCTTTACGTTACCCGCCGCCGCGCGATTAGCTGCGCAGCAAGACCGTAAGGTGACTTAGCAAGACCCCCAAACATATCCACGACGGCGGTACGTTGCCCCACCGAACCGGCCACCCGCCGTCGGGCCTTGCCCCACCAGACCGGCCACCCGCCGTCGGGCCCTGACCCGCCCGAACCGGCCACCCGCCGTCGTTACGACGCAGGACAACAAGCCCTAACGGCGACGACGCTTGGACGACGTACCGAAGACGCCCCGGATCAGGTCGCGACCCAGCTGGGTCCCCATCGAACGGACCATGCTCTTGAGCCCGCCACCCAACGCGCCGCCAAGCGCACCGGCCAGGTCACCAAACATGCCGATGTCCTGCTGGGACGTTCCTGGCGCGGAGGGTGCAGGAGGCTCGGGGTAGGACGGTGAAGGCGAAGAGGCGGGGCGGGAACTGGGGCGGCCGAGGATTTCCTCCTCGATGCGCCGGGCTTCGGCGTCGATGTCGGCTCGGGAGGGAACGGACCCATCTGATGCTCCCGAGGCGCCATCTGAAGACGGCCCTGACACGCCCCCCGACGCCGGAGAACCTGTGGGCACTGGCGCCGCCCCACTCAGTTTCTCGTACGCCGAGACGTTGTCCACGGCGGTGCCGTACTTGGCCAACAGCGATGAAGCCCCAACCGTACTGCGGATGAGGTCTTCGGCGCTGGGACCCATGACTGACTCGGGTGCGCGGAGCCTGGTCAGGGCCACGGGCGTGGGTGCGCCCTTCTCATTCATCACGGTGATGACTGCCTCGCCGATTCCCGCGGAGGTGAGGGTTTCTTCGAGGTCGTAGTCGCTGACGGGGAATGTGGACACCGTGGCCTTCAGGGCCTTGGCGTCTTCCGGGGTGAAAGCGCGCAACGCATGCTGCACACGGTTGGCCAGCTGTCCCAACACGTCTGCGGGTACGTCCTTGGGGGTCTGGGTGACGAAGAAAATGCCGACGCCCTTGGAACGGATGAGCCTGACTGTTGTGGTGATCGCCTCAAGGAAGGCCTTGGAAGCATCGTTGAACAGCAGGTGCGCCTCGTCCAGGAAGAACACGAGCTTGGGCTTGTCCAGGTCGCCGGCTTCGGGAAGGTCTTCGAAGAGGTCGGCGAGCAGCCACATGAGGAACGTAGAGAAGAGAAGCGGCTTGGTCTGCAGGGTGGGCAGTTCGAGGCAGCTGATGACGCCGCGGCCGTCGGGGGCTGTGCGGAGGAGTTCGGCGGTGTCGAACTCGGGTTCGCCGAAGAATTTCTCCATGCCCTGCGCTTCCAGGGACACCAGTTCGCGCAGGATGACGCCGGCCGTGGCCTTGGACAGCCCGCCCAACTCGGCCAGCTGGGGCTTGCCTTCATCCGAGGTGAGGAACTGGATGACGGCCCGCAAGTCCTTGAGGTCGATGAGTTCGAGGTTGTTCTTGTCGGCGAAGTGGAAGATCAGCTGGAGGCTGGATTCCTGGGTGTCGTTCAGGTCCATGATGCGCGAGAGCAGGATAGGCCCGAAAGAGGTAATGGTGGCCCGCACGGGAATGCCGTTGCCGTCACCGCCCAGCGACAGGAACTCAACGGGAAAGTTCTTTGCCGACCAGTCCTGCCCAAGGGCCGACGTCCGGGCGGTCAGCTTCTCGCTGGCCGTTGCCGGCGTCGCCAGTCCCGAGAGGTCGCCCTTGATGTCGGCGAGGAAAACCGGAACACCCGCCGTCGACAGTTGCTCCGCAATCATGTGGAGCGTGACGGTCTTGCCTGTGCCGGTGGCGCCGGCCACCAGCCCGTGACGGTTCATCATCGCTAACGGGAGGCGGACCTGCGCTTCCTTGTGGACTTCACCGTCCACGATTGCGGCACCCAGCTCGATGGTGGCACCTTGCAGGGTGTACCCCTGCTGGATGGTGGCGAGTTTTTCGGCAGTGGTTTTCGTGGCCATGCGGATAGCTTAGCGGTGCGCCACAAGATCCTTGCTGAAGGCCAAATGCTTGATTTCCTCGGGATCCGCTGCGAGATCGAAGAGGGCGGTGTAGCCCGTGGCGAGGTACAGGTTCCTGGCTTCGGGCTGGCGCGGCCCGGTAGTCAGGTAGAGCTTGGTGTAGCCACGGCGCAGGGCTTCAGCTTCCAACTCGGCCAGCACGCGGCGGGCCAGGCCACGCCGTCGGTGCGCCGAGTGGGTCCAGATGCGCTTCAGCTCGGCGGTGTCGGCGTCGTAGCGGCGGAACGCTCCACCGGCTACGGATTCGCCGTCTTCCTGGATGATGATCAGAGCCCCGTGCGGTGCGGCAAATTCCTCCGCCGGGTACCTGCTGAGTTCCTCGGAGGCTCCCTTGCTGCTGAACAGGTCCCCGTAGCGGGTGTCATATTCGACGGCGAGCTCATCCAGGAGCGGCCGGACGCGGGGATCGTCCATGGCGAGGCTGAGGACGGAAAGGCCCGACGTCGGCAGGGTTGGCGGTGCGGTCATGGCTTGCCTTTCGTGGTGGGCACCCAAGTAGGTGACAGTTGTGCGCGTTTTGCGGGCTTGTCATGTCTCAGGACCTTGTAGACACTTCATGTCTCATGACTTCGTAGACACTTGATGTCTCATGGCTTCGTGGACAGTTCGTTCGATGGTTTGGGGTTCCGGTTTTTGAGCTGTGGGTAGATGGTTCGTTTGGTGCGTGTGCCTCGGGGGTCGGCTGCGACTCCTGTGGGTTTGCCGTTGCCGACGTAGGTGGTTCCTTGTGGTGGTCTGGGGTGCGTGATGATCTCGGTGCCTTGGGCTCCGAAGAACATGATGGTGGTGTCGTCGTAGAGGATGTGCACGGTGGTGCCGGTATGTTCCTTGCCCATTTTGAAATGGGTGCCCAGGATCGTCACGGACCCGTTTCTGTTCACTGTCCGTTGCGCGCTTCGCCTGTCCGGACGGGGCGCGAGCGGTTCAGGGGCCGCTGGCGGGGACGTCTTGGGGGTGGCGTTCCAGGCTTCACGGGGTGTCATTGCGTTGGGCAGGCCTTGGTGTTCGCGTTCGTTGTTGTAGTAGAGATCGAAGGCGTCCACCTGTGACTGGAGGGCGGCCATAGAGGTTGCCGGTGGCTGCCGGTGAAGGTAGCGGTGCAGGGTCCGGTGGAACCGTTCGTTCTTGCCTTGGGTGGTCGGTTTGTAGGGTTTGCCTGTGATCGGTTCGATGCCTTTGGCTTTGAGGAACTCCACAAGCGCACCGGTGCGACCGCGGCGTGTGGGATTCAGTGCCGCACCGTTGTCGGAGAGGAATCGTTGCGGTGTCCCGTGGCGTTCGATCGCTTGCGTGACAACGGCGATCGCAGCGGCGCTGGTTTCCCCGGCTGCGACCAGGGACGCCAGTGCCAGACGTGAATGATCGTCGACGAGCTGGAAGATCGCTACCTTCTGTCCGCCGGCGAGTTGCCATTCGGTCGAGTCGATCTGCCAACAGGCGTTCGGCTGGGGATAGACGAACCTTTTGTACGCGCTTCGTGGTTTCTTTCTGGGCTCGGGCACCACGACACCTGCCCTGACAAAGATCCTGGCCACGGTGGCACGCGAAGGCGGCTTGAAGCCCTGCCTTGCGAGCTTCGCGATAACGGAGAGCGGGCCGTAATCAAACCCGCTCTCCTGAAGTTCTGCACGGGTACCGAGCAGCAGTTCGATCATGACCGGAGCCGTGACAGTGGGCATGGACTTCGGAAGCGGGGGCTTTTTCTCCAACGCCTTCACTGGTCCCACTTCCGAAGCCGCTGCCCGGACCCGGTAAAACCACGCCCGGGAGACATTGTGCTTCCTGCAAAAAGCCGAGACCGCGCCCCTAGGCGAATCCTCGGGCCACGTCGCGACAGCATGCCGAATCCTGATATCCGGCTGGGATTTACTCATGAACAGCAGCAAACCCGCCAGCAAAGTGTCCACGATGTCATGAGACAGAGTGTCTACGAAGTCATGAGACAGAACTGTCTATTAAGTCATGAGACTCCACACGCGTTTTGCGGGCTCAGAACGCGCACTAATGCGACCTAGTTGGGAGGGGCGGGAGGGGCGGGGGAGGGCAGCGTGTGAAGGATGCGGCGGGCCAAGGCGTCGTTCTCGCGGAACGGCGCCGCGTTGGTGTTCGGCCGGGCAAACGCACCCGCGCCCCAGCCTGACGTCCATGGACCCACTGCAAACAACCCATGCTGTGGTGTTCCAACAGGAGAAAGGACCTCATGATTCCCGGAGACCAGAAGTTTCCCTGTCGAATGCGCACCGTCCAATGTGAGCAGCCTCTGTTCGGTGCCCAGTCCGGCGTCGTGCAGGTTCAGGAGGGCAGGGTTCGCGGAACGCTCCACGGAGGCAGACGGCAGGCGTGCCTCGATGTACGCGGAGGCCTCCACCAGGACCGGTGACTGGAAGGACCCGGCAACAAAGCGGCCGGTTGGTTCGTCGGCGCGGACCCACATGCCCGGTCCCAGGAACTGCAGGTACCCGGCCCGGTGCAAGGCCAGCATTTCCTGCAGCCGGTGTGCCGGAGGGCCGGAATCGACGAAGCTGAAGAAGCCGTTCCACCAGCCGTGGATTGCCTGCTGCGAGCGGGCGTTGAGCCGTTCCTGCGGCACCAGACGGCCCAAGTCCATGTAGACGAACAGCAAGGCCATGAACAGGGCAAGCGTTTCCGAATGGTCGGGGCTGGTCCGTAGTGCCAGGTCGCGTTGGATGTAGGCGGCCACGGACCGTTGCACGGTCTCATGGGATTCGAACGCGCAACCGCTGAAGGGCTGGTCCAGCGACTCAAGGTCCAGGCGCACAGCGGGATCCGGGACGGCAGAGGCCACAAGTTGCTCCCGCCCGGCGCTGTACCAGTCGAGGGCATCGAAACGGGCCTCGAAGTCCGCCCAAGCGCCACGAACCCGCTCAGGGTAGCCGGTGAACAGTTCACGGTAATAGGCGTAGCCCGCATCCTTGGCGATGAGCGGCCAGAGGTGGGTACGGAAGTCGAGTTCGTCGTGTTCGGCCAGCAACGCTTCAACAGCGGCAGCCGTGAAGTACCGCGGCCGCTCCACCGGACTGCGCAACGAGGAGGAGATTTTGGAATGGTAGGGGACACCACGGCGTGAACCGGCCCAGACCCGTGGCTCGGCGCCCGAAGGCACATACTCGAGGACGCCGTCGGGCCTTTCCTCGAAGCGGCCGCCGCGGCCCTCGAACAACAGCACCAACAGGTCCACGAAGGCCAGCCCCATCCCGGAGACGATGACGTCCTGGCCGGCTTCAATGGGGGAGTAGTCCACATCCGTTGTGTACGACGGCGGCGCGTAGTAGCCGCCGTGCGCGGCCGCGAATCCAGCCAGCCGGGTCGCGTCCGGATGCGCCTGCGAATCGGTGTGGCCCAGGGCGTACACCACGACGTCGGCACCCAGCTCGGTGCCGGAGGCCAACCGCACGAGGTGCGTACCGGCGTCGCGATGCACGGGCAGCGGCCCCGAGGCCCGTTCGACGGCGGTGGCCACATCGCGGTGGACGGTGACGGTGACGTCCGGCCCGAGCGAGGAAACCGCCCGGCGGAAGAACCACTCAAGGTACTTGCTTTGGAGTTGCCTCGTGGGAAAGGACGCGGGGGTCAGGGAACGGAGCTGTTCCAGGATGTGCTGCTCGAAGACCGGCACATCACGGATACTGCCGTCCAGTACGCCGGCTGCCCAGGTGGCGAGGGCCGGGCCGTCCAGCGGCGGTCCGTCACAGGCCACGGAAGAGTCGGTGAACATTGTGACGTCGGCGGCCGTGGAATTCATCAGCAGGCCGGGATCCTGGTGATAACGCCAGATGCGTCCTGAGCCAGGTTCATGCGGCTCAACGACGTGGATCTGCAGCGGTCCTTCGAACAAGGCGGGACGGCTGGCCGCCAGCCTTTCCAACACGCCGGCCGTGCGCGGGCCGCCGCCAATAAAGACGATGGCGGGAACTCGTGACGGCATGCGGTCTCCTGATCTGCTGTGGTTGGTAAGGCCAATGTAGGGAGCCTGTGGTGCCCGGGTCGAGGCGCCTGTAACCGCCGTTCACCACGCGTCATTCAGCGTTAACCGAGGAAAACAAAACGACTCAAATGGCTCCGGCTGAACTCATTGATGACGCCGAAAGAAGCCTTTTGAAGCCGCAATAAGTCCCGTGAAGAAGTACAAAAATCCGAATTGCCGGTGGATAATTCCGCCCCTAGATTTGCAGCAATCCGATAGGCAAATCCCAACTGAAATGAGGTGGCGCATGAGTGCAGCCGCACCGCCCGCCACGGCGGACGAGGCCCTTCGGCCCGCCGTCGACTACTCCGACTACAAGCTGGTCCCGGCAAAGCATCCGTGGCGCTGGGTGGGCACCGTGGCGGTCGCCCTTGGCGTCGCCGCCATAGCGTGGTCCCTGCTGACCAACCCGCGCTGGGAATGGGGAGTGGTTGCCCAATGGTTCACTGCCCAGTCCGTGGTGGCAGGCTTGGTGGAAACCCTCAAGCTGACCGCCATCTCCGGCATCCTTGGCTTCGTTCTCGGGTTTATCCTCGCCTTGATGCGCCTCTCATCCTCACCGCTGCTGGTCTCCGTATCCTGGACGTTCTCCTGGATCTTCCGATCCACTCCGCTCCTGGTCCAGCTGCTCCTTTGGTACAACCTCGGCTACCTCTACGAGAAGATCAGCCTGGGCATCCCGTTCACGGATGTCCGCTTCTTCGAAGCCCAAACCACCACGTTGATCAGCCAGTTCGCGGCAGCCGTGCTCGGCCTCACCCTGAACCAGGCGGCCTACTCCGCCGAAATCATCCGTGGCGGCATCCTGTCCGTCGACCAAGGCCAACTGGAAGCCGCAGCCGCCTTGGGCATCCCGGCCTGGAAGCGTTCCACCAGGATCGTCCTCCCGCAGGCAATGCGGGCCATCCTGCCCACGGCCTTCAACGAGATCATCGGCCTGGTCAAGGGAACGTCGATCGTCTACGTCCTGGCCTATTCCGAGCTGTTTTACACGGTGCAGGTGATCTACAACCGGACCCAACAGGTGCTGCCCCTGCTCCTTGTGGCAACGCTCTGGTACGTGGTGATCACTTCCGTGCTCAGCATCTTCCAGTACTACGTGGAACGGCACTTCTCCAAGGGCGCACTGCGGAACCTGCCGCTCACGCCGCTGCAAAAGGCCCGCAAGTTCTTCGCCAGCCACGCTCCCGCCTCTCCCAGCAAGGACGCCCGATGAGCATCATCACCGCACGCAAAGAATCGACGACGGCGGCAACACCTGCCGCTGCCGGCCCGGCCAGCACGGTGGCCACCAAGGGACAGGTGGACATCCAGAACATTCGTAAGTCCTTTGGCAACACCGAAGTGCTCCAGGGTGTTTCACTGTCCGTGCCGCCTGGCGGAGTGACAGTGATCGTCGGCCCGTCCGGCTCCGGCAAGTCCACGCTGCTGCGGACCATCAACCACTTGGAAAAGGTCGACGGCGGCTTCATCACCATCGACGGTGAACTGGTGGGCTACCAGGCCCGGGGGAACAAGCTGCACGAGCTGCGCGAGAAGGACATCCTCAAACAACGCACCAACGTTGGCATGGTGTTCCAGAACTTCAACCTGTTTCCCCACCTCACGGCCTTGGAAAACGTGGCCGAAGCGCCGATCGTGGCACAGAAGCGCTCCAAAGCCGAGGCCCGGAAGCGCGGACTGGAACTCCTGGACCGTGTGGGTTTGAAGGACAGGGCCGACGCGTATCCCCGCCAGCTTTCCGGAGGCCAGCAGCAGCGTGTTGCGATCGCCCGGGCGCTCGCGCTCGAACCGAAGATCCTGCTCTTCGACGAGCCCACCTCCGCATTGGACCCCGAACTCGTCAACGAGGTCCTGGATGTCATCCGCGAACTGGCCACGTCCGGCACCACGTTGATCGTGGTCACGCACGAGATGGGATTCGCCCGGGACGTAGCGGACACCGTGGTGTTCATGGACCAAGGCCGGATCATCGAGTCCGGCGCCCCGCAGGACATCTTCAGCAACCCACGCGAAGAACGCACCCGCAGTTTCTTCTCCAAAGTCATCGAACCCGCCTTCAACATCTAGGAATCTCCCCAATGCTTCGCACCACCACAGCCAAATTCCTGGCACTCGCCGTCCTCCCCGCCGTCGTGCTTCCGGCGCTCGCCGGGTGCTCCGATCCTGGAGCGTCGGCAGCCAAGCCCGAATCCGAAGCCGCAAAGAACGGCGTCGTCTACAACACCTCAGTGGAGCAGAACCGCATCCGCGTTGAGAAAGATGCCACGGCCGCGGCCACCGTCCCGGCCGCCATTTCCAAGGACGGCAAGC
Organism: Paenarthrobacter sp. YJN-5; assembly: GCF_015040095.1. Classification (NCBI taxonomy): domain Bacteria; kingdom Bacillati; phylum Actinomycetota; class Actinomycetes; order Micrococcales; family Micrococcaceae; genus Paenarthrobacter; species Paenarthrobacter sp. YJN-5. The sequence goes on from NZ_CP053544.1 coordinate 542,942, forward strand.
TGACGGTTGCCACAACCGCGGGGTCGGTCCCGTTGTCCTTCCATGCCACGGACGACAAGACCCCTATCGGCGTGGAGATCGATCTCGCACAGCTGGTGGCGGACAAACTGGGACTCGAGCTGGACCTGCAGGTGACATCGTGGGAGAACTGGCCGCTCAAGACCCAGTCCGGCGATTTCGAAGCGGTCTTCTCCAACGTGGGCATCAACGCCGCCCGGGTGAAGCTGTTCGACTTCTCCACGTACCGGGCCGCTTACATGGGCTTCGAAGCGAAGAAGAGCGCCAGCTACGACATCAAGGGTGCCGACGACATTTCCGGCTTGAAGGTTTCCGTGGGCTCGGGCACCAACCAGGAAAAGATCCTCCTGGCCTGGAACAAGGAACTCGAGGAGAAGGGCAAAGCCCCTGCCACCCTGCAGTACTACTCCTCGGACGCCGACACCATCCTTGCGCTCTCCTCCGGACGCACCGACCTGAACCTCGCCCCTTACCCGTCCGTGACCTACCGCGAGAACACCCGGGACGACCTCAAACTGGTTGGCAAGGTCAACGCCGGCTGGCCGTCCGAAACCCTGGTTGCCGCGACGACGTTGAAAGGCAACGGCTTGGCGCCCGCCATCACCGACGCCTTGAACTCCACCATCAAGGACGGCTCCTACGCGAAGGTCTTGGAACGCTGGGGCCTCTCCGAAGAAGCAGTGCCGGAGTCCAAGACCGTCACGGAAACAAGCTTCGGCAAATAGACCCTACGAACGTCAGGACCAGAAGTGAGTACCCAAGATAACAAGGCCGGTTTCCTGGCCATAGAGCTTGACGGCGCCGGCTGGGACGGAGGCGCGTTCGGCAGCCTTGCCGGGGCGGTCCTCGCCGTCGAGGCGGCCGGATTCCATGTGGCAACCTTCAAGGACGCTCCGGAGCCGGGCCGGACGAACGCCCTGCAGCGTGCCGCCTACGCAGGGCCGGTCACGCGGACCATCGCACTGGCCCCGGAAGTGGACACCGTTTACACCGAGCCGTTCCACATCGCCACGCAGCTCGCGAGCTTGGACTACGTCTCCGGCGGCCGTGCCGGGTGGATCGTCACCGCAGCCGAATCACCCGGGGCCGCTGCCGCCGTCGGGCGTTCCCCGGTCAGCGGCAACGCGCTGGTCCACGAGGCCGCTGCGTCCATTGAGGTCGGGCGCCGTCTCTGGGACTCCTGGGAAGACGACGCCGTGATCAGGGACGTTGCCACCGGGCGCTACATCGACGTCGACAAACTGCACTACGTGGACTTCGAAACCCCGGCCGATTTCGCGGGCACACCGTATTCCGTCAAGGGCCCCTCCATCATCCCCAGGCCGCTGCAGGGCCAGCTTCCCGTACTGGCATCGGCGTCGCTGGTTGGCGGCGGTGTTCCGGTGGAATCTGTTGACGCAGTACTGGTCACGGCGCCCACGCCCGAACTATTGGTGGCCGAGGTTCGCGACGCGCGGGAACGCCATGGGGTGGTGGCTGTGGTGGCCGAACTCGGCGTCGTCCTTGATTCCCGCGGTGAGCCGGCTGCTGCGCGGGCAGTGCCGGAAGCCGGCCGCGCGCAATTTGCAGGCACCGCCGCGGAACTCACCGAGTACCTTCACGGACTGCTGTTGGAGGCCGACGGCGTTCGGCTGCACCCGGGCGACCTGGCGCGGGAACTCGATGAACTCTCCCGGCTGGTCCTGCCGGAACTCCGCCGCCGGGGTTCGCTGCGTGCGCCGGTCCAGGACGGCACCTTCCGCGGGTTGCTGGGCTTGGAACGGCCCGCAAACCGCTACTCGACCTCAACCACCGCCAGCGCTGCTGCTGGAAAGTAAGGGAACAGCATGACACGGGATATCTTCAAGCCCAGCGGCCGGATCCAGTTCGGCGTCTTCTTCCAAGGAGTCAACTCCGGCACGATCTGGAAGGCCGCCGAATCCGGTTCGCAGACCGATTTCGAATCCTTCCGCAGGATCGTTCAGACCGCCGAACGGGGAAAGTTTGCGGCGTTCTTCCTTGGGGAAGGCCTGCGGCTGCGGGAGCACTTGGGACGTCCGCACGCCCTCGATGTGGTGGGCCGGCCGGATGCGCAGACCATGCTCGCGGCGTTGGCTTCGGTGACCACCAACATCGGCCTGGTTGCCACACAGAACACCACCTACAACGATCCCGCAGACCTGGCGCACCGGTTGTCCTCGCTGGACCTGATCTCCGGGGGCCGCGCTGCGTGGAACGTCGTCACGACGGACAACGCCTGGACGGGCGCCAACTTCCGCCGGGGCGGATACCTGGACCACGCGGACCGGTACAGGCATGCTGAAGCGTTCGTGGAGACCGCCAAGCGCATCTGGGATTCGTGGGAGACGCCGTCCGGTCCCGCGCACCGCGTCCTTCACCAGGGGCAGCACTACACTGTGGACGTCACACCGCGGTTGCCTCGTAGTCCGCAGTACCGTCCCGTGCTCTTCCAGGCCGGTGATTCACCCGAGGGCCGCGATTTCGCTGCACGCCAAGCGGACGTGATCTTCTCTGCGCACCCTAAATTCGACGATGCCGTGGAATTCCGCCGGGACATAGTTTCCCGTTCAGTGGCTGCCGGCCGCGGCGCCAACGCGGTCCGGATCATGCCGGCCAGCGAGTTCATCCTCGCCGCTACTGACCAGGAGGCACGGGAGAAGAAGGACTGGGTGCGGAGCCTCCAGATCGGTCCGCAGCAGGCCATTGCCTACCTGGAGCAGTTCTGGGGACGTGAGCTTTCCGCGTACGATCCGGACGGCCCGCTGCCTGACATTGATCCCGTGGTGGAAGAGACCTCGGAAACCCGCGGCAGCGGCTTCCACGGCGCCAAGGCCCGCCAGTTGGCGGATCAGTGGCGTGCGGAAGCCAAGGACAAGGGCCTATCCATCCGCCAGTTCGTCTCGTCCAAGACGGCACGGATCGACTCCACCTTTACCGGCTCGTACAACGCGGTGGCCGATCACCTGGCCCAATATGCGCGGGTCGGAGCGGTGGACGGTTTCAATATCTCCCCGTGGCTCATCCCCACCGGCCTGGACGACGTCGTGAACCACTTGGTTCCGGAGCTCCAGGAACGCGGCGTCTACCCCACGGAGTACCGCGGCAGCACCCTGCGGGAGAACCTCGGGTTGGAGACGCCGGTTCGTTTGAGCCAGCCGGTGAACGTCTGATGAAGAGCCTGCTCGATTTTGCTGGATCATTCTTCGCTCGTCTGGGCGGAACCGCTTATTGGCGCGGTGTTGGCCCGGCGGATCCCCGAATGATCCAGCAGAATTGTGCGGCCTCCTCACAGGGCACCGTTCGGCTGGAACTGGCCGTGTGGGAGCAGCCCCTGTAGCTTCCCTTGGCTCGTTCGGCTCGCTCCGAGGACGTAGGCTCGCTCAGAGGAGTTCGCGGAACACGTTCCACCCTGCCCCGACCGGGCCGTAAGGCCCCCAGAGGACCCCGGTTGATGCGCCGGTGGAGTAGGTCATGAGATCCCCGTTGCCGTTGACCGCGAACAAGTTGTTGTACTGCTGGTGTCCGAAACTGCCCAGCCCTGCAATATCGGAAAAAGCACCCCAACCGCCGCTGAGCATGGCCGAGGACTCCCAGCCACCCGTGCCGTCGGCCCGGTAGATGGAGAGGTATCCATTGCGGTCCCGTGCGAAGACCTCCACGGGACCGTCCCCGTTCATGTCACCGCCGGTGATGATCTTGTCCATGATCTGCCAGCCTTGGCCCACCTTGCTGCGGGGTTTCCAGCCGCCGGTTCCGTCGCCGGGGTAAAGATAAAGGTCGCCGGCAGCATCGCGGGCCATGACGTCGTTGTAACCGTCCCCGTCAAAATCTCCCGGGCCAACGATCGAGTCGAGGATGTTCCAGCCTTGACCAACCTGGCGGCGGTCAAGCCAGCCCCCGTTGCCATCGCCCGGGTAGAGAAAAAGGTTGCCTGCGGCGTCGGTTGCGAGGAGGTCGTTGTAGCCGTCGCCGTCAAAGTCACCCGGCGAGAACACGATTCCCATGGCGTCCCAGCCCTGGCCTGTCTGGCGGGGTTCGTCCCACTCTCCGAAGTACCGCGGGCAGGCACCCTCGCAACTGCCGGGAACGTACGTATACGTCCGGGGGTAGAGGATCAACCTGCCATCCGCCGTGCGCCCGAGGGGTTCGAAGTTCCCGCGTCCCGTCCAACCCATGGCCCTCGAGGACGCCTTGACCGGTGCCGTGCCGGGGCTTACCCGCGTGGCATCAGGACAATTGGGCTCTTCGGGCGTTGAAGGGTGGACCCTGAGTGAAATCCGGTGACCGAAGTCCGCAGGGGTGAGCTGAAGGACTTCGCCCTGACGTTCGGGCGGTAGGGGTACCCCGTCCTGGAGCCACTCCGCCCTGTACCCGTTGGGGGTGGTGCCGTCCGGGTTCTTGCAGCCCGCATAGTCGTAGTCGTATTGCTTCCGCAGCTCCGCGCCGACGTAGGGGACTCCGTCGATGACTGCCGTGGGGCCAACTGAGGGGGTCTGAACGGCAGGTGCGGACGTTACTTTCGGTGCTGCCGTCGTTGGGGGCGCGCCCATCAGGGCCACACCTACCGCCAGTGCCGTTGCTGCGTATGCTGCCTTGCGCGTGCCAAAGATCCCCATTGTTTCCCCCCGGAAGCCAGCATCGATAGTGCGTGGGTCTCTGCTGAGGCTACCTCACTCGCGGGGATCTTGGGCAGGTTCCTTACCTTCGGATCAACAGCCCGTCCGCTGGCTTTATGATGCTTTCGCCAAATATTCAGCTAAAGCATCCCGCATAATTTCTGAGGGCTTTCGGTGTTCCGCAGCGGCACGAGCCACTAGTTGGGCATCCATCTCAACGGGCAAGCGGAGGGATCTTGACGGTGAGGTACCCTTGCCGCCCAACGAGGGTTTTCCAACAGCCCGCCTGACAGCTTCGGGCGAACCCAGAGCCGCTTCGAGTATGGATCGGCCGGCCTCCGGTCCTTCGGCTTTGCTGATCCGGGCATCCGGGCTGAGGTCGGCAGTTTCCGCCCATTCAGCAAGTTCAGCGTCGCGAACCCGCGCTGCGTTCTCCTCCGTTGGGTTTTGCCTCTTAACTTCACGCATTGTCTGTGCCTCTTTCTGCGATGTCGAGTATCTTTCTTCGTGCTTCCATGACATGAAATATCAGGATGCCATCCGGTGGAGTTATCACAGCCATGACCTCCAGGATTGTCCTCCGATCCTTGGTTGGACCGATGAAGAGGTCGGGCCTGTTCGGCGTATCGATCCAGGGCTCATCGAACTCTTGGACTCGGTATATGTAATTCAAGATGGCATGAAGGGCGTCTTCCCTGTCGACTCCATGTTTGTCTGCACTGTTCGTCCAAGCTATCCCCATGGTTTATTGTCTTGCAATACTCTCTATATTGCAAGACAATATTCCAAACACCCGTGATCTCCGCGGTCCCGATCGTAGGATGAAACCCAACGAAAGGGGCAGTCGGATGGTCACTCGCGAACAGGTTGAGGAAGCGTATTCCCGGACGGCCGCTTGGGTCCGCCACACCCCGATGGCGGCGAGCGGCAATGAAGGGACCTACCCGCTGTGGTTTAAGTGTGAGTACATGCAGCACACGGGTTCGTTCAAGGCCCGTGGCGCTTTCAACAGGCTGCTCACTGCCCGCGAGAACGGGGAACTCAATCCCGAGGTCGGGGTGGTTGTGGCCTCCGGCGGCAATGCGGGCTTGGCAAATGCCTACGCCGCTGCGAAGTTGGGTGTTCCCGCCGCGGTGTTCGTCCCGGAGTCCGCTCCCGCCAACAAGGTCCACAAGCTGTACGCAGTCGGAGCAAGGGTGGTTCAAGGCGGATCCGAATATGCCGAGGCTTATGCTGCGGCGGTCGCCTTCGCTGCAGAAAGCGGCGCCGTTTACTGCCATGCCTATGACCAGCCGGAGATTGTGGCGGGCGCCGGTGGCGTGGGCCTTGAAATGATGGAGCAACTGCCCGACGTCGACACCATCCTCGTCGCTGTCGGCGGCGGCGGGTTGATGGGTGGCATAGCGGCCGCTACCGAGGGGCGGGCCCGGGTTGTAGGAGTCGAGCCGGAAACAGTTCCTACACTCCATAGCGCATTGGCACACGGCGAGCCCGTGGACGTACCGGTTTCAGGCATTGCAGCCGATTCCCTGGGTGCCCGCAGGCTGGGGGAGATCGGCTTCGGGGTTGCCCGCAGAGCGGGTGTGCAGAGCGTGCTGGTCACTGACCAGGCCATCATTGAGGCCCGCCGCAGGCTATGGGAAGGGCATCGAATCGTCGTTGAGCATGGGGCAGCGGCTGCGTACGCGGCCCTGCTTTCCGGGGCTTATGCCCCGGGCGCTGGTGAGAAGGTCGCCGTCGTGCTGTGCGGAGCGAACACGGATCCGGCGCATTTCTAGCCCGGGGTCTCTTAGTTGGCCGCTTCGCTGAGGTCCGCCAGTGCTTGACGGAGACGGGTGCCGGCGTCGTCAGCCACTTCCTTGACCGATGGGGCGTCGCTGAGTTGGACCATGGTTTGCGGGTCGATGGCCTCGACCGTGGTGGTGTCTGCATCCTTGGCGCGGCGCACCACGACGTTGCACGGGAGCAATGCCCCCATCTGAGGCTCTGCGGCGAGGGCGCGGCTGGCCAGGGCGGGGTTGCAGGCGCCGAGAATGACATAGTCTCCGACGGCGTCGGCGGCCTCAGCTCCGAGCTTCTTCTCGAACGTGGCGCGGACGTCGATTTCGGTCAGGATTCCGAAGCCCTGCTCAGCCAGGGCGTCCCGGGTCTTCTCGACAGCTTCGGCCCAGGGGAGGGCGATGGTCGCGGCGAGGGTGTACGTCATGGTTCTCCTTGGTAGGGCCGGGCAGGGGATTGTCGGTAGGAAGGGTTCAGGCCAGGGAGAGGAAGAGCCTCTCCAGGTCCTTGGTGTCCATGCTTGCGTCCTTTTGGACGATGCACTGCTCCAATCCGGTGGCGATGATGGCGAAGCCCGCGCGGTCCAGTGCTTTCGATACCGCCGCCAGTTGGGTGACGACGTCCTTGCAGTCCCGGCCTTCTTCGAGCATCCGGGTGACGGCCGCGAGCTGGCCTTGGGCGCGCTTGAGCCGGTTGATGACGGGGGTCAGTTCGGTGGGATTCAGTTCCATGGGTACTCCAAAGTAATGCGGTTTCTTGGACCCAGCCTATACCCCCTAGGGTGTTTTGGCTACCCCGGGGGGTATCTGTAATACTCGGTGGGGTATTCACCTGTTCACTCGAATCGAGAGGCCATTCATGACTTCCCCTTCCGCGGCATCCGCTGTTACCGCCCTTGCTCCTGAGACGCTGCAGTCCTGGATCAAGGAGCATCAGGACCTCGTGGTCATCGACGTCCGCTCCGCTGCCGAATTTGAGTCCATGCACATCCGCGGCTCCTACAACGTGCCTCTGTCGCTGCTGTCCGAGCACACCGACGAGCTCGCCGCCCGGCTTGGCTCCCGGGTGGTTTTGGTCTGCCAGTCCGGCGTCCGCGCCGAGCAGGCCCGCCAGCGCCTTGCCAAGTCCGGGATTGACACCGCGTACGTCCTCACGGGCGGGGCTCCGGGGTACGCCGCCGCCGGTGGCGACGTCGTGAAGGGCAAGGACCGCTGGGACCTTGAACGCCAGGTGCGCCTGGTGGCCGGCTCCCTGGTAGTGCTGGGCCTGGCCGGCGGTAAGTTCATTTCTCCCAAGATCCGGACGCTCGCGGGCGTTATCGGCACCGGGCTGACCTTCTCTGCTGCGACCAACACCTGCGCCATGGGCAAGGCCATCTCCGCGATGCCGTGGAACAAGGCCGCCAAGGAGCCCACCCGCGAAAGCGCCATCCTGGCCCTGCCCGCCGCCGGCAGCAAGAGCACGGAAGCCGCAGCCTGATGAGCCTCACCCTGCTCCTGGTCCTGGCCCTGTCGGTGGTCATCGGGCTCTCACTGGGAGTCCTGGGCGGTGGCGGGTCGATCCTGACCGTGCCCATCCTGGTCTACGTGGCGGGATTCGAGGCCAAGGAGGCCATCGCGGCTTCCCTGTTCGTCGTCGGCGTTACTTCGGTGTTCAGCGTGATCAGCCATGCCCGCAAGGGCAGGGTGATGTGGCGGACCGGGCTGATCTTCGGTGCCGCCGGCATGGCGGGTGCGTTTGTTGGCGGCCTCCTCGGCGGTCACATCCCTGGCCAGATCCTGCTCATCGCCTTCGCCATCATGATGGTGGCCACCTCGCTGGCCATGTTGCGTGGGCGGAAGAAAAAGAACGACGGCGGAGCGGCGCCTGTTAAGCACGAGTTGCCCCTTGGCAGGGTGCTGCTGGACGGCGCCGTCGTCGGTCTCGTGACCGGTCTGGTCGGCGCGGGCGGCGGTTTCCTCGTGGTGCCGGCGCTGGCGCTGCTGGGTGGCCTGCCGATGGCGGTGGCCGTGGGAACGTCCCTGGTGGTCATTGCCATGAAGTCCTTTGCAGGCCTCGCGGGCTACCTCACTACCGTCCAGCTGGACTGGGGCATCACCCTCGGGGTGACCGCCGCGGCCATCGTGGGCTCATTGATCGGCGCCAAACTCGCCGGGCGCATCCCGGAGACGGCCCTGCGCAAGGCTTTCGGCTGGTTCGTCCTGGCCATGGGTACCTTCGTCCTGATCCAGCAGGCCCCCGCCGGACTGCAATGGCCCATCGCCGCCGGTGTCGCGGGGCTCACCGCGGTAACCGCAGGCATCTGTTGGTTCTTCGTGAGCTCCTGCCCGCTCCGGAACCGCGGCCGCCGCAGTACCGATGTCCCGTCGCCCGTCTGAGCCGGGCACCACAGAAAGGAATTGCCATGGGACTTTTCGATTCCCTCAAGAAGGCCTTCAGCAAGCCCTACCAAACCATTTCCGTGGCCCAGGCCAAGGAACTCCTGGGCTCTGGAGCCACGCTGATCGACGTCCGTTCCGCCCAGGAGTGGCGGACCGGTCGTGCGCCGCAGGCCAAGCACGTCCCCCTGGACCGGCTGCAGACCAGCACCACCGGCATCAACAGGAACAAGCCCGTGATTGCAGTCTGCGCCTCCGGAGTGCGCTCCGCCTCCGCCGCCCGGCTCCTCGCAGCCCGGGGCTACCAGGCCTACTCAGTACGCGGCGGGATGGCCGCCTGGCGCCAAGCCGGCGAACCCGTCCGCTAGGCAGATACCACCCCCAAACCGCCAGCCGCCAACCACTTCAAAGGAGAACCATCATGGCTGAAATCACCATCACCGAAGCCGAGCAGCGCCGCGCCAGTGCCCGGATCCTCGACGTCCGCGAGGACTTCGAAGTCGCCGAGGGCATGATCCCCGGCGCTCTGCACATTCCCATGGGGCAGTTGCAGGCCCGCCTGGGCGAGCTTGACCCTGCCGTCCCCGTGATCGCTGTTTGCCGCAGCGGCAACCGCAGCGCCGCCGTCGCCGATGCCCTCAACGGCGCCGGTTACAAAGCCGACACCATGGCAGGCGGCATGAGCGCCTGGACCCGCGCCGGACTCCCCACCACCTAAACCCCTGACCCGGCAGCGGCACCAGCCAACCGGGCGCAACCAAAACCTCCCGAAAGGACACCAGGCCATGGCCACCATTGACATCACCCAACACACATTTGCCCAGACCCTGGAGAGCAGCGAGATCGTCTTCGTTGACTTTTGGGCAGCCTGGTGCGGCCCGTGCCGCATGTTTGCCCCCACCTTCGGCGCCGCCGCCGAACGCCACCCGGACATCACCTTCGCCAAAGTAGACACAGAAGCCGAACAGGCCCTCGCCGCCGCAGCAAACATCACGTCCATCCCCACCTTGATGGCTTTCAAGGACAAGACCCTCGTTTTCTCCCAGCCGGGCGCCCTCAACGCCACGGGACTCGAGGAAGTCATCCAGGCCGTGAAGAACCTGGACATGGACAAAGCCCGCGCCGAAGCCGGCCGTCAGCGCGCCTGATCCAGGCTCCGTAAAACCGGCCGCCGGCACCAGCAAACCCAACGAAGCGCCAGGCCTCCTGCGCCTGGCGCCAGGGCCCTCCTGCAGGAAAAACCCAGGCCGCAGCCCGGTTGCAAGATACCCCCGGGGGTATCTATACTGAATGCAGGCCCCCAACATCCCCTTTCACTTGAAGGAGAGCACCCCATGCTTATCGAGCGCATTTACGACGAAGACCTTGCCCAGGCCAGCTACCTGATCGGCTGCCAGGCCAAAGGCGAAGCGATCGTGGTGGACGGTCGCCGCGACATCGCCGTTTACCAGGATCTGGCCGCGAAGAACGGCATGAAGATCGTGGCAGTCACCGAGACCCACATCCACGCCGATTACCTCTCCGGCACCCGCGAGCTGGCTGCCGCCACCGGAGCAAAGATCTATGTTTCCGGAGAAGGCGGCCCGGACTGGCAGTACCAGTTCGACGGCGAACGGCTCTACGACGGGGACACCATCACCCTGGGCAACATCAGCATCAAGGCCGTGCACACCCCCGGGCACACCCCGGAGCACCTGTCCTTCCTGGTCACCGACGGCGCGTTCAGCGACCAACCCGGTTACCTGCTCTCCGGTGACTTCGTCTTCTCCGGAGACCTGGGCCGGCCGGACCTGCTGGATGAAGCAGCCGGCGGCGTTGACACCCGCTTCGAGGGCGCCAAGCAGCTCTTCGCCAGCCTGCGCGAGAAGTTCCTGACGCTGCCGGACTACGTCCAGGTCCACCCCGCGCACGGCGCCGGAAGCGCCTGCGGCAAAGCACTCGGGGCCATCCCGTCCTCCACGGTTGGTTACGAACGGCTCTACGCCTGGTGGGGTCCCTACCTGGCAGCCGACGACGAGCAGGGCTTCATCGACGAACTCCTCGACGGCCAACCCGACGCACACGCCTACTTCGGCCGCATGAAGCGCGAAAACCGTGAAGGCCCTGTGGTCATGGGTGAACGCACTCCACTGCCGGAGCTCTCCACCGGGACCGTCGCAGCAGGCCTGGCCGAGGACACCTTGACCTTCATCGACACCCGTTCCAACGGCGAAGTCCACGAGGGAACCGTGGCCCGATCGCTGAATGTCCCTGCCGGCAAGTCCGTGGCCAGCTACGGTGCCTGGGTGGTGAACCCGGAAACTGACAAGAACCCGCTGGTGCTCCTCGCCGCAGACCAGGAGCAGGCGATGGACCTGTGGGACCACTTGGTACGCGTGGGCATCGACAACGTGGCGGGCTACCTCACCAGCATCGACGGGCTGCCCACCGCCACCCCTAAGCTGATCCAGCCCGAGGAACTCGAAGGGTTCGACGCTGCCATGGTCCTGGACGTCCGCAACAAGACTGAGTACGCCGCCGGGCACGTCCCGGGCTCGTACCAGCTCAGCGGCGGCCGCGTCATGTGGCACCTGGACGAACTGCCCGCCAACGGCACCATCGTCAGCTACTGCCAGTCCGGCGTCCGGAACTCCGTCGCCGCCAGCGCCCTGCGCCGTGCCGGGTACGACGTCGTCGAACTCGACGGCAGCTACGCAGCCTGGAACTCCTGGAAGAACAGCGTCCCCGCCGTCTAACCACCCCCAAGCCGCCCGGGCAGGTCCCCCCTCCTGTCCGGGCCCCGCCCGGGTACGCTTCCCCCAAGCGTGCCCGGGCACCCTTTTGCCCGCACACCGGATTTGGAGCACCCCGCGCATGGCCAGCGACATCCCAAAGTACGATGCGCCCACTCCACGGACCGTACTGGGCTTACGGGAGAACCTGCCGCAGTTCATGTTGCTGGTGGCCGTCAATGCCCTCGTAGGCGGGACCTTGGGCCAGGAACGCACCGTGCTGCCCCTTCTCGCCGCACAGGAATTCCACCTGGACCAGTACACCGGCGCGCTGACCTACATCCTGGCCTTCGGCTTGTCCAAGGCCGTAACGAACTACTTTGCCGGCACGCTCTCTGACAGGTATGGCCGCAGACCTGTCCTCGTCGCCGGCTGGCTGGTGGCGGTCCCCGTGCCGATCATTCTCATTGCCGGCCCGTCCTGGTCCTGGATCGTAGCGGCCAACGTGCTGCTGGGCATCAGCCAAGGGCTCACCTGGTCCACCGCCGTCATCATGAAAATGGATCTGGTGGGCTCCAAACAGCGTGGACTGGCCATGGGCTTCAACGAGGCCGCAGGCTACCTTGGCGTGGCCGGCACTGCACTCGCCACAGGCTATCTGGCCACCGCCTACGGCCTGCGTCCAGCCCCCTTCCTGCTCGGGGCCGCCTTCATCGCCCTGGGCCTGGGCCTGACAGTGCTCGCCGTGAAGGAAACCCACCACCACGCAAAAACGGAAGCTGCCCGTCACGTCGCTACTCAATCAGGGGCCCACGCCAGCCTGACCACCGGGCAGGTGTTTACCTTGACCAGTTTCAGGGACCGCTCCCTGTCCGCAGCCAGCCAGGCCGGACTGGTGAATAACCTCAACGACGGCTTGGCCTGGGGTCTCTTCCCCGTCCTGTTCGCCGGCGCCGGGCTGAACCTTGGGCAAATTGGCATCCTGGCCGCCGCTTACCCGGCCGCCTGGGGTTTGGCACAACTGGTCACCGGCGCGGCTTCAGACCGCGGGGGCCGCAAATGGTTCATTACGGCCGGCATGCTGGTTCAGTCCGTGGCCTTGGGAATCTTCGCCTTCGCCCACGACTTCGGACCCTGGCTTGCCGCAGCCATTATCTTGGGCCTCGGTACCGCATTGGTGTACCCAACACTGTTGGCTGCCATCGGCGACGTTGCCCACCCCATCTGGCGGGCGCGCTCCGTAGGGGTGTACCGGTTATGGCGCGACGGCGGGTTCGCCGTTGGTGCCCTCCTGTCAGGAGTGCTCGCGGACCTTTACGGCATCCCCGCAGCAGTCGCCGTCGTCGCAGCGATCACCGCGGTTTCCGGCGCAGTGGTGGCCGTGCGGATGCGCAACAATGACCATCTGCGGGACGCATCGACGTCCTAGAGACGGGTCCCTAAGACGGGATCAGGCTATCCCCGTGGTGCCCAGCAGCAGGCCAACGGCGTAGGTGAAGGCCATGGCAAGGGCGCCGCCGATGACCAGGCGCAACGTGGCCTTCCGCTTCGAGCTGCCACCGATCCTGGCGCTGACCGTGCCGGTGATGGCCAAAGCCACCACCACGGCCACGAACGTCAACGGGATCCGGACCTCGGCCGGCAGGAGGAGGATGGCCAGCAGCGGCAGCACCGCGCCAATGGTGAAGGCGATTGCCGAGGCGAAGGCCGCATGCCAGGCATTGACTACCTCTGCCTCATCGATCTTCAGTTCAGCCTCCAGGTGGGCACCCAAGGCATCATGATCGGTGAGTTCGCGGGCCACCGTCCGCGCAGTGGCTTCGCTGAGGCCCTTGGCCTGGTAGATGGAGGCAAGCTCCTCCAGCTCGCCTTCGGGATCGTCGCGGAGTTCCTTCCGTTCCTTCTCAATCAAGGCCCGCTGGCTGTCGCTTTGGCTGCTGACGGAGACGTACTCGCCAAGGGCCATGGAAACGGCCCCGCCCACGACGGCGGCTGTGCCGGCCACCAGGATGGGGGTGACATCGTTGGTAACACCCGCGACGCCCACAACCGTGGCGGCCACGGACACGATGCCGTCGTTGGCTCCAAGGACACCTGCGCGCAGCCAGTTCAAGCGTGCCGCGATGCTGTCGTTGTGCGGTTCGTTGGGGTGCTGCTTCAGCAACTCAGTCATAGTGAACAGTAAAACATCGGCTGCCGTCCGCGGCTACGCAGGTTTGCATACCCTTCGCAGGGCCCGGAACCACCGTGCCCTGCTACTTCTTGGGCAGGCCTGCCGGGTTCAGTTCCGAAGCCGGGATGGCTTCGGAGGAAAGGCCCCAGCGGTCGAGGATCTTGCCGTAGTTGCCGTCCTTGATCAGCTTGTTCAGGGCAGTCCGGGCAGCGACGGCCAGGCCATTGCCTTTCTTGGTGGTGAAGGCGATCTCCGCTTTCAGGGGCCACCCACCGTCAACCGTTCCTACCTGCTTGGTCTTGCCGTCCTGCGCAGCCTTGTAGGCCGCTGAGGCGTTGGGGCCGAACGTGAGGTCCGCACGGCCGGACTGGAGGGCAAGCTGGGAGGCGGAGTCGTCGTCGTAATACTGGAAATCAACGGGCTCCAGGCCGTTCTTCTTGTTCTCCTCGTCCCAACGGACCAGGATGGCTTCCTGGTTGGTACCGGAACCCACGATGATGCGTTTTCCGGCTACGTCCTTGGCTTCCTTGACCTGGGAGATGTCCGAATCGCTCTTGGCATAGAACCCCAGGAGGTCATTGCGGTAGGTGGCGAAGTCAAACTTCTCCTTACGGGCCTCAGTGACTGTCACGTTGGAAAGCACGGCCTCGTACTTGCCGGACTCCACGCCCAGCGGCCAATCGGCCCACGCCACCGGCAGGACTTCCACCTCAAGGCCCAAGGTCCCGCCCACGGCGTAGGCGATATCCACCTCGCTGCCGATGAGGGTCTTGTTGTCGGAGGCGAAAAGACTCAGGGGAGGGGTTCCGCCGGTAGTCACCACCGTGAGCTTGCCATCAGCCTTAATGGCATCGGGAACCTGGGCCGCTGCCGCGGAATCCACCTCAACCTTGATCCGGTCCTGTTCCGGTGAGAGGTTGAATTGCTTGGACGCGGCGCTCGCGGAACTGCTGGTCGAGCCCGGGCCGGTTGCCGCCGTCGCGCCGGGATCCGAGCAGGCCGCGAGGCCCAACAGAGTGGTGGCGGCCAGTGCCGCGGTAAGGCCGGTCTTGGCTGCGAATCGTGCCATGGGTACCCCCTTGGGTGAAGTTCGATGCGTACTTGTCGCTGCCACTATCCGGTAGGGCGCAAAGAGCGGTCAAAGCGCTGCGAAACGCGGAGATACAGGGGGTCACAGCCGTTAATCACGCGTCCCGCCCGGTCACAAACCGGGGGATTTTGGACGCTTTGGAGAACCGCGACGTAACTCACAGAAATAAGGCGGGCGACGCCGTCGTTGTCGCTTAAGTGCCCGCCAACGGGCCGACGCGAACAACTCCGAAAGGCCGGTACCCCTGTGACTGTTCCTCTTTCCATCCTCGACCTGGCAACCATCGGGAAGGGCCAGACAGTGGCGGAAAGCCTCGCGGGCAGTGTGGCCATGGCGCAGAAGGCGGAAGAGCTGGGATATCGCCGGGTTTGGTACGCCGAACACCACAACATGTCCGCCATCGCCTCATCCGCCACCAGCGTGCTGATCGCCCACGTGGCAGCGCACACCAACAGCATTCGGTTGGGGGCAGGCGGCATCATGCTGCCCAACCATTCGCCGCTGACCATCGCCGAACAATTCGGGACGCTGGAAACACTCCACCCGGGCCGCATCGACCTCGGCCTGGGCCGTGCTCCGGGCAGCGACCAAAACACCATGCGTGCTTTGCGGCGCGATCACATGTCTGCCGACTCGTTCCCGCAGGACGTCCTGGAACTTCAGGGTTACCTCACGGGTCCTACCCGGATCCAAGGCGTGGAGGCGACTCCGGGCAAGGGAACCAACGTGCCGCTGTACATTCTGGGCTCCTCGCTTTTCGGTGCGCAGCTGGCTGCCCGGCTGGGACTGCCGTACGCGTTCGCTTCACACTTTGCGCCCGCCGCCCTGCGCGACGCAGTGGCTATCTACCGCCGCGACTTCAAGCCCTCCGAGCAACTGTCCGAGCCCTACGTCATTGCCGGCGTCAACGTGACAGCGGCTGACACCAACGCAGAAGCCCAGGCAATCCACCTCGCCGTGAAGCGTGCCAGGGTGGCCCTGTTTTTTGGCGGCGGACGCGAGTTCACGGACGACGAGGCGGATATGGTCCTTGACTCCCCGCAGGGGCAGCACATCGCCCAGATGATGAAGTTCTCCGCCGTGGGAACCCCCGACGTTGTGCGGGAATACTTGGACGAATTCGCCAAGCATGCGGACGCGGATGAACTGATCGTTGCGCACCAGAGCGTGGGGACTCAGGAGCGGCTGCGGTCGGTCGAGTTGGTGGCCGGGGTGGCGGGTCTGGTCCCGGCCTAGGACCTCCTTTTACACATACGCAATTACAGAGCTATACGAGGGAAACCCTTCGGGCGGAAACTATTCCTATCCACTCCGGAAGGAACCGCCATGCCGACGCCGTTGAACCAGTCAGTTGCCGATTCGGCGCTCTTGATGAACTCGTTGCCGCTTGGTTTACTCCGTTCCTTTGTCCGTCCCCAGGAGGACCAAGGGATCACCCCGGAGTTGATGGCTGACCTCAAAGTCCTGTCCAGGGTTCCGGGCCTTTTGGTGGCCTGCAATTACGGCGGCACGCTGTGTGAGGCCGAAGGCGTTTCCAATGAGACGTTGCCCTTGGACAGCGCGGCAGTGGCACTGCGTGCGCTGGCGGCGCTTCCCAACACGCATGCAGGCATTATCTCCGGGCGGTCTTTGAGGGACCTGGCTGCCGTTTCCCGGTTGCCGGCGGAGGTGCATTTGGTGGGGTCCCATGGAGTCGAATTCGACATGGGATTCGCCTACGGGCAATCCCTTGCCACCGAAAACCTGCTGCATGAGGTGGCTACGGCGTTGAGTGAGGCCGTTGGCTTCGAAAAGGGCGTCAGCATAGTCCGCAAACCCGTAGGAGTGGCGGTCCGCACCCGCCCCGCCACGCAGGATGTGGTGGAACGCGTGACGTATAAGGCGCAGCACATTGCCATCCAGTACGGCCTCTACTTCATCGTCGACGGCACCGTCCTGGACCTCACGGTGGAAGAACCTGCCAAGGGCAAGGCACTTGAACAGCTCCGATCCCGTTTGGGCGTCACTGCCGCTCTCTACGCCGGGGACGCCGAGAGCGACGAACGGGCGCTCGCCACGCTGCGCGGACCGGACCTTGGCTTGCACGTCGGGCCGGGAGACACGGCGGCGGCACACACCATTCCGGACCCGGAAGCCTTCGCGAGGGTGCTGGCTTTGTTGTTCGAACTGCGGCGGTCGTGGCTCTTTGGTGAGGACGCCGTTGGTCTGGAGCGGCACTCGATGATTGGGAACGGCACCTCCACGGCGTTGCTCACCCCGGATGCGAAGGTTTGCTGGATGAGTCACCCGCTGCCCGATTCCGGGTCCTTGTTCGCACACATCCTCGGTGGCGAGCCGGCGGGTCACTTCAGCATCGAGCCCGTGAAACCCTCTGCGGTCCTCGCGCAGCGTTACGTGGACAACACCATGATCGTGGAGACCCGTTGGGCCGATGTCACCGTGACCGACTACCTCGAACCGGCACCGGACGGCATCACCAGCCTGGTCAGGGTCCTGTCCGGAACCGGCACGGCCAGGGTGGTCTTCGCTCCGCGCCCGGACTACGCCAGCGCTCCCTTCAACATGGAGATCCGCGGCGATGAGATCCACGTTGTGGGCACCTCGGATCCCATCATCCTGTCCGCGCCGGGCGTTGAGTTCACCATCACCAGTGACAGCCGGCACGCAACTGCCACCGCGGAGGTATATCTGGGGTCCGGGCCGGTTGTGCTCAATTTGCGCTGCGGTGATACAGAATCCGCCCCTCCGGATCCGGACGGAGAACCGGCCAGGCGCGCCGCCGTCGGGCAGTCCTCCAGGGAGTGGGTCAAATCGCTCCGGTTGCCGGCCATCAAGACTTCACTGGTGAGGCGCTCGGCGCTCGTTCTGAAGTCCTTGGTCCACCAGCCCACCGGGGCTGTCCTTGCCGCGCCCACCACGTCGCTTCCGGAGGGGATCGGCGGTACGCGGAACTGGGACTACCGCTACTGCTGGCTCCGTGATGCCTCGATGACCGTGAATGCGTTGGTGGGCCTCGGGTCCACGGAGGAAGCGGTGGGCTTCCTCGGCTGGCTGGGGCGGATCCTGGAGAACGCCCCGGGGCCCGAGTGGCTGCACCCGTTGTATTCGGTGACCGGGGCGCCGCTTTCCACCGAGGCAATCGTGGACAGCCTGCCGGGGTATGCCGGTTCGCGCCCGGTCAGGATCGGCAACGCGGCTGACCACCAGGTTCAGTTGGACGTGTTCGGTCCCATTGCGGAAGTGATTCATGACCTAGCGGAACGGCGGGGGTTACTGCCGGATGACCACTGGTTCCTCATGGAGCAGATGGCCCACGCCGTCATTGCACGATGGCACGAGCCGGACCATGGAATCTGGGAGGCCCGCAAACCGCCCCGGCACCATGTCTACAGCAAGGTCATGTGTTGGGTCACCCTGGATCGTGCTGTTCGCACGGCGGGTTTGCATGGTCGGGTGCCGCATGCCGATTGGGCGGGCACCGCTGAGACCATCCGTGAAGAAGTCCTGCGGGAAGGGTGGGATTCTTCCGTTGCGTCCTACACGGTGGCCTATGACAGCCCCGACCTGGACGCCGCAGTGCTGCACATTGGATTGTCCGGCCTGCTGGATGTCCACGACCAGCGCTTCCTGGATACGGTCACCGCAGTGGAACGGGAACTGCGCGTGGGGCCCACAGTCTTCCGGTACAGGTACGACGACGGCCTGCCGGGCTTGGAGGGTGGCTTCCACATCTGTACCACCTGGCTGATCGAGGCTTACCTCGCAGTGGGCCGCTTGGACGATGCCTTGGAGCTCTTCAACCGCCTGGTCGCCTTGTTCGGTCCAACGGGGTTGTTGCCGGAGGAATACGATCCCGGCACGGAGACCCACCTTGGCAACCACCCCCAGGCCTACTCGCATCTGGGGTTTATCCGCTGCGCCCAACTCCTGGAACTCAATTTGGCGACGGCGGACGTCGACTAGCCCATCCAGGTCGCAGTTGTGCGCGTTTACACGCCGCTAAACGCGCACAATTGCGATCCAGTTGGGGGACTAGGCGAGCAACAACGCCACGGCGATCATCGCGGGAACAGCCACGATGGTTGTGAGCAGGACGGTGTCCTTCGCTACGGTGATGCCGGCCTGGTATCGGTTGGCGGCAACGAACACGTTCTGTGCTGTCGGCAGGGCAGAGGTCACCACCACCGCGAACAGCGCATGGCCGTCCATGTTCAAGGCGAAGCGGGCAAACACATACGCGATCAGGGGATGCACCAGCAGCTTGAACGCGCTGGCCAGCAGGGTGTCCAAGCGACGGCCCCCGGACTTTTGCAGCGGCTTGGAACCGTTCAGGCTCATACCGAAAGCCATCAACATGGCCGGAATCGCCGCCCCGCCAATCAAATGGATCGGCTCGAGAACCAGTTGGGGGACTTGAAAGCCGGTGCCAGCCACCACTAGGCCCAATGCGGATCCCACGATCATCGGATTCCTGATGATCATCAGGACGAACCGCAGGGGAGTGGTGCGATGGTTGCTGGTGCTCGCATCCAACGCCATCAAATACATGGGCGTGAAAAATGCCAGTTGGAAGATGAGCAACGGGGCCACATAGCTGGCGTCGCCCAGAACAAACACGGCAATGGGAATGCCAAGGTTGGCCGAGTTGGCCAAAGACGAACTCATCGAGGACATGAGCGATTCAGGAAGGCTGCGCTTCAGCCAGAACTTCGCAATCAGGAAAAACAGGAGCCCCGTGATGGTCGCTCCCACTGCCGTCACCAGCAGCGGCGCGGCGAAGACCTCGTGAAGCTTGGCTTTGCTCAACGTTTCGAACAGCAAGGCAGGGCTGGCGACGAAGAACGTCAGCGAACTGAGCACGGATCTCGCGTTGTCACCGAGGATGTTTCGGCGCCCCACGAACATTCCCACCAGGATGATGGCCCACACCACGAAGAACCCGGACAAGACTCCGATCATGGCGGGGGACAGGCTGGGTAAATGTGGATCACGCCTTAAGCCTAATCAGATTTATTCACGGGTAAGCGTTTTCAGTGCTGAGGTCCGTTATCCGGACGCACCCACTCGAGGGCCCACTCACGCGCGCAGACGCCGACGGCGGCACTCAGTGTGAGTGCCGCCGTCGAGGTTTGGTCTGTGGCTGGTTCAGCTAAGGTGAGCCGCGTTGTTCAAGGCATGCGGGGGCCGCATCAGTCCGGGTGTGTGGGCCTCGGCGGGATCGTTGCCGAGCTGCAGGATCTGGTTTTCCTTCCCCACGTGAACCACCTTGGGCTCGTAGGACCTGGCTTCTTCAGTAGTCATCTCCGCATAAGTGATGAGGATGACGAGGTCGCCCACATGGACCTGATGGGCTGCGGCACCGTTGATGCCGATGACCCCTGATCCGCGCTCGCCGGCGATGGTGTACGTCTCCAGGCGGGCACCGTTGGTGATGTCCACGATGGACACGAGTTCGCCGGGAAGAATGTCGGCGGCGTCCAGAAGGTCCAGATCGACGGTGACCGAACCGACGTAGTGGAGATCGGCGTGGGTCACCGTGGCACGGTGAATCTTGGACTTGAACATTGTGCGGATCATAATGCGTTCAGTTTAGCGCGGGGGCTTCATGGCCGCTGTGACGTAGGAGACGTTCCGGGCTCGTACCTCACCAGTTCCGTCCCTGACGCAACAAGCGCCCGCAATTCCGTCAACCCGCCGATCACCACGCCGGCGGCGCGGGCTTGGACCAGCACGTTGCCCAGGGCCGTGGCCTCAACCGGCCCGGCGACCACCGGCCTGCCCGTGGCATTCGCTGTCAGTTGGCAGAGCAGCCTGTTTTGCGATCCGCCACCCACCACGTGCACCACGCCGGCGGTACGGCCGGTGAGGCGTTCGGCGTCGTTGAGGGTCCGGGCGTAACCTGCGGCAAGGCTGTCCATGATGCAACGCACGACGGAGGCCGGACGGTCGGGGAGCACGTCACCGTTGTGCCGCACGGCTGAGCGGATGCGTTCTGGCATGTTGTCCGGTGCGGTGAAAGCGGGGTCTTCGGCATTGATCTGCGGTCCGCCAGGAGGCAGGGCGGCAGCCGCGTCCAGCAGTGCGGGGAGTGATTGGGCGAATCCCTGGGCTGCCCAGGTGCGCTGGCACTCGCTCAGTAGCCAGAGCCCGCCCACGTTGCGCAGGTACCTGATGGTCCCGTCGACTCCACGTTCGTTGGTGAAGTTCGCGGCCCGGCTTTCTTTGGAGAGCACGGGGTGCTTCAGCTCCAGGCCCACCAGGGACCACGTTCCGGAGGAGATATAGGCGAACTCTTCCTGCTCGACAGGGACTGCGGCAACAGCCGAGGCGGTGTCATGCGAGCCCACGGCAACCACGGGGGTACCGGAAGGCATGCCCAGCTGTGAGGCGATGTCCGGCCGCAGGGTTCCGTAAGATTCGCCCGGCTGGATCAGTGGCGGGAAGATGTCCCGCGGAAGCCCCAGTACATCCAGGAATTCCGTGGCCCATTCCTCCGTCACCGCATCAAACATCCCGGTGGTGGAGGCATTCGTTGCCTCGGTCCGACGCTGCCCGGTCAGCATGAAAGCGATCAGGTCCGGGATGAGCAGTGCCTGCACACCGTCGAGGTCCTGCTCGGTGGCTAGCTGGTAGATGGTGTTGAACTGCAGGAACTGCAGGCCGGTGGTGGCGTACTGCTGCTCCGGTGGGATGAGCGCGTGCACGCGCGCCACGGCGGAACGGCTTCGTTCGTCCCGGTAGCTGTACGGTGGGGCGATCAGTTTCCCGGAAGCGTCCACCAGCCCGTAGTCCACGGCCCAGGTGTCGATGCCGATGCTTTGAATCCGCTCACCGTTTCCGGCTGCCACAGTCGCGGCCGTGCGGAGGCCTCCAAGTACCTCAGCGAAGAGGGCGTCGAAATCCCAGCGGAGTCCGCCGTCGAGCTCCACCACTCCGTTGGGGAAACGGTGCACGGTCTCCAGCGTCGCGCCTGTGGAGGGGCAGACGCGGCCCAGCATGACGCGGCCGGAGGACGCGCCGATATCGACGGCGGCGAACACACCGGAGGTGGGCCGCCCGCCGTCGATATCGCCAAATGCAGTGCTCATCGGAGGAACGCTGCTGCGACGCCGGCGTCCACGGGAATGTGCAGGCCGGTGGTGTGGGAGAGTTCGTTGCTGGTGAGCACGGCTGCGGCGTTGGCCACGTGTTCGGGGAGGACTTCGCGCTTGAGGAGGGTGCGCTGGGCGTAGTACTCGCCCAGCTTTTCCTCGTCCACGCCGTAGACCGCTGCGCGTTTGGCGCCCCAGCCGCCGGCGAAGATGCCGGAGCCGCGGACCACGCCGTCGGGGTTGATGCCGTTGACGCGGATGCCGTGGTCGCCCAGCTCTGCAGCGAGGAGCCGGACCTGGTGGGCTTGGTCGGCTTTGGTGGCGGAGTAGGCGATGTTGTTGGGTCCGGCGAACACGGAGTTCTTGGAGGAGATGTAGATGATGTCTCCGCCCAGGCCCTGGTCAATCATGACCTTCGCTGCGGCCTTGGAGACGAGGAACGATCCCTTGGCCATGACGTTGTGCTGCAGGTCCCAGTCCTTCTCGGTGGTTTCGAGCAGCGGCTTGGAAATGGACAGGCCGGCGTTGTTGACCACCAGGTCCAGGCCACCGAAGGCGAGCACGGCTTCGGCGATGGCGGCGTTGATCTGGGCTTCGTTGGTCACGTCGGCCTGGACGCCGATGGCGACGTCGGGACCGCCCAGTTCCTCGGCGACGGCTTGGGCGTTCTCAAGGTTCAGGTCGGCAATCACTACGCACGCGCCGTCGGACGCCAATCGGGTGGCGATCGCCTTCCCGATGCCGGAAGCCGCGCCGGTGACCAGTGCGATGCGGGTCGCGTGGGACTTGGGCTTGGGCATCCGGGCGAGCTTGGCTTCCTCCAGTGCCCAGTACTCGATGCGGAACTTCTCGGATTCCTCGATCGGGGCGTAGCTGGAGATCGCCTCGGCGCCGCGCATGACGTTGATGGCGTTGAGATAGAACTCCCCGGCCACGCGGGCGGTCTGCTTGTCCTTACCGAAGGAGAACATACCCACCCCGGGGATGAGCACGATCGCCGGGTCCGCGCCGCGCAACGCAGGTGAATCAGCGACGGCGTGCCGGTCGTAGTACGCCTGGTAATCCTCGCGGTATTCAGCGTGCAGTTCCTTCAGGCGGGCCACGGACTCTTCGATGGACGCGTCCGCGGGCAGGTCCAGGATGAGGGGCTTGACCTTGGTCCGGAGGAAGTGGTCCGGGCAGGACGTGCCGAGTGCGCCGAGGCGTGGATGCTCGGTGGAGGCGAGGAAGTCAAGCACGACGGCGTCATCGCTGAAGTGCCCCAGCTGCGGTTTGTCCGTGGAGGCCAGGCCGCGGATCACGGGGGCCAGGGCCGCCGCCTTGGCGCGGCGCTCCTTCTCCGGCAGGGCGCCGTAGCCGGGGAGGGCGGGGCCGAATGGCTCGGTTTTGCCGTTCTCTCCGATGTACTTCTCGGCCTGGTCGAGGATCCAGAGGGAGTTCGCTTCGGCTTCTTCGCTGGTGGCGCCCCAGGCGGTGATGCCGTGGCCGCCCAGGATGGTGCCGACGGCCTGCGGGTTGGCTTCCTTGATCGCGGCGATGTCCAAACCGAGCTGGAAGCCGGGTCGGCGCCAGGGAACCCACACCACCTTGTCGCCGAAGATCTTCGACGTCAGCGCTTCACCGTCCACCGCCGTCGCAATGGCGATGCCCGAGTCCGGATGCAGGTGGTCAACGTGGGCTGCGTCCACGAGGCCGTGCATGGCGGTATCGATCGACGGTGCTGCGCCGCCCTTGCCGTGCAGGCAGTAATCGAACGCGGCCACCATCTCGTCTTCACGCTCGACGCCGGGGTAAACGGACTTGAGCGCCTGGAGCCGGTCGAGCCGAAGTACTGCGAGGTTTTCGGCCTTCAGGGTGCCCAGGTCGCCGCCGGAGCCCTTAACCCAGAGGAGTTCAACGTCCTGGCCGGTCACGGGGTCCTTCTCGAAACCCTTGGCCGAGGTGTTGCCGCCGGCGAAGTTGGTGTTCCGCTTGTCCGCGCCGAGGCGGTTGGAACGGGTGATCAGGTCTTCAACAGTCTTGTTCATGGCTACTTATGCGCCCCATCCGGCTTGCTGGCCGCCTGCGCGGTCCTCGTTGATCTTCTTCTGGTAGCCGCTGGCCTTGTAGGCAGCGATCGGGTCGGCGGGCAGGCCGCGGGATTCACGCCACTCGGCAAGGGCCGGACGGACATCGGTGTAGAAGGCATCGTTGAAGATGCTGTTGGCTGCCAGGACATCCCCGGCACGCTGCGCCTCGTTCAGCGCAGCGGTGTCCACCAGCAGGGCGCGGGCAGTCATTTCCTGCACGTTGAGCACCGAGCGGATCTGGCCCGGGATCTTCTCTTCCAGGTTGTGGCACTGGTCCAGCATCAACGCGACACCGGAATCCTTCCCGAAGCCGCCGCCACGGATGACCTCGTGCATGATGCGGAAGAGCT
Organism: Paenarthrobacter sp. YJN-5; assembly: GCF_015040095.1. Taxonomy (NCBI): domain Bacteria; kingdom Bacillati; phylum Actinomycetota; class Actinomycetes; order Micrococcales; family Micrococcaceae; genus Paenarthrobacter; species Paenarthrobacter sp. YJN-5. The sequence goes on from NZ_CP053544.1 coordinate 567,217, forward strand.
GGAACGGATCAGCCGCGCCCACAATGAGATCGTCATCGGCGTAGAAGCGGGAGTTGAAGTCGAACGAGCCCAGCTTGCCCAGGCGCAGGAGCTGCATCACGATGAACTCGATGTTGGTCCCCGGGGCGTGGTGGCCGGTGTCCAGGCACACGAACGCCTTCTCACCCAGGGCCAGGGTCTGCGCGTACGAGGTACCCCAGTCCGGAACATCGGTGTGGTAGAAAGCCGGTTCGAAGAACTTGTACTCCAACACCAGGCGCTGCTCATCACCCAGGGCGGCGTAGATTTCCTGAAGCGAGTCGGCCAAGCGGTCCTGACGGCCCCGCATGTCGTCCTGGCCAGGGTAGTTGGTGCCATCGGCCAGCCAGATCTTCAGATCCTTTGACCCGGTGGCGTGCATGATCTGGATGCACTCCAAGTGGTGCTCGATGGCCCTGCGGCGTACGGCCTCGTTGGACGAGGTCAGGGAGCCGAACTTGTACTCGTCATCCTGGAACGTATTGGAGTTGATGGTGCCCAGGCCAATCCCCAGGTCCTCTGCATACGAACGCAAAGCGGAGTAATCGTCCACCTTGTCCCACGGGATGTGCAGCGCAACAGTGGGCGCCAGGCCCGTAAGCTCGTGAACCTTGGCGGCGTCGGCGATCTTTTCCTGCACGGTGCGCGGGGTCCCCGGGGTGCCGAAGACCTTGAACCGGGTCCCCGAATTTCCGTAGGCCCAGGACGGCACTTCGATGGCCAGTTCTCCCAAGCGGCCCAGGGCCGATTCCGTGGTGTTCATGCTTCTTCCTTCTGGTGGGTGCTGTGACTGGCCGCAGCCAGTTGGTCTTCAAGGTTGAAAACTTCGTCGAGGATTTCGAATCCCTCATCCGGCGGTACGTCGCTGTTCGCGAAGAGGGTTGCCATGTCGGCTTGCCAACGGGCGTTGACCTCGGTGAGGGCCATGCGGGCCTGAGCGTCCGCGTAGTCCTCGCATTCCAGGTAGCCGATGAGCTGCCCGTCCGGAGCAAGGAACAGTGAGTAGTTGTTCCATCCGGCGTCCTTCAATGCGCGAAGCATCTCCGGCCAGACAGCTGCGTGCCGGCGCCTGTACTCATCCATCAGTTCGGGCTGAACTGAGGAGCGGAAACATACCCTCATCTGCGGTTCTCCGGGGTTACTCGGTTTTGAATCGTTTCATTTGTTACGATTCAAATTACCCTCGCAAGGAAGGGGGTGTCAAGGGCGTTCATATAGCCGGACAAGACGACGGGGGAGACCGGAAAGCATGTCCCAAACAGCCAGCATCAAAGATGTTGCCATCCACGCCAAGGTTGCCGTGGGCACCGTGTCCAACGTGCTGAATTACCCGGACCGGGTCTCGCAGCGGACCAAGGAGCGCGTTCTCAAATCCATTGCCGAGCTCGGATTCGTGCGCAATGACGCTGCACGCCAGTTGCGCGCCGGCCAGAGCCGAACCATCGGCTTGGTGGTCCTCGATGTCGGCAACCCCTTCTTCTCTTCAGTGGCCCGGGCCGCCGAAGATGCGGCCACCGCGCTCGGAAGCGTGGTCCTGGTGGGGGACAGTGGCCAAGACGCTGCCCGCGAAGCCCACTACATGGACCTCTTCCAGGAACAGCGCGTCCAAGGACTCCTGATCTCGCCCGTAGGGGATGTCACGGCCCGGATCGATACCTTGCGGGAACGCGGCGTGCCCACGGTGCTGGTGGATCAGCTCGCCGACAGCGATCGCTGCAGCTCAGTCTCCGTCGACGATGAGGAAGGCGGTTACCTGGCTGCCCGGCACCTGCTGGACATCGGCCGCCGTCGTCTGGCTTTTGTTGGTACCCCGTCCATTCGCCAGGTGGCCCACCGCCTCAAGGGCGCGCAGCGTGCGGTCGCCGAAGAATCCGATGCGTCCATGGAAGTACTGGATTCTGCCGGCCAAACCGTCCTTGCCGGGCGCCAAGTGGGCAACAGCCTGGTGGAGCGCTCGCCGGAGGAACGTCCCGAAGCCGTCTTCTGCTCCAACGACCTCCTCGCCCTAGGCGTCATGCAGTCACTGACCATGCTGCGAACGGTGAGAATCCCCGAAGACATCGCCTTGATCGGTTACGACGACATCGACTTCGCCGTCTCCGCCGTCGTGCCTTTGTCCTCCATCCGGCAGCCCACCGAGGCGCTGGGCCGGACCGCCGTCGAGCTTCTCGCCGAAGAGCAGGAGAGCGGCGGAACCAAGCACCGCGCCGTCGTCTTCACGCCCGAACTCGTGGTGCGCCAAAGTACCGCCGGCGCACCCAAGTAGGTCGCATTTGTGCGCGTTTTGAACGTTCAAAACGCGCACAAATGCGACCCAGTTGGGTTTACAGGGAGTAGATGCTCCAGGACGCGGAGTGGGTGGCGCCCGGTTCCAGGCGGATCAGGTCCGTGCCGCTGTTGAAGGCATCCGGCGGGCACGTCATGGGCTCCACGGCCAGTCCGATCCGGTTGGGCAGGGGAGCCGGCTTGTCCGCCGTGTGAATCTGCAGCCACGGGCAGCGTTCGTCCCAGGCCATTCCGACGCCGGTGCCCGCAGGGTCCCGTAGCGACAGGCGCGCCGACCCGCCGTCGAACGTTATCTCCGTGAACGCGTGGTCGATCTCGGTGGCGCCGATCGCGCGGGGCGAGCGGAAGTCGAACTCATGACCCTCCACCGATGCCAGCGCAACAGGGAGGAGCCGGTCCGGCGTCACCTCAAGGAACGTGGCTGCGGGGACTTCGAGGATCCATTCGTCCAGTGACGATGTGCCGGCCACCAGGTACGGATGCGGACACACGCCGTAGGGAGCTGCGGACTCCCCGATGTTCATGGCGCTGACCGTGCTGTGCAGCCCGTTTTCATCCAAGGCGTACTGGGCCGTGAGTTCCAACACGAAGGGGTAGCCGTCGGTTGGTCCCACCACGCACGTCAGGGTGACCGAACCGGCGTCGTGCTCCTTCGCAGCCCAGTCGAGCGGGAAGGCGAGGCCATGCAAAGAAGCGGCACGCTCGGGTTCATTGACGGGGAGCTGGTGGGTGACGCCGTCGAAGGTGTACTGGCCGTCTTCGATCCTGTTGGGCCACGGCGCGGCGATGATGCCCCGGTAATCGGGGATGGGGCCCCCTTCCGGGAACTGAACCACCAAGTCCCGGCCGCGGAACTGCAGCACCCGCAAGGCCGCAGCGTGTTCCGTCACGACGGCCTTGTAACCGCCGGCTTCAAGGGTGAATTCCGTGCTCACAGGCCGCCTGCCAGTTTGTAGTACGCCGCGTTCCAAGCGAGTTCCTTCTTGAACTGTCTGATGGTGGTGCTTTCGTCGATGGTGAGGAGTTCGGTATGGGCGATTTCGGCGAAGTCCTCGAACACGTCCATACCTACCTGCGTGGACAATACCGTGTGGTGCGCCGCTCCGGCGGTGAGCCACGCGGCGGCCGAGGTGGCGAAGTCCGGCTTGGGCTCCCACAGCGCGCGGGCAACCGGGAGGTTGGGCAGCGGCTGGTCAAGGTCGACGACGTCCACGGCGTTCGCGACCAGGCGGAACCGGTCGCGCATGTCGGACAGCGCAACGACGACGCCGGACGAGGCGTCGGTGTCGAACACCATCCGGACGGGGTCCTCCTTGCCGCCAATACCAAGCGGGTGGATCTCCACGCGCGGCTTTTTCGCGGTCAGGGACGGGCAGACTTCAAGCATGTGGGCGCCGAGGATCTTTTCGCTGCCCGGTTCCAGGTGGTAGGTGTAGTCCTCCATCAGCGAGGCACCGCCGGGAAGCCCGGATCCCATGACCTTTGCGGCGCGGACCAGGATGGCGGTCTTCCAGTCGCCCTCGGCCCCGAACCCGTAGCCGTCGGCCATGAGCCGTTGCACTGCCATGCCGGGGAGTTGGCGGAGTTCGCCCAGGTCCTCGAACGATGTGGTGAACGCGGCCGAGCCGTTGGCCTCAAGGAAGCTTCGGAGGCCCAGCTCGATCCGGGCGCTGTAGCGGAGGGACTCGTGGCGGGCGCCACCGGCTTTCAGCTCGTCAGCCACCTCGTAAAGGTGCTCGTACTCGGCAACCAGGGCGTCGACGTCGGACTCTTCCGCGGCGTGGACAGCGTCGGCGAGTTCGTTGACGGACCAGGTGTTGACCGAGACGCCGAAGCGGAGTTCGGCCTCGGTCTTGTCGCCTTCAGTGACGGCGACGTTGCGCATGTTGTCGCCGAACCGCGTCAGCTTCAGGTTCCGGACCGCCGCCCAACCGGCGGAGGCCCGCTGCCACGCGGCCACCTGGCGCGCCACCTCAGGGTTGGAGACATGCCCGACGACGGTCTTCCGCGGCACGCCGAGGCGGGACTGGATGTACCCGAATTCGCGGTCGCCGTGGGCTGCCTGGTTGAGGTTCATGAAGTCGAAATCGATGTCCGCCCATGGCAGGTCCCGATTGGCCTGGGTGTGCAGGTGCAGGAGCGGTTTGCGGAGGGCGTCCAGGCCCTGGATCCACATTTTGGCCGGGCTGAACGTGTGCATCCACGCGGTCACACCGATCACGGAGTCGTCCGAGTTGGCTTCAAGGGCTGTCCGGCGGATGGCGTCCGAGTCGGTGAGGACGGGCTTCCACACGAGCTTGACCGGAACGTTGGCATTCAGGGCGTCGGCAATGTCGCGGGACTGGGCTGCGACCTGTTTGAGGACGTCCTCCCCGTAGAGGTGCTGGCTGCCCGTGAGGAACCAGACTTCGTACTGGTCGAGGGAGGTGCTGTGGGGCGAAGTGCTGTGGGGCATGGGGTTCTCCTGAAGTTTGGGGTGGGCCTGGTTCAGCGCCCGTAGACGTTCTGGTAGCGGTCGAAGAGTGCAGCGATCCGGGTTTCATCAATCGGCAGCGGCTCGCCAAGTTGGCGCGAAACGTGGACGGTCTTGGCAACTTCCTCGCACATCACGGCTGCCTTCACCGCCGCGCGGGCGTCCTTGCCGATGGTGAAAGGCCCGTGGTTCTGCATCAGCACCGCGGGGGAGTTCGAATTCTTGAGCGTCTCCACGATTCCCTTGCCAATGGAGTCGTCACCGATCAGCGCAAACGGCCCCACGGGAATCGGGCCGCCGAATTCGTCCCCCATCATGGTCAGCACGCAGGGGATGTCCTCTCCGCGGGCAGCCCACGCTGTGGCGTAGGTGGAATGTGTGTGGACCACCCCGCCCACCTCGGGCATGTTCCGGTACACGTAAGCATGTGCGGCGGTATCGGAGGACGGCGATAGGGCCGGATTGTGCCAGGTGATCGTTTCACCGGTGCCGGTGGTGATGCTGTTGACCGGCACGCCATGGAGGTCGGTGACCACCATCTGTTCAGGGGTGAGGTCGTCATAGGAAACGCCGGACGGTTTAATGACCATGAGCTCGTGGCCGGGGATCCTGCCGGAGACGTTGCCGGCCGTCCACACCACCAGCTGGTATCGGGTCAGTTCGGTGTGCAGCCCGCAGACTTCCTGCCGGACTGCGGCGATGGTGTCCTGGAGGGAGCTCATGCGGTGGCACCTTCCAGTGCTTGGCTTGCTTGGGACGCGGCGTTCGACGGCGGTGCGTCGCCGGCCATCGCTGTTGCTCCGCCCTTGGATGCGGCTTTCCGCTGGATGGCCTTGAGCCGATGCATCACGTCATTGGTGCCGCGACCGAAGTAGTCGTGGAGGGTCCGGTACTCGTTGAACAGTGCCTGGTAGGCCGCGACGTTTTCGGGGATGGGCGTGTACACGGCACCCGGGGCTGCAGCCATGGCCGCGGCGGCTTCACGGATGTCCTTGTACTTGCCCGCAGCCACTGCCGCGTGGATGGCCGAGCCCAGCGCCGGGCCTTGTTCTGAACCGATCGTGGAAAGCTGCAGTCCGGTGACGTCGGCGTAGATCTGCATGAGGAGTTTGTTCTTGAGGAGCCCGCCTGCCACGATGAACTCCTTCACTGGAACGCCGGAGTCACGGAAGGCGTCCACGATCGTCCGGGTGCCGAATGCCGTGGCCTCGAGCAGAGCCCGGTAGGTGTCCTCCGGTTTGGTAGCCAACGTTTGGCCCACAACAACGCCGGACAGTTCGTGGTCCACCAGCACCGAGCGGTTACCGGAGTGCCAGTCCAACGCAATCAGGCCGTGCTGGCCGATTTCCTGCTTCTCCGCGAGTTCGGTCAAGTACTCGTGGACGCTGACGCCTTGAGCCGAGGCAGCTTGGTGGTATTCCGGTGGAACGCCGTTCTTGGTGAACCAGCCGAAGATGTCCCCCACACCGGACTGCCCGGCTTCGTAACCCCACAGCCCGTCCACGATTCCGCCGTCGACCACTCCGCACATGCCGGGGACTTCACGCAAGGTGTCCCCGTTCATGACGTGGCACGTCGACGTGCCCATGATGGCCACCAACTGGCCAGGTTCGACCGCGTTCGCCGCGGGGGCGCAGACATGGGCATCCACATTGCCAACAGCCACGGCGATCCCGGCGGGCAATCCGGTCCAGGCTGCAGCTTCCTCCGTCAGGGTTCCCGCCGCTTCGCCGAGGCGCCCGATCCGGTGTTCCAGCTTCGCTGACACAAAGTCCCCGAACTGCGGGTTGAGTGCCGTGAGGAAGTCTTCGGACGGGTATTGCCCGTCCTGGAGGATGCCCTTGTACCCGGCGGTGCAGGCGTTCCGAACGTAGGTGCCGCACAGCTGCCAGACGATCCAATCCGCAGCCTCCACAAAGTGGTCCATTTCGGCGTAGAGTTCCGGATCTTCTTCCAGCAGTTGCAGGCCTTTGGCGAACTCCCATTCGGAGGAAATCAGCCCGCCGTACCGCGGAAGCCATGCTTCCGCCCGCTCTTCCGCAAGCTGGTTAATGCGGTCCGCCTGGGGCTGCGCGGCATGGTGACGCCAAAGCTTGACGTAGGCGTGCGGCCGGTTCGCGAAGCGGTCCAGTTCGTTCAGCGGAGTGCCGTCCGCCGTCGTCGGGACCATGGTGCAGGCCGTGAAGTCAGTGGCGATGCCCACTACGTTCTTCGGATCGATGCCGGCATCGGCGACGGCGGCAGGTACTGCGTTGCGCAGGACGTCGCGGTAGTCGTTGGGCACCTGGAGGGCCCAATCGGCGGGGAGGCGCTCGCCGGTAGCGGGGAGTACCTCGGACACCACGGCGTGCGGATACTCGAAGACGCCGCTGCCGAGTTCCAGCCCGTCCGAGACGCGGACTACTACCGCGCGTCCGGACAGCGTCCCGAAATCGACGCCGATGACGTACTGCTGATCCAGGGGTGAGTTTTCTGCGGGATTCATGGGATTCTCCATCCGGCTGGCCAAGGCCTCGTTGCCGGGGTCGGGTGAAGTGGGATGAGGGAGGGGCGGACAAGAGGTCTGTTTGCAATTGTTAGCGCTAACAACAAGCAAGTCAAGACCCCACCGACCACCGCCCCCATCTAGGTCGCAGCAGTGCGCGTTTTCACGGCTCAAAACGCGCAGTGCTGCGACTCAGTTGGGAGGGGGAGGGGCGGACGTCGTGTTGCGCACCACCAGGCGGGGCCGGACCGTGACCGGGGCGCCGGGATGGCCCGTCTCCAACCGGTCTAGGAGCAGCGAGATGCAACGCTGGCCGAGTTCTTCGAAGTCCTGCGCCACGGTGGTCAGTGGCGGGATGAAATAGGCGGCCTCGGGCTGGTCGTCAAAGCCCACCACGCTGATGTCCTCCGGTACCCGCACTCCGGCTTCGTGGAAAGCGCGCAGCACGCCCAGGGCCATTTGGTCGTTGGCGACGAAGAGGGCGGTGACGGAGCGTTCCGCACCGATTGCGAGGCCTTGCCGGTAGCCGCATTCGGCTGTCCAGTCGCCCTCGATCAACGGTGCAGGGTCCAGTCCGGCTGCGGCTAGCGCGTCACGCCAACCCTCGATGCGGGCCGCCGCATCAATCCAACCGGCAGGCCCGGAGAGGTGGCCGATTTTCCGGTGTCCGAGGTTCACGAGGTGTTCCACCACCAGGCGGGCGCCTTCCTGCTGATCCACCGCAGCTCCTGTGAGCTGTTCATCGCCTGCTGCTCCCACGGCCACCAAAGGGACCTGCGTGGTGATGTCCTTGAGGACATCGAATGTTCCGGGATGGGGAACGGTGACTACGATGCCGTCCACGCCTTGGTCCATGAAGTGGGCTACGGCGTCCTTGATGGACTCCGGGGTCACGTCCCGCAGCCCGGCGACACTGACGAAGTAGCCCGCATCCCTTGCCGCTTGCTGGAGGCCGAGCAGTGTGTGCGACGGCCCGTACTGGGCAAGCTCGCTGCCCAACACCCCAATGGTTTGGGACCGGCGTGTCACCAAGCTGCGGGCAGCGGTGTTCCGCCGGTACCCGAGCTCGGTGATCGCCTGCTCGACGCGCTCTTTGGTTTTTGCGCTGACGTTCGGGTGGTTGTTAAGGACCCGGGAAACTGTTTGGTGGGAAACGCCGGCCACGCGGGCGACGTCTTCCATGACCGGAGGCCGACTGGGGGCGGATTGTTCGGGGCTCACCCTGTCACGATAGAGCACCGGCAACGCCGATCAGTGGTTGGCTGCCTTCGCGGCGTAATGACGGTACCTGGCCAGGAACTCCGGGTCCGGGGAACCGGCGGCGACGTTGGTTCCCTCCATGTGCCAGTCCGGAAGCGATCCGGTGAGGACTCCGGCGGCCTGACGTGCTGCGCCGTCGGCGACGTACTCTCCCGGTGCCGGCACGGACAACGGCAGCCCGAACGCCGCGGCGGCCACCTGCTGCACGGCCTCGGATTGCGCGCCTCCGCCCACCAGGATGATCCGCCGGGCGGCCACGCCTTGCGCCTGAAGCGCGGCAAGGCCGTCCGCCAGCGAACACAGGACACCCTCGACGGCGGCGCGCGCCAGGTTCGCGGGCGTGTAGTTGGACACCGTAAGCCCATGGAGGGAGCCGGTGGCATGGGGAAGGTTCGGAGTGCGTTCACCCTGGAAATAAGGAATGAGCGTCAGGCCGCCGGCACCCTCCGGAGCGGACATTGCCAGCCGGCCCAGTTCGGCAAGGTCGACCCCGAGCAACGATGCGGTGGCATCGAAGATCCTGGTGGCGTTGAGGGTGCAGGCGAGGGGGAGGTAGTTGCCTGTGGCGTCGGCGAACCCCGCCACCAGGCCGCTGGCGTCCTTGGCCGGAACATCGGATACGGCAAAGACTGTCCCGGAGGTGCCGATCGACACCACGACATCTCCGACGGCGGCGCTGACGCCGAGTCCCGCTGCGGCGTTGTCCCCGGCGCCGGGTCCGATGAGGGCGCCGGCGGGAGTCTTGCCGCCCGCTTCCAGTGGTCCAAGGACTACGGGCAGCAGGGGCACATGACCCAGCGTGTTCTCAAGGACCTGCGGCAGGTATTCATTGCGTTCGGTGGAGAAGTAGCCTGTCCCGGAAGCATCGGAGCGGTCTGTGCGGAGCAGGCGCAGCGACTCGGGGCCCGATCCCGGACCGTGGCCGGCAAGCCGCCACGACAACCAGTCATGCGGCAGGCAAACCGCAGCGGTGCGTCGGGCGTTTTCCGGCTCGTTGCATGCAAGCCAGCGCAGCTTGGTGGCTGTCAGGGATGCTACCGGGACAGTACCGGTGAGCGCGGCCCACTGCGCTGCGCCGCCAGCCGGATCTCCTTCGCCTGCTTCCATAACCATGGCTTCGGCGTCGGGAGCGGAGCGCGTGTCATTCCACAGAAGTGCCGGCCGCACCACCTCGCCGGACTCGTCGAGGCACACCATGCCGTGTTGCTGGCCGCCTACGGAAACGGCGTCGACGTCGTCCAATCCGCCCGCTTGGGCGATGGCTTCCTGTAGCGCGTTCCACCAATGGTCGGGGTGGACTTCGGTGCCTTCCGGGTGGGCTGCGCGGCCCTGGCGCACCAGGGCGCCGGTTGCTGCGTCCCTGATGACCACCTTGCAGGACTGTGTGGAACTGTCGATCCCGGCGACGAGGGGCATGGCTCTCTTATCTTTCGTGTAAACGGATCGGGTGCGGTGGCCGGTCCGGGTCAAAGCCGGATCGGCCACCGCAACTTCACGATGGAATGAATCAGCGGGCGCCGAGGAGGTGCTCGATGGCCAACTGGTTCAGCCTGATGAAGGCGAAGGAGCGCTCCGCGGCCTTGTTGGCGTCGAACGACTCGAAGGCTGATGCGTCAGCCAGGAGGTCCGCGGTGGTCTCGCCGGCGGCCAGGGTGGATTCGCCGAGTTCGAAAACGCCGGAGGTTGCGAGTGCTTCCTGGACTTCGGGGTCCGCGCGGAAGGCAACGGCACGTTCCTTGAGGAGCAGGTACATGGCCATGTTGGACTTGGCCGACTCCCAGACGCCGTCGTAACCGTCGGTGCGTGAGGGCTTGTAGTCGAAGTGGCGCGGACCGTCGTACTTGGGTCCGCCGTTCGGGAAGCCGTTCTCCAGGAGGTCGACGGTGAAGAAGGCGCTGGTGAGGTCGCCGTGGCCGAACACCAGGTCCTGGTCGTACTTGATGCCGCGCTGGCCGTTGAGATCAATGTGGAAGAGCTTGCCGGCCCACAGTGCCTGGGCGATTCCGTGGGTGAAGTTCAGGCCCGCCATTTGTTCGTGGCCGGTCTCCGGGTTGAGGCCGACAATGTCGCCGTGTTCCAGCTGGGCGATGAATGCCAGGGCGTGGCCTACGGTCGGGAGGAAAATGTCGCCCCGGGGCTCGTTCGGCTTGGGCTCCAGCGCGATGCGCAGGCCATAGCCCTTTTCCTTGATGTAGCCCGCGGCGGTGTTGACGCCTTCCTTCATGCGGTCCAGTGCTGCGGAGAGGTCCTTGGAGCCGTCGTACTCGCTGCCTTCGCGGCCGCCCCACATGACGAACGTTTCTGCGCCGAGCTCAGCGGCCAGATCGATGTTCCGCAGGACCTTGCTCAGGGCGTAGCGGCGGATGGAGCGGTCGTTGGACGTGAAGCCGCCGTCCTTGAAGACCGGGTGGCTGAACAGGTTGGTGGTGACCATGGGCACCTTGAGGCCCGTTTCTGCGAGGGCGCCCTTGAAGTTCTTGAGGATGAGGTCGCGTTCGGACCCGGTGGCGTCGAACGGGACCAGATCGTTGTCATGGAACGTAATGCCATAGGCGCCAAGCTCACTCAGCTTGTGGACGGCTTCCACCGGGTCCAGCGCCTCGCGGGTGGGAACACCGAAGGGATCATTGCCGGTCCAGCCAACAGTCCAGAGGCCAAAGGTGAAACGGTCCTGGGGTGTGGGTTGCGGGGACATTCTTGCTCCTTTGCAATGCGTGGACGGAGGCACCTGAGAAAAGCACTCCAATTAGTTTTCAATCTGAACTATATGGGTGATGATGGATCATGGTCAATGGAATCCGACAAGAAACTTTCAAGCCGCGAGGAAGTCCCATGCCAGTGAATGAGAACGCCGCGCCCGGGCGGGTGGGTGACGTCCGCCGTCGTAATCTTTCACTGGTCCTGGACTCCATAGCCCGGACGGGAGACGCCAAGCCAAGCCGGGCGCAGCTGGCTGCGGCAACCGGCCTCACCAAGGCGGCCGTGTCCAGCCTGGTTGCGGAGTTGGTGGAATCCGGGCTCGTTTCCGAGGTGGGCCTCTACAGGGACGGCGAACGCGGCCGGCCAGGCCAGGGCCTGGAGCTCAGCCCCAGGCGGGGCGTGGTGGGCATGGAAATCAACGTGGATTACCTCGCGGTGGGGCTGGTGGACCTCGGGGGAAACCTCCGCTTCACCACCACTGTGGAGTCGCATCACCGCGGTCTTAAACCCGGCGAGGTCATGGCCAAGCTTGCAGAACTTGCCGGCGAGGCGAAGGACGCTGCGGCCGCGGAGGACATAGCCATCCTGGGTGGCGGGCTTGCCGTTCCGGGCCTCGTGGATGAGGCCCGAAGTGTTGTCCTGTCCGCTCCCAACCTCCATTGGGAGCATGAACAATTGAACGTGGACGCGCTGCTGGGTGATGTGCCGCTGGGTGTCCGGTTGTCCAATGAGGCCAACAGCGCTGCCTTGGGCGAGCTTTGGTACGGAGCAGGCCAGCCCGATTTCCTCTACGTCTCCGGCGAAGTAGGCGTAGGCGGCGGCGTCATCATCGGCTCCGAGCTTTACACGGGCCCCGGCGGTTCGGCCGGGGAGCTCGGCCATATTGTGGTGCACCCGGAGGGGTCCGGATGTTCCTGCGGCGGCGTGGGATGCCTGGAAACTTTCGCGGGCCAGGAGGCTGTGTTCGAGGCTGCCGGGATTGCCCCCGGTCCACTCTCCGGACGGACGGCAGCTTTGCTGGCCGCCTTGGCGGACAAGGAGCCGCGCGCCGTCAAAGCAGTGGACGACGCCGGAAAGTACTTGGGCGTCGCGCTCGCCTCATCAGCCCGGTTGATGGATATTGAAGCCGTGGTCCTGGGCGGTCACTTCGCCGAACTCGCCGAGTGGCTGCGTCCCGCGGTGTTGGCCAGCGTGGAGCGCCACGCCCCGGGCCTGGTGCGCCCCGAAGGCCTCAAGGTGTCCGGACTCAAGCACGCCGGTACCTTGCTTGGCGCTGCCGGGCAGGTGATCCGCTCCGTCATCGCGTCGCCGCTGGGCCTGGTGGTGACGGACCGCACCGCCGCGGGCGGACTGTGAAAGCCGGCCCGTGGGCGCCGGCCTGATTGGGGCAACGGACTTCCCTTGTGATAATCAGCATGCTTAGTATTGTTGGGTCAGTTGTTCGCGCAAGCTATCCCCCACGGACAGGTGCCTCATGAGTACTAACGAAACTGAAAAGACCAGCACCGCGAAGGCAGCTACTGCCCCTTCTCCCGAGGACTCCCGGAAGCCGGACAGTCCCAATGACCTTGTGAAGCCCACCTGGACGTACATTGCCAAGCGCACGCTGCGTGAGTTCACCAAGGACCAGTGCCCCGACGCGGCCGCGGGTTTGACCTACTACGCGGTCCTTTCCATGTTCCCGGCGCTGCTCGCCCTGGTTTCCCTGATCGGTATCTTTGGCGATGCCGGGAAGACGACCGGGGCGCTCCTGGACATCGTCCAGCAATTCGCGCCGGGGCCGGGTGTCGAAGCCATGCGCCAGCCCATCGAAGAGCTGACTAAGTCCAACACCGCAGGTTTGGCCCTGGTCTTCGGTATTTTGGTGGCCTTGTGGTCAGCTTCCGGCTACACCACGGCCTTTAGCCGGGCCATGAACCGAGTCTACGAGGTGGACGAAGGCCGCGGCTTCGTCAAGCTGCGCGGCACCATGCTCGCCGTGACCGTCGTGGCCGTGGTTGGCGCTGCCCTGGTGGCGGCCATGCTTGTCCTCAGCGGCCCGGTGGCTGAAGCAGTGGGCGGGGCCATCGGTATGTCGGAGACGTTCCTGACCATTTGGAACATTGCCAAGTGGCCGGTCCTGATCCTGATCGTCGTCGCCATCATCGCGGTGCTCTACTACTTCACTCCCAACGTGAAGCAGCCCAAGTTCCGCTGGATGAGCATGGGCTCCCTGATCGCCCTGGTGATCTTTGCCCTGGCCTCGCTCGGCTTTGGGTTCTACGTTGCCAACTTCAGCAACTACAACAAGACCTATGGCGCCCTTGCGGGTGTGATCATCATGCTGCTGTGGCTCTGGATCCTGAACATGTCCCTCCTGTTTGGTGCAGAGTTCGACGCCGAGATGGAGCGGGGCCGTCAGTTGCAGGGCGGCATCGAAGCTGAAGAGACCATTCAACTGCCTCCGCGCGACACCAAGAAGAGCGACAAGATGCAGGAAAAGGAAGACGAGTTGGTCCGCAGCGGTGAGGAAATCCGTGAAGTCCACGGCAAGGGAGAAAGCGGGCGGAGCTCCTAGGACCCTGGACCTGCCGGGGGCACAAACAAAAGCGGATCCCTGCCGTGACCTTGGCAGGGATCCGCTCGTTTGGCTGTGATCCGCCAGGGATTCCCGACCTGACGGATCACAAGTCTCAGGCGTACGGAAGCACGAGCTCCGCGTAGCGCTCCTTCATGGTTTCCAGGACCTTGTCCCCGTCCGCATCCCAAATCTCCTGGTTGAAGATCTCCACCTCGATGTCACCCGTGTATCCGGCGTCCCTGACCCAGGTGCCGATGGTCGCGAAGTCGATGACGCCGTCGCCCATCATTCCGCGCGACAGCAGCGCATCGGCGGCAATCGGCAGGTTGAAGTCGCACACCTGGTAGGAAGCAATGCGGTTTTCGCGGCCGGCGCGTTCGATCTGCGCCTTCAGTTCCGGATCCCACCAGACATGGAAGGTGTCGACGGCGACGCCCACGGCCCTGGCGTCGTAGGGCGCGGCAAGATCCAAGGCCTGGCCGAGGGTGGAAATGAGTGCCCGGTCCGCTGCGTACATGGGGTGCAGGGGTTCCAGCACCAGGCGCACGCCGTTTTCCGAGGCGAAGGGAACCAGTTCCTCGAGCCGGTCCGCGACGCGCTGGCGGGCAGCCACAACATCCTTCTCCTTGGGTGCGAGTCCGCCGACCACCAGGAACAGCTCCCGGGTATCCAGCGCCACGGCCTCGCGGACAGCCTCAAAGTTGTCGGCAAGTGCTGCTGCCTGGCCCTCGGGATCGGCTGCCGTGAGGAAACCGCCGCGGCACAGTGATGAGACCCGAAGGCCGGCGTCCTTGATCAGCTTGGCTGCCTTGTCCAGGCCCGCTTCCGCAACGCGGTCACGCCAAGGGCCGATGGCCGGGATGCCCGCCCGTGCGCAACCGTCGACTGCTTCCGCGAGCGTCCACTTCTTGGTGGTGGCGCTGTTGAGGGAAAGACGCGAGAAGTCGCTCATGCGGCCACCCCGTTGATCCGCAGGTAATCGGACATACGGAAAGCTGCCAGCGACGGGTCCTTCAAGAGCCCGGCCTTGTCTGCCAGCTCGAAGGTCTTCGAGAGGTGCAGCACGGAACGGCCGGAGTGCAGTCCGCCCACCATCTGGAAGCCGGGCTGTCTGCCGTTGAGCCAGGACAGGAAGGCGATTCCGGTCTTGTAGTAGAACGTCGGTGCGCTGAAGATGTGCTTTCCCAGCTCACGCGTCGAATCAAGGATGGCGCGCCCCTCTGCACCGTTGCCGGCGTCGTACTTCTGGAGGGCGACCGACGCGGCCGGATAGATGGCCGCGAAGATGCCCAGCAGCGCGTCCGAGTGGTGGGTGGCGTCGCCGTCGATCAGTTCCGGGTAGTTGAAGTCGTCGCCCGTGTAGAGGCGCACGCCTTCCGGAAGGGCTGCGCGGAGGCCAACCTCATGGGAAGCATCCAGCAGGGAAACCTTCACGCCGTCCACCTTGTCCGCGTGTTCACGGATCAGGCTGAGGAACGTGTCGGTAGCCACGGAAACGTCGTCCGAGCCCCAATAGCCGGCCAGTGCGGGATCGAACATGGTGCCCAACCAGTGCAGGATGACCGGCTGTTCGACTTCCTGGAGGAGCGTGGAGTAGACGTGCAGGTAATCGTCGGCGCTGGTGGCCACTTTGGCCAGCGCGCGGGATGCCATCAGGATCACCTTGGGACCGGCTTCGCTGACGACGGCGATCTGCTCGCGGTAGGCCTCGATCACGGCTTTGATGCCGGCTGCGCCGTCCGGAAGGGCGGCGATGTCCAGCTGATCGGTGCCCGCGCCGCAGGAAACGAGGTCACGCACGGACTTTCCGGCGATTGCGGCGTTGTTGCCGCCCACCACCGAGGCGGCCTCGGCGCCGGTGCGCTTGATGAGTTGCTGGGTTGCGGCCCAGTCCAGGCCCATGCCGCGTTGAGCGGTGTCCATGGCATCGGCAACGCCCAGGCCGTAGGACCATAGTTCATGCCGGTAGGCGAGCGTGGCTTCCCAGTCGAGCTGGGCCGGGGCGCCGGGGGTGTTGTCAGCAGCGACCTCGGGGATGACGTGGGCTGCGGCATAAGCGCGCCGTGCGGTCAGGGGAGCAGCGGGTTTGGCCCATGTGGTGGCCGCCTGAAGGCGGTATTCGCGGGTACCGCCGTCGTCGGTGGGGAGGATAAGGGACGTCATTAGAGGCTGATCTCCGGGATGTCGATGGTGCGGCGCTCGGCCGAGGACTGAAGGCCGAGTTCGGCCAGCTGCACTCCGCGGGCCGCGGAAAGCAGGCCGAAACGGTGCTCGCGTCCCGCTACGACGTCGCGCAGGAACTCTTCCCACTGCAACTTGAAGCCGTTGTCCAGTTCGGCGTTGGCGGGGACTTCCTGCCACTGGCTGCGGAAGGATTCGGTGACGGGAAGGTCCGGGTTCCAGACGGGCTTGGGGGTGTGGGCGCGCTGCTGCGCGACGCACTTGTTCAAACCTGCGACGGCGGAACCGTGCGTGCCGTCGATCTGGAACTCAACCAGTTCGTCGCGGTACACGCGCACGGCCCAGGAAGAGTTGATCTGGCCGATGACGTCGTCGCCGCCCGGGGTCTCCAGCTCGAAGATGCCGTAGGAAGCGTCATCAGCCGTTGCCTTGTACTCCTTGCCGGCTTCGTCCCAGCGGGTGGGGATGTGCGTGGCGGTCTTGGCGTTGACGCTCTTGACCTTGCCGATGATGCCTTCAAGGACGTAGTTCCAGTGGCAGAACATGTCCGTGGTCATTCCACCGCCGTCCTCCTTGCGGTAGTTCCAGGACGGGCGCTGTGCTGCCTGAACGTCACCTTCAAAGACCCAGTAGCCGAACTCGCCGCGGATGGAGAGGATGCGGCCAAAGAACCCTTCATCAACCAGGCGGCGCAGCTTCACCAGTCCCGGGAGGTACAGCTTGTCGTGGACGACGCCTGCGGTGACGCCGGCTTCCTTGCCGATCCTGGCCAGTTCGATGGCTTCTTCAAGCGTCTCGGCCGTGGGCTTTTCAGTGAAGATGTGCTTGCCGGCCTGCATGGCCTTCTTCAGTGTGGCGGCGCGGAGGCTGGTCATGGAGGCATCGAAGATGATGTCCACGGTGGGATCGTTGATCACGGCATCGAGGTCCGTTGTCCACTCGGAAACCTTGTGCAGTTCGGCGAGTTCACGGATCTTGGCTTCGTTTCGGCCCACAAGGATGGGCTCCACCTGGACCTTGGTGCCGTCCTCCAGGGTGAAGCCGCCCGCGTCACGAATGGGGAGGATGGAACGCAGCAAGTGCTGGCGGTATCCCATTCGGCCGGTGATGCCGTTCATGGCGATGCGGATCGTCTTTGTTTCGAAGCCCATGTTTTCTCCAAGTGCCTAAAGTTGCCTGCCGCGACGGTGCGGGCAGTGGATGTCTGCAGGATGGGAAAGCGCATTCCCACTGAATCGATGATGCCTTATGGCGCGGCTGCTTGGCAAGCGCTTTCCCGGAAATGGAGGAATGCTGCCATAATTTCCCTAGCGCCAGTCCCGGGCGCACGCAGAGAAGGAGGGCCGTCGTGGCCGCCAGCACACTGAGCGAAGTAGCGCGCCTGGCAGGGGTTTCCCTGGCAACGGCGTCGCGCGTCCTGAACGGATCCTCCCGCAAGCCGGCAGAGGACATCGCCGACCGGGTTCGCCAGGCTGCGGACAAGCTCGGTTATGTCCCCAACGCGCAGGCCCAGGCACTGGCCAAGTCCAGCTCGGGTTTGATCGGCCTCATAGTGCACGACATCGCCGACCCCTATTTCTCGGCGATTGCCCGGGGAGTACAGGGCGCGGCCCGCGAGCAAAACCGCATGGTGCTGTTGGCCAGCACCTCCGGATCGCCCGCAGAAGAACGTGAAGCCGTGGCCGCGTTTGCGGCGCGGCGGGCTGATTCGATCGTGATCGCCGGTTCACGCTCTGCCCGGGACGAAGACGCTCTGGCCAATGCCGGGCTCGCCGCGGAATTGGACCGCTATTGCCGCAACGGTGGCCATGTAGGGGTGGTGGGCCATCCCGTGGTGGGTGCTTCAACAACCGAGGGCTACCGCGTAGTGGAGGTACCCAACGAAGAACTCGCTGCCGACCTGGCCCGGGAACTTGCAGGCTCCCACGACGCTGGGTTCGTGGTGGTGGCGGGACCGGAAGGGCTCTTAACCTCGGACGACCGTGTCCGCGGATTCCAGCGTGGACTTGCGGAAGCCGGCAGGCCTGCCGCCGAGGTTATCCGGACCGGCTTCAACCGTGCAGGTGGTTACGACGCCGGGCTGGCGTTGGCCGAACGGATCACCTCAGCCAAGGACCGGCTCTGCATTTTCGCTGTCAACGACGTCATGGCCATTGGCGTTACCGCGGCCCTCCGTTCCAAGGGGGTGTGGATCCCGAGGGACGCCACCATTGCCGGGTTCGACGACATTGAAACCCTCCGCGACTTCCGTCCGGCCCTGTCCACCGTGTTCCTGCCGTTGGAGGAGATCGGCCGCCTGGCTGCCGGAGCAACGGAAGGCGGTTCTGTCACAGGGTCCGTCAAGCTTCGACGCAGCACTGAGGTCCCTGCCGGCGACCCCGCCTGAGGTCGGCCGGGCGATGCTTTTTACCGCGTTCGCCGGAAACCTGCAATGACACCCCAAGCTTTCCCACGAACCGCAGCGTTGCGGCTAACTCGGCCGCTGTGCCCGGTTTTCAACAGGCGCCTGAGTCGGATTGGGCCCGAATGGAGCACGTCGATAGCATGAAAAATGCCACCCGATCGGGTGGCATTTTCTCAATCTCTTTTATCTCCGAGCGTAGGCTTTCGCCCTCAAAACCCGAAGCGTGTACGCAAGACACTACCGAGATAGGCGGGTCCGGTCAATTGCAGTACGCCGAGATACGCAGGGCCATCACCCCTGCCCGACTGACAGCTTTTGACCGTGCGGCGCAAAGCAGAGGCGCCAGCCATGATGACGCCATCAACTTGTACGAGTGGAACGCCGAGCTGGCTTCGGCACTGCACTGAGGTCCCTGCCGGCGACCCCGCCTGAGGTCGGCCGGGCGATGCTTTTCGCCGCGTTCGCCGGAAACCTGCAATGACACCCCCAAGCTTCCCCACGAACCGCAGCATTGCGGCGAACTCGGCGGACGTGCCCGGGCTTAGTCCTCGCCGAGGGTGATGCTGTGCAGGAACGTGGCGTCGTTGAGCACGTTTTCCGGGAGGTCGTCCTCGACGAATTCGATCATCGCGTCCATGTCTTTCCCATTGCCCCTCAGCACATCGGAGACTGCCTGCCACAGCTGCTTCCGTGACCGCAGGGGTTGGCGTTCAGCTTCCGGGCCCCAAGAGAAGCAATGGACGCCGACCACATGCGGCAGGACCTTGTGAAGCGATTCCAGGGCTTGTTGATCGGAAAGCCCGACGGCGGGCTGCCAGTAAATGCCCACGTTGCCTTGGCCGACGGGATCCAAGAGGTCAAGGGTGGCCTCGGGGGAGTCGGTGAGGGTGTTGGCGTGGTACTCAAAAGCGATGGAGATTCCGCGTTCGGCAGCGAGCCCTGCAACCCGCCGGGCATCACGGATGACGGCGTCCCGGAGTTCGGCGTCCGCGTCGGCTGAGCCCGACCCGCCTGCCCAGATCCGGATCCTCGGTGCGCCCAGGGTCTCCGCAAGTCTGAGCTCCTGCTCGAAGTCCCCGAAGGAGCCCGCGCGATAGTAGGAGCCGAGGGAAAGCGCGGTCAGGCTGGCTTCCTCCGAGGCCTCCCGGGCTTTCTCCGCGGCAGCGGTATCTGTGACATGCACGTCCGTTCCCCACTCAATGCCCGCCAGTCCCGCCTCGGAGGCAATGCCGACCACCTCTTCGATACTCGCGGAGCGGAGTGTGACGGAACAGATGCCGGGCGTGAGGTCCGCCAGCGTAGTGAGGTCGATCATCGGCCAAGGCTACCGGGAATGCGCTTACCGGGATAGGCCTGACTGCTATGTGGACTTGTTTAGCGTTCTGCCCATGATCGCCTGGGTCAGCGCGTCAATGACTTCTGCGTTGGCCAAGGGATTCCGGATCAATGTGAAGTCGACGTCCCCCACCGGTGGCAGCCCGAAGCGTTGGGTGATGACTTTGAGGTCTTCCGGAACCAGGGAAGCCGGCATGACGGCCACTCCGATGCCGGCCCGCACCGCTGCGAGGACGCCACTGATCTGCTTGGTGCTGCACGTGATCCGCCAGGTCCGGCCTGCCGCCTCCAACGCGTCAATGGCAAGCTTCCGGCTCAGGCTCGGAGCGGGGTAGGCGATCAGCGGTACCGGAGCACCCGGCTCCAGGACAGTCTGCTCGAGGCCCACCCAGGCGAAGTTGTCATGCCGGACCACCGTACCGTCCTTGGCTCCTGCCACCCATTTGACGAACACCAGATCCAGTTGCCCGGCGTTGAGGCGTTTGTACAGTTGGTCGCTCTGGCTCACGGTGAGTTCGAGGTTGATTTGCGGGTAAAGCTGCCTGAACTCGCGGAGGATGCGGGGCAGGCCGGTGATGGCCAGGTCGTCAGCGGTTCCGAAACGCAGGCGGCCCCTCATTGCGGAGCCTGAGAAGTAGCGGGCAGCGGAGTCGTGTGCTGCCAGGATGTTGCGTGCGAACCCGGCCATGGCGTCACCGTTGTCGGTCAGCCGGACCTCGCGGGTATCCCGGGCCACCAGCACGCGCTTCGCGGCGGTCTCAAGCTTGCGGACGTGCTGGCTCACGGTGGGTTGCGCCAAGCCTAAGCGTTCTGCGGCCTTGGTGAAGCTCAGTGTTTCCGCTACGGCGAGGAAAGAACGGAGTTGGACAGGTTCAAACACGGAACTCCTCGAGGCCTGGTGGAAGGCGGAGTGGCAGCAGCTCCATTGCGATCCGCAATCTTAGTTATCACCGCAATACGCTTCCACAATTACTGCTGGCAACCCTAGCGTTAATGGCATTCCACTGAAACCCCTGATCCGAGGACTTCCTTTGGCACCCCCTCCGCCTTCTGCGGCAAACGTCAGCCAGCCCGTCGTCGATTCCCTCTCTGCTGGTCCCATGCCGGTCACTAACCAGCCGGGCACAAACCAGCCGCCCACGAACCAGCCGGACACCAGCACCCAGCCGCTCGCCGTCGTGAGCGAGAAGCTGCCCTGGCGCCACACATTCATTTCACTGAAGGTTCCAAACTTCCGGATCTTCGCCATCGGCCACTTCATTGCCGTCATCGCCGTATGGATGCAGCGCATCGCGCAGGACTGGATGGTGCTTCAGCTCTCCGGCTCCGTCACAGCCGTCGGAATAACCGTGGCCCTGCAGTTCCTGCCGTCGCTGTTCCTGGGACCGTGGGGCGGCATGATTGCCGACCGCTTCGCAAAGCGGAAGATCCTGATCATCTGCCAGTCCGCCGCCGCGATCCTGGCGGCCGCGCTGGCCGTCCTCTCCCTGACGCACGTGGTGGAGGTGTGGCACGTCTACGTAATCGCTCTCCTGCTGGGCTTCGTGACCGTGCTGGACCAGCCCGCACGCCAAGTGTTCGTCAACGAGCTGGTCGGTCCCAAGTACTTGCGCAACGCCATCAGCGTGAACTCCACAACGTTCCAATTGGGCGGGCTGATCGGTCCGGCCCTGGCAGGCTGGCTCCTGACCGCCGTCGGAGCCGGTTGGGCCTTCGCCGGGAACGCCGTGGCGTGCTGTTCCACGGTGACCATGCTCTTCATCCTTCGCAAGGACCAGCTCCACATCAGCCAGCCCACGCCCCGCCGGAAGGGCATGCTGCGCGAAGGATTGAACTACGCGCTCAGCAAGCCGACCATTTACTGGCCGTGGTTGATGGCCGGGTTCGTGGCAGTTTTCGCGATGAGCCTGCCCGTGCTGCTGGCCGCGTTCGCGGACCACGTGTACGACGCCGGCGCCGGGGGCTACGGCCTGCTGAACGCCATGGTTGCGCTCGGTGCGCTGACGGGGGCAGTGGCGTCAGCGCGCCGTCGCCAGCTCCGGCTGCGTTCGGTGGTGGTATCCGCGGGCCTCTACGGACTGATGCTGGTCCTGTCGGCGGCCATGCCCTCCATGGTGTGGTTCTGCGTGGCCATGGTCCTTGCAGGGTTCTGGTGCCTCATGTTCCTCACTGCCGCCAACCAAATGGTCCAGACAAGTTCGAACATGGGCATCCGTGGTCGCGTCATGAGCCTCTACCTGGTGGTGCTCATTGGCGGGCAGGCAATTGGGGGTCCGGTGATGGGCTGGCTCGCCGAACACCTCGGACCGCAGCTGGGCATCCTGATAGCAGGCGGCGTTCCGGCAACGGCAGCTGCGGTGGTCGCCGTCGTCCTCGCCCGCAGGTCCTCCCTGCAGCTGAAAGTGGACCTGCGCGACCGTCGCCGCGTGGTGCGGATCGTGGAGAGGACACAGACCGCCTGAGGCCTGGCCGGCGTCGGTGGATTACCGTGCCGCTTCAGCCGGTGCTTCCCGGGTTGCCGGCCGGCCATGCGTTACCCGGTGGCTGACCCTGTCCGCGGTGTCGACGACGCGGGGGAGATGCTCCACGGGCTCCATATAGAAGCGGGCGCTATTGATGGCACCCTCTTCCACGCCGAAGATCACTACCCCTGTGAGCTCGTGGGGTGTTCCGTCGCGCCAGGCACCCTGCATGTGCAGTTCCGTCCACACCTGGTCTGCGGAAACACTGTGCGAGACCATGCGGACCTTGATGTCCGGAACTCCGGTGAAGAGCTGCTCCCAGTTGCTGCGGATAGTGTCGCGGCCCGTGAATCCGCGGGTGGGGTGGGCCGGGGTTTCGTTGACGTAGCCCGGAGCGAAGCACTCCGCCAGGCTTTCCAGATCGTGTTTGTTCGTGGCTTCCAACAGGCGGTGGATGACGGCGAGCGGACCCGCCCCAGCATCGTCGGTGAGAGTCATGGGGGACCTCCCGGGTAGGTGATGTACCTACGATTTTAGGCTCGGGGCGGCACAAGAAAAGACCCCTTGCCCGTGGAACCACAGGCAAGGGGTCTTCGTCTGAGCGGGCGACGGGAATCGAACCCGCGTATCGAGCTTGGGAAGCTAGCGCTCTACCATTGAGCTACGCCCGCATTCGTCCCGGTTGGTGACCGGAGCGAATCCCAGCTTAGCGCAGTTCAAGAGCTGTTCCGGACAGACGCGCGAGCTACTTGAAGAGCTTCAGGCTGTTCCACCCGGAGCCGACCTGTGCATACGTCGTCCACTGCCCGCGGCCCAGTCCGTAGTTGTACAGGTTGCCTTCCATGGTCTGGGCCGTGATGCCCCGCGTTCCCGCGCCTGTCAGACCAAAGCTCGGCGTCAGAACCCGCATGTATTGCCACCCGGTGCCGACCGTCATCGCAGGCCCGTAAAACCCGGCCCAGCCATCACCGCGATAGTTGATGAGTGCTCCCGATGACCTGCGGGCAATGATGTCGTTGGCGCCATCGCCCTCCCAATCGGCCATGGTGAGTTCGAGGCCGTTCCACCCCGTGCCGATGACCTGCGGGCCGCTGAGTGCTCCACCGAACGTGTTGGGGTAATAGCGCAGGACGCCGTCGGGGAAGTACCCAACCACGGAAGGCCGGGGATGGGCGTGCGACCACTTGCCCACGGTGATGGTCATGCGGTCCCAACCGCCGTTGCCCACCACAACCTGCCCGGCGAAGCCACCTCCGGGAAGTCCCCGGTAGACGCCCAGGACACCGTTGTTCCACTGGGCCAGGATGTCGTACACGCCGTCAATATCCCAGTCCACCACGAAGCCTTGTTTCAGCCCCGTCCAGCCCGAACCGATCTGAACCGGCGCCGCGTAGCTGCCCACCGCCGTCGCCGGGTAACGCAGCAAACGGCCGGAAGAATCGGCAGCCACCAGGTCCGCTCCGGACTTGATGCTGGCCGCAGCGGCCGGGTTGCCCGCAAAGTACTGCTCCATGGTGGCGTAGCCGCGGCGGTTCATGTCCGTCGCCAGCGCCACCCCCACGTACCGCAAATGCCACGGCTCGTAGCTGTAGCCCGTGGTTCCGGTGTAGCCGTTGGGGTAGCGCACTATGAACCCGTACTTGTGCGCGTTGGCAGCCACCCACCGTCCGGCCACAGTGTCCCCGAAGCACGTGCTCAGGCCGCAGGAACCGTTCTGGTTGCCGACGTCCACCGCCAGGCCGGTCTGGTGCTCGCTGTAGCCCGGCCTCGCGGAAATGGTGTCCGCATATGCCTGGCCGTAGATGCTGACGTAGTAGGCATAGACCTGCTGCTGTTGGGCGTAGGACCGGTAGCCGCTCACGATCGACAGCCCGCCCGTACCGGCGTCCGCTGCCCCCTGGAACAGGCCGTTCAGCCACGCCGCTGCTTCGGCCCTTAGGTACTGCCCTGAGCCGCGCGCATTGATGAGGTCAGCCGGCGCGTAGCTTGCGGGGTTCAGCGGACGGGACTTGTTCACCAGCACGGAGAAACTTGCGGGGTCGCTGATGGGGTCCACGCTCGGCAACGGGTTCACGGTGGCGGGCAGGGCCGCCTTGGTAACCGACGACGGCGGTGCGGAGTTGGGCGTTGCACCCACCCGCGCCGGGGTCATGTGGGCTGCGCTTGCCGATGCGGCGGCTGTTGCGTTTGCCGGTGCGGCGACTGCTGCGCTGCCCGTCACCATGGCGAGGCCGGCAGCGAGCCCGACCAGCCGTCGTCGTACTTTTGCCGCCCGAGCGCGGTGATCGTGAAGCTGCATGTTTCCCCCAACATCTGTTTTTGCCAGCGGCACGCACTCTACCGCGCCCCGGGGTGCCATGTCAGGTAACCATTCGATCAAGGCTCGCCCGAGTGCGTGTTGGAGGCAGGTCCGGCTGATTATTCTGAAGGTGTTAGCTGCAGTGTATGGGGAACCGGGCTACGACCATTCGACCGTACGCCGAAAGAAGTTTCCGTGGCACTCGCAGCCTATGAAGTGGTGATCAACAGGGACGCCATGACCGTTTACGGGTTCCTCATGGATGGCCTTAACAATTCCCTCTGGCGTTCCGGCGTGCGCAGCATTTCGCTGCAATCAGGGGAACGCGGCCAAAAAGGTGCCGTGTACCAGCAGACGCTGACAGGCCCCGGCGGCCGGTCGATCGCCGCAGACTTCCGGATCACTGACGCGCGGCCCGGAGCGGAAGTCCGTTTCGAAGTCATCGCCGGACCCGCACGCCCCACGGGCGGCTACTACCTCAGCACCGAGGGGCCTGCAACGCGCCTACGGTTTGCCCTCGAATACCACCCCAAAGGCCTGCAAAAGCTGATGGTTGGCATGGTCCAAAAAACCATGGAGGCCGAGGTTGCCCAGCTGGAACAGCTCAAGGCAGTGATCGAATCGCGGCCTGCCGCCTGACGTTCGTAGCCGACCGGCCCCGGCTGGCTGCGCCGGTCGGCTACTGCGCAGGCTTGCTACTGCGCCAGTTTGAAGCCGGTCCAGCCGCCGCCCACGGACACTGGCGTTGTGAGTCGTCCCGAGGTGAGGTCCCAGTACTCCAGAACGCCGTTCGTGCCCAAGCCCGCGACGCCCGTGCTGCCGGGCCCGTCCACTCCCTGGAGGGAACGCAAGCCGGTGTAGTCGGTCCAGGCCGCACCGACAATCGGCCGTGCTTCCTGGCGCGGAGTGGCCAGCCCGCTGCCGCGGTACAGGCGAAGGTAACCGTTGGCCTCCACCGTGAGCAGGTCCTGGAAACCATCGGCGTTGTAGTCCACCATGCTGAGCCGCACCGCAGGGTTGCCTGTGGCGATGGCGGCCTGGCTTCGGATGTACGTCATGCCGGAGTTCTTGTAGAGCCACAACCCGCCCGAACCGTCCATGGCCACGATCTGCGGCAGGCGGTTGGTCGCGCACCACTGACCCACCGCGAGGGTCAGCGACTGCCACCCATGGCCCAGGACGCCGGGCGAGCCGAACCCGCCCGAAGCCCTGCCCGGGTACACCAGGAGCTGTCCATCCGTCCGCTGGGCGATGAGGTCGAACACCCCGTCACGGTCCCAGTCCGAAACGAAGAGTTCCTTGAGCCCGGTGAAACCATGGGCGATCTTCCGGGCCGCACCGTACTTGGCGTTGCCCAGGGAAGGGTACGAGTACACCGAACCGTCGGCTGCGACAGACACGAGGTCCGCTCCGCTGCGGATGGCGGCTGACTTCAGGTCCACCGTGGGCGGCTGGTATTTGTCGCCGGGCTCGCAGGCGGCCACCGGATCAGCCGGAGGGGTGACCGTTCCCGGAGGCGTGACTGTTCCGCCCGGTTTGGTCACCGTTCCCGCCGGCAAGGTGGTGTAGCCGAAGAAGTTGACCACGCCCCACATGGTGAAGCGGTTGGGCGTGGTCTGCCAGTTACCGTCGGTGTACGTGATGCCGATGCCGATCACGTTGAACCGGGGATCCCTCAATACGGCATCGTGGCCGGGAGAACCCTTCCACCACTCCACCAACTGTGCGGCGTCGCGGTCCCAACGGACGGCGATCACCTCGCCGGCACCGTTGTTCGGGTTCAAAGCGCGGGGATCCGTCCAGAAGTTGGCCCTGTGCTGGATCACTTCCCGGCTGGCAATGTTGTTGGACCACTCCTGCGCGAGTCCGGCCACGGTTGCGTGGTACTTCACCGGGGCCAGGCCGAGGGAAGCCCGGTAGCTGTTGATGGAGTTGAAAACAGTGAGGATCGCGGCCGAATTACTGTCGGGAAGCAAAGCGAGGGCGCCGTTGTCAGCGTTGGCGTCGCCGCTGGGGGTCTTGCCGGGGAATGGTGTTGGAGCGCTTGTCTGAGTTGTGGCTGTGCCGGTCGGCGTCGGCGTCGGCGTTGGAGTTGCGCTGGGTCCCGTTGCCTTGGTGGGGGTTGGGGTGGGCGCTGCTGTTGGGGCCACCGTGGCGGTGGGCTTGGGTGACGGGGTCACCGTTGCGGTGGGCGCTGCCGACGGCGGCGCGGAAGGTACGGGTCCAGCGGCGGGTGCAGTCGGCGTCGGGACTGCGGACGCGGACGGTTCGCTCGGTGCCGGTCCAGAGGCACCCGCCCCTGCGCTCTCTGATGGCGTGCCAACCGTACCCGGGGCGTCCGGACCCCATGACGGTCCGATCGTCGGCACCGGCGGCGGGCTCTCAATGGTCGGCTCGACGGCGACTGGCCGGGTTGGCCCTGCAGGTGCCGGAATTGATCCCGGGTCCGTCGCCGGGCTGGACGTGGCATCCCCGCCGGCCGCGGGCGTGTCCACCGCAGGTGAGGGTGCCGGCGTCGTACTTGGTTCGGGAGCCTGGAAAGCGGAAGGTGCGCTGCTGGAGGGGGTGGTCCCGCCCCCCGGCGTGGATTCCGTCGCCGGAAGCAGCTGGCTGGATCCGACTATGACCAATGCCACTGTTCCGGCCACGACCATAGCCGCGGGCGCTGCCCATTTCCCCACAATTACCCCGCGAATGCTCGTTGCCCCCAAACCACGGGCGCGGCTTAACTTGTCCGGGAACTATCGTCCCACGGGAGCCGGAACAATCAATACTGTATTTTTGATGCTGTGCTGATCTCTGACCGCGATATTCGTGCCGAAATTGACTCCCAACGGATTGTCCTTGAACCGTACGACCCCGCGATGGTTCAGCCGTCTTCCGTGGACGTGCGGATTGACCGCTTTTTCCGGCTGTTCGACAACCACAAATACGCCCACATCGACCCCGCCGAGGAGCAGCCCGAGCTGACCCGCCTGGTGGAGGTCGAGGGCGACGAGCCGTTCATCCTGCACCCGGGTGAATTCGTCCTCGGTTCCACGTATGAAACCGTGAGCCTTCCGGATGACATCGCGGCACGGCTGGAGGGAAAGTCCTCCCTCGGCCGGCTTGGTCTTTTGACCCACTCCACCGCCGGGTTCATTGACCCGGGATTCTCCGGCCACGTCACGCTGGAGCTGTCCAACGTGGCAACCCTGCCCATCAAGCTCTGGCCCGGGATGAAGATCGGCCAGTTGTGTTTCTTCCGGCTCACGTCGGCAGCGGAGCACCCCTATGGGTCCGGCGAGTACGGCAACCGCTACCAAGGCCAGCGTGGCCCGACCGCCAGCCGCAGCCACCTGAACTTCCACAGGACGTCCATTTAGCCCTTCCCGCCGCCGAGGGGTTAGCTCCCGGGGCTTAGGCAAGGGCTTGGTGCCGGGAGGTCACCCTTGGGTGAGCGGGGTGTTCAGACCGGGGTGGGCTCGGTTCTCCGGGGAGGGGCCTTGGGGCTCTTGCGGATCATCTTGACCAAGGGCTCCACGAACCGGGCCGCGAGTGGGCCCAGGATGGCCATAATGAGCACGTAAGCCGTAGCGAGAGCCGCGAGCTCGCCCGGAACGGCGCCGGACGCAAGGGCAAGCCCGGCAATGACGATCGAGAATTCGCCGCGGGCAATCAAGGCCGCCCCTGCCCTGAAACGACCGGGAACTGCGATACCAGCGCGCTTGGCTGCCCAGACGCCGGTAACCACCTTGGTTGCGGCTGTGAGGATCGCCAGGACAAGCGCCCAGCCGAGGACCGGCGGAATAGATGCCGGATCGGTGTTGAGCCCGAACGCTACGAAGAAAATGGCCGCGAAAAGGTCGCGCAGGGGTTCCAGGATTCGTGTGGCGTTGTGGGCGGTTGCACCGGAGATGGCGATGCCCAGCATGAAGGCGCCCACTGCGGCCGAGACCTGCAACGCTGAGGCAAGGCCCGCAACCAGGAGCGCCAGACCGAGGACGTTGAGCAGGAACACCTCGGAGTTCTCGCTGTGGATCGCCTTCGACACCCGATGTCCGTGCCGCAGCGCCACCACCAGGACCACCGTGACAACAGCCAGTGCTATGCCCACGGTCTGCAGCCCGCCGAGGAAGCCGACGCCGGCAAGGATGGCGGTGAGGATCGGGAGGTAGACGGCCATGGCGAGGTCCTCGAAAACAAGGATCGACAACACCACGGGTGTTTCACGGTTACCGATCCGGCCAAGGTCCGTAATGACCTTCGCGGCGATGCCCGAGGACGAAATGTAGGTGACGCCGCCCATCACGATTGCCCCCACCAGTCCCCAGCCAAGGAGCATGGCGATGCCCGCGCCGGGGATGAAGTTGAGGACAAGGTCCATAATTCCGGCTTGCCATGAGCGCTTGAGTCCGGTGACCAGCTCGGAAGCGGTGTATTCCAGCCCGAGCATCAGCAGGAGCAGGATCACCCCGATCTCGCCGGACAGGTGCGCGAACTCATGCAGGCCATCCAAATCCACCAGTCCGCCTGCCCCAAAGGCCAGTCCGCCAACCAAGTACAGCGGAATCGGGGACATGCCGATCCTGCCGGCCAACCTGGCAAGCAGTCCCAGGCAGAAGACTACGGCGCCCAGTTCCACCAGGGTCACTGCTAAAGGATCCATGCGGGTCAGCCGTTACGGAAGATGGCGGCGGCCAGGTCAAGGCCTTCCTGCGTGCCGACCGCTACGAGCAAATCACCGGGATGAAGGACGTCTTCGGGTGACGGTGACGGGATCACCTCGCCTTCGCGCATGAGGGCCACGATGGAAACCCCGCTTCGCGTCCTGATCTGCGCCTTCCCCATGGGCTGGTTGGCAAAGGGGGAACTGGACTTGATGGAGAACTGCCGGGTGATGATGCCCGGGAGTTCCTTGTGATCTTCCGCCAGCCGCATGGCAATGTGCTGTCCGCCCAGCAGGTTGCCCAAGGTTGCAGCTTCGTCGGCCGTCAGCGGGATGGAAGCCTGGCAAGTGTCAGGATCGTCCCATGTGGAAACGAATAGTTCGGTCTCACCCTCACGGTGCTCAACCACGCCGATGCGACGACCCGACGCTGTGACGAAGTCCTTGCGGACACCGAGGCCCGGGAGTTCGGTCTCTTCCACGTTCATCTCTCAACCTTAACTCTGTAGAAAATCTTCGATAGTCCGCTGGGGAGCGGCATTCGTGCCCGGCTCCCGCCGGGCCTTTATTTGCTGGGGACCACGGCAATCGAGGTCTTGTTCGGCGGCCTCACCGGCAGGATCACCAGCAGGCCTGCCAGCAGGACCACCATGATCCCGAGGATGCCCCAACGTTGGGCCCCACCTTCTTCAACAAACGGAGCGGCGATTGTGATGCACAAGGTGAAAAGACTGGGAGCGAGGAAGCTGACAGCCCGGCCCGTAGTGGCGTAAAGACCAAAGAGTTCGCCCGATTCGCCCTCCGGAGCCAGCCTGGCAAGGTAAGCCCGGGATGACGATTGCGCCGGTCCTACGAACAGGCAGAGGAGGAGTCCGAAAACCCAGAAGGTGGTGGAGCCGGCCCATTGGTATCCGAAGAAATCATAGTCCCCGTTGCCGAGGACCAGGATGACCGTTCCGGCGATGAGCAACCCGATCAACGACAGGACGATAACGGCCTTGGGCCCGATCCTGTCATCCAGGAAGCCGCCCACGATGGCGCCGGCGGCTGCGACCACGTTGCCGAAGATTGCGAAGAAGATGACGTCCTTCAGTTCAAAGCCGAACGTGCCTGCGGCAATCACCCCGCCAAAAGTAAAGACGGCGGCCAGCCCGTCCCGGAAGATCGCGCTGGAGAGAAGGAAGAAGATCGTGTGCGGGCTGGTGCGGTAGATGGCTGCGATGCGCCGCAGCAGCAAGCGATATGAGGCGAAGAAACCCAGCGCGGCAGTGTCCTTGCGAATCCGCACTTCCGGCACCGTCAAGAGGACCGGCAGGGCAAAGACAAAGAACCACAAAGCCGAGAAGACAGCCACCAGGCGGATATTAAGGGAGTCTTCCGTGGACGAACCGAACCACTCGAAAGACGGCTGGACAAACAGTTGCAGGACCAGCAGGAGGGCGACAATCCCGCCGAGGTACCCCATGCCCCACCCGAAGCCACTGACCTTGCCGATGTTTTTGGGCGTGGAGATCTGGGAGAGCATCGCGTTGTAGTTGACCCCCGCGAACTCGAAGAAGACATTCCCCAGCGCGATCAGGCTGACGCCCAGCAGAAGGAAACCCGGTTCCGGGAACACGAAGAAACACAACGCGGTCAGAACTGCCGTCGCTGCAGTGTTGACGCCCAGCCAGAGCTTCCGGCGTCCTCCGGCATCCGAGCGTTGGCCGGTGACCGGGGCAAGGAGGGCAATGGCGAGGCCGGCGACGGCCAGGGCGGCGCCAAGGGCAGCAGATGCAGTATCTTCCCCGCCGAAAGCATTCGACGTGAGGTACACGGTGAACACGAAAGTGGTCATCACGGCGTTGAACGCAGCCGAACCCCAGTCCCATGCAGCCCACGCCAGTATTTGGCCTTTCTTGGAAGAGGCAGGACCCGAGGCAAGCTCGGACGACGGTGGGGAAGTTTCGGGAACTGCAGCCGCGTTCATAGCCTGAATGCTATCCGGAGCAGGGGAAAAACTGTCGGTTCGCCTTGATAAACTAGACAGACTGAACCCAACGTATGTACCGCCTGCTCCAACTTTTGATAATTCATTCCTGACTTTGCGGAGACACCTTTGATCACAGTTCTCGCCATCACCTTTGTAGCGGCAACTGTGGCGCCCTTGATCTTCAGCAAACTTGGTAGGAACGCTTTTTATGCCCTGGCGGCCATACCTGCCGGCGCGTTCGCTTGGCTGGTCCTTCAGCATGACGCTGTATATTCCGCCGGTGGCATAGAAGAGATCGTCCCCTGGATTCCGGACCTGAAACTGGAATTCGCGTTCAGGATGGACGCCCTGTCCTGGGTGATGTCGCTGTTGATCCTTGGCGTGGGCACGCTGGTGCTGGTTTATTGCGCGCGGTACTTCAAGGACTCAGACCACAGTCTTGGCGGATTCGGCGCCCAACTGCTGGCTTTTGCAGGCGCGATGTTCGGTTTGGTGACGTCCGATGACCTGCTGATGCTGTTCATCTTCTGGGAACTGACCACCATCCTCTCCTACCTCCTGATCGGCTACGCGCGGACCAGGCTGGCAGCCCGCCGCTCGGCCCTGCAGGCATTGATGGTCACCACCGCAGGCGGGCTGGCGATGCTCGTGGGCCTCATCATCCTCGGCCAGGCAGCCGGAACCTACCGGATCTCGGCGATCCTCGAGCAAGCCGGGGAGCTCATGGGCGGCCCCATGCAGGATGCCGTGACCGCCGCCGTCGTGCTTGTCCTGGTTGGTGCCATCACCAAATCGGCCCTCGTCCCGTTCCACTTCTGGCTGCCCGGTGCCATGGCGGCGCCCACTCCAGTGAGTGCATACCTCCACGCTGCGGCGATGGTAAAGGCCGGCATCTACATTGTTGCGAGGCTTGCTCCCGGTTTTGCCGAGTCTGCGTTCTGGCTGCCGCTGGTCCTCGGATTGGGCCTGGCGACCATGCTCATCGGCGGCTACCGGGCGCTGCGGCAGACCGATATCAAGCTCATCCTCGCCTACGGCACTGTCAGCCAGCTCGGCTTCCTCACCATGGTGGTTGGCTTGGGCAGGCCGGACGCGGCCCTTGCCGGACTGGCACTGTTGCTGGCCCACGGTTTGTTCAAGGCAACGCTGTTTCTGGTGGTGGGCATCATCGATCACCAATCGGGTACGCGTGATATCCGCAAGCTGTCCGGCGTATTCCGTTCCTCCCGGGCTTTGGGCGTAGTGGCTGCCATCGCCGCAGCATCGATGGCCGGCGTGCCGCCATTGGCGGGTTTCGTGGCCAAGGAGTCTGTGTTCGAGACGTTCGTGCATTACGCCACTGAGCCCGATGCGCCCGACTGGGGCATCTGGATCCTGGTGGGGCTGGTGATCGGCTCCATCCTCACATTCGCTTACAGTGCGCGGTTCATGTGGGGGGCATTTGCCACGAAGCCCGGCATTGAACGCACCCCGTTCAAGGCCATCAAGCCGGCCTTCCTCGCCGCCCCCGCCATCCTTGCCGCGCTGTCAATCGCCTACGGCGTCTGGCCCGTGCCGGTGGACGCTTGGATCCAGCCCTACGCCGCGCTCTTCGCAGGCAAGGAAAACACCGTCGACGCCGGACACCTGGCTTTGTGGCATGGCGTCACTCCCGCTTTGGGACTGACAGCATTGACTTTCGCGGTGGGCGCGGCGATGTTCTACGGCCGCAACTTCGTGTCCCGGGCACAGGCATTCGTCCCTGACTGGGTGGATGGCGACCGCGCCTACCAGCACACCATCGGCGCGTTGGACGACGTCGCAGTCTGGATCACCGGCCGCACGCAGCGTGGTTCCCTGTACTTCTACCTGACGGTCATCCTCAGTGTCGCTTTCACGGTTCCCCTGACGGCACTGCTCGTTTCCAACAAGCCGTTGCCCGGCAACGTGTACTTCATTGATCCCAATTCGCCGCTCCAGCTGATTGTGGGAATCGGCATTGTGGTGGGTGCGTTGGCGGCCGTCCGGGCCAACAAACGTTTCCTCGCCGTACTCATGGTGTCCGTCACCGGTTACGGGATCGCCCTGGTCTTCGCCCTCCAAGGCGCTCCTGACCTCGCCTTGACCCAGATGCTTGTGGAAACAATCGTCCTGGTTGCTTTCGTGCTGGCCATGCGCAGCCTTCCTGCAGAGCTGCGGGACCGCACCGGCGGCAGGCTGCGGGTTATCCGCGTCATTATCGGTGCAGCCTTTGGCGCCACCATGATCTTCGTTGCCATGTTCGCGATGGGTGCTCGGGTGGCCACGCCGGTCTCCCTGGAATTCCCGAAGCTTGCCTACGAAGGCGGCGGGGGACTGAACGTCGTCAACGTGACCCTCGTGGACATACGGGCATGGGACACGTTCGGTGAGATCTCGGTGCTGGCCGTTGCAGCCACCGGTGTGGCCAGCTTGATCTTCGTGCGCAGCCGGGGCGACCGGATCCGCACGTCTGCGGCAGTACCTGAAGGCAGTGTGGGCCGGCGGGTGGAGCGCGATTCCCGCGACAGTGCCACGCTGGCCGTCGCCCGGAAGTTCAGCGACGTGACACGCGATGCCTGGCTTGTGGCAGGCCGTACCCTGGC
The DNA here is from genome assembly GCF_015040095.1 of Paenarthrobacter sp. YJN-5. Classification (NCBI taxonomy): domain Bacteria; kingdom Bacillati; phylum Actinomycetota; class Actinomycetes; order Micrococcales; family Micrococcaceae; genus Paenarthrobacter; species Paenarthrobacter sp. YJN-5. Next base: position 600,903 of record NZ_CP053544.1, read on the forward strand.
CCCCGAGCGCAGGTCCATCATCTTCGAAGTTGTCACCAGGTTGATCTTCCACTCCATGATTGTCTTCTCGATCTACCTGCTTTTGGCCGGACACAACCTGCCGGGCGGCGGCTTTGCGGGAGGCCTGACAGCAGGCCTGGCCCTCACCATTCGTTATCTGGCCGGCGGCCGGTTCGAGCTCAGTGAGGCAGCGACGGTCAGCGCCGGAACGCTCCTGGGAACGGGCCTGGCCACGGCGGCTGCGTCCGGCGTCGTACCGCTGTTCCTTGGCGGCCAGGTGTTCCAGAGCGCCATCATCGAGTTCTGGCTCCCGGTGTTCGGGGACGTCAAGTTCGTCACCTCCACCATCTTCGATATCGGCGTGTACGTCGTGGTGGTGGGCCTGGCCCTGGACGTGCTCCGCAGCCTTGGTGCCGAGATCGACGAACACTTTGAAGGAAAGGGAGCCCCCATCGCCGAGGAAGACGCCGCCGAGACCGCCTCTGCAGGGAAGGGCAACGCATGAGCATCAACCTGACCTTGCTGATCGTCATGGGCGTTCTCTACGCCTGCGGGATCTACCTCATCCTGGAACGCAGCCTCACGCGCGTCCTGCTGGGCCTGATGCTGCTGGCAAATGCCACCAACATCCTCATCCTCGCGACCGGCGGCTACGCGGGCCTGGCTCCCTTGTACAGCAAAGAGACAGACCCGGGAGCCTACAACGACCCCCTGCCGCAGGCTTTGATCCTGACGTCGATCGTCATCTCCTTCGCCGTCACGGCTTTCATGCTCGGCATCATCTACCGGACCTGGGCGCTGGCACGGCAAGACGAAATCCAGGATGACGTTGAAGACCGCCGCGTGGCCAAAACACCCAGCTACGACGCTGAAGACGATGCGATCGTTCCCTTGGAAACCTCGGAGTTCGCCATTACGCCGTCCACCCCCGAGGAACGACTGCACCCGGAAGAAACTGAAACCCCCAAAACGGCAAAGAGCCGGGAAGGAGGCAGCGCGTGAACCTCGCTAACCTGTCACCGCTTGCTGTCCTTCTCCCCATCCTGGGCGCTGCGCTGGCGTTCGTCTTGATCCGGCACACTGCGGCGCAGCGTGCCGTCAGCATCGGGATCCTGAGCCTCACGTTGATTCTGGAATCCTTCCTCCTCTTCTCCGTGTGGAACGGCGGCACGACGTCCGTCACGCTGGGCGGTTGGCTGCCTCCGTGGGGTGTGGTTCTGGTGGTGGATCAGTTCTCCTCACTCATGCTGGTGGTCTCCACGGTGGTGAGCCTGGCGGTTTTGATTTACGCAACCGGCCAGGGCATGGCCGACGGCGACCAGGAAGCTCCCGTCTCGATCTTCCACCCCACGTACTTGATCCTCGTGGCTGGCGTGTCCAATGCCTTCCTCACGGGTGACCTTTTCAACCTCTACGTGGGCTTCGAGATCCTCCTGACAGCGAGCTACGTTCTCATGACCCTGGGAGGTACCGGACCACGCATCCGCGCCGGCGTCACCTACGTGGTGGTCTCCGTTGTCTCCTCGGTCCTGTTCCTGATCGCCATCGCCATGATTTACGGCGCCACCGGCACCATCACCATGGCGGACCTGGCCATCAAACTGGCCGAGCTGGACGACGGGACCCGGAATCTCCTGCACGTGATGCTCTTGGTCGCCTTCGGGATCAAGGCAGCTGTCTTCCCGCTGTCGTTCTGGCTGCCGGACTCCTATCCGACGGCCCCCGCGCCGGTCACGGCCGTGTTCGCCGGCCTGTTGACCAAAGTGGGCGTGTACGCCATGGTGCGGACGGAGACGCTCCTCTTCCCGGGGGACACGCTCAACACCCCGCTCATGGTGGTGGCCCTGCTGACGATGGTGGTGGGCATCCTTGGTGCCCTGGCGCAGAGCGACATCAAACGTCTGCTCTCCTTCACGTTGGTCAGCCACATCGGTTACATGGTGTTCGGCCTGGCGATGTCTTCCGTGACGGGGCTGGGAGCAGCGGTCTTCTATGTGGCCCACCACATTACGGTGCAGACGAGCCTGTTCCTGGTCACTGGCCTCATTGAGCGTCGCGGTGGATCATCGTCCATCGACAGGTTGGGCGGACTGGCCAAGCTCTCCCCGCTGCTGGCCCTGCTGTTCTTCGTACCGGCCATGAACCTTGCAGGCATTCCGCCCTTCTCAGGCTTCCTGGGCAAACTCGGCCTTCTGCAGGCCGGTGTGGACCTGGGAACACCGCTGGCCATCACGCTTGTAGTGGGCGGGGTTGTCACAAGCCTCTTGACCCTGCTGGCGATCGCCCGCGTCTGGAACAGGGCCTTCTGGCGCAAGCCCGAGGACGCCGACTTCCCGGACCCCGTCCTTCAATCTCCCGGCAGCGTCGGAGTCCTCCCGCGAAGCATGGTGGGTTCCACCGCAGCCCTGGTGGTCTTCGGAGTGGCACTGACAGTCTTCGCCGGACCGCTCTTCAAACTCGCCGGCGGCTCTGCGGAAATCATGCTGGACCGGGGTGCGTACATCCACTCCGTCCTGGGTGATACCGCTCCCGTGCCCGCGCAGGCGCAGCCGGGTGATGCCAAATGAGCCGTAAACCCATATCCTTCCGGACCGAACTGCCGCTGCTGGTATGGCTCGTCATCGTGTGGGGTGCCCTCTGGCGGGACTTCAGCCCGGGCAATCTGCTGTTCGGCGCGTTGATCGCGATCATTGTGGCCAAGCTGTTCTACCTTCCGCCCGTGGAGCTCAGCGGACGGTTCAACGTGCTCCGGGCATTCCGCTTCGCCCTCATGTTCCTCGGCAAAGTGGCGGCAGCGAGCTTCCTTGTCCTCTACCTCGCCGTGGTTAAAGGGCCCAGCGTGCGCAGCGCCGTCGTCGCTGTTCCGTTGCGGAGCCATTCCGACCTCATGGTGACGGCCACCGGCCACGTCATTTCGCTGATTCCGGGCTCGCTGGTGGTGGAAGTGGACCGCTCCACGTCCACCCTGTACCTGCACGCCCTGAACATGAAAACCGAAGAGGACATCCAGAAGATCCGCCGGGAGGTCCAGGACATCGAGGCCGGGCTGATCCGGATCATGGGAACACGTGAAGAACTGGACGCGCTGCAGGCCGAGCAGCACCCAGGTGTGAAAGGGGCAGCGCTGTGAAAGAACTTGTACTGGTGGTGACGGCGGCAATCCTGAGCCTGGCTGCTGCCGGGGCCATCATCCGGATCGCCGTCGGCCCGTCCCTCCTGGACCGCGTACTGGCATCGGACGTCCTGCTGGCCATCCTGGGCGCGGCGCTGGCTATCGACATGGCCGTGAACCGTCACTTGAACAACCTCATGCTGCTGGTTGCCCTGGCCGTTATTGGATTCATCGGATCCGTGACGGTTGCCCGCTTCGTGGCCGACAGAAGGGGGCAAAGCAATGAGTCCTGATGCAACCGGCCTGGACGCCGTCATTGATGGCGTGACCGCCGTCTTTCTGGTGGTGGGCGCGCTGATGTCCCTGGGCGCCGCTATTGGCTTGCTGCGTTTTCCGGACCTGATGAGCCGCATGCACGCCGCCACCAAGCCCCAGGTGCTGGGGCTGTTCCTGATGCTGGCCTCCATAGGGCTGCAGATGAGGACGTGGTGGGTGTGGCCGGTCCTGCTGGTGGCCTGGATCTTCCAGCTGCTCACCGCGCCAGTCTCCGCGCACATGGTGGGCCGCTCCGCGTACCGCACCAAGCACGGGCACAGGGAACTGCTGACCAAGGATGAACTGGAAGCCGTGGTCCAGCGGGCAGCCGAAAGCCAAAACGAGAACTGATCCGTTGCCCGTGTGCAGGAAAGCTCCTAGATGATGTCTTGGGACTTCGCGAAGCGGGCAATGGCACGCTGGGTTCCGCGGCTGGTGAGCACCTGGATGAGCGTGCTGACGAAAGCCGACACTAACGCGAAGGTCAGGGCTGAGCGGAGGCTCGTCTCGACGTCGTCGTGGCCTGCGGGCGGCTTGTGGCCTGTGGCCTTTTCCCAACCCTTGTTCACCAGTTTGGTGCCAAGGAAACCCGCGCCGAGGCTCACGCCGGCACCCAGAAGCTTGAAGAAGAAGTTCATGACCTCAGCCTAGCGTCACGGCGGTGGGGGCCGCGTTTTACTGCTTGTTCCCGCGTTCCTTCAGGAACGCAGCCATGGAGCCAGGAGGTGACAGGACGGGCCGCACTTGGTGCTCGGCCTGCCACACGGCCTCCACGCTGTGGAACTCCGAGATCTCCTTGAGCAGGAAATAGGTTGGCGGCATGAGCTGGAGCTTGCCTTCTGCCTCTGCCGCCAGGATGCCTTCCACCGGCATCCAGAGTGACTGCCAGGCCTCCGTGGTTTGGTGCTGCGGCTCGGCTCCGGGGGCGGGCCTGGCCACGTAGAAGTAGGTGTCGAAGCGCTTGGGCATGTCCGTGGGCGTCACCCAGTTGGCCCAGGGGCGGAGCTGGGAGGCGTCGAGGCTCAGCCCTGCTTCCTCGAACACTTCACGGATGGCAGCCGCCAACACCGTGCCTGCTTGCGCATGCGGGTCGGAGGCCGCGATCGAGCTCATCGACCAATCGGCCGCATGCCTTTCCAGCAGTTCGGAGGAGTAGTTCCAGCCCTCCGCGTCCGAGGCATCGACGCGACCGCCGGGGAACACCACCATGCCTGCTGCAAAGTCCATGGAAGAGACCCTGTGCTGGACAAAGGCTTCCAGCCCCGCTGACGCATCCCGAAGCAGGATCACGCTGGCGGCAAGGCGGGGTTCGGCCACGGGGGTGTCCTTGGCTGGCTGTTCTGACATGGGATGGGCGCCCCTCTTGCTGCTGTGAATCCGGTGTGCTGAATCTGCTGGCCCCATTCTCTCAGGTGTGCGGCACAGCCGGTCCCGGCTGTGCGCCCGTGAAACAGCAAAAAGGTTTATGACCGGGCCCATAACCCGGCGCACCCCTTCCGGTGTAAACTGGGCACGCCCACAAGGGCAGATTGATAACGACAGGGGAGCGCCGCCGTCGAACCTGCAGGCATGCAGGAGACGCGAGGGCGCTGAGAGTGCGGACAGCCGCAGACCCTCGAACCTGATCCGGTTAGTACCGGCGCAAGGGAGTCGAGCTTCTCAGAGTGTCCGGAACCGGATGGCAGCAGGCCACCGGGAATACCGGGGAGCACTTTCCCCTCCTGTAACCTCAGGAGGCTAAGAATGACCACGTCAAGCGTGAAGAAGACCGGCAACAGCTGGCGCGTTGTAGACATTGTGGTGGCGGCGCTGATTGCCATCGCAGGCGGAGTGATCTTCTGGGCCTGGTCCCAGGGCGCCGCACTCGTATCCGTTCCCATGAATGCTGCTTATCCGCCCCTCACCGGCCTGATCGCCGGCGGGTGGATGATCCCGGCCGTGCTGGGCATGCTCATCATCCGCAAACCGGGAGCAGCGCTGTTCTGCGAAGCCGTCGCAGCAACGGGTGAGCTCATCATGGGGTCCCAGTACGGCACCACGGTCCTGATCTCCGGCATCCTGCAGGGCCTCGGAGCAGAACTGATCTTCGCTGCTTTCCGCTACAAGAAGTTCAACCTCCCGGTGGCCCTCCTCGCGGGTGCCGGGGCAGGACTGTTCTGCGGCCTTAACGATTCCTTCATGCCGTGGGGTTGGAACATCGCCTACGAAGCCGTCGACAAGCTGGCCTACATCGCCTTCACCACCGTTTCGGGCGCAATCATCGCCGGGGCACTGTCATGGGTGGCCACCCGCGGGCTCGCGTCCACGGGCGTCCTGAGCTCCTTCGCTTCCCGGAAAGCCGCGTCAGAGCCAGTCTTCAACTGATGGGACCGGCACAGGTACGGCCCGCCGCCATCTCCGCCAACGGCTGGGGCTGGCGGCATTCCGGCCGGACGGTACCAGCCATCCAGGGGCTGGACCTGCAGATCGAACCCGGGGAACGGGTTCTGCTGCTGGGGCCGTCCGGCGCCGGTAAATCTACGTTCCTGCACGCCCTCGCCGGGGTGCTGGGCGACGAGGAAGACGACGCGGACGAGACCGGTTCCCTCCTCATCGACGGTGCGGCACCTCGCGAACAGCGGGGCCGGGCCGGGCTCATGCAGCAGGACCCGGAAACGCAAGTAGTCCTGTCCCGCGTGGGCGACGACGTCGCTTTTGGCGCCGAGAACCTTGCCGTGCCCCGTGACGACATTTGGGCACGGGTCCATGAAGCGCTCGACGACGTCGGGTTGCGTACCGCTGCCGGCGACGGCCTCGCGTTGGACCACCCGACGGCGGCTCTTTCCGGCGGGCAGAAGCAGCGCCTGGCGCTGGCCGGGATTCTGGCGATGCGGCCGGGGCTGATCCTGCTCGATGAACCAACGGCGAACCTGGACCCGGCAGGCGTGCTGGAAGTCCGGGACGCAGTTCGCCGCTGCCTTGAAAAGACCGGTGCCACGCTGGTTGTAGTGGAACACCGGGTGTCCGTGTGGAAGGACCTGGTTGACCGCATCGTGGTCCTCCAACCGGGCTCGGCCGGTGGCGGAGTGCTGTTGGACGGCCCTCCCGATCAGGTGCTCGCCGAAGCCCGGAGCATGCTCATCACAGCCGGAGTCTGGGTCCCGGGATATGTGCCCCGTACCCGTACCAGGACCACCGCCGAGGGGCCGGCGGAGTTGCTCCTCGCAGCAGAGCACGTGGCCGTTTCCCGCGAAAGGCCGCGGCGGAGGGGTTTCAAGAGCATCCCGCCCATCCCGGTCCAAGCCGGTGTGTCCGCCCAGGTTCGGGCAGGACGGGCGTTGACCATCACTGGCCCCAACGGCGCAGGGAAGTCCACCTTTGCGCTCACGATGGCCGGCCTTCTGGCGCCGGTGGCAGGAAAGGTCTCTGCCGCCGTCGAGCTTTCCGAGGGTGCCGGAATCGATCCTTTCAAGTGGAAGGCGGATCAACTGATTTCCCGCATCGGGACGGTGTTCCAGGAGCCTGAGCATCAGTTCGTCACGGGCAAAGTGATGGATGAGTTGATGTTTGGGCCCCGGCACCTTGGCAGGGGTGAGGAGCGGGTGGACGAACTCCTGGAGAGGCTCCGTTTGACGCACTTGGTGGACGCGAATCCCTACACCCTGTCCGGCGGCGAGAAGCGGCGGCTTTCCGTCGCGACCGTCCTGGCCGCCCACCCGCAGGTCCTGGTGCTTGATGAGCCCACCTTCGGGCAGGATGCCAACACCTGGGCGGAACTCGCGTCTTTCCTGTCCGAGTTGCTGGACCAGGGCACGGCCGTTGTGTCCGTCACCCACGACGAGGAATTCAGCGCAGTGCTGGGCGGCATGGAGTTGCGGCTGGACCCGGCCACTGAAGCTGCCAGGCAGGAAGCGGGTGCGGCATGAGGGATGCGCTAAGCCTCACCGGAAACAACGCGGTGCTGACCAAGGCCAACCCCCTGGCGAAGTTCGTTGCCGTCTTCCTGATTTCGATGGTCCTGGCCTTGTCCATCGACTGGGTATCGGCATCGATCGCCCTTGCCGCCGAACTCGCGCTGTTCCCGCTTGCCGGGCTGACCTTGCGGCTCTTGTGGGTGCGGGCGTGGCCGCTCATCATCGCAGCCGCAATTGGCGGGTGGAGCACTGCGATTGTCGCCGCTGACAGCGGGGCCGTACTGCTCGACGTTGGACTGTGGTCCATCAGCGAAGGTTCCCTTGAGCTGGGGCTGGGTTTCATGCTCCGCGGCTTGGCGATCGCCCTCCCGGCGATCCTCCTGATGACCTGCACGGACCCCACCGACCTTGCCGACGCGCTGGCGCAGAAGGCCCGCCTCCCGCACCGGTTCGTGTTGGGATCGTTGGCTGCGATGCGGCTTGTGGGGCTGATGGCGGAGGAATGGCAAACCATCGGCATGGCCCGGCGCGCCCGCGGGGTGGGATCGCAGGGGAACCCGGTGCAGCGGCTCAAAGCGACCCTTGGCCAGAGCTTCGGGCTGCTGGTCCAGGCTGTCCGGCGGGCGTCGCGGCTGGCTGTGACCATGGAGGCCCGGGGCTTCGGGGGAGCGCAGCGCACGTGGGCCCGGGAGTCCACCTATTCGATGCTGGACGTTTGGGTCTTGCTGGGAGGGGTGCTGATTGCCGCCGCGGCTGTGTTGGCCGCCTTGGGTGCAGGCACGTGGAGCTTCGTCTGGCGCTAGGGGTTCAGCGAGTGGATTGCTCCGCTTGGATTTGTTCGAAGCCGGCCCGCGTGAGGAAGCCGAGTTGGGCTTCCTTTTCTTCGAGCCGGATGATGGGACCCAGCTCGAAGCAGGTCGCCTCCAGCCGTCGAAGCGCCTTGGCGTTCCTGGCATCGGGCTCAACTATGATCCGGTCCTTTCCGGGGACCGAGAACATGTACTTGATGAGGGACGTCGCAAGCCGTGGGGTGAAGTGCGGAATCGGCCGCGTCGCGGGAGCGAGCAGCAGGTGCATGCCGATGTCCTCCTCGCGCGCAGGGTAGGCCTCACCCACGGGATCGTGCAGCGGCTCGTACGTCTGGAACAAAGCCAGCGGCTCCCCGTCCAGGATCACCAGGAAGGCATGGTGCGTGTCCAGGGAGTCCAGGAACTCGTAGATTCCCTGGACTTCCTCGCGTGATTTTTCGGTCATGCCCCAGAACCTTGCCCTTGGCTGCGAGACCCACTGGTGGACCAATTCGATGTCTTCCGCAGGAATGAGCGGGACAATCCGCAACGAACCCCAGCCCGGGAGTTCTTCTGCGTAGATGGTCTGGCGGACGGCAAAGTCCTGTGTTGAGGTGGTCATTCATTCTCCATTTGGTTTGTGTGGCGTGCGTGCCGGAAGCAGCTGTCAGCGCGTTTCCTTGCGAAGACGGCCCCAATCCGTGATCACGGGGATGAGTTCACCCTCGGCCCAGAGGGGGAGTTGGTCGGAAAAATGGGCGCTTTCCGGTCTGCCGGAGGCGCCGAAAGGGACCACCCAGCGGCTTTTGCTTCGCTCGGCAAGGTCCCAGACATAACGGGCGACAGGTCCCCGGAAGCTGCGGTCGTCAACACCGGGAAGGCTCTCCGTGCAGAGGACGCATCCGGTATCCCCGCTGAGCGCGCGTGTTGGTGCCGAACCGGCGAGGTCTCCGGGCAGCACATGGACCGCCAGAAGCTGATGCCGGTCACCCCACGTGCCGCGGTTCTGGCTTGAATCCTCCAAGGCCCTATCCTGCGCCGCATCCTCAAGGGCCGCAGTAGCCTCAACAGGCACCGATATCCCCAGTTCGCCGGCGCGGACCGTCAGGGTTTCGAGCGCGAAACCCACCCGGGAAGCTATGGAGAGCCACGGTCCGAACAAGGGCGAAAATCCCGTCGGCCCGGCAAGGGCAGACAAGGCGGTATGCCTGACGATCCTTTGGACCAGGGCACCCCGCCACGCTGCGAAGCACGCCGCCAGATGGCTCCCGGAGTCCATCCGACCATCCCATTCGAGAAGCCTGGCATGGAGGGACGACGCCTCCGGGGAAAGATCATCTGCATCGAGGGCCGCCAAGAGTTTCCGGAAGTGTGGCCACGGCCCCAGGTACGTGTCCGAGTGAATGGCCCGCATGTGGTCCGCCGTGAAGGGTTCCCAGGTGGCCTCCAAGAGCTCGCGGATCCTCCGCGCCCGGTGTTCCGGAGCGAACTCCAAAGCTACGGAGTCCCCACCGCCGGCTGCGCGATCGTTGGCGCTGACGGCGAAACGCCGGACCTTGGTGCGGGGAAGAGCCACGTACTGCTTGTCCCATCCGTGACGGGAGGAGAAGCCTGGAACAGGCAAGCGACGGTTTGCAGGATTGCGTTGCGGAACCAGGCCGGCCACGAATTGTCGTACGGAGCCATGGATGTCTGCTGTTATGACACTGTTGACGGGTTCCACCCATGAATCGAACGCAGCCTCCACATCTGCCACGCTCCGGCTCCGCAACAGCGGAAGGAGGGATTCGAAACCCAGCCGCCCTTCAACCGACGCGGGGAAGCGCAAGCTCAGCGCGCCGCCGTCGGGCGTTTGTGAAATAACGGGACCGCGGGGCGTCTGGAGAACTTCCACACGGACCGGCTCGCCGCCCCGCACGGTGATGGTTTCGACCCCGGCCTCAACGACCTCCCAACCCTTGGGGCCCCGCGCGAGCACCCGCTCGGCGGGATCCCCACGGACGGGGAGCCGGCGGAGGTGTTCTTCAAAGAGATCCTGGTAGTCGGCCATGGCATTGGTGATGGCCCAGGCGGTGTGACCTGTGTGCGCAAAATGCGGCAGCCCGGGGACACCCGGGAAAGCGAACCCGACGGCGTCGAACTCCGGGCAGGCCAGGTGCACTTGCTGGTACACGCCGGGTAGTTCCATGAGGCGATGGGGGTCGCCGGCCACCAGCGGAAGCCCGCTTTCAGTGACGGATCCATGTGCAGCCCACGCGTTGCTGCCCGACCATACCGGTGCCTCGATGCTGAACAGGTCCACTGCCTTGGCGCCAAGGGCACGGGCAACGTGGGCGCGGAACAGCTTGTTGGGAAAGGTGGAGAACAGGATGTGGTGAACAAGGAAAACTCCCAGCGGGGTCCAGGGATTCCACGGTTCGGCCGCAGCGCCGGCCCGGTCGAATTCCGCGCCGCTCCGCAGGCCGTCCGCCAAAGCCTGGTTCACGCCGTCCACATATTTCCCACACCAGCGGCGGGTGGCCTCGTCCAACCCTTCAAAACAGCGCTGCGCAGTATGGTCCAGTCGGGCCTGCCGGGCGAAACGGTCCCACTCAAGGACCGCGGATCCCAGGAGCTCGGCCGTCCGTCCTTCGGAGCGCCAGCGTTCCAGTTCGATCTGCCAGGACCTGTCCGCTGCCGCATTGAAGCCTTGGAGGAAGGCCAGGTCATCGGCACTGTCAGCCCACAGGTGGGGGATGCCCCATTCGTCCCGGTAGATCCCGGAACCTTCTGCGGGCGGGTTGTACGTCGACGCTGGCGTCATAGTTCCGGGACTGCTTTCGAGTTAGGTTAGGCTTACTTAAGTTCAAGATAGGCGGTGCGGCCGCTTTCTCAAAATCCCTGCCATTCATGAAGGAGTGTTGCTTGAAGCGGAGCTGGGAAGGCATCGTCCTCAAAGCGATGGGTGCCAAGGACTTCACGTTGGAAGTCATCGGGCGGGAAGAAATTAGCCCTGACTTCCTCCGCATCAACGTCAAAGACGGTGGGCTGCTGATAAACTCCGAGCTGCACCCCACCATGTGGATCAGGCTGTGGTTCGACGACGGCGGAAAGGGTCATCAGCGCGCCTACACCCTGGTGGGTCCGGATGTGCGGGCCGGAACTTTCAGCATGGACTTCGCCATGCACGCAGGAGTCGCGGCTGACTGGGCCCGTACGGTGCAGCCCGGCGCCACCATCGAAGCGACCGTCCAAGGCAGCGCCTTCGATTTCCCGCAGCCGGCGCGGCGCCTTTGGATCGTTGGCGATCCCGCCTCGATCCCGGCCATCAACTCACTCTTGGATGCGCGTTCCGACGTGGGATCCACGGCGCCGGCGCACCTTTGGCTGGAATTCCAGCACGACGCCGATCCTTCCCTTGAGGTCCGGACGTCGCCAAGCGATGCTGTTACCTGGATTCCCCGCAAGCGTGACGGAGCGGCCCTGGCGGAAGAAGTCTGCTCGTCGCTGACTGCAGAAGCCGTTTCGCCAGAGGAGGACTTTTTCTGGGTTGCCTGCGAGGCCTCCAGTGCACGCGCCATTGCCAAACACCTGCGCAAGGTTGTGGGAGTGGATAGACGGCGGATCGACGTCCTGGGGTACTGGAAGGCCTGACCCCCGCACCTTGGCCGACAGTCCGCCGTCGAGCTTTATATCGCACCGCCCGGGTACGATGTGACGTTAATCGCTGAATCGGCGTTTTGCGCGGGCCTTCTAACTCACTTGTGATATTTCTTGGGTTATGACCCAACCTACTGCCGAACACGTTGGCCTTCTGCTTCGCGACGCCCGCAGCGAGAAGGGCTGGACCCAAGGCCAGCTGGCCGCCGAGCTGGGAACCAGCCAGAGCGCCGTGGCCCGCATGGAGCAGGGCAAACAGAACCTGAGCCTTCGAATGATTGAACGGCTTGAGGCCATCTTTGGCCGTTCCATCGTCAAGGTAGGCCGTCCCCAGATGACCCACCTCAGGGTTGAAGGCGGGCGGACGTTGTCCGGTGCCGTTGACGTCAACAGCAGCAAGAATGCCGGCGTGGCCCTGCTGTGCGCCAGCCTGATCAACCGGGGAACCACCACCCTGCGTCGTTTGGCAAGGATTGAAGAGGTCAACCGGATCGTCGAGGTCCTGACGTCCATCGGCGTCGAGTGCACGTGGCTTAACAACAGCGATCTGCGCATCCGCCGTCCCGAAGTGCTGGATCTCGGCACCATGGATGTCGATGCAGCGCGCCGGACCCGCAGTGTCATCATGCTGTTGGGACCGCTCCTGGACGAGACCGACGAATACCTGCTGCCGTATGCCGGTGGCTGCGATCTGGGAACCCGCACCGTTGAGCCCCACATGCAGGCGCTGCGCGAATTCGGGCTGAGGGTCGAGGCGAAGTCCGGGTTCTACTCCGTAGCAGCTCCTCCGGCCGACGGCGAAGACCGCTCGTTCGTGCTGACCGAACGCGGCGATACCGTGACCGAGAATGCGATCATGGCTGCCGCGCACCGTGAAGGCACCACCGTTATCCGCAATGCCAGCCCCAACTATATGGTCCAGGACCTGTGCTTCTACCTGCAGGGCCTGGGTGTGGGGATCGAAGGCATTGGCACCACCACGCTGCGCATCACCGGCCGGTCCAGCATCGACGTGGACATCGAGTACTTCCCCTCCGAGGACCCCATCGAGGCGATGTCCCTTATTACTGCCGGCATCGTCACCAACTCCGAGGTGACCATCCGGAGGGTGCCCATCGAGTTCATGGAGATCGAGTTGGCCACCTTGCAGCAGATGGGCCAGGAGCTGGAGATTTCCGGCGAATACAAAGCGCGCAACGGACGTACCCGCTTGGTGGACGTCACCACCAAGCCATCCGAGCTCCGCGCCCCGCAGGACAAGATCCACCCCATGCCCTTCCCGGGGCTGAACATCGACAACCTGCCCTTCTTCGCCGTGATCGCCGGCAATGCCGAGGGCCAGACCATGATCCACGACTGGGTCTACGAGAACCGCGCCATCTACTTGACCGAGCTCAACAAGCTCGGCGCCCAGGTCCAGCTCCTGGATCCACACCGGATTTACGTCAACGGCCCCACCAAGTGGCGTGCCGCCGAGATTGGCTGCCCTCCGGCCCTCCGTCCGGCGGCGTGCCTGCTCCTTGCGATGCTTGCCGCCCGCGGAACATCGGAGCTCCGCAACATCTACGTCATTGAACGTGGCTATGAGGACCTCGCCGAGCGGCTCAACACCATCGGCGCCAAGGTGGAGTACTTCCAGGACTAGGCCGGGTCCTTCAAATTTGCTGGATCTTTCCGGCCTTGGCCCTTCGGGGACCCCGCCATTCCGGGGCTTCGCCTGAGGTCAGGTGCGAATGATCCAGCAAATTTTGTTCATCACCCCAAATGGCGGGGTCTTCCCCTGGCCAGGAAGCCCCGGATTTCCGCCATGACGTGCTCCGGCGAGTTCCAGATCTGCTCCGGGGCGTAGCTCAAGAGATGGTAGCCACGCGCCTGCGCAGCGTTAAGCCGGGCCATGTCCTTCCGCCATGCTGAACGGGAGCTGTGGAATTGGTAACCGTTGACCTCCACAATCAGCCATTCGTCGATCAGGGTGTCCACCCTTCCTACGCCTTCTATCCGTACCTGTCGGCGGAATTTCAGCCCTTCTGCTTCGAAGAGAAGGCGGGCGCTGATCTCCGGCACGGACTCTGAGACCCCGTCTGCCATCTCTAAGCGACGCCGTGCCGTGCCGAAATACCGGGCTTGGAGCTCGCTGCGAAGCAGGTCCCGCGACAAACCAAACTTCTTGATGGCCGACTGGGCTCCGGCGATGGCATCTTCGGCGCAGAGGCACGTCAAAGCATGCAGGACTGTATCTTCCACGGAGGCAAGGGGAAGATTGGCCTCCGGACCGAAGCGGAGACCGCCGTGCCGCACGAAGCCGTGCCCTCTGCCGTGCCGGGTGGCTAAGTGAAGCTTTGCCGGTGTGGTCTTGAGCCAGAGACCGTACCTGAGCGCTGCGCTTGCACATGTCAGGTAGCCGTTGTTGGAAACCGCCTTGAGGACAGCAGGGTCAGCCGACGGTATAGCCCACAGACCATGCCTGGGCTGATAAGCACCTGCGAGCTTCCGGATATCGGCGGGGGTGTACCCGTTGGCCCGGAGCAGCCCGATCTTGGCGACTCCGCCCACCCTTGTGAGGAATTCAAACGCATCCATAGGGCCAGCAAGCCACGATCGACGCCCCGCCCAGGAGTGGTCGGGGGCCTTATGTGGATAGCCCGACGAGAAATTTGCTGGATCATTCCGGTCTTGGCCCTCGGGCAGGCCCGCCAATCCGGGGCATCGCCTGCGGTCAGGGGCGAATGATCCAGCAAAAATTGACGGACCAGATGGCGGCGGGGTTTGTTTGCCGCGGCTATCGTGGGGCGCAAAATGGAGCATGCGTACTTTCGGGGTGGAGGAGGAGCTGCTCATCGTCGATCCCGTGACGGGTCAACCTCTGGCCCTCGCGGATGCGTTGATCAGCGGAGAAGCGCCGCAGGACGGGACTTCCGAGGCAGAGGGTTCAGAGCTCACCCATGAATTGAAGCTCGAACAGATCGAGACCCGCACCCGGCCCTGCCATACCTACGACGAGTTGCTGCATCAGATCAGGCGGGGCCGGGCCATGGCAGACCAGGCCGCCCGGAAGCACGGGGCCCGCGTAGCCGCACTTGCCACTTCGCCCCTCGCTTCCACCCCGCACACGACGCCCAACCCCAGGTACGCGGAGATGCTGGAGCGTTTTGGACTCACGGCGTACGAGCAGCTGACGTGCGGCTTCCACGTGCACACCTCGGTGGAATCGCCTGAGGAAGGCGTCGTAGTTCTGGACCACATCCGGGACAAGCTCGCTGTCCTGACCGCCATCAGCGCCAATTCTCCCTACTGGCGCGGACAGGCCACCGGCTTTGACAGCTACCGCACCCAGGCCTGGAACCGCTGGCCCACGTCCGGGCCGTCCGCAGTGTTCGGTTCGCTGACCTCCTACCGGCGGATGGTCAAGCGGTTGTTGGAGACGGGCGTGCTGCTGGATGAGGGCATGATCTACTTTGACGCCCGCCTCTCCCGGGACCACCCCACAGTGGAAGTCCGGGTTGCCGACGTCTGCTTGCGTTCGGAGGATGCGGCCTTGATCGCCGTGCTGGTGCGGGCTTTGGTGGAGACGGCCACCCGGGAGATGCTCGACGGCGTTGAACCCGCCTCGGTGCCGACGGCGTTGTTGCGCATGGCCAGTTTCCAAGCCAGCAACATGGGTTTGCGGGGTGACCTTCTTGACTTTGGCGAATTCCGTCCCGAACCGGCCACAAGCGTGGTGTGGGCGTTGGTGGACTACTTGGCCCCTGTCTTGACGGAACAGGGCGAGCTGGAACTGGTGAAAGCAGGTTTAGCGGACATCCTGGAGCGCGGAAACGGCGCCCATCAGCAACGGGAAGCTGCGGCACGCTTCAACAGCCGCCAACGGGACGGCCAAAGCCCCGCAGGCAGTCCGCCGAGTGTAGAGGCGTTGGGTGCTGTGGTGGGGCATGCCGTCAAAGTCACCGCCTCCGGCACACCGGGAGGTGCCATCAAGGATCCCGATCCCGTGCTGGCACGCGTCCGCCGGGCCTAGGAACTCAACCAACCCCGGGATCGCCCGCGGGAGGCTCCGGATCCCACACCATCAAGTACCCTCCCACAGTCGCCTCCGTGACGTAGAAGACGAACGGCGGAATGTCCTTGGCCTTGAGCAGGATGCCAGCGAAAAGTACCGCAGCGCTGCTGGCCGTCACCCCCACCCAGCGTTTTGCCGGCGATCGCAGGAGGCCGGTGCCGAGGGCGGCCAGGCCGGCAATGTGCAGCCATGAGTAGCCCAGGAACGGAACATTCGAGCCGCGACGATACGCAAACCGTTCAAGGTCCGACGCCCTCCGGGACAGGCTGTACACAAACAGCGGAGCTCCGGCCAAGAGCGCGGCAGCCGAAGCCTCTAGCCAGTGCCTGGCCTTGGCGTCAGGCATGGCCCGTGCCAAGGCGGCGAATCCAATCGGCACGGCCGCGGTCCCGGCTGCGGCCACGTGGTGGCCCGCCACCCATCCCCGCTCACCCCTTAGAAGCAGCCTCAAACGCTCGGCCGGATCCTGGGTGGTATAGACGCGGGGCACGGGAGAAATTCCCGCCAGCCACACGACCGAACCCGCAACAATGACAGCCCCCGCGCGGCGGTATGGATGCCTCATGGCATGAGATTAGACCTGTTTGAGGGCCTTCTCCAGATCCAGGATGAGGTCGTTGACGTCCTCGAGCCCAACGGACAACCGGACCACGCCGTCGGAGAGCCCGATGGCTGCACGGCCTTCGGGTCCCATGGCCCTGTGGGTGGTGGTAGCCGGGTGGGTAATGAGCGACTTCGAGTCGCCCAGGTTGTTGGAGATGTCGATGACCCGCAACCCGTCGAGCAAGGCGAACGCGGCTTCCTTGGTGGAGCGGCCGGACGACGGCGAAAGCTCGAACGTCAGCACGGTACCACCGGCCTTCATCTGCTTGGCGGCCAGCTCATACTGCGGGTGGGACGTGAGCAAGGGGTATTTGACCCAGTTGATCGCAGGCTGGTCTTCCAGCCATTCGGCAATCTTCAGCGCAGAGGCGGAACTGTGGTTCACCCGCAGGCCCATGGTCTCCAGGCCCTTGGTCAGCACCCACGCGTTGAACGCGGACAATGACGGTCCGGTGTGCCGCATGAGCTGCTTGACCGGGCCTTCGATGAACTCCTTGGTACCCAGGATCGCACCGCCCAGTACGCGGCCTTGGCCGTCGATGTGCTTGGTGCCGGAGTACACGATGACGTCGGCGCCGAGGTCGCCGCAGCGCTGGAGCAGGGGAGTGGCAAAGACGTTGTCCACCACCACTGTTGCCCCGGCGGCGTGCGCGAGCTCGCTGACGGCTGCGATGTCCACGATCTCCTGCATCGGGTTGGAGGGGGACTCGAAGAACACCGCGGTGGTGGGCTCGGAGAGGGCAGCGCGCCACTGGTCAAGGTCGGGGCCGTCCACGAACACGGTCTCCACGCCCCAGCGCGGCAGGATCTCGTTGAGGATCACAAAGCAGGAACCAAAGAGCGAGCGGGCGGCAACCACCCGGTCGCCGGCGCCCAGCAAGGCACCAAGGGCAGTGAAGACTGCGGACATGCCCGACGCCGTCGCGAAGCAGGCTTCGGTGCCTTCAAGGAGACGCAGCCGCTCCTGGAAGGTGGCAACGGAGGGGTTGCCGTAGCGGGAGTAGACGAAGCGTTCGTCTTCCCCGGTGAAGGCGCGCTCGGCAGCTGCCGCCGACTCGTAGACGAAGCCGGAGTTGAGGAAGACGGGCTCCGCCGTTTCCTGGAAATTGGTACGGTCAAGGCCACCGCGAACGGCTTGGGTGTCTGGATTCCAGCCGGCGGCGTCAGGGTTGAAAGTCACTTCTTATTCGTTTCCAAGGTTGGTTGGCAGGCCGCGGTTTTTCCAGCCGTTGACGGTTCGTTCGCCGTAACGGTCCGGTTCACCTTCGAAGCCTTCGAGGACGTTGTAGGCGGTGAAACCTGCCTGTGTTGCGGCGATGGCCGCAGCAATGGAGCGCTGTCCGGACCGGCAAAGGAACACAAGCTCAACGCCGTCTCCCTCGGGTGCCTGTTGCTGCAGGTCTTCGATGAAGCGGGAGTTCGGGACGCCGCCTGCAAGGTTCCACTGGATGAACAGGGGATCGTTTTCCGTGGCCTTGGTGTCGGGGATGCCGATGTGGGCCCATTCGCCCTCGGTGCGGACGTCCACCAGGATGGCACCGTCCTGCAGCTTCGCCCAGGCATCCTGCGGGGTCAGGTCTCCGGCGTAGCTCATGCGTGGCCCTCGAATGCTGCCTCGTCCTCGTCGTTCTCCAGCTCATCCACGGCATTGGCCACGGCGGCATCCGCGCTGGCGACGGCGGCAGGCAACACCACGGCCTGTGCCACGATGACGTCCGTGCCGTTGAAGGTGGCCGACGGGCTGCCATGCAGGACGTAGCCTTCAGCGAGGGCGTTGCTGATCCGTTCGCAGAAGTCCCGGGTGTCCGGGCCCGTGATCAAACGGTAGGAAAGTCTCTCTTCGGTGGGTTCAGGCATTAATGTGCTCCTCAGTCACGCTTGCAGTTCGAAGTGTCGAATACGCCGAGTAGTCACCTGAGGCACCCCGCCGCGGGAGAGGGTTGCCGACCAGCAAGTCAGGGCTTGGCGCTGGTACTCATTACTCAAGAAGAAAATAACATCCGCGGCCGTTGCGACGCATGTGGCGGGTGTCCCGCCGTCGTCATGTTGCGTAACCGGACCGGCCGCCGGGACTGGACCATTTAAGACGTCACGGGAGCATAATTGACGCAATACGACCCCCTGTAACTTCGCATGAAATCAGGTCGCGGTGAACGGACAGAGCAGTTCTACACTCAAGCCCATGCTGCATTTCGGATGGTTCGTGGGCCATGGATTCGGTGTCCAGGGCTGGGGGACTCCCGGCTACAGCCTGGGCTACGACTGGAAGAAGCCTGCGCTCTACCAGGAGGCCGTCCGGGCTTTTGAACGCTCGGGGCTGGACCTGTTCATCATCGAAGATTCACTCACCGTCCCGGACACGTACGGCGGCACCGCGGAAGTGTCGCTTGCGCACGCCTCCTTCGCTCCCAAGCACGATCCCCTCGCGCTGGTGCCGTACCTGCTGTCCGCGACCGAACACCTCGGCATTGTGCCCACCATCAGCGCGTCCTTCTACCCGCCTTTCACCGCGGCCAGGCTCCTTGCCACCCTGCAGCATTTCTCCGGGGGCCAACTCGGCTGGAACGTGGTGACCTCCGGCAGCGACCTCGCCGCGCAGAATTACGGACTGGACCAGCAGATCGAGCACGACCTGCGGTATGAAAAGGCGGAGGAATTCGTCGACGTCGTTCGGCGGCTTTGGCGGAGCTGGGAACCGGACGCCGTGCTGGAGGACGTGGAGGCAGGCCGGTTTGCGGACCACACCAAAGTCCATCCCATCAACCACGACGGGCAGTTTTTCAAGGTCCGGGGTCCGCTGAATACGGCACCCCTTCCCGAGGAACCCGTACTGGTGCAGGCCGGTGCATCGCCCCGGGGCAAGGCGTTCGCGGGTGGCCACGCTGACGTCGCCATCGCCCTGGCCCGGGGCGTCGACGGGATGAAGGCCTACCGCGATTCCATCCGTGCCGAAGCCGCACATGCAGGACGGAATCCCGACGACGTCAAGGTACTTTTTGTCCTCAAGCCCACCGTGGTGGGGTCTGCCGCGGAGGGGGAGGAACTGCGGGCACGGCGCAAGGAGCTGACCCAGCGGGACATCGACAGCCAGCTCAACTCGATCTCCTACCTTTCGGTGATCGACTTCAAGCAATTCGACCTCGATCAGCCCCTCCCCGAGCTGAGCACCAACAGCAACCAAGGAACGCTGGAACACTTCGCCAAAGCGGCTCGTCCCGGGTCCACGCTGCGGCAGATCCTGCAGGCCCGCAGCGGCGGCGCAGGTGATTCGATCATCGGGACCGCCGGAGAGATCGCCGACTACCTCGAGGAGACGGGCGAGGCCGTGGGCGGTGACGGCTTCCTGTTTTCCGGGTTCGTCGATCCGGTGACGGTGCATGGGGTCCTGGACAAACTGACTCCCGAACTTCGTCGCCGCGGCCTGCTGAGGAAAAGCTATGGCAACGGCGGTTTCCGGCAGAATCTCCTGGATTTCTGACCATGTTTCCGGAGTCGAAGGTGCTGCTGATCGGGACGGCGCCCGTGCATGCCGAAAGTATCGCCATGGCGGCGGCAGACGACTCCTGCCACGTGAAACTCAACCACGATGCCCTGACATTGATCGGCCGTTCACGGGAAGTCGTGGAGCACGTGGCGGCCTCCGGCGAGCGGGTTTACGGCCTCAACACCCTCCTGGGATCCGGCCGCGATACCGCTGTTGAGGACGGCTCCATCCTTGCCTACCAAGTGCAGGTGGTCAGGTACCACAACAGCGGGGTGGGACCCTGCCTGAGCCGCGCCGAAGCACGTGCCGTGATCCTCGCCCGACTGGTCGGATTCAGCCGCGGCGGCTCCGGCGTCCGGCCCGAAACAGCCCGCTTCTACGCCGACCTCCTGAACCGCGGCGTCCACCCCGCCATCCCGGCCGAAGGTTCGGTGGGCTCCTCCGACCTCACCCAACTGGCCGCCGTCGCCGCCGTCGCGATCGGTGAGGGAGAAGCGCTCGACGCATCCGGCGTCCTGGTGCCCGGCGCCAAGGCCCTCGCGGACGCCGGACTTCAGCCCCTCACGCTCCACGCCGGTGAGGCCTTGGCCCTCGTCAGCGCCAATGCCTATTCGGTAGGTGCCGGCACCCTCGCCTTGCTGAGGTTGCGGCATGTGGCCCGGCTTGCGGACGTCGCGCTCGCCCTCTCCCTGGAGACCATCGCAAGGTACGACGGCGGCGGCAACCTCAGCCCCTTCTCGCCGGCTATCCAATCGGCCAAGGCCGTGGACGGCCAACGGGAATCGGCCGCCGCCGTCCGCCGCCTGTTGAGCGGCGGGTGGCTGGAAGACGTGCGCCCGGAAGTTTCCGTGCAGGACCCCCTGTCCCTCAGGGCTGCGCCTCAGACGCACGGGGCGTTCAGGGCCGCGGTGGGGCAGTTGGCGGCAGCGTTGGACGTGGAGTTGAACGGCAGGGGCGACAATCCGCTGGTGGACCTCGAATCGGGGCAGATGGTCTCCGGGGGCAATTTCCAGCCGATGCAGTTGGCGTTGGCCTTCGAGGGCTTGCGCTTGGCGCTCGCCCACGTGGGTATTCCGAGTGAACGCAGGATCGCCAAGCTGTACCCGCCGCAGCGTGCCATCCGGGCGAAGCACCTTGCTGCCGCGGCGGGGACCGGCCTGGTGCAGGAAGAATTGCCGGGGCTGCTGTGGTACTCGGCGGCCGGGCTCCTCGCCGAACTGAAATTCCTGGCAGCGCCGGCCACCCTTGGGGCGCCAACCCTGTCCGCCGACGTCGAAGACCATTCAACCCTTGCTCCGCTGGCGCTGCAGCAACTCGGGAAGTCCGTGGACGCCGTGGAGAAGCTCCTCGCCATCGAGGCACTGACCGCGTCCTATCTGCTGCTCGAAGCGGGAGCTGCGCAGCCGCTGGGCAAGGGGACTGCCGCCGTCGTCGGCCGTCTGGCCGACGTCCTCGCGGATCGGCCGCCGGCGTCGGAACTGGTGGAGCGCGCGCGGCGGGAGCTTCGGGTTGTTCTTGACGGACTCCGGGAAGGTGGAAACGAATGGTGACTACGGCAAACCGGCAGCACGGTGCGCATGCAGCAACCGTCCCGGCTGACGCGCTGGATGCCTCTGTGCTGGACAGAGTGGGGAACACCCCGCTGGTGAAGCTCGAGGTCCTGGGCCGTGGGCTGGGCAGCAGCATCCACATCAAGCTGGAATCGGAGAACCCCGGAGGGTCCATCAAGGACAGGACAGCCCTGAGCATGGTCCGGGCGGCCGAACAGTCCGGGGAGCTGAAACCCGGGGCCACCATTGTGGAGAGTACCTCGGGCAATACGGGGATCGGCTTGGCGCTGATCGGACGCCTCACCGGGCATCCGGTGGTGGTGGTTACCGGCGACACCATCTCCTCGGAGAAGCTCGCTGCCCTGCACAGCTACGGTGCGCGGGTGATCCTGACGGATTGGAGTGCGCCGTCCGAATCCCCGGAAAACGCGCGGGCCGTGGCTGCCCGCATCGTGGATGGGACTCCCGGAGCATGGCGACCCATGCAGTTCGACAACCCGGCCAACCCACTGGCGCATTACCGGACCACGGGGCCGGAAATCTGGGAACAGACCGGGGGAACCATTACCCACTTCGTGGCGGGCATCGGCACAGGCGGGACCATCAGCGGCAACGGGCGGTACCTGAAGGAGCGGGTGGCGAAGGAACGGCCGGGCGGCCATGTGGAGGTGGTGGGCGCCGATCCCTACGGCTCCGCCTACAGCGGCGGCCACCCCGGCGAAATCCTGGTGGATGGCGTGGGGAACTCATGGCCGGCCGCGGAGTGGCCCAAGATCTTCGACCGCTCGATCGTTGACCGCTTCCTCCGCATCCCCAACGACGAGGTCTACACAGTGGTACACCGGCTTCTTGACGAAGAGGGCCTGTCCTTGGGGCCGTCGTCGGGACTCACCGTGGCAGCGGCCTTGCGGGTGGCCGGGGCGGCGCCCCACGGTTCGGTGGTGGTGGCGATAGCCCCCGACGCCGGCACGAACTACCTCAGCAAAGCCTTCAACCCGCAGTGGCTGGCCGAGAACCACATCCGCCTCGCGGCGGACATCGTCCCCGGCGAGTGATCCCTTTATCACGTCCCGCCCGTTTCTGGGCGGCGCTCTATCACGTACCGTTGCGCTAGGCTCCAAGCATGCCCGAACAGGAGACAACGCCGCGCCTCGCCGGCTATCTGGATAAGCAACAGCCGGACCTCTACGCCACGTTGACGCACTACTCGCAGCAGTTAGTGGATGAAGCCGACCGGGTGGGGATTCCGCGGAAGACCTTGGAGCTCATCAACTACCTGTGTTCGCAAATCAACGGATGCGCGTTCTGCCTGGACCTTCATCACCGGCGGGCCTTGAAGTACGGAGAGACGGAACAGCGGTTGTCCCTGGTTGCCGTCTACAGGGAAGTGGGGCTGTTCGAGGCCGCAGAGGTCCTGGCCATGAAGATCGCCGAGCAGATCACCCGAATGAGCACCTCCAGGCCCAGCGCCGAGCTCTTCGCTGAAGCGCGGGAGCACTATTCGGACGAGCAGATCAGTGTGATTTGCATGGCAGCAATCGGCATCAATGCCTTCAACAGGCTGTCCATCCTCAGCGAGCATCCGGTCCGGGTGGCCAAGAAGTAGCTATCCAGGCGTACCTCCACGACCCTCTTTGGGCTCACTAGGCGCCGCGGGGCGGGGTTTCCCCGGCGTGTTGGGCCTCCGCCGCCTCAAAGTGGGTGGTGGCGGCACACCCCGCCGAGGCTTCGTGGCCGTTTAGATAGAGATTTGCAGACGAAGGCAGCCCCCGCGCAACCAATGAAGGTTGCTCGGGGGCTGCCCTGGAAAAGCTGCCCTGGTAAAAGACTGCCCTGGTTCCACAAGAGGTCAGGAGCCTACAGAGGCCTTGCCCTCGACCGCCTGGGGGAGTCGCCGGCGTCGTCCGTACTTGAAGTAGAAGACGGCATAGCAAGCACCAACGAACGGGATGCCGAACAGCAGCGCTGCAACCTGGTTGGGATCGAAGGCGATGCCCACCAGGGACACAACGCACAGCCCAAACGCGAGGATTGGTACCAGCGGGAACAGCGGAGCGCGGTAGGGGAGCGAGGAGAGGTCGCCGCCGTTCCTTACGAAGGTCCGCCGGTAAACGAAGTGCGAGGCCACGATCGACATCCAAACGCCCACGGTTGCGAAGCCCGCAACAGAGACCAACACAAGGTAGACAGTGGCGGGCGCCACGACGCTGCTGATCAACGATGCCAGCCCGCCCAGCATGCTGACGCAGAGTGCGACCATGGGGATACCGCGCTTGGTGAGCTTTCGGAACGCCTTGGGCGCATGGCCCTCGTCGGCTAGGGAGAACAGCATCCGCGCACAGGAGAAGAGGCCGCAGTTGCCGGCGGACAACAACGCTGTGATGATCACGAAGTTCATGATGTCCGCAGCGAACGGGATGCCCAGCATTGAGAACACCGTCACGAACGGGCTTTCGTCAACGCTGACCTTCTCATAAGGGATGGTTGCTGCGATGACCAGAATCGCCCCGACAAAGAAGATCATGAGCCGGATGACCGTGGTGCGCATGGCCTTGGGGATGTTCTTGCCCGGATCCTCGGTTTCACCCGCAGCCACACCGATGAGTTCCGAACCGGAGAACGCATAGAACACGGCCAGGCACGTTACAAAAACGCCGGTGAAGCCGTTGGGGAACAGGCCTTGGGAGGTGGTGAAGTTCTCCGTCAATGACGGGTAATCGCCCTGTGCCAGCGGGTGGAAGCCCAGCAAAGCGGCGCCGCCCAGGAGGATCAGGCCGACGACGGCGGCAACCTTGATCAGCGCGAACCAGAACTCCGATTCGCCAAAGACACGCGATGAAATCGCATTGAGGGTGAAGAGGACGGCGGCGAAGATGAAGCACCAGATCCAGACGTCGACGTCCGGGAACCAGCGCTGCATGAGCAACCCGGCTGCTGTGAACTCCGATCCCAGGGCCACCGCCCAGCAGAGCCAATACAACCATGCAGTGGCGAAGCCGGTGGCGGGCCCAATGGTCCGCGCTGCATAAATGTGGAACGCGCCTGAGACGGGGAACGCAACGGCGAGCTCCCCGAGGCAGGCCATGACCAGGTAGACCACCACGGCGCCGACGAGGAAAGCGATGACGGCTCCCAGTGGTCCTGCGGTGGCGATGGTGTAACCCGAGCTGACAAACAGGCCCGAACCGATGACGCCGCCCATGGCGATCATCACCAGGTGGCGGGCACCCATGGAACGGCGAAGGCCTTCGGCGGAAGACCCTCGATCCGATGCATCAACGTCTGAAGGCCTTCTGTCCGACGACGCGTCGGTGGCCGATCCCTCGGCATGTGTTGGGGAGCTGAGTCCCATATTCCCTCCGGAAAGTTAGCCGGCAAACTCTAAAAGATGGTGCAAGGAGGAGGTGATCCAACTAACACGAGAACAAGGTTCATCACAGGACGAAGCCCCATTTCAAGGAGGCTAAGGAAGCCGATTGGACGCGAAGGAGCGCAAAGCCTGAGCTTAAGAGTTTCTAATCAGAGCGTCATCAGAGCGATTACTTCATGTGCTGTCTGTTAGGTTCCTTGCGGGCAGCTTCCGTGCAGGCGCCTGCACCCAGGGTGCACCCCCGCGGCGCACCCCCCGCTGCACCCAAGGCGCACGTCCAGGACGTGTTCCTATTCGATGCCCGCGAAAAGCTGGTTCAACTCAGCGGTCAGCTGCTTGCGGACTGCGGGCGAGCCGATTTCCTGGCCATTGATGTGGTTGACGGGCGCGATCAAGCGAATGCTCGAAATCAACCAGACAGCATCAGCATCAAAGAGGTCCTGAGGCACCAGCGGACCGTAGCCCAGCTCCCAGCCCGCTGCCTTAGCCGTCGCAAAAAGGGCGCCCTGGGACGTGCCGGGCAGGATGCCGCTGTCCAGTTGGGGCGTGATCAGGCGGCGGACCGTCTTGACGGAACCTTCGCCGTCGTCCACCGTCTCCAGGTGCGCTAGCAGCACCGTGGAGGTGGGCCCTTCAAGGACGCGGCCGTCGGTGGATGTGAAGATGGCGTCGTCCGCCCCCTGCTTGTGCGCGTAACGCAGCGCGGCCATGTTCACGGCGTAGGACAGCGTCTTGGCGCCCAGCAGCAGCCAGGGCGCGCGTTCGCCGGCTTCGGTGTCGAAACCGCGGTCAAGAAGTACGACGTCGATGCCCGTCTCGCGCTGCCGGCGACTGCCCGCGGGTGAGGGCGAAGCCTGGACCCAGCACGTGGGCGTTGCGGCGCCTTCGACGCCGCGGGTCACCAGGAGCTTGACGACGACTTCGTCTTCCTCGGGCGTTGGAGCAGGGTAGTTCGTGCGGAATTCGGCGAGGGCGGTATCGATGGCGCTGCGCCAGGCGTCCTGCTCCGGAATGGCCAGATCGAGTGCCGCTGCGGAACTGCCCAAGCGGTTCAGATGCGCCTGTACCTTGCGAGGCCTGCCTTGGACGGCAAGCAGGGATTCAAAGACTCCGTCACCGCGTGTGGCACCCAGATCCGTGGCCATGAGCTGCGGCTGGCTGGAATCGGCCACCCTGCCGTTCGGGTAGGCGGGATCAAGGAAAACGAGGACCGTTGGCGCGGGAGAAGTCATGATCCCAGCTTAGTGGCGCCCGGCAACCCGCACGGCGGATAGGCTGTGGTCACCGTTAGTTCATGAACCGTGGGGGTTTGTCGAATGCTTTTCCCTTTTCCGCTGGGCCCTGAATGGACGTGGCTTTTGGGCGTTTGGGTCATTGCGGAAGTCATCATGCGCATTGTCCTCCTGGGCATCATTCCCGGTAATCGCCGCCCCACCACGGCCATGGCCTGGCTGCTGGCCGTCTTCCTGATTCCTTCCGTGGGCTTCATCCTGTTCCTGCTGTTCGGCAACTTCAGGCTCTCCAAGCGCCGGAGGGAACAGCAGGAAGCGGTCAACCACAGGGTCCGGTCCGTCACGTCCGAACTGTCCGACCCCACGAGCGAGTACTCCGGCCCGGAATGGGTCCGTTCGGCCGGCGAGCTTAACCACCGGCTGGGTTCCTTGCCCATGGTTGACGGAAACAAAGTGGAACTCATCCCCGGCTACGAAGAGTCCATCAAGGCCATGACAGAGGCCATCCGCGGGGCCAAGAGCTACATCAACGCCGAGTTCTACATCATGAGCAGCGACTACGTGACTGATGAACTGCTGACCGAACTGGAGAACGCCACGGAACGCGGCGTCACTGTCCGGTTGCTCTTTGACCACATTGGCACGCTCCGCATCAAGGGTTACCGGCGGTTGAAGCGCAGGCTCAAAGCGAGCAAGATCCAGTGGCGGCCCATGCTTCCCCTGCTACCCATCCACGGGCAGTGGCGCCGCCCCGATCTCCGTAACCACCGCAAGATCCTGGTGATCGACGGCTTGCTGGCCTTCACGGGTTCGCAGAACCTGATTGAGCCGTCCTACAACAACCCCAAGCATCGCAAGGTGGGCCGGAAATGGGTGGAGCTCATGGCCCGCCTCGAAGGTCCGATCGTCCCGACCCTCAACGTCGTCTTCGCCACCGACTGGCTCAGCGAGACCGACGAATCCCTTGAAGACCAGCTGCGCCTTCCAGAGCAGTCGAATCCGGGACGCGTCACGGCCCAGGTGGTGCCGAGCGGTCCGGGGTTCTCAACCGAGAACAACCTTCGCCTGTTCAACACCCTGATCTATTCGGCACAGCACCGGATCTCCATTTGCAGCCCGTACTTCGTCCCTGACGATTCGCTGCTCTACGCCATCACCACTGCTGCCCAACGGGGCGTTGACGTGGAGTTGTTTGTCTCGGAAAAGGGCGATCAGTTCCTGGTCCACCACGCCCAACGGTCCTACTACGAAGCACTCCTGGGCGCGGGGGTCCGCATCTACCTGTACCGGGCTCCGTACGTCCTCCACGCCAAGCACTTCACGATCGACGACGAAGTGGCGGTGCTCGGTTCCAGCAACATGGACATGCGCTCCTTCTCCTTGAACATGGAGGTATCGGTGATGCTCCTGGGCGCCGACACCGTGAACCTCATGCGGGCCGTGGAGTCCACGTATCGCGAGGTTTCCCGTGAGCTTACCCTCGAGGATTGGGTGCACAGACCCCCTCTTGCCAAGTATGTGGACAACGTGGCCCGGCTGACGGCCACCCTCCAGTAAAGGCTCCCGGAAAGCCCCAAACGAAGCAGCCAACGGAACGCCCACGGAGTCTCAGGACGGGAACGTTGCTCCAAGGGTCGACAGCACGCCGAAGGCCTTCGTGCGGATCTCGTCGTACTCGTCATCCGGCGTCGAGTCCGCAGTAACCGCCCCGCCGACCCCCAGGCTGAGCGTTCGTCCGCCGCCGCCGTCGGGGTTTATCACCAACGTGCGGATGACGACCGCCAGGTCCGTAGCGGCGTTCATCGAAAAGTAGCCGATGGCGCCGGAGTAGACGCCACGCGGGCCTGCTTCCAAGCGGTCCAGGATGTCCATGGTGCTGATCTTCGGCGCCCCGGTCATGGAACCGGCCGGGAAGGCGGCAGCCACGGCCTCTGCCCGCGGAGCCCCGGGCCGCAGGTGGGCGTCCACGGTGCTGACCATTTGGTGGACGGTGGCGTAACTTTCGATCGCGCACAGCCTGCTCACCGTCACCGAGCCCGGCACCGCGAAGTGGCTGAGGTCGTTGCGGAGCAGGTCCACGATCATGATGTTCTCGGCGCGGTCTTTCAACGAGGTCTCAAGATCGTGCCGCAGCCGGATGTCCTCGGCGTCATCTGCCGAACGACGGCGCGTGCCCTTGATGGGTTCTGCCCGCATCCCGCCGTCGGAGGTGATCCGCAGGAAGCGTTCCGGTGACGTACTGGCAATCGCCAAGCCGCCGAACCGCAGGTAGCTCGCGAACGGGGCGGGGTTCCGGCGACGCAGGGCTTGGTAGCTTTGCCACGGATCCAGTTCCCCCGCGGATGCCTCGAGCGTGGTGGTAAGGCAGACCTCGTAGGAGTTTCCCTCGCTGATTTCGTGCTGGGCCTCGGTGATTTTGCGCTTGTAGTCGGTGGCCGAATCCCTGCAGGCGAACTCCGGGGAAGCGGCCGCAACGGCTTGCCCGGCGGTATCGATGGGGACACCCACGGCGCGGCGGCCGGAAACCGGGAGGCCGGAAACCGGGCGGACCGTTGCCGGGTGCACGGCAGGGTGTGCGTCAGCAGCCCCCACGGCGGCGCGGGCAGCGCTGAACCATTCGTCGGCGTCGGGCGCTTCCAAAGCGAGCAGCCAGACGGCGTGCTCGCGGTGGTCCAGAACCAGCGCCCGGCCGGCGAAGATCAGCGCCGCGTCCGGGGTAGCGGAGCTGACGTCGTTGCCGCCGGTTTCCCGCTTGAGCTCGTAACCGAGGTACCCCAGCCAGCCCAGCGTGAACTGGCCGTCGTATCCCTCGGGAGAGCGCACTGCCCGGCGGCCCCACACTGAGTCCAGCCAGCGGAAGAAGGGGCCGGAGCTGCGCACGGTGGCCGAGCCGGTCGTCACCCACGTAGTCCCGGAAGAGTGGCGGACAGACTGGCCGAACGTCCCGCCGTCGTCGGCCATGATGCTGAACCGGCTGCGGGCGGCGGCCTGTGCGCCGCCGGTGATGGCGGTGTCGGCATTGGAAGAATCGAGCCAGACGGCGTTCGTTGACAAGCCGTAAACGTCCTGGAAGAGGGCTTCGGCGTCGGGCGCCGCGTCGATCCGTTCCGCCCGAAGCTGCAGGCCGCGTCGCGCGCTCAACTCGGGCGAGAGCACGGCGGCCAGCGGTGCAAGGTACGTCATGGCCTGCAGCACGTGCGCGGGGGCGCTGCCGTCGGCGGGGTTCTGCACGCGGATGTCCGCCGCTTCCGTCACAGGGTCGACGGCCAGCCACTCTTCTTCCTGCTGCGCCCAGGCGTCCCAGTACGGCTCGTAGCTCCCGCCGTCGCGCGCAAGGGCCCGACGACGGCGGTCCTCGCCTGATGCTTCCACCCATACGACGGCGTCGAGCATGCCGCGGGCGGCTTGGGCTGCCGCGCCGACGCCTTCAACGATGACGATTTCCGCGGGGAGCGTGACCTGGGTACGACCGTCGTAGTGCTTCTCCCAGTCCCAGCTGATCCATTCCGCGGGTTTGCCCTCGCGCAGCGGAGCAAGCACCGTTGCCACATAGCGCTCAATGCCGCTTGCCAGCCCGTTCCAGCCGGGGTAGATGTCTTCAAGATGGAACAGGGAAACTTTGTGGTGCTCCCGAAGGCGGGCGGCCAGTTCAACGGCGAGGGTGGTCTTGCCTGCGCCTGACCTCCCGTCGACAGCAATAATCACGGGGGCAGGGGTCATGACATAGAGGTTACCTGCTGGTGGTCCTCTGACCCGTCCAGCCGACCTGCTCCTTCGCGTTCGGCGATAGCCGCCTTGACGTGCTGCACGATTCCCGGGACCGCTGCCCTGATGAGGATCCACGTGTTGTCGAAGTCCGTATGGCCGCCGTACCAAGGGTCCTCGATGCCTTGGTCGAGGGAGCTGCGGTCGGCCATTGCGGGGTCGAAACTGCGGAGCATGCGGACTTTGCCCAGTGCTTCCTTGTCCGGAGCGCCTTCCTGGAGCCAGCCGAAGTGGTCGACGTCCAGTGCCAGGATCAGGTCCCTCTCAATGAACCACTCACGCCGCCATTCCCGTGCGATGTGGTCCTCTGACGCGATGTGCTGGGCCATCAGGACACGGGCCGCGCGGGGATCGATGGGGTGTCCCACCTCGTATCCCGTTGTCCCTGCGGAGTCCACCTCAACGAGGTGGCCGAGTCCTTCCGCTTTGAAGGCTTCGGTGAGCATGAGGGCTGCCATGGGCGAGCGGCAGATGTTCCCGGTGCAGACCGTAATGACGCGGTATGGGCTCGACGTTGAGTACATGGTGCAAGCATGATTCATGTCGCCCCGACTTGGCTAGTGGATTACTCGAATCACGTGTCACTTTCTGTGTCGAATTTGTCATATCCGGTGACAGGAGCTCAAAAATGCTCGGCCCGGCCTAACCCATGTAGGTCGCAGTTGTGCACGTTTTGAGGGCTCTAAACGCGCACGAATGCGATCTAGTTGGGAAATGGCTGGGCGGCTTCTACCTGCTCGAGGGTGGGGTACGCAGCTTGCGTGCCCTTCTTTGTTGCAGCCAGCGCAGCCGCCACCGAGGCAAACGACGCAGCGGCCACCAACGAATCGCCGGCGGCCAAACGCGCAGCCACGGCACCCGTGAAGGCGTCCCCGGCACCTGTCGTATCCACGGCCGAGACCTGCGTTGGAGCAATGCGGGTCAGCTGCCCGCCCACGGCCAGCGAATCCAGCACCACGGAACCCTGCGCGCCCAAGGTCACGAGCACCCGCTGCAGGCCCCGGTCCGCAAAGCGGCTCCGCACGGGCTCCCAGGCTTCCACTGCAGCGTCCGGATCCGGGATGCCGGCCTCCGAACCCAGGAACAGTGCGGCCTCGTGGGCGTTCACCAGCAGGACGTCGGCCAATCCGGCCAACAACTCCGGCACCTCAGCGTAGGGCGACAGGTTCAGCAGGACCGTTGCTCCGGCGTCGTGCCCGGCTTGGGCGGCGGCTACCACG
The DNA here is from genome assembly GCF_015040095.1 of Paenarthrobacter sp. YJN-5. Lineage (NCBI taxonomy): Bacteria > Bacillati > Actinomycetota > Actinomycetes > Micrococcales > Micrococcaceae > Paenarthrobacter > Paenarthrobacter sp. YJN-5. The sequence goes on from NZ_CP053544.1 coordinate 631,931, forward strand.
GTGTCGATGCCCACCTCCAGGCAGAGGCAGACGACGGCGGCGTCGCGGAACGCGTCGAAGTCCACGTCCGCGGGGGCGAGGGTGCCGTTGGCGCCAGCGGAGATGATGATGCTGTTCTCGCCGCGCGCGTCCACGGAGATCACCGCCACGCCGGTGGCCGTGTCGCAGCGCCGGACGCGGGAGACATCCACGCCGGCACCCGCGGTGGACTCGAGGAGCATCGTCCCGTTGGCGTCCTCGCCGACGGCACCGATCAGCGTCACATGCCCGCCGAGCTTGCTGGCCGCGACGGCCTGGTTGGCGCTCTTGCCGCCGGGATTCACCGCGAAGCCGTTGCCATGCACGGTCTCTCCGGGCTGGGGGAGGCGCTCGGTGTAGATGGTGAGGTCGGCATTGAGCGAACCGACGACGACGATCCCGGACCTGCTCATGCTGCTACCTCTTCGTGTTCGGCTACTTCGGCGTCGACCGGCTTGGGGATCAGCAGCGATGCGGCGAACGCGGCGAAGGTGATGGCAAAACCAACGACGACGACCGTCAGGTAGGACCCCTTCGCGTCACCCAGCGCTGAGGTAGCCACCAGGACTGCGGGCAGGACCAGGAAGCTGAGTCCGGCGCCGAGGTTGAAGGCCCCGGCGTTCATGCCCGGAAGGAAGCCCGGGTTGCCTTGCGGGGAGAGCACCACGCCCAGTCCGTTCAGCATGATGTTGACCGTACCGGCGTACATGATGCCCAGCAAGGCCGTGCCGACGATCATCATGGGCAGGTTGTTGAGGCCGAACAGGGCAATGATTGCCAAGGCCACGAGGCTGCCGACGAGGCCGATGCGAAGCACCTTTGTGTAGCCCAGGACCGGAGCCAGCCGGCCGCTGATCGGCCCGAAAAGCCAACCGAGCAGGGCGTACGGGGTAAGGATGATGAGCGACATCTCGGTGGGTCCCACGCCGAAACCGGGGTCGGCGGCCTGGACGTACGCCGGGACGATTCCGTTGATCACCGCGAAGATACCGGTCATGGTGAGCGTCGTGGTCAGCAGGGGAGCCCACGTGGAACGCTGCCGCAGGTGCACGGTTTCCACCATCGGCTGCTTGGCGCGCTTCTCCACGGTCCAGAAGGCGAAGGACGCGACGGCGGCGACCACGGTCAGCACGACGGCGAAGGTCAGGGTTCCGGCGTCGAAGGCAGTGGCGAGTTTGGCACCCTCATTCAGGGCGGTCAGCAGGGCACCGACGGCGATGACAATGAAGAACACGCCGAGCCAGTCCATGGTGGTGCCGGCGGCGGGCTTGCTCTCATTGGCCAGGAAGGCAATCAGGAAAGTAGCCACGATTGCCAGGGCCACCATGAGCCAGAAGATGCTGCGGAATCCAAAGTTCTCCGCGAAGTAGCCGCCTACGAACGAATCAACGCCCGCAACGCCACCGTTGACCGCGGTGATGAGGCCCATGAGTGCGCCGTACTTGCGGTTGTTGCTCACGGCCGAGCGAAGCATGATGAGGCACAGCGGAACAGTCGGGCCGCTGACGCCTTGGATGATACGGCCAACGAACAGCCAGGTGACATCCGGGGCCAAGGCCGCAATGACCGAGCCCACGGCCATGAGGAGCATCATGCCGAGGAGGATCTTCTTGCGGCCCACGATGTCGCTCAGGCGAGGCAGGAACAAGGAGAAGAGGGCTGCAGCCGTGAAGAACCAGGTCTGCGACAGGCCGATGGTTGCCTGGTCGGTCTGAAGTTCGTTGCCCATGGTCACCAGCGCCGGGCTGAGCATGGACGCGTTGAGCTGGAAGGCCACACAGGCCGCCAGCAGGGCAACCATCAGGGCTGTGACGTTGTTGCGGGTGGCGGTTGGGGTAGTCATCACTTGGCCTCTCCAGCCAGCACGGCCTCGGCAGTTTCGGTGACCAGCGCATCTGCGGAAGCGCCGCCGTCGTGCGTTGGTTCGCCAATCCGTTCAATCGCATCGATGACCAAATCCCAGAACTTGCCGTGGTCCAGGTCAACGGCAACGGACGTGTGGCAGTCCTCCGGAGCGGGCGCGCGGAAGTCGGCCACCGTCATGCCGAGCGTGAGCTTGCCCTGCAATTCGATGTCCACGGGAACCTTGCGGGTGGTCATGACGGTGGGGTCGATGACGTAGGCAACGGCGCAGGGATCGTGCACCGGCGGGAAGTCGAAGCCTTGGGCATCCTTGTAGGTCTTCTTGAAGAATTCCATGAGCTCCAGGACGAACGTGGCAGGCTTGGTGCCGATCCTGGCGATCCGCTGGACGACCTCATCGGTAGCCAACGCCTGGTGCGTCAGATCGAGGCCCACCATGACCACCGGCCATTTTTCGTTGAACACGATGTGTGCGGCTTCGGGGTCGATGATGATGTTGAACTCCGCCACCGCGCTCCAGTTGCCCACGTGGTAGCCGCCGCCCATCAGGACAACTTCCTTGACGCGCTCCACGATGCGCGGTTCCTTGCGGGCGGCCATGGCGATGTTGGTCAAACCAGCGGTGGGGACCAGCGTTACCGTTCCGGGCTCGTGCGCCATGACGGTTTCGATGATGAGGTCGACGGCGTGGCGCGGGTCCAGCTCGATCGCGGACTCGGGCTGTTCCGGGCCGTCCATGCCGGTTTCGCCGTGGATGCTCGGTGCGGTTTCGATGGTGCGGACCAGCGGGCGGTCGCAACCTGCGGCGAACGGGACGCCGGTGATGCCTGCGATCGTGGCAACCGAGAGTGCGTTCCGCGTGACTTTCTCGAGTGTCTGGTTGCCTACCACCGTGGTGACGGCCAGCAGCTCGATGTCCGGGTTGCCGTGAGCCAGCAGCAATGCCACTGCATCGTCATGGCCGGGGTCGCAGTCAAGAATGATCTTTTTGCGGGCTGTTTTTTCCACGTCTCTCTCCACGTCATTGGGGCCTGTCCGTTGACCATGCCCCGTGACGGGGCGGCGCAGTGCCGGACAGGGTGCTCGGCATTCACGGGGAATCATGGCACTCATTGAGGGTTTACGTCAAACGCTTAACGTTCCGAGCGTCAAGCGCTTGATGCCTTATGGGACAAGAATTGGCCTGATCACGGCTAGGATCGATGCATGGACAGCCCCCAACAGACCCGCACGCGCGCGCCCCGCGTTACGGCTGCGATGGTGGCGGCCAAGGCAGGAGTTTCGACGGCGACCGTCTCCCTGGTTGCCAACGGCAAGACCCAAGGGCGGGTCTCCGAGGAGAACATTTCCAGGGTCCGGACTGCGATAGCTGAGCTCGGTTACGTGGTGGACAGCATCGGCAGTTCCTTGGCACGCGGTGTCAGTTCGATCGTCATCCTCGTGACGCCGGACGTGTCCAACCCCTTCTTCGCCAACGTGATTGCCGGCGTCCGCGAATCGTTGGGTGCCCAATACCAGCTGCTGCTCTCCGTGACCGACGCCGGGGAGTCACCCCAGGCTGACGACGTCCGTAAGCTGCTGGCCCTCCGACCCGCCGGACTGCTGGTCGGCGCTCCCAGCGCCGAGTTCCTGGAAGACCTTTCCGCCGGCGGTCCGCTGGTCCTGCTCGACGCCCCCGGTCTGGATTCCTGGGCGCCGTCAGTCAACCTGGATGTTGCCCAAGGCGCCCGTGAACTGGCGCGCCACCTGGCCTCATCCGGGCACACCCGGGCCGCCTATGTAGACGGCATCACGGGGACGGAGACATTCAAACTGCGCCGTGAAGCATTTCTCGAGGAAGCTTCCCGCTGCGGGCTCACTGTCTCAGCGGACCACGTCATCAGTACGTCCATCGACGTCGGTGAGGCCGCCGCTGCTTTCGCCGAAGCCTGGCCCTCCTGGCAGCGCGAGGGAGTTACCGCCGTCGTATGCGGCACCGACACGCACGCCTACGGCGTGCTGCAGGAAGCGCGCGTGGAAGGTATCCGGATCCCGGAGGAAGTGGCCGTGGCCGGCTTCGATGACCTCCCGTATTCCGCCACAAGCAACCCCTCGCTCACCAGCGTGCACCTGCCCGCGACGGACCTGGGGCGGAAAGCGGGCGAGCAGTTGCGGGCGCTGATGGAGGGGCTGGCCCTGACGGAACCGCACGTGACCCTGGAGAGTTCGCTGGTGGTCAGGGGATCGACTGTTCCCGCGTAGCCGGAGTTAATGGATCACTGCCAGCAGGACGCCAACCAGGACGAAGAGGCAGCCGAAGACGCGGTTCAGGATCTTCTGCCCGTGGGCGTTATGGGTAAAGCGCTGGAATGACCTGGCGGCGAGGGCAAAGAAGAACCACATGACCATGATGTCGATGACGATCACCGTGGCCGTCAGCACGACGTATTGCTGGAGCAGGGGCTCATTCGGCCGGATGAACTGCGGCATGAAAGCCAGGAAGAACACGATCGCCTTGGGGTTGAGCAGGTTCACCCAGATGCCGCGCTGGAACATGGACAGCGCGGGTTCGTTCTTCTTCTCCTCGACGGATTCCTTGTCCAGGTCCGGCTTGTGAAGGAACTGCCGGATTCCCAGATAGACGAGGTAGGCCGCCCCCGCGTAGCGGATGATGTTGAAGATCAGCGGCGAATTGGACACCAGGACGCCAACGCCCAGCGCCACGATCACGATGTGGATGACCAGTGCCACTTGCTGGCCGAGGATGCCCCAAATGGAGCGTCGGAAGCCCGAGTTGAGCGAGTTGCTCATGGTGAAGATGGCCCCGGCGCCGGGAGTGAAACTGATCAGGGTGCCGGCACCAACCAAGGCCAGCCAAAGGGAAAATTGCACCAGATCAGCTTATGGTGCTTTGGCCGGGCGAGTGAGGCAGACTAATGCCGTGACCGGAATCCCGTGGGTCCTGCACGTCGATCTCGACCAGTTCATTGCAGCGGTCGAGATACTTCGACGGCCCGAACTCGCCGGGAAACCCCTGATCGTGGGAGGTCGCGGTGATCCGAGCGAGCGGGCTGTGGTGTCCACGGCGTCCTACGAGGCCAGGAAGTTTGGAGTAGGCTCGGGCATGCCGCTGCGCATTGCCGCCCGGAAAGCGCCCGACGCGATCATCCTCCCCGTTGACCAGGAGGCATACCTCGCCGCCTCAGAGGTTGTGATGGCCACCCTCCGGAATCAGCCCGACGCCACGGTGCAGGTGCTGGGCTGGGATGAGGCCTTCGTCGGGGTGACCACCGAGGACCCCGACGGCTACGCCAGACAGATCCAACAGGAGGTCCTCAAAAAAACCCGGTTGCACTGCAGTGTGGGCATCGGCGATACCCTGGTCCGCGCCAAGAATGCCACGGACTTCGGTAAACCGGCCGGCATCTTTCGCCTGACGCAGGAAAACTGGCTCGAGGTCATGGGGGATCGGCCCACGCGGGATTTGTGGGGAATTGGACCCAAGATTTCCAAGCGGCTCGCGGCCCACGGCATCAACACCGTCAATGAACTGGCCGCCGTGGACCCGTCCAGCCTCGTGGAAGAATTCGGTCCGAAAATGGGCCCTTGGTACGCACAGCTCGGCCGGGGCGAAGGTGCCAGCGAAGTGGACGATACCCCTTGGGTTGCCCGGGCACACGGCCGGGAAACAACGTTCCAGCAGGACCTGACCGAGCCCGCTCAAATCAGCGACGCCATCAAGGAACTTGCCGCCAGGGTTTTGGAAGACGTCGCAGCTGAGGGCCGGCCTGTGGTCGGGCTGACGCTCAAGGTCCGCTACAAACCGTTCTTCACCAAGACCTATGCACGGAAAATCCCCGAAACCTTCGACCGTGCCGAGGTCCTCGCGCAGGCACTGGACCTCACGTCGAAGATGGAACCCGACCGGCCTATCCGCCTGCTGGGGTTGCGCGCCGAAATGGCCATGCCGGACGACGCCCGGAAGGGCCACACGCCCACCCGCAGCGGCTGGTAAAGCCGGCGTCGCTAAAGCACGACGCCGGCCTGCCGCCTACCAGCGCGGGTGCCACTCTCAAATAGCCTGAAGTCTGCTTCCAAGAATTATTAGCCATCAGGTGGGGATTAAACTCGATATATCCCGCGTCATGAATCGAAGATTTGTGTTTCAAGGTCGTTCTCGCTTTGCCTGCGCGCGGTCGACGACATTAGCCGGGGAAAGTTAACCGAGATCGTTGATAACTTCCTTCATCAGTACTACTCTCGGAACGGGGTTCCCACCATAACGATGGAGGGAAAATGAAAACTTCAACGTCGAGGCTGAAACCTTTCGCACTGCCTATCCGGGCGTGCTGTCTGGGTGCTCTACTAATGTTTCTGGCACCAGCGGCGCAAGCCTCATGGAATTATCGCTACTTCGAAGGCGAAAGCTACGCAAATAATCTCTGGCGAAGTGCAACCGGCACTGACTCCGGTGGTCGTGTCTACACGGGCATGGGCGCAGCGGAGTACGGTTTTAGTAACTATCAATACACGGCAAGCTACGACGCGGCTACGGGTTATTGGATTTCTGCTGCTTCCGGTGATACGGGAAGTTGGACGAATAACTGGTCATCATTGCATTACAGCGCCTTTCAAGAGTGCTGGTGGAATTCAAACTATTCTAATCCAGGACAGCCTGTGATGACTTGCGAGCAATTCCGCGATTGATGGCAAAGAAGACTTCTAAGGAGAAAACCATGAAAAGATTTTCCAAGGTACTTTCACTGGCCTGCGTCCCGGTGGCAGGCCTGGCCATAGGCGCGTCACCGGCTATGGCTCAACAGATCACCTCTCTGGATGCACCGGTGCTGGTCCCCGCGCTGGCTTTCCCTCAGGGTTTGCAGGACATGGAAATCGCAAGGTCTCTACCGGGGCAAGCTGCCGTCGACCCCGCCAGTGTTCGTCTTCTTGGAGAGGACACAAACGGCAGATATTCCGTTGCACAAGCAGAGGGTGGAACGCAGATATGCATCATCGTTCAACTGCGCGGGGTTGGCTCTGTAGGGGGATCTTCGTGCACAACGAAAGAGCAGTTCGCCCTTTCAGGCGTTAGAGTGGGCGTTCAAGAGAACGGAGGGCGGGCTATCGTTACACATCTCCTGCCCGCGGATGTGGATGCAACTCCCATAAGGGCCAACGCAAATTTGACCGGGAAATTTGTAAGCAATCTCGTGGTTCAACCGAATGCTTCCCCCGGGTCAGGGCAAGTTGAACTTGACCGTCTACAAAGCAAAGTTAAGTTCAATTTTTCCGATTTGCCGTTGGCTTTGAAATAGCAATTTGATGCAGCATTCGAAGATCTCACTAGCTGTGGTTCCATTTTTGTCATTCGCTGTCGTACTGGCGGCAGGATATCTCGCTCTGCAATCAGAGGGAATGTTCAACGGATATCTTTTCGACTTCACTGGTACACCTGCAGTATCAATTGCCAAACGGTTTCCTTGGGAACTTCACGTAGCGACTGTCTTAATGTGCTTCTCGGCTACCGTCGGCTATCGAAGGCTTGCGGTCAGTGTTCGCCTGAAGACACTCGTGCTCGTCACCTTGGTGTTGGCCTCGGTCCTATCGATTCTGCTCTATGAAACAATCCACACGACGAGGACCAATCTATTCGCCATGGCTTTTGTTGTTGGAGGCGTTTCGCCCATGACGCTGGCACTGATTGCGGCCGTCGCCTCGGACTCAATCCATAGTCGACGAGGACGAGCCCGCAACTCGCCATAGGTCATCTGTGGCGGCGACCGACTCGTGGCGCCGCCACAGGTGCCGCCTACCAGCGCGGGTGGATCGCCTCGCGGAAATAGCGGTCGTAGATGTCCCGGACGCCATCAAAAACGCTGCCGTCCAGCGAGACCGAGCCCGCCTCAGCGTTCGCGCGGGCCTGCGACGCCGACCGGGCACCAGGAATGACTGAACTGACGCCGTCCTGGGCGATCACCCAGGCGAGGGCCGCCTGGGCGGTGGTGACGCCGTCGGGAACCAACCGGCCGAATTCCTGCGCTGCCTTGACGCCGGTGGCGAAGTCGACGCCGGAGAAGGTTTCACCGACGTCGAATGCTGCGCCGGTGCGGTTGTAGTTCCGGTGGTCGTTCTCCGGGAATGTTGTTTCCGTGGTGTATTTCCCGGACAGGAGGCCTGACGCCAGCGGAACCCGTGCGATGATGCCGACCCCGGCCTCTTTGGCGGCAGGCAATACCTCGTCCAAGGGCTTGAGGCGGAAGGCGTTGAGGATGATCTGTACAGTTGCGGGGTTCCCGCGCTTGATGGCTTCGAGGGCTTCATCGGTACGTTCAACGCTGACGCCGTAATTGCGGATGACGCCTTCGCTGACCAAGGTATCCAGGGCGTCGTACACTTCGGAGTTGCTGTACACGGCTGTCGGTGGGCAGTGCAGTTGGACCAGGTCCAGCGTGTCCTGCTGGAGGTTGCGGCGGGAGCGGTCGGCCCATTCGCGGAAGTTGGCCAACGTGTAGTTCTCCGGCACTTGGTCGACGCGTCGGCCCATTTTGGTGGCCACGGTGATGCCGAGGTCCGGGTTGCTATGCAGGAACCGGCCGATGAACTGCTCGCTGCGGCCATCGCCGTACACGTCCGCGGTGTCGAAGAAGGTGACGCCGGCGTCGACGGATGCTTCAAGCACCGCCAAAGCGTCCTCTTCGGTGACGGATCCCCAGCCGGCCCCGAGTTGCCAGGTGCCCAGCCCCACGGTTGAGACGTTCCGGCTGGTCTTGCCAAGTATGCGCTGTTCCATGGGTTCGATTATATGGTGTTTGTGAGCGCTATCACCAAGTGCCCCGGGAATCCAGATCCGCCACTTTGCCCAGCAGGTACCGCCTTTCCTGCAGGCTTCCCGTCTTGCCGGCGGCGGCCACGTATGCGGAACGGGCGTCCCGGAACGAACCGGAAAGTTCCAGGAGATGGCCCCGTACAGAGTCCAGCCGGTGCGACTTCCCCAGTGAGGAATCCAGTCCGTCCAGCAAGGCCAACCCCGCGGCGGGTCCCTCGACGCGCGCCACGGCAACAGCCCGGTTGAGTGTCACCACGGGACTCGGTGCCAACGCCTCGAGCACCGTGTAGAGGGCAAGGATCTGCGGCCAATCGGTTTCCGCGTCGGACGCTGCTTCGGCGTGGACGGCGGCGATTGCGGCCTGAAGTTGGTACGGCCCCGGTGCCCCGCGCCCCGGCCCACTGCGACCCAGGACCGAGGACAGCCGGGCGATGCCCTCCTCGATCTGCCCGCGGTTCCACAAGCGGCGGTCCTGATCTGCCAACGGCACGGGCATTCCGTCCGGTAAAGTCCGCGCCGCGCGCCGGGAATCCGTGAGCAGCATCAGTGAGAGCAGCCCACTTGCCTCCGGCTCGTCCGGAACGGATTTCAGCAGCAGCCGCGTCAAGCGGATCGCTTCCGCCGTGAGGTCCTCGCGCTGCAGCGAGTCACCGGAGCTTGCCGCGTAGCCTTCGTTGAAGATCAAGTACAGGACGTGAAGTACGACGCCGAGCCTCGCGTTCCGCTCCGCCGTCGCCGGTTGCTCGAACCTGGCTCCCGCCTTCCGGATCGCTTGCTTCGCGCGGCTGATGCGCTGCCCCATGGTGGCTTCCGGGACGAGGAATGCGGAGGCGATTTCCGCCGTCGTGAGTCCTCCTACGGCCCGAAGCGTCAAGGCGAGTTGCGACGGTGCGGAGAGAGCCGGGTGGCAGCAGAGAAACATGAGGGTGAGGGTGTCGTCGGCTTCGGAAACGGGATCCGGCAGGGAGGTGTCGGGTGGCTCCATGGCCGCTGCCCGCTCTTCCCTGCCCCGGCGGGCGCTCTCGCTGCGCCAAGCATCGATCAACCGGCGGTTGGCCACGGAGAGCAACCAGGCTTTCGGGTTGTCCGGAAGCCCGGATGACCACTGCAGGGCAGCCTCGATGAGCGCCTCCTGGGTGGCATCTTCGCAGGCGTCGAACTGGCCGTGCCTGCGGACAAGCGCGCCAAGGACCTGCGGCGCGAGGGTGCGCAGCAGGTCCTCAAGGTGGCTCTTCTCCGGTGGCCCGGCCATAGGCTAGACCTCCGGCGGGCCGTCCGGGATGGCGCGGAGTTCAACCACTTGCGCGTACTTGACGATGCTCGAGCAGATCTCCACGGCCCGCTCCTCGCTGGCGACGTCCACCACCCAGTACCCGATCAGGGACTCCTTTGCCTCGGCGTAGGGGCCGTCCGTTGTGATGACGCCGTCCGGGGTCTGCTTGACCAGCTTGGCGGTGCTTCCGTCTGCCAGGCCGGCGTTGAACACGAGTTCGCCGGAATCACGGAGATCCTTGTCGATCTGGATCATGAAACCGATCATTTCCTTGACCCACTCCGGATCAGCGGTCTCCATCATGCCCTCGGCGGATCCGAACATCATGATCATGTACTTCATCTCTGAACTCCTTGGTGCGGGGCTCCCTGTGTGGTTGCCTTCACTCATAGGTCGGAACTGATACCGGTTTCTCTACGTGGTTCGGCAAACTTTTTTACGCCCGGGCTATGACTTCGCCGTTGGGGATGAGGAAGTAGCCGTCCTCGGTGGCTCCCCAACGATGCCAGCCCGCTGCAATGCGGGCAAGGTCGGCCTCGTTGGCGAAGCCGTATTCAAGGGCCTGCTCGGCGAAGGCCGAATGCAACACGCGTTCGCTCCAGACCCTGGATTGCCACGCGCGTTGCTGGGCCGTGGCGTAGAGCCAGTTGCTGCTGCTCGGCGAAACCTGTCCGAACCCGGCCTGCTGCGCCCACGATACCAAGCGGCGTCCGGCGTCGGGCTCGGCGCCGTTGCGGCGGGCGATCTTCTGGTAGAGCTCCATCCATTCGTCCAATTCGGGGACTTCCGGGTACCAGCTCATGCCGTGGAAGTCGGCGTCGCGAACCGCCACGATAGCCCCTGCTTTGGCGACCCGCCGCATTTCGCGCAGCGCTGCCACGGGGTCGGTCAGGTGCTGGAGGACCTGGTGGGCGTGGACGAGGTCGAACGACTCATCCTCGAATTCGAGGTCGTAGATATTGCCGGTGCGGAACTCGACGTTGTCCACGCCGCGGTCCTTCGCCAGCTCGGCGGCCTGGTTGATGACATCGGGTGAGCGGTCCAGCCCGATCACGTGCCCGGGGGCGACCAGCCGCGCGAAGTCGCACGTGATGCTGCCCGGTCCGCAACCGACGTCGAGCACTGCCGTTCCGGGCGTCAGGTGAGGTATGACGAACGCGGCCGAATTCTCGGCGGTCCGTGAGGCGTGGGCCCGGACAACCGACTCGTGGTGTCCGTGGGTGTAGACATCTTCTGGCTGCTGCTCGTTCATAGGGAAACGCTACAGCTTGCCCACCCAACTGGGTCGCAATTGTGCGCGTTTTCAGCGGTCAAAACGCGCACAATTGCGACCTACTTGGGTTCGGGGTGGGGTGGTTGGGTGGGTTCGGGGTGGGGTGGGTGGGTTGCTTCGTGGCGCGCTGCGATGGTGGCCTCCACCATGTCCGTCATGAAGCGCTGCACCAACTCCAACTCTTCAGGAGTGTAGGCTCCCATCGCTTTGCCCATCCGCAGGGCGAGGGGAAGGAACATGGCGCTGCCATCCTGGTAGGCCTTGGGGGTCATGTGGAGCTGGACCTGCCGGCGGTCGGAGCCCAGGCGCTCGCGGGTCAGGTGGCCGGACGCATGGAGCCGGTCCACCAGCGCCGTGGTGGCGGGCGAGCTCAGCCGCAACTCGCTGCGGAGGACCCCGGGGGTTACTACGCGGCCTGCTGCCGAGTGGCGCATGATCACGGCCAGGGCGTTGAGGTCGGTGCGGTGCATCTCCTTTCGCCCTCCGGCCGCGTCCACGTAGTGGTTGGCCTCGAGGGTGAAGTCCTGCAGCACGCGCACGAGGTCCTGCGTCAGCCCGCCCTGAGGCGGCCCGCCGGGCGGGGGCGGGTCCGGTTGCGTCCCGGGCCCGGGCGGCCCGCCGGGGTGTGAGCCGGGCGGACGCTCCGTCGGCTCGTCAGCACTATGGGGGTGTTCGGCCCAAGTCTCAGCCACGCTCACCCTCCTGCTTTCATGTTTGCTGCCTTCCGGATAATACTCCCGCTCCGGACCCACGAGGTATTTCCGAATCAGAGGATTGGAATAGTTCCATGGTGGAGATACTCTATTGTCTAATAAATAGTAGACCCCGCCCACCCCTCCCTGGAAGAAGGACTCATGACATCGAAGGTGCCTTTCTGGCTTAGATGGTTAGTGCCCGTGGTGCTTGTCATCACGTGGCTCGGCATCGCGGGCATAGGTGGACCGACGTTCGGCCGGATCAGCGAAGTCTCCTCGAACGACCAAGCGTCCTTCCTGCCTGCAAGCGCTGAAGCGACCGCCGCAGCGGAGTGGCAAGCCAAGTTCCGCGACTCCGAGGAAATTCCCGGCGTCGTCATCATCGAGAACGACTCAGCCTTCACACCCGCACAGCTCGGCGAAGCAGCCAAGCTGAAGGCCGACATTGAGGCACTCAAGCTGGGCAGCGCCGTCGTGGGCCCTATCCCGTCGGAAGACGGCAAGGCTGTCCAGTTCATCGTCCCCATTGCGTCCTCGGATGAGCTGCGCGAGAAGGTCAAGGAGCTCCGCGACGTGGTCCAGCCCGGCGCGCCCGATGGCATGCAGGCTTTCGTGACCGGACCTGCCGGCCTCACGGCGGACCTCGTGAACGCCTTCCGCGGCATCGACGGCATCCTTCTCCTGGTGGCCCTCGGCGCGGTGTTCATCATCCTGCTCCTGGTGTACCGCTCAGTGGTCCTGCCGATCGCCGTGCTGCTGACCTCGGTCTTTGCGCTGTCAGCAGCCATCCTGTTGGTCTTCGGCATGGCAAAGGCCGGCTGGATCCAGCTCAACGGCCAGAGCCAAGGCATCCTCTCCATCCTGGTGATCGGCGCGGCAACCGACTACGCGCTCCTCTACGTTGCCCGGTTCCGAGAGGCGCTGACCCACACCACCAACCGAACCCAGGCAGTCCTCACCGCGTGGAAGGCGTCGTTCGAGCCGATCCTGGCCTCCGGCGCGACCGTCATCATCGCGCTGCTCTGCCTCCTCTTCTCCGACCTGAACTCGAACAAGGGCCTCGGGCCTGTGGCCGCGGCCGGGATCGTATGCGCCCTCCTGGCGGCACTGACCCTCCTCCCTGCTTTCATGGCTTTGCTGGGCCGCGCGGCCTTCTGGCCCTTCCGGCCCAAGCTACTGCCCGACGACGAACGCGAACCTGAGCTGGTCACCGGACTTGAGGGGCAAAAGGGTCTGTGGCGCCGTGTGGGTTCGCTGGTTTCCAAACGGCCGCGCATCGTATGGGTCGCCTCCGTCCTGCTCCTTGCGGTCGCTTCGATCGGCATCACGCAGTTGAAAGCCAACGGTGTTCCGCAGACCGACGTCATCCTGGCCAAGTCCGACGCCGTCGACGGCCAGGCAGCGTTGGCGAGGCACTTCGACGCCGGCAGCGGCAGCCCCGCCGTCGTGGTGGCTTCCGAGGGCAGCGCCCGGCAGGTGCTGGACGAGGTCAAGGCAACCAACGGCGTCAGCGACGCCTACCTCCTGGCCGAAGGCAACATTCCCGTGACCGGGGCTCCGGGAGCGCCGGCTGACCCGGCCGTCCGCGACGGGCGGGTACTCATCAACGCGACCCTCAGCTCCGCGGCGGACTCGCTCGAGGCGGAAGAGACCGTCAAGGAACTGCGGACTTCACTGAAGGAAGTGGATTCCGAAGCGCTGGTGGGCGGCATCACGGCTACCGCACTGGACACCAACACCACCGCCCAGCGGGACCTGGTGGTGATCATTCCGATCGTGCTGGTGGTCATCCTCTTCATCCTGATGCTCCTGCTCAGGTCCGTGGTGGCCCCCGTGCTGCTGGTGTTGTCCGTGGTTTTGTCCTACGGCGCGGCGATGGGCGTCTCCGCATGGGTCTTCAACGGGATCTTCGGATTCTCGGGTGCCGACGCCACGGTTCCGCTGTTCGGCTTCGTGTTCCTGGTGGCTCTCGGCGTGGACTACAACATCTTCCTGATGAGCCGCGTGCGCGAGGAATCGCTCAAGCACGGCACCCGTCCGGGCATCCTCCGCGGCCTCGGCGTCACCGGTGGCGTCATTACGTCGGCGGGCGTTGTCCTGGCGGCCACGTTCGCGGCCCTCGGTGTCATCCCCATCATGTTCCTGGTGCAATTGGCGTTCATTGTTGCCTTCGGCGTGCTGCTGGATACCGTCCTGGTGCGCTCGCTGCTGGTTCCCGCCCTCGCCTACGACATCGGAGACAAGGTCTGGTGGCCGAGCAAGCTAAGCCGCGGCAGCTCCCGGTCGCGCGTCCAGGCAAGCGAGCAGGACAAAGCGCCTGTGAGCGGATAACCCTTGATTGCTTGGCGGGTACTTGTTGCACTTGATGGGTACCCGCCGAGCCAAGGAGATTTTGTGAGCAAGCAACAGCTGATCATCATAGGGTCCGGCCCCGCCGGTTACACCGCGGCGATCTACGCCGCCCGCGCGGGCCTCAAGCCGTTGGTCCTGGCCGGTTCCGTAACGGCAGGCGGGGCCCTCATGAACACCACCGAAGTGGAGAATTTCCCGGGGTTCCCCGGGGGCATCCAAGGCCCGGAGTTGATGGACGGCCTCCAGGCCCAGGCGGAGAAGTTCGGTGCGGAGATAGTGTTCGACGACGTCACGTCGGTGTCGCTGCAGGGTCACCTTAAGTCGGTGGTCACCGGGGCAGGGGAGACACACGAGGCTCCGGCCGTCATCCTTGCCACCGGGTCGGCCTATAAGGAACTCGGTCTCCCGGAAGAGAAGAAACTCAGCGGACATGGCGTGTCCTGGTGTGCCACGTGCGACGGTTTCTTCTTCCGCGAGCAGGACATAATTGTGGTGGGCGGCGGCGACTCCGCCATGGAGGAAGCAACCTTCCTGACGCGGTTCGGGAAGTCCGTGACCGTGGTGGTGCGAAAAGGCGAGCTGCGTGCCTCCCGCATCATGGCCCAGCGGGCGAAAGACAATCCAAAGATCCGCTTCGCGTGGAATTCGGCAGTGACGGCCATCCATGGCGATTCCAAGGTCACGGGCGTAACCCTCACGGATACGCGGACCGGTGAAACCCGCGAGCAGGCGGCAACCGGGATCTTCGTTGCGATCGGGCACTTGCCCCGCACGGAGCTCGTGGCCGGCCAGGTTGAGCTCGACGCCGAGGGCTACATCAAGGTGGATTCGCCCACCACATGCACCAACTTGTCCGGGGTCTTTGCATGCGGCGACGCTGTGGACCACCGGTACCGCCAAGCGATCACCGCCGCGGGCACCGGCTGCGCGGCCGCGTTGGATGCTGAACGGTACCTCGCAGCGCTGGATGACGTGGACAGCATTGCCACGGCATTGGTGGAGGAACCGACGCACTCCTAGGTGCTGACGAATCAGCGAGGCTTGTAGACATCTGCGCGGTGCTGAATTCGATGGACGTACAGCACGTGGTCCTCGATGTCGAGGGTGAACAACACGCGGTAATCACCTCGGCGGGCGGTGCGCATGCCAAGAAGTTCATTGGTCAGGGGTTTGCTGAGGCGGTGTGGGTTGCCTGCCAGAGCCCCGGTTATGAACTCCACTATGGCGGAGGCGGCCTTTTCGGGAAGCCGATGAAATGTTTTCAGTGCCGGACTTGTGACCTGAATGTTCCACGGCTCGCCCTCCAAGCTCGAATTGCTCACCGGGGAGGCAGTCCGAATTCACGGCGCAGGTCATCGCCGCTTACTGTGTTGCCCTCTGCGATATCGCGGCGAGCCTGTGCAAGATCCTCACGTAGGCCCGGTTGGGACAGCCAGTGGATGGTTTCCTGAAGTGATTCCAGGTCATCCGCAGACATGAGGACGGCCGACGGGTGTCCGTGGCGAGTGATCTGAATGATTTCGTGTGTGGTGTCTGCTTCTTCGACCAAGGCCGAGAGTTTGTCCTTGGCCTCGCTGAGGGGAACCGTCTTCATGACCCAATTCTAGCCAATTATCAGGCTAATAACTAGCCTAATATTTGGCTTGCACCCGCGGTATCTGTGCTCTTCGCGCGGTACGCGTCTGCCGGGTAGACGCCGAGGACCCGGACCTCGGTGGTGAAGAACTCGAGTTCCTCCAAGGCGCGCCGCAACCTGGCGTCTTCCGGATGGCCTTCGACGTCGGAGATGAACATGGTGGCCGTGAACTCATTACCCACCATGTAGCTCTCAAGCCGTGTCATGTTGAGGCCGTTGGTCGCAAATCCACCCAGTGCTTTATACAGCGCGGACGGAACGTTGCGGACGCGGAACACGAATGTGGTGATAGCCGGGCCGGGAAGCTCCGCCTTGGTGGGCAGGGCAGTCTCCCGCGCCAGCACAACGAAGCGGGTGGTGTTGGTGGGATCGTCTTCGACTCCCGAGGCCAGCACCTCCAGTCCGTACAGCCCGGCAGCAAGCGGCGGGGCCAGGGATAACTTGCGGGGATCGTTCCAGTCCCGCACCTCGCGGGCCGAACCGGCGGTGTCACCGGCGATAACAGGCTTCAGCCCGGCTTCCCTGATGATCTTCCGGCACTGGCCCAACGCGTGGATGTGGCTGTGGACTTCCGTTGCCCCTTCGATGGTGGCGCCCGGAATTCCCAACAGGTCAAAACGGATAGGCAGGAAGTACTCGCCCACAATCTGCAGGCTGGATTGTGGAAGGAGGATATGGATGTCCGCCACCCGCCCGGCAATGGAGTTCTCGATCGGGATCATGGCCAGGTCCACGTCGCCGTTGGATACCAACTCAAAAACATCCTCGAAGCTGGCGCAGGGCACGCTCTCGTATCCGGGGTACATTTCCTTGCAAGCGAGATCGGAATTGGCTCCCGGTTCGCCTTGGTACGCAATCTTCTGGGCCATGGTGCTCATGGTTTCACGCGAGGCATAGGGCTGCGCAAAAGCGTCCACCTTGTGGCCGGTCCGTGGCGAAGACCGGGCTCACCACGCCAAGTCGAGGCCGAAGTGCTTCTGCAGCTCTTCCAGGCCGAAATCAGTCACCTTAAGCGCCCGGGTGTGCGGAATGCGGAGCACCCATCCGCTGGCAAGGGAATGATCGCAGATGGCTGCGCCCACGTTGCCGGCCAGGTGGTACTGGCGCCCTGTCCAGTCCAGGCAGGTCCGTGCGAGGGGCCTGGTGCTCTTGGTACTGATGGAAATTCCCATGTCCTCCAGATGCCGGGCACCCTCGGGTGTCAGTTGCACTCCTGAGCCGACGTTGATGATGTCCTTGGTGACCAGAGCCTTCATGAGGCCGACACCCAAATCTCCGGCGAGGTGGTCGTAGCAGGTGCGGGCCCTGCTCAGTGCCTGGTCCTGGGTGACTGCTTTGTAGGAACGAACGTTGCCCGGCAGTGGCTCAACGTGGCTGGCCATGGCTTCGATCAGTTCTGCCATCCGAGCGTCCTCGATGCGTACGTACCGGTGCCTGCCTTGCCGGACCTCAACGAGGACGCCTGCGTGGATGAGCTTGTTGAGGTGTTCGGTGGTTGACGACTTCGGAACCCCGGCATAGCCGGCCAGCTCTGTAGCGGTCCATGCCCGTCGATCCAGCAGTGCCAGGCAGAAAGTTGCACGGGTCCTGTCGGCGAAAAGAGCGGCGAATGAAGCCATTCCTTTGCCGCGCGGAAGAACGTCGGTAGCCATGGATCCATTATCTGCGAGCCACGGTTCGGTCCAGGCCGAACGGTCGCAGACCTAGGCTTCTGAACCATGGCACATCCGGAATCAGTACATAGTGAAGTGAAGCCCAAGATCCTCTACTTCGGGACACCCGTGGTCCTGATCAGCACAGAGAATGCCGATGGTTCCTTCAACCTCGCACCTGTTTCATCCGCCTGGGCGCTGGGGCACTCCATAGTCCTGGGACTAGGAGAAGACGGGCACACCCTCAGCAACCTTCGATCGCGTCCCGGGTTGACCATCAATTACCCGGAACCACACCTGTGGGAAGCGGTTGAGCGGCTCGCTTCACTGACCGGAGCCAATCCCGTTCCGAAGACGAAGCCTGCCCAAACCACCTACCGTGCGGACAAGTTCGCTGCCGCTGGGCTGAGCCAGCAAAGCTCGGTTGGTGTCCGGCCGCCCAGGGTCAAGGAATGCGGCGTTCAACTTGAGGCGAAGGTATCCGGGATCTCGCCGTCCGCAAGCGGAGGCTTTGCGATCGTCGAATGCGGCGTCGAAAAGGTGCACGTTCGCCAAACTTTGGTCATACCAGGCACGCAGCACATCGACCCCGGGCGATGGGAACCGTTGATCTACAACTTCAGGCATTACTTCGGTCTGGGGAAGGAGCACGGCTTCTCCTACCGTTCGGAAACGCCGGGCCGGAGCCTCCAGCCGGGCCGGAGCCTCCAGCCGGGCCGGAACCTCCAGCCGGGCCGGAACCTCCAGACGGACCGGAGCCTCCAGGCGGAGCTTCAGCCAGACGAGCCAGCTTCCGCTACCTGCGGGTATGCCCCACAATCAATCTTGTGACTCTCGCATCCCTCGCTGCTTTCGCCGGGCTTTGCCTGGTGCTGTCCGTAACTCCGGGCCCTGACACCTTCCTGGTGCTGCGCATCGCTTTGAACAGGCCGAGCGCCGGAATTGCTGCCGCTGCCGGCTCGGCGGGGGCGGCGATCGTCTGGGCAGCGCTGGTAGGCGTCGGTCTCGCCGCGATCCTTGAGCAGTCTGCCGAGCTGTTCCGGTGGATCAAGATCGCCGGTGGCCTCTACCTGCTCTACCTCGGCATTTCCTCCTTCATCAAGTCCCGTAAAGCCGCCAAAGCCGGCACATCGGGGGACGCCCAGGACGCACCCCTTCCGTACAGCAGGCTCTCCGCTGTGGGCGCCGGGGCGTTGTCGACGTTGCTCAACCCCAAAGTGGGCCTGTTCTACCTGGCCGTGGTCCCGCAGTTCATCCCCCACGGCGGAGACACCATGGGCACGTCCCTCATCCTGGGCGTCACGGTGGCCGTCATTGCCTTCGCCTACCTTTCCATGGTGGCGGTAGTGGCGTTCAAGGCCATGAGGTGGCTCAAACGCCCCAAGGTGAACACTGTGGTTGAACGGGCCAGCAGCGGAATCATCGCGGGATTGGGTGTGGGCGTGGTGGCGTCGGGGGCTACCAGCTAGCCCTGCATCCCCTTGTAACTGGAACGCGCGGTGCCACAATTGACCCATGACCGCAGCGTGGTCGATTCGTGGAGGATTCCGCAGTGGGCCGGATCCCGGTGCCCTGCGCCGGCCGTTCTTCATCGCCGCCGTCGTCGTATTTGCGTTGGTGGTCCTCACCGAAGTGGGCATGTCGCTGGTACTGGGCCAAACCGCCGTCGAACCTGTTTCTGCCGATGAGGCAGGGAAGCTGGGCGTCCCGCTGAATGTCTTCCTGAAAACGCAAAGGGCCGACGCCGATCCGCCCGGTACCGGTATAGGTTTCCTCGCGTTTTTGGACGGCTTGCTGCTGTTCACGGTGGTGATGCTCGGACTGAGCCTGATCATGGACCTGCGCGCCTACGGGCGGATCCAAGGCATCGTGACCCTGGTGGTGACGTTCCTGTGGGTGATCGCAGCTTTCCTCACCGCGATGCTGGCCCTCGCCAAGCTGTTCCTGATGATCGGGCTGTTTGTGGCCACACCGTTCGGAACGCTGGCCTACCTGGCGCTCTGGGGAAGCTTCCCCAAGGGGCAGGCCGCAGCCATTCTGGGCCTTCTGTTGCTCCTGAAGATCGTGTTCGCGGTCCTGCTGATCCTGAGCCAGCCAAAGTTCTTCAAGATCACGGGGCTGGTGTTGCTGCTGGCAATCTCCGTGCTGCTGCAGGTGATCCTTGGGGTGATCCACGGCTTCCTGCCGGGGCCGCTGGTCTCCATAGGGGACCAGTTTTGGGCACTTATCACCGTGGTTGTGGCCCTGGCGTGGGCCGTGGTGATGCTGATTGCCTCCATCCCGGCGATCATCAATGCTCTCCGGGTGAGTGGCTCGGTGGGGGACTAGCCCGGGGACTGGTACGACTGGTAGGCCGGGACGGGTTCGCCGGGTTCGCGGGAAGCCTGCGCTTTCGCAGGGAGGCTTGGCCCTCGCCCGCACGTTTCCCGCGAAGCCGCCACGTGGGAGGTCCCGCGAAGCCGCCGGAAGGGAGCCCGGAAGTGTGACAGCTTGTAGAGTCGACCCGTGCGAGCAGTGATTTTTGACGACGTCCGAAGCCAACCCCGCGTAAGGGAAGTTGCCGTCCCCGAAGCGCCTGACGGCGGTGTTGTGGTCAAGGTTGTGGCCACGGGAATGTGCCGCAGCGACTGGCACGCCTGGGCGGGACACGACGACATCGCCCTTCCGCACGTTCCGGGCCACGAACTCGCAGGGGTGATCGCCGCCGTCGGGAATGGCGTGACGCGCTGGAAGGCCGGCGACCGCGTCACCGTCCCGTTCGTCTGCGGTTGCGGCACCTGCGAATGGTGCCTCGCCGGGGACGCACAGGTTTGCCCGGACCAGCAGCAACCCGGGTTCACTCATTGGGGATCATTCGCCGAGTACGTGGCCCTGCACGCTGCGGACAGCAACCTGGTTGCCATTCCTGACGGCGTTGAATTTACGACGGCGGCAAGCCTCGGCTGCCGCTTCGCCACCGCATACCGGGCCCTCGCTGCCCGGGCAAAGGTGAAGAGCGGAGAATGGGTATCGGTCGTTGGCGCCGGGGGTGTTGGCCTGAGCGCTGTGATGATCGCCAAGGCGCTGGGGGCACGGGTGGTGGCGGTGGACCGGAACCCGGAGGCGCTCGCCGTGGCGGCCCGCCTGGGTGCCGACCATACCGTGCTGGCTGACGGCGCGGACATTCCCGAAGCCGTCAACCGGCTGACCGGTGGTGGCAGCCACGTGGCGATTGACGCCGTCGGAAGTGAACAGACGTGCGCCGACGCGATCCTTAGCCTTCGCCGGAGGGGTCGCCACGTGCAGATCGGCTTGTTGCCTTCCATTAACGGGCGCCCGCGCGTCCCGATGGATCGGGTGATCGGCTGGGAGCTTGACCTGCTGGGCAGCCACGGCATGGCAGCGGTGGACTATCCGGGCATGATGGCGCTCATCGAGCAGGGCGCGTTGCAGCCGCAGATGCTCATTGAACGGACCATCGGGCTGGAGGAAGCGGCGGCCCTTTTGCCGACCTTCGACACAGCGACCGTGGCCGGGATGACCATGATCGACCCGGCGCGCTAATTGTCCCACCTGGCCCAACTGGGTCGCAGCACCGCGCGTTTTGAGCCGTCAAAACGCGCACAAATGCGACCTGGTTGGGCTAGTCTGCGGGGCGGTTGCGGTACCCGGCGAGGAAGTGCGAGATCCGGCGGACGGCTTCCTCGATGTCCTCGACGGCGGGAAGGATCACGAACCGGAAGTGGCCCGGGGTGGGCCAGTTGAAGGCCGTGCCGTGGGAGACCAGGATCTTCTGTTCCTGCAGGAGCTGGAGGACGAACTTCTCGTCGGAGTCGATCGGGTAGATCTCCGGGTCCAGCCGGGGAAAGAGATACATGGCGCCGGCGGCGGGAACACAGGAGACCCCGGGAATGGCCGTCAACAGCTTCCACGCCAGATCGCGTTGTTCCCGCAAGCGGCCACCGGGACGGATCAGGGCCTCGATGCTTTGGTAACCGCCGAGGCAGGTCTGGATGGCATGCTGTGCGGGAACGTTGGAACACAAGCGCAGGGAAGCCAGCAGTTCCAAGGACTCCCGGTAGGCGGCGGTCGCGGCGAGGGGCCCGGTCACCGCTACCCAGCCGGCACGGTAGCCGGGCATCCGGTAGGCCTTGGACAGTCCGCTGAACGTCAGCACGCAAATGTCGTCCGCGATGGAAGCCGTGTGGATGTGCGGGGCGTCGACGTACCGGATCTTCTCGTAGATCTCGTCGGAGAACAACACAAGATCGTGCTTCCGGGCGAGCGCCGCGAACTGGTCCAGGATGTGCCGGGGGTAGACGGCGCCGGTGGGGTTGTTCGGGTTGATGATCACGATTCCGCGGGTGCGAGGGGTGATTTTGGCTTCGACGTCGGCCATGTTCGGCCACCACTGTTCGTCCTCGTCGCAGAGGTAGTGGACGGCTTTGCCGCCAGTGAGCGTGACGGCGGCGGTCCAGAGCGGGTAGTCAGGCGCCGGTACCAGGATCTCGTCGCCGTTCTCCATGAAGGCCTGGAGGGTCATGGAGATGAGCTCGCTGACCCCGTTGCCGATGAAGATGTCTTCCACGCCGATGTTCATCAATCCGCGCGTTTGGTAGTACTGCGAGATGGCTGTGCGGGCGGAGAAAATTCCCTTGGATTCGCTGTAGCCCTGGGCTCCGCGGATGTGGTGGATCATGTCCACCACCACGGACTCCGGCGCTTCAAGTCCGAACGGGGCGGTGTCTCCGAGGTTCATCTTGAGGATGCGGTGCCCTTCGGCTTCCATGACCTTGGCGGCCTGGAGGATAGGACCACGGAGTTCGTACCGGACGTTCCGGAGTTTGCTGGAGTGCTGCATCGGGCGCATGGTTGATCTTTTCATGTCGCAAGGCCAAGCGAGTAAAAACGCCTCAAGGTTGCAGCCTCTGGACGCAGAACTGCGGATTGGTCTTGCAGATGTTGGGCAGGGGGTCCAGGACGATGATTGACCGTGGCTCGGTCCGCACCAGGACCAGGGCGTTGACGTTGACCTTGGTACCGACGTCGGGATTCACGCCCACCACCACGCACGGCCGGAAGAGCGGCTCAAAAGCGGAACCGAAGCATTGCGAGCCCTGGGTGAAGTCCAGCTGAATTTTCGCAGCTTGGAACGCAGTCTTGGCGTCCTCGATGCGCTTGCCCAGGACGTCCGGCACTGTGGGGCGCGCGGGGATGGCGACCTCGATGTTGACGGTGCTCCCGCGGCCTGCGGTTTCGCCGCCATTCGGGGTCTGCTTGACCACGGTGCCTTCGGTCTCGGCGCTTTCCACCTGGTTGCTGCCGACCTTGAACCCGGCATCCGTGAGGATCTTCACCGCTTCGGCCTCCGGTTTGGCCTTCACGTCCGGGACGTTGGCGTCCTTGAAGATGAAGAACAGGATTGCGCCGACGATCGCCAGGAGCACCACCCCGCCGATGATCACCCACAACCACGGGAACGGTTGCGGCGGCTTGGGTGCCTCGGCCGCCGGCACCTTCAGGGTGACCACATGCGCCTGGTCGGCGTAGTCCTCGGGGGCGTCATCCGCGGAATAGGCGATCAACTTCACGGGGTAGTTCCCTGCCGTTGCACCTGTGGTGTCGAAGTTGACCACGTACTGTTCGGTGGCGCCGGCGGCTATGGTCCGGAGCGGGTTGGGAATGTCGGTGTACGTCTTCGACGGCGGATTGGTCACCTGTCCGGGGAAGGCGCCCAGGACCACGCGCTCGGCTTCGGGCGAGCCGTTGGTGACTGACGCCGTGAGTGATCCTTTGCCGTCCTTGAGAACAACATCGGGGGAGCTCAGCGTCATGGTGATAGTGGTCATGGCATAACTCCTCTGTGGACGGTTGCGGGGGTAGTCAGGGTCATTTCAGCCTCCGGGTTCCAGCAACTGGAGCGCACAAGCGCCGATCAGCCGGCAGGTGATGCCCAGCTCTCCGCCCGCGGTCCCAAAGGTCAGGTCCACGGTCTTCCCGGGCCCGGACTCCTGCTGGGCGCGGGTCCCTTGCAGGAAGAGGGTCACCGTGACGGGCTGTTGGGGAGCGAGCCTGGCCCGCTTGGTGGGTGGCCCGAAGTAGAACAGCCCGCCGCCGAAATCCTTCACCGTGAGCGCGCATCCTCCGTTGACCACCAGCTGGGCGTCCGACACCGTGCAGGAACCATCCGTGACGGTGAAGTCCGCTGCGGTAAGCCGTGCGCCGCCGCCCGCTCCCGAGATGCCTGCCTGCCAGTCCGGGGCGGCATTGTTGTTACCGCCGCCGCAGCTGACACCGAACACCAGCACCAGGACCGCGACCACCCCGCAGGCGATCACCACCAGGATCGGCGTCCGGTTCTCCTTGTTCATCGCGGGCGACCATTCATTGCGGGCAACCGTTCATCCAACGTCACCCGGTTCCGGCAGTAGTACCAGCTGGTCCGTAACGTGCGCCGGCTTCATGCCTTTGACGATCCGGCCCACCAGCTCAAGGTGCTCGGCAGCGTCCGCAGGCACCAGCACCTTGATGTGGGACTCACCAGGAACGGATTCGACGGCGAACCCGGGGACGCCCGTCGCAAGGTGCAGGAACCGGGTGAGCCCATCCACTGTGCCCCGCCGGGACGAGAGGTCCGCCGCGGCTGCGATGAGGTCCCGCTGCCTCGCGACGGGAAGGGTGCCGGGACGTGTACTGTCCGCTGTGGCAGTGCCGGGATCGGGCAGCGTCAACCAGTCCAGGTCCACCCAGTGTGAGAGGAATGGAATCAACGACGCCGGTGCGCGCCTTGGGTCCGGAACGGTGTGGATGCGGTCCAGGACTTCCCGGACGGGCCCCTGCATGTCCTCGGCCACGGCCAAGAGCGCCCGCATGGCAGGGCTCGTGTCCGCGGCTACCTGGAACACCTCCGGGAGGACCTTGAGGAGCCTGGACCCTGACGGTTTCACGGGATCATCCATGGCCGTGGACCACCTCAATCCGGTGGTCGCCGGAACAGAACAGCCACGTGTCCGGCAACGTCACCACATCCGCCACCACACGGCGTGTGCAGCTCGCCCAGGACACGGCGTTGTCCGTGCTGCGGTACACGCCCTTGGGCCCGGCTGCAAGCACCATGGCCGCTCCGCCGGGGCCAACAGCGCCGGAAACAGACCGCACGGGCTCAAAGCGGGTCCGGTCACGCAGGGGCAGGTTGCAGTTCACATCGGGGACGCTCCACTGCGCCGAGGCCTGTCCCAGCTGCAACCGGAGAACCCCGCCGCTTTGGGTGGCAGCGTAGGCGGCGTTGCCCATGACATGCACGCCCCAGCAGCTGCCGCCGGTCCACCCTGCACTGAACTGCTCCCAGGACTCCATGAACTGTTGGTCGAAGTCAGTCCTGCCCAGTTCATCAATCTTCAGCCGGAGGCAGCCCGTCCCTGTGCCCTCAGGAACCGCGCGCCCTACCCACACGTAACTTGCGCCGCCGTCGTACTGGACCGTCAGGCAGCGGATGTCCTCGCCGGCTGCCTTGACCTGTTTGAAGCTTCCGGCGGTTCCGGCGTCCGGGGAGAGCCACACGCCCGCCGACGCCTCGGCCGCCACCACCACGCCCGTCCTGCCGCGGATATCCACCAGGGCGTCTACGGCGTAGAAGCCGCGGTCCGGCTGGCTGGTGTCCACCACGTTCTGGACCGGGATGGCTCCTTCCGTAACGGGCAGTTCGTACAGTCCGCGCTCGCCGGCCAGGAGCAGCAGGGGCTCGCCCTGGCGGTCCACCCAGCACAGGTCCGCCACCACAAAGCCGAGCTCCGCGGCCTTGCGCCATGACTCGCCAAGGTCTTCGCTGATGTAGATTCGGGAGCCCGTGCCCGTGACGGTGCTGACAGCCACCATGCCGGGGTGGCGTTCGGGTCCGGCGCGGCCGGGTGCAGGGGAGCGGAAAGGTGCGATGGAACGGACGGTTTCGTCGTCCCCGTCGGCGAAGTCGGCGCACGCCTCCCAGCCGTCAGCGGCGTTCGTGGTCCGGAACAACGTCCCGTCCTGGCCTACGAACCACGTATTGTCCTGGCCCTCGGCCTGCACCAGTCCCACCGCATCGGTGTCCGGTACCTTGTCCACTTCCAGCCGGACGCGGTCAACGTACTGGACCCCGGGTTCGGCTTCCTCCATGGCCCGGTAGAGGTTGGAGACGCGCAACGGCTTGCCGAAGCCCGAACCGTAGGATGACGCATCGGAGCCCAAAGGACTGATGCTTTCTGACAAGCGGCCCACGATCCGGTTCTTCACAGCCTGGGCGTCCTCGTCGGGACGGACCACGATCCGTGCATCAACAAGCACCTGCTTATAGAGCCCCCACCGCACCACCGGTTCGGCGCCAACGGTGGATCGCCTGCGAAGATACGCTTCCACTTCGGAGCGCACCTCTTCCCGCGACTGGGTTTCGAGGTCCGCGGCGCGCACCGGACTGTGGCCGGAGCCGCGACCGGCGGGAACGAACGGCACCAGCACAATCTCCACTTCCCCCGGCCGCGCGAACGCCCACAGGTCCCTCCGCGTGAAGGCCCGCGCCCGCGCCACCCCGCCGTGGCGGCGTGCCAGGACTTCATAGTCGCGGACGGTCACCGCACGGTCACGCGCTTGGAAATCCTGCGGCGCGCGGCGAAGGGCGTTCTCCAACGACTCCCCGTCGCGGCCACCCGTGGCAGGCTCCGGATTAGTCACCTTGGCCCCCGGCACCGGCGTCCGAAGCACCGTCAACTGCCCGGCTCCGACGTTGCCCGAAGCGCCGCCACCGCTGCGGTACCAGGCCCGGACCTCTGCTCCCGGGCCGGGGACCAGCGCCGGGTCCGACCTCCCGGCCGACTCCTCGTCCCACCACGCGAACATCACGACGCCGGCACTGCGGTCGATCCGCACCGGCACCTCCCCGGGGCCCGCGTCGGCGAACGCCTCCACCTCCTGGCAATACCGGAAGGGTTTGCCGTCCACCAGCACCGCCTCGCCGCTGGCCAGCCGCGTCCCCGGTGGAACCTCGACGGCGATTGCCAGGCCTGCGCCGGAAACGATCGGCGCGTTGGGAATCACCATGCTCTGGCCCGGCCTGCCTGTTCCCGTACCGATCGGGATGGCGTCGTACATGGTGACGTCGGCTGCGGCGACCAGGACGCTCGCCTGGCCGGACGCGAGAGTGGCTGCCGCCGTCGTCGTAAATAAAGGCTGTGATGTCCCCGGCACGCCGGGCGGGCAGCTGACCTGGGTGCCGCGCGGGATCCGGATCTCCTCGTCGGCATTCGCCGCGGACGCGCGGCTGAACTCCAACACCGTCTCAGCGCAGGACGGCGGATAAAGGGCCGTGCCGAGGAGGTTCAGGTAGACGGCGTAGAGCTTGTCCGGGACCCGGTTCACCCGGTACATGAGGGTATCGGTGAGGTACGCGAAGGCCTCCACGATGGTGATCCCGGGGTCGTGCACGGAAAGGTCCGTCCACTCGGGCGCTACCTGCCTGATGCGCTCGCGGGCCCCTGCCACAAGGTCGGAAAAATCGCGGTCGTCGAGGTTGGGGACGGGGATGCTCACGCCACACCTCCGGATTCGACGGGAAGGGCTATGACAATCTGGTCCTCCATGTGCGAGGTGCGGACCCGGTACTTGAGCCGCACCTCAAGCACCTCGGGAGACTCCGGAGACCGCGAGGCATCCAGGGAAAGGACCGTGATCCTGCGCTCCCACTGCTCAACCGCCCTGGCCACATAGTGGATCGCCAGCCCGGCCGTGG
This sequence comes from Paenarthrobacter sp. YJN-5, assembly GCF_015040095.1. Lineage (NCBI taxonomy): Bacteria > Bacillati > Actinomycetota > Actinomycetes > Micrococcales > Micrococcaceae > Paenarthrobacter > Paenarthrobacter sp. YJN-5. Next base: position 659,234 of record NZ_CP053544.1, read on the forward strand.
TGTCGTCAGCCGGCGCGAAAGCCAAGCGGAACAGATGGCAGCCGTAGGTGGGACGGTTCACGCGTTCGCCGGGCCGGGTGCTCAAAAGGAGCAGGAGGGCCTGGCGGATGGAGGCGGCGTCGGTCACCGTGGCGAGCCGTCCCGCCGGAGTGATCCTCAAGCCTGGAGGCCCCGCCGCGGCGTCAAAGTCGGGGTGGATGAAAGCCGCTGATTTGTAGCGCGGGGTGCTCATTGTCCGCGGCTTCCCGTGATCCGGCTCATGATCCGGCCCCCACCAGCGTCTGGCCCGGCCGGCGGACCGTGTACTTGACCGCGCCCGGAGGGGTCCCGTCCGTGAAACCCTCCACAGTGTCCAGGCACACGGCCTTGCCGCCGATCCTGATGAACGCCGAATAGCCCCTGATCACCGGCAAGGTCTTCCGGCAGGGCTTGATGTTGATGCTGATATGCGGGCACATGGAGATGTCCCGGCCCTGCGGATCCGTTGCCACCAGGACGGGAGAACCCGTGACGCGCACCCACTCCTGCGACGGCACGTTCTCCACCTTGCCGTCGTGTCCGCACCGGAGGATGGCTTCTTTGACCAGGACCTTCATGCCGCCTCCATGCTCAGGCTTCCTCAAAATCCACAGACTTGGCCCTGATCTTCATGGCCCTGCCCGGAGCTTCCAGAACAAGGTCCGTCGCGGCGGAAATCCGGAGCTCGTCCGGCCCCAACTGCACCGACGAGCCGTGCCCGTCCGTGAAGCTGACCGTGCGCGCACCGCCGTCGAGCATGATCTGTTGGCCGTCCGCGCTACGGAACGTATAGCGGCTTTCGCGGGGCGTATTCACGTGATGGTCCGGCGGCTGTTCGGCGCCGTAGAGCCCGCCCAGGACGATTGCCTGCGCGGGGTCGCTCGCCGGGAGCAGAACCAGGACACGATCGCCCGGGGCAGGGGGCGTCACCATTCCCTTGCCGGGGCCCGCGGCCGCCATGAGGACAGGTGCCCACGGGGTTTCCAGGTCCGGATAGGCAGGCAGCCGGACCCGGACCCTGGCGCGGGCCTCGGGATCGTTGGTGTCCGCGATGGCCCCAAGGGTGAAGACATCCTGCCTGCGTTCGGGGACGGGAGAGGACGGCCTGGTGGTCAGCGTGGTTTCGTAGCCGGTGCCGTCCAGCCTGTGTGCTGCGCTCGCGATCAAGTACGTTCCCTCAACGGACGCCGATACCCCGGTGATCCGCACCCGGCCACCAGCCCTGAGCTTCGGGTTGCCCTCCGCGACGAAAACACCCGACACCTGGCCTGCGATCCTGGCATCCAGCTCAGCCTGCGCAAGTCCGGCCGCGAGCGCCGGCGAGTCGAAGAGCTCGTTGTCCCGGATGACGTCGCCACCCGCGCCTACGCTGGCCAGGCCCGGGTCTGCGGTGACGTGGGCTTTGGAGTCGCTGGTGCTGGTTTCTGCTTGGTGGAGGGAAGCATCCTCCGCACGCCAGCCGTGAGTTGTTGCGCCGGCATAGGCGGGCTCCTGGCTGACCTCGATCTCGGCCGAGTGGAGCGTGGAGCCGAGCGTCAGTTCCAAGGGTTCGCCTTCGCCGTCGAGCCCCACGAGCTTCAGGGTGCCGTCATGGGCGACGGGGTAGGCGCCGACCCTGGCGCTTTGTTCAACCAGCAGGCTCAGGTCCGTGCGGGCGCACTGGTAGACGTGGCCCAGCCGCTCATTGCCGCCCACCACGCTCAGGCCGGTGCCTTCGCAAAGGGTTTTGGCCAGTGTTGCGAGGTCGGTGTCTTCGTGGAGCCGCGTGTATTGGCGTTTCCTCAGCCGGTGCAAGGCATCGTAGGCGCGGATGCGGATTTCCTGGCCAAGGTCGGCCCCGTAGCCGTACTCCACCACGGTCACTTCGCCGGCGAACAGCGCCGTCCGTTGGCCGCCCAGCTCCACCCGGAGCGCGTCACCCGGTGCGGGGTCCACCCCGCCGCGCGCCGCAGCAGTGCGTCCCGGGCCGGGGCGCCAGGAAATGAGGCATTGGGCCGGCCGCGCCAGGGAACTGCGGACATTGACGGAGACGATCGCTGCCGTTTCCGCCGTGGTGAGGCGTCGCCGGCCCAAGGTGACGATCAGCTCGGGAAGTCCTTGGAGTTGCCTCATGGCGCCTCGCCCATGGGCGGGACGGCCAGGGGGCCGTTGAAGTGCGCGGGGTCGTCCACGTTGTTGTATTCAAGGAGCAGTTTCCAGAGCAGGGGCGTCCCGAATGCTTCGATGGACAAGCGTCCCAACTCGGCCGGCGGCACTTCGGGAAGGAGCCCGCCGTCGGGAGTCAGTGCGTCCCGGTCTGTGCTGCCGTCGCCGGTCACCGGCAGGGTATCCACCGGCGGTGCGGTCAGGTCCACGGGAGGAAGCCTCCGGGCGAGTTCGTAGTTCTCCCCGCCTTCCTCGTCCGCGGCTTGTCCGACGCGGACGAACACCATCCGCATCCAGGAACGGAGGGGCGAACCGTCCGGGGCGAACCGGTCAAAGCGCTCCGCCACTTCCGTCACGATGCCGGGCACGTTCCACGCGCGGCCCCACACGAACCGGACCGACGGCGGCCGGCGCTGGCGTTCCACTTCGGCGCTGTTTTCCGCGAGCGCCCAGATGGGGCGGGTCATTTGGCGGACGTCCTGGACGTGGAGCGACGCCGGCGCGAGGTCGACGTCGAAGAGGAGATCCAACCGCAACTCGGTGTGGCCGCCGCCCGTGAAGAGGAGGGGATCGTCGGCCAGGCCGGTGCCGCTCAGCTTGCCGCCCGCGCTCCTTCGTGGCTCAACACCGGCAGAGCGTTGCATCACCACGGTTTCCGGGTTGAGGAGGCAGCCCAGGTGTTCCCCGGTGTCCTCGATCAGGAAGGCGACCCGTTCCATGTCAGAGCGCTCCGTGTTCCTGGTTAATCCGGGTCTGCCGGGCCATGGCACTGCTCAAAGTTGCCCCGTCCACAGGTGTTGACCGGGGAGGCCGGGGAACGAGTTCCGGCCACACCCCGGGAAGTGCCGGAGCCGGGGTGTGCGCGTTGGCATGGGCGCGGTTCTGCCGGGGTTGGCTGCGTTGGGGTGCCTGCTGTGCGCTCTTTGTTGGTTCGTTGGGGCGCGGAGTGGGCTCAGCAAGGGGTGTGCTTGTGGATGCTTGGGATCTTTCAGGGTGGGAGGGCGCGCGAAGCTTAAGGGTTGGGGTTCGTTGGGGTGCCTGCCGTGCGCTCTTTGTTGGTTCGTCGGGGCGCAGAGTGGGCTCCGCACCGGGTGTGCTTGTGGGTGCTTGGGGTCTTTCAGATTGGGCGGGCGCGCGAAGCTTTAGGGTTGGGGTTCGTTGTGGGGACCGCTCTGCGCTTCCCTGGTGCTCGTCAGTACGCAGAGCGGGCCCGGCAACGGCGGTGGGCTCAACGTGTGGGGCCTGCTGTGCGCTCTTTGTTGGTTCGTCCGGGTACAGAGTGGGCTCCTCAACGGGTGTGCCTGTTGGTGTTTGGGGTCTTTCAGGTCGGGAGGGTGTACGAAGCCGCAGGACGGGGGTTCGTTGTGGGGCCTGCTGTGCGCGCCACAGTCGCGGGATAGCACGCAGAGCAGGCCCGGCAACGGGTTGTTCGGCGGTGGGCTCAACGTGTGGTGCCCGCTGTGCGCGCCAATGTCGCGGGATAGCACGCAGAGCGGGCCTCACAACGGGGTTGGGAGCTACGGGGTTGGCAGCTGCGGAGTAGGGAGTTCCGGGGTTGGGACCCGCCCGCTTGGGTGCGGCGGAAGGAACCAATCCGGCGTTCCGCAGCAACGCAACCCAATGCTCGGGTGCGTCTGCCAGGTCAAAGGCGCGTTCCGCCGTCGTCGTCTCAAGAGCCGAACTTTCAAAACCCGCGACGCCGGAGCCGCGGCCGGCTTCCACCCACGCCGCTGCCCGGCGCAGGCGCCCGGCCAAGGCCCGCCGCCAGGAAGCCCGGGCGCCCGAGGGGACGTCAGGCGACGGGAGCGCGGGCATCGTCGAGTTCCAGGCGGTCGTAGGCGATGCTCAGGGTCTCGATGGCGAGGTCCTTGCCGAGGGCATCCAGCGGTGCGCCGAACCAGTCGCAGGGCCAGGCTCCCAGCAGGTTCCAGCGCCGCACTTCCGTGGAGCCGGCGTCGTTCAGCATGGCGATGGAGACGTTCCGCCGCTCAACCGTCCCGTTCACGGCCTTGAACAGCCACTGGAGCATCTCGGTGGAATCGGTGAGCCCGTACTTCAACGTCACCGGGGTGTATTCCACTTGGCCCGGGATGACGCGCACGGTGCTGTTTTCGCCGCCGGAACGGTACAGGATGCGGCCGATCTTGAGGCCCAGGCCCTCCACTTTGGTGAAGTGGCCCTGCACCACACCTTGGATGACCAGCTTGAAATTGTAGGCCCGGTACGGGTCCACCACGTTGCCCGGTTGCGCTGCAGGTGTTGGGGTGCTCATGTCAGGCTCCTCCGCTCTCTGTTTCGCTGGTGTTGTCCGCGGATTGCATGAGCTTGAAGATCACGAATTCCGCCGGCTTCACAGGTGCGATACCGATCAGCGTGACCACTTGCCCGGCGTCGCGGACTTCGGGAGGGTTGGTTTCCTCGTCGCATTTCACAAAGAACGCCTGTTGAGGAGTAGTGCCCAGCAGCGCTCCGTCCCGCCAAACGTTCGTGAGGAACGCCCCAATGTCGCGTCGGATGGACTTCCACAGGGTGTGGTCGTTGGGTTCGAACACCACCCAGCGGGTCCCGTCCGCCACGGATTCCTTGATCATGTTGGTCAGGCGCCGGACGTTGATGTACCGGTACTCGCTGGCCTCGGGAGCCTTGGTCCGCGCGCCCCAGACCCGGATTCCTTCGCCGGGGAAATATCGGATGCAGTTCACGCCGGCTGGGTTCAGGACCTCCTGCTCACCGCGGCTGACGCGCCGCACCAGGTCGATTGCGCCTTGGATCGGCTCGTTGGCGGGCGCCTTATGGACGCCGCGGGTCGCGTCCACGCGCGCCCACACCCCCGCGATATGGCCCGACGGCGGTTGGGTTACCTTCTTGCCGGAGACCGGATCGATCATCACGATCCATGGGTAGTACAACGCCGTGTAGCCGCCGGGGGACTGGGGTGCGCCGAGGTCCTGTTGTTCTCCGGCTTCGGTGCTGGCCCCATCCGGTCCGTCCCGGCCGTCCGGCATGTCAGAACCATCCGGCTTATCGGACCCGTCAGGCTCGTCGCCATCCTCCGGTTCGTCAGCCCCGGTGTCCGCCGCATCTTCGGCCCGGGCATCCGGGTTCCCGGGAACCCCTGAGGTCGCCGCCCGGGTGAGCGCACCGACGTCGTCCACTTTCTCCACGGTGTCCAGGATCGCCATCCGGTCCTGGCGGAGCGGATGTTCCACATGGGCCTGCAGCGCTGCGTACGCCTCGGCGGTGGCGTAGCCCGGGGCGGCGACTATGGAGAGGTCGTCCACGGCTTCGAAGAGGGTCAGCCCGGTGGGCGCCGAGGCCGTTCCGGTCAGGCTGCCGCCGGGGCCGATGTTCACAACGTAGCAACGGCTTCCTCCGTTGGAGAAGAAGCCGTACACAGCGTTGGAGAGCGGGGTACCCGCCGTCGCGGTCCCGACGTATTGGTCCACGAATTGCGTCCAGTTATCCAGGACGCGGAGCTCATCGACCAAGGCGTCATTGTCCGGAGCCAGGCCGACGAATCCGGCGATGCTGGTGTTCACCTGTCCTATTGCGCGTGCCCCGCTGGGGACTTCCTGTACGTAAACGCCTGGCGCCTGGTAGTTCGCCATGGTGCGCTCCCTTCCCTACCCGCACGTGGGCGGGTTCAGGTCCACCGGATGATGACCGGCAGGCTGCTGGTGCTGGCCGAGACTTCCCGTTCGGTGCCGTGGACCGCAACGGCGAAGTGCTGGAGTTCGTCCGCCGAGGCCAGGACCTCAAAGTGGCCGGTCGCATCACTGACGACCGCCGTGGCGGAGGAATGGGCGTGGATGTAGGCGTCGGGGATGCCTTTGTTGTGGACGTCCACCAGGCGTCCTTGGATTCTGCGGGCGACTCCGGTCTTGGCCACGAGCGGTTCCAGGACCGGCGGGCCGGACGGTTCTTCGAAGCGAAGGGGTACCGGGATGCGCACCAGGAAGCCGAGCCCGTCGCGGATGCTTTCCTGGTACTCGCCGGGCCGGTATTCGTTGCTGGAAACAATCGAGTACTGGCTGTGGCGTTCCACGGACAAAAGCAGTTGCTCCATGTTGTCCAGTTGTTCCGGGCCGTGGCATTCCACCGCGACCCGCAGCTCCAGGTCCAACACGGGACCGTCGCGGCGCGAACGGCCAACCCTGTCGAGGGCGACGGCGTGGACAGTCACGGGAGCATCGGGAGGGGAATCGGCGCCGTGGGGGGAGTCGTCGTCGAACCTTACGCGTTGGGGAGCGACGGCGTCGGAAAGGACTCCGAGAAGGTCGGACAGCGACGAACGCACATAGCCCACGGCAGAACCCCAGCTGGAAGGTGATCCACAAACGTAACTGGGAATAGGGTACTCCCGCAGTTGCCCGTAGTCACTGGGGAAACAGGGGTAACTCCATTCGTTTGAAGAGTCGCGTGGGAGGGGCCCGGGCCGGTGCCGGCAACTGCCAACCGGGACAGGTGCCGGCACCGCGCCGGGAATCAGGCCAGGCCGGGCACGCGGTCGTTGATGGTGAAGGATTTCCTGGTGCTCACCGGGGCTCCGGGCTTGGTGACATAGTCCAGGACGCGGAAGTCTGCCGTCATGGAATCCTTGGTAATGCGGGTGTTCACGTATCCGCGGTTGTCGTTGTAGAACTTCAGGTGCGGGTTCCATGCCATGGTTGCGTCCGTGGTGGATCCCGAACCGTCTCCCGTGGAGGTGATGGAGCTGCACACGAGTTCGGAACCGACAACCGGCGACGCCGGATCCTTATAGTCCACTTTCAGGTCCGTGGCCCAGTGCCGGTGCACGTCGCCGGTAAGTACGACGGCGTTACGGACCTTCGCGTCAACCCAGCCTTGGGTGATACGCCGGCGGGAGGCGGCGTAACCGTCCCAGCCGTCCATGGAAACGTCGTCGATGTCGAGAGCCTTGTTGCGGTCGCGCTCGGCGAAGAAGACCTGCTGGCCAAGGATGTCCCACCGCTGGGTGGAGTTCCTGAAACCGTCCAACAGCCATTTTTCCTGTTCGGCTCCCGTGATGGTCCGGTTCTCGTCTAGGCGTTCGGCCACATTCTTGCGCCAGCCGTCGCCGGCGAGCTGGTCGTCGCGGTACTGCCGTGTGTCCATCATGTGGAAGTTGGCCAGTTGGCCCCATTGGATGGTGCGGTAGATCTTCATGTCGAAGCCGGCCGGGAGCGAGGAAGGGCGCAGCGGCATGTTCTCGTAGTACGCCTGGAAGGCAGCTGCACGGCGTTGCCGGAAGTGTTCAGTGGTGTCGTTGAGCTGGGCAGGATCGCTGTTTTCCGGGATCTCGTCCGCCCAGTTGTTGTCCACTTCATGGTCGTCCCAGACCACCAGCCACGGTGCGATGGCGTGGGCTGCCTGGAGGTCGGCGTCGGCTTTGTACTGCGCGTGGCGCTGGCGGTAGCCTGCCAGGCTGACAGTTTCCGGGCCTTCATGGTCGCGCGGGTTGCCGCCGCCGATCACGTAGCTGTCTTTCTTGTACTCGTACAGGTAGTCGCCCAAGTGGAGTACCAGGTCCGGGTGGTCCTCAGCCAGGCGCTTGTAGGCCGTGAAGTAGCCGTGCTCGTACTGGGCGCAGCTTGCGAAGGCCATGGCCAGGGCTGCGGGAATCTCCCCGGGCGCGGGGCTGGTCATCGTGCGGCCGGTGTCGCTCAGGTGGCGGCCGGTGCGGAACCGGTAGAAGTATTCGCGGCCGGGTTTGAGGCCTTTGAGTTCCACGTGCACCGAGTGGGCGGACTCGATCCGGGCCTGTTCCACGCCGCGGGCTACTACCCGGCGCATGTGCGGGTCCTCTGCCACTTCCCAGGCCACCGCAACGTTGCGGGACGGCATGCCGCCCAGGCCGTCTTCGGCCACGGGGTTGGCGGCCAGCCGGGTCCAGATGACGAAGCCGTCCGGCCACGGCTCCCCGGAAGCTACGCCGAGCGTGAAGGGATCGGTGCGGAGTCCGGCGTCGTCTGCTGTTGAAACGGCGACGGCGGCGTGCGGCAAGGCGGCAATCAAACCGGCCCCGAGGCCGGCGGAAATGAGGGATCTGCGGGTGATGTTCTCCATGCCCTCGACGCTAGGAAGCCTTAGTTGACGGGCGCCGAGAGTGGTGTGAACTGCCGGTTAACTGTGTGACAAGAAGCGAACTGCTGCAGGGCATCAGGACGTAAGCCCCTATGCGGCTGATGGCGTTGTCAGGAAGCTGGGTGTATGCAGGTTGACAATGTCAGACCAGGACGCCGCACCACCACCGCGCGGGTGCTGGCGGTGGCTGGGACCGTCCTGGTAGGAATTCCCTTGGCAGCGCCTATTGTTCTTGCGGCGATCTTCTTCGTGAGGTCCGGCCGCTTCCATCTTGACTTCCTCATGCCCGGGGAACTCTTCGTGGTGGTCCTCGGGGGAGGTGTGGTCCTGTTCGCGTCCAGCCTGGTGTCGCGACAACGACGCAGCCTCACCGGGTGGCTGCTGTTGGGGGCGGGAGTTCTGTTCGTCGTCAGTATGATCCTGGCGATAACTACGGGCCTGGCCTCGGGAGAGACGCCGGCAGAGGGCTGGCCGCTTGCCATTGTGCTTGGATCCTACGGTCTCTACGTCGTGGCGGTGGTCGCCCTCTTCGTGGAGGGTGTGGGGCTTTGCCGCCGCCTGTTCGCCAGGGCTCCCGCCCTCACCTGAGAATCCCGTCTTATCCTGACAATTCCGTCCTATCCTGACTATTCAGCGGCCTGCCACCACTGCACGGTCGCTGCCGCCGCCTCAGGGAGCGGCGTCGGTTCCAGGCCGAGAAGGCGTTGGCTCTCCGCCGAGTCCATCACGAACGGCCGCTCGAACTGATAGAGCATCTCCGCCACCTCCCGCATGTCTTTGGACACCATGCCCGCGCCCCGAACAACCCAACCAGGAATGGCCGTGACTTTCGGCGCCGGCAGTCCCGCTGCCGTGGCGTAGGCGGTTGCGAGCCCGCGCTGGGTCAGTGCCGGATTGGTGGGGGCGTGCAGCACGCTGTTCCACAGATCGGGACGCCGGGCTGCCGCAATCATGGCCGCCGCCAGGTCCGGCACATAAGTGAAGGAGTGCAGCTGGTCGGCACTGCCCAGCACTTGGACAGTCTTTCCTTTGAGAACCAGGGGCACCATGCGTTCACCGGCGTGTGCCATCCTGACCCGGGGCCCAAAAAAGTCCCCCGCCACCACGCTCACAGTTTTTGCGGCGTGAGCCTCCCGCGCCTTGAGTAGTTGCGTACGGATGCCGCGTTTGCCTCCGCTCGCCGCGCGGGCCCCGGACTCTGTCATGACGCGGTCTGGCTCGCTGTAGGAGTACAGGCTTTCGGGAAAGACGACGACGACGCCCGCGGCTGCCGCTGCATCCATCACCACCTGCTCGGCGTGGGGGAGCTCGGCCTCCCAGGCGGATGCGGAGTACTTGGACCCGTGAATGCAGTGGAAGATCGCCTCTGCGCCCCGGACCGCCCCGGTGAGCCGCGCGGGGTCTGACACGTCGACTCTCATCCGCTGGATCAACGCATGATCAGGTCCGCTGCCGGAACGCGTCAGGACGCGGACTTCATGGCCTTGGTCTGCCAGTTGCTCTGCGATGGCCGAGCCGACGGGTCCTGCTCCTGTAACGACGTACACGGTGCCTCTTTTCTTGTAATCAAGGTTCGGGCAGTGGTCCGCAATTGTCAAGAGCAGTGCTCTCTTTTGCTATCTCCGCTCTTGTTTATGGCAAGCTATCCCCATGCCCGAGAAACCGAAGCAGCCCACCCCGCGGGAGCGTGCCCGCGCCCGGACCATTGCGGACATCGTTCAACTGGGCCGGCAGCACCTCGCGACCCACGGGGCCGCCGCACTGTCCCTCAGGGCGGTTGCCCGCGATTTAGGCGTCGTTTCTTCGGCTGTGTACAGGTACGTCGAAAGCCGGGATGAGCTTCTGACCTTGCTGCTGATCGATGCCTACAACGAGCTCGGTGACGAGGTGGATGCGGCAGTCCGCGCCGTCCCGGGTGATGACTTCGCCGCGCAATTCCGGGCGCTGGGCACTGCCGTCCGGGCATGGGCGCTCCGGGAACCGGCCAGCTATGCGCTGCTGTTCGGCAGCCCCGTGCCCGGCTACCGGGCTCCGGGGGAGCGCACCACCGGCCCCGGCACCCGTGTCATCGTCACCCTGGTGGGAATTTTCGACGCCGCCTACCGCGCGGGTGCGCTGGACGCGGAGGTGGCTCCCGCCGTCGTCATGCCTCCCAAGCTGGCCGCAGACCTGGCCGGTATCCGCACGGACATGGGGCTGGCTGCGCCCGATGCGCCGCTGGCGAAGGGCGTGCTGGTGTGGACCTCGCTGTTCGGGGCAGTGAGCTTTGAGGTGTTCGGTCAGTACGGGGCAGATACCTTTAGCGCGCGGGACGAACTGTTCGATCATCAGCTTGCAGTACTGCAGGCAGTCGCCGGGCTGTAGGGAGCGGAAGTAGAGTATTCGGATGGCTCGTGGTTTGGCTGACATTGGGGCCGAGGGTGTACTCCTCGCGGGGGCCGGCCGTGCCATCCTGCTTCAGGTCGCGGACCCGCGCATTGGCCACGGCGTGGCGGCGCACAGCAATTTTGTCGACCGGCCGCAGGACCGGCTCGTGGCAACGCTGACCTACGTTTACGCGATTGTCTATGGCACCGACAGCCAGGTTGCGGCCGTGCGCCGCGCCGTCAACCGCGCGCACGTGCCGGTGCACAAGCCGGCTGATGGAAGTTCCGCCGGTTACAACGCTTTCGACGCATCGTCCCAATTGTGGGTGGTGGCCACGCTCTACGACACCGCAGTCACTGTCTATCAGCACGTCCTGGGGTCGCCCGATGACCACACGGCTGACCGCATGTACCGGGACTATGCCCGGATCGGGACTGCTCTGCAGTTGCCGCCGGAGATGTGGCCGGCGGATCGTGCCGCTTTCGCCGAGTACTGGAACCGGCAGGTTGCCTCCTTGCAGCCCGACGAAGCGGCCCGGAAGATAGCCCGCGACTTGCTGTACCCCTCGCGCGGCCCCGTGCTCATGCGTCCCCTGATGCCGTTGGCCCGGCTGTTGACTGTGGGGATGTTGCCGGAACACGTCCGCGAAGGGTTCGGCCTTGAATGGGGTCCGGCCCACGCCCGGCGGTTCCAACGGACCATGCGATTGCTGGGGCAGGTCTATCCCAGGCTGCCCCGCCGGATCCGGCACTGGCCAAAGAACTACTGCCTGGGCAAGCTGCAACCCGCGCCCGCCCGGTTGCGGGGCAGGACCCGGAATGCGTAGTTCGACGTCGGTGGAAGCGTCCATCGACCGCCTCGCCCACCGCTACCTGGACAGGGTGGTTTCGCGCGGCGGGGCGGGAGGCGTTTGGAAAGCGCGGCTAGCGGAGTTCGTGGTGTTCGGGCTCAAGCAGGCGTGGGCGTGCGTCTTTGGTGCCCTGCTGCTGGCCGTCATCATTGCGGTCCGCCTCTGGTACCCCTCCGGTGCCGCGTTGGCGAGCAACGACTTCCTCACCCTTTCGGCAGTCGCAATCCAGGTGTTGATGGTCGTTTTCCGTCTGGAAACGCTCCGCGAGCTTCGGGTGATCGTGCTTTTCCACGTGGTGGGCACGGTCATGGAACTGTTCAAGACGGACGTGGGCTCTTGGGCTTATGAAGCTGACGGGGTGCTCAGGATTGGAGCCGTGCCGTTGTTCAGCGGCTTCATGTACGCAGCAGTCGGGTCCTACATGGTGCGGGTGTTCCGGTTGTTCGATCTGCGCTTTGACCGCTACCCGCGCCGTTGGATCACGGCGCTCGTGGCCACGGGCATCTACGTCAATTTCTTTTCGCACCACTACATCGTGGACTTCCGCTGGGTGCTGCTGGCCGCCGTCGTACTTGACTACGGCCGGTGCGTGATGCACTTCCGGGTGTTCCGGAAGCGGTTCCGGATGCCCATCCTGCTGGCGTTCCTGCTGGTGGCCCTGTTTATTTGGTTCGCCGAGAACATCGGCACCTGGTCCCGGGCGTGGCTATACCCGAACCAGCTGGGCGGGTGGCAGGCGGTGTCCGTCGACAAGCTGCTCGCGTGGTTCCTGCTCATGATCATCTCCGTTGTGCTGGTGGCGTGGGTGTACAAGCCGGAGCCTCCGGAAGGTTCCCGCGGCAGCCCATCGGCAGTTCACGCTGGGCGAAATGAGGCCTGAAGCCCGCGATATTTCGCGGTTTTTCGCAAGTTGTGAGTCAAAGTTGAGCGTAGTTGGCTCAACTTTGGATTGACATCGTTCCGAGGCTGAGTACAGTTGAGTGCAGAACGCTCAACTAGCCGATTGTTGAGTGGTTCCCCGAACAACACAACCGCTGCCGCGGAGGATGCTGCCGGGCGCGATCATCAACATCGGCCATTGAAAGGAAACAAGATATGTCACGTGCAGTAGGTATCGACCTCGGAACCACCAACTCCGTGGTTTCTGTCCTTGAAGGCGGCGAGCCCACGGTCATCGCCAACGCTGAAGGCGGCCGCACCACGCCGTCCGTCGTCGCGTTCTCCAAGTCCGGCGAGGTCCTGGTTGGCGAGATCGCCAAGCGCCAGGCCGTCAACAACATCGACCGCACCATCGCTTCGGTCAAGCGCCACATGGGCACCGACTGGACCAAGGCGATCGATGACAAGAAGTACACGCCGCAGGAAATCTCCGCGCGTATCCTCATGAAGCTCAAGAACGACGCCGAAAGCTACCTGGGCGAAAAGGTCACCGACGCTGTGATCACCGTTCCGGCATACTTCAACGACGCCGAGCGCCAGTCCACCAAGGAAGCCGGCGAAATCGCAGGCCTCAACGTCCTCCGCATCGTCAACGAGCCCACCGCGGCTGCTTTGGCTTACGGCCTGGACAAGGGCAAGGAAGACGAACTCATCCTGGTCTTCGACCTCGGTGGCGGTACGTTCGACGTTTCCCTCCTGGAGGTTGGCAAGGACGAAGACAACTTCTCCACCATCCAGGTCCGTGCAACCGCAGGTGACAACCGCCTCGGCGGCGACGACTGGGACAACCGCGTTGTCGAATGGCTCCTGGGCCAGCTCAAGGTCAAGGGCATCGACCTCTCCAAGGACAAGATTGCCCTCCAGCGTCTCCGCGAAGCTGCAGAGCAGGCCAAGAAGGAACTGTCCTCCTCCACCAGCACCAACATCTCCCTCCAGTACCTGTCCGTCACCCCCGACGGCCCGGTTCACCTGGACGAGCAGCTGACCCGTGCCAAGTTCCAGGACCTCACCAAGGACCTGCTGGACCGCACCAAGAAGCCGTTCCACGACGTCATCGCTGAAGCCGGCATCAAGGTTTCCGACATCGACCACATCGTCCTCGTCGGTGGTTCCACCCGTATGCCTGCCGTCTCCGAGCTCGTCAAGGAACTCGCCGGTGGCAAGGAACCCAACAAGGGCGTCAACCCGGACGAGGTCGTGGCCGTAGGTGCCGCACTCCAAGCCGGTGTCCTGAAGGGCGAGCGTAAGGACGTCCTCCTCATCGACGTCACCCCGCTGTCCCTCGGCATCGAAACCAAGGGTGGCGTGATGACCCACCTGATCGAGCGCAACACCGCAATCCCCACCAAGCGTTCAGAGACCTTCACCACCGCGGACGACAACCAGCCGTCCGTAGCCATCCAGGTCTTCCAGGGCGAGCGTGAATTCACCCGCGACAACAAGCCGCTGGGCACGTTCGAGCTGACGGGCATCGCTCCGGCACCCCGTGGCGTTCCCCAGGTTGAGGTCACCTTCGACATCGACGCCAACGGCATCGTCCACGTCTCCGCGAAGGACAAGGGCACCGGCAAGGAACAGTCCATGACCATCACCGGTGGCACGGCCCTTTCCAAGGAAGACATCGACCGCATGGTCCGTGAAGCCGAGGAGCACGCAGCCGAGGACAAGGCACGCCGCGAAGCCACGGATACCCGTAACTCCGCTGAACAGCTCGCCTACTCGGTGGAGAAGCTGCTCTCCGAAAACGAGGACAAGCTGCCTGAGGAGGTCAAGACCGAGGTGAAGGCCGACGTCGACTCCCTCAAGTCCGCGCTGGAAGGCACCGACGACGCCGCAGTCAAGACCGCGTTCGAGAAGCTCCAGGCATCCCAGACCAAGCTCGGCGAAGCCATCTACTCGCAGGCAGCTGCAGCTGATGCTCCGGGTGCAGGTGCAGAGGGTGCCCCGGCAGGTTCCGGTTCGGCCGATGAAGACATCGTTGATGCCGAAATCATCGACGAAGACGAAGCGAAGAAGTAGCCATGCCCCATCACGGCAACGAAGCAGAGCACTCTGAAGGCAACGAACAGCGTAAACCTGTGATCCGGGACAACCGCAAGGTTGACCCGGAGACAGGGGCGGCCCGCCACCCTGAAGGCGAAGCGAAGGCAGCGCCCACTGACGGCGACGCCCTCTCCCAGGCCGAGGAAATCCTCAACGGGGTTGAGGTTCCGGCTGAAGAGTCGGTAGCCCCCGGTGCTGCAGCCGAGGCCCAGGTAGCGGAACTCCGCAACGACCTCCTTCGCCTGCAGGCTGAGTACGTCAACTACCGCAAGCGCGTTGAACGCGACCGCGCCGTAGCAGGAGAGATGGCCGTCATCGGCGTCCTCAACTCGCTCCTTCCGGTGCTGGACGACGTCGACGCCGCCCGCCAGCACGGTGACCTCGAAGACGGCCCCTTCGCCGCCATCGCCACCAAGCTGGAGAATGCGCTGAAGACGTACGGACTGGAACGCATCGCGGAAACGGGCGTCGAATTCGACCCCACCATCCACGAAGCCCTCATCCAGCAGCCCGGCGAGGACATCGAAGTGGACACGGTCAGCCAGGTGCTGCGCACCGGATACCGCTCCGGCGAGCGTGTCCTGCGTGCAGCCCAAGTGATTGTGGCTGTACCCGCGTAACAACTCATCGAGATGGCAGTTCGTGACAGTGTTTGAGATGAACATTGGCATGAACTGCCATCTCGTTACCAACGAAAGGAAACGCTCTTGGCCAGCCAGGACTGGGTTGAAAAGGATTTCTACGCGATCCTTGGTATCGCCAAGGACGCCTCCGACGCCGATATCAAGAAGGCTTACCGCAAGCTTGCCCGGCAGTACCACCCGGATACCAACGCCGGAGATGCTGCCGCGGAAAAGCGGTTCAAGGACATCTCCGAGGCTTACTCGGTGCTGTCGAGTCCTGAGGACCGGCAGCAGTATGACGCCATTCGCGCCATGGGTGGCGGGGCGCGCTTTGCTCCCGGTGCCGGGCGCGGGGGTGCCGGTGCCAACGGCGGGTTCGAGGACCTGTTCGGTGGCCTGTTCGGCGGCGGCGCACGGCAATCTCCCGGAGCAGGCGGTATTCCGCCGGAGTTCGCGGACCTGTTCGGTGGCGGTTTCGGTGGGGGACCTGCCGGATTCCAGCGCGCACCGCAAAAGGGATCGGACCGAACTGCAACCACGTCCATCTCCTTTGCCGGTTCCATCAAGGGCACCACGGTCAGCCTGCGTGAGAGCAACGGCAACGTCATCGACGTCAAGATTCCCGCCGGCATCAAGGACGGCCAGAAGGTCCGCCAGCGCGGCAAGGGCAATGCAGGCCCGGCCGGCAACGGTGACCTCATCATCACCGTCAACGTGAAGCCCCACGACTTTTTCCAGCGCGACGGCGACAACATCCGTATCCATGTGCCTGTCACCTTCGCGGAAGCGGCGCTGGGCGCCACCATCGAGGTTCCAACGCTCGACGGCGACACCGTCAAGTTGCGCGTCCCGGCGGGCACACCCTCCGGCCGGACCCTTCGGGTGAAGGGCCGCGGTGTGAAGACGTCCAAGGTGACCGGCGATTTGCTGGTGACCATCGACGTCGCCGTTCCGCAGAACCTGAGCAAGGAAGCGGAAGAGGCTGTGAAGGCGTTTGCTGCCGCCACCTCTGATGCGAACCCGCGGCGGGACCTGGCCTCGAAGGCCCGGTTGTAAGGAGGCGGTCATGGCAATGGACGTCAACCAGCCGATCTTTGTCATCTCCGTCGCCGCGGAGCTTGCCGACATGCATCCGCAGACGTTGCGCCAGTACGACCGCCTGGGCATCGTTTCCCCCAGCCGTGCTCCGGGCAAGTCCCGGCGTTACTCCCAAAAGGACGTTGACAAGCTCCGGGAGGTCCAGCGCCTCTCGCAGTCGGGTGTCTCCTTGGAAGGCATCAAGCGCATCATGGAGCTCGAGAACCAGGTGGCTGCGTTGCAGTTCAAGGTTGCCGAACTGACCGAAGAGCTGTCACGCCGGCGCAGCCCCTTGGAAGCCCGGATCTTCGCGGCGGGCGCCGGAGGCGACGTCGTCAGCCTTGCCCGCGGGCAGCGGCCCCGCCCGCGTTCGCAGGCTGTTGTGGTGTGGCGGCCGCGTCCGGGGGATAAGCAGCGGTGAGCGCTGTTGTGGCTTAGCGAGCTCCAAAGCTTTAGCCGCCCACGGTATCCGCGTGCCGGTGTACCACCTTCCACTGTCCGTCTTCGCGCCGATACACCTGGGTAGCCCGCAGCACGTAGCTGCGGGCCTCGCCATTAATGGACGCTGAGGTGTGTTCCAGTCCGACGGTATAGGCCATATCGCCCACGACGTCGTAGCTCTGGAGCTCGAACTCGTAGGACACACAGTCTGAGAAGCTCTCGCCCAAATGCGTGAAAAGGTCGTGCAGGGCGAGCTGTCCCAAGGCATTCCGCCAAGCACCCATCACGCTCACTGGTTCTTTGCGCGACCAGACGGCCCTGCGGGGTTCTGGATCGCCGTTATGCAGGGCCTGTTCGGCGTGCCGAAGATCGGACGTCACCCAGGCCAGGAAATCTTCACGATCGGTCATATCGACAGTATGCGCCTGCGCCGGGCTGTTGCGGGCGTACCAGATGCTGCCAGCCCGTTGCCTCAGAGGCCCGTTCGGTTCCAGCTGACAACTACCCGGGCCGCGCCTTCGTCCGTCCGCTCGACGTTCGTCACGATTTCTGCGTCAGTGGCGCCCATGTTCCGGATCTGCTGGCGGTAATCCTCGATGTGGGCCTGCAAGGATTCCTCGGTCCACTCGCCAGGACGCATCCGGGTCGAGATCTCTACCGGTTCAGTCCGTGGGAGCAGCACGTCCGGCGTGTTGGTGCCCCCAGGTTCCGTCGCCGCCCGTTTACCCGGTTGGCTGTTGCCGGCAGGGACAGCCACCCGCCGTGCAAAGATGCCCCCTGCCACCCCGGCAACGAGGGCCGTGAGGATCAGCCATGCAGCCCGCCCACGCTTGGGTCGTGTTGCTTGTGCAGTGTTGTTCCGGATTCTTGCAGTTCGTCGTGCCATGGGAAGAAGTGCCTTCCAGTTGGTTGTCCGTACGCGTGCTGGGAACTACCCCTTCAGGGTGCCACAGTCAGCTCCGGTCATGCACTGCAGGAGCTTCAGCCTGGACCTGCCCAGTGGCTAGTACCCCGGATTCGGCAGATAATGAAGGCAAGGTACGGCAAGCAGTGCCCGCGCCCGGCAAGAGGGCTCCAGCGTCAGAAACGGGAGCCGTAGGTGAGGTAGATTCCGATGTCGTTGTCGGATGAAGAACGCAGGAGTTTGGAAGAACTCGAACGGGGCCTGGCCGCGTCGGACCCCGACTTGGACCTGCAGCTGAAGTCAGGCCGCCTGCGGGGGACGGCGGCCAGGACGGTCATGGGCGTGCTGGGTGTCCTTGCCGGATTCGCCTTGATCATCACCGGGATCGCCACGCAGATCCTGATTGTGGGTGTCGCGGGATTCCTCGTAGCGGGTGCGGGGGCTTATGTGCTGTTGAGCAGGCTGGTATTTCGTCGGCGCCTCCGCCGGGACGACGGTGGGGACCGGAACGACCAGACCGGTCCCAAGCGGCTCTGGCCGGACTAGTTCGTGCCCTCTTGTGACGAAGCCGCGTGGTTGGCCGCCGTCTCCGAAGCGGAAACGGGGGTGGGTTCTCCTTGAGGGAGCAGCGTCCGCCAGAGGAAAACGGCACCAGCGGAAAGACCTGCTGCGGCAATGAACGTCAACCACAAACCTCGGCGCGAAGGAGTCCTTCCCGCTGACCCCCTGCGACGGTCAGCAAGGGCCTGAGTGGCCCGTTTGACCGCCTTGTTCGCTGCACGGCGGGCTTTCCGCGCCGTCCTGCGGTTGCCGGTGAGCGTCATCATCACTCCCTGAACAACGGACGGCACGTCGGCGTGGTTGATGCGGGAGAGGGCCCAGCCCACCACTGCATCGGACTGCGAGGCCTTCCCGTCAGCAGCGTGCCTGACCCACTCGCCTGCGAGCTCCTGGGCTGCGGAAATGACGGTCTGCGGCTTGTGCATGAGGACTCCTGGGAGAGGGATGTGCTTCGACGGCCAGCCTACGCCGCCAGCTCCTTCAGGAACAGGCGACTCTGCCCGCGCAGCTTAGTCGCGGATTACCGAAGCCAGCTCGACCGGGTTTTCAAGCCCTTCCCAGGTTCCTGTGAGGGCCAGCTCGGTGTGCAGTTCCGGTGCCGCGGCAGTGTTGACAGCGGCATCGACGGCGACTTCCACTACGCGGTTTACTTTCAGGCGGAGGCTTCCCGCGTCAATGATGGTCACACCGCTTCCCGATACCGGCGCCGAAGCGCTCAAGGCGGGCAGGCCGCCGTCGAGCATTCCCGTTCCTTGTACCGAAACTGTGCTCGGGCGGGGCTGGGACTCGCCGTCCACGAACTGTTCGGCCTCTTTCTGCCCGGTGAGGATGGCAGTGGCCAGCGCTTTGATGTAGACGGGGTCGGCGCAGGCGTCGTAGACCCAGCGCTTCCCAAGGACGGAGTGGTCCATGGTGCCGATCAGCCAGTCGTTCGCACCGGCCAGCTCGTAGCCGCGGTAGCTGAGGGGAACCTGGTAAATGCGGTCGCCGGCTGAGACGACGTGGGTTTCGATTCCGACTTCACCGGCGGGATCGTCAAAGCGGTAGGCGCCCACCAGCTCCGGTTCGCCCTCCTGGATGAACCACGGCTGCTTCGGCAGGTAGTCAGCGATGAGCTCGAGCTTGCTGGGGGACAGGGTTGCCTTGTGAATGATCGCCATGCCACCCAGCCTAGGGCAGCACCGGTCAGGTCTCTAAGTTGTCCCGATGCGCAGGCATTGCGGGGCTCTGATTACAATCGAAGGGACGTCGACCATTGAGGGAATCATGAAGAAACTCACCACTGTCCTGATCGCTGCCGGGCTGCTTGCCTCGGCCTCCGCCTGCTCAGCACCGCAGCTGACCACCGCGCAGACATGCGACAGGATGGCCGCCGCCGCTTCCGGGCTCACCCAGGAATCGAACAAGACGGCAACCAACCGCGTGGCCAACGCCATCCGTCCCATCCAGGCCGTGGCTTCCGACGAGATGAAGCCCGTGGTGACCTCCATCCTGGATTTCCTCGACGAGCAGGCCAAGTCCGATCCCGATGAAGCCAAGCTCGGCGAGCTGACCACCGCCTACCAGGAAGCCGGCACCAAGTACGGCGAACTCTGCCGCGGCGCCCAGTAGCCGGCACCCCTTCCGGACGCTCTCTCACATAACGGCCCCTTTTCGCGTTTCCTCTCTCACTCGATGACAGAGGAAACGCCGAATCGGGGCCATAAGTGAGAGAGCGTTTTTTGTGGGTAGGCTTTCCCGATGAGCCAGGCAGCAGCACGTTTCCTCGAAGCCTACGACGCCCAGCTCCGCACGGAGGCGGAGATACCGGGTGCGCTGACTGTCCATGGACACGGCCCCCTTCTACTCGCTGCTTTCGTGGGTGGCCGCGGCTTCATTACGTACCGTAATCTGGGCGGGGCGGATCACCAAGGCATCCAGGCCTTAGTGGCCGAGGCACTCAACTTCTTCAGGAGCCAGCCTCACATCACCAACGTTGAGTGGAAATCCAGGGGACACGATCATGCCCCGGGACTGCATGATGCCCTGCTCGCCAACGGTTTTACGGCTGACGAGCCCGAATCGATCATGATCGGGGAGGCACGGACGCTCAATGCGGAGGTGCCAGTGCCCGACGGCGTGAGGTTGCGTCGCGTAGTTGACGAACCTGACGTTCGGGCCATGAGCGCCATGCAGGATGGAGTTTTCGGGGGACCGGTGTCGAAGGAACGAGCCGACGAACTGCTGCACCGCCTTTCTTTGGACGACAGCATCGAGCTGTGGGTCGCTGAAGCCGAGGGCCGGATGGTCAGCGCCGGACGGTTGGAACCCGTTCCGGGTACGGACTTTGCCGGAATCTGGGGCGGAGCCACCCTCCCGGAGTGGCGAGGCCGCGGGATTTACCGGGCCCTCACTGCCCGACGTGCACAGTCGGCCCTTGCTCGTGGAAAGTCGCTCATCAACAGCGACTCGACGGAGTTTTCACGTCCGATCCTGGAGCGTTCGGGTTTGATCAAAGTCTCGACCACCACTCCGTACCGGTGGGTGCGGGGCTGAGGTACTCAATAATCGCGATTTGCCAGACGACGGTTGAGCCGGTCGACCTCGTCCAAGACTTCCGTTGCCGCCCAAGCGCGATTTCGCTGGGACTGCGTGATCAGGGAGAGTACTCCGGCGTCTGTCAGCCGGTCAAGGACCCTATAAACAGAGCGCTCGTCGATCCCCGCGGCATACGCGGCACTGTGCGCCTCAAAGACAGGGCGTTCCAAGAGCCAAGTCAGAATCCTTTCGTCGGCCGACCCCTTGCGGGGACGAACGACCTCTGTCCATGCTGCAGGCAGCGCGTCCAGTGCGGTAACTGATTCGCGCGCAGCATCCGCAGCTCGAACTGACGACTTCGCTAGATAGAGCACGAAAGGATCGACATCCCCGTCGCGGTAGTTGTTCAATAACGCGAAGTAGGTTTCGACGTCAGCCACCATTGCGGAGGCAACTGGGGTCACAGTGTTCCTGGTTAGTCCCCGTCGACGCGAGACGGCCCCAATCAGGGCCCTGCCGATGCGGCCGTTGCCGTCAGTAAACGGGTGGATGGATTCAAAATGTGCATGCGCAATGGCTGCCTGTGCCATGATCGGGATGTCTTTGCGCTGACAGAAGGCCATGAGGTCGTCCATGAGTTCCCGGACCATCCCGGGTGGGGGAGGAACATGGACTGCTCCTCGCGGGGAATAATCGCTGCCCCCGATCCAGTTCTGCACCTCGCGGAATGAGCCGGCGTTGTGTCCGTCCAGCGGGTCATCCTTCATCAATGTCCTGTGTGCTTTGAGAAGCGACTCCATCCGGACTTCACCTGCTACCCCGGCGTCGTTGATCATGCTCTGCACAGCCTCGGCGGCGGCTACCATCGACTTGGCCTGATCGGATGCTTTCAGACCGACTAGTGCCCGCGCGTAGTCGTTGCGATTCGCGTCGACGTGTTCGATCTTCGACGAGGACACTGCCTCACTCCGCAGGAGGAAGTCGCTGATTGCCGCCATGCGGGACCCTGCCGTGACATCCAGCGATGCAATGGCAGCGGCTGCCTCTTCGAGAGCTAGAACGGTCTCCCGGCTCGGCTCGAACCCCAGATTCGCAATGTGCGGAGGAAGCGATACCTCAACTTCGGTAAACATCCTGTCTTCGCGGGGCGGACGCCCGGAAGATTTCCACGGCATGACGCGCCTCCCGTGCGCTGGCCAACCTCCCATCACCCCTCCTAACAGTGATTTAGATGCCTGTTATTCGCATTTTACAGTTTAAATGCGAATAAGCGCTCATTTAGGCACTCTTTTTGATCCACGGCAGAAGCTATGTATAGATGTATACAAGTACACTTCACTCCTACTTGGGCGGCAGCATGGCAGAATCACGGCTTCGGAACACCGGGGCGAACCTCGTTTACACCGAGCTAAAGCGGCAGATCCTCGATCTGGAATTGAAGCCCGGAACCCGAATCTTCGAGCCCGCGATGGCTGCAGCAATGCAGGTCAGCCGGACCCCACTGAGAGAAGCGATCAGGAGACTCATTTCGGAGAGCCTTCTTGAGCAACAGCCAACTGGCGGCGTCCTGGTTCCGTTGCTTGATGAGAAGGCGGTCTCCGAGCTGTATGACGTCAGGGCTGCCCTTGAGTCATTGATGGCCCGCGAAGCCTGCGCCAAGGCCACCACCGAACACATCGAAAAACTACGGGGAATCCTGGACCGAAACGCAGCCATGGTCGGATTCGCGGACGAGGCCATGAGGCATGGAGTGACCCTCCATGCCACCATCGCAGACATCGCCGGCAACTCCTGGGCACTTCGATTCCACGAGCAGATTGCCAGCCAAGTTGAGCGGTACCGGTACTTCACCAACAACTCACCGGAACGTCGGGAGGAGGCCTTGGCGGACCACCGGGCACTGGTGGAAGCCTTGGCGGCCAAGGACCCGGAGCGCGCGGCGAAGCTAGCCTTTGATCACGTCATTGGAGCCCGTGACGAGACTCTGCGCGTCATCGCAGACAAGGGTCTCGACGCCGAATGATCGGCGAACTGGGGCGGCGCTCGTCAACTGCTCTCCTCCTTCACTCGGCGCTGATTCAGGCCATCACTTTCCTGGTGAGGCCGGCTGCAACATACCGGGCCCTGGAACTCGACGTTCCCGCCTTCGCGCTCGGTGTGCTGGCCGCCAGTTACGCAGTCTTTCCGTTGTTGCTGGCCCTTCCCATCGGAAATCTGGTGGACCGCCTTGGCGAGCGTCGGCTGATGGCCGCGGGCTCCGCCGTCGTGCTTTCCTGCTCGGTGTTCCTGCTGCTGTGGGGGTCGTCCGTGGCTGCGCTGATCGCGGGAACAGCGCTCCTGGGTGCGGGCCAGCTTGCGTGCGTGGTGGGGCAGCAAGCCGTGGTGGCGAATAACGCTGCCTCGTCCCGTCTTGACTCTGCTTTCGGTTACCTGACCTTCGCAGCGTCGTTGGGCCAGGCCTTGGGGCCGCTGGCTATCTCGTTGGTCGGAGGTCAATCAGTGCGGCCCGACACCCACTCGATCTTCCTCTTGGCCGCCGGCATGGGGCTCGTGCTGTTCGGGACGACGTTCCTGGTCTCATCACGGGTCAGTGGTGGAATGCGGGCCACCCGCAGCGGCGGAGCTCCCCGCGGAAGCGCCTTCTCCCTGCTGCGCGTGCCAGGCGTGGCGCGGGCGCTGGCCACCAGCGCAACGGTGCTGGCCGTCGTCGACCTCACCGTGGTCTACCTCCCCGCACTGGGTGCCGAGCGCGGACTCACCGCGGCCACAGTGGGTCTGATGCTCACCGTCCGGGCAGTCTTTTCCATGGTTTCCAGGCTCGGCCTGGGACGGGTGTCCCGCAGGCTCGGGCGGCTGAAACTCCTTGTTCTTAGTCTCGCTGTTTCGACGGTCGCCTTGGCTGTGGCGGCGATCCCCATGCCGGAGTGGTTGCTCTTCGTGGTCATGGCGTTCCTAGGTTTGGGGCTGGGAATCGGCCAGCCGCTCACCATGTCCTGGCTGTCCGCGCAGGCTCCGGAAGGGCAACGCGGGAGGGCACTGGCCCTGCGACTGGCGGGGAACAGGGTGGGGCAAGTTGTCCTGCCAAGTGCCATCGGAGTGGTGGCTGTGGGCTTGGGCGCCTCCGGAGTGTTCCTGGCATCGGCCGTCGCGGTGGGAGGGACGATGATCCTGCTGCGCGGAGTGCGCCTGGACGACTGACGCGTCATGTTTCCCCCACTCCCGTCACTGCAAAGTAGGCGAAAAAGGGGGACCTGTTGACCAAGAAAAGAAACACTGTCTTCATCACTATGGATCCGAACGCTCTACCGGCTCGCTCTACA
The DNA here is from genome assembly GCF_015040095.1 of Paenarthrobacter sp. YJN-5. NCBI lineage: Bacteria > Bacillati > Actinomycetota > Actinomycetes > Micrococcales > Micrococcaceae > Paenarthrobacter > Paenarthrobacter sp. YJN-5. Next base: position 683,123 of record NZ_CP053544.1, read on the forward strand.
AAAGGGTGGGAGTACCTCCTGCCCTGCGATGAGGTGGAGGTGACCATGCAAGACGGGGAAACACTGGGTGGGCTTGTGTTGGATGGCATGTCCGACGGCAGCGGGGTTTGGGTCTACGTCGATGACGTCGGGAAACGCTTCTTCGATGCGGAGCAGGCCGTGGAGATCATCGCGGTTCGGAAGGTAGGGCGCCCGGACATCTGACTGGCAGTAGTGGTTGCCAAAAGGGCTGGGAACAACCGCTAATGCCAGTCAGTTGGGAGTTATTCCGCAAACAGCGCAGCGAGGTCCTCAGCCGTCAACGAGCCGCCGGCCAGGGCGTCACCTTCCATCACGTCCGCGAAAAGTTGCGACTTCTTGGCCTTCAACGCCATGACCTTTTCCTCGATGGTGTCCTTGGCCACCAGCCGGTAAACCATCACGTTCCTGGCTTGGCCGATCCGGTGCGTGCGGTCCACGGCTTGGGCTTCGGATGCCGGATTCCACCACGGATCCAGAAGGAAAACGTAGTCCGCCTCGGTCAGGTTGAGGCCGAATCCACCGGCCTTCAGCGAGATCAGGAAGACAGGAGCGGTACCGTTCTTGAACTTGCTGACCACGTCCCCGCGGTTGCGGGTGCTGCCGTCGAGGTAGCAGTATTCAATGCCTTCGGCGTCCATGCGTTCCCGAACCTTGCTCAGGAACCCGGTGAACTGGCTGAAGATCAGCGTCCTGTGGCCCTCGGAGATGATGTCCTCGAGCTGTTCGAACAGGACATCCAGCTTGGACGACCGCACAGCGGACATGGAGGAGTCCACCAGTGAGGCGTCCAGGCTGAGCTGCCGAAGCAACGTCAGCGACTGGAAGATCGTGAAGCGGTTCTTGTTCACGTCGTCGATCAAGCCGAGGATCTTCTGCCGCTCCCGCTGCAAATGGGTTTGGTAGACCTTTTGGTGGCGCGGGTTGAGCACCACCTCCAGCACCTGCTCCTGCTTTGGCGGAAGGTCCTGGATAACCTGCTCTTTGGTGCGCCGCATCATGAGCGGACGGACCCGACGCCGGAGCTTGCCCAGTTGCGCCGAGTCGCCGTTCTTCTCCACCGGCTTCTGGTAGTTCTCGGCGAACCTCTTGGGACTGGGGAACAACCCCGGCGCAACGATCGACGTCAGGGCCCAAAACTCCATCAGGTTGTTCTCCAACGGGGTGCCCGTGATGGCCAGCTTGAAGCGCGCAGGCAGCTTGCGTGCGCACTGGTAGGCCTTGGACTGGTGGTTCTTCACGAATTGGGCCTCGTCCAGCATGAGCCCGGCCCATTGGAAGTACGCGTAGGCCTCGTAATCGATGCGGAACAGCGCATAGGAGGTAATAACGACGTCGGCACCCGCCAAAGCCTCCGACGGCAACAGGCCACTCTTGGCAAAGGTTTCCGAAACCGTCCGAACCGTCAGGCCGGGTGCGAACCTCTGAGCTTCCAAGGCCCAGTTGCTGACGACGCTCGTTGGTGCGACCACCAGGAACGGGGCCCTGTCCCTGCCTTCGGAAGCAGCCAGTTCCTGCGCCGCGCAGATCAGCGCCAGCGCCTGGACGGTTTTGCCGAGGCCCATGTCATCGGCGAGGACGCCGCCCAGGCTGTGCTTGTAAAGGAAGCTCAGCCAGTTGAACCCTTCCAGCTGATACGGTCGCAGCTCAGCGTTAAGGCCGGCCGGCAGCGGCAGTCCGGTGACGCCGTCGTCGAGCAGTCCACCAACGGACTCACGCCACGCAGCCGCTTGTTCGTCCACGATTCCAAGCTGTGCGAGTTCGTCCCACAGCCCTACCTGGAAGCGGCTGATCTGCAGGGTTCCGTCTTTGTTGTCCGGGTTGTCCTGCAACGAACGGGCCTCGTCGATGAGCTCGCGGAGCTGGTGGAGCTCGGGCAGATCGAGGGAAAAGTGTGCGCCGCTGGGCAGCAGCATGCGGGTCTGCCCGGCAGCGAGCGCCGAGAAAACGGCGGCGAAGGATACCGGTTCACCCTCGAGCGTGATGACGATCCCGAGGTCGAACCAGTCTCCGCTCGCGGTCTCCTTGGTGGAGATTGACACGACAGGCGCTTCTTCGGCCTCCCGGTAATCGGCAATGTCACCGGAGGTTTCCACCACGACGTCGGGTAGTTGCCTGAGTGCAGGCAGCACCTCTTCGGTGAACGCCAGGGTGTCCAGGCCACTCAGCTCAGCGGTAGCGGTGAGCCGGGGCGCACCCCAACCCCCTGTTGAGGATTCAGCGAGGGCAGGGACGATCTCCCACGGGTGCCCCAGCGACTCGAGGATGCGTGCCTCCGCCGCGTCGTCCCGGTAGCCGCGATCGTCCGGGTGCCGCCAGAGGGGTTGGGCCGTCACCAAGGTTCCCGACGTGTAGTGCCACTCCCAGTGCAGCCGGACCTTGTGGTCGTTGCCGTAGTTGGCCAGCAGGGACAACATCGGCACGGCAAGCGTGGGCAGCTCCACCGATTCGTCGGCTGCCTGAACCGGCGTGGACTGCCGGAGCTTGGGGTAGAAAGACGTGAGGAAGCGGCCCTCGTCCTCGGCCGGAATCTCCAACGTGGAACCCTCGGTCACGAACTCCAGCAATTCATCGCTGAGGCTTCCCTCAAGCGGCGCAAGGGTGATCAGGTTCTTCTGCTGCGGCGCCCCGGGCAGAGTGTCGGCGCCGGATTGCGTATAGAAGATCCCGTTGGCCGGCTTTCCCACAAAGCCAACAGTGGCCGGATCAACGGCTTCCCCATCAACGGTGACTGACGGCGACAGCCGCAGGCCGCCGTCGGGCTTTCCGTCAGTGGTACCTTCGGTTCCTGTCCTGGCCAGGCTCAAACCCACGACGGCGGGTTGGGACTCCACGTGAACGGGTTCAGTACCAGCGGTGTGGATGAGCGGAATTCCGGCTTTCCTGGCTTCTTCAAGGAGTGACCAGAGGTTCTTGCCGGCGAAGTCGTTCAGACTGAGCCACATTGCGCCGGAGGGCTGGTGCCGCCCGCTGGGGGAACCGTGGGCTGCCATGAAGGTTTGCAGCCATTCCACCTGGGCCTCGTTGAATTCGCGGCGGAAACTGATGTAGCTGAGGTTGTTCCACGATACGTCGCCGCGGATCCATTTGCCCTTCGCACCCATCATCATGGGGCGGGCCTTGAGTTGCCTTACGCTCCTTGCAGGGTCGCGGCGGCCTGTGTAGGAGAAGTGCGCGGCAGGTTCTTCCACTTCGAACTGCAAAGCGAGCTGGATACCGGCGGGGTTGGCGGGTGCTCCAGGCTTGGTGATCAGCCTGTTGAGGGCAAGTTCCCATGCGGGACGGCTGGTGGCCTGGCTTGGGTTCGCCGTTTGCATCCCGGGGGACTGGGCAAGGAGCTGGGCCCGAATGGTGGGGTGGTCCTCCGCCGTGAAGAGCAGGGCTGCGACGTGCTTGCAATCCTTCCGGACCGGGCAGCTGCAGATGCCCACGGTGCAGCTCCAGCCGCTCGGTTTTCGCACCAGCTTTGCCGACGTGGAGTAGGGCTGCACTCCGTTGCCGCGGACTTTGCCGAGGAGGAGCCCGGTGGCTGAGTCGAAGGTAATCCCGTTGACCCGGCTTCCCATGGCATAGGCCAGCCCCGCCGCGAGGGAGCGGTCGTTAATGGCAGGTGTTTGTATGGCCAGTTCCCAATTGTCATCGGGGTGGGATGGCATGCAGGCGACTACTTTCGGAAGGAGGTTATCTGCCCAATCTTAGTCAGCCTGCTGCGGCTCCCAAATTTGAGCCGCCGGGTTCGCGGGAACGCTGTGGGTTCGCATGGAAGCTTGGGGCGCGGCGGCAGGCTTCCGGCGATCTCGGGAGCCGCAGGTGGGCGATAGGTAAAGCGTGCGGCGGAGCTCGGCGTCGTTCCCGCAGCTTTGGTGCATCCCGCCGGGTTCGCGGGAACGATGCTCAGACGCTGTAAGTTTGCGGGGGTATTCGCACCGTTGGCGTGTACTTTCCACATAGCGACGACCAGGCCTACTGTCGACTTGGAGGCCCGGCGATGCTGAAGCGATGCAACCAACATCAAGTGTGACCACTCGGTCGACCCTCCGCGCCGCACCTCAACGAGGCTACATGTGGCGCACGGACGAGCTGCTTCGCCTGGGCTACAACAGCCGAAGCATCAAGTACCTCTTGGATTCAGGCGAGCTGCGTCGAATGCGGTACGGATGCTACATGAGCGCCGGCAAGTGGGACTCCATGGGACCACGAAGTCAGGCCCTTGCGCGGATCATGGCCCATGCTCACGGAACCCTGACGACTTCGACGGGCGGTTTGGTCTACAGCCATCTATCGGCGGCACGACTCCATGGCCTGTTCTTGTGGGGTGTGGACCAAAAAGTCCACGTCCTGCACCCGGTTCGACCGTCCTCGGGTCGATGGGGCAAGGATGTCCGGGGTCATACTGAAGCGCTGGCCGAGACTGAGATCGTGACGGTGAGAGGCCTGCGGGTCACGTCGCTTGAGCGCACAATGTTCGACTGTGCCAGGATGCTCAGCTATCCGAAGGCGTTGGTCATCATGGACCATGGTCTGCGGCTTGGGGCAGATCGGAGTGTGCTCGCCTCAATGGGCGCAGCGTCCGCGGGAAAGCGCGGGATCCGTATTTTTCGCAAGGCCCTTGAGAATGCCGATCCTCGGTCCGAATCCGCAGGCGAGACGCTGAGCCGGGAGTTGATGCAGCGGTTACGCATCAAACCACCGGAACCCCAATTCCGCGTGAAGACCCGGGTAGGAAGCCACCGCTTGGACTTCGCGTGGGAGGAAGAAAAACTGGCCTTGGAATTCGACGGGAAAACCAAGTATTTCGACTACAAACCAACCGACGAGGTCATCTTTGAAGAAAGGCGACGCGAGAAGGCGCTCATGGAGGACGGCTGGAGGTTCATCCGGATCGAGTGGAAGGACCTGTTCCAAGAGGGGACCTTCAAAGAACGAATCCTTCGAGCGCTCAGGTCGCCCAGGTAAGGGGGATGGTCGCAGCGGTTCGTGGGAAACGTGCATAGGCGCAGGGAAGCTTGCAGCGGTTCGGCACGCTTCCCGCGAACTCGGCACTAGGCGAACTCGGCGATCGGCAACGGACGAGGGGCCCACTCAGTAGCCCGAACCAGCAGCGCCCTTGATCATCTCTCCGCCGGGGCTCACCAGGTACCAGACGTTGTTCACACCCTGGCCTCTAACGTCACCGGGGGCCTTGTCCTGGGCGTAGTAGTACAGGGGCATGCCGTTCAGCGTGACCTGCTTCTTCCCGTCGGGCGTGGCGATGGTTCCCACAGTGCCGGTGACGCCATCAACCTTGGGCGCGTCCGCCGTCGTCGTAAATACGGGCCACGCGGCAAGGCATGCATCCACGCAGGCGCTCTTGCCGGAGTCCTTGACGTCCTTCGTGAAGAAGTAGAGGCTCATTCCTTTGCTATCCACCACGATCGGGCCGGCGCTGGAGGACGCCACCTTCATCTCCGCGTCTGCCTCTGCTGTGCTGGGAGCGGACACGGATGACGACGCCGGCGGTGCAGAGGACGTGGAGGTGCCCGGACTGCCGGCGCATCCTCCCAAGGCCACCGCGAGGACCACAGCACCAAGTCCAAAGCTGAATCTATTCTTCATCACTGGCTCCCTTGACGGGCCGGCCGGAGTGGGCCGGCGCTAACCCTAAGACGCCGCCGGGGGAAGAATGGTTCATGGTGAACCGTGTGCCTGGAAAAGGCGTCGTATGGGGTGGGAGCGAAGGAGGTGGCTATGCCGTTGGACGAGGACGTGGTGGCAGCGATCTACCGCGACCACGGCACGGCCCTGAAGCGCTTTGTGCTCAGTTGCACCCCGGATGCGCACCTGGCTGACGACGTTGTGCAGGAAACCATCCTGAAAGTGTGGCAGCACGCCCCGCACATCACGGGAAGCCTGCGGAGTTATCTTTTCAGGACCGCGAGGAACGTGATCATCGACAACTACCGGAAGGCCCAGCGCAGGCCCGCGGAGGCAGAGGAGCACGAACTTCCGGACCACGTCGCCACCGAGCGCGTGGACGAGCTCTTGAACCGTGTGCTCATGGAGGAAGCGCTTTTGCGGCTCAGCCACGAACACCGTGAAGTTCTGGTGGCCCTGCACTACCAGCGGTACACGGTCACCGAGGCGGCGCTGCACCTGAACATCCCTGTGGGCACTGTTAAGTCCCGGGCTTTTTATGCAGTGAAAGCCCTCCGAACGATTCTTGACGAAATGGGGGTGGAAAAATGAACGCCGATTCCGTCCACCAGTTGCTGGGCGCCTACCTGCTGGGTGGGCTTGAGCCGGATGAGGCACGCGCGTTCGAGGACCACCTCGCCGCTTGCGCGGACTGCCGCGGCGAGCTGGAGGAGCTCGAAAGCCTTCCCGCGTTGCTCGACGCCGTCCCCGCCGCTGATGCAGTCGCCCTCACCGTTGCGGGCGGAAGCCAGCCGTTGGCGCCGTTGGAGACTGTCCCGCCGTCGCTCCTGGTTGATCTCTCCACCCGCAGGCGGAAATCACGACGGCGGTGGGCAGCCGTTGTTGGGGCTGTCGCCGCCGCGTGCCTGGCCTTGGGATTCCTGGCGGGTCCTTTGCTGAACCAGCCACCGAAACCCGACGCCACGTATTCCGTTCAGTCGGGCGATGGCCTGCAGCTGACGGTTGGCATGGTCAAGAAGACCTGGGGCACGGAGTTGGCTGTTGAGGGGCGGAGCATGCCGCTGGAAGGGACGCTCTACCTGTGGGTCAAGGGGCGCGACGGCGCTGAGGAACGCACGTGCGGGTGGACGGCGACGCCCAGCGGACGCATCAAGATCACCGGCGCCACTCCTGTTCAGCTGACCGGCATCGCGGGTGTTGAGCTCAGGGACGATTCGGACAAGACGGTGGCGTCAATCTCCGTGCCGTGATGCTGCCTGCAGTTCGGCCACGAGGGCGGGGTCCTCGCATGCCCTGGCGAAGGCCTCGATCCGACGCTCAATTTCGCGGCCCAGCACCCATGTCCCGATTTTCTCGGCGATAGGCGCCAGCCAGCCGGGCCTGCAGGAGAACGTGTATTTCCACACCGCGCGGGTGCCCCCGGGCTCCGGAGTGAACCGCCACCCGCCTCCGAAGGTGCCGAAGAACCAGGGGCCGGCCACCATGGTCATTCCTACGTTTCGTGGGGGATTGTAGGAAACGTACTCGGTCACCATGGTCAGCTTCATCCGGGATACGGTGCGCGTGCGGACCCCTTTGCCTGGTTTCGTGGCGCCGTCAACGAACGATTGTGCCGAGATGAACGGGTCCCATGTGAGCCTGAATGCGCCTGTGGTCTGGGAGAGGGCGAAGGTGGTCTCCGGATCCAGGCGGATGAACCGTTCTGCGCGTACCTGCGGCATATCAGCCCGTTTGTCCGGATCCGAGTACCAGGATCACCATGAAAGCCACCCCGAAGACGTTGACCGCCATGATGGAGAGCCCAACGATGCCCGTGATTCTCCCGGCGTTCATGCGGCCTGCCCGGAACACGGCAATCAGTCCGCAGACCACGGCCACAATCGCCAAGGCAACAGCCAACGCGGCGAAGGCCAAAGCTCCGATCCACCACGCATCGTTGCCCTCGTTGAAGCGGCTCATGGCAGAAGCTACCGCAGCGATGCCCAGCGGAACACTGACCACGGCCGCTACCGGCGACAGCACGGCAGCCACGATGCTGGTGATGCCTGCCCCCAACCCCCGCGTCCCCGATCGGGGTGGCTGCTGGTGGTATTCGAGTGGTGGTTGGTAGCTCATGGTTCCCCCGGAATCCGTGGACTAGATCTTGCGGTAGGTGAGGTCGAAGATCATGCGCCCGGCCTCGTGGGCTTTGTTCTCGAAGCTGGTGCGGATCCGGCCGTCGAACCGGGGAGCCCAGCCGCCCACCTCGTCCACGCCCTGGTTGGGGCCGGTGTGCTCGGTGCTGACGGGTGCACGGCCCTCCTTGACGGGAGCGCCGCCAACAACGGATTCGACGCCGGACTGCCAGACTTGCGTCAACGGGCTCTCCTCGCCGCTGCGCTCGCCTTCGTGCATGTTCTCGAACTCCGTGGAACCTGCAAGGACATCGCGGACGTGGATGGCGTAGTTGGACCAGTCGGTGGCAATCCGCCAGTAGCCACCCTTCTTGAGGGCCTTGGCTGCGACTGATGCGAAAGCCGGCTGGATGAGCCGGCGCTTGTGGTGCCGGGCCTTGTGCCAGGGATCCGGGAAGAATACCCAGAGTTCACTGACTGAGCCCGCAGGCAGCATGGACTCCAGGACCTCGGGTGCGTTGGCTTCCACCACGCGCACGTTGGTCAGCCCGCGGCTGTTGATCTTGATGATGGTGTTGGCCAGGCCCGGGGTGTAGACCTCAACGGCAAGGAAGTCCTTATCCGGGTTCTGCTCGGCAGCATGGACCACTGCATCGCCCAAGCCGGAGCCGATCTCCACGATCAGGGGGGCCTTGCGTCCAAACACGGCCTCGGCGTCAAAAACGTAGTCCGGGTGCACGGACGTGTTGGCCACATGACGGGGGACCTGCACAGCCCAGCGTTCGGCATGTTCTTCCCAGGCGGCCTGGCGGCGGCCCTGGAGGCGGGTACCTCGACGCACAAAGCTGACCGGACGGCCGCCGTATGTGCCAAAGGAAGCTTGGCTGCCGGGGGTGATGGGGCGTGGGGTATCTGGGGTCTCACTCATGTCCATTCCAGAATACTTGGCCGTCCAAAACCGGGTCACAGTCGGTCCCACAGAGGCAGCAGTAAACAGCCCTGACAGAATAGGACGTGTGACCTCCTCCCAGAAGCCTGCCTCCGCACAGAGCCGAACCAAGAAGCGCACAGAGAAGTCCGAAGAGAAACGCCCGTTGCCCGAGATCGCCGTCGACGCTGAGATCGACGAAGACCCGGCCCCGGCTCCCACCCAGCTCAAAGGCAAGCGGGCGCTGGCTTATCTTGCGGTCTGCCTGATCCTCATCGGCCTCAACTTGAGGACCGTCTTCTCCAGCTTCTCCGCGGTGCTGCCGGAAGTAACGTCCGACGCCGGTCTGCCGGGTTGGTCTGTTGTGGTGCTGACTACTGTGCCGGTGACGTTGCTGGGTGTCTTCGCACCTACGGCACCCGGCCTGGCGAGAAGGTTCGGAGCAGAGAGGGTGCTGCTGGGGGCGATGGCCGTCCTCACCGCGGGGCTCCTGCTGAGGCCGGCCGAGCTCCCCGGCGCAGGCCACCTGCCCGCCTTGCTGGTGGGAACAGCGGCGTGCGGTGCAGCCATCGCGCTGTGCAACGTGCTGCTTCCCGGCGTGGTGAAGAGGGATTTCCCGCACCGTCTCGGCTTGATGGGCGGCCTGTACACCACGGCGATCTGTGCCTCTGCAGCACTCGGAGCGGGGTTCACGTATCCGGTCTTTACGGCAACCGGCCACTGGACATCGGCGCTGTGGTTCTGGGCGGTGCCGGCCGCCGTCGTACTTTTGCTCTTCCTGCCGCCGGCCATCAGGCAGCACCCCGTACGGCACCAGCACCTCAAGGGCGGGGTGAATGTGTGGCGATCCGCGGTGGCGTGGCAGGTGACGGCGTTCATGGTGCTGCAGGCGATGATGTCGTTCAGCGTGTTCGCGTGGCTGGCGCCGATCCTGCGTGACCGCGGTGTGGACGGTGGCACGGCGGGCCTGATCGTCTCGGTGTCGATTGTGCTGCAGATGCTGGGGTCGTTGTTCGCCCCGGCGCTCGCTGCCCGGCTCAAGGACCAACGGGTCATCAACATGGTGGTAGCGCTCATGACGGGCTGCGGCTTCGCCCTGAGCATCTTTGGGCCCACTGAGTTGATTTGGGTGTGGACGGGTTTGCTCGGGCTCGGCCAAGGGTCACTGACTGCCGTGGCGCTGACCATGATCATGCTCCGCACCCGGGACGCCCACACGGCAGCGCACCTCTCCGGAATGATGCAGGGGGTGGGCTACGGGGTGGGTTCCACAGGGACGCTGATGGTTGGCCAACTCCACCAGGCAACGGGTGGCTTCGCCGCGGCGGGGGTCCTGTTCCTGGTGGTCGGCTTGCTGGCGGCGTTCTTCGGATACAGGGCGGGCCGGGACCGCTTCGTTTAACCCAACTGAGTCGCAGCAGTGCGCGTTTTGAACGTTCAAAACGTGCCCTGCTGCGACTCAGTTGGGAGGGGTCAGACGGTCAGGTCCTTGCCCTTGGTTTCGGGGATCAGGAAGGCGAACAGGATACCCACCAGCAGCAGGATCACCGCGTAAACGTTGAACAGGTACGCCTGGCCGATCGTGCCCAGCCACGTCTGCAGGTAAGGGGCCGTGCCACCGAACACGGCCACGCAGATCGAGTACGGAACGCCCACGCCGACGGTCCGGATGTGGGTCGGGAAGAGCTCCGCGTAGACGGCGGGGACGATCGCGGCGCTGCCGGCAATGAAGAACAGCATCACGGACATGGACACGGTCAGCTGCCACGGAGAATCCTTCAGCAGCCAGGTCATGGGGAAGTGGAACAGCGCGGCGCCGGCTGAGGACATGATGAGGACAGGCTTCCGGCCGATCCGGTCAGACAGGCGGCCCCAGAACGGCAATGCTGCAATGAACACCACATTGGCGATCACGCCGGCCCACAATGCAGCACCGCGGTCCATCTTCAGGGCCGTCGCTGCGTAGCTCGGTGCCACGACGCCCCAGATGTAGTACACCACCGTGAGGCCCACGGTGAGCCCGATGACCTGCAGGGCCTGCTTGCGGTGCTTCACGATCTGCGGCCACATCGGGGCGCGTTTTTCCTTGGGCGACTCGGCCTCGAACGCCTCGGTTTCCTTCATCTTGGCCCGCATGAACAAGGCATAAACGCCCAGGGCGCCACCGATGAGGAACGGGATGCGCCAACCCCACGCGCTCATGTCTTCCTTGCTGAGCACAGCGGTCAGGACGGCGCCGAGCAACGTGCCTGCAAGGATCCCGGCCGTGCCGGAGGTGTAAATGAGGGTGGCCCAGAAGCCGCGCTTTTCCTTGGGCGCCATCTCCGAAAGGTACGTTTGCGACGACGGCAGCTCGCCACCGTGGGCCAGGCCCTGGATGAGGCGGGCCACCAGGAGCATCACGGATGCGAAGGCGCCGACGGACTCGAATGTGGGGGCCATGCCGATCAACATGCTGCCGATGGCGCCGAGGGCCACGGCAACAGTCATTGACGTTTTGCGTCCAATCCGGTCGCCTATCCAGCCGAACACGAACCCGCCAAACGGCCGGGCTACGAATCCGACGGCGAAGATCGCCAGCGTGGACAGCACGGCAGAGGTGGGGTCGGCTGCGCTGAACAACGCGCTCGCGATGAAGGGCGAGAATGTGGCGTAAATAGCCCAGTCGTACCATTCAACGGCGTTGCCGATGCCGGTACCCACGAGGGTGCGGACGTGCGACTTGTGGACCTTGACGTCGGCAGGGGTTCCAACGGTGGTTGTCATCTCGTTCTCCAGGAGTCAGTTGGCGGCGAGCGCGGCGATGCGGGACACGGCCAGTTCGGCGTAAAGCGCGGCACCGTCGGTGAGGACGCCGTCGTCGAACGTTGCGTAAGGGGAGTGGTTGAAGGGCGACGTCGACGGGTCGGCGCCGGGCGCAACGGCACTGAGTCCCACGAAGGTTCCGGGGACCTCGGCCAGCACGCGGGAGAAGTCCTCGGAGCCGCTGAGCGGGGTGGCCATCCGGGTGAGGCGGGAGTCTCCGAACATGCCGGCAATGACTTTCTCGGCGGTGTTCGTTTCGTCCTCGTCGTTGATGGTGAGCGGGTACTCCTCTTGGTAGTCCACGTCCACCTCCAATCCGTGTGCTGCGGCGATGCCTTTGAGCAACCGGGGAACTGCTTCCATCATCTTCTGTCTGGACGCTTCGGAGAAGGTCCGGATGGTTGCTTCGATGCGTGCGGTTTCCGGGATGACGTTACGTTTGGTCCCTGCGTGCAGCACCCCGACGGTGAGGACCACGGGATCGAACATGTTGAACTGGCGGGTGACCATGACCTGCAGGGCCGTGACCATTTCTGCCGCGGCAGTGACGGGGTCCTTGGCGGAATGCGGGGCTGATCCGTGGCCGCCCGCGCCGAGGACCGTGACCACCAGCCCGTCGGAGGAACTGAGCATCACGCCGTCCTTCGTGACGAACTGCCCGTGCGGCTCCAGCGAGGAGAACACGTGCATTCCGTAGGCGGTGTCTGCCCTGCGTCCGGCAGCGTCGAGGACGCCTTCGTTGATCATGTAGCTGGCGCCGTCGAATCCTTCTTCGCCCGGCTGGAACATGAGGACCACGTCTCCGGCGATCTGGTGGCGGCGTTCGGCCAGGAGGGTCGCGGCTCCGGCGAGCATTGAGGTGTGGAGGTCGTGGCCGCAGGCGTGCATGGCACCGTCCAGCCGGGAGGAGTAGTCCACGCCGGTTGTTTCCTGGACCGGCAATCCGTCCATGTCCGCGCGCAGGAGCACCACGGGCTTCCGGGCCGAAGCGTGTGCCGCACTGCCCCGCAGGACTGCGGTGACCGACGTCGTGTCCTTGCCCAGCGTGATCTCGTACGGAAGTCCGTCCAGTGCCTGGAGTACTTTTTCCTGGGTGCGGGGGAGATGCAATCCGATCTCCGGTTCGCGGTGCAGTTCGTGCCGGAGCCGGACGATGTCTTCGCGGAGTTCCTGGGCGTCGGCGGCGATGGTCATACGGGGTCTCCTGTGGTTTGTTCGGCTTGCGCTTCTCTTAGATCATTCTGTGGTGATGCACCTCACGAGGCCCGAAAGATCAGGAAATATGCATGGCATGTGTGAAAGGTGCAGGATTCATGCAAGCGGGAGAGAATTGGGGACATGGAACTCAGCGAGGAAGACCTGCGCCTCATCAACGCCCTGCAGATTTCACCCAGGATCAGCTGGTCCGACGCCGGCGACGTCCTGGGCGTCCATGCCACCACCCTGGCCGCCCGTTGGGACCGGCTCAAGGCCCAGGGTGCTGCGTGGACGACCGCCCACTTGATGGGTGACCCCAAGAACATGTGCCTGGCGATGGTGGACGTCGATTGCGACATGGATCTCCGGCCCGACGTCACTGCGGACCTCGCCCGGTTGCCCGAGGTGATCACCGTGGAAGAGGCGGCCAGCAACCGGGACCTCACCCTGACCGTCATCACGCAGGACCTGGATCACTTCAGTACCGGTCTGCTGCCCCGGCTCAAGGAAGTCCGGGGCCTCACCAAGTACCACACGTCCCTGTGCACCAGGATCCATACAAGTGGCTACGCCTGGCGGCTTAACGTCCTCACCAAGGCTGAACAGCATGCATTGCGCGCTATGGCCGGGCCCGAGTCGGCCAACCCGCCCGCACCGGACGCCATTGTTGTGCCGCTGCCCGAAAGCCATCTGGCGCTCATCCCCTTCTTGGCCCGCGACGGCCGTGCCACAGCCGCGGAAATTGCCCGGGCACTGGGCCGCCACCCGGCCACCGTCCAGCGCCAACTCACCCGCGTGCTCGGCAGCCGCATGCTCTCCTTCCGCTGCGAGATTGCGCAGAAGTTCTCCGGCTATCCCGTGACTGTGCAGTGGTTCGCCAATGTCCCGGCCGGCCAGCACGAAGCCGCGGCCACGGAATTGCGGGCCATCCGGAACGTGCGGTTCTTGGCCTCAACCACGGGTCGGACCAACTTCACCATGATCATGTGGCTGCGCACCCTGGCCGAGGTGATGGAGATGGAACTTGCCATCCAGCAACGCATCCCGGGGATCGAACTGGAGGAGAGCGTCGTCATGCTGAACACCGCCAAGCGGGTGGGTTGGATGCTCAACCCGGATTCCACGTGCACCGGAACCGTGGTGCCACCGTACGGCGAGCTGCTCCCGGCGAGCGCTTAGGGCTTCCTCGTGGCCCGCAGGACGGTGTCCATGATGGTGGCAGGGTTGCCGTCCGGGTCTTCGATGGTGCGCTCGCGGCTGGTGAGAACCTCAACCGACCACTGCCCGTGTTCCAAGCCCAACTCCTCCGCAAGTTCTTCGGGTGTGTAGAACATGTCCGTCTCGTGGTGTCGGCTCCATGGCGCCAGCCCGTGCGGGTGGTGCCCGACCACCAGCAGCGTTCCTCCCGGAGCTACTGCGGCGGCCGCCTTCGACGCCGAGTCCCGCCAGGGCAGTAGGGGAGAGTGCAGGAACTGGGCTGATACAAGGTCGAACACGGGCTCGGGTGTCCACTCCGCGAGGTCCTGTTGCTGCCAGTTGACGCTCTCTTGAAGCCCGGCTTCCACGGCATGGCCGGCTGCCCGTTCAAGCGCCACAGTCGATACATCCATCGCTGTGACCGTCCATCCCTGTTTCGCGAGCCAGATGGCATCCGCACCCTCGCCGCAGCCGAGGTCCAGCGCAGTTCCCGGCTCCATGCCCGTGATTTCTGCGACCAGTTGGGGATTCGGGTTCCCGCTCCAAATCTTCGGGCGTTCCCGGTACATCCCGTCCCACATGTCCACGGCGTTGTCCGCATCCTCGTGGAGGTCCAGGCGGCCCTGTTGGTCGCCGCCTTGGCGAGCCCCGCCGTCGTGATGATGCGCGTGCTGGCGGGTTCCGCCGTCGTGAGTGTGTTCAGTCATGATCCAAGCGTGCCGTTCGCCGCAGACGCGACGCAATACCTGTTGCTGTTCCGGCAAACCCCGCCCAACTAACTGGCAGCAGCGGTTGTTTTCAGGGCTCAGAACAACCCCTAATGCCAGTCAGATGGGTGCATTCCACCGTTGGGCGCCCGCCCCGGATGCGCCAAGTTCGTCCGACGGGTTCTGCAACGTGCACGATTTAAGGCTCAGGCAGCCACAACCGATGCAACCGTCAAGATCGTTCCTGAGGTGCTGCAGGGCGGCGATGCGCTCGTCGAGTTCCTGCCGCCAGCGCAACGAGAGCCTGGTCCAGTCGCGCTTGGTGGGTGTACGGCTGTTGGGCAGGGACTCCAATGCCTCGCGGATGTCCTTCAACGGCAGCCCCACCCGCTGGGACGTCTTGATGAACGCCACGCGGCGCAGCGTCTCGCGGGCGTAACGCCGCTGGTTGCCTGGCGTCCGTTCGGCGCTGATGAGGCCGTTGCGTTCGTAGAAATGAAGGGCCGACGGCGACACTCCACTCCGCTCGGAAAGCTCGCCTATGGTCAGGGGCCGGTGTCCGGATACCTTCGACATGACTGAACCTCCACGTGCCCGGCGGGGCGTTGACCTCAACAATAGTTGAGGTTCTAGGGTAGCGTGCATGACCCCTGACACCTCAACGGCCGGTATCCTGCGCCGTCCATACCTCCTGGCCACCGTGGGCACCTGCGCGTTGGTGTTCCTGAGCGCCTTTGAGTCCCTCGCCGTCACCACCGTGATGCCGGTGGTCAGCCGGGACCTGAACGGAGCCGGCCTGTATGCACTGGCCTTCGCCGGTCCGCTGGCTACAGGCGTGATGGGCATGGTGGGTGCCGGGAACTGGTCCGACCGCAGGGGCCCGAAGGCTCCGCTCTACGCATCGGTGGCGATGTTCGTGGTGGGACTCCTCATCGCAGGAACTGCCGGCACCATGGAAATGCTGGTGCTCGGCCGCCTGGTCCAGGGCTTTGGTGGCGGGGCAGTGACTGTGGCGCTGTACGTCCTGGTTGCGCGGATCTACCCGCCCGTCCTGCACCCCAAGATCTTCGCGGCCTTCGCAGCTTCCTGGGTGATTCCCTCCCTGATCGGTCCTTTCGCGGCGGGGGTGGTGGCGGAGCTGAGCAGTTGGCACTGGGTCTTCCTGGGAGTTGTTGGGCTTGTCATTCCGGCGCTGGCCATGGTGGTTCCTGCGATGCGGGGCCTGGCTTCAGGAAGCGGGTCCGAGGCCCCATCGGGTGTGGATGCACCGACCGTCCCATGGGCTTTCGGGCGCATGGCGTGGGCTGCGCTCGCGGCCGTGGCCGTTCTTGGACTGAACCTGTCCGGCGGGGTGCCGGCCTTCGGCGCGGTGATTGCCGCCGTCGCACTTGTCACGGCGCTCGTGGCTGTCCGTCCGCTGGTCCCGCGGGGAACCCTCACAGCGCACCGGGGGTTGCCGAGCGTCATCCTGTCCCGTGGGCTGGCGTCGGCTGCCTTCTTCGGAGCCGAGGTGTACCTGCCCTACATGCTGACGGAGCGCTATGACTTCAGCCCGACCTTTGCGGGCCTGACCCTGACCGGATCAGCGCTGGCGTGGGCCGGGGCGTCCGCTGTGCAAGGGCGGCTCGGGTCCCGGTTGGCTGATGCCTTGGCCGTACAGATTGGTGCCATCCTGGTGTTGGGGGCCATCGTTTTGGCGCTTGTCACGTCCGCGCTGGCGCTGCCGGCGGCCATAGCAATTGTTGGCTGGCTCTTCGCGGGCTTCGGCATGGGCCTGATGTACCCGCGGCTCAGCGTCATGACCCTGGCGCTGTCCTCGCCGGATAACCAAGGCTTCAACAGTGCCGCTATGTCCATCTCCGACTCCCTGGGCGGTGCGCTGGCCCTCGCCGCAACGGGCCTCGTCTTTGCGGCCTTCACGACCGTTGGCCCCTTTGCGGCGGTCTTTGCACTGACGGCGGTCATCGGCGTCGTTGGTGTTGTGGTGGCACCGCGCGTCGCAGCCCGCTCGGGTGGTTCCGCCGCACCCGAGGCCCGCGGTGCCCGCGACGGCCAAGCCGACTTCTCGCTCACCCAGCCCAAGTAGGTCGCATTTGTGCGCGTTTTCAGGGCTCAGAACGCGCGGTGCTGCGACCCAGTTGGGGGCCCGATGCAAGGAGAAACGTCCAGCGCTGCTAGAATGGGATCACTTGATGTGCGGTGACGCCCTGAAGCAGGTGGCCTGACAGGCTGCGTGGCGGGGCATTTTTCATGTGAGAGGCACATCCTGCGTCGATGAACGCGTTCCATTTGGTCCCGGCCAGCGCTCCTGCAGCGAACCGGTAGACCACCTGACTTTTCCTCGGCGAACCCCTGGCCCAACCGGCGTCGGGGGCCGATGTCCGCCACAGGACACCGCCCGAAAGACATGAAGTACATGACTACTTTTGCTGCCCTTGGCACGCCCAAGGCAATTGTCGAATCCCTCGCTGCAACCGGCATCGAAGAGGCATTCCCCATCCAGGTCAAGACCCTGCCGGACACGCTGGCCGGCCGCGACGTCCTGGGCCGCGGCCGCACCGGCTCCGGCAAGACCATCGCATTCGCCATCCCGCTCGTTGCCCGCCTGGCCGAGCGCGAGGCAGGCTACTTCCGCAAGCCGGGCCGTCCCATGGGCCTGGTCCTTGCGCCGACCCGCGAGCTCGCAACCCAGATCAACGCCACCGTCGAGCCGATGGCCAAGGCCATGGGCCTGAACACCACCGTGATCTACGGCGGCATCTCCCAGGCCCGCCAGGAGAAGGCGCTGCGTGCCGGCGTCGACATCGTCATTGCCTGCCCGGGCCGCCTCGAGGACCTGATCCGCCAGCGGATCCTCACGCTTGAAGCGGTTGAGGTCACCGTCCTGGACGAGGCAGACCACATGGCCGACCTCGGATTCCTCCCCGTGGTCAAGAAGCTCATGGACATGACCCCCAAGCAGGGTCAGCGCCTCCTCTTCTCGGCGACGCTGGACAACGGTGTTGACAAGCTGGTCAACCGTTACCTGTCCAACCCGCTGACGCACTCCGTGGACGATCCCCAAGCCGCGGTCACCACCATGGAACACCACGTCCTGGTGGTCAACGACCAGACCGTCAAGAAGCAGCTCATTGTGGAACTGGCGTCCGGCGCAGGCCGCCGCGTCCTCTTCATGCGGACCAAGCACCATGCCCGCAAGCTGGCCAAGACACTCACGGACGCCGGGATCCCCGCGGTGGACCTGCACGGAAACCTGTCGCAGAACGCCCGTGACCGGAACCTCGCCGAGTTCTCCAGCGGCGAGGTGCGCGTCCTCGTGGCCACCGACGTCGCCGCCCGCGGCGTGCACGTAGACGACGTCGAACTCGTCATCCACGTCGATCCGCCCACAGAGCACAAGGCCTACCTGCACCGTTCCGGCCGTACGGCCCGGGCCGGTTCGGACGGAACCGTCGTCACGCTGACGCTCCCCGAGCAGCAGCAGGACGTCAAGAAGCTCATGCGGGCTGCCGGCGTCGACGTCTCGTTCGAGCGCGTCACCGCCAACTCTCCGCTCGTGGCTGAGCTCGTGGGGGATGTAGCGGACAAAGTTGACCCCCGCACGCGCGCTGCACTCTTGGCAGCCAAGCTCCCGCAGCAGGGCGGCGGAACGTCCAACGGCGCCAATGCCCAGCGCAAGCGTGCACGGCGTTCCGGCCAGGCTACGCCCACTGCAGGCGGTCGCGGCGGACGCGGCGGACGCGGCAAGGTTTCGGCCGAGCCGGTTCGCACGGACATCAGCCGTGCGGAGCGTCGGGCAGCAATGAACGACGACGTCGCCCGCGGCTCACGCGGCCGCGGCAAGGCAGGTGCCTCGCACCGTAACGACGTTCCCGGCTCGCAGGGTCAAAGCGGCCGCAGTGGTCGCCCCGCAACCGGCCAGCGTGCAGCCGGCGGACAGCGGTCGGCGTCGGCTCCGCGAACTGCTTCTGCCACCACGACGCGCAGCAGCGGAAACAAGGCCGTGTGGTCCTCGAACACCGGCGGCACCTCGGGTGGATCCTTCGGCGCGGGCAATTCCGGCCGTGGGGGTTCCGGCTCGGGTCGCCCGCCGCGCAGCGGTCCCCGCCGTGCGTCTGCCCCGGCGTCGAACGAGCGCCGCGGCCGCTAAGGTCCCTCACGTTGTGAGGCCCGCTCTGCGCTCTATTCCTTGGGTTTAGGGCGCAAGGCAGGCCCCGCAAGTCTGGCCCGCGAGGTTACCAGCCCGGGAGGTTGCCAGCCCCGGGCGGTTACCAGCCCCGGGCGCGCCACTCCTCCAAGTGGGGGCGCTCGGCGCCGAGCGTGGTAGGCAAGCCATGTCCGGGATGCACTACGGTGTCATCCGGGTACGCGTCGAAGAGCCGTTCCGTGACGTCATTCAACAGTGACGTGAAGCGTGCGGGATCGTTCTGAGTGTTGCCCACGCCGCCCGGAAACAGCGAGTCTCCACTGAAAATGTGTGCCGGCCCGTCCGGGTCCTGGTACACGAAAGCGATCGAGCCAGGGGTGTGTCCGCGAAGGTGGATAGCACGGACCTCGAAGTCGTCAAACTGCTCAACGTCGCCGTGGCTAAGCCGCACATCCACTGGAACAGGCAACTCGTCGGCGTCGTCCGTTCCTGCGGAAGTGGTAGCACCGTTGGCTGCCACCAGCTCCGCCAAGGCACGCACGTGGTCCCAGTGTTGGTGGGTGGTTGCGATCCTCAGCAGCTTGGTGGGCTCAGGCGTATCCGCGGCGGAGTCGGCCAGGAGTTGCTGGATGGCCGGGAAGTCGTCGGCAGCATCGATCAACAACTGCGCACCTGTTGCCTTGGACGTCAGCAGGTACACGTTGTTGTTCATCTCGCTCACGGAGATGCTGCGAATAGTGACGTCGCGGGTTGAGTGAATTAGCGAATCCATCTGCTCAGCCTACGTCGTTGGGTTTGCGGCCTTGGTGACACGGCTGCCCGTTCCCCTGGGTTGCCCTGATTTTGCCCTTGGTTTAGCCCTCCCGGACAGCTCCGCCATGACCTCCACGGTTTCCACAATCGGAACGCGGAGGTCATGGCGGTGCTTGCGGGGTTTCGGCTTGCGGGGCGCTACCCGTGAGCTTCAACTTGCCCGATTTCGACGACTCGCTGCGTATTAGACGGTAGGACACGTCTAACGTGCAGCGGGTCGTCGAATTCGGCGAAGAGTGCTGCGGGTCGGGCTACTCGGCGCTGGTGATGGCCTTGTCAGCCGGCTGGTCTGCGGGGAGGGCCTTCAAGCCCGCAGCACAGCCCACGATTCCCGCGATGAAGAGCAGCTTCAGCGGACTCGCCGGCTCGACACCCGTGACCATGGCCCAGCCAACGGTCAGTGCTGCACCGATCCCCACCCACACGGCATAGGCCGTGCCCAAGGGGATGCGCTTCACGGCGATGCCCAGGCCGAGCATGCTCAATGTCGCGGTGACCGCGAAGACCAGCGTTGGAATGAGTTCCGTGAAGCCATTGGAGAGCCCCAGGGCTGTTGCCCACACGGCTTCCAGGACGGCGGAGGCGAGGAGGACCAGCCAGGACACTCCGGTCCTTGCCTCATGTTTGGCAGTGGTGGGGGTACCCATGGCTACGCCACCACCTTCAAGCCGACCACGCACAAACCGATGCCGGCGAGCAGCAGGAGACGGGCCGGCGTCGGGCGTTCGACTTTGGTGACCATGGCGTAAGCCGAGGTCAGCACGACGCCCACGCCAACCCACACCGCGTAGGCCGTGCCCGTGGGAATTGACTGCATGGCAATGGCCAGGCCGCCGGTACTCGCGATCACGGAGACCAGGAAAACGATGCTGGGGACAGGCTTGCGGAAGCCCTTGGAACGGTGGAGTGCGGCGGCCCAAACGGCCTCGAGCGCACCGGACAGAATAAGAATCAGCCACGACATGACATTTCCTTTGGCCAGTCTTGTCGCGCACCGGGTACTGAACCGTCGTCCGGAGGTTCCAGAGCGGAACCTTGGTTTCAGGCTAGCAAGTCCCGCGGAGGGTGGCCACTTCCGGTGGCCAAGCTCACCAGTTCGGCGCTGTCAGCCGGGCGGGGACTGGCACCAGTTCGGCGCTGGCAGCCGGGCGGGGCTCAGGCCCGGTCGATGGAAACGACCGCCACGAATCCGCGGCCCGAGATCTCGGGGCTCGCGACGTCGGAACCCACCACGGCGTCATACTTGGCCAGTTCAACGGGTTCGCCGGGGCTGGTCGGCGGGGTGTCGGCGTCGGGGGTTTCCGCAACGCCCTGCGTCACGGTCGCTTTGCCTTCAAGAAGGATGGCGAGCTGGCCCTCGAACACCGGGTGCGGGCGCTTCTTGGAAATTTCGACGATTGACGTGTACCCCTTGAAAGCCCCCGTCCGGGCTATGACGTTGAGGTCGCGGATGTCGCCGGTGGGCAGGGTTGCCGATGACGCCGCGTCCCCTGAGAACCGGAACGGGCGGTACTTCTCCAGCGGATGTTCGGCGCCGTCCACTGTGAGGAGGAGGAGTTCGCCGTCGATCAGGGTGATGACGCGTTCCATGCCGGGGAAAGCGGAAAAGTCCCCGGCTTTGGAAACGTCCGCGATGCTGACCCGCCAGTCCCACGAGCCGTCCTGGGCTGAGGCCGCTTTGGGGTGGCTGGCGAGTTCGCGTGTGATCCCGCCGCCGTTGCGCCACGGCTCGGGATGGGTGTCGGCAAAGCGGATGATTTCCATCAGTCCAGCCTAGTAGTTCGGCGTTGCACTGCAGCGCTTGCTAACGTCATAAGGGTTTGGTTTTTGCACGCAAAGTCTGGAGGCACGGGATGTTCGTCAAAGTGTGTGGTTTAAGCACGCCCGAATCCGTGCAAGAGGCCGTCGACTCCGGCGCGGACGCCGTTGGCTTCGTGCTGACCGCCAGTCCCCGCGAGGTCACGCCCGAGCAAGTCCACGTTTTGCTACCGCTTGTTCCGGGGGGCGTGCATGCGGTCGGCGTCTTCCGCCACGAAACCGCAGCCGACGCCGTGGCCATCGCCCGTAAGGCCGGTCTCGCCTGGGTTCAGCTGCACGGTCACCGGACTGCCGACGACGTCAAAACAGTGCACGACGCCGGCATGCGGCTCATCAGGGCAGCCACCATGGGTGCCTCTGTGGAAGAGTTCGGTGATCTGGGCGAGGACCTGTTCTTGATCGATGCCGCCGTTCCGGGTTCGGGCGAGGCCTGGGACTACGTGTCCGTACAGGAGAAAGGCCTCGGCGACCGTAAATGGTTGCTCGCCGGAGGGCTCGAGCCGGGCAACGTGGCGTTCGCCGCAACGGCTGCCGGTGCTTGGGGCGTTGATGTTTCCTCGGGCGTCGAGGCGTCCCGTGGGGTGAAGGATCTGGCGAAGATCCGCGCGTTCGTGGAAGCCGCCAAAGCCTAGGGTTCCCCTCCCGGCGTTCCTCTGTCACGTCCCGTCGGGTTTTTGGTGTTGCTCTGTCACATCCCGTCGGGTTTTTGGGGTTCCTCTGTCACTTCCCGCCGAGTTCTTGGGGTTCCTCTGTCACTTCCAGCCGAGTTTCAGCGGATGCTTTTCCGATGCGCGTCCGCGGGCTAGGCGAGCACCGCATCCAGCTTGTCGAATGACGTGCCCCAGCCGTCCTTCGTCATCTCCACCCACTCCTCCGACGCGAACGGTCCCTGCGTCAGGTGCATCCGGGTGCGGCTGCCGCCCAGGTCTTCGAACTTAAGATGCATTTCTTCGTACTCGTGGTCCGAGTCCGGGGCGGCTTTAGCCTTCGCGACCAGAAGGCCCGGAGCATCCAACTCGGTGATGACGGCCTCGATGGGCGCTTCCTGCCGGCCGTTCTCATCCGTCCAGACCATGACGACCTGCCATATTCCACCCACCTTGGGCTCAACGACGATTTTCTCGCGAGGAGCACCCACGTCCACTGGGCCGAACCATTTAGTGAGTTGGTCCGGCTCCATCCAAGCCTCGAATACTTTCTCGCGAGGGGCGTCAAAGTCTCGGGTCAGGGTCAAAGTGTGCTGTGCCGTGCTCATGTGGCTCCCGTGGTAAGTAAATCGACTGATGGCCAAAGATGCTGTTGTCTGACCGAGTCTAGGCTTACGACCGGCAAAAACCGACGGCGTGCTGATGAACTGCGCCGGAAGAGTGCGAGAGGGATGGCGGAGGGGGTGGGATGTGGCAGAGGGATGGCGAAAAGGGGGTGGGATGTGGCAGAGGGGCACAGGGCGGAAGTCAGGGACGATTCAGGGCATACCCCGGGTTATTTTGTCGGCCGTTCAATGGAGAATGGACCCTATGAAAACGCTGCTCAACATCATTTGGCTGGTCTTCGGTGGCTTTTGGCTGGCTTTGGGCTACTTCGCGGCAGGACTCATCTGCTGCGTGCTCATTGTGACCATCCCCTGGGGCATCGCGTCGTTCCGCATTGGCTTCTACTGCCTGTGGCCCTTCGGCCAGATGGTGGTGGAGAAGCCAGGTGGAAGCGGCGTCTTCGCCCTCCTTGGCAATGTGATCTGGCTGCTGGTGGCCGGCATCTGGATCGCGATCGGTCACGTCGTGACCGCGTTTGCCATGGCCATCACCATCGTCGGTATCCCGCTGGCCATCGCCAACCTCAAGCTGATCCCGGTATCGCTCATGCCACTGGGTAAGCAGATCGTTCCGACCGACAGGCCGTTCGTCAGCACCTACCGCTGAGGGCCGCCCACCGCAATGGGTTAGGAGCCGGAGACCTCTCCGGTCCGCACATCGAACCGGAACTGCCGCTCCTCACGGAATTTACCGCCGTCGGCCTCCGCTACGAAGGTAAGTTCCACCGTGCCCGAGCGCAGGTCGGACTCCGTCACTGTGTAGCTCGGGGTGAAGTACAGTGAATGCTCGCCGGGCTGCAGATTGGCCGCGGGAAAATCCTGCTGGTGCGGCCCATGAAGCACGACGCCGGAAAGCGGTTGGGTGCCGGCGTTCCGGACGCGCCCGGTGAAAGCCAGGATGTCACCTGCCTTGTAGCCGGGAATGATGGGGCCGTAGTTCAGGTCCTGTGCTTCGCGGGTGCCCAGGATTTGATCCCCGTCCGCATAGCCTTGGCCGATTTCCTTCCACGTCTGGACATCCCATTCGCCGTCGCTGTTGGAGGGGATCACGTGGAATTCCCCGGCGTTCTGCCATACTTCGGGCCGGCCCGGGGTGATCGAGCGAAGTTCCATGTCGAAGGACAATGGGCCGGCTTCCCCACGGTGCACGGGTGCCTCCGGAAGGCGGGGGGAGGCCAACTGGAGGGTGAGTTGTTCCGCCGGCACCGAGGCAAAGACGATCTCCCGGTACCCTTGCCGTTCATACAGCACGCCGATATTCCCGTCCGGCAACCGCGTCGCCGTGGAGTAGGCAGAACTGCCCTCGCACAGCATGAGCTTCGCAGGCCACGTGGCACCGTTGTCCGGGGAGAGGCTCAACACTGTGTTGCGGCGCAGGTGCGGGTCCTGGTTATTGGTGGCAATCAGCCAGTTGCCGGAAGCCGAACCGGAAGCCGAACCGGAAGCCGAGCCGGCGCCAGAGCCCGTGTCTGGCCCCGCGAGTGCGTCAACAATCGGCGCCCCGTCGAAGCGTGCCAGGGAGCCGTTGTCACTGGGGTCCGGCAGTTCGGGAACGGGCAGCAGTGAACTCCAGGTCTGGCCGCCGTCGTTGGAGATGGCAGCCAGTCGCGAAGGAGTGGCCCTTGAGTGCAGCAGCAGCCGGCCATCGGACAGGCACACCACCTTGTTTTCATTGGGTCCAACTCCGGACGTGCCGGGCCCGATCAGTCCACCCAGCGTCCACGTGTCACCGTGATCGTCGCTATAGGCGGAGGCGGCCCTGATTTTGCCGTTTATCAGCAGTACGTATTGCTGGACCAGGCGTCCCGCATATGGGCCTGTGTGGACTTGAATTCCTTGGCCGGCCGCGGCGAACAGCCCGGTGGTTCCGGCGTGAACGGGCTTGAGCATCGCGGTGAGCCGCCTGTGCTGCCAGGTGCCGCCGTCGTCGTCGGAGAAGCTGACATCCGCGTGCTGGATGTCGTCCTCGGGTTCCAAGCCGGACGACGCTTCGAAGAAGCCGGCGTGCGTTCCTGCCGCGTGGAACATGAAGATCCGGCCGGTCTCAGCGTCCACCAACAGGCTCGGGTCACCGTAGCCGTCCAAGCCTGAACCGGTGCGGACCACTTGTTGCTCAGTCCACGAGGCGCCGCTGTCGAAACTGCGGCGGAGAAGCAGGTCGATGGTGTTGGGGAGGTCATCCAGGTTGGGCCTGCCGTCGTAGGCGGCGAGGATGGTGCCCCGCGTGCTGACGGCGAGGGCGGGAATGCGGTATTGACGGTAGCCGCCCACGCCTCGAACAGCGAGCACATGCTCCACAGTGGGCCGTGCTTGCGGGATTGACGGGGGGAGGTAGGAGGTCACACCTCCTAGTTTAGGTTAAACCAGCCAACTCGGCCGCGAGGTTGCGCCGGGCTGCCTCCAGCCACAACGCCTTCGCGCGGTCTCCGTGGAACAGCGGGTCCAGGGCCAGCAGGTGGCGCACGACGGCGGCCCGCCCCGTCGCGAAGTCGTCGTCACTGATGTGGGCGTAGTCTTCGCGGACGGCCGCGACGTACTTGGCATAGGACTGTTCGTCGCCGCCGAGGACGGAGAGGTCCGCATCGCACAACAGTGCTCCGGCGTGATCGCCGGGTTCCGGATTGTGCTTGTCCGTGAGCCGCACAAGACGGGCTACTTCCGCGACGTCCTCCGGGGAAAGCCCGGCCTTGCTCAAGCGATCCTCTGCCAGTTGCGCGGAGGCCTCCTCGTCCTGTCCGGCGACTCCTTCGTAAACAGCATCGTGGAACCACGCCGCCAAGGACACTGTCCGGGCAGGGAGCGCCGGCTCGGTGAGGACGTCCAAGGCCTCAAGGACAGCCAGCAGGTGGGTTCGGCCGTGGTATTTCCGGGTGTCCTCGCCCCAGCGTTCCAGCAACTCCAGGCCCAGCTCCTCGTGGCCGGGGTAGATGGTGTTCCAGTGCTTCATCAAGGGAACTGTGAGGGCCTTGTTCCGGTCCCGGGCGGGAATCCTGAGTCCGCTGGCAATGAGTTTCCGGACCAGGACACGTGCCTCCACCGGAATGGCTCCCGCTTTAACGAGGTCGTCGTAGAGGCGCTCAGGCACGTCGTAATGGTCGCCGTCGAAAGCCCGTTCGGGAACCCCCGCTGCCGAAGCGAAGGCATGCAGCTCATCCAGGGACTTATCGGAGATCAAGTGGGAGAAGACGGTCCCGTGCGCGGGCCACAGGGGCGGATCGACGTATACGGCCATGGGCAAAGTGTAGTCCCGGTTCAGCCTTGGCAAAGGCGGCGCGATCCCTCCCAGTTGCCGGTCGTCAGGGCGAGTCTACCGCCGAACCACCGCCCCGGAATCGCGGGCTTCGCTGCCCGTGGTGTTCACGGCAACTGGGAAGGAGCCTGGGGTCAGCGCTCGGCCGGCAGGATGTTCTGGTTGCCCCTGAAGACGTTGTCGGGATCGAATTGGGCTTTGACCTTGGAGAGTCGCCTGTAGTTCTGCTCCCCGTAGGCCGCCATGATCCGGTCCTGCCCTTCGTCGCCGATGAAGTTGAGCCACACGCCGCCGGTGGTATGCAGGGCAATGTCCTGCCGGAACTGCTTCACCCAATCCTTCGCTTCCTGCCATCCTTCCCGCGTCTCGGCCAAGCCAAAGGGGTGGCTCACCCACGCTGCGCTGCGATGCTGCAAGGGCGTGTTGGCCGCAGCAGGTCCGCCCACCGCGCCACCCCAACGCCCCACCAGCTGCTGCGAATTGGGCCCGGGGAGCCGTTGTGCCGAGTCCACCAGGATGTCCAGGGCTTCGTCGCTGAGGTGATCGTGATAGTCGGCGCTCCAGTAGTTGTAGTGGTCCGGTGGATCATCGATCATGCACTGGAAATCCGCGTAGTTCATGGCGTCAATAAGGTCCACGGACGGGCCCAGCTCCTTGAATGGCCTTGCGTGCTCTTCGCCCTCCTCGGCGTTCCCCGCGTACAGGTAAGCCATGCCAACGGCCAGCTTGCCCACCATGTCCGGGGGTACAAAATCCTCGGACGGGGCTGTCAGGTAGACCAGGGCTGTGCCCACCTCATCGGGTGCGCTGAGTGCCAGGTCCCGGTAGGCGCGCGAGATCTCCGGTGCGGCTTCCCCGGGGAAGAGGGCCAGCCCGGCCGTCACCGTTGGACCAAGATCGTGGAGTTGGAACGTGAAGGACGTTGCCACGCCGAAGTTTCCGCCGCCGCCGTGCAACGCCCAGAACAGCTCGGGGTTTTCCGTGGCGCTCGCGGTCACCAGGTCCCCGGAGGCGGTTACCAAATCCACGGAGAGCAGATTGTCGCAGGAGAACCCGTAGGACCGTTCCAGCCAACCCGAACCTCCGCCCAACGTGAAGCCGGAGACGCCCGTGGTGGACGCCCTGCCACCGGTTACCGCCAGCCCGTGTTGCTGGGTGGCGCGATCGAATTCGCCCCATGTGACACCGCCGCCGACCTTGGCCGTCTTCGCTTCCGGGTCCACCTGAATGGATTTCATGGGCCGGACATCAACTACCAGGCCGTCGTCATTCGTGGACATGCCGGCCACTGAATGCCCGCCCGATCTGACGGCGACATCCAGATTGTGTGTCCTGGCGTGGTGGAGGGCTTCGGCCACCTCGCCGGGAGAGGAGCAACGGGCAATGACAGCCGGCCGTCGGTCGATCATTGCGTTGAAGAGTTTTCGGGTTTCGTCATAGTCCGGATCTTCCGGACGAATCCATTCCATGTGGACGCTCCTTCGCGCCTAAGACTCTCTCCCTAGAACAGGGTACGGCGGCGCATCGTGGCGGGCCATGGGTAATGCTTACGGAAGTACGACGGCGGTGCGCATCTCTTGCCGCCGGGCGCACCTGGTGTTGTGGGTGCGTCGTGCGGGAAGGGGCGCGGCGTGAGCCCAAAAGGGTTGCGTGCAGCGGAAACGGGTGCGCCCGGAGCGCCCAGCACCCACGCCGGGTCACTTGACGTATTGCGGCTCTCGAAGCCGCAGAAAACCGCAAATGCGACGATATACTTCCCGCATGCCGCAAATACGGATCTCCGAAGCAGCCCGTTTCCTGGGAGTCAGCGATGACACCGTCCGGCGTTGGACGGAAAACGGGACCCTCACGGCGCAGAAGGACCCGTCGGGCAGGCTCGCTGTTGACGGGTTGGAGCTCGCCAAACTGGCCAGGGACCAATCACACCTTCAAGACGATCCTTCACGTGCAGGGAGCTCGGCCCGCAACCGCTTTGTGGGCCTGGTCACCGGAATCACCACGGACAAGGTCATGGCCCAAGTGGAGCTGCAGTGCGGCCCGTTCCGCGTGGTGTCCCTCATGAGCAGTGAAGCCGTGCGTGAGCTGGGACTCGAGCTCGGCTCCGTCGCCACCGCAGTGGTGAAAGCGACCACCGTGATCATCGAGGCGCCTCAGGGAAAGAGCATCATATGAGCCCCCGCAGTCTCCTCAGCGCGTTGCTCGGGGCGGGGGTCCTTGCCGTGGCAGTGACAGGCTGTGCCCCGGCAAATCCAGCCGCCTCGGGGGAGGGGCCTTCCGGAACAGTCACCGTCTTTGCTGCGGCGTCCCTCAAATCAACCTTCACCCAACTGGCCAATGACTTCGAGACCAGGAACCCTGGAACCAAGGTCACCCTGAACTTCGCCGGTTCCTCGGACCTCGCCACGCAAATATCCCAAGGAGCACCCGCGGACGTTTTCGCATCGGCGGACACCCGGAACATGACCAGGCTTGCCGATGCCAACCTCCTGGACAAAGCACCCAGGAACTTCGCAACCAACGTCCTGGAGATCGTGGTTCCGCCGTCCAATCCGGCCAACATCAGTTCCTTCCCGGACTTGGGTAAACCGGGCGTCAAAGTTGTGGTCTGTGCACCACAGGTCCCTTGCGGCGCCGCCACGCAGGTGGTGGAGAAAGCTGCAGGCACCACTCTGACCCCGGTCAGCGAGGAGTCCTCGGTCACCGATGTCCTGGGCAAAGTCATCAGCCAGGAAGCGGATGCCGGACTGGTCTATGTCACGGACGTCAAAACAGCCGGGAGCAAGGTCAAGGGAATCCCGTTCCCGGAGTCTGCGCAGTCCGTAACCACGTATCCCATTGCCACAGTAGGTTCGGCCAGGAACAAGGAACTCGCTGAGGCATTCATGGACCTGGTGACCGGTAGCGAAGGCCGAAAGGTACTGAACGATGCCGGCTTCGGCACACCGTAAGAACGCACCATGACGCTCAAGGCACCCATGACACGACGCGGCGGACACGGCTACACCGGCGTCCCTTCCTGGATCTACGCCCTCGCAGCGGTTGCGGCGGCCTTCATTCTGCTGCCGCTTGTGGCGATTGTGGCCAAGGTGAATTGGTCGCAGTTCTTTCCGCTCATCACCTCGGAATCGTCGCTGACGGCCCTCGGGCTGAGCCTGCGGACGTCGGCGGCGAGCACTGTTCTCTGCGTGCTGCTCGGAGTGCCGCTTGCCTTGGTCCTTGCCAGGAGTCCGTTTCCCGGTCAGCGTCTCCTGCGCGCCTTCGTCCTGTTGCCGCTGGTGCTGCCGCCCGTCGTCGGGGGTATCGCCTTGCTGTACACCTTCGGCAGGCAGGGTTTGCTGGGGAAGTCGTTGGAGCTGGCAGGTGTCCAGATCGCTTTCTCCACCACCGCCGTCGTGCTTGCCCAGACGTTTGTTGCGCTTCCGTTCCTGGTGGTGAGCCTGGAAGGCGCCCTTCGCACGGCCGGGAATAAGTACGAGGCGGTCGCGGCAACCCTTGGAGCCGGTCCGGGAACCGTCCTTCGGCGGGTGACCGTGCCGCTGGTGCTGCCGGGCCTGGCCTCGGGAGCGGTCTTGTCCTTCGCGCGCAGCCTCGGTGAATTCGGCGCCACCCTCACGTTCGCCGGAAGCCTGCAAGGAGTCACCCGTACCCTGCCCCTTGAGATCTACCTCCAGCGCGAAACCGACGCCGACGCCGCCGTCGCACTGTCCTTGGTATTGGTTGCCGTGGCCATCGCCGTGGTCGGGCTGAGCTACGGAGGCCGCAGGGCCGGAATCCGCACCGGAAACCGCGCAGAATCAGGGGCCACGAAATGACCTTCGAGCTGTCCGCACGCCTCGCCGCCCGCAACTTCGACATGTCCCTCACCCTTGCCGAGGGCCAGACCGTTGCCGTCCTGGGCCCCAATGGCGCAGGCAAATCCACGTTGCTGAACGTCACGGCAGGCCTGGTTCGCCCGGACTCCGGCGCGGCACGGATAGGCGGCAGGCCGCTCTTCACGCTCGACGGCGGCACCCGCCAGTGGAGCGCCCCTCACCATCGCGGCATAGCCCTTCTGGCACAGGAAGCGTTGCTCTTTCCCCACCTGAGTGTCCTGGACAACGTAGCCTTCGGCCCTCGAAGCACGGGGAGTTCCCAACGCAAGGCACGCGAAGCGGCCCGGCACTGGCTCTCCGAAGTGGACGCGCTCGAGCTCCAGGACCGAAAGCCGGCGCAGCTCTCAGGAGGCCAGGCCCAAAGGGTGGCGGTTGCCAGGGCGCTTGCCGCCGAGCCAGAGCTGCTGCTCCTGGATGAACCCATGGCCGCACTGGACATCCACGCAGCTCCCATGCTGCGGCGGGTACTGAAACGCGTCCTGGAAGGCCGCAAAGCCATCATCGTCACCCACGATGTCCTTGACGCCTACATGCTCGCCGACCGCGTGATCGTCGTCGAGGGCGGCCGCATTGCCGAGGAAGGCCCCACACGCCAGGTCCTTGAACGCCCCCGCAGCCATTTCGCCGCAGGACTCGCCGGGCTCAATATCGTCACCGGGTCCATCACTGCGGAAGGAATCACGACGCCGGATGGTCGGCTTTTCGCCGGGCAACACGATCCCGAGTGGTCACCCGGGCCCGGCCAGGCAGGCGTGGCAGCCTTTCCGCCGTCGGCCGTTTCCGTCTTCCTGGGCGATGTGCACGGAAGTCCCCGCAACTCTTTCCCGGTGACCATCACCGACTTGGAAAGGCACGGTGGCCAGATCCGTGTGCATGCACGGGGCGGGGAAGCGGACACTCTCTCCGCAGACGTCACCCCAGCGGCATCTGCCGATCTGGGGTTGGCTCCGGGGATGGAGGTCCGGTTCGTGGTGAAGTCGGCCCTGGTGTCCATCTACCCGGCCTGACACCTAGTCCTTGTACATGCGCTCCGCGTAGGAGGGGCCGTAGTAGGACTCCAAGTCTTCGAGGGGCGTATCGGGCTGGACGTAGGCCTTGGAGAGCATGGCCATACTCGGCAGGCCCCCGGAATCCCAAGAGCCCGGCTCCCACAGCCCGCTCCGCATGAACGCCTTGCCGCAATGGGTGAAAACCTCCTCTACGGAGACCACAATGGCGACGCGGGGCCGGTGTCCCTTGACCACCATCCGGTCGAAGAAGTCGCCATCGCTGACCAGCTGCGCCTGACCGTTGATGCGGAGGGTGTCCGTCCGTCCCGGGACGATGGAAAGGACTCCCACGTTCGGGTTCTCCAGGATGTTGCGGAATCCGAAGGCGAGCTTGTTGCCCGGCCGCTCAGGGATGGCGATGGTGCGGTTGTCCAGGACCTCAATGAAGCCCGCGGGATCGCCCTTCGGTGAGGCATCGACGCGACCCCGGGCGTCCGCCGTCGAGATGACGCAGAAGGGGCTGGCCGCAAGCCACTGCCGGTCGAAGTCGCTAAGCTCGCTGCGGACTTTTCGTCGGACCCGATCCAGGGGTTGACCGATCAGTTGT
This sequence comes from Paenarthrobacter sp. YJN-5, assembly GCF_015040095.1. Classification (NCBI taxonomy): domain Bacteria; kingdom Bacillati; phylum Actinomycetota; class Actinomycetes; order Micrococcales; family Micrococcaceae; genus Paenarthrobacter; species Paenarthrobacter sp. YJN-5. Next base: position 714,531 of record NZ_CP053544.1, read on the forward strand.
TCCAGTTCGTCTGCGCAGCCGATGGGTTTCATGGCCCCAGCCTAGTTTCCCCGGTGCCCGCGTGTGGCTGGCGCACCTTGCTGCGGTCGATTGGGGGGCGCACCCTTTTCCTCCATTCGCGCCCATTGGTACGTGTGCGCCGTGCGCGAACGGGTGCGGGGCTCCGACGGAACGGGTGCCTCGGGCGGATACGGACGCAGGAGTATATCGACTTCGGCCACGCCCAACGGTGGAACGGCTCTGGACAGCAGTTTCGCCGTGGGCAAACATGGAACACAGTGGACCAAATCCAAAGTTGAGCGTAGTACACTCAACTTTGAAAGCATTGGTACTACTCCAGAAAGGGAGCTCTCTTTGGACGCCAAATTCACCACCAAGAGCCAGGAGGCCCTTTCTGCGGCCGCCATGAATGCCTCGACTGCCGGCAATCCGCAGTTGGAACCGGCTCATCTCCTCAAGGCACTCATGGATCAGCGGGAGGGCGTTGCCGTGGCACTGCTGCGCGCCACCGGCGCTGACCCGGATGCCGTGAGTGTTCAGGCAAGTTCAGCCATCAAGGCATTGCCGTCCACGTCGGGTAGTTCGGTCCAGCAGGCCCAGCTGTCGCGTCAGGCCATGCAGGCGATCCAGGCTGCCCAGGCTGAGGCGGACAAGCTGGGAGATTCCTTCGTCTCCACAGAGCACCTGCTCCTGGGGCTCTCGGCCGGCAGTGACGCCGTCGGGAAGTTAATGCGCGACGCCGGCGCCTCCCATGAAGCGCTGCTCGCCGCCCTGCCGGGTGTCCGGGGCGATCGCAAGGTCGATTCGCCGGATCCTGAGAACACCTTCCAGGCCTTGGAGAAGTTCGGTACCGACCTCACTGCCGTGGCACGCTCGGGCAAGCTTGACCCCGTGATCGGCCGTGACAGCGAGATCCGGCGCGTGGTTCAGGTCCTGAGCCGCCGTACCAAGAACAACCCTGTTCTGATCGGTGAGCCCGGCGTAGGCAAGACCGCCGTCGTCGAAGGCCTTGCCCAGCGCATGGTGGCAGGCGACGTGCCGGAAAGCCTCCGCGGGAAGACCCTCATTGCACTGGACCTTGCCTCCATGGTGGCCGGCGCCAAGTACCGCGGTGAGTTCGAAGAGCGGTTGAAGGCCGTGCTGGAGGAGATCAAGAACTCGAACGGGCAGATCGTCACGTTCATCGATGAGATCCACACCGTTGTTGGCGCCGGTGCCACAGGCGAGAGCGCCATGGACGCAGGCAACATGCTCAAGCCGATGCTGGCGCGCGGTGAGCTGCGCCTGATTGGTGCAACCACCCTGGACGAGTTCCGCGAGAACATCGAAAAGGACCCTGCGCTGGAACGCCGTTTCCAGCAGGTGTATGTGGGTGAGCCCAGCGTGGAGGACACCATCGGCATCCTCCGTGGACTGAAGGAACGCTACGAGGCCCACCACAAGGTAGCCATCGCGGACTCCGCCCTGGTGGCAGCTGCCACGCTGTCGAACCGGTACATCTCGGGCCGGCAGTTGCCGGACAAGGCAATCGACCTCGTGGATGAAGCCGCCTCGCGCCTTCGCATGGAGATCGACTCCGCTCCGGAAGAAATCGACCAGCTGCGTCGTGCCGTGGACCGCCTGACCATGGAAGAGCTTGCCCTGCAGGGTGAAACTGATCCCGCATCGGTTGAGCGTTTGGCTGCCCTTCGGTCTGACATGGCGGACAAGAAGGAAGCACTTAGTGCGCTGAATGCGCGGTGGGAAGCCGAGAAGGCCGGCCTGAACCGGGTCGGTGACCTGAAGGCCAAGATCGACGAGCTGCGTTCGGCTGCCGAGAAGCACCAGCGCGAAGGTGACCTCGAGTCGGCGTCGAGGATTCTCTACGGTGAGCTGCCTGCCTTGGAACGCGAGCTCAACGCCGCTGCCGAAGAAGAATCGGCGAGGGGCGCCAAGCCCGAGCTGATGGTGGCGGAGGAAGTCGGTGCCGACGACATCGCCGAGGTCATCTCAGCGTGGACGGGCATCCCCGCGGGACGCATGCTCCAAGGCGAATCACAAAAGCTGCTCCACATGGAGGAGGAGCTCGGCAAGCGCCTGATCGGTCAGTCGAAGGCCGTGCAGGCGGTCTCGGACGCCGTGCGCCGTGCCCGGGCCGGGATCAGCGATCCCAACCGCCCCACGGGTTCGTTCATGTTCCTCGGCCCCACCGGCGTCGGCAAGACCGAACTGGCCAAGGCCTTGGCGGATTTCCTCTTCGATGACGAACGCGCCATGATCCGGATCGACATGTCCGAGTACAGCGAGAAGCACTCCGTGGCCCGTTTGGTCGGTGCCCCTCCGGGATACGTCGGCTACGAGGAAGGCGGCCAGCTTACTGAAGCCGTGCGGCGCCGCCCGTACTCGGTGGTCCTGCTGGACGAGGTTGAGAAGGCCCACCCTGAGGTCTTCGACATCCTCCTGCAGGTGCTCGACGACGGTCGCCTCACCGACGGCCAAGGCCGCACAGTGGACTTCCGGAACACCATCCTGGTGCTGACCTCCAACGCGGGCAGCCAGTTCCTGGTGGACTCGTCCATGGATGCGAAAGCGAAGCGGGACGCCGTCATGGCCGTGGTGCAGGGCTCCTTCAAGCCGGAGTTCCTGAACCGCCTGGACGAGATTGTCCTCTTCGACCCGCTGTCGGTCGAAGAGCTCGCCCGGATTGTGGAACTGCACGTCGCCGAACTCACCAAGCGCCTCTACGAACGGCGGCTCACGCTCGAGGTCACGGACGGCGCCCGCGCCTGGCTCGCAATGTCCGGCTACGATCCCGCCTACGGTGCCCGGCCGCTCCGCCGCCTGGTGCAGCGCGAGATCGGTGACCGCCTCGCCAAGGAAATCCTTGCCGGGGAGATCAGCGACGGCGACACCGTCCTGGTGGACACCGCCGCCGACGTCGACGCCCTCACCGTCGAGGGCCTTGAGGAGATGGGAAACTCCGACGGCGGCTGGTCGGCAGGGACGGGTCTTTCGGTCCGCCGGAAGCAGCCGTCGCTGGAAAAGTAGGCCGGCCAGAGACTGGCAGGGCTATAGAGCTGACAGGGCTGGAAAGCTAACAGGGCTGGAGGGGTGACGTTGTTGGAGGGGTAGCCGTGAGGCTACTTCTCCAACAGGTCCTCCTTGATGGTGCTGCCCGGGCTCACCACAATGAAGCAGTCCACGCGCCGGTCCCCGCGGTCCCAGCTGCTGGGGCTCGGGTACACATTCTGCTGCAACAGATTGGTGTACTCGTTGGCAGCGTCATTGAGCTTGATGCCTTTGCAGACTTCCCGGCCCTTGTCACGCAGTGCATTGGTCCCCGGGAAGGAATCATCCGTGGGGTAAGTGAAAGCCGCGCCCAGTTGGGCTGTGTGTTCAGTGTCGCAAGCCACCGCGCGGGCCTTGGATGCGTTGGGGTCGAAGTCCGCGAAGCAGTCACCGATCTGGAAATCCTTGGCGTCCGTGTCGCGGGGGAGGGGTCCCAGGGTGGCCGACGGCGTGGGCGAAGCGACCGTAGGTTCGGGGCGTGTTCCCAGCAGGTTCAGCAGGACCCAGATGACGACGCCGATGAGGACCAAGGCCCCCACCACGATTCCCCCGATCACCAGGCGCTGACGCTTGACCGGATCACCTTGTGGCGGCGGCTGCTCCGCGTAGCCGGGCTGCTGCGCATCGATTGGCTGTGCGGGGTAGCCGGGCTGCGGGTTGTCGGGCTGCTGCGCATCGATTGGCTCTGCCGGATGGCCGGGCTGCGGGTTGTCCGGCTGCTGCGCATCGTTTGGCCCACCCATTGGCGCCGACTGTCCCATTGGCGCCGACTGTGGCGGCGGGGGTGGAAGGTCAGGCTTCGGCGGCACATTCGGGGCAGGCGGCACCTGCTCCTTGCCTGGTTCCGCTGCCGACTCGTCACGGGGTGGAGTGTTGTCCTGAGTCATTCGGGTGGTGTGCCTTCCTGATCTGACGCCGCATTGAGGCAGACTCTACCCAATTTTCGTTCCCTTGTGAGGTGCTGCGGCCGGCCTGGGGGTCAGGCACGGCTCTGAGGTGGCACACAGGCACCCCTGAAACCATGTAATCTAGACATACGACAAATTGACCAAACATTCCGGGGCCTCACCGATAGCCAAAGGTGACCACCTCCGGTCCAAGTACAAAAGGGGGTCACGCCATGGGGCGCGGCCGTCAAAAGGCAAAAGCTACCAAGCAGGCTCGGGACATCAAGTACTACTCCCCGAACACTGACTACTCGGCACTTGAGCGTGAGCTCACGCGCCCATCTAGTCGTGCCAAGAGCCACTTCCAGGAGGATCCTCCGGAGCCGGATTACTCGGCTTACGAGGACAAGTACGCGGAAGATGATGACGACGAGGTAGACACCCGCCGTCTCGGCTAGCTGTCGCAACACAACAGGTGCCTCCAGGCACTGAGTTGCGTACCGCCGTCGTACATCAAGGTTGTCGTGCATCCACGGATGCCGAAGATCTCTCAAGAAGGCCCGCAGGGCATGCCGAACATCGGCGTACCCTGCGGGTCCTTCTTGCGTTCACCCGCAACCTTGCGTTCACCCGCAACCTTGCGTTCACCCACAACGTCGAGCGTCCTTGAACGCAGCAAGGCCCGCCCTGCGTCCCCCGCGGGAGGCGCACCAGGGCGGGCCCTGAACGTTGTGAGGCTACCGGCCCGCGACGTTGCCGGTGCGGTTGTCCGTTGTGCGGCGGCTGAGTCCAAATCCGAGGCCCAGCATGCCGATGCCCAGGATCAGGTGCAGCCAGTTGTCGGCGCTGTTGAGCGGCACGAAGTTGGCCGTCGAATCCTGGCCGATGAGCAGGCCGTAGATCCAGAGCACCAGGTAGATGATGCCGCCACCGACGAGGTAATTGCGGGCTTGGCCGGGTGTTTTGGCCATCAGCAAGCCGGCTGCGCCGAAGAGCAAGTGGACGATGTTGTGCAGGATTGAGACCTGGAAGATGCCCAGAAGGAGCGCTTCGGAGGTGTGTCCGGCGAACTGCATGGTGTCGTAATTGGAGGTGATTCCGGGAATGAAGCCCAGAATGCCGACCAGAAGGAAAACTACTCCAACAATTTGTGCTGCGCGCTGGATGGTTGTTCGGGTCCGGGCGGGGTGGTTCGTGGCTGTCATGGTTTCTCCTCAGTGAGTGTGGGTGCGTAGTCCTGAGTTCTTTCCGTGCACTCCAGACGCTATCATAAGGTTCCTTAGTATTAGGGATCCGTGATGGAGACGTTACCTTCACATGCGGACGACGGAAGCGGCGCGGCTCCCGCGTTGTGGGCAGCACAACCGGAGATACTAGGTTGAGGGGGCCACGTTCTCGGAAAGGACAGCCATGCCGGAAGTTGATCGGTACAAGCAGGGGACTCCGTGTTGGGTGGACCTGTCTTCCACGGACATCGAAGTCTCCAAGAAGTTTTACCGGGAACTTTTTGGTTGGGAACTTGAAGCCATGGACGTGGGCCAGGGCCTGACCTACTACATGGCCAGGCTGAAGGGCCGGTACGTCGCCGGAATGATGCAGCAGCTGCCCGATGCGCCTCCGGGCATGCCCTCCTATTGGGCGAACTACCTTGCCGTGGACTCGGCAGATGCGGCAGCTGAGCGTGCGGTGGCCGCGGGAGGAACCATCGTCGTCGCTCCGGACTCTGTGCCGAACGGCAGCGGAAGGATGTTCTTTGCCGCCGATCCCACGGGCGCGCAAATTGGCTTCTGGGAGGCCGGAACCCATCTGGGTTCAGGCCTTATCAACGAGCCCGGAACCATGATCTGGAATGAACTCCAAACCAATGACGTCCCCAAAGCCGTTGCCTTCTATGAAGCGGTCACAGGCTGCACCAGCAGCACAGGGCCGGCAGGAGACCAACGGGAATACACCAGCCTCGTGGTGGAGGGCCGGCCGGTTGCCGGTGCCCTCAAGGTGCCCATCGAAGGACTCCTCCCGTTCTGGATGACCTATTATAACGTGGAGGACGTGGACCAGGCACTGCAACAGGCCGTCGAGCTTGGCGGGCACGTCATCGCTCCGGCGTTCGATGTTCCCGGAATCGGGCGAATGGCTGTGCTCATGGATCCCGCCGGAGCGGCGTTCAGCATCATGGCAGGACTCCCGGCATGACGTCCCGGACCCACTACGCCCACGGGGAGCCGTGCTGGGCGGATCTTCAGACGAGGGATGTTGGGGCGGCCAAGGACTTTTACGGTGCGTTGTTTGGCTGGACCTTCCAGGACCTGCCCACGCCCGATGGCCGCCGCTACGCTCAGGCGTTCCTGGGCCAGGACCTTGTGGCTGTCATAGCTCCGCAGAATCCGAGGCAGGAAGCTGCGGGAACACCCGGGCGGTGGAACATCTACTTCGCTGCCACGGACGCAGAGGAGATCGGTGAGGACGCCGTCCATGCCGGCGGCAAGCTCGAATTCGGGCCGGAGCAGGTTGCCGCCACCGGTGTCCTGGCGTTCGTGGCTCCCCCCGGAGGCGGCACCACGGGCATCTGGCAGCCGGGCACGCACCGCGGGAGCCACCGCTTCAACGAACACGGCGCCTTGGCGTGGGCGGAACTCCTGACTCCCGAGCCGCAAGCCGCCGTCGCGTTCTTCCAAGAGCTTTTCGGTCATGACGTTACGGAATACCCGCAGGACGACGGCGGCAGCTACTCGACGCTGATCGTCAACGGTAACGAGGTGGCCGGGATTGTCCCTGCCGAAGAGGGCGATGAGGCCGGCTGGCAGGTCTACTTCGGGGTCTCGGACGTGACAAAGGCCGTGGCCTCCGTGATCGCCGCCGGAGGGACCGTGCTGGTGGAGCCCGAGCATCAACCGGAAGAGGGCTCACTGGCCACCATCATGGATCCCCAAGGCGGCGTCCTGAGCCTGATGCAGGTCCTCCCACCCAAATAGGTCGCATTAGTGCGCATTTTGACCGCTGAAAACGCGCACAAATGCTACTTAGTTGGGGGAACGCAGAGCGGCCCGGCAGTTCGAAAACTGCCGGGCCGCCCTGTGTGTGAGGCGATAAGCCGCTTAGGCGTAGGCGTTCACCAAACGGACGGCGCCGCCGTCGACGCCCTTTGCGCCCTGTACGTAGTCCGGGCCGGTCTTGTCGATCGAATCCGAGTTCTCTGCAACCGTGCCCATGACCCAGGAGGGGAGTCCGCGCTCGTTGAGGCGGGCGACTGCGGCGTCGGCAGCTTCCGGCGAAACGATCGCAACCATTCCGACGCCGAGGTTCAGCGTGCGCTCGAGGTCGGCCAGCGGGACGTTGCCCAGCTCGGAAACGAGCTTGAAGATGGCGGGAAGTTCCCACGTAGCGCGGTCAACGGTGGCCACGAGGCCCTGCGGAAGAACGCGGGCCAGGTTGGCGGCGAGGCCGCCACCGGTGACGTGGCTGAAGCCGTGGACAGCTGCTCCTGCCGTCACCGGGAAGGTGCGGGCCAGGTCCAGGCAGTCGGCTGCGTAGACGCGGGTCGGCTCCAGGAGCTCCTCGCCCAAGGTGCGGCCGAGTTCGGAAACCTGGCGGTCCAACGCCCAGCCTGCGTGGTTGATGACGCGGCGGACCAGCGAGTAGCCGTTGGAGTGGAGGCCGGAGGAGGCCATGCCGATCACTACGTCGCCGGCGCGGACGCGGTCCGGGCCGAGCAGGGCGTCGGCTTCGACGACGCCGGTTGCGGCGCCTGCGACGTCGTATTCGTGCTCGCCCAGAAGGCCTGGGTGCTCGGCGGTTTCGCCGCCCACCAGTGCGGTGCCGGCAACGGAGCAGGCGGAAGCGATGCCGCGGACGATGTCAGCGATGCGCTCGGGAACAACCTTGCCGCATGCGATGTAGTCGGTCATGTAGAGGGGTTCTGCGCCTACAACCACGATGTCGTCCACAACCATGCCCACGAGGTCGTAACCGATGGTGTCGTGGATGTCCATGGCCTGCGCGATGGCGACCTTGGTGCCCACACCGTCGGTGGAGGTGGCCAGCAGCGGCTTCTTGTAGGTCAGCAGCTTGGAGACGTCATACAGGCCGGCAAAACCGCCGACGCCGCCAATCACCGAGGTGTTGTGGGTCGCCTTGACGGCGTCCTTCATGAGCTCGACTGCGCGGTCTCCCGCTTCGACGTCGACACCCGCCGAAGCGTAGGTGATGCCGGAGGCGTTCTCAGGGGTTCCGGCAGGGGATGCGGAGGTCATACGGACTCTTTCTTGTCGGCGTCGGTCAAACGATCAGCGTCGGTCAGGAGGTTCTCGAATTCGGCATCCGGTCCCGGGTCGCAGCCGGTGGCACCCGATTTCTCGGCGGGATCCTCGGTGGAGGCCGGATCGGTGGCAGCTTCGGCAGTGGGCTCGGCAGGCGCAAGTCCGCCAATATCGGTGCGTTCCAGCAGGTTCTTGCCCAGCTTGTCCGCGTGCGGCAGCTCGATGGGGTACCTGCCGGTGAAGCAGGCCGTGCAAAGGCGTTCGCGGGGCTGTTGCGTTGCCCCGATCATGCCGTCCTCGGAAATGTATGCCAAGGAGTCCGCTCCGATTGCCTGCGAGATCTCATCGATGGTGGCTCCGTTGGCGATCAATTCTGCGCGGGAGGCGAAGTCGATGCCGTAGAAGCAAGGCCACTGGACGGGCGGGGAGGAAATCTTGACGTGGACTTCCTTGGCTCCGGCCTCGCGAAGCATCCGGACGATGGCCCGCTGCGTGTTGCCACGGACGATCGAGTCGTCGACCACCACGACGCGCTTGCCGCGGATCACCGATTCCAGGGCGTTGAGCTTGAGGCGGATGCCCAGCTGGCGCAGGGTCTGCGAAGGCTGGATGAACGTGCGGCCCACGTAGGCGTTCTTCACGAAGCCGTGCGCGAACGGGATGCCGGACTGTTCGGCGTAGCCAACCGCTGCCGGGGTGCCGGACTCGGGGACGGGAATAACGATGTCCGCCTCGTGAGTGTTCTCGCGGGCCAGCTGGCGGCCCATCTCAACACGGGACTCGTACACCGAGCGGCCTGCGATGGCGGCGTCGGGGCGGGCCAGATAGACGTACTCGAAGACACAGCCGGCCGGGGTGGCCTCCGCGAAGCGCTGGGAACGGACGCCGTCCTCGTCGATCGCGATGAACTCGCCGGGCTCGATCTCACGGATGAAGCTCGCACCAACAGTGGCCAGGCCGGACTGTTCCGAGGCCACAACCCAGCCCCGGTCCAAACGGCCAAGGCAGAGGGGACGGATTCCGTACGTGTCACGCGCGGCGTAGAGGGTGCCTTCGTCCATGAAGACGAAGCAGAAGCCGCCCTTGATTTTGGGGAGCAACTCCAAAGCGGTCTGCTCCAGGGTCTTGCCCTCTTCGCCCTCCAGCAAAGCCGTCACCAGGGCGGTGTCCGAGGTGTTGCCCTGCTTCATTTCACCGGTCAGCTGGCCGTCGTTGCGCTGCAGGATCATTTCCCGGAGCTCAGCGGTGTTGGTCAGGTTGCCGTTGTGAGCCAAGGCCACCGTGCCGGTTGCGGTTGCGCCCAGGGTGGGCTGCGCGTTGGCCCAGTGACTGGCACCCGTGGTGGAGTACCGGCAGTGTCCTACTGCAAGGTGCCCGGTGAGAGTATTGAGGGTTGTCTCGTCGAAGACCTGGGACACAAGGCCCATGTCCTTGTAGACATTGATGCGCTTGCCGTCACTGGTAGCAATACCAGCCGACTCTTGTCCGCGGTGCTGCAGCGCATACAGCCCGTAATAGGTAAGTTTTGCTACCTCTTCGCCAGGAGCCCACACCCCGAAGACGCCACAAGCGTCCTGGGGGCCCTTTTCGCCGGGAAGAAGATCATGAGAAAGTTTTCCGTCGCCACGTGCCACTGGTCGATTGTCTCATGTTGCGGCCGTGGTAAGTTCCCGCTCCGGTTTTGTGACCACGCGGCCGGGCCTGTTTCCTTGCGCGATCAGGCGATTTGTCCGGCAAATGCGGCGCGTGTCACAGTGGCTCCCCATGAAAAGGTGCCCTGGCTGCGTCCCTTAGCGGTCGCCGTCGTGCTCTGGTCCTTCGTCCGGAACCGAGTCCGGAACGGCTTCCACCACAGCCCGCTCTGCGCGTTTGACGCTGAGGCGGTCGAGGATGAGCGCGAGGATGGAGAAGAGGATCACGCCGCCGCCGGCGCAGGCCACGAGGAAGAATCCGAAGACCGTGGGGGCGTCGAATTCGGGATCGGCGGGGCGGCTGAAAGCGATGATGGCGGCGACGATTGCACCGACGATTGCTCCGAGGATCATGAAGGGGACGAACTTTGGTGCCCGGCGGACCGTGACGTCGCGGCGGGCGGGTGATTCGTTGCTGGGGGTGGGGTTGGTGTCCTCGGAAGCCATGCCTTCCAGCCTACCGGTCATCGCCGGAGTGACAGTTAATCCCCCCTGTTCGCGGGGAACAGGGGGGGATTAACTGTCGTCCGGGCAGCGGGTCAGCTGCCGCGATACGTGGAGAATGCGAACGGGCTCAGGAGCAGCGGCACGTGGTAGTGCTCGCCGGCGTCGGAGACCGTGAAGTTCAGGTCCACTTCCGGGAAGAACGTCTCAATGCCCAGTCCGTCGTAGTAGGCGCCCGTGGCGAAATTGAGGCGGTACGCCCCGCCCGGAATGCGTTCCGGTCCGAGGTCCTTGATGCGGCCATCGGCATCGGTTTGGCCCTTGCCGACCAGCGTCCAGTTCTCGCCTTCGCGGACGTAGAGTACGACGGCGACACCCGCCGCCGGGCGGCCGGAACCGGTGTCGAGGATGTGCGTTGTTACCTGTGAAACGCTCATGCGTTGGCTCCTTCGCTGACGAGTCCGGAGAGGCGCAACAGTGCGATCTCGCGGAGTTGCTCAGCCACAATTGTGTCTTCTTGTTCAGGGGTGTGGGTGAGGCGCTCCTGCAGCGTGGACAAGATTTCCTTGGCGCTGCGTCCCGCCGCGCGGATCAGGAAGACCCTGCCGAACTTTTCCTCGTAGGCGCGGTTTCCGTCCGCCAGCGCGGCTGCTGTGCCGTCGTCGTTGGGGTCCACGCCGGCTTGCTCCGAACGGGACATGGCCGCTTCGGTTGTTTGCGCCTTGGGCCGCTCACCGATCCTGGGGTGGTGGGCAAGGGCCGACTCGACCTCTTGGGGGCTGAAGGGCTCGGCGGCCTGGTTCGCCGTGCGGAGCAGTTCGTCGACGCTCGCGAAGGGGCGGGCGTCGACGATTGTTTCCACCCAGCGGCTGATATCCAGGCAAGGGGTCAGGGCCTTGATGGCCTCGTCGCGTCCAACACTGTTGAATACTGCAAGCTCCATGCTTGTGTCATCCTCGTGTTAATGCTGGCATCCATGGTGTGGGCTATGCGGAACTCCTGCTTGGTGGGCAGGAGGAAGCCGTCTTGCTTCAAGCTTCCGCATCATGGAACTGTTATTTCAGCATACGTAATAAGTGAAGCCGAGTTCTTGGCCCGGTGTCAAGACGCTGCCTCTTGGTGGTGCCGCGTCCTCACCGTGAGATAGAGGCGGTGCGCCATGATGACCAGCGACAGCCACGCGATGCCCAGCGCCCACGCGGCCAGCACGTCGGTAAGCCAATGATGGCCCAGGTAGACGCGGCTCAACCCCATGGTCAGCGAGAAAACGGACGCGATAACGATCGTCAGTATGCGTGCCCTCTTGCTCTTCAAGCGGAGGATGACCAGATATGCCACGATTCCGGCGATCACGATCGAGTTCAAGGAGTGCCCGCTGGGGAATGACGGCGAGTGTTCAAACGGAGGAATGGCGTCGCTGAGGTCCGGGCGGGTCCTGCCGAAGAGGGGCTTTCCGGCGACTGTCAGGAGCAAGGAGCCAAGTCCGGCGGCCAGCATCAGGATGACCGGCGTCCACGACTTCCGCTTGGTGGCCAGGAAGATCATGATGCCAACGGCGATCAACGGCATCCCCACCGTTCCGCCGACGTTTGTGTAGGCCGTAGTGGCTGCATCCAAGGCGGGGGACCGGAAGGACTTCGCTGCGTCGAGGACAGGATGGTCCAGGCCGGCCACGCCGTCCGCTTCGGTCACTGATTCGTAGACCTCGCCGAAAGTGACAACCAGGGCAACGAAGATGAGGAGCCCAATGACCAAGGTGATGACCAGTGCGGCATACGGGCCGAGGAACGTCGTGATGCGCTGCGCCGTGGCAGCCATGAGTTGACCAACTGGGCTTTTCCACCGCGTCAGGTCCTGCCCGGCCACATAACGGTCTTGCCGGACCTCTCCGCGGACGCCGTGGTCCTGCGACTCTCGTCCCTCAGTGGTCATCTTCGTCCTCTTCGGCTCGGCGGGGGTGGACTTGATAATAGTGAGTAACCTTATCATTTGTGGGCCGGTGCGGTACCGCGCGCCGCGCTTCAGGGCGCCTGCTGCTCGCTCCACGCAACCGGCTGCGGCAGAATGGCCATCAACTGCGTTGAAGGAGTTGCTCCATGCCCCAGATCCTGACTTCCAGATTCCTGTTCGGCCCCGGTCCGAGCAACTGCTACCCGGAAGCGATGGCCGCTCTTTCCTGGCCCGTGCTGGGGCACCTGGACCCTGTCTTCATCGAGCGCCTCGACCGGGTCTGCGAGGGTCTCCGTGCGGTCTGGGGAACGTCGAACGCCCGGACCCTTCCGTTGAGCGCCACGGGGTCGGGCGGCATGGAAGCGGCGTTCGTGAACACCGTGTCCGACGGCGACGTGGCAGTGATTGCGGTGAACGGACTCTTCGGTGCCCGAATGTGCGAGGTTGCCCGGCGTTGCGGTGCCACCGTGGTCAGGGTTGATCATGAGTGGGGCCAACCGGTGGACGCTGACCGGGTGTTGTCCGCCCACCCCAACCCGAAAGTCATCGCGGCTGTCCATGCGGAGACTTCCGTGGGGGTTCAGTCCGACATCGCCGCCCTCGGGGCAGGCAAAGGAGACGCGCTCCTGATTACCGACGCTGTCACGTCCATCGGCGGCCTTGAGCTTTTGGCAGACGACTGGGGCATCGACGTCGGATATGCCGGGACCCAGAAATGCCTCGGCGTGCCGCCGGGCCTCTCCCCGTTCACGGTCTCGGACCGCGCCTTCGAACGTCGCGTCAAGGACCCGCGCTCCTGGTACCTGGATATCGGGCTGCTCGGCGGTTACGTAGGAGCCGCTTCCGGATCGAGGACGTACCATCACACCGCGCCGGTGACCATGATCGCCGGTCTCGAAGCGGCGCTGGACCGCATCCTCGCCGAGGGGCTCGACGTCGTACAGGCCCGCCACCGCGCTGCCGGGGCCGCGCTCCAGGAAGGTTTGCAGGAGATGGGCCTCGAGCTCTTCGCCGCCGAAGGAGCCCGGCTGCCGAGCCTCACCACGGTCAAAGTGCCCGACGGCGTCAACTCGGCTGCCGTCCGCGCTTACCTTTTGGAGCACTTCAGCATGGAAATCGGCGCGGGTGTTGGTGAATACACGGACACCGTCTGGCGGATCGGCATGATGGGCCCCAATGCCAACAGTGCATCAGTAACCTTGGTGCTCGGCGCACTGAAAGAGGCAATGGCGAAGGCGTGAGTGTAGGGATCTGATAGAGCAACGCCGGAAACCCGCGGTGATCTGATGGAGCAACGCCGGAAACCCGCGGGGATCTGATAGAGCGCCGATGGAAACCCGCAGGGATCTGATGGAGCGTCGCCGGAAACCCGCGGGGATCTGATAGAGCATCCCCCAACTACCGTTGCTCTATCACCTTCCGACGGGTTTTTCCGGTTCCTCTATCACTTCCCGACGGGTTTTTCCGGTTCCTCTATCACTTCCCGACGGGTTTTTCCGGTTCCTCTATCACCTCACGGGGTGAGCTGACCGGCGTCGTACGCCAAAACCGCGGAGGCGGGTGTTCCGCCGTCGGCTGGCTGAATCGACACGATCCTCAAGGTACCGGCACCCGGCAATGCGGTCGACTGGCCCTCCCGGAACGCCTCCTTGCGCTCCTGTCCGCCGGTCCGGATCCAAAACTGGATGGCGGGTTTCCCGTCCGCGACGCCGATCTTGACGACGCCCACCTTCACGCCATCGAATGTGGGTTGCGTCCCTTGCTTGACTTTTACGAGCTGTTCCACGGCCATCCCTACTTGGTGTCCACGGAGTACACGGAATCAAAGTTTTCCTTGTACTCGTCCTCGGTCAGTTCCAGTGTCCCGGCTTTCTTGTCGTCGTCCCCGCTCATGTAACCTCCGGAAGGTCCCCAAGGGTTGGCCAGGACGATCACTTTCTCGCCGTCGTCGTTCGTTTTCACGTCCACCACAACGTACGCGTGGTTGGGAACGACGTCGGTGCGGTTGACTTCCTCGGACTCCCAGAACCAGTCGAAGTCGTCATCCTTGACGTCCTCGGTCCCCACCGAGACCGCCTGACCGGAGGCAAGCTTCTCCTCGATGGAGCCAAGGTCGAGCTCCCCGTCCTTGTCCGCGGAACGGCCGGTCATGAGCTCCATGGCGTCGTTACTGAAACCGCCGTCGATGTCATCGTAGGAGCCGCCCAGGTGCTCGGCGGCCGCACGTTCGTAAATTGACAGCCAGTTGGGTTGGCCGTCAGCGCCGCGGACGCCGCCCTCGGTGGACTTGGCCTCCACCGTGACTTCCACCGGTTCTCCGTCCTCGTACAGCGTGACCACCCAGTGCGTTGGCGGGTCGCCGACCGGCCGCATGTGCGATTCGAGGAACTCGTCCAGTTTGCCCTGCTGTTTTAGGGTCTGCGCGACGGAGCCGATGCCGGCCAGCAGCCAGCAGTCGCCGATTTGTCCCTGGTTGATATCGCCGGGATCCCCGGCGTCCGGGTCCTTACGCACGTCGCCGGGGACATCGACGTCGGGCCTGTCCGGATCGAGGGGACCGGGGTCGCCGGGCGGGTTGGAGTCGCCCCTGCTGGAGTCGCCGGATCCGGTGGAAGCGGCGCTGGACTTGTCCTGCTGGTCCGCGTTCCGTTCCAGTTCCTTGGACTGTGCTTGGAGGGTGGAGGCCGTCCGGTGAAGCATCGGCCGGTGTTCGGCATCCCACGCCTGACGGAACTGGATCGCATCACGGCCGTCCCACGGAGCTGAGGCGATGAGTTGCCCGAGTTCCTTGGACAACGCGTTCATTGTGTCTGAGTGCCGGGCCATGGTCTTGGCCAGTGCCCTTAACTGCTGGATATCGGCACCGTAGAATCCCGGCATCGCGTCCCCCTCGTGAATGTATTCAAAGATGTGTGGCCGACGTCAAGCAGCGGTTGGCCACGGTCACGGTATCCCGCTGTGTGGGGTGGGTCGATGGGTAGAAGTTCCCTTGGCCCGCCGGTTTAGTCGCTCAGGATTTCAGTGGGGCTGCAGCTGGCCGAGTTCACAGGAACCGTGATGCGCAGGTAGGCCGGGCCCTTGGCCTCGATGCTTACGGTGGCACCTGCGGCGTCGGTACTCCGCGTGACCAGCCAGCCGCCGGGGACGTCGTCCTTGCCCCCGAACGCGGGGAACCCGTACTTCCCCAGGACGGGGTCGCCCGCTGCGAAGACATCCTCGAAGTTCCGCGACGCCTCCACAATGTCCGCGCTGCTCTTCATGCTCGCCGGTTGGAGGATGCACCGGCCGTCGTTTGATTTAGCCAAGGTGGCGGCTTTGTCCGTACTCCACGTGATGCCGGGCAGCTTCTGTTCCAAGGCAGCGGCCAGATCGGTGCGAAGGGAATCGTATTTGGCGTAACTCTCTGCCACGGAGGCGGGCTTTTGGGTCGCTGTTGGTGTTGCCGTTGGCGTGCCGCTTGTTGGGCCGTTCGGGGTTTGGGTGCACGCGGACAGCGCGAGGACACAGGCCACGGTCCACGTGCTCAGCCTGGCGGTGGTCTTTGGCATTCTTCCCCCAGTTTTCGGTTTTGCTCACGCGCGCGTGGAAGCACGACGGCGGCAGTCACCGCATGGTTTCACACTTGCCGTGCGTCCGGCCATGGGGAGAAGGCCCCCTGGGTGGGAAGTGATAGAGCGTCGGGGGGAAGGGGGTGGGATGTGATAGAGGGTCAGGGGGAAGGGGGTGGGATGTGATAGAGGGTCAGGTGTTGCGGGTCAGGATCCAGGTGTTGGTGCCGTCCTGGCGTTCGAACGTCACTGTCGTCACCAGGGCTTCGATCAAGGCAAGGCCACGCCCGGACTCGGCATCGGAACCGGGCATGGAAGCCTGCATGTCCCCGGCAAACGGCTCGCGGGCGTTCCGGGCGCTGACCCGGGCAACCAACCGTGCCGGCCATACGCTGATTTCGACGTCGATCTCCACCGGCTTCTCTGCCACCGGGACCGCATGCTGGACCACGTTGGCGGCGGCCTCGATCACGGCGGTGGCAAAAGTCATCCGGTCAACATCAGGCACAAAGGAGGCGTCCTCCCACAAGGAATCCAGTTCGCCGTGGATGGCCTCGATGGCTTCCTCGTTGGACGGACCGTGGAAGCCGCGGCGGGCAATGACCTCAGTCATCGCCGAACGCTGCCTCGGCCGTTGGATAGGCAGTGAGGACACGGTCCATGTTGGTCAGTTCCAGGACCATCTTCACCTGCGGCTGGACGCCGGCGATCCGGAGGTCCCCGCCGGCCTGCCGGGTGGCCTTGAGGCAGCCGATCAGTGCGCCAAGCCCGGACGAGTCCATGAAGTCAGTGCCGGCCAGGTTGACCACCACGCGGCTGGAACCGCCGGCGACAACCTCGTTCACCATTTCGCGGAGCTTTGGCGCGGCCACCATGTTCAGACGGCCAACGCTTTTGACCTCCGCGTAGGTGTCCTTGACTTCGTAGCTAAACTGCATCTGCCTTCCTTTCTTCGGAACTTTCAGGCACAAAACCCTTGTACAAAACTGCTTTGACCAGCACGCTCAGGACCACCAGGTCGAACGCCACCCAGGCGACATTCACCAATGTCCCCAGCGGCTCGGCCAGGCCGGTCAACAACCGCGCAACACCCACTACCAAGGCAATGGCCAGCAGCACCGCCACAATGATCTGCGGACGGATGAGGCTCCAACTTGGCCCGCCGCTCTGGCGCGCCTTGGGGGTGACCGCAAACCCGAGGGGACGGCCGAACCAAACGTTCCGTGCCGCCGTCGTACATGCCTTGATCCATGTGGGGAACAACGCGAGGCTGTACTGCTGGCCGCGCCACGTGGGGATCCCGTGCCCTGCCACCACGAAGAGCAGCTGGTTGACCACCATGAACGGGATGAAGCGGATGAAGAAGTCGAAGCTGAGGCTGGTGACCGGGAGGATGCCGAGCGTGAGGTAGATGATGGGAGCGGCGAAGTACACGACGGCGGCGAATCCGCTGAGGTAGCTCCACATGGTGGAGAAGTACATCAAGCGCTGGCCCCACGTGAGTTTCCGCTGCACCAACGGATTCTCGCGGAGGAGGACCTGGATGGTGCCCTGGGCCCAGCGGAGGCGTTGGGTGAGCATGGTCTTGATGTCCTCGGGGGCCAGGCCGTTGGCGAGGATCTCATGGTGGTAGACGCTCTTCCACCCGAGTCCGTGAAGGCGCATGGCCGTGGCCATGTCCTCGGTGACGGAGATCGTGGCCAGCGGCATGACCGGCTGGGCCTCGTCACTGCGTTCCACGGAGATGGCGTCCAGGACCGCATGGACGGACTCCAGGGCACCGAGCGGCGACCAGTCGCGGCCGGACATACGGTCGACGGCGTCACTCGCCACGGTGGTCACGCCGCCTTCGCCGACGTGGGCCAGTTCCATGGCCGCGATTTCCTCAAGGTCGGCCTGCAACGCAGAGAAATCGGCTGCGACGAGGGTCCGCACGGCGTCGTCAACCTTGCGGCGGACCCGGTACGTGATCTCGCTGAGGGACACCCGGGCCTCGAGATCCTGCTGCGCGGCGTTGGTTGCGGCCTCCACCTCGTTGAGCATCTGCTCCACCAACGGGTTCGCGGCCTCGGGCGAGCGGCGGGCCTTCTTGATGGCCTGCTTGGAGGCGGCCAAGGCACGCTTGATGCTCTGCTCCGTTGCTTTCACGTAGCCCACTAGGCCCAGTTGCATGAGGGCTTCGCGGCGGAGGATCGCGTTGGAACCGCAGAAGAACGCCGCGTTCCAGCCATCCTTGCCCTGTTGGATGGGGCCGTAGAAGAGGGGTGCCTGGCTGCCCAACGGATCGTCCGCGGGGACATTGATGAAGTACTGCGGAGTCTGGACCAGGGCAACTCGATCGTCGTTGAAGTAGCCCAGCGTCTTGTCCAGGATGTCCGGCTCCGGGATCTGGTCGGCGTCGAGGATCAACAGGTACTCGCCCGAGGTGAGCATCAGCGCGTTGTTCAGGTTCCCCGCCTTGGCGTGCTGCGGCATGTCCGGCGTCCAGTCTGCGGTCCGCGTCACGTAACCGATGCCGTTGGCTTCGGCGAGTTCACGCATCTCAGGCCGGTTGCCGTCGTCGAGGATCCAGGTGCTGTGCGGCCAGCGGATCTCCTTGGCCGCAAGGGCGGTGGTCATCACCAGGTCCAGTGGCTCGTTGTACGTGGTGATGAAAACGTCCACCGTGGCATCCGCGGGCGGGGCGGGCGGCGCCTTGCGGATCTTCAGATTCCACACCGTCAGGCCGAACAGCATCACGTCAATGAGGCTGTACGTCTCAGCAACCACCAGCGGAACAGGGATCCACCACGCCTCCCAGTTCAGCGATGCCAGTCACCGCCAGGCAACGTAGTTCACGCCAAGAATGACGGTGAGGACAACGATCAAACGGGTCCAGAAACGAGTCAAAATCCCCCCTGTGTGGCTTTACAGTCCGGCCGGCAGCGGTGCAGGTTTTCGTCGAACAACGACGGCGGTCACGTCATCTTCCGCTGTGGCGGCCGGGGCCAGGTCCAGCAGCGCAGCGCACACGTCCTCCGACGTCGACTCGGCCCGTACCGCCTTGTCCACGTTGCGGACGAAGTCTTCGAGCGAATCATGGGCGTCCAGCACGCCGTCGCTGACGATCACCAGCGAGTCACCCGGCTCAAGCGTGAGCTCGGCCGCAGGCCAGGTTTGCCCCTCAAGGATCCCAACCGGCGGCCCTGCCGAGACGAGCCGGTGTGCCGATCCCTCAGCCGGAACGTACAGGCCAAGCCCATGGCCGGCGTCGATATAACTGAGCTTGCCCGAGTCGCTGTCCAAGCGTGCGTGGAACATGGTCACGAACGAACCCGACTGGTCCAGATCCGACGCGATGGTGGCGCTCGCCGACCCGAATGCTGCATCGATGGCAGGCGTATCCGCGACGGAACGCATCACGGCGCGCACCGTCGCGGCGATGAGGGCGGCTCCCATTCCTTTGCCCATGGCGTCCGCGAACGTGAGATGGACGCCGTCGGGGGTTTGGTACCAGTCGTAGAAGTCCCCGCCAACGCTGCGCGACGGCCGGAAGGCACCGGCGACGTCGAAGTCTTCCAGCCGGACCTTCTCTTGCGGAAGCAGGCTTTGCTGTACGACGGCGGCGCGCGCCAGTTCGTCGGTTTGGCGCGGGTCCTCCGCGGGCTGGGCGGGGGTGCGGGCCCGGCGGAAGAGGGCCCGGATGCGGGCTTGGAGTTCCTTGGGGCTGAACGGCTTGATGAGGTAGTCGTCCGCGCCGGTGTCCAGGCCCGTCAGCCGGTCCAATTCGTCGGCGCGCGCCGTGAGCATCAGGATGTAGGCGTCGGAGAATTCCCGTAGGCGGCGGCACACTTCCATGCCGTCGCAGTCGGGGAGGTTGATGTCCAGGGTGACCAGTTCGGCGTTGGTGTTCTTGACTGCTTCGACGCCGGTGGACCCATCTGCGGCTTCCGTGACGATGAAATCCAGCTGCTCAAGGACAACAACGAGGAGGCCGCGGATATCCTCATCATCTTCAATGACGACGGCATGACGCTGGGGCGCAGGTGAGACCATGGCTCCATTAACTAATGCTGCTGACTTTTTGTCACGTTTGGTCAAGCAAGATGAACGCCCGCTCACTTTCGGGTGAGCGGGCGTTACAAGAATTGTGTAGTTGGGTGAAAGAGGAACCGCCGGAAAGCGGCGGGATGTGAGCGAGCGTCCGCCGGAAAGCGGCGGGATGTGGGAGAGGGTTAGACGCCCAGCTCTTCGCGGAGGGCCTGGACGTGGCCCTGGGCGCTCACCTGGTACTGGGCCAGCTTCACCTTGGCGTCGCCGTCGAGGACAACGGTGGAGCGGACGATTCCTTCGACGATTTCGCCGTTGACCAGCTTCTCGCCCCAGGCGCCGTAGGCCAGGGCAACGGAGTGGTCTTCGTCGGAGAGCAGCGGGAAGGTCAGTTCGAAGTCGCCCGAGAACGCGGACAGCGCTTCCTTGGCGTCGGGGGAGATTCCGATGACGTCGTAGCCCTTGCCCTGGAGGCTGGCCAGGTTGTCGCGGAAGTCGCAGGCCTCGGTGGTGCAGCCGGGGGTGGCGGCCTTCGGGTAGAAGTAAACGATGACGTTGCGTCCGCGGTAGTCGGACAGCGAGACCTTGTTGCCGTCGGCGTCGAGAAGCGCGAAATCCGGTGCCTGCGTTCCGACGAGGAGTTTCTGGGCCATAGCGATCCTTTACATTCAACCGGCGGTTGCCGGCATTTTCACACTGACGCGTAGCCAGCAATGGTCATTCAGGGCGGACTGTCAGGACAGGTGTGCCTCTTGACAGAACAGCGTCGCTAGATGCTGTATTCCGCAGGTCCGCGCACGGTGGCATATGGGCCAGGCACGAACTGGTAGCCGCCACCACGGACGGTGGCAACCGTATAACGGGCGGAGCCGAGCTTCCGCCGCACCCTTCCAACATAAACGTCGATCGAGCGAAATGCCGCGCCCGGAAGGTCAAATGACTCCAGGAAGCGTTGCAATTCTTCACGTCCGATTGCCCGCGAGCAGTTCACCACGAGGTAGCGCAGCAGCTTGTATTCCATGCCAGTGAAGGCAACTGGCTTGCCGTCCAGGAGCACTACTTCAGCAGCGAGGTCGATTGCAAGCTGGCTGCGCCGGGCTGCCAACGTTACGGGCTCGACGGCGGTGCTGCCGCCCTCGGAGGGGTGGTCACCGCCGTCGGATTCGGCCGTGGCACGGGCGGCGGCGAGAGCCTCTGCCAGCGCCATCGAACCCGACTGCGGAAGGTGGTTACCGGCGTCGGCGGCTTCCTGCGGAGTGCCGCCCCAGGAAGTGCTGCCGACGCCGGAGTGTTCTGCCCCGATGGCGGGCCAGATGCGGACTTCCGCCTCCGGGGCAAGTTTCATTGCCCGGGCCAGCACAAGGCGTGCTGCCCGGTCCCAAATTTCAGGGTCTACGGGATCGCCCTCGGCCGGGTTGACCCAAAGGGCCAGGCCCCGTGCACTCAGACCCGTAGCGTTCTGGCCCTGCTGCCGCGCGGTACCCGGACGGCCCGTGATCGGGCGTCCACCTCCCTGCCGTCCTGCCTGCTGGTGTCCGGCTCCCTGGCGTCCGGGGTACCGTGCCGGCGGCGGGCCATAGGCCTGTACTGCCATGGCGATATGTCCTAAACGTTGCCGCGGCGGATCAGCTTTCCGCCCGGGTTCTGGAAGTCGATCTCCGAGCCGCGCAGGAAGGTCTTGCGGACCACGCCGGAGAGCGGGCGGCCGTCGTACGGAGTGATCGGGTTCTTGTGCTTGAGCTTCTTGACGTCCACCACGAACGCGTCATCGTGGGCGAAGATGCTGAAGTCTGCGTCGTAGCCCAGGGCGAGCTGGCCCTTGTTGTGGAGGCGGGCCAAGGCAGCGGGCTTCTCCGACATCCAGGCAACGACCTGTTCCAGGGAGATGCCGCGGTGCCGTGCCTCGGTCCAGATCAGGGACAGGCCCAGCTGGAGGGAGGAGACTCCGCCCCAGGCAACGGCGAAGTCGCCGTTCTCCAGGTCCTTGAGGTCAAGGGTGGAGGGGGAGTGGTCGGACACGATGCAGTCGATGGTGCCGTCCTGCAGGCCCTTCCAGAGGAGCTCGCGGTTGGAGGCTTCACGGATGGGCGGGCAACACTTGTACGCGGTTGCGCCGTCCGGGATCTCCTCGGCCATGAGGGTCAGGTAGTGCGGGCACGTCTCAACGGTGAGGTTGACGCCGTCGCGCTTTGCCGAAGCGATCATGGGCAGCGCGTCGGAGGAGGAAAGGTGCAGGATGTGGGCGCGTGCGCCGGTCCAGCGTGCGCGCTCGATGACCTCGGCGATGGCCTTGTTCTCGGCACCGCGGGGGCGGGAGGCGAGGAAGGTTTCGTAGTGGTCGCCGCCGGGGTGCGGGGCGCGGTCGATCGCGTGGGAGTCCTCGGCGTGGACGATCATGAGGGAGTCGAAGGACTTCAGTTCCTTCATGTCCTCTTCCATCTCATCCGCGTCCAGGTGCGGGAACTCGTCCACGCCGGAGTGGAGGAGGAAGCACTTGAAGCCGAAGACGCCCTCGTCGTGGAGCGGGCGGAGGTCGGCCTTGTTGCCCGGGATGGCACCGCCCCAGAATCCGACGTCAACGAATGCCTGGTCCTTGGCCACCACGCGCTTCTGCTCCAGGCCGTCCACGCTGGTGGTGGGCGGGATGCTGTTGAGCGGCATGTCGATGATGGTGGTGACGCCGCCAGCTGCGGCTGCACGAGTGGCGGAGGCGAAGCCTTCCCACTCGGTGCGGCCGGGCTCGTTGACGTGGACGTGGGTGTCCACCAAGCCGGGGATGAGGGTCTCGTCGTCTGCGAGGTGGATGACCTCGGTGCCCGTCAGGCCGTTGCCCAGCGGTTCGATCGCGACGATCACGCCGTCACGGATGCCCACTTCGCGGGGTGCAATGCCGGCGGTGGTGAGGATGCGCTGGCCCCGGATAACGAGGTCGTAAGCGCCGATTGCTTCAGACATTGAGGTACTCCTTGTTTTCGGTCCGTTCCGCCAGATACACGCCTACGTGCTTTCCCAATTGTTCAAGCAACGGACCTGCTTCAGCGATACATTTTTGGACGTCTTTTTCCATGTCGGTCAGGGCGTGGACCGTATGGAATCCGGCATTGGTGAGTTGCTCCGCACTCAGGGTGGTCCGGCCGCAGACTGCGATCACCGGTATTCCGGCTTTCGCGGCTGCGCGGGAGACGCCCATGGGGGTCTTGCCCAGGAGGCTTTGTTCGTCCAGGCTGCCTTCTCCGGTGATCACCAGGTCCGCGCCCTTCAGTCTGCTTTCGAGCTCAGTGAACTCAAGGACGACGTCGATGCCCGGCCGGCGTTCAGCCTTCAGTGCCGCGATGGCAATGTAGCCAACGCCTCCGGCCGCGCCTGCGCCCGGTGCCTTCGCTGCGTGCTTGGCTTCAATGCCCGTGGTTTGGCTCAGCACTTCCACGAAGTTGCTGATCGCCGCGTCGAGTTCGGCGACGTCGTCCGGCGTCGCGCCCTTTTGCGGACCGAAGATGGCCGGAGCCCCGCTGGCCCCCAAAAGGGGATTGTCGACGTCGGACGCCAACACGAAGTCCGTTGCCTCCAACCGGACGTCGAAGTTGGCGAAGTCGATGGTGTCTATCGCAGCGAGGGCGGCGCCGCCGCCGGGGAGTTCGTTGCCGTCCTTGTCCAGGAAAACGGCTCCGAGGCCCTGCAGGACGCCTGCACCGCCGTCGGAGTTGGCGCTGCCTCCAACGCCAAGGATGATCTTGCGGCAACCGAGGTCCAGCGCGGCACGGATGAGTTCACCCGTGCCGATGCTGGTGGCAGTCTTCGCGGTTTCGCTCGTGGGGCCCTCCGGGAGGAGCGCCAAACCGGAAGCTGCTGCCATCTCGATCACGGCTTCGGTCCCTCGGATGGCGAAGTCGGCCTTGACCGGTTCGCCAAGCGGGCCGGTGACCGTGGCGGTCCGGCGGGTGAAGCCGGAGCCGATGGCGGCATCGATGGTGCCTTCGCCGCCGTCGGCCACCGGAATGCGTGTTGTCTCCAGGCCGCTGCTGCCGAAGCCGGCCTGCAGGCCTGTTGCCAGGTGCTCGACGACCTCGGGCGCGGACAGTGAGCCCTTGAATTTGTCCGGGGCGATGACCACACGCATTCCGGTGCCTCCTTTACTGTTTCTCTTTAGCCGTGGCGGCTGTTGGGCCGTTCGCGGCCGTGTGCGGCTGTTAGGCCTTGGCCAGGATCGCCGTGGGGGCGTCCGCAGCGGTCTCGGCCAGCTCTTCGAACTCGTTCACTGCGTTGATTTCCAGGCCCATGGAGATGTTGGTGACCTTTTCCAGGATCACTTCCACCACAACCGGAACCTTGAACTCGTCGCGCAAGGCCTTGGCCTTGTCGAAAGCGGCAGGCATGTCTTCCGGGTTCTCCACACGGATGGCCTTGCAGCCCAGGCCTTCAACCACCTTGATGTGGTCAACGCCGTAGCCCATGGTTTCGGGGGAGTTGATGTTATCGAAGCCCAGGGACACGTGATAATCCATGTTGAAGCCGCGCTGGGACTGGCGGATCAGGCCCAGATAGGAGTTGTTCACCACAACGTGGATGTAGGGCAGGTTGAACTGTGCGCCCACGGCCAGCTCTTCGATCATGAACTGGAAGTCGTAGTCACCGGACAGTGCCACAACGTTCTCGTCAGGCTTGCCACGAACCACGCCCAAGGCGGCGGGAGCGGTCCAGCCCAGCGGGCCAGCCTGGCCGGCGTTGATCCACTTGCGGGCACCGAACACGTGCAGCATCTGGGCGCCGGCGATCTGCGAGAGACCAATGGTGGAGACGTACGTGGTGTCCTTGCCGAAGGCCTTGTTCATCTCTTCGTACACGCGCTGCGGCTTGATCGGCACGTTGTCGAAGTGCGTCTTGCGGTGCAGGGAACCCTTGCGCTCCAGGCACTCGGCAACCCAGGCGGAGTAGTCCGGCAGGGTGCTTGCGGCCTTGCGCTCACGTGCCAGTTCCAGCAGACCATCCAGCGCCGCACCGGCGTCGGAAGCGATGCCCAAGTCGGGGGAGAACACGCGGCCGATCTGCGTGGGCTCGATGTCGATGTGAACGAACTTGCGGCCAGCCGTGTAGGTGTCCAGGCCACCGGTGTGGCGGTTGGCCCAGCGGTTGCCGATTCCGATCACAAAGTCGCTCTGCAGGAAGGTCTCGTTGCCGTAGCGGTGCGAGGTCTGCAGGCCAACCATGCCTGCCATCAGGTCGTGATCGTCCGGGATGGCGCCCCAGCCCATCAGGGTGGGGATTACCGGAACGTTCAGCAGCTCAGCCAGTTCAACCAGCTGGGCCGAAGCACCGGCGTTGATGATGCCACCACCGGCAACGATCAGCGGGTGCTTGGCCGCGGTCAGCATGTCCAAAGCCTTTTCCAGCTGCTTGCGGGAAGCCTTGGGCTTCTCCACCGGCAGGGGCTCGTAGGCGTCGATGTCGAATTCGATCTCAGCCATCTGGACGTCGATGGGCAGGTCCAGCAGGACCGGGCCCGGACGGCCGGAGCGCATTACCTGGAAGGCCTTCTGGAAAGCGCCGGGAACCTGGCCCGGCTCCAGGATGGTCATGGCGAACTTGGTGACCGGCTTGGCGATGGACTCGATGTCCACGGCCTGGAAGTCTTCCTTGTGCAGCTTGGACACGGGTGCCTGGCCGGTGATGCACAGCATGGGGATCGAGTCGGCCCAGCTCGCGTAGAGGCCGGTGATCATGTCCGTGCCGGCAGGGCCCGAGGTGCCGATGCAGATGCCGATGTTGCCATCAGCTGCGCGGCTGTAACCGTCGGCCATGTGGCTGGCGCCTTCAACGTGGCGGGCCAGGGTGTGGCGGATACCGCCGTGAGCCTTCATTGCGGAGTAGAAGGGGTTGATTGCTGCGCCTGGCAGGCCGAACGCCTCGGTGGCGCCTTCCTTTTCCAGGATGGCGATCGCCGCGTCAACGGTGCGCATCTTAGCCATGGTGTGCTCCTTGTTTTTTGCCCTTGCGGGCGAAGTCTGGGGTGTTTTTGGGTGTGGTGAGGGAGCCGCCGTCGTTTATGTACGACGGCGGGTTCCCTTGCTTCTTGGTGCTTAGGGCCTTACTTGCGGCCGCTGAGCTGGAGGACCTGCTTGAAGAGGCCCGAGTGGTCGAGACCGCCGTCGCCCTGGTTGACGGTTGCGGCGACGAGCTGGGCGACGACTGCGCCGAGCGGGACGGAGACGTTGGCTTCGCGGGCTGCGGACGTGACGATGCCGAGGTCCTTGTGGTGGAGGGCGAGGCGGAAGCCGGGGTCGAAGTTGCGGTCGAGCATCTTCTGGCCCTTCTGGTCCAGGACCTTGGAGCCGGCCAGGCCGCCGCCGAGGACCTTCAGTGCTGCGTCGGTGTCTACGCCGTAAGCCTCAAGGAAGGCGATGGCCTCGCCGAGGACCTGGATGTTCACCGCGACGATCAGCTGGTTGGCTGCCTTGACGGTCTGGCCGGAGCCGGACGGGCCGACGTGGACGATGGTCTTGCCCACTGCGTTGAGGACATCCTGTGCTGCCTCGAAGTCAGCTGCTTCGCCGCCGACCATGATGGACAGGACGGCGTCGATGGCACCCTGCTCGCCGCCGGAGACCGGGGCGTCGAGCGGGCGGATGCCGGCTTCTTTGGCGTCTGCTGCGAGTCGGGCGGCGACGTCCGGGCGGATGCTGGAGGCATCGATCCAGAGGGTGCCCTTCTTGGCGTTGGCGAAGACGCCGTCCTTGCCGGTGACAACGCCCTCAACATCGGGGGAGTCCGGGACCATGGTGATGACGACGTCGGCGTCCTTGACTGCGTCCGCGATGGAGCTGGCGCCCTGGCCGCCCTCGGAGACGAGCTTGTCGATCTTGTCCTGGCTGCGGTTGAAACCGGTGACCGTGTGGCCGGCCTTGACGAGGTTGATGGCCATAGGCAGGCCCATGATTCCGAGGCCGATGACTGCAACGTTGCTCATTGTGTTTCTCTTTCCGGGAAAGTCTGTGTGTCTGAAGTCTGGGTGAGTCTTTTAACCCGAGTGCGCTAACTCAGGTGTGCTTACCCAACTAGGTCGCATTAGTGCGCGTTTTGAGGGTTCTAAACGCGCTCTGCTGCTACTTAGTTGGGCGTGCGGGGCTTAGTTGGCTGCGGCGCGCTGGCGGATGGCCCAGCTGAATGCCGTTTCCTGCGGTTCCTTGTACTCGAGGCCGATGTAGCCGTCGTAGCCGAGTTCGCGGCTGCGGGCGATCCATTCGCCGAGGGGCAGGTTGCCGGTTCCGGGTGCGCCGCGGCCGGGGTTGTCGGCGATCTGGATGTGGCCGAAGTCCTTGGCGTGGTTCTCGATGACGGATTCGACGTCGTCGCCGTTGACTGCCAGGTGGTAGAAGTCGGCGAGGAGCTTGATGTTCTGTGCGCCGGATTCTGCCTTGACGCGGGCGATGACCTTGAGTGCGTCTTCTGCCGTGAGGAGCGGGTACTTGGGTGCGCCGCTCACCGGCTCGAGGAGGACAGTTCCGCCAATACGTGCGACGCCGGCAGCTGCCGCGGCGAGGTTCCTGGCGGCGAGTTCGTCCTGCTCTTCAGGGGTGAACCCGTCCTGGCGGTTGCCGTAGAGGGCGTTGAAGGCCTTGCAGCCGAGGCGCTCACCGATGCCGGCTACGACATCGATGTTGTCCTTGAACTCGGAGCAACGTCCCTTCCAGGAAACCAGGCCGCGGTCGCCGCCAGGCATATTTCCTGCATTGAAGTTCAGGCCCGTGAGCTGAACGCCGGCGTCCTTGATGGCGTTCTCGAACTCGGTTACTTGGGCGTCGCTGGGGACGGAGGTTTCGAAGGGCCACCAGAACTCGACGGCGTCAAAACCGGCTGCCTTCGCGGCGGCGGGGCGCTCGAGCAAGGGCAGCTCCGTCAGGAGGATGGAGCAGTTCACTGTGTACGTCATCGTAGGTCCTTCCGAGGAGGTGCTTTGATCTATCTTCCTCTGTGCTTCGTCTTGGCCTTGGTGCTTGGCTTTTGTTCCGCCTAGTGGAATTTAGATTCTGCTTTATGAAAAGTCTAGGGAAGGAGGGGGTGGGAGTCAAGGGGGTGGGAGCTTGGGATACCAAAGGCTCGGACGTGGCGACATGGTGCCGCGCCGTTTCGACTCGGTGTGGTTGCCCTAAATCAGCTCGCAAGGCATTCGGCGTCGAGGTCCGGGGTCAAGGACTCGGCCTGGGATCCGCCTGAAGGACAGCGCAGGGCTGCTGGGTACGAATATGCGAGCGTGTGCCATTGCGCTCATAGCCTGCGCGCCAGGGGGCGCACTGGTAGATCAGCAGCAAGGAATGTGGCCAACCACTTTGTCGTTGCGATGGGCTTCGCCGACGCCAATGGTAAAGCACAAAGCCGTGGGCTGCGGCCAACGCGGCGTAAACCAGAGACCAGGTGAACTCGTCGCCGTCGGCACCTCCGGCCATCCGCGCCTTCCGAAAACCAGAAAGCAAGCACCCCAAGCAGCGCAGTTTCACGCAGGAGTAGGCGGAATTTGACGCCCTGCTCACGACGCTGGGAACGAGTCAAAACGTGAAACGGGTCGCTTTCGGTAGAGGAAGGGACCGTTTCATGATAACTTCCGCTAAAGGTTGGAGGCAGAAATGGCAACGTACCTAGCCATGATCGATCTCATCGATGAGCACAGAGAGCGTGAGTTCCCCTTGGAAACGGCTCGAATTGGGATTCTGCATGAGCATCATATATACAGCTATTTGCCCAACACTCGTTCCTGGGTACTCAACCCGTCCATAGAGCGCGACTACTTTGGCGACCGCACTGAACTTCGCTACAAGACGCTACCCGGGGAGCTCGCGCGTTACCTCGCGTCGGCAATGCGACCAATGAATCCGCTCGTCGTTGATGTTTTGTTGGAAGACTCTCGTGTTCTGCCGAAGGCGCTCCTCTCGGATCAGCAGGAGATCGGAGAAACAGAGTTGCTTGGCGTGGGAGACGAGTTGATCGACTGGTTTCGTCGAAACCACGTTACTTTGTATCGGCGATGGTCCGGCGCTCTTGAGCAGGCCTCGCCTGAGAGCACGACCTTTGAGCCTGCAAAGCTATCTGTACTTGCACGGATGCTTGGGTCGTTAGCCAAACCCGGAACACTGAGAACTCGCAATGCGCTAGATCGAAGAATCATGAGGAATGAAGCTGCCTTAAAGAGGAAAGCTCTCTGGGGCGCAGACTCCTCGATTGCGGAGGCCGAGTGGGCTACAGCCACTGAACGTGACAGGCGGTATGACTTCGATGCCGAATGAAACTGAGCCGAGCTTTCTTCCGGAACAAGAATGGCCTGAAAACGAGAACGTGAATCCGCAGAACGATGAGTTTCTGCGTGAAGTAATCTATTTTCTGAAAAGCCTGAAACCGATTGAACCTCAAATTACGTCCTTGGTGCTTAAAGCTATACCTAAAGGGGCTCGGCCGTACGGCTTGGAATTTAGAGTCAAACGTTGGCAGTCCCTGCACCGTAAGGCTAAGGACATGGTGCGTCTCAGCCCCTACCGGTTTAGCAACGTGTCAACGCAGCGCGAGATGGCCCACATTGCACTAAGCCTAATTGAGGATGTCCTCCGGTACTCCGTCTTAGCTGAGGAGCATGCGGAGTTAGGGGGAAGCTTGCATTCATTCATCGCAATTGCACGTGCCAATGAGCTTGATCTGCGTTGTGTTTTAAACAGTTATCATCCAACATCTCGATATAAGGGTATTCATGCCCATTTCGGTCTTCACGATCGATTTGCTTTGGAAATGTGGGTAGAAGTTCAGTTTCATTCACCCGAAAGTGTCGAAGCCTACCATGACACTCACAGTCTTTACGAGGAGTTTCGCGTTGCTCGAGACCTTGGAGAGCGGCAGGCGCTTCATGACCAAATTGAGGCTCGCTACGCAACGTTGGAAAACGTTGTCTTGTCTGCCGTTCAGCTCCCCGTTCCCATCACTGATCGGGTCTTCGCCCGACCTCGTTAGAACGCATGACCTGAAACATCGCGCAAGAGGTGGGCAAGGACCTCATCGAATTCTAAGATCTGGGCCGCCGATTTCGCCATCTCTGGTCTACGCGAATACGTGACAACGCGTGACGCAACTAGCTAGGTGGACTCTTGGCTCAGCTTGGAGGTCTCACCTGATTTGGGCGTCGGTGCTCGGTGCGATTGTCAAGATCATCATCGGGTGGACAAGCGCAATGCCTATGCCGGCCCTGTTCTGGCCCTTAGTCCAGCAGCTCAGGTCCCCATTTGTGGATGACCCGAACGGCGTCGCTGAAAGCTACAATGCCACTGCGCATGGGCTTTAGGGCATTCCGCATAAGACTTGACGCAGCTTCCGCTGGCGCCATTGAGGTAAGGAGACCATCCATCTGCTCCAGAACTTCCGTCGTCCCGGCCAAGGAAGTCTGGGCACCCTCCAGAAACCCGCGCACACCATCGGCGATTGTGCCTTGGTTGCTTTTAGCGATTCGTACAAGGTGGCGAATGCCGACATCAATAGTATTTGTTTTGTCGCGTATGGCGCGGCCGGTCTCGCCCAGGGCGCGACTGTCAGGAGTCATTTGCTTCGCCAAGTGTGCGATCTTAGCGTTCATCTGCTTCGCCGAAGATGTTGATTCAAAATCAACGGTTTTCATTGGGAGGACAACCGTCGTCATGAGACCACTCATCTTGTCAGCTAGTCCAGTCAGTTCTTCAAAGTCAGTTTCCAGATCCTCCAAGGCCTCGAAAAAACCGCGATCATCTGCCACTTCAGGCTCGTCCTCCGCGGCTCCTTCGTTTCCCTGGGCAAGAGCTGCCGTTCTTGCGTGCTTCCCCTCTTCTTCGGCTTCCGCTTGAGCGGCGGCAGCGGCAGCCTGAGACTCGGCTAGCGCGACTACCTCAATAAAACGGTCTGCCAGCTTGATCAAGGCGCGTTTCCACTCTGGTGATCCTTCCCCAGCTACGACGGCGTCCTCGATCAGTTCAAACTGAATTTCCGCAATTTCTTTGGCAATCTCATCCTCTGAGTCGACGGTAAATACGGTCGAGGCCGCCATGGGCATTATGGGCAGGATCAGGCGCCGCGCGCCGCTCATGGTTGATGATCTGGCCGCATTGAGGAAGTCCAGAAACTCATCGCGGCAGTTGTTGCTGGCCAAGTAGTGAGTCGTAGCTATGAC
Organism: Paenarthrobacter sp. YJN-5; assembly: GCF_015040095.1. Taxonomy (NCBI): domain Bacteria; kingdom Bacillati; phylum Actinomycetota; class Actinomycetes; order Micrococcales; family Micrococcaceae; genus Paenarthrobacter; species Paenarthrobacter sp. YJN-5. Next base: position 745,551 of record NZ_CP053544.1, read on the forward strand.
AAAGAGGACGCTGGCGTTGGTGAGGCCGTTGTCGATCGTGGCTTTCCACCGATCGCCCCACTTGATCGCCGCTCTATCGCGGAAGATCTCGATGTCCCGATTTGAACGCAGCTTGATGACCCTGACTAGGTCTCGGTGCAGAGGTTCTGCAAGGTCAAGGAAGGAGTCAGATTCGTGGGCATAACTGAGGAAACCTTCAATTTTTGAACTGGAGGCTTGCGCAAGACTATCGGTGGTCATGGGGTGAGGTTACCGGTACGTTGACTCCTAACGCACATTTGCCCATGGAATGGACGCTCGCAGAAAGCGCATTAATCTAGACCTCGACCTGATCGCTGGAAGTGAGCCCGTTTCCCCTAGTGGCGTTGTAACGGCGGTGCCTGCAGTGCTGTGTTTCGTGCGCTGAAGAGTTCAGTTTATAGGCGGTGGAGTCTGAGCAATGATTGCGCATGGTGGAGGCGCCGCCGGGTTCTGGTCCCAGCAACCGCAAGACTCCGGAGCTCAGGGAGCTGAAGCGGGGAATGCGTATGAGCACATCTTGTCAACAAATTCTGCAATGGGGTCAGTTTCTTTGAAATGACTTCCGCCGATTGGTGTGAGCAGGAAGCAGTATTATTTGGCGGTCGTTAAGCTCGATTATTACTCCCGCTAGACAATCGTGGCGTCTACCTGCGCCTCAGGCTCTGCTTTCGCGGCCCGCTAAGCTGAGGGGTCGGATGGCAGATACTGTATCGGGGCTGGACGCACCGAACTGCTCGCGGAAGGACAATCGAATGGCTCGGCCGACAGTTCAAGACGTCGCCAGGACTGCGGGTGTGTCCGTGGGGACGGTGTCGCGCGTCTTGAACGGAAGCTCGGCCGTCAGCGCATCGGCCAAAGAGAAGGTCAACGCTGCAATCAAAAAGCTGAACTACCGGCCTCTCGCATCAGCGCGAGACCTAAGAAGAGACCGGACCATGCGTGTCCTGGCCCTAGCCAAGAACCTGGACTCGCTCGTGATCAGTGAAGTCTTCCGTGGAGTAGGAGACGCCGCCGCGGATAACGGCTACGTCAGCCTCATCGCAGCAACCGACGGGGACCGCGACCGCGAACAGCAACTCGTGGACATGCTCCGTAACGGCTCAGTGGACGGCTTGGTGATCTTCTCGCCCACGATGCCGGATGAGGACGTCAACACCGTCGCCGAACAACTGAGCGTCATCCAAGTCTGTGAAATCGTGGACGCCGAGGCTGCATTTGGAGTGTCCATCGATGACCGCCAGGCCGCCTACGACATCACCAAACACCTCATCGACACGGGCGCCAGGAAGCTGGCCATGCTCGCCCACAGGGGTGCCCGCTCCGGCCGGCTTCGTGAAGAAGGCTTCCGCCAAGCACTCACTGAGGAAGGCCTGGAACCAGACACGATCCTCCTTGGCGAAGGCAACTTCGGGTTCCACGCGGGCCGCGAGCTCACCAAGAAAATCCTGGAGGCAAAGGACCTCCCGGACGCGATCTTCTGCGGGACCGACGTGGTCGCCGCCGGATGCGTCCGAGAGCTCACTGATGCCGGCTTGAGAGTTCCACAAGACGTCGCCGTTGCCGGTTTCGACGACTCCGCACAGGCAGAAATGTGTGTCCCGGAGCTGACCACGGTGAGGCAGCCGGCGTACGAAATGGGCCGCGTAGCTTTCGCGGAACTCCTGGAACGCATGACTGTCGAAGGCGCGCACCGCAGGGGCAGGACCTTCCTCCCGCACCAACTCGTCATCCGAGACTCCACGAAATAGCGGGGGTTGACAGCTCCGCGTGGCGACTGTCACACTTCTTTGGAATCGATTCCACGGCCGCAAGGCCGTTTTTCAAGAGCACATTTGGAATCGATTCCAAGGAAGCCAGCAAAGCAACACCGGCAATGAAGCCAGGCTCAGGACGCACCACAGCCAAAGCAACCTGAACCACCATCCCCACAGACACCAAAGGAGCCACTCGTGGACTTGAACCGACCTGCCTCTCCGCTCCAGAACAGCACCAAATCGCGCACAAAAACAGCACTCGCAGCCACCGCAGTTGCCGCAGCCCTCCTCCTCAGCGCGTGCGGCGGGGGAGCAGCACCCCAAGGTGCGGAAAAAGCGGCAGCTGCCGATCCGTCGTCGGGCGCTAACGCAAGCGGTGCCGTCAACATCTGCGGCGTCAAGGACGCGAGCGGCATCTACAAGGGCACGGCGGAAGCGTTCACCAAGGCGAACGGCAAGGTCACGGCCAAGTACACCGAGATCGGCGCCACCACGGATGAAGCCCGCACGCAGATTGTGCAGCGGCTGGAGGGGAAGTCCACCGAGTGCGACATCTTCCTCTCGGACGTGATCTGGACTTCCGAGTTCGCATCGCAGGGTTGGCTGCTGGACCAGACCAAGCTGGTGGAGGCCAACAAGGACCGGCTCATTCCCTCCACTGTGGAAACCACCAAGTACCAGGACAAGTACTGGGCCTCGCCGTTCTTCACCAACGCCGGCCTGATCTACTACCAGAAGGACAAGGTAGCCAAGCCGGAGACCTGGCAGCAGCTCTACGCGGAAGCCGCCAAGGCGCCGGGCAACGGGTTCGTCTACCAGGGCAAGCAGTACGAGGGCCTCACGGTGAACTTCCTCGAAATGCTCTACAGCGCAGGCGGCGAAGTCCTGGATGACCAGGGCAACGTCAAGATCGACTCCCAGGAGACCCGCGACGTCCTCAACTTCATGACCGAGGGCCTCAAGAACGGCTCAGCCGACCGCGCCGTCCTCACCTACAACGAGGACCCGGCCCGCCTGGCCTACGAATCCGGCAACTTCGGATACCAGCGCAACTGGCCTCACGTGTACCGTCTGCTGAACGCGACCCCGCTGGCAGACAGCTTCGGCGTCGCGCCGCTCCCGGCATGGGAAGGCGGCAAGGCCTCGGGCGTGCTGGGCGGCTGGAACCTGGCCATCTCGGCGCACTCCACCAACCAGGCCGGAGCCGTCGCCTTCATTGACTTCGCTACCACACCGGACTGGCAGAAACACGTGGCCATGGACTACTCGCAGGCCCCGGTCAATGAGGCTGCGTACTCGGACCCTGCGGTGCTCCAGAAGATGCCGTTCGCTACCGAACTCCTGGCCTCGGTGAAGGGCGCCAAGCCGCGCCCGATCTCGCCGGTCTACCCGCAGATCTCGCAGGCCATCTACAAGAACGTCTACGCCGTGCTGTCCGGCACCGCCTCCACCGAGGATGCGGTGAAGAAGATGGCCGACGAAATCACCACCGCCAAGGCGAGCTTCTAAACATGTCCACCAAAACCATCACGCCAGGAGCGCCCCCAAGCGCGCCCCCCAACGCACCAAGAACAAGCACCCGCGACCGTGCCGAACGTCGCCTTGCCTTCCGGATGACGGCACCGTCGCTAATCCTCATGGCCCTCGTGGCGGCGGTCCCGATCGGATACGCAATTTGGCTCTCCCTGAACCAGTACAGCGTCCGCACCGCAGGGCTCTCACGGTTCGTCGGCCTGGATAACTACATCGCCGCCCTGACCAGCCAAGAGTGGTGGGCGGCCTTCGGGCAGACCTTCACCTTCGCCGCCTTCTCGGTCACCTTGGAGCTGATCCTTGGAACGGCCATGGCGCTATTGCTCAACCTCGCGTTCAAGGGTCGCGCGCTTCTCCGCACGGTGGTCCTCCTGCCGTACGCGATCGTCACCGTAGTCAGCGCCATCACCTGGCAGACGATGTTCCAGCCCGACCTCGGCCTGGTCACCAACGTCCTCTCCGCGCTTGGGCTGCCCGGCGGCGACGTCGTGTGGCTGGGGGAGCGCGGCTACGCGATGGCCGTCATCGTCCTCGCCGACGTTTGGAAAACCACACCGTTCGCGGCCCTCATCATCCTGGCCGGCCTGCAGGTCATTTCCTCCGAAACGTACGAGGCCGCGGAACTCGACGGTGCCAGCAAGTGGCAGACCTTCGTCCACATCACCTTGCCACTGTTGCGTCCGGCAATTGTCCTCGCCGCGATCTTCCGCACCATGGACGCCCTCCGCGTCTTCGACCTGCCGTTCGTCCTCACCCGCGGCGCCAACGGCACCGAATCAATGTCCATGCTGGCCTACGGCGAACTCCGCGAAAACCGGCTGGTTGGCGAAGGCTCGGCCCTCTCAATCCTGACCTTCCTCACCGTCATGGTGGTCTCGGTCATTTACATCCGCTTCGGCGGCGGCAACATCCGCGACGTCGCGAAGGAGGAGCAATGAGCACGCTGACAGCAGAACGCACGACGGCGGCACCCGCCACCGGGACCAAGTCGCCGAAGCGCCGGCTCAGGGGCGAAGCGAGACTCCACCCCTCGGTGTGGGTGTTCGTGGTTGCCGTCATGGGCTTCTCGCTCATCCCGTTCTATTGGCTGGTGAACACCTCCCTTAAGAAGGGCGCGAGCCTGTCGCAAGGCGAGCTCTTCCCGAGCCAGCCGACCCTGGAGAACTACCTCGTGGTCTTTCAGAACGCCGAATTCCTCCTGGCCCTGCGCAACTCGGTGATCATCGCCGTCGTAACAACAACTGTGGCGCTGGTGTTCGCGTCCTTCGCCGCGTATGCGCTGGCGCGGCTCAAGATGCGCCGTAAGGGAATGATCCTGACGCTCATCCTGTCGGTGACCACGTTCCCGGCCATCGCGATCGCGGCCCCGATGTTCTCCATCTGGCGCGAAATCGGCCTGTACGACACTCTCTTGGGCCTCATCATTCCGAAGCTGACGTTCGCCCTGCCGCTGGCGATCTACACGCTGACATCCTTCTTCAAGGAAATCCCGCGCGAACTCGAAGAATCCGCGTACATGGACGGTGCCACGCCGTTTGTCGCGTTCCGCAAAGTCATCCTGCCGCTCGCTGTCCCCGGCCTGGCGACCACCGCGATCCTCGTGTTCATCTCAGTCTGGAACGAATTCCTCCTCGCCGTCACGCTGACAACGTCACCGGAATCCCGTCCGGTCCCGGTCGCGATCGCGTTCTTCAGCGGCACCAGCGAGTTCGACCAGCCGCTCGGCACCATCAGCGCCGCTTCAGTGATCATCACCGTCCCGCTCGTGATCCTCGTGCTGCTGTGCCAGAAGCGCATCGTCTCCGGCATGACCGCCGGCGCCGTCAAAGGCTAGGCCACTTTTCGGCGTCACAGAATCCAACAACCACCTACAGACTCCTCAGAACCCCAGAAAGAACAGGAAAACAGTGAGTATTCAGCAGCAGGCCCCATCCGCAACCCTCAAAGTGGGAGTTGTGGGGATCGGTTGGGCCGGCCAGCAGCACCTCAAGGCGTACAACAACATTGAGGGCGTAGAAATCGTGGCCGTCGCCGGGATGGAAGCGGACCTCCTCGCCCAGCTGAAGGACGAATACAACATCCCCCACGCCCTCACCCGGTGGGAGGACATGATCGAGCTCGAAGACCTCGACGCCGTCAGCATCGCCGTGCCCACCTTCCTGCACGCGCCGATCGCCATCGCTTCGCTCGAGCGGGGACTGCACGTGCTGAGCGAGAAGCCAATCGCGCGCAACGCCGTCGAAGGCCAAGCGATGGTGGACGCCGCCCGCAAGGCGGGACGCGTCCTGGACGTTGCGTTCAACCACCGCCGCCGCGGCGACATCCAGGCGCTCAAGCAAGTGATCGACGACGGGACGCTGGGCCGCCCGTACTACGCCAAAGCCTCGTGGCTGCGCCGCCAAGGCATTCCAATGCTCGGCAGTTGGTTCACCAACCCGGCGCTCGCCGGCGGCGGTCCGTTGGCTGACATCGGAGTCCACGTTTTGGACTACGCACTGCACCTGTTGGGCGAGCCGAAGGTCCTGGCGGTTTCCGCCTCAACGCATTCGGAGCTCGGTCCGCGTGGCCTCGGCGGCAACGCGCGGTATACGGCGTCGAACTCCAGCCACAAGTTCGAGGTGGAGGACTTCGCCTCCGCGTTCATCCGTCTGGAAGGCGGCGGCACGCTGATTCTTGAAGCGGGTTGGGCCGCGTTCCGTGACCAGCGGGACCTGATGGACTTCACCGTTTACGGGACCGACGGCGGAGCGGACTTGCGCTCGGTCGGCGCCTCCGAAAACCCCGTCGCAGATGTGCACGTCTTCACCGAGAAGGACGGCGAGAACGCCGACTTCGAAGTGGTGGCCGAACCCGGGCGAGCCCACCAGGCCGTCGTCGAAGATTTCGTGGCTGCCGTGCGCGGCGGCGAGACGGTGTGGGGAAGCCACGACGGCTCCCTCGCCCTCAGTCGCGCGCTGGTGCTCGATGCCTGCTACAAGTCCGCCCTGGAACAACGCGAAGTGAGCCTCTGATATGTACGACAAGAAACTGAAAGTTGTTGTCTGGAACGAAGGCGTCCACGAGGCGCGCAACGAGCCCGCCACCATCGGCGAGATGTATCCGGAAGGCATCCACGGCGCCATCGCGGCGGGACTCCGCGGCTTCTACCCCGACTCGGAAATCTCAACAGCCACCCTCGCTGACCCCGAACACGGCCTCTCCGAGGAAATCCTGGAGCAAACTGACGTACTGCTGTGGTGGGGACACATTGCCCACGACCAGGTTGCTGACGAGGTAGTTGAACGAGTGCAGCGCCACGTGCTGGGAGGCATGGGCCTGATTGTGCTCCACTCCGGGCACTTCTCGAAGATCTTCACGCGTTTGTTGGGAACCACGTGCTCTTTGAAGTGGCGCAACGAAGGCGAACGGGAGCTCGTTTGGACAGTTAAGCCTTCGCACCCGATCGCGGCTGGCATTGAAAGCCCTCTCTTGATTCCGCAGCAGGAAATGTACGGAGAGCTCTTCGACATTCCGGAACCCGACGACCTGATTTTCATCAGCTCCTTCGAAGGGGGAGAGGTGTTCCGCTCCGGCGTGACGTTCTCGCGGGGCAAGGGACGCATCTTCTACTTCAGCCCGGGCGATCAGGAATACCCGGTGTACCACCAGCCGCAGATCCAAAAGGTGATCGCCAACGGTGTTTCCTGGGTGGCCCAGCCTGGTGTCTTCCGCGAGGCGCCCGACGTTTCCAACCCGGCCCGGGGCTGGTTCGAGGCCTAAGCCTTTCCCTACTCACTTCCAGGAGCAGCAACATGACCACTTCCCTTCCCGCCGGGCGTCCCTTGGTGACGGGCCGTCCCTTGGGCGTGGCCGCCATCGGTTACGCCTTCATGGGTAAAGCCCACTCCAATGCGTGGCGGAACGTGGCCAGCTTCTTTGAGGTCCCGGCCTTCGAACAGAAAGTGCTCGTTGGCCGGGACGCGGTCCAGGTTGCATTCGCGGCAGGGAAGTACGGATGGTCGGAATCGACGACGGATTGGCGTTCGGTCATTGACCGGGACGACATCGACATCGTGGACATCTGCGCGCCTGGTTGGATGCATGCCGAGATCGCTGTCGCGGCGTTGGAAGCAGGTAAACACGTGCTCGTGGAGAAGCCGCTGGCCAACACTGTGGCTGAGGCCGAGGTGATGGCTACCGCTGCAGCATCCGCTCAGGCCCGGGGTGTCCAGTCGATGGTCGGTTTCAATTACCGCCGGGTTCCTGCGCTCTCCCTGGCCCGTGAGTTGATCGCCGAAGGACGTCTCGGAACCGTGCGGCACATCCGTGCCGCTTACCTGCAGGACTGGCTTTCCGACGTCGAGACTCCCATGAGCTGGCGGCTCCGGAAAGAGACGGCCGGCTCCGGCGCCCTAGGGGATATCGCCTCCCACGCGATCGACCAGGTCCAGTACCTGACCGGTCAGGCCGTGACCGAGGTGACCGGGCGGTTGAGGACTTTCGTTCCCGAGCGCCCTGGCCCCGGCGGCATGGAGAAAGTGACAGTTGACGACGCCGCGTGGGCCACTTTGGGCCTTAGCGGCGGCCTCAGCGCGTCGGTGGAAGCGTCACGGGTGGCTACTGGGCAAAAGAACTCGCTCAAGATTGAAATCTATGGGTCTCTGGGTTCTTTGACCTTCGATCTGGAGAACCTGAACGAGCTCGGTTTCCTGGACGCCACGCTTCCGGTGCGCGAGCAAGGTTTCCGCCGGATCCTGGTGAACGAACCTGAACATCCGTACCTCGAAGCGTGGTGGCCACAAGGGCACATCATTGGCTGGGAGCACACCTTCACCCACCAGATCCGGGACTTCCTCTGTGCCATCCGGGATGGTGAGGTGCCGTCGCCGTCGTTCGACGACGGGCTGCAGGTTCAGCGGGTGCTGGCCGCGGTTGAGGAATCGGCTGCGAATAAGAGTGTGGTGACGGGAGTTCAGTCTGGCTGCGCATCACTATCACTCTCGACCTGACCGAGCCGAAAGGCTCATTCAGTGTCCCTTCTGGAATGCCGTGCTGGTCAGGGTGCCCGGCCGGGTCCGTTGTCCGGGTGGTTTGGGTTCTGCATCCACGGTGTGGGTGGAATGGCTGCTGGTGGGCCGGCCGGTGCCGGGGTGTAGGCTGCGGGTTGGCGTTGCTTGCGCATGTTCATGATCAGCAGGACGGCCATCCCGACCACGGCCAGAACGAGCACCGCGACGATGGCGATCAGCCACAGAGGAATCCCGGGAGCATCTTGTGTGGTGCTGGTGGGCGCATCGGCGGCGGCTGCCGGCGTCGCGGACGCGGTTGCGGCCTCGGCTAGTTTGACGCCGTTGGAGGTCAGGAAGTCGCGGAGGGTTTGGGTGTCGGTGATGTAGTTCGCCTGCCCTGATCCGCGGGCAACGTAGGCAGAGTTGATGCCAATGACTTCCCCGTCTTCGTTCACCGAGGGGCCGCCTGACATGCCGGGTGTGATGTCGGTGTCGATTTCCGTGCGCGGAACACCCTGGGTTGAGTAGCTGCGTGAGCTGACAGCCCCGGAACGGTAGGACGGCTTTTGCCGTTCAACGTCCGAGGTTGAACCGACGAGGTCGGGGAATCCGACGGATGTGACTTTTTCGCGCACTTTCGGTGCCTCCGCACCCAGCGCCAGCGCGGGGGTATCTTTCATGTCGGCAATCCGCAACAGCGCATTGTCGCCTTTCTCGAAGCCTTGCTTGGCGATGAGCTGGGCCGTGATGGCCGTCTTGCCGCTGAGCAGACCACCGTCAATGCCCGAGGGCTGGTCGACCTTGATGAGAGGGTCCGCCAGTGACATGGGCCAGTCGACGTTTTCGGGTTTCACCCCGGTGAGGCCCTGCTCGTCAATGACTTTGGCGTAAATGCTGGTGTAGAGGGCGTCATCGGCGTCGACGCAATGCCCGGCCGTGGCCACGTGCCCGGTCGTGCTGACAAACCAGCCGGTGCAGAGAGTGACCAGCGTGGTCTTGTAAGTTTCCGTGGTTCCGTCTTTGAAGGGAACCTGCACTGTTGCCGACCATGCTGTATCGACCCACACAATGGATTTGTCGATCGTGTCGGAGTTGACCTCGGCCGTGGCCGGTGCGGCTGCCAGCAGCGGAATCGACAGCGCGGCGGCGAGGGCCAGCGGTGCGGTGTGCTTTTTCTGTGCTTTCCAGGAGGTGCGGGGTGTCTTCATTGAGGGCTTCCTCATGTTCGAATGCTCTGAAATTGTGTGCACCCCAGCCCGTATGTGGAGTGTAGATGAGACTTCCCGGAGGAACCATGCTTGGGTGGTACTCGATTTTGGCTGGGCCCACTACTTGCCCGGGAGGGCCGCTTACTTGCTGGATCGGAGTTGTTACCACGTCTTCTATGTGCGGGCATTCTTGCGCGGCCTGGCCGGAGTCGATTGTGCAACAGCTTGTTGCGCAATTGGCCGGCGGGCGTTGGAGAAGATACGGAGGGCGGCAGGTTGCTCCACGACAATGGCGTCGATGACCTCAATGCGGTCTTCAGTGCGCTGGACGGCCTGCTATCTAGAAAGATCGACGGATCCTTGTGAGTCTTGTGAGCTTATGCCTTCGGGTAACCCGTTGGTGGAATCCGGTCCCCTCGGGAGGTTGAGCGCTGTCTGAAGTATCCGTACTTCTTGAGGCGCACGAAGGAAACGAAGCACACAATCACGCCCAGTGCCGGGCCGGCCCACAAGGCCACGGGTGAGCCTCGGACAAGGAGCGCGAGCACTGGGAAAATTGTGAGGATCGCAAGGCCGGAATCCTTGCCCGCGTCGAGGTCTTTGAAGGGCGCACGGCCCAACTGCCCATACAGCCAGGCGTGAATCACCAGAAAGACAAGTAGCGCGCCAAAGATGGTCAGGAGCCAAGGCCACGGCCACTCAGCGGCTGTCACTAAAGCCAAGGTGGTCCCGTAGGCGGCGGACAGCCCCAGCCAGTAGCCGTTGGCGGAATGAAATCGGGGCACGATCAGCGCGAACGAGCGGGCTCGCGGGAGTCTGACTCCTTCTTCCGGGTCACGAACCACAATGTTGCCGAGGCAGCGGCTGCGAGCACACTTAGCGCACTGATTGCGGGAGCGTACTTGAAGGCCACGCAGGCGGCGACTACTTGCAAGGCTGTTGCCACCAGGAACAAGACCCTCATTACTGAATCCAATCTGTCGGAGTGTCTCAAGCATGTGGCCAGATTTCCGTCCTAGGTGTTCAGATCCAGCGCTCACAGTCCCAGAAGTTCAAAACTAGGTGGGCCTAGCCCAAAAATAGGTGCTGCCGCGGCTTTCCTAGGTGCCAGTAACACATTAGGCAATTCATTGGATAAACCCCTCATGGCCGCGTATCGTCCTCTGGATGGGGAAGACGAAACCGAACCGCTCCGCTCTGGCGATGGCCGCCGTCGTACTTGCTGCTCTGGCGGGTTGCGCCGAAGCGCCGGCCACAACCACGCCAAGCAGCTGCACTCCTACGCCAACGGCAGCCTGCCCGATCACCGGGACGGAGCCTCAACAGACCAACTGCATCGCCTACGACGGCGACGCCGCCATGGCCCAGAACGAGATGTATCGGCAGCGGCGGAAGCTCACCCCTGTGATGCTGACGCAGCTGAACCAGCACGTCGAGCCCGCAAGAAAGGCGCTCGCAGCAGTACCCCGGCCCGTCACCGGCAATGACGTCGAAGCGGCGCTGACCAGTATCGGCCTGATGGACATACGGACCGACGACGGCGGAAAGGGCGTCAGGTTTGGTGCGGCGGTCCGCAGCGGAGGCTGCATCTACGGTTTCATGCCGAACGACGGAGAACCGGAGTTGGCGACCGGTGGTCCCATCATGGACGGCGGTTGCCTGGAGATGATCGGCCATTAGACCGCGCCCAAAACCCACCACCTAGACCACCCACTTCCACCACCTAGATCGGCCCGTCCACCACCTAATTTGCTCCGGATCACCACCTAATTTGGTTCCGCCCGATCGTGGAGCCTGTCTACGCCCATAGTGTCCTTCTCAGGAACGAGCCCGTCCGGGTCGCTCCAGCGGAACATGGACAACTATTGGGGGTTGGAATTGGCGCTGAGTCAGCAACAAGCCATCGCGGCGGCTGTAGATCAATGGGTTACGGGCATCCCGGGACGGATCCCGGGCCACACGGTATTCGTGGAAAACGCGGGGCATTCTTCCTATGCGAAGGAGATCGCAAGGGACGGGTCGGTGGTCTTGGTGATTGATGGCGACGCCGACGATCCGGATCTGGTCACAGTCAAAGGCCGTTTTGACGAGTCAGGCGAAGAACTTCTGGTGGACGGATCCCTGAGCATCGAAATTCAGGACTACCTGGCCGTCCCGTTCATCAGCCTTGTGGGTCCAACAGTCATTCGCTTCGCAGGCCAGGATGACTGGCAGTCGTTCTTCGACGACGCCGACGAAGCCCGCAGCTCCGGCCACTTTGTCCGCCAACTCACCGAAATCAACGCGGTACTGGCCGAGCGTGCGCTGCTTGCCGGGCACGGAAACCCGGACTCGACGCTGGCCAGGATCCACATCACCGCCAACGGGACCATCCTCAACGGACCCAGTGGAACCGTGATCGGCTGGGTTGGCGATGAATTACAGGACATCCGGGCCAGAGCCATGCCGCTCAAACCCGAGTCCTCGATAGCCTCCCTGACCCACGCACCCGAAGTCGTGGCAGCCCTCAGCGACCGACCTTGGATTCCCCGCTACTTGGCCGCATTCGATGCGTGGAAGTTCATCGGTCCCCAGCAACGCCCTGGCACCCGCCTGGTCGGCTTCGGGTTGAGTCTGTACGGAGCCACCGACAGCCACGGCCTCCCGTTGCCCAATGCTCCTTTCATCGTGGAACGGCAGGGGGAACACAGGCTTCTCGATACCAACGCGGGGAAGCTCTTCACCATCGGCCGGGACGCTGCCGTCCTCATTGAAGCCATCTCCAACTTGAGGAGTGTGGAAGCTGCCGCAAACGTCGCCGCCTTCTCCATGGGCATACCCCCGGAGCTCGCGGAATCATCGGCGAAAGCCGTCGTGGAGCAGCTCGGTCACCTCGGCATCGATCTCCTGGGCGGCCACTGATGACCCGAACAAGCCTTCCCCTCTGGGTGCCCTTGGTGGAGCAGCGGGACTTCAATCCGGACACCCACACGGCAGTAGCCGCCGACGGCGTTCACGTCACCTTTAGGGACGGCCAGCGCCGGCTTTGCGCGAAAAGCGGGCTCTGGAATGCCAACCTGGGATTCGGAAACCGGGCGATCGCCAAAGCAGTGGCCGCAGCACTGGAGAGTGCGTCCTATCTGCCGCTGTTCCGCAGCGCACATACCCACGCCATTGAGGCAGCCGAAGCACTGCTGGAGCTCCCGGCACACCCCTTCGGGAAAGTCATTTTCTCAACCTCCGGAAGTGCCGCCAACGATGCTGTCATGAAGCTGGCCAGGCAGTACTGCATATTGATCGGTGAACCCGAGCGGAAACTGATAGTTGGTTTGAAGGGCAGCTACCACGGTCTGACATATGGCAGCCAGGGCCTCAGCGGGGACGATCTTGGGCAGCCCCTCTATGGCGTGGACACTCGCAACATCCGGCACGTCAGGTTTGATGACGGCGGAGCCGAGCTGGAGAACCTGATGCGTCGGGAGGGCTACCGTGTGGCAGCCGTTGTAGTAGAACCTGTACTTGGCTCCGGAGCCGAAGCCGTACCCGCAGACTTCATCACGGCACTCCTTGCACACAGGGAGGGACAGGGCTTCCTGCTGGTGGCCGACGAGGTAGCGACGGGTTTTGGCCGGATACACTCCTGGTTCGTTACGGACGAATGGCCGGAAGCGCCGGATGTCATCGTCACATCAAAAGGCCTCACCAACGGGACCAGTGCCTGTGCTGCACTCCTGGTGGGCACCAAAGTCACGGAGACGTTTGACCACACCGGAGCGGTCTTCGTCCACGGTGAAACCCAAGCCGGCACACCTGCCGCCTGCGCAGCGATTCTTGCCACCATTGGGGAAATGGCATGGGTGGGCCATGAAAGGCTCACCCGCAACGTCAGCGTGGGGCTCTATGAACTGATTCGAGACCTCCAAGGCATCGACGGAGTTGGCGAATCAACCGGCCGTGGATGCATGCGGGGCCTCAAACTGTACTCGGACACCGGGGTGCCGCTCCACGCACGTGCGACGCTCGCCGTCGTAAATCGCATCCATGGCGCTGGCGCCATTGTCCAGCCTGGCCCCGGACGCATCCAGCTCCTTCCGGCCCTGACCTATATGGAGGAGGACTTCCAGGAACTCCACGCTGCTATCGCGCAAGGAATCCGTGAAGCTCGCCGGGACGGGGTCTTCGCATGATCGCGGATAGAACGTGGAAGACACGTTGCGTCATCCTGGGGTCCGGAATGAGCCCTAAATACGTGGGTTCATTGACCCGCGGACGTGTCGGATTGGTGGTCGACGCAGCGCTCGCCGCGCATCAAAGCACGTTGTTGGAAGGTGACCTCCGGGGAGTAGCAGTCCTGGCACTGGATGCAGTTCCCGTCACTGTAGTGACGCTGCGTGAGGTGGTGGGGTTCATCCAGGAACACCGGCTGGACACAGTGGTGGCGCTGGGCGGCGGATCGATTATGGACGCGGCCAAGCTCGCAGCCATGTTCTCCGCCGACCCAAGCCTGGCAATCTTCGTGGAACGCCACGTCAAGCGCTCCGGACTCTTGGTGCTGCCGCCCGTTCCCTACACAGGCAAACGGCCTAAAACCGTTCTCCTCCCGTCCACAGTGGGGACCGGCGCGGAAGCCAGCGCGGTTGCGTGCCTGGACACCGTCGTCGGGCGCCGCCTGCTGGCGTCACCCCAGCTGGCCGGAGACGTAGCAGTGCTCGACGCCGGCCACCTCGCCACCCTGCCGCGGAGGCTGGTACTGGAAGGACTGCTGGAAGCCTTCCTGCGTGTGGCCGGAACCATGGCGGGGAGCACGGCCAGCATGTTCGACGACGACGGTCACCACCTCCTGGCGCGGATCGTTCGCTTAGGGGAACAACTGAGGAAAGAGGACTCGCCCGAGGATCGCCTGCTTGCTGCCCGGTTGAGTATGGAAACCCACACCGGTTGGTCGTTGACGGGGCGTAACCCGTACGGCGCCAAGCATTGGTACGTGGCCAACGAACTGGCCTACCTGACCGGCGCCCGGAAGATGGCTGCAACTGCACCGCTGATTGCTCCCATCTGGGAGGAGATCGAGCGGGGCAACTTCCCGTGGGGTGACGCCGGGCGGCTTCGCAGGCTCTGGTCGGCGGCAAACAGCGAAGAAGCATACGACTTGCGCCCCTCCAAAGGTATTGCCGAACTCATTCACCAGTGGGACATCCCGAGGTTGAGCGGCTGCAGCGAAGGAACCATCAAGGATGCCTCCACTGCCGCCGTCCGTAACTGGGGCGGAGTGCTCCCCATGCTTCGCGGCATAGGCGCGGTCCAAATCCAACACGTCCTGCGCGCAGCTCTCGCCTGAGCCGCGCCCCACTGCTTACCGCAGGGCACCCGCGGTAAGGCACCACCCACAGGCAAGGGAAAGGAGGTGACTACATGATCAGCACTGCACACAGGCCCTTGGATCTTGGGATTCAGGAGCTGGAAACCATCGCTGTACCGGATGACTGGAGCGAAAGGATCCACGGCATCACTGTCGGCCTGGCCATCATCACCATCACCGTCGGCATCACCTGAGATCCCGTCAACGCAGCTGGTATCCCGTCCAACAAGCACAGAAGGAGGTGAACATGCAGAAGCAACTCAATCTTTCCATCCAAGAGCTTGAGGCCCTGGACACCCCTGACTTCAACAACTGGTTTATCGGCGTATCCCAGGGAGTGGCCTTGGGACTCATTGCCGTCGGCATCACCTAGCCAATGGCAACTTCATTGGCCGCAAGCAACAGAAAGGAGGCAGGCATGACACTTCAACCACCTGCCCAAGGACACTCTGATGAACCCCGCTCCTGACAAAACCGCAGACGCCATCCTTCGCGTCCTTGGACACCTGGACCCGCCGGAGGACCTTTACAGCGTCTCCGGCTCGCGCCTCTACGACCAGATCACCGAGAACGACCTCACGGAACTGCCGGAAATCCAAGCAGCCGCACGCAAGACCACGGGCCCCATCCTGGAACTGGCGGCCGGATCAGGGCGCATCACGCGTGCCCTGTTGCCGCTGGGACGTCCGGTCACCGCCGTCGACTCCTCTCCGGAGATGCTGGAGATGCTCCGCGCGAAAGTCCGTACCGTGGCCTTCAACCCGCGGCAGGTGGATGTTGAGTTGCTGAACGGTGACATGTCCCGGTTGGAGTTCGACGGCGGGTTCGGTTGCGTCGTACTCGGCGCCAGTTCCGTGACTCTCCTGGGCAGGGAAGAACGTCGCCAACTATTCCGGGCGGTCCGCAACGCGATGAATCCGGGCGGCCACTTCCTGCTCACAGTCCTCAACGCGGACAGCCACCAAGGCACGGCGCACTACGACGGCGAACCAACAGTTTCGGCCCTGGGGGAGGACGCCTTCCTGATCACCGCAGAAAGCAGGGACGCCGTCAACGGCTCCCGCCGCGTGACCATGATTCACGTTCGCTTCAACGAAGGCGGGACATACCGGTCGTCCGCGTACGCCAGCGACGTCGCCTTTGTCAGCAACGCGTTGATCGAGGAAGAAATCCTGGGTGAGGGCCTGAAGGTCCTTGAACGCAGGCCCGTCCGCATCGCCAACCCGAATCCCGCGTTGAAAGACATTGAGCTTTGGGTGTGTGGACTATGAATCCGGACCCCGTACCGAACCTGGACCCCACACTGACCCTCGACCCCGCGCTGGGTCTGGTCTCCGAGTCCACGGTGTACCCGCCCAACGACGTCGGACTCTGGCGGACCGTGGCGATGCTCGCCAACGGCGAGATCACCGAACAAGGGTTCGCCTCCGCCGTCGGGGCTTTCGATGTCAGCCGACGGCGGTCGCTGATGAGGGGCGCCGGCGAGGCCGTGGAGCGTTACGCGTTGGTGCCTGCGTCAGCCGATGCCGATCATCTGCACGTCCAGGACGACGTTGGGCGGCGGATCGATTTTGTTACCGGAGGGCTGGGACGCGCGTCGGCACTTGCCTGTGATCTTCCTTGGTACCGAGCCTCGAATCTGCTCACCGGGGGAGAGTCCCGGGTTCCGGGGCCGGTTGTTGATTACTGGCCCGGCGCTTCCCCGGTCTCCGAATGGGACCGGTTGGTTGACCCTTCGCCCAACGGTGCTGCTTCGGGGCCTTCTCAGTCCTTCGCCCAGGCATCCGGCCTGGCGGAGGTCATTGAGCGGGATGCGTTCCTGACTTCCTGGTACTCCCGGGCGCCCCTCCAAAAAATAGACATTCGCAGCCTGCCGGCATCACCCACGGTCAGGAATCTCGCAATGTTGACGGAGTCCGCGCTGGCTAACGGAGTGAAGTTTACGCTCGCCTTCGTCCCCACCTCGGCGCCCCTAGTGGTTGCTGCCTGCTTCGTCATCGGCGTCAACGAATCAGCTCCCTTCGGGGCAGTCGGACTCAAAGCGGCCGCCGGTCCAGGTTCAGCACTGCTGGGAGCCCTGCAGGAGGGACTGCAGATACGGGAGCTGTTCCTGTCGCGACGCCCTTCGTCTGACGCCGGCGGTTCAGTCACCGATGACGCCTCGCGTGCGGACTTTTGGAATACCGCTTCAGCCGTTGCACGGCTGGAGGAATGGGTCCGTTCCTTTCCGCTGACTGCGATTCCTGAGGGGTTCGACGTGCCGGGGGTTAACCACCTGGCGACGTACTTTGCCGGCCGAAACATCAGCCCTCAATGGGTGGACTTGACCCATAGGCTGCCCGCCGCCATCAGGAACCACGGTTGGCATGCGGGCAAAGTGGTGTGTCCCGGCGCCGTGCAACTGTCCATGGACGAAACCAAAAGTTTGGCCCCACACCGGCCAGGTATTGTCCGCTCGCAAACCATGCCCCATCCGCTGATATGAAGGGCACAAGGAACCGCATCACGACCGAGCCGCAGTGGCCGGTTCGGTTGGCGTCCCATGCTTCCATTGAGCCACCAGTAGACAGCGTCGGTCCTTGGATCGTGGCCCTCGACGGAGTGCCGAGGGCACGGATCTCGCAGGACGTGGCGTCCGTGCTCAAGGAACTGGACGGTGAAAAGGACGCCGGCCAGATAGCACTGACGTTGGGTGCTCCTTGGACTGCGTCTGATGTGGGAAGCGTGGTGGAGCGAGTTGCGCCGACCGGAATTTTCGACGCCGGCCCACGGAGAAACGCACCGCGAAGAGTCCAGTTCCGTGCCCCTCTGACAGTTCAACTGACGCTGTTCGATCCAAGCAGCGTGCTCCCTGCCCTGCATCCCGTTGTGACGTTCCTGCTCCGCAGGGGGTCGTTGGCGCTGCTGGCCATCTCCCTTCTGGGGGGACTTCTCGTGGTGAGCTCGACCGGGACGGACATAGTGAGGCTTTTTTCATCGCCGCTTCCCTTGGCAACGTACCTTGGCGTGGCGGCAGCAATGTTTGCCTCGACCCTGCTCCATGAGCTCGGCCACGGCTTGGCGCTGTCCTACTTTGGGGGCAAACCCCGACGCATCGGCATCATGCTCTTCTACCTGTCTCCGGCATTCTTCTGCGATGTCACCGATGGCTGGCGGCTCGCTTCCAGGAAACAACGCGTGATGGTGGCCCTGGCCGGTCCCTTGGTTCACGTTGGCTTGGGTAGCTTGGTGCTGTGTGGCCAAGCCTTCATGGCAACTTCTCCGCACAAGGATGGCCTGCTCCTCTACGGAGTGCTTTGTTACACAGTCGCCCTTCTGAACCTCTTCCCGTTCATCAAGCTGGACGGATACGTGGCCCTGATGTCGGCACTGGACATACCCCACCTGCGTCGTAAGTCTCTGGCTGCTGCCGAGGAAATCGTGGGTCGCTTCGCTCTTGGCACCACCGTGCAGGTGCCGCACCCCGGCTTCCTCGCGCTCTTCGGACTAGCCAGTTTCGCCGCTGGACTCTGCTTTGTGGTGGTCGGTTTCCAACGCCTTGTTCCGGTCTTCCTGCAGTTGGGAATGGCCGGTCATGCAGCGGTGGCCTTGCTCATCGGACTCCTGGCAATACTGGCGGTCAAAGGCATTGTTCGGTTCTTCCGAACTGCCGCCGCGAATGGCAGCACCCTTTGGCGTCGGACCTTGGCTTTGCTCCTTGGCGCTGGTTTGACGTCGGCCGTGCTCGCCACCGTTCCCGTTTCATCTGTTCAAGCAGCGGGGTTTTCGTTGGAAGCAGGGCAGTTGAGCATCGTTTTTCCGAAGGACTCAGAGTTACCGTCGATCGAAGCCGGGGACAGGGTCAGCCTGCAGACGCAAGGAACAGTAGTCCACACGGAACTGGGCCTGGCCACTGTAGGTTCGCTGCCGCCGTCGGAAGCCAATGCCCCACTGGAGAGCATTGCGCCGGTGACCCTGCCGGGGATTACCGTTCCAGTCATTGCCTACGACGCCGAGATTCGGGCTGCGCATGCTGACCTGCCCGCCCATGGTCGCGCCGAGGTGACCAGCAACGTCAGAACCACCTTGGGGGAGTACCTCTGGAATGCAGTGACGTCATCTCCCCTGTGGCCGGGAAACGCGGGGAAGGAAAACAGATGACAATTCATGCGAGTTTTCACGGATTCACCAAATGGCGTGGAACGCAGCTTGCTGTCGAGGACCTCACCTTCGATGTTCCCGTCGGCTGTGTCGTGGGGCTGATCGGCCCCAATGGCGCCGGAAAGAGCACTGCGCTCGCAGGACTCACGGGCCTTCTGGATCCGACATCGGGCAATGCCAAGGTGTTCGGTACCGACTATCGCTCGCTGGACAGGCCGGCCCGCAGAATCGGCGTTAATTTGGACGGAATGGACGTGGAAGACGGACTGACCGGCCGGCGCCACCTCCGTATCTGCCAGATGGCCGCCGGGGTTGGCAAGGAGGACGTGGAACGCGTCCTTGCCCAAGTGGACCTGACGGCGCAGGCCAACAGGAAGGTCAAGGACTACTCACTGGGCATGAAGCAGCGGCTGGGGATCGCTTCGGCATTGATTGGCAACCCGGAACTCTTGGTATTGGACGAACCGGCAAACGGATTGGACCCCGAAGGTATCCACTGGCTGCGAGGGTTCCTCAGGGACTTTGCTTCCACTGGTGGGAGCGTCCTTGTCTCAAGCCATCAGCTGCTGGAACTGGAGCAAGTTGCCAACGAGGTAGTGGTCCTGAAACGGCGGATGTTGTTTCAGGGATCCCTCGACGAGGCAAAGCGTGTGGGGAACGGAAGCCTTGAGGCTGCCTACTTCAGGATCCTGGAGGGTGCGCCGTGATGGGCATGCTGCGTTCGGAGCTGTTGAGGTTCTTCAGTGGCTATTCGTTTCTGGGCGTACTGGGTTTCAGCATCCTCATTCCGTGGTTTGTCAGCAACTTCCTCGGCTGGCCGAGCACCGCCGGTGGCCTGACCGCCGTCGAGAACGTCAGGATCTTCTGGGCTTTGGCGGCAACCATGGCAATTGTGAGTGTATTCGCGGGTAGCTACGTAGTGTCACGGGAGGCCTATTACGGAACACTCAAGCGCAGTGTGGTGATGTGCGGCCTGACCCGGCTGGTGCTGATCAAGTACGCTGCTGCCGTTGCTGTGGCACTGATCGTTGCCTTGGCGGGGACTGGACTGTGGGCAGCGAGCCTGATGCTGTGGTCCATACCCGAAGCCCGGGCAGGAGTGCTGGTTCCCGATGCCTGGCGGTTTCTTCCGGGCGTCCTGCTTGCCTCGGTACTCGGTGGGGTATGGGGTTGTTCGCTTGGCTGGATCATCCGTCACTACTACGCCACCACGGTAGCGGCGATGTTGGTCCCGTTAGCCGTGGAATTACCCCTGCTGGCAAATTCCACCGAGGTGGCCCGCTGGCTTCCTTCCGGTGCCTTGGCCGGGATCAGCTCGGTGCCGTTCGAGGGCTTATTGCCGCCCATTCAAGCGTCCTTGGTCTTCCTGGCGTGGATTGCCCTTTCGGGCATTGGCGCGGTGTTGGTACTCGGCCGGAAGGAGCTCTGAGTGTTTCCTCTGGGATCCGTCTTGTCCGCTGAGCTCAGCAGACCCTGGCTGTGGCGGGGCGCGGGTATCGCTGCACTCATTGCAGTTGGCCTGATTGCCGTACCCATCGTCTCCAGCCTGGCACATGAGGTACGCGTCGGTCAGCTGGGCGCTGCCCTTCTGGGACCGGCGCTGTCGGTGATGCTCACGGTCGGGGCGGTGCTGGGATCCTTCGCCTTTACGGTTGACTTCCGTCGTGGTTCCCTGCACAGGAGGGTCCTCTTGTTCAGCCGGGCACCGATCTTTGCATCCCGGGCAGCTTCCACATTCCTTGCCTCGGTGGTCGCGGGCGGCGCAGTGGGAGCAGTGCTGGTGCTCCTCATGCTCCTGATCGGCGGGCACCCAACCAGCTTCTTCGCGGCCGGGGCGTTTGCGGGGGTCGCTGCTGTGGGTTCCATGTGGGGCTTTGCCGTCGGATCCCTTGTCCGTAACCATCTGGTGGCATTCTTCGTGGTCCCGTTGACTCTTGCCCTCCCCGAGTTCCTTGCTGGTGCGGGGATAACCACCGAATTCTTCTTCCCCGTGCTGACATCGGAGTGGTCCACCAGCGCTGCAGAAGGACGCATCAACTCCATGCCGCTCCTGGGGTCGCTGTGCTGGCTGGTGCTGTTGCTCGGCTCCGCCGGGGCCGTTTTCTCCCAACGCGACCTTCGCTAGACCCCATCTGCCGCTGGACCTAAGCCGCGAAAGGAACGAACCATGAATCACAAATCACTCGTTTGGCTCATGCTTGCCCTACTCTTGGGCGCTTATGCCGTGTACGCCCTTTTCTCCAATCAAAGCGGCTCGGTGTGGCCGCTGCTGACGGGGGTCATCTGCGCTTTGGGTGCTCTTGGAGCACTATGGCGTTTACGGGAGGAAGCCAGGGAGGACCGTGAATAGGCCTGCCCTGGCTTCCCGGGTTTCAATCTGTAGGACTACTTGGACTTCGGGCCCTTCCCGTGGCCATTCGCCGGCTGGTCACCGGACGAAACCACCATGGCGGATCCACCACCCCGCCGTTCCGGCTCCGCCACGGCAACGAGCTTGCCGTCTTCACCGAACTCGATGGCCGTGGCAGCACCAATCTCGGCTGCGGATGTGAAGGCATCACCGGCAGGGACCAGTTCGTGGCCAAGAGCGGTGAGCTGGGATCCGTAACTCTGTATGAAAGCCGGTTCGGCCGTGACCGTTTTCGTGTTTCGTTGGGCTGCCCGGGGAGCAGCCAGGGCTTCCGAGATGTCCATGCCCAAATCAACCCGGTTCAGAATTGTCTGAAGCACCGTGGTGATGATGGTGGAGCCGCCCGGCGAACCGAGGGCCAGGAATGGCTTGCCCTCATCCAGGATGATGGTGGGCGACATGGATGACCGTGGCCGCTTCTCTGGTTCAATCCGGTTCGGGTCCTCGGGATCGTAGACCGTGCTGAAGTCCGTCAGCTCGTTGTTCAGCAGGAATCCCCGACCCGGAACAACGATGCCCGATCCTCCTGTTTGCTCGATTGTCAGCGTGTACTCCACCACGTTGCCCCACTTGTCAGCGACCGTCAGGTTGGTGGTGGAGATATTCTCGGTGTCCGTCTCATCGGCGAGCGGCGCAGCGGAAGCCGGGCACGCGCCGTCGTAATCCTCTACATCGCCGGGAGCCACGGGTTTGGCGGCGGCCGCCGTCGGGTTGATCTGGCAGGCGCGCTCCTTGGCGAACATGGGGTCCAGCAAGATGTCCGTAGGAACATCAACGGACGCGGGGTCACCCACGTAGGCACCACGGTCGGCGAACGCCAGGGCGCTCGCCTCGAAGTAGTGGTGCAGTGCATCAGTAGGCTGCATTTCGCTGAGGTTGAACGGCTCAAGAATGTTCAACGCCTCGCCGACAGTGGTGCCACCGCTGCTCGAAGGTGCCATTCCATAGACGTCGTAGCCGCGGTACTTCATGTGGGTGGGATCCTGGTTCAGGACTTTGTAGTCGGCCAGGTCCTGGGCTGTCATGAAACCAACAGGCACTGGCAGGGTGGGTTTCGCGACCTTGGGCGGCGCCTGGACCGTTGCAGCGATTTCCTCAGCCAGCGGGCCGTTATAGAACGCGCTTGTCCCCTCCTTGGCAAGCAGGCGGTATGTTGCCGCAAGTTCGGGGTTCTTGAAGATACTTCCGACGGCGGGAGACTCACCGCCGGGGAGGAAGAGTTGCTGTGTGGAGGTGAAGTTGCTGAACCGTGCCTTGTTGTCCTCGGTCTGCTGGCGGAAAGTCTCATCCACCACGAAGCCGCGGTTGGCGACCTTGATGGCCGGTTTCAGGGCCGCGTCCAGGCCCAAGGTTCCCCACCGTTCCAAAGCGCGTTCCCATGTAGCCGCAGTACCGGGGACACCAACAGAGACGCCACTGGTGACGAGATCCGGCGTGAATTTGTAGGGCTTGCCGGTACCAGGATCGATGAAGGCATCATGAGGCATTGCCGCAGGTGCCGTTTCGCGGCCGTCGATGGTTCCGACTTCTCCGGTCTTGGCGTCGTAGTAGACGAAGTAGCCGCCACCGCCGATGCCGGCGCTGTAGGGCTCAGTTACTCCGAGGGTGGCAGCAGCCGCGACCGCTGCGTCGGCCGCGTTGCCGCCCCGCTTCAATACTTCGATGGCCGCTGCGGATGCCTCCGGATCCACCGTGCTGACGGCGCCGCCGTAGCCCGTGGCCGTGGGGTTCTTTTCGGTCTGCCGGGGGTCCGCGAAGGCCGGACTGGCCACTGCTGCGCTGCTTACACTAAGTGCCAACGCGGCAGTGGCCGCGGCAAACTGACGTCTCTTTAGTCTCATGGTGTCTCCCAGAAATTACCCAGAGTTTGTTGAGGGTTGGCGGTCCGGCCACCCTACTCCGGGGCTTCGGGAGGGACAACGGTTGACTCCCGGCTGGTCAGGGGCTAAGTGAGGGGCCCGTTCCAGGACGCCGAAAGCCCGCTGGCTAAGCTTCTTCCTTGCTCAAAACCGGCCATCGCCGCGGCCGGACGGAGGGAGAAATCCATGGCGTTGGCACCGAAGAGATGTTCCGACTCAACGGCCGGGAAAATCGACTCCACTTGGCTGCCGCCGGCTCGCAGAACCTCGATGTGGGAGGCGAGGTCTTGCTTCCATGTCACAGGAGTCCGGGTTCGGCCACCGAAAGGCGACAGGACCAGCACCCTCCTAAACCCAGCCGCAAGGTCCGCATTTTCAGCGTTGGAGCGGTAGCCGCCGTCGATATAGTCAGCGCTGCCAATCCTGTACGCGAAGCCGCTGGCGCAACTGGCTGCGACGGCGTCAACCAGGTCCACCCCGCTGCTGTTGCCGAACTCGACAGGTTCGCCGGTGCCTGCATCAACGGCTGTGATGAGGATTTGCTGTTGCGGCCATTCCTGCCGGGGAAGTCTGGCCGCTACCGTAACGCGCCATCGTTCCTGTGTGGAAGGGTCCAGTGCGGCTTGCAGTTCGAGCGCCGCAGCGCCCATCCGGCGTCGCATGTCTGCAGGATCCGCGGAAGAGGCGATGATCCGGGCAGTCCGTTCCATGTGGTCGGATACGTCCCTGTCTTTGGCGGGTGCGGACCGGAGATCGGCGGGCGCCGGCCGTCGGCTGGGTGGAGCTTGAACGGTTGCGGCATACAACTCAGCGATTGGAGCGCCACTGATTTGGGCGGCAGCGGTTGAGCCGGCCGATGTGCCGATGGTGAGGTCGGCGTTGGTGACATCGAGACCCGCGTCCGCCAGGCCGGCGACGACGCCGATCAACCAGGCATTGCCGGTGGAACCTCCGCCACCGAGCACCAAGGCCCGGGCATGAGTGATGTCTTGGGAAAGCGTTGTGTTCATAGGAGAGCCCTTCACGAATGAGGATTGGCGCTCCCGGTGGCGACTACTTGCGTCGCGGAATCGTGGGCTGCGGGGGAGCGCCCATTGCGGATACTGCGTACATGGGTCTCACCTCCTGCTTGGTTGTCACGATCATGGGAATGCTAGCACTGCCGGGCTGGGAGCGGGAGTGGGCGCCGAAGAAGGCAGCCGATAAGATGAACTAACCAAACTAACCAAACTAACCAAACTAACCAAACTAACCAAACTAACCAAACTAACCAAACTAACCAAACTAACCAAACTAACCGTTACTAACCTCAGCCGTCACAAGGAATGCAGATGCCGTCTACAGAGAATCCGTTTCGCCCGACTGCGGGGGCAACCCCACCCGAGGTCATCGGTCGTTCTGGACTTTTGGATGAGTTCGAATACGGGTTGCGCCTAGGTTCAGGGGCGCCTGGGCTGTTGTCTATCTTTACCGGCGCCCGAGGGATTGGGAAGACCGTCATGATTGGCGAAGCGCATGACGTAGCCAGGGAACATGGATGGGCTGTGGTCGCGGAGACGGCGACGGGAGCATTCATGGGCCGCATCGGCGAGCAAATGCGCCGGCTGCTGGGGGAGATCGGCGATCATCCTGACTCAAAGCGCCGCATCACTGGAGTTTCCATCGCCGGGTTCAGTGTGACTTCCCAGTTAACGCCCGAACGTCAGGTGGACTGGCGTGAACTGGGCGAGTCGTTGCTCCAGCTGCTCCAAGAACGAGGAACAGGTTTGCTGATAACGGTGGACGAGATCCACGCTGCAGACCGAACCGAGTTAGCCCAGCTCGCCGCCAACGTGCAGCACTTCATCCAGGATCGGCTTCCTATCGCTTTGATTTTCGCTGGATTGCCGGCGGCGGTGTCTGACTTGCTCAACGAAGGAGTGGCTACTTTCCTACGGCGAGCCGACAAGATTGACCTTCATTCGGCGGCTATTCGAGATGTAGAACAGTCATATGCCCACACCTTCTCCGAGGCGGGTATCACAATTGCTCCTGAACTCGTCCAAAAAGCTGCTGCGGCAACAGGCGGCTATCCATTTCTGATTCAATTGGTCGGATACTTCCTCTGGCGAGAGGCTGAAAACCACGGAGACCACCTCCTCGACGACGCGGTACAGAAGGCATTGGCTGCAGCCGCTCGGCGGAACGAGCGGGTTGTCATCGAGGCGGCCCTCGCGGAAACATCGGAGAAGGACCGGGCATTTCTGTTTGCAATGAGCGCCGACGATGGCCCTAGCACTGCGGCGGACATTGGTCAGCGCACTGCGTCGGGGAGCAGCTTGGTGGCCAAATATCGAGCCCGGTTACTTGCTGCAGGGCTTATCGAAACGGCAGGGCGGGGAAAAGTCGAGTTCGCGATTCCCGGTCTTCGCGAGTACCTCAGGAAGAACCTCGCCCGCTAAACCACCAGCCGCAGCGGCCGCTGCCCCGCCTGCACTCTGATTTCCTGTCCCCATGAGGCGATCAGGCGGTCATCTTCCATGCCGTCGCCGAACACCACCAGTTGATCCGAAGCGACGGTGATGCGGAGGACTTCGCCGGCTTGCAGGAGGCCTTCAGTGAGGGAAGCTCCCGTAACGGGCGACGGCCAGGCTTCGCGGACAAACCACGCAAGCGTCGGGTCAGTCGGTGCGGGCAGGGCCCTGCCGCCGCGTTCCAGTGCGATTGAGGCGCACCAGCCGGTGGCTCCGGTGCCGGTGGAGACGATCAATCCCGATGAGGACTGCCGCTCGGTCAGACCACCGGAACTTTTGAAACTTGGCGCCGTCAACTGGTACCTGGCGGACTGGTGGGAGGCGTGCCCTACGAAAATCTCGTTGAGTGCCGAAAGCTGCTGCCCGTCGTCGAGCGTTGCCGTCACGGTGGTGAGGTCCAGGCAGCGCAGGCGGGTCGGGTCGCCGGCGCGGATCATGGCCGCGGCCGCAGCGGGCGTGTGTCGCACCAGGACGCCGGGATTGGCTCCGGGCTCCGGATCCACGCCGATGACCGGTTGCCCGGACAGGTACTTGGCAGCATTGGCCACCAGCCCGTCCTGGCCCACGGCCACGATGATGTCCTCTGCTGTCAGGAGGAAGCGGCTGAGGTCGGCGCGTTCCACTTCGGCTTGCCGCCATTCGGCCGGGACCGCTCCCCGCACGGTGGCGAGGGCGGCGGTGAGGTGGTCGTGGCGCTGCTGAACTTCTTCGAGGCTTCGGCCACGGGTCCGGAGGAAGAACTCAGCCTGTCCGCGGGTCGAGTGGCGGTCCAGGAGTTCCTGGAGTTCGGTACGCCTGTGGACGATGACGATGCGTGGTGTTGCCATGGTCTGATCCTTACTTGGCGGCCGGTGCCGGTGCTTGTCCGTTCTGATCCTTGAACAGCCCGGCCAGGGCTCCGCTCAGGAGGTCCGGGGTGATGGTCAAGTTGCCGATGTTCGGCAGCGAACCGGCTGCGTCCCGCAGGGCGAGGGCAAGCAGCGTGGACTGTTCCATGCCCCGGTAGACCTCCATGGTGGCAGCTTCACGGGCGGCAGCTGCCTCACCCACCAGCCGGATCTGGTTGGCTTCGGCCGCAGCGCCGATGCCCTTGCGCTCGGCAGAACCCTGGGCTTCGACGAGGCCGGCTGCGGCCTTTTCCTCCGCTGCCCGACGGGCGTTAACGCCCTCCTGCGCCACGAGGTTCTCGCGCCGAACGGCCAGTTCGATTTGGCTGGCCATCTCGTTTTCGGAGATGGTGCGTTCACGTTCGACGGCGACAGCCCGCCTTTCGTAGACAGCCCGGTCCGCTTCGGCTTGCAGCTGTTCGCGGACGGGTGTCTGCAGGGCACGTTCGACGTCGGACTCGGGCCGGACTGCCAGGACTTGCACCCCGAGGATTTCGATGCCGGTGGATTGCAGCCGGGCGTCTGCGCGGAGGGCTTCGGTGAGCACCATCCGCAGCTGGCTGACGCCGCGTTCCAAGGCTTCGGCCAAGGTGGTGGCGGCAATCTGGTCGATCGCGTGGCTCTGGCAGAGCTGCCCGATGATGGTGGACACCTGCTCGCGTCCCGTTGCCGGCGCGGCCCCCGGTGTTTGCAGGCCAAAGTCGAGCCGAGTCGACACCGCCACAGGATCCACGAACCGGTAGGTGACGTTGGCCTGCACCGTGACGTCCTGGTGGTCCCGGGTGATGGCGTGGAAGAGGGTGGGGAGTTCCTGATCGTCCACCGGCACTTCGCTGAGCACGGAATTCACGGGCCGGAACCAAAACGCCTGGCCCACTCCCTGGTGCTTCACCGCGCCCTTTTGCAGGTGCACGACGTAACCGGTGGGGCTGCCGAGGAAGTGGCTGATCCAGGGGTAGCGCTTGATGGTTGCCATGATGCTCCTTGATTCAAAGAGTTATCGTCTATCTGACGATAACCACACTCTAGGACGCTGGAACTATTAATGTCAACGTGACGATAAATGCCGTAGAATTGCCGCATGACACAAGCTGTTCCAGCACCCGCGAGCTTTCCCGTCACGGTGGACATCGTTGCCCTTACCGTCCGCGGCGGCGAGCTCTGCGTCCTCCTCATCACCCGCCTCATCGAGCCCTTCCGCGGGCGGCTCGCCCTCCCCGGTGGTTTCGTCCTGCCCGGCGAGGACCTCGTGGAAGCAGCGATCCGCGAACTGGGCGAGGAAACCGGCGTCGAACGTTTGCCAGGCTATTTGGAGCAGTTGGCGAGCTACGGCCCCAAGGGTCGCGACCCCCGTGGCGACGTCCTCACCGTGGCGCACCTTCTGCTGGCGCCCGACTTTCCGGTTCTGTCCGCCGGCAGCGACGCCGAGCAAGCGGCGTGGTACCCGGTGGAACGCGTGGCCAGCGGCGAGGTGGATTTGGCCTTCGACCACGCGCAGATCCTGGAAGATGCCGTGGAACGGGCCAGGGCCAAGTTGGAGTACTCGCCTTTGGGTGCAGCGTTCTGCGGCGAAGAGTTCACCATCGCCCAGTTACGCGCTGTCTACGAGGCCGTTTTGGGGACCCGCCTGGACCCGCGAAACTTCCATCGCAAGGCCACCGGCACGCCCGGCTTCCTCGAGGACACAGGGCGCATGACGGCGGGCGATGCGGGCAGGCCGGCGGCACTCTTCAGGCTGGCGGAGGAGGCGCGTTCGACGGCGGGGCACCCCGCCCGGGCGGTGCTGAACCCGCCGTTGATGCGCCCGAGGGTGTAGGCGGGGAAACGCATTGACAGGGTGATCCGGCTCGAAAAATGTTCGGCGTCAAATCACTTCGCCAAAACAGAAAGCGTGCTTATTATGAAGCTGTGCACGTGCTTCCCGTAGTGGTTGCTCTGTTTGAACCATAGCCATTATGGGTAGGTACGGAATAAGGAGAACATTCTCCGTTGGTGCCCGTTGGTATGGGGTGGGACTTCATTTGGGGTCCCGGCGGATGCCTTCCTAACTGGACAGAAATTTGTTTGAAGGGATGCGTAGCTACATGAACACACTATTGATCATCGCCGGAGTCATTGCGATCATCCTGCTGCTGGTGGGTGGATTCAACCAGGCCCTTAGTTTCCTGCTGTGGGTAGGAATTATCCTTCTTGTTCTTGCCCTCATTGGATGGGTTTTGGGACGGGGGCGGTCGCGCGTATGACCTCGGACCCAGTGGAATCTGGGGGCCTTAGCCACATCCATGACGGAGTAACAACCCCTGGCCATCCGATCCCGCGGGATCTCGGAACACCCCTCGCCAGCGCGCAAGTGCCGGCGGACGGTGGGGCCGGGGGAGATCCGGACGACGCTGCCGACGCCGGAGCGAACAAGTCTGCGACTCCGCCGGGACCGGCTGAGGAAAAAGATGCAAAGACTGCGGACGACCGCAGCTTAACTACTGAACCTAATCCGACGGATTGATCGGGGCTTCGAAGCCGTGGGTGGATAATCGCCCACGGCTTCGCCCATAATCCGCCCGGTTCCGGGTTTATCCATTCTTTTGATTGAGGTGGAAAATGCGTATCGGATCAATTCTCGGGCTGATCGTAGTGGTGTGGTTGGTCATCGGTGCAATAGCTGCGGGGCAGCGTGGATATTACAACGCGCCACCGGCGCAGTGCTCACAGTTCGCCACGATCGCCCTCAACATTGTTGCCGGACCGCTGAATTACACGGGGCTTGATCCGCAAGGTGGATGCGAGGTGCCGCAGCCGTCGTGAGCTGCTTGTGGAAGCATGCTTTCAAGGTGCTCCTGACATTCGCGTTGCTGGTCGGAGTCGTTTCCGGCTGCTCGGAAAGTCCCTCGACGCAGGCCCTTGAGGGGCCAATGAAAGACGCCTCCGCTGCCGCCAGGACAACGGCCATGGCCGTGGAGTTGCGACTCAAGGGCCACACGACGGCGGCGGCCGGCTCAACTGCGGCTGACGACATGCTGAAGCAAGCCGACTCAGCTACCAAGGAAGTCCAAGGCACGTCTGCCAGTAACGGAGATGACCAGGACCTCCGGGATGACGTTCTTGCCGCTTTCGCAACAATTTCCCGTGCGTTGATCCACGCCCGTGATGCCCTGGCGGCGCCGCAAGGCGGCCCGGAAGAGGGCAGGATCGGAAGCGACCCATCCCACTTGATGCCCGTGCTCGATGAATTGCACAGGGCCTCGGACCAGCTCGACGCTCTCATGACCAAGGCCGGCATACAGTGAAACGGCTCCTCGGTGTTGCACTCGGCATCCTGACAGCGATCGGGGGCTTCGTCGACATCGGGGATTTGGTCACCAATGCCGTGGTGGGCTCGCGCTTTGGGCTCTCGCTGGCGTGGGTGGTGCTTGTGGGAGTAGTAGGAATCTGCCTCTTTGCCAACATGTCCGGCCGGGTTGCTGCGGTGTCGGGAAGGGCCACTTTTGAAGTGATCCGGGAACGGATGGGAGCCCGCGCCGGGCTGGCGAACCTCGGTGCGTCCTTCCTCATCAACCTCATGACGGTCACTGCCGAAATTGGCGGCATTGCCCTGGCCCTGCAATTGGCAAGCGGCGTTGCCTATCTCTTGTGGGTTCCCGTGGCTTTGCTGGCTGTGTGGCTGGTGATCTGGCGGGTGAAGTTCAAGATCATGGAGAACGTCACGGGCCTGGTGGGGCTCTCACTGGTGGTCTTCGCAGTGGCTTTATTCCTCCTTAAGCCGGACTGGGGTGCCTTGGCGTCCCAGGTTTTTACCCCCTCTGTTTCCCACGAGGAGAAGGCTGGAACGTACTGGTACTACGCCATTGCCCTCTTCGGTGCGGCCATGACCCCGTATGAGGTTTTCTTCTTCTCGTCGGGTGCCGTGGAAGAAAAGTGGAAGGTGAAAGACCTGGCGCAATCGCGGCTTAATGTCCTGCTGGGCTTCCCTCTTGGCGGTTTCCTTTCGCTCGCAATCGCCGGGTGCGCCGCCGTCGTTCTTCTCCCTGCCGGCATCAGCGTGACCACGCTGTCGCAGGTGGCTTTGCCGGTAGCGCAAGCGGGCGGCCAGATCGCTTTGGCCGTCCTGATTGTGGGCATCGTGGCGGCAACGTTCGGAGCGGCATTGGAGACGACGCTTTCCAGCGGCTACACCCTGGCGCAGTACTTCGGCTGGTCGTGGGGGAAGTTCCGGCGTCCGGCGCAAGCAGCCCGGTTCCACATGTGCATGATCGTGGTGCTGCTGGCGGGAGTGGCGGTGCTGATGACAGGGGTCGATCCGATCCTGGTGACGGAATACTCGGTGGTCTTCTCGGCCATTGCCCTCCCGCTGACGTACCTGCCCATCCTGATCGTGGCAAATGACCCCCAGTACATGGGCGAACACGTCAATAAGCGGCCGGTGAATATTGCCGGAATGGTCTATCTGGTCATCATCCTGGTGGCGTCGATTGCGGCGATTCCCCTCATGATTGCCACGGGAGCGGGAGCGGGGGCGTAATGGCAAAGAACCGAGGGCTGGATACAAGCCGTTTGAAGCCGCCGCCCGTTCCCGCCGGACTGGTCCTCGACGCCCAGCTGCACCTGCTGGACCGCCAGGTTCTGGACGTCGACGACGTACCCGTCACCACTGTGGACGACATTGAGTTGAGCGGCCCCGAACCGGACCAGCCGATCCCGCCGGGTACCGACCCGCCGCATATCACTGCGCTGCTGACCGGGCCGGTGCTGGGTACGCGGATCTTTGGCGGCAGGCCGCCGTCGAGCCGGCTGATCCGTATCCCCTGGGACGTTGTGTCAGGCGTAGGGACCGTCATCTCCGTGGGGGTCCGCTCGGATTCCCTGGACGCATCGTGGGTGGAGCGCTGGCTGCGGAACCACGTCATTGGCCGCATCCCGGGAGGCCGCCATGATCCTGACTGACATGCTGGGAATCGACGTGCTGGACAGCAACGGAGAACGGCTCGGCGAGGTATCGGACGTCCGTTTCGCGCTGGATGCTGCTCCCGGCCCGCTGCTGAGCAAGGCGCGGCTGGTGGGCATTATTGTCAGTCCCCGCACGGCGTCGTCGTTCCTGGGATTCGAGCGGCAGAACCTCACCCAGCCTTGGCCGATAGCCCAACTGCTCCGGTGGCGGCACCGCGGTTCGTTCCTGGTGCTGTGGGAGGACATTGCGCTGATGGGGCCGAAGTCCGTGCGGCTGCGGTCCGACTTCACCCCCTACGAATCCGGCCTGACACGGTAGCCGATGAAGCGAAGAAGTACTAAGTTTACTGACTAAGGCCTTCCGGCATGGACAAACAGCTAAGTATGCTTATAAATTCGAAGTGTTCCATTAACCGTTGGAAAGGACAGGTCTCATGGACAGTCAGAACGCCACACCTGAAGAAGAAGTAGGCGGCTACGGCACCCCGACGGCAGAGCAGGAAGCTGGCGGAGGACAGGCCCAGCCCCGTGTAGAAGAAGACCTGAGCGAAGCCGGTTTGAGCCAGGACAGCCCCGACGGCGAGACCTACGCAACCGGCGCCCCGAACCTCAGCCACTTGGATCCGGAAGATTCGGACAGCTCCGGCGAACCGGGCGCAGGCCGTTTCGGCGGGACAGATGAGCAGTCCCTCCAGGAACAGAACCTGCAACCCGACGCAGAGGACCTGCCGGACGGCAGCGGCACCGACCTTCCCCAGGAGCAGGCGCCGAACGACGACGACCAAGAAGACTTCAACGCAGGCTAAAACCTGACAGCACGAGGTACGCGACCGCAAGGCACCCGCACGCGACGGCAATGAAGGAGCAAAATCCATGGCTACCGTCAACAAGTCAATTGAAGTAGATGTCCCCGTTTCCGTGGCCTACAACCAGTGGACCCAGTTTGAGAGCTTCCCGGAGTTCATGAACGGTGTGGAAGCTGTGCGGCAAATCGATGACACGGCACTGCACTTCTCAACCAATGTGGGAGGGGTGAAGCGCGACTACAACGCCCAGATCATTGACCAGGTTCCGGACTCCCTGGTGAGCTGGGCCAGCGTGGACGGCCCCCGCAACGGTGGCTCGGTGACCTTTGAACCACTTGATGCCGGCAGGACCCGCGTCAACGTTGAATTCGTGTGGGAACCGGACACCCTCGCCGAAAAGGCAGGCTCGGCTCTTGGAGCCGACAGTCTGCGCGTTGGTGCGGACCTGGACAAGTTCAAGAAGTTCATCGAAGCCCAAGGGCATGAATCCGGCGCCTGGCGCGGCACCATCTCCGGTGGGGACGTAGATGAAGCTGGAGGACCGCTGGTCTGATGCAACTCGGTGAAGGCCGGCCGGAAATCCGGCCGGCCTTCACCGTTGCAAACAGCATATAAGGCAGCAGGAGGTACCGGACCATGGCCAAGTCCACTGTGGAAGTGGAGCGGAAGTTCGACGTCGACCCGTCAACACCGCTGCCCGATTTGAAAGCCATCGACGGCGTCTCCAGAGTGGGCGAACCGGTCACCCACCAGCTTGAGGCCGTCTATTTCGACACCAAAGAGCTCGCCCTCGCCTCCTACGGGATGACGCTCCGCCGTCGTACCGGAGGACCCGACGCCGGATGGCACCTTAAGCTGCCGAAAGGCCCCGGGCGGCGCACGGAAATACATGCTGCGTTGGGCCGGCCGGAGATGGTTCCGGACGACATCCTGGTTCACGTCCTCGCCTACACCCGCGGCCGTGCCGTGGCACCTGTGGCCATCTTGAATACCCGCCGCACCAGCATCGGCCTGTATGCGGAAGACGGCAGGGCGATTGCCGAGTTCGTCGATGACCACGTCGAGGCCCAGGTGTCTTTCACCGATGCCACCTCCCGCACGTGGCGTGAATGGGAACTGGAGCTGAACCACAATCCGGGCGACGACGCCGCGGCAGCACTGTTCGATGCCGCTGCCGGGATACTTACGAAAACCGGCGCGCGCCCCAGCGAACGCACGTCCAAACTCGCAACCGCGCTGGCCGGACACTTGCCCCGTCCCAAGGGGAGAGGCCGCGAGGTCCCCGAACGCAAGGGACCGGCCGTTGTGCCCGTCCTCAACTACCTTGACCAACAAGTGGCCAGGATGCTCCGGCGGGATGCCCAGGTCAGGATGAACGCCGATGATTCCGTCCACCAGCTGCGGTCCGTCACCCGGCGGATCCGGTCGGTGCTCCACAGCTACCGCAAGTTCTTCAAAGCCGGCCCGGTGGACGAGTTGGAAGCGGGCTTGAAATCGCTCGCCCAAACCCTGGGCCGGTACAGGGACGCCGAGGTGCTCCATCGGCGGCTGCGGGAATCGCTGGATGAACTGCCGGGAAGGCTCGTGCTGGGCCCCTTGGCGGCAGAGCTGGACGAACGCATGAAGGTTCGTAAGGACACTGCGCTGACGGCCATCCGATCCCGGATGGACAGTCCTGGATACTTCCGGCTGCTGGACCAACTGGAGGCCTTCGTCGAGGAGCCTCCGGTCGCATCCGAGGTCATGCCCGGTGCAGGCAAGGCAACGGCCAAGCGCGTCAACAAGGCTGCCAAACGCCTCGCCGAACGCCACGACGCAGCGGTTGCCGCCGCCGTCGGGCCTTCCCGTGACAAGGCCTTCCACGAAGTCCGGAAGGCAGCCAAGAAATTGCGCTTTGCGGCTGCGGCGGCAGAAAGCATCCACGGCAAGCAGGCATCGAAGATCGCTGATATGGCCCACCGGATTCAGACCATCTTGGGTGAACACCAGGACAGTGCCGTAGCCCGGACTGAACTGTTGAAGCTCGGCTCCGCTCCCGGCATGGGCAACGCCGCATTTACGTACGGAGTTCTCCACGCCAGGGAACGGACGGCAGCGGACGCGGTCCAGCAGGAGTATCTCCGGCTGGGAAAGAAAGTCCGCAAACTCAGGATCACTTAGGAAATAGCCCTCAAGAAAAGGTTCTTGAGGGCTATTTACCTACTTTTTGAGGAACGCCAGAAGGGCTTCGTTGATTTCTGCTCCGTGCGTCCACAGGAAACCGTGCGGCGCCCCCTCGATTTCCACGTATTCGGCGCTGGGAAGTGCATCCTTGAATCGGCGGCCCGTGACATCGATGGGCAGGATATTGTCCGCAGTGCCGTGAACGATCAAAGCGGGGACATCGATTGTGGGGATATCCGCGCGGAAATCAGTGAGCCACGTGGGCTGTGCGGCAACTGATGCGAATGCACCCGAATTTGCTGCCAGGTTCCAGCTCGCATCGACCAATTCCTGGCTGAGGCGGTCGGTGCCCAGGAAGGTGTCGCTGTTGTAGAAGTTCTTGAAGAAATCCGTGAAGAAGGCGTAACGATCAGCCTTGACGGCCTGGGCGAGGCCATCGAAGACATCCTGCGGGACGCCATCCGGATTGTCGTCGGTCTTCAAAAGGAACGGTTCCAGGGAGCCGAGGAACACCGCCTTGGCCACGCGGCCGGTACCGTAGGTGCTGATGTAGCGGGCAACCTCGCCTGTACCCATGGAGAACCCCACCAGTACGGCGTCGTTGAGGTCGAGGGTTTCCAGGACCGCTTTGAGGTCAGCTGCGAAGGTGTCGTAGTCGTAGCCGACCGTGGGCTTGCTGGACTTCCCGAAGCCGCGGCGGTCATAGGTGATCACCCTGTAGCCGGCGTCAAGGAGGGCCGCTGTCTGCTTCTCCCACGAGGATCCGTCCAAGGGATAGCCGTGGATCAGCACCACAGGCTGCCCCGCCCCGTGGTCCTCGTAGTAGAGCTCAATCTCAGTGCTGTTTTCGTTTCCGACGGTGATGTAAGCCAAAACTTCGGTCCCTTCATAGCGGTTCTGGGGTGGAACGCTTCCAGCCTACTGAATACCCCCTAGTTGCCCCCAGCAACCAGACGTAAACTGGCCTTCGGTTTACCCCCGGACGCTGGAGATCCCATGCTGTGGAAGGTCCTTGTTCGTTTCC
Source organism: Paenarthrobacter sp. YJN-5 (assembly GCF_015040095.1). Lineage (NCBI taxonomy): Bacteria > Bacillati > Actinomycetota > Actinomycetes > Micrococcales > Micrococcaceae > Paenarthrobacter > Paenarthrobacter sp. YJN-5. Next base: position 781,136 of record NZ_CP053544.1, read on the forward strand.
TCCGGCCGCATCAGCGGCTGCTGGTCGCCGTCGTCGTTTTCCAGCTGGCGCAGTCCATCGCCTCGCTGTACCTGCCCACGCTCAACGCCGACATCATCGACCAAGGTGTCGCCACAGGCGACACCGGATACATCCTCCGCATGGGCGCGGTTATGCTGCTGATTACCCTGCTGCAGATCGCCTGCGCCGTCATTGCGGTGTACTTCGGCGCCAAAGCGGCAATGAGCCTTGGCCGCGACCTCCGTGACGCGATCTTCGGCAGGGTGGGGGAGTTCTCGGAGCAAGAGGTCAGCCGCTTTGGCGCGGCGTCCCTCATCACCCGCTCCACCAACGACGTCCAGCAGGTCCAGCAGTTGGTCCTGATGTCCTGCACCCTGATGGTCACGGCGCCGATGCTGAGTATCGGCGGGGTGATCAGGGCGGTTCGGCAAGATGCGCAACTGTCGTGGTTGATCGCCGTGGCGGTGCCGGTGCTGCTGGTTTGCGTCGGGCTGATCGTGACCCGGATGGTTCCGCTGTTCCGCAAAATGCAGGTCCGGATCGACGCCGTGAACAGGGTGCTTCGCGAGCAACTGACCGGTATCCGCGTGGTGCGGGCCTTCGTGCGGGAAGACATGGAATCGCTGCGGTTCGGCAAAGCGAACGACGACGTCACGGACGTTGCGCTGCGGGCCGGCCGGCTGATGGCGCTCATGTTCCCCGTGGTCATGCTGGTCATGAACATTTCCAGTGTGGCGGTGATCTGGCTTGGGTCGTTCCGGATCGAGGACGGCTCCATGCAGGTGGGGACGCTCATCGCGTTCCTGAGCTACCTCATGCAAATCCTCATGTCCGTCATGATGGCCACGTTCATGGCCGTGATGATCCCGCGTGCCTCCGTCTCAGCAGACCGCATCGGCGAGGTGCTGAGGACCGACTCAAGCGTCCAGCCGCCGTCGAACCCTGTTTCCCTTACCGGCCACCGCAGGGGCGAGCTGGAAATGCGCGACGTCGGATTCGCCTACCCGGCTGCCGAGCAGCCCGTCCTCAGCGGGGTGTCCTTCACCGCCCGGGCCGGCCAGACCACGGCGATCATCGGCAGCACCGGGGCGGGCAAGACCACCCTCGTGAACCTGATGCCGCGGCTCTTCGACGCCACCTCGGGATCCGTCCGGATGGACGGCGTGGACGTCCGGGAACTGCAACCCGACCACCTGTGGGGGCACATCGGGTTGGTGCCGCAAAAGCCCTACCTGTTCTCCGGAACCGTCCGCAGCAACCTGCTTTACGGCAAACCGGACGCCACCGACGACGAACTGTGGCAGGCTCTCTCCGTCGCCCAAGCCCGCGACTTTGTTGAGGAAATGGACGGCGGGCTGGACGCGCCGGTCTCCCAGGGCGGGACCAACGTATCCGGCGGTCAGCGGCAACGGCTCGCCATCGCCCGGGCACTGGTCAAACAGCCCGAACTCTACATCTTTGACGATTCGTTCTCGTCCCTGGATACCGCGACGGACGCCCGGCTGCGCCGCGCCCTTAAACAGCACACCCAGGGTGCCACGTTGGTGATCATCGCCCAGCGCGTCTCCAGCATCGCGGATGCTGACCGGATACTAGTGCTCGACGACGGCAGGATCGTTGGGCAGGGAACGCACGATGAGCTGTTGGAGACTTCCGAAACGTACCGGGAAATCGTGGCCTCCCAACTCGCAGCGGAGGAGGCGGCATGAGTACAGCTGTCCGGGGTCCGCAGCGTCCCCCGATGGGGCCGGGCAGGGGCGGGCCGTTCGCCGGCATGAACGTCCCGGCCGAGAAGGCCTCCAACTTCGGCGCCTCCGCCAAGCGTCTGCTGGGAACCCTGCATCCCGAACGGGTCTGGCTTGGCCTTGTCCTGATGTTCGCCGTTGTCAGCGTGGCCCGAACGTCATTGGCCCACGGCTGCTTGGCGAAGGCACCAACCTGATCTTCGCCGGCGTCGTTTCCAAGGAACTGCCCGCCGGCGTTTCCAAGGAAGCCGTGATCGCAGGGCTCCGCGCCGCCGGCGAGAACACCAAAGCCGACATGCTCAGCGCCATGCCCCTGACACCCGGCGTCGGCATCGACTTCGGCGCGCTGTCCTCGGTACTGCTCTGGACGCTCGTGCTGTATGTCCTGGCCGCGGCGTTCGGTTGGATCCAGGCGTACATCCTCAACGGCGTCGTCCAAAGGACCGTCTACCGGTTGCGCGAACGGATCGAAGCGAAAATCCACAGGCTGCCGCTGAAGTACTTCGACAAAATCCAGCGCGGCGAGCTCCTCAGCCGGGTGACCAACGACGTCGACAACATCTCCCAAAGCCTCCAACAATCCATCAGCCAAGTCGTCTCCTCCCTGCTGACCGTGCTGGGGGTGCTGGTGATGATGTTCATCCTCTCCCCGCTGCTGGCCCTGATTGCCCTCATCACTATTCCCCTGACCCTCGGGATCACCGTGCTGATCGCCAAGCGTTCCCAAAAGCTCTTCGTGGCCCAGTGGAAGAACACCGGCGAACTCAACGGCCACATTGAGGAGACCTACACCGGACACGCTTTGGTGAAGGTGTTCGGCCGGCAGGACGAGGTACAGCAGAAGTTCCGGGACAAGAATTCCGAGCTCTTCCAGGCCAGCTTCGGTGCCCAGTTCGTCAGCGGACTGATCATGCCTGCCATGACGTTCATCGGGAACCTCGTCTATGTGGCCATCGCCGTGGTGGGCGGCCTGCAAGTGGCTTCCGGCGGAATGCAGCTCGGCGACGTGCAGGCATTCATCCAGTACTCGCGGCAGTTCACCATGCCGCTTGCGCAGCTCGGATCCATGGCGAACATGCTGCAATCCGGTGTGGCCTCCGCCGAACGGGTCTTCGAGTTGCTCGACGAAGAGGAAGAATCGCCTGAGCCTTCGGATGCTTCATCGGCCGGAGGGCCCGGCCGGCTGGTCTTCGAGGACGTTTCTTTCAGCTACTCGCCGGACAAGCCGCTCATCACCGGGCTCAACCTGGTGGCCGAACCGGGGCAAAGCATCGCCATTGTTGGGCCAACAGGTGCGGGCAAGACAACCTTGGTGAACCTCATGATGCGCTTCTACGAGCTCGACGGCGGCAGGATCACCCTGGACGGCGTAGACATCTCCACCATGTCCCGGCAGGAACTGCGCTCGCGGATGGGCATGGTGCTGCAGGATACGTGGCTGTTCGGCGGGACAATCCGGGACAACATCGCCTATGGCCGGCCCGACGCTTCGGAAGCATCGATCGTGGAGGCTGCACAGGCCACGTATGTTGACCGCTTTGTGCGCTCCTTGCCCGAGGGGTACAACACCCTGTTGGACGATGAGGGCAGCAACGTCTCGACAGGGGAGAAGCAGTTGCTCACCATTGCCCGGGCCTTCCTGTCACGCCCTTCAGTGCTGATCCTGGATGAGGCCACGAGCTCGGTGGACACCCGTACGGAAGTGCTGGTCCAGAAGGCCATGAATGCCCTGCGCTCGGACCGGACCAGCTTCGTCATCGCGCACAGGCTCTCCACGATCCGGGACGCCGACCTCATCCTGGTCATGGAGTCCGGGCAGATCGTGGAGCAGGGGACCCACTCGGAGCTTCTCTCCGCCGGTGGCGCGTACTCCCGGCTCTACGAAGCCCAGTTCGCGGCGCCGGCTGCGGAGGTGTGAGGCGCAGGTTCGCAGCTAGGGCAGCCGGGTGGGCCGCAGCACGGAAGCTTCCCCGGCGCGGGCCGGGTCCAGGGGGACAGGGCTTACCAGGGTGGCAGGCCCACGATGGAGGAACCCGCCGGAGATCACCTGGCATCTTACTCCGCCCCTTCCCCGCATGGCTTTGTGGGCGCCGGGAGCCAACATCTGGTCCATCCACGCGCAGGGGTGGGCGGGGCGGCCGGCTTTCAAACGGACGGAATCCTTGCCCGACTCGAGGACGAATTCGTGGCCCAGCAGGGGTGCCAGCTCCGCGCCTCGGATCACCACATTCCGCCGGGTCAACAGGGGATCAAACGGCCCGGAACCGAGTTCGGCAGCTATAGCCTCCAGCGCCTCGACCGCGAACACAGTCACTGCCGCATCCATGTGCGCCGCTTTGCCAAAGAAACGGTCGCCAACAATGCCTTTGCCTGCAACAAGCTCCGCAGTCGGTGCATCGGTGGTCGGAACATCTGCGGCGCCCTCCCGTGCCCTGCCAAAGTAGGCATGCGCGGGCGACACCAAAAGGTGAAGCACGTCGACGTCGTACCTGTATTCCGCGGTCATCCCTTAACGCTAGCCGCCGCGCAGACTCTTCCGGCCGCTGCCCCGATAAAGTGTCACGGTGAACTTTGCTGCGGCCCCTGACGGCACCGAACTGGCGTGGACGGAGTCCGGCGGCGGGGAGCCATTGCTGTTGATCGCAGGTCAGGCGACGGCCATGGACGGTTGGGGCCCGACGGCGGAACTGCTGTCCCGCTTCTATCGCGTGATCCGCTTCGACCACCGTGGGATTGGCCGCAGCGGGCAGGGGCAAGCTGATCGCTATTCCACCCGTTTGCTGGCTGCCGATGCGGTTGCTGTACTGGACGCCGCCGGAGTGGAGATTGCGCACGTTTATGGGCACTCCATGGGTGGCCGGATAGGGCAGTGGCTCGCCATCGACTTCCCTGAGCGGGTGAGGACGTTGATCCTGGCTGCGAGCAGTGGAGGACGATCAACGGATCCGGGGATGCGGGCGGATCCGGCGGCCATGGCGGCCCTGGTGAGCGGCGACTTGGCTCGGCTGGCCCCTTTGTTCTTCGACGCGGAGTGGGCTGCGGACCACCCCGATGCGGTGCAAACGTTCTTTACATCCAAGGCCTCGGCCTGGGCAAAGTCGCGTCACTTCAGGGCCAGCCGTGAGCATGACGCGTGGTCGGAGCTGGGTTCCATCCTTGCTCCGACGTTGATTCTCCACGGGACGGAGGACCCGTTGACGCCGCTGCCGAATGCCGTTGCGCTCCGGCGGCACATCCGGGGTTCACTGCTGGTGCGCGTCCCGGGTGCGGGGCACGGCCTCCACCTGGACCACCCCGAAACCGTTGACTGGATCCGGGAGTTCACAACAAGGAAGAGCCGATAGCAGGAAGGCGTTTCGTTTATTTCGTTTAGCGACTAAGCTTGCTTGGGTACCCTGCCCAACCTAGGAGGACGCGCGATGACCGTTGAGCCGGCAACTCCGGCGTATCCGCACGGAAGCGATGCTGAAATGGCCCGGGACGCATTGAAGGTCCTGCGGAGAGCCGTGGACTCGCACACTGACCCGCGCCAGCCGGTTGAGATGACAGTGGCTGACGGGGGGCACCTGGAGATGCCCGGACCTGCAGCCGAACTGATGATTCGAATCCTGGGAAAGATGGCGGCCGGGCAAGGAGTCACCGTCATCCCGATGAATGCCGAACTGTCGACCCAGCAAGCCGCGGATCTGCTCAACGTATCGCGTCCCTATTTGGTCCGGTTACTGGAATCAGGCCAGATCGAGTTCCGTAAGGTAGGCACACACCGCCGCGTGATGGCGGAGTCACTCTACGATTACAAACGCCGGGCTTTGGTGGCCCAGAAGGACGCTGCGGACGAGTTATCGGCGCTAGGACAGGAAATGGGGCTCATTTAGGTGGTCTTCACGGTCGTCTGAGACGGCTTGAGATCGAGGGCCTACCGCAGATTTCGGCGGCGTTGAGACGCTGATCAAGCATTGAGGTGCGCCACCAGCGCATCCACAATGGGCAGCTGACCCTTGACCAGCTTGGTGCGTGCCGTTGCGTCGTCGATCCACTGGGCGTCGTCGATCTCGGGGAACTCCTTGATGGAACCGGAGCCTTTGGGCCATTCCATGGGGAAGGTGTTGCTCACCACTTCCTCCGGCTGGAAAGACGGGGCTTCCGCTGCGAAGGCGGTGATGAGTTTGCCGGAGGGTTGCCGGAAGACACCCAGCAGGTGGTACTCCGCGTCCGGCGGAGGTGACCCGATCTCCTCCGTGAACTCGCGCCGGGCAGCAACCAACGGGTCTTCGTCGTCTGCGAATTCACCCTTCGGGATGGACCAGGCGTGCTGGTCCTTGCGGGCCCAGAAAGGGCCGCCCATATGGGCAATCCAAAGTTCCAAGCCATGCTCCGCGGACCGCCTGTAAAGCAGGATCCCTGCGCTTCGGATACTGATGCGTCCTCCCTGGCCAAGCTGTGCCTCGAAGTCCAAGGCTACTCCACGGCTTGGTCACCGGCCGGGCGCAAAACCTGCGGCGTCGTAGGGAAACTTGCAGGGTGTTTGGCACGTTTCCAGCGAACTCGCGGAGCAACAAAAAAGCGGACGACGCCGGTGGGTACCGGAGTCGTCCGCTTTTTGTGTGTCTGGACTGCTTAGCGGTTAAGGCTGACCGTGAAGGTCTTGGGTCCGCTGAGGGTCACGGAGATACCGCAGTTCTCCGCAGCGGCGCGAGGGGTGAGATCCCGGATAGCGGCTTCGATGGTGTGGTCGATTGCCGAGTTATCCCAGATTTTAAGCGAGATGGAGTCAGTATGTGTCGTCATTGTCAGTACTTTCACTCAGGCTTTTAACAGCCCCAAGCCTCTTCGCCCGGGGCCGCATCCTCGTCGGTGAGGATTGCTGATTCAGCTTGTTGGGAACGCGTTCCCTCATTCATGGTTCATGGTGGCTGCCCTGAATGACAAGCAAATCCGCCCAAGTGTGACCGATTACACGTTGCTCTTTACTCTGTGTAACCGGTGCTCCCGCTCCGTTCCCGCCAGCGCTCCACCTCGGCCCGCATTGCTTCTTCAACGGCGTCGTAGGCATACAGGGCGTCCGCTCCCAACAACAGGAAGGCGGGCGTCTCTTCGGCTTCAAAGGCGTCGATGATCACCTGCGCAGCCTTGTCCGGGTCGCCGGGCTGGGTACCGTGAACGGTGTCGTTTTCCTTGCGGCGCTTTCCGGCGGTGTCAGCATAGTCATCGATGGCCTCCGCGGACTGCGTCAGGGAACGCCCCGCAAAGTCCGTGCGGAATCCTCCCGGCTCCACCGCGGTGACCGAAATTCCCAGCGGCGCCAGCTCCTTCTGCATTGACCCCGAGATGCCCTCCAGCGCGGCCTTGGAAGCGGCGTAGTAACCGGAACCGGGAGGGCAAATCCGGGCGCCTATGGAGGAGATGTTCACAATGGCCCCGGACCGCCGTGCACGCATGCCGGGAAGCACCGCTTTGATCATGGATACGGGGCCGAACACGTTGGTGTCGAAAAGGGCCCTGACATCCTCCTCATCGCCCTCTTCGACGGCCGCACGGTAACCGTATCCGGCGTTATTGACCAGCACATCAACGCCGCCGAACCGGTCCTCCGCCTTCTTCACGGCTTCGGCAACCTGGTTGGCGTCGGTGACATCGAGCCCCACGGCGAGGGCCGTCGTCGGGAATTCAGTGGTGAGGTCCTGCAGGGTTGCGGTGTCACGTGCGGTGACCACCGCGTTGTGCCCCTTCTCGAGCACGGCTTTCGCCAAGGCCCGGCCGAGGCCTGTTGAGCAACCGGTAATAAGCCAGGTAGTCATGAGGTTCCTTTGAAGTCGTGACGAAGAGATGCCGCCCCGGGCGATGGCCGGGGCGGCATTCCACGTGCTGCTAGTGCTGTCCGAGTGCTCCGCCGAGGGGCGGCACGGCACCCGGGCCTTTCCTGCCTTCGGGGCCTGTGGCGTCCTCGTTGGTGTCGCCGTCCAGTACGCCTGCCCCTGATTCGTCGTCGTCCGTGCGTTCGGCTTCGCTGCGCGTATCGCTCTCAGCCGTACCGTCGGAATCGCCGTCGAGGTCGTCCGCCAAGCCGTTGGTTTGGTCGAACGGGTGGGTGATTGGGTTCAAGGTGTCTTCGCTTGCGGTGATGCGTTCCGTATCCTTCTCGGTCACAGTGTCCTCCTGGCTCGCTCGGAATTTGTCAGCATACTTACGATATCCGGATTCCCGGATGCGGACCAGAGGCAATGCCGGTTCACCTTCAGGGTGAATGTCAACAAAAGTAAACATCAAGAATCGAAAACACACAGTAATTTACAGTCAAACCCTTGACCAAGGTGTGGAGCGCTGTAAACATAGACCGCGGAAAGCGTTTTCTGGAAGCAAGTGAAACGTTCCAAACGTGGACGGCGGACCCTCCGCTGTCCAGCATCAAAGGAGATGTTCTTTGGCTTACCCCTCGAAATGTTCCTCCCGCAGACCACTCGTTCCCCTCACGGCCATGGCCACCCTCACCGCGGCAGCCCTGGCCTTCACGGGTGTGCCCATCGCGCAAGCGGCAACCACCCAAACAGCGCCAGGCAACGCGCCCGCCGTCGTCAGCGCGAAGCAGGACCAAACGCCGAAGAGGCAGGTGGAAAACCTGGACCGTGCGCCGGTGGCGGTCCTGACTGACCAAGGCGTGAGTGTCAGTTGGCGCATGCTGGGCCTGGACAAGGACAGCATCGGGTTCCAAGTGCTCCGCGACGGCGTCAACATCACGCCCGAACCCATCCGCAATTCAACCTTCTTCGTGGATCCTGCGGGAACGGCCACCTCAAGCTACGTCATTAAGACGGTGGGCAGTGGCCAAGGCCAGGACAAGCTGACCGAGGCTGTCACGCCGCTGGCCCAAAATTACCTCGGCATCAAGCTGGACAAGCCGGCGGACGGCGTCACCCCCGACGGCAAGGCTTACACCTACTCGGCCAACGACGCCACCGTGGCGGACCTCGACGGTGACGGCAAGTATGAGGTCATCCAGACGTGGTCGCCGTCCAACGCGAAGGACAATTCGCAGTCCGGCTACACGGGCAACGTCTATGTGGACGCCTACAAGCTGGACGGCACCAAGCTATGGCGCATCGACCTCGGCCGCAACATTCGCGCCGGGGCGCACTACACGCAGGTCCTGGCGTACGACTTCGACGGCGACGGTAAGGCCGAGGTTTCGCTCAAGACGGCGGATGGCACCACGGATGCTTCAGGCACAGTGATCGGCGACGCCAACGCCGACTACCGCAACAGCGCCGGCTACGTGCTGGCCGGCCCGGAGTTCCTCACGGTGTTCAAGGGCGGGACGGGGACCATCCTGGACACGGTCGCTTATGAGCCTGAGCGCGGATCCGTGGCCGGCTGGGGCGATAACTACGGCAACCGCGTGGATCGTTTCCTCGCAGCCGTCGCGTACCTGGACGGCGAGCACCCGTCCATGATGTTCAGCCGCGGCTACTACACCCGTACGGTGCTGGTGACTTATGACCTGGTTGACGGCAAGCTCGTGAAGCGCTGGTCCTTCGATTCCAACGCGGCGGGCGACCAATACAAGGGCCAGGGCAATCACAACCTCTCCGTGGCTGACGTTGACCAGGACGGCAAGGACGAGTTCGTCTTCGGTTCCATGACCATCGACGACAATGGCCAGCCCCTCTACAACACCAAGCTCGGCCACGGCGACGCCATCCACACGGGCGATCTGGATCCCTCGCGGCCCGGCCTGGAAACCTTTGCCGTCCACGAGAGCATGAGCCAGAGCGGCAACCGTGGCGCCACGTTCCGGGACGCTGCCACCGGCGAGGTGCTGTGGAGCATCCCGGCCACCAAGGACACCGGGCGTGGAGCTGCGGGCGACATCGATCCCCGCTATGAAGGGGCCGAAGGATGGGCCGTAGGCGGGACGGCGGCGTGGGATTCTCCGCGGGGCCAGTTGATGTCCGCCAAGGGCGAGCTGATCGCGGAAAATATCCCCGCCGCGAACTTCCTTGCCTGGTGGGATGGCGACCTGCTGCGTGAAATCGTGGACCACGACTACGACGCCACCGTGTCCCGCGGCGTCCCCACTATCTCCAAGTGGAACTGGGAAACCGAGACCAGCGATCGCTTGCTGACCGCCGATGGCGCCCGCAGCAACAACACCACCAAGGGCAACCCGTCCATCCAGGCGGACATCCTCGGCGATTGGCGCGAGGAAATCGCCTGGCCGTCCACGGACAGCACGGAGCTGCGGATCTACACCACCACAGCTCCCACCGAGGTTCGCCTGCGGACCCTGATGCACGACACCGTGTACCGAACGGCCGTCGCCCGCGAGAACGTGGCGTACAACCAGCCGCCGCACCCGAGCTTCTTTGTGGGTGAGGGCATGCAGCCTCCGGCAGCACCCGCCGTCGTCTATACCGGCAAGAAGTAAGCGCACACAACAAAGCCGCCCGCCCCCGAAAGGAGGCGGGCGGCTTTGTTGTGTGCGGCGACCGGTGGTTTCGTGGCCCCGGGCGTACGACGCCGGAGCCTCCAGCGGCGGGCGGAGAACCGCCGCGTCGGGCTACTGCTGCGAGGCTGCCCCCGGCAGGTGCCCGCCGATGAGGGCCAGGTTCTGGATGGCGGCCAGGCCAAACTGGGCAGTGTCATTGGTGGACACCGTGGGCGCCTCGTCAACGGGTTGGAGGACATACGGGGGCATGATCTTCTTCAGGGTGAATGCCTCGGCATGGTTCAGGTTTTCGCCGCCGACGCTGAAGCTGGACCAGGCCGATGCGGCCAGCTCAGGCGAACCAAGCCGGGCTGCTGCGTAGGCTGTGAGGCGGCTGTGGGCCTGCGTCAGGTAGATGCCGTCCAACGCTTGGCCCACTTCGGCGGCCTGCTCTTCGGGTGAGGCCAGGAACAGCCGGCAATACTGCAGCCAGGCCTCCTCGAACCCGGCGTCCGCCACCAGGCTGATGAGTTCGCTGCAGATCTCCACCAAACCGAACACCGCACTCAGGTGGGAGACCCTGATGACCTCGCGTCCGGCGTCGAACCTTCCTGCATCCAGGTCATACAGTGCCTCGCCCGTGAGGAAGCCGTACTTGAGGGCGCCGATGTCAGCCATGGTGCCCAGTAGGCGGTCGCGTGAGCGGGGGTTGCCGGTGCGTTCCCAATCGGTGAGCCAGGTGGCCGCGAGCGAGCCCCAGTCGGTACCCAGCCCAACGCCCAGCGAGCCGCGGTCCGGGCGGTAGGTATCGGCATCGGGGCGAACCTTGCGGACCGGGTCCAGGCCAAGGAAATTCTGGTCGCTGTCCACCAGCTCGGTGAGGAGATCCCCGGTCCGTTCGTCGGCCGTCAGGTAGTAGTAGAAGCGGCGATAGGCGGGGTTGCTGATCCGCAACTGCTTGGCGCTGCAGCCCCAATGCTGGACGTTGTGCCGCGAGCCGAGACCGCGCCATGGGCCCAGATGGTAGACGTCCACCTCGCCGGTGTGCCGGGTCATGGCCTCGGCGAAACGGAACACATCGGCGCGGCCGGAGCGGAGGTACATGTACCAAAGCCACAAGTCCGGCGAGAGTTCGGAGTTGTCCCACGCATAGCCGCCGACGTCGTAGCGCCAGACGTGCCGGTCCGAATCGTAGGTGTGCATGACGTCGCCGTAGTTCCAGAAACCGTACCAACGGCGCTGCTCCTGCTGGCCGCGGTAGAAGTCGAAGAGGAAGTCCAGCTTGTCTTCGAGCTCCGCGCGGGGAGGCGTGCTTCGATCCACCGGCGTCCAGTCGCCGAAGACGCCCGCGCTGTGCAGGTACTGGGGCGAGGGTTGCAGGACCGGTGGCCGGGAGGCGTACGCTGCATCGGCTGCCAGTGACTCGACCGGGGGAGTGGAGTCGTAGGCGAAGAGCGTGAGCTCGTGCGTCCTTGCTATCCCTTGTGCATTGCCGAAACCGGGCTCGTAGTCCTCGTACGTGATTTCCAGGCCTTCGAGTTGCTCTTCGAAGGTGTCCTGGCCTAGGCCGTCGTGGTAGAAACGCAGGTCCATGGGTTGGGCTTCGGGGGAGTAGAGCCATGCCGTTACGCTGGGTTCGGCCGTAGCAGCGCCTCGGATGTCCAACTGCCCGGGGTGCGATTGCCAGAAGTCCCGTACCCCTATCCCGAAGCCGCCACCGACGTCGCTCAGCGAGCAGAAACCGGCGGACCGGGTGCCGCCCGAAATCCCCACCCAACCATGCCCGGCGGCGGTCCGTTTGCGGAGCTCAAAGCCGTCGGCGGACAACTGCGTGAGGGTGAAGTCGTTCCACGCGGGAATCAGGTGCAGGCGCTCGGAGACCTCCGGCTTCCACTGCTCCAGCGGCGGCGTGGGTTCCCCGTCGAGCTGGGCTTTCCGCACTTCGGTGCCCGGATCGCGGCGAAGGCCCGTCAGTCCGCGGACGGCCTCCACCAAGAACCCGCCGTCCGCGCCGGCAATCCGTACGTGCCGGTCGTGCAGTTCGCTGGCCAAGGGGACCGTGAAACGAACGCCCAGGCCGGCCAGGAAGTCTTTTTCAACATTTCCGTCCCACACGAACGAGTGCACCATGCGCACGCTCCGGGCGCCGGCCAGGAAGTAGAAACGAACAGTGAAGGGGAGCCATTCCCGTCCCGACGGCTGTGGGCTATCCGAACGATGCCGTCCATCCAGCCGCACCACAGCCCGCACGGGCCCGCTCTGTTCCACCGTCGCCGACTCGATGTGGCCCGTGAATCCTTCCCGGCTCGTGCTGCCCGCACCCTCGGCAATCCCGTCCTGCAGCAGGCTTACCAGTTGTGCGTCCCGGGCCACCACCGAGCCGTCCCGCGTCAGGCTTCGGAACAGCCGGTCGCCGGTGCGCGGCAGAAGCATGTCCATTGTTCCTGTGGAGACTGTGATGGTTTCCGCCGTTTCGGTGACCACCACCTGCGGTTCACGTACGACGGCGGCTGCCGGACCGGCGTCGTGCGCTTGCGTTCCGTCTGCCTCGCCGGAAGGAAGCTGCACCGAGTAGTTGGTTGAGGGATTGTCCGTGGCCCCGATGGCGAGTCCGGCCCACTTGAGGGAGCCGTCGGGCCAGGTAGCCAAGGGCCAGGCCTGGGAGGGGGTGGCGGTGCCGTCCGCGTCTACGACGGACAGGGCATCGGCGTCATGGACTGTTCCGCGCTGGAAGGGCATTCCCCAAGTGGAGCCACCGCTGAGCGTGGCGGGGGGTGCGCCGTCGATCCACGTGACCGGGGCGTGCTGTGTCATGGAATTTCACCTCAAGAGTCTGGGAAAGCGCTTTCTTTGTGACGTTTCAAAAACCGTACTCCGATGTGATGGGGGTCGCAAGGGCGGGGTGCCGCGACAAAGCGCAGGGGCGTATGGTTGAAGTCTCCGCCGCCTCTTTCGAATGGACCAGCGTCATGGCGCGACTGATCATCATGGGACCTCCCGGTTCGGGCAAGGGAACACAGGCTGAACACATCGCCAAGCACTTCTCCGTGCCCGCGATTTCAACGGGCGATCTCTTCAGGGCCCATGTCCGCGACGGGACCAGCCTCGGTGCGGAGGCCGGACGCTACATGGACCGTGGCGAGTTCGTGCCGGACCACGTCACCACAGCGATGCTGAGTCAGCGCCTGGAGGATGACGACGCCGGTGCGGGCTTCCTGCTGGACGGGTACCCGAGGACCGTGGCCCAGGTGGAATCGCTTGACGCGCTGCTCGGTACGCGGCACCAGGCGCTGGAAGCCGTCCTGGCCCTCACAGTATCCGACGACGAATTGCTGGAACGGATGCTCCTGCGGGCCAAGGAGCAGGGCCGCAGCGACGATACCGGTCCCGTCATCAAGCGGCGGCTGGAGCTCTACCGGGAGCAAACGCGTCCCGTCATCAGTGCCTATGAACAGCGCGGGATTCTCTTGACCGTAGAGGGTTCAGGACAGAGGGAGATGATCACGGCAGCAGCCATCGCCGCAGTGGAGTCGGTGATCCGGCACTAGGGGCGCTCTAGGCGATATCCGCGGTGACAGGCGCCAGTTCGCCGAGGGCCCGCAGGTAGGTGGCGAATCCCTGGGGTGCCCGGGCTGTTGTCCGGGACGACGTGACCACCCTGTTGGTGTCCGTCGATCTGATCAGGAATCCCTGCCGTGACAACCGCGTGGCCAGAATCCGGTCCTCATGTGCCTGCAACTTCGGAAACCCGCCCACGGCCAGGTACGCGGACGCGCGGACGCCGAAGTTGGCTCCGTAAATGTGCGGGTGGTCCTCCCGGAAAGGATGCAGCTCAAGCCAGCGGCGAAGGATCCCCGGGTCTGCGGTGCGGGCATCCGGTTCGACTGAGCCTAAGACGACGTCCACCCCGGCGTTGGCCAACTCCACCTGCCGGATCAGCCAGTTTGTTGGCACGCTGGAGTCCGCATCCGTGTTGGCCAGCCAGACCGTGTCCGGATCGGTGCGGCGGCCCGTGTCGAGGCCGGCCAGCGCGGCCATCACGCCGGCTCCGCGGCTGGCTCCCGTGCTTCGGGCACGGGTTTCAAGCATGCGGACCCGGGCGTCGGCGGAGGCATGGGCATTGACGATATCGCGGGAACCGTCGGTGCAACTGTCCAAAACCACCGTGATGCTGACGGACACCTGTGTTCCTTGCGCGGTTAATGCCTCGGCGGCCGAGGCCTCGGCGGCCGAGGCCTCGGCACTCCGGGCCTCGGCACCCAGGACCTCGGGATGTAGATTCCCGGCGCTCAGGGCGTCGGCCGCATGGCGGATGGCGCTCAGGGCGGGGCCGAGTTCCTCTTCTTCGTTATGCGCAGGCACGACTACCGCAACGTGCCGGATCGCCCGCCCTGTCACGCCGCACCCTCCGGGGCGACGAGGACTTCCAGAAGGAAGTCCTTCTCCCGGTACAGCCCCCGGCTTGGCCAGTCGAGCACGCGGCGGGCGGTCCTGTGGACGGTTTCTCCGTCCAATGTCCAGCCGGAGATCGGGTGGCGCCAGTGGCACAGGAGCAGCGTGCCGCCAGGCCGGATGGAGTCCTTGACGCGGTGCAGCATTCCATCGAGTTCATCCGGGCTGAGGTAATAGCCCATCTCTGACACCACTACCAGGTCAAACGTTCCGGAGGGCCATTCCGACGGCACGGTCAGGTGTCCGGTCCCCGCATGGCCCATGCCGGACAGGCGACGGGTGGCTTGGGCAAGGGCCGTACTGCTCGCATCCAGGGCCAGGAACCGCTCGCATCGCGGGGCAAGTTCGGCGCTGAGGACCCCGATCGAGCAGCCGATCTCCAGCCCGGACTCGTACCTCTCTTCCGGCAGGGCCGCGAGAGTCAGGGCCCGCTTGCGGCGTTCATACCAACCCGAGGCGTAGTCCCACGGGTCCTCTTCGCGGGCATGAACGGCGTCGAAGATGGACTCGGCGTCGCAGGCGGTGTTTGACCCGCCGGCTGGAGGGGTCCACGCGAATGTCTCCCAGCTCCGCGAGAAGTGTTGCAGGAACGTAGGGGACAGCAGTGTTTCGTCGCCGGGTTCCTCGGAGAGTGGCTGCGTTTGGGATGCGTGGGAGTGCATGGCCTGTGCCTTGGCCCGGCGTTCCTCAGGGCCCAGCGGCAGTCGCACCCACAATTCCCATGTCCCATCTTCCGGACCGGCCCAGAGCCAGTACCAAATGGGGTACTCGAGCAGCCCGTAGCCTTCTGATGCCGCGATCCGGGCCGCGGTGCTTCCGAGGGCATCGTGGTCGGTATGTCCGTCCGAGCGGTAGGGGGCGACCAGGACCACCTTGTCGGCCGGGGCGCCGGACTCGGCCACTTCCCGTCGGATGGCGGCGGCAACGCTATCAACTTGTGCGGCCACGCGACCATCCGGAACCTCTACGAACCGCCACTTGGCGCTGGGCGCCAGCCCGGACACGGCCTCTCCGAACTCAGTGAGCCTGACGGCGGCAAGCTGTTCCGGCGTCGTGGTTGTGGATTCCGGATGTGACGCCTCACCTGCCGTGCACAGCAGCAGGCGGACGGTGGCCCCCAGCGCGTGGAGCCTGGCCAGGAGGCCGCCGGCGCCCAGCGATTCGTCGTCGGGATGGGCTGCCAGGATGACGAACGTCATGCCGGCGAGCTCCTCGGCATTCAAGGGCAGTTCCGGGAGCTCACCAACGCCGCTGGCATCCCAGTCGGCCTCGGGGGTGCCGGCGTCGTTGTGGGTGAAGGTCACCATTCGCGGTCCCCTTGCAGGGCGCGGGCGCCGAGCTGCGCGTCGTCCCGCATGGCGTGGTGCTGGCGGACGTAGAGGGACAGGTCCGCCATGCGTTTTCCGTACGCCTCGTTGAAGGCCAGCGGGCCCGGGCCCAGGTTTTGGTTCACCAGGGTTTGGATGCGTTCGACGGCGGCGGCAACGGTTCCGCGGACACGGAGCGCCCCGCTCCACGTGCTGGAAAAGGCATCAGGTTCGAAGGCGTCGATGCGTTCGGCTGCGCGTGCGAGTGATGCGGTGGCGGAGTTGATGGTGCGGTCGATGTCGCCGAGGTGGGCCAGCGCGATTTGGTCAGCCGCCCGCCCCTTGTCCGCGGACCTGGCCAAGGATTCGGCAAAGTCGCGTGCCAAAGCAATGGCACCGCCGAGCCAGCACGCCGCTACGCCCATGCCGCCCCACGCGAATCCCGGCCGCTGATGGTACCAACCCGGACCCTCGATGATGGTGGCCGGAACCCTGTTGAAATGTACTGGGCCGCTGGGGATTTCCCGTAGTCCACGGCTGGTCCACGCCGGCTCCCCGCAAGTGACGCCGGGGTCCTTGAGATCGACGGCGAAGGCCGCGCGACCCTCTTCTCCGGGCAGGTGCGCTGTGATGACTGCCCCGTCCAGTTGCGCGGCGAGGGAGCACCACGGTTTGTCGCCTTCCAGGACGTAGCCGCCGTCGTCATCCTTCTTGGCCTCCAGCTTCTGCCCCGGACCCTCGGCAGCGAAAACACCCCACGCGCCGGCTGGTTGGTCGTGGCCGGCCTGGGCGAGGATATGCAGGGCATCGAGGTGAGGTTCCAGGATCCGCCCCGCCGCGACATCCACTGCCGTAACCGAGGCCAGGAGCTCCCACAGTTTGCCGGTGCTGCCCTGACCCGGGTGCGGGGCAGTCCGTCCGATGTCCTTCGCGATGTCCAGCAGGGCAGGGACATCGCCTATGTGGGTGTGCACGGCGTCGAGCGTGGGCTGCAGGGCTTGGAGCTGCACCGGTTCCGAGCTGATCAGCACTGGTTGGAATTCGGTGGTTTCGCCCATAGATGCCTCCAAGCTGCCGATTGGCCGTTTTCCGGTTCCCACCAACCTACCCTAAGGAGCCTTACCTTCGGGTCGCGAACTTTTGGCGCCCGAATCGTCGTGTCCTGAACCTGGAGGGTTGCGAACGCAAACGTACGACGGCGGGTGCTCAACGTCGTCGGGGGAGGCAAAAGTTCCCGCTTGTCGCTGCATGAAGCCGCTGATTCACCAAGTTTGTCAACTCTGTCACAAAACCTTGTCACAAGGCATGACAGTTTTCCTAGGCTGGGGTCGTCAACTCCCCGAGCCAAGGAACATCCCATGCATCCAACCCTCAAGTCCAAAACGTCCGTTAACGACGCCCACAGCCCGCCAGAACACAAAAGGCTCCGATTTCCAGCCAGCCTGGGCGCTGATCTCCCGGCCTCGCTGGTCGTCTTCCTGGTGGCACTCCCGCTGTCCCTCGGCATCGCCGCAGCTTCCGGTGCGCCCATCATGGCCGGCCTCATCGCCGCGGCTGTCGGCGGAATTGTGGCTGGCAGCCTCGGCGGCTCCGTCCTCCAGGTGAGCGGCCCGGCAGCAGGTCTGACGGTGGTGGTCGCCGGGCTCATCGCCGAGTTCGGCTGGCAGGTGACGTGCGCAATCACCGCTGCTGCCGGCGTCGTGCAGTTGCTCCTGGGGCTGAGCCGCGTGGGGCGCGCTGCTCTGGCCGTCTCCCCGGTGGTGGTCAAAGCCATGCTCGCGGGCATCGGAATCACCATCATCCTGCAGCAACTCCACGTGCTCCTGGGCGGGCAGGCGGGGGACTCCGCCGTCGAGAACCTGGCAGGCCTGCCGGCCGCCATCACGCGGGTCGAGCTGCACTCCGCGCTGCTCGGGCTTGCGGTCGTGGCGGTGCTGATCGTGTGGAAGTACCTCCCCGCAGCGGTGCGGAAAGTGCCCGGGCCCCTGGCGGCCGTCGTCGCAGTAACGGCGGTGTCCGTGGCGGTAGCGCCTGGTGTGGAGCGGGTCAGTTTCAGCGGCTCCCTTTTCGACGCCGTGGCGTTGCCGGTGCTGCCGGACGGCAATTGGTTGTCCGTCGGCATGGCGGTCATGACCGTGGCGTTGATCGCGAGCATCGAGTCGTTGCTGTCCGCGGTGGCCGTTGACAAGATGCACACCGGACCCCGCGCCAACCTCAACCGTGAACTGGTGGGGCAGGGCTCAGCCAACATGGTGTCCGGCATGCTGGGTGGCCTCCCGGTCACCGGCGTGATCGTCCGCAGTGCCACCAATGTGGAAGCCGGCGGCAAGAGCCGTGCCTCCGCGATCCTGCACGGGGTGTGGGTGCTCCTCTTCTCGGCCCTGTTTGCGGGCATCATCCAGCTCATTCCCCTGTCCGTGCTCGCGGGCTTGCTGCTGGTGATCGGTGCCAAGCTCGTGAAGATCGCCGACATCAAGACCAGCCTCCGCACGGGCGACCTCCTGGTGTACTCCGTGACGTTGGTATGTGTTGTGGCGTTGAACCTCCTGGAGGGCGTCATCATCGGCCTCGCGCTGGCCGCCGTGTGCGTCCTATGGAGGGTTCTCCGTGCACAGATCCACGTCCACCAGCCCGTGCTCGACGGCCAGCCGTGGCGGCTCACCATTGCCGGATCCTGCAGCTTTTTTGCCCTTCCCCGGCTCAACCGTGTGCTCCACTCCGTGCCCGCCGGCCAGGACGCACTGGTGGAACTCAACGCCGACTACCTGGACCATGCCTTCCGCGAAGCGCTCACCGCATGGCAGGCACAACAGCGCAGCACCGGGGCCACGGTCACCATCGAAGAACACGGAACCACGGCTTTCACCGATGCCGCCCACAGCGCACCGCAGCGGCAGGACCTGCGTGAGTTTCCGCTCCCTCCGCGATCGTCCTGGCAGCCTGCTGCGCCGGCCGATCAAACAGCGGACGACGACGGACACGATCACCCCCCGCTGCGGTCAATCCTCCTGGGCATCGACAAATACCATCGCCGCTACGCCGACAAAGTCCGGCCCCTGGTCCAGGACCTCACCGAGGAACAGAACCCGGACACCCTGTTCATTGCCTGCGTCGATTCACGGGTTAATCCCAACCTCATCACCAGCAGTGGACCCGGCGACCTCCTGACCCTTCGGAACATCGGCAACGTGGTCTGCCGCGATGATGACGAGGCTTCGATTGATTCCGTCATGGCCTTCGCCGTCAAAGGGTTGGCCGTTGACTCGATCGTGGTCTGCGGGCACTCGAATTGCGGGGCGATGAAGGCTGTCCTGGCGGATGCCGCGGGCCCCGCGCCTGCGTTGGGTTCGGGCTTTGATGCGTGGCTGGACCATGCCCGGCCGGCCTACCGAGCACTGGTTGATGGCCATCCTGTTGCCTTGGCGGCAGCTGCTGAGGGGTTCAGCCGCGTGGATCAGCTCAGCATGGTGAACGTGGCTGTGCAACTGCGCAAACTTCACGACCATGCCGTGACCGGACCCGCGTTGGCCTCCGGGCAGGTGCAGGCCACGGGGCTGTTCTATGACATCTGCACGGCCCGCGTCATCCTGGTGACGGCGGAAGGGATTGAGCAGCTGGATCCGAGGATGGCCGTCAACTAGACCGTCCCCACCAACACCTGTTCCGCCACGACCCACTTTGAGCCAGGGGTGCCTCCAACACGCCGCATTTCCGGCGCCCTTCGGAGCCTCCCGTTGGCCAAAGTGGGTCGTGGCGGAACACGGATTCCATGTTTCACCACCGACGCATTGGGGAATACTGGGAGGTAGACCACGATTCCAGCTGCTACGGACGATCGTGAGAGGCGGTGGGGCAATGGGCGACCACAACAACAGGCGAAAACTGGAACGTGCTGCCGAACTCCGGGCGGGCCGAAGTTCCGTGGGCGATGCCCGGGAACGGGCTGAACTGGACGCGGATGATGCTCTGAGGGAGAAACGCCGCAAGGTCAACGAGGCTGCACGCGCCGACTACTTGGTCCGCGAAGCGATGTCCCAGGGGAAGTTCGACAACCTCAAGTACGCCGGCAAGCCGATTCCCGGCCTCGGCAAGGGCTACGACCCCGACTGGTGGGTCAAGGGGCTCATCCAACGCGAACAGATCAGCGGCCTGGGCCCTCCCGCGATTCTGCTGCGCACCGAAGACGCGGAGCTGGAGGCCAAGCTGGACCAGTTCCTCATGGAGAAACAAGTCCGGGAGACGCTGGAGGACTTCAACAAGCGAGTCATCGAAGCCCGCCGCCAACTGCAGGGCGGGCCGCCCGTGATTACCAAGCTGCGGGACGTCGAGCTGGAAGTGGAACGGTGGCGGGAACGGCGTGCTGCTTCCGCCCCGCCGCAACCTGAACCCGAACCGCCGTCGAAACGTTCCTGGTGGCAGCGGCTCTGGAACGGCGGGGACTAAACGTAGCTGTCTTCCCGGGACTCCACACCGGGTGCCGGCTCGGGCTTGCGCTTGAGCAATGAGGCGAGGTGAGCCTGCTGCTGCCGGAAGTGGCCGTGGGCGGTGAGGCCAAACTCGTAGGCAGTCTCAGCGTGCTGGGTGAGGTCCACGCCGGTGACCTCGTGTTCGTGGGTGACGCGGAAGCCGATGGTCTTGTGGATCGCCCGCCCGATGACCAGTGTGCCTAGGCCCGAGAGGATGATGGTCACCAGTACCGCGACGCCCTGGGCGACGAGTTGCTGGAAGCCGCCACCGTAGAAGAGGCCTCCGGCAGACCCATCGAGGGGAAGCGCGATGAATCCGAGGGACAGCGTTCCGATAACGCCGGCACCGAAGTGCACGCCCACCACGTCCAGAGAATCGTCAAAGCCGAACTTGTACTTGAGATCCACGAACACCGCACAGGCCGCGCCGGCCACCAAGCCCAAACCGACGGCGGCGAGCGGGCTGATGTTGGCGCACGACGGCGTGATGGCCACCAGCCCTGCAACCACGCCTGAGGCGGCACCCAGGGAAGTGGGGTGTCCGTGCCGGACTTTTTCGACCACCAGCCAGCTGAGCATCGCGGCAGCCGGCGTCACCAGAGTGTTGACCCAGATGAGGCCCGCCTGTTCGGCGGTGGTCGCGGCACCGCCGTTGAAGCCGAACCAACCGAACCACAGAATGGCGGCCCCGATCATGATGAACGGAACGTTGTGCGGCCGGTGGTTGGGGTCCTTTGCGAAGCCGTGACGCTTTCCCA
This sequence comes from Paenarthrobacter sp. YJN-5, assembly GCF_015040095.1. NCBI lineage: Bacteria > Bacillati > Actinomycetota > Actinomycetes > Micrococcales > Micrococcaceae > Paenarthrobacter > Paenarthrobacter sp. YJN-5. Next base: position 802,286 of record NZ_CP053544.1, read on the forward strand.
CGATCAAAGCGAGGACAAAAGCTGCGGTTCCGGAACTGACCTCAACTACCGCACCACCGGCGAAGTCGATCACTTGTCCGAAGATGCTGGTCAGGGCGCCGCCTGCGCTCATGAGGCCACCGCCCCACACCATGTACGCCAAGGGGCAGTAGACAACTGTTACCCAGATCGGCACGAACACGGCCCAGGCGCCGAACTTGGCACGGTCGGCGATGGCTCCGCTGATGAGGGCGACCGTGATGATCGCGAACGTTGCAGCGAAGCCGGCCTTGATGAGGTCGGGGGATCCGATGAGATCCTGGAGGCCGAAGTGCGCGAAGGGGTTCCCGAACAGGCCCAGGAAACCGTCGCCGGTGGTCATGGAGTAACCCCAAAGGACCCACACCACGCCCACGATGCCAGCGGAGATGAAGCTCATCATGATCATGTTGAGGGCAGCCTTGGCGCGCGTCATGCCGCCGTAGAACAGCCCGAGGCCCGGGGTCATGAAAAGCACCATTGCCGACGCCAGCATCAGCCAGACGTGTTGCGCAGAGATCTCCATCTGCGTTCCCTTCTGATCAAACCTGTCCGAAAACCGGGCCTTGGAAATCCGGCCCCTTGCTAACCCCCGATCAATAGTCGGTGAGCTATGTTTCCGGTTCAGAAGAGCTAAGTTGCGGCTAAGTTACAGAAATCCCGCCTTCGTGAAGATCGCGTGACCGGCATGTTTCGGAGATGTTAACGGCGGACCTCCCTGCCCCCGGCCGGGTAACCGCCACGCCTGCCGGCGATCATGATGGCCAGAGCGATGGCCGTGGGCAGGGCCGCGGCGAGCGGAATCCACTGCGCCCCCGCAGTGGTGAGGGCAACGGCCCCGTATCCCGCACCCACGGCGATGCCCAGTTGGATGGTCACCACCGTGATCCCATTGGCTGCGTCCTTGTGCTCCCCGCCGGCCCGCAGGATCGCCGCCTGGTTGTAGATGCCCTGCGCGCCGAACGCTGCGCCCCACACCGCCATCAAAACGAAAACGCCCACGGCCGTGGTGCCCAGGAACGGCATGAGCGCGAACACCAGCAGGAGAAGCCCGACGGCGGTCATCACCGAGCGCCGTGGATAGGAGTCTGCGGTCAGGCCGGCAATCCAGATGCCCACCAGCCCCGAGACACCCACTACGGAGAGGGATATGCCGGTGAACGCTTCGGGCAGTCCCGAGGAAAGGAGGAACGGGGCAATGTAGGTGAAGATCGCGAAATGGGCCAGCAACAACAACGGCCAGGCGATGGCCACGGCAATGACGCCCGGCAACTTGAGGGCAGCCCGCAAGGAGGGTGCTTTGTGGCTGCCCGGATCCTTCACTGCAGGCAGTACCCCAAACGCCAGGAAGGCCAAAAGGACTCCAACGCCTGCAAGGACTACGAACGAAGCCCGCCACGTCAGGACGGTGCCCATCAGTGTTCCGATCGGCGCTCCGACGGCCAAGGCGATGCTGTTGCCGCTGAACACCACGGCCATGGCTTTCCCCATGGAGTGGGCAGGAACAATCCGCGCAATGTACGGGGCCATGGTGGACCACAGCATGCCATGGGCGATGCCGCCCAAGAGTCGTGCACCCACCGCGACGGCGAGGGTCGGGCTTAGTGCCAACAGCACGTTGCTGAGTGCGAACGCGAGCATGGTCCCAAGCAACAGGGTTTTGCGCGGGACGCGGCCGGCCAAGAGACGCGACAAGGGAAGAGCCGTGAAGACGATGATCGCGGCGTATGCTGCCGTGAGCGATCCAACGGCCGACTCGTCCACACCAAGGTCCCGGCTGATCTGGGGCAGCAAACCCGATGGCAGCAGCTCGGTTGTGACGGCCGTGAACCCGGCGGCTGCGAGGACCAGAAGGGCGGACCAAGGTATTTTGCCGGGGCGCGCTCCGGACGCGGGGCGCTGCCGCGTGCCGGACGCAGGGCGCCTTCCGGACACAGCGCACTGCGGCGTGCCGCGAGCCGCCGTCGTTTCCTGTGACAGTGGCTCTTGGGTGTCCTTGATGTCCTCGGTCGCTTGGCTTTCAACTGCGGACGGGTCTTGCTTCAATATGGCTCCTCAACAATGGATCGCACCCGGGGCGTTAGCGCGAACAATGTCAAAGCTACGCAATACTGACGCGCTGAGGGAGTGTCTGTCAGACACCCCCTCAGCGGCCCGCACTCCTGCGCAACGCGCTTGGAAACAACCAGCGCCCTCCCGCAGACTGGGCCTGTGAAGCCATTCCTCTTGCTAGCAACCCGCGCCGAAGACCACGCAGCCGACGACGAGTACCAGGCCTACCTGCGCTACAGCGGCCTCGATGAGCGGGAGCTGGTCCGCGTCAGGCTGGAAGCAGGGCCCCTGCCGCCCATCGACCTCGATGACTACTCCGGCGTGATTGTTGGAGGCAGCCCGTACACCTCCAGCGACCCTGTGGAGGAAAAGAGCGCGGCTCAGATCCGTGTGGAGGGTGAGCTCTCACGTTTGCTGGACCGCATCGTCGCCGACGACTTCCCGTTTTTTGGCGCGTGCTACGGGGTGGGAACGCTGGGTGTCCACCAGGGCGCCACCATCGACCGCCAATTCGGGGAACCTGTTGGGCCAACCCGGATCACGTTGACGGAGGACGGCGAACAGGACCCCTTGTTGAAGGGCCTCCCGCCAACCTTTGAGGCGTTCGTTGGCCACAAGGAAGCCTGCAGCCAACTTCCCGGTCACGCCGTCTTGCTGGCCAGCTCCCCGGCTTGCCCGGTGCACATGTTCCGCATCAAGGAGAACCTTTACGCCACGCAATTCCACCCGGAGCTTGACGTGGACGGCCTCACCACGCGCATCACGATCTACAAGGATGCCGGATACTTCCCGCCGCACCAGGCCGACGAACTCATCCGGACTGCACGCCAGCACCCCGTCACCGAGCCCATGCGGATCCTCAGGAACTTCACGGAACGCTACGCCCGCTGACACGCACGACGGCGGGAGGCCGCCGTCGTGCGCTGGCTTGCTTGACCCTAGCGTCCGGTGGGTCGCGGTACGGCCGGTGCGGTGGCGACCGGCGGGGGTGGGGGAGCCGGCGGGTTGAAGGCGCCGCTTGGGTAGAGCGCGGTGGCTTCCATCATGTAATTGGCCCATTGGGGTCCGGCGATCATGTAGCCGTCCAAGGACTTGTAGAACTTGCCGTTGATGGTGACGTTCTGCCCTGCCCGCTGCTGCCCTGCCGTGGTGTCCCCGAAGAAGGAAGCCGTGGCCAGTCGCGTGGTGTACCCGGCGATCCAAGTGGCCCCGTTGTTGTTGGAGGTGCCGGTCTTTGCCGCAACAGGGACCTGGTTCTGGACCTTGGGATTGATGTAGACGCCGGAACCGATCTTGAGGACATCCTGCAACACTGCCGTCACGCCCCGCGCGACCGAGGGTTTCACGGCATCCCGGCATTCAGTCTTTTGGGCATCGTAGTTCCGGCCCTGGACATCGGTGATCTCGGTGATGGCGATCGGCTTGCAGTAGCGGCCGTCATTGGCGAAGGTGGCGTAGGCATTCGCCAGGACCAAGGGAGCAACACCGATGGAGCCCAGCAGGTTTCCGATCTGGTGCATGTTGACGGGTGCGTTGTCCAGGCCGCTGTGCAGTCCCACGGTATCCACCATGCGCTGGATGCCGCAGAAGTCGAGCTGGGCTGCCGTGGCGAACGTTGCGGTGTTGATGGAGTTGTAGAGGCCGTAGTTGATGGGCATCGGACGGTAGTAGCCGGCATCGTTGTTTTGGAGGTCGTCATCGGCGCCTAGGTTCTGGGCCTTCTGTGCGCTGCTGTACCCGCCAAGGACTCTGCCGCAGCTGGAACGCCAGGGGAAACCCACCGGGTAAACCCTGCGTGAGGCATCCACCACGGCCGTGGGATTCTTCCCCTCGTTCAACCACTCGGCGTAGATGAACGGCTTCATGGTGGATCCAGGTTGGAAGCCGCCCGCGCCGTTGAGGTCGTAGCCGTTCTCATCCTTGGCGTCGACGTTGAAGTTCAGTTGCGTGTCGAACTTGCCGGGCTCCGGAACGAACACCGTATTCTGGGCCATCGCCAAAATCCTGCCTGTTCCCGGTTCGACCGTGGTCAAGGCGGCACCCCACTTGTCCGGATTGTCTCCGGCCGAAGCGTCCACCTGTGCCTGCGCTGCTGTCTGCAGGCGGGTGTCGAGGGTGGTGGTGATGGTGAGCCCGCCCCGGTACAGGAGGCGCTCGCGGTCGGCGAAGGTGGCCCCATAGGCTTCATTGTTGAGGATGAGGTGGGATACGTAATCGCAGAAGTACGTGGCGATCGCGGCTCCGGCGCAGCCCTGAAGGGATGGCGTGATCTTCAATTCCACAGGCGTGGCCACTGCGGCGTCATGGTCCGCCTGGCTGATCATGCTCTGCTCCAGCATCCGGTCCAGGACCAGGTTTCGCCGGGCAATGGCAGCGTTCGGGTCCACAGTGGGGTCGTAGATGCTGGGGCCGTTCACCAACCCGGCCAACATCGCAGCCTGGGGAAGGTTCAAGTCCTTGGCTGAGGTGCTGAAGAAGTACCGAGATGCTGCCTCAATGCCGTATGCGTTCCGGTTGAAGAACACGATGTTCAGGTAGCCCTCAAGGATCTGGTCCTTGGTGAACCTCTTCTCCAGCTCCAAGGCAAGCTTCACCTCCCGGAGCTTGTCGCCCATTGATTTCTGTCCGCTCAGGACCACGTCCTCGGGCCGCCCGTCAGACAGCCGTGACTCGTTGAGGACGTTGGTGACGTATTGCTGGGTCAGCGTCGACGCCCCTTGCCGTGTGCCCTTGGTCAGGTTGGAAGTCAACGCCCGCATGATGCCCTGGGCATCGACGCCCGCGTGCTGGTAATAGCGGCTGTCTTCAATGGCCACAATCGCCTGCCGGATGAACGGCGACATCTGGTCCAGGGGGACCTTGACGCGGTTCTCCGCGTAGAAAGTGGCGATCGGCGTTCCGTCGGAGGCTACTACCTTGCTGGACAACGACGGCGATTCAACGTCCAGTTGGCTGGGAAGGCTTTGATAGAACCCAATGGATCCGCCCACGGTGCTGCTGGTGAATGCCACCACGGGCACTATGAGCCCTGAGATGAGCACGCCGCAGAGGAAACTAACAAAGAAGAAGCCGAAAAGCCTGAACAGGAACCTGCCCAAACCGATGCTCTGACCCTTGTTCCGCGCCATTTTCCTGCCGTTCCGTCCGGAGTCCAGGCTGAAAAGTAGCTACAGAATACGTCGGCTCCTGCCATGGTTCCATGGCCGGGGCAGTCAATTTAGGTCCCAATCAGGACTCAATCCAGGGGCAGCGTCACACTGACGGATGTTCCGCGTCCAACTTCGGAGGTGATGTCCAGGATGCCGCCTGCATCGTGTACCGCCAAGGACATGAGCAACAGCCCGAAGCCGTGCCGGCGTCCACTCGGCGCAGCGTGGATTTCAAAGCCCTTGCCGTTGTCACGGACGGTGAGTTGGATGCCGTGGTAGACCGCGTTGAGCTTGACGGTCAGTTCGCTGGCACCGGCGTAATTGAGGGTGTTGCTGAAGGTCTCCTGGGCCACGTGATACAGCAGTCCCGCAGATGCCGAGGAAATCTCAATGCCGTGATGGGGGATCTCCCAACTGACCTGTACACCGGAGCGGCGCAAAGGCTCGGCAAGCCGGTCGATGCACCCCGCAACGCCCAGCGCGTGGAAGTCCACCGGGTGCTGGTCCTGGATGATGCCTTTGACGGTCATCACCTCTGCTTGAGCTTCTGCCTGATCCATCATTCCCCCACGTCCTTGTGTCCTTGCTGGAAATTCGTAGCCGAAGCCTCCGTGGATGCTTCGCCTGCAACCAGAGTCACGCCGGATCATCAAGGATCGGGTTCGTTTAGCTCAATTTCCCATCAAGTTTCAGTGGGCGGGGTGGAATCAGCTGAGGCCGTCCGCTTCGAGTGCAGCTTGCTCGATGCTGAACCTGTGCGCGGCCCATTCCTCGGAGTTACGCCCGGAGATGTTGGGATCATTGGGCCCTTGACCCGCAGAACCATCGATGAGTTCCCGGATGATGTCAGCATGGCCCGCATGCCGGGCAGTTTCCACGCACATGTGGACCAAGATCTGGTGCAGAGTCACGTTCTTTTTGTCCTCGGACCACCAAGGCACGACGCCGGGCGCGTCGAGGGGTAGTGACTCGATGGTTTCGTCGCTGCGCTTGGCGGAGAAGTGATGCAGGTCGATGATGTCCTGCATGCTTTCATCAGCCGGGACCCACATGTCGGCATCGGGTTCGGCGGAGTCCGCATACCACGGGAGATCCCTCCCGTTGGGGCGTCCGAAGGTCTCCCCGAAGTACCCCAGTTCTACGCTGGCCACGTGTTTCACCAGCCCCAGGAGGTTGGTGCCGGTGGGAGTCATGGGCCTGCGGGCATCGTATTCGCTCAAGCCCTCTACCTTTCCGAGCAGGTCGGCCCGACGGGTGCGCAGGTAATGAAGCAACGTTGCTTTGTCATCCATGCGAGCACTCTACCGATTCCAAAGGTCCGCGGTTCCGCCCCGAACCCCCGAGCGCTGCTGTCCCGTGTGTCGGTGTGCCGTGTTCGCCGCAAGCCTGCGCTGTCGCCCGGAACGGTGCTCCTGTTTCGCCGCTTTCCCGCGGTTTCGCGGCTTTCCGGCGACCCGGGGCCTCGACGGCCCTAACCGCGGCGTGCCACAGTAAACCATGGCCACGGAGGAGGACGTAAGAGGAATATGCCTGGGCCTGCCCGGAGTCACCGAGCGCTCCAGCTGGGGTCAGCCGGCATGGTTCGCGAAGACGCTGATGGCCCGGATCTGGGAAGAAGGAGTGGTGACGGTAAAGACGGGGGAACGTGAAGCGCTCGCCGCCATGGACCCGGACAAGTTCTACTGGACGCCGCATCACGACGGTTCCCCCAACCTGATCCTCATCCGCCTGGACAAGATCGACGTCGATGAACTGACCGGGCTCCTCCAGGAGTCCTACCGGATCGCCGGCACCCCCAAGTAGGTCGCGTTTGTGCGCGTTTAGACCCGTCAAAACGCGCACTATTGCGACTTAGTTGGGTGCCGGGGAGGGGTTAGGCTAGCGGGCATGGGGGACAACAACACACCTGGGGAACACCACTCACCGCACCCTGCACGCAAAGTCCGGGCCGCCGTCGTGCCTTTGCTGGGACTGATCACTGTGGCTGTGGGGGTCGCGGTGGCGTGGGCCAGCCTGAACGCGGAGGTGGGTTGGTTCGCCTACGCGCCCCTCAGCAATGAGGTGTTCGTGGGAAACAACGGCTCATTCCTGAGCAACGAAACACAGCTTGGCGTGGCCATCTCAGTTGTTGGCCTGCTGGCTCTTTCCTTCTGGGCGGGGCTAGCCATCGGCCGTCGGCGCTGAAACGGCACGAAAACGACGAAATCGCCGGAACGTTCCCTGCGAAAGGGCAGCGTTCCGGCGATCTCGAGCCAACCAAAACTACGTGAGCTTCACCTGGCGGTTCATGTCCTTGTACAGCAGGTACCGGAACTCGCCCGGTCCGCCGGCGTAGCAAGCCTGCGGGCAGAACGCGCGCAGCCACATGAAGTCGCCGGCCTCAACCTCAACCCAGTCGTTGTTGAGCAGGTACATGGCCTTGCCCTCGAGGACGTACAGGCCGTGCTCCATGACGTGGGTCTCCGGGAAGGGGATCACGCCGCCGGGCTGGAAAGTGACGATGTTGACCTGCATGTCGTGCGCGAGGTCGCTGGAGTCCGTGAAGCGGGTGGTCTTCCAGACGTCGTTGGTGTCCGGCATGGACGTCGGCTCAACGTCCTTCTCGTTGGTCACGAAGGACTTGGCCTCGTAGCCCTCGAGCCGTTCGTACGCCTTGCGGATCCAGTGGTAGGACACGATGTCGTTGGAAACGTTCTCCACGCCCCATTCCGCACCTGCCGCGAGGTAGGCGTAGCCGCCCTCTTCGAGGTGGTGCAGTTCGCCGTCGAGCGTCAGGTTGAGCTGGCCCTTGGTCACGAAAATGACGCCCTCAACGCCTGCCTCGAACTCGGCCTTGGGAGCACCGCCGCCGGGGGCGATCTCCACGATCAGCTGCGAGAACGTGGTGGCGAACCCGGAAATCGGCCGGGCGATGATCCAGGACCGCGTGTTGGTGAAGCCGGGCAGGTTGCTGGTGACGATGTCCGTGAGGACGCCCTTGGGGATCACGGTGTACGCCTCGGTGACGATGGCCCGTTCCGTGGTCAGGTGGGTCTGAGGCGGCAAGCCACCGGTCGGGTAGTAATAGTTGCCCATCAGGGTGCTCCTAATCAGTGCGAAGTTGGTTGTGCGAGCCGCGGGTGCGCCAGTGCGGTCAGCTGTGGAAGTTCGACGCCGCCAAGCGCCTTGACCTCGTCGGTCCCCACTGCGCCGCACTGGACGCCGCGGAGGACGAATCCTGCCAGGGCACGGGCGGTGGCGGGCTCGTCCATCACGCCGCCTTCGGTCCGCTCGACATAGTTGCGCAACCGCAGCGCCGCTGCGGGGAGGCCTTCGCGGTAGAAAGCGTACGACGCCGAGAAACGGCTGGGCAGCTGGGCGGCGTGGAGATCCCACCCTTGGTAGTAGCCGTTTTCCAGGGAGCGGCGTACCAGCCGGCCGTGGAGTTTCCAGGCGTCTTCCACGGCATCGCCCACGGGGATGATGTTGGTGGAACCGTCGGAGAGGCGGATGCCCGTACCAGCCACGGCGAGCTGCATGACTTCCTTGGCGAAGTCGGCCACCGGGTGCTCCATGGACTGGTACTCGGCGGAGATCCCCAAGGAGGCGCTGTAGTCGTACGTGCCGTAGTGGAGGGCGCTAATGCGGCCGGGTACCACGTGCGGGAGCTGTGCCACGGGCGAGGTTCCGTCGGCACCGAGGATGAGCTGCGGGGTTTCCACCTGCACTTCGAAGCGGAGCCGGCCTGCGGGGAGCCCGTGGACTTCCTCGAGGCGGGACACTGCATAATCCATGGCCTGGACCTGGGCCACCGTGGTGACCTTCGGCAGCGTGAGGATCAGGCCCTCGGGAAGCTCGCCGGCCGAGGCAAGCGTGGAGACGAACAGGTCCAACGTCTTCAAACCACGGGCACGCGTTGCAGCTTCGAAGCACTTGAAACGGATGCCGATGAACGGCGGTGCCGTGCCGGCCGCGACTGCTGCGGAAACAGCCTTGGCGGCAGCAACGACGTCGGCGTCTTCTGCCTCGTCGCCGCGGTCACCGTAACCGTCCTCGAAGTCCAGGCGCAGGTCCTCGATGGGCTCAGAAGCGAGCTTGGCCGAAACCCGGGCGGCAACAGCAGCCGCGAGTTCCGGTTCCTGGCCCAGCAACCGGCCGAGCTTCTCGAGACCGCCGTGTGCTTCCGCCGTCGCGAGTGCCTGGGCACCCCAATCGGCAGCGAAGGTGGACGTGAAGCGGTCGGCGGGGACGTAAACCGTGTGGATGGGCTGGCGCGAGCCGTCGTCGCCGGGGTAGTTGCGGTCAAGCAACTGGTCCGTGGCGGCGAGCCGGGACTCGATATGCTTCAGGTCCGATGCGGAGAATGAACCCATCTCAGCCCACCAGCTCATACGCGGGCGTGGTGAGGAAGTCCGTGTACTCGTCGGAGAGGCAGATTTCCTCGATCAGCTTGGACGCCGGCTCGTAGTACTTGGTGAAGTTCTCGTCACCGAACTCGATGCGCAGGCGTTCGGTCTCTTCGCCGAGGATGCGGGTGACCAGTTCGCGGGTCACGGTGTTGCCGGTGTCCGCGAGGATGGACTTGTTGCGCAGCTGCTGCCACACCTGCGAACGGGAGATTTCCGCCGTCGCTGCGTCTTCCATGAGGTTGTGGATGGCCACGGCGCCACTGCCGGAAATCCAGACGCCGGTGTAGGCGACGGCGACGTACAGGTTCAGGCGCAGCCCGGCCTCTGTCACGGTACCGCCGGCGGACGCGACGTCGATCAGCTGTTCGGCGGTGACGTTCACCTCGGGGCGCTGCTTGTCGATCTGGTTCTTCTTGCCGCCGTTTTCCGGATCGCCGAGCACGGAGTCGAACACCTCGCGGCACGTGGAGACCAGGTCCGGGTGGGCAACCCAGGATCCGTCGAAGCCGTCGTTTGCTTCGCGGGTCTTGTCAGCGCGGACCTTCTCGAAGGCTGCGGCGGTGACGTCGGGCTGCTTGCGGTTGGGGATCACTGCGGCCATGCCGCCCATGGCGAAGGCGCCGCGCTTGTGGCAGGTCTTGACCAGGAGCTCGGTGTAGGCGCGCATGAACGGGGCGGTCATGGCGACGGTTGCGCGGTCCGGGAGGACGAACTCTTCGCCGGCATCACGGAAGTACTTGATGATGCTGAAGAGGTAGTCCCAGCGGCCGGCGTTCAAACCGGAGGCGTGGTGGCGCAGTTCGTAGAGGATCTCGTCCATCTCGAAGGCGGCAGGGATGGTTTCGATCAGCACCGTGGCACGGATGCTGCCCTGCGGGATGTCGAGGTAGTCCTGGGCAAAGACGAAGACGTCGTTCCAGAGGCGTGCCTCCAGGTGGCTCTCCATCTTGGGCAGGTAGTAGTACGGGCCGTGGCCGTTCTGGAGCAGCTGCTTGGCGATGTGGAAGAAGTGCAGGCCGAAGTCCACCAAGCCACCCACGGTGGGTTCGCCGTCGATCAAAAGGTGGCTCTCTTCCATGTGCCAGCCGCGGGGGCGTGCCACAACCACCGCAAGGGGAGCGTCCGTGCGCAGACGGTATTCCTTGCCCTCGGGGGAGGTGAAGCTGAGGGTGCCCCGGGCTGCGTCACGGAGGTTGAGGATGGCGTCGATGACGTTGGGCCACGTGGGAGTGCTGGCGTCCTCGAGGTCGGCGAGCCAGACCTTGGCGCCGGAGTTCAGGGCGTTGATGGCCATCTTGGCCGGGGTGGCCGGGCCGGTCATTTCAACGCGGCGGTCCTGCAAAGCCGCAGGAGCCTCGGCGACCTTCCAGTCGCCGTCGCGAATCTCCCGGGTCTCCGGGAGGAAGTCCAGGCGGCTGGTCTCGGCAACCTGTTGGCGCTTGGCCTTGCGGGCCTGGAGGAGTTCGTTGCGGGTACCTGCGAAGCGCTTGTGCAGTTCCTCGATGAAGCCCAGTGCCTCGGGAGTGAGGATTTCCTCGGCGCGATCGATCGGCCGGGGATCGGTGACTGTGATAGCCATGTGAGCGGATTCCTTTGTCTAGTGCGCTGGTGCTAGCTGGCGGCGTTTTCCTGGGCGGCTGCGGCGACCGCAGCAGCAACCTCGGCGGCAACATGGGGATCGAAGACGCTGGGGATAATGTAGCTCGCGTTGAGCTCGTCGTCAGCCACGCGGTTGGCGATGGCTTCGGCTGCAGCTACCAGCATGTTCGGCGTGATGTCCGATGCTCCGGCGTCGAGCAGGCCGCGGAAGAAGCCGGGGAACGCCAGGACGTTGTTGATCTGGTTGGGGAAGTCGCTGCGGCCCGTCGCCACGACTGCTGCGTGCTTGGACGCGATGCCCGGATCGATTTCCGGGGTGGGGTTGGCCATGGCGAACACGATTGCGTTCTCTGCCATGGAAGCCACCTGCTCCTCGCCGATCACGTGCGGTGCACTGACGCCGATGAACACGTCGGCACCCTTGAGGGCCTCGTGGAGGGTGCCGGAGAAGCCTTCTTCGTTGGTGTTCGCGGCGATCCAGCTGCGGTGCTCGTCGTCGTACTTTTCGCCCGAGTGGATGGCGCCGGAGCGGCCGGCGGCGACGATGTGCTGTGCGCCCTGTGCCTTGAGGAGCTGGATGATGGCGGAGCCGGCAGCGCCGACGCCGGAGACCACGATCTTGACCTCGGACAGTTTCTTGTCCACGACGCGCAGGGCGTTGACCAGGGCGGCGAGGGTAACGATTGCCGTGCCGTGCTGGTCATCGTGGAAGACCGGGATGTCCAGCTCGTCGCGGAGCCGCTTTTCGATCTCGAAGCAACGCGGTGCGGCGATGTCTTCGAGGTTGATGCCGCCGTAAACCGGTGCCATGGCCTTGGCGATCTTGATGATCTCTTCCGTGTCCTGGGTGTCCAGGCAGACCGGCCAGGCGTCCACGTTGGCGAACTGCTTGAACAGGGCGGCCTTGCCTTCCATGACCGGAAGGGCCGCAGCCGGACCGATGTTGCCCAGGCCCAGCACGGCCGAGCCGTCAGTGAGGACGGCAATGGTGTTGCGCTTGACCGTCAGGTTGCGGGCAGCGGCAGGGTCCTCGGCGATCGCGAGGCAGACACGTGCGACGCCGGGAGTGTAGGCGCGGGAGAGGTCGTCGCGGTTGCGCAGGGCTACTTTGGGGACGACTTCGAGCTTGCCGCCGAGGTGCATCAGGAAGGTGCGGTCGGAAACATGCTGGACGGAAACGCCGTCGAGGGCGTTCAGGGCATCCTTGACGCGGGCTGCGTGGGCATCGTCGGTGGTGTTGCAGGTGACGTCGACGACGATCGTCTCGTGGTGGGATTCCGTGACGTCCAGCGCGGTGATTGCGGCACCGGCGGCGCCAACTGCGGCAGCAAGTTCGCTCGTCGCGGTGAAGCTCGACGGCGCGGAGACGCGCAGGGTGATCGAGTTACCGGGGCTCGGGTTCGCCATTGAAATTCCTCCTGTTGGGCCCGTTCGAGGGCCGCCGTTCAAAACTGAATGTTTTCGTATTATGGATATTATTATCTGCAAAGTGGAAATACAACCCCTTCGCGGGTCATCTTTGGTCTCGTCGCCAAGGTGTCCGCTGTGCTGTATCTTGGGTGTTCTAAGCAATTCTTTTCACGATGCGGATAAGAGTTGTCGGAATCTGAGTCATTGGAGACAAGGGAATGGCTGAAAAAGCCTCCGGAGGCGTGCAGTCCGTCGAGCGCGTCTTTGAACTGCTGGAACTGATCACCGACGCAGGCGGGGATGTCACGCTCAGCGAGCTGTCGTCGTCCACGGACCTGCCCCTGCCCACCATCCATCGCCTTCTGCGCACCTTGGTGGCCCTTGGCTACATCCGCCAACTGCCCAACCGGCGCTACGCCCTTGGGCCGCGGCTCATCCGGCTCGGCGAGGGTGCCAGCAAGCAGCTCGGCGCCGTGGCGCGTCCCCAGCTCAAGAACCTCGTTGAACGGCTCGGCGAGACCTCCAACATGGCGGTCCTCGACTCGGACATGGTGATCTATGTGGCCCAGGTTCCGTCCATGCACTCCATGCGCATGTTCACCGAGGTCGGCCGCCGCGCCCACACGCACGACACCGGCGTGGGCAAGGCCATCCTGGCGCAACTGGACGACGAGCAGGTCCGCGGCATCGTGGCCCGCACCGGCATGCCTACTCCTACGGCCAAGAGCATCGGAGACATCGACTCCCTGCTGGCAGACCTCAAGCTCATCCGTGAACGCGGCTACTCCATTGACGAGGAGGAGCAGGAACTCGGCGTCCGCTGCTTTGCCATGGCCGTCCCGAACGCTCCCACACCCACGGCGATCTCCGTTTCCGGTCCCATCACCCGTGTGGACCAGAGCTTCGCCGACCGCGCGGTACCCATGCTCCGTGAAGCAGCCCTGGCGATCTCCGCGGAGCTCAACCAAAACTAACCACCGAGTTGGCATTTGATGGCAATGTTTCCTGGAAACATTGCCATCTTTTGTTGTCTCGACGCCCCGGGCCTGTGCCGCCATCCCGCCCGGGTGTGTGCCGCCGTCGTACATTCCGCGCGACGCGACAAAAGACGACAGCCTCCACGCGGGACGCTGCCGTCTTCTGCCGGTGCCGGGAGCTAGTGCTCCGAGACGCTGTTGGTCTTGATGGGGACTTCATTGCCGTCGGCGTCGATCAGCTTGCCGTTCTCGAAACGGTCGCCTTCGTTGAGGCACTTGATGTCCTCATTGGTGATGATCCGCTCCGTCCCGGCCACGAACACCGACTGGTTGTCCGTGTTGCCGGCCTTGAAGTGGTTGAACAGGATGTTCAGGATGATGGCCATGACTGCCGCCGAGCTGATGCCCGAGTGGAAGATCGTGGAGAACCAGGTGGGGAACTGGTCGTAGAACTTCGGCGCAGCAATGGGGATCATGCCGAAGCCGATCGAAGCCGCAACGATGATCAGGTTCATGTTGTTCTTGTACTCGACCTTGGCGAGGGTGCGGATACCGCTGGCGGCAACCGTTCCAAAGAGTACGACGCCGGCGCCGCCCAGGACGGGCGTCGGAACCGCTGCGACAACCCGGCCAAGGATCGGCAGGAGGCCCAGGATCACCAGGATGAGGCCGCCGGCGCTGACGACGAAGCGGCTCTTGATGCCCGTGATGGCCACCAGGCCGACGTTCTGGGCGAAGGCGCTCTGGGTGAAGGAGTTGAACAGCGGGGAGATGGCGCTGGAGAGCATGTCGGCGCGCAGGCCGTTGCCGATCCGGCGGGAATCGACCTTGGTGTCAACGATCTCGCCCACTGCGATGATGTCCGCGGACGTTTCGGTCAGGGTCACCAGGATGACGATCAGCATAGAGATGATCGCGGCGATTTCAAACGTGGGAGCACCGAAAGCGAACGGGGTGGGGAAAGCAACGATGTCGCCCTGGCCAACCTTGGAGAAGTCCGCCATGCCGGAAACGGTGGCGATGATGGTGCCGATGACCATGGCCAGCAGGATGGACAGGCGGGAGATAGCGGCGTTGCCCACCTTGCTGAGGAGCAACACGACGCCCATGGTTGCAGCCGCGAGGCCAATGTTTGCCATGCTGCCGTAGTTGTCTGCCTTGGCGTTGCCGCCCATGGCCCAGTTCGCGGCCACCGGCATGAGAGTCAAACCGATGGTGGTGATCACCGTGCCGGTAACTACCGGCGGGAAGAACTTGATGATCTTCGAAAACAGGGGCGTGATGGCAAGGCCTATCAGCGAGGCCACGATGACCGACCCGAAGACTGCCTGGATCCCGCCGCCGCCTTGGACAATCGCCACCATGGTGGAGACGCCGGCGAAAGAGACGCCCTGGACCAAGGGAAGCTGCGAACCGAACCACGGAATGCCGACGGTCTGGAGGATGGTGGCAAGGCCGCCCACAAAGAGGCAGGCGGCGATCAGGAGGCCGATGTCCTGGGAGGACATGCCGGCTGCGGCACCAATGATCAGCGGCGGTGCGATGATGCCGCCGTACATGGTGAGTACGTGCTGGAAGCCGTACGCGAACGTGCTTCCGATGGGCAGCCGCTGGTCCTCGGGACGCTGCGACTTGTGCGCGGTGGGATTCGCGGAGCGGGATTTCTTCTTGATGTTCATGGCAGACTCTCTGGGTTCATGGCAGACGTCTTCGTCTGGCTAACTGTGTCTGGCTAACAAAATCTGGGGTTTCCTAGGGTCGGGTTTGTGTACAGGTGCTGCCGGTATGGAGGGGTGCCTCAAGGGCAGGACCTGTACACAAACTCCGGATTGGTTCGGCTTTGTTGCCGTGGTCGGCCTGGAGCCGTGGTTCGGCTTAGTTGCCGTGGTCGGCTTCGTGCCGTGCCCGGTGCGGGCCGGTGGGTTTAGCAGAAGCCGGCGATGCCCATCCAGGCGAGCGGTGCGGCGGTGGTGTTGTCGCGCTGGACGGTTGCTTCGATGAGGCCGTACGGGCGGTCGGCGGCGAAGAAGACCTCGTTGGGGTTGTCCTGTCCGAACGGGCTCAGATCAACCAGGAAGTGGTGCTTGTTCGGCATGGAGAACTTGATCTCGTCAACCTCGCTGTGTGCTTCGAGGACCTTCTTGCCCATGTCGAAGAGGGTCTGCTGCAGCGCGTGCGAGTAGTTCTCGGTGAAGCCTTCCAGGAGGAGGGCCTTGATGTCCTCGTAGCTCTTGTTGAAGTCGGTTGCACCGGCGTCGAGGTTGGTGTTGTAGCGCCAGCGGGCCGATACATCCGTTGCGAGGATGCGGTCCGTGGTTTCGGGGAGGGTGGTGTACTTGTCGCGCGGGTAGCCGACGAAGCCGGACTGCGTGGTCTTCAGGACGGTCAGGTCCTTGAGGCCGGAAATGATGTGCGTGGTTGCGCCATCACGGACGACGACGGCGGTACGCACCTCTTGTCCGTTGCGGACAAAGCTGTGGTCGTGTCCCTGGCCGTGGGCCTGGATGCGCTCCCATGCGTAGGACTCAGCTTCCCAGCGGCCACCCGTAACCCAGGAGAACTCGCCGGTGAAGTGGTCGGCAAGACGCAGCAGGAACGCTTCCGGAGAGCCGACGCCGTCACGGGCGAAGGCGTACACGGTGTTCTTCTGGGTGTCGGTTGCCACCACATGGCCGTTGTCGCCTTCGAGGTGGGCTGCCTGGAAATCACCGCGGAGCTGCGAGGTGACGTTCAGGTCTTCGATCTGGTGGCGGTCGGTATCCCGGGTGACCTTGACGACGCGGACTTCTGCTTTGCCGTACTGGTTTTCGCCGAGGACGATGTTGTTGCTCATGGTCATATCCCAACTTCTGTGAGGTGGAACGTACGTTCCATCAATGAAATTAAGTGAGTGTTTCCACTCCGTTTCCGGTGGAGCCGACCCAACAAAAAAGAGCCGGCATCCATGGATGCCAGCTCATTACGACCCTGCCTGCTGCTCTCAGGTTACGTGACCTACGCCACGAACTCATTCGAGAGTAGCCCATGGTTTGCCCGCTGTACATGGGTTCCGGGGGATCGTTGTGAATCTTCCGAATGTGACCGGAGCAACTTTCCGTGATCACTGGAGGGGTCTTGACGGGCGTTCTTTGTATTCCCTAGACTTTCCACATATCAATAAAAAGTTTCCAAATTACGGAAACCTTGGATGCTGAAAGAGGAGGATCAGATGGACTCGAAGGATACGGGCAAGGTCGTAGAATTTCCGGCACCGGGTCAGGAGCTGTACCTGCCCTTCGGCGCCACGGATCCGGATTTCTACATTCCGGCCGACTGTGACCGCAAGAGCGGCGGGTTCTCCCGTTGGCTCAGGGCGCTCCCTGTCTTCGGCCGGCAGCGTCCCTGATTTTCTCCGTCCTCAGCGAGCACGGTTACCTTTCCTCGCCAGCATGGACAGGGCCCTGCCGCTGCGGGGAATTGTCAGGGGTGGACTCTGCGCAACAGAGCCAACGGAGCGGGCGGTACCTGGGGAGGTGCCGCCCGCTTTGTCATGCCCGCCCCACCCCCGCCCGGGCTCCCTCCCGTTCCCAGCCCGCCCCCCTCGCCCGTTTCGACGACTCGCTGCGTATTAGACGACTCCTGCCGTCTAATACGCAGGTAGTCGTCGAAGCCGGGATTTCCACATAGGGCACGTTGAGCCTTCGCTGCTGGAGCGGACTCAAAGACGCTTGTGGAATGACTGGAAAGAAGCAGCGGGAGCTCCCTGCGGGCATGAACCTATGGCGGACCAATGAGCTGGAAAGTGCAGGTTTCAGCGCCCGAACTATTGCTGCCCTGGTCCGGTCCGGTGAGCTGGTCAGGCTCAGGCGCGGTTGCTATATCCGGGGAAGCACTTGGGTGGCGCAAACGCGGGTTGTCAGAAGCCGTCAACTGATTGCTGCGCATGCCCATGGGACACTCGCGACGTCGGAGGGCAGGATGGTTTACAGCCACACCTCCGCTGCACGCCTGCATCGGCTCTTTCTCTGGAATGTTGACGATCGAGTGCACATCACCCAGGCCAAGACGCCGTCCCGGGTTTCACACGGCAGGGACGTTGTGCCGCACACTGGGAGCCTCAAGGCGGATGAGTTGGTCACCGTTGATGGACTTCCCTGTACATCTCTGGAGCGCACGGTTGTGGATTGCTGCCTGATGTTGAGCTACGGGCAAGCCCTGATCATCATGGACCATGCTCTTCGTTTAGGCGCAAGCACGGGCAAACTGTGGGAGATGTGCCGCTCATTGGCAGGACGAAAGGGTGTGCTGACTCTGCGGCGGGCGCTTGAGAATGCTGACGCTAAATCTGAGTCGCCCGGTGAAACCTTGACCCGGGACATCCTGCAAAGGCTCGGCATCGAAACGCCTGAGCTGCAGGTTGCGGTGGCTACCTCCGAAGGGCTGTATCGGATAGACCTCGCGTGGAGAAAGAAGATGGTTGCCCTGGAATTCGACGGCAAGATTAAGTACTTCGACTATGCGCCAACCGACGAGGTCATATATAGGGAGAGGCAAAGGGAGAAGGCCCTGATGGAGCAAGGCTGGCTGTTCATCCGCATCCAGTGGAGGGACTTGTTCAACGAGCAGGCCCTGAAGATGCGGGTACTCAAGGCCCTTGGTATCACCGGTTAGACGACTCGCTGCGTGTTAGACGGTAGGAACCGTCTAACACGCAGCGAGTCGTCGAAACGGGCGTCGGGCCCGCCCGAAACACGCAGCCGGACCTACCCCGCGATCAGCTTCCGGGCCGCGGCCGAGTGCTCCGCGATGAGCCCGGCCACATCCAGCTCGGGAATCGCGCCGTCAACTACCCGCCAGGACCCACCCACCATCACCCGGTCAGCCCGGTCCGCGCCGCAGAGCAATAAAGCAGCAACAGGATCGTGGCTCCCGGAGAAGCGCAGGGAATCGAGCTTGAACATGGCGAGGTCGGCCTGCATTCCCGGAGCCAACTGCCCGATGTCCGAGCGGCCAAGAACGGCGGCGGATCCTCGGGTCGCCCAGCCGAGCGCGCGGGACACGGGGACCGAGGCGCCGTATCGGAGCCGCTGCAGGTACAGGGCCTGGCGCGCCTCGAGGATCATGTTCGACGCATCGTTGGAGGCAGAACCGTCAACCCCCAGGCCCACTGGAACCCCGGCCGCCTCAAGTTCCAGCACCCGTGCGGTGCCGGACGCCAGCCGCATGTTCGACGTCGGGCAATGCGCGACGGCGGTTCCGGCGGCTCCCAGCCGGGCGATCTCCTCGTCGTTGAAATGGATGCCGTGTCCCAGCCAGGTCCGTGATCCGAGCCAACCGACGGATTCCAGGTAATCAACGGTCCGGAGGCCGAACATGGAGCGGCAGAAGTCCTCCTCGTCGATGGTTTCGGCGAGGTGCGTGTGCAGCCGGACGTCGTACTGTTCGGCCATGACTGCGGACTCGGCCATGATTTCCTTGGTCACGGAGAAGGGCGAGCAAGGGGCTAGGGCGATCTGCACGGATGCCCCGGCGCCGGTCTGGTGATACTCACGGATGAGTCGTTCGCTGTCCGCAAGGATCGCCTCCGGTGACTGGACGGTGGTTTGGGGCGGCAGGCCGCCGTCGTCCTCTCCCAAGGTCATGGACCCGCGGGTCAAGGTGGCCCGCATGCCCATGGACCGCACCGCGGAGACTTCAATGTCAATCGCATCTTCCATGCCGTCCGGGAAGAGGTAGTGGTGGTCGGCGGCGGTGGTGCAGCCGGACAATAGCAGTTCGGCAAGTGCTACCTGCACGGCGAGTTCCAGGCTTCGCGGGGTGAGCCGTGCCCAGACGGGGTAGAGGTTTTGCAGCCACGGGAAAAGGGGTGCGTTGGCCACTGGTCCCCAGGCGCGGGTGAGCGTTTGGTAGAAGTGGTGGTGCGTGTTGATCAGGCCCGGCAGGACCACGTGCGCGGAGGCGTCGAACTCGGTGCATGGAACCGAGGGACGGCCTCCGGCGGGCACTAGTTCCACGATGGTGCCGGAATCGGAAACCACCAATCCGTTGCCGGCGTCGAGGTCGTTGGCGGTGAAGATTCCGAGTGGGTTTTTGATCCACAGCATGAAGGGTTCCTTGTCTGGTCGGCGTCTCTGCGTTCCAGCTCAGTTAGGCCCTGTCTGCTGATCCAGGTTCCGGGCGTTACGTCAGCTCCGGTCCCGCCAGAGTAAGATTTCCGACGGCGGCAGTCAACGTCCGTGGGAGCGTCGCCGGTCATATCCGGCGCCAACCGCCATCAAGCAGTCAATTTCACAAGACGAAAAACTTTTTTCAAAAAACGTATGGCGCGGCTCACAGCGTGGGTGTTACGCTCTATCTGCCAAAGGCGGGCACCCGGATCCCGGGAAGCTATCTACCAGGCGCAACTTAACCTTCATCGCACATGCTGAAGCCTGGTAACCAAGCACTGGAGCTCTCCTTTCCGGCGCGCCCCCCGACAGGTCACCCGGCTTCCCAGCACTAAGGAAGTCGCAACATGAGTACAACCGTCACGGCCGAACAATTCCTGGCCACATCCATTGAGCTGGCAACGGCCAATGTCCTCAACAGTGGAGGCCCTTTCGGCGCCGTCATTGTTACCGCGGACGGACAAGCCTTCCATGGCGTCAACCGCGTGACCGCCTCGAACGATCCCACCGCCCACGCAGAAGTAACGGCCATCCGCAACGCCTGCAGCGAATTGGGAACCTTCGACCTGAGCGGAGCAACCCTCTACACCAGCTGCGAGCCGTGCCCCATGTGCCTGGCATCCGCACTCTGGGCCCGCATTGACCGCGTGTTCTTCGCGGCCGATCGCCATGACGCCGCATCCGTCGGCTTCGATGATGCGGTCTTCTACGAGTACTTCGAGAATGACAACCGGGACGAGCTGATGCCGGTATCCAAGCTGGAACTGGGCGACCCCCAGGCTCCGGCGGTCCTCCAGCCGTTCACCACATGGAACACCCTCGATTCCAGGATTGACTACTAGGGCCCGGTGGCTGACATGGAAATCCTGGATACCGCAGACATGCAAAATACCGCTGAAAAGCAGACCGCCGCTGAGAAGCAGGCTGCGCTCCTCCCCAACGGGGACAAGGGCGCAGGGCACGCAGCGGCACACGCAACCACCGCACCCGGAGCAGGCAACGGCAAGAAGCCGCCGAACTTCCTGGACAAGTTCTTCGAGATCTCCAAGCGCGGATCCACGCTCGCCCGGGAGTTCCGCGGCGGCCTGGTCACCTTCTTCACCATGGCGTACATCGTCATCCTCAACCCCCTCATCCTGGGCGGCTTCACCGCCGACAACGCTCCCACGGATGTTGCCGGCGGCTGGCTGTCGGCAGCGCAAGTAGGTGCTGTCACTGGCCTCACGGCCGGTGTCATGACCATCATCTTCGGCCTCGTGGCCAACCTGCCCTTCGGTCTCGCAGCGGGCCTTGGCATCAACTCCTTCCTGGCCGTCGCGGTCATCCAGGAGGTGACGTGGCCCGAAGCCATGGGCCTGGTGGTCATCAACGGCGTCCTGATTGTCCTCTTCGGCGCCACGGGCGCACGGACGGCGATCTTCAAGGCAGTACCCAAGGAACTCAAGGCCGCCATCACCGTTGGCATCGGCCTGTTCATCGCCTTCATCGGCTTCGTCGACTCCGGCTTTGTCCGTCCCACCAAGGGCGGCCCGCCGGTCCAGCTCGGCAACGATGGATCCATCACGTCCATCCCCACCCTCGTTTTCATCGTCGGACTGCTGGTCATGGGGATCCTCGTGGCACGCAAGATCCAGGGCGGCCTGCTGATCGGCATCGTCGCAACAACCGTCCTCGCCGCTGTTGCCGAGGCCGTGTTCCGGATCGGTCCCGGCAGCGCTGACAACCCCGGCGGCTGGCACCTCAACACCCCGGTGCTCTCCGGCCAGCTGGTGTCCGTCCCGGACCTGAGCCTCGTGGGCCAGTTCGATCTCTTCGGTTCGTTCGCACGGATCGGCGGCCTGGCTGCCACGATGCTGGTCTTCACCCTGGTGTTCACCAACTTCTTCGACGCCATGGGAACCATGACCGGCCTGGCCAAGAGCGCCGGCGTGGCACACAAGGACGGAACGTTCCCCAAGCTGAAGTCCGCCTTCATTGTTGAAGGCATGGGCGCAGTGGTGGGCGGCGCAACGTCCGGTTCGTCCAACACGGTCTACATCGACTCCGCAGCGGGCATCGGCGAAGGCGCCCGCACCGGCCTGGCTTCCGTGGTCACCGGCGCGTTGTTCCTGGGATCGATGTTCTTCACCCCGCTCACCTCGGTGGTTCCGCTGGAAGTTGCAGCTGCTGCCCTGGTGGTTGTGGGCGCGATGATGATGGCCCAGATCCGGGAAATCAAGTTCACCAAGTTCGCCATTGCACTCCCGGCGTTCCTGACAATCGTCACCATGCCCCTGACCTACTCGATCGCCAACGGCATCGGCGTCGGATTCATCTCCTTCGCAGTGGTCAACGCGGCGTCCGGCAAAGCCAAGAAAGTGCATCCGCTCATGTGGGTGGTCACGGCCGGCTTCGTCATCTACTTCGCCCGCGGCCCGATCAACGCGCTGATGGGCATCTGACCGGGGCGGCAAACCCCGTGCCGGCGGGCAAACCGGCACCCGAAACGGCGTTGAATCCGCTCCCGCCGCACGAATAGGCGTCAGCCGTCCTCCCTTATGAGGGAAGGTCCCTTCCACAGCAGGGCACCTGATTAAGGGACGACGGCGGGCGGCGGCCGGGAGTCGATGCTCCGCCATGGAGCGCGCAGCTCCATTGAGTGGGGCAGGGAGATGAAGCCCTGCCCCACTCCACCAAAACCATTGAACTTAGTCAGCGCGACTACCCTCAGCCACCATCCCGAATGAGAATTGAGGCAAGATCGCGCACTGCCCCGGCCGGGCCACCCTGCCGGGACACCTGGAAAAGGACGTGTAGCCATGCTGGATCTGATGCCTTCACTGGGCAGCTGGCGGCCGGCGGTCTCCGGCCAACGGTGCGCTGTGGCAACGATTGTTGGAACCGGCGGCTCGGTTCCGCGGCCCTTGGGGACGTCCATGATGGTCTCGGAAACCGGCGAGATCCTGGGCAGCCTGTCCGGCGGATGCGTGGAAGGGGCCGTGGTTGAAGCGGCGTTGGAAGCAATGCGCGACGGCGGCCCGCGCCTTGAGTCGTTCGGCTACAGTGCCGAGGACGCTTTCGCGGTGGGGCTTACCTGTGGAGGGGAACTGGAAGTCCATATCCAACCCCTTGCGGACGGGCTCTCATCGCTGGCGGACGAATCCACTGCAGCCCGCAACGGCCAGGCCCCAAGCCCCTTGGCACTCATCCGCAGGCTGGACGGCGCAGGGGGAGTCGTCGTCGTGCATGATCCTGTGCGCTTCCGCGCGATGGAGTCCACTGAACTCGCCAAGCTGGTGGGGGACCACCCCGCAACGCTCTTCGCAGCGGCTGCCCAGGCGGAGCCACTGCTTCAAGGCGGCCGCGCCGGTTTGGTGCGGCTGGCCCCGCCCGAGGGTTGCATCGACGGTTGGGTCACGCTGGACCGCTGGGAGGCTCCCCGCGATGAACCGGAACCCCAACCCATCACGCTGTTTGTCGAAAGCCGTCTGCCGGCGGCCCGCATGCTGGTGTTCGGAGCCAACGACTTTGGTGCCGCGCTGCTGCCGGCCGGGCAACTCCTGGGCTACGAGGTCACCTTGTGCGACGCACGCCCCGCCTTCGCCCAGCAAAGCCGCTTCGCCGGGGCGGACCAGGTGATCACGGAATGGCCCCACCGCTACCTGGAGAACGAAGCAGAAGCCGGACGCATCGACGCCCGCACCGTGGTCTGCATCCTGACCCACGACCCCAAATTTGATCTTCCCCTGCTGGAAACAGCGCTCAGCCTGAACCTCGCCTACGTGGGGGCCATGGGGTCGCGGCGGAGCCACCGGCAACGTATTGATGCGCTGCTGGAGAGGGGCACGCCCGCCGGGACCCTGGAACGGCTGCATTCGCCCATCGGGCTGGAGTTGGGCGCCGTCACGCCTGCCGAGGTGGCCATATCCATCACTGCTGAAATCGTCGCATCGCAGGGAAGCCTGCACGGGGTTGGAGCTTTCCGCTCCCTCAAAGACACTTCCGGTCCAATTCATGCCGGGACCGGCACCAAAGACTCTCTGACCGAGGAGGACTCATGGACATGAACACCATAGAGGCCGTGGTACCCACCACGGATCCGGCCCAGTGGCGGGAAGGGGATGCCTGGCTGGCCGGTGGGACGGTCCTCTTCTCCTACGGAAGCACCGTCCTGCAGCGGCTCCTCGACCTCGGCAATGCCGGCTGGCCCGCCATCACCGTCACCGATGAAGGCATTGAACTCGCCGCCACCTGCACGGTGGCTGAACTGTACGCCTTGCCGGAGTCGGAGCAAGCGGCCCACCGCGAATGGCCCGGCCTGGCCCTGGTGCGTCCCAGCTGCGACTCGTTCGTGGCGTCCTTCAAGATCTGGAACATGTCCACCGTGGGCGGCAACCTCTGCACCTCCCTGCCCGCCGGTCCCATGATCTCGCTGTGCGCCGGCGTGGACGGCATGGCCACTATCCTCAGCCCTGACGGCACCAGCCGCAACGTTCCAGTTGCCGATTTCGTTACGGGGGAGATGGAGAACGTCCTGGCCCCGGGTGAGCTGCTGCGGAGCATCCACCTTCCTGCCGAGGCGCTCTCCGCGCGGGTGGCGTTCCGTCGTCTTTCCCTGAGCAACCTCGGCCGTTCCGGTGTGCTGCTGATCGGCCGGCTGGATCCCGTCTTTGGCCTCGTCATCACCGTCACGGCGTCCACCAAGCGGCCCGTGCAGCTGCGGTTCCCCGCCGATCAGGTTCCCGACGCCGCGGCCCTGGCTGCCGCCGTCGAGCATTCCATCCCCCTCGACCTTTACCACGACGACATCCACGGGCTCCCCGCATGGCGGCGTGACATGACCTTCCGGCTCGCCGAGGAAATCCGGGCCGAGTTGCTGGACGAATCCATGGCCGTGTCCGGCGACTTCTGGCCCCCGCACGCCACCTCGCCGCAGCCGTCCACGCAACCCGAAACGTCAGGCACCCAGAAGGAGGCCTCCCATGGCAATTGAGATCAACGGCGCTGCCTCGCAGGCCACAACCCGCCCCGGCCAGTGCCTCCGCACCTTCCTCCGCGAGCAAGGCAACTTCGGCGTCAAGAAGGGTTGCGACGGCGGTGACTGCGGGGCCTGCACCGTCCACGTCGACGGCACGCCCGTCCACAGTTGCATCTACCCGGCCGTCCGCGCCGAAGGAAAAGCCGTCACCACCATCGAGGGCCTCGCCACGGTCGACGGACTTCACCCCGTGCAGGAACAGTTCCTTGAGGCGCAAGGCTTCCAGTGCGGCTTCTGCACCGCCGGGATGATGATGACCGCTGCAACGTTCGACGACGAACAGCGCGCCAACCTGCCGCGGAACCTCAAGGGCAACCTCTGCCGGTGCACCGGGTACCGCTCCATTGCGGACGCGGTCTGCGGCCACGGTCCGGACGGGCACGGTCCAGACGCGCACGACGCCGGAGCTGACGTTTCCGGCGCACAGTCACCCGCCGCCGTCGAACCCAAGAGCGGTCAGCTGGGCGACAACGTGCCCGCACCCGCCGGCCCGGCCGTGGTCACCGGAACCGCGAGGTATGCCCTTGATGTTCCAGCGGACCAGCTGCCCGGCCTGCTCCATCTCAAGCTGGTCCGTTCACCGCACCCGCACGCACGGATCGTGTCCATCAACAAGGCGCCTGCGCTCGCCGTGCCGGGGGTCGTGGCCGTTTTCACTCATGAAGACGCCCCGCAGCAACTCTTCTCCACCGCCCAGCACGAGCACTACACGGACGATCCCGACGACACCCGCGTCCTGGATAACGTGGTGCGCTTCATCGGGCAGCGGGTTGCCGCCGTCGTAGCGGAATCGGTGGGCGCAGCCGAGGCAGGTGCCCGTGCGCTGGAAGTCGAATACGAGCTCCTGGACGCGGTGTTCACGCCCCAGGAAGCCATCCTTCCCGGTGCTCCCGTCATCCATGGTGACAAAGATGCGGTGGCTACGCGGATCGCCCGGCCCCTGGACAACGTAGTGGCTGAAGTCCACGCGGAGCTCGGCAGCGTGGAGGAGGGCTTTGCCGCCGCTGACTTCGTCCATGAGCACACCTACCGGACGCAGCGTGTGCAGCACGTTGCCATGGAAACGCATTCGGCCATCGCGTGGGTTGACGACGACGGCCGGCTGATGGTCCGCTCCTCCAGCCAGGTTCCGTTCCTGGTGAAGCGCACCTTGGTCCGGCTGTTCGATCTTCCGGAGGAGGCGGTCCGCGTGGTGGCAGGACGCGTCGGCGGCGGTTTCGGGGGCAAGCAGGAAGTGCTCACTGAGGACCTCGTGGCACTTGCGGCGCTGGCCCTCAAACGCCCGGTGCAGTTGGAATTCACCCGGACCGAGCAGTTCATGGCCACCACCACCCGGCACCCCTTCACCATCAAGCTCAAGGCGGGAGCCAACCGCGACGGTTACCTCACGGCCTTGCAACTGGATGTCATCACCAACACCGGCGCCTACGGAAACCACGCTCCGGGGGTCATGTTCCACGGCTGCGGCGAATCCCTGGCCGTGTACAAGTGCGTCAACAAGAAGGTCGATGCGCAGGCGGTGTATACCAACACGGTTCCTGCAGGTGCCTTCCGCGGCTATGGCCTCAGCCAGATGATCTTCGCGATCGAGTCCGCCATTGACGAGCTTGCGGTCGGAATCGGCATGGACCCGCTGGAGTTCCGGCTCAAGAACATGGTCAGGCCCGGCGACCACATGCTCTCCACCACCCCCGAACCCGAAGAAGATGTGCATTACGGCAGCTACGGCCTGGACCAATGCGTGTCACTTGTCCGGGACGCCCTTGATCGTGGCAAGGAACGTTACCGCGCCGCGGGCCTGGATGACCTCGGCCCGGAATGGGTCACCGGCGAAGGCGCGGCATTGTCCATGATCGACACCGTCCCGCCGCGCGGCCACTTCGCCCACACCCGGGTGAGCCTCGAAGCGGACGGCAGGTTCGCCGTCGACGTCGGAACTGCGGAATTCGGGAACGGCACCACAACCGTGCATGCGCAGCTTGCCGCCACCGCGTTGGGGACCTCCGCCTACGCCATTCAGGTGCGGCAGTCGGACACGGACTTGGTGGAGCACGACACCGGCGCCTTCGGTTCGGCAGGGACAGTGGTGGCCGGGAAGGCGACCCTCGCGGCCGCGCTCGAGCTCGCCACCCGGATCCAAACCGTCGCCGCATCGCTCACCGGCGCGCCGTTGGCGGATTGCCGCCTCGTGGACGGAGCCGTGGAGTGCGGCGACCGTTCGGTGCCGATGAAGGAAATATACGACGCCGCCCGCCTCCAAGGCGTCCGCCTCGCCACCGACGGCAACTGGGGAGGCACGCCGCGTTCGGTTGCCTTCAACGTCCACGGATTCAGGGTTGCCGTGAACACCGGAACGGGAGAGCTGCGGATCCTGCAGAGCGTCCAGGCTGCCGACGCCGGCGTCGTGGTCAACCCACGCCAGTGCCGGGGGCAGATCGAGGGCGGCATTGCGCAGGCCTTGGGTGCCACGCTGTATGAGGAGGTCAAAGTTGACGACTCCGGGCACGTGACCACGGACATCCTGCGGCAGTACCACATCCCGTCCTTCGCGGACGTGCCCCGGAGCGAGGTCTACTTCGCCAAGACCAATGACTCCACGGGGCCGCTCGGCGCCAAGTCCATGAGCGAGAGTCCGTTCAACCCCGTGGCACCGGCGTTGGCCAACGCGATCCGGAACGCGACCGGGGTGCGCTTCGGCGAACTCCCCATCGCGCGGGACAAGATCTACCTCGCCCTCCGCGACCGCACCCTGGTCCCCAACTAACCAACCCCACAAGGCCCCGCCCAACCCCACCCAACTAGGTCGCAGTAGCGCGCGTCTAGACCCGTCTAAACGCGCACTACTGCGACCCAGTTGGGTTAAAACGGGGGAGCGGGTGCGGGTCAAAGCGGGTGCGGATCAGGCTTCGAGCAGGTGCAGCTGGTCCTTGGTGTCCAGGTCCTCGCCGGAGCAGAGGTCGCTGCAATCCACCAGGTCCACCAAGCCCGGATGCGCCTTGAGGAAGGACCGCGCCCCCGTGTCACCTTTCGCCGCTTCCGCGGCTTGCTCGCGGAGCCCGACGTCGATGATCAGCGGGTGCCGACGCTTCAGGTGGCCCGCATCATCGGGGTAGGCCGCCGCAGTGATCCGGCCGGGACGGTGGGCGCCCAGTAACCTGCTGACCGCCGTCGGGGTCAGTCCGGGCTGGTCTACCAGAGCCACCAGGATGCTGTTGTTGGGGTTGGCGGCCTCGATGCCGGTGCGGAACGAGCCCGCCATACCCTTGGCCCAATCCGCGTTTTCCACCACGGTGTAGCGATCCAGGTCGGTGTTCTTCTGGATGTTGGCCGCCTCGGCACCGAGCACCACCACCACCTCGCGGCAGCCGCCGTCGTACAGGGTTTCGGCCAGCACTTCCACCAGGGTGCGCCCCCGGAAGGGGAGCAGTGCTTTGGGGCCGCGGCCCAGACGGGTGCCTGCCCCGGCCGCCAACAGGACGCCGGTGATCTGTGATGAGCCGGAGTGAGTCATATCCTCACCATACGCGCGGCATTCGACGCGGTCTCTAGGTCCATGGAGCCTTTTGAGGGTTATCTACCGGAATCGGTTGAAAAACTACTGCCGGGTAGGGCTTTTGGCGCCTTCGCGGGCCTATTAGGGTCTGAAGGGAATTGTTCAAATCAGCTCTGATGCAATGACGCGTGGAGGACAAACAAAGATGGCGGGCAGTTTCGAAATTCTCAAGGCCGGACCCAGCACCTTCCGGTTCCGGCTCACGGCCGACGACGGCACGGTTGTGGCAGTGTCGCCACAGTTTCCCAACCTGAAGGCGGTTGTAGCCGGGATCAATGCAGTCCGCGAAAATGCGGCCACCGGGTTTGTGGTGGACCGGCGCAGCTTGCGAACGTAGGTCCTGTTGGAACAAAAAGCGGCGGCAGTGTTCATGAAGAACACTGCCGCCGCTTTTGTTGATGCAGGGTTTAGGCGTCGCCGCCTGCGCCTCCGGTGGTGCCGGCGTTGACGTCGAGCAGTTTGTAGCGGTCAATCGCGTACGACGGCGCGCCCTCCTCGACCTCGCCCCTCGCCGCCAGCATCTGCAGGGTTTTGGTGACGATGGAGTGGGTGTCGTTTTTGAAGTAGCGGCGGGCGGCTTGGCGGGTGTCGGAGAAGCCGAAGCCGTCTGCTCCGAGGGAGGCGAAGTCGTTGGGGATGTATTGGCGGATTTGGTCGGGGATGGCTTTCATGTAGTCGGACACGGCGATGACGGGTCCGTTGTGGCCGTGGAGTTGTTCGGTGATGAAGGGGGTGGGTGCTTCCTGGCCGGGGTTGAGGAAGGCGTGTTCTTCGGCGGCGAGTCCGTCGCGTCGGAGTTCGTTCCAGGAGGTTACTGACCAGACGGCCGCGGCGACGCCCCAGTCCTCGTTGAGGATGCGGGCGGCTTCCAGGGCCCAGGGCACGGAGACGCCGGAGGCGAGGATTTGTGCGGTGGGCCGGTTCGGGTCCCCTTCGGGTGCGGGGGCGAGTTGGTAGATGCCTTTGAGGAGTCCGTTGATGTCCAGGTCGGCGGGTTCGGCCGGTTGGGTGATGGGCTCGTTGTAGACGGTGAGGTAGTACATGACGTTTTGATCTGACGCAGTTCTTATTCCTTGCGCGTCAGCGTCGCCGTACATTTGTTCGAGTCCGTGGCGGATGATGTGGCCGATTTCGTAGCCGTAGGCGGGGTCGAAGGTGCGCACGGCGGGGTTGGTGGAGGCGAGCAGGGGGGAGTGTCCGTCGGCGTGTTGGAGTCCTTCGCCGGTGAGGGTGGTTCGTCCTGCGGTGGCGCCGATGATGAAGCCGCGGGTCATTTGGTCTGCTGCGGCCCAGAAGGAGTCGCCGGTGCGTTGGAAGCCGAACATGGAGTAGAAGACGTAGATCGGGACCAGGGGTTCGCCGTGGGTGGCGTAGGAGGTTCCGGCGGCGGTGAATGCTGCGACGGCTCCGGCTTCGTTGATGCCGGGGTGGATCAGTTGTCCGGCGGGGGATTCTTTGTAGGCCAGGACGAGGTCGCGGTCCACGGAGAGGTAGTTCTGGCCTTTGGGGTTGTAGATTTTCGCGGTCGGGAAGAACGCGTCCATGCCGAAGGTGCGTGATTCGTCCGGGACGACCGGGACGAGGCGGTGGCCGAAGTTCTTATCGCGCATGAGGTCTTTGAGCAGGCGCACGAAGGCCATGGTGGTCGCGGCTTGTTGTTTCCCGGATCCGCGTTTGGCGATGTCGTAGGATTTGGCTTCGGGCAGGGTCACGGGGGTGTGGCCGGGGCGGCGTTCGGGCAGGAATCCGCCCAGTGCTTTGCGGCGTTCCATGAGGTACTGGATTTCCGGGGCGTCCATGCCGGGGTGGTAGTACGGGGGCCGGTAGAGGTCCGCGTCGAGTTGTTCATCGCTGATCGGGATGCGCAGGTGGTCACGGAAGGCTTTGAGGTCTTCCATGGTCAGTTTCTTCATTTGGTGGGTCGCGTTGCGGCCCTCGAAGTGCGGTCCCAGGCCGTAGCCCTTGACGGTTTTGGCCAGGATGACGGTGGGTTTGCCCTTGAACTCGGTCGCTGCCTTGTACGCGGCGTAGACCTTGCGGTAGTCATGGCCGCCGCGTTTGAGGTTCCAGATCTGTTCATCGCTCAGGTCCGCGACCATGTCCTTGGTCTGCGGGGTGCGGCCGAAGAAGTGTTCGCGGACGAACCCGCCGGATTCGGCCTTGTAGGTCTGGTAGTCCCCGTCGGCGGTTTCGTTCATGAGTTTGACCAGCGCACCGTCGTGGTCCGCTTCCAGGAGGGAGTCCCATTCCCGGCCCCAGACGACCTTGATCACGTTCCAGCCCGCGCCGCGGAAGAACGCTTCGAGTTCCTGCATGATCTTGCCGTTGCCGCGTACCGGCCCGTCCAGGCGCTGGAGGTTGCAGTTGATCACGAAGTTCAGGTTGTCCAGGTTCTCGTTCGCTGCCAGCTGCAGCAAACCCCGCGATTCGGGCTCGTCCATTTCACCGTCACCAAGGAACGCCCAGACCTGCTGGTCCGAGGTGTCCTTGATCCCGCGGTTATGCAGGTACCGGTTGGACTGGGCCTGGTAGATCGCGTTCATCGGGCCGATACCCATCGACACGGTCGGGAATTCCCAGAACCCCGGCATCAGGCGCGGGTGCGGGTAGGAAGACAGGGCATGGCCTTCCTTGGACTTCTCCTGCCGGAACCCGTCCAGATCCTCCTCGCTCAACCGCCCTTCCATGAACGCACGCGCGTACATGCCCGGGGACGCGTGGCCCTGGAAAAACACCTGGTCCCCGCCCGAAGGATGATCCTTGCCGCGGAAGAAGTGATTGAAACCCACCTCATACAACGTCGCCGCGCCCGCGTACGTGGAAATATGCCCGCCCACCCCGATATCGGAGCGCTGCGCCCGGTGAACCATCACCGCCGCGTTCCACCGCATATACGCCCGGTACCGGCGCTCGAACTCCTCATTACCCGGGAACTCGGCCTCCTGATCCACCGGAATCGTGTTCACGTAATCAGTAGTGGTCACCATCGGAACACCCACGCTCCGGGCACCGGCACGCTGGAGCAACGAACGCATAATGAACTGCGCACGCTCAGTACCCTGCTCAGCGATCAACGCATCAAGGGACTCAATCCACTCCGCAGTCTCTTCCGGATCACGATCAGGCAGCTGGGCAGTCAACCCGCTGAGGATGTGTGAGGTCTCTTCTCCTGCAGCCACGTCCAACCTCTCTTCATTGAATGTCTGGGCGCTTGCTCTGTGGGGGCGCTCAAGGAATTTCGTATTGTGAGAATAAAATTCTGCAATTCGAGATTACGCACGCGTGGTGGGTGGCGTCAACACGGATTGCTGGACCGATACAGTCAACTCCTCCGCCCCCGGCCAATCAACAGAATGTGACCCGATAGACAGTCGACCCCTTGACCGCGCGTGATGTAAGTCATAAAGTGTTTTCACTATTCAATAACTTGTTTCCACCTGACGGAAACAGTACGAAGTGGAGATCCACGATGCAGACGACTTCATCAGTCGGCGTCACTGGAGCTCCGGAAGAAGACGCGCATAAAGGTGGAGGACACCTTCCTTCCGTAGGAAATACGGAACTCTGCGCCATAGCTTCCGAAGCATCAGGCCGTACCATCAGCCCCAGCCTCTACAACATCGACCTCGCACCCACCAAGGTGGAGGGCCGTAAGTGGACCAGCTACAGCATCTTTACCCTCTGGGCCAACGACGTCCACAGCCTGGGTAACTACGCCTTCGCCATTGGCCTCTTCTCCTTGGGCCTTGGCGGCTGGCAAATCCTCGATGCGCTGGGAATCGGGGCAGTGCTGCTCTTTGCCCTGCTCAACTTCTCCGGCTTCATGGGGCAGAAAACCGGTGTTCCTTTCCCGGTCATGAGCCGTATCAGCTTTGGCATTCGGGGAGCCCAGCTCGCCAGCCTGGTCCGTGGCGCCGTCGCTGTCGCCTGGTTCGGCATCCAGACGTACCTCGCTTCAGTGGTCCTGCGCGTCCTGCTGGTAGCTGTGGCACCCGGGCTCAAGGACCTGGACAGCAATTCCATCCTCGGCCTCTCCACCCTGGGCTGGCTCTCCTTCGTTGCGCTGTGGATCGTCCAGCTGGTCATCGTGAGCTTTGGCATGGAAATGATCCGCAAGTACGAGGCCTTCGCCGGACCCATCATCCTGGTCACCATGGCCGCCATCGCCGTGTGGGTTTTCGTCGAGGCCGGCGGTGCCATCCAGTGGTCCGGCATCAAGGGCCTTGAAGGTACGGAGATGTGGCTGACCATCTTCGCCGGCGGTGCCCTCTGGGTGTCCATCTACGGCACGTTCGTCCTGAACTTCTGCGACTTCACCAGGTCTTCCACGTCCAAGAAGTCGATCGTCAAGGGCAACTTCTGGGGCATTCCCATCAACATGCTGGTCTTCGGCGCAATCGTCGTGGTCATGGCCGGCGGACAGTACAAGATCAACGGAACGGTGATCGAAAGCCCCTCGGACATCGTCCAGAGCATCCCGAACACGCTCCTCCTGGTCCTGGCTTGCCTTGCACTGCTGATCCTGACCATCGCAGTGAACCTGATGGCAAACTTCGTGGCTCCGGTCTACGCACTGACCAACTTGTTCCCGCGGCACCTGAACTTCCGCAAGGCGGCCTGGGTCAGCGGCACCATCGGCCTGGTCATCCTTCCGTGGAACCTGTACAACAACCCGATCGTCATCGTGTACTTCCTCGGTGGCCTTGGCGCCCTGCTCGGTCCGTTGTTCGGCGTCGTGATGGCCGACTACTGGCTGGTCCGCCGCGGCAAGGTCAACGTCCCCGAGCTTTACACCGAAGACCCGAAGGGTGCGTACTTCTACAAGCGCGGCGTCAACCCCCGGGCCATCATCGCCATGATCCCGGCCGCAGGGCTGGCCATCGCCATCGCTTTCATTCCGGGCCTGGCCGCGGCCGCGCCGTTCGCCTGGTTCATCGGAGCGGGCGTCGGAGCGCTGACGTACTTCGCCGTGGCTGACAAGAAACAGGCACACCTTGACGTCTCCGGCGAGCCGATCGCCGTCGCAAGCACCCACTAGAAGCAAAACCAAGGCGCTGCCCGTCCTCCCGGTACCGGACCACGGTCCCACCGGTCGCAGGGCGGGCGCTGCCCGTTGAGAGGAAAAACCAATGCGCATTCTTGTAGCGAACGTGAACACCACGCAGTCCATGACCGATTCCATCGCCGCCCAGGCCCGGGCCGCAGCCGCGCCGGGCACGGAGATCGTAGGGATCACCCCGCGGTTCGGCGCCGATTCCTGCGAGGGCAACTTCGAGAGCTACCTTGCCGCGATCGCCGTCATGGATGCCGTAGTCAACTACCCCGAGCCTTTCGATGCCGTGATCCAGGCAGGCTACGGTGAACACGGGCGCGAGGGCCTGCAGGAACTCCTCGATGTCCCCGTAGTGGACATCACCGAGGCAGCAGCCAGCACGGCCATGTTCCTCGGTCACAAATACTCGGTGGTCACAACCCTGGACAGGGCTGTTCCGCTGATTGAGGACCGCCTCAAACTGGCCGGCCTGGACGCCCGCTGTGCTTCCGTCCGTGCCAGCGGTATGGCGGTCCTGGAGTTGGAGGAGTATCCGGAGCGCGCCGTCGAGGCGATCGTAGGGCAGGCTGAAGAAGCCGTGGGCAAGGATCACGCCGAGGTGATCGTCCTGGGCTGCGGGGGAATGGCAGGCCTTGACGAGCAGATCCGCCAGCGCACCGGCGTTCCCGTGGTGGACGGGGTAGCCTCCGCCGTCACTATCGCCGAGTCCCTGGTCCGGTTGGGCCTGACCACTTCCAAGGTGCGCACCTTCGCCACGCCGCGTCCCAAGACTGTCATAGGCTGGCCCATAACCCAGGCAGCCCGGACTGCTGCACGCTAGGCGACCACCCGAAAGGTATCCATATGACTGACCCAAGCCTGCCCGCAGACCCGAGGGTCGCCGTCGTCACCGGGGCCGGTTCCGGCATTGGCCGCGCAGTTGCCCGGCTCATGCTGTCCGAGGGTTACCGGGTGGCGCTGGCAGGGCGGCGCGAGGCGCAGCTGCTGGAAACAGCGGACGGCCACCCGGACGCGCTGGCGGTCCCGTGCGACGTAACAGTGCCCGACGACGTTGCGCGCCTTTTCGAACAGGTGCGGCAACGCTGGGGACGGGTTGATGTGCTGTTCAACAATGCCGGCATCTTCGGGCCGGCAGGCGACGTGGGGGACATGGACATCGCGGAGTGGGAGGCCACGCTGCGGGTCAATGTGACCGGCTCCATGCTGTGTGCCGCCGAGGCCGTCCGGACCATGAAGGCACAGGAACCGCAGGGCGGCCGGATCATCAACAACGGATCCATCTCCGCGCATTCACCAAGGCCCAGGTCTGTTGCGTATACCGTCACCAAGCACGCAATGACCGGCCTGACCAAGAGCATCGAGCTGGATGGCCGCGGCTTTGGCATCACCTGTGGACAGATAGACATCGGCAACACCCGCACGGAGATCATGGACACCATTGGCGTAGGTTCCGGTGCCCTCCAAGCCGATGGGTCCCGCAAAGTCGAGCCGATGTTCCCCGTGGAAGATGCGGCCCGCGCCGTGCTGATGATGGCCAATATGCCGCCATCGGCCAGTGTGGGATCCGTGGTGGTGACCGCCGCCGGCATGCCGTTCATCGGCCGCGGCTAGGAGTTTCCGGCCCGGCGCCCAAGGTGCGCGTACCGCCCCGACCAACATTGAGCCCAAGAAGCCCCCGACAGCCGGAATTTCCGGCGTGTCGGGGGCTTCCCGCCGTCAAAGTGGGTCGTGGCCGCACGCCGCAATGGCATACCAAACCAGATGTGACTTCCGTATTATGGAAAATCAATTTCCCCTTGCGGAATGATGTGAGCAGGATTACATTGAAAACATCCCCCAAATGAGGGGCCTGTTCCCAAACTGATTGGTTCAGATCAATGAAGATCCCAGACTCTGCGGCGCTGAAGGCGAGTTCGGCTCCGCGGAAGAAGAAGCCCCTGTATAGGTCGCTCTTCTTCCAAATTCTGATCGCCGTCGTCGCAGGTGTACTCATCGGCCACTTTTGGCCGACCATCGGGTCCACCCTCCGGCCGTTGGGCGATGGTTTCATTCAACTCATCAAGATGATCATTGCCCCGCTGATTTTCCTCGTGATCGTCACGGGTATCTCAGCGGTCGGCGACGTCAAGGCGGTCGGAAGGGTCGGGGTCAAAGCACTCCTGTACTTCACCGGCGCCACGCTTTTCGCCCTCGTCTTCGGACTCATCGTAGGTAACATCGTCCAGCCGGGTGCCGGCCTGAACATCGATCCCGCGACGCTGTCCCAGGACGCCCTCAACGCCAAGACAGGCAACGCGCCGCCCAAGGACGCCGCAGCCTTCATCCTGGACGTCATCCCCACCAGCGTCATCGGCGCCTTCGCGAACAACAGCCTGCTCCAGGTCCTGTTCTTCTCCGTCTTCTTCGGTGCAGCCATCGTGGTGATCGGCCGGGAACGCTGCATGCCGGTCATCAGCCTCATGGAGACCGTCCTCGAACTGATCTTCAAGATCATGTCCTGGATCATGAAGGTCGCCCCCATTGGTGCCTTCGGCGCCATGGCGTTCATCATCGGCCAGTACGGCCTGGGCACCCTCAGCACCTACGCCCTCTTGATCGCAGCCTGCTACGGAGCGGCCATCGTCTTCATCGCGCTGCTGTTCCTCGTTGCATGGAGCTTCGCCCGGGTTCCGCTGTGGAGCTTCCTGAAGTACACCCGCGAAGAATTCCTGCTGGCACTCGGCACCGCCTCGACGGAGGCCGTCATGCCGCGCATCATGACCAAGCTGACCAACGCCGGCTGCTCCCGGGCCACCACCGGCCTGGTGGTTCCCACGGGTTACTCCTTCAACCTTGACGGCGCGGCGATCTACCTTTCCATCTCACTGCTGTTCCTGGCGCAGGCGTTCGGGCACAACCTGGACCTCGGCCAGCAGCTCGCGGCGCTCGGTGTGCTGCTGCTGACCTCCAAGGGCATGGCAGGGGTTCCGGGTTCATCGTTCCTGGCCCTCTCGGCAACCGCCGCAGCCCTGGGCATCTTCCCGGTTGCCGGCGTCGCACTCCTCCTCGGTGCGGACCGCCTCATGGACTCCATGCGCGTTGTCGTGAACCTGCTCGGCAACTGCGTGGCGACATTCGTGGTGGCCAAATGGGAAGGCCAATTCGACCGCAGCGTCATGCTCCGTGCTTTCAAGGGCGAGATCACCAACGAGGATTCGGCCATCATGCTCGGCAAGGAAGACGTCTACGAGGAGCAGGAACTGCAGCGGATCACCGGCGGCCAGAACCCGTCGCCCAAATTCCGTGGCGGTCCCACCCCTGACAACATTCCACAGTTCGAAATGAGCAAGAAGGGCCAGTCCGAAACCCCGGTCTGCCCCGACTGACTCCAAACAGTCGCGCTGATGCCCCCAAGACCCGGTCTTGGGGGCATCAGCTGTTTCCGCCCGCGATCGGGTTGGTACACCTAGAGCGGCAGGAGCGTTGAAAGGTCCGCGCGCAGGCCGGAAGCTGCTACACGCCCGGCGGCAACGGCCTCTCCCCACGTGATCAGTCCGGTCACCAGTTCAAGCCAGGTGGCGCCGTCGGTCTCGATGACGTTCGGGGGAGTGCCCCGCGTATGCCGCGGACCCTCCACGCACTGCGTCACGCCGAACGGCGGTACACGCACCTCCACTGAATTGCCCGGCGCGCGTGCGGTGACTTCCTCCAGCGAGTAGCGGACCGCCGTCGCAATGATGGAGCGCGACGGCGGGGTCCCGGCTTCGTCGCCGCCGGAACCTTCCCGGGGCCCGACGGCGGACTGCCAGGCTTCCAGCGCGGCGCGGCCCTCGTTGATGTCGACGCGGCGACGTGCAACTGCCATGAACTTCTCCTAAACCTACGTATCAGTCTCAGTCGAGCAACGCGGACACGGCATTGCCCAGCCGGATCCTGCCTACTTGCCGTCCCCCGCCGAGGACGGGTTCCACCACGCGCTCCAGCACGTTGGAGACCGCCGGGATGTCCACGGCGCCGCTCACGGCAAGGAGCGTCAGGCCTACCAGCGACGTGGCCCGAAGGTTCCCGTCCAGCACTTTGACGGCCACGGTCGCGCCGGTGTCCGTGGCGAGGACCAGCACCCCTTCCGCGCCGATCTTGGCCAGGACTCCCAGCTCTTCCATGACGGTGGTATTCGCTTCGCCCCGGCCTTGCACGGCCCACGGGTAGTCCAGCATGGACGTGGCGATGGTGGCGGCCCGGGCATTCGAAGCCGGGTTCCCGGGCGATTGGGCCAAGCGCGAGTAGGCCCGGGCCAAGCCGGTCAAGGAGATCGCCGCAACGGGTGCGCCACAGCCGTCGATGCCCAGATGCGCAATCCGCTGGTCGGCGTACTCCTCGATCACGGCGCGCACTTGCTGCTGCAGGGGGTGGTTCGGCTCGAGGTAGCTGCGGAGGTCCCAGCCGTTTTCCACGCACGCCCAGAGGAAAGCCGCGTGCTTGCCCGAGCAGTTGAAGGCGAGTTTCGACTGGCCCCGCTCGGTCCGGACCAGCCAGTTCCTTGCGGTCTCGTCCTGGGGCCAGGCTGCGGGGCACTGGAGCTGGTCTTCCTTTAGCCCGGCCGCTTTCAGCATGCGTTCAACCACGTCCATGTGATCGAGGGAGCCGTTGTGGCTGGCGCAGGCAAGGGCCACCTGTGCGCCGCGGAGCGGGACGCCGGACTGCATGGCGGCGAGGGCCTGGAACGGCTTGAGGGTTGAGCGGGCCATGACGGGGGCGTCAATGTCGCCGAGGCTCGTAACCACGTTCCCGTCCCCCGACAGGACCACCGCGGAACCGATGTGCCGGGACTCGATGAAGCCGCTGCGTTCGATCACTGCAAGTTCGACGGCGGACTCAACGGTGAACGTTTCATGGGAACTCAGTGGCATGAGCCCAGTCTAGGCGGCGTGGGGCGTGGGCAGCGGGTCATCCCTCCCGGGTCATGCACGCCGGGCCATCCTTGCCCGGGGGCTGACACACCTTAGGACTCGCACGCCTTCACAAAGTACCCTTGAAGACTGTGAAGGTACTCGTCATTGGCCCAGGCGGCCGCGAACACGCCATTGTCCGCTCCCTGCTTGAAGATCCCAACGTCTCCGAGGTCCACGCGGCGCCCGGAAACGCAGGCATCAGCAAACTGGTTCCCACCCACGCGATCGACGGGAACAGCCCGGAAGCCGTGTCCGCCCTTGCCACCAAGCTCGGCGTGGACCTGGTAGTGGTTGGTCCGGAAGCTCCCCTCGCTGCCGGTGTTTCCGACGCCGTCCGTGAGGCAGGCATTCCCGTTTTCGGTCCTGGCAAGGAAGCCGCCCAGCTTGAGGCATCCAAGGCTTTCGCGAAGCAGATCATGGCCGAGGCCGGCGTGCCGACCGCCATGGCCCGGGTTGCCGAGAACGCCGAAGAAGCCGCCGACGCGCTGGACACGTTCGGTGCTCCCTATGTTGTGAAAGACGACGGACTGGCTGCCGGCAAGGGCGTTGTTGTCACCCGTGACCGCGACGAAGCCCTGGCCCACGCGCAGGCCTGCTTCGACGCCGGCGGAACCGTGGTGATCGAGGAGTTCCTCGACGGCCCCGAGGTGTCCCTGTTTGTTCTTTGCGACGGCCGCAACACCGTCCCGTTGTCCCCGGCGCAGGACTTCAAGCGCATCTTCGACAACGACGAAGGCCCCAACACCGGCGGCATGGGTGCCTACACCCCGCTGGAGTGGGCTCCGGAAGGCCTCGTCCAGGAAGTCATCGACCGCGTCGCCCAACCCACCGTGGACGAGATGGCCCGCCGTGGCACGCCTTTCATCGGGGTCCTGTACTGCGGCCTCGCGTTGACCTCTCGCGGCACCCGCGTCATCGAGTTCAACGTCCGCTTCGGCGATCCTGAGACCCAGGCCGTCCTTGCCCGCCTCAAGACGCCGCTCGGTGCGCTGCTGCTGGCAGCTGCCAAGGGCGAACTGGACACGGCAGAAGAGCTGCGCTGGTCCAAGGACACGGCAGTCGCCGTCGTCGTGGCCGCTGAGAACTACCCGGACACGCCCCGCACGGGCGATCGCATCCGCGGCCTCAAGAAGGTTGACGAGCTGGACGGCGTCCACGTTATCCATGCCGGCACCAAGCTGGACGACGACGGCAAGGTGGTTTCGGCCGGCGGCCGCGTCCTGGCCGTTGTTGCGCTCGGTTCCGACCTGGTGGACGCGCGCGAAAAAGCGTACGACGGCGTGGAGCTGGTTCAGCTCGAAGGCGCACAGTTCCGTACGGATATTGCAGGCAAGGCCGCTCGCGGAGAAATCCACGTACCGTACGGCGCCACCGGAAGCATCCCGAAAGTGCAGGCCTGAGCCATGACTGAGTCCCTTCCCACCGGCGGCCTTGAGACGGAGGCCCTGCAGCTTCCCGGCTGGACGCACGTGTACTCCGGCAAGGTCCGCGACCTCTACGTTCCCGCCGATGAGTCCATTAACGAGAAGTTCGGGCAGGAGTGCGTCCTGGTGGTCGCCAGCGACCGGATCAGCGCCTACGACCATGTGCTGAGCAGCGAGATCCCGGACAAGGGCCGCGTGCTGACGCAATTGAGCCTGTGGTGGTTCGAGCAGCTGGGTGTTGAGCACCACGTGCTCGCTTCCACGGCTGAAGGCGGTGTTCCGGCGGAGGTTGAGGGCCGGGCCATGATCTGCAAGAAGCTGGACATGTTCCCTGTGGAGTGCATCGCCCGCGGGTATCTGACCGGCTCGGGGCTGGCCGAGTACAAGGAATCGGGCACGGTGTGCGACATTCCGCTCCCCGAGGGCCTGGTTGACGGGTCCCGCCTGAAGAAAGCGCTGTTCACGCCGTCGGCCAAGGCCGAGGTGGGCGAACACGACGAGAACATCACGTACGACGACGTTGTGGCCATGGTTGGCGACGACATCGCTGCACGCCTGAGCGAGCTCACCCTGAAGATCTACACCCGCGCCGAGGAGATCGCCCGGGAACGGGGCATCATCCTGGCAGACACCAAGGTGGAGTTCGGTGTCGATGCGAACACGGGCGTGATCACCCTGGGCGATGAGGTCCTGACGCCGGACTCGTCCCGATTCTGGGATGCGTCCACGTACGCACCGGGCAAGTCGCAGCCGTCCTATGACAAGCAGTACGTCCGTGACTGGCTGACCTCCGCGGAATCCGGGTGGGACAAGTCCTCGGACACCCCTCCGCCGGCACTGCCTGCCGAGGTTGTGGAGCGCACCCGCGCCCGCTACGTCGAAGCGTACGAGAAACTGACGGGCCGCACCTTCGCGTAACCCCGCCCCAACTGAGTAGCAGTAGAGCGCGTTTTGAACCCTCAAAACGCGCTCTACTGCTACTTAGATGGGTTTAGCTGGCCTCTGAGTGTTCCGGGTGTGTTGCGGCGGCGCGGCGTTCGGCCAAGCGGATTTCCAGGACCGCGTCCATGGCCTGCTGGACACGGTCTGAGGCACCCGCCGCGCTGAAGTCGTGCTGTGCTTCCTCCAGGAAGTGAAGCGCCTCGGCGGTTTCGCCCGCAGCCTTCAACGACTTGCCGAGCAGAAGCGAGACTTCGCCGGCAGTGTGCCGGGCCAGGACCTTGCGGTCCTCGTAAATCTCCCGCAGTTTGTCGACGGCGGCAGGAATGTCACCGGTCAGGTACAGCCAGCGCGCACGGATGAAAGCGACTTCGAGCTGGTCGGTCTTGTTGCCGCCCACAATGGACAGGGCCAACTCGGCCCGCTCGATGGCGGACAACGTCTCCGGCTCAACGATTCCGGAGGACAGCCGGACTGCGGCGGAGGCCTTGTTGAAGCGGGCCCACAGTTCGATGTCGTTGGCGGGGGAGAGGAGCTTGGCGGCCCGTTCGTGGTGCTTGATGCCCTCTGCGTAATCGTGGCGCATGAAGGCGACGTTGCCCACCACCCAGGCCACCTCGCCGGCGAGCTGGGACATGGAGTGCTCATCCATGTGATCGATCATCGCGAGGCAGTACTCCCACGCCTCGTCCAGTTTGCCGCTCTCGGCCAGAGCACCGATCAACGCCCGGTGGGCGCCAATGATCAGTGTGGATCCCTTGGGCAGCTCACTGGAGAGTTCAACGGCCTTTTTGGCATGCTCGACGGCGGTGGCCAGTTGGCCTTGACCGTGGCACACAGCAGCAAGCATCTGCCAGGCGCGCACTCCCAAGCCTGCGGACTCGGTGGCCATAGGGTGTTCCAGCAGGTGTTCGACAATCTGCTGGCATTCCTTCAGCAGGCCCTGCTTCATGACGCACTCGGCCTGCATGTAGGTCATGTTCCACCAAGCGCTGTTGTTCTTGGCTTCCAGCGCGATCTGCGCTGCCGTTGCTGCATGACTGGCGGCTAATTGGTAATCGCGGAGGTCCCAGGCCTGCCGGGCGTAAAGACCGGCCAGGACGTACTCGGCGTCACTGACTGAAACGGGCTGGCTCCAGGCCTCCAAGGCCTTAGGTGCCAATTCCAAGCGCCGGGCGAGTTCCTCGATGACCTCTTGGGTGGGCTCGCGCCGTCCGGTTTCAAGCAGGGAGATGTAGCTCGGGGAGTACAGGTTCTTACCCAGCTCGGCCTGGGTCAGACCGCGTTCCAGCCGTTCGGCACGTAGTTTCTCGCCGAATCCGTTTCCCACGGGTTCCTCCCTACGGTGTCTTTCGACCCAAACCTTGACAGTGTCTGTGGAAAACATTTTACAATGTATGTCAACAGGGACCGCGCAATTTCCGTAACGAATCCGACTCGCATTGGGGAACAATATGTTCAAGAAACTCGCCGCCTCGGTGGCACTGGCAGGCGCGCTTGCGTTCACGGTTGCGGCTCCCGCAGTCGTCTCCGCGGCTTCGACCGTTGAATCCGACACTTCGCTCAGTGCCATTGGCAACTGGCCTGATCCGATGCGCGCAAGCGTAGCGGCACCCACCAAGACAACGGAGACGACGTACACCACCTCGTCCATCGGCAACTGGCCGGATCCGATGTAATCAATCATTCGACTGGAACCCCGGAGCATCACGAGCAGCTCCGGGGTTTCTTTTTGCGTTTTATGCGTGGACAGCCCGGCGCCGCAACCGTGAGCCTCGTGCCTTGAGACAAGGCCCCGGCCCAAGGTCCCGGCCCAGGGGCCCGGGCCCAACTTAAAACAAAAATGGCGCCGATTTCTCGACGCCATTTTCGTTATTGGTCGGGATGACAGGATTTGAACCTGCGACCTCTTCGTCCCGAACGAAGCGCGCTACCAAGCTGCGCTACATCCCGATCCGCTGCGAAAGCAACTGTTAAAGAATAGCTGAATCGGTGCGGGATGCGAAATCGGGGGAGCGGTGTTGCTCGTCACAACAACACCCTGAGCCCCAACCCTTTGACGCTAAACCAGGGAATCCCGCCACGCCCCGTGCAGTCGGGCGAACCTGCCGCCGCCGGAGATCAATTCCGCGGGTGTCCCGTCTTCAACGATCCGTCCGTCGTGGACCACCAGCACCCGGTCGGCAGTCTCGACGGTGGAAAGACGGTGGGCAATGATGATCGCAGTCCGTCCCGCGCTGCCCCCGGATACTCCTTCCAGCAGGCTGGCCAATCCCTGCTGGACCATCCGCTCGGAAGGGATATCCAGGGAGGAGGTTGCCTCATCCAGGATCAGGACTGCCGGTGCCGCAAGGAAGGCCCGGGCGAAGCCTATGAGCTGGCGCTGCCCGGAGGATACGCGTCCGCCGCGCTTGTTCACATCGGTGTCGTAACCGTCTGGCAGGCCCATGATGAACTCGTGGGCTCCCACTGCTCTTGCCGCTGCTTCAATCTCGGCGCGGGACGCTTCCGGGCGTCCCAGGGCAATGTTGTCCGCCACCGAGCCACTGAAGAGGAAAGCTTCCTGGGTGACCATGACCACTGCCCGCCGAAGATCGGTGGTGGACAGATCGCGCAGATCGACGCCGTCCAGCGTGATGGACCCGGAAGAGATGTCATAGAAACGCGCTATGAGCTTGGCCAGCGTTGACTTGCCGGCGCCCGTCTGCCCCACCAGCGCCACTGTCTGTCCGGCAGGAATGTGCAGGTCAAGCCGTGGAACCACAACGCTGCCGTCGTTGTAGCCGAATTCCACGCTGTTGAAGTCGATCTCGCCGCGCGGCTGCTTCAACGCCACCGGGTTCTTGGGCGGGCGGACGGTGGGAACTTCCTCGAGCAGCCCGGACACCTTTTCCAGGGCAGCCTGCGCACTTTGGAAGGAGTTGTAGAACATTGCCATCTGGTCCACGGGCTGGAAGAAGC
The DNA here is from genome assembly GCF_015040095.1 of Paenarthrobacter sp. YJN-5. Taxonomy (NCBI): domain Bacteria; kingdom Bacillati; phylum Actinomycetota; class Actinomycetes; order Micrococcales; family Micrococcaceae; genus Paenarthrobacter; species Paenarthrobacter sp. YJN-5. The sequence goes on from NZ_CP053544.1 coordinate 845,903, forward strand.
GCTTAGTGGACAGAATAAGGGCCAGCAGGACACCCACCGCCAGATCCCCGCTGAGAACCCGGAAGCCTCCGAACAACAGAACTACAGCGACGCAGACGTTGCCGATCAGCACCAATCCGGGCTGCAGGACACCGTTCAGGAAGATCGACCGGACCGTGACCTTGCGGTAGTCCTCGGCCACCTCGCCGTATTGTTCGGCGTTCTCACGCTCCTTGCGGAAAGCCTTGACCGCACGGATGCCGGTCATGGTCTCCACGAAGTGGACGATCAGCCGTGCCGACACGACGCGGGATTCCCGGAAGGCGATCTGGGAACGAATTTGGTACCAGCGGGCCAGGAAGAACATGGGTACGCCTGCAGCCAAAACGATCAGTCCGCTTCGCCAGTCCAATGCGAAGATGGTGACCGCGGTGAAGATCATGAAGAGCAGCCCGGATGCCAGTGAGCTGACGCCTGAGTCCAGGAGCTCGCGGAGTGCCTCAAGGTCCGAGGTCTGCCTGGCGATGATGCGTCCGGACGTGTATTTCTCGTGGAATTCGAGGCTCAGCCGCTGAGTGTGGCGGAACACCCGGACCCGGAGATCCAACAGCATCGCCTGGCTCAGGCGTGCCGTGGACGTGACGTACAGCGCCGTCATTCCGGCGGTGGCCACAGCCGCGGCAATATACAGAACGCCCACCAGAATCAGCGGACCGTTGTCACCGGACTGCAACGCGGGGAGTGCGTGGTCGATGCCAAAAGCGATGAGTGCCGGCCCCGCAACGCGGGTGAGCTGTGAAACCACAACCATCACGATCGTCAACCAAAAACGCAGCCGGACCGGACGTATCAGGGAGGCAAGCAAGGCGAGGGACCGCCGTCGTACGGCTTTGCTGTCCGCTTTGGAGAGAAGGGTGTTGTCCTCGTTGGCCGTTCCAAAAGTCGTGGCACTCACCGGCGGGACTCCTCTGCGTCCTCGAGATCGTGCAGTTCGCTGTCCAGGTCCTTGGGCCCGGTGTCCAGGCTCGCGATGACGTAGCGGTAGTGGGCGTTGTTGACCAGGAGTTCGGTATGGGTTCCGACGGCGGTGATGGTTCCGTTTTCGAGCAAGGCCACGCGGTCCGCCAACGCTACCGTTGACGGCCTGTGCGCAACGATGAGCGTCGTGGTGTCGTGGAGGACATCGCGGAGCCGCGCTTCCACGCGTTCCTCGGTGTTGACGTCCAAGGCGGACAGGGGGTCATCCAACACCAGGACCTTCGGCTTGGCTGCGATGGCGCGGGCCAGGGCGATCCTTTGCCGCTGGCCACCGGAGAGGCTCAGCCCTTCCTCTCCGATCAAGGTGTCCACGCCGTCCGGCAATGAATAGGCGAACTGTGCCTGGGCGACGTCAAGTGCTTCGTCGAGGGCTGCATCCGAGGGGTCGGGCGCGCCCAGCAGGACGTTGTCCCGGACGGAACTGGAGAAGAGCGTGGTGTCCTCGAATGCCACGGCCACAATCCTCCGGAGTTCTTGGAGGTCGAAGTCGCGCACGTCCACGCCGTCGATGGTCACAGCTCCTTCGGTCACGTCGTAGAGGCGCGGAACCAGCTGCAGCATGGCGCTCTTCCCGCTTCCCGTGATGCCCACGAGGGCCATGGTTTCGCCGGGGCGGATGTCCAGGGTGACGTCGTGTAGGAGGGTCCCGCCGTCGTCGAACCCGAAGCCTGCGTGCTCAAAGCCCAAGGCGCCCCTGACCACGGAAGGGGTGGCGGGCTGGTCCGGGGACGTAATGGTGTTGACCGTGTCCATGACCTCGAAGTGGCGGTCAAGCGCGGTCTTGGCGGTCAGCGCCATCGCCAGAAGCATGCCCGAGAATTCCACGGGAGTCGCCACGACCGCCGCGGTGGCGAAGAAGGCAACGAGCGCTCCAATGCTCAGTTGGCCTGAAGCAGCCAGCATGATGCCGACTACCAGTCCAACACCCAGGGCAAGTTCGGGCAGGAGGGTGACTACCAGCGTGAAGCCGGCCTGTTGCTTGGCTTTGGCGATCTCCGTCTGGCGAAGTTCCTCGGCCTGTCCATTGAAGTTCTCCAGCGCTTCCCGGCTGCGTCCGAACGCTTTCAGGACGCGGATGCCGTGGACGGACTCTTCCACTGTGGTGGCAAGGTCGCCGGCCTGGTCCTGGCTGAGCCGCGTGACCAGGCTGAAGCGGCGGCGGAAACGGAACGAGTTGACCATGATCGGGACGGCAGCCGCCAGGAAGATCAACGCCAACTGCCAGCTCATGGAGAACATGACGCCCACGCCAATGATCACCGTGAGCGTCGTGACCACCAGCATGATGGCGCCGAATGCCATCCAGCGGCGGAGGAAGCTGAGGTCCGTCATGGCCCGCGAGAGCAGCTGCCCCGACCCCCAGCGATCATGGAAGGCAACCGTGAGCTGCTGCAAGTGCCCGTACAGGGACACCCTCATCTTCGTCTCGACCGTGGTCGCAGGGTTGATCACGAACTGACGGCGCAGCGCCACCAGTCCCGCTTCGCCCACGCCGAGCGCAAGAATCACGACGGCGGCAGTCCAGACGGCGCCCGGGTCGCCGTCGGGTTCAAGCGAGTTATTGACCAGTACCCGGAGCACCTGCGGGATGGCCAGTGCCACGACACTGGCAAGCAAGGCACACAACAGGCCCATGAAAAGCCGGGGGAGGATAGGCCGCACATGGGGGTATAGCCGGCCGACGGAGGTAAAGAACGACGTTTGCTTGGACATGCCCGCTTCTCAACAGCTGGATCTTCAGGTGGTGCGGAGGTAGTTTCCCGTAGCAACAACCCTATGCCATGCCGTGATTCGTTTCACAGGATGGCGCGACGCCGTTGGAATGATGGTCCCAGTTATTGGGCTTTGTAATGCCGCAGCTGGTTCAGTTGCGGGCCGTAAGGGTCAGCAGGACCGCTTCCGGGCGGCACGCGATGCGGACCGGGGCGAAGCGGGAGGTTCCGATACCGCCGGAGACGTTCACCGGCGTCGTGAATCCATCGCTTTCCCAATCGTGGAGGCCTCGGGCGCGCCACGTGGGGAGGTCGCAATTGGACACGAGCGCACCGTAGCCCGGGATGCAGATCTGGCCGCCGTGAGTGTGCCCGGCGAGGATGAGGTCTGCCTCCGCTTCGGTGAAGCGGTCAAGGACGCGTTGGTACGGTGCGTGGATGACCCCAACCCTCAGACGGGGGCGGGCATCCTGGTTGACTGTGCCGCGGGGCCAGCCGGCGAAACGGTCACGCTTCAAGTGCGGATCATCAACACCGGAGAAGTCGAACCGCAGTCCGTCGATGACCACCGATTGGGCCCGGTTGGTCAGTTCGATCCACCCGCCCATGCCGAAGGCCGTGCGGAGCTTGGGCCAATCGAGCTTGATGGGATCCTGCTTGGGCTTGGACGGTCCACGGAAGTAGCCGGCAGGATTCTTCATGCGGGGCGCGTAGTAGTCGTTGGAACCCGGCACAAAGACGCCCGGGAACTCCATCAGTGGACGGAGCGCCTCCACCAAGGGATCAATTGCTTTCTTGTGGCTCAGGTTGTCACCGGTATTGACCACGAGGTCCGGTTTGAGGTCTGCCAAAGACCGCAGCCACTGCGCCTTCTTGGTTTGCCCGGGGACGAAATGAATGTCGCTCAGGTGCAGGACACGGAGTGGTCCAAAGCCCTCGGGGAGAATGGGCAGCGTCTCCCGCCTGAGCTCGAACTGGTCCTTTTCCCACCAGCCGTAGGCGGCAGCTGCTGCGCCGGCTGTTGCTCCGATTGCTGTAGTTACGGCGAAACCGCGCCCGATAACGCGGACGCGGTTTGCCAGGGAATCGCGGAAAGTCACTAGTTAGTCCTTGCCGGGGCCGTTGTTATTGCCGTTTCCACCGTTGTTGTTCCCGTTGTTGCCACTATTGCCGCTGTTCGACGGGGCCTGGCTGTTCTGGGTGTTGGGCGCCGGTGTGTTGTTGCGCTGCGGCGCTCCGCCACCCATGAGGTTCGACGGCGGTGCCGGGAACGGGTTGGTGCCATACGCAGGTGCCACCGCCAGCATGAAGTTGGTGAACTGCGGACCGGCGATCATGTAACCGTCAATGGACTGGTAGAACTTGCCGTTGACGGTGATGTTGCGGCCCGGGCGGAGCTGGTCACCCAAGGGATCGCCGAACCAAGAGGCCGTGGCCAGCCCCGTGGTGTAACCCACAACCCACGTGGAGCCGTTGGAGTCGTTGGTACCGGTCTTGGCGGCGACGGGGAAGTTGTTCTTCGTGCTGAGCGCCGGGCGGATCAAGGAACCGGAGCCGGCATTCAGTACTTCCTGCATCGCGTAAGCCACGCCGCGTGCAACTTCCGGCTTGACGGCATCCTTGCAGTTGGATGACTGCGCCGGAAGATCTGCTCCGGTCTGGTCCTTCACGGAGGTGATGGCGATTGGTTCGCAGTACTTGCCGTCAGCGGCGAATGTCGCAAAGGCACTTGCCATCGTCAGCGGTGCCGTCTGCGTCGCACCGATCAGGTTGGACAGCGTGGTCATGGTGACCTTGGGGTTCGGATCCGTGATCTTGCCGGTTTCCTTGTCCCGCGCGGGCAGACCGCCATGGATTCCCACAGCGTCAACAATCTTCTGAATCCCACAGAGGTCCACCTGTGCCGCCGACGCGAACGTGGCGGTGTTGATGGAGTTCATGAGGCCGTAGAGGACCGTCATGTTGCGGTAGTAGCCCTCATCGGAGTTCTGGAGATCGAACGTGCCGTTGGTGGCGTCATACCAGCCAACGGTCGGCGTTTCACAGGTGTTCTTCCACGGAAAGTTTTGTGGATACCGGCGCTGCGCTGCATTGACCGTCTGGTTCATGGACTTGCCTTCGTTCAACCACTGGGCGAACGTAAACGGCTTCATCGTCGAGCCGGGCTGGAAGCCACCGATGCCGTTCAGGTCGTTGCCCTTGGCGTCCATGACGTCCACGTTGAAGTTCTGGGTTTGATCGAACTTGCCCTCTTGCGGGAGCCACACTGTGTTCTGGGCCATGCTCACGATCTGGCCGGTGCCCGGCTGCACGGAGACGATCGACGCGCCCCACTTGTCCGGGTTGGCGCCGGCCGTACCGTCCACCTGCTGCTGTGCCACAGCCTGGGCCGTGGGGTCGAGGGTGGTCTGGATGGTGAGGCCGCCGCGCATGATGCGCTTCTCGCGATCGTCGGAAGTTTCGCCGTAGGCGGGGTTGTTCAAGAGAAGGTGCAGCACGTAGTCACAGAAGTACGGAGCCATGGTGGCGTAGGCGCAACCCTGGCGGGCCGGGGTGACCTTGGTGGTGACAGGAGTGGCCACGGCCTCGTCGTACTCTGCCTGGGTGATCTTGCCTTGGTTGACCATGGCCGCCAGCACCAGGTCGCGGCGCTTCTTGGAGTTGTCCGGGTTGCTGATCGGATCAAAGGCCGAGGGGCTGTTGACGAGGCCTGCAAGCAGGGCTGCCTGCGGCAGCGTCAGGTCCTTCGCGGTGGTGCTGAAGAAGAACTTGGAAGCGGCTTCGATGCCGTAAGCGTCACGGTTGAAGAAGACGATGTTGAGGTATCCCTCAAGGATCTGCGCCTTGGAGAACTTCTTCTCCAAGGCGATCGCGAGCTTCATTTCACGCAGCTTGTCCCCAACGCCCTTGTTGAGGCCGTTGAGCTTGACGTCTTCTTCCTTGCCGGAAGCCACCAGTGACTCGTTGATGACGTTGTTGACGTACTGCTGGGTGATGGTGGACGCACCCTGCTTGTTACCGCGGGCCGTGCTCACCAGCGCGCGCATGATGCCCGTGGTGTCGATGCCGCCGTGCTCATAAAAACGGCTGTCCTCGATCGCGATGACAGCGTCCTTGATGAAGGGGCTCATCTGGTCGAGGGGGACCTTCGTCCGGTTCTCCGCGTAGATCGACGCAATGGGCGATCCGTCCTTGGCCAGAATCGTGGTGTTCTGGCTCGGCGGGTCCACTTGGAGCTCCGCCGGAAGCGTGTCAAAGAACTGGATGGAACCACTGGCGGCACTGCCGGAGACGGCGGCGGCCGGGACCAAGAGGCCCGCGACCAAGACGCCACAAATTGCACTCACGCCAAGGAAACCTAGAATCTTTCCGAGGGTGGTGGCAGTGTCGAATATGGGGTTCTTGCGAGTCACCATGTTTTCCACTTTACCGGCAAGGGCTAGGCTTTCTGTCATGACCAAATGGGAGTACGCCACGATTCCGCTCATAATCCATGCCACGAAGCAGATCCTGGACCAATGGGGCGAGGACGGCTGGGAGCTTGTACAGGTCGTCGGTGGCCCCGATGGCAAAGGACTTGTCGCATACCTTAAAAGGGAGAAGCAGTAACAATGACTACCCCCGCAGAAGCCACCTCTGCCGCGGAATCGGGCGCTCCGACGTCCGCCGTCGAACAGCGCCTCGCGGAGCTCGGACTGACCCTTCCCGAGGTCGCCGCTCCGGTTGCTGCCTACGTTCCGGCCGTCGTGTCCGGCAGCTACGTCCACACCTCCGGCCAGCTGCCCTTTATTAACGGCAAACTCGAAGCTACGGGCAAGGTCTCCACAGGCGAACTCGGTACGTCCGATGAGCCCACCGTCGATCCCGAGGACGCCAAGCGCTACGCCGCCGTATGCGCGATTAATGCCCTCGCAGCAGTGAAGAGCGTCATCGGCGACCTCGACCGCGTCACCCGGATCGTCAAAGTTGTTGGCTTCGTCTCATCCGATCCCACGTTCACCGGCCAGCCCGGTGTCATCAACGGCGCTTCCGAACTCCTGGGCCAGGTATTCGGCGACGCCGGCATCCACGCCCGTTCCGCCGTCGGCGTTGCCGTATTGCCGCTTGACTCGCCGGTCGAGGTCGAGCTCATCGCTGAATTCAGCTAAGGAACCGGTTCACCCAAGTGCCGCAGCTTGCCCGTCGCCTGTTTGTCCTGCCTCCTGAACTCGAAGGAGCGGCAGAGAACTGGCTTCACCTTGGCGAGCGGACCCCCAGGGCCGCCCGCTACGCATCATCCGTTGTCCTCCTGCGTGATTCGCCCACCGGCTTGGAGACGTGGCTTGGTTACAGGCCCGGCTCCTCGCCGTTGGGCGTTCTCGCGTTCCCCGGCGGTTCGCTTGAACCCTCCGACGACGAACCCGTCGGTTGGTTGGGCCCGTCGCCCCAGCACTGGGCCGAGCAGATGGGAACGGACGACGTCGGACTCGCCCGCCGTCACGTGGTGGGCGCCATCCGGGAGCTCTTCGAGGAGACCGGCGTCCTCTTGGCCGGCCCTGACGCTGCCTCCACAGTGGAGTCGAACTCCACCGTGGAATGGATGAAGGCCCGCGAGGCCGTTGCCGCCCAGGAGAAGTCCTTCACAGAGGTCCTGGCCAAGCGCGGTCTGTCCGTGCGTACCGACCTCCTGAAGCCCCTGGTCAATTGGCTCAGCCCCGACTTCGCGCACTCACGCTTCAACACGCGCTATTTCGCGGCAACTGTTCCCGTCAACCAGCAGCCGGGCATCCTGGGCAGCAAGGGCGTATGGGGCCGATGGGTCAACGCTGCCGAGGCTATTGCCCTCAGGGACACCTCCGCTCTGGGTGATGAAGTGGCACAGGAAAACACCGTCGGCCACAAGCTCGGCGAGCTGCTGGTTCCCGGGTCTGAGATCATGCTCGAGAAAATGGCCCACGCCAACGGCTGCATCGCTTACCTGAGCTACAAGCGGAAGGCGCACGTCTACCAGCCCAGGCTCGTGGACGAGGGCGGCCAGCTCATGCTCGAGGTCGAAGCCGCAAGGACAGTCCCGGGCGAACCCCAGCGCGAACGCTGACCCTCTATCACTTCCCGCCGGTTTTCGGGCGTTCCTCTATCACTTCCCGCCCGTTTTGAGGCGTTCCTCTATCACTCACGAAAAAGGCCGCCCCGGTGATCACCGGAGCGGCCTCTTGCGAAGGGGGTTTAGCGGGAGCGCTGACGCAGACGCTGCATGTCGAGAATAACGACGGCGCGTGCTTCCAACCGCAGCCAACCGCGCTGGACGAATTCAGCCAGGGCCTTGTTGACAGTTTCGCGGGATGCGCCGACCAGCTGGGCCAGTTCTTCCTGCGTCAGTTCGTGGGCGACCAGCACGCCGTCGGTCGCAGGGCGGCCGAAGCGGTCGGCGAGGTCCAGGAGGGCCTTCGCTACGCGGCCGGGGACGTCGGAGAAGACGAGGTCAGAGAGGGAATCGTTGGTGCGGCGCAGGCGGCGGGCCAAGGCCTGCAGCAACTGGGCCGACACCTCAGGGCGGGTGCGGAGCAGTGCGTTGAGGCTCTCGTTCTTCAGGCCGGCGAGGCGGGTCTCCGAGACGGCGGTTGCCGTAGCGGTGCGGGGGCTCGGATCGAACAGGGCCATCTCGCCGAAGAGTTCACCGGGGCCGAGGATGGCCAGCAGCGACTCACGGCCGTCGGGGGAAGTGCGGCCGAGCTTTACCTTGCCGGACACAATGAAGTAGAGCTGGTCACCCTGGTCTCCTTCACGGAACACCGACGCCCCGCGGGAAAGATCCACCTCGGTGAGTTCGTCTGTCAGCAAGCGGAATGCATCGTCGTCAAGGGTGGCGAAGAGGGGTGCGCGGCGCAATACCTCGATGTCCATGAAGTCTCCTGAGAATAAAGTTTCGGTCGTGGCGCTTCAGCCATTGTTTCAGAATTTTTAGCGTTCTGTGACGTACTTGGCACGTGAAACGCTGAAATCACGCGGATTCCGTTGGCCGATCGCCATGTTTCAGGCCACAACTGAACCCGGACCGAGCCCGCTCCGTGACCGGGCTAACGGTTTACTGTCAGGGTCCCCCTCTAGAATTGGCGCTACCCGGCTATGAGGAGCACTTGGTGTTTGGCTTGACCATTTTGGACTTTGCATTGATTTTCATGCTCTTGTCCTACCTGATCTACGGCCTTCGCAATGGCTTCCTGGTGACCCTCGGCGGCATCGCGGGTTTCATTGTTGGTGCAATCGCGGCCTTCATCGCGGTCCCGCTGGTCAGCGGCTGGGTGAGTGACAGCGCGTGGAGGCTTACCGCCACAGTGGCTGCCGCCGTCGTACTTATTGCTTTGGGCCATGGACTCGGAACCATGATCGGGCGACGGGTCCGTCACGTGGTGCGGCTTAAGCCGCTGCACGCTGTGGACCGCCTGGTGGGCGGTGCGGTAAGCCTGGTGGTCGCCGCGCTGGTGATGTCCATGTTGGCCTTCAGCATCAGTTCCCTCGGTGTGCCCTTCGTCTCACAGCAGCTGGCGCAATCCAGGGTGATCCGGTACATCGATTCACTGACGCCAACGCCCGTCAAAGCCACCATGGCGCAACTGCGGTCCACGGTGATCGGCGATGGCATTCCCAAACTGATCGAGGGCTTCGGCTCCACCACACCGGTCAAAATCCCCAACGAGTCCACCGATACCCCTGCCCTCAACCAAGCTGCACAATCCGTGCTGAAGATCGCCGGCACAGCCTTCCAATGCGGCCAGAACCAGACGGGTTCCGGCTTCGTGGTGTCACCGGAGCGCGTGGTCACCAACGCGCACGTCGTTGCCGGCGTGTCGCAACCGGTGGTGGAAGTGCCCGACGGCGGTGCGCTGCCGGGACGGGTGGTCTACTTCGACCCCCAGCGGGACATTGCCGTGTTGGCTGTGGACGGACTCGCCGCTTCGCCGCTGCCGTTGAGCGGGGACCTGCCTGACGGCAGTCCCGCAGCGTTCGCCGGTTACCCGCACGGCGGGCCGTTCCAGTCCAAACCCGCCACTGTGGAAGGGATCTCGACGATCCTGGTTCCGGACATTTACGGCAGCAACCCCTCACCTGAGCTGGTCTATAAGCTGGCGGGCGACGTCCAGCCGGGCAACTCGGGCGGGCCTTTGCTCACGACGCAGGGGCAGGTGGCTGGCCTCATCTTTGCCAAAACAACAACCAATGCTGCCCTCGGTTTCGCGCTGACCATGCAGGATGTCCAACCGGTAGCGGCGCAGGCTCCCGGATTGAGCGCCCCGGTGGAGTCAGGCCAGTGCACGCGCAAGTAATAACCGCTGCCTGACCTTCCCCCACATTCGCGATGCTCCCCACATTCGCGATGCTCTCTCACATAATGAGCGTTTTTTGCCAACGCTCGTTCACCTAATGGCCCTGATTCCCAGACGCTCTATCACCCCTATAGATTGAGAGTCATGACTGAAGCCACTCCCGCCTCTGAATCCGGACGCGGCACCATTCTTGTTGTCAACGGCCCCAACTTGAACCTTTTGGGTACGCGTGAGCCCGAGAAATACGGGACCTCCACACTGGCGGACGTTGAACGACTGGCCTTGTCCGCTGCCGAATCGCACGGGTTCACGGTGGATTGCGTCCAGTCGAACCATGAAGGCGATCTCCTGGACGCAATCCACGCCGCCCGCGGAACGGCGGTTGGCATCGTGATCAATGCGGGGGCGTTCACTCACACGTCCGTGGCGCTTCGCGACGCCCTGGCAGCTGTCCAGCTCCCCGCCGTCGAGGTGCACATCACCAACGTCCACCAGCGGGAGGAATTCCGCCACCACTCATACCTGTCCGGTGTCTGCAACGCGATCATTGTTGGTGCCGGTGTGCTCGGGTACAAGTTGGCCGTCGACTATCTGGCCGACACGCTCTGACGGTTGGAATGTGATAGAGCGTCGGGCCTAACGCGTCGGGATGTGATAGAGCGTCGCGCCCAACGCGTTGGGATGTGATAGAGCGTCGGGCCCGACGCGTTGGGATGTGATAGAGCGTCGCGCCCAACGCGTTGGGATGTGATAGAGGATCACAGGGCGGTGATCCGGAGGAGCACCGCGTGCTCAGGGTGCAGGACGGGCATCGGCAGCCCTACTTCCCCGAGGAACCGCCCGGAAGCTTCCGTGCCGGAGGCGAGCCACTGCACCGGCTGGGCTTCGATGACCGTGTGGCTGTAATCGGGGTCTTCCGGCGTGGGGAACAGCAGCTCCACACGGTAGCCACGGTCCGCATCGAGCCCCGGGAGTGAAACGCGGCCCACCTGTTCGGCGAACGACGTCCGCGTCTTGACCACCGCAAACAGCGCCGCAGCGGCACCGGCCGGGACACCGCCGTCGTACTCCGACGCGACCACGCCGTGCACCATGAGGGACTCATCGTGGGAGTCGGCGCGCACCATTCGTCCACTGTGGATGAGGTCCCGGTGCGCCTTGTACAACGCGATGAACCGCTTGAGTTCCTCGCGCTGGGCTCCCGTGACCGAGCGGACGTCCCACTCCATGCCGAAATGGCCGAAGAATGCGGTGATCGCGCGGAAGGAAAGATCGTGAGTCCGGGCGGTGGTGTGCGACGTCGTGGGACCGATGTGGCTGCCGACCAGCTCCGGGGGGACCACCATGCCTGTCCAGCGCTGGATGGTTTGGCGCTCCAGGGCATCGTTGCAGTCCGACGCCCAGATCCGGTCTGTCCGCTCCAGGATCCCCAAGTCCACGCGGGCGCCGCCGGAGGAGCAGCTTTCAATCTCCACCTCCGGGTGCGCAGCACGCAAGGCGTCGAAGAGGCGGTATGCGGCGAGGGTCTGCTCATGGACCGAAGCGCGCCCGGCATGTCCGTGTTCCAGCAGGTCACGGTTTTGGTCCCATTTGAGGTAGCTGATGTCGTTCTCCCGCAGCAGGGCGTCGATCCGATCGTAGACGTACTGCCAGGCCTCCGGGTTGACGAGGTCCATGACGTGCTGGTGCCTCCACTCGAGCGGGAGCCGGCCGCCCTCCTTGTAGGACGCAACCGAGGGGCCAACAATCCACTCGGGATGGGCGCGCGCGACGTCCGAATCAAGGTTGACCATCTCCGGTTCCACCCACAGCCCGAACTCCATGCCGCGGGACGTCACCGCCTGGATGAGCGGTGTCAGCCCATTGGGCCACACGGTTTCATCCACGAACCAGTCGCCCAGCCCGGCATGGTCATCACGGCGGCCACGGAACCAGCCGTCGTCCAGCACAAAGCGTTCCACGCCCAAATCAGCGGCTGACTCCGCCAGTTCGAGCAGGGTGTCCAGGTTGTGGTCAAAGTAGACCGCTTCCCACGTGTTCAAGACCACCGGACGCGGTCCCGATACGTGGTGGGGCCGGGCCCGGAACCAGCTGTAGAAGGCTTCCGTGATGCCGTCGAGGCCACGGTCCGAGTAGGCGGCGAACAGGGCCGGGGACGCGTAGCTTTCGCCGGGTTGCAGCACCACTTCGGCGGCGCCCAGCAACTCGGAGCCGCCGATCATTGTGCGCCCGTCGGCCGCGCTGTCCGCAAATTGTTCGTGGTTGCCGCTCCACGCGAGATGCGTGGCCCAAACCTTGCCGTGCCGGTTGCCGAAGCCTGCCGTCCCGGCGGCGAACAGCAGGGACGAATCATGCCCGGTGCGCCCATGCCGTCCCGTTCTGACCCACGTTCCCTGCTGGAGGGGACGGCGCTGCGGGTGGCGCTCCCGGCACCAGCGTCCGGTCAGGTCCAAAAGTTCGACGGCGTCCGGCGCCACCGGGAGAACGGTTGCCAGTTCGTCCACCTGGAACGGCGTCGTTCCGTCGTTCCGCAGTTCGTGCCGCAGTTCCAGCAGCCCGCCCGGATGGAGGGTGAGGTTGCTGGTGACGGTGATCCCGGCGTCGGGATCTGACTGAAGAACGACGGCGGTACTGCCGTCCGTCGTCGCACTCACCACGCGGAGGCGCACCGAAAAATCAAAGCCTGGTACGCCGTCTATGACGCGGTGTCCCCTGAGGCCCGGGCGGCCCTGCCACGAGGACGAAGCCTGGGGGAGCAGCCCGGCCGGTACGTTCGCGTCAGCCGCGGATGGCGGAACGGGCTCGTTGAGGATGGAAAGGTCGGGGAGTGAGTCGCCGAGGTCGGCTCCCCAATGGGTAATCTCGGCCTCTCCGCGGTGCGTGCTGATGACCAGGCTGGTGCCGGCGGAACGGAGGTGGAGCGGGTGCATGCGTGTTTGTCGCTTTCAGATAAGGGGTGCGGAGCCCGTTGTGCGCGCCGTCCTGGGAGTCAAAGCGCGCATAACGGGCCCCGCGAAAGGGGCTTTACTTGAAGAGATCGTTGACCTGGTTGTTGGCTTCCGTGAGCGATGAAGCGGGCTTCTTGCCCGAAAGCACGGCGTCCATGGCGGGCTTCATGATGCCGTCAACCTTTGCTGCCTTGTCTGCAATCGGGAAGAGGAAGGTGGTGCCGTCCTTGACGTGAGTGGTGAAAGCGGACACGTCGATGCCCTTGTCGGCGAAGGCCTTGGCGGCGATCTCGGCGGAGCTGCTGATTGCCGGGAACACCACGGCCTTGCTCGCGACGACGTCCTGGCAGGCTGCTGAGCCGAGGTATTCAGCCCACTTGACGCTTGCTGCCGGGTTCTTGGTGCCGGCCCAGACGGAATCCGCCAAGCCGTTGAACATGGAAGCGCGCTGGCCGTTGGGGCCCTTGGGCGTAGGAGCAATGGCGGTCTCAATGCCCTTGTAGGTCTTGTACTGCCCGATCAGCCAGTCGCCGTTGGAGTTGATGGCGGCCTTTCCGGCGCCGAAGCTGTCCGGCATGCTCGCACCCACGGTGGTTTCCAGCTTGGGCATGTAACCCTTTTCCGTCAGCCCGGCCCACCAGGTGATGGTCTCCTGGAATCGGGGGTCGTCGTAGTTGAACTTGCTTCCCCAAGGGTTCTTGTCCGTAGCAGTCCATCCGGTGGTGGCGGTGAGGAAGCTCCATTCAGTCTGGCCTTGGCCTGCGCCGCTGCCGGTGAGTCCCAAGCCGTACGTGGCCACATTGTTCTTGTCGAAGCCGGGCTCGTCGCCGCGCTTGCCGTTCTTGTCCACCGTCAGCTTGGCAATGACTTTCTCGTAGCTGCCGCCGTCCTTGGGGTTCCAGTCAAGGTTGGCCATCTGTTCGGCGGAGATGCCTGCGGCGTCGGTCATTGCCTTGTTGTAGAACAGGCCCACCGTGTCCCAGTCTTTGGGAAGGCCGTAACGCTTGCCGTCCTGGCCAACCCACAGTTCCGGAAGCCCGGCGGTGTAGGCGTCCAGTTTGATGCCGTCCTTTTCCACCGCTTCGTCCAAGGGCAGCAACTGCTTCTTGGCCGCGAATTCCGGGTATTTGGAAAGGTGGTTGGTAAAGACGTCCGGTGCCGTTCCGGCTACAAAGCCGTTGGTCAACGTGGTCCAGTAGTCGTCCCACCCGCGCTGGGTGATCTTGACCTTGATATCCGGGTTGGCTTTGGTGAAGTCATCGGCGCACTGTTGGTAGGCGGGAAGCTGGTTGGCATCCCAAAGCCAGTAGTTGATTTCGCCGTTTGCCGCGGAGCCGGAATCGGAGCCACCGCAGGCGGACATCGTCAGGGCAAGGGCGGCGGCTGCAGCTGCGACGCCAAGGGGTTTCTTCATGACAGGCCTTTCAGGAGTGTTCTTGCGGTTTATTTGATTCCGGAGAATCCGATGGAGTTCACAACCTTCTTGCCGAAGGCGATGAACAGGATGAAGATCGGCAGCGCGGCCACGAGGGTTCCGGCCATGAGCCCGGACCAATCCAGGGCGCCTTGCGGGGATTGTGATTTGAAGACGCTCAGGCCGACAGTGAGTACCCGGACGCTTTCGTCCTGGCCAACCAGGAGAGGCCAGAAATATTCGTTCCACTGACCGATGAAGGTGAGCAGCGCCAGGGTGGCGATGGGGGCTGCGGCGTTGGGAAGCACAATCTGGAAGAAGATCCTCAGGTGCTTGGCGCCGTCGAGCATGGCCGCTTCCTCAACCTCGCGGGACATGCCCAGGAAGAACTGGCGGAGGAAGAAGATCGCAAACGGCGTCATGAACAGGAACGGGAGGGTCATGCCGGCCATGGTGTTGAGCAGCCCGAGGTTCTTGATCATGAGGAAGTTGGGCAAGGCGGTGAAGATGGGCGGGACCATCATGGTGGTGAGGAACAGGCCGAAGACCTTGTTCCTTCCGGGCCAGCGAAGCCGGGCGAAGGCGTAGGCGGCCATCGCGCTGAAGAACACCTGCGCCACCGTGGTGACCGTGGCAAAGACGATCGAGTTCCTCAGGTAAAGCCAGAAGTTGATGGCGGCACCGGAGCCGCCTTCGGCGATTGCTTCCTCGGTGGTTTGCAGGCCAAGGACCCGTTTGAAGGCGCCCCAGCTGAACTCGGCGGGGAGGAGGTTGCCCGAGTTGGAGGCAAGGGCGCCGTTGCTGGAAAGTGCCGTACGCAGCATCCAGTAGAAAGGGGCAACGGTCACGGCGACGGCGACGGCGACCAGCACCCACGCGCCGATGCGGCGCCAATTCAGGGGCTTCTTCCGGGACGGTGTGCGGGTTTCAGGCAGGGTTGAGCTAGTCATTGCGGTTCCTTAGTCCAGGTCCGATTCGTTGCCTTTGAGGAACTTCATCTGGATGAAGGCCACCAGGGCGAGAATGATGAACAGGATGACGGACAGTGCGGAGGCGTAGCCGAAGTCCGACTCGCCGAAGGCCTTTTGGTAGATGTACATCTGGATCACGCGGGAGGCGTTGACGGGGCCGCCGTTGGTGGTGACGGCCACGGTGTCGAAGACCTGGAACGATCCGATGACCGTGACCACCAGGACCAGAACCAGCACGGGCCGGAGCAGCGGCATGGTGATGCTCCAGAACGTCCGGGCGGGTGAGGCGCCGTCGAGGTTTGCGACCTCGTACAGGTGGTTGGGAATGGCCTGTAGGCCGGCAAAGATCAACAGTGCCGTGTAGCCCATGTGCCGCCACACGTTGACGAACGCGATGGTGGGGATGGCCCACTGCTCGCTGCCGAAGAAGGCCACCCGGGGGAGTCCGATCCAGCTCATGACTTCATTGACGATGCCCAGTTGGTAGTCCAGCATCCAGAACCACACAAGTGCCACGATGACGTTGGCTACCAGGAACGGCAGCAGCAGGGCGCCACGGATGAAAGTGGATTTCGCTACCCGGTGCATCAGCAGCGCGAGCCCCAGCGCGATGACGGTCTGGAATCCGATGTTGAGCGCCACGTACTGGAGGGTGACTCCCATGGCGTTCCAGAACAGTTCGTCCTGGAAGAGGGCCGAGTAGTTCTTAGTCCCGATCCACGTCGGCTCACCCAGGATGCTGTATTCCGTGAAGCTGAGGTAGATGCCGCGGATGGTGGGGACCAGGAAGAAGGCCACGAAGCCAACCATCGCCGGAAGGATGAAGAAGATTGCGATCCTAAGGTCGCCGAGCCGGCTGGTAATGCTGCGTTTGACGGGTGCGTTCCCGGGCCCCTGCTTGCGTCCGGAGCGCTTGGCTGCGCTGGCCGGAGGCTTGGTGAGTGTGGTCATCGTCGACACTTCCTGACTGTGATGCGGGTAACAACGATGCTGAATCTACACGAGTAGAAACTTGTTAAGCAAGATCTTGTCTGGTTTTTTGATGTGATAAGTCTCCTTAGTTGACTCGTGTAGATAGTGGTGGAAGACTAGCATCACGCCCTTCTACGGGCGCCTCAATCCCAAGCAATGCAGCTCAGGAGGACAAAATGTCGTTTTCGATTGGTGTCTTGGGCGTCGGCCAGTTCGGCGGCCAATTCGCGCACTTGTTCAAGCTCCACCCCGGTGTCAGCGCGGTCTACGCGGTGGATGAACTCCCCGAGCGGGCGCTGGCCGCCCGGGAGCAGTGGAGCTTGGACGGCACCATGGCCTCCTTCGACGAACTGCTGGCATCCGACGTCGATGCGGTCGCTATCTTTACCCAGCGATGGACGCATGGCCCGTTGGTTGAACGGGCGCTGCGCGCCGGAAAGCACGTCTACTCCGCCGTGCCGATGGCCGTTTCCGAGGAAGAAATCGAGCGCATCATCACCGCCGTCCGGGAAACCAAACTCGTCTACATGATGGGTGAAACGAGTTACTACAACCCCGCCACGGTCTTCGCCAGGAAACAGCAGGAAGCCGGAAAGTTCGGCCGCATTTTCTACACCGAGGGGGACTACGTCCATGACATGGACCTTGGTTTCTACGAGGCCTACCAGTACAGCGGCGGCGACCGTTGGAAGGAGACCGCCAGCTACCCGCCCATGTTGTATCCCACCCACGCAATAGGCGGGGTTCTGGGTGCTGTCCCCGGCTATGCTGTCAGCGTCAGTTGCATCGGAGTCAAGGACCACCGGAACGACGGGGTCTTCGACAAGGACGTCAGCATGTTCGCCAACGACTTCTCCAACGCAACGGCCCTGTTCGAAATGAACGACGGCGGTGCGATTCGCACCAATGAGATGCGCCGGGTGGGGTACCCCTCCCACATCCGGGAGTCACGGTTCCGCTATTTCGGCACCGAGGCAAGCTTCGAACAGCTCGCGACCACCACACTGTGGCAGGACAAACAGGGCGTCACCGATGTCTCGGACCAGGTTGAAACGAAACCCACCATGTCACCTGACGATCCGTCCCTGGCGGGCGTAGCCCCTGAACTTCGGGACGCTTTCATCTCCGGCCTAGCGCCCGTCCACGAGCCCGCCCGGCTTCCGCAGGAGTTCCTCGGTGCCCCCAACGGCCACGAGGGCAGCCACCAGTTTCTCGTGGACGACTTCGTCACTGCCGTCAACAAGAACCAGCTGCCACCCGTCAATGCCTGGGTTGCTGCGCGGTACACCCTCCCCGGCATCGTGGCGCACCAGTCCGCGTTGCGCGGAGGTGAGCGCCTTCGCATCAGGGACTTCGGCGACGCTCCTGCGATGTAGCTAGCATTTACCCCATGACCACTTCTGCTGTACAAACCCCGCGCGGCCCTGTGACCCGCAAGGACGTGGCCCGGTACGCCGGGGTGAGTACCGCCGTCGTGAGTTACGTTGTGAACGGCGGGCCCAAGAACGTGGCGCCGGCAACCGAAGCCAAGGTGCGGGACGCCATCCGAATCCTCGGATACCGCCCCAACGCGGCTGCGCGGGCGTTGAAGCTGGGGTCGAGCGAGACTATCGGCGTGGTGGTTCCGGACAACACGAACCCGTTTTTTACCCATCTGGCGCATGCCGTGGAAGAAGCTGCCGCCGCGCTGGGCTACGGCATGGTGCTCGCCAACTCGAACGGCAGCCTGACCCGTGAACGCAAAAACATCCACACCTTGGCGGCGAGGCAGGTGGATGGGGTTTTCCTGGCAAGCTGTGTTTTCGACCCGGACCTGACGGACCTGGAGGCCACCGACATTCCGTCTGTGCTGCTGAACAACCTTGGTTCGCCTCCCGGTTTCAGTAGCGTGGGAGTGGATTTGGAAGCCGGTGCGCGTGCTGCCGTGGAGCATTTGATCGGCCACGGCCACACCAGCATCGGCCTGGCGATCGGCACCAATACCGGCAATCAATTGGACGGGCGTGAGGCCGGTTGGCTGGCCGCGTTGCGTGCGGCAGGGCTGCCCGACGGACCACTGATACACGGGGAATTCAGCAGGCCCGGCGGCTACGAGGTGGGCAAGCGGTTCCTGGCCATGGCCAACCGGCCAACGGCGATCTTTGCCAGCAGTGACATGCAGGCCATCGGCATACTGCGCGCATTCCACGAAGCCGGTGTGCGGGTTCCCGCGGACATCGCGCTGGTCTCCTTCGACGGTTCCCTCGACGCCGAGTACAGCTGGCCGGCGCTGACCACCGTTTCGCAACCCATCGAGGCAATGGCCGAGGCCGCGGTCCGGTCACTCGTGGGCGCGAACCGTGGGGAGGAGCTCCAGCACCACATCCTGCCCACCGAGCTGATCATCCGGCAGTCCTGCGGTTGCCCCTAGCTTCCTCTCTCACGTCCCACCCCCTTCCCGGCGATCCTCTGTCACATCATCACCCGTTGAGGGCTTCCCTCTATCACTCCTCTCAAGGAAGTGAGAGAGCGTCGGCCTGAACGCTGCGGGAAGTGATAGAGCGTCGGTAGGGGAGGTCGGCTAGGAATCCACGCTGGCGTAGCGCGCCGGGCGGGACAGCACCCGGTTAATCTGCGCTGTCCCGGCAGCAACAGCCAGCCGCACCAAGACGAAACCTGTGGCAAACACCGCACCGATGGTCAGAAGAACCACGGGCTGGGTCAGCAATGCCGGGCCAGCCAACGGCAGCACCAGCGCACCAGCGGCTGCCGCCGAGATACCCGCCACCAGGAGCAGCGGTGACATCACGGCCCTGACCCGCGCACTCACCATGAGCTTGCGGGGCATGCCCACGCGGTCCAGGGCAACCAAAGTGGACGCCCTGTCCAACACCGAGGACGCCTGGTTGACCCCGGCCGAGCAGGCAACCATCAGAAAGCTACCCAGCAAGGTGATCATGACGCCGGTGTTGATATCCCGGACCAAGAGTGTGGTTTCGTCCGCGGCCCCACTGCCCATGGAGTCCGCCACGGCCATCCCGACCCCCACAAACACGCCTACGAAGCTCGTCATGGCGACGCCGCCTACTTGGCGCCACGATTCCTTGGGGTTATCCAGCACGGTCCGTGCGGCGAGAAGCTGTTCGGGCTGTCTGGCGCGCTTCAGCTGTGACATCGCCTGCAACTTCAGAACCCAGGGCCCCATCAGATTGAGGGCCAGCAACGCCATGCCGAAACATCCGGCCATCACACCGAGGATCACGATGAACGCGTCAAAACTGCTGAGCATGCCCATGGCCACCACTCCGGCAATCACCACCAGAACCGCCACGAGTCCGCGAACCCAGTGGGCGCCGTAGGTCGTTTGCCGTGTCCGTACGCCCAACGGAGTCACCACCACTTTCCGCAGCCCGAGCGCCGCGCTGACCGCGGCAATGAGGCAGACGGCAAGGACGCAAGCCAGAATCGACGGGACCGGCAACCATGCGTGAGTGCCGATTGCCTGTCCCCTGAACTGGATCAACCCGAGGAACGGTGCCACAACGGCGTACAGCGACGCCCCGGCCAAGGCCCCTACGGCGGCCAGGACGGTGGACTCGATGACCGTCATCCAGACCACGGTGGCGCTGTTCGCTCCAAGCAGCCGCAGGGACGCCAGCCGGTCATCCCGACGGCGGGCGGCAAGGCGCGCAGCCGACCCGCCCAGGGTCAGCAGCGGGATAACAAGGAGGACCATTGCGACGACGGCCAACGCTTGGTAAGTGCCTGCGAGACCGTCCGTCCAAGTCCAGAAAACCTGCGAGCCCGCCGCAACGGTAAGCAGCAGCGCAGTGACGGTTCCAAACGCAAGGACCGGCAGTCCGGTCTCGCGAAGGCCTGAATCACGGATATTGCCCTTGCTGCGCGCAATGTACGGCGTCAGCCGGAGGGCCATGCTGAGGCTAGACATTGAAGGCACCCTTGAAGTTGTAGTTGCCGGAAGCTGCAGTCCTGCCCAGTCCCGCACTGTCCGCAATGATCCGACCGTCCCGCAGCTCCACTACACGCCCGCAGCGTTCAGCGACATTGGGATCGTGCGTCACCACCAACAACGTGCGCCCGTTGGCGGCCACGGAGCGAAGCAGCACGTCGAGTACCTCGCTGGATGTCGCAGAGTCCAAGGCTCCAGTGGGTTCATCCGCGAAAATCACCCGGGCTCCTGTCACCTGTGCCCGCGCGATCGCCACCCGCTGCACTTGGCCGCCGGACAATTCGCCGAGGCGACGCTTCTCCTTGCCCGCCAATCCCAAGGCGGCCAGCCACTCGGCGGCACGCGACTCGGATGTGCGCCGGTCCGTGCCAGTCAGCATGAGCGGGAGAGCGACGTTTTCCAAGGCGGTCAATTCCGGCAGCAGCATGCCCTGCTGGAAGACGAATCCGAACTCCTCGCGGCGGAGCTTGGACAACTCAGCGTCGGACAAGGTGCGCAAATCGAGCGCGCCCGCCTGCCGGCCCAAGGTGACCGAACCGGCGTCGGGCCTCAAAATTCCGGCGAGGCAGTGCAGAAGGGTGGTCTTCCCCGAACCGGACGGCCCGATGATCGCGATCGACTCGCCCGCCTGCGCGGTGAAGTCAACGTGGTCAAGGGCTACGCCTCCGGGGTAGTGCTTGGTGAGTTGCTGGGCGTGGAGGATGGCGTTCATGATTCCAGCATCCCCAAGCCCGGGGTTCCGGGGCATCAGTCCGCCGGCTGAACTCCGACGGCGGGCCTCCACCCGCGGTATGAGACCCATCTGGGTCGCAGCTGCGCGCGTTTTGAAGGCTCAGAACGCGCACAAATGCGACTTAGCGGTTCCGCGCCGTCGGCGCCCCATGGAGTGGGGAAAGTGTGTGTCCTGCTCGCCGTGGGCTCTGGCAACTCAGTGGTGAGGGGATGATCATGGGAGTGTCTGCCGCGGTGAACGCCGACCCAACTTGGTACCCGGAGTCCGTGACCTAGCGTGGCGTGGAGGATTTCCATGGGAGCCATGGATTGTTGCTTCGAGCACGGGTGTTAGATTCCTGATTATTTTCCAGTCCTCCCCACGGTAGATGCGAAACAGCCGTACGAGAGGTTGGGAGGAAGCATCATGGAGATTGATAAGGATCTGGATGTCGTTCACGAGCGTGCCGCTGGCCTGGATATTTCCAAGCGCGACGCGAAGCTGTGCGTGCGGGTTCCGGGTGCACGGCCCGGGACCTACACATCCAAGGTCACGACGTGGGCTGCGACCACCGGGCAGGTCCTGGAACTGCGAGAGTACCTCGAGCAAGCCCGTGTGGACATGGTGGTGATGGAGGCGACCAGCGATTACTGGAAACCGTTCTACTACCTGCTCGAGGAGACCGTCCCGGTGATGCTGGTCAACGCGAAATCCGCCAAGAACCTCCCGGGCCACAAAACCGATGTCAAGGACGCCGCCTGGCTGGCCCGGATGGGCGCTTACGGGCTGCTGCGTGCCTCGTTCGTGCCTCCCGAGCCCATCCGTGACCTTAGGGACCTTACCCGGGCCAGGGCCATCGCTGCCCGGGACCGGGTCCGGGAAATCCAAAGGTTGGAAAAGTTCCTCGAAGGCTCCGGGATCAAACTCTCCTCGGTCGTCTCGGATCTGACCGGGGTCTCCTCACGAGACATGCTCGAAGCCCTGATCCGTGGCGAACGTAACCCCGAAGTCCTTGCCGGCATGGCCCGCGGAACACTGCGCTCGAAAATCCCGGCACTGGTTGACGCGCTCACCGGCCGGTTCCGGCCCCACCACGCGTTCATGGCCAGACTGCATCTGGACCAGATCGATGCCCACACCCGTACCATCGAGGCCCTCACCCAACACATTGAGGAGGCGATGAAACCCTTTCGTGACGCCAGGGAAGCCCTGGCCACCATCCCCGGAGTCTCCCAACGAGTCGCCGAAGTGATCATCGCCGAAACCGGCGCGAACATGACCGTGTTTGACACACCTGCCCGGCTCGCATCCTGGGCAGGTGTGTGTCCCGGAGCGAACGAATCCGCAGGCCACATCAAATCAGCGCACATCCTGCCCGGCAACAAGTACCTCAAAGCAGCCCTCGGCACCGCGGCCATGTCCGTCACACGATCAAAGAACACCTACCTCGCCGCGAAATACCGGCGCATCACAGCCCGCGCCGGACGCAACAAAGCCCTTGTCGCTGTCGAACATTCGATCCTGAACGCAGCCTGGCACATGCCCCGGAACGGCGAAATCTACAACGACCCCGGCGCCGATCACTACAACCGGATCAGCCCAACCCGAGCGAAAAACAAAGCCATCAAACAACTCAACAACCTCGGCTACGACGTCACGATCACCCCGGTCACCGCAGCCTAACCCACCCCTACTTTCGTATTAGTTGGGTGCGCCGGCGATCCGGAGCTTGGCCACATTCTCGGCCAGCACCTTGCGGGCATCGTCACCGAGCAGGGAGTCGGTGATAAGTTCGTCCGCCTCCTCAAGGGCAGCTATGGAAGCGATGCCTACAACACCCCATTTGCTGTGGTCGGCCAGGACCACGGTGCTGCGGGCCGATGCCATGAAGGCCCGGTTGGTTTCGGCTTCAAGCAGGTTGGGCGTGGTGAAGCCGGCCTGCGCATCCATGCCGTGCACGCCGAGGAACAGCGCGTCCAAATGCAGCTGCTTCAGCGACGACGTTGCGATCGGACCTACCAGGGCATCCGACGGCGTGCGCTCGCCGCCGATCAGAATCACTGTGGAGCCGAACCGTCCCGGACCGGACGACGCGCCGTGGTGGAACAGGTCCGCGATCCGGACAGAGTTGGTCACCACCGTGATGCGCGGGCCGTGGACGAGCTCCTGGGCCAGCGCCCACGTGGTTGTCCCGGCGCTGAGCCCGACGGCCATGCCTTCCTGCACCAGCGCAGCCGCCTCAACGGCAATGGCATGCTTCTCGGACATCAGCCGGGTGGACTTCAGTTCAAACCCGGGTTCGTGGGTGCCCGCATCTCCGGGAAGCTTGGCGCCGCCATGGATGCGCTCAACACGCCCGGTTTCTTCCAGGGCCTCAATGTCCCGACGGACCGTCATGGGGGAAACGCCCAACAACTGGGCCAGATCCGAGACACGCACCACGCGTTCGCGTTGCACGGCTTCGAGGATGGCGGAGTGGCGTGCTGCCTGAAGCATCAGGGCCTTTCTTGGGGGGCCTCGAGGGAGGGAGTCGTCTGGCTACAGTCTAGGGCGGGATTCCGTTGGCTGACTGCACAGAACGACGACGGCGCCGCTCACCTGGTGTGGTGGGCGGCGCCGTGGGTCCCGGGAGGGAAGGGACGTTACTTGCGCAGCGACTCGGCGATCTGCTTCATGATCGAGGGGTCGGCCAGGGTGGTGGCGTCTCCGGTGTCGCGGCCTTCTGCGATGTCCTTGAGGAGGCGGCGGACGATCTTGCCGGAGCGGGTCTTGGGCAGTTCCGGCACGATGAGCAGTTGCTTGGGCTTGGCGATGGGACCGATTTCCTTGCCCACGTGGTTGCGCAGTTCCAGGACGGTTTCGTCGCCCTTGTTGGTGGCGTCACCGCGGAGGATGACGAACGCGACGACGGCCTGTCCGGTGGTGTCGTCCGCGGCTCCGACCACGGCTGCTTCAGCAACAGCGGGGTGGGAGACCAGGGCCGATTCGATTTCGGTGGTGGAGAGTCGGTGGCCGGAGACGTTCATGACGTCATCCACGCGGCCCAGCAGCCAGACGTCGCCGTCTTCGTCCTTCTTGGCGCCGTCCCCTGCGAAGTACATGGCTTCGAACCGGGACCAGTAGGTGTCCTTGAACCGTTCCGGGTCGCCCCAGATGCCGCGGAGCATGGAGGGCCACGGTTCGCGGACCACGAGGTAGCCGCCCTCGCCGTTGGCCACCGAGGCGCCGTTTTCGTCCACGACGTCCACGGCGATGCCGGGCAGGGGAACCTGGGCGGAGCCGGGTTTGGTGGAGGTGACCCCGGGAAGTGGGGCGATCATCTGGGCACCGGTTTCGGTTTGCCACCAGGTGTCCACGATCGGGGCTGGATTGGCTTTCTTGCCGCCGTTGCCGCCGATGACCTCGCGGTACCACATCCAGGCTTCGGGGTTGATGGGTTCGCCCACGGAGCCCAGGACCCGGATGGCGGAGAGATCGTACTTGGCAGGGATCTCGCGTCCCCACTTCATGAACGTACGGATGGCCGTGGGGGCGGTGTAGAGGATGGAAACCTTGTACTTTTCGGCGATTTCCCACCAGCGGCCCTGGTGCGGGGAGTCCGGGGTGCCTTCGTACATGACCTGGGTGGCGCCGTTGATGAGCGGGGCGTAGGTGACGTACGAATGCCCGGTGACCCAGCCGACGTCGGCGGTGCACCAGTACACGTCCGTTTCCGGGTGCAGATCGAACACAGCCCTGTGCGTGTAGGCGGTCTGGGTCAGGTAGCCGCCCGTGGTGTGCAGGATGCCCTTGGGCTTGCCGGTGGTGCCGGAGGTGTAAAGGATGAACAGCGGGTGCTCGGAATCATGCCCGACGGCGGTGTGCTCGCTGGGTGCCTTTTCAACCGTTTCGGACCACCAGAGGTCCCGGCCGTCCACCCAGTTGACGTCCTCGCCGTTGCGCTTGACCACAACCACGTTGTTCACCGTGTGTCCGTCCTTGGAAAGAGCCTCGTCCACGGCCGGCTTGAGCGGGGAGGGCTTGCCGCGGCGGTATGTGCCGTCGGCGGTGACCACGAGCTTGGCCTCGGCGTCCTCGATCCTGGACCGCAAAGCATCAGCGGAGAACCCTCCGAACACCACGGAGTGGACCGCGCCGATCCGGGCGCAGGCAAGCATGGTGATGACGGCCTCGGGAATCATCGGCAGGTACACGGCCACCCGGTCGCCCTTGGCAACACCCAAGGACTCGAAAGCGTTCGCGGCCTTCTTCACCTCTTCGGTGAGTTCCGCGTACGTGTACGTGCGGGTATCGCCCGGTTCGCCCTCGAAGTAGATCGCTACCCGGTCACCGAGGCCATTCTCCACGTGCCGGTCCAGTGCGTTGTAAGCGGCATTGACCTCCCCGCCAACGAACCACTTTGCAAACGGCGGGTTGGACCAATCCAGCGCCTGATCGAAGTCCTTGCTCCACGTCAGAAGCTCACGCGCCTGATTCGCCCAGAACGCAGGCCGGTCCGCATCAGCTTTTGCGTACTCATCAGCCGTTACCACCGCATTCGCCGCGAACTCCGCCGACGGCGCAAACTTACGGTTCTCCTGAAGCAGGTTTTCAAGGGCATCCTGGCGGGCCTGGCCCCCGGCGGCCGAAGGTGCTGCGGTTGCCGTTGATCCGGTGGTGTCCTGGGACATGTGAACCTCATCATTCATCGCGATCTAAGCCGCAACCGCCGTCCGCGGGGTCCCGCACAAGCCGTGTTCCGGCGTCGTACTGGCCCTGGGCGGGGGCTGCAGCGCTGTCCGCCATCAACACTATCCCTTTCGAGAGGTCCTACGTGTGCCTCATCACAAATGCGTCAGTGAGCGGTAAGGATTTGGCGCCGAATGGCGCGTTGGGTGGCTGGGAACCGCTTTCATGACGACGACGGCGGCACCCGTTTCGCCGGTTGCGGGCCACGCATTCCTGCGTCCATCCGTAAGTAGCCTTTGAGTTTGCTGAGGGCGAAGCCGGAGGACCGTTTTTGGCTAGGTCAGTGTCTGTGGGGTGGCATAGGCTGAATAAGTCTTGGGGACGCCAGAGGCGTGTCAGGTTGGGCTGCGGAATGCCGCGGAACAGCCGGTCCGGACTGCCCAGGACGACGCCGCACGAAGGAGATTAGATGAACCAGCTGAGACCAGGCCCGCACGACTCGCAATCCTCGGGAACGGACACCAACGCTGGAACGGCCACACCTGACAGCACGGCCACCACGTCCGGGGCAGCCGGCAAGTTTGAAGCCGTCGCCGGTCCGTTCACGGTCAGGGACTTGACGGTCTTTGGTTCCGTCCTGTTGATGTTCATTGCGTCGCTGCTTCCCATGTTTGGCGGTCGCTACAATCTGTGGAACCTGGGCAACCTGTTCTTCCTCTTGTTGGGGGTCATCCTTCCGCTGGTGGTTGCCGCACTTTTTGTGGCACGTCGCCTCCAGCCCGGCACCAACATCCGCATCGGCTCCCTGTCCATTGACCAGTTCGCCTCAGTCACCGCTGCCTTCGCCTTGCCCCTGTTTTTCCTGACGATCGCGGACTCCTTTAACGGCAGCGTCTTGCTGGGCCTCGTGGGCTCCGTGGGCCTGCTTGCCGCCACGGTCCTTGGGCCGCACCTTCCCTTCCTATCGGTCGACTTCAAGGGCCGTGCCGAAACACCAGCGCACGTCGTGGCCCGGCAAGCCGCTGTTCCCACCCGCAAACCGGCTGCGCCCAAGGCACCGAAGGTGCCCAAGGACGGCAAGTCCGGTGTTGGCCCGGCAGTCCCCGGATTCACCGGTTCGGCCTCGGCTTCGGGTGCGCAGGCCCCTGTTCCGCAGCAGACCCCTGGTGCGCAGCAGACCCCTTTTGCGCAGCAGACCGGGAGCCAGCAGCCTTCCGCCCACACGCCTGTGACCCACTCTGCGCCGGCGACGCAAGCCGCGCCGAGGACCGCAGACCAGTCCGCGCGGGGCCCGCAGCAGGGTGCGCAGGAACCTGCCTCCCGGGAGCCCGGCAATTCCTCCGCAGCCCTCGGAACCGCGGCCGGTACTCCCGCCGCTGCAGCCCAAGGCGGCGATCAGCCTGCGGCCGCCCAGCCGGGAACCGCACAGCCTGCAGCCGGCCAGCCTGCGGCCACGCAGCCGGGAACCGCCCAGCCGGGAACCGCCCAGCCTGCGGACGCCCAGCCGGGAACCACCCAGGAAGCAGCTGCGCAGCAGGCAGCATCCCGACAGGCTGCGGCCGAACAGGTCGGTCAGCCGGCCGCCCAGCAGCAATCCAATGAACGTCCATGGGCCGCGACCATGGCGACGCCGATCGTTTCGTCCGACACCAGGACCGTCAGCGACTCCATCGGCGCAACTGTGGATCCCGCGAGCCGACCCGACGAGTCCCAGGACGCGCCGCACTACGAGGCTTTCTGGTTCGCCGTAGCCCAGCCGCGAACGGCCTATGACCAGAGGACCGGCGCTCCTGCGTTCGTCATTCAACCCGGTGGTTGGGTGTTGGCTCTCGAGGACCGCGGCCATGAGTTCCTGGTGCAGGACACCGACGGCAAGCTTGGGGTCCTCAGGGAGCTCAGCAACATCGAACGCGGTTAGCAGGACGCCGTGGCCATCACTGACGCTGGTTCCCCGCTCGCGCTCAAGCGCCGCGCACGCAAGATCAACAGGGTGCTCGCGGAGAAGTATCCGTACGCACATGCCGAGCTGGACTTCCGCAACCCCTTTGAGCTTGTGGTGGCCACGGTCCTTTCTGCCCAAACCACCGATGTCCTGGTCAATCAGGTCACCAAGATCCTGTTTGCCCGCTACCCGGACGCCCGTTCCATGGCGGAAGCAGACCCCGTCGAACTTGAGACCATCCTGCAACCCACGGGGTTCTTCCGCGCCAAGGCCCGGAACGTCCTCGCCCTATGCAACCGGCTGGTGGACGAGTTCGACGGGCAGGTCCCCGGTCGCCTGGAGGACCTGGTAACCCTGCCCGGCGTTGGCCGGAAGACTGCCAACGTGGTCCTGGGCAATGCCTTCGGAGTCCCCGGTATCACGGTGGATACCCACTTCGGCCGCCTGGCAAGGCGGTTCGGGTGGACCGCGTCGGAGGATCCGGTCAAGGTCGAGTTCGACGTTGCAGAGTTGTTCGAGCCGCGCGATTGGACCATGTTGTCCCACCGCGTGGTGTTCCACGGCCGGAGGATCTGCCACGCGAAGAAACCGGCTTGCGGGGCGTGCCCGGTGGCGAGCTTGTGCCCTAGCTACGGTGACGGCGAAACAGATCCGGTCAAAGCCGCGAAGCTGCTTAAATACGAGTTGGCGCCCGGTAACGAAGCATTGCTGGAGCAGTTGCTGGCAGAAACGCACCGGGCCGCCGAGATCCGGATGGAGTCCCAGAGGAGGCCCGTTGACGGCGTTTGAGGATTTATCAGCGCTGGTTGCCCGTTTCGAGGGTGGCGGGCAAAGCCACGCCGGGCAGTGGGCCAAGCTGCCGGTCAGCGCCGAGACGAACAGGCCTGCGGCGGTGTTGATGCTCTTTGGAAAGCTGGACGATGTCCCGGCCGAATCGGATCGTCCCATTGCACCGGCAGACCTCGATGTCCTCCTTTTGGAACGGGCACATACCTTGGACGACCATCCAGGCCAAGTGGCTTTCCCGGGTGGCAGTGTGGACCCCGAGGATGAATCGGTGGTTGCTGCCGCCCTCCGGGAAGCCGTTGAGGAGACCGGACTGGACGTCGCGGGAGTACGTGTTCTGGGAGTGATCCCGGAGTTGGGCATCACGCGCAGCAACTTCCGGGTCACTCCCGTTGTGGCCTGGTGGGACTCCCCGTCACCGGTGGGTGTAGTGGATTACGCCGAATCCGCGCAGGTGTTCCGCGTTCCTGTCCGGGACTTGCTGGATCCCGCCAACCGGGTGACGGCCACCATCAGCCGCATGGGACGCACCTTCACCAGTCCTGGTTTCACGGTGAACGGCGTCCTGGTCTGGGGGTTCACGGGCATGGTCCTCAGCGGGCTGTTTGATGAGCTCGGCTGGACCGTGCCTTGGGACGAAGGCAAGCTTTACGACGTCGATCTCTGACGCTTGCCAACCCTGCCCCGGGCAGTCCCACGGCTATGTCAGGCTGCCTCCCGGGCAGTGCTTGAACGGTCCACGATCAGTCCCGTTGCTGCGTTTTCGCGTACCGCGTGGATGCCTTCCACGACGCCCTTGAGGTGCTTGTACGCGGGCGATTCCGCCACCACGGTTCCGTCCGCTGCCGTAAGGCGGAAGCGGTACGTGCCGTCGTTGTCCCGCACAATTACGAATCTGCCAGCCATCGCTGATCCCCCTTGTCAAAATGCGTCTTTGCATACGTTGAGTGGCCTTGTGTTGCAGGCCACACAAGAGACCGTATCCAGAAGCGGCGAGGAATTAAAGTTACTTCCGGGTACCCGTCATTGGGGTGGTCATGGTCCATCACAAAGCGTCTTATGACTGGTCCTGGAGCCGAACGGCGGGTACTGCGCCTTCAGATGAAAGCACGGCTCCCGGTGCGGGAACAGGTGTTTCCAGCAGGGTCCGGCTGTACTCCCTCTCGGCTTCTTCCAAGCGCCGTGCTTCCATGTGGCGAAGCTGGTCCAGGTCCGATGCGTCAATTTCCCGGTCCACGGCGAGGGTGTCCATCCACGCCAGACTCGCAACGGCGTCGTGGTGTTCTCCGAGCACCCGCTGGAGGGCAACTGCCGGCTGAAGGATGAGTAGGGAACCGGGACCGAGCGCCCCGGCAACGGCCTCCAGGGCATAACGGAGTCTTTTGACGTCCTTCCGGGCGTCGTGGAGAAGTTCATTTCGTGCGGGGCCGGAGCGGGATTTCTCTGCCTCGGCGATTCGCTGCTGCATCACCTCCCACTGACGGTGCAGGCAGGCGATGGCTTGCCCGTCGGTGGGACCATTCGACCCTGTTCCGTGAGACGGGAGGCCGGCAAAATCCGTTATCGCCATGCTGGCACGTAGATCGCCGGCAACCTGACGGGCGATGCTGTTGCTCCGCTCCACCAGACCCTCGACGGCGGTGTGGAGGACCTCTGCCGACCGCCACGGCACCGGGGCGTCCAACCACAGCTTCACGCGCTGGGCCAGGACAAACAGGTCCCGCGCTTCACCCAAGGACGTCGCAAGCCACCTGATTCCGTGGCGCGCCTCCGGCGGGGCAGGGGGCAGGAAGAGGCCAAAGCAGGAAATCCCGGACCGCAGCCGCCGCAAGGCGAGGCGGGCGCTGTGGACAGCTTCCTGGTCGGCCGCCGGAATGAGGGGCACGGAACGCTGCACCTCGGCGATCTGAAAGGCGAGGTAGGCGTCCAGGGATTCGCGGACTTCCGAAGCCATGCAGCCAGTTTCCATCCGTGATGCGGCGGGCCACAAGGCCGGGGCTACTTCGCTTTGTCGTAGGAGTCGACGACGGCGATGCTCACCGGGAACTCCACGGGAATCCGGCCGAACATGAGTTCCTTGGCGGCATCGGCTGCTTCCCGGATAGCCTCCACGCACGCCTCCACCGCATCGTCCGCGGCATGGACCATCACTTCGTCGTGCAGGAAAAAGACGAGTTCACCCGAAGGGCGTCCTTCTGCCCTGAAGGTTCGCAACCGGCGTCGTAGTTCCGCCAGCCAGCACGCAGCCCACTCAGCCGCGGAACCTTGCACCACGAAGTTTCGGGTGAAGCGTCCACGCGAGCGTGCGATGGTGTCTGCCCGCCGCTGTTCCTCGGCGGTGGTGGACTGCTGGCTGCGCAACCAACCGAGGGAAGGCGCGGGACTGCTGCGACCCAGCCGGGTGGTCACCGTACGCCCCGCCTCGCCTTCGCGCGCCGCCTGTTCAACGAAGCCGACAGCACGCGGATACGTGCGGGCAAGCTGGGGCATCAAACGGCCGGATTCACCCGTGGTGGCTCCGTATATTGCGCCCAGAAGCGCCACCTTGGCTTTTTGGCGGTCGCCGCCGAACCCCTGCGCGGCGATGCCCGCATACAGGTCCTTGTCCCGCGCGGCCTCCGCCATCTTCGTGTCCTGCGCCAAGGCCACCAGAACGCGTGGTTCCAGCTGGGACGCGTCGGCGACAATGAGCTTGTGTCCGGGTTCTGCATGGACGGCCGCACGGATGTTCCTGGGAATTTGCAGGGCCCCGCCGCCCCGCGACGCCCAACGGCCGGAGACGACGCCGCCAACTACGTACTCGGGATGGAAGCGTCCGTCGCGAACCCAGGTATCCAGCCAGGTCCAGCCGTTGGCGGTGTGGAGGCGGGACAGTTGCTTGTACGCCAGCAGCGGTTGGATGGCGGGGTGGCCGGACTGCTGGAGTTCCCACTTGCGGGTGCTTTTGACCTCGATGCCGTTGCGGTGCAGGGCCCGCATGAGGTCCTGGGGCGAATCCGGGTTCAACGCGGGCGAATTGAGCATGTGCCGTAACTCGTTGCCCAGCGCCTCAAGCGCGGGTGGCCGGTGGCCCAGCGGAGGCCGCGGGCCAAGGGCTTCGGTAAGGATCTGCTCATGCAGTTCCTCGCGCCATGGAACGCCGGCGTGCTGCATTTCGACGGCGATGATCGCGCCTGCCGATTCTGCGGCGAGGAGCAGCTGCAGCCGCTTGGATAGATCAGCATCATCGACGTCGGCTAGGGCGGCCTGCTGGGCGGCGAACTCGTTCCGCAACTCAACCACGCCCGCCACAACGGGTTTGATGTCCTCGAAGAGGGCCCCTTGCGTACTTGGCGGGGGCGGCGGTTGCAGGGCCCTGGCAGGGGTTGTGTCGTCATCCTGGACGAGCTTCTCGGCGTTCTTTGCGTACTCCGTGTGGGCGGTCAGGGCGGAGTTGGCGAGGATTGATCCGCACAGCGCCAAGTCATGGCAGCGCTCCAGTTCAACACCCCGGGCCAGCAGTTCGGGGTACCAATCCTGGGCGCGGCTCCACACCCAGCGGGGCCGCTGCAGTTCCAGTTCACGTACGACGACGGGCAGCTCACCTTTGGTGACGGGGCGCGCATCGGATGTGGGCTTTCCGGAAGGGGAAATCCTCTGAATAGCTGCGCCGTCCTGGTGGGCGGCGAGCAACAAATACATGGAGTCCATTCTGCCTTGCGGCGCGGGACGCGTTGTACGGGGCAGAGCCCGTAAAGCCCGGGTGACTGTTCCTCCACAGCCTCGGAGTCCCGGGCTTGTCCACATACGCCCGGTTGAGCCCTACCTCCCGGCCCGGACACAAGCGAGGCTGGCTTCCATGGGCAGAAGACAACAACGGCCACGACCACCACACAGTGAAGCCTCAGGGGACCCCTGGATACCGCCTGCAGCCGCTGACATCCTGCTCGTTTCAGCCGACCCATACCTGCAGGATGAAGCCGTGCGCATCGTGGCGGCATCCGGCGGGAGGCTGCGCACAGTCGAACGGGTGGAAGAGGCGCTTTCGGGATGGGACACGGCCGATGTCCTGATCGTGGGCAGTGACGTCAGGGAGACGCCGCCACGCAGGCGAGCCCCGGCAGTCCTGTTGGGCCGGTCCGCCGAAGCCGAAGAATTGTGGAGGCTGGCAGCGGTTCTGGGAGCAGAGCGTGTTGCGGCGCTGCCGGAGGCCGCGGCATGGCTTGCCGAGCACCTGAGCCTGGCCAGCGCCCCGGAGCCCGGCGGAACCATGGTAGGGGTGGTCGGTGGGAGGGGAGGATCCGGCGCCACGACTGCAGCCATCTGGTTGGCCCATGCCGCGGCCAACCATGGCGTTGCTACCCTCTTGGTGGACGGTGACCCGTGGGGAGGCGGGGTGGAACTGGCTGTCAGTGACCAGTCCCTGCCGGGACTGAGGTGGCCGGACTTCGCCGCGACAAGGGGCAGCATCGATCCCGGCCAGTTCAGGGACTCCCTGCCCACGGCTGGAGGCTTCGCGTTTTTGTCCTGGCCCGGTACGCGCGAGCCGTTCGAAAGCACGGATCCGGCCTCCGCATCTGCCGTTCTCGATGCGGCCCGCCGGGCATTCGAACTGACTGTCATTGACATTGCCCGGAACCAGGAAGGATTGCAGGCGTTCGCCTGGGACTGCGACCGGATACTGCTGCTCACCACAACGCACCTGAAATCCGCCGTCGCAACCGCGAGGGTCCTCAACGAGGTGCCACCTACCGACACAGGGCTGCTTGTCCGCGCCGCTGGATCGGACCCAACAGACCCTCACCTTGTGGCCGATGCCCTGGGAATTCCGCTGGCAGGAGTGGTACCGGACCTCCGTGGAGTAGGGGCCGGGACGGAGCAGGGACGCCTCCTGGAACTTGGACGGCGCCGGCCTGTCAGGCGGTTTGCCGAGGCGGCACTTGGATTGAACGGTGGCGACCGGTGAACCGAAGGGACAACCGCGGACGGGAACAGCGACGTCTTGACGCGGTCCTTCTCGAGACAGTTCGGGAGTCGGTGCTGGCAGGACGCGGCCCCGTCACCCCTTCCACCGTGGCAGCAGCTGTCCAAGCCAGCGGCAAGCTCCTTGGCACAGCAGGGGCTTTGGAAGCGGCCGAGACGATCAACGCCGAACTCAATGGCCTGGGTCCGCTGCAGCCCTTGGTCCGCGATCCAGCGGTCACCGACATCTTCGTCAACGCGCCGGACTCCGTCTGGTTGGACAGGGGCGGCGGTTTGGAGCGCTCGACCGTCAGGTTCGACACAGAAGCCCAAGTACGGTCACTTGCCTCACGATTGGTGGCCGCTGGCGGGCGTCGCTTGGACGACGGCTCACCCTGCGTGGACGTTCGCCTCAGCGGTGGCTACCGGGTGCATGCAGTGCTCCCGCCCATCTCCACCGCAGGCACCCTGCTCTCTATCCGTATTCGGCGGGAAGAAACATTCACCCTCACCGAATTGCGGGCAGGAGGAATGTTTTGCGAAGAGATAGAGGACGTTCTCAGGGCGATCATCAGGCACCGCCTCAGCTTCCTCGTCAGCGGCTCCACAGGCTCGGGGAAGACCACCCTTCTGTCCAGCTTGCTGGGCCTCAGCGATCCCTCCGAACGGCTTGTCCTGATCGAAGACGCAGCCGAACTCAACCCCGTCCACCCCCACGTGGTGACCCTTGAGTCCAGGCATGGAAACCTCGAAGGGGGAGGCGCGCTGGATCTTGGTGAATTGGTGCGGCAGGCTCTCAGAATGCGGCCGGACCGGTTGATCGTGGGCGAATGCAGGGGAGCGGAGGTCCGTGAGCTCCTGACCGCGCTGAACACCGGGCACACGGGCGGGGGCGGGACCATCCATGCCAATACGGCCCAGGCGGTCCCTGCACGGTTGATCGCATTGGGCGCGCTCGCAGGGTTGAGCGCGGAGGCCGTGCGGTTGCAGGTCGCCAGTGCCTTGGATCTGGTGATCCACGTGGAGCGCTCGCAGACGGGCCGAAGAGTCTCATCTCTTGGCATCGTCAGCGACGCTGGTGTCAGCCAGACCGTGGTGCCGGCCCTGACGATGACGGACAGCGGCCTGGCACGCGGCCCGGGCTGGCCGCTGCTGGCAGCACGCTTGGCCATCGGCGCTGATGCATGAGTACCGCGTTCGTCGTATTCGCCACTGTTGCTGTGTTTCTCCACTTCCGGGGAGCTTATGCAGCCACACGGCGGATACGACGCCGTCTTGACCTTGGCGATGGAACACCACCCGCGACGGGCGTGCCAGCAACCGGGCGGGCGCAGCGTGCACGACTGTCCGGCCGTTTTAGGGGCGCCGCTGCCGAACGAACCCCGTCAGTGTCCATGGTGGTCCTGGTGCAGCAGCTCGCTGCCCTTCTCCGTGGCGGACGGGCGCCCCTGCAGATGTGGGACGAGCTGTGGCGCGTGCATACGTCGGTGCCCGGTGGACCGGGAGTACCTGGGCGCCGATCCTCCCGCGATGGAAGGCAAGGCGCTGTATCCGTAGTCTCCGGAAATTCTTTGGAGATACTGGCCGCGGCCCGTGCAGTAGCAGCAGTGGGCAGTTCCCCGGCCCAAGCAATAAGGAGCGC
The DNA here is from genome assembly GCF_015040095.1 of Paenarthrobacter sp. YJN-5. NCBI lineage: Bacteria > Bacillati > Actinomycetota > Actinomycetes > Micrococcales > Micrococcaceae > Paenarthrobacter > Paenarthrobacter sp. YJN-5. The sequence goes on from NZ_CP053544.1 coordinate 880,881, forward strand.
GTGTGCCCGGGTGTATCCCGTGCGCGGTAGCAAGGAACGGCGGGTTTGGGTTGAGTTGGCCGCGTGCCTCGACATCGCGGAGATCAGCGGGTGTCCGCTCGCCGGGCTATTGGCGCGCTTTGCTGCCCAGCTGGAAGCGGAAGAGGACGCCGAGGCTGCCCGGCAGACTGCCTTGGCGGGACCCAAGGCAACCGTCCGGCTCCTGTCGTGGCTCCCCGTCTTTGGGCTGTTGCTCGGGATGGCCTTGGGAGTGGATCCCGTGGGGATCCTGCTGGGTAACGTCATGGGCACAGCGACGTTCGTCTTGGGGCTGGTGCTGACCATGGCAGGCCGCCTGTGGTCGGCGCGACTGGTTGCGGCGGCGGCGGGGGCTGATTGATGTCCGGTATGTCCCTGTTGGTGCTTGCGGCCTTGCTTCTTGCAGTCATGGTGGGCTTCGGAAAACGCAGACGGCCGCGTGCGGAGTTCCGCAGACGACTGAGTCTCACCGGCGCCGGGCATCCGGCAACGCCGCACACCAGGAACTCTGAAATTTCCGTGGGTCATGCCGCGCCGCTTCACGAGAGCGCAGCGGACGGTTTGCGCGATCCCGCGATGATGCTCGAGCTGATGGCTTCGATGATGGACTCCGGGGCAGGAATCGGGCGGGCCTTGGAACTCATTGCACGGAGTGCCATCACTCCTGTTCGCGACTCCCTGAGGCCTGTAGTGGCAGCGTTGTTCTTGGGAACGGACTGGGAAACAGCGTGGAGTACACCTGGCCGCCAACCTCCCGAAGTGGCCCGTATACGTGATGCGTTGGCTTTCGCAGCACTTACCGGTGCGCCCTCGGCATCGATCCTGTATGCCCAGGCCGCCCGGGAACGCCGTGAACAGTTCCGTGCTGCAGAAAAACGCGCGGCCGCCCTGGGAGTCAAACTCGTTATTCCCCTTGGCCTGTGCTCGCTGCCGGCCTTCATTTGCCTCGGGGTGGTGCCCGTCCTCATCGCCATGCTTCCCCCGGGTTGAGGCTCACACTGCTCCTCCACAGAAGGTACAGGCAGCGGGTTTTCCACTTGGACGAACGGGGACCTTCAAAGGTAATCCGCGGACCGGAAGAGTCGTCTTACCGGAATCTTCCGGATCTACGAGAGGAATGTCTTGACCATCATCACCAGCTCTTCGCCAGCTCGTCGAACGCATCGGCGTCAGGGCCGTTTTGTCTTTGGGGCCTTTGCGGCCAGACGAGGTGCCAGGAATTCGCAGGCAGCGGGGGAGGCACGTCGGCAGCCCCTGCCGCAGGCAGCCGGGGAAGCTCGTCGGCCGTTGGCACAGGCCACCGGCGCCAGCCCGTCCCTCGCCTCGCAAGCGCCGCACATCCCGCGAGTGCAGCACATCCCGGAAAGCGTGCCTTCCCTGCAGGTGGCGCCACCGGCCGGAACTTCACGGATCGGAACGTCATCGGCCGGAACGTCACCGTCCGGACGTTCCCCGGTCAGCAGGATGCTCAGGCGGGTCATGGACGGTGAAGCGGGAATGGCTACGGCCGAATACGCCATCGCTACCCTCGCTGCCGTTGGACTCGCCGGGCTGCTGGTGGTGCTCCTGCGCAGCGATGAAGTTCGTGGGTTCCTGCTCAACCTGATTCGAACCGCGCTCTCTTTGCCATGAGGCAATACCTCCGGGCCCGGTTGGCCGGCAGGGATGACGTGGACGGCAGGGAATCCGGAGCCGTGACGGCCGAGTTGGCGGTGACCTTGCCCGCGGTGATCCTGCTGTTGGCCTTTCTGTTGGCCGCGGGTGCAGCAGGTATCACCCAGCTGCGTCTGGAGGAAGCTGCGCGTGCAGGCGCTCGAGCCCTGGCACGCGGAGAAACCGAGGGGGAGGTACAAGGGATCGTCCAGCGCATCGGTGGAGAGGAAGCAAGCGTGCACGTGGGAAGCGACGGAGATTGGTTTTCCGTTACCGCCACCGCCCGGGCAGGGGGAGCGGTCGGCCCACTGATTCCGTGGGATCTGAGTGCTACGGCCATAGCTCGCCAAGAGGTACCGGGAAAGTGAAAAGTACGTCCGGAATGACGCGAACGGCAGGTACGGGTTCAGAGAATGAAGCGTTCCTCGCTGAGCGCGGATCCGGAACAATCTTGTCCCTTGGCCTCGTCGCAGTCCTCGGCGCGCTGCTGGCGGGACTGCTGCTGTTGGCCCAGGCCGGCGTCATGGCTTCACGGGCGGCAACAGCTGCGGACCTGTCGGCTCTCGCGGCCGCCGATGCCGCTCGCGGGCTGACCAGCGGAGAACCGTGTTCCGTCGCATCGGCTGTCGCGGCGGAGCACGGTGCCCGTACTACTCGTTGCGGGACATTGGGGGAAGGGATCGTCGAGGTCAGTACGGAGCTGCTGCAACCGTTCCTGTTTGGTCCAGCCACTGGACGGGCGCGGGCCGGACCGCCGCCCTAGCGCCTGCGGGGGCTGCGGCTCTGGCACGGGTAGGACGGGCGCGGGCCGGACCGCCGCCCTAGCGTCTGCGGGGCTGCGGCTCTGGCACGGGTAGGACTGCGGCGCGGGTAGGACGGGCACGGGAGCACCGGATCAGACGGCTTGCTCCAGCAGCACATCCAGAAGTGTGATGGCGGCTGCCTTGTCCAGCGGGTTGTTCTTGTTCCCGCATTTGGGGGACTGCACGCAGGAAGGGCAGCCGGCGTCGCACTCGCAGGCGGCAATGGCATCCCGTGTGGCGCTGAGCCAGGTTTTGGCCTTCTCGAAGCCGCGCTCCGCAAAGCCGGCTCCTCCGGGGTGCCCGTCGTAGACGAAGATGGTGGGCAGTCCGGTGTCAGCATGCAGGGCCGTGGAGACGCCTCCAATGTCCCATCGATCACTGGACGCGACCAATGGCAGCAGCCCGATCGCAGCATGTTCCGCGGCGTGCAAGGCTCCCGGGAACTGGGCTTCAACCAGGCCGGCATTGTTCAGGGACCGGTTTTCGACCACAAACCACACGGCCTTGGTGAAGAGTTCCCTGGCTCCGAGGTCCAACGGTTCTTCACCGAGGATCTCATTGGAGATCAAGGCCTTGCGTTGGAAGGACACCACTTGCGTGGTCACTTTGACGTCCCCGAAGTGTGCGGTGACATCGCCCCACTGGACGGACCGGTTCGTATCCAGCACCTCGATCTGGGTGACGTCCCTTGCCGTCGTGTAGAAATCGGGGTTCACCCGCCGGACCATGACGCAATGATCGCCCTCGTTGAGTTCCTCCACGAGGTAGCTATCGCCTTGATGGACATAGATCGCGCCGGTGTGGGCCTGGTAGTGCGTCTGTGGCGAATCCATGGTGCCCAGGAGGGAGCCGGTTTCGGCATCCACGATGCTCACGGGGCCGCCACCGTCGGCCCGGAGATTGACCATTCCGGCGGCGCTTTCCGAATGTGTCCAGAACCAACCGGCAGGGCGCTTCCTGAGGTAGCCCTGCATGACCAGCCGGTCGAGGAGTCCCTCAGCGCTGGGCCCGAACAGATCAAGTTCGGCCGGTCCAATGGGCAATTCCGCGGCCGCGGCACACAGATGGGGGCCGAGGACGTACGGATTTCCGGGATCAAAGACCGTGGCCTCCACCGATACGTCGAAGATGGCCTGGGGGTGGTTCACGAGGTAGGTATCCAAGGGATCGTCGCTGGCCACGAACGCAGCCAAGGCGTCCTGCCCGGCGCGTCCCGCGCGCCCGATCTGTTGGAAAAGCGATGCCCTGGTGCCCGGCCATCCTGCAACGAGCACGGCGTCGAGGCCGGAGATGTCGATTCCCAGTTCCAGTGCCGAGGTACTGGAGACGCCCAGCAATTGACCCGACCGCAGCGCTTGCTCCAGGGCCCGGCGTTCCTCCGGCAAATAGCCCGAACGGTAGGCCGCCACCCGTGCAGGCAGGCTCGGGTCCACCTCGTCCAACAGCCGCTTGGTGATCGAGGCGATGGACTCAGCGCCGCGGCGGGACTTGATGAAGGCGATGGTACGGACGCGGGACGAAACAAGGTTGGCCAGGATATCTGCGGTTTCGGCCACTGCCGTCCGCCGCTGTTTGGCGCCGTTCTCGCCCTTGAGTTCGGTCAGGGCCGGCTCCCAAAAGGCTACCGTTGTGGAACCGTGCGGAGAGCAGTCCTCCGAAATTTCCCGGGCGGGGGCTCCGATGAGCCTGCCGAAGGACACGCCGGGGTCCGACGCCGTGGCGGATGCGGCGATGAAGACGGGCTCGGGAAAGGACGTACCTGCGCCGTAATAAGCGCAGACCCTCCGCAACCGCCTCATCAAGTTGGCGACGTGGGAACCGAACACCCCGCGGTAGCTGTGGGCCTCGTCCACAATGACGTAGCGCAGCCTACGGAAGAACTTGGCCCACCACTCGTGGTTGGGCAGGATGCCGAAGTGCAGCATGTCGGGGTTGGCGAGGATCAGGTTGGCATGATCACGGATCCAGCGCCGGGACGACCGGTCCGTGTCGCCGTCGTAGGTTTCTGCGCGGACCGTCGGCAAACGCAACGAGCGCACGGCAGCGAGCTGATCGGCGGCCAAAGCCTTGGTGGGGGACAGATACAAAGCCACGGCGCCGTCGTCGTGGAGTTTGCCGGGTTCGGACAGGACCCGGAGCTCAGACCTGTGGATCGCATCCAAAGCGGGCAGCTGGTAGGCGAGGGACTTCCCGGAAGCGGTGCCCGTGGCGATGACCACGTGTTGGCCGGAGTGGGCCAGACCCGCTGCCTGCACCTGGTGCCGGTACGGTTCCAGGATTCCCAGGCCTTGGTAGGCGGCAACGATGTCCGGATGCACCCATTCGGGCCACGGCTCGTTGACGGCTTTGCGCGCCGGGATGGTGTGGACGTGGCGGAGCTGCTCCGGATCGGTTGTCCGGCTCAGCAAGGAGATCAGGGATGGTGCGGCCACCAACCCATTCTGTCATTCCGCGGAAAGGTCCGGTCCTCCAGCGCTTCCCACGGACATCATGAGGACGTGGCACACCACGTCCCAACCGAGGTGGGAGTAGAGCTTCTGCCCGTCCAACGAAGCCAGCAACAGCCCGTTCTCGACGTCGTGCGAGAAAGCCTGTGCGGCCAGCGCCTTCATGATGAAAGTTCCCAAACCGCGCCGCTGGAAGGCGGGCTCCGTGACGATCTTGTCGAACACCGCTGTGCCGTTCACCACGTAGACCCGGCCGCTCGCGGCCACCTGCTCACCGGAGTGGACCACGGCGTAGTGCACGCCATTGGACTCGCTGGTGGCCAGTTCAAGATCATCGTCGGGAAGCCAGGGATCTTCGGCATCCTGGGTCTCCATGTCCACGATCATCATGGTCTGGGAAGCGGAGTTGACGTTGAGTCCGTGTTGTTCGGCAAGGTACTTGTACCGTTGGACGTCGTTGGTCAGGATCGTCAGGATCCGGGTCTCTGCTTCTGCGGTTTTCGCAGCCAGTGCAGCGAATTCCTCGTCGGAAGGGTCATGGGCAAAGTACTCCCAGTCACCTGTCTTGTCGGCGCGCAGCGCGGCAGGAAAACGGCCCTCTTGCCGTGATTCGTAGCCCCGGCAGCCGGTCCACCCGGCCACCCAGACTTCCAAGAGGTGTGCGATGTCTTCAACCAAGGCGTCTGGACTCATGTAGAGAGAGTATGCCAGCGCTCCGGGAAGCAACAGAGCCGGTTCTGCCCGGTAGCGGGTGCTTATGAAATTGTGACTTCGACGCGGGATTCTAATACACCAAGTAACCTTTAACGGTGGCTTTGAACCGGAATGTGTTCATTAACCTCACATCTCAGTAACGGTGCGGGAGTGGTGGGCTTGCAAAACCGGTTACGGGACGCTTACGGGACTATTTGAAGCCAGCGCCAGTACGACGAAAAGCCCCCACCTCATCACGAGGTGGGGGCTTTTGCGCAGGGGAAGGTAACCGGATTTATCCGCACATGCCCCTATGATTGGGGCATGACTCTTGGGGGAAGTGCCTTGCGCGTGCGCGCAGCGAAGAAGCGACACATAGCAAACATCGACGTAGTGCGCATCATTGCTTTGGTGGCAATAGTTATTGGACACGTCTACACGCACAACGAATTCACGGACAAGCTGATCCAGAGTTGGCGCCTGCCTATCTTCTTCATGCTATCGGGCTACTTCTGGTCCGCGAGCAGGGACCTCAACGCGGAAGCTTGCACTAGGACTAAGCGACTCCTAGTGCCTTATGCCTGGTGGCTTCTGATCCTCGCGGTTATCAGTTTGCCTGCCAGGGCGATCCGTGAACCGGATTCCCTTGGCGGTGCGCTTACTGGGGTCATCTTCGGCGGGTCTTACGCCGAGCGGCCTTTTACAACCTTCTGGTTCTTCACAGCGCTATTCGTGGCGACTGTGCTTTACCGCTTTCTCACCGAGCTGCGCACGGGCGTCCGGTTGGCCGTAGTTGGCGTCGGCCTGCTTGTGAATGTTCTCTTCGGCGCAGAACTTGCCCTCGCGCCGTTCTCAGTCCTCAGCGCCTTGGGGGCGCTCGTCTTCATCGAGGCTGGGCGGTTTGTCCGCACCCTGAGCAGGGGCATCAATAGCAAGACCGCAGCCGGGCTAGCTGCGGGGTGCGTGGCGATTGCCGCCGTGATCCTTTTAGCGCTGCCTGATTTCGTGCCGGTGGACATGAAGTCAGGGCAGTTCCCGCCGCTCGCCGTCCTTGTCGCCCTGCTGATCTGCACGGCTTTGCTGCTTGCTGCCATTTCAGTGCCGGAGCCCACCTCCAAGGTTGCGCGTGCATTGGAAACTGTGACACGCCCGACACTCGCAGTGATCATTCTGCATCCTCTTGTGCTCTGGGTCCTCCGCCCCGAGTCAGGCTCGCTCCCACTTCCCGCTATCACTGCCGCGGCCCTGCTACTGCCATGGGTTGCAGGATTGCTGATCGCACGGACCCGCCTTTCCTACCCGCTGCTTGGGGTGCCGCCCGCTAAGTAAGGCGGGCACCCCAAGTGCGGCTAGGCCACTTCTACCGTGTCTATGGTCGCTACCCAGTGCCATTCGTCACTGTCGGGCGGGGTAACGTGCACGCCGATGTGTCCGTAGAGTGTTTCGGCGGTCAGATCCGGGACAGCGGTGAGGGCCAAGGCGTCTCCTTGTCCCGCTGTCCATGTGGGGGAGCCAAGCTTGACAATCGAACTCGCGCCAGAAGCAAGGCGCCTGAACAAAGCTGTGATTGTCCAGTACGCCGCCTCTCCATTACTGCCGGTCTTCTTGATTCCCACGAGCTTGATAGTTGCCAAGTATGTGGAGGTGGAAGAAGGTAAGGCGACGACGTTTGCCGAAGCCACACCGCCATTGGCGATTGTTAGCTGCGTCTTAGCGGTGCTTGTTGTCAGCGCTGAGACAATGTGTTCACCCTTTTGCTGGTCACCATCCACAGCAAAGCGGCCGGCTGCCCGGACGCGCTTTGCGTTTGTGCCCCTGGTGTGCGCGCGAGCGCCAGTCGCTTCGGACACAAAAGCGTTCGAGGTGTTGAGGCTGCCCATGGCTACAGAGTTGACGGCTGATGCCGTGTTTCCGTAGCCCTGGACGAACGACTGAGCCCCTGACGCTACTTGGCTCACAGTATTGCGCCCGAATTGAAGATCAACAGCTCCTGCTCCACGGGCGCTACCGTTAATTGTGGTCAGGGCATCCCCGTACTGGACTGAGAAATTTGTTCCCTGCGGGTTCGTCCCGGTGTCAATAAGGGAGCCAGGGTTGCCCGTTACGGTGGTGGTCGCATCAACACGGGTAGCAGACACTATCTTCTTAGCGGCGGGAGCGTCGGGGATGGTGTTTCCCATGATGACGCTATTTAGGATTGGGTATTGAAGATAGATGCCCGCAACAAACCCCGCTGGAACTGCGGAGTTTGGGTGGAAGATATGGTTCCCAATCAGCTTGTTGTTGTTGCCTTCTAGGCGGAAACCGTGCACTTCCGGGCCGTCTGCTTCACAATGATCCCAGAAGGAACCGAAACTGCCTTTCTGCCAGAAATGGGTAGCTCCGTAGAAGGCGTGCACGCCAGTCCAGAAGTTGTTACCCCCTTGGTCCACGCCATTGGCGACCTTGGCGCGAACAAGGATCACGCTGGACAAGATGTGGTTGTCAGTTGAGAGCACCTCAAGATTATGGTCCGACCACTGCGCCGCGTCCGTCCCGCCTCCGCCTTCAAGCCTGACCATAGGGCCGATGACGTTTTCCCATGAGAGGTAATCGGTGCCCTGCCCGGTGATCCGAATATTGGAGTAGGCCCCAAGCGCCGGGTTCAGCCCGTAAAGACTGTGAACCCGAACTGCGTGCGCGTTGATGAGGTCGATGTTTCGTTTCGCAACCTTGTTGCTATCGATTGTCATGTGCGCGATTTCATGCGGCGCCCCTCCTGTCACGAGGGGCGTTGGCGGCAGGTGACGAATTACCGCATCAAAGCTGGCGGGGGAACCGATCGCTTTGAGCTTTGTCAGGCTTCGGCCTGCCCCAATGATACGGATCGGTTTTGCCATGAAGGTCGTGGGCGACGTTGTGTTTGGGAGGTCAATCGGAGCACCAACAGCGCATTCACCAGCCGGGATGTAGATAGTGGCAGTCTTGATCGATGGGTCGCTGTTGATAGCGTTGATCAGGGCTTGAATGGCCGGCTGATCATCCGTCCCATTCATCAATGCGCCATGGTCTTTCACGTTAAAGGTGACATCACCTTTGCCGACATACGTGGCATTAAGTGCCGCGTCTTGCAGCCGTGCGGGGAGGGCCTTGTCAGGGACGCGGTTGAAGTCGAGGATTCCCATATGGTTAGCCTTCCGTAACGGTGATAGCGGGGCGGTTTGTTATGGCTCCGGTCGTGCTGTCACGGGTCACCATGGGTTGCGTGAACGTAAGGGTAGGCGTGCCAACACGGGTGATGGTGTACGAGTTGACCGCACCCGGCCACGTCACCGAAGCAACACCCGAGTACACGCCGGCAACACCGTCAGGCCACACCACCTGCGCCGAAGTAGCCGCGCCATCAGCGTTACGAACCACCGACCCGCTGAACAGTGCGTCAGGGTCACGCGCGAGCTGCAACAAGGCGGCCTCCAAATCATCCTCCACCGAGTTCAACCGCTCAGCACTCAACGGGGTGTTCCCGATGACGCCGTTAGTCCAGTTCCGTCGAGCCATCAAACGTCCCATCCGTGAGCCCGCGCGGCGGCGGTAAGTTTGTCGATCTGTGCTTGCTGTGCTTTCACTACGGGCAGGAGAGCCACGCCTAGAAGGTCGTACCGGACGCCGTCCACGACGCCGCCGTAGTAGGTGACGATTTCGGGAAGGGTTAGGGCGACTTCCTCAGCGATGAGGCCATACTCGTTTTTCGCGCCCTCGATCTTCTGTTCCGGGCCGATGATCCGGTTGCCGTCCGCGTCTTCCGGGAACCGGTACGTTGCCTTGCGGTCGTACCGGACAGGCCGCAACGCCAGGACGCTTGCCGGGTCCACCGGGTGGGTGACAATGTTCTCTTTGTACCGTTCAGACGAGACGTTCCTGCCGAAGTGGAACCCGCCGTCGTTACCAACCCACACGGCGTAGAACTCGGTGCCGGCGACGTTGTTCGTCCACCCGTATTGTGAACCGTCAGCCTGCGGCACAGTCCCGGACGTGATGTCCGCGCCAACATGCGTATGGCTTGATGGGGGGAACGTTACGGGGGTGCCTGAGATTGAACCCCACGTGGTGGTCTGGTTACCCAACCGAACCCATGTCGAACCAACCAGAACCTCAACCCCGTACTCGGTCGGCGCCGTCTCAATCAGCGACCCAAACCGGGCGACAGGCGTCGAGCCCGCGGCGTCATACGCGACGAACGTGCCCGTGTTCGGGTCAACGCTCACACCAACGGTCCCGTCCGGGCGTTTGAACTGCATCAAACCGTTCACCAGCACCCCGTCAGGGATGACGTTGATGCCAGCCGTGGCGAGGATGTTCGCCGGCCCGTACTCACGCAGTAGCCGTTCAAAGTCGGCCAGCTTCCGGGCGATCCAGTCATCCCCAGCGAACTGGGCGCCTAGCTGTCCAGGCTGTGGCATCAGATACCCCCGATAGCGGTTACGTCAATGAGTGGTTGGATGGTGTTGGCGTCCATGCGCCAACCAACGCAGCGGCCCGTACCGTAAATACCGTCAGGCCATGCGGGACCGGTGAGGTCGAACCCGATGTCATCCCCAACGAACCAGTCCTTACCGAGGCGGGGAGCCTCCGCCCGGTTCGCCGTGATTTCCAGCCCAAGCCCGCCGTCTTTCATCGCAGCAAGAGCGCGGTCAGCGTGAGCGTCAAGGGTGGCTGTGTCCGTGATCGACGTTGACGGCGACCACCTGTATTCGAACGCGGGCCGCATGTCAGTAGTGTTCGCTTTCTGGGACGACTGCGGGCGGGCGTCATCAACACCGGACGAAACCGCGATGACACGGTTAGCGCCCAACTGGGAAGTGTACGACTCGCCCAACTCCGCCGAAGTGACGGAACCGGGAAGGTAAAACTGTGCCGCGGGTTTCAACCCGGTCGGCGCGGACCTTCCAATACGGTTACCCACATAGAAGACGGGGGTAATGAGGTTGTTGACGTTCTCCCACCCAACAGTCCATTCCGGACCGCCAATAACGCCGGCGAGGTCGCCAAGGACCGAGTACACGGTCTTGTCCTCGACTGCTTTGTAAGAGCGGTCCCGTGCGGTGCCGTTGCTGCCCACTACCTGCACGCGGAGAGCGATGCCAGCCATGGCGGCTGTTGCAACGTAGGACTCGATGAGGTCTTTCGCGATCAGGTTTTGTGCCGTGCCGGTATAGGTTCGGTTTCCCACGTATCGCCGGTCAAAGTACGCCTCGGGGGTTGCTAGGGAGAGCTCAACCTGCCCTGCATGGTTGGTGCGCCGGTCTATGACCATGCCCCCCCAGAGCGGGGTTGAGCCGTCGTCATCGAGGCAGACGATCCACACGGCGCCGGGGCGTGTCGCTTGCCGCCAGTTCGGTGGGGCTGACAGTGCCGGGAGGGACGCGGTTTGTGTTTCGTAGCGCATCATCGTGCACCCGAACATGCCCCGCAGTTGGAGTTCGGGGAGGTCCGCGATCATTTGGCCGTTGTTGACGTTCACGGCAACCCAAGACAAAGTCACGCGGACCCTCCCGATTCAGTTATTCAGCTTCGTGCTTGCCCTCGTAGGCGGGCGTAGTCTCGGCGTTCGTCGCAGACGGGTTACCGTCACGAGCTCCCGAAACAATAGAGGTTAGGACCGACGCCAGCGCTGCCGTTGCAGCGACCGAAAGCATCTCGTTCCACGGCAGATTGGTGATGCCGATAGCGCCGGTGGTCATGAAACCCAGCAGCACTTGAGCGAAGGTCTTGACGGCGCGTTCGCCAGCGGCAAGCCAGAACTGTGCGCTCAACATCTACTTGCCTCCCAGCAACGCAGCAACCTGCTTGGCGGTCTCAGCCGGCACAGCGGCAGTAACAGCCGCAGCGATCTGCGCTGGATCCAGCGCAGCCAACGCGGCGTAGACAGCGCCCGCATGACGGACACCAGCCTCGCCGGGAAGTAGCGCGGCGTTGATTGTTTCAACGTTCTGGACCAGATCGTAGAGCGGACCAGCGTTGCGCTTTCCCGACTCTCCGGGGGCCGCGATGTTTCGGATTTCCGCGATGATGCGGTCAACTGCGTCAGACACTTCGGTCTCCTGTGGATCAGTGGTGGTTTCTTTGATGTCGCCGGCAGGACCAAGAGAGGCGGAACCGTTGGCTTCGTCTTCCCAGTAGTCGGTCATGAACAGGCGCGGGTTGACGCGCCCGTAAGTGTTGGTGTTGAGGTTGAAGTTGAACGGCAGGCAACCGACGTGGCAGTGCGGGCCGGTGCTCACGTTTGTGCCGCCGTCCGTGTTACCTGACAGGGCGATGATCTGACCGCGCTTCACGCGCTGACCAGTCTTCACGCGGAGTTCCGAGTTGTGCCCATACTCGAAGTACGGGGCCGTCGCGCCGTTCATATTGAGGACGACCATGAGGCCGCCATACATGAGGTTCCAGCCGAAGTTATCCGCGTACGTGTCATCGAACTGACCAGCAAACACAACCTCGCCGTCACCAGCGGCACGCACAGGCGTACCAACAGGCACGGCCCAGTCGTCGCCATTGTGACCACCGGGCGGGTTAGGCCCCCAGCCAGGATTAGCGCCGAAGTCCTGCGACCGTTTGACGGCACGGGGAAAGGGGAAAAGGTAACCCATGGCTATGCTCCGGGAGGGTTGACGTTGATAGTGGTGGTGGGTTGCGGCGGGCACTGCGCAAGGTGGTCCTCAAGCTGCTTATGCTGCTTGTCAACGGCGTCCCGCAAAGACTTCCCACTATTCGGGAACAGCTCATGCCGGATGGTTTCCAGGAGCTCGTCCTGCCGGTCCATGCGCTCGAACAAGCCGGGAATCTCTTTCTGCCCGGACTTCTTGTCCTCAGGGACGCCGATGATGCGGTCAATGAACCGCCCCCACTTCCGCAGGAACGGCCCAACCTTCCACAGGAAGAGACCCACAAGGAGAATCGCGACCAGCCACGGGGCGACGGGGATCAGGTCAGTTATCCATTGAGGGATCATGTCGTGGGCCACGTCGTTCCGTCGCAGATGATGAACGTGCTCGCGGCGGCGACACCTGAGAACGCGGTAGGCGTCTCGAACGTCACAGCACCAGCAGGGTTCACATACAAACGCCCCCACCCGCCCATAGCCGTTGAGGTTGGGACGATGATCATCTTGTTCGTCATGGGTCGGTAACCGGAAGGCACGGTCCCAAGCGTGTACTGGGTGTTTGCGAGCATCGTCAACGTACCTGAAGCGCGCTGCCAGGCACCCTCGAAGATCACGTCACCGTCCGCGTTCTGCGTAACCTGCGGGGCGGCGTAACCGGCCCCAAGGGGCAGGTAGAGCGCGTCGAGCGTCAGGAGCGCCCGCCCACCGACCCAGCGGGACCCGTTATAGCGGTATTGGCGGTCAGTGTCTAACTGATCAACGCGCAGCCCCTCGTACTCAGTGAGCGCATCCCGGTCAGCTTGTGCAGCCACAGGCTGAATACCGCCTGCGGTAACAAACCTTGCCGGGTTCAGCACCACAGAAGGTGAGCCCCCGCCAGTGGCAGGAACCGTGATCGTGCCCACAAGGAACGACCGCGCCGGCAAAGCGGGCGCAACAGGCGACGCGGAAGGTGTGCCTGCGAGGTACAAGACCTCGGCTGTGCGGGCACCAGAACCGTCGCCGCTGGATGAGTCGTTGACCTGGATGTAAACGATGTCCTTACGGGCATACGTCGCGTCAGCAGCGGTCACGGACCCTGTTACGTTGGCGTCCGAAGCCCACCGGTACGAACCCTGCGCGGTTGCTGCTGCGGGGGAGATGACCGCGGAGCAGGGAGTGAGGGTCCATGTCGTAGACGTTGCCGTGAGCACGTTTCCCGTGCCGACGCGGAAACCCTGTACAGCTTTGAGTGGGATGCCTGAGCCGCCCCCGTACAAGGGTGCGTTGGCTTGGCGCTCGTTTGACGCGGAGTATGTTGGAGCGCCACCACTGGCGTCCATAGGTTGGCAAGTAATAGTCATGGGTTAGCTCCAAGAGGGCTTCGTAGTGACCGTCAGTTGGGCGGTAGCGCTGTACGCGGCGGCGCTGAAAGCAATGTCGTTGTCGCCGGGGTCAAGGGAGAACCAGCCTCGGGAAGTCACGTAGCCGGCGCGGGCTGCCTGCCCTTGGGCGAGGACTTCACGGCGGTCCATGTCCACAGTCACGAACTCACCCGAAGTCAGTGCGAGGGAGGTGGCGAACGTGAGGGCTTGCCTCTTCCCGACATGGGTGACGGTCCACCCGCCTGCGGGGATTGGCCCGTCAACGCGGAGCCACACAGGCGCTTGGGTGTTGCCGGTGTTGGTGAGCCTGACGACGCCCGTCTCGGACACACCCGTGTAGGTGATCGGGTAAGTCGCCGGGTACGTGCGCCCGCCAGAGGATGACGGCAGCGGGGTTGATACCGTGATCAGGTCCCCAAACTTTCGTGGGTCCTTAGCGAACACCTGGAAACTGAACCATGCTTGCCGGTTGTTCAAACGCTTTGGGATGATTTCGCCCTGACGTTGCGCCAGTACGTGCCGGATGTATCCTGTCTCGGATACGACCATCGTGAACTGTTCCAACGTCACTGACGCGTTCAACAGGTCAAGGGCCGCGGACAGCAGTTCAGGGGACTCTGTGAAGATGTACCCCTCGATGGACAAGACCCGGCCCTCGTAGAACGCTTCCGAGGCGGTGGCGCCGTGGCCCCGCGCCCGCTGCGTGAACTGCGCAGTTGACGCGGGACTACCCCACCCGTCAAACCGTTTCACGATCCAGCGGGAGCCGTTGTCATCGATCGCGTTGAGCAGCAAGTCACCGATAGCGATCGGGGAAAGGCTGAACTCTTGTTCGGTGGTCCCTGGGTACAGGAGCCGGGACGGGTACGTTATCGGGCTTGGGTAAGGCACCCGTCCTCCTTAGACAGCACGCGCGGCCAGCACACGGGCGGTGGTGTAAGCCGTTGACACCGGGTTCCCCGAGGTGTCGTAGATGTTGAATGTGTTGCCGCCCTCAGGCAGCCTCCCGGTTTCGTTGGCGTGCAGGAGCTTCCCGGCGCCGATAGAGTCCACCGAGGATTTCTTGATGACAATCTCACCGGGGGTCAGCATCGCCGGGACCGTGTCAGTCCCAACGGGTTTGAACCCAGCGAAACCGCCGTTAGCGAGGTAACTGACCAAACCGCCAGTGTGGGGCAGTACGGGAGCGAATGTTCCAGGACGGAACGCCGTGTCGGCCGCTGATTCCCCGCCGCCGCCAGTGATCTGCGTTTGGATGCTGATCGTGCGGGCGCGGGTGAGTTGCTGCAACCGGGCCTCAGCCGCAGCGGCAGACGCCTCATCGACTGACACCTTCGTTGGCGGCACGCTGGCCGGAATCTTCATGATGGAGTCGATGTAGCGGATAACCGCGTCACGGTTCTGCCCGTTCGCCACAGCGTTATCGATGATCGCCTGCCGCTGCGTGATGAGCTTCTGTCGGGCGTCCTCTGACCTTCCGGTCATGGTTCCGAACGCCTCAGCGGAAAGCTGCGCGGACGACACAAGCTGTAGCAGGTTCCCGCGGTTCGTGACCGCAGCCTCACTGTTGCCCTCAAGGGCGGTACCGTTCGACTTGATGGTTTGCGTGGTCGAGATGAGCTGACGTTCAAACGAGTTCTGTGCCTGCTCAAACGACAACGACTTACCAGCCAGCAAATCAAGCTGCATTTTCAGCAACCCGCCAGCGTCGTTCTGCAACTGCATCTGCAACGTGGTCGCCGCCAACTGGTCAGCGGTCTTCCGTTCGGCTTCCTCAGCGCCAGCCAAAGCCGCTACGTTGGTGCCGAGCATGCCCGCCATCATCGTCAGCTTCCCAGCCTGCGCGTCCAACGTGGTCCCGGTCTGGCCCTTCGCTTCGTTGAACCGCTTCTCATACTCGACAGCCTGATTCAAGGCGCTGTTCTGGTTGCCGATTTCATCCCGAACAGACTTCACCGACGCCTGCACATCCTTGTTGATGCGCATCTGATCGACGTTGATACCACCCATTTCCAACTGGGTGCTGTTCACGTCCTTCGCTTTGGCGTCATAGTCATCCAAGACGCGGGTTAGTTCGCCTTGCGCGTCCTTGTTACCAAGCGCCGCCTGGGTCAGGGTTTCAAGGTTGATGCCGAGCTTCTTAGCCGCGTCAGCGGCCTGCGACTTAGCGATCTGCTCCGCTGTGTGGGAACGGACGTTCTCAGCGATGATGCCGTTGTCACGTTGCAGGGCCGCGGTGTAACCCATGGTCGCCGCCGTCGCGTCCTTCGTGGAAGCAGCAGACCCAACCATCACACCAATCAGGGCGCCAACACCAGCCACCACAAGCCCGATAGGGCCGAGGGACATGTTCAGCATGAGCCCGAAAGACTGGATGATGGGGATGAGCGCGGACCACGTAGCGAACGCGGCATAAGCACCAAGCGCGCCGGAAACCAACAGGGTAAGAACCTCAGTAGGGATCCCATCAAGGATGTCACCGATGACCTTGAGTGAAGTCAAAGCAACACTGCCCAGTGGCGCGAGAGCGGCAAGCAAGTTACTGACACCCTTGACGAGAGATTCGATGGTTGCCATGACCTGGGGCATGACCGCCAGGGCGTAGTCCCCGAAGGACCGCAGCCCGTTGCTGGAACCGATCGTAGCGAACCGTGACGACAACTCCCCAAGGTACCCGGCGAAACCCCGCATAACAGGATCCAAAGTGGTGAACATCCCAAGCATGCCTGACAGGCCGTTCGCTGCGACGTTACCCGTGACGCGGGAGAAGTCGCCCATCTGCCGGTTCAGGGACGGCATATAAGCGTTCAGGGTGTTAGCTGACCGGTTGAACCCCTCAAGGGTCCCCTCAGCCGATGTCGCGGCGAGGCCCCTGAACTGGTCCTTGATCTGCTCAACACCAGCGGCGTAGCGGTCACCAATCGGACCGCCCTTTTTCATTTCCTCGTTGACGCCAACAACGGCGAGGACACCAGCTACGCCGAGCGCGCCAAGAGCTGCGGCGCCGGCAGCGGCTACCCCGGCGATGGGGACGGCTGCGGGTGCGAGCATCGCAAGTGCCGAGTACAGGAGGTGGATGGACCCGCCAGCCTGCTTCGCGGTCGAATCTACTTTACGGTTCGACTCGGACGTTTTTTCTTTAGCTGCGGTGTCTTGCTTTGTGGCCTCGGTAGAGCGTTTCGTCCACTCGGTGAAGTCCATCTTCGGTTTGATGGACTCTTTGTCAGCCAACGCCTGCGCGATCGCAACCGTACGGCCCTGCTCACGCATACGGGCAAGCGCAGCGGAAGACGCCGAAACCTTCTTCTCAGCCACCTCCACGGCGGCGAGCTCCGCAACAGCCTGCTTCGTGCCAGCCGTCTCAACACGGATCTTCGGATTAGCCCTACCCAGAGAATGGGCGCGCGTCTCAGCCTGCGCGAGCTCCCGGTTCCAATCAGACGAATCAATCTTGAGATTCGCGACGATCGTGCCGACATTCGTGGACTCAGACACCGGGCGCCCCTTCCTGGGGTGGTTGGTTGTAAACCCGACAAATCAGCGTCGAGTCATCGGTAAGCAGCCCTGACAGTCGCCGCACGAACCACGCCCAAGACCGGGACCGCATGACCTCATGAAGGTCAATGCCGAGGTACCGGTTGAAGGAGTAATCGACCAGATCCCACTTATCGAGGATCGCGTCCCACGTGGGGGCGTTGGTGTTTACTTCCTCCGGGATTTCGTAGTATTCGTACGCTCCGGTGAGGGGGTCTTTGCTGCCTCTGCCGTAGCTTTCGAGGTCAAAGCCTCCGCGACTTCCACCGCTGCCTGTAGGGCTTTTGGGTCAATGCCCTGCTCCCAGATCAGTTCCGCGGCAGGGCGACCAGACTGCCAGTCTGCGAGGGCGACGAACGCGGCGCGGGCGATGACTTCGGGGCTGACGGCGTCGGCGGTCATCTCATCGAACGCATCGCCGAGCAGGAAAGCGTAGAACTCCGGGTCGGTCATGGACTCGTCCGTGTCGGGGTTCATGACCTTGTGAAGGTGGATGCCCTGCTCAATGGTCAGGGTCGGGACTGTGTACCGTTTGCCCTTGATGGGGAGGACGATGGGGCCAACGATGTCGGCGAAGTCGCGGAAAGACAAGGGGTGCTCCTGCTCATAAAAGTTTTTTGGGGGTGCTCATGGGTGCGGCCCCACCCGGTTGGTATGCACAGGTGGGGCCGCGATCAAAGGGGCGGGGCTGCTAGGCGCCTCGCGTGTACGCGAGGGCTGCGGAGGTGCCCGTTGCGTTGGTGACGGTGATGTTCGCCGCGCCGGCAGTACCAGCGGGGACGGTCGCGACAATGACCGCGTCGGACACGATGCTGTAGTTGGTCGCGTTGGTCGCGCCGAACTTCACACCAGTCGCGCCGGTCACACTGGTGAAGTACGCACCGGTGATCGTCACGAGGGCACCCTGAGCGGCGCCGGACGGGGTTGCGGAGACAAGCTGCGGGACAGGCGTGGTGACCGTGACATCGGCTACGTTCGCGAGTGCACCGTCGCCCTTGAACTCGACAGTGACCTCATCAAGGTCAGCTACACCGGTCTTCGAACGGTTGTAGGACACAATCGCGCGGCCCTGCACAGCTTCCTTGCCCGTGTCACGCAGGTACCAGCGCACGTAGAGGCGCTGAGCGTCACCGAACACAAGCTGTGTCGCCTTGCACAGGGCGAGGCCGGCGTCGAGGACACCGGCGGTGCGACGCACAAGGGCCTTGACCGAGGCGGTCCAAGACTTCATGGTCGTCTCGGAAACTGACCAGCCGTCCGTGTCATACGCGGATGCGTCCTGGTCGTTGTTCGCGACGTTGGGGTTGAAGTCGTTGACGCCGTTGATCTGCACCCATGTGATGCCGTCAGTGGATACGTCTACCCGGTATTTCCGGGCGAGGTCGTTGGACAATTGGTGCTCCTATGGGGCTGGTCGGTTCGTGGTGGGTGGCAGGTCAACGTCGGCGTAGAAGTTGATTGACACTTCCCACCGTTTGGAGTCGTCTTTGCCGTTCGGGATGGTTGATTGGTGCAGGATTTGGTTTGCGTGGCAGGTGCCGTAGGTGCGGTGTTCCTGCCCGTGGAGCAGGTTGTAAACCTGGTCGCGGATCCCGTCTGGGTCGAGGGGCTGGCCGGGGTTCCCGCGGATGCGTACCTGTAGGGCGATGAGGGACACGGGCACGTGCGGGTTGTCGTCAGCGCCGGGGGAGTAGGTGTTGAGGACGATCACCCGGTCAGGGGTGGTGGGCATGTCCTTGAACACGATCCCGGTTTCCCCCACAAGGTAGGGCGTGTCAGGTCGGTAGGTGCCTATGCCTGCGACGTGCAACTGTTGGGCGATGCCGGTGAGGAAGTCCGTACTGAACGTCACAGGGCTTTCCTCACTTCGTTAGCGACAATCTCAAGCACCACGGGTTTCTCCGTGTGCATGGGCTGTTCGAGGTATTTCGCTTGGCCCTTTTCGTGCCGCCACGTGAGTTCTTCGTGCTGCCGGCGCGCGTAGGGTCCGTCATAGGTGATGGTCGCTTCGTCGCCGTTCACGGTGACTGTTGCGGATCCGACGAGGCGCCCGGTTTCTTCGGGGGTTAGTGGGGCGGCGACGCCTCGGACGTGTTCCATGCCTTTCGCGGCGCCGAGCGGGGCGGCTGTTGCAGCCGCCTCAGCGACCTTGCCCAAGTCCAGGTGGAATGACCAGTCAATCGACACGCGCGTCCCCCTTTTAGGTCAGGTCGATTTCGAGGTGGTCCGGGAGGTCCAACGCCCCTGAGGTGTAGTTAGCGACACCGATCACGAACGCCGTGCGCCCGTCAATGGTCACCTTCGTGTCGGGGGTGAACTTTGGCAGGTGCGCGTTATCGCAGGCGAACATGGAGGATGAGACGACCTCTTGCCCGTTCTTGTCCCTGACGATGCGGCGTTTGTCTTCCAACCACCCAGGCACCGTCACGGGGGCGGCGAACACGGCACCCATCGCGCCCGTGCCCGTGAGGGTTTGGACGGTGAGGGTGTGCACGTAGAAGTCGTCAAGGTCACCCACGTTGGACTCCTGAGGGGGTGATGCCTGCTTGGTGGAGGATCATGAACGCTTCGGCGCAGAGGGTGATGGCGGCGGCGCGCTTAGCTTGGAAAGCGTTTACCGAGCCGGATACCGCCGTGTCATACTCGAAGCTGCCAGAGCCAAGCTTCTTAGC
Organism: Paenarthrobacter sp. YJN-5; assembly: GCF_015040095.1. NCBI lineage: Bacteria > Bacillati > Actinomycetota > Actinomycetes > Micrococcales > Micrococcaceae > Paenarthrobacter > Paenarthrobacter sp. YJN-5. The sequence goes on from NZ_CP053544.1 coordinate 900,705, forward strand.
CCGAACCGGCGCCGTGGTGCTGATGCCACCCGCGACCGGGTCAACCCCGGCAGCCACCCAGTACGCGACCTGCGCGCACGTGGCATCCCTGAACGCCTCCAACACCGCAGCGTCGGACGGCAACCCGGCATCGTCCACGCCATACACTGCCGCGACCGTAGCGGACGTGATCAGCATCGACGCGGAGCGGAGCAACTGGGTAGCGTTCGCCGGGGGAGGCCCGCCAGTCCAAGCCGTGAGGGCGGTCGCGTCTGCATAAACCAGAACCATGTATGCCGCCTTCCAACGGGGCAGAGGGGCAGCAACCATGAGTTACTGCCCCCTCCAAGTGGGTGCTAGACCTTGAGGCCCTTGAGCAGGCCGTGAGAGCGCTCGGAACCGTATTCGAGGCCGATTTCGCCGTAGATCTGCACATCGTCGGATGCGCCGGTCTTGGCGAGGGCTTCCTCGAAGAACACGCCCTTGCCGGGGGTGTTCAGGAACACCGGGCGGAGCTGACCCATGGTCACAGCCGCGATGGAGTCCTGCGGCATGTTGCGCTCCAGCATCAGGCCGAAGTCACCGAAGTCGGTAACGATGCGGTCAACCGCGACACCAGCGATACGCTCGCCGGCGTTGATCAGGCCGTGAGCCTGACCGTAAGCGGAAGCGTAGGCCTTCGTGATGGCGAGCTTCTGGGACGAGTTCACGAGCAGGACGGGCATGCCGTTGAGGCCGCCGTTGTCGTAGATGCCCTGGATGAAGGTGTTGACATCATCGACAGCAAGCGCCGCGGTGGACGGGCGGTGCAGGGCGATGTTGGAGGCCGTGCCGAGGGTGATCGGGGCGCCGCCAGCGGTCAGTGCGACCTTGAACGAAACCGTGGTGGAGACGTTCACGACGTAGTACACGCGGCCCGCGACGATGCCCGTGGCAACGTCGGTGTTGTCGAACACGACCTTGTCGCCGTTGGACAGTGCGTGGGTCACGGTGATGGTGTCCGTGGCGGACGTGGCACCCGTGTAGGAGACGCCGGACTTGTCCGTCTTGTTCGTCACGATCGCCTCAAGAATGCCGCGCGTCTGACGCGGGGTAGCGTTCGTGGTCGGGTTGGCGTACTTGCCGTTGATGAACGACCAGTTCACGTCCAAGGCGATGGACTTGATGGCCTGCTGAACCTGCCAGTCCAGTTCGTTGCTGATCGGATTGGACCCGTCAACGCCACGGTACGGCGCGGCGCTCGGGGTGGTGACCTGACCGGAAGTGGCCTGCTTCGTGTACGAAACAGACACCTTTTCCTGGTGGATCTGCGCGACGTTGCGGACGTTCGAGCGGACGCGGCCCTCAGCGCCGGGTGCGGTGGCACCTTCAACGCGGACGCGGGTCTGCTGGTTCGGGTCGCGCAGGTCGTACGTCTGCCACTCGAACTCAACGGACGAGGTCTGACCGCCACCGGTCAGCCCACCAATGGCGGACAGGAACGGGGTCTCGTCGGGGGTCAGGGCGAACAGTTCGCCGTGGTAGTTGGGGAGGTTGAATGTGGTACCGATACCGGTGATGCCGGACATGCGGGCTCCTTCTTAGGGGCTTAGTTGGTGTATGCCTTTTGGCGTTTCAGCTTGATTGCCAGTGCGTGGTCGCCTGCTTTTTCGGCGGCGGCGATCCTCGCGTCAATGCCGACTGTTTCCCCGGTTCCACCGGCAAAATCGGCCCCACCAGCGCCGGGAGCCGGTGCGGCTGCCTTGAGCTTGGGGTTGTTCTTGGCGGCGTTCGTTGCCGCTTCCTTGACCGCTTCCCCGAATTTCGGGTCGGCGGGGTCGAGGTCTTTGATGGCGCGTTCGAACGCGCGGGAGTCTGTGACGGCTGCGGGGTCTACGCCGAGTTCGGCGGCGCTGCGCCAGACGATGAGTTCGGCGGACGTGTCACGGGCTGCGGCGCGTGCGGTGTCGCGTTCGGCTGCGTTGGTCGCGGCGGCGTCCTGCGCTGCTTTGAGGGGGTCCTCAACTTCGTCGCTGATGCCCAAGGCCTTGAGCGCTGCTTTGATTTTCGCGTCGGCTGCGGCTTCGGCCTGCTGCTTTTCGGTGCGGAGGCTTTCCACGAACGCTTCGTCGTAGGTCTTCGCATCCTTGGCGGTGATGACGTGCTCGCCGGGCTTAAGATCAACCTCTACGCCTTCGGGCGCCGGGGCTGCTGCGGCGGGTGTCACGGGCTCGGGTGTTGCTGCGGGAGTAACGGGGGTGTCGCTCATTACGGGAGCCTCCTGGGCTGTCGTTAGTTGGTACTGCGGGTATCGGGTACTCGTTCACGTGCGGGACGGCGCAACAGGCCAGTCTCGGCAGTGAACTCGCGGATACGTGCCTGTATCTCGCGTGCGCGGCGCCTCGCCGCTGCCCTGTCCGTGTCAGTCAAAGCCGCTTGCTCTGCGGTGCGCGCTGCACGGACAAGCCGTTCAAGATGGCGGAGTTTCTGGGTTTCCTTGAACCGTTCCGTAGCCTCAGCGATTTCCTCCGGGGTTCGGGTCACAAGCTTTGTGACGCCGGGGAAGTATGCGATGAGGGTGTGTTTGCAGTTCGGGTGTTGCAACCCGGCTGCGCGGGCTTCCGCCACTGTCCCGGCGACCTGGAACGCGACACGTCCCTTGCCGGTCGCGTCGTCCTCGGTGTACCTGCCGGCGCCCTTGCGGGAAAGGATCCTGCCCTCCCATGGGAGGCAGAGCTTGCAGGGGAACCCGGTCGGTGCGATGGTCCAGTATTGGATGCCAAGGGAGGTCATGCGGTCTTGGTGGGATTCGTTGTACGCGCGGATGGCTGCGGCGCGGGTTGCCATCTCGACGTAGGTGGAGAGGGTCCAGTCACGGCCCGCTGAATCGCGGAACCCGGTAACGCCCCCGTCAGTGAGCTCCCGCCATGCTTCGCGTTGCGCTTGCTGAGGGGTGCCGCCGACAACCATGCCGATAGATGCTTTCGCGGTGGCTGCTTGGTACGCGTCGGTACTGAACCGGGTGATGCGCTGGTTAGCGGCGGTGAGCCTGTCCGTTAGGTCGCGGGCGATGTGCTGCGCGGCGTTGAGCCCGTGCGGGGTTACCTGCGTGCCAGTGGCGCGGGTGTAGCGTTCCCGTAAAGCGGGGTGGTCCGTGAGGGCTTCACGCACTTCGCGGAGGGCGGCGGTGCTGCCCCGGCGTGCCGCTTCGACAGCGACACCCTGGGACAGTGCACCAACCTCTAACCCGAGCCGGGTAGCAATGGACCGCGCGAGGGCCTGCAACGCGGCGTACAGGGACCGTTGCGCCTGTGGTGAGTCATCGCCTAGGTGTTGGGCGATGATCGCCGCTGATCCGGCGATGAGTTCCTGCTCCGCTTCAGCGTACTTACTGACCAGCGCCGCTGTTGCTACCTCGATCGTTACCGGTAGGCTGTCCACCGGTTCCGGTTGGGGTTGCGCCATCGTTTACCACCGTTCCGAACGTCGCCGGGTCGGGGAAGACCGACTTCTCTTGCTGGATCTTCGCGGCCTCGGCCGATATCTGCGTCTCATCCCAGTCCGGGTGCAGGATCAGCAACCGGGTTTCGATCGACGCGGACTCAGCCTGCTTGAGCAGGTTCACAGTCGCCGCCAACGCTTCAAGCGGGGTCTGTACCGCATCAGCGAACGCGACCGTCACCGGCGCCGGCACAAGGTTCGTGCCGAACAAGGCCGCGTCCATGGCGAGGGCTTTGAACAGGATGCGTTCCAGCGCCGGGGTTGCGGCGCGGATCTTCCGGTCACGGGTCAGGTACGAGCGGCGTTCCTTCGCGGTCACCTCAGTCGCTGTCTTATCCCCACCGCTGGTGTCTTTTTCGCCGAACGTCTGCGAGCTGTAACCGGCTGTTCGGATGATGACCGCGAGCAGTGCCGCAGCCATTTCCAGGTGCTCGGTCACGCGGATGTCGAACTGGACCTTCTCGATCGCGAGCTTCGAATCAGCCGCGGCGCCGGGGGACGCGAGGACTTCTGAGATGATCGCCCGGTCGTTATCGAACGCGGCGCCCTTACCTGGGCCGAGGTCGTTCATCATGTAGGACGGGACGACGAGGCGGGCTTTGCCGAGCTCAAGTTCCCGCATCAACGACGAGTACACGCGGTCCAGGGCGTCGAGGAATGATTCGATGCCGTCAAGGTCGCTGCGTCCGAGGTAGGCGCCGTGTGGGTCGGTGCGCCATTTCCGGGTGGGGGTCATGTTGGGGACGTATTCGACGGCGAGGCCGGGGGTTTGGGTGCTGATGACCGAGTTGGCGTCAACCACGTCAGCGAGGTGCTTCGTCGCGGCGGACTCGGTCAACGGGATGCGGTTGCCGATGTCCGTGGCGGAGCCCTGGTAGAGGGCTTGCTCGATGACGCCGATACCGAAACTGTTCATGCTGTGGTGTTCGAGGTGGCGGGTGAACACCGTGCCCTCAACGTCCACCACCCGCCAGAACGTGACCTCAACCAGACGCCCGTACCGGAACACCGGTAAAGCGCCGTCAGCGTCAACCTTCGTCAGGAACACGTGATTGTAGAGGCTGTCATCCCATGTTGCGCGGAGGTACGAACCGCCCAGCGCGGCGGCGACCTCAGCGGAGGCGATCAGGGTCTGGTCGAACCCCGCCCCGGTGATCAGGTCAAGACGGTCCTGCACGGCTTTGTTCTTGCCCTTGCTGTCCTCCACGGTGAACGTGGGCGGCTCGGAGTAGAGCAGGTCAGCGGACACTTGGCACAGGTCGGAGGCCAGGGGCACATGCAGTTTCGTGACGCCGGCTTCCCCGTCACTGCCCTTGGGGGTCCAGAACCAGTCCGCGACCCGGTTGAGCAGGCCGCGGCGTACACCGGCTGGGCCGGGGGTTCCGTTCGCGGAGTAGGCGGTGCGGAGCATGTTGACGTCGTTCGCGTACCACGCGGACCAGATTGCGTAGTCTTCGTGGATGTGTGCGACGTTCCGTGGGGGCCACTCGGCGCCGTTGACGGGCAAAGCCATTAGGTGGCCCTCCTTGGTACGATTGGGGGATGAGGAAACTTGTGGGGGTGGTCACGGTGTTGTTGCTCGTGGCCGGGTGTTCCGCTGGTACGGGCGAGGCGGGGTTTGTTGACCGCGTCAAGGGGTCCGTGCGCACGCCTGATGGCGGTGACTATGGTTCACTGGTGCAGGTCGGTCGTGACGTGTGCGCGTCGAAGGACACAGCAGCCGCAACGGCCCAGCAGTGGGCTGATGCGGGGTTCCGTGAGGACGAGGCGAAGTCGATTGTCACCGCAGCCGTTGAGACGCTCTGCCCTGACCGTAAACCGTGGCTTGACGGGCACTAACCCGCCGGGTGGTTCATGTAGGGGCGCCAGTTCGTTTCCGTGGAAACGACGGCGTACCTAAGGGCATCGACACTATGGTCGTTTACCTTCATGGGCTTGTCTTCGCCTTGCTCGGTTGCCTTAGCGTCCCAGGCGTATTCGGACATTTCACCGATGAGGCCCGTGCACTTGTCCGACACCCGCAACCTGCCGCTGTCAAGGACTGACGCGACGGTTTGGATGCCGTACAGCACTTCGTTGTTCGCGGGGAACATGTTCACGATGCCCTGCGACGCCATCTCCACCCGCAGCGACGCGGCGGACGGGTCATGGATCAACCATTCCGGCATGGGCCTAGTGCCGTCAGGGAGCGTGAGCCCGTCGAGCCATTTGGTGATGCCCTCAACGATCGCGGCGTTGGTCAAGTTGATCTGATCGGCTTTGGAGTCGTGCCGCCACTCATCTATTGCGTAGAGCCGGTAGTCCTCGCCGAGGCCGAGCAGGATCGCGCTGGTGGCGTTCGTGGTGCCGTAGTCGATCCCGAGCCCGAGAATGCGCTGCATCCTGGGTAGGTCGGCGTACTTCACAATGTGCGAATCAGCTGACCACATGTCATAGATCGCGCCCTCAGCGTTCGTCCACTCACCCTTGATCATGCGGTCGTAGAACACGCCCGAGTAAGACGCCTTCATGTCGCGCATGTAGTCCGCCGTCAACGATGGGTTGTCATCCATGGTGAAGTGGAAGACTTGCATGTTCTTCTGGCGGGCTTGCAGGATCCACTCTGTACGGAGCCAGTGACGTGTGGAGCCTGGGTTAGTGGTTGCGAGCAGGCGGGGCGGGTTGGGTGTGCGGAGACGGGAGACAAGCATCTCCCAAAACCCCGTGGTGTTGTCCTTACCCCGCGGCAACAGCGTCGCTTCATCAACGTATGCGAGTTCGATCGTGGAGCCGCGGATCTTTTCCTCAGAGCGGGCGTCGTTCGCCCCAACGAGGTGCACGGTCTTCCCGAGGATGATCGCGACACCGGAACCTTTGGTGTGTTGGATCGCGCCGGCAGCGAGCCCGTACAGGCGTGCGTCCATGAGTGGTTCGAGGATGTTCCGCTCAATGGTTTGCAGGGTTTTGCCGATGATGACGATAAGGCCGGTGCCCTCGGTTTTTTTGATCGCGATGAGGAACGCGAACAGTGAGGCGATGGTCTTGCCAGCGGAGACGGCACCGACCCATAGGCTGATCTTGACGGGTGGTACGTCGTCGCTGATTTGGGTGGCGCGGACGATGGAGTTGATTTGCTTTTGGGACAGGGGCGCGGTCACTCTGGCTGCCCGTCGCTGGTCGGGTTGAACGCTTGCGCGAGTCCGTTGATGAGCTTGTCCATGACCGAATCAACCTCGGCGGTCTGGTTGCCGTCTTCCTTGGGCGCGAGACGGGCGATCGTGCCAGCGTGGGAGGCCAGGGATGAGGCGTTGGAGCGTTTATCGTTGGGTGGGATGAAGTCGAGTTCCCGGACTTCCTCCGCGCCCGCCATAGCCCGCAGCACGGTCTTCCATTTCTGTTCGCCGCGTTGCACTTTGCGTATCTCGGCGGCGTCGTGCTCGGCGATACCGATCACGTCCAGCCGCAGAGCGCTGATGCGTTCCTGCGCGGTGAGGACGTTCTTTTCGATCGCGGCTTTCTGGTCCGTGGAGTCGTACCTCATGCCGTTCCGGGTCATCCATTGCCCGACAGTGGACTTAGCTTTGTTCAGGTGGGCTGCGATGTCGCGGTGGGAGTCGCCGCGTTCGTAGGCTTCTTTGATGTAGGCCTTGTCCGTCTCGGATAGTGCCGGTGGTCGTCGGGTCGCCAACTGGCACCTCCTGGATGCGCTCGGCGGTGGTTATGTGGTGTGGTTCCACCCTTTGGTTTCGTAGAACAGTGCCCAGTCTTTGGGTGTGGGTAGCCACGGCTTGGGGGCTTGGAGGCCTGCGGCGGTGATGGCTGTTTGGGCTAGGGCGGAGCAGGTTGTTGGTCCCCGGTTCGCAAGCCATTGCTGGATGCGTGGGGGCGTGTCTGTGCGGGTAATGGCCGCGATGGCGTGGGCTGCGCAGGCGAGGTAGTCGTACCGGACACCGATGCTGTATTCGGCGATACCGGCGATCAAATGGGCTTGCCGGTCAGTCAGCACGTACCGTGACCATGTCACATGCGGGTAGTCGCTGATGAGCCGGCGCCTCGTCCCACCGGGTTCAGCGCTGATGCATTGGACCTCGGATGTGGCAATGATGACGTGCGAGGTGTCGCAGCGGGTCACCCATTCGATGATGCGGGAGATGGGGTGCCGTGATTTGCGGACCAACCCAACCTGACCAGTGATCATGACGCCCTCTTGCATCTGTGACACCGTGTGCGGGTGGTGGGCGGGAAAACGCCGAGCTCGCAGAGGGTGTAGACCTTGAACGTGGTGGCGCTGGGTGACGCGCAGGTGGGGCACCAAACCCCTTGTGCGGTTACCTCGGCGTGGAGGGTGAGCAGGATCGCCATGCGGTTACCTCCATGTGCGGAGCCAGCGGCGAGGCCGGTACAACACCAACCACCGCCGCCTCATGCTGTGAGGATCGTCAACGAGGACAGGTCGAACCCGTCCGGGGTCACGTCGAACACCATCAACCCAGGATCACTGTCGCGTCCGTCAACCTGCCGGAACCAGTCAGAACCGTTGTCCAGGGTGGGGGCGCCGAGGCAGTACCGTTGACGCCCGTTCACGGGGTTACGGCCTGCTACGGAGGCGCTGAATGAGTGGTAGTGACCGTGGACAAGAACGTCAGCGGTAGCGGCTGCTTGCGCGCCGAATGCTTGTTTCTGCCACCAAGCCACAGCTTGACCGGGTCCGAACTGGTTACCGTGTACGAGGCCGATACGGGTGCCGTGGAAGTCCACAGCCACACTCTCGTCGTACTCGGCTGGGCGGACCCATGACACGTCCATGCCAGCGGCGGCGGTGACCTTGCCGACTTGCTTGTGCATGAATAGGCCGAGGTCGTCGGATGGTTTGCCGAGGTTTTGTTTCCCGCACCGCCATGCAGCATGGTTGCTTGGTATGCCTGCGACGGTGACGGGTGCGAACTGGTGGGCGAGGTTGATGAACTCGAACAGCTCTGTCCCGTATGTGTCGAGTTGACCGGACAGTGACAGGTCGTTGGTGAACATGGGGTTACCCCCGGACTCGAACCCTTCGATACCGTCGCCAGCGTCGGCGATGAGGATCTGCGAGGGGGTGCGTTCCTCAAGTAGCCGGTAGAGCTTCTTCCGGATCAGGGTGGAACGTTCGATGAGCTCAACGGTTCCGCCTCGGGATCCGGTCTTGCCGATCTGCGGGTCAGCCCACACCACAATTGTGGCGCGATCGCTACCATTCTGTGATGGCTGCGGGGTGGCCTGCTTGGCTGCTGCGTAGAGGGCCGGCAGGTTGATGTCCTCCGCGGCTGCGTCAACGGGCTTGGGCCGTACGTTGTTCAGCTTGTTCCAGAAACCGTTCCCAGTAGCGTTGGATGTCCAGCCCCAGGAGAACGTCACCTTGTCAGGGTCTTGCCCAGTGGAGCGGATGAACTCGCGGTAGTCCTCAAATCCCCACGGACGTAGGGAAAAGCGTACATAGTTCGCAGACCCGTCTGCGTTGTGCGTTTCGGATTCGCCGGCCTCAGCCTTGGGCTGTGTGCCGCATGAGCAGTCACCGTTGCGGTGGTTGTTGACGCTGGACTTACCAACCCCGGCGAGCTTGGCGGCTTCGCGGGATGTGAGGTTGTCCCATTCGGGGAGGTTGGCGCCTGCTGCTGTGGCGTACTTGCAGGCGGTCATGGTGGGCTCCCTTGCTCATGGGTAAGTGTTGTCTCTGGTTTTGCTTCCGGTTTGCCTGAGACGGTTTCCGGTGGTTCGCCGCGCTTGGGTCCGTGTTCTTATGTGACGGCTCACTTGGGCGGGACGTTTTGGCAAAGTCTGCGGGAATCGAACCCGCGCTTTCGGTTTTGGAGACCGATGGGCTACCACTACACCAAGACGATGCGTGCCATTTACCACGCGTCCGTGGCTTCGATGATGACTCACCGCCCCGCGCTGTACCGTGTAGGCGCTACAGGGACTAACGAGCGCCACAATGGGCGCTGTGCCCTGCCGCCGAAGCGAGCAGGGGTTGAGCAGGGCATTGAGGGATCGAACCCCAATTGGCGGGTTTGGAAGCCGCTGTCTTGCCATTAGACGAATGCCCCGATGGACCCCGCACGCTCATGTTCATGCGGGGCTATTTAGTTGTCCGGTCCCGGTTGCGGGGTTTCCGGTGGTTTGGTCCTGTGGTGTGGCAGCGCTGGGCATGCGCCACGTCTCAGATGAGCGGCTGAGGGAAGGCGTTCACCACACCACAGGGGCTTTTAGCGGGTTCCAGGCGGATAAGCGCCGAACCCTTGCGAAGGCTTTGAATCGTTGATGCCGAGGGTGATGGGGATTTCGATAGTCCCAATCTCTTTGGGTTCGTCCGCGCCAACTTGAATGAGGACCTTCGCGAGGATGCTCTTTACTACAGCGGCCATGGGTTGCTCATTTCTTGAGGTTGGTTAGCTCGGTGGCTTCGGGCGGTTGGATGTGGTCATTCAGGAATCGTGTTTCGTCCAGGAGGTGGAGGACGTTGCAGCGAAGCTTGATGACGGGCATGTGCTCACGACTGTGGTGTGCGCAGAACAGGAGCTCGCCGCTGTCAGGGTAGCCGGCGTCATTCAATCCGGTTTCGATGATGACGTGCACGTACGCGCGACTGCCACAAGCATCGCACCTGTGGAGGGCGTTCAACGTGGGTTTGTGCATTTCCGCCGCCATCGCGAAGCCCCGATTCATCTGGCGCTACTCACCGGTGATGTAACCCGTGATGCGCGGCTTACCATGCTCCCGGCGAACCTTCGCGATATGCGTAAGCAAGTCGGGATCCTTTTCGAAGTTCTCGCGGTTGCCAACCCGGAGGTGAGCGAACTGCTTGTGACGTTCGCGTTCAACGTCCCTGCCGCCCGGTTCGGTGGCGAGGACATCAACGAGGTCAACGCGTAAGCCGAGCATACGTTCTTGCATGTTTTGGGTGAATCCGATCTTGATGTACTCGCCGATTCGGATGTAGTAGACCTGCCGTTGGGCTGCGTACGCTTCTTTGCGTCGCGCGTCCCGTTCGTCTTTGGCTGTGGGTGCTGGCGGCTTGGGCTTGAGCACCGCGTGAACGTTGTTCAGCGTCCCATCCAGGAGCTTGAAAACGCTATATGCGTGCTTGAAGCAGATGGGGAATGGCGCGTCAACCATGGAGATTGCGTCGCAGAACTCGCCATTTGAGATGGTGGCCGTGCAGCGGGTGAGTAGTGTAGGGTGCTTCATATCGACTCCTAAACAGTCGGTCACGCTCCCGGATGCTGGCAGGCATTGCGGGAGCTTTTACGTGCTCAAAAGTGAAGCTCCCGAGCCGGCTGGCTGGGAGCTTCATTTGGATCTGAATATTTCAGGATAAAATTAGAATAGGACGGAATCGTGCAACTTGTCAACACTTCTTGCACTAAGTTGCGGGAACTTCGTCAAAGTGTGGTGCGAGAGCGAATCGGTAGACGGTGTTTTGGATGTCGAAGTGCTCATCCCAGCTAGCTTCCGGGTATTCATCACCGGAGGAAAGCTCGTTGTACTGGCGCTGATACCTGCGGGCGTTGAGCTTGTGGTATTCCGCCATGAGTTCAGCGTCTGTGAATCTTTTGTCTACCATGCCGGTTGCGAGGGCTTCGGGCATCCACTGGCCTTTATACCGGACAATGTTGGGTATCTCTGCGTGCCTTGGGTGGTAGGTGAGGAACCCGCATTGGACTTCCCTCATGCTGCTTTTCCTTCGAGTTCGATGATGCGGTCGATGGCTACTTGCAAGGGGTGTCCTGCGTCGTTGAATGAGCCTGCGATTAGTTCGAAGGCGAGCATGTCGCGGCGTTCCTCGCGCTTTTGCTCGACCTTCCACTGTGCGATGGCCTCGGCGGCTGCGAGGTATTCGAGGCCTGTTTTGCGGGCGTAGTCGGCGCTTGCGGTTTTGCATGACCATGTGCCGGCGTCTGAGCCTACGTCTACGTGTGGGACGCCGTCACGGTCAACTATCTCGGCTGTGGGCAGTTCGGAGCGGCGGATGAACAGGTATTCGGCTTCTATCGCGAGGGCTGCGGCTTTGTCCTGGCGTCGCGGCTGCCCGTCTGGTCGTGTGCCGAGTTCTTTATCGGCGGCGGTCGCGATCAGTTGGGCGAGACGGTTCGTTTCGTTGTTCATGGGTTCCCTTTGCGCTATTGCTGCGCCGTCGAAGTATTAGGGGATCGGTAAGGTCTGGGTTTGATCTTCTGCCACCAGGATTTGTGCTGCGCAACGGCATGACCGCACCGAAGGCATTTCCAGTCCCAATAGAAAGGGCCGGGAACGGGCGTAGAGCAGGCCAGCACTGAGGCGCTCACTGTCCGCTCCGGTAGGGGTTGGGGACGTTTAGCGACAGTCCGGGTTCGTCGCTCATGTGTCGCATGGCCCGTGACTTGCCTGCTGCGAAGCCCTCGTCCCATGCTTGCGCGGCGATGAACGGGGCAGCGGCGGTGAGGGCGGCGCGAGCGATGGTCGCCGCCTCAAACTCGTTCTTAGTTCCGGTCAGCACAACCCAAGCAGCCGCTTCTACCGCTTCGTCAGGGACGGTCCCTCCGCTTACTTGGATGCGTACCGAGTCGCGTGGCTCAAAGGGCCGCGCGACACCACCAGCAGCCGCTTCGTCAGGGACGGTCATGCAGCGTCCTCGTAGGTCTTGGCGAAGATGTCCGGTTTGCAGGGGTAGAACTCGCCGTTCACGCCCCTGATGATGTAATCGCCGTATTGAGCCCACATGAAGCCTTCAAGCGTCTTGACCTGGAATGCGTGGGTTGTCTCGATGCCTCCTTGGCGCATGATGTAAGGCGACAAGACTTCTACATCACCGCCGCCGTCGAAGATCCACGAGGTAACGTCTGGTCGGCTGTCCTCGGTGACTTCCATAGCTTCGATGACTACGGGCTTTTTGCGGTACTGCTTCGGGGTGCTCATGCTGTTCTTCCTTCGAGTGGTGTGCGGCGTGCGTTGTGGTAGAGGTCGAGTACGTCGTTGAGGCGGTAGGCGGGTGGGATTGGGTCGCCGGTTTCGTTGGTGGCGGGGTTGGCGCGTTCGAGTTTGGGCGGGTTGCCGTTCCTGGCGGTGGCCCATTTGCGGATCCGGTCGGCGGTTACCTCAATCCCGTACTCAGGCGCACTGAGTTTGCGTGAGAGGTCGGCGGGTGTGCCCACATGCTGCCCGAACACGCCCTTAGCGAAGTCACGCCACGCCAAAACCTCGTACGTTTCCCCGCATGTTTGGCAGCGTGCTTCTGGTTGGCCTTTGATGGCGTAGAGGTCGGTTTCGCATTCGGCGCATCTGCCGGCGAAGACTTTGGGCTCACGGCGTGTGCGTGCCCCGTCGAGCCCTTCCGTGTGGGTGAGTAGGGCTTTGTGGAAGTCGTCTGCCCATAGTTGCCCGACGATCCAGGCGGCGCGGGCGAACAGGTAGTTGGTGAGGGAGTGCACGTCCCGGCCTGTCAGCCCTTCGCCGGTTTCCATGGCGATCCTGAGTGCCCGATCCATGAGCAGGCGGTGCGCGGCTGCTTTCTTGTCGATGAGGTCAACGTCCACGGGTAGCGGCGCGTGCTCATGCGAACCAGACGAGGTGCGGTGACCGTAGCTTGCCGTGAAACTGCCCCGGCCCACGTTCACCGCAGCCACCACCTGATCCAGGGTTGTGAGCGCCCGCTCAAGCTGCTGTGCCGTGACCGTCACGCGTCACCCTTGAGAGCAGCAACCACGGCGGCAACGAGGTCGCGTGAGAGGACGTACCCGCTGGCCCGCATTGTGCTTACTGCCGTCTCTGCCTGCTCCAGTACCGCTTCGGAGAACATGACCGCATCAGCAGCGGCAAGTCCTGTCTGTGCTTGCTCAAGTGATTCGCGCTGCACTCTTGCCCTTGCCGCTGTTGGGCTTTCTCCGTGCGCCGCGAACGTCCACACTTGCGGACCCCAAACACGAGGCGACATAGCCCTTGCCGCTGCTTCGATGCGTTCCTGGGTCATCGGTTGTCCTTGTCTTGTTCGTGTTCGCAGTGTTGGGGGTTGAGGTGGTGGAGTAGTTCGGGGATGTTGTATAGGCCGGTGCCGCGCATTTGGTCGAGTGCGTAGCGGGCTTTCGCGAGCTGACGGGATGCGTCACACATCAGTCCCTCCAGTAGTAAGCGCGGGTTCCATCCTCGGGACGAAACTCTGGGGCGATCTTGCACCACCACGTATGGTCACCAAGCACCTTGCATTCGACGCAGGTGTTTGCTTCCGGGAAATGCTCGGTGCAGTATGGGTTCGGCTCCATCATCGAGCCGGGTTCTACTGAGCTTCCGTACGTGGTCCAGGTGCTTGGGTCGGTGACGGTGCACGTGCAGTCGCTCATGCTTCGCCCCTGAGCGCTGCCTCAACAGCGGACCGGAGCGAAACAATTTCGTCCATGTGGTCGCACTCCGCAAGCACGGCTTTCACGGCGGCGAGTAGGCGGGCGGTGTCCGTGGGGGCGTTCGCGATGAACTCTTGGTTCCGCCGCTCCGGGTAGAGCAGCGCCGCGCAAGTGAGAACCTGTTCGCCGCCCTTCCCTTCGAGGACTCTACGAAAGTTGGAATGATCCCAATCCCACGGACCCGCTGTTGCCGCGTTCAAGCGTTCCTGGATGGGTTCGAGCAGGTGCGGGAGACTGTGATGCTCAGGATGGGTGGTCATTTGCGGGCCCGGTAGTTCTTGACGATGTTTTCTACTTGCGCGATGGCTAGTGTTGCGTCGAGGTTGGAGGCTTTCTTGTACCCGTGGACTTGGCAGGCGAGGTATGCGATGGCTTGGAGCATCTCGGCTTTGGTGCCGGTGAGGTGGTTGATCTGTTCCTCAGCCTGGGCAAGCGTCCAGCCGTGCTCTTGTTCAGCTGGCGCCATCGCAGGGTCAAGCCTGAACATCGCGGCGTCGCCTATGTCCAAACCCTTAGGGCGTGGTGCTGCGCTCATTTGTGTGTCTCGGTTCTGGTTGGTCATCATGCTCGCTGCCCTTCTTCGAGTTCGGCCACGCAGATGCCTTTGCAGGTTGCACAGATCATGGAGTCGTGCCAACCTTCCTCGCCAATGCCAAGTCCTGACTTGGGGCCACCGATCCAGCCCATTGACCAGCGGTGTTCACGACCGAACCGGCAAGAATCGGTGTGGGTTGGGCAGCAGGTTCGCGGCGCTACTGGCTTGCGGTTCCTGCTTGGCTTGATCTTGATGACGAGGCTCATGATGTTCGCCGGCTTCCATGCTCCGGGGCGGGCCGCTCATAACCCGCCTGATGTGTCCTAGTTTACACCAAAACCCGCAAGAAAGTGCAACAACTTACGAACTTTTACCCGGACGTTTCCCCGACAGCAAAGCCACCAAATCATCCACCGTCATAAACACAACCTGCCGGCCAGGATCAGTCGTCCCACGACGCTTCGCCACCACAACACCAGCTATCGCGTTAGGCAGATTCAGGCGTTGAATCTCCACCTCAGTCAGCCAAGTGCCAACGAGGAATCTGCCGCCATAGTCCTTGCATTGGACGGCAACAGGCTCGTCGTTGAACGTCTCCACATTCCCGATGTCGCCGCGATCGTTGGCGCCGTATTTGGGCTGCCGATCGATAAACCTCGACACATGCGCCCGCAAATAATCCGCAACCGAACGCTCATGCCGACTGCCCGCAGCCTTCGCACTAGACCGTGACCTAACCACAAACAACCCCCTCACAAGCCACAGGCTCGATTCTCCCGGCCTCACGCGCACGCCGCGGAAGGATGGACGCCCCCTGTTCTGTAACAGCGTTAGCAAGCGCTTTCCAAGTGTTTTTCATGATGCACGTTCTTTCAGGGTTGTTTCACGTTGTTGTTTTCCGGCTTCCAGGAGTTGAGCCCAGCGTTGTGGGTCGCGTTGGCGGAGCGGGAGTTCGTCGTTGGGCTTCGCTGGTGCTGCGGTGAGTGCCCGTTGCGCTGCCGCCTCGGAGGACTTCAACTGTCGTGCCCGTGTGGCGATTTCGGAGGGTGCTGGCGCGGTCGCGTACAACCTGCGGTGCTCAAGGATCGCGGTCTTCGCATGCTGCGCCTCGGTCCGCGCCAGAGCGTGAGCCCATGTCGTCACGTTCGGTTCGTTGAGCTGCACCCGGCCATCGAAGGAGTTGATCCAGGTGAGCATTTTGATCACGTCAGGGGTTTCCACTAGGCCTCCAATTCGAGGATCGGTTCGTGCGGGTGTTGCTGGGCTTCCCAGCCGTGGAGCAGTTCGATGCCCTTGGCGAGAGCTCGCTGCCCATGGTCCGGTTGCGAGCCGCCGCGGGCTGGGAGCGGGTCGTCGTCCCAGCAACCGCCGTTCAGCCACGTTGCCGGGTGCTTTGTGAACTCAGGCACCCGGTTCGGATCTGAGGCGTAAGCCCTGACCCCGGCTAGCAGCGTCTCGGCGCTGACCAGCTCCCTGGCTTTCGCGTAGGCTCTCTCGGCTGCTGCCCTGCCCGTTTTGCGGGGATATTCGAGGTACCAATCCAAGAACTCATCCGGTCGCGGACGCGCTCGCGCGTCTTTTGATTTAGCTACGTTAGTAGCTAAGTCTTTGTCTATGTCTATGTCTGCTACAGGTTTGCTACCGGTTTGCTTAGCATTTGCTTTAGCACTTGCTAGACGGTTTGCTTTGGTTTTGCCACCCAACCTGCCAGCCTCGGAGCGCTTCTTACGGAGCTCCGCTATCTCCTGCGCGGACTGCTGATGCTCCAGGTAGTCGTGCATTTCGACGTGGGTTTCGTGCATGATCGCGTAATCGACCAGCAGTTCTTTGCGGACCTTTGGGGGTAGCCGGTTGAACAGGGCGAGGGGGATTTTCCCGTCTGTTTCCTGGCGGTGTGAGTAGCACCAGAACTCGACTACTGCGCGGAAGGCTTTGTCTGAGAGGCCGATTGTTTTGGGGTGTTCGGGGAATCCGTCGTGGACTTTGATGAAGTACCGGTCGTCAGCCACTCCGCCTCCTTTGTGCTTGTTGTTCGCGTTGTTGGCGCATGGTTTGTTTGCGTGCTGTGTCCGCTTGTTTGCGCTGCTGCCGGCGCTCGGCATCCGAGGCGTAGGTCATACCCTTACCTCAAGGATGGTTTTCGAGGGCACCCGGTAGTCTCCAAAGTCGCCACTGACCGTAACTGTTGCTGAGTTCACGCGGATTACGCGGTGCCATCCGTAGTGGGTGCGGACGGCTCGTGCCACTTTGAGTTCTTCGGGGGTGAACGGAACAGGCTTGGTCCGTTGTGCGTATTCTTCTGCCTGCCGCGCCGTTTCGGCTTCCTGTGCCGCTTTCGCCTCGGCTAGGCCTTGGTCAATGCTCCGCTCGGTCGCCGCGGCACGTGCCCGGTAAGCGCTTCGGGTGTCACGTTTCATGCTGCGATGTCCTTTGCGTATCCGTGGTGCTGCGGGTCGTCTATCAGGTCTTCGTCCCAGGCGAGTGGTGGGAGCCATCCGTTGGTTTGGGCTACGATCCGGGCGCGGGTTGCCGCGCGTGACGGTAACGGGTTTGGGGTCATTTGGAGCCGGGTGAAGACATCAGCTATTGCTTGGGCCGTTTCAGCGCGAATGTACTTTTGCTTGAGTGCGTGTCTTGGCTTGTCCGGGTGGATGCCGGCAAGTTTGGCTTGTTCTTCGAGTGGGTAGCCGATTGCGGCGAGGGCTTGGACGCGTCGGATGGTCCCGGTTGCGTTGGTTTTTCCTTCGGGTTTGGTTCGGTCTTCGAATGTGACTCTGAGGATGGATTCGGAGGTGCGGTTGATGATTGTTTTCTGGCCGTCGAGGATGCGCGAGATGGTTTGGTGTGCGTTGGCTGAGTGGTGAGCGATTTCGGCTTTTGTCATGCCTTGTTTGAGTAGGTTTCGGATGTGTTTGCGGGCCGCTGCTGCGTCTACTTTGTGGGGGCGTGGGCGCCCGTATGCTTCGAGGCGGCGGTGTCGGTCTCGGTCACGGGTGGCTGCTTTGGTGCATGGGGTGCAGCGGCATGCGTGGGTGAGGTAGTTGTTGCGTGTGCCGTGGTAGTGCTGTGTCCTGGGGCAGTGGCAGTTGGTGTTGGGGTTCAATTGTTTTCCTCGAATCTGATGGCTAGGTCTGGTCTGTTGTGGCGTCGTAGCCAGCGGGCGAGTGTTTGTTCGTGTTTGTAGCCGGCGACTGTCATGGCGGTGTGGCTTGATTGGCCTTGGGCGAATTGCCATTCGATTTCTTCGATGAGGTGCGCGGGTTTCATGCTGCGGCCCGGATTTCTTTGTTGGCTGTGGTGACCCATTGTTGGCGTGCGATGGCTTCGTCTGCTTTGGCGTCTTCGCGGTGGATTTCGACGGCGTTGAGGTTGCGTCGTGCTGCGAGGATGTCGCCGCCGTGTTTGTTGGTGTTGTAGACGTTGGCTTGTGCGACGGCGAGGCGGTGGGTCCATGCTTCGAGGATGTGACGGGCTTCGTCGTAGCGTGCTTTGGCTATTTGGGTGGGGGTGGGTTTTTTGCTCATGGCTTGCTCTCCCGGGGTTGGTGCGGGCGCCGACGTGTGGCCGGCGCCCGCAGGTGGATTAGAAGGACGGTTCGTTGCCCCAGCCGCTTGTGCTGGCTGCGGGAGCGGCCCAGGGATCGTCCTGTGGGGCCTGCTGGGAGCGGGGCTGCTGTACCTGCTGGGGCTCGGCCTTCGCCAGCTTGCGTACCGTCTGGAGGTTCAGGACAGGCTTGGACTTCTTCTCGCCGTCCTTCTCCCACTGCTGCGTTTCGAGGCGCCCGACGACGTACACCTGTTCGCCTTGGGTCAGGATTTCGGCGAGGCGTTCGGCGGTCTGCTCCCATGCTTGGGCGTCAACGTAGAAACTCTTCGTGGTGACCCATTTGCGTTGCTGGTCGTCATATTTGGAGTCATTGAACGCGAGCCGCATGGACAGGACTGCCTTGCCTGACTGCGTGTAGCGAAGCTCGGGGGCGTTGATGATTCCGGCGATGTCGGTGATGGTGGGGATGCTCATTAGGCTGCTTCCTGGGTGATGGTGGTTGCGTATTTTTCGAGGTTTGCCGGGGTGGTGTAGATGGTGATTGTCTTTGTCATACGGCTTTCTTGGTTCGGAGTGGCCTACGAGTCCAGTGCCATGAGCCGTGTTGGCATTGGTAGTAGCGGACTGGTTCCCCGCCTCGCGCGGCCCAGACTCGGGCGTGGACGAGGCGGGATTCCTCAAGAGTTGAGGATTGGACTTTCCCGCAGGCACAACGGTTACGCGGCATCGGGCGCGGCGTCATTCAGGAGGTCGATGATCCTGGTGGCCTCCGCTTTGGTGATGTCGCGGCGGGACACGAGTTGCCTGCCGATGATGGATTCGAGGTATTCCTTTTGCGCGGACGTGCCATCGTCGGTGAATCCGTTCTGGTGGAGCAGGGCGAACATCATCTTCGATTGGGGTTCGGTGATGAGTTCGACGCCGGGTTCGTCCACGATTTCGGCGGGTTCGTCGTCGGCGGGTGCAGGCAGGTCAGCCGGTGGTTCGATGGGCGTGACCGGTCGGCGGGACCGCGTTTGCTTCGGTTTGGGTTCCGGGGCTGGTTCGGGCGCTGGCGCCGGGGCGGGGTGCTGGTTGTCAGCTTGCGCCATTTCCTCCGCGGTGTAGATGCCTGACAGGTCTTGTGGGAAGGCCTTGCGGAGAGCCAACGCCTCGGCGCACTTGGCAAGCATCGTGGACGACATCTTGGCCCACATAGTTGACACTCCGCCGTCCTTCTTGGTCTGAACATATTCGGACCATAGGGCGGTTGCGGTGAACTTCTGTCCTGCCCGGACCACAGTGGCTTTTGCTGCGGCGGGCGGAGTGGTCGGGAGCCACACGTCACGCCACTGCCCGTCTTCGCCGCACCACAAGGTGTCCTCATACCCGAGCGTTTCGTGGGCACGATCAGCGGCACGGCGTGCGATGAGACGGTAGCCGTCAATGCCTGTCTGAATGGTGTACTTCGTTTCCCACTGCTGCGTGCGCTGGTTCTTCTGGTTGCGCCCGATCATGTATATCTGCCGGGCGAACGGGTCAAGGCCGGTACGTACTGCCTGGTGGAAGAAAATGGCGAGGTCTTCCCGGCCTGCTGCTTCCACGCCGAGCTGGCGGAGGGTTGCGACCTGACCGGGGGAGAACTCGGTCTGTCCATCCTGGATGGTAAGGGCGGTGCCCTGCTGACGGATTGCTACTGTGCTCATTGTGGGTTCCTTTGGTTAGGCGGCTGCGCTGAGGGGTGCGGTCATTGGTTCGGGGATCAGGTCACGCTCACGGGTGGTGTAGTAGGTGTAGGCGGCGGCGCGGAACATCGCATAGTGCCGGTCGATCGCTTCGGGGTTCGGCGCGAGTAGGTAGAGGTTGGTGCCGAGGGGCGCGTCACCGTAGCGGGCGTTCTCCCCTTCGCGGTCCGTGGGGGTCACGTGCGCCACATATGTCGCCTCAATGTGGGGTAGCTCAAGTTCGGTGTCCGGGTCAGCGTCCGTCGTGTAGAAGTCAGCCTTCGAGTACGCCGCGGTCTGCAACTTCGTCTCCCCGTACACGCCCTTAGCGGTCTTGAGGTCGATCATCACAACCTTGTCCCCGTGGAGCTTCGGGATGCGGGCCAGGAGGTCGAACCTGCCGGCGACGTTCTTGCCGGGGTAGATGTTTCGGATGCCGACGTTGCATTCGGAGAGTACTGGTTCGACGCCGAAGCGGTCGAGGAAGTCGAGGTACCCGTCGATGTATCCGGCGAGCTCGTGGTCGAAGGTGACTTCTTCGCCGTTGTGGAGTGCTTCGGCGAGTGCGTGGACGGCGGTGCCGCGTTCGGCTGCTTTGTCGCGTAGGTCCCATGGGGCTTTGCGGATGGTGTCGTAGGGTGCGCCGGGGTTGTCTACGGCGTATTGTGCGGCTTGGTTTGCGGCCCAGTAGGGGAGTGCGGGTTTGGGGATGGCGCCGCCGAGGATGGTGGTCACTGAGGTGGGGCGTTTGCCGTCGAGGGTGTAGCGGTGTCCTTCGTGGCTGAATTTGAGGCTCATTGGGTGTGCCTTTCGAGGTTGAGGGAGTGGATGGTGGCTTGGATGGCTTGGGCGCGCTGCTCGCGCTCGTACTGCTCTTGGGTGGTCATTCGATGTCCTCGCGGGGGAGTGGGTCCGTGGTGGGCTGGCAGCCACAGTGCGGGTTTCCGCATTGGGCGAAGGTGTCCGGGGTGGCCCATGCTTCGTCCGGGTCAAGCGGGTCCGGGAGGCGGGTCATCGGTTCGCCAGTTCCAGCAGCACGTCAGCGTGGCAGGGTTGGTCGAGCGGGCACCAGCACGCCAGGTTCTTCCCAGCGAGCTCATCGCGGGCCATCCCTCTGTGCGGGTGCGGGCCGTCTGCGCGGTGGTGGTTAGCGATCCAGAGCCCGTATAGCGTCACGGCATCATCGGGGTGCAGGCTCGAAAGGGTCAATAGCTGCGCTGTGCCGTATCCGAAACGTTCGCTGATGATGAAGTCACTACCGACCGCGAAGGGGTTGCCCCATTTGGATCCGCGCCCGACGTAAACGGTGTTCTCTGGCATCCGCCACCCTTTGGTGCGCTTCCGCTGGATCCGCTGCGGGCTCATTGGACGGTTCCGAAGATCATGGCTTCGAGGTCGCCGGCCAAGCGCTTTACCCTGCGGCGTGCGAGGTGCGCGTTCGGTACTGGGGGGACGTGGTTGAGGATGGCTTGGCGTGCGGGTTCGAACACTGCTTGTGGCTGGTAGGAGTTGTTCGACGGGATAAGCGGGAAAGTCATGGTTGTGTGTTCCGTTCCTTGTGGGTGTCCCAGATGGCAAGGGCGTAGGCGAATAGGAAGACGAGGGCGAATGCGCAGGCGGTGAATCCGATGGACGCGCAAAGGTAGATGAGGACAAGTTCCGGGCTCATGCCGCCACCGGCAATCCGAGACGCTCAGCTTGGCGGGTCGCGATGCGCCGGTTGCGGGCCCGCGCACGCTCATCGTTGATGGCCTTGACCTTAACCGGGTTCCGACGAGCGACCTTATTACCGTGCTCGATAGCGTCAGCCAGGGTCTTGAACCCGGCGCCGCAGTGTCCTTTGGTGATGGGTCCGTAGTATTCGACGCGGAATGAGTCGCCGTCGATGTAGATGCGGGGCTTTACGGAGATGTCCTCGAAGCGGAGTCGCTTGCTCATGATTCGCCTTTCCTCGTTGCGTCTGCGTCGTCTTCGTGACGGGTTTGTTGTTGGTCTTCGTGGTGTTCGCGGTCGGTGTAGTAGAACCAGTCCCGCGGTTCGGTCCAGTCGTAGGATTTGCCGGTTTTCATGTGTCCTCCGAGAACCTTGTTTCGAGTTCGTGCATTTCGGTTTCGGCTTCTTTGAACCGGTCGATGTCGGTTTGCCGTGGGGTGCTGCCTGCTGCGACAGCTTTGGCGATTTGGTAAGAGAGGCTGTCACGGCGCTGCTTGGCTCGCTGCCACTTCTCAAACGTGCTGCTCATGCCGCCACCGCCGTGACTGTGGTGACTGCGCCGTGCTCGGTGATGGTGACTTTCCCGAAGTTCGTACGGGCCGCTGCTTCAAGCTCCATCGTCCCGAGGATGCTCGGGTCTTTGTGAAGGTCCGAGGTGAGTGCGGAGAAGCTGATCTTCTTCATGGCTGGTTCCTTATGCGGCGTTGCGGTCGAGGATGCGCGGCTCAAGGTCCAGGGCCTCAGCAAGGCGCGGGATCCGGCTCGCCGGGATAGGCCGGCGCCCCGTCTCATACCCGGTCAAGGTCGAGTGGTCGCAGCCGATGTAAGTGGAGAGGTCGTCCACCGTCATGTAACGGCGGTTGCGGGCACCGGCGACGATGAGGCCGATGCGGACGTTGTCGATGTCGGTGACCTTTGCAACAGGCGCGGTCTTCTTGCTCAATTGGTGCTCCTAACTTGGTTGCTCATTTGGCCTCTCCTGCTCATTTGGAGGGCGTGAAACAAGAGTATGCAAGAAGATGCAACAAAGTCAACAGAAGCAGTGCAACAAAATGCAGAAACAGTGTTTCCGCAGGTCAGACGCGGTTTTTTCTTTCACGTCACAAGGTCTTGTTGCACCAAAACAGTGCAACCCCATCGCAAAAAAACTTTTGGTGTTGCAAGAAAACCTGCGACACCATGAGAGAGCGATACCAAGTAGCCCAATGAGCGGGGCCACCCAGTACCCACGTACATGAGCGACCCAAAGACAAGTACCTGCAACCCTTGGCGGGCAGGTAGTACAAGAAGGACAGTTAGCGCATGAGTGAAGACAAGAACCTGCAAGGCCTCGCCTTGTGGATCAGCATGGGCCTATCCCGTAAAGGCATCGGAGCGGAAGAGTTCGCACAGAACCATCTCCCGCCGAGCTCACGCCGGTCGTTCTACAACTGGGCAGCCGGCAGGAACGCCCCGCAGAAAGCCGCGCACCCGATCCTTGAACAAGCCCTCGGCTGGAAACCGGGGGCCGTGCACAGGATCCTCACGGACGGGTTCGTGACCGAGCAGGACGTGTTCCAGGGGGACGAGGACAAGGCCGCGAAGCGCGCCTCGGAACTCTCGGATGAGGAACTGCTGTCGGAGATGACGCGCCGGATGTTGTTCTACCGTGACAAGGCCGAGGTCGCCGACGCGAGCGTCATCAAGATCGATGCGACTCTCCATGAAGGCAAGCCGGAAAGTAAGTCTGCTGATAAGCAAAACCATGGGACCGTTACCGCTTTGGGCACGCGTCGCAAGGCGCCACAGTACCTTGCGGCACGGACAGAAATACCAAGTGATAGCTCACTAGACGACTCGGACGAGTAACGTAACTCGACACGCCGCGAGGGTTTGTAAAACCGGCATATTAATCGTTCCATTTTCCCTAGCGGCCCTGCTGGGGGGTGGCGGTTAGAGGCATTAGGGGCGTGTCGAGTGCGCGGAGTTGTGTACGAAGAACTCAGTGATGGGGCACTGGGGTACTACGACCACGAAGATGGATTGATCAGGGTGGACCCGCGGAAACCGCGGCGCAAAAGGCACGTGACGATCGTTCACGAAGCGTTCCACCGGACACTAAGGCACGGGGAAGACGCCATGCCGAAACGGGTATCCAGGGAGATTGTCGTTGAGCGGATGACGGCGTTGTATTTCATCAGTTTCCGTGACCTGTTGGACGCGTTTTTGCAGTGCGGGTCGGTGGATGAGATGGCCCGGTTTCTGAATGTTGACAATGGGCTGATCTATGCGAGGTGGCTGGCGTTGACGCCGATGGAGCAAGCCATCCTGAATGTGTGCGGGCGGAGCTGTATCGGCATCGATTACCGTGACCCTGTCCGTGATGGTTTATCACGCATCGCTTGACAGCCATGAGACAATGGGTGTATAAGAGGGGGTTTTAATGCCACGACCACAACTAGGCATCGGCGAATACGGCACCATCGGCTACAGCCGCGACGGAACCAAACACGTCGCCATGGCCCGATACCGCGACACGGACGGCGAGACGCGCCGCGTGAAAGCGGTAGGCACATCCAAAAGCGCAGCAGCCGCCGCACTCCGGGAAAAGTTCAAGGAACGCGCCCGCCGAGGCGGTGAAGACGACATCACATCAGAGTCAACCGTTGCGGAACTCGCCGACAGATATCTTGCCGAGAAGCAAGCCGAAGACCTCGCGCCGAACACGATCCACAACAACCGGCGCTCCATGGAGAACCACATCAAACCCAAACTCGGGAAACTCCGGTTACGGGAAGCGTCCCCGCAGCGCATCTCGAAGTTCATTTCGGGCGTGACCGTGTCGAACGGGCCGGGTACGGCGCTCATGGTCCGGTCTGTCCTGTCCGGGATGTTCGCCGCGGCCGCCCGGTGGGACGCAGTCCCATCAAACCCGGTCGCGTTCACCAAGCCGCCGAAGCTTGAGCAGAAACCCATCCGGGCGCTCAACTTGGACGAGCTCGTGCGGATGCGTGAGCTCGCGTCGGAGGTTTTCGCGCCATTCACCCTTGAGCAGCGTTTGGAGCGGGCAGGCGGCGACGTGCGGCGTCTGGGAGGGCAGAACAGGTCACGTACCACCCTTGACATCATTGACTTCCTCATCGGGACCGGTTGCCGGCCCGCCGAGGCCCCCGGTCTTGCGTGGGAGGACGTGCACTTGGACGATGAACTGCCGTGGGTGAAGATCCACAAGCAGATCGTCATGGTCCCCGGTGAGGGCCTGCTGAGGACCCCCACCAAGGAACGGGACGTGCGCGACCTCCGCTTGCCTGGGTTTGTGGTGGAGATGCTGCGGAAGCGCCGCGCCGAGCACCCGGACGCGGTCATGGTGTTTCCCGCCGAGCGCGGTGGTGGGTATCGGTCACCCAGGAACATCGCCACAGCGTTCCAGAAAGCGTTCGCTGGCACTGAGTTCTCATGGATGACCCCCAAGACCCTGCGCAAGACGGTAGCTACCCTGATCGACGGGCAGGCTGGTTCCGCGCAGGCCGCGCAGCAGCTCGGGCACAAGTCCGACACGATGACCCGCCGCCACTACATCGAACCCTCACGCCTGCCCATCGACTCCGGGTCCGTGCTGGAACTGTTTCAGCAGGAATCGGCTTAGTGGGTGTATTGACAGGATGTATATACACCCTGTAGCTTTGTCTCATCGGAACAACGAAAGGGCAAGGCAAGTGAGTAAGGTTCAGGAACTTCAGGTAGTTACTATCGCCGGCGCCGACTACACCGTTGAGGACTGGTCCGGGATGACGATGCTCATCTCCGCAAAGGGAACCGCCTACTGCGTCGAAGAAGGCATCTCGCAGCCGATTTCGTTTCCTGGTGGCACGCCGCTCCGCAAGCGCGGAAACCCGGTGCGCGTCATGAACGTCGGCGGCTTCATCGAAGAAGTAAAGAAGTGAGTCCGTTCGAACAAGCGCCCCTCTGGGAAGAGGGGCGCGCTACCGCCCCGCTCCCTACGATGCCGGGAATGGCTCCCGGCATCGTTGCGGTTCGGGAGTCGGCTGACGGCAAGAAGTTCTACACGCTGCAATGCGCGTCCTGTCACGCTACAGAGGAGCCGGTCCACTTGGTGCTGATGACATTCAAGTTTCACCCACGCACCCCGGACAACAACCCGCGCCTGTGCAAACCTTGTCGCATCAAAGTGCACCCAGACTGCACTTGCCATGGATGCAAAGAGGACCGCACTGGAAGTGAATACTAGGTCTATGAGCAAAGGAACCAAAGTACGCACGGTGCGCATCGATGACGCACTGTGGGATGCAGCCCAAGCCAAGGCCGCTGAGCAGGGTGAGAACCTGAGCGAGATAATCAGGGGAGCCCTCACGGAATACGTGTCTACGGGACTGAAACGGGACACAACGACCACG
Source organism: Paenarthrobacter sp. YJN-5 (assembly GCF_015040095.1). Taxonomy (NCBI): domain Bacteria; kingdom Bacillati; phylum Actinomycetota; class Actinomycetes; order Micrococcales; family Micrococcaceae; genus Paenarthrobacter; species Paenarthrobacter sp. YJN-5. The sequence continues at coordinate 926,443 of NZ_CP053544.1, forward strand.
GGCCGAAAACAAGCGGACAAAAGACCAAAACATGTTGCATGTAGTGGAACATCCAAAACGAGTTAGATCGGAAAGACCCTGAAAGACAAGACCTGTACTTGCACGTTCCTTCACAAGCCTGTTCTGAACCGAATTGTACTTTTCTACGGCTTTACTCCGATCGCCGACCCGGATGCAGTGCGCTTATGGCAGCGCGCCCTCTGCGAGAAACTGGGCCTTACCGGCCGCATCCTGATCTCCAAGGACGGCATCAACGCAACCGTCGGCGGCGAGCTCAACAACATGAAGCAGTACGTCAAAACCACGCGTGAGTACAAGGGTTTCCACGATATCGACTTCAAATGGTCCGACGGCGGCGCTGACGACTTTCCGCGGCTCAGCGTCAAGGTCCGCGATGAGATTGTCTCCTTCGGCGCACCGGGCGAGTTGAAAGTGGACGAGAACGGCGTTGTGGGTGGCGGCAAGCACCTGCAGCCCGAGGAGCTGCACGCCCTGCTGGACAGCAAGAAGGCCGACGGCGAGGACGTTGTTTTCTTTGACGGCCGCAACGCGTTCGAGGCTCAGATCGGCAAGTTCAAGGATGCGGTGGTCCCGGACGTCGCGACGACGCACGACTTCATCAAGGAACTGGACTCGGGGAAGTACGACGCCCTCAAAGATAAGCCTGTGGTTACGTACTGCACCGGCGGGATTCGTTGCGAAGTTCTCTCCAGCCTGATGGTCAACCGGGGATTCAAGGAGGTCTACCAGTTGGACGGCGGAATCGTCCGGTATGGAGAGACCTTCAAGGACAACGGTCTTTGGGAGGGCTCGCTGTACGTCTTCGACAAGCGCATGCATGTGGAGTTCAGCGACGACGCCAAGACCATCGGCTCGTGTGTCCGGTGCTCGGCGCCCACCAACAAGTTCGAGAACTGCTCCAACCCAAGCTGCCGTACGTTGACGCTTTACTGCGCGGATTGCGCTTCGGATCCGGCAACCTTGAGGTGTCCGGACGGCTGCGAAGCCGCCTGACCGCCGTCGGGCGCCGAACCCAAAGGCGGCTACCCGCCCAAGGCGGCTACCCGCCCAAGGCGGCTGACCCGCTAAAGCCGGCTGACCCGGTACGCGAAGTTGGCATCGGACCTCGTTCCCACAGTGATGTCCAGGACCGCATCAGCCTCGAGTTGCACGACGGTCACGCGGGCATTTGCGCACCCAAGGGTCAGATCCACCAAATCCGATTCGCCAAGCGCCACTTTGAACGAGACCCTGCGGGTGCCGCGGCAGGCCAAGGTCACCGCGTACGTGCCGCCGGGCAGTTGAACCGTTTGTTCCGTCCGTGATTCTCCCGGCTCCAGGTAGCCGCTGCTTGAGTAGAAAGACCGTCCCTGGGATTCGGGCAGTGCCGCTTGCGCCCACTCTTTCAGGGCTTCACCGGTCACTGTCGATTCCAAGGCCGGATCCGGAGGAAGCACTACGTTCCGGCCCGCGGAGGTCGTGGAATCAGCTTCGGCCCGGCCAGGTTCCTCATAGGTGTACTCGCACCCCGTCAGCGCCGTGACCACTCCAAGCAGAAGCACGACGGCGGAACCCGCCAACCGTTGCGGGCCCACGGAGCCAGCCGCCTTGCCGCCCATGTTCTGACTTTACGCTTGCGCGCCGGCTCTCCATAGAGCCTGTTGTTGGTTCGATGGAGGCGGAGTTCAGCTCGTCGCGGGCGCCAGTTGGTAGGCGTAGATCAATGGCGCGTCAACGCTGCTCGTGGAGATGATGACCGCCCCTGTGGCCGGGATCTTGATCTTCACGGTTTCACGGCTGCCGTTGCAGGCAGCGCCGGCGTCGGCGATCTGCTGTCCGCCCGTAGATACCGCGAAGAAAGCTTTCCCTCCGCCGTCACAGGCCATGGTGAGGGTGTACTGGCCGGCAGCAACGTTCTGAGCATCCTTCACGATCGGGTCCCGGTCCAGGATCTTTCCCGAGTCCTCCAACACAATGCCGGACGCGGCGGGCAGTGCGTCCTTCTTCCAGGCGGACACATCGGCGCGGGAGATGTCCACCGGCTGCTGGCATGCGGTGGCTGCCAGCAGGAAGCCGGCGGCAGTGAGAACCATGCCGGCACGGCGGACTGTGGAGGAGAAATTGAGCATGGTTCCACGCTACCGGTTTCCCCGCAGGAGACTTTCCACATAGCGCATCCACGGTGAACCGGCAGGGCAACCCCGACCATAGACTGGCAACGTGAACCCATCCACATCAGTGTTTTCCTCAGGCAATACCCCCGATGCTCCCCGCAGTGACCAACCGGCGCTCCTGGCTGCCCTTGCAGACGCGTTCAAGTCAGTGAATTACACGCTCGACGGCGTTGCGGACCTTCTGGGGCCATCAGCCTATGCGGCGCTGGGCAGGGACCAGATCATTCCGGCCCTTTTGGCCACGGAACGGACGTCGGGTTCGGACCAGGCCGGGCTTCGGGGGCTGACAGTCCTGGTGCGGCTATGGCTTCTTGCGGTTCCGCAGGCTGTTGAGGACGTTGATGCCGCCCTGCCTGGTCCAGGTGCCAACGGGCTCGCCGAGCTCGGGCTTGTCACCATCGCGGACGGGTTTGTTACCGCCGCCGTCGATGTCCGTCCTTATGGATGGGACGCTAATCCGGACGGCAGCGGCGGAGCGGAACTGTGGGTGGCGAGTGACCTGGCGGCCCACCAGCAGCCGGGCGTGCTGCGGCACGACCATGTCCTGGGGATCGGCCAGGCTTCCACAACGCTGGTGCAGACCACCATCAGGCCGCATGCCAGGCGTGCCCTGGACCTGGGTACCGGTTGCGGAATCCAGACCTTCCACCTGCTCCACCATTGTGAGCACGTCACGGCAACAGACATTTCGGAAAGGGCCCTGGCCTTCACGAGGTTCAATCTCGTCCTCAACGCCGCAGCCTTGGAAGTGGATCCAAACAACCTCGAAGCCCGCATCAGCCTGAGGCTCGGTTCCCTCCTGGAACCGGTGGAAGGCGAACAATTCGACCTCGTAGTCTCCAACCCGCCCTTCGTCATCACTCCCCGCACCAAGGGAGAATCCGCAGCAGACCAGTTCACCTACAGGGATGGTGGTTTGCCGGGCGACCAGATCGTCTCTTCCTTGGTGAAGTCCCTCGGCAGCGTCCTCGCGCCAGGCGGAACCGCCCAAATGCTGGGCAACTGGGAGATTACCGCAGGTGCGCAGTGGAAGGACCGGCCTGCGTTCTGGCTCGAGGGTTCCGGACTGGACGTCTGGTTCATCCAACGCGAGCAGGTGGGGCCCGAACAGTACGCCGAGACCTGGCTCCAGGACGCATCCGAGTCACGGGACCCGAACCACTACAAGGAGGCCTACGCTGCCTACCTTGCGGACTTCGCCTCCCGGAATGTGGAGGGAATTGGTTTCGGCATGATCTGGTTGCGTCGGCCGGCGGGAAGCCAGGGCATCATCAGCCGGTTCGAGGAAATCACCTACCCCATCGAGCAACCCATAGGCCCCCATCTGGGCGCGGCCATTGCAAGGGCGGACTGGCTGTCGGCCAACCAGTTGAAGGATGCCCAACTGCTGGTGGCCGAGGACGTCACCGAGGAAAGGCATCAACGGCCGGGCGCTGAGCACCCCGGAGTGATTCTGTTGCGGCAGGGGGCAGGCCTCCGCAGGACCAACCTGCTGAGCAGCGAACTAGCCGGCTTCGTCTCTGCCTGCGACGGTGACCTCAGCGTCAACCAGATCGTCACGGCACTGGAAGCCCTCCTGGGCGGGGAAGAGGGATTCGACGCCGAAGCCTTCACCTCCACGCTCTTCCATGAGGTGGGCAATCTGGTGCTGGACGGATTCCTCGTGCCGGACGAGCCGGGCACATCTCCATGACGCACGCAGATCCACGGAGGTCATTCCCCGGTGCCGGCACCCGCCCTCCATCAGTGCCCCCACGTGGCGCTGATCACCCTGGACGTGACGCTGATTACACTGATGAAGTGATTGCGAAGAATCAAGAGACCGGGGTGGCGGGCGAACCGGCGGGCAGTGGACGCAACGAGCAAAAAGTTGAGATCACCGACCCCAAAGCCATCCGCGCCTTGGCGCACGCGGCGAGGTTGGAAGTCATCTCGGAACTCTATGCCACGCAGGTAAGCCACACGGCCACGGAACTTGCTGCCAGGACGGGCCTGACTCCCAGCGCCATGAGCTACCACCTCCGCGCACTCCAGAAATGGGGGATCGTTGTTCCGGCCGAGAACGCAGGCGACGCCCGCGAACGTCGGTGGAAGGCGGCAGGGAAGGACTTCACCATTTCCGGCGGCAGCGTCGCCAGCCCGGAGATTGCGGTTGTCGATCTGGAACTCGATGCGTTCAGGCGGAGGGCTTCCGCTTTTGCCAAGGCCAGGGGTGAACGGCGGCAACGCGGTGAGACTGCGGAGGAACCGGCATCGGTGCTCCTGTCCAGCAACCTGCTGTATCTGACCAACCAGCAGCGGAAGGAACTTTCGGACAGGATCCGTGAAGTTCTCAGGGAGTACGAGCTCGAGGATCCCACCCGGATTCCGCAAGATGCTGAACGTGTTGCTACGTTATGGTCGATGATTCCGGACGATCGGTCAGCGCCCGGGAACTAGGACTCAGGAGCCAGCCACCAACCGGCATCCTGGAAGGGCGGATTGACCGGCCCAAACGCAGGATTCTGCAAACTATGGTGAACTAGGCCAATATGGGCACCAGCCCAAATACACATTTTTTCTGTAGGAGCACCGTGCCCAGCAAGGCAAAAACCGGCAAGAAACTCGTGATCGTGGAGTCTCCGGCCAAGAGCAAGACCATCGCCAAGTACCTTGGCGAAGGCTTCATCGTCGAGGCTTCCATTGGTCACATCCGTGACCTTCCGCAGCCGTCCGACCTCCCTGCAGAACTCAAGAAGACCTCGCTGGGCAAGTTCGCTGTTGACGTTGAGCACGACTTCAAGCCGTACTACGTCGTCTCCCCGGACAAGAAGAAAAAGGTCGCCGAACTCAAGGCCCAACTGAAAGACGCCGACGCGCTCTACCTCGCAACCGATGGGGACCGCGAAGGCGAAGCCATCGCGTGGCACCTCCTTGAGGTCCTGAAGCCCAAAGTTCCGGTCTACCGCATGACCTTCGGTGAAATCACCAAGGAAGCCATCCACCGCGCGATGGACAACCTGCGCGACGTGGACACTGCCCTCGTTGATGCGCAGGAAACCCGACGGATCCTGGACAGGCTGTACGGCTACGAAATTTCGCCGGTGCTGTGGCGCAAGGTTGCCCGCGGCCTTTCGGCAGGACGCGTGCAGTCCGTGGTGACCCGGATGGTGGTTGACCGCGAACGTGAGCGCATGGCGTTCAAGGCCGCTTCCTACTGGGACCTGACGGGCCAATTCGGCGCCGATTCGGGCTCCTTCAAGGCCAAGCTTGCTGCCGTCGATGGCTCCAAGGTTGCCACCGGCCGCGATTTCAATGACGACGGCCAGCTGGTCTCCTCGAACGTGGTCCACCTCAACGAGGAACTCGCCACCTCCCTTGCTGCCGGCCTGGAGAACGCGGACTTCAAGGTCCGCTCCGTGGACACCAAGCCGTACACCCGCCGTCCCGCCGCTCCGTTCACCACTTCCACGTTGCAGCAGGAGGCCGGCCGTAAGCTCAGGTTCTCCTCCAAGAGCACCATGCAGGTTGCGCAGCGCCTGTATGAAAACGGCTACATCACCTATATGCGTACGGACTCGTCGGCGTTGAGCGACGAGGCCGTCACGGCCGCGCGTCGCCAGGCCGCTGAGCTCTACGGTCCCGAATTCGTGCCGCAGAGTCCGCGGATTTACGCGAACAAGGCCGCGAACGCCCAGGAAGCGCACGAGGCTATCCGCCCGGCCGGTGACTCCTTCCGCACCCCGGCCCAGGTGGCCAAGCAGCTCAGCGGAGACGAGTTCCGGCTGTACGAACTCATTTGGAAGCGCACCGTGGCTTCCCAGATGGCAGATGCAAAGGGCTCCACGGCAACCATCCGCCTTGGCGCAGTTGCCGCGGACGGCCGGGACGCCGAGTTCTCTGCTTCCGGTACCGTGATCACCTTCCCCGGCTTCCTTGCCGCCTATGAGGAAGGCAAGGACGAGGGCCGCGGCGATGACGACTCCGACGACGCCCGCCGCCTGCCGAACGTGGCCAAGGACGATTCCCTTACCGCCTCGGATATTGTTGCGGTCGGCCACGAGACATCTCCGCCGCCGAGGTACACCGAAGCGTCACTGACCGCTGAACTGGAAAAGCGCGGCATTGGACGCCCGTCTACCTACGCTTCGACCATTTCCACCATCCAGGACCGCGGCTACGTCCGGAAACAGGGTTCTGCGCTGGTACCCAGCTGGATCGCCTTCTCCGTAATCCGCCTGCTGGAACAGCACTTCACCGACTATGTGGACTACGAATTCACCGCTGACATGGAAGGCGACCTGGACAAGATCGCCAACGGGCAAGCGGTGGGCGCAGCGTGGCTGAAGCACTTCTACTACGGAGAAGATGCCGATCCCGGCCTGTTGAGCATCGTCAACAACCTCGGCGAGATCGACGCCCGCGAGATCAACTCAGTGCCGATCGCAGACGGCATCACGCTGCGGGTGGGTAAGTTCGGCCCGTACCTTGAGAGCACCATCCCCACGGTCGATGAGAAAACCGGGGAGGTCGTGGAGTCCGCGCGGGCCAATGTTCCCGAGGAACTGGCCCCGGATGAGCTGACGGCAGCCAAAGCCATCGAGCTCATGGAAACGGCGGCACCGGAGGAACGGGTCCTGGGAACAGATCCGCACACCGGGCACACAGTTGTAGCCAAGAACGGCCGCTACGGCGCTTACGTCACCGAGATCATCCCGGAAATGACGGAAGAACAGCTCGCCAACCAGCCGGTTGAGTATTACAAGAACGGCAAGCCGAAGCCGCCCAAGAAGCCTGTGAAGGTCAAGCCCCGCACCGGCTCGCTGTTCAAGTCCATGTCCGTGGACACCGTCACGCTGGATGAAGCTTTGCAGCTGATGAGCCTGCCACGGGTGCTCGGCGAGGACGCGGAAGGCAACCCCATCACCGTGCAGAACGGCCGGTTTGGGCCTTACCTGAAGAAGGGGACGGACTCGCGCTCCATTGGTTCGGAGGAGGAAATCTTCACGATCACCCTGGAGCAGGCGCTGGAGATCTATTCGCAGCCCAAGCAGCGTGGCGCCCGTGCAGCGGTACCGCCGCTGGCTGAGTTCGGTCCCGATCCCGTGTCGGAAAAGAACATCGTGGTGAAGGAAGGCCGCTTCGGCCCCTACATCACTGACGGCCTCACCAACATCACGGTTCCGCGTTCCACGTCCTTGGAAGAGCTCACCAGGGAACGGGCCATCGAGCTGCTCGCCGAGAAGCGCGCCAAGGGCCCGGTGAAACGGACCACCCGCAAGGCACCGGCCCGCAAGGCAGCGGCGAAGAAATAGCACTGCGCCGGGACGCATGGCGATGATCGCACTTTGCGTCCCGGCCGCCATCATGGTCGAGTAGAACCATGACTGAACAGACTGCCGCCCCGGACAACCAACCATTGAATGATCTTGAGGCGAAGCTTGCTTTGGCCGAGCAGCCGGATGCGAATCCGGTGGATGTCATCCTCGCCTTCCTGAACAACGAGGTCTACCTGGTCAGCTCCGAAGCCGTGGACGGTCCGGATTCCTCCGTGGAACCCTTGGTGCTGTCCAACGCGGACAACCAGCCGGTCCTTGCTGTCTTCAGCCACCCGAGCCGTGTGGATGCCCGCTTCCTCGAGGCGGCCCCGAACGTGCTGGGCACCATGGGCTCGGCCATCCTCGCGAACATCGGCGACGAACTGGGCTTGGTCATCAACCCTGGAAGTGAACACGGCTTCGAGATCGATCCCGAAGGCATCGCCAATATCCGCCGTGATTTCAAGCGGGCGGACGAAGTCGGCGAGGCAGCAGAGTAAAAGGGCCTCAGAGTCGGACGAAACGTGCCCGCGAGTTGCTTCCCGGGCTTCGATTCGGTGAATAATGGCAGAATGCGTCTTGGCGTTCTCGACATCGGGTCAAACACCGTCCACTTGCTGCTGGTCGATGCCCATCCCGGCGCGCGTCCGGTGGCTTTCGCCTCCCATAAGCGTCCGTTGTCGCTGGTGCAATACCTGGACGGCGACGGAAACATCAGTGATGAGGGCCAGCACGAGCTGATCGAATTTGTCCTTGAGGCGTGGGAGTTCGCTGCCCGCCACAAGGCCGAGGATCTGTTGGCCTTTTGTACCTCGGCCATACGCGAGGCCACCAACGGTGCCGAGGTCCTGGCCAGGGTCAAGCACGAAACCACCGTGACGCTGCAGGAACTCACCGGGAGCGAAGAAGCGTCCATGACGTTCTTCGCCGTGCGCCGCTGGTACGGCTGGGGGGCCGGGCCCATCCTGGACCTGGACATAGGCGGCGGCTCGTTCGAAATGGCCTACGGCACTGACGAGCTTCCCGAGTTCGCCACGTCCGTCCCCTTGGGCGCGAGCCGGCTCACCCGGGACTGGCTGCATGAGGACCCGCCTACGGCCAAGAGCGTCAAGGAACTGCGCCGGTACATCCGCTCGACCCTGAAACCGGTGGTGCGCGAATTCCAGGAACTCGGCCGGGCCAACCTCGTGGCGGGGACGTCCAAGACTTTCCGGTCCCTGGCACGTATTGCAGGTGCCGCACCGAGCGCCGCAGGCCCGTACGTCAAACGCGAGCTCCATGCGGCGGACCTCGGCCTCTGGGCACAGCGGATCTCCGCGATGACCGTGGCGGATCGCCTGTACCTCCCGGGTGTTTCCGATGCCCGGGCCCGCCAGCTGCTCGCCGGAGCACTGGTTGCCGAGGCTGCATTGGAGCTTTTCGAGTTTCCCAAAATGGAGATCTGTCCGTGGGCGCTGCGGGAGGGCCTGATCCTCCGCCGGCTGGACCAGTTGGTGTTCGAGGAAGCCCTCGAGCCGGCCCCGCATGTGGGCAAGCGCAAGAAAGACAAGTCCAAAAAGAAGAAGAAGGCCAAGGAAAGCGAAGAGCACACGGATACAGACAAGCACTTGGAAACAGCCGGGCAAGCAGATGCCGACGGTCCCGCGCACCCGGTAGAGGGCCTGCCGGTACAGCTCGGCGCACCGGTCTCCGACACGGCACCGGCCACGACGGCAAGGGGGTTGGCTTCCTAGGATGACTACCGACGTCGAACCTTCAGAGAACCATCGCCGGATTCCGGTGGCGCTGTCCAGCGCATCCGTTTACCCGCTCAGCGTCCACGACGCCTTCGCCGTGGCCCAGGACCTCGGTTATGACGGCGTGGAGGTCATGGTCACCAACAATGCCGTGAGCCAAAACCCCGGTGCGCTCATCCAGCTAAGCCACCGCTACAACCAGGAAATCGTGTCCATCCACGCACCCACGCTGTTGTTGACGCAACAGGTTTGGGGCACCGCCTGGAACAAGATTGAGCGTTCCTGCCAGATGGCCAAGGAGGTGGGTTGCGACACCGTGGTGGTGCACCCGCCTTTCCGGTGGCAGTCCAACTACGCCGAAAACTTCGTTGAAGGCGTCCGTGAGATCTCGGCAATGTACCAAGTGCACATCGCCGTTGAAAACATGTACCCGTGGCGCGTCCGGGGACGTGAAGCGGTGGCTTACCTGCCGCACTGGGACCCGATGGAGGGGGATTACGACGCCGTCACGTGGGACTTCTCGCATGCGGCCACTGCCGGGGCCAACAGTTTGGAGGCCGTGAAGGCCTTGGGCAGCAAACTGCGGCACGTCCATCTCACGGATGGTTCAGGCTCAGGCAAGGACGAACACCTGGTCCCGGGAACAGGAACCCAGCAGTGCGCCGATGTCCTCCAACATCTTGCCTCCAACGGGTTCGCAGGCGCGGTGGTGGCCGAAATTTCCACCCGTAAGGCCAAGGTCACGGGGGAGCGTGAGGAGATGCTCGCCGAGACGTTGCGCTTCGCACGGCAGCACCTCGCCGCCCCGGTCCGCAGCCTGGAGGGTTAGCACCGGCTTCAGCAAGGCCCGGGACCCGGACACAAAACCCGGGCCCGGGCTTTGCCGTGCTTACAACGAAAGCCTTTGCCCCGCGTTTTGGTCTATAACCCGCTTAAAGGCGAAAGCACCGGCGGCCGATTCGGGAAATGGGGGAAAACCCGTCCCGGCCACCGGTGCTGCTGGCGGACATCCCCATGCCCGCCTCATCACTCGCACCCTCAATGAGGTAAGAACCAACTTACGGACCAACCTTGGGTGGGGCCTGCAATAATCTTGGGAACTTGCTGTGAATCCCTCAGTGCGGACTCCGTTCGACCCCTCCGCAGGGGAACTGCCATGATGGACCAATGAGCAACCGAATCGCATTCCTTGGCTGTGGATCAATGAACGAGGCAATTCTCACCGGCATCCTTGCTGCCGGGACCGCCCCTTCGGATATCGTCGCCACGGTGCGGCGGGCCGAGCGTGCGGAGGAGCTGGCCGAGCGCCACCGGGTTACCGCTATTGCAGGCGAAGAGGAACCGGACAACAACAAACTGGCCACCAAGGGTTCCAGCATGGTTATCCTGGGCGTCAAACCTGTGGGCATCACGGACCTCGCCCGGGAAATCAGCCCGGCGCTGGCGAAGGATACGGTGGTGGTCAGCGTTGCTGCTGCGGTTTCCATTGCCCAGCTTGAGGCGGCCCTCCCGGACGGCCAGCCGGTGATCCGCACTATGCCGAACACTCCCTCCAAGTTGGGCCGGGGCGTCATCTCAGTGTCCCCCGGAACGCACTGCACGCCTGAACAGCTCGAGTCAGCCAAGGCTGCCTTCGCAGGAGCCGGCAAGGTCGTGGAGATTCCTGAGGAGCAGGTGGACGCCCTGTCCGCGATCAGCGGCTCAGGTCCCGCCTATGCGTTCTACCTGGCCGAGGCCATGGCCGCCGCCGGTGTTGAGCTCGGTCTGGACGAGGAATTGTCCGTCATGCTTGCGCGCGAAACGGTAGCCGGGGCCGGCTTCATGCTCGCTGAACCGGGTGCGGACCCGAGCGCACTCCGCAAGGCAGTCACCAGCCCGAACGGCACCACCGAGCGCGCCATTGCCGCGTTCGACGACGGCGGGCTGCCCAAGATCATTGCCGAAGGCGCCCGTGCTGCCGCAGCGAGGGCAGCTGAGATCACCAAGGAGCTTGGCTGACCGCCCGCGCTGACCGCGCCGCACCGCTAAGACCGCGCCGCACCGCTAAGCCCGCGCCGCACCGCCAAGGCCGCTAAGGCCGCGCCGCGAAGCGCTCCAACAAGTCCACGTGTCCGGATACGATCAGCATGTCGTGTCCGGACACTTTGGTTTCCGGCCGGGCATACGTGAAGTCCTCGCCCGGAGTCTTCACGCCAACGATCGTCACGCCGTACTTTGAGCGGACCTTGGACTCCTCCAGCGTGAAGCCCACGGTTTCCTTGGGCGGGTACATCTTGACGATTGCGTAGTCGTCGTCGAACTCAATGAAGTCCAACATGCGCCCGGACACGAGGTGCGCTGCGCGGACGCCGGCATCGGCCTCAGGGTAGATGACGTGGTTGGCGCCGATGCGGCTGAGGATCTTCCCGTGCGAGGGCGTGATGGCCTTGACCCACAAGTGCTGGATTCCCAGGTCCACCAGGTTCACCGTGATCAACACGGAGGATTCGATCGACGTGCCGACGCCCACCACGGCGGAGCTGAATTCCTGCGCACCGAGCTGGCGGAGGGCGTCGATGTTGGTGGCATCGGCTTCCACGACGTGGGTCAGCACCGGTGCCCACTTCTGAACCAAGCCACGGTCACGTTCGATCGCGAGGACCTCCCGGCCTTGTTTCACCAGTTGCTCGGCGGTTGCCGAACCGAAACGCCCGAGTCCGATCACCAGGACAGGCGCGTTGTGGGCGGGGCGATTGGCCGCCCCTTGGATGCTAGCCAATGATTGGCCTCTCTTCCGGGTAGTGGAACAGCTGGCTGCGCTGGCGCAGGGCCAGGCCCGCAGCGAGGGTAACGGTGCCGACGCGGCCAGCGAACATCAGTGCTGTCAGGACGTAAACGCCCGACGGCGGCAGTTCGGCACTGAGGTTGGTGCTCAGTCCAACGGTGGCAAAGGCGGAAATGGTTTCAAACAGCACCCGGTCCAGCGAAGCTCCGCTGATGGACAACAGCAGGAAAGCAGCCACGGAGACGAGCGTTGCTCCCGCCACGATGACGGAGATGGCTACCCGCATGGTGCCTTGGGGGATGGTTCGGCCGTAGACCTTGACGTCTGCGTCACCGCGCGCTTCGGCAACGATTGCCAGGAACATGACGGCGATGGTGGTCACCTTGATTCCGCCCGCGGTGGACGCCGAACCGCCGCCGGCGAACATCAGGGCATCCGTGAGCAGCATGGTGGTGGATTCCATGTGGTTCTGGTCCACCAGGTTGAATCCACCGGACCGGGTCATCACCGAGGCGAAGAGTGAGTGGATGATCTTGTCCCCGAGGCTCATGTGCCCGATGGTCCGCAGGTTGTCCCACTCCATCAATGCCCAGAGGACTGTTCCCGCGGCCAGCAGGATGAAGGACACCTGGATGGTGAGCTTGGTGTGCAGGTTCCATTTCTTCCAGTTCAAGCCGTTCTGCTGCAGCACCATGACCACGGGAAAGCCGAGGCTGCCCAGGAAGACCCCCAGCATCAGGGGTACGAGGATCCACAGATCGGTCTCGTAGGGAACAATTCCGTCCGAGTGCGGAGTGAAACCGGCGTTGTTGAACGCTGAGATGGAGTAGAAGACACCGTGCCACACCGATTGCCAGAACGGCTCACCCAGCAGCATGAACCGTGGCACCAGGGCCAGGGCCAAGGCACCCTCGATGACCACCGAGGTCACGATCACGATCCGGAGCAGGGTACCCACTTCGCCGAGCCTGCCGGCGTTGTTCATGGCTTCCTGCGCGATGAGTTTTCCACGGACACCAAGCCGTTTGCTCACCATGAGGGCCAGCAGCGACGCCAGAGTGAGCGTACCGAGGCCGCCCACGAAGATGCCGATCAGGATGACGAGCTGCCCGAAGAAAGACCAGTGGGTGGCAGTGGAAACAACCGTCAATCCGGTAACGCAGACGCTGGAAACGGCGGTAAACATGGCTTGGTGGAGTGGTGTGGGCTCCCCGGAGGCGGAAGACGCCGGAAGTGACAGGAGCCCGGTGAAAAGCAGGATGACCAAGGAGAAGGCCACCAGCGCCAGACGGGCCGGTGAGGTGTTGGCGATGTTGTCGATGAAGTCGCGCGCACGCGTGAAAATCCACAAGCCTTCGCGTTCCGGCTGGCCGGGTTGCCAGTTGGCCGGGGTAGTTGACCGCGACTGGCTTTGAGACATGGCGCTCTTCCTCAAGTGAACATACTTTCCCTGAGTAGTAAACCACTATTCGCCCGCCGTAACCGGGCGAAGCGGCGGGACGCCCTCAGGTAGCCTGTTCTGGATGAATGACACGCTTGGAACGCCTGCTTCCAGCATCACCCGCTCCGCACTGCCAACGACGGTGGTGTGGGACTCTGCCATGACCGCGTACAACTTCGGGCCCACCCACCCGATGGCACCGCAGCGGCTTGAGCTGACAGCAAGACTTGCTGAAACGCTGGGCCTGTTCGACCACAAGCATGTGGCGATGGAACCGCCCAGGATCGCCACCGACGTCGAACTTTGCTCGGTCCATAGCGCCGCCTATGTGGAAGCGGTACGGAAGGTCAGCGATGACCCCTTCACTCCCGATGAAGAACGCGGGCTCGGGACCGAAGACGACCCGGCGTTCGCCGGAATGCACGAGGCCAGCGCGCGACTGGCCGGAGGTTCGCTGGTGGCGGCGGACGCGATTCTGTCCGGGGCCGCCGTGCGGGCCGTCAACTTCAGCGGCGGGATGCACCATGCCGCCCGCGAACGTGCCAGCGGCTTCTGCATCTATAACGACGTCGCGATGGCCATCCAGAGGCTGCTCGACAACGGCGTGCAGCGGGTGGTGAGCATCGACGTCGACGCCCACCACGGCGACGGGACCCAGAGCCTGTTTTGGGACGATCCGCGCGTCATGACCATTTCCTTGCACGAGTCGGGCCTCACCATGTTCCCCGGAACAGGTTTCGCCAATGAGACCGGCGGCCCGAATGCCCCGGGCACGGCAGTGAACGTGGCCGTTCCGGCGTTCACGGGCGACGCCGCGTGGCTTCGGGCCTTCTACGCAGTGGTTCCGCAGATCGTAGGCGCTTTCCAGCCCGAGGTCATTGTGAGCCAGCACGGTTGCGACTCCCACCGGCTGGATCCGTTGACGCACCTCAACCTCAGCGTGGACGCCCAGCGGGAGGCCGCAAGCGCGATCGGAAGCCTCGCGGCAAGGTACTGCGACAACCGGTGGATAGCCACCGGGGGAGGCGGGTACGAGGTTGTGAACGTTGTTCCGCGCGCGTGGACCCACTTGATCGGAATGGTGACGCAGCGTCCCGTTCCCCTGGCCAAGCCCGTGCCCGCATCGTGGCGCACCTATGTCAGCGAGAAGTACGGGGTGGCCGCGCCGGAAAGCATGGGCGACGACGTCGATATCTGGTGGCGCTCCTGGGAAGTGGGCTATGACCCTGCAGATCCCGTGGACCGGACCGTCATCGCCACTCGCAAGGAGATCTTTCCGCTGTACGGCCTGGACCCCTGGTTCGACTGAGCGTTTGCTAGGCGTCCGACTTTTCGGTCTGGAACACCACCCCTGCAGCCCCCACCAGCCAGCCGAGCAATGACAAGGCGAAAGCTCCGATGAGGTCCGTTGAAGCCTGGCCTTTGAAGAGCCACAGCACCAGAACCAGCATGCCCATGGTCATGTAGGTCATGATCGCGAAGATCACCCGCCCGGAGAGCCGGGTGGCCACCTGTGCGGGGTTCACCAGCGGCCCGTTCCCGTCCGCCCCGGCGTTGTCCCTTTTGACCTCCGAGATGGTGAACCCCAACGCCGAAGCGGTGAGGGAACTCAGCGACGTCGCCAGGACTCCGGCGGCCGTCACCAGGGCTCCGTTGAGTTCGGGTGCCTCGGCCTGGCCGGTCGGAACCCACGTGCCCACCCGGATGAGCACCGTGGTCCACACCAGGACAAACAGCGCCAGGAACGCCGCAGCGATGATGTTGAAGATATGCCGGCGGAAGAAGTCAGCCATAGCAATGCACCCCGTGCAGTTGGCGGTCGGGGCCTGGGAGCCCGGACGGACCGTGAAAACGTTGTAGCACCGGGTCATTGCGCGGTCAACGGGGAGGGCCGGTGACGCCGCAGGAAACAGGGATGCCAATTGACGTATATGTCGCTAGGGTGGGAGGCATGGTGACTGACGACGTATTTGCCGTCATAGCTGAGGCAACCAGGCGCGAGATCCTGGTTTCCCTCCGCTCTGGGGATAAGGCTGTAGGCGAACTGGTGGAAGAACTGGCTGCGAGCCAGCCCACTATCTCCAAGCACCTGAAAGTCTTGCGTGAAGCGGACCTGGTCAGCATGCGCGCGCAGGGCCAGAAGCGTTACTACACCCTGAACCCCAAGCCCCTGGCCGGCGTGGCCAGCTGGCTGGAAACGTTCGACGTCGGACCCGCGGCTCCCGTCGCCGTCGTACCTTCTGCGGGGGAGAAAGCGGCAGTGGCTGCCGAGGTGGCCGAAACTCCCGCGGCGGCCGAACTGGCAGCGGCGCCCCAGGCGTTGAGTCCGGCCGTCACGGTCCAGGCCGGCGAGGCTCCGGTCTCGGTGGAGCTTCAGACCGATGACACTGTGCCGCAGCAGATTGGCCGCACGGTGGGCCGGGCCGCCACCAAGGCAGCCGACCTGCTTGCGAACCTGCCCACCCTGCCTAAGTTCGGGCGGAAGCGCTAGCCCGCAATCTAACGTGATCCTTCTCACATTGTGAGGTTTTGTTCACCTTCTGATCCTTTACATTTCAAGGATTTTCCACGGTTGTGTTAACTCGCGTTCCTCGGTCACATCCGATCCGGGTGGAGATCCTACCTTTGATGGTGAAACCATGAGTGCGACTTACTGTCTTGCCGCCGCCCGTGGCACTGAAGGGATTGGAAGACGCAATGGATTCAAGGCTCGAAGCCGTCCGGGACACCGTACTTGCTCGCAATCCAGGTGAGAAGGAGTTCCACCAAGCCGTGAACGAGGTTTTCGAAAGCCTCGGCCCGGTCCACGACAGGCACCCCGAGTTCCTTGAGGGTGCGGTCCTGGAGCGCCTCTGCGAGCCTGAACGCCAGATCATCTTCCGCGTCCCGTGGACTGACGACGCCGGCCGTGTACACGTCAACCGTGGCTTCCGGGTGGAGTTCAACTCGGCACTCGGCCCGTACAAGGGCGGTCTCCGTTTCCACCCGTCCGTGTACCTGGGAATCGTGAAGTTCCTGGGCTTCGAGCAGATCTTCAAGAACGCCCTGACCGGCATGCCGATCGGTGGCGGCAAGGGCGGATCCGACTTTGACCCCCGTGGCCGCAGCGATGCGGAAATCATGCGCTTCTGCCAGTCGTTCATGACCGAGCTGTACCGGCACATCGGTGAATACACCGACGTCCCCGCGGGAGACATCGGCGTGGGCGGCCGCGAAATCGGCTACCTCTTTGGCCAGTACAAGCGGATCACCAACCGGTACGAGTCCGGTGTGCTCACCGGAAAGGGCATTTCCTGGGGCGGATCGCTGGTCCGCCCGGAGGCCACCGGCTACGGCACCGTGATCTTCGCGCAGGAAATGCTGAAGACCCGCGGAACCTCCTTCGACGGCCAGCGCGTTGTGGTCTCGGGTTCGGGCAATGTTGCCATCCACGCGATCGCCAAGGCCCAGGCGCTTGGCGCAACTGTGGTGGCGTGCTCCGATTCGGCCGGCTACATCGTGGACGATTCCGGCATCGACGTCGAACTCCTGCGCCAGATCAAGGAAGTGGAGCGCGCACGCCTCACGGAGTACGCAGCCCGGCGCCCCGGCTCCAGCTACGTTGCCGGCGGCAGCGTGTGGGATGTCAACGGTACTGTTGCCCTGCCCTGCGCCACCCAGAACGAGCTGGACGGCAACGCCGCTGCAAAGCTGGTCAGCAATGGCCTGCTCGCCGTGGCCGAAGGTGCCAACATGCCTTCCACCCAGAAGGCCGTGTCCGTCTTCCAGGAGGCCGGGATCCTGTTCGGGCCGGGCAAGGCTGCCAACGCCGGTGGCGTAGCCACCTCGGCCCTAGAAATGCAGCAGAACGCCAGCCGTGATTCGTGGTCGTTCGAGCACACCGAGCAACGCCTCACCGAGATCATGGTGGGCATCCACGACCGCTGCGCCGAGACGGCCGAGGAATACGGCGCGCCCGGCAACTACGTAGTGGGCGCGAACATCGGCGGTTTCGTCAAGGTTGCCGACGCGATGCTCGCCCAGGGCCTGATCTAATTCCAACTGAGTAGCAGTAGAGCGCGTTCTGAACCCTCAGAACGCGCTCTACTGCTACTTGGATCCGTTAGCGTACCTGGTTGGGTTAGCGCTGGAGCAGCCGCACGTGCTCCGGGTTCAGCTCCGAAAGCTTGCTGACGCCCAGCAGGGCCATGGTGCGGGTCATGTCCTTCTCCAGGATCTGGATGGTGCGGTCCACGCCCTCGCGGCCCCCGGCCATGAGTCCGTACAGGTAGGCGCGGCCGATCAAAGCAAAGTCCGCGCCGAGGGCAAGTGCTGCCACGATATCGGCTCCGCTCATGATGCCCGTGTCCAGGATGACCGCGGCGTCGCTGTTGTCCGCTTCCAGGGCAGAGGTCACCTCCGGCAGCAAGTGGAACGGAATCGGGGCCCGGTCCAGTTGGCGCCCACCGTGGTTGGACAGGACGATCCCGTCCGCGCCATGGTCCACAACACGCCGGGCGTCCTCCACTGTCTGGATGCCCTTGACCACGAGCTTGCCCTTCCACGTTTCGCGGAGCCAGTCGAGGTCCTCGTAGGTCAGTGTGGGGTCGAACATCGAGTTGATCAGGTCGGCCACCGTGCCCGTGTAGCGGGACAGTGAGGCGAAGGTCAGCGGTTCGTGGGTGAGGAAGTTGAACCACCAGGCCGGCCGGTAGGACGCGTCCAGCACCGTCTTCAGGGTCAGGGCCGGCGGGATGGTCATGCCGTTGCGGACATCGCGGAGCCGGGCGCCGGCCACGGCCGTGTCCACCGTGACCATCAAGGTGTCATTGCCCGCCTTGGCGGCTCGCTCGATCAGTTCGAGCGAGCGGTCCCGGTCCGTCCACAAGTACAGCTGGAACCAGTTCCGGCCGTTCGGTGCAGCCGCTGCAACGTCTTCGATCGATGCCGTGCCCATGGTGGACAGCGTGTACGGGATCCCGGCGGCTTCAGCTGCCTGCGAGCCGGCGTACTCGCCTTCGGACTGCATCATGCGGGTAAACCCGGTGGGGGCAATGCCGAACGGAAGCTTCGACTCCTGCCCCAGGACGTCTGTGCGCAGGTCGATCTTCGACACATTGCGCAGGATCCCGGGACGGAACTCGATGTCCTGGAACGCCTGGCGTGCCCTGCGAAGCGTGATTTCCTCTTCAGCCGCACCGTCCGTGTAATCGAAAGGCGCCTGGGGTGTCCGCCGCTTGGCAATGTCGCGAAGTTCCCAGATGGTGCTGGCCCGCTTGAGGCGGGCGGCTTTGCTGAATTCGGGCTTCTTGAACTGCATCAGCGGCGCGAGGTCGGCCACTTTGGGGACGCGGCGCTTCAGCGCGGGAGGCTGTACGACGGCGGGGGCCGGCTGGGGTGCGCGGCTGACGTTCTGGTCGCTGCCGGCATTGGCGGGGGCGGCCGTGAGCTTGGGATCGAGGGTGTTTGTCACTTCGGTTCTCCCTGGTGGTGGTGTGGTCTAACCACACTGTAGGCCATGTGGTCAGACCACATCAACTACTATTCGACTATGCGAACGCACCAACTTGTCTTGGAATGGATCGAGAATCAACTCGCCAGCGGAGAACTGGCACTCGGCGGCCGGCTCCCCGGCGAGCGGGCCATGGCCGAGCAATTGCAGGTCTCCCGCACGTCCGTCCGCGAAGCCGTGCGGATCCTGGAAGCCATGGGGGTGGTCCGCGCCGGCGTGGGCTCCGGAAAGGACGCAGGCACCATTGTGATCGCCGAACCGGGGTCGGCGTTGGGGTCCACCCTTCGCCTGCACGTGGCCACCAGGCACCTGCCGGTCCCGGACATCGTGGAAACGAGGGTGCTCCTGGAATCCTGGGCAGCGGAGCGGGCCCGGCCGGGGGTAGCGGCACTCGACGACGCCGCGGAGCTGCTCGAGCAAATGGAGAACGCCCCCGACGTCGACACTTTCCTGGCCCTGGACTCCCGGTTCCACGTCGCCCTGGCTGAGGCGGCGGGCAACGCCGTCGTCAGTGCCATGATGGCGTCCCTGCGCGGCGCCATAGAAAACTACGCCGGCGAACTGACAGGAAACCTGCCCGACTGGAACGCCACTTCGGCGCGGCTTCGGGCGGAGCATCGCGCCATCCTTGAGGCGGTCAACGCGAACGACGGCGGCCGGGCAGCGGAGCTGGTGGCCGCGCACATCAGGGGCTTCTACGCGGAGGCAGGTGTGGGCTCGGCGCCCTCACCGAAGTGACAGTTTTACCCGGCGGGGATTGCCATTAACTGCCAACCCGCGGGGCAGGAATGGGCGTGAGTGCAGGTGCCGCGGTGCTCTTGCGGATTTCAATCCGGGGCTCGAACTCATCCTGCGGCTGGCTGAGGGCTTCGGCCGATTGCTGGATCTGTTCGCGCATGCGCCGCCAAGCCAGGCTGCCGAGTTCGTTGATGGGCACGGCGGCCGTTGTGAGCGGGGGAGTGGTGTACTTGGCGAACGGGATGTCGTCGAAGCCGGTGACCGAGATGTCTTCCGGGACCCGGATGCCGCGTTCGTGCAGGCCGCTGAGCAAGCCCATGGCAACGAGGTCGTTGAATGCCAGAATCCCGGTAGCACCGCTGGCGATGATGGCGTCCGTGGACTCATGTCCGGAATCGAAGTTTGAACCGCCGTGGAGCATCTGCAGCTCGATTTCCGGGTGTTCCCTCCGGAACTTCTCCAGGCCCACCAGGCGCTGCCGGTTCGATGCGCTGTGTTCGGGACCGGAAAGGAAGGCCAGGCGCTTGTGCCCCAGTGAAACCAGGTGTTTGGCCAGCTCCTGGATGCCTTCCCCGTAGTCGACGCTCAGGCTGGGAGTGTTGGTAGTGATGGTGGTCCGGTTGATGAGGACCAGGGGGTGGAGCGTGGGAGCCAACTCTTCGAGTTCGGCATCCGCCATGCGTGGCGCGCAAAGAACCACTCCGTCGCAGCGCCGGCGTGCTTCTCCGGCCAGGATGGCTTCCTCGCTGGTTACTTCGGATGAATCGGCGATCAGGACCCTGTAACCGTCCTGGGCTGCGGCGATGCTGAGTCCGCGCAGGATGGCTTGGAAGGTCGGGTTGGCAAGGTCGGGCACCACGATGCCGATGGTGTCGGTCTTTCCCAGTGCAAGGCTTCGGCCAACGGGGTTCGGCTGGTACTTCAATTCCGCTGCCGCAGCCCGGACCCTCTCTGCGATTCCGGGGTCCACTGCTGCGTTGCCGTTCATGACGCGCGACACGGTGGCGTGGGAGACGCCTGCCTTTTCCGCGACGTCGGCAATGCCAACGCGCCTGTTGGTATTCCTGCGTGCCATGGTGCCCCTTCCGGTTGGCCGACCGCGTGCTGCTCCGTCCTTGGAGCGATGGTTGACGCGACCGCCAGTGTCTTGATACAAAGCTTATAACGCTCTGAGAAAACGCTTTCTCATGATTCTTCCCAGATCAAGCCGGGCCGTCAAGCGGTTCATTCCTGCCTTTGGAAAGGGGCATTTCCCCATGGTCAACGTCGACACCGCCGAGACCCAACAAGCCGCTGCTGCGGCATCCCCGAACACCTCCGCCCACCGGACCAGGATCGCCCTCATCGGCACCGGTGGCCGCTCCGAAATGTACATCAGGGCCATCTACGGCCAGCACTCCGACGTGGCAGAACTCGTGGCGTTGTCCGACGTCAACCCGGGCCGTGTGGACTTCTACCAGGACCTCATCCAGGAGCTCGGCGCGCCGGCTCCGGTAGCATCCTTCGAGCCCGCCCGGCTCACGGAGTTCATCCAGGCCAACGGCATCGAGCGCGTCATCGTCACCACGCCTGACTACACGCATGCGGACTACATCGTCGAAGCGCTCGAGGCCGGTGCCGACGTCGTGGTTGAAAAGCCGCTCACCATTGATGTTGAAGGCTGCCGCCGCATTACCACCGCAGTCGCCGAAACCGGCCGCAACGTGGTGGTGACGTTCAACTACCGTTACTCGCCCCGCAACTCAGCGCTCAAGGAAATCATCCAGAGCGGCGTGATCGGCAAAGTGACGTCCATCGACTTCAGCTGGGTGCTGGACACCGTGCACGGCGCCGACTACTTCCGCCGCTGGCACCGGTACAAGAAGAACTCCGGCGGCCTCCTCATCCACAAGGCCTCCCACCACTTCGACCTCGTGAACTGGTGGATCGACGACGTCCCCGAGCGCGTCTTTGCCTCCGGCGGCCTTCGCTTCTACGGGGACAAGAACGCCAGTGAGCGCGGCCTCGGTGCCCGTCCGGAGCGCGGAACCGTGGACGGCCTGGAACGCGATCCCTTCCGTTTGGACCTCCGCGACGACGAACGGCTGAAAGCGCTGTATTACGACAATGAAAAGTTCGATGGGTACCGCCGTGACCAGGACGTGTTTACCGACGGCATCACCATCGAGGACAACCTTGCGCTGGTGGTGGACTACCAGGGCGGTCCGACCCTGAGCTATTCCCTGAATGCCCACAGCCCGTGGGAGGGCTACCGGGTGAGCGTCAACGGAACCGAGGGCCGCGCCGAGCTCGAAGTGGTGGAGCGCGCCGCCGTCGAATTCAGCACCGACAAGAAGACCGTGGTGGACCCGAGCGCCACCCCGGTTGAGGAGGAAGACGCGGTCCGGCGCAATGGGGAGCGCCTGGTGGTCCAGCGCCACTGGGAGTCCGCCTATGAAGTCCCGATCATCAATGGAGAGGGCGGCCACGGCGGCGGCGACAACCTGCTCCTCTCCGACCTTTTCAACGGACCCGGCGTGGACCCCTTGGGCCGACCGTCCGGCTACATCGATGGGCTCCGCTCCGTCTCGGTTGGCATTGCCGGCAACCAGTCCCTCGAAACCGACCTTCCTGTCCGCATCAGCGAGCTTGGCCTCGGGGCCGACCTCAGCCGCGGCCAGGGCTAAAGCTTCTTTGACAACAAGGACTAATCAATGAGCAGGATTTTCGTCACCGGCGGTTCCGGCCGGCTTGGCCGCAGCGTCGTCGCCGGACTCGCGGCCGCCGGACATGAGGTTTTTTCGGTCGACCGGGACGCCATCCCCGCAGAGCAGTTGCCCGCCGGCGCAGTGCAGTACACCGCCGACCTTCTGGCGCCGGGGGAAGCCGAACGGCTGATTCGCGAGACGGCGCCGGACGCTGTCATCCACCTCGCGGCCATCGCTGTCCCCTTTAGCGCTCCTGAGGACGTCATCTTCAGCACCAACACGCGGCTCGCGTTCGCCGTCATCAGCGCAGCAACAGAAGTTGGCGTTCGCCGGATCGTCACGGCCAGCAGCCCCACCGCCTTGGGCTACGGCTGCCCGGAAGGCTGGCTGCCGCCGTCGTTCCCGCTGGACGAAAACACGCCGGCAACACCCTGGAACGCGTACGCGCTGTCCAAGCTCATCGCCGAGCAAACAATCCGGATGTTTGCCGCCGCCCAGGGGGACAAGATCCGTTACGCGGCGTTCCGCCCCTGCTACGTCATTTCGCCTGAGGAGTGGGAGGGCGCGTTGACTCAGCAGGGCCACACGGTACGCGAGCGGTTGGCGGATCCGTCGCTGTCCGCTCCCGCGCTGTTCAACTACGTTGACGCGAGGGATGTTGCTGATTTCCTGGATGTGCTCCTGGCGAAGATGGATTCCATTCCGAACGGGCAGACGTTCTTTGTGGGGGCCAAGGATGCCTTGGCTGCCGCGCCACTTTCGGAGCTGCTGCCGCAGTTCCTGCCCGGCAGCGGCCCGCTCACGGAACACCTCACGGGGACCAGTCCCGCGTTCTCCATCGAGAAGGCCCGCACGTTGTTGGGCTGGGAACCGAAGCGGAGCTGGCGCACCGAACTCACCCCGCCTTTTGACGGCGCAGACACAGCAGTACTCAAGGACGAGAACAACCGCGGGCTTGTGCCTGCGGGCGCAACCAGCAAGGAGACAGCATGAATTTCGACGGCGTACTTTTCTTCCCCGTCACACCCTTCGCCGAAGACGGCTCAGTTGATGTGGAGCTCTTGAAGGAACATATCGGTTCACGGCTGCCGTTCGGTCCGGGCGGTGTGTTCCCAGCATGCGGCACGGGCGAATTCCATGCCCTTTCCCTCGACGAGATCCGCACTGTGGTGACTGCCGCCGTCGAGGTCGTCGCCGGTGCGGTTCCGGTCGTCGCCGGTGCGGGAGGCCCGCTGGGCCACGCCATCGCCGCTGCGAAGGTGGCCGAGGAAGCCGGCGCCGACGCACTCCTCGTGTTGCCTCCGTACCTGGTCTCCGGACCGACGGACGGGGTAGTGGCGTACGTTGAGGCCGTTGCCGCTGCCAGCAGCCTTCCCGTCATTGTCTACCACCGCGGCGCGGCGAAGTTCACCGCGGCAGCCATGACCCGCCTGACCGCCAACCCCAAGGTTGTGGGCTTCAAGGACGGGATCGGCGACGTTGGGCTTGCCCAGGAAATCGTGTCTGCCATCAACGCCAGCGGCCGCAAGGACTTCGCACTGTTCAACGGACTCCTCACCGCGGAACTCACCCAGGGGGCTTACCGGGGACTGGGAATCCCGCTGTACTCCTCGGCTGCGTTTGCCATGGCTCCGGAGATTGCCAAGGCCTATTATGACGCCTACGTCGCCGGCGACGAAGACCGCCGCAATGCGTTGCTTGAGGGGTTCTACGCACCCCTGGTCCGGCTCCGCGACCAGACCCCCGGCTTTGGTGTCTCCCTCATCAAGGCCGGACTCCGCCTCGCCGGGCTTCCCGTTGGTTCCGTCCGCCCGCCGCTGGTTGATCCCACCGAAGAGCAGCTGCTGGAGCTAAAGGCGATCCTGGCCAAGGGTCACGAGCTGGCCGGCAGCTGATGACTGCGAGGATCACCGGGCTCTCCACGCGGCTTATCACCGTTCCGCTGCTGCGCAGCTGGGGAACCGAGGCGCCGGAGAACCACGTGATTGTCACCGAACTGTCCACGGACGACGGCGGCACGGGCCACGGTTTCTCCTGGACACCTACCATTGGTCCCCACGCTGTAAAGGCCCTCCTGGACCACGACATTGCTCCCTTTATTTCCGGTGTGGAAGCCAACCCGGAAATCGTGTGGGACCAGTTGTGGAAACGGCTTCACGAAGCCGGCGGGGGAGGGCTGACCACCATCGCGATGGCCGGCGTGGACCTCGCCTTGTGGGACCTCCTGGCACGGCAATCCGGCACCTCCATCACCGGGTTCCTTGGCCAGAGGCAGGAATCCGTGGAGGTTTACGGCTCCGGGGTGAACCTGCACTACACGCTGGAGCAGCTGGTGGAGCAGGCCCAACGGTGGGTGGCGGCCGGACACAACGCAGTCAAGATCAAGGTCGGCAAGCCCGAGCTGCGGGAAGACGCCGAACGGGTGGCTGCTGTCAGGGAAGTGATCGGCCCGGACCGCCTGCTCATGATCGACGCCAACCAACGGTGGGACCTGGCCCATACCTTCAGGGCCTTGGATGCCCTGGCCGGTTACGGCCTGGAATGGCTGGAGGAACCAATCCGTGCAGACGATCTTTGGGCCTACCGGAGGCTGCGCAAGCACTCGCCGGTGCCCATTGCTTTGGGGGAGAACGTCCACACGATCTATCGCTTCAGGGATTTCATCGAGGCAGAAGCCGTGGACGTCATCCAGCCGAACATTGTCCGCGTGGGCGGCATTACCCCGTTCCGGAGGATCGTCGAACTTGCCCGGGCCAACAGCATCAGGGTTGCCCCGCACCTTCTGCCCGAGTTGTCCGGCCAACTGGCACTGACCATGGCAGAAGCGGTCAAGGTCGAAGACGTCGAGGATGCTTCGTTCGCACAATTGGGCATCCTGGCCGGATCATCGCCCATCCATATCCGCAACAGCAGGCTCAGTTCCGGGGGGCGTCCCGGGCTCGGCTTCGATTTCGGTTCCATGACGCCCGCAAGCGAGAGCTCCGAAAGCAAAGGAATGCACATTGAGTACAGCAACTCTTGACCTGACGGCGGTCACGCAAGCAGCGGCAGCCGCCTTCAAAGTGACCGCAGCAGCTTCCGACGCCGAACGCGCCACCTGGTTGACCGCCGTCGCCGACGCGCTGGACGCGAACGTGAACGAACTCGTGGCCATTGCCGATTCCGAAACCAGCCTCGGCACAGTCCGCCTGGCGGGGGAAGTGGCGCGGACCAGCGGGCAGCTGCGGTTGTTCGCCAAGGTGATCACCGAGGGCTCGTACCTCGAAGCGGTCATTGACCATGCCGATCCGGGCGCCACCCCGCCCAAGCCCGACCTGCGCCGCATCCTCAGGCCGGTTGGCCCCGTAGCCGTGTTCTCGGCGTCGAACTTTCCGTTCGCGTTCTCCGTGGCAGGCGGCGACACCGCCTCAGCGCTCGCCGTCGGCTGCCCCGTGATTGTGAAGGCCCACTCCGGGCACCTTCGCCTCTCCGAGCGGACCGCGGAAATCGTCAGCGAGGCGCTCGCGGGAGCAGGCGCGCCGGAGGGTATCTTCGCGCTGGTCAGCGGACGGGAAGCGGGCACCGCCTTGGTCCAGGATCCCGCCATCAAGGCCGTCGGCTTCACGGGTTCCATTCCGGGTGGCCGCGCACTGTTCGACCTCGCTGTTTCGCGCCCCGACCCCATTCCGTTCTACGGGGAACTGGGCAGCCTGAACCCCGTGGTCATCACGGAAGCGGCAGTGGCCGAACGGGGCGAGGAACTCGCTGCCGGCCTTGGAAGTTCCTTCACCATGGGCGCCGGCCAGTTCTGCACCAAGCCGGGACTCGTCTTCATCCCCGCCGGCACCGACTTCGCCGCGCACCTGGCTGAAGCCAGCAAGGACAAGCCCGCAGCAGCGATGCTGACCGAACGCATCGCGGAAGCGTTCCCGGATGGACTGCGGGGCGTCGCCGAGTTGCCCGGCGTCACGCTGGTCAGCGGAACCGCTGAGCAGGATGCGCTTGCCGACGGCGCCGCCCCCGTGGTTTTCGCGACCACCGCGGCGAACGTGCTGGAGCGGCCGGAGGAGCTGCTGGAGGAGTGCTTCGGCCCCACCACGCTGCTCATCGAGTACGCCAACCAGGATGAGTTGTCGCAGGCCCTCGCCAAGGTACCCGGCAGCCTGACCGCCACCATCCACTCCCAGCCGGGCGAGGACATCTCCGCTTTGGTGGAGCAACTGAGCGAACTGGCCGGGCGTGTGCTGTTCGCGGGGTGGCCTACCGGCGTCGCGGTGAACTGGGCCCAGCAGCACGGCGGCCCCTACCCGGCCACCACCTCCCTTTTCACCTCGGTGGGAGCCACGGCTGTGCGCCGGTTCCAGCGGCCTGTTGCTTACCAGGACGCTCCCGAAAGCATCCTGCACCCCGCCCTGCACGGGTCCAACCCGCTGGGTATCCCGCGCCGGGTGGACGGCGTGCTCCAGCTTGGCTAAAGCACCCAACTGAGTCGCAGTTAAGCACGTTTTGAGCCGTTGTCATGTCTCAGGACCTTGTAGACACTTCATGTCTCATGACTTCGTAGACACTTGATGTCTCATGGCTTCGTGGACAGTTCGTTCGATGGTTTGGGGTTCCGGTTTTTGAGCTGTGGGTAGATGGTTCGTTTGGCGCGTGTGCCTCGGGGGTCGGCTGCGACGCCTGAGGGTTTGCCGTTGCCGACGTAGGTGGTTCCTTGTGGTGGTCTGGGGTGTGTGATGATCTCGGTGCCTTGGGCTCCGAAGAACATGATGGTGGTGTCGTCGTAGAGGATGTGCACGGTGGTGCCGGTATGTTCCTTGCCCATTTTGAAATGGGTGCCCAGGATCGTCACTGAGCCGTTTCTGTTCACTGTCCGTTGTGCGCTTCGCCTGTCCGGACGGGGCGCAATCGGTTCAGGGGCCGCTGGCGGGGACGTCTTGGGGGTGGCGTTCCAGGCTTCACGGGGTGTCATTGCGTTGGGCAGGCCTTGGTGTTCGCGTTCGTTGTTGTAGTAGAGATCGAAGGCGTCCACCTGTGACTGGAGGGCGGCCATAGAGGTTGCCGGTGGCTGCCGGTGAAGGTAGCGGTGCAGGGTCCGGTGGAACCGTTCGTTCTTGCCTTGGGTGGTCGGTTTGTAGGGTTTGCCTGTGATCGGTTCGATGCCTTTGGCTTTGAGGAACTCCACAAGCGCACCGGTGCGACCGCGGCGTGTGGGATTCAGTGCCGCACCGTTGTCGGAGAGGAATCGTTGCGGTGTCCCGTGGCGTTCGATCGCTTGCGTGACAACGGCGATCGCAGCGGCGCTGGTTTCCCCGGCTGCGACCAGGGACGCCAGTGCCAGACGTGAATGATCGTCGACGAGCTGGAAGATCGCTACCTTCTGTCCGCCGGCGAGTTGCCATTCGGTCGAGTCGATCTGCCAACAGGCGTTCGGCTGGGGATAGACGAACCTTTTGTACGCGCTTCGTGGTTTCTTTCTGGGCTCGGGCACCACGACACCTGCCCTGACAAAGATCCTGGCCACGGTGGCACGCGAAGGCGGCTTGAAGCCCTGCCTTGCGAGCTTCGCGATAACGGAGAGCGGGCCGTAATCAAACCCGCTCTCCTGAAGTTCTGCACGGGTACCGAGCAGCAGTTCGATCATGACCGGAGCCGTGACAGTGGGCATGGACTTCGGAAGCGGGGGCTTTTTCTCCAACGCCTTCACTGGTCCCACTTCCGAAGCCGCTGCCCGGACCCGGTAAAACCACGCCCGGGAGACATTGTGCTTCCTGCAAAAAGCCGAGACCGCGCCCCTAGGCGAATCCTCGGGCCACGTCGCGACAGCATGCCGAATCCTGATATCCGGCTGGGATTTACTCATGAACAGCAGCAAACCCGCCAGCAAAGTGTCCACGATGTCATGAGACAGAGTGTCTACGAAGTCATGAGACAGAACTGTCTATTAAGTCATGAGACTCCACACACGTTTTGAGCCGTCAAAACGCGCACAAATGCGACCCAGTTGGGCGGGGGAACACAAAAAGTGGCGGGTCACCTTTCCGGTGACCCGCCACTTTTGCGTTGTCGCGTTGGGTGCCTACGGACGCAACGTCAACGGACGACGGCGGCCGTCCACTTCCGTTGTGGGCCACCGCTCGTCCACGGTGAGGATCTGCAACCCGCTGTCAGTGAGCAGCACCGTGTCCTCGATCTTCACCCCGGGGCCCGAGGGGTTCCACGTGAAGGGCTGGTTCAGCACGATGGTGTCCGTCACCGCGGAGGTGACCCGTGGATCCCGGCCGGCGTAGCCCGCGGGGCCGCCCTGGTGGTGCAGCGTCCACTGCTCGGGTCCGAAGCCGTGACGTTCGTAGGCCTGCTGAATCTCCGTGAAAACCTCATTCAGCCGCGCCCCGGGGACGGTCGCGCGGAAGATATCTGCCTCGACTGCGGCGATCCGGGCCTCTGCGTCCAACTCCGCAGGGCTCCCGGCGTCGAAGGCCACCCACCGGGTCACGTTGGCCACCAAGCCGTCACGTCGAGCGCAGACCACGGCCATCGCCCGCCGCCCGATGGGGGAATGGGTGGCCAGGGGGTGCCGGAAATCGCTTCGCCCGGCACCGTTGCAGAGCAGGACCAACGGCTCGGCACCTGCGGCCACCACGCGGGCCGCGAGGCGGGAAACGAGTTCAAACTCCGTGGTGTCAGGGGTCGCTTCGCCCAGGACATCAGTCATGGCTGCCGCGGCATCGGCAGACAAGGCAGCGTAGCGGGCTGCCTCCGCAGGGAGGAGTTGCTGCCGGGCAGCCCGCAATTCCGCGGTGACGTCCCCTTCCAACAGCGGGTTTCCGTCCGGGGCCAGGCCGGCGGCTGTGGCGTGCAGCGGTCCGTGCCAAGGAACGGTATGCAGGCTCACGTCCGCGGGCAGTTCCTCGGCGGCGATCCGTCCGGCTTCATTATTGAACGTGACCAAGTGGTCGCCGGTCCGGTCAACCAGCAGGGCGGCGATGGGGTCACCGGCCAGGCTGATGTGCACCCGGCTGCCATCCAGGTACCAGGTCAGGGCGGTGTTGCTTGTCAGCAGCAGGGAGCCCCGGCCGGAGGCGTCGAGGATGTCCAGGACGCGGCGGCGTTTGATGGCACGGTCGGCGGCGTTGCCGGGTGCCGTGCGGGACGCGGTAATGGTGCGGGTGGTCTGCGTTTGAGCGGTCATGCCGTTTCCCCCAGAGTTGCGATGAGTTGATCAATGCCTTGTGAAGCCAGGAAGCCGTCGGCAATCAGGACCGAGACGGTGCGGTGGATGGGCTTGCCGGGTTCCACGGCCACGGGGGATTCCCAGGCAAGGGAGAGCCCCACGCCCGGGTAGCCTGAGTGCCGGACGAACCAGGGGTCGGGAGCCTGCGGGGACGCCCGGAACACAAGCGTTGCCGGGTGGCCCAGGGATTCAGTGCCATGCACGCCTGCAGGACTTCCGGCGTCGAACGTTCCTGACCAGGCCAGCCACGGCGCAACGCTGCCATGGACGGCATCCTCACCCCGCGCGTCAGCAGTCCAGATGGTGGCGTCCGAAACCTTGGGCAGGCGCCAAAAGAAGCCACCGTAGCCGCCTTGCGGCCGGCCGTTCGAACCCGGACTGCCCAGCAGCACCGTCCCGTCCGTGGCCGTCTGAAGCGTGAAGTCCAGCGTCAGTTGCCAGATGGACTGCCCGACGGCGGACCAGCGCCACTCGCGCTGCTCGCCGATCAGACGTGTGCCGTCCGGGCCAATCCACCCCAACTGTTCCAACCGCCTGGCATCGCTGTGGTCAACCGATTCGGTGACGATCCGGCCATGATCCTTGCGCCAGACGTAGGCGCCGGCGTCACGGGTGTACGTGCGGCCACCCCAGAAGTTGATGCCGTTCACGTCCTGCACGGCTACTCCCGCGCCGAGATGCCAGACGTGGTCCGCCGGGACGTGATCGGTCACCACCGTGCCCGCCAGGGTGCTGACGGGATGCAGGTAAGGCCGCGGCGATGACGTGGGCCGGATGCTGCTGCCGTCCTGGAAAACGGCTACCGTGGTCCTATCGATGCTTGCGGCAGGACGGGTTGCGGGGGACGCCCACGGGGCACCGAGCTCGGCAAAGGTTGCCTGCCCGAGTGCGGCGCGCCGGATCCAGGACCCGATGTCGTGGACGACAGCGTGGGCGTCATCGCCTTCACCCACCCAGGTGATGTGGGCCGGGTCGATGAGCCGCGGCGCCTTGGCGGTCCGGATGGCCTCCAGCACCGCCACGTAGGCCCCGGTCTTGGCGAGGGGACTGAGCAGGTCCTCCTCGGAGCGGGCTGTGATGAGGTTCTCCAAAAGGTCCGTCCGGGCGAAGTCCTGGATCCGTGTTCCTTCCGGAGTGGTGATCTCCACGCGGTCCTCGGTGTAGGAGAACGTGAGTTGTCCCAGCGTTCCGTATACCGTGACGGCGGGGGCAGTCTGCACGGGCGCGCAGAGGGTCAGGGCGCACGTGAGCACGGTCCCGGCGGTGGCCACCCGGACCACCGTGGTGTCGTCGCTCTCGGTGTCGTTTGCCCGGTAGAGGTCGGTGTCCACGGACCGGACATCGGTCACGGTCTCCGCTCCGGCGAGGCGCAGCCCCGTCGCAACCGCATGGGCGAGTGCGTTGGTCGCAACGCCATCCACCACGTCCATTCCGTCCAGGCGGCGTTTTCCTGCCCAGCGGGAGCGCTTGAAGTAGGCCTTGGTGCGCAGCCATTCCCCCGTGGCGCTGATGCCCCGGACCTCACCGATCGCGCCCGTTTCCACGAGGTTCCGGATCGCCGGCACTGCGTGCGAACCCAGGCTCTGGAAACCCACTTGCACAAGCTTTCCCGCCGCACGCGCTGCGGCCAGGACTTCTTCGTAATGCGCCATGGACGCCACGGGAGGCTTCTCGAGGTAGACATTCGCGCCGGCCGCCAGGGCTTTGAGGGCCAAGGGGGCGTGGGTTTGGATGGGGGTGGAAATGATGACGACGTCGGGTGTCCTGTCAGTGCCGTAAGCGGCCAGGAGGGCCTCGAGCGAGTCAAAGACGTCCACTCCTGCGGGGAGCCGGCCATCGGCCGGCGGCACGGGATCGGCCACCGCCACGAGTTCCAGTTTGCCTGCCGAGCTCAGGCGGAGGATGTTGTCGAGGTGCCGTTCGCCGAAGCCGTGCACGCCCACCAGCGCGATGCGGGGGAGGCGGCCGGGAGTCAGCGATGGTTCTGGCAGGGTTGCGGGCAGGGTCATGGGGCCGTCCTAGCGGGATCAGTTGAAGGTGGGGTGGCATGGGGTCGTTTTGCACGCAGCCCGGACGCGAGGAAAGCTGCAGCCTCGTCCTGCATGGCAGGGGTAAACACATGGGGTTCGTCCCACAAGGTGCCGGTGTACCTGCCGGGCAAATGGTGGGAGAGGTGCGAGTGCGCGTCCCGCATCCCTTGCTCGGGAAAAAGGCCGTCCCGAAGCGCGTACTGCACCAATAAGGACTCGGCCCGGGACCGGAGCGCGATGTCCGGCCACTCTCCGAGCTCCGCCAACCCGGGGGAGTGCAGCAGCCAGGAGTGGGCGTCCAGGTAGGCGGGCAGGAGCGAGGCAAAGGTTGTCATCATGCATGTGACGACGTAGCTGCGCACCAGCGGGCTGAGGCCGGCGAGGATCAAGGCCCGGCCGCCTCCGCCGGAGAACCCGATGCACCCCAGCCGCTCCGGATCCACTCCGGGAAGCCCGGCCAGCACATGGAGCGCGGAAAGGTCGTCGTGGGCCACGGTCCCGGCCACGGTGGTACCTACGAGGGCAGCGGCTTTGGCTACCGTTTCCTCGTGCGCCGCGGCCGCCGCGTTATACCGTTCCGCCGGTGAAGGTACGACGCCGGCCTCCCGCCACAGTGCCTCCTGTCCGGCAACGGCGTGCGCCGTGCGGTGGGGGAGCGGGTCAAGGGTGAAGCCGCGGCTGCCCCACATGAAGGCATCGTGGGCCAGGACCGCGAAGCCCTGCTGCGCGAGCCAGGTTGCCAGCGGACGTCCCCCATACAATGTCGTCCGCAAGCCCGCTGGCACGGGACCGGGCTGATGCGCGGAGGAGGTTCCGCCGTCGGGCATTGCCACCAGCCGTTCGGCGCCGTGGGATTTGATGCCGCCGTGGCAGTGCAGGGCAACGACCCCGGGCAGGGGGCCCGAAGCTTCGGCGGGGCGCACGAACCACGCGGCGGTCCGGGGTCCAAAACCGGTCTGCCAGCCAAGGAGCGAGGTGACCACGCCGTCGTGTTCCACTTCCCGGTGCACCGTGTAATCGAGGTTCCCGCTGACGGCGGGGACGCCCAACGTCAGGGCAAGCTGCCGGGCCGCCGGCGAACTTCCCTCGAAGCCTGTACCCGGACCGGTGTTGCGCGCGGCGTAGTCCGGCCAATCTTCGTACCCGGCGATTGCGCCGGGGCGTTCCGCCGTTTCAGTCACCGGCATGGTGACGGCCCTGGGGAACTGGGTTGATAGGAAACAATGGGAGTCCTGCTTCGCTGGGCGGAGGGTGTGCGAAACCGCACGCCGAGCTTCTTCAGCGTGGGGAAAACCTTGCATTGGCGTACTAAGAAAACGCTTTCTCAAAAATTAGCAAAAGGCTGTACATGGGTCAAGAAAACGTTTACTTTGGTACGGAGCCGCTAAACGCCGGGATCGAAATCCCGGAAAATCAGAGGGCAGCGCCGGTTTTCTCCGGCGGTCCCGGAAGGCAGCAAGTCCCAGCACGAATTCCGTGGCAGGCCACGATGACCAAAGGAGACCACATGGCCGAAAAGCATCACCCTGAGGCGCCGTCGGGCGTTCAGGGTCTCGCAGGGAGGACGCAATGAGCGCGATTGGTGAACTCTCATCGATGACCCGACGCAAGGGTCCCATGACAAAGGAAGAGAAGAGGGCGAACGGCCGCGACAACAAGGCCGCCTACATCTTCCTTCTGCCCTGGTTGCTTGGCCTGGCGGTCATCACTGTTGGCCCCATGTTGATGTCGCTCTACCTGTCCTTCACGGACTACAACCTCTTGCAGCCGCCGGCCTGGGTTGGCCTGGACAACTTCGCCCGCATGTTCGGCGATGCGCGGCTCCATAACTCCCTGCGGGTCACCTTCACTTACGTCCTGGTGGGTGTTCCCCTGCAGCTGGCCGTGGCGCTGCTGATTGCACTGGTCCTGGACAAGGGGTTGCGTGGTCTCCCGTTCTACCGTTCCATCTTCTACTTGCCCTCGCTCCTGGGTGGCTCGGTGGCCGTTGCCATCCTGTGGAAGCAGATCTTCGGCACCACCGGCCTGGTCAACCAGGTCCTTGCCATGATCGGCATCGAAGGCCCGGGCTGGATCTCTGACCCCAACACCGCCCTGGGCTCGATCATCCTGCTGCACGTGTGGACCTTCGGCAGCCCCATGATCATCTTCCTGGCCGGCCTTCGGCAGATTCCGAACATGTACTACGAGGCTGCCGAAGTTGACGGTGCCACCACCATGCAGAAGTTCTGGCGGATCACCATTCCCATGCTGAGCCCGATCATCTTCTTCAACCTCGTGCTCCAGATCATCGGATCCTTCCAGTCGTTCACGCAGGCGTTCATCGTCTCCGGTGGCAACGGCGGTCCGTCGGACTCCACCATGTTCTTCACGCTGTACCTGTACCAGAAGGGCTTTGGCCAGTTCGACATGGGCTACGCCTCAGCGATGGCCTGGTTCCTGCTGGTCATCATCGGTGCCTTCACGGCCATCAACTTCATCGCTTCAAAGTATTGGGTGTTCTACGATGACTAAAACTCAGACCCTGCCTCCCGCATCCGGTTCTTCCGCCGACAAGCCCGGCAAGACCCCGCGCCGCCGTGAATCACCCGGAGGCCTTGCCTTCAGCCGGAGCGCACGCGTCAAAGGACTCATCAAGCACGCCATCCTGATCCTGGTGGGTGGCATCATGATCTACCCGCTGCTGTGGATGGTGGTCTCCTCCCTGCGGCCCAACGACCTCATCTTCCGCGAGCCCGGCCTCTGGCTGCAGAACCTGGAGATGAGCAACTACACGGACGGTTGGTCTGCGCTGACTCACCCGTTCGGCCACTACATGGTCAACTCGGCGATCGTGGTGCTGGGCTCGATCATCGGCAACCTGATTTCGTGCTCCATGGCCGCGTACGCGTTCGCAAGGCTTCAGTTCACGGGCAAGAAACTGTTCTTCGGCATCATGCTGTTGACCATCATGCTGCCGTTCCATGTGGTGATCGTTCCGCAGTACATCCTGTTCTCCCAGATCGGATGGGTGAACACGTTCTGGCCGCTCATCGTTCCCAAGCTGCTGGCAACGGACGCGTTCTTCGTCTTCCTGATGGTCCAGTTCATCCGCGGTATTCCGAAGGAGCTTGACGAGGCTGCCAGGATCGACGGCGCCGGTCACCCGAGGATCTTCCTCCGCGTCATCCTTCCCTTGATGGTCCCGGCCCTGGCCACCACCACCATCTTCACGTTCATCTGGACGTGGAACGACTTCTTCAGCGCGCTGATCTACCTGACGGATCCGGACATGTTCACGGTTCCTGTTGCCCTCCGCGCGTTCGTGGACTCGCAGTCCGCCACCAGCTGGGGATCGCTGTTCGCGATGTCCATCGTGTCCTTGCTTCCCGTTTTCCTGGTGTTCCTGTTCGGCCAGCGGTTCCTGATCAAGGGCATCGCCACCACGGGCATCAAGTAGACCATCAGGCGCCCCGCCTGCGGGGAGGGGCCGGTATGTGCCGGCCCCTCCCATGCAATCCAGCCAGCGAGAAATAC
This sequence comes from Paenarthrobacter sp. YJN-5, assembly GCF_015040095.1. NCBI lineage: Bacteria > Bacillati > Actinomycetota > Actinomycetes > Micrococcales > Micrococcaceae > Paenarthrobacter > Paenarthrobacter sp. YJN-5. Next base: position 961,530 of record NZ_CP053544.1, read on the forward strand.
TTGTCACACAAGATTGTGACTTGTATCATAAATTCAATGAGAAAACGCTTTCTCACCACAGTGGATCAAAGAGGATCGGAGACTACAGTGCCGTTATTTCCAAAGGGTGGAGCAGTCGCCCGCGCAGCATCGCCGGAGACGCCTGCGCAGGAGCCCAAGGCCAGGAAGTCCGGGCGCAAACTTCGCGCCTCCGCCATTATCGCAGCCACGGCGGCAGCCGTCCTGGCCCTCAGCGCCTGTGGTGGAGGGTCGGAGGCCAAGAGTGCCGATGGCAAGGTGGAGCTTCGCTTCTCCTGGTGGGGAGGGGACAAGCGCGCACAGCTGACCCAGGAAGCCATCAAGGCCTTCGAAGCGGAGAACCCGAATATCACCATCAAGGCCGAATACGGCGACTGGTCCGGCTACTGGGACAAGCTCGCCACCCAGGTGGCGGCCAACGACGCCCCGGACATCATCCAGATGGACGAAAAGTACATCACCGAATACTCCAGCCGCGGTGCGTTGCTTGACCTTTCCAAGTACCAGATCGATACTTCCAAGCTCGATGAAGCGGCCCTGAATGCGGGCAAGGGTCCCAAGGGCCTCACCGGCATTGCCGCCGGCATCAACGCCGCAACCATCCTCGCCAACCCGGCCGTCTTCAAGGCCGCCGGCGTGGAGCTCCCGGATGACAAGACCTGGACCTGGGATGACTTCGAGCGCATCGCCGCCGAGGTTACCGAGAAGTCCCCCAAGGGCACCTACGGTGCAGCAGCCTACGGCACTGACGAAGCGTCGCTCGGCGTGTGGCTGCGCCAAAACGGCAAGTCCCTCTACACCGAAGACGGCAAGCTCGGCTTCGAGCCGTCCGACATCGCCGGCTACTGGGACAACCTGAAGAAGTTGAGCGAGAAGAAGGCTGTACCGTCGGCGTCGGAAATCATCGAAGCTGAAGCCGCACCGCTGGACCAGAGCGGACTGGCAACCGGCAAGAACGGCATGGCCTTCTGGTGGTCCAACCAGCTGCCTGCCTTGGAGAAGGCATCCGGCGGCGAGCTGGAGATCCTCCGCTTCCCGTCCAAGACCGGCAAGGCGGAGGATGTTGGGCTCTGGTACAAGGCTTCACAGTTCTGGTCTGCCTCATCGCGGACCAAGCACCCCGAAGAGGCCGCCAAGTTCATCGACTTCCTGACCAACAACGTCAAGGCCGGCGAGATCCTCCTGGCTGACCGCGGTGTGTACCCGAACTCGGATGTCCGCGAGGCGATCAAGACCAAGCTGGCTCCCGCGGACACCAAGGTGGTGGACTTCATCAGCGAGATCCAGCCGGAGCTTGGTGAAGCTCCCGCCGCTCCGCCGAAGGGCGCCGGTGCCATTCAGGAGATCATCAAGCGCTACACCTCAGAGGTCCTGTTCAACAGGCTCTCCACCGAGGAAGCCGGCAAGAAGGCTTCGGATGAGATGAAGTCCGCGATCGGGGCCTAGCTCCACCGCATCCCTCAGCGCAACCCCTCAGCGCCCCGGGTGAATCGTAAAGATTCGCCCGGGGCGCTTTCGCGTCCCCAGCCCCAACTAATACGAAAGTAGTGGTGGGTTAGGCGGCGGTGACCGGGGTGATGGTGACGTCGTAGCCGAGGTTGTTGAGTTGTTTTATGGCGCGGTTCTTGGCTTTGGTCGGGTTGATGCGGGTGTAGTGGTCGGCGCCGGGGTCGTTGTAGATTTCTCCGGTGCTGAGCATGTGCCAGGCTGCGGTGAGGATCGAATGTTCGACGGCGACGAGGGCTTTGTTGCGTCCGGCGCGGGTTGTGATGCGCCGGTATTTCGCGGCGAGGTAGGTGTTTTTGGATCGTGTGGCGGACATGGCCGCGGTGCCGAGCGCTGCTTTGAGGTATTTGTTCCCGGGCATGATGTGGCTGGATTTGATGTGTCCGGCGGATTCGTTGGCGCTGGGACAGACCCCTGCCCAGGACGCGAGCCGGCCCGGGGTTTGGAAGACTGCCATGTCCGCCCCGGTTTCGGCGATGATCACTTCGGCGACGCGGTGGGAGACTCCGGGGATGGTGGCCAGGGCTTCCCTGGCGTCACGAAAGGGTTCCATCGCCTCCTCGATCCGTGTCGTGAGGGTATCGATGGTTCGGGTGTGGGCGTCGATCTGGTCCAGGTGCAGCCTGGCCATGAAGGCATGGTGTGGTTTGAACCGGCCGGTCAGGGCGTCGACGAGGGCCGGGATTTTCGAACGCAGCATTCCGCGGGCCATTCCGGCCAGGACTTCGGGGTTCCGTTCACCGTTGATGAGGGCTTCGAGCATGTCCCGGGAGGAGACTCCGGTCAGGTCCGAAACGACGGAGGAAAGTTTGATTCCGGAGCTTTCAAGGAACTTCTCCAACCTGAGGATCTCCCGGGCCCGGTCGCGGGTCGCGATGGCGCGCGCCCGGGTCAGGTCCCGTAGCTCGCGGATGGGTTCGGGCGGCACGAACGAGGCCCGCAGGAGCCCGTGCGCGGCCAGTTGGGCCAGCCAGGCGGCGTCGGAGACATCGGTTTTGCGTCCAGGGATGTTCCGGGCAGCTTTGGCGTTGACGAGCATCACGGGCAGGGTTTCTTCGAGCAGGTAGAAGAACGGTTTCCAGTAGTCGCTGGTCGCTTCCATCACCACCACGGTGACATGTTCGCGTTCGAGGAACTCCCGCAGTTCCAAGATCTGATGCGTGGTCGCGCCCCAGGTCGTGACCTTTGAGGTGTAGGTCCCGGCCCTGGCGCCTGGGATCCGCACGCAGACCTTCGCGTCGCGTTTGGAGATATCCATCCCCGCGGCCCGTTCATTAACGATGTCCATCTTCTTCCCTCCAACACTGTTTGACGGTGATGACAGTGTCTGTCTCGGGGAGGACTGGGAATATTCAGGAATCTAATACTCGTGCTCAAGGGCAACAATCCACGGTTCCCGTGGAGGTCCTCCACACCACGCTGGGTCACGGACTCGCGGCACCAAGTTGGGTCGGCGTTCACCGAGACGGACAGCCCAATGATCTACCCGGAAGGCCAGAGTCCGCCAGAGCCCTGGCGAGCCACCCCGTACACTTTCCCGGCCCCACGGCGCGCCAGCGGCGCTCACACGCTGGGTCGCATTAGAGCGGGTTGAGAACGTTCAAAATGCGCTCTGCTGCGACCTGCTTGGGTCAGTCTTCGGCAATGACGGCCACGGCTCCGGCAGGCACCACGCCCGTGAAGCGCTGGCCGCCCAGCAGCTCCACGCCGTCGGACTTCACCGCCACGTCCTCCCGGCTGTGGTTGATGGCGAACAGGAAGCTGCGGCCGTCCGCGGAGCGGCGGCGGACAAGCTCGACGGCGGCAGAGGCTTCCGCTGCCGAGGTCACCTTTGCCTCCTCCAGCAACCGCGCGGTGAGTGCATCGACGCCGTCCGCATCCGGGAGGGTCGCGAGGTACCAGGCCGAGCCGGCGCCCGTGGCCCGGCGGGTCACGGCAGGTACGCCCTCGAGCGGGTAGTGCGTGAACGTGGAAAGGACCTCGGTGGCTTCGAGCGCCTGTACCTGTTCGCTCCATACCGAGCCGGAGGTTCCATCGCTCAAGGTCACCGGCGTGCCGGGGAAGAGCGGGTGGAACTCCTCGGTCCGGATTCCCAGCAGTTCCCGGAACGCGCCCGGGTAGCCGCCCAACCGGATGTGATCGCGTTCGTCCACGATCCCGCTGAAGTAGCTGATGAGGACGGTTGCTCCATCGCTTGCTGCGGCGGCGATGGACCCGGCGGCTTCGTCCGTAACCGAGTACAGCGTGCAAACGAGGATGAGGTCGTAACCGCCCAGGTCCGAGGAGGGGTGGACAAAGTCGACGGTCACGCCGCGCAGGTACAGGGCGCGGTGGAATGCCCGCATCGTGTCCAGGTATTTGACGCCTTGGCTGGGGTGCGAGTCGAGTTCGGAAGCCCACCAGACCTCGTAATCGAAGACGATGGCAACGCGCGAATCAACGCGCGAACCCTTGACCGGCTCCAGCCTGCGCAGGGCGTCCCCGAGGTCCACCACGTTGCGCCAGACCTGGGTGTTGCGGCCGCCGTGCGGCACCATGGCCGAGTGGAATTTCTCCGAACCGGCCTTGCTTTGGCGCCATTGGAAGAACATGACGGCGTCCGCCCCGCGCGCGACGTGGGCCAGTGAGTTGCGCAGCATTTCGCCGGGCATCTTGGGTTGGTTGTAGGGCTGCCAGTTCACGGCCGACGTCGAATGTTCCATGAGGATCCATGGGTTGCCGCCGGCGACGCCGCGGGTCAGGTCGGCGCTGAAGGCGAGTTCGATTTCCCGTTCGGGATCGGCGGCCACCAGGTAGTGGTCGTTGGCGATGACATCCATGTCCTTGGCCCAGTCGAAGTAGTCCAGGGTTTTGGTTGCGCTGGAGACCATGAAGTTGGTGGTTGCCGGGACATCGGGGGTGACCTCGCGAAGAACGGCCAGCAGCTCGCGGTAGTAGTCCATGAAGGCCCGGGAGTTGAAGCGTGCGAAGTCCAGTTGCTGGCCCGGGTTGAGCGTGGTGGGGGCCAGACCCGGCGGGATGATCTCGTCGAAGGATGCGTAGTGCTGGGACCAGAAGGCTGTGCCCCACGCTTCGTTCAACGCATCGATGCTGCCGTAGCGGCGCTCAAGCCACAGGCGGAAAGCGGCTGCATCCTCCTCGCCGTAGAACTCGCCGACATGGCAGCCCAGTTCGTTGTCGACGTGCCACAGTGCCAGCGCCGGGTGGTCCTTGTAGCGTTCGGCGATCACCCGCGTCATGGCCGTGGCGTACCGGCGGTACACCGACGACGACGGCGAGTAGTGCCGTCGCGAGCCCCGTTCCAGCCGGGTTCCTTCCGCAGTGACGGGAAGGATTTCGGGATGCTTGCGGGCAAGCCATGCCGGGGGAGAAGCGGTGGCGGTGGCGAGGGCCACCTTGATGCCCGCGCCGTGGAGATTGTCCAGGACATCATCGAGCCAGGCGAAGTCGTAATTGCCTTCGCTTGGCTCAAGGAGGCCCCAGGAAAAGATGGCAACGCTCAGCAGGTTGACGCCGGCCTCTTTCATCAGATCGATGTCTTCGAGCCGGACGTGTTCGGGCCACTGTTCGGGGTTGTAATCACCGCCGTACCCAAGCCCGGGGCCGCTGCTCCAAACGGACGGACCGCGTGGTGTTTCAGGTGAAAGCAAGGGGACTCCTTCGTCGATTCTGCGGTGCTGGCAGGGATATGCGGGGCATGGTGCGGCCGGAAACCTGAAAACCACCCTTCTTGGAAAACGCTTGCCCAGATCTCCGATTGGGGCTATTGTATCGTTTCAGAAAGAGTGTAAGCGAGATCACTGCCACGTTGGACGGATCACATGGGGCTTGCACCGACTGAGCAAGGAGGCTCTCATGATCAACAGAAGGAATTTCCTCACCACGGTGGCCATGGGCGCGGCATCGGCTGCGTTCCTCGCCGCCTGCGGGCAGTCTTCGTCGGCGGGACAGACCGGTTCTGCCGAGAATCCGGTGACCATCACCTATACGTGGTGGGGCAACGACGACCGTGCAGAGCGCACCCGCAAAGCCATAGCGCTGTTCGAGTCCAAGAACCCGGACATCAAGGTCAACGGCAACTTCACCGACTTCAACGGGTACTGGCAAAAGCGTGCCACGGAAGCCGCAGGCGGCGGTTTGCCGGATGTCATGCAGTGGGATTTGTCCTACCTGCGCGACTACGGCCAGCGCAACCAGCTCCTGGACCTCAGTACGGTCAAGATCAACACCGACGCCTTTGACAAGTCCCTTCTTCCCTCCGGGCAGATCCGCGGCAAGACCTTCGGTATCCCCACCAGCACCAACGCCTTCGCCGTCTACTACGACCCCGCAAAGCTCAAGTCCCTGGGCATCGCGGAACCGGACGGAAGCTGGAACTACAAGGAATTCAACGCCTTCCTCACGGAGGTCGGCTCCAAGGGCAACGGCACGCTGTTCGGTGGTACCGACTACACCGGGGTGTGGTGGAACTTCAACATCTGGCTGCGTCAGAACAACATCCAAGCCTTCACCGATGAAGGCAAACTGGGCTTCTCCAAGGACGACCTCAAGAAGTGGTGGAACCTGGCCGCCGACCTCCGCGGCACCGGGGCCATTGTGGGCGAGGACAAGGTGACCCAGTTGCTGCCGAAGTCTCCCTTTGGCTCCAATGTCACGGCAACCGAGGTCACGTGGGACAACTTCATGGCCGGATACCTCGCTGACAGCGGTGCCAAGGAACTGAAACTGGTTCCTGTTCCGTCGGACGATCCGGACAACCTGGGGCTCTTCCTCAAGCCCTCCATGCTCATGGTTGCCAGCGCGAAGACCAAGTACAAGGACGCAGCCGCCCGCTTCATCGACTTCATGGTCAACGACCCCGAGGTGGGGCAGATCTTCAAGACCTCCCGCGGTGTTCCGGCGTCGAAGACCCAGCGCGACGGCACCACGTTCGAAGGCACGGACAAGCTGGTGGTGGATTACGAGAAGTCCATCGAGAAGTACCTCAAAGATGCTCCCGAGCCGCCGATCGTCGGTTTCGGCACCTTGGAGACTTCCTTCAAGCGCATCAGTTCTGAACTGAACTACGGCAAGCTGACCGTGGACAGTGCCGCAGACGCGTGGTTCAAGGAAGCCGAAGACCTCATCAAGCAGAACGCCTGATACAGGCTTTCCCCAACCAACGGACGTAACTCGTGACTCAAAGCCCAACCCTGAGCAGGCGCCCCCGGACGTCCGCCGCCCCGCAACCGCGCAAGTCGCGGCGGCGCGGCGCGGATGCCCGCGCCGGCTACACGTTCCTTTTGCCCTGGTTGCTCGGATTCATCGCCCTCACCGTAGGGCCCATGATTTCCTCGCTCTACCTCTCCTTTACCAACTACAACCTCTTCGAAGCTCCCAAGTGGATAGGCTTTGACAATTACGCCACCCTTTTCCAGGACGAGCGCTTCCTGCAATCGGTGGGAGTGACCCTGAGCTACGTGGTCTTCGGTACCCCGTTGAAGCTCGCAGCCGCTTTGGCGATCGCCATGCTGCTCAACAGCAAGCGCAAGGGCCAGGGCTTCTACCGTTCAGCGTTCTACGCTCCCTCCCTGATCGGCGCGTCGGTCTCGATCGCCATCGTCTGGAAAGCCATGTTCGGTGACTCGGGACCCGTGGATCAGGGGTTGTCCTTCTTCGGGATCAACCTGGGCGGCTGGGTGGGCAACCCGTCCATGACGATGCCCATGATGATCCTGCTCACCGTCTGGCAGTTCGGTGCTCCGATGGTCATCTTCCTGGCCGGTCTCAAGCAGATCCCGGCGGATCTCTATGAGGCAGCGTCCATGGACGGTGCCGGGCCGGTGCGGAAGTTCTTCAACATCACCTGGCCCATGCTGTCGCCGGTGATCTTCTTCAACCTGCTGATGGAAACCATCCACGCGTTCCAGATCTTCGCCTCGGCCTACATCATCTCCAACGGTGAAGGAGGGCCTGCCGGCTCCACCCTTTTCTACACGCTCTACCTTTACCTGCGCGGCTTCAGCGATTTCCGGATGGGCTACGCCTCGGCGATGGCCTGGCTCCTGGTGATCGTGGTCGGCGTGATCACGCTGATCTTCTTCAAGACGTCCAAGCAGTGGGTCCACTACAGCGGTGATTCAAAATGACAACAACGGCAACTCCCATGCAGTCAGCACCTGCGCCCGCGCCGGCTCCCGCCTACAACCCCAAGTCGGAATCCGGAACGGCAAAGCGCGTCAAGAGCATCATCTTCCACGTTGTTGCCCTGGCGCTGGTAGCGATCGTGCTGTATCCGGCTTTGTGGATGATTGCCTCATCCTTCAAGCCCAATTCGGAGATCGGCGGCGGCAACACAGCCCTGTGGTCCGCCAACTTCAGCTTCGACAACTTCATCACCGCCATGGACGGGATCGGCGGGGTCAGCACGCTGACGTTCTTCACCAACTCGTTGGTCCTGGCCGTCGGGGCGGTGGTGGGAACCATCCTCTCCGCCAGTGTTTCCGCCTACGCGTTCGCCCGGATCAACTTCCCGGGGCGCGGCTTGTTCTTCGGCATGATGATTGCCACCCTGCTGCTGCCCTTCCACGTGGTGATCATTCCGCAGTACATCGTGTTCCAGCAGTTGGGCCTGGTGGATACGTACGTGCCGTTGCTGATCGGCAAGTTCCTCGCAGCCGATGCCTTCTTCGTCTTCCTGATGGTGCAGTTCATGCGGAACCTGCCTGCTGAACTGGACGAAGCAGCGCGCATCGACGGTGCCGGGCATGTGCGGATCTTCGGCTCGATCATGCTCCCGCTGATGAAGCCGGCACTGATTTCCACGTCCATCTTCTCCTTCATCTGGAGCTGGAACGACTTCCTGGGTCCGCTGCTGTACCTCAACACCCCGGAAAAGTATCCGCTCCCGCTCGCTTTGCGGTTGTTCGTGGACCAGACACAGTCCTCCGACTACGGCGCAATGATTGCCATGTCGGTCCTCGCCCTGCTGCCGGTGCTGGTGTTCTTCCTGATCTTCCAGCGCTACATCGTCGAAGGCGTTTCAACCCAAGGCCTCAAGGGCTAGGAGAAGGCACATGAGCATCATGGACACCACTGGACAGTCTCCGGACAAGCCGGGAATCCCGGTCAACCGCTTTGCCCTCTTTTCCGAAGCCATCCTCGCCGGCGTCATAGTGCTCCTGTTGTCCCTGCCGTTGGTGACGTTGCCCGCGGCCTATGCTGCCGGCGTCGCGCACCTCGAGAGGCACCTCAGCGGCAGGGACGATTCCCTCAAGACCCTGTGGCGGAACTTCCGCCTGGCACTGCCCGGCAGCTGGAAGTTCGGGACCACGACGGCGGCAGCCGGCGTCGTCATTGTCCTGAACCTGCTGCTCGCACTGGTGGGGCAACTGCCGGGACGCTCGCTGATCCTGCCGGCGACAGTCGCGCTGGCCGCCGTGGGCGCCGTCCTGCTGCTGAGGATCGCCGCGGGTTGGAGCGGCCGGGAAGAGATTGCAGGCCGGGACCGCTGGGCAGCCGCGTACGCGAACGCCAAGGAAGAAATGCTGCGCGACTGGTCGGGCACGCTGCTGCTGCTTGCTGCGGTGGGCATGGCCGTGGTGTTCGTGTGGATGCTTCAGGCCCTCTTTGTGATCGTCCCCGGAACGCTGGTCCTCGCTGCAGCCGCCATCAAGATCCGATCCCGCTCATAGGAGCTGACCCCAGCCTTGCCGCCGCGCCCGTTTTCCCAGCGCTCCACTTCCCGACGTCCTGCTCCAACCGCTCCTGATCCGGAGACGTGGCACTACCCGCTCCGGCAGCACAACTACCGCATCTTCATTGCACTGACGCTGGCCGGCAGCGGCGGCGTCTGGATGCAACGGCTCGCGCAGGATTGGCTGGTCCTGCAGCTAACCGGAAGCCCCGCAGCGGTGGGGCTGGCCGTGGCGCTCCAATTCCTGCCCATGCTGGTGGTGGGTCCGCTCAGCGGCGTGCTGGTGGATCTCTTTCCCAAACGCCGGATCCTGTTGGCCTGCCAATCGGTGGCAACGGTGCTGGCAGCGGGACTGGCCGCTTGGAGCGCAACCGGCGGAACCGACGTCGGCGTTGTCTACGCCAGCTGCATCATCCTTGGCGTCACCAGCGCCATCGACGGGCCCGCACGGCAGGTCTTCGTCAACGAGGTAGTCGGGGACCGGGGCCTGCCCGCAGCGATAGGGCTCAACAGCGCCATAGGACAGCTCGGTGCAATGCTGGGGCCCGCCCTTGCCGGCGTCGTGATCGCCCAGGCCGGACCGGCGGCGGCGTTTGCGGCCAATGCGGGTATTGGGGTCGCGGTCCTGGCCATGATCGCGGCGATCCGGCCGGCAGAGTTGCACCACGGTGCCGACAACCACAACCCGCTCCCGCGCACCAACGGCCGGGGGCAGATCCTGGCCGGTTTCCATTTTGTGTGTGCCCGTCCGCCGCTCCTCCTCACCATGATCCTGGCCGGGCTGATGGGTGCGTTCGGGATGAACGGGCCTGTGGTGCTGGCCGCGTTCGCTGACCGGGTGTGGCACAGCGGGCCCGCGGGTTTCGGCCTTTTCAACACGGTCAGCGCCTTGGGAGCGCTGACGGGGGCGTTGCTGGCTACACGGATCAAGCGCTTCGGCCGCAAGGGAATCGTGGCCAGCGCCGGGCTGTTCGGCCTGTCCCAGTTGCTGGCGGCCCTGATGCCCACCCAGGAATCATTCGTTGTGATGCTGGTGGTGGTGGGCTTTATGACCCTGTTGTTCCTGACAAGTGCCGCTACTGCGGTGCAGCTGGAGGCAGGATCACACGTCCGGGGCAGGGTGCTGGCACTGTACTTTCCCCTCCTGCTGGGTGGGCATGCCGTGGGCGGCTTGCTGGCCGGATGGCTGACGGAGGAGTTCGGCGTTCGCACCGGACTGGTGGTCACGGGCGGACTGGGGATGGCCTCCGCCGTGGTGGTTGCCGTGCTGCTGCGCAGGCGCTCGCGAGCCTAGGCGACCAAGCCTTCGATCTCCTCTGGCGTCAGCGTTCCATCGCTGATCCAGACTGTGATGGTGCGGCTCAGGCTCTGGCCTGCAGCGACGTCCACCGGTGAATCCCAAGCCAAGGCCGAACCCACCGCCGGGTATTGGTGGAGGCGCACGAACCACGGATCCGGGGACTCGGCGGGCGCGCCGAACACCAGAGTCGCCTGGCCGCCGTCGAAATCCCCGGTCCACGCCAGCCACGGCGCCACCGAACCGTGCACCGCGGACTCGCCCTCGGCTGTGGAGGAGAAGACGCGGGCCGAACCGTTGGCGGGCAACCGCCAGAAGAAGCCGCCGTAGCCACTGCCGGCGGCGCCGTGCGAGCCCGGGCTGCCCAAGGAGCAATCAACGACGCCGGTCAGTTCGGTCCGGATGTCCAGTCGCCACGTGCGGTGGTCAATGGAAGTACGTGCAAAGCTCCGTTCTTCCCGGAGGAGAGTGGAACCGTCCGCGGCGATCCATTGCAGGTCCAGCGTGGTCTTGCCCGGTCCTCGATCGATGTTCTTGATGGCGATCCGGCCGTGGTCCTCGAGGTCCACGTACCTGCCGGCGCTGCGACGGTAGCTGCGGCCACCCCAGAAATTGGTGCCGTTGACGTCCTGGAGTGCGAACCCGGCACCGAGATGCCACACGTGGTCCACGGGCATGTGGTCGGTAACAACTGTTCCCGCGAGCGTGGAGACCGGGTGCAGATAGGGCCGCGCTGAAAGCTCGTTCCAGAGCGTTGAACCGCGTTGCAGGGAGGCCCCCGGGGAATCTGTGAAGAGTGGCTCTGTGCCGGTCGAGTCCCGGCAGGCCCAAGAGACCCCGAGCTCGGAGAACGTGGCGTGGGCTTTTGTGGCCCGTTCCAGGATCTCTTCGATCCCGGGAAGTACCGCGTGGGCCTGTTGGCCCGTTCCCACCCAGTTCACTTCATCGGACGGGATGGCGGTTGGTGGTTCAGCTGTTCGGATGGCTTCCAGGACCTTCATGAAGGCGCCGCTGTGATCCAGTGGGCTCAGAAGCGGCGTGCCTTCGGAAAGATGGTTCAGGAGATTCTCCGTGAGGTCGTCCCGTCCGAACTCCCGTGTTGTTTCGCCGGCCTCGGTGCGGACGGTCACGCGGTCCTCGGTGTAGTGGAACACCGCCGTTCCTTCAGTGCCGTGCAGGGTGACGTACGGTTCCACCGATTCTGAAGCGCAGAGCGTCAGGGCACAGGTGATCGGCAGCCCCTGGACGGTGCGCATGCGGATCACGGAGGTGTCGTCCGCTTCAATGTCGTTGGCCCGGTAAAGGTCGGTATCCACCGACTCCAGGTCGGCTGCGGTGCGGGCCCCGGCGATCCGCAGTGCCGTGGCAATGGCGTGGGCCAACGGGTTGGTTGCAACGCCATCCACCACGTCCACGCCATCCAGGCTACGTTTTCCGGCCCATCGTGACCGAGCGTAGTAGGCCCGGTCGCGCACCCAGCGGCCTGTAGCCGATATCCCTTTGAGCCTGCCGATCGACGGGAGGTCTGCGGTTGCTTCACCCTTGGCGAGCTGCTCCAGCGCCTTGAGGGCGTGGGAGCCAAGGCTCTGGAAGCCGATCTGGACACTCTTGCCGGCTTTCCCGGCAGCCTCCTGCAGGTGGAGGAAGTCCTTCATGGAAGCAACGGGAGGTTTCTCAAGGTAGAGGTGGGCCGAGGAAGCCAGCACGGACAAGGCAAGTGGTGCATGGGTCTGGATGGGGGTGGCAACAATGACGACGTCCGGCCTGTGGTCCGCGGCCAGGAGTGTGTCCAGCTCCGGATAGACAGCCGTTGTGCCGGGCAGGGTGCCGGCAGCGGGCGGGTTGGGGTCAGCCACCGCAACGAGGTCCACCAGTTTTTCGCCGCTGAGCCGTGCCAGATTGTGCAGGTGGTGTTCGCCGAATCCGTGGACGCCAACCAGTGCAACCCGGGCACTTCCGGAGGAGGCGGCGGGCACCTTCACGGACAAGGTTGGCGAATCGGTTGACGGCGTGCCCATGGGTCTCCTCTGGCGTTTCACAACAGCCGGCTGGACGAGGGGCGGATGACGCCATCGTCACGTCCGGGGTTGGGTAGGGCCTTCAGGTTATCGCCTTGGTACTAGTTGCGGCAAGCGCTTTCCCGCAGGCAGCCCTTGGAGCTGCGCTGAAGCTCCCGAGAAGATGTAACGATTCAAACAAACCCTTGACCGGCATAGTGGGACGCGGCTAGATTGCCTGAAACCGTTTACTTTGTGATGCCGCCCCCGCGGCTGCCAATTCTGCAACGATGGAGAAAGGGGGGAGTTCCATGCCGTCTGGCGGACTCGGATTCCGGGCTTACACCTTCTTCGACACACTCCTCTGGATCGCCTGCCTCAACATTTTCTGGATCACCTTCACCCTTCTGGGCGGGGTGGTGCTGGGTGTAGGTCCAAGCACAGCGGCTGCGCACATCCTGGTGCGCGACCGGGTTCGAGGAAACGCGGCGCCGCTGCTGAAGCGATTTGCGCGCGAGTACTTCAAGAACTTCCTCAACGGGAATCTGCTGGGCGTTCCGGTGCTGTTGGTTGCCGTTGCCTTGTTCCTGAACTGGAGCTACTTTTCGGCCGGCTGGGACCTTGGATCGCAGGTGGCATCCATGGCCGTTCTCCTGCTGGTCCTGTTCGCTGCGGGTGCCCTCTGCCACCTCTTCCCGATGTTTGCCCGCTACGAACTGACCATTCCCCAGTACTTCCTCATGTCTTCGCGCTTCGCCATGCGCCACCTGGCCGGGACGGCCATCCTGCTCTTCATGACGGCGGCGGCCGCGTTCGCGTGCCGCCAGGTTCCGGGGCTCATTCCGTTCTTTGGGGTCGGCGCCTGGCTGTACGTCACGGGCTGGTTGTGCGACCGCTTCTTCTCGGCCAATGACGACGCCGTTGCCCAGGGAAGCGCGGCCGCTGACGGTGCCGCTGAGGTGCTGGCGTCGCCGGCCGCCTCCGGAGCAGCGTCACGTGTGACCGCTGCCCGGCCTGCTCTTGCTGCCACCGCCACCACCGTGCCGGCAAGCAAGGAGGCCAGCCTTGCGTGACATCGGTCCCGATGTGCCGGTGATGCGGCCCGTTTTGTACCGGGCCCTCGATGTCGCCTCCTGGGATGCCGTGGGTGTAGTTCCCTCGCATGTCCCGCCTGGGCAAGCCATCCCCGGCCAGTCGCCAGGAGGGGATCTGAACACTCTGTCCGGCTCTGGCGACGACATTAATGAAACGTATCAAATTTTGGCGGGTACGCAGCTGTGGACCATCAAGCGGTTTCACGGCGGCCGAAGCCTGGAACTCCCGACGGACACCAACCCCGAAGAAGTGGAAAAGGAACATCATGAACCGTAGAAGATCAACGCTCGCAGCCGCCGTCGTTGTTTCCGCCGCACTGGCGCTGACCGCATGCGGCGGGGGTGAGCCCCAAGCCGCCGACATGAAGAGCATCAGCATCATGGCGCCATTCCTTGAGGCGCAGCCGCCTTCCTCCGATGGTGCGGTACAAAAGAAGCTCGAAGAGATGACCGGCAAGGACATCACTATCTCGTGGGCACCGAATGCCTCGTACGAAGACAAGATGAACATCACCCTGGCCTCCTCGGACATTCCACAGGTGCTGGTGGTCCAGAGCAAGTCCCCGGGCTTCGTGAAGAACGCCGAGGCCGGGGCGTTCTGGGACCTGACGGACAAGCTCAAGGATTACCCCAACCTCAAGACCACCTTCCCTGAAGTCCAACAGAACGCAAGCGTCAACGGAAAGGTTTACGGGGTGTTCCGGGCCCGCAACCCGATCCGTGCGGCTGTGATGTTCCGGCAGGACTGGCTGGACAAAGTCGGCATGAAGGCTCCTGAAACGGTGGAAGACCTCTACAAAGTTGCCAAGGCCTTCACCGAACAGGATCCGGACGGCAACGGCCAGAACGACACCTACGGAATCACCATCCCCAAATGGGGATCGCTGGGCACCAACAGCCCCTACGACCTGATGGAAACCTGGTTTGGCGCAGGCAACCGCTGGACGGAACGGGACGGCAAGCTGGTACCGAGCTTCGAAACGGACGAATTCCTCGAAGCCGACCGGTTCATCAAGAAGATGGTGGACGAGAAACTCATCAACCCGGATTTCGCCACCTTCGATCCCACCAAGTGGAACGAGCCGTTCTTCAACGGCAAGGGCGGAATCATCGTCGACGTCGACTCCCGGGTCAGCGTGCTGATCAACCTTTTCAAGCAAGCCAACCCTGCTGACTTCCAGAACAAAGTGGGCTTCGTGGGAAGCCTGAAGGGCCCGGACGGAGAACTGCACGCCCACCCCACGGACGGCTACTCGGGATTCCTGGCCATCCCCAAGTCCAGCGTCCGCACGGAAACTGAGCTGGATAATGTCCTGAAGTTCCTGGACACCATGAACAGCAAGGAAGCGGCCGTGCTGTTGAACAACGGCATCGAAGGCGTCAACTTCACGGTCCAGGACAACCTCGCTGCCAAGATCACGCCGGAGACTCCCGAAGGCAAAGAAATCAACACCGACGTCAAGAGCTACTCACAGCTTGGCACCAACGTCACCGGCAACAACTTCTACGACGTCAAGCAGGCCTCCGAGTACGAACAAAAAGTGTTCGAAGACCGCCAGAACGTGATGGCCGAAGACCTCAAGAGCGCCGTCTACAACCCGGCTGCCGCCTTCGTCTCGCCAACCTACGTTGCCAAGGGCGCCCAGCTGGACAACATCGTTGCCGACGCCCGCATCAAGTACCTCGCCGGCCAGATCGATGAGCAGGGCCTGAAGGACGCCATCAAGCTGTGGAACACCAGCGGCGGTGACAAGGTCAAGGAAGAAATCAACAAGCTCTGGCAGGAAAACAAGAAGTGACAGCGCCCGTCGTTGAGACCAAAGCTCCGGAGCGGGCGGCCACGCAGCCGCCCGCCCCGGTGCGGCGGCGCGGTTTTGCCGTCCACTTCGCCCACTACAAGTGGCTCTACCTGCTCCTGCTCCCCGGGCTCCTGTACTTTGCGATCTTCCGGTACGGACCCATGTACGGGGTGTCCATCGCCTTCAAGGACTACGTTCCTTTCCTCGGCGTCAACGGCAGCCCCTGGGTGGGAACGCAGCACTTCCAAGACTTCTTCGCGAACCCGGACTTTCCCCGGCTGCTCGGCAACACGCTGATCCTTGCCTTCCTCAACCTGGGCATCGCGTTCCCGCTGACCATCGTGCTGGCGCTGCTGCTCAATGAAGTCCGGCTCAGCATCCTCAAGCGCACGGTCCAGACCCTCGTCTACATTCCGCACTTTCTGTCCTGGACCATCGTCGCGTCCCTGAGTTTCCTGTTGTTCGCGCTGGACATCGGCCCGCTCTTCCAGTTCGTCAACGGACTCTTCGGCACCAACGTGGACATCCTCTCCGATCCCAACTGGTTCCGGCCGCTGATCGTGCTCCAGGAAATCTGGAAGAACACCGGCTGGGGAACCATCATCTTCCTCGCCGCGCTGGCAACCGTTGACCAGGACCAGTACGAGGCCGCAATCATCGATGGTGCCGGCCGCTTCCGGCGGGTGTGGCACATCACCCTCCCCGGCATCCGGTCCACGGTGATCGTGATGCTCATCCTGGCCATCGGGCAGATGCTCAACACCGGCTTCGAGCAGATCTACCTCATGACCAACGCACTCAACCGCAGCGTGGCCGATGTCTTCGATACCTACGTCTACTTTGTTGGCATCACCCAAGGCGCCTACAGCTACAGCACCGCCGTGGGGCTTTTCAAGTCGCTGGTGGGCATCGTGCTGATCTTCGGCACCAACTGGCTCTCAAAACGCTTCAACCAGAGCGGACTGTTCTAATGAAGATTCACAACACCCGAGGCGGGCGGATCTTCGACGCCGCCAACTACGTTTTCCTGTCGCTGGTGGGGATCGTCACCCTGCTGCCGTTCGTGTACGTCCTTGCCGGATCGTTCGCCTCCGAAGCGGAAATCACCAGGCGGCCGTTCTTCATCTGGCCTGAACAGTTCACGCTCGGTTCCTACGAGTACATCTTCTCCACGCCCGCGTTCACCAAGGCCCTGCTCACCACGGTGCTCGTGACCCTGGTGGGCACCCTGATCCAGCTCCTGCTGACGGTGACCATGGCCTACCCACTGGCCAAGCGCGGACTCCGGGGCCGGAAGCTGATCCTTTCCCTGGTGGTCTTTGCCATGGTCTTCTCCGGCGGAATGATCCCTACCTTCCTTCTGGTCAAGGACCTCGGCCTCCTGAACACATACTGGGCGTTGATCCTGCCGGCGGCCATCAACCCGTTCAGCCTGATCATCATCAAGAACTTCTTCCAGGAGCTACCCGGAGAACTGGAGGAGTCCGCCAAGATGGACGGCGCTACGGAGATTGGAATTCTCTGGCGCATCCTGCTGCCGTTGTCCAAGCCCGTGCTGGCCACGTTTGCCCTGTTCTACGCC
Organism: Paenarthrobacter sp. YJN-5; assembly: GCF_015040095.1. Classification (NCBI taxonomy): domain Bacteria; kingdom Bacillati; phylum Actinomycetota; class Actinomycetes; order Micrococcales; family Micrococcaceae; genus Paenarthrobacter; species Paenarthrobacter sp. YJN-5. Next base: position 978,498 of record NZ_CP053544.1, read on the forward strand.
GTCGGGATCTGGAACGACTTCATGTCTCCGTTGCTGTACCTCAGCGACAACAGTATGTGGACCCTGCAGATGTACCTCCGGCAAGTGACGGCGGCGTCGGACCTCCTGGGTACCGGCAATGTGGACCCCACCTACATCCCGCCCGAGCAAGGCGTGAAATTCGCGGTGATCGTTGTGGCCACCCTGCCCATCCTTATCTTCTATCCCTTCCTCCAGAAGCACTTCGCCAAGGGAATGCTGATCGGCTCAGTGAAGGGCTGAGGCTCACAAGGCTTGGCTCACAAGGCTCACAAGGCTCACACCAAAGGACAAACCATGAAAATCCTCCTCGCGGGCGACTCCACAGTGGCGGCCTGCCCAAGTTACGAATACCCCATGAGCGGTTGGGGCGCCCACCTCGCACCCGAAACCTACTGGTGGGCTGCCGTGCACAACTACGCCAAGGGCGGCGCCACCACGGAGTCGTTCCGCGAAGAAGGCCTCTGGCACCAGCTTCTCCACCAGAGCGTCCAAGGCGACGTCGTTCTCATCCAGTTCGGGCACAACGACCAGAAGCGCGCCCACCTTGCCGCCCGGACAGGCTACGCGGAGAACCTCCGTCGCATGGTTGCCGAGGTGCGTTCCAAGGGCGGGGTTCCGCTTTTGTGTACCCCCGTGGAACGCCGGCATTTCGACGGCGGCGCCCTTCAGGAGACACTCGGTGAGTATCCCGCCGTCGTGCGTGAACTCGGCGCCGAGCTAGGGCTGGACGTCATCGACCTGAACCGGTGGACCCGCGCGCTGTACCTGGAAATGGGGGAGGCGGGGTCCAAGGAGTTGTTCTTCCACTTCGCTCCCGGGGAGCACGCCCATTGGGCTGGCGGCCTCGAGGACAACACGCACTTTCATGAGAAGGGCGCGCGGTTGATTGCGGCTCACGTGGCGGGCGAATTGGAAAAGCTCGGGTTTGGGCTGCCGGTGTCATTGGGCGTTGGGGTGCAGGCTTGAGCGTCACTACCGTTTACGGGAACCAGCTCAAGGGGCCCGGAGACGTTGCTGATTGGATCGCCGAGGGGCCGGTCCAGTTGGAAACATACGACGACGACGGCGGGCAGGCGCTGCTGCTTTCGGGCGCGCTTGATCCTGAAGTCCACGGCGACCATGCCCACTGGACCCTGTGGTGTCCCCGCGAATTGCCGGACCACGTCCGCATCACGTGGGAGTTCAAGCCGATCGAAGAACCGGGCTTGGCGATGGTGTTCTTTGCAGCCCGCGGACACGGTGGCGAGGACCTGTTTTCCTCGGCCCTCACTCCGCGCACCGGGTTCTATCCGCAGTATCACTCCGGCGACATCGACGCCCTTCATATCTCCTACTTCCGGCACAAGTACGCTTCCGAGCGCGCGTTCCGCACCTGCAACCTCCGGAAGAGCGCCGGATTCGAACTCGTGGCGCAGGGAGCCGCTCCGCTCCCGCCGGCCGAGGACGCGGATGGCTTCTACCGCATGGAAGTGGTCAAGGACGGGCCGGAGGTTCGTTTCTCCATCAACGGTTTGCCCTTGTTCGCATGGTCGGACCCGGCGGCCGTGCCCTTGGGTGGAGGCTACTTCGGGATCCGCCAGATGGCTCCGCTCCGGGCCGCCTACCGGAACCTGATGGTCGGGCCCCTAAGTGACGGAGACCACGCTGCCATGACGTAGGATGTCCTCAACTGCGCTACCACCAACCCCTCTCTCCTTGGAACGGACCATGCCTCTTTTCGACCTTCCCCTCGAACAGCTCCGCGACTACACCTCCAGCGCCGTCCAGCCGGCCGACCTCCAACCGTTCTGGGACCGGACCATTGAGGAAGCGCGCCAATTTTCCCTCGATGCCACCTTCGAGCCCGTCGACAACTACCTCGCCGTCATCGACACCTTTGACGTCACCTTCTCCGGCTTCGGCGGCCACCGGATCAAGGGCTGGCTGCACCTCCCCGCACACCTCCAGCCCGGGCAGCGCCTGCCCGTTGTGGTTGAGTTCATCGGCTACTCGGGTGGCCGGGGGCTGGCCAACCAGAACACACGCTGGGCGCAGGCCGGATACGCGCACTTCATCATGGACTCGCGCGGCCAGGGCTACGGCGGCGTTTCCGGCGATACCCCGGATCCCCATTCCTCCGCGGGGGACGTGGCCTATGCCGGCCTGATGACCCGCGGTATCCGGCACCAGGATGACTACTACTTCCGCCGTGTCTATGTTGACGCCTTCCGTGCCGTCGAAGCGGCACAGAGCCATCCCGCCGTCGACCCTTCCAAAGTGGTGCTGACGGGCATCAGCCAGGGCGGCGGCATCACCGTGGCCACCGCGGGGCTGGCAGCGGGAAGGCTCGACGGCGTTATCGCCGCCATGCCCGACGTCCCGTTCCTGCAGGACTTCCCGCGGGCCATCGACATTACTCCCCGCGGACCGTACCCGGAGATCGCCTCCTTCCTGGGCCGGCACCGGGACCGCTACGAGGCCATGCTCGCCGTGCTGAACTACTTCGACGGCGTGCACTTGGGGAAGGCCGCCACCGTCCCGGCCCTCTTCTCCGCCGCCCAAATGGATGACATTTGCCCGCCGTCCACCGTTTTTGCCGGCTACAACAGCTACGGCCTTTCCGGCGGTACCCCGGAGAAGGACATTGAGGTCTACCGTTTCAACAACCACGAGGGCGGGCAGGAACACCACTGGATCAAGCAGTTGCAGTTCCTGCGCAAACTTTTGTCATCATGACGGACGCGATTTGCCGGGGCTGATTCGCCGCGGTTATGGTGTGGCTATGACTAAGCGTTGGTATGCGTATTTTTCGTTGGCTCTGGAGGGGCCCGCGTCTAACTGACACGCATCCAACTTTCCTTCAGAGCCAACAGGGCAGAGATGATTCTCTGCCCTTCGCCATATCCGGCGGGTTCTGAAAAGGGGCCCGCTCCGCCACCGGAACAGGACCCAGAAAATGACCAGCATCGCCCACGAAACGGCTGCAGCCGCCCAACCCGCTGATGCCCTTGAGGCCGCCCAGCCCGCCACCTCCAACCTTCGGGTGGCCCGCTTCGAGCCCCTTCCGGCACCCCAGGACATCATCGCCGAGTTGCCGCTGGACGCCCGCTCGGCTGCCGTCGTCGACCGTGGCCGCGACGAAGTACGCGCCGTCATGGACGGCGTCGACGACCGGCTGCTGGTGATCGTGGGCCCCTGCTCCATCCATGACCCCAAGGCAGGCCTCGAATACGCCCGCCGGCTGGTCAGCCAGGCCGAGAAGCACAAGGAAGACCTGCTGATCGTCATGCGCACCTACTTCGAAAAGCCGCGCACCACCGTCGGGTGGAAGGGCCTCATCAACGATCCCCACCTGGACGGCAGCCATGACATCGCCTCCGGCCTCCGCGCAGCCCGCGGCTTCCTGAAGCAGGTCACTTCCTTGGGGTTGCCCACCGCCACGGAGTTCCTGGAACCCATCAGCCCGCAGTACATGGCTGACCTGGTTTCCTGGGGTGCCATCGGCGCGCGGACCACCGAAAGCCAGATCCACCGCCAGCTCGCCTCCGGACTGTCCATGCCCATCGGCTTCAAGAACGGTACCGACGGCGACCTCCAGGTAGCCATCGACGCTTGCGGCGCCGCTGCCGCCGAACAGGCCTTCCTGGGAATCGACGACGACGGCCGCGCCGCTTTGGTGGCAACCGCCGGAAACCCGGACACGCACGTGATCCTCCGCGGTGGACGCAAGGGCCCCAACTACTCGCAGGATGACGTGGCGCATGCCTCGGAAAAGCTCTCCTCGAAGGGCCTGAACCCCCGGCTGATCGTCGACGCAAGCCACGCCAACAGCGGGAAGAGCCACCACCGCCAGGCCGAAGTGGCGCTGGAGATCGGCGCCCAGCTGGAATCCGATCCGGCTACCCCCATCGCCGGCGTCATGCTGGAAAGCTTCCTGGTTGGCGGAGCGCAGAACCTGGACGTCGCCAAGCAGCTCGCGGGGGAACAGGACCTCGTCTACGGCCAGAGCGTCACGGATGCCTGCATGGAGTGGGACGTTACTGCTTCCGTTCTGGAGCAGCTGGCGGCCTCGGCCCGGAAGCGTCGGCTGGCGTCGGGGGAGTAGGCGGGAAGTACAGTCCCACTTTTCCCAAAGTGCTTTCACATTGGCACCATCAGCCTCTAGAGTATCTAGACATGGTTGTTTGATGGCTCAGCATCGGCACACCGTTCTGCTGGGGGTGTCCTATTGTCTGAGAGCAAAGGAATATGGGAAATGTCCGCGGAGACTAACTTCTCGAACGCGCGTTTCATGACGGTGGCCGAAGTGGCCGACGTCCTGCGCGTTTCCAAAATGACCGTGTACCGCTTGGTTCACTCCGGAGAAATGCCGGCCGTCAGGTTCGGCCGTTCTTTCCGTGTTCCCGAGGAGGCCGTCGCACAGTACCTGAAAGGTGCTGTTGTGGACGGGCAAACCGAGACCGCCTGAGTGCCGATTGTCCGCACAGCGGGCCGTGGTCATCGGGTACCTCTGTGAAGCGGTACCCTGTTAAGGAACGTTTTACGTCATTGTAAGAATCTGTCAGTTGTACTGTCTGCTGCTTTGTCCGCGGATCCGTTCCAACAGACAGGACCTTCATCTAGTTTGTAAGGAACTTTCGTGGGTTCAGTTATTAAGAAGCGCCGCAAGCGTATGGCCAAGAAGAAGCACCGCAAGCTGCTTCGCAAGACTCGCCACCAGCGCCGCAATAAGAAGTAGAAATATTTCATCAAGCGTGAATGCCCGTTGCCTCCAAGGCGGCGGGCATTTCTGCATCCCCGCCCCTCCTGCATCCCCGCCCCTCCTGCATCCCTCTATCACCTCCCGCGCCCTTTAGGGTGTTCCTCTATCACGTCCCGCCCGTTTCGGGGCGTTCCTCTATCACGTCCCGCCCGTTTCGGGGTGTTCCTCTATCACGTCCCGCCCGTTTCGGGGTGTTCCTCTATCACGTCCCGCCCGTTTCGGGGTGTTCCTCTATCACGTCCCGCCCATTTCCGGGCGTCCCTCTGTCACCCCCGGGCGAACCCGGACTCGACCGAAGGGTCCATCCATGCCGTCCGCAGTGCCTTCTTGATCTGCTTCGTTGCAGAGACGAAGTCTTCTCCCGCGTCGTCTTTGTCGAATACCAAAACGGTCCATCCGGCCGCCCGAAAGGCTTTATCCCTGCGCATATCGCTGAGGATCTGTTCCTCCTCAAGGTGATGGCCGCCGTCGTACTGTATGGCGAGCCGGCGGGCCCTGAAGCCCAGGTCGGTAGTCGGCGAGAAGGGATCCCCTACCCGAAGTTTCACTTGGAGTTCAGGCTCCGGGAGGCCAGCATCGAGCATGGCGAGCCGAAGCCGCGTTTCCGGTGCCGAATCAGCGCCGACGCGCATAGGCTCGAGGGCCTCACGCGCGCGGACGACGCCCTGCCTTCTGCGGTGACGGTCCAGCAGTGTGCGCAGTTCAGCGAGGGTTGCGTATGGAGCAGTTCGTCCTTCCAACTCCGGCCTCGGCACGCGTATGAGCTGATCTCCAACGCAGATGAGGTCGTATAACGGTAGCTGTGTGGCCAAGTCGAGCCACGTCCTCGAACGCGTGGTCATCCGAATTCCCTGCGTCTCCTCGACTTCACCGTCAAAGGCCAACACGGTATGTCCGACCACTCCTTTGCGGCGCACAGGAGGAAGCTTCCTGGGTTTGCTGAGGTGCAGTTCGTTGGAATCTGACAACCACGGCGGAAGGAAAAGTCCCTGCAATCTCGCGGCGGTAACGTGTGAAATCCATGCTCCCGGGCTGGCGGCGGACAACGACCGTGCTGCCGCTGCAAGGTCAAAATCCCACTCCACCGGTCGATAGAGGCCCCTGCTGACAGGATCGATGTCAGTTCGCCGCCATAGCTCGGTCTGTTGTAATCCCGCAGCTTTGGCTTCACTCAATGTAAAGGGCGCGTAAGGCAGTCTAGGGCTGATGAGAGAAGGCTTTTCCATAAAGGCATTGTTGCCGGAAAGCCTCGATGCCCGCAGAAGTTATCCACAGGCACCCGGTCGATTTTGACCGGGTGATAGAGGAAGCCGGAAAACCGGGCGGGAAGTGATAGAGGAAGCCGGGAAAGGCGGCGGGAAGTGATAGAGGAACCCGGGGGAAGGGGCGGGAAGTGATAGAGGGTCAGCGGGGGGTGCGGAAGCGGCTGAATCCCCGCCACAATCCATAAACAGCCCCACCCACCGTAGCGGCTTTGAGGCCGAGGGTTGCCGCGCGGCGACCGGAGCGGAAGTCGTAGACCGGCCAATTGTTCTCGCGGGCGTGCTTGCGAAGCCGGGAATCAGGATTGATCACCACGGGATGGCCCACCATGGTGAGGAGCGGGATGTCATTGGCGGAGTCGCTGTAGGCCCAGCAGTGCTCCAAATCCAGGCCTTCCCTTTCAGCGACCAGGCTGACGGCGACTGCTTTGGCCGGGCCATGCAGAATGTCGCCCACCAAACGCCCGGTATACATACCGTCCTCGATCTCACCGACGGTACCCAACGCGCCGGTCAGCCCAAGCCTGGTGGATATCACTGTGGCAACTTCGATAGGAGTGGCAGTAACCAGCCAGACGGGTCGACCAATTCGAAGATGCTGCTCCGCCAAGGCCTTGGTGCCGGGCCAAATCCTGGACTCGATCATCTCGTCGTAGACCTCTTCGCCAAGTGCTTTGATGTCATCGACGGTGATTCCTGCGGCGAGCGTTAAGGCCGAGTCCCGGACGGCATGGACATCATCCAGGTTTTCGCCGCGCAATACGAACTTGAACTGTTTCCAGGCAAACCCCGCTGCCTGGGACAGCGTGAAGGCCCTTCGTTCGTACATTTTCCGGGCCACATGGAAGAGGCTTGCGCCCTTCATCAAGGTGTTGTCCACGTCGAAGAAAGCAGCCTCACCGGTATTCGACTGCGCTAGGGCAGCCGCGGCTATGGCGGCGTTATTCTCCTCGGGCATGCATTGAGTCTAGTCAATTGCCGCCGCCCCTCGCTGGGAGGCGCGTTTACGCCGCCCCGCGGGTGGGATGTGGGAGAGGGATGGTCGGGTGGGGGTGGGATGTGGGAGAGGGATGGTCGGGTGGGGGTGGGATGTGGGAGAGGGATGGTCGGGTGGGGGTTAACGTGGAGGCATGGCTACTCCCGACGTCGTCCTCCTCACCAAAGCTGACTGCCACCTCTGCACGGCGGCCTGCGCCGCCGTCGAACGCGTGACCTCCGGGCTCGGAGTGGCGTGGACGGAGCAACGGATCGAGGATGATCCTGAGCTGCAGCAGAAGTACGCGGAGGAGATCCCGGTGGTCCTGGTGGACGGCGTGCAGCGGGATTTTTGGACGATCGACGAACAGCGGTTGACGCGGATTCTCAAGAAGGCCCTGGCGGCCTGAGCGGCAGCTACCGGGAGGTAACGGCTTTTGTTGAGCGTGGCCGGGGGCCATAGAGTTGAACAACAAAGTGACGCAATGGAGAAAACCGTGACTGCGCTGGAACCGTCCCCTGAAGCAACAACGGGGGACCACGAATCTGCCGCGAAGCAGATCCCGCCCGCGGCTGTGGCCCGGATGACCCTCTACTTGCGCGCGCTGAACTCGCTCCTGGCTGAAGGCGTGGAGCGGGTCTCTTCGGAGGCCTTGGCTGAGGCTTCCGGTGTCAGCTCCTCCACCCTCCGCAAGGACCTGTCCTACGTGGGGTCTTACGGCACCCGGGGCGTGGGCTACGAGGTGCAGAACCTCAGCCGCCACATCGCCGCTGCCATGGGGCTGACGCACGACTGGAAGGTCGCGATTGTCGGTGCCGGGAACCTCGGCAAGGCACTGGCCAGGTACGGAGGCTTCGAGTCCCGCGGCTTCGATGTTGTTGCCATTTTTGACGCCGACCCCATGGTGATCGGCAACGAGGTGGGCTGGCTGCGGGTCAGCGACGCCGCCGAGCTGGAACGCGTCTTGGAGCGGACCCACGCCAACATGGTGGTGTTGGCGCTCCCTGCAACAGTGGCCCAGCAAGTCTGCGACCGGGTTATCGCCGCGGGGATCCGCAGCATCCTGAGCTTCGCGCCCGTGCTCCTTCAGGTCCCGCCGCACGTCAACCTGCGGAAAGTCGACATGGCCACCGAGCTGCAGATCCTGGCGTACCACGCACAACGGGCACAGACTCCGGGCGGGGCCGTTTAGCCCGCCGGGTCCGTGCCCGTTGTTGAAAGTTCACGGCTTATGACCGTGAAGTGATGGCCTAGCGGCCGTAAGGGTTTTGGTACGGGTTGCCGAAGGCCTGCTGCTTACGGAAGTAGGGAGCAGTAGCCGGCAGGTAAAGCAACACCATCGCGGCAACGCCGAGCAGGATGGTGATGGTGCCCACGCCGATCTGGGTCAGGCCGAGAAGCGAAATCGCGGCGAAGACCGTGCCCAGGATGCGGGCCCAGTTCTTGCCCTTGCGGATCTTGAAGGCGACCAAGGCATACAGCCCGGCCATGATCAGCGAGATGATCACCACGAACGTGATGGCAACGCCAACGATGCTGCTCACCGAGATTTCGCTTCCGCTGGTGCCCTGCGCATCAAGGGCGTCCTGAATCATGGACTGGCCTTCGCTGGAGTTCAGCAGGGCGATGGTTACGGGGATGGAGATCAGGGTCAGGATGCCGGCGGCAAGGATCATCCAGAAGGAGACGTTGACCAGTTGGGGGACGCCGCTGGGACCCGGCTGCTGGCTGGGCCAGTTGGTGTCCTGCCCGTACTGCGGAGCAGCTTGGCCGTAAGGCGAGCCCTGCTGCCCGTACTGGGGAGCCTGCTGGCCGTACTGCGGTGCCTGCTGGCCATACTGTGGGGCTTGCTGGCCGTACTGCGGCGTTTGTTGACCGTACTGGGGAGCAGCCGGCTGCCCGTACTGCGGCGCCTGCGGCTGGGACTGCTGGCCGTACTGCGGTGTAGAGGGCTGGGACCCCTGCTGCTCGGGGCCGGAGTCGCCCGGGTTCGAGGGCGGGTAGGGAGGGTTGCTCATGGCATTCCTTTGCTTGTTCGACTACTGGTACGGCTACCGGGGTCCACAAAATACCCTGCCCCCAGCATGGTTCTGAATCCACCGTACCCCGACCGTTTGGCGGTGGGGACGAGCACACGCTGGAATTTCCCGCGTGTGGATAAATCATCATGTGGGCGTACAAAGACCGCGGGAAATACGCCTTCGTGATGAAGGCCGCGGCCCCCGTAAGGGCCGCGGCCTTCCGCGCTTGAGCAACGCCCGACGGCGGAACCGGAGTCCGGCGCCGGCCATAAGGCCCGACGGCGGAGCATCGGTTTGGTCAGGCAGTGCCCTTGACTGCCTTGAACCAAAGTTGCGAGTTGGGAAGCCACATGAGGACGACGGCTACGGCGCTGACAAGGAAGCCGAACCAGTTGCTGCCCAGCCCGGTGCTTGGACCGCCCATGTTGATGGAGCCGAAGATGGCGAGCACCAGTGACACGGCGGCAATGGCGGTGAGCGCCAGGCGCGCCCATTCCTTGCCTTCCTTCATCTTCATGGCCAGCACCACTTGGGCTGCGGCCACGGCGAGGCTCACGACGAGCAGTACCAGGGCGACGGCTGCCAGGGCCGGAATGAAGGCAAAGGCCGCGATGATGGCGAAAAGTCCGATCAGCCCGAACAATAACCCCACCAGGCCCGAGATTACCCAGATGAAATAGGACACTTTCAGTTCGGTGGGCAGGCCTTGGGTCTTGAACATGCCGGAGAAGCCACCCTGGGGGAGGACATCGTTGAAGCTCCGGGGACCGTCGGTGGGCATTTCGAAGTGGAACCCGCCGGGCTGGCCCGCAGCAGGCTGCGAATATTGGCCCGGCTGCGAATACTGGCCGGGCTGGGGCTGTTGACCCGGTGACTGATAACCCGGGGGCGGCTGGTAGCCCTGGGGAGGTTGGTAGCCCTGCGGAGGCTGGTAACCCGCAGGAGGAACATTGCCGGGCTGCGGAGGCTGGGCGCCGGGCTGCTGTGGCTGTGGTGCTTCGTCTGGGTTACTCATGGCATCACTCTAGACCGCAGGGTGTGCGAAACATAGGAAATTCCGGACCAACGATTTAGGTAAGTACGCGCAGGTCAGCCAGCTATTAGCCCGGTGAGTTCCGAGCACGCGGGAACGGCGCCTCCGCCCAGCCCTGTCGGGGCTCACCTGATGCGGTGAGGGGGAGACGCCGTTCCGTGGAAAAGCGGGGAAATCAGGCAGCGGCCGGTGCGATGAAGGCGAGTTCGAGGTTGATGGCAACCTTGTCGCTGACCAGGACGCCGCCGGCTTCGAGCACGGCGTTCCAGGTGAGGCCGAAGTCCTTGCGGCTGATGGTGGTTTCGCCGGAGACGCCGGCGCGGGTGTTGCCGAACGGGTCTACGGCCACGCCGTTGAACTCGGTCTCGATGGCAACTTCCTTGGTGACACCCTTGATGGTGAGATCGCCCACAAGGTCGAAGCCGTCTCCGTTGGCCTTGACGTGGCGGGAGACGAAGGTCATCTCCGGGAACTTCTCGATGTCGAAGAAGTCCTCGCCCTTGACGTGGGCGTCGCGGTTGGCGTCACCGGAGTCGAAGCTGGCGGTCTGGATGGTGGCGGTCACCTTGGAGTCCGTGAGCGTTTCGCCGACCTCCAGGGTGGCGGATGCGTCCTTGAACTGGCCGCGAACCTTGCTGATACCGGCGTGACGCACGGTGAAAGCGATCTCGCTGTGGGAGTTGTCGAGGGTCCAAGTGCCGGTGGTGACGTTGGCGGGGAGGGTCATCATGGTGTTGCTCCTGTGTGGTGGAAGGGATTGTGCTTACCCGGCTGAACTTGATTACTTGAAGTATCAACCGAGCTTCGTATCCAGTATAAACATGCATATGCATCTTTTATTCCACCCCGCCGGAACATTTTTGGAAAACTTTGAGTTCTACTAGCGGTAGAAGATTTCAGATCGCTCCGTATCTTTGAGAAACTGGTAAACATGCCCCACGCAACTGTCCATCTGCTCCGCCATGGCGAAGTCCATAATCCCGATGGCGTCCTGTATGGTCGGCTGCCCGAATTCCACCTCTCCGAACGGGGCAGGGATATGGCCCGCATGCTTGCCGAGCACTTCACGGCGCGTGCAGGAAACGGCGCGAAGATCGTCCACCTGGTGGCCTCGCCACTGACGCGCGCGCAGGAAACTGCCGTGCCCACGGCGGAAGCACTTGGCCTGGAGATCACTACCGACCCGCGCATCATCGAGGCGGAGAACCACTTCGAGGGGCTCCACCCGACCAAGAGCGAGTTCCTCAAGCCCAAGCACTGGTTCTACTTCCGCAACCCCCTGCGGCCTTCCTGGGGCGAACCGTACAAGGAACAGGCGGCCCGCGTGATCGCCGCGGTCCAGGATGCCCGCCTGAAGGCCCTTGAACTGGGCGGTGAGGGAGCAGAAGCAATCCTCGTCAGCCACCAGCTGCCCATCTGGGCTACCCGCCTGTCCGCGGAGGGCCGGCCGTTGGCCCACGACCCCCGGAAACGTGAATGCACCCTGACATCACTGACGTCGTTGGTGTTTGACGAAGACGGCAAGATCCTCCGCATCGAGTACAGCGAGCCCGCGGCAGTCCTGCTGCCCGGTGCTGCCAGCACCCCGGGGGCATGAAAGCGAATCATGGATAAGAAGAACCTCACGCGCCGCAGTGCGCTCGCTGCCGGCGGCGTCCTCCTGGCAGGGCTCACCATGGGCCTCTCTGCCTGCGCCCAGGAGGATTCCCTCGCCGAACAAGCACGAAAGGGCGACAACAAGAACTACGTTGCAGGCGACGGCTCCGTGACCGAGTTTGCCAAGGCTGACCGCAGTGCACCTGTGGCGCTCAAGGGAACCCTCTTTGACGGAACGGCCGTAACCCCGGACGTCCTCAAGGGAAAAGTCACGGTGCTGAACTTCTGGTTCGCCGCCTGCGCGCCCTGCCGGGTGGAAGCGCCGCAGCTCGAAGCGCTGCACCAGGAGTACAAGGACCAGGGCGTCCAGTTCTTCGGGGTCAACCTGCGTGACGAAAAAGCCACGGCCGAAGCGTTCGACAAGACCTTCAACATCACCTACCCGAGCTTCAATGACAAGGACGGGGCGGTCCTGCTCTCCGTCTCCGGCATTGTTCCACCCGGCGCCGTACCCACCACCCTGGTGCTGGACAAGGACGGCAAAGTTGCCTCCCGTGTGCTGGGCGAGATCGAAAAGAGCACGCTCAAGGCCCTGATCGCTTCAGCCGTGGCCGAGTAGTCCCCATGAACAGTCCCTTCGCCGAAACCATCCTGAACGGATCGTTGCTGCTGGCCGTGCCGGTGGCTCTTTTGGCGGGCCTTGTTTCCTTTCTTTCCCCGTGCGTGCTGCCGCTCGTCCCGGGTTACCTTGGCTACGTCACCGGGCTGACCGGCGTCGACCTTCAACGGCAGCGGCGGGGCCGCATGCTGGTCGGGATCGGCCTGTTCGTGCTGGGCTTTTCGGTCATCTTCGTGCTCCTGGGCGGGGCGTTCGGCCAACTGGGCACAGTGCTCACCGGCAGCCAGAACGCATGGATCACCCAGCTCCTGGGGGTCCTGGTGATCATCATGGGCGTCGTGTTCATGGGTGGCTTCTCCTGGTTGCAGCGCGACGCGAAGATCCACGCCAAACCTCCGGCCGGCCTGTGGGGTGCTCCGTTGCTTGGGCTGACGTTCGGCCTGGGGTGGGCCCCGTGCATCGGACCGACGTATTCGGCCGTGCAGCTGCTGAGCCTTTCCGGAGGATCGTCCGCGGCGAAGGGTGCGCTGCTCGCCTTCGTTTACAGCCTGGGACTGGGTGTGCCGTTCCTGTTGATCGCGCTGGCCGTCCGGCGTGGCATGGGCGTGATGTCCTTCTTCCGCAAGCACCGCCTGGCCATCCAGCGGATCGGCGGCGGCATCCTGATTATGCTTGGCATCCTCATGGCCACAGGAGTGTGGGGTCATTGGGTGACTGAGTTGCAGTACTGGTTCCAAACCGACGTGAAGTTGCCGATCTGATGAGCGAGTCCGTGAAATCCACCAAGAAGTCTCCCGCCGAAGGACCTGACGCGGGCAAGCTCCAGCAAGCAAAGTCGGACGCCGCGCTGCCCACGTTGGGTGTGGGCGGCATGCTCCGTTGGGCATGGACGCAGCTCACCAGCATGCGCACGGCCCTGTTCCTGCTGCTCCTGCTTGCGGTTGCCGCAGTGCCCGGATCGCTGTTCCCGCAACGGCCCGCGAATCCCGCAGTGGTGACCGACTGGATTAAGAACAACCCGACGTCGGGCCCGTTCCTGGATGCTGTGCAGATGTTCGATGTCTACTCCTCGGCGTGGTTCTCGGCCATCTACCTCTTGTTGTTCATTTCGCTGATCGGTTGCGTCACGCCCCGGGCCATTGCGCACTACAAGGCCATGAAGTCCCAGCCGCCGCGTACGCCAAAGCGCCTGTCGCGGCTTCCGGAGTACGGCACCCTGGTCCTGGCCGCCGACGCCGGGATCCCGGCGTCGACGGCCATCACCGATGCCGCCGGAGTACTGAAGAAGCGCGGCTACCGCGTTGAGGTCAGGGACGCCGACGGCGATCTGCCGAGCCTGGGCGCCGAGCGCGGCTTCATGAAGGAAGTGGGAAACCTGGTTTTCCACACGTCGCTGATCGGCGTGCTGGTGTCAGTGGCCATCGGCGGGCTGTTCGGCTACAGCGGTCAGCGCATCCTTGTGGAGGGCGACACGTTCGTCAACACCCTGGTGGGCTACGACCAGTTCTCCCCGGGCACCAACTTCCAGAGCGGCTGGCTGCAGCCATACTCGGTCCGCCTGGACAAGTTCCAAGCCACCTTCGACAGGGAATCGCCCAATAAGACCGGCCAGCCGATCGACTACACGGCCGAGGTAACCACCAAGGAAAACCCGGATGCTCCCGAGAAGAAGGAGATCCTCAAGGTCAACGACCCCATCTCCCTGGGCGGCACCAGCATGTACCTCACGGGTAACGGTTACGCTCCTGTGGTCACGGTCCGCGACGGCGAGGGCAATGTAGCGTTCCAGGGCCCGGTTACTGCCAAGGTCCAGGGCGACAACTACTACTCTTCGGTGGTCATCAAGGTTCCGGACGGCAAACCGGACCAGTTGGGCTTCAACGGCTTCTTCCTGCCCACCGCGTTCGAAACGGAAGAAGGGATCTCCTTCAGCGCCGATCCCGTCCTGGCCAACCCCCAGCTCAACCTCGACTCGTACTTCGGCGACCTGGGCCTGGACAAGGGTGTTCCCCAGAACGTCTTCGAGCTCGACGTCAGCGACCTCACCCAGTTGAACGGACGCAAGCTCGAGGCCGGCGGCATCACGCTCGCCCTGGGCCAGACTGCGACGCTCCCGGAGGGCAAGGGAAGCATCACTTTCGACAGCGTCAAGAAGTACGTCGGTGTGGACATCCACCACAACCCGGGCCAGCTGTACGCGTTGATTTTCGGCCTTCTGGCCGTTGCCGGCCTGGTGACCTCGCTCTACATCAGCCGCCGCCGCGTGTGGGTCCGGACCGGAACCCACCAGGACGGCCGCACCATGATCGAGTACGGCCTCCTGGCCCGCGGCGAAGACCACCGCCTGGCCGGCGAAGCAGCGGCCATCAGGGAACTCCTCGCCAACGAATGGCAGATTTCGCCGCACCCCAGTGACACTCCCGACACCGTCTCTTCCACAACCCAGAAGGACCAGTAATGCCCGCTATCAACGAAACCCTGGGCCAGTACAGTGAGCTCTTCATGCTGTTGGCCGCCGGCACGTACACCATTGCGTTCCTTGCTTTCCTCTGGGACCTGGCCAAGAGCAGCAAGACCCTCCGTGCCGTTGACCTGAAGGCGGCAGCGGGCTCGACCACGGAAAAGGTCGCCGTGGCGGCCGGCCGAATCGGCTTGGGTGCCTCCGACGCCGCAGGGCCGGCGGACCGTGGCGAGCGTCCGACGTCGGGCCCTACCGTTGCTGAGTCGACGGCGGCGGGCGACATGAAGTACGCCGGCGAACGCCGGGCTGCCGCCCGGGTGGGCGTAGCACTGACCGTCCTGGGTGTGCTCATCCACGGTGCCGGCGTCGTGACGCGTGCGCTGGGTGCCGGCCGCGTGCCGTGGGGCAACATGTACGAGTTCCTCACCACGGGTGCTTTTGTGGCGGTGGCGGTCTTCCTCATCGCGCTGATCCGCAGGGACCTCCGCTTCCTGGGCACGTTCGTGGTTGGCCTGGCCATCATCATGCTTGTTGCCGCATCCGTGGCTTTCTGGACTCCGGTGGGCCACCTCGTTCCCGCGTTGCAGAGCTACTGGCTGATCATCCATGTGTCCATTGCGGTGCTGTCCTCTGCGTTGTTCACCCTGACGTTTGCGATGTCCGCGCTGCAGCTGCTCCAGTCCTACCGCCAGAAGAACCTGGCCGCAGGCCGCGCGGACAACCTGGCGTTCCTGCGCGTGGTCCCCAACGCCTTGAGCCTGGAAAACCTTTCCTACCGGATCAACACCGTGGCCTTTGTCGGCTGGACCTTCACCCTGATGTTCGGTGCCATCTGGGCCGAAAAGGCGTGGGGCCGTTTCTGGGGCTGGGACCCTAAGGAAGTCTGGACGTTCGTCATCTGGGTGGTCTACGCCGGCTACCTGCACGCCAGGGCAACCCGCGGCTGGACCGGAACGCGTGCTGCGTGGTTGTCGATCGTGGGCTACGCCTGCGTGATCATCAACTTCACGCTGGTGAACACGGTCTTCAACGGCCTGCACTCGTACTCAGGCCTCTAAAGCCGTACGGCCGTGGCGGCCGAATGTTGGCCGGCAAGGCCGCGACCGTGGCCTGATCTGGGCTTTCTCCATCGAGTCGACTATCAGTTGAAGAAAGCTCCAAGGAAGCTGTGAAAAGTGCTTTTGCCCGCTGCCGGGCAAGTGCTACCTTGTGTGAACCCCGCCTGTGAAGAAGACCGCATGCGCCATGCCCATGTTCTTTTCGAGGTAACTATGAGCTATGTTCTCGCCATTGACGTCGGGACGAGTTTTACCGCGGCAGCCATTTACAAGGAGGGGCAAGGCACCAACCTTGCCCCCGAGATACTCCCGTTGGGTTTGCACGGCAGCGCAGTGCCCTCGGTGCTCTACTACGCCGACGACGGCAGGGTACTGGTGGGCGAAGCCGCCGAGCGCCGGGGCCTGGACGATCCCCAGCGGATGGTCCGGGAATTCAAGAGACGCATTGGAGACTCCGTCCCGATCGCCGTCGGGGAAGCATGGATGGCGCCCGAGGACGTCTATGCCACGATGGCCCGTTGGGTGGTGGACAAGGCCCGGGAACGCGAAGGCGGTCCGGCGGATTCAGTAATCATGACGCACCCGGCTGCATGGGGCCAGCACCGGACATCCACGGTCCTTGCAGCCCTGAATATAGCCGGACTTCCGGAAGTCACGCTGATCAGCGAACCGGAAGCCGCAGCACTCCATTACGCGTCCCAGACCCGTGTGGAGGATGGCAGCACCATTGCCGTCTACGACCTCGGCGGTGGCACGTTCGACACCGCTGTGCTCCGCAAGGCAGGAGCAGGACGCTTTGAACTACTGGGCCATCCCGATGGCATTGAAACCCTTGGCGGCGCCGATTTCGACGCCGCTGTTTTGCGTCACGTGGTGGCCCACTTGGGCGAAGCCGTCACGGGCCTGGCGCCCGAGGACCCTGCAACGCTCGCCGCACTCTCACGCTTACGCCGTGAGTGCCGGGAAGCCAAGGAAGCGCTGTCCCTGGACAGCGAAGCAAGCATCTCTGTCTCCCTCCCGGGAACCCAGCAGTCGGTCCGCCTGGTCCGCGCCGAGTTTGAGGCGATGATCGAACCGCACATCCGCGACACCCTGGACGCCTTGGAACGCAGCTTGGCTGAGGTCCGGTTGCAGCCGGAGGACTTGAGCGTGGTGCTGCTCATTGGCGGTTCGTCCCGAGTGCCGCTGGTTGCCGAACTGATCTCGGTTGAACTGGAGCGGCCCATCGCCGTGGACGCCGATCCCAAAGCCTCCATTTGCCTCGGTGCCGCGCTTTCGCTGAAGGGCACACCCGACGCCGAAGCCGCTGCGCTTGCCGCTGGGTCTGTGGCCCCCGCCCAGGAGCAACGCGAGGTGCCGCTGGAAACCGTGCCGCGCCCCGACGTCGTGCGTGGACGCCCGGCGCTGGCTGCGCTGAAAGCCGCGGCAGCGGACGGGACCAAGGCAGGCCGGCATGCTCCGCGTTCGCGCGTCCGCATGGCCGCGGCTGCCGCGGCGGCCGCCACCGTCCTGACCGTGTTGACCGCGACGGCGGCGCAGAGCCCGGACGTGCAGGCACTCTTCGGCTCACAGGCCGCGGACGTGATGCGCGACGGCGGTGCCCAGGCAAGCGGCGCTCAGCCCGCCGGTGCGCAAGGCGGAGCCCAAGCGAAGGGACAGGCCAACGGCGGCGGGGCCGTTCCTCCTGCCGCCAAGGCCGGAACAGGACTGGACGCAAGCGCCAAGGGCGCCGCTGCCAGAACGTCCGCGGGCACCGGGCAGGGCGCAAAGAAGTCCACCACCGGCCAAAGTACCGGCAGCGCCGGAACGGGCAGCGGCACTGCGGCCGGCGCGACCACCGGCAACGCAGGCGGAACCACGACGCCGGGGACCACAGCCCCGGGCAGCGGCACGGGAACTGCCACTCCGGGGACGTCAACGCCGTCGTCGCCCCCTGCCTCGGAACCGGGTGGTGCAGCCAGTGGTCCAACCCCGACCACCCCACCGACCCAGCCGCCCGTGACGGACCCGACCCAGCCTCCTGTGACGGATCCGACCCAACCTCCTGTCACGGACCCGACGCAACCTCCTGTCACGGATCCGACGCAGCCGCCCGAGCCGGACCCCGTGGTGCCTTCGCCCGAACCTACAATCCAAGCGCCGGAACCTCCTCCGGTAACGCAGGACCCAGTGCCAACGGAACCGGCGACGGAGCCGTCCGTGGCGCCCGTTCCACCTGAAACGAGCCCGAGCCAAGAACCCGCACCGGCCCCGGAGGTGTAGGCATGAGGGGTCAGGGAAACGCGGAAGCACCCTCGGAAGACAAGTCCCACCCGGCGGATGCCACGCTGCCGTCGGCCGGGACCACGCTGCCGGCTGATGCCACGCTGCCGTCGGACCGGACCACGCTGACGGCTGCGGCGACCTCGTCGGAGTCGACCGCCTTGCCGGGCGGGACCGCGGCGGTACGGGAGTTGCTGCTGGCGTTGTCGGCGGGATTCACCCTGCCTTCGCCGCTTCCGGACAACCTTGCCGGACGCAGCGATCTTCCCGGGATCATTGATGCGGCGACCGATGCACAGCTGCTGATGCCTGACGGATCTGTAGTGGGCACGGTGCAGCATGCCCTGCTCACCAGCACTCCAGTCCCAACCATCCACGCCCTGCAACGGGAATTGGTGGATAAGTTGGCTGCAGAGGGCCGGCCCCTGGGGGAGTTGGCCCGTGATCTGGCCAGGGGCGGGCTGCAGGACCATCGCGTGGCAGCCGAGCTGGAGGAAGCCGCGGACAACGCGCTGGAGACCGAGCCCGCCTTGGCCGCAGCTCTTTACGCTGAGTCGGTGCTGGCCGGTGCGAAGGAAATGCCGAAAGCGGCCTGCCGGGCCCAGGCCGCAGCGGGCATCGGTGACCTGGACTCCGCCGGCCGTTTGATCGACCGGCTGCTCGCGCTGCCGGAACCGCCGGACGTCCGGCGGGGAGTGGACGTTGCCGCCTCGGTGTGGGCCCAGCGGGGCATGATGTCCCGAAGTGCCGATACCTACGCGTGGCTGGGGCCTGCGAAGACGGCTGCCTCGGCGCCCCTGGCAGCAATTGCCATGATCGGTTCCGGAGACGCTGCCGGAGCGGAGGCCATGGTGGCCGACTGCGGCTCCCGCCGGTCCCCGACCCACTTGGCGGTGGCGTTGTCCCTGGCAAGCGACGGCCTGCGCCAGACCCTGGGCCAAACGCCGCACTTGGGGTTGCCGTCCTTGATCAGGGCCTCGGACATGATGAACGCCGCTGGCACAGCCATTCCCCTCCCGGAGGCACCGGCAGTGCTGGCGGCCTTGTGCGCCCTGCACAGCGGAGAGACCGCGGTGGCCGCTTCCGTGCTCAAGGCAGCAGTGGCCGCCGGTCAGGGCGGAGACGCGATGCGGCCCCGACTGTACCTGTTGCAGGCCTGGTGTGCCATGCAGCAGGACAACACGGACGATGCCCGCCTGGCCATCAATGAAGCGAACAAAGCCAATCACTGGGCCTTGGCGCCCCGGGAGGAATTCCTCCTGGCGGCCCTTGAACTGGGTTTGGCGCGCCGCGGCGGAGAAGTCCACGAGCTGGTTCTGGCATGGGACAGGGCGCGGGAAGCCATGATGCACGTCTCCGTTGACCTGTACAGCCTCCTGCCGTGGGGCGAGGTGCTTGTTACCGCTGCACGTTTGCGGGAATCACATCGGGTTTCGCATTACTTGCACGGGGCCTGGGACTTGCTGGAGCGGCTCGGGAATCCGCCGCTGTGGTCGGTCCCTCTGCACTGGGCAGCCGTCCAGGCTGCGTTGCTGAGCGAGAGTCCGGCGGACCTTGCACCACATGCAGCGGCCTTGGTCAGGGCTTCGGAGCATAGCCACTTCGCGGGTGTGCTTGCCGCCGGAGGCAAGGCCTGGGTATCGGTCCTGGCAGGCAGGTTCGCTGCGGCCGACGTCGAAACGGCCGCCCGTGGGTTGGCCGCCGTCGGAATGCCGTGGGAAGGGGCGCGCCTGGCCGGGCATGCGGCCGCGCGTGCCGATGAACGCCGGGACATGGTCAAGCTTCTGGCCTGTGCCCGGGACATTCACCCGCAGGGTGGCCACGCTCCCGCGGAGACACATGAGGAATCTCCCGCCTCCACCGCGCCGGCGCCGGAGCCGAACGGTTTGAGTGCCCGCGAAATCGAGGTGGCAAGACTCATGTTGGAGGGAAAAACCTACCGCGAGATCGGTGAGGCCATCTACATTTCGCCCCGCACCGCCGAACACCACGTGGCCAGGATGCGGCGCCGGTTAGGGGCCGAAAACCGCTCTGAGCTGCTGGTTCGCTTGCGGATCGCGCTGGGTGAGGGGCACCCGCCCGGGGAGTGAACCCCTGTGCCCCTAACGGAGCCCGGCCGAAATCCCCTAATGGTGGGGTGCCGGATAGGGGGACCGGACCCGATGCCCCGGGCATCCCCCCGGCCATACGTTGAATGCAAGCCCGGCAAAGGCGCCGGGCGTTTTCCATCACCACAGAATTTGAGGGAGCGTTCCAATGCCAACACTCGCACAACAGCTCGTACAGTTCCTGATGAGCCTGTTCAACAACCCCGACGCAGCCGATGAGTTCGTCCGCAACCCCGAGGCTGCGTTGTCAGCCGCAGGGCTGCGGGACGTTTCCTGCGCTGATGTGGATGCCGCCCGGCCCGTAGTCCTGGACTACGCACCCATCAACGCCCGTGCCTCCTTCGACCGTGAGTACAACACCGGCGGCAACCACGCCTCCACCGGTGGCGGCGGCGAGCACCACGCTCCCGGCGGCGGTGGCAACACCGGCGGTTGGGGCGGCCGCGACGATGATCACGACGGCGGACACGGCGGCGGCGGTGGCGGCGGCTGGGGTGGCCACGATGATGACGACCACGACGGCGGACACGGCGGCGGCGGTGGCGGCGGCTGGGGTGGCCACGATGATGACGACCACGACGGCGGACACGGCGGTGGCGGCGGACACAACGGCGGCGACTGGGACGATCACGCCCATGCAGTCCAGCAGTTGGTCCACGTGGTGAACAACTACTCCTACACCACCAACATCGACGACCGCGACACCATCACGGACCAGTCCGTGAACCAGAACATCTGGGCCGACGGCGACGTTACCCAGCTGTTCAACCAGGACGCAGTCATCGCATCGGGTGACGGAGCCATTGCCGCCGGCGACGACGTCGAGAACTCGGGCAACACCACAACCACCACGACCACCACCACAACCACCAACAACACCGACGACCACTCGCTGAACATCACCAACGGCTCGGGCGAAGTGAACGTCGGCAACACCGAGCTGGATGTGGAGATCGAGGATTCGTTCAACGACAACTCGGATCATTCGGTGACGAAGGACTCCTACAACACGGACAACTCCACGCACACGGACGATTCGTACAACACGGACGATTCCTACAACACCGACCTGGACGTGGATGTGGAGATCGAGGACTCCTTCAACACGGACAACTCCACGCACACGGACAATTCGAACAATTCGGTCAACGTCACCGACTCGTTCAACGAGACGGACAACTCCACAGAACTCGAAGTGGGAGACGTGGACGTGGAGGTCATCAACGACTCCATCGTGGTCCAGGACAACGAGCTGGAAGTTAACAACTCCACGGAGTACGACGTGGAAGACGTCCAGCTCAACTACGATTCCACGGTGATCCAGGACAACGAGGTCGAACTCGAGTACACCAACGTTGAAGACAACACGGTCATTGCCGACAACGAACTCGACGTCGAGGTCGAATACAACGACATCGACGACTCGCTGGTCGTAGCCAAGAACGATGTGGAAATCGACTAATACCGGGAGCCAACCGGTTTAGAGGCCAGCAAGGAAAGGCCCCGGCAGTGCCCGGCAGGCGGGAAACCACCTGCCGGGCACTTTCGCCGGACATTCAAATACTTGAGGTCGCAAACAAAGGATCAGCTGTGACGGAAACCGAACGCATGGCCACGTTGGTGGAACAGGGCATGGAATTGGTGGGGGCAGGGGAGAGGAACGACCTTCGACGCCGGCTGGAGCAGACCCGGCGTCGTTTGCTTGACCCCAGCGTCCGCGTGATCGTGGTGGGCGAGTTCAAGCAAGGCAAGAGCCAGCTCATCAATGCCTTGGTTAACGCCCCGGTTTGTCCGGTGGACGATGACGTCGCCACCTCCGTGCCCACCGTGGTGAAGCACGGGGACGCGCCATCGGCCTCGGTGTTGGTGGCCAAGGGCCCCCAAGCACCGGAACAGGACCCTGCCACCCAAGCTGCCCCTGCCGGAAGTGACCAGCTGGAACGCCGGCCGGTCAACATCAACGAGCTTGCGGCCTACGTATCGGAAGCCGGAAACCCCGGAAACGCCAAGAACCTTGCGGCAGCCGAAGTCGCGCTGCCCCGCCAACTCCTCGCAGGCGGACTGACTTTGGTGGATTCCCCCGGTGTAGGCGGCCTCGGTTCCAGCCACACGCTCACCACCCTCACCGCCTTGCCGTCGGCACACGCAGTGCTCTTCGTCTCCGACGCCTCCCAGGAATACACCGAACCCGAAATCCGGTTCCTCCGCCAGGCCATGCGCGTCAGCCCGAACGTCCTCGCAGCGCTCACCAAGACCGACCTGTACCCCAGTTGGCGGCAGATCGAGGCGCTCGACCGGCAGCACTTGTCCGACGTAGGGCCCGGAATTCCCCTGTTCCCCGTGTCCTCGGAGCTCAGGCTGCAGGCTGCGCGCCTGAAGGACAAGGAGCTCAACGACGAGTCGGGCTTCCCGGCGCTCATCACGTCGCTCCGCAACGACGTGGTCGGCAAAGCCGCCACGCTTCGGCGTCGTTCTGTGGCGCAGGACCTGCTGACCGTCACCGAACACCTCAGGCTCTCCCTCCAATCCGAACTGTCAGCCCTGGAGAACCCTGAAGGCACCCCGCAAATGATTGCCGACCTGCAGGCCGCCAAACAGGAAGCCGACGCGCTCAGGAAACGCTCCTCCCGCTGGCAGACCACCCTCAACGACGGAATCGGCGACCTCATAGCGGACATGGAGTACGACCTCAGGGACAGGCTCCGCCGCATCCAACGCGAAGCAGAGATTGCCATCGACCAAGGCGACCCGGGTCCGGCGTGGGATCAGTTCACCGTCTGGCTGGAGCAAAGCACGGCTGCCGCCATCTCAGATACCTTTATTTGGACCAGCGAGCGCTCCCAGTGGCTCGCCCTCCAGGTAGCCGAACACTTTTCCGAGGAAGTGGTCGCGCTGCCCCTGACCAACGTCGCCGATACGGGCGGCGTGCTCGATCCGGTCGGCGAAATGCCCACCATGGAAGACGGGCGCCTGGGACCGCTCCAGAAACTCCTCATCGGCATGCGCGGCTCGTATGGCGGGGTGCTGATGTTCGGCCTGCTAACGGGCATCTTCGGCATGGCCCTGATCAACCCGCTGTCCGTCGGGGCAGGGCTCATGCTCGGCAGGAAGGCCTACCGCGAGGAGAAGGAAGCACGGCTCAAACGGCGCCAGGCCGAAGCGAAAACGCTGGTCCGGAAGCAAATCGACGACATCGTCTTCCAAGTGGGAAAGCAGCTGAAAGACCGCTTAAGGATGGTGCAGCGCGAAACCCGGGACCACTTCACCGAGATCGCCGACGAACACCACCGTTCCCTCACCGATTCCGTGGCCGCCGCGCAAAAGGCCGCCGCCACCTACGCGGTGGAACGCGACCTGCGCATGAAGGAGATCCGGACCCAGCTCAAGACCGTGGACGCCCTGCACCAGGCAGCAACGCAGCTGCAAGGAACCGCCGCCGACGCCAGGACCCCGGCACCGGAGAAGCGGCGTGCCGCACCGGAACAGCAGCAGGCTTCCCAAGCCACCGCGGTGCGGGCCGGATGAATGGTCAGGTGGTAGCCGAAGCCGCAGTGCTGCTGCAACAGGCCCGGCAGATGTACGACGGCGACGCCCCGGCGCTCGCGGTCATCGACGACTTGGCGGAACGCCTGGACGGGCCGCTGCGCATCGCGGTGGCCGGCATGGTGAAGGCCGGGAAGTCCACGTTGCTCAACGCAGTCATCGGCGAGGAGATCGCACCCACCGACGCCGGTGAATGCACACGCATAGTTACTTGGTACCGGTACGGAGCAACACCCCGTGTGACGCTCCACCCCCTTGCGGGCGAGCCCCGCACCTTGCCGGTCACCAGGGAAGACGGCCGGCTGGTCTTTCAATTGGGGGACATCCAGGCGGAAGATGTTGACCGCCTGGTGGTTGACTGGCCGGCCGCCAGCCTCAGGGACCTCACCCTGATAGATACTCCCGGCATTGCCTCCCTCTCCCAGGACGTCTCCGGACGGTCAACGGCCTTCCTCCTTCCGGAGAACGCGCCGTCGTCTGCCGATGCCGTCATTTACTTGATGAGGCACCTGCACGCCTCGGACGTGCGTTTCCTCGAGTCCTTCAAGGACAACGCTGCCGGGAAGTCCGGGACCGTCAACGCCTTGGCCGTGCTCTCGCGAGCGGACGAGATCGGAGCGGGCCGGATCGACTCCCTGATCTCGGCCGCTGTGATCGCCGACCGCTACAGCCGGGACCAGAACCTCAAGCCCTTGGCCCTGGGCGTCGTCCCGGTGGCTGGCCTCCTGGCTCAAAGCTCCAGGACCATGCGCCAAACCGACTTTGAGGTGATGGTTGCCTTGGCCGGAATGGACAAGGCCCAACGCGACAAGACCCTGCTGTCCGCGGACCGTTTTGTCCGTTCACCGGAGCCCGCCGGTGTGGAACAAGGCGCCAAGGCTTCCCTGGTTGCGCGGTTTGGGTTGTTCGGGATCCGGCTCGGGGTGGCGCTGATCAATGGCGGCATCGGCGATCCCACCAACCTGGCCCACGAGCTTGCCCGGCGCAGCGGTTTGGGCCAACTCCTTCAAACGGTCGCCGCGCTCTTCCAGACGCGGGCCGAGGCACTCAAGGCCAGGGCCGCCGTCGTGGGTTTGGAAGCTTTGCTCCGCACTGCCGGGACGGCCGGCGCAGCAGTGGGCGAGGATGCCGCCCGGCTGCTCACGGCCATGGAACGGTTGCAAGCGGGCGCACACGAATTCCGGGAACTGAAGCTGCTGGCAAAGCTGAGGACCGAAGGCGCGGGCCTCACTCCGGAGCTCGCCACCGAAGCCGAACGGCTGGTGGGTGGCCGCGGGACCCTGCCGGCTCACCGGCTGGGAGTCGCGCAGGACGCGGACGACGACGCCATCAGCGAAGCTGCGCGGGCGAGCCTGAACCGTTGGCGGCTGATCGCCGAGAACCCGCTCACCGAGCCGTCAGCCCTGGATGCTTGCCGCGTGGTGATCCGCAGCTGCGAAGGGATGCTGGCGGCTATTCCGGCTGCTGCTCCCGCCCGCTCCTGAGCCACGCTGTTGTGGCGGGGAGGAAGAGCAGGATCAGTCCGGCCGCGGCCAAAATGTACTGGGCGGCCAGCAGCACGGTGGCCAGGACACCGTCGGAACCCGGCGCAACGACGAAGTCCGAGATGATCACGGTGACCACGGCGTGAAGCAGGACCAAGGGTGCCAACGCCCACCGTGCCCAGCTCCTGCGCTTGAAAATAATCGCCAGGAGGACTGCCTCCATTGCGATCACCAGCGCCAGCATGCCCAGGCTTCCCAGGAAAACGACGGCGGTGGCGCCCTCCAGTGACTCAGCGTCACCAGCCGGGACCATGCCTTCGATGACGCCCTTGAGCCGTTCAAAATGGGCGTTCCTGCCGAGGAAATCCGTCACGATCAACGCTGCTCCGGCAACGAAGCTTGCCACCCACAAGGAGCGCGACACCTTGGCCGGACCAGGTGCCTCCGTAGCAACGGCTATCGGCGGTGGTGCGGAAAGCGTTACACCGGGACGTGGCGGAGGCGCTGGTGTGGCCATATTACCTACTTCAGCTCGTCGGTATCATGGGGGTCCGGCTCGCCATGCTTGGCCTCACCGGTAGCAAAACCTTTGCCCTTGGGTCCGCCCGTTCCCTCCGGGCCCTTGGAATCCTTGAGCTTTCGCTCCTTGGCGTCGAGCTCGGCCTTGAGCTTCTTCAGCCGTTCTTCTTCTGCCTGGTTCCGCCGGCGGAGTTCGAGGTTGCGGAGGAACTCGGGATCGTCGTCAGGGGCCGTGGGGTAGCGGCGGACGGGTTGTGCCGAAGGCTTGCCGTAGGGGCGGCCGAAGATAAACCAGAGGATGGCGCCAAGCACAGGCAAGACGATCATGACCACGATCCAGGCCGGTTTGGAAATCCCGCGGGTGGCGTGGCGGTCCGTGCGGATGACATCCACAAGGGCGTACACGAAGACAACAAGGACGACGACGACGCCAACAACCCGGAGCATGCACCAAGTCTAGTCGCCCGGAGCGGTTCGCTGGATCCCCTCCAAAGGCTGTGATCAGAGTGCAATGAATCGGACGGCTAAACTTGGAGGGTGGCTTTCCTGAAGTATTCCCTGATCCGTTTGGCGCTGTTCGTGCCTCTGTTCGTCCTTTTCCTGTTTTTGGGGACCGGAGTGTTCCTGGCAGTGATCTTTGCCGGGCTGATCGCCTTCGCCATCAGCTACCTGTTCTTCCAGAAGCAGCGTGACGAGGCCACGGCTGCCATGCGTGAACGTTTGTCCGGGCGTGCCAAGCCCATGCGCACTGCGGGCGAAGTGGACGATGCCGCTGCCGAGGACGGCCTGGTGGAGCAGAACCCGGACGTATCCATCAACACGGACAAGCGGCCCAACGCCTAAATCCGGGTGAGGATCAGTCCGAGCGAGAACAGCAGGCTGTAGCCGAGGTTGATCAGGCCGGTCTGCTTGAGCACCGGGATGAGGCTCTTGCGCTTCTTGCCGTTGATCATGAGCCACGCCGGCATGAGGCAAGCGGGGATCAGCAACAGCACAATCAGCATCCACGGCTTGGTGGGCGCCAGCACGATGACCAGCAGGATTGCCACACCGAGCATCAGCACGTAGCTTTCCCGGGCGTGGCGGTCACCCAGCCGGACGGCCAGGGTGCGCTTGCCGGCGGCGGTGTCCGTGGGAATGTCCCGGACATTGTTGGCCATCAGCAGGGCGCACGCAATAAGGCCGGTTCCGATCGCACCTACGACGGCGGCGAGGCTCACCTGCCCTGCCTGGGTGTAGGTGGTGCCGAGCGTAGCCACAAGCCCGAAGAACACGAAGACGAACACATCGCCCAGGCCCATGTAGCCGTAGGGGTTCTTGCCCCCGGTGTAGCCCCAGGCGGCCAGGACGCAGCCGATGCCCACCAGGATGAGCCACCACGCCTGGGTGATGATCACGAGGATCAAACCGCACAGCATGGCCAGCCCGAACAGCCCGAACGCGGCCCACTTCACCTGCTCAGGCTTGGCAACGCCGGAACCTACCAGGCGCAGCGGCCCCACGCGTTCCTCGTCGGTGCCGCGAATGCCGTCGGAGTAGTCGTTGGCGTAGTTCACGCCGACTTGGAGCAGCAGCGCCACAAGTGCGGCGAGGATGGCGTTCGGCAGCTTGAATGCCTGGAGTTCAAACGCCGCCGCGGAGCCGATCAGGACCGGCGCGATCGCCGCGGGCAGTGTTCGGAGCCTGGCTCCTTGAATCCATTGTGCAGCTGTCGCCACGTGCAGTACCTCGTGTGTTTCGCTTTGATCTTCGGTTGGGACGAATCTGTCCTATTGTCCCTGATGCAGCCGGTTGAGCTGTTCGGTCATGGCCAGCCGGTCCGGTTTCCCGTTCGGCAGCATGAGCAGTTCCTTCTCCACCAGCACTGTTTTGGGGGCCAGGACTCCCAGGGCCGCCTCGCGGCGGCCGGTGAAGCCCTTGATGCCGGCCGGCGTCGGATCCGCCATGGCCACATACGCTGCCACCGCCTGGCCCCACTCACGCGAGGGGACGCCGGCCACGAAAGCGGCCGTGACGCCGTCGAGCTCTTCCAGCTTGCTTTGGATGTACGCGGCGGAGGCCTTGACGCCTCCAGTGATGATGACGTCGTCGGCGCGGCCCAGCACGGTGAGCTTGCCGTCGTCGGAGAGTTCGCCGAGATCGCCGGTGACGTACCAGCGGACGCCGTCCTCTTCGAAGAACGCGTCCTTTGCGGGAGAGTTGCCGTCAAGGTAGCCGGCCGCCACCGTTTCGCCGCCCAGCAGGATGCGCCCTTCAAGTTCGCCGGTGCCGATCCGGACCTCGACGCCGTCCAGGGGCTCGCCGTCGTACACGCACCCGCCGCACGTCTCGGCGGAGCCGTAGGTGGTGACCACCTTCAAGCCCTCACTGTGGGCGGTCGCGAGCAGCTCGGCGGAAGCGGGGGCGCCGCCCAGCAGGATGGCGTTGAAACGGCGCAGCGCGGCCAGGGTTTCAGGGGCGGGGGAGTCGAGCAGGCGCTGCAGCTGCGTGGGCACCAACGATGTGAAGCGGACCTTGTCCGTCAGCTCCTGCGCGGCCGCCGTGAACGCCTCCGGGGTGAAGCCGTTGGACAGGTCCATCACCCACGGCCTGGTGCCCGCATACAGCGAACGCACCAGCACCTGCACCCCGGCAACATACTGGAGCGGAAGTGCCAGCAGCCACTGGCCCTCGGCACGCAATGTGATGGCCGTGCCCACGGACGACGCCGCGAGTGCATCAATCGTGAGGACGGTCGCCTTGGGTGTCCCGGTGGAGCCCGAGGTGCGGACCACCACGGCAGCGTCCTCGACGCCGGTTTCCACGGGGACCGCGTTCGGCCGGCCGTCCGCGTCCGTGACGATTTCGACGGCGGGGCCCTCGCCATGGAGGGCAGCGGACAGGGCCTTCAGGATGGGATCGATGTCCATGCCGGTCCTAGAAGTAGTAGGGGAAGTTGGACCAGTCCGGGTCGCGTTTCTGCAGGAAGGCTTCCTTGCCCTCCACAGCTTCATCCGTCATGTAGGCCAGGCGGGTGGCTTCCCCGGCGAAGACCTGCTGGCCGGCCAGCCCGTCGTCGGCCAGGTTGAACGCGAACTTGAGCATGCGGATGGCCTGCGGGGACTGGCGGGCGATGTCCGCAGCGTACTCCAGGGCCACTTCTTCCAGCCGTTCGTGGTCCACCGCCTCGTTGACCGCGCCCATGCGCACCATGTCCTCGGCGGAGTACTCGCGGGCCAGGAAGAAGATCTCGCGCGCGGCTTTCTGGCCGATCTGGCGGGCCAGCAGCGCTGAGCCGTATCCGGCGTCGAAACTTCCTACCGTGGCGTCCGTCTGCTTGAACTTGCCGTGCTGGCGGGAGGCGATGGTGAGGTCGCTGACCACGTGGAGGGAGTGGCCGCCGCCGGCCGCCCAACCGTTGACGACGGCGATGACTACCTTGGGCATGGTGCGCATGAGGCGCTGGACCTCAAGGATGTGGAGCCGGCCGGCGCGGGCGGGGTCAATGCCTTCTTGCGTTTCACCTTCTGCATAGCGGTAACCGTCCCGGCCGCGGATCCGCTGGTCCCCGCCGGAACAGAACGAGTGTCCGCCGTCCTTGGGGGAGGGGCCGTTGCCGGTGAGCAGCACGGTTGCCACGTCGGGGGTCATGCGGGCGTGGTCCATGGCCCGGTACAGCTCATCCACGGTGCCCGGGCGGAACGCGTTGCGGACTTCGGGCCTGTTGAAGGCGATCCGGACGGTGGGGAGGTCCCTGATTCCGTCAGCCGTGCGCTCAACCTGCCGGTGGTACGTCATGTCCTTGAAGTCGTCGAAGCCGGAAACGGTGCGCCAGCGTGAGGGGTCAAAGACGTCGGAAACCTTGGCAGGGAGATCGTTGTTCACAGTCCGAGTCTAGTAACGCTCCTCAGCTGATGCAGAACTCGTTGCCCTCGGGGTCGGCCATGGTGTGCCACTCGTGCGGCCCCTGGCTGGCGGTCCACAGATGGGTGGCACCGCGCGCTTCCAGTTCCTTGCGGACCACGTCCTTGTCCCGGCCGTCCAGGCGCACGTCCCAGTGCACCCGGTTCTTGACGCTCTTCGGGTTCGGGTCCGTCTGGAAGAGGATGCGCCGGCCGGTCTTGGGATCCTTGTCCTCGGCCGGAACGATCGCGCAGCCTTCGGCCCACACCAGCTTGCCGTTGTGCGTGATGGTTTGGTCCTCGGTTGCATAGCCCTGCTGGATCATGGACCGGATGAAGTCCTCGTCCTGAGGCTCCACCGTCCATTCGAGGGTCTCGGCCCACCAATCGGCGAGCTCGTGCGGGTTCTTGCAGTCCACTACCACCTGGATGTTGAGTGTCATGTGCTCCAAGCTAACCCCGCTGCGGGTGGCCGGGTAGGGCTTTGCGGTCACCTTCCGTCCGGGTTCCCCCAACTGGGTCGCATTTGTGCGCGTTTTCAGGGCTCAAAACGTGCACAAATGCGACCCAGTTGGGGGTTTTTGGGGGTGGGGTCAGTTGGTGAGGAGTTCCGCGGGGATGGCGTAGATCAGCACCACGGCGAGGAGGTTCTTGGTCGCGTGCACGAAGTAGGCGAACATGAGGTTCTTGCCCGTCCAGACGTAGACGCCCACCAAGACCACGGCCATGCCAAGGTAGGGCGCCAGCGCAGACAACTCCAGGCCCTCGCGTCCGATCGTGTGGATCGACGCGAACACCACGGTGGAGATGGCGCAGCACACCCAGATGTTGACGTACTTGGACAGTTTCCCGATCAACAAATGCCTGAAGAGGTATTCCTCGACGAACGGCCCCACCAGCACCAGCAACGGAACCATCAGCCAGGCGGGCACCTGCTGCAGCAGGCCTTGGATCCCCAGTTGGTTCTCGGAACTCTGCGCGGTTCCCAGCGCGGCCACCAGGAGCGCAGTCAGGATCAGCATTGCCACCACTGCCAAGGGCACCATGCCCAGCGTGAACCACGGCCGCGTGCCCAGGATTTTGAGGTCGCGGCCGGCCACCCGCCAGGCAGAGGCTACGGCGAAAAGCCCGACGGCGGCATAGAAGACCGCGTTGACCGCGTAGGACGCTGTGGCCGGCTCGGGAAACAGCTGAAGCATCAGCCGCTCGACGGACGCACCGAAGAAGGTGAAGTACAGGGTAAAGCCCACGTATGCGGCAACGGCGGCAGCATCCAGGGCATTGAACCTGTAGAGCCTTGTCTGCGTGGAAATTGTGCCCATATGAACAGCCTAGCTTTGCCGCCCGCAACCGGGGGCCGCTACAATTTTCGGTATGCCTAACTTTCCGTTTCGGCTCGCCAAAGTTGTCCGCCGTTTCGTTGCTTTCCTGGCCTCCATTGCCGTGGTGCTGGGGCTCTCGGCCTGCGGTGGCAACTCCACCGCGAGCAACTCAGACAAGCCCGTTGTGCTCACCACCTTCACGGTCCTTGCAGACATTGCAAAGAACGTCGCCGGAGACAAACTGCAGGTGGAATCCATCACCAAGGCAGGCGCGGAAATCCACGGCTACGAGCCCACGCCCGGGGACATCCGCAAGGCGGCGCAAGCGGACCTCATCCTGGATAACGGGTTGAACCTCGAGGCCTGGTTCGCGCAGTTCGTCGAAGGCCTGGACGTTCCCCACGCCGTGGTCAGCGAGGGCGTGAAAGTCATGGATATTGGCGAAGACAGCTACCGCGGCAAGCCCAACCCGCATGCCTGGATGTCGCCGGACAACGTCCAGATCTACGCGAACAACATGGCCAAGGCCTTTGCCGGCCTGGCTCCGGAGCATGCCTCCGAATTCGAAGCCAACGCCAAGGCCTACAACTCCCGGCTGCAGGAAGTGAAGGACGAGATGGTGTCCAAGCTGTCCGTCCTGCCGGAAAACCACCGGGCACTGGTCACCTGCGAAGGGGCGTTCTCCTACCTGGCCCGGGACGCCGGCCTCAAAGAGGTCTACATCTGGGCCGTAAACGCTGAACAGCAAGCCACGCCGCAGCAAATCGCCCGGGCAATCGGGTTCGTCAAGGACAACCAGGTGCCCGCAGTCTTCTGCGAATCAACCGTGTCCGATGCACCCATGCAGCAAGTGGTGGGAGCCACCGGAGCGAAGTTCGGCGGAGTGCTGTACGTAGATTCACTGTCTGAAGCGGACGGCCCCGTACCCACGTACCTGGACCTGATCCGGCACGACGCCAAAATCATCACCGAGGCCCTCACAGGAGGAACGGCATGAGCACCCCGGCCATTGCTGTTGAAAACGTCACCGTCCACTACGGCGAGGTGCTCGCCCTGGACTCGGCATCGCTGACCCTGGAACGCTCCCGCATTTGCGGCCTGGTGGGCATGAACGGTTCGGGAAAGTCCACGCTGTTCAAGACCATCATGGGCATGGTCAAGCCGGACACCGGGCGGGTCCTGGTCAACGGCCACCCGCCGGCAAAGATCCGCAAAGAGGCGGGCATCGGTTACGTTCCACAAAGCGAAGAAGTGGACTGGGCCTTCCCGTTGTCCGTCCGCGACGTAGTGATGATGGGCCGCTACGGGCATCTGGGTTTCACGCGCCGGCCCCGCAAAGCCGACCGCGACGCCGTCGAGCACGCCTTGGAACGCGTGGAACTGGCTGACTTTGCCGACCGCCAAATCGGGCAGCTGTCCGGCGGGCAGAAGAAACGCGCCTTCGTGGCCCGGGGCATTGCCCAGGACGCCACCATGATGCTTCTCGATGAACCGTTCGCCGGGGTGGACAAACGCTCCGAGGCCACCATCACCCGGCTGCTCAAGGAACTG
This sequence comes from Paenarthrobacter sp. YJN-5, assembly GCF_015040095.1. Taxonomy (NCBI): domain Bacteria; kingdom Bacillati; phylum Actinomycetota; class Actinomycetes; order Micrococcales; family Micrococcaceae; genus Paenarthrobacter; species Paenarthrobacter sp. YJN-5. The sequence goes on from NZ_CP053544.1 coordinate 1,010,956, forward strand.
GCCGCCGATGGCGCCACCATCCTGGTCTCCACCCACGATCTCCATGCGCTCCCGCAACTCTGCGACGAAGCAGTCCTCCTCATGCGCAAAGTGCTGATGCACGGAAGCCCGGACGTGGTGCTGCAACCGGAAAACCTGGCCATGGCTTTCGGCCTCGACGTCATGAACAGGGGCTGAGATGGAATTCCTGCTCGAACCCCTCAGCTACGACTTCATGGTCCGTGCCCTCGCCACCACGGCCATCGCCGCAGTGGTGTGCGCCGTACTCAGCTGCTGGCTGGTCCTCATCGGTTGGTCCCTCATGGGTGACGCCGTGTCCCATGCGGTGCTTCCCGGCGTCGTGCTGGCCTACATCGTAGGTGCGCCGTTCGCGCTGGGCGCTTTGGTGTTCGCGCTCTTGGCGGTGACCCTCATCGGCGTTGTGCGGAACACCAGCAGGGTCAAGGAGGATGCGGCGATCGGGATCGTCTTCACATCACTCTTTGCCTTTGGCCTGGTGCTGATTTCCGTGACGCCCAGCCAAACCGATTTGAACCACATCATCTTCGGCAACCTGCTGGGAGTTAGCGTCGCGGACCTGATCCAAGTGGTCATTCTCGGGGCCGTCGCCTTCGCTATTTTGATCCTCAAGAGGCGGGACCTGACGCTCTACGCCTTCGACCCCACGCACGCCCACGCAATCGGTCTCTCGCCACGCTTGCTGGGAGCCCTCCTGCTGGGACTGCTCGCCCTGACCTCTGTGGTTGCGTTGCAGACAGTCGGCGTCGTCCTGGTCGTGGCGATGCTCATTATTCCCGGTTCCACGGCCTACCTGCTGACGGACCGGTTCAACCGGATGCTGGTCATTGCCCCCGTGATCTCCGTGGTGTGCTCCGTGGCGGGCATCTACCTGAGCTACTACCTGGACACCGCCTCGGGCGCCATGGTGGTGGTCACCCAGGGTGCGGTGTTCGCCGTCGTGTACTTGTTCAGCCCGCGGCAGGGGCTCATCGGAACCCGGCTGGCGAAGGCCCGGCGGAAGCGGGCGCTGGCGGTCTAGGCCCTTGACGCGCCCGCTTCCCAGCGGGCAGTCTGGACCGATGAAGTCTTGAGAGCGGCCACTATCCGGCTGCATCCCCCGTACACCCCTGGCCATCTGCCTGCTACGGACCTGCGAGGACACCTCATGACTGACCACCTTCACCTTTCCGGCGTTTCCCACGGCTACGGGGACCGCCAACTTTTTGATGCCGTCCACCTGGTGATCCCCCATGGCGAGCATGTTGCCGTCGTGGGCGAGAACGGTGCCGGGAAATCCACGCTGCTCCGCCTTCTGGCCGGGGTCGAAACGCCCGACGACGGCGAAGCCGGCTTCTCCGGCAACCCCGCCTACCGCGTGGGTTACCTCGCGCAGACACACGGGATGGCGGAGTCCCTGACCGTGGGGGACGCCATCGACGCCTCCCTTGGCGCGCTGCGGTCCCTCGAAGCGCGGATCGCCGAACTGGAACGCGGACTGTCCGAGGCCGACACGGAGACGCTTGAGCTCTACGGCAGCCTGCAAACCGAATACCAGCTCCGCGAAGGATACGCCGCCGAATCCCGGGTGGAAGCAGCGCTGGACAAACTGGGGCTGGGAGGCGTGGACCGCCGTCGAACGCTTGGCTCCCTGTCCGGCGGCGAGCAAGAGCGGGTAGCGCTCGCCTGCCTGCTCGCCGACCCCGCAGAAGCCCTGCTCCTGGACGAGCCCACCAACCACCTCGACGCCACCGGCACCGCCTGGTTGGAGTCCCGGCTGGCTGCGCACCGGGGAACCGTGGTGGTTGTCTCCCACGACCGTGTCCTGCTGAAGAAAGTTGCCAGCACCATCATTGAGGTGGATGCTGATCGTCGCTCCGTGAACCGCTACGGAAACGGCTACGACGGCTACCTTCGCGAGAAAGCTGCCGAACGCGCCCGGTGGGCCCAACAGTACGAAGGCTGGGTGGACGCCATCGCCGCCGAACGGCTTCAAGCGGCCACCGTGGCGGACCGCATGGGCTACGGGCGCAGGCGGGACAAGGACAAGATGGCCTTCAGCTTCAAGAGCGGCACCTGGCAACGGGCGGCTGCGAGCAAAGTCCGCAACGCCCAGGAGCGGCTCCGGAGGCTCGAGGAAAACCCTGTGGACCGGCCTCCCGTACCTCTGAAGCTTGCCGCTCCCTTGGGCTCGGTGGCCGTGGACGTCTCCGAGCCGGCCCTGGAAGCCCGCGGCGTCAGCGTTCCGGGCCGCCTCCAGCCCACCGACCTGCGGGTGGAAGCCGGACAGAAGGTCCTCATCACCGGCCCCAACGGTGCCGGCAAATCCACCCTGCTATCAGTTCTGGCCGGTGTCCTGGAACCAACTGCCGGTTCCGTGGCTGCACCAGGGAGAGTCGGCTACCTGCAGCAGGAACTCGACGTGCCTTCCCGCCCGGAACTGCGCCTGCTCCCGGCCTTCGCCGCCGGGCTGGGCGGCGCCATCGATGACCATGCCGAGGACCTGTTGCGGCTGGGGCTGTTCCGTCCCGCGGAGTTCCATGTGCCGGTTGGAGGGCTCTCGGCCGGGCAGCAACGCCGGCTTGCCCTCGCCCGGATCCTGCTGGGCGGCTACGACACCATGATCGTGGACGAACCCACCAACCATCTGGCTCCCGTGTTGGTGGAGCAGTTGGAGGCGGCGCTCGCAACCTTTTCGGGAACCGTGGTGATCGTGAGCCACGACCGTGCGTTGGGTGACTGGTTCGACCGGTGCTCGGCGGGTTCGGTCCCAGGCGCGGACGCCGCCGGTGCGGCGGGAACGTGGGTGCGGTACGGCATGCGGGACGGCGGGTTGCTGTAGCGGTTCCTGCCCTGCTCAGGAGCCCATTTGTTGTCTTCGTCACGGGTGCCGCGTCACATGCCGTAAGATAGACGGGTTGCGCGAACGTTCGACGTTCTGCGGTCCACGTCACAGAACGGGATTCCCAAAGGGGAAATCTCCGAATTTCCTGTGCCAAAACCGCCCGTGCTCCGGCACCGGGCGCAGCCCCCTACAGCAAGACCCCAACCCACAAGGAAACAGCTGTGCCGCAAAGTACCCCCACAGACCTCAAGCCCACGGCCCCATCCACGGCCGCAGGCTCCACCCTCAGCGCAGAGGGTTACCAGAAGACGCTCAGCCGCCGTCACGTGACCATGATTGCCATGGGCGGCGCGATCGGCGTTGGCCTGTTCATGGGCGCAGGTGGCCGTTTGGCTTCCACCGGCCCGGCCCTGATCTTCTCCTACGCCATTGCCGGCGTCATCGCCTACCTCCTGATGCGCGCCTTGGGCGAACTCATCATGTACCGCCAGACCTCGGGCTCGTTCGTGAGCTACGCCGGTGAAATGTTCGGCAAGAAGGGCGCGTACCTGTCCGGTTGGATGTACTTCATCAACTGGGCCATGACCGGCATCGCGGAACTGATCGCGATCGGCCTCTACTTCCAGTTCTTCTTCCCGAATGTTCCTGTTGAACTCTCTGCCATCGCAGCGCTGGTGCTGCTGGTGGCCGTGAACCTGTTCAGCGTCAAGGCCTTCGGTGAATTCGAATTCTGGGCTTCCTGCCTCAAGGTCGCCGCGATCGTGATCTTCCTGGCTGTGGGCACCTTCATGGTGGTCACCAACGCACAAGTGGGCGACGGCAACGCTTCCGTGGCCAACCTCTTCCACTCCGACGGCGGGATGTTCCCCAAGGGCGGCCTGGTGATGATCCTCGTCCTGAACGCCGTGATCTTCGCCTACAACGCAATCGAGCTCGTGGGCATCACCGCAGGTGAGATGGAGAATCCGGAACGTGAAGTTCCCAAGGCGATCCGCGCCGTCGTCTTCCGCATTGTGGTCTTCTACGTCGGTTCCGTGACCCTGTTGGCCATGCTCCTCCCGTCCGACCAGTACGTAGCCGGCACGTCTCCGTTCGTCACCGTGTTCGGTCAGATGGGCCTGGGCTGGATGGGCGATGTGATGAACATGATCGTCATCACCGCAGCGCTTTCTTCTTGCAACTCCGGCCTGTACTCGATCGGCCGCATCTTCCGCACCATGGCCAACAACGGGCACGCTCCGCAGTGGCTGACCCGGATGTCCTCCCGCCACGTGCCGTTTGCGGCCATCCTGGCGATCGGCGGCGTGTACTTGGTGGGCATCCTCCTGAACATCTGGTTGGGTGGTTCGCACGCGTTCGACCTTGCGCTGAACACCGCTTCCATTGGCGTGATCTTCACATGGGGTTCGATCTTCGCGAGCCAGATCGCGCTGCGCAAGAAACGCGGTAACGTGTCCTCCCTGCCCATGCCGGGCTCGCCCTGGACCAGCTGGATCGGCCTCGTGGCGTTGCTGGCCATTACGGTCCTGATCGGCTTCGACACCGTCACGGACAAGGCCACCGGCGACGTCTTCCTGCTGGGCCTCTGGACCTTGGCCACCATTCCGTTCTTCGCAGTGGTGCTGTGGCTCGGTTGGCAGAAGGTCAAGAACAACCAGCCCAAGAGCGAGCTGTTCTCCTAAGCAACTGACTGGCAATAGGGGTTGCTCTGGAGCCTCAGAACAACCCCTATTGCCAGCTACTTGGGCGTCCACCCGCGCTCCTGCATCGCGGCCAGTACCTTGGACACAGCAGACCTTGCATCGTTGCCCATGTGCCGTTTGGATATCCGCACCAACTGCCAGCCCGCACGGCTGTAGTCTTCCTCGCGTTCTATGTCCCGGACAATCTGCGCGGGCTCTGAATGTCCCTCGCCTTCGTACTCCACGGCGACGCGCTGTTCGCGGTAGCCAAGGTCGGGTTCACGTACGACGCCGAAACCCAGTTCCGTGGGCTGGTTGAGTTCCGGTTCGGGCAGCCCGGCCCGCTCAAGTGCCAGCCGGAGCCGCGTCTCGGGCGCTGAATCGGCGCCAACCCTGGCCTGTTCCAAAGCCAAGCGCGCCTTGCGGATTCCGGGTGTTCCCTTGTGCCGGTCAAGCATCTCTTCCAGCTCCTCACGTGTACAGTACGGTTCGCTTCGGTCCTCGAAGGTTGGCCTCGGCCTCCTGAGCAGATGATCGGCCACGACTGTGATTTCATCGATGGTCATCCGTCGGGCGCAGTCGAGCCATGTCCGGGGACGGGTGGTGATGAGCAGGCAACCCGACTTCACCGTTCGGAGGGGCCCGGATGCCCCTGCTTGGTGCCCCAAGCGAGCGGTGCCTCCAGCGCTGACGCGAGACGCCGGCGTCGAGCGCTTCCTGCCATGTGAACGGAACTGACGACAGGGCTTCCGGCAGTGGTTGGGGGAGTCGCATCTCCTCATGCTGGCAAACCTTCCGTCAGCGCGGGACGTTATCCACAGCCTTCGCGTACGGAAGCCCAACTGACTGGCAATAGGGGTTGCTCTGGAGCCTCAGAACAACCCCTATTGCCAGTCAGTTGGGAGTGTCAGTGCCCGGGTCTAGGCTCGATGTATGGAACACACCACCACGCTGACCCAGCACATCAACGCGAGCCCGGAGAAGGTTTGGGCGGTCATCTCTGACATTCCCGGTTCTGCCGCCACGCTGTCCGGCATCGATTCCGTCCAGATGCTCAGCGAGGGCCCGTACGGCGAAGGAACCCGCTGGAAAGAGACCCGCACCATGATGGGCAGGCAGGAAACCGTGGAAATGTGGGTCGCGGAAGCCGATTCTCCGCGGAGCACAACGGTCAAGGCACACCAGGGCGGTGCCGCCTACACCACGCGTTTCAGCCTTGCCGGGCGCGACGCCGGAACGGACCTGACTGTGACCTTCGGGGCAGAGGTTCTGAAGCCGACTTTCTTGAGCAAGGTGGGCATGGCCCTCTTCGGCAAGCTCGGCATGAGCTTCACGCGGAAGGCGTTGGGCAAGGACCTTGCCGAGATCGCTGCCAAGGCGGAGTCGCTCTGATGGCGGCCGGCAAAGTTGCCGCACCCAAGGTCCCGCCGGTGCGGCTGGATGAACTGCGCGACGACGACGCCCCGGACTTCCAGCGCGGGGAACGGTATGACGGTATCCGCTTCACCCGGGCCTCCGCGGACGGGGAAGAGCTGAGCGGGGCGGACTTCATCGAATGTGAATTCAACGGCGTCTCCTTCCATGAAGCCCAGCTGCGGGGAGCAACCTTCCGCGACTGCATCTTCGCCGAGCCGTTCGCCCCGGTTTTCCCGGCTGCGAGGACATCGTGGCAGGACGTGGAGATCACCAATCCCAGGTGGGGCTCGGCCGAACTTTATGAGGGAAGTTGGCGCTCCGTCCGAATCGACGGCGGCAAGCTGGACTTCGTGAACCTGCGCGGCTCCAAGCTGGTGGATGTCCGGATCTCCGACTGCATCATCAATGAGCTGGACTTGGGCGGAGTGACGGGAACCCGGGTGGCCTTGAAGAACTGCACCATCGGAACACTGGGCGTCACCGGGGCCAAGTTCAAGGATGTTGACCTTCGCACTTCGGAGTTCCGCGGGATCAACGGGTTGGCCGGCCTGACCGGGGCGGTCATTGATGACTACCAGTTGAGTTTGATGGCTCCTTTGCTCGCCAGCCACCTTGGAATCCGTGTGATTTAGGGAGGTGTGAGGACCGTCATCTGTTGACCGGCCGCGCGGGCCGTGTAATCTTTATAGAACGAACGGTCGGTATATTATTCCGTGCCGGCCCCTTTCACTTCGCGAAGGATGTTCTCATGGTCGAGGCTTTTCTTGTTGGTGGCGCACGGACGCCGGTCGGACGCTATGGTGGGGCACTTTCCTCTGTCCGGCCCGACGATCTCGCCGCCCTGGTGGTCCGGGAAGCAGTGGAACGCGCCGGCGTCGACCCCGACTCCATTGACGAGGTAATCCTCGGCAACGCCAACGGCGCAGGCGAGGAAAACCGCAACGTGGCCCGCATGGCCACCATCCTTGCCGGACTTCCCCTCCACATCCCGGGCATTACGGTCAACCGGCTCTGCGCTTCAGGCCTCAGCGCGATCATCATGGCCAGTCAGATGATCAAGTCGGGGGCTGCGGACATCGTGGTTGCCGGTGGCGTTGAATCCATGAGCCGTGCCCCCTGGGTCCAGGAAAAGCCCGCGACGGCCTTCGCCAAGCCGGGCCAGATTTTCGATACCTCCATCGGCTGGCGCTTTGCGAACCCGCGCTTCACCAAGGGTGATCTTTCCCGCGACGGCAAGATGACGTACTCCATGCCGGAGACCGCGGAAGAAGTTGGGCGCGTGGACAACATCTCGCGTGAAGACGCCGACGCTTTCGCCGTCCGCTCCCACGAGCGTGCGCTGGCAGCTATTGCCGGCGGCCGTTTCAAGGAGGAGATCGTCCCGGTGACGGTCAAGACGCGCAAGTCCGAGACCGTCGTCGACACTGACGAAGGCCCCCGCGAAGGCACCACCATGGACGTCCTGGCCGGGCTGCGCCCCGTGGTCCCGGGCGGTTCGATCGTGACCGCAGGCAACTCCTCCACCCTCAACGACGGAGCCTCGGCCATCATCGTTGCCTCCGAGGCCGCCATCAAGAAGTTCGGCCTAACGCCGCGTGCCCGCATTATTGACGGCGCGTCCGCCGGCTGCGAACCGGAGATCATGGGCATCGGTCCCGTACCCGCCACGCAGAAAGTCCTCGCCCGCACCGGCCTTTCCGTGGAGCAGCTCGGCGCAGTGGAGCTCAACGAAGCCTTCGCCACGCAGTCGCTGGCGAGCATGCGCCGCCTCGGCCTGGATCCGGACATCGTCAATAACGACGGCGGTGCCATCAGTTTGGGCCACCCGCTCGGTTCCAGCGGCTCGCGTATTGCCATTACCTTGCTGGGCCGCATGGAGCGCGAGCTCGCCTCCCAGACGGGACCGAAGCTGGGCCTCGCCACGATGTGCATCGGCGTCGGCCAGGGTACGGCAATGTTGCTGGAAGGCGTGTAATGGCCCTGAACCAGGAAGACTTCAGCACCCTCCTGCTTGAGGAGCGCGAGGACCGGCTCGCCGTCCTGCTGAACCGCCCGGAAGTCCGCAACGCGATCGACCAGAAGATGGTGGATGAGCTTCACGCGGTCTGCGCCGAGCTGGAAAAGAATCCCAAGATCCTGATCATCGCCGGAACCGACGGAGTCTTTGCCTCCGGCGCGGACATTGGCCAACTGCGCGAACGGCGCCGGGACGATGCGCTCCAAGGCATCAACTCCACCATTTTCGCCCGGATCGCCAAGCTGCCCATGCCCGTCATCGCCGCGCTTGACGGCTATTGCCTGGGTGGGGGAGCCGAGCTGGCCTATGCCGCCGACTTCCGCATCGGCACTCCGAGCGTGCGCATCGGCAACCCGGAAACGGGTCTGGGCATCCTCGCCGCGGCAGGTGCAACCTGGCGGTTGAAGGAATTGGTGGGCGAACCGAAGGCGAAGGAGATCCTCCTGGCCGGAACGGTGCTCCGTGCCGAAGAGTCACTGCGGATCAACCTCATCACCGAGATCCACGAGGCCCCGGAGCTCATGGACGCAGCCCACAAACTGGCGGACCGCATCGGCCGGCAAGACCCCCTGGCTGTGCGGATCACCAAGTCGGTCTTCCACGCACCGGCCGAAGCACACCCCCTGATCGACACCCTGGCCCAAGGGATCCTGTTCGAATCCCAGGCCAAGTTCGATCGGATGCAGGCCTTCCTGGATAAGAAGTCCGCCAAGGCCAACGACGCCACCTCTCAGGACAGGAACCAGAAATGACAACAGCACCCGCCATCCCGAACGTCGTCGGAGTCCTGGGCGGTGGCCGCATGGGCGCAGGTATTGCCCATGCCTTCCTCATCAAGGGTGCCACCGTCGTCGTAGTGGAACGTGACCACGAGGCCGCTGCCGGTGCGCACAACCGCGTGGCCGAGGCCGTAGCGAAGTCCGCTGCCCGGGGCACCCTCACGGAATCGCCGGAAGAGGTCCTCGCCCGGTTCAGCACTTCCACGGACTACGGGTCATTCATTCACTGTGGTTTGGTGGTGGAGGCCGTTCCCGAGGACTACGACCTCAAAGTTACGGCGCTGCGGTCCGTTGAGGAGCACTTGTCCGCGGATGCCTTCCTGGCCTCCAACACGTCCTCCCTCTCCGTGACCGGACTGGGCCAGGAACTCCGCCGTCCCGCCAACTTCGTGGGCCTCCACTTCTTCAACCCCGTGCCGGCCTCCACCCTCATCGAAGTGGTCCTTGGCAAGGAAACCTCGCCCGAGCTTGCTGCCGCGGCGAAAAGCTGGACCGAGGCACTTGGCAAGACCGCCGTCGTCGTCAATGACGCCCCCGGGTTCGCGTCCTCGCGGCTGGGCGTGGCAATCGCACTCGAAGCGATGCGGATGGTCGAAGAAGGCGTGGCGTCCGCGGAGGACATCGACGCCGCCATGGTGCTTGGCTACAAGCACCCCACCGGCCCGCTGAAGACCACGGACATTGTTGGCTTGGACGTCAGGTTGGGGATTGCCGAGTATCTGCACTCCACCCTCGGTGACCGTTTTGCACCGCCGCAGATCCTTCGAGACAAGGTGGCGCGCGGGGAGTTGGGGCGCAAGTGCGGCAAGGGCTTCTTCGACTGGACGGACTAGCCTGGGCCCACCCAACTGAGTCGCAGTTGTGCACGTTTAGAGCGTTCTAAACGCGTGTGGAGTCTCATGACTTAATAGACAGTTCTGTCTCATGACTTCGTAGACACTCTGTCTCATGACATCGTGGACACTTTGCTGGCGGGTTTGCTGCTGTTCATGAGTAAATCCCAGCCGGATATCAGGATTCGGCATGCTGTCGCGACGTGGCCCGAGGATTCGCCTAGGGGCGCGGTCTCGGCTTTTTGCAGGAAGCACAATGTCTCCCGGGCGTGGTTTTACCGGGTCCGGGCAGCGGCTTCGGAAGTGGGACCAGTGAAGGCGTTGGAGAAAAAGCCCCCGCTTCCGAAGTCCATGCCCACTGTCACGGCTCCGGTCATGATCGAACTGCTGCTCGGTACCCGTGCAGAACTTCAGGAGAGCGGGTTTGATTACGGCCCGCTCTCCGTTATCGCGAAGCTCGCAAGGCAGGGCTTCAAGCCGCCTTCGCGTGCCACCGTGGCCAGGATCTTTGTCAGGGCAGGTGTCGTGGTGCCCGAGCCCAGAAAGAAACCACGAAGCGCGTACAAAAGGTTCGTCTATCCCCAGCCGAACGCCTGTTGGCAGATCGACTCGACCGAATGGCAACTCGCCGGCGGACAGAAGGTAGCGATCTTCCAGCTCGTCGACGATCATTCACGTCTGGCACTGGCGTCCCTGGTCGCAGCCGGGGAAACCAGCGCCGCTGCGATCGCCGTTGTCACGCAAGCGATCGAACGCCACGGGACACCGCAACGATTCCTCTCCGACAACGGTGCGGCACTGAATCCCACACGCCGCGGTCGCACCGGTGCGCTTGTGGAGTTCCTCAAAGCCAAAGGCATCGAACCGATCACAGGCAAACCCTACAAACCGACCACCCAAGGCAAGAACGAACGGTTCCACCGGACCCTGCACCGCTACCTTCACCGGCAGCCACCGGCAACCTCTATGGCCGCCCTCCAGTCACAGGTGGACGCCTTCGATCTCTACTACAACAACGAACGCGAACACCAAGGCCTGCCCAACGCAATGACACCCCGTGAAGCCTGGAACGCCACCCCCAAGACGTCCCCGCCAGCGGCCCCTGAACCGATTGCGCCCCGTCCGGACAGGCGAAGCGCACAACGGACAGTGAACAGAAACGGCTCAGTGACGATCCTGGGCACCCATTTCAAAATGGGCAAGGAACATACCGGCACCACCGTGCACATCCTCTACGACGACACCACCATCATGTTCTTCGGAGCCCAAGGCACCGAGATCATCACACACCCCAGACCACCACAAGGAACCACCTACGTCGGCAACGGCAAACCCTCAGGCGTCGCAGCCGACCCCCGAGGCACACGCGCCAAACGAACCATCTACCCACAGCTCAAAAACCGGAACCCCAAACCATCGAACGAACTGTCCACGAAGCCATGAGACATCAAGTGTCTACGAAGTCATGAGACATGAAGTGTCTACAAGGTCCTGAGACATGACAAGCGTTCTAAACGCGCACAACTGCGACTCAGTTGGGTCCGCTAGGCTGACCGGGTGACTGCGATTGAACCGATCACCCTTAAAGGCCACTTTGTAACACTCGAGCCCCTCGACGCCGCGCACCACGACGGTCTGGTGGAGGCCGCCCGCGACGGCGAACTCTGGAAGCTCTGGTACACGTCCGTGCCAGCCCCGGAGGGCATGGCCGCCGACATCGATCGGCGTCTTGCCCTCCAGGCAGCAGGTTCCATGCTGCCGTTCGCGACGCGGCTGAACAGTACCGGCAAGCTCATCGGCATGACGACGTACATGAACATTGACGCCGACACTCCGCGCGTCGAGATCGGCTCCGCCTGGAACGCGGCCTCAGCCCACGGAACGGGCACCAACCCGGATTCCAAGCTCCTGCTGCTCCGTCACGCTTTTGAAACGTTGGGCTGCCCCGCGGTCGAGTTCCGCACGCACTGGCTGAACCACCAGTCCCGTGAAGCGATCGCGCGCCTTGGGGCCAAGCAGGACGGCGTTTTGCGGAACCACTCCCGCAGCAAGGACGGCGCCCTTCGCGACACAGTGGTGTTCTCCATCCTCGAGCACGAATGGCCGGCGGTCAGGACCGGCCTGGAGTACCGGCTCTCCAAGCACCTGGCCCCGAGGGGTTAGCTCTCGGGGCTAAACACACGCCAAAGCCGCGAGATCTCACCCTTCGGCACGGCTAGCATGGCTTCCATGGATGGGAACGCCGCGGCAGGCCGCTTGCAGGCCGTCGATTGGGACGGTGCGGTCAATGCTTGGCGCATTGCCGGGGACGTGTACCGGATGGGGCGCCACGAGTGGGTGACGGAGGCCGGCTGGCGTCAAATGTACGACGACGGCGTCCGCACCGTGATCGACCTCCGCGCCTCCCGCGAGCGGCGGCAACGCGACACCGATCCCCAGGTGCCGGACGACGCGAAGGCGCGGATCGCCGTCGTACATTGCCCCACGGAAGACCCGGACCACAGCGACTTCGGCACCACCTTTGGCCCCTACCTCAAGGAGCCCGGGCAGTACGCGGAGTACCTGGCGATGTTCGGGGACAAGATTGCCCGCGTGTTCAAAGCGATCGCTGCGTCTCCGGGCAAGGTGGTGGTGCATTGCTCGGCGGGGCGGGACCGGAGCGGCATGATCGCGCTAATACTGCAACGGCTGGCCGGCATTGAGGACGCCGAGATCCTGCGCGGCTACGAGCTTGCGGCCCGCGGGATCAATGAACGCCACCGGACCCACGGTGCGCCGCATGCCCATGATCCCTACCTTCCGGACCAGGATTTGGAAGAGCTGTTGGAGCGGCGGAGGGATGCCTTGCGCCGGTTCCTGGACGAGCTGGACGCGCGGGCCTACCTTGCTGGGCACGGCGTAACGGAGCAGGAAATTTCCGACCTTGTTGCGAAGCTCCATCCCCGGCCCCGGCGCGCTGCTAGCATGCAGGATTGATCAACCATCCCCAACTGAATGGACGAGCCATGACCGCCCGCATCACCATCGTGACCCGTACTAAGAACAGGCCGGTTTTCCTGGCCCGTGCGTTGGACGACATCTTTGCCCAGACTTTCCAGGATTTCGAGTTGGTCATCGTCAACGACGGCGGCGACCCGGCCGCCGTCGAACAGCTCACCTCGCAGCGGTCGCAAGCTGAGCAGGCGCGTATCACCACGCTTCACCATGCTGAGTCTGTGGGGATGGAAGCGGCGTCGAATGCGGGAATCAAGGCCGGCACCGGCGAGTTTGTGGTGATCCATGATGACGATGATTTTTGGGCGCCCACCTTCCTGGAGCGCACCGTGGAGTATTTGGATGACCCGGCGCATGCCTCGGACGCGGGAGTCATGGTGCGGACGGAAATTGTCATCGAGGAGGTTGCAGACGGCAGAATCGAGCCCGTCCGGCGTGAGATCTTCTGGGCCGACCTGCGTCAGATCACCCTTGCGGACATGCTCCGGATCAACCGCGCGGTACCCATTTCCTTCCTGTACCGCAGGAGTCTCCATGACGCGGTGGGGTATTACAACGAGGATCTTCCCGTGGTGGGGGACTGGGAATTCCACTTGCGCGTGCTGAGCCATTCCCGCGTGGGGTTCATCGATGGGGAACCGCTGGCGTTTTGGTCGCAGCGGCCGGAATCGGATGGGCATGATGGGAACAGCATCTTTGCCAAGGCGGCGGAGCACGCCCGTTACGACGCCCTGGTCCGCGACGATCACCTGCGGACCGAGGTTGCCCAGGGTGGGATGGGGACCGTGCTTTACCTGTCCCGCGTGCTGGCCGAACAGGAGGAACTCATCCGGGCACAGGAGCGGCGGCTCGATGAAACCGTAGCCAAGCTGGACCAGGTCCTGGGGCGGCTGGATGCCCTGAACCAGACGATCATTACCCGCACCAGCGTGGGGGAGTTCCTGAAGAAACCACTGCTGTTGGCACGGAAGCTGGGCAACCGGTCCTGACCCTCTCTCACATCCCGCCGGGTTCCGAGCGTCCCTCTCTCACATCCCGCCGTGTTTCGGGCGTCCCTCCATCACAATGGGAGCAAATTCCCGCTGTACTCTCCGGGGCATTCATGTAGTCTGTATATATTACCGAACGGCCGGTCAGTAATGTTGGTCCATCCGACATTCGACCGTGCCGCTTTCATGTGCCTCGGAAGGACCCGTCGACGATGACCACTACAGCAGTCGCCCCGGAAACCACAGACGTTGCCACCGTCCCCAGCTACGTTCAGGACGCGTGGTGGACCCCGGCGCCCGAAGCCAAGACCGTGCCCGTGCGTGATGCCAGCACCGGCGAAGTCCTGGCCAACGTGAGCACCGACGGCCTGGACCTTGCCGCCGTCGTGAATTACGGACGCACCACGGGCCAAGCGGAACTCGGCAAACTGACGTTCCACCAGCGGGCCCTCAAGCTCAAGGAGCTGGCCCAGTACCTGAACGGCCGCCGCGAAGAGCTCTACGCCCAGTCCTCGCAGTCCGGCGCCACCAAGATCGACAACATGATCGACATCGACGGCGGCATCGGCGTGCTCTTCACGTTCGGTTCCAAGGGCCGGCGTGAACTGCCCAACTCGCAGGTGATCGTGGACGGTCCCATGGAGGTCCTGTCCAAGGACGGTTCGTTCGCCGGCGAGCACATCTACACCCGCATTCCCGGCGTAGCCGTCCAGATCAACGCCTTCAACTTCCCGGTCTGGGGGATGCTGGAGAAGTTTGCGCCGTCCTTCCTTGCCGGCGTGCCAACCATCGTTAAGCCGGCAACGCCCACGGGCTATGTCGCCGCGGCTGCCGTCAAGGCTATCGTCGAATCCGGCATCCTTCCCGCAGGTTCGCTCCAGCTGATCTCCGGTTCTGCCCGCACGCTCCTGGACGAACTCGACTACCGCGACCTCGTGTCCTTCACCGGTTCCGCCGCAACGGCCAAGTCGCTGAAATCGCACCCCAACGTGGTGCAGGGCGGCGTCCGCTTCACCTCGGAGACGGACTCGCTGAACGCGGCCATCCTCGGCCCCGACGCCGTCCCCGGCACCCCCGAGTTCGACGCTTTCGTCAAGGCCGTCGTCACCGAGATGACCGTCAAGGCGGGCCAGAAGTGCACCGCCATCCGCCGCGTGCTCGTCCCCAAGGAGCTGACCTCCGAGGTCGCCGCAGCCATCGGCGCCCGCATCAACGAACGCGTTGTGGTCGGTGACCCGCGCGCCGAAGGCGTCACCATGGGTGCCCTCGCGTCGCTGGAGCAGCTCGCCGATGTTCGCGCGGCCGTCCAGTCAATGCTCGACGCCGGGGGTGAGCTTGCGTACGGAAGCCTCGATTCGCCGTCGGTCACCTCCGTCGGCGGCACCGTCGGCGTAGTGGAGGACGGCGCCTTCATGGCTCCGGTGCTTCTCAGCTGGGCTGACGCGGAAGCCGAAGAAGTTCACTCCCTCGAAGCCTTCGGGCCCGTTTCTTCCGTACTTGGGTACACCGACCTCGCCGACGCAGTGCGCCTCGCTGCCCGCGGTTCCGGCTCGCTGGTGGCCTCCGTATGCACCAACGATCCCACAGTGGCCCGTGAATTGGTTACCGGAATCGCAGCCCACCACGGCCGTGTCCACATGCTCAACCGCGAAGACGCACGCTCTTCCACCGGCCACGGTTCCCCCGTTCCGCACCTGGTCCACGGCGGCCCCGGCCGCGCAGGCGGCGGCGAAGAACTGGGCGGCATCCGCTCCGTGCTGCACCACATGCAGCGCACGGCCATCCAGGGTTCGCCGAACATGCTCACCGCCGTCACCGGCCAGTGGCACACCGGTGCCGACCGGAACTTCACCATCGAAACCGAAGGTGAGCACCCCTTCCGCAAGCATTTGTCCACCCTGCGGATCGGCGATGCTGTTCGTTCCGAGCTCCGCGAGGTCACCCTGGAGGACATCACGGCCTTCGCAAACTCCACCGGCGACACCTTTTACGCGCACACCAACCAGGAAGCCGCCGAGGCCAACCCCTTCTTCCCGGGCATCGTGGCGCACGGTTACCTGCTCCTGAGCTGGGCCGCGGGTCTGTTCGTGGAGCCGGCTCCGGGTCCCGTCCTGGCCAACTACGGCCTGGAGAACCTGCGCTTCATCACGCCGGTTGCCGCGGGCGACTCCATCCGGGTGACCCTGACCGCCAAGAAGATCACGCCGCGTGAAACGGACGAGTACGGCGAGGTTGCCTGGGATGCAGTCCTGACCAACCAGAACGACGACATCGTAGCCACCTACGACGTCCTCACCCTCGTGGAGAAATAACCCTCTATCGCTTCCCGCGGGGTTTGGGGGGTTCCTCTATCGCTTCCCGCCGCGAACGACGAAACGCTCTCCCAACAAGGAGAGCGTTTTGTCGTTAATCTTTATAGCTGGTATTCGGCCTGCTGCCCGAGCGTTTCGTGGATGCAGAGGATGTTGTTCTCCGTGTCCATAAACCAAGCGCATTTCTCGGCTTCAGTAGTGCAAATATGGTTTTCCGTCTTGAGGCCGGGCTCGTCATAGTCCTGGAATGAAACGCCCCTGGCTTCCATTTCAGCGACCAATCGCTCGATGTCGTGGACCTCAAAACTCAGTGCGGTATGGCTTGAGTGCATGCCATCCGTGATGGGCAGCAACTGCAGCATCGCGCCGCCGTCGATGCCGAACAAATCATTTCCGTCCCAGGTTTTCCCACGGTGTGGCAGGCCGAGCTTTTCCGCGTAAAAAGCGTGCGCGCGGCTCATGTCATCGACGGGCAGGACAGTTGTGGCTGTGTTGAGGGCTAGTTGCATGATGGCCACCTCCTACGCTGAAAATCCTACGCTTGCAACGGCTCCGGAGACCTTAAGAATTTCTGTCGCGTCCGGGGCGGGTCGGGAAGTGATAGAGGAACGCGGGGAGGGTTCGGGAGGTGATAGAGGGACGCCGGGGAGGGTTCGGGTGGTGATAGAGGGACGCCGGGAAGGCGGCGGGTGGTGATAGAGGGGCGCCGGGAAGGCGGCGGGTGGTGATAGAGGGGCGCCGGGAAGGGGGCGGGAGGTGATAGAGGGTCAGGCGGCGGCGTGGAGGCCGTCGAAAGCCATGGTGATCACGTCGTCCGCAAGCTTCTCCGGGGACAGCGAGCCGCCGGGCTTGTACCACTCCACGATCGAGTTGATGGTGCCGAACAGGAGCCTCGTGACCGTGCGGGGATCAATGTCCTGCCGCAGCGAGCCGTCCTCGCGCGCAGCCGAGATGAGCGCAGCCACCTTATGGTCAAATGCACGACGGCGTTCCAAAGCGTCGCGCTCAATGTCGGTGTTCCCGCGCAGGCGCAGGAGCAGCGTGACGAAGGGGAGCCGTTCCACGAGCACTGCGATGGTCTGCCGCAGCACGAATTCCAAGCGGGCATCGGCGGGGCCGGTCATGGCCTCGGGTTGCTCCAGGATGGCCTCCAGGCCGCCCAGGGCGTGGTCCAGGGCAAGCTTCAGGAGGTCGCCCTTGGAGGGGACGTGGTGGTAGATGGCCGACTTCGAGATTCCGAGGTTTTCGGCCAGGATGCCCATGGACGTTGCGTCGTACCCGTGGCGGTTGAAGACGTCGACGGCGATGCGGAGCACCGACTGCTGGTCGTAACCGGGCCGTCCGCGCTTGGAGGTTGTCTCAGTTGGCATGGTGGCATTTTCTCACGATCAGTGGGCGGACCTGTCAAACCGAAGACGCCCCGTGAAGTACACGGGGCGTCACCGGGAAGACTAGGCCTTGGGGCGAAGGTCGTAGATGCGGCGGAGCTTGCCGTTGGAGCGTTCAAGCGAGCCGGGCTCAACGACGTCCACTACGCACGATGACCCGACGTGAATCTTGATCTGCTCGCGCAAGGCGTGTGCCGCCGTCGTGCCTGCTTCAACCGGAACGTTCTCGCGGCGCTCGATCCGCACCGTCAGGGAGTCCATGCGCTTGCCTTCGGGCCGCGTGAGCTCGAGCTGGAAGTGGGGGCTGAGCTCCGGGATCCTCAAAGCGATTTCCTCGATCTGGGACGGGAACAGGTTCACGCCGCGGAGGATGATCATGTCGTCACTGCGGCCGGTGATGCGTCCCATGCGGCGGTGGGCCGGACGGGCCGTGCCGGGGAGCAGGCGCGTGAGGTCCTTGGTGCGGTACCGGATGATCGGCAGCGCTTCCTTGGTCAGGGACGTGAACACGAGCTCGCCCGGTTCGCCGTCACCCAGGACGCGAGTGTGGTCGAACGGGTCGATGATTTCGGGGCGGAAGTGGTCTTCCCAGATGTGGCATCCGTCCTGGGTTTCCACGGCTTCGCCGGCGACGCCGGGGCCCATGACCTCGGAGAGCCCGTAGATGTCGCAGGCCTTGATGTCCATGGTGACTTCGAGTTCGCGGCGCATCTCCTCGGTCCACGGCTCGGCGCCGAGGACGGCGTACTTGAGCGACGTCGACTTGGGGTCGATGCCCTGCTGGGCCATGGCGTCGGCGATGGTCAGCAAGTACGTGGGCGTGGCCAGGATGGCATCCGGCTCGAAGTCCTGGATGAGCTGGATCTGGCGCTCGGTCTGGCCGCCGGACATGGGGATGACTGTGCAGCCGAGGGCTTCGGCGCCGGCGTGTGCGCCGAGGCCGCCCGTGAACAGGCCGTAGCCGTAGGCGTTGTGGACCTTCATGCCGGGGCGCACGCCCGAGGCGCGCAGCGAGCGGGCAACCAGCGTGGCCCAGTTGGCGAGGTCGTTCTTGGTGTAGCCCACCACGGTGGGGCGGCCGGTGGTGCCGGAGCTCGCGTGGATGCGGGCAACCTGGTCCTGCGGGACGGCGAACATGCCGAACGGGTACTCCAGGCGGAGGTCTTCCTTGGTGGTGAAGGGGAACTTGCCAAGATCGCCCAGTTCGCGCAGATCGCTGGGGTGGACGCCGGCTTCGTCGAACTTGCGCTTGTAGAGCGGCACGCGGTCGTAGGCGTAGGCGACAGTGTGCTGGAGGCGGCTGAGCTGCAGGGCCTCAAGCTCGTCGCGGGAGATGGTTTCCTCGCGGTCCAGTCCGGGAACAGCGGCTGCCTCCGGGGTGGCTGTTGCGGCGACGGTGTTCTGTGTCATGGCTTCCTACTTCTTGGAGATGGTGCGGCTGCGGCCACGGAACTCTGCAATGAGTTCGCCGGGTTCGGTGATGGTGGGGGAGGAGGACTCGTCAGCCGCGTAGAGCTGGATGTCGTAGAGGCCGCTGCGTCCCGTTGTGGCACGGCGGTTGGCGACGGCGGTGATCACCTGGCCTTCGAAGGCCGGCTTGATGAAGTTGATGTCGACGCCGGATGCAACCGTGATGGTGGCGGCCTCCTCGGGTGTCGGGCTGGCCGGGTTGCAGGCCAGCGCGAAGGCGGTGTCACCGAAGGCGAAGATCATTCCGCCGTGTGCCATGCCGAAGCCGTTGAGCATTTCCTGGCGGAGCTTCATCCTGATGGTGGCGTGTCCGTCGTCGACCTTGAGGACCTCGATGCCCATCCATTCGGACGCATAGTCGTTCGTCAGGATGTGGTGCGAAGCACCGGAGAGGGTTGTTTCAACCATGCGTCATTGCCTCCAGCTTTATTTACCGAATGTTCATTAGGTAATCCCAGATCGCGCCACGTGTCAAGACTGGACAAAGCTCCAAGGCCTGAACTGGACATCCTTTCGGACCGGCACTGTAGCCTCGAAGACATGCCCGATATCGCGCTCCCGATCATCACCAAACGCCTCATCCTGCGGCGGTTCGAGGCCGAGGACCTGGAACGCTTCCACGCCTACCAGTCCCTCCCGGAGACCGCGCGGTTCCTTTTGCGCCCGCCCCTGAGCAAGACCAAGGCCATGGAGGTGCTGGGGCGCTACGCGAACTTCGAATTCAAGCAGGAGGGTGACTGGGTCTGCCTGGCGATCGAGCGGCAGGATGAGCCGGGGCTGCTGGGCGAGGTGGTGCTGAAGTGGTTGGAAGGGCCGGGGCAGGCAGAGGTTGGCTGGATCCTGCATCCTGAAGCGAGGGGCCAGGGAATCGCCACGGAGGCCGCGGAAGCCGTGCTGGACCTGGCCTTCGGACTCCTCGCCTTCCATCGCGTCGACGCCAAGCTGGACGCCCTCAACCACGGTTCCGCGGCGATCTGCAAGCGTATTGGCATGCGGCTGGAGGCGTCCCTCGTGGACATCTGGCACTACAAGGGGCAGTGGGCCACCGAGAACATCTACGCCATCCTCGACTCCGAGTGGCGTGCCCGGCGCAACGGCGAGTAGCCGCAAACCACCAGTTGGCAACCAAGCCGGCAGGCCGCCGTCGTGCTCCTAGTCCGCCACCGGCCAGGTCTTGTGGTGCTTTAGCTGCTCAGTGAGTATTTCCTCCGATAGTGGCCTGCTGAAGTAGTAACCCTGCCCGCTGGTGCAGCCGATGCTGAGCAGGTACCGGGCCTGGTCCTCGGTCTCGATGCCCTCCCACACGGCGCCGAGCCCGCAAGCGCGGATGAGCTGCAGCACGGCGGCCAGCAGCGCGGGTTGGGCGGGATCGCTGCCGAGGGCCGAGAGTAGCGAGCGGTCCACTTTGACGGCGTGGACGGGCAGCCGGCGGAGATAGTCGATGGAGGAGTAGCCGGTGCCGAAATCGTCGATCTCCATGCCGACACCGAGCCGTTCCAGGCTGCTGAGCGTGTAGCGGTCGAGGTCGTTGCCTTGGATCACGGCGCTTTCGGTCAGCTCGAGGACCAGCAATGTGGGGTCGAGCTTGGCTGTGGACAGCGCGTCCCGGACGTCCTCCACGAATTCGAGCCGCTGCAGGTCCGCGGCGGAGACATTGATGCGCATGTTGAAGTTGTGGTGCGCTGTGAGGGGATCGTTGCGCCAGCGCTGCAACTGCTCGACGGCGGTGCGCAGCACCCAGCCGCCCAGGTCGGAGATGAGACCCGTTTCCTCGGCGATCGGAATGAACTCGTCCGGCATCACCATCCCGCGCGTGGGATGGTTCCAGCGGACCAGGGCTTCCACGCCCTCGATTTCGCGGGTGTCCAACCGGACGATGGGTTGGTAGAACAGCACCAACTGGTTGCCGGAGATGGCTTCCTTGAGCTCGGTGACCAGCTGGTTCCTCAGCTGCCGGGCATGCAGCATGGCCGGTTGGAATGACTTGAGCCGGCCGCGGCCCTCGGCTTTGGACTCGTACATGGCGATGTCCGCTTCCATCATGATTTCCTGGGCGCTCTGCCCGGGAGCGGCCATGCGAAGCCCCATGCTCGCTCCGCAACGCACGTGGTGGCCCTCGATTTCCATGATGCCGTCGACGGCGGCAAGCACCCGGTTGCCGATCGATGCGGCAATCGCCTGGGTCACGTCGTGCAAGAGGATGGCGAATTCGTCCCCTCCCATGCGGGCGACGATGTCTTCGTCCCGCACTGCGCCGGTGATGCGCCCGGCCACTGTTTCGAGGACCTTGTCGCCGATGGTGTGGCCCAGGGAGTCGTTGATGCCTTTGAAGCCGTTCATGTCCAGCAGGAGGATGGCCGGGCGCTGCCCCTGTGCGGCGGCTTTTTCCTGGGCGTCGGTGAGTGCCGTGGTGAAGGCTGAACGGTTACTGAGGCCGGTGAGGGAGTCCGTCATGGCCATGTGCTGCATCTCGCGGTGCGCCTCATGTAGCTGCCGCGTTCGAGCGGCTACGCGCTGTTCCATTTCCGCGTACGCGATTTGCAGGTCTTCGGCCAGGAGGTTGGTGCCCATGATGACGGCGTCGATCTCGTCCCGGGCGTCCGAGACTTCCATCCGGGCGTCAAGGTCGCCGGCAGCGAGCCTGACGATTCCGTCCAGGAGCTTGCCCAGCCGTGGGTCCTTCCCGGCTATTGAGTCCTCCTGCGGCACCTGGTCACCCCCTGTGTTGGCCGCCCCGATCTTTTGCAGCACTGCCAACATTATCGCGGAGGTAGTCATGCACGGCAGAACTGCGCTCGGGCAGGGCTGATTGGTCGAAGAGGCTCGCGGACTTGTCGAACACCGCTTCGGCATCGTCCAGGCGGCCCAGTGCCAGCAGGGTCCTGCCGAGAAGGAAGTGTGCTTCGGCGGCTGTCTGGGTGGCAAGGATGGAGGATTGTGCACAGAGCGGCTCGAGGATGGCCAGGGCTTCCTGCATGTCCTGGTTGAGGTAGTTCCAACGGGCCCGGACCAGCGACATCTCCAAGTGGTCCCGCTCGGAGCCGCCCACGATGTCCGTGGCCATCTCGGCCCGCTCGATGCAGCGCAGGGTGGCAGAATCCAGGAGCTTGGCCTGAAGACGCATCTCGGCCGAGGCCCGGTTGAACCGCGCCCACAGGTCCACGTCCTTGGAGGGGGACAGGCGTTCGGCCGCGAGGTCGTGGTACATCCCGCCGTCGGCAACCCTGTCCGCGAGGAACGCGACGTTGCCGATGACCCAATAGCCCTTGCCTGCAGTGTCTTCGTCAACATCGGCCAGCAGGGTTTCCAGCTGCAGGCATTCGCGCCAGGCGTCCTCGAGCAGCCGGCTTTCGGCCAACGCCGCGATGAGTGCGCGCTGGGCGAGGATCTGGACGTGCAGCAGATCGGGGTCGCCGGCGGCCAGCTTTGCGGAGTCCGAAGCCATGGCAGCAGCCTCGGCCAGACGCCCGAGTCCCTGGAAGGCGACGGCCACCATGGTCCCGGCCTTCGCGCCGCGCTCGGAGGAGGTTGATGTGAGTTGGTGGTTGTTCAGCTCGGTTGCAAGCCGTAGGTATTCTTCGATGCTGCCTTGGTCCCGGCGGCATTCTGCTTGGAGGTAGAGCATTTCCCACCACGTGTCGTCATCCCCGGCGGCACCGGCCAGGTCAGCGGCGTCACCGGCGAGTTCGAAAGCCTCGTCGAATTTTCGCTCTTTCCATTTGGCACGTGCATTGAGCCCTGCTACAACGTGTGATGCCAGGTGGGGACTCTGCATAAACCCATTATCCATGTCATTAGCATTGAAAAGCTCGTATAGTTTGCCCCGTGACATTGTTCAAGTCACACTCTCAAATTCGCATCAGAACGAAAGGGCACAGCGGATGAAGAAATTTGCGGCAACCCTGCTCATGGCGGCAGTCCTGGCAGTTACAGGATTCGCTGCTCCGGCTAACGCCGAGCCGTCGCAGGACTCCACGGCAATCGGCTGGTGGCCGAACAGCGTCACCACCAAGACAAACACCACCAGCATCGGATGGTGGCCGAACTAAATTGGGGGGACGCCTGAAAAGGCCCCATGACGCAATTTGATGCCCCGGGTTGTTACCCGGGGCATCTGTTTTGTTTCGATATGTGTCGCGGATTAGTGACCCTCGCCGTCAGGACGGGCCGGAGTGCTTGACTGGGCTGTCACACGCCGAGGCGGGGGGCAGAAACCGACGACGGCGACACCCGCCTGTTGCTTACGGCCCGCCGACAGGGAGCTCAATGGACACCGTGGTCCCTGCCCCCAGGGTGGAATCTAGGTTCAGCCGCCCCATGTGCCTGCTGATGATGTCGTGTGCGATCGCCAGGCCCAGCCCGCTCCCGGGCACGGCCGCCGACGTTGCGTTTGATGCCCGGTAGAAGCGGGTGAAGATATGGGGCAGATCGTGTTCAGGGATGCCAAGGCCCGTGTCCGCCACGCGCACCAGTGCCGCGTGTCCGCCGTCGTCCGTTTCCTCCAGGACGCTGGTAATCCCGACCCGGCCACCCTCCGGGGTGAACTTGATGGCGTTGGCCACGATGTTGGTGAAGACCTGCTCGAGTTTGGCTTCGTCGGCGGTGACCTCGATGTCTTCGGAGGCTTCAACGTAGGAGATGTCTACGTGCCGGGACTCAGCCAAGGGCCGGAGCGTGGCGACAACAACCTGCAGCAGTTTGTCCACATCCACGGGTTTGAGGTCCAGGTTGCTGCCGTCCTGCATGGAGACCGTCAGCATGTCCTCGATCAGCCGCCGCAGCCGGTCCGAGTTCCGGGCAATGACGTCCAGCATCTTCTTGATGCCGTCGGGGACCGGGCCGCCTGAGCCGTCGCGGATCATGTCCAGGTAGGCGGTGATGGACGTCAGGGGAGTCCGGAGTTCGTGGTTGACGGTGGCCAGGAAGTCCGTCTTGGCCTTGTCCAGCTGCCTCAGCTGCTGCAGGACCCGTTGCTGGGCGCTGATGAGGTGGCCCTGGATGAGTCCGTGGGCAACGTTCCCGGCCACGTGCTGCATCAGTGAGAGTTCGGGGCGGGTCCAGTCATGGATCCGGTTCACGGTGCACAGGAGGACCACGCCCAGTGCCGAGGCGCCCTCACCAACAGGGAGGATGACCGTGGAGACGGGCTGGAGTTCCGGGGACCATTCGAGCAGGGCCTGGGTGATCCTGGAATCGGGTTCCTCCCGGTGGTCCAGGACTGTCATGGCGTCCGCTTCGGTCCACAGACGGTTGGACAGCTCCGCGATGGCGTTCTCGCTGTTGCCGAGCTTGGCGGGAAGCTGTTTGGTGCCGGGGGCGTTCCACTGCGCCCGGATGGAGGGGACGCGCTCGTCACGGAACGTTGCGAACCAGACGTGGTCCACGCCCAACGCTTCGCCGAAACCCCGGACTACGTGGTCGGCAATGAGCTGGGGGTCGTTGGTTTCACGGATCGCGGCGGACACGTTGCGCAGGCTTTCCCGCAGGGCCTCCATGTGGTTGCGGGAGCGGGAGCGTTCCCTGGACCTACCGATGAGGGTGTTGACCCTGTGAACCAGCTCGTCCCGGCGGACGGGGTTGATGACGTAATCCACCACCCGCCACGCTTCTGCTTCCTCGAGGTCCACGGAATCCCCGGCGTTCAGCAGCAGCAGGACGGGGATCCCGGGGCTGCGTAGTCCGTGGGCGAGGGCGTTCTCCACCACCACGATCGAGGGGTGGTTGTGTTCGAGGCTGATGGCCAGTGAATCAGGGTTTGAAGCAGGGAAAACCTGGAAGCCGGCAGCGGTGAGGGCGGCCGACGTCGTCGTCAACCGTTCCACGTCCGAATCCAGCACCACGGCCGTGAGCGGAACGTGCTGTACTTCGGCTCCGTTGTGAACCACTGAGCCCCTTCCGTTACAACTTTTGTTCCACGGTTTTACCAGATGTTGCACACCTTATCAGCGCATCCGCAGGTCACGGCCCGGCATGGCCAATTGGGTCGCGTCACGCCTCTTTACTTTGGGCACGCGCTCGGCAAGTGTTGATGTGTCGGGGGAGGAACCAGCGGTGCCCCGGTTACGAATATGTCGAGGAGCACGGTGGAGCAGGAAGCAGCATCCCAGGATTACCAGCCCGTTGATTTTGAACTTGAGTTGGAGGAACCGGGCATTCTTCGGCTGACGTGGCCCCGGGGAGCGAGCATCAAGGAACGGGACGCCCAGCGCGCCATGGACCGCGTGAATGAAATTTGCGGCAAGGACCGGCATCCGATGATCGTGGACATGGCCACTACCAACGATGTCACCCGCGGTGCCAGGTCCGTCTTTGCGAAACCGTGCCAGGCCTCGCGGATCGCATTGTGGGGGTCGTCGCCGGTGGACAGGGTGATCGCCAATTTCTTCATCGGCATCATGAAGCCCCCGTGCCCCACCAAATTTTTCACGGACGAAACAGAAGCTCTCAACTGGCTGATCAACGCGTAGGCGCCCATATATTGGAAGGATGCTGACCGCTTTCCGCAAGTACCTGCTGGTTCCGCGCCTCATCAGGCTGTCCTCCGGGGCGCCCAAGGACCCGCAGACCGCATGGGACCAATACTGGGGCAAGGTACGTTCCACGGGGGCCGACGGCGATGTCCTCTGGGACTCGGGCAGCAGCCATGAAGCAGAAAGCTACCTGCCCAAACTTGCCTTGCTGGATGCGGACCTTCCGTTGGTGGACGTCGGCTGCGGCAACGGCAGCTTCACCCGCTACTTCGCCCCGTACTTCCCGCACGCTGTGGGCGTGGACTACTCGGCAAACGCCGTTGAGCGGGCGCGGCGCGAATCGCATGAGTGCCCGACGACGTCGTTCGCCGTTGCGGACCTCACGGCACCCGGCGCGTGGCGAACCGTAGGGACGGCGCTGGAAGAGGCAGGCTTCAGCGGAGACGCCAACGTGTTCATCCGCGGCGTGCTCCATGTCCTGGACCGGAAGGGCCGGGCTGCTTTGGCAGCGAACTTGCTGCCGGTCGTGGGCCGGCGTGGGACGGTGTTCCTCGCGGAAACCAATTTCCGCGGCACCCCCGTGGACTACGTCAGCCACCTTGGCGCGACGCGGCATTCCATTCCCGCGCCGCTGGAGTGGGCCATCCGTGGCCTTCCCATGCCCGGGCGCTTCGGTGCCGCTCAACGGCGCAAGGCGTTTCCGCCGTCGGACTGGGACTTGGTGGAGGAGGGTGCGGCGAACATCGAAACCCGGCCACTCAGCAACCCCGGGCGCCCGGACGTGATCCCCGGCTATTTCGCCATCCTCCGCCCCCACCAACCCAAGTAGGTCGCATTTGTGCGCGTTTTGACGGCTCTAAACGCGCACAAATGCGACCCAGTTGGGTGCCGGGGAGGCTTACTTGAGGCCGGCCCCGGGGAGGAGTTCCGTCGCGCCGAGGGAGTCGGCCACGAACGCGTAGTCCCACGCACGCTCACGCCACTGGACGTACCTGCCGGAGGCTCCGCCGTGCCCGCCGTCCATCTCGATCTTCATCACGATCGGCTCGGAACCCGTTGACGTCGACCGCAGCGCCTGCACCCACTTGGCCGGCTCCACGTACAGCACACGGGTGTCGTTGAAAGAGGTCACGGCAGCGATCTTCGGGTAAGCCACGGACCGCACGTTCTCGTACGGTGTGTAGGACTTCATGTACGCGTAGGCCTCGGGGTCCGTGATCGGGTTGCCCCATTCTTCCCATTCCAGCGCGGACAGGGGGAGGTCCGGATCCAGGATGGTGGTCAACGCATCCACGAACGGCACCTGGGCCACCACGGCCGCGTACTTCTCCGGCGCCATGTTCGCGACGGCGCCCATGAGCAGGCCGCCCGCCGAGCCACCCATTGCGGCAATGCGGTCAGGCGCAACCCAACCGGAGGAAGCCAGCCAATCCGTGGCCGCGATGAAGTCCGTGAACGTGTTCTTCTTGGTGAGTTTCTTGCCGTCGTCGTACCAGTGCCGGCCCAGCTCTCCACCACCGCGGATGTGCGCAATCACCATGACGATCCCGCGGTCCAACAGGGACAACCGGGCCACGCCGAATCCGGGATCCATGCTCACTTCGTACGAGCCGTACCCGTACACCAGGCCGGCGCCCGTCCCGTCCTGCTTGACCGAAACGTGCCGCAGCACGGACAGCGGGACCCGGGTGCCGTCGTCGGCGGTTGCCCACTCACGGGTGGCGACGTAGTCGGCGGCCGAGTAGCCGCCCAGTACGGGGCTTTCCTTGCGCAGCAGCAGTTCACCGGCGGGAGCGTCAGCGGTGGGCAGCACAAAGTCGTAAACCCGCGACGGCGTGAAGTAGGACGTGTAACCGATCCGGATGACGGGAGCGTTGTAGTCGGAGCCGGAGACGCCCGCGGTGTAGAGCTCCTCGTCGAATTCCGGCTCCACCGGGGCAGCCTGCTGCGGCATCCCCAGCCCGGCGAGCGGCAGGACTTGCACGCGTTCAATGGTGTCCTTCCGGATGGACAGCACCAGGTGCGTGGCGGTCACGCCGGCGCCGTTGACGCGCACCTCGTCTGAATGTTCGACGACGGTACGCCAGTCCTGCCCGGACAGCGGCTTGGCCAGTTCTTCAGGATCCACCAGGCTCACCATCGAGTTGATGGCGTCCTTGTTGTGGGTGAGCAGGATGGTCTCGCGGCCGTCCAGGAGGAAGGGCTCGGCCTCATAGAGGAGGCGCTCGTCACGGGAGATGACGGTGGTCAACCCGGCGTCGTAGTCGTCGAAGCGGAGCAGGCGGGTCTCGCTGTACTCCGAGCAGCCGATGCTGAGCACAAGGTGGCGCCGGTCAGAGGCGAGGTCGAAGCCCAACCACATGGCGACGTCGTCCTCCTGGTACACCACCTCATCCTCGGTGACAGGCGTTCCCAGGACGTGGGCTTTCACTTGGTAGGGGCGCCAGGATTCGTCCACCACGGTGTAGAAGAGGCGGGTTCCGTCGGGGGAGAAGGCCACGCCGTAGAAGACGTTCTCGATCACGTCCGGGAGGAGTTCGCCGGTGAGGAGGTCCTTGATGCGCAGGGTGAAGCGTTCGTCGCCGGCGTTGTCCACGGCGTAGGCGTAGAGGTTGCCGTCGACGGTGACGGCGGCACCGCCAACGCTGAAGAAGGGCTGTCCCTCTGCCTCGACGTTGCCGTCCAGGAGGATCTCCTCGCCTGCAAGGGAAACGCCGGGCTCAACCGACGGCGGAGTCCAGTCCGCCACGCGGTCTCCTGTGTCCTGGGCCCGGACCCGGCACTGGATGCTGTATTCCTTGCCCTCCACGGAACGGCTGTAGTACCACCAACCGTCCTTGCGGCTGGGCACGGACAGGTCGGTTTCCTGGGTGCGGCCCTTGATCTCCTGGAAGATCGCTTCGCGCAACGGCTCCTGGTGTGCGGTCACAGCTTCCTGGTAGGCGTTCTCAGCCTTGAGGTGTTCAACCACCTCCGGGGATTCCTTGTCCCGCAGCCACTCGTAGTTGTCCACGAAGACGTCGCCGTGGTGTTCGCGACGGGTAGGGACACGCTTGGCAACAGGGGGTTGGGGTGAGGAAGCCGGGGCAGGAGCAGGCGCGGAAGAAGTGTGGCTCATGTGGCCACTCTATCGGGGGAAGGAACTACGGCTCGCTACCGTCACACGGTTCCGGCCGGATGCCTTGGCTGCGTACAGGGCGAGGTCAGCATCCTTGAGGAGCTGCTCGGTGCCCGAACGGTGCCCCTCGGCATAGGAAGCCACTCCGGCGCTGATGGTGAGGACGCCATCCGGATCACCCGTGTGCTCGATCTGCAGCGCGTGCACCGCCGAACGGATGCGCTCCATGACACCCTCAGCGCCGTCCGAGTCCTGCCCGTGCAGGAGCAGCAGGAACTCCTCGCCGCCGAACCTGTAAACGCCGTCGGTCTCCCGCACCGCCCCGGCCAGCGTGGAGGCGATGGCCACCAGCGCCGCATCACCGGCAGGGTGCCCGTACAGATCGTTGTAGCTCTTGAAGTTGTCCACATCCACCATCGCCAAGCAGAAATCGTGGGGCTCGGTCCGGTCCTGCAGCTCCGCGAGGTCCTCGGTGAGCTTGAGCCTGTTGTGCAGCTGGGTGAGGGGATCCGTGCGTGCCTGCTCGGTGAGCGCCGAACGGTAGCGTGCGAGGTCCGCGTGCAGCGACGTGATCCGTTGCGCGGCCAGCAGCCTGATCCGCAGGTTGAACGGGTCCAACGGCTTGGTAACGTAGTCGTCCGCCCCCGCCTCCATGCCGGCCAGCACATCGTCCCGGGAACCGTGCGAGGTCACCAGGATCAGGTAGGTATAGGAATCATCCTCCGCTTCCCGGATGGCCCGGCACAGGTCCAGGCCGTTCAAGCCCGGCATCATCAGGTCCGTCACCACAACCTCGGGCTGGTGGACCTGATACAGCTCCCAGGCCTCGTCGCCGTCAACCGCCACCACGCACTCGTGCCCGGCCTGCTCCACCGCAGCCTTGGTGATCATCCGGGAAATCAGGTCATCGTCCGCGATCAGGACTTTCATGGGGCTCCCAACAACGTGCGCCCGAGCTCGTCTTCCACCCGGGCCAATTCTGCTTTCAATTCCTCAAACACTGGACGGCCCACCGGCTCCAACAGGGATGCGTCCGAGCCGCCCAGCTGTTCCAACCGCTTCGACAAAGCCGACGCCCCCACAGCGCCAATGCTCCCCGCGGCACCGGCCAGCTTGTGCGCCGCCGACCGGAGCAAGCCTGCGTCGTTGCGGGACAGAGCCTGGTCCAAGACGCCGAGCGCCCGGCCCGCCTCCTCCCTGAAAGCCGCGACGGCGTCGGGCAGCAGCCCGGGGCCGAGCTCGCGCAGCATTTGCACACGGTCCGGGTCAACCGCCGGAGCAGCGCTCGCCTGGGATGTAGCGTCCGCTTGGGATGAAACGCTCGCCGGGGATGCAGCGTCCGCTTGGGATGCAGCGTCCGCTTGGGATGTAGCGCCCGACGGCGTTGCTGCCGCCGGCTCCTGCGGCACCCACCTGGCCAGGGTCTGCCCGAGCGTGTCCACGTCCACGGGCTTGCTGATGTAGTCGTCCATGCCGGCGGCGAAACAGCGCTCGCGGTCCTCATCCAAGGCCCCGGCAGTCATGGCGATGATGGGAACGCGTCGGCCGGCGGCGTCGCGGGCCCTGATGGTGCGGGTTGCTTCGAATCCGTCCATGACCGGCATGTGGCAGTCCATGAGGATGGCTGCGTAGTCCTGGGTGAGGGTGGCAGCAACGGCTTGTTCGCCGTCGTCGACGATGTCCACCTCGTAACCCAAACGGTTCGCCATGCCGCGGGCCACCAGCTGGTTGACCTCGTTGTCTTCGGCCACCAGGAGCCTGCCAAGGCTCCCGGCCGCCGGCCTGGGAGAAGCGGCCTTCGCGGGTGCCGGGCCTGGAGTCTTCCCGGCAATGAGCCGGAGCAGCCGGTTGTAGAACTCGGAGCTCCGGACCGGCTTGGTGAGGTATTCGCGGATGCCTGCGGAGGTGAGTTCGGCTTTCTCCACGCCCATGGTGGAGGTCAGCAGGATGATGCCCGGAGCTTGTGTGCCGTTGCCTTCCGACGTGAGTTGGCGGGCGAGCTGCAGCCCGTTGGTGTCCGGCATGCACATGTCCACCACCGCGAGGTCGTATGGCGCTTTAGCCTTGGCGGCGGCGCGGTACTCGTATAAGGCGCTTCCGGCATCCGGCACAGCCACCGGGACCATGCCCCAACTGGCCAGCTGGTTCTCCAGGACGAGGCGGTTGGTGGAGTTGTCGTCCACTACCAGGACCCGGCGGCCTGCCAACGACGCCGGAACCGCCGCGGTGTCCGCGGGGACGGGGCCGATCGGCAGCTCCAGCTCGAACCAGAACCGGCTGCCGGCGCCCTCCTCACTGGTCAAGCCGATTTCACCGCCCATGACTTCCGTGAGCCGCCGGGAAATCGCCAAGCCGAGGCCGGTGCCACCGTAACGCCGCGTGGTGGACGCGTCGGCCTGGGCGAAGGATTCGAACAGTCGATGGTGGTCCGCTTCGCTGATGCCGATTCCGGTGTCCCGGACTTGGAAGCGCAGGGACGCCTTGCCGTCGTGCTCCTCCAAGAGGGACACCTGGATCTCCACCTCACCGGAGGGGGTGAACTTCACGGCGTTGGAGGCAAGGTTCAGCAGGATCTGGCGGATGCGTCCGGAGTCGCCCATGAGCCGTGGCGGGACGTCCGGATGGCAGTAGGAGATGAGTTCAAGGTCCTTGCTCTGCGCCGCTTCGGCAACGAGTCCGGCCACCTCTTCCACCAGTGCCCGCGGATCGAAAGCGGTGACGTCCAGGTCCACTTTGCCGGCTTCCAGCTTGGAGAAATCGAGGATGTCGTTGATGAGGGTGAGGAGGACCTCGCCGGCACCTTTCACGCCTTGTGCGTATTGGCGTTGGGCTTCGTTCAATTCGGTGTCCATGAGGAGGGACGTCAGCCCGATGACGGCGTTGAGCGGGGTCCGGATCTCGTGGCTCATGGTGGCGAGGAACTCGGACTTCAGGCGGCTCGCCTCCAGCGCCGTCTCACGTGCACACAAGAGTTCGGCTTCGGCGGCCCTCCGTTCGGTGATGTCCCGGGAGATAGTGGCCACGCCCCTGATGCCCGTTGCACCACGAACGGGGGACATGGTGATGGAGACAGGAACGAGGGTCCCGTCCGAGCGCCGCCGGGTGGATTCATAGTTCTGCACCGTGCCTTGCGCTGCCGTGATGGCGAGGGCTTCCGCTTCCTCCTGGCGGAGGTCGGCGGGAATGAAGAAATCGCTCTTCCTGCCGATGGTTTCCGACGCCGGATAGCCGTAGATGCGCTCGGCGCCCGGGTTCCAGCTGGTGATGGTGCCGTCAGGGTCCTTGCCGATGATCGCGTCGCCGGAGGAGTTGACGATCGCCCCGAGCCCTTCCAGTTCGGCGGTGCGTTCGGCAACTTTGCTTTCGAGTTCGCTGGTAAGCGTGACGTTCTCGACGACGATCAGCACCTGGCGCACGATGACGAAACTAATAGTCACCAAACCAGTGATTACCAGGACGGGTTCGAAGCCGATGGCCCTGCTCCTGGAGAAGAACACGGCACTGAAAACCGGCAGGTAGGGGAGCAGCTCCAGCATCGCCGCGTAGGCGCGGCCGTCCTTGCGCACCTTGTCCGACGCCGGAACAAGGGGGCTGAGGGCAATCAACAGCAGGGCCGTCACCCACCCGAAGACCAAGGGCGAACCCGTGACGCCGGTGACGCCTTCAAGGGTGAAGCGCACATAGATCAGGTCCGTGCCGGCGAGAATCCAGAAGCCCACACCCAGGCAAAGCCACGGCAGCCGCCTTCCGCGCACCGCCCGCATGGTCAGGACAATGACCACGGTCACCATGAACACGTCAGCTATGGGGTAGGCCATCTGGGTGGCTTGGGCGAAGGGGTCTTGGTTCGGAATTCCTGCCAAAGGTCCCAGGACGGCACTCCACGCTATGAAGAACGTGGAGCTTGCCACCACGCCGGCATCCAGGATGGTCCGTTTGAGGGAGAGCCTCCGGCCCTTCCCCCTCAACAGCAGGGTCAGCCCAATGGCTGCGGGCAGCGCATACCCGATGAAGCCGATGTCGGCGATGGAGGGGAAAGGGTAATCGTGGTTAAGCGTGATGCCGTTGACGGTCCAGATGAGCTGGCCGGCAGTCCACAGAGCCAGCCCGGCAACAACGAACCACCGGCCTGTGGCATGGCCCCGGCGTCGCACGGCCGCCAGCGTGTGGGCGGTCAGGGCTGTAAGCGCGGCAGTCAGTATTGCCAGGTCGCCCAGCAACTGTGCGGTGGGAGAACCGATACCGCTGGCGAGACCGGCCGACAGGAGCACAAAGCATAAAGCTGCGGCCGTCGAGAAGAGCCGGATTGTTCGTGCGGTTACTCTGCGCGGTGGCAGAACTCCTTGCTTCACTCCTGCCACCGAACCCCTGCCTTCAACCGTGGCCCCACCCAAAAGCGAACAATGCGCGTACTGTCCGTTGCGCTGTGGCGATCATACGTGAACGGAAGCCCAACCATCATGTGCCATCTGGATATGGTCCCGAATTGCAGCACCGGAATCAGGTAGTTGGCCGTGGCTAATCGAGTATTACTTGGCTCGAGTGGGAGCTTAGTCGCAAAAAAGTCGAGTACCTGCTACTCATGTGCGCAGATTTCCCAATTCCTACGATTGGGATTCCTAGGTTAAGTGATCCCGTTCCTCCGGCTCAGCGGCGGACGGCACGTGTTGACGCAGCACGTGCCTCCCATAACATTTCTGCGCTTGGTGCCAGTGCTCCTTCCTAAGAGTTTCGGCCATCCGCGGTCCGCGCCTTGGAGTCACGGGGTTTTCCCATGAGTATGAACGACCTTGATCTTGAATCCGCAGCACCGAGTGCGGGAAGCAGCGCGGTGGAAAAGCCGCGCCGGAGAAAGTCCAGGCTTTTGGTGGCTCTGGCGGTGCTGGCAATTCTGGCCTTGATTCCCCTCTATTTCGGGGTAGTCAATTGGTGGGCGCCTTCCGGAAATGATGCCGGTAACGCCTCGGACCGACTCTCGGCGGCGTCCGATGGTAATGCCAACGGCAAAACAGCGGACACTCCCGCGGCCGCTGACCAGGCTCCGGCCGAGTCAGCACCCGCGGCCGCAGCGGCGCCAACGGAAGCTGCGCCAGCGGCTGAACCCGCGCCGGCAGCGCCAGCACCGGCAGCAGAGGTACCGGCAGCAGCGCCCGCCGCAGAACCCGCACCGGCTCCCGCAGCACCCGCCGGCGATCCAAACCTCTACACAGTGGTTTCCGGTGACACGGTGGGAAGCATTGCCGCCAGGTTCGGCGTGGATGTCAATGCCATGCTGGCCGCTAACGGGCTCAGCGCCTATTCGATCATCGTGCCCGGCCAAGTCTTGAAGCTGACGGGACCGCCGATCGCACTAATAGCGCCGGCACCTGCCCCTCAAGCTGCCCAAGCGCCTGCCGCCCAGGCCCAAGTGGCTGCAGCACCCGTGGCAGCCGCACCCGCTCCCGCTCCGGCCATCAGGACCATCTACGTTGCAGGTGCAGGTGGGCAGGGCATGGTGGATGCGTGCATCGGGCCAATCCACTACACCCCAACCAACGCCTACGCCACGTTCATCACGGAGCACGACTACTGCGGAGGCTGGGCCCGGTTCTCGGGAATCAGCGTCGGTGAAAGGGTAAGCATCCCCGGCTATGGAACGTTCACGGCTACGGCACGGGGCCAAGTACCCAACCCGGGAACCACCAACAACATTGCAGCTGTATTCGGCGGATTCCCCGCAGTGGTCCTGCAGACCTGTATCCCGGGAACCAACCAGATGCTGGTGATCGCTTTGAACTAAGAGGTCCCCTGACCCGGCGCCGTGAGGCGCGCAAACCGGAGGATGCCAAGGATGGCCGGGGCCAGCTCATCCTCCATCTGGTGGTAGACCTCTTCCGATCGTCGGTAGGGGTCTACCACGTCGTTCTCTGATGGGTCGGATGGCAAGGCCAGATGCCGCACGGAGGCTGCCTTTGCCGGCAGTTGCCGCCAGAACTCAACAATGTCCCCTGCCGCAGTCACGTCGTCACGGGTTTGCAGGACGGAGAGCATCCGGGCAAATTCCCGGACAGTGAAGGTGCGCTTCAGCAGGGAAGCATCCAGTTGCAGGACTTCGCCGCGGTGCTTGGAGGTCATGGCAAGCACCAGATCTGATTGGCGGAGGATCTTTTGGTTCAACTGCCTGGCTGCAAAACCGTCCGGGTCGCCGCGGAAGGTGCTGATGATGTGGGCTGAGAGAGGTTGGATGGGATCGCCCACCATGGCCCGGGTGCCCGCGCTGCGCACCTCGAACGATCCCGGGCTCACCTGATTGAGTCCCGCCTGCAGCAACCGTTCGGCCACGGGGGAGCGGCAGATGTTGCCGGTGCATACGGTGAGGATCCTGAAGGGCTGGGGCGATTCCACGTAGAGCTCTTTCCTGGCGTTGGGTTCGGGGTTGTCCGGACCCCACCCCAAGTTAACACGGGCTATCCGAAGGAGCCTTGTCAATTGTCGCGCGCGGTTGCGACTCGCCGAGGACAGCGCCGCTGACGAAAAATTTGCTGGATCATTCGGTCCGGCACGGACTCGATCCTTGGATTCCCGGGCTTCGCCTCAGCCAAGCCGCGGATGATCCAGCAAATTCAGGGCGAGCCCCACCGAGGCGGCCAAAAGCTTGACTGAAAACCTCCCGTCCGCATATTCTGAACGAACGGTCGGTAATTTATTAGGAGCAACCATGGCAACGCAGAATCTGCAGTCTGTGCCCGTTGAGCTGTCCCCGGAGGAGCAGGAACGGGAGGCGGCTGGTCAGGCGTACTTTGACCGCATTATCTCGGAGGACTCGCGCATTGAACCGCGGGACTGGATGCCGGCGGCTTACCGCAAGACTTTGCTGCGGCAGATCTCGCAGCACGCGCACTCGGAAATCATCGGCATGCAGCCGGAAGCCAACTGGATCACCAGGGCACCGAGCCTGAAGCGCAAGTCCATCCTCATGGCCAAGGTCCAGGACGAAGCCGGCCACGGCCTTTACCTGTACTCGGCTGCCGAGACCCTGGGCCAGTCCCGGGACAAGATGACGGAAGACCTCATTGCGGGCAAGGCCCGGTACTCGTCCATCTTCAACTATCCCACGCTTTCCTGGGCGGACATGGGTGCCATCGGCTGGCTGGTTGACGGCGCAGCCATCTGCAACCAGGTTCCCCTCTGCCGTGCATCTTATGGTCCTTACGGCCGCGCAATGGTGCGCATCTGTAAAGAAGAGTCCTTCCACCAGCGCCAGGGCTTCGAGATCCTGCTGGAACTCTCCAACGGAACGCCGGCGCAGAAGCAGATGGCACAGGACGCCGTGAACCGCTGGTACGCGCCGTCGCTGATGATGTTCGGCCCGCCGGATGACGATTCACCCAACTCCAAGCAGTCCATGGCGTGGAACATCAAGCGGTTCAGCAATGACGAGCTGCGCAGCCGGTTCGTCGGCATGATGGTGGAGCAGGTCAAGGTCCTCGGCCTGACCCTCCCGGACAAGGACATCCGTTTCAACGAAGAAACCAAGAAGTGGGAACACGGACCCCTGGACTGGAATGAGTTCAAGGAAGTCCTGGCCGGCCGCGGTCCCTGCAACTCGCAGCGCATTGAGCGCCGCCGTGAGGCACACGAAAACGGTGCCTGGGTTCGGGAAGCTGCCGCAGCCTACGCCCGCAAGCAAGCACAGAAAGCGAACGCAGCATAATGGCTCCCCACGGAAACCCGGAAGCTCCGGCCAGCGCCGCTGGCGAAATCAACAGCGAGGCACCCAAGGTCGCCGCTGCAAACAGCACGACGGCGGCGCCCGCCCCGCGCGGGAACGTCACGTCCGGCGACGCCAAGGAAGAAACTCCCTGGTCCCTCTGGGAGGTCTTCGTCCGGTCCAGCCGCGGCCTGTCCCACGTGCATGCAGGTTCCTTGCACGCACCGGACGCCGCCATGGCCCTCCGCAACGCCCGCGATCTGTACACGCGCCGCAACGAGGGCGTGTCCATCTGGGTTGTGCCGGCCGAGGCAATTGCCGCCAGCGATCCCGATTCCAAGGGCTCGTTCTTCGAATCCCCGCAGGGCAAGGATTACCGCCATGCGACGTACTACACCAAGAGTGAAGGCGT
Source organism: Paenarthrobacter sp. YJN-5 (assembly GCF_015040095.1). Classification (NCBI taxonomy): domain Bacteria; kingdom Bacillati; phylum Actinomycetota; class Actinomycetes; order Micrococcales; family Micrococcaceae; genus Paenarthrobacter; species Paenarthrobacter sp. YJN-5. The sequence goes on from NZ_CP053544.1 coordinate 1,047,368, forward strand.
GAAGCACCTGTGACTGACAAAGCAACTGACTTCGCCATCGAAGGCCACGGCGATATCTCCGTGGGCGTCTCCGGTGCGGGTGCGTCCGGTGACGGTTCGGCCAGTGCCACCCGTATCACCCCGGGCAACGCACTGCGTCCCGAGGACATCGCCCTTGAGATCCGCCGCGGGGAAGTGAAGCCCAGCGAAGATGTGGCCGAGTACGCACTGCGCCTGGGCGATGACGGACTGATCCTTGCCCAGCGCCTGGGCCACTGGATTTCCCGCGCTCCCGAGCTCGAGGAAGACATAGCGCTTGGCAACATCGCGCTGGACCAGTTGGGCCACGCACGGTCCTTCTTGACCTACGCCGGTGCCGCTTGGGACAAGTCGGAAGACGACCTCGCCTACTTCCGCCGCGAGCACGAGTTCCGTTCGGCGCACCTGTTCGAGCAGCCCAACGGCGACTTCGCGGTGACCATCGCGCGCCAGTTCATTGTGAGCTTCTACCAGTACCAGCTCTACACGGCGCTCACCGCGTCCACGGATGCAACCATCGCAGCCATTTCCGCGAAGGCCGTGAAGGAAGTTGACTACCACCGCGACCACAGCGCCCAGTGGGTGCTGCGCCTTGCCGGTGGCACGGATGAGTCGCGCGAGCGCATGATCAAGGGCTTGACCCTCGTATGGCCGTACGTTGATGAACTCTTTGAAGACGATGAACTCACCACGCGCCTGGCCGAAGCCGGCGTTGCTGTCCAGCCGTCCAGCCTGCGGGCAGAGTTTGATCGCCTGACCGGCGAGATCCTGGCCGAGGCCGAGCTGGAGATCCCGGCCGTTCCGCAGGCGCCGGGTGGTGGCCGTCGCGGCAAGCACTCCGAGCACATGGGGTACATCCTGGCCGAGATGCAGGTCCTGGCCCGCGAGCACCCCGGCGCGAGCTGGTGACCACCATGGCCACGGTAAGCTCCTTGACCGCCGCGGAACAGCATGCGTGGGACGTCGCGTCCACCGTTTGCGATCCGGAGATCCCGGTCCTCACCATTGAGGACTTGGGGATCCTGCGCGGCGTGCGCGTTGTCGAGTCGCCAGAGGCAGCCGCTTCGGGAGGCGGGCACGACGGCGGCCCGGCGGCTTCCGCCGTCGAGGTGACCATCACGCCCACGTACTCGGGCTGCCCGGCCATGGACGCCATTGGCGATGACCTGCGGAAGGCTTTCGAGAAGGAAGGCTACGCGAAGGTCGACATCAACCTGGTCCTGTCCCCGGCATGGACCACTGACTGGATGACCGAGGCCGGCAAGGCGAAGCTGGAGGAATACGGAATTGCGCCGCCTTCGGGCCGGTCCGCTGCCGGTGGCCATTCCGGTCCCGTCCGTTTGAACCTGGCCGTGAAATGCCCGCAGTGTTCATCGCTGAACACCAAGGAACTCACCCGCTTCGGTTCCACGTCCTGCAAGGCACTGTTTGTCTGCCAGGACTGCAAGGAACCGTTCGACTACTTCAAAGTCCTGTAAGGAAGAGCATGACCACCGAAACCCAGACGGCCAGCCGCCGTCGTGCGTCTTTCCACAACCTGACCGTCTCGGAAGTCCGGCGCCTTACGGACGACGCAATCGAGGTCACGTTTGGTGTTCCCGTCGAGCTGGCCGGCCAGTACGACTACCTGCCCGGCCAATACGTTGCCCTCCGCGCGTCGCTGCCGGGTGCGGACGGTGAGCTGCACGAGGTACGCCGCAGCTATTCGATCTGCGCCGAACCGCGCACGTTTGGCGACGGCAGCAGCGAGATCCGCGTGGCCATCAAGAAGGACCTTGGCGGCATCTTCTCCACGTGGGCCAATGCCGAGCTGAAGGCCGGGGACACCCTGGACGTCATGAGTCCGCAGGGTGCGTTCATTTCGCGGCACGGCAAGGACGGCGCGTCCGTGCAGCACAACGTCATGAACTCCATGAACCACCCGGAGGAACTGGCGGGGGAGCCGGGCAACTTCGTGGCCATCGCGGCGGGTTCGGGCATCACGCCGGTTATCGCGATTGCCCGCACGCTGCTGGCCGCCAACCCGGACACCACGTTCGATCTCATCTACGCCAACAAGGCCGCCATGGACGTCATGTTCCTGGAAGAGCTGGCGGACCTGAAGGACAAGTACCCCACCCGCCTGGCGCTTCACCACGTCCTGTCCCGCGAGCAGCGTATTGCGCCGCTGATGACGGGCCGCATCGATTCGGAGAAGTTGCAGGCGCTGTTGTCCTCCGCGATCCATGCCGAGGATGTGGATGAATGGTTCCTGTGCGGGCCGTTCGAACTGGTCCAGTTGTGCCGTGACACCCTGGCTGCGCGCGGCGTGGAGCCGGAGCACGTGCGCTTCGAGCTGTTCACCACGGGCCGCCCGGACCGTCCTGAAGGCAACGCCGGCCGCCCGGTTGTGGAGGACGAGTCGCAGGATACCTACAAGATCACCTTCAAGCTGGACGGCCTCACCGGCGACGTCGCCAGCCCCACCCACGCCCGCGAATCCATCCTCAACGCAGCCCTGCGCGTCCGCCCGGACGTTCCGTTCGCTTGCGCCGGCGGCGTGTGCGGCACCTGCCGCGCCAAGGTGGTGACGGGTACCGTGACCATGGATGAGAACTACGCCCTGGAGCAGGACGAGCTGGACAAGGGCTACGTCCTCACCTGCCAGGCCCACCCCACCAGCGAAGAAGTTACCGTCGACTTCGACGTCTAAGGAGTCCCCATGATCGAGCTCTCCATTGCCAACGGCATCGCCGAAATCGTCCTCAACGCCCCGCAGAAGCTGAACTCGCTGGACGAAGACGCGCTTGCCGAGTTGGGCGAAGCGTACGACGACGCTGCTGCCGCCGCCGAACGCGGTGATGTCCGGGCGCTGCTGCTTCGCGGAGAGGGCCGGGCCTTCTGCGCCGGGCGCGACATCGCCGGCGTGACCCCCGAAACCGATGACGCCCAGGCGTACCTGGGCGGCTTGGTGGAGCCGTTGCTGAAGAAGATGGCAGCGTTCCCTGCACCCACCTTCGCAGCTGCGCACGGTGCGTGCCTGGGCGTCGGGCTTGGCCTGCTGCTGGCCACGGACGTTGTATATGTGGCGGAGAATGCCAAGTTCGGCTCTCCCTTCGCCAAGCTCGGCGCGACGCTGGATTCCGGTGGACACTGGTACTTCGCCGAGCGCCTTGGCATGCACCGCACCTTGGACCTGATCTACACGGCTGACCTCATTTCCGGGACCGAAGCCGTGGCACAGGGCATGTTCAGCCGGGCCATGCCGGATGACGCCTTGCTGCCGACCACCCGGTCCATCGTGGAGCGCGTGGCTTCCGGTGCCACGCAGGCATTCGTCGCCTCCAAGGAGCTGGTGGCCCACATCCGTGATCAGCGCCTTGGGCTGTGGGAGTCAATGGCCGAGGAGAACACCGAGCAGGCCCGCCTGTGCAAGACCGATGACTACGCTGAGGGCTTCCGGGCGTTCCAGGAGAAGCGGGCGCCTGTTTTCAAGGGGTAGTTGGCTTCAGTGGTTGGTCATGGTCATGGGAGTGAGTTCCGCCGCGAATTCGCGTCCAGATACGGTAAATGGCTTCCCCTCGCCGAACACGTCGATTGCCATAAGCCAGTCCTTAACGCTCATGCCACCCGTAATGTCGACGACATCGTCGCTGGACTGATCAACCTCTTTGGTGTCAGGCCCGGCGTTATCACTGATCCTGAAGAAGGTTACGTTGATGCGCTCGTCCAACACCGTAACCAAGGTCAGGGCCTGTTCGCGTAGTTGTTCCATTCGATGAATGGTTACCACCGCCGATTCTGCGGGATCAGCCACTATCACTGAGTACTCACCCTGAGAGTCAACCGGCATCATCTCGCTGGCAGCTTCGTAGAACTTTTGGGTGCGCATAAGCGCGGAAAAACGCGCAGCGATCTTGGCGCGGCTCTTCAGAGTTTCCCTGCTCGCCACGTTTCCCTCCATTCCACTGCGTCAACAATCACGCGGCTGTAGGCGTCGAGGGACGCCTCGTGTGCCTGTTCTTCATTGTCCAGCATGGCCAAAGATTCCGGTACCTGTTTCCTACGAGGAAACAGGTACTCCCACCGATGCAGATGGTAGTTGGCATGAGCCGAGCAGGCTCTGACCACGTTTTCCAAGCCCTTCGTCGCCCGGTGCTCTGCCAAGAGTCCGACGCTGAAGTCCCAAACGAACGAGCCACACTGGATGTACCGTTCAACAGAGAGCAAGGTGTCTTCTGTGTCTATGTAGGTTTTGAGCGCAGGTCTGGTTTCAAGGCAGCCATCGCATTTCTCGTGATGTAAGAGACCTTGTTCCAGTGACTTGTGATCCCCAATTCCCATTCGATAAGCCTAGTGGGTGCCGCTGACAACATGGGCAGATCCTGTATGAACGACCGGCGTAGGCAACCGGGCCTGCAGCGCGCAGAGCCTTCGCAGGGTTCTCCAAGGTCCGTCCGCCTACGATGGTCAGCATGAAATCCGTCCGTGAGGCCCGCTCTGTTGCCGTGGTGATCAATGCGGCTTCACGTCGTGGGGCCGCTGCCGCGACGTCCGCCGTCGATCTCCTCAAGCAGGCCGGCGTGCCGGTTACCGCAGTCCATCCGGTGACCTCGGGTGCGGAGCTGACGGGTGTGCTCGATCGCGTGGCAGCGGAGCAGCATGACCTGGTGGTTGTGGGCGGCGGCGACGGCACGGTGAGCTACGCTGCCGGGCTGCTTGCCGGGACTGACACCGTGCTCGGCGTGCTCCCGCTGGGGACAGCCAATGATCTTGCCCGGACACTCGAAATTCCGGCCAACCTCGCGGAAGCCTGCGCCGTTATCGCTGACGGGAAAGTGGTGGACATAGACCTCGGCCGGGCAAATGGGCATCCGTTCCTCAATGTGGCTTCCGTTGGCCTTTCAGTCGGTGTCACCCAAGCGCTCAGCCCTGCGCTCAAGCGACGGATCGGTCCCTTGGCGTACGGCGTCGCAACGGTCCAGGCCTATGCCCGACACCGGCCGTTCCGTGCCCGGCTGGAGTTCCCGGACGGCGACCACCCAACATTGGAGCTGGAGGACCTGCTCCAGGTCGCCGTGGGAAACGGCAGGCATTACGGCGGCGGCAATACTGTTTCACCGATGGCCGGGATCGACGACCACACCCTGGACATCTACGCCATCCTTGCCGCACCGCTGAGGGAGCACGTGAAGATTGCGCGGCTCCTGAAAGATGGAAGCTTCGTGGACCATGACCGCGTGTACCACTTGGAGACCAGGAACGTCCGGCTGGTCACCCACCCGTCCATGCCGGTAAACCTCGACGGCGAGATCGCCACGGAAACGTCGACGGACTTCACGGTCCAGCGCAACGCGGTCCATGTGGTGGTGCCGCAGGGGAGTACGGGGGCTACGTTCGAGGGGCCGTCAGGAAGCCACTAGCGGCCTGCCCTAGAGGGTCGCCTGGCACTGAGCCTTTTTCCCCTGGCTGAAGATCTTCACGTAGGAGTATTCCGTGGTGACCACGTTCAGGTTCGCTTGGGTTATCGCGATCCGGAGGGATACGACGTCATTATTGGCGATGGTTGGTTTGGCCAGCACCAGGGTGGCGGGGGTGATGTCCACTGCGGAGTTCAGTACGGCCAAGCCCGCAACGCCCGCCCCGTAGTTCTGTTCCGTCGGCAGTTTCGCCGCGACGGAAACGGTGGTGGGGTTGGAAACTCCTGTGATGGTCAGCCGTACACCGTCGTTGGACCCCAACGTGGTGCACGTGACCGTCGGGCTCGTTACTGCCGCCCGGACCGTCATGGTGGCTGAGGAGCTTTGTTCCCACAGCCCCACCGCAGCCGGTCCACCGATCCCCAGCATCACGGTCAGGCAGAAGACGCCGATGGCCAGGATGACGGCCGACGGGTGCTTGTTCGGGTTCATGGGTTCTGCCCTGCTTCTTCAGAGTCATTGGCCTTGGTGGAATTCCTGGAGGATCGCACTACCCGGAAGACGGTGATGCCGCCGTAGCCGATCAGCCCCACGGCCCCGATGACCAGCCACAGTGAGCGGTCGCTGTTTCCCAGCGCGTTGCCGACGAACCCAACGTAGGGAACGGCGTAGAGCAGCTTGCCGCGCACCTGCATTTCGCGCACGGGGTCGGGGTCAACCACATCGTTGTTGTCGCCTTTGAGGGTGAGGGTCTTCTCTCCGGTCTGCAGGAAGCCCATGCCGGTGATGCGGTGGGTGATCACCCCGGGTTGCCCGGACTTGATCTGGTAGGTGATGACGTCGCCCAGCTTCAGTTCGTCGAACGGTACGGGCTGCACCACTATGAACGTGCCGGGGGAGTACTTGGGTGCCATGGAGTTGGTCAGCACCGAGTACGTCTGGGCGCCGATCACCTTGGGTACCAGGATCAGGACCGAAACAACCAGGACGGCGAGCGAAAGAAGTACGACGCCGACTGCCCGACCAATGCGGTGCGCCCACCTGGGGCTTGAGGTGCCAACTGTGGTGGCGGAGGCGCCAACCGGGGTCTGGACGCTGGGCTGCGTCCGGGGACTGTTAAGCACAACCATTGGGAACACCACATTTCTGGCGGGCATGGAGGGGGATGAGGATGGAGACCGAGTTGCCTTCAACGCTCACAGGGGCAGTGGAGCTGAGGGTCACTTTGAAACAGAGAAATGCGTTGGTGCCCTTGGCGATAGCCGGGGTGGTGACCCCGGTCGTCAGTGACTGGTACCCGGTAGCCGCAGGGCAAGCGTCAGGTGATGCCGCTGTCGTGGCGCTCACGCTGAGGTACCCGGCCAGCGTTCCGCTCCCTACGTTGCTGAGTGTTGGCGCGGTAGCGGTGACGTTGATGTCAAAGACACCTCCGGCGTCGCTGGCGTTACTGATCTTCACCGAGGTGTAAACCGAGCCGCCCCGCACCAGGTCCTGGAGCGGCGCTTGGGTGGTGGTGAGGGCCAATGAGGTGGCTTGACCGTTTATGGTCATGGGAGTGGAGGCCGTTGAGGGGCTGCCGGTCAGGTTCACTGTGAAGGAGGAGGCCTGAACTGTGCCGGGAGTCGCGACGGCGGTGGAAGACCAGAGCGCGTACGTTCCCTGCACCGCCATGAGCCCCAGAAGCACCGCAGCGACCATGAGGCCTGCTGTCTTGATGCTTCCGGGGATTCTCATTGCCACTCCTGCTGGGTATTTACTGGCTGCGGGTTACTGAAGGCCGGTCTGGGTGACCTGCTGCAGGGTGAATCCGACCGTTCCCAGGTTCTTGGTGGCGTTGACGTCAGCGGTGCCGGTGGTCGTCGATTTGAATTCGAAGCTGATGCTCGCAGTCACGTGCTGGGACGTGGTCAGCGGGTTTTCGATCGCGACGCCGCCGACCGTCAGGGTGGGGGCGGTGATGACGACGTTCTCCGGGGTGAAACCGGCTCCTGCGTCGGCGTTCACGGCCACCAGGTTGGCTGCCATCTTGTCGCCGGTGAGGGTGACGTCCAGATCCTGGGTGTAGGTGAGCTTGTCGCCGGGGACCACCTTGTAAGTGCTGAGATTCACGGTGGAGCCGCTGCGGTCCTTCCACACACCGGCTCCTGCCTTGACGTTCAGCTCGCCGGCGGAGATTGTTCCGGCTGCGGCGGAATCGGCTGCATTCCACCAGGCCAGCGTGCCTCCGCCGCCCAGGAGCAGAGCCCCACCCAGGACGATCGCCGCTGCGCCTTTGAGCATTGTGTTGTTCTTCATGGTGAGACCTGCTTTCGTTTTTTGTTCCGGCTTTGTGCCTGTAAGTACTCTCGCTGTCCTTTCTCAAGAGGGAGTGCGGCGGGCGCTCAAGGTTAAGTCAAGATTCTCTTGACTTAACCAGTAAGGAGAACGGTCACGAATTTCGTGATTTTAGGCGGATTTTCTAGGATTTGTTCATGACTCATATGGGGAAAACTGTTCGCAAGGCCGTCATTCCAGCGGCAGGATTGGGCACCCGTTTCCTGCCCGCTACCAAGGCAATGCCAAAGGAGATGTTGCCGGTAGTGGATGCCCCGGCTATCCAGTACGTGGTCGAGGAAGCCACAAACGCAGGCCTCTCCGACGTCTTGATGATTACCGGACGCAGCAAGCGTGCTTTGGAGGACCACTTTGACCGGGAGCCTGCGCTGGAGCGGACCCTGGAGCTGAAGGGTGACCTGTCCCGGCTGGAAGCCGTTCACTATGCTTCCGAGCTCGGTCCCATCCACTACGTGCGGCAGGGTGAACCGAAGGGTTTGGGGCACGCCGTGCTGTGTGCGCGCCAGCATGTTGGTGATGAACCGTTCGCGGTTCTGCTGGGAGATGACCTGATTGATGAACGGGATGAACTCCTGACCACCATGATGGAGGTGCAGGCCAAGACCGGTGGTTCGGTCATCGCCTTGATCGAGGTGGAGCCGTCCCAGATCAGTGCCTACGGCTGCGCAGACATCTCCGCTATCGACGGCGAAGGTTACGTCCGGGTCAACGAGCTCGTGGAGAAGCCCAGTGTGGATGAGGCTCCGTCCAACCTGGCCATCATCGGGCGCTACGTCCTTCACCCGGCTGTTTTCGACGTTCTGGAGAACACCGCGCCCGGCCGCGGAGGCGAAATCCAGCTCACCGATGCTTTGCAGACACTCGCCGCCGCCGAGGGCGAAGGTTCGGGCGTTTACGGTGTTGTTTTCCGGGGTCGCCGCTACGACACCGGCGACAAGCTCAGCTACCTGAAAGCCGTCATTACTTTGGCTTCAGAGCGACCCGAATTTGGGGAGGACTTGAAGTCCTGGATGAAGGAATTCCTGGACTAAGCAAGAGCCCCCCGGGCACGCCGCCCGTTTACTTCGCCGCGTCGCCGGAGATCAGCCTGGATAGCTCTTCGTTGGAGAGTTTCATCCAGGCTGATTCCGTTGAGCCCTGAAGTGCAGTTTCCGGGCTTTGTCCCTGGGACCACCACTTGGCTTCGAAGACCTTCTGATCGAACATCACCCGATCGCCCTTGCGGTAGACGGTGCCGGATGACCATTCCGGATACGTTCCTGCGGGCGCGGTGACCTGCGGCTGGGGCTTATCTCCGGGAAGCACCGGGCCGATCAGTGCCCAGGGCGCGGAGGAACCTTTTGCTACCGGATTGTTGGGCACATCGTCCTTGGTCCACCACTTGGCTTCGTAGACGTTTCCCTGCCAGACAACCCGCTCTGCCTTGGTGTAGGCGGCCAGGCCGGACCAGATCGGGTAGGGGCTGGTGGCGGGGTCATCCACCACCGGCGCTGCTGTAGTGGTGGCAGCTGTAGGAGACGCGTCCGGAACGCCCGGCAGCTTCACGTCGGCCGCCGCTCCCAAAACCTCGGAGAAGCGCTGATCACCCTGTTCCACTCCGCTGCAGGCATCCGAGACTACGGTCAGCGTGGGGTAGTTCGGGCCGCATTCGGCGTCCCTGTTGAGGGACCACATGGACATCCTGCCGATGCCCTTGGACACGGCGAAGTCGTGAAGTCCTTGGGCATCTTGGAGGGTGAAGACGTCAGCCTCTACGTCGTTCTGGCCGATCATGGGCGTGAGGCCGATCTTGCGCCACAGGGTTTGTGCGCCGATCTCCTGGTGGACCGCGGAGTAAACGTTGCTGAGCTGGGAGTGCGTGGCTTCAGCTGCTGCGATGGAGGCTTGGAGCATTGACTGGTCGGGCACCCTGCTGTCTCCGTAGTCCATGGTCATGACATTGACGCCGGCAAGGCCCACACCCGCCGAAAGCAGCTCTTGAACAGCGGCCGTGCCTTCGCTGGTGAGGCCGCTGGGAACCACCGGAAGCGTGAGCCAGATCGACAGGGCTTTCTTCTTGGATTGGCGGTCTTCCTGAAGTTCGCGCATCACCTTTGCCAGCCTTTTGATGGCGGCCGTATTGGACAGTGCTGCACCTTCGATGTCCAAATCCACCACGGACAGATCGTAGCGGTCGATGACTTCCGAGTAAGCTGCCTTGAGCTTGGATTCGTCGGTGCAGGCAGTGGCCAATTCCTTATTGGTGAGGCCGCCAAAAGAAACCGACACGTCACCGCCGGCTTGCCGTAATCGTGCAATTCGGCGATCCAGATCAAGATCCGATCCGGCTTGATCCAAGCTGTAGAAGTTTCCCCATGAGGGGGAGCAAGCGTCCTTTTCGCTGGCCACGATGAAGGACAAAACTACGGATTTTGCGTCTTCGTTCACGGGCTGCTCGAAGGCGTACCGCGGTGTTGCCGTCACATCCACGTATCCGGCGAAGATTGACGGGGAAGCTGCGGCCGCACGGCTGTCCGAGTAGCTCTGCCATGTGGCAATCCCGCCACCAACAAGTCCAACCAATACCAGGACAAGCAGAGCAAGACGAGGCACGGAAAGCCTTCGCCCCGGGAAATACTTGGACACAGAAACTCCCACGCTGAGCAAGATAATTGTCTATAAGATGCAAAGATTCTTAATTTCAGGACGCTATTACTGCTTCGGTGTCAACGGTTTACGACAGCAATCGACAAGCGCCCTTTGTGGATTACTATAAGGCGTATTAGCGTCGCGGGGGTGACGGAAGGCCGACGTGCAACGGGACGCCGGGGGCTCAGCCCGGTGTCCATTTTGATGGGGAACGATTGACGGACCAGTTGGTGGACTCACCTGACCATGTGCGGGATTCGGGCAAGACAACCGCAAAGACCCCGGAATCCGGGGGCCGCAGACGGCAGTGGGGATCGGAACGACGTTCCGAACCCATGTCGATCGTCCACCCCACCCCTAGCTCCAGAAAGATCATCCTGGGCCGCCTGGCGATGTTGGTCACTGTGGGGTCGTGGATTTACTACGTCGTTTCCACCGTTATCCGTCAATTCGTCGAGGATCCGTACGCGGGATTCCGGTTCCGACTGGAATCCGTGTCCTATTTAGTGGTGGTTACGTTCCTAACGTTCTCTGCCCTGATGTATCTCATGGCCCGGCAGGGCGCGCTTTATCGGTTCCGGGAGCATCGCCGGGTTCCGAGGGGGGAGTTGGACAAGCATTTTGCCAACTACTCGGAGTCCGTCACGGTCCTTGTGCCTTCTTATGCTGAAGAGCCGCATGTGGTGCGGGGAACCTTGTGGTCTGCAGCCTTGCAGGAGTTTCCGGACCTTCGTGTCGTGCTGTTGTTGGACGATCCGCCCAATCCCACGGACCCTGAGAAGAAGGCGCGGCTCGAACAGACGCGCGAACTTGCCGGGCACATTGAGCATGCGATGTCCGCTCCTGCTGACAGGGCCAACCAAGCGCTGAGTGCGTTCAGGGGACGTTATGGTTCCGGTGTCCTTGAGACGGACCAAGTTTCCTCCGATGAACTCGACCGGCTGATCCTTGAATACCAGGCTGCGGCTGAATGGCTTGAAGCCATGGCTGAGGCCGAAAACGTCCAGGACCATGTTGATGAGTTCTTTGTGGATCTGGTGATCATGGGGCTGGCCAGGGAACTCCGATTGGTGCTTGTGGCGCTCGAAGCGGCTAAGGCGCAGACGACATCCCCCGACGTTGAACGGGCTGAACAGCTCTACCTGCGGCTCACGTGGATCTTCAATGTCCGGCTGGAGAACTTCGAGCGTAAGCGCTACGCGAGCCTGTCCCACGAGGCCAATAAGGCCATGAATCTCAATGCCTACATCTCATTGATGGGCAAGCGGTGGAGGAAAGAGGAAACGGCCGGCCAAACCGTACTCCGCCCTGCTACCACGCCGCGTGAGGACGACCTGGTAGTCCCGGACAGCACCTATCTGTTGACACTGGACGCAGACTCCCTGCTGCTGAGGGACTATTGCCTGCGGTTGGTGTATTTCCTGGAGTCGCCCGGCAACGAGCGGGTTGCCGTCACTCAAACACCGTATTCGTCCTTCCGCGGTGCTCCTACAAGGATTGAGAGGATCGCCGGGGCCACCACGGACATTCAGCACATTCTGCACCAGGGCATGAGCTATTACGGCGCCACGTTCTGGGTGGGTGCAAATGCGATCATCCGCAAACGTGCCCTGGAGGACATTGTGGAAGTGGAGACGGTTGGTGGCTTTGAAGTCCGCACCTACATCCAGGACCGGACCGTCATTGAGGACACCGAGTCAAGCATCGACCTTGGAACCTACGGCTGGACGCTGGTGAACTATCCGGAGCGGTTGAGCTACAGCGCCACACCGCCGGATTTCGGTTCACTGGTGGTGCAGCGCCGGCGATGGGCCAACGGTGGACTCTTGATCCTGCCCAAGCTGTGGAATCAACTCTCGCAACGGCGCTACCAAAGGGAGCGGATCCTTTTCCGCGAAGTCCTTCTTCGGGTGAATTACATGGCGTCCATTACGTGGGCGAGCTTTGGCCTGCTCTTCCTGCTGGCGTACCCCTATGACAGCAGGCTGCTCAGTCCGGCCGTTTTTGTGGCCGCCTTGCCGTACTTCCTGTGCATGGGATCCGACCTCCGCGACTGCGGCCACCGGTTCAGTGACATCTTCCGCATTTACGGGTTCAACTTGATTTTGCTGCCGGTCAACCTTGCCGGCGTGTTGAAGTCGCTCCAACAGGGACTGACGGGAGACAAGATACCCTTTGTCCGCACGCCGAAGGTGAAAAACCGGACGGCCGCTCCGGCGATCTACGTGCTGATTCCGTACGCGATCGTCGCATTCTCTGCCCTGACCATTTGGCGCGACTTCCAGCATCAGAACTGGGGCAACGTTGCCTTCGCTTCACTCAACGCCGTGCTGGCCATGGTGTGCATCCAGTCCTACATCGGTCTGTGGAACTCGGTGGTGGATGTGTTCCTGGGGGCCATCAATTGGCTCTACGTGACCCCGAAAGCAAAGACCCAGACAAAGTCCCCGGTAGTTCCCAAGACGGCCGAGGAAGTCGATTGGCAGTCGATCCTGTACCACGGTGACCGGAGGCTGAACCGGGACCTTCGCGATGGTACCGACCGACGGCGGAGGATCTCCCTGCGCTAGTGCGCAGTCAGCACGTATGTAACGACGGCGATGGTCACGATGAGCAGGATCGACAGCCCCACGTAGGCAGGCCATTTAGGCCCCGTTTTGTGCGGGTTGATATCTACGTACGGCAAGTGATGTCCTCTCGGGTGCGCAACTTTGCTGGCGCCGAGACGGGGGAGTTCTTTGTTACAAAGCGTCCCAGCGGAATTTAGCAGCGGTACGCCCCTGTTTGGGCAACATGTGTGGTGAGGCGCACCGCCAGCACTATCCTAAGGCTCCTTGTCAAAAACTTTGCAAAGCGCCGAAAGAAATTCACAAGAGATCTTTGTGACTTGACAGAGTCGCTGTAGTCGAGGTCGGAGGAGCCGTGAGTTTGCGCAGTATCAGCCGAACAATCGCTACGCCAATAAGGGCTCCCGCCGTATTCATGAGGATGTCCATGAGTGTGGCGAATCGTGCTGCCATGAAGAGCAACTGACCAAGCTCTATGCAGATGGACGCCAGTGCGCCAAGCGCGACAAGTCGCCACCATTTCAATCCTGGAAGTGACATAGCGATGAGAATTCCGAAGGGGATAAACAGCACGACATTGGCCGAGGCTTCAATGAATTTATAGTTGAACCACCCTGGTACACCGTGATCGTGCAGGTACCCCAGGATGGAGGCCAGTGTCCCTTGAATTGGTTTGTCCACTGGTGTCGGCCAAAACCCGACTGCAGCCAGGCACGCCAGGTAGGCTGCCATGGCGAAGCGCCAGGGGAGTGGGTTTTTCAAATGCGCCTTACTAGGTTCGGACGAGCGCCCAGGCACTCACGGTGAAAGCCGCGATCGCCAAGAGGCCCAGCAGAACGTACTGAAGAAATCCCTGAGAAAGGCTTGGTCGCGGCAACGCGATGGTTGGAAGATTCAACACCCACCTGCGTCTTCTCCAATGCCGTCCCATAAGGATATGGATACCACAGCGGAGGTCGATTGGGGAACTAAATAACTGAGGGTGGATTCCCCAGCAAGAAATGCTGGGGAATCCACCCTCAATTGCTAAAGCCCGAATTAGGCAGAAGCCTCCGTGCCCTTGGCGCGGCGGCGTGCTACCACGACGGATGCCGTACCAGCTGCCAGTGCTCCAGCGCCCACCAGGGACCAGAGGATCAGGCTGGAGTCAGCGCCGGTGTTTGCCAGCGGCGTTCCGCCGGTGTTCGCCAGGTCAGCACCCGTGCCAGCGCCAGCGTTTGCGCCGGTGTTGGGAAGGGCTGCACCGCCAACTACAACGGTGACGGGACCCACTGTGACGCCGGAGGTCTGGCCCGTTGCGGTGACAGCGTAGGTACCCGGCTCGTTGATAACGATCTGAGCGGAGGCTGCACCATTCCCGTTGGCTGTCGAAGAAATGTTGGACGGGGCCAACGGAATCCGACCGGAGACGGAAAGGCTTCCGGCGGAGACGCTACCGCCGGTGGCCAACGGTGCGCCCGACTGGACCACGGAGAAAACAACGACTTCGCCCGGAGTGAAGCCTTGGGCGCTGACGGTGATGGGCTGGCCCGGTGCTACGGTGCCGTCCGATACCGTGATCCCTGAGCCGGGTGCCGGGTAGTTTGTAGCTACAGCCGGCACTGCGCCGACGAGTGCAATAGAGCCTGCGAGCGCAAGCGCTGCAAGAGATTTCTTCATGTGTGTCCCCCCTGAGACCCTTGAGTGGTACGTCCTGGTGTTGGAGATTTCCGAGACCTACGAGACCGTAAGCGAAATCTCATGTGCTGCCCACGTAAAACCTACCATTCAAGAGTTGTTGACAGCAAAGTAAATCGAGAGCTGTTACAAAGGCTTAACAACCTGTTGGTGTCTTATTCACACGATGCCAACGCGGCAGGAAGCACGACATCTTTCACAGCTTGTGTAGTTGGCGTGACAACCATGTTCAGCTCAGTATTCTGCACGATGTGGCCAAAGTTGAAGTCCAATGTCGTGCTTTCTCCAGGCTTCAAGCGCACCGTCGAAGCTCCAACCCCTCGTTGATTATGCTTGTGCGCCGCAAAGGGGACCTGAGCCCCGTCTTTTACGACCGTGTCAATCGTCGACTGTGCAGGTCCATACGCAATTACGTTGGTCTGCGCCGATCCTGGGGGCACTCCATATGCACCCACGCCAGTCACATAGTCGGGTAGAGACTCCCCAGCGTCGTTAGGTGCAGTGTTAGTGCTCGTAACCCTTACGGTAACCGCACGGTATCCGTCGCGAGTGCAATCCTTCACCACGCGTACTGAGCGCTTCACCCAGTAATCCATCTTTGCCCCGGTGCCATCGTTGAAGTAGATGCCGAACTGAGCTGGCGTTACGCTCGGCCCCGAGACGAGACCAGCAACGCGATATTTTGCAAGAACAGACTGCTCAGGCTCAGCGCTCGACCATAACAGGATGCGTCGTTCTTCGACGCCTCTGGCAAGGGCCTCCATTAGTCCCTTGGCATCACTCTTGCCGTCAGAAAGGGCAGAGAAAATCTCTTTCGCTGCCCCGGCGAAGTAGACGTCTTGAAGGTCCGGATCTTCGATCGCCGCGTAGGCATCTGAGAGCAGTGTTTTCACTACATTTCTGCTGCTGAGTTCAGTGGGTAGACCCCCGCTGATCTGTAATACCGCGGGATCTCTAACTTCTACCGGACCCGTTGCTTCCAGCAAGTAGCTCAACGCAACCGGATCCAGTGAAACCACTCCGTCAACCTTCTCGCCGGTCCTTTGTTCCCACATGGCCTTTGCCGTGGGTGCGGTGGTGGCAAAATCCGGAGTGAGATTCACGTCCTGCATAAACTTGCCGACTCGTGGCGAGTAGATTGCTTGCTCCTCAGTGCTTATAGGCAGCGGAGGCGTGAATTGGCCCAAGGCGCCGGCACTCGTTTGTGATTTCAAGCTGAGTTGACCCTGATCAAAGTCCAGCACGGCGAGCGCTCCAGGAATACCACCTGTAGCCCTTGACTCAGCGTTATTTTGCATCAAAAGCAGGTACCGCCTGGGCTCATCGGCGCCAAGCATCGATGGGGCTAACACCGCGGCATCGGCCGCAGTGTCGAGTTGGCTGCTCAAGGTCGATAAGTCGTTCCTGGCTTCAGCGAGGGGCTCGGAGATCTGGGGCAGTAGCTTGGTTGAATCAATGCCATGTAGCCTCCTTACCGATTCCCTCACGGCATGGGCGGCTGCTTGGACTTTGGGCGCCGCAGACTTTATCGGGCTCAGGGCCATGCCCTCCGGTGTGGGGCTCAGTGACTTCCAATCTAAGGACTGAAAGACATCTGCAAGCGGTCCAGCTGCGAGTTGAGCAACATCGTCGGCGGAAGTGGCCGCTTCACTCGCAGCGCTGACGTTTGCGCCGACCCATGGAATTAGTGAGGACGCTTTCCAGAGAGGGTCGTTCGCAGCTTCACGTGCGCGACTTGTATGTCGCTGGAGGGAATCGACGGACTCAGCAACCGAAGTCACATCGTTGGAAGCGATAGCTTTTTTCAGTGCAGGGACGAGGGCTGAGGCATCCTTAAGTTCCGTGCCGATAACCAGCGCCCTAGAGCCTACCCAAGCCCCGGCTCCCAGAACGACCAGAACGAATGCGAGTAGCCATATCCCTATCCGCCCAGATCGCCGGGGCGTGCGGCTCCGTGCCAATCGGGGCGCGACTGACTTGTCGTCGTCGCTGGTCTCCGTGGTATTCGCGTCCAAGATTACGGCCTTCCGAGGCCGCGGTACTGCCACCCGGCTGTGCGCCATTTGGCAGAATCCAAAACGTTTCGACCGTCTAGGATCCGTGGTTCAGTAACGAGATCCTTGACAACATATGGGTCGAGATCCCGATATTCGTTCCACTCCGTCAACAGCAGGACGGCGTCGGCGTTGCGGAGGGCCTGATCCAATTCGGGCTCGTATTGCAGTTCAGGAAAGCGACGTGATGCATTGGCTAGGGCTTTTGGATCGGTGACCGTCACTACGGCGCCCTGGAGCTGTAGCTGGGCCGCGATGCTCAGAGAAGGAGAATCCCGGACATCGTCGCTATCGGGCTTGAAAGCCGCGCCCAGCACGGTTATGCGTTTTCCAAGCAAACCGTCCACGCAGAGCTCGCGGGTCAACTCGACAACACGAGTACGCCGGCGCATGTTTATTGCGTCGACTTCTCTAAGGAAAGTCAGTGCCTGGTCCGCGCCCAGTTCCCCGGCTCGTGCCATGAAAGCTCGTATGTCTTTCGGAAGGCATCCTCCACCGAAACCAATGCCAGCTTGGAGGAACTTGCGTCCGATACGCTCGTCGAGCCCAATTGCATCCGCCAACTGGGTCACGTCTGCTCCTGCAGCATCGCATAGTTCTGCCATGGCATTGATGAAAGAAATCTTCGTAGCCAAAAAGGAGTTTGCGGCCGTCTTTACCAGCTCTGCAGTTGGTAGATCAACGACCAACCGAACGGTTCCGTCGGCCAGTGGAGCCTCGTAAACCTTGTCGAGGATAGTGACCGCGACGTTATCCTCCAAGCCATCGGCGACGCCGTATACAAATCGGTCGGGCTGAAGAGTGTCTTTAATCGCGTGGCCTTCACGTAGGAATTCAGGATTCCAGACAACGTGAACACCCGGTACGTGGTCAGCCACCAACCGGGCGAGCCCGGCTGCTGTTCCAACTGGTACCGTCGACTTCCCAACGAGGACATCACCCGGCGAAAGGTATGGGATCAGAGCACGAACCGCCGCGTGGACGTATGTGAGATCCGCGCCGTTCTCCCCCTTCTTCTGTGGTGTTCCGACGCAAATAAAGTGGACATCGCTTCCAGCGGCTCTTGCGATGTCACTCGTAAAAGTCAACCGAGCAGTTTGCTGAACGTCCTGGAGGAGGTCATCGAGGCCGGGTTCGAAGAATGGCGCTTCTGCCGATGCAAGCGCCTTAGCTTTGCTTTCATCCAGTTCTATCCCCACTACTTCGTGTCCGAGTTTAGCCATGCAGGCGGCGTGCACGGCGCCTAAATAGCCACAGCCGATAACTGAAATGCGCATGAGACGATTGCCTTCCCCATTGTTGAATCTGGTCTAGCCGATTCGGTGCTAAACGGCACCTGTGCTTGCGAAAACGGCCTTAAATGTACGGAACAGGATGACTACGTCGCCCATCAAGGACCAGTTTTCAACGTAGTAGAGATCGAGGCGGATGCTCTCTTCCCAGGTCAAGTTTGAACGGCCACTGACCTGCCATAGCCCGCTCATTCCAGGACTGACATAGAGACGGCGATGAGCTGCGTCATCATAGAGTGCGACTTCGCCGTCACGCTGCGGCCGGGGTCCTACGAGGCTCATACTGCCACCCAGGACGTTGATGAGTTGCGGCAATTCATCCAGAGAGTACTTGCGTAGAATTCGTCCTATCGGCGTAATTCGTGGATCGTTTTCAACTTTGAACAGTGGTCTATCTGCTGAGCCTTGCGCTTCCAACAGGGCCGCTAGTTCGGCGTCCGCATTTGGGCGCATGGAGCGAAACTTAAGCATGTCAAAGGTTGAGCCACGTAGTCCCACCCTGCTTTGACGATAAAACACTGGTCCACTGCTTGTGCCCTTGACCAACAAAGCGATTATTAGAAAAAGTGGGGACAGAATGACCACCAGCGACCCGGCAATCGCGATATCGAAAGTCCGTTTCGCAACCTTCTTGCCGCCGGTTAGCTTAGGGGTGGAAACGTGAATTAGCGGCAAGCCGGCTACTGGTTGCGTGTGGATGCGCGGGCCGGCTACATCTGTAAGCGCTGGCGCCAGTATCATTCCTACATCACGAGCAGCCAGCTCCCACCCTAGTTTCCGGAGGTCGCGAGGGGGGATGTTTGCACCTGCTGAAATGGCGACAGAGTCGGCTTTAATGCTTGATATGGCGGCCAGAATCGACTCTACGTCTGTTTCTCGGCCGGTGACCGGAACGGTCAGATTCGTTTGCTCGACTCTCTGGTTGCTTTCACCGGGTAGGTGAGCAGCTACAGGCACGTAGCCTGCTTCAGGAACACTACCTAAGGACTCAACAAGATGCGCTGCGGAGTCAGAGCTGCCAACAATTAATACTCGGGAGCTACTTTGCCCTCTTCTGCGGTCCAAGTTGAGGTGCTGCCTAATCAACCACCGGGCTATGAGCAGGCCTAAAGCGCCCGCTGGGAAAGCCAATCCAACATATCCACGGGCAGTATCTATTCTGAACCCGTAGGAAAAAATGGCAACGAAACCAAAAAGCCAAGCGGAAGCCGAGATAATTCGTTTGTATTCATCTGTTCCGCTACCTAGCACCTTGGATTCACGAGACCCCCACAACTCGAGCATTAGCCACCAAGCTAATACTAATGCTACGGATAGGAGAACATAATCGAAGTCGCGGATAGTGCCGTTGGTTAGGTCCGCGAAACCGAAACGTACGCCGTACGCACCTACGATGGCCCAGATGATGACCGCGGCATCAACGAACCGGATTCTGGAGACGTAATGAGTACGCCATGCCTTTCGTTGCGCAGTCGTCCGCAACCTCGTTAGCGAAGAAATTTGGGCCCCCATAGTGTTTGTTGATGTCCGCAGCATATTGTCGGTCAAGGCTGTGAGTGGCGCCAATGTTACTTCTTGCGAAGGATTCTCGACCGACGGTGTCACTGGTCAGGCATGCCAAAGACAACTGCGACTGTCAACGGATACAGCGCAATCATAGACCATGCTCGCTGGCTACCTGAATCGTGGAACAAGCGGTTAGGCGTAAGCTCTATGCGATCGTGCGATAGTTGACGCAGGAGCCTCCGGCCCGCATGTCCAGCCGATCGCGCGCGACTCCGTCTCCGCGTCATTTTCACGCTGGTGGGGGCGTGCCGGATATCAAATTAGAAGGGGCAGAACTTGGGGAAGAGGGCTGTTGACGTCACAGTTGTGATTCCGTCCACCGGAAGAGCGACGCTGTCGCAGGCAATTGAGAGCGCTAAAAGTCAGAACTTTTCTGGCATCTTGGAAGTTATCGTTGTATTCGACATAGATCCGGAAAAGACCAGTCCTGAGGTGGAACGGTTGGCTGCAGATGCCGATGCCGTTATGTTTACGGGCGGGGGACGGAAGGGCGGGTTTGCCAGGAACCTTGGAGTCCGCCACTCGAACGGCGACTGGATTGCGTTTCTCGACGACGATGATACCTGGCACCCCTCAAAAATCACCCGACAGTTGCAGCTTGCAGAAGCCAAAGCCAGCAGGGGGAAGAGAGCCATCGTTGGCTGCCGGGTGCAGCAAGTATCGCAGACGTCTGGGCCCGCAAACATCGTTTCCGGAATCCCTGCAAAGCTGATCGGTTCGGGAGATCGAATTGAAGACTACCTCTTTGCAAGGAGGCGCCCAGGAGCTAAGCGCGCGAGTTTCTTCACATCGACGGTTTTCGCTGCTCGAAGCATCTGTGAAGAGATAGCGTGGGATGAGACCTTGGCTCGGCACCAAGACTGGGATTGGTTGGTGCGTGCGAGCAAGGCGGAATCAGTATCAGTCGTTCAGGCGGAGGACGTCCTCGTTTCTATTCACTTAGGCAGCCAAGGATCGATTTCTGCTGGTGCCGATTGGGCTAGCTCCCTTGCTTGGGCAGATCGGTTGCTTCGACCGCTAGGCGCAAGGGTGTATGTGGATTTCATCACCGCGCAGACGCTGCGTTACGCCCTTCAGAAGAGAGACCTAACGGGCGTTCGGGTGGTCCTAAAGCGCATGCTCCAAAGCCGGTGCGTCCCAAGCATTGGCCCTGCGGCTATCGGCCTGGCCGGTGCCATCCCGAGAAAATCACTGCAGTGGTTGATGAGGAAAATACGGTAGGTGCTATGACACAGGAACGGGGGATCGACTTGCAGCAAACAGAATGCCGCAAGGTTGCGATTGTTGTGTCCCATCTGGCACCAGCGTTTGGCATGGAACGAGTGGCGCTTCAAACCGCTGAGTTGTTGGGTGCTAACTACGAGGTTGAGGTTGTCTGTATAGGCGGTTCGCAATCAGACCGCGAACTTTATCCAGAGGCCCGTATCTTGGGCGGGCCCCTGCGGGGTTGGCGCCGAGTGACGTCGTTGTGGCGCCTGTTCAAGTTCTCGGGTCAGCTAGAGACGGATGTCGTGCTACTAACTGGAGTCTGGGTAGCATTGCCCTGGCTGATGGTTGTCAGGCGAAACAGATTCGCGGTCTTGGTCTGGGAACATTCCTTACTGAGTAAGCGCGTCGCGTCCTCACTGCAGATGCGTGTTCTGGCCTGTGGCGCGCGGCTTTTTTACAGGCGCTCGGACGCTGTTGTTGCCGTAAGTGAACCCTTGCGACGTGACATAGCGGCTCTTGCTCGTTCCTCTCAGGTCGTCACCATACCGAATTTTGTAGAAACCCCCCTGGATGCTGATTTACCTCTTTCTCGGCCACGCGTTCGCGGTGACAGTATTCGGTTGATCACTGTTGGTTCACTAACTGCAATAAAGTCACAAGAAATCGTTATCCGAGCACTATCTCTGCTTGAGGATAAATATACGCTGACTATAGTGGGTGCGGGGCCTCGTGAGGATAACTTACGAGAGCTTTCACAGAGTTTGGGTCTTGGCCCCCGTATTAGGTTCGCGGGTTTCTTGGGTCCTGACGAACTCAAACATGAAATGATAAGCGCTGACCTGATGGTTCATTGCGCTGTTGTCGAAACCTTTGGTTTGGTATATGTGGAGGCAGCTAACCATGGTCTACCCGTTATATCCACAAGTAATGACGTGGCCGAGGAAATGATTCCTGCTTTTGTTCCTGGGTGGACCTGCGCTGCAAGTCCATCAGGCGTAGCTGAAGAAATTAAGGCACGAGCTTCGGCAAAAATAGAGAAGGCCCTGATATATAAATCAGCTCAGCGTCGGCGAGCTACTTTTAGTTCAAATTCAGTTGCTAACAAGTGGGCAGAAGTTTTTTCCGCTCTGACTTCACCGGCGCGATCGCTATGATGGCCGGGGAGGGAGAAGGCTAGACATGCAAACTGTCGTCGAGTACGCCATCGTAAGCATGTCGCTGGTCGCGCTGATCGCCAACCTCCGTGTGCTCGCCTCCAGTGGCATCATCAAACGCGACTTGCCAAGTCTTATAGGTGTGGCATCCCTTGTACTCGGCGGACTGTTGTATGAGGCTGGACTTGGGCTGGTCGGGCAGCCTGGGCAAGTCGCTGTATTCGGTCTTCTTCTGGGCTGCGTCATACTTGCTACGGTCGGTCGTGTAAGGGAGAAACAAAGAGGGGGAGCGCAGCTATCCCGCCCGTTGTCTATTGGCCCATTCTTTCCGTCCGCCGTCGCTGTAGTCATGGCAACGGTGAATGCCGTAGCAAATGTCGATTTGCCACTCGGGCAATCCGTTGGTCGTTTCCTCGCTGTTGCGATTCTTGTGCTTGCGGGCCTTTTGGCTTGTGTGGGGCGGATATATCTCGAAGATGTCGGTCGAATCATAGTATGCTCTGTTTTGATCATTTTGATGTTGACCCTCTTTGCAGGGCCCGCATGGCGCCCATGCGACATATTTAAATGTGGCCCATTCGGTGCTATATATACCGGACCTTTCTCATCAGAAAACGCTCTCGCTATATATGCATGTGTGGCAATATTGTTTGTGCTGAAAACCTGGTCGGGGACGGTGTCTGTGCTGTCGCTACTGCCTGTTCTGCTGACGCTGTACGCAACTGAGTCACGCACGTCCCAACTTGCGGTCGTTCTGGGGCTCGCAGCTTGGGCTTTCTACTTGCTCTGCCTGAAAGGGACAAGAAGAACGAGAGACTTCCACCCAGATCCGTCCCGGGGCAAACGGCTAGTATTCCAATTGACGGTGGCCGCTATTTTCTGTGTCGGTTTCTACCTAGTGACCAATGCCGAACCCGCACAGTTCAGCAACCGGGGCATGATATGGATTCGGGGTCTGACAGCTCTTGGTGATGACTGGGCAGCAGGCCTAGGACTCGACCGCTGGACTTATTACCAATCGATTGGGCTGTTGCCACCGCTGTTCCCACACAGTGAGTATTTGTTACTTCTCTTCGGTGGAGGTGTATTGAGCGTGGGCTTCCTGTATGCGGCCCACTACTCTTCAATCGCTTCTGCAAGCAGGCGAACGGCTGACTTGGGAGTTGCGGTCTCCTACAATGTGTTTCTTGCAGTGCTAGGACTAACCGAGGCTTACTGGAACCCTGTGGCCTTTGACGGGCACACCTTTCTAGTTCTTCCGCTTGTCTATCTTGCGAGTAGGGCTGTCGATCCCGTGCCGTCTGGGCTATCAACAAATCGTTCTAGGAAGCTCTCGTTGCGTCCTGAATAAGGCTTCCAACGGGATCCGTTGGAAGCGCTCACGGCCGGTCCAATTCGGAAGCGGGCTGCCAGCCGACCGAGACGAGCTTTGAAGCCGGTATGATTGCTCTGGCTGAGGATCGAGGCTTCTGTCGGCCTGTGCCGGACAACATCTTTACTAAAACGGGGGGACCGAAGTCTTGGATTTGCCAGACTATTTGCGCATATTACGCCGAAACTGGATGATCGTTTGCGCAGGATTACTTGTTGGCCTTCTAGCGGGGGCCGCACTTAGCTTTGCCATGCCCCGCAGCTACACTGCGAACACCAAACTATTTGTTGCTATACAGAACTCTGGGTCGGTTCAGGAGCTACAGCAGGGCAACACCTTCACGCAAGCGCGGGTGCAGTCATACGTACAAACAGCGACCACTCCTATCGTTCTCCAGCCGGCTATCCAGGCGTTAGGGCTAGATACCAGCCCCGAAGAACTGGCTGAGCAGATGAAGGTGTCCTCGCAGCTTAACACTGTGCTCATTAGCATTGAGGTTTCGGATCGTTCCCCCGTCCAAGCCGCGGCGATTGCGCAAGCTGTGGGTGACAGCCTAATCAAGGCAGTGGAGACTCTAGAAAAGCCGCGGACAAGCGGGGCATCTCCGGTCAGCCTTTCTGTGGTGGCTCCCGCGGTTGCTCCTGAGTCCCCGTCGACGCCGAATACGAAGTTGAACTTGATTCTCGGGCTCTTGGCAGGCCTCGCGCTTGGGCTAGGAACTGCGTTGGCCCGGGGGCTCCTGGATACCCGAATCCGGGGCGAAGCGGATCTTCAAGGGATCACTTCCGCACCGCTTCTTGGCGGCATAGCTTTCGAGCAAGCAGCTGTGAAGAAGCCTTTGATTACGCAAATCGCGCATCAAAGCCCAAGGGCGGAGTCTTTCCGGACGCTCAGAACGAACCTGAAGTTCGCCAACGTTTCATTCAAAGAGAAATCTCTAGTTCTTACTTCCTCGTTACCGGGGGAAGGGAAAAGCACTACAGCAGCCAATCTGGCCATAGCCCTCGCTCAAGCGGGACAAACGGTTTGTCTTGTGGATGCAGACTTGCGCAGACCAATGATTGCCGAGTACTTGGGACTGGACCAAACGGTAGGTTTGACCAGTGCGTTGGTGGGCACCGTTGAAGTAGATGACGTTATCCAGCGATGGGGTGAAGACGACCTGTATGTCATTACCTCAGGCCAAGTGCCGCCAAATCCGAGTGAACTTCTTGGATCACGAGAGATGCGCGAGTTAGTCGACCGTCTCGAAGCAACATTTGACATCGTCGTGGTGGATGCACCGCCCCTCCTTCCGGTGACCGACGCTGCAGTACTCGCGGAGCATGTCGGCGGGGTTGTAGTCGTAGTAGGGGTCGGCAAGATTCGACAGCAGGCCTTGGAACGTTCGATGGAGGCACTCAATCGAGTAGGGGCCACCGTCCTGGGCATGGTTTTGAACAGATTGCCGCATAAGGGGCCTGATGCTTACTCCTACACGTACGACGGCCGCCCTGACAACACCACGGACAGAGTTGAATCTAGGAGTAAACGGCGCGAGGATTTTCGCGTCCGCTCCTCGGCTTCTTCTGCGAGTGCTACCTATGAAGATTCGTATAGGGAGCATGGGCGATCATTTTTCGAAGAGCCGGTACGTACTCCATCCACCTATCCGCCTCGACGAGCCGGTGATTCTTAGCCCGCTCTCGCCTATTCTCCAGCACGAACAGAAGCAGGCGTGCCGGGGTCGACTAGTTCAGTAGTCATAGACGCCAGGTCTTAGGGGAATGAAGTGACTGTCAACCTAAAGGGCTTTCGTAAGAATGTCATGGGGTTATTAGCCGGACAGCTCACGAGGCTGGGATTGCAGGCGGCCTACTTTGTTGTGTTGGCGCGGATGCTGGGAACGGCCGAGTATGGAGCCTTCGCTGCAGCACTCGCGCTTGCAGCGTTAGTAGCGCCGTTCAGCAGCTTAGGTGCTAACGCGATTATGGTGCGCAACGTTTCGAGAAATGCGGCAGTTGCGAGTGCCGAGTGGCTGAGGGCTCTGGGATATTCAGTAGTCGTTGGGCTGCTCTTGGCCTTGGGTGTGACCGCACTAACGGATCTCATTGCACCGCCCGAGGTCTCCTATTTGACCATATTCCAGGTCGTCATAGCGGACGTCATAGGCGTCAAACTCGTAGAGTTGGCTGGCATGCTTTGGCAAGCCCTGGGGCGGACTCGGGCGTTGATCATTCTGCCGGCGGTCATTAACGCCTGTCGGCTCGGGGCCGCAACTGTAGTTATGCTCATGGCACCCGACATCGGACTTGAAAATTGGTGCACCGCGTACCTTGTGGTGACGATGCCCATAGCAATGGCTGCAGTTCTTGTAACCACGCTTAAACTTGGCCGGGCGAAGGCTGGCTTTCAACTCCGATGGTCGGATGTCCGTGAAGGCATGCTTTTTTCGATTGCGGGTTCGGCCCAGAACGTTTACAACGATATAGATAAGGCCATGCTGGGGAGACTGAGCTCCGTGACTAGTGCGGGCCTCTATTCCGCCGCCTACAGAGTCATCGACATGGCCTACGCTCCCATTCGGGCAGTTGCTGCGGCTGCATATCCTCATTTCTTTCGGGAAGGAGAACGCGGCCTGTATGCCGCAATGCACCTAACACGCAAGATAGCACCATTGGTGCTTGGGCTTGGTGCGCTTGCGGCGGTCGGCGCATTTCTGGCTGCGCCCATCGCGCCACTGCTGTTGGGTGCTGACTATGCTGAGGCCGTTGATCTGATACGGCTGTTGGCATTGCTTATAGTCCTTCGGGCCGCGTCTTATCTTGCCGCAGATACGTTAACGGGTTGCGGACGCCAAGGGTTCAGGACATTAGCTCAAGTTGGAGCGGCCCTAGTAAATGTAGGCCTGAACTTGATCATCATTCCGACGTGGAGTGTCTATGGCGCGGCTACGGTCACACTGGTTTGCGAAGGACTCTTGGCCCTAGTGCTGTGGTCCCACATTTGGTGGGTGCTGAGGCGAGAAAAAAGTGGACGCGGACGGCGACGGCTGACTAAGTCCCGGTATCGCCGACGGGCAGGAAGACGGACAGGCAATCGCTCCCATGAACCGGCGGAGGCAGATAAGAATCCTCCGTTGTCCGTGTCAAGTTAGAGGGAGGGGCTGTAGGTGACAATGACAGTTTCCTTTGTTGGCCTGCATCACGATTCGGGTCCCGCGCCCACTGTGTCCTTGAACCATAAATAAGTACGCAGGGGTCCGCGCCGAAGATGCTCTGCGCCTTCGACTCAGAGGACCACCTGATGCCCGACTCACTGCCCTTGCTTACCGTCGTCCTTGAGGAACCTGGTCCTTTGGACCGGGAGTCGGCGACTTTCAGGCGGCTCCTGGCCGCACGTTTGCGCTTTGAATCTCAGCTCCGCATCGTGCACGTTGATGAGACTCTCACCACTAAGGCGATCGCTGCCTTGTGCGATTCCCTTGAGAGTAAGTACGTGGTGTTCATGAGGGCCACCCAGCAGCTATCGCCAACCTATTTGGCAGCCATGCTCGACTACCTAAGACCAAGGAACATCTACTTGGCAGAGCCGGTGGTTTACGCAGGTGCCATTCCCCAGAACGTGTCGGCTACCAAGATCGAGGACGCCTACCGCTATGCCCGCGACACGGACATTTATGGCGTTGTCTTCAACACGGGTCGTTTGGCGCTCGCGCTGGAAGCCATAGGAGATGTTGACCGCTCAGCCCTCTACCTCAGCTACCGCCTGTACTGGTCAATTGGGGCTGTTAAGCCCCTGAGCGTCGGTTTCTCCGTTGCAACGGATACAAAGGCTGCCATTGGTTTGAGCGTCGAGTCTGATGTGGAACGCTTGGTGCCGCTCATAGGTGCGGCCTCCACGGAACTTCGCATCTACCTCGTCAGGTACCTTGCGCTCTTTCTGCGCGGCTTGCGGGCGGAGAAGGCCACCCAAGTCAGCCTGAACCACCTCCGCGACGTTGTGCGCAGTTTCAGGTTGGTCGAGCTGGCCCGCTTCGTGGAACCTCTACAGCCTTTTGAAGCGGCGTGGATTCGCTGGCTGGGCGGGCCAGGCCCTGAGGCTCGTCCCTTCAAACAACTGACCGGAGGCGACTCCTATCTGCTTTTCAGCGAAGGAGAACAAGAGTCGGGTGACGACTTGTTGCTCTACAGGTTGACGTGCGGGGGAGACGTCCTGACCATCCGGAAGTCCTACCGGCCGCATGATAATAGGCCGGGTTTCGGGCGGGCCGGTACCTACGACTTCTACAGCCGGCCCATAGGGCCACACTCGACCATGCTGTTTTTCGACCGACCCATGCAGGCTGACGACAATGCCGAACACCTTTACGAGTACTTCACCCGGAATCATCCGGAATACACGGAAGCCTACTTCGCCCTCAACCCAAAGTCCCCGGATTGGTCCCGGCTAAAGGACAAGGGCTTCAAGCTCGTGCCGATTTTCACCACGGATTTCTACGAGAAGTTCCTCATCTCTGACCTGGTGGTTTCTTCCCAGATCTACAACGTGAGGTACAGGGGAAAGTCCTTCGCCAACTCGCGGTTCGTCTACCTTCAGCACGGGATCCAGCTTAACGACATGACTGATTGGGTACTGTCCAAGTACTACGACGTCTTTGTGGCAACGGGTGAACTCGAAGCTGACTACATGGCTGCGCTGGCGCCCAATGAGACCGTCAACTCCGGTCTGCCTCGTTATGAGGTTCTGGCCAGGGAGAAGTCATCATCGACGCACTTGCTGTTCATGCCCACGTGGCGGTTCAACCTGCATCAAGTGTCGGCGGAGGGCTTCGCCAAATCCGACTACTGCAGGGCGATCAACGAACTTATTACCGACCCGCTGCTCTTGAATCACCTTCGCGAAACAGGCCGCATTCTGCAGGTGAAACTACATCCGAACGTGGACAAGCGCGCTGGTCACTTCAAATTCTCCGAACACGTTATCCAGTCGGAACTGAGCTACCGGGAAGCGATCACTTCGGCTGAAATGGTCTTCACGGACTACAGCTCAGCGGTCCTTGACGCGGCATTCATCGAAACGCCGATCGCCTACTACCACTGGGATGCTGCCGACTTCTTCCAAGAGCAACCGTACGAAGCCAGGGTTGATTACACCGAAGACGGACTGGGACCTGTTTTCCACAAACACGCCGACTTGGTGAGCCACATCGTTCAGGAGGACTACCTCCGTTCAAACGAACATTTCGCCAAACGCAGGGAAAGGTTCTTCCGGGGAGTGGACCCGGCCAACATCAACGCATCAATCGTGGAGAGGATGCTGAGCCTCTAATGAACATCGCACGCCATATCAAACGCCGCGTTACCGGCCTGGGCAAGAACCTTGCCTATTCATCACTAGGAACCGAAGCTGCACGCCGGGTTCTCAGTTCCCCATCAAACTCCGCTGCCCGGCAGTTCGTCAAGAAGAAAGGACTGGAAGGAAGCCTTCGCCGCGTTGCGTCGGGGACGCTGCCCCCAGGAACCTACTTCGCCAAACTGACCATTGCACGTTGGCGCGAACACAACGGTTCAAACTTCCGGCTGCTCCAAGGCTCCAAAGTGGTCTACGGCAACCGCATCGAACCGCCCGCACGTGGGTTCCCACTCGAGTACCGTAACATTGTGGTCACCTCGGACGACCCCACAAAGTTCACGATAGATATCGACGTCCCCTATGAACTAAAGATCGGTAGGGGAGCGTTCACTACCACGCAGCAGCTCAAGTACGACAAGCAGTACGGCGTGGAACAGCACGGAGACGTCTTCTACTCCATCCGCGGAAACACCAAGAATCCCAAAAGAATGCTCATCACTTTCCCGGGGTTTGGGCCATCAACCACCCGGATCTCCTACGCCGTCAGCTACCTCAAGGCGCTAACGGACCAGGACCTGAAGGACACCGTCATGGTCTGCTTCCAAGACCGCTACCTGAGCGCGGGATCGTACATGATGGTGGACGCTGCCGGCAGGCCGTTGTACGGCCGCGTATGCGCCGCCATCAATCAACTGCTCTCGCGGTACAAGATCGGAGCTGCGGACGTGCTCATGTTTGGTGCATCGAAGGGTGCGAGCATTGCTATCCACTATGCCCAGGAGTACCCGGACGCCCGGCTGCTCCTGGCAGTGCCGCAAATGAACCTGCCGTACTACTTCAACAAACCGTTCTTTCGGGACAACCTCTTTAGAAACAAGGCGCTGAGGGCGATCGAACAGCCCGAGTCCGCTCTTCGACGGTACTTCGCCGAAGGCCGCACGATTGACTACTTCTACACAAACTCAGATGAGCTGAGTAACCACTCGCTCATCGAGTTCGTACGGGATGTGCCGAACCTGACCAAATACCGGGTCAACGGCGCACACTCGGACGTTGCCAAGACGGCCCTGCCGGCGATGCTGGGAATTATTCGCGCATTCCTCCAAGGCGGCTCGCAAAACCAGAACATCACGTGCGAACAGGCCAGGGTATTCGAAGAAGGCAATGCCATCCAGCTCCAGGTTCGCGTCGATCCTGAGTCAGCAGAAATGAGCGGAGCGAATTGGTTCCTGGAAGGCCAGCTTGGGCGGACGCGATTCCTGCAGCTCATGAGCAACCATGCCTACGGCTTCGTCAAGTACACCTCTGAAGCCCAGAGGCTTTCCCGTGCATACGATCCGGTGGGGCAGCTTGCCCACGTTGTCGCGATCGGACCGCGGGGGACGATAGCGAGTGGCGAACTGCCTCAAGTCGCTCTGGCTCATGAGGGGGACAGAATCGAAGGGGTCATCGAGGCAGCCCAACTCAGCCTGGCTAGCGGCGCGACTGCGGAGCATGCAGTTCTGGACGGAACACGCCTTGGCCGGTTCCGATATAAGGTCTTGGCGTCAAACCCCGATGGCCACACTCTGGAGGTCCACTTTGTCAGCGACATCGAGGCCGAAGTTCCTGCCTTGGCTGAAGTCCCGGTCACAGGGCATGCCTCCCACGTGATTGCCGTCCAGCTCCGGGATGGTTGGGACCTGGCAGACGTGTTTGTGGTGCGATTACTGGTGGCCGCGGGCGTGGAACACGTTCAGGCAGTCATTTATGACCTTAGGGATGACCCTGAGGCGGAAGGCGCCTTTGCGGCACTTGAATGGCCGCACGTCACTGTTGTGAGAGCCGAGGACGCCGAGCTCAGAACCGAACAGCCGGCGTAGAAACCACAAAGTACCCGTAAGTCTGCGAAGTCCTGCTTTGGAAGCGATGCGCGATCACCCCAACATCCTGATGATGAGTCGTTCGAGAAAGTGTGCGTGGAGTAGGCAAAAGTGCTCGATGGCGCTGACGTTAACAGCCTCAGGACGTCAGAAAACGTCATGTTCAGTGCTGTCGTGGCTAGACCAAGCGAATGGGCTGTTAGGCGCACCCGCCGCACCGCTGTTAATGCCGCCGAACCGTTACACAAACGGCGCCTAATGCCACTTATGGCCCAACTGCCGACCCAATGAAAGCCGCGTTTGTCGGGGCTGTCGCTGATGCCGCCACCAAGCGCCTCACCGACACTGGGCGCGGTGCCGTGGTCCTGACCATGGACGACGCATATATCGCCATGAAAACCGTTGCAGGGTGGATAGATGAACGGGGGCAGAAAGGCACGTTCTGCATCACCCCGGATCTGGTGAACAGCCAACAAGCAAACTTGTGGATGCTGACATTCTGGCCATGCACGCCGCTGGCCACGAGATTGCGGCGCACTCCAAAACTCACGCCAACATGACAGCGTTGACCAATGTTCAGCGGGCCGAGGGATACGGCTATCCCAAGTCCTACCTTGAGAACCTACTGGGCGCGGGGGCTGTCACCACTTGGGCGTATCCGCTCGGCACTGGTTCGGGCGGTAGGAACCTCGCTTGTGATCAACATATATATCTGCGTTATGACCGCTGGCTGGACACCGCAGTGGGAACCAACCCGGTGCTGTACGCGCGGTACAGTGACGCCCTGCCGCTGCTGATCAACCGGACAACGTGGCGTCGAAGACTCAGGGGGCATCCAACAGGTTGGCGTAAGTTCACCGCAACTAATGGTGTCGTGGACGTTGTGGAGGACACCCCCGCCGCGAACTACCAAGGCACCAAAGCTCTCAAGCTCTCGACCACGGACAACACGGCATATGTGCCAGGAAGGCAGTACACGCTCAGCGGCCAGTGCAAGCTCGTCTCGGCAGGGAACGCCGGGAACGTGATTGCTGATAAGGCTTTTGCTCGTATTCAGTCGCTTGACTATGGGCAAGCGGTGATTGCAGGACTAGACGTGAAAGTCACTCCCGTTCTAGGTACGGACTTAGGTGCCGGGTGGAAAAAGTTCAGTCTTGATTTCACGGCAGGGCAAAGCACGAAAACGGCAAACGTTGACCTCGGTCTGCAAGCTGTTGTTGGAGGCGCTGAGATTCGTTTTGATCATGTCTGGTTCGAACCCAAGTACCTAGGCGACCTCGGCTAGGCGGGACTTAACCAAGCGGGCAGGATTACCGGCAACGACAGAAAACGGGGGGACCGACTTGGTAACAACCGCAGACGCGGCCACAACCGAGCCCGTCCCAATGGTCACGCCGGGAAGGATGATGGCGCGGGCACCGATCCACACGTCATCCTCGATGACAACCTCTCGCGGCACGGACATGCCCTGTTCAATCATGGGCGTGTCCGTGTCAGTGAAGTTATGCCCCAGTGCATAGATCATGACCTCCGGCCCCATCATCACATCTCGGCCAATTGTCACCGGCCCATCAAGACGGGAGTTGATACCAATCCCGGAACGGTCACCTATGCGGATACGATCGCCCTTGCCGAACGACGCACCGTGTTCAACGTTGATGCCATTTCCGACCTCTGCAAACAGTGGCCCGGCAACAGCAGCCCTCGCCTTCCGCCACAGGGCACCGCCCGGCGACGTAGAAGCGGGCAGGTTTTTGGCAACCATCCAATAGGCAGCAAGACGGACCTTTTGTGCAAGCGTATTCCCCATGCCCCGAGTCTAGCGGTACTAAAGACCGGTTGGGTGCCCTTGCTTCATAGAGACCCCACCCACCGGGTGGGCTTCGGTCACCCGACCACGTGCACCTTGGAGAGCGCAACGTACGAGCTTGCCGAACAAGGCCGCTTGCGCCGTAAGCGACGTCCGCACATGACCGCTAGGTCAACGACCCATGATCCACGCCACCGATGAAACCGCCTCCCGAGCGGCTCCGACGGTGCCACTGGAGGAGCTTCCTGCCTCACTTGACCCCGGATCGAACACCCTGTCAGAAAGCGGTATTCGACGCCCTTGACTCACCGTACGCCAGCCCAGTGGCACGAACAGGTCAGGGTTCGATATCGGTACAAGGCATTAGTGGTTGATCCGTAAGCAGGAGGCTGTCTTTTGGAATCTCATATGCCTTTCCCCAATTTGTGACGAGGGGGCCGTTATGAAAATCATGTAGAAATTCAGCGTGAAGTCATGTCCTCACCGGTCCGCGGAACCAGGCCGCGTTGGATATATCCAACCAACGGACAAGCTGTTCAAGGCCAGACTGCAAATATACTTCCAGCCTGTTGTAGGACTGCAGCGTGGCGATTTGTATTAGTAGACGTGTTGGCACGACTGCGTCGCAGGACGGCACACTCCTGTCACCAGAGACGTTCCTGCCCCACATGAACGAGGAAAACGCCGGCAGAGCGTTCTCAGGAAAGCTTGGAACAAACGCTTCCGCAGCTGGTTCGGTGGAATGAAGGGCTGGCACTGCTTGCCAGCGTGAATCTCGACCCGTCACTTCTGTTGGAGACTGGAAGTTCGCAAGGGGTGGCGTCCGCCTGGAGCACAACGCCAAACGCTGGGCATTCAGCGAACTACTTAACTGGGCCTCGGCAGGGTCCGAGGCGATGCGGGCGCTGATTCCGTACGTCTTGGGCTGTCACTTGTCGCTGCTCGTGCTTGCCGAGCAGGTGGCATTCTGGATTGCTCGCTGCATGAGGCCTGAAAACGCCAGCTGCATTCCAACCCTGCCGGCGCAGTTGCCTTCCACTGGGAATAAGCGCACCTTGGATCCAAGCACCCAAGTCGGCGGCTGGACTGATCCGGGACGGGCTTCCCATCACGGTAACAATTTGCGTTCGATGCTTTTCGCTGGCTTGAACACCAACACGCTGAAGGGCAAAATCAGGCGGGCATGCCCGGCTACTACTGAGCCAGTCCGTTTTCCGTCACGTAGGCGCCGAGCTTGTCCTGGCCGATGGCGTTGGCGATTCCGGAGATGGCCGCTTGGTCGGCTACCACGATCGACTGCCCGTCGGCAGAGGTACCGACGCCCAGATTCGGCAGGGTGAACATGATGGTGTCCTTCTCGCGAAGGTCCTTGAACTGGAACGCGAGGCCACCGATGGTTCCGGCGTCGAAGTCTTTGTCCACGCTGACGTACGGCGACATGGCGTCAACCATGTTGTTGATCCTCACCGGGTTGGTGAGGGTCTCCTTCGAGATGGTCTTGCTCAGCAGGGCCTTGAGGAAGAGCTGCTGGTTCTTGACGCGGGTGTAGTCCGAGTCGGGGAACGAGCGGCGCTCACGCACAAACGCCAGCGCCTTCTCGCCGTCGAGCAGGTTCTTGCCCGGCTGGAAGGTGACCTTGCCCTTGAGGACGCTCGGTGTGAACCCGGTCTTGATGTTGACTTCCACGCCGCCAAGGGCATCGGTGAGTCCCTTGAAGCCCTCGAAGTCCACCATGGCAACGTGGTCAACGCGCTGTTGGAAGAGCGACTCCACGGTCTGGACTGTGAGGGCAACGCCGCCCTGGGCCATGGCCGCGTTGATCTTCGCTTCGCCGTGCCCGGGGATGTTCACCCAGGTATCGCGCATGATGGAGATTGCGTAAACGTTCTTCCGGTCGGCCGGAACGTGCACCCAAATCAGGGTGTCAGTGCGCTGGTCCGTCGGGCCGGAATCGTCGGTGTCAACGGACTTGTCCGCGTTCTTGTCCTTGCCCATCACCAAGATGTTCATGGCGCCGGTGACGTTCTTGATGGGGCGGGTAGCCTCGTCCGGGAAGGCGTTCTCGATCTTGGTGGTTCCAGTGTTGAACGTCTGTGCCAACTTGAAGACGTAAGCGCCGCAAGCCAAAGCAATGACCAACACTGCTGCTGCGAAGCCCAGAAGCACGTTACGTGCCGTCTTCTTCTGGCTCTTTTCGCGTCGCGGACGGGCGTGGTGCTCAGCAGTCTGGGCATCAGTAGAGTGCGTCATTTATTCCTAGGGGTTGACATCAGCAGCGATGATTCTACCAAATCCACCTTTAGGACCCTCTGAGGCCAGCCGTTGGAGGCAGTCAGCCGGCAGCGCTGTACAAGCTCTTGGACGAGAAGCTACGGCTTGAGGTCTTCCATTTATTGGTCACCGTTAGCGAGTAGGGCGCGTCCTTGGCGAGCGTTGTTTGCCCCACCTTGACCACCATCATTTCCAGCTTGGGATGCATGCCATTGTTTGCCCCGTACGCAGTATTCTCACCGCTTGCCGCCAACTTCTTGGTCAGTTGTTTGCCGGAAGCCGTTGACCACTTCACTTCCGTGGTGCCACCAACCACATTGAAGCCGTAAATCCGCACCAGCCCAGTGGATGGTTCGAAGGTGGCTTCCGTGATGATGGGGGTGCCGAGCCCTGACTCCATCTGGGTCTTGAGCGGCGTTCCCTTCCCTGCACACGTGTAATACGAGTCCCACATGAAAGAGACAACCTTGGTGGCCTGGGACAGCTGCTGGAGCTGCCGCTGTATCCGTTCCTTGGTGCTCTGGCCACGGAGGTTGTCCCCGCACGGATTTGAAGCGGTTGCGGGTGCCATTCCTTCAAGGTTGGCCCACAAAACTGCGCCCGTTCCGGAGATGCCCTGCGCTGCCGCCCGGAAGTAGTCGCGCACTGGAGCCACGTACTTGGCACCCCACGTGCCCTTGCCCACGATGCTGGCGGCGTAACGGTCCACGGAGGAGTCCGCCTCGTTCTCAAGGAAGGCCCCGCCCTTCCCGGTTCCCATGCCGTCCTGAATGGCGATGTTCAGAGTGAGTCCGCCGGCGGTTTGGGCAATCCGCTTCGCGCCTTCGCGGGCCTGATCGAGGCTGATGCTCACTGCATTGACCCGTGCATCCAGGTAAGGACTCACAATGGCGGCCCGGGTGGGAAGGATCTTGTGGATGGCCTGGTTCTGCATGCGGTACACGTCAAGGACCGAATCGAACGCACGGCTGCCGGTTACCGGCATCTCAGTGTGGTGGTAGAAGCCTGCGAGCCCCGCAACGTTGTTCTCTGACGCGTGGTACTGAAGGAAGCGTTCCGTGAAAGCCTTGAGAGTCCCTGTGTAGGACAAATCGGGAAGATACGGAAGGTCGCTTCGTTTCACGGGAGCAGGCAGTCCCGCATAGAGCTTCATGCCCAGCTTGGTGGCAGCCGCCGCAAAAGAGCCGGTGGCATCAGGACTACCAGACGATCCTCCTCCGGCCACTACAACGTCGTACTGTCCGTTCGAGGAATTGCAGCCGCTGCCTTGAGTGGGAATGACCAACACGGTGAACTTCTTGCCCTTGCTGACCACTTGCCGGTCCCGGGGACAAACAACAGCTTTCTTGCTCCACGCGCTGTGGTCCGGATATAGGAAGTACCGGCTGACGTTGATCTTGTCCGAGACGGCCTTGGCGCAATTTTCGCCGTTGATGAGGCAGTCCCTGGGAATCGAAGGCAACGTCACGGGTCGCAGGGACGAGCCGAACGTGATGGCCGTATCAGCACCTGCAGCCTTCATCTCCATGAGCTTCTGCGAATTCCGCGAAAGGCTGGAGCTGGCCGAGACGAAGTACCCACCGATGGGATAGGGCGGCAGTTGCGGAGCCTTGACGGTGGGGGAGGGCGTTGGGCTCGGCTGAGTGGCTTCCGGTGCAGGGTCGGGTTGCTCTGCTTGGTTGGAAAGGACCTCTGACCCGTGCGGCCAGGCCAGGGCGACGCCGGAGACTGCCACGGCAAGGACGACGGCCACCAGGATTGCTTTGATCCGGGGGCGGCTTCCTCTGATGAGCGTCAATGTATTCCTCGGGTCGGCAACAGCAAACGATCCTACGGAAACGGTTGACAGTTATCCATACGCTAGACTAAACCGGGCTGCCCTCCTGCTGTTGGTAGCTATGGCGGCCGGTACACCCGCGTTGCCAGATTGAAGCAGGCGCTGGCAGGGTCGTTTAGTAAGCAACGGGGGGAAAGTTGGGCACCGGTATCAAACGTGTTCAAACCGCACTTGTGGTTTTGATGCTGGCCGTATTTGGGTTCCTGGGAACCCAACCGGCTGTTGCTACTGATATCTTCCCAAGCCCCCAACCATCGTCGGAAAGCCCTGCTCCCGAGCCGTCCGAGTCTGAAGATCCGCCTCCTGTAGTGGTGATTCCGCCCATCGACTTCCCTACAACCGAACCGGCGCCGCTGGATCCCACGCCCGTGGACCCCGCTCCCGTGCAGCCTCCGGCACCGCCGGCGCCACCACCCGTGGCGCCACCCGCCGTCGAGCCCGTTGCTCCGGCCACCACCGCGCCGGTTGTCACTCCGCCACCCAGCCTCCAGGTGCTGCCAACCGAAGTGCCGGCCCAAGAGTATGTAGTGGAACCCGAGGCACCTACGGAAACGGCCAGCGCACCCGCTGTTGTGACCCCGTCTCCTACGCCCACCAAGTCCGCAGCTCCGGCGGTAGCCAGCGCGGACATCACCGGCCCGCTCAAGGCAGCCCTCGCGCCGGTGGCTGAGAACAACCCGATCGTTCAGGGTCTGACCGTCCTGGTCCTCCTGCTGCTCGGCCTGGCCTACTTCCGCGCATTGCGTTCAAAGGGCATCCGTAGGCCCCGCCTCAACGGCAAGTAGCCATGAAGACTTCCCGTAAACGGGATGCGGCTGACCACAATTCGGCATCGCCCCTGCGCCTCATGCTGCTCACGCATTCCTACTGGCCCGAACACAGCCCGCCGCAACGCCGGTGGTCTTCGCTCACCCGCGAATTCACGAAGGCCGGCTGGGCTGTTGACGTCGTCGCGCCCGTAGCCCATTACCCCAACGGCCGCCGGAACCTGCCGCGCCGCGAAGCCGGGTTCGCTTTCTCGCACCAGCCCGGTCCGTTCAAGGAAACCATCCGCCGCGTGCCCTATCTGCGACACTTGGGCACTTCGCCGTTGGCCCGTTTTGCGGATCAGCTCTTCTCCGCTGTGATGTCTGTTCCCGTGGGGCTCGGCGGGAAGAAACCCGACGCGATCCTGGCCACGGCTCCCAGCCTTCCAACCCTCGCCACCGGGTACGTCCTCTCCCGGTTGCGCAGCGTGCCGCTGATCGTGGAAATGCGCGACGCCTGGCCGGACTTGGCTCGCGACGCAAGGCTGGTGCAGGGCAGCGTCAAGAGCGTGGCGGAGCGGGCCGTAGAGTTCGTGCAGCAGCGTGCTGATCTGGTGGTTACGGTCACCGAGGGTTTTGCCGAGACGCTGCGCAACCGCGGCATCAAGAACGTGGTGACGGTCAGCAACGGACTCGACCTCAACGCCATGCCCTTCCTGGAAGCACCGCCCGCCGAACGGGACGTCTTCCATGCCCTGTACCTGGGCAACCACGGCAAGAGCCAGCGGCTGGATATCCTCATCCGGGCCGCGGCGTTGTTGGGCGACGGCTTCCACCTGACTCTGGTGGGTCACGGCACCAGCAGACCCCAACTGGTGAAACTCGCCCGCGAGCTGGACGCGCCCGTTACGTTCTTCCCGTCCCTCCAAGGGCAGGCAGTGGTGGACAAGTACCGCGAGGCCGACACGTGCATCGTTTCGCTCCGCGACGACTGGAAGTCCTTCGAAACCACGGTCCCGTCCAAAACGTACGAGGTCCTTGCCATCGGCAGGCACGTCACCGCGATCGTCAAGGGCGAAGCCAAGCGGATCGTCCAAGAAGCCGGGGGAGGGGACGTGGTCCCGGCCAACGCCGAGGCCGTGGCCGAACTGTGGCGCGAACTGTCCAAGGACCGCGCCCGGCTAGCCTCCGGAACCAGCGGCCGCGAATGGGTCAAGGCCAACGCCGACTACGCCCAGCTCGCCATCCGGTACATGGACGCCATCTCCGCGCTGGTGCGTCCGGAAGAACAGGCGGCAGTATGAAGCAGCTTCTGAAGAACCTGGTCCTCACGGTCGTAACTATTTCCGAGCACCTGAATGAGGCGCCATCAGTATTGGTCCTGCAGGTACTTAGAAAGTTGCCGCCGAAGCTTGTTCGGCCTCTAGCTCGCAAACTGGCATCGTTGGACCCCCGCTCGTACCAACCGCTGTTTCTTCTTGCCAGCCATGCCGGAGGTGACACCCCCGGGCTCGCTGCACGATTCTCTAGGGCAATTGAGAAAAGCATTAGTGGGCAAAGTGCTCGCAATGCTGCAGAGGTTGCTATCGCTGCTGAGATGCCCGAATGGGCTGATGTCTTCCTGCCGCTGGCCGCCGGGGCCACCCGTACTCCGGCGACCCTCGCCCGGCGCAAGTGGTACGACGGCGACATGAGCGGCGCCGTCGTCGTCCTCGCGGATGAGCGGGGTTCCATGGCGAAGCAGCGGCAGCGGCTCGAATCCGAAGTACGCGTCTTCCAAGGGTGGAAACCATCGCTGCCGGCTACGCCGACGACGCCGCAGCCCCGGAAAGTCCTCCATCTCCTCACCAACTCCGTGCCGCACACAGGCAGCGGCTATGCCCGGCGCAGCCACTCGATCCTGACCGCGCAGCAGGCCGAGGGCTGGGAGGCCCTGGCCGTCACCCGGCTCGGCTACCCGGTGCAGATCGGCTCGCTTACCGCGCGCGAGCGGGACGTAGTTGACGGGGTCCGCTATGAGCGCCTCTTGCCGGCCCGCATGGCAACTTCCATGGACGGCAGGCTCCAGCAACAGGCTGAAGGCGTGCTGCGCATCGCGCGCCGGTTCCGTCCGGCTGTCCTCCACACCACTACGCACTTCGTCAACGGACTGGTTGCCCGCGAAGTCGCCGGTGCCCTGAACATTCCGTGGGCTTATGAAGTCCGCGGCCAGCTGGCAGACACGTGGGCTTCGACACGTGGAGAGGCCGCCCGGAGCAGCGAACGGTACTCGCTTTTCACCGAGCGTGAAGCGGACGTGATGCGCAGCGCCAACCTTGTGGTGACGCTCGGTGAGTCCATGAAACGCAACATTGTGGCGTCCGGAATCGATGAAAACAAGGTGCTGATCTGCCCAAATGCAGTGGGTGGAGACTACCTGGAGGAACCGCTAGACCACGCCGACGCACGCAGGGCTCTGGGCCTGGATCCCGACTCCCTGTACATAGGAACAGTAAGCAGCCTTGTTGACTACGAAGGCCTTGATGATCTGGTCAGCGCATTTGCGCTGCTTGCTCCAAGGCTGCGAAAGTTGAAGCTGGTTTTGGTTGGGGACGGCACTGCTGCGCCCGCGCTCCAGGACCAGGTCCGGCGGCTGGGTCTCATGGACCGCACCATCTTCGCCGGGCGTGTGCCTCCCGCGCAGGCGCGGCTGTACCACTTGTCCCTGGACGTTTTTGTGGTGCCGCGCAAGGACCTCGCGGTCACCCGTGCGGTCACCCCGCTCAAGCCTGTTGAGGCTTTGGCCTCCGGTCGGCCGGTAGTAGCCAGCGATCTGGACGCGCTGCGGGAGATAGTGCACGACGGCGTCAACGGCAAAGTGACAAAAGCCGAGGACCCGGAAGGGCTGGCTGAGGTGTTGCACGGCTTGCTGATCGACGCGGACTTGCGGCGGCGGCTTGGAGCTGCAGGCCGGCAAGAAGTCTTGGCTACGAGGACATGGCAGGCAAATGCCCGGGCATACATCCGGGCGTACGAGAATTTGGGCGTCTAACAAACGTAGGGAGGGACAGCTGATGTCGGCAAAGAAAGCAGCATTGTTGCCAGAGCCAGCGGCGGTACAGCCACTGGCTGTGGACATGCGACGCCTGACGCGCGTTGGTGCGCGTCCAGGCTTTCTGGATTACCTGGTTCAGCTGTGGGACTTCCGCGAATTCATCTTCTACGACGCCCGCGCCCGGGTGCAGAGCGGCACCCGCCGGGACCGCCTGGGCAGTGCCTGGCTGCTGCTGAACCCCGTCTTCAACGGCCTCACCTACTACGTAATCTTCGGACTCCTGCTCCAAACCAGCGGCGGAATCGAAAACTACGTCGGCTACCTGGTGATCGGCATCTTCATCTTCCAGGGAACCTCCGGCGCCATCACCAGCGGGGCTCGGTCCATCCACAGCAACAAGTCAGTGGTGCAGGCCTTCAACTTCCCACGGGCCACGCTGCCGATCGGCATGAACATCCGCGAGATGATGTCCAACGTCCCGCTGATCCTCGCCATGCTGTTGATCATCACCCTGATCCCTCCCGTGGAGAAGATCACGTGGCTGTGGTTGCTGATCATCCCGGCGCTGTTGCTGCAATCGCTCTTCAACCTGGGAGTCGGGTTGATCCTTGCCCGCATCATCTCCCGCGTCCATGACGCCACCCACCTGCTGCCGTTCTTCATGCGCGCCTGGATGTACGGCTCCGCGATCTTCTATTCGTACGAGAAGTTCGTGACGCACCCGGACCTTCTGGCAGTCCTGAAGATGAATCCCCTCTTCAATGTCATCGACATCCTGCGCAACTGCATCCTCTACGCCCAACCGCCCACGTGGCAGTCATGGGCCACGCTCGCGGTATGGGCGCTGGGTGCGTTGGTAGTTGGCATGGTCTTCTTCTGGCAGGGGGAGGAATCCTATGGCCGCAACTGAGCAGGTTCTGGATGTTGAAGGCCACCCGTGCGTGGTTGTTGACGGCGCGGCCATGGAGTACCGGGTAGTCACCACGGACTCCGACGCCGTCGCACAGGAACGCCGGGATACGAGCTTCCTGCGCCGCTTGAGGCACCGCCCCAATACGGTGACCGTCCGCGCGCTCTACGAATTGTCCCTCGTGGTGGAACGCGGCGAGTCAGTGGGCATCATCGGCCGCAACGGCTCCGGCAAGAGCACGCTGATGAAACTCATCAGCGGTCAGATGCGTCCGACGTCGGGTGCTATTTTCGCTTCCAGTACCCCCATCATGCTGGGCGTCAACGCCGCCCTGATGCCGGATCTCTCCGGACACCAGAACGTGGTGCTCGGCTGCCTTGCCATGGGAATGAGCCGCCGCGAAGTGGATGAGAAGTTCGACAGCATTGTTGAACTGTGCGGCCTTGAAGACTCCATCTACCTGCCCATGAAGTCCTATTCCTCAGGCATGGCCTCCAGGCTCCGCTTTGCCATTGCCGCCAGCATCGACCCCGAGATCCTCCTGGTGGACGAGGCCCTGAACACCGGCGACGCCCAGTTCGGTGACCGCAGCAAGAAGCGCATGGACCAGCTCCGCGAGCAGGCCGGTTGCGTGTTCCTGGTGAGCCACTCACTGGACACCATCACCAAGATGTGCAGCCGCGTGCTGTGGCTGGACAAGGGCCACCTGATCATGGACGGCGAGCCGGCCGAGACGGTCAAGGCATACCAGGACTTCACCGGGCACCTGGCCAAGGGGAACAACATCTCCGCCGCACGTATCCGCGACGAAGCCCGGGCCAACCTCCAGATGACCGAAATCCTGGGCCGCAGCAAGATGCGCAGGACCAAAGCATGAGGCCGCTCCTGGCGGATGCCCGGAAGGCACTCTGGCACCTCCGGCAGGGTGGTGTCCCGCAGCTGCGCGACTGGTACCGGCGCCATCGGGTGTCATCGGGTCCCGTCCGCAGCGCGCAGGGCCAGCAGCTCCGCAACGGGCTGTCGTTTCCGGAATACGAGTACCCCGCCACGGCTCCCCGGCGTGAGGACCTGACGGTCGGCGTCATCCTGGACGACTTCTCCGCCAAGGCGTTTGCCTACGAATGGAACGTGGTCTTCCTCGAGAAGGACTCCTGGCTGCAGCAGTTGCAGGAGCAGGCGATCGACTTCGTCTTCATCGAATCTGCCTGGAAGGGCAACAGCGGCTCCTGGCAGTACCAGCTCACCGGGCCCAATGGACCCAAGCCCGAGTTCCTCAACCTGCTCCGGTGGTGCAAGGAGAACGGCGTCCCCACGGTCTTCTGGAACAAAGAAGACCCTCCTCACTTTGAGGACTTCCTTCCGGCCGCCCGCGAGTTCGACTTCGTCTTTACCTCGGACGAGAACAAACTCCCGGCGTACTACGAAGCACTGGGCCACGATCGCGTTGCCGTGCTGCCCTTCGCGGCGCAACCGGCCATCCACAACCCCGTCCGCCCGGCCAACGGACGCCACGCCAGGGATGTGGCCTTCGCCGGCATGTACTTTGCCCACAAGTACCCGGAACGCCGCGAACAGATGCAGTTGCTCCTGGACGGGGCCATTGCCGGCTCGGCCAAGTTCAAGAACGGCTTGGAGATCTTCTCCCGCCAGCTGGGCGGAGATCCGGACTACCAGTTCCCTGATCCTTACGACGCCCACGTGGTGGGGTCGCTCAGCTACGACCAGATGCTGACCGCCTACAAGGCCTACAAAGTGTTCCTCAACGTGAACTCCGTTGTTGACTCACCCAGCATGTGCGCGCGAAGGATCTTTGAAATCACGGCAGCGGGAACCCCCGTAGTGACGACCCCCAGCCCCGCGCTGCCGCGGTTCTTCCCGGAGAACGAAGTCCACAGCGTGGCCAACACCAAGCAGGCCTCCGACGTGATCAGGGCACTCCTGCGCAGTCCCGAGCTCAACGACCGCTCCGTGCACCTGGCCCAGCGCAGGATCTGGGCTGAGCACACCTACGCCCACCGCGCCGAGCAGGTCCTGGCGGCCGCTTTGCCGGCCAAAGCGCGCCCGGTCCAGCCCGAATCCGTCAGCGCGCTGGTCTCCACCATCAGGCCCCGGCAGCTGGACCACGTCTTCGCCACGATCGCGTCCCAGCGTGGAGTGGACGTTGAACTGGTGCTCCTGACGCACGGGTTCACGCCCGATGCCACGGAAATCGCAGGGCTGCAGGAAAGGTACGGCGTCAGCAAGCTGACACTGCTCGAAGCACCGCAGTCGCTCAGCCTCGGCGCCTGCCTGAACCTTTGCGTTGCCTCCGCAAGTGGTTCCGTCCTGACCAAAATGGACGACGACGATTACTACGGCCCCGACTATCTGCGGGACCAACTGAACGCACTGCGGTACTCAGGTGCCGACGTCGTAGGCAAACTGGCGCACTTCATGTACATCGCCAGCCGCAACGCGGCTGTCTACCGCTTTGGGCACATGGAGCACCGCTTCAGCCACATGGTCATGGGACCCACCATCATGGCCAAGCGCGCCGTCTTCGAAAAGCACCCTTTCGAAGAGAAGAACCGAGGCGAAGATACCGCCTTCCTCACTGCCGTGACGGAAGGCGGCGGGAAGATCTACTCCGCCGATCGATACAACTACTACCAACTTCGGGGCGGGGCAGGGCACACCTGGAACGCCTCCGACGACGAACTTCTCGCCACCGGGGAAGTCAAGTTCTGGGGGAACCCCGCAGAACACGTCACTCTCTAGCCGGACTCGCTGAATACCAAGACAAAAGGGGAACAACATTGAACACCATCGAACGCGTTGCCGTCATCGGCCTGGGCTACATTGGCCTGCCCACCGCCGCCATCCTTGCCACCAATGGCATCGAAGTTGTGGGTGTCGATGTTAACCAAAACACGGTTGATGCCGTTAACGCCGGGCAGGTCCCCTTCGTCGAGCCGGACCTGGCCGTGCACGTCTCTGGTGCCGTCAGCCAGGGCCACCTGAGCGCCAGCACCTCCACGCCGAAGGCCGACGCCTACATTGTGGCTGTGCCCACCCCGTTCAAGGCAGATCGCTCCGCCGACCTGAGCTACATCGAAGCCGCAGCCCGGGGCATTGCTCCGCAGCTGGAGGG
The DNA here is from genome assembly GCF_015040095.1 of Paenarthrobacter sp. YJN-5. Lineage (NCBI taxonomy): Bacteria > Bacillati > Actinomycetota > Actinomycetes > Micrococcales > Micrococcaceae > Paenarthrobacter > Paenarthrobacter sp. YJN-5. The sequence goes on from NZ_CP053544.1 coordinate 1,091,572, forward strand.
TGGCGAACTCCTGATCCTGGAATCCACTTCACCTCCCGGCGCCACCGAGCACATGGCCCGCTTCATCCTGGACCTGCGCCCCGACCTCAGCCTTGACGGCTCCGGCTCCAAGCCCGCAGTCCTGGTGGCCCACTGCCCCGAGCGCGTCTTGCCCGGCCGCGTGATGATCGAACTGGTCACCAACGACCGCATCATCGGAGGCATGACCGCCGAAGCCGCTGATAAGGCCAAGCACCTCTACGCCGTCTTCTGCCAGGGCGAAATCCTCACCACGGACGCCGTCACGGCTGAAATGGCAAAGCTGGTGGAAAACTCCTACCGCGACGTCAACATCGCGTTCGCCAACGAACTGTCCGTTATCAGCGACAAGCTCGGCATCGATGTCTGGGAGCTCATCCGCCTGGCCAACCACCACCCCCGCGTCAACATCCTCCAGCCCGGCCCCGGCGTCGGCGGCCACTGCATCGCCGTCGATCCCTGGTTCATTGTTGCCGCCGCCCCGGAGGAATCCCGCCTGATCCGGACCGCCCGCGAAGTCAACGACTCCAAGCCCGAGTGGGTGTTCCAGAAGGTAGTTGCCGCCCTGGAGAACCTGCCCGCCACGGCCGAGGTATCCGTCCTGGGTCTCGCCTTCAAGGCCAACATCGACGATCTCCGCGAATCACCCGCCATCGAGATCGCCGCCCACCTCTCCGAGGCACTCACGGACCGCCGCATCAACGTAGCGGAACCGCACGTTGAAGAACTGCCGAAGCAGCTCGCCGGACGCAGCAACGTAGAGCTCGTATCCATCGAGGAATCCATCCAGCGTTCAGACGTGGTGGTGGTCCTGGTGGACCACGACGACGTCAAGGAAGTTGCGCCTGAACTCCTGGCCGGCAAGGTGGTTATTGATACGCGTGGTGCGTTGAAGCTTGAAGCATCCTCTCCGGTGGGCGCTGTCTAACAATGCCTCGCGCAAGAAGTATCAATCCCAAGGTCCACGCCATAACCTCCTACGCATCAATAGGGAGGTTTCTGGCGCAAACCAAGGTCGGCCCAGGTTTCCACGTGATCGAGCATGGAAACCTGCCCATCGATCTGCTGGTGCAGGACCGTGGCCACAAAACCACGGTTGTCTTCTTGCATGGAGCCGTTCGCGCGGACCAGGGCCTGCCGGTCATTACAGGCCTCGGAATTTCCCGCGACGTCCCGGTCAACCGCATCTTCATCTCCGATCCCAGCCTTATCCTGGACCCGGACATGAACCTTGGTTGGTACGCGGGCAATGCCGAGCAACGGCTGCAGGCGATCCTGCAGGACATCGTTGCCAAGGTGGTTGCATCCTTCGGCAGCGAGAGGCTTGTCTTCTTCGGCCCGGCCGGGGGAGGGTTCGCGGCGCTCTACCTCTCCGCGCACTTCCCCGGGTCGATGGCTGTTGCCCTTAGCCCGCACACGAACATTGCAGGGCATCAGCAAGCTGACGTCGTGGCGCAGTACGCCGAAGCCTGCTTCGGCGTCACCGGTGAAGACCCCGTGAACCGACTGCCGTACAGCATTACCACCGACTTGAGCGACCTTTACAGCAGGCCCCTGCAGAACACTGTCGCTTATGTCCGGAACGCCATGGATGCCTTTCACACTGAACATCACCGTGACCCCTTTGTGAAGAATCTTCACCCGGGAAATAAGGTCTTCGAGATCGCTGGAACCCACTGGGGTGCCGGTCATGCCGCTCCTCCCCGGGAGCTCGTGGACGGCATCCTGCAGGTGGCAGCGGGCGACGAGTGGGCCAAGGGACTCGAAGGGCTCGGCTTCGCCCGTAACTGACGGGGTACGTTTTTACAGCTTTGCCAGCAGGCATCCCAGACCGCCTGCTGCACAACTACATCAGGCGTCCCCGAACGGCTGATGTGCATCTAACATCCTGGAGCATTGCAAAATGTCTAGAATTCTTGACTCATCCTTCGTGAGATTCCTCAGAAGTCCCCGGGGACTTCTTGGCCTGGGAATCTTCTTCCTACTCGTCATCGGTGGAGTGCTGCACCTCGCAGGACTTGGCAGCCTCGGCATCTTCCTGGTGGTGCTGGGCGTTGCCTTGGCCATTCCGGTGCTGTTCGAAGGAACCCACACCATCCGCCGCTCGCTGACTGTCCTGCGGCAGGGCGTCCGGAAGTCCGAAGAGCAGGCCCGGGCCGCTGCATCCGCCGCACGGAACCAGCCTGCCCCGGACAACCGTGCACGTTTGGACCACGCCGAACTGAACAAGCTGGTCTCGGCGGTGAGCCAGCCGAAGCCGGCAGCGGCCGCCCCGGATGTACAGCTGGAGCAAATCCGCGATTGGGTGGGGATGTCACGGAGTTCAAACGGACGCAACCTCTCCGTAGCTGCCGCAAACGGCATCTTTGAAGCGATCAAGAGCCACTTGCCCTCGACGGCGGTACACATTGGCTCCGCAGTCTCTACTGCTTGGGTTGCCAACTGCCTGAGCAGGCTGCAGGCGAAGCCGTCCTTCGCTGCCGGGCTGGTGGATTCCACCGACGAGCTGGCGGCATTCAAGAGCATGGAAGGATTGGCTCTTTCCGCAGACAAGGCCACCTGCCAGCAGCTCCCCGTCGCTCCGACGCCTGCCGCATCCCTGGCCGGGATCACAGCGCATGCCGTGGACATGGTGGTGATCGACTTTGGCGGTATCGCCAACAAAGCGTCAGTGCAGGACAACATTCCCGAGCGCTACTTCACATGGCTTCGTCCCAACACTCCTGTGGTGATCGTGGACTCTTCCGCCATTGACGTCCGGCCCGCCGTGGAGGAGTTCCTCGCAGCCCACCCGCGGTTCTACGTGAAGAAGATTTCCGCGTCCCTGAGTCACGCCGAATTGATTGGAATGTGAAAACGATGATCAGCAATGACGTACAAGCTGGCCTGACCAATCTGGTAACAAACTCCTTTGGCACGGACATTTCCTATTCGCTGCCCGAAGCCAAGCGTGGGCTTCCGTCCGTCGGCATTATCCTGGACGATTTTTCCACCCAGTGCTTTGCGCCGGAAGCCCGTCTGTGGCCTATCTCCGTGCGTGACCACCGGGAAGCTTTGGAACGCCTGCGTCCCGAGATCATGCTCATCGAGTCGGCATGGAACGGTAATGACGGCGACTGGTCATTCCAGATCACCAGCCCCAACGGCCCCAAAGAGGGCTTCTTTTCCCTGATCCAGGCCTGCCGCGAACTGGGAATCCCCACTGTCTTCTGGAATAAGGAAGATCCGCCCCACTTCCAAGAGTTCCTGCCGGCAGCCCGCGAATTTGACGTTATTTTGACGTCGGAGGAATCGCTGATCAATGACTACATTGAGGCCGCCGGACACCAAAACGTGGCAGCGCTTCCCTTTGCGGCCCAACCGCGTATTCACCGTCCGCTCCGGGATGCCCAGGCAAGCGTGGGGAACGTTGCCTTCGCCGGGCAATACTTCGCGCACAAATTCCCGGAACGCCGCGAGCAGATGAACCTGTTGTTCCCGCCGTCTGCCGAACTCGGCTTGTCCATCTACTCACGGGCGCTGGGCGGGGATCCCAACTATGCATTCCCTGAGCCTTACTCGAACTTCGTGGTTGGTTCCCTGCCGTACGCGGCCATGGTGCGTGCGTACGGCCATCACAAGGTCTTCCTGAACGTGAACTCTGTTCCGCAGTCCAAGAGCATGTGTGCCCGGCGCATCTTCGAACTGAGCAGCAGCAAGACAGCCGTGGTCAGCGTCGAGTCCGAGGCGATCTCCGGTTCCTACGCAGCGGATGAAGTTTTCACAGTGCAGACCCAGCAGGAGGCCGCCGAGGTTCTTGGCCGCCTCGTGAAAGACCATGTCTTCCGCGAGCGGGCCACCCACAAGGCCTGGCGCCGCACGCTGCAGCAGCACACATATGCCCAGCGCATGAAGCAGATTTACTCCATGGCCAGCTTGGAATGGCATGAGCCGCGGCACGATCTCACTGCCGCCTTGGTCATCTCCTCTTTGTCCTCGCTGGAACGGTTGCTGAGCCAGGTCGACGCGCAAACGGCGGACTTCGAACAGCTTGTGGTTATTTCCCGCGTTGGCCCTGACGATGCGGAAATTCGCGAACTTCTTCAGCGCAAGGGGATCAACCACGCGCCGGTCATCCTCCGCACGCCGCAGGACATTGCCAATTACCAGGTAGACACCCGGTACATCGTTGCTTTCTCGGAGGCGTACGACTACGCGCCGGACTACGCCAACGACCTGCGGCTCTACACCTTGCACGGCTCTGATGCCCGCGTCACCGGCAAGGCAGTGACCGGGGAAGCCCGGAAACCCGAGTCGGCCTACGTCGGCAACGCCTGGCAAGAGGACGTTGAAGGTTTCCACGTGCTGTCCGGGGCATGGATCGCCCCAGCGGATGCGGCTTGGCAGCCGGTGCTCTCCAACGAGATGCTGGCGCCCGGTTCGGTCTTCGAAGGTCCGGAACCAATGTCCATCACGGATCGGTTCAACGTCCGCACGGCTTCTACCAGTTCAGACCTTTCCTGGACGATTTAGGGATTGACCATGAAGATTGCACTGTTTGACGGCATCGTGGAAACCCACGTTGCAAGTTCCCTGGAGCGTGCCTTGGTGGCCGCCGGCCATCAGGTCCTGAACACCGGCAAGGTGGGTCACGGCTACAAGTTCGCAACCGGCCGCAGCCAGCTTCACACCTTGAGCAACGCGTTGGATACGGTGGTGGACTTCCAGCCCGACGTCATTTTCGTTTTCCGGCCGGCCAGCCTTCCTTCTCCGTTGCTGGAGCGGGCCAAGCGGACAGGCGCCCGCATGGTCGCCTGGCTCTCGGACGACCCCGTCCTGTGGGACCTGTCCTACGGGCCCGTGGTGGATAGCTACGACATCGTGCTCCACTGCGGCACTGCCAGGGTCCTGGACTTCTATGAATCAATGTTCGGCCGGCCTACCGGCATCAACTTCCCCTTCTGGACCGACCAGACGGCATTCCCGTATGTCTATGGTTCCCAGCCACGGGAGTCCGACGCCATGTTCCTCGGCAACGTCCATGACGAAGTCCGACGGACCCGGTATTTCGATCTGGGTTCGCTGTCCTCCAGCATCCGTATCCACGGGAACGTCGGACGGGACTACTTCAACATCGCCGGTGGATTCCTGGACAGCGACGCCGAAGTGGTTGACGCCGGCGCCCGGGCAGGGCTCGCAGTCAACATCCCGCAATACTTCCGGGACCACCAAGGACTGGAAACCTGGTTCGACGGCCTGGACAAGCTGGGATTCTTCCAATATCCAAGCCGCGTCATCCAGTACGCCGCCATGGGTCTCCCCATCATCTCCGTAGTACCCGACTCCGATGACCTCGCATCCTTCCCGGAAATTGTGTGCGTAGACTCCATCGCCCAACTCGATTCAGCGATCCAAAGCGTGCTGGCCTCACCCTCGCTGCAGGACCTGAGCAAAGCAACGCACGAGCGGTTCCTGCGGAACTACTCTGCTGCGGCCCGCGTGATGGCGTTGGAATCCGTGTTGTCGGACGACTCCTGGAAGACGCTGGACTCACGGGAACGAAGCCTCTGGTTCACGCAATTCGATGCAGTGGAGGCCGGCCGCGAAGAAGCCCGGGAGGCCGCCGTCGTGGAATCCGATAATCGCCGCGAGGTGATCGAAGTTTCACAGACCGTGGAGCCACGTTGCATTGGGGTCCTCGGCGTAGGGTTCGGCAGGGTGACGTCCACGTCCTCCGTGACCGTCCGGACACTGCAGGCGCTGGGGCACAGGGTCAACGTGTTGGACCTGAGCCAATACAAGAGCGTCCTGGTTCCCGATCCGAACAACGAATACAAGTTCGTCATCAACGCCGTGAAATTCCTGGAGGCCGTTAAGGAACGGCCCGACCTGCTGGTCGTCTCCAACTTGGATTGCGGTGTCACCCAAGCCGGCCGCGAGCAGTTACTGGAAGCCGGTGTCCGTTTGGCGGTGATCGGCGTTGAGTCGGCAAAGGGCGGAAAAAAACTCGAACGCCTCGCCGGACGGGTGGACTACCTTGGCGTCCTGAACCCGCAGGTAGCTGACGGCCTGAAGAGCGACCATTTTGATTCCGTTGAACACCTGCCGCATTTGGTGGACCGCGGCTTCCTCAAGGCGATTGAGAACGTCCCGGTACGTGGCCAGCAAGCCGTGGTGGCGGGCAAGCGGAGACTGCACTTTTCCAAGCAGGCCGCGGCATTCCGTGACCTCGCAGACTGGCCCTCAACGGAACTCTTCATTGAGGAATCACCGGAAGAGTACAAGGACTTGGACATGCTGGCCGCCGCGTTGAAGTCGACTGTTGTGGTTGCGCCGTTCGATGCCAGCGTTCCCGGACCCCTGCCTTCGGAGGTCCTGCCGTTTGCCCTGGCGGCCGGTTCGCTGGTGGTTGTCCCGCGCGGCGTGGGGCCCATGAACATCTGTGAACCGGGGACCGCCTCCGTATCCGTCCGTGAGAAGGGCGAGCTGGCCTTGAAGCTTTCCAGGCTGGCGTCATCTCCAGCGAGCACCGCACGGATCCTGGCTGCAGCGGAGGAAGTGGTTACAGGACCCCTCAACGCGGAGCGCAGGCTCGCATCGATGATGGAACAAATCTTTGCCGAGCCATCGGGCGGCAAGGCCATCGCGGGCACCGTGGTAGACGGCCAGCAGGATGCCGGACTCGTTCCGGAATGGCACCTCGGGTACGAACAGAAGTCGCTTTCCCTGGCGCATGAACGCATCAAGGGCAAGGGCACGGACCTGGTAGTCACGGTTGACCACCGGGTCACCGAGGATACAGCGGGCCTCTACCAGTTGGTGGTCAGCGTGGAGGGGGCTCCGGCATACGTGGAAAACCTTCGGATGTCGCCCACCAGCCGCCACCTGCGGATCCGTATTCCGAAGACCATCAAACACCCGACTGTTTCATTTGGCATCCGGACAGCGGACAAGTCGGTCAAGCCAGGGCCCGGATTCTTCCCTTCAGCAACTGTCAGCAACGTGGAGTGGGTTGGCGCCACCGAAGCAGTTCACTCGGTGTCGGCCGTTTCCACGTCACCTTGGGGTGCGTAGCAGGAAGTACCCGGGCCTCAGGCCTGTCAGGAACAACTACGGCGCCTTCTACCCCCGATCGGAGTAGAAGGCGTCGTTCTTGACTCCGGAGCCATTGACGACGTCAATCATGTAGTACTTACCAATACCAAGCGAGGTGCTGCCCAGCTTTGCGGTGACCGATTCCAGCCGGGGATTCATGCCCCGCTGGCTGCCGTAGTCCGGGTTGTAGCTCGTCGCAGTGACGGTCTTGGTGTAAGTACGGCCCCAGGTGTCGGTCCACTTGACGGTGACCGATCCGCCGCTCAGGTTCTGGCCCGTGACCAGCACGTCCCCGTTTCCGTAGAAGATGGAATCAGTGATGACCGGGGTCATGTTGCCTGCCTTGAACCGATCAGCCAAGGGAGACCACGTGCCGGTGCAGGTGTAGTAACCGTCCCACATGAAGGAGATGATCTTTTGGGGGTAGTTCCCAAGTTGCTGGAGCTGCCGGTCAACGCGGGACTTTGTGGTCTGCCCCCGGGTGTTGTTGGCGCAGGGATTTTGGCTGGTGGCCGGTGCCATTCCCTCGAGGTTTGCCCACAGCTCTGCTCCCGTGCCGTCCACACCTTCAGCTGCGGCGAGGAAGTATTCACGGACGGGTGCGAGGTACTTGCTGCCCCACGAGCCGCTGCCCACGATGGAAGCGTTGAAGGAGTCCACCGGGTAGCTGGCCTCATTACCGAAGAAAGCGCCGCTCTTGCCTGTTCCCATGCCGTCCTGGATGGCGATGGCCATCTTTGTGTTTCCAGAGGTCTTGCCGATCCGCTCTGCCCCGTTGCGGACCCTGTCCACGGTCAGGTTCGAGGTGCGTCGACCGTCCAAGTATGGGCTGACCACTGTCCCGCGGCCTGGATGCAGCTTGGCAACGGCCTGATTCTGGATCTTGTAGAGGTTCAGGATGGGATCGAAGGTGGTGCCGTCCGTGACCGGCATCTCGTATGAGAGGTAGAACCCGCCCAGTCCGGAAACGTCAATGACAGCCTTCTGATACTGCAGGAAGCGGTCTGTGAATCGGGTAAAGGCAGGCAGGTAGGAAACGTCAGGAAGGTACGCGTAGTCGGTCCTGGCCACGGGAAGCGGCATGCCGGCGTAGTACTTCATGCCGAGGTTAGTGGCTGTCTTGGCCAGCGAGACGTTGACTCCGGCGGTGCCTGCCGCCGTTGAGCCGCTGACCACCACCACGTCGTAGGCCCCGTTGGAGGAGTTGCAACTGGTTCCCTGGTTCGGGAGGACAAAGATGGTGAACGGCTGGCCGTTCACGGTAATGGCTTTGTCGCGTGGGCACACCAAGGACGGCGTACCCCAGAGTGCCGAATCGGCATACGTGAAGTAACGGTTGACCTTGACCCCGGACGCCGCAGCTTGGGCGCAGTTGGTCCCGTTGATCTTGCAGTCAGCCGGTATGTCCGCCAGCGTGGCCGGCTTGAGACGGCTACCGAAAGTGATGACGGTGTCTCCGCCCAGAGCCTTGATGTCGCTCAGCTTCTGGTTGTTGGTTGCATCGCTGGTGCTGCCGTAGATAAAGAAGCCACTGATGGGGTAGACGGGTGCGGGCGCGGCGTTCGCTACGGCGCCATGAAGGGTCCCCGTTAAAAGGACGAAGGCCGCCACAATGACGGCGGTAAGGTGGCGTGCATGCTGGATTCGGGGGATAGGAGGCTTAAACCTGATCTTGCGCACAGCGGATCCTCGGGCTCGTAGGGTGAGACCTTGGACCTATGTCAAAAGAATGGCTGTGAGCGGTATCGAAATGCAACAGCTTGACGGAAAGATTCACGTCCGTTGCCGCGCCTGAAATGGGCAGTTAAAAAGTTGACGGCCCCTCTTCAGGGACCGTCAACTTCAAAATAGGCAGTGTCAGGCTAGACGGAAACGGCAACGCCGAATTCTTCGATCCGCTCGCCGACTCCAAGAAGTTCAGCGATGGCAGCCACTGTACGCGCGGAGGCCAGGCCGTCACCGTACGGGTTGACAGCGTTGGCCATAGTCGAGAAGTGCTCGGCGTCATTCATCAGGCGGAGGACTTCGGTAACGATGCGCTCTTCATCCGTTCCGATGAGCGTCACGGTTCCAGCTTCCACCGCTTCGGGACGCTCAGTGTTCTCACGCATCACCAGGACGGGCTTGCCCAGGCTGGGGGCTTCTTCCTGGACTCCACCGGAGTCGGTCAGGACGATGTGCGCCAAGGACAGCATGCGGGTGAACTCGCCGTAAGCCAGCGGCTCAGTGACCACTACATTGGGCTTGCCGTCGAGGGCAGGAAGGACAGCTTCGCGTACAACAGGGTTCTTGTGCGCGGGAAGAACAATGACCAGGTCCGGCTCGGCGTCTGCGATCCGGGCCAAAGCGCGGCCCACGCCACGCATGGCATCGCCCTGGTTCTCGCGGCGGTGTGTGGTGACAAGGAGGATCTTCCGGCCACTGGCTGCGAGCTCTTCAAGCTGCGGGTCCGTAAACGGGATCTGCTTGTCAACGGTGGTGAAGAGTGCGTCGATGACGGAGTTGCCCGTCACCACGATGTCTTCTGCCTTCACGCCTTCGGCAAGCAGGTTGGCGCGGCTGGTGGTGGTGGGAGCCAGGTGCAGCGTTGTGATCTGGCTGGTGATCTTGCGGTTGGCCTCTTCAGGGAACGGGGAGAGGAGGTTTCCGCTTCGCAGGCCGGCCTCTACGTGGACAACCGGAATGCCGTGGTAGAAAGCGGCGATGGCGCCGGCTGTGGAGGTAGTGGTGTCGCCTTGGACGATGACCGCATCCGGCTTCTTCTCGGCGAAGAGGCGGTCAAGGCCGGTGATGGTGCGGGTCATGATGTCCGAGAGGGACTGCCCGGGCTGGAGGATGTCCAGATCGTGGTCCGGGGTGATGCCGAACAGCTGATTCACCTGGTCCAGCATTTCCCGGTGCTGACCGGTGACCGTCACGATGCACTCGAATTCATCGGATTCGTGCAGGGCGTGGACGATGGGAGCCATCTTGATGGCTTCCGGTCGGGTACCGAAAATTGGCATGATGCTGGGCAAGTTTCCCCCAAAGAGAGCGATTTGAATCAGACAAAGACTTCCCAATCCTACCCGAGAAGGAGGCTGACGTTAACTGACACGCGGGCGTCCGGGGCTGGTCGGGGGTTAGCCGGCCAGGATCAGGGCGGCCAGCAAAACGGGGACTGCCAGAACAACCAGTGTCACGATCACCAGCGCAACCCGCCGCTTGAATTGCTGTTGGTCCGGCGTGGGAGTTTCTGCAGCTGTCGAATTCTGGACTGCAGCACGGGCCGGGCGCGACCGCTCCGGACGCAGCGGCTTAGCGGTACGCGGGGCAGGGGATGGGGCCTGGAAATTGAACCGCCGGCGCTTGAAATGGCGACCCGCCGGAAGTGGCCGAGGGGGCGTTTGGCTCACCTTTTGCACCTTCCGTTAGAGCGCCGTCGTGGGCGGTTTTTTCGATTGTCCTTCCCACTACCTTAGTGAGAACGGCACTCCGGCTGCATCCAGACGTCCAACAGCCCGCCTGTTTCCACCACAAAACGGTCCAACCAAGCCCCGGCTGTCATGTCCGGTTCGGAGCTGACCATCTGCACATCCGCGGCCACACATTGGTGCATCAGAGTGCCGGCGCGCATCACGTGGTAATCGGAGGTGACCACCGTGATGGACTTCCAGCCGTACTTCGCAGCGAGACCGGCGACGGCGTCCGCCTCACCCCGCGTGTTCAACGGCTCCGGGCGGAAGCATAGAAGGTCCGGAGCTCCTTGGCTCTCGCGGCACAAAGCATCGCCCTCAAGGTTGCCGGACAGCCCGGTGGTGGACACCACCAGCACGGGTATGTCCAAGGCCTCCTGAAGGTCCTGGGCAACGGGCAAGCGCTCACGGCTCAGGCCACCCAGCACCACAACTGCGTCGGTGCGATGGGGGGACACCTGGGGAGGGTTGGCGAAGAACTGGATCGCCAAAAGCAGCCAGAGAACAAAAGCCGCAGCAGCCGCCACAAGAACCCGCGTTAGGACACGGGGCAGCGCGGCTGTTTTTGTGGGCACGGGGACAGTTTATGGTTCCGCGGGCAGGACGCCCGCCATGAACGAAACCTACCGCGTATCCACGTCCTCAAAAACAAGGAAAGTTTGCGTATCCAGCACGCCATCCATGGACTGAAGTTGGTCGAAGATCACACGGCGCAGGTGAATGTTGTCCGTCGCCCGGACCAGGAGGATCACATCAAAGTCACCACCCACCAAGGCGATGTGGTACACCTCCGGAATTGCGCGCAACTGCTCCTTGAGCTCACGCCAGGAGTGCTGCTGCACCTTCAGCGTGACGTAGGCGGAGGACCTCAAGCCGGCCTTGATCGGATCCACCAGGGCCGTGAACTTGGTGATCACCCCTTCGCCGGTGAGCCGGGCAAGGCGGGAATACGCGTGGGCCCGGCTGATGTGGACGTTTTCGGCTACTTGGGTGATGGACATACGGCCGTCCGTGGTCAGCTCCCGGATGATGTCCCGGTCCACGCTGTCCAGGGGGACGGCGGTCTGCTCCGCCTCGGCCTCGCTCATGGCACTCCAATTCGTCTACAACAGCGGCTCGTTACCCAGCTCACATTTACAATTTGTCTTTCAGAATAGCCCGTCTTGACAAGCTCTTCCATGATTCTGTCCAAAGCTGGATACGAAACATCCCCGAGGAACATACTGGAAGCACATAGTGCCCAGAGAAGGACGGACCAATGACGATCCATGCAGACCGCCCTGTGCCGGAAACGGCGGTGGAAGACCAGGCTGCTGACGTGCGGAGGAAATTCGGCATCAGCGTCGAGGATTACATGCTTCCCGCCCGTCACCAGATCCAGATGGTGAACCCGAACGGAACCCTCCGCTCCAAAGAGGAACAGGGCACCGAGCCCGGCCACGAGTACCCCACCCCCGACGATGCTGAACTGCTGGCAGCTTACGAGCGCCTCGTCGTCGGGCGTCGAGTCAACGACCAGAACTCCGCCCTGGTCCGGCAGGGCCGCATGGCCGTCTACCCCTCAAGCCACGGCCAGGAAGCCTGCCAGGTGGCAGCTGCCATGTGCCTCAGCGAAGGTGACTGGCTGTTCCCCACCTATCGTGACGCCGTCGCCGTCATGACCCGCGGCGTTGACCCCGTGGAAGTCATGACCATCTTCCGCGGCGACTGGCACGGTGGATACGACCCCAAGGAACACAACGTCGGCATCCAGTGCACGCCGCTGACCACCCAGCTGCTGCACGCCGTGGGTGTTGCGCACGCTGCGAAGCTGCGCGGCGAGAACACGGTCGTCATGGCCATGTGCGGCGACGGTGCCACCAGCGAGGGCGACTTCCACGAGGCCCTCAACTTCGCGGCAGTCTTCCACCTGCCCGTCATCTTCTTCGTTCAGAACAACAAGTACGCCATCTCCGTTCCGTTGAGCCACCAGTCCGTGGCGCCGTCGTTGGCGCACAAGGCGGTCGGTTACGGCATGGCCGGTGAGCGCGTGGACGGCAACGACCTCGTTGCGCTGCTGGCCGTCATGGACCGCGCCGTAAAGCTGGCCCGCGAAGGTTCGGGGCCGCTGCTCATCGAAGCGCACACCTACCGTATGCAGGCACACACCAACGCCGACGACGCCACCCGCTACCGTCCGGAAAGCGAAGTTGCCGAGTGGCAGGCCAAGGACCCGCTGACCCGCATGAAGGCCTACCTGACGGACAAGGGCCTGTTGGATGACGACGCCAACAGCCGCATCGCCGATCACGCCGAAGCCGTGGCAACCCAGCTCCGGGAAGGACTGGGCGAGGACGTCCCCGTCCAGCCGATGGACCTCTTCAAGTACGTCTTCTCCAAGCCAACGCCGCAGCTCAAGGAACAGTCCGAGCTGCTCGCTGACGAACTCGCCCGCGAGGAGGGTGCAAAATGACCGTGACCACCTCTGCCACCGCCAACGTCAGCGCCGCCACCGCCAACGCGGCAGCTTCCGCCGCTGCTACTGCCGAAGCCGCCGGCCCGCAGTCCATCACCATGGCAAAGGCGCTCAATACCGCCATGGCCGACGCCATGCGCGCCGACTCCTCCGTCCTCGTCTTCGGTGAGGACGTCGGAAGGCTCGGCGGCGTCTTCCGCATCACGGACGGCCTCATGGCCGAATTCGGCGAAGAACGCTGCTTCGATACTCCGCTGGCCGAGTCCGGCATCGTCGGCATGGCAGTGGGCATGGCCATCAACGGCATGCGGCCCGTCATCGAGATGCAGTTCGACGCCTTCGCCTACCCGGCCTTCGAACAGATCGTCAGCCACGTGGCCAAGATGCACAACCGCACCAAGGGCAAGCTCAAGATGCCCATGGTCATCCGGGTGCCCTACGCCGGCGGCATCGGGGGAGTGGAGCACCACTGCGATTCCTCCGAGTCCTACTACGCCCACACGGCCGGGCTGAAGGTCTACACCCCTGCCACCGTGGCCGACGGTTACCGGATGCTGCGCGAAGCCATCGACTCAGATGATCCCGTGATGTTCATGGAGCCCAAGAAACTCTACTGGTCCAAGGACCTCGTGGACCTGGACGCTCTCAGGGCAGAGCACGACGCCGGAACCTCCACCGAGGGCAGCGCCGCCGTGGCGCGTCCCGGCACTGATGCGACGCTGATCGCCTACGGCCCCTCGGTCCCCACCGCGCTCGCCGCTGCTGCGGCCGCCGCCGAAGAGGGCCGGTCCCTGGAGGTCATCGACATCCGCACCATCGTGCCTTTCGACGACGAGACCGTCTGCGCGTCCGTGCGCAAGACGGGACGCGCCGTCGTGATCGCCGAAGCGCACGGCTTCGCCTCCGTATCCTCTGAGATCGTGGCCCGCGTCCAGGAACGTGCGTTCCACTACCTGGCCGCGCCCATCCGCCGTGTCACCGGATTCGACGTGCCGTTCCCGTCTCCCAAGTTGGAGCACTACTACCTGCCCAGCGTCGACCGAATCCTCGACGCCGTAGACGACCTTCAGTGGGAGGACTGACCATGAGCTCAGAAATGCAAGTGTTCCGCCTGCCGGACCTCGGCGAAGGCCTTACCGAGGCGGAGCTCGTGAACTGGCTGGTTGCCGTCGGCGACCAGATCAAGGTGGACCAGCCGATCGCCGAAGTCGAAACCGCCAAATCCATGGTGGAGGTGCCCTCGCCCTACGCGGGCACGGTGGCCGAACTGCACGGCCAGGCAGGCGAAACGCTCGACGTCGGCAAGCCGCTGATCTCGATCGCCCCCGTGGGTGCCACTCCGGCTGAGCCCAAAGCGCCCGCTGCGACGGACGACGCCGTCTCCACCGGTGTTGTCACCGACGCTGAGGCATCCGCCGCTGCCGAGACGTACCGGACTGAGGAGAAGGCCGGTTCCGGCAACGTCCTCATCGGGTACGGGACACCCGGGGGCGCTACGGCAGGCCGCACCCGGCCGCGGAAGGGGAGCGTCGCCGTCGTCGATTCTGCTCCTGTCGCCGCCCCTGTTGCCGCTCCTGAGGCTCCTATGGAACCGGCGGTTGCGGGGACGCGCATTCCCGGAAAGCTCAGCGCCGTGATCTCGCCGTTGGTCAGGAAGATGGCGCGTGATCACGGGGTCTCCCTGGATGCCATCAATGGTTCAGGTGCCAGCGGGCTGATCATGCGCCGTGATGTTGAGGCTGCGATCTCCGCTCCGGAGGCACCGGCCGCACCTTCGGCTCCTGCTCAGGCTCCCGCCGAGGCTGCTGCGCCGGCTGCTGCATCAGGCGATCTTGATGGCCGCACTGGCCTGGCCGTCTCTGCCAGGACTCCGGTTCGCGGCGTCCGGAAGGCTGTCGCTGCCAACATGACCAAGAGCCGCACTGAGATCCCCGAGGCCACGGTATGGGTGGACGTGGATGCCACGGCCCTGCTGGACATGCGGGCCGAGCTGAAGAAGCGCTCGCCGCACGATACCCCCGGGCTGCTGGCTTTCATTGCCCGTTTTGTCACGGCTGGGTTAAAAAAGTACCCGGCCCTCAATACGCGGTTTGAAACCGGAGCTGACGGCTCGCAGGAGATCGTGGGGTTCGACGGCATCAACCTCGGCTTCGCGGCACAGACCGATCGTGGATTGGTTGTACCGTCCGTCCGCAACGCGCATCAGCTCAGCGCCCGCGAACTGGACGCAGAGATCAGGCGACTCACCGCCGTCGCGCGTGAAGGGAAGGCGACGCCCACCGAACTCGGCTCGGGCACCTTCACCCTGAACAACTACGGAGTGTTCGGCGTTGACGGATCCGCGGCCATCATCAACTACCCCGAGGTGGCGATGCTCGGCGTGGGCCGGATCATCGACAAGCCCTGGGTGGTAAGCGGTGAGCTTTCTGTCCGGAAGGTCACTGAGCTGACTCTCGCGTTCGACCATCGGGTCTGCGATGGAGAGACGGCCGCCGGTTTCCTCCGGTACGTGGCGGACTGCATCGAGAACCCGGGCGGCGCGCTCGCGGATATGTAACCCGCCGATACGCAAAAGAAATGGGGCCGCAGTGCGGCCCCATTTCCCGTTTAACTACTTGACTGCGGCCGTGATGGCATCCCGCATGCGGTGATAAACGGCGTCGACGTAGTGGTAGGGAGCCAAGCCCCACTGGTGCCCTGCTGCCGCCTTCACCGTGTCCTGGCCCACCGAGAGGACGTTGCATCCCCGGCTGCGCAGGTGATCGAAGTAGGGGGCGTACAGCTTGTTCCATGTGGAGGAGAAGTAGCCGCGGTATTGGAGCTTTTCCTGGCCGTTGTCTGCTGTCTCCGACCATTCCGGTGACAACACGATCAGCGGACGGCCCGTGGCTTTGATCCGTTCGAGGACCACATCAGCCGCTTTGGTCCACAGTTGGTAATGCTCATCCGAGGCGAAGGGGATGAGGCGCGGCTTGGTCTGCTGCTGCTGGAGGAGTTTGCTTTCCTCAAGCTCCCACGTCTGTGTGACGTAGGTGCCGTTTCCGAGGTCGTAAACCCCCAGACGCTCGTCCACCAGGTCCAGCACGAAGACGTCCGTCTTCGGAGTTGCGGCTTCAATGGCAGAAAACAGCGTGGAACGAATGTCGTTTCGGACACACTGATTTTGGAACTTGGACTTCAGGGCACTCTCGCCTCGCAGGACTGCCCGCGGTGACGCTGCGCTGATCATGCCTTGCCGTGCGACGTAGTCGGAGATGGTCCAATCGTCGCCGAGATACGGCTTGGTGTCCCGGGAAACGCAGCTCCCGTAGATGAACATTCCTGGCATGGAAACCCCTGTGCTGTCCGAAAAGAAATCACCCAAGCCTAGCAAGGAGCCTGACTGATTTCAGATCTGTGGTGCCTCGGACAGCCGGTCCGCAGTTCGCTCCCGTGCGCGGGCTTCCGGTATGTTGTCCTGATGGCAAGAGTGGACAACATCGAAGAAACCCGTGCATACGCGTTCGATATGGGCTTCGGTTTTTGCGAACTTTGCGGGGATGCATTCCTCCTGGACGGGACCTCCGGAGCCGAGGATCACCCTTGCCCCACCCGACCGCGCGTTGTTGACCCCTCAAAGCACATGGTCACCAAATACCGCGGCGTTGACGCTTTCCTGAAGACCTCCCAGATTCCGCCCGGGTACCAGGTGATCATCGAAAACGGCCTACCGATTGATGTCATCAGCCAAAACCGTGGCTCCGACACAACGGTCGTCTTTTTCCAAGGCGCCGTGGATCCGTCGTGGACCCTTCCGGCCTTTGGGGGCATGGGTGTTTCCACCGACGTGCCCGTCAACAGGATCTTCATCTCGGACCCGAGCCTCGTGCTGACGGATCGGTTGAACCTTGGATGGTTCGTTGGCAACTCGCGGATGAATACCCAGCAGAAGCTGCTTAGCATCATCAAGCACATCGTGGGTACTTGGGGCGAGCAAAAGCTGGTTTTCTTTGGTGCATCGGGTGGCGGCTTTGCTTCCCTCTTCTTCTCCGCACAGTTCCCGGGGTCCTTGGCTATTGTTTCCAACCCGCAAACCAACGTCGCCAAATATGAGCAACCGGCCGTTAAGCGCTTCGCCGAGGTGTGCTACGGGATTGAAGGCCCCGACCCCATGAGCCAGCTTCCCGCCGACGTAACAACTGACCTTCTTGAGTTGTACCGGGAGCCGCGGGGCAACGTTGTTGCCTACATGCAAAACATCACCGACCTGCCGCACGTCAAGAATCACATGGAGCCGTTGCTCGCAGCCGCACACCCGGACAATGAGATTTACCTTTTGCTTGGTGAATGGGGCGAAGGGCACGTTGCGCCGCCAAAACCGATTCACGTCCAAGCGCTGACGGTCGCTGCGAGCGGGGACTGGACTTCCGGGTTGGCTGAGATGGGATTCACCCGGGCCTAAGCCTGAAGGGCAAACCGTCATAAATCTCCATCGACTGGAGATGGCGGATTTTCTGCTTACAATTCGGTGGGGGTCAGCTGGTGGTCTCCAGTCTGCCCGCGATCCGCCGCCATGGTTGGTCGCGCTGTCCCGAGGATGCCGAATCATGGTTACGAGCCCCGCCAAGCAATCACTGAGATTTATGGGGATGGCCACGGCCACGCTCCTTTTGGCGGGCGGGTTTGCTGTCCAGCCGGCGATGGCCGATGACGGAGACATTCTTCCGGCCGCACCGCAGGCGCTTCAGCCTGCCGCCGAGGTGAAGACCGACCAATTCATTGTTGGTATCAAAGACAACACCGTTCAAGCGGTCAAAGCCGCAGTGGAAGAAGCAGCGGGCAATGCGGCATCAAAACTAGGTGTCGCCGCAAAGGGCCTCCGGGACACGGCCACCGGCGGGCACGTCGTCAAGCTTGATGAGCCGCTTTCGGCAGTCGAAGCCGAGAAGTTCGTGCAATCCCTGCGGCTTGATCCGGACGTCGCCTATGCCGAGCCCGACGCGGTCATGCAGATCGCTGCTGCACCGAATGACACGTACTTCAACGAACAGTGGAACCTGTGGGAAAGCCCGGGCGGGATCCGCGCTACAGGTGCCTGGGACTACACCCGCGGCGAGGGCGTTGTAGTCGCCGTAGTGGATACCGGCATCACGCAGCACCCCGATCTGGATGCCAACGTACTCCCGGGGTACGACATGATCGCCAACGCAGCCGACGCGCGCGACGGGAACGGCCGGGATCCCGATCCCACTGACATGGGTGACTGGGCTCCGGCAGATGAATGCGCGGTAGACAGCCGGTCAAGTCCCGTGGAGTGGTGTAACCGTTTCGTGATCCTTCAAGGATGTGGGGGCTAGTTTTCGTTGTGATTGCAGATGCTCGCGACGAGCTCACTCACGGTGTCGGAGTACAGCCCAGGAGTGGGGGCGCTCATGCTGCGGCCCCGAGCTCGGGGAGCTCATGGTGCTGGCCGATAGTGTCGGTACCCACGAGCGTGAGGCGGCACCTCGCGAGAACGTCAAGACCGAGGTAACGACGACCCTCGGCCCATTCGTCAGACTGCTCCGCAAGAACGGCCCCGACGAGGCGGGTGATCGCGGCCCGGTTCGGGAAGATCCCCACCACATCGGTCCTGCGGCGGATCTCACGGTTCAGGCGCTCGTTCGGGTTATTCGACCAGATCTGCTGCCACACATCTTTCGGGAACGTGGTGAACGCGAGAATGTCAGCCCGGGCAGCATCGAGGTGGTCGTGCACTTCGGGGAGTTTGTCCTCGACGTAGTCCAGGAGCCGGTCGAATTGGGCCTCAACACTTTTCTGGTCGGGTTGGTCGTACACGGAATGCAGCATCGCTTTCACCGCCGGCCACATGCTCTTCGGGGTCACTGACATCAGGTTCGCAGCGTAGTGCGTGCGACACCGTTGCCACGACGTCCCAGGGAAGTTCGCGCGCATCGCTTCAACGAGGCCAGCGTGCGCGTCAGAGGTGATGAGTTTCACCCCGGTGAGGCCGCGCGCGACAAGGTCTGCGAAGAACCCGTTCCACGCCATCGTGGTCTCCGCGGTCGCCACTTGCATGCCCAGGACTTCCCGATGCCCGTCAGCGTTCACCCCGGTCGCGACGAGCACCATGGTGTTGATCACCCGCCCGCCCTCACGCACTTTCATCGTGAGTGCGTCGCACGCGACGAACGTGAACGGGCCGGCCTCACCTAACGGCCTCGTGCGAAACTCACGCACATGCTCGTCCATATCGGCGGCCATTCGGGAGACCTGCGACTTCGACAGGGAATGGATGCCAAGGGTCTTCACGAGTTTGTCCATCCGCCTCGTTGAGACGCCAGCGAGGTAGGCGTCAGCGACGACGGTGATCATCGCCGCTTCTGAGCGTTTGCGACGTTCGAGGAGCCACTCGGGGAAGTACGTGCCGGAGCGGAGCTTCGGGATCGCGACGTCTATGGTTCCGACACGCGTATCGAGTTCACGGGTGCGGTATCCGTTGCGGGAATTCACTCGGTCAGCAGAGGGCTTCCCGTACTCGGCGCCGCAGATCGCATCTGCTTCGGCTGAGAGGAGGGTGTTGATCATGGTTTGCAGCAGGGTGCGCATCAGATCCGGTGATGCGTCGCCCAGCGCGTTGGTGAGGACGGTGGCAGGGTCGACAATAGAGGGAGTGGTCATCGGTGTGACGCCTTTCGAGTGGGATGTGAGAGTTTCCTCGAAGGAAGATCCCGGTGGCCACGCTGACGTTTACTGGCCGGGATCGTTACACCACTCTACGGGGCACTACTAGACAGCCCGGCTGAAAAATCTTCCTGGCACGGCACTCACGTGGCGGGAACCATTGCAGCGGCGGGAAATAACAGCCGCGGCGTCACTGGTGTGGCTCCCGGAGCGAAGATCCTTCCCGTCAGGGCGATGTCCTTCTGCGGCGGCTACACATCCGATATTGCCGATTCCATCGTCTGGGCTGCCGGTGGCGTGGTGACGGGCGTGCCGGTCAACCCCAACCCGGCGAAAGTCATCAACCTCAGCGTTGCAGGCGCCAGCGCCTGTTCCGCCACCTACCAAAACGCAATTAACTTCGCCCACAACTCAGGAGCGGCCGTGGTGGCGGCGGTTGGAAACTCCAACAAGTCTGCCGCCGATTTCAGTCCTGCAAACTGCCAAAACGTCATCGCAGTCGCAGCCAGCGACAGGGCCGGTGCCCGGACGTACTACTCCAACTACGGAAGCAACGTAGACGTTACGGCGCCCGGTGGCGACATGAGAACGGACCCCTTGAGCGGGATTCTGTCCACCTACAACACGGGCACCACCGGGAAGGCGGAGCCCGCCTACGCGTTCGTACAGGGAACCTCCATGGCAGCCCCTCACGTGTCCGGTGTGGCCGCTCTCCTGATCTCCGCGCAAGGAGGCTCCCTGGCTCCGGCTACTTTGGAGCAGCAACTCAAAGACAGTGCCCGGCCCCTTCCCGGCGGTTGCACCGGAGGATGTGGAGCCGGGCTGGTGGATGCCGCGGCAGCCCTGATTGCCTACGATGGCAACCCTCCGGTGGCTCCTTCGCCGGCCACCAAGATCACCGACTTCAACGGCGACGGTAAGCCCGACGTGTTGGCCCGCGACACCGCCGGTGCATTGTGGCTCTACCCGGGCAATGGTTCCGGTGGCTGGCTTGCTGCCAGGCAGATTGGATCGGGCTGGAATGTCATGACGGCCATCGAGGCTCCGGGCGACTTCAACGGAGACGGCAAAGCTGATGTCATCGCCCGTGATTCCAAGGGTGCGTTGTGGCTGTACCCGGGGAACGGTTCCGGTGGTTGGCTTGCTGCCAGGCAGATCGGTTCGGGCTGGAACGTCATGTCCGCCATTGAAGCTCCCGGTGATTTCAACGGAGATGGTAAAGCTGATGTCATCGCCCGTGACGGTAACGGCGTCCTCTGGCTGTACCCGGGCAATGGTAGCGGTGGCTGGCTTGCCGCCAAGCAGATCGGCTGGGGGTGGAATGTCATGACTGCCATCGATGGCCCGGGCGACTTCAACGGTGACGGCAACGCCGACGTCCTGGCACGCAATTCTTCCGGAGGGCTTCTGCTGTACCCGGGTAACGGGGCCGGTGGCTGGCTCGCAGCCAAGCAGATCGGTTGGGGTTGGGATGTCATGACTGCCATTGAAGGGCCGGGAGACTTCAATGGTGACGGCCAGATGGACGTGCTAGCACGGAATGCTTCCGGCAACTTGTTCCTTTACGAGGGCTACGGTTCGAACGGATTCTTCCGCTCATACCAGGTCGGCTCGGGCTGGAACATCATGAACGCCATCCTGTAGACCGCAAGGTCCGGGGGTGTCTGTTCCGCGATCTCCCAGCTTCGCGCGGGTAGAGTAGAGGCCTGAACATCGCCGGATTTGCATGGATACGGAGAACTCATTGTCAGCTTGGCTAGAACTCGGACCGGACCACTACGTCTTGGAAACCGAGGGGTCCTTACTCAATACCGGACTAGTGGTGGGCTCCGAGCTCGCCATGGTGATCGACACGGGTTGCGGGCCACGCCAAGGGCGCGAGATCCTCGCAGCAGTTCGTGAAAAGACCCAGCTTCCGCTGGTTGTGGTGAACACCCACGCACACTATGACCACTTCTTTGGTAACGCAGTTTTCGCGGACGACGGCGTCACAGAGTTCTGGGCGCACGCCAACTGTGCGGCAACCATCGAAAAGGACGGCGACCTTCAGCGGCGTTTCGTCGTCACCAACGAGCCGGAGATGGCTGCGGGGGAGGGCGACGCCGTCGAGATCGTTGTCCCCAACGCGATTGTCCGCGACCAGCCTGTTCTGGTGGACCTGGGCGGAATCACCGCCACCCTGTTCTACCTCGGCCGGGCGCACACCGATGGCGATCTCTTGGTGGGCACCAACTCGACCCTGTTCGTCGGTGACTTGGTGGAGCAGGGAGCACACCCGTCCTTCGAGGATTCCTACCCCGAGGAATGGGCGGATGTGCTGCGGCACATTTCAGCGCTGCGCCACCGTTATGAGCATTTGGTCCCCGGCCACGGAAAGCCCGCGAGCGACGAGTTCGTCAAGACCATGGCCAACACCATGAGCACCGCTGTCCGGCAGGCGACGCAATCCATCCGGGATATGCCCGCCGACGCCACCAAGGCAATCCCCGTGCTGCCCTATGGGCCGGAACAATCACGCTGGTTCATCAAGCGGCTTCAGGAAACCCAAGCGGAGGGGCGCGCAGCCGGTGGCTCACTTGCGGCTGCAGATTTCGGGTCGGAGAAAACGGGCTTCTACCCGTCGTAAGCAAAGGTTACTTACAAAAACTTCGCCTTAAACCCCCAAAAACCATGGACTAGCAGGCTGAGCCGGTCCTAGGATGAAGTCGACCATCGGTTTGCGACTACCTGGGGGGTGTCGAGATGAAGGCCATACACGCGTTCCCGCGTGCTGCTCGGATTCTCCGCTCCGTCATGATCGCAGGAGCCGGCGCTGCCGCTTGGGTGGCACTATCCACCAGCGCAGCCAGTGCCGATACAGGCAACTCCGGCTCACTCCTGGGCGAACTGAAATCCTCAGTGACCTCCACCGTGTCGTCTGCCGGAGGCAGTGTCTCCGCGCAGCTGGACAAAACGCTGTCCGCGACAACAGGTGCGGTAAAGAGCAGCGGAGCAGCCGTCAGCGGCGTTGTGTCGCCGAAGTCGGCGGCTCCAACAGTCAGCGTTCCGGTACCCGACCTTCCTTTGCCGGCGGCCATCAAGCCCGCGGTACCCACCCGGGTCGCTGTGCCCGTTCCCGCTGTGACACCCGTGGTTGAGCAGGTGGTTGCCTCAACGGACAACGTCGTGAGCACCCTGCCGGTGGTCAACGAAGTTGTTTCGCCGGGCACCCTCGGCACAGTAGTGGATTCAACAGTTACGCCCGTGACGGGAACGGTGGATGACGCCGTCGGAGAACTGGTACCGACGGTCAACGACGTCGTGGAACCCATAGGCTTGGCACCGGTTACGGACGTAGCTTCGCCCGTTGTGCAGCCGATCGTGGACGTCGTGGACACCGTGGTTCCGCCGGTTGAGGGCGTGATTCCGCCCGCTGACGGAGTCATTCCTCCAGTGACGGGACAAGGCCCAGCGCTTCCTCCTCTCCCCGGGACAGGCGGTTCCACGCTTCCATTGACCCCGGCGGGTCCTGAGCGAATCGCATCGGCACCACCCGCCGTCGTGCTTCCTTCCGGCGCTGAAACGGCAAGTCCGGTAGCCCCGGAGACGGGCGATGCCGGGCCAAGCGACACCTCGTTCCTTGCCGGAGGCTCAGCTGTTCCGGGTCTTCAGCGGTTCCCGCTGACCTCCTCTTGGAACCAGTCAGCCATGTCCGGCGGGACGAGCGCATCCGTACCTGCCGCCGTCGGCGATGGTGTCCCTGGTGACCTTCCGACCGGCCCCGAGAGTACCCCTGTTTCCGGTGCCACAGCCGGCTCGGGAACTTCCTCCAACGGCCCTCCGAACCAGGCTGCAGCGGTCCTCGCGGGTGGCCTCATCATCCCTGCGAGCCTTATCTCCGGCCTCGCATCCGCAGGCGACCAGCAGCATCCCAAGCCGGTGTCTTTTGATCCCGGCTCATCTCCTGACTAGTTCCTCAACCGCGCCGCTGCTGCGAGCACGGCAGACGGGACATCGGACCATCCGGCAATCGGGCGGTCTCTGGGAACAAAGACCTTCAGGAGAAGATCACAATGAATGCAACATTCCGCAGGTGCCTCATTGGCACATGCTTTGCCGGGGGCCTGATCGCCGTCGGTGCTACAGCTGCAAATGCCGCCGATACGAGCGGCCAGGACGGAGTCCTTTCCGGAACACAAGTGGTGGCTCCGGTAACGGCCCCCATCAATGTGGGATCAACCGCTTTGGGCCTTTTGGGAGACTCGTCCGCGACGTCGACTGCTCCGGCTGCCGCTCCGGCACAAGGCGCATCGACAAGCCCCACCACCGACGGTTCGTCGTCAGTGGCCTCGGGGACACAGATTGTCGCTCCGGTTACGGCGCCCATAAACCTGGGCCCGTCTTCAGTGGGTCTGCTGGGGGGCTCCACTGCGACGGGCCCAGCTACAACTGCCGCTCCGGCTCCAACAGGGCCGGCAGCGAGCACCAGCGGGTCGGATGGCATTGCCTCCGGCACGCAGATAGTTGCTCCGGTGACGGTCCCCGTGACTGTCGGTTCAACATCGGCGGGTCTGTTGGGGGACTCATCGGCGTCTACAACACCCGCTGCAACAACGGCTGCGCCGGCCCAAGCGCCAGCGCAGGCAACGACGTCGGGGGATGGCAGCATCGCGTCCGGCGCTCAGGTAGTGGCTCCGATATCGGTCCCTGTTAATGTCGGGGCCACTGCCGTGGGTGTGGGCGGTGACTCTTCCGCTACTACCGGCGGCACGTCGGCGGCTCCGGCCGGTTCGGCTCCTGCGGCGCCGGGTGCGACGACGAGTGGTTCTGATGGTGTTGCTTCCGGAACCCAGGTGGTGGCTCCGATCACGGCTCCGGTGACTGTTGGTTCGGTTTCGGCCGGTGTGCTGGGTGACTCGGCCGCTACTACCGGCGGTACGTCGGCAGCTCCTGCGGGTTCGGCTCCTGCGGCGTCGGGTGCGACGACGAGTGGTTCTGATGGTGTTGCTTCCGGAACCCAGGTGGTTGCGCCGATCACGGCGCCGGTGACTGTTGGTTCGGTTTCGGCTGGTGTTCTGGGTGATTCGGCGGTTACTTCCGGCGGTACGTCGGCAGGTTCCGCACCTGCAGCACCGGGCACGAACGGGACAACGTCCGGGGACAACGGGCTCCTCTCGGGAACGCAGGTCATCGTTCCGATCACCGCCCCGGTGACCCTTGGATCGACTTCGGTAGGCATTGGTGGGGAATCCGCTGGCACGGTAACGCCGCCGGTTGTGAATCCCCCGGTCGTCGAACCGCCTGTTGTGAACCCGCCTGTTGATACTCCGCCGACCACCGGCGGTCCCAGCACCGGTGTTCCCGGCACTGAAGGCCCCTCAACCGGAGGAGGCAGTACCGGTGGAGTCGACACTGTGATCACCACCCCCGGGTCCGACACCGGTATCTCAGGCGCTACAGCCGGTTTCAACAACACTATGGTGGGCACCGTGACCGTAGCCTCTGCCAGCACCAAGGGTGCGATGGGCGCAGGGTCAACTGCCGCCGTCGTAAGTTCCGCCGGACTGGCAGCCACGGGGCTGAACCAGAGCTTCATCCTCTGGGCCGTTGGACTGGCTTTGCTCGGCCTGGTGCTCACTGTGGCGGGCCGCATGAAGACCGTAGCGCTCCGTCGCTAACACGCGGCTAGAGGGATAGTTGTTGCGGTCCCGGTCTCCGGGACCGCAACAACCGCGCTGCTAGGTCGTGACTTCATCCGACCTGTAGGAGGTTATTAGAGGGTCACTTGCCCCTTCGATACTGATCTCTACCGTTACCCGGTCCTTGTGACACTCAATGACTTTCGCATAGAAAGTGCGCTTTCCGAACGGGACTTTGACCGAGCTGCCCAAGGTGAAGGCTTGGTTGGCCGCATGGGTTTTGCTCTTCGCGCTACCAGAGCGCCCGCGTGTTACTGACATGTCGCGTTTATCCTCCTCACCAAGGTGCATTGCCGGTCAATGTCTTTAAGTATGCTCCAACCACTTTGTCCATGGCGGAAGCCAAACCGTTGAGGGGCGGTCCTAGGATGAAGGGGATGACAAGCACCCGAGCAGACCAAAACTTCAGCCTTCGCAGCGTTGCCCTCCCGGCCTTCGGGCCGGCGTTGCTGTTCTGTATCGGTGAAGGCGCGGTGCTGCCGGTGATCGCGCTGTCGGCGCGGGATCTTGGTGCATCCGTCGCAGTCTCGGCGCTGATCGTCACGCTGATCGGTCTGGGATCGTGGCTCTTCAACATTCCGGCCTCGATTATCACCATCAAGTTCGGTGAACGCTGGGCCATTGTCGGAGCAGGTGTGGCAGGAGCCATGGCGCTGGGAGCAGCTGCTTTTGCACCCCAGTTTGAGCACGGTATCTGGTTACTGGCGGCGGCGATGACGTTGGTGGGCATGTGTTCCAGCGTCTTCAACCTTGCCCGGCAGAAGTACCTCACCGAGGCCGTGCCGGTCATGTACCGTGCCCGGGCACTCTCGACGCTGGGCGGGGTCACCAGGATCGGTATCTTCATCGGTCCGTTCATCGGTGCTGCCGTCATGCAGTTCGCCGGAATCAGCGGAGCCTACTGGGTGGGCTTTGCCGGGATGATGGCGGCCGCAGCGTTATCGCTGACCATCCCGGACCTCGTGGCTCCCGGAACGTCCGACGGCGGCCCGGTACCGCCGGCGTCGACGCTCCGGCAGGTTGCCGCGTCCCATGCCGGGGTGTTCCTGTCCGTGGGCTTCGGCATACTGCTGCTCAGCGCACTGCGGGCATCACGGCAGGTGGTTATCCCGCTGTGGGCTGACCACTTGGGGATGGATGCGACTCACGCCTCGCTGATCTTCGGGTTGTCCGGCGCGATCGACATGCTGGTGTTCTACCCGGCGGGAAAGCTCATGGATCGCAAGGGCCGGCAATGGGTGGCCGTGCCGTCCACCGTGATCATGGGCGCTGCACTGGTCCTGATCCCGTTCACGGGTGCGTTTGTTCCGCTGCTCCTGGTGGCACTCTTGATCGGCTTCGGCAACGGCATCAGCTCCGGGCTGATCATGACCTTGGGAGCCGACTTCTCACCGGACAACGGGCGGAGCCATTTCCTGGGGATCTGGCGCTTCATCGCCGACGCGGGGGCAACCGGCGGGCCGGTGCTGCTCTCGGGGCTGACGGCCGCCGTATCCCTCGCAGCCGGGGTGTGGGCGACCGGTTTGTTGGGCTTTGCCGCGGCGATCGTTTTCGCCATAGCCATACCCCGGTTGAAACACCGCAGGAACTATTAGAGAGCGGCCGCAGATCCACCTCTCGGTAGACCTGCAGCCGCTCAGGACCGGGTAGGAAGGCTAGCGGACTGCCTTGCCGCCCTTGAACTCCATGCTCAGCTTTCCGCCCTTGCCGTTGGCCGTACCGTTGACCGCGGACTGCGTCATGGCGAACGTCAACGTAGCGTGGGCAACGGCGTCCGCCATTTGCTCCAGAACAGCTGTGTTGATGTTGTCGATGTCATCGCAGGCCTGGTGATAACAGGGGTCATAGGCAACACCGGCCGTGCCACCATAGACGGCAGCTTGCTCGGCAGTCTTTATCTCCTCGGCACCGGTAAACAGGCCACCGGCAGGAATGCCGTTCTCGATGAACCCGAAGTAGTCCGAACGTCCGTCAAACTCCGTAGGTTCGGTAGCCAACCCTTGCGAGGCGAAGTAGTCCAGGAAGGTCTTTTCGATCTGCGCGGAACCGTTGGGACCGGCCGTACCGAGCTGCTTGCCGTCACCGTCGTAAACAAAGCGGACGGGGTTCGGCGAGGCAACCATGTCGAAGTTCAAGTTCAAGGCATGGTTCTTCAGGTCTGCCTTGCTGAGCTGCGCCACGTAGTAGTCGGAACCGATCAGGCCGTCCTCCTCACCGCTCCACCAAGCAAACCTGACCCTGTTTTCGGGGGTGATTCCCAGCTTCGAGAACTGCAGGGCAGTCTCCAGGATGGTTGCCGAGCCGGAGCCGTTGTCATTGATGCCGGGGCCCTCGGCAACAGAGTCCAGGTGTGCGCCCACCAGGACGGTTCTGTCAGTCCGGCCCGTGGTGTCGGCCAGGACGTTGAAGGTTTCTATCGGCTGAGTGTCGCCGGAAACCATCACCCGTGCGGTGGCTCCCGGTAGCCCGGCCAGTTCCTCACCAACGGCAAAGCTCGTGCCCACCGTCGGGATGGTTACCTCCGGATTATCCGCAGTCGGAGCACCCAAGGTCCCGTCAACCCTGTCCAGCCGGTCGTCGGCGTCGCCCTGATTAAAGATGATGACCGCCGAAGCTCCGGCAGCTTGGGCGTTCACGGCCTTGGTATTGAAGGGACAGGTGCCGCGCTGGATGAGGGCGATATTCCCCGCTGTAAAGCCTGCGAAGTCAGCAGCCTCGCAACCGCTGGTGGAAGCACGGTCACCGGACAAGTTGATATCTACTGCCGTTACGGTGCCGCTGACATCTCCGAAACCCGAGTAGGACATGGCCGCGAACTCGTCTGCCGTGTACGTGCGGGGCGTAGGTGTCAGGCGTTCGAAGGCCTCGCCGGTCAGGTTGAATTTCACGTAATCAAAGTATTGCCGTTGCGGGGAATAGCCGGCCGCCCTCAGTTGGGACTCGATGTACTCGGCAGAAGCCTCGTGGCCGGAGGAACCTGCGGTGCGGTTGCCGTCGTTGGCTTCCGCGATGGCCTGTAGCTGCTCAAGGTGATCGACAATTGCGCCTGCCGAGACAGCATCGCGTAACGCTTGTGTGTCCGTGGCAGTGGCAGCCAGTGCCGGCGGCGTGAGCGCGACAGAAAGAAGGGCCGACGTTGCCGCTCCGGCAGCGAGGACCCTGAACTTTTTCCTGGTTAGCAGATGGTGCGTTGTGTGCATTTCATGCATCTCCCTGATCGGACCCGGTATCTGGTGGCCGGGCGCGGTAGCGCAGAATCTACTACTCGGAAGTAATACGGTGAAGCCTTGTTATATTCGGCCGGATAGGCAAGGGGCGGAATCTGTAGCGACACCCAACCACCCGCCGTCGTACCTAGCGCTTCCGCGCCGCCATGCCGAACAGCCAGATGCTGCCCAGTGCGGAGAGGTAGCCGGCGAGCACAATAAACGCGGTACCGGCCCAGAAATAGTCCACGGTGCTGTCCGTACTCAGCCCGGGCATCACTTGCAGCAGTGAGTATGCGGCAACTGCGCCTGCGGCCAGCACGGCGAAAACAGTCAGCATCACCCACAGCCGGGAGGACGCCCAGTGCTCTCCGTAACCACGCCACAGGTTCCATTGGTTTCCGCTGCGGAGGATGAGCCACCCGGCGGGGAGCATGACTGCGCCCACCACGAGGAAGGCCGCAACCACGTCGGCGGGGCGGTGCCACTGGTTGATGAGCGTCGAGACGCCGGTGGCCACGGCGAACGTGCTGCCAAGGAAACCGGCCAGGGGCCGCCAGCGCGGCGAAACCATGAGGAATACGGCGGCGGCCGCCGACGCGGCCAAAGTAGTGTGCCCTGAGGGGAGCGAGTTCAGCTCCAGCGTCTGGACGCCACGGTCAGGGCGGTCCGGGATCAGGAACTTCAGCACCTGGGTTGCGACGTTGGCCGCTATGCAGGCCGCGACGGCGATGCCCGCGGCTGTCCAGCGTCGCCGGGCGACTGTCACGAACAAAACCACGACGGCGGCAATGACCAGAGAAGTGACCGGCAGCGCGTCCAGGAATCCCGTGGAAGCCTTGCCCGCCGAACCGCTCAGTTCCTTGGCCTCGACCAGGGCTGACTCGTCGATGAACTGCCCCATGGTGGTGCGGACAAAGAAGTAATACGTGGCAAACAGGCCGACCATGCACGCGACGGTCAGCAGGCAGAACAAGAAGCCCGTGCCCGCGCCTGCTGCACGCTCCTTGAGTGGCCGTTTGCTCGACCTTCCGCCTACCCGGAACTGCTGGGAACTCATTGTTCCTACATTGCCATAATTCGCTGGATGCCTCATGTGAGCCGCACGCACGCCGCGGAGGCGATGGTGAGATTCAGGCAACTTTCCTGTGACGCTTGACACGTGTTAGGTGGCAGGTCTACAGTTCCTAACACGTGTTAGGAAGGGAAATTCAGAATGCCGGGAACCAATGGGGCTTTGCGTCAATTCACACGCA
This sequence comes from Paenarthrobacter sp. YJN-5, assembly GCF_015040095.1. Taxonomy (NCBI): domain Bacteria; kingdom Bacillati; phylum Actinomycetota; class Actinomycetes; order Micrococcales; family Micrococcaceae; genus Paenarthrobacter; species Paenarthrobacter sp. YJN-5. Next base: position 1,121,377 of record NZ_CP053544.1, read on the forward strand.
GGACAGCCCTCACAGCCCTCGGTGCCGGGATTGTCGGAGTGACGGCGGCGTCGTGGCCGCGACTCACGGGAACAGACATCCCCGGCCGGGGAGACAACAGCCTCAGCATCGCCATCATGGGCACCGCAGCGGACGCCGCAGCCCGCCAGAAAGTCATTGACGCTTTCGCCAAGGTCCACCCCGAGATCAAAGTCAAAGTCCAGGCCATCCAAGCCGTGGACTGGAAGGACTTCTTCACCAAGATCCTCACCATGGTGGCCGCAGGCACCCCGCCGGACGTTGTGTACGTGGCAACCGAAGGCGCCCAGCTTTTCGCTGAGAAGCTCGCCCACCCCTTGGACGACTACCTTCGTCGCGACGCTGCGGACATGAAGGAATACTTCGAGGATGTCCACCCGAGCTTGGTGGAAGCGTTTATGTACAAGGGCAGCCTGTTCCAGCTTCCCATCGACTGGAACGCAGCCAACATGTACTACAACACTGCGTCCCTTCGCGCGGCCGGGCTGGAACGCCCCGCCGAGGACTGGACCCACACGGACTTCCGCGCCACCCTCGCGGCGATGAAGAAGGCCAAGCCGTCCGACTTCACGCCGTACTACTGGACCAACCGGCTCTTCGGCGGAGTGGTCCCGTGGCTCTACGCCAACGACACCAGCTTCCTCAAGGAAACAAAGTCCGGCGGCGGGGAATGGCTGTGGGACGGCTTCTACGGCAACGATCCCTCCCGCAGCCTCCGTTCCGGCGGCTACCAATGGCTCGAACCCAACGCCGATGACCCCCGCGTCTTCGAATCCTTCGACTACCTCCGCGGACTGGTCAAGGACGGCCTCGGCGTCCGCCCCGAAGAAGGCGGCGGCAGCTCACTGATCGGACTCTTCGCCTCCAACCGCATAGGTACGACGCCGGCGGGCGGCTATTGGGTACAAGGCCTCCACGAGGCGGGGATGACCGAGGACGGATTCGACGTCCAGTTCTTCCCCAAATGGCGGACCCAGCGGCACCAGTTCGGCACGGCCGGCTACGCGATCATGAAGACCGCCAAGGACAAGGACGCCGCCTGGGAGTGGGTGAAGTTCAGCGCCAGCCTCGAAGCCATGCAGATCATTTTCCCGACGCCCAACACCACCCCGGCCCGCCGGTCCATGGCCAACCAGCAGCTCTACGCCGGCACCGGCCCCCGCCACTGGAACGTCTTCTACGACACCCTGGACAAGTTCCCCACCACGGGGCCCATCCCGGCACCTCCCCAGCAGGCCGCCGTCGAGACCGCCCTCATGAAAAACGTATCCCTGGCAGTCAGCGGGGACGAGCGGCAACTCAAACAAGCACTCGAATCCATGCAACGCGATCTTGAACTGGCCTTGAGGAGGCAGCCATGAGCACTGTCACCCGTACCACTACGGGCAATGCCCGGGCCTCGGCTCCCGGAAGCCGTCCAGCTTCCAAACGGAGCCGGGCCCAGCAACGGTGGCTCCCGTGGGCCTTCCTTGCCCCGACCATCGTTGGCATGGGCCTGTTCACCCTCCTGCCGATCGTGGCCTCCATAGCGCTCGCGTTCTTCCGCTGGGACATCATCTCGGCCCCGACGTTCGTGGGTTTCGATAACTTCGCCGAGGTTGTCCAGGACCCCACGGTCCGGGTGTCCTTCCTCAACACCATCGTGTTCGTCGTGGTGGCCGTGGCCCTCCAGCTGGGGTTGGCGCTGGGCCTGGCGATCATGGTCCAGGAAAAGCTCCCGGCCTGGCTCCGGGTCTTCTTCCGCTCGGCGTTCTTCTTCCCGCTGATCCTGTCCGCGGCATCGGTCTCCATCTTCATGCGCTACCTGTTCAACGAGCAGTTCGGCGTCGTGAACTGGCTGCTTTCGCTCATCGGCATCCCCGCGGTTCCGTGGCTGACGACGCCAGGCGGGTCTGCCGCCGTCGTGATTCTTGTCTACGTGTGGCAGAACTTCGGGTTCTCTTTCCTGCTGTTCATCGGCGGCCTCGCCTCGATTCCGGTGGAAACCTACGAGGCCGCGTCCCTGGACGGCGCCACCGGTTGGCGCAAGCACTGGTACGTCACCTTGCCGCTCCTGAGCCCCACCACGCTGGTGGCTTCCGTGATGGCGATCATCAACGCCCTCCAAGTCTTCGACCAGCCCTACGTGCTCACCCGGGGCGGACCCGGCGACTCCACCCGGACAGCCGTCATGGTGATCTTCGAGTCCGCCTTCCAGCGGCTTGAATTCGGCCAGGCCTCGGCGATCGGCGTGATCCTCACCCTGATCATCATGGCCGTCACGGCCCTGCAGTTCCGGCTCAGCAAACGATTCGTCTTCTACCAGTAAGGCCAGCCATGACCACCATTTCTGAACGTGTTGAAAGCACGGCCCGGCCTGTCCTGCGGAAGAAGCGCGACTGGTCCGTAGCCTGGCGGATCGTCGCCCTCCTGATCGCGTCCGTTTTTGTCCTGGGCCCCGTGCTCTGGACGCTGTCCACCTCGCTGCGGCCGCCGTCGGAATCCTTCAAACTGCCGCCCGCCTTCCTGCCGCTCAACCCGGACTTCACCTCCTACAGCCAGGTTTTCAAGCAGCTGAACATCCTGGGGCTGGTGCTGAACAGTGCGCTGGTGACCGGACTGATCGCCATCGGGCAAATGATCACGGCAGCCCTGGCAGGGTACGCCTTCGCGCACCTTCGCTTCCGGGGACGTGGAGCGCTGTTCTCGATTGTGCTGGCCACCATGATGGTGCCGGCGCAGGTGACGATCGTTCCCGTGTTCATGCTGATCCGCGGCGTAGGCCTGTCGGACACGCTGCTCGCACTGATCCTTCCGGCCATCCCGACGGCGTTCGGCACGTTCCTGATGCGGCAATACTTCATGGGACTCCCGGCTGACCTCGCTGAAGCGGCAGCGATCGACGGCGCCTCGCCCTGGCGGACGTTCCGTTCCGTGTACGCGCCGCTGGCCATGCCGGGCCTGGCGATCGTGGGCATCCTGGCCTTCAACTTCCACTGGAACGAGTTCTTCCGGCCGCTCATCATGACCATCTCCGAGCAAAACTTCACGCTCCCGCTCGGCCTGGTCTCGCTCCAAGGCAACCTCGGCACGGGAAGCATCTCCGTGGTGCTGGCCGGCGTTGTCCTCTCCATGATTCCCGCGCTGGTGGTGTTCATGTTCGGGCAGCGTGCGCTGCAGGACGGGCTCACCGCAGGCACGGGCAAATAACCTCCACCTTGTGAAAGGCATTCCAATGACGGACCTTGCTCTTGTTTCCTCCCTCGCCCGTGCGGCTACGCACCCCGACCCGGCGTTCCCGCGCTTCCACCCCCGTCCGGCACAAGGCTGGATCAACGATCCCAACGGCGTCAGCTACATCGACGGCAAGTACCACGTCTTCTTCCAGTACAACCCGGACTCCGCCCGCCACCGGCTGATCCAGTGGGGACACGTCAGCTCCGCGGACCTGGTGCAGTGGGAAGAACACCCCGTTGCGCTGGTTCCCCAAACCGGCGGGCCGGACTCGGCAGGATGCTGGACCGGTGTAGTCACGCTGGATGACGGGGTTCCCACGGCTGCGTATTCGGGCGTGCAGGATCACGGCGGCCACTCGCAGGTAGTGATCGCCCGCGGCTCTTCCGACCTTGTTTCCTGGAACCAGGACGGCCACGTTGCTGCCTCCATGCCCACGGACCCCATGGTGACGGCCGTGCGGGATCCTTTCATCTTCCGCTTCAACGGCGCCCGCTACGCCATCCAAGGCGCAGGCCTGGCCGACGGGCGGGCGGCATTGCTGCTCTACTCCGTGGAAGACATGGAGAACTGGGAGTACAAAGGCATCTGGTTGACCTCATCCGACCCCGTGGCCGCGATGCACGCACCGGCAGAGATCTGGGAGTGCCCGCAACTGGTGGAGGTGCCCGTTGCCGGCGGCGGTTCAACGTGGGTCATGATGTTCTCCCTCTGGCTCTCCGGCGACGACCACGAGCACGCCAACGGCGTGGGGCACCTGATCGGCTCCCTCTCGCCGGATCCGGAAACCGGGCTGCCCGTGTTTACTGCCGCTACGGGTGGCAAGTCCGATCTGGGACGCGACTTCTATGCGCCGCAGATCGTGCAGCTCGCATACAGCTCCCCGGATGCGTCTTCGGCTGCTGCCTCTGCTTCTGCCTTGATGTGGGGCTGGGCCAACGAAGGTCCCGGACGCGACGGCCGCCGGGGCCGCACCCAGGAGGAAATCGACGACGCCGGATGGTCGGGCGTGCTGACGCACCCGCGCCTTCTGTCTGTGGCTGATGGAGCACTGGTTGTTGCTCCCGTGCCGGAGGTTTCGGCGTACCGGGGTGCTGCCGTGGCTTCTGACCCTTCGGGCTTGGTGGATGTTCCGGCTTTCGCGGAGGTATTGGTGCGCGGCGCAGGGGAGGTTTCCTTGCGGCTCGGGTCCGGTGCGGATGAGCAGCTTGTGTACTCCGGAGCGGTTGCCGCAGGGGAGGAGTTGCGGATCTTCATCGACGCCTCGCTGGTGGAGGTGTACCGCTCCGGATCGGTGGCAACCACACTCCGGGCGTACCCGTTGGCCGGGGAGTCATGGACACTGGAGCTTCCCTCCGGTGCCACCGCCGATGTGTGGGAACTGGCCCTGCCTAGCTAGGCCATGTCAGTTGAGGGGCCCGCGGCGGTTTCCGTTGCGGGCCTCGCTGTGTCCGGCCTTGCGGGCCTCGCTGTGGGTCCGCCTAGCGCGTTGCCGGTCCGGTGGACTCACGCAAGACCAAGCGGCAGGGGACCATCGTCTCAACGGTGGGCTCCGCCGTCGTGGTTTTACCGTCCTCGATCGCGTCCAATAACCTGGTCATCGCCTCGCGGCCAATCTCGCGCAAGGGGAGGGCCATGGTGGTGAGGGCGGGGACCATGGTGTTGGCGATGCGGTGTTCGTCGTCGTAACCCATCACGGAGAGGTCTCCCGGGATGCTGAGGCCAAGGCGCGCGGCGGCGAGGACCACCCCAACGGCAAGCCTGTCGTTCGCGCACATGATGGCGGTGGGCCGCTCAGCCGGGACCACGCCGTCGAGCAATCGCATCGCCCCCTTGTAACCGTCGTCAATATCCCACCCGGCGTGCGCTATCCGCGTTTCGGTGACCGGGAGCTGCGCGGAGGCGAAGGCCTCCCGGTAGCCCTCGATGCGGAGGGGCGAGGCGGGGGAATCCTCGGAACCGGCGAGGAAAGCGATGTCGCGGTGGCCGAACTGAATCAGATGCTCCGTGGCCTCGCGTCCGCCGGTGACTTCATCCGGGATGACGTGATGGAGACGGGGGCGGGGATGGGCGTCGTAGCAATTGGCAAGGACGGACGGCACGCGCTCCATGCCCGGCGGAACCTCAAGCGGTTTCAGGCCCACGGTCACGTACATCAAGCCGTCAACCTGCCGGTCGAGGAGCGTTTCGATCGCTCCCGCGTCCCGGGCTGTATCGCGTTCGGTGTCCATGACCACCGTGACAAAACCGCGGCTGCGGGCGACGTCGTCCGCGCCGCCGATGATGTTGCCGTCGAAGGGGCTGACCACCACTTCATCGGACAGGATCCCGATCACCCGCGAACGCTGGTTCCGCAGGCTCAGGGCGATCGCGTTGGGGGAGTAGTTCAGCTCCTGCGCCGCCAAACGGATGCGTTCCTGGCTTTCCTTGGCAACGTTTCCGTCGCCCCTGCCGTTGAGCACAAGGGAAACCGCGCTCCTGGACACCCCCGCCCTTTTGGCGACGTCCAGTGCGGTTGCCTTGCGGTTCATCGGGGTCCTTCCGTTCTTGCCTCGATTAGCAGTCTACCTAACGCGTGTGAGGCTGTGGACGTCGCCCGTCCCGTGTTTATGCGTTGATCGAGTAGCCAATCTGCGAGTAGAGCTGCGTCATGAAGTTGGAGAACCAGATGGCGGCCACGATGAAGGAGACCACTATCGTTCCGATGAGGACCCAGATTGGCGCCAAACCGCGGCCCTGAGCCACCTTGCGGACAATGACGGACCGGCCAATGACATAGACGGTTCCGCTCAGGAAGCACCACGCCCAGTGGAAAGGCCGCACCACCCCGGAGCGGGAGAGGCGCTGGTAATCCAGATAGGCCAGGAAGACACTCACGCCCCACACCAGGAAGCTTGAGATCTGCATCAGGAAGAAACCCGGCGTGTACATGGACGTGGGGTCAAAAGTGGTCCCTTGCCGGGTGTTCAAATACCGGAACTCGGGCTGCCACGTCAGCAGCAGGAAGATTGCCACAAGCGGCAACAAGACAATGGCCCAGATGAAGGGGTTGTAAACCGGGGTCTCGTTGCTGATCAGCGGGCGCTGGACAGGCATATACTGCGCTGATCCCGGAGCCACATTCTGGGTCCACTGAACCCCGTCCCACCAGCGCATCTGCTGGGGCTGCGAAGGATCCGGGTACCAACCCGGAGGAGTTGCTGAGCTGTTGAAACCCTGAGTCATGAGTCCCCCTTTTTGAGTGTCGAATCGAGGATATCGCGGTTGCGTCCTCTCGCTTCACAAGCAGTTCTCCACATTGGCGGCAAGTCGGTGTATGCATGGATCATGACCTTCTTCGAGCCGGCCTCCGAGCCGTCGGAACGGCCTCATCAGCCCGCTCCGGCACGCCCGGGCTGGGCAGGACCGCCGTCTGACGAACTGCCCGGCGTGGTGCACATCGGCGGGTTCATCTATGGCGACGACCGCATGGTGGTGGCCCTGAAATCCGCGGACGTCTACTCAACAGGTTGCGTTCTGGAATTCGTATGGACGGCCCGACGCGGCGGCAAGACAGGGAGTGAATGGCGGGACACCATGGACCAGGCGTTCATCCCGCCGGGATCGCCGGTAGCCGCGGCATCCGGGCTGATGGTGGGAGTCGGATACGGGGACGGACGCAAGGCCCTCGCTTCAAGGCCGGGTCCCGCGCTGGCCGAGGGGGACGAGGTGGAAGGTCCGGTCTTGTCGGTGCTGGGCGGCGGGGGAGCCGGCGGCAACGACGAGCAGGTCCACGGCACGGCCAGATACTGGCTCTGGCCGCTTCCCCTCGAGGCCGGAACAAAAGTGGTGGTGAAGTGGGATGGGCTCCGGATGCCCGAAAGCTCATTCAACCTTCCGCACGAGCGCCTGGTTGCGGCGGTGGGCGACGTCCGGAAATTCTGGGTGGAGTAGTTCTCCACATAGCCAGGTTTGGCCGCCTCAACGCCAAAAACCCGCCGGTACAGTGGCACTATGCTCCCTTCGCTTGAAGAATTACAGGAATCTGCCCGCGTTGTTTCGCTGCCCATGCGGGTCAAGTTCCGCGGCATTATGCAGCGGGAGACGCTCCTTCTGAAGGGCCCTCTTGGGTGGGGCGAATTCTGTCCCTTTCCCGAATATGGGGACGACGAATCCTCCCGGTGGCTCGCTGCCGCCCTGGAAGCCGGTTGGCAAGGATTTCCGCCGGCCCTGCGGGACACCATTCCGGTGAACGCCACCGTCCCGGCCGTTTCCGCTGACCGGGTACCGGACGTGCTGGCCCGGTTCGGACGCGTGGACGCGGTGAAGGTCAAGGTGGCAGAACGCGGACAGGACGTGGAGGAGGACATCGCCAGGGTCACCGCAGTTCGTGAAGCACTGCCCGATGCCTCCATCCGGGTGGACGCGAACGGTGGTTGGGATGTTGACCAGGCCGTTGACGCGTTGGGCAGGCTCTCGGCTGTAGGGCTCGAGTACGCCGAACAACCTGTCCCCACCATTGAAGGCTTGGCAGAGGTACGTCGCCGTCTTGCAGCAACGGGAATCCCCGTGCCCATCGCTGCCGACGAAAGCGTCCGCAAGGAAGAGGACCCCCTCCGTGTAGCAAAGGCCGGCGCTGCCGACCTCATAGTGGTAAAAGTGGCGCCGCTTGGGGGAGTCGCACGCGCCCTGGACATCGTCGCCCAGGCCGGACTGCCCGCCGTCGTCAGCTCAGCCTTGGATACCTCGGTGGGAATTCGCGCCGGGCTCGCGCTCGCAGCCGCACTGCCATCGCTGCCCTACGCCTGCGGCCTCGGCACGGTTTCCTTGTTCGCTTCGGACATCACGTTGGACCCCTTGGTAGCCGACGACGGCGCCATCCGCCTCCGCGAGGCCGTCGCCGATCCCGGGCTGCTGGAGCAGTACGCAGCTACCGGGGAACGCCGGGATTGGTGGTTGGACCGCTTGGGCCGGGTCCATGCAGTCCTGGAGGCGGCCCCCGGCAATCTGTTCACCAAGCCTTAACCGGAATGTCCTTCCAGCGTTGGGTTCCGCTGAAAGGCTCAGCGGGAACCTCGTACAAGTCTGGAAGGTCCCCATGTCTGAAACAACCCGTCGCACGTTCCCGCTGTTGCCCATGTTCGGCCACACGAAGGGAAAGCGGAGCGCGGTCACCTGTGCCCTCAAGTGCGACAACGCTTGTGCTGGCGATGTCTGCAACACCAGCTCCAACGGTTACTTCCGTGACATCGCCTCAACCGCCATGTCCCGCCGCGCCGCCCTTGGCCTGGGCGCCGCCGGGGCGCTCGCCGTCGTACTTGGCGGAACGGGGACCGACGCCGCCGTGGCTGACTCCGGCAGCGGACTTTCCGACGCCGCAAAGAAGGGATTCGGCAAGTCCAAACTCACGTTTGCACCCATCAAGCCCGTGGACGCCGCGGTTGATGCATTTACCGTGCCGGAAGGTTTCGAGTGGAGGCCGATCATCCGCTGGGGCGATCCGCTGTTCGCTGATTCACCGGCCTTCGATCTCAACAACCAGACCGCCGCCGCCCAGGCCCGCCAGTTCGGCTACAACAACGACTACACGGATATCCTCCCGATCCCGGGCTCCAAGGACCGCCGGGCAGTCCTGTTCACCAACCACGAGTACACCAATGAGAACATCATGCTGCCCGTCGGCTTTGACGCGGCAGAAGCGCGTGCTATCGGCCGTGCCGCCCACGGCCTGGCTGTTGTGGAACTCGAGCGGAAGAACAAGAACAAGCCGTGGAACTACGTCCAGGGCGCACCCCTCAACCGTCGTTTCCTGACGGACACTATCTATGAACTGACTGGTCCCGCGGCTGGCACCAACCTGGTCACCACCATCGATGACCCCGCAGGCCGGTGGATCAAGGGAACCCTGGGCAACTGCTCCGGAGGCACCACCCCGTGGGGCACCATCCTGTCTGGTGAAGAGAACTTCAACGGTTACTTCGCAGCGCCGGGATCCTCGGCAGAGGATAAGCGCTACGGCCTCGCCGCGAAGCCCACCACGCGTCAGTGGGAACTCGACGAACCCCGTTTCGATACCCGGAACCCCGGCTACGCCAACGAGTCCAACCGCTTCGGCTGGATAGTGGAAGTTGATCCTTTCGATCCGTCGTCCACCCCCAAGAAGCACTCCGCCATGGGCCGTTTCAAACACGAAGGCGCCAACGTGATCGTCGCCCCCGACGGCCGCGTGGTGGCCTACATGGGCGACGACGAGCGCTTCGACTACCTCTACAAGTTCGTGTCCAAGGGTTTCTACAAGCCCGGCGACTCAGCCGAGGCACGCAAAAACAACATGAACCTGTTGTCCGAAGGTGACCTGTACGTTGCACGGTTCACCGGTGATTCCCCGGCCTCGGAGATCGACGGCACCGGCAAACTTCCCGCCGATGGTGCCTTTGACGGTTCCGGTGAATGGCTTCCGTTGGTCGTGAACGGGCAGTCAGCTGTGCCGGGCATGTCCGTGGCCGAAGTACTTGTGTACACCCGTCTCGCGGCGGACAAGGTAGGCCCCACCAAGATGGACCGTTGCGAAGACGTGGAACCGAACCCGTTGACCGGCAAGGTCTACGTTGCCTGCACCAACAACTCGGACCGCGGAAAGACCGGCAAGGAAGGTGCCACGGAGGTCAATCCCCGCACACTGAACCGCGACGGTCACATCGTCGAGATCACCGAGGCTCCGGGCCAGACCGGCACGGCATTCAATTGGACCCTCCTGTTGGTTGCCGGCGATCCCGCAGCGAACGGGTCCACGTACTTCTCGGGCTTCCCGGCAGACAAGGTGTCGCCGATCTCCTGCCCGGACAACGTGGCCTTCGACTCCGTGGGCAACCTCTGGATTTCCACCGACGGTGCCCCATCGTCGATTGGCTACAACGACGGCCTGTTCAAAGTCACCCTCGACGGACCGGAGCGTGGAAAGGTGGAGCAGTTCCTCTCTGTCCCTCGCGACGCCGAGACCTGTGGCCCGATCATCCACGACGACGAGCGGACAGTGTTCGTAGCCGTCCAACACCCCGGCGAAGACGGCACATTCGCGGCCCCTAACTCGCTGTTCCCGGACTACGTCGGTGCCGGATCCACCCCGGCACCCGGCGCGGCCCGCGCCCCGCGACCCTCGATCGTCCAAGTGTCCCGCAAGTAGCCTCGGGTGATAGAGCGTTCCGGATTCGGCGTTGTTATGTGACAGAGCGTTCGGCAATTCCGTTGCTCTATCACTTCCCGCCGGGTTTTGCCGGTTCCTCTATCACGTCCCGCCGGGTTTTGCCGGTTGCTCTTCCACTTCCCGTCGGGTTTGACAGTTTCCTCTGTCACTTCCCGCGGGGTTTTGCCGGTTGCTCTTTCACATCACCCCCTTTAACGACGAATGCCCGCCCGCTCCCGCGTGTGCGGAAGTGGGCGGGCCTTCGTTTTTGGGACCTCCTAGAGCACGCCCGCGCCGAACTCCTCGACCTCAATGAGTGGCTTAATGACTTTCTCCACTTCTCCGCGTACGAAATTACGGCGAATCACGTTGTTGCCAAAGACGTTCCCGATGGCACCCAGCACCATTGCCTGATCGAGCGAAAGGTAACGCCGGGCGATAGTCCCGGACTTGACCGCCACGGCGTCGAAGAACCCACCGGGGCCGTACGCGCCAAGGTCACGCTGTATTTTCTGAAGGTTCTGGTACGCCTCAACGGGCTCGTACTCCATGGCGAGGAAAGCGGCGTGCGGCGTGACCACTCCATCGCCCCAGGACGGGTTTGGGTTCGTGGCGGGCCGGCAGCCTTCGAAGCCGTTGTCGACGCTTGTTCTCTCCACGTCGGAAGGGTATCCATCGCTGCTCATGCCGATTGCGTCCACACCCCATTCGGAATATCCGCCGTTTGGATGGCTCGCGGGGGAGAATCCCCAGTACCCGTATTTGGCGTCGTCCAAACCGAATTCCCGCTGTGCACGGACGGTCAGCGGATGGTTGATTCCCCATGCTTTCGGTGCCCAGTCTGCTTCGGGAACAAACAAGTCAGGCATCAGCGACTCGAACATATCGCCGCCCCAGCTCGGCACCAAGCGCATCCCACGGTAGGTGTAAGCACCCTCGAACACGTCAATTCCGTGATAAGTACGATGCTCACCTACGGGCTTCTGTTCCTGCCAGGACCAGTCGCAAGTGTCCGGGAAGACCCGCATGGTGGCGAAGTAGTGGGCCGGGGGAAGCTGTCCGAGGGCAATCCCGATGTACGTCGCAATCCTGGGTTCGGAGTTGGTGACGTCGTAGTGGTTCAGCGTGTAGAAGACATCGGGTCCCTTCCCCAAATAGTTTCCCTGGACCGTGCCGACGTCGGGCTTTTGATCATAGAACCCGCCACGCAGCAGGCCTGCACCGGCGCCGGGGCGTGCGTCCTTGTTGTAGAAGATCCCGAAGTCCATCCGACGCAGGATGCTGTTGGCCAGCGCAGCAACCTTCGGCTCTGCATTGCGAACCACCATCAGCGAGGCAGCGAACCAGCCATTGTCCACGCTCGAGAGGAACGGCGTCACCGGTTGGCCGTTTTCCGGCCACGACGTTATGACTTCCCCGGTACTTTCGTCGTACCAGTTGTAAAGCATGCCACTGGGCTCATGGTGTTTGAGGCCGGACAACGTGGTGAGCGTTTGGGTCAGGCGGTCCCGGCACTCCTTGGCACTGATGATCTGCAATTCCCGGGCCACGATTGTGCTCCACATGTAGCCCCCGATGTTGGTGGGCGATGTGAAGCCGCTCCGCTGGGGGTCCTTGATTGATTCCCCGATGTAGTCGGCGGGCAGGCCGGTCTCCGGATGAGTCATCGCCACCAACGAATTCCACGTGTCTTGAGCCCACTGGTTGATGACCTTGCGGTCGATTCCACCCTTGAAACGGCCGCGGGATGAAAACGGATCGTCCGACGTCGGACGGGTACCTGCCACAGCTATGCCGGCTTGCGTGGTGGCCGAGACCAAACCCGCGACGGCGACTGCCGCCGCCCCGGCGAGGACGTGGCGACGCGTAGCACTTGTGTTTCCGGACGTACCTGACGACAAATGGTTCATGAGAAAAATCCTGACTGTGTAATGGATTTAGCTTTCGGTCTGTTTTCCGGGGCTTGTTCGCTGAGGCAGGTCCAGGCCATGCCCAAACGGGTACAGGGGATTGGCGGTGTCGCCAGGGACGTCCGCCCGGGACGCTCGGACGGCGTCCATGGATCGGGGTAGCTCGAACGGCAAGCGGCCCTGGGGCTGGATACGTCCGAACAGGGCGTCGAGGAGTGCCGGATCTGAGACCCCGAAAGTCCCGACGATGGCTGACGCGAATTCCGTGAGCGGCGTCAGGATGGCAGGCCGGTCCAAACACACGTCGATGATCAGGGGAACCCGGGCCGCCAAGGAACGAAGGCGGGCGATAAGGCCCGGCGGAAAGTCGAGGCTGCCCGCATGAAAATGCTTCTCCAGGAAGAGGTCATCCCGGTGTTCCCAAGGAGCGATCAGCCGGACCACCGCGACGTCGGCTTCGTCAGGGTTCGTGGTGACTGACCCGAACCCTGTGACGTTGGCCGGGTCCAGGCCCTCCACATACAGCGAGGGTGAGCCAGTCAAAGGGAGACGGGCCCTACTATTGGACGGGCCGTTTTTGAGCACTGTCACGGAACGGCTCTGGGCGATCCGGCCTTCGCGCCGGAATTCCGCATTTCCGACAATTCGCTCGGCCTCATCTTCATCCACGAACGGGTTATCGAAGAGTCCCAGCTGGAACTTCACCAGCAACAGCCGCCGAACAGATTCATCGATGCGTTCCTCGGCGACCAGCCCGTCCCTCACCAGGTTGATGAGGAGATCGGTACATTCCTCGCCGCCGAACTGATCCACGCCCGAATTGAGAATCTTCAGCATTCTTTGGGACGCGCTGAGATCCTCAACACCCCAGGCACGGGCCGGGAGCACCTGGTCATCCACCAGGTTGTCATTGACCAGTTCCCAGTCGCTGAGGACAACACCGTCGTAACCAAGCTTGCCCCTGAGGAGGCCGGTGATCATTTGCTTGTTGTAGCCAAACCCCACTTCCTCCACCGGTTCGCCGTCGAGTTCCAGCCCCACCGGCATGCCGTAGTACGGCATGATGGCGCTGGTCTTGTGGGCTATCGCGCGGCGGAAGGGAGCCAGATGCTCCTGGAACCGTCCACCCGGGTAGACCTGTTCGCGCCCGTAGGGGAAGTGCGCATCCTCGCCGTCCCGCTGGGGCCCGCCCCCGGGGAAGTGTTTGGTAGTGCAGGCCACGCTGCCCGGGCCCAAGGTATCGCCTTGGAACCCCTGCAGATACTCCACCACGTACTGTGAACTCAGCTCGGAATCCTGTCCGAAGGTTCCGGCCTGCCGGCACCATCGGGGCTCGGTGGCCAGATCCACCGTAGGATGCAACGCGGCCCGAATGCCTACGGCCGTGTATTCCTGCCTGGCGATATCGGCAAACCTGCGGATCTGCTCCAGGCTGCCGATCGCCGAGAGGCCGATGGGTTCCGGCCATTGGGAGAAATGTGCTGCAGTGAACGACGCCCCGGAATTTTCGATGAAGGCGTGGCGCGGGTCGGTGGAGATAGTGATCGGAATGCCGTGTGGTGTTCGCTCGGCAAGTTCCTGCAAGGAGTTGCTCCAGCGCGCGGCTTCCCGTGCCGTGCCCAGCCCATGAATATTGAAGTGGTTCATCAACTTCCCAAGAACCACGGTGCTTGTGGGCGACTTGCTGATGTTGCCCGGAGTCTCAAGCAGGGAACCCCCAGGCCCGGTCTCAATAACCGTGTGGAACATGACGCCGGCCTTTTCTTCCAGGCTCAGCCGGGATAGCAAGTCCTCGGTTCGTTCCAGGGGGCTGAGACGATGATCCTCGTAGGGATCCATGATCCCGTTGCCATTGAGGTCCCGGTATTCGGTTCCGTCATCAGCGAAGGACAGTGCAAGGCGCGTGCGTGTTTGCGGTTGTGAAGGCATGGTTCTTTCTCAATAAAATGCGTAAGTCTGGAATGCGCCAGGGTTTATTTGATACCTGCGGTAGCGACACCTTGGACGAAATACCGCTGCAGACAGACAAACAAAATAAGGATGGGCGTGATGACCAGCACCGATCCGGCGAGGAGCAGGCCATAGTTCGTGGCATTCTGCCCGGTTGAGTACAAGGACAAAGCAACGGGGAGGGTGTACATCTCCTCACTCTGGGCAACTACCAGCGGCCAAAGGAAGTTATTCCAAGAACCAAGGAAGGTGAGAATGCCCAGCGTTGCCAGGGGAGGGCCGCACAGCGGAAGAACAATTCGCAGGAATGTCCGTAGTTCTCCGGCTCCGTCAATCCGGGCTGCTTCGATCAGGGAATCCGGGATTCCCGCAATGAACTGGCGCATCAGGAAAACTCCCATCGGGGACGCCAGGAACGGCAGAATCAGCCCCGGATAGGTGCTGACCAGACCTAGCTTGCTGACCAGGACGAACAGGGGTACGAACGTCACAACGCCAGGGACCATGAGCATGATCATGACCAGCACGAATAAGAAACGCTTGCCTGGAAAATCCATCTTCGCCAAGGCGTAGCCCACCATCGAGCAAAACAGCAGGTTGCCGAGCACAGTGAATACCGCGACCACAAGGCTGTTGAGGAAGAACGTTTCGATGTGCAGTTGGTTGATCCACACCGCGAAATTCTCAAACGTGGCCTGTTCGGGCCACCACGTGATGGGTCGGCGCGTGAGTTCGCCCTGGGACTTGAAAGCGCCGAGGAACATCCAGGCGAAGGGCAGGAGCGTGGCAACGACCCCAATAACAAGGACCGCGTACGTCCAGATACGTGCAGACGGAATGCGGCGCTTGCGCCTCAGGGCCAATTGAGGATTAGTCATGATGGTTCAGTCCTTCGATCGCAGGGCTTTGAACTGGAGGAGGCTCAACAAAGCGATGGCGACGAACAGCACGTAGCTGGCCGCGGACGCAAGACCGTACTTCCCGAACCCGAATTGGTTGTACGTGAAGTAGCTGATCGACAAGGTCGAATCCAGTGGGCCGCCCTTGGTCATGACAAACGGCTCCTCAAAGAACTGCAGGAATCCTACTGACAGGAGCACTGTGCCAAGGAGAAGCGTTGGTCGCAGCATCGGCAGGGTGATCCGCATGAAGCGCTGCCAGGCGTTGGCACCGTCCATCGCGGCCGCTTCGAGGACTTCTTCGGAAACGTTCTGCAGGCCGGCCAGGAAGATGATCATCAACGTTCCAAGGTTTCGCCAAACAGCCAGCAGAATGAGGGCGGGCATTGACCATGTGGTGCTGTTGAGCCAATCCGGACCGGTGATGCCGAATGCGCCGAGGATGACGTTCAGCAGGCCGTCAGGCTGCAGGATGAAGCGCCAAACTACGGCCACGGCCACGATGCTCGTGACGACGGGAGTGTAGAACCCAACGCGGAACGCGGTGCGGAATCGTGTGATGCCGTTGTTCAGTGCGACAGCCAGAGCCAGCGCGAGCGCCGTAGTCAGGGGAATGCCGACTACAACGAAGTAGGCCGTGTTCGCGAGCGAGTGCAGAAATTGCTTGTTTTCGAACAGTTCTGCGTACTGGTCAAAACCGACGAAGCCCACTGCCAAGGGTTGGTCAATGTCGCGGGCCCTGAAATCCGTGAAGGACATCAGGAACGATGACACCAACGGACCCAACATGAAGACGGCGAAAACGAGAACAAACGGTAAAGCGAAGAGCCAAGCCACGATGGCGTTCCGACGTCGGCGTGCGTTGTTTCGCCGCAGGGGAGGCCTGCCAGCCCCGGAGGTGCTGGCAGGCCTGACGCTTGAGGTGGTGGTCACCAATTATTTCCCTGTACCGAGTGATTCGGCCGTCTGCTGCAAGGACTTCAGGGCCTCTTCGGGAGTTTTGCCGCCCTTCACGACCTGTTCGAGCTCGCTGTCTGCGGCTGCGGCTACTTGGGTCCACGTCTCAACGGAAGGCGGGTTATTGGTGGTCTTCAACTGTTCTCCGAAGACGGCAAGCTTGCTGTCTTCGGCAAGCGACGGATCCTTCCAAGCGCTCTCCTGGGAGGGAAGATCTCCGGTGGCCTTGTACCACTTGAGTTGAACCTCGGGCTTGGACAGCCACTGGACAAGCTTCCAGGCTGCATCCCGGTTCTTGGACTTTTTGAAAACCACAAGGTTGGATCCGCCCACGAAGGAGGTGGCAGTCTTCGCCTTAGGCATCGGCACCACTTTGTACTTCTCCGCGAAGCCCTCACCACCGGCTTTGTTGAGAAGCCCCACATGCCACGGGCCGCTGATCATCATGGGAGCTGAGCCGTCCACGAATTGCGTTTCGGCTGTTGCGCCAGTGGCTACGGTCTTGGATGCTATTCCTTCGCTGAAGAAGCCGGAGTAGAACTTCAAGGCCTCAGCAGCTTCCGGGGTGTCGAGGGTCCACTTGGTCCCGTCGTCGTTGAGGAGCTTGGCGCCATTTGACCACTGGAACGGCAATGTTGCCTGGTACGAGTCCGCACCGCCTGGAGGCATCTGAACGCCGTATTGTGCCCCGGCTTTTTCTTGAAGAGCTTTGGCGAGGTTCTTGAAGTCGTCCCAAGTCTCCGGGGCTTTGTCGATCCCGGCCTTCTCGGCGAGGTCGGTCCGGTAGTAGACCACCCGGGTTTCCACGTACCAGGGCACGCCGTAGCTGGTGCCTTCGACTTCGGTGGACTTCGCCGAGCCGGGGAAGAACGTACTGGAATCTATCTCCGACGGCGTGGGCTCGAACGCGGGACTGAAGTCGCCCATCCACGTAGTACCCATTTGCGCGACGTCCGGCACGGTTCCTCCGGCGATCGCTGTCTGGTACTTGCTGAGCGCGGCGTTCCATGGAATGGCTGTGACGTTGACTGTTACGCCGGGGTTCTCTGCCTCGAATTCCTTGAGAAGCTCGGGCAACGCTTCCCCCTCGCTGCCCTGCGCCCACAGGGTAATGGTTCCGGTGGCCGGACCTGAAGCTACGGGGGTTGAGGATTCTTTTGCTGCGCCGTTGCCGTCCCGGCCGCAAGCCGTCAAGAGGAGGGCAGCAGCCAGACCAACAGCAGCTGCCTTCGCGGCTTTCGGATGGATCATCGTCGTTCCTTTCGTGGTGGCCAAGGTCTGCAGACAATCGGAGGCGCGAATGGTCAGGACAGCACGAGGCCTGCGCATAAGAATCTATGCGCTTTGATTTCGGACAAGACCTAATCTAAGCGCATTGACTGTGAGTTTGGCAACACTTCGGAACGGTAAGTGGATAAGTTTTTCCCCTTAGCGGGGGAGCGGGAAGAACTAACCGCCTTGGCAGCCGCAGCTCTCGCGGACCACCAGGCGCACCGGGAGGCTCACCGCCGTCGGACGCTTTTCCGGATCATCCAAACGTTCCATCAGCAGCCGCACCATGGTGCGTCCCATGAGTTCCATGGGTTGGCGCACAGTGGTCAACGAAGGCCTGGCCACGCGTCCTGCAGCGATGCCGTCAAAGCCGGTGACGGCGACTTCACCAGGTACGCTCACACCGATGGACGCGAGGGTGTCCAAGACCACCAGGGCATCCTGGTCCGTGGCGCACACGATGGCCTCGGGTATTTGATCACCAGTGCAAGTGTCGCGGATGGCCCTGGCGACGGCGTCCTCGCCCCCGCATGGATAGGCGGGTTTGCCCGCCGGCGCGATGCCGGCATCAGCCAGCGTGGCCAGGAACGCCTGCATGCGTTCGTCGTTATCGGAGGACGGCACGCCGCCGAGGAAGATCAACCGCTTCATTCCGTGGACCGTAACAAGGTGCTCCGTCACGGCCCGGATTCCGGATGCGTTGTCCACGGTGACGTGGTCCAGTTCGGGGTTCAACGCGCTCTCCGAGACTTCCACCACGGGAATTCGGCGGGCAATCCGGGCAAGAGTGGAGCTGGGGACCGAGCGCGGAAACACTGCAAGTCCGTCCACGCGGCCGGCGATGTCTGACAGCACGGCCTCGTTGTTCTCCGGGTTGCCGCCGCCCACTAAGAGTGCCTGACCACGGCGCCAGCACTCCAACTCGACGCCGCGCTGAACCTCGTCAACATACAGCGGAAATAGCCTAAGGTCCTCATTGTCGGGGCCCTCCGGCGCAGGAGATCCGGAGCCTTTGGCCGGGTCCAGGAGGTAGTCGTAAGCGAACAGGCCAAGGGCGCCCGTGCGGCCCCGCGCCAAACCCCTGGCACTGGCGCTGGGCACGTAGCCCAATGCTTCCGCGGCGGCCAGAACCAGTTCCCGGGTGGATGCCTTGACTTTCTCCGGCTGCCTGAAGGTGAAGGAAACTGTCGCTATGGAGACACCTGCACGTTCGGCAACATCATAAACAGTGGGGCCCTTTGCCATTTTCTCTCCTTGTCCACCGAGTCTATGCGCATAGCCACGCAACGTCATCGAGCGGCGTCACCTCGGGCACGACTGTCGTAAAGGAATGGCAGATGGAGGGTGTTATGTGAGAGAGGGCCGGTTGCTCTTCCACATCCCGCCGGGTTTAACGGTTTCCTCCCGCACCGCGCCAGGAGAACCGCGCCAAAGACCCACGCCCATAGACTGGAACGGTGACTTCGCAGATCTCCCTGACCTCCCTTGGCGCCGCCCGGATCGCTGTAACGGCACTGCTCGACGGCGGTGTGCGGCACGTGGTGGTGGCGCCAGGTTCGCGCTCGGCACCGATGGCCTATGCCCTCGCCGAAGCCGAAGCCGCAGGGAGGGTCCACCTGCACGTCAGGATCGACGAGCGCGATGCCGGGTTCACGGGGTTGGGCCTCGCCTTATCGACCGAAGCCCCCGCCGCCGTACTGACGACGTCGGGGACCGCCGTCGGAAACCTCCTTCCGGCGGTGATGGAAGCGAACCATGCGGCCGTGCCGCTGATTGTCATATCGGCAGACCGGCCGGCGGAATTGCACGGAACCGGGGCCAACCAGACCACCACCCAACTGGACCTCTTCGGCGATCACGTACGGTTCGCCGTCGACGTCGCTGCGGGTGACAACCCGCAGCGCGCGGTGGCCACGGCCCTGTACGCGGCCACGGGCGCGCTGGAAGACACCCCGCCCGGTCCGGTCCAGGTGAACCTCGCCTTCCGCGACCCCCTGGTGCCGGAGGCGGGCGACGCCCTCCCGACCGCGGCGGGTCACGGACTGTTCCATTACGACGCCGGTCCGCAGGCGCTTGATCTTCCCGAAGCATCCGCCGGGCTTCCGGAGTGGCGCACGGTGGTGCTTGCAGGGCACGACGCCGGTCCCGTCGCCGAAGCTTTCGCCCGGGCCCACGGGTTGCCGTTGCTGGCGGAGCCATCCTCGAATGCGCGGTTCGGGCCGAACTCCGTGGGCCCGTACCGGCTGCTGCTTGAGCACTTCGGTCCGGAATCGCCGGCGCCCATTGAGCGCGTCGTGCTGTTCGGCCGGCCCACGCTGTCCCGGCCGGTGGGCGCACTCTTGTCGCGTGAAAGCGTGGAATCGGTGATTTACCAGCCTGTTCCCGTCGCCTGGTACCAGGAGGGGCGCCGAAGGGAAGCGCCGGTGGAAACGCTGCCCGGGTTGGCGGAATTCGCAGGCCGGGGCTCCTCGGAATGGCTCGATTCCTGGCTGCTGGCCGGCGCCGCAGCCCAGCACGCCCTTGACGGTGTGCTGGCCGAAGAAGCGGCCGCCACCGGGCCGTCGATCGGTGCAACTGTGTGGAAGCACGCCCGCGGAAAACTCGTGCTCGGATCCTCCAACGGCATCCGCGACGTGGACCTTGCCGGCCAACCGCACCCCGACCCCATCGCAACGGTCTACGCCAACCGCGGACTCGCCGGCATCGACGGAACCTTGGCAACAGCCACCGGAATTGCCCTCGGCAGCGGACGCGAAACCACCGTCCTTCTGGGCGACGTCACCTTCCTCCACGACGTCGGCGGCCTGCTTCTGGGCAAGGGCGAACCGACTCCGGACCTTCGCATCGTGGTCCTCAACGACGCCGGCGGGGCCATCTTCGGGCTGCTCGAACACGGGGCAGTCGAGGACTCAGGCGCCTACGGCACCGCCGTCGAACGCCTCTTCGGCACCCCGCACGCAGTGGACCTTTCGGCACTCGCGGCGGCTTACGGCGTCGGGCATCAAGCGGTGAGTACGACGGCGGAACTTGCCGAAGCGCTGAAGGCGCCGCTCAAGGGACGCAGCATTGTGGAAGTCCGCGCAGACCGGGTGGGACTGCGCGGACTTCATGCCCGGATCAAGGACGCTGTCTCGGCTGCGGTCGGTAAGGTGCTCGCTGCCTGAGGAACGCCCGAAACCCGTCGGGATGTGACAGAGGAACGCCCGGAACCTGTCGGGATGTGAGAGAGGAACGGGGGGGTTAGTCCTCTTCGACGCCGATGTGCGTAGGATCCAGGACGCGGCGCAGGAATTCCTTGGTTCGCGGCTGGGTGGGGGCGCTGATGACCTTCTCGGCCGGGCCTTCCTCCACCACGACGCCACCGTCCATGAACACGACGCGATCGGCGACTTCGCGGGCGAAACCCATCTCGTGCGTGACCACCAGCATGGTCATGCCTTCCTGGGCCAGCTTGCGCATGACGGCCAGGACGTCGCCAACGGTTTCCGGGTCCAGCGCGGAGGTGGGCTCGTCGAAGAGCATCAGCTGCGGGTCCATGGACAGGGCGCGGGCGATGGCCACGCGCTGCTGCTGCCCGCCGGAGAGCTGGTCCGGGTAGCGCTCGGCGAGATGTCCCAGGCCCACGCGTTCCAGGTTCCGCCGGGCAACCTCGCCTGCTTCTGCCTTGGAACGCTTGAGGACCTTGATCTGGGACACGGTGCAGTTGTCCAGGACGCTCAAGTGCGGGAAGAGGTTGAAGTGCTGGAACACCATTCCCACGCTTTGGCGCATCCGGTTGAGGTCGACGTCGGGATCGGTCGCCTCGAACTTGCCCACGTTGATGACGCCCGCGTTGGGCTGCTCAAGGAGGTTGACGCAGCGCAGCAGGGTGGACTTGCCGGAACCGGAAGGCCCGATCAGGCACACCACCTGGCCCGGTTCGACGGACAGCGAGATGCCCTTGAGGACCTCGTTGCTGCCGTAGGACTTGCGGAGGTCCTTGATGGTCACGCCCGCAGCGTGGACTGTAGCGGAGTTAGTCATGACGGTCCTGCCTATCGCTTGGTCCGCGCGGAGCGGCTTTCGAACTTCCGTGCCAGGAGGCTCAAGGGGATGGTGATGATCAGGTAGAAGGCACCTGCCACAAGCAGCGGCGTCAGGCCGGCGCCGAGGCTGGAGATACCGTCACGGCCGAACTTGGTGAGTTCGTACTGCGATGCAGTCAGGCCCAGTACGTAGATCAGCGACGAGTCCTTGGTGAGCAGGATGATCTCGTTGGTCAACGGCGGGAGGACGATCTTGAACGCCTGGGGGATGACGATCGTGACCATCGCGCGCCAGTGCGGCATACCCAGCGAACGGGCGGCCTCCATCTGGCCCTTGGGCACGGCCTGCAGGCCTGCGCGGAGTGTTTCAGCGATGTAGGCCGCGGCCACCATGCCCAGGGAGACCATGACGATCACGTTGACGTCCCACTGGATCCCGAAGGCCAGCGGAACACCGTAACCGAAGGCGATGAAGACCAGCAGCGCGGGAACGCCGCGGAAGAACTCGATGTAGCCCGTGGCGATCCAGCGGTACAGCGGGAAGGAGGAGAGCTTCATCAGGGCCAGCAGAAGGCCGCCGGAGAGGCCGACTATGAAGCCGAGGGCCGTGTAGATGAGGGTGTTCTTGAGGCCGATCAGGAAGATGCCCGGGAACATCGGGCCGATCTTGGCGAAGTTGAAGACGCTGTTTCCCACCGTCTTCCAGTCCACGGCAAGGATCACGGCGGCCAGGACCACTACGAAGATTCCGGCCTGGACGTACAGGCTGACTTTGGCGCGTTGACGTGCAGTCATTGCCATGGTGTTCTCACATTCATGTTGCGCAGTTGGGGCCCCGTACGAGTTGTCCTTTGATGAACATCATCGTTACGGGGCCCCGCTTACGTGGATCTTTAGGAGCCGGGGCTCGGAACTACTTGGCGGCCTCGCCGAACCAGGTGGTCTTGAACTTTTCGAGCGTGCCGTCGTCCGTGATGCGCTTCAGGGTCTTGTTCACGGCGTCGCCCATGGCGGTGTTGCCCTTCTTGTAGGCAATGCCGAGCTTCTCGCCGGTGGCGTAGTCTTCAACGCGCTTCAGGTTGGATTCGTCCTTGATGGCGTAGCCAAGCACGGACTGGTTGCCGACGGCTGCGTCGATGGTGCCTGCCTTGAGGGCCTGGACCAGGAGGCCGGAGTCTTCGAACTGCTGGGCGTCGAGTCCCTTGTCCTTGGCGTACTGGGCGCCGGTGGTTGCCTGCTGGACGCCTACCTTCTTGCCCTTTGCACCGTCCAGGTTGGTGATTCCGGAGGACGAGGAAGCCACGAGGGTCAGGTCGTCATCCATGTAGGGCTCGGAGAAGTCCATGACGTTCTTGCGGACATCGGTGATGGAAACCGAGGAGATGGAGACGTCGCAGCCGGCCAGTGCGGTTCCGGTTTCGATTGCTTCGAAGGAGCTGTCCACCACGTTGAGTTCTGCGTTGAGGTCCTTGGCGAGCTCTGCGGCGATGTCCATGTCGAAGCCGACGTTCTTGCCGTCCTTCTGGAATTCGAACGGCTCGTAGGGAATATCCGAGCACACCGTGAGCTTGCCGGCGTTGATGAGCTGGGGGCCCGAACCCGAGGAAGCGGCCGGAGTGGACGAGCCACCACAAGCGGTCAGGGCAAGGGCGCCTGCTGCGAGTACGGCTGCCACCTTGGTGCCGGACAGAACCGAACGGGAGATCTGCATGTTTTTTTACCTTTTGTTGCAGTGGATGCTGAACTGAGTCGGTTTTAGTGTAGCGCCGAACATGAGATGTGCATCACAGGAAACGAAGTTTCACTATTAGATAACCAGTTTAGCCAAGATACAAGTATCCTTACAGACCCTCTGTCCGGGATACCGGATTTACCGCCGGATACCCAGAGCTTCCAGCATGGGCCGGAACTTCGCCCACGTCTCAGCAAGCTCGGCCTCGGGCTGGGAACCCTCCACGATCCCGCACCCTGCGAACAGGCGAACAGTATTAGCGTCTTCAATCACTGCCCCGCGCAGGGCGATGCCCCATTCGCCGTTCCCGGCGGCGTCGAGCCAGCCGACCGGTCCGGCGTACGGGCCGCGGTCCAGGTGCTCGAGTTTGCGGATCAAAGCTCCGGCAACCTGGGTGGGCGTTCCGCACACTGCGGCGGTGGGGTGCAGCGCATTGATGAGGGCCAGGCAGGTGGGCACGTGCCCCTCGATATCGGCCAGCTCCGCCTTCACGTCCGAGGCCAGGTGCCACACGTTGGGCAGCTCCAGGATGAACGGCTCGCTGTGGGAGTTCATGGCCTCGGAAAAGGGTGCCAGCTGCCGGGTCAGGGAATCGATGGCAATCTCGTGCTCGTGCCGCTGCTTCTCAGAGCCGGCCAGGACGCGCTCGGCGTACTCCATGGGGGAGCCCTCAACGCCCTCGGCATCCCGACGGTCCAGGGTTCCGGCGAGTACGCGGGCCTGGGCGGTGCGGCCCTCCACCTGGATCAACATCTCCGGCGTCGCCCCCACCAAACCGTCAACGCCGTACGTCCAGCATTCCCGGTACCTGGCCGCGAGCTGGCGAAGCACCTCAGCTGCGCTGACGCCTTCCGGCAAGTTCGCAACGACGTCGCGCGCCAACACCAGCTTCTCCAGCTTGCCGGCGCGGATTTCCTCCACCCCGTTGGTCACGGCCTCCATCCACGCGGCCTCGCTCAAGGAACCGCGGCCAAGCGAGCCCCGCGAACCGTTGAGCGCAGCAACCTCAGGCGAGGGCCCGACGTCGGACCCTCCCGCCGCGGGCTCGTCACCGTTCGCGTCGGACAGCCACCGTTCCCAGGCCGCCAGCACGCCCGCCTCGGTGAGGGGCGCGTCGTCGAACGTCAGCTGCGTGGCCCAGGCCCGGCCGTCACGCATGCCGACCACAAGTTCGGGGAGGATGAGGCGCGAAACGTGCGGAGACGTCTTGGAGAAAGCGAACGAGCCGAAGGCGACCGGACCCGTACCAGGAAGCTCCACCTGGTCTGTGATATCGGCCTCAAGAATCAAATGCCGCCACCACATATCGGCCTCGAGGAAACGGTCAGGGCCGGTGGCGTTGAACCGGGTCAGCTCGCCATAGCCCACCAGCCCGGCTTCGCGGCGTGACCAGCAAAGCACGTCATCGCGCACCAAAAACGACGGCAGCCCCCCTGAGGATGAATCAACATCGAGGGGGACTGTCAAAGTACGCAGAGTGCTGGTCATGATGGAACTACAGTACTCCCGGCCGCAAGCTGAACCCGCGCCGTCTTCTACAGCGCAGCAAACTCCGCGGAATGTCTGAGACAATTGCAGGGTGAACCGAGCATCCTTGGAAAAGCGTCCGGACGAAGTTGCGACGATGTTTGATGATGTCGCCCCAAAATACGACGTCGTCAATGATGTCCTCTCCATGGGGCAGACCCGTCGGTGGCGCCGGATCGTGGTGGATGCCATGGACGTCAAGGCAGGCCAGCGCGTCCTGGATCTCGCGGCTGGAACGGGCACCTCAAGTGAGCCCTACGCAGACGCCGGCGTGGACGTCGTCGCCTGCGACTTCTCCCTGGGGATGCTCAAAGTAGGCAAGCGCCGCCGCCCGGACATCGACTTCATCGCCGGGGATGCCACCAACCTCCCGTTCGCGGACAACAGCTTTGACGCCTCCACCATTTCCTTTGGCCTGCGCAACGTCGTAGAGCCGCGCAAGGCCTTGGAAGAGATGCTCAGGGTCACCAAGCCCGGCGGCCGCCTGGTCATCGCCGAGTTCTCCCAGCCGGTCATTCCGCTGTGGCGCACCATGTACACCGAATACCTCATGCGCGCCCTGCCGGCAATCGCCACCAAGGTCTCCTCCAACCCGGACGCCTACGTCTACCTGGCCGAGTCCATCCGCGCCTGGCCCGACCAGGACCACCTGGCGCAGTGGCTCGCCGACGCCGGCTGGACGGACATCACCTACCGCAACCTCAGTGGCGGCATCGTGGCCGTGCACCGCGCGCAGAAGCCGGCGGAGCACCGGGAAAGCGTGCCGGTCGCGAAGCTGCGCCGCCAGATCAAGCCCCGCCGTACAGGCGCACAGTCCGGCTAAGTTGCTGATTTAGGACAACGTGAAAGTACTCATAGTTGGCGCGGGTCCCGCCGGGTCCACCGCCGCGTATTACCTCGCCCAGGCAGGCATCGACGTCACGGTGCTCGAAAAAACGGCCTTCCCCCGGGAAAAGGTGTGCGGCGACGGACTCACGCCGCGCGCTGTCCGTGAGATCCAGAAGCTGGGACTCCCGCATTCCGAGGACGCCGGTTGGCGGCGGAACAAGGGCCTTCGACTCATTGCCGGCGGCCGCACCATCGAGCTGCCCTGGCCCGAGGTCTCCGATTTCCCCACCTACGGCCTGATCCGTACCCGGCTGGGCTTCGACGAATCCCTCGCCCGGCACGCTGAGTCCGCGGGCGCCGTCGTGCTTGAACGCCACAGCGTCACAAGCGCACTGCAGGACGACGACGGCCGGGTCATCGGCGCGCGCGCCGCCATCCTGGACGAGTCCGGACGGAAGACGGGCGAGACGCGCGACTTCCTTGCCGACGTCGTACTGGCCGCGGACGGCAACTCGACGCGGACCGCAGTGTCCCTTGGAATGCACAAGCGCGACGACCGGCCCTTGGGCGTTGCCGTGCGCACCTACTTCACCTCGCCGCGCCATGACGACGACTGGATGGAAGGGTGGCTGGAGCTGCCCGGCAAGTCAGGAAAGCCGCTGCCCGGGTACGGCTGGGTCTTCGGCGTCGGCGACGGGACGTCCAACGTGGGCCTCGGGATCCTGAATTCGTCCAAGGAATTCGGCAAGCTCGACTACAAGCAGGTCCTGCGCGAATGGACCGCCGCAATGCCTGCCGAGTGGGGCTTCACCCCGGAGAACCAAGTGGGGGAGATCCGCGGTGCCGCGCTGCCCATGGGCTTTAACCGCACACCCCACTACTCGCCCGGCATGCTCCTTCTGGGGGATGCGGGAGGCATGGTGTCGCCCTTCAACGGTGAGGGCATTTCCTACGCCATGGAGTCGGCGCGGTTCGCTGCGGAGTTTCTTGTCGACGCCGCCGCGCGTTCCGCTTCCGCCGGGTGGACCACGGACGACGCCGACGCGCACCTGTCGCGGTACGCGGACTACGTCCGGGACCAGTGGGGTTCGCACTTCACGCTCGGAAGGGCGTTTGCCTTCCTGATCGGCAAGCCTGCCGTGATGAAGCTGGCCCTGCGCACGGGCATGCCCATCCCGGTGCTGATGCGCTTTGTGGTTCGCCTGCTGGCAAACCTGACTGATTCGTCGGCGAAGGGTTTCGAGGACCGTGTGATCCGGGTGCTCGAAATGCTCGTTCCGCCGACATCCAATACATCCTCCGGCCGGTCTTTGACGGCGGCAGGGTCTGACACCGCGGTTTCCGCACCAACTAGTTAGGGTTAATCCGTGACGAACTCTGCCGAACACAGCTGGACCCACGCCGGGCACGGCCTGCCGGACCCCCAAGAGCCTGCTCCCAACACCACCGCGATCGCCACCGGACTCCAGCTGCCCGCAGGATTTGCCGCCATCGCAGGTGATCCCGAGCTGGGGCCCGCCATCACCACCAACCTTGCCCGGGTTGAGAAGAAGCTTCGCGAGGCCATCTCCAATTCCGATCCCTTGGCTGACGCGACGTCGCGGCACCTGGTGGAAGCAGGCGGCAAGCGCATCCGTCCCCTGTTGACCCTGCTGTGTGCCCACCTCGGCGATGCTTCCCGCCCCGAGGTGGTCCAGGCCGCCGTCGTAGTTGAACTGACCCACCTGGCCACGCTGTACCACGACGACGTCATGGACTCCGCACCCTTCCGGCGCGGCGCCCCCACGGCCCACGAAGTATGGGGCAACTCCGTGGCCATCCTCACCGGCGACCTCATCTTCGCCCGTGCATCGATCCTGGTTTCCGAACTGGGTTCGCGTGCGCTTGGTATCCAGGCCCGTACCTTCGAACGACTGTGCCTCGGCCAGCTCCACGAAACCGTTGGTCCCCGCGAGGACGAGGACGCCGTTGAGCACTACCTCTCCGTCATTGCGGACAAGACCGGCTCGCTGGTTGCCGCCTCGGGGCAGCTGGGCGCGATCTTCGCCGGCGCTGACGCTGCGTTTGAAGATGTGCTGGTGGAATACGGCGAGAAGGTTGGCGTTGCCTTCCAGTTGGCCGACGACGTCATCGATGTCACCGGCGTGAAGGTCAAGTCCGGCAAGTCCCCGGGCACCGACCTCCGTGAAGGCGTGCCTACGCTGCCCGTCCTGCTGCTGCGTCGTGATGCTGCAGCCGGCGATGCCTCCGCTGCCGCCCTGCTGGAGCTGGTGGACGGTGACCTGTCTTCCGACGCCGCCTTGGCCGACGCTGTTGCCGGCCTGCGCGAACACCCTGTCACTGCGGAGTCCTGGAAGATCGCCCGCGACTGGTCCGACCAGGCCATCGCCGCCCTGGCGCCGCTGCCGGAGGGTGTTGTGAAGGCGTCCCTGACCAACTTTGCACACGCCGTGGTGGACCGCAGCAGCTAGGTTCTTTGTGTCCCCGGCAGGCACCTGACCCTTATGGGGGAGGGTGCCTGCCTTTTTGGTTGCCGGGGTGCCGTTGGGTTGCTGGTCGGGTTGCTGGTTGGGTGTTCGTTGGCCGGTTTTGTGCTGGGCGAGCCGCCACGACCAACTTTGGCCTTGAACAGGAACGCTAGGCCCCGTTTATGCGGCGTGTCCTGCATTTGCGGGTTCAATGTGGGTGGCGGCGGCACGCATCCATTTGCGAGGAACAGGCTTAAACGGAATGGCCCCGGCTCGCTGCAACGTTACGAGTCATACGCTGCACCGAACCGGGACCACAATCTCCGTTCGCATCAGACCCACCGGAGGCATTTAGTGGATCCGTGAATAGCTTATGACAACCCTGTCATATTTGCAACTTAGATGGTCAATGATTTTTTCCACGGTGTGCAGCGATTTACAGACCCCAAAGTCAGTGCCCCGACGGCGGGCCGCCGCCACCTGCTTTGCCGCCCGAACCAGGAGACACGCCGTCTTTCCGGGGGGGGCTGGGCCAATTCCCCGCGATGTGGGTCGTGGCGGCCCGGGCAAAGTGGATGCGGCCGGCCTGGAATGCAAGCCGTGGCGGGCCGGGAGGGTTATCCACATAGCCCACTTTGTGCCCGCTAGGCTCCTTCGGCGGACCTGACCATGGCCATATGGACATCGTCGATTTTCTCCGCAGCCGACATGGGGTTGCGACCACCAAAACCCTTTACACCGCTGGTTTTAGCCGTCGAGCCTTGGCCAAGGCGGTCGGATCCGGCCGGGTCGCCAGACTGCACCGCGGTGTGTACGTGTCCAAGGGCGCCGATCCGGACGTTGTGGCTGCGTTCCGTGCCAACGGGAAGCTGACGTGCGTTTCGGGGGCCCGCTTCTACGGGCTCTGGACCCTTCATGATGTGGCGGACCTGCATCTCAGCTGCGGCACGGGGTTGGCCCGCCGCCACATAGTTCACCACGGCCAGTGCATCCATCCGGATCATCCATATCTGCCGGTGGCAGGAGTTGCCGATGTACTGCTCCATGCACTGAGGTGCCGGCCGGAGCTCGAAGCCTTGGTCATGGTGCAAGGTGCTGTCAGCCAAGCACTGTTGGGACCGGACTTTCTTCGGAGCAAACTGCCTGGCAATAGGAACGGACGGCTGAGGGCCATAGTTGATCTGGTCCTGCCAAGGGCGGACTCGCTTCTGGAAGTGCTGGCCCACACACACTTCACAAGGGCCGGCCTCAAGGTTCAGATGCATGTGGATGTCCCCGGCGTGGGCGAAGTTGACTGCTTGATCGAGGATTGCCTGATCGTCGAATTGGACGGAGAGACACACTTCGAGGCGAAACAAGTCAAAAAGGACCATTACCGGGACAACGCCTCCATCCGGGGCGGACGACTGAGCCTGCACTATTACTACGCGGACGTGGTCTATCACCCGCAGCGGATGGTGGACGAAGTCCTCGAAGTGCTGGCGAACAGGGAGGCAGGTCGCTTCGGACCGTTCCGCTACATTGCCGGGCCGCCGCCGTCGTGATTAAAACCAGACGCCCGGGGCCCCGCAATAAGGCCCCGACTGCGCGCCGCCACCACCAACTTTGGAACGGCGAGCTCCCCGAAACCGGCTTGGGACGGCGTGTCGCCGGGCATCGCGGCTCAAAGTGGGTCGTGGCGGCACGCCGCCCACGGCAACCCCAAGCAAAGCAAACCCAAAAAACGGCCCCCGCCAACCACAGAGGCTGCGCGGGGGCCGGGGGCCGGGGGCCGGGAAGAAAGGAAGCTGGGAAGCCCTAGTCTTCGTCGTTGAAGGCCCAATCGAACATGTCGAAGACGAACTCGGAGAAGGTACCTTCTTCGCTCTTCCACTGGCCGCGGGCGTTGTTGCGGCGGTAGACGATGGGGTCCGGGACGCCGAGGTCGGCCACGCGGAAGCCCCAAGTGAACTGTTCGTCCTCGTCCTCAAGGAACATGAGGAAGCCCTCGTCATCTACTTCCAGCTCCTCGGGGTCCCAGAAGTAGTGGTAGGCCTCCATGAGGTCCTCGCAGCCACCCAAAGCAAGGTAGAACTCGCGGAGAACCAGGGGGATGGTGAAGGAGTGCTCGGACAGGGCGTCGTCCAGTTCCTCATGCGTCAGGCCGTCTTCTTCCTGCCATTCATCCTCGAGATACTTTGGGACCAGCGCGCGGAACTTCTCGAGGAACATGTCAGTCATGCTCCCATCCTAGCTAATCCCGGACCACGGAATTTCCGCCGGATCCGGCCCCCGCGCGGTGCCATCCGCGGACCGCCAAGGGTACGTACCAGCCGCGTCGCCAGGCCGTCACCCGGAAGGCAAAAACGACGGCGGCAATCACTCCGGCGATCAGTCCGCTGAAGACGCCGAGGTGCCAGGCCAGGGTGGTCAAACCAGCCCCGACGAACGCCGGCAAGGCGTAGATATCGCGGTTGTCGAACAGGGTGGGGATCTCGTTGGCGGTGATGTCGCGCAGAAGCCCGCCGCCGACGGCCGTGGTCACGCCCAGGAGGATGCAGGTCACCGGGTTCATGCCCGCAGTGATGGCCTTCAACGTCCCGGTGATGCAAAACAAACCCAGCCCTGCGGCGTCGAACAGTATCAGCAGCGACGTGAAGCGTTGGACCGAGGAGAAAAGGAAATAGACCAGACCGGCCGCCAGCAGGGGCGGGGCCAGGTAGGCGGGGTTGGTGAAAGCGACAGGGGGAGCGGTGTTGAGAATGACGTCGCGGATCACGCCGCCGCCCAGGGCCGCAATGGAGGCGAGCAACACCGAACCGAGCACGTCGAACTGTTTCCGCGCCGCCAGCAGTGACCCGGAGACGGCGAAGAAGAACACGCCCACGAGGTCGAGCCAGAGAAGAACAATGTCAATGGAAATCAACTGAACGGGTTCTTTCTTGAGCGGGCTTCTCAACAGGTGCTGGCTCAACGTTACGCTAGCTCCCATGAACAGCCCCGTCTTGATCGCCTGTGCCCATGGAACCCGCAACGCAGAAGGGCAGGCAGCCATCCGCAAAGTCATGGCTGACATCGAAGACCTGCGTCCGGGGCTGCAGGTCCTTGAGGCGTACGTCGACGTCCAGGAGCCGGAGCTGTCCGGAGTGGTGGAGGGCCTGCCCGAGGGGACGGCCGCCGTCGTCGTGCCTCTTCTGCTGTCCACCGGTTTCCATATCAAGGTGGACGTCCCCAAGGCGATCAAGAGCCGTCCCGAAGTAGTAGCCGCCAGGCCGCTGGGTCCGGACCCCCGGCTCGCCGAACTGTTGGCCACGCACCTGCGCGCCGCAGGCCTGCAGGACAACGACGGCGTCCTGCTGGCTGCCGCTGGATCGTCACTTCCGGACGGGTCGGTGGACTCGGAAGAGCAGGCGCGCCTGCTGGCTGAACTGCTGCCGAACAAAGTCCGGGTGGCCTATGGCGCCAGCGCAGAACCGAACGTGCCCGACGGCGTCGCCTCCTTGCGTGCCGAACTCGCGCAGGACGGTGGCCGGGTCTTCATCGCGTCCTACTTGCTGGCAACCGGGTATTTCCACGACCAGTTGTTCAAGGCCGGTGCCGATGTTGTGACTGCTCCTTTGCTGCCGTCGCCGGTCATGGCCGAGATTGCGCTGGAACGGTACGACGCGGTGCTGGCAGCCCGCTAAGGTCCTCCCGCGGCGGGCAGCGCGAACCTGCACAGGAACCCCTCTTGGACAAGGCCGCAGCGGTGTTCATGACGAAGTGTTTCCTTAGGTGACTCAACATTTCCCGACCTTTGCTGGCGAAATCGGGCCACCCCTAACCTCGAAATATGACAGATACAGCTGTAGTCGGTGCGCCCACGGACACCGCCAAGCGCCCGGCACGCTCCCGCCCTGCCGCAAAGCCCCACGGCCAGTGGAAGGTTGACGGCACAACGCCCCTCAACGCCAACGAAACCTGGAAGCAGGAAGACAATGGGCTGAACGTCCGTGAGCGCATTGAGTCTGTCTACGCCAAAGAAGGCTTCGACTCGATCGACGGCACGGACCTCCACGGCCGCTTCCGTTGGTGGGGCCTCTACACGCAGCGCAAGCCCGGGATCGACGGCGGCAAGACGGCAACGCTGGAACCGCACGAGCTCGAAGACAAGTACTTCATGTTGCGCGTCCGCATCGACGGCGGTGCCCTGACCACCGAGCAACTGCGCATCATCGGCCAGATCTCCGTGGACTTTGCCCGCGGCTCGGCCGATCTCACTGACCGCCAGAACATCCAGCTTCACTGGATCCGCGTGGAGGACGTCCCGGAGATCTGGCGCCGCCTGGAGTCCGTTGGCCTTTCCACGACTGAGGCTTGCGGCGACGTTCCGCGCGTCATCCTGGGTTCCCCGGTGGCCGGAATCGCCAAAGACGAGATCATCGACCCCACACCGCTGATCCACGAACTCTCCGAGCGCTTCATCGGCGACCCGGAACTGGCCAACCTGCCCCGCAAATACAAGACGGCCATCACGGGCCACCCGTCCCAGGACGTGGTCCACGAGATCAACGACTTCGCCCTGGTTGGCGTCGTCCACCCCGAGCTGGGCGCCGGTTACGACCTTTGGGTTGGCGGCGGCCTGTCCACCAACCCGCGCCTGGCTGAGCGCTTGGGAGTGTTCGTTTCCGCCGATGTTGCAGCCGAAGTGTGGCTGGGCGTCACCAGCATCTTCCGTGACTACGGCTACCGCCGCATGCGCACCAAGGCCCGCCTCAAGTTCCTCCTGAATGACTGGGGCCCTGCCAAGTTCCGCCAGATCCTCGAAGACGAATACCTGGGCTTCAAGCTCCCGGACGGCCCGGCTGCGCCCAAGCCGAGCGCACCCGGCGACCACATCGGCGTGCACGAACAGAAGGACGGAAAGTTCTTCATCGGCGTCACCCCCACGGTTGGCCGCATGTCCGGTGAATCGTTGGTCAAGCTGGCTGACACCCTGGAGCAGCACGGCACGTACCGACTGCGGACCACCCCGCACCAGAAGCTGGTGATCCTGGACGTCACCAAGGAGCAGGTGGAGCCGCTGATCGCTGAACTGGACACCCTGGGCCTCTCCGCGCGTCCCTCCGTGTTCCGCCGAGGCACCATCGCCTGCACGGGCATCGAGTTCTGCAAGCTGGCCATCGTGGAAACCAAGGTCACCGCCGCTACCGCCATCGCCGAGCTGGAACGCCGCCTGGCCGACCTCGTGGAGACCAAGCAGCTGCCGCAGGCACTGTCCCTCCACATCAACGGCTGCCCGAACTCGTGCGCCCGCATCCAGACCGCTGACATCGGCCTCAAGGGCATGATGCTGCCAACGCCCGACGGCGACCCCACCCCGGGTTTCCAGGTCCACCTCGGTGGCGGGCTGGCCAACAACGAGCGCGAGGAAGCCGGCCTGGGCCGTACCGTCCGCGGCCTCAAGGTCACGGTCGATGACCTGCCCGACTACGTGGAGCGTGTGGTCCGTAAGTTCGTCGCCGTCGGCGCCGAGGGCCAGACCTTCGCCGAGTGGGCCCACTCCGCCGACGAAGGAGACCTGCAATGACCTTGGCCCTCAAGCGCTCCAACGAAGAGCTCAAGGCACTGGCCGAAGCCGGCGCCGCAGAGCTCGGTTGGAACCCTTCATCTGCCGACGTCATCGCCTGGGTTGCGCGGAACTTCGAGCTGCCGGCCATCACGGTTGCCTGCTCCATGGCCGACGCCGTACTTCCGGCTTTGGTCGCAGACCAGCTGCCCGGCGTCGACGTCTTGTTCCTGGAGACCGGCTACCACTTCAAGGAGACCTACCAGACCCGGGCGGAGGTTGCCGCCAACCTCCGCGTCAACGTGGTGGACGTGCTCCCGGAACACACCGTGGAAGAGCAGGACACTTTGCTTGGCAAGGACCTCTTCGCCCGCGATCCCGGCCAGTGCTGCTCGCTCCGCAAGGTCCAGCCCCTCCGCCGTTCGTTGGCAGGCTACGAAGTGTGGTTCACCGGTGTCCGCCGCGACGAAGGACCCACCCGCACCAACACCCCGGTGGTCACCTGGGACGAAGGCTTCGGCCTGGTCAAGGTGAACCCGATGGTCGACTGGAGCTTCGATCAGTTGGTGGAGTACTCCGAGGACAACATCCTTCCCGTCAACCCCCTCCTGAGCCAGGGCTACCCGTCCATCGGCTGCCAGCCCTGCACCCGCAAAGTGGCCCCGGGCGAAGACCCCCGCGCAGGCCGCTGGGCAGGATCCGACAAGACAGAATGCGGACTACACACATGAGCACTCAAACAACAACGGACGCCTACGCAGCAGATGCCGCCCCCGCCCCTTCGGCCGAGCGCCTGAGCTCACTGGACACCCTTGAGTCCGAGGCGATCCACATTATCCGCGAGGTCGTGGCCGAGTTCGAGAAGCCTGCCCTGCTGTTCTCCGGCGGCAAGGACTCCGTGGTGATGCTGCACCTGGCCACCAAGGCGTTCTGGCCCGGCAAGGTTCCTTTCCCCGTGCTGCACGTGGATACGGGCCACAACTTCCCGGAGGTCCTCGACTTCCGCGACCGTACCGTGGAGCGCCTGGGCCTGAAGCTTGTTGTGGGTTCCGTGCAGGAGTTCATTGACCGCGGCGAATTGGCCGAGCGTGCTGATGGAACCCGCAACCCGCTGCAGACCGTTCCGCTGCTGGACGCTATCCAGAAGAACAAGTTCGACGCCGTCTTCGGTGGCGGACGCCGTGACGAAGACAAGGCCCGGGCCAAGGAACGCATCCTGAGCCTGCGTGACGAGTTCGGCCAGTGGGATCCGCGCAACCAGCGTCCCGAGCTGTGGAACCTTTACAACGGACGCCACACCGTGGGCCAGCACGTGCGCGCGTTCCCCATCAGCAACTGGACCGAATTGGACATCTGGCGCTACATCGAGCGCGAGAACATCGAGCTCCCCGGCCTGTACTACGCCCACGAGCGCGAGGTCTTTGCCCGCGACGGCATGTGGCGTGCAGTCGGTGAAGTTTCCCAGCCGCTCCCGCACGAGGAAGTCATCACCAAGACGGTCCGTTACCGCACGGTGGGCGACATGTCCTGCACAGGTGCCGTCGAGTCCGACGCGTTCACCGTGGCCGACGTCGTTGTTGAAGTCGCTGCCTCCACCCTGACCGAACGTGGCGCCACCCGCGCAGATGACCGCATCTCCGAGGCAGCCATGGAAGACCGCAAGAAGGACGGCTACTTCTAAATGAGCACCGAAACCGCATCCCTCATCGCCGCCACAGACGGCCTGGAGTCCGCTCCGCTGCCGTCAACGCTCTTCCGTTTCGCCACTGCCGGATCGGTCGACGACGGCAAGTCCACTTTGGTGGGCCGCCTCCTTCACGATTCCAAGGCGATCCTTGCCGACCAGCTCGACGCCGTTGCCCGCACCTCCGCGGACCGCGGCTTCGGCGGGGACAAGGGCGGCATCGACCTGGCGCTCCTGACGGACGGCCTGCGTGCCGAGCGTGAGCAGGGCATCACCATCGACGTTGCCTACCGCTACTTCGCCACCGACCGCCGCAGCTTCATCCTCGCGGACTGCCCCGGCCACGTTCAGTACACCAAGAACACGGTGACGGGCGCGTCCACTGCGGATGCCGTCGTCGTACTCATCGACGCCCGCAAGGGTGTCCTGGAGCAGACCCGCCGGCACCTGTCCGTGCTGCAGTTGCTGCGCGTGGCGCACGTGATCGTGGCCGTCAACAAGATCGACCTGGTGGACTTCAGCGAGCAGGTGTTCCGCGACATCGAGGCCGACGTCCGCAAGGTAGCCCAGGAACTCGGCCTTGGTTCCGATGGCGTCTCCGACCTGCTCGTGGTGCCCGTGTCGGCGCTCGACGGCGACAACGTCGTGGACCGCTCGGAGCGCACGCCCTGGTACAGCGGGCCTGCGTTGCTGGAAGTCCTTGAGACCCTACCGGCCGCCGATGAACTCGAAGCCGAACTGGAGAGCTTCCGCTTTCCCGTCCAGCTGGTCATTCGTCCGCAGGGTGCGCTGGCACCGGACGCCGTAACTGCCGGGCTGGACGTCGAGGCATACCGGGACTACCGCGCCTACGCCGGCCAGATCACCGAAGGTTCGGTCAAGGTGGGCGACGAAGTCACCGTCCTGACTCCCGGCCACGAACCGCGGACCACCACGGTTGTGGGGATCGACTTTGCCGGCCGTTCCTTGGAGGAAGCAGCTGCCCCGCAGTCCGTTGCCCTTCGCCTGGCCGACGAACTGGACGTCGCCCGCGGCGACACCATTGCCGCGGCAGGCACGGTCCGCGAAGCCTCCGCAGATCTTTATTCGTCCCTGTGCTGGCTCTCGCCCAAGCCGCTGCGCGAAGGCCAGAAGGTCCTCGTCAAGCACGGCACCCGCACGGTGCAGGCCTTGGTCCGTACGGTGTCCGGGAAGCTGGACCTCGCCACGTTCAAGGTGGAACCGGCGTCGAGCCTGGAACTCAACGACATCGGCCACGCCCAGCTGCGTCTCGCCGCTGCGCTGCCCTTGGAGAACTACCTCCACCACCGGCGCACGGGCGCGTTCCTGGTGATCGACCCCATCGACGGCAACACCCTTGCCGCCGGCCTGGTCAAGGACCACCCGGGCGACCACGAAGACGAACGTTACGTCATCTAGGGACACACACAGTCACAAAACCGCAGCTTGTTCGCGGAACCCCACGCCGTACGGCGGGAGTCCCCGGACAAGCTGCGGTTTTCTATTGCGGGAGTACGCATGCCGGAAAACACCACCCTCAGCACGCTGTTGGCCGCCGGTGGGAACCTGATCCTGGACGGTGCCCTGGCCACCGAATTGGAGGCCCACGGCTGCGACCTGGAGGACGCTCTCTGGTCCGCCAAGGTCCTGTTCGAACAGCCCCACCTGATCAAGCAGGTCCACCGCGATTACTTCGACGCCGGTGCCTCCGTAGCGATCACGGCCAGCTACCAGGCAACGCCGCAGGGGTTCGCCCAGCGGGGCCTGTCGGTGGAGGAGTCAACCGAACTCGTAGCGCGGAGCGTCCGACTGGCCGATGAAGCCCGGCAGGAGTACCTCGCAGCCAACCCCGGTTCCCGACCTTTGTTGGTCGCCGGCTCGGTGGGACCCTACGGTGCCTACCTGGCCGATGGTTCGGAGTACCGCGGCGATTACGCGCTCTCCGCCGCGGAATTCCGGGATTTTCACCGGGCACGGATCGCTGCCCTGGTTGAAGCCGGGGTGGATTTCCTGGCGTGCGAGACGCTGCCGTCGTTCGCCGAGGCTGAGGCGCTGCTGGACTTGGTGGTGGAGTTCGACGTCGAAGCCTGGTTTACGTTCACGCTCCGGGACAGCGCCCGCATCAGTGACGGAACGCCCCTTGCGGAGGTGGCTGCGCTGCTCCGCGCGGAACCGCGCGTTGCCGCCGTCGGACTTAACTGCGTACCGCTGGACCAGGTGACGTCCGCACTGGGAACCCTTCGCGAAGCAACGGGTTCCCCGCTGGTGGCGTACCCGAATTCGGGCGAGGTCTACGACGCCGTGACCAAAACGTGGGGGCCGGCTGCAAGCGATGCGCAGGCGTTGACCTTGGCCGGGAACGCATCTGATTGGCTGGAACAGGGGGCGCGTCTCATAGGTGGGTGCTGCCGCACAACCCCGCGCGACATCGCACGCCTTGCCGCCAATATGACGTCACGTGAACCTTCATGAACCTTGATTTCTACGGGATTGAAGCGGAAATATCACTGTCCCTACTGTGAACTCATGACCACTTCGGAACGGTCCTTCCTTGCCTTCGACGGGCGATGTTAGGGGCCCGATCTTCGCCCCGAACCGCATCCCCAAAAACTT
Organism: Paenarthrobacter sp. YJN-5; assembly: GCF_015040095.1. Lineage (NCBI taxonomy): Bacteria > Bacillati > Actinomycetota > Actinomycetes > Micrococcales > Micrococcaceae > Paenarthrobacter > Paenarthrobacter sp. YJN-5. The sequence continues at coordinate 1,159,162 of NZ_CP053544.1, forward strand.
CCAAGGACCCCACCCAATGGCTAACACCCCTGAGTCACAGAAACCGACCTCCGGCACCAAACGCATTGTTGCGGGACAGAAGCAGCCCAAAGCCAAGCGCCGCCGTGTGCTGGAAATCGGATTGGCTGCCGGCCTCGTCCTGCTGATCGGCGCAGGCGCTGCCGTGGCATCCGTTGTTTCGAACAACAACCAGGCCGCACCCGTTCCCTCCGCCACGCCCGCCGCGGAACTCAAGCTCGGCTACTTCAGCAACGTCACCCACGCCCCGGCACTGGTAGGTACCAGCAAGGGCATCATCGCCAAGGAACTCGGCGAGACCAAGCTCAGCACCCAGGTCTTCAACGCCGGACCCGCCGCGATCGAGGCACTCAACGCCGGCGCGATCGATGCCACCTACATCGGACCGAACCCCGCCATCAACTCGTTCGTCAAGAGCAACGGCGAATCCGTCAGCATCATCGCGGGAGCCGCAGCCGGTGGCGCGCAGCTGGTGGTCAAACCGGAGATCAACTCCGCCGCCGACCTCAAGGGCAAGGTCCTTGCGTCCCCGCAGCTTGGCGGGACCCAGGACGTCGCATTACGCGCCTGGTTGCTGGACCAGGGCTTCAAGACCAACACTGACGGCAGCGGCGACGTCAACATCAACCCCACCGAGAACGCCCAGTCCCTGAAGCTCTTCCAGGATGGAAAGCTCGACGGCGCGTGGTTGCCTGAGCCGTGGGCCTCCCGTCTGGTGCTCGAAGCCGGGGCGAAGGTCCTGGTTGACGAGAAGGACCTGTGGGAGAAGGGCGACTTCACCACCACCATCCTGATCGTGAACAAGAAGTTCGCGGCTGAGCACCCGGAAACGGTCAAGGCTTTGTTGAAAGGCCACGTCGAATCCGTGAACTGGTTGAACACCGCCTCAGCCGAAGAGAAGGCGTCCACCATCAACGCAGTCCTCAAGGACACCGCGGGCAAGCCGCTTCCGGCGAACGTGATCACCCGGGCCCTGCAGAACATCAAGTTCACCACCGACCCCCTGGCCGGTACCTACAAGAAGCTCCTCGATGACGGGGTCAAGGCCGGCACCACCAAGGAAGCCGACATCAACGGCATCTTCGATCTCCGCGCCCTGAACGAGGTGGAGGGCAAGAAGACCTCCGCCGCCGGACTCGGACAAGACTAAGCACCATCAGGCCGGTTCGCTCCCGCACGCAGGGAGCGGGCCGGCTTCAGCTACATCCACCACAGCAACAACGAAGGACGGGACCATGCCAGTCGTACTGGAGAACCTGGGCAAACGCTTCGGTGACGGGGCTCCCGTCCTGGACGACGTCAACGCCACCATCGCCCAAGGCGAGTTCGTCGCCCTCCTCGGCGCGTCCGGCTGCGGTAAGTCCACCCTGCTGAACATCATCGCGGGACTGGAGCACCCGACGTCGGGCGCTTTGGAGGTCCCCAGCGACGGCGCGGCCTTCATGTTCCAGGACTCGGCGCTGTTCCCGTGGCTGACCGCCCGCGGCAACATCGAACTCGCGCTGCAGTTGGCGGACAAGTCATCCAGCAAGGCCAGCCGGCGCGCCCGCGCCACCGAACTCCTTGAGCTGGTGCACCTGGGTGGTGCCGGGGACAAGCGACCGCACGAGCTGTCCGGTGGCATGCGGCAGCGGGTGGCGCTTGCGCGATCGTTGGCCCAGGACCGGCAGGTATTGCTGATGGATGAGCCATTCGCCGCCCTCGATGCGATTACCCGCGACCTGCTCCACGACGAGCTGGAGCGCATCTGGAAGGAAACCGGACGCACCATCATCTTCGTCACGCACAACGTCCGTGAAGCCGTACGCCTGGGGCAGCGCGTCCTTCTCCTGTCCTCGCGGCCGGGCCGGGTTGTTGCTGAATGGGCCGTCACTGAAGAACACCGCACCGACGCCGGCCGGGCAGGGGAGCTGACCGGCGTCATTACCCGACGACTTCGCGAGGAGATCCGCCGCCATGCCAAGTAACCAGACCACTGAAGAGCGGACCCTCCCCGTGACTGATTCCAACCACATCACGTCCCCGTCCCTCAAAGGGAACCCCTCGGAACTCCGGGACCTCGAAGCCGGCCTGGACAACCTCCAGTCGGACACCTCCCGCAAGGCAGGAATCGACTGGAAGCGCGTCCTCCTTCCCGTCGCTGCCCTCGTGTTCCTCATCCTCGCCTGGCAGTTCTACGTTTCGCTGGAGTTCAAGCGGCGGGACCTGGTTCCCGGTCCCGTGGACGTCTTCAACCAGTTCCTCACGCTGTGGGGGGACGGCAAGCTCCAGGAATCGGTATGGACGTCATTGCAGCGCGGTGTTGTCGGGTTCCTCATCTCGGTTGTCATTGCGACTCCGGTGGGGCTGATCCTTGCGCAGGTAGCTCCTTTGCGCCGCGCTTTCGGCCCCCTCATTTCCGGCCTGCAGGTGCTGCCGTCCGTGGCGTGGGTTCCGGCAGCCATCATCTGGTTCGGCCTCACTGACGCAACGGTGTACTTCGTGGTGTTCATGGGCGCAATCCCGTCCATCATCAACGGGCTGATCTCCGGTGTGGACCAGATCCCGCCGCAGTACCGCAGCGTCGGAACCGTGCTGGGTGCCAACCGCCTGCAGATGGCATTGCAGATCGTCCTTCCGGCGGCACTCCCGGGCTACATCGGTGGTTTGAAGCAGGGGTGGGCGTTCTCGTGGCGTTCCCTCATGGCCGCTGAGATCATCGCTGTTGGGGGCACCATCGGCTTCGGGCTTGGCTCTTTGCTGGACCAAGGCCGGGTGTTGTCCGACATGACCGTGGTGATGTCCGCGATCCTGCTGATCCTGTTCGTGGGAATCCTGATCGAGCTCCTGGTCTTCGGGCCCATCGAGAAGCGCCTCCTGCAGCGCCGGGGGCTCCTGGCGGGCAGCTCCAGGTAGCTATACCGCGCCTCCGCGGCGTGTGGGGCGTCCCTCTATCACGTCCCGCGGGTTGTGGGGTGTTCCTCTGTCACGTCCCGCGGGTTTTGGGGTGTTCCTCTATCACGTCCCGCCCGTTGCGTTCTGCCGCGTCCGTGTGCGCCGGATGCTCCCGTTCCAGCTCGACGCACCCCTTCTTCGCGGGGAGCGCACCAGTTCGCGCCGGTCGCCCCCGAGGTTACGGGTGCGACCGGAGGAAAAGGTTGCGGCGCCGGCCCTTCCCCTGCCCGCCGACCCTTCCGCCGCCGTCGTGCGTAAACCTAAGCAGCCCGGCGGTAGTGCAGGGCGACAACTCCGTTGCTGAGCGGCTCCGCCGAGACCAATTCGAGGCGGCGGGTGCCGGGCAATCCATCCTGGAAGAGGGTTGGACCGTGGCCGGTGATCATAGGTTGGAGCAGGAATCTGTACTCATCTATCAGGTCCAGCCGGTCCAGCTCGGTGGCGAGTTTGCCGCTGCCGACCAGCACGCCGTCGGGAGTCCGATCCTTAAGTTCCTGCACGGCGCCTTGTAGTTCGCCGGTCAGTTGGTGACTGTTGGTCCATGGGAAGTCGGTGCGTGTTGCCGAGACGACGTACTTCGGCTTGCCTTCCAGCGTGACGGCCCAATCCCGGATGGCCGGGGGAGCTTCCACTTCGCCCCGCGCGACCGCAGGCCAGTAGGCCTCCATCAATTCGTAGGTGGTTCGGCCCCAGAGCATGGCGCCGTTCTCCTCGAGAAGCCGGGTGAAGTAGGCATGAGTTTCGTCATCCGCGATGCCCTCCCGGTGGTCGATGCAACCGTCCAGAGTGACATTCATGCTGAAGGTTAGGAGCCCCATTGGCTGATTCTAGCCCCGCGGCCCCCAGGCACTGGCCTTTCCACTCTTGACGCCTTACTTGCATTTTGCAAGTATGGGCCGCATGAGCCTCTTCATCACCTGCCCCGTCGAAGACGTCGAGCGCGCAACTGCCTTCTACACCGCCCTTGGCTGGACCCTTAACCCCGAGATGTCGGACCACAACGTGTCATGCTTCGCGATTGCGCCGGAGCAATACGTCATGCTCGGCAGCCGCGAAATGTATGCCAACGTCGGCGGCTCCGAGGAACTGATCGGCGGACCCGGGACGCCTTCGAAGGTCACGGTCTCGTTCGACCTTGGCAGCCGTGAAGCAGTCGACGAGTTGGTCGAGCGCGCCCGTGCCGCCGGCGGGCGGATCGGCGACACCGACGACTACCCGTTCATGTACCAGCGCCAGTTTGATGACCCTGACGGCTACCACTACTCGCCGTTTTGGATGAAGCCCGACGCCGATACGACTGAGTGAGCGATCTGGCCGGGGCGCTGGAACTTGTTGGAGCACGGTGGGCCCTGCTCATCGTGGAGCGGCTGCTCGACGGGCCGCAACGTTACGGGGACCTGCAGCGCGATCTTGGAATACCGACGAACATTCTCGCTACCCGCCTGCGCGAGCTCGAAGCGGCCGGAGTATTAATGCGCCTGCCGCTCCGGCACAACACCCGGGCCTACGCGCTGACCGATCGCGGACTTGCCTTGCGCGAGGCAATCGTCGCACTGGGACGCTGGGGCAGCGAGGAGCACAAGGCCTAACGGTGACAACCCGGCTCTTTACCGGGTACGTCCCGGGCAGGACACTGATTGAGTGAAACTCCATGAGTGGTGGCCCCGGGTCAGCCCCGCAACCCGAAACTGGCTGATCGCGCACAACGGGGAACCCCTGACCCCGCTGGTGACCAGCGAGATCATGTCCGCAACAGGAGGCGCCACGGAACCCGGGTGGTGGGCCGGCGACTCAACAGACGGACCCCACCTGACCGACGGCGCGGTGGACTGGATCGAAGCCATCGCCAACGGGGAGGATCCTCCGCCGGTCGCTTAGTAATGCCGCTCTCGACAAGGGCCACACGCTCTATCACATACCAACCCCTTCCCGGCTTTCCTCAATCACCTGGTGATAGAGGGATGGGAAAAAGGGGGCGTTACCTGATAAAGGGATGCGCAAAAGGGGGCGTTATGTGAGAGAGGGATGCGAAAAAGGGAGTGTTATCTGATATAGGGGCGGGGGAGGGACGGGGCGCGGGCTGGGTGGAATGACCAGGCGCAGCCCGGCGTTGTGCTCGACATGCACAAGAAACGGATCGGGTTCCTCTCCTTCGGCCACTGGGCCCGCGTACCGGGTTCCCGCGTTCCCACAGCCGGCGAGGCGCTGAAGCAGGGAATTGAACTCGCGGTCGCCGCCGAGGAGGCAGGCATCGACGGAGCTTTCTTCCGGGTGCACCACTTCGCCCGGCAGCAGGCCTCGCCCTTCCCGCTCCTGAGTGCCATTGCGGCACGCACCAGCCGGATCGAGATCGGTACCGGGGTGATTGATATGCGCTACGAGAACCCTCTTTATATGGCCGAGGAGGCTGCCGCCGCGGACCTCATCAGCGACGGCCGCCTGCAGCTCGGAGTGAGCCGCGGTTCACCCGAGCCCGCCCTCAACGGTGCCGCCAATTTTGGCTATGTCCCGGCCGACGGCGAAGACAGCGGTGACATGGCGCGGCGGCACACGGCATTGTTCCGCAAGGCCATCGCAGGACAAGGGGTAGCCCAGGCGGATCCGCACTACGCCGGGGGAGCCACCGGGCTGTTGCCCATCCAGCCACAGTCGCCCGGTCTTCCGCAGCGGATATGGTGGGGCGCCGGCACGCGCAAGACGGCGGTCTGGGCGGCGGAACAGGGCATGAACCTGATGAGCTCAACACTGCTGACCGAAGATACGGGTGTTCCCTTCGACCAACTCCAGGCCGAACAGATCCGGATGTTCCGCGAGGCTTGGGCTTCCGCCGGCCATGACTTCGAACCGCGGGTCTCTGTGAGCCGCAGCGTGATCCCCATCGTTGACGCCGAGGACAACCACTACTTCGGGCTCCGTGCTCAGGCGGACCGCGAAGATCAGGTGGGCGTTCTGGACGGTGCGTTGTCCCGCTTTGGCAAGAGCTACATCGGCGAACCGGAGCAACTGGCGGAAGAGCTCGCCCAGGACGCTGCGGTGCAGTCCGCCGACACCCTGCTGCTCACGGTTCCAAACCAGCTGGGAGTGGAATACAACGCCAAGCTCCTGAGCAATGTCGCCAAGCACATTGCGCCTGCTGTCGGCTGGACGCCTGCGGTCATGGGGGCTTAGCCCTGAAGGCCGGTAGAGTTGCTGGCTGTGCGCCGCTGCAGGAACACCTTAGGCGCATCCGTATGCCCCTTCAATGAGGAGGGGGTTGACGAAGGCAGCAAAGGTAAAGATGGACATTCAGAATCTCCTCGAAGATATCGTCGGCGCGGTTCAACCACACGTCGGCCAGGGCCAAGTCGCCGATTACATCCCTCAGCTCGGCGCAGTGGAACCGAACCAGTTCGGGATCTCACTGGTCACCAGGGAAGGCGAAGTCTTCTCAGCCGGGGATGCCCATGTGGAGTTCTCCATCCAAAGCATCTCCAAGGTCTTTGCCCTGGCCTTGGTGCTATCCAACGACGGCGATGGCATTTGGAAGCGCGTTTTCCGTGAGCCGTCCGGCAACCCCTTCAATTCACTTGTTCAGCTCGAGAGCGAGAACGGCATACCCCGCAACCCGTTCATCAACGCCGGAGCCATCGTCGTCACGGACAGGTTGCTGAGCCTGACCGGGAACGCTGCAGGAGCAGTGCGGGAGCTGATGCGGCGGGAATCCGGGAATGCCTCGGTAGATACGGACCACCGCGTGGCGGCGTCAGAGCTCGGCAGGGGACACAGGAACGCTTCCTTGGCCCACTTCCTGGCAAGTTGCGGCAACCTTGAGAACCCCGTGGATGACGTCCTTGAGTCGTACGCCCAGCAGTGTGCGCTTTCCATGAGCTGCCAGGATCTGGCTCTTGCTGCCCGCTTCCTGGCGTCCAATGGACTTGGCGCCGACGGAACGCTGGTGCTTTCACCGGCCCAGACCAAGCGGGTCAATGCGGTCATGCTGACGTGCGGTACCTATGACGCGGCGGGTGAGTTCGCTTACCGCGTCGGCCTGCCGGGCAAGAGCGGCGTCGGCGGCGGCATCGTGGCCGTGGTTCCCAATAAATGTGCAATCACTGTGTGGAGCCCGGGCCTGGGGAGGTCCGGGAACTCAGTGGCGGGTGTGGCTGCGCTGGATGAATTCACTACCCGTACCGGCTGGTCGGTGTTCTAGGACGCTGTTTGTGACGCCGCATTACCCAGCGTTACCGGGTGTGTCCGGGCCTTTGAAGCGTGTTACGGCGCCGCCCTACAGTTTTTTCATGGCAATACAGGACATCTACCCCACCGCGCTGCGCCTTCTCGGCCGCCCGGTGCTGGTTGTGGGCGGCGGGCCCGTCGCGGCACGCCGCGCCAAGGGACTGCTCGACGCCGGCGCGAAAGTTACGGTGGTCGCTCCCGTTGCCTCCGAAAAACTCCGCGCCCTGGTGGATTCCGGGCTGCTCGCTTGGGAGCCCCGCGAGTACCGCACTGAAGACCTCGACGGCGTCTGGTTCGTTCAGACTGCAACGGGGACTGCCGCTGTGGACACCCGGGTGGCCGCCGACGCCGAGGCGCAGCGCATTTGGTGCGTCAACGCTTCCGACCACGAAGCTTCCGCTGCATGGACCCCGGCCGTTGCCGAGGTGGACGACGTCAAGATCGCCATCAACGCCGGGGGAGACCCGCGCCGTGCAATGGCCCTGCGCGACGCCGTTGCCACCGCCTTGGAAACGGGTGACCTTCCCCTGCGCCGCCACCGTAAGCCCGAAGATAAGGGTTCCGTAGCCCTGATTGGCGGCGGACCTGGCGACTCGGGACTCATCACAGTCCGCGGTCGGCGCCTCCTGGGCCAGGCCGACGTCGTGGTTGCTGATCGTCTTGGACCGCGCGAGCTGCTGAAGGAGCTTGCCCCCGACGTCCGCATTATTGAGGTCGGAAAGACGCCCGGCCACCATCCGGTTCCGCAGTTGGAGATCAACCGCATCCTCGTCGAGGAGGCCTTGAAGGGCAACCGGGTGGTCCGCCTCAAAGGCGGTGACCCCTATGTCCTGGGGCGCGGCGGTGAGGAAGCAGAGTTCTGCCGGCAGAACGGCGTCGGGGTTGAAGTGGTGTCCGGCGTAACCTCCGCGATCTCCGTTCCTGCTGCCGCCGGCATTCCGGTCACGCACCGCGGACTGGCCAAGGGTTTCAGCGTCGTGACCGGCCATGAAGAGTTGTCCGAAGTCCCCGCACGCCCGGACCATACTGTGGTGTTGCTCATGGGAGTGGCGCAATTGCGCGATTCTGCGGCGGCGCTGGCTGCCTCGGGTCTGCCTTTGGACACTCCAGTAGGTATCGTAGAAAAGGGCTATTTGCCGGAACAGCGCGTCACGATCGGCACGCTGGGTACCATCGCCGACCAAGCGGAAGCCGTTGGCGTGGCTAATCCAGCGGTCATTGTCATCGGCGATGTTGTCCGCGTCAGCCCCTTCGCCCCGGAACATTTCAAGACCGCTGACTACAGCACCATTACCCCCAACCGTCCCCGCGTCCGCACCAACTAGCCCCCGGCCCAACTAGGTAGCACTTAAGCACGTTTTGAGCCCTCAAAACGCGCACAATTGCGACTCAGTTGGGTGGACAGAGAAGAAGGAACACAGCCGTGTCAATTAGCACCCCCGTAGGTTCTGCGGACCGTCCGCTTCGCGTCGCCGTCATCGGCTCCGGCCCGGCCGGCGTGTACGCAGCTGACATCCTGACCAAGAGCGAGGCCGTCAAGAGCGGCGAACTCAACGTCAGCATCGACCTCTTTGACCGTTACCCCGCCCCGTACGGCCTCATCCGTTACGGCGTTGCACCGGACCACCCCCGCATCAAGGGCATCGTCAATGCCCTCCACAAGGTGCTGGACCGCGGCGACATCCGCTTCTTCGGCAACGTTGACTACGGCACTGACCTCTCCATCGAGGACCTGCGCAAGCACTACGACGCCGTCATCTTCGCCACGGGCGCCATCAAGGACGCGGACCTGAACATCCCGGGCATCGAGCTGGAGGGTTCCTTCGGCGGCGCCGACTTCGTTTCCTGGTACGACGGTCACCCGGACGTTCCCCGCGAGTGGCCGCTGGACGCCAAGGAAATTGCCGTCCTCGGAAACGGCAACGTGGCCCTGGACGTGGCCCGTGTCCTTTCCAAGCACGCCGATGACCTCCTGGTCACCGAAATCCCGGACAACGTCTATGCCGGCCTGAAGAACTCCCCGGTCACGGATGTCCACGTTTTCGGCCGCCGCGGCCCGGCACAGGTGAAGTTCACCCCGCTGGAACTGCGTGAACTGTCGCACTCCAAGGACGTGGACATCATCCTCTACGCCGAAGACTTCGAGTTCGACGAAGAGTCCGACCGCCAGATCCAGACGAACAACCAGACCAAGACCATGGTTGGAACGCTCACCAACTGGATCGCCGAGCAGCCCGAGGACCTCTCCGAGCTCACGGCTTCCCGCCGCCTCCACCTGCACTTCCTGCACAGCCCGGTGGAGATTGTCGATTCCCCGGAGACTCCGGGCAAGGTTGCCGGCATCAAGTTCGAGCGCACCGAGCTGGACGGCACGGGCAACGCCCGCGGCACCGGCGAGTTCATCGACTACCCGGTCCAGGCCGTGTACCGCGCCATCGGCTACTTCGGTTCCGCCCTGCCGGACGTCGAGTTCGACCACAAGAAGGGCGTCATCACCAACGACGGCGGCCGCGTACTGGATGCCGACGGACAGCACGTTCCGGGCCTCTACGCCACGGGTTGGATCAAGCGTGGTCCTGTGGGCCTCATCGGCCACACCAAGGGTGACGCCCTGGAAACGGTCACCTACCTGCTCGAGGACCGCGAAAACCTGCCGTTCGCCGAAGTTCCCGAAGCCGACGCAGTGGTGGAACTCCTGGAGGCCCGCGACGTGAAGTTCACCAGCTGGGAAGGCTGGCTGGCGCTGGATGCCCACGAGCTCGCCCTTGGCGCTGCAGCCACCGAAGCCGGCGGTTCGCACGGCGTGGAGGTTACTCGTGAGCGCATCAAGGTTGTGCCGCGCGAGGACATGGTGGACATTTCCCGCGACGGTGTTTCCGCGCAGGTCTGAAGCACAGGTTTAGCGCAGTTCTGAAGCTCGCTGATTCAGCGGGGCCACTCTGGTTGGGTGGCCCCGCTGTTGGCTTTAAAGCCCTCTTGAAGCTCTCCTGACGCACCGTGGCGGTACCCTGAAACATGGACGTCGTCGTCATCGAAACGCCCCAGTTGGGTGACCGCACCTACCTCGTCCACGACGGCTCAGTTGCGTTGGTGATCGACCCCCAGCGCGACACCGACCGCGTGGAGGAAGCCGCGCGCACGGCGGGTGTCCGTATCACGCATGTGGCCGAAACCCACCTCCACAATGACTACGTCACCGGAGGCCTGGTCCTCGCCGGGAAGCTCGGGGCCGAGTACCTGGTCAACGCCGCAGACAACGTTTCCTTCAACCGTTCTCCGGTCTCCGACGGGCACGTGCTGCAGGTGGGCAGGCTCACCGTGCGCGTGGTTGCGACGCCGGGGCACACGCACACGCACCTGGCGTACGTGGTGCGGGACGACACGCACGACGGCGGCATGGAGGCCGTGTTTTCCGGCGGCAGCTTACTTTATGGCTCGGTGGGGCGGACGGACCTCGTCTCTCCCGAGGACACCGCGACCTTGGCCCACGCTCAGTACTCGTCGGTGCGGAAACTGGTGTCATCAGCTGCTCCGGAGGCTGCGCTGTATCCGACCCATGGCTTTGGATCGTTCTGCTCCATTGGACCGGCGAGCCGTGCGACTGCTTCCACCCTCGCGGAGCAGTCTGCGTCCAACCACGCCCTGACGGACCCGAGCGAGGAACATTTTGTGGCCGAGCTCCTGGAGAACATCACCGCCTACCCTGCCTACTACGCCCACATGAGCCCGCTCAATGCTGCGGGTCCGGGTCCTGCGGAGTTGAGTGTTCCGGACTCGGTGGACCCGGAAGAACTCGGCCGACGGCTCGGCTCGGGGGAGTGGGTGGTGGATCTCCGGCGCCGGATAGCCTTCGCGGACGACCACTTGAACGGCAGTGTGGGGTTCGAATACGGGAACGGCTCCAACTTCACCAGCTACCTCGGCTGGGTAATCCCGTGGGAACAGCCCTTGACGCTGCTGGGATCACGCACCGAGGTCGAAAAGGCGATCCGCGATCTGGCGAGGATCGGCATCGACAGTCCGGATGCCGCCGTCGGGCCTGACGGGGACGCCGGCAACGGGCTCAGCAGACTTGCCCCGGGCGTCCCGCACTCCTCCTATCCGCACGGCGACTGGACCGTGTTGTTGAGGGAGAGGCAGCCGGGGGACGTGGTCCTGGATGTGCGCAGGCCGGACGAATTCAAGGCGTCGCACGTGGATGGTGCCATCAACGTCCCGGTGTATGAGCTGCTGCGGCGCATGGACGGATTGCCGCAGGCCAGGATCTGGGTGCATTGTGCCACGGGGTACCGGGCAAGCGTTGCCGCGAGCTTGTTGGACCGGGCGGGCCGCGACGTGGTGCTGGTTGATGCCAAGTATCGTGATGCTGCGGCGGCAGGAGTCCCGCTCAGCCGGCAGGATTCAGTCTGACGGGCTCTTGTCAGCGCAGAAGTCCAGGTTCCGGTAGACGGTAGCTACAGCGGCCTCCGGATCCCGGGCTTCGATGGCCTCAACCAGTTGGTCGTGGCCTTCGGTGGGCAGACCGTTGAAACCGTCGTTGCGCTGCTGACGGAGGAGATCGTTGTGGAACACGCCCCCGAACGACGCGTACAACTGATGAAGCAACGGGTTGCCGGAAGCCTTGGCCACGCACTCGTGGAATTCCCAGTCGGCACGGGCCCACGCGGCGTATTCTCCGGAATTCCAGGAATCATGCCGGACGGACAGCAGCCGGCGCATCTCGGCAATGTCCCCGGCAGTGGCGTGCTTGGTGGCCAGCCGGGCCGCTTGGGTGTCCAGGCCGAGCCGGACTTCCACGATGTGTTCCTGCGTGTGCTCCCGGTAGATCCGCTGGGCAGCACCGAGGATCTCACTGTTGGCCCGCACGTAGGTGCCGTCGCCGCGACGGACTTCCAACATGCCGGTGTGGGCCAGCGCCTTGATGGCTTCGCGCAGTGTTCCGCGGGAGACACCAAGGGTGGCCATGAGCTCAGGTTCGGCCGGGATCCGCTCCTGCAAGGGCCATTCGCCGGACTTGATCATGTCCCGCAGCTTGGCAGTAACCTCGTCGGCGAGGACCGGTCGGTGCGACGGGGTGAGGGTCATGCCGTCCTCGCTTGGGTCTTGGTGGTTCGCTTGCTCGTCAACATGTGGCTGGTGACCATGAGACCCAGCGCCACCAGGGACAGCAGGCTCATCGGCAATACCCAACCGCCGGTCACACTGTGGAGGAGCCCCATCCCGAACGGTCCGATTGCCGCTATCAAGTATCCCAAAGACTGGGCGATGGTGGAGAGCGCGGTGGTTTCCGCCGTCGAGCGGCCGCTCCGGCTGATAATCACCAAAACCAGCGGGAAGATGCCCAACCCGAATCCGAACAGGACCGCGGGAATCACAGCCAACGACGTCGGCAGCCACACCATGGCGGCGATGGCCAACAGGGTGGAGCTGCTGGCCGTATACAAGGCAGGCCGCAGCATTCCGGGCCGGGAACCGAAGGCAAGCAGGATCATGCCCGACGCCACGGAAACCAGCTGCATGACGCCGAACTGCACGCCGCTCTCCGAAGCGCTGAGGCCCTGGGACGTCAACATGTACGCAAACCAGCTCATGACGGCGTATGCCAGGAAGGCTTGGAACGTGAAGATGGCGGTGATGAGGATGCCCAGCCGGGTGCGGAGCAGGGGAAGCATGGGCACGCGCGGCTGATCGGTCTTGGTGGAGTTGCGGTGGTTGTGCAGGACCACGGGCAGGAATCCGAGCAGGGCAGCCACGCCGAGGAGGCCCCACGCGGCAAGGCCCATGGACGGCGACCCGAGCTGCTGGGCCAGGGGAACGCTGATGACGGCGGCAAAGGTGGCACCGCCGGACATGGTGAACGTATAGAGGCCCGTCATCATGGAAGTCCGGTCCGAGTAGTGTTCGCGGATCAGGGACGGCATGGCCACGTTGCAGACGGCCAGGCCGGACATCGCGAGCACTGTGCCCCCAAGGAGCGCGCCCGTGAACGGCACGGCACGGACCAGGAGGCCGGCGGCGAGGAGTGCCAGCGCAATGAAGATGGCCTTTTCCACGCCAACGCGCCGGGTGAGCCACGATGTTCCGAGACCCGCCACGGCAAAGCAGAGCAGCGGAATGGACGGAAGGATGGAGGCCACCAGGGCGCCGTATCCGAGGACCTGCTGCAGGTCATGGAAGAGTGCGGCTGCGCTGGTGATGCCGGCCCGAAGGTTGAGCCCGATGAGCACGACGGCGATGATCCCGAGTACGACGACGACCCTGGACTTCGGCGCGCTGCCTTGCTTGGAAGCGGCAGCGGCGGGGGAGATCGTAGGGATGTTTCCTGTCGTTGTCGTAATCGGTGTCGTCGCCATATTTAAAGGTTAGACGTTTGACGTCTAACGTAAAGAGTTCTGTGGTGAAACTCTCCTGCGACGAAAAGCGAAGCTGCGGAACCGCCGTCGTTCTTCCTACCGGGGGTTGCGGGCACCCAACCGCTGCACCGCGAGGGCCAGCCACAGTTGAACGCGGTCCTGGGTCTGCGAGGGGTCGTACCCTGTGAGCTCGGTAATCTGGGCAAGCCGGTAGCGCACGGTATTGCGGTGCAGGGTCAGCGCCTCGGCAACGGCCGCAACTGAGCCGTTGTGGTTCAGGTAGCTCTCGAGCGTGGCCACGAGTTCAGAGCCGTGGGCGGCGTCGAACTTCCGCAGGGGAGTGAGCGACTCACTTGCCATGTCAGCCAAGGGAACATCCTCGCTCGCCAGCAGGAGCGAGGTGAGGCTCAGGCGCTCCGGCTCATTGACCGGCAAGCCGTGCGCCACGGCGTCGCGCGCTTCGAAGTAGCTCCAGCGCAGGCCGTTCGGCTTCGTATAGGCTCCGCCGATGCCGATCACGGCGTGGATCCCGGCCTCCTGCAAGTGGTCGCTGAGGCTCCTCGCGAGTGCGGTGGCCGAGCTGCCATCGTCGCTGATCACGGTCACCAGGTCCTTGCCGACGACGGCGCTGACGCCACCTTCCAGGGACTGGGGCAGGGAAATGGAGACCAGTTGTTTGTAGTGGGCCGTGGATTCAGCAACCAGCACCACGTTCTTCCGCGTGCTGTTGATTCCCACCCCGGCCAGGCGCCGTGCTGCCTCAATGGTGTCCAGGGTTCCGTGGATGACGTCGTCCAGCACCTGCCCGGCCATGGCACGCTGGGCCTGGCGTTGCTTGACCATGTTGTTCAGTTCAACGCTGATGAGGTTCTGGGCGTAGCTGACGATCCCGGAATCGATGAAGGGCTGACGCAACCACAGCGTGCAGGCATCCCGGCGGCCGGTGGGGATCGGGTACGACGCCCACCCTTCGGCCGTCGGCGCCGGCTTCCCGGGGACGCTGTTGTAGAGCTGGGCGCTGAACTGGGTGAGAACCACATCCGTGCGCAACATGCTGCCCAGTTGCTTCAACAGTTCGGCGAGGCCGCCGCCGGTGAGCAGCGCGCGGGCAAGGATCTGGTGCCCGGCAAGCAGCCGTTCGAGGTTCGAGTAGTGGTCCGCCGAATGGGACTCGGCAACCAGCTTGCCGATTGCGATGAACGGGATCTCGTAGGGGACCTCCACCAAGGGCAGCCCCCAACGGTTGGCCTCTGCGATGAGGGGCTCCGGAACGGATTCGTGGGTGAGCCCCGTACCGAAACCGATGCCGACGGCGCCCGCACGCTGGACCTGGCGCACAAAGCGGCGCTGGTCGGCCGCACTCTTGAGCCGGAGGCCCGTAGTGAGGACCAGTTCCCCGCCGCTGAGGAAACGCTGCGGATCCTCAAGCTCCGTCACGGCCACCCAGCTGATGTCCTGGTTCCACGTAGTTTCCGCCAGCCCTGTTTTGCGGAGTTTCAAGGAGGGGACAGCAACGAGTGAAGCGAGGGTGATGGCCATGCTGAAAGGATAACCCGGTGCTGGTCAAGCGCACTAAGCGCCTGTGCCGTCTGTGTGCAGTTGGCTATTCCTTGGTGCACCCCTCTGGAATAGGCTCTGATCAGCTAAAAACCCATGCCAACACACCGAAAGAGGGTTGCACACCGTGGTTCAAACCTTGCAGAACTTCATCAACGGCGAGTTCGTCACGCCGTCAGGTACGGGTCTCCTGGACATCGTCAACCCCGCCACCGGGGACGTCGTGGCCAAGTCTCCCGTTTCGGTGCAGGCCGATGTTGACACTGCCATGTCCGCAGCCAGCGAGGCTTTCAAGACCTGGAAGCACGTCACCCCGGGACAGCGCCAGCTCATGCTGCTCAAGCTGGCCGACGCCATCGAGGCCAACAGCGACGAACTCGTCGAAGCCCAGCACCGCAACACCGGACAGGTCCGTTCCCTCATCGCGTCCGAGGAAGTTGCTGCCGGCGCCGACCAGCTGCGCTTCTTCGCCGGTGCAGCACGACTCCTGGAAGGCAAGTCCGCCGGTGAATACTTCGAGGGCCACACTTCCTATGTCCGCCGCGAGCCCATCGGCGTCGTAGCCCAGGTTGCTCCGTGGAACTATCCCTTCCTCATGGCTATCTGGAAGATCGGCCCGGCCCTGGCCGCAGGCAACACGGTAGTCCTGAAGCCCTCCGATACCACCCCGGAATCCACCCTGGTCCTGGCACGCCTGGCAGGGGAGATCTTCCCGGCCGGCGTCCTCAACGTGGTCCTCGGCACCGGTGAGACCGGCGCCATGATGGTGGAGCACAAGGTTCCCGGACTGGTGTCCATCACCGGTTCCGTCCGCGCAGGCATTGCCGTGGCCAGTGGCGCCGCGAAGGGCCTCAAGCGGGCGCACCTGGAACTGGGCGGCAAGGCCCCGGCCATCGTCTTCAAAGACGCCGACATCAAGAAGAGCGCCGCGGCCATCGCGGAATTCGCCTTCTTCAACGCCGGCCAGGACTGCACGGCCATCACCCGCGTGCTCATCGAAGACGAGATCCACGACGACATGGTTGCCGCACTGGTGGAGCACACCAAGACCCTGCAGACCGGCTCGCAGAACGACGAAGACAACTACTTCGGCCCGCTCAACAACGTCAACCACTTCAACGCCGTGACCTCTGTGGTGGAGAACCTCCCGGCGCACTGCAGGATCGAAACCGGTGGACACCGCGCAGGCGAGAAGGGCTTCTTCTTCGAGCCCACCATCATCTCCGGCGCCAAGCAGAGTGATGACATCGTGCAGAAGGAAACCTTCGGACCCGTCATCACCGTCCAGAAGTTCAGCTCCGAAGCCGAAGCCCTCGAACTGGCCAACGACGTCGAATACGCCCTGGCTTCCAGCGTCTGGACCACCGACCACGGCACGGCCATGCGCATGAGCCGCGACCTCGACTTCGGTGCCGTGTGGATCAACACCCACATCCTCCTGACCGCAGAGATGCCGCACGGTGGCTTCAAGCAGTCCGGCTACGGCAAGGACCTCTCCATGTACGGCGTGGAGGACTACACCCGCATCAAGCACGTCATGAGCGCACTGGACGCATAAGTCAGCCGCCTGGCCCCCACTCTCCAACCTCGCTCCGCGCCGGCCTGCAACCCTGCCGGCGCGCGCCGCAATCAACAAAGAAGGACATTCCCATGACCGCAACTGCGAACGAACTCTCGTACCGCATCGAGCAGAAGCGCAACATCAACGGCACGTTCCCCGGCCCCAAGTCGCAGGCACTGGCTGAGCGCCGCTTCGCCGTCGTTGCTGCCGGCGTGGCTTCCGGCGTTCCCGTCTACGTAGAAGACGCCGACGGCGGCATCATCCGCGACGTCGACGGCAACTCTTTCGTCGACCTCGGCTCGGGCATCGCCGTCACCAGCGTCGGCGCTTCCGATCCTGCCGTCGTCGCCGCAGTCCAGGAAGCCGCCGCGCACTTCACGCACACCTGCTTCATGGTGACGCCCTACGAAGGCTACGTCGCAGTCGCCGAGCAACTGAACCGCCTCACCCCGGGCGACCACGCCAAGCGCACCGTGCTCTTCAACTCCGGCGCGGAAGCCGTGGAAAACGCCATCAAGGTTGCCCGCCTGGCTACCGGCCGCGACGCCGTCGTTGCTTTCGACCACGCCTACCACGGCCGCACCAACCTGACCATGGCACTGACCGCCAAGGCAATGCCGTACAAGACCAACTTCGGACCGTTCGCGCCCGAGGTCTACCGCATGCCCATGAGCTACCCGTTCCGTGAAGAGAACCCGGAGATCACGGGTGCTGAGGCTGCCAAGCGCGCCATCACCGCGATCGAGAAGCAGATTGGCGGCGACCAGGTTGCCGCGATCATCATCGAACCCATCCAGGGTGAGGGCGGCTTCATCGTCCCGGCCGAAGGCTTCCTGCCGGCGCTGTCCGCATGGGCCAAGGAAAAGGGCATCGTCTTCATCGCCGATGAGGTCCAGTCCGGTTTCTGCCGCACCGGTGAATGGTTCGCAGTAGACCACGAAGGCGTTGTTCCGGACATCATCACCATGGCCAAGGGGATCGCCGGCGGCATGCCGCTGTCCGCGATCACCGGCCGCGCCGACCTGCTCGACGCCGTCCACCCGGGCGGCCTCGGCGGTACCTACGGTGGCAACCCGGTTGCGTGTGCAGCAGCACTGGCAGCAATCACCACCATGGAGGAGCACGATCTCAACGGACGTGCCCGCCACATCGAGGAACTCGCCCTGGGCAAGCTCCGCGAACTGGCCTCCGAAACGTCCGTGGTGGGCGACATCCGTGGCCGCGGCGCAATGCTGGCCATCGAGCTTGTTCAGCCCGGCTCCAAGGAACCGAACGCTGAGCTCACCAAGGCCGTTGCCGCTGCTTGCCTCAAGGAAGGCGTCATCATCCTGACCTGCGGTACCTATGGCAACGTCATCCGCCTGCTCCCGCCGCTGGTGATCAGCGACGAACTGCTGCTGGACGGCCTGGAAGTACTCGCGAACGCCGTCAAGGCCAACGCATAGGGTCTGTCCGTACAAGAAAGCAGGGCCGGGGAGCTGTGATGCACCCCGGCCCTGCTTTTTGCGTTCTTGCCGCGTTCGCCGTGTTCGCCGTGTTCGCCGCAACGCTGCTTGTTCGTAGGGAAGGCTCCGGCGACGCAGCAGGTTTGCAGCGAACCCGGGCACCTGTCCGCCGCGTTCGCCGCAACGCTGCTTGTTCGTAGGGAAGGCTCCGGCGACGCAGCACGTTTGCAGCGAACACGGCGCAACCCGGCGCAGCTAACCTCCGCTACACCTCCGCGAGCCGGGCCTTCTTCCGCAGCGCCGAGTTCTTCCGGGCGGTCCGGAGCATGTCGATGGTCAGCAGGATCAGGGCCAGCCAGACCACGCAGAAGCCGATCCACCGGGCCGTGGTCATGGCTTCGTTGAACACCGTCAGTGCCACGATGAACTGCAGAACCGGGGCAAAGTACTGCAGCAGGCCGATGGTGGTCATGGGCAGGCGGCGTGCGGAGGCACCGAAGAACAGCAGCGGTACGGCAGTGATGATGCCCGAGGCGAGAATGAGCCAGAAGTGTGCGGGTCCTTCGGTGGTGAGCGTTGCCATCCCCGTGGCCCCGAGGACCACCATGGTGATGGCCGCGAACGGTGCCAGTACCACTGTTTCGACCGAAAGGCTGGTCAGGGCGTCCACGCGTGGTCCTACCCTCTTTTTCACGAAGCCGTACAGGCCGAAGCTGAAAGCCAGCAGGAGTGCAATCCACGGCAGTTGGCCATAGGAGAAAGTCAGCACACCCACAGCAACGAAGCCGATGCCCACAGCGGCCCACTGGAGCGGACGCAGCTTTTCCTTCAACACGAAGACGCCCAGCAGTACGGAAACCAGCGGGTTGATGAAGTATCCGAGCGACGTCTCCACGGCGTGGCCGGTAGTGACGCCGAACGTGTAGGTGAGCCAGTTGATGGCAATGAGGGCGGCTGCCAGGGCCAGGGGCCCCATGATGGTGCGGTCCTTCATCGCCGAGCCGAAGACCCGCCAGGCCCGGGTGATGGTGATCAGAAGCGCGCAGAAAACCAGGGACCATACGATCCGGTTGGCCACGATCTCGATGGCTCCCGCGGGCTGCAGCACAAAGAAGTAGAGGGGGAGCAGCCCCCACAAGCCGTACGCGCCGATGCCGAACAACACGCCCGTGGTGGTTTCGCTCCGAACCGGCTTAGCTACGACACCGCCGCTGCTACCGCCGCTACCGCCGGTGCCGGCACCGCCGCTCCCGGGTGCCGTCGTCGTGGGCTGGGTTGAAGCGGTGGAGGCTGCGGAGATCTGCTCGGGTGTGGACACAATGTGCCCAACATCCCTGCCGTCTGCAATATTCCGCAATATAGACAGCGAATTGAGGAAATCCTGTGACTCCTGCCATATGGGCGGGCGCGGGTAAGGTCGGTATCTAGAATTGGAAACCTGCGTCCCAACAATGGCGTGGCTTACTGCTTCGGAAGGGCAAACGGTGTCTGACTCAGCCGCAACCATCCCCAATCGTCCGCTGCGCGTTGCGATCGTCGGCGCAGGCCCTGCCGGTGTTTACGCCGCGGACATCCTGACCAAGTCCAACGAGGTCAAGGACGGCCACGTTGAGGTCAGCATTGATCTTTTTGAGGCCTACCCCGCTCCCTATGGATTGATCCGGTACGGCGTTGCACCGGACCACCCGCGCATCAAGGGGATCGTGAACGCACTGCACAAGGTGTTGGACCGCGGCGACATCCGCTTCCTGGGCAACGTGACGTACGGCAAGGACCTGACCCTCCACGACTTCCGGGCTTTCTACGACGCGGTGATTTTCTCCACGGGAGCCATCAAGGACGCTGACCTGAACATCCCGGGCATCGAGCTTGAGGGTTCCTTCGGGGGAGCGGACTTTGTGTCCTGGTACGACGGCCACCCCGACGTCCCCCGCGAATGGCCCCTCGAAGCCAAGGAAATTGCCGTGATCGGCAACGGCAACGTGGCCTTGGACGTAGCGCGGATGCTCGCCAAACATCCCGAGGAACTGCTGGTGACGGAGATTCCGGACAACGTGTACCAGGGCCTCAAGGCGTCGCCGGTGACGGACGTCCACGTGTTCGGCCGTCGTGGTCCTGCGCAAGTGAAGTTCACCCCGTTGGAGTTGCGTGAGCTCTCCCATTGCAAGGATGTGGACATCGTCCTGTATCCCGAGGACTTCGAGTTCGATGAAGCTTCCGACCAGGCCATCCGGACCAACAACCAGATCAAGACCATGGTCAACACGCTGACCAACTGGTTGGTGGAGGAGCACGCGGAATCCGAGGAGCCCTCCTCCCGCCGCCTCCACTTGCACTTCCTGCACAGCCCGGTGGAGATCCTCGACTCCCCGGAGACCCCCGGCAAGGTAGCCGCCATCAAGTTCGAACGCATGGAGCTGGACGGCACCGGCAATGCCAAGGGCACCGGGGAGTTCCTCGAGTACCCTGTCCAGGCGGTGTACCGGGCCATCGGCTATCACGGTTCGCCGCTGGATGAGCTGCCGTACGACGCCCGCCGCGGCGTCATTCCGAACGACGGCGGCCGCGTCCTTGATGCCGACGGCAAGCCCGTCCCGGGAATCTACGCCACGGGCTGGATCAAGCGCGGGCCGGTAGGCCTGATCGGGCACACCAAGGGCGACGCCCTGGAGACCATCGGCTGCCTCCTGGAGGACCGGCTCAACCTCCCGCCGGCGGAGAACCCCGATCCGCAGGCAATCATCGATCTCCTCGAAGAACGCGGCATCGAGTACACCACATGGGACGGCTGGAACCGGCTCGACGCCCATGAGGCCTCCCTTGGCGCCGCCTGGACCGCGGACGGTGCCAAGGACGGGGAAGGTGCGGGCGACGGAATTGTACGTGAGCGCATCAAGGTTGTTCCGCGCGAGGAAATGATTCGGATCTCCCGCGGCTGAGCTGTACTTCCCGCGGCTGAGCTGTTCCTGCCGCGGCAAAGCCGGGTCTCCCGCGGCTGAGCTGTTCCTGCCGCGGCAAAGCCGGGTCTCCCATGCCGGAGCTCATGCCCCGCCCGGGCTTCCCGGCGGTACCCAAAGCAGGGACGCCACACTAGACTGGCGCGTACCGTCCGCTGTTTGTGCTGTCTGTCCTGCCGCCAGGAGTTCAATGAGGAACCCGATCCAGCCGCCGCTTCCGGGCTCGGATGCCGCCCAACTGCTGCAGCGCCGTGCCTTGAGCGGTCACGAGCACTTGGACGGGGTGGCGCTCGGCGCCGACCATGTCCCGGGGCTTCGCCGGCTGGTCCGTGAGTCGTGGCAGCGTTCTGCGCAGTTGAAAGCGAACCCGGATGCGGCCGAGGCTCCGCTTGCCATGGACAGTGACGAGTTGGAGGATTACCGGCGCCAGCACCCGCTCGCCACCATCATGCCGGTGATCCGCAAGCTCCTCATCCAGCCAAGCCACGAGAGCGGTTTGCTGGTCGCGGTGGGAGACGAGGTCGGCCGCCTCCTGTGGGTGGACGGCGACCCCGTGATGCAGCGGCGCGCGGAGGGCATGATGTTCGTTGCCGGTTCGGACTGGTCCGAGGCTTCGGTGGGGACCAGCGCCCCGGGGACCGCACTGGCCCTTGACCGCAGCATCCAGATTTCCGGGGCCGAGCACTTCAAGCGTTCCGTGCATCCGTGGAGCTGCACCGCTGTCCCGTTCCACGATCCCGATTCCGGTGCCCTGCTGGGGGTCGTCGACATCACCGGCACCGAGGCGGCTGTTGCTCCCCATACGCTCTCGCTGGTGGAGGCCACTGTTGCCGCAGCCCAGGCGCAGTTGCGGATCGAACGTCTCCAACTCGCCGCTGCGGCCTTCGAAAAACCACGACGCCGGAGCTCACCCCCGGGTGCCGCGGTCACTGGCGGAGGGGTCAAGGACAGGAACACGCTGTACCGCAACAGCCTGCAACTGCTGGGCAGGGACCAGGCGTTATTGAGTCTCGGTGGCAGGAGCGTCACGCTGTCGGCGCGGCACAGCGAAATCCTGGCGATCCTCGGAAACCACCCGGAAGGGCTGAGCGCCGACGAGTTGTGCGCACGCCTCTACCCGGGCCAGGGATCGGCCGTGACGCTGCGCGCGGAGATGGTCCGGTTGCGCAAGGTGGTGCAGGAACTGAGCCCTGAAGCTGTTCCCGAATCCCGTCCGTACCGGCTTCCCGTTGAGCTGCTGCCTGATTCGGACCAGGTCCTGAGCTGCCTGCAACGCGGCGCACACCGCATCGCCCTGGAAATTTACAAAGGTGCCGTTCTTCCGCGTTCGGAGGCTCCCGGCGTCGCGCAGTTGCGTGAGCGCGTTTCGCACTTGCTGCGCGAGGCGCTGCTTACCGACGGCAGTGTGGATTCGCTCCTTAAGTACGCCGCGTTGCCGGAGGCAAAGTACGACGCCGACCTCCGCCTTGCGATCCTGAGGCTCCTGCCGCCGCGCTCGCCCAAGCGGGCTGCGATCGTGGCGGACCTTGAACGGCTTGAGGATGAACTGGGCGCGTGACCTGGACCACATAGTTGCAACGTTGCTGCAACCTTCCCGCTCCTAGGCTCGGACCAATGGCAACAGCCACCGTGATTCGCAGCAAAGGAGCTAGCAATGACTGTTTATGCACAGCCAGGTGCCGAGGGTTCGAAGGTTACTTTCAAGGACCGGTACGAGAACTGGATTGGCGGGGAATGGGTTGCCCCGGTCAAGGGTGGCTACTTCGAGAACATCACTCCGGTGACCGGCAAGGCTTTCTGCGAGGTTGCGCGGGGTACGGCCGAGGACATCGAGCTGGCATTGGATGCCGCACATAAGGCGGCACCGTCCTGGGGCAAGACCTCAGCTGCCGAGCGCGCAGCCATCCTGAACAAGATCGCGGACCGCATTGACGAGAACGTCGAGCTTCTGGCCGTCGCCGAAACCTGGGACAACGGCAAGCCCATCCGCGAAACCCTGAATGCGGACATTCCCTTGGCGGCCGACCACTTCCGCTACTTCGCCTCCGCCATCCGCGCGCAGGAAGGCCACCTGTCCCAGCTCGATGACGACACCACCGCCTACCACTTCAAGGAGCCGCTGGGTGTCGTGGGACAGATCATCCCCTGGAACTTCCCCATCCTCATGGCCGTGTGGAAGCTCGCTCCCGCGCTGGCTGCGGGCAACGCCGTGGTGCTCAAGCCCGCAGAGCAGACGCCGAGTTCCATCCTGGTCCTGATCGAACTCATCGGTGACCTGCTGCCCGCGGGCGTGGTGAATGTGGTCAACGGCTTCGGCGTGGAGGCGGGCAAGCCGCTCGCGTCCAGCTCCAGGATCCGGAAGATCGCGTTTACCGGCGAGACCACTACGGGCCGGTTGATCAGCCAGTACGCCTCCAACAACCTCATCCCCGTCACGCTGGAACTTGGCGGCAAGAGCCCGAACATTTTCTTCGACGACGTCGCCGCCCAGAACGATGCTTTCTATGACAAGGCCCAGGAGGGCTTCACGCTCTTCGCTTTCAACCAGGGCGAAGTGTGCACCTGCCCCTCCCGCGCCCTGGTCCAGGAAGGCATCTACGACACATTCCTGGCCGACGTCATCGCCCGCACCAACAAGATCATCCAGGGCAACCCGCTGGACACCGACACGCAGGTCGGCGCGCAGGCTTCCAACGACCAGTTGGAGAAGATCCTCTCCTACATCGACATTGGAAAGCAGGAAGGCGCCAAGGTCCTCACCGGCGGTGCCCGGGCCGAGCTCTCCGGGGACCTGGCCGGCGGTTACTACGTGCAGCCCACCATCTTCGAAGGCCACAACCGGATGCGGATCTTCCAGGAGGAGATCTTCGGTCCCGTGGTGTCCGTGACCAAGTTCAGCGACTACAACGATGCGATCGGCATTGCCAACGACACCCTCTACGGCCTCGGTGCCGGGGTATGGTCGCGCAACGGCAACGTCGCCTACCGGGCCGGGCGGGAAATCCAGGCCGGACGTGTGTGGGTGAACAACTACCATGCCTACCCGGCCGGCGCGGCCTTCGGCGGGTACAAGTCATCCGGCATCGGCCGTGAGAACCATGCCATGATGCTCGACCACTACCAGCAAACCAAGAACCTGCTGGTCAGCTACAACGAGAACAAGCTCGGCTTCTTCTAAAAAACCAAGCGCGGCAGGTGCCCTCAAGGACGTTTCCTTCGGGGCACCTGCCGCGCCTACGTGGCATCACCAGGAGGTTCAATGGCCAGCGTGGAAGCATCGAGCACGATTCCGGGAGAGGACTTCTCGCGGGTGTCGCTCACGGAAGAGTCCGTAGCGCTTTTGCGGAAACTGTGGGAGCAGCACGGACCCCTCATGTTCCACCAGTCCGGTGGTTGCTGCGACGGGTCGGCACCGATGTGCTACCCGGTCGGTGATTTCCTGACCGGTGACTCGGACATTCTCCTGGGCAGGTTCCGCATCTGGCCGGGAGACGATGAACAGCCCCTTGAGTTCTGGATGTCCAAGGAGCAGTTCAACTATTGGTCACACACCCACCTCACGGTGGACGTCGTGACCGGCCGGGGGAGCGGCTTCTCGGTGGAAGCGCCGGAGGGGAAGAGGTTCCTGATCCGGTCCACGATCATGGACTGGGATGTGCGGGTGTCTGACAGCTAATGAGGCATGGTGTGGTGGAGGCCACGTTCCGGGTAACTGCAGCAACATCTGCCCCAGTGGTATAGGTGGCGTCTCATTATTTGGGACAAATATGGCCGTCCACTGGCCGGACCCTATCCTTGATAGGTCCTATACCACCCCCATCCAGAATGTGGCATCTTTATGAACATTTTCAGGACCAAGCCGGTCGAGCAGTCGATTGCCGACGCTGACGAACCCGGTCGCAAGCTTAAGCGCAGCCTCAGCACCTGGGACCTGATGATCATGGGTGTTGCTGTCGCTGTTGGCGCCGGCATCTTCTCCGTCGGTGCGAAGGCCGCAGCGAACTTCGCCGGCCCCGCCGTCACCATCTCCTTTGTGGTCGCAGCCATCACCTGCGCCCTCGCCATCATGTGCTACGCGGAATTCGCCACGGCAATCCCGGTGGCCGGCTCCGCCTACGTCTTCACCTACGCCACCATGGGCGAGGTCCTTGCCTGGATTATCGGCTGGAACCTCATCCTTGAACTGTTCACGGCGGCGGCAGTCATCGCCAAGTACTGGGGCATCTACCTCAGCACCGTGTTCGGGCTCATGGGCGTGGAACTCCCGCCCTCCATCCCACTGGGTGGGGTGGAACTTTACTGGGGCGCCTTCCTGATCGTCGCGATCTTCACCGTGCTGCTGGTGCTGGGGACAAAGCTGTCCGCACGCGTCGGCAACATCTTCACGCTCATCAAGATCGGCGTGGTCCTGTTCGTGATCGTTGTGGGCTTCACCTACGTGAAGTTCTCCAACTACACCCCGTTCGTCCCGGCCTCCGAACCGACCGGCGGTTCCGGCGTGGCCGACGTCATGAAGCAGTCCTTCTTCGGCTTCCTGACCGGCGCTGCACCGGCCCAATATGGCACGCTGGGCGTGTTCGCCGGCGCAGCCCTGGTGTTCTTCGCCTTCATTGGCTTCGATGTGGTGGCTACCTCCGCCGAAGAAGTCAAGAACCCGCAGAAGACCCTGCCCCGCGGTATCTTCGGTGGCTTGGCGCTGGTGACGCTGCTTTACATCCTGGTGTCCCTGGCACTGACCGGCATGGTGTCCTACACCCAGCTGGCGGAAGTGAAGAACCCGACGTTGACCACCGCCTTCGAAGCTGTGGGCAACACGGACGCCGCCAAGGTGATCGCCTTCGGCTCGCTGATCGGCCTCACCACGGTGATCATGGTCCTGCTCATGGGCCTGGCCCGTGTTGTGCTGGCCATGAGCCGCGACGGCCTGCTGCCGCGGGCTCTGTCGAAGACCAGCGACAAGCACGCTACCCCTGCCCGCCTGCAGATCATCTGCGGTGCTGCGGTGGCCGTGGTGGCCGGCGTGACCAAGGTTGACCTCCTCGAAGAGATGATCAACATTGGAACGCTCTCCGCGTTCGTCATGGTGAGCCTTGGCATCCTTGTGCTTCGCAAGAAGCGTCCGGACCTGAAGCCCTCGTTCCGGGTGCCGTTCGGCAAGGTCCTGCCGTGGGTCTCGGCAATCCTCTGCCTCTACCTGATGACCAACCTGGCCGTGGAAACCTGGCTCTTCTTCGCGATTTGGCTCGTGGTGGGCATCATCATCTACTTCTCTTACGGGCAGCGCCACTCCCGCCTCAATGAGAAGTTCGCCGCAGCCAAAGCCTCGATCGATAACAAGCCCGGCGATGAGGACACCTTCACCAAGGTTTAGCCCTCGGTGGGGAGGCAAATGCCCCCAACGCGGCTCAGCGCGTCGTCGATGGCGCTGACACATGCGCCCGGAATCTGTATGGTTCCGGGCGCATGCCTGTTTCCGGACAACGATGGCAAACTGCCGCACCGTTACGGCGCCGCGTGCTCGCCCACCCATTCCACCAGCGGCTGCAGGTCCCGCCACCGAGCAGTGATCTCCTGCACTGCTCCCGGTGTGGACAGCCACGCCGGCTGGCCAAGATCCAGGGCTGCAGACAACGATTTGTGTTTCAGCAGTTCCGCCCGCGGGTGGTCCTTATCGAAACCCCGGGGAACCGTCTTGAGTGTTTCGCCCTCGATGGAGAACCCCGCAGCGGCAAGGGCGTCGACGATCCGCTCCAGTTCACTGCCGCTGGCCGGCGCGTGCACCGCTGCACGGTAACGGGCCAATTGCGCCGGACTGTGCGCAAAGAACCCGCCGCTGACGCGAAAGCCGTCTGCGCTGACCTGGACGTAATAGCCAACGCGTTCATGGCGGGCTGCAAACCCGCCCTGAGCTGTCTTGTAGGGCGACTTGTCCTGCGAAAAACGGACGTCGCGGTTGGGCCGGAAGACCTTCGCCGGCCCGAACTCCGGTTCCAACTCCGCAAGGAGGGCTGTCAGCGGCGCCCGCACGCCGGCGTCGTACGCGCTTTTGTGCTCCAGCCACCACTCACGGTTGTTGTTCTCTTCAAGTTCTTCGTAGAAGCGGAAAGCGGCCGTGGGGATCCCTTGGAATGTGCTCATATAAGGATCCTATGGACGGCGCTGCACGGGCAGCCACCACCGGACGGTGCTATGTGGAAAAGAAAATCACCCCGCCGCGGACGAACCGCGACGGGGTGATCCGGGTAAAACCGGAAACGCTTAGAGCTTGTTGGCTGCTTCTGCGTCGGATGCGCCCTGGCCTGCGCCGAGGTTGGCGCGCAGCTTGGCGCCGAGGTCGGCGTCAACGTTGGTCCAGTACTGGATGGCGCGTTCCTTGATGTCGGCGCTCTTCACGCCGCCGACTGCACCGGTGATGGTGTCCAGGAAGCGTGCCTTGGCAGCCTCGTCGTACACCTCGCGGTACAGGGTGCCTGCCTGGCCGAAGTCGTCGTCCTCAGCGTGCAGGGAGTGGGCGGAGAGGGTGAGCTCGCCGTCGTTCTCCCAGCCACCTGCGGGGGAAGCCGGCTCAACGGCAGCCGGGCCGCCCACGGTGTTCGGTGCGTACACCGGGGTGGTCGGGGCGTTGAAGAGGTAACGTCCCTGGCCGTCCTGGCTGTAGTTGTGAACCGGGCTCTTGGGCTGGTTTACCGGGATCTGTGCGTGGTTGGTGCCAACGCGGTAGCGGTGTGCGTCAGCGTAGGAGAAGATGCGGGCCTGCAGCATCTTGTCCGGGGAAGCAGCAATGCCCGGAACGAAGTTCGACGGCGCGAAGGTGGCCTGCTCGATCTGCGCGAAGTAGTTCTCCGGGTTCTTGTTCAGCTCCATGGTGCCCACGTGGATCAGCGGGTAGTCAGCGTGCGGCCACACCTTGGTGAGGTCGAACGGGTTGAAGCGGTAGGTCTTGGCGTCCTCGTAAGGCATGACCTGGACGTGCAGTTCCCAGGACGGGAAGTTGCCGGCTTCGATGTTCTCGTAGAGGTCGCGGATGTAGAAGTCTGCATCCGAACCGGCCAGTGCCTCGGCCTGCTCGCCCGTGATGGAGTTGACGCCCTGGTTGGACTTGAAGTGGTACTTCACCCAGAAGCGCTCGCCTGCGGCGTTGATCCACTGGTAGGTGTGCGAGCCGTAGCCCTGCATTTCACGCCAGGAAGCCGGAAGGCCGCGGTCACCCATGAGCCAGGTGACCTGGTGGGCAGACTCGGGGGAGAGGGTCCAGAAGTCCCACTGCATGTCAGCGT
This sequence comes from Paenarthrobacter sp. YJN-5, assembly GCF_015040095.1. Classification (NCBI taxonomy): domain Bacteria; kingdom Bacillati; phylum Actinomycetota; class Actinomycetes; order Micrococcales; family Micrococcaceae; genus Paenarthrobacter; species Paenarthrobacter sp. YJN-5. Next base: position 1,187,479 of record NZ_CP053544.1, read on the forward strand.
CACGCAGGTGGCTGCCCGGAAGGCGCTTCTGGGAGTGGATGAAGTCCGGGAACTTGATGCCGTCGCGGATGAAGAACACCGGGGTGTTGTTGCCGACGAGGTCGTAGTTGCCCTCGGAGGTGTAGAACTTCACGGCGAAGCCGCGGGGATCGCGCCAGGTGTCAGGAGAACCGTTTTCGCCGGCAACGGAGGAGAAACGGATCAGCATGTCCGTCTCGGCGCCCGGCTGGAGGAAGGCTGCCTTGGTGTACTTGGAAACGTCCGACGTGGTCTTGAACGTACCGAATGCGCCGCCGCCCTTGGCGTGGACAACACGCTCCGGGACGCGCTCGCGGTTGAACTGTGCGAGCTTTTCCACCAGGTAGTGGTCGGTCAGGATGATGGCACCGTCTGCGCCGACGGACTTGGAGTGCGCGTCAGAGGTAACGGGGGCACCAGACTGTGTTGTGGAAATGGCAGTCATCGTTCTCCTATTTCTTGGTTACTGGTAGTACGGGAAGCTGTTGTTTGGCTTGGCAGTCCTGGCAGATCCCCTGGTACAGGACATCTGCGATCTGGATGGTCATCGGCTTGGTGTGTTCGTCCCAATGCGGAGTGAGGCACGGTGCGTGTCCCACGGCGCAATCCACGTCCTCCACCTTGCCGCAGCTGATACAGACGGCGTGATGGTGATTGTCGCCCACCCTGGTTTCGTACAGCGCCGGGGAGTGCGGGGGTTCGAAACGCCGCAGCATCTGCAAGTCCGTGAGATCGCTGAGCACCACATAAACCGACTGCGCCGTCAGTTCCGGTAGCTCCTCACGGGCGGCAGCGAGAATACCCTCTGCCGGGGAGTGCGGATGATGCTGGACCGCGGCCAATACTGCCAGCCGCTGTTTGGTCACTCGCCGTCCATGTGAACGCAGGGCGGCTGCCCATGCGTCCTGGTCGGCTGTGTGATCGATCATGCATCCATTGAAGCATTTATTTTGAGAAGTTCACAATAAGGCGAAGTTAACTTCCGGGAACGTGAACAAAGCCGGGAGGGGGCTCTCCGTTTCGGCGCCCGAACGCCCCACCGCATGAATCCGGAGCGAGCCATCATCGCTGGCGGCTTCCACCGCAACGCAACTGAAGCCGCTCACTCCGCCGGGCAGCGGCAAGGCGCCCAAAGTTGCGGCGATGGCCACCATGTCGGCGGGTTGCAGTTCGGCGATCTCCCGGGCGCTGCCGGGCGGTTCGATCACGCAGTGGGGTTGGGCTGCGTCCAAGGACACCAGCCGCGGGCCCTCCTCGGGATCGCGTACGACGCCGGAACCCGGCTCCCGCGAATGCGGGCCGCTTGGGCGCGGGGCAGGGTGGGCGCCAGGCGTTTCATGGGCATCAGACAAGGGGCCCGACGCAAAGAACCTGATGGATTGCCGCAATTCCATATCCACGGCTTCCAACGCGTGCTCCGGTTCGGCCACGCGTCGGTGGGAGGGCAGCGACAGCTGGCGTCCCGGCGTCGTGGTTTCTCCTTCCCAGCGCGCAAACAGATGGAACGTCGGCGTCGAGGACTCCGCGACCGGTTCTCCCACCGCGGAACCGAGCGGATGCCAACGGTGGGCAAACATCACGGCACACCTCCCGGCGCCCAGGACGTCCTGCAGTGCAGCACGGGCGAGGTGATGGCAGTGGAGCCAGTCGGCCGCCGAGGCCTCGTTGAATTCCGTGGAGGGGTCGGACAATCGGATCAGGATATGTCCGGCAGTCAACGGGTGCCGTGGCCGGGCCAGTTCCCAAATACCGGAGCGGAACAGCAACTGCCGTGATAGCACCATGGTGGACTCCTTCCCCCGGGTGAGCCTACCAAGCGCCTCGTCCCCAGGGGAGATGCCATGCGAGATGCCGTGTTCCGGCACTGACTGCGTGACTGGTTAGGGTTACACCGTGGCAAAACTCCTGGCAGACATCACTCCCCTGAAAGAGAGCCCGGCTTTCCGGCGGCTGTGGCTGGGAGCATCGGTGGCTGCCATCGGCACCCAACTCACGCTGGTGGCCGTCAGCCTGGAGGTCTACCGCCTCACCCAGGAAAGCTTCTACGTAGGGTTGCTGGGGATCTTCGCCCTGGTGCCGCTGGTCATTGCCGGGCTATACGGAGGATCGGTGTCCGACGCCTACGATCGCCGCAAAGTGGCCCTCGCGGCATCCCTGGTCTTGTGGGCAACCACTGCCGGCCTGGCGTTGCAGGCGTGGCTGGAAGTCGGCAACATCTGGCTGCTCTACGCCCTGGTGGCCGTGCAAAGCGGTGCGCAGGGGATCAACGGCCCGGCCCGCAGCGCCATCATTCCCCTCCTGGTCCGGAAGGACCTGCTCCCGGCCGCAAACGCCTTGAACATGCTGACCTTCGGGTTGTCCATGACCGCGGGCCCGCTGTTGGCAGGTGTCCTGGTGGCAACCATCGGCTTCGGCTGGACGTACACCATTGACGTTGTCAGTTTCACCTTCGCTTTGTGGGGACTCTTCAAACTTCCGCCCCTGCCGCCGTCCAAGGAAGCCCTGCGCCCCGGGCTCCGCTCGGTGTTGGAAGGCTTCCGGTTCCTGGGTACCCGGCCCAACGTCCGGATGACATTCATCATCGACCTCATCGCCATGATCTGTGCCCAACCGCGGGCTTTGATGCCCGCCATCGGAGCGGTCATGATCGGCGGCGGCGAAACCACCGTAGGCGTCCTGCTTGCAGCTACGGCAGTCGGTGCGTTCCTGGCAGGGCTGTTCTCAGGGCCGCTGGGAAGGGTCCGGCGGCAGGGGGTTGCGGTGGTGGCGTCCGTGGCGGGGTGGGGTGCTTCCATTGCAGCGTTCGGCGGTGTGGTCCTGTTGGCCGGGGATTCCGGGCGCGATGGAGTGACGCTGTGGCTGATCCCCGCTGCGGCATGCTGTGCGCTCGCAGGGATCTCGGACTCCGTCAGCGCCGTCTTCCGGACCACCATCCTCCAAGCAGCCACACCGGACCACCTTCGCGGAAGGCTGCAGGGCGTCTTCATTGTGGTGGTTGCCGGCGGTCCTCGCGTAGGCGACATGCTGGCCGGCGGAGTCACCCAGTTCCTCAGTGAAGGGGGAGTGCTGCTCATTGGCGGCGTCCTGTGCATGGTCCTTGCGTGGGGTGCTGCCCGGCTGCAACCAGGCTTTGTGGCGTACGACGCCAAGCACCCGCTACCGTAGCCCGAGCAGCCCGGCGGTTGGTGCGGGCCGTACGGAACATGCCAACCGGCGTCGGCGTTTATCACTACAGAACATCAACAAACGGGCGACGAAAGCGAAAGAACAACCGTGCACAAACACAACAATGGACTCAAAACCGCAGCACTCTTTGGTGTCCTGTGGGCTGTGCTGTTGGCTTTGGGCGCCCTCATCGGCGCTGGCACCCGCAGTTCGGCACCTATCTGGATCATGGCACTGGTCGGCGTGGCCACCACGGCCTACGGCTATTGGAACAGCGACAAGATCGCCATCAGGTCCATGGCCGCCTACCCCGTCACCGAAGCCCAGGCGCCGCAGCTGTACCAGATCGTGCGGGAACTCTCCGTGCGGGCCAACCAGCCCATGCCACGGATCTATGTTTCGCCGACCATGACACCCAACGCCTTCGCGACGGGCCGCAATCCCAAGAATGCCGCGGTGTGCTGCACCGAGGGCATCCTCCGCATGCTGGATGCCCGGGAGCTGAGGGGCGTCCTGGGCCATGAGCTCATGCACGTCTACAACCGGGACATCCTCACATCCTCGGTGGCCGCCGCCGTGGCCGGCGTGATCACGTCCGTGGGCCAGATGCTGCTGTTCTTTGGCGGTGGAGACCGCCGCAACGCGAATCCGATCGCGACGATCGCCATGGCGTTGCTGGCGCCCTTCGCAGCATCCCTGATCCAGATGGCCATTTCGCGGACCCGGGAATACGACGCCGACGAGGACGGTGCCGAGCTGACCGGAGACCCCCTGGCGCTCGCTTCGGCGCTGCGCAAGATCGAATCCGGAGTGACGCAATTGCCGCTGCCCCAGGACCAGCGCCTGGTGAACGCCTCGCACCTCATGATCGCCAACCCCTTCCGGGGCGGAGGAATGCGGCGGATGTTCTCCACGCATCCGCCCATGGCTGAGCGGATTTCACGGCTGGAGCGGATGGCCGGGCGGCCGCTGGGCTAAGTTGCCTTCCGGGTTGGCCGTAGATGCTGGGCAGCCTTAAAGCCACTGCGCAGCCTTAAACAGGGAAAGCCGGGGTTCTTCGCCCCGGCTTTTCCTGTTTAATGCGTGAGCTGCAGAAGTACTAGCTGCGGAAGTTCACGAACTGCAGGTCGGCTTCCTCGAAGTTCTTGAGGATCGCCATCGTCGCCTGCAGGTCATCACGGGACTTGGAGGTCACGCGGAGTTCGTCGCCCTGGATCTGGGACTTGACGGACTTGGGCGCTTCGTCGCGGATGATCTTGTTGATCTTCTTGGCGATGTCCTGCGCGATGCCTTCCTTGATGGTGCACTCAAGGCGGAATTCCTTGCCCGACGGGTAAGGCTCGCCCTGCTCAAGGGACTTGAGCGAGATGCCGCGCTTGATGAGCTTGGACTGGAAGACGTCCAGGACGGCCATGACGCGGTCTTCGGAGTTGGCCTTCATGAGGATCTTCTCGCCGCTGAAATCGATCTCCGCGCCGACGCCCTTGAAGTCGTACCGCTGCGCGATTTCCTTCTGGGACTGGTTGAGCGCGTTGGCGACCTCCTGCTTGTCCACCTTGCTGACGACGTCGAATGTTGATTCGCCTGCCATGACTCTCCTTAGGTTGGGGGCCCGGTAAGGGCGGTTTGCCTGCCAATAAGCCTAGTACGTATGCGGGATGTTGGAGCCGGGAAACCCTTTCACAGTTCGCTCACAGCACATGCCCGGTGGGAACCGAGCAAGCTGCCCAAGAGTTGTACCTGTTGGTAGAGCCACCCGGAGGTAAGCATGAACAGCAAGGCCGTCCACTACGTCAGCAAGTCCGCTTCGGCTGCGGCCGGTTCCATCGGAACTGCGGCAGTTGCAGCAGCCAGTGCCGTTGCAGCGGCGGCCGTTGCAGCCTCGATCGTCCTGAGCCCCGTACCGGATGCGTCGGCCCGTATGGACGGTGTCCGCGCGGACTTGCAGAAGGCGGTGGAACTCAACCAGATCACGGCCGAACAGGCGGCCCGGTTCGAGGCCAAACTCGCCGGACGGATCCTCGGGGAAGCCTGATAAACCAAGGGAATCCGGCCTGCCGGTTCCCGATTAGATTCTTGGCCGGAAGTTCTGTAAGGTTGTCTCTGCCTTCGGTTACCGGATCGAAAAGAAACGGTCTTCCGGAAGTGATCTTCTTTCGAAGTTCGGCAGATTACCCGAGCGGCCAAAGGGGGCTGACTGTAAATCAGCTGGCACTGCCTACGGGGGTTCGAATCCCTCATCTGCCACCCAACGGGAAATCCCCGGAACCACTGGTTCCGGGGATTTTTTGTTGCCCCAGGGTTCCGTCGGGGCCTAAGTGGCGACTACGGGGCCGCTAACCCCGACTACGCGGGCCACCAAGCTCAGCGGCTCTCCGAGATTTTCCGGAGTTCCGCGATCTCAAGCCGCAGGGCAGCGATTTCGGTCACCAGGTCCGCCACCTCAGCGCGGACAGGTTCCTCGGCAGCGGCTGCTCGCTCTCCGGCGGCGGCTGCGACGTCCTCGGCGTTCTCCTCGATACGCTGAACGAGCCACGAAGCGATGGACGCCGTCACGATACCGAGGACGGCGATGCCACTCATCATGAGGGCTGCGGCGACGATCCTGCCGATGGGAGTCACCGGGTAGAGGTCTCCGTAGCCAACGGTGGTGATGGTGGTGACAGCCCACCACGCGGCGTCGCCGAAGGTCAGGATCTTGGCGTCAGGGGCGTTCTGCTCTACGTCCAGCACGGCGAGCGCCCCGACGAGGATGAGCATGGCCGCCGCGCCGGCAACATAGGTGGCCACTCGGCCGCGGAGGGTTTCACCAACGGTGCGCTGCAGGACGGACAGGAGGGTTACCAGCCGCAGCAGCCGGAGGGGCCTGAAGAAGGGGAGCACCACGATCAGGAGTTCGTGGAGGTTCCACAGGAACCATCGCACTCGGTCTTCGGCCAGCCAGAGGTTCACGACGTAGTCAAGCGCGAAGATGCCCCAGGTGATCCACAGGATTACCTCGAAGGGGAGGGCCGCAGCGCCATTGACGCGACCGATGACCTGCCAGGCGTAGGCGGTGAGGAAGAGCAGTGCCGTGGCCATGAGGGGCCACTCGACGAGGTCCCGGTATCGCGCTTGTGTCATACGGGAATACTAGCCAGCATGGGCAGTTCCGCCCGGAATGAACTCCATCAGGCTGCGGTGGTCTCCAGCCAGTAGCCGTCCAGGTGGTGAATCAGTTGCCGCCCCAGCCCGCCCTTGAGCTGGATCCACAAAGTGCTGCGATCATCGGTCATGCCGTCAATGGTTCCTTCAATGCGGTTTCCCCTGGCATCGCGGAGGGCAACCTCCTGGTGCGCGTCCAGATGCGGCCAAAGTTCGCCGGCGGTTCTGGTTTGGTCGTTCAATAGGGTCTCCTCGAATTGCTGAATGGTCACAGGGTTTGTCGTTATTCTGCATGCTTTCGGTAAACCGGCGGTAAACGTATGTGCAATCGATGGACATAAAGCCGGCGGCGGGCGGGCGTCCATCATGCGGTCGACCCCCACGCGGCAAGTTACTCATGGGTAACATGGACCCATGCACCTGCTTCTCCGCACCATCATGCTGCTCTTCACGTCCGCCAAACGGTCCCCGCTCCCTGCTTGGGGTACGTCCTCGCTGCCCATGCGTGTCCTGCCCACCGACATCGATATCGCCTTGCACGTCAACAACGGCATGTACTTCTCGTTGATGGACCTCGGCAGGTTCGACCTCATGGTCCGCAGCGGAACGTGGCGCAAGATGCGCCGGAAGGGATGGAGCCCGGTGGTGTCAGGGGAGACCATCTCCTTCCGGAAATCCCTGCAGCTCTGGCAGCGCTACACCATCGAAACCCGCATCATCGGTTTGGACTCACGGGCCATCTACCTTGAGCAGCGCATGGTGGCAGACGGCGAAATCTACGCCCGCGCCCACATTGCCACCCGTTTCGTGGCCAAAGGCAAGCCGGTCAGCCAGGAAGAAATCATCGCGGAGTTCGGGGAGCCGCCCGCAGGCGTTGAACTGCCCGACTGGATCCACGAATGGCGGGAAAACAACGCGCTTCCGGGTGCCCGTCGGCCCGCTCCACACGTCTGGCACTAGAACCCGCGTCCAGGTGCCGACGTTCTCTCGTGCAGGTGCTAGACCCCCACATCCCGGCGCTGCAGGGCCGCCGCGCCCACGGCGACCAATCCTGCGGAGATGGCCAGCAGCCATGCGGCAACTCCCCAGTCGGCCCCGTTGGCCACCGGCGAGTTGCTGTAGGCCCAGTGGTAGGGCGAGAAGTTCAGCAGCCATTCAAGGTTTGAACTTTGCCGGCCCACGGCGTTTAAGACATACCCGAGGACGGCAACGGCCGCACCCGCCGCAATCCCGTAGACCTTCCGCCCGGTCATCGCCCCCACGCAGAGGGCGGTGGCGCCGGTCAGCAGGGCAAGTCCGGCGAACAGCACCACGGCCCCGGTGAGATGCCCGACGTCGATATCCAGTTTGGCGGGTTCGTTCAGAACCAGCACCAGGGCGAAAACCAGCAAGGACAGAGCGGCAACGCGGACCACCAGGGCGGCAGCGCGTTCGAGCACCACTTGGGCGCGGGTCACGCTGTGCGCAAGCGTCAGTTCCAGCAGGCCGGATTCTTCGTCGCCGCCCACGGCCCCCGCACCCCAACTTACGGACGCCATGGACATGAGCAGGAACCCGATCAATCCGAACAAGGTGGCCTGGGTGTATCCGGGGCCGGAGGCGATCTGGTCGTAATTGAGGGCCTTGGTCATGCCTTCGGGGAGCGCGTCGATCATCTGCTGCATCTGCTCGCTGCCCCCGATCGACGGGTAGAGCGGCAGATACAGCATGATCGCGCCGGCGAGTCCCAGGGCCCACGCGAGGGTGGAGCGCCAGGAGTCCGTCAAGGCCTTGGTGAAAAGCGGCAGCGGCTTAGACATGGCGCACTTCCTTCCGGGCCGGCGCGGGCGAAGCTTCGGTGTATAGAGTCAACACGGCTTCCTCCAGGTCCGGCTCATCAAGGACCAGGTCCGTCAGGTTGATCCGGGCCAGTTCCCGCACCAGCGGCTGGACATTGCCGGACAGGGTGGCGGTGGCTTCCAAGGCTCCGGCCGAATCCCCGGGCACGTCGCGGATTGCCACATTGGCAACGCCCGGCACCCTGGCCAGCAGCGCGCCGACGTCGTGCGCTTCAGCTCCGGCCACCCGGAACCTTAGCTTCCGGAGGGCGGCATCCCGCAACGCTTCCACCGTGGAGGTGGTGACGATACCGCCGTCCCGGAGTATCGCCACCGAGTCCGCTGCCTGCTGGACCTCGCTGAGCACATGGGAGCTGAGGAAGACGGTGCCTCCCTCGGCTACGGCCTCCCGGACCATTGCGTGGACCTCCTGCTGGACCAGCGGGTCCAGGCCGCTGGTGGGCTCGTCCAGGATGAGCAGCTCGGGCCGGTGCATGAACGCCTGGAGCAAGCCCAGTTTCTGCTTGTTGCCTTTGGACAGTTTGCGGGTCTGCCGGTCGAGGTCCAGGTTGAGCCGGTCGGCGAGTGCGTCCACGTGCCGGGAATCCACGGGGCCACTGATCGCTGAGAAGTGTTCCACCACCCGGCGTCCGGTTGTCCGGTTTTCCAGGTGCAGCTCTCCGGGCAGGTAGCCGATCCTTCGGCGCAGTGCAGGGCCGCCGTAGCGCGGGTCTTCGCCGAGCACGGAGATGGTACCTGCGCTGGGGCGGATGATGTCCAGCAGGCAGCGCATGGTGGTGGTTTTCCCGGCACCGTTGGGGCCGATGACTCCGAACACCATGCCGGCGTCGATCGTGAAGTCCAGGCCGTGGAGGACTTCGTGGTGGCCGAACTTCTTACGCAACCCCTGGACGACTATTGCGTGGTTCACGGGGCATGCTCCCTTCAGGTTTGCGGGTTTGCAGGACTTCGCGGGCGGCATCGAGGAAACGGGTATCGGCGTACAGGCCGTGGGTGTAGATGTCCAGCGCGGGAAGCGTGAGTTTCCTGAGCATTTCCGGCCCGATTCCGTGCGGCCCGGTCACGGGGGCGCCCAGGGCCCGGGACGCGTGGCGGCCCAGCATCAGGAGGGACAGGCTGTTGGAGGCGATGACGACGGCGACAGCCCGGAGATCGTCGACGTCGCGAATGGTGCCGGCTTGGATTCCGGAACGGAGGATGTCCTCGGTTTGGCTGACGACGGCGTCGAAAAAGGCATCGCCGGCCTCGGACTCGTCGCTCAGCGTCCGGCGGATATAGGTGATTTCGCTGGCGTAGTGGTCCGGATGGTCCAAATAGTCCTGGATGAGGAGCCGGGTGGCTTCAGGGTCCGCTTTTTCCTTTCCCTGCCCTGCCGTTTGGCGCAGCACGTGCTGGTCGCAGGCTTCCCGGAGGGCGGCTTTGCTGCCGAAGTGGTGGATGACCAGGCCCGGGCTGACTCCTGCCTGGGCGGCCACCGAGCGGATGGTGGCGCGGGAAAATCCGTCCCGCCCGAAGAGGACGATCGCTGCGTCCCGGATACGCGCCCGGGTGGTCAAGTCATCCGCGACTGAACGCATGTTCCACATGTTAAACAGCTGTTTAGTGGCAAACAAGATGCGGAAAATAACGATGTGGCAGCATCGGCCGCGTCGTGTGGCGCGTCGAATCCGCCGTCGAAGATACTTGCCTGACTGTTTCCGTTCAGGGAAGCAGGGACAAAACATCCCGCAAGGGTTTTTCATGGGGTAGCGGTATGCGTTTTTCAGGGTCTCAGCCGGGCGGATTTGGAGCTAAATCCTCCGTCGCGGCAATGGTGTGTTTCGTGCTGGCCTGCCTGTTCGGTGCCTCATCCGCGGCGCAGGCGGCGCCCGCCCGGGCTCCCCTTGCCACACCTACGGTCGGCGGAGCGATCGGCCACCTTTACAACACCAGTTCCTGGGCACGCAGCGTCCTCCTTCGCCCCACCTCCGCCGAGGAGTGCACGGCGTCCGGATGCATCCAGCGGTTCGCCGGGGGAGACATCGCCTGGTCGCCCCGGACGGGTGCGCGCGTGGTGGTCAACGGACCCGTCAGGACTGCGTGGTGGGAGAGCGCAGGCCCGGACGGTTACCACGGATACCCCACCACGGACACCGCCAGCGGGTTGCGCAACGGTGGTTCCAAGCAACTGTTCGAACGCGGCGCCATCACATCCTCCCCGAGCCTCGGTGCCCAGCACACCACGGGCGCCATCCACATGGCCTGGCTCAGGACGGGCTCGGAAAACGGATACTTGGGCTACCCCGTCACGGGAGAACGTACGGGACTGCCCGACGGCGGCGTGTACCAAGCGTTCGAGCGCGGCTTCATCGTGTGGTCGCCGGGCACTGGAGCGCATCCTTCCATGGGTGCCATCCGTGAGCGCTGGCGGCAGTCCGGCCTGGAGCGCGGAGAACTTGGCTACCCCACCTCCGATGAATCCCTCGGACTCCGCAACGGGGGCGCCGCGCAGCAGTACCAGCGCGGGACCATCGTGTGGTCGCCCGGCACAGGCGCCAAGGTCCTCACCGGTGCCATCAGGAACTACTGGTCTGCCACCGGAGGCCAGAACGGGGCACTGGGATACCCCGTCAGTGAGGAATACCGGCAGTCCACGTTTGTGTACCAACAGTTCCAAGGCGGAACCGTGTACTGGTCTGCGGCCACGGGCGCCCATTCCACCACCCATGGGGACATCCATAACCGCTACGTTTCCCTGGGCGGAGCCGCGGGGACCCTCGGACTGCCCTTGACTGACAAGCTTCCCCGCGCCGGTGGCCTGGTCCAGCAGTTCGTCAACGGCTGGCTCGTGTGGGGTCCGGCCACCGGAGCCCGGATCGTCGGCCACCCAACCTACAAGGTGTGGTCGGTAAACCCGGGTGATTTCGGCTGGCCGTTGAAGGACACATGGACGGACGCGCGTGGTGCCCACGTTGCATTCCAGAACCTGGAAACCATCTGGAATGACGCCACGGGGGAGCTGTATTCGGCTGAAGCCGTGGACGCGTCCACGGTGGTGTTCCTGGGGGACTCCCAACTGGACCTGGATTCCTGGGGTGAACAGGGTGCGCGCGCCAGGGGGTATACCCGGCAGGTGGTCCGCAGCATCGGGGGAATGGGTTACGTTTCCAGCAGCCCGTTGGTGGGCGGCTCCGGGACGGATGCTTTGATCGGGGACCGGATCCTGTTGCCGCAAGGCGATCCCGGCCTGGTGGTAGTGACGCTGGGCGGTAACGACGCCAGGATTTTCGCCTCCGACGCCGCCATCCTCTCCCAGGCGAACCGTCTGTGGGACGAACTCCGGCGTAAGTACCCGCGGAGCACCATCCTGGTCAACGGGGTGCTGTCGCGTTACGACGGCAGCCACTTCCAGCGCCGATGGGTGGATGGCCTCCTGACCCGCGAAGCCGCATTGCGGGGTTGGCCGCGCATCTCGATGGCGGGCACGGCGACCATCGCAGGCGCTGACGCCAATTACCTTGATGGCGTGCACCTGAACCAGACGGGCCACAACAAGGTGGCACCGCTATACGCATCTGCCTTGAAGCTCGTCCTGGGCAAGTAGGCCCGTTTATTCCCCGTGACGCGGGAAGCGAACAGGGGCCGGCTCCACGGGACATCGCGTGCGGGGTCGCGTACCGTGGAAGCATGGCTACAGTTGACATCACTGGAGAACAGTTCGCATCGACCATTGAGGGCAATGACATTGTCCTGGTGGATTTCTGGGCCGAATGGTGTGGCCCGTGCCGCCAGTTCGCGCCCGTCTACAAGGCGTCGTCGGACAAGCACTCCGACGTCTTCTTCGCAAAGGTGGATACCGAAGCTGAGCAGCAGCTCGCCGCCGAAGCCGGAATCACGTCCATTCCCACCCTGATGGCTTTCCGTGAGAAGGTCCTGGTGTTCTCGCAGCCGGGCGCCCTCAACGGTCCGCAGCTGGAGCAGGTCATTGAGGCCGTGAAGGGCCTGGACATGGAAGAAGTCCACGCCCACGTTGCCAAGCAGCGCGCCGCCCAGGCCGAGGAAAACTAGGCCCCACGTTCACGAACAGCGGGAAATGCATCGAGGTCGCCGGAAATTTCCGGCGACCTCGACGCATTTCAGCGAAAGTGGGGTCAGAGGCGTTCGAGCTGGATCGGCTCGGCCAACAGCGCGCTCAGTGACTCGTTCAAATCCTGCACGGCAGTTCCCTTGGAGTGCTTGTCCAGCAGTTCCTCGGACTCCCAGCGCTCAGTCAGCACGAGCTTTTCTTCAGTTGCTTCGGTCAGTTCGTAACGGATGCAGCCGGGCTCGTTGACCACCTCGTCAATCGCAATCTCAAGGGCGAGCTTCACGCGGAAAAATTCGCCTTCGTTGGGGATGAACGTGGCTTTCAGGTCGATGGGTTCACTCATGCGTCCCACCCTACCGGGAGGACGCGCTCACCTTGCGCTGTTTACGGCTCTGTTGCGGCGGGGGCTTGGATCAGGCTTTGTACCAGTCGAAGCGACGGATCAGTGGGCACGGTGGTCTTGGACAGTCATCCGCGGGCCGAACGTGGGCTTGCGGAAGCCGCTCAGGTACAGCATGCGGACCAGCCGTTGCCTGTGACCCTGCCACGGCTCCAGGAGTTGGAGCATTCCGGCGTCATCGGTCTTGCGGCCGGTCAGCGCATATCCGACGTAGGCCGCCAAGTGGTAGTCCCCTACGGAGATGGAATCCGGGCAGCCATGGGTACGTTGCACCACTTCGGCCGCCGTCCAGATCCCGACGCCGGGAATCGTCTGCAGTTTGGCTCCGGCTTCCGTCGCGTCCAGCCCGGCCAGGCGTTCAAGTGCGACGGCGGACTGCAGCGCCCGCATCACGGTTGCCGAGCGCTGCGGGCCGACTCCCGCTTTGTGCCATTCCCACGAAGGCACGGCCAACCATTGCCGCGCAGTGGGTGGAACAAGCAGGCCTTGCGGGGCCACGCGACCGGGGGCTTTGGTTCCGTAGCGGTACATCAAATACCTGTAGCCGCGCCGGGCCTCCAAGGTGGTGACCTTTTGTTCAAGGATGGTGGGCACCAGCGAGTCAACCATCCGCCCGGTGGACGGCAGGCGCACAGCCAGGTTCCGGCGTCGTGATTCAGTCACCAGCCGCGGAAGGGTGGACTGGAAGGAGGGTTCGTCGAAGGCGGACCAGTCGTCCCCGGCACCCAACAACCGGGGGACGCCGGCGATCGCTGCTTCAGCGCCCGGGCCCCAGGCCTGCGCATCGACGAATGAATCCGCGCCCAAACCCCCGGCCGAGAGCCGCAAAGTCACCGGCCCGGACGCCGTGGTGAAGGCAAGCCAGAAGCCGCTGGGGTGGACGGCGAAAGATGGGTCTCCGTTGCCGCGCTGGAGCGGAAACAGGGTCTGGTCGAGGCGGTAAGCGGCACCCGGATGCCACCTCAGCGATGCGTCCGCCGCGGCCGCGACGAGCGGCGGGGCTTCTGCAATGGTCATGTTTTCATGGTCCCACGACCCGCTGACATTTCGCTCCACGGGGCCTTACGGCCGTTGTCCGCCGAGGCTAGACTCCGTGATGTGGCGCGGGTGGGCCGCGCCCCAAATCCTCAAAAGACAAGGAGCACGGACCATGGGCGGAGTTGTGCATTTTGAGATTCCCACGGAGGACAGGGAACGGGCGAACTCGTTCTATGCGAGTGCTTTCGGCTGGAACCTGAGCCCCATGCAGGGGATGGACTACACCATCGCCCTCACTGCTGAATCAGACGAACAGACCGGGGCACCCAAGGAGTCCGGCGTCATCAACGGAGCGCTGTTTTCCCGCACCGACACCCTGAAGAGCCCCATTCTTACCATCGACGTTGATGACATCGACGCCGCGCTGGCCCACGTGGAACAGTCCGGCGGTTCCGTGGTCCAGGGCAAAGACGCCGTGCCCGGAATGGGGTACTATGCGTACTTCAAAGACACCGAGGGCAACATCCTGGGGGTCTGGCAGACGGACGCGTCGGCCGGAAGCTGAGCGCGGAGGCTCCGTGGGCGCGTTGCCCGGTCCGGCGGTGCAGCGGGCAGACGGTAACTTTGTACCTATGAAGTACGCCCAGTCCGTGTTGGACCTCATCGGCAATACGCCCCTCATCAAGCTCAACCACGTGGTGGAAGGCATCAAAGCCACCGTCCTGGTGAAGCTTGAATACATCAACCCGGGCGGCTCCATCAAGGACCGCATCGCCGTGAAGATGATTGAGGATGCCGAGAAGGACGGCCGGTTGAAGCCGGGCGGCACCATCGTGGAACCGACGTCCGGGAACACCGGTGTGGGCCTTGCGCTAGTGGCTCAGCAGAAGGGCTACAAATGCGTCTTCGTCGTCCCGGACAAGGTGGGCGAGGACAAGCGTGCCGTCCTCCAGGCCTATGGCGCCGAGGTAGTGGTGACGCCAACCGCCGTCGCCCCTGACAGCCCGCAGAGCTACTACGGCGTGTCCGACCGCCTGGTGCGGGAGATCCCGGGCGCTTTCAAGCCCGACCAGTTCTCCAACCCGGCCGCCCCCGGCAGCCACTTCGAATCCACCGGCCCGGAAATCTGGCGGGACACCGACGGCCGCGTGACCCACGTGGTGATCGGTGCAGGAACGGGCGGCACCATCACCGGTACCGGGCGGTACCTCAAGAAGGTTTCGGCGGACCGCCCGCAGTCCGACGGCGGCCCGGTCAAGATCATCGGCGCAGACCCGGAAGGCTCGGTCTACTCAGGCGGAACGGGCCGCCCCTACTTCGTCGAAGGCGTTGGCGAGGACATGTGGCCGGACAACTACGACCGTTCCGTACCGGACGAGGTCATTGCCGTCTCCGACGCCGACTCGTTCGCCATGACCCGGCGCCTCGCCCGTGAGGAGGGCCTCCTCGTGGGCGGTTCCTCCGGCATGGCCGTGGTGGCGGCACTGCAGGCAGCCAAGGACCTGGACGAATCCGCCGTCGTAGTGGTCATCCTTCCCGACTCCGGGCGCGGCTACCTGGCCAAGATCTTCAATGACCAGTGGATGCGCTCCTACGGCTTCCTGTCCGGCGGCGAAGAAGCCTCGGTGGGCGAAGTCCTCAAGTCAAAGACGGGGGAGATGCCGGACCTGGTCCACATCCACCCGAACGAGACCGTCCGCGACGTCATCAACATCATGAACGAGTTCGGTGTCTCCCATATCCCGGTCCTGTCACAGGAACCACCCGTAGTGATGGGCGAAGTGCTGGGTGCCGTGGATGAACGCAGCCTCACCAGCAAGCTGTTCCGCGGCGAGGCCAAACTCACGGACAAGATCTCCGAACACATGGGCGATCGGCTGCCCGTCATCGGATCCCTCGAAACCATTTCCGCCGCGCGCGAGCTGCTGTCCGACGTCGACACCGTGATGGTGACGTTCGTCGGGGCTCCGGTGGGAATCCTCACCCGCCACGACCTCCTGGCCTACCTGAGCAACTAGCGCCGATCCCCAGCACTGACGCCGATCCCCAGCACTGACAAAGGAGCTTCCATGTCTGCCAACAACACTGCAGGTTTCAATACCCGTGCCGTCCACGCCGGGCAGGAATTCGAGCCTCGCACCGGCGCCGTGGTGCCGCCGCTGCACTTCAGCACCACCTACGCCCAGGACGGCATCGGCGGCCTGCGCTCCGGTTACGAGTACGGCCGCGGCGGCAACCCCACCCGCGACGCGCTGCAGGAGCAGCTGGCCGCCCTCGAAGGCGGAACTGCCGCTTTCTCCTTCGGCTCGGGACTCGCTGCCGAAGATTCGCTGATCCGCGCCATCGCCCGTCCGGGTGACCACATCGTGCTGGGCAATGATGCCTACGGCGGGACGTACCGGCTCATCAACCGGGTGCTCGGCGACTGGGGGATCGGCAACACCCCCGTGGACATGTCGGACCTCGACGCCGTAGCCCGCGCCGTGGCCGCGAACAAGACGCGCATCGTGTGGGTGGAAACGCCGTCCAACCCGATGATGAAGATCACCGACATCGCGGCGCTCGCCGAGGTAGCCCACGACGCCGGGGCCCTCCTGGTAGTGGACAACACCTTCGCGTCTCCCTACTTGCAGACGCCGCTGGCCCTGGGGGCCGACGTCGTGGTCCATTCCACCACCAAGTACATCGGTGGCCACTCCGACGTCGTCGGCGGTGCAATCGTGGTGAAGGATGCTGACCTCGCGGAGAAGATCGGCTTCATCCAGTTTGCTGTGGGTGCTGTCTCCGGGCCGATGGATGCTTTCCTGACGACGCGCGGGCTCAAGACCCTTGGTGTCCGCATGGACCGCCACAGCGAGAACGGGCAGGCTGTGGCCGAGTGGTTGCTGCAGCGTCCCGAGGTTGAGGCTGTGCTGTACCCGGGGCTCCCGGACCACCCGGGCCATGACCTCGCAGCCAAGCAGATGAAGAAGTTCGGCGGCATGGTGTCCGTGCAGTTCAAGGGCGGTGAGGCAGCTGCGCGCAAGGTGGCTGAATCAACGTCCGTCTTCACGCTGGCCGAATCCCTGGGCGGCATCGAATCCCTCATGAACTACCCGTCTGAAATGACCCACGCCTCAGTGAAGGGCACGGAACTGGCAGTACCGGTGAACCTCCTGCGTCTGTCCTGCGGCATCGAGGATGCCGAGGACCTGATTGCGGACCTTGAACAAGCCTTCGCCAAGATCAGCAACGGCTAGGGTCGTGTCCGCAACAACAAAACCCGTGGTCTCCTCAACGCGGCGCGGATGGATCCTCACCAGCGCAGCCGCTTTCACGCTGGCCGTCGCCATATGGTTCCTCTACACCGATTACGAGCCGTTCCTGAATGACTTCGAGGTCTATTACTACGGCGGTGGCAAGGTCCTAGAGGGCGGCGATCTCTACGCAGTCCGCGACGGCCTGCCGTTCACCTATCCGCCGTTCGCCGCGCTGTTATTCACGGGTTTGGCCGCTTTGGGCTTCTTCGGTGGCAGCCTCGTCTTCATCCTGGCGGCGTTGCTGGGGGCGGCTATTGTGGCAGCATGGCTGGCCCGGCACTACTTCTTCGGCCTCACTTCATGGCGGGTGGCGTTCGCGGACTACCGGTTCCGGACCACTGCGTTGCTGGGAACGGGAGCCATCCTGTTGCTGGGTCCATGGCGGGACACTTTCGTCTTCGGACAGATCAACATCGTCCTGATGGGAGTCATCCTTACCGACTTCGCCTTGCACGGGAAAGCAAGGGCAGGTTTGATCCGGTGGCCGGCCGGCTTGTTGATCGGCATGGCTGCGGGCGTGAAGCTCACGCCCCTGGCGTTCGGGCTCTACTTCCTGGTGCGGAGGGATTTCAAGGCGCTGGCCTGGATGGCGGCCGGGTTCTTCGGCTCGATTGCCTTCGCGTGGGCCATCCTGCCGCAGGCGTCAGTGGCCTTTTGGACCAAGATCCTGCCTGACACCGGACGGATCGGGGGACCGGGATATGTGGACAACCTCTCCTTGAAAGGGCTCCTCCTTCACTTCGGCATGCCGGACTCGTCCATGACCAGCCTTGTGTGGCTGGCGCTCTCCTTGGCACTGACCGTCCTCGCCGCCTTGATCATCAAGTGGGCAGTGGACGTGGAGGAGAACTTCATTGCCGTCTCCACCACCGCCATCCTCATGCTCCTGATCAGCCCTGTTTCCTGGTCGCACCACTGGGTTTGGGTTGCCGTGGCGCTGCCGAGCATGGCCTTCGCCATGCACAGGGTCCCGTCAAGGAGTGGTCGCATGAGGATCGCCGGCTGGGTCATTGTGGTCTTCTCCACGATCGCCTTCTACATGACCCCCAAGAACCTTGCGGTCTGGGCCGGCGCTGCCGAATGGGGCAAGGATCCGCAAACGCAATGGCAGCTGATGGTCTCCAGCCTCGGCGTGGTCTGCGGGATCGCGATGCTGGTCTACTGGGCTTTCGCCTACCATCCTGCCCGGGCTGGACTGAGGAACGCGGCTGCTCCCGCCGTCGGAAAGCAATAGCCTAGCTTTCTTTAGAAAAGTCAGCTACATTTCTGCTCATGCCATTGCGTTCTGACTGGTCTGCCCGGTCCTGTAGCCTTGCCCGCGGCCTCGATGTGCTCGGCGATCCTTGGGGAAGCCTCGTCCTGCGCGAGGTCTTCTTCGGAAACGGCCGGTACGACGCCATCAAGAAACGCCTGGAAGTCGCGGACAACGTCCTCAGCAAGCGGCTGGCCTCGTTCGTGGAGGCCGGCATCCTTGCCCAGCGCCCCTACAAGGACGGCAACCGGACCAGGCAGGAGTACGTCCTCACGCCCAAAGGCGAGGACACCCTCCCGGTCCTGAACGCGATCATCATCTGGGCCGAGAAGCATATGGATGCCCCGGACGAGGTCTCGCACATGCGCGTCATCCACACCGCCTGCGGCGAACCGACCTCCTCAGCCGACACGTGCACCCATTGCGGCGCCCGCCTCACAGCGGCCAACACCAGCTGGCACAGCCTTAAGCGCAGCGACGGCCCGGTGTCCCTGGCCGTCGCCCCCGACAACGCGAAAGCGGCCCCTGAAGACGTGAAAGAGATCCAAGCATGACCGCTCCCGACACCACCAAGACCGTTCCCACCGGCAGACGCCGCCGCCTGCACCCCGCGTGGATCGTCGCCGCGGTTGCGTTCCTTGCCTTGGTGGGAGCGGCGGGCTTCCGGGCTGCGCCCGGGGTGCTGATGGTGCCGCTGCAGCAGGAGTTCGGCTGGTCCACCACCGTGCTGTCGCTGGCCGTGAGCATCAACCTGGTGCTCTTCGGCCTGACCGCGCCCTTCGCAGCCGCGCTCATGGAACGCTTCGGAATCCGCAAGGTCACGGCGATCGCGCTGTGCCTCATTGGATTGGGCTCGGCGCTGACGGTCTTCGTGAACCAGTCCTGGCAGATCCTCCTCACCTGGGGCCTGCTGATCGGCCTGGGCACGGGATCCATGGCGCTCGTCTTTGCCGCCACCATCGCCAATACGTGGTTTGCCAGGAGCCGGGGCCTGGTGATCGGCATCCTGACTGCGGGCAGTGCCGCCGGACAGTTGGTCTTCCTTCCTTTCATTGCCTTGCTGGCGCAGGACCCCGGGTGGCGCGGGGCCTCGCTGCTGATTGCCGCAGGTGCGCTGGCGGTGGTGCCGCTGGTACTGCGGTGGCTGCGGAACTCACCCGCCGACGTCGGGGTGTTGCCTTACGGGGCTGAGCAAGAGTCCGCAGAAAGTACGACGCCGGTCCCCGCCCCCGTGGCGAGCGCTGCGGTTCCGGTGGACTCGCCGAATGCTGCCGTCCGTGCGCTCCAGGTCCTCAAGCGGGCCAGCAAAGTCCGCACGTTCTGGGCGTTGGCAGCCGGCTTCGCTATCTGCGGAGCAACCACCAACGGTTTGATTGGAACGCACTTCATTCCGTCGGCGCACGACCACGGGATGCCCGAAACCACAGCGGCCGGCCTGTTGGCCGTCGTCGGAATCTTCGACATCGTGGGAACCATCGCTTCGGGGTGGCTGACAGACCGTTTCAACCCGCGGGTCCTGTTGGCCGTCTACTACCAGTTCCGGGGGATCGGGCTGCTGGTGCTGCCGCTCCTGCTGGGCTCAACGGTGGAGCCGAGCATGATCATCTTCGTGGTGGTCTACGGCCTTGACTGGGTGGCCACCGTGCCCCCGACGGCGGCCATCTGCCGGCAGGTGTTCGGGGCAGACGGTTCCGTGGTGTTCGGTTGGGTGTTCGCCGCGCACCAACTGGGCGCAGCAGTGGCGGCACTGCTGGCCGGCTACATCCGGGACGCCACCGGGCACTACAACTACGCCTGGCTGGGAGCTGCCGCGATGTGCACGGTGGCAGCGGTGATCAGCGCGACGATCCGGAAGGATGCTGCGCGGAAGGAACCCGCGGCTGTTTGACCGGGCTGCGGGGCCGCCCTGCGTTCTCCAAAGAACGCAGGGCGGCCCCCGCAATGCCTAGCGGGACACCTCCGAGATGCGGAAGACCAAGGTCCTCGCCTCCGGCCGCAGCATGAAATCGGGCCATACATCAGGTCCGCAGGCCCGCGAGCCGAGCCCGTGCTGGGCGGCGTCCAGATAGAGGTAGCTTTCATCGCCGGCCGGCAGCTCGTGGGGGTGGGCGGCTGCCGAGACCTGCTGGGCCGTGTGCCGGGACAAGGTGAAGCCCGGCAGGCGGCCGCGTGAATCGGCTACTGCTTCCAGCTCCAGCCACGGGGAGCCGGACTGCTGCAGCTCCAGGCGCCGGACCGCAGAGCGGTGGCCTGTTTCCTGCGGCTTGGCGTAGGCGACTGACAACTCCTCGATGCCCGCACGGTAACTTCCCACCAAAGCCGAATGGAGGCTGTCAGGGTAGGACTCCCGTGGTCCTGCCCCGAACCAGGCGGCACCGTCAACGGTTCCGGGCAGATCGAACCGGACTCCCACCCTGGGCCACACCAGATCCCACCCTGAACTTGGCTCGATATCGAGGCGCAGCCAGAGACCGTCGTCCGCCAGTTGCCACTCTTCGGCAACGGAAACCCAATGGGCACTGTTGGCCGCGGCGTACTTGGTCCGGACCCGCACGCAGTCCTTGCCCGATGCTGCAGACTCAAACCTGCCTACCAGTCGGTCCAGGCCTTCCGCACGCCACATGGCCTCCATCGAAGGGGCCGGGACGCCGTTGCCGTTGTTGGACCATGGGTCTGCGAGGTCGTAACTTCCGCGGCCCGCTCCGGCGTCGTTGTCCGTCGGGGCGCGCCACAGCTCGAGGCGGGGTCCCGAGACCGCCAGCCCGGCCAGTTCAACCAGGCTGCCATGGTCAAAGCGGGCAGGACCCACGGAGAAGCTGCCGGCCGCGGCGGCCGCGGAGAGGGAAGCAGCCGGGAGTGGCCGCGGCGTGGACGGACGTTTGAACGTGCCGCCGAGTTCCACCTGGGCAGCCGAGATGACGTGCCCGGCCTCGGCCCATTCGGTGTCCTTGCGCAGTACCACCTCGGCCGTGAACCACTGTTCTCCGTCTCCTCCGGCGGTAGGTTCCGGAAGATCAAAGCGTGCTGATTCACCCGGTGCCAGCGGGGTGCCCGTGGCGGAAACAACGTCGAACTCGCCCGAGGAGGTCAGCTTGCCGTCCGTCTCACACCGCCACCGGATGACGACGTCGGACGCGTCAGCCGAGTGCCGCACATTGGTGAGCGTCAGGACCCGGCCAGGGCCGCCGTCGTACTCTTCCGTGGAGAAGCCCAAACGGAGGGGAGCCACAATCTGCTTGTACTCGAAGAGCCCCGGGCTGGGTGTGGAATCGGACAGGACCATTCCGTCCATCACGAAGTTGCCGTCGTGGACCACCTCGCCGAAATCGCCGCCGTAGGCGAAAAACTCCGTTCCGTCGGACGCCCGGGTGCGGATTCCATGATCCCGCCACTCCCAGACGAAGCCGCCGTGCAAACGCGGATACCGGTCCACCAGGTCCTCGTACTGGTCGATCGCGCCGGGGCCGTTGCCCATGGCGTGGACGTATTCGCACAGGATGAAAGGCTTGGTGCGCTGGCGGGCGGACTCGGCGGCGGAACATCCCAGCAACAGGGACCCGGCGTCGTCCCGGCCAATGGATTCGGTCTCCGGAACGGATGAGTACATCCGCGAGTAGACGTCCGTGTAAGCGCCGGTGTAGTCACCCTCATAGTGGACCGGCCGGCTGGTGTCCCGGGCATGGGTCCACGCGGACATGGCTGCGAGGTTGGAGCCGGTGCCGGACTCGTTCCCCAAGGACCACATGATGATCGAGGCGTGGTTCTTGTCCCGCTCAACCGTGCGCTCCATCCTGTCCACAAGGGCTTCGCGCCACGCGGGATCGTCACTGGGATTACCTGCCCAGCCCTGAGCTTCAAAGCCGTGCGTTTCAAGATCGCACTCCAGGACCACCCAAAAACCCAACTCATCCGCAAGATCCAGGAGGCGCGGATGGGGCGGGTAGTGGCTGGTACGGATGGCGTTGACGTTGAACCGCTTCATCATGGCCAGGTCCTCGCGGGCGAACGCCTCATCGAACACCCGGCCCCTGTCCGGGTGGGTCTCGTGGCGGTTCACCCCGTGGAACACCACCCGGCGGCCGTTGACCAGGAAACGGTCGCCGCGGATCTCCACCGTACGGAAACCCAAACGGAGGGAAACCGTCTCCGCCCCGCTGCTGACGGTGGCCGAATAGAGCCGCGGCACCTCCGCCGACCAGGGTTCGACGGCGGCGATCACCACCGGGGCGACGTCGGCCGGGGACTCCCACAGGACATCGACGTCCAGCTCAGGCACGCTCAGGCGGATCGGGAAAGCCTCACTGGCAGCGACGATTTCGGGGTCGATTGTTCCCCCGCTGTCCGCCCGGTAACCGGTGCGGAGCCAGACGTCGTCGATGCCGCCGTGGGGCCTCGCCTGCAGTGTGACATCCCGGAAAATGCCCGGCATCCACCATTGGTCCTGGTCCTCCACGTAGCTTGCTGCCGACCACTGGTGGACCCGGACGGCGATCAGGTTGGTCCCCGCGCGCACGGCATCGGTGACGTCGAATTCCTGCGCAAGCCGGCTTCCGGTGCCTACACCGATCTCCGTCCCGTTGATCCACACTTTGTAGCGGGACTCGACGCCATCGAAGCGAAGGACCATGCGTTCGGCATCGTTCCAGTCCCCGGGGATCTCAAAGGACCTCCGGTAGTCGCCTGTGGGATTCGCATCAGGAACGAACGGCGGATCGATGGGGAAGGGGAACTGCACGTTGGTGTAGATGGGCCGTCCGTACCGGCCGTCGCCTTCCAGGACCCAGTGCGCGGGAACCGCGATCTTGTCCCACGTTGAATCGTCCAGCTCTTCGGCTGCTACGCCTTCCTGGTCCTCGCCCTGCGGAAGGACACCCCTGCCGCCCGGGGTACCCGGAGCCCCGGGCAGAAGGCGGAAACGCCACTGCCCGTTCAGTGACAGTGTTGGTGCGTCCGTATGCAGCCACGAGCGGGCCGGCAATCGTCGACCGGATCCGGGGCCGGTATCCGTGACGTAGCCGGCTACTGGGGAATGGGTCATTACTTGACGGCTCCTTCTGTCAGCCCGCCGCGCCAGAAGCGCTGCAGGACAACCATTGCGATGCTGAGCGGGATGATGGACAGCAGCACCCCGCCGGTGGTCAGTTCGTAGAATTCGGGCAGGCGGTCCACCTGGCTGAGCCAGTTGTTCAGGCCGAGCGTGATGGGATACAGCTCGGAATCGGACAGCATGACCAGTGGCAGGAAGTAGTTGTTCCAGATGCCTACCAGCTGGAACAGTAAGACAGTGACCAAAGCCGGAGTCAGTACTTTGAGGCCGATCGTATGGAAGATCCGCAGCTCACCTGCCCCATCGATCCTGGCCGCCTCGATCAGTGCCGTGTCCACGGTGGCTTCGGCGTAGATCCGGCACAGGAAAAGGCCAAAGGGTGAGACCAGGGAGGGCAGCAGGACACTCCAGTACGTGTTGGCCAGGCCCATTTGACTGAAGAGCAGGAACAGCGGCAGGGCAGTCGCCGTTCCGGGGACCAGGACTCCGCCAAGGATGGTGCCGAACACCAGGTTCCGCCCGCGGAATTGGTACTTGGCCAGGGCGTAGCCGCCCGCCGCGGCGAAGTAGGTGGCCAGGAGCGCGCCCACTCCGGCGTAGATGGCCGAGTTCAGGAACCACCGGCCAAAGATTCCGCCGTCATAGCTGAGGACCTTGGAGAGGTTCTCGGTCAGCGCGAAGGTAGGGGCGAACCAGAATCCATTGGTGGAGAAGAGGTCTGCGGTGGACTTGGTGGACGCTACGAACACCCAGTACACGGGGATCAGGAAGTACAGGGCGGCCACTACCAGGATCGCCGTGACGATGATGGTGGATGAACGACGGCGGCCTGCCGTGCGGTCCGTGCCGGTGGCCGGCCGCTTGGCCGCCTGCCGTGGCGGTGCCGACGGTGTTTTGCTGGTGGTTGCTGTGGTCATGAGGACTTCCTGTTCGTGAATGCGAGGAAGGCGAAGGACAAGGTAAACGCCGCGACGGCGATGATGACTGACTGCGCTGCGGCGACGTTGTAGTCGTTGTAGGCGAACGCGGTGGTGTAGGCGCTCAAGTTGGGTGTGTATTGGCTGTCAATTGCCGGCGCAACTGTTTTCAGGACCTGGGCCTCGGCGAACAGCTGGAGGGTACCGATGATGGAGAAAACGGTGGTCAGGACCAGTGCGGGGCGGATCAGGGGAAGCTGGATGCTCCGCGCGACCCGCCAACTGGAGGCACCGTCCACTTTTGCCGCCTCGTAGAGCTCACCGGGAATCGCCTTCAACTGGGCCACGATGATCAGCATGTTGTACCCGGTGTAGCTCCAGGTGACGATGTTTGCGATGGACCACAGGACGCTGTTGGCGCCGAGGAAATCCGGGGTTATGCCAACGAGCTTTGCAGCATCGAACAGGGGGCTGAGTCCCGGGACGTAGAGGAAGGACCAGAGGATGGTGGCAATGACGCCGGGAACGCCATAGGGCAGGAAGTAGGCCGCGCGGAAGAAACCGGGCCAGCGGGCTGAGGCGGATTCGAGCAGCAAAGCCAGGAAGGTGCAGAGGACGATCATCACCGGCACCTGGACGATGCCGAAGAGCAGCATGCGGCCAATTGAGGCTATGAAAGCGCCATCGCCCAATGCCAGGGCATAGTTCGAGAACCCTGCGAACCCGCTGGTGACACCGGCTTCGCCGAAGAGGCCGCTGCGGGTGACCTTGGTAAAGCTTGAGCCGATGGCCGCCAGGATGGGCAGTACGAAAGTCAGGGCAAAGAGAGCCAGGAAGGGAGCCAGCAGGAGCCAAGGTGCCCTGGCCGCCGCGCCGTTCCGGCCGTTCCGTGACCTGTCGGTCCCTCTGCGTTCGGCTGTGGGGGCAGTACGGGTGGTCGTCATGCCGCTTCCTTCCGGATGGTGAGGCCCTTGTTCTTGAAGACCGTGATGATCTGCTGTTCGGCGGCAACTACTGAATCCACCAGGCTGGTTCCGAACGCCTTCTTGCGGAATCCGTCGCTGAGGATGTTGAAGGACTGCTGGGTGACCGGCCACCAGGACCATTCGGTGTTCTGCTGCCGGGTGGCCGGTACGAAGACTTCCTCGTTGTACCGCTGGCCGCCGAAGAAGGCCGAAGGCTTTTGTCGATCAGTTCCGATGAACTCCGGGTTCGGTGACCACCCGATGCCGCTGTTCTTGATCTCGGCGTCGATTCCTTCTTTGGACGTGGTGAGCCATACCGCGAATTCAAGGGCCTCCTTGGGGTGCTTGCTGTTGGCCAGGACTGCCGCCGTGGAACCCCCGAGGTAGCTGGAACCGTATCCGTCGCCGCCCCACGTGGGCATGGGGGCCACCCGCCATTTTCCGGAGGCTCCGCTGACCCCCTCAATGAGGGCGTCTCCCCAGCTTCCGGTGACGGTGGAGGCAATGTTTCCTTTGGCTGCCGCGGCAAACCATGCCGGTGAAAAGGCGCCGTAGGCCGTGTTGACGATGTCGTCGTCGATGGCCCTGTCGAAAAAGCGGGCAGTGTTGAGGGTGGCCTCATCGGTCATGTTGATGACCCAGCCGTCTGTTTCCGGCCGCAGCCAGACGGCCCCGGCCTGAGCTGCATAGGAAGCGAACGGTGAGGCGTCGCTGATCGGGAAGCAGTCAATGTAGACATCCTTGGCCCGGAGCTCCTTGCCGATCCTTGCCCAGTCGTCCCAGCTTCTTGGCAGGGCCCCGCCGGCGGCTTCCAGCACGGCAGGCTGGTAGAACAAGGCCATGGGGCCGGAGTCCTGGGGAATGCCGTAGACGCCGCCGGCATAGCTCACCTGGTTCCAGAGGGTCTTGTCGTAAAGATGCGCGCGGTCCTGCGCGCCATAGCGGGACAGATCCACGAGTCCGTTCACCAGGAGGAACTCAGGAATGGACCGCAGTTCCACCTGCGCCAGGTCGGGGCCGCCGCCTGCGGCAAGCGCTGAGTACAGCTTCTGGTATCCACCCGAGTTTCCGCCGGGAATCCAGACCACCTCCACCTGTATCCCGGGGTTCTGCGCATTCCAAATGTCTGCGACCTTCTGAAAGTCCTTGAGCCAGGCCCAGTAGGTGAGCTTCACCGGTCCGTTCGCGGGCGGGATGGTGGCCGCTGAGTTGACGGACTGGGTGCCGGGGGTAGCGCAGCCTGCCATCAGCCCCATGGCGGCAGCCCCGAGGCCGGTGCCCAGCAGTTGTCTTCGCGTGAGAAGGGTCATGTGCCTTCACCTCTTTGTGTCGGTTCCTGAGGCCGTTGAGCGTTCAAGGAAGCTCATCCGACGGCCGAGTGTGACCACGCTAACACAAATTTCGAGTATCTACTCGAAATTCAAAAGGTATGACTTTGCCGCTGTACACTGGCTAGCCATGACCACCCAGGAAGGCAACCGTGCGGGACGACGCGGTCCCTATGCCAAATCGGAAGCGCGGCGGCGCGCAATTCTGGATGCTGCTCACGCGGTTTTTGCCTCCCGCGGTTACCGGGGAGGCTCACTGCAGGACGTCGCGGACCAAGCCGGGATGAGCCAGACGAGTCTGCTGCACTATTTCCCATCGAAGAGCGACCTGCTCATGGCCGTGTTGGCCCGCCGCGACGAGATTACGGAGACAGCCAACCCGGCGGACATGGCCGAAGGCCTCGCCGAAGTGGTCTTCAGGACCGCCAAGTACAACGAGGACATTCCGGGCGTCATCGAGCTCTATACGGTGCTGTGCGCGGAGTCGCTGACAGAAGGCCACCCGGGCCGGGAATACTTCGCTGACCGTTTTGCCCGGCTTCGGCAAAGCTATGCGAGGCGGTTTACGGAACTCCAGTCCGAAGGGAAGCTGCGGCCCGGCGTCGATCCGCGGCAGGCAGCCACGTCACTGGTAGGTCTCTGGGACGGCCTGCAAACGCAGTGGTTGCTGGCTCCGGACGAGGTTGACGTGGCCCGGAGCCTCCGTGGCTTCTTCGACCTGGTGACGCTGCCCTAAGGAGCGCCTGAAGCGCCCGCCGGACTCAGGAAACAGAGGGTGCGCGGGTTTACTCCCCGCGGACAATCCCCATATCGGCGTGCTCCTTGGTGAAGTAGGCGCGTGTGGAGGGAGCGAAGCGGCACACCACAGCCAGGACCACTCCGAGGGCCAACAGCAGCACCCCGCTCACAAACGCGCCGCCAATGCCGAAGATCTGCGTGTCCCCGTAGGCCGGATCCCACATCTGGACGGCGGAGACGAAGAACGCAACCGTCAGCGTCACGCCGCCAAGGAACGGGAAGATCCCGCGGAACCAGAGGTTGCGGGCCGAGTCCCGCAAGGTGGCACGGAAGAACCACACGCACGCGAACCCGGTCAGGGCGTAGTAGAAAGCGATGAAGAGGCTGATGGCACTGATGGAGTCGGCCAGCAGGTCTTCGCTCAGGAAACTCATGGCCACGTAGTAGGCCGCGGCCGCGATTCCCATGACCAAGGTGGAGAAGCCGGGGGTCTGGAAGCGTTCGTGCACTTTGCCGAACCGGGCGGGGAGGGCGCCGTGGACACCCATGGACAGCGTTCCGCGGGCCGTGGGAAGGATGGTGGTCTGCGTTGAAGAGAGAACCGACGCAAGGACTGCCAGCACGATCAGCCAACCCCACGGACCCAGCACAACGTCCTTCATGGCCAGGAAGACGTCATCCTGGTTGGCCTCGTTGCCCAGCCCGATCCCGTCCGTGCCGATGGTCGCGTACATCATCACCAGCAGCGCCACGGAGACGTAGATGGCCATCAGGACCAGGGCCGAGATCACTGCACCGCGCCCGGGAGTCTTGGTCGGATTCTCCGTTTCCTCATTCAAAGCCAGGCATGTATCCCAGCCCCAGTAGATGAACAGGGCCAGCAGGACGCCGTGGACCACGGCACCGGGATCATTGAACGCGCCCACCGGGTTGAACCACTCGAACGTGAATGCCTGGCCTTCCGGCGCTCCGCCGGCCACCCGGACGATGATCGCCACCGCGAAAATGCCCAGCGAAATGTACTGGATGTAGGTCAGGGTCCTTTGCACGTGCTCGCCAAGGCGGATGCCGCGGTGGTTCACGAACGTCATGAACGCGATGAAAAGAACCCCCGTGGCGGTGACCAACCACTTGTTGCCGGCCAGGGAACCATCGCCCACCAACATCCAAAGGTAGGACCCCGCCACTTGGGCAAGGTTGGCCAGGACAACGACGCCGGCCAAGGCAACGCCCCAGCCGCCCAGCCATCCGGCCCACGGACCGAATGCCTTTCGCGCCCAGATGAAGGTGGTGCCGCAGTCGGGCAACGCACTGTTCAGCTCGCGGAAGGCATAGGCGATAAACAGGACAGGGATGAATCCCAGGACCAGGATCAGCGGGGTGTAGTTACCGTTGACGGCGACGATCAGGCCCAGGGTCGCGGCCAGCGAATAGACGGGCGCCGTGGAGGCCAGGCCCAGCATGACGGAGTCGCCCAGGTCCAGGATTCCTGCCCGCAGGCCTTTGGACGGGACGACGGCGGTGCCGTTGCCGCCCGTGCTGCCACCCGGCGTCGAGGTTTCTGTGCTCATAGTACGGCTCCATAAGGGGAAGTCGGAGGGGCGCCCTGGGGTGCGGGTGCGTCGATGGTGTTGGGGACAAAACGGCAGAAGTAGTCGGTGATGGGTCCGTCCGATTCACGGATACCGCAGCCCACGGACTCGCCATCCACTACCCAGAGACCCAGCACTGGATGGTTTCCGTCAAAGTCGGGGAGTTGGTGGTACTGCTGGTAGCACCAGCCCTCGCGTCCGTAGCCGCCGTCCTGCGCAATGTCGATGCCGGGCGCGTGGATCTTGATGTTGTCGCCTTCGCGGCCGTGCAGGGGCTTTGCCACCCACTCCTTGAGTGGACCGGGATCGCCCAGGTAGGCCGGAAGGAGGTTCTCGTGTCCGGGGTAGAGATGCCACAGGGCGGCCAGAAGGGCCTTGTTGGAGAGCAGCATTTTCCAGGCCGGCTCAATCCACCGCGGGTTGTGGGCGCGGGTCAGCAGGCGATGCCCGAAGGGTTCCTTCATCATCAGTTCCCACGGATACAACTTGAAGATGGTGCTGATCATGAAGTTGTCCAGGTCCACGAAGCGGTTGAGGTTCGGGTCCCAGCCGATGTCCGACATATTGATGCCGATGGTGGTCCACCCGCCCTGGCTCGCCACGTCCCGCATGTAGGCCGCAGTCATCCAGTCCTCACCGGACTCCTCTGCCTCTGAATGGGCCACGTGCAGGGTGCTCATTCCCGTGCGGAACTGCAGCTTCTGCCACTGCCGGATGAGTGCCTCATGGATGCCGTTCCACTGGTCCTTTTCCGGGAAGGCGTCCTGCAGCCAGAACCACTGCGCCACTGATGCTTCGATCAGACCGGTAGGGGTGTCTGCGTTGTACTCCAGCATCTTGGCCGGGCCGCCCTGGCCGTCATAGATGAAATCGAAGCGGCCGTAGATGTCCATGTCTCCGGCCTGGAGTGATTCGGCCGCAAGCTCCAAGGCCTGCATCCCGATTCCGATGTCTCCCATCGCGCCCGTGGCCAGGTACTTCGCGGCCTCCAGGCACATGGCGTGCATGTCCTCGGCCGTCTTCTCGAGGGTTTCCACCTCGTCCATGGTGAATTCGTAGTAGGCCGATTCGTTCCAGTATTCGATTTTCCGGCCATCGGGCATGGTGGTGGTGGAAAAGACCAGGCCCTGTTCTTCGATCTTGTTCTTCCAACCGGGCCGGGGTGTTGAGGGCAACCGCCGCACGCCTAGCCCCCCGAGCTTCCGCTTTTGGAGCTGCTGCCGAAGCCGCCGCGGCTGACCGTGCCGCCCTTGGTGCTGTAACCCTTGGAGGTTTTGGCTCCCTGCGGGGCTGTCTTGGTGTAGCTCGGGTACGAACTCCGGTTCTGCCCCACAGCCGGCACGGAAGCGCCCCGGGAGTAGAAGTACCAGGCATAGACGCCCGAGCTGCGTCCTGCCGAGCTGCTGTTGTTGCACTGATCGTCGTTGACGCGCTCGCCGGTTTCCTCGTTGAAGCAAACCTGTGCGTAATCGGCTTCAGCCTCGTTGCTGGCCACGATTGCCGTGATGGTGCCGGCCAGGAGCGCGGTAACGCCCAAACCTACGACGACGGTGCGGCGCTGGGAGCGCTTCTTCCTCGCCGCTTCCCGGTGTGCTTCGCGCTCGCGTTCCTTCTCGAACGGGTTGACGACGGGCAGGAAACCACCCGGGGCGTCCTGGTTCTGGCCCTTGCCCTGACCGGGTTTGCCCTGCCGGGGGTGTCCTTGGCCGTTTGTGCCCTGCGGGGGCTGCGCCAGGCCGGGATGCAGTTCCGGCTTGGGTACTTGCCACGGCGGCGGTTTTGGCTGATTCCTGCCGGTACCGGGATCGCCGTTACCGCGCCCGTCGCCGGCGTTGGCACCGGTGCCGTCAGGGCTGTCTTGCGGGTCCATGTGTATCCCCCTGGATAGACCGTTGGAGTGTCCGGCGAGGACCGGAGCGGAATGCTGAAAGCAAGCCTAGTCCCTGCGTCCGCCACTGGCATTCCTGACAGCCGGTTGTGGGTAGAACTACCCGTCCCTTCACCCGCCGTGGTGGCTTAACGCCCCAAACCAAGCCGGCCGCCGTCGTTAATCTCTGCGCACCGCGATGTACTACGCGCCCCATTTACTAAGCACCGCCTTGGCCCAATCCCGGAGCTGTACCTTCACGACCCACTTTGGGGGGAAAGGGCTGCCGGGAGCCCTTGGGACGGCGTGTCTCCGGGTTTCGCGGCGCAAAGTGGGTCGTGGCGGTACGTCGGGGACCAGTCGGCCGACCAGTCAGCCGGCCGCCGTCGTTATTCACCCCGCGCCGTCGTCGTTGGCTAAGCACCGCCTTGGCACAATCCCGGAGCTGTACCTCTACCACCAACTTTGGGAGGAAAAGGGCTGCCCGAAGCCCCTTGGAACGGCGTGTCTCCGGGTTTCGCCGCGCAAAGTGGGTCGTGGCGGTACGTCGGCAGGGCCCAACACAACGCATTGAAAAAGCGTCCCCGGTCCCGACGGCGCTGCACAGGGTGTCCAAAAGCGTGACTTCCGTAGACTGTTCCCCATGAAAACTGCTTCCGTTCTTGCTGTTTGCCGCGTGCACCAGTTGTTGCCGGACCTCGAAGGCGGCGTTGGGGTGACGGCGATCGACAAACGTCCTGTGGACGGGCCGGTCAAGGTGCACAAGCTGGGTGTCCACGGGGACGTACAGGCCAGCCGGAAGCACCATGGGGGAGAAGACCAGGCCCTCTACGCGTACTCCCAGGACGACGCCGACTACTGGTCGGGGGAGCTTGGACGGGACATTGCCCCGGGGACTTTCGGCGAAAACCTGCGCGTGGCAGGCATCGAAACCACGGGAGCCGTCATCGGGGAACGGTGGAAGATCGGCCTGGACCTGGAAGTGGAAGTGACCTCGCCCCGGGTCCCTTGCGCCACCTTCCAACGCGTGCTGAAGGAACCCGGGTGGGTGAAGCGGTTCACCGAGGCCGGCCGGGTGGGGACCTACCTGAGGGTCATCAAGACCGGGACCGTGTCAGCGGGCGACTACATCCACCGCACGTTTGTGCCCCGGCACGGAATAACCGTGGGCCAGTGGTTCAGCGAGCCCACCCCGGAGATGGTCCAGGCCCTGCTCGACGCCGAGGCTGACGGGGAGATCCGGTTGCAGGACGATTACCACAAGGAGTTCGCGAAAGTCCTGCGGCGCAACGGGCTCTAGGGACCCTTGGACCGCCCGTTCCGGGCAAGGCCGGAGGGGAGTGTGCGCAAGCTCTCACGCCCGCAGGCCCTTCACGGGTCGCGGAGTGGCTGCCGAATACCCTACACTGGATATATCCCCCACTCCGGAATTCCCTTTTTCCTGCCCAATTCTTGAGGCAGGACTGGTAAGTGTTGGGGCCCGCAAACTGTGTGCGGGCATTTTCATAGGGAGCGCCGGCTAAAGAAAACGCTGTACAGACTGCTGGGATAGCAGCCAAGAGATGCAGCGCGAAGTCCTGCCATGGGATTGCGACAGCGCCGGACTTCTGCGAGAGCAGGGCACCCTTGCTTGGCTTTCGCGTGTACTGCGGCCAAGCCCAACCGGGCCGCGCCGACTGCCCCTATGGATGAGGAATTTCCCCCTAATGCCAGACACTCTCAACGAGAACCTCGACGCCGCCACTGAATCTGCCGAAGCAGCAGTGACCACCGCTGACGCTGCCGAAACCGCCGAAACGCAGCCGGCCGCCGTCGAGACCCCCGCTTCCGCTCCCGCCGCAGAGTCCGCTCCCGCAGCAGAAGACGAGGAAGAGGGCGTTCGTTTCACCGACCTCGGCCTTGACGGTCGCGTGCTCGCAGCCCTTCAGGACGTCGGCTACGAGAAGCCGTCGCCGATCCAGGCTGCCACCATTCCGCTGCTGCTCGAAGGCCGCGACGTCGTCGGACTGGCCCAGACCGGTACCGGCAAGACCGCAGCGTTCGCTGTTCCCGCACTTTCCCGCCTGGCTGAGCTGCACGACCTCAACGGCCCCTCACGCAAGACCCAGGCCCTGGTCCTGGCCCCGACGCGTGAACTCGCCCTCCAGGTGGCTGAAGCCTTCACCTCCTACGCCAAGCACATGGACGACTTCACCGTGCTGCCCGTCTACGGTGGTTCGGCCTACGGTCCCCAGCTCGCAGGCCTTCGCCGCGGTGCCCAGGTTGTCGTAGGCACGCCGGGCCGCGTGATCGACCACATCTCCAAGGGTTCCCTGGACCTTTCCGAACTCCAGTACCTGGTGCTGGACGAGGCCGACGAGATGCTGCGCATGGGCTTTGCCGATGACGTGGAGCAGATCTTCCAGGAGACCCCGGACACCCGCCAGGTGGCCCTGTTCTCCGCGACCATGCCCGGCCAGATCCGACGCATGTCCAAGCAGTACCTGAACAACCCGGCGGAAATCTCGGTCAAGTCCAAGACCTCCACGGGTTCCAACATCCGCCAGCGCTACCTGCAGGTCATGGGCCCGCACAAGCTGGACGCGATGACCCGCATCCTCGAGGTTGAAGAGTTCGACGGCGTTATCGCCTTCGTGCGGACCAAGATGGCTACCGAGGACCTCGCCGACAAACTGAAGGCCCGCGGTTTCCAGGCCGCCGCCATCAACGGCGACATTCCCCAGCAGCAGCGTGAACGCACCGTTGACGCCTTGCGTGAGGGCCGCATCGACATCCTGGTGGCTACCGACGTCGCCGCCCGTGGCCTCGACGTGGAGCGCATCAGCCACGTGGTGAACTACGACATCCCGCACGACACCGAGTCCTACGTCCACCGCATCGGCCGTACCGGTCGCGCAGGACGCAGCGGTGACGCCATCCTCTTCATGACGCCGCGCGAGAAGTACCTGCTGCGTGCCATCGAGAAGGCGACCCGCCAGCCTGTCGAGCAGATGCACCTGCCCACGGCCGAGACGGTCAACTCGCTCCGCTTGGGCAAGTTCGCAGAGCGCATCACGGAGACCCTCGAGTCCGAGGACGTCTCGCTGTTCCGCGACCTGATTGCCTCCTACGAAGAAGAGCACAAGGTCCCGGCCGCAGAGATCGCTGCAGCGCTCGCAGTCATGGCACAGGGCGGCCAGCCGCTCCTGGTCAAGGACCTTCCCGCTGCACCGGAATTCCAGAAGCGCGAGCGTTCCAAGGACGGCTTCAACTCCCGCGGCCCGTCCCGCACCCTCACCGAGGGTAACGCGACCTACCGGATCGCGGTTGGACGCCGTCAGCGCGTGATGCCCGGTTCCATCGTGGGCGCCATTGCCAACGAGGGCGGTATCTCGTCCTCGCAGATCGGTGGCATCGACATCCGCTCGGACCACTCCCTGGTTGAACTGCCTGCAGACCTCAGCCCGGAGCAGCTGCGCGCCCTGTCCCGCACCCGCATCGGCGGCGAACTGATCCACCTCGAGCTGGACACGGGACGTAAGCCGAACCGTGACGGAGACCGTGGCGGCCGTGGCGGCAACTTCAAGGGCAACGGCGGCTTCAAGAAGGAGTTCCGCCGGCACGACGGCGAGCGTTCCTCCGCTGACCGCGGCGGCCGCTCCTACAGCGAGCGTACGTCCGGTAGCTACGGCGACCGTGACCGCGGCCAGTCCGGCGGCTCCCGTTTCGGCGGCCATGGTGACGGCGCCCGCAAGCCCCGCGGCGGCGGCGAAGGCGGCCACCGCGACTTCAACCGCAAGGGCAAGTGGTAAGCACTACTGAATGATCCAAGGGTCGGCTTTCGAGCCGGCCCTTGGTCGTTTAATGAGGTCCTCCAACGCCCCCACACGGGTTCACAGCCGGCAGGCCCCGCGCTTACGATCGAGCCATGGGATTCCTGGATGACGTGAAAAAGAACCTCGGCCTTGGCGGGAAAGATCACGGCGGGAATGATCACGGCGGGGAGGCATCGGCCGGGCGCCAAGCGGCAGAGGATAGTGCCGCCGTCGAGGTTTCCGCCTCGGACCGCGAGGCAGCCGAAGCCGCGGCAGCCCAGGCCACAGAGCAGCAGGAGGCAGCGAACCGGGCTGCGGCGGAGCAAGCGCATCAGGCGGGCGTGGAACCGGAGGATCCGGAAGTCCGCCCGGAGGCCCGGGAAGCGGCTGCTACGGCCGCAGCGGAGGCGGGACAACAAGGGCCGGTGGCACCGCAGGTCACCGAGGTTGTGGTGGAGCCCGGGGACACCATGCGGGGGATCGCAGCGCAGTTCGGCGTGGACCTCGGAGCACTGATCGCGACCAACAGTGATACGGTGCCCAACCCGGACGCAATCTACCCCGGTCAGGTCCTTCGCTTGCCCTGAAAAAGGTGAATTGAGAGCAGGAAAATCGCGCGTCCGCAAATTGTGTCGACGCCGTTTTTCCCTGTCTTTGCGCCGATTTGGAGCTTCGGAAAACCTCCGGTAGAGTATTTACTCGTTGCCCCCCTAGCTCAGTGGTAGAGCGCGTTCTTGGTAAGAACGAGGTCACCGGATCGATTCCGGTGGGGGGCTCTGGATGAGGGCCTGCGTCAAGGCGGTTTGACCGGCTTGACGCAGGCTTTTCTCATCCGTGGCGGTGTAGCTCAGTTGGTTAGAGCGCACGACTCATAATCGTGAGGTCGGGAGATCGAGCCTCCCCACCGCTACCAAAAGCAAGGCCCCGCAGATTCGTCTGCGGGGCCTTTTGTTTCCCTCCCGCACGCCCCTGCCCCGTTGTGGGACAGAATGGGTCCATGAGCCGAATTGCGATCATTGGCGGCCACGGAAAAGTGGCCCTGCACCTGTCCCGAATTCTTAGTGGGGAAGGTCACGATGTCACGTCCTTCATCCGGAATCCCGAGCATGTGGCTGATGTCACTGCCACGGGAGCTTCCGCGGAGGTGTTGGACGTTGAAAACTCGACGACGGCGGAACTCGCCAAGGCGCTCGGGGGCCATGACGCCGTTGTCTGGTCCGCCGGGGCCGGTGGGGGAAACCCTTCGCGCACGTACGCCGTGGATCGGGATGCTGCCATCCGCTCCATGGATGCTGCCATTGAAGCCGGCGTCAAGCGCTACGTGATGGTGTCCTACTTCGGTGCGGGCAAGGATCATGGCGTTCCCGAGGACAATTCGTTCTTCGCCTACGCGGAGGCCAAGGCCGCAGCTGACGAGTACCTCAGGAACACCGGGCTGGACTGGACGGTGCTGGGGCCCGGAGCGCTGACTGAAGAGGCTCCAACAGGGCTGATCGAGGTGAATCCGGCGAACCCGGGCGACGGCACGCAGACCTCCCGGGCGAACGTTGCGCTGGTAGCTGCTGCTGTCCTGGAGTTGCCGGAAACCATTGGCAGGACCATTCCCTTCAGGGACGGGACCGTGGACGTAGTGGACGCCCTGACGGCGGAGTGAAGCCGCTCCCCGGGATATGTTGTTAAGGGCTTTCTCGCTGTACGTGCCGTACAGAAGCAGGAGCAGAAGCCTCTACGAACACCTGGGGAAAGCGGGACTATGGATCAGTTGGCACTCATTGTCGGGTTGTTGCTTGCAACGGTGATCGCGGTAGGCCTTGGTGATCGGTTGAGGCTTCCGTATCCCGTGCTGATGTTGCTGCTGGCCGTTGCCCTGACTTTCATCCCGGGCTTCCCCGAGTTCGAGATTTCGCCGGAACTGATCCTTCCCATCTTCCTGCCGCCGTTGCTGTTCGCCACGGCCCAGAAGAGCTCCTGGGCTGTATTCCGCGTCCGGTGGCGGACCCTGCTGCTGATGGCCGTGGCATTGGTGGTGGTCTCCACCGCCGTGGTGGCGGGGGCGGCCTGGCTCATGATCCCCGGCATCGGGATTCCGGCCGCGATCGCCCTCGGCGCCATGGTCGCACCGCCTGACCCAGTAGCCGTGGAATCGGTGGCAGGGCGCGTGCACATGCCGCGACGCCTGATCACCGTGCTCCAGAGCGAAGGCCTCTTCAACGACGCCGCAGCCATCGTCATTTTCCAGGCAGCGGTTGCCGCCACGTTGGCCGGCAGCGAGGTGGGGCCCAACGTCATCATCCAGTTCGTGGTCGGCGCGGCTCTGGCTGTGGTGATCGGCATCGCCATGGGCTGGCTGACCAAGTTCATCACCAAGCTCGTCACGTCGATGGTCGCCCGCAGCGCGGTCACGCTGGTGGTCCCGTTCGCTGCCTACATCCTCGCCGAGGAGCTGCACGCCTCCGGTGTGGTGGCCGTCGTCGTGACTGCCCTGGAACTGCAGCGCCACTCCAGGCCGCAGGACGCTGCCGAACGCATTACCCGCCGTGCTTTCTGGGACGTGGTGGAGCTGCTGGCCACCGGCCTCGCCTTCGGCCTGGTGGGCCTGGAAATCCGGCACGTGATCCGCGATGAGGGAACAGCCATCTTCGGCATGATCGGAATGGCGGTGGTGATTTGCGTGCTCGTGTTCGTGGTGCGGTACCTCTGGCTCGGACTGCTCGCCATGACCGCGAACCGTCGCCGCAACGTCCTGCAGCCCACCACTGCCAAGGAAGTCCTGATCCTGACGTGGTGCGGCATGCGCGGCCTTGCCACCTTGGCCCTTGCCCTGGCACTTCCCCTGACCCTGCCCGACGGCAGCGACTTCCCGGCCCGCCACGAGATCCTGGTGATTGTCTGCGCGGTCCTGTTGGCCACCCTGGTCTTGCCCGGACTCACCCTCCCGTGGCTGATGCGGGTGCTCAATGCCACGGAGGACGGCTCACATGAGAAAGATGCTGCACGCCTGTTGGCCAAACGTGCCCAGTCGGCGGCAGTAGCGGCCCTGAAGGATCATGACCTCATGAAGGAGCTGCCGCCGGAGAAGGTGGCACTCGTGAAGGACAAGATGCGCCGGCTGCACGCGGAACTGCTGGACGGCACGCTGAAGAACGAGTCGACGGCGGAGAAGCGCGAGCGGGGCCGTGAACTTGCAATTGCGGTGCAGACCATTGCGCTGGATGCCGCGAGGCAGGAAGTGGTGGACGCCCGCAACGAGCCCGGGACGGATCCCGAGATTGCAGACCGCGTGTTGCGGCAGCTTGACCTGCGCACCATGTCCATGCCGGAGTAGGCGCCAGTTGCAGAAGGAGTCAGGACGCTCTCTTCGGCAATGATGCGGGGGAAAGATCCAGGGCGTGCTCTTCGACGTAGTCCAAGGCGTGGCGGATGGCTCCCAGTGACACGATGCCTTCCCCGAGCGTGGAGGTGGCCAGTCGCGGGGGAGTGAAGGTGAACTCCGGGAGTTCCTTCGTGATGGTAGGCAGCAGTACTTCTGCGGAGGCTGCTACTCCTCCGGCCAGCACCACCAATTCCGGGTTGGCCAGCGTGCTGATGGCTCCGATGACCTTGGCCATGCGGAGCGCAACGCTGTCCAGGGCGTCGACGGCGGCCTGGTCGCCTTGTGCTGCGGCCTCGAAGACCATCTCGGCGGTTAAATCTTCAGCTTCTCCGGCGCAGAGTTCCAGCATGATGGTGTCCTGTTGGCGTTCGATCGCTTGACGGCCTGCCGATACCGCTGAATGCGCTATGCCGTAGGTGCTGCCGACGCCATCGACGTTGTTGAGGAATCCCAATTCGCCAAAGCCGCCCGATTGGCCGTGCAGGAGGCGGCCCGATTCCAGGATGCCGGAACCCAGGCGATCTCCGGCGAGCATGACTACAAGGTGGTCCACGCCCTGCGCTGTGCCCTGCCACCTCTCGGCGAGGGCTGCGAGGTTGGCATCGTTTTCCAGCAGAACGTGCCAGCCGTGCCGTTCCGAGACGATCCTGCGGACATCGAAGGACTGCCAGAACTCCTGGACGGTGAGCACTTCGCCGTCCCTGTTCACGGGGGCCGCTACGCCGACGGAGACTGCCAGGACCGATTCTGCCGGGACACCGGCCTTTTCCAGCGCGTCGGCAGCGATCTTGTCCAGGACGTCTGCCCGCTC
The DNA here is from genome assembly GCF_015040095.1 of Paenarthrobacter sp. YJN-5. Taxonomy (NCBI): domain Bacteria; kingdom Bacillati; phylum Actinomycetota; class Actinomycetes; order Micrococcales; family Micrococcaceae; genus Paenarthrobacter; species Paenarthrobacter sp. YJN-5. The sequence goes on from NZ_CP053544.1 coordinate 1,226,071, forward strand.
TGCCGCGGAGACGTTGTAGGTGCGGAACGGCATGGTCACCTGGGACAGCGGGGTTCCGGCCATGTCGGCGACGATCGTGGTGATCTTGTTGGCGCCGATGTCGATTCCCAGCACGCTCGCGGCGCCGTCATCGAAGACAAACCGCCGGGCGGGCCGTCCCTTGACGTAGTCCCCGGCCCCGCGTTGGTTCTCCAGCTCCTGCAGCCAGCCAAGGCGGACAAGCTCGTCACATATCGAGATAACTGTTGCCCGTGAAAGGCCAGTCCTGGCCATGAGTTCCGTGCCGGTGACGATGCCGGCACCGCGCATGGCTTTGAGCATGGCACCGGCGTTGACCCTGCGTACCAGCTGTGTTGATGGTGCCGTTTCACCAAGCATGTTGCTCCCCGCTATCCCGGCCGTCCCTGAGGCAGAAGGATCGGCCGCTCTAAATTTAGTACATAAATTTAGACTTCGCCCTGTTACGGTCCCGGGCTTGACGATGTGGCGGTGCTCACAGAATACTTACGCAGGGTCATAAATTTATCTCCTATCTAAATTTCCCGGGCAGTGCTGCGCGCCATTGCCCAGACGGACTTCAGCAGTGGGGGCCGTTCGACGAAAGGACTACGTGTCTGTGAAAGTGACACGCTCAAAACGCTTCGCGGCCATGGGCTTGGGGCTGGCTTTGCTGGCCGGGTTGCTCTCGGGCTGCGCCGGTTCCCAGGAAAAGGAAACCGTCCGGTTCACGTTCAGCAAGCGTGAAGCCATAGGTTTCATGACCAAACTCGTGGAAGACTACAACGCTTCGCAGGACGACACCGAGGTGGTGCTGGATACTTCCGGCGTCGACGTCGTCTCCGCCAGCTTCGTCCGCGGAAACCCGCCGGACATCGCCCTGGCAAACTACAACATGGAATCCGCGCGCTTCGTCCAGCGCGGAGCCCTCAGTGATTTGTCCGGTACCGGCGCGGCCTCCCGCATCCGGGGAGACCTCCAGCCGTTGATGGACCAGTACGGGGTGTACCCGGGCAGGACCAGTGCCTTGCCGTATTCGGTCATGGCTTCGTCCGTGATCTACAACAAGGAGATCTTCGCCGCCCACAACCTCGAGGTCCCCAAGACCTGGACGGAGCTGATCGCCGTCTGCGACAAGCTCAAAGCCGCCGGCGTGACTCCGTTCTACGCCACGTGGAAGGACGACTGGACGATTGCCCAGGGCTGGTTCGACTATTCGGTGGGCGGCCAGCTGGACACCCTCGATTTCTTTGAGAAGCTGGCTGAAGCCGGTACTGAGGTAGGGCCCGGTTCGGAAGCTTCGTTCCGGAAGGACTTCGAACGCCCGGTGGAGAAGATGCTCACCTTGGCCGGCAAGTACGTCAATAAGGATGCGGCCAGCAGGGCATACGGCGATGGCAACCTGGCCTTCTCGCAGGGCAAAGCCGCAATGTACCTCCAAGGCCCCTGGGCGTTCAGCGAGGTGGCCAAGACCGCTCCGGACCTGAAGCTGGGTACGTTCCCGCTGCCCATGACGGAAGACCCCAAGGACCTGCGCGTCCGCGTCAACGTGGACCTTGCGGCATGGATCCCCGAGGCCTCCAAGCATAAGGAAGCTGCGCGTGAATTCCTTGAGTACTTGTACCGGCCGGAGGTGATCGAGGCCTACAACGCATCCCAGTTGGGTTTCACGCCCACGGAGGATGCTTCCGGTACCCCTGACCCCCGCATTGAGGGCATGGTGCCCTACTACCAGAACGCGCAGGTCTACCAGGGCCCGTCGGTGCTGGTGCCCAAGACGATTCCGATCATGAACTACACGCAGGCGCTCGTGTTTGGCGCAGACCCTGCATCCACCCTCAGCACACTCGACGCCGATTGGGCACGCCTGGCCTTCCGCCAGTAGCGCAGACACAGGGAGCTACACTATGTCCGTCACCAGCACAACCGTGCCATCAAAAACGCCGGAGCAGGGCCGCCCGGACCGGAACCGGTCAACGGGGAACCGTCCAGCCCCGCGCCGCGGCCGCCGGGTAGAGCCGATTTTCTATCTGTTCCTCTTGCCGAGCCTCGTTCTCTTCACGCTCGCCATTACCGTTCCCGGAATCGTTGGAATCTTTTTTAGTTTCACTAATTCGATCGGGATCGGGGACTGGGAGTTCGTGGGCCTGACCAACTACATCGCGATCTTCAGCGACCCCGCCATCCTGCAGAGCTACCTGTTTACTTTCGGGTTCTCAATCGTCACGGTGATCGCCGTGAATGTGATTGCGTTCCTGTTGGCCGTCGGGCTTACTTCGCGGATCCGCATGAAGTCGGCGCTGCGGACCATCTTTGTCATCCCGATGGTGGTGTCGGGCATCATCATCGCGTACGTGTTCAATTTCCTCTTCTCCAACTCCCTTCCCTCGCTGGGTACTGCGGCCGGAATTCCGTGGCTTGAGAACAGCCTCCTGGCCAACCCGGACCTCGCCTGGATTGCGGTGGTAGTGGTCACGGCGTGGCAGGCCGTCCCGGGATCACTGCTTATTTACATCGCCGGGCTCGTGGCAGTGCCGGGGGACGTCTATGAGGCTGCGGAACTGGATGGCGCAGGCAAAGTGCAACAGCTCTGGAGGATCACCCTGCCCCTCGTCGCCGGATATGTGGTGATCAACGTGATCCTTGGATTCAAGGGCTTCCTTAATGCCTACGACATCATCGTGGGCCTGACCAACGGCGGGCCGGGCACGTCAACCCGGAGCATCGCCATGACAGTCATCACCGGCTTCAACGGCGGCGACTACGCCTACCAGATGGCCAATGCCACGATCTTCTTCCTGGTGGCTGTCGTTATTTCTCTTGTACAGCTTTCGCTGACCCGCGGACGGAGTGCCCTCTGATGAACAAGCAAGCTACCAGGCCGGAACGCGTTAATTGGTCGGCGACCACCGTTCTTGTCCTCTGCTCGGTCACGGTCCTGCTTCCGCTCTACGTCACCATTTCCATGGCCCTTAAGACGCAAGGGCAAGCGGTGGATGGCAATGCTTTCTCCCTGCCCGCGCCCTTCAGCATGGAGGGATTCGTCCAGGCATGGAACCTGACCAACTTCCCTGTCGGGGCGGCAATGTCCCTCCTTGTCACCGCCGGGACGGTTGTGGCTACCATCGTCCTCGCTGCCTTCGCTTCCTACGCGATTGTCCGTAACTGGGATCGCCGGTTGTTCCGGTACTCGTTCTACTACCTGCTGGCAGCAATGTTCATTCCCTTCCCCGTGGTGGCATTGCCGCAGATCCAGTTGACCGGCCGCCTGGGCCTGGACAATCCGTTCGGCGTCATCCTGCTGGCAACCATGTTCCAGCTGAGCTTCAGCGTGCTGCTCTTTACGGCGTTCCTGCGTTCCATTCCCATGGAACTGGAAGAAAGCGCCAGGATTGACGGAGCCACCACGTGGCAGACGTTCTGGAAGCTGATCTTCCCGCTGCTTGCCCCCATGAGCGCCACGGTGGGAATCTTCGCCTTCCTGTACGCCTGGAACGACTTCATGATGCCGTCGCTGATCATTTCCGACCCCGCCCTGCAGACCCTGCCGGTAAGGCAGAACCTCTTCCAAACGCAGTTCAGCAACAACTACCACGTCTCCTTCGCCTCATACCTGATGGCCATGGCGCCGGCAATCGTCGCGTACTTGTTCACCCAGCGTTGGGTCATGGCAGGCGTCACCCAGGGTGCCGTGAAAGGCTGACCTGCCGGGCTGTTGACCTCCTGAGCCAGCCGTCAGATACTGGTCAAGGAACTAAATTTAGAATCTAAATCAAAGGAGTTTCGTGAGCACCTCCGCCACCAAGGCAAATTTGTCCCTCTCCGAACGCATGGCCGATCCCAAGTGGTGGCGCCAGGCGGCGGTCTATCAGATCTACCCGCGGAGTTTCTACGACGCGAACGGTGACGGGCTGGGTGACCTCAAGGGCATCACGGCCAAGGTTCCGTACCTGAAGGAACTCGGCGTTGATGCCGTGTGGCTGAGCCCGTTCTACCCGTCGGCACTCGCCGACGGCGGCTACGACGTCGACGACTACCGCGACGTCGACCCCAAGCTGGGCACGCTGGCGGACTTTGACGAGATGGCGGCTGCGCTGCATGAAGCCGGCATCAAGATTGTGGTGGACATCGTTCCCAACCACTCCTCGGACCGCCACGAATGGTTCAAGGAAGCCCTTGCTTCGCCAAAGGGTTCTGCTGCCCGCGACCGCTACATCTTCCGCGACGGCAAGGGCGAGAACGGCGAGCTGCCGCCGTCCGACTGGGACTCCGTGTTTGGCGGCCCCATCTGGGAGCGCATCACCGAACCGGACGGCACTCCCGGCCAGTGGTACATGCACATCTTCGCCAAGGAACAGCCGGACTTTAACTGGGAGAACCCGGAAATCCGCGAGGACTTCCTGAAGACCCTGCGCTTCTGGTCCGACCGCGGCGTGGACGGCTTCCGCATCGACGTCGCCCACGGCATGGCCAAGGACCTGTCCGAGCCCATGCCCATGAAGGATGACCTCCTCGCACGGGCCCACGGCACGGACGGCTTCATTGACGGCTCCCACCCCTTCTGGGACCGCGACGAAGTCCACGAGGTCTACGCCGAGTGGCGCAAACTCTTCAACGAATACAACCCGCCCCGCACCGCCGTTGCCGAGGCATGGGTCCACGAGTCACGCCGTGCCCGCTATGCCAGCCCCGAGGGCCTGGGCCAGGCCTTCAACTTTGACCTGCTGCAGTCGGACTTTGACGCCGCATCTTTCAAGCAGATCATTACGGACAACCTGGTCCACGCCAAGGAGTCCGGCGCATCCTCCACCTGGGTGTTCTCCAACCACGACGTCGTCCGCCACGCCACCCGCTATGGCCTCCCTAAGGGCGGTTCCGTGGCCCAGGGAACCAACGCGGCCCAGGACGTGACCGGCAGCAAGCCCAAGGGCCAGGACGGCAAGGGCTGGCTGCTGGCCGGTGCGCCGCAGGAAGAACTGGACGTTGAACTCGGCCTGCGCCGTGCCCGTGCCGCATCGCTCCTGCTGCTGGCGCTGCCGGGCTCTGCCTACCTGTACCAGGGCGAGGAACTGGGCTTGCGTGAAGTGGCGGAAATTCCGGACTCCGAACGTCAGGACCCGTCATTCTTCCGCAACAAGGGCGTTGAAATCGGCCGGGATGGTTGCCGTGTGCCGTTGCCGTGGACCCCTGAAGGCCCGTCCTTCGGCTTCGGCGCGGGCAAGGCGCACCTGCCCCAGCCGGAGTGGTTCAAGGATTACGCGGTATCCATCCAGGAAGGCGTCGAAGGCTCCACGCTCGAGCTTTACCGCAAGGCCTTGGGCCTCCGCCGCCAGCTGCAGACCGATGAAGAGCTCGAGTGGGTGGAGACCGGTAACCCGGAGGTGCTGCACTTCAGCCGCCCCGGCGGTTGGGAGACGGTGACCAACTTCGGCACTGAAGCCTTCGAGCTTCCGGCCGGGACCGTCGTCGTCAGCAGCGGCCCGTTGGAGGACGGCAAGCTGCCGGCCGACACCACCGCGTGGGTAGTCCGCGACGCCTAGTCTGCTGCGCTGACACAACTACATGGATAACGTGAACGGGCGGGGACGCCTCATCTATGGCTGCATGGGACTCGGCGGGTCCTGGGATAACAACCACTACGGTGCTGCGGAAATCGACCAGGCCGCCGCCGTGATTGAATCGGCGCGGGGAATCGGCATCGGCTTGTTTGACCACGCTGATATCTACCGCCGGGGTAAGTCCGAAGCTGTTTTTGGGGAAGTCCTCGTCCGTTCCCACGGTCTGCGGGAGAAGATCCGGTTGCAGACCAAGTGCGGTATCAGGCTGGCTGAAGGAGGCCGGGACGGCCACTACGACCTCAGCCGCGAAGCCATCCTGGAACGGGTCAACGGGAGCCTGCAACGGCTCCAAACGGACTACGTGGACGTGCTGCTCCTGCACCGTCCGGATCCCCTCATGGACGCGCGCGACGTGGCGGACGCGGTCGGGCAGTTAATGGCCGAAGGCAAGGTGCGGCACGTGGGTGTATCCAACATGTCCGGCGCCCAGATCGCATACCTGCAGGACCGGCTGCAGACGCCCATCGTGGCGAACCAGCTGGAGATGAGCCTGCTGCGCCGGGACTGGCTGGAAAGCACGGTGCTGGTGAACCATCCCGAAGGGAGGGAGAACAGTTTTCCGCACGGGACGCTTGAGCTGTGCATGGACAGGGGCATAGAACTCCAGGCCTATGGTTCGCTGGCGCAGGGCCGGTATACGGGAGCGGGTGCCGACTCACCGGCAGAGGCTGCGACGTCGGAGATGCTGGTCCGCCTGGCGGGGGAGAAGAACACCACTCCGGAATCAGTGCTGCTTGCGTGGCTCATGAAGCATCCGGCACGGATTTCGCCCGTGGTGGGGACCACCAACCTTTCGCGGATCGGTGCCTGTGCGGATGCTGTTGCCGTAGCCGGCAGCATGACCCGCGCCGAGTGGTACGGCCTGTGGATCACGGCCCGCGGCTCGAACATCCCCTAAAACCCAACTGGGTCGCAGTTAAGCACGTTTTGAGGGTTCTAAACGCGCTTAACTGCGACCCAGCGTGTGAGCGCCGCTGGCGCGCCGTGGGGCCGGGAAAGTGTACGGGGTGGCTCGCCAGGGCTCTGGCGGACTCTGGCCTTCCGGGTAGATCATTGGGCTGTCCGTCTCGGTGAACGCCGACCCAACTTGGTGCCGCGAGTCCGTGACCCAGCGTGGTGTGGAGGACCTCCACGGGAACCGTGGATTGTTGCCCTTGAGCACGAGTATTAGATTCCTGAATATTCCCAGTCCTCCCCGAGACAGACACTGTCATCACCGTCAAACAGTGTTGGAGGGAAGAAGATGGACATCGTTAATGAACGGGCCGCGGGGATGGATATCTCCAAACGCGACGCGAAGGTCTGCGTGCGGATCCCAGGCGCCAGGGCCGGGACCTACACCTCAGGGGGTGTCAGATGGTTTGTGTAGGAGTTCCGGTCCCTGGTTGATTGGAGAAAACTGTGACCATGACTGGTTCTAGTGAAGAGCTCAGCGCGGAGCTTGCCGCGAAGGTCGCTGCTGCCGGGGGGATGGAGCAGCTGCGCGAGTCCGGTGCGTTTGATGAGCTAATGGAACAAATCGATTCGGCTGAACTGCAGATTGATGGCAAGAACGGTTTCCTGAACCAGATGATCAAGGCCGTTCTGGAGCGTGGACTGAAGTCCGAACTTTCCGGTCATCTCGGCTATGAAAAGGGAGATCCCGCGGCACGTTTGCTGCCCAACTCACGCAATGGGTTCTACCCGAAAACGCTGGCCAGTCAGGCCGGCGATGTTGACTTGGCCATCCCGCGGGACCGGAATGGTTCGTTCGTTCCGCGGCTCGTGCCCAAGGGTGCCCGACGCACGGGTGGCTTGGACGAAATGATTATCAGTCTTTATGCCGGTGGCATGACGGTCAGAGACATCCAGCATCATCTGGAATCAACGATTGGAACCGAGCTTTCGCACGAAACGATCTCCAAGATCACCGATGACGTTCTGGATGAGGTGATGATCTGGCAACGCCGGCCGCTGGATCCGATGTACCCGATTCTCTATTTGGATGCGATCGTGGTCAAAGTCCGCGACGGGGCGCAAGTACGGAACAAAGCTGCGCACATTGCCGTGGGCGTCGATATGGACGGCATCAAGCACGTACTGGGTATCTGGGTCGAGGCCACCGAAGGGGCCAAGTTCTGGGCCGGGGTCTGCGCGGAACTTGCCAACCGAGGAGTCCGGGACGTACTCATTGTCTGCTGTGACGGCCTGACGGGCTTTCCCGAAGCCATCGCCGCGACGTGGCCCCTGGCCACGGTCCAGACCTGTGTAGTCCATCTGATCAGGGCGTCGATGCGGTTCATTGGCTACAACGACAGGAAACGGGTCGCAGCCGCACTCCGGCCGATCTACACGGCCTCCTCAGCTGAAGCCGCGCAAACGGAACTGGAGGCGTTCGCGTCTTCCGAGCTGGGCAAAAAGTACCGTGCGACGGTCAATACCTGGCGCAACAGCTGGGAAAAGTTCGTTCCCTTCCTCGCTTTCGCGCCGCCGCTGCGCCGGGTGATCTACACCACCAACGCCATTGAATCGCTGAACTACCAGCTCCGGAAAATCATCAAAAACCGCGGCCATTTCCCGAACGACACCGCCGCGGTCAAACTGCTCTGGCTGGCCATCTGCAACATCGAAGACAAACGAGCCAGCGAACGCGCGAAGATCCACGGACAAGCCCGCGAGAACAAAAGCAAAACCGTCCACACACTCATCGAAGGTGCCCAAAGCCAAGGCTGGAACGAAGCACTAGGCATCCTCGCCATCACATACCCCGAACGCATCGAACCCTACTTGGGCTGAACCCAGACCCCTCATACACAAAAGTATTGACAAGCTCACACCTCAAAGGTCACGACCTGGGGCGCGACCACGCATCAGATCTTGGAACTGCGGGAGTTCCTCGAACGCGAACATGTCACCGTGGTGGTGATGGAAGCGACCAGCGACTACTGGAAACCGTTCTACTACCTGCTCGAAGAAACCCTGCCCGTGATGCTCGTCAACGCCAAAGCTGCCCGGAACATCCCTGGACGCAAAACCGATGTCTCCGACGCCGCCTGGCTGGCCCAACTGGCCGCGCACGGGCTCCTGCGGGCCTCGTTCGTGCCGCCCGAACCCATCCGCGAGCTACGGGACCTGACCCGGGCGCGCGCCATCGCGACCCGCGACCGGGCCCGGGAGATCCTCAGGTTGGAGAAGTTCCTTGAAAGCTCCGGAATCAAACTTTCCTCCGTCGTTTCGGACCTGACCGGAGTCTCCTCCCGGGACATGCTCGAAGCCCTCATCAACGGTGAACGGAACCCCGAAGTCCTGGCCGGAATGGCCCGCGGAATGCTGCGTTCGAAAATCCCGGCCCTCGTCGACGCCCTGACCGGCCGGTTCAAACCACACCATGCCTTCATGGCCAGGCTGCACCTGGACCAGATCGACGCCCACACCCGAACCATCGATACCCTCACGACACGGATCGAGGAGGCGATGGAACCCTTTCGTGACGCCAGGGAAGCCCTGGCCACCATCCCCGGAGTCTCCCACCGCGTCGCCGAAGTGATCATCGCCGAAACCGGGGCGGACATGGCAGTCTTCCAAACCCCGGGCCGGCTCGCGTCCTGGGCAGGGGTCTGTCCCAGCGCCAACGAATCCGCCGGACACATCAAATCCAGCCACATCATGCCCGGGAACAAATACCTCAAAGCAGCGCTCGGCACCGCGGCCATGTCCGCCACACGATCCAAAAACACCTACCTCGCCGCGAAATACCGGCGCATCACAACCCGCGCCGGACGCAACAAAGCCCTCGTCGCCGTCGAACATTCGATCCTCACCGCAGCCTGGCACATGCTCAGCACCGGAGAAATCTACAACGACCCCGGCGCCGACCACTACACCCGCATCAACCCGACCAAAGCCAAGAACCGCGCCATAAAACAACTCAACAACCTCGGCTACGACGTCACCATCACCCCGGTCACCGCCGCCTAACCCACCACTACTTTCGTATTAGTTGGGTTAAAACAGCAGCCCCTAGGACACCCCGGCCACCACGGAGTACGTGCTCGAGTCGCCTTGGATCGGCTGGCTCTGCTTGCCGTCCGTGCCCACCGGGATGTCGCCGGCAATGGTCACGCGGTTCAGTTTGCGGGGCTGCCCGTCGTAGTTGTCCGGTGCGTAGTGCTGGGTGATCCGGTTGTCGAACAACACCACTTGGTTGGGCTCCCAATTCACCCGAACAACGTTCTCCGGACGGGTGACGTAGGCCTGCAGGAGCCGGATGATGTCCTTCGATTCGGTGTTGGACAGACCCACGATCCGCAGGCGCTGCGCGAAGCCCCCAATGAACAATCCGCGCTCGCCGGTCAAGGGGTGGACCCGAACCACCGGGTGGGCAGTCTCGAACTTCAGCCGCGTGAATTCCTTGCGGCGTGCCTCGGCGTTGGTGTGCTCCAGGTTCTTTGGAACGGAGTAGTCGTAGTCGTTGGTGTGGATGGCCCAGAGGGTGTCCGCGAAGTTCCGAAGTTCGTCCGGGAGGTCGCGGTAGGCTCCGGCGGAGGACGCGATCAGGGTCTCGCCGCCATAGGCCGGCAGGTCGATGCTGCGAAGGGTGGAGGCCTGGGGCGGGTTCACCACGAACGTGACGTCGGTGTGCCAGTTGTTCGCCGAGCCGTTCTCGCTGTCCACCGGAAGGACGTTCTCTTCACCCTCCACGGACGCCACGGTGGGGTGTGCCTTGGTGAGCGGACCGAAGTGGGAAGCGAACTTCACCTGGGCTTCGTCCGTCAGGATGTTCGCCTCACGGAAGACGAGCGCCTTGTGTTCGTTGAGGGCAGCACGGATCTGCGCCACGGTGTCCGCGCTCAAATCTCCGGAGATGTCCAGGCCCCGGATCTCGGCCCCTATTCGGGCTCCAAGCTTCCGGAACTCAAGTTTGGTTTCAGTAATGACGGTCATTTGTTTTCCTTACTTTCGATGTGGTGTGTGGCGGGTGCCACGATGGAAAAATCAGGAAGCGGCTGAACCCACGCCGGTGCGCCAGCGGGAGAAGTGCCGCTCCAAGGCGACCAGCAGGAAGTTCACGGCAAGCCCCAGCAGGGACACCGTGAGGATCCCGGCATACATGTCAGGGATGAGGAAGCTGCTTTGGGCGTTGACGATCAGGTACCCGAGGCCTGCCTTGGCGCCCACCATCTCGGCGGCGATCAGGACCAGGATGGAGGCCGTGCCTGCCATGCGGATGCCCGTGAAGATGGTGGGAACCGCGGAGGGCAGGATGACTTTCTGGAACAAGCGGAAGCTGCCCAACCCCAAGGAACGCGCGGCCCGGATAAGGAGTGGATCCACGGTTTTCACGCCGGCGATCGTGTTGAGCAGGACGGGGAAGAACGCGGCGTAGGCCACGATGCTGATCTTCGACTCTTCGCCGATGCCCAGCAGGAGAGTGAACACCGGGAGCAACGCCAAGGCCGCGGTGTTGCGGAACAGCTCCAGCAAGGGGTTGAGCACCGAGTTCAGCCGCCCGTACCAGGCGATCAACAGCCCCAGCGCAACACCTGCCACCAACGCAGCACCGAAACCTGCAACGGACCTCGTGAGGCTCGCAGTGGTGTGCCCTTGGATGGTTCCGGCCTCGAACAACCTGGCCCAGGCAGCCAGGACCTCGTGCAGCGGGGGAAGGAAGACCTTGGTGGACGGGCTGGCCAGGTACGTCGGGCCCAGCTCCCAGAGCGCCAGGAAGGCAAGGACGGCGGTGGACTTCCACACGACCGAACCGGCAGCGTTGGCGAGACGCCGCCCGGCCGATGGTTCCGGCGTCGTACGGGCTGCTGCAGGATGGGCCGCAGCGGAAGGCCCGACGGCGGCAGCCGGCCCGGGTGCGGACGTTGCCGTTTGTTGTTCTTGAGTGAGGGTGGTGGTCATCAGGCCGCACTCCTTTCAGTAGCAGTGGCGGGTTCGTCCGGTGCGCTGCCGTCGGGCAGGATCTTGCGGTGTCCGGCGTCCTGCGCTCGCCGGACCTCGTCATGGAGCAGTGTCCAGACCTGGTGCCGGTGCTCAACGAACGCAGGGTTGGACCTGATGTCCTGGTCCCCGTCGCGGTCCGGGATAGTGATCTCCACGATTTCCTTCAGCCGTCCCGGACGGGCACTAAGCACGGCGACGCGTTGGCCCAGGTACACGGCCTCGTCGATTCCATGGGTAATGAACACGATGGTCTTGCCTGTTGCCTTCCAGATCCGCAGGAGTTCGTCCTGCAGCTGTTCACGGGTCTGGGCGTCCAACGCGGCGAACGGTTCGTCCATCAGCAGCACGTCCGGTTCGTAGGCAAGGCTCCGCGCGATCGCCACGCGTTGCTTCATCCCGCCGGAGAGCTCGTGCGGAAAACGGTCTTCGAAGCCGGCCAAGCCCACCAGGGCCAGGTATTCCTTGGCCTTGGCCGCCCGTTCGCGCCGGTTCAGCTTCCTGCCGTTCGGCCCGGGGCCTTCCAATCCGATGGAAACGTTCGCCGATGCTGTCCGCCATGGAAAGAGGGCGTATTGCTGGAACACCACTGCGCGGTCCTTGCCGGGTCCCGTCACGGGTTGGCCGTCCACCAGGACCTCGCCGGAGGTCGGGGTGGAGAGGCCCGCAAGCAGGTCCAGCAAAGTGGTCTTGCCCGAACCGCTGGGTCCCACCAACGTGAGGAACTCGCCGTCGCGGACGTCGAGGTTGAGCGAGTCGATGGCCGTGAGCCGTGTGGCCGGGCCACCCTTGCTTGCCCTGACGGTGAATTCCTTGCTGACGTTGCGCAAGCTGATTTTGGCTGTCATGGCTATCCCTTCTTCGCAGGGCTTGAATTGGAAGTGCCTGTAGTCGCAGTGTCCGCGGAACCGCCGGCGAGCCCGTTGTAGTCGTTGGTGTAGTACTTGGACGGCGTGAGATCACCCTTCACGATTCCCGAAGAATTCAGCCAGGCTTCCCACCTGGTGAAGTCCGAATCCGTGATCACGCCGGCGTCGGGAACACCGGGGCTCTTCCAGAACTTCAGGTTGGCCGTACTCTCGTTGCGGCCCCGGCCCTCGATGATCTTGGCGAACCGGGCTATGACCTCCTCACGTGGCGTTTCAGCTGCCCATTTGATGGCCTTGGCAACTCCTGTGGTGAAGGTGCGTGTGGTGTCCGGATTCTTCTGGATGAAGTCGGTGCGGAAGACGATCTGGCCGCCGGCGAACGTGCCGAACAGTTCCACATCGCTGAACAGGGAGCGGAGGCCGCCTGCTTCGACGGCTCGGTCCTGCAGGACGCCGCCGAGGGTTCCAACGTCCACCTGCCCGCGGCGGATCGCTTCCTCCGTGTCATTCGGGGCCAAAGGCACCAGTTGGACCTGCTTGATCTCGTCCTGGCTGAGTCCGTTCTTCGTCAGCCAGGTATTGATCACGGCCTCGTGGTGGGCTCCGAGGGTATTGACGGCCACCTTCTTCCCGATCAGGTCCTTGGGACCCTTGATGTCGCTGTCGGCTTTGACGTAGTACCCGCTGAAGGTTTTCTGGTCGGAGCCGTAGTAGTTGGTGACGGCCTTGACGGGGGAGCCCGCTTCGATGAGTTTGACCACCGCGCCGGAGAACGCGCCGCCGAAGTCCGTCTGGTTGGTGGCGGCGGACTGGATGTCCTGCGGACCACTGGTGGTGTTGCCCACCCAGTTGAGCTTGATGTCACCCAGGTAGCCCAAGTCCGCTGCCAGTTCCGGGAAGGTCACGTTGTTCGCCGAGCCTTGGTAGCGGAGTTCCTTGACTTGGGCGGACGGGTCGGCCGGGCCGGCTTCGGCTGAACCGCCGCAGCCGGAGACGGTCAAGGCTAGTACGACGGCGGCCGCGACGCTCAGCAGGGGCAGTTGCAGTTTCATGGGGGCTACTTTCCAGGGTTGTTTTGGTGTTCTTTGGTGCCGGGAAAACCGGAAGCTTCACCGGCTTGGGAACGATGTAAGCCCATGGAAGTGGTGGCTGGAAAGTGCGGCGGTAACCCCGGTAAACCCGGGGAAACAGCGGGCAACGAGGCGAAATACCGGGCCTTGGGTGGCAACGAATGGACACATACTTCGCTGTGTTGATCCCTTTGACGGGAGTGTTCCGTCCGGTGACAAAGAACTACCGGCGGGCCGGGCGAGACTGGCGCGGACCGCCGTCGAACCCCCATACTGTGGGACCCCACAGTCATAACGGGTTTAGTTCGTATTGATCCTCACAAGCGGAGTGATTTCTTCGTCGCCCGGGCCGCAGGACGGATACGGTAGATACATGACCTCTAGCATCGCCGCCGAATCAGTTCGGCCCACCCGTAACATCCCTGCCGATATCGCCCGTTCCTGGCTCCTCGTGAATGCCATGAAGACGGAACTTTTCGACGAATCCGCAGGCTCACGGGCAGATGCCATCATCCTCGACATTGAGGATGCCGTTGACCCCTCGCAGAAGGACACCGCCCGCGAGAACGTCGTCAACTGGTTGACCGCCGGCGGTCAGGCATGGGTCCGCATCAATGACGCCACCAGCCCTTTCTGGGCCGATGACCTCGCCGGGCTGCGCGGCACCCCTGGCTTGCTCGGTGTCATGCTGGCCAAGACGGAATCCGCCGACCAGGTGACCGAGTCTTTCCACCGGATGGACGGCAAGACCCCGGTCATTCCGCTGGTTGAGTCCGCCCTCGGCATCGAGGAAGCCAACCACATCGCCCGCGCGCAGGGTGCTTTCCGCCTGGCTTTCGGCTCCGGTGACTTCCGCCGCGATACCGGCATGGCAGCAACCCCGGAAGCCATGGCCTACCCGAGGGCCAAGCTCGTGGTGGCCAGCCGCGTCGGCAATCTTCCGGGTCCCATCGACGGTCCCACTGTGGGCACCAACCACCCCATCCTGCGCGAGCAAACCGGCATCACGGTCACCATGGGCATGACCGGCAAGCTCTGCCTGGCCATCGACCAGACCACGGTCATCAACGAGGTCATCAGCCCCACGCCGTCGGACGTCGCATGGGCCACGGACTTCATGAACGACTTTGAGGCAAACGGCCGTGTCATCCGCGACGGCTCCGACCTTCCGCGCCTGGGCCGTGCCGAAAAGATCATGAAGCTCGCTGTCGCTTTCGGGGTCCAGCCCTCCCTCTAGGCGTATTTCTCCGCCGAGGGGTTGGATCCCGGCACTAACGGCGAGCTTTCCTCGTGAGAACCAACCCCTCGGCGAAGCCCTGCAACGCGCCCGGTAGACTTGGATGGTGCTGAACGAATTCTGGGCCAACGCCTCCACCGGGTACAAAGTGCTGGTTTTCAGCGCCATGGGACTCATCGCGGCAGGTGTCATCCTGTCCATCGCCGGAAATACCTCGGGCAACCAGGGACTTGCCATGGCATCCCTGGCCGTCATCGGCCTGGGACTGATCCTCCACGTCACGGGACTCGTGATCCGCGGCCAGCAGATCCGCAAGAGCTACAAGAAATAGCATCGTCCACAGGGTGGTGCCCACACCCGTCTCCGCGCGCCCGCCCGATAGGGTTGGACCATGAGTATCAATCCGGACCTGCAGGGCCGCAGTTACCCTGCCGCAGAGGTTTACGACGTCGGCCGTGAAAAAATCCGTGAGTTCGCCAAGGCCGTGAAGGCCACCAACCAGGCTCACTACGACGTCGAAACGGCGCGGGCCCTGGGCCATCGCGACCTCGTAGCGCCTCCCACTTTCGCCATCATCGTCGCCCAGCGTGCCGACGCGCAGCTTGTCGAGGATCCCGAAGCCGGGATCGACTTCTCCCGTGTTGTCCACGCAGACCAGCGCTTCACCCACCACCGCCCCATCGTTGCCGGCGACCGCCTGGTGGCCGAGCTGCACGTCGACGGCGTTCGGGCCATGGGAGGCGGCGCCATGATCACCACGCGTTCGGAAATCTTTGCCCTGGCCGACGGTGACAACCGTGAAAAGGTCGCAACCACCACCTCGTCCATCCTGGTCCGGGGAGAGGGACAGTAACCATGAGCCCCGTTTTCGCAGACCTGGCAGTCGGCCAGGAAATTGGCAACCGCACCATCGAAGTCACCCGCCAGGACCTGGTCAAATACGCAGGTGCTTCCGGAGACTTCAACCCCATCCATTGGAACGAGGCATTCGCCACGTCAGTGGAACTTCCCGGCGTCATCGCCCACGGCATGTTCACCATGGGTGCAGCGGTACAGTTGGTCAGCGACTGGGCAGGCGATCCGGCCGCCGTCGTTGACTACCAGACCCGCTTCACCAAGCCGGTGCTGGTGACCGACACCACGGGAACGGATGAGCCCGGAGCCGTCATCGAGGTGACCGGCGTGGTGGGTGCGCTCGACGCCGAGGCGGGTACCGCCCGCATTGACCTCACCGTGGTGGCCGCCGGCCAGAAGGTCCTCATGAAGTCGCAGGCAGTGGTCAAGCTCTCCTAGGTGTTGCAGGGACGGGGTCTCTGCCGCGTGCTTGCGGCGGAGCCCCGGCCCAAACCCCGATAGGCTTGATGGGTGACCCAGACGCTGCTTTCCGAATTGACCACAGCTGCCGTGGGCGGCCCCGCCGGCACCTTTGTGGAGGCACGTACCGAGGCGGAAATCATCGACGCCGTCCGCTCGGCTGACGCCGCGGGGGAGAAGCTCCTCATCATCGGCGGCGGATCCAATCTATTGATCTCCGACGACGGCTACCCCGGTACAGTCCTCAAAATCTCTTCCGAGGGCTTCACAGTCAACGCCGAGGACAGCTGCGGGGGAGTCTCCGTGGTGGTCCAGGCAGGACACAACTGGGATGCCTTGGTTGAACACGCCGTGAAGCACGCCTGGTCCGGCTTGGAAGCGCTCTCCGGGATTCCAGGCGCAACGGGAGCCACCCCGGTCCAAAACGTAGGAGCCTACGGTGCTGATGTTTCGCAGACCATCGCTGCCGTACGGACCTGGGACCGGGAACAGAATGCAGTCCGCACGTTCACCAATTCCGAGCTCACGTTCGGCTACCGTGACTCCATCCTGAAGCAGACCACTGTGGAGGGTTCGCCGCGGTTCGTGGTCCTCACGGTTGAATTCCAACTGCCGCTGGGCAGGATGAGCGCCCCCATCCGCTACGCCGAACTTGCCCGTGTGCTCGGGGTCGAGGTGGGCAAACGGGCGTACTCCAACGACGTCCGGCGGGAGGTGCTCAGACTGCGTGCGTCCAAGGGCATGGTGCTGGACGCCGACGATCGCGATACCTACTCAACGGGTTCGTTCTTCACTAATCCGATCGTGTCCATGGAACAGGCCGAGGCGTTGCCTGCGGACGCCCCCAGGTATCCGGCAGGATCCGACGGATTGGTGAAACTGTCCGCCGCCTGGTTGATTGACCACGCAGGATTCGGCAAGGGCTACGGGCTGGAGGAGTCCAGCGTTTCCGGGGGCAGGGCATCGCTGTCCACCAAGCACACCTTGGCCATCACCAACCGTGGCTCCGCCTCGGCCGCGGACATGGCGGCCATTGCGCGCGAGGTGCGCTCCGGCGTCGTGGATCGCTTTGGGATCGAACTGCATCCCGAACCGCTGCTGATCGGCGTTTCGCTGTAGGTTCCGGCCCTGGTCAGCGCGTCAGCGCGTCCGGCGCTCCGCGATGGGCAGCACTTTGTTCAGCAGCAGGAACGTGAGCCCGCAGCTGACAGAACCCAGCAGGAAGATCTGGCTGAACGCGATGCTCTGCGGCGACGGTCCGCTGGGCAGGAAAAGGCCCGCGGTGGCAAAGCCCACCAATCCGAGCATCATCACTATGGATCCCAGCAGGAAACTGCGCACCTGTGCCGCTGCGGCCGGATAGAACCACGGCTCGGGCGCGTCGCCGTCCCGCGGTGAGACGGGCTGGATGAGGGCTGCGACGCCGAGCAGCAGCGCGGCCAGGGCTGTTGCCACGATTCCGGCGAGCTGGATGCTTTGCATTGAGGGTGAAAGCCTTACTCCCGTGCCTACGGCAACGATCAGCCCGGCCACCAAACCGACGCCGCTGCAGCACCAGCCGGCGGCAGCCAACCGGCGGCTGAGCGGCCGCACCAGCGGAGCCAGATCACCAAAGAGCATGCAGCAATCCTAGGCAACGCGTCTGGAAGGCGGCTGGGAGGCAGGGCAATGTTCGCTGTGGTCGGCGGCTTTAGGATGGAGCATGCCTATCGGGAAGCGGAGCCCCACACCTGCCGTGATCGGCCGTCTGCGGCTCGCCAGCCAAGGTCTGTTGGGCGGGAAGCATGCTTCCGTTCCCGAAGCCGTCCGGTGGATGACTGCCATGCAGGCCCAGGACCTGGGTCATGCGCTGTGGGCGGTTGGCCAGAGGGTGGCGGGATCGGGAGCCTCCGAGGTCCGGGCGGCGCTGGACGCCGGGACCGTGGTCCGGTCCTGGCCGATGCGCGGTACGTTGCATTTGGTGGCGCCGGAGGACCTGAGGTGGATGCTGGGAATCACCAGCCGGAGGATCATGCAGTCACTGCGGACCAGGCACCGTGAACTGAACATCACACCGGATGACATCAGTCATGCCCGCGACGTGGCTTTGGAGACCATTGCCACCCTGTCGCGGGACACGGAGGCAGTGGGCGCCAGCCGGGAGCAGCTATTCGCGGCGTTCGAGGAAGCGGGCCAGGTCACCAAAGCCCAACGGGGCATCCACCTCATAGCTTGCTTGTGCCAGGAGGCGTCCTTGGTCCAAGGGCCTATGGCCGGAAGCAAAGGCAATGCGGGGGTGCAGCAGTTGTTTGTCCCTTTCGATCAGTGGATCAGGGACTCACGTGCCGTGGATCGCGAGCCCGGCATCGCCGAATGGTTCCTCCGCTACATCCACAGCCATGGCCCGGCCACTGTCCGCGACTTCGCGTGGTGGACCCAGGTGCCGCTCAGTGAGGCCCGGGCGGCGCTGAGCGCCGTCCAGGATCAGTTGGTGGAGCTGCCGTTCGGGGATACAAGCTACTGGATGTCGGCGGAGACGGCTGCAATGCTCGACGACGGCGTTCCCGGCGCCCGCTCGGTGCTGGCTCTCCCCGGGTTTGACGAATTCCTGCTCGGTTACCAGGACCGGATCCTGGTGCTCGCTCCTGAGTATGCCGAACTTGTAGTGCCGGGCAAGAACGGGGTCTTCAAACGGATCATCGTTGCCGGGGGTGGCGTGGTGGGGACGTGGGCCAGGACGGGAACAGGGAAGTCAGCCGGAGTGGTGCCGGAGCCCTTCACGGGAACACTTGGACCGTCTGCGGCACGGTCCTTCCTGGCGCAGGCCTGTGCCTACCTGAAGTTCATGGAGAGATGACACCGGGAAAGCACCGGTTCCCTTTAAACGGAAAACCCGCCCTTCCCTCGCCGTGAAGCAGGGGAAAAACGGGTTCCGGAACGGGAAAGCCTAGAGCTTGCCCGTCACAATGTTCAGCATGCGGCGCAGTGGCTCGGCCGCACCCCACAGGAGCTGGTCGCCCACGGTGAAGGCGCTGATGTATTCCGGGCCCATTTCGAGCTTGCGGATACGGCCAACCGGGATGTCCAGCGTGCCGGACGCTGCCACGGGGGTCAGCTCGGCCATGGAGGCTTCCTTGGTGTTGGGCACAACCTTGGCCCACTCGTTGTCCTTGGCCAGGAGGTTCTCGATCTCCGTGACAGACAGGTCCTCGCGGAGCTTGAGGGTCAGGGCCTGCGAGTGCGAACGCATCGCACCAATGCGGACACACAGCCCGTCCATGGCGATGTGCTCCTTGCCTGCGGTGCCCTTGCCGGTACCGAGGATCTTGTTGGTCTCAACGCCGGCCTTCCATTCTTCCTTGGACTGGCCGTTGCCGAGGTCGGCATCGATCCACGGAATCAGGGAACCGGCCAGCGGGACACCGAACTGGGTGGCGTCAACGCCGGTGCGCTGGGTAGCCAGGACCTTGCGGTCGATCTCAAGGATGGCGGAGGCGGGGTCCTCGAGTTCGCTGCTGACCTCGTTGTTGAGCGTGCCGAACTGGTTCAGGAGCTCGCGCATGTGGCGGGCGCCGCCACCGGAAGCGGCCTGGTACGTCATGGACGTACCCCACTCCACGAGGTTGTTCTTGAACAGCCCGCCGAGGCCCATCAGCATGCAGGAAACCGTGCAGTTGCCGCCGATGAAGTCCTTCACGCCGCCGGAGAGCCCGGCATCGATGACGTCGCGGTTGATCGGATCCAGCACGATGATCGAATCGTCGTTCATGCGGAGGGTGGAGGCGGCGTCGATCCAGAGACCGTCCCAGCCACGGCTGCGGAGTTCGCCGTGGACCTGCTTGGTGTAGTCGCCACCCTGCGCGGTGACAATAATCGGCAGCTTGGCAAGCGTCTCAATATCGAACGCATCCTCGAGCTTGCCGGCCCCATCGGCGAACGACGGGGCGGCACCTCCTGCGTTCGAGGTGGAGAAAAATACCGGGTTGATGTTGGCGAAGTCGTTCTCTTCCTGCATGCGGTGCATCAGGACGGAGCCGACCATGCCACGCCAACCGACCAGTCCTACGGACGGATTAGCTGCTGTAGTCATTGAACCAGTCTAAACTTTCGACGCCGCCTGACGCTGTTGGTTACGTCACCCGCACAACGTACGACGGCGGACCCAGGGACGGGCCGGGCGGGCCGGCGGCGGTACTAGCGTCCGGCGTCGTAATCCTGCAGGCCGTTACCCTCCGCGAGGGCAGCTTTCCGTGCGCGAAGGGCGAAGAACGCACCGAAGGCGAAGACCTGGGTCACCACCACCAGGACGATGATTCCGGCGATCTTGTTGCCGCCCAGGATCATGGTCAGCCCAACGATCGCTGACAGCAGCGCAAGGAGCGGCAACAGCATGTACCCCAGGACAAAAAGTGTTTCAGGTTTCTTGAGTATTGCCTGCATGATCCGGTTCCTAGCTTTCGGTCCGGCGCCACGACGTGAACCGGTATTTGGTGCCGTTTTTCGCCGTGTACCAATCCTCGTGAGGGGCCACGGAGTCGAACGTCCAGTCCTCGCCAAGTTCGGGGGCGAAGGTGTCGCCTTCGAATTCGGCGTCAATGATGGTGATGACCGCAAGGTTGGCGATGCCCATCGATTGATCGAAAATTTCCCCGCCGCCGATGATCCAGACCTTCTGGCCGCCCGGCGCAAACTGGGACTCAAGCAGGGCTGCGTCCAGGGAGGAAACCACGACGGCGCCCTCCGCCCCGGGCGTCGAGGCCCACTCCTGGTTGCGGGTCACCACGATGTTGGTGCGCCCGGGCAGAGGCCGGTACTTGTCCGGGAAGGATTCCCAGGTCTTCCGGCCCATGATCACGGGGTGCCCCGTTGTCAGTTGGCTGAAGTGCTTGAGGTCCTCGGGCAAGTGCCACGGCATACTGCCGTCCTTGCCGATGACACCCGCTTTGGTCTGTGCCCAGATCATGCCGATGCCGGTCATGGAAGCTGCAGTTTCCCGGGTGAAAATGAGGCCGGGAAGTTGCGCGTTGGTCTCTTCGGAGGGAGTGCTCATACGGCGATCGGTGCCTTGATAGTGGGGTGGTGGCGGTAGTCGACAACCTCGAAGTCCTCAAGGGTGTAGTCGAAGATGGAGTCGGGCTTGCGCAGGATCTTCAGCTGCGGGTAGTCGTACGGCTCCCGGCTGAGCTGCTCGGCCACCTGGTCCACGTGGTTGTCATAAACGTGGACGTCGCCGCCGGTCCAGATGAACTCGCCGGGTTCAAGATCTAGCTGTTGGGCCACCATTCGGGTGAGCAGCGCGTACGAAGCAATGTTGAAGGGCACTCCCAGGAAGGTGTCCGCCGAACGCTGGTACAGCTGGCAGGACAACTTGCCGTCAGCAACGTAGAACTGGAAGAACGCATGGCACGGAGGCAGGGCCATGTCCTTGAGCTCGGAAACGTTCCACGCCGACACGATGTGCCTGCGGGAATCCGGGTTGCTTTGCAGGCTCTTCATGACCTCGGAAATCTGGTCAATGTGCCCGCCGTCGGGTGTAGGCCAACTGCGCCACTGGACGCCGTACACCGGTCCGAGCTCACCGTCGGCGTCTGCCCACTCATCCCAGATGGTGACCCCCTGGTCCTGCATCCACTTCACGTTGGAGTCTCCGCGCAGGAACCACAGGAGCTCCACTGCCACGGATTTGAAGTGCACCCTCTTGGTGGTGATCAGCGGGAAGCTCGTGGCCAGGTCGAAGCGCAACTGGCGGCCGAACACGCTCCGCGTCCCCGTCCCGGTGCGGTCCGATTTGTGCGTGCCATTGGCCATGACATCGCGCAGAAGGTCTTCATAAGGGGTGGGAATGCTCACGGATCAAGCTTACTGGCAAGCCGTCCCCGCAGCAGGTCGACGAGCGTTGAATCGCTCACGCCAGCCTCCCTGCCCACGTGGATCAAGCCGTCGACGGCGGCCATCACCGCCGGTTCTCCACCCGGCTGGCCGGGCGTGGCCCGAGGGGGTCCGACGACGATGGTTCCGTTCCGCCGTCGTGATTCAATCAGGCCGGATTGCTCCAGTTCCTTGTAGGCGCGCGCGACCGTTCCGACGGCGATACCGAGGTCCGCGGCCAGGCTGCGGACTGTTGGCAGCCGGCTGCCGGGTTCAAGGGCTCCGACGGTTATCAAGGAGCCGAGTTGCCTGCGGATCTGTTCATAGGGAGGGACCGGATCGTCCAAGTCCAGCCTGATGGCGGCCGTCACAGCGTGGGCTGGCTTTGTTTGTCGTCGTTGTTCCTGGGGATCCTGCCCAACAGGCTCCGGACGGGCGTAACCGCGGTAACCACGGCAGTGGCAGCCAGGAGTGCGCCGATCAACATACTGGGGCCGGGGGCGATGTTGTCGGACCAGGGAATCAGGGTGCCCCATGCTTCCGGGTTGGTCAGTAGCACAGCTCCGGCTTCCGCAAGGAAGTAGGCCGCCAGTGTGCGGATGATGCGGTACATCGCGATGGCCCGCAGCGCGGAGTCCAACCCGTCCCTGGAGACGTCCCCGGCGATTCCGCGGCGAAACCGGGCGGTGAGGATGGCAGCTGCGCCCACTGCGCTGACCCCAACCGTGATCAATAGATCCAGGGGCCACGTCGCTGCACCGTTCACCAAAGCCTGCCCGATGCCTGTCAGGATGACGGCGACAGTCCATAGGGCTGCGGCCGCCACTGCGAAGGCGAGCAAGCCGCGGGAAAGAACCCGTTGCGGCCAATTCCCGGGCGCTTGCGAGTTGCCATAGTTTCGGGCGGTCAGGAGTTCACCGCCGATGATGACCAGCAACACAGAGGTAGCCATGACGGCCACGAGAACCGGCAAGATCAGCGGCCGTCCGCCCGTTGCCGGAATATAACCGGCCCAGATGACCATGCTTATCAGCGGCAAGATACCGGCAATTCCCACCACGGGTCCCAGGGAAACGCTGATCCGGGCTGCGCCGGGTGTTCCCGGGTCGGAGCGGAGCGAGGCTGCACTGGTGGTCTTTCGATCCGCTTGTAGCGAGGAGAGGACGGGGACCTTCCACCACCACATGACCAGGAGAACAATGACGTTGGCGAGACCCAGCAGGTTGAACCACGACGACTGCCACGTGGTGCCGGGTTGGGGGAGGGACGCAAAGTTCCCGGCTATGGCGGCAAGTCCGGCAGCAATAGTAGCCACGGTGCGGAGCAGCCTGTTCGCGGCAATGGACCGGAGAACCCGGTTGTCGTTGGTGTCGAGGGTTTCCAGCTGGCGTCGATGCGCGATCAGCATCAGGCACAGCCAGGTGCCGATCGCCAGAACCAGCAAGGAGCCACCCAGCCACGCGGAGAGCTCCCATCCCGGGATCCTGCCATCCTGGCCCTGCCCCGCATAGCCGTTGTGCTCCGGGCCTTGCGGGGGAGCCGGAGTGGGAAGCGCGGGGTTGTATGCGGGCAGCGTGGCGATCCAGGCAATGGCCACAGCGGCGTAGCCAAAAATTACTGCCGTCCACAGCGCCAGCCTGCGGGGAAGGAGGTCACGGATCCTGCGGACCCGAAGTTCGGCGTACCTACGTGGTGCCTTGGGCGCGGGGTAGCTCCACTGACCGAGCGCGTGCACGGCCAGGGCGGCAACCACCGGCCACGCGAGTGCGGGGAAGATCTGCTCAGGCGTAACCGGCGCGCCCGGTACGGACGGGTTTGCCTTGAGTATCCCCGTGTTCATGGCGGCCTGCAACGAGCTGGCCATCCAGCCGATAATGCCCACCCAGAGGCCGTGCGACTCCACGGACTTCGCTTCAGGTGCGGACCACACCTGAACACGGAGAAAGAGGTATACGAGGACCGCACCTATCAACGGGCCCAGCAAGACCAGCGGCGGCAGATTAAAGGACAACACAGATGAGACCCCCCAAAGTCTTCTAACTTTGTGTCAAGTATTTGATACAAAGTTGGTGGGGTCAACCCGGCCTAGTCGTCGAACGGCTTGAATTGCTCCACGGAGACCACCTTGCGCTCGCTGCCACGGGCCACATGGCAGACGATGACCTCCCCGGGCGAGAGGTACGGGTCCGCGCCGGGGAGCCTGCTGCGCAGATCATCGCCCATGTGCCGGCCCAATTGCTTGAGTACGGTCGGCAAGGCGGGACGGTGCGTGCACAGGGCCACGGGCACTTGCTTGTCGAACAGGGCCTCCACGGCGGCAGCCGTCTTCTTGGGCGAGCGTTCGTGGTTGTGCTCCGTCAGCGCCTCCACGAGCTTCACCTTGGCTTTGCTCGCTTTGGCATACGGGGCAATCGTTGCCACGCATCGCACCCATGGGCTGGTCACGACGCGCTGCGGTTTCCACCCCTGCAGGAGCCGTTGCACAGCCACTGCTTGCCGTTTGCCGGTGGCTGCCAAGGGGCGGTCGCCTTCGGCCTTGGTCCAGGAAGACCTCGGTTTGGCTTTGGCATGCCGGATCAGGACCAACGGCCATGTGTCCAGTTCGCCCCTGGTATGGGCCTTCTCCAGATACTCCAAGGGCGCCACGTCCGAGGGGTTGCTCAGGTATTTGGCGGCCCTGTCCGGCGCGCACCACATGACGCTGTCCACCTCTTTGCCGTCGGGCCGGAGCTGCTCACCGTTGACCCGCATGGCCCAGTAGTGCACCACTTTGAGGCCAGCGTTGACGTGGTAATGAATGGGCGGCAAGGGGATTCCAAGCGTTGCCTCGAGCCCGATCTCTTCCCGGACCTCCCGGACCGCGCACTCGGGAACCGTCTCGCCGTCGTCGATCTTGCCCTTGGGCCAAGACCAATCGTCGTACCGCGGCCGGTGGATGAGCAGCACCTCCAAGGCGCCTTTCTTGATGCGCCACGGGATGGCGCCAGCCGCGACGACGGCCACGGGTTCCCCCGGGTGGTCGGTCTGGTCGGCCACAGGTGTGTCGCTGTTCAAGTTGTTCCTTACCGCCGTGCTGCTGCCCGCTGGCGGGAGCGGGAGGCCAAGAGCCAGGACTGCATATCCAGGAGGGGCTCGCCCTTCTCATCAAGGTGATGCCGGGTCCAATGACCTTCATTGTCCAAGTGCCAGCTTGCGGTGGAGTCGTCCATGTAGCGGCGCATCAGGTCAAGGACCGTGTTCACGTCCTCCCGGCTGGCCAACTGGACCAGTGCTTCAACCCGGCGGTCCAGGTTGCGGTGCATCATGTCGGCAGAGCCGATGTACACCACGGGTTCTCCACCGTTGGCGAAGGCGAACACCCGGGAGTGCTCAAGGAACCGTCCCAGGATGGAGCGCACCGTGATGTTTTCGCTGAGGCCAGGCACACCCGGCCGCAGGGAGCAGATGCCGCGCACCACGACGTCCACCTTCACTCCGGCCTGGGATGCGCGGTACAGGGCATCGATGATGGCTTCGTCCACCATCGAGTTGACCTTGATCTGGACACGTGCGGCCACACCGTTGCGCGCATTGCGGATTTCTGTTTCGATCCGGTCAATCAGTCCTGAACGCACCGAGCGCGGCGCAACGAGCAGCCGCTTGAACGTGGACTTGGGGGCGTATCCGGAGAGCTGGTTGAACAGCTTGGAGAGGTCCTCGCCCACTTGTTCGTTTGAGGTCAGCAGGCCGAGGTCCTCGTAGTAGCGCGCCGTCCTGGGATGGTAGTTGCCGGTACCGATGTGGCAGTACCTGCGGAGGCCGTCCACTTCCTGCCGCACCACCAGTGACAGCTTGCAGTGGGTCTTCAGGCCCACGATGCCGTACACCACGTGGACGCCGGCCTGCTCCAGCTTGCGGGCCCAGGAGATGTTGGCCTGTTCGTCGAAGCGGGCCTTGATCTCCACCAGGGCCAGGACCTGCTTGCCCGCTTCGGCGGCGTCGATCAAGGCATCCACGATCGGGGAATCGCCGGAGGTGCGGTACAGCGTCTGCTTGATTGCCTGGACCTTCGGGTCCGCGGCGGCTTGCTCGAGGAAGGCCTGGACCGAGGTGGAGAAGGAGTCGTACGGGTGGTGGAGCAGGATGTCCCGCCGCCTCATGGCAGCAAAGACGTTGGCCGCCTTGGACGTCTCCGATTCGTTGAGGTACCGCGAGGTGTGCGGCACGTGCTTGGGGTAGTGCAGATCCGGGCGGTCAATGCCAGCGATGACGGAAAGCCCGCGAAGGTCCAGCGGAGCGGGTACCGAGTAGACCTCGGACTCGTCCACGCCAAGCTCGCGGACCAGCAAGGCCCTGACGTTCGGGTTGATATCGGTGGTGACTTCCAACCGGACGGGCGGACCGAACCGACGGCGCAGGAGTTCCTTCTCCAACGCCTGCAGGAGGTTCTCGGCGTCGTCCTCTTCCACCTCGACGTCCTCGTTGCGGGTGACGCGGAAGGTGTGGTGCTCCAAAACTTCCATACCCGGGAAGAGCGTGTCCAGGTGGACGGCGATCAGTTCTTCGAGGGCGATGAACCGGGCCACCCTGCCCGGAATGGCACCGGCGCGGGGACCATCCACCGAGATCAGCCGCGGCAGCTGGTCCGGAACCTTCACGCGGGCGAACAGCTCTTTGTCGCTGATCGGGTTGCTGACGATCACCGCCAGGTTCAGGGACAGGCCGGAGATGTAGGGGAACGGGTGCGCGGGGTCCACTGCGAGCGGCGTGAGGATGGGGAAGACCTTCTCCTGGAACAGGGCGCTGAGGCGGTGGCGCGCCTCCTCGTCGAGTTCGTTCCAGTGCATGACGTGGATGTGCTCGAAGGCCAAAGCCGGACGGATCTGCTCGGCAAATACCCGGGCATGCCGTTCCTGCAGTTTGTGGGCTTCCTCGCCGATCTGTTCCAGTACCTCAATCGGGCTCAACCCGGCAGGGGAAGGGACGGCCAGGCCGGTGGCAATGCGGCGCTTGAGGCCGGCCACCCGGACCATGAAGAACTCGTCAAGGTTGGAAGCAAAAATGGAGAGGAAGTTGACGCGCTCCAGGAGGTAGAGATCGGGATCCTCCGCCAACTCCAGAACGCGGGAGTTGAAGGCCAGCCAGCTGAGCTCGCGGTCCAGGAAACGGTCCGGCGAAATATCGCCCTCCGGTTCCAGGTTGGGCGCAAACTCGGGGATGTCTATCCGGTCCTGCGTGGCCCGGGACGCGGGCACCTCGGATGAGCCGAAGCGCGCGGGCAGCGTTGCGCCCTTGGAGGTAGGTCCGGCGGTACCGACGGGGTCCGGCTGCATGGGTTTCTCCTAAGCTCAGGACTGGGTTTCCTCCCACATTACAAGCAATTGGGCGACCCGAATCCAAGATGTCCATGCCCGGTCCCGTGTCCGGACCGCACAGGCTAATTACCGGGCAAAGGCCCGTACATGACGTCGGTGTCCCACCGGACGAAGCCAAGTTTCCGGTAGAGGGCCACAGCGGCCTCATTGTCAGCGTCGACGTACAGCATGACAGCGTGGAGGCCCTTCTCCTGCAGGTGCCGGATGCCGGCTACGGTGAGGGCCTTGCCCAAGCCCGAACCCTGCGCGTCCGGCGTCACCCCCACCACGTACACTTCGCCGATGGCCGGATGGGGACCCTGCTTCGGGTGCACCTTGGTCCAGTGGTAACCCAGCAACGTGCCGTCGGCGTCGACCGCCAGGAGGAAGCCTTCGGGATCGAACCAGGTCTCTTCCTCCCTGGCCTTCAGGTCGGCCAGGGTCATGGAGCCCTGCTCCGGGTGGTGGGCGAAGGCGGCCCGGTTGGCGGCCAGCCAGGCTTGCTCGTCCTGGCCCGGCACAAAGGCGCGCAGCGTGACGCCGGGCGGCAGGGCGGCGTCGGGCAGCGAAGACGAAGATGACATCAAGCGCATCTTCCGCAGTTCGCGGACGGGACCGTAGCCAAACCGGGAGGCAAGTTCGGCAGCGGCCTCATGGTTGCCATGGGACCATGCCGTCAGCCCGTCGAATCCACGCTTCTCCTGCAGGGCAGCCAAGAGCCGTCCCGCGACGCCGCGGTTGCGGTAACTAGGGTGGACGGCCAGTTCCAGCACTCCGGTACCGTCCTGCGATTCAATGACGACGGCGATCCCGGCCAGGTCTTCGGCGGTGGCAGGGTCCGAGTCCTCGTCGGGGGCGTAGAGCGCCAGGGACAGCACCCGGTGTTCACCGCCGTCGGAGCCGCGCAGTGTCACCAGCGTCTGTTCGGAGAGCGGCGGATTTCCATCCGACTCGGCAGCAGCAGCACCCAAGGTGCTGAAATCCTTGAACAGCTCGGCATCCAAAGCGCCGTCAACGAACAGTACAGGCCAGTTCTCAGGGTGAGCGTGACTCATGATGCAAGGCTATACGCCAAGGCGGGACCGTGCGATTTGAAGTGTCCGCCAATCGGGGGTAGCTTAGGTAACTCGTTCGGCTTTGAAAGCCGGATACGAGGGGGATCCACCAGTGGGGTGGCTTCGATACGTTCGACCCGTATGTCCTCCACAACAGCACACAGAGAGGGCCGGGAATCAGTTGATTCCCGGCCCTCTTTGCTATGCATTTATGTTTCCTTGGAGCCCTACGCTTCCGACAGCTCGTCATCCGGAAGCCGCACCAGGGTCAACCGGTAGCCCACGTTGCGGACCGTGCTGATGAGGTTCTCGTGGTCCACTCCCAATTTCGCCCGGAGACGACGGATGTGGACGTCCACGGTCCGCGTTCCGCCGTAGTAGTCGTAACCCCAGACCTCGGTCAGCAGCTGCTGGCGGGTAAAAACGCGTCCCGGGTGCTGCGCCAGGTACTTGAGGAGTTCGAATTCCTTGAAGGTCAGGTTCAGTGGCTGGCCGCCTACGCGGGCCGTGTAACTCGCTTCATCAATGACGACGCCGGCTGCGCGGATCTCCGTTTGGGTTTCCTCTTCGCCCGGTACAGCGCGCGCCATGGCCAAGCGGATACGGGCCTCCACCTCGGCCGGGCCGGCAGAATCCAGGACGATGTCATCCACCGACCATGCCGAGGACACGGCAGCCATGCCGCCCTCCGTGAGGATCAGCATCAGGGGAGCGCTCAGTCCGGTTGCCTTCAGCAACTGGGTCAGGGAACGTGCGCCCACAAGGTCCTTGCGGGCGTCGAGGAACACGATGTCCGTGGGGTCCGTCTCCAACAAGGCTGTAGGTTCTGCCGGGAGGATGTGCACGCGGTGGTTCAGCAACTCCAAGGCAGGCAGGATGTCCACCGAAGATCCGGTGCTGTTCGTCAGGAGCAGGATGTGCGACATAGTTCCTCCAATGGGCTGTGCGCGCATCATCGGGCGTCGAAACCGGAGTTTCACCGGCCGGTCACGGCGGCAAGACCGCCCCTGGCCGTTGTAACGGGGTCAGGGCAAATCAGTGCGCCGTTGAAGTCTGAGTATACCCACCGGCGCCTTTCCAGTCAGGGATTCGTGACGGCCGGAAGCGGGAATTACGACATATAGGGCCGCCATAAGGCAGGATTGTCGAGAGGTCGTAAGACGCATCGAATTGAGGTCGGGCACACAGTGAAGTCTTGGAGCATCGGGGTATTCGGACTCGTGGCGCTCGCAGCCATCGTGGCCAGCACCTTCGTATCCCGGGAAGCCATGGTGGGCGTCGGCGTCGCCGCGTCGGCCGTTGTGGGGTTCGGCTGGCCGCATTTCCTGGCCGTGCCCGCCAAGAAAACGCTGGCGGCGGTCATCGGCCTGGCCGGTGCAGGCTCGGCCGTCACCGCGGCCTACCTTCCCGCCCCGGGTTTCCTTGACGGCACACCGGCTTTCATCGCCTTGGGCGTCATGGCGGTTTTCATCATCCAGCTCGTCAGGGGGACAGGGCAGGCCCAACGCCTTGAGTCCACCCTGGGCTGCAGCGCGGGTGTGTTGCTCAACTGCCTTGGTGCGGGGTGGATCGCCGGAGCAAGGTTCAACGGCGTCAAGGAAATGGTCCTCGTGGCCGGGCTCTCCGCCGCCGTGGCGTTGTTGGTGGGGATCATCAGGTGGCCGGACCGCATCGTCGCACCCCTGGGCGTCGTCATGGCCGGACTCATGGCGCCCCTGGCCGGCCTGGTTTTCTCGGATATCGCGGTTCTTCCTGCTGCTTTGGTGGGCGTGGCGACGGGCTCGGTGCTGGTCTGCTTCCGGCGAATGGTCACGTTGCGGCGCGGACGCCTGACTCTGCCGGCGGCGCTGGGCATGGGCGTTGCGCCCGTGTGGGCGATCGGAACCCTGGCGTACTTCATAGACAAACTACTCATCTACTAACGGTTAGGATGGCATCATGTCTGTTCTCGCATTTGAAATCTTCTTCCTTGTCCTCCTCGGCATTGCCAGCATCGCCATGGCCTGGTTCGCTGGTTTCGTCGTTTACCGTCTTTTCAAGGGCCAGAAGTAGCCTGTCCCTCCCTGCAGTCCAACTGAGGTAGTCGTTGTGCCTATTGAGATCCCGACCGACCTGACCCCTGAACTTGTCCCCCTTTCCTGGCTCATTGGCGAGTGGGAAGGACGCGGCCGCCTTGGCACCGGGGATGAGGACTCGGAGCATTTCGTCCAGCACGTATCCTTCACCCACAACGGGCTGCCCTACCTGCAGTACCGGGCTGAGAGCTGGATCAGCGATGACGCCGGCGCAAAGTTGCGCCCGCTGACCGTGGAGACCGGCTTCTGGGCTCTGGAACGCAAGCTCCAGGAGGGCGACGGCGGTCCCGGGCTGATTCCCGCGGACATCGTGCCCGTGCTCAAGACCGCTGACGATGTTGAAGAACGCCGCAACAAGGACGGCGGGTTCGATCTCGCCGTCTCCATTTCGCACCCCGGTGGAATTACCGAGTTGTACTACGGCCAAATCAAAGGGCCGCAGATCCAGCTCACCACCGACATGGTGATGCGCGGCGGCCACTCCAAGGAATACACGGCGGCAACCCGCATCTTCGGCCTCGTTGACGGCAACCTCCTCTGGCGCTGGGATGTAGCTGCCAACGGAAAAGCCCTTGAAGCCCACGCCTCGGCATTCCTCCATAAGGTGTCCTGACCCCGGCGCGAGCCTTCACTGAACGTTCCATCAGCACAAGCAAAAGGAGCAGTTAGTGAACAGCAGCCTCAAGCCCGGTGGCTATGAGGGCCTCAAAGCCGTGTTCTTCAACGGAACCTTGAAGCCCTCACCGCAGGTCAGCAATACCGACGGCCTGATCCGGATCAGCCGGGACATCATGGAGAAGCAGGGCGTTGCCACGCAGCTCATCCGCACCGTGGACCACGACATCGCCAGCGGTGTCTACCCGGACATGCGCGAACACGGTTGGCAGCGCGACGAATGGCCGGAGATCTATCCGGCGGTCGCCGGGGCAGATATCGTCGTGGTGGCGGGCCCCATCTGGCTTGGCGACAACTCATCCCAGACCAAGAAGCTGATCGAGCGGCTCTACGCACACTCGGGCCAGCTCAACGGCAAGGGACAGTGGGCGTTCTACCCCAAGGTGGGCGGCTGCCTCATTACCGGCAACGAGGACGGCATCAAGCATTGCTCCATGAACATCCTGTACAGCCTCCAACACATCGGCTTCACCATCCCGCCGCAAGCTGACGCGGGCTGGATCGGACCGGTGGGGCCGGGGCCCAGCTATCTGGATGAAGGGTCCGGCGGGCCGGAGAGTGATTTCACCAACAGGAACACCACCTTCATGACGTGGAACCTGCTCCACATGGCCAAACTGTTGAGGGACGCCGGAGGTATTCCTGCCTATGGCAATCTTCCGGAAGAGTGGAAGGCCGGAACCCGCTTCGACTTTGAGAACCCCGAATATCGATGACCGGCATGCCCTGTGCCAACGTCCGTGGGGAATACCCCCGAACCTGAAGGACTTCTACTTCATATGACATACAAGAGCCCTCTGCTGTCGCGCCCTGGAGCCGTCGAGGATACCGGACTGGATGCCGGCGTCGCGGCCCATTATGGCGAGCCGTTGCGCGAGCAGCGCGCCCTGGCAAACGGTACCGCCGTCGTCGATCTTTCCCACCGCGGTGTGGTGACCGTGACCGGACCCGACCGGCTGAGCTGGCTCAACACCCTGTCTTCGCAACACGTGACCAATTTGCAGCCGCAGGTTGCCAGTGAACTCCTCCTGCTGAGCGTCCAAGGACGCATCGAATTCGATGCGCGGGTTATCGACGACGGCGGCACCACCTGGCTGATCGTCGAAACGGCCGAGGCCGCCCCGTTGGCGGAGTGGCTGAACAAGATGAAGTTCATGCTTCGGGTGGAAATCGCCGATGTTTCGGAGCAGTGGGCGGTGATCGGCTCCACCAAGCCGGTGGAGCGGCTGTCCGGGCGGTTGGTATGGGAGGACCCCTGGCCGCACGTGGGCCCGGGCGGCTACTCGTACAGCCTGGTCCCGGAGGAGTCGCATCCCGGCCTGGAACGTCCGTGGTTCGAATATCTTGTCCCGGCCGCCGAACTCGAGTACGCCGTGGAGGGCCTGCCTTTGGCCGGTGCCATGGCTGCAAATGCGCTGCGCATCGCGGCGTGGCGTCCACGCCTCGGGGCGGAGACGGATGACAAGACGATTCCCCACGAACTGGACCTGATCCGTACTTCGGTCCACTTGAACAAGGGCTGCTACAAGGGCCAGGAAACCATTGCGCGGGTCCACAACCTTGGCCACCCGCCGCGGCGCCTCGTCTTCCTGCAGTTGGACGGTTCGCAGCACACCCTTCCTGCCGTGGGCAGTGTTGTATTTGCCGGTGACCGCAAGGTGGGTACGCTGACATCGGTGGCGCAGCACTTAGAAATGGGCCCCGTAGCGCTGGCAGTGATCAAGCGCTCGGTTTCGGCAAGCGAACCGTTGACGGTGATGGATGGCGAAGAGCCGTACGTCGCGGCCCAGGAAGTGATCGTCGCCCCCGACGCCGGACAGGTAGTCGGGCGCCAGACCGGATTCCTGAAGGGACCCCACAGATGACCCAGCCCACCGGCCACGACGCCGCAGCCCAGCCCTCCAGCGAAGCCGACGATGAAGCAGTGGCACTGGCACACACGCTTTTTGACGCAGCCCGGGAAGGAAATTCCGCGTTGCTGCGCGGCTATCTCGACGCCGGTGCTCCTGCAACCCTGACTAACGCCGCCGGAGACTCCTTGCTGATGCTTGCGGCGTATCACGGGCACGAGGAAACGGTTCAACTCCTGGTGCACCACGGCGCAGACGTCAACTCGGCCAACGACCGTGGCCAGACCCCGCTCGCCGGAGCTGTCTTCAAGGGCTATACCGGCGTTGCCCGGGCCCTCCTTGACGCTGGAGCGGACCCGGACTCCGGAACACCGAGTGCCCGGGACGCGGCCAAGATGTTTGCCCGGACGGAGATTCTGGAGCTTCTGGGCTAGGACCTGACCGACCGATAACCCTGTTGCCCGAAGCAACAGGGTTTTTTGGCAGCGTAATACTCCACGTGGAATAATTGCCCTGGAGTATTAGCCAGGAGTATTGGCACAGGCATATTTGCACTGGAGTATTCAAAGGAGGGCGTCACGATGGTCCAGCCCGGGAAACTGACAGCGCTGGGCGTCGCGTCCCTGGCGTTGCTCGCCGAGGGGCCCATGCACCCCTATGAGATGTACCAGGTGCTGATGGCCCGCCATGAGGACCGGCTGGTGAAGGTGCGCCCCGGCACCCTGTATCACGCTGTCCGGCGCTTGGAAGAGTCCGGTTTGGTGGAGGCCGTCGGGACGGACCGCGAGGGGAACCGCCCTGAGCGGACTACCTACAGGATCTCGACGGCCGGGCACGAGGCGCTCGACGTGCGCCTACGGGAGATGCTGGCAAAACCCGTGAACGAATACCCGGTCTTTCCGCACGCCATTGCCGAGGCGCACCACCTCCCCGCCGAGGCCGTCATCGAACTTCTTGGCCAGCGGGTAGACGCGCTCCAGGCCGACCTGGATTTCCTCCTGCATGCTGAGCGGGTTGTCACAGCCAAAGGCCTCGATCGCAAGTACTGGATCGATGTCATGTATCAACAACAAATGCTTCGAACGGAGATCTCGTGGATCCACGGGCTCCTACGGGAGTTGCGTAGTGGTGAACTGCCTTGGGACGACCCCCAAGCAACCCCGTCCGAACTTTCCAACAAGCCAAAGGAATCCCTTGGAAAACGTAGCTAAGCCGTGGCCGGCCCTGTGGTCACTCGTGGTGGGGTTCTTCATGATCCTGATCGACACCACCATCGTGTCGGTCGCCAACCCCCGGATCATGGAGGGCCTCAATACTGACATCAATGCGGTCATCTGGGTAACCAGCGCCTACCTCCTGGCGTATGCAGTGCCGTTGCTGATTACCGGCAGGATGGGTGACCGCTTCGGTCCAAAGAACCTGTACCTGATAGGCCTGGTTGTCTTCACCCTGGCATCGCTGTGGTGCGGATTTTCGCAGGACATCGGCATGCTCATCGCGGCCCGCGCCGTCCAAGGACTGGGCGCTGCCATGATGACGCCGCAGACCATGGCCGTCATCACCCGGATCTTCCCGCCTGACCGCCGCGGCGCGGCCATGGGACTGTGGGGAGCCACCGCGGGCATGGCCGTGTTGGTGGGACCGATCCTCGGCGGCGTCCTGGTGGACGGCCTCGGCTGGGAGTGGATCTTCTTTGTCAACGTGCCCATCGGCGTCGTTGCCTTCATCCTTGTCACCCGCTTCGTCCCGACGCTGACCACCCACAGCCACAAGTTCGATATCCCGGGCGTGGTGTTGTCCGCGGCAGGCATGTTCCTGCTCGTCTTTGGCATCCAGGAAGGCCAAACCTACGATTGGGGCACCATAAACGGCGTCGTCAGTGTCTGGGGCCTGATCATTGCCGGTGTGGTGGTGCTGGCGCTGTTCGTCGTCTGGCAACAAATACTTGAACGTCGCGGCGGTGAACCGTTGCTGCCCCTGGGCCTGTTCCGCGACCGGAACTTCTCCCTTGGAAACAGCACCATCATGGCCGTCGGCTTCACGGTTACCGCGTTTCCCCTGCCCACCATCTTCTACTACCAGGTGGTCCGTGGGCTGACGCCAACGCAGTCGGCCCTCCTGATGATCCCGATGGCTGTCATTTCGGGTGGGCTCGCGCCGTTCGTGGGAAAGCTGATCGACCGTGCCAATCCCCGCTGGTTCGCCGTGTTCGGCTTGGTCTGCCTGTCCGCCGCACTTTTCTGGACTGCTGCCTTGCTGACACCGGACACTCCGATCTGGGTCTTCCTGCTTCCAAGCGCCTTGCAGGGTGTAGCGAACGCCTTCATGTGGGGGCCAATCTCCAATGCCACCACCCGTAACCTTCCGCCGCGCCAGGCGGGAGCGGGTTCCGGCGTCTTCAATACCACCCGCCAGATCGGTGCGGTCCTGGGGTCGGCCGCCGTCGCGGCGCTGATCCAGGCGCGCCTTGCTGCCGAGCTGCCGTCCAGCGGGGCGGGGGCCCCGGTCAATGAGGCATCCATGTCCGGGGCACTTCCGGAGTCCCTGCATGCAGGATTCTCGACGGCGATGAGCCAGTCGACGCTGTTGCCGGCAATCGCCGTCCTGGTGGGAGCAGTGTTGGCTGCCTTCTATGCAAAGCCGAAATCAGTGGACGGCTGGGGCGGGGGAGCACCGGTCCCTGAGGGGCAGGCTGCGGAGCAGTCCAGCAAGTAAACGGGCAGAGCCCTACGCGAGGAGGACGCCCGCGTGGAGCCCGCCGGTGGTAAAGCCGATGCTGCGCGCCATGGCAAGCGCGCCGCTGTTGCTGACATCCGCCTTCCACTGGAGCGTCAGGCCCGCGGCGAGGGCCTCGTGCGCGGCAATCGAGGCAGCAAGCGTACCGAGGCCCCGGCGCCGCCATTCAGGGGCAACCAGAACGCCCATATTGGCAAGAAGCCCTTCCCATTCGGAATAGGCTCCGCACGCCAAAGGCACCGGGCTTTCCGCATCCGGGTGCATGATGGTGAACCGGTGTTCCAAGGTCTGGAGCCCTACCTCGTTGACGTCATCGGGAGGACACAGCTGTTCCAGTCCGATCGCTTCCGGATTGCCGCGGGAAACCGTCACGTCCTCGCCCGGTTGTTTCAGGGGAAGGTCGTCGGCAAAAAAGAGGGCGGAGGAACCCAAGCCGTGTCCTCCGTGGGACCGCGTCAGGGTCAGCAGGGTGACGTGCTGGGCGAGGTCGACGTCGGGAATATCCGCCGCCGCGTCGAGCGCCCATTGCGGCCCTACCAGGGCCGATACGCCGAACAAGCGCAGGAAGACCACGGATCGTGCCGATTCGTCCGCCTTGGAAATCCTGTACGCGGGATCGCCTGGATCCGCGGCGGCTGCTGCGACGCGGGCTGAGGCGTCCGCAAAGGAGTGGTCACCAAGCCCCAAATGGCGAGCCCACGCCAGCTGGATAATGGCAGCGGACGTGGGCTCAAGGGTCATGGGTTCAGCCTAGCCGACTAACCAAACAACACTGACGCTTCGTCGTAGCGGTGCTGCGGCACGGTCTTGAGCTTGCCGAGGGCTTCCTCAAAACCAACATGGGAGATGTCCGTGCCTTTGAGCGCAACCATGGTTCCCCAGCGGCCGTCCACCACGGAGTCGATCGCTGCCATGCCCAGGCGGGTGGCGAGGACGCGGTCATAAGCGGTGGGAACGCCGCCGCGCTGGATGTGGCCGAGGATGGTCGCACGGGTCTCGATGCCCGTGCGCGCCTCGAGCTCGGGTGCAAGCTGGTCCGCGATGCCTCCCAGCCGGGGACGGCCAAAGGTATCCAGGCCGCGTTCGGAGTGCGGGGATTCCATGTGATCGGGCACGAACCCTTCCGCCACCACCACCAAAGGTGCGCGACCGCGGTCATGGGCCAGTTGGACCCACTCGGCGATCTGTTCGATGCTCACCTTCTGTTCGGGGATAAGGATGGCGTGGGCGCCGGACGCCATGCCGGAGTGGAGGGCAATCCAGCCAACGTGGCGGCCCATCACTTCCGCAATCATGCAGCGGTGGTGGGATTCACCCGTGGTGCGCAGGCGGTCGATCGCCTCCGTGGCGATTTCCACGGCAGTGTCGAAACCAAAGGTGTAGTCCGTCGCGTCGAGATCGTTATCCACGGTCTTCGGGACGCCGACGATCTTCAAACCGGCGTCAGTGAGGCGTTTGGCTGCTGCCAGGGTGCCCTCGCCGCCGATCGCGATGATGGCATCGATGCCCAGCCGTTCCATGTGGGCCTTGATGACCTCCGGACCGCCGCCGTTCTCGAAGGGGTTGGTGCGGGAAGTGCCCAGGATGGTGCCGCCCTGCTTGGCGATACCGCGGACCATGGTGCGGGGGATGTCAATGACGTCACCTTCCACCACGCCACGCCAGCCGTCCCGGAAGCCCACGAACTCCTGGCCGTGGATCGCGATGCCTTTGAGGACCGCTCCACGGATTACTGCGTTGAGGCCGGGGCAGTCGCCGCCGCTGGTAAGAATGCCAATTTTCATGTTTGCTCACTCATGGCTTGGAGGAATACTTGCCGAGCGCCACGCTGAGCTCCCCACGATTGTAGTCGTGGATGTGGGGTGGGACACAAACGGTTACATTCCAGAGGCGGCGTGCGGTATTGGAAACATCCTCGAAAATACGAAGAATCGCCCCGCCATCAGCGGGACGATTCTTGGTATTTGACGGACCAGGGCGGCACGTGTCACGGTCGTTGGCCATCCGGTCCACGGGTCTGACTCGATCGGGGCGCTACCGGGAACGCTGGCTGATGAAGGATTCCAGCGCGATCCGGTTCTGTTGGTCCGGAAGGATCAGCCACGCGAGGATGTAGAAAATGATGGCCGGTCCGGGCAAGAGGCAGAACAACAGGAATCCCACCCGGACGTACGCTACGTCCACATTGAGCTTCGCTGCGATGCCTCCACAGACGCCGGCCAACCAACGCTGCGGGCCGCGCTTCAGGCCGAAGCCCCTGACGATGCTGAAGAACTTGTCCATGGTTACAGCCTTCCTTGTTGGTGCTGCTTTGTCACTTGCTTCGACCCCCGTCCGGCAGCCACGAGGCCGCCGACTACCAGCGCGGCGCCGGCCCCGATCATGAGGCCGATCAGCACGTAGGTTCCGTCCAGGATGATCCAGCCCATGGTGGAAACCAGGAGCAGGGCGGCCAGGGCGATCACAATCAACCCCCACACGACGGTGCCGATGCGCGCCTGCTTGGGTTCGTCGTCGTTCTGTTCGATCCGGTAGGTGGGCTCCAAATGCGGCGTCAGCGGAATCTCCTCCAACCGGGGCCGCGCGATCGGCTCGGTGGGACGTGTTTCCCGGGGGAGAGCCTCTTCGGGGAGCGGCCCGGCGGGGCGGGCGTCACCTGGTTGGTTGGTGCTCATGTCAGTTTCCTTCCTTGATGGTCACGTTGCTGAACGTGCCATCGATCTCCACCACGAGGTTCGCTCCGGGTTTGTCCGTGTTGTACGTCGAGCGGTCGTCCTCGAACCGCCCGCCGCGGTCGGCGCCGCGCTCGTTGAGGTTCCCGAACGTCATATCCGCCCGGACTTCCACCGGAACGTTGTCCGGAATGATGACGGTGATGTTGCTGGCGGTTGCATCCACCGGGACAGTGACTTCCGTGGTGAGCGGCGGCGTCAGGTTCATGTCGCTCAGGTCCACGGTGCCGTTCGCGGCAGTGATGTTCAGCCCCTGCCGGGCCTGCTCAATGCTGACCGGAGCCCAATTGACCTCTTGGAAGCCAATGCGGTCTCCATTGCGCGGGATGACGTTGAAAATACCGCCGACCACCAAGGCCACGACGGCCAGGAATCCCAGAAAACCTGAAGTTCGTCCGCGCAAGCCGGCCACCAGAATGCCCAGGCCGAGGATGGCCGCACCCACGGCCCACACCACGGAGTCTGCTGCGTTACCCAGGTTGATGACGTTGGCGACGTCCAGGGCCTTCAAGGTTCCGCCGGCCAGGAGGGCCGTTCCGGCACTGACTGCCACGATTGCGGCACCTGGTCCCTTGGCCTTCTGCCGAGGGGGCTTGGGCGGCTGTACCGGCCCGGAGCCATAGGGCGGCTGACCATAGGGTGGCTGCCCGTAGGGGCCGGAGCCGCGGGGAGGACGGGGGCCCGACGGGCTGTAGGGGCCCACCGGCGTCGATGAGCTGCCCGGTCCGTACACCGGTACACCCGTGTTGGCTCCGGCGGGCGCCTGGGAAGAAGTAGCACCGTAGGTGCTGCCTGCGGGTCCACCCGTCGACGCCGGGGTTGCGGTGCCGGTCGCCGGGGCCGCGGGTGCGCCGAAGTTTTGCCGGTTCATGGGAGATTCGCCTTTCTGGCTGTTGTTGCGCTGGACCAGGTAGTAGATGAGGTACGCGATGCCGCCCACCCAGAACAGCGTCCAGAAAAGACCCGGAAGTCCGTCCCAACCCCAGCCCCAAAAGCCGCGTCCCAGGCTCGGCAGGCCGATGATCGAGGTTGCCAGTGCGCCGGTCATGCCGCCGGACCATCGGCCGGCAGCCGCTTCCTGCACGTGGATACGGCCGTCAGGTTCCGGCAGCAGCGCCCACGCAAGGCCGTAGAGCAGGACGCCCACTCCGGCGAAGAGCGCCAGGACAATGAAGATGCCCCGGACAATCAAGGGATCGATGCCGAACCGGTGCGCCACTCCGCTTGCGACGCCGCCGATCCAGCGGTCCGGGCCGCGGCGGATGCCTTGGTTGCGGATCCAGTCATAGAAGTTCTGCTGGGAAGTCCAGCTGCCGGGACCGGCGTTGCCCGTGGGGTACGGGCGTGCGGAAGGCTCCTCGGCCGGGCCGGATCCGGCGGCACCGCCGGGGGCGTTGTTGCCCGGACGCCCGGCATCGGCAGGGGTTCCGGAATCCTCGGGATTCATGCTGTTCGCGTTCATACTTCGATCCTGCCGCCTGGCCCGTTACGTCCTCTATTGGGGGATACCCTGAATGATCCCTGAGGGACCCCCGAAGCGCCGCCGTTACGGGCCCTGGGAGCCCCGATCCGTGTTTGGATTGATACATGGATACCGCTTTGGAACGCCCCGCGCTGGTCCGCAGCAGCGACCGCATGATCGCGGGAGTCTGCAGCGGACTCGCCGGACACTTGGGCTGGCCGGTGAAGTATGTCCGGCTGGCCATGGTCCTCGCCAGCTTCGCCGGCGGTGCGGGCATGGCCTTCTATGCGTGGCTGTGGATCATGGTTCCCACGGCGGATGAGAACGCCCGGCGCAACGCCAAGCGGCCGGCGTCGCCCATCGCTCCCGCGGTGAGCCGTCCGCCCGCCGGCCCCGCAAAAAATTACGACGCCGGGACCCTCACCGGGCGCGGGACAGGCACCCCCGGCAGCGCAGCCGGAATTTCCGGTGATGCCCCCTCCGGTGCCGATCGAGCAACTCCGCCGTCCGGGGAGTGGGGAAGCGTCGGTGCAAGTCCCGTGGCGCCGTGGTTCACGTTCCGGAAGATCCAGTACGGCAAGGAAATCCTTCTTGGAGTCGGGCTGCTGCTGGTGGCCGCCATCCTGATTGCCCAACAACTGGGCGTGGACGTGCCGCTGGGAACCCTGATCCCGGCCGCAGCAATCCTCGGCGGTGCTTCCATCGCGTGGATGCAGCTGGATGAGACCCGCCGGGCCGGACTGGTGGACAAGACGAAAGCCGATCAGGCAGGCGGATGGGTTCGCCTCGCGGCGGGGCTTGCGCTGGTGGTGGCAGGGGTCCTGGTGATGGTGTCCGGCTCGGGGTCGTGGGAGCAGACGTGGCTGGCCCTGCTTGCCTCCGTGGCGGTCCTTGGGGGAGTCGTGTTGGTCCTGCTGCCGTGGGGTTTGAAGTTCTGGAAGGACCTCGAAGCCGAACGCGCCGGGCGTGTCCGCGAAACCGAACGTGCCGAAATCGCCGCGCACCTCCACGATTCCGTCCTGCAAACCTTGGCGCTCATCCAGCGCCGGGCGGGTTCGGAGCAGGACGTTGTCCGGTTGGCCCGGGCACAGGAACGTGAACTGCGTAGTTGGCTGTTCAGCGATTCCACCAAGGAAGCCGGGCTGCTCGCAGAGCGGGTCAAGGCCGTTGCGGCGGAGGTGGAAGACGCTCTGGGCAATCCCGTGGAAGTGGTGACCGTAGGCGATACGGAGATGACCGAGCGGCACGAGGCACTGGTCCAAGCTGCCCGTGAGGCCATGTTGAACGCGTCCCGCCACGGCGGAAGCACAGTGTCTGTCTACCTTGAATGCACTGCCGGAAACACCGAGGTCTTCATTAAGGACCGGGGGCCGGGATTCGATCCCGACGCCGTGCCCGAGGACCGCATGGGCGTCAAGGAGTCCATCATCGGGCGCATGAAGAGGCACGGCGGCACAGCGGCCATCATCAGCAGCGGCAACGGAACGGAAGTCCGGTTGGCGCTGCCCGCCATGGAGGCGGAGAACAACGAACCAAGGAACGGAGAAGTCCGGCAATGAACAGCCCTGCCCAGTCCGGCGCGCGGAGCGTGCGCGTGGTGATCGTGGACGACCACACCATTTTCCGCTCAGGTCTCAAAGCTGACCTGGACGAGCGCATGGACGTTGTGGGGGAGGCCGGCACGGTTGAACAAGCCATCGCCGTGATTGCCGAAACCCGCCCCGAAGTGGTGCTGCTGGACGTCCACCTGCCAGGGGGCTTGGGCGGCGGAGGCAGGGAGGTCATTGCGGGTTCGGCTGCGCTCCTCAACACGACGAGCTTCCTGGCCCTGAGCGTTTCCGACGCCGCCGAGGACGTGGTGGCCGTGATCCGCGCGGGCGCCCGCGGGTACGTTACCAAAACCATCTCCGGCGCCGAGATCTCCGACGCCGTCATCAGGGTTGCCGATGGCGACGCCGTCTTCTCGCCGCGGCTGGCCGGGTTTGTCCTTGATGCCTTTGGAACTGCGCCGGCCGACATTGCCGACGACGAACTGGACAAGCTCTCCGCCCGCGAGCTCGAAGTCATGCGGCTCATCGCCCGGGGATACAGCTATAAAGAGGTGGCCAAGGAGCTCTTCATCTCCATCAAGACGGTGGAAACCCACGTCTCCGCAGTCCTCCGCAAGCTCCAGCTGTCAAACCGCCACGAGCTCACCAAGTGGGCTGCCGAACGCCGCCTCCTCTAACCCCTCCCGGACGCTCTCTCACATCCCACCCGTGTTTCCCCAACCCTCTCCCACATCCCACGCCTTAAACTGAAACGCTCTTCCACCATCAGTGGTGGAAGAGCGTTTCAGTTCAGGGGTAGGTAGGGTTACTTGGCCTTGCCGAGGAACTCCTGGAGCCGGCGGACGCCTTCGGCGAGGTCGTCGTCACCGAGCGCGTAGGACAACCGGACGTAACCCGAGGGGCCGAAGGCCTCACCGGGAACCACTGCGACCTCAACCTCGTCGAGGATCAGCGCGGCCAGTTCCGCGGACGTCGAGGGACGCACGGGGTCGTTGGCCGTGTCGAATTCCTTACCCAGCAGCCCGCGGACGTCTGCGTAGACGTAGAACGCGCCGGTCGGCGTCGGGCATTCAACGCCCTCAATCGCGTTCAGGCCGGCCACAATC
The DNA here is from genome assembly GCF_015040095.1 of Paenarthrobacter sp. YJN-5. Classification (NCBI taxonomy): domain Bacteria; kingdom Bacillati; phylum Actinomycetota; class Actinomycetes; order Micrococcales; family Micrococcaceae; genus Paenarthrobacter; species Paenarthrobacter sp. YJN-5. The sequence goes on from NZ_CP053544.1 coordinate 1,268,525, forward strand.
GCCTTGCGGCGGCGGTCGAAGGCAACCTTCATCTCGTCGACGGCGGTCAACGGGCCGGTAAGTGCCGCGGCTGCGGCCACCTGCATGATGTTGCTGACGTTGGACGTGGCGTGGGACTGCAGGTTGGTGGCGGCCTTGATGACGTCGGCGGGGCCGATCATCCAGCCCACGCGCCAACCGGTCATGGCGTAGGTCTTGGCAACACCGTTCAGAATGACCACGCGGTCGCCCAGTTCAGGAGCCGCAGTGGCGATGGAGGTGAATTCCACGCCGTCGTAGGTGAGGTGTTCGTAGATCTCGTCCGTGACAACCCAGAGGCCCTTGGATGCGGCCCACTTGCCGATCTCTGCTACCTGCTCCGGGCTGTAGACGGCGCCCGTGGGGTTGGAGGGGGAGACGAACAGGAGGATCTTGGTCTTGTCCGTGACGGCGGCCTCAAGCTGCTCAATGGTCACCAAGTAGCCCTGCTCCGGCCCTGCGAAGACCTCTACCGGGACGCCGCCGGCGAGCCTGATGGCCTCCGGGTAGGTGGTCCAGAACGGGGAGGGGATGATGACCTCGTCGCCCGGATCAACCAGCGTGGCAAACGTGTTGTAGACAGCCTGCTTGCCGCCGTTGGTCACCAGGACCTGGGACGGGTCGACTTTGTAGCCGGAATCGCGCAGCGTCTTGTCCGCGATGGCTTTCTTGAGCTCGGGCAGTCCGGAAGCGGGGGAGTACCGGTGGTACTTCGGCTGGCCGGCAGCTTCAATGGCGGCCTTCACGATGTAGTCCGGGGTGGGAAAATCGGGTTCTCCGGCTCCGAAACCGATGACGGGGCGGCCCGCGGCCTTCAACGCCTTGGCCTTGGCATCAACGGCAAGGGTGGCGGACTCGGCAATGGCGGAGATTCGTTGTGAAATGCGGGCGGCAGGTGTTCCGGCAGACATCTAAGTACCATTCTTCGCAGGCAGCACGTGGGCTGGATGATGGGATTCGACGTAAACTACCTTATGCTGTTCTGCGGAGCTCCCGGGGGACTGCTGGAGTTTGTGACTGATGTTGCTGGTCACAAGCCCGGACGGCCTTGGAGCCCCGAATCGAGCCGGTTCGACTATCGCGGATTTCTTGCGTAGACTGGTTCACCGGTGTTGAAAAGCACTACAGGCTGAAGTGCGGCCTGAAACATGGATTCAATCCATAGGGTAGTGGCGCAATTGGTAGCGCAGCGGTCTCCAAAACCGCAGGTTGCAGGTTCGAGTCCTGTCTGCCCTGCGCAGGCTGTTCCGGCGGAAACGCCGGAGCACGCGCAGCAACCATGGCTCTGATCAGGGCCGGGTCTAACGACTTTGCAAGGTGAGTGAGGATCAGGTGACCGAAACAGCTGCAAGCAGCTCAAAGGGCCGCCCCGCCAAGAAAGCCGATTCCGGCTTTTTTGCCCGAATTGCACTCTTCGTCCGCCAGGTTATCGGCGAGCTGAAGAAGGTCGTTGCTCCAACCCGCAAAGAACTGATCAACTACACGCTCGTGGTGCTGGTGTTCGTCGCCATCATGATGCTCATCGTGACCCTCCTGGACCTTGCTTTTGGTACCGGAGTCAGCTGGGTCTTCGGAGGATCAGGCGCCACGGACCGCTAAGCGATCTGTCCGCAAACTGCGTAAACCCTGGTTTCAGGGATTTTGCGGGGTTTGCGGAATTGAGCCATTTAAATAGGCATGTTAGGCAATGAGGAAGCAGGAGACCAAGTGTCTGAGCAGGAGCTCGAGGTAAACGAGACTGAGCTGGACGGGACCGCAGAGAATGCGGCCGTAACCGCAGACGAGTCCGAGGTTGATTCCGCTGCGCCCGAAACTGCCGACGTCGACGAATCCGAAGACGCTGACGTGGACGACGAGTCCACTTCCGAGGTAGACGAAGAAGACGGTTCGGAAGAGGGCGTCTCCTTGGAATCTGCCGCTGCCGCCGCCCCGGCTGATCCGGCCGAGGAATTCAAGGCCAAGCTGCGCCGCCAGGAAGGTGACTGGTACGTCATCCACTCCTACGCAGGCTACGAGAACCGCGTGAAGGCCAACCTCGAGACCCGCATCCAGACCCTGGACATGGAAGATTACATCTTCGAGATCCAGGTTCCGATGGAAGAAGTCGTCGAGATCAAGAACGCGCAGCGCAAGGTCATCAACCGCGTACGCATTCCCGGATACGTGCTGGTCCGCATGGACCTGACCGACGCTTCCTGGGGCGCCGTCCGCCACACCCCCGGTGTCACGGGCTTTGTGGGCAACGCCCACAACCCGGTTCCGCTCCGCCTTGACGAGGTCTTCTCCATGCTCGCCCCGGTCTTCGAAGAAGAACAGGCTGAGAAGGGCAAGCCGGTCAACAAGCAGCAGCAGGCTCCGGTGGCTGTGGACTTCGAGGTCGGCGAGTCCGTCATCGTCAAGGAGGGCCCGTTCGAAACCCTTCCGGCAACGATCTCCGAGATCAAGCCCGAATCCCAGACCCTCGTGGTGCTGGTCTCCATCTTCGAGCGCGAAACCCCGGTTACGCTCGCATTCAACCAGGTCACCAAGATCTAGCTGATACACAGATTTCGCTCCCGGCCGCCTGCTTAGCGGCTTGGGTAGCGGCCGGTCGCCTTGCCATGGCGGCCACCAACCTGGGACGCGCTCCTGTGCCCCAGGAAGCTATTGAGAGAAGGACCCTACATTGGCTCCCAAGAAGAAGGTCACCGGCCTCATCAAGCTGCAGATCCAGGCAGGTGCCGCTAACCCGGCTCCGCCGATCGGTCCTGCGCTTGGCCAGCACGGTGTCAACATCATGGAATTCTGCAAGGCGTACAACGCTGCTACGGAATCCCAGCGCGGAAACGTCATTCCGGTGGAAATCACGGTCTACGAGGACCGCTCCTTCACCTTCATCACCAAGACCCCGCCGGCTGCAGAGCTCATCAAGAAGGCTGCAGGCGTCGCCAAGGGTTCGGCTACCCCGCACACCGTCAAGGTTGCCAAGCTGACCCAGGCACAGGTCGAGGAAATTGCTTCCACCAAGATGGAAGACCTCAACGCCAACGACATCGCGGCTGCTGCCAAGATCATCGCCGGCACTGCCCGCTCCATGGGCATCACCGTCGAGGGCTAATTACAGCCTTCACCCGCCGGGAAACCGGCAACCGAACATAGAAATGTCGCAGGATCCTTTGCCGGATCCACGACTGTGGCAGGGCCCAGCGCGGTCCGAAGACCACAACTGCACAAGGAGAAACAAGCAGCATGGCAAAGCGCAGCAAAGCATATGAGGCAGCCGTAGCCAAGATCGAGGCAGGCAAGGCCTACGCCCCGTTCGAGGCAATCACCCTGGCAAAGGAAACCAACCCGTCGAAGTTCGACGCAACGGTTGAGGTTGCTTTCCGCCTCGGCGTTGACCCCCGCAAGGCTGACCAGATGGTCCGCGGCACGGTCAACCTCCCCCACGGCACCGGCAAGACCGCCCGTGTCCTGGTTTTCGCAACCGGTGACAAGGCTGAGGCAGCAATCGCAGCCGGCGCCGACTTCGTTGGCTCCGATGACCTGATCGAAAAGATCGCCGGCGGCTGGACCGACTTCGACGCAGCCGTTGCCACCCCTGACCTCATGGGCAAGGTTGGCCGTCTCGGTAAGGTCCTCGGCCCGCGTAACCTCATGCCGAACCCGAAGACCGGCACGGTTACCCCGGATGTCACCAAGGCTGTCAACGACATCAAGGGTGGCAAGATCGACTTCCGCGTCGACAAGCACTCGAACCTGCACTTCATCATCGGCAAGGTTTCCTTCGACGCCACCAAGCTGGCCGAGAACTACGCAGCCGCACTGGAAGAGGTTCTTCGCCTGAAGCCGTCCGCTTCCAAGGGCCGCTACATCCAGAAGGCCACCGTTGCCACCACGTTCGGCCCGGGTATCTCCGTTGACCCGAACGTCACCAAGGTTCTCATCGAGGCGTAAGCATTCGACGAGCATCGGCTCTGAAAGGACCGTCCGGCATTGCCGGGCGGTCCTTTCCGCATTCCTGCCCGGTGCAACGGAGGGCCCGACTTCGGCGTCCCGGGCGGGGTCTTGTTCCGCCTGACCGCGGGCCCTAGGCTGTGGGGCGTGACGTCGTCGAACCTTATGAACAGCGGCGAATTAAGCAACGCGGGACCAACCGTGGAGCGGATCAACGCCCCGGACGGTCCCGGGGCGCGCATCACTCCGGACTTCAGGGCCTTCCATGAACTTGGCGTACGCCACGAACTGGCCCTGTGGGGCACTGCGGACCGGGCCGCCACCCTTGAGGAGGACATAGCCTTCTGGCGGGGAAACGAATACGAAGAACGTCACGTCTACGTGGCACGTCTCGAGGAGCGGATTGTCGGCTGCGGCACGTTGACGCTTCCCTTGAGCGAAAATACGACGACGGCGGGCGTACACGTCCTGGTGGACGCACCTTTTTGTCGCCGCGGTTTCGGGTCGGTGATCCTGGGGGTATTGGAGGGCGTGGCCAAAGACCGTGGCCGGAGCTCCTTCGACGGTTACTGCGGTGAGCCAATCGCGCCCGTGCTGGCGGGAGTGCCTCTATTGGAAGCCGCATCGGGCAGCGGCGGTGTGCCCCGGGACAGTGCCTCAACCCGCTTCGCCGTTCACTGCGGCTACTCGCTGGAACAGGTGGAGACCAACAGCAGCCTGGCGCTGCCCTTTGACGGGACGCACATCGACGCCCTGGAAGCGGACGCCCGGTCCCGTTCCACGGCTTACAGTGTCATCACGTGGTCGGATCGTTGCCCGGCTGAGTTTGTTGAAGCCTATGCGCGGCTCAAGAGCCTTATGAGCACGGAAGTTCCCATCGCCGGTCTGGGGTGGGAAGGCGAAGCATGGGATGCGGCAAGGGTGCGGCAGGAAGAAGCTACCTGGCGTATGGGCGGTTTGGACGCATTGGTTTCCGTGGCCCGGCACAACGACTCAGGGGAACTGGCTGCCTATACCGCGTTGGTTCATCGGGAGGCCATGCCGGCGGTGATTTTCCAGGAGGACACCCTGGTGGACCCGGCCCATCGGGGACACCGTTTGGGAATGCTGGTGAAAGTTGCCAACCTGCGCAAAGCAGTGCTGGCCTGGCCTGCAGGTACGTCCGTCATGACATGGAATGCCAGTGAAAACCAGCATATGCTGGCCATTAATATCGCCTTGGGATTCAAACCTTCCGGTTTTGAAGGCGAATGGCAGAAACGGTTGGTATGACTTTAGAAGAGGCGAAGACCGTCGAGGTTGAGCAGGCATGGGTTCCCGACAACCTGGACAGCCCGGACGCCAAGGACTTCCTCGACGCGGTCGAGGTTGCCCGGCGGGTGCGGATGCAGACCTGGGGGAGTGACGACCTCGCCTACACGCCGCTGGAGAAAATGCTGGAGTTCTCCGATCCCTACGAACGCCAGATCATCCTGGTCGCCAAAGTGGATGGCAAAATCGTAGGAACCATAGACATCGCCTTGCCGTTGGCTGACAACATCGACCTGGCCGAATTCACCTTGGATGTCCTGCCCGAATACCAGCGCAGGGGCGTGGGCCGCCACCTCCTTGAAGCCGCCGAACAGCTCGCCCGGGCAGAGGGCCGCACCATGGTTTTGGTGGACACCAACCACCCGGCAACGTCCCTGACCGAGATTCCGGAAGACCAGCTCATTCCCGGCACCGGGCCTGGCTTCGTTCCTGTCAGCAGCCGTGAGGTGGACTTCGCACAGCGGGCGGGCTATACGCTGCAGCACATCGAGCAGTTCAGCTCATGTGTCCTTCCGCTGGATTCCAAGCTGGTGGCGGATCTCCAGGCCGAAGCCGAGGAAGCCAACGCCGGCCGCTACGCGTTGCACCACTGGACTGACCGCTGCCCTGAGCGGTTGCTCGAGGGCGTGGCGGAGCTGGAGAACGCTGCCGGCGAAGTGGTCCACGGCGAGGACGAGGACGACGAGCCGGCCGGGGCGGACACCGGCATGGTCTTCGACGCTGCGGTATTGCGGGAAACGGAAGACGCAGCCATGGCGCAGGGAAGGCGGACGGTTGTTACCGCCGTCGAGCATGTTGCTACCGGGAAGCTGGTAGGCCTGACCACCATCAGCGTTCTGGCGCACCGCCAGGACGTCGTCTTCCAGGATGACACCTTGGTCCTGCAGGAGCACCGGGGGAACAAGCTGGGGCTCCTGATCAAGGTGGCCAACATGGAACGCCTGAGTGAGCAGTTCCCGGACGCCAGGGTGATCTACACGTGGAACGCGCCGGAGAACCGCTACCTCCTGACGGTCAACAAGCAGTTGGGATTCACGACGGCGGGAGTCACCGGACTGTGGCAAAAGGAACTGCCGCGCCGCTCGGCCGGGGCGACCACATCGGACTAGGGGGCCGATTTGGAGTTCGCATGCCGTCTCCCGTAACCTTGAATTACCAAAGACCGTCGGTTGATGGGAATCCACCCTTTCGAGCAAAGCTCAGCTCTGTAGCTACGCCCGTGAGAACAAGGTGAATTTCTTGACGAAGGACCCTGACATAGGGCGGCCAACGCAGGTGAACGAGTTGAGTCTCCACAGTAAAGCTGTGTTGAGCCAAGCCCCGTGCATCTGCGCGGGGCGTTTTTTAGTTTTAGCTCTCGTGAGCGGGGACCCGGAAGACCGGCTTTATTCCCCGGAAGGAGGGTTATGACAACGCCTAGCAAGGTCTCCGCAGTTGCAGAGATCACCAACGATTTCAAGGAATCGACTGCGGCTGTCCTGACCGAATACCGTGGGCTCTCTGTTGCGCAGCTCAAGGAACTCCGTGTTGCTCTCGGCCAGGACACCAAGTTCTCGGTCGTCAAGAACACCCTGAGCGCCATTGCAGCCAAGGAAGCTGGTGTCGATGCATTCGACGGCCAGCTCGCCGGCCCCACTGCGATCGCCTTCATCAAGGGCGACGCCGTTGCTGCTGCAAAGAGCCTGACGGACTTTGCCAAGGCCAACAAGCAGCTGGTCATCAAGACCGGCCTGTTCGAAGGCAAGGCACTGGACGCTGAGGGTGTCGCCGCACTGGCTGCCCTCGAGTCCCGCGAGTTCCAGCTTGCACGTGTTGCCGGTGTCCTCAAGGCTCCTGCATCCGCTGCTGCACGCATCATCGATGCCCTGCGCCTCAAGCTTGAAGAAGAGGGCGGCGCTCCTGCACCGGCCGCTGAAGAAGCACCGGCTGAAGAGGCTGCAACCGAAGAAGCTCCGGCTGCTGAAGAAGCACCGGCTGCTGCCGAAGCTGCAACCGAAGAGAACTAAGTTCTCCCCCCAATCAAACTCCGGTGCACGGAACGGCAAGGTCCGGACCAGCACCACCTAATGGAAGGACGCCACCATGGCGAAGCTCAGCAACGAAGAGCTCATTGAAGCTTTCAAGGAACTGACCATCATCGAGCTCTCCGAGTTCGTCAAGCTCTTCGAAGAGACCTTCGAAGTTACTGCTGCTGCTGTTGCAGTTGCAGGCCCCGCCGGCGGCGGCGCCGGTGCTGAAGCTGCTGAAGAGAAGACCGAATTCGACGTCATCCTCGAAGCAGCCGGCGACAAGAAGATCGCAGTGATCAAGGAAGTTCGCGCCATCACCTCCCTCGGCCTCAAGGAAGCCAAGGACCTGGTTGACGGTGCACCGAAGGCTGTTCTCGAAGGCGCCACCAAGGAAGCCGCAGAGAAGGCAAAGGCTCAGCTCGAAGAAGCTGGCGCAACGGTTACCCTCAAGTAACTCGTTCTGCTTTGGGAAGCCCCGTCCGGTTCGCCGGGCGGGGCTTCCTGCTGTTAAAGCACCCAACCAGGTCGCATTAGTGCGCGTTTTGAGGGCTCAGAACGCGCACAAATGCGACTTAGTTGGGTTCGCTGATGTCTGCCACGACGGCGTTCAGCGCCGCCGTCAGCGCGTCGGCATCCACGAAGGCGCTGCGCCCGTGCGCACCGGCCCCCATCGAGATCCGGCGGCCCGCGATCGAGGCGTCAGCATAGACAGGCCAGGCGTTCGTGCTGCCCAGGGGAGTGATGGTCCCGCGTTCGTAGCCGGTGGCTTCCAGCGCAACGTCCGCTGCCGGCAGTGAGAGCTTGTTGACCCCCACCAGAGCACGCAGCTTCGGCCACGAGATCTGCCGGTCGCCGGGAATGAGCGCGAAAAGGAACGTGCCGTCCCTGTGCTTGACCACGAGGGACTTCACGATGTCAGCGGGATTGATTCCGAGGATGCTCGCCGCTTCTTCCAGGCTGCGGGCTGCCGGACGTTCGACGACGTCCACGTCCAGTCCGCGGGCGGCGGCATCATCCAGGAACCGTTGGGCGCCGTTGGCGTGGGCCATGGTCCGGACCTCCCTTAGTCGCGGTACAGGAGGAGGGCTTCGCCTTGGCCTCCGCCGCCGCACAACGATACGGCGGCCTTGCCCGTTCCCCTCCGTCGGAGCTCATGCGCTGCGTGCAGGGCCAGACGGGCTCCGGAGGCGCCGATCGGGTGGCCCAGGGCAATCGCTCCACCGTGGATGTTGCACTTTTCCAAGGGGTATTGGAGGTCCTTGAGGGACTGGACGGCAACGGACCCGAAGGCCTCATTGATCTCTATGAAATCCAGGTCTTCGGCAACCCAGCCGGCCTTCTTCAAAGCCTGTGCAATGGCGTTGGAAGGCTGCGAGTGCAGGGAATTGTCCGGTCCGGCCACCTGCCCCGGCTTGCCCACGACGGCAAGGTATTCGAGGCCGTTGTCCTTGGCGAAGCGGCGACTGGTCAACACCAGCGCGGAGGCGCCGTCGGACAGGGGAGAGGAGTTGCCGGCAGTAATGGTTCCGTCCGTCGCGAAGGCGGCCTTGAGCGGGGCGAGCGTTTCCAGCGTGGTGTTGGGCCGGATCCCCTCATCCGAGGTCAGCACCACGGGATCTCCCTTGCGCTGCTTGACGCTGAGTGGCGCAATTTCGACGTCGAAGATTCCCGCCTCCGCTGCGGCGGCGGCGCGTTGGTGGGAAGCCGCGGCCACCTCGTCCTGGGCACGCCGGTCAATGCCGAGCGTTACGTTCTTCGATTCCGTGGAGAGTCCCATCGACTGCCCGTCGAAAGCATCTGTCAGGCCGTCGTGCGCGGCGACGTCCAAGGCCTGGACTGCTCCGTAGGTCCATCCCTGGCGTGAACCGGGGAGGAGGTGCGGAGCACGCGTCATGGACTCCTGTCCGCCGGCCACAACTACCGTGGCATCTCCGGCGCGGATCATCCGGGCAGCGTCGATGACCGCCGTGAGCCCGGACAGGCAGACCTTGTTGATGGTCACGGCCGGGATATTCCAGCCAACGCCTGCGGCTATGGCGCTCTGCCTGGCGGGGTTCTGGCCGGCGCCTGCCTGCAATACCTGTCCCATGATGACGGCGTCCACCTGCTCGGCCTTGACACCGCTCGCCGCCAGGGCGCCGGTGATCGCATGGGCACCAAGCTCGACGGCGGTGAAGCCCGCCAGCTGCCCGTTGAGGCGGCCCTGCGGGGTCCGGGAACCTGCAAGGATGACAACGTCATTGTCGTCGGAGTTTGTCATGGTCTCTCTTCCGGTCCGGTTGTATTACGTCCTAGGCTATCGCGCGGCGGGCGCTCCGGAACCCGGCTTGGAAAGGCACTCTTCCGGAAGACCTGCCCGGGGCCGTGGAGCGCCTTCGCTTTGGTGCCTGCAGCAACGGTGCTTGCAATCCCGGACGATCTGGGGTAGACAGAAAGGCTACTTTGCCGTATCGTAGATATTTGCGTCTTCCCTGTTAACCTTCAGCCTTCATATAGCGGTGGGCTTTACATCTCAGCTGCGTCAATCGGCATGCCGTCCAAGGCGTGCATCTACCTTTTGCGGGGCTGGGTCCGGGTCATATAGCGGAACCGGATTAAGTATGCCGCGGAGAACTCCGCGGGATGCAAACGGGGGAGATCTGAAAACGCCTGAAGGTCTGTGGAAGGATCCCTCTTGGTCGCCTCGAGCACCTCTAATAACGAAACCGCTAACACGGCAAGCACCGATGGTGCCACCCGCCGCCTCTCATTCGCAAAGATTCACGAACCGCTGGATGTTCCGAATCTTCTCGCCCTGCAGACAGACAGCTTTGACTGGCTGGTCGGAAACGAACGCTGGCAGGCGCGGGTAGCGAAGGCTGTCGAGGAGGGCGATCTCAGCGTCGCCACCACCTCTGGACTTGCCGACATCTTCGAAGAGATCTCCCCGATCGAGGACTTCCAGGGCACCATGTCCCTGAGCTTCTCCGAGCCGGAGTTCGCTGATCCGAAGTACACCATGGCCGAATGCAAAGACCGTGACGCCACCTACTCGGCTCCCTTGTACGTCAAGGCCGAGTTCATGAACAACAACACGGGCGAAATCAAGCAGCAGACCGTGTTCATGGGCGACTTCCCGCTCATGACCGAAAAGGGAACGTTCGTCGTCAACGGCACCGAGCGTGTTGTTGTTTCCCAGTTGGTCCGTTCGCCCGGCGCCTACTTCGAGCGCGCTGCAGACAAGACCAGTGACAAGGACATCTTCACCGCGAAGATCATCCCGTCCCGTGGTGCTTGGTTCGAGCTCGAAATCGACAAGCGCGACCAGGTCGGTGTTCGCCTCGACCGTAAGCGCAAGCAGTCCGTTACCGTCCTGCTGAAGGCCCTTGGCTGGACCGAAGGCCAGATCCTCGAAGAGTTCGGCCAGTACGACTCCATGCGTGCAACGCTGGAGAAGGACGCCACCGAGACCCGCGAAGACGCCCTGCTGGACATCTACCGCAAGCTGCGTCCGGGCGAGCCGCCCACAGTCGAAGCTGCCCAGTCCCTGCTGGACAACCTGTACTTCAACCCCAAGCGCTACGATCTGGCCAAGGTTGGCCGTTACAAGATCAACCGCAAGCTGGGCATCGACCGCTCCCTTGGTGACAAGGAAGCTTCGGTCCTGCACGTTGAAGACATCGTCGCCATGATCAAGTTCCTCGTTGCGCTGCACGCCGGCGAGAAGACCATCATGGGCAAGCGCGACGGCGAAGACCACGAGCTCCGCGTCGAGATCGACGACATCGACCACTTCGGCAACCGCCGCATCCGCGCCGTTGGCGAACTGATCGAAAACCAGGTCCGCACCGGCCTGTCCCGCATGGAGCGCGTCGTCCGCGAACGCATGACCACGCAGGATGTCGAAGCCATCACGCCGCAGACCCTGATCAACATCCGCCCGGTTGTTGCAGCCATCAAGGAGTTCTTCGGAACCTCCCAGCTGTCGCAGTTCATGGACCAGAACAACCCGCTGTCGGGTTTGACCCACAAGCGCCGCCTGTCGGCCCTTGGCCCGGGTGGTCTGTCCCGTGACCGCGCAGGCATGGAAGTCCGTGACGTTCACCCGTCCCACTACGGACGTATGTGCCCCATCGAAACTCCTGAAGGCCCGAACATCGGCCTGATCGGTTCGTTGGCTTCCTACGGCCGCATCAACCCGTTCGGCTTCATCGAAACCCCGTACCGCAAGGTCACCAACGGTGTTGTGTCCGACGACGTCGAATACCTCACCGCAGATGACGAGGCCGAGGTCCTGATCGCACAGGCCAACGCTCCGCTGGATGCCGACAAGCGCTTCTCAGAAGAGACCGTTCTTGTCCGTGCCCGTGGTGGTGGAGGCGAGCCCGTGCTGGTTCCGGCCGAGGATGTCCAGTACATGGACGTTTCCCCGCGCCAGATGGTGTCCGTGGCAACGGCCCTGATCCCGTTCCTCGAGCACGACGACGCCAACCGCGCACTCATGGGTGCCAACATGCAGCGCCAGGCTGTGCCGCTGGTCCGTTCCGAGGCTCCGTTCGTGGGCACCGGCATGGAGCGCGCCGCAGCTGTTGACGCCGGAGACGTTGTCATCGCCAAGAAGGCCGGTGTGGTCACCGAAGTTTCCGCCGAGCTGGTTGTCATGCTCAATGACGACGGTACGGAAACCAACTACCGCATCAACAAGTTCGCCCGCTCCAACCAGGGCAACTGCTACAACCACCGCGTCCTGGTCAACGAAGGCCAGCGCCTGGAAGTTGGCGGCATCATCGCCGACGGCCCGGCAACGGACCAGGGTGAACTTGCCCTCGGCAAGAACCTGCTCGTGGCATTCATGTCATGGGAAGGCCACAACTTCGAGGACGCCATCATCCTGTCCCAGCGCATCGTCGCTGAAGACGTTCTGTCCTCCATCCACATCGAGGAGCACGAGATCGATGCCCGCGACACCAAGCTTGGTGCCGAGGAAATCACCCGTGACATCCCCAACGTGTCCGAGGAAGTCCTGGCGGGCCTGGACGAGCGCGGCATCATCCACATCGGTGCCGAGGTTGAAGCAGGGGACATCCTGGTCGGAAAGGTCACCCCTAAGGGTGAAACCGAACTGACTCCGGAAGAGCGCCTCCTCCGCGCGATCTTCGGTGAGAAGTCCCGCGAAGTCCGCGACACCTCGCTGAAGGTGCCCCACGGCGAGTCCGGTACGGTCATCGGCGTGCGCGTCTTCGACCGCGACAACGACGACGAACTGCCCCCGGGCGTGAACCAGCTGGTCCGCGTCTACGTTGCAGCCAAGCGTAAGATCACCGACGGCGACAAGCTCGCCGGCCGCCACGGCAACAAGGGTGTTATCTCCAAGATCCTCCCGGTCGAGGACATGCCCTTCCTTGCAGACGGTACCCCGGTGGACATCGTCCTGAACCCGCTTGGTGTTCCGGGTCGTATGAACGTCGGCCAGGTCCTGGAAACCCACCTCGGTTGGGTTGCCAAGACCGGTTGGAAGATCGAAGGCGAGCCGGAGTGGGTCAAGAACCTCCCGAACCTGCCTCGTGAAACCGGCCAGACCACCGTTGCCACCCCGGTGTTCGACGGCGCCCGCGAAGAGGAAATCACGGGCCTGCTTGACTCCACCAACGTGACCCGTGACGGCGACCGCCTGATCGACTCCTCCGGCAAGACCCGTCTGTTCGACGGCCGCTCCGGCGAGCCGTTCCCGGACCCGATCTCCGTCGGTTACATGTACATCCTGAAGCTCCACCACCTGGTGGACGACAAGATCCACGCGCGTTCCACCGGCCCGTACTCCATGATCACGCAGCAGCCGCTGGGTGGTAAGGCACAGTTCGGTGGCCAGCGCTTCGGTGAAATGGAAGTGTGGGCGCTCGAAGCTTACGGCGCCGCTTACACCCTTCAGGAACTCCTCACGATCAAGTCGGATGACATCCACGGCCGCGTGAAGGTCTACGAAGCCATCGTCAAGGGCGAGAACATCCCCGAGCCTGGCGTTCCTGAGTCCTTCAAGGTCTTGATCAAGGAAATGCAGTCGTTGTGCCTGAACGTGGAAGTTCTTTCCACCGACGGAACCACGATCGAAATGCGTGACTCTGATGACGCAGTCTTCACGGCTGCGGAAGAACTGGGCATCGATCTGTCTCGCGCAGAGCCCAGTTCCGTAGAAGAGGTCTAGCAGCCGCTCCGGCGGGTGGTGCCAGCACCGCCCGCCGGGCAGCTCCCTCTTTCCGTAACCAAGACTTCAGAATTTAGAGAACAAGAGAGAACAGGGACCATATGTCCAGCGAATCCTCCTTCGGCCTCATGCAGATCGGCCTCGCCACCGCGGAAGACATCCGTGGCTGGTCTTACGGTGAGGTCAAGAAGCCGGAAACCATCAACTACCGCACTCTCAAGCCTGAGAAGGACGGTCTTTTCTGCGAGAAGATCTTCGGACCTTCCCGTGACTGGGAATGCTACTGCGGCAAGTACAAGCGCGTCCGCTTCAAGGGCATCATCTGTGAGCGTTGTGGTGTTGAAGTCACCCGCGCCAAGGTGCGCCGTGAGCGCATGGGCCACATTGAGCTCGCCGCTCCCGTTACCCACATCTGGTACTTCAAGGGCGTTCCGTCGCGCCTTGGCTACCTTCTGGACCTGGCTCCGAAGGACCTCGAGAAGGTCATCTACTTCGCTGCCTACATGATCACCAGCGTTGACGAGGAAAACCGCCACGCTGAACTGCCGAATCTCCAGGTCGAGCACGACCTCGAGAAGAAGCAGCTGATCGACAACCGCGACAGCGACATCGCCCAGATCGCCCGCGACCTTGAAGACGAGCTTGCCCGTCTTGAGGGCGAGGGTGCCAAGGGTGCGGACAAGAAGAAGGCCCGCGACTCCGCGGACCGCCAGATGGCGAACGTCCGCAAGCGCGCCGACGCCGACATCGAGCGCCTTGAACAGGTCTGGGACCGCTTCAAGAACCTCAAGGTCGCCGACCTCGAAGGTGACGAGGGCCTGTACCGCGAACTGCGTGACCGTTACGGCATGTACTTCGAGGGCTCCATGGGTGCCGAAGCCATCAAGAAGCGTCTTGAGACCTTCGACATGCAGGCTGAGGCTGAGTCCTTGCGCGATGTCATCCAGAACGGCAAGGGCCAGCGCAAGACCCGCGCCCTGAAGCGCCTCAAGGTTGTCAACGCGTTCCTCACCACGAACAACAGCCCGCTTGGCATGGTTCTCGACGCCGTCCCGGTGATCCCGCCGGAACTGCGCCCGATGGTCCAGCTGGACGGTGGCCGCTTCGCGACCTCCGACCTCAACGACCTCTACCGCCGTGTGATCAACCGCAACAACCGCCTCAAGCGCCTGCTTGACCTCGGTGCTCCGGAGATCATCGTCAACAACGAGAAGCGCATGCTTCAGGAAGCCGTTGACAGCCTCTTCGACAACGGCCGTCGTGGCCGTCCTGTCACTGGCCCGGGCAACCGTCCGCTGAAGTCCCTGAGCGACATGCTCAAGGGCAAGCAGGGCCGTTTCCGCCAGAACTTGCTCGGTAAGCGTGTTGACTACTCCGGCCGTTCGGTCATCGTCGTCGGCCCGCAGCTGAAGCTGCACCAGTGCGGCCTGCCGAAGCAGATGGCCCTGGAGCTCTTCAAGCCGTTCGTGATGAAGCGCCTGGTTGACCTTAACCACGCACAGAACATCAAGTCGGCAAAGCGCATGGTCGAGCGTTACCGTCCGCAGGTCTGGGACGTGCTGGAAGAGATCATCACCGAACACCCGGTGCTGCTCAACCGTGCACCTACCCTGCACCGCCTTGGTATCCAGGCCTTCGAACCGCAGCTTGTTGAAGGTAAGGCAATCCAGCTTCACCCGCTGGTTTGTGGCGCCTTCAACGCTGACTTCGACGGCGACCAGATGGCAGTCCACCTGCCGCTGAGCCCGGAAGCCCAGGCCGAAGCCCGCATCCTGATGCTGTCCTCGAACAACATCCTGAAGCCGTCCGATGGCCGCCCGGTCACCCTGCCTTCGCAGGATATGATCATCGGCCTGTACCACCTGACCACCAAGCGCGTCGGCTCCGCCGGCGAGGGCCGCGTGTTCTCCTCGGTGTCGGAAGCCATCATGGCCTACGATGCCCGCGAGCTGCACCTGAACTCCCAGGTGAAGATCCGTCTGGAGAACTTCGTTCCCTACGCAGGTTGGGAAGCTCCGGAAGGTTGGGAGCCCGGTCAGCCGGCTCTCGTTGAAACCTCCCTCGGCCAGGTCATCTTCAACCAGACCCTGCCTGAGGACTACCCCTGGGTTGAGGCTGTTGCGGACAAGGGCGAACTGTCCCGGATCGTCAACGACCTCGCAGAGCGCTACCCGAAGGTTGTCACTGCGGCAACGCTGGACAACCTGAAGGACGCCGGCTTCTACTGGGCTACCCGCTCGGGCGTCACCGTGGCCATCTCCGACATCGAGGTTCCGGACACCAAGCCGGGCATCCTTGCCGGTTACGAGAACATGGCTGCCAAGATCCAGGGCCAGTACGACAAGGGCCTGATCGACGACGACGAGCGTCGCCAGGAACTGATCGAGATCTGGAACAAGGCAACCAACGAGATCGCCCAGGCGATGCGTGACAGCCTGTCCCCGATGAACACCATCAACCGCATGGTGTCCTCCGGTGCACGTGGTAACTGGATGCAGGTCCGCCAGATCGCGGGTATCCGTGGTCTTGTGGCCAACCCGAAGGGTGAAATCATCCCGCGTCCGATCAAGTCCTCCTACCGTGAGGGCCTGTCGGTGCTGGAATACTTCATCGCCACGCACGGTGCCCGTAAGGGTCTGGCCGATACCGCTCTCCGTACCGCCAACTCGGGTTACCTGACCCGTCGTCTCGTGGACGTCTCGCAGGACGTCATCGTCCGCGAAGAGGACTGTGGTACCGAGCGCGGCCTGGTCACGCCGATCGCAGTTCCGGACTCCAACGGCGAGTTGGTCCTGGACGAGAACGTCGAGAACAGCGCCTACGCACGTACGCTGGCTGTCGACGTCGTCGATGCCCAGGGCAACGTCCTGGCACCGGCCGGCACCGACTGCGGCGACGTCGTGATCGGCCAGCTGCTTGCAGCCGGCATCACCGAAGTCAAGGTCCGTTCCGTTCTCACCTGTGAGTCCAAGGTCGGCACTTGTGCCCTGTGCTACGGCCGTTCGCTGGCAACCGGCAAGACCGTGGACATCGGAGAGGCCGTCGGCATCATCGCCGCACAGTCGATCGGTGAGCCCGGTACCCAGCTGACCATGCGTACGTTCCACACCGGTGGTGCTGTGTCCGCAGGTGGTGGCGACGACATCACCCAGGGTCTGCCCCGTATCCAGGAACTGTTCGAAGCCCGTACTCCGAAGGGTGTGGCACCGATTGCGGAAGCAGCCGGCCGCATCACCATCGAAGAGTCCGAGCGCCAGATGCGCCTGGTGATCACTCCGGACGACGGTTCCGAAGAAATCGCCTACCCGGTACTGCGCCGGTCCCGCCTCCTCATCGAAGACGGCGACCACGTGAGCGTCGGCCAGAAGCTGATCAACGGTCCGGTGGACCCGAAGCAGGTTCTGCGCATCATGGGTCCGCGTGCAGCACAGAAGTTCCTTGTGGACGAAGTGCAGGGCGTGTACCGCAGCCAGGGTATTGGTATCCACGACAAGCACGTCGAGGTTATCGTCCGCCAGATGCTGCGCCGCGTTACGGTCATCGAGTCCGGCGACTCCGACCTCCTGCCGGGTGAACTGGCAGAGCGCACGCGCTTCGAGGAAGAGAACCGCCGCGTCGTATCCGAGGGCAAGGCACCGGCTTCCGGCCGTCCGGAACTCATGGGTATCACCAAGGCTTCCTTGGCCACCGAGTCCTGGCTGTCCGCGGCTTCCTTCCAGGAGACCACCCGCGTCCTGACGCAGGCGGCCATGGAAGGCAAGAGCGATCCGCTGCTCGGCCTCAAGGAAAACGTCATCATCGGTAAGCTCATCCCGGCTGGTACGGGTCTGCCGCGCTACACGCAGGTCACTGTGGAGCCGACGGAAGAAGCAAAGGCAAGCCTGTTCACGGGCCCCAGCGCTTTCACCGACTTCTCCTATGACGCCCTGGGTGGGGACGGTGCCCCCGAGTTCCACGCCATCCCGCTGGATGACTACGACCTCGGCAACGACTTCCGCTGATTGCAGCGTTAGTCATTGACTGAACGCCGGGCCCCGCATTCTTCGGAGTGCGGGGTTCGGCGCGTTAACGGCCACTCCGCCGCAACCCGGGGGAGTGGAGGGCGACGGCGGCACCCGGCTTCCGCCGTCGCCCTCCATACACCCGATTAAGGCATGAGATCAAGCCGTGCTAGACTTTATGTAATTGTTCTGTGTGGCAGTGGATGAAGGCCGCCGCAGCATCATTTTGGTTTTGTTCTCATGGTGTTGGGTGTGGAGTCTGTTTCCGGGTTGCGGGCAACTTGCGCAACGAATGCCGCACTTTTGCACGCCTACCGGAAGTTCCGGCCGGCCGCATGAGCAACGCCAAAGTTCCCACATGTGCACCGGCTGGCGCCTGTGCGTGGGGGCAGAGATCAAACAACGGAGAACACGAAAGTGCCTACGATTAACCAGCTGGTCCGCAAGGGCCGCACGCCGAAGGTCTCCAAGACCAAGGCTCCCGCGCTGAAGGGCAGCCCGATGCGCCGCGGTGTTTGCACCCGCGTCTACACCACCACTCCGAAGAAGCCGAACTCGGCCCTTCGTAAGGTCGCACGTGTGCGCCTCAACGGTGGCGTGGAAGTTACCGCCTACATCCCCGGCGTTGGCCACAACCTGCAGGAGCACTCCATCGTGCTCGTCCGTGGTGGTCGTGTGAAGGACCTCCCGGGTGTCCGCTACAAGATCGTCCGCGGAGCCCTCGACACCCAGGGTGTCAAGAACCGCAAGCAGGCCCGCAGCCGCTACGGCGCAAAGATGGAGAAGAAGTAATATGCCTCGCAAGGGTCCGGCCCCGAAGCGGCCGCTCGTTTCAGATCCCGTCTACGGCTCCCCGTTGGTCACCCAGCTGATCAACAAGGTCCTGATTGACGGCAAGAAGTCCACCGCAGAGCGCATCGTTTACGGTGCACTCGAAGGTGCCCGCGCCAAGACGGGCGGCGACCCCGTCGCAGCCCTGAAGAAGGCCATGGACAACGTCAAGCCTTCCCTGGAAGTGCGTTCCCGCCGTGTTGGTGGCGCCACCTACCAGGTTCCGGTTGAGGTCAAGCCGGGTCGCTCCACCGCCCTCGCACTGCGTTGGCTCGTGGGCTACTCCAAGGCCCGCCGCGAAAAGACGATGACCGAGCGCCTCCAGAACGAAATCCTGGATGCCTCGAACGGTCTCGGTGCCGCTGTCAAGCGTCGCGAAGACACCCACAAGATGGCCGAGTCCAACAAGGCCTTCGCACACTACCGCTGGTAAAACTTCCCGGACGCCGCCGGCTCCACCGAGCCGGCGGCGGACGTGCAGTCCATCCGAAAGGGAGACCCCGTGGCACAGGACGTGCTTACCGACCTTAACAAGGTCCGCAATATCGGCATCATGGCCCACATCGATGCCGGCAAGACCACCACTACCGAGCGCATCCTGTTCTACACGGGTGTGAACCACAAGATCGGCGAAACGCACGACGGCGCTTCGACGACCGACTGGATGGAACAGGAAAAGGAACGCGGCATCACCATCACGTCCGCGGCCGTGACCTGTTTCTGGAACAAGAACCAGATCAACATCATCGACACCCCGGGCCACGTGGACTTCACGGTTGAGGTTGAGCGCTCCCTGCGCGTCCTCGACGGTGCAGTTGCAGTGTTCGACGGCAAGGAAGGCGTGGAGCCGCAGTCCGAGACTGTTTGGCGCCAGGCTGACAAGTACAACGTTCCGCGTATCTGCTTCGTCAACAAGATGGACAAGCTGGGCGCTGACTTCTACTTCACCGTAGACACCATCATCTCCCGCCTCGGTGCCAAGCCGCTGGTCATGCAGCTGCCGATCGGCTCCGAGAACGACTTCGTTGGCGTCGTCGACCTCCTTGAAATGCGCGCACTGGTTTGGCCGGGCGACGCCAAGGGCGACGTGACCATGGGTGCTTCCTACGAGGTCCAGGAAATTCCTGCGGACCTCAAGGAAAAGGCCGAGGAATACCGCGCACAGCTCGTTGAGACTGTTGCCGAGGCTTCCGAGGAACTCATGGAGAAGTACCTCGAAGGTGAAGAACTCACCCTCGAAGAGCTCAAGGCCGGCATCCGCAAGATGACCATCAACTCCGAGCTCTACCCGGTCTTCTGTGGTTCTGCCTTCAAGAACCGCGGTGTCCAGCCGATGCTCGACGCCGTCGTGGACTTCCTGCCGAACCCGCTCGACGTTCCTGCGATGATCGGTCACGATCCCCGCGACGAAGAGAAGGAACTGACCCGTAAGCCTTCCGCTGACGAGCCGTTCTCCGCTCTTGCGTTCAAGATTGCTGCCCACCCGTTCTTCGGCCAGCTCACCTTCATCCGCGTGTACTCCGGTCACGTTGATTCCGGTGCGCAGGTGGTCAACTCCACCAAGGGCAAGAAGGAACGTATCGGCAAGCTCTTCCAGATGCACGCCAACAAGGAAATGCCTGTTGAGGGCGCTACCGCCGGCCACATCTACGCTGCGATCGGCCTGAAGGACACCACCACCGGTGACACCCTCTGCGATCCCGCAAACCAGATCGTCCTCGAGTCCATGAGCTTCCCGGAGCCCGTGATCTCTGTTGCGATCGAGCCGAACACCAAGGGTGACCAGGAGAAGCTCTCCACGGCTATCCAGAAGCTCTCCGCTGAGGACCCGACCTTCCAGGTCTCCCTCAACGAAGAAACCGGCCAGACTGTTATCGCGGGTATGGGTGAACTCCACCTCGACATCCTCGTTGACCGTATGCGCCGCGAATTCAAGGTTGAGGCCAACGTCGGCAAGCCGCAGGTTGCTTACCGCGAAACCATCAAGCGCGCTGTGGAGAAGGTTGACTTCACCCACAAGAAGCAGACTGGTGGTTCGGGTCAGTTCGCAAAGGTCCAGGTCTCCTTCGAGCCCCTGGAAACCACGGACGGCACCTTCTACGAGTTCGAAAACAAGGTCACCGGTGGCCGTATTCCGCGTGAATACATCCCCTCCGTTGACGCTGGTATCCAGGACGCCATGCAGTTCGGTATCCTGGCCGGCTACCCGATGGTGGGCGTCAAGGCGATCCTGCTCGACGGTGCTTACCACGATGTCGACTCCTCTGAAATGGCGTTCAAGATCGCCGGCTCCCAGGTGTTCAAGGAGGGTGCCCGCAAGGCCAACCCTGTCTTGCTCGAACCCCTGATGGCCGTCGAGGTCCGTACCCCTGAGGAATACATGGGTGACGTGATCGGCGACCTCAACTCCCGCCGTGGCATGATCCAGTCCATGGAAGATGCTGCAGGCGTGAAGGTTGTTCGTGCGAACGTTCCGCTGTCCGAAATGTTCGGCTACATCGGCGACCTGCGGTCCAAGACCCAGGGCCGTGCTGTGTACTCGATGACGTTCGACAGCTACGCGGAGGTCCCGAAGGCAGTAGCCGACGAGATCATCCAGAAGACCCGCGGCGAGTAATCACCCGGTAGCGGATGCAATTCCGGTACCCGGGAAGGCATCTCAGCGCGAGTGGCGGGGCCACGGCGAAGGTCGTGGCCCGGCCCCCTGCGCGAACAGACTCCAGGAACTAGTATTGGTTCCTGAATCTGAAATTTCACCAAAACCAAGCCCCCAAGTAGACTTGCTAGAGTTTCTGCCGCGAAAAGCGCGGCCGAGGAGCACGTCACTTGAAATCGTTCTAGGAGGAACCTGTGGCAAAGGCAAAGTTCGAGCGGACTAAGCCGCACGTCAACATCGGCACCATTGGTCACGTTGACCACGGTAAGACGACGCTGACTGCCGCCATTTCCAAGGTGCTGTACGACCAGTACCCGGATCTCAACGAGCAGCGCGACTTCGCGTCCATCGACTCTGCTCCGGAAGAGCGCCAGCGCGGTATTACCATCAACATCTCCCACGTGGAGTACCAGACCGAGAAGCGTCACTACGCACACGTTGACGCCCCGGGTCACGCTGACTACATCAAGAACATGATCACCGGTGCTGCCCAGATGGACGGCGCAATCCTCGTGGTTGCTGCAACCGATGGTCCGATGGCTCAGACCCGTGAGCACGTTCTGCTCGCCCGCCAGGTTGGTGTTCCCTACCTGCTGGTCGCACTGAACAAGTCCGACATGGTCGAGGACGAGGAACTCCTCGACCTCGTTGAAATGGAAGTTCGTGAGCTCCTGAGCTCGCAGGGCTTCGACGGTGACGACGCTCCTGTCGTTCGCGTTTCCGGTCTGAAGGCTCTGGAAGGCGACCCGGTTTGGGTCAAGTCCGTCCAGGACCTGATGGCAGCTGTCGACGAGTCCGTTCCGGACCCCGTACGTGACCGCGACAAGCCGTTCCTGATGCCGATCGAGGACGTCTTCACCATCACCGGCCGTGGCACCGTTGTTACGGGCCGCGCCGAGCGTGGCACCCTCGCCATCAACTCCGAGGTCGAGATCGTTGGCATCCGCCCGATCCAGAAGACCACGGTTACCGGTATCGAGATGTTCCACAAGCAGCTCGACGAAGCATGGGCCGGCGAGAACTGTGGCCTGCTGCTCCGTGGCCTCAAGCGCGACGATGTCGAGCGTGGCCAGGTTGTCGTCAAGCCGGGTTCCATCACCCCGCACACCGACTTCGAGGCAAACGTCTACATCCTTTCCAAGGACGAAGGCGGACGTCACAACCCGTTCTACTCGAACTACCGCCCGCAGTTCTACTTCCGTACGACGGACGTTACCGGCGTTATCACCCTGCCTGAGGGCACGGAAATGGTTATGCCCGGCGACAACACTGAGATGACCGTTGAGCTCATCCAGCCGATCGCTATGGAAGAGGGCCTCGGCTTCGCTATCCGTGAAGGCGGCCGCACCGTTGGTTCGGGACGTGTTACCAAGATCATCAAGTAGTTTCTGCTTGTTGATCGGGCGAGTCTCCGGCTGACGGAGGTTACCCACAGAAGAACCCCATCGCTTCGGCGGTGGGGTTCTTCTTTGTTATGATTTCTCTATCGAATGGATAAACCGGGTGGTCTGCCCGGACTCACCTTTGGAGTTGCCGTGCTGGGGTTCCTGACCGTCGTCGTCTTGCTGTTCCTTGCCGGCCTTAGCGCCGGGGCCTACGCCCTCGGTGTGGCCCGGGGCCGCCGTGTTGCAGGCTCACGGAGCAGCGGGGTGAAGGACGACGTCGATGCTTACCGTGCGGCATACCTCGCGGGGCATCTGGCTGGGTGGCAAGACGCCGTAGCCAAGACTTCGCATACGAAGCAGGGCGAGCCGGCCCTCCCGCAGACTGTCCAGCCGGCAACGACTGCTGCGCCATCGGTGGTGACGCAAGCTGCACCTGTGCGTCCGGCCCCCGTGCGTCCTGCCCCTGAGCGTCCTGCGGCACCGCGCCCGGTTCACGGATCCCCGGTGCAGGGTTACTCGCTCTACGAGCCGCGGCGTCCGGCTGCAGGGTTCGCTCCGCCCCAGGGTGCCTTGCCGCAACGCGTAGTGCTCCCAGCCCCCATACCCAAAGCTCCCGGAGGTTCCGGGCAGATGCAGCCGCCACCGCAAGCCGCGCCGTCTTGGCAGGGTGAGACTCCCCAAGAGGCTGCTCAGCGCACAGAGAAGCGCGACCGGCAAAACATCAACATCACCCTCTATGTGGCGAGCCTCCTCTTGGTGGCGGCCGGGGCACTTTTTGTGGGTACGAGCCTGCCTGAGTCCCTTCGTTTTGTTGCCATTTGGCTTATCACGGTGCTCTTCTATGCCGCAGGACTGGTGCTTCACCCACGCGTTCCGCGTCTCCGCCCCGCGGCAATGGCCTTCACCGGAACAGGCTTGGCACTGGTCCCTGTTACCGGCCTGGCCATGTACAGCTTCGCTTTGCACAACGGGCCCCTCGCGTGGCTGGTGACGTCTGTCCTCGGCACGATTGCCTACGTCTATGCGGCGATCCGCTTGGATAACAAGGTCCTGGCAGCCCTCTCGCTCAGCTTTGTGGTTTCCACGGCGTGGTCAGGTGTTTCGGTGCTGGGTGGGGCCCTCGTGTGGTACTTCACGGCCCTGATTGGCGTCGCCGTTTTGTTGACCCTGGCAGCCATCTTGCGCCCGCGGTGGATTCCGCCGCTCTACATACGTCCACTGATGGCGCTGCATCCGTTTGTGGTTCCTGCGGTGGGTGTAGCCGCCACGTTGACTCCCAACCTCATGGCCAAGGGGGAGTACTCCCTTGTGATGGCGATGTGCGGCGCCTATTTCGCTGTCATGCTGTGGGTTTCTGACCTGAAGTTCCGAACGTTGTACTTCTACGCCGCCAGGGCAGCGTTCTCCCTCGCCATCATCGCCGTGGTGTGGGATGTCACGGGAGAGGTCAGCCAGGCTTTGCTGGCAGCGGTCCTATGCCTCGGGATTCAGGCTCTCATTCTGGCTTTCGGCGGGCAGCGGATATCTCCCAAGACGTGGTGGACGGACGCTGTCTCATGCCTGGGCCTGCAGCTCGTGGTGGCCCTTGTCCTCGCGATCGTGCTCGCGTTCAGTACCTCGGAACTACCCGCGTACACGGCCTTCTACGTCGTCTTGGCAACCTCAATGCCCCTGGGGTGGAAGCTACGCGGGGGAGTGGCTTTTGCCCCGGCAGCCGTCGTTGCCGCCGCCTCGGCCCTGGCCCCCATGCTGGGCGCGTGGCCACTCTTCGCGATGTTCGCTTCCTCGGGCCTGTTTTGGTTAGGCCTGGCGCTGCGAGCCCGGGGTGTGTACCGCAAGACGCTTGTGCTTTCCGGGCGGATTGCCCTTAGCCTCGCAGTTCCCTTCCTCATCACCGCGCTTTACCCGGAACGTCCGGACGCTGCCGCCCTAACAACTCTTGCATTGGTTGTGGTGTGCGCGGCCCAGCAAGTACTTGGCGCTGCGTTCGAGCGCTGGGGGGTTGGTCTACTGGCCCCGCAAATCAGCGCCTTGGCGTTTGGCGGTGTGGGCATCACCGCCCTGGTGGTCCTTACCGTCCTGGACAAAGCGCCCGGTCATCCGGTCGTGGCGGCAGGAGTGTTCGCGGTCCTGGCGGGCGGTCTTGTGGCCGGCATGCTCGCGTTTCCCCCTCTATCTCCGGCGGGCAGGGCGAGCTGGGCGGGCAGCGGGGCGTCGGAGCCATGGCGCCCGAACGGGATGGAGTTCCTGGCACCTGCCGCTGGCATGGTCTCCGCGGTAGTCGGTGCTGCGGTGGTTTCCCGGGGTCTCGGGAACTTTGCGCTGCTGGCCCTTGCGATGTACTTCGTTGTCACTGCATTGCGCCTTCCCGCATCCATGCATCGCCAGTGCTACTGGTGGCTCGCGCGGGCAACCGCCACAGTGCTGGCTGCTTCGGCCTACGTGGATCTCTCCAGTGCGGGCTACGCACTTTCCGTGGGCGGTGAGGAGGCAACGCCCGCAACAGTCATCGTCTGGGTGCTCGGCGCGCAATTGGTGGCGGTATTGGCGGTAGGCCGCAAGGCGATGTCCTTGAGCCTGCTGATGGTTGATGCGGGCGTGCTGTTGGCCTTGATGTCGATCGCCACCGCCGCCCTGAGGTTCCCCGTGTTGCTGCATTCTGCACCGCACGACGGGTGGCAGCCCGGAGCCGCAGCCATCATCACCGCAGCGGGGGCTCTCGTCGCCGCCGTCATGCTGCGCAAGCACCGTTTGGCATGGCTGTTGGCTCCTGCCGCCATGCACCTTTTGGTTGTTCGCGGGCACAACGTCCGCGATGTTGAAGTCCTGCTGGGGCTCTTTACCGCCTACGCAGGCTTCATGGTTGGGCTGACGCGCGAAGCACGATTGCGCGGAGCCTATCTCCTGGCAGGCCGCGTGCTGTTCACGGCCTTTGCCGCGATTGTGGTCGCTGACGCCACCGAATCCGCAGCAGCTGCTTCAGTGGCACTGGCCGGTCTCGTCTTTATCCAAATCGCACTGCATCCCATCGTCCGGCGGCGTTTCGACGGCTCGCCGTTGCTGAAGGAAGCCTTGTGGGCAGGGCTCGTTGTCCAGCTGCTGCTTCCGTGCTGGTACCTTTGGGCCCGGGATTTCGACGGCGGTGGACGCTGGGTGGTTCTGAGCGAACTGACCCTGGCCATCGTTGCAGCAGCACTCGTGTGGCGGGACCAGCGCCATGCAGCGGCGTTGTACGCCGGAGTGGTGGCCGTGGCCGGGGTGGTTGTAGGCGCCGGTCCCGCATTGACCTTTCCCACGGGTACTTGGCTGCACCAGGCCGTCCTCAGTGAACTCCACGTGCCGGCCATACTCTTGGGCCTGGCTGCTGGCCTCACTGGGCTAAGGGTCTTCCTCGGCCGCGTGAGCACAAGCCCCGCCCGCCCGCAGCTGAAGTGGTTCTGGTTCGCCAGCGCGTTGTTCTTCGCATCGGTGGCCGGCATTTTCTCGGTCGATGCCAGCCGCATCCTTACGGGTCTGGCCGTCCTGACCGTGGCCCTCGTCTTCTATGCAGGTTCGCATCTGGAGGATCGTCCCCGCTTCTACGCCGCGGCCGCGTCCACAACACTGGTGGGGGCGCTAACGGGCGTCGAGGGGTGGCTGAACGAATCCGGGGCTACTACGGCATTTACCGGCGCGTGGCCTGACCTCATGCCCTGGCTCGTCGGGGGAGTTGGGACGGGCTTGATCCTCTACGTATGGCGGCTGCTGGGCGGGCCGGCCATCACGGCCGAGCCGTGGAGGCGCTACTCGCTCTCAGCGACAACCGGTGCAGGGCTTCTGGCCACGGCCATCCTTGGGCTGGTGCATGACGAAACCGCCTTCACTGGTGCATTCCTGACGGCGGCAGCCGCTGTCCTCCTGGTGGTGGAAATTCCCGTAGGGAAGCATCTGGCCGCCGAGGTGGGAACCGTGGTGGTTGTTGTAGCCTTCCAGCGGGCGGTGATCTTTGTGGACAGCACCAGGCCGGATTGGTTCTGGGCTGCCCAGTGGTTCGTTGTGGCCGGCGCAGTTTTGGCAGGCCTGCGCTACAACCAGAAGCAGCGCGCGGCCGGGCGGTTGAGGTTGGGGATGGCTTCCGGTGTCCTGTCCCTCAGTTCTTTGGCAACCATCTTTGCTGGGACACCGTCGCAACAGATCTACGTTCTGGCGGCGCACGCGGTCCTCCTCGGGGCCGGGCTGTTGCTGTCCGAGCGGCTATTCGTCGGCTGGGGTGCCGTGGGCGTGGCAGCGAGCGTGATGTGGGCCCTGCGTTCGTATGCCTTTGCGATGCTGGCACTTGTTGCCATTGGGCTGATCGTCCTGGCTGTCTGGCGTCTGAACCGTCGGCCCCAAGAGCCGGGCGTGGTTGGCCCGAAGGGCGGGGAGCACACGCACGACCGAGTCGGATAGTGTTGCTCCCAAAGAGAGGATCACCATGGAATTCCTGATTTTTCTGGTCGTTATCGCAGCCATCGCCGGCTCTGTTGTGTGGGGCCGGAAGTACTTCCGGCACGAAATAGACCGGGCGAAGCGGATCAGCCGGGCCAACAAGAACAAATAGCCCTCCGGGGGCAAAGCGTTTTACGCTCGGGGGCAGGGGTTTTAACCCGCTTGGACTACAGCTGTTGTTCGCGGCGGCGCGCCCGTTCCAAGGACCGCAGCCAGTAGAACGACTCTTTGGGCGTTCGTTCCAAAGTCTCGAAGTCCACGTGAACCAAGCCGAAACGCTGCGAATAACCCGCGGCCCACTCAAAGTTGTCCATCAACGTCCACACGTAGTAGCCGCGGAGGTCGATTCCCTCCGCGTCCCCGCCCGGGCCGGTTGCCGTTAGCGCGTGGCCCAGATGCTCTGCCAGGTACGTAATCCTGTTGGTGTCCTGGAGCGGGCTGGTCACGTGGTCGGGCTCGGGGAAGCTTGCACCGCCTTCCGTGATGTAAACGGGTGGAAGTGCCTCCCCGTACCTCTGCTGCATTTCCTGCAAAAGGGTGGTCAACTGATCCGGCGCCTCGGGCCATCCGAATCCGGTGGTCTCATATTCGTCGTATACCGCAAGATGGAACGGCACGTTCACCATCTCTTGTGCAGCTCCGGTCGGGATCTCGGCAGGACCGGAGCCGGACGCAACCTTGAGCGGGTAGTAGTAGTTGAGGCCGTAGAAGTCCAACGGCTGGCTAATGATCTTCAAGTCGTCATCCTGCACCGGGCCCAAGGAACGGAACAATGGTGAAAGGGCCAGCGGCGGCTTCGGGTATTCGCCCAAGAGGATGGCGTCGGCATAGATGCGGTTCAGGATCATGTCGAGGGCATCGGACATGAGCCGGTCGGAAAGCTTGTTGCTGGCCGGCCGAACGGGCGAATGCATGTTGGAAATGCCGATCTGGCCGGAAACGCCGGCAGCCCGCAGTGCCTGAACCGCGAGCCCGTGGCCGAGCAACTGGTGATGGGCTGCAGGGAGGCAATCGAACAGAAGCTGGTTGCCGGGGGAGTGGGCGCCCAGTGCATAGCCCTGCAAGGTGACTGAGACAGGCTCATTCACGGTTACCCAAGAATCCACCCGGTCGCCGTACCGCTCGGCAACGATCGCGCTGTACTCGGCCAAGCGATGGGCGGTCTCACGGTTCAGCCAGCCGCCGGCATGTTCCAAGGGAAGCGGCGTGTCCCAGTGGTACACGGTCACCATGGGAGAGATCCCGGCGGCCAGTAGCTTGTCGATCAGCCGGTCGTAGAACTCAAGGCCGCGGGGATTGACGGCGCCCTTCCCCTCCGGCTGGATCCGCGGCCACGACAAGGAGAACCGGTAGGAATCGACGCCGAGCTCCTGCATCAGGGCGATGTCTTCGTCCGCACGGTTGTAATGGTCGCAAGCGATCGCGGGAGAGCCGCCGTCGACGATTGTTCCCGGTTTCTCCGCGAAGGCGTCCCATCCTGCAGGGCCCCGGCCATCCGCAGTCAAGCTGCCTTCGATCTGGAAGGCTGCGGTGGCGACGCCCAAGGTGAAACCAGGGCGGAGGCGTGCCGCCAAATCCTCTACGGAACCCGTATCCTGGACAGTCATGCATTTATCATCCATAGCTGCTGCGGCCACTGGCAATGGGCCGCGAGCCCTCGATTAGCCTTTGGTCCATATTTCCGGCATACTGGATGAGTTGTTCAAGCGCTTCTTCGTGTCCCGATTCGGATAATGCCGGATGTCAGGGTCCAAGCTGAAGCCCAAACATAACCCTGAACCCCATGGAATGCGGTCGAGTTTGCGTGAAAATCGCGACACGCCCGACCGCGGGGGTCGGTGCGCCGGCAGGTTGAGGAACCCGGAGTTTCCGGATTCAGCTTGTGCGGCGTGTGGTGGTACAACCTCAAACGCTTCGGCGGCCACATCAACAGGTAAGTAAACAGAGCAGCCCTAACTAGAGCAGCACTAGCTGAAAGAGAGTCAGGCGACATGGCGGGACAAAAAATCCGCATCCGGCTGAAGTCATATGACCACGAGGTCATTGATGTTTCAGCGCGGAAGATCGTTGAGACGGTCACGCGCGCAGGCGCAACGGTAGTCGGCCCGGTGCCGCTGCCGACGGAGAAGAACGTTTACTGCGTTATTCGCTCTCCGCACAAGTACAAGGACAGCCGTGAGCACTTCGAAATGCGTACTCACAAGCGTCTGATCGACATCATCGACCCCACGCCGAAGGCCGTTGACTCGCTTATGCGTCTCGACCTGCCTGCAGACGTGAACATCGAAATCAAGCTCTAGGGAGGTGCTGAGAGACTATGACCGCAACCCGTAACGTGAAGGGCCTGCTGGGCACGAAGCTCGGCATGACCCAGGTCTGGGACGAGAACAACAAGCTCATCCCGGTAACTGTTGTCCAGGCTGACTCCAACGTCATCACCCAGCTGCGCAACGCAGAGGCCGATGGCTACGTCGCCGTACAGATCGGCTACGGCCAGATCGACCCCCGCAAGGTCACCAAGCCGCTGGCTGGTCACTTTGAGAAGGCCGGCGTAACTCCTCGCCGCCACGTCGTCGAACTGCGTACCGCAGACGCCGCATCCTACGAGCTGGGCCAGGAGCTCTCTGTTGAGATCTTCGAAGCCGGCCAGAAGATCGACGTCGTCGGCACCTCCAAGGGTAAGGGCTTTGCCGGTGTTATGAAGCGTCACGGCTTCTCCGGTGTCGGCGCTTCCCACGGTGCCCACAAGAACCACCGTAAGCCTGGCTCCATCGGTGGCGCATCCACCCCGAGCCGCGTCTTCAAGGGTCTGAAAATGGCCGGCCGCATGGGCGCCGTACGTCACACCACCCTGAACCTCACCGTTCACGCTGTTGACGTCGAGAAGTCGCTGCTCCTTATCAAGGGTGCCGTCCCCGGTGCCCGCGGCCAGGTCGTACTCGTACGTTCCGCCGTGAAGGGAGCCTAGTTAAATGACTAGCACTGTCAAGGTAGACCTGCCTGCAGAGATCTTCGATGTCCAGACCAACGTGCCCCTGCTGCACCAGGTCGTCGTCGCACAGCTCGCTGCTGCGCGCCAGGGTACCCACAAGACCAAGACCCGCGCCGAGGTTTCCGGTGCAGGTCGCAAGCCGTTCAAGCAGAAGGGCACCGGCCGCGCCCGTCAGGGTTCCATCCGTGCTCCCCACATGACCGGCGGTGGCATCGTCCACGGTCCGACCCCGCGCGACTACAGCCAGCGGACCCCCAAGAAGATGAAGGCTGCTGCTCTCCGTGGCGCCCTCTCTGACCGCGCCCGCAACGGCCGCATCCACGTTATTGAAGCCCTGGTTGCCGGCACCAAGCCGTCTGCCAAGGAAGCACTGGCGTCGCTGCGTGCAGTCTCCGAGCGCAAGAACCTGCTCGTCGTAATCGAGCGCGCCGAAGACGTTGCTGCATTGTCCGTGCGCAACCTCGCAGATGTTCACGTTCTGTACGCAGACCAGCTGAACACCTACGACGTGCTCATCTCCGACGACGTGGTCTTCACCAAGGCTGCTTTCGACGCGTTCGTCGCTGACAAGGCAAAGAACGAGGAGGCCTCCAAGTGAGCGTAACCACCATCAAGGACCCGCGCGACGTCGTGCTTGCACCCGTCGTTTCGGAAAAGAGCTACGGTCTGATCGACGAAGGCAAGTACACCTTCCTGGTGGACCCCCGCTCGAACAAGACCGAGATCAAGCTGGCCGTGGAGAAGATCTTTTCCGTCAAGGTCGAATCGATCAACACCATCAACCGTGCCGGTAAGCGCAAGCGCACCAAATTCGGCTGGGGACAGCGCAAGAGCACCAAGCGTGCCATTGTCACCCTCAAAGAAGGCACAATCGACATCTTCGGCGGTCCGCTCGCGTAGCGGAGACCACTTTAACGAGGAATTAAATTATGGGAATCCGTAAATACAAGCCGACTACCCCGGGCCGTCGTGGCTCGAGCGTAGCCGACTTTGCTGAAATCACGCGGTCGACTCCGGAAAAGTCGTTGCTGCGTCCGCTGCACAAGACCGGCGGCCGTAACAACACCGGTAAGATCACCACCCGTCACAAGGGTGGCGGACACAAGCGCCAGTACCGTCTGATCGACTTCCGTCGTCACGACAAGGACGGCATCAACGCCCGCGTTGCCGAAATCGAGTACGATCCGAACCGCACGGCTCGCATCGCCCTCCTGCACTACGTTGATGGCACCAAGCGTTACATCATCGCTCCGAACAAGCTGTCCCAGGGTGACTTCGTCGAGGCTGGCCCCGACGCTGACATCAAGCCGGGCAACAACCTGCCGCTGCGCAACATCCCCGTCGGTACCGTGATCCACGCAGTTGAACTGCGTCCGGGTGGCGGCGCCAAGATGGCCCGCTCCGCAGGTGCTTCGGTCCAGCTCGTCGCCAAGGAAGGCCGTTTCGCCCAGCTGCGTCTGCCCTCCGGTGAAATCCGCAACGTTGACGTGCGCTGCCGCGCAACCGTCGGCGAGGTCGGCAACGCCGAGCAGTCGAACATCAACTGGGGCAAGGCCGGCCGTATGCGCTGGAAGGGCGTTCGCCCGACCGTCCGTGGTGTAGCCATGAACCCGGTTGACCACCCGCACGGTGGTGGTGAAGGTAAGACTTCCGGTGGTCGCCACCCGGTCAACCCGAACGGCAAGCCCGAGGGCCGTACCCGCCGCCCGAACAAAGAGAGCGACAAGCTTATTGTTCGTCGCCGCCGTACTGGCAAGAACAAGCGATAGGAGCCTGGACACATGCCACGCAGCCTGAAAAAAGGTCCTTTCGTTGACCAGCACCTCTTTGTGAAGGTCGCACGGGAAAACGAAAAGGGCACCAAGAACGTCATCAAGACCTGGTCCCGTCGTTCGATGATCATCCCCGACATGCTCGGGCACACGATCGCCGTACACGACGGCCGCAAGCACATCCCGGTGTTTGTCACTGAGTCGATGGTCGGGCACAAGCTCGGCGAATTCGCTCCTACGCGGACTTTCCGCGGCCATGTTAAGGACGACCGTAAGGGCAAGCGCCGCTAGGCGCCTGACCTTACGTCTTAGACGAGAGAAGGAAAGCAATGGAAGCCAAGGCAATTGCGCGTCACATCCGCGTAACGCCTATGAAGGCCCGGCGCGTCGTCAACCTTGTTCGTGGCAAGCAAGCGAATGAGGCTCTGGCAATTCTGAAGTTTGCCCCCCAGGCAGCTTCGGAGCCGGTATTCAAGGTACTTCAGTCGGCAATGGCCAACGCCCGCGTTCTCGCGGATCGCGATGGCGTTGCATTCGACGACAGCGACCTCTTCATCAGCGAAGCATTCGTTGATGAGGGCCCGACCATGAAGCGGTTCCAGCCGCGTGCCCAGGGCCGCGCCTACCGCATCAAGAAGCGGACCAGCCACATCACCGTGGTCGTCGCAACCCCGGAGAAAGAGGAGGCTCGCTAAGTGGGACAGAAAGTAAACCCGCACGGGTTCCGACTCGGCATCACCACCGACCACGTTTCGCACTGGTTTGCTGACAGCAACAAGCCGGGACAGCGCTACAAGGACTTCGTCCGCGAGGACATCAAGATCCGTCAGCTCATGTCCACCGGCATGGAGCGCGCCGGCATCGCCAAGGTCGAGATCGAGCGCACCCGTGACCGCGTCCGCGTGGACATCCACACGGCACGTCCGGGCATCGTCATCGGCCGCCGCGGCGCTGAAGCAGACCGCATCCGCGGCGAGCTCGAGAAGCTCACCGGCAAGCAGGTCCAGCTGAACATCCTCGAGGTCAAGAACCCCGAGATCGAAGCACAGCTTGTTGCCCAGGGCATCGCTGAGCAGTTGACTTCCCGCGTGGCATTCCGCCGTGCAATGAAGAAGGCCATGCAGTCCGCACAGCGCGCAGGTGCCAAGGGCATCCGTGTTGCTTGCTCGGGCCGTCTGGGCGGCGCAGAAATGTCCCGCTCGGAGTTCTACCGCGAAGGCCGTGTGCCCCTGCACACCCTCCGCGCGAACATCGACTACGGCTTCTACGAAGCCAAGACCACCTTCGGCCGCATTGGCGTGAAGGTTTGGATCTACAAGGGTGACGTCACCGCCAAGGAACTGGCTCAGCAGGCAGCTGCTGCTCCGTCCCGCGGCCGTGGAGGAGACCGTCCGGGCCGCCCGGGTGGCGACCGCCGTCGTCGTAACGACCGTCCGGCAGCCGAGGCAGCACCTGCTGCCGTTGAAGCACCGGCCGCTGAAGCTGCTGCTCCTGCAGCAGAAGGAGGACAGGCTTAAATGCTTATCCCACGTCGAGTCAAGCACCGTAAGCAGCACCACCCGGGTCGTTCCGGCGCTGCTACGGGCGGCACCAAGGTCACTTTCGGTGAGTACGGCATCCAGGCCCTGAGCCCGGCATACGTCACCAACCGTCAGATCGAGTCCGCTCGTATCGCGATGACCCGCCACATCAAGCGTGGCGGCAAGGTCTGGATCAACATCTACCCGGACCGTCCGCTGACGAAGAAGCCTGCTGAAACCCGTATGGGTTCCGGTAAGGGTTCTCCGGAATGGTGGGTCGCAAACGTCAAGCCGGGCCGGGTTCTGTTCGAACTCTCCGGTGTCAATGAAGAGGTAGCTCGCGAGGCCCTGCGCCTGGCAATCCACAAGCTGCCGTTGAAGGCACGCATTGTGCGTCGCGAAGGTGGTGAATAGAAATGGCAGTAGGGTCGAAGGATCTCGCACCCGCACAGCTGGACGGTTTCGACAACGAGCGTCTCGTTGAAGAACTCCGCAAGTCCAAGGAAGAGCTGTTCAACCTGCGTTTCCAGTCCGCCACCGGCCAGCTGGAGAACCACGGTCGTCTGCGCGCGGTAAAGAAGGACATCGCACGCATCTACACCGTTCTCCGTGAGCGCGAGCTGGGCATTCGTGCCGAGGTTGCCGCACCGGTTGTGGAAGCCAAGGAAGAAAAGAAGTCCAAGAAGGCTGCCAAGGCTGAAACGGCCGAGGTTGAAGCTGGAGAGGATGCCAAGTGAGCGAGAAGGAAAACGTGACGGAAGCAGCAGCCAGCGCTGAGCAGCAGCGCGGTTACCGTAAGACGCGTCGCGGCTACGTAGTCTCCGACAAGATGGAAAAGACCATCGTTGTTGAGGTTGAAGACCGCGTGAAGCACGCTCTTTACGGCAAGGTTATTCGCCGCACCTCGAAGATCAAGGCTCACGACGAGCAGAACACCGCCGGCATCGGCGACCTCGTTCTGATCGCCGAGACCCGCCCGTTGTCCGCTACCAAGCGGTTCCGCCTGGTGGAGATCCTCGAGAAGGCCAAGTAAATCCGACGCCGGACAACGTCCGGTTGGGCTTACTGGAAGGGCCCGCGTTCCGTTTGGAGCGCGGGCCCTTCCGCTGTTCCGGCCAGTTATGGTATGGCCGCTGAACGTGCTAAGATTTTGAGTTTGTATGGCGCCATTTGCGTGTCATCAACCACCTCGTAAACAATCGTGCCGCTGCATACTGCCCCGCGCAGAGTTTTCTGCAAGGGAAGCTGATGCTCGTGGCACGGGCGTTTAGGCCTGTTCTGGCAAAATCCAGGCAGGTCCAGAGACACCCCGATCAACCGTTCCGCAAGGCTCATTCCGTATGCATGTTTTCGGTCTGAGAACCGGCGCGACGCAAGGAGTAAAAATTGATTCAGCAGGAGTCGCGACTGAAGGTCGCCGACAACACGGGTGCTAAGGAAATCCTTACCATTCGCGTTCTCGGTGGATCCGGCCGTCGCTACGCAGGCATCGGCGACGTCATCGTCGCAACCGTCAAGGACGCTATCCCTGGCGGCAACGTAAAGAAGGGTGACGTCGTCAAGGCTGTCATCGTTCGTACCAAGAAGGAACGCCGCCGTGCGGATGGTTCCTACATCAAGTTTGATGAGAACGCAGCTGTGATCCTGAAGAACGACGGTGACCCCCGCGGCACCCGTATCTTCGGCCCGGTTGGTCGTGAACTTCGCGACAAGAAGTTCATGAAGATCGTTTCGCTGGCCCCGGAGGTGCTCTAGTCCATGGCTAAGATCAAGAAGGGTGACCTCGTTCAGGTCATCACCGGCGCCAAGCAGGAACGCGGCGGCGACCGCGGCAAGCAGGGCAAGGTCCTGCGCGTATTCCCTGACACCAACCGCGTGCTGGTAGAAGGAATCAACCGCGTCACCAAGCACACCAAGGTCGGACAGTCGCAGCGCGGCACCAAGACCGGTGGCATCGAGGTAGTTGAAGCCCCGATCCACATTTCAAACGTCGCTCTGGTAGACCCGACCACCAAGAAGCCGACCCGCGTTGGTTTCCGTCTCGACACCGTTGAGAAGGACGGCCGTACCAAGACCGTTCGTATCCGCGTGTCCAAGGCCACCGGGAAGGACATCTAATGAGCGAGACCACTGTCGCAACCAAGATCGTTCCTCGTCTGAAGACGAAGTACGCAGAGACCATCAAGAAGTCCCTGCAGGACGAGTTCAACTACGCGAACGTCAACCAGGTTCCCCGTCTGGTGAAGGTCGTTGTGAACATGGGTGTTGGAGATGCCGCCAAGGACTCCAAGCTGATCGACGGCGCTGTCCGCGACCTCACCCTCATCACCGGCCAGAAGCCGCAGGTAACCAAGGCCCGCAAGTCGATCGCACAGTTCAAGCTGCGCGAAGGCATGCCGATCGGTGCACACGCAACCCTGCGTGGCGACCGCATGTGGGAATTCGTGGACCGTCTGGTATCGCTGGCCCTGCCGCGTATCCGTGACTTCCGCGGCCTCAACGGCAAGCAGTTCGATGGCAACGGCAACTACACCTTCGGTCTGACCGAGCAGGTTATGTTCCACGAAATCGACCAGGACTCCATTGACCGCGTTCGCGGTATGGACATCACGGTCGTCACCACCGCCAAGACCGACGACGAAGGCCGCGCGCTGCTCAAGGCGCTTGGTTTCCCGTTCAAGACTGAAAACTAACTACGTATCAGGTCCGGCCGCGCCGACCCGCAAGGGCAGCGCAGCGGAAACCGTTACGAGGAAGGGCTATAGCCCACAATGACTATGACAGATCCTGTCGCAGACATGCTTACGCGTCTGCGCAATGCAAACTCGGCATACCACGACACCGTGTCCATGCCGTACAGCAAGCTGAAGGCACGCGTTGCCGACATCCTGAAGGCAGAAGGCTTCATCGCTGACTGGAAGGAAGAGGACGCAGAGGTTGGCAAGAAGCTGACCATCAGCCTGAAGTTCGGACCGAACCGCGAGCGTTCGATCGCCGGTGTCCGCCGCATCTCCAAGCCGGGTCTCCGCGTTTACGCGAAGTCCACCAACCTGCCTCACGTGCTGGGTGGCCTGGGTATCGCAATCCTGTCCACCTCTTCCGGCCTCCTGACTGACAAGCAGGCCGGCAAGAAGGGCGTGGGCGGCGAAGTCCTCGCGTACGTCTGGTAACGGGAAAGGAAGAGAATAATGTCACGTATTGGACGTCTCCCCATCACCGTTCCTGCCGGCGTTGAGGTCAAGCTCGATGGCTCCGTCATCAGCGTCAAGGGTGCCAAGGGCGAGCTGAGCCACACTGTTGCCAGCCCGATCGAGGTTTCCCTCGAAGAGAACACTCTCACGGTCACCCGCCCGAACGACGAGCGCAACTCGCGTTCGCTGCACGGCCTGACCCGCACCCTGATCGCCAACATGATCCAGGGCGTTACCGAGGGCTACGAGAAGAAGCTTGAAATCGTTGGTACCGGTTACCGCGTTCAGGCCAAGGGTTCTGACCTGGAGTTCGCTCTGGGCTACAGCCACCCTGTAAACGTCTCGGCACCTGAGGGCATCACCTTCGCTGTGGAGGGCCCCACCAAGCTCTCTGTTTCGGGTATCAACAAGCAGCAGGTGGGCGAGGTTGCTGCCAACATTCGCAAGCTGCGCAAGCCTGACCCCTACAAGGGCAAGGGTGTCCGTTACGCCGGCGAAGTCATCCGCCGCAAGGTCGGAAAGGCTGGTAAGTAAACCATGGCCATCGCAATTAACAAGAAGCGTTCGAACAAGAGCAAGTCTGCTGCACGCAGCCGTCGCCAGCTTCGTATCCGCAAGCGCATCGCCGGTACGGCCGTACGTCCTCGTCTGGTCGTCAACCGTTCGGCACGTCACGTATTCGTTCAGGTTGTCGATGACAGCAAGGGCGTAACCGTGGCTTCGGCTTCCACCCTGGAAGCTGACCTGCGTGCACTCGAAGGCGACAAGACTGCCAAGGCCAAGCGCGTTGGCGAGCTCGTTGCAGAGCGCGCAAAGGCTGCAGGCATCGAAGCTGTTGTCTTCGACCGTGGCGGTAACAAGTACCACGGCCGCATCGCCGCCGTCGCTGACGGTGCTCGCGAAGGTGGGCTGGCACTGTGACCGCTGAAAACAACGAAAAGGACATTCAGGTGACTGAAGCTGTAGCTGCTGAAGCAACTGAGACCGCACCCGCTACCGATGACCGCCGCGGCGGACGTCGTGGTGAGCGCGGCGAGCGTGGCCAGGGCCGCGGCGACCGTGGTGGCCGTGGTGGCCGCGACGGCGGTCGCGACGCTGAGAAGAGCCAGTTCGTAGAGCGCGTTGTA
This sequence comes from Paenarthrobacter sp. YJN-5, assembly GCF_015040095.1. Lineage (NCBI taxonomy): Bacteria > Bacillati > Actinomycetota > Actinomycetes > Micrococcales > Micrococcaceae > Paenarthrobacter > Paenarthrobacter sp. YJN-5. The sequence continues at coordinate 1,305,922 of NZ_CP053544.1, forward strand.
ACCATCAACCGCGTTGCCAAGGTCGTCAAGGGTGGTCGTCGCTTCAGCTTCACCGCTCTCGTCGTCGTCGGTGACGGTAACGGCATGGTTGGCGTCGGCTACGGCAAGGCCAAGGAAGTTCCCGCTGCTATCGCCAAGGGCGTTGAAGAGGCCAAGAAGTCCTTCTTCCGCGTTCCCCGCGTTGGCAACACCATCCCGCACCGCGTGCAGGGTGAGGCTGCTGCAGGCGTTGTCCTGCTGCGTCCGGCTTCCGCCGGTACCGGTGTTATCGCCGGTGGTCCGGTCCGTGCGGTACTGGAGTGCGTGGGTATCCACGACATCCTCTCCAAGTCGCTCGGTTCCTCCAACGCGATCAACATCGTTCACGCGACCGTTGACGCCCTGAAGCAGCTCGAAGAGCCCGCTTCCGTGGCTGCCCGCCGTGGCCTGCCGCTGGACGAGGTTGCTCCGGTTGCCCTGGTGCGTGCGCTCCAGAACCAGAAGGCAGGTGTCTAGTCATGGCTAAGAACCTGACTCCTTCCGACGCCAAGTTGGAAATCACCCAGATCAAGGGCGTCATTGGCGCCAAGCAGAACCAGCGCGACACACTTCGGTCCCTCGGCCTCAAGCGCATCGGACACACCGTTGTCCGTACCGCTGACGCCGTGACCGTTGGCATGCTCAACACGGTTCCGCACCTCGTGAATGTAGAGGAGGCGAAGTAATGGCCGAGAACGAGACCGCTGAAAAGCAGAACGCTCTGAAGGTCCACCACCTGCGTCCTGCCCCCGGTGCCAAGACTTCCAAGACCCGTGTTGGTCGTGGTGAAGGCTCCAAGGGTAAGACCGCCGGTCGCGGTACCAAGGGTACGAAGGCCCGCTACCAGGTAAAGGCTGGCTTTGCCGGCGGCCAGCTGCCGCTGCACATGCGCCTGCCGAAGCTGCGCGGCTTCAAGAACCCGTTCCGGGTTGAGTTCCAGGTTGTCAACCTGGAGAAGCTCAACGAGCTGTTCCCGGAAGGTGGCGCTGTCACCGTTGAGTCCCTGGTTGAGAAGGGTGCCGTTCGTAAGAACCAGCCCGTGAAGGTGCTGGGCACCGGCGACATCACCGTCAAGGTTGACGTCACCGCCCACGCTTTCTCTTCCAGCGCTGCTGACAAGATCGCTGCAGCAGGCGGAAGCACCACGGTTCTCTAAGACCCCGTGGGGCTCTTGCCCGCAGTAAGAAAGAATCCCGGTACGCGGGGCCTGAGGCCCTGTGTACCGGGATTTTTTTGTTGGTTGTGGACTCTCGATTATTCTGACGGCGTCCGTAGCAGCTAGACTCGATTGTTGGGTTTCCTTAACCCCATCTACATCCTTGTACCTTTACCTCAGGAGGACGCTTGCTAAGCGCATTCGGCCGGGCGTTTCGGACGCCCGATTTGCGACGCAAGTTGTTGTTCACGCTGGGAATCATCACAATCTTCCGCTTGGGAGCTTTCATCCCCTCGCCTGGTGTGAACTACCAGAATGTCCAGCAATGCTTAGACACCGGTGACACCTCGCAGGGCATCTACCAGCTGGTGAACCTGTTCAGCGGCGGTGCCTTGCTGCAGGTTTCCATCTTTGCGCTCGGTATCATGCCGTACATTACGGCGAGCATCATCGTTCAGCTGCTTCGGGTGGTCATTCCCCGGTTCCAGCAGTTGTACGAGGAAGGTTCCTCCGGCCAATCGAAACTGACGCAGTACACCCGGTACCTCACCATCGCGCTGGGTCTGCTCAATGCCACCACCCTGGTATCCCTGGCCCGTTCCGGCCAGTTGCTGCCCGGCTGCAACCTGCCGATCATTCCTGATGAGAGCATCATCACCACGATCCTCATCATCATCACGTTGACCGCAGGCACCGGACTCATCATGTGGATGGGCGAGCTCGTGACGGAGAAGGGCGTGGGCAACGGCATGTCGCTGCTCATCTTCACCTCGATCGCTGCTGGCTTCCCGCAGTCGCTGGGTGCCATCTGGACCGCGCAGGGCCCGGGAACCTTCTTCATCGTCCTTGCCATCGGCCTGGTCACGGTGGCGCTGGTGGTGTTCGTCGAACAGTCCCAGAGGCGCGTCCCGGTGCAATACGCCAAGCGCATGATTGGCCGCCGCACTGTTGGCGGAACCAGCACCTACATTCCCATCAAGGTGAACATGGCCGGCGTCGTGCCCGTCATCTTCGCGTCCTCCATGCTTTACCTGCCTGGCCTGATTGCACAGTTCAACCAGCCGCAGGCGGGAGAGCAGATGGCCCCCTGGGTTGAGTGGATCAACAACAACCTCACCAAGGGCGACCACCCCATCTACATGGCTCTCTACTTCGCCATGATCGTGTTTTTCACCTACTTCTACGTGGCCATCACCTTCAACCCTGAAGAAGTGTCGGACAACATGAAGAAGTACGGGGGATTCATTCCGGGCATCCGGGCGGGTAAACCGACCGCGGATTACCTGCAGTACGTGCTTTCCAGGATTACTTTGCCGGGAGCTCTTTACTTGGGCTTCGTGGCACTCATTCCGCTGGTTGCACTCGTCCTGATCAACGCCAACCAGAACTTCCCGTTCGGTGGCACGTCAATCCTGATCATGGTGGGTGTGGGCTTGGAAACCGTGAAGCAGATTGATGCGCAGCTACAACAACGTCACTATGAAGGGCTTTTGCGATGACGAGAATGCTGATCATTGGACCTCCGGGTTCGGGCAAGGGTACGCAGGCTGAACGGATTTCCGCGCGCCTCGGCGTAGTCGCCATCTCCACGGGCGACATCTTCCGTGCCAACGTCAAGGGAGAGACCCCCCTTGGCCTGGAGGCCAAGAAGTACATGGACGCCGGTGACTTCGTACCGGACAGCGTCACCAACAAGATGGTTCGGGACCGCCTGGGCGAGAGCGACGTCGAGAACGGCTTCCTCCTGGACGGCTACCCCCGCACCACGGCACAGGTGGACTACCTGGACAACATCCTCGCCGAGACCCAGCAGGAGCTCGACGTCGTGCTCCAGCTGACTGCCGACGACGAGGAACTGGTCAGCCGCCTCCTCGGCCGCGCCAAGGAGACCGGCCGGTCTGACGACAATGAAGCCGTCATCCGCCACCGCCTCGACCTCTACCACGAGCAGACTGAGGCCGTCGTGGCCAAGTACGCCGAGCGCGGCATCCTGACCCAGGTTGACGGCATAGGTGGAATCGATGAGGTCACTGACCGTGTCCTGACCGCCATTGAAGCTGCCAAGGCTGTCTAGCACTTTCTCCACATAGCCGGTGTTCCGGCTCATGTGCCAAGGGGTGTGTCCCGTACGATGAGTGCGGGACACACCCTTTTTCCTTTTCATGGCCGTCTTTGGGGGAAGCGCATGCACACAGTCATGTCCGGCAGGAGCCGGATTGCAGGTCTGGAAGTCTATGTGCCTCCTGCACGTCTGGACACGGTTGCCGTCGAGCAGCGCATCGTCGAATCGAGCCCGGGCTTCCGGATTCCCAAGGGTTTGATTTCCCGCGTCACAGGCATCCGGTCCCGTAGCGTGATGGCCGAGTCGGAGCAGGCGTCAGATCTTGCCGTCAACGCAGCAGCCAAGGTCCTGGCCAGTTGCGGGCTCCAGGCCCCGGATGTCGACCTTCTGGTTTTTGCCTCCGCGAGCCAGGACATGGTGGAGCCGGCCACAGCCCATATTGCCGCCGCGAAGCTGGGACTCAGTTGCCCGGTGATGGACGTCAAGAACGCCTGCAACAGTTTCCTGAACGGACTGGAAGTGGCCGATTCCCTGATTGCCTCCCGCCGTTACGGTCGGGTTCTGGTGGTGACGGGGGAGTCGCCCTCGCGGGCGGTCAGGTGGTCTGTTCCTGATTTCGCGACTTTCGCGTCCAGCTTCCCCGGTTACACCATGAGCGACGGCGGCGCGGCTGTCCTGCTCGAAGCTTCCGAAGGCGCTATTGCTGACAGTGAGCCTTCAAGCCCGGCGGCCGAGGGCATTCTTGGCATGGCATTCACTGCAAAGAGCATCCACTGGCCGGTAGGGACCTTGGCCGCAGGTGGATCTGCGTTTCCCCGTGATCCCGAAGCCAGCTATTTCACCATGGACGGGGAGAAGCTGAAGGACGCCTTCCTGGACTTGGGCTCCGATGTCCTGGGAGAGACCTTGGAGGCCCTCAAGCTGAACTGGCAAGACTTCGCGGTGGTCTGTGTCCACCAAGTCAGCGCGCCCTACCGGGAGATCTTTGCAGAACGTGCGGGAGTGCCGCGCGACCTGTTGGTCCCGGCAGTGGAAGAGTTCGGCAACTTGGCCTCCGTTAGTCTTCCGTTGCAGTTGAAGCTCGCCCTGGATGGTGGACGATGTGGTCCGGGAGACCTGGTTGCCCTGGTAGGCCTGGCCGGCGGCGTCAGCCTGGGCATCGCGGTGGTGCGGCTATGAACCACTCGTCAGCAGGAGCCGGAGCAGGGTTGCACAGCGATTCCGCTACCAGGCCGCTGTGCATCGCAGTGCCGATGCTCAACGAAGAGAAGCTTGTCCGCCAGGCCTTGGATTCGCTCGCTGCGCAGGACTATCAGGACTTCACGGTGGTTGTGGTGGATAACGGATCCACCGACGCCAGCTGCGCCATCGTGGAAGCCTTCGCCAGTGAGCACCCTGTCATGGACATCAGGCTGATCCATGAAACGGAGAAGGGCACAGGCGCAGCTGCCGATACGGGTATGCGGTTCGGAGTCGAACACGGTGCCACATGGTTGGCCCGCACGGACGCGGATTGCCTCGCTGCCAAGGATTGGACGGCCCGGATCATGGCGGCCTTCCACGATGGCTTGGAACTGATTGCCGGGCAGCTGATTCCCCGGCAGGACGAAGGCATCACTGCACGGGATCGTCGTTTGATGCTGGTGGCCGTCGAGGTTGCCTCTTTCTTCGGAAAGATCAGGCCCGGCAACAAGGGAGAGGGCTATTTGGGCCCTTACCAAATGCTTCCGGGCTGCAACATGGCTATCACCGCGGATATGTATCACCGCTCCGGGGGATTCCCGCGGACCAGGATCGAGGACCTCCACGAGGACCGGGCCCTGTCCAACCGCGTCCGGAAGTTGACACGCAACTACGGGCTGCGGAGGGACGTCGTGGTCTACGGGTCCTCCCGGCGGGTCAAAGCGTGGGGCTTGAAGAACACGCTGGCTTGGTACGCGGACCACCGTTACCGTCCCGAGCACGTGGACATTCGGTAGCCATGTCAGTTGCAACCGCTGAGCGCTGGGAACGGCGCGTCCACCTCGGAGCGCATCCCTTGCTGTACCCGACCATCCGATCGCTGGGCGCCGCGAAACCGGTGATGAGGATCCCGGGGCTGGGTGTCCTGGTCAGTGAAGCACGGTTGGTGCGTGATGTGCTGTTGGACGGTGAACGCTTCGTAAAGAACGGGCCCTCTGCCTCCGGAGGTCTTTGGACTCCGGTCGTAGGCCCGAAGGCACTGGTCAACATGGACGGCGCAGAGCATCGCGAGCTAAGGCGGAAGCTCGCTGACTTGTTCACTCCGGCCTCGGTGGCGGAAATCGTCCAACCGGCATCCGTTGCGTTGAAGGTCCGCGTTGAGCACGACTTGGACGGGCCGGGACGGGTGGACCTGGTGGACTGCGTCAAGGAACTGGCGGGCGGCGTCATCTCACGGTTGCTGGGCGTTCCGGACCATGCTCCGGGCAGACTGCCGAACAAGGAACTCTTCGATTTAGGGTCCTCCATCTCATCCTTGGTTCGTTTAGGTCGCCCAACCCTGACGCCGGAGCAGGCTGCCAAGGGGAGGGCCGCCGTCGAGGTTCTCGCAGGACCTGCCCGAAGCGCCTACCGCGAGGGAGACCCTGAAACCTTCCCGGGTCGGCTCCGCGGGCTGGGCATGAGCGAAGACGAAGCGATGGGCATCATCAGTGCCTTCGTGATGGTGGGAACGGAAACGCTCGTGTCATTCGTGCCCCGGCTGGTGGCGTTGCTTGCCGATACCGGACGCGTCGAGGAACTGGTTGCGGACAGGTCGGGAATGGGGGCAGCCGTGAACGAGTCCTTGAGGTTCACGGTGCCGTCGCCCATGATGCTGCGAAACGCCGTTGCCCCCGGGAACATCGGAGGAACGGCTGTGCGCACCGGGGACCGGATCCTGTTGTCCACCATCCATGCTGCCAAGAGCCTGGGTGGTTTCAACCCGGGGGAACCCATCCCGGCCCAAGCGCGCCAGTTGTGGTTCGGGGCAGGACCACATTTCTGCATCGGCATGCCGCTGGCCATGGCGGAGATCACTGCAACCTTGGAGGTTCTCCTGGACAGATTTGCGCAGAGGCCGTGGGCCATCGCCTCCCGGGCGGTCAGCACGCGTGTGCTGATTCCGGGCTACCGGAAGCTGGAGCTCGCCAATGCCCTCTGAAATCACCGGCGGGCAGGACAGCCCTGACCTCATTGCCGCCGTCTACGCGGCGGCTGAACGTGTCCCGGACAATCCCGCCATCACAGCTCCGGGCAGGACCAGGAATCGGCCCGGCGGCAAGGTGTCAGTGAGGCCCGGTCCGACCATCACCTACCGGCAGCTGATGGAAGGCATCGAAGCAACGTCGGTGCGCCTGCAGGCCGACGGCTTTGGCAAGGGTGAAAGGATGCTCTTCTCGGTAAGGCCGAGTCCGGCCGCGTTCATCCTCGCGTTGGGTGCCGTCCGGGCCGGAGGGTCGGTGGTGTTCATTGACCCCGGCATCGGTCCTTCGTTGTTCCGGGACAGGGCGGAGCTGGCCGCGCCGGGTTGGGCGGCTGCCGAATCGCTTCTCTACGCAGTGAGTACCAGGAGCCCCATCCGCCCCCTGGCACGTCGGCGTGGCCTGCTCCTGCCCGATTACGGCGCGATGGACGTCCGCCACTACTATTCGGGACCTTGGATGCCGGGGGTGCCCCGGGGAGCTACCCCGGTGAAGACGCTGAGACGTCCCCTGACTACTGGCACCACCAAGGGACAGCCCGGGCACCATCCCGCCCAGGAAGCGGTGATCATCTTCACCTCCGGAACCACGGGAGCACCGAAGGGTGTTGTCCATACCCGCGGTTCCTTGGCTGCCGGTTTCCAGCAGTTGAGCACCAAATGCACCTTCAGCGACGGGGACCGTATCCACTCGGAGCAGCTCATGATGGGCCTGCCGGCCTTGATCGCCGGGGCGCACTGGACAATGCCCTCGTACGGCTTTTCGGCGCACATCGACCCCCTTCGGTTGGCCGGCGAACTTGGGCCGGTCGCCGGGAAAAGGTCAACGTACGACGGCGCCACTCACCTTTTCCTGGTGCCGTCGCAGCTGGCGCCCATCCTCGACGGGATTGAGCGTGGGGAGGTCACGTTTCCGAAGACCTTGGGAACTGTGATGCTGGGAGCGGCCCCCGTTCTGGCACCTTTTCTGGAGCGGGCCATGCGGGTCTTGCCCGATGTGGACTTCAAGCTCATTTACGGAATGACCGAGCTTCTGCCCATAGCAATAGCGGACGGCAGGGAGAAGCTTGCCTTCGCCTCCGGAGCTGACGCCGGGCACCTCACACAGGATGGCCGTGGTGAGGGCGACTTCCTCGGGGAACCGCTGCCCGCCGTCGAAATCCGCCTCGGTGAGGACCACGAACTGTTCGCCCGCGGGCCCAACATGTGCCACGGCTATTTGGGCCAGGACCCAATGATCGAACACGCGACGGGAGACTTGGTGAGGCTCGACTACGGGGCGGGGGCACGGGGCGCGTCCACCAGCTCCAGGGCACGGGGTGCGTCCACCAGCTCCGGGGCGCGGCCACGGCTGGTGATGATCGGACGCAAGAAGGACATGATCATCCGGGGCAAGACCAACATCTACCCCGCTTTGTATGAACCCGTCATCGCCGGCGTGGCGGGTGTCGCTGAAGCGGCGATGGTAGGTGTTCCGGACGGCATCGGTGACGAATCCGTGTGGCTGGCGGTTGTGCCGCGGGCCGGTCAGTCGGCCGCGGCTCTGAAGGCCCGGCTCGGCCAGGAGCTACCGCGACTCATCGACGAATCGGCACTCCCGGACCGCATCGAAGTCCTGGACAATATGCCGGTCAGCGGGCGGCACCGGAAGCCGGATCGTGAAGCGCTCAGGCAGCAGTTCGGAGCGGTTATAGACGCAGCGGCTCTGGTGGGCCCGGCATGAAGATCGCCGTTACGGGTGCCACGGGTTTCGTCGGGGGAGCGATCGCCCGGGCCGCTGAAGTCAAGGGATGGGAGGTTGTAAGGTTCGCGCGTCGCCGGGACCCGGGCTATGCATACTGGGACCTCGCGGACCGTCCGCCAGCGCGCCTGCCGGAGGTTGACGCCGTCGTGCATGCCGGTGCCCACGTCGCGGACTGGGGCGACCCCCGGATGTTTCACCGGGTCAATGTCCTGGGGACGCGGGCCCTCAGCGAGGCCTATGCGCGGACGCGCCTGGTCCATATCTCAAGTTCCAGCGTCTACCCCTGGTGGGAGTCCTGCGTGAACCGCGTTGAGGAAGAGGTCGCGTCCAAGCACCTGAACGCCTACGGGCGCAGCAAGGCGCTGGCCGACATCGAAGCACGCAAGCACGGCAACGCCTTGTCCCTCCGGCCACACGGAGTCTACGGCCAAGGCGACCGGACGCTGTTGCCACGGCTCATCGGCAACATCCGGCGCGGACGGCTCCTCAGCGTCGGGCGTCCCACCGTGAGGCATCAGCTGACGCATATCGACAATTTGACTACCGCCGCGCTCGCAGCCTGCGGGTCCGAACTCCGCGGGGCCGTAAATGTGGCTGATGCGGAGCCTGTGGAGCTCGGTTCAGTGCTGCGTGAGGTCCTTGACGTGACGGGCCACCCGCACACGGGCATCCGGTATATTCCGGAGGCCGTGGCGATGGCCGTGGCCGGCTTTTTCGAAGCTGCTGCCATGGCAACGGGGACTCCGCCGCGGCTGACCCGCTATGCCGTGAGCCAACTCGGGCGGGAGCGCACCTATTGCTTGGACAGGCTTCGCGAGGGGCTTGGGGTCGAACCAATTTCGACCACGCTCTCGGATGCGCGAAAATGGTTGGAGCACGGGGCCTGATCGGCGCTCGTGGGAACATCCAGAGGAGAACATGGCGTTCGGTCAGCCCCGCATTGAATACAAGTCCAACCAGCAGATGCGCAAGATGCACGAGGCAGGACTGGTCCTTAGCCGTGCCCTTGACGCAGCGGTTGCAGCAGCCAAGGCAGGTGTCACCACCAAGGACCTCGATGACGTCTTTGCTGCCGTCCTCAACGATGCCGGCGCCAAGTCCAACTTCCTCGGATACCACGGCTTCCCGGCAACCATCTGCACCTCGGTCAACGAGGAAGTCGTCCACGGAATCCCCGGCAACAGGGTCCTGGAAGACGGGGACATCATCTCGATCGACGGCGGCTGCATCGTGGACGGCTGGCACTCGGACTCGGCCCGCACCGTGATCGTTGGAAACGCTGACCCCGAGGACCAGCGGCTTTCCGATGTCACCGAGGCCGCCATGTGGCACGGCATCGCCGGTCTGGCCAAGGGCAAGTTCGTGGGAGACATCGGCAATGCGATCGATGACTACGTGTCCTCAGTGCCAGGCAAGCCCCTCGGGATCCTTGAGGATTACGTCGGCCACGGGATTGGTTCCGAGATGCACATGGCCCCGGATGTCCTGAACTACCGCACCAGCCACCGTGGCCCTAAGATCCGGCCCGGCCTGTGCCTGGCCATCGAACCGATGCTGGTGCGCGGAGGCATTGAAACGGCGACCCTGGATGACGACTGGACCGTAGTCACCACCGACGGCAAGCGCTCGTGCCAGTGGGAGCACTCCGTTGCCGTCCATGAAAAGGGCATTTGGGTCCTGTCCTCGCCGGACGGCGGGGCAGCCAACCTTGCGCCGCTCGGCGTCGTGCCGGTACCCATCCCCTGACTTTCCCTGCTGGTGTCAACCGGCCTGGCGTTGCCATAACAAAGAGTCAAAAGGAAGTGCGGGGCTGCCCATGCAACCCCGCACTTCCTTTTCCCAAGGGTTTCAGCCCTTCAGCTTGGGCTTGACGTCCTTGGTGTAGATGCCCTCGAGCGTCTTCTTCAACTCGGTCATCGTTGCTTTGACGTCACCCTGCTGGGTGAGGATCTTGGCTGCCGCCTTGGCCATTTCCTGGTCGGCGCCGGGAAGGAACACCCGGGCGTTGTCCTGGACACGGGTGACAGCGAGCTGGTCCATGGCCGTCTTGATCTGGGGCGTGGCGGCCAGTACAGCTGACATGTCGGCGGACAGGCGCGTGGGCATGTAACCCGTTGCGGCCGAGAAGGCGGCCGTGTTTTCCGGCTCCGTCATGAACTTGAGGAACGTCGCGGCTGCGAGCTGCTCCTCTTTGCTGATACCGCTCGGAATGCCCAACCCGGCGCCACCGGTAGGACAGACTTCGGTGGTTGCCTCGGGACCGCCCGGCAGGAAGCCGACTCCCACGTTGAACTTGGCTGCTTTCAGGACGCCCAGCAGGGAACCCGTGGAGGAAATGGTTGCCGAGGTGATGCCGGCGGCGAAGTCGTCTGCGGCCTCCTTGGAGGAAACGCCTGCCCAACCGTCCCTATAGATCGAGTCCTGGGCCCACTGCAGCGCGGCAACCGACTTGTCCGAATCGCACGTGATTTCCCAGTCCTTGGACCAGTTGCCGCCCCAGCCCCAGAGGTTGTTCTGCAAGGTCCAGCCCGCGTAGCCGGCCAGCGCGGGATAAATGTAGGCGTACTGCGCGCCGGAGGAGGCTTTCAGCTTGGGAGCCCACTCGGCGAATTCCTGCCACGTTGCCGGAGCCCGGTCGGGAAGGCCTGCGGCCTTGAAGTGGTCTTTGTTGTAGTAGAAAAGCGGGGTGGAGCGGCCGTATGGCAGGGCCCACTGCTGGTTGTCGTACTTGTAGTCGTCAACCAGGGACTTCTGGAAGTCGTCGAGCTGGATGTCCAGCTGCTTCACCAGATTGTCGATCGGGATGATGCTGCCGTTGGAGAAGTACCGGAACCACCACACATCGGAGAGGACAACCAGGCCGGGAAGTCCGGTCTTGGCGGCTTGGGAAGTCTGGAACTTCTGCGCAATTTCCTCATAGTTGGCGCCTGCGGTCACCAGGTTCACCTTGATGTCGGGGAACTGTGCCTGGAACTTGCTGATGATGGCCTTTTCCACGTCTTGGGACTTGCCCGGGTGGTTGGTCCAGAAATCGAACGAGGCGGCCGGCTTGACGTTGGTGAAGTCGACGGCAGCAGATTCGACGGCGGTCCCCGGACCCGCGGTGGATGGCCCGCCGCAGGCAGTTAATGCCGCGGCCCCGGCACCCAGGCCTGCGAGGCCAAGGAAATGCCGACGGTCAAGATTGGTGCGCATGGTGCTTCCTCTCACTTACTTCCTACGATGCGAATTGGTGTGGCCGGGGAATGTCAGCCTGTGACGCTGCCTTGGGTGAGGCCGGCGACGATGTAGCGCTGCAGTGCGGCGAAAACCAGCAGGATGGGGACGATCACCAGAACCGCGCCCGCCATGAGGATTCCCCAGCCGGCCCCGTTTCCTTCGGAGTTTTGGAGCAGGGTGAGGCCTACCGGCAGCGTCATGGTTTCCGGTCGATCGGTGATGATGAGCGGCCAGATGTAGTCATTCCATTCACTGACCACGGTCACCAGGGCAACGGTGGCCACAGAGGGCAGGGAAACCGGAACGATGATTTGCCACAACCGCCGCCAATGCCCGGCGCCGTCGATTTCTGCGGCTTCAAGGATGGATGGCGGAAGGGTCAGGAAGTGCTGGCGGAGAAGGAACGTGCCGAACGCTGTTCCCAGGCCCGGAAGGATGATGCCCCACAGGGTGTTCTTTCCGCCCATGCCTGCGACCAGGATGTAGTTGGGCAGGATGGACACTTGGGCCGGCACCATGAGGGCCACCAGGATCAGCACGAAGATCACGTTCTTGAACGGAAACCGGACGAACACCAGGGCGTAGGCAGTCAGAATGGCAAGGACCACCTTGATGGTGGAGCCGACGGTGGTAACGACCAGGCTGTTGGCGAAGAACTGCGCGAACGGGACCGTGGTCATCGCCGTGGCGTAGTTCTCCAGATTCAAGGAGTCCGGAAGGATCTTCAGGTCGGTTGTGACGATCTCGCCGGGTTGCTTGAAGGAGCTGAGCACCATCCACAACAGGGGCAGGAACACCACCAACGTGGTGAGGACCAGCGGGACGTAGCCGGCGGCAAACGTTTGGATTAGGTTCGTCCTGGACAACGGCCGGGGCACGGGTTGCGGCTCGTGGGGCTGTGGCGTGCGGGGTTGCGGCTCGTTGTGCTGCGGTTCGTTGGAAGGCACGACGGCGGCGGGAGACTGGGCGCTCATGAGTAGTGGACCTTTCGCTCAACAAAGCGCAGTTGGAGGACCGTAATGACCAGGAGGACGGCGAAGAGCACCACGGAGATGGCTGCCGAGTAGCCAGCCCGGTTATAGGCGCCGAACGCCTGGAGGTAGGCCTCGTAAATCAAGGTGCTGGTCCCGTTTCCGAGTGGTGTCATGATGCGGATCAGGTCGAAGGCCTGCAGGGAACTGAGCATGGTGGTGATCAGCAGGAAGAACGTGGTGGGGGACAGCAGCGGAACCGAGATGTTGAAGAACCGGCGCACGTTGTTGGCGCCGTCCAGTGCAGCGGCTTCCATGACCTCCCGTGGCAGGGACTGCAGCCCGGCGAGGTAGACCACGGCGCAGTAGCCCAGGTTCTTCCAGACGTAGACGATCATCACCATCACCAATGACAACTGCGGATCGTTCATCCACTGCGGGCTCTGCTGCCCCAGGCCACGGAGGATCCAGGCCAGGACGCCGTAGCCGGGGTCGAAGATGAAAAGCCATACCAATCCGACGCCGACGCCGGAGAGCACGTACGGTGCGAAGACCACTGACCGGGCAAACGTGGTGCCCCTGACTTTGGAATTCAGCGCCAGGGCGACAAGCAGCCCCAGGATCATGGAGCCACCCACGGTGACGACCGTGAAGACCGCCGTGGTGCCCAGGACCTTCGGAGCGTCCTCGCCGGTGAAGAACGTGACGTAGTTCTGCAGGCCCACCACAGTGGCCGAGGCCGAACCGAGCGTCCAGTCCAGCGTGGAGTAGTAGATGTTGTTGATGAGCGGCCAGTAGGTGAAGGTGGCGATCAGGGCCAGGTTCGGCAGTGCCATGGCAAGGAATACGACGAAATCCTTGCGGCTGCGGCCGGACCAGTTGTTTACGAGTCGGGTAGTCATGGATCACTTACGTTGTGAGGCGGGTTATTCGTGCCGGGCCCGGACCGGGGCGGCGGAGACAGCCCTAGCTCACCACGCCGAATAGCCCGCAATGAGCCAAACGGGGACATTCAAGCGATAGTTGGCTAACTTTTACGGGCCTGTTTACGGATAGTTCCCGCAGTGTTCTTACGTGAGGTCGGGCTACCAGTTGGAGTGCGACGCTGCGGGTGGAGAATGGAGCCATGGGTCAGATAACCGACGTTCCCGGCATCCGCGTAGGGCAGGTACAAAAGATCGGCGACGGATGGCTGACCGGCGTGACTGTGGTTCTTCCGCCTCCGGGAACCGTGGGTTCGGTGGACGTGCGTGGTGGTGGACCCGGCACGCACGAGACTGACGCCTTGGATCCCACCACATTGGTGCCCACTGTGGATGCCGTGGTCCTCACCGGTGGGAGCGCATTCGGGCTGGTATCGGCGTATGGGGCGCAGCGTTGGTGCGAGGAACAAGGGAGGGGATTCTCCGTCCCGGGCACCGTGGTGCCAATCGTTCCCGCTGCGGCGATCTTCGACCTCGGGCGCGGCGGTGACGTGCATGCCCGGCCCGACGCGGACATGGGCTACCAGGCAGCTGCCGCAGCTTTCGCCTCAGGCGACCATGCCGCCGTCGGGCGCGGAAACGTTGGCGCCGGTACCGGAGCCGTAGTTGCCCGCGGACAGTACAAAGGCGGCGTGGGGACGGCGTCGATCACGCTGGATGGGGGAGTCGTGGTTGGTGCCTTGGCGGTGGTCAATGCTTTGGGCGCGCCGGTGGGGGCAGGCCCGGTTGTGCAGGGCCACCAGGGCGGGCTGAACACCACGCTCGTCGTCATCGCCACGAACGCGGTCCTGGACGTCGCCGAGTGCAAGCGGACAGCCAACAGCGGACATGCCGGGCTCGCGCGCGCCGTGGACCCCTCCCACACCCTCGCCGACGGTGACACTGTTTTCGCGTTGGCGACCGGCGCCGTCGGGCTTGACCGCAGCACCGAACAGGCGCGGCAGGTTTCGCTGATCACGCTGCAAAGCGCGGCGGCGGAAGCTGTCCGGATGGCAGTCCTTGATGGCGTCCTTGCGGCCGAAGGCATCACGACGGCGGCAGGTACCTTCCCTGCATACAACGCTGCCGGGGAGTGACGCGCCGGAGTTGTTGCGCTACCATGGCGGATTTAACTTTCCCGCCTTTGTGGCGTAAAGTTGTCTGTTGGTTGTCTGTACCGTCACGCCCTTTTTGGTGTGGTGGTTCCAAGAAGACCAAAGCAAACAAAAAACGTCCGCTGGATCGCCGGTGCCTAACCGGAGGACTGCGGCAAACAACAGTTAGCGGAGGATATGGCCAAGAAGGACGGGGTCATTGAGATCGAGGGCGTTGTGACTGAGGCGCTGCCCAACGCGATGTTTCGTGTTGAGCTCACCAACAAGCACGTCGTTCTCGCACACATCTCTGGGAAGATGCGTCAGCACTACATTCGAATCCTCCCCGAGGACCGCGTAGTGGTGGAGCTGAGCCCATACGACCTCACACGTGGTCGTATCGTCTACCGCTACAAGTAAATTGCTGGGCGACTGAGGCTATGCCTGGGCCGCTCCAGCAGATCAACTGCAAAACACGCAAAGGAACGCCATGAAGGTCAAGCCGAGCGTCAAGCAGATCTGCGACAAGTGCAAAGTGATCCGCCGTAACGGCCGGGTCATGGTGATCTGCGAGAACCCGCGCCACAAGCAGCGCCAGGGCTAATTCCCCGCAAGGGAATCAGCGCCCGCGAGGGCAAACCTGGGTTGCTACCCACGCAAGTAAATAAAGGCAGCACAAGCTGACCCGGGACGCTTTACAGAGCCCGGACAGCGTACCCCCGGTCGGAGGCTGGGGCCGCACTGACAGTGCGGGTGTACTGCCTACGACCTCCGGTTTATTCAAGGAGTACCGCCACTATGGCTCGTCTCGCTGGCGTAGACATTCCCCGCGAAAAGCGGTTGGAAATTGCGCTTACTTACATCTACGGCGTGGGCAAGACCCGTGCACACGAAACCCTGGCTGCCACCGGCATCAGCCCTGACGTCCGCGTCAAGGACCTGACCGACGCCGAGCTGGTCCAGCTGCGTGACTACATTGAAGGCAACTACAAGGTTGAGGGTGACCTTCGCCGCGAGGTAGCCGCTGACATCCGCCGCAAGGTTGAGATCGGCAGCTACGAAGGCCTGCGCCACCGCAAGGGCCTGCCCGTACGCGGTCAGCGTACGAAGACCAACGCTCGTACCCGCAAGGGCCCGAAGCGCACCGTCGCCGGCAAGAAGAAGGCCGGACGTTAATCCCTCGGGATTGACCTGGTTTTCCCCCGATAACTTTCTGTAGGAGAAATAATGCCCCCGAAGACTCGTGGAGCGGTTCGTAAGCCGCGTCGCAAGGATAAGAAGAATATTGCGCTTGGACAGGCGCACATCAAGAGCACCTTCAACAACACCATCGTGTCCATCACGGACCCGACCGGTGCTGTGATCTCCTGGGCTTCCGCCGGTGAGGTTGGATTCAAGGGCTCCCGTAAGTCCACCCCGTTCGCCGCCCAGATGGCTGCTGAAGCTGCTGCAAAGCGCGCTCAGGAGCACGGTCTGCGCAAGGTTGACGTTTTTGTCAAGGGCCCGGGTTCGGGACGCGAAACCGCAATCCGTTCGCTTCAGGCTGCTGGCCTCGAGGTTGGCTCCATCCAGGACGTCACCCCCAGCGCCCACAACGGTTGCCGCCCGCCGAAGCGCCGCCGCGTCTAATTAGGTTGCACCTGCCTGACGGCCGGGCCTGCTTGTGAATCCACAAGCATGGTCCGGCTGGTCAGGCTGGAAACCGAAGCCGATTTCCACCACCTGTGTTGCGTCATATAGCGGATGCTCGCCGAAAGGAAACCTAAGTGCTCATTGCACAGCGCCCCACCCTGTCTGAAGAAGTTGTAGCCGAGAACCGCTCCCGTTTCATTATTGAACCGCTGGAGCCGGGCTTCGGTTACACCCTCGGAAACTCCCTCCGCCGTACCCTGCTCTCCTCCATCCCCGGTGCTGCTGTAACCAGCATCCGGATCGATGGCGTGCTGCACGAGTTCACCACGGTTCCGGGTGTCAAGGAAGATGTCACCGAGATCATCCTGAACATCAAGAACCTTTCGGTTTCCTCCGAGCACGATGAGCCGGTTGTTGCGTACCTGCGCAAGCAGGGCCCCGGAGTCGTCACCGCCGCGGACATCGCTCCGCCGGCCGGCGTCGAATTCCACAACCCGGATCTGCACATTGCCACTCTGAACTCGAAGGGCAAGTTCGAACTCGAACTGACCATCGAGCGCGGCCGTGGCTACGTTTCGGCAGCTCAGAACAAGTCCGGCGACTCCGAGATCGGCCGTATCCCGGTCGACTCGATCTACTCGCCTGTCTTGAAGGTAACTTTCCGCGTGGAAGCTACCCGTGTTGAGCAGCGCACCGACTTCGACAAGCTCATTGTCGACGTCGAGACCAAGCAGGCTATCGCTCCGCGTGACGCTGTTGCTTCTGCAGGCACCACCCTGGTGGAACTGTTCGGTCTGGCCCGTGAGCTGAACACCGCAGCTGAAGGTATCGAGATTGGCCCGTCGCCGACTGACGCTGCCCTGGCAGCTGATATGGCTCTGCCGATCGAGGATCTGGACCTCACGGTCCGTTCCTACAACTGCCTCAAGCGTGAGGGCATCCACACCGTGGGTGAACTCGTTGCCCGCTCCGAGGCTGACCTGATGGACATTCGTAACTTCGGTGCGAAGTCCATTGACGAGGTCAAGGCAAAGCTCGTCGAACTGGGTCTGTCCCTCAAGGATTCCCCTCCCGGTTTCGATCTCGCAGCCCGCGCCGCAGCCATCGAAGAGGACGACGCCGCGTTCAGCGACGACGAGCTCTAAAAAGCAGATCTTGGTCGACGGGTCCAGTGATGGACCCGGCCGGCTTACACAACAGGAGAAATAACTATGCCAACCCCCACTAAGGGTCCGCGCCTCGGAGGCGGCCCGGCTCACGAGCGCCTGATGCTCGCGAACCTGGCAGCAGCGCTCTTCGAGCACAAGCGCATCACCACCACGGTTACCAAGGCCAAGCGCCTCAAGCCGTACGCAGAGCGTCTGGTCACCTTCGCCAAGCGTGGCGACCTCGCTTCCCGCCGCCGTGTCCTCGGCCTGATCAGCGACAAGGGCATTGTCCACGAGCTGTTCACCGACATCGCCGGCGCTGTTGCCAACCGTGACGGTGGCTACACCCGTATCACCAAGATCGGCAACCGCAAGGGCGACAACGCTCCCATGGCTGTCATCGAACTGGTTCTCGAGCCCGTTTCCCCCAAGCAGGCTGTAGTTGCTGAAGCAACCGCTGCCGCTGCCAAGGCTGCTCCGGCTGCCGAAGCTCCTGCTGAGGAAGAGGTTGTTGAGACCGAAGCTGCTGAGGCCCCCGATGCTGAAGAGGCTCCGGCTGCTGAAGCTGCCGAGACTGAAGAAGCTCAGACCGAAGAGGCTCCGGCCGATGAGGACAAGAAGTAAATTTCAGTAGACTTGAGTCTATGAACGAACAAAAACCCGCTGCCCCCGTTTCGGAGGGCGGCGGGTTTTTGCGTATCCGGATGGACCTGTCCTACGACGGCGGCCCCTTCAACGGATGGGCGGTCCAGCCCGGACTGTTGACAGTCCAAGGTGCACTGGAGGAGGCACTGGCCCTCCTGGTGCGCAGGCCTGTGCGGGTCACCGTGGCCGGGCGTACGGACGCAGGTGTCCACGCCCGCGGACAGGTGGTTCACATCGACTTCACGTCCGCCGAGTGGCTGGGTTTGACCCGCGGTCACGACGTCGATCCTGCGGTTTCGCTCCAGCGCCGCCTTCGCGGTGCATTGAGCCGCGTGCTCGGGGACCTGACCGGCGCGATCGAAGTGCACGACGCCGGGCTGGCGCCGGAGGGTTTCGACGCCAGGTTCTCTGCGTTGTGGCGTCGTTACAGCTACCGGATTGCCGACGGCACCGAGCGCTGGGATCCTGTGCTGCGGGGGATTACGTTGTGGCACAAAGCGCCGTTGGACGTGTCCCTGATGAACTCAGGTGCGTCACTCTTGCTGGGGTTGCAGGACTTCCGTTCCTACTGCAAACCCCGTGAGGGAGCCACCACCATCCGCGAGCTGCAGCAGTTCTCGTTCTCGCGGGGAGCGGACGGCATCATCGTTGCCACTGTGCAGGCGGATGCCTTCTGCCACAACATGGTGCGCTCCCTAGTGGGATCCACGTTGCGCGTGGGGGAGGGACTTGAGCCTCCGGAGTGGCTGCACGAACGCCTTCTGGAACGGGCGCGTGATCCGAAGTCCTTGCTCGCTGCGCCGCACCCGCTGGTTCTCGAAGAAGTCGCCTACCCCTCGGATGACGAGCTGCTTGCGCGGGCTGAGCTGACGCGGGCCAGACGGGAGTAGTTCCTTCGTTGCTGCTTTCTGGACCTGGGCGTTGGAGGACCCCCTCCCGGCTCTGGGTACCGGAAGGGGGCCATGGTGACCGCCCGTGGTCTGGGATCCGCGGACGGCCGGTCTATTTCCCGCTGGAGCATCAGCTGAATGCTTGGATGATCCTGATCGCGGCGGGCCCCAGAAGGACTATGAACAGCACAGGGAAGATACAGAAGAGCAGAGGAAATAGCACCTTGACAGGCAACTTCATCGCTTTTTCTTCTGCGTTTTGTCGGCGCTTGACGCGCGCTTGCTTGGCTTGGGCACGCAGGACATTCGCGATGCCGATGCCATACTTGTCTGCTTGGATCACGGCGAGAACGAAACTTCTGATGTCCGGCACCGTGCATCGTTCGGCCAAAGCTTCGTAGGCTTCCTGACGGGGTCGGCCCACCTGAATGTCCTGCAAGGTCCTCATAAGCTCCTGTCCAAGGGGGCCGGTTCCGTGTGAGGAGACGCGCTCCATCGCTGCTTCAAACCCCAGGCCAGCTTCGACCGATATGAGCATCTGGTCGAGGGTGTTCGGGAATTCGAGCTTGATGGCTTCCTGCCTTTTGAGGCCCGCGTTGTAGATCAACAGATCGGGAATGAAGTACAGAAGCGCCGTGAGGAACAATCCCAGCGCTACGAGACCGGGACCGGGACTGGTCAGGAAGAGCAAGATTCCACAGAGTGCACCTGCTACTGCAAGCGCAGGTTTGATCGCTATGAGTTTGGTCAGCGGCATCGACGCTGGACGCCCGGCGACGGCGAGCCAATGGTCCAGTTTGGCTTCATAGCTGCCGGGTGTAAGTTTACGTGCAACCCCCAGCAGGACCGGTGGGCGTTGCACGCTGACACCGGAACCTTGGGCAAACCCTGAACCAAGATTGGTCTGGATCGCCACGATGCCTTTGCGATCTATGGTTGCCATTGACCACGCGAGGTAGGCCAGGGGGAGCACGATAATGGCGACGATGAGCCATGCGATGGGAGTCATGACGGCCTCCTAGAACTTGATCTTCACGGTGCGGCTCATCCAGAAACCGCCAATAACAAACATGACGAAACTGAGCACTACCATGACGTTGCCCAACGGATGGTCGACGAACACCTTCACGTAACTCGGATTGATGAACGTCATGGCCACAGCGACCACTACAGGTAAAGCCATGAGGATCAGTGCGGACATCTTTCCTTCCGCGCTGAGGGAACGTATGTGCCCCTTGATTTCGCTGCGCTCCCTAATGGTTCCTCCCACCTGCTCCAGGACCTCTGCAAGATCACCGCCCACTTCGCGGTTTATTTGAATGGCTTGGCCAATCCAACGGAAGTCTTCACTGTCCGTGCGCACAGCTGAGTCTTCCAGAGCTTGTCGCGGATCCTTGCCGATCCTGACCTCATTGACGATTCTCGAGAGCTCCTCGGACGTGGGTTCTTGGGACTCATGGGCAGCCGCTTCGAGGCTTCGCATGATGCTGTGGCCCACGCGAAGCCCGCCAATCAACATCTGGATAGTGTCCGTCAGTTGGGTCTCAAACTTGGCACGGCGTTTGTCCCTCTTGACGACCAGAAGCAACTTTGCTCCGAAAGGTGTGCCGACAGCCAGCAGTACACCCATCACTGGATTGAGGACGAGCCACCCGAAGAAGCCGAAAAGCAGTGAGGCGATTGCAACTACCACGGTGACGTCGGCCGGGGCCTGCTTCACTCCTGCGTTGTACAAGACTTCACGGTTGAAAGGACCCCCGGACTTGCCGAGTGCGGAATCCACCAAGCGAACAGCGGACTCGGAAACACGTCCAACGCCTGACATATCCGGTGAGCTCTCAAGCCTCCGGCGGTCGAGGGGAATGGTGGCCCGTCTTGGTTTCAACACCACGCCCATCAGGACAAAGATGGCGGCAAAACATAATACAATGGCGGCGGCGAAGGTGGCTGGCGAATCCATGGCTACTTCCTTCCAGTCGGGACGGGGAGTACGCCGAATGTCGCCGGTGATACGGAGATTCCCAGCTCCGCGAAACGGTCGAGGAACCGAGGGCGGATACCGGTCGGAACCGCTTTGCCCAGAAAGCGGCCCTGCGCATCCAGTCCGGCCGAATAATCGAAGATAAAAGCATCCTGGAGGGTCACTACGTCTCCTTCCATCCCCTGTACCTCAGTGACGTGCGTGATGCGGCGGCTGCCGTCGCGAAGGCGTGTCACCTGTACGATGACGTCGACGGCGGAGGAGACCTGTTCCCGGATGGCTCGAAGGGGAAGGTCCATTCCAGCCATCAGTACCAGCGTCTCCAACCGCGCAATCGCATCCCTGGGGGAGTTGGCATGGACGGTGGACAGGGATCCATCATGGCCGGTGTTCATCGCCTGCAGCATGTCCAACGACTCACCGCCGCGAACCTCGCCCACAATGATCCGATCGGGACGCATGCGGAGCGAGTTACGCACCAGGTCGCGGATGGTGACGGCACCCTTCCCCTCGATATTTGGCGGCCGGCTTTCCAGACGGACGACGTGCCGCTGTTGAAGCTGCAACTCGACGGCATCTTCGATGGTGACGATGCGGTCAGACGCCGGAATGAATGAAGACAACACGTTCAGGAGTGTCGTCTTTCCCGTGCCCGTGCCGCCTGAGACGATGACGTTCAGTCGAGCGCGGACACAGGCACTCAGCAATTCAGCCATCTCCTGGCTCATGGAGCCCCAGTCGATGAGGTTCCGCACAGTCAATGGCACATGGCTGAACTTCCTGATGGTGAGCGAAGGACCGTTGACCGCGAGCGGGGGAATGATGGCGTTGACGCGGGAGCCGTCTTCCAAGCGTGCGTCCACCAAGGGCGAGGATTCATCGATGCGGCGTCCAACCTTGGAAACAATGCGTTCGATCACCTTCCTCAGATGCTCGTCCGAACTGAATTGCAGTTCCGTCAATGACAGTTGTCCATGCCGTTCCACGTAGATCTGGTCATAGCGGTTGACCATTACCTCGGTGATCGAGGGGTCTTCCAGCAGTCGCTGCAGCGGGCCGAAGCCCATGACTTCATCAGCGATCTCACGGATGAGCCGTCGTCGCTCCTCTGGAGACAGGGGAACCTGTTCGTCGTCAATGACGGCGGAGAGCTCATCCACCGCTAAGGAACGGAGTTCCTCTTCGGAGGTTGACGTATCACCAATTCGGTTGCCCATACGCTCGAACAGCGCAGAGGCCGCACGTTGCTTAAGGCCTGCCAAAGCATCGACGGCAGGGATGGCTGGCGACCCACCCAACATTGGGGCTGCCTCGGGTAACCCTGCGCTCTGGTCCGCGGTAGTGCCGCCAGAGAAATCGGTTCCGACAGGGCTAGCCACGGCCAGCGGGCTATTCCTCGAGAGCCTCTCGGACAGTTTCATGACACCACTACCCTTCTGTGCAGCTTGGTCTGGGGCACGGATTCAAACTGGGGGTCGAAACGTTGAACCAACTTTCTCAGGCCCTTGATGGCCGAATCCCGGACCGTTCCCTGCAATACGGGAATGCCCCGGTTTGTTGAGTAGGGGAGTGTTCGCGAACGGGGAATCACAGTGTCGACCGGAACCCCGATGGTGGCCTCAACATCCTGGACTGAAAGGCCGCTCTTCCGGTCAGCGAAGTTCAGCACGGTGTGCCGGCCCTGCGGCAGCAGTTGTAGCTCCTTGAGGACGCTGAAGCACTTGCGGAGCCCGCGAATACTAGGGACATCCATCCCGCAGACCCAGACTCCATCGGTAGCGAGTTCCAGTGTGGCAAGGCAGTGCTCGCCGAGCCCCGGGGCAGTATCCACAACCACATACTTGAATTCCGTGGCCAGCTGATTAATCAGTCTGGTGACATGATCAGCCGTGATGTAGTCCGAGTCGGAAGGCTTCTGTGGTGCGCACAAAGCATAGATTCCTGCGGGATGAACGGTGAGGAACGCTTTGAGAACCATGGAATCCTGGGCTGCAGCCCCGTGGACTGCCTCGGTGATGGAATGTTCAGGCTCCAACAGCAAGCCGGAAGCGACGTCCCCGAACTGCAGGTCCAGGTCCACGATCACCACACTCATGGGTGCGAACGCTCCCAAGCCAACGGCGAGGTTGGTAGCCACCGTTGTCTTTCCGACTCCACCCTTTGGCGACATGACGGCAATGACCCGCCCACGCTCCTGCCCTGACTCTGCAGCGGCTTGCATCCCGCGCCGCCTGCTCGCTGAAGCCAAGCAGGCACGTTCGAGCAGTACGCGGAGTTCGTTGACGTCGGCTTCGGGTGCCACAATGTCCCGGACCCCTGAGTGCATAGCCTTCAAGACTATGTCTGCGTTTGGCTCGGTTGCCATAAGGAGGCTAATCTCCGGGTATTGCAGATCGATGACTGTAGCCAATTTGAAGGCGTCATCAGCGAATACGCCAGGACCGAGGATCATGACCTCGGGTGGGGCTCCAGTCAGTTGCTTGAAGATTTCTTCTGTGCCCACGTGCAGGACATCTGGCGAGAGCGTCTGGAGTTCTCCGTGCAGGCCCCCGGAGATAGCCTGACGTACGCGTCCCTCGAAATCCCGAACGGCTGTGATGGCTACGAAGCGGCTCATTGGACCAGCCCTCCGAAGGTCGTCGTCGGTGGATCGCTCTTGACTGTCTTATCCGTCTGCTTGGAGAGCCAGAGAGTGCCAAATTCAGCGCCAAAGACCATCTTGGCGGCGTTCGCGTCGCTGAGGGCCACTGTGACGTAAGCAGAACCGTTAGGGAGAGCCACGCCTTTTTCGGTTCCTGCGGACTTTTCAGCGTTGGGAGCAGCCTGCTGAACAGCAGTCACGAGGACGTCATGGTAGAGCAGTTCCGTAAAGTCTTTCCAACCTGTCATGCCGGCAGGCAAACCTGCGCCGGCAGAAACCGCCTCGTCGAGCTTGAACGAGGCGAAGACGGTGACTGTATCCCCGGCCTCAATGCGTCCGCCGAGGATTCGTTCGGGTGCCAGAACAAACGTGGCCTCTTGAAGTCCTTCAGGGACAGGGACGGTGCCCGGAACAAGCTCGTTGGGATTGACCAGCTTCACGCCCAGAAGCTGCTCACCGGGCTGCAGGTCAACGCTGGTGACTTTGCCCTTCTGATCACCTAGGGCATTGATGGTGCCAGGCGCCACCGCGGACTGCGGCAGGCTTTCAGTTTTGACTTTGTTTCCGAGATCCTCAGCCTTTGTGCCGGCAGGGATCCTTTCCTTGACAACCAGGACATTGACGGGATCGAGCCCTTGCTGCGCCCGTTTGTCGGCCCCCTGAACGTAGGTGACCAGCAAAACGGTGCCAATGACTGCCAAAAGCAGTGCGGCAATGCCTCCCAGTAGGCGTGCTTTCACTTTCTCATCTCCTTTGTTTTCCGCAGAGCTGGAAGCTCCAGGTGTGGTGTTATTCGGTCAGTTGAATGGTCATGGCACCGTAGGTGTCGGGTCCGCCCATGACTGCCGCGTCTTCCAGAGACACCTTTTTGATGAATTCTCCGTAGAGGCCGGTATCGCTGTTCTTCAGCTTCAGGCTGGATTTCAGGGCTGCTGCCTCTGAGGTGAGGTAGGTGGTGCCGCCTCCAGTGAGATGCCAGCCTCTCAGTGAGATCTGAGCGAATGCTTCGATGCGGAACGACTTACCGAAGGGAGAAGCGGCGCAGGGATTCACACCCTTCCCGCCCTTATCGGGACACGCAGTGTCAAAGATTGGTACCAAAATATCGACGCTCTTTCCTGCCTTCAGTGCCGCTTCCCAGCGGGTGAAGGTACTGCTGCACGAGCCGTCGAAGCTGCTCCCAGGCCTGGCCTCGATCCACGGGTTGGTGACATCGACCCTGACGTTGCAGGCCGAACCGGGATGCTGTAGCCACCCGAAACCGCCGGGCAATTCATGTCCGGAGGATGCCTTATGCTTGCAGGCATACTTCGGATCATCTGCAAGTGAAGTGCCGTGCGTGGGGAAGAACTGAAGCCCCTTGAAGAACGTCGGATCTGCCTCGCACCGGGAAAAGGTCAGCGGGATGACGTCGGCGGCGGACGGGGCTCCCCAGGATGCTTCGGCAACAGCTCCAACGTCGGCAGCTTCGATTCCCAGGGCCCTCGCGAAGAACAAGGAAAAGCTATTGTCACCGGTATCCGCATCCCGCGCGTTGGTTACCACCCGTACGGTTGTGGCTGCAGGGAAGGTGACGGCGGCACCGCTGGAATCGTCGTTCGCATTACTGTTCGCAAATTGATTGGCCGTGGCTGACGAGCTGCCGCAGTTTCCGTTAGCACAATCCGTGGCGATAGCCAGGGCAGCCGCGTCTGCGCCGTTCTGTAGCTGAGCCTTTTCGGCGTACATTGCCCCGACATCAACAGCCAGCGCTGCAAAGCCTAGAAGAACGAGCATCATTCCGGCAACGATTATGGTTGCTGCACCCCGCTCGCCATCAGTCTCGTTGACTGCCTGAACGTTCCTACGTCCCGCATTCATCCGCCGCATCTCATGACTCCTACTCCGGTCATATTGAGGGGAAAGATCCCCGGCGCGCCAAAGAGCCCGGAGTCGAGAAACCCTGACAGTGAGGGCAGTGACACGCTGGTAGTCACTTCAACGTTGGAGCCCGGCGCGCAGCTTGAAGCGTTATCAGTGACGGTGACTCCCAACCCGTCGAGCGATGGAGCAGCGGACAATGCTGTGCCGGCAACGTCGAGTCCACCCTCTTGGTAATGAACCGCCGCGTATCGTGCACCTTCCCGTGCAGCCTGTGTCAGCGACACTTGGACGTTGTAGGCACGTCCAAATTCCATGATGCCCACGAGAATTAAAAGAAGTAGTGGTAAGACGATAGCCATTTCTACAGCCACCGCCCCACGTTCTTTGGTCTTATACTTCACGGCACTCTCCCGGTCCCAGAACCAGACGGATCAATAAGTTAAAAGAGATTGGTTGGTCATGGATGGCTGTTTGCGCCGTCCATGACCAACCAACGTGCAAAATTACGGGGTCAAATCGATGCCGTTGAACAGGTTCAAGACCTGGCCACCGAGTGCGAACACTGCGCCAATGACCAAGACTGCGATGCCGGCGACCATGATGCCGTACTCAACCATCGTCGCGCCCTTCTCTTCTTGGGTCAGGCGGTCCCTGACGCCGGCGATAAAAGCCATGGTGTTGATCATGAAAGAAGACATTGGAAAATCCTTCCCAGATAATGATTTATGAAATGATGGGTTTCAGTTATAGGTCCGCAAATTATGTGAATTTGCTACGTCCTCCGAACTACCCCCGTATTTCCTTTAGCGGTCCGGAATTCGATGTCTCAAGAATTCCCCAGGGGCATGGCAAGGAACAATGCGTAGTCGTACTCGATTTATTGGCGGGCCAATATGCGCTCACACGTAGGGTCCCGGGGGAGTACTCAGTTTTGGCACGGAAACTGCCAAGGGACTACTTGGAAAGCTCAGGAGACTTAGGTTTTTCCGGGCAAAAACCGGCCGCTGCCCAACGGGAAGAAAAGAGCTAAGGACGTACTACTGGAGCACCAGTACGACGCCCAGGGCGGCTGCCACCATAGCGGGGCCGTGGGCCGTTTCAGCCGGTTTTTCCGCGGATCTCAGCCGTAACATCAGCACCGTGAGCACCCCGCCCACCACGAACCCCAGTAGTCCGCCGAAGAGTACTTGCTTCCAACCCAAGTACCCCAAGTACAGTCCAAGTGGCGCTGCGAGCTTCACATCGCCCATTCCGAGGCTGCGCGGCGAAATAATTCCCAAAATCAGGTAGCCGGCGAACAAAACCAGCCCTCCCAGGAGGGCTCTGAGCAGCTCCGGCCACCCCGGCGAGACCGCGGAAGAGACCCCCAGGAGTACCAAGCCGCCCCCCAGAAGACTCAGAACAAGGCCGTTCGGCAGTAAATGGAGGGCAAAATCAATTCGGGAAAGCTGCACTCCAAGAAGGGCCAATAAAAGAAAGGCCGGCAGCTCCGGGGAAATGCCAAAACGCCATCCCAGTAAGCCGAACAGCAGCGCGGTGACTGCCGCCGTCGTGATCCGTACCCTTAGGGAGGGAAGCCCGCTGAGCCGGGGGAGCGACCGGGCGATGAGCAGCTCACTCAAGGGACTCAACAGCAGGGCGCCCAGGGCGAGCAGGAGCGGCAGGGTAGGTCCGTCGGTCATGAGCCCTCCTTAAAGGCAGCCGGCCCCAAGGCGCGGTCACCCCATTTTGACCCGGACATACCGTTGAAGGTATTGTTTATAG
This sequence comes from Paenarthrobacter sp. YJN-5, assembly GCF_015040095.1. Lineage (NCBI taxonomy): Bacteria > Bacillati > Actinomycetota > Actinomycetes > Micrococcales > Micrococcaceae > Paenarthrobacter > Paenarthrobacter sp. YJN-5. The sequence goes on from NZ_CP053544.1 coordinate 1,332,914, forward strand.
TCGTTGTGCGTGTCCTATCTCGATGACACATGCCCACTTGGGGATCCAGTTGCAGGGTCAGTAACCCGGGTGGCATTTCGAGACTTTGGGATGACTGGTCTATAGAGCCCTCACCTCTGCTCCGGTAACGCATACAGAGTAGGTGCACGTCTTATTGCGTGTCCCAAAACATGAACGCCAGAACAAGAACGAGGCAAAACCGTGCGTACGTACACCCCGAAGCCCGGCGATATCAACCGCCAGTGGCACGTCATTGACGCCACCGATGTTGTCCTTGGTCGTCTTGCCAGCCAGACCGCAACACTGCTGCGCGGAAAGCACAAGCCGACCTTTGCGTCCCACATGGACATGGGCGACTTCGTCATCATCATCAACGCTGAAAAGGTCGCCCTCACCGGCGCCAAGCTGGAGCAGAAGCGCGCATACCGCCACTCCGGCTACCCGGGCGGCCTGACCTCCGTCAACTACGCAGAACTGCTGGAGAAGAACCCGGTTCGCGCTGTTGAGAAGGCCATCAAGGGCATGCTCCCCAAGAACTCCCTTGCAGCCCAGCAGCTGGGCAAGCTTAAGGTCTACGCAGGCCCGGAGCACCCGCACGCTGCGCAGCAGCCGAAGACTTTCGAAATCACCCAGGTCGCCCAGTAGTCCTGGCCACCAAACAACTTTTTATTCAAGGAGAACCGTGGCTCAGAACGAAGAACTGACCGCCGAAGCCGTCGAGGCTGAGGAAAACCTCACCAGCTACACCTCTGAAAGCGCACCCGCCGAGGACGCGCCCAAGAAGGAGCGCCCTGCACTGACCGTTGCCGGTGCAGCTGTTGGCCGTCGCAAGGAAGCCGTTGCACGCGTTCGCGTTGTTCCGGGTTCCGGCAAGTGGACCATCAACGGCCGCGAGCTGGCAAACTACTTCCCGAACAAGCTGCACCAGCAGGATGTCAACGAACCGTTCCGCGTGCTTGACCTCGAAGGTGCTTATGACGTCATCGCCCGTATCCACGGCGGTGGCCCCTCCGGCCAGGCTGGCGCACTGCGTCTCGGCATTGCTCGTTCCTTGAACGAGATCGACGTCGAGAACAACCGCCCCACCCTCAAGAAGGCTGGCTTCCTCACTCGTGACGCCCGCGTCATCGAGCGTAAGAAGGCCGGTCTCAAGAAGGCACGTAAGGCTCAGCAGTACTCCAAGCGCTAAATCGCGCTTCGCCCCCTCGCGGGGCACGGGAGCCCGTTCCACTATTTGGTGGGGCGGGTTTCCGTCGTTTAACGTGCGGAAACCGGCTCGGGCGTGACGCTCCGGTACGTGCCGTGAACGGCCGCCGGGCCGCCGTCGTCTAAACTTGACCCGATGTCTAGATTATTTGGAACAGATGGCGTGCGCGGTCTCGCGAACGGGTTGCTTACCGCGGAGCTGGCTATGCAGCTCGCCCAGGCCGCCGCCGTCGTACTCGGCCATGACCGCACAACCGACGGTAAGCGGCCGCGCGCCGTCGTCGCCAGGGACCCCCGGGCCAGCGGTGAATTCCTCGCCGCGGCCGTCGAAGCCGGGCTTTCGAGCTCCGGCGTGGATGTCTACGACGCCGGTGTGCTGCCCACTCCCGCCGCCGCTTACTTGGTGGCAGACCTCGATGCCGACTTCGGTGTGATGCTGTCTGCCTCCCACAACCCGGCGCCGGACAACGGCATTAAGTTCTTCGCCCGCGGCGGACAGAAGCTCCCCGACGAGGTGGAAGACGCCATCGAGGCGCAGCTCGGCAAGGAGCCGCAGCGCCCCGTGGGTGGCGACGTCGGCCGGATCCAGCGCTTCTCAGACGCCGAAGACCGCTACATCGTCCATCTCCTCCGCACGCTGCCCAAGCGTTTGGACGGGCTCAAAGTAGTCCTGGACTGCGCGCACGGTGCAGCCAGCGGTTGCTCGCCCCAGGTATTCAAGGACGCAGGAGCCGATGTGGTTGTCATCGGTGCCGAGCCTGACGGACTTAACATCAACGACGGCGTCGGCTCCACGCACCTTGGCCCGCTCAAGGAAGCGGTGGTTCAGCACGGTGCGGACCTGGGCATTGCCCACGACGGCGACGCCGACCGTTGCCTTGCCGTTGACCACGCAGGTAACGAGGTGGATGGCGACCAGATCATGGCCATCCTGGCGTTGGCACTGAACAAGGCCGGCAAGCTCAAGGACAACATCCTGGTTGCCACGGTCATGAGCAACCTCGGCCTGAAGATCGCCCTTCGCGACGCCGGCATCACCATCCGTGAAACCGCCGTTGGCGACCGTTACGTCCTCGAGGAGATGCGCGACGGCGGCTACAACCTGGGCGGCGAACAGTCCGGCCATGTGATCTTCTCCGACTACGCCACCACGGGCGACGGTGTCCTGACAGGTCTCCAGTTGGCTGCCCAAGTGGCGCTCACCGGACGCAGCCTGCAGGAACTCGCCACCGCGATGACCAAGCTTCCGCAGCTCATGATCAACGTCAAGGGGGTGGACAAGGCCCGCGCCGGAACCGATGAGGGCGTCGCAGCTGCCGTTGCCGCCGCTACTGAGGAACTTGGCGAGACCGGCCGTGTCCTGCTCCGTCCTTCCGGCACGGAAGCGCTGGTGCGCGTCATGGTTGAAGCTGCGGACATGGAAACCGCTGAGCGCATCTGCACCGGCCTGGCTGCCGTGGTCAAGGAACGTTTGGCAGTGTCTACCGAGCTGGCTGTCTGAGGCTCTGACCTTACGAATGCGGCCCGCCCCCGGGAAGGGGAGCGGGCCGCGTGCTTTAAAGCGCTGGATCTCACAGGTAGTCCGGCGCAGCCTCCAGGCCAAAGTACTCCTCCAAGGTGGCAATGCCACCCGTGGCCATGGCCGTGGCTGCCTCCACGCCGATGTACCTCAGGTGCCACGACTCGTAGAAGTAGCCGGTGATCTCGTGGAACATCCACGGGTAGCGGACCACGAACCCGAACTTATGCGCGTTGGCTTTGGCCCACACGGCAGCAGGCTGTTCCGCGAAGCATGGCTGGAAGCTGCAGGCTCCACCGCCGTCGGAGATGTCGAAGGACCAGCCGGTTTGGTGTTCGGAGAACCCTGGTCTTGCCGACGCACGGTCCGCAGCTGCTTGGCCGCTGCCGGCAACGTAGCCGTTGTAGGTAGCCACTTGGGTTGAATAGGACCGGTAGCCGGAGGCCAACGCCATGATGACGCCCTCCGCTGCCGCCGCGCCGAACATCTTTTCTGCGGCAGCCGCCGTCGTACTGTTCAGCAGGCTCGCTTCGCCGCTGACGGCGAGCCGCACGGCGGGCTGCACCAGATCGGCGGGCACGTAGATTTGCGGGTTCAGGGGCCGGTGCTTGTTGACCACCACCCAGGGGCTGGTGGGGTCGGTGAGTGAGTACTGCGTAGCGGCAGCGCTCGACGGCGATGGGCCGGGTTGGGTGCTGGTGGCCGCTGCCGCAGGAGTGACTTCCGGAGCCTGGGTGGTTGCAGTTGCCGAGGGAGTGCCGCTTGGCGCGTCGACCGCGGCGGGGGAGGGCGTGGACGTCTCAGGGGTGCAGGCGGAGAGGGCGATGAGGCCGGCGCCGGCAGTCAACAGCCCCGTGAATGCCCGCCTGCTGGGCTGCCCTGTGCTTGACACGGGCGTCACACCTTCCGCAGAAGCATGCGCCGGATGGAGTGGTCCGCTTCCTTGGTGAGCACCAGCTGGGCGCGCCCCCGGGTGGGGAGGACGTTCTCTTCGAGGTTGGGTTCGTTGATGCGCTTCCAGATGCCACGGGCGGTTGACTCGGCGTCCTCGTCAGACAGGGTGGCGTAGCGGTGGAAGTAGGACTCCGGCTGGGCGAAGGCCGTGGTGCGGAGCTTGCGGAACCGGTCTACGTACCATTCCTCGATGTAGGAGGTCTTGGCGTCGACGTAGATGGAGAAATCGAAGAAGTCGCTCAGGGCCAGGCCCTGCTTCCCGTCGATGCGGGGGCGTGCGGGCGCCAACACGTTGAGGCCTTCAACGATCAGGACGTCGGGCCGGCGGACCACCACTTCCTTGCCTGGCACGATGTCGTAGGTGACGTGCGAGTACCAGGGCGCCCGCACTTCCTCAGCGCCGCCCTTGACGGCGGACACGAAGCGTAACAGCGCACGCCGGTCATAGGACTCGGGGAACCCTTTCCGCTCCAGCAGATGGCGCCGCTTCAGCTCGGCCAAGGGATAGAGGAATCCATCGGTGGTGATGAGTTCCACATTCGGGGTCCCGGGCCAGCGGCGGAGCATTTCGCGGAGTACGCGGGCGATGGTGGACTTGCCCACCGCGACGGATCCGGCCACGCCGATCACGAACGGCGTGCGCAGTGTTTGTTCGCCAAGGAAAGTGGTGGTGGCTGCGTGCAGCTGGTGCGAGGCCTCCACGTAGAGGTGCAGGAGGCGGGAAAGCGGGAGATACACCTCCCGTACTTCCTTCATATCAAGGGGGTCGCCGAGGCCGCGGAGGCGGAAGATGTCCTCTTCGTTGAGGGGCTGCTCCATCTGGGCCGCAAGCCGGGACCAGGTCTGCCGGTCCAGCTCAACAAAGGGAGAAGCGCCGTCGCCATTTGCTTCGGTGCGTTGCAAAGTCACGCTCTCGATTCTCCCCTCCGCGGGGCTGATCAGGAAATGCGCGACGAGCAGCGATGGCCGGAGTCGTGATCCGCATCTCACCAGTCAAGCGGGGAGGGGGGATGTCCCACGTCAGTTGTTTGACTGAGCCGGTAGGCTTGACCTCATGTGTGGAATCGTAGGCTATGTTGGCAATTCGTCTCGTAAGGCAGCTGAGCACAGCGCCCTTGACGTCGTTGTGGAGGGGCTGCGTCGTCTTGAGTACCGCGGCTACGACTCCGCAGGCGTCGCAGTAGTGGCTGACGGGACCATCTCGTCCCGGAAAAAGTCCGGAAAGCTGAGCAACCTGGTCAGCGAACTTGAAGCAAACCCGGTCCCGGAATCCCTGACCGGCATTGGCCACACCCGTTGGGCCACCCACGGCGGACCCACCGACCGTAACGCCCACCCCCATCTCTCCGACGGTGGCCGCCTGGCGTTGATCCACAACGGCATCATCGAAAACTTCGCCGAACTCAAGCAGGAACTCCTCGCCAAGGGCGTCACCTTCGAATCCGAAACGGACACCGAAGTTGCTGCCGCCCTGCTGGGCGATATCTTCCGTTCCGCGAATGGCGACGGCGGTGACCTCACCGCTGCGATGCGCCTGGCATGCCAGCGCCTCGAAGGAGCCTTCACGCTCCTGGCCGTTCACGCCGACCAGCCCGACGTCGTCGTTGCTGCCCGCCGTAACTCCCCGCTCGTGGTGGGCCTCGGCGACGGTGAGAACTTCCTCGGTTCGGATGTCTCCGGCTTCATCGACTACACCCGCCGTGCAGTCGAACTCGGCCAGGACCAGATCGTCACCATCACCGCCGACTCCGTGGAGATCACCGACTTCTTCGGCGCTCCGGCCGAGGGCAAGGAATACCACGTTGACTGGGATCCTGCTTCCGCGGAAAAGGGCGGCTTCAACTCCTTCATGGAGAAGGAAATCCACGATCAGCCCGACGCCGTAGGCCAGACCCTGCTGGGCCGTTCGGACCTGAACGGCAAGCTGACCCTGGACGAACTCCGCATCGATCCTGAACTGCTCAAGCAGGTCAACAAGATCATCGTCCTCGCCTGCGGTACTGCTGCATACGCCGGCCTCGTGGCCAAGTACGCAATCGAGAACTGGTGCCGGATCCCCACCGAGGTCGAGCTCGCCCACGAGTTCCGTTACCGCGATCCGATCGTGGACGCGAACACGCTGGTGGTTTCCATCAGCCAGTCCGGTGAGACCATGGACACCCTCATGGCCGTCCGCTACGCCCGCGAACAGGGCGCCAAGACGATCTCCATCTGCAACACCAACGGATCAACCATCCCGCGTGAATCCGACGCTGTGCTGTACACGCACGCCGGCCCGGAAATCGCAGTGGCTTCCACCAAGGCGTTCCTGGCTCAGATCACCGCCGCCTACCTCCTTGGCCTTTACCTGGCGCAGTTGCGTGGCAACATCTTCAGCGGCCAGATCAAGGATGTCCTGGCGGACCTCGGCAAGATTCCTGCCAAGATCCAGCAGATCCTGGACGGCTCCGGCCCGTTGCGCGAACTGGCCCGCAGCATGAAGGACGAGAAGTCCGTGCTGTTCCTCGGCCGCCACGTCGGCTACCCGGTGGCATTGGAAGGCGCCTTGAAGCTCAAGGAAATCGCCTACATCCACGCCGAAGGCTTTGCCGCCGGTGAACTCAAGCACGGTCCGATCGCCCTGATCGACGACGGCCAGCCCGTCTTCGTGGTGGTGCCGTCCCCGCGTGGCCGCGATTCCCTGCACGCCAAGGTAGTCAGCAACATCCAGGAAGTCCGCGCACGCGGTGCCCGCACCCTGGTTATTGCCGAGGAAGGCGACGAGTCAGTCAAGGACTACGCAGAACACGTGTTCTACGTACCGGAGACCCCCACGCTGCTTATGCCGCTGCTCACCACGGTTCCGCTGCAGATCTTCGCAGCAGAGCTTGCAGGAGCGAAGGGCTACGACGTCGACCAGCCGCGTAACCTCGCCAAGAGCGTGACCGTAGAATAACCGCATGATTGTTGGCATTGGCGTAGACGTCGTAGACATCGAGCGGTTCGGACGGCAGTTGGAACGGACACCGGGACTAAGGGACCGTTTGTTCGTGCCCGCCGAGAGGGAACTCAACACGCGTTCCCTGGCTGCGCGGTTTGCCGCGAAGGAAGCGGTGGCAAAGGTCCTGGGCGCTCCCGCAGGTATGAACTGGCAGGACTGCTGGATCGGCCTTGATGAGAACGGCCCCACCGTGCAGGTGAAGGGAACGGTTCTGGCCGTTGCCGAAGCCAAGGGCGTCAAGCGCTGGCACCTGTCCATGAGCCACGACGGCGGCATCGCCACCGCCACGGTCCTGGCCGAGGGCTAGGGCAGGCACAACAGAACAATGATCAGCGCCTTCACCGGACAACAGATCAGGAACGCGGAACAACCGCTCCTGGACTCCGGTGAGGGCGCTGTTCTCATGCAGCGGGCAGCTTATGGCCTGGCACAGGAAGTCGTCCGCGAAGTCCGGAAACGGCGCAAGCTCACCGGTGCCAGCGTCACCGTGCTGGCCGGCAAGGGAAACAACGGTGGCGACGGCCTGTTCGCTGCCTCCATGCTGGCGCGCCGGGGAATGCGAACGACGGCGGTACTCGCCGCGGACGCGGCCCATTCGGAAGGGCTGGCCGCGTTTGAAGCTGCGGGTGGCCGGGTGCTCCACCTGGAATCCGGCGACCCCGAAGAGCTGGCCGTCGTGGCTGCCGGCAGCGACGTCGTCATCGACGCCCTGCTCGGGACAGGTGCCCGGGGTGGGCTGCGCGGTGCCGCCGCGGAGTTGGTTGCCTGCCTGCAGGAGCTCGGTTCCGCGTGCGTGGTGGCCTGTGATGTTCCCAGCGGCGTTGACGCCAACTCGGGCGAAGTGCACTGGCCGGTCCTGGAGGCCGATGTCACGGTCACTTTCGGTGGTATCAAGGCCGGACTGCTGGCCGATCCCGGCGAAGGCTGTGCGGGCCGCGTGGCGCTGGTGGACATCGGCATCGAGCACTTGTTGGAAGCGCCGGAACTGCGCCGGCTGACCGCCAAGGACGCAGCGCTCTTGCTTCCCCGGCCTACCCACCGCTCCCAGAAGTACTCCAGGGGAGTGCTGGGTGTGGTGGCCGGTTCGGAGCGATACGTGGGGGCGGCCGAATTGTGCGTGCATGCGGCCGCCGTCTCCGGTGTGGGCATGGTCCGTTACCAAGGGCCGGAGGCTGCTGCCCGCCAAGTCCTGGCCCGCACCCCGGAATCGCTGTGGGAAAGCGATGAACCCGGCCGCGTGCAAGCGTGGCTGATCGGACCCGGCGTGGACGGGAATGAGCAGCAGGACCGCGCCCGCAAGGTGTTTCGGTCCGCCCGGGACGCCGGGCTGCCGGTGGTGGTCGACGCCGGCGCCCTGAGCCTCCTTCCGGAGCGTTGTCCTGCGAACTGGATCCTGACCCCGCATGCCGGTGAGCTCGCTACCCTGCTTGGCTCCTTGCATGCGGCCGGGGAGGTGGCTGTGACCCGTGAGGACGTCGAGTCCAGGTCGCTCCATTTTGTCCGGCTGGCTGCCCAACAAACCGGGGCCACAGTGCTCCTGAAGGGTGCCTCCACACTGGTGGCGTCGCCGTCGGGCGTTGTTTTCAGCCAGTCCGAGGGGACGCCTTGGATGGCCACCGCGGGAAGCGGGGACGTTCTGGCGGGGGTGCTGGGATCGTTGATGGCCCAGTCCGCTGAGGCACTGACGGACGACGACGGCGCTTACGCAGCCTTGGGGCTGGCACTGGAGGATCGCTGGGCTGCTGTGGCGGCAGTTGCGGCAACCGTTCATGGCCGTGCCGGCACCTCAGCGTCGCAGGTTTTTGACGGGGGGCCCCTTACTGCCTCGGCGATCATGGCGGCTGTACCCCGCGTTCTGGGTTCGCTCAGCGCGGAATGCGACTCGAGAAAACGGTAAGGTTACTGTCTTGTCGTAGGTCATGAGTAGGCTTGCAGCAGTTGTTCGCATCATCCAAGAGGAGAACGCATGGAAGTCTGGCCTGGATCGGCTTATCCGCTCGGCGCCACGTTTGACGGCACGGGCACCAATTTTGCTTTGTTCAGCGAAAGGGCTGAGCGGGTGGAACTATGCCTCTTCGATGACGACGGCGTGGAAGAGCGCGTCGAAGTCACGGAAGTGGACGGCTATGTGTGGCACTGCTACCTTCCGCAGGCACAGCCAGGGCAGAAGTACGGCTACCGGGTGCACGGTCCTTATGATCCCGATGCAGGATTGCGGTTCAACCCGAACAAGCTCCTGCTGGACCCGTATGCCAAGGCAGTCCACCGGCAGATTGACTGGGACCCGGCGTTGTTCTCCTACAACCTTGGAGACCCCGATTCCCGCAATGACGACGATTCCGCTCCCCACATGATGCTGGGCGTGGTCATTAACCCGTTCTTCGACTGGGACGGAGACAAGCTTCCGCGCATCCCGTACCACAAGTCGGTCATCTACGAAGCCCACGTCAAGGGCCTCACCCAGCTGCATCCCGAGGTACCCGAGGAGCAGCGCGGTACCTATGCCGGCGTCGCCCATCCGGCAGTCATTTCCCACCTGCAGAAGCTCGGGATCACAGCCATCGAGCTAATGCCGGTGCACCAGTTCGTGAATGACGGCATCCTGCAGGACAAGGGCCTGAACAACTACTGGGGCTACAACACCATTGGCTTCTTCGCCCCGCACAACAGCTACAGCTCCAAGGGCGATACCGGCCAGCAGGTCCAGGACTTCAAAGCGATGGTCCGTGCCCTGCACACCGCAGGCATTGAGGTCATCCTCGACGTCGTGTACAACCACACCGCGGAAGGCAACCACCTGGGTCCCACGCTGTCCTTCAAGGGCATCGACAACTCGGCCTACTACCGCCTGGTGGAGGACGACCAGAAGTACTACATGGACTACACCGGCACAGGGAACTCCCTGAATGTCCGGCACCCGCACTCGCTCCAGCTGCTCATGGACTCACTGCGCTACTGGGTCACGGAGATGCACGTCGACGGTTTCCGTTTTGACCTCGCCTCCACGCTTGCCCGCGAGTTCTACGACGTTGACAAGCTCTCCACGTTCTTCGAACTCATTCAGCAGGACCCGGTAGTGTCCCAGGTCAAGCTCATCGCGGAGCCGTGGGACGTTGGCCCGGGTGGCTACCAGGTGGGCAACTTCCCGCCACAGTGGACGGAATGGAACGGCAAGTACCGGGACACCGTCCGCGACTTCTGGCGGGGCGAGCCGTCCACCCTGGGTGAATTCGCCTCGCGCCTCACAGGCTCGGCCGACCTGTACGAGCACTCCGGCCGCCGGCCCTATGCCTCCATCAACTTTGTCACCGCCCACGACGGCTTCACCTTGATGGACCTCGTTTCCTACAACGAGAAGCACAATGACGCCAATGGTGAGGACAACAACGACGGCGAATCCCACAACCGCTCCTGGAACTGTGGCGTCGAAGGACCCACGGATGATCCCACGGTGCTCGGCTTGCGTGCCCGCCAGCAACGGAACTTCATTGCTTCCCTGTTCCTGTCCCAGGGTGTCCCCATGCTCCTGCACGGCGACGAACTTGGCCGCACCCAGCAGGGCAACAACAACGGTTACTGCCAGGACTCCGAGCTCACGTGGATCAACTGGGAAAACGTCGACCAGCCGCTGATCGAGTTCACCGCTGCAGTCAGCGCCCTCCGCGCCAAGCACCCGAGCCTCCGGCGGAGCCGCTTCTTTGACGGACGCCCTGCGGTCCGTGGCGAGGGCGAACGCCTTCCGGACATCGTATGGCTGGACAAGGACGGCGGCACCATGGCTCCCGAGGACTGGGACGCCGCGTTGGGCCGGTCCGTGGGAGTGTTCCTGAACGGCGACGGCATCCGCGGCCAGGACAACCAAGGCCGGCGGATTACCGACGTCAACTTCCTGCTGTACTTCAACGCGGACGTGGACGAGGTGGGCTTCAGGATCCCGTCCGAAGAGTACGCCCCCGCCTGGGACGTCATGATCGACACCGGCGCGGAAGGCGCCGAGGCCGACGTCGTCAAGCCGGAGCAGATCCTCATGGTCGCCGGAAAGTCGCTCGTGGTCCTCCGCGCCCACACCGCGCCCGAGGTCGAGCCGGACCACTCCGTGGCTGCTTCGCTGGCGGCACTGACCCAGACCAGCACGCCGGAGACCGCTTCGATCACGGCGCCGGCGGTGTCGTCCTTGGCTCTGGACTATAAGGATGACGACGCCGGCAGCGAAGCCACCGACACCGAAGCTACCGAAGCTACCGAAGCTCCGGAGGCGGAAGAGGACGCAGAAGGGGACAAGGCATGAGGACGCCGGTCTCCACGTACAGGCTCCAGATCCGCCCAAGCTTCACGCTTCAGGACGCGGCCAAGCTGACCGGCTACCTGCACAACCTTGGTATCGACTGGGTGTACGTCTCGCCGATCCTCACGGCGGAGGAAGGCTCGGACCACGGTTATGACGTGACCGATCCCTCCACCGTGGATCCCTCACGTGGGGGACCGGAGGGTCTGGCTGCCTTGTCCAAGGCGGCCCGTGAGCAGGGGCTCGGTGTCCTGGCGGACATCGTGCCCAACCACATGGGTGTCGCAACACCGGGACAGAACCCCTGGTGGTGGGACCTGCTCAAAGAAGGCCGCAAGTCCAAGTACGCCGAGGCTTTCGACGTCGACTGGGACTTCGGCGGCGGCAAGATCCGTATCCCGGTGCTGGGCAGCGATGACGATGTTGACCAGCTCAAACTGGCCGACGGTGAACTCCATTATTACGACCACCGCTTCCCGCTCGCCGAGGGCAGCTTCAATGACGGCGACACCCCGCAGGAAGTCCATTCCCGCCAGCACTATGAACTGGTGGGCTGGCGTCGTGCGGATGCCGAACTGAACTACCGTCGCTTCTTCGCCGTCAACTCCCTGGCCGGCGTTCGGGTGGAGGTCCCCTGGGTCTTTGACGAGTCCCACGAGGAAATTGTGCGGTGGTTCCGCGAGGGCCTGGTGGACGGTCTGCGGATCGACCACCCCGACGGCTTGGCGGATCCCGAGGGCTACCTGGTCCGGCTTCGCGAGGCTACCGGTGGGGCCTACTTGCTGATCGAGAAGATTCTGGAACCGGGGGAGAAGCTCCCGGAGACGTTCCAATGCGAGGGAACTACGGGCTACGACGCCTTGGCGGACGTGGACCGTCTGTTCGTGGATCCGGCTGCGGAGGAGTACTTGAACTCCCTGGATGCCCGCCTGCGCGATGAAGCCGAACCCGCGGATTACCACGTGATGATCCACGGCACCAAGAGGCGGATCGCGGACGGCATCCTGCGTTCGGAGATCCTTCGCTTGTCCCGGTTGGTTCCCGAATCCAGCGCCTTGCCCCGCCTGGACGTCGCTGATGCCCTGGCTGAGATCATTTGCTGGTTCCCCATCTACCGCTCCTACCTTCCGTACGGGCGGGAGGTCCTTGAGGAAGCCATCGCCAACGCGGCCTCGCGCCGCCCCGAGTTGAGGTCGGTCCTTGAGGGACTCCAGCCCCTTCTGCTGGACACCTCGGGAGAACTGGCGCGCCGCTTCCAGCAGACCTCCGGCATGGTGATGGCCAAGGGCGTGGAGGACACTGCGTTCTTCCGCTACACCCGTCTGGGCACCCTGACGGAGGTCGGAGCGGACCCGACGGAGTTCGCCATTGCTCCGGAGGAGTTCCACGAACGCATGGCGCGCCGCCAAGCCGAGCTTCCGTTGTCCATGACCACCCTCAGCACCCACGACACCAAGCGCAGCGAGGATGCAAGGGCCCGAATCACGGTTATCGCGGAATCGGTCCCGGAGTGGGAGCTGTTCCTGGGCACCGTGCAGGAACTGGCTCCCATCCCGGACGGCCCCCTCGCCGCGCTCATCTGGCAGGCCATCGCCGGGGCATGGCCCGCGGACCGCGGAAGGCTGCAGTCCTACGCGCTGAAAGCCGCCCGGGAGGCCGGCAACTCCACCAACTGGACCGATCCGGACCAGGAGTTTGAGCGGCACTTGGCTGCCGCCGTCGACGCCGTCTTTGACGTCCCTGAGGTGGAAGCTGCGCTGGAGAACTTCGTCGCCGAGCTGGAACCGTACGGTACTTCGAACTCGTTGTCGGCCAAGATTGTCCAGCTGACGATGCCGGGGGTCCCGGACGTTTACCAGGGCACGGAATTCCGGGACGGATCACTCACCGACCCGGACAACCGGCGCCCGGTGGATTTCGAGGCCCGGATCAGCGCGCTCGCCGAGCTCGACGCAGGCGCCCAACCTGAATACACGGAGGAAGCCGCAAAGCTGTTGGTGGTCTCCCGGGCGCTGAGGCTGCGCCGGGACCGTCCGGAACTGTTCGGCGGTTACCGTCCGGTGCCTGTCCAAGGTTCGGCTGCTGCCCACGCAGTGGCGTTCGACCGTGGCGACGCGAAGCTCGGCGCCCTCACGGTTGCCACGCGCTTGCCCAAGCGCCTGGCCCGCGACGGTGGTTGGCGGGACACATCCATCGACCTGCCTGCCAGCTACAAGGACGAGCTCACCGGCTCTACCTACCAGGCCGGCTCCGTTGAGTTGGGCACACTGCTGGATCAGTACCCCGTGGCGCTGCTGGTACCGGTCGACTGAGTTTCCTACGCACCGCTGACCACGCGTGGGCGCTGCTCACGCGTGGTCAGCGTGTTTGAACTGAACCAAGTGTTTGAACGAATGACAGGGGGCATGATGCTGGAACACGCAGCCGGGAAAGACCTTTTTGATGTTTGGGCGCCGAACGCAGATTCGGTGAAGCTGCTCGCGGACGGCCGCGAGTACGCCATGGAGCGAAACCACGACGGCGGTGCGCGCGGTTGGTGGCGTGTCCCCGCGGTCGTTCCCACGGCTGACAACACCGCCTACGGTTACCTGGTGGACGGCGAGGGCCCTTTTCCGGACCCGCGCTCCAGGCGGCAGCCGGACGGCGTCCATGGGCTGTCCGCCACCTTTGATGCCTCCGCCCACCAGTGGAAGGACCAGGACTGGAAAGGGCGGAAACTCCAGGGGGCCGTGATTTACGAGTTGCACCTGGGGACATTCACGCCCGAAGGGACGCTGGAGGCTGCTGCCGGAAAGCTGGACTACCTGGTGGACCTGGGTGTCGACTTCATCGAGCTGTTGCCCGTCAACGCGTTCAACGGTGTCCACAACTGGGGCTACGACGGCGTCCTCTGGTACGCCGTTCACGAGGCATACGGTGGACCTGCCGCTTACCAGCAGTTCGTTGACGCAGCCCATCAGGCCGGGCTCGGAGTCATTCAGGACGTGGTCTACAACCACCTCGGCCCCAGCGGCAACTACTTGCCAAAGTTCGGGCCCTACCTGAAGTCGGGGGAGGGGAACACCTGGGGTGATTCGGTCAACCTCGACGGACCCGGCTCGGACGATGTCCGACGGTACATCCTGGAGAACGCCGCCATGTGGCTGCGTGAGTACCACGTGGATGGACTGAGGCTGGACGCCGTTCACGCCCTCAAAGATGAACGGGCCGTGCACATCCTTGAGGAGTTCGGGGCGCTGGGTGACCAGGTCGAATCCGAAACAGGGATTCCCCGGACCATGATCGCCGAATCGGACCTCAACAACCCGCGCCTCATCTATCCGCGCAACGTCAACGGGTACGGCTTGGAAGGCCAGTGGAGCGACGACTTCCACCACGCCCTCCACGTCAACCTCAGCGGGGAAACCACCGGCTACTATTCGGACTTCGATTCCCTCGCCGTCCTTGCGAAGGTATTGGAACACGGATTCCTGCACGACGGCAGCTACTCCAGCTTCCGGGAACGCCACCATGGGCGGCCCATCCGGCAGGACCTGGCCCACCCATCAGCCCTGGTGGTCTGCTTGCAGAACCACGACCAGATCGGGAACCGCGCCACGGGGGACCGGCTCACATCGTCCCTCTCCGACGGGAAGCTGGCGATCGGGGCGGTGGTCACCATGACCTCACCCTTCACCCCGATGCTTTTTATGGGCGAAGAGTTTGCCGCATCCACGCCATGGCAGTTCTTCACCTCCCACCCCGAACCGGATCTCGGCAAGGCGACGGCCGAAGGAAGGATCAAGGAATTCGAACGGATGGGTTGGGACCCGGACGTGGTACCCGATCCCCAGGACCCGGAAACCTTCCAGCGTTCCAAGCTGAAATGGGAGGAAGCCGGCCAGGGCAGCCATGCGCGGCTCCTGCAGCTCTACGGGGATTTGGCACGGCTGCGCCGTGAAACTCCGGAACTGACCGACGGGGGCTTTGCGGAGACCGCCGTGGAATACGACGACGACGAGCACTGGCTGCAGTTCTCCCGCGGCAAGGTACGCGTCGTCTGCAACTTCGGCAGCGAAGCTCTGGAGACTGTGCTCGAAGGTACCCTGCTCTTGGCAACCGAACCCGAAGCGGTCATCGCCGACGGTTCGCTGACCCTCCCGGGTGAGAGCGCCGCCGTCGTACGCGTCAACTAAGCCGAGTGGCCCAGGCAGGTGACGGCGCCCACATTCCGGACGGCGCCGTCACTGTCCGGCCTCCGGTGGCAGGATGGTACGTATGACTTATTCGGCTGCGGAGAACCGTTACGAAACCATGCCCTACCGCCGCGTTGGACGGAGTGGGTTGAAGCTTCCGGCCATCTCGCTGGGCTTGTGGCACAACTTCGGTGACGACAAACGTTTTGACGAGCAGCGCGCCATCCTGCGCCGCGCCTTCGATCTGGGCGTGAACCACTTCGACCTCGCCAACAACTACGGACCGCCGGACGGTTCCGCGGAGACCAACTTCGGCCGGCACCTCAAAGAGGACTTCAAACCGTACCGGGACGAACTGGTCATCTCCACCAAGGCCGGTTACTACATGTGGCCCGGGCCCTATGGTGAATGGGGATCCCGGAAATACCTGATCTCCAGCCTGGACCAATCCCTGCAGCGCATGGGCTTGGAATATGTTGACATCTTCTACAGCCACCGCCCGGACCCGGAGACGCCCCTTGAAGAAACCATGGGCGCCCTGGATTACGCCGTTCGCTCCGGCAAGGCGCTGTACGCAGGCATCTCCTCCTACACGCCGGAGCAGACCCTTGAGGCGGCCCGCATCCTGAAGGAACTTGGCACACCCTTGCTGATTCACCAGCCCAGCTACTCCATGCTGAACCGCTGGACCGAGGACGGCTCGCCGAACCTCTACGAAGCACTGGACCAGGTGGGCGCCGGTTCCATCGCTTTCTCACCCTTGGCGCAAGGCATGCTGACCAACCGCTACCTCAACGGAGTGCCTGCAGACTCCCGGGCGGCGAAGGAACGCTTCCTTTCCGAGTCCTCGCTGACCGAGGAACGGCTGGACAGGGTGCGGGGCCTGAACGCCATCGCCGAAGGCCGCGGTCAGACGCTTGCCCAGATGGCGATCGCCTGGATTCTCCGCGACCAGCCGAAGGGTTCACCGGTGACCTCCGCACTCGTCGGTGCGTCCAGCGTTGCGCAACTCGAGGACACCTTGAGCGCCATCAACAACCTGGGGTTCACCGACGACGAGCTCACCGCAATTGACGAGTTCGCCGTCGAATCGGACATCAACCGTTGGGCGCAAAAGTAACCTGCAGCCCGCGTTGCTCTTTCACATCCCGTCGTGTTTGGGGTGTTGCTCTGCCACATCCCGTCGTGTTTGGGGTGTTGCTCTCTCACGTCCCGTCGTGTTTGGCGCGTTGCTCTGCCAGATCCCGTCGCGTTTGGGGGACGACGTTCGTCGCTGACATATTGCGAAGGGGGCTGCCGGGAACAAAAAGGGCTCCTCGGGTGTTGGTTACAATGCAAAGTGGGCGCCGAGCGGCGCCGTGCCTGTAAGCCGCCCTCCGGGCTCAGTCGGATGGTGCTTGGCACCTGAGGTTTCCCCAAAGGAGTTCCGTGTCTTCACATCCGATTCGTGTTGCCATTGTCGGCGTAGGTAACTGCGCCGCATCGCTGGTCCAGGGTGTCCAGTACTACCGCGACGCCGACCCCAAAGCAACGATTCCGGGTCTGATGCACGTTGAGTTCGGTCCGTACCACGTCAACGATGTCCAGTTCGTCGCCGCTTTCGACGTCGACAGCAAGAAGGTCGGGCTGGACCTCGCCGATGCCATCGGTGCGAGCGAAAACAACACCATCAAGATCGCCGATGTCCCGGCTACGGGCGTCAAGGTCCAGCGCGGCCACACGCTCGACGGCCTTGGCCGCTACTACCGCGAAACCATCGTTGAGGCACCCGAAGAAGCTGTCGACGTCGTCGCTGCCCTTCGCGAAGCCAAAGCGGATGTCATGGTCTGCTACCTGCCCGTCGGTTCGGACCAGGCTGCCAAGTTCTACGCCCAGTGCGCCATCGACGCCGGTGTTGCCTTCGTGAACGCCCTGCCCGTCTTCATTGCCGGTACCAAGGAGTGGGCTGACAAGTTCACCGAGGCCGGTATTCCGATTGTTGGCGACGACATCAAGAGCCAGATCGGTGCCACTATCACGCACCGCGTCATGGCCAAGCTGTTCGAAGACCGTGGCGTTACCCTGGACCGCACGTACCAGTTGAACGTCGGCGGCAACATGGACTTCAAGAACATGCTCGAGCGTGACCGCCTTGAATCCAAGAAGATCTCCAAGACGCAGGCCGTCACCTCGAACGTTGAAGCTGAGCTGCATGCGGACGACGTCCACATCGGCCCGTCGGACTACGTCGCGTGGCTTGATGACCGCAAATGGGCCTTTGTCCGCCTTGAGGGCCGCAATTTCGGTGACGCGCCTGTTTCCCTCGAATACAAGCTCGAGGTGTGGGATTCCCCGAACTCCGCGGGCGTCATCATCGACGCCATTCGTGCCGCCAAGATCGGTTTGGACCGCGGCATCGGCGGCCCGCTGCTCTCCGCGTCGAGCTACTTCATGAAGTCCCCGCCGGAGCAGTTCAACGACGACGTCGCACGCGAGAAGGTCGAAGCCTTCATCCGTGGCGACATCGAACGCTAAACAGCAAACCCCGGTTCTTCTGACGCCCCCGCACTGTGTGCGGGGGCGTCAGTTGTTTTCGCGTGGGATGTGGAAGAGGAACGCGGGAAAGGCGATGGGATGTGGAAGAGGAACGCCGGATAGGCGATGGGATGTGGAAGAGGAACGCCGGAAAGGCGATGGGATGTGGAAGAGGATCAGAAAAGGCCTGTGGGGTTGCCGTCCTCGTCCACGTTCATCCGCATCGCAGCCGGTTCCTTGGGCAGGCCGGGCATGGTCATGACTGCACCGGTCAGCGCCACGATGAAGCCCGCACCGGTCTTGGGAATGAGCTCCCGCACGTGCACCCGGAATCCCTTCGGCGCTCCGAGTTGGGACGCGTCGTCTGTAAACGAGTACTGGGTCTTGGCCATGCAGACGGGCAGGCCGCCCCAGCCGTTCTTCTCGATCTCCGCCAGCCGCCGCAGCGCCGGGACCGAGAATTCGACGCCGTCCGCACCGTAAATTTCCTGCACAATGGTCCGGATCTTGTCCTCGACCGGCATCTCGAGCGGGTACAGGTGGTGAAAGTTCGACGGCGCGTCCACCGCGGCTGCCACCTTCGCCGCCAGTTCGTCCCCGCCGTCGCCTCCGCCGCCCCGGCCCCACACATCGGCGACGGCGGCCTGCACGCCTTCCGCGGCGCACCAGGCCAGGAACCAGTCAAGCTCCTCGGGAGTGTCGGTGCCGAACTTATTGATGGCCACCACGGGCGAAATACCAAACTTGGCGACGTTTCCAACGTGCCGTTTCAGGTTCCCGACACCGGCGGCCACCGCCTCCACGTTCGGCACGCCCAATTCGTCCTTGGGGACACCGCCCTGCATCTTCAGGGCGCGGATGGTGGCCACAATCACGACGGCGGACGGGGCCACGTCCGCGATCCGGGATTTGATATCCATGTACTTCTCCGCACCAAGGTCCGCACCGAATCCAGCTTCCGTCACCACGACGTCGGCCAGTTGCTGGGCGGTACGCGTGGCGATGAGTGAGTTGCAGCCGTGCGCGATGTTGGCGAAGGGGCCGCCGTGGACCAGTGCTGGCGTGCCCGCGATTGTTTGAACGAGGTTCGGTTTGATGGCGTCCTTGAGGAGCAGGGTCAGGGCACCTTCAACGCCGAGGTCGGCCACGGTGACGGGCTTGCGCTCATAGGTGTAGCCGAACGTGATCCTGCCCAGCCTGGTACGGAGGTCGTCGAGGTCCGAGGAGAGGCAGAAGACGGCCATGATCTCGGACGCCACGGTGATGTCGAAACCATCCTGCCGGGGTACGCCTTGGGCAGGCCCGCCGAGGCCGATGACGATTTCCCGCAGTGAGCGGTCGTTCATGTCCAGGACGCGTTTGAACGTCATCCGGCGAGGGTCGATGCCCAATTGGTTGCCCTGGTAGATGTGGTTGTCCACGAGCGCCATGAGGGCGTTGTTGGCCGACGTGATGGCGTGGAAGTCCCCGGTGAAATGGAGGTTGATGTCGTCCATGGGGAGGACCTGGGAGTAGCCACCGCCGGTGGCGCCGCCCTTCATCCCCAGGATGGGTCCAAGGGACGGTTCCCGGAGCGCAATCATCACCTTGTGCCCGGCACGTGCCAGGGAATCGGCAAGTCCCACGGTGGTGGTGGATTTCCCCTCACCGGCAGGCGTGGGGGACATGGCGGAAACCAGGACGACTTTGCCCGCGGGCTTGCCGCCCGGCAGGCGCAAGTGGGCGGGATTTATTTTGGCTTTGTACGGGCCGTAAAGCTCCAGGGCGTCAGCGTTGATCCCGGCACGTTCGGCAATTTCCGTAATGGGCTTGATGCCGGCACGGCGGGCAATCTCAAGATCCGACAAGACTTTGTTCTCAGACATCGTTGTCCTTCGACTGGGTGCTTACGCTGTGCCCGACAATCTATCAGCACACCCACACGGACCCTCGGAAGCAGCCACTCAGGCCAGGCTCCCGGTAGCCGGAACCAGTAGCCCGGCCACGGACTCCCGGTAGCTTTCCAGAGTGATCGCAGCCGTCCGCTGCCAGCCAAAGGACTCGGCATATGTCGCCGCGGCCCGGCCCATGTCTTCACGGGTCCGGACGTCGTCGTAGAGGTCCTCCAAGGCATCTGCCCAGTCGGAAGGGTCATGGCCGTCCACCAGGATCCCCGTGCGGCCATCCGACACAGCCCGTGTCAGCCCGCCGACGTTGGTGGCGATGACCGGAGTACCGCACGCCTGTGCTTCCAAGGCCACCAGGCCGAAGGACTCGCTGAAGGAAGGCATCACCACGACGTCGGCGGACCGGAACCAGCCTGCGAGTTCGGGCGCCACTACGGGCGGCCTGTGGGTGACCACATCGCTGAGCCCGGCTTCTTCGATGATCTTGGTCAGGTCGAAGTCCTTGGCCCCGCTCAACGATCCGAGGATGGTCAGTTCAAGGTTGATGTCCGGGCGGCGCTGGCGAAGGAGGCCGGCCGCCTTCACGAACACCTGGGGTCCCTTCAGCCGCTGGATCCGCCCGGCGAAGACAAGGTGGAAGGTGTCCGGGCCGACGTCGTGTTCCCTGCGGGCCTTGCGCCGGAAAGCGGGCGTGAAAACCCGCAGATCCACTCCGGGTGGTGCCACGTCGATGCGGTCGATGTCAGCGCCGTAGTGTGCCACCAGCTCCTGCGCCTCAGCCGGGGTGTTGGCAATCAGCCGGGTGGCGCCGTTGACGATCCTCTGCTCGCCTTCCTCCCGGCGGCGGGGTTCGCGGCGCTCGCCGGACTCAAGGACGAGGTTTTTGACCTTGGCCATGGTGTGCATGGTGTGGACCAGGGGCAGCCGCCAGCGTTCGGACAGCTCAAGGCCCGCAACCCCGGAAACCCAATAGTGCGAATGGATGACGTCGTAACGGCCGTGGGGTTGTTGGTGACGGATGCGGTCGATCTCATCCACCATCTGGTGCAGCAGGGCGGGAAGCTCTTCCTTGGGCAGTTTGCGGCGCGGGCCGGCCATCACGTTGTGGACGCAGACTCCCGGCCCGGGATGTTCGACGGCGGGCTGCCCGGCAGTGGTGGCACGGGTGAAGATCTCCACCTCAACGCCCACCTCGGCCAGCGCCATGGCCAGCGCCCGCACATAGACGTTCATGCCGCCGGCATCACCTGCGCCCGGCTGTTCCATGGGGGAGGTGTGCAGCGACAGGAATGCGACGCGGCGGATCATTGGCACCGCTCACCTCCTGCCCTGATGTATCGAGGGAATTCCCTGCAGAAAACACTACTCCTGCGGCGATCCTGCCGGAGGCACGCCAAACTGCTAGCCTGTCCGCTGTGAGCCACGACGATTCTTTTGAAATCCGCCCCGCAACCCCTGATGACTGGCCCGGCATCTGGTCGGTCATGGAACCGGTCATCCGTGAGGGCGAAACGTTCACGTGGGACCGGGACACTGATGAAGAAGCAGCCAAAGCCAAGTGGATGAAGGCAGCCCCGGGCCAGACGTTCGTGGCGGTCCGGGAAGACGGCACGGTCCTGGGGACCGGTGAATTCCATCCCAACCAGGCCGGCGGCGGCAGCCATGTGGCCAACGCGGGGTACATGGTGGGCGCCAAGCATTCCGGCCAAGGGGTGGCACGCGCCCTGTGCTCCTACTCCCTGAAGGAAGCGAAGGCCGCCGGTTTCCGCTCCATGCAGTTCAACGCGGTGGTGGAAAGCAACGTCAGGGCTGTGTGGCTCTGGCAGTCCATGGGTTTCCGCATCCTGGCCACCGTCCCCGATGCCTTCGAGCACCCGGAGATCGGCTACGTCGGCCTGCACGTGATGTACCAGGAGATTTAGCGCCCCCGCCAGAGCCCCGCGAGTTCAGGGAAGCCCGCCTCATACCCGTCAAGGAGGCGGCGGCCCAGCTCCTCGGAACCCACCAAAGGGTGCGCAGCGAACGCCTGCACCGCGGCTTCCCGGTCACCCTCCACCACGGCGGTGATCGTGAGCCTTTCCACTTCCTTGATGTGGCGCATCAAGGTGAGGAAAGGCCCGCCGGGACGGTCCTGCGGAAGCGGCAGGGCGCCGTCGGACGTCACCTCGCAGGGAACCTCGACGACGGCGTCCGCCGGCAAACCGGGCACCGCCACCTCGGCCGGGGGAGCCCCCGGGACAGCTGCCGCGGGCGAGTTGGGAACGTTGAGGATCAACTGGGTGGTCACGGAAGCTGCAGAACCGGGGAAGAGGGCGCGCATGAGAGACAATGCAACGCGTTCGTAGCCGCCCCCGGCCAGGTCCTGCTCGTCCCTTTGCTCGCCCTTGGACCGTGATTCCGCGAGGTAGCCTTCCTCCCGGGACCGGCGGGCTTCTTCCCATAACGCGTAGGCGTTGGCCGGGTCCGCCAGCGCTGTGTAGAGGGCCTTCTGCTGGTCATGGATCGATGCTCCGCGGGTACTCGCTTGGCGGCGGATCCCGTCGATGGCCTGCTGGGTGTCGTAATAGTAATAGAGATATTCGTTCGGAAGGCAGCCGAGCAGTTCCAGGGTGTGCTGCCCGAAGAGCCGGCCTTCCTCAATTGACGCCAACGCTGCGGGGTCGGCAAGGAGGCCGGGGAGCAGGTCCCGTCCTTCCGGTGCCAGGCGGTAAAGCCAACCCAGGTGGTTGAGCCCGTAGTAGCCCACGCCGTCGAGCCTTCCGTCCGGCAACGCATGGCCTGCGGCCGCCGCCGCGCGCTTGACCAAGCCACCGGCGGAATCGCAGATTCCGATCACTTTCCGCCCGAGCACCGGCACCAACGCCTCGGTCACCATCCCGGCAGGATTGGTGAAGTTGATCAACCACGCGTCCGGGCTGTTCAGGCGCATGGCACGGGCAAGTTCGAGCATCCTCGGGATGGTCCGGAGGGCGTAGGAAATCCCGCCTGCGCCCGTGGTCTCCTGCCCCAGGAGGCCGAGGTCCAGCGGGACGCGTTCATCGATGATCCGGCCGGCCGTGCCGCCTGGGCGGATGGCCGCGAAAACCACGTCGGTGCCCGTCAATGCAGCGCCAAGGTCTGTGGAAACCACGACGGCGGGCGGCGCGCCGTCCGCAACCGGCATGTCCCGGAGGACGGCTTCAACAGCCGCCAGGCGGGACGGATCGACGTCGTAGAGCACCAACTCGTCCACCACATCCGCGAAAGGGCCGGAGCACAAGGCGCGGTAGATGAGGGGAACCCGGAATCCGCCGCCGCCGGCGATCATGAGCCGCATGATTCGAGTCTATGCAGCCCGGAGGGTGCAGCGTAGTGTGCCGTGCATGGATGCAATGCCACAGCGTCGCTTCGATCCCCTTGCCGCTGTAAGGTCCGACGGCGACCACCAGTGCGATCTACTTCTCACCGGGACTGTTTTCCAGGACATCATTTTCACCGGCCTTCCGCATTCCCCGGAACCGGGCACTGAAGTGTGGAGCGAAGGGATGGGCAGTTGTCCCGGGGGAGTGGCCAACCAGGCGATTGCCGCTGCCAGGCTGGGTTTGCGGACCAGCCTCGCGGCCACTTTCGGTGATGACGGCTATGGGGATTACAACTGGCAGATCCTCGAATCCCAGGAACACGTGGACCTTTCGCTCTCACGCAGGATCCCGGGCTGGCACTCTCCGGTGACGGTGTCCATGTGCGTCAACCAGGACCGGTCCATGGTCACCCACGGCCATCCTGCTCCCGTCAATGCCTCGGAGATGATCGGCAAACCGCCCAAGGCGCTCGCCGCCGTCGCGGATCTCGGCGAGGAACTGGAACCGTGGATGCTCACAGCAAAGGAAAGCGGCACCAAACTTTTCGGGGTCGTCGGCTGGGACCCCAGCGGTGAATGGTCCCACCGCAGGCTGGAGCAACTGGAACACTTCCACGCGTTCCTCCCCAACGCGCCCGAGGCCATGGCCTTCACCGGCAAAGCCGATCCCTGGGCTGCCCTGTATTCCCTGGCCGACCGCGTTCCCGTGGCCGTGGTGACGCTCGGAGCGCAAGGGGCCATGGCGGTGGACTCCGAAACGGGCGAGGAAGAATGGGTGCCTTCCCTGCCAGTGCCGGCATCCGACCCCACCGGAGCAGGAGATTGCTTCGACGCGGCCTTCATCGTAGGAAGCCTTGCCGGGTGGAAGCTCGGGGACCGCCTGCGGTTCGCCAACCTGTGCGCCTCGCTGGCAGTCCAGCAGGTGGGCGGCTCCCTCGCGGCGCCCGGATGGGGTGACATCGCCGACTGGTGGCAGCGCGCCAACGCCCGGAAGGAACGCCAAACGAGCCAATGGCTCAGGCGGTTCGCCTTCCTGGAACCGATCGTCAAGGACATCCCCGCCGAAGCGCAGCGCCGGGCCCGGGCGACCATTGCGCACCTGTCCGACGCGCAGTAGCGGCGGGCCCGCCAACCCTCCCGCAGTTAACGGCAGTTCACTGGCGCCACTAGAATCTCTAGGGTGACTTACGAAGCAGCTGCAGACATCGGAATCGGGTCGAAACCATCAATCGCCAAAACAGCGGTGCTTGAGCGCTCCGCCGTGATCGACCTCGAAGCCGTGCGGCACAACGTTCGTCAGTTCGCCGGAATCGCATCCCCGGCCAACGTCATGGCCGTCGTGAAGGCCGATGCTTACGGGCACGGCGCAGTGCAGGTTGCCCGCGCAGCACTGGAAGCGGGGGCCAGCTGGCTTGGGGTTGCCCATATTTCCGAGGCGTTGGCCCTGCGGGCAGCGGGCCTCGATGCTCCCATGCTGGCTTGGCTGCACACGCGGGAAAGCAACTTCCAAGCGGCAGTGGCCGCCGGCGTCGACGTCGGGGTCTCCGGTTGGGAGCTTGACGCGGTGGTTGCGGCGGCCCGTGAGCAGGAACGTCCCGCCAGGGTCCACCTGAAGATCGATACGGGCCTTGGCCGCAACGGATGCCCCATCGCCGACTGGGACCAGTTGGTGGGCCAGGCCATGGAGTACCAGGACGAAGGGCTCCTGCGCGTCGTGGGCATCTTCTCGCATCTGGCCGTAGCCGATGAACCGCAGCGGCCGGAGACGGACCAGCAACTGGCTGTCTTCCGGGAAGCAATCGCCATCGCGGAGGACGCCGGCGTGGATACTGAAGTCCGCCACATCGCCAATACTCCGGCCACCCTGTCACGTCCCGATTCACACTTCGACCTGGTCCGCGTCGGGCTGGGTATTTACGGACTCTCACCGTTCCAAGGTGCCACTTCCGCCGAACTTGGCCTCCGCCCGGCCATGACGGTCCGCACCCTTGTTTCCAACTGCAAGACGGTCCCTGAGGGCCAAGGCGTGTCCTACGGACTGAACTACCACACCGCCGGCCGTACCACGCTGGGCCTCATCCCCCTGGGGTACGCGGACGGTGTTCCGCGGGTGGCCACCGGCGGGCCGATCCGCGTCAACGGCGTCACGTACCCGGTGGTGGGCAGGATCGCCATGGACCAGATGGTGATCGACTTCGGGCCGCTGACGCCCGAGGAAGCAGCCAACCTCAAGGGCGCTGAGGCGGTCATGTTCGGTGAAGGCACCGACGACGGTCCCACCGCGGACGATTGGGGCCGCGCCGCAGGCACCATCAACTACGAGATCGTGACCCGCATCAGCCCCCGCGTTCCGCGCACCTACGTCAATGAGTCCGCTGGCGGGCCAGCGGCCGGGGCTGAATCAGCTGCCGGCTCGGTCCGGCCCAGTGAGGCTGCGGCAAAGGCAGCCTCGCTGTGAACCAACCGCAATGGGAACACCGCTTCAACGTCACGACGGCGGAGCAGACACACGCGCTCGCCGCAGCTCTGGGCGGGGTACTGGAAGCAGGAGATCTCCTGGTCCTCACCGGTGAACTGGGTGCGGGCAAGACAACGTTCACCCAGGGCCTCGGCGAGGGGCTGGGTGTCCGGGCGGGCATCATCTCGCCCACTTTCGTCCTGGTGCGCATCCATCCCAATCTTCCGGACGGCCCCCGGCCCGGCGGTCCGGACCTGGTCCACGTGGACGCCTACCGCCTTGAGTCTGCGGCCGAAATCGATGACATTGACCTCGAAAACACCATGGATACGTCCGTGACGGTGGTGGAGTGGGGCCGCGACCGGGTGGAGCATCTTGCCGAAAGCCGGCTGGACGTGGAACTGCACCGGGCCGTAGGCGGCGAATCCACGACGGAAACCGACACTCACCGGCAGGACGACGTCCTTGACTTCGATACCGAGGAGGACGACGAGCCACGCACCATCGTTTTCCGCGGCTACGGTCCCCGCTGGGCGGAAGTACCGGACGTCCTGGAAACCGCGCTGACAGGGGGAAACAACTGATGCTGATCCTGGCCATAGACACTTCCGCCGTCGCCAGCGCCGCACTCATTTCCGATGAAGCCTTGGAAACCGTGGTGGATTCCTTCGTCACCGAGGACACCCGCAGCCATGCGGAAGTCCTGGCGCCCGGGATCGGGCAGCTCCTGGCACGCGCCGGCATCACGGGTGCGGACATCGATGCCATCGTCACCGGCGTCGGCCCCGGTCCCTTCACGGGCCTGCGCTCCGGCATCGCGACGGCCCGCACACTATCTTTCGTCTGGAACAAGCCGCTGTACGGGCAGATGAGCTTGGACGCCATCGCCTTGGAGGTGGCCGGATCCACGTCCGCCGTGCCGGAATTCCTGGTGGCCACGGATGCCCGGCGCAAAGAGGTTTACTGGGCGCACTACACCCTGGCTGACGGCCAACTTCCCCACCTGGTGGACGGTCCCCATGTGGGCTTCGCGGCCCAACTGCCGGACCTTCCCGTGTTCGGCGCCGGAGCCGGCTTGTACTCTGAGGTCCTGGACGCCAACGAAGACTTCGCTGCGACGCAGCCGGACGCCGCTTCCTTGGGACAGTTCGCCTTGGCGAAGCTCGCCGCGGGGGAGACCCTGCTGGATTCGACACCCCTTTACCTGCGCGAGTCCGATGCCCAGGTGCCTGGACCCCGGAAGCGGGCCTTGTGATGAAGCTGTCTCCCAACCTCGAACGGGCCGGCATCTCCCTCCGGGACATGACAGACGCCGACGTGCCCGCAGTGGAGGCCCTGGAACGCAGGCTGTTTCCGATCGATGCCTGGCCGCTGCAGATGTTCTTCGATGAGCTGTCCCAGCCCGAAACACGCCGTTATGTGGTGGCAGAGTCCGCAGGCGAAATCATCGCCTACGCGGGGTTGATGTGCATTGAGCCCATCGCGGACATCCAGACGATCGCCGTCGTGCCTGAATGCGAAGGCAAGGGCATCGGCTCAGCGATCCTCACCGAACTCATCGACGAAGCGCGGCGCCGCAAAGCCGCTGATGTATTGCTGGAGGTCCGTACAGACAACCCGCGGGCGCAACAGCTGTACCGCCGCTTCGGTTTCGAACAGATCCATATCCGCCCGCGCTACTACCGGGATGGCACCGATGCCTTGATCATGCGGCTGCCACTGAATGTTGCCGGGTCCACAGAAGGAGCAGAGGCGTGAGCGCCGTACTTCCCAACGCCGCATCCCCCAAGGAACCACTGGTCCTGGGCATCGAGTCCTCCTGCGACGAGACCGGCGTCGGCATTGTGCGGGGGACGACGCTGCTGACCAATACGGTCTCCTCTTCCATGGACGAACATGTCCGCTTCGGCGGAGTCATTCCGGAAATCGCCTCGCGGGCGCACCTGGACGCCTTCGTCCCGACGCTGCAGGAATCGCTGCAGGAAGCGGGAGTGACCCTGGAGGACATCGACGCGATTGCCGTCACGTCCGGGCCCGGCCTGGCCGGAGCCCTCATGGTGGGCGTCTGCGCGGCCAAGGCGCTCGCAGTAGCCACCGGCAAGCCGCTTTACGCGATCAACCACTTGGTGGCGCATGTGGGCGTCGGCCTTCTGGATGCACAGCACGACGCCGGTGCTGCCGCAGGCCTGGGTGCTGCCGGCCTGGGTGCCGCCGGGCAACTGCCGGAGAACCTGGGTGCCCTCCTGGTCTCTGGAGGACACACGGAGATCCTCCGGATCCGGAGCATCACCGATGACGTTGAACTCCTGGGATCCACGATCGATGACGCCGCGGGGGAGGCTTACGACAAGGTTGCCCGCATTCTGGGCCTGGGGTATCCGGGTGGTCCGGCCATCGACAAGCTGGCACGCCAAGGGAACCCGAAAGCCATCCGCTTCCCGCGCGGCCTGACCCAGCCCAAGTACATGGGCACTGCCGAGGAAAAAGGTCCGCACCGCTATGACTGGTCGTTCAGCGGCCTCAAAACGGCTGTGGCGCGCTGCGTGGAGCAATTCGAAGCCCGCGGTGAAGAGGTTCCCGTGGCGGACATCGCGGCGGCTTTCCAGGAGGCTGTTGTGGACGTTATTACGTCCAAAGCTGTTCTGGCCTGCAAGGAGCATGGCATCACCGACCTCTTGCTGGGAGGCGGCGTCGCAGCCAACTCCCGGCTCCGCGAACTGACCGGGCAGCGGTGTGCTTCGGCAGGGATCAAGCTGCACGTCCCGCCGCTGAACCTGTGCACGGACAACGGTGCCATGGTTGCTGCCCTCGGGGCTCAGCTCATCATGGGAGGGATAGCCCCCAGCGGGGTGGCGTTTGCGCCGGATTCCTCCATGCCCGTCACCACGGTGTCGGTCCCGGCCTGAGCCCGACCTAACCGGCCTGACCTCGCCCCAACCGGTGCGGGATCAGGCGTCGGGGCCTTTGCGCATCTGCTGGACGAGGTCCATCACCACGGCCTGCAGATCGCCATTGTGTTCGGCGGCCACACGGCGCTGGCGCTGGTAGCTGGCACCCCGCTCAATGATCTTGGCAACGTCGGCGAGTTCCTCCGAGCAGCCCAGCTCGGCGGCAATGGGCTCAAGCCGCGCCAGGGTTTCGGTGAGGTGCTCGGTGACGAGTTTCTCGTTGCCCTCGGCGTCCAGGATGATGATGGCTTCCATGCCATACCGGGCTGCACGCCACTTGTTCTCCTGCACGTGCCACGGCGGCATGGTGGGAATAGTGCCCCCTGCGTCCAGGATTCCGGAAAATTCGTGAACCAGGCACTGCGTCAGGGCCGCGATGGCACCGACTTCCTCCAGTGTTGCCAGGCCATCGCAAATGCGCATCTCGATAGTTCCGAGCGCTGCCACCGGCCTGATGTCCCAGCGGATCTCCGAAATGGCGTCGATGACACCAGTGGTGAACATGTCCTGCACATAGGACTCGTAGGCCTCCCAGGACTGGAACTGGAAAGGCAACCCTGCGGTGGGCAACTGCTGGAACATCAGGGCCCGCTGGGACGCGTACCCTGTTTCTTCGCCGGACCAGTAGGGGCTGGAGGCCGAAAGGGCCTGGAAGTGCGGGAAGTAGTTGACCAGTCCATCAAGAATCGGAAGGACCTTGTCCCGGCGGTCGATGCCGACGTGGACATGGACGCCATAGATCACCATCTGGCGTCCCCACCACTGGGTACGCTCGATCAACTTGGCGTAGCGCTCCTTGTCCGTCACCGGTTGGAGGAGGGGAGGGCTGAAGGGGTGGCTTCCGGCGCAGAAAACCTCAACGCCCATGGAATCCGTGACCTCGCGGACCGCTGCCAGCGAACGGCTGAGGTCTTCTTTGGCTTCTTTGACCGTGTTGCAGACGCCTGTAACCAGTTCGACTGTGTTGAGGAGCAGTTCCCGCTTGATATGGGGGTGCTCGTCGTCCTCGTTGAGGTCCGGATGATTGGCGGCAACGCCCTTGAGGACGTCGTTCGCGACCGAGACGAGTTCTCCTGTGCGTGCGCTGACGAGCCCCAGCTCCCATTCCACACCCAGCGTCGATTGCCTGGATGGCGCAAACTCTATATGCACGTAGTCCCCTCGTTGTTTTGTCATTCGGCCGGACGCCGCCCCGCTGCGGGGCCGCCAGCGGTCGGATCAAGTCTAGTGCAGCCCAAGGCGCCGGACGGGCGAAGGGTAATGTCTTTCCGCTTCTTGCTATTGAGAACAGTTCTCAATTACTCTGGCTTTCATGCACACCACCGTCCTTAGCTCACTAGACACCCATTGCCGCGACTCTGCTGCTGCCCGGCTTGGCCGCACCCACGGCCACTCGGC
The DNA here is from genome assembly GCF_015040095.1 of Paenarthrobacter sp. YJN-5. NCBI lineage: Bacteria > Bacillati > Actinomycetota > Actinomycetes > Micrococcales > Micrococcaceae > Paenarthrobacter > Paenarthrobacter sp. YJN-5. The sequence goes on from NZ_CP053544.1 coordinate 1,362,577, forward strand.
GGTAGTCCTCCACGACCTCCTGGACGGGTCGCTCGTGCTGCGGAGGGTTTACCGGGACGGCCAACTCTTTGAGCGGGAAACCACGGTTCTTGAGCACGGCTGCCTCAGCTGCACCGGCCGCCTGGATGTAGTCCCTACTGCGGAGCGGCTCGCTTCCTGCGGCTTCGACCAAGTAGTCCTGGGACTCCCGCCGGGAGTAGCAGCTGCCATGGCGGCAGCCGAACTGAAGCAGGCCCTGGATGGTCGCATAGTCATCGACAACGCGGTGCTGGGAGTCGACCCCGCGGAGCTCGAGGACCACATGTGGGACCGGCACACCCTGTATGAATCCGGCTTCACCGCAATGCCCGAAGACGACCGGACCAGCGGCGAGTTCCTCATCGGAGAATTGGGCCACGTGGACTCCGTCATGCTGTTTCCGGGCCTCAGTGCCGGGCTGAGCGCTGAAACGCGGATTGACAGCGCGCACTGGCGGGCCGGCACGGAACTCCTTGGGCAGCTGGCGCCGCATGCCGCCGTCATTGGCTCCGCTGATAAGTTCACGCCGGGATGCTACGACCGCGTCGAGGCAATCGCCCGGACCAGGCCCGGCGTGGTTCGCCGTCCACCGGACGATGCCACGGGGACGTTCAGTACCGTCCTCCACGCTCTGTCCAAGCCACTCCATCCGGGCCGTTTTCGTGAAGCCCTGCCGCAGCTGGCCGCCGGCACCCACTGGATGCGGGGCCGCCTTTGGATTGCCTCGGCCGCCAACATCCGGATCGCAGTTCAGGGGATAGGCCCTCGCGTCTGGCTTGAAAGCACAGGACCTTGGTCGGTCGAGGCGGCCGCGCAGGCAAAGCCGGACACCGGCGTCGACATAGTCCTTGACGGGCACGCCCACCATGGCGACCGCGGAACCGTGCTGGCCCTTACCGGACGGTCGGAAGACGTGAACGCACAGGAAATCAGGCAGCTGTTGGATGGCTGCCAGCTGACCGAGGCGGAGATGGAGGCCCAGCCCGCGGCGTGGGATGACCCGTTTGAGCTCAGCAAAGCCCTCTAGCCCTACAACACAAAGGAGAACATCAATGAAAGTCCGCAACTCGCTCCGTGCCTTGAAGAAGATTCCCGGAGCCCAGATCGTGCGGCGGCGCGGACGCACCTTCGTGATCAACAAGCAGAACCCGCGTATGAAGGCCCGGCAAGGCTAGCCGGGATCACGGGGCGGGTCGGCGTTCATAAATATGACTTAGTGGTCCGCCCGCCCTGTCCGGGCTGTTTAATGGACGCATGCCCATCCTCAACAAAGACATGTCCCTGTGCATCTCGCTGGCCGCGCGACCCAGCAACATCGGGACCAGGTTCCATAACTATCTCTATGACCAGTTGGGCCTGAACTTCGTTTACAAAGCCTTTGCCCCCGCCGACATCACCATGGCGGTCGCGGGCATCCGCGGACTTCCCATCCGTGGCGCCGCAGTCTCCATGCCCTACAAGGAGCAGGTCATTGACCTGGTGGACGTCATGGACCCCTCAGCGAAGGCCATCGACTCCGTCAACACGATCGTGAACAATGACGGCGTCCTCACCGCCTACAACACCGACTACATTGCCATCGCGCGGCTCCTGAAGGACCACGAGGTGCCGACCAGCCACTCAGTATTGCTCCGGGGCGCGGGCGGGATGGCCAAAGCTGTGGCCGCCGCCCTCCGTGACGCCGGGTTCACCGACGTGACCATCGTGGCGCGCAACGAAACCACGGGCAGGGCGCTCGCAGGGCTGTATGGCTTTACGTGGCAGGACGACGCGAACGGCTCCACAGCGGACCTCATCATCAACGTCACGCCGCTGGGCATGGCCGGTGCCGACGAGACTGCCCAGTCCTTCGGCGACGCCACCATTGCAGCGGCGAAGGTGGTGTTCGACGTCGTCGCCTTGCCGTCTGAGACTCCGCTGATCGCTGCGGCGCGCCAGGCCGGCAAGCCCGTCATCACGGGAGCGGAAGTGATTGCCATCCAGGCGGAAGAGCAGTTCGTTCTGTACACGGGCGTCCGTCCCACTCCCGAACAGGTCCGCGAAGCGTCGGAGTTTTCGCGGCGCCAAGCCTAAGGTCGGGCCCCGGGGCCCGACCGCCAGCGCCCGGGCCTGTGTCAGGCGCTGACCGGCTCCACGACGACGGCCACCCTCTCCTCCCCGATCCGGGTGAGGACCAGGGTGGCTGTCTTGGGTTTTCCGGCTTTCCCGGCAGGTTTGCCCGGCAGGAGTTGTTTGCGGAGCTCTTCCGGCGTGACCGCTGTTCCGCGCTTCTTGATGTCCAGTACGCCGATTCCGTTCGCTTTTACCCAGGCCTTGAGGGCTTTGACGTTGTATGGCATGACGTCCAGCACCCGGTAGGCGCGGGCGAAGGGCGTGTCGCGCAGCTCCGGCGCGCAGATGTAGGCAATGTGCTCATCCACCAAGTGGCCGTTCAGCATTCCTGCCACATCGGCCACCAGCCCCGCCCGGATCACTGCGCCGTCGGGCTCGTACAGGAATCCCTCCACGGGCCCGACGGCGGCTGCCGGACCGCCGTCGATATCCTCACCGCTGGTGACCTCCGCAGCGCCCTGGGGGCCGATCACCAGGGCCGCCCGGCGGACACCGGGCCGCGCCACTGCGTTGAACCACAGCGTCACCTCGGTGACGTCGCCCCCTACGGACACCCACTGCGCTTCGCAGCCTGCGGGAACTGATTCGTGGGGCATGCCCGGACCCATCTTGACGCCGACGGCGCGTCCCGTGGCGGCAAGGCCTTCCACGAAAGACAACGGCGGAGAGAAGGCTTCCGGGTCCCAGATCCGCTTGGTTCCGGAGGTGGACGTGGTGCGCCGTGCCGGATCAAGCCACACCCCGTCCACGCCGTTCAGGTCAACGGACGTGGCATCGGAATGAAGGACCTTGGCGTGGGGGAACGGCATGAGGTTGATAGTGGCGCACGCGGCTGTGGTCTCGTCCATTTCAACGGCGGTGACGTTGATGTCCATGGAGGCCATTGCCATGGAATCGGCGCCCAAACCACAACCCAGGTCAGCTACGTGCGAAATCCCGGCCCTGGCGAAACGTTCGGCGTGACGTGCCGCAACGTTGAGCCTGGTGGCTTGTTCCAGGCCGGCCTGGGTGAAAAGCATTTGCCGGGCGAACTCACCGAACTTTGCCTCCGCACGGGTCCTGAGGCGGGATTGGGTAAGGACCGCGGCGACCAGCTCTGCCGGGTGTCCGGCCTTGCGCAGTTCCTGGTTCACTGCCATGGCGTCGGCCTCTTTGTAGGGCCCTAACGAGGCGAGAAGCTCCCATCCTTCGGTAGTCAGCAACGGCGCGAGGTGGTCCTGGGGAGCGTGGGGCATGCCATCCAGCCTAACGTTTATGACCTGCAGCCGGGACCGGCCAGGTCATCCGGATAGGGTTGTTTTCATGGAAGACACCGCAACCCCGCAGCCCTCCGACACCAACAATCCGGACGACCACAGTTCCGCCCGTTCCGGAGCCGAAGAGCATAGCCCCGGCCGGTCGCTTTCTACTTACGCCCGCCCGGCGTTGATCGCCGGCGTCGTTATCGCCGTCGTCTGCGTGGCGCTGTTGATCGTTATTTTCGCCTTGGATGCCTTCAATGCAGCTGCCTATTCCGTCTCCGGAAAGAACATTGGCGACGCGACGGACGAGGCCCGCGATATCCGCGAACTCCACAGCGGCGCCCGTGCAGGGGGAATCATCGGTTTGGTGATCTCCGGCGTCGTAGCTGTCGGCGCCGGCGTCGTGCTCTACCTGAACCGCGGAACAGCGGGCGGCAACGACTACGATGACTACGATCTCGAGGACCTCCGGGAGCAGTAATCCGGGTTCACCCATGACGAAATGCTGGCACTCACCTTGACCGAGTGCTAACGCCTTACATAGAGTCTTGTTAGCACTCTCCCCGTGAGGGTGCTAACCACTACCGCCAGGTACGCTGCCGGCACCGCGACGACGGTTGCACGCCTCGGCACCCTTGTTCTTAGTCCATGAATCAGCTCATGAAAAGGAGAGATCCGAGTGTCGGTCTCGATTAAGCCTCTTGAGGATCGTATTGTTGTTCGCCCGCTCGAAGCAGAGCAGACCACGGCTTCCGGCCTGGTCATTCCGGACTCCGCACAGGAGAAGCCGCAGGAAGGCGAAGTTGTTGCAATCGGCCCCGGCCGCTTCGATGACAACGGCAACCGCGTGCCGGTTGACGTAGCTGTTGGCGACGTCGTTATCTACTCCAAGTACGGTGGAACCGAAGTCAAGACCGGTGGCAACGAGTACCTCGTTCTGTCCGCCCGCGACGTCCTCGCGATCGTCGTAAAGTAACTTCCTGGGAATCCCGCGCTGCAGGCCCGCTTGGAATATCTTCCAGCCGCCTGCGGTGCGGGTTTTCCGTTCTGAAAGGACACAACCATGGCAAAGCAGCTTGCGTTTAATGACGCTGCCCGCCGGTCCCTCGAGGCCGGTATCGACAAGCTCGCCAACACCGTCAAGGTGACGCTTGGCCCCCGCGGCCGCAACGTCGTCCTGGACAAGAAGTGGGGCGCCCCCACGATCACCAACGACGGCGTGACGATCGCCCGCGAAGTTGAGCTGGACGACCCCTACGAGAACCTTGGCGCACAGCTTGCCAAGGAAGTCGCCACCAAGACCAACGATGTTGCCGGTGACGGTACCACCACCGCCACCGTGCTTGCACAGGCCCTGGTCAAGGAAGGCCTGCGCAACGTTGCAGCCGGCGCCGCACCGGGCGAAATCAAGCGCGGCATCGAGGTTTCCGTCGAGGCCGTTGCCGCCCGCCTGCTGGAGAACGCCCGCGAAGTCGAAGGCACCCAGGTTGCCAACGTCGCTGCCATCTCCGCGCAGAGCGAAGAGGTTGGCGAACTGCTGGCGGAGGCCTTCGGCAAGGTGGGCAAGGATGGTGTCATCACCATCGAAGAGTCTTCCACTACCCAGACCGAACTCGTCCTCACCGAAGGCATGCAGTTCGACAAGGGCTACCTTTCCCCGTACTTCGTCACCGACGCAGAACGCCAGGAAGCCGTCCTCGAAGACGCCCTGATCCTGATCAACCAGGGCAAGATCTCCTCGCTGCAGGAATTCCTGCCGCTGCTGGAGAAGGCGCTGCAGGCCTCCAAGCCGCTCTTCATCATCGCCGAGGACATCGAGGGCGAAGCCCTGTCCACGCTGATCGTCAACCGCATCCGCGGCACGCTCAACGTTGTTGCCGTCAAGGCTCCCGGCTTCGGCGACCGCCGCAAGGCCATGCTGCAGGACATCGCCACCCTCACCGGTGCGCAGGTTGTTTCCCCGGACCTGGGCCTGAGCCTGGACACCGTTGGCCTGGAGGTGCTGGGTACGGCCCGCCGTATCACCGTCACCAAGGACCACACCACCATTGTTGACGGCGCCGGAACCGAGCAGGACGTTGCGGACCGCGTTGCCCAGCTCCGTGCTGAGCTCGCCCGCACCGACTCCGACTGGGACCGCGAGAAGCTGCAGGAACGCCTGGCCAAGCTGGCCGGCGGCATCGGCGTCATCAAGGTTGGCGCTGCTACCGAAGTCGAGCTCAAGGAAAAGAAGCACCGCATCGAGGACGCTGTTTCCTCTACGCGTGCCGCCCTTGAAGAAGGCATCGTTTCCGGCGGTGGCTCGGCCCTCATCCACGCTCTCAAGGCCCTGGACGAGGACCCGGCCGTCAAGGCACTCGAAGGCGACGCCGCCGCTGCGGTTGGCATCGTCCGACGTGCACTGACCCAGCCGCTGCGCTGGATTGCCCAGAATGCAGGCTTTGACGGCTACGTTGTGGTTGCCAAGGTTTCCGAGCTCGAGGCGAACCACGGCTTCAACGCCAAGTCCGGCGAGTACGAGGACCTGACGGCTGCCGGCATCATCGACCCCGTCAAGGTCACCCGCTCCGCCCTCCGCAACGCCGCTTCGATCGCTGCCCTGGTTCTCACCACCGAGACCCTGGTTGCCGAGAAGCCGGCCGAGGAAGAAGACGCACACGCAGGCCACCAGCACTAGGCTGCCTGCCCCAGAGAGCCCCGGTCACGCCCAGTGGCCGGGGCTTTTTGCTGCCTCGCCGCGGCTGCAAACCGTCCCTCTATCACCTCCCGCCCGCCTTCGGCCGTCCCTCTATCACCTCCCGCCGGCTTTCGGCCGTCCCTCTATCACCTCCCGCCGGCTTTCGGGCATCGCTCTATCACCTCCCGGTCCCGGCCGACGTCATTGGTGCGGAAGCCCGGCAACCGGCTGATTCTTTGCGTGGAATGCGTCACATTGCGGTCGGTAATCTTGACTAAGTACCCTTATTATCGTTTTGCCTCGTCACAGCAGTGTTGGTACTCCGGGCGCAGCCCCGGCACGGTCCCGATCCTCAGTGCAAGGCGCGCTGATTGACGTTCCCCGGCGCCTCCGGGCAAGCCACTTGACTGGGTCGCATGCTCCAAACCGCATATGATGGAACCTTTGCAAAATAGCCCCTGAGGAATCGCCTAACGTGTCTGCATCAACGATCCAACAGCCCGCCCGTCCCGACAGGCGGGCTCATGGACCCGTTGCCAAGTCAAAGTTCCGCCCGGAAATACAGGGTCTCCGTTCGCTCGCGGTCCTCATGGTGGTCAGCTACCACATCTGGATCGGCCGCGTCTCCGGCGGTGTGGATGTCTTCCTGCTGATCTCGGCATTCCTCATGACGCTCCAGTTCACCGGGCGCTACAAGCAGCGCCGTCCCATGGACTTGGTCAGGCACTGGCTGCACCTGTTCCGGCGCCTGCTGCCGGCCGTCGTCGTCGTTCTGCTCGGCACCCTGGCCGCCACCTTTGTGTTCCTGCCGCCCACGCGGTGGGTGGAAGTGGTGAACCAAGGCTGGGCGTCGTTGTTCTATTTCGAGAACTGGCTGCTCCAGACGCTGGCGGTGAACTACTACGCAACAGACCACAGCCTCGCCAGTCCGCTCCAGCACTTCTGGTCGCTGTCCATCCAAGGGCAGGTGTTCATCCTGTGGCCGGCCATTTTCGCCGCTGTGGCAGTGGTGTGCCGGAAGTTCCAGCTCCGTTACCGGGCGTCGTTGGCCTACGTTTTTGCGCTGATCTTCATCGCTTCGCTGACGTACTCCATCATCTTCACCGCCAACAACCAGGCAGTGGCCTACTTCGATACGTTCGCCCGGCTATGGGAATTTGCCTTGGGAACCTTGGTTGCCTTGATCCTGCCTGCCCTGGACTTCTCCAAACCCGTCCGTGTGGTGATGGGTTGGGCGGGGGTCGCCGCGATGCTCAGTTGCGGCATCCTCCTGCAGGTGCAGACGGCGTTCCCGGGCTTCGTCGCCCTGTGGCCAACCCTTGCTGCCGTTGCCGTCATCGCGGCAGGCCAAACGGGCAGCCGCCTCGGCGTGGACCGCATCCTGAGTTCAAAGTTCCTCGTCCGCCTGGGGGACAATTCCTACGGGCTGTATCTGTGGCATTGGCCCATCCTGGTGATCTACCTGGCGTGGAGCGGCAAGGACCACGCCGGTTGGTTGTCCGGCTCGGCGATCATTGCCCTTGCTTTGGGCCTGGCATTCCTTACCACCAAGTACGTGGAGAAGCCCTTCCGCGAATGGAAGTGGCCGGAGGTGAAGCGGCGCCGCGCTGCCATCTCCATCGCCGTGTGCCTGGCAGTTGCCAGCACTCCGATGGTGGGCTTCCAGTACAAGCAGTACCTTGACCAAAAGGCCGCTGAAACCCAGGCCTTCAATGACAATCCCGGCGCTCACGCGTTGCTTCCGGGTTACGTCGATCTGGTGAGCGAGGGAGCCAAGACCCTGCCCACGGCCGAGCAGTTGCCGGAGGATTGGGCCCGCCTGAACGGCACGTGCGAGGGCGCCGACAAACCCGAGGATAAGCTCCTCGCGGAGAACTGCCAGCAAAACGATGTTGGCGATGACGCCGTGAAGCACATTGTGGTGCTGGGGGATTCCCATTCGCAGCAATGGCTTGCGGCGCTTGGCCCCATGGCTGAAGCGCATCGCTGGAAGGTGACGGCGCTCCTCCTGGGCGGCTGCCATTTCATGCCGGAAAACCCGGACGCGGAGGACCAGTGCAACGAGTTCAACTCTGCGGCCTTCCGCTACGTGGCGTCCCAGACTCCGGACGCGGTGTTCATGGTGGGCACCATGGCGTCCCCGTCGTCCCCGGATGAAAAGCTTGTTTATGGTTTCGACCAGACCGTCACCAACCTCAACGACCTCGGCATCCAGGTGGTGGCCGTCCGCGACAACCCCCGGTACGACTACAACGTGACCGAGTGCGCCCTCGCCAAGGGCGTGGACAGTCCCGAGTGCAAGTCGGACCAGCCCGATGTCCTTGCACCAACCAGTCCGTTCGCCCAAGTACAGGGGACCTTCGGTAACGCCGCGTTCCTGGACATGACCGATTTCCTGTGCGACGGAGCCACGTGCCCCAGCGTCATCGGCAACGTGTTCGTCTACCTTGACGACAACCACTTGTCCCGGACTTACGTCAAGAGCATGGGCGACATGTTCTCCGAGAGGTGGTTTGCCGCGACTGGATGGGCGCAATGACGGAACAGACAAAAAGCACGACGGCGGAGCGCACTTTCCGCCCGGAGGTCCAGGGCCTGCGGGCCCTGGCCGTGTTGATGGTCGCCACGTACCACATCTGGCTCGGCCGGGTGTCGGGCGGGGTGGACGTATTCCTGCTCATCTCGGCATTCCTGCTGACGCTGTCCTTCACCAGGAAACTTGAAGGCGGCAAGCCCCTGCGCCTGCTGCAGCACTGGCTGCACGTGTTCAAGCGCTTGCTGCCCGCCGTCGTCGTTGTGCTGCTGGGAGTCCTCACTGCCACGTGGGCGTTTGTTCCGCAGAGCCGCTGGCCGGACGTTCTGGCGGAGGCCTGGGCCTCTTTGCTGTACCGGCAGAACTGGCAACTGGCTGATTCCGCGGTGGACTACTATGCGCAGAACCATTCAGGCGCCAGCCCCCTCCAGCATTTCTGGTCTTTGTCCATCCAAGGGCAGGTCTTCATCCTGTGGCCGTTGATCTTCGCCGCAGTGGCCCTGCTGCAGCCCTTCCTTGCCAAGGTTTTGCCCGGCAGGAAGGCAGTGGGCCACCGGTCTCTGCTCCTGATGGCGTTCGGGGCCGTCTTCGTGGCGTCGCTGGTGTACTCCATCGACCAGACGGCCAACAACCAAAGCTACGCCTACTTCGACACCCGCACCCGGCTGTGGGAATTCGCGCTGGGATCCTTGCTCGCCCTGGCGTTGCCGTACCTGAAACCGGGTCCCAAGCTCCGCGTGTTCCTCGGTTGGGGCGGCTTGGCTGCCATGCTCTCCTGCGGGCTGATGCTCACGGTTGACCGTTCGTTCCCCGGCTTTGTTGCCCTGTGGCCCACCCTGGCCGCGGCCGCAGTGATCGTGGCAGGGCAAAGCGGAAGCAGGATCGGAGCCGACCGCTTCCTTGCGTCCCGCCCGCTGGTCATGGTGGGGGACAACTCCTACGCCTTGTACCTGTGGCACTGGCCGGTCCTGGTGTTCTTCCTCCTGGTGACGGAAACCACCACGCCCAACCTGGTGCAAGGACTGGCCATCATGGCCGTTTCCATGATCCTGGCGGTGGCCACCACCCGGTTCGTGGAACGTCCCATGCGCCGCTGGGAGTGGCCCAACGTGCGTTCCTGGCGTGCCGCCGTCGTGATTGCCTCCTGCGGTGCCCTGCTCGCGCTGCCTGTCACCGCCTGGCAGGGTGCCATCTCGGCTGAGGGGGCGGCGATCGCGGACCAGCCCATGGAGCTGACCCCGGGCGCCGCTGCGCTGGCACCGGACAAAGCCGGGCAGCCGACTCCCGAAGCGAAGATCATCCCGGCGCCGGCCGCCATGAAGGATGAATGGGCGGACATCGACGGCCTCTGCACCGGCGATAACGTCCCGTCGGATCCTCTGCTGGAGGGCTGCCTCCAGAACGATCCGCCGGACGTCACCACCAAGAAGATCGTGGTCCTGGGTGACTCGCATGCGCAGCAGTACATGGCGGCACTGGGCCCGATTGCCAAAGCGCATGGCTGGGAAGTCGTGACGCTCCTGAAAGGCAACTGCCGGTTCGGTGCGGAGTCCACAGAACGGCCGGACGACTGCAATGCGTTCAACAAAGCCAGCGCCGCCTACGTCCTGGAGCACAAGCCGGATGCCGTGTTCACGGTGGCATCCCTGACCCATGTCACTGAACCGTTTGAGACAGAGGTTCCGGGCTACCTGGAAGGCATCAAGCCCTTCTCCGATGCCGGAATCGATGTTGTGGGTGTACGGGACAATCCGCGCTTCAGCATCAACATGCCCGAGTGCGTTCAGAAGAAGGGGCCGGATTCCCCCGATTGCAACGCGCCATTGGAGCACTCGTTGGCGGCGTCCTCGCCATTGGACGACTACGTGGGCAAGGTGGACGGGCTGTACCTGATGGACATGAGCGACTTCATTTGCGCGCAGGGTACGTGTCCGGCCGTGGTGGGCAATGTGTACGTCTACAAGGACGACAACCACCTCACCAAAACCTATGTGCAGAGCATGATTCCCATGTTCGAAGAACGGCTGCTGGCCGCGACGGGTTGGGCTACTTCCCGGTAGCCATGGGTGCTGTCCGCGGTTGAAATGCACGACGGCGGCCTGCCGCCAGTGCTGTTGCTCACACTCCGCTGCCACGGAATATGGCGATCGCCGCGGAGGTTCTAGTATTTATCCAACACTTCTGCACAGGCCAGTCCCGTAATGACGGGCTGGTCATCAGTTGCAACCCCTACCAGTTCCAGTCCCCAAACCCAGGTAAGAGGCGCACTCATGACCCAGCCCGAACACGATCCCTTTGGCTTCGTAGGCCTCACCTACGACGACGTCCTGCTGCTGCCCGGCCACACGAACGTCATCCCGTCCGAGGCCGACACGTCCTCGCGCATCTCCAAGCGCATCACGGTCCAGACGCCCTTGCTCTCGGCAGCCATGGACACCGTGACCGAGTCCCGCATGGCCATCGCCATGGCACGCCAGGGCGGCCTCGGTGTTGTCCACCGCAACCTGTCCATCGATGACCAGGCAGAGCATGTGGACCGCGTGAAGCGCAGCGAATCCGGCATGATCACCAACCCCGTGACCATCGGCCCCGAGGCAACGCTGCTGGAACTTGATGAGCTGTGCGCCCGTTACCGCGTCTCCGGCCTTCCCGTGGTGGACACCGACGGCCGTCTCCTGGGCATCGTGACCAACCGCGACACCCGCTTCGTTCCCGAATCGGATTTCCCGCTGCGCAGCGTCAGCGACGTCATGACCAAGATGCCGCTGGTCACCGGCCACGTCGGGATCAGCCGCGAGGAAGCTTCGCACAAGCTGGCCACCAACAAGATTGAAAAGCTGCCGCTCGTGGATGACCAGGGCCGGTTGAAGGGCCTCATCACCACCAAGGACTTCACCAAGGCCGAGCAGTACCCGCTGGCCACCAAGGACGATGAGGGCCGCCTGCGTGTCGGTGCGGCCATCGGCTTCTTCGGCGACGGCTGGGAGCGCGCCATGAAGCTCATCGACGCCGGCGTGGATGCGTTGTTCGTGGACACCGCGAACGGCCACTCCCAGGGCGTGCTGGACATGATTGCCCGGCTCAAGTCCGATCCCGTTGCCGCGCACGTTGACATCATTGGCGGCCAGGCAGCCACCCGTGAGGGAGCCCAGGCTCTGATCGACGCCGGTGCCGACGGCATCAAGGTGGGTGTCGGTCCCGGTTCCATCTGCACCACCCGCGTGGTGGCCGGTGTCGGCGTTCCGCAGATCTCCGCCATCTACGAATCCGCGAAGGCCGCGATTCCGGCCGGCGTTCCGCTGATCGCCGACGGCGGCCTCCAGTACTCCGGCGACATCGGCAAGGCGCTGGTTGCCGGCGCCGACACCGTGATGCTCGGTTCCCTGCTGGCCGGTTGTGAAGAGTCTCCTGGCGATCTCATCTTCGTCAACGGCAAGCAGTTCAAGAGCTACCGCGGCATGGGCTCCCTGGGGGCCATGCAGTCACGCGGCAAGAACACGTCCTACTCCAAGGACCGTTACTTCCAGGCCGACGTTTCCGGTGACGACAAGCTCATCCCGGAAGGCATCGAAGGCCGCGTTGCATACCGCGGGCCCCTGGCTTCGGTGGCGTACCAGTTGGTGGGCGGCCTGCGCCAGACCATGTTCTACACGGGCGCACCCACCATTCCGGAGCTGAAGGCGCGCGGCAAGTTTGTCCGCATCACCGCTGCAGGCCTGAAGGAATCGCACCCGCACGACATCCAGATGACGGTGGAAGCGCCGAATTACTCCCGCTGATTCCCTGCAGGATTGACGCGATCGAAGACTCCCCGTGGTGTTCCACGGGGAGTCTTTGCGTCCGGGCATGTTCCGCGGGCAGTCGCAGGTCCCTTCGCGGCAGGTGCCTTAGTGTCAGAGGGGAGGAATAGGCTGGGCGTATGTCAGAAAACCCAGGTGGCCCGGGCCGCGGCCGGCCTATGCATCCGGAGTCCGTCCGGGTGACCAAGGCGCCGCCCCGGAAGCTGGCACTCCGGCCGTACGCACGCGCCGTCGGGCAGGTCCTGAAGGTCAGTTTCAAAGCCTCGCCCGCCGCCGTCATCATGAAGGTGGCCGGCTCGCTGATATCAGCCACGCTGCCGCTGGTGACAACATACTTCGCTGCGTTGACCACAACGGCGCTGGCGGCCGGCTACGCAGGAGACCCCGACGCCGGTCCGCGCGCCATCCTGTACGTCGTCATCACGGCGGCGTTGGGACTGTTCTGGGGCGGCTTCAGCAGCGTTGACCGCTACATCCAGCAGCTCATGAGTTTCCGGGTAGGCGCAATTGTCGGCGACATGATGTACGAGCGCTTCCTTGCCTTGGAATTCTGGCGTTACGACGACAAGGAAACGGTAGACCTCTACGATCGTGCCAAGCGGTTCTCCGACTCCTATGCCCGCGTCCTTGACCGCATTGCCGCGATCTTCACGCAATTGGTTTCCGTCATCCTCGCCGTCGGAGCCTTGTTCCTGGTGAGCTGGTGGATTGCGGTGATCGTCCTGGTGGCGATCGTGCCCAGTGTCTATCTGCAGTTCAAACTTTCGCGTGAACAGATCGCCCACTGGAACACGCAGGTTGACTCCCGGCGGCAGCGCCGCATGATCGAACAGAACCTCCTGAGGCCGCAACACATTGCCGAGATGCGCCTCTACGGGATCGTGGGGTACCTCATGGGCCTCCGGTCAAGGTTGCGTGACGCGGACGAGCGCCGGCGTCTCGATTTCCAGAAGCGCTACATCCCCAAGCAACTGGCGGCCGACGCACTCCAGTACGGCGCCGAGGTGGTCTCGCTCATCTGGGTGGTCGGGCAGATCATTGCCAGGGCGCAGCCCGTGGGCCAGTTCCTCTACGTTCAGCAGATCGTGAGCCGGGCCTTGTCCACGGCCAACAACCTGGTGTCCTCGCTCAGCTCCATCGACGAAGACCTCGCCAACCTCAAGGACTACGAACTCTTCATGACGCTCCCGGTGCCCACCGGCCACGAACCGCCGCTCCTGAAATCCCCGCAAACCGTGGAAATGAAGGACATCCGCTTCAGCTACACCGGCAGCGATATTGAAGTCATCAAGGGCATCTCGCTCACCATCAAAGCCGGGCAACACATCGCGATCGTGGGGGAGAACGGTGCTGGAAAGTCCACGCTGATCCGGATCCTGGCCGGGCTGTACCGGCCGGACTCGGGCCAGGTACTGCTCGACGGCGTCGACCTCGCCACCGTTGACGTGACCAGTTGGCACCGCCATCTGGCCGTGTTGAGCCAGGAGTTCCTCAAATACGAGTTCGCCACGGCCGCTGACAACATCTACCTGGGGGACGTCCAGCAACCCCGGGACGATCAGCGGATCAGGCGCGCGGCATCTGATGCTGAGGCCATGGACTTCATCAACAAGCTTCCCAATGGCCTGGACAACCACGTCAGCAATTGGATGGAGGATCCGCGCGGACGCAAGGGGAGCGGGCTGTCGGGTGGCCAATGGCAGCGCCTGGCCATGGCACGCAACTTCTACCGTGACGCATCCTTCATGGTGATGGACGAGCCCACCTCGGCCATCGATGCCTTGGCCGAGCACCGCATCTTTTCGCGGCTTTTCGCCGACCGCAGCAGCACCATCATCGCCATCAGCCACCGCCTGGCCACCATCGAGAAGGCGGACGTCGTCTACATGCTCGAGGACGGCCGGATCGCGGAGCAGGGAACGCATAAGGAACTTGTTGCGCTGCGTGGCCGGTACTTCCGGATGTTCGAGTCCCAGCTGTCAGTGGATGAGACCAGTCGGGCGGCTCCAGAGGCTTAGAGCGGTGGAAAACCGCGCGGCGTGCCGGGCGGTGCCTGGTTACGGTAGGGGTCCAGTAGAGTTGTAGCCGTGACTTATGAGATTGAGATTGGCCGTGGCAAGCGTGGGCGTCGTGCCTACTCCCTGGATGACATCGCGATCGTTCCGAACCGACGGACGCGTGACCCGAAGGACGTCTCGGTCTCCTGGCAGATTGACGCCTACAAGTTCGACATGCCGGTGATTGCCGCTCCCATGGACTCCGTCATGTCCCCTGAAACGGCCATTGCCCTTGGCCGGCTGGGTGGCCTTGGCGTCCTTGACCTTGAAGGCTTGTGGACCCGTTACGAGGACCCGCAGAAGGTCCTCGACGAAATTGCCGGCCTGGCCGACGAAACCAGCAGCCCCGCTGTCACGCGGCGCATGCAGGACCTCTACCAGGCTCCCGTGCAGCCCGAACTCATCAGCTCCAGGCTTGCCGAGATCCGCGCAGCGGGAGTAACGGTTGCCGGTTCACTCACGCCGCAGCGCACCCAGGAGCACTACAAGACCGTGGTGGCTGCCGGCGTCGACATCTTCGTCATCCGCGGCACCACAGTCTCGGCCGAGCATGTCTCCAAGAACCACGAGCCCCTGAACCTCAAGCAGTTCATTTACGAACTCGACGTTCCCGTGATCGTGGGCGGCGCGGCCGGCTACACCCCGGCGCTGCACCTTATGCGCACGGGCGCTGCCGGTGTCCTGGTCGGTTTTGGCGGCGGTGCGACGACCACCACCCGGCGTGCGCTTGGTATCCACTCGCCCATGGCCTCAGCCATCTCCGATGTTGCTGCCGCCCGACGGGACTACATGGACGAATCCGGCGGACGGTACGTCCACGTCATCGCCGACGGCGGCATGGGCAGCTCCGGGGACATCGTCAAGGCGATCGCCATGGGCGCCGACGCCGTGATGCTCGGCAGCGCGTTGGCACGTGCCGAAGAGGCCCCCGGCCGCGGCTGGCACTGGGGCCCGGAAGCACACCACCTTGAATCACCGCGTGGGGATCGCGTCAACGTGGGAACCGTCGGTCCGCTGGAGGAAGTCCTGTTCGGACCGGGTCACCACACCAACGGCACGTCCAACCTCATCGGAGCACTCCGCCGGTCCATGGCCACCACGGGCTACTCGGACTTGAAGGAGTTCCAGCGCGTGGATGTTGTGGTTTCGCCCTACGAAGGCAACTGATTTCCTGACGTGAAACGCCCCTGCTGGTCCCGGTCGACACGGGGGCCGGCAGGGGCTTTTTTCGTTGCCCGGGGAAGTTCTCCCCATCGCGTTGTGTTGCCCCGGCACGTAGTCTGGCAGCCGAAGAACTATTGCTGTCATGAATCGGGGGAAGTATGGCGCCGGGAATCTACGGGGCAGACATTGCACAACTGAGGTCTCTGTCAAAGGTGATGGGAACATCGGGGAACACGCTGGCCAACCTCGAGCTCAACATCAACGGGATCGTGGCCTCGGCCGCCTGGAAGGGCGCGGACGGCGATCGGTTCCGCGCTGACTGGTCAAGCAAGATGCGGCCCATGCTGCACAAGGCCAGCGAATCCTTGCGAACCCAGGCAAAGGCCCTCCTGGTCCAGGCGGATGAACAGGAGCAGGCCAGCCGGACAGGCTCCGGAACGTCGCCCGGCCAGGGCCCGACGCCGGCTCAGCCGTCCACGCCCTTCACCCCCGTGGTGGATGCCAACGGCAACACTGTCTACCAGTCCTTGAACTTTGCGGCTTCCGGCGGCGGCTTCATTGCTGACGTCCTGCTGAACAGGATGGCCCAGGGCGGCCTCCTGTCCCGGATGCCGTGGAGCGTCCTCGGTGCACAGTACGGGCAGATGCCGGGCCTGGGCTATGTGAGGGGCACCCAGCTGCTCAATGGCCTGTCCATGGTGGGCCGCGCCGCCGGTGTCCTGAGCGTTGTAGGCGGCGTTGCCCAGTTCGCCGACGGGTACATGCGCGGCGATGGATATGCCATGGCCGATGGTGGCATCACCACGGTCCTGGCCGCCGGCAGCTTCGTGCCCGTGGTGGGTCCCTTCTTTGCCGGGGCAAGCCTGGCTTGGGCGGGAATGGGGTTCCTCGCCAAGGGGCTCGGCTATGGATCCACCTCGGAAATGGTGGTGGACGGGGCCAAAGCCGTGGCCGGCGCAGTAGAGGACGGAGCCCAAGCCATTGCGGACGGAGCCAAGAAGGTGTGGGGCTGGCTCGGTGGTTGACCGGCAGTCCTGGGATAGCGTTGTACAGACGAACAACATGAGGATGGCATGACACAGACAGCAAACGTGGACACACTGCGACTGACCGATCACGAACTCCTGGCGTTGCTTGCCATGAACCCCACGCCCGCCGCGGAAAGATCCCGGGAGCTGTTCCGCCTTGCAGGTGTGAACCACCAGGACGTGCTGGAGCAGGCGGGAATCACCACCCTCCTTGTGCGTGGCCTGGCGGAGGTTGCCGGCGAGGACATCGTTCCCGTGGACAAGGGAGCCATTGTGGCTGCCGTGGTCTCTACCGCAGACGAGTGGCTGGAGATGGCTTTGGTGACGCCTACCAGCGACCATGTGCTGTTCATTGCGGGTTCGGAGCAAGGCGCCGTCCTGCTGAACCTCAGCCGTTACGGGGTTCATGAGATCCAGCCGGTTGATTCGCGCTCAGGGATGCTGTCACTGGGTGTTGCGATCGCCAAGCAATACTTGGTGGACGGCCCTGACGGACTACCCGCAGCCGCGATGATCAAGCACCACCGGGCCGGTGGTGAGCCTTTGGTCGCCAACCTCAAGGCCGGTGAAGACGGCAGTTGGACACTTGCTGAGGGCGACGGCGACAATCCGCCTACCCGTCAGGTGCCCGCAACCGAGGCCCTTGCTTCCTTCGAGGCCGCGCTGACCTTCGCATGAGTCAACAGTTCCACTCTCCTGGGCACCAATCCCGGCAATACCCCCTGGATTACTGGCTGTCCCGTGATGTCGCCCGGGCCACCCCGGAAGGCACGCAGTCGGTATTGCGAAACATGGCCTGGAACCAAGGCCAGTGGCGTGGCCTCGCCGTCGCTTGTGGCGGAAGCGGGGCCGCGCTGCTGGCGGCAGCACTGCTCATCCTGATCCTCGGCGGCCCGGCCGTTGGGATAGTCCTGTTCGCTGTGGCCGGGCTCGTCCTCCTCGGCTGTGCCGTGCTTGCGTTGCAAAAGCTGCGCGGCGTGCCCCGTATCAAAGCCGTGATGCAGTCCAGGGCGCCCGGAAGATTTTCCTCCGGGCTCGGGCTGGCCGCCTTCCTGGCCGTGGTGTTTGGCATCGGGCTGTTCCCGGTTGTGGCCCCGTTGCTTCAAGGAGGACCACTCCAAGTCCTCGCGTTCGTGGCGGCCTACGCATTGATGCTGGTCGTCACTGTGAGCCTGTTCGCGGTCCCTGCCTTCTTCTCCGAACACGCACGCGAGCACTTCCGCAGGCGCATCGACGCCGATCCGCAACTGCGCCGATACCTGGAAGAAATGGCCCTCACGTGGCAGGACAACCAGGGCGGCAGGTCATTCGGCCCGCTGTAGGGACCGGCGCCTCCAAGGATCTCCGGGAAACCGGCACTGCCGCGGGCGGCGGCCAGCCAGTAGGGTAGTGGACTACCAGCTGTTGCGTTTGAGGAGGAGTCCGATGAGCAATATCGCAGGCGGTTCGCAGGTGAATTCTGCGGGAGCCCTGAGTCCCGAATCCCGTGCCGCATCCATTGAAGCGTTGAAGGCCACTGCCGAGGCAGGCAAGGAACTGGACATCCTGATTGTCGGCGGAGGCGTCGTGGGCGCCGGCGCCGCGCTTGATGCAGTGACCCGTGGCTTGACGGTGGGCATCGTCGAGGCACGCGACTGGTCATCGGGCACGTCGTCGCGATCCTCCAAACTCATCCACGGCGGCTTGCGGTACCTTGAGATGCTGGATTTCGCCTTGGTGCAGGAAGCGCTCCAGGAACGCGGACTCCTGATCCAGACCATTGCACCGCACTTGGTCCGCCCCGTGCCGTTCCTGTACCCGCTGACGCGGCGCTTCGTCGAGCGGCCCTACGTCGGCGCCGGCATCATGCTCTATGACACCCTGGGCCTCACCTCCGGTCACAGCCGTGGCGTGCCGATGCACCGGCACCTCACCAAGCGCGGCACTCTTCGTGCAGCTCCCAGCCTCAAGGACGACGCGTTCGTGGGATCCATCCGCTATTACGACGCGCAGGTGGATGACGCGCGATTGGTGGTCAACGTCGTCCGGACCGCCGCGCACTACGGAGCCCATGCTGCCAACCGGCTACGCGTGGTGGACTTCCTCCGCGAGGGTGAGCGCGTGGTCGGCGCCAAGCTTGAGAACCAGGAGGACGGCGAGGTTTTCGAAGTCCGGGCCAAGCAAGTGGTCAATGCCACGGGCGTCTGGACGGACGAGACCCAGGCCATGGTCACCGATCGCGGCCAGCTCAAGGTCCGGGCATCCAAGGGGATCCACCTGGTGGTTCCCCGCGACCGTTTCCAATCAACCGTGGGTCTCATCCTGCGCACGGAAAAGTCGGTCCTTTTCGTTATCCCCTGGGGTCGCCACTGGATCATCGGCACCACTGACACTGACTGGACGCTGGATAAAGCGCACCCCGCAGCTTCCAGCAAGGACATCGATTACGTCCTGGAGCACGTCAACCGTGTGCTGAAGCGCCCGTTGACCCGTGAGGATGTGGAGGGCGTCTATGCCGGGCTCCGGCCGCTCCTCGCCGGGGACAACGACTCGACGGCCAAGTTGTCGCGGGAGCACGTCGTGGCGCATCCGGTTCCAGGGCTCGTGGTGGTTGCCGGCGGTAAGTACACCACGTACCGGGTCATGGCCAAGGACGCCGTGGACGAGGCCACCCGGGCCATGGACGAGCGGGTCCCGCCAAGCTGCACGGATACCATTCCGCTGCTCGGAGCCGAAGGCTTCAAGGCAGCGTGGAACCGGCGCGCACGTTCAGCGGAGGAAGCCGGAGTCCACGTGGCACGGGTGGAGCACCTGCTGAACCGTTACGGCTCCATGACAGCCGAGGTACTGGATCTCATTGCGCGGCAACCGGAATTGGCGGAGCCGCTGCCCGGTGCGGACGATTACCTGGCAGCCGAAGTGGTCTACGCAACCACCCACGAAGGCGCACGACATGTACACGATGTCCTGACGCGCCGGACCCGGATATCCATCGAAGCCTGGGACCGGGGTGTGTCCGCCGTTCCGGTAGTCGCTAAGCTGATGGGAGAAATCCTCGGCTGGAGCGACACCCAGCGCGAAAGCGAAATCAAGCATTACTTGGCAAGGGTGGAAGCCGAAAGGCTCAGCCAGGAGCAGCCGGACGACGAGTCAGCGGATGCGGCCCGCATGGGAGTCGATGACATCATGCCCCTTCGCTGACATTCGCTTGGCTCCGCCGGGGGACTCTGGCCGGGAGGCCGCATCTGGAGGGAACAGGACTTGGCAGAACCACTTGACCGGTATGACGCGGAACTCACAACGCCGCAGACCGTCATTCTTGAACTCGTTGCCGAGGACAAGAATGACGCTGCGGCGCAGTTGGCCGGGAAGCTTTATGAAGCAGGCAGGATTACGGACCTCGACGGGTTCCTGAAGCAGGTTCAGTCGCGTGAACACCAGCTGGCCACCGGACTTCCCGGCGGCATCGGACTTCCGCATGCGCGCAGCGAGTTCGTGGACCGGATCTCCATCGCCGTTGGCGTCACCAAGTTCGGGCACGCCCTGGACTTCGGTGCCACCGACGGTCCCGCCACCGTCATCCTCCTGATCGCCACCCCTGCAAGTTCCTTCTCCGACCATTTGGAAGTCCTTGCCACGTTGGCGAGGTCACTGTCCAAGGAATCTTTCCGGGAATCCTTGCGCCGGGCCCACGACACCGAAGTCATCGCAGAGCTCATCAACTCCTCCCTGGTGTTCTTCGACCACTGACCCCGTTTCGTTGTTCTACAGCCGGACGAAGTACGGTTAAGGGGTGTTGAAAACTGCGTTGAAACCCCGCTGGATCGCAGGATTGGTCTTTGCGCTCCTGCTCTCCGGGGTTTTTGTGCTGCTCAGCCAGTGGCAGCTCAGCCGTTCAGCACAGCACGAACCGGCCACACCGTCCTCCATCGAGGAAGTCAAACCCCTGGTGGACGTCCTGAAGCCGGGGCAGTTCTTCCCCGGTTCGGTGGAAGACCAGATGGTCACAGCCACCGGCAGCTATGATCCGGGCAAGCAGGTGCTCGTCGAAGGCAGGCTGTACGACAACCGCAAGGGCTACTGGATCGTTACGGCCTTGGCCGTGGATAACGCTCCCAAGCTCAGCGGAGCAGCGGCCTCACCCCAAACCTGGATACCTGTCGCACGCGGTTGGGTGGCCGAACCCGACCAAGCCGGACCGCCGCCGTCGGGCCCCCTGACGTTGACCGGCCGCCTGCTGGCCTCTGAAGCACCGCTGCCCAATGTCGACGCCGGTCCAGGCCGGGCATCGGCGGTTTCCGTCGCGGAGCTCATCAACAAATGGGACGTTTCCAGCTACCCCGGTTTCGTCGCAGCCACCGCTGAATCGACGCCTACGGGCCCGGTTCCGGCGAACGAGGCCGTGAAGGCCTTGAACATCCCGGCCCAGCCGCCTGCCACGCAGATCAACTGGTTGAACTTGTTCTACTCGGTTGAGTGGGTGGTGTTCGCAGGCTTCGCCCTGTACATCTGGTGGCGCATGGTCGCCGATGACTACCGTCGGGACCTTGAGGGCGACGAGTTCGACGGTGACGACTTTGACGACGACTTCGACGACGGCGGCCCTCACCACAACGGCGAAGCGCACCACAGCGACGAACCGGCCGTCCAGGAATCCCAGCACTCTGAACCAGAACATAAGGTACAGCCATGATTGAACCCAAACCGGCCATCCAGCCCGAACAGTCCGGACCCAAGCCCAAGAAGCGGCGGTTCGGCGGAACCGAAGCGCAGATCCGTTCGGCCCTGAAGTTCTACAAAGTGATGGCTTACCTCACCGGTGCCATGCTCCTCCTGCTGTGCGCAGAGCTGGTGGCCCGCTACGCCTTCGGTGTCTCGCTGTTCGCCGGCGGGACAAACGCCGTGACCGGCCAGCCGTTCGGTTTCGGATTCGCCCAGTCTGAACCGAAGGGCGTCATTGGCGGATTCAACATTTCCACCACGGTGCTGATCGTCCACGGCTGGATGTACGTGGTGTACCTGGTTTCCAACTTCCGGCTGTGGTCGCTTATGCGGTGGCCGTTCTCCAAGCTGATCCTGTTGGCGCTGGGCGGTGTGGTCCCGCTCCTGTCCTTCATCGTGGAGAAGAAGTTCCACGCGCAGGTAGAGGCGGAACTCGCGGCCAACCCGAAAGCTTCAAAGCGGTACTGAAAACATCGTCCGTCCGCCGGGTGGTGTGAGATCGCTTACGGTGGGCCCTTTTTCGGCTCTATATGACCGTCAGGGGCCTTCCCCGGCGTGCGCCGGGGCGGCCGGGCAAAGTAGTCTTGTTTGGTGACTACTCCCACCGCACCCCAGACTTCCCAGAAGCCGGTGCTGGTTGTTGACTACGGTGCCCAGTACGCGCAGCTGATTGCCCGCCGCGTCCGCGAAGCAAATGTGTATTCGGAAATTGTTCCGCACACCTTCACCACCGAGCAGCTTCTGGCCAAGAACCCGGCAGCCATCATCCTCTCCGGCGGACCGTCCAGCGTGTACGCGGATGGTGCCCCCAAGGTTGACGCTGACCTCTTCGATGCCGGCGTTCCGGTTTTTGGCATCTGCTACGGCTTCCAGGCCATGGCGAACGCACTGGGCGGAAAGGTAGCCCGCACGGGCCTGCGGGAGTACGGCGCAACCGAAGCGTTGCTGGTGGGCGATGCCCGCTCCATCCTTGACGGCGTTCCCGCCACCCAGAACACCTGGATGAGCCACGGTGACTCCGTCCACGAGGCCCCGGAAGGCTTCGAGGTGCTCGCAACCACTGAGGGCGCCCCCGTTGCAGCGTTTGCCAATGACCAGAAGCGCCTTTACGGCGTGCAGTGGCACCCCGAGGTCAAGCACTCCGTCCTGGGGCAGCACGTCCTGGAGAACTTCCTCTTCAAGGGCGCGGGCCTGACGCCCAACTGGACCACCGGCAACATCCTCGAAGAGCAGGTGGAACGCATCCGCCAGCAGATCGGGGACTCGAAGGTCATTTGCGGCCTTTCCGGCGGCGTCGATTCCGCCGTGGCCGCAGCCTTGGTCCAGCGTGCCGTGGGGGACCAGCTGACCTGTGTCTTCGTTGACCACGGTCTGCTGCGCGAAGGTGAAGCCGAGCAGGTGGAGCGCGACTTCGTTGCAGCCACGGGCGTCAACCTCTACGTTGCCAACGAACAAGAGCGTTTTCTCAACGCACTGGCCGGCGTCAGTGATCCGGAGACCAAGCGCAAGATCATCGGCCGTGAGTTCATCCGGGCCTTCGAAGAAGCGGAACGGGCCATCATTGCCCAGGCCGCGGCCGAGGGTGAGAAGATCAAGTTCCTCGTGCAGGGCACCCTGTACCCGGACGTCGTCGAATCCGGCGGTGGCGAGGGCGCAGCCAACATCAAGAGCCACCACAACGTTGGCGGGCTCCCGGAGGACCTGCAGTTCGAGCTCGTTGAGCCGCTGCGCGCCCTCTTCAAGGACGAGGTACGCGCCGTTGGCGCACAGCTCGGCCTGCCCCAGGAAATCGTTGGCCGCCAGCCGTTCCCCGGCCCCGGCTTGGGTATCCGGATCGTCGGCGAAGTCAACAAGGAACGGCTTGACCTCCTCCGCAAGGCCGACGCCATTGCCCGCGCCGAGCTGACCGCTGCCGGCCTGGACAACGACGTTTGGCAGATGCCGGTGGTGCTGCTCGCAGACGTCCGCAGCGTTGGCGTGCAGGGCGACGGCCGGACCTACGGCCACCCCATCGTCCTGCGCCCGGTGTCCTCCGAGGATGCCATGACGGCAGACTGGTCGCGCTTGCCGTATGACCTTCTGGCCCGTATCTCCAACCGCATCACCAACGAGGTGGATGGCGTCAACCGCGTAGTGCTGGACGTGACCAGCAAGCCGCCGGGAACCATCGAGTGGGAATAGCATCGTAAATGGCCGGTCTCCTTTTGGGAGGCCGGCCATTGCGTTATTCAGGGGCCGGCCTGAACATGGCGGCACCCACGAATTGTGGTCGATTTTTTCCCCGGCCAGTGTCGTGAAGCGGGCTGGCAGGGTATTCCCGCTACCCTCGAAAGTATGCCGGTATGGTCCAAGGCGTCTAAAGCTAGTACAGAAAAGAAGGCAGAAGTTGTGTCAGTAAGTCAAGG
This sequence comes from Paenarthrobacter sp. YJN-5, assembly GCF_015040095.1. Classification (NCBI taxonomy): domain Bacteria; kingdom Bacillati; phylum Actinomycetota; class Actinomycetes; order Micrococcales; family Micrococcaceae; genus Paenarthrobacter; species Paenarthrobacter sp. YJN-5. The sequence goes on from NZ_CP053544.1 coordinate 1,386,313, forward strand.
CCACGAGGACGGCTCCGAAGAGCTCCGGAAATGGCTGTCCGGACTTAAGCCCGTCACTGGTGCGGACACGATGCTGCGTTTCGTCAAGACGCCCGAAGGCGCCATTGATCTCAGCAACGCCCATCCATCCGGACTGGCGCAGTTGTTGGCGGGGCGCAGAACGCGCCTGTCCACGCTGATCCGGGACAGGCAGCAATACATTGTTGCAGCCCGTGCTGCCCGGAACATCCGCTCAAAGATCTTCGAGCTGGGCAACGACCGCGGCATTGAAGCAGGTTATCTGTCGGCCGGCACTGTGGTGTGGACATCGGCCGTCGGTGGGAAGCCGCAGCGCGTTTCGGCTCCCGTGATGCTGACGTCCATTGCTCTCACTGTTCGTCCGGGCGAGGACGACTTCGAACTGCAGTTGACCGAACAAGCCCGCATCAACCCGGCCTTGGTGCGTCATCTCAAGAATGTTCACGGCATCGTCTTCGACGTCAACGCTGTGGCACGCATGGCCTACAACACCGCGCGGCTGGATCCCCAACCGGTCCTCGACCGCCTTGCCACGCTCGTACAGCCCATCCACGGTGCCGAGGTGGAGTTCAACCTCTTGGTCACCACGTTGGCCGACCTTTCGGGCAACCTCGATGATCCGTGGATCAACATGAACAACCCCATCGTCGCCGCGCTGGCAGCGGCCGCAAATGGTGCCGATATTGAACCGGAGCCCATCAAGGCCGGGCGTTTCCCCAGCTTGGATGAACGCGATCCCGCCGATGAGCTTCTGCTGTTGGATGCCGATACCGACCAGCAGTACGTCGTGGACGCCGTCCGCGCCGGTGACTCCCTGGTGGTCAGCACGCCTCCCGGCAGCGGCCAAACCCAGACCGCCATCAACGCGATCGGCGCCCTGGTCAGCGAAGGCAAGTCCGTGCTGGTGGTTGGCGAACGTCAATCCAGTGTTGCGGGCCTGGCTGCACACTTGGAGTCCCTCGGCCTGGATTCCATGCTTTTCCGGCCCGGCAACGGCACCACGCCGCAGCAATTGAAGGGCCAGTTGGTCCGTGCAATCATGCGGAACGAGAAAGCCCTGGAGCCGCAGCTCGGCAACCTGCATGCCACGTTGACCGGCCACCGGCATGCCCTGGTGGACCATGTTGCCTCGCTGCACAACGTCCGTGAACGGTGGGGGTGCTCCCCATACCAGGCCATGCAGTCGCTGGCTGAGCTGACGTCCATCCACCCGGCACCGTCCACCACCGTTCGACTCAAGCGCAGCGTGCTGGACAACATCAAGGACCGCGAGGAGCTGGCGGGCCGTTTGCGCCGCGCCGCGGAGCTTGGCAGCTTCAGCCGGGCATCGACGTCGAGCCCTTGGTACGGGGCCCGGCTCCTCACCCGCAAGGAAACCGAAGAGGCCCGGCAGCTGGCCCAAGTGGCGGAAGAGAAGCTTCCTGTTCTCCGGGAGCGCATGAAGCAACTGGCGGACCACGCAGAGATCCGCTTGGGCGATACCTTCGCTGAGTGGGGCACGCAGCTGGAACTGCTGATCGCGGTGCGCGAGAGCCTGGACAAGTTCACCCCGGATATTTTCGACCGTCCGGTCCATGACCTGATCTCGGCCACGGCCACCTCGGCCTGGCGGCGGGAACGCAACATCGAGATGCCCTCCATGCAACGTTCCAGGCTGCGCCGTGTGGCCAAGGAATACGTTCGTCCCGGCGTCCACATAGCTGATCTGCACAGCTCGCTGGTCCTCGTCCAGGAGCAGCGTGCCCTGTGGGCTGGCTACGCCACAACGCAGAGGCATCCCGCTGTACCGTCGGGTCTTGCGGATCTGGGCGCGCTTTACCGTGAATTGGAAGGCGAACTGCAGCGTCTGGGGGAGGCGTTGAAGTACACCTCTGATGGCGGCTCCCTGCACAAGACGCCCTATGAAGAGCTGATGGAGCGGTTGGAACGTTTGGTGGCCGATACCGCCACCTTGGAGACGCTGCCCGAACGTACCCTCCTCATCGAACAGATGCGCGAGCACGGCCTGGGTGAGCTCCTGGCAGACCTCGCTGCGCGCGAGGTGCCCGCCGAATCCGTGGCCGCTGAGCTGGATCTGGCCTGGTGGCAGTCCGCTCTGGAAGCCATGATCAGCGGGGACGATTACCTGGCCATGTCCGACGGCGACTCCCTGCGCAAGCTGGAAGCCGAGTTCCGCCTCGCCGACCAGGCGCACATTGCCAGTGGGGCCGCCCGATTGCGGTGGCAGCTCGCGTCCAAGTGGCGCCAGGGGATCGTGGAACATCCGCGCCAAGCCGAACTTCTCCGTGCTTTGCTCAAGGACGGCAGGGTTACCTTGCCTGCCCTGAGCGCACAGGCGCCGGACCTGGTTCCGCGCTTGGTCCCGGTCTGGTCGGTCAGCCCCTACCTTCTCACCGGGGTTCTTCCGGCCGAGCAGAAGTTCGACGCCGTGGTGATCATCGACGCCGAATCGACGTCCCTCCAAGCGGTGCTCCCGGCTATTGCCCGGGCCCGTCAGGTGGTGGCTTTCGGTGACGCGAAGATCGCCAATGCGCGGACGTTCAGCGTGGCCGTGGAACCTCCGGTTGCCGGGGTAGCCAGCCACGAAGCCGTGGACAGCGCCTTCAAGGCACTGGCACGGATCCTGCCAACGTGGCAATTGAACTGGGTCTACCGTGCGGTGGACGAGGACCTGGTCCTGCAGCTGAGCAAGAACTATTACGACGGCGGACTTCGGCGGCTCCCCGACGGCAGCTCCGTAACGGGCCTGGACCGCTCCATTGTGGTGGAGTACATTCCTGACGGCACCGGCCTGCCGGGAGCCGACCATGAGGGCGTTGAATCCGTCGCAGCCGAGGTGAACCGGGTAGTTGACCTGGTCTTCGAACACGCCCGCCTGCGGCCCCGCACCTCGTTGGCTGTTGTGACGGCCAGCCTGCGCCACGCGGCCCGGATCGGCGAGGCCATCAGGCTGCAGTTGCCCAACCACCCGCTGCTGCAGACCTTCTTCGGTGCTGGACCGGAGTCCTTCCGGGTGGTTGACCTGGAGCGGGCGCAGGGCCTTGTGCGGGATCACGTGATCTTCTCGCTCGGCTATGGTCGCACGCCGCACGGCCGTGCACTGCACTCCTTCGGTCCGTTGTCCACTGAGGGTGGGCGGAACCGCTTCGCGTTGGCCATGACCCGGGCCAGGCGCTCGATGCACGTCCTGAGCTGCTTCCGCCCGGAGGACCTGGACCTGGACCGGCTTTCGCATGGTGCGGTTGATTTCTACGAACTGCTGGATCGCGAGCTTTCGGGTAACAGCAATCTGGGTACACCCGCTTCCCGCGCGGTGGCCAGCGAACAGGCCCTGGGTGAAGATCCGCTGGTTGCCGACCTCGGTGAGAGATTGCGGGCGAGGGGAGCCCGGGTATGGCATCTCTACGATGGCGTCCTGGATATTGCCGCAGCCGCCGATCCCGTGCACACCATCGGCAGGGAAGGCGCGGAGATTCCTACCCCCGTGGCCATCGAGTCGGATGGTACGGAACGGTACCGCCGGATGAGCGTCCGTGAGCGCAGCAGGCTCCGCCCGCAGTTGCTCGAGCGGATGGGATGGCGCTACATGTCCTTGTGGACCATCGAGGTTTTCACCGATCCCTCCTCCTGTGCCGATCGGATCGGCTCCTACTTGGGGCTTGAAAACCACGTTCCGCAGCCGGCGACTGCGCCCCACCATGGTTTCCTGGACATGGATGTAGAACAATTGGACTTGCGTGACGTCCAGCCCTCCTACATTCGCTCATCACCGGCAGCTCCGGTGGGCGTTGCGTCAGGGTCCGCAACCGGTGACGGGAAAGAAGCGACCGTGAACCCGGCTGAACCCGGCGCGAAGAGCCAGGATGTGGCCAAAGCCAAGGGCAGCGACGAATCCGGAAGCGACGAGTCCGGAAGCAAGGGGAGTACCGACGGGATGGCCAAGGCAACGGACGATGATGAAGGCAACGCAGACGCTACCGGCATGACGGAAAGCACGGAAAAGGAAGAACCGGAAGTGGATAGTGAGGCACCCGAGGACGCCAAGGGAAAGCGTGCTGCGGCTAAGCCCGCTGCTGAAGGCGTCCTGCCGAATAAGGCGGCCGAAGATGATCCGCGCCGATGGGGTGACGAACCCGGCTATGACCATGACCAATGGCTGAAGGAGCAGAAGCCCCCGCACTGGGGCTGACGTTCATTCTGCGGTGTCCGGTGGGCCGGATTGGGGTCCATGCACCAACATAAAGAAAAGCTTGCCGTGCGTTGAAGCGCCGGCAAGCTTTTCTGCTTGCTGGGGGTCTGCGGCTACCACTACCAGCCCATCCGCTTCGGATGTCCCCGGCCATTGACCGGGGGCATCGCCTTGGGCTGAGGTCCACAGCACAGGAACGGCCCCTGCCAGCACGTCATGGCGTGGGGAAGATTCGGATGCCTCGGTGGCCGAGAGGATGACCGAGATGAGCTGCCCGGGCGAGAGTAAGCGAATTGATGCCGGGTCGGCCATTCGGAGCGGGACGGCGGCCGACCCCGACGGTGCACCGGTGAGCAATCCCGGACCCAGGAAGCTGGTCTCGGTGGGGATTTGGCCTTTGGCCAGTGGTGCAGCGAGTTGGCGGCCCTGAAGACGTGCAGGGTCCTGGATGGCTCCGGGGAAGGAAGCGCTCCGGGGTACGCCGGCGGTGATGAAGTCTGCTTCAGAGACGCTGGCGCCGACCGGGAGGTCCCGGGCCGAAACCACTATGCTGACCTGTTGCTCGGGAACTGGAGTAAGTTGCTGGACGGCGATTCCGGTGGCCAGGCAGAGCAGCAGGGCCACTGTCAGGCGCCGATGCCTGGCTCCAAAGGAAGCGGCAGTGGCTGTCCAGCGCTGCCCGTGACGGCTTGGGTCTGTTGTACGGGTGGTGCCCCGATGGCGGCGGGTCCCGAAGGGCGTTTGCCTGGTGCGGAAGCGCGGTGCGGAGGGTGGCTTGAGTGGCATATGGCCACGCTAGCCAAGGGGTCCGGCCGCAGGGGAGCGGCCGGAAGCCCTATGTGGATAAAGCGATCAGCTGGCGGCGGCAGCAGGCGCAGGAGTCGCAGCGGGTGCCGGGGTCGCGGGAGCCGAAGGAGCGGCCGAAACCGTGCTTCCCTTGGAATCGCGGGAATCCGTGCGGTAGAACCCTGAGCCCTTGAAAACGACGCCGACGCTGTTGAACTTCTTGCGAAGCGCACCCTTGCACTCCGGGCACTCCGTCAGGGAACTGTCCGAAAAGGACTGCACGATGTCAAAGGCATGGTTGCAGTCTTTGCAGGCGTATGCGTAAGTGGGCACTGAATTCCTCCTTCAGAACAAAGTTCAGGTCCGGCGGCGGCGAGGGGAGGATAACCTCCCTTAGCAGTCGCAGGGCCTGAGTGCCAATTCTATCATCCCGTGGATTCCGCCCGTCGACCGGTCGTTATCTGTGCGGGATACCACGGCATATAACTACCGGCCGAGCCGGACAATTCCCGAGGGCGTCAGAACCTCCGTAACCGGCTGGTCAAAAGCCTCGGCGGGAATAGCACCGGACGGCAACACGTCGTCGTCGTACGTCACCGCTATGGTGCGCGGCCGCTGCGCCGAAGCCTTGAGGCCTTGGAGGAAACGGTCATAGTATCCGCCGCCCTGGCCGATCCTGTTGCCATCGCCGTCAACGGCAGTCGCGGGCATGAAGATGCCTGCCGCGTCCGCTCCTGCCACCGCACTGGTAAGCCTCTCGCCCTCGGGCTCATCGATGGGGGCGTAGGAGGACCTGACGAAGGTGGTTTCCGGCGTCCATTCCACCCAGCTCATCGTGCGCCCGGGCTCGCAGACGGGCAACAGGATCCTGTGCCCCTCCTGATGCAGGGCCTCAATCAATGGCAGGGTTGGCGGCTCGAAGGCCACGCCCAAGTAGACGGTAAAGGTGGCCGGGGACCCGCCTGAGACGTCCTTTGCCCAACTCACCCCGTGCCGTGCCAGCGCCTCTCCGGCCGCGGCAATTTGTTCCGGCGTGCGGTTTCGCCGCTGCAGCCGTCGGGCGCTGCGGATTTCTTCCTTGGATTCCATGTCCGTCCGTTTCGTCGAAGTGGTCCGGCGGGCCGGGCAGCGCTGCCCTTGCCGGACGTGAACGTCAACAGATTGTGCACACCCGCACGGCGGGGGTTTACCTTTTGACGTGATCCTTCCGTTAGATTAGTCCGGTGACTCACCATAACAATGCTGTCCGTAAGGCCGTCATCCCCGCAGCGGGTCTCGGTACCAGGTTCCTTCCTGCCACGAAGGCAATGCCGAAGGAAATGCTGCCCGTAGTTGACAAGCCCGCCATCCAGTATGTGGTCGAAGAAGCAGTCAAGGTCGGCTTGCACGACGTCCTCATGATCACCGGCCGCAGCAAGCGTGCCTTGGAGGATCACTTCGACCGTGTGCCGGCGCTTGAAGCCACGCTTGCGGAGAAGGGGGACACCACCAAGCTGGAGGCGATCCAGTCCGCCACCAACCTCGGGGACATCCACTACGTCCGCCAAGGCGATCCCAACGGTCTGGGCCATGCTGTGCTCCGTGCAAAGCAGCACGTGGGGCACGAGCCCTTCGCCGTGCTCCTCGGTGACGACCTCATCGATCCCAAGGACGACCTCCTGAGCGAAATGATCGCCGTGCAGCAGAAGACCGGCGGCTCAGTAGTTGCCCTGATCGAGGTGGAGCCCTCCAAGATCAGCGCCTACGGTTGTGCCGACGTCGAAGAAAACGACGAAGACGGCTACGTACGCATCAAGCAGCTTGTTGAGAAGCCGTCCCCGGAAGAAGCACCCTCCAACCTGGCCGTGATTGGCCGGTACGTCCTGCACCCGGCAGTGTTCGATGTCCTGGAAAACACCGCTCCCGGTCGCGGCGGCGAGATCCAGTTGACCGACGCCCTTGAGGTACTGGCCCGTGGAGAAGGCGAAGGATCCGGCGTCTATGGCGTGGTCTTCCGCGGCCGCCGTTATGACACCGGGGACAAGCTGAGCTACCTCAAAGCCTGCATCGAGCTTGCTTGCGAGCGTGAAGACCTCGGTCCCGAGCTTCGCGACTGGCTGCCGGACTTCACGGCTTCCCTGCCCAAGTAACTGCGGTGTACGGCTCTGCCATCTGGCCGGTAACGCTGGAAAGCGGAGACCTCGTACTTCGGCCAATCCGGTACCGCGACAAGCGGGAGTGGTCCGAGGTCCGCTCGCGGAACAGTGAATGGCTCGCGCCGTGGGAGGCATCCAATCCGGCTCCGGGCGGACGGCTCCCAAGCTACCGCCAGATGGTGGCGTCACTTAATGACCAGGCGAGGCAGGCTACCGCACTGCCTTTCCTGATCACCGAAAGGACTCCCGGTTTCCGCGAGCCGCGCATCGTGGGACAGCTGACCGTCTCCTCGATCGTTTGGGGATCGGCGATGATGGCCACGCTGGGGTACTGGGTGGACAAGGACCGCGCCGGCCGCGGGATTGCCCCAACGGCGGTGGCTATGGCTACGGATCATTGTTTCCGCGCGCTCGGATTGCACCGGATGGAGATCAACATCCGTCCAGAGAACGGGCCCAGCCTGCGCGTGGTGGAAAAGCTCGGATTCCGGGACGAGGGCTACCGGCAGAGGTACTTGCACATCAACGGTGAATGGGCGGACCACCGGTCCTTCGCGCTGACGTCCGAGGAAGTGCCGCAGGGACTTCTGCGAGGTTGGCTGGAACGAAGAACGGGCAGGTCATAGGCCGTTTTTCCCGTTCGCGGCCATCATTTGGGGACTCGCAAGCGACACACCGCAGGCAATGCCGCAGCACCTGACGATTTGCTTCTACGGTTTTGAATGTGGACTTCCCTCTCAGCAGCTCAGTGATACTCGTTGTCACTGTTGCGCTGTGGATGGTGTGGGTGGCGCCCTATGTTCTTCGGAGCAAACGGACGCAGGTCCAAACGGCCACCGTGCCGGGTGACGTATTCGAGGACAAGCCAGACGAAACGCAGGCAGGGGTGGTCTTTACCGTGGCACCTCAGCAGGAGAAACCGATGGAGACCATGCACAGCAAAGCACAGGCGTCGCCCCAGGAATCCCGTGTGGCTGAGTCGTCTCCCCGGGCTACGCCCAGTACGCCGTTTACCATCCGCTACGCAAGGTTGACCCTTGCCCTGGCCGGTTTGATATTGCTGGTCACTGCCGCCGTCTCGGGGGTGTTCACCCTCTTTGGCCAAGGCTCCTTCTGGTTGCCTTTGGTGTCGTTCATCGGTGCCGTCCTGGCCGTGGTCGTCTTGCGGAAGCTGGCCCTGCGTGATCTCCGTGAACGGCGCGCCCGCCGCACGGCACAGGCCACGCGGATTCCCACGCCGGCCAGGTACCTGCCCAAGGAGCCCATTAGCGAGGCCAAGGAAACTCCCGTTTTTGATGCGGAAGCGGACAAACCGGAAGCGCCACGGCTTTCTGCCTTGGAACTCCGGCAAGCGGCACTTGCAGTTGCCGTGGCAGCAGGTGATAAGACGGCAGAAACGTCCGCCGGGAACGAGGGAACTCCCTGGGAACCGGTTGAGATCCCCAAACCCACGTACGTGGGCGCGGCCAAGGCGAACCGTCCCGCCCCCGAGCCCTTGGACCTGCCTGAGGCCCCCAAGCCGGTGGGCAAGCCTGTGCTCAAGCAGGGTGCCGTCCAGCAGGAGTCTGCAGGGCCGGCCCGTACCGCCGTCAAGGGACAGAGCGCCCTGAGCAACCTCGACGACGTCCTCCAGCGCCGGCGCGCCTAGGCCAATGGCGGTTCTTTGCGTTGCGGGCGGAACCGGTCAGGTTGGTCGCGAAGTCGTTCGGCTCGCCTTGGAAGCAGGCCACACCGTCAGGGTGTTGAGCCGCCACGTGCCGTCCCCTGGATCGTCCACGCATCACGACGGCGCCACCTACTTCGCGGGCGACGTCACCACCGGTGTTGGCTTGGATGCCGCAGTGGCGGGTGCCGACGTCGTGATCGACTGCCTGGAGGGGCAATTCGGCAAGGCGCGGAAGCAGTTCGCCGACGGCGGTGCCCGGCTTGCTCAGGCAGCGCGCGATGCCGGGGCGGGCAGGGCCGTGGTGTTGTCGATCATCAATTGCGATCGCAGCACGTATCCCTACTACGTATCCAAAGCTTCAAAGGAGCGGGCCTACGCCGACTCCGGGCTGGAGAGCGTAGTGGTGCGGGCCACCCAGTTCCACAGCCTGGTGGCAATGGTCTTTGGAGCCGGTTCCCGTTTGGGGCTGATCCCTGTCTTCAAGGGCGCGAGGTTCCAGACCATCTCCCCGGCGGATGCGGCCAAGGCAGTGCTGGAAGCAGCGGAGGGGCCGGGGCAGGGGGCGGGTCATCACGTGCGGACTGTCGGCGGGCCGGAAGTGCTCAGCATGCAGGAGTTGGCGGTGTCTTGGAAGGCAGCCACTGGCTCGCGGGGCAAGCTCATCCACGTACCGCTGCCCGGAGCGATGGGCCGTTATTTGCGGGCGGGCTTGAACCTGGTGCCGGAGCAGAAGTACGGCCGGGAGACGTTCGTGTCGTGGTTGGAAAACGGTCGGAAAACTTTATAGCCTAGGGACACTGGCCGCGCCGCAAGGGCGCAGGTTCGGGGGCTATAGCTCAGTTGGTAGAGCGCTTCGTTCGCATCGAAGAGGTCAGGAGTTCGAATCTCCTTAGCTCCACACATTTTCTCCATCCCATGGCTATCAAGCCCGGATTCTTCGTCTCATGGCTCCAGCGGTTCTCAGGCTGCCTTAACGAACGCTCCCGGCCTGGGCTAGCCTTGGCCGCATGTCCTTCGTAAAACACTTCGACCACGTCGGAATCACCGTTGCTGACCTCGATGGAGCCATAGCCTTCTTTGAAAGCCTGGGCCTTGGACTTGAGGGCCGCATGCACATGGAGGGTGAATTCGTTGACACGGTGATCGGCATCCCCGGTTCCCGCAGCGAGATTGCCACTCTGCGGGCTCCTGACGGTGGAACGGGTGTGGAACTGTCCTCGTTTACCCAGCCCGGGCACGAACCCGGTTCGCCCGCGGCCATGTCCAACCATCTCGGGCTGCGGAACGTCGCATTCGAGGTGAACCACCTTGATGCCGCCATTGAACGCGTGGGTTCGGCTGGCTATGGACTCATCGGCGGCGTTGGCCGGTATGAGGACATGTGGCGCATGGCCTACATACGGGGTCCTGAAGGAATCATCGTGGCGCTGGCGGAAAGAATCGATCAGGGCTGACCAGCCATTGTCCCTCTAATGCCCCGGGTATAGCGTTAGCTATCGTTCAGTATCGTTCGCGATCTTCCGAGGTGGGCATCATGCGTGATTCATTCCCCGCAAGCGGGTTCATGGGAAACAATTTCGACGGCGTATGGCAAGCGGTGGAGGACTTCAAGTCCCGCTTTGAAAAGCGGGCAGGAAGCCGGGCGGGCCGCGGCGAACTGCGGACGGCCATCCTCGCGCTTCTGGCCGAGCGGCCCATGCATGGATATCAAATCATCCGGGAAATCGAGGAGCGCAGCGGCGGTAACTGGAAGCCCAGCGCGGGCTCCGTGTATCCGACACTGCAGTTGCTGGCGGATGAAGGTTTCGTCAGTGCCGAGGAATCCAACGGCCGCAAGATTTATTCACTGACCGAGGCCGGCCGGGAGGACGTCGACAGCACTGAAACGTCGTCGTTGTGGGGCAGCGGGGCGGAGGCCGGGCCCGGGTTCGGGGCGTTGCCCAAGGCCGGCATGGAATTGGCCCAGGCTGCGGCCCAGGTTGGTCGTTCCGGAACTCCCAAGCAGGTGCAGGAAGCTATTGCCGTCCTGGAGGACGCCAGACGCCGGATCTACACCATCCTCGCCCGGGACTGAGGGGGTGGCATCGGTTAGGGGAAGCCGGTCTGTCCAGTCGCCCGGTTTCGGGAACACGCGTGCCCGGTACCGCCGCATCCTGCGTTTCGCGGCGTGGCACCTCGCTGTTACGTGGTGGTTCGAGCTTGCGTTGCCCCGGCTTGGCTTGCGGAGGATTCCGGAACGCAACCGGGCGAGGAGAATGCAGCAGTTCGCCCGGCGGTTCCATGTGCTGGCTGTGGAACTTGGTGGCCTGATGATCAAGGTGGGGCAGTTTATGTCCTCCAGGCTGGATGTCCTTCCGCCCGAGATCACAAAGGAACTCGAAGGGCTGCAGGACGAGGTGCCGGCTGTTCCTTTCGATGAGATCAGGGCACTGGCGGAGGCCGAGCTGGGGACGCCACTGGAGGCGGTCTTTGCCTCCATTGACGAGGTCCCTCTTGCTGCAGCTTCGCTGGGGCAGGCCCACCGTGCTGAACTTCGTGCCGCCGATCGGGAGGACACCGGGTTGGGCAGCGTCGTCTTCAAGGTCCAGCGGCCTGGTATCGACAAGATCGTGGACGTGGACCTCGCCGCATTGCGGAAGGTGGGTGGCTGGCTAAGCCGGATCCGCCTGGTAGCCAGCCGTGCCGACGTTCCCGCGATCATTAAGGAATTCGCCCAAACCAGTCTTGAGGAAATCGACTACCTGAATGAGGCAGCCAACCTCGAGCATTTTGCCGCGGATTTCGCAGGCGATGGCCGGGTGGCTGTCCCGGGCGTGGTGTGGGAGCGGACGTCGCGCCGGGTACTCACGCTGGAGGATGTCACAGCCATCAAGATCACCGACGCGAACGGGCTCCGTTCCGCCGGAATCGACCCTGCGGAAGTCGCACCCGTCTTTGCATCGGTCATGTTCGACCAGCTGTTCACCAACGGCTTCTTCCACGCAGATCCGCATCCGGGCAACATCTTCGTTACCCCTGCCGGCGATACGGCGGCAGAACACCCTTGGAAACTGACCTTCATCGACTTCGGAATGATGGGGCAGGTGCCTCCGAAGACACGCGGCGGCCTGCGGAAGCTGCTGATTGCGGCGGCCGCGAGGGACGGAAAAGGACTGGTGGCCGCCATTAGCGATATTGGTGTACTGGTTCCATCCGCAGATACCCGTACTCTGGAACGGGCCATGACGCAGCTGTTCGCACGCTTTGGCGGTATGGGGTTTGCCGAGCTGCGTGAGGTGGATCCACGGGAATTCCGCCAGTTTGCCGTGGAGTTTGGAGACGTTGTTCGTTCCTTGCCCTTCCAGCTGCCGGAGAATTTCCTCCTTGTCATCCGCGCCATGTCCCTGACCTCCGGGGTTTGCAGCTCCCTTGATCCGAGGTTCAACCTCTGGGATTCCGTGGAACCCTACGCCGCCGGCTTGCTGCGTGAGGAGCGCGGCAACTTCGCCCGGGACGCGGCCTCGCAGGCGCTTGAGATCGCAACGGTGGCCGTCGGCCTCCCCAAGCGTCTGGATGCCGTCCTCACCCGTCTGAATGAAGGTGCCGTGGAGGTGGCCGATCCGCGGGTGGAGCGGCAGTTGGCGAGGCTTGTCCGTCTTGGCCAACGCGGTGTTGCTGCTCTGGTTTTCAGTGCCCTGCTGCTCGCCGGAGCCCTGGTGCGGGCAGCGGACAGCGGGCTTGGCAACGTCCTGATGATCCTTTCTGTCCTGCCTTTGCTCTTCGTCCTGAAGCCGCCGCGTCCCTGACAGCGGGTCCTGCAAAGCGCCGTAGACTTTCCCTGTGACCGAGACCCCTGCAGCGCGTAACGAGCCAGGGCTTGGGATGTCAGGCCCGGTTGTGGTGGGCGTCGTTCCCGGGCAGAGCGCGCAGGTTCTCGGTGCCGCCGCGGACCTTGCTGCTGCGGCGGGCCTTGAGCTAAGTTGCGTTTTTGTCGATGTCACGGCCTACCGCGTGGACGGTCCGGCGGGGCGGCGGCTGGCTCCCATAGACCCCGATGGCGTTGATGACACCGCAGGCCTGCTGCCGGAGTCCTTGGAGAAGATTCTTGCTGCTGTGCTCAGGGGCAAGGGTGTCACGTGGTCCATGGAATGGTTGTCCGGCGAACCGGCCCACGCGCTGGCACAACACGCCAAGGCGATCGGTGCCTCCCTGATCGTCGTCGGCGCGAGGGAGCGGAAACCAGGTTCGGCCATCAAGGAGTTCGCAGGTGGGTCCGTCGCGCGGCACCTGGTGCACCTGCAGGATCGGCCGGTCGTGGTGGTGCCCGTGCCCCCGGACAACATGGACCGGCTGACGGGCTCGGGGGAGTGACCCGGCCGGTCCACCTCAATTGGAGGTTTGTGGGTCTCGTGGCTGCCGGAGGAGTGCTGGGAGCCCTGAGCCGTTACGGGCTGGGGCTGGTCATCCCCTCACCCGACAGGTGGCCGCTGCCTACGCTGATCATCAACATTACGGGGGCGTTGGCACTGGGCGCCCTGTTGGAGGGACTGTCCAGGAGAGGGCCCGACGCCGGTCGTCGCCGTGTCCTGCGCCTCGCCTTGGGCACGGGTTTCCTTGGTGCTTACACCACGTACAGCACCTTGGCGCTGGATACAGTGCATCTGATGACCTCCGCTGACCTGGCCGGAGCTGTGTGGTACGCGGGGGCCACCGTTGTTGGCGGCGCCGCGGCGACTATCGCGGGCATCTGGTTCGCCGCCAGGCAGCATCGCAGGTCCCTGGCCCGTGGACGCCCAGGGGATGGCACGGTGGAGCCATGACGGTGGTTTTCCTTGCGCTCGCCGGCGGCGTGGGCGCGGCGGTGAGGTTCATTGTGGACGGCCTGATCCGGAGCAGGCTGCGCACGGCGCTGCCGTGGGCCACCATCCTGATCAACGTTTCCGGGTCCTTGGTCCTGGGGTTCGTGGGCGGGCTGGTGGTGCGCGGCCACGCTCCGGATTCGCTGCAGCTGGTTCTTGGTACCGGTTTCCTGGGTGGTTACACCACGTTCAGCACGGCCAGCGTTGAGACGATCAGGCTGGTGCAGAGCGGGCGCACGGGGTTGGCCTTGACCAATGCCGTGGGATCTTTGGTGGCTAGTGTCGGGGCGGCCGCTGTGGGCTTATGGATTGCGTTCGCCTTGCCCTGAAAACTGTGGCGACGCGGTTGTAGGATCAGGCCATGGCTAAGAATAGATTCACTGAGTTGTTGTCCGCCCAGGTCGCCAATGAGTTCGCGGCCTCGCAGCAGTACATCGCCGTGGCCGTGTACTTCGATGGAGAGGACCTGCCGCAATTGGCGCGCCACTTCTACCGCCAGGCTTTGGAAGAACGCAATCACGCCATGATGATGGTCCAGTACATGCTGGACAGGAACCTGCGCGTGGAGATCCCGGGCGTAGCACCGGTGCGCAACAATTTCGCCAATGCTAGGGAACCGATCGAGTTGGCCCTGCAGCAAGAAAAGGAAGTGACCCGGAACATCGAGGAAATGTTCCGGGCGGCCCGTGCAGAGGGTGACGCCCTCGGTGAGCAGTTCATGCTGTGGTTCCTGAAAGAGCAGGTCGAAGAAGTGGCATCGATGACGACGCTGCTGAACATCACCGAGCGTGCCGAGAACCTGTTCGACATTGAGAACTACGTGGCTCGCGAGGCCGTGGGCGACGGCGGGCACGACTCCGGAGCGCCATCAGCGGCAGGCGGTGCCCTCTAGCCGAGGGTACGTCAGAGCCACCCCTTGCGCTTGAAGATCACGTACATCAGCAGCGCTGAGCCAACCATGAACGCCAACGCCATGGGGTAACCGAAATCCCAATGCAGTTCCGGCATGACGTCGAAGTTCATGCCGTAGACGCCGGCCACAAACGACGGGGCGAAGAAGATCGCAGCCCAGGATGAGATCTTCTTGACCTGCTCGTTCTGGGCGGCGCTGGCTTCATTCTGACGGTTCGCCGTGAGAGTGCCATCCAGCGTGAGGGCGTTCTGCAGGATGTCCCGGAAAGAGTTGGCCCGGGAAATGAGGTGCTGGGCATGGTCTTCGACGTCGCGCAGGGAGCGCTGGAGTTCAATGTCCACGCCGTACTTTTCGAACCCCTTTTCCAGGAGCGTCATCATTTCGGGCAGTGGGTGGATGGCACGCTGGAACTGGATGACTTCACGGGCAAGTTCATAGATGCGGCGCGAGACCTTGGTGTCGCCGCTGAAGAGTTGGTCCTCGATTTCGTCGATGTCGTTCTCGAGGCCGGCGACTACCGGGCCATAGTCATCCACCACCTGGTCCACGAGGGCGTACAGCACTGCTTCCGGCCCGTGCCTGAGGAGGTCGGGCCTGCCCTCCAAGCGTTTGCGGACCTGCGCGACGCCCGCCGTTTCGGCGTGCCGGATGGTCACCACGAAGTTCGGTCCGGTGAAGACGTGCAACTCCCCGAACTCCACGGTTTCGGTGTGGTCCACATACCTCGCAGGACGAAGCACGGTGAAGAGGTTGTGGTCGTACCTCTCGAGTTTGGGGCGCTGGTGCGCGGACACAGCGTCCTCCACGGCCAACTCATGGAGCCCGAATTCCGCGGCGACGCCCGCCATCTCCTCTTGCGTTGGACGGTAGAGCCCAATCCAGGCCATGCCGCCGTGCCGGGCAAGTGTTTCGAAGGTCTGCTCCAGGCTCGCGGGGGTGGCGGTGCGGACACCGTCCACATAGACGGCGTTATCGATGATGGTCACTGGTGGAAAGCTACTGGATGGCTCCGATGATGGCACCCGCGATGGCCAGGGCCAGCACGTCATGACCGGAGTCGATCAAGGTCACAGCGGACGGCCGACCGGCAAAACCGTTGTGGATCACGTGGCCGCCTGCCCGGAAGATCAGGCCGATGATGATGCCGAGGAAGGCTCCACCCCAGAAGGTGTTCGCGTCCAAGGCGCTGATGAACACTGCCAGGAGAATGCTCGTGATGGCCGAGGCCAACATCATGGGGAGCCAGATGCCCGCTCCGCCTTCGATGTTCTTCAGGTCGTCTTCGGTCTTGCCGATGGCTTCCATCCACTTGCGTCCCAAAACCGCCGGCATGTACCAGACGAACCCAACCACCATGCTGGAAATGAAGGCCAGAAGCACGGCGAGCCAGTTGATGTCGGAAATGTGTGAAAGCCAGTCCATACCCAAAATCTTAGGTCCCGGAACCGTTCTGTACGTGGTCCTGCCGGCCGCGTGTTGGGGCTGCCATCCGGCTGATCAAGGGTTCAGTGCGGTAGGGGATATGGGTGTGCAGGGCAAGGACAGTCTCCGTGCGGATGACGCCCTTGGTGCGGAGCACGGATCGAAGCGCCGACTGGAGGTTATGGGTGTCTGTTGCCACTACCCGGCACCAAAGATCGCCTCGTCCGGAGATCTCGTGAACCTCCAAGACCTGGGGGATGAGGCGCAAGGCTCCGATCACGCCGTCGAGTTCTCGGTGTGTCACTTCGATGGTCACGAAGGCAACCACGTCATAGCCGACCTTCTCGAGGTCCACTTCACGGCCTGCGGCCTGCAGCACGCCGGAACGCAACAGCCTCTTGACCCTGCTCTGCGCCGTGTTCCTGGCGATGCCGAGGGTGTCGCTGAGCTCTGCTATCTGGATGCGGGGGTCCTTGATGAGCTCCAGCAGGATCCGCAGATCCATGGGGTCCAGGCTGTTCAAATGATCACTCCGGCTCACTTGGGTCCTAATACTTTGATGTTTTCGCTCAATCTTCTCACCCAAGCACTTCTTTACGCTCAATGATGCGACATCCTGTTGCCACCCATGAACACACTTGGCCGCAGGCCCTCCCACAAGGAGGCGGTGGGGCCACAAAACGATGAAGGCATGTATTGACTGTCTTGAGCGAGCTCCGCATGCGTCCGGCCACAGCCGTCCGCTGGAGCTGGAATGCCGGAACCACGGCACGGCTGGTCCTGTCCGGAGTGGTGATCTTCACCTTGCTGGTGGGCGCCAACCTGGCCACTCCGCTGTATCCGTTGTTGCAGGCCCAGATGGGATTGTCTTCGCTCGACGTGACGGTCGCTTTTTCAAGCTACGTGCTGGCGCTGATCCTCGTCCTCATGGTTGCCGGCCACTGGTCGGATCACATCGGACGCCGCGCTGCCCTGGTGCTGGCTGTCCTGGTGGGGCTTCTTGGCGGCATCATCTTCGCCAACGCGGACGGCCTTCCCGCACTCTCGGTGGGCCGCGCGCTCCAAGGCGTGGCGGTTGGGCTGGCAACGGGCGCCAGTTCGGCGGCGCTGCGGGAGTTGTTGCCGCACCGGCCTGATTGGGCGTCCCGGTTCACCCTGCTCTCCTCGGCCGGAGGAGTGGCGGCAGGCCCGTTCATCGGCGGTCTGATCTCCCTCCTGCCCGATCCCACCCGCACGCCCTATTACATCCACACCGCAGTCCTGCTTGCTGCGCTTTTGCCGCTGTGGCTGCTCAAGGCACGGCCCGCCATTGCACCCGCCCCGGGCAAGCCGGCTTTCAAGGTCCTTGCTCCCAGGCGTCCTGCCGTTTCCCGGGCTGCCCGGGGTGCCTTCTGGATGGCTTCCTCGGTGGGCTTCCTGAGCTTCGCGGTCTTCGGATTCTGCCTTTCCCTGGCGCCGGGCTACTTTGCGGGCATTGTGCAAGCGGACTCGCGGCCGCTCATCGGCTTGCTCGCCGGCCTCACTTTGGGCGCCTCGGCGATGAGCCAGTTGGTGGGCGTCCGGGGAAGGTACCTGGTTCCCGTGACTCTGGCCCTGTTGGGTGTGTCGGTTGGTCTGCTGGGGGCTGCTGCGGCCTGGTCCAGCCCGGTTCTGCTGGTGGTGGTCAGCATCACGGCGGGAGCCAGCCAAGGCGTTGCGTTCCGGCAGGTGTTCAACGACGTCGCAGGCAAGGTCGAAAGCACCCGCCACGCGCAGGTCATCAGTACCGTCTACGTCATCACCTACATGGGCAGCGCCGTCCCGGTGATTGGGCTGGGACTCGCCGTCACCGCCGTAGGGCTCCAGGCCGCCGTCGTGGGTTTCACGGTCCTGTGCGGGGTGGCGGCGCTGCTGCTCGCCGCCGTTTCGCTGCGGGTTGCCCGCAAGGGCTAACGACGCCGGTCGCGCACGTGGGCGGCCCGGTCCAGCCGTGCTTACTCGGGGAGCGGACCCCGGTTGCCCGGGATGTGCTGGAAAACCATGGTGGTTTCCGTATGGCCCACCACGGGGTCGGTGGCCAGATTGTCCAGCAGCCAGTTGCGGAGATCGTCCGTATTGGCGACGGCGATGTGCAGCAGGTAGTCGACGGAACCCGTGGTGTGGAACGTGGAAATCACTGCCGGCAGCTTGGGCACACGGGCGGTAAAGCGGTCGATCTGATCGCGGTCGTGGGCGCGAAGGCGCACGGCGATGAGTGCCTGCACCGAACGGCCGATTGCGGGCAGGCTCAGCACGGCCTCGAACCCTTCGATGATGCCGCGCTCTGACAAAGCCCGGGTCCGCATCAACGCCGTGGAAGGGGCAATGCCCACCAGTTCAGCCAGTTGTTTGTTGGAGATGCGGGCGTCCTCCACCAGGGCGGCAAGGATTCGCTCGTCGATAGCATCCAGCGGCTCCGCGTTACCCGGGCTGGATCGAACATTCTTCGCGGCGCTGCTCACTTGTCCTCCTGAAATTGCCGTTCGTACATCATAACGGTGAATTCCCTGCAACTAAGCGGTTGCCGCCCTCTCGAGGCGCCTGGTGGAGAGCCGCTGCAGCGGTTCGCTGGCCACCATGAGGATCAACGGCAGATTGCCGAGGCCGGGAGCGATGAGGGCAACGATCAGCGCCAGGAAGAAGAGGCCCGCCACAATGGCCCCGGAACGGATTCCGGCCGCGGACTCCACGCGGTCCATGGTGTGGAGGTCCGGGTGGCGGCGCAAGTACAGGCGGGCGGCCAGGAGCATGACACTGGTGGCCAGCAAAGTGCCGATGTAGACCAGTGGTTGGGCCCAGTCCGGATGCATCTGTGTTGACAGGGCAGTGGCCACCGGCATCCAGACGATGGTAAACATCCACCCCACGGTCAGCCAGAGCAAACCGGAATCCACGCGGCGCACTACCCGGAAGAGACGGTGGTGGTGAACCCAGAAAACTGCGATCAGAAGGAAGCTCAGAGCGAAGCCCAGCAACGCAAACCGCTCATGGTCGAACCATTCGGCGGTAGTTCCTTCCTCATCGGCGAGGTCGCCCACGCTCTCCATCAGCGGGAGGATCAGCAACGTCAGGGCAATCGCCACAACAGCGTCGGTAAATGCCTGAAGCCGCTCCGGCGAGGACAGTTCCCGGGGCCTGGTGACCTGTGCCATGAGACTGATTGTAGGGGGTTCCGCGCCGAAACCAGCCTGTCATTAGCCCTGTGGAACCGTTCGGTGAACCACCGCGGTGACAACCGCCGTCGTGATGGCCAGGGCGGTCACGGCCAACGCCAAAGCTGTCCACCCATAGGCCTGGAAGGCGAGCCCGCCCGCCCATCCGATGATGCTCGAGCCCATGTAGTAGGAGAGGTTATAAAGCGAAGCAGCCTGTGCCCGGCCTTTCGTGGCGATGGCCCCAGTCCATCCTGACCCAACGCTGTGGGCGGCGAAGAAGCCACCGGTAAAGACCACGAGTCCGGCCAAGGTGGCCACGAGGTTGTCGAAAAGAGTCAGGGCAAGACCGGCGCACATCACGCCGATGCCGGCCAGGAGCACGTTGCGGCGACCAAACCGCGTCGTCAGTCCCGCTCCCCACCGTGACGTCACCGTGCCTGAGAGATAGGCCAGGAAAATAAGGCTGACCAGCGTCGCTGGAAGATTGAACGGTTCGGCATGCAGGCGGAAGCCCAGGTAGTTGTAGACCGCCACAAAACCGCCCATGAGCAGGAAGGCCTGAAGGTAGAGGGCGAAGAGCTTGGGGTTGGTTGCGTGTCCGCTCAAGGTGCGCCACGCGCCCCGAAGGCCTTGGACAGGAGCCGGTGTGAAGCGCCGCTGTTTGGGGACCAAGAGCAGGAAGAGGACTGCTGACAACGTGGCCAGCACGGCCACCGCGAGCGCAGCCGCCCGCCACCCCCACAGCTCGCCCACGGGCCCGGCCACCAGCCGTCCGGCCAATCCGCCCAGGGTTGTTCCGGCCACGTAGCTGCCGGCGGCGAGGGCCGTGTGGATTTTGGTGACTTCCTCGTTCAAGTAGGCGATGGCTATGGCGGGAATTCCTCCCAATGCCATGC
Organism: Paenarthrobacter sp. YJN-5; assembly: GCF_015040095.1. Classification (NCBI taxonomy): domain Bacteria; kingdom Bacillati; phylum Actinomycetota; class Actinomycetes; order Micrococcales; family Micrococcaceae; genus Paenarthrobacter; species Paenarthrobacter sp. YJN-5. The sequence continues at coordinate 1,406,349 of NZ_CP053544.1, forward strand.
CCTCCAGCGCCCGCAGGCCCAGGAGGACCGGAACGGTGGGTGCGAGTGGAACCAGCAGTCCAAGGATGGTGGCGGCGCCGATTCCGATTGCCATGGCGCGGACCCGGCCGATGCGGTCGGCGAGGAAAGACCAAGGGAGGACGGTGACGGCCAGGCCCACGGTGGCCAGGGAGATGCTGAGTGCCGCGTCGGCAGCGGAGATGCGGAGGTCAGCGGCCATAAGGGGCAGGACTGCTTGGGTGGAATACAGCTGGGCGAACGTGGCTACACCTGCCATTGCCAGGGCCGCCAGGATCCGGCGGTAGCCACTGGAGCCTTTGGGGTGGCCGTCCCAGGTATCGGTTGCGGCAGTGGTGTCAGGTGCTTTTGTCACCGTTTCAGGTTATGCCCCGCCGAGGAAGTCCTTGACGACGTCGGTTGCTGAGCCGGTCCGGGCGGTCCGCCAACCGGTTCCGGCCCACAGATTGAGGCGGTGCGGGTCGCCGGCGGCCGACGCGGCGGCACGCACGGGTGCTGTCAGGTGGTGGATGGCCGGATACCCAACAGGTGCGTTGGCGTGATCGCGGACGAAGTCGTTCACCAAGGAACGCGCCAGGCGGCCGGTGAACGCACGCGTCATGGCAGTCTCCCTGAATTGCGCATCGCCCAAGGCGTCTTTGTGTGTTTGCCGGGCACCGCTTTCGTCGGTCCGGACCAGGGCGGTGCCAACCTGAACTGCCGAAGCGCCTGCGGCGAGAGCTTCCCTGAGGGCCTCGCCATCAGTGATGGCGCCTGCGGCTATCAAGGGAAGGTCGACGGCGGAGCGCACCTGGGTGAGGAGCGCCGCCGTCGTTCCTGGTGCGGTGGCGCTCCCCGCAGCGCGCGGGAGGAAGGCGGTGGTGTGGCCTCCTGCCGAACTGTGCTGGACGGCCAGTGCGTCCGGGCCTTCCTCAGCGGCCGCCCGGGCCTCTTCGACGGTGGTCACGCTGGTGATTACGACGCTCCCTGCGTTCTGCAAGGCTTTGACCACGGAGGTGCCGGGGAGCCCGAAGGCGAAGCTGACGTATTCAACCGGATCTGCCAGAAGAGCGTCGATCTTTTCCTGCCATGCGTCGTCGTCATCCAGGCGCAGCGGAGGCAAGGTCACTGAGTAGCGTGCGGCGTCAGGTTGCAGTTCCGCCCGGTAGGCCTCCAGCTGTGCCAGGACTGCGGGGCCGGGGTGGAGTTGGCCGGGGTCGGGCACAAAGACGTTCATGCCGAAGCGGAGGCCTTCGGACCGGGCGGCGGCAATCTCCGCCGCCATGGCCTGGGTGCTCTTGTAACCGGCCGCCAGGAAGCCCAGGCCGCCTCCTTCCTGGACAGCGCGGACCAGTGCCGTGGTGGACGTTCCGCCGGCCATGGGTGCCGCGATGAAGGGAGTGTCGAACAACGGCATGGCGGTTTCTCCTAGGGGCGCTCCAAGCTAGTCTTTCACGGTGAACAATCTTGACTCCGCAAGCCATTCCCCTTCCAACTCCTCCTCTGGCCTGGCCGCCCCGGCCGGCACGGTGATCGGGCTGGACATTGGCGGCACCAAGACACGCGGCGTCAGGTTCCAGGACGGCGTTCCCGTCCGGGATGAGAGTGCAGGGAGCTCCAACGTCCAGAACGTCACCCGGGAACAGGCGAAGGCCAACCTGGCTGAATTGTTTGCCAAGATCGGCGGGGGCGCCGTGGATGAGGTCTACGCAGGATCCGGCGGGATTGACACTGATGAAGACGCCAAGGCGCTCGCGGATCTCATAGCGCCCCATGTGCCGGGTGCCCGGATCACGGTGGTGCACGATTCGCGGCTCCTGCTGGCAGCCGGTGGAGCGAGTACGGGCGTGGCTGTCATTGCGGGCACCGGTTCGGCTGCCTGGGGCCGGAACCAGGCCGGCGAGGAAGCCCGTGCCGGCGGGTGGGGCTATCTGTTGGGGGACGAAGGCAGTGGTTATTGGTTGGGCAGGGAAGCCGTACGCCACAGCCTGAGGCGCATGAACCAGGGCCTGGAGCCTGACGCGTTGAGCCAGGCGTTGTTGGACTCCTGCGGCGTTGATGATCCGGGAAAGCTGATCGCCCTTTTCCACTCCCCGGACACTGGTCGCCGGTATTGGGCGCAGCAGGCCCGGCTTGTTGTGGAGGCGGCCGCCGCAGGCGATGAAACCAGCCAACGGTTGCTCGTCCAAGCGGGCAACGACCTCGCGGACCTTGCCGCCCAAGCCGTGCGTCAACTGGGCCTGGACGGACCGGTGATCCTCGGCAGCGGCTTGGGGATGAACGTGGTGCCAATCCAGGAGGCGTTCAAGGCCCGTTTGGCTGAATGCGGCATCACGGACGTCCGGATCCTGGATCAAGACCCCGTGTTCGGCGTGCCACGGCTCGTGGCCGAACAGCGCGCCTGACGGTCAGCGCCAGCGGGCGTCGGTCATTCCTGCGGGCCCCTGGTGCGCGGCTTTAGCCGGACTCCCGGCAAGGGCGGAGCGGGAATCCGGCCCGCTTCGGGCCCGGCATCCGGTCCGTGGCCGCGGACCAGCCCGAAGCGCGCGGTGGCGGCAGCGTCGTCGTCGAGCAATCCCTGCGCCTCCCATTCTTCGCGGGCTTTTTCCACTTCGTCGTGGGTTCGGCCCACAAAGTTCCACCACATCAGCAGATCCTCGCCGAAGGGCTCGCCGCCCAGCAGCATGAAGCGGGTGTCCGGTTCGACCTCCACCCGCAGTTCGTTCCGTCCAGCGCCCAGGTAGGCCAGTGGCCCGGCGGTGACGTTCACACCGTCGATCACCAGCTGCCCGTCAAGGACCAGGACCGCGTGCTCAAATTCAGGCCGCAGCGGCAATGCCAGCGCCCCCGAGCCCGTGATGTCAGCACCAACAATGGGGCTGAACATGGTGGCGGGGGAGATCACTCCGCCGAATTCGCCCACCATTACGGTGGCGGTGAAACCCTCGCCGTTGACCACGGGCAAATCCCGGTGCTGCTCAAAGGACGGTTCGCGGTGCCGGTGCGCGTCGGGGAGGGCTACCCACAGCTGCAGTCCGCGGGACACCGGGATTTCTTCCTGCGTTGCCGGGAGGACGGAAAATTCCGAATGCGAGATGCCGTTTCCCGCGGTCATGATGTTCAGTTCGCCCGGCTTGACCACCACGTCGCTGCCTACGCTGTCGCGGTGCCGCACTGCTCCCTCCAAGGGCCACGTGACCGTCTGGAGCCCACAGTGGGGGTGGGGGAGGACGCTCATGGCGACGCGGTCCGGCCCGAAGCTGTCAAGGAAGCACCAGGCACCCACCGTGGGCAGTCCCCGTTGCGGCAGCGTGCGGTAGACGTTCATCGCCCGCACGCCGCCAAGCGGCACTTCACGTTCCGGCCACAACTGCACACACGGGCCCTGTCCTTCGACTGCGGCGGGACATACCTGCTCTGTGGGGGCCGGTTCCAGGTTGGTCATCTCATCACCTGTGCATAAATGTTGGAATTTGAGCTAATCTGTTCAGCGTGAGCAAAGCCCTCCTGAGCTACCACGACGCCGTGCTCTACCGTTCGGGTGAACCGTATCGCATCCTCGCTGGAGCCATCCACTACTTCCGTGTCCACCCCGAGCTGTGGCAGGACCGGCTTCGCCGCCTCAAAGCCATGGGAGCCAACACGGTCGACACCTACGTCGCGTGGAACTTCCATCAGCCAAAGAAGGACCAGGCCCCGGATTTCACGGGCTGGCGGGATGTGGGACGCTTCATCGATACCGCTGCCGGGGAAGGCCTGGACGTCATTGTCCGGCCCGGCCCCTATATTTGCGCCGAATGGGACAACGGCGGCTTCCCGGCGTGGCTGACCGGCATGCCCGGGATCGGGCTGCGGTGCATGGACCCGGACTTCACGGAGGCTGTGGAGGAGTGGTTTGATCATCTGCTCCCCATTGTTGCCTCCCGGCAGGCATCGCAGGGAGGGCCTGTGGTTGCGGTGCAGATCGAGAACGAATACGGCAGTTACGGGGACGACCACGACTACCTGCGGTGGAACCGGCAGGCGCTCCAAGAGCGCGGCATCACTGAGCTGCTCTTTACGGCAGACGGAGGCACGGACTACTTCCTGGACGGCGGCTCGATCGAGGGTACGTGGGCCGCGGCTACGTTGGGGAGCCGCGGTGATGAAGCCATCGAAACGTGGAAGCGGCGGCGTCCCGGAGAACCCTTCTTCACGGTGGAATTTTGGGGTGGATGGTTTGACCATTGGGGCGAGCACCATCACCGGCGGGACCCCGAAGAAGCGGCCGCCGAGGCTCGCCGCATCCTCGAGCCTGGTGGTTCCCTCTGCGTTTACATGGCCCACGGAGGAACAAACTTCGGCCTGGGCTCCGGCAGCAACCATGACGGCCGCCTGCTCCAACCCACGGTCACAAGTTACGACTCCGACGCTCCGATCGCCGAGGACGGCAGCCTCACACCGAAGTTCCATGCCTTCCGGCGGGAGTTCCACCGGGCGCAGGGAATCCAGGACCTCCCCGAGCTGCCCGCCGATCTTCTGACCCCGCCTCCGGTTCTCCCCGCCCGCACGCTGACGCTCTCGGAAGGCCAGGACCTGTGGGATTCGGCCCGCGGTTCCGGCAAACCGGTCACCAGCGTCAGGCCGCTCAGCTTCGAGGAGCTGGGGCTCGACGGCGGCATGGTGCTTTACGAGGCAACGGCGATCCTCCCGGGACGACCGGGCGCCCCTGTGGAAAGCCGCATCAGGATTGCCGGGCTGAACGATCGCGCCTACCTCCGGGTTGATGGCCGTTATGTGGGGGTCCTGGACGACGTCACGGGCCCTGAAGGAATTGCCGTCACCGGAGAGGGTGCCCCGGCCAAACTTGAAATCCTCGTCGAAAACCTGGGCCGCATCAACTACGGTCCCATGACGGGCCACGGCAAGGGCATCCTGGGCGGCGTCCTGATCAACCAGCGCTATACATTCCACTGGACGCAGACCCCTGTTGCCTTGGCCGATTGGACGCAGGAGAACCTTCAGGGTCTTGCCGAAGCCTCCTTTGACGTGCCCGAGCCGGCGGACACCCACATCGCCCTTCCGCAGTCCAGCAAGGGATTCGTCTGGCTCAATGGTTTCCTCCTTGGCCGCTTCTGGAACAAAGGCCCGCAAGCCACGCTGTATGCCCCGGCCCCTTTGCTTAAAGCCGGTCTCAACAGCATCAGGGTCCTCGAGTTGGAGAAGGCGGGGAACGTCGTCGAACTCCGGGAAAAGCCGGACCTGGGACCGGCCGAGGCAGGTCCCATAGCCGCGGCCGAGCTGGGCTGATGCGGAACATGCCGGCTCGACCTAAAGGTGGAAAAGCCCGCGCCAATCGGGTCCTGAGGTCTGGTCAGGACCCCCGAAGCTGGCTATCCTGAACTCTGTTGCCAATTGTTTGGACGCTGACGGCTGATGAGATGCCGGTCCTGATGCCGAGGAGGTGGATTTGATGACTGCCACAGTCCTGCGCGCCCCGCTCACAGCCGCGGCGCATCATCACACCACCAACCACGTCCCGGCATCCACCTGCCAGAGCTAGGTCTGCCGGGCCTCACAAGAGGCACTGAATTGCACACTTACGCTTCATCAAGCGACCCCACCATTACTGAAAACAACCACACCACGGCTCCGCCGGCTCATGGCCCCATCGAATACGGCTTCACTCCCGCCACGGCCGGGCATTTCCGCGACAACCCCGTCCCGGAGAAGGAAGATTGCACGCCCGGCCGGATCGTGAGGCTGGACAGGAACCGAGTCCTCGTCGCATCCAGCGAGGGCCTGCTGCACCTGCCGTACCCGTCCCACGGGCCTGCCCCTGCCACGGGCGACTGGGTCTGGCTGGGCCACAACACGGCAGGTGAGCCTGCCGTCGTCGCGATCCTCCCGCGCCTGTCGGCACTTAGCCGCAAACGCGCCTTCGAGTCCTCCTCCGAGGAGCAGGTCCTCGGGGCAAACATCGACATCGTGGCGGTAGTGGTCCCCATGGACCGTCCACTGACCCACAACCGGCTCGAACGAACCCTGGTAGCCGCTTGGGATTCAGGGGCAACGCCGCTGGTGGTCATCACCAAGGCGGACCTTGCCAACATCGCAGACGACGTCGTGGGGGAAGTGCTGCGGCAGGCAGCCGGCGTGGACGTTGTCACCACCTCGGCCGAACAGGGTGACGGCATCGACGAGCTCCTGAGACACATCCCGGCGGGGGCGACCCTCGTGATGTTGGGACCCTCCGGTGCCGGTAAATCCACGCTCATCAACGCGCTCACGGGGCGCCGGCAGCAGGCCACGGGTGCAGTACGCGCCGGTGACGGCAAGGGCAGGCACACCACGACGTCCCGTGAACTGGTTCCCCTTCCCGGCGGAGCCGTGCTGATGGACACGCCCGGAGTCCGCGGCTTCGGCCTCTTTGATGCTGACGATGGCATGGAAGAGATGTTCGGCGATCTGGAAGAGCTCTTTGAACAATGCAGGTTCTCTGATTGCTCCCACCAGGCAGAGCCTGGCTGCGCTGTGCTGGAGGCCTTGGCCGACTGTTCCCTGGACCAGCGGAGGTGGGACAGCTTCCTGAAACTGCAACGAGAATTGGCAGCACTCAACCGGAAGCACGACGCTGCTGCGCGCCGCGCCTACCAGCGGGAATGGCACCAGAAAGTAGTGTCGGCCGAACGAGGGCAACGCGCCGCCGAAAGGTACCGCCATGATCGGGCTCAGGAGAGGTCGGCCAGGAAGGGAAAGCGCCGGAAGCGGTGACGATTATTGCCGATTCATTACGGAATACGTGGCGCCGCTGACATCGCAAGGCCCGCTGGCTACTCTGGGGGAAGATCGGCTTTACAGCCAAAGTCAGTGTGCTTATGATCATTTGGCTCTACCGTCCGAGGATGTCGACTTACAGATAGGTAAGCCCAGGTATGGCTGAAGCCATGATTGAGTTCCAGAGCGTGACCAAGCGGTACCAGGGGGGACAGCCGGCGGTTGACGATCTGACTATGTCCATCGACAAAGGCGCCATCACAGTCTTCGTCGGTCCCTCGGGCTGCGGCAAGACCACCTCGCTTCGGATGATCAACCGCATGGTGGAGCCCACTTCAGGCTCCATCACGGTGGACGGCAAAGACGTTTCCCAGGTTCCGGCGGCGCAACTCCGCCGCTCCATGGGCTACGTCATGCAGTCAGCAGGCCTGCTTCCCCACCGATCCGTCCTGGACAACATCGCCACGGTTCCCCGGCTCAACGGCGTGCCCAAGGCAGCGGCGCGGAAACGCGCCGCTGAACTGCTCGACGTCGTCGGGCTGGCTTCCAGCCTCGGCAAGCGGTACCCGTCGCAGTTGTCCGGCGGACAGCAGCAGCGCGTTGGCGTAGCCCGTGCGCTCGCCGCCGATCCTCCGATCCTCCTGATGGATGAACCCTTCAGCGCCGTTGACCCGGTGGTCCGCGACGAGCTCCAGCAGGAACTTCTGAGACTGCAGCGGGAGTTGGCCAAGACCATCGTGTTCGTCACCCACGACATCGACGAGGCGACAGTCCTGGGGGACAAGGTGGCGGTCTTTGCCGTGGGCGGAAAGCTGGCCCAGTACTCGGCTCCTGAAGAAATCCTTCGGGCACCGGCCAACGACTTCGTCGCCTCCTTCGTGGGCAGGGACCGGGGCTTCCGGCACCTCGCCTTCAACGCTGCCGACTCCGTGCAACTGCACCCCGTCACCATGGTGAGTGTCTCCGACGGGCACCACGCCGGCCGCGAATCGGGGGAGTGGGCGCTGGTGGTGGATCAGGATTCCCGGCCTCTGGGTTGGTCATCGCCCCGCGACGGCGCCGGCATCATTCCCGGGGGTTCGCTGTTCCGCAAGGGGGACACGCTGCGCCGGGCTTTGGATGCGGCACTGTCCTCGCCGTCGGGGTTGGGCGTCGCAGTGGACGACGACGGCAGGGTTGCCGGAGTCCTCAAGGCGCCGGAAGTCCTTGCCCTCATCGAGGAAGTCCGCCGCCACCGCGAGGACGCCACCTGATGGAGTGGTTCATCGCGAACAGCGCAATGGTGTTCGGCCTCGCGGGACAACACCTGGTCCTGGCGGTCGTTCCCATGGTCCTTGGACTGTTGATCTCCATCCCGCTGGCCCAACTTGCCCGCCGCAACCGTACGCTGCGGTCCGTGGTGGCCACAGCCACGTCCCTGCTCTACACCATTCCGTCCTTGGCCCTGTTCATCATCCTGCCAACCATCCTTGGCACCCGGATCCTCGATCCCCTCAACGTCGTTGTGGCGTTGACTATCTACGCCGTGGCACTCCTGGTCAGGGCAGCCATGGATGCCTTCGATTCCGTGGACGACGACCTCCGGAACGCGGCTGTTGCCATGGGCTTCAAGCCATTGGCTCGTTTCTTCCAGGTGGACCTTCCGTTGTCCCTGCCGGTCCTGTTCGCAGGACTTCGCGTCGTTTCGGTCAGCAACATTTCGTTGGTGAGCGTAGCCGCCCTGCTGGGAGTGGGGAACTTGGGAATCCTGTTCACGGACGGCCTCCAGCGCACCTTCGTGACGGAGGTTGTTGTTGGCATCATCGCCATCCTGGTGTTGGCCTTGGTGATGGACGGAATCCTGGTGGTCCTCGAACGCGTCCTGACGCCGTGGACCCGGGCAACGGGAACGGGCGGCCGCTCAGCCACCCCGGCGCCGGCCACCGAACCAAAGCCAGGGACCGCCGTCGTCAGCCGTCCGGAACCGGGGGCGTCGGCATGAGCAACGTCTTCACCGACACCGTGGCCTGGTTGGCCGATCCACTCCACTGGAGCGGCAGCGGCGGTATCCCCGTCCGCCTGGCCGAGCATCTGCAGTACAGCGGGCTGGTTTTGCTGATAGCGGCTGCCATCTCCATCCCGGTGGGACTCTTCATCGGCCACACCGGGCGCGGGCGCGTCGTAGCCGTAGCCTTGGCAGGCGCCTTGCGGGCCTTGCCCACCCTGGGTTTGCTGGTGCTGTTCGCACTGCTGGCCGGCAGTGGACTGATGCCTCCCGTGTGGGCCCTGGTGATCCTCACCGTTCCGCCGTTGCTCGCCGGTACGTACGCAGGCATTTCCAGCGTTGACCGTTCAGTAGTGGACGGGGCGCGTGCCATGGGCATGACCGAACTCCAGATCCTGTTCAAGGTGGAGGTGCCCAACGGGCTGCAGGTGATGTTCGGCGGTATCCGGACAGCTGTGCTGCAGGTGATCGCCACAGTGTCGGTGGTCGCCTACCTGCCCCTGGGCGGCCTTGGCCGCTACTTGTTCGACGGGCTGGTCCTGCAGGACTTCCCGCGCATGCTTGCCGGTTCCTTCCTCATCGCGGCCCTGGCGATCGCCGTGGACCTCATCCTCGCCGCCGTTCAACGCCTGGCCCTCTCACCCGGGCTCACCCTCGATTCACGCGGAAGCCACAAGGCAACCGCCGATTCCACAGCCACAGCTCCCGCAGGGGCTGCCGTTCAAGGAGGTACACCATGAAACACACTAACCCCACGTCCCTTACACGCCGGGGCCTCGGCGGCCTGGCAGCCGGCCTCGGTGTGGCACTTGCGCTGAGCGCATGCGGTGGCGGCACCCCCTTGGATTCGCCTTCCACTTCGGCAGGTTCCGGGTCTGCGGACTCCGGGGCTCCCCTGGTGGTGGGTTCAGCCGATTTCCCTGAAAGCCAGGTCATCGGTGAGATTTACGCCGGCGCGCTCAACGCAGCCGGGGTCACAGCCAGCACCAAGCCCAACATTGGCTCGCGGGAGATCTACTTCAAGGCCGTTCAGGACGGCTCGGTGGACATTGTTCCGGACTATTCCGGCAACCTGCTGTCCTACGTGGACACCGAGGCCACCGAGGTTTCGGCCGAAGACGTCTACAAAGCCCTTCCGGGGAAGCTGCCCGAGGGGCTGGCTGTCCTTGAACCGGCGAAGGCTGAGTCCAAGGACGCAATGGTGGTCACCAAGGCTACGGCGGAGAAGTACCAGTTGAAGTCCATCGAGGACCTCGCCAAGGTGTGCAAGGACTTCACCATGGCAGCGCCGGCCACTTTCGAGACACGCGCTTACGGCTTCCCCGGTTTGAAGAAGAACTACAACTGCGAACTGAAGGGCCTGCAGCCCTTCAACGACGGCGGCGGCAACCTGACGCTCCAGGCACTCCTGGAAGACAAGGTGCAGGTGGCCGACATCTACACCACCACCCCGTCCATCGCCGACAACGACCTCGTGGTCCTCGAAGATCCGAAGAACAACTTCAAGGCCCAGCAGGTCCTGCCGCTCTACAACAAGTCCAAGATGACGGACAAAGCGAAGGAAGCGCTCAACAACGTTTCCAAGATCCTCACCACCGAGGACCTCATCAACCTGAACCGCTCCGTCAGCGGCGACCAGAAGCAGAGCGCCAAGGACGCTGCTGCCGCATGGCTGAAGGACAAGGGCATCGTCAAGTAGCACTTGGGTAAAACCGCGTACGACGGCGGTGACGGACCTCCGGAGGTCCGTCTCCGCCGTCGGTCTCTCTGTGAGTGATGTCTCAACGGAAGCGCATGACCCCTGTGGCATATTTGAGGGATGGCGAATTTCAAGCAGTCCACCAAGCTTCATAATGTCCTCTACGACATCCGTGGACCGATTCTTCAGGCCGCCCAGCAAATGGAGGCGGAGGGTCACAGGATCCTCAAACTGAACATCGGAAACCCGGCACCCTTTGGGTTTGAAGCGCCTGACGCCATCTTGGTGGACATGATCCGCCACCTTCCCAATGCCCAGGGCTACAGTGACTCCCGCGGTATCTTCTCCGCCCGTACGGCGGTGTCGCAGTACTACCAGACGCGCGGCATCCAGAACATCCATGTGGATGATATCTACTTGGGCAACGGGGTCAGCGAACTCATCACCATGTCCCTCATGGCGTTGCTCGAGGACGGCGACGAAGTCCTCATCCCCACCCCGGACTACCCCTTGTGGACGGCGTCCGTCTCTTTGGCCGGCGGCCGTCCCGTCCACTACCTGACCGACGAAGAATCGGGATGGCAGCCGGATCTTGATGACATGGAATCGAAGATCACGCCACGTACCAAGGGCATCGTCGTCATCAACCCCAACAACCCCACGGGCGCGGTCTACCCCGAAGAGACCCTGAAGAAGATCGTCGCCCTGGCCGAAAAGCACGGGCTGGTGATTTTCGCCGACGAGATCTACGAGAAGATCCTGTACGAAGACGCCGTCCACGTGAACCTGGCGGGCCTGACCGGCGACGACGTGCTGTGCCTGACGTTCAGCGGACTGTCCAAGGCGTACCGCGTCTGTGGCTACCGGGCCGGCTGGATGGCCATCTCCGGCCCCAAGAAGGACGCCGCGGACTACCTTGAAGGCATCAACCTCCTGGCGAACATGCGCCTCTGCGCGAACGTTCCGGCCCAGCACGCCATCCAAACGGCGCTGGGTGGTTACCAGAGCATCAACGACCTCATCCTCCCCGGCGGCAGGCTCCTTGAGCAGCGCAACAAAGCCCACGACCTCTTGAACGCCATTCCGGGAGTGAGCACGCAGCAAGCCAGGGGAGCCCTCTACCTGTTCCCCAAGCTGGACCCGGAGGTTTACCACATCCGGGACGACGAGAAGTTTGTCCTGGATCTCTTGAAGGAACAGAAGATCCTTGTCTCGCACGGCAGGGCGTTCAACTGGGTGCGCCCTGACCACTTCCGCATGGTGACGCTGCCCAACGTCAAGGACATCGAGGAAGCAATCGGCCGCATGGCGGACTTCCTGTCGAGGTATCCGGGCAACTAGCCTGAATCCCAGGGCGCCACGGGGGCGTCGTCCGGCAGAAAGGCTAGCCATGGTTGCAGTTGAGTTCGCCAAGAGTCCCGCAGAAACGTTGAAGGTCGGTTCGGGGTTTACGCTCGCAAGCGTGGATCCCGAATCGACGCCCGGCTACACAGGCAACAAGGTTGACGGGAAGGCTTTGCTGGGTGCACAGGACGACAGGCTGGCTGAGCTTCAGGAACAGCTGTTTGCCGAAGGTAAGTTCGGCAGCGACAAACGCCTGCTGTTGATCCTTCAAGCCATGGATACCGCCGGTAAGGGCGGGATCGTCAGCCACGTCGTCGGTGCCATGGATCCCCAAGGCGTCCACCTGACGGCGTTCAAGGCGCCCACGGACGAGGAAAAAGCCCACGATTTCCTGTGGCGGATCGAGAAGCAGGTTCCGGCCGCAGGCATGGTGGGCGTCTTCGACCGCTCCCAGTATGAGGATGTCCTCATCCATCGCGTCCACGGTTGGGCCGACGCCAAGGAGCTGGAACGGCGGTACGCAGCCATCAACGATTTCGAAGCCAGGCTTACCGAACAGGGCACCACGATCGTCAAGGTCATGCTCAATATCAGCAAGGACGAGCAGAAGGAGCGTTTGATCGCCCGGCTGGACGATCCCAGCAAGCACTGGAAGTACAGCCGTGGCGATCTCACCGAGCGGGCCCATTGGGATGACTACATGAAGGCGTACGAGGCTGCCTTTGCGGAAACCTCTACGGACACAGCTCCGTGGCACGTAGTTCCTGCCAACAAGAAGTGGTACGCACGGATCGCTGTCCAGGAGTTGCTGTTGGAGGCACTGCGGGGGATGTCGTTGGACTGGCCCAAGGCGGAATTCGACGTTGCCGCAGAGCGCGCGCTCGTGGCGGAATCCTAAGCTTTTCGGGTTACTCCGGGCCGTTGCCCGGTTCACGGGCAGCCGCCAAGCGCTTCCGTGCTCCTTCGAGCCACTCCTCACAGCGCTTGGCCAAGGCCTCTCCGCGCTCCCACAACGCCAGGGACTCCTCGAGGCTTGCTCCGCCTGCCTCGAGCCGCCCAACGACGGCCACCAGCTGTTCCCGTGCCTCTTCGTAGCTCAGCCCGTCCAAGGCATCAGGTGTTTGGCTGCTGTTCTCGGTCATTGAAAATCCTTTTGTCTTAGTGCTGCTGCCAGCGGGTGAGTGGGCGTGCCCGGCGGCTGTTTCCATTTCCTGGGTGCGCCCGGCGTTCGGTTATCGTTCGGCTATTTCGGCATGGCCGGCGGACGTCGCCCGGAACCTGCCGTCTGCTACCCGGATCGAGAGGGGCGTGTCTTCAGGTACCTGATCCGGGCTGGTGACCACGGTGTGCCCTGCCTGATCCTCACCGACGATCTGCACTACGGCGTAACCCCGGTCAAGGGTCTTTTGCGGAGACAGCGCACACACCTGGGCGCGAAGGTGGTGCACCTGGTCGAGGGCCCGCACTACCGCCGAGTTCACGGCCGTGTGGGACCTCTGCCTAAGACGCGCAACCTCGTCGGCGCGGACATCCACCAGCGTATCCGGGGCTGCCAGGACCGGACGCGACCTCAGCGCGTGCAGTCTGTCGGTTTCCCGATCCACCATCCTTCCGATGCTGCGCCTCAGGTGGTCGCGTGCCTGCCGCACCGCCGCGAGTTCTTCTGAAACGTCCGGCACAATCCGCTTTGCCGCATCGGTTGGCGTGGACGCCCGGAGATCGGCAACGTCATCAAGGATTGGACGGTCGGCCTCGTGGCCAATGGCGCTCACCACCGGGGTGGTTGCTGCGGCCACGGCCCGGATGAGGTCCTCGTTGCTGAAAGGCAGGAGGTCTTCCAGTGCTCCGCCGCCCCTGGCCATGACAATGACATCGACATGCGGATCCGCATCCAGTTTCCGGAGCGCCCCGATGATCTGCGATACGGCGGTGTTGCCTTGGACCGCAACTTCGCGGACATCGAACTCCACGGCGGGCCAGCGGAGCGCAGCGTTCCGCAGGACGTCTTTCTTGGCGTCCGAATCCCGGCCGGTGATGAGGCCGATCCGGTGGGGGAGGAGCGGTAGCTTGCGTTTCCTGGATTCGGCAAAGAGGCCCTCGGCAGCCAGCGCCTGGCGTAGCCGTTCGATCCTGGCGAGAAGATCGCCCAGACCCACCGGCCGGATGTCCTTGACGGACATGTTGAGCCGTCCGGTCTTGACCCAGAAGTCTGCCTTCACCAGGGCCACCACGCGGGAGCCCCGTTCCAAGGGAGTCCGCTGGCGGTCCAGGACTGTGGACCACACGGAGGCGGGCAGGGAGATTTCGGCGTCGATGTCCCGCAAGGTGAGGAAGGCGTTGCCTCCGCGGCGGTTCATTTCAATAACCTGGCCCTCGATCCAGGCTGCAGGTGCGCGCTCAATGTGGGCTTTGAGCTTGCGGGACAACAGTTGGAGCGGCCACGGATTGTCCGGGCTGGTCTCCGCAGCAGTACCGGGCAGGGTCGATTCGGGTCTGGCTTCAGCTGACATCAGTGATCCGTGCGTTGTCCTGCATGTGTTTGTCCTCGCTAGCGCTGCTGTTGCCGTTGCCGGCGCCTTCCAACTCTATCCATAGCCTCAACCCCGGGTCCGACATTTTTCCCCGTATGTGGACAGCCTAGGATGGTGGCACTGCCCCCGAACCTCAAGGATGACTGTGCGTACCTTTGTTTCTGCAGTGGGAGTGATCCTTGCGTTGCTGCTGACAGCAGTAGCTATACCACTGGCGTGGGTGGACACCAACGTGGTCAAGGAAGATGGCTTCGTCCGGATGGCTGCGGCGCTGGGAAACGATCCGGGCTTCCAGGAACGGCTCGCCGCTGCCGCAGCGGGCACCTTTGAATCGTCTGTTTCGCTTCCGGAACCCGTCCGAAACCTCGCTGCCGGTGCCATCAAGGATGCCGCGTCCGGCATGCAATCCTGGGGCGACTACCCGCAGGCCTGGGAGGAGACCGCGAGGAACAGCCACCGGCTGAACTTCGGCACCGTCCAGACGGAGGAGGCGCAGTCACCAACGGCGCTGCAGTTGGATATTGCTCCGCTGGTGCGGCTGATCCGGGATCACTTTGCCTCCTCCACGGGCATCCGGTTGGACGTACCCGAACAGAGCGTCGTAACTCTCGGCCAACCCGCGCAACGGCAGGTCATTGAACGTGTTTCTGCGTTTGCCCCGCTGTGGTGGGTGGCCGCCGTCGGTGCCGTACTTTCCGCCTTGCTTGCCCTCGCCGCAGCGCGGCGACGCGCGGTGGTCCTGATCTTCCTTGGGCTGGGCGGGCTGGCATTGGCTGCAGTGTGGACGACGACGGCGGACATCGCCGTCCGTGCTGCGGAAAACCTCTCCAGCGGCAACAGTGTGGCGGAACTCTTCAAGGAGGAGTTTCTCGCCTCGGCCAGATCCGGCTTCGGGGAATGGATTGCGGCGGGCATATGGGCCTCTGGCGGAATGCTGGCGTTGGGCGTCATTGCGTGGCTTCTCACAGGGAGAGGACGGTCACGTTCTGCGGTCCGGTCCGGCACTGGCCGGTAACATTGAAGGATGACCAGCACAGCAGTTTCTATTCCGATGCCCACGGTGCCCCGCAGACGTCGATCTCCTGAAGAGGTGCTGGCTGCCGCCCCGGTTACGGGAACCAAGAAAGTCCTGCTGGCAGCTCCCCGCGGTTACTGTGCCGGCGTGGACCGGGCCGTCATCGCGGTGGAGAAAGCGCTGGAGCACTACGGTCCGCCCGTCTATGTACGGAAGCAGATCGTGCACAACGTGCATGTTGTTACCTCCCTCGAAGAAAAGGGCGCCATCTTCGTTGACGAGACGGACGAGGTACCCGAGGGTGCCCTGGTCATTTTCTCGGCGCATGGCGTGTCTCCGGCCGTTGTTCAATCCGCAGAGGACCGCGGCCTGCGGACCATCGATGCCACGTGCCCGCTGGTTACCAAGGTCCACCGTGAAGCAGTTCGCTTCGCGAAGGAGGACTACGACATCCTGCTGATCGGCCATGACGGCCACGAGGAAGTTGAAGGAACCGCCGGCGAAGCCCCGGAACACATCCAGATCATCAACGGCCCGCACGAGGTCGGCAAGGTGACTGTCCGCGACCCGGAGAAGACCATCTGGCTCTCGCAGACAACCCTGAGCGTTGACGAGACCATGGAGACCGTGCGGATGCTCAAGGAGCGGTTCCCCACCCTCCAGGATCCGCCCAGCGACGATATTTGCTACGCCACCACCAACCGCCAGGTAGCCATCAAGAAGATCGCTCCCCAGGCTGACTTGGTGATCGTGGTTGGTTCGGCCAACTCCTCCAACTCCGTCCGCCTCGTCGAGGTAGCCCTTGAATACGGGGCCAAAGCGTCCTACCGGGTGGACTTCGCCAATGAGGTGGACGAAAGCTGGTTCGAAGGCGTGGCCACGGTGGGCGTGACTTCAGGGGCATCCGTTCCCGAGGTCCTGGTCCAGGACGTGCTCCGGCTTTTGGCCGACTATGGCTACGGCGAGGTTCAGGAAGTTGTCACGGCAGAGGAAGACCTCCTTTTCTCGCTGCCCAAGGAACTCCGCGCAACGCTCAAGCAAGCCGGCGACGTCAGCCGTGCCTTGGGCGGACGGGGCAACCGCCCCACGTCCTAACGGTTCGTGATCGTCAACGGCCCGGTTGCGTGCATCGACAGGATGCAAGCAACCGGGCCGTTTCCTTATGCCCTGTCAGGTCCTCAGGCGGCAGACTCCCTGCTTGCATCTGCGTCGATGCCCCTGTCGCTCGGCTCTACAGCGAGGAGTTCGGGTGCTGCGAGGGAGCGCGGGACCACTTCCACCGAAGGGGGTGAGGTGAGGCCGGCGTCATCCATGGTGTTGAGCTTGCGCGCGGTCGGAAGAACCCGGGCTTCAAGCGTGCCAACCATCGCGTTGTAGCGGTCCACGGACGTTTTCAGTGAGCTGCCCAGCTTGCCGACATTTTCCCCCAAGGTGCCCATGCGCTCGTAAAGCTGCTTGGCCAGCTCGAAGAGCTCGTGTGCGCTGTCCGTGAGGACGTCCTGGCGCCAGGTGAACGCCACCGACTTGAGGACTGCCAAGAGCGTTCCGGGCGATGCCAGGACGACGTTCTTGGAGAGCGCGTGCTCCAGGAGCCCGGCGTCCGCTTCCAGCGCCGAGGCGAGGATCGACTCCGCCGGCAGGAAACAGATCACTAATTCGGGGGAGTTGCCCGGGATATCCCAGTACTTCTTTGCCGCCAAGGCGTCGATGTGGGCCTTGAGGGCCTTCGCATGCTGGGCCAGAAGACTCTTGGAATCCTGACGGGCCTGGTCCGTGACTGATTCTCCCAGGGCACCCTCACCGTGGATCTGTTCCTGCGCCGCGAGGTACGACCCAAGAGGTACCTTGGCGTCCACCACCAGTTGCTTGCTGCCCGGCAACTGGACCACGAGGTCGGGCCGCAGCGTGTTCTCACTCCGCCCGGAATGGACTTGCTCGTAGAAGTCGACGTGGCGCATCATTCCGGAGGCCTCAACCACCCGGCGGAGCTGGACTTCGCCCCACTGGCCACGGGCACTGTTGGAACGTAGTGCCGAGGCCAGCGCGTGCGTCGACCTCAGGAGTTGCTCGTCGGAAAGGCGGGCATCCTGCAACTGCTGGGCGAGCTGGCCGTACTGCTCAACGCGGTCGCGCTCCAGCAGCGAGACTTGCTGCTGGACGGCTGTCAGCTTCTCCGCAACCGGGGCCAGGGCGCGTAGCACGCTGCCGTCCGAGTTCCTCGATTCGCTGAGCTCGCGGTTCTGTGCGAACAGAAGGCGACGTTCGGCGTCGGCGGCTGCGTACTGGGCGGTCACCTCCGAGAGGCGCGCCGAAACGGCGTCGAAATCCGCTTCCAATCCCGCACCCCGGCGACGGAAGACAACGTACGCGATGCCAAGTCCCAGTGCTGCTCCGATCAGCAGCATCAACAAGGCCAGAACCAATCCAAATCCATCCATGCAGTAACCCTGTCACAGGGGTACGACAGTTTTAGTGCAGGGCCCTGCCGGGGTGTCCCAACCCGGAGGGAGCTGAATCGGAACGGCGTGCGCTACCGGGTAGAATCAATGCTCGTGGCTCTTACTATTGGCATCGTCGGACTGCCCAACGTCGGCAAATCAACCCTCTTCAACGCACTGACCCGGAACCAGGTTCTTGCAGCGAACTACCCGTTCGCAACTATCGAACCAAACGTCGGCGTCGTGAACCTGCCGGACCCTCGTCTGCAAAAGCTGGCTGAAATCTTCGGTTCCCAGCGGCAGTTGCCGGCAACCGTGTCCTTCGTGGACATCGCGGGCATCGTCAAGGGCGCCTCCGAGGGCGAAGGCCTGGGCAACCAGTTCCTGGCGAACATCCGCGAAGCCGAGGCCATCGCCCAGGTCATCCGGGTGTTCGACGATCCCGACGTTGTCCACGTTGACGGCAAGGTTGATCCGCGTTCGGATATGGAAACCATCAACACCGAACTGATCCTGGCCGATCTGCAGACGATCGAAAAAGCCATCCCGCGCATCGAAAAAGAAATCAAGATCAAGAAGCGCGAGGCTGCCGAGCTCAACGCCATCAAGGCCGCCCAAGCGGTGCTGGAGCGTGGGGACACCATTTTCTCCTCGATCAAGAGCGACAAGCTGGAGCTGGAGTACCTGAAGGAGCTCAGCCTCCTCACAGCCAAACCGTTCATCTACGTCTTCAACGCAGATGAAGGCATCCTGGGCAGCGCGGAGAAGCAGGAAGAACTGCGCGCCATGGTTGCTCCCGCCGACTGCATCTTCCTGGATGCCAAGCTGGAGGCGGACCTCGTTGAACTCGACGAGGAAGAAGCCCGCGAGATGCTGGAAATGAACGGCCAGACCGAGTCCGGCCTTGACCAGCTGGCCCGCGTTGGCTTCCACACTCTTGGCCTGCAGACGTACCTCACCGCAGGACCCAAGGAAACGCGTGCCTGGACCATCCGCCAGGGTGACACCGCCCCGCAGGCTGCCGGCGTCATCCACACCGATTTCCAGCGCGGCTTCATCAAGGCCGAAGTCGTCTCCTTTGACGACCTCGTCGATGCCGGATCCATGGCCGAGGCCAAGTCCCGCGGGAAGGTCCGGATCGAAGGCAAGGACTATGTCATGTCCGACGGCGACGTGGTGGAGTTCCGCTTCAACGTCTAAGCCTCTGCCTGCTCACTGCCATCGAGGCTGCCGACCCGGCTGACCAGCCGGGTCGGCATTGACTCACCGCCACCGATAGAGTCGGATCGATGACTAGTGAACAGTATGCTTCCGATCTGCCTGCGCTGACCTTGTCCACACTGGATCCCGACCACTCCGGAGATGGCTTTGTCCGGGTCCGCGGCGCCCGGGAAAACAACCTGCGCAACGTGGACGTTGACGTGCCTCGCGACGCCATCGTGGCGTTTACCGGCGTGTCAGGCTCGGGGAAGTCGTCGTTGGCCTTCGGTACCATCTATGCCGAAGCCCAGCGCCGGTACTTCGAATCTGTCGCGCCGTACGCACGCCGGCTCATCCAGCAGGGGCACAACCCGAAGGTGGAGCAGATCACGGGCCTGCCGCCCGCCGTCGCGCTTCAGCAGCGCCGCGGTACAGCAACGGCCCGGTCCACGGTTGGCACTGTCACTACGCTGTCCAACTCACTGCGCATGCTTTTCTCCCGCGCCGGCAGCTACCCGGAAGGTTCCGGTCAGCTGGACTCGGATGCCTTCTCCCCGAACACCGCGGCAGGTGCCTGCCCGGAATGCCATGGTTTAGGCGTCGCGCACACCGTCAGTGAAAGCTCCCTTGTCCCTGATCCTTCCCTCAGCATTCGCGAGGGCGCCATCGCCGCCTGGCCCGGTGCATGGCAGGGCAAGAACCTGCGCGATATCCTGGCCCACCTCGGCTACGACATCGAAACCCCGTGGCGGAAGCTACCCAAGAAGGACCGTGACTGGATCCTTTTCACGGAAGAGCAGCCGGTGGTGGAGGTGACGCCGCAACGCGACCGTGTCGCCAAGCCGTACAAGGGCCGGTTCTGGAGCGCCCGGAGCTATGTGCTGCACACTTTGGCTGACTCCAAAAGCTCCGCCATGCGCGACCGCGTGCTGCGCTTCATGCAGACGGGACCGTGCCCGCGCTGTGCCGGCAGCGGGCTCAGGGCGGAAGCCTTGGCTGTTACTTTTGCCGGAAAGACCATCGCCGAGCTGAACGCCTTGTCCATGACCGAGCTGGCGGAGGTAATCCGGCCCACCACGGAACTGACGGCAGCCGGTACCGCTTCCCGCAAGCAGTCTTCAGGCGAAGGCAATGAGGTGGCTGTCGCCATCACCCGGGACCTGTTGATGCGGATCACTGTGCTGTTGGATTTGGGGCTGGGTTACCTTGCCTTGGGACGTTCCACGCCCACGCTCTCCCCGGGAGAGATGCAGCGCCTCAGGATTGCCACCCAGCTTCGTTCCGGGTTATTCGGTGTGATCTACGTGCTTGACGAGCCCTCCGCCGGTCTCCACCCCGCCGACGCCGAACCCTTGCTCGCGGTCCTGGACCGACTCAAGTCATCCGGCAATTCCGTGTTCGTGGTGGAGCACAACATGGATCTGGTAAGCCGCGCGGACTGGTTGGTGGATGTGGGTCCGCGCGCCGGTGAAGGAGGAGGCGAGGTGCTCTACAGCGGCCCGGTAGCCGGCCTCGCCGAGGTCCCCGAATCCGTGACGAGGCCCTTCTTGTTCCCGAATGGTTCCGATGGAACGGTCGACGGCGGTTCGGTCGCAGATTTTGCCCGCGGCAGAGGTACCCGCCGGGAACCGGTTGGTTGGCTGGAACTCCGGGACATCAGCCGGCATAACCTGCGTAAGCTCGACGCCGACTTTCCGCTGGGGGTGCTGACCGCGGTGACCGGCGTATCCGGCTCAGGCAAGTCGACCCTGGTCAGCCAGGTTCTCGCCGGGATGGTGGGCACTCAATTGCGTCCGGACGCCGATGCTCTTGGGGAACCGGCGTCGGAGGAGCACGGCACTGAGGCCGGGAACCCCGCCGAAGCGCTGACAGGAAAATTCGTCTCGGGGCTGGGGCTGTTGGACCGGCTTGTAAAGGTGGACCAGAAACCGATCGGCCGTACTCCGCGCTCCAACCTCGCGACGTATACGGGACTCTTCGACGCCGTTCGGAAGGAATTCGCCGCCACGGACGAAGCCCGCGCCCGCGGCTTCGACGCCGGACGGTTTTCCTTCAACGTGGCCGGAGGCCGCTGTGAGACCTGTCAGGGCGAAGGGTTCGTGGCCGTTGAACTGCTGTTCTTGCCCGGAAGCTACGGGCCCTGCCCGGAGTGCCACGGCACGCGCTACAAGCCGGAAACGCTGGAAGTCAGTTACCGCGGCAAAAACATCGCCGAGGTCCTCGCCATGACGGTGGACTCCGCCGCAGAGTTCCTTGCAGACGTGCCTGCCGCCGCGCGCAGCCTCAAGACCCTGCGCGAGGTAGGTTTGGGCTACCTGAAATTGGGCCAGCCCGCCACCGAACTCTCCGGTGGAGAGGCCCAGCGCATCAAGCTCGCCACCGAACTGCAGCGGGCCCAGCGTGGCCACACCCTCTATGTGCTGGATGAGCCCACCACAGGATTGCACCCCTCAGACGTCCAGCTTCTGATGGCGCAGCTGCACCGGCTGGTCGATGCCGGCAACACAGTGATCGTGGTCGAACACTACATGGACGTGGTGGCCGGCGCTGACTGGGTGATCGACCTGGGACCCGCGGGAGGCGACGCCGGCGGCCGGATCATCGCCGCCGGAACGCCGGTTGAGGTGGCGCGCTCCGCTGAGGCCGGACGGCGCCGTATTTGGCAGCGGCACTGCGGGGCCAACCCTGAAAAGACATACAAGTGAGGCATGGTATCCGCGTTATCCACATACGGCAGCTTGGCCGCCCTGAGTAGAGGGACACGATGAGGGTGCAGGGCACCACCACTTCCTGTGCCCTTTCGGACTCCGACGCTGAGTATGCCATCCCCTATCTTCGACGGGCCCGGACTTTCGTGCGGGGCCTCGCTGACGAAGGACGAGGCATGGTGTACCTGATCGGGTAAGGACACCGCCCGGCCAATGGTGGTTGCGGGGATTACCGTGGCGCCGGGTCACCAGAGACACTGGGCATATCAAGCGATACTGTGATGGGCGTGGGCAACGTGGTGCGTGAGGTTCGGGAAGCAGCAGGGCTTAGCCAAGCTGAGCTCGCTCTACGTTCCGGTGTAGCTCAACCCAACATAGCTGCATATGAAACGGGTCGACGCAGGGCTTCGGCTTCCATGCTGCAAAGGTTGCGGGCGGCTGCTCAGCCCCTGCCGCATGATGCACTTGCGAATCATCGCCATGAATTGACCGATTTGGCATCTCGATACGGGCTAAGCAACGTTCGTGTCTTTGGTTCAGCAGCCTGTGGCACCGACCGCCCCGGCAGTGATCTCGATATCCTCGTCACACGTTCGCTCGGGGTAGGGCTCTTGACCATAGCTGCCTTCGCTGCAGCTGCAAGTGAGTTATTAGGTGTTGAGGTGGACGTTGTCACCGACGGGGGACTGCGCCCGGACCATGAGATCCTGACCACGGCAATCGCTGTATAACTGAACTGGACGTCGTTGCCTTGAAGGAGATCCCGCCGACGTCCCGGGTTTGGCAGAAGTGTCGCTGGTTATCAAAACAGGGAGAACGTCGCCGGCTAACTGCTACTACGAGCGATCACCCAGAGGTGTCCTGTTGTATTAATCCCCGTCCTGTTGATTCGTTAGCTGGACCGGGGCTTCTTTATGCCCAAAATCACCCCTGTCCTGCTGTCAGACAGCGAATGTTACCACCGAGTAGTCTTTGACTTGAAATCGTTGGCAAATTAGGCAAGTAGAGGTTGCGGAACGGTTACAGTTTGGTTGGTTTGTTCCAACATCTGGACGCAATGTGGGTAGGCTTACACTCACATGTAGGCAACGTCACAGTAGGAATCTGTGCCCGCGCCTGGGGAGAACCTGGTTTCTCCCTGCCCAACTCCACGACTCATAGGAGGCGGAATGCGTTTCTCGCGCACTTCCAAAGCTCTGGGCGTAGCGGCCATTGTTGCCCTCGCCATGACCGGTTGCTCCGGCGGCTCCGGTACATCCAACAGCTCTTCTGCCGGCGACCCTAACAAGGTCATCATTGCTGACGGCTCCGAGCCGCAGCGGCCGCTTATGCCAGCCGACATCAATGAAGTAGGTGGCGGCAAGGTCGCCACACTGATCTTCTCTGGGCTCGTCAGCTACGATCCTTCCGGCAAACCGGTCAATGAGTTAGCGGAGTCCATCGAGGCGCCGGACGCTCAGAACTTCACCATCAAGATCAAGAAGGACCAGAAGTTCACCAACGGTGACCCAATCACGGCAAAGACGTTCGTGGATTCCTGGAACTACGGGGCCGCAGCAAAGAACGCGCAGCTGAGTGCGACTTTCTTCGAGAGCATCAAGGGCTACGACGAAGCCAGTGCTGAAGGCTCCACCGTGGATACTATGTCCGGCCTGAAAGTTGTGGATGACACCACCTTCACCGTTGAGCTGAAGCAGCCTGAATCAGACTGGCCTCTGCGCCTTGGCTACACGGCCTTCATGCCCGTGCCCGCCGCTGCACTTGCTGATCCCAAGACCTATGGTGAGAAGCCTGTAGGCAACGGCCCGTACAAGATGGCTGAAAATGGCTGGCAGCACAACGTCCAGATCCAACTGGTTCCGAACCCGGACTACAACGGCCCGCGGAAGGCCAAGAACGGCGGCGTAACGTTCAAGATCTTCCAGAACGACGACGCCGCGTACCAGGACCTGCTCGGCAACAACCTGGACATTCTCCAGACAATCCCGACCAGCGCGCTGGCAAACTTCAAGTCCGACCTCGGCGACCGTTTCATCGAAAAGCCTTACGCCGGCAACCAGACTATCGCCATCCCGGAATACCTTCCGGAGTGGAGCGGTGAGGCCGGCAAGCTTCGTCGCCAGGCTATCTCCATGGCAATTAACCGTGAGGAAATCACCCAGGTGATCTTCAGCGGTGGTCGCCAGCCTGCCAAGGACTTCACGGCTCCTGTTCTGGACGGCTACAACGACAGCATCCCGGGCTCCGACAACCTGAAATTTGACGCCACGAAGGCCAAGGACCTCTGGGCCAAGGCAGACGCCATTCAGAAGTGGGATCCCAACACCGTCTTTACCGTCGCTTACAACGCCGACAAGGGTGGCCACAAGGCTTGGGTTGAAGCCATGACCAACCAGCTGAAGAACAACCTCGGCATCAAGGCCGAAGGTTTGCCTTTCGCGACCTTTAAGGAAGCCCGTGACCTCGCGACGTCAGGCAAGCTGACCGGAGCTATCCGTGCCGGTTGGCAGGCTGACTACCCGTCGCTGTACAACTTCCTCGGCCCGATCTACAAGACCGGCGCCGGTTCGAATGATGCACGCTACAACAATGCTGAATTCGATAAGGCCATCTCCGACGGCCTGTCCGCATCCTCGGTTTCTGAGGGCAATAAGGCCATGAACAAGGCGCAGGAGCTCCTGCTTCAGGATCTTCCCGCCATTCCCCTGTGGTACCAAGTTGCCCAGGGTGGCTGGAGTGACGGCGTAACCAATGTTGACTACGGCTGGGACGGTGTCCCGCTGTACTACAACATCACTGGCAAATAAACGGCTAGGCGGTGGTGGTGTCATGAGCACCGCCACCGCCTTACTGCGCATCAACTAAATGACGCCCAACTCCGGTTGGGCGTCCTTGTGCGGAGACACGTCCTGGGGGAGTGCCGACCGCATTTCAAACGAAAAGGTTCTTCAATGAACAACTCCGCTGTACCCCTGGAACGGGTGCCTGCTGACAAGGATGTGGTCTGCTGATGGCAACGTACATCCTCAAGCGCTTCCTCCAACTGGTCCCGGTTTTCCTGGGAGCTACCCTGTTGGTCTACTTCCTCGTGTTTAGTCTTCCCGGGGACCCCATCGCCGCCCTGTTCGGCGACAAACCCGTGAACGAGGCTGTCGCGGCCCGGTTACGGGCGCAATACAACCTGGATCAGCCGTTTATTGTCCAGTACCTGCTCTACCTCAAGAGCATCGTCACGTTTGATCTTGGTCAGGACTTCTCCGGCCGGCCCATCGCCGCTGTACTCGGTGAGGTCTTCCCGGTCACGGCGCGACTGGCTGTCATGGCCCTTATCTTTGAAGGTGTCTTCGGTATAGCCTTCGGCCTGATCGCTGGCCTCCGGAAAGGCAAGCTCTTTGACGGCACCGTCCTGATCGCCTCCCTTATTGTGATCGGCATCCCCATCTTCGTTCTGGGCTTCCTGCTCCAGTTCTTCATCGGTGTGCAACTGGGATGGGCAAAACCCACGGTCAGCGCCGCTGCCACTATTCCGGACCTCATCCTTCCGGCGGTGGTCCTTGGCCTGGCGTCTTTTGCCTATGTGCTGCGACTGACCAGAACCAGTGTTATTGAGAACATGAACGCCGACTACGTCCGCACGGCCACGGCCAAGGGCCTTTCCCGGTTCCGGGTGGTCAACGTTCACATTCTGCGTAACTCCCTCATTCCTGTCGTGACTTTTCTGGGTGCGGACCTGGGAACGCTGATGGGCGGCGCCATCGTCACAGAAGGAATCTTCAACGTGCCCGGCGTCGGCAATCGTCTTTACCGCGCCGTATTGTCAGGTGAGGGACCGACCGTTGTTTCCATCGTCACCGTACTGGTTTTGATCTACTGCGTATCGAACCTCCTCGTTGACCTCCTGTACGCCTGGCTTGACCCGAGGATCCGCTATGACGCCTGATAACAACCTGACGGGGAAGAGCAGCACTACCCGCCGTCGTATCGAGCACTTCGTTGCCGACGTGGACGAAACACCGCTGCAGGCCACTGACAAGGTGAGGGAGGAGAACGCACCCTCAAGCCTTTGGGGTGAAGCATGGAAGAACTTGCGCAAGCAGCCCTTGTTCATCATCTCGGTGATCATGATCTTCGCAGTGGTAGTCGTCTCGATCTTCCCGCACCTTTTCTCCCCGATCGATCCGTCCAGCGAGGCCTGTCAACTGGCCAATTCCAACGGCGCACCGGTTGGCGGGCATCCATTGGGCTTCAACAAGCAGGGTTGCGACGTATACGCCCGCGTCATATTCGGCACGCGGTCGTCCGTGATGGTCGGGCTGTTCACCACCATCGGCGTCGTCCTTCTGGGTGGCATCATCGGTGCGTTGGCCGGCTACTACGGCGGCTGGCTTGACGCCATCCTCGCCCGTGTCACCGACATCTTCTTCGCTCTGCCCCTGATCCTCGGCGCAATCGTTCTGATGCAGCTGCCGATGTTCCGCTCCAATCGGACAGTGTGGACACTGGTGCTGATTCTGATCACGTTTGGCTGGCCACAGATTGCGCGTATTACCCGTGGCGCCGTCATAGAGGTGCGGAATGCCGACTTCGTGGTTGCCGCACGTTCCCTGGGAGTATCGCGGTTCAAATCGTTGGTCCGGCACGTCCTGCCCAACTCGCTGGCGCCAATCATCGTTGTAGCCACCATCTCCTTGGGAACCTTCATCGTCGCCGAGTCCACCTTGTCGTTCCTGGGCATTGGTCTTCCGCCGAGCGTCATGTCATGGGGCAACGATATCCAGGCGGCGCAGGCCTCCCTGCGGTCCAACCCGATGCCGCTGCTGTACCCCGCCATCGCGCTTTCCATAACGGTCCTGAGCTTCATCATGCTGGGTGACGCCCTGCGTGATGCCTTGGACCCCAAAGCGCGGAAACGATGAAAGGCCCTGACATGAACGCAAGTGTTCACATCACGGAAGAGACGCCCGGCGCGGAGCGTCCGCTCCTGGAAGTCAAGAATCTGGCCATCAACTTCGCTACGAGCAATGGCGAAGTAAACGCTGTGAGGAACGCGCATTTTACGGTGATGCCGGGCGAAACGGTCGCCATCGTAGGAGAGTCCGGTTCCGGCAAGTCGACCTCGGCCTTGGCCGCCATAGGACTCCTCCCGGGAAACGGTCGTGTGGCAGGCGGCGAGATCATCTTTGACGGCGAGGACATCGCCCACGCCAATGAACGGCGGATGATCGAACTTCGCGGCAACCAGATCGGCATGGTTCCGCAGGACCCGATGTCCAACCTCAACCCGGTGTGGAAGATCGGTTTTCAGGTGCGTGAAACGCTCAAAGCCAACGGTTTGCCTTCCGGCCCGAAGGATGTTGCGAAGGTCCTTTCCGAGGCAGGGCTTCCTGATGCATCCCGTCGGGCCAACCAATACCCCCACGAATTTTCCGGGGGTATGAGGCAGCGTGCCTTGATAGCCATCGGCCTGTCGTGTCAGCCGCGGCTTCTGATTGCCGACGAACCCACGTCGGCGCTTGACGTCACCGTCCAGCGGCAGATTCTTGACCATCTGGGCAAGATGACCACCGAGCTCGGGACAGCGGTGCTGCTGATCACCCACGACCTCGGTTTGGCGGCTGAGCGCGCCGACAAGGTAGTCGTGATGTACCGGGGCCAGGTGGTTGAATCAGGTCCATCGCTCGAACTGTTGCGCAATCCCCGGCACCCTTATACCCAGCGGCTTGTGTCTTCCGCGCCTTCCCTCGCCTCAAGGCGTATTCAGGTGGCCAAGGAACAGGGCATCGAGTCCGAAGAAGTGCTGGCCCCCACGGAACCGGTTGTAGCTCAGCCCGAGCTCACGGAGAATGTGCTGCAGGTAGAGAACCTCACTAAGGTATTCAAACTGCGCGGGGGCGTGGGCAAGACCACGGACTTCACGGCAGTGGATTCCGTGTCCTTTGCCGTGAAGCGTGGAACGACCACCGCCATCGTTGGCGAATCCGGCTCCGGAAAGTCCACCGTCGCGCAAATGGTCCTGAATCTGCTGGAACCAACGTCGGGAAAGATCATTTTCGACGGCGTGGATACCTCCACGCTTAACAGCAAGGACCTCTTCAAGTTCCGGCGGCGCGTGCAGCCAATCTTCCAGGACCCCTACGGTTCGCTGGATCCGATGTACAACATCTTCCGGACCATCGAAGAACCGCTTCGGACCCACAAGATTGGGAACAAGGCAAGCCGTGAGAAGAAGGTCCGGGAGCTGCTGGACCAGGTCGCCTTGCCGCAGACCACCATGCAGCGTTACCCGAACGAGCTCTCCGGCGGTCAGCGCCAGCGTATTGCCATCGCGCGTGCCCTCGCCTTGGATCCCGAGGTCATCATCTGTGACGAGGCTGTTTCCGCACTGGACGTCCTGGTCCAGGCGCAGGTGCTCAATCTCCTCGCTGAACTTCAGGACAACCTCGGCCTGACGTACCTGTTCATCACACACGACCTCGCGGTGGTCCGTCAGATCGCCGATCACGTCTGCGTCATGGAGAAGGGCAAGCTGGTAGAGACGGGAAGCACCGACGACGTCTTCGACAACCCGCAGCAGGCCTACACGCAGGCCCTGCTGGATGCGATCCCGGGCGGCTCGCTGCTGCTGCCCCCGGCGGTGGCATAACCGGCGTCGTACTTCCGGTCAGTAGAGCAACGGCAAAGCCGGTGGTCCCCGAAAGGGAACCACCGGCTTTGCCGTCTAAGGGACAAATTACGACGCCGGTTGCGGCGCGGTATCGCTGTCCGGCCGCGGAGCCAGCCCGAGGGCGGCAAGCTGGCCCGCCAAGACCTTGCCCAGCTTCTCGTGGCCGGACGGTTTCATGTGGACGTTGTCCTGCAGGTCCTTCGCCGCGTCGTAGCTCGTGAGCCAGTCGCCGGCGCTGACGAACGGAATGTTGTTCTTGGCAGCAACCCTGCCGAGGAGGGCATCCACTTCTGTCCGCCGTCCGCCGCCGTTGGCAGCCCCCTTGGCCAGGGTGCCGATCATGGCCATCCTCGAGCCGGGGTACCGCTTCTTCAGCACCGCCAGGAGCCGTTCGGCGTTGGAAGCGATCTGCGCGTCCGTAGCTTTCTGGGCGGCGTCATTGCCACCGCCTTGGATGACAATGAGCGGCGGGCTCCCGTAGGGGAGCACCCAGTCACCGCGCTGGAGGGCGTCAATGTAGTTACCGGTCTTGTCGTTGGCGGCCACGAAGCCGGTGCCGCCCATCCCTGCCACGTACAGCTTGTAGCCGAGGGCAGCGATGCCGCGTTGTGGCCACGAGTCCTTGGGCTGGGACTGGGAGTCGCCAATGAGGACAGCCGTGTGGCGGACGTCGGCCAGGACGATTTCGTTCCGGTTGTTCGCGGGGTTCCTGTAGAGGGAGCCTGCGGGCAGATTCGGAGCGGGGGACTCCGAGGCCACGCTCCGGGGTTTTTCCGCGGCCGCCGTCGCTGCCGCTGCGGGCGCGGCCGAGCGTGAGGTGGCGGCAGGGGATGGCTGGCTTGTTCCGCAGCCGGCCGCCAGAACGCCTACGGCGATCAACGGTGCGAGCATGCGGAACACGGCCGAAGCTTTTCGCATCGATTTTCTCCGAAGGGCACTGGTTCCTGCAGACATCATGGGGCACGGCGGGAAGAAAATCCAGCATCTTGATTGAACATTTAGCAAACGCTGCGGCAGCGTGAGCAGGGGCACATCCGGGCCCCTGAAGTATTGCTTTTTAGGCCCTCTCATGCGTGTGCGTTTAGAATAGCCATAGGTGCCCTGTGTCCCGGGGTCTTTTCGTTGTGTATTCCGGTCAGGAAGATCAGGTTTGCGCGCGGATTACAACAGCTGACTTCACCACTGAAACGAGTCATAAACGCATGTCTGAAACTACCGTTAATACTGCGTCGCGGAGCGATCTGCGCAACGTCGCGATCGTTGCACACGTTGACCACGGCAAGACCACCCTGGTCGATGCCATGCTCAAGCAGACCAACTCCTTCGCCTCCCACGGCGAGGTTGAGGACCGCGTCATGGATTCCGGTGACCTGGAGCGCGAAAAGGGCATCACCATCCTCGCCAAGAACACCACGGTTGCCTACAACGGCCCGTCCTCCAATGGCGAGACCATCACCATCAACGTCATCGACACCCCCGGCCACGCCGACTTCGGTGGCGAAGTTGAGCGCGGGCTCTCGATGGTTGACGGCGTCGTGCTGCTGGTCGACTCTTCCGAAGGTCCCCTTCCGCAGACCCGCTTCGTCCTCCGTAAGGCACTGGCTGCCCACCTGCCGGTGATCCTCCTGGTCAACAAGACCGACCGCCCCGACGCCCGTATCGATGAGGTTGTGCACGAGTCCATGGACCTCCTCCTGGGCCTGGCCTCCGATCTCGCCGACGAAGTTCCGGACCTGGACCTGGACAAGGTCCTGGAAGTTCCGGTCGTTTACGCAGCAGCCAAGGTCGGCCGCGCATCCCTCGAACAGCCTGCCAACGGCTCGGCTCCGGAGAACGAGGACCTTGAGCCCCTGTTCAAGACGATCATCGAGCACATCCCGGCCCCGACGTACAACCCGGAAGGCGTGCTGCAGGCACACGTGACCAACCTGGACGCCTCCCCGTTCCTCGGTCGCCTCGCCCTGCTCCGCATCTACAACGGAACCCTCCGCAAGGGCCAGCAGGTTGCCTGGGCCCGCCAGAACGGCGAGCTGAAGACCGTCAAGATCACCGAGCTCCTGGCCACCAAGGCACTCGAGCGCGTACCGGCTGAATCCGCAGGACCCGGCGAGATCGTTGCCGTCGCGGGCATCGAAGACATCACCATCGGTGAGACGCTCACCGACCTGGAAAACCCGCAGCCGCTGCCCCTGATCAAGGTGGACGATCCCGCGATCTCCATGACGATCGGTATCAACACCTCGCCGCTGGCCGGCAAGGTCAAGGGTGCCAAGGTCACCGCGCGCCAGGTGAAGGACCGCCTGGACAAGGAACTGATCGGTAACGTCTCCATCAAGGTGCTCCCCACCGAGCGTCCCGACGCCTGGGAAGTCCAGGGCCGTGGCGAGCTCGCCCTGGCCATCCTCGTTGAGCAGATGCGTCGTGAAGGCTTCGAACTCACCGTCGGCAAGCCGCAGGTAGTCACCAAGACCATCGACGGGAAGCTGCACGAGCCGATGGAACACATGACCATCGACGTGCCGGAAGAGTACTTGGGTGCCGTAACGCAGCTCATGGCTGCCCGCAAGGGTCGCATGACCAACATGGCCAACCACGGCACCGGCTGGTGCCGCATGGAGTTCATTGTTCCCGCCCGTGGCCTTATCGGCTTCCGTACCCGGTTCCTCACGGACACCCGTGGTGCCGGTATCGCGGCTTCCATTTCCGAGGGCTACGAGCCGTGGGCCGGCCCGATCGAATACCGCACCAACGGTTCGATGATCGCCGACCGCGCCGGTGTTGTGACTCCGTTCGCCATGATCAACCTCCAAGAGCGCGGTTCCTTCTTCGTGAAGCCCACCTCCGAGGTGTACGAAGGCATGATCGTCGGCGAGAACTCCCGCGCCGACGACATGGATGTGAACATCACCAAGGAAAAGAAGCTCACCAACATGCGTGCGGCTTCCTCGGATTCCTTCGAGAACCTGACCCCGCCGCGTGAGCTCACCCTGGAAGAGTCGCTCGAGTTCGCCCGCGAGGACGAGTGCGTTGAGGTCACCCCGGAGGACATCCGCATCCGCAAGGTGATCCTGGACTCGAACGAGCGCGCGAAGGCCAACCGCGCCCGCGCCCGCGCATAGTCGCCGCAGGGAACCGAATCTCTGCATGAAGAGGGGAGCCGCCAGTACAGCCCGCAGCATTGCTGCAGCCGTACTGGCGGCTCTTTTCGTGTCCCTTGCGGGCACGGCCCTGCACCGGCAGACCGTATCCGTGGCCGGCGTCGAACTTCCCTGGGGCATTTGTGCCGCGCTGCTGTTGCTGGCTTCCGTGCAGCTGTGGCTGGCGGCATGGCGCCGTTCGGTAGTCCCGACGGCGGTCGCCGGTATTGTGACCTACGCTGCGGTGGGGGTACTGTCCTCGGGCGGTCCCGCCAAGCAATTGGTCCTGGCGGACGTCGCGGGAAACGTCTGGGTCTACGGCATCGCCGGCGTGACGTTCATCATGCTCTTGGTCGCCAGCCGTCTTCGCGCCCGGTGGAATGCCGCCGTGGACGTTGCGTCAACGGCAAGAGAAGACTGAACCTCTCAGCGCACGGTCGGCTTACGCCGCGGCGGAGGGGGCGGTACCTGCTTGGCTGCGATCACCAGTTCCAAGGGAATTTCGACGTCGGACGTCCGCGTCCGCACGGTGCAGCTGGTCTCGCCGGCCTCCAGCAAGTAGCCCAGTGCATCCGTGAGGCCGTCGGCAATCCTGTAGCGCACCACTACCCGCGTACCGGGCTCGGCTGTCTGGAGGAATTGAGCGGGCGGCAGCGTTTGGGTCACCGATTCATACTATGACGCGAGCTAGGTTGGCGTCGCGGCACTGATGGATAATAGGTTGGAAGTTGAGTGCCCGGCATATTGTCGGGAGTATTACCCGGCCTGTTGCCGGGACAAACCGTTGAGAGGTCTGGGACGTGACGTACGTAATCGCGCAGCCGTGTGTGGATGTCAAGGACAAGGCATGCATCGAAGAGTGCCCTGTTGACTGCATTTACGAAGGTGAGCGTTCCCTCTACATTCACCCCGACGAATGCGTCGACTGTGGTGCCTGCGAGCCCGTGTGCCCGGTGGAAGCCATCTACTACGAGGATGACACCCCGGAAGAGTGGGCAGACTACTACAAGGCCAACGTCGAATTCTTTGACGACCTTGGCTCTCCGGGTGGTGCTGCGAAGATCGGGAACACCGGCAAGGACCACCCGTTCATTGCCGCCCTGCCGCCGCAGAACCAAGACCACTAGAGGTGGCTGCGCCCTTGATTTCCGCGGCGCCCGCGTTCGGCCTTAACCTTCCCGATTACCCGTGGGAGGCCATGGCGCCGTATGTTGCGACCGCTTCGAAGCACCCTGGCGGGGTAGTCAACCTCTCCATCGGAACTCCCGTGGATCCCACGCCTGGCCTCATCCGTGAGGCCTTGGCGTCGGCATCGGATGCCCACGGTTATCCCACTGTCCACGGCACTGCACCGCTGCGCCAGGCAGTTGTGGATTGGTTTGCCAGCCGTCGTGGCGTCCCCGGCCTGGACCCCCGCGACGTGATGCCGACTGTGGGTTCCAAGGAACTGGTCGCCTGGCTTCCCTTCCTCCTGGGTCTGGGAAGCGGCGATGTGGTGGTGCGGCCCACGGTGGCTTACCCGACCTACGACATCGGTGCCACGCTGGCCGGAGCCACGGCCGTTGCCGCAGATGACCTGGACGAACTTGATGCCGCCACCCGTGCCAAGGTGCGGTTGGTCTGGATCAACTCGCCGGGCAACCCGACGGGCAGCGTGAGGGACGTCGAATCCATGCGGCGAATTGTGGCCCAGGCCCGGGAGATCGGCGCTGTGGTGGCGTCGGACGAATGCTACGCGGAACTGGGCTGGGGTGCTTGGGACGCCCAACGCGGGGGAGAACCGGTACCCAGTGTGCTGGACCCGCGCGTTACGGGTGGTTCCACTGACGGGCTGCTGAGTGTGTACTCCCTGAGCAAGCAATCCAACCTGGCCGGCTACCGGGCCGCATTCGTGGCCGGCGACGCCGCCATCATGGCGAACCTGGTTAACAGCCGTAAGCATGCCGGAATGATTGTGCCCTACCCGGTGCAGGAAGCCATGCGCGTGGCACTGGGCGACGCCGACCATGTCCTGGCGCAGAAGGACCTTTACAGGAGCCGCCGCGAGAGGCTGGTTCCGGCGCTGGAGAAGTTTGGACTGACCATCCACGACTCCGACGCGGGACTCTACCTGTGGTCGACGGCCGGAGAAGCCACGTGGGATACCGTGGCACGGTTCGCCGGGCTGGGCATCGTGGTGGGACCAGGCGTGTTCTATGGCGAGGCAGGCAACGGCTTCGTTCGCGTGGCATTGACGGGCACGGACGAACGAATCGACGCGGCTGTGGAGAGGTTGAACTCGGTCGCATAACGAAGCTGTGACTTGCGGCACAATTAGCGTGATTCCGCCAGTAATCGTTGGGCTTGGATTAGTTCCCGACGGTTACTGGCGGTAGCTTTTTAATTGACTATCAATGGTGGCCTTCAATAAGAAAGCACTCCGGCCGTTGGAGTCCTGCAACAGCAGGGCAGAACACGGCGTCACCAGAAGTTGATTGGACAAGCGTTCTATAGAGGCCCAGAGGCCTCGTGAAGGGGACTCCATGACTGAGACCACCAGCGCGACACTGCGCCATGCCGGCGGCGAACTTGAACTGCCGCGCATCAAGGTTGTAGAAGGAAACGAAGGCTATGACGTTTCCAAGCTGCTGAAGCAGACGGGCGCCGTTGCCTATGACCCCGGCTTCATGAACACCGCAGCTACCACATCGGCCATCACGTACATTGACGGTGACGCAGGCATCCTGCGCTACCGCGGGTACCCCATTGAGCAGCTCGCACAGCACTCGAACTTCCTGGAAGTTTCCTACCTGCTGATCTACGGCAACCTGCCGACCCCCACCGAACTGGAAGAGTTCGATCAGCGCATCCGTCGCCACACCCTGCTGCACGAAGAGCTGAAGGGCTTCTTCGGCGGCTTCCCGCGCGACGCCCACCCGATGCCGGTGCTGTCCTCGGCTGTTTCCGCGCTGTCCACCTTCTACCAGGACTCGCTGGATCCGTTCAACGCCGAACACGTGGAAGTTTCCACCATCCGGCTCATGGCCAAGCTTCCGGTGATCGCTGCCTACGCCCACAAGAAGTCCATCGGCCAGCCCATGCTCTACCCGGACAACTCCATGAACCTCGTGGAGAACTTCCTGCGCCTGAGCTTCGGCCTCCCGGCGGAGCAGTACGAGCTCGACCCCGTTGTGGTCAAGGCTTTGGATCTCCTGCTCATCCTGCACGCCGACCACGAGCAGAACTGCTCCACGTCCACGGTGCGCCTGGTGGGTTCATCCAACGCAAACCTCTTCGCCTCCGTTTCGGCAGGCATCAACGCACTCTTCGGCCCTGCCCACGGCGGCGCCAACGAGGCCGTGCTGAAGATGCTCCGCCAGATCCAGGCCGAGGGCATCAAGCCTGAGGACTACATGGAGAAGGTCAAGAACAAGGAAGACGGCGTCCGCCTCATGGGCTTCGGGCACCGCGTCTACAAGAACTACGACCCCCGTGCGAAGATCATCAAGGCCACGGCCCACGAGGTCCTCAGCAAGCTCGGCGGCAACGACGAACTGCTGGACATCGCCATGCGCCTGGAAGAAAAGGCCCTCGCGGACGACTACTTCATCCAGCGCAAGCTGTACCCGAACGTCGACTTCTACACCGGCCTCATCTACAAGGCCATGGGCTTCCCGGAGAAGATGTTCACCGTTCTCTTCGCCATCGGACGCCTCCCGGGCTGGATTGCCCAGTGGCGTGAGATGATCAACGATCCCCAGACCAAGATCGGCCGTCCGCGGCAGCTCTACACGGGGGAGCCGGAGCGCAACTACCCGGCCAACTGATACTGCATCAGAGCCAATAACGACGGCGGCCGCCCACCTCGCGCGAGGTGGGCGGCCGCCGTCGTTGGTCACCGAAGTGGTGCCCGCCTAGGCTTGGGCCGCGGCAGGCTCGGTGGCGTTGTATCCGTACGGGTTGTTCTTCTGCCAGCGCCAGTGGTCTTCGCACATCTGGTCCACGGTCTTGGTAGTGGACCAGCCAAGGTCTGCCAAAGCGGAGGAAGCGTCGGCCCAGAAGGCAGGAAGGTCTCCTGCGCGGCGTCCCGTGATCTCGTAGGGGATGGGCCGGCCCACGGCTTTCTCGAAGGAGCGGAGGACTTCCAGCACCGAGGATCCTTTGCCCGAACCGAGGTTCCAGCGGCGGACGCCCTGGCGGGACGCGATGTAGTTCAGTGCGGCCACGTGCCCCTCCGCGAGGTCAACCACGTGGATGTAGTCACGCTGGGCGGTGCCGTCAGGGGTGTCGTAGTCGCCGCCGAAGACCATGAGCTTCTCGCGGCGGCCCACGGCAACCTGGGCAATGAACGGAACGAGGTTGTTCGGGATGCCCTGCGGGTCTTCGCCGATCCGGCCCGAGGGATGGGCGCCCACCGGGTTGAAATAGCGCAGCAGTGCTATATGCCAGCGGTCATCGGCGTTGCCAAGATCGGAGAGGATGTCCTCGATCTGTTCCTTGGTGCGGCCGTACGGATTGTTGGCGCCGATCTCCATCTTCTCGATGTAGGGGATCGGGTTGTGCTCGCCATAAACAGTTGCCGAGGAGCTGAAAACGATCGATCGGACGTTGTGCTTATCCATGGCGCGGAGAAGGTTCAGCGTGCCCACGATGTTGTTGTAGTAGTAGGCCAGAGGCTCCTGGACTGATTCACCCACTGCCTTGAGGCCCGCGAAGTGGATGACCGCGTCGATGTCGTGCTGGCCGAAGACCGCCTCGACGGCCGGCTCGTCCACCAGGTCCACCTCGTGGAAGGCGGCGGTTTTGCCTGTCAGTTCAGACACCCGCCGCAGCGACTCTTCGCTGGAGTTCACGAGGTTGTCGAGGACGACGACGTCGTGGCCGGCTTCCTGGAGGGACAAAACGGTGTGCGAACCGATGTAGCCGGTGCCGCCCGTGACAAGAATTTTCATGGTGTCTACGCTATCGGAAATCGGAGCCACGCCGCTCAGTGTTGAGCGTGGTGGAAGCACATTCGTGCTAGAAAATACTGGTGCCCAAAATTGTTGATGCCGAAGTCCGGCGCCAGGAAGTCGTCCAAGCCGTGTTCCGCATCATCGCCGGCGACGGCCTGCACAGGGCATCCCTCCGCGAGGTGGCCGATGAAGCGGGGCTCGCCGTCGGATCGGTCCGCCACTATTTCGCCAGCAGCGATGAACTCCTGGTGTACTCCTTCGCCTCCGTTGTGGACCGGATCGTTGCCCGCCTGGAAGCGGCTCTGGGACTGGTAGAGGATAGTGAGGGCGCTGAACACCACAAGGCCGTTCTGAACCTCCTGGGTCAGCTCCTGCCCTTGGACGAGGAATCGGCCGTGGACGCCTGCGTATGGATGGCTTTCCGGCAGGCAGCGCGGATCACCCCCGTATTGGCCCCCGAGGCCGAACGCAGCCACCGTTCGGTTGCCGCCGTCATCGGACGGTTGATGGTGCTGTTGCGTCCACAGGACATCGACAACCCGCAGGCGCTGGTGACGGAAGCGGAACGGCTCCTGGCCACTGTGGACGGATTATGCATGCATGCGCTGTTGCAGCCTGAATGGATGACCGCAGCGATGTGCAGCGACGTCCTGGAAGCACACCTCCAAACCCTTCAGGTGGCTTCGGCCCGGGCCTAACCCCGGAAGCCGTGCCCCCGGGCCGTTACCCCCGGGGCCCTTCAGGAATAGACTGGGACATGTCGGGAACCCTGTCCAAGGGAGGAATTCGGATGCATGAGTCAGGCGGCCCGGGATGGCGCATCACCATGGACACGTCAGGGCCGATGCTCATCGCCTTGTACTTGCGGGACGTAGCCGGACTCGACGGCGTCGGAAAGCCGATGCTGGCCCACGCCGCTCCCAAGATCCGCCAAGCCGACCATAGCCACCTCACCTCGGATGTGGGAGGTATCAGCGCGCTGAAGACCGAATGGGAAGCGTGGTGGGAGAAGCTCGTCAAGTCCTATCCCGAACCGGCCCAGGAGCTTACTCCTCCCAGTTTCAAGGCCTTCGGCAACTCACCGGCCCTACAAAGGGTGTTGCAGGCGCACTTCGGAGCTGCCCTGGCATGGGCCACGGACAGGATCGACGAATATGCGGATCTCGAAGCGGCCCGCGAAGCCAACGGGGTCACCAACGTCCTCAACGAGCTGGTGGAGGACCGGCTCCTGGAAGTGGGGCGGAGCTCGCGCGACTTCGACCTCACCATCATCGAGCTTCCGCTGACTGAGCCACGGGCCTGGTACCTGGAGCCGAGCACGATCTTCATGAGCCACAGGCTCCTGTCCCAGCCGGACGTGTTCCGGAGCTACGTCCAGCCGGTGGTGGAGCTTCTTGCCTAGGCCCGCTGCCTGAACCTGTGGCCTAGGTGGTGGGGGCTGACACCGTGATGGTCACACCGTCCGATGCCGCCGCAGAGTCGGTCCAGCCTTTGCGCTGCTCCCGGTTCCAGGTCCGGCCGGCCGCATCGACCTGGGTAATCGACAGTGACTTGGCATTGGCCACGGCCCAATGGGCCACAGCCCACGCCTGCGGGCCCGTCACCTCAAGGCGCACCGACCGTCCCTCGACGCCGGCCACTTGGGTGCCGAACGCCGTCGTGAGTTCATCCACTACGGCGGCAGGGTCACCGGCCGCTTCCGGCATCCTCAACTCGCAGTCCAACGCTGCTTCGGAATGACCCGTCAGGGCAGAAGCGAAGGCGCGGCCCATGGGTTCATGCTGGGCGTACGCGCGCGGGAAGGCCGATCTCTGGACTGCCTGCGCCGCCTGCGTGATTTCCATGCTTTCGTAGCCGGGAATCTTCACCAGCCCGTCATAGAAAGCAT
Source organism: Paenarthrobacter sp. YJN-5 (assembly GCF_015040095.1). Taxonomy (NCBI): domain Bacteria; kingdom Bacillati; phylum Actinomycetota; class Actinomycetes; order Micrococcales; family Micrococcaceae; genus Paenarthrobacter; species Paenarthrobacter sp. YJN-5. The sequence goes on from NZ_CP053544.1 coordinate 1,444,644, forward strand.
TCGCGGCATAGGTGGGATCCATGACCTGGGCTTCGGTTCCCCAGCCTTGGGATGGCCTCTGTTGGAACAGGCCGCGGGAATCCGGGCCGGCCTCATCTCCGTAATTGATGTTCCGCAGGCGTGACTCCTGCATCGCGGTTGCCAGGGCAATGCTGGCCGCGCGCGGAGGCAGGCCACGGCGGACGGCCACAGCCGTAATGAGCGCCGTGTTCGCGGTTTGGTCTGTGGCGAGTTCGAAGCTGGCTGAGCCCACCACAGCGACGCAGCGCTCCGAGACCAGTGTCTCGGAGCGCTGCAGCACGGCGACTATGGCGTAAACGGCGCCGGCCACCAAGGCCAAGGCCAGCACCATGATGATGATGCGGCGCAAACGGCGCACAGTTGGTCTCCTGCTAGTTGGCGTGCAAAGCCTCGTTCAATTCCACGGTCTGGCCCTTGCGTGGCAGGACCTCGACGCCACCGGTGGTGGAGTTGCGGCGGAACAGGAGGTTGGGGACTCCGGAAAGCTCCACGGCCTTAATGATCTGGCTGGTGTCCTCGCCGTTCTCGTCCTTGGGGCCCGGAACGCGGACCCGCGTGCCGGCGGTCACGTAGAGGCCCGCCTCCACCACGGAGTCGTCACCGATGCTGATGCCTACGCCCGAGTTCGCGCCCAACAGGACCCTCTCGCCCAGGGCGATCTTCTCCTTGCCGCCGCCGGACAGCGTGCCCATGATGGACGCGCCGCCACCGACGTCGGTGCCGTCGCCGGCCACCACGCCAGCGGAGATACGGCCTTCGACCATGGACGTGCCCAGGGTGCCGGCGTTGAAGTTAACGAAGCCTTCGTGCATTACGGTGGTGCCTTCGGCAAGGTGGGCACCCAGGCGGACGCGGTCGGCGTCGGCGATGCGGACGCCGGTGGGGACGACGTAGTCCACCATGCGGGGGAACTTGTCCACGCCGTAGACCACCACGTTGCCACGCTTGCGCAGGCGTGCGCGCGTCAGCTCGAAGCCCTCGACGGCGGCCGGACCGAAGTTGGTCCACACAACGTTGGGGAGCTTGCCGAAGATACCGTCCAGGTTGATGCTGTTCGGCTTGACCAAGCGGTGTGACAGCAGGTGCAGGCGGAGGTAGGCGTCAGCCGTGTCGGCCGGGGCAGCGTCCAAGTCGATCTGGGCGAACACTACCTTCTGCTCGGTGCCGCGGTCGGCGTCCTTGCCGTCCTCGGCGAGGGCAGTCAGTGCAGGGTCGGCGTTGTCGACGTCCCTCAGGGTGTCGGCTGCTACCCCCAACGCGGGGGAGGGGTACCAGACATCCAGTACGGTTGCTTCCCCGGAGGCCGAGGTAGCGATCGTGGCGAGGCCGAATCCGTAAGCTGATCGGTCGCTAACGGACGCAGTTACGGGCACAGCGGAAGAAGCAGTTTCAGTCATGGCCCCAAGTTTAGCTACCGGGCGCGGTGCGGCTGAAACCCGTTCCAAGGACTGGAGTCGTATTCCCTTTTCCCTGGTCCGAGGCGCGCAGCAGTTAAGGTGGAGGGGTGACCCTGAAATCCGCACCTGCCCTCCTCGACCTGCGCCAGGACGTTGCTTTACTGACGGCGGCCATTATCGATATCAACAGCGTCTCGGGCAACGAGACCGAACTGGCCGATGCCGTCGAAGCCGCCCTGCGGGCCCTTCCCCGCTACACAGTGGTGCGGGACGGTGACGCCATCATCGCCCGCACGGAGCTGGGCCGCCCGGAGCGGGTCATCCTGGCCGGCCACTTGGACACCGTCCCGCTTCCCACGGTTCCTGGCTCGCTGGGTACTGTTCCAGCCACGTGGGAGTCCGGTGTTCCCGGCGAAGGTGTCCTTTACGGGCGCGGGACCACGGACATGAAGGGCGGAGTGGCTGTACAGCTCGCCTTGGCAGCAACACTGTTCGACGGCGACCGGGAGCCGGACCGGGACGTCACGTTCGTTTTCTACGACCATGAGGAAGTGGAGGCCGTCAAGAGCGGCCTTGGCCGGTTGGTGCGGAACCACGGCGAGCTGCTGGACGGTGATTTCGCCATCCTTTTGGAACCTACCCACGGCACAGTGGAGGGCGGCTGCAACGGAACCAGCCGCTTCGAAGCAACCACGCTGGGAGAAGCGGCGCACTCGGCCCGCGCATGGATGGGTAGCAACGCCATCCATGCTGCGGCTCCCATCCTTGCCCGGCTGGCAGCCTATGAACCGCGCACCATCAACGTGGACGGCCTCGACTATCGGGAAAGCCTCAACGCCGTGAAGATCAACGGCGGAACGGCCGGAAACGTCATCCCGGACCGCTGCGTGGTGGAGATCAACTACCGGTTTGCGCCGGACAAGACTCCGGATGAAGCCGAAGCCCACGTGCGGGAACTGCTGGAAGGCTTCGAGGTCGTCCGTACCGACGCCGCGGCCGGTGCGCGTCCCGGCCTGAACCACCCTGCCGCAGCGTCCTTCGTGGCCGCAGTGGGAGCCGAGCCGAAGCCCAAATACGGCTGGACCGACGTCGCACGCTTCAGTGAGTTGGGCATCCCGGCTGTGAACTTCGGACCCGGGGACCCGCTGCTGGCGCACAAGGACAATGAACACGTCGACGCCGATGCCATCCGTGAGTGCCTGCGTGCCCTGAGGACGTGGCTGGGTCAGTAGTCCCTTGCCGGCAATGCAGAAGGGGCGGGATCGGTGAAGATCACCGGTCCCGCCCCTTTTGGCGCATAGTCGGGCTTTACGACTACTTGGCGGTTGGTACGGTTCCGGCCGCGTTGGCGCGGGCTGTGCCGCCCGCGGCCTTCTTGGAGCCGCGGCGTTCGATCCAGATCGCGATCCGGGAGACCGTGAGGTTGATCAGGATGTAGATCGCAGCGCCCACGAAGAACGCGGGGAACAGGAAGTCCGGACCCAGGAAGTCAGCCATGATCTGGATCTTCCGGAGCAATTCCTCGTAGCCCACGATGTAGCCGAGCGACGTGTCCTTCAGGAGCACGACGAGCTGTGCCACCAAGGACGGCAGCATGCGGCGTACAGCCTGCGGGAATTCGATGATCATGCGCGACTGGAAGCTGCGCAGGCCGATGGCCAGGCCGGCTTCACGTTGGCCCTTGGGCAGCGACTGGATGCCTGCACGCAGGATCTCGGCGAAGATGGCGGCGTTGTAGAGCACCAGGCCCACAACCACCGCTTGGAACTGTCCGGTGGCGAACACCAGCAGGACGAACAACATCATGAGGACAACCGGCATGCCGCGGAGGAACTCGAGGACCACCTGCGTCGGAATTCGAACCCACGGGATCAACGAGATCCTCAGGAGGCAGAGCGCAATTCCCAGCGGAAAGGCAATGATCGCTGCCACGGCCGCCGCGGTCAGCGTGGAGATGATGCCCTGGCCGATCAGGTTCCAGACATCCGGCGCCATGGGACCGTAGAAGATTTCCCAGCGGTCGGCGTCGAAAATGCCCTGCTGCGCAAGCGTGATGACGGCGATGGCCAGCACGCCAAGGATCAGGACGATCCCGGCCGCCGAACCGATGAGCGAGTAAAGGCGGGCCTTCGGCCCCGGGACGTCGTAAAGGACCGAGGTCATCGGGCAATCGCCACCTTTCGTTCAACAAAGTGCGCCAGGAGACCCAACGGAACCGTGATGAGGAGGTAGAAGAACGCCACCCCGAGCAGGATCCAAAGGACCTGGTTGCCGTAGTCATTGGAGAGCTGGCGGCCGTAGCCGAACAACTCGAGGACGAAGAAGGCGCCGGCAACCGAAGAGTTCTTGACCAAGGCGATCAGGATGTTGATCAAGGGCGGAACCACGGTGCGGACAGCCTGGGGCAGGACGATGAAGCCCAAAACCTGGGTGAAGGTCATGCCGACGCTTCGGGCTGCTTCTGCCTGTCCCACCGGAACACTGTTAACGCCGGAACGGACGGCTTCGGCGATGAAGGCGGCCGTGTAGCTGCTCAGTGCGATGATGGCGGCGACTTCGAATTGGTCGAACTTCACTCCCAGCCTGGGGAGGACGATTGCGGAGAAGAAGAAGATGATCGTCAGTGGCGTGTTCCGGGCGACTTCCACATAGAACATGCTGAAGCCGCGGAGCGCAGCAACGGGCGAGACCCTCATGGCCGCGAGGATGGTTCCTACGACGAGGGCGATGATTCCTGAGATGACGGAGAGGTAGAGGGTGCGGAGAAATCCGTCCCAGTATTGGGGGAGGCTTGCTATGACGGCGTCCATGGCTTCCTTTTGCTGCAGCTGATCACGGAACAGGGTCCTGGTTCAGGAACTGCCGCCGTCCCGGGGAAGGGACGGCGGCAGCTGCTGGACTGACTGCTAGTAGCGGTCGACGGCCGGAAGCTCAGGTGCGGTCTTGATGACCTTGCCTGCCGTAGCTTCCCAAGCCTTCTTGTAGTCGCCGTCCTTCTGGATGGCTTCAAGCTGGTCGTTGATCCAGTTGCGGAAGACGGTGTCGTCCTTCTTCAGGCCGATGCCGTAAGGCTCCTTGGTGAAGGTTTCATCCGAGGCGAGCTTGAAGGCATCCGGTTCCTTGTCAACGTAACCGGCCAGGATGACGTTGTCCGTGGTCACGGCGACAACCTGCTTGTTGCGCAGCGGCTCCAGGCAAGCGGTGTAGGTAGCGGCCGGAACAACTTCAGCACCGTACTTTTCGGCGATGGTCTTGGCAGGGGTGGAACCAGTGACGGAGCAGACCTTCTTGCCCTTGACGTCCTCCGGCTTGGTGATGGAGTTGTCGTCCTTGTTGACCAGCAGTGCCTGGCCGGCTTCGTAGTACGGGCCAGCGAAGGAGACCTTTTCCTTGCGGGCGTCGTTGATGGTGTACGTGGCGATGACCAGGTCAACGCGGCCCTGCTCGATGAACGATTCGCGGTTCTGCGAAACGGTCTCGACCCATTCGATCTTGTCTGCCGGGATGCCCAGCTTGGCGGCGATTGCCTTGCCGATTTCAACGTCGAAACCGACCGGCTTGCCGTCAAGGCCCTTCTGGCCGAAGAGCGGCTGGTCGAACTTGGTACCGATGGTGATCTTCTGTGCCTTGTTGAGCTTCTCCATGGTGGTGCCTGCTTCGAAGCTCGCAGACGCTACGGGGGGAGTCGTCGAGCTCCCGCCGCCACCGCAGGCGCTCAGCGAGAGGGCAAGCGCAGCCGATGCGGCAACCAGGAGTGACTTCCTCCGGGTAATCAGAGACTTCATGACGTTCCTTTCAGTGGATGGCCGGTGTACGGCCGGGGGTGCGATTCCTGGTGGCCAGGGTGAAGGCCTTCAGGAGCTAGTGGGTCAGGAGTTTGGACAGGAAGTCCTTGGCCCGGTTGCTCTGCGGGTTCGTGAAGAATTCCTCAGGCTTGGCGTCTTCGACGATCTGTCCGTCCGCCATGAACACAACGCGGTCGGCTGCCTTGCGCGCGAAGCCCATCTCGTGGGTGACCACGATCATCGTCATGCCTTCCTTGGCCAACTGGATCATGACATCGAGGACCTCGTTGATCATTTCCGGATCGAGCGCGGAGGTGGGCTCATCGAAGAGCATCACTTTGGGCTTCATCGCCAGGGCCCGGGCGATGGCCACACGCTGCTGCTGGCCGCCGGAGAGCTGCGCAGGAAGCTTCGGTGCCTGATGCCCGACGCCGACGCGCTCCAGGAGGGCCATGGCTTCGCGCTCGGCCGTACCCTTCGCGACGCCCTTGACTTTGATGGGACCCAGCGTGACGTTCTCGAGGATCGTCTTGTGGGCGAAGAGGTTGAAGGACTGGAAGACCATGCCGACGTCGGCACGGAGGTGGGCCAGTTCCTTGCCCTCTTCGGGGAGCTTCTTTCCGTCGATCGAGATCTCGCCGTCGTCGATCGTTTCCAAACGGTTGATGGCACGGCACAACGTGGACTTACCGGAGCCGGAGGGTCCGATGACCACTACAACTTCACCCTTCTTGACCTGAAGGTTGATGTCTTTGAGGACGTGCAATTGACCGTAATGCTTGTTGACGCTGTTCAGGGAGACGAGCGCATCGCCGGGCACTTGAGTAGTCATAGCTTGAATCTAGCGAACTACGCAGCAATTATGACCACGATCACGGCAACTTCTTTGAGATCGTGACTGAACAGAAACCTGTTTTTCAGCCGGATATGAGACTGCAATGCGAGCTTGTGCGCCAAGTGCGGATACTCGCATTCCTAGGCGTTAGCCTTGGGCAATGAGTATCAGCCAGCATCCAGTTCCCAACCCCGACGCCAACGGCCGAGGGGGGAGCAACGCGGCGCTTCCTTCCGCGGCAGCGCCGGCCAAGCATAAAGGCCCCCTGGAGCTGCGGCGTAAACAGGCAGATACCGGAATGTCGGACCAGCACCTGCTGGATACAAGCGGCGCCGGACAGTTCATCCATACCGACCCCTGGCGGGTACTGCGCATCCAAAGCGAGTTCGTAGAGGGCTTTGGGGCTTTGGCCGACATCGGGCCCGCTGTCAGTGTCTTTGGTTCCGCCCGCACCAAGCCGGGCACAGAGTTCTATGAGATGGCAGTGGACGTGGGACGCAAGCTGGCCGAAGCCGGCGTAGCCGTCATCACGGGCGGTGGCCCGGGCTCCATGGAAGCTGCCAACAAAGGAGCCGTGGAGGGCAACGGCGTTTCCGTCGGTTTGGGGATCGAGCTGCCGTTCGAACAGGGGCTGAATCCCTGGGTGGACCTCGGCATCAACTTCAGGTACTTTTTCGCCCGGAAGACGATGTTCGTCAAGTACGCCCAAGGCTTCGTAGTGCTTCCGGGCGGCCTGGGAACCCTCGATGAGCTGTTCGAGGCCATGGTGCTGGTCCAGACGCGCAAAGTGACATCATTCCCGATCGTCCTTCTGGGCGTCCGGTTCTGGGGCCCGATGATCGAGTGGATCCGTGACACGCTGGTGGCCGAGGGCATGGTGTCGGAAAAGGACCTTGACCTGATCCAGTTGGTGGATGACCCCGCAGACGCGGTACACCGTGTGCTTCACGGCGAACCCCTGCCCACGCCGACGGGGGAGCAACGCCCGGAGTAGGCAACTGCTTCTGGCACGATGGTGCTGTGAGCTCTTTTCTGGTATTTTTCGCGATCGTCCTCGTCGGGGCAGGTCTGTATTTCGGAGCCGGAATCGTCCGGGGCCGCTCGATGGGAGCCGGCTTGGACGAACCAACCCCCAACCTGCCGCCAGTCCTCCTGCCGGAGCAAGCGGGCGCAGCCGACGTGGACAACGTTCGTTTTGGGCTCGGCCTTCGCGGATACCGGATGGACCAGGTAGACCAGGTCCTGGACCAACTAAGGGACCAGTTGCTGGCAAAGGACCGCGAAATTGAGCGGCTGCGGGATCAGCTGAAGTCGCAGGCCGAGGGTGGCGAAAACCTGAGGGCCACGCAGTGAACAACCAGGTTCCCTCCCGGGCAGCCGGAACCCCGGCGGCCACGGAGGGAGCAACGAAGCACCTCGCAGGCGCAGTTGTCCGGGCAGGAGCCGCGATGGCGGCGTGGCCTTGGTGGCTCCAGGTTTCCCTGGTTTTCGTCGCCGCGCGGCTCGTCAGTGCCGCCATCTTCATGGCAGCAGCCATCCATCAGGGAACCAACCCGTGGTTTCCCCCGGCCCCTGACTACTGGAACTTCATCACCATTTGGGACGGACGCTGGTACCAACGGGCGGCGGAGGATGGCTATCCGGCCACCTTGCCCGTCGACCAAAACGGCGTCGTCAAAGAAAACGCCTGGGCCTTTTACGCGCTCTTCCCCTTCCTGGGCAGGGGCCTGAGCGCGATAACCGGGCTCGGGACGCTCCAGTCCTTGACGGCGATCGCCATGGTGGCCGGATTGGGTGCCGCCCTGGTGATCTTCAAGCTCTTCCGGGAAGTGACCGGTCGACGCACTGCGATGTGGGGCGTCGTCTTTGTTTCGACCTTCCCGGTCTCGCCCATCCTCCAGGTTCCGTACGCTGAGTCCCTCAACCTCCTGCTGCTGGCGTCATCGTTGCTCCTGGTGGTACGGCGTCACTACCTTGCCGCTGTTCCAGTGGTGCTGTTGATGTGTTTTTCCCGACCAACCGGCGTTCCGTTCGCTGCGATGGTGGGCCTCCTCCTGGTATGGCACCTCTGGCGGCGCTTCGGCCCCGCCCGTGAGGTGGGCGACGCCGTCGCCACACCGAAGCTGTTGTCCTTGGCAACGCTGGTGGTGACTACTGGCGCCGGCGCATTGGCCTGGCCCGCTATCGCGTGGGCTGTCACCGGGGACCCGACCGCCTACACGCGCACGGAGACGGCATGGCGAGGGGACGACCTGGTTCCTTTTAAGCCTTGGTTCGATGCCGGGCGAATGTTGTTCGGGCCGGTCCTCGGCGTCTTGGCCCCCTTCGTCTTCGCCGGACTGTTCGTCCTTGTGATGATTTCAAAGCCGGTCCGTGCCCTGGGGACCGAACTGAGGTTGTGGTGCGCCGCTTACATGGGCTACTTGCTGGTTTTCCTCCACCCGCAGACCAGTACATTCAGGATGCTCCTGCCGCTCTTTCCGTTGGCGCTTGGCGCTGCCCTGCTCTCCAGATCGAAGGCATACCGGGGCACGGTGGTGCTCATGTTCCTCCTCCTCCAAATCGTCTGGGTGGTGTGGCTGTGGGCATGGGCGCAATTGCCCGGCGGCGGCGACTATCCTCCGTAAGGCATTCCATTGATTCGCTACGGGCGGGTAAGTACGGGATAATGGAATACAAGCAAGGACAAAAGCACATATTGTGCCCGGCCAAGGCGGCCTCCCAAGCGTTGCCGCCGGCTGCAATTGCGACGCGGATCCAGCCCGGCCGGGTTGGGCGTGACTTGGGACAAATGGAGGGGATTTTCCTAATGGCGGCTATGAAACCACGTACTGGCGACGGCCCTATGGAAGTGACCAAAGAGGGCCGCAGCTTGATTATGCGCGTGCCGCTTGAAGGTGGCGGGCGGTTGGTGGTGGAGCTGAATGCCGCAGAGGCCCAAAACCTCAAGGAGTGCCTGGTAGGCGTAACCGAATAGAAACGTTTAGGAGCAGCGTCCGGCCGTCACCGGGCGCTGCTTTTGGGTTTAAGGCCCGGACCGGATCCAGGGTCTTTTATTCATTGCCTAAAAGAAATTCCTATTTTTTGACCGCTACCAGCAGGCCGTCTCCGGTGGGCAGCATTGCCGAAACCAGGCGGTCGTCCTCGCGAATGCTTTTACCTACCTGCCGGAGAACCGTGGTGGTGGCATCGCGGGCTGCGGGATTGGAGACCCGGTCCTTATCCAAGGCATCATTGACTACAAGCGTTCCCTTGGATTTGAGCAACCGTATTCCTTGCTCGACGTATTTAGGGAAGTTTGCTTTGTCTGCGTCAATAAAAACCAGGTCATAGGCATTGTCCGTCAGGCGGGGCAATACGTCTGCCGCCCGCCCGGAGATGGTGCGGATCCGGTTCGCCGGGGAGCCTGACTCCAGATACGCCTGCCGCGCCGCCTTGAGGTGTTCGACATCCAGGTCGATGGTGGTCAGTACGGCTTGGCGTCCCAAGCCGCGCAACAGGCAGACACCGGAAACGCCGGCTCCTGCACCGACTTCCACCACGGTCTGGGCTTTGGAAGCGGCCGCCAGAACGGTCAGGACCGCGCCCACGCCTTGGCTGACGGGGGTCACACCGAGTTCGAAGGACCGCTCGCGGGCGCGCAACAAAACCTCGTCCTCAGCAGGCAGGTTCTCTGCGTAGGACCAGCTGGTTGACTTGTCGGCGCTCATGAAGGGTTCGCTTTCCGCGTGTAGGGGATTTACCCTCCAGACTACTGTGTTCGCGCACGCTACTCCGGCGTTCGGCCCCGTGCCTGCGTGTGTTCTCTACGGCACCGGCGGAACCGGTGTTATGCCGTCCGGGAAAAAGCTGCTGCAGTCAGGAAATTCCCAGAAATTCTTGGGATGATATTGGTCCGGTCATCCACGCGGCGGCCGGCACCGGAAAGGTGAACCACAGTTTGAGGGGAGTGGACGATGCCGGCATCGAATGCTGCGCCAGTCCAAATATCGGAGAGCCACGAGGCTGCGACTGACTGGGTCATGCCCAGCTGGGAGGAAGTGGTTGCCAACCACTCCGCGAAGGTTTATCGCCTCGCGTACCGCCTGACAGGCAACAAGTTCGACGCCGAGGACCTCACCCAAGAGGTCTTCGTCCGCGTCTTCCGTTCGTTGGAGAACTTCAAGCCCGGAACCCTCGATGGCTGGTTGCACCGCATCACCACCAACCTCTTCCTGGACCAGGCCCGGCGTAAGAGCCGTATCCGCTTCGATGCCTTGGCCGAGGACGCCGAGTCCCGCCTTCCCGGCCGTGAACCCGGCCCCGAGCAGAGCTACGAGCACAACAATCTTGACCTCGACGTCCAGCGCGCCTTGGAGGAACTGCCGCCCGACTTCCGGGCCGCCGTCGTTCTTTGCGATCTTGAGGGCCTTTCGTATGACGAGGTCGCAGAAGCTCTTGGCGTGAAACTGGGCACTGTCCGCTCCCGCATCCACCGGGGCCGCACCATGCTTCGCGAGAAGCTCGCACACCGCGACCCCCGCTCGGCAGCCGCGCGCAAGCCACGTCTGAAAATGCCCCGGATCGCCGGCATTCTCTAGGAAGTCAATGCCTCGTCGGAAATTCCTGCCGGGTCCGCCGCCCCGGTCCAAAGCGGGCGGCCTGCGCCACACGCGTCATCCGGAGCACGTTGAGCTGTGTCCTGAGTGCCGGTCCGCAGTGCACCGTGAGCGGCAGTATCTGGAGCGCCTTCGCGGTGCGGCGGTCCCCGAAGCCAGCCCTGACCTGACCCGGCGGCTGCTCCAGCAGACCCAGTTGCTTGCGGACCAAACCGCCACCGCCGACCCGCTCGTAAGGCGCACTTCATGGCGCAGCATCAGGACCGCCGGAATAGCTGCCGGGACTCTTGCCGTGAGCGCCGGCGCCTTGGCCCTGGCCGCTTACACCGTGGCTGGAGACGCGGTTTACGATGCCGGAGCGGTCCGTAACGTCGGCGCGTCGTCGATGGCAGCAATGCTCGGAGGCCCTACGGAACGTGCCGCGTCCGGTCCCGTCCCGGAGTCGCGCCGCGTCCTCGCTCCGTCTGAGCTGGACTCGTTGCGTTCCCAAGGCTGGGCATGCCCCGAACTGTCGGGGATGGGGTTTCAGGTGGTTTCAGCCGAGGTGACCCGGCATAACGGCCATCCTGCCGTGGAGATCCGTCTGGAAAACGGGAACCATCACGCGACGGTCATGGAAGAGCACTTGCCGGTCCCGAACGCGTCGGCTGCTGCAGGCGCCACTTCCGCGCAATTGTCACTCAGCCAGGGCAACCCGTGGAAAGCCGTCTACCGCACGTCGGCCGGGGTGCTGAGCTACTCGTCCGACTTGCCTGCGGAGAAGGCGGACGACGCCGTTCCTGAACTGGTCCGCGCCGCCGACTCGATGGCCCACCAAGCAGCCAGTGGAACCTCCGAAACCTGGTTGGAACGGCTGCTCCGGGGGTTGCGCACCCTCATTCATCCCGCTGGTTTATGAGCGGGTTCACAGACAGGGTAATCTTCGTAACGTGTTTGGAATCAACGGCCCGGAGTTCATAGTCCTCTTGATCATCGGCGTACTCATCATCGGACCGAGCCGTTTGCCCGAATACACGCAGAAGCTCGCGAACCTGGTCAAGGAAGTACGCCGGATGGCGTCCGGTGCCCGGGAACAGATCAAAGAAGAAGTCGGCATCGACATCGATGACGTCGACTGGAAAAAATACGATCCCCGTCAGTACGATCCCCGCCGCATCATCAAGGATGCCCTCTTTGAGGACGACACAAAACCGGTCAGCGCCGGAGCCCCCGCAGCCGGAGCCGCCGCAGCTGCTGCGACCGTCGCTTCGGCAGCACCCGCGAGGGCCCAGGCTCCGTCACGCGTGATCGAACGCCTCGCTCCCGGCGAACCTGCTCCGTTCGACACCGAGGCTACCTAGGAACAGGAAGCTCCCGCTGCTACCGGGGCTGGATCCCCAGGGGCATCCCCGCCAATCCCCGTGGCCGGGTGGCCAGCTTTGCGGCGATAGCCTTCATGGCCTGGCCCGCAGCGGTCTCCCGCGTGGACAAGACCACGGGCTTGCCGGCATCCCCGCCTTCACGCAGTTCGATGTCCAAAGGTATTTGTCCCAGCAGGGGAACTTCCGCCCCCACAGCGCTGCTGAGCCGCTCGGCGAGGACCTCCCCGCCGCCGCTTCCGAACAATTCCATCCGGCCGCCGTCAGGCATTTCCAGGAAGGACATGTTCTCGATGACGCCGGCCACTTTTTGTCCGGTCTGGGTGGCGATGGTCCCGGCACGTTCGGCCACATCCGCGGCGGCAGCCTGGGGAGTGGTGACCACCAGGATCTCGGCGTTGGGCAGGAGTTGCGCCACGGAAATGGCAATGTCTCCGGTGCCCGGCGGCAGATCCAGGAAGAGCGCATCCAGGTCGCCAAAATAAACGTCCGTGAGGAACTGCTCCAAAGCGCGGTGCAGCATGGGGCCCCGCCAGGCAACGGGCTGGTTGCCGGCGACGAACATCCCAATGGAGATGACTTTCACGCCGTAGGCCACCGGGGGAAGAATCATGTCGTCCACTTGGGTGGGTTTCTGCGTGATGCCCATGAGCGCCGGGACGGAGAACCCATGGACGTCCGCGTCCACGATGCCCACGCGCAAGCCTTGGGCCGCCAAGTCACTGGCAAGGTTCACAGTGACAGAAGACTTGCCAACGCCGCCCTTTCCGCTGGCCACGGCGTAGACCTTCGTCAGCGATTCGGGCTTGGCGAAGGGGATACCGCGCTGGCCGCCGGGACCCCGGAGCTGTTCCTTGAGGGCGTCGCGCTGTTCCGGCGTCATGACCTTCAGCTCCACGTCCACGGCCTTAACCCCGGGAACCTGTGACAATGCCGCCGTGGCATCTGCCGTGATCGTCTCGCGGAGCGGGCATCCCGCAATGGTCAAGAGGACAACAAGCTGAACGGTGCCGTCATCACCGGCTGCTACCGACTCCACCATGCCCAGTTCCGTGATGGGGCGCCGCAGCTCAGGGTCGATGACGGTCGCCAGGGCAGCTTGCAGCGCCTCAGTGGCGGGGGTGCTCATGGGGTCAGGCTCGGCTTTCGGGATCGGATGTCGATGGTTTGGGGCTGGACTGCGACGGAGCATTCCGCCGGGGCCGGACCTTGGGCAGCTGCTGCGTGCGCGGACCACGGGACTTGTCCCGCTTTTCCTTCAGCTTTTCCTTCACCCGTTCGCTTGCCGATTCGCCCTCCTCCGATGCTGCCTCGCCGTCCCGGAGTTCCTCCTGGGCATCGATGATGTCCTCCAAGAGGCTGCGCAGCTCCGCGCGGACGTAATCGCGGGTAGCCACTTCGCGCAGGGCGATGCGCAGTGAGGCCAGTTCCCGGGTGAGGTACTCGGTGTCGGAGAGGTTCCGTTCGGCCCGCTGGCGGTCCTGCTGGAGGGACACGCGGTCCCGGTCGTCCTGCCGGTTCTGGGCAAGGAGCAGGAGCGGAGCGGCGTAGGAAGCTTGGAGGGACAGCATGAGCGTCAGGAGCGTGAAGCCCAGTTCCACCCGGTCGAACTGCCATTCAGTGGGCGCGAAGGTGTTCCACGCCAGCCAGAAGACACAGAAGATGGTCATGTACAGAAGGAACTGCGGCGTGCCCATGAAGCGGGCAAAGCCCTCCGTCGCGATCCCGAACGCGTCCGGGTTGGGGGAGAACTTGGGGAGGATGCGTTTCCTGCCGCTGAGCGGAGTGTCGAGGCTGCTTGCCATCCGGTCCGAGGACTTGGTTGAACGTGTGGCGGTGTTATCAGCCAATGCGGCCTCCAAGTTTCCTTACAGGGGCGTCGTCCTCGTGGGCGCGCCAATCATCCGGCAACAGGTGATCCAGCACGTCATCAACAGTCACCGCCCCCACAAGGCGGCCATCGTCGTCGACGACGGGAAGGGAGTTCAGGTTGTACGTGGCCAGCGTCCGGGCTACTTCACTGATGTGGGCCTGGTCCGACAGGGGTTCCAGGTTCTTGTCCACGAGGTTCCCCAGTGGCTCCGGAGGCGGGAAGCGCAGCAGCTGCTGGATGTGGACCACACCAAGGAACCGGCCGGTGGGAGTCTCCAGCGGCGGACGCGTGATGAAGATGGACGAGGCCAGCGCAGGCGAAAGTTCTTCGCGCCTGACGTGCGCGAGGGCCTCGGCGACCGTGGCTTCGGGCGGCAGGATGACGGGAACGGGGGTCATCAGACCGCCGGCAGTGTCTTCGTCATATTCCAGCAGGCGGCGGACGTCTTCTGCTTCCTGGGGTTCCATCAGCTGCAGGAGTTCCTCTGCCTGGGCCGTGGGGAGTTCCGCCAAAAGGTCGGCGGCGTCGTCCGGATCCATTTCCTCGAGGACGTCGGCAGCGCGTTCCAGGTCCAGCGCGGAAAGGATCTCCACCTGGTCGTCTTCCGGGAGCTCCTGGAGAACATCGGCGAGCCGTTCGTCCTGCAGCTCGCTGGCCACCTCGAAGCGGCGTTTGTCGCTCATCTCCTGGAGCGCTTCTGCGAAGTCGGCCGGTTTGAGGTCTTCGTGCGTTGCCACGAACTGCGTTGCCGCCTGCGGTTCGGTGCGGGCACCGGTGACGGCGTCTGCCCAGTCGATGATCAGCGTTTCGTTTCGCCGCAGCCGGCTCAGGGGAGACAACGAGTGGCCGCGGCGTACAAACAGCTTGCTCACGAACCAGTCCTTGGACCGGTGCTGGTCCATGGCGATGTCCTCGATGGTGGCGTCCCCGCTGCCATCGGCCAAGGTGACCCTTCGATCGAACATTTCGGCCACCACCAGGGTTTCCGCCCCGCGTTGCTCGAAGCGCCGGAGGTTCACCAGGCCGGTGCAAATGATCTGCGTCTGGTCGATGGACGTGATCCGGGTCATCGGAACGAACACGCGCTTTTTGCCGGGAACTTCAACAACAATGCCCACAACATGCGGAGCTCCGCGGGTGCCCCGGGAGAGCACAACGACGTCCCGCAAGCGGCCCAGACGATCGCCCATGGGGTCGAAGACGTCCAAGCCGAGCAGGCGCGCAACAAAGACGCGTGAGGGATGTGTGCTCATATTTACAGGCTACCGAGTCTGCTCTCTTTTAGCTGAATTCCAGCTCCTGCACATCTCCATGCGACACAATGGGGCTATGTCTAACATTTTTGGTGGTCCAAAAGCCGTCGAAGAAGCCCGGAGCGTCCCGCAAGGTGACACCGTAGGCTCCTACACTTCCTATTTGGATGCCCAGAAGGCGGTGGACTACCTCGCAGACCAGCAGTTCCCCGTGCAGCTGGTATCCATCGTTGGCAACGACCTCAAAATGGTGGAGCGCGTCACGGGCAGGCTCAGCTACCCGCGGGTTGCCCTGTCAGGTGCCCTGAGCGGCATGTGGTTCGGCCTCTTCGTTGGCGTCATGCTGTCCTTCTTCACGCCGGGCGGCGGTCCGTTCTCCATCATCACCTCGGTGCTCATGGGCGCGGCCTTCTTCATGCTGTTCGGCATTGTCACCTATGCCACCCAGCGGGGTAAGCGTGACTTCACGTCCACCAGCCAGGTGGTGGCCACCAACTATGACGTCATTGTGGCTTTCGAAGCTGCCAATGAGGCCCGGCGCCTCCTCCAGCAGTTGCCCATGAATCCGGCGCAGGCCGCGGGACAGGGGCAGGGCTACGCTTCGCGCCAGGAGCCGTCCCAGCCGTTCCAGCAGCCGGGCCAGGCCCCGGAACGCCCATCCACCTGGAACGACCCCTATGGCCAGCGCGCCCCGCAGCCCGGGGAACCTGAACCGCGTCCTGCGCAGCCCGCCCCGGCGCCTGCACCGTCATCAGCACGGTACCCGGACCTGCCGGACGGACGTCCCCAGTACGGCATCAGGGTTCCCGAAGGGCAACCGCAGCAGGGCCAACAGCCCCAGCAGAGTCAGCAGTCCCGGCACAGCCACCAGGGCAGCGATGACAATGGCCGGCCGCAGCCAGGCCAGAACCAAGCCGGCCAAGAGTCACCTGAAGCCTCCGAGCACGACGCCGGCAGGCAGTAAGCAGGCAGGCAGGAAGTAGCAGGCGGGCAATATTAAAGCGAAGGGGCCACCGGGATTATCCCGGTGGCCCCTTCGGCTTTCTTCCACGCTGGGAACTAGCCCTCCTGGTAGATTCCCGCCATCCAGGCCTCGACGTCGTCGGCCTTGCGGGGGAGGGCGGCGCTCAGGTTCACCGGGCCATCCGCCGTCATGAGGATGTCGTCCTCGATCCGTACACCGATGCCGCGGTATTCAGCCGGGATGGCGAGGTCCTCGGCCTTGAAGTACAGGCCGGGTTCGATCGTGAAGACCATGCCCTCGGCGAGCTCACCATCCAGGTAAAGTTCGCGCTTGGCCTGGGCGCAGTCATGGACGTCCAAGCCCAGGTGGTGGCTGGTACCGTGCGGCATCCAGCGGCGGTGCTGCTGGCCTTCGGGACTGATGGCTTCCTCCACGGAGACCGGCAGCAGGCCCCACTCGGCCAGGCGCTCGGCGAGCACCGTGGTGGCTGCCGTATGGATCTCGCGGAACTTCACTCCCGGACGGGCAGCGGCGAAACCGGCGTCGGCGGCGTCGAGCACTGCTTCGTAGATCTTCCGCTGGATGTCGGTGAACTTGCCGTTCGCCGGCAGGGTGCGGGTGACATCGGCGGTGTAGAGGGAGTCAGCTTCCACGCCCGCGTCGAGCAGGAGCAGATCGCCGGCGTCGACCGTTCCCGTGTTGCGGTTCCAGTGCAGCACTGTGGCGTTGTTCCCTGACGCTGCGATGGTGTCATAGCCCAGTTCGTTGCCTTCTTCGCGCGCCTTGGCAAAGAACGCGCCTTCCACGACGCGTTCGCCGCGTTTGTGGGTAAGGGCGCGGGGAAGTGCACGGACGACGTCGGCGAAACCTTCCACGGTGGCCGCGACGGCGATCCGCATCTGCTCCACCTCCCATTCGTCCTTGATGAGGCGGAGCTCTGAAAGGGCTTCGCTGAGCTTCTCGTCCAAGGCATCGAGCTCGCCCAGGTCAAGGTTCTCGGGGTCCTTGGCCGTGTTGTAGCGGGCCGTGTCCACCAGGGCGTCGATGTTCTCGTCCACCTTGCGCACCAGGCGGATGGAAATGCCGCCGATCTCCGGTGCGCCGACGTTCTTGGTGATGGCCACTTCAAGTTCGGAAATGTGGGCTGTGGGCAGCCCCAGGCGGGCCTCGAACTCCGCGAGCGTCGGCCGGGGGCCGATCCAGAACTCACCGGCACGGGAATCAGCGTAGAACTGCTCTGTGTCCCTGCCCGCCAGCGGACGGAAGTAGAGCGTCGCGGTGTGGTGGCCGCCGTCGTCGCCCTTGCCTTCTGCCACCGGCTCAAGGATGAGGATGGCATCCGGCTCGTGGTCCAGGCCGAGGCCGGTGAGGTGGGCGAAGCCCGAATGCGGGCGGAAGCGGTAGTCGCAGTCGTTGGAGCGGACCTTCAGCGGACCGGCCGGGATGACAAGCCGTTCGCCTTTGAACTTCTCGGAAATGGCACGACGGCGGCGGGCGGCGTGGTCCGCGACGGCGTCACGCGCAGGGGTCACCTGCGGGGCCGGCGCCCAATTGCTGGCCATGAACGCCTTGAAGGCATCGGACGTGGGCCGCTGCGAGCGGTTGTTGACGCGCTCTTGCAGTGGCTGGGACTCAGCGGAGTCCATGTGCTGGGAGTTTTTGGCATCATTCACCGTTACATCGTCCCACCAGTTCCAAGAGGAGGCCAACGGCTGCGCCATGGCGCGGCCAACGGCTGCCCCATGATGCGGCCAACACCTGTTCCGTGGGGAGGCCCACGGCGCAACACGCTGAACAAGCCAGCATCCCATAGGCTGGGAAAGTGAGGATTGACCTGCATACGCACTCGAATGTTTCCGACGGAACCGAAACCCCGGCCGAGGTGATCCGGTCAGCTGCCAAGGCCGGATTGGACGCCGTGGCGCTGACGGATCACGACTCCACCGACGGTTGGGACCAAGCAGCGGAAGCGGCAATCCAGCATGGCCTCGCATTCGTCCCCGGCATGGAAATCTCGTGCCGCACGGACAAGGGCATCAGCGTCCACTTGCTCAGCTATCTCCACGACCCCACCCACCCCGGCCTGCTGGAGGAAATCAACAAGTCCAGGGACGCCAGGCTCACCCGTGCCGAGCGCATGGTCACCCTGCTCTCCGAGGATTACCCGTTGACGTGGGACGACGTCATCCACCATGTAGCCCCGGGCGCTACGGTGGGTCGGCCGCATATAGCCGACGCCTTGGTGGCCGCCGGGGTGGTTGCCGACCGGTCTGAGGCCTTCAACAGCATCCTCACCTCGCATTCGCGTTACTTCATCCAGCACTACGCACCTGACCCGGCACTCGCCGTCGGGCTTGTCAGGGCCGCCGGCGGCGTGCCCGTGTTCGCCCATCCCGTTGCGTCTTCGCGTGGCCGCATCGTGGGGGACAAGACGTACCGGGAGATGATCGACGCCGGGCTGTTGGGCCTGGAAATCGATCACCGCGACAATCCGGAAGAAGGACGGAAGTTCCTCCGCAACCTCGCAGCCGAACACGGCCTGCTGATCACCGGGTCCTCCGACTACCACGGCACCGGCAAACCCAACCTGCTGGGCGAGAACCTCACTGATCCGGCCGTCCTGGAAAGGATCGAGGAGCTGGGCACGGGAAGTACTGTGGTCCGGTGATGGACCTGCAGTTGCTGGCGTCCGTGATCGTCACCTTGTTCGTCATCATGGACCCGCCCGGAACCGTGCCGATCTTCATGTCCCTGACGGCACAGATGAGCGCCAAGGACAGGAACCGTTCAGCCCTGCAGGCGCTGCTGGTGGCCACCGGCGTCATCGTCGTGTTCGCGATCTTCGGCCAGTCCATCCTCAACTACATGCACATTTCCCTGGCTGCGCTGCAGGGAGCGGGAGGACTCCTGCTGGTGCTGATCGCCCTGCAGCTGCTGACCGGCAGCACCAGCGGGGAAGAGAACGCCGCCAAGTACAAGAACGTGGCGTTTGTGCCGTTGGGGACGCCGTTAATGGCCGGCCCCGGCGCCATCGTGGCAGTCATGGTGTTCGTGCAGCAGTCCACTGAGCTGTCCGAATACCTGGCTGTGGGCGCGGGGATTGCAGCCGTGCTCGTTTCGCTCTACCTCGCCATGCGCTTCGCCGGCGTCGTCCAACGCGTGCTGGGCGAAAACGGCGTGGAACTCGTGACGAGGATTGCCGGCCTGCTGCTGTCAGCTATTGCCGTGCAGATGATCGCCGACGCTGTGCAGGCTTTCGTTAAGGGCGCCGCCTGACCCGTCAAGGGAGCCGCCTGATCCGTCAGGGGAAGCAGGAGCGGCGTGGAAGACCGCCTTGGTTCCCAGCCGTTTGCGCATGACTTCGATCGCCTGTTCGTTCTGATCGACGCACACGAACTTCCGGCCGAGTTTGCCGGCAACAGCGCCGAGCGTTCCGGAACCGGCGAAGAAGTCCAGGCACCAGTCACCCTTGCGGCTTGAAGCTGTCACTACCCTGCGGATGAGCCCCTCGGGTTTCTGCGTGGGGTAGCCGGTCTTCTCGCGGCCCGTGGGGGAGACGATGGTGTGCCACCAGACGTCGGTCGGCAACTTGCCGCGCTCGCGTTTTGCGGGCGTCACCAGTCCCGGCGCCATGTACGGCTCCCGGTCCACTTCCTCGTTGTCGAAGTGGTACTTGGCCGGGTTCTTCACGTACACAAGGATGTTGTCGTGTTTGGTGGGCCAGCGGTTCCTGGCCCGCGCACCGTAGTCGTAGGCCCAGATGATCTCGTTGAGGAAGCACTCGCGGCCAAAAATGGCGTCGAGCATGACCTTGGCGTAGTGCACCTCGCGGTAGTCCAGGTGCAGGTACAGTGTGCCGTCATCGGCCAGGAGCCGCCACGCTTCCACCAGCTTTGGTTCCAGGAAGGACCAGTAGTCGCTGAAGGCGTCGTCGTAGCTGTGCAGGGCGCCCTTGATGGTGTCATAGGAACGGCCTTTGAAGCCCACCCGGTCACCGTCACCGTCCGCGTTGCGGACCATGCGCGTTTCCTGGCGCCGCTGGACCCGCCCGGTGTTGAACGGGGGATCCACGTAGATGAGTGTGAAGGCGCCGTCCGGCAGCGTGGGGAGGAACGATGCGTTGTCCGCATGTACCACCAGGTTGCTGCCGTCCGGCGCCCAAACAGTTTCAGCCATCGCCGTCCGGTTAGGCCTCGGTGGTGGCAGGCGTGGTGCCTGCGGCCTCGCCGGAAACTACCTCGCCGTTGCGACGACGGGTGCGGGTGCGGCGGGTACGCGCCGGCTTCTCCGATGCACCCTCCTCGCGGGGAGCAGCGGCGCCAGTAGTCGCGGTGCCCTCTGCATCGGAGGTACGACGGCGGCGCGTGCGGTTGCGTCCACCCTCGCCCTTGGAGCCGGCGGAGTCTGCGGACTTCCCGTCACGGGTGCGGCCACCATCGCGACCGGATCCGCCCTGGCGTCCTCCGCTGCGCGAGCGGGAGTTCTTCTTGCCCGTCTCGCCCAGGTCCTCCAGGACCTCGGCGTCCACGCCTGCCAGCATCCGCTTGTTGCGGGGCAGCCGTCCCTTGGTCCCCTCGGGGATGTCGAGGTCGGTGTAGAGGTGCGGGGATGAGGAATAGGTTTCAACCGGTTCGGGGACGTTGAGTCCCAGTGCCTTGTTGATCAGCGCCCAGCGGGGTACGTCGTCCCAGTCCACGAACGTCACGGCCGTACCCTTGTTTCCGGCACGGCCGGTGCGGCCTACGCGGTGCAGGTAGATCTTTTCGTCTTCGACGCACTGGTAGTTGATGACGTGGGTGACGTCCTCGACGTCGATGCCGCGGGCGGCGACGTCGGTTGCGACGAGCACGTCCACTTTGTTGTTGCGGAAGGCACGCAGCGCCTGTTCGCGGGCTCCCTGGCCGAGATCGCCGTGGATGGCCGCTGCTGCGAAGCCGCGGTCCACGAGTTCCTCGGACACCTTCGCGGCGGTGCGCTTGGTCTTGGTGAAGATGATGGTGCGGCCGCGGTCCTTGGCCTGCAGGATCCGGGCAACGACTTCAGTCTTGTCCATGCTGTGCGCACGGTAGATGAGCTGGCGGATATCGCGCTTGGTCAGGCCCTCGTCATTGGGGTCCGCAGCGCGGATATGCGTGGGCTGGGTCATGTACCGGCGGGCCATGGCGATGACCGGGCCGGGCATGGTGGCCGAGAAGAGCAGCGTCTGGCGGACCGGGGGAGTGCCGGCGATGAGGGTCTCGACGTCCGGCAGGAAGCCGAGGTCGAGCATCTCGTCGGCCTCATCGAGGACTACCATCTTGACGTTCTTGAGGCTCAGGTGGCGCTGCTTGTACAGGTCGATCAGGCGTCCGGGGGTGCCCACCACGATCTCCACGCCCTTCTGGAGGGCATCGATCTGCGGTTCGTAGGCACGTCCGCCGTAGATGGTGGCGATGCGGGCGTTGCGCTTGCGCGAAGCCGTCTGGAGGTCGTTGGCCACCTGGACCGCAAGCTCGCGGGTCGGGACGATGATCAGCGCCTGAGGCGCACCCTGGACGGCAAGTTTGGCGTATCCGGGGTCATCGCGGCCTTCGATCCGCTGGAGTACCGGAATGCCGAAGCCCAGGGTCTTGCCCGTTCCGGTCTTCGCCTGGCCGATGATGTCATGGCCGCCCAGGGCCACGGGAAGCGTCATGGCCTGGATCGGGAACGGGTGCGTAATTCCGGCGTCGGCAAGGGACTCGACGATGTCCGCGCGGACGTCGAAGTCGGCGAAGGACTTCTCTTCGATCTCGTGGGGGGTCTCGTCCGAGGTGATCGTTTCCTCGGGTTCGATGGTCTCGGTTCCGGTGGAGTCCGTCAGGACTTCATGGGTGTGCAATTCACTCACAGGGAGTTTCCTTATTCATTTGGGCAGGCGCTGCATGCTCAACGGCGGCAAAGCTGTACCGGAGCACGAACTGGCGCAAGCATTTCCAGTGGAAGCCGATCGCGGGCTATCTAAGTACTGGCACTGGGGACCAGCGGGCACATCTCAAGATCGCGTAGGGGCGGGCTTGTTGAGTTCAAAAATTAACTGAATCAACGACCGGGCATCCATTACTACTGTCCCAGTCTATCCTGTGCCGGACAAAAACCCCGTTGCGGCCGAAATCCCCGAGGCCCATAGCGGCCCGACACCGCGGATTCCCTGGCCCACAAGGTGTCATTCGGCCAGTTCGAACCTGATCACCCGGCCGGTGATGTCGGCCTTCACCAGGCGCACGCGCACTTGGGTTCCGGACACCAGCTCACCATCGCATCGGGCAGTGAGGGCAGGTTCGGCAATCTGCACGGTGCCGTAGGGGCCATTGCCGTTGCCGTTCCCGTTGGCTGGCTTGGACCCGGAGATCACCACGGCGTCGAATACCTGACCTACGTGGTTTGCCGCGAGCGCGGCTTCCACGGTGTCCAGGGCCATTCGCTCCAAGCGGCCGGCCAATGAGTCGGAAGCAGCCATGATCCCGGGCAGGTCAGGCAGCGCTTCCCGCGCCCAGGCGGGGATCTCCCGGCCGTTGCTGAGGGCTTCGCAGATCACCAGGACAAAGCGGTCAATGAGCCTGCGGAGTGGAGCAGTGGTGTGCGCGTACGGGGCCCCGATGGCGGACTGGATGACGTTCTCCGGTACCTCTCCGTCGAACGGGGTGTAGCCGGCGCCCCGGAACAGCATGCCGGCGGAGTGGAGGATGGCCAATTGCTTCGGATCCGAACCATCTAGGGTCCGGAGGTACTCGCCGTAGCTGATGTCGCCGTCCCACGGTTTTCCCAAGGCCTGGGTTTGGCGTTTGAAGTGGAGCAAGGAGCGCTCATCAGGGGCCGGCATGGTCCGCAGGATGCCCACCTTGCCGTCGAGCATCAATTGGGCCGCAGCCATTCCGGTCATCAGGGACATCTGGGCGTTCCAGTCCTCGATCGGCAGCGAGGGAGCAGCCACGATCCGGTAGTCGCCGTCGGTGACCTGGACGATCTCCTGTTCGGGCATGTTCAGGCTCGCCCCGCCGCGTTTGCGCTCGAGTTCGACCCGCTTCAGGCCCACTTCCTTCAGGAGCATGAGGACCTCGGGGGCGGTTCCCGCATCGATCTGCTTCTGTGCACCCTTGTAGCTGAGCTTTGCACGGCTGCGAACGGTGGCCCGCTCCACGGACATGGAGACCACTTCCGCGTTGTGGTCGAGGTCGAAGTCCCACACGAAGGCGCTGCATTCCTGCTCTGCCAGGAGGCTCCCGGCTTGCTCGCTGATGACCTCCGGATGCAGCGGGACCCTTCCGTCCGGTGCGTAGAACGTTTGCCCGCGCCGCCGCGTTTCGGCGTCCAAGGCTCCGCCGGGGGCCACGAAGGAAGGCACGTCGGCAATTGCGTACAGGACCTTGTAGCCGGCATCGTTCCGCTGAATGAACAGCGCTTGGTCCAGATCGGTGGAAGTCGCGGGGTCTATGGTCACGAACGGCACGTCCAGCAGGCTGCGGGGCGGCAACTGCAGGTTTTGAACCGCCTGGCGCGCTTCATGCTCGGCGTCGGCAGGGTAGTCGCCGGGTAGTTCCAGCTCGCTCCTCAAGGCAGCCAGGGAGGCAGCGAGCCGGTCGGAAGAATCGTCGACGTTGGGCGCTATCCGGTGATGTGACACGAAAGTCAGACTAGCCCGAAAACGGCGGATAGTCTTGGACCATGGGCACGTCCACTCTTGGCGGGATTCCCGCGGACGTTCTCCCGGCAGAGCTGCTGGGAGCCATGGCCTATGGCGAATTGTCAGCGTTCGGGCGGTTGTCCGCGGACTCCCGCTTTGCCCCTACCCTCCGGGACCGGGCTACCTTTGCCAAGATCGCGGTCGGTGCGTTCGGCAACTATGCGTTGATCAGCGGCAGGCTTACCGAGATGGGGCGGGACCCCGAAGACGCCATGCTTCGCTTCCAGCCGTCGTTCGATCACTTCCATGAGCGCACCCCGCCAGGGGACTGGTACGAGTCTGTTCTGAAGGCGTACATCATCGACACGGTGTCCTCGGACTTCTACAGGACGGTGTCCGGCTTCCTGGACGCCGGGACACAGCAATTCGTCCGGAAAGTCGCTTCTGCGGACCAAGCCACCGAGGCGTTGCGCATCCTCCTCATGCGGGCCCTGAGGGACGATCCCAGGTTGGCTTCGCGCCTTGCCCTATGGGGCCGAAGGCTGGTCGGTGAGGCCCTCACCCAGGTGCAACGGGTGGCGTTGGAGCACCCGGACCTGCGTGCCGTACTTCATGACGGACAGGCCAAGGCGGAGGTACGCCGGTTGACGGCGGAACTCGCCGATCACCACGGGCGCCGGATGACGGGCCTCGGACTGACTGCCTAGGCGTCCAGGGCTTCGAGCAGCGCTTTGGCCGCCGCCGTCGGGTCTTCTGCGTCGGTGATGGCGCGGACTACGACGATGCGGCTGGCTCCTGCCGCAACCACCTGCTCCACATTCGAAAGATCGATCCCGCCAATGGCAAACCAGGGAAGGGCGGATCCTGCGCGTTCCACAGCTTCGGTGGCATATGTGACCAAGCCCAGGCCCACTGGCGTCCGGCCCGGTTTGGTGGGTGTGGCCCAGAGGGGACCGACGCAGAAGTAGTCCAGTCCTTCGCTGCCCGACGAAGCCGCAATGGCCGCGTCCACCTGATCAGGCCCATGCGTGGAAAGACCTATGGCAGCGGTGTCCCCGAGCAGCTGCCGGGCCACGGGCAGCGGGAGGTCCTTTTGGCCCACGTGGAACACAGGAGCCCCGGAAACACGGGCGATATCAGCCCGGTCGTTGACCGCCCAGAGCTTGGAACGGCGGGTGGCAACTTTGTTCAGGACCTCGAGCAACTCCAGTTCCTCGGCGGCCTCAAGGGTCTTGTCACGGAGCTGGATGATGTCCACGCCGCCTTCGAACGCGGCGTCCACAAAGTCTTCGAAATCGCCTTGCCGCCGGCGGGCATCGGTGCACAGGTAGAGGCGGGCGTCGGTCAGGAGATCAGGCTGGGTCATGGAAACCAGAGTAGTTCCTCTAAACTGGGCACGTACTGCGGGAGCCGTGACAGCGTCATATGACCGTCCGGCTGAGAGGGCTTCAGAGCCGACCGCTTGACCTGATCCGGCTAATACCGGCGTAGGGAAGGAAACCAATGGCAGAAGCCATCGAAGCAGACGTTGCCGTCATCGGCGCAGGCGTAGTCGGCCTGGGCATCGCCCACCGGATCCGGGCCACAGGCCGTTCCGTGGCCCTCATCGATCCGAACCCTGCCAGTGGAGCAACCTTTGCAGCGGCCGGGATGCTGGCCCCCGTGAGCGAACTCCACTACCAGGAAGAAGATCTCCTGGAACTGATGCTCGAATCGTCCAGGCTATGGCCAACGTTCGTGTCCGGATTGTCCGGTACCGGCGTCACCACCGGCTACAGCACGACGTCGACGCTCGCGGTGGGTGCCGACGCCGCCGATCGACGGGCGCTCGCCGATCTGCGCTCCGTGCAACAGGCGGCGGGGCTCACAGTGGAGCCGTTGATGCTGCGGGACGCGCGGCAGCGCGAGCCGCTGCTCAGCCCCGGAATTTCATGCGCTTTCGATATCCCGGCCGACCACCAAGTGGACCCCCGCCGGCTGGCGGAGTGCATACTCGCCGGATTGGCCGCGCACACCCCGTCGGATGCCACATGGGTCCCGGGCGCAAGCTGCGGGTTCCAGCTGGCAGCGGCGGCCCGGCGGCTGCTGTGGGAGGGTGACCGCGTTGTAGGCGCTGAACTCTCCACCGGCCAAGTGGTAGCGGCAAGGGAAACCGTGCTGGCCAATGGCTTGGCGGCTGCGGCGACCGGCGGACTTCCTGAGGACCTGCACCTGCCGCTCAGGCCGGTTTACGGAGACATCCTCAGGCTCCGGGTACCGAAGGACCTGCGGCCGTTGCTGACCTCCACAGTCCGCGGAATGGTGCGGGGAGTGCCGGTGTACATCGTGCCCCGCGAGGACGGGACCGTGGTGATCGGGGCAACCCAACGCGAGGACGGGCTTTCGACGGGATCGAATGCGGTGTCTGCCGGAGGCGTGTACCAGCTGCTTCGGGACGCCCAGGTCCTGGTCCCCGCAGTCGGTGAGCTGGAACTCATCGAAGTGACAGCCCGGGCACGGCCGGGAACACCGGACAACGCCCCGCTCCTGGGGCGGGTGGGTGCGCCGGACGGCGCCGTCCGGGGCCTGATCATAGCCACGGGTTTCTTCCGCCACGGCGTACTCCTGACCCCCATAGCCGCACAGATCGTGGCCGGCTTGCTCGACGGTTCCGCGGATGACCGGTGGGTCCGGTTCCGTCCGGATCGTTTTTCTCCGCAAGGCGCCCTCGCCGGGCGCGGCATTCCAACACCATCCATCGCTTCCACCAAGGAAACAGCATGAACATCACACTCAATGGCGCCCGGCACACCGTGGCCGATGGCGCATCCGTCAGCACCCTGGTCACGTCCGTTACGGGCCGCATCCTCGACCCGAGCGGACAGGCGGCCGACGGCGGCAAGCTGGGTGTCGCCGTCGCGCGCAATGCGGAGGTGGTCCCGCGTAGCCAGTGGGCAGCAACGAACCTCGCCGACGGCGATGAACTCGAACTCGTTACCGCAGTCCAGGGAGGCTGACCATGACTATCCTCAACACCGAAACCACTACTGACACGCTGGAAATCGACGGTGTCGCCTTCAGTTCGCGGCTCATTATGGGCACCGGTGGCGCCCCGAGCCTGGACGGTTTGGGGGCGGCCCTGGTTGCTTCCGGTACGGAGCTCACCACGGTGGCCATGCGCCGCTACTCGCCGGCCGAGACGGGCTCGCTGTTCCAACTGCTGGTGGACAACAACATCCGGGTGCTGCCCAACACGGCAGGTTGTTTCACTGCCAAGGACGCTGTCCTCACCGCTGAGCTGGCCCGCGAGGCACTGGAGACCGATTGGGTGAAGCTGGAAGTCATCGCGGACGAACACACGCTGTTGCCGGACGCGGTTGAACTCGTCGACGCCACTGAACAACTGGTCAATCGGGGTTTCAAAGTATTCGCGTACACCAACGACGACCCCGTGTTGGCACTGCGACTGGAAAACCTCGGCGCCACTGCGGTCATGCCCCTCGGAGCACCGATCGGAACCGGCCTGGGCATCCTTAACCCGCACAACATTGAAGTCATTGTGTCCCGTGCCTCCGTGCCTGTTGTCCTGGACGCAGGCATCGGAACTGCTTCCGATGCGGCACTGGCCATGGAGCTCGGTTGCGACGCTGTCCTCCTGGCCACAGCGGTGACGCGTGCCCAGAACCCTGTCCAGATGGGTGAGGCATTCATGCACGCCGTCAAGGCAGGCAGGCTGGCCAGGCTGGCAGGCCGCATTCCACGGAGGGAACACGCGCTGGCATCATCGGCGATGGAGGGCCGGGCAGAGTTCCTCTGAGTCCCTACTAAAGCTGCGACGGCGGGTACTGCTGACAACTGTGGCCACCACCCCATGCGGGCGGTGGCCACAGTTGTTAGTCGCCCCGTTGAGCCGGGAAGGTGCTACAGACGGAGTGCTTTGGTGAGCGCTTCAGTGTCCCGCAGGGTCCGGGTCCTGCCAAGGAACACCGCGACGCCTGCCGCAGCTGCCGTGCCAAGGACGATCGGCAAGACCCATGGAATCCAGGTCAGCCCCGGCTGGTAGCCGAAGCCGGCCGCAATGAAGGCGATCCAGCTGAGGGCCCCGACTCCGAGGGATACTCCCGCGGGGACGGCAATGCCGTACTTGCCATGCCGTTTGTCGTTTGCCCACACCAGGAAGCCGGTGGCGACGGTTACGAACACCATCACGACGAGGGAAAGCATGGGGTCTCCTTAGCGTTGCGGGCGTTCTGGATCAGAGTGCGCCGAAGCCCACGCGACGAACTTCCTCAGCGCCGATCTCGACGTAGCCCAGGGCACCGCCCGGAACGATGACCTGACGGCCCTTATCATCGGTGAGGCGCAATTCCGAGCCTTTGGACAGGGCGTCTGAAACAAGCTTGCCTACGGCCTCGGCATCGAGCGAGGATTCGAGCACAATTTCGCGGCCAACGTTCTGAATGCCGATCTTTACTTCCACAACAAGGCCTCCAAGCCAATCAACGTTTTAGGTCAGTCCCTTATTTGTAGCCTAGGACTCTTTGGGGAATCGACTGATTCCGCGCCAAGCTAAACGATAGATCAGATCACTGGCCACATCGAGGTCAAGGTTTCCATCCGTTTCCAGCCAGTACCGGGCGCTGACCTGCGCCATTCCCGCCAGGCCGCGGCCCAGCAACTGAGCTTCAAGGGGCGGCAGCTTGGTGTCTTCGGCGATCACATGGGCTACTGCGTCCGCGAACGTCTTGTTGAACGTCTCCAGGCGTGAGCTGACGTCGGGATCATTGATGAGGTCCGATTCGAAGACGAGGCGGTGGGCCTGGTCGTCATCGGCAATGAACTTGTAATAGGCGCGCATTACCGCCTTGACGCGTTCCTTGTTGTCCGTGGTGGAGTTCAGCGCGCTGAGCATCAGTTCCGTCAGTGCGGCCAGATGGCTGTCCAGCAACGCCATGTAGAGGTCCCGTTTGGAGGGAAAGTGCTGGTAGAGGACCGGTTTGCTGACGTGGGCGGTTTCGGCGATCTCATCCATGGCTGCTCCATGGAAGCCATTGGAAACGAAAACCTCCAATGCCGCGTTCAGTAATTGTGCCCGGCGCTCGTCCCGCGGCAACCTTGCTGAGCGGGTGGAACCGGACCGTTCCTGCTTTGCTGCTGCCCCATCGTTTGCCCGTGCGCCGTCAGCCACAGTCTGCCGCCTTTCCTTTGCAGTTATGACCACTGTACCGGTGGGTAATATGACCGGGCGGCATCGGCAGGCATACATTGGGGTATGGCCTCAATTCTTGCTGCCCCCACTGCGCCCGCGGTCCTGCCGCCACTCGTTGAACCGGCCGACGGACTGACGCCGGCCGAGGTGGAACGGTACTCCCGGCATCTCATCATTCCCGAAATCGGCGCGGTGGGCCAACGCAGGCTTAAGAATGCGAAAGTCCTTGTCATAGGTGCCGGTGGCCTGGGCTCTCCGGCGCTTTTGTACCTGGCCGCGGCCGGCGTCGGGACTCTGGGCATCGTGGACGATGACGCCGTTGACCTGAGCAACCTCCAGCGCCAGGTCATCCACGGTGTTCACGATGTGGGCACACCCAAGATCGAGTCCGCACGCAAGGCCATCGCCGAGCTCAATCCGCTGGTCACCGTAGTCCTGCACAACCAGCGGCTGGATGCGTCCAACGCGCTGGAGCTTTTTGCGGGCTATGACCTCATCCTCGACGGTGCGGACAACTTCGCCACGCGCTACCTGGTCAACGATGCCGCAGCGATCCTCGGCAAGCCGTACGTCTGGGGCTCCATCTTCCGTTTTGACGGCCAGGTCAGCGTGTTCTGGGCAGAACACGGCCCCACCTACCGCGACCTGTACCCCGAAGCCCCGCCCGCCGGCTCGGTGCCCTCCTGCGGCGAGGGCGGTGTCTTCGGCATGCTGTGCGCCGCAGTGGGCTCGCTGATGGTGACCGAGGCAGTGAAGCTGATTACCGGCGTCGGGCGTTCCCTGCTGGGGCGGGTTGCCCTCTTCGACGCGTTGGGCGGCAGCTGGCGCGAAATCAAGGTGTCCAAGGATCCCGAAGCCCAACCCATCACTGAACTGACGGACTACGAGGCATTCTGCGGGGTTACGCCGCCGGCCCCGACCGACGGCGAACACACCGTCACAGCCAAGGAACTCGCCGCGATGCTGGCCGAACGTGCAGCGGGGGAGCGCGATTTTGACCTGGTGGACGTGAGGGAATCAGGCGAGTACAGCATCGTGAATATCGATGGCGCCGTGCTGATTCCGCAGGGAAGGATCCTGGCCGGTGAGGCCTGGGTTGACCTGCCGCAGAACCGGGACATCGTGTTCCACTGCAAGGCAGGGACGCGTTCGGCCGCAGTGCTGGAGGCCGCACGGAAGGCGGGGTACACGCGTGTCAGCCATCTCGACGGCGGCATCCTCGCCTGGGTGCGGGATGTGGAACCGGAGAAGCCCGTCTACTGACATGTAGGCAGAGAATAGCCGCCTACCGGTCGCGGTGAGCGGCAGCCAGGTTTAGCCGGCGAAGCTTGCGCTAGGCGCTTTCGGAGCGAAGTTGCTGGTGGTCTACCGGGCACTCCGCTGCGGGAGCTGCCTGGGGCGGCTCCACCTGGATACCGTAGAGCGCTTCCAACGCTGCCACGTAGTCTTCCTGACGGCCGTCGGAGGCCAGTTCGCGGGCACGTACGGTGGGGATGTGCAGCAGCTGCTTCACCATCCGGCGAAGTGCGAATTCGACTTCCTCGGCCGCTGCAGTGCACCCGTGCCGGGCGCGGACTTTCTCCATTTCGGAGTCGAGGACGTTCATGGTGTGGCGTCGCAGGGCAACGATGGCCGAATCCACCGAGCGCGATTCGCGCTCTGATTCGAAAGCCGTGGCGGCGCCGCTGACGATCGCACTGGCTTGGGACAGTGACTCGGCCTGCTCCTGCGGCGCAGCCAGGCGGACTGATTCGAGGGTAAGGAGTTCAACGCCGTCGAGTTCGCCGACGGCGGGATCGAAGTCGTGGGTCAGTGCAAGGTCGATCGCAATCAACGGCTTTCCCGAATTGGTCCTGACGCGGGCGAGATCCTCTGCCTCAACCCGGTTGTCGGAACCGCTGCAGCCGATCATCACGTCGGCGGCTGCCACGGCCCCGGGAAGCGAATCGGCGTCGAGGGCTGTTCCGCCGCGGGTGGCAACGAATGTTTCCGCGCGGCCGGAGGAGGAATAGACGGAGATGTCCGAGCAGCCCCGTTCGCGCAGCAGGGACATGGTGGCTCCCGCATAGGCGCCGGTACCGAAGATCACTACCTTCTTGGTGGACCAGTCCGGATTGTCCGAAAGATCGGTTGCCAGGTCCAGTGCCACGGAGACAATGGAAAGGCCACGGGAACCGAGTGCCGTCTGCGCGCCAACGTCCTTGGCGGTCTTGGAAGCCGCTTGGAAGAGCCGGACCAGCCCCGGACTTGCGGTGCCTTCCTGCTGTGCGGTGATCAGGGCGCGGCGGACCTGCCCCGCGATCTCACGTTCGCCCACGACGGCGGAATCCAACCCGGCGCTCACCGCGAAG
Organism: Paenarthrobacter sp. YJN-5; assembly: GCF_015040095.1. Taxonomy (NCBI): domain Bacteria; kingdom Bacillati; phylum Actinomycetota; class Actinomycetes; order Micrococcales; family Micrococcaceae; genus Paenarthrobacter; species Paenarthrobacter sp. YJN-5. The sequence continues at coordinate 1,475,909 of NZ_CP053544.1, forward strand.
AGGTGGCGTGTTACGTCCGGACCTGCATGGGTGTTGAAGGAACGCGACACGAGTTGCTCATTGAGTCCACTGAGTTCGCTGATCTGGGAAACCAGGGCGGAGCGGGCGGCTTCGACGTCGGCGCCGTTCGCTGTTTCGCCATAGATTTCGTAGCGGTTGCACGTTGCCAGGACCACGGCTCCGGAGACGACCGGTGAGCCCGTCAGGGCGGTGGAAGCCAGCTCGGAGGAACCGTTGCTCAACTGAGCGACGGTTTCGAGGTCGATGTCGGCGTGTGTAGCCACCAATGAGAAAAGAACCACAACAAACCAATCATAGCTTTTTCGTAGCGCGGTAGAACAACGTGCCGCCGTGGCAATGACCACCAGCTGGAGTGATCCCTGCCACATGGGTATGGCGGCGGGTGGAACGTGACAGCCTGTCGTTATCTTTTGCACCGGATTTTCGGCACAATCAAAGGCATGACTTCTAGCGCGGCACCCTCCAACAATACGGCCATCAATGCCCCAGCAGGCAAGCTTGGGCCGGGCCACCCCCTCAATGATGGCCGCACTGCGGACTCGCCGCTGATCACCGCCTACCGCGGCGGTACGCCTTCGCGCAGGCCCGTCTGGTTCATGCGTCAGGCCGGCCGTTCCCTGCCCGAGTACCTCAAGGTACGCGAGGGCGTTGCCATGCTCGATTCATGCCTGCGTCCTGAACTCGCCGCAGAGATCACGCTGCAGCCCGTGCGTCGCCATGATGTAGACGCCGGTATCTTCTTTTCCGACATCGTCATTCCCCTCAAGCTCGCCGGCGTCGGAGTGGACATCGTTCCCGGTGTCGGGCCGGTGTTGGACAAGCCGGTACGGACTGCCGACGACGTAGCCGCGCTGCCCGAGCTGACCTGGGAAGCGCTGGAGCCCATCCGCGAAGCCGTCCGCCTCACGGTGGCGGAGCTTGGCAAGACTCCGCTCATCGGTTTTGCCGGCGCTCCCTTCACCCTGGCTGCCTACATGGTGGAAGGCCGTCCTTCCCGGGACCATCTGGGCCCCCGGACCATGATGCACGCAGACCCTGAAACCTGGACGGCGTTGGCCAACTGGGCTGCCGACGCCTCGGGCCTGTTCCTGCAGGCTCAGTTGGAAGCCGGCGCGTCGGCCGGCCAGCTCTTCGATTCCTGGGCGGGTTCCCTCGGCCTGGCTGATTACACCAGGTTTGTGGCGCCGGCCTCTTCGCGGGCCCTCAGCCACGTTCGCGGACTGGGTGCGCCGTTGGTGCATTTCGGTACCGGCACCTCCGAGCTCCTGGTGGCCATGCGGGATGTTGGCGTGGATGTCGTCGGCGTCGACTACCGGCTGCCCCTGGACGAGGCCAACCGCCGGTTGGGCGGAAGCGTGCCGTTGCAGGGCAACATCGACCCAGCGCTCCTTTCTGCTCCCTGGGAGGTGTTGGAGGCCCACGTCCGGGAAGTCATCGCAGCCGGTTCCGCGGCACCCGGACATGTAGTGAACCTCGGCCATGGTGTTCCGCCCGAGACGGATCCCACCGTGTTGACCCGGGTTGTTGAACTCATCCACTCCATCCCCTCGGAGTAGTCGTCGTGCGCTCGCGAGGTGCCGCGCCCCAAAGCCCCACGGCGGTGGTTGTAGGCGGCGGCGTCTCAGGCTTGGTGGCCGCCCGCGAACTGGCGATGGCGGGCATCGCCGTGACGGTTCTCGAGGCCTCGGAGTCCTGGGGTGGCTGTGTGGGAAGCCACGTCGTGGCAGGTTTGTCCCTTGACAGTGGGGCTGAGTCATTCGCCACCCGTTCTTCCGCTGTTGCCGACCTGGTCCGGGAGCTGGGAATCGGCGGGCAGATTGTCGCACCGCGGCCCGGGGGAGCATGGGTGCAATTGCCCGAGGGCGCCAGGGAACTTCCGAAAACCGGAATCCTGGGCATCCCGGCCAAGCCGTGGGACCCCGAGGTCCGGCGCTCGCTGGGCTTCCTTGGTGCCCTGCGCGCATCCATGGACCGGATCCTGCCGGCCGGGCTCGGCACCTCTGCCGAGCTGACGAGCGTTTCCCAACTGGTCCGGACGAGAATGGGCAAGCGGGTCCTCGAGCGCCTGGTGGAGCCCGTGGTGGGCGGCGTCCATTCGGCCGACCCGGCCCTGTTGGACGTTGACATGGTGGCGCCCGGGCTTCGCGATGGCGTCCGCGCCAACGGCTCGCTTGCCGCTGCCGTCGCAGCACAACGAAAGGCTGCGCGCGGTGCGGGGTCCGCGCCTGCCAAAGCCGGCTCCGCCGTCGCGGGGCTGAAGGGCGGCATGCACACCTTGGTCGGAGCCCTGATCAAGGACCTGCAGGACCGCGGGGCAGTGCTGCTGACCCGCCAGCGGGTGGACGGCATCCGCAAGGCCGGAACCGGTTGGCAGGTTTCGGCTGGTGATTCCACGTACGACGCCGGGCGGCTGGTGGTTGCGCTCGACGGCCCGGCCGCCGTCGGACTGCTTGCGGAGTCAGTGCCGGCGCTGGCTGGACTCCGCCCGGAAGCAGGCCCGCTGGTCAGCCTGGTGACGCTGGTAGTGGATCTTCCCGAATTGGACAGCCGGCCGCGCGGTACCGGAATCCTCGTTGCCCCCCAAACTCCGGGAATCAGGGCCAAGGCCCTGACGCACGCCACCTCCAAGTGGGATTGGCTTGCCGGGGAAGCCGGTCCCGGCACCCACGTGGTCCGCCTTTCCTACGGACGGCTGGTCGGCGTCGAAGGCTCTGACGGGCAGTCTGCATCGGCCATGGACGACCAGTCCCTGCTTTCGGCTGCAGTGGAAGACGCCTCGAACCTCCTCACGGTTCCCATCACCCGTGCGGACGTCGTGGACTGGGACGTCGTGCGATGGGAAGGTGCCCTGCCGTTTGCCGCCGTGGGTCACAAACAGCGCGTGGCTGAGGTTCGCCGGGTCTGCGGGGCTATGGAGGGCCTGGCTGTCGTGGGGGGATGGCTGGCCGGGAACGGCCTTGCTGCCGTGGTTGCCGATACCCGGGCCCAAGCGAAGAAGCTTGCCCACGAGACCGCCAGTATGTGATTTGCATCACTTCTACGTCTTGTAGAACTGATCCGTTTCGACTTAGGGGCCAGCACGGGGCAAACTTGAACCATGAGCCACACTTCCGCCGAATCTGTCACTAAAACTGCCGAAAACGAAGAACAGTTTTTTACGCTGTGGACCGTTTTCAAGCGCTCTGCCGACGTCCTGCGCAGCGGCGAAGCTGCCCAGGAATTTGAAGCCCTGACCGGGAAACTGGCTGCGGACGGCGTGACGGTGCGGGGGTGCTATGACGTGTCCGCCATGCGTGCCGACGCTGACATCATGGTGTGGTTGCATGGCTCCAAGCCCGAAGACCTGCAGTCCGCTGTCCGCGCCATCCGCCGGAGCAAGCTCTTCGCAGGAACGGAAATCGTTTGGTCGGCCATGGGCGTCCATCGCGAAGCGGAGTTCGCCAAGAACCACGTGCCTGCTTACGCCCGTGGCGTCGAGCCCAGCACCTGGCTCTGCGTCTACCCGTTCGTCCGCTCCTACGAGTGGTACATCCTGCCGGCTGAAGAGCGCGGCAAGATGCTGCGGGACCACGGCCTCCTGGGCCGGGACTTCCCCCAGGTCATTTCCAACACCGTGTCATCCTTTGCCTTGGGTGACTGGGAGTGGATCCTCGGCCTCGAGGCACCTGAGCTCGTGGACCTCGTGGACCTGATGCGCCACCTGCGCGCCACCGAGGCCCGCAACCATGTTCGTGAAGAAATTCCGTTCTACACCGGGCGCCGGGTCACCGCCGCTGAGATTGCAGAGGTCCTTGCATGAGCACTTTCCCCATCTCCACTGAACCGAACCAGGTGACCGAGCGCGGCAGGCTGGAGCCGAAGAACTACGACGCCGTGCTGCTGGCCTCCTTCGGTGGTCCGGAAGGCCAGGAAGACGTCATCCCGTTCCTGCGGAATGTAACCAGGGGCCGGGGCATCCCTGACGAACGCCTTGAAGAGGTATCGCACCATTACCGCGCCTTTGGCGGTATCAGCCCCATCAACCAGCAGAACCGTGAGCTCAAAGCCGCCATTGAGGGTGAGCTCGCCCGCCGCGGCATCGAGTTGCCTGTGCTGTGGGGCAACCGTAACTGGGACCCGTACATCGCGCCGGTTTTGCAGGACGCCTACGACGCCGGCCACCGCCGCATCCTGATGCTCACCACCAGCATCTACTCCTGCTACTCCAGCTGCCGCCAGTACCGCGAGGACATCGGCGTTGCGCTGACGGAAACGGGTTTGGACGGCAAGCTGGAAGTCGACAAGATCCGCCAATACTTCGACCACCCCGGCGTAGTGCAGCCGTTCCTGGAAGGAACCGCGGCCGGACTGGAAGAGATCCGCGGGAAGCTCGTTGCCGCAGGCGAAACGGACCCGGACTCCAAGATCCGTGTCCTGTTCGCAACCCACTCCATCCCTACCCGGGACGCCGAGGCTGCGGGCCGGTCCGTGGACGAACCCCGCGAATTTGCCGAAGGTTCCGCCTACGCAGCCCAGCACCTCGCCAACGCCAAAGCCATCATGGACCAGGTGGCACCGGACGTTGCCTGGGACCTCGTGTACCAGTCGCGTTCCGGAGCGCCGCACATTCCGTGGTTGGAACCGGACATCAATGACCACCTTGAAGCGATCGCGCCCGAGGGCGTCCGCGGTGTGGTGATCGTGCCGCTTGGATTCGTGAGCGACCATATGGAGGTCGCCTGGGACCTCGACACCGAGGCGCTGGAGACGTGCGGAAACCTCGGAATCGAAGCTACCAGGGTCCCGACGCCCGGCACCCACGCGGCATTTGTCTCCGGCCTGGTGGACCTGATCTGCGAACGCACAGTGGAGAACAACATCTCCGAGCGGCCGCACGTGACGGACCTCGGCCCGTGGTACGACGTATGCCGCCCGAACTGCTGCGAGAACTTCCGGGGCGCCAAGCCCGTGATAGCGGAGAAAGGCGCCACTGTCGGTAGCGGACATGACCCCTACCCGGTGCCGGAGGGCAGCAAGTGAGCGTCCGCATCGGGACCAGGGCCAGCAAACTGGCCCTCACCCAGACCCAGCAGACGGCGGACCGCTTGGCCGCCGTCGGGGGCTTTCCCGTGGAGCTGGTCCACATCAGGACCGAAGGTGATGTCCGGACGGGTTCGCTGTCCCAAATGGGCGGCACGGGCGTGTTCGTTGCAGCGCTCCGTGATTCGTTGCTGGCAAAAACCTGCGACGTCGCCGTGCACTCCTTGAAGGACCTGCCGACAGGCGCCGAGCCCGGGCTGACCATTGCGGCAACGCCCAAGCGCGTGGACGTCCGGGATGTGTTGTGTGCCCGCGACGGCCTGACCCTGGCCGAACTGCCGGGCGGGGCGAAGATCGGCACGGGCTCCCCGCGCCGCGCGGCTCAACTGCGTGCTGCCCGTCCCGACGTCGAGGTCCTGGATATCCGCGGAAACGTCGATACCCGCCTTGGCCGCGTCCCGGGGCTGCCCGGCAACGCCACGGACGACGTCGTGGAGGGCAAATCCAACGACCTCGACGCCGTAGTCCTGGCCGCCGCCGGCCTCGAGCGCATGGGCCGGCTGGACACCGTCACCGAATACTTCGAAACGTCAGTGATGCTCCCCGCTCCCGGGCAAGGAGCGCTTGCCATCGAATGCCGGACATCCGATGCGCCGCAACGCGGCCAAGCGGGTGGGGGAGAAGGAGTGCTTGCCCAGGCCCTGAGCGCACTCAACGACGACGACACCCGGCTTGCGGTGACTGCAGAGCGTGCTGTGCTGGCCAGGCTCGAGGCAGGCTGCGCAGCCCCCGTGGGTGCCTACGCGTTCCGGAAAGGCAGCATGCTGCACCTTGAAGCAGTGGTGTGCGCCGTGGATGGGACCCGGACAGTCAGGGAAAAGAAGGCCACGGACGGGCTGACGGAAGTTGGAGCCACCCTGCTCGGCATCGAAGTGGCAGAGCAGTTGCTCGCCGCCGGCGCCGCGGAGATCGCGGACCTTGCCGCTTCCTGACCAGCCGGACTTCCACGCCCTAAAGGGCCGCCGCATCCTGATCACCAGGAGTGCGGACAGGGCCCGGCCCCTTGCTGCCGTTCTGCAGGGCAAGGGGGCGGAAGCCTTGGTGCTCCCGCTCATCGACTTTGAGCGGGTCGAGGACCAGGGGCCGATGGACGCCGCTTTGGATGAACTCCAGGGCGGCTCCTTCGATTGGTTGGTCATCAGCAGCGTCACAACCATCCGCGTGCTGATTGAAAAGGCCGCCGAACGGGGAATCCAGCCCCGCCAATTGGTACCCGGGACTACCCGGGTTGCCGCTGTCGGCACTTCATCCCGGAGCGTCCTTGAGGCACTGGGGATCGCCGTGGACCTGGCCCCGGTAGGCCAGCAGTCCGCCGAAGGCCTGGTGTCTCTGTGGCCCGCTGGCGGGGGCCGTGCGTTCCTTCCCCAAGCGGACATCGCCGCACGCACCTTGGCCGAGGGGCTGCAGGCAAAAAGTGCGACCGTATCCGTTGTCACCGCCTATCACACGGTCGACTACCCGGCCCGGCCGGAACGGCGCCTTGCCGGTGAACTGCCGCCCGCCGTCGTGGCCTCCGGCCAGGAAGCAGGCCGTGAAGTGACCGTCCAGGATGTACGCGCCGCGCTCGACCACGGCACGCTCGACGCCGTTGTGGCCGCCTCACCCAGCGGCGCCAAGCGCATCGCCGGCAACCTCCTGCCGCTGGGAAAGTGCCGCCTTGTGGCCATTGGACGCCCCACCGCCGCGGAAGCAGCGCGGCTCGGCCTGACAGTTGCTGCCACAGCCAAGGAACCCACCCCGGACGGCATCGCGACCGCCTTGGAATCCGTATTCGCCAATGAAGGGAACACAAGATGAGCTTTCCGAACCACCGTCCACGCCGCCTGCGCACGACACCGGCCATGCGACGCCTCACCGCAGAGAACCGCCTGGCGCCCGCAGACCTGATCCTGCCCGCCTTCATTCGCGAGGGCCTGACGGAGCCAAGCCCCATCACTTCCATGCCCGGCGTCGTCCAGCACACCACGGACACGCTCAAGCGTGCCGCTGCGGAGGCTGTGGAACTGGGCGTTGGCGGCATCATGCTGTTCGGAGTTCCCGAGGTTCGCAATGCCCGGGGGACCGCGTCCCTGGATCCCGAGGGCGTCCTGAACAAGGCCATCCGCGATGTCAAAGCCGAAGTGGGTGACGACCTCGTGATCATGGGCGACGTCTGCCTCGACGAATTCACCGACCACGGGCACTGCGGGGTCCTGGACTCCAATGGCTACGTGGACAACGACGCCACCCTGGAAATCTACGGCCAGATGGCTGTGGCCCAAGCCGAAGCGGGTGCGCACGTGCTGGGGCCCTCGGGCATGATGGATGGCCAGATTGCCGTCATCCGCCAGGCCTTGGAGGAATCCGGGCACAAGAACACGGCCGTGCTGGCCTACGCCGCAAAATACGCTTCGGCCTTTTACGGCCCGTTCCGTGAAGCCGTGGATTCCCAGTTGCAGGGCGACCGCCGAACCTACCAGATGGACGCTGCCAACCGCCGCGAAGCGATCCTGGAAGTGGAACTGGACCTCGAAGAGGGGGCTGACATGGTCATGGTCAAGCCCGCCATGAGCTACCTCGACATCCTGGCCGACGTCGCGGCGATGAGTCCGGTCCCGGTCTCCGCCTACCAAATCTCGGGCGAATACGCCATGATCGAAGCGGCTGCCGCGAACGGTTGGATCGATCGTCGGGGTGCCATCACGGAGTCCGTCCTGGGTATCAAACGGGCAGGTGCCGATACCATCCTCACCTACTGGGCCTCCGAACTCGCAGGCTGGCTTAAGGAGTCCTGATGACCCCTGTATCGTCCGATCCCACGGCCCCTGTGGGCCCCGGGGAGATCCTGCTCGGCCTCAATACTTTCGGAGACGCGGGGCTGGATGCCGACGGGAACCCTAAGGAACACGCGCAAGTCCTTCGCGAGTTGCTGGAAGAAGCAAAACTGGCGGACGCCGTCGGAATCCACGCCTTTGGTGTCGGGGAGCACCACCGCCGCGATTTTGCGGTATCCGCGCCCGAAGTGTTCCTCGGCGCCGCTGCCGCCGTGACCTCACGGATCCGACTGGGAACTGCGGTGACGGTCCTGAGCTCCGATGACCCCATCAGGGTTTTCCAGCGCTTCGCTACCGTTGATGCGTTGTCCAACGGGCGTGCCGAGGTGATGCTGGGCAGGGGATCCTTTGTGGAATCCTTCCCTCTCTTCGGCCTGGACCTGGCTGACTACGAGGTGCTGTTCGAGGAGAAACTGGACCTGTTCCACAAGGTCCGGGCCCAGAAGCCCGTTCACTGGGAAGGCCGGACAAGGCCCAACGTCAACGGGCTGCAGGTCTACCCTCGGCTCCAGCACCACCTGTTGCCCGCCTGGATCGGCGTAGGCGGGACACCGGAATCCGTGCTGCGGTGTGCGGAGTACGGATACCCCATTATTTTCGCCATCATCGGGGGAGAACCCCGACGCTTCGCGCCCTTGGTCAATCTCTACCGGGAGGCGATGGGGAAGTACGGGCACCCCATGCGCCAGATCGCCACGCACTCGCCGGGATACATCGCCGAAACTGATGAAGCCGCGCGCGAAGAACTCTTTCCGCATTGGTTGGAGCAGCGCAACCGGATAGGGTCCGAGCGCGGCTGGGGTCCGGGTAACCGCGGCGAGTTCGAGGCCATGTGCGGTCTCCAAGGTGCCCTCTACGTGGGCTCGCCCGAGACAGTAGCCCGGAAAATAGCCCTCCTCAAACGGAACCTCGGGGTTGACCGCTTCGATCTCAAATACAGCAACGGAACGCTGCCGCACGGGTCCATGATGCGTTGCATCGAGCTCTACGGCACCGAGGTGGCCCCGCGCGTGGCGGAGCTCCTCGCCGAACAGGCCTAAGCAAGCGTCATAGCGGCGCTGGAATCACTGGAAGAATAGGAACCATGACCTCAAACACCCCTGTGTCCGACCAACTGTTCGATCGGGCCCAATCCCTGATGCCCGGTGGTGTCAATTCGCCTGTTCGTGCGTTCGGTTCAGTGGGCGGTACACCGAAGTTCATGGTCTCCGCCAAGGGTGCCTACCTCACCGATGCTGACGGCCGCGATTACGTGGACCTCGTCTGCTCCTGGGGCCCGGCCCTCCTGGGCCACGCCCACCCCGCCGTCCTCGAGGCTGTCCACGCGGCAGTTGACCGGGGCCTCTCTTTCGGCGCGTCCACTCCGGACGAAGCCAACCTTGCCGCACTGGTTAAAGAGCGCGTTTCCGCCGTGGAACGGATCCGCATGGTTTCCACGGGCACGGAAGCCACGATGACCGCAGTCCGGCTCGCCCGCGGCTTCACCGGCCGGAACCTCATCATCAAGTTCGCCGGCTGCTACCACGGCCACCTCGACGGTTTGCTTGCATCCGCAGGTTCGGGCGTTGCCACCCTTGCACTTCCGGGCTCCGCCGGCGTGACGGCAGCGGCGGCCGCCGAAACCATGGTCTTGCCGTACAACGATCTGGCCGCCGTGGAAGAGGCTTTCGCCGCCCACGGCAAGGACATCGCTGCGGTCATCACGGAAGCAGCGCCGGCGAACATGGGCGTTGTCACCCCGGGAGAGGGCTTCAACGCAGGCCTCTCACGCATCACCAAGGAACACGGCGCACTGCTCATCCTTGACGAGGTGCTGACCGGATTCCGTACGGGCTACGCCGGTTACTGGGGTTTGACCGGTCAGCAGGAAGGTTGGGCTCCGGACCTGCTGACTTTCGGAAAGGTGATTGGCGGCGGAATGCCGACGGCGGCCCTCGGCGGCCGTGCCGACGTCATGGACTACTTGGCCCCGGTGGGACCGGTGTACCAGGCGGGAACGCTGTCCGGGAATCCCGTTGCCATGGCCGCAGGTGTCGCCACCCTGACGCACGCCACGCCGGAGGTCTACGCGCACGTAGATGCCCGGTCCTTGGAACTTTCCGCGGCCCTGTCGTCCGCCTTGGACGCCGAGGGCGTGGACCACTCCATCCAGCGCGCAGGAAACCTGTTCTCGGTGGCCTTCGGCACGTCGGCCAACGGTGTGCACAACTATCAGGACGCCCAGGCCCAGGAAGCATTCCGGTACGCCCCGTTCTTCCACTCCATGCTGGACTCCGGCGTCTACCTTCCGCCGTCCGTCTACGAAGCATGGTTCCTCTCCGCAGCCCACGACGACGCTGCCATGAACCGGATCTACGACGCACTGCCGGCAGCAGCCAAGGCCGCCGCCGGAGCAACCGCCTAAGGGCCGGCGCCAACCACCGGCGCCCCTTCGGCTTCCATGATGCTGATGGGGCGCTGTTTGCTTAACGGGGGTAGTGTCGTAGGGGAACCCAACCCCAACGAATCCACGGTTTACCATGCGCACCACCACGTCCTTTGCCTTCCCCAGCAAGTCCGTCACGGCTGTCAGCAAGACCGTCATGGCTCTTGGTCTCACCGCAGTTCTGGCAACCGGGTGCTCCAACAGCGGAGCTCCCGGGTCCGCCACCCCGACTGCCCCGCACTCAAGCCCCGCTCCGCCGTCGGCGTCCTCCCCGCCGGCCGCGACGCAAAGTCCTGGCACCGCCTCAGCCTCCCCGGACGCGGGGCCCAACTTGAGCGCTGCGCCGCCTACTTCGGCCGCACCTGCTGATACTGCGTCCCAACAATTGTCCCGGCTCAGCCTGGATCAGCGGGTTGGCCAGTTGTTCATGGTCGCAGCCAAGGCAACGGGCGCGGATCCGGGCACCATGACGGCCCTGACTACCTACCACACAGGAAATGTCTACCTGAGCGGCCGCAGCAAAGCAGGCTCCGAGGCAACGGCCAAGGTCGTGGCCTCCCTGACCGGAACCGTCAGCCCGGGCACCACCGGCAACCTTCCGCTGTTCGTCGGGACGGACCAAGAGGGCGGCAACGTGCAGGTCCTTTCCGGTCCCGGATTCACAACCATTCCTGCGGCAACAGCACAGGCCGGGCTGGGCGGAACCCGGTTACGTTCCGAGGCAGCCGTGTGGGGCAAGGAATTGCGGAGCGCAGGTGTCAACGTGAACCTCGCGCCGGTCCTGGACACCGTTGCCAGCCCGGAGTTCGCACCGTCCAACGGCCCTATCGGACGGTTCCAGCGTCAGTACGGCTATTCACCCGGAACGGTGTCCGAATTGGGTAACGCCTTCGCCTTGGGCATGGCCGACGCAGGCGTGGCGCCGGTGGTGAAGCATTTCCCGGGCTTGGGGCGGGTGGTGCCCAACACGGACGTCAGCAAGGACGTGCGGGATAAGGAAACAACCCGGACCGATCCCGCCTTGGCGCCTTTCCGTGCGGCGATCAAGAATGGAACCCGCTGGGTCATGCTCTCCAACGCGTACTACGACAAGATTGACCCCGCCACCATTGCTCCGTTCTCGCCCGTGATCACGTCAATGCTCCGCGAGGACCTGGCATTCGACGGGATCATTGTCTCGGATGACCTGTGCAGTGCCGCCCAACTGGAGCCCTGGGGGAGTGCTGACCGGGCGCTGAACTTCTTCGGGGCCGGGGGAACCATGATGGTCTGCGCAGACCCTTCCCGGATCCCTGCCATGCACCAGGCCGTCGTCGACAAGGCGCAGTCGGATCCTGCCTTCATGCGGAAGATCGACGATGCAGTCCTGACGATTTTGCGGGTCAAAGCCGCGTCAGCCCTTTAGAGCGGGCGCGTCTTAAAGGCCCATCCCGGTCTTCGTGGAAGCCAGGGGATCCACGGAAACCAGAACCCAAGAGGAAAGCCCCGTCTTGCTCCGCTGGTTAGCGGAGCAAGACGGGGCTTTTCAGTCAGCGGCGGCCCGGGATGGCGGCCGTGAGGGAACGTGCCTTAGAGGACGTCCGAAAGGAATCCTTGCAGCCGTTCGGTGCGGGGGCTGGTGAACAGTTCCTCCGGCGGACCGGACTCCACCACCACACCGGCGTCCATGAAGGTCACCGTGTCCGAGACGTTCCTTGAGAAACCCATCTCGTGCGTGACCACAACCATGGTCATGCCGCCTTTGGCCAAGTCCGTCATCAGGGCCAGGACGCCCTTGACGAGCTCCGGGTCCAAAGCCGATGTTGCTTCGTCGAAGAACATGACTTCCGGCTTCATGGCCAGTGCGCGGGCAATAGCCACGCGCTGCTGCTGTCCACCGGAGAGATTGGCCGGCCGGACGTCCGCTTTGTGCTTCAGTCCCACCAGATCGAGTTGGGCCAGGGCCTCCTCGCGGGCCTGGTCCTTGGACATGCCGCGCAGCTTGCGCAGGGCCAGCGTCACGTTCTCCGCAACTGTCTTGTGCGGGAACAGGTTGAACTGCTGGAACACCATGCCGATGCGGCGCCGGAGCTCATCCGGGTTGTCCTTCAGTACCGATTTGCCGTCCAGGAGGATGTCCCCCTGGTCGGGTTCGATGAGCCGGTTCATGACCCTGAGCAGGGTTGACTTGCCGGAACCGGAAGGACCGATCACGGATGCCGTGGTGCCCTGCGGTACGTGCAGGTCGATGCCCCTCAGGACATGGTTGCTGCCGAAGGAAAGGTGAATGTTCTTGGCCGTCAATGACCCCGAAGTGAACTCGCTCATGCCTGGGCTCCCTTTCCGACGACTGCCGCGGCATCGTCCGGTTCTTTCTTCTCAGGGCGTCCTGAGCGCATCCTGGCGTCGATCCAGTTCACGAAGTGCGTCAGCGGAATGGTCAACGCGAGGTAGAACACAGCCGCAGCAACGTATGGCGACAGGTTTCCTGTGTTCGCCGCTGCGTCCTTGCCGATCTGGAAGATTTCGCGTTCCGAGGCCAGAAGACCCAGGAGGAACACCAGCGAGGATTCCTTGATCAGTGCAATGAACTGGTTCACCAGCGCCGGAAGCACGCGGCGGATACCTTGGGGTACCACCACGAGCCGCATGGAAGCGCCGTAGCCAAAGCCAAGGGCGCGGGAGGCTTCCAGCTGGCCCTTGTCAACACTCTGGATGCCCGATCGGAAAATCTCGCCGATGTAGGCGCCGGACATCAAGGACAACGCAGCGATTGCCATGGGGTACGGGCTGGTGGAGCCGGTCAGTTCCCGGATGATGGGTCCGAAGCCGAACCCGATCACCAGGATGGTCAGCACCGGGGGCAGGCCGCGGAGGATGTCCGTGTACACACGGGCAATCCACCGGGCCACAGGGTTCCGGGAAATCCCCATCAGTGCAAGGGCCATGCCCAGCACCGTCCCGATGATCCCCGAGATGATTGCCAAAACGAGGGTATTCGGCAGGCCTACGGCGAACATCTTGGGAATGACTTCGCCCATCGCCTCCCAGTCAAGGAAGGTGTCTGCGAGTTGCTTGAGGATATCCATGGAACCCCCGCGTTACTTGGCGGGAATCTGGACGGCCTTGCTGCCCGGCTTCCAGCCCTGCGGGGTCTGCTCGGCCGCCGTCGGACGGTCCTCGTACCATTCGGCAGTGAGCTTGGTCCACGTGCCGTCAGCGATGACAGCGTCCAGGCCGGCGTTCAGCGCGTCGATCAGGGGCTGGTTGTCCTTGTTCACGGCGTACGCGGTGAAGTTCTGGGTGTTGACAACCTTTTCGGCGATCTTGGTGTTGTCGCCTTCCTTTACCTGGCCGGTGGCCTGCTGCGAGGGAGCAACCCAAGCATCGATCTGGCCGTTCTTCACGTTGCCGTAGACAGTGTTGTAGTCAGGGAAACGGACGGGCTCAAGCTTGAGGGTGTTGGTGACGTAGTCATCCTGCACGGTGCCCTGGACGACGCCGATCCGAACGCCTTCCTTGAGGTCGGCGAACCCGGTGACCTTGGCGTCATTCTTGGTCACGACCGCCATGTAGCCGAAGTCGTAGCCATTGGTGAAGCCGACCGTTTTGCGGCGGGCGTCCGTGGTGGAGATCGAGGAGGATCCGACGTCGAACTGCTTGTTCGCTACCTGCGACAGGAGTGCGGAGAAGTCGGTGGAAGCGAACTCGACCTTCAGGCCCAGCTTGTCGCCGACCGCGCGCAGGAGCTCGTTGTCATAGCCGGTGAATTTGCCGGAGCCATCGATGAAGATGTTCGGCGGAGCGTCGCTGAGCGTGCCGACGCGGAGCGTACCTTCGGTGATGAGGCCAAGCTTCGACTTATCGATCTGGTCGATCGGAGTGACATCCGCGGTGGTGTATTTGTCCAGCGTCTGCTGGTCGCTGCCCGCGAGTGCATCCGTCGCTGAGCTGCTCGACTCTGAGGTTCCTCCGCCGCAGGCCGCGAGGGAGATCACCAGGGCTGCTGCAACGGGAGCAGCAGCGAGCCACTTGGGCGCTTTGAATTTCATCAAGAAATCACTTTCATCGAAGGTCACGTCAGACGTTTGTGGTGGGCGGGGAACGTAACAGCACCAGGTTTCCGGCTGTCCTAGCAGACTTCGACCCGCCAAACTTAATTATGTCACCAGCGCCCGGAGGCCTTGTGAATCGAACAGGTGACCGATGAGACCTTCAAATACCGAATTATCGAAAGGCGTGGGGCCTGCGTAGCCCTCCTAGGTTCCGTCAGTAGCCGGGCTTGGGAAATCAGTGGGCGCATCACGGCCCGCAAAGGAGTTCCCTGAATTCCTGTGAGTTGCATCGCACTCCGTCACAGGCCCGCAGGGTGGAGGTCAGAAACCTCCGCGGCTGGCATCCTCCGGAGGGAGCACTGGCCACTGGCCTTCGATGACTGCAGCAGGCTTGCTCCGGCGGAGGTATTCCTGGAAGTCGGCAGCCTGGGAAGCTGCCCAGTCCACCTGCAAATGATGCAACTGGGATGCAGGCATGTGCAACTTGGGAAACTTTCCCGCCATGGCGTCCAGGACGCGAAGGGTGGCCAGCGCATCCGCAGCAGAAGTGTGGGCGTTGTCCAGAAGGACACCGTACTCTTCGCAAAGGGCTGTCAGCGTCCGCTTTCCCTTGCGGTACCGGTCCACCTGCTTGTTCATGATGTAGGGGTCCAGGACGGGGAAACGGGTGAGCTGCGGCACGCCGTGCCTGGCCGACTCTGCCGCAAGCACCGTGAAGTCGTAACTGGCGTTGAAAGCGATGACGGGCGTGCCGTCATCGAAAAGTCCCTGGAGGACGCCTGCGACCTCGCGCGTCACGTCAGCCGCCGGACGGCCTTCGGCCCGGGCCTTGGCTGTGGTGACGCCGTGGACCTCGCTTGCCTCCAGGGGAATCTCAACACCGGGGTCAGCGAGCCATTCATGTTCCTGGACCAGCTCGCCGCGGGAGTCCACAACAGTGATTGACGCCGTGACTATCCGGGCGGAGCGGGAATTCTTTCCGGTGGTCTCGAGGTCGAAGGCAGCACGGGGAAGGGTATTCCAGGAACTCATGGTTTCAAGCTACCGGCCGGCACCGACACTATTGGGAGCGACACTCTGCAGCTACGCTGATCACATGCGGATGGAGTATGTAACTGCGGTGCTGGCCGTTGTTGACCTCATCCCGTCGGGCGCCGCGGTGTCCTATGGCGACGTTGCGGAGCTCCTTGGCTCCGGCGGACCGAGGCAGGTCGGCTCCGTGATGAGCCACTATGGCAGCGCTGTTCCCTGGTGGCGCGTCCTCCGTGCCAGCGGCGAAGCGCCGCCCGGGCATGAAGCCGAAGCATTGCGGCACTACCTCCAGGAAGAGACGCCGCTCCACGGTGCGTATGACGCTTTCCTGCGAACGGGGGAGGGGCGCTGGAGGGTGGACCTGGTGTCTGCCCGTTGGGCACCTTCGGACGAGGAATTTGACCAACTGGATGTGATCTCCGACCAGTTGGAGCGTCAGCTCCATATTTTGTCAGTGCCCGATGATGAAATGACTGTGTGACCGTAACTGCCGCCAAGAACCGCCAAGCCCCGGCCGCGCTGCGCCTGCTTCCTCCGAAGGAAACGCATTACGAGGCACCCGTGTTGTCGCCGGACCAGGAAGCAATCGTGACCCTTGGGCAGGGCAGCGGCCCGGTTCTGATCCCTGGCGGGCCGGGCACGGGCAAGTCAACTGTCCTGGTTGAATCGGCCGTACGCCGCGTCACCGGGGGCGGAGTGGATCCGGAGAATATCCTAATCCTTGCCCCTGGCCGCCAAGCCGCAGCTGCTTTGCGGGACACCTTCACAGGGCGGTTGGACAGGAGCTTGAGTACGACGCCGGCACGCACCTGGGCGTCGTACGCTTTCGATGTCATCCGGCGTGCCAAGGCAGAAGGCGTCCTGCCGCTGCCGCGGCCACCCAAACTGCTTTCCGGACCTGAGCAGGACCTCATCATCAAGGAACTGTTGGAGGGCCACGCCGCGCCGGGCTTCGAGTTGCCGTGGCCTGACGATCTGTCGGCGGCTCTGTCCACCCGGGGTTTCCGGCACGAGATCCGTCAGTTGTTCGACCGTATTATCGAATCCGGACGCACGGCCGAGGACCTGGTGGCGCTCGCGTGGGAATGCGGGCGGCCGGACTGGATGGCTGCGGCCGAGCTCTACCGTGAGTACAGGGACGTCCTGGACCTGCGTATGCCGGAGGCCTTCGATCCCGCCGGAATCCTTACCACGGCCCGCCAGATCTTCCAGGATTCGCCGGCCTTCCTGGCATCCGAACGGGAACGGCTTCAATTGATCCTGGTTGATGATGCACAGGAATCAAACCCGGCCATCTTTGAACTGTTGGCAGACATTGCCGAAGGCAAGGATGTCCTGGTCACATACTCGCCGGACACCGTAGTCCAGGGCTTCCGAGGCGCGCGCCCGGACTTGGTGGCGGACCTTCCATCCCTGCTGCGGGGCGGGCGGGAGGAAGATGTCCTCGTCCGCCCGTTGTCAGTCACGCATCGCCACGCTCCGCAGGTCGCCGAGGCGTGGACCAGGGTGGCGTCACGGATTTCGCAACGTGCGGGCGGACAGCTGGCCCGTGTTTTAGCGCCGCCGGAAGTACTGGCGCAACCGGATGTACTCGCGCAGCCGGATGTTCCAGCGCAGCCGGAAACAGGCAAGCCGCGCAACGGCCATTCCGTCCCCGGCGTGCAGGGTACGGCTGAGGGCCACATACTGCCCTCTTCCGTCCACGAGATGCGCTACATAGCGCAGCGCATCCTCCTGGCGCAGCTACGGGAGGGCCGGGAACTCAGCGAGATCGCCGTCATCGTCCGCAACGGTGGCCAGATTTCCCAATTGGAGCGGTACCTGAGCGGCCAAGGAATTCCCGTCCGCGTTCCCGTTGCCGACTCCGCAGTCCGGGACGAGGTAGCAGTTCGGCCCCTGCTGGAGGCTTTCGCGGTCGTCCTCGATCCGGAGAAACTCACACCGGAAACCGCAGTCTCCCTCCTGACTTCGCGGATTGGTGGCGCATCGGCCATTGAACTGCGCAGGCTGCGGCAATCCCTGCGGCGCGAGGAGCTCCAAGGAGGCGGAGGCAGGTCCAGTGATGCCCTCCTGGTAGAAGCGCTCCTGCAGCCTGGTGCCCTTGCAACCCTGGGTATCGAGGGAAGCGCTGCACGGAGGCTTTCCCGAATGCTTGCGGCCGGCTCCGCAGCTGCGAATGAGCCCGGGGCCAACGCCGAATCGGTCCTTTGGGCGCTCTGGAACGCCACCGGACTGGCATCACGGTGGGCGGAAGCAGCCCTCGAAGGCGGCAATGCGGGCGCGCGGGCCGACCGCGACCTTGATGCGATGATGGCCCTGTTCCATACGGCCGAACGCTACGTGGACCAGTTGCCGGGCTCCGGGCCCGAGCAATTCCTGGAGTACCTGCTGAACCAGGAACTTCCCATGGACACCCTGGCGGCGCGGGCACAACTGGAAGAATGCGTCGAACTGATGACGCCCGCCAGGGCGGCAGGCCGGGAGTGGCCCGTCGTCATAGTTGCCGGGCTCCAGGAAGGGGTCTGGCCCAACACCCGGCTTCGCGGTGAGTTGCTGGGAAGCACCCTGTTCGCCGATGCCGTAGAGCATGGCGTGGAATACGCGCTGGGGCGCGGACCACTGAGCCGCCTGAGGGACATCCGTTATGACGAGCTCCGTAGCTTTTCCACGGCGGTTTCGCGGGCCCGCGAGGTGCTGATCTGCACGGCAGTATCGTCCGAGGACGAACAGCCCTCCTCGTTCCTGGACTATGCGGCACCTTTGCCGCCGGGGGAGTACCAGCGGGAGTACACCCCCGTGGACCGGCCCATGACGCTGCGTGCGTTGGTTGCCGAGCTCCGTCAGCATGCACAGTCCGGAGAGCCGGCAGCTCCGGGAGAACCCGATGTCGCGGCCGTTGCAGCGCGTGTGCTTGCCCGCCTCGCCATGGCCGAGCCACCCGTTCCCGGAGCCCACCCGGACTCCTGGTGGGGGTTGGCGCCCCTGAGTTCGGAGGCCGCCATCGTACCGCCCGGCGGAACGGTCAGCGTGTCGCCGTCCAAGGTGGAGACCGTTCACAAATCGCCTCTTGATTGGTTTGTCCAGGCCGCCGGCGGAGAAGCAGCAACGGACTTTGCCCGAAGCCTGGGGACCCTGGTTCACGGCATTGCCCAGGAGTTGCCGGAGGCCTCGGGAGCCGAGTATGTTGCCGAACTCGTCAAGCGCTGGCCCACGTTGGGCATGAAGGACAACTGGGAAGGCAAGCTCGATTTCCAGCGTGCTGAACTGATGGTCCGCAAGCTGGCCCAGTACGTAGTGGAGATGCGCAGCGAAGGCCGAAGCCTGTTGGCAGTGGAACACGATTTCGAAGTCCGCCTCCCGGACCTCGAACACGGTGAGTCCGGAACCGACGACGGCGCCCGCCACGCAGTCCTGCGCGGACAGGTGGACCGCTTGGAAATTGATGCCGAAGGGAGATTGGTGATCGTGGACCTCAAAACCGGCAAGCGCCAGCCCGGTAAGGCGGACGTTGCCCGCCACCCGCAGCTCGGGGCTTACCAGGTCGCCGTCCTCGAAGGGGCATTTGAGGATGCCGGCGTGGTTGGACCGAATGTCGACGCCGACTCCTCCACGGATGCTGCATCCGCCCGCGCCCCGGGGGGCGCCGCCCTCGCCCAGTTGGGAACCAAGACCAAAACGCCCGTCATTCAACAACAGGATGCGCTGGAGGCAGAGGACAATTGGGCTGGGCCCCTTGTCAACGAAGCCGCACGTTTGATGGCAGGAGCAACATTCGAAGCCCGGCACGATCCCGGCAAGAGCGGGTTCGGCGGACACGGCTGCCGCCTGCCCGATGTTTGCCCGTTGTGTGCCAGAGGAAAGCAGGTCACGGAATGACGATCGATCTTCTGGACGGGATGGGCACAACTGCTGCAACCGATCCCCGCTCCCATGAACCGCTCCCGGTCCGGTTTACGCCTTCTGAGCTTGCGGGCATCCTTGGCGAAAAGAACAGGCCAACTCCGGAACAAGCAAGCATCATTGAATCCCCGCTGACTCCCCGGCTGGTCATCGCCGGCGCGGGTTCCGGCAAGACCGCCACCATGGCGGACCGGGTGGTGTGGCTGGTCGCCAACGGCTGGGTGCGTCCTGAAGAGGTTTTGGGGGTTACGTTTACCCGCAAGGCTGCCGGTGAGTTGGCCAGCCGGATCCGGGCCAAGCTCGCTACGCTTCAACGCATTGCTGCCGAAGATGATGGCCGGCTTGGCTTTCCGGAGAGCCTGGCCAACGCCGACGACCTCGAGCCCAAGGTATCCACCTACCACTCTTATGCGAGCAGCATCGTGTCCGATTACGGATTGCGCCTGGGCATCGAACGGGACGTCGTCCTGCTGGGGAGCGCCCAGTCGTGGCAATTGGCCAGCCAGATCGTTGAGGCTTACGACGGTACCTTCGAGCATTTCACGGCCGCTAAGTCCACTCTTGTCAATGCCGTCATCCAGCTCGCGGGTGAATGTGCCGAGCATCTCCGGGAGCCGGACGCGGTGCGGGAATGGATCCTGGAAAAGGTCGGGGTCCTGACCCGGTTGCCTTACGTTGCCGGTTCCAAAAAGAATCCAACCCAAGGCGCCTTGGACATGGCAGCGATGCTGCGCACGCGGGCCAGCGTGGCTGATATGGTGGTCCGCTACCAGGAAGCCAAGCGGCAGAGGGGCGTCCTGGACTTCGGGGACCTCGTAGCGCTGGCCGCACGGATTGCCCGCGATATTCCGTTGGCAGCGGCCACTGAACGGGCACGGTACAAGGTGGTCCTCCTGGACGAGTTCCAGGACACCTCACACGCCCAATTGGTGCTCTTCTCCCGGCTTTTCGGGGACGGCCATGCCGTGACCGCCGTGGGCGATCCCAACCAGTCCATTTACGGGTTCCGGGGAGCTTCGGCCGGGCAGTTGTTCCATTTCGTGCACGAGTTCCCGGTGCGCCTCACAGGCCCGGGACGCGGAGAGCCTGGCTTGGCTCCGGCGCCCACCTCCTACCTCACTACGGCGTGGCGGAATGGTCGGAACATCCTCACGGCTGCCAACACCATTGCCGCACCGTTGAATCAGGAAGCCTCCACCGACGGCCCGGCCGGTGACCGTACCAGGTCCGGCGGAGTGCAGGTGCCGCCGTTGGTCCCCAGCCCGGCGGCGGTGGAGGGCGCTGTCGTCATGGGCCGTTTCCAGACGGACGAACAGGAGGCCGCAGCCTTGGCCAGGGATGTCCGCCGGTACCAGCGAACCATCTTTGAGGAGGAGAAAGACGGAACGCCGGTCAGGCCCACCATGGCAGTACTTTGCCGTCGTCGAGCCCAGATGGAGTGCCTGCGCCGGGAGTTCGAGGTCCAGGGCATCGATTACCAGATCGTGGGCCTCGGAGGCCTGCTTGATACACCGGAGATCGTGGACCTGGTGGCTACGCTCCGCGTACTGGCCGATCCCGGACGCTCCGATGCATTGATGCGGTTGTTGGCGGGGGCACGCTGGCGGATCGGTCCGGCAGACCTCATGGCATTCGGTGACTGGTCACGCTACCTGGCGCGTCGCCGGTCAACCCCCGGGGTGCAGACGGCCTTCCCTGATGACCATGAGGACCCGCAGGCCGTCGTGGTGGAGAGCGATCTCACGGACTCGGCCAGTCTCGTCGAAGCCCTGGACTACCTGCCTCAGGCCGGGTGGACCTCGGCGCAGGGAAGGACTATCAGCGGGGAGGCCCTGGGCCGCCTCGCAAAGCTGTCCGCGGAGTTGCGTGTGCTGCGCAGCTACATCGGTGACGACCTCACGACGCTTTTGGGTGAGGTGGAACGGGCCATGCTCCTGGACATCGAAGTAGCGGCCAAGCCGGGCGTCAGCATTCATCAGGCCCGGCGCAACCTGGACGCGTTCCAGGACGCCGCCGCAGGATTCCTGCAGACGTCGCAGCGGATCGATCTGCTGGCTTTCCTGTCGTGGTTGGAAGCCGCGGCCTCGGAGGAAGGCGGCTTGGATGCAGCTCCGGTAGAGGCGAACCGGGAAGCGATACAGCTGCTGACAGTCCATGCTTCCAAGGGCCTGGAGTGGGACGTGGTCTTCGTGCCGGGCCTGAATTCCGGGTCTTTCCCCAGCAACCGTGACTCGCGCTGGAGCAGTGGCTCGTCCGCCCTGCCGTGGCCGCTGCGGGGGGACCACGCGGACCTTCCACAGTGGGATCTTGACCAGCCTGACCAGAAGGGATGGCTCGACGCAGAGAAGGCCTTCAAAGCCGACGTTCAGCACCATGGCGAGGCCGAGGAGCGGCGCCTCGCCTATGTTGCCTACACGCGGGCAAAGTTCGTGCTGTGGGTCTCAAGCGCCGCCTGGAACGGTTCCAGGGCGGGTATTGCAGAGATGTCGCCCTTCTTATCGGAATTGGCCCAACTCGCAGACCACGGCGCAGCGGGGATCCACCCGGAATCAGTGTCCGAGGAAGCACTGCCGCAGTCGAGTCCGCTGACAACCACAGTTGAGGTAGCGCTCTTTCCTTATGATCCCTTGGAAGGGCCGTCGGATCCCCGGAACGGCAACCGCCTGCGGTTGGCCCCCGGTCGTCGTGCGGCAATGGACAGGGCAGCGGAACTGGTTCGCGGGTTCATCGGGGATCACGGGTCAGAGCCACCCTTGCCACAGGAAAACACAGCGACGCACGGGCGGTTCCTGCGATGGTCGGAAGAAGCTGCACTTCTGCTCGCGCGCCATGGCCGGCACTCTTCGGAGCAAGCCGTCCATCTGCCCAGCCATATCTCGGCCTCGCTGTTTGTCGACTTGGGAACCAATCCCGCGGCAGTTCTGGCACAGTTGCGTAGACCCGTGCCACGGGAACCGGGAATGTCCGCACGGAAGGGAACTGCCTTCCACGCCTGGGTGGAAGAGTACTTCGGAACCACCGGAATGCTGGACCTCGACGAGGCCCCGGGAGCGGACGCCCACATCGACGACGCCTACGGGCTCAAGGAAATGGCTGACGCCTTTAAACAGTCTGAGTGGGCACACAGGGCACCTGCCTTCGTGGAAGTACCCGTGGAGACGAAGATCGGGGACGTCGTAGTTCGCGGCAGGATCGACGCCGTCTTCCGCGACGCAGACGGCCGCTGGCAGTTGATTGACTGGAAAACGGGTCGGCGCCCCTCAGGAAAGCAATTGGAGGCACGGGCGGTCCAGTTGGCTGTTTACCGCCTGGCCTGGGCGAGGCTCCAGCAGGTTCCGCTGGAGGATGTCAGCGCTGCCTTTTATTACGTCGCTGAGGACGCCGTTGTGCGTCCGCATGACCTCGGAACGGCTGAAGAGCTTGAAGGCATCATCGCCAAGGCCCTGCTCCACAACGGTGGCGGGAGAGGGCAATAATCGTGGCGGTGGGGCTTAGGCCCTGTCCGCCGCGTGCACCGGCGCCAGCTTGACGACGTTGATGGCCGTAGTGGAGGTGTCTTCCTGCTCCGAGGTCCCGGTGGCAGGCCCTGCTGCGACAACGGGGATTGTCCCCGTGGCATCGGGGTCCTGTTCGGACTCGACGTCCCCGGCACCTGATGAAGCGGCCTCTGCTTCGGCGTCAGGGATGGCCGCCACACTCACGGCGGGAAGCGCCGGTCCCTGCAGCTGAGCGGCCCCTACACTTGTGCCGGCGTCCGCCGGAGCAGCGGCATCCACGCGCTCGTCCGCGGTGCCTTCCTCGGCGCGGGCTGCTTCATCCTTCCGTGCTTGCTCTTCGATGTCATCGGCGAGCGATTGCAGCATGGATTCGGCTTCCGCCGTCATGTTCTGGTGCCCGACGGCCATCGCCTTGACCAAGTACTGCGCAAGGGCGAATTCGGCCAGGAGAGCCGCCCGCCGAAGCAGGTGGGGATCAGGATTCTCGCGGCGGACCTGCGTGTACCGGGCCAGAACCGCATCAATGAACGATGCCTCATTGGAAGCAACCAACCAGGCGAAGTCGTCGGCGGGGTCGCCGATGCGGAGGTCGGTCCACCCGGTGACAGCAGTGACGGCGTCGTGCTGCACCATGAGGTTGTCTTCGTGGAGATCGCCGTGCACCACCGAGGTATTGAACCGCCACAATGCCACGTCTTCGAGCGCATGTTCCCAACGCCGCAGGAGGACGGCCGGAATCTTTCCCGTCGTCGCCGCCTGGTCCAGTTCGTTGAGTTTGCGTTGCCGGAACTCATTGGCCGAATAGCTGGGGAGGTCGGCATTGGTGACCAGCGCCAAGGGAAGATCGTGGATCGCCGCAAGTGCCGAACCGATCTCGCGTGCCAGGTCCGGACTGCCTTCGGAGAGTTCCTCGATGGAGAGGGTGGAACCCTGCAAATGCGCATAAACGAAGGTCGTGAGGTCGCCTTGGCGGACCGTCCCTGCCACGGTAGGCACATGGAACGGCAGCTCGGCCCGGATGGCAGGCGCGAAAGCGCGCAGGATCATGAACTCCGTCTCGAGCCGCGTGCTGGCCTCCGGGTGGCGGGGACACCTGACGCGCCAGCGCTTGCCCTCGCCATCCATCAGCAACGCGGAGTCGAAGTCGGCGTCGTCAGGGGAGGGGGCTGTGGCCGTCGGCGCCAGCCCGGGCACCGCCGCGGTTGCAATGGCGGCCAATTCAAGCGGTGTTCTTCTCACGTCTTCAACGGTAGATTGAGTCGCGCCCATGGCCATGATGCACTGCGGCGAGTCTCCAGATCTTCCGGAAATCAACGACGAATCGGGGCCGTACGCGGGCTGCGTCCGTCGGGCGTCCACATCGGGATGCTTGAAATGTTATTTGTCGGTGCGAGTCAGTACGGTAGATACATGAGCTATACGGAGTCTCCAGCCCTGGCCAACCACCTTATGGACACTGTTCTTCCGGTGCGCCCTGCCCTGGTGGATCGCGGCTCCGCAGCACGGCTCAAGCCGGGAATGGTGGAGGAGCTTATTGCCTCGGGGACGGCCAAGGCCATAGTGATTTCACAACGCCAAGCCTTGGTAAACGGCCAAGGCTTGTGGTTCGGCCATGCCCTCACTCTATGGCAGGGGTTGAACCAGTCCGGGCCGGGGAACGTCCTCCCGATCTACCTGGGCACCACCTTGGGCCCGTCATCGGTTCCGGAAGGCACCCCCGTTGTCCTCTTCTCCGTGCGTGAACAGCTGACCCTCGGTTCACTGGCTCCGGCGGATACGCAGTGGGCAGGTTTCCGGGATGTCGCAGGACGGCTGGATGCAAGCGACACCGCGCTTTTTGTTGAGGCCAGTGCCATCAGCAACTGGCATGCTACGCATACGCATTGTCCGCAGTGCGGCACACCCACCGACGTTGAGGCCGGCGGTTGGGTCAGGCGTTGCCCCGCCGATAACTCGGAACACTACCCGCGTACGGATCCGGCGATCATTGTCACGGTGGTCGGGCCTGATGGCCGCTTGCTCCTGGGCGGCGGCGGTCCGGCGGATGCAAAGAACTATTCAACCTTGGCCGGTTTCGTTGAACCGGGTGAGTCGTTGGAACAGGCGGTCGTCCGGGAGATCGGCGAAGAGGTTGGCGTCCGGGTCACCGCCTGCCAGTACCTGGGTTCGCAGTCATGGCCGTTCCCGGCGTCCTTGATGCTGGGGTTCACTGCCACCACGGACGACGCCGTTGCCCGGCCCGACGGCGTTGAGGTTACCCGCGCCCGGTGGTTCAGTCGCGAAGAACTGCAGGATGCCGTGCTGCGCGGCGAGATCACCATTTCCACGCGGCTGTCCATTGCCCGTTCCCTGATAGAGCACTGGTACGGCGGAGTGATCGAAGACCTCCAACCGTGATCGAAGGAATGACGCCGGCCGACGGGACACTTGAGGACAGAATCCTGGGCGGCCTGGACGAGGAACAACGCGAGGTAGCCAGCACCCTGACGGGGCCGCTCTGTGTCCTGGCCGGCGCCGGCACCGGAAAGACCCGGGCCATTACGCACCGCATCGCGTACGGGGTGCATTCGGGCGTCTACTCACCACAGCGGCTGCTGGCTGTCACCTTCACCGCCCGCGCTGCTGCTGAAATGCGCAGCAGGCTCAGGGACCTTGGCGTACCCAACGTACAGGCACGCACGTTCCACGCTGCGGCGCTGCGGCAGCTTCAGTTCTTTTGGCCACAAGCCATCGGGGGCACGCTGCCCAGCCTCCTCGACCACAAGGCGAACATGATTGCGGAGGCCTCCCGCCGCCTTCGCCTGAGCACCGACCGCGCATCCATCAGGGACCTCGCCGCGGAAATCGAATGGGCGAAGGTCTCCATGCTGACGCCAGCCAATTACCTGGAAAACGCGCAGGGCCGCGGTACTCCGGGCGGCTTGGACCTCACGGCCGTCTCGCGCGTGTTCCAGGCCTATGAGGACATCAAAACGGACCGGAACGTCATTGACTTCGAGGACGTCCTGCTGATTACCGTTGGGATCCTGCAGGAAGATCCCAAGGTGGCCGCTACGGTGCGGGAACAGTACCGCCACTTCGTGGTGGATGAGTACCAGGACGTCTCACCGCTGCAACAACGGCTTCTGGATCTCTGGCTCGGCGAACGCGACGAACTGTGCGTGGTGGGCGATGCCAGCCAGACCATCTACTCCTTCACCGGTGCTTCCCCCCAGCACCTCCTGGGCTTCAAGGCGCGGTACCCCAAAGCCACGGTGGTCAAGCTCATCCGCGACTACCGGTCAACGCCCCAAGTGGTCAAGCTGGCCAATGACCTCCTTGGCTCGCGCCGCAGCGGTGGCCCGGCAGCCGATGCAGCCTGGGCACCGCCGCTCGAACTTGTGGCCCAGCGGCCTGCCGGACCCGATCCCCGGTTCGTGGAGTGCCCTGATGACGAGGCAGAAGCAGCAGTCGTGGCAGGGAAGATCCAGGAGCTGCTCAACGCCGGAGTCAAGGCCAGCGAGATCGCTATCCTGTTCCGCACCAACGGCCAATCCGAAGCCTATGAACAAGCGTTGGCCTCCGCAGGAATCGGCTATCAACTGCGCGGCGGAGAGCGGTTCTTTGCACGCAAGGAAGTCCGCGACGCCATCCTCCAGTTGAGGGCGGCTACCCGGGCAGTGGCGGAAGGCCCGCAGGAGTCCCTCGGCCAAGTTGTGCGGGACATCATCGCTTCCCTGGGTTATACGGAGAATGCCCCGCACAGCGGAGGGGCGTTGCGCGAACGGTGGGAGTCTTTGGCGGCGCTGGTGGCATTGGCGGATGAGCTTTCCGCCACCAGGGGAGAGAGCTTCACCCTCGCTGAGTTTGTCAATGAGCTCCAGGAACGTTCCGTGGCCCAACACGCTCCCACGGTGCAGGGCGTCACCCTTGCCTCCCTGCATGCCGCGAAAGGCTTGGAATGGGATGCCGTTTTCCTGGTAGGGCTTAGTGAAGGCCTCATGCCCATTTCTTTTGCCGATTCACCTGAGGACGTGGACGAGGAACGCCGGCTGCTGTATGTCGGGATCACCCGGGCCCGCGAACACCTCAACTTGTCCTGGTCCACTGCCCGGACGCCCGGCGGCAGGGCAAACCGCAAGCCGTCGCGGTTCCTTGACGGCCTTCGTCCTGACTCGGTGGCAACTGCCAACGCCCGGAGCAGCGCCGGTAAGCCGCGGCGAAAAGCGGCTGCCCCGGCGTCGTGCAGGGTTTGCGGCAGCATGCTTGCAACCGGGGCGGAACGGAAGGTCGGACGCTGCAACCAGTGCCCGCCGTCGTACGAGGAACAGACCTTCGAAGCATTGCGCCAGTGGCGCCGCGAGGAGGCACAATCAGCCGATGTGCCTGCATACGTCGTCTTCACCGACGCCACCTTGACAGCTATCGCCGAGGCCCGGCCCGGGTCCTTGGAGCAGTTGGCCGGGCTGGCAGGCGTGGGGCCATCGAAGCTGGAGCGGTATGGGGAAGCAGTACTGCAGGTTATTGAACAGAGTTCCGGACACTGATGGCTGACGACATCCCGCTGCGCACAGAGGAAGGCGCCCCGGTGCTCGTGAGGCGCTCCGCACGTCGGCGAAGGACCGTAGCGGCGTTCTGGGAAGACGGCAATGCGGTGGTGGCCATTCCCGCCTCCTTCAGCAAAGCCCAGGAACGTGAGTGGGTGCGCCGCATGCTGGCCAAGTTGAAGACGCAGGGGGAGCGCCGTGCGGGCGGCTCGGGCAAACGCCGTCCGGCCACCGATGAGGCGCTTGCCCAGCAGGCGGACTATCTATCCCGGACCTACCTGGACGGCAGGGCAGTCCCGACGTCGGTCCGCTGGGTTACCAACCAGAACTCCC
This sequence comes from Paenarthrobacter sp. YJN-5, assembly GCF_015040095.1. Taxonomy (NCBI): domain Bacteria; kingdom Bacillati; phylum Actinomycetota; class Actinomycetes; order Micrococcales; family Micrococcaceae; genus Paenarthrobacter; species Paenarthrobacter sp. YJN-5. The sequence goes on from NZ_CP053544.1 coordinate 1,503,569, forward strand.
GGTGGGGATCGGCGACGCCGGCCGATGGAACCATCCGCCTTTCCCACAAGTTGCAGCCCATGCCCCAGTGGGTCATCGATTACGTCCTGCTTCACGAGCTGGCGCACCTCTTGGTGGCCGGGCACACGGCGGATTTCTGGCGTCTCCTGGAAGCCTATCCGCAAACCCAGCAAGCCAAGGGTTTTCTCGAAGGAGTCGCCTTTGCCACCTCGCGTGGCTTGAACCCGGAGTGATCTAAAGAGTCCCGACGCCGGACAAGCAAAAGCAGTGGCCGCCTACGTGGGCGGCCACTGCCGTAGCTGTTGGCTCAGGGGTTTCTTCGCGGAGCCGTTACTTCGTTGGTCCGGATTCGGAGTCCGGGTCTCCATCCTCAGGGGCCTTGGGCTCGTCCGGGGCCGCGGCATCATCCGGGGTGTCGTAGCCGCCGCTGAGCAGTTTCTGCAGGGCATCGTCCACTTCGCTGTCGCTTGCCTCAGCAAGCCGGCGCCGTTCGGAGAACCCGTTGGGATCGTCCAGGTCCTCGCCGGTGGGCAGGAGGTCCGGGTGGTGCCAGATGGCGTCCCGGCCCTCGATGCCGCGCTCTTGCTTGAGGGTTGCCCACAGTGTTGCGGCATCCCGAAGACGCCGGGGCCGCAGCTCCAGCCCTACAAGGGAAGAGAATGCGTGTTCGGCAGGGCCGCCGGTTGCGCGGCGTCGCCGAACCATCTCGCGCAGCGCCGTCGCTGAAGGCAGGACCTTCTCTGTGGCCTCGGCGGTGAGCTCGTCCACCCAGCCCTCGACCAACGCCAGTGCGGTTTCCAGTTTCTCCAGGGCTGCCGTCTGCGCCGGGGTCCGTTCGGGAGTGAAGACGCCTTGCGACAGGGCTTCCTGGATACCCTCCGGGTTGCTCGGATCCAAGTCCCTGGCGAGGTCTTCGACCCGGGACATGTCAATGTGGATGCCCCGGGCGTAGGCCTCGATGGCCCCCAAGAGGTGTCCGCGAAGCCACGGTACCTGGACGAAGAGCCTGGCGTGGGCAGCTTCGCGGACGGCGAGGAACAGCCGGATGTCGTTCTCCGGCAGGCTCAGTCCTTCGCCGAACTTCGCTACGTTGGCAGGCAGGAGCGCCATTTCCAGGTCCGCCAAAGGAACGCCGATGTCCGTTGAGCTGACGACTTCGGCGGAGAGCGCGCCGATTGCCTGTCCAAGCTGCATGCCGAAGATCGCTCCACCCATGTTCTGCAGCATCGAGGAAGCGCCGCCCATCATGGACTTCATTTCCTCGGGCATTTGCTGGCTGAGGGCGTTCGACAGGGCGTTTGCGACGCTGTTGGCAACAGGTTCCGTAAGGCGCTTCCACGTCCCCAACGTCGCCTCGACCCATTCGGCACGGGACCACGCGCGGCCGATCAGTCCGGTTGAGGGAAGGTCGGTCACAGGATCCAGCCACAGTTCCGCCAGTCGAAGGGCTTCATCGATCTCGCGCGCCTGCTGGGAGTTCACCGACGGATCGCCGCCGGCAGCCGCCACCCGCCGGGCATTATCGTGGGCGAGTTGCCAGTTGACAGGACCGTCAGAGGTGGAACTCATCATGGCCTGGACCTGTGCAAACATCTGCTGCAGCAGGTTGGGGTCGTTGGGCAGCCCGGCGGCCTTTGCCAGTTCGGCCGGATCGATGTTTCCCATTCCCTGGCCGCCCATCAGGTTCTGCAGCATTTCCGCTAGCGGATCCTTGGGGGTTTCGTCGTCGTTTGACGGATTGCTGGGGTTTGAAGACATGGTGCCGCCGATCGTCGAACTGGCTGGTGATCACTTTCACCGTACCGCGCGCCGGAGGGGCTGTCTGCCTGCGTGGTGCGCCGTTCGCTGTAGGCAAAGAGGCCTTCCGGCTTTACGAACGCGTAGTGTGGATGCTTGGTATGTTCCCTCTGCCGCCGTAGCGGCAGGAGAGAAAATTGGCCGTCAGGCAGTGGCGGCATAGAGAGGCACCAATGCTTACTTCGCCCAGCCCCGAAGGTTCGGTTGACCCGCGTCAAACGCCCGACGCCGATCCCACGTCCGCGGCGCCCGCGCCTCCGGGCGGCTCCAGCCGATACATGATGATGGTTGTTTCGGGCCTGGTTGCGCTGGGCCTCGGTTTGGGAGCCGCTGCCCTTCCGGTTCCTTACGTGGTGGAGTCCGCAGGCCCGACGTTCAATACCCTTGGCCAGGACGGCGATAAACCTGTCATCACTGTGTCCGGCCATGAAACCTACCAGGCCAAAGGCAACCTCGATCTGACCACTGTCCTGATGGCCGGTGGTCCGAAGAGCCCGGCAAGCATCTACGATCTTTTCCGTGCCTGGCTGGATAAATCGAAGGCTGTCTATCCGGAAGAACTGATTTATCCCAAGGGCACCACCGCGGAACAAACCGTTCAGCAGGGCGAGATCGCCATGGAAACTTCGCAGGAGAATGCTGTTGCGGCGGCACTGCGTGAGCTGGACATTCCCTTTGAGCAACGGTTGACGGTCGCGGGGCTCTCCGATGATTCTCCTTCATCAGGCAAACTGCAGGAGGGCGATCGCCTCCTTGCCATCAATGGCAAAGCCATCACGTCCATGAGCGTGGTCCAGGCCGAACTCTCCGCCGGGGCCGGGGCATCGGTGGTCGTCGGGATAGACAGGAACGGATCCACGACGTCGGTCACGGTGACGCCAACCAAGAATGCCAACGACCGTTACGTCCTGGGAATTTTGCTGTCCAGCGATTTCACCTTCCCTTTCGACGTGAAGATTTCCCTGGACAACGTGGGTGGCCCCAGCGCGGGCCTGATGTTTGCACTGGGCATTGTCGACACCCTTACTCCCGGTGACCTCACCGGCGGCCGGCATGTGGCCGGAACCGGCACCATCACTGCGGACGGGGCTGTGGGGCCCATCGGGGGAGTAGCGCAGAAGATGATCGGGGCCAGGCAGCATGGAGCGACGATGTTCCTCGCCCCCGCAGCGAACTGTGCAGACGTCGTGGGAAACGTCCCGGATGGTCTTCAAGTGGTGAAGGTGGAGACCTTGGCGGATGCCAAGGCCGCCGTGGAGCAGCTCGGCTCGGGCCAGGACACATCGGGCCTCCCCACCTGCGCAAACAACTAGACTGGCCGTGGAACTTAGCTCCGCCGCCACTCGTGGCATATATGACGGCTTCACCTGCACCCAGCTGGGACGGCCGTCGAACACCCGCATACCGACTTTTAACTGACGACCAATGAGGTACAGAGTTTGTCCCGTCCCGCCAGCTCCAGCCCACCCGGAAGATCGCCGCTGAGACGAGGTGCCCTGACCCCGACGCTCATTGTCGTGGCCGTGGCGGTCGTCGGGTTCATTTTCTTCGCCAATGTGTGGACAGATGTCCTGTGGTACCAGCAGTTGGGCTTCTTCGAGGTCTACATCCGCGAGAACCTCGCCAGGATCATCACGTTCATGGTCGGCTTTGCCATGATGTTCGCCGCCGTCTTCTTCGCAATCCGGATCGCCTACCGGTCCAGGCCGGTGTATGCCCCGGACGCCGAAGCCCGCGACAACCTCAACCGCTACCAGGCGCAGCTGGAACCTGTGCGCCGGGTCGTCATGGTCGGCCTGCCTATCCTTTTTGGGCTCTTCGCCGGCAGCGCTGCCGCCAGCCAGTGGCAGAAGATTCTTCTGTTCTTCAACCAGGAACCCTTCGGACAGGCGGATCCCCTGTTTAACCTTGACATCAGCTTCTACCTGATGTCATTGCCATTCCTTGGTTTCGTCACGGGATTCCTGATCAGCATCGCCGTAGTTGCGGGTATTGCCGGCATCCTGACCCATTACCTCTACGGCAGCATCCGGCTCATGGAGCGTGGGGTCTTCACCAGCCGTGCAGCCCAGATCCACATCGCCGTCACAGGCGCACTGTTCCTGCTGCTGCTTGGTGTCAACTTCTGGCTGGACCGTTACACGACGGTTCAGAGTGCCTCCGGCCGTTGGGCCGGTGCGCTCTACACGGACGTCAACGCCGTGGTGCCAACCAAGGCCATCCTGGCCGTGGCGGCAGGCCTGGTAGCTATCCTGTTCATCGTCGCCGCAGTCATTGGCCGTTGGCGCCTGCCGGTCATCGGCACCGCCATGCTGATCATCACCGCGATCCTGGCCGGCGGCGTCTACCCTTGGGTGATCCAGCAGTTCCAGGTACGCCCGTCGGAGAACACGCTGGAACGGGAATTCATTTCCCGCAATATCAATATGACCCGTTCCGCCTACGGTCTGGACAAGATCGAGGTATCGGCCTACAACGCCACGACGACGGCGCAGAGCGGTGCGCTTGCCAAGGACGCCCAAACGGCCGCGAACATCCGCCTCCTGGACCCCAACCTTGTGTCCTCGGCGTTCTCCCAGCTGGAACAGTACCGTCCGTATTACCAGTTCCCGCAGACGTTGAACGTGGACCGTTACACGGTGGACGGAAAGGTTCAGGACACGGTGATTGCCGTGCGCGAACTCAACCCCGATGGTCTCAGCGCCAACCAGCAAACCTGGGTGAACCGGCACATCGTCTACACCCACGGTTACGGCGTAGTAGCAGCCAAGGGCAACAAGTTCACGGTCGACGGCAAGCCGGAGTTCCTGCAGTCCGGTATCCCGTCCAGTGGTGTCCTCGGCAACGACACTTCCTACCAGCCGCGCATCTATTTCGGCGAGAATTCGCCTGAATACTCCATTGTGGGCGCTCCGGAGGGCTCACCCCACCGTGAGCAGGACCGGCCGGCCGGGCGTGAAGGCACCGGGGAAACCCAGTACACCTTCACTGGAAACGGTGGACCGAATGTTGGCAACTGGCTTAACCGGATTCTCTACTCCATCAAGTTCCAGTCCTCGGACCTGCTTCTGTCCGACGGCGTCAACGAGAAATCCCAGATCCTGTACGACCGCAACCCGCGCGAACGTGTAGAGAAGCTGGCGCCTTACCTCACGGTGGACGGCAATGCCTACCCGGCTGTGGTGGATGGTCGCGTGAAGTGGATCGTGGACGGTTACACCACGAGCCAGTACTTCCCGTATTCCCAGCCGCAGCAGCTGCAGAACGCCACCGCCGACTCCCAAACGACTGCCGGACGAACGGTTGCCTTGCCAAACAGCTCGGTCAACTACATCCGTAACTCGGTCAAGGCGACTGTTGATGCCTACGACGGCTCGGTGACTCTCTACGCATGGGATGAACAGGATCCGCTCCTGAAGGCATGGCAGAAGGTCTTCCCGACCACGCTGAAGCCGTACACGGAGATGTCCGGTGACCTTATGAGCCACGTCCGCTACCCGGAGGACCTGTTCAAGGTCCAGCGTGAACTCCTGGGCCGTTACCACGTGACCGACGCTGACAGCTTCTACCAGAACAACGATGCCTGGAGCGTTCCGAACGATCCAACGGTCTCGGAGCCGGTCAAGCAGCCGCCGTTCTACATGTCGCTGCAAATGCCCGATCAGGACAAGCCAGCGTTCCAGCTCACCTCGTCCTTCATTCCGCAGACCGTCAACGGAAATGCGAGGAACATCCTGTATGGCTTCCTGGCTGCTGATTCCGACGCCGGCAACGTCAAGGGTGTGAAGGCGGACAGCTACGGCAAGTTGAGGCTGTTGCAACTTCCCACTGACACGCAGGTGCCGGGCCCCGGCCAGGCGCAGAACAAGTTCAACTCCGATCCCACCGTGTCCCAGGCATTGAACCTCCTGCGACAAGGAGCCTCGGATGTATTGAACGGCAACCTGCTGACGCTCCCCGTGGGCGGTGGCCTGCTGTATGTGCAGCCGGTCTACCTGAAGTCGACGGGTGAGACGTCGTACCCGACGCTGCAGCGCGTCCTGGTGGCCTTCGGCGACAAGATCGGCTTCGCGCCAACGCTGGATGAGGCGCTGGACCAATTGTTCGGCGGCAATTCCGGTGCGAAGGCCGGGGACTCCGATAACAATGGCCAGACTCCTGCAACTCCGCCGGGTACCACCACGCCTGAGGCTCCGGCGGACGCCAAGGCCGAACTCAAGGCGGCACTGGATGAAGCCAACAAGGCCATCACGGACGGCCAGGCCGCTCTCGCCAAGGGCGACTTCGCCGCTTACGGAACCCAGCAGACCAAGTTGTCGGAGGCCTTGAAGAAGGCACTCGACGCCGAGGCCAGGCTGGGAGCAACTCCCGCACCGGCGGCGACGCCCAGCGCTACGCCGTCGCCCTCCCCAAGTAGCTAGTCCTTATAGCAAGGCCGGTGCCCGCTCCCACCAGGAGCGGGCACCGCTTTTTAAGGAAGCCTGTGCCGATTCTTAAGGAAGCCGGTGCCGAAGCCTTTACAGGAGGCCGGCGCTGGGCTCCCGGTCAGGGGAGACGCACATCACGGCTCCAGGATTTGGACTGCCGGTCCGCGGACGGTAATGTTGTTGGAGCGACGCGGGGTGGAGCAGTTCGGTAGCTCGCTGGGCTCATAACCCAGAGGTCACAGGTTCAAATCCTGTCCCCGCAACTGGAGAGGAAAGTCCGGATCAGTCTTACTGATCCGGACTTTCTGTTTTCCGGGTATTTTTTGGACCCCATGTTTGGGTTAGCGGCCGCATATTTTCACGGACCCCGAATTTTCACGGACGCGAGTTTTTCGCGGACGCAGATCCGCGACGTGATCTCGGGCACTCCGGGCGCCATATGGTCATCAGCACCCTGCCGCTTAGGGTATTGTTGTTTGAGCGACGCGGGGTGGAGCAGTTCGGTAGCTCGCTGGGCTCATAACCCAGAGGTCACAGGTTCAAATCCTGTCCCCGCAACTGGAGAAAAGATCCGGATCAGTAATCACTGGTCCGGATCTTTTGTTTATGCGTATCCAGCACCGTCCTGATGCGGTGCTAGCATCGATTCCCGAACAGCTGGGCACGCCGATCGCCGGGAAGGGCCAATGGTCGAAGAAGACTTCACACAAAAGCTTGAGGGCCAGGTCCTGCAGCGGAACAGTCCCGTGGCCGTGTACCAACAGGTGGCCGATGTCCTGGCGGACCACGTCAGCCGCCTGGAACCGGGTGCGAGGATTCCCACGGAGGAGTCGCTGATGGAAGAGTACGGAATCAGCCGCACCACCGTCAGGAAGGCCATGGAAACCCTCGTAGCCAAGGGGCTCCTTGTGCGCCGCCAAGGCAAGGGAACATTCGTCATGGCGCAGCGCCCTGCCCGCATGCTCAACCGGCTGGCCCCCTTCATGGAGACCTTCACGGCTGCCGGGATGAAAACGGTCAAGGGGTTGATCGAGTACAAGTGGATGGAAAAAGACAACACCGTCCCTGCCAAGCTCGTCTCCGCGGACAACCTTGTCCTGGTCATCCGCCGTTCCTACTCCAGCGGAGGATGGCCCTACGCCATAGCGGAAATCTTCATCCCGTCCCATATCGGCCGGCACATCAGCCTTGCTGACGCAGAACGGAACTCCATCTACCAGGTGATCCAGGACAGGACCTTGAAACCCCTGCAACGGGCCGAGATTACCGTGACCATGCACGCACCGCCTGAGCACCTTGCTGACGCCCTGAATGTGCGGGAGTTCCCGGTAGTGCCGCGGCTTGAGAGGACCACCCTGGGTGCCGATGACGAAGTCCTGGAGTGCACTGTGACGTACTTCCATCCCAACGGTTTTGAGATCCGGGCCGAGGTGGCCACCGAAGCGGCTCCGGCCCGGCCCACGACGGACCCGGCAGCGTTTCCGGTTCCCTGAGCAGGCGCGGCGGGTAGGGAGCCCAATCATCCCGGCGTTAAGCAAAACTGGCCGGCCCTTGGAGGACCGGCCAGTTACTCGACTCAGTGATCAGTGACCCGAGGCAGTGATCAGAGCTTGTCGAAATCTGCTTCGTCGATGGTTACACCGCTGGAGGCGGGGGCGCCGCTTCCAATGGCAGGCTTGCTGCCACCGGACTTGAGGGCTGCCAGGCGTGCTTCAATCTCCGTCTGCTCGCCCAGATCTTCGAGCTGGTTGAACTGTGCGTCGAGGCTGGAGGCAGCCAGTTCCTGCTGGCCGAGGACCTTGGCCTCTTCGCGGCGGATCTTCTCTTCGAAACGGCCCACTTCGCTGGTGGGGTCCATGATGTCGATGCTCTTGAGGGCGTCGTGGACCTGGGACTGTGCAGCTGCGGTTTTGGAGCGGGCTACCAACTCGTTGCGCTTGGCGGTGAGCTGGTTCAGCTTGTTCTTCATCTGGTCAAGGCCGCTCTTGAGCTTGTCCACCACTTCGGTCTGCGAAGCGATGCTCGGCTCCGCTGCCTTGGCCTCGGACTCGGCTGCCATCTGACGCTGGATGGCAACCTTGGCGAGGTTGTCAAACTTCTCGGCATCCACGGTGTCACCGGAAGCGCGGTATTCGTCGGCCTTGCGGGAGGCAGCCAGCGCCTTGTTGCCCCAGTCCTGGGCGTTCTTGACGTCCTCGTTGTAGTCGGCCTGCAGCATCCGGAGATTGCCGATGGTTTGTGCCACTGCGGACTCGGCCTCGGCAATATTGTTCGTGTAGTCGCGGACCATCTGGTCCAGCATTTTCTGCGGATCCTCGGCCTGGTCCAGCAAAGAGTTGATGTTTGCCTTCGCGAGCTGTGCGATCCGACCGAAAATGGACTGCTTAACCATGGTGTTGCCTTTCGTCCTGCTCAGTGGAAGCCACTGAAATCAGTGATCAGTTGTTGTACCGCTTAGGTGAATGGGGCCAGGGGCCCACCTGTTTCGTGGTGGCGGGAACCAGTTTGTGTTGCCTAGAAGCTGCCGGAGTCGCCTCCGCCAAAGTCGCCACCGCCGAAGTCGCCTCCGCCGCCCCATCCGCCGCCGGAGTCGCCACCGAAGAAGCCTCCTCCGCCGCCGTCGCTGTGGCCACCGCCCCATCCGCCGCCTCCGCCGTTGAGGATGGAGTTGATCAGGATGCCACCCAGGATGGCGCCGCCAAGTCCGCCGCCGCCTCCGCCGCCTCCGAACATGCCGCCACGGCCATAGCCCTGGTCGGCGTAGCCGAAGTGGTCGACGTCGGCCTGTGCCAACTGTGCCGCCTGCGCCGCGAGCGAGTGTGCCTGCTGTGCGTAGGTCAGTGCAGTGACGGGATCATTGCGGGAGATGGACAATGCGTAATCCAGGTTCCGTTGGGCCTCTGCCAGCCGGGTGCGTGCCTCGGTGCCGACCCCACCGCGGCGTGCGGTGATGTAGTCGCTGGTTGCACTGATCTGGGCTTGGGCAGCCATGATGGTCTGCTGCAACGAGGACTGTGCGCGGCGCGCCTGTTCCTGTTGGTCCCGGATGCCGGAGAGGGCCTGGTCCAGGGCCTGATGCGCCGTTTCCACCCGCGTCAGGGTTGCGATGGGATCGATCTTTCCGCTGCTGATTTCATTCTTGACCTGCGCCAGGGCTGCTTCAACGCCAGCTACCGGTCCGGCGAGCTCGGGGTGCTGTCCGGACTGGATCATTGCCCTTGCCTGCGCCAGGTCCTGGCTGGTTTCGGCCACGGCGCTTTCGAGCGAGTTCCGGGCTTCGTCCAGGCTGCCGGCGGTCTTGGAGATCGCGTCGATCAGCACGTTGGTCTGATGAAGGCTCTCTTCGGCGGCGCGCACCGCAACAGCAGCAAGGCTGTTTTCGCCGGAAGCGAGTTTCTCCTGGGCTGTTGCCGCCGCGTTCTGGACGAACGCGAGCCGCTCCTTGGCCTGCAGGATGTTGTCGGAAACCTGCGCCGACGCGGAGTCCGCGTACTTTGTCCGAAGAGCCTCGAGAGACTGTTCGGCGCTGGCAATTCGTGCGTCCGCTTCCCGTGCCCCGTTCGTTACTGCCGCGAGTGCCTGGGGAGCGTTCTTCTCCAGTTCGCGAAGTGAATCGAAATCGGCTTTCTGGTCACGGAGGGAGGCCAGCGCGGCCTCGGAACGACGGATGATCTCGCCGAGCCAGCTCCGCTGCTGTTCCTCGGTGTCGGGGATATGGTCGTCGAGCTGCTGCTGCAGCTTGAACGACTCCGTCATGTGGTTCTTGGCTTCCTGCAAGGCCTTGGTGAAGTTGCCGATGGCTGCATCGCCGTACTGTGCCTGCGCGAAACCGAGTTCCTGCTCGCTGGACTTGATGGCGTCATCCGCCTCGATCAGCAGCGATCCGCTCCTTTGGCGAAGCTCGGGAATGCTGAGGCCGGCCAAGGGGTCCAGCTGCCCGCTCTGGGGACCATACCCGGCGTCGGAAGTCTGGCCGGCCTTCTTGCGCCGATTCCGCAGGAACAGGTAGGTTCCAGCACCGGCGACGGCCACAGCGCCGACTCCCACCAGGACGCCGGCTCCGCTGTTGCCACTGGGTACGGTGCCGCTTCCGCCGCCGGCGGCGTCGCCAATGGCGGCTGCGGTGTCAATGGCTGCCTGGGCGTAGTCCTTCTTGCCGCCGGCAAGGTTCGCGACAATGGCATTCTGTGTGATGTTGGTGCGCTTGGAGTAGATAGAGCTCTGGGAATTCGGGGCGAAGTAGTACTGGCCGGCAGTCGATATCGCCAGGATGACGTCCGCCTTGCCCATCTGCTTCTTCTCGGCCACGGCCTCGCCCCAAGCCTTGGGATCGGAGGGGTTCTCGAAAGAGTTAACCGTCACCACGTAGAGGTTGTACTTGTGGTCCTTGAGCGTCTTCTGAATGGCGTCCTGGACCTCGCCCTTCCGGCTGCCAAGGACGTTGGCGTCATCGACGATGTTTGTGCCGGATGGAATGGTGACCGGGTCCGCAGCCCAGGCCGAGCCGGCCGGGAGGGCCAGCACTCCAGCCACGCCAATCACGGCGAGTACACGTTTCACTATTGACCGCATGTGCAACCCTTCAGCACGTCTGCGACTGGAACAGGGCGAACCAATCGTCACAGAATGCTCAGCGCCCCCACGCATGGTGTAAAGCCGCAGGTCGCTGTGGCAATTCCTCTTGATTCTATGGTGCACCCCATACCCCGTCCACAGGGCTGAATATGCCACCAGCGAAATACAGGAGAAACCCCGAAGTTCCGCGCGTTGAAGCCTTCAGCGCCGGTGGGGACAGCGTGTTCCCGGGCAGGAAAGGGGCCTTTCAGTAAGCTCCCAGCAAACGTCCGAAATTGTTCCAGTCAACGGGTCCATAGTTGAGGTAGGTCAGAACGAAAGGACACCCCCATGACGGAGAACCCAGCTCAGGGAAATGCACCGGAGAACCGCGAGCCTTCGGCGCCACGGGACGGTACGGGCACTTCCGATGCCAACCCCACCCGGCAGCAACCCGCAGCCGGCTCCGGCTACGGAGCTCCTGCCCAGCCCACTGCCCCCTTGCCGGCGTTCCAGCCGGGCGCCGAGGGAGGCCGCCCCGCCGTAGGCCCGCAGTTCGCCCAACCCCAATACGGACAGGCTCAGCACAGCCAGCCCCAAACAAGCCAGTCACAGCCCGGCCAACCCCAACACGGCCAAGCGCAGCCCGGAGGCTACCAGCAGCCGGACCGGGCCCCGTACGGCGGAGGCTACCCAGCTGCCGGGCAGCGGCCGGAGTACCCCCAGCGCCACCCGTTCTACGGCGCACAATCCACCGGCGGCCACGACCCGAACAGCAGCCACGCACGGCAGGGCCAAGGCACTTACCACGCCCCCGGCCAGCAGCCCTCCGGGAAAACGAAGGCCAAGCCGGTCTTCGGCGTCGGGACACTGGTTGCCAGCATCCTGGCAGCGGGCCTCGTGGGCGGCGGAGTGGTGGCTGGTACCAGTGCGCTGATGGATGAGCCTGCCACGGCGTCCTCCAGCAGCGGCCAGTCCAGCACCCTGATCGTGAACAACAAGGACGACGTCAACGTCATTACGGCTGCTGCCGCAAAGGCGTCACCCAGCGTTGTCACCATCAAGGCCACCAGCGGAAGTGAAGGTGGCACGGGCTCAGGCATCATCATTGATGACCAAGGCCACATCCTGACCAACACCCACGTGGTGACGCTGGACGGCGCTACGTCCAACGCCGCGATCGAAGTCCGTACCAGTGACGGCAAGGTCATGAAGGCCACGATCGTGGGCACTGACCCGCTGTCCGATCTCGCGGTCATCAAGGTATCCGACGCCTCCGGGCTGGTGCCGGCCACGCTGGGTGATTCCTCCAAGATCAACGTGGGGGACACCGCCGTCGCGATCGGTTCGCCGCTTGGACTCACCGGCACGGTGACCGACGGTATTGTCTCAACGCTCAACCGGACCATCAGCGTTGCCTCGTCAGCCGTTCCCGAGGATGGGCCGGACAACAGCCAGGGCAACGACGAGGGCTTCCAGTTCGCTCCGCCGAACGGCGGCCAGAGCCAGCGCTCGGCGAACGAGGGATCGATTGCCATCAACGTGATCCAGACGGACGCCGCCATCAATCCGGGCAACTCCGGCGGCGCCTTGGTCAACAGCAAGGGCGAGATCATCGGCGTCAACGTCGCCATCGCCTCGGCTGGCAGCGGCAATTCCGATTCTTCGACCGGCAACATCGGCGTTGGGTTCAGTGTGCCGATCAACCACGCGAAGCGGATTGCCCAGGAAATCATCGACAACGGGAAGGCCAGCCACGGACAGTTTGGCGTGTCGGTCAGGTCAAAGTCGTCCACGGGCGGCAATTCCGGTTTCTCGGTGGGCGCTGAAGTCGCGTCAGTGACAGCGGACTCGGCGGCCGCCAAGGCCGGCATCAAGGTAGGGGACGTCGTCACCAAGTTCGGCGACTACGCCATCAGCGACCCCAACCAGTTGACTGCCGCCGTCCGCGAACAGCCTGCCGGTGCCAAGGTCAAGGTCACCATCGAACGCAACGGCCAGTCACAGGAAGTCGACGTCACGCTCGACGCCGCCAAGTAGGCCGGACCCAACGTAAAGCTGGACCCAACGTAAAGTACGACGGCGGGAGGCACCTGCGGTTGGCAACCAACCCATGGTGCCCTCCCGCCGTCGGGCGTCCGCCGCGGGCGAGGACCGATCCTGAAACAGGAGTTAACCCCGCAATGGTTTTTTGCGGGCAATATGCTTAGCTAGGGGGAGCCCACGCGTTGGGCGTTTCACGGCCACGTTTACTGCGGTTGGCCGTCCACAAGCATGGAAGGCTGCTTCGAAGACAGTGGAAGAGACATTGAAGATTGTCGTTCTGGTCAAGCACGTCCCGGACGCCCAGTTCGACCGGCACATCACAGGACCGGGCAACACCACGGACCGTGACGAAAGTATCTTGTCCGAACTGGATGAATACGCCCTCGAGGCCGCGCTGCAACTTGCTGAAGAACGCGGCGGCGCCAAGGCCGGCAACGAGGTCATCGCACTGAGCATGGGTCCCTCCGGGGCCGTGAACTCGGTCAAGAAGTCGCTGCAGATCGGTGCCTACTCCGGAGTGCACCTGAGCGATGACGCGTTGGCAGGATCCGACGCCGCTGCCACGTCCTTGGCCCTTGCCGCCGCCATCCGCCACATCTCCTCCGACGGACGTCCCGTGGACCTGGTCCTGACGGGCATGGCTTCCACGGACGGGGAGACGTCCTTGGTTCCCGCGCAGCTGGCCGAGCGCCTCGGCCTCCCGCAGCTCACCTTCGCCTCCACATTGGAGGTCAACGGCCGCACTGCCGTGGCACGCCGGGATGCGGGGACGCACTCGGAAACAGTGGAAGCGCAGCTGCCCGCGCTCGTCTCTGTCACCGATCAGATCAACGAGCCCCGGTACCCCAACTTCAAGGGCATCCTGGCAGCCAAGAAGAAGAAGATCGCGTCCCTGACGCTGGCCGACGTTGGAGTTGATGCCTCCCAGGTGGGTCTCGCCGGATCCTGGACCGTGGTGGAAACGGCAGAGGCCCGGCCGCCGCGGACAGCAGGCACCATCATCAATGACGAAGGCGACGCCGGCATCAAGCTGGTCGACTTCCTGGCCGCACAGAAGCTGCTCTAAGAGGACTGCACACATGGCAAACGCACTTGTTTTCATTGACAACCCGGGAGCATCGCTCAAGAAGAGCAGCCTGGAACTCCTGACCCTCGCCCGCCAGCTGGGGGAGACCGCCGTGGCGGTCAACGGTGAACTGAACGACGACGCCGCGGCGACCCTGGGCGCCTATGGCGTCACTGCCGTGTACCAGCCGTCGTCGAACGATCTGGGCGATTACCTTGTGGGGCCCAAGGCCGCTTACCTTGCCGCCGCTGTGGCGGCCTCGGGAGCAACCCGCGTGCTCCTCGAAAACTCGCCCGAGGGCAAGGAGATCGCCGGGCGGCTGGGCATCAAGCTCAGCGCCGGAGTCATCACGGATGTTGTTGGGGTGGAAGCCGATGGGACAGCCCATAAGTCTGTCCTCGCCGGCTCGTACAACACCTCCGCCAAGGCCACGACGCCAGTTGCCGTGCTGACTGTCAAGGCGAACTTGATTGAACCGCAGCCTGCAGATACCGCTACCACGCCGGAGGTTGCCAAGGTGGAAGTTCCGGCCGACGCTACCGCGGCGGCAGCGCGCATCTCATCCCGCGAGGCCAAGCCTGCCTCCGGCCGTCCGGACCTGAGCGAGGCCCGGATCGTGGTGGCAGGTGGCCGCGGTGTTGATGGCGACTTCGGACCGCTGGAGGAACTGGCGGACGTCCTGGGGGCTGCCGTTGGCGCTTCACGAGCCGCAACGGATGCCGGTTGGATCGGCCACGACGCCCAAGTGGGCCAGACCGGCGTCACCGTCTCGCCACAGCTCTACATCTCTGCGGGTATTTCCGGAGCGATCCAGCAGAAGGCCGGCATGCAGACCTCCAAGGTGATCGTGGCCATCAACAAGGATGCCGAATCTCCGGTGTTCGAGATCGCCGACTTCGGGATCGTTGGAGACCTCTTCAAGGTCCTGCCCCAGGCTACAGCCGAGATCAAGAAGCGGAAGGGCTAGTTCCTTGGCTTTTGACGTTTCGTCATCGAAGAGCCCGTTCAATGCCTCCACGGAGCGCGTTGAGCGGGTGCTTTGTTTTACTGCCCACCCGGACGACATCGACTTCGGAGCTGCCGGCACCATTGCTGCCTGGACCGCTGCGGGCGTCCAGGTAAGTTACTGCATCATGACCGACGGTGACGCCGGCGGGTTTGATCCCGTGGACCGTGAGCGCATCATTGAGCTCCGGGCCGAGGAACAACGGCACGCGGCTTCCATGGTAGGAGTGCAGGATATCCACTACCTGCATGAGCGCGACGGGTACTTGGAGCCGACACACGAGGTCATCAAGCGGGTGGTGGAACTGATCCGCCGGATCCGTCCCCAGATTGTCCTGACGATGCACCCTGAACGGAACTGGGACCGGATCCAGAAGAGCCACCCCGACCATCTGGCAGCGGGTGAGGCCGTGACACGGGCAATCTATCCTGCAGTGGAGAACCCGTTCGCCTACCCGGAACTCGCCGACGCCGGCCTTGAGGCTTACAAGCTGCCCTGGCTATGGTTCATCTCCAGCCCCGGATCGCTGGAAAACCACTTTGTTGACGTCACGGACCACGTGGACGCGAAGCTGGCGGCCATCCGGATCCATGCGAGCCAGCATCCCGACGTGGCGCACATGGAACGCGTGGTGCGGAACAACCTGATCGCGAACGGAGGACGCGCGGGCTTCCCTGAAGGCCGGAGTGCTGAGGCGTTCCACGTGGTGGCCGTCAACGGAAACAGCACCATAGCAGGGTTCTGATATTGCCCTGATGTAACCCCTGCCATATGCTTGACCTCGGTTAAATCATATTTATTTGAGGAAGGCGGACTTTGATGGCGAAGACTGCACAACAGCCCGTTCTGGTGATCATGGGGGTCTCCGGTTCCGGCAAGTCGACGGTAGCGGGCGTACTCGCAGGCAAGCTTGGCTGGGACCTGGCCGAGGGCGACGACCTGCATCCGGAAGCAAATGTGGCAAAGATGCACGCGGGACAGGCGCTCACCGATGAGGACCGCTGGCCGTGGCTCGGCACCATCGCGGACTGGATCAAAGCGCACACTGCCGCAGGCACTCCGGCCATCATTACGTGCTCCGCCCTGAAGAAGAAGTACCGGGACGTCCTCCGGGGCGAGGGCGTGGTCTTCGTCTTCCTGCAAGGCAGCAAGGACAGGATCTCGGACCGGCTTGCTTCCCGGCACGGTCACTTCATGCCGGCGTCCCTCCTTGAGTCGCAGTTCGAAGCGCTCGAAGAACCGACCGAGGACGAGAACTACGTTTCGCTGTGTGTTTCGGCCTCGCCCGCCGAAGAGGCGGACGAGGTCATCGAACGCCTTGGTCTCCACCCGGTTGGCGCCGGCGCGGGCTGACCCGGGCGGGTGCCTGCCATCAAGCGGAGCCGAGCGGTACCACCAGGACAGGGTCGCTGGTGGGGGCCTGCGATCCGCCGGTGGGCTCCACCGTAATTGCCACGGAAGACGCCGCGGACAGTCCCTTCACCACAGCAGGCTTTGAGAGGGTTTCGGCATCCATGGTGCCTTGCGGGACAGGTGCCGAACCGTCCTTGGGGAGGGTCCACAGCTGATACACCTTGCCTGATGGGGCAGGGGCTACGCCGTCCATAAGGACCACGAACGAGTCCTTCGCCGACGACGCCGAGATGGTGGCGGTGCCGCCGCCGGGAACGTCGGCCGTCTTCTTCCGCACGTCCTGGGCTTGGAGGACCTGGGCGACGGGATCGTTCTGGCCTGCCATGTAGCCGCCGATGCCGACGCCGGCCACGGCGATGACGGCGGCGGCCGCAGCTCCGATCAACCAGCCACGGGCACCGCCAAGGCGACGCCTTTCGGCGCGTTTGGTCCGTGCTCCGTCAAGATCCGCGACGGCGGCCGGTGCTGCAGGTTTGTCAGCCACCACAGGTGCGCCCGGCCCCTGTTCGGCGTCACCTCCCCGGGCCTCAACGTCCTGGGCATCAACTCCCTGGGCGCGGGGCTCGTGGGCGATCTTCTCCATCAAGTCGTGGAACAGGCGGGCCGGGGGCTCTTCTTCGGCGGTAAAACTGATGGCCAATGTTTCCCGGGCCTGCCGGACGCGCTCAAGGAACTCAGGTCCCTCGGGAGCGTCCTTGATGTAGTCATCGATCAAGGCGCGTTCGGAATCGGTAACGGCGTCCAAGGCATAGAGTTCTGCCAACTCCAGGACACGGCCTTCGGCCAGGTCGGTTGCGATGTCGTTCGCGAACATTTTGCGGATGAATCCTCCACTGCTTTCGCTCAAGTCAGCCCACCCCCAAGCACGTCTTGAGGCGCAGGAGGCCGTCCCTGATCCGGGACTTGATGGTCGGCACGGCTGCGCCGAGTTTTTCTGCGACTTCCCGATACGTGAGGCCGCCGTAATAGGCCAGCCGGACAGACTCCTGCTGGGTTTCGGTCAGTGTTCCCAGGCAGCGGCTCACAGCTTCGGCTTCGAGGTTGGTTCCAACTTCCTCGGCCACGACGTCATGGTCGGGATCCTGGCTTGCCGCACCGTACCTGGCTTCGCGGTCCGAGGCGGCCTGGACCGCCCGGACGCGGTCAATGGCCCGGCGGTGGGCGATGGTCATCAACCAGGCCATGGGGCTTCCCGCCGAGGAATCGAACTTGGCAGCGCCCTGCCACACCTGCATGAAAACTTCCTGGGTGGCATCCTCGCTGAGGTCCGGGTCGATCAGGACGCGTTTGGCCATCCCGTAAACGCGTCGGGAGGTGAGCCGGTAAAAATCCGCAAAGGCCTGCTGGTCGCCGTTGGCAACCAACTCAAGCAAACCGGCCAACTGCGAACCCACGTCAGTTGCCGGGGCGGTTTCAAAAACCGGGGGAGCGGGGTTGTTGGGGGTGTCCATCACTGTCCAGCATATGTTGTCCAAGGGCTGACGTGCAGGCCAACCGGGCCCAGATACTGCCGCTGGAACATTGCGTGGCGGCATGCCCCTCTCCAGCGTACTCACATGCGTCTCCTTCCCGGCCTTCGGCGGTTTTTTCCCGCATCAGGTATTCGGAGCCGCAGCCGGTCCGGATGGCTACAGTTTGGCTCCGGCGAAGCCGTTCTGGCGCCATGCCTCGAACACGGCGATGGACGCCGCGTTGGCCAGGTTGAGTGAGCGCAGGGAAGGAAGCATGGGCAGCCGGACGCGTGCGGTTACGTGCGGGTCCTGCTTCAACCACTCAGGCAAGCCGACGGATTCGGGCCCGAAGAGCAGTACGTCGCCCTCTTGGTACGCGATATCCGTGTAGGTGGTGTCGCCGTCGGACGTGAATGCGAAGACGCGTTGCGGCTGGAGTGCAGCCCAAGCGGCGTCAATGTCCTGATGAACGGTCACGACGGCGAGGTCATGGTAATCGAGGCCGGCACGGCGAAGTTTTGCGTCCGAGAAGTCGAAGCCCAGCGGCTCAACCAGGTGGAGCTCAGCGCCGGTGATGGCGGCAAGGCGGATGGCATTTCCGGTATTGCCCGGAATTTCGGGAGTGTGGAAGAGGATGCGGAACACCGTCCCATCCTAGCGATGCCTGGAGCGGCTGCAGGTCAGTGCATGCCCTGCAGCAAGCGTGCCAGGACCGGCACCACCACGGTGTTCGGCGCCGGCCCGGAACTGAGGAACTGCTTGAGCCCCCGGGCCAGGCCTGCACCGTTGACTATTTCCACTCCGCCTCCGGAACGGGATTTGCCGTAGTGGTCGATCACGGGCTCGTGCAGATTGCCGTCGGGGCTGTGCAGGACAACCCACCCGGTGACGTTGAGCTCGGGAAAAAGGTCCTGCATGTGCCTGACGATGTGGGCCAGTTGCGGGGGAGCGATGGAGCGGCCGCCGTGGCGTAACGATTGGCCGTCCCAGGCATAGGCACCCTTGGGGAGCAGCATCGAGCCGACCAGGGCGAGCCGGTATCCGGACAGCACGGCGTGGTCAATGTGGTTGTTGTCCGACGGGGACCGCAGCCCGTTGATGAGCCTGGCCGCAGGAATAGCTGACAGGACCTGTTTGCTGATGAGCTGGACTGTCCGCGTTTCCCGCTGGATACGGGCTTCTGCCCCGAAGATGCCCCGCCTGCGGGGCATGCCATGCATTTGCTGCACGGCCTCTGCCCGGGAAATGAGGGGCACTTCGTTGGGGTCATCGAACGCGGGAACGTACACCGGGGCGTCCCCGGCGGTGTTGCGGGGGGGCTGCGGGCGCCTGACTCCTGCGGAAGTGGCGGACCCGCTGGCAGGTCCCTCGTAAGCTGCTGCTCCGGAACGGCCCGGGGCCGGGGTATTGGCGGCGTACCTGCGGTCGTACTCCGCCCGGCGGCGCGGGTCGATCAGGGTTTCGTAGGCCAAGGTAACCCGGCGGAAGATCTCAGCGTCTCCGCCATGGTCCGGGTGTGCCTTCCTGGCGGCCTTGCGGTAGGCCTGTTTGATCTCCTTGTCCGTCGCGGTGACGGACACGCGAAGGACCTGGTAATGCGAACTGTTGCCCTCGGCCAAGCACGGGCCCTTCTCTAGTCTGGTGCGTCCCTCCTTGCATCCACAGGGGAGGGGCGCGGTTCCGGCCAGTTTATCCAGCCAACAGTTGAACGTTCGCAGCGGTGGCTCTGGTTCCCGGCAGGGCGGCTAGACTCAGTCGGGCAGGACGGCGAGTGAGGAGCAACAGTGGTACGCAATGTTCGACGACGGCTGCTTGGCTTGGGTGCCGTGGCATCAGCCGCAGTCCTCGGCGCCTGTAGCGTCAACGTACCTGACCCGGCCGCTCCGAAGCCGTCGCCGGTGGAATCCACGTTATCGACGCCGACTATTACGCCCGGCCACGATGCAGCTGCTGTCGCGGCGAAGGATCTGCCGTTGAGCGCCGGGGCCAGCCTGGTACCGGGGGATCCGGTGACCATGGAGTCCAAGTTGCAGGAAGTCCCGGGATGGTCGTTGGTCCATGCAGCCAAGCAGGGCGAGGACGAATATAAGAAGTCCGATGGCTGCGTGGCGGTCACCCGCGTCTCGACCAATCAAGGGCCCCTTGTCGAAGCCGGAAACGACGACGCCTCCACGAAGGCCATGTTCCAGTACATGAATCCCGCGATCGATCCCGGCCGGCTGACGCCTGTGACACTTCGTTGGGGGCAGGATGTGGACAAGCCGCTGAGGAAAGTGGAACTGCTGGCGCTGGAATCCTCAGCGGCAAATGGTGGTGCTTCCGCAGTGGTTTTGGGTCGGCTGTTCAGCGGCCCGGCCGCATCCGTTTACGTGTCCGTCACGTGCCCTGATGACGCCGCCCTGGCCAAGGCGAGGGCCGACGTCGAATCCGGCGTGGTACTGGTACCACCCGCCTGAGCACCTTCCGGCCTACTTCCCGTGCCTTGAAGCAAGCCGGTTCAAGGCCAAGGCGCCAACCAGGAGGCCGAAGTCCCGCAGGGCGACGTCGAAGAAGCTGCCCAACACCAGCAGGTTGACGATGATCCCCAGAAGCCACAAGGCCACAATGACCGAGCCTATCCGTGGCCGCAGGGCGACGATGATGCCGGCAATGATCTCGATGATGCCCACGCCATACATGAAGGTCTGGGCCGGAACCGGGATGACGGTGGTCGCCGCGGGCGCCAGATAGGCGGTCCAGTCCGTGAGCAGGTTGGTGAACTTGTCCACGCCGAACAGGATGGGCGCCACCGTAAAGATGGTGCGCAGCAGGACGAACGCCTGACGGGATGTGCGGTCCTCCAACACCGTGGTGGTGGAGACGGCGTGTGCAGTTGAAGGTTCCATGGCGATGCTCCCTTTCTATAAATAGGTATCTTGATTTTAGAATCGCCGGGATGATTAATCAACGAATGTTGTTTTTAGAGATAGCCTTGAACCATGAGCAAGCAAAAGGCACCGTGGCTCGCCAGGATTGCGGCGCTGGCGTCCATGGACGACACGAACCGCCGTGCCCTCTTCAGGTACGTCGGCGACGCGGCCGATGCAGTGGGGCGGGACCAGGCGGCCGAAGCACTGGGTATCCCGCGCAGTACCGCGTCCTTCCACCTGGATCGATTGGTCCGTGACGGAGTGCTGCAGGTTGAGTTCCGGAAAACCTCGGCCAAAAGCGGTCCGGGTTCCGGGCGGCCTTCGAAGTTCTACCGGACGGCCGTGGATGAAGTGGGCGCTTCGGTTCCGGACCGGCACTATGACCTTGCCGGGGACGTCATGGCGCGTGCCATCTCCACATCTCTTGGCAACGGCGGGTCCGTTGCGGAGGCCCTTGAAGCGGCCGCCCACTTCAGGGGACGCGAATCCGGACGGCCCGGAGAATTTTCAGCCGTCCTGGCCGATCTTGGGTACGAACCCGTGGAGGACGGCAGCGGTGGATACAGGCTGCTCAATTGTCCCTTTCATCGGCTGTCCCGCGACCATGCGGACGTGGTGTGTGCCATGAACGGAGCGTTGCTCAAAGGGGCGGCGGAGTCGTCCGGGCTGCCGGCTGACTCCGTGGTTCCCGATCCGGGGCCCGGCCACTGCTGCGCCCGCATCACCGCAGCTCGATAGAATTGCAGGGTGCCCGTATACCTTGACCACGCCGCCACCACCAGCATGTCGGCCGAAGCGCTCGCCGTCATGACCCGCGAACTTGCCCGGACGGGAAATCCTTCCTCCCTGCACAGTGCGGGACGCCGGGCGCGACGGACGGTGGAAGAGGCCCGTGAAACGCTTGCCGCTGCCGCGGGTGCGCATCCTTCAGAAGTCATCTTCACCTCCGGCGGTACGGAGGCCGACAACCTGGCCGTCAAGGGCTTGTATTGGTCCCGGCGGGACGCGGACCCGAAGCGGACACGGATACTCTGCTCCGCCGTCGAGCATCACGCCGTCATGGACGCGGTGGAATGGCTCGAGCGGCACGAAGGTGCCGAGGTTGCCTGGCTTCCGGTTGACGCTCAAGGCGTGGTCCGGTTGGACGCCGTTGAGAGCGAAATTGAGCGTGATCCCGGCTCTGTGGCCTTGGTGACCGTCATGTGGGCCAACAACGAGGTAGGGTCCATCCAGCCCATCCCGGACGTCGTCCGGCTCGCGGCCCGCCACGGAATTCCGGTTCATTCGGATGCCGTCCAGGCTTTCGGCGCCGTGCCTTTGGACTTTCGCTCCTCAGGCCTTGCCGCCATGTCGGTCTCCGGCCACAAGATCGGCGGACCCGTAGGTGTGGGCGCCCTTTTCCTGGGCCGGGCCGTCTCCCTGACCCCCGTGCAGCACGGCGGCGGCCAGGAGCGCGACGTGCGCTCCGGGACGCTGGACACCCCGGCCATTGCGGCCTTCGCTGCTGCCGCTGAGGCCGCCGTCGCCAATCTGGACGGCGAAGCCGGGCGGCTCAGCTCGTTGCGTGACCGCCTCATTGCCGGCGTGCGGAAGGCAATTCCTGAGGCAGTGCTCCGCGGCGCTCCGGCTCAAGGTCGCTTGCCCGGCAATGCCCACTTCACGTTCCCCGGCTGCGAAGGTGATTCGTTGCTGTTCCTGCTTGACCTGGCCGGAGTCGAGTCCTCCACCGGTTCTGCCTGCACCGCGGGAGTTCCCCGGCCCTCCCATGTCCTGCTCGCCATGGGCTTGGACGAAGACACCGCGCGGGGCGCTCAGCGGTTCACTCTGGGCCATTCGTCCACAGACGCTGACGTGGAAGCCCTATTGAAAGCACTGCCGGATGCGTACGCGCGGGCACGCCAGGCGGGTATGGCCGGCCATGAATCGAGCATCCAGACCGCCGCCACCGAAGCCCGGAACGGTATCCGGGCCTAGCTTGCGCGGCCTGCGGATGGGTTGCGGGCCTCCTGCTATGCAGCAGCCGCAAACTCCTCCAGAGGAATGGCCGGATCCAGGAGTCGGGATGTGTCCACGGGGACGCGCCCTGAAATCAACGCCTTGATCGGTTTCTGGACCCGCCTCTGGTTAACGCTCATCCCTGCCACCACCTGACCCGTGCCGCCCTGGGCGTCCCGGATCCAGAATGCGGTAAAGCTCCCGTCCTCCATTGAGCCCCTGATGGCGGGCTCGATGCCGGTAGTGAGCGACGGAAAACCGGAGTATTCCATGCTGAGGGTGAACTGGTCCGTATAAAAGTACGGGACCGCGTCGAGGACGGCGTCCTGGCCCAGCATGGATTTGGCCGCAACCTTTCCCCCGTTGAGGGCGTTGGCCCAGTGCTCGCTGCGGTGGTGCTCGCCGGTAAAGGGGTGCAGCGCATTGGCTACGTCTCCGGCTGCGAGGACGTCCGGTGCGCTGGTCCGCAGTGAGGCATCCACGACGACGCCGTTGCGCACCTCAAGGCCCGACGCTTCGGCCAGTGCCGTGTCGGGAGCGATGCCGACGGCGATGATCGCCAGGTCCGCTGGAATCTCAGCCCCGGTGGTGGTGGTGACGGACGAGGCGTGCCCGCCGCGTCCTTCGATGGAAACCGCACTGGCCGGCAGATGGAATCTGCATCCGTTGTCCTCGTGCAGCCTCCGGAAGTAGGTGCCCAGTTCGGGGCCGATGGCTGTGCCCAGCGGGATATCCTCCAGGCCAAGCAGGGTGACCTCGTTGCCGTAGCTGCGTGCCGCCGCCGCGAGTTCCATGCCGACCCATCCTGAACCGATCATGACCACCCGCCGTCCGCCTTGCTCCAGGAGCGAACGCAAGCGGATGCTGTCGTCGAAGGTCCGGAACGTCATGACCCCCTCAAGCTCTGAGCCCGGAAGGGGGATGCGACGGGGTTGGGCCCCTGTTGCCAGCAGCAACTTGGCGTACTGCCGGAAGCTCCCGTCGTCCAAGGCGACCGAGTGCTCCCTGGTGTCAATGGCTGTCGCGGAAGTGCCCGTGAGGAGCTCCACATCGTTTTCCTCGTACCACTGCGAGGGCATGACCGGCACCGATTCCTCATCGGCCTTTCCCAGGAGGAACTCTTTGGAGAGCGGCGGGCGGAGGTAGGGGTTCCGGGATTCGGCCGCAAGGAGGGTTATGGGTCCTTCGAACCCCTCGGCGCGCAGTGTCTTGGCGGCGGTAGCGCCAGCCAGGCCTCCGCCGGCTATGACCATTCGTTCAGTTGCCATGTCAACTCCGATTCTAAAACTGGTCTCTTTGACTTTAGAAGCGTTGGGGGCGGCAGTCAAGGAAAACTGTCCGCTCAAGGGAATCGGCTAGAATAGATGGGCGCGCCGACTGACCTGAGCCGGATCCGTGCCACCCAATCCCCATCACAGAAAGCCAGCATGCGAGTACTTGCAGCAATGAGCGGCGGAGTTGATTCCGCTGTAGCAGCCGCCCGGGCAGTCGAGGCCGGGCATGACGTCGTCGGAGTCCATCTGGCGTTGTCGCGCATGCCTGGAACCCTCCGGACGGGAAGCCGTGGCTGCTGCACCATCGAGGACTCCCGCGATGCCTGGCGCGCCTGCGATGTCCTGGGGATCCCGTACTACGTCTGGGACTTCTCGGAACGCTTCAAGGAAGACGTCGTCCAGGACTTCATTGACGAGTATGCGGCAGGTCGGACGCCGAACCCCTGCATGCGCTGCAACGAACGCATCAAGTTCGCTGCGCTCCTTGAGAAGGCCATCGCCCTGGGCTTTGATGCCGTGTGCACCGGCCATTATGCCAAGGTCATTGAGGATGCGGACGGCAACCGGGAGTTGCATCGTGCCGCGGACTGGGCAAAGGACCAGAGCTACGTCCTGGGCGTCCTTACCCATGAGCAGTTGAAGCATTCCATGTTCCCCCTGGCTGACACCCCCTCCAAGGCCGAGGTGCGGGCCGAAGCGGAACGGCGAGGCCTTTCCGTGGCCAACAAGCCGGACAGCCACGATATCTGCTTCATCTCCGACGGCGACACCCGGGGCTGGCTTGCCGAAAAAATCGAGATGACCACCGGAGACATCGTTGATGAAACCGGCAAGAAGGTCGGCGAGCACCCGGGGGCCAACGCCTTCACAGTGGGGCAGCGCCGTGGTTTGAAGCTGGGTACCCCGGCCGCCGACGGCAAGCCGCGGTTCGTCCTTGAAATCCGCCCCAAGGAAAACAAGGTTGTGGTTGGCCCGGAGGCGTTGCTGGCCATCGATGAGATCCGGGGGATCAAGGTGTCGTGGGCAGGCCTGCCGATCGCGGAGGTCGCGACAGGCGGGCAGTTCCCGTGCCACGCCCAGGTCAGGGCCCACGGTGATCCGGTTCCGGCAACGGCCCGGGTCGAGTCGGTTCAGGACGATGCCGGTGTTGAACGGACTGAACTTGTGGTCACCTTGACCGATTCCTTGCGCGGAGTCGCGCCCGGGCAGACGGTGGTCCTGTACCAGGGCAGCCGCGTTCTCGGACAGGCAACCATCGACGCCGCCCGCTCACTGCAGAGGGCCGCCCTCTAGCTGGTTGCCTGACAGGCGGGCGGACGCCCATACTTGCCTCAGCAGCGTATCCGCTGCGGTGGGGTCCGCAATGGGGACGGCGATGGCAGTGGCATTTCCGAAGAAGAGCCCTGGTGACATCAAGGCGGGGCAGACGGTCTCAGTGACCGTCCTCGCGGAAGGGCCCATAGGCGCAGCGGGATCGCCGCCGCTGACCGCCCAGGTCCGGATACCCGTAGAACGTCTTCGCCGCGGTCCGACAGGCAATCGCTACGCCGTCCACATCCGTAAATGGCGGGGCACGACCGTTTCCCCGGTGACCCTGACCAGCAAAGGCGATCCATGGCAGCTGTTGTCCCAGCCTCCGCCGTCGGACCTTCGCGAACTCCTGGATGACACCCGCTTCCTGGCCCAGCACGTTTACGGGGTGGCCATGCACACCCTGGATATTTTCGAGACCACCTTGGGCCGCCGCATGCCGTGGAACCCGGAGGGCAGGCTGATCCTCAAGGCCCGGGACCTGGTCACGGCAACAGACACCGGCTACGAGCGCGGGAGCAACACCATCCGCTTCGGTTCCGTTGACCGTATGGGTTACAAGGTGCCCACGGCCCTCTACCGGGACATCGTGGCCCACGAGGTGACCCACGCGATCCTCGACGGGTTCAGGCCGGCCTGGGCGGATCAACTGGCTACGTTGGAGCAGCTGGCCATGCACGAGGCCTTGGCCGACCTGGTGGCAATATTGTCCGTTTTCTCTTCCAGGGACATCGTGTACCGCCAGCTGGAGGCAGCTGCCGGAGGCTTCGAAGCGGGCCAGGCGGTGGATGATGGCTTATTGCTGCGCTCGCTGTTCGACTTTGCCCGTGACCTGTTCGCGCGCGGGCCGTTGCGGGAGCCGTTTGTCGGCGCAATTCCGGAGAACTGGCAGCAGTTCCCGGAGCCCCACGCGAGGGGAGCTGTCGTAGTGGGGGCCGTGCTCCGTGCCGTGCAGAAATTGTGGTCCGAGCGAAACAACCGTTTCGGGGAAGCGCAGAGCCTGCACCAAAAAGCGGAGTCCGGTTCGATTGTCGCCACGAGGGTCTTGCGGATGGTGATCAGGGGGCTGTCCTATATGCCTCCCGTTGACGTCGGGTGGCGTGACCTCCTGCGCGGGATCATCGCGGCGGACCTGGACATGGTGCCTGAGGACCCGCATGGCTACCGCGAAGCGCTGCAGGCCGAGTTTTCAGCCATCGGCATCCGGCGGGTGTCATTGAACAACATCAGCGGCGTGGAGAATTACCAGGGGCTCCGTTATCCCGTCAGGCTTTCCGCGCTGGGCTCCGACCCCCAGGAAGTGCAGCGTTTCGTCTGGGAAAATCCGAGGCTCCTGGACGCGGCCCGCTTGGAGCGCCGTACTCCATTGAGTTCCACCCGTGTCCGGACATCGGAAAGGGTCTCTCCGGACGGGTTCATTGTTTCCGAAATCGGCGCCTCGTTCATCCAGACTGTGCGGATGAGCAGGCGCGAAGCATTCGTCCGGCTTGGCCTCAAAACGCGCAGGGAGTATGTGGACATCCGCGGGGGAGGGCTGCTGAGGTTCGACGCCGGCGGGCGCCTCGTCTATGCGGCCCTGAAGCCCGTCATGGACAGGGAACGGCAGGGGCTGCTGTTCGGCTCGGACGAGGAACACGACATCGAGGAAGCCGCTTCCTCCGGAGTCAAGGCCAAGTTCCACTCCACCGGAGAGTAGGCGTCACCGGGAATACAAGCGCTGGACGGACCTTCGTGAACCGATGTCTGCCCTCCTGCGGCCTGCCCCAACGTCAGCTTCCCCACGCTGCCTTGCGGGCCGCCGTCGTGCCTTCCAGTTGCGCCACCTGGTCAAAGCCCCCCGCTTTCAGCGCTTTGCTGACGAGTTTGAGGAGGTCTGCACGTCCCAGCGAGCCGTCACTCTGGAGCGACCTTGCCAGATGGTAGGTGAAGGCACCGTTATACCGGCCGTCGAAGTAGGCATCGGCGGCTGTTTGGTCGGACCTGCAAGCTGCCATCAGCACGGGTTTTGAGTGCTTGGCCGCCTTGACCATGTCCCTGAGCGTCCGGACGTCGCTGTTTTCCGAGGCGATGACGGCCTTGGGCGTGGGTGCCGGCAGGAAGCGCGGGCGCCTGCCGGGCAGCAGGTCCAGGGACTTAAGCCCGGTTCCGCTGTGACAGGTATCAAGGATGACGTCCATGAGGACCCCATCGGGCAGGCGTTCAAAAATTGCCGACAGTTCATCGTCGGAGATCACTGTGTCAGGATCCCAGGCATCGCCGGCATTGTTGATGTCGTAGCAGGCGAAGGCCTCATCAAGGCGGTCGGGCTCGTCGCCGCTGGTGTCGGGTATCTGGGTTCCATGGCTGGAGAACGTCAAGACGATGTGGTCTGCGGTCCCGTCCACAGCCTTGTCGACCAGTTGCGAGAGTTCGGCCATGACATTCTTCTTGGTGGCTTTCGCATCCCGGAGGACCACGACTTCCTTCGGGGGAAAACCGTACGCGGAGCCCAAAAGGCCGGACAGATCCTCGGCGTCGTTGACGCAGCCTTGGAGCCAGCTTGATTGGGGCAGGAATTTGAACTGGTTGATGCCTACGCAGAGGGCTGCCTTGCTCATGGGCCAAAGATATTCCCGGGGCGGGAGCCAGGCAATGGTCCCCGCCCTTCCACCTGAGCTACTCGCAGGTAAATTTTGTATCTCGAATCACAAAATTGCCGCTTTTTCGGGTGGGAAGTCTGATTGAATCGTGGAATCAAGAGTGCGCTCCGTCACATTCATCCCTTGATGGGGCGCCCAATCCATCGAACAGAAGGTTCACAGATGGCAATGAACAAGAAGGCCCTGCATGGCGTTATCGCGCTCGCGGGCGTTTCCGCGCTCGCACTCACTGCATGCACAGGGCCCTCGGGCGGAGGATCTTCTTCCGCGCCGGCGGCAGCCGGACCCATCGCTTATGGCACTACGGACAAAGTCACCTCCTTGGATCCCGCAGGCTCCTACGACAACGGTTCATTCATGGTGATGAACCAGATCTATTCGTTCCTGCTCAACTCCAAACCCGGCGGGGCGGAGCCCGAGCCGGACCTGGCGGAGTCCTCATCCTTTACGGCGCCCACCGAGTACACCGTCAAGCTCAAGCCCAACCTGAAATGGGCCAACGGGCACACCCTCGACTCGAAGGACGTCAAGTTCTCCTTCGACCGGCAGGTGGCGATTGCCGATCCCGCGGGTCCGTCATCCTTGCTGACCAACATCGAGAGCGTCACGGCCCCCGATGCGAACACCGTGGTCTTCAAACTGAAGCTCGCCAACGACCAGACCTTTGCGCAGATCCTGAGCAGCCCCGCCGCGCCGATTGTGGACGACGAAGTCTTCCCGGCAGACGCTGTGCTCCCTGATGAGGACATCATCAAAGCCAAGGCTTTCCATGGGCAGTACACGATTGACAGCTACAAGAAGAACGAGTTGGTGAGTTTCAAGGCTTTCCCGGACTACCAAGGAGTCCTCGGGAAACCGGCCAATAACGAGGCGACCATCAAGTACTACGCCAGCCCCACCAACCTGAAGCTGGATATCCAGCAGGGCAACATCGATGTCGCCTTCCGGAGCCTGAGCGCCACAGACGTCGACGACCTCAAGAAGGACTCCAAGGTCAAGGTAGTCACCGGCCCGGGCGGCGAAATCCGCTACATCACCTTCAACTTCGACACCATGCCTTTCGGCACCAAAGCCGCCGACGCCGACCCCGCCAAGGCCACGGCGGTCCGCCAGGCAATCGCACACCTCGTTGACCGGGAGGCCATTGCCGACCAGGTCTACAAGGGCACCTACCTCCCGCTCTACTCGAACGTCCCCAACGGCTTCCTCGGGGCAAACCAGTCCTTCAAGGATGCTTACGGCGAGGACGGCAAGCCCAGCCTGGACAAGGCCAAGAAGGTGCTTGCCGATGCCGGGATCACCGAGAAGGTGGCACTCAACCTGCAGTACAACCCGGACCACTACGGCGGATCCTCGGGTGACGAATACGCGATGGTCAAGGAACAACTCGAGAAGTCCGGGCTCTTTACCGTCAACCTGCAGTCCACCGAGTGGGTCACGTACAGCAAGGCAAGCCGCGCCGACGAGTACCCCCTGTTCCAGTTCGGCTGGTTCCCCGACTTCAGCGATGCTGACAACTACCTGACGCCGTTCTTCCCCGAGGGCGGGTTCCTCAAGAACCACTACAACAACCCCACGGTGAACGAACTGATCAGCAAGCAGCTCACGGAGGCCGACAAGACAAAGCGCGAGAAGGACATCCAAGAGGTCCAAAACGCTTTGGCGAAGGATATTTCCACGCTGCCACTGCTTCAGGGCGCCCAGGTGGCCATCGCCGGAAGCGGCGTCAACGGCGTCGACAAGACGTTGGACGCTTCCTTCAAGTTCCGCCTCGGAACCGTGTCCAAGTAACCACGCCTCTGCGCTGGGAAGGGGGCGGGACACTTATCCGGTGTCCCGCCCCCTTTGCTGAGCCACCTTCTCCTCGAAGCCCGGCAGACGCTCCAGCCAAACTCCGCTGAACCAAAGCAGGAATCGCAGGTAGCAAATGACAACACTCGTTGACGTGCCTGACGCCGAACCCGGCGTCGTCACACCCAAAAGCAAATCCAGGTCCGGGGGAGGACTTGGCAGATACATCGTGGTCAGGTTCTTCCTGATCATCCCCACGGTCTTCATCCTGGTGACCCTGGTCTTCTTCCTCATGCGGGTCATCGGCGACCCCATCACCGCTGCCCAAGGCGGGCGGCTCCCACCGGACGTCCTCGCACAGCGTATCCATGAGGCCGGCTACGACAGGCCGGTATTGGTCCAATACTTCGAGTATCTTGGCCAGCTGATCACCGGAAACTTCGGCACTACCATTACCGATCGCCGTCCCGTGGTCGAGGTACTTTTCACCTTCGGCGCGGCCACCTTGGAATTGAGCATCAACGCCTTGGTCGTGGCCCTCGCTGTCGGCATTCCGTTCGGGCTCATCGCGGCCCAGCATCGGGACAAGGCTTCGGACGCGGTCCTGCGGCTCTTCGCGATCCTCTGCTACGCCACGCCCGTCTTCTTCTCGGGCCTTCTCCTCAAACTGACTTTTTCGGTATGGCTCGGCTGGTTCCCGGTGGCGGGGAGGGCCTCCACCCGGACCGAGTTGGCCATGAGCAACCTTGCAGCGCCATCGGGCATCTATTGGCTTGATGCGATCAGGAGCGGAAACTTCACGGCACTGGGTGACATCGTTTCCCACGCCGTGCTCCCGGCCATCGCCTTGGGTTTGTTGACCGCCGGTGTGTTCCTCCGCCTGGTGCGGACGAACGTGATCGGAACGCTGGGCAAGGACTACGTCGAAGCCGGGCGTTCACGGGGTGTCAGCGAGTACCGACTGGTCACCAAGCACGCCTACAAGCCCGCGTTGATCCCCATTATCACGGTCATGGGCCTGCAGATCGCGCTCATGCTCGGCGGCGCCATCCTCACCGAAACCACCTTCGAGTGGAAGGGCCTCGGGTACCAGCTGGTGCAGTACCTGAACGCCCGCGACTTCGTAGCCGTCCAGGGCATCGTGGTGCTCTTGGCCGTGATCGTTGCCGTCACCAACTTCATTGTCGACATTATTGCGGCCCTCATCGACCCGCGAGTGAGGTACTGACCTTGAGTACTCCTGAACTTACTGCGCCCAAGCAACCGCTCCTGATGCGACTGCCCGTGGTATCCCACCTGCGTAAGAGCGTCGGCCTCCAACGGGGAATGCTGATTGCCGGTGTCATCCTGAGCGGCCTCTTTGTCCTGACCAGCATCTTTGCCCCCTTGCTGGCCCCCTATGGCTATTCGCAACTCAGTGATGGTTCCGGTTCGTTCCCCACCCAGCAGGCACCGAGTGCCAAGCACCTGTGGGGCACCACCGTGGGAGGCTATGACGTCCTTTCACGAGTGGTGTGGGGATCGCAGACCGCTGTGACCGTGATCGTGGTCTCCGTAGCCATGTCTCTGTTCCTTGGGGTGGCCCTTGGACTGCTGAGCGGCTACTTCGGAGGCTGGCTGGACAGGATCCTGGTGGTGGTGGCTGACGCCATCTACGCTTTCCCCACACTCTTGCTGGCCATTGTGGTCTCCATTGTGATCAGCCGTGGCCAGTCCAGCTTCTGGGGCGGCATATTCTCCTGCGCCTTCGCCATCACGGTGGTGTTCGTACCGCAGTACTTCCGGGTGATCCGGGCCGAAACCATTCGCCTGAAAGCCGAGCCGTTCGTGGAGTCGGCCAAGGTGCTGGGGGCCTCCAGCCTGCGGATCATCAGCCGCCACATCTTCAAGAACGCCACCCGGACGTTGCCGCTCATGTTCACCCTCAATGCCTCGGAGGCGATTCTTACCCTGGCCGGCCTTGGCTTCCTGGGCTTTGGCATCGAACCCACTTCGGCTGCTGAATGGGGCTTCGACCTCAACAAGGCCTTGGCGGACACCTCGTCCGGCATCTGGTGGACAGGCGTCTTCCCAGGCTTGGCCATCGTCCTGACCGTGCTTGGACTGACCCTGGTGGGCGAAAGCATCAATGACCTCAACGACCCCCGGATCCGGAGCCGCAAACGGGCCGGCGCCACCAAACCCAACGGTGCACAGTCCGGCACAACCGGGACCGCACCGGCGGAAGGACCCACGCCATGAGCATCAACCTCGGAGAAGCCCAGGACCACGCCCCGCAAAGGGAACCGGTCCTGTCCATTGAGAAACTGCAGGTCACCTTTGCTACGGACGGCGGCGACGTCCGGGCGGTCAAAGATGTGAGCCTGGACGTGAGAGCCGGCGAAGTACTTGCCATTGTGGGCGAGTCAGGATCGGGCAAGACCGTCACGGCCAAGACCATTCTTGGGTTGCTTCCCGAAACAGCCATCAGTTCCGGCGCTGTCCTCATCAAAGGCAACAACGTGATCAGCCTCGGCACATCAGCCCTGCGCCGTATCCGCGGACGCGACGTTGCCATGGTCTTCCAGGAGCCTTCCACGGCACTGAATCCGGTCTTTACGGTGGGGTGGCAGATTGCCGAGGGCATCCGGGCCCACAGTACTGACGGGCACCGGGTTTCCGCCAAGGAAGCAAAGGCGCGTGCCACGGAGGCGCTGCGGAAGGTCGGAATCCCCGACCCGGAGACGAGGGTTGACTACTACCCGCATCAGTTTTCGGGCGGCCAGAAGCAGCGTGTGGTCATCGCAGCTGCCCTGGCGTTGAACCCCGGGCTGATCGTGGCGGATGAGCCGACCACCGCGTTGGACGTGACCGTCCAAGCCGAAATCCTGCAGCTCCTGCGCGATCTGCGGGACAACTACGGCACCTCGATCGTCCTCATCACCCACAACATGGGAGTGGTGGCCGATCTCGCCGACCGTGTGGTGGTGATGTACCAAGGGGATGTGGTGGAGGAGGCGCCTTCCAAGGTGCTGTTCGCGGAACCGAAAGAGGAGTACACCCGGAAGCTCCTGGCCGCCGTACCCCATCTCGGGCGGAACTCAGCATCCGAGGGAGCCCGGGGACGCCTGCACCAGGACGGCAAGGTCCTGGTTGAGGCGAAGAACCTGGTGATCGAGTATCCCGGACGGTTTGGCAAGCACGGCTTCAAGGCCGTCGATGACGTCAGCTTCACGGTGTCCGAGAACGAAGTCTTTGGCTTGGTAGGCGAGTCGGGGTCCGGCAAATCCACCATCGGTCGGGCCATTGCGGGCCTGACCAGGGTAACCGGGGGCAGCCTGAAGGTTCTCGGCTACGAGATGCTCGACTTCAAGGAGCGCACCTTCCGCCCCCTCAGGAAGGACATCGGCTTCGTCTTCCAGGACCCCGCAGCCTCGTTCAACCCCCACTTGACCATTGGGGAATGCGTCGCGGAACCACTGATGATCCATACCAAGCCAAGCGCTGCCGAGGCGCGCAAGCGGGTAGGCGAGTTGCTCGAATCAGTCCAGTTGCCGGCGTCGTACGCGCAGCGGTACCCGCACGAGTTGTCCGGCGGCCAGCGGCAGCGTGCCTCCCTGGCCCGGTCCCTCGCGCTGAATCCGCGCCTGCTCATTGCCGACGAACCTACCTCGGCCTTGGACGTCTCGGTCCAGGCAAAAGTGCTGGATCTCTTCAAGGACATCCAGGAGGAGTATGGGTTCGCCGCGCTGTTCATCAGCCACGACCTGGCAGTGGTGGATATGTTGTCGCATTGGGTGGGGGTGCTTTACAAAGGCAAGCTGGTTGAACAGGGGATTGGCAACCATGTCATGGGCTCGCCGCAGCACGACTACACCAAGCGGCTGATCGCCTCGCTGCCGGTGCCGGACCCGGAGGAACAGGCCCGACGGCGGGAGGCCCACCGCGCGCTGCTGGGCGGAGCGACCCCGGGGTAACAACAACGCGGGGCCAAGTGCCACACCCTAGACTGGGAGGCATGACCGAGCAGAACAATGTCCTTCCTGATGACTCCGAATCCTTCGACCCGGCAGCGAGTTCCCTGTCCGGACAAGTGGACCGGGCCATCATGGACGAACTGTTGTCCATCCGCTCCAGCATCGACAACATCGATGCCACGCTCGTGTTCCTGCTCGCCGAGCGGTTCAAGGCCACCCAGAAGGTAGGCATCCTCAAAGCCACGCATAAGCTGCCGGCGGGTGATCCGGGACGGGAAGCCGCCCAGATCGCCCGCTTGCGGCGCTTGGCCGAGGACGCGCACCTTGATCCGGCGTTCGCCGAGAAGTTCCTCAACTTCATCATCAGCGAGGTCATCAGGCATCACGAGGCCATCGCCGAGAACCACCAGACCACCAACCAGCAGGTCTAGGCGTGGCAGAAGTACAGCAACACCGGACCAGCGCAACCGCACTGGGACCGTGGCCGGCGAACGACCCCGCTGAAGCGCTCCGCACCATCCGCGGAGAACTCGGGGACCCGCACGTGCCGTTCCTCCCCGAATTGCCGGACCGGGGCGTCGGCTCGGACCCTATCGGCCGGACGGGGAGCTTGCTGGTTGAGCTCGCGATCGACATCCAGCCACACGGCTGGCGGCTGGTGGACCGCCCGGGGAAGGACCTCCAGCGGGCGCGGTCGGCGCTGGCCTCCGACGTCAATGTGCTGGCCGACGTGGCAGGGGCCGAAGAGAATCCTGCGTCCGCAATCAAGATCCAGTTCGTGGGGCCGCTGAGCCTGGCAGCCGGACTTTACCTCCACAATGGCGAGCGGGCCCTGTTGGATTTCGGTGCGCGTAGGGATATCGCGGA
Source organism: Paenarthrobacter sp. YJN-5 (assembly GCF_015040095.1). Taxonomy (NCBI): domain Bacteria; kingdom Bacillati; phylum Actinomycetota; class Actinomycetes; order Micrococcales; family Micrococcaceae; genus Paenarthrobacter; species Paenarthrobacter sp. YJN-5. The sequence goes on from NZ_CP053544.1 coordinate 1,538,071, forward strand.
GTCGCTCGCAGCAGGGGTGGCCGATCACCTTGGACGTATTCGTGCGGCCGTTCCTGGCGCAGAAATCGTGGTCCAACTGGATGAGCCGGACATCGCAGCCGTCATGGGCGGGACCATTCCCACCGCCAGCGGGTACCGAACCCTCAGGTCCATGGACGGCGAAGAGGTCACCGCTGCATGGCGGCTGGTCATCGAGGCGATCAAGGCAGCCGGGGCAGTAGAGACCGTCATTTCGGTGCCGGAGATCGAAGCGCCGTTTGAACGGATCATCACTGCCGGGGCTGACGGGATCGCCGTGCCGCTCAAGGCTTTGACCACACGCCAATGGGAACAGCTGGCCGCTGCCGTCGAAGCCGGGAAACGCCTGTGGGCCGGGGCTCTTGGCACGGAGAAGCCGCTGCCGAGGACGGCCGAAGTGGTGGACAGCATTTGGCGGCCTTGGCATCAGCTGGGTCTCCCGGCCGCCGGATTGTCCGGGCTGCGCGTCACGCCCGCCACGGGCCTGGCGCACCTTAAACCTGCCGAAGCGCAGGCGGTCCTCACCAAACTGACACACGTTGCCGACGGACTGGACCAACTGGCCCACGGCTAGGACGGGAACAACCGGCCCACGGTTTGGGCTGGACCGACTGGTCCGCGGCCAGGTTGTCACCGGGCACGGGATCAGATTCGCTCAGATGCGCTGTTCCCAGCGATCCGGTTCAGCGTACCGGGGCAGCGACTGTCCGGCGGCGCTGCCGGGCAAATAGGGAACCAGCCGGTAGTCGAACCGGCCGGCGTAAACCAGGACGAGGCCTACCTGGGGTTGGATCACCTTCACTTGGATGCGGTGTTTGCCCTCTTCGGCGTCCCACCACTGTTCGGCATACGCGCGGGCATCCAACGCGCTGGGCAGGGGGATCCGAAGTGGTCCCAGAAACAGCCGGCTGTTTTTCGAAACTCCGCGGAGCTTTCCGTCCGGGGTGACAGAGACCTTGAGGTCGGTGACAAGCCGCCGGTACCGGCCCACGTGGTCCACCAGCCGGTGGGCCCCGGCTTCAGGGATCGCGCTGGTGGTGTCATGAAACAACCGCGTTCCCGAGGGAAAGAAGATCTCTCTCCGTGCTGTCAGCGCGGCACGGTTGAAGGGGTCCACATGGGCGTGGTTTTCGATCCGGAAGGGAATGCCCTCGCCGTACTCCGGGAAGAACGCTTCCTCGCCGGTAGTCAGCGACAGGAAGGGGCGCAACCATTTTTGGCGGCAGCCCACAACATCGAAAACACCCTGTCCTACTCCGTAGTGGCCCGATCCCGCGGAAAGGGAGAAATAGTCCTGAAGCTCCGGGGCCAGCTGTTCGAAGGCATCGCCCAAGGCCAGTTTGTAGATGGGTTGATTCATTGTGCAGTCAGTCCTTCCTAGAGTCGGCCGGCGGCTTTGAGCCGGATGTAGGCGTCGGCGAGCATGGGCGGCAGCTCGAGCGGGTGCGCATCAACTACTTCAGCCCCAAGTTGGCGCAGCTGGTTTGAAACGGCAGCCCGTTCCAAGAGGGCCCGTTCAGCTGCGGCGGCGCGGAAAACCTGGCTCGCCGTCGTGCGTTCTTCCTTCATCGCGTCCAAAAGCGGATCACGTACGGATGCCACCACCACCACATGCTGCGTGGCCAGCCGGGCCACCAAGGGCAAGAGGCCCTCCTCGGGGGCACCGCCGTCGAGCGCGGTCAAGAGCACCACCAGGGAGCGGTGCGCCGAGACGGCCCGCACCTGGCCGGGTATCTGTTGCCAATCCAGCTCGATGAGTTCGGCGTCCAGCGGTGCCATGGCCTGGACGAGCTGCCCCAACAGGTTCCCCTTCGACGCCGATTCGACCCGGGCGCGCAGCCGCCGGTCATACGCGAGGAAGTCCACTCTGTCGCCGCCCCGTTCAGCCAGGACGGCCAGCAGCAGCGCTGCTTCGATGCCCGTATCAAGCCTGGGCTCATCAGCGATCCGTGCTGCAGCTGTGCGTGAGGTGTCCAGCACGATCACCACCCGCCGGTCCCGCTCCGGACGCCACGTGCGAACCACCACGGAGGTACGCCGGGCTGTGGCCCGCCAATCGATGGATCGGACGTCGTCGCCGCGCACATAGTCCCGGAGGGAGTCGAATTCGGTTCCAGCGCCGCGGATCTGGACGGCTGCCCGACCGTCCAGCTCCCGAAGTTTGCGGAGTTTGGAGGGCAGATGGCGTTTGGAATGGAACGGCGGAAGGACCCTCAGCTTGCCGGGCAGGGGACGGGTCCGTTGCCGGGCGGCGAGCCCCAAGGGGCCAAGGGAACGGATGGTCACGTGCGGCGGTTCCAAGTCTCCCCGCCGGCTCGGGCACAACGTCACGGTCATTCGACGGCGTTCAGCCGGCGGAACTGCCAGCGACTGGACGGCATTGGCCGCACCTGCCGAGGGTTGCCAGGCATCCCTGACCACGGCGCGGAGCCTGCGCCGGCTTCCGTTAGTCACCGTCAGCGTGGCAGTGACGCTGCTTTCAAGAGTCACATTGGGTGGCTGGCGCCGCTCCAACGTCACTTTGGCCGGTGACGCAGCCAGGACCAGATCGATGACCAGGAAGAGCAGGAGCACTCCGGCAACGAGCAGCACTGTGGTCCATGCAGGAAAGAGCACCAAGGGAGCCAGCGCGGCGAACGCCAACAGGACAAAACGGCCCGTGATTGCCATTCAGGACGTCCTGGTCATCGGGGCACCGGCACGGAGGCCAGGATGCTGCCCAACACATCATCGACCTTGATACCGTCCATCTGGGCCTCAGGCCGCAACCCCACACGGTGCCGGAGGCACGGCAGGGACAACGCCTTGACGTCATCCGGCGTGACGAACGTCCGGTTCGACAGCCAAGCCCACGCCTTTGCGGAGTTGAGCAAAGCGGTGGCGCCACGGGGCGAGACGCCCAGCTGGAAGGATGGAGCCGATCGGGTGGCGCGGACAACGTCCACGATGTAGGCGAGGATCTCGGGAGCAACGGAAACCGCCGCCACCGCTTCGCGCGCACGGGCAAGCTCGGCTGCTCCCGCCACCGGACGCACTCCGGCCGCGCCGAGGTCGCGAGGATCAAAGCCCGCCGCGTGCCGGCGAATCACCTCAATTTCCTCCATCCGGTCCGGTAACGGCATGGTGAGTTTCAAAAGGAAACGGTCCAACTGGGCCTCGGGGAGGGGATACGTTCCTTCGTACTCCACCGGGTTCTGGGTGGCAGCCACGATGAAGGGTTCGGGCAACCGCCTGGAGACCCCGTCCACGGAAACCTGCCGTTCTTCCATGGCTTCCAGGAGGGAGGCCTGGGTCTTGGGCGGAGTCCTGTTGATCTCGTCGGCGAGGAGGATGTTGGTGAACACCGGACCCTCCCTGAAGGAGAACTCCGAAGAGTGGGAATCGTAGACCAGGGATCCGGTGACATCGCCCGGCATCAGGTCCGGCGTGAACTGGACACGCTTGGTCTCCAGGCTCAAAGCGGTGGAGAGCGCCCTCACCAGCAGGGTCTTGGCCACCCCGGGGACGCCCTCCAGCAAGACGTGTCCGTCACACAGCAGGGCGATGAGCATGCCTGTGACAGTCGGGTCCTGGCCTACGACGGCCTTGCCCACTTCACGACGGACATTCAACAAGGCTTCCCGTGCAGGATCTTCCCGATGGCCTTGGTGAGGGTGCTCCGGGGCGACGGCCGGGGAACCACCCGCTGTAACCGCGTTGTCCGGGTACGCGCCGGTAGTTTCCGCGTAGCTGCTCGGCTGGTTGTTCATCGGCCCATGGCCTCCTGTTCGATTTGTTCCATGCGCTGGGCCCATTGGACCAGGTGTCCTTCAGTCTCCGGATGGGTGTTGAGCAGCAAAGATTGCATCTCCGGTACCGGCCTGCCGAGGCGATACGCCAAGGCATCAACAACCGCATCGGGGGTGGCGTCGGCTCCCAGCTTGAAATGCCTGGCCAGCCTGGTGAGGGTGCCGGCACGCAGGGTGTCCGCAGCGAGCCGCAAAGCCCGTGAGTCCTGGTAAAGGCGCGCCCTGCCCTCGGCTGTCTCAGCCGCTTTCACGACGACCGGCAGGGGCTCAAAAACCAAGGGCCCCAACCGGCGTGCCCGCCACGCAATGGCAAGCAACGCCACAAACCCAAGCCACGGTCCGGCAACGGCCACCCACGGGGGAGCAAGCTCGCTGAGGGTTGGGGCCGAGCGATCTGCTTGGATATCGGCCACGGAGGGCAAGTACCAGACCAGCTTCTCCGTGGTACCCAGCGTACGAATCGCCAGGGCAGCGTTCCCTTGATCGGCGAGGTGTTGGTTGTCCAGCAGGTCGGTGCTGCCCAAGACCACGAGCCTGCCCCCTTCGACCGCCGCATACAGTCCCGGTCCGCCGTCACGGATCGGATAGCAGACGGCGGGACCGGAATACACTGCTCCCCGGGCTGCGACGGGACCGGCAGCCTGCGCATCTTCCACTCCGCAGGCGGGATTCAACGTCGTTATGTCCTCCGGGACCACGCCGCCCGGACGGATGTCGGCATCGAGGGCGCGCAGAACGGTCAGGCGGGGAGAAACCACCGTCATCCGGTTGACGGAGTCCCGCAGCCCGGACAGTTGTTCGCCGTCGAGGAAACCCCGGGGATCATAAAGCAGCAAGCTTGCGTCCGGATCGCGTTCCAGCGCGGCTGTGGTCTCCTCCAAGGTGTCGGTGCTGGTGACGTCCACCCCGTGCTGGCTGAGGATTTCAGCCACGGCCATGGCACCTCCCGGACCGGGGTTGTTGGCGGACAACCGCCTGGAGTCCTGGGCGGCTGCTTGCCGATCCACCACAAGGTAGGTGACGAGCCCGGCGAAGAGCAAAGCCAGGATGATCCACAGGGCGTTTCTCCGGAACCACTGTCCGGCCCGGGGATGCCGGTCGCGGTGTGGTGGCTTATTGGGTTCGGTCGCGGGTTCTCCCGTCCGGGCTTCGGCCAGGGTTTCGGTGCGGCTCATCGAGGCACCGCGAATCCCGTGGCCGCAGGTGCGCCAAACTCCGGTGCCATGCCAAGAAGATCGGAATCAACGGCGCATACGGCCTCATAAGCGGCTCTGTGCGCAGGCATTCCGCCATAGAGGACGGCGTCGAAGCTTCTTGCCGCATCCGCCAGGCGCAGCCTCGCGGCAGGGAAGACCCCGCCCAGTTGCGCGGCTGCTTCATCGGCCGTGCGGCCGGGCCTCGCCTCAATGATGTCGCGTTCCTCCGAGGACCGGACCACAGCGCGGAACTGTTCGACGACGGCGGCCCGCCAGTCGCCGTCGTCCGCGGCAGCCGCCGCCCGTTGCCGGTATACCGCAGCGTCCACCACCGGCTCATCGCCGAACACGTCGGGAACAGGTTTCCTGCGACGCGCGTTCAGCCTGGGACGGACCACGATGACGGCCACCACAATGAGCGCAATGGCCAGGGCGATGATGACGGGAACGGCGATTCCGTTGCCCGGCGACCCGGAGTCGCTGCCGAGGGAAGCCAGCCAGTCCAGGAAATCCTGCCATACCTGCTCCAGCCAGCTTGGCTGCGCGTCCGGGTATTTGGGCTTGGACAGTTCTTCCTCTGCCCATCGCCGTGCTTCGTTCCGGTCCGGACTCACCGGTGGTTCCAAGACAGCGATTGCACTGGGAATCCGCAGGAAAGCTCCCGTCATGCCGACGGCCACCCGGCACTTCTCCCTCGCGGGGCACCGGGAATCCCGTCTGGGTCGGCGCCGGACTCCATGAGCCTCATCAACTCGACGTCCAGTCCTTCCCGGCGCATCCGCAGGTCCATATAGATCAGGGCGGAGACGGAAGTCTGGAAGGCGAAGGTTATGGAACCTACCAGCGTTGAAACGACCGTGGAGATAATGGTGGTTACCAGCAGGGCCGAACTCATGGAAGCGAAATCCGGATGCGGCGAGACCACCGAGCCGACCGCGCCCGAAGCCAACTGCACCGGGATCTGGACGACGTAGCCGATAACCCCAACCATGAGGTTCACGACGATCGTGATGCCGAAAATCCGCCACCAGCTGTTCTTGGTCAACTGCCAGGAGCGCAGCAGGCCCTGGTAGATTCCCACCTGCTCAACCACGATCGCCGCCGGTGCGAACATGAGCTTGATGGCGATCCAGAGGTACAGGACAAACGCCCCAAGCCACAAAGGAATGACCAAAGCAAAAGCGGCAGGGCCCAAATTCATCAGCAGCACCACGGCAATGCCGGCGACGGCTGCCACGGCCAGGAGTGCTACGAAGGTCAGCAGGGCAGCCACGCCCAGCAACGGCCAAATCCGTGGGGCGGCCAGCTTCCACATGGCCTTGAAGCCCGTCCTCCGGTTCAGCACCGACCGGGACACCGGGACCACCAGCACGCCTTGGAGTACTGACCCCAGGAATGCCATGAGCATGGTGATGCCAAGCGCCCCGGCCATCATCCCGATGAAAGGGCCAAGGAGGCCGTCCAGTTCGGCACGTGATTCCACGGTATCCAGCGAATCGACCGCTTGGAGCAAGCCCAAGGAAACGGCCCCCAGCAGGGTCTGGCTGATGGCTTGGACGATCAACGCTGAACCGACCATGGCCGCGGCATTGCGGCGGATGGTCTGGAACGCGCCGTCGAGTATTTCCCCGAACTGCAGCGGACGCAACGGGATGATGCCTGGTTTGGGAGGTGCTACATATAAGGGTTGTCCATAGGGTGGCTGTCCGGCGGGCATGCCCGGCTGCGGCCAACCCGTTGGCGGCTGGGCCGGCCAGGGCTGTTGTCCGGCCGCCGGCTGGTGTGCCGGCGGGGATACCGGGGGAGTGGGCCACACCGGGGTGCCTCCCCACTGCGGCTGGGCACCCCAACCCGGCTGGCCACCCCAACCCGGCTGGGCACCGGCAGGTGGCTGCTGGCCGTGTTCTGGTTGTGACACGAATTCCTCCCCATCAGACCCGGCCCGCCGCTTATCGACGTCCCCCAAACGGACCTTCGGACCCCAGCCTATAGTCACGGCGCCATACCTCCTAGCATGACCTTCCGGCCTTTCGTGGCGGCCCGGCTGAAGGCTTTGCAGTACGGTGGAAGAGGCCTGTGGGGCGCCATGCCGTGCGCCCGCCCAGCAGGACAAAGGCATGTGGATAAGGGAACATATAACTATGAAGGCACGCATTCTGGTAGTTGACGACGACGAGGCACTCGCGGAAATGATTGGCATTGTGCTGCGCAACGACGGCTTCGAACCGGTGTTCTGCGCAGACGGCGGCCAGGCCCTCGATGTCTTCCGTTCGTCAAAGCCGGACCTCGTGCTCCTGGACCTGATGCTTCCGGGATCCGACGGCATTGAGGTGTGCCGGCAGATCCGTGGGGAATCGGATGTTCCGATCGTCATGCTCACCGCCAAGTCGGACACCTCGGATGTGGTTCGCGGCCTGGAATCCGGCGCGGATGACTACGTGCCGAAGCCGTTCAAACCTGCCGAGCTCGTCGCGCGGGTGCGGGCCCGCCTCCGTCCCGGTGAGCAAAAGGCACCTGAAACGCTGCGGATCGCCGATGTCACCATTGACGTGGCCGGACACATGGTCACCCGCGGTGGTGAGAGGATTTCGCTCACGCCCCTCGAATTCGATCTCCTGGTGGCTTTGGCCCGCAAGCCTTGGCAGGTTTTCACGCGTGAGCTGCTCCTGGAACAGGTCTGGGGTTACAGGCACGCCGCGGACACCCGGTTGGTGAATGTTCATGTCCAGCGTTTGCGCTCCAAGATCGAGCGAGATCCCGAAGCGCCTGAGGTTGTATTGACGGTTCGTGGTGTCGGATATAAAGCAGGTTCCTGAGTCGTCCCCCGGTAAGGCCGGCCAAGAGGAAACCGAACAGCCTCCCGCCGGCAGCGGTACACTGCCGGACGTCCCGCCTGCGGAACGTCCGACGTCGGAAGGGGCCTCTTCCTCCAGCCACCGCCAAGAGCGGAACGTGCGGTGGCTGTTGTCGCGCGCGCGTATCTGGACACGCCGTGGCCTCATACTGGTGCTCAGGGTGTCGCGGCTGGTTTCCATCGGCATTCGGCAGATCCGGCCGGGACTGCGCTTCCTCTGGCGCTCACTGCTTAAGAGGTGGCGGCGGTCCCTTGAGTTCAGGACTGTCCTCACCACGTTGCTGCTGGCGGTGACGTCCTTTGCCATCGTCGGGGCATACCTCTCGAACCAGATCGCCAACAACCTCTTCCAGGAACGCCTCGCCCAAGCGGAATCGGAGTCCCGTTACAACGTCAAGCAGGTCCAGGACACTTTCGACGGCGCTCAGGTCACGGATCAGTCCAGCGTCATCACGCTGGTGTACGACACCCTCACTGCGGTGGAAGGCCGGGGTTCGGTCATCCAGCGCCGCTACGTCTTCGAAGCCGTCCCGGAACAGACCAAGCCCCGCAACCGATGGGTCGAGTCACGCGCTTCGGACCAATTGACTGTCCGCGTCATCCCTCCTGAACTCCGCAAAGCGGTGCAGGAAGGAGGGAAGCAGCAATTCTGGGCTTCGATGGAGTTCCCGGTGGGCAACGAGGACCGTCCCGGCATCGCCGTGGGCAACAAGGTCACGTTCAACGGGACCATGTACGAGCTCTATCTCATCTATGACCTCAACACGGCGCAGAAGACGCTGGACGAGATCCAGAACGTCCTGCTGGCCGGCGGCGCAGCACTGGTGCTCATGATCGGTGCCGTCGCCTGGTACGTCACCCGGAACGTCGTCAGCCCAGTCAGCCATGCCGCCGTCGTTTCCGAAAAGCTCGCTGCAGGCCAACTGCAGGAGCGGATGGTGGTCAAGGGGGAAGACGAGGTGGCCCGCCTCGGAGCATCCTTCAACCACATGGCTGCGAGCCTGCAGGAGCAGATCACCCAGCTTGCCACTCTCTCCCAGATGCAGCAGCGCTTCGTCTCAGACGTTTCGCACGAATTGAGGACCCCGCTGACCACGGTGCGGATGGCCGCGGAAGTCCTGTACGACGCCCGCGAAGACTTCGATCCCATGAACAAGAGATCGGCCGAGCTCCTCTACAACCAGGTGGAACGATTCCAGTCACTGCTTTCGGACCTGCTGGAGATCTCGCGCTTCGACGCGGGAGCGGCCGTCCTGGACGCCGAGCCGCAGGATATATTCCAAGTCCTGGGCCAAGTCATTGAAGGCGCAGCTCCGGTGGCTGAGGAGTATGGTTCCGAGGTCCTCCTGCACGCCCGCGAGAAGAGCATCATCGTGGAAATGGACTCGAGGCGCATCGACCGTATCCTTCGGAACCTGGTACTGAACGCCCTCGAACATGGGGAAGGCCGGCCGGTCCACATTTCCGTTGCAGCCAACCAGGATGCTGTGGCCATCGCAGTCCGTGACCACGGAATCGGGATGACCCCCACAGAGGCGGCCCGTGTGTTCGACCGCTTCTGGCGGGCCGACCCCGCCCGCGCCAGGACAACCGGGGGAAGCGGCCTGGGCCTGTCCATCGCCGCCGAGGACACCAAGCTGCACAATGGTTGGTTGCAGGCGTGGGGCCGCAAGGGCGTTGGTTCGAACTTCAGGTTGACCTTGCCGCTGCGGCAGGGAGGGACAATCCTCAAATCACCCCTCCAACTTGAACCCGCGGAATTCGCCGTGAGCGGCATAGAGCCGGGGGCAGTGCTCGAACGGCAAGTGCTGTTGCTCAGCGCAGCAGCGGACGACCCCACGGCCGGGCCGGCTTCGGATGGGTTGGGTGCGCCCATTGGGGACGCCGGCATCGCACCTGCCGAACTCCAAAACCCGGGTGCGGTTGACGGCACCGGGCAGGGCACCCGCGACGACGACGTCGAGGCAGGGAACCATGACGTTCCTAGCGCTGAAGACCGGCCGGAGCAAGGGAAAGGACCGACGTCGTGAATCGCCAACAAGCCCGCAAACGCGCCTTCGTGGCCATGCTGGCGATCCTGATGGTCCTGCTGGCTTCCTGTGCGCAGATTCCCCGGTCAGGACCGGTTGGCAAGAGCAAGGATGAGGGCGCCGGGAACGCCAACGCCCCCGTCTTCTTTCCGGCGGCACCTCGCGCCGGAGCAAGTCCCGAAGCCGTGATCGAGGACTTCTACATGGCGGGCAGCGGCTACGAGGACGACTACCCTGTAGCACGCCAGTACCTCACCCAGGCGCAGTCCGTCACCTGGAAGCCTGACAAACGTGCCTTGGTGTTCCGTGAGGCGCAGGTTGTTAAGACGGCCATTGAAAACGAGTACGTCTACCAGCTGGATGTTGCCTATTCCGTGGATGCCGACGGCATAGCTACCCAGTACCCGGCTGGAACCAAGGAATCCATTCCCGTCACCCTGGACCAAGTGGAAGGGGAGTGGCGGATTTCCAAGGTGCCGGACGGGACAGCCATACCCGAGGAAACCTTCAAAGTCATCTACGGTGCCTATCCCATCTACTTCTACGACCCCACCTTCACTTACGCGGTGCCGGACTACCGCTGGTTCATCAAGAAGAAGACCGTCAAGTCCATGACCAGCGCCTTGCTCGCCGGTCCCGCACCCTACTTGCGCGGCGCCGTCGTCAGCGCTTTTCCGTCCGGGATGAAGCTGGCCCGTGAGTCGGTCCCCGTCGTGTCCGGGTCCGCGCAAGTGGACCTCTCGGCGAAGGAGCTTTTTGACGCCTCGGCCGAAGACCGCCAACGCATGCAGAACCAGTTGGCTTTGACATTCAGGAGCCAACCGGACGTGATAAACGTCCAACTGCGTGCAGACCAGGACCTGGTCCGGGTGGACGATGACGGTTCCGTCCTCCCGCCGGTGGTTGACCGAAGCGTTCCCGCCCGCCAAATAGCCATCAACAACGGGGAACTGGTCCGCTACGAGAACAACAGGATCTCACCCTTGCCTGACATTAGGTCGGTGGCGGGCCTGGGGCCGCATGCACCGGCCGAGTCGCCCGTGTCCCAAACCATCGCGTTCCTCAACGGAGACAAGACCACCCTGTACGTCATAGAACCCGGACAGGAAACGGCCAGGCAACTGACCACCAGGAGCACCCTCACCGGGCCTTCTTTCAGTCCCGGTGATTGGGTTTGGACTGCCGGTCCCGGTGCCAGCGGTGCCACGGAAGTGGTGGCCTTCAAACCCACGGGCATTGCAGCAGGCATGGCTGTGCCGTCAGTGACCATGACCCCGGCCTGGTTGTCGGGCAGGACGGTCAAGGACTTCCGTGTTTCCAGGGAAGGGACGCGCGCTCTGGTTATTTCCGAGGCCAACGGAAAGACGGCCGTGCAGGTGGCCGGCATAGTGCGCAATTCCGACGGGACCCCGAAGGACCTTACGGTGCCCGTAAACCTGGTCACCTCTTCCGAACCGGACCAAGGCGTGTGGGTCAATGGTTCTTCGGTGGCAGTGATGGCGGGGTCCGCCACGGCAACCGTGGTTCCGGAACTGCTGTCCTTGGCATCAGGGGATCCCCAGCAGCTTGCGCCCTGGGACGGTCTCACGAGCCTGAGCGCCGGCAATGGCCCGGAGCAAATATTCGGCCAATCCGAGGCCGGGGTCTTCCAACGCGTAGGAAACGGTTGGGAGCTCCAACTCAAAGGACCTACGGAGCCTTCCTTCCCGGGATGAGGTCCGCCGCTTCAAGGTTATTCACATAGCCGCGCGGGTGGCTGCCGATTAAGCCACCCGCGCGTCAGGCTTGGGACATGCTCAACACATACGCCATCCGTGGGCGGTGGCTGCTGTGACGTCCACGGTCCGCAGTCCCGGCAGTCCCCGCAATACGGCCACGTCTTTGCTTGCCCGCCGCGACCCTGACCTGGACTCCCGGGATTCCGGAGTTCCCCGCAGGCGCGGCGAATACCGTGCCGTGCCGGCCAGGTGCGCCGCGGCCTTTCAGCGCGCTTGTGTCGAATTGCTCGTGCTGCTCGTTCCTGTTGAGTGCGTTTGCTGTGGAGTGGAGGACGCCGTCATTTGCGGCGTGTGTGCAAAGAAAATCAGGCTGTTGTGCGCCAGGCCTTTCCGTGCGGAGCAACAGGCGCCTGCATTAGTGGACATCGATGGGACCGCGACGTTGGAAGTCGTGGCAGCGGGCCCGTACCGTGAGGAACTCAGCCAGGCGTTGTTGTCGTTCAAACGGCTTGGCCAATGGCGCTTGGCGAATGTCCTGGGCGCGTGCCTGGCACGGGCGGTGGGAGCTGCCGCCGGTGGAAAAGCAAGCTACTGCCTTGTTCCGGTGCCCAGCAGCGGAGCAGCTCTCAGGAAGCGTGGTTTCAGCCCCGTGCAACTCCTCCTGGCCAGTACGCGGCGCCGCCGATTGCTCCCGGACTTTCCGGTAGTGGACGTCCTGCGGAAACGCCCCGGGCTTGTGCCGTTGATCCGTAGGGGAGCTTCGCCGCGGAGTATCCACCAGTACCTCGCCGGCGTTCTCGGAAGAAGCGGCGGTATCGGGAAAGCCGGAGGACAGAAGGGCTTGGGGCGCGGAGAACGGGCCAGGAGGGTCGCCGGCTCCATGCAGGTGCCGTCCCGGTCCACGAAGAAGATCAACGGGCAAAAGCTCTTGATCATTGACGATGTTCTGACCACCGGGGCGACGCTCGCCGAATCAGCCAGAGCGCTGTCCGCAGCCGGCGGCATCGTGTGCGGAGCCATCGTGTTGGCGGCCACGAGGCCACCAGCCTACGCCTCCGGGCCGGTCGGCGACGAGTCCCCGGGAGTCCTTGTGACCAAATCAAAAAATAAGTTGCCAAAGGATGAATAACTCGTGCCGATGAACTAACGTCGGTTGTGGGTACCAAGAACAGATGTACCTGTCGATAGCGGCTCGGAAAGGGGCTCGACTGTCTGTCAGACCGGCCCCAAGAAGCGTCGTTGTCGTGTCACCTGAGTTATTGGAGGGCACCATGGAGTTCATGATCAGCGGACGAAATCTGACAGTTTCCGACCGCTTCCGCGAATATGCCGGCGAGAAGATCTCAAAGATTGAATCCCTGGGGGACAAGGTCCAGCGGGTTGACGCCAAGGTTTCCAAGGAGACCAATCCCCGGCAGACGCCCGGCCAGCTTACCGTTGAAGTGACAGTCTTGGGCCGAGGCCCTGTTATTCGTGCCGAAGCCACAGCCGCTGACAAATTTGCTGCCTTCGATCTCGCCTACAACAAGCTTCTTGAGCGTCTGCGGCGGGCGAAGGACAGGAAGAAGGTGCACCACGGGCGCCACACGCCCAAGGCCGTTCGCGAAGCAACGGCATCCCTGGAGCCTGCCAGTACAACGGCTCCCATTTACGAGGTGGCCGGCAACAGCGAAACCGCTGCAGCCGAACCCGACGAGCGGTCGCCGTACGAGATCGAAAACGATATTCCCGCCGGTGATTCTCCCGTGCTGATCCGCCGGAAGGTCTTCCCGGCAGCCTCGCTCACCCTCGACGACGCCGTCGACAACATGGAACTCGTGGGTCACAACTTCTATCTGTTCCTCGACAAGGAAACCAACGCACCCTCCGTTGTGTACCGTCGAAGCGGCTGGACCTATGGTGTGATCTCCCTCGATTCCACCTGTGAGCCCGGCCAGGAGGCCGTCGAAGAGAAGATCCACGCGTACCGCTCGGACGACCAAGCAGCAAGCGCACGGTAATCGGCACGCTGCTTGTAGTGAAAGGACTCCCATGACCGTTTCGCTGAGCCTGTCACAGGCGCGGCGGATGGCTTTGGAGGCCCAAGGATTAGCAAGGGTCCGGCCCACCACCCCCATAACAGCGAGGGCGGTGGGCCGGACTTTTGCCCAATTGCAGTTGGTGCAGATCGATTCGGTCAATGTCCTTGCCCGCAGTCACTACCTGCCCTTCTTTTCCCGGCTGGGTAACTATGACACCGCGATCCTGCAGTCGATGGCAGGGAGGGCGCCTCGAAGAATGATGGAGTACTGGGCCCATGAAGCCAGTTTCATCAGGCCGGAACATTTCCCCGATCTGCTTGCCTGGCAGAAGCGGTACTGGGTGGGCGCCCACTCGTTGGACGAGGAGGTGCGAATTGACATGGAAAACCGCATCCTCGCAGTCCTGGCGACGAGTAGGCCGATGACCGCCTCGGAACTGACAGCCAAGTTGGGACATGATGAAGTCCAGGACCGGGCGAATTGGGGTTGGAACTGGAACGTCGTCAAACGCGTTCTTGAACATCTCTTCGAGGAAGGGCGCGTTTCAGCCGCTGCCCGAACCGCCCAGTTTGAACGCCGGTACGCGCTGACGTCCCGTGTGTACCCCGGAGGAACACCGGAGTGGATGGATCCCGAGGCATCAATGGACCGTTTGATCGAAGCAGCGGCGAAGGCTCATGGGATTGGTACGGTCCGGTGCTTCGCGGACTACTTTCGCACGCCGGCCAAAGCCGGACAGGCCTCCGTGGAACGGCTCCTGAGGGCCGGCCGACTCGAGCGCGTCACCGTGAAGGGCTGGGACCGCGACGTTTTCCGGCATGTTGACGCAAAAATACCGCGCCGGGCAGAAGGGCGCGCGCTCCTCAGTCCCTTCGATTCGCTGGTTTTCGAACGGCGCCGCCTTGAAGAACTCTTCGGCTTCCACTACCGGATCGAGATCTACACGCCTGCGGCCAAGCGGCGTTTCGGCTACTACGTGTTGCCATTCCTTCTTCGCGAAGCGATCGTTGCGCGGGTAGACCTGAAGGCTGACCGGCCAGGGGGCAGGCTGTTGGTTCGCTCTGCCCATGCCGAACCCTCGGCGCCCTCGGATACTGCTGAGGAACTGGCGGCAGAGCTGTGCCTCATGAGGGATTGGCTTGGGCTTCAGGAAGTGGTGGTGTCGCCTGTCGGAGACTTGGCCCGGACGCTCAACGAGGCCATAGCGGCCCGTCGCCACTCCCAAGATCCGCTCGGCGGGCGCGTCAATCCGCTGACAGGGGAAACAGGCTACGTGGCCTTGGTCTCTCCCGTAGACTGAAACAGCCAGAATTCGGCAGCATGAGACTGGGAGCAATTTCACGTGGCATCACTAATCGAAAAACTTCTCCGCACGGGTGACAAAAAAACCCTGAAGCAACTGCGGAACTATGCCGATTCCATCAATGCCCTTGAAGACTCATTCAAGACGTTCTCAGATGCCGAACTCCGTGAAGAGACCGACCGGCTCCGCGCCCGTCACCAAGACGGAGAAACCCTCAACGATCTTCTCCCCGAGGCCTTCGCTGCAGTTCGGGAGGCTTCGTCCAGGACGCTGGGTATGCGCCACTTCGACGTACAGCTCATGGGTGGCGCCGCACTCCACCTGGGCAATATTGCCGAAATGAAGACCGGTGAAGGTAAAACCCTCGTCGCAACGGCGCCCGCCTACCTGAATGCTTTGACCGGCAAGGGCGTCCATGTTGTGACGGTCAACGATTACCTAGCCGAGTACCAATCCGAGCTGATGGGCCGCGTCTACCGCTTCCTGGGCCTCACCAGCGGATGCATCCTGTCCAACCAGGATCCGGCCTTGCGCAGGGAACAGTACGCTGCGGACATCACGTACGGCACCAATAACGAGTTCGGATTCGATTACCTGCGCGACAACATGGCCTGGGATGCCAGCGAGCTCGTGCAACGAGGACACCATTTCGCGATTGTGGATGAAGTCGACTCCATCCTGATCGACGAGGCACGTACACCGCTGATCATCTCCGGCCCCGCCCAGGGGGACACCAACCGCTGGTACAGCGAGTTTGCCAAGGTTGTTCTTCGCCTCCAGCCGGACGTTGACTACGAGGTCGACGAAAAGAAGCGCACGGTAGGCGTGCTGGAATCCGGCATCGAAAAAGTCGAGGACTACCTCGGCATCCAGAACCTGTACGAATCAGCCAACACTCCTTTGATCGGTTTCCTCAACAACGCCATCAAGGCCAAGGAGCTTTTCAAGCGGGATAAGGACTACGTCATCCTGGACGGCGAAGTGCTGATCGTCGATGAACATACCGGACGTATCCTCGCCGGGCGCCGCTACAACGAGGGCATGCACCAAGCGATCGAGGCCAAGGAAAATGTCGAGATCAAGGCAGAGAACCAGACTCTCGCCACCGTCACCCTGCAGAACTACTTCCGCATGTATTCCAAGCTGTCCGGCATGACCGGCACGGCTGAGACGGAAGCCGCAGAGTTCATGAGCACCTACAAGCTGGGCGTAGTAGCCATCCCGACCAACCGGGACATGCAGCGCATTGACCAGCCCGACCTCGTCTACAAGAACGAAATCGTGAAGTTCGACGCGGTGGTCAAGGACATCGCCGAGCGGCATGAGAAGGGCCAGCCCGTCCTGGTGGGCACAACCAGCGTGGAGAAGAGCGAATATCTCTCCAAGTTGCTGGGTAAAGAAGGCATCCGCCACGAGGTACTCAATGCAAAGAACCACGCCCGGGAAGCCTCGATCGTGGCACAAGCGGGTCGTAAAGGCGCAGTGACTGTTGCTACCAACATGGCAGGCCGCGGCACGGACATCATGTTGGGCGGAAACGCCGAGTTCACTGCGATTGCCGAGTTGGCCAAGCGCGGACTCGACCCCGAGGAAAACTCGGACGAGTACGAGGCCGCTTGGCCGGAGGCGCTCGCCGCGGCCAAGCAGGCCGTCAAGGATGAGCATGAGGAAGTGTTGGATCTGGGCGGTCTCTACGTCCTGGGCACTGAGCGCCACGAATCCCGCCGCATCGACAACCAGCTTCGCGGACGGTCCGGCCGTCAAGGTGATCCCGGTGAGTCCCGCTTCTACCTCTCCCTGACCGATGACCTCATGAGGCTGTTCAACTCCGGTGCAGCCGAAAGGCTCATGAACAGTTCGGTCCCGGACGACGTTGCCCTGGAATCGAAGCTCGTGTCCCGAGCCATCGCCTCGGCCCAAAGCCAGGTGGAAGCCCGGAACGCGGAACAGCGCAAGAACGTCCTCAAATACGATGATGTCCTGAACCGCCAGCGCGAGGCTATCTACGGTGACCGCCGTCGGATCCTTGAGGGGGACGATCTCCACGAAAAGGTTCAGTTCTTCCTGGAAGACACCATTAACGCCCTGATTGACGCCGCGACTGCCGAAGGTACCGGCGACGATTGGGACTTCAACCAGCTCTGGTCGAACCTTAAGACCCTTTACCCGGCAACGGTCACCGCCCAGGACATCATTGATGAGGCTGGAGGCAAGTCCAAGGTTACGGTCGAGTTCCTGAGGAATGAGATCCTCTCCGACGCGAAGTTGGTCTACCAGGCACGCGAAGAAGCTATCGGCTCTGAAAGCATGCGTGAGCTTGAACGTCGCGTCGTCCTTTCGGTCTTGGGACGGAAGTGGCAAGAGCACCTTTACGAGATGGATTACCTCAAGGAAGGCATCGGCCTGAGGGCGATGGCGCAGAGGGACCCGTTGGTGGAGTACCAGCGCGAGGGCTATGTCATGTTCCAGAGCATGATGGAGGCCATCCGCGAAGAGAGCATTGGGTTCCTCTATAACCTCGAGGTAGAGGTAACCCCGGCGGAAGACGTTGTGGTGGCCGACGACTCTGTTGGTGGCACGCATACCGAGCACCACGAGCCTCAAATCCGGGCGGCAGGCCTCGAAGCGCCTGAGAAGCCGGCTCAGCTGCAGTACACGGCGCCCGGCGAAGACGGAGGAACCCAGACGCGCATTGAGGGAAGGTCTTCAGGCCGTTCGGGAAACCCTGCGAAGGCAGCCACCCAGGAACCGCGGAAGCCCGCTAAGAAGAAGCGGCGTTAGTTCGGTTCGTTCGAATCGTGAGAGTCCGGGATCGTTCAATGCGAGCGATCCCGGACTTCTTCTTGCCTGATGGCGAGCGTTTCATCCAATCTCGAGCGCGGTCACCTGCCACACATCGTCCATCAGTTCCAGCCGGATTGCCAAAGCCCGGCAGCGGTGCTCTTCCGCCACCACGACTGAGGCCTCACAGATGGTGTCGGAAATGCTGCACACACGTACCGAGCGCACCATGGGGCTGAGGTGGATGCGTTGTGATGCGCGCGATTTCGCGGCGTGTTCACGGGTCAGGGCAGCTCTGTGTTGAAGCGAAAAATAGCAGTCATCAGACAAGGAAACTGCCAACTGTTGTATAGGACGCGTTCCGGCAAGCACCTCCACGACTGCCTGGGCTATGCTGCGGGCAACTAACCGGACATCGATACTGTTGCCGCCGGAGCCGCGGACCGGAAGCCTGCGTTTCGGTTTTGGCCTGGCGCCCAGTCGTTGGGTAGTGCTTACGCTCATGGTCCATCCTCAGAGAGTTGCTTGAGGGAGCCGGGCATGGGGTTTGCCTGGCTCCAGTGCTATCTGGGATGACCCTGAAAGGGGTGAAATTGGATCTAAATGCCCCTGAGTGGGCTGATTTGCTGGAGTGGGACGAATGGTCAGGTTCGCGGCGGAGGTTTCAGGACCTGTCCGGGATGGAGAACCGCAGGGTCCTCGCCGATCGTTGTTTTGTTGGCCGCGTACCACTTGGGCCACTCGAGGGCGATATCGAGATCACTGGCGAATGGTCCTGACCTGCTGGCCGCGATGGACCATAGGGTGTCGCCCGGCATGACAACAACGCCTTCATCGTCCGAAGCTCGTGGCGTTGCCACGCGTGCAGAAGACCGACTGAGTAAACCCGGGTCGATAATTGGAGCCTTGGGCTTCCACCCGGGTGTCACGTTCAGGCCTGTCTTCGTCCAAGCGGCATCGGGTGACTGTGCTGTGCACGTGCTTCTCCACCCCGGATCGGGAACAGAAGCGGCGAAGGCCGCGGTGCCTCCTAGAAGATTCACGCTCAGAACGGCTGCTCCGATGCGAATCATGAAAGCAGGGGTGGCTATGGAGGCGACTCGCGCGGCAGTACTTTGTCCGGTTCGTTTCAAGACATTCGCCATGAGGCCGAGAACAAAGGAAAGTAACCACCAGGACACGACGGCCAGACCCGCGAGGTTCGCGCCGAGGCCGAAGAGCTGGTCAAACGTCAGTGCGTCAATCGGCACCGCTTTTATACGTGGCCAAGGGCCGCCGACAACCACCAAAAGGCAACCGATGAACAAGATGGCAATGGCCAACGCGGCGTCGTTCCGAAGTGGTCTTAGTTCCTGGCTCATCGGACTCGTGCTCCCCACAGCAGTTTGATGTCATTTGATGCAATTAGTTCAGTTTGAACTTCCTTGATGCAATGTGTCCAATTGTTACGCGCCGTGGTGTTGCTGCTTGTTTCTTCAGAGCCTAGCCTGAGCAGATGAGATGGGACTCTCTTTTCGGTGACATGGAGGCGCAATTTTTTGCTGACCGCACGTTGGCGCGGGAAGCGGAGGTTGCCGAACGTGCCCGCGTGGAGGTCGCGCAGTTCGAACTCGCCGACAGGCTCCGCGGCGCCCTCGGGCGCGAAGTCTCGATCACGCTAAACAATGGCAGCAAGGAAGCCGGTTCGTTGGGGCGGGTCGGGGCGGACTGGTTGGTGCTCAACACTGCCACCCGTCAGTGGCTCATTCCGTTGCAGTCCGTGAGCTATTTCGAGAATCTTGGCAGGCTGGCCCGGAAGCCTGTGAATGGGCCTGCTTTGGTATTTCCCTTGGCCAGTGCCCTTCGGGGCCTCGCCCGCGAAAGACTGAGTGTTGAGGTCCATGTGGCGGCAGGCGCTGCGGGGCGTGTGCTCAGCGGAGTCATCGACAGGGTGGGCAAGGACTTCCTGGAGATCGCTGTCACGGGAGGAGAGGCGCGCCGTGCCACCGCCGTGACTGCTGTAGCTACCGTGGCCTTTAGGTCTCTGCTCGGGGTGCGCTCTGCTTCGCGACGCGAGTATTAGAGGAAGGTGGACCACTGCCGCTTTCAGGCAGATTTGGACCTGGATTTCTCGATCGTCCGGCTCGCCTCGGCATAGCGCTCTTCGATGTACTGCTCCAACATCTTTTCTTCGATCCGCCACTGGCCGCGGCCGCCTACCTGTATGGCCTTGAGTTCTCCGCTCCTAACGAGCGCGTAGGCCTGGGGGGAGTTGATCTGGAGTTGTTCGGCAACGTCGGCCAAGGTCAAGAAACGGGGCATGGGACCATTTTGCCATCGAAATGCAGGCTTTGGTGCGGTTATCCACAGTTTCATGCTTTTCATGGCTCTTCGGTTGGGCTTGGTGCTGAAATCCCCGGACAATGAGGTGGCGGAACAGCCGCATGTCACAACTGACGGGGGAGCATGAATGATGGAGCAGGGGTCACCTACCGGAACGGCGCGATTGAAAGCCCCTTCATGGAAGGACCCCAGGCTCCTCATCGGGATTCTGTTGGTCTTGCTGTCCGTGTCAGGAGTCGTGGCCGTTATCGGCTCCGCTGACAAAACCAACAAGCTGTACGCGGCTAAGGAGCCAATCGCTGTGGGCCAGTCCATAAGTGCCGATGACCTCGAAGCGGTTGATGTGCGTTTGGGAGATGTGGAGGCGTTCTACCTAACGGTTTCGGCCGGCCTTGCAGAAGGCGACGTGGCGCTTCAGCGGATCGAAAAGCATCAGTTGGTGCCTCGTCAGAGCCTCGGGCGGGCCGATGCCTTGGACCGCAAACCCGTGGCCATCCCTGTGGACACAGCCTTGCCGGACCAAGTAGTTCCCGGGGCCAGGGTGGACGTCTGGGTTTCGAAACCGGACTCTGCACGCAGCTTCGATAGGCCGGTCCTGTTGCTCCCCGGGGCGGAAGTGACCGCGGTTACGCCCGGTTCCAGTGCTTTGGGGGCGTCCAAGTCAACAGTTCTCCTGGTCCTTGTGACGGATCAACAGATGCCCGAGCTGCTGGGCGCGCAGGCTAACGGCGCAAAGGTATCCGCGGTCTGGAACCCTTCAGGCGTTCGGCAATGAGCATTCCGGTAGTCACCTTCGGCCCCGACCAACAGTTCGTGGTGGGTGGGCTTGAGCGATTGCACGGTCCGGTCACCGTCGTTCGGCGCTGCACGGAACTGACGGAGCTGCTCGCAGCATGCGAAAGTGGCTTGGCCATGGCCGCCGTCATTTCGGCCGACACCTCGGACCTCTCGTCCAGCCTCGTGGAGAGATTGGACGCCGTGGGTGTCTCCGTTGTCGTGCTGACAGATGACGCTGAGGAAATGCTCCGACTGGAAGCGATCGGCGTGCTGCCGGAGCGGGCGGACATAGCCGCCGCCGACCTTGCCGACCGCATTTCCCGTGCGGTTGACCGGCAGAGGGAGAGCCCCCGTGCTGCTGCAGGAACGGCTTTCGCCGGGCTCTTCCCGGATGCGGAGGTGCAGCTGCCTGCAGCTGAGGTGGTCCGGGAGGGCGCAGGGCGGGTCATCGCAGTGTGGGGACCGGTGGGAGCGCCAGGGAGGACCACGGTTGCGGTCAATGTCGCTGCCGAACTGGCTGCCCGGGGGAGCTCAGTCATTCTTGCGGATGCGGACAGCTATGGTGCCAGTGCATCAGCCATGCTGGGTCTGCTTGATGAATCTGCTGGGCTTGCCCAAGCATGCCGCTTGGCAGACCAGGGTGTCCTTGACGTCGCTGGACTCACCCGCATAGCGGAGGAGGTGAATGTGCGGGCTAACAGCTTCCGTCTCCTTGGGGGCATTACCCGCGCTGATCGATGGACCGAACTCCGGCCTTCTGCCCTGTCAGCCGTAGTGGAGCGGGCCAAGCAGCTTGCGGACGTTGTGGTGGTGGATGTCGGGTTTTGCCTGGAGGCTGACGAGGAATTGAGCTTTGACTCCATGACCCCGCGCAGGAACGGAGCCGCATTGAAAATCATGGAACTCGCAGACGAGGTCATTGCAGTCGGAGCGGCGGATGCCGTGGGCATCCCGAGGCTCGTCCGAGGACTTGGGGAGCTGAAGGACGCCGCTGAACAGGCCACCATTCGGGTGGTCCTCAACAAGGTCAGGCAAACTTCGGTAGGGCGGGGACCAAGGCAACAACTGCTGCAAGCCTGGGAACGGTTCGGGCCGGGCATGGCCATTTCCGCTTACCTGCCCTCAGACCCTGCTGCCTGCGATGCGGCGCTCTTGTCGGGAACGGTGCTCCTGGAGTCCGCCCCCGACTCCGCACTCCGTAAAGCCATTGCGGAGCTGTCCTGTGCAGATATCCAGCAAAACCGAGAATCCGCTGGACGAAATACCAGAGCCCTTGGGTTCCTTAAGCGCTAGGCTCATTTTGTGGGCTGCAGAGTCGCAGCAATCAACAGGTGATGGAGGCGTTTGTAGATGTCGTCAGGGTCCAGTGTGGAGGATCGGTCCGATGCAGCAGTTGTCCGCGAAGGTTTCTTCGGTGACTACTACGAGCACCTCGCAGAGGAGGATTCCCGAGGCTACTCTCCTGAGGTCCTGATTGCCCGGGCCAACAAGCACAAGGAGCTGGCGTCCTCCCGCCTGCCAGGAAATGCAGTAGTAGAAGTCGTTGGGGAGGCGGATCGAAGCGTCGTCTACATTGTCACGGACGATATGCCTTTCCTCGTCGACTCGGTCAACGCTGAACTGGTGCGGCAGAACTGCGCCATCCGCCTGGTCATGCACCCCCTGTTCGTGGCTACCCGCAACCGTGTAACCGGGGATCTGGCCAGCGTTTCGCGCGTCCCCTCCAACGTCGGAATCTCAAGCGGCGACACCGCAGCATTGCCCAGCGTGGCGCACCTGCTGGGGAACGGCGACAACGCCTCGCACATGGAATCCTGGATCGCCGTCGAAATTGACCGCGTGAATGACGACGCGCGGAAAGAGCTGGTCGAGGGCCTGCAGCGCGTCTTGGGGGACGTCCGCGCCGCCGTCGAGGACTGGCCGAAGATGCGGAGCAAAGCCTTGGAACTTGCCGAGGCTTTGGGCACCGTTTCGCACCCGGAGCAAATTGCCGAACTCCGCCAGGCCCAAGACCTCCTGCGATGGTTGGACAAGGGCAACTTCACGTTCCTCGGATACCGGGAGTACGACCTCATCAATGAGGACGGCGAGGATGTCCTGGAGCTTCGCGAGGACAGCGGCCTGGGCTTGCTGCGTGCAGGCGACAATACCCGGCAAATCCAACACCTTACCGACGCCGGTCGTAAGCGTGCGCGGGAGAAGCGGGCGCTGGTCATCACCAAAGCCAACTCCCGATCGACCGTTCACCGTCCGGCATACCTTGACTACATTGGCGTGAAGAGCTTCGACGCCGCCGGCAACGTCAACGGCGAGCGCCGCTTCATTGGCCTTTTTGCCACGAGTGCGTACACAGGATCCGTTCGGAACATTCCTATCGTCCGGGACAAGGTGGATGCAGTGCTCCGCAACGCGGGGTTCCCCATTGACTCCCATTCGGGCAAGGACCTCCTGGGCATCCTGGAGACCTACCCGCGCGACGAACTCTTCCAGATCGAGGTTCCCGACCTTGCTGCCACAGCGACGGGAATCCAGCGGCTGCAGGAACGCCGCAGGACCAAGCTCTTCCTGCGCCCCGACATCTACGGCAGATTCATGTCTGCCGTGGTGTACCTGCCGCGCGACCGCTACACCACCAGCGTCCGCCTCAGGATCGAGCAGGAGCTGCGGGAAACCTTCCAGGCCGAAAGCATTGACTACGAGGCAAGGATCACCGAGTCGGCCCTAGCCCGTGTGTTCTTCCGGATCCGGCTACCCCGAACAGCCGAATTGGCAGAAGTGAACGTTGCGGAGCTGGAACACCGGTTGATGCGCGCCTCCCGCTCATGGAGCGAAGGCATAGCCGAAGTCCTCCGCGAGAACCGGCCCGCAGAAGAAGCGGACGTACTGTCAGGGTTGTGGGCCGAAGCTTTCCCTGCCGGCTACCGCGTGGACTACGAGGTGGAGGACGCCCTCGAGGACATCGAACGCTTCGAGAAGTACGGCGCCCAGGCGGAACGCAACGGGGAAACCAACGCGAACCTGCGTCCGGGTGTCCATGTCTACCTTCCGGAGGGGGCAGGAGAGTCCCTTGAAGAAGACGCACGCGTCAAGCTGTACCTCATGGAGCCTAAGAGCCTCAGCCAGATCCTTCCTTACTTCCACAACCTGGGCTTGGAAGTGCTCGATGAACGGCCCTTCGAAATCGAAACCGCCGACCACCGCGACTTCTTCCTCTATGACCTTGGCCTGAAGTACCCCACAGGTATTGATCCTCTCGCCACGGGCAACCTCTTGGCTGATTCCTTCGGCGCCGCGGTGACAGGTGCAGTCGAGTCCGACGACTTTGACCGCTTGGTGCTCCGGGAAGGGATGCACTGGCGCCAGGTCACGGTGCTTCGCGCGTATGCCAAATACATGCGCCAAATGGGCAACACGAACTCGTTCGGGTTCATTGCCGACACCTTGTTGTCCAACCCTGAAGTCGCCCGCGGACTGACTGTACTCTTTGCTGCACGGTTCGATCCCGAAGTTTCAGAAGACGAACGCGAGGAACGCCAGGCTGCCGCCCGCGCCGCCCTCGCCGAAGCAATCGAAGACGTTGCGACGCTGGATGCTGACCGTGTCCTGCGGACCTTCGTCAACCTGATCGAGTCGACGCTTCGCACCAATTACTTCCAGAACAAGGGCTACCTCAGCTTCAAACTTGATCCGACGAGCATCGAGGGATTGCCCTTCCCGCGGCCGATGTACGAAATCTGGGTTTACTCGCCACGGGTCGAAGGTGTCCACCTCCGCTTTGGCAAGGTGGCGCGTGGCGGCCTCCGCTGGTCCGACCGCCGGGAAGATTTCCGAACGGAGATCCTCGGTCTCGTCAAAGCCCAGACCGTAAAGAACGCCGTCATCGTGCCCACGGGTGCGAAGGGAGGATTCTTCGCCAAGAAGCTTCCGAATCCCACCGTGGACCGCGCCGCGTGGATGGCAGAAGGCATCGAAAGCTACAAGACCTTCATCCGTGGGCTGTTGGACATCACCGACAACCTCGTCACCTCGCCTGAAGGCGAAAAGCTTGTTCCGCCGTCGGACGTTGTCCGGCACGACGGCGACGACTCCTACCTGGTGGTCGCTGCGGACAAGGGAACCGCGACGTTTTCCGACACCGCCAACGGGCTGGCGGCAGAGTATGGTTTCTGGCTGGGTGACGCCTTCGCTTCCGGAGGCTCGGTTGGATATGACCACAAAGCCATGGGCATCACCGCCCGCGGCGCCTGGGAGTCCGTCAAGCGGCACTTCAGCGAACTGGACCTGGACACGCAGACCGAAGAGTTCACGGTGGTGGGTGTCGGGGATATGTCGGGCGATGTTTTCGGCAACGGCATGCTCCTTTCCCGGCACATCCGCTTGGTGGCTGCCTTCGACCACCGGCACATCTTCCTTGACCCGACGCCGGATGCGGCGGCCTCCTTCGCCGAGCGGCAGCGCCTGTTCGAATTGCCCAGGTCATCGTGGGACGATTACGACCGCGCGCTCATCAGCGAAGGCGGCGGTGTCTTCCCGAGGCAGGCGAAAACGATTCCTGTCTCCGAGCAGGTCCGCCAGTCACTCGGACTGCCCGACGGAACAACCCAGCTGAGCCCGCCCGAGCTGCTCCGCGCCATCCTGTTGGCACCGGCGGATCTGCTGTACAACGGCGGCATCGGCACCTACATCAAGGCGAGCACGGAGACCAACGCGTCCGTAGGGGACAAGGCAAACGATGCCATCCGCGTCGACGGACGGGACCTGCGGGTCAAGGTCGTCGGTGAAGGCGGAAACCTTGGCCTGACGCAGCGTGGCCGCATCGAGGCCGCCTTGCAAGGCGTCATTCTCAATACGGACGCAATCGACAATTCCGCCGGCGTTGACTGCTCCGACCACGAAGTAAACATCAAGATCTTCGTCGACCGGATGGTGTCCGCCGGGAAGTTGGAGGAGTCCGAACGCTCCCGGTTCCTTGCGGACATGACCGAAGAAGTAGGGCGGCTCGTCCTGCAGGACAACATCGACCAAAACATCCTGTTGCTGAACGACCGCACGCGGGTGGCGGAGTGGAGCCCCAGTTACGAACGGCTTATGGACTGGCTGGAGAAGTCGGCCGACCTCAAGCGGGATCTTGAGGCGCTTCCCTCAACGGACACGCTGAGGCAGCGTCTCGACCAGGGACAGGGACTGACTTCTCCCGAGCTTTCGGTCCTTGCTGCTTACGCAAAGATCGAGCTGGCATCCGCGCTGCGTGAGAGCGACCTTTCAGAAGATCCTTGGTTCAAGGACACCATCCGCCAGTACTTCCCCAAGCAACTGCGCGAGCGTTTCGATGCGGAACTGGATACCCATCCTTTGCGTCGGGAAATCATCGCGACTGTGGTGGCAAACGACATCATCAACCTCGGGGGCATCACGTTTGCCTTCCGTGCCATTGAGGAGACGTCCGCCAACGAGGCCGCCGTCGCCAAAGCGTTCGTTGCCCTTCGGGAAATCTATGAGCTCGATTCGATGGTGGACGAGCTGAACGCGTTGCCGGCATCCTTCCCCACGGAGCATTGGAGCGAGATCCACCTGGACATCCGCAGGCTCCTTGACCGGGCCGTTCGCTGGGTGCTGGGGCAAGGTATCGCATCCCAACCGATCGCCGACGTCGTGGATTCCTTCAAGCCGATGATGGTGCCGCTGCGTGCCCGGCTCCTGGACTACCTTCGTGGAGACGACAAGGTCCGCGTGGCCGAGTGGTTGGAGAAGGCCCTGTCCTGGGACCTCCCGGACCACCTGGCACACCGTTGGGCGGAACTGTTCGAGAGCTACGCCCTCCTGGATATCTCCCGTATAGCCACCTCGCGCAGCGCCGACGTCGAGGACGTGGCCAATGTCTACTACACGGTGTTCAACCGGTTCCATGTAGACGCCCTGCTGGAGCGCATCAGCGCCTTGCCCCGGGATGACCGCTGGCAGGCACTGGCGCGGGCTGCGTTGCGGGATGATCTCTATTCCACAGTTGCGGACATGACGACGTCGGTGCTTGAGTCGACGGAAAAGGGCGCCTCAGCGGAGGACCGCCTGAAGGCCTGGGAAGGGCAGAATGCTGAACAACTCGGGCGGGCGAAGACCATGTTCGACGAAGTGAACGCACTCGAGGCCGATGACATGGCCTCACTGTCGGTAGCATTAAGGCTCTTGAGGTCAATCGTCCGACGCTAGCTGTCAGCCGGCGTCGAAAATGGAGGTGCAGTGGCAATCTTTACGGACCCCATCAGGGAACACGCTGATTTCGGGCCTGGAGATGCCGAATGGCTGCACCTCCTGGTCGGTGACTGGCAAATGGTCGCCGACTTGGCATTCGCGGACCTCGCACTGTGGTTTCCGCATCCGGAGCTGGGCTACATTGCCCTCGCCCACGTCCGTCCTTCGACATCGCATACGGTGTTCCATGCGGACTTCGTGGGTGAGGGCATCCGCTCGGATCTGAGGCCCCTCGTTGAGAAGGCCTGGAACAGCCGCTCGATCGAACGCTCAAGCGAAACCAGCTGGAGCAGCGAGATGGCATTGCGAGTCGAAGCGGTTCCCATGGTCAGGAACGGCAGGACACTTGCTGTGGTTACGTCGCACATGGACCTGTCCAGTTCCAGGATGCCTTCCAGGCTTGAGCTGACGTATCGTCAGTGCGCCTACGACCTCCTGAGGATGGGAACCCTGGGTCTTTGGCCGGATTTCGCATCGCCCACCGGGTCACGGCGTGGCGCGCCGCGTGTGGGCGACGGACTCATCCGACTCGACGCGGACGGAGTGGTCCAGTACGCAAGCCCGAACGGAGTCTCCGCCTTCCGTCGTCTCGGAGAAGTGGAGTCCCTGGAGGGAAGGTCGCTGGCCGAGGTCACGGCAGGGCTGCTCAAGGACCGCCGGATGGTGGACGAGACGCTCCCGCTGGTAGTAACCGGCCGGATGCCTTGGCGGAGTGAGATCGAATCCCGGGGCGTCAGCCTGTCCCTCCGGGCTATCCCTTTGCGGGATGAACAGCATCGCTTTGGTGCCCTGGTCCTGTGCCGGGACGTCTCGGAATTGAGGCGGCGCGAGATGGAACTCGTCACCAAGGATGCCACCATTCGGGAGATCCATCACCGCGTCAAGAACAACCTCCAGACTGTTGCTGCCCTCCTGCGGATGCAGTCCCGGCGGATGGTCAGTGATGAGGCGAAGCAGGGACTTGAGCAAGCCATGAGGCGCGTAGCCACGATTGCGCTTGTCCACGAGACCTTGTCGCAGGGACTGACCCAGAGTGTCGACTTCGACGAACTGATTGGCAGGCAGTTCCGGCTTTCAGCCGAGGTCGCTTCGCCATCGCAACATGTCCGCACGGAGCGTTCAGGCATGTTCGGGGAGCTTCCGAGCGATTTTGCGACGCCGCTGGCGCTGGTGATCAACGAATTGGTCACCAACGCCGTGGAGCACGGGCTGGAGGGCCGAACCGGTACCGTGTGGCTCTTGGCCGACCGCACTCCCGGCGAAGGCAACGATGAGTTCTTGACGGTGACCGTCGCCGACGACGGTGTTGGACTTCCCGAAGGGCAATACACGGAAGGGCTGGGTTTGCAGATTGTTCGGACACTCGTCACGAGCGAGCTTGGCGGCACTATCCAGTGGAGCCCGCGGGACGGCGGCGGTACCGCCGTCGAGATCGTGTTGAATCTGGCCAGGGGATAACTGACACCGTTTTCCCGAAAGCACTGATTCCCCGCGGTGGTGGGCAAGAGCGGATCAAAAAGGCTCAGGCCGCGGACCATTCGGTCCGCGGCCTGAGCCTTACGTATTTCCTGTGCTTATGAGGCGCGGCGGGCGCGGGCGGCGCGTCGCTTGAGCGCGCGGCGCTCGTCTTCGCTCATGCCTCCCCAGACGCCGGCGTCCTGGCCGGACTCCAAGGCCCACTGCAGACACGTGTCCACCACGGGGCACCTGCGGCAAACGCTCTTTGCTTCCTCAATTTGGAGAAGTGCAGGTCCCGTGTTGCCGACTGGGAAGAAGAGCTCCGGGTCCTTGTCGAGGCAGGCTGCGCGATTACGCCAATCCATGCTGATCAGTCACTCCATTCGTGAGAACTAGGGGGCCCCTTGTGAAAACATTCACGAGAGGCTTCAAAGGAAAGGGGCCCGCATGGGCCCCCTTGGTCGTCTGAGTCAAGCGTTTCATGTTAACGCCTTGTAAACAAGGGGTATTCGTCGTTGAAATGCCCGGAATCCGTGAGCGATGCATCACACCAGCCGCCAGTGCCCTCACTGCTAAACGACTATCTCGGGTAGTGTGCCAGTGTGTCAAGACCTCCCGCTAACCCCGCCCAGCCGTCCCCTGACAGCAATGGAAACGAGGACCGGTCAGCTGCGGCTCCCGTAGGCCGTCCCGCTGATGGTTCCCTGCCGAAGACCAAGCGTCCTCCGGGAATCAAGGTGATTTCCGTTGTTGTACTGCTGGAAGCTGTTGCGTTGCTGACTGCAGCTGCGTGGTACGCGTTCGAGTTGCTGACGGGAGCGCCGGTGCTCACCTTCTGGGGAGCAGTGTTCACTTTGGGTCTGCTGCTGGCCTTCTCAGCATGGCTCTTTGCGGTGGGTCATTTCTTGTTCCGCGGCTACCGTTGGACGAGGGCCGCTGCCTTGGTGGCGCAGTTGTTCGTCCTGACCATTGGGTTTCCCACGGCGACCAGCGGCTTGATCCTGCCGGGACTTGCCATGATTCTGCCTGCCCTTGCTGCCATCCTCTTCCTGTTTCAGCCAAACGTTATTTCGTTCGCGTCCCGGACAGGTGGCACCGAAGGCGCCCTCTAGCCAGTGTTCCGGCCCCTAGGGTCAAGCCCGCCCCTCGAAGCGCCCGCCGGCGTAGGCCGCTTGAAAGGGTATTTGGCTGGCCCCCTGGATGAGGATGCCGCGGCCGGCAGGGGGAGCAGATGACTCAACGTTCAGCCGTACTCCGAAAACATCGCCATCCAAGGGTGTGCGGGGACTGAGGACAAGGCCCGACCTGGTGGCTTGCACAACCTCGGCGAACGGAAGACGGTGCAGGAGCGTTGGGGAAGTGGTAGCTGTCATGACAATCGCGCCTACTGAACCCGCCAAGCCGGCCAAAGACTGGCGCGCTTGGGGGTTCAAGGTGTCGGCGTTGTCCACCAGCAACACGGTGTCCTTATCCAATGCTCCAAGCGACGCCGCTTCCGCCAGGTCGGTCCAGAATGCGCCGTCTCCGACGTTCTCTTCCGGGGAGATCCACGGCACAGCGGAGTTGACCGACATGAGTGTTCGTAATAATGAGGTCTTACCGGAGCCCGGCCCGCCAAGGACCAAGGTAATGCCCCCGCGGCGGAGGGGAATAGCCAGTGGCGCGGCGTCGTCACCGCCCACGCCAAACCATGCTGCCGACACCGCGTCACCGCAGGTAGGCGCCTGCTCCGGTAATTCCTTAGTCCCAAGGAAGGCAGGAAGAGGCTGGAGGCGCAGAGGGGCAGGGGAGTCTGCAGCCAAGGGGCCGTATGGCCAGACCTTTCCGCCAGGTGTGTTTCGGAACTGGGCGACGGCACTCTTCCCCTGAACGAAGCTGCCCAGAGCCACCGCGCGTCCCGGGAGGGGATCGACGGGTGGAAGCTTCGGCCAGTGGAAAGTGGATTCTTCGGTGGCGCCGGCCGGAAAGAAAGCACGGTTCGGGATGGTCGCAAAAAACCGCGAACTGACGAGTTCGCGTTCACCGCAAATCAATACCGTCACGCCCAGAGGCGTTCCGTCCCGGACGATGTCGCGTAAGACGTCTTCTGCCCAGGCGTAAGGGCTGTTTCTGATGGCAGAGACCCACGTGCACCATCCAGAGATGATGAGCAGGATTCCCTGGCTCGCAACGGGCCCGTCGCTTGAGCTGCGCCGGTCCGCCATGAAGCTCTTTATCCGCTCAAGGACCCGTACAGCGAACGCCAATTGGTGCAGGTGTGCCACCGCGCCGTACCGGTCGGATTCCGGCAGTCCCTGGAACGTGCCAGTGGCGTCGAGGATGTAGCTGTGGACTGAGGGGTCCGTAGTGACGATCCGTGCCGAGACGGCCCTGAATGCTTCAGGCATGCCGCTGCCCGTACTGCCGATCATCGCGAAGTGCCCATGCACTGACGGCGTCCACGACAACAGCTCAACTGCCTGGGACTCGGGACGGTCGACCAGGCCAAGACCGATGCCATGGCCGGTGCCGTGCCCACCGTGAACATCCTTGGGGGCAGTGGTCACGCCGTCACAGGTAGCGGGCCCCGGGTCCCACGGAATCTCCGCCGGCAGGGGCGGGGCAATGATTCGGCGGGGAGCGCTGCCAGCGCCCATGGTGGTTGCCGCCGCTTGAATCATTGCCACAAACGCCGGCAGACCCTGCTCCGCCAATCTGCCGCGGGGTGCCCGTTGCGGGGTGTTTCGGCCGACTCCCGGATTGTCCGACCCCGAGGCAGCTTCCTCCCAGGCATCCGAATCATCGCCGTCCCGGGTGTCAGGGCCATCGAGAGCGGGCTGCACGCATGTCCCATCCAAGTGACCGCGATGTGCAACCAGAACGGATGCGGATTGGAATTCTTCCGGCGCACCAAAGGCCCTGGCCAGGAACGCCCGACCCGGGAGGCGCACAGGGATCCCGGCAGCGACCCCTGTCTTGATGATGTCTGTTGACTCGGCCTCTGATTGCACCCGCAGGGCAATGCTTGTGGTTACGTTGGCGCGGATGTCGGCCGTCAGTGCCCCTTGGGGGCGCTGCGTGGCCATGACCAGGTGGAGGCCCAAGGAACGGCCGACGGCTGCTATCCGCATCAGCTCCCGGAGGGCTGCGGGCTCTTCATCCACCAGCATCCGGAACTCGTCTATGACCAGTACCAAACGGGGGATCGGTCCACCGGATCCCGAAGCGGGAGGGCGGTAGTCTTTAATATCGGCAACGCCCCCGGCGTGGAATGCTTCTTCGCGGTACCGGATTTCACTGCGCAGCGATTCCAGGACGCGCTTCATGCCCTGACCGCCAAGGTCGGTGACCAACCCGGCGCAATGCGGCAGGCGTTCCAGCGGCCCCAGGCCGGATCCTCCTTTGAAGTCAATGAAGAGGAACACCAATTCCTGGGGTGGGTAATTCATTGCCAGTGAAAGCGACAGGGTCCGCAAGAGTTCGGACTTGCCGGCGCCAGTGGTCCCGGCTACCAGCAAATGGGGACCGTCCATAAGGAAGTCGAAGGCCACCGGACCGTGGCCGTCCTTACCCAGAACGGCTTTCAATGTGCCGGACCCGCTGTTTTTGTGCCATCTCGAGGCAAGGCTGCGTGGACCCCTTGGGACGATCTCCTCCAAGGAACACTCATCCGGCAGCAGGTGCGGGCCGCCCTCGGCTGATGTGGCTTGTCGCGCGGATAACGCCCGGCAGAAGCGGTCAAAGACCGGCTCGGGTACCAGGTCGGGAATGAATCTTTGCCGCGCGCCGGGAGAACCCAGTGTGGCCGATATTCCGGACGGATCCATGTCGATTGTCCACGCACTGGAACCGGCGGGGTGGGCTCTTTCGTGTCTGACCACCTGCCAGTCCGCTCGAACGGCCGCCTCCACCAATGCTTCCACCCCGGAGGAACCGGCGGGAGGGGCGTTGAACACGAAGAGCCTTCCCGGCAGCCTGCCACTGCAGGCATGCAAGCCCGCCAGTGCAGCTTCAGAAGTGGCCGCCACAAGGCAGTCCTTCAGGAACCGGGCAGCAAGAGGCACGTTCGCGCCGCTGCCCAGGATGATCACGGGGACACCAACGGCTGCGGGATACGCGGCAAGCTGCATAAGCATCAAGCGGACCAGACCAGCGAAGTGGAGGGGGTCGCCGGTAACCGGAATCTGCCCCGCGGAAGGAGGCAGAGTCAGGGGAACGCCTGCCAAAGTGGGAGGGCGGAACTGAGGGTCCTCTGGAAGCAGCCGGATGTTGGCCGGAACCGAGGCCAAACCAAGGCGCAGCCAGATACCGGATGTTCTTGGACCGCCGGAACCTGGTTTCGCAACGCGGGCCAGGGCACGGCCTTCACTGTCAGCAGGGGCCGCGGCGCCACAAGCGGAATCGCCGGGACCAGCAGCAGAGGCCGGGGGCCGGGGCGTCTCCAGGAGTATCGCCGTCGCAATCCCGGCAGCGGATGGCGACGAACGATTCCGACGTTTTATGTCCTCACTTACGGCTTGGCCGAGGGCGCGGCGAAACTCGCGGCGGGCTTGTCTTCCGGAGAATGCCGCCACTGACAGGCTGACGGCCGAGATCGCGGTGAAACCCAGGAACATCCATGATCCTGTAGCCAAGGCAAGTCCGACGCCGAGGAGCAAAGGCAGAAGGCCAGTGACAAGGCCCGCCCATCGGTTGCCGCCGCCCGTGGGCCGGTGAACCTCCAATGGCTGGTGCACTGAACAGCCGGCCTCCGTACCGGGCAGTGGCACCGGTGCTTTTGAGGCGAGCAGGGAGAATATCGAATTTCCGCATTGGATGGTTGATGACGTGTTGACGGGGCCGAGGTTCGTGGGTTTCCCGTCGATCATGAGCGATGGTTCCGGGGTGGCCGGGCGGCGATTCGGCTCCGGGGAACGATTCGCCGGCAGGCGGGTCAGCGTCAAGTCCGCAAAAGAGACGTCCAGTGCTGCATGTTCGCGGGAAATGTCAGGGTCGGGGACTGAAATGTGGGCCGTGCCGCGGCCTATGAGGTTCCGTCCGCGGAGAACGGGATACATTGCCCCTGCCGCCGGGCCGGAATGCGCCACGAGAAGCATGGCCGGCGGGCTGGCCTGTGCATGACCGCCCTGACCTCCGTCCACAAGGACCGAACCGTTCACCAATGGAGGGACACCAACTACCAAGGTCCTCAAGTCTTCCCCGGCAACATGGATCCTGCCGGTTCCGTGGGTATCGGCGAGCAGCGCCGCCAGCTTCCTTCCCGGCGTCCCCTCCGGAAGGTGGATCGTGAGTTCCTTGGGCGGCCCGTGCGTGGCAGCCAGGGGACCCCGGGCCAAAGTGCACTGCAAGGGCATTGGCCGATCCTTTCGTAGTCCGGAGCAGGTTCGCCTGCTCGTCCCGACGCTACGCGGACAGCCGGCAGGCCACTACGGACGACATCTGCTATGTGGAAAACGAACGGCGGCACCGGCGGAGCTACCTTGATACGAACGCTGTGTACGTCTCCGCTAAGATGAAACTCGTTGTCCCGTGTGCTCAATGAGGAAGGACCTTCACCGGTGATAGTGGTTGCAGAGACCGCCGATGTTTCAGACGAGGCGGTAATTGGTGATGGATCCAAGATCTGGCATCTGGCCCAAGTCCGCGAGAAGGCCGAACTCGGTGCCAACTGCATCGTTGGGCGCGGCGCCTACATTGGTACCGGAGTAAAGATGGGGGATAACTGCAAGGTCCAGAACTATGCGCTGGTTTACGAGCCGGCTGAGCTGGAAGCGGGTGTCTTCATAGGCCCGGCAGTGGTGCTCACCAATGACACCTTTCCGCGCGCAGTCAGCCCGGACGGAAGCCTGAAAAGTGCCCATGACTGGGAACCCGTTGGAGTCACCATCCGTGAGGGTGCCTCCATCGGTGCGCGCGCCGTATGCGTGGCTCCGGTAACCATTGGGCGCTGGGCTACCGTCGCGGCCGGGGCAGTGGTGGCCAAGGATGTCCCCGACTTCGCCCTGATGGTAGGTGTTCCTGCCAGGCGGCGCGGATGGGTTGGCAAGGCCGGCTTCCCGTTGGAACGCCGCGGTGAAAACTGGGTCTGCCCCGAGACCGGCGCCACGTATGTTGAACAGAACGAAACCCTTCGAGAGGTAGAGGCATGAGCCCCGAATTCATTCCCCCGGCCAAACCGATCATCGGTGACGATGAGGCCAAAGCCGTGCAGGCGGTGCTGGCCTCCGGGCAGCTGGCCCAGGGCTCCGAAGTTGCATCCTTCGAGCAGGAGTTTTCCCAGGTTCTCTTGGACGGGCGGGCGGCCGTAGCGGTCAACTCCGGAACTTCCGGCCTGCACTTGGGACTCCTGGCTGCGGGAATTGGTCCCGGTGACGAGGTAATTGTTCCCTCGTTCACGTTTGCGGCCACCGCCAACTCCGTCGCCCTGACCGGAGCTACTCCGGTTTTCGCGGACGTTGACCCTGACTACTACACCCTGGACGCAGCCTCCGTTGAGTCCAAGATCACCGATCGCACGGCGGCAATCATGCCCGTGCACCTCTACGGCCACCCGTTCAACGTTGATGCCATTGGGGCAGTCGCCGAAAAGCATGGAGTAAAGGTATTCGAGGACGCCGCCCAAGCTCACGGGGCATCGGTGAACGGCCGTAAGGTAGGCACCTTCGGTGACTTCGCCATGTTCAGCCTTTACCCCACCAAGAACATGACCTCCGGGGAAGGCGGCATGGTCAGCACAGGCCTGGCCGACGTCGAACGTCGCCTTCGCCTTCTGCGGAACCAGGGCATGGAACGCCAGTATGAAAACGAGCTGGTGGGCTTCAACTGCCGTATGACCAACATCCACGCAGCGATCGGCCGTGTCCAGCTGACCAAGGTTGACGGCTGGACCAAGACCCGGCAGGACAACGCAGCCTTCTTCGACGCCAATATTGAAGGCGTCACCACGCCGAAGGTCGCCGAGGGATACGAGCACGTCTACCACCAGTACACCATCCGGATTGCCGATGACCGCGACGGTTTCGCCAAGGCCCTTCGCGAGGAGTACCAGGTTGGTTGCGGTGTGTACTACCCCATTCCCAACCACCGCCTTGCGCCGTTCCAGACTTCGGACGACCTCCCGGTCACGGAAGAGGCCGCGTCCCACGTGCTCTCGATCCCCGTGCATCCCTCCCTGAGCCAGGATGACCTGGAACGCATCGTTGCTGCCGTCAACGCTGTGGCGAAGGCAGGCAGCTAGTGGCTAATCTTCGCGCAGGCCTCATTGGCTTGGGCATGATGGGCCGCCATCATGCCCGGGTTATCCGCGAGCTCGAAGGCGTCGACCTCGTCGCGGTGGCAGATTCATATGGCGATCCGCACAACGTAGCCGACGGCTTGACAGTCCATGGCTCGGTCGAGGAACTCATTGCGCAGGGGATCGACATGGCAGTTGCCGCCGTCCCCACGATTTTGCATGAGGAAGTTGCCCTGCAGCTGGCTGAGGCCGGAGTCCACTGCCTCGTCGAGAAGCCGATTGCCAATGACTCGGCGTCCGGACGCAGAATTGCTGAAGCGTTCGAGTCCAAGGGCCTCATCGGTGCCGTTGGTCACATCGAACGCTTCAACCCGTCTTTGCAGAGCCTCCGCGAGCGGCTTGAGAACGGCGACCTGGGCGAGGTTTACCAGATCAGCACGCGCCGGCAGGGACCGTTCCCGGCTCGTATTGCGGATGTTGGCGTCGTGAAGGACCTTGCCACCCACGACATCGACCTCACGGCTTGGCTGGCACAGAGCAACTTCGTCAACGTCGTGGCGCACACAACTTCCCGAAGCGGCCGTGACCATGAAGACATGGTGACTGCGATCGGCCACCTCAAGAGCGGAGTGGTCACCAACCACATCGTGAACTGGCTCTCGCCCATGAAGGAGCGCACCACCGTTGTCCTCGGTGAGCGGGGTGCTTTCATTGCCGATACGATCTCGGCAGACCTGACGTTCGTGGAGAACGGCACGTTCCAGACCG
The DNA here is from genome assembly GCF_015040095.1 of Paenarthrobacter sp. YJN-5. Lineage (NCBI taxonomy): Bacteria > Bacillati > Actinomycetota > Actinomycetes > Micrococcales > Micrococcaceae > Paenarthrobacter > Paenarthrobacter sp. YJN-5. The sequence goes on from NZ_CP053544.1 coordinate 1,574,567, forward strand.
ACTGGGATTCCATCGCCGCCTTCCGCGGCGTATCGGAAGGTTCGTCCACGCGCTTTGCGCTGGCCAAGCGCGAGCCGCTGAAGATGGAGCATGAAGCATTCCGGGACGCTGTTCTGGGCAAGTCCCTGAACATCGTGACCATGGCCGAGGGTCTTGAAACCCTTCGCGTCGCGGAGGCCGTTTTGGACTCCGCAAAGTCGGGTACCGTCGTCGCGCTTTAGCGATTATCCCGGGTGCGGGTTGTGGGGGAGGCTGGCTGTTGCCGGTCTCCCTTTCCCGTTCCGGCACTGCGCCCGTGAGCGGCCGGCAGGGCCGCGGATACGGGGAACCCGCGGCTCGTCGGGTAGCCTTGACCAGTAGACGTGGGCACTTCTGTGCCCGCACGCCAATACACAGGAGAGTTTGTGAACGCTGATCTCGTCGTCGTCGGCTCGGGTTTCTTTGGCCTGACCATTGCAGAACGCGCCGCTACCGAGTTGGGGCTGAAGGTCGCGGTTCTTGATCGCCGCCACCATATTGGAGGAAACGCCTACAGCGAGAACGAAGCCAAGACAGGAATTGAGGTCCACCGCTACGGGGCGCACCTCTTCCACACGTCGAATGAGCGCGTTTGGAACTACGTGAACCAGTTCACCAAGTTCACGAAATACCAGCACAAGGTCTACACCAGCCACAAGGGCGAGGTGTACCCCATGCCGATCAACCTCGGCACGATCAACCAGTTCTTCCGCTCGGCGATGAGCCCGGCCGAGGCCAGGGACCTGATCACGGAACAGGCCGGCGAACTCGCAGGCACCGATCCGCAGAACTTGAACGACAAGGGAATCCAGTTGATTGGACGCCCGCTCTATGAGGCGTTCATCAAGCACTACACGGGCAAGCAGTGGCAGACGGATCCGAAGGACCTGCCGGCTGAAATCATTTCCCGGCTGCCCGTGCGCTACAACTACGACAACCGGTACTTCAACGACGCCTACGAGGGCCTTCCCGTGGATGGCTACACGGCGTGGATCGAACGAATGGCGGACCACCCGAATATCGAGGTCATCCTGAATACGGACTTCTTCGATGACGGAGAGTTCGGCCGCTCGTCCGTGCTGGGACAGGTACCGGTCATCTACACCGGCCCCGTGGACCGTTACTTCGACTATGCCGAAGGTGATCTTTCCTGGCGCACTATCGACCTCGAAGAAGAAGTCCTCCCGATTGAGGACTTCCAGGGTTGTGCCGTCATGAACTACCCCGACGCCGATGTTCCCTACACCCGCATCCACGAGTTCCGTCACTTCCACCCGGAGCGTGACTACACCAAGGACGCCACCGTCATCATGCGCGAGTTCTCCCGGTTTGCGGAGAAGGGCGACGAGCCGTACTACCCGGTAAACACTTCCGATGACCGCAGCAAACTGCTGGCCTACCGCGACTTGGCGCGCGGCGAGAAGTCAGTGCTGTTCGGCGGCCGCCTGGGCACGTACAAGTATCTGGACATGCACATGGCCATCGGCTCGGCCCTGTCCATGTTCGACAACAAGATCAAGCCGCACTTCAGCGGCGGCGCAAAGTTGGAAAGCGGTGGAGTGGACGCATGACCGCCACGACGAACGAAAGCCAGGAGACGAACATGACGGCGACGCAAGCCGAGGCTGAAGCAGCACCCCGGGAGAGCGATCTTCGCATCGTCCAGCGGGTGGTTTTTCCTGCTAACCGCGACCTCGATACCTTGCCGCTGTACGTGGACCCGGATACCAATAAGATCCGGAAGCAGGAGGAAAACGGTGCAGCCGTCGTGCAGGCCGTGGGCATGGCCCGCAAACTGCACCCGGAAGACATCCTGGACCGCGGCTCAGTTCAGGTCCGCAGGGGCGAGCGACTCTCCTTCGGCTCCTACTTCAATGCCTTCCCGGCCAGCTACTGGCGCAAGTGGACCATAGCCACCAAAACCGTGCTCCACATTGAGACCGAAGGCGAAGGCACAGTCATCGTCTACCGTTCCAACGCCAGGGGTGCTGCCCAGCGCGTTGATTCGATCCTGGTGGAGGGCAACGCGTCGAACGACTTTGAGTTGACCCTCGCACCGTTCGGTGACGGTGGCTGGTACTGGTTCGACCTGATTGCCGGCGGCGACGGGATGACACTCAAGAAAGCCCACTGGGCCGTTGCTTCCGAAGGCCGGCCGCAGGGTAAGGTCACGCTCGGCGTGACTACCTTCAACCGTGCCGATTACTGCTTGGAAACCATCAAGGCGATTGACGCCGATTCGGGCTTGCGCGGGATCCTCGCTGAGCTGATCATCGTGGACCAGGGCAACAAGAAGGTTGCCGACGAGGATGGCTTCGACTCCGTGGCAGCCTCGATGGGTGACCAGTTGCGCATCATCAACCAAGGCAACTTGGGCGGTTCCGGCGGCTTTGCCCGCAACATGTACGAGATGCTCGTCTCGGACAAGAGCGATTACGTCATGCTCCTCGACGATGACATTGAACTGGAAACCGAAGGCGTCATGCGCGCGGTCGCCTTCGCGGACCTTTGCCGCAAGCCCACGATTGTGGGCGGCCACATGTTCGACATGTACAACAAGTCCGTCCTGCACGCGTACGCCGAGGTAGTGAACTTCTACAGGTTCCTCTGGGGACCTGTGGAAGGCCTGGGCAACCATGATTTCTCGGCTGAAGGGCTCCGCTCGACGCCGCTCCTGCACCGCAGGTGGGACGCGGACTACAACGGCTGGTGGATGTGCCTCATCCCCAAGGCGGTCGTGGAGAAGATCGGCCTCTCGCTGCCGGTATTCATCAAGTGGGACGACGCCGAATATTCGCTGCGTGCCCGTGCCGCTGGATACCCCACCGTCACGCTTCCCGGTGCTGCCGTGTGGCACGTCTCCTGGGCAGACAAGGACGACTCCGTTGACTGGCAGGCCTACTACCACGAGCGGAACCGATTGATCGCCGCACTGCTGCACTCTCCTTTCCCCAAGGGTGGAAGGATCTTCCGGGAAAGCCTGAACACAGACATCAAGCATCTTGTGTCCATGCAGTACTACCCCGAGCAGGCCCGCCTCATGGCCCTGCGCGATGTTCTTGAGGGCCCGTCCAAACTGCATGAGCAGTTGCCCACCACCATGCCCAAGCTCAGGACGATGCGTGAAGACTTCGTCGACTCGCAGGTCAAGACCGATCCCGGTGCATTCCCGGAGGTCTTCAGGAAGCGCCCGCCCAAGAAACCCCAGACGTACAAGCAGCCCGGTGCCCTTGGCCTCCTTCCATGGGCTGTAAAGACTGTCCTGAAGCAGACCATTGCACCGGTGCGTGAATCGGCACACAGCAATCCTGAGGCACATGTCGCACACCAGGACGGCAAATGGTGGAGCCTGGCGCACCTGGACAGCGCAGTGGTCTCAAACGCCGATGGAACAGGCGCATCCTGGTACCGGCGCGATCCGAAGCTCGTTCGCAAGATGCTTGCCGAAACGGCACAGTTGCACGCGCAGCTCTTCTCCAATTGGGAAACGCTTCGTGCCCAGTACCGCGACGCCTTGCCGGAGATCACCTCCATGGATTCCTGGCGTGAAACATTTGAAGCTTCGGAGCCCAAACAGTAGCAATGGCCGACTCGACTGATACATATGCTGTTCCCGGGGTTGGTGCCGGGCTGCTGGACGTTTTCCGGCGCCGGTACCTCCTCAAACTGATTGTCCGCAAGGAACTCCGGGTCCGATACCGGGGCTCTGTACTCGGGTTGGCCTGGTCCTACGTCAAGCCACTCGTGCAGTACGTGGTGCTCTTCCTGGCATTGGGCATCGTTCTCCGGGTGGGCGACCAGATCCCGAACTATGCCCTGTATATGTTCTCCGGCGTGATTGTGGTCAACTTCTTCACGGAGGCCTTCTCCAACGCAACGCGTTCAATCGTGTGGAACGCGCCGTTGGTGAAGAAGATCTACCTTCCCCGGGAGCTTTTCCCGGTGGCATCAGTGTGGGTTGCAGCGGTGCACTTCCTGCCTCAGCTGGTCGTCCTGCTTGCCGCGGCCCTGCTCAACGGGTGGCGACCCGACGCGGTCCAGCTGTTCGGGGCCGCTCTGGGCTTTGTGATTGTTGCCGTCACGGCTACCGGCCTTGGCTTGCTGGCGGGTGCCATCAACGTCTTCTTCCGTGATGCCGAAAACATCGTCGACATGCTCATGATGGTGGTTACGTGGACTTCACCGGTCCTTTACGACTGGACCATGATCCGTCGTCTGGCTCCTGACTGGGCGCTGACGATCTACCAGCTGAACCCGGTGACGGTGGCCGTGGAGCTGTTCCACTGGGCCTTCTGGTACCCGACGGTGACCAAGCCTGTAGAGCTGCCTCCGCACTTGTTGCTGACCGGCTTCGCCGGTCTCGGCATGGCGGCCCTGTTCCTTATCATCGGCCAGCTGGTGTTCCGCCGGCTTGAGGGCCACTTCGCGCAGGAGGTCTGAGTGGGCGCCGCAATTATCGTCAAGAACCTGAAGAAAACCTTCAACCTGCGGCACTCGCATTCCATGAAAGAGACGCTGGTGTGGCTCGCGAAGGGGCGCAAAGGGGACCTCTCCAAGAAGTTCGACGCCCTTCACGACGTCAGCTTCGAGATCCAGTCCGGCGAGACAGTGGCCCTGCTGGGGTTCAATGGTTCAGGCAAGTCCACGCTGCTGAAGCTGATCTCCGGCGTCATCCTTCCGGACAAGGGCACAGTCCGCACGAAGGGAAGGGTCGCGGGCCTCATTGAGGTCGGCGCTGGATTCCACCCTGATTTGTCCGGGCGCGAGAACGTGTTCCTGAATGCAGCCATCCTTGGGATGACCGAAGACGAAATCAACGCCAAGTTCGATGAGATCGTGGCGTTCTCGGAAATTGAACAGTTCATCGACACTGAGGTGAAGTTCTACTCCTCGGGTATGTTCCTCCGCCTCGCGTTTGCGGTGGCGGTGCACACCCAGCCGGATATCTTCCTCGTGGACGAAATCCTGGCCGTCGGTGATGAGCCCTTCCAGCGCAAGTGCCTGGCCAAGATCAAGCAGTTGTCTGATGAGGGCCGCACACTGGTAGTGGTGAGCCATGACCTGGATATGATCTCCCGCATTTGTGACAGGGGAGTGGTCCTTTCTTCCGGTACCGTCCAGTTCGAAGGTCCAGCGGACCAGGCCGTGGCCTGGCTGAGGGATCGTAACTAACCGGCCTCCAACGCCAAAAGTCGTCTGTCAACGGATGGCTAGTGGAAGCATCTAAGAAAGGCGACCGTAGGAATGGGTATCGGCCCGCTGCTGTTGTGTGTACTCCTGATTGTCGTGTTGTGGTGGGGACCGGGCTGGCTGCTTGGTGAAGCACTGGGAATTCGTCGCACCGTCCTGCCTGTCGTGGCGCCGTTGCTTGGAATGGGGGCCCTGACAGTCATTGGCGTCACCGGCCATTCCCTGGGAATGAGCTGGCAGCTCCTGCCCGTCGCCGGAGTCCTGCTGCTCTTGGCAGTCGTGCTTTTCGCCCTTCGGATCTTCCTTGAGCGAAGATTCCCGGAAAGGTTCGGCACGCACGATCCGGGTCGCGCCGGGCTCTTCGGGAAGCACCACATCGCCGGGGCCTGGTGGATCCTGCTGGCCGGACTCGTGGCCGGCGGTACCGTTGCGGCGGTCTCCTGGACCGTGGGCACGGAAGGCCTCCTGGGCATCAACCAGGACTGGGACATCCCGTGGCACGCGAACATGATTCGTTTGATTTCGGTAAACCATGAATGGGATCCGGGGATTGCCGGCAACTTCGCCTACTACGACACCTCCATACCGGAGGCTCCGATTCGAAGCTATCCCATAGCTTTCCATGCATTGCTTTCCCTGGTTTGGCCGTTTACCGGGGTCAGCCTCCCCGTCTTCCTCAATGTGTTCGTCCTGGTCATGATGGCCGTGCAGTTGCCTTTGAGCACCATGGCGCTGACCATGGTGCTGACCCGGCGGCCGATCGCGGTTGCTGCAGCAGGCGCGGTGTCAGGTTGGTTCACCGTCTACCCGTATGACCTCCTGTGGCGTGGGCCGTTGATTCCTTTCTTTGCCGGGATGGTCCTGGTGGGTCCGTTCGCGTTCCTGGCCATCAAGGGAGCCCTTGAGCGACGATACTTCTGGATCCCGGGCATCTCCTTCGGGGCCGTAGGCCTCATTGCGGTCCACCCCTCCTTGGCGTTCGTGGTCCTGCCGCTCCTGATTTTCTGGTTCTTGTCAGCCTTGGTCAGGAGAAAGGGCCGGGTTCTGGGGATCACGGTCTACCTGGCCGTCGCCGGGGTGTTGGCTGCTGTGTTGGGCTTGCCCATCATCCAGCAGATGCTCAAGGAGTCCGAACGCGTCTCCAAGATGATGTGGGCCCCGGATACCGACCGTAATGGCGCCATCCAAAACATCATCTTCCTTCACCACGGCTCCATCGCCATGCCCGCCCTGACTGCACTGGTGGCGTTGGGGTGCCTTGCGGTCGTTTTCAGGATCCGCATGTGGTGGTATTTCGGACCCGTTCTTGCTTTCGCTTTCCTTTCGGTTTACACGATGGGTAGCGAGAGCCCCCGCTTCCTGAACCTGACGGCGCCGTTCTATGACGACCAATGGCGGATCTTCGGGATTCTGGTCATGCTGCTGGTTCCTTTGGCAGGGTTGGGTGTTGCCCAGGCCGCGGAGGCAACTGAGTGGGTGGTCCGCAGGGTCCGCGCCCGTCGGCAGTCCCCTGAGGCCGGACATGATGTTCGACGGCGGCCCAGTCGCCTTGTGGCTGTGGCAGCGGCGTCGGTGGTCCTGCTGGCAGCAGGTATTGCTGCCATTCCCTACTTCAAGCAGAATGCCGAACGCATCAATATCAACACCAAGGTGGACGGTCCCACGTTGAGCGTCGACGAAGTGGATCTGTTGAGCAGGATGGACCAGTACGTGCCCGAAGAGGCCACTGTCCTCAACGACTCCTGCGACGGCTCCGTGTGGATGTACGCCCTCGGAAACCGGATGCCCATGATCCGGCACTTCGAGATCTTGCCGACCAACCGGCAATTGCTGGTGCTGCAGAAGCTCCCGGAGCTGGCCACGGATGCAGCAGCGCGTGAGGCTGCGGCTGAACTCGGCATCGAATGGGTCTACATTGCCGATGGCCGGATCCGCGCGTGGGATGAGCCGAAAGAGGGTTTGACCCAGCCGGACTCCATTCCCTACCTGCAGCTTGTTGCCCGCGAGGGCAATGCAGCCCTGTACAAGATCGACTGGGCCCAACTGCCCGGTGGCAAAGAAGCCTTCGATGCGGCCGCCAAGGATCGCGTCCAAGTCGATGGCGTTCCGGGAATCCTTGAGAACCGGAACCCTGACGGCATCGCCCCGCTTGGAAGGATCTGCTGACAATGAAGGCTTTCATCACCAAGTTCTTCACCTCCAGCCTGTTCCGGTTCCTGCTGATCGGCGGGCTCAGCTTCCTGGTTGACCTAGGGCTGCTGGCTCTGTGCTTCCAGGTCTTCGGTTGGCCGCTGTGGCTCGCCACGGGCGCAGGTTTCTGGGGAAGTTTCTTCTTCAATTACTTCTTGCAGCGCCATTTCGCCTTCGGCGGGGGCGGGACGGCCTTGGGCGGGGTGCTCCGGTACTCGGTCCTCTTGGTTTTCAACACCCTGGCCGTCATGGGAATCGTTGAGCTTTTCCAGTTCCTGGGAGCCGGCTACGTCATCGGTAAAGTAGTGGCGACCGCCGTGACCATGGGCTGGAACTACTTCATCTACAAGCACTGGATCTTTCCGCACAAGAAGCCTGTGCCGGATGCCGGCCACAAGTCCGGTGGAGTGTCCGAAACCGACGCACCACCACAGAACCTCACACCAAAGAGCAGCGAAGGATAAGCGATGTATCGAGGCGTTCGAATAGCCGCGGTCGTACCGGCCTACAAAGAAGAGAACCACATCGGGCAGGTCATCAAGACCATGCCGGATTTCGTCGATCACATCGTCATTGTCGATGACTGCAGCCCCGACGACACTTCGGGAGCTGCCCGGCGCGCCGATGACGGACGCGTGACGCTCATCCGCCATGAAGTGAACCAGGGTGTCGGCGGGGCTGTCCTGACGGCCCACAAAGCCGCAATGGAATTGGGCTCGGACATCAATGTGGTCATGGCCGGCGACGCGCAGATGGATCCGGAGTACCTGCCCCAGCTGCTGGACCCGGTGGTTGACGGCTACGGGTTCGCCAAGGCCAACCGCTTCTTCTCCGGCGAGTCCTTTGCCGGAATGCCCGGTTACCGGATCTTCGGCAACATCGTGTTGTCCTTCATGACCAAGTTGGCTTCGGGGTACTGGCACATCTTCGACCCCCAGAACGGTTACACGGCTATCCGGACCGAGGTCCTCCGCCGGCTTCCGATGAATAAAGTGGCGGCCCGCTACAGCTTTGAGAACGACCTCCTGATCCACCTCAACATCCTTGATGTCCCGATCGTCGACGTTCCCATCCCGGCTGTGTATGGAAATGAAGTTTCCAGCATCAAGCTGCGGAAGGTCATTCCCGAACTTCTTGCCATGTTGTTCGGCGGCTTCTGGCGCCGTGTCTGGTGGAAGTACATGGTGTGGTCCTTCTCAGCCGTTGCCTTGCTTCTCATCGCGGGCCTGGCGCTGATCGTCATGGGCCTTGGTGTCGGTGCCTGGGTGCTCGCGGCCAGCGTCGGTTCTCCGACGGCGGGGTCGGTGATGCTTGCTGTGGTGCCTTTTGTGCTGGGTGTCCAGATGTTGCTCGTTTCCTTGCAACTGGACATTCAGGCAAGTCCCGACAGGCCAACGATGCATCCCATGAAGGAACGTGCCTGACGCCGTAACAGGCTCCATGACAGCGAAAGACCCGGACACAGTGTGTGTCCGGGCCTTTCCTATCCGCCGGGTAGTCCCCGCCGGGTTACGGTTCGGCGGGGACTGCCTGCCAGGGCGTCATGGAAGGGAAGTAAATCCTCCCCAGCCCCAACCGACCTGGCTCCTTGAGAGCCAGCCGGAGGTTCCGTTTCCGGGGTAGAGGAAGAGGCTGCCGCCGGAATCACGGGCCAGGACGTCGTTCTTGCCGTCCCCGTTGAAGTCGCCAGGGCCGAGGATCGCCGTCATGGAATTCCAACCGCTTCCCACTTGTACACGGCTAAGCCAGCCTCCGGTGCCGTTGCCCGGGTAGAGCCACAGCAGTCCGGACGTATCCCTTGCGAGGACGTCGGTTTTGCCGTCCCCGTTGAAGTCACCCGTGCTCAGGATGGCTGACATGACGTTCCATCCCGTGCCCACCTGCGAGACGGTACCGAAACCACCGGTGCCGTTCCCCCTGTAGAGCCTCAGAATGCCCGACGAGTCCCTCGCCAGCAGGTCGGCCTTCCCATCGCCGCTGAAATCACCGGGTGCGATGATCATGGTCATTCCGTTCCACGCCGTCCCGGCTTGGACGCGTGGCTGCAGACCGCCGCTGCCGTTGCCGGGGTAGAGCCACAGAACGCCGTTGGAATCCCGCGCCAGGATGTCGCTTCGGCCGTCGCCGTTGAAGTCCTTGGTGGGCACAATCGATGTGAGCGAGTTCCAACCGGTCCCGATCGAACGCTGTGTGAGCCAACCGCCGGAGCCGTTTCCGGGGTAGAGCCACAGCGTGCCGCCATTGTCGCGTGCCACGACGTCGTTCTTGGCGTCGCCGTTGTAGTCCTTCCATGTATTGGAGGGAGGCACGGTCACTGTGTAGGCCTGGGTGACGATCGCGGAACTGTTGTTCGCTGGATCAACTGCAAAGTACTTCAGTGTCATCGACGACGTTAGCGTAATGGGGCTGGAGTACTTGTTGGCGGCCGTTGCCGTGGGGTTGGTGCCGTTCGTGGTGAAGTAGATGCTCGATCCTGCTTCGTTGGCCGTCAACGTGATCTGCTGGTTCGCCGGGTAGCTTCCGGCAGGTGGGTTGACGGTCACCACGGGAGGCGTCGTATCGAGGACCGTGTAGGTCCGGGTGGCCACCGCTGACGAGTTGCCGAAGGCGTCCACTGCCAAGGCTTTGACCGTTGTGTTCCCGGTGATCGCGAACGGAGCAGCGTAGGCCTTGGTGCTTCCACCCGCCGCCGTGCCTGGGTTGGACCCATCCGTTGTGTAGTAGATGGTGCTGCCGGACTCGCTGGCCGTCATGGTGACCAGCTGGCCCGAGGCGTAAGCTCCGTCAGCCGGGGTGATGGTCAACGACGGAGCAGTGTTGTCCAGGACGTAGGCCTGCGTAGCCACTGCTGACGAGTTGCCTGCCGTGTCCCGCGCAAAGTACTTCAGGGTCATGGTGGTCAGGGGGATTGGTCCTGAGTACACGGGACTGGAGGCTGTTGGCGTGCTTCCGTCCGTGGTGACGTAGATGCTCGCGGCTTCGTTGACCGACAGGGTGATGGTCCTGTTGGGACCGTACGTTCCTGCCGGGGGGTCCACCGTGACAACCGGCGCCGCAGTATCCGGCGCGAAGACCGTCACCGTTCGGGTTGCCGTGGAGGTGTTCCCTGCCTGGTCACGGGCTTCGACCGTGAACGTCGCCGGACCACTCGGAACATCCGTGTACGTCTTGGGCGAGGTGCACTCCGTGAAGGCGTTCGATCCCAGCTTGCACCTGAAGCCTGCCACGTCGCTTGATGTGGAGGCAAAGACGAACGACGGCGAGAGGCCCACCGTTGCTCCCTCTGCCGGTGAGGTGATGCTGACCTGGGGTGCCGTCAGGTCCGCTGTGACCGTCACAGCGGCATCAGCGCTGACGTTGCCGGCCCTGTCCGTCGCCCGGACCCTGATGATGTGCTGGCCGGCGGTGGAGAGGGTCAACGTCTGCGCGTTGGCGCAGGGCGTGAACGTGGTTGTGGAATCGATGGAACAGGCCATGACTGAGTCCGCCTCCGAGGTGACCCCGAGGACCGGCGATCCATTGACCGTTGCTCCTGCAGCGGGGGACGTAATGACCGGGGCTGCAGGTGCCGTCAGGTCGATGGTGAATGACCTGGAGACCGGCGTTCCCGACGGAGCGGCCCGGACGGAGAACGTGTAGGCACCTGCCGCCAAGGCGGTGGAGGGCGTAAACGTTCCGTTGGTGCAAACCTGCCAGACCGGGGTGGCAGTGCTCAACTGGAGGCTGCATTCCAGTGCTCCTCCCGGCGGCGTCGAGGCCACAGTGAAGGTAGGCGTGGAGTCGTTGGTGAAGGCCGGGTTCGGTGCCTGGCCGCCGTTTGCGGCGGTCGGACCGCTGACGATGGACGGAACAACACCGCCAAGGCTCAAGAGCCTGCCTTTCTGCGTCGGCTTGGCCGTCTCCAGCTGGCCGGGGTCTTCCATCACCAGCAGCTTCCCGTCACGAATGTGAAGCCCGCCGATCTTGCTGAAGCCCAAAGCCCACTGGTTGTCCACCGTGTCTGTGCTCAGGTCGATCCGGGAGATCGTGTCTTTGCCCGCATCAGCTGTTGTGGTGCCGCCGCCCGTACCGGTGTAAAGGACGAGGGGTGACTCCCAGTCGTAGTAGATGGCCGTCGGCTTGCCGACGTTGTACAGCGGCGAGGGGACATAGTTGGTGAGATCCCCGTCATCGGGTGCGGTGAAGACCGTCAGCCCCGAGGTTTCAGCGACATAGACCACGACGTTACCGGCGCTGTTGCGGTGCGTTGCGGCCAGTCCCAAGGCACTTGAGTTAACGGAGGCTATGTTTTCGATACTCGGATGCAGCGCCGTGGGATCCACGATTTTGAGGATCATCCTGGCGTTGGCGAACGACAGGTAGATATTCCCGTCAGGGCCGTCGCTGGCAGCATTCGGGCGAAGGTCGCCATCGAAAATGGTCAGGCGGCTGTCGTACTCGAAGACACTGCTTCCGGAGTTCCACGAAGCACGCACCACTTCGGAACTTCCGACGGCGGCATCAGGAATGAAAGCGATCTCGTCACCGCTGCCCGGATTCCCCGGCGTCGGGTCCACCATCGCAGGGGCTCCCGGAAGCTTCGCTCCGTCATCACTTCCGGCCAGGGTGCCCCCAAGGCAGGTGTTGGTTTCCAATCCGCCCGTAACAGCGCCGGCAGTCTCCGTGACACGGCAAAAACCGGCCCTGGCATCGGAGACCCAGATCCGGCCATCCGGATCGACGATGGATCCGGCTGCCTTGGTGAGGCCTACTGCCAGGGTCTGGCGCGCCTGGTCGGCTGCCGCGGGTCCCGCCCCCGCCAAGCCGGCGAGGCTCGCCGTGGCTAGGCTGGCCGCGGCCACCAGGGCTGTGAGCTTGCGACGGCGGCGTCCGTCGCCGGCGTTGGCCCGATCAGGGCGCGGGAGGGTCTTATGAGAGGTTCTTGAGCGACCGGCGAGTGCAAGACATGCCAAACCAAGCTGAAGAACACTGCGATTGCGCGTGTCCACCGAGGGATCCCCACTTCATTCGGATGCTCCCCAGCTCCGCATGCATTGGTTATTCGCCCCACGCCGTTTCCGGCTGCGTCTTAGTACATCTTCGACTCAATTTTCACATTTGTCACTACCGCATTTTCTGTGGACTTCGGTAAGCCCCGTCACGGCCGCGTCTTGACCCCTCGATGTACCGCCACGCACGATGGAGGTGGAGGTCACAATGCGCCGGCTCATGCCACTAACTGCTCTATCCCTTTTGCTGCTGACAGGCTGTGTGGTCCCGTCGCCGCAGCCATCGGAGAGCCCCACGCCGTCGGGATTCACCCAAGGGGAGACGACGACGCCGCCCGCATCGTCGCCGTCGTCCGTACCGCCCACCGACGGCGACGGAAGCGACGCCGGGCCGGGGGAGGATGATCCGGGTCGGTACGCGTACCGCTGCACCAGCCTCGATTCCTCGCCGGAGGTTCAACTGTCGAGCCTTGCCGAAGTCTGGGCAGCAACGAACTACACCCGTATGGATTCCTGCGAAGTCACTTATCAGGGGCCGAAGCCGTTCCAACCTACGGAGCGTGAAGCCGAAGCAATCCAGATGGCCTCCCGGGACGTCGCCGCAGAGGACGAAGTGAACGTGATGCTGCGGGTCCTGGGTCTCTGCACCAGGGTCAGCGACGAAGCCGGACCCGACGGTTTTGCCGGAGCTTCCAGGGAATCGCTGAAGGCTGCTGCCGACTTTTGCCCCGACGCGCCGCAGGGCAAAATCATCGCCGCGTGGGCAGAGGGCACTCGTGTGGGGGACGGCAGCCATCGTGTTGGGGAGGGCCTGCAATCCGGCACCTACCAAGTGGTCAAGCCCGGTCCTTCTTCGGGGGAATGCGAGTGGTCGGTGAGGACAGACGCCGGCGCATTGGCAGCCAGTGGAGGCTCCACAGACGCGGCGCAAGGGGTGCGGGTGGAGGACGGCCAAAACTTTACTAGTGACAAATGCGGAATTTGGGGGAAGATGTAGGGAGACGCAGCCGGAAACGGCGTGGGGCGAATAACCAATGCATGCGGAGCTGGGGAGCATCCGAATGAAGTGGGGATCCCTCGGTGGACATGCGCAGGCGCAGTGTTCTTCAGCTCGGCGTTGCAACGATTGCTTTGGCCGGTTGCTCAGGAACCAAAATTGATTCGTCCCAAACCTCCGCCCTTGACATGGCACCTGTCGTGGCAGGTGATGACAAAGTTGCCAAGGAGAGACCGGAACCGCTGGTGAGGTACCAGTTCACGTGCACGGCCGCTGACGGAAGCCTGATCGGCAAGTTCTCCAGTTTGGAAGAGGTGTGGGCGTCTACCCGTTACCTGCGCATCACTGATTGCGTGGTGGCTTACGTCGGTGCTGGGGCCCATGTCCTGACGGCGGAGGAAACCGCGGCAGTCAACGTCGCCGTGGCGGCTGGGGCTCCCGCCGGACAACAGTCAGAGTTGTGCCTCCGGATCATCCGGGCGTGCACCCGAACTGACCCACGCACCCTCAATGCGGCACTGTCCGCCTACGGCGTCCCGGTAGTGAAAGGTGCCCTGGCCTTGGCTCCTTTGGCGCCGCAGGCTGCCGTCTTTACCAAGTGGCTAAAAGCTGCCGGAGCTAAATAGAGGTAATTCCAGTCAGCGCAAAAAGGGCGCGGACCCCTTTCGAGGTTCGCGCCCTTTTAGGCTGCCCGGAATTCAGGCCAGTAATGAATTCATTGCATTGATGAGGGTGGTTTCCACCCCGTTGGCTCCTGCCTTGAAATGGGCCAGATGACCGTAAACGGTCATGGAGCCGCCGGCAATTCCAGGAAAGTCCGGTTCCCACCCTCCCTCGTAGCTGCCCAAGGGCATAAAGGGCGGAAAGAATTCATTGCTGGGGATGTAGCAGCAGGACTCGTTGGCATAGCCGCCCACGATGATTCCGTTGGTACCGCCGTTCCGGCTTCGGAAATAGGCCGCGTAGCCGCTGACCAGTTCGCCGCCGATCATGGCGATCTTCAGCTGCGGGCTACCGTTGAACTTCCACACTTGGAACGGGGACGGGACCGCCGTCTTGTAGCTGTTGCTGTCGATGCGGCCGATCATCACCTGCGCGTGGCGCTGATACCACTGGGGCTGTCCGTTCGGATTTCCCAAGCGTGCCACGTAGGCGGCCCGGACTGCTGCCAGGTTTCCCGCCGTCGCGGTGATGTCCAGCGGCAGCTGGACCTCCTGATATCTGGTCACCATGGGACCGCTGAGGGCCCGGCCTGCCGATTGCATCGCGGAGTTGACGGTAGCGCCCAAAGCGTCGCCGTGCTGGTCCCGCAGTTCCCAGCTGCGGACACCGCCGGGATCCTGGTCCCCGGCCGGCCCCTGGATAAACATGGCGAAGCAGTTGGGGTTGCGGTTCTCGATGTAGTTGCAGGCTCCCGCTGCAAAATCTCCGTCGAAAAGGGTACGCAGGCCGGCGCTGATCGGGTGGCAGCCATAGCTGAAAATGACTGCGGCCGGGGTGCCGTTCCCACGCCGGGCGACGAGGACCGGCACTGCCGTTTCAGTGTAGGGGAGGCCCACGCGGTTGGCGGAGAAATTCTGCGTGGAGACCTTGTAGTCGAAGGTCACTGGCGTTTCGTCGGCGTCCAGGGCTTCCTGCGCGAGGTCCACGATAGTGTCCTCAAGGTCGTCGCTGTAAGAACGCACCAAGCCAAGGTCCGACAACCCGTAAGCCATGTAGGGGTGCAGGGTATCAATCAGTGCGGGACCGTTGTGGGTATGCGTGGCCTGGATCAGGATGTCGCTGCTGGACCAGTCGGCCAATGCAAGGATCCTGGTCCTGATCCGCTGGTGCATGGCCCGCGGCAGCGCCAGGACATCCAGGCTGATGATGATGTGCGGGTGCGTGTCTTCCCAGATGAGGATGGCCCGTGCGTACAGGGGTTCGAAAGGGGAGCTGCTGGTGGCTTCCCGTCCGCCGTCCGTTGTCCCGTATCCCGCCATGTACGGATTGGTGCTCAGGGACGGCGTTATGTCAGCGCTGGCAGTTCCTATCCTAAACGCCATAAAAATCACTCCTTGATTGCGCGCTGCGGGATGATCTTCGTTTGCCCCCAAACAAAGCCCGTTTCCCGAATGCACTGAACAGCCAAAACGTGAGACCACCTTTATTAGACCACGCAATACCGGAAATTTGGCGGTTGAAAGGAGATTAATACCGGGCCCTTGGATGGACCCGCTTTAAAAGGCGAAAGGCCCGTCCCTGGAGCTAATCCCGGGACGGGCCTGCACGCAGCGGCGGTGTTACCTGGCCGCAGCGGAGAAGATCGTCAGGCCATTCCAGCCGGTGCCGATTCTGCTGGGTGTTCCCCAGGAACCTTTGGCTCCGACGGGGTAGTACCGCAGTTCGCCGTCGGTGGTGCGGGCGATGATTCCGGTTGAACCGGCGCCGGCAAAGCTGCGGACCCCGCTGTAGCTGGAGATGATGTCCCAGCCCGTCCCCACGACTCGCGGAGCTTCGGTAACGAAGGCACCGGCGCCGTTGCTCCGGTACAGCTTAAGGTCCCCGCTGGGGGTCTTGGCCAGGAGATCCGCGTTGGAGTCCTTGTCGAAATCCAGCTGTGCGATATCCAGGCCTGACCAGCCGATGCCGATGGAAACGCCCGTGGACACAGTCTTCCCGCCCGGGTTCCTGAAGTAGTGGAGGCGACCGGTCGCGTCGTAGCCGACGATGCCCGGGTAGGGATCGGCCTTCTTCCAACTACCGACGGTCAACGTCCAGTTCTTCCAGTTGCTGCCGAGGGAGATCGGGTCACCGAAACCGCTGCCGTTTCGTCCCGGATAGACGGTCAAACGACCGTCGGACCACTGCGCCACGATGTCCAATGCCCCGTCCTTGTTCCAGTCGGTGACGAAGCCGGCTTTGAGGCCGCTCCATCCCGTCCCTATGAGGTCTTGGGGCGACAGCGCCGTGGAGCCGGTTCCTTGGAACCGGTAGAGGTTGGCGTCCGGCCTTACGGCCAGCACGTCTTCTTCGTCGAGGCCCTGAGTTGTCTCAACGTCCAATGCAGCCCCGCTGATGAGGCTCGCATCGTTCCAGCCCAGGCCGATGAGACTGCGGGTGCCCCACGTTCCGGACGACACGGGGTAGTAATAGAGGTCTCCATTGCCGGCACGTGCATGCAGGCCCTGGGAACCCGCACCGCTGAAGTTGGTGGCGGAGCTGACGGCACTCATCCCGGACCAGCCGCTTCCGACGACCCTTGCCGTTTCATTGAGGAAGCCGCCGACTCCGTTGGATCGGTATAGCCGGAGGGCGCCATCGGCAGTACGGGTGACCATGTCCTGGCTGCCGTCGCCGTCGAAATCAAGCTGGTTGAGTTGGTGCCCCCTGAAGCCTGTGCCGATCAGCGTTCCGTTGCCAAGCGCGCCGCCCCGGGTGTTCGGGTAGCGGTAGAGGTTGCCCAGATAGTCTTGGCCGATGACTCCGGGATAGGGGTCCTTCAGGTTCCACCAGCCCACCGTGAGTGACATTTCCTCCCAGCCTGAGCCCACCTGGACTGCTCCATAGAAGCCGCCGCCCGGGGCTCCGCGGAAGACCTTCAACGTCCCGTCGGACCATTGGGACAAGATGTCCTGGACGCCATCCTGGTCCCAGTCCACGACGTATACGGCTGTTGCATCCGACCATCCCGACCCAATGGTGTACGGGCCGGTGATCCTGCCCGTACCGCTTGCCCTGAATGCGTCAAGCCTTCCTGAGGCGTTTGTGGTCAGGATGTCCGCGCCGGACTTGATGGCGGGGTTGGACGGGTAGGAGACACCTCGGGCGAAAGTCCGCAGTTGATCGTAGCTGCCGTTGAAGATGTTGGAGTCGCCCTCGAAAGGCCCGGTGCTGCTGTATTGCCACATCGTGTAATTGCCCCAGCTCAGCGGCATGGAACCGGGCGAGTTGGTGGGGTTGGACCAGTAGGAGGCAATCCACAGCGGGTAGCTGCCGAAGGTGGAATTGCCAACGCACGTATTCCACCAGTCCGTGGTGCTGTAGATGACCGGAAAACGTCCTGTCAGTGCCTTCACCGTGTTGCCGAAATCCGCTGCCCACTGTCCGAGTTGGGCCTTGGACATGTCATAGCAGGTGTTGCCGAAGTAAAAGCCGTTGATGGTCCGGCCTGCGTAGGGGTTGTACTCGATGTCCAGTACCGGCGGAAGCGTGTAACCGTCGGCGGTCCACCCGCCACCGTTCGCCACGAAGTACCTGGCCTGGTCAGCGCCGGAGGACCAGTTGGGGATCGCGAAGTGGTAGGCGCCCCGGACCATGCCGACGTTGCGGGAGCCGTTGTATTGCTGTGCGTAATTCTCGTTGAGGTAGTAGTTGCCTTCTGAAGCTTTGACGTAAGCCCAGCGGGAACCCATGTTCCATTGGCTCTGCCAGTTGACGTTGCCTTGGTGGGCGCTGACGTCCTGGCCTTGCACTCCGATCGTTGGACGCCAATGTCCGGGATCCGGAGCCATGGGGACGATGCTGCCGACTCCCCGTGACCCCGAGGGGGTTGACGTGCTGCCCTGTTCCTTTGCCGCTGCCACGCGGGGCGATCGCTGGCCCATCTCCGCGCCTCCGGCGGGAATGGCTGCCCGCATGGCCGCTTTCATGGCTTCAGGGTCCACCGGGCCGCCGGGCTGGCCCGGGTTTACTGCCTGCGTCCTCGCGTCCCGCTTGCCGCTGGCGGCAGAGTCCGGGGCTTCAGCGGCAGAAGGTTCGACGGCGGTGGCAGCCGCCGGTTCTCCGCCGATGCTTGCTCCCGGTCGAGGCGCGGCTTGCTCAGGGCTGCCTGGTCCGATGGGCGGATACTCCCGATTGACTGCGGCCGACTCCGTGGTCTGCGAGGGGGGAGCAGGCCGGGGGCCTGGCTCAACTGCCTCCACGGGGCCCACGAGGAAGGTCCCGGCCACGATGGCCAGAGCGAGGCCTATCCCGGTCCTGGCCAGAGACCTGCGTGGAAAAGAGCGTACTGAGTTACTCGTCATATCCATTTTTCCGGCCTGTACCGCGGTTCCGCGGCAAGTAGTGGCTTTGCCAACAGGCTCCGGGGCGGGCGCCTGCATAAGGGACCAAAGGCCAGCTCCTATCGGGCATTACCCTAACACTCGGGAAACTGGAGTGACTAGTGGGACTGATGCTGCACATGGGACGGCCGCACCCACTTATCCACAAGCTCCACCACGCCCCTTTTGAGCCGGTCCACCGCTGCCCTAGCGTAAATATCTCGAGATACGCCTCTCGTTTATACGTTCCTGGTTGATGGGGGTTCCATGGATGCGCTGCGCATTATTGAAGGTGAGGTCCGCGAGCTCGTCCGGCGGCAGGGGCTGGATCCCTTCGAGGAAGCCGGAGAAGTGCGGCTGCTCGTTGATGCGGCCATCAATGACTATGGCCAAAGATCGCTTCTGGCCCCGTTGCCCCATATGGGTCCTGTGGACGTGGCACGCCGCCACATTTTCGATGCCGTGGCAGGATTCGGGCCGCTCCAACCACTGCTGGACGACCCCGGCGTCGAGGAGATCTGGATCAACGCTCCACACGAGGTCTTCGTTGCACGCAACGGGGAATCCGAACTCACTGATGTAAGCCTGACCGGGCAGCAGGTCCGCGATCTTGTGGAGCGGATGCTCAAAACCTCCGGGCGCAGGCTGGACGTGTCCTCGCCTTTTGTTGATGCCGCCCTTCCCGACGGCTCGCGGCTGCACGTGGTCATCCCCGACGTCACCAGGAAGCACTGGGCAGTGAATATCCGGAAATTCATTGCGAAGGCGCGCAGGCTCGAACACCTCGTGGAACTGGGCAGCCTTAATTCCCAAGCGGCCAAGTTCCTCGGAGCAGCTGTAGCGAGCGGACTCAACATCCTCGTCTCAGGGGCCACCCAGGCGGGAAAGACGACGATGCTCAATTGCCTGGCCTCCGGCATCGGTCCCCGTGAGCGGGTGATCACGGTGGAGGAGATCTTTGAACTGCAACTCCCCCTTCGGGATGTCGTCGCCCTCCAGTGCCGGCAAGCGAACTTGGAAGGGGAGGGGGAAATTCCCATGCGGAAGTTGGTCAAGGAGGCCCTGCGGATGCGTCCCGAACGCCTGGTGGTGGGCGAAGTCAGGGAGGCCGAAAGCCTGGACATGTTGATAGCCCTGAATTCCGGCCTTCCCGGAATGTGCACCGTCCATGCCAATTCGGCGCACGATGCCGTGACGAAAATCTGTACCTTGCCACTCCTTGCGGGATCGAACATCTCCAGCGCGTTCGTTGTTCCTACGGTCGCTTCCTGCATTGACCTTGTGGTTCATTGCAGCCGCCACACTACGGGACGCAGGCAAGTGACCGAGATTTTGTCTCTGGGCCGGCGGGTTGAGAACGGCGTGATTGAATCTTCGCCGGTTTTCCAGATGAGCGAGGGACGGTTGCGCCCCAGGGGGACCTCCATGCCCGCGCCGGAAAAGTTCGCGAGAGCAGGCTTCGATGTTGCCGAACTGCTGGAACTGAACTGATGGCGGCGTTGCTGGGGCTGTCATGCGGGGTGGGAGTCTTCCTGATGTGGTGGTCGGCGTGGTCCGTCCCCGGAACCGGAGTAGCCGCCCCCAAGGGGCCGGGTCGATTGGAACTCCTGCTGCTGTCTGCGGGGATTGAGAAGGTTTCGGGAGCAGGCCTCATCATCAGCTGCGCAGGGTTGGGCTTGGTGGTCATGCTCCTGTTCTTCGCAGGGACCGGCTCGCCCGCTGTTGCTGCATGCTTCGGATGTTTTGGCGCATGGCTACCCGTTGCGGTGGTTCGGAGACGGGCCAAGAGGCGGCGATCCAGCCTGCGGCAGGTTTGGCCCGACGTCGTAGACCACCTGCGTTCCGGCATCCGGGCAGGTCTGTCCTTGCCCGACGCCTTGGTTCAACTCGGCTACAAGGGGCCCGAAGAACTACGGCACCTGTTTGTTGATTTCGCCGCAGATTACAGGTCGGGCGGACACTTTGAACCTGCGTTGGACAAGCTCAAGGAGCGGCTTGCGGATCCGGTTGCGGACAGGATTGTCGAAGCACTGCGGATGACACGGGAAGTCGGTGGCTCGGATCTGGGCCATATGCTGGGCACCCTTGCTGCTTTCTTGCGCGAAAGCAGCCGGACCCGGGGTGAGCTTGAAGCCAGGCAGTCGTGGACCGTGAACGGAGCAAGGCTCGCCGTGGCGGCTCCTTGGATCGTGCTGGTGGTGATGGCCGGGAGGCCGGAAGCAATGGCGGCGTACAACTCCGGCACCGGAGCCGGAGTGCTTCTGGGCGGACTGGCAGTGTCGGTGGCCTGTTACTCACTCATGCTACGGATCGGTGCCTTGCCCGAAGATGTCAGGGTGCTTCGATGACGGCCGCTTTGGGTCCAGCGGTCGCTCTTGGCTTGCTGTTGGGGGCAGGATCCTGGCTTGTCATGGTGAGGTTGCCTTTCATGCGGAAGCCAACTTTCCAGGACAGGGTGGAGCCGCAACTAAGGGCCCATAATCTCCACTCCCGTCTCCTTCGCCCGATCGGCCGGGATGTTGCACCCTTTGGGCCTTTGGAGCGCATCCTGCGGCCGGTGGTTCGCGAGGGGCTCGGCTTCCTGGCTCGTTTCGATCCCGGCGGGACCGCCCTTGCGCGCAAGCTGGCCCGGGCAGGTGCCGCGAAGTCAGTGGTCGACTTCAGGGCCGAGCAATTGCTGTGGGCGGCCGGCGGAGTCCTGCTTGCAGTGCTCGGGGTCCTGGCGAGCGCGGTTTCCGGAAGGTTCTTCCCCCTTGCAGCGCTGATTGCCGTTGCGGGCAGTGCTGCGGGCGGGTATTTGCTGCGGAGCTTTGTCCTGGACCTGAGGATCAAGAGGCGCGAGGCGGCGTTTTTGGCGGAGTTCCCGGGTGTTGCCGAGCTGTTGGCACTTGCAGTGGCGGCGGGTGAAAGCGCACTCAATGCGATGGAAAGGATCTGCAGGACGTCCAATGGGGAACTCGCCAAGGAGTTCGCTGAGGTGTTGGCCGACGCACGATCCGGCAAACCCTTCACTGAAGCGTTGCAGGCTTTCTCCGCAAGAACCGAGGTGCCGGCGGTAGTCCGCTTTGTGGACGGTCTGGTGGTGGCTGTGGACCGGGGCACGCCTCTGGCCGAGGTTCTGCGGGCCCAAGCGGCCGACGTCCGCGATGCAGCCAAGCGGGAGCTCATGGAGTCGGCCGGGCGCAAGGAAATCGGCATGATGGTCCCCCTGGTCTTTGGCGTCCTGCCCCTGACCGTCATCTTTGCGGCCTTCCCGGCCGTGGTCGCCTTGGACATCAGTCTTTGACGAGGCCCCACGACTCCAGCCGCAGCAAACAGAACTGATCACCATCACAACCAACTCATAGGAGTGACATGAAAAGAATCGAAGAGAACCACGCATCGGACCCTCGTGCACCGTGGACCCCGGCGGCCCGCCTTATGGTTGCGGCTACGACCCTTGGACAAAAGTTGGTCGGGTACGAGGAAGACCATCCCGAACGGGGCGACGTTCCGGGTTGGGTCATGATCACCTTAGTGACTATGGTCTGATCTCACCTGCTCCGGGGTTTAGCCGCCGTGCAGCCCTGACTCTTTCGCCGCCCGGTCGAGGACCCGCCCGCAGTACGCGGCGAGGTGCACCCAAATATCCTCCGGTCTGCCCTCAGCCCGTTCCCGGATTTCCCGGACGAGGGGGAGCGGGGTTTTGGGGTTGGACACCACACGCCCGAGGACCTGCGCGTTATCGAATGTCGCCGCCCACGCGATCTGCCCAGGGGTGACGTCAGGCCTGCTGAGCACGCCTAGGACGACCTCCTTGTGCGCGTCCGGGGTCATGAGGGCCTCCAGCACGTCTGGCCGGACGCTGATGCGGGAGAGGACCGTCACGGCCGCCAACCAGTCACCCTGCAACGCTTTCGTCTCGAACTCATCCATGCGGTGAGCGTACGCCCAGGGTCTGACAATGTAATTCAGCGGCGTCGCTTCACGCCGGGCAGGTCATCCGTCATGCCGAGCAGGTATTTCGTTGGGATTCCCAACCGCTTCTCAATATCCTCCAAATCATCCACAGTTAACGGAACCCCGTTCCACGTCTGTCGGCTGAAGTTCGCTTGGCTCGTCCCGAGCTGCCGTGCGGCCTCGGATTTACTCATTCCCATCACTGCCAGCGCTGCTCTGAGGCGTGCAGCGACCTGATCGGAGAGCCTAGGATCGGTGTCGCTCATGGCCGGAATAGTATGCCCGGCAGCCGCATAAGTGAAGAGGCGCGGCTCGCTAAACTTGGCACTATGGAAGTAACCCTGACGATCGTGGACAGCGCTGGCGGGCAAGGCACCGTGACCGCCACCGGGACGGACTACACGGACGCGCTGACCAAGGCCCACGCACTGGTCCCCGAAAACTGCCGAGCCATCACCATCCGCACCGACCAGTACTAGAACGCCGAAAGGACCCCCACCCGGTGAAGGGTGGGGGTTGCTTTGGCGGGCCGGTTAGTTTTCTGGCGCGTGGGCGGGTGCAGGATGGGCCGATCATCGTCACTAAACAAAAGCGGATTTATTCTGTCGAGCAGTGACGGATTCAGTGAGTCTAGGCCCTAAGCCATACACTTTGATCACCGTCGTGTTTTTCTCTGGGGGATTCCATGCCAAAAACAGCTGTGCGCAACCGCGAGCAAAGCAAATCAGGTTCAAAGCACCTACGTCTAGACATCCAGGGCTTGCGAGCTATCGCAGTTGGTGTCGTACTGCTCTACCATGCTGGCGTTAGCTGGCTGCCTGGCGGGTTCGTGGGCGTGGATGTCTTCTTCGTAATCTCAGGGTTCCTCATCACCGGCGGCATTGTTCGTGAACTCCGCCGCGATGGTTCTATGTCGATCAAGAACTTCTACATTCGTCGCATAGCCCGAATCCTGCCCGCCGCCACCGTAGCGATCCTGGCGACGCTCGGCCTTACCTATTGGCTGATGCCCGCTACGCGGTGGGTGCAGACCGGGTTGGATGGCATAGGCAGCTCCCTCTACTACGTGAACTGGCTTTTTGCCGCTAGTTCCGTGGACTATCTCGCCCGGGACCAAGAGCCCAGCCCCTTCCAACACTTCTGGTCCCTCGCCGTTGAGGAACAG
This sequence comes from Paenarthrobacter sp. YJN-5, assembly GCF_015040095.1. NCBI lineage: Bacteria > Bacillati > Actinomycetota > Actinomycetes > Micrococcales > Micrococcaceae > Paenarthrobacter > Paenarthrobacter sp. YJN-5. The sequence continues at coordinate 1,598,078 of NZ_CP053544.1, forward strand.
TTCTACATCTTCTGGCCCGCGCTTCTGGCTTTCGTCACATGGCTTGCCCTGAAATGGGGCTTCCGCTTGCAGAAGGGCCTCCTGATCACGGTGGCACTTGTCGCTGTCCCGTCACTTGCCTGGTCGGTGTACTACACAGCCACAAACCCGGGGGGCGCATACTTCACCACTGCCACCCGCATCTGGGAACTTGCAATCGGGGCGGCGTTCGCCATCGCTGCGGGCCGGGGCTTCAAGGCTCCTAAGGCTGTGTCTGCTGTCATTGGCTGGCTTGGCCTCGCTGCGATCATTTACGCTGCCGCCACATACACGACTGCGTTGCCGTTCCCGAGCTACACAGCACTACTCCCCGTCCTTGGCGCGGCCCTAATCATATGGTCCGGTCCAACCGCCGGGAACGCCGGCCCAATCCTCGCCTTGGGCACATGGCCCATGGTCAAGATAGGTGAGCTGTCGTACTCGCTGTACCTGTGGCATTGGCCGCTTGTTGTCATTGGCGGGGTGGTTCTTGGGGGCCTAACTGAAACCACTGGGCTTGTCATCGTTGCAATGTCGATCGTTCCCGCGTGGCTCAGCCTGAAGTACGTGGAGAAGCCGCTTCAGACAAAAATTCTTGAAGCTCAGACTGATGGATCTAAAATCGCCAGCGGCCTCATGATGACGCTCGCCGCTGCTGCCGCCGCGATGATCCTCGCTGTGTCGGTAACACCGCCGCCGCCGCCCTCGGCCGTTACCTTCACCCCGCAGCAAGTCACTGGCGTTAAGGCAAAGCCCGTTGGGGCTGAGGCTCTTGCGGATGGGGCCCCGCTTGAAATCAAGGACACTTTCTCTTCCATCACCCCAACAGCGGTGAACGCGAAGGATGACGTTCCAGTCGTCAACAGGAACGGTTGCATGCTGAATGCCGAGTCCACCGAAGCGAAGGTCTGCTCTTTCGGCGATCTGGGATCGAGCCGAGTAATTGCGCTCGTCGGAGATTCGCACGCTGCGATGCTCGTTCCGGCCTTCGAAGACTGGGCCGCTAAGGAAAAGATCCGCGTCGATACCTATACCAAGGGGGCTTGTCCGTTCGTCGCTGGGGAGGTCGAGTACGATGGCCAGCCGTATGCGGCCTGCTCTCAGTGGGTGGATAACGTGACTCAGCAGATCCTCGCTACGTCGCCGGAAGCTGTTGTCTCAGCGATGAGCCGTTACCGCATCATCGAGGGTGGGACTCTGAGCTTCGAGGCGAGCAAGCAGCCGCTGGCCCAGATGATCAGCGAAGCGATGAAGCCTTTGCAGAAGGTCGGGATCAAGACGATTATGTTGCGGGATACCCCGCGACCGGAGGTTGCTGTCCCGGACTGTGTAGCGAAGAACGAGAAGTCCCTCACGGCCTGCGCCCTCCCGGCCGATCAGGTTCTATGGAAGGACGGGCCCGAGGTCCGGGCCGCTGATAACGACCCCAAAATCGACCTGATCGACCTGAGCAAGGCGTTCTGCACCGCGGAGAAGTGCCCGGCTATCATCGAGGGGATTCTTGTTTACCGAGACAACAACCATTTGACTGCGACCTACGCCAGAACGCTTCATAAGCATCTAGGTGAAGCACTCACGCCTCTCCTAGCGGGTTAAATTGGGCGCGCCCCACCGTCGGGTCTCATGGGCGATGAGTCAACGGTGGGGCGCCTTTCAACATTACAGGGGCTCTTACCCAACGTTTACGCCTACCGTTGTTGGGGAGGCTGTCCCCGCTGCGATCACCCAGTTGCCGGTGGTGTGATCGGCGGCTCGCGAGACGTTATTGGCGAAGAGACATCCGGCGTTTGCCGTACCCACCTCGAAGTAGCCATACGTTTGTCGGTTAAGGCCCGTGCTATGCATGATGTTTCCGCTGGTGTTCACTGCCGTGCACGAGTCCAGGACGATGCCAGCGCCCGCCTGGCCGCTTCCACCTTTCCAGTTGTTCTGTCGGATTTGGTTACCGCCCGTAATGGCAAGTTGTGAAGCGCCGAATGCGTAGATGCCATTGAACCCGTTCTCCCAGATGTCGCAGCCTGAGACTATGTGCCCCTTATTGACTCCAGATTTGAAGCGGATTCCTGCGCCCTCTTTGTTCTGCTCTATGTAGCAGTTGTTGACGCGGTTGCCGTTTGACGATTGAAAGGTGATACCGTCCCGGTCGCCTGAAGCGCCGCGTCCGTTCCCCCAGATGTGGACGCCGTCGAGTGACAGATCTCCGGAGGAACACATGACACCGGAGAGATCGTTTTGGTCGATATAACCGGCAAGTACCTGCATATCTGTCGCTCCTCCGAAGAAGCGCATGCCGTACCCTTTGGCGAACCGAGACTCACAATTCTTGATGGTGCCGGAGAGCGTACCCCCGGACGAGTCGAAGGAATAATTGTCGCCGTTGAAGGAATCCACCCAGACGGCATCCAATAACAGATAGTTTGCCGCGCTGGTGCTCGGGAACACTAGCCCACGGCTGGGGGCCGTCTGGTTGTTGTAGTTTCCATAGAGCGTAAGATCACGGATCGTAACCTGATTGGCTGCGATCGTCAGCATGTCGACGTTGGCGCCGTTGCGCAGATATAGCTGTCCAGAGGAATTGTAGGTCTGCGCTCGACCGGATGCGCCCTGAATCAGAACGGACGGTGTCGTAATGGTGTGCCCGCCGGCGGTGATGTAGCGACGATTCGGCAGGAACTGGATTGACCCTCCGGGGACCAACGCGGCAAACATGTCATTCAGCGCAGCTGTGTCATTTGCCGAACCGTTGCCCTGCGCCCCGAACCGCTCCGGAGTTAGAGGTGCTTCTGAAACCTTCAAATACGTAGTCGAAGCCTCGGCTTTGTCCAGTTTCGGGATGCCATAAGTGGCATTAAGTGCCGCGTCTTGGAGTCGTGCGGGCAGGTTGCCGTCTGCGACTTTGACGGGTGCGGGGAGGGTGAGGTCGTCACCAACAGTGACAGTGCGTGTCATGGGGTCATACTCCGATCAGTGACGGCGGGTGGGTGGGTTATTTTCCGGGGCGTTCGCGGGAGTCGTAAACGTTGCCGCCCGCGTTCTCGATCGTGATGCTGCCCGTGACGGGTGCTCCCGCCTCATGCCGCCCATACTCAGGAGTCTTCGACGAACCAAGCACCACACGGGCCAGCCAATCCGGCAGGCGCGGCTGCAACCACCGCCAGAACGCATACCAAGCCGCCGTCAACACCGCCGAGGCCATCACCGCGAGAGGCAGGCCATATCCCAGCAGCTCTTCCCGGTGAGGTTCAAGGACGGGAACAACAACCAAAGCCCAGTTGATGAACCCCGCCCACAAAGCAGGGACCACAGTCCGCAGAATAGAAGTCAGCATGGGTCAGCCTTCCTGGCTCAAAGTGACGGTGGTGGTGGCGGTCGCCTGCAGATCCGCCAGCGCGGAAGCGGCGCCTGCCTTGGCCGCCTGCTCGACGGCGGACAGATCGACGGGGGAGCCGGGCTTGGCAGCCAACTGCTTCACTGCCTCCAACAGGCCCGCGTTCTGCCCTTGGATGCTTGCGAGCATGGCGGGGATGGGACCAGCGAGGCGCTTGCCGCTCTCGCCGCCGCGCAGCCAGGTCCAGACGTCGGCAACCTTGTCAGCAACGTCGGCCATGCCGCCGCGTGTCCGGCCACCTAGTTGCCCATCGAGGGCGATCTGATTCAGCATGAGAGTCGTGTGGTCGTTGATCTGGCGCACTTCGTCAGCGGACAAGGTGTCCTCCTCTGGTGTGATGATTTGGCCTTGCAGGACAAGGCTTTCGACTGGTCGCAGGTAGCCAAGGAGGCCCTGCTTGGGGAGCCACTGGTCAAGGACCGGCCCGGACGACTGCCCGGGGAAGGGGTTGTCCCAGCGGCTTTCGGAGCTGTTTTGCGAGGCGCAGCGGATGTAGTCGTAGCCGCGGTCTTCGATCACAACGGCGACGTGGGTGGCTGGGTAGTACCAGAACGAGTCGCCCCAGATCGCTTGATCGCCTGGCTTGGCCGCCTCGGTGGGTGGCACCTGAATATATGAGGCTTTGATCGCCGGTGTTTGCGGGTAGTCCCGGTACATGGTGCCCGCGTACCCAGCCCACCGGCCCGTCCCGCCCGTGGTGTTCACAACGGGGAGGCCGAAGAAGTTCGCGAAGTGCGCGTGAAGGTCCCAGCACTGGGCGCCATAGGCCCGGTCAACGTCTATGTACGCGCCGAGGACCGAGGTGAGCCAGAACTGGAACCGTGAAAGCTCGAATGCCATGACGCTCCTAAGTCTTTGGCGCTGCCGTGGCTGCGCATGTGTAGGTGGTGGACCCGGGCGGGTTGGGTGTGCAGGTGTGGGTAACGCCGTCCTGATCGGTGAACGTTATGGATGTGGGCGCGGCGCCGTCCTTTCCGTCAGCACCGTTGGCGCCGTTCGCCCCGTCAGCACCGGGTGGCCCGGCTGGGCCGACAGGGCCTGTGGGTCCTCGCTCGCCTTGCGGGCCGGGCGGCCCCGGAACGGACGAATCACTGCCGTCAGCGCCGCTTTCCCCAACAGCCCCAGGGTCTCCCTTATCTCCTTTGTCGCCCTTCGGGCCGGGATCACCTTGCGGCCCCTGAATGCCTTGCGGGCCCGGGATGCCCTGAATACCCTGAACGCCCTGCGGCCCCTGCGTCGGTTCGGTCGCCGCCCGTTCAAGGTTCCGGCACGTCTCACTGGCCGCCGCGTCCTGGTCCGTGGACTTGCACAGCGCGTCCGTGGCCGCTTGCGCAAGGTTCTGTTTCTCCTGCGCCTGCTCCGCCCCGTACTGAGCATTCGACACAGCCAAACGGTGGTTATCGAACGCCAGCCACCCGGCAACAGCCACAGCGGCCAGCAAAAGAAGAGACAGGCCGGCAAGCAACAATTTCGTTCGCTTGTCCGCCTGCCTCGACTTCGCGGCCTCAGCCTGCGCCGCTTCCAGTTCCGGATCATTCAGTGTCGTCATGCTCATCCTCCGTCGGCCATTCGGCGGGATCGGGTTGGATGTCGTGCATCAGCAGCTGCTCCCGCCACTTGCCGGCGGCTGCTTTGACTCGGGAGTTGTACCGTTTGGACCGGCGACGTTCTTTCTCGAAGTCGGTGTCCTTCTGTGCCAGCTGCGCTTCTTTCTGAGCGAGCTGGGCTTCGAGGGAGGCAACCCTGGCTTTCAGGAGTTCTTCCACGGCCGCCTCCCTCCGTTCGCGTTTCTTGTCTGCCCGGTCGATGAGCTTCCAAGCGCCGCCGCCGCAGGCGATGAGGATCCCCCCAACAGCGGTGATGATCGCTGCATCCACACGCTTGCCCCTCCTGTCATTGCCGTTTCCGGCGGGTCATCGTGCGTCCGCGAGGAGCAGTTCGTACGGGTCCAGCACCACAAGATCCCCGGCTGATTGCTTCGTCACCAGATAATCCAGGACCGTGGCCAGGTTGGCGGAGGTGATGTTCCCGGACGTGTTCAGCAGGGAGGGGTGGCACATGAGCTGCAACCCGGTCCGGTTCGCAATCGCAGAATCGATTTGGGCTGTGATCGCGGAGACAGTGGAGGTGTCCATGGTGAAATGCCCCATACCGTTACGCACCCTGCCGTCCAGGATGCGCTGGGCTGTGTTCGGGAACGCCCCAGACGACACAGCATGGTTCTCGAGGATCAGGCGGCCCGCGTCCGTGGTGTAGAACGATTCCGGGGTTTGACCGCCGTTGAAGCCGTTGTAGTTTGTCCCGCCGACACCGGGCACGAACCACCCATCAATGGATGCGGACGGCAGCTGGGCTTTGAGCTCAGCCAGGCCAGTAACAATGCAGTCCTGCAACGCCGCCAGCGTGGTGCAGTCGTTGTGGTGGGCGCCGTGGTTGCCGATCTTGCACAACCCGCCAGCAACCCACGCATCCACCATGGCCGCGGTCACAAGGTTGTTCTCCGCCGTGGACCAGCCCCGCGAGTTCAGCGCGAGCAGGTACTTGAGGTTCCTGGCCTCCAACAGGGGCCGCGCCTCAGTGTCAAAATTGTTCAACCCATGATCGAACCGCAGCGACGCAGCACCGGCACCAAACGGGAGTTTCTTGGCGCCGCCGCGCCGGAACGAGAAGTCATCCTGCCGGACAGCGTTCGCCAACCCAGCGTTGGACGGGTCAGTGGCGCTCGACGCCGCGCCCAGGTCCTTCCACGCACCAAACGGGAACGGTGTGGGGGTGAGTGCCACCGTGGCGCGGGACAGTGCAGTGTGCGACGCCCCGTAGGAGTACATCTGCTGGAACACGATCCCGGCAACGGTCGCCTCAACCTCGAAGTAGACCGGGCCGCGAGGGATCTGAGTAGGCCACCCACCAGTCAAAGACGTGGCAATCGTGGTGTTCTGCACCATGTACCGGCCAGTGGTCCGGTAGTCATCAAGGTTCGCGCCCGCAGGCACATCAATGATGCGGTCCTTCTCCAACTCCCAATCAGTGAACGTCTTCGGGGTGGAAAAGTAGTTCTTGATGCTGCGCCGGAACGTCTCAGGGAACCCGTACCGGACCACCCGGTGCTCACCCGAGGAAGCGCCGGTGACGCTCACCTCGATCTGGCCAGCACCGCTGAACCCGGCAGGCAGGCCCGTATAGGTGTTGTTCGCGGACAGGTGCCAGAAACCAGAGTCGGTCTGCTTCGTCAGCGTGTTGACGTCGGTATTGTTCGGCAGCGTGCCCTTGAACCCCGTACCAGCCGGGCCCTGAGGACCCCTCGCGCCACGGATGTTCGCGACATAAACCCATGCCCAGTTGTTAGCCATCAGACCTTCCTCAATTGGTGGAGATTCCCCGTGTTGAGGGGGTTGTCAGGGTCGGCTGGGTCATCCTCAAGCCACCACGAGCCCTGCGGAACGTTGGTAGGCGCGGACAGAGAAACGTAGAACATCAACGAGTTCTTCGGCGGCCGGCCAAACAGGTCCGAGAACGTGCCACCGCCAAGCGGGACACGCAGCTGCCAGTCTGGCCAGTCCGCCTTCACGTACTTCCCTGGGGAATCGAGCCACTTGATCGAGACCGTGTACCAGGCGTCGTCCATCATGTCCTCGGTGGACTGAAGGTTCGCTGTGAACGAACCATCCCCAGCCGGGGCTACTGAGACAGGTTCGGTAGGGATCATCACCCCGGGCTTCGCGTTCGGCGCGTTGAGGGTGAATATAATTTCGGGGGCTTTCCCAACGAGGTGCCCGAAATTGACCTCCGTAAGATTGCCGGGTACTGCTGGCATGTCGCCTCCTGGGCAAGGAAAAGGCCCCGGAGAAGCGGGGCCTTGGTGTTTTAATCTGTCTCGACGCTCGGTAGAATCGCCGCATGCGAAAACTTGGGGGACTCATCATCATTGGCTTACTCGGACTCACTGCGTGCTCTGCGCCCTCTGGCGAGGCCACTCCGGCTGCCACTAGCTCGGAATCTGCGGTTGCCTCTTCGAAGATCGCCCCTCTGCTGGCCGTCCCCTCTGCGAGCGCCGTTCCGTCTCCGACCGCAGGCCTGCCGCCTGAGTTCTACGACGACAGCGCCCGCGGCCGGTACCTTGCGGGCGTGAAGAATGCTCTCAACGCGTGGCGCGATGGAGTGATCCCCTCAGACGATGACCTTCTGAAGGGTGCGGAAGTAGCTTGCGGGCTTTTTGCTGAGGGTAAGAGTCGCGAGGATATCGCTGGCCTGGCAGGCTCAGATGCTATCGCCATTGAAAATGCCGCGGCTGTGGCCTCGTACGCGAGCCGGGATCTGTGCACGCAGTACAGCACATTCGCTAAGTGATACGGCGGAGTCTGCCGTTTCCATCAATGTGAACGTTTGCTGTAAAGCCGGTGACATCCGGTAGGCCGCTGAGCTTCAAGGCCGGTGCCGCAAGTTCGATGGCGACTCCGCTGGCCAGCAGCATCCCTAATGCAGTGCTGGATGATACTGAGCCGTTGGGGAAGTTCAGGGTGCCGCCGCCAGTCCCGGTGTTCTCCAGAGTCAGCCCGCCGAGCTTGATCTTCTTTCCAGCGGCCACGGTCAGATCGTTGTTCAGGGTCGCGGCCCCGTTGATGTCCATCGTGCCGGACACTTCCAGATCCCCGGTGATGTTGGTCAGCCCGTTGATGTCCACGGGTCCGTCAGTGACCAGTTTCCCCGTCACTGTAGTGTCTCCCGTGATGTTGGTGATGCCGTTGATGGTCAGCTCACCGTTGAACGTGGTATTCCCGTCCACCAGGAGAGGCCCGTCAATGTTGAACTCACCCGTGGCCACGGTGGTGCCGTTGAGCTGCATCTCACCGGAAGCGATAAACAGGCCCGTCATGTTGATCGTGCCGTTGGCGTTCAGGGTGCCGATGATTTCCGCCGAGCCGGTGACCCGGAGGCCGCCGTTTTCGATGGTGATCATGCCACCGTCATACACCGACAGGCCGCCACGGCCGATAGCGGAGCGGTTCTGATTGGTGTTGTTCTCCAACCGCTCCACCCTGCGCACCAGCTCCTGAAGGGCCCGCATAGGGTCCGCCATGTTATCGATCGCTACCACGTCAACCGCCTATCTGCTGGAACTGAAGATTGATCCATTCCTGGTCGAAGTCGAAGGAGATAAGACGCCAGTCATGCCACCCGGCGTCAAGGTAGTAGAAGCCTGAGGACTTCACCCGGGCCGTGCCACCCAGTCGCAGGTCCGCCACGGAAACCTCGCCCGTGGTGGGGATCCTGAAGCTCAGCTGTTGGGTGGGGTCGTTGCTGGCGTGCAAGGCCGCCGTGGCGCGGGACAGCAATTCTTCGCCGTCCTTGCTGCCAAAGTTCTTGACCAGCTCCAACGCCGGGATAGGCCGGCTGAAGTCCGCAGCGTCCCGCACGAGCCGGTCACGCTCGGAGCCTTCACCAGTACCAATGACCTTGTTGACCATGTTCTGCGCGTTGGTCTTCAGCTTCAGCTGGTCAACCTCGGTCTGCGCAGCTGTGGAGTCCCACTCCCACAGCCCGGAGTCCAGCACGCCGGAGCGCATCACCCATTCAAGGCCGGGCCCGTTCCAGTTGCAGTCGAACTCGATGTTCGGGCCGCCGTCAGCGGTCATGATGTCATCCAGGGCAGCGCCGCCGTTGAGGAACTCGTACCCGTAGTACTCACGGGTGGCTGTGCCGGCCACCGCGGCGCTGGTGATGATTGGCAGGTTGTACCGGGCATCCGGGTTGCCGGTGAGGAGTTTCTTCACGATGAGGTTCGCTATGGAAGCGAGCGTGACGTTGCTCCACCGGATCGGCGGTGCGGACTGGTCACCGTCGCCCCGAATGGACAGGAGGTAGCGGCGGGCGAGAATCCACCAGATGTCCTCATGCTGCACCGTGAGCGTCCCGTTGTTCTGGTCTTCTTCCGCGTCCACGAGGAAGCCCGCGTACACGGCGTTATCGTTCCACGTGGCCACCAGGGCCCGCTCCATCAGCTGGATGGAAGAAAGACTCAGAACCTCAGCCACAGTTGGGTCTTTGACCTTGAACGTTGCCGATCCACGGCTGCCAGTGTTCAGAGCCCGCCCACCAGTGAAAGACATCGCGGGGATTTCAATCTTGTCAGCCCACGAGTCCGTGCTGATGGAGTAGTACTTCCACACACGAGCCTCCTAAATGTAGGTGTCGAAGAGCGTGAGGGTGGCCGTGGCCGTGCCCGTGAAGGGCGGGCGTGGGGCGATGGCCAGCACCGTGGGAGTGCCCGGGGTTACCAGCGGGGTGAAGCCGTACCCGATACCGCCGTGAATGACGTTCCCGGTGATGCGCACCCGCCCGGTCCCGTAGTCGACCTCGTGCGGCTGACCAGGAACCAGAGGCTGCGTGACCGTGAAGACCTGCCCCTTAATGGTCAGGACGTAACCGCCTGGCATGTTGCCGGACACCTGAATGACCGGCGTGGCGCCCGCGTTGCCCTTATGGTGCACACCAGCAGCGTTCGATCCGACCGAGGCCACGAACGGGCCCCTGGCCTGACCGAACTTCCGCGGGTCCGGGCACCACAGCTGCAGCTGGAACGTGGCGTTGTTACTACCCCTGATTTCATCGATGCTGAGGCTGTCGCGTGAAGCGTCCGCCCACTGGGTGATGCCGCCCTTGGTGACCTGCACCCGCCCGAGCTGCCCATACGCGAGCAGGCCGGACAGGGCATTCATCTGCATCTCACGATCCATGATGTTCTTGCCAAGGATCGCCCCGGTAAGCGTCACCGTGCGGGACTCCTGATAGCGGGGGAGTACCAGCGACCCGTGACCCTGCGGCCACGCCAGCTTCTCGCCCCTCAAAGGCACACTGTCAGTCCACCCATCCAAGCCGTCTTCCGTGATCGTGAACGGGCCGAGCCCCGGTCTCCCGTGGAACTCCAGCCCATCCACGACCACATACAGTTCGTCAAGCATTCACTGTCCTCAGCTTGTAGTTGAGTTGGTTATCGAATGCCCTTGCCACGCCCTCAGGGCTCATATGATCCCGGATAGGCATGCTCACGTGCACGACCGTTCCAGGTTTCGCCCCAACGGCTCCGGCTGTGGCCGCCTGCCCGCCTCCGACAGCAGTGGAGCCAGTGAGCGTAGCCGCGGTCATGATGGTGTTCGCCGCTGCTTGGACCTTCGCCTCTTCGCTGACCATCCCCTTCGCGAAGTCGCCGGCCAGCGCCTTACCGGAGTGACTGGTGTACCCGGACCCGGAGAACGGGCCACGTTTGGCGGGGGAGAACGGGAAGAAATCGCGGACCCCTTCGAGCACCCCGCCTACGGCGTCCCCGATGGCCCCGGCCATGCCCATGATTCCGTCAATGAAGCCCTGGATGAGAGCCTTGCCGGATTCCAGCAGCAGCCCACCGATGTTGCCCAAGGCCCCGAGTACGGCGTCACCAATGCCACCAAAGAAGCCGAGGAGGTCCGCGAGCATCCCTTGGGCGCCAGTGATGATGGACGTCCACGAGGTGACTACGTAGTTCACGATCCCCGTAAAGGCGGAGGTGAAGAAGCCCACCAAGGCGTTCAGGCCATTCAGGACAACGGACATTACAAGCTGAATCGCGCCGGATATGACGTTGATGATCAGCTGGAAAACGCCGCCGATGATGTTCAGGATCCCGGACCAAACCTGCGCCCAGTTCCCGGAGATGATCCCGGTGACGACCTCGATGATCCCTTGCACTACCAGCATTGCCGCGCTGATGATGTCCACGATCACACCGAAGACGGTGACGATGATAGGCATCAGTGCCTGAATGATCGGGATCAACAGGCCTGCGATAGTCGTGACCAGGGGAGCGATGGCCGCCACGATGTTGCCGATGATCGAAATCAATGGCGGCAGGACGGCCGTGGTCAGTTCCGTGAAGATCGGAGCCAGCTGGGTGAGCAGCGTCGTTGCCAGCGGGAGGATCGCCGCCAACAGGCTCATCACCACTGGTACCAGAGCCACCAGAAGGTCCTGGAACAGCGTGAACAGCGATGTCACCAAGGGCATCATGCTGACAAAGTTGCTCGCCAGCATGGTTACTAGTTGCTGCACCAACGGCGTCAGTTGGACCATGGCGCTGGTAAGCAGCCCGCTTGCCACCCCGGCGAGGCTGCTCAGCAGCGCCACGATTTGCGGCAGGACAGGCTGCAAAGCTTGGAAGATCAGGCCTATCGGAGAAAACGCAGACAGAAACTCCAGAGCCGTGGGGGCCAGGTCAGCCACCACTGCCCCGACCTGCTGGAACAGGGGCTTCACGATGTCGAAGGCGGCCCGCAGGCCAGCGCCGAAGGCCACGAACCCTGACAACTGGCCATCGAATTCGGCTCGAACATCACCGCCCATGGTCAGGCCGGACCAGAAGTTGCTGACCGCGCCACTGAGGCCTGGGAAGATCCCTGCCAGTCCACCATCGCCTAGCTGGTTAATGAGGCTTTGGATCGTTGGCAGGATGCTGGTGTTGATAAAGCCGTAGACCTTGGTCAGCGTCGGTAGGAACAGCCCGCCAATCGAGGTGGTGATGTTCTTCCACCCAGCAGCCGCGCGCTGCTGCTGACCTGCAAGGGTGTCGTTCTCCTTGGCGAAGTTGCCCTGCGCGTCAGCTGTCTGCTTCATGATCAGCGACAGGGTCGCCGCCTGCTGGGCGTTGTTCTCGAACGCCCCATCGACCTTCTTGAAGCCCAGCGCCGCTGCTTCGGCGTCGATCTTGGCTTGGTTCAGCGAGACGCCGTACCGCTCAATGGGGTCGCGTTCACCCTTCAGGGCCGAAGATAGGGCCTCAATGGCTTCTCGTGACGTGCCGCCGAACATGGAGGACAGGTCAGCACCGAGGCCGATAAGCTGGTTGGTCTTTGGTGCCAGCTCGTCCATGGCGGTGCCGCCGTTTTTGAGCTGCGCACCAATAAGAGTTCCGAGTTCGTTGAACTCGTTCTGCGTCAGCCCGACACTGTTCTGGGCCTCCGTAGACCACTTGAGCATCTCGGAGGCGCTGCCCTTGAATACGGACTGGATGGCACCTGCGGACTGCTCCAGGTCCCCAGCGCCTTTCACAGCGCCGCTAAAGAAGTCCTTGACCGTATCGAAGGCGAAAACCCCGGCAAGAGCACCCATGGCACCCTTGAAACCTGCGCTGAAAGCCCCACCGGACTTCTTGCCGGCGTCCTCCGCTGAGGACTTGGCAGCGTTCCCGGCGTCATCCACGGAGCTGCGGACAGTGGAGGAAAGGCGTTGCTTCAGGGATTGCCAGCCGCGGGTGAACCTGTTGGCGGACTGCTCACCGGAAGACCCCGCATCGCTGGTCACGTCAGCCAGTTTGGCTTGGGCGTCCTTCAGCTGGTCTGTGGACTGCTTGGTTTTGGTCTGGGCGTCTACAAGCTTCCGCTGAGCTGCCGCGAGACGTTCCTCAGCTGCGATGGCGCGGGAGCTGGTTTCCCCGCCCTTGGCCCGGGCCTCAGCCAGCGCAGCCTCGGCGACACGGACCTTACCGGCTGCGTCCTGCTCAGCCAAGCGGGCGCTTGAGAGCGCCTTGGACCCGGAAGCGATCTGAGCGTTCAGCTTCTTGATCAGGGCCTGGCCCGGGTCTCCGGCGCCGACGTTGAAGGCAGAATTGAAGCTCCTGCCGCCTTCGCGGCCAGCGCCGGACATCTCCGCGTTGGTCTTGCTGCGGAAACCACGGAACGTAGGGAAGATGGCTACCTGGCCGGATCCAACCTCGGAAGTCATCAGCCCTCCTCTATGTGCGTAATTGACCGAAGGCGCTGCTCTGCTTCAGCTCAGCTGTCAGCTGCTCGCGTTCCTCGGCGGTGACCTTCTCGGCTTCCGGCGTTTCCTGCTCATCCCATGGCCACGGCAGACGCAGCGGGGCATCCCCCTTGGAGGACAATGCGTTGTGGACCTTGGTGAGCAGCAGGGCGCCGTAGAAGCTCTCCCTGTCCATCGCGAAGGACCAGCCACTCATGGACGCGAACAGATGGGAACCCATCTCGGTACGCAGGCGATCAATCAGGTCGATGGCTTCGCGGTAACTCACTGAGCCGCCAATGTCCTCGATGGAGCAGTGCAGCCGATTCCGGAAGTCATAGGTAAGTGCGGGGCGGTGCTCCTCGACTACTTCGAGGAGCGCTGCAATTCCCCCATGGTGGCCTGCACCTTGGCCTCGAATTCCTTGAAGAACTCGACCATGATTTCGGTTGTCTCCATGATGTCGAGTTCATCGATCGTGGCCACGGTCTCAGGGCCGGCGATTTCGTCCAGGATCAGGAAGAACGCGTCCATCTGGTCCATGCTGCCGAACTGCCGGAGAAGCTTGGTCTTGAAGCGCAGTGGGATGGCGATTTCGCCCTCGGTGCTCTGGCAGACAAGCTTGTCTTCAACTACGAGGAAGCGGGGCTTTTCAGCTGCTGCTTTAGTCATGATGTGCTCTCACTATCCGATGGGTGGTGATGGGTTGAGCTGCAGCCCTGCGCCCACCCATCAAGGAGCGCAGGACCACAGGTAGAGAGGCGACTAAACGTCGCGGGTGTAGGAGAACGGCGCGGAGGCGCCCACGGAGTTCGTGACGACCACGTTGGCCGGGCCAGCGGCGCCAGCGGGCAGAACCGCCGTCAGCTCGGTGTTGGACACCACATCGAAGTCGGACACTGCCGTGCCGCCAACGGTCACGGCTGTCGTGGTCGCAAAGCCCGTACCGGTGATCGTCACCAACTCGCCAGTACCGGCAGGATCCGGATCGCCCTTCACCGCAGTGAGGCTGGGCGTGGTGATCGACGCCAGAGCGGGGATCAGCCATTCGCCAAAGTGTTCGTTGTTCACGAGCGGCGAGCGGTGGATGGTCAGGGTGACTTCGTAACCGAGGACGTTGCCGCGCTCGTTCTTGTCTTCCTTGACCGTCTTGATGCTGACCTTCGGCGCCCAGCGTCGACGGATGACGCCGTTCTTGAAGATTTCCTCCGTGAACACGGAGTACTGCACGGAGTGACCGCCAGCGTCGACGGTCATGTAGCCGTTCTCATCAGCGGTCTTACCTCGGGTGATGGACCGGACAGTCTCATCCGTCTGGGCGAGCTTCAGGACCAGCTCAGCGGTTGCGATACCGGTGGGCAGGGAATAGCCGTCCTGCCAGAACACGATTGGATCGCCGTCCGGTTCCAGCGTCCACTCGAAGCCGCCATCCTCGGTGAGGAGGCCGGGGACTTTGTATTCCGGGTCCAGGGTGAAGGAACGGGAAGCACCTGCTGCCGGCGTAGGGCCAGGGGTGCCTTCCGGTGCGAAGCCGATGTGACCGGTTACCGGTACACCAACGGCGGAAACGTCATTACCGAGCTCGTCAGGGCCCATTTTTAGCCTCCAAAAGAAGAAGCCATCCACGGGCGTGAATGGCTGGATGATTGTTTGGTTAGTGCTTACGTGAAGGGGATGCCCACAACGGCGAGCTCGAAGGTCATGTATCGGCGCGGCTGCCCGGATTCCTCAGTGACCTTGAAAGGGCCCGTGGCGTTGACGACTTTGGCGACAGGGTTTCCCGGCTCGGGGCCAGCGCAGTCGCCCACGATCATGAAGACCAGGTTGGCCAGCTCCGTGGCTTGCTGCCCCTGGGTGGGATCATCGCCGGCCAGCACGGTGATGCCGATACTCGGTTCCTTGGTGATGATCGAGGTTTGAGGGCCGCTGTCGTCCCGGACGACCACGGCCTTGGGACGGGCAGGGCTCGGGAACTGGTTGCTGACAAAGACGTTCTGAGTTATCGGCGCGGCGATTGCTGCCAACTCCTGCCGGATTCGCCCTGTCAGGTACAGCTCCAGATCGGTGAAGAGGACCCGGCTACCCACTCTTCTTCACCTGATTCAATGCCCGCGCGAGGTTCCCAGTCTTGGACTCAATGAGCATGCTCTTCGGGTCAGCAGCGATGACCAAGGCCGCGTTACGGCGGTTCCTGCGGACAACCTCGACGTGGATGCTCTCCGCATACGCGTTGGAGTCACGTGGAGCAGTGCTGCGGGCCGTCGTAGCGATTTTCTCGGCCATTTCAACGCACAAACCAACAACTTCCGGGGATCGCCCCAGCTTTTCGAAGAAGTCATTATTGAACTGCACGTCCGCCATCAGCCCACCACCTTCTTGACTCGGAATTCCACCCCGGGAGTCCAGCCAGTAAAAGCGTTCTTCCAGTCAGCGACTTCGCCTTCTACCTCCCACAAGCCCGAACGGGCGCGTATGCGGTCGAAAGGGAGCACATCGATACCTGGGGGCCCGTAGAGGCTCATCGCTGTCGTGACGGCGTTTCGTTCTGGTGTTACCGATTCAGTGCTGCTTGATGGAGCAATAGCGACACCGATGAGGTCAATCGTTTCCGGGTCAGACCAATCGCGAACGGTGTGCTCGCCGGAGAAGGCATCCTCGGCGAGCGCTGCGCGCTCTCGTTTGACGGTTTCGCCGTTCGGTAGGGGGAACATCAGCTCCTGCCTTCCTGCCATTCGAACAGGTTTTCGTACCTGCCCGATGGCGGGGCGTGGAATTGCGGGAGGGCTGCACTTCGCCCTTCGATGACTTCAACCATCCAGTCTTCGATGTTTGCGGGGTTGGTGCTGCCGGCTAGCAGTGTTGCCGTGCGGGACATGGGGCCGACCGATTCTGAGAAGGACTTCGCGCCACGGACGGGCGGGCCGTCCACCGCGCTAAGGACCATTTGCACTACAACATCGGCGACGTCCTCATGAGTCAGGCGGTCGCCGGGGTTAGTGATGCGCAGGTCGATGTCTTGCCAACGCCGTCTGATGGCCCGTGAGGCCATACCCACGTAGTACTCTGCCTTGGGCCGTTCAGCAGCGGTGAGCGGGCGCCAGGCCTTTTCAAGAGTCCCAAGATCAGCGAGATCATTGGCCATGACGCCCACCCCCTCTACTTAGCAGCCGCGGTCTTGCCAGCAGCGGTTTTGGCGTCAGCGGCCGCCTTGGCATCGGCCGCTGCTTTGGCATCTGCAGCTGCCTTGGCCTCGGCTTCGGCTTTCGCCGCAGCCGCCTTATCGGCCTCCGATGCGCCCGCGGGTGCGGCCTTGACCTTCTCGATGCGGCCCAGCTTCTCGAGCTGTTTCAGGAGGCCCTGGTCAACGCCATCGGGGATGAGATCGCCACGTTCCACGAAGCGAGCGACACGGTTGCCGTCAGCGGGACCCACTGCAACCTTCACGACCGTGGCGGTCACCTTGTACTGTGCTGTGGATTCAGCCATGATTAGGCCCCCGTTCCGGTCAGGTGGAAACCAGCGAGCGGGTTCGCTACGACCGGCACATGCGGATTGCGGGCCTGGATCCGCGTCTTATCCGACTTCTCCCGGAAAGTCGCGACCTCAACGCCCGTATCGTTGCCCACCGGACGGTACTCGGGGGAGGGGATATTCTCCCGTCCGATGCCACCGAGACGGCGACGGTCCACGAACAGCGGATCGGAGAACTCGTCATCATCACTGGCGATCCAAGTGATGCCGCCGATAGTGGGGAAGTTGCCGGTGAGAGCGGTCGTGTCGCTGTCCGGGAGGACGTCGAGCAGCTCGGGGATGACCTCGGCATGCTGTTCACCGTTCAGGACAACGGTGTCGATGGCGTAGCCGAGTTTCAGGCGGCGTGCAGCTGCCTGCACGCGAAGCGCGTCCTTGAGGATCTGCTTTCCGTTCGTCCAGGCCGCGCCAGCGGCGAGCGTCTGGGTTACAGCGGACATGATGACGCCGAGGGCCAGTTCATTGGCGCTGAATACCAGTTCCGTCTGCAGGAACAGCAGAGCCTCATCGATGGGCCGGCGCAGGCTGCGGCCGACTTCCTCATCGGTGACCTCCGTGGCGAGGCCTTCCTTCTGAGCCGTGTAGATCTCGTACTGCTCAGCACTCAAGGGTGTCAGCTTGTACTCGGCGCCCGGGGCGACCTTTTCAGAGCCGCGTTCGGTGCGGATCTTCTCGTTGACCGGGACCGCGATGGCCCCGCCCTTGACCTCGTAACGCCCCTGCAGCAGGAACAGGCCAATGAACTGCTGGGCCGTCAGGATTTCACCGAGACGGCGGGCCAGTTGCGTGGGGCTCTGAATGAATGCGATCAGCTCTTGCGCAGAAGCCTGCGAGATCTGACTTGGGGTGAGGGGGTAAGTCCTCATCTAGCTACCGTCCCTTCTAGAGTTCGAGAGCCTCAACGGCAGCGCCGTCAGCGGCCGATGTGAGCGCGATGTAGTACGCGGTACCCGCGGCCAAGGTTCGGACCTTGCCCGCGCCCGCCGCTTCGAGCCGCTGGCCGCGAGTGACCGCGCCGGAAGCCGTGAGCAGGTGGACCGTCTTGTTGATTTCGACGGTCACCTTGTCGCCGATTGCCGCGTCATGGCCTGCGACGCCGATGACCTTCGTCGAGGCAGCTCCGGCGGGAGCCACGGAACGGTCGGAGGTTCCGACTTCAACGGGATGGCCGCCAGTGACAGCAGCCGTGACGCCGAAGGTCACTGTCTGGCCGGGACGGAACAGGGGCAGGTACTGGCCCATAATCAGGACTCCTTCGGGAAGATGTGGTCGTAAGCTCGGGCTTCGTCCGTGGAGTCCTCCACGCCGCCCGTGTAGCCCACCGTGTCCACGGGGATCAACCCCGGTTCGAGGGAGGCGAGGGTGTCAGCCATGCCCGGATCTGCCTCAAGGGAGTTGAGCCAGTGATCGCGGCGGGCCGGGGGAATGCGACCGTCCTGCACGGCGGCGTTGACGAGTGCGTTTCGTTCGTCTGCCAGTTGCTGCTGACGGGCCAGCCGGCCATCATCAGCGGCGTTACGCAGCTCCTGGTATTGGGCTGCGTCCAGTACGACCGTTCCGGGCGCATGCGCCGCTGGTGCAGCTGCAGGCGCCTCTTCGGTCTCCTGCTCTTCGAGCGCCTCGTCCAAGGCTTCGAGCAGCTGGTCTTCGTCGAGTTCCGTGTCAGCCCGGATGCCGAGCCGTTCACGAAGCCCCTTGTTCAGTTTTTCCGACATAGTGCCGGTTCCTTTCTCTTCGGGGGTGGTGGTTTCCTTCGGCTCGGCCGGAGGTTTCTGGATGGTCTTCTCGACCATGTGAGCTGCCGCTGTGAGTGCTGAGCCGTTGACCAGACTGAGCTGGGGGCGGCGTTCGTGACGGCCATTGACTGCCGGCGCCGGCGCATTCTGGCGTCCGGCGTGGGCAAAGATGGAGAGGTCGAAGCGGTTGCTTGCGTCCTCGGTCTCGGGTTTCTTGGATACTTTGGCAACGCGGTCAGCGAGCCCTGCGGTGACGGCTTCATCCGCCGTGTACCAGGTCTCTGCCTTCATGGCCGCACGCCACTCTTCCACGCTGCCGCCTGCCCGCTCGGCGTAGATGCCGGCGATGGTCCCGGAGATCCGGTCCAGGTCTCCGGCTACCTTCTGGAGCGTCTCGGCATTGCCGTACGCGAAGGACCACGCCTCATGGATCATCAGCTCCGACCCTTGCCCCATAACCACCTCATCGGCGGCTTGAATGATGAACGAGGCTGCCGAGGCGGCCAGCCCGTCCACCGTGGCCACAACGGTCGCCTTATGCCGGCGAAGGGCGTTCATGATCGCGACTCCGTCATAGACCGAGCCGCCAGGGGAGTTGACGAACAAGTTGATGGTGGACACATCCAGCTCGGACAGTTCGCGGACGAACCGGGAAGCGCTCACACCCCACCAGCTGTCGATCATCTCGTAGATATAGAGGTCCGCCGTGTCGGCTTCGGTAGAGGCCTCCATCCGGTACCAAGGCGCCGACGCTGCGGAGGGCTTGAGCATTTGAAGTGTCATGTTGTCTCCGTTGCAGTTCGGGGGAGTGCTTCCCTTGCCGTGGCTTCATCGAAACCGGGCAAACCGTAGACCGTTCGCAGGAAGTCGTCCAACTTCTGGTCTGCCTTTATTGCCCCGCAGTCGATGAGCATCTTGATTGCCTCAGCCGTGGGGGCGTGGCGGGATCCGATCTCTTCGAAGACCAGCTTGGGGGCCGGTTCATTGATCCCCCAGTTGACGTCCACGATGTCCTCGATGATGTGCTGGGTAGCCGTGTCAGCGATCTGCATCGCCAGCGTCTGCAGCGACAGGGTGAAGAAGTCGGCGAAGGTAGATCCCAGCGCCCAGGAACCTGTCTCCGTGCCGAGGTTCAGGAAGTGTGCCAGGACGGCGCGGGCGATCTGTTCGTCGTAGTAGCGGATCGGCGTGTCAGCATCCGGCAAAGTGCCTGTGACGCCCTTCAGTTCGAGCTCCGCATCATGCGGAATGGACCCGCCCGAGTTGTCGCCCGAACGGATGCCCTTGGCCAGCTTCAGGCCGGCGTCGATTTCCTTGTTCTCCCGCGCGATTCGATCCTCACCGGTGACGGAGTCAGGAAGCTTCGAAGCTGTGTACACCGGGACGCCCATGCCGTTGCGGTCCAAGGTCTGGGCCTGAACGCGCAGGGCACGGTCCTTCAGCAGCCAGTTCTTATAGGCGGGACGGAGGATGGACTGGCCGAGCCAGTTGCCGCCCTCTCGGTCATTGACGTACACAACCAGCCGCGCCACGCCCATGGGTTCTTTGGCGTTGTGCTGATGGATCGCCACCAGCCCGCCATCCGGTGCCACGTCGATGCGGGATAGCGTCTTGGGTGGTCGCCAGGCCAGCTTACGGAGGCGGGCCTGTCCTGCTTCATCGATGCGGTATTGCTGCTCAAACACCGAATGGCCAAACGGAAGCATCAGCAGGGCAAGCCGAAGATGTTCGGACCAGGAGAACCGGTCACGGGTCCGGATCACCGGGTTGTTCTCGGCCCCAACCAATGGGAGACCAAGATCGTCGGCCACACGCTGGGCCACCTCGGGGCGGCAACCGCTGCCGTCGATCCGCCACTTGGTGCGGCGGATCGGTAGGGTCATGGCCCGCAGTACCGAAGTGATCTGGGCGTCTTGCCTGCGCATCCGGTCGTAGACCTCGATGTTGTGAGGCCACCGCAGTTCCGGTGTTTCCTCGACGTCAAGATCAGTCCACCAGTCACTGGCGGTCGTCGCGTAGCCAACTTCCGTGACGGGAGCCGCTGTGCCGAGTTCGGCTTTGTTCTTGCGTGAGCTTGCCGATTTGAACCATTTCACCAAGGCGTACTCCTTTCATCAAAAGCCCACGTGGGCGACGTTGTCTTCGACGTAGGTGGATTCCTCGGTTGTCACCGCTGCCGGTGGCGGCGGCGGTGGGGGCGGTTCGATGACACGGCGGCTCATCAGCCACTTCGCAGCGATGAAGGCCATCAGCGGGGCGATCTCCGCCGGGGACGCGTTGCGGTCAGGCAACGCTGCACCGCCACTGAAGACCTTGAGGACCGCGACGGCTGCCGCGGTGTCCAGAACCGGCTGTGGGTTGTGCCTGACCGTCTCATCGCGAACCGCGTCAAAGACGTCGGCCCAGCCGCTCGTGAGGTCGCTTCCTGACCACTCAACAACCGGGATGGTGAACTCTTCGTCGGCCTCCAGATCCTCCATCAGTGGAGAGATCGGCGCGCCCCTGGACTGGCCGGCAACCGCCTTGATCCTGCCCCGGCGCTTGTCGTCCATCAGCCATTCCTTGACCCAGTCCGAGCCGGGCCGGGCGGTCACGACTTCGACCTGGTACTTCCCATCGGCCCTGAAGCCACCAAAGGCGATGTAGGTCATGGACCGGTCGTGCGATTGATCCACACCCGCCCATACTGGGGAGCCCGGAACGATCCGATCATCGTCGGCAACGCCCACTGTTCCGTCGTCACGGTTGACCAGGACGTTCTTGCCTTTGTCCCACGCACCTGGCGGGAACGGCCCCGTTAAGGTGCCCTCTGACCATTGGCAGCCGACCTCAGTGCGGAAGACCCATTCGGGGTCCGTGCGGCAGGCTGCGGCGATGGTGCGCTCGGTGAAGCCCGGGTTCCAATTCAGGGAAGGGTTGGCTTGTGCCCACCCCTTACGGTCGCGCTTGTCCGTTCCGGGGGCCATGGACCATTCCCAGAGGCCGAGGGTGTCTTCGTCCTGTTCGAACTCGGCCAGCTCGTCATCGTCGATGTCGTCAAGATCGCCCTCAACCAGATCAGCGACGTCGAGCGCCGTCGGCCCCGCAGCTCCGATTTCTTCACAGATGCCGTCCGGATCCCCGATGGCCTCGTGGGCCATCTTCCGGAGGTACTTCAGAACAATGGAGGTCATATCGCCGGCATTGGACAGGGCAAGGATCAGCGCCTCGGCCTGCGCCATGGTCGTCTTGGTGATCGCGCCCCAAGCTTCCCAGTTCTGATGTTCACGCAGTTCGTCGAGCATGATGAGGTTGCCAGTGAAGCCACGGCCAGCGCGGCGGTTGGCTGCCTTGACCTTGTACCGGGGGCCAGTCTTCTTGCCCGTCTTGGTGTCCGCGTCTTGCGGCTTCAGCTCGAGGGCCTTCTTGCCGTTGACCTTCACGACTCGCTTTAGGAGCTTGGATAGGTTCTCGTCCTCTTCCACGAGGTCTACGGCACCCTGCCAAACTTCCTCAGCGGTTTCGAGATCCTGCGCGGTCCCCATGACCAGGGGCCAGCCCCAGACGATCATGAACCACAGCGCCAGCACCTGTGACAGCGTGCTCTTGCCGTTCTGCCGGGCGATCAGCACAACTGCCGTCCGGAACCTCAGAGAGCCATCAGGGAGCAGCTCCAGCATCCGGCACAGCAGCACCTTCTGCCACGGATACAGATCCACGCCCAGGACATCGCGTGCGAAGTCGATGACGTCATAACCAAGCGTTGTGTCCGGCGTCAACGCCCGCAGCGGCGGAGTGCAGATCCGAGGCTCGGCGTAGCCGTAGATCTTAGGCTTCTTAACCCCGGTCTGATCTGGTTCTGGAACGTGGCAGACCTGGCGATAGTAGTCACCCGGGTCAACCGCGTTAGGGCCACTAACCGGAGCGGCGTGCCCTGGCGCGAGCTTGGAAGTCTGTGACACTCGCACCCTCCGGCTTGGACTCATCGGCCGGCGCATCGCCCTCTGCAGGTACAGCGGCGGGAACTCCGACACCCGGGATCGAGGCCGGTGTTACCTGCAGCTCGGCGCAGGCTTTCAGATACTGGGGGACCGTCGTGGTCATGGCCTTTTGAAGGGCCTCCATGCTGTCCCGCTGGGCTTCGTCGATCATCCACGCCAGCGTCTTCAACGCAGCGACGGGACCGGCGAAGCGCGCCCCGTGCAGGTGCTTGGCCTCGGTGATAGTTCGGGCGGTCGCGTCGGCGATGTAGCCGCTCTTCCTGGTCGGCTTCACGAGAGGGGCAAAGCGGTCGCCCCACACTCGGATCTGCTCGGCAGTGGACCTCTCGACAGCGAGCGCGGGGTGAGGGATGACCTTGCCCCGGGTGTCGGTGACAACCATGCCTTCGTCTTCGATGCGGCCGCGGGCTTCGCGTAGGCGGGCGGTGAGGGTGCAGTAGGTTTCCAGTGCGACCCGGTCAACCTTTCCCACGAGGTCATTGCTGGCCACGATTTCGCGCCACACGTCCGCTACGGGTTTGGGCAGGTGGTCGGGGGCCTCGACTGGCTCATGGGCGTCGGACGGTTTGCGCTTGGTCATAGGTTCAACTCCCCGATGTTCATCTTGCCGACGTCGAGCGGCTTCGTGGACAGGCGGCCGATGGTGATCGAGTGCAACGGGCGGGCCTCAATGGCAGGCCATTCGGAGACGGTCCGGGGCCGCAGCCGGGCCACCAGTTCTGACAGTTGCCGACGGGACTTC
Source organism: Paenarthrobacter sp. YJN-5 (assembly GCF_015040095.1). Classification (NCBI taxonomy): domain Bacteria; kingdom Bacillati; phylum Actinomycetota; class Actinomycetes; order Micrococcales; family Micrococcaceae; genus Paenarthrobacter; species Paenarthrobacter sp. YJN-5. Next base: position 1,621,241 of record NZ_CP053544.1, read on the forward strand.
CGCCAGTCGATCAGCAGGGCGATATCCGAGACGCTCATTGCTGGGTAGTCGGCCAGAACGTCCCGCACGGCTGGTTCGGCGTCCTCGGACGCTGAGGGCCGATAGTAGCTCTCTCTTGCGCCGGGGCGCAGGGCCCGGCGCACAGCGTTCCGAGAGGCCCCGCGGCCTCTGCTGATCCCTCGGATCGATTCGCCGCCTTCGTGAGCTTCCCTAAAGGCTCGGCGATCGTGCATGCTACGGCTCTGATTGCCGCGTGTCGGCGTGGCAGACGGTCACCAGCCGCAGCGAGGACCTCAAGCCCAGAAGGTCCGCAAGGATCTGGTCTGTCTCGTCGATGCCGTACTCGACACCCTTGCGAGCGCCTTGGTTAATCAGGGTCCGGTAGCCGATGATGCTGGCGTCTCGGCGTGGGCGTCCACGTTCAAGGTTGAGCTGTTCGGCCTGGTGACTGTCTTTGACGATCAAGACACGTGTCACGCCTTCATGGGCATCGTCCAGCCATTTCAAAGCCAAACGTGTTTTGCCTTCCTGGCGGGCTCCTATGATGACGTGCTCGGGCAGGTCCAGGAAGGACGGAATGAAGGTCTCGGCCGTCAGACGTTTTGACTCGGCCAACCGGGCGGTGAAGTCGGGGGACGGGGGATCGATCTCTAATGCGGGGCCGATCATCCTTCGCAGGCGGTCACTAGCCCGCTCCGGAACCGCATCCGCCAGTTCGTCACCGACTGCAGCGGCGAAATCTTTGAGCTTGTTGGCAAGCTCCGCTTCGTCGACGCGAGTGCGGGCGGTGATCGAGACGTTCCCAACTGTGTGAATCTGCTCAGTCACGACGGGCAGTTCAATCTCACCGATATCGTGCGGTTCGCCGTCACCGATACGGGCTGAAATGACCAGTGTGAGATTGCCAGCAATTGCCATATTCGAACCGGCCTTTCGGGTAAGATGATGGGTCCGTTTTCCCCGCCAATTCAACGTTTTCGGATCAAATCCATGCGGCGCGAGCCCGGGGGGAGAGGGAGGTGCAGGCGGGGAGTGTCCGGGACGGCGGCAGGCTGGATTTTTTGGTGGCCTACCAGTTGTCGGATACCACCCCTAGGTCCGGTTCATGGATCCCGGACCAGCCGGGGAAGTCCCTGACGCCGTCAGCACGGTCGAATCGTTCGAACCAAGTCCTGACACCAACAAGGGTGGTGACCTTGTCGGCCCGGTCTCGTTGCCTGATGCGATGGGCCAGCTCGTTCTGATCGGAGGTCAGCAAGTAGACGTGAGTGGCAGCGACCAGCTGCGCCGCCTTGGCCCGGGCCGCCGACGTTGCCCCGGTCCTGATGACCACAGCTTGAGCCCGTCGATCCGAGCCGAGCGCGGCGAGCGCCTCGGTGAACTGCTTCTCACTTGACCACTGCCGGTCGTCGCGGTCGAAGACCTGCAGGCCTGACTGCCTGGCCGCCGTGGTCTTGCCGGCACCTGGTGGGCCACACAGCACAACGACTGTCCGGGGCACGGTTACCAGTCCTCGGATGTGACGCCCATGCCGAGGTCTTCACCCGGGCCAGCTGCCTTATTGCAAGACAGATGGGCTGGCTCCCAGTTGCTGGGCTCCCACGTCAGATGCGGGTACAGCTTCCGTGACTTCACGTGCTGCACGCTGCAGGACTGCTCATGCGGGTAGGTCAGCGAGTAGTCGATGCCCTGCTTACAGATGATGCAGGGCTTGTCCTTGCGGCGCCCCTCGGCCTTGACCTTGAGAAGCGCTTCACCTGCCCGGCGTCCCGACCAAGCGGGGATGCTCATGCCGTTCACGCCAGCGTCACCACCTTCGGACACGACGAAGGCCCCGACGGTAATCCGTCGAGGCCTTCCAAAAGCTTTAGGGACAGCTATCCCCTCGTTTTGAGGGTACTACATTCTGAGCTACAAAATCACATCAACGCTCTATTGCGTGCCCTCATGTCTTCGAACACTTGCAGTACGTCTCCTGGGTAGTAGATCTTCCGGTCTCTGCTGTTGCTGCTGACGTGGTCTAGCACGTAGCGCAGTTTTCCCCTGCTAACCCAGTTCTCGATGTCCTTCTTGGTGATGACCGCTTTCGCCTTAGCCCGCAGCAGGTCCCTGACTCCCGATGGTGTCATTGGCTCCCCTCTTACCTTGCGTCTCAGCTTCGCCAGTACATCGCTGACGTTGTGGACTGTATTGCACTCGGGGCACTTGACCGTGGCGTCGTCTGGATGGGCAACCAGTCGCCCATCGCAGGGGATCGGGCTATCGTCCCCATCTTCTCCTTCAAGTGGTTCCTCGCAGCGCCCGTAGACCCGGGAGTCTTCCGGCCCCCACACAAGGTCGCGGGCCTTCTGGATCCAGTCGCGGGCCATGAACAGGATCTTCCCAGCGTCGGGGTTGTCCGCTGCCGCGTCGTATGCACGGGCCGGGAGCTGGTGCAGCCATGCCCGCAGCAGGTAAGCATCCACATTCATGGCAGGCCGGGACTTCGCTACACCGCCACCGCCACCGCTTGCGCCCGGGCTCCTGGTCACAGCCGTCTGATCGATGGCTCCACCGATAAACTGCAGCAGTGGGCCGACATCAGCAAGCAGTGAATCCAACTCCACGATGCAGTCAGTGCACAGGTAGAGCGAAGTCTGCCGGTTGCAATCCTCCGTCGTGCAGGTGGTCATTTGTCCCCTCTCAGTTCTCGCTGGATTCGTCCGCTGTGCAGATCCTCGGGACGCCACACACCAACATCGAGGCCGGCCAATTCGAGGATCTTCAAGCAAAGGACCTGGGCAGGGCGCACCCGACCCGTTGAAGTCTTCAGTTCACGGAACAGGACTCGCCTCCTGGACAAGCTGCCGAGAACGAGATCCGGAAAGCCTGCCTGCGAGCGCCGGCTATCTGGGTTGTGGTAGCGCAGTTCGTATCCGAAGTATTGGGCCAGTTCCAGGACAGACCCCTGCAGTTGGTCTTCTGATGGTGAGTTGTGTGATGAAAGTCGTTTGGTACGCATGTTCAGTTTCGTCCTCGGTTGCGGGGGCGTCTTCTTCTGGTTTGGTTCTTGGGTTTGCCCTGGGAGGTGAGCGGGGCTTCCTGCCCTGCACTTCCCTTACCTGCCTGACCCGTCCCGTCCCTACCCGTCCCGACAAATCCAGATCCGGGATACCTGTGTCCTGGGTCCGGATTTGGTCTGGTGTTGGTCCTTCGTGCCGTTACAGCCGGGTGTGCCGTTACAGCAGGGTGTGCCGTTGCTGCCGGGGAGTGCCTGACCGTGGCTTTGTGTGCTGCGGAGTCGCTTTCGGGGCCGGAGTGTGCCGTTGCCTCTTTGTGTGCCGGAGCTGCCTGCGTGGGCTGCTCTACGGCTTGCGTCTCGTCCGTTGCCGCTTTGGTGGCGGCCGGTGTGCCTGGTCGGGTGTAGGTGGGTTCTATCGGGGTGCCGTGTTTGGCGATGAAAGCGGCCGTTGCTTCGCCGATGAGGGGCTCTGCCGGGACTGGGAGGGTCTTCCAGTTGCTTTCGGGGTCATCTTGTCTGCGTCCGTTGCACTCCCGGCAGCAGACAACGAGGGTGTCTACGGTGCCGGCCTGGCCGGGGTTGGTGTGGTCGTAGGTTGCGCCGCGCCCTGACTTGGTGTCTCCCCAAGCCACGGATTTGCCGCAGTAGCGGCAGGCGTCGCCGTCGCGGGCTCTAACTCTCCACGTGAGCTCGGGGTTGCGGGTGTCTCTCTTCCTCTGGTTGTTCCACTCTCTTTCTGCCTTGAGGATCATGTGGAAGAGGTCATTGTCTTCAACCAGTTTGAAGGCTTTGCGTTCTTCGCCTTCCACGGTGATCTTGGTTTCGGTGAGGTAGCCGCAGTACTTCGCAGCTTTTATAAGTTCGTTGTAGCGGCCCAGTGATCCGGCCATCTGCCGGGCGGTGCCGACGCTGATGATGTAGTCCTGCTCATACGCTGCAGCCTGGGTGGCGCAGCGGGCCACGAAGCCGAAGCATTCGTTGAGGATTCGGTCATCCGCGTCTTCCATTTCCACAGCTGCGAGGACGATGGGGTGATTCGCCGCCGCGTCGCCCTGCTTCAGCCATGGCACTGGGTGGACCTTCTTTCTTCGGGACCTGGGTGTTGATTCTTGTAGTTCTCACGCCGCGGCCTTCCGCGGGGCTCGCTTTGGGTTGTCCAGCTGGATCAGTAGCTTGTCGCAGACTTCCTGATGTCCGGCACGGTGGAGCTCTGAACGGATGTCGGCCCAGCGTTTTCCCGTTCGCTGCTCGATCTCTTCGATGCCGGCTCCGGTGCGGCGCAGATAATCGACATCTTCGGCGAGCGCGTCTATCTTCTTGATCCTGGCTTCGCCTAGTGCTGGCCGGCCTCGGCTGTTTAGAGGGGTTCCGAGGTCCGGCGCGGCTGCGGGGTCGTCTATGGTTTCGTCGTCCCAGGCCAAGGGTGGCGCGTATCCTGCTTTGGCCACGCGGGTCATGGTGCGGCCATCGGCTGGGCCAGGTACGTTCCATAGCTGGTCATAGACCTTCAGCACTGCCTCGTGCTTGAACTGGCTGATGTAGTTTCCGCGTTGGTGCATCATTGTGCCTGTGCTGAATCCGACCCGCTTTGTCAGGTCCTGGTGTCGCCAGCCGATTGCCATGAGAGCCTGCAAACGTCGGCGGGCGCCGATGTTTGGGACGAAGCCGGTGCTCAGGCTGCGATTGAAGATCTTTTCGGCGGTGACTGCGAGGATCTTGGCTTCGTAGGTGCGTTTGATGCTGGTTTGTTTGCCGCGATTCAGCAGGCTGATGGTGCCTGCTGATATGCCGGCGGCGTCTGCAATTGACCGGATTCTGACGCCGTGTTGGCTGACGAGCTGGCGAATGTGTTCGCTGGCGCGGGCGGGTGTGGTGGTTCGGGTGAGGCCGTGGTCGTGGTCGATCTTCCAGCGCTTCATGTAGGCGGCGTCGTACTTGCTGGTCACTATGCATCCTCTCGTTCAGTGGTTGGGCCGGTGCATGCGCATCGGCGGATTCCTTGTTTTTCTTCGGGGTAGATGAAGCCGTTGCAAGACGGCCAGCTGTTGCCTGGGGCTCCGTGGTAGTGGCCGCAGTTGTTACACCATGCGTGGCTCATCAGCCGCCGATCTTCGACTTTCGGCAGAGCTCGCCGTCTGGCCGATTGATCCCATTGCTGGTCCCTCCTTGGCCGGGAAGATTTGGGCGTAAAAGTCAGGATGTTCGTGGAGCAGCTGGTCGAGCTTCGCTGTCAGGATGGGTGTCTTATCTCTTGGTCGCTCGTCTTCGACGGTCACGATTCCTCCTCGTCGAAGTGGGGCAGCTCGGCGAACCGCTGGAGCACATGCTCGATGTCCTCGGCCCTGTCAGCCGATGTCCCGAACCAGCTGTCCATACCCCAGTCGATGCGAGCGCGGGCGTAGGTCGCGACCTGCGATGCGTGCCAGAACTCTGCTGCCAGTTCGGTGTCCGCAAGTCGTTTCTTACGGGAAAGGATGTGCTCTCGCGTGCGATCCGCGTGCCACGCCATGTGTGCCCCGAAGGCCAGGATCTTCTCGGTGAGGGCGGCCCGGGCCGCCGTGGGTTGTTCCGGCACAGGGGCGAAGATGGTTAGCTCCAGTGGTTTCTTGGTCATGATGTCGCCTCCAGGTTCCAGATGTTGAGCTTGCCTACTTCCGGGAACGGGCATGCGAGCGGGCGGGGCTGGGATAGCTCCCAGTGGTAGAAACCGGGCCGGGCCCATTCGGAGCAGTAGCCGTCCTTGGTCTTGCAGTCGGAGGAGTGGTGGCAGCCCACGACTTCCACGGTGCCGAGGACGTAGCCCTGCAGCTGAAGGTGGTTCCTGACAGCTTGGGAAGCTTCAGCCCGGGCCTGCCTGATTGCTTCGTTCTCGTGGCCTGCTTCGTCATCGCGCTTGGCGATGTGGATGTAGAGCGTTCCCCGGTGCGAGGTTGGTTGTGAGCGGTTCTCGACGTTCTTCCCTGCGTTGATGATCGCCCATGCCCAAGGGTTCTTGACCGTGAGGGCCTTCAGCCGTGGTGCTTCGATACCGACGGTCATGAGCAATCACACTCGTCCTGGCCGTTGAGGGCTTTCCTGCACGCGCTGCACGTGGCGATCTTCGCCGGGCGACTGAGCAGCTGAGCCAGCATCGCGTCTTCTTCTGCCTCGGTCACGGTTCACTCGCCTCCAACACGGTGAGGCAGGCGTACCGGCATGAGCAGGTGTCTGTACGTGCTGGGCTTTTCGCCTTTGGCCGTGACAGGCGAGATGCATGTCGGTTTGACCATGTTGTAGAAGGAGAAACGCACTACGTCGGTGTTGATCGCCTTCAGCGCATCCAGGAGGAACTGTGGGTTGTAGGCGGCTATGTCAGGGGCGTCGATGTTGGTGGTATCCGCCAGGAGGATAGGGGTAGCGACTTCGCTTCCTCCCTCGGCAAAGCTCGGCGCGAGGGTCACGGCGCTAGGCCCGATTTTCAGCAAGCCGGGCTCGTTGTAGTCATTCAGTTCCCGGGCAACGATGACCTGGTCGATCAGATCTCTGCGATTGACTTCCAAGGTCATGCCGAAGTCCAGATCGAACAGGGATTTGATCTTGGGGTAGTCACCTAGGACGCCCGTCAGCGTGAATGCGGAGTCACCTGACGCCAGGTGTATGCTCGCCCGGCCGCCGTCCTTTCCGTGAACATCCCCGGAGACCAGAACACCGAGGGTGACCTTCTCGCCATTGAGGTGCCTGGCGATGGCCTTCCACGTCTTGGCCGGGAGAAGGAACCTGAAGTCTTGGACTTCCTTCGTCAACTTGAGCGTTTCCGAGGACAAACGGTAGCGGTCCGTTGACTGGAGCGTCAGCGACCTACCATTGCTCTGCATCTCGATAGCGGTCAGGATAGGAAGCGTCTCGTCGAAGCTGGCAGCGATAGAAGCCCGGTCCATGGCGGACGCCAGCGCATCCCGGTCCAGTTCAAACGTGTCCAGCTCGCCATAGGCGGGGAGGTCCGGATACTCCGAAAGCGGGGCATCATGAAGCCGGGGAATGGTGAAACCAGCGGCAGTGACGGTGATCATCGGCCGGCCGAGAAGCGTCTTCGCGGCCACAGTCACGGGAATGTCCCTCTTCCGGGCCGTCAGCACGCGGATCGTTCGGACCAGCCAGGAATGCGGGGCCAGGGCCTTGCCGTTACGCAATGCCCCAACGGCTTCATTGTTCAGTTTGACGACGGCTGAGGTCGAGTAGTCATAACCGGTAAGCGTGGCCTTTCCGCGATTGCACTCCAACACGACGAAACTGAGGATCGGCACGGCAGGCCGGGAAGATACTGCAGCACCCACCGCTGCGAGCTTCCTCAGCCATTCGGCGCCGGTGGCAGTAATCGCCAGATCTGCGAGCGCCGGTTCTGTGGTTGTGGTGGGGTCGGTGATCGTGGCTGTCATCTTCTGGCCTCTCGTGGTTCGTGGGTATAGTGCTGGGCTTCTTCGGCTTCGAGGGCTGCCCTGGCTGATATGAGGTCGATGCGGGCGCGGTCCAGTTCGTCTTCGGTTTGGCGGAGGCGGCGGGACTTATGGATGGTGTCGAGTCCGTCAAGGTCGTCGGCGAGGATCTCTGCGAGGAGGTTCTGACGGCGGATGGTGAGCGCCGCGCTGATCCGTAGGGCTTCGTCGTGGCGGTTCCGGTAGACCCGGAACTTCTGCTGTTGCCAGTGCTTTTCCAGTCGCGTCCAGGGCATCAGCGGCCCGTTCCGTTGAGGCGTGTGCCGGACCGCCAATGCGCCCCGATAATGAGCTGGCCGAACTCGAACGCTTCCCGCGCCGTGTCGTGCCATTGGCTCTTCAGTGGAAGAGGGTGCATCACACCTTCCTCGTCCCAGAGCGTGAGCTTCCAGCGGCCGCTGGCGCCTGGGCGGACGCCAGCCCGGGGGAATTTCCGGTCCTGGCTCCCGTCAAACGGCGCAGATGGACGGAAGCCGGATAGCGCGTCCACGTGGTCCAGGACGTCACGCTTTGCCTTCCACTGGATTCCGACAGGTGCGGCATCGTCCAGGATGGCGGGGCGGAAGCCGCAGCCGCAGACGGGCTCGTTGTCGGCATTGCGCTTGAGGAAGTGGCTAGGCTTCGTCATCGTCGTCACCTTCTGCAGTGGCGGCCTTCTGGGCGGCGAAGTACTGGATGGCGTCCAGCTCGGCTTCTGTCCACTTGTAGCTGTAGGAGTGCTCCAGCGATTCACGCCAGGGTCCTGTGGACATGTAGCCTGTGTCGCGTCCCCAAGCAGCTAGGTCTGCGAGCAGTTCCTCTTTGTTCCCGCCGTGACGTACCAGGTGGTTCAGGACGATCAACTGGTCGGTGGAAAGCTTGGCGATCCCGTCAACGATTTCCTGGTCATCAATCTCCTCGTGCTCTTCGATGCCAAGCCAAAACCCCACGGCGGCGAGAGGAAGCTGTTCGGCCATGTCCAGCGCCAGCTGATGCACGACACTGGCCTCCGGTTTCTTCAGGGCGCCCCTAAGGAACGCCTCACGAACCGGCGCCGCCAGCTCCAAGCCGCGGATAATCTCGCCGCGGCGAACCGCGGCCGCGATTTCCTCAGGAGTTTTCTCAGGAGGGGTCCACGGCTTCTGGGCTTCACGTTTGCGGGCCCAAGTGATCTTCGGGAAGTCGGGGTGGACGATTGCAACGAGATCGCGCTCCACGGCCTCAGTGATCTCATGGTCGGCATATGTGGGGGAAAAGTCCTTCCATTCCCACTGCGGCCCTTCCGGGCGGTCAGCGACTTCAACACCGGCGCCCTGCAATTCGGCCGTCAGCCGCGGCAGGTTTTCCCGCCATGCACGCAGTTCCTTCTCCGCGGCAAGACGAACCTCCCAGTCATTGGGTTTGTCCGCTACCTTCAACAGCCGCTCTTCGGCTTCCTTGTCATCGGCGAAAGTGAGCAGCTCCATCGCCTGCTCGATGTTCAGAGTCGAGTCCTCGATCTTGCCCTGGGCGGCCGTCGATAGCTTCGTCATCTTCGACCGGGACCGGACGTACTTCTCACCCCGACTCAGCGACTTAGCGACAGCCTTGACGTTCATGCCCTCGCAGTCCAGCAGGGACTGCACTCCACGGGCCGTGTCCATCTCCGTGAAGTTCTCACGATGCGTGTTCGCCGTGATCATGAAAGCGATCTGCTTCGCCTTCGTGTCCAGGTCATGCCGAATCTTGCAATCCAGCTCTGTGACGTTGCCAAGGAGTGCTGCAGCCTTCCGTCGGTGGCCCTCCAACAGCATCCACTTGCCGGCGTCCTCGCCGTCAGTGACGGGCACGACGTGGCAGTCGTCCGTATTGCCGTCCTTGGCCAAGCTGTTGGCCAGCTCCACGAGATCCTGATCCGGTCCAAGATCAGAACGGGGATTGTCTGGGTTGTCGATCAGATCCTCGACGGCGATTCTTCTGTGTTCGATGGTGGTCATGATTGTCCTTCGCAAGGTGTCGTAATTGCTTGCTCCGCCAGGGCAAGGGTCAGCGCGGCCTGCAGCCGGCTGATGGCAGCATCGAGTTCGCCATCCTGCAGCGCAGAAAGGGCGCGGGTGGTGGTTCGTTCGATGCGGAGAAGGCGCAACGCAGCGTCATCACGGACTACTGGGTTGCCAAGCCACTCTTGTTCTGTGGCTGGTACCTGCCTCTGGCGGTGGACGTTCTCCTGGTCCTTCTGAGCAAGGACCGGGACAGCGTCCGCTGTCTGGGGTAAAGGGCCGGCGCCGGGGCGGGCGCCGGGTGGTCTATCTGTCATCGGCGCCCCCAATCGCCGGTCATCATCTTCTGCGCCTGGGCTGCGGCCCTGACTCAAGAACGAAGCCACCCGCGCCCGCCAAGAGAATCAACAGACCAGCGAGGTAAACGCCGTTCGCGGTGCCCGTCATCATCAAGACCAAGGTGGCACCGAGGATGACCAGAGGCCCGTACAAGAAAGCGCGGCGGCGATTCTGGCCGACCCGCGCCGACGGGCGCATCACAGGTCAATCCCTGTCTGAATGGCCCGCTGTGCGGACTCCCGGTACTCATGCTCCGAGAACTTCCCCCGATCGACTCCGTTCACGACAATCGTGTTCGTGGACATATCGATCTCAATGACCTGCGGCAAAGGCCACTTACGACGTGCGTAAGCAGTCATCTGCTGCTTGAACTCCGCACTGCTGCGGTAGTACAACTCGCACGTGTCCTGGAACGGGCGATGACCGATGGGATGCACCACCGCGAACGACTTCTTCCTCGTCTTCGTCATCTTCCGCCACCCCTCAGCTGCTGGGCCCTGCCGGCGGCAGCACGATCAAGGCTCGCCAGCTGGTTCCGCCATGGACGAGCCGGATCAAAGACCGTCCCCGATGACAGATGCGGGCCGGGCTTCGGAATGGACTCCGCCGACTCATCCAGCCCCTTCGCGACGCGCGGATCCAGCAGCACACGAACGGTCATCGGGGATGGGGCAGCTGCCGCCGGCACGTCGGGGGATTCGACGGCAGCCGCCGGTTCAACGGGCTGCCCCCCGGCAGCCTCGGAAGAGTCAGTCACGGTCTTGCGATAGCGGTCAGCGCAGGTTTCAACGTCCGCGATGAAGTTCCTCGTCTTCATCACCGCGTCCGCGAGGGCATCCGATATCTGGGGAAGCACCAGTTCAATGTTGCCGTGGCGGTCGAACTGGCGTGTGGTCTTGAGAGCGGTGATCAGGTTCTCCGCGTCCTGGACGGCGGAGAGCAGCAGCTTGTGCCGGCGGCTCTGCTCGAACGGGATCATTTTCTCCACAATGGCGTCGGTCTCACCTTGCCTGTCCACGGCGTGGAAATACGCATGGCGAGGCAATAGGTCCGTTGCTTCATTGCGGTCCATCATCAAGCCACCTCTGCAGGTGGAGTGTGCCGGATGGACTGACCCATAAGTCGGGCCTCTGCGAGCTTCTCCAGCTGCTCCCTCGACGGGCCCCCGGGCGTGTAGGCAGCCTCGGCTATCTCCCGAGGGCTCATGGTGTTCATCCTTGCCGTGGCCTGCGCGAGGACCCTGCCAGCGGCGGCAATATGGGGGCGGGCTTCCGGTGGGAGCTGCCGAAGTCTTCTGATCATCATTGGTAGACTCATTTCTGATTCGAGAGCCAGGCCTTGTTCAGATCAGGTGCCTGGCTCTTGGGTTACTTACGGGCGGTCCAGTTGGTTCTTGGCGGAATGAAACTGGACCGCCTTTTTACTGCCCCCTGCGGGTGTCGCGGGGGAAACTGAGGGATAGGGAAAAATGGGGAATCCTCTGGTAGCGCCTTTGCTCGTATACGCGGAAACCGCGCCGTTCAATCTCGGTGACGCACTTTCCTCGGGCACAATCACTTTTGCCTTCGGGGTGGTGGTCGCAATCGTTATTCCTTGGCTCACGGTCCTTATAACCAAGCGGATCGAACGCCTTTCGGCCGAGAGGGCCGAGCGGATGGAAGCGAGCCTCGAACTCATCAGGGAAGCTGGAAGCTTCCTAGAGGAGGTTTCAAAGGAACGCCCTCCTGGTTCGTACACCTTCCACATGACCGGGCTCTCCAGCGGCGTAGCTCGCATACTGATGCTCACCAAAAAAGGCCGAACGTCAGGCGCAGAGATGCTCCGTGAAAAGACCCGTTTTGCTGGTAGGGAGCCAATCAGTGAGGAGCTTGCTCTCGCCCTCGGTGACTGGGTGAGGCATGGCCGGTTCCGCATCACAAACCGGCCTCATCAGAAATTAGCCAGACGGTTACGGCGGCTGTTCCCGCAGCAATCCCGACAGTCAGAGACCAAGGCCCTACAAAATCGGTAGTTGCCGCGTCACTCACCCAAAGGCCAAGTCGCCAGATGCCAACGCCCGCGAGCAGAGCGGCTCCGGCGAGGAACCACTTCATGATGCTTCCTCTCTTTCCTTGGTGACCGGCGCGACAGCAGCGGGGGAAGATGCTGCCGCACCGGGGCCTTTGGGTGCTGCTTCAAGCAGCGCCTTCGTCTGCTGCAGCAACTCGATGAACAAGTCCAGATCCTCGACCTGGAACATAGTGACCTCTTTGTCGTAGCCCGAGCTGATCGACACCAAGGACGGCGCCTCCGCATTCCAAGCGATCACCTCGACCCGATGCTGCTGAACAGAGACGCCGCTCGGGTAGAGATCCGTGGGGTGCTCGACCACGGACTGAACACGATGGACGGTGCGGTAACCGCTCATGCGTGCATCCTCCTTTGGTTGCGAACACTGTGACTTCGACTGTGAATCTTTTCCGTCTGTCCACTTTGGACACTTGAACTGTCCACCCTGACCAAGAAAAGATCGTCCACGCCTACGCCCAGATATGACGCGATTCGGGCCGCTGGTTCGGGATCGACATGGGATGCCGTCCCCGCGAGCAGGCGCCCTAAATAAGAGTGAGCCTTCCATCCGGCGGCTCGCGCCAGCTCCCTCTGGCCGACTTCCTGGATCACCATGAGCTTCGCAAGCTTCTTGGGATCTTTGAGGATCATCCAGATATCTCCTAGTTTTGTCGCCGGTCGGGCGATCGACGTGATAGTCACTGTACTGCCTTCCTGTCCTTGTGTCCAGTCTGTGTGTCCATCGTAAACATTGCAGTGTCCACTCCGCAAGCCCAAAAAGCCCTGTTCCTATGGCAGAGTTGGGGAAAGTTCGGAAATTTCTAGTGTCCACAGGGCATCCATCCCTAGTGTCCACTCGTTCGACATTCCTATCCGTTCGCAGAAAGATTCAATGTTGTGAAGCAACGCCACGCACTAGCAGCACTCATCGATGACGTCCGGTCCGCCAATGGCTGGTCAGATCCTGACGTAGTCGCCCGTGCAGCCAGCAAGGGGCACAAGCTGAGCAAATCGAACATCTCAAGGATCAGGAACAACCCGGTTGTAACGCTCAACATCGAAACCGTCTCCGCTCTCGCGGATGGGTTGGGTGTTAGCAAGGCAATGGTGGCCCAAGCGGCGCTAGCCAGCATGGGCATTGTCACCTACAACAGCGCAGACCTGACAACGGAGGAAGCAATACGCCGTGACCCGACCCTGGGTGAACGCGAAAAGCAAATGCTCCTCGTTGTTTTAGGTGGCCTTCGGGAGTCCCCTGAGCCCAATGAAAGGGCGGTAAGGAATGAACTGCTTCACGGACGCAACGGACCCATCGACTTCAGCAAAGCCAGCGAGCGCCGTAACGCTCGCGCTGGACAGAAGATGATCCCGGACGTATCGGGCGATCCCTCGGACGGCAACATCCCGCTGCCAGACAACTGGCAAGAGTTGGCAGCGTATACCGGCCCGACCAGTCACGAGGATCGCGAGCGCGAATGGTCTGAGCGTGGGGAAGAGTCGCAAGATCGTGACGATGCTGAATGAGTGGGCTTTGCGCAGAGGCTGACCGGAGCTCGTGCCATATCATTGCGCCTAACAAGGTTGCCCTGCATGAAGGAGGTGAACGATTATGGCATTTCCCATTGACTTGACAGCGGTTCTCACAGGGACGTCTGTCTCGCAGTTGACTCGTTGGCGTCAGCGGGGCCTTGTTGTACCTGAAATTCAGGACACGAATCCTGCCGTCTATTCGTTTCGGGATCTTGTTGCCATTCGCACCGTCGCTTTCCTTCGGAGTCAGATATCTCTGCAGAAGATCCGAAAGGCTTATGCGAATCTTGATCCGCTCGCTTTCACCGAGCATCCCTCGCAGTATCGATTCGGCACTGACGGCAAGAGCATTGGCGTAGCTGATGAGGAGGGACGCGTAGTTGATCTGGTCAAGGCTCCTGGGCAAATCAGCCTGTTCACCTTTGAAGAGGTATTTGATTCGTTCGTGAATCGCAGTGGTCGTGAGGTCGTGAATTTCTTGCGCCCCCGTGCCCATCTGGAAGTTCTACCCGGCCGCGTCGGCGGGTGGCCCACTGTGGACGGTACTCGCGTCACCTATGACACAATCGCCTCCCTGGTCGATAACGACACCATCACTGTTGAGGAAGTTCCGCTGTATTACCCGAGCGTTTCCGTGGCCGGCGCAGCCGACGCCTTGTCTTTCGATGCTGAGGTTCGCTCTATGAAGCGAGGCTTGGCCGCGTGAAATTCTTTCTGGATGAGAACCTCAGCCCTTTGGTCGCCAAGCCTCTTGCCGCCGTTTACCTCAACCACGAATTCGGTACCGCCCAGGACGAAGATCTGACCAAGGTTAAGGATGTCGAGCTATTCACTGAGATCCGGCGTCGTGGATATGAAGCGATTATTACGAAGGACCGCAATCAGCATCGAATTGAGGATGAGCGTCGGGCGATCTTCGATAACGGACTTCAGTGGATCTGCCACAGGATGGGAAAGCACGCCGGCATCAGGGGATTTGCGCTCGAATCCGCCACGATCGTCGCCGGCCTGCAGTTCGTTATTGAAGAGTTGAGACCCGAGCCTCACCTGTACCTGGTAAAGGGAATCGAGGCCCAACCTGAGCAGCGCTTGAAGATCCAAAGAGTGAGGCTGGACGTCTGGGCCGCTTGATGTCATAGCCAGCCTGTACTGTCGCGAATTGTGTTTCATCCATGGGGGATCCTTCGCGCCCTAACCCACGTCCGTCTGTCCTGGGTCGTCATGCCCGACGGCGCTCCTGGACGTACCAACGGCGTAGATAGGATTTGGCTCAATAAAGGCCTGGATCAGGTCGAGCGCCGCTGCGCGCTCACACATGAACTCATCCATGTCGAACGGAAACACACCGGGTGTCAGCCTGTCGCGGTAGAAGCTGAAGTCCGGGCAGAAGCCGCCCGGAGGCTCGTCACCATCGACCAGCTGGTCAAGGGCCTACGTTGGGCTAGATCGTTCCCGGAACTTGCCGATGAACTCTGGGTCACAGAGGAAGTCCTGCAGGACCGTTTCGACCACCTGACATCGAAGGAATGGGCAACGCTCCTCGCCATTGAGCTACAACAGCTCTAAACACCCCACGCACGCACACCCAAGAACAGGAAGAATGCCATGCCGAGGGCCAATCTCAAGGCAGTACCTGACTCGCCCCAACGGGCTGTCGCCTACATTCGCGTGTCCAAAGAACGCGACGGAATGATCAGCCCAGAACTGCAACTCGCAGCCATCGAACAGCACTGCGAGCGCAGCGGGTACGAGATCGTGGAAACCATCTCGGATCTGGACATGACCGGGCGCTTCTGGAAGCGCCGGCAGGTCGAGCGAGCCATCGGCATTATCGAAGCCGGAACCGCTGACGTCCTGGTGGTGTGGAAGGTCAGTCGTGTGTCCAGGAACCGTCTGGACTGGGCTATCGCTGTTGACCGTGTTGAGGGTATCGGGGGGCGCCTTGAGTCAGCGACGGAACCTATGGACACCTCCACGTCCTCGGGACGGTTCGCCCGGGGCATGCTGGCTGAGCTGGCGGCCTTCGAGTCGGAGCGGATGGGGGAGCAGTGGAAGGAAGCGCACGCCCGCCGGGTGAAGACCGGTGTCCCTGCGAATGGAAAGCCCCGTTTCGGATATCAATACACCAAGGAAACGGGATTCACCCCCGACCCAGTAACGGGCCCCGTCCTCGCGGAACTTTACAGGCGCTACATTGCCGGGCAGTCGGTCTACGCCTTAGTCAAGTGGCTCAACGACGGCCCGACCCGCCCAGTCACCGGCTACGGCGTCTCCTCAGACGGGCTCTGGTCAGACCGGACCGTCCGACGAATCCTCGACCAAGGATTCGGGGCCGGGTACATCACCCACCACGGAGAACGGGTTCCCGGCATCCACGAGCCGATCATCACGGAGGACGAATGGACCGAGTACCAAGCCCGTAGAAGCGCCCGCAGGGTTTACAGGCGCAGCGAACGGTCCACCTACCTGTTCTCCGGAATGATCCGCTGCGAATGCGGTGCGGCAATGCACGCTGGCCTCTTCGGAGCTGGCCGTGCTCCCAAGTACAAATGCGCCGCCGTCAGCAGCAAACGCAAGCACGACGGCGGCTACGTCATGACCAGCACCGTTGAGAAGGACTTCCTTGCCTGGCTGGAATCCGTGGCCGCCGACATTGACTCCGAAGCCGAGCACGCAGTCCAAGCCCAGCAGCAAGCCGCCAAAGCAACCGACAAAGTCGCGCACCTCAAAACTCAGCTCGTGAAGCTCGGAACTCGACTGGACCAACTCACCAACAAAATGCTCGACGGGACAATCCCCGATGACACCTACCGCCGACTGCGAGACGAAATCGAAGCCCAACGCGGCGACATCGAAACCTCCATGCGGGACGCCCAAGTTGTCGCCACCCGGCCGCCGTCTTCGCTCGTGCCAGAGCTGCTGGAAAACTGGACCATCCTGCCGATGGACACGAAGCGCGATCTGGTGTCACGACTCATTCACCGCGTCGTCGTCAAGCCGGGGCGCCCGCGAGCGCACGTTACCGTTGTCCCTCGATGGTGATGTAGGTCCGGGAACTTAACCCTTGGGCTTCATGCTGGTTCCAACAGACTTTCGGTTCCCAGAATTGCGCGTCAAGGCCTTATTGATGAATTCTCCGGCCTTGGCATTGCGAACAGTCGTTCGGCCACGATAGGCAGCGTTTGTCCGGCCGGTCGAACCCACGCCTGGTGCTGGCTGCTGTACGGCGCTAATTGCCGATTGCCGGTCTTGCGTCGACGGGAACTTGGCCAAACTCAGCGCGGCCAGCTTTTCAATCTTGGCTGGCACGGGCTTCTTCTGCCCCTCCAGGATTTGTTTGCGACCCCGCGCTGCAATGATGTGCGCTTTAGTTATTTTGCTCATCAGATGCCTCCTCGACGTCCGCATCGCTAATCTCGTCAGTCACGTCTTCCAAGATCGCGTCAATCATGTCTTTATCACTGGCTTCCACCCAGTCTACGGAAGCGAGCTGACGTAGCACAGTGGCGCCGAGCTCCCGATAATCGTCGTCCGGCCCTTCCACACGTTCGGCTGCCCAGACAAAACGGTCCCACCACTGTTCACGGTTCTCTCGAGAGGCTGTGCCGGTGCGAGTCAAATGCCCTTGCCAAATCGTCACCCCAACATTGACCAGCCCAACAAACAGTGCGCCACTTGCCACCCAGATGGCAGCCACTACCTGGGGAGAGTTCGCGACGTCGGTGACAGTTTCTGCTGAGATCACGCCTCATGATATCTACAGGAGCTGCCTGTCTCTTGGCGCGGCAGATGCGGAAGGTGAAATCAGGCCACAATCACATTGATGTCAGCGATCCTGGTTGCAGGCCTCCTGGCCTTGGCGTCTCCGGCACTTGAGGGCCTCTTCAACCAGGCCATCGCCAAAGTAGGCAAGTGATGGTTTGGGCGACGGACGGGTCTCCTCCCACGGACAGCGGAGCACGGGAACGCGGATCCGCCGTCGTCGACTTTGTCCTTGTGGGGGGAGTGCTGACGCTTCTGTTCATGTCGGTCATCCAACTGATGCTGGTCCTGCATGTCCGAAACCTGCTGATTGACGCTGCTGCCTCGGGGGCCAGATACGGCGCACTGGCGGATCGGACCCCGGCTGACGCCGTAGCCAGGACGAACGAACTGATCGGCACGAGCCTCAACAGCGGGTTCGGATCCGATATCAGTACCAGGGAAATCGACATTGAGGGTCGGTCCACACTCGAGGTGACCGTCAAGGCTCCATTGCCGATCTTCGGCCTGATCGGTCCTGGCCACGCATTGCAGGTCACGGGCCATGCGGTCATCACGGCTCCACGTTCCAAGGCGGGGAATGCTGCGGCTGGTTGAGGATGAGACCGGCAGTGCGGCGGTTGAGTTCCTGCTCTTGTCTGTCATGCTCATGGTTCCTGTTGTCTACTTCATTGTCACCATCGGCCAGATACAGGCGGGCATGTTCGCAGTCGTGGCCGCTGCCGACCAAGCGGCCAAGGTCTTTGTGTCCGAACCGGAGCCCGGGCAGGCGCTGGCAGCTGCCGAGGAAGCGGTGGCCGTCGCGTTGGGCGACTATGGCTACACGGCAGAGGCAGCAACCGTGGATGTCTCGTGCGACAGGCCCCAATGCCCCTCGCCCGGGGCAACGGTGTCCGTTTCAGTCCACCTGTCAGTACAGCTGCCCATGGTGCCGTTTGGGGATGTCTTGAAACTCGATGCTGCCCACTTGGATGCCTCTGCAACACAGAAGGCCGGCCGCTTCAGATGAGCCGGCAGGAAACCCATCCCAAAGAGGAGGGGCAGATAGCCGTGCTGTCCATTGGATTTGTCCTCCTGGCGCTGTTGACGGCCTCGGTAGTCATGGCCGTTTCCGCCGTCTATATAGAGCACAAGAAGCTTCTGTCCCTGGCCGACGGTGCCGCGCTCGCAGCGTCGGACACTTTCATGGCCGGAGACATGGAAGGTGGCGCCGCGCCCTCCGTGTCATTGGGCGATGAACGGGTGTCCGCTGCTGTCCAGACGTACTTGGCAGCCAGTGACGCCTATGCCCACCATGACAAGCTGCACATCGAACCGGGGACAAGAAGCAGTCCTGGAGGAACTGCGCTGGTGACCCTGTCCGCTGTAGCCCATCCGCCGGTGGTCAGCTTCCTGCTTCCTGAAGGCATCTACGTGGAAGCCACGTCAGCCGCGAGGTCACGGTTGACTCAATGACGCCCGAACCGGGCCCTTCTGCAACCGAACAAGGCGTGTGCCGCCAATAGCGTAGGCTTGAATGACCATGGCTGAGATTGACTTTCCCGCAGAAATCCGCGCGCTCCGCGCCACTTACAGCTCCATCGAAGACGTCAGCGATGTCGAGGGCCTCAAGGCCGAAATCGCGGAGTTGAGCGAGCAAGCCGGAGCCCCGGACCTGTGGGACGATCCCGCGTCGGCCCAGGTAGTGACGTCACGCCTGTCCCATCGCCAGTCCGAGGTGGAACGCCTCAGCAAGCTCGCCGCGAGGATTGACGATCTGGAAGTCCTCGTGGAACTGGGCCAGGACGAGGGCGACGAGGCCTCGATGGCCGAAGCTGAAAAGGAGCTCGAATCCATCCGCAAGGCGCTCGCGGAACTCGAGGTCGTGACACTGCTGTCCGGCGAGTATGACGAACGTGAAGCCGTCGTGACCATCCGTGCAGGAGCGGGCGGTGTGGATGCCGCCGACTTTGCCGAGATGCTGTTGCGCATGTACCTGCGGTGGGCAGAGCGCCATGGCTACCCGACCACTGTCATGGACACCTCCTATGCCGAAGAAGCGGGACTGAAGTCGGCCACGTTCGAAGTGAAGGCTCCATATGCTTTCGGCACCCTGAGCGTCGAGGCAGGCACGCACCGCCTGGTCCGCATCAGCCCCTTTGACAACCAAGGCCGGCGGCAAACGTCATTTGCCGCAGTGGAAGTCATCCCGCTGATTGAGCAGACCGACTCGATCGAGATCCCGGACAATGAGATCCGCGTGGATGTTTTCCGCTCTTCCGGCCCCGGCGGACAGTCCGTCAACACTACCGACTCGGCCGTCAGGCTCACCCACATTCCCACCGGAATTGTGGTGTCCATGCAGAACGAGAAGTCACAGCTGCAAAACCGTGCTGCCGCGCTGAGGGTACTCCAGTCGCGTTTGCTGTTGCTCAAGAAAGAGCAGCAGGATGCCGAGAAGAAGGCCCTGGCCGGCGACGTCAAAGCATCCTGGGGTGACCAGATGCGCTCGTACGTACTGAACCCGTACCAGATGGTGAAGGACCTCCGGACCGAGCACGAGGTAGGAAATACTTCCGCGGTGCTCGACGGCGACATCGATGACTTCATCGATGCAGGCATCCGCTGGCGCACCGGCAACCGCAACGCCGCCGAGTAGGTCCGGACACCCCTCGCCCGTAGCAGGGCGGCAAACGGGAAGTGTCGGTGACGGGGAGCGCCCCACTGGGTGCGGTTTTGGCGACACGCCCGTCAAACCGCCCAAATCGCCACCTGCCCCTGCGTATAGTCGAGAGGCCGGTGCTCTCACTTCCCCCATTCGAAAGCCCGCGCTCCGGCTGTTGGACTGGGCCAAAAAGTCATGTCCGGCGGGGTCAAGAGGGTCATGATCAGATTTGAGAATGTCACCAAGGTCTACGAGCAGAACGCGCGACCGGCGCTCGATGCTGTCAGCCTTGAGATCAACCGCGGTGAATTCACCTTCCTCGTGGGCGCCTCGGGCTCGGGTAAGTCCACTTTCCTGAGGCTGATCCTGAAGGAAGACAAAGCGACGTCCGGCTCTGTCTACGTGGCCGGCCAGAACGTCGCCAACATTTCAAGCTGGCGCGTCCCCAAACTTCGCCGCGGCATCGGGGTGGTCTTCCAGGACTTCCGCCTCCTGCCGCAGAAAAACGTCTTTGCCAACGTGGCTTTCGCCATGCAGGTGATCGGCAAGAGCCGCTCCATCATCCGCGAGACCGTCCCGGAAGTCCTCAAAACCGTGGGCCTCGAAGGCAAAGAGCGCCGCATGCCGCATGAACTGTCCGGCGGTGAGCAACAGCGTGTTGCCATTGCCCGGGCGGTCGTCAACCGGCCTGGAATCCTGCTGGCCGATGAACCCACCGGCAACCTCGACCCCATCACGTCCATGGGCATCATGGGCGTCCTGGACAAGATCAACCAGAACGGCACCACCGTGGTCATGGCCACCCACGACGACGACATCGTCAACGAGATGCGCCGCCGCGTGGTGGAACTGCAGAACGGCAAGATCATCCGCGATGAAGCCAAGGCCCTTTACACGTCCATGATTCCCGTGGTGGGGGAGTCGCGGAGGCTCCGCGATGCAAGCGACGAAGAAATCAACCGCGCCCAGGGGGCCCAGCTGTGAGGCTTCTGTTTATCCTCGGGGAAATCGGCAGCGGGTTGCGCCGGAACCTGTCCATGGTGATCTCCGTGGTGCTGGTGACCTTCGTGTCGCTGACGTTCGTGGGAGCAGCCGGGATGCTCCAAATGCAGATCAACCAGATGAAGGGCTACTGGTACGACAAAGTCCAGGTTGCTGTCTTCCTGTGCAACGATGGCTCCACCACCGTTGGTTGTGCCTCCGGACCCGCCACGAAAGAGCAGCAGGACAATATCCGGGCAATGCTCGAATCGCCGGCCGTAAAGCAGTACGTCAACGACTTCCAATTCGAGTCGCAGGCCGAGGCCTACAAACACTTCAAAGACCAGTTCTCCAACTCGCCGATCGTGGATTCGGTCACCGAGGACCAGTTGCCGGCTTCGTTCCGGATCAACATGAAGAACCCGGAAAAGTACCAGATCATCAGCGAGACCTTCTCCTCCCAGCCGGGCGTCGAGACAGTCAGCGACCAGAGGCAGGTCCTGGAGAGGATCTTCTCCTGGATGAACGGTGCCTCGGTGGTTGCCGTCGGCGTCGCAGCCGTGATGATCTTCTGCGCAGTGCTGCTGATCACCACCACCATCAGGCTCTCGGCGTTCAGCAGGCGGCGTGAAACGGGCATCATGCGGCTTGTAGGTGCATCCAAGACAGTCATCCAGCTGCCGTTCATCCTGGAAGGGGTGATAGCCGCCGTCGTGGGTGCTGTCCTGGCCTCCCTCACGCTGTGGCTGATGGCGCACTTCTGGCTCAACGGTGATCTCTCCAGGCAGTTCTTGAATACACCGTTCATCTCGTCGACGCAGGTTCTGGTACTGGCACCGGTGCTCATTGCACTTGGCGGCGGCCTGGCCGGGATATCCTCGTTGTTGACCCTCCGGCGCTACTTGAAGGTTTAGCCGTGGATCGAGAACAAACCCCCGACGCCGGCAAACGCAAAGGAACCCCCATGAGCACGATGGACCGGACGTCTCTTCGCCGGCGCCTCGCGTCCGGACAAGCAAGGATTCTGGGTGCCGTCGTAGCGGCCGGCCTGGCTGCAAGCCTCCTTTCGGGCGTTCCGGCCGCGCAAGCAGACAATCTGGACGACCAGCAGGCAGCCCTTGAGGCTGAATCTGCCCGGGTCCAGGCATCCCTCGAATTCGTCGACGCAAAGATCGCGAAGGCGGCCGGGGATCTGGTGATCTACCAGGGCCGCCTTCCCGGTGCCCAGCAAGCGCTCCTGGAAGCCCAGGGCCGGGTGGCCAGTGCCGTCAAGGAAGTCGAGGCATTGGCGGCCAGGGTTGAACTGGCGCAGCAGAACAAGGCCAAGATCACCGAGCAGCTTGAGAGCGACAAGCAGAAGATCACCGATACCAAGAAGTTGATCGGGCAGATTGCTTCCCAGGCCTACAAGTCAGGCGGGGTGCCGACCAACATTGCCTTGCTCTTCGGATCGGACGAATCGGGCAGCCTGACAGAGTCCATGGACCTTGCCGATCAGGCGATGCGCAGCCAGAACGCCGCGATGACCAAGCTGACCCAGCAAAACGCCACCAACGTCAACTCGCAGGCGCGGTTGGCAGCAGTGGAAGCTGAGATTCAGGACCTCAAGGCGAAGGCTGACGCAGCCCTCGAACGCGAAAAGGCCGCTCGGGACGAAGCGGCCAGCAAGAAGGCCGAGGTCGACAAGCTGATTGAGGACACCACCCGGCTCAACAGCCAGCTCCAAGCAGCCAAGCCCGGCATCGAGGCGGACCTCGCACGGGTCAAGGCCGAGCAGAACACCGTGGCAGCCGAAATCGAGGAGCGCGATCGAAAGTTGCGCGAGGCGTGGGAGGCCGAGCAGCGCCGGCTCGCCGCCGAAGCGGCTGCGGCAGCCGCAGCCGCCGCTGCGGCGCAGGGCAAGCCGGCCCCGCCGGAGCCGGTGTACGTTCCGCCGGTAGGGTCGCCGTCGGCCTTTGGCCTGCGGCACCCGTTTGCCAACTACGTGCCCATCACTTCCGGGTTCGGCTGGCGAGCCACCCCGCCGGGCACCATCGACTTCTACGGCACGGGAGGCTACATGCACACGGGCATCGACTTCGGTGCATCGTGTGGCACGCCGGTCTATGCCGCGGCGGCCGGCGAGGTGTTCAACTCCGGGTGGAATTCCGCTGATGGTGGCGGTTGGCGCGTCAAGCTTTCCCATGGGGTTGTTCAGGGAAACTCGTTGACCACCATTTACTACCACAACAGCAGCATCGTGGTGGCAAACGGGCAGCGGGTCTCGCAAGGCCAGCTGATCGCCTACTCGGGAAGCACCGGCAACTCAACCGGCTGCCACGCGCACTTTGAGACGTGGCTGAACGGTGCAGCCGTGGATCCCATGACCCTCCTGTAGCGTCTTTTTCCCCTGAGCGAACTGATTCCGCCACGGCACAGAGCCGGCTCATCCCTGGCGTACACTGGGTTGGAATCCGCAACCAGCAAGGAGTTCTACCGTGCCCAAAGAAAGTGGCCGTAAGGTAGTGGCCACCAATCGGAAGGCCCGGCACAACTACCTGATCCTCGATACCTACGAGGCAGGCATTGCCCTGATGGGTACCGAGGTGAAGTCCCTCCGTGAAGGCCATGCCTCCATGGTGGACGGCTTTTGCACCTTCTATGACGATGAGTTGTGGATGGAGGGCATCCACATCCCGGAGTACAACCAGGGGAGCTGGACCAACCACGCCGCGCGCCGGCGTCGTAAGCTCTTGCTGCACCGGGAAGAACTGGACAAGATTTCGCACAAAATCCGCGAGTCCGGGTTCACGGTGGTGCCCCTTCAGCTGTACTTCCTGGATGGGCGGGCAAAAGTGGAAATCGCGATCGCCCGCGGTAAGAAGGACTACGACAAGCGCCAAACGCTGCGGGAGCAGCAGGACAAGCGCGAGTCGTTGCGCGAATTGCGGGAACGTAACCGACGCTCGTAGCGGGTCGCGGAACCCGCGCGGGTTCCCGGGAATGATCTTCGGGGAACATGCGTTATGATTGGTAGTCCGGCGGGAGTGATGAGCAAACGCCGGTTTGGTAACAAAATACGGGGATGATCGGTTTCGACGATGTTAGTCGCGACAGGTGAAGCGGGCCGAGGATGCAGAATTATCTCGTTAACGCTGTCTGCAAACCAATAAGTGCCGAATCTAAGCGCACTGACTTCGCTCTTGCTGCCTAAGCAGTAAGACAGTCCGTCAGCCCGGGGTTGCTATCGCCCCGGTTCCTGGCGTCATTTAGATAGCCACTGCTGTTTGCCTTCGTCATTGGGGTAAACGGGACTTTTAGATGACTGGGCCTGGATCAGCCACCTGTTTGCAGGATGGCTGGGGCCGAGAAAATCCGACGCAAACTGCGCCCGGAGAAGCCCTGACAACACGACATCGGACGGGGGTTCAATTCCCCCCATCTCCACCCCTGAAAGCCCTCGGACACTTGTCCGGGGGCTTTCTTTTGCCCTCTTGCAGCCCGGCGGTGCCGTGCTGGGGAAGCCCGGCGCTGGGGCAGGGGCCACTCCGCGGCCGGTACATCGCGGCAGGTTCACCCACGGCGTAGCCGGGACAGGACTAGGGGACCCGGCGCATCGGTTGTAGTGGATAGGCCCGCAGGGGCATCGGCCGGGTGGCAGGAGGCAACATGATGGACGCCGGTCAGGAGTTTGCATTCGAAGACAACAGGACTGGACCGGGCAACGGGACCGAAGCCGACGACGTCGACGTCCTGGACGCGTACTCGCAAACGGTCATCCGCGTGGCCGGCTCGGTGACGCCGCATGTGGCCGCCATCGAGATGGTCAGCACCCGGCGCAACGGCCGGGTTCGGGTGGGTAGCGGCTCGGCTGTGGTCTTCACCGTCGACGGCTACCTGCTCACCAACGCCCACGTCGTTGCCGGGACCGAGTCCGGCCGGGCCGTCTTCGCTGACGGCAAGCAAAGCGACGTCGAACTGGTGGGCGCCGATCCGTTGTCCGACCTCGCCGTGGTTAGGGGACTGGGCAGAACCCCGCCTCCCGCTGTGTTGGGGAACGCGGAATTCCTGCGGGTGGGCCAGTTGGTCATCGCCGTCGGTAATCCCTTGGGGCTGTCCGGCTCCGTGACGGCGGGTGTTGTCAGCGGACTCGGAAGGTCCATTCCGGTGCGTGCAGGGGAGCACAGGCGGGTGATCGAAGATGTGATCCAAACCGACGCAGCACTGAACCCCGGGAACTCCGGGGGAGCGCTGGCTGACACCAAGGGGCGCATTGTGGGCATCAATACCGCCGTTGCCGGGCTGGGACTTGGCCTGGCGGTTCCCATTAATAGGACAACCCAGCGGATCATCTCGTCCCTTCTCAAGGATGGTCGCGTCCACCGGGCCTATCTGGGTCTGGTGAGCACACCCATACCGCTCGACGCGAGCGCGGTGGTGCGCACGGGCCAGAAGGAAGGGCTGCGCGTCGTGGAAGTGATCGCCGGTTCACCGGCCGAGTTGTCCGGGTTGCAGCCGGGGGATGTGGTTCTCCAAGCGCAAGGACGGGCCGTTTCCAGTGCCGAGAGCCTGCAGAAGCTGCTCTTCGAGGAGGCGATCGGCCAGCCGTTCCCCTTGACGGTTCTGCGGGAGGGAAATCTGGTGGGGCTGGTTGCGGTTCCGTCGGAAATGGGCTGAGGCAGCCTTGGCTTCCCGGTCAGATGCCAGGACGACCGAAGGAGGTTATTGGTCTTCGGCGCGGACGTCCACGACGCCCACGAAGCGGCTGCCGATACCCTCATACTCGGTTCGTACGTCCCCGGCGAACAACTCGGGCAGCTCCCTGCTGCGGTGATGCCCGCAGTAGACGAATGAGAACTCCGGCCACCATTTCTTGGGCCTGACTGCCTCGGAGTAGTTGCAGACCGCGCAGTCCAGGTGCACCCACACCGGACGTTTGCCGGTACGGTTTGCGCGGGACTGGACCAACCATTGCGGCGGGTTGTCCTGGAGATCACGAAGGTCCGATTCCGACAGCCGTGGCGGGATGCCGTGGCGCTGGGCCATTTCCATGGAGATATCAAGGGCCAAAGCGGCATCACGTCTGCTGATCACCACTCAACGATACGGCAAGCGTAGGCTGTGCACATGACGGCTGAAGCGGCCCTGCCACCCAGCACACCCTTGCAGCGGCGGGTCCTGGCGGTGGCGATCGTGGCATCTTTCATCGCCATCCTGGATGGCTTTGTGGTTAATCTCGCCCTGCCGGCGATCGGGCGCGAACTGGGCGGCGGCCTGGTGATCCAACAATGGGTGGTGGATGCCTACCTGCTGACCTTGGGTTCCCTCATCCTTGTTGCCGGTTCGTTGTCGGACCATTTTGGCAGGGCGAGGATCCTCGAATGGGGACTGGCCGGGTTCGCAGTCACCTCGGTTCTGTGCGGCTTGGCATGGAACGGCGAAATGTTGGTGATCTCCCGCGCGCTGCAGGGGATTGCCGGCGCGCTCCTGGTACCAAGTTCCTTGGCGATGATCGTGACGGCGTTCTCCGGTCCGGCCCAATCCAAGGCCATCGGCCAATGGTCCGGTTGGACGAGTGCGGCGGCGATCGTTGCGCCTTTGATCGGGGGCGTCTCCGTTGACCTGCTGTCCTGGCGTGTCATCTTCTTCATCAACGTCATTCCAGCCGCGGTGATCTGGCCGATGCTGGTGCGGCTGCGAAGTTCCGATGCCGCAAGGGACAAGAGGAAGAAGATCGACTACACAGGAGCTGCCCTGGCGATGGTGGGGCTTGGCGGCCCGGTCTTTGCCTTCATTGAGCAGGGTCGTCTGGGGTGGTCGGCCCCGCAGGTGTGGCTGCCGTTGGTGGTGGGCGCCCTTGCCTTGGTGCTTTTCCTGCTCCATGAGAACAGGACCGCAGAACCTATGCTGCCGCTGCGGCTGTTCGGCATCCGGAATTTCGGCTGGGGCAACCTGGCCACCCTGGCCATCTACGGTGCCATTTCCCTGGGATTCTTCGTCCTGGGCATTTACCTTCAGCAGGTGGGCGGCATGGGTGCCACGACGGCGGGGATCGCCCTGCTGCCCGGAACCGTGATCCTTATGCTGGCTGCCTCGTACTTCGGCGGACTGGCCGGTAAGCACGGGCCCCGGTGGTTCATGGCGGCGGGCCCCTTGCTGTGCGGTGCCGGGTTCCTCATGTCGCTGTCCATCCAGGAACCGTTGGATTATTGGACGCAGGTCTTCCCCGGCCAAGTGGTGTTCGGCGTGGGCCTTGCCACCCTGGTTGCACCACTCACCGCAGCCATTCTCGGTGCGGTGCCAACGGAGGAGGCAGGCATAGGATCTGCCGTCAACAACGCAGTGGCCCGCATAGCCGGCCTCATTTGTATTGCCTTCGCAGGTCTCATCGTCGGCCCCGCTTTTACCAGGGAGGGCCTCTATGCCGCCCTCTGGGTCACAGCGGGACTGTTCTTCCTGGGTGGCCTGGCCTCCGCCGTCGGAATCCGGAACGAAGTACCTCCAGCGGCGGGACAGCTGGCGGCTGCTTCGGGCAGCGAAGGCGGAAAAGCGGCCGACGACGGCGGCACGGCCCACCAGCCAGGCTGACCGCCAGGTGCCCGCTTGAGTCAGCGCGTGAGGACACAGCCTTCGTGGGTGCCGGTGCTCTGGACCCAGAGCGCTGAGGTTACTTCGTCGGCAAGGTCGAATTCGCGCCGGGCGGAACCGCTGCCCACGCGGACCACCAAGGCCCCTCCGAAGGGCTTGCGCCCCACCACTTCCACGCGGGCATCCAGGGAAATGTCCTCGGCGGCCAAGTAGCGCAGCAAATCGGGGTTTTCATCGCTGATGCGGGTGATACGGCCGGAATGGCCCTCGTCGAGTTCGATCAGGCGGTAGGCATGCGGCAACTCCACCGATCCGTCCGACGCGGGGATCGGGTCACCATGCGGATCCCGCACGGGATGGCCGAGCTTCGCGGACATCCTTTCGATGAAGGTGTCGGAGACGGCATGCTCCAGCATCTCGGCTTCATCGTGGACTTCGTCCCAGCTATAGCCCAGTTCTTCAACGAGGTACGTCTCGATCAGCCGGTGCCGGCGCACCATGGACAGTGCCAGCCGCATGCCTTCAGGGGTCAACCGAATGGCGCTGTAGGGCTGGTGGTCCACCAGGCCCTGGTCCTTGAGCTTGCGGACCATCTCGGACACCGACGAGTTGGCAACCCCCAACCGCTGGGCAAGTTGCGAGGAAGTGATCGGCTTGTCCTGCCACTCCGTGTAGGAGTAGATGACCTTGACGTAGTCCTCGATCGAGGAGGAGGGCGTGCTGGTCTTCACGTTCCAAGCCTACCGTGGCCGCCGGCTCAGGCCTTGCGGGCCCGCCAGGTGTGCGTCACGTACGGCAAGGCGAGGAGCAAGCCGCGGGCATGGCCCAAGTGCTCGTAGAGGTACCACTCCAGGTTGCCCATCACTTTCTCCCGGGTGGCCTGATTGGCGCGCAGGTAGTAGCTGCGGGACTTGGTCAGTTCCATGATGTCCTCGGGGGACACTGCGTCCCGCCAGCTGGTGACGTGGCTTTCGAGGTTCGCGAACTCCGGGCCCACCACTGGCCGGAACCCCGGCTTATGGACATCACCGGCATGCATGATGCGTGAAAGGCGATGAACCCAGGCCACGGAGGTGTCCAGTTGGTTCCAAATGAGGCCGAGCGTTCCGTGCGGACGGAGGATCCTGGCAATCTCGGTACTTGCCTTGAGCGGATCGCACCAGTGCCAGGCCTGGGCGACACTGACGACGTCGAAAGCTGAGTCCGCCAGTCCCGTCACTTCGGCAGTACCTTCAACGGCGTGCGCCTGCGGGCAGTTCTTCCGCAGCTGGTCCAGCATGCCCGAGGAAGGGTCGACGGCGCTGACCTGCAGGCCCCGGTCGAGCAGCAGTGTTGTGAACTTGCCTGTTCCTGCGCCGATATCGGCCGCGGTCCTTGCGTTCGGCGGCAGCAGCCAATCGACGGAATCCACCGGGTACCCGGGGCGGACCCGATCATAATGTTCGCCGCCGTCCTGGAAGCTCTGCCCCAGTTCCCGACGTCGGTGCGCCTGCAGCTTTGGGCCGCCGGCGCGTCCGGCGTGTCCGGCACTTCCGGAAGAAACCGGGAGGCCGGAGGGCAGTGATCCTCCGGATTCATTGCTTGAACGCGTGGACACGCGGGGGACTCCTTCAGCGGCAGTAGTCAGGGATACCCAAAGAATCTACCGCAGCAACGTGGCGCCAAGGCCGGGAAGGCTCCTAGTCCACGGTGCAGGGAGCGGCCCCGGCGGTTCCGGGCGTATTGGGCGCCCACTCCGGGTAGCTGCGGTGATCGTTTGCGGGGACCCAACGGCCCTCGTCCACGACGTAATCCCAGCCAAGTCCGGTGGTCTTCAGTTGCCGGATGCCGGCCAGCAGCCTGGCCGCGTCCTCAAGCCGGGAGCCGACGCCGAAGCTGGCGCGCAGTGAACCGGACGGCAAGCCGAGGCGCTTCAGGAGCGGGTGGGCGCAGAAACGGCCATCGCGCAGGCCTACGCCGTGCTCGGCGGCCAGGTAAGCCGCCACCAGTCCCGCGTCGAAGCCTTCAACGGAGAAGTTGACGACGCCGATGGTGTCGGTGGAATCACTGAAGATCCGGTGGACGGTGACCCCTTCAATGGATTCCAAGCCCTCAACCAGGAAGGATCGGATGGCAACCTCATGGTTGTGCCAGTCCTGTTGGTCCAAGCCGGCCAGCACCTGGG
Organism: Paenarthrobacter sp. YJN-5; assembly: GCF_015040095.1. Classification (NCBI taxonomy): domain Bacteria; kingdom Bacillati; phylum Actinomycetota; class Actinomycetes; order Micrococcales; family Micrococcaceae; genus Paenarthrobacter; species Paenarthrobacter sp. YJN-5. The sequence continues at coordinate 1,650,708 of NZ_CP053544.1, forward strand.
TAGCCCGCGCCAAGGTGGCTGCCCCCAGGACGTTGGGGGAACCGCCCTCGTGCCGGGCCGGACCAGTTGCCCAGCTCACCGAATCCAGGCGCGCTTCACGAACGGCGCCGCCGCCGGCAAGGTGGGGGGTTCCGGCGTCGAGCCAATCGGGACGGCCGACCACGACGCCTGCGCCGAAGGGCGCGTAGAGCTTGTGCCCCGAGAAGACGACGTAGTCCACGTCGCTCTCGGAAATGTTGATGCGCCGGTGCGGGGCGAGCTGGGCTGCATCGACGACGATCCGCGCGTCGAACTCATGCGCCAACGCTGCGAGCTCTGCGATCGGCAGGATTTCGCCGGTGACGTTGGAAGCGCCGGTCACAGCGAGCAAGGATATTCCGCCCTGGCTCAACTCATCGCGCAGGTTGGCGATGGTGGCTGACAACGTGGGGGAGGCGATGACGCTGCGGTGCGGTACGCCCTGCCAGGGGAGCAGGTTGGCGTGGTGCTCGATGTCGAGGTACAGGACTTCACCGGCCGGTGCGCCGTCAAGCCGGGGGAGGCATCCGGCGAGGAGGTTCAGCGAATCGGTGGTGTTGCGGGTGAAGATGACTGAATCATCCGGCCGGCCGCCAACGAAGTCCCGCACGATGTTCCGCGAGTTTTCATAGACGGACGTGCTGATTTGGGACGCGTAACCGGCGCCACGGTGCACACTGGCGTAATAGGGCAGAATCTCGTTCAGGTAGGCAGAGACGATGGTCAGGGCCGGGGCCGACGCGCCGTAGTCAAGGTTTGCGTACCTGACGTGTCCCCCTTGGATCAGGGGAGCCTGCAGCTCTGCTCCGGTGACGGCGGCCAGCGGTCGCGCTGCGAGGGCTTCGTGTGCCGCGTGGTCATCTCCGAAAGCGGGCAGGACGGTGGAATCGAACGTAACAGTGCTCATGGGACCTCACTCAAGAAGGACCCCTCCAAGGGATCCGCGCTTGCCGTATCCGTTCCGGACCGGCCTGGTCGTCACCCGGGGCACCCCACCGCGAATGGAGGGTTGCCGGCCAGCAAACCGGGGTTTAGCGCTGGCACTCGTGACCTGTAAAAGAGACTAGGGCACCTTCCGCGGACGATTCAAAGCGGAAGGAGTTTGTTAAGCGGTTTGTTACGGAGAGAGCCGAATCCCGTTTTGGTCGAATAATCGACGGCGATGGCACCCTGAAGTGGGTTTGTCGCCGTCGATTATTCGCAGCATTACGGTTCGGCTGTTGCCGGAGCGCGCTAAAGGAGATCGTCGATCTCCGGGTTGAGGCGCTTCAGGACCTCTGAGTGGAGGATGGAATTGGTGGCCAGCGCGTTGCCGCCGAAGGGGCCGTCTTCGCCCTCAAGCGAGGTGAACCTGCCGCCGGCCTCCGTGACGATCGGCACCAATGCAGCCATGTCGTAAAGGTTTAGTTCCGGTTCGCAGGCGATGTCTACGGCACCTTCGGCCACCAGGCAGTAGGACCAGAAATCCCCGAAGGCGCGGGTCCGCCAGACGTCGTCAGTGAGCGAAAGGAATTCGTCCAGGTTTCCGCGCTCCTTCCATCCCGAAAGGCTCGAGAAGGACAGTGACGCGTCCGCCAGCGAAGAGACGTTGGAGACCTTCAAACGGGTGGCCGACGCGAGGGACCGCCCTGTGTAGGCTCCCATGCCCTTGGCGGCCCACCAGCGTTTGCCGAGTGCCGGCGCGCTGACCACACCCACCACGGGCTCGTCCTCGTCAACGAGGGCGATCAAGGTTGCCCACACCGGCACCCCCCGGACAAAGTTCTTCGTCCCGTCGATGGGGTCGATGATCCAGCGCCGCGATCCATGGCCGCTGCTGCCGAACTCTTCGCCCAGCACGGCGTCGCGGGGACGCGAACGCGAGAGCTGGCCGCGGATGGCTTCCTCGGCTGCCTTGTCCGCATCGGTGACCGGCGTCAGGTCGGGTTTGGTTTCGATCTGCAGGTCCAGGGCCTTGAACCGGTCCATGGTCTGGGCGTCCACCGAATCGGCCAGGACGTGGGCCAGCCGCAGGTCATCGTTGTAACTGGAAACGGGTTGGGTCATGCCACCAAACTATCGTGAAACAATCCCTGCACCCGGGAAGTGGTGCTTTTCCCGCCTCAGTTGACGGTGCCGAGTTCCTTGGTTTCCTTCGCCTCCAGGCGCGGGTCCGCTCCGAGAAGCCGGCGCAGGGACGCCAGCCGGGCGGCACCGGAAGGTCCGGCGTGCCCTTCGTTGACCCAGGCGTCCAGCCCGCAGTTGACGGCGTTGGCGTCGTGTTTGCAGCCCCGTTCGCAGTCTTCGGTCCCGGGCTCGAGGTCCGGGAAGGAGTGCAGGATCCGGTCCGGGTCGACGTGGGCCAATCCGAAGGAACGGATGCCGGGAGTATCGATGATCCAGCTGCCCGACGGAGCGTCGGCCAGCTTGAGGGCCAGGGCGGACGATGAAGTATGCCGGCCGCGGCCCGTCACGGCGTTGACTCCGCCGGTTGCCCGTTCCGCGCCCGTCAGCGCATTGACCATGGTGGACTTGCCGACGCCGGAGTGCCCCAGCATGACGGTCACTTTTCCGTCGAGGTGGTCCCGCAGGCGGGACACCGCTTCGCTGTCGAGCCGGGCGGACAAGCCGTCGTCCGAGCGGGCATCGATGCCGGACGCTTGTGAATCCGCCGTGCGGCTGATGATGACCGGAAAGTCCAGGCTGAGGTAGTTCGAAAGGAGTTCCGCCGGATCCTTGACGTCCGCTTTGGTGATGAGCAGCAGCGGCTCTATGCCGGCGTCGTAGGCTGCCACCAAGGCGCGGTCGATGAAACCTGTACGCGGCTCCGGGTTGGCCGCGGCCACCACCACTACCAGCTGGTCGGCGTTCGCCACCACTACCCGCTCGATCGGGTCCGTGTCATCAGCGCTGCGACGCAACAGGGTCCGGCGTTCTTCGACGCGGACCAGCCGCGCCAGGGTATCGGGACTGCCGGAGACGTCGCCCACCAAGGCAACGAAATCGCCCGGAACCACCGGCGTGCGGCGGAGTTCGCGGGCCCTGGCTGCAATGACTACGCGTTCGTTGTCAGAGTCCTCGCCCACGATCGCGGTGTAGCGCCCGCGGTCGACCGTGATGATTCGTCCCACCACGGCGTCGTCGTGGCTGGGGCGGTCCTTGGTGCGGGGCCTGGAACCTTTCTTGTTCGGACGGATGCGGACATCCGATTCGTCCCAGGAGCGTGCGTCGCGGCCCATGGTCAGCGGTTGCCCCCGGTTGTGCCCGCCTGTGGGAATTCACCGGAATCGCGGGAAGCCTGCCCGAGCATGGCTGCCCACATGTGCGGGAATTCGGGCATCGTCTTGGAAGTCGTGGCGATGTCTTCCACTTCCACCCCTTCCACGGCGAGCCCGAGGATGGCACCCGCCGTAGCCATGCGGTGGTCCGCATAGCTGTGCACGACGCCGCCGTGCAGGGCAGCCGGACGGATGATGAGACCGTCCGCGGTTTCTTCCGCGTCCCCGCCGAGGCGGTTGATCTCGTTCACCAACGCGGCGAGCCGGTCCGTTTCGTGGCCCCTGAGGTGGGCGATCCCGGTCAGGCGGGAGGGTCCGCTGGCCAAAGCGCACAGGGCGGCAACGGTGGGAGCCAGTTCGCTGGTCTCGTCAAAGTCCGCCCCCTTGATGTCGGGACCGCCCGTGACGGTGAGCGTGCCCTCCTCCAGGGTGACGGTTGCCCCCATGGTGGTGAGGATGCTGCGCCAGAGATCACCCACCTGAGTTGTCCGGAGGGGCCAGTTGGGAATTCTGACGGTGCCGCGGGTGGCCAGTGCGGCGGCCAGGAAGGGACCGGCGTTGGACAGGTCCTGTTCGATGCGCTGGTCGAAGGCACGGATGGGGCCGGGAGCCACGCGCCAATGGTTGGGCACCGAATCGTCCACGCTGACCCCGACGCTGCGGAGCACGGACACTGTCATGCTGATGTGGTCGAGGCTTGGCACCGGCTTGCCGACATGTTCAAGATGCAGGCCCTCGGTGAAGCGCGCACCCACCAGCAACAACGCCGATACGAACTGCGACGAGGCACTGGCATCGATCACGAGATGCCCGCCGCGGACTTCGCCGGTGCCTTCCACCGCGAAAGGCAGGGCCGACGGCGTCCTGCCGCCTTCGGCGCGAACCGGAACCCCAAGGGCTACGAGCGCCTCGATGATGGTTCCCATGGGGCGCTTGCGGGCATGGGGGTCGCCGTCGAAGACGGCAGTTCCCCGGCGGAGGGCCGCCACAGGGGGAACAAACCTCATGACCGTTCCGGCAAGGCCGCAGTCGATGGAGGTGTCGGAGGGAGTGTCCGTCGAACTGATGGGGCTGATCTCGAGGTCGGGACCGTAGTCCCCGTCGCCCGGCACCTCGGTGACGGTCGCTCCCAAGTGGCGCAAGGCCTGGACCATCAAGGCGGAGTCCCGCGAGTGCAGGGGAGCCCGCAACCTTGACGGCCCATCAGCCAGGGCCGCCAAGATCAGGAACCTGTTGGTTAAGGACTTGGAGCCCGGTACCGTTACCGTGGCATCGACCGGCTGCTTGGCAAAGGGCGCCGGCCAGAGGGATTGTGCTGCGGCGCTTTCCGTGCCGGTGTTTGCTGCGGTGGTACCAGTCATGCTTCCTTATGCTCCAACTGCGTGGTCGACGGCCTTGCGTACTGCTTTGTCTGCGCGCTTGATCTGCTTCCCGGTGACTTTCTTTGCGTCGGCGGCAAGGTGTTCGGCGCGCCATGCCAGGCTGGGGCGTCCGGCAGTGTCCACGGAAGCGAGCAGCACGCCTCCGGTCAGGGAAATGTTCTTCAGCAGCTGGGCACGGCGGGCGTTACGGCCTTCCTTGGTGCTGATATCCGCTGAGCGCCACTCCACGTAGGTGTTAAGCGCCGAGGTCAAAGCGAGCACGGTGGCAGCGAAACGGGACATTTTTCCCAGGCCCAAGAGGGCACCTGCCCCCAACTGCGCGCCACCGATGACGCGGGCCAGGACTTTCTCGTCTGTCTGGAAAGGAAGGGACTCGGAAGCCCGGCGAAGTACCGGCGATAACTGCCTGGCAGTGTCATCCGCGTTCTTCAGTTTGTCCAGCCCGGTAATGACGAAACTTGATGCGAGCATGGGTCGCGCGAGGAAACGGATTACAGACATGTCTTGCCTCCTGGATGATTGGCCACAGGCGTCGTTTGACGTCGTGTTCAAGGGGTGCAGTCTGCTCTAGTCTTGCACCTTTGCGGAATATTTACCCACCGGTGGCCGTTGTGAACAGAAGGCGCGGTGAAGACCGGGCCGCGGCATGGTGTTGCCGCTTCACGAACGGAGTTGGTTTTTTGACCTTGGTGAGGGACCGCACGGATTTACCGGGGCCCACGTCGCCCGCGCAGCCGGATTCACTGCAGCTGACAGTAGACTTGGCATCGATGAGCACCATTGAACCGGCCGCAGCGGCCAGGGACCAGGCAGCCGGCGACGACGCTCAGGCCCCGGCCGCCGTCGATCCTTCCACCGAAACCGCCGAGCAGCGCCGGGCGCGCTTTGAGCGCGACGCCATGCAGTATGTGGACCAGCTTTACTCGGCGGCGATGCGCATGGCGCGCAACCCGTCCGATGCCGAGGACCTGGTCCAGGAGGCTTACACCAAGGCCTTCTCTGCGTTCCACCAATACAAGCCGGGCACGAACCTCAAAGCCTGGCTGTACCGGATCCTGACCAATACCTACATCAACCTCTACCGGAAGCGGCAGCGGGAACCCCTGCAGTCCAATTCGGACACGATCGAGGACTGGCAGCTGGCCAAGGCGGAGTCGCACACGTCCGCGGGGCTGCGCTCCGCAGAAGCCGAGGCCCTCGACCATCTCCCGGATTCGGACGTCAAGAATGCTTTGCAGTCCATCCCGGAAGAGTTCCGCCTGGCCGTCTACTTCGCGGATGTCGAGGGGTATGCGTACAAGCAGATTTCAGAGATCATGAATACCCCGATCGGCACCGTCATGTCGCGCCTGCACCGCGGCAGGAAGATGCTCCGGGACATGCTGGCGGACTACGCCGCCGAACGGGGCTTCCGGGCCCAGACAGAAGAGCAGGCCACGGCCGGTAGCAACAATCAGGAGAAAGAGAAATGAGCGACTGCCAGGGATTGGGCGATTGCGACGATACGCGCATGCAGCGTATTTACGAGTACCTCGACGGCGCACTGACCCGTGAGGACCTCGGCGAGATCAAGCAGCACTTGGACGGTTGCGAGGAGTGCTCCGAGCAGTACGATCTCGAGTGCCTCATCCGCACCATGGTCAAGCGCTCCTGCACCGAATCTGCGCCGGAGAACCTCAAGAACTCCATTCTTGACAGGATCCACTCGATCAAGCCCGTGGAGGCCTGAACCGGCTGCAGGTCCGCTGACCAAAGCCGCTTAAACGCCAAAGGCCCTGGAAACCGCATGGTTTCCGGGGCCTTTGCTTTAAGCCTTGACTCCAAGCCTCTGGCTTAGGTGTTGGGGCGCTTGCCGTGGTTTGCGCCGCCGCGCTTACGGTCACGACGCTTACGTGCACGCTTGCTCATAGCTGGCCTCCTTCAATGATTGATTCACAATAAAGCTGCCCTCCAGTTTCGCACATCCGGGCAGGGCCTCGCGAACCGGGAAGTCCGGACTCAGCTTCGAAGCGAGTTCCGGATTGAGATGCGGGCTTGGTCCAGGACAGTCCGGACTGTCTCCAGGGCCACCGGTGACAAGGGATGCGCCGCGCCTTGTTTCCGCAGCTCCATCCGGATGTCATCGCGGAAGGATTGGACCATGAGTTCGGCTTCCTTGAGGATCCGCTGTCCCTCGGGGGAGTAGGCGTACGTGCTTTCGCCGGCGGTCGGGGTGCGTGCAGAGGTTCGCGCAGTGGTCCGTGCCGCCTCGGCAGTAGCGGCAAGATCAGCCCTGAGTCCGCGCATGTTGCTGCGGATATCAGCCCTCAGTCCGTCAGCCAGCCTCCGGACGGAGGCGGAGATGGTCTCCTCGACGTCGGCCAGTTCCTGGCGTCTGCGGTCAAGTTCGGCCCGGCCCGCGTCAGTGATGGAGTATGTGGTCCGCCTGCCCTCTGATTCGGTGGCCACCAGGCCTTCCTCCTCCAGCTTGGCCAACCGCGGGTAGATGGTTCCGGCGCTGGGTGAATAGGTTCCACCGAACCGTTCGCCCAGTGCCTTGATGAGTTCGTAGCCGTGTTTCGGCGCGGACTCGAGCAACGCCAGCAGGTAAAGCCTGAGCGCCCCGTGGGCGAAGACCGGAGGCATCAGAGCCCCGTCCCGCCGGACACCGGGCTGTCGGTTTCCGGAGCAGGCGCGGGGGCGTGCATGATGTACGTCTTGCCGGAGACGGTGTTGGTGCGCAACAGCATAAGCTTCTCGTCAGGGCCCACGATGGTATGGACGTTGCTTCCCGGTTGCGCGTACAGGCGGTCATCAATGACCACAGAGCCGCTGGCCGACTTGGCCACGACGTCAAGCCCGACGTCGTGCGGCAGCCGGATGGTGAGGTCACCGGAGACGGAATTGGCCCCGAAATCGTTGGTGAAATCCTGGAGCTCAAAGGTGAGGTCCCCGCTGACGGTGGATGCCCGGACGTTCGAGAACGTGCCCGAAGCGGTTACTTCACCGGAAACGCTCTTGGCGGTCAGGACGCCGTCGTGGTTTCTGGCGATGACTTCGCCGCTGACGGTGTTGACGTGCAGTTCTCCACTGGTGCCGTCGGCCATGACCGATCCGGAGACCGTATTGAGCCGGATGCGGCCGCTGATGCCTGCCACCAGTCCGTCACCGCTGACCGTTCCGGCCTCTACGTCCACTCCGGGAGGCAGCGCTACGCCGACTATCACCGAATTGGTGCTGGTGTTGTTGACGGTCCCCATCAGGTTACGGAACCAACCCTGCGGTCCTTGGAGCTGGTGCCTGATCTCCAAGCGGCCGTTGACCAGGGTTATGGTGAGGGGATCCCCGCTGATTTCGCTCACCTCGATCCGGACGAACGGCTGATCGTGGGTCACCACGTCGAAGCGGCCTTTCACGATTCCAAGCTTGAGCGAGCGGACGTCGTCCACCTCGATGGTTTGCGGGCCGGTCACGGTCCATAACTCGTCTGACATGATCCCTCCAATTGCGATATATCGCGTTTGATGAAAACACGATATATCGCGACTTGGCGGATGGCAATGGTTGTTGGGACCGGAGCCGGGAGACCGCCTACTCGGGCTGCGCGATGTTAAGCCACTGGAACCACCCGCGGTGCAACACGAGCCAGGCGATCAGTCCATAGCCTGCCTGTCCGGGCGTGCCTCCGTTTGCTGCGAGGTCGGTACGCCATTGCTCATGATTAAGCAGCGGGGAGAACGTGTCCACGTAGTGATGGTTCCGCCGGGTGGTCACGTCAGCGAAGGCGGTGTTCAACTCGGCCAGGCGCTTGTTGCGTGCCGGATCAAGCGTGGGCGGGGGACCAACCACGAAGACTTCCACCCCGCTGTGCGACGCACCGTCAAGGATGTTCGCCAGGTTCAGGCGGCTGCGGGCTGTGGAAAGACCGAACTCAAGGTCACGTCCCGAGAGGCCGATGACCAGCCGGTTCTCGTGGGTATCGCTGAACCGCCGTCCGGCCTCATCCTGCCACCTTGCCGCCAGGCCCTCGGTGCCTTCCATGGGGCAGGGGAGTGCGAAGGACTCAACCGCGACCGCCTCCTGCGGCGTACGCGCAAGGACCCGGCCCAACCAGCCCAAAGCACGCGGGTCACCGAGCCCCGCCAGCAGTTCGTCTCCCACGGCTGCTATGCGCAGCTTCCTGTCTTCCACGGTTACCTCTTCACACTCGTTACGGTCCATGCACGGCTTACGACGGCGTCGGTTTGTGAACCGGTTATCTGTCCCATTAAACAGAACTGCCCGGCCTGAGACGCACAAGGCGCCTCGGGCCGGGCAGATTTCCTTCTACTGACGTTCGAACACTTGCTTGATCAGGGCATCCTGTTCAGCAGCGTGACGCTTCATGGAACCGGCCGCGGTGGAAGCCGATGCCGGACGCGACACCAGGCGGACCTTGCGATCCAGCTGCGGCGCCAGGTTCAGGCCCATGAACGGCCACGGACCCTGGTTGGCAGGCTCATCCTGTGCCCACACGATGTCGGCGTTCGGGTACTTGGCGAGCTCAGCTTCGATCTCAGCGATGGGCAGCGGGTAGAGCTGCTCCACGCGGATGATCGCAGTGGACGTGTCGCCGGACTTCTGGCGGTTAGACAGGAGGTCGTAGTACAAGCGGCCGGAGACCAGGACTACGCGGTCCACATTGGCCGGCTGGAGCTCGTGCTCGCCGATGACCGGCCGGAATGCACCGGTGGTGAAGTCCTCGACGGCGGACGCGGCGCCCTTGAGGCGCAGCAACTGCTTCGGCGTGAAGATGATCAGCGGCTTGCGGGGCCGGCTGTAGGCCTGGCGGCGAAGCAGGTGGAAGTGCGATGCGGACGTCGTCGGATTCGCGACGATCATGTTGTCCTCAGCGCACAGCTGCAGGAAGCGCTCAATACGGGCCGAGGAGTGGTCCGGGCCCTGGCCCTCGTAGCCGTGCGGCAGCATCAGGACCAGGGAAGAACGCTGGCCCCACTTCTGCTCTGCCGAGGAGATGAACTCGTCAATGATGGTCTGCGCACCGTTGACGAAGTCGCCGAACTGCGCCTCCCACAGCACCAGGGCATCCGGACGCTCCACGGAGTATCCGTATTCGAAGCCCATGGCTGCGTATTCGGACAGGAGGGAGTCGTAGATCCACAGCTTGGCTTGGTCGTCAGAGAGGTTCGCCAGGGGCAGCCACTCGTTGCCGTTGGCGCGGTCGTGGAAGACTGCGTGGCGCTGGACGAACGTGCCACGGCGCGAGTCCTGGCCGGCCAGGCGGACGGGAACGCCTTCCATGATGAGCGAACCAAAGGCTGCGATCTCGCCAAAGCCCCAGTCGATGCCGCCCTCACGGGACATCTGCTCGCGCTTCTCCAGCAGCTGCTTGAGCTTGGAGTGCACCGTGAAGCCATCGGGGATCTCCACGTGGGCCTTGCCGATCCGTGCAAGGGTTTCGGCCGAAATGGCCGTGGACGCGGGGGAGTTGGTGCCAAAGTCCGCCTGCTGGGCAATGGGACGCTCGATGTCCGATACAGCTGCAGAGTCCGCAGTGATGATCGGGATAGGCGAGGTCTGCGCTGCATGCGTCTCCGCGAAGACCCGCTCCAGGCGCTCCTGGTAGTCGCGGAGCAACTGCTCGGCTTCTTCCTCGGTGATATCGCCACGGCCGATCAGGGATTCGGTGTACAGCTTGCGGACGGAGCGCTTGGCCTCGATGAGGTTGTACATCAGCGGCTGCGTCATCGAGGGGTCGTCGCCCTCGTTGTGCCCGCGACGGCGGTAGCAGACCATGTCGATGACGACGTCCTTGTGGAAGCGCTGGCGGAACTGGTACGCCAGCTGCGCCACGCGGACAACAGCCTCGGGATCGTCACCGTTCACGTGGAAGACCGGTGCCTGGATCATCTTCGCGACGTCCGTGGAGTATGTGGACGAGCGCGAGGAAGACGGAGCCGTAGTGAAGCCCACCTGGTTGTTCACGATCACGTGGATCGTGCCGCCGGTGCGGTATCCGCGGAGCTGGGAGAGGTTGAGGGTCTCAGCAACAACACCCTGGCCTGCAAAGGCAGCGTCGCCGTGGACCATGATGGGCAGGACGGGGAAGGACTCGCCCTGGTCCAGGCGGTCCTGCTTCGCGCGGACAATGCCTTCCAGGACCGGGTCGACGGCTTCAAGGTGGGACGGGTTGGCCGCCAGGTACACCTTGGTCTGCTTGCCGTTGTCCGAGGTGAAGGTGCCTTCGGTACCCAAGTGGTACTTGACGTCGCCGGAACCCTGCACGGAGCGCGGGTCCTGGGTGCCTTCGAACTCACGGAACACCTGGGCGTAGGTCTTGCCGGCGATGTTGGTCAGCACGTTCAGGCGGCCGCGGTGCGCCATTCCGATGGCCACCTCGTCCAGTCCGTCGTCGGCAGCATCGGAGATGATGGCGTCCAGCAGCGGAATCAGGGACTCGCCGCCTTCAAGCGAGAACCGCTTCTGGCCCACGAACTTGGTCTGCAGGAAGGTTTCGAAAGCCTCTGCGGCATTGAGCTTGGAGACGATGCGCAGCTGTTCTTCGCGGCTGGGCTTGGAGTAGGGGTGCTCCAGTTCGTCCTGGAACCACTTGCGCTCGGCAGGTTCCTGGATGTGCATGTACTCGATGCCGGTGGTGCGGCAGTAAGCGTCGCGAAGGACGCCGAGGATGTCACGGAACTTCAGCTGCGGCTTGCCGCCGAAACCGCCCGTGGGCCATTCGCGGTCCAGGTCCCACAGGGTCAGGCCGTAGGTGAGGACGTCAAGGTCCGGGTGCTTGCGCTGGACGTACTCCAGGGGATCGGTGTCGGCCATCAGGTGGCCGCGGACCCGGTAGGAGTGGATGAGCTGCTGGATCCGGGCAACCTTGTTGATTTCGTCTGCCGGATCAACCTGGAGGTCCGGGCTCCAGCGGACGGGCTCGTACGGAATGCGCAGCGCTTCGAAGATCTCGTCGTAGAAGTTCTGGGCGCCCAGGAGGAGCTGGTGGACCAGCTTGAGGAACTCGCCGCTGCCTGCACCCTGGATGACGCGGTGGTCGTAGGTGGAGGTCAGCGTCAGGATCTTGCTGATGGCGTTCTGGGCGATGATCTTCTCGCTCGCGCCCTGGAACTCGGCCGGGTAGTCGAGCGCGCCGACGCCGATGATCGCGGCCTGGCCCTTGGAGAGGCGGGGAACCGAGTGGACGGTGCCGATGCCGCCGGGGTTGGTGAGGGACACGGTGGTGCCGGCGTGGTCGTCGGCGGTGAGCTTGCTGTTCCGGGCACGCTTGATGAGGTCCTCATAGGTGTGCCAGAACTCCGCGAAGTCCATGGTCTCCGCCTTCTTGATGTTGGGAACCATCAGGAGGCGGGTGCCGTCGGGCTTGGGCATGTCAATGGCGATGCCGAAGTTGACGTGGGCGGGCTGGACTGCGCTGGGCTTGCCATCGATTTCGTCGTAGTAGACGTTCATCGACGGGAACTGGGAAAGCGCGCGGACCACGGCGTAGCCAATGAGGTGCGTGAAGGACACCTTGCCGCCGCGGGCGCGTGCAAGGTTGGAGTTGATGACTACGCGGTTGTCAATGAGCAACTTGGCCGGTACTGCCCGCACGCTGGTGGCGGTGGGCACTTCGAGGCTGGTGACCATGTTGGAGGCGATGGCCTTTGCGGGGCCGCGGAGGACTGAAACGACGTCCTCTTCCGGCGCCGTGGGCGCCTTGGTGTTCTTGGGCAGCTGGGCCGGGATCGGCTGTGCCGCGTTGCCGCCGGTGGGCTTCTTTGCCCCGTCCCTGGCAACCGTGGCCGGTTCTTTCTTCGCCGGTGCCGGTGCCGGAGAGGCAGCAGCAGGGGCAGGAGCAGCCTTGGGCGCGGCCGGCGCCGGTGCCGGAGCCGCTGCAGCCGGGGCTACTACGGGAAGTACTTGGGTAGGGGGATTGGCAGCCGTGGCGGCTGCAGAATTTCCGTTGGAAGAAGTGCCCTCGCTGGTATTGAAGGACTCGAAAAGCGGCCACCATTTGGCGTCGACCGAATTCTTGTCCTGCTGGTACCGCTCGTACAGTTCGTCAACGAGCCACTCGTTTCCGCCAAATTCCTCTGGTAGACGGTGGCTGGGCTGCTCTGGCACTTGAAATACGCCTCTTCCATGAGTGTTATTTTCCCGCTGGCCACAGTTGCTGTTCCGCAACGATGTGCCAGGGTCCGCGTCCCGCGAACTCAGACCTTTGCCAGTCTAGTTAGGATCATTGGTTAACTGCCAATAGTGGTGACCTAAATCATGTCGGCTTTCGTGAGCGATGCTCAGGCACCTGTGATTGCGGGAAGGAGCGCGGGTCCCGCGGCTTCCCGGGCTGTAGACTAAAACCCTTATGGACAGTAAATCCAGGTGCCGGCCTGGGTACTGCCGGGGGAGCCTGGACGGCACCTCCGCACACCGTACCCAGCACGCCGGCAGCACCCGTTCACATGCCCATCATGAACCGGCGGCCCCTGCCGGTGGACCCGCAGAGTCGTCTCCTGCTGCGCCCGACCAACCTCCGCCGGACCCTCACCGCGCCAATGCGCTGACCGTATTCGGGTCCGCGCTCCGTGGAGGGATGCGGTAGATGGAATGGATTCTCCTCCTGGCCGGTTTTGCCTTGATCCTGGGGACCGGCTTCTTCGTCGCTGTCGAGTTTTCCCTGGTAGCGCTTGACCAAGCCAGCGTGCAGCGGGCTGTGGACGACGGCGACCACGCCGCCGCAGCCCTTCTTAAATGCCTCAAGTCGCTGTCCACGCAGCTGTCCAGCTGCCAACTGGGCATCACGCTCACCACTCTGCTGACGGGTTTCGTCATGGAGCCTTCCGTGGGTCATCTCCTGAGCGGACCGCTGGCACTGCTGGGCCTGAGCCCGGAAGTCGCTGCCTCCGTAGCGTTGGTTGTGGCCATGGCGCTGGCCACGCTTCTGTCCATGCTCCTGGGTGAGCTCGTGCCCAAGAACATGGCCATAGCCCTCGCGTTTCCTTTGGGCAAGCGCCTTGCCCCTGCGCAACTGGTCTTCACCGCGGTCTTCAAACCGGCCATTGTGGTGTTGAACGGCTTCTCGAACAAGGTCCTCAACGTCTTCGGCCTGGAAGCAAAGGAGGAGATCTCCGGAGCGCGGACGCCCGCGGAGCTCGCTTCCCTGGTCCGTCGGTCAGCAGAACTGGGAACACTTGACGCAGGTACGGCGAACTTCGTGGCCAGAACGCTGAACTTCTCCGGCAGGACCGCGGCGGATGTCATGACCCCGCGTATCCGGATGGAGACGATCGACGCCGACCAGCCCGTTTCGGACATCCTGGACGCCGCCCGGCGGACCGGCTATTCGCGTTTTCCCGTGATCGGCGATTCAGCTGATGACATCCGTGGGGTTGTCCACATCAAGAAGGCGGTAGCTGTCCCGGCCGACCGCCGCGGCAAACTGGAAGCCGGTGCGATCATGACCGACGTCCTGCGTGTCCCTGAGACCATCCACCTCGACTCCCTGCTGGCCGAACTGCGGGAGGGCAACCTCCAGCTGGCGGTGGTCCTTGACGAATACGGCGGCACGGCCGGAATCGCCACCTTGGAGGACCTGGTGGAGGAAATTGTGGGCGAGGTTGCCGATGAACATGACAAGGTCCGTCCGGGATTGCTGCAGAGCGCTTCGGGGGATTGGTATTTTCCCGGTCTCCTGCGGCCGGACGAAGTCTCGGAGCAGATTCCGGGGCTGAAAGTTCCTGACGAATCGGCCTACGAGACCGTAGGCGGCTACGTCATGAGCAAGCTGGGACGCATCGCCACGGTGGGAGACACTGTGGAGGTCGACGGCGGAACGCTGACGGTCACGAGGATGGATGGTCGAAGGATCGACAGGATCTGTTTCCATCACATAGCTGAACCGCAGGACAACCCGGCGGGGACCGACGAGCGCAACCATGAGGCAGGTGCCCTGTGAACGATTGGGTTGGCATCATGTGGCTCGTTGTCCTTCTGATCGGCAACGCCTTCTTTGTCGGCGCCGAGTTCGCCGTCATGTCCGCGCGCCGCAGCCAGATCGAGCCGCTGGCGGAAAGCGGCTCCAAGCGCGCTCAAACTACCCTGCTCGCCATGGAAAACGTGTCCCTCATGCTTGCTTGCGCACAGCTAGGCATCACGGTGTGCTCGCTGTTGATCCTGCAGGTGGCAGAGCCGGCCATCCACCACCTGCTGGCCGGGCCCTTGGAAGTGGTGGGTGTTCCGGTCGAACTGGCCGATGTGATCGCTTTTGGGATCGCTTTGTTGTTCGTGACTTTCCTCCACGTGACCTTCGGCGAAATGGTGCCGAAGAACATTTCGGTGTCTGTGGCGGACAAGGCAGCACTGCTGCTGGCGCCGCCGCTGGTGTTCATCGCCAGGATGGTCAAGCCCGTGATCTGGACCTTGAACTGGCTCGCCAACCACATCCTGCGCCTGATGCGGATCGAGCCCAAGGACGAGGTTTCCTCTTCCTTTACCTTGGAGGAAGTGCAGTCGATCGTGCAGGAGTCCACCAGGCACGGCCTGGTGGATGACCAAGCCGGGTTGTTGACCGGCGCGCTTGAGTTCTCCGAACACACCGCTTCCAGCATCATGGTGCCCCTGGACAAGCTGGTGATGCTCAAGACCTCGTCCACTCCCGTGGAGTTGGAAAAAGCGGTCAGCCGTACCGGCTTCTCGCGCTTCCCGATGGTGGACGACGACGGCGAACTCGCCGGGTACCTGCACGTCAAGGACATCCTGTCCATCCCGGAGGAAGGGCGCAGGCACCCCATTGCCGAGGGGCGCATCCGTTCCTTTGCCAACCTCTCGCCCGATGACGAAATCGAAAGGGCCATGTCCGTGATGCAACGGACGGGCTCCCATTTGGCCCGCGTGGTTGGCCCCAAGGGGAATATCCAAGGTGTCCTCTTCCTTGAAGATGTCATTGAGCAGCTCGTGGGCGAGATCCGGGACGCTACGCAGGCCACGGGCATCCGGAGGCTGGGCGGACCGCACCCGCAGCAGTAAAGGATTCAGCATCCCTGTTTTCTAAATAGGAATCATTCCTATTAGCAGCTACACTGGACACATCCATTTGTTGTTGTGCCCCATTCTCGAATGAGTAGATCCGAGGTTTCCGTGCGTCGCTACGCCGCCCGCCTGTCCGTTGCCGCTGTTTCCGCCATCGCTGCCCTGGCCCTTGCTTCCTGCTCCGGAAGTACCGGTGCGGGCGGCGGCGGGGAGTCGCCGTCGGCGTCTTCCGGTGTCCTGCACGTGGTGACTTCCACCAATGTCTACGGGGAGATCGTCAAAGCCGTAGGCGGTGACAAGGTGGACGTGAAGGCGATCATCACCAAGACGAGCCAGGACCCCCACTCCTACGAAGCCAGTGCCCAGGACAAGCTGGTGGTCTCCAAGGCACAGCTCGTCGTGGAAAACGGGGGAGGCTATGACGGATTCCTCCACAAAATCGCCGACGACACCAACATCGGCCACGACAACATCGTCAGCGCAGTGGAAGTATCCGGGCTGGCTCCCGAAGGGGAGAACCACAGCGAGGACGCACACGCTGAAGACGGCCATGGCCACGACCACGGCGAGTTCAACGAGCACGTTTGGTACAGCCTGGACGCCATGGGCAAGCTCGCGGACAAGGTGGCGGACAAGCTCAGTGCCTTGGATGCCGCTGCTGCTCCCACCTTCAAAGACAACGCCGCCGGCTTCAAAACCGGCCTTTCGGAGTTGGCTGGAAAGCTGGAGTCATTGAAAGCCAGCCAACAGGGCGCCCCGGTAGCCATCACGGAGCCCGTTCCCCTGTACCTCCTTGAAGCCGCAGGGCTGGTCAACAAGACGCCCGAGGCCTACAGCTCGGCGGTGGAAGAGGGGACGGATGTGCCCGCTTCCGTCCTGAAGGAAACCGCAGACATCGTGGCCGGAGTCCGCCTGCTGGCCTACAACGGCCAAACGGAAGGTCCACAGACCGAGTCCGTGAAGAAGGCTGCCGAAGCTGCGGGCGTGCCGGTGGTTGACTTCACCGAGACCGTTCCCGAGGGCAAGGACTACCTCCAGTGGATGACCGCCAACGTCGAGGCAATGTCGGCCGCACTGGCGAAATAGCATCGCCTAAGATAATCAGGTGGCTGTCCGTCCAGGACAGATGCCGCCAGGCAAAATGCCCACCACTGACTGAGTTGCGCCCACCCAGGATGCGCATGGATCGAGGACAACTTTTGACACCGGTAGTGAGCCTCCGCGAAGCGAGCCTTCAGTTCGGCAAGCGGACACTCTGGAAGGGCCTTGACCTCGACATCAGCCCCGGCGAGTTCTTCGCGGTCCTGGGGCCGAACGGAAGCGGTAAGACCAGCTTCCTCAAGGTCCTCCTCGGACTCCAGGAACTGCAGTCCGGAACGGTGACCCTTGGCGGACGCCCCGTGGAGCGCGGGAGCCGCACCATCGGGTACATTCCGCAGCAAAAGTCTTTCGCTCCTGACACGCCGCTACGTGCCAGGGACCTGGTGGCCCTGGGCATCGACGGCCACCGCTGGGGAGTCCGGCTGGGCTCCGGAAAAGTCAATCGGCGCGTTGATGAACTTCTGGAACTCGTGGGGGCCTCCGACTACGCCAAGGTCCCCGTGGGGCAGTTGTCCGGCGGGGAGCAGCAGCGCCTGCGCGTTGCCCAGGCGCTGGCCACCGATCCCGCTGTGCTGCTGTGTGATGAGCCGCTGCTCTCGCTGGACCTGAACCACCAGCAGGGCGTGAGTGCCCTTATTAATGAGCAGTGCCACAAGAGGAACAGCGCCGTGGTGTTCGTGACGCACGAAATCAACCCCGTGATCGACTACGTGGATCGTGTCCTCTACCTGGCCGGTGGACGTTTCCGCGTAGGCACCCCGCAGGAAGTCATGACAACCGACGTGCTCTCCGATCTGTACAACAGCCACGTGGAGGTCATCCAGACCAACGGCAGGTTCGTCGTCGTCGGGCTTCCGGACGCCACCACGCACTTCCACGACGATGCGCACACAGCTGCCGGGGAGGAGTTCTGATGGACCTCGATGGCATCCTGCAGACCATCTTCAATTTCGAGAACTACGGCGAACTGCTGGCACTGGTCCAGAACTCCATCTGGGCCGGAGCAGTCCTGGGCCTGCTCGGCGGCCTGGTGGGCACGTTCGTGATGAAGCGCGATCTCGCCTTCGCGGTCCACGGCATTTCGGAGTTGTCCTTTGCCGGTGCTGCTTTTGCGTTGCTCATCGGAGCCGACATCATCCTGGGCTCCCTGGTGGGCTCGGTGGCAGCAGCGGTACTACTGGGCTTCATGGGCGTCAGGGCCAGGGACAAAAACTCGACCATCGGCGTCATCATGCCGTTCGGCCTGGGCCTGGGAATTCTTTTCCTGGCCCTCTATGAGGGACGTGCCGCCAACAAGTTCGGACTGCTCACGGGCCAGATAGTGTCCGTGGATACCGTCCAGCTCCAGACCCTGGCGGGAACGGCGGTTGTGGTCATGGCTGCCCTGGTTCTGATCTGGCGTCCCCTGGGCTTTGCGAGCGTGGATCCTGAAATGGCAGAGGCCCGCGGAGTCCCCGTGCGCGGGCTCGCCATCGGCTTCATGGTGTTGTTGGGCATCACCGTGGCACTGTCCATCCAGATCGTGGGAGCCTTGCTGGTGCTGGCCCTGCTGATTACGCCGGCGGCCGCAGCGCTGAGGGTAACGACGTCGCCCAAGCTGATTGTCCTCCTGAGCGTCCTCTTCGCACTCACGGCCACGGTGGGTGGAATCCTCCTGGCGCTGGGCAGCCGCATCCCCATCAGCCCTTACGTCACCACGTTGTCATTCCTGATCTACGTGGTGTGCCGGGTGATCGGGCGGGTCCGGGCCAACCGCGGCCTCAACGGCAGGGTGTCGCGGGACCAGCCCGCACGCGCCGTCTAGGTACAGAGTCCCGCCGGACTGGAGTGTCCCGCCGGACTAGAGTGTCCCGGCGGCCTTCCGGGCCGTGCATTCCGGGCAGAGCCCGAAAATCTCCACGGTGTGCGCCACTTCGGTGAACCCGTGTTCCGCTGCGGTCCTGGCGGCCCAGGTCTCCACGGCGGGAGCCTCCACCTCCACGGCCTTGCCGCAGTTGCGGCACAGCAGATGGTGATGGTGGCCGGTAACGGCGCAGCGCCGGTATACGGCCTCGCCGTCGCCATTACGGAGCACGTCGATCAGGCCGTCGTCTGCCAGCGACTGCAGGATCCGGTAGGCCGTGGCCAGCGATACCGAGATGCCCTTGTTTTGGAGCAGCCGGTACAGCTCCTGCGTGCTGACGAAGTCATCCAGTTCATCCAAGGCGGCGCTGACGGCCAGTCGCTGCTTGGTGACACGTTGTTCCTTGACGCCCCCGGTAGTGGGTGTTGACCTGCCACTGGTGGCGGATTGGGTGCCCTGTGGCATTGAAAAACTCACTTCCCTGGGGTGCTGGCCAACCCTGATTTTACCGCAGGGGGTGCTTGGAATCGTTCTACGGCCGCCCCTAGGCTGTGACCATGAAGCTCACTAAGTACACCCACGCCTGTGTCCGCCTGGAGAAAGACGGGAACGTCCTGGTCATCGATCCCGGTATTTATTCGGAATCGAAAGAGGCCTTGGAAGGCGCGCAGGCCGTACTGGTCACCCACGAACACCCGGACCACATCGACCAGGCCGTGCTGTTGGAGGCGCTGACGATGAACGAACGCCTGGTGGTCCATGCACCGGAGGGGGTGGCGCGGACCCTCACCAAGGCAGCCGCTGAGGCATCGGTCGACGCCGTAGAGGAGCGGATTCGGGCCGTGGACCCGGGCTCGGCTGTGGACATTGCTGGGTTTGATGTCAAGACATTCGGGGGGCAGCATGCCCTGATCCACGGGCAGATCCCCGTGGTGGCCAACATCGGCTACCTCATTGACGGCAATGTGTTCCACCCCGGTGATTCCTTCGTGGTGCCGGACGGCATCCAGGTCAAAACACTCCTCGTGCCGATCCACGCTCCGTGGTCGAAGGTGGGCGAGGTGGTGGACTTTGTCATCTCCGTCCGGGCCCCGCAGGCCTACCCGGTCCATGACGGGCTGCTCAATGAGGTGGGCCGTGGCTTGGTGGAGGGGCATGTGACACGGTTTGGAGCCCGCTACGGCACGACGTATTCCAGCCTCGCGCCCCGGCAGACCGTGGAGATTTAGCCGTTCCACGTCCCGGTGTCGAGGAAGTTGTCCAGCATCTGTTCATAACCGGCAGGTTCCAGGCCCTGACGTGCCAGCCAGCCGGCGTCGTAATAGCTGCCTGCATACCGCTCACCTGAGTCGCACATCAATGACACGACGCTGCCGCGCCGTCCCTCGGCGACCATCCCGGCGATCAGCTGCCAGACCCCCCACAGGTTGGTTCCGGTGGATGGCCCGGCATGAAGGCCTGCGAGCTTCGCCAGATGCCGCATGGCGGCGATCGAAGCGGCATCCGGCACTTGGATCATGTGGTCGATCACCGCCGGAACAAAGCTGGGTTCCGCGCGCGGACGTCCGATTCCTTCGATGCGTGAGGGCAGCCCGCTGGCGGATCCGCAGTCCCCGTCGCGCCAGGCAGGGTAGAACGCCGAATTCTCCGGATCCACCACGGCAAGCCGTGTGCTGTGCCGGTTATAGCGGAGGTAGCGGCCGATCGTCGCACTGGTTCCTCCTGTGCCGGCGCCCACCACGATCCATTCAGGCACGGGGTGCCGTTCCAGCGCCAGCTGCTGGAAGATCGATTCGGCGATGTTGTTGTTGCCGCGCCAGTCCGTGGCCCGCTCGGCGAAGGTGAACTGGTCCATGTAGTAGCCGCCGGAGGTGCGGGCGGTCTCCTCGGCCACTGCGTAGACTTCCGAGGCGTGATCCACCAACAGGCAGGCACCCCCGAAATCTTCGATCAACGCGATCTTCTCCGGACTGGTGGTTTTGGTCATGACTGCGATGAAGGGCAGGCCGATCAGGCGCGCGAAGTAGGCCTCGGACACGGCTGTGCTTCCGCTGGATGCTTCGACGATGGTAGTTCCCTCGGTGATCCAGCCGTTGACCAGGCCATAGAGGAACAGTGAGCGTGCCAGGCGGTGCTTCAGGCTGCCGGAGCGGTGCGTGGATTCATCTTTGAGATAGAGGTCCACGCCCCAGTGTTCGGGGAGCGGCACCGCGTAGAGGTGGGTATCCGCGGAGCGGTTGTTCTCCGCCTCGATCTTCCGGATGGCCTCGTGGGCCCATGCCCTGTCCTGAATGCCTGAATTGCTCACCGGACAAGACTACCGGCGCGGTCCGGCAGGCTCTGGAAGGAGGCAGCCCGGCTGCCGCACTAGGCTGGATGGGGAGCAACGGCAAGGACGCAAGCAAGGGAGAACTGATGGCCATCCTCATGGACGCAGCCGAAGTGAACAGACGACTCGCGGCGGGGGAGCGGCTTGTGCTGCTGGACGTGCGCTGGGTGCTGGGCCGGACCGACGGGCATGAGGAATATCTGTCCGGGCACCTGCCCGGAGCTGTCTTCGTGGACCTCCCGTCCCAGTTGGCCGACCACGCGCAGCCGGACCGGGGCCGGCACCCCCTTCCGTCCACGGCCCGCTTCCAGGAAGCTGCCCGCAGCTGGGGAATCAACGACGGCGACACAGTGGTCGCGTACGACAACAGCGGCAGCATGGCAGCGGCGCGCGCTTGGTGGATGCTGCGGAATGCGGGCCTTGAGGAGGTGTACCTGCTCGACGGCGGACTGGCCGCCTGGCGCGCGGCAGGTTACCCGGAGGAGACGGGCGAGGTGTCCGCCGTCGTCGGAAACGTCTCCTTGCGTGAGGGCCTCCTGCCCACCATCACCGAGCGTGAGGCCGCGGCGTGGCCCGGCGACGGTATTCTCCTCGATGCCCGCGCCGGTGAACGCTACCGGGGTGAGGTTGAGCCGATCGATCCGCGGGCAGGGCACATTCCCGGCGCGGTCAGCGCACCAACCACCGCCAACGTGGACGACGCCGGACACTTCCTGCCGGCTGGGGAACTGCGGCGACGCTTCGGCAGCCTGGGTGTCACCGAGGGCGCGAAGGTTGCCGTCTACTGCGGTTCCGGGGTGACGGCAGCGCACGAAATAGCGGCACTGGCCATCGCCGGCTTCGAGGCAGCCCTGTTCCCCGGTTCGTTCTCCCAGTGGTCCAATAACGGAGCGAATCCCGTGGCAGTAGGCGCCGGGCCCTTCGACGGAGCGGGCCCAAGTGGCACGAGCCGCGTTTCCGGGAGTAGCGTCGAACCATGACCCCTGGACGACCTGTACCCCCACCCCTTGCCAAGCCGATCACCGTCGAGGAAAGCGGGGCCGCGCCGGACGGCGGGGCCCTGGCAGCCGCGTACGGGGCAACCTCGCCGGAGAGCGGATTGGTACCCCTGACCGTTGCCAGGCGGGCGCCCAAGGACGACGATGTCGAGATCGCCATTGAGTTCTGCGGCCTCTGCCATTCCGACGTTCACGCCACCCGCGCCGAATGGCGGGTACCGCACTACCCGTTGGTACCAGGCCACGAAATTGTTGGCCGGGTGACCCGGGTGGGTTCCGCCGTGGCTGACTTCGCTCCCGGCGACCGTGTGGGCGTTGGCTGCCTAGTGGACTCCTGCCGGGAATGCGAAAGCTGCCTTGAGGGCCTTGAACAGTATTGCGAACGCGGCAACGTGGGCACTTACGGTGCGAAGGATCCCCGCAACGGCGATGCCGTGACGCAAGGCGGATACTCAACACTGGTAGTGGTTGACCGCCGCTTCGTGCTCCGCATTCCCGAGGCGCTCGACCCCGCCGCAGCCGCCCCCTTGCTGTGCGCCGGCATCACCACCTACTCGCCCTTGCGCTACTTCGAGGTGGAAGAGGGCGATTCCGTCGGCGTCGTAGGGCTTGGCGGATTGGGGCACATGGCCGTCAAGATCGCCAAGGCCATGGGCGCCGAGGTCACCGTGTTCACCACCTCGGAATCCAAATTCGAGGCCGCCCGTGAACTCGGGGCGGACCGTGTGGTGCTTTCGAAGGACCCGGAGGCGATGGAGGCCGCCGACAGGAGCATCGACGTCATCATCGACACCGTCGCGGCCCCGCACGACCTCAATCCCTATTTCCGCACCCTGCGCTTGGAGGGAGCACTGTTCCAGCTGGGCCTGCCGGCGGAGGACATGCCTCCCGTCAGCCCCGGCCAGCTCATCCGCCGGCGCCTCGCCTACGCGGGATCACTGATCGGGGGCATCGCGGAAACCCAGGAGATGCTCGATTTCTGCGCCGAGCATGGCGTGGCCAGTGACATCGAGATCGTGGAAGCCACCGGACTCAACCAGGCATACGACCGCATGGTGGCCGGCGACGTGAAATACCGTTTTGTCCTGGACACCTCCACTCTTCAGGAACCATCGGAAAGGGCTGACGCATGAGCACGCTGTTCACCAGGATCATCAACGGAGAAATCCCCGGGCGTTTCGTGTGGAAGGACAGTGACGTAGTTGCCTTCCTGACCATCGCGCCAATCACCCCCGGCCACACTTTGGTGGTACCGCGGGAAGAAGTGGATTCGTGGACCCATGCAAGCCCCGAACTGCTGGGCAAGGTCATGGACGTGGCCCAGAAGATCGGCAAGGTCCAGGAAGACATCTACGACGCCAAGCGTGTAGGCGTGCTCATGGAGGGCTTTGAAGTGGACCACCTGCACGTCCACGTCTGGCCGGCATATTCGATGGCCGACTTCGAGGTGCACAATGTGGACCACAATCCGGATCCGGCGGTCATGGACGCAACAGCCGTGAAGCTTCGGGCGGCACTCCGTTCTGCCGGCCATGCCGGGTTCGTGCCGGAGGACTGAGTCCGGCGCCTAGGCCGGTGCCAGGGCTTGGTTCAGGACCGTCCGGATCCGTTTCTCGGAGACCGAGTAGGCGGTCCCCAATTCCACGGCGAACAGGCTGACCCTCAGCTCCTCGATCATCCAGCGCACCCGGGTTAACTCCGGCCCCACCCGACGGCCGGGCGTCAATGCCGCCACGGCGTCGTCGTAATCGTCCTCGAGGCCTTGGATGACCGCCATGCTGAGGGCATCGCGCTGCACGTTGCCCGGCAGCTTGTCCAACCTCTTCTCCATGGCCTGGAGATAGCGGGGCAACTGGCTCAGCTGGGCGTAGCCCGTCTGTGCCACAAAACCGGGGTAGACCAACTGCTCCAGTTGGCTCTTCATGTCGTTTACCGCGCTGATCAACGGCAGGCTGGTACTGGCCTTAAGCTGCTTCTGGATCCTGCGGGTACTGGAGAGGATGCGTTCGACGACGGCCGTCACCGTGAAAACGGTATCGATCAGTTCCGCGCGGACCAGTTCGTACAACGCATCGAAAGCAGTTCGGTCCCACGGAAGTTCCGCGGGAGTCAGCTTGTCAATGGCGGCCAAAGCGCAGTCGGCGATCAGCGCGCTCACGGAACCATGCGGGTTTTGGCTAAACGTCAACTTCTCGGTGTTGCTGAGGTGCTCCAGCACGTACCTGTCCGGGGAGGGGATGCGCAGCGCCAGGAGCCGGATGACGCCGCCACGCATGGCCGCTTCCTGTTCCTGCCGGGTTTGGAACACCCTCAAGGCCACCGACTTTCCCTCGTCCACCACTGCCGGGAACCCGGTTACTGCGTGGCCTTTGACGGTGCGGGTGACCTGCCGTTCAACGGTTCCGAAGTCCCACTCGGTGATACCCGAGCGCTCGGCCACTACTCCGTCACCTGCGGCCGTACCTGCCACTGCACGATTGCCGTGCGGGGTGTTCTCCAGCGGCGCCTCCGGCACCTTCGCTTTGCGGGTGCTGGCGGGCGTGGCTCCAAGTGATTCTGCGATGGCACGCCGGGTTGCCGGCGCCAGGGTCTCCTGCAGTTGGGCAAGGTTCTTGCCCTCGCCCAGCACTTTGCCCTTGCTGTCCACTACCTTGAAGCTCACGCGGAGGTGCTGGGGGACGGCATCCCAGTTCCAGGAACCGGGCGGAATAATGTGGCCACGCAGCCGGCGCAGAACCAGCTCAAGGGATGGCTCAAGTTCGTCCGTGGCGGGACCAAAGTCCTTCTCCAACGCGGCAGTGGCCTGCCGGGCGACATCCGGAGCCGGGACGAAATTCTTGCGGATCTGCTTGGGAAGGGACTTGATCAAGGCAGTGACCAGATCCACGCGTTGGCCGGGGATCTGCCAACGGAAGGGGGCATCATCCATTTGGTTCAGGAACAGGACCGGAACCTCGGCGGTCACGCCGTCGGAGGGGTTGGGCGCCGATCCCGGCGCCACAGGGTGGAACTCGTAGCTCAGCGGCAGTTCGAAGCCTTTGTGGCGCCATACCTTGGGATACGCGGATTCGTCGAGGCCCTCGGCGTCCTCGTTCATGAGGAGCGATTCGTCGAAGTCCAACAGCGCGGGATCGGCCTGGCGGGCCTCTTTCCACCACTTGTCGAAATGGCGCTCGGACACGACGTCCGGACCCACCCGGGCATCGTAGAACTCAAAGAGCGTCTGGTCGTCCACCAGGATGTCCCGCCGCCGCATGCGGGTCTCCAGCTCTTCGACTTCCTGGAGCAGCGCGCGGTTCCGGTGGAAGAACTTGTGGTGGGTCCGCCACTCACCTTCCACCAAGGCGTGACGGATGAACAGCTCGCGCGAGAGTTCGCGGTCAATGCGGCCGTAATTGACCCTGCGGTCCGGGATGATCGGCACGCCGTAAAGGGTCACTTTTTCATGGGCCAGCACGGCGCCTTGGCGTGATGACCAGTGCGGTTCGCTGTAGGAGCGTTTGACCAGGTGCGGGGCAACGAGCTCTGCCCACAACGGATCGAACTTCGCCGCGACGCGTGCCCAGAGCCTGCTGGTCTCCACCAGTTCGGCCGCCATGACGAAAGCGGGCGACTTCTTGAACAAGGCCGATCCCGGGAAGATGGCGAAGCGGGTGCCGCGGGCCCCGGCATATTCGCGCTTGCGCTCGTCGAGGACGCCGATGTGGCTCAACAGACCCGACAGCAAGCTGATGTGGATATCGTCGTGGTGGCCCACGGGATCGGCCTCGAGCTTGGTGTCGAGGGTGATTCCCAACGGTTTCGCCAGCTGGCGAAGCTGGGTGAAGAGGTCCTGCCACTCGCGGACCCGCAGGTAGTTGATGAACTCGGTGCGGCACAACCTGCGGAACTGCGTGGAGGACAACTCCTGCTGCTTTTCCTGCACGTAGTTCCACAGATTCAGGTAGCCGGTGAAGTCGGAGTTCTCGTCACGGAAGCGGGCATGCTTTTCCGCCGCGAGCTGCTGCTTGTCCGTAGGGCGCTCGCGGGGATCCTGGATGGTCAGGGCAGCTGCGAGGATCATGACTTCCCGCACGCATCCACGTTTGCCGGCCTCCACGATCATGCGCCCAAGGCGCGGGTCGACCGGGAGCTGCGCAAGCTTTTGCCCGATGGCCGTCAGGCCGCCGCCATCACGGCCCGGACCGCGTCCGCCACGGTTCTTGCCCTGCTTTCCGGCTGACGGGCCTCCAGGTCCCTCGGGCTTGGAAACGCTGAGGGCGCCCAGCTCGCGAAGGAGGGTGACGCCGTCGTTGATTGCCCGCGACTCCGGCGGCTCCACGAACGGGAAGTTCTCCACATCCTTGGGGCTGCGGGCAACGCCCATGGCGGTCATCTGCAGGATGACGGCGGCGAGGTTGGTCCGCAGGATCTCCGGGTCCGTGAACTGCGGACGGGACTCGAAATCCTCTTCGGAGTAGAGCCGGATGGCAATACCTTCGGACACACGCCCGCAACGGCCGGACCGCTGGTTGGCCGAGGCCTGCGAAACACGTTCGATCGGCAGGCGCTGAACCTTGGTCCGGTGCGAATAGCGGGAAATTCGCGCTGTTCCGGTGTCGATGACGTACTTGATGCCGGGGACTGTCAGCGATGTCTCGGCGACGTTCGTCGCCAGGATGATGCGGCGTTTGCCGCCGGGGTTGAAAACCCGGTGCTGTTCCTGCAGGCTCAACCGCGCATACAACGGCAGGACTTCCGTCCCGGCAAGGCGGCGGTTGCTTTGGATGCGTCCGTTGATTGCCTCGGCGGCATCGCGGATCTCGCGCTCGCCGGAGAAGAAGACGAGGATGTCTCCCGGAGCCTCCTTTGCGAGCTCATCCACGGCGTCACAGACCGCATCCAGCGGATCCCGGTCCTCTTCGAGTTCGTCGTCGGATTCTTCGGCGTCCGGGTTGGCCGGCTGGGACAGGGGACGGTAGCGGATTTCGACCGGATACGTCCGCCCGGAAACCTCGATGATCGGGGCGGGGGCGGTGTCGGTGCCAAAGTGGTTCGCGAAGCGTTCGGGATCGATGGTTGCCGAGGTGATGATGACTTTCAGGTCCGGCCGCTGGGGGAGTATCCGCTTGAGGTAGCCGAGAATGAAGTCGATGTTGAGGCTCCGTTCATGGGCCTCGTCAACGATGATCGTGCTGTATTTGCGCAACAGCTTGTCCCGCTGGATCTCCGCGAGCAGGATACCGTCGGTCATCAGCTTGACCTTGGTGGCGGCACTGACCTCGCCGGTGAACCGGACCTGGAAGCCCACTTCCTGGCCGATCTCCACGCCGAGTTCGGAAGCGATGCGTTCGGCAACCGTCCTGGCCGCGAGGCGCCTGGGCTGTGTGTGACCGATCAGGCCCTGCTCGCCCAAGCCCAGTTCAAGGCACATTTTGGGGATCTGGGTGGTTTTGCCCGAACCGGTCTCGCCGGCAATGATGGTCACCTGGTTTGCGGCGATGGCCGCCATCAGATCCTCGCGGCGCTCGGATACCGGCAGCTCAGCGGGGTAGGAGATATGAATTGTCATGGCTCAGGCCAGTCTACTGCCGGGGGAGAGTGTCCTCTGCGGCGTCAGTCACGTTCCCGGCCGCTGCTTTGAGCCGGCGGGACAGGCGCAGGGCGAACGATGAGAACTCGGCGGGTTCGATGATCTCGAAATCCATGTCCAGGGCTGCCAGCTGGGCTACCGGTGCGGCCAGGTTGTCCCAACCGGCGCGAAGGATGGTGCTGGTGGGACTTTCTGCCGTAAGTGAAGCAAGGTGCGGACCGACGACGGCGGCAACCTCGGCGAGCGGGGCGCGCAGCCGCACGACGACGTCGAACCTGTACGGCGAGCGGGTGATCGACTGCTGGACATAGGCGGCCAGGTCCTCAGCCGGCAGCGGCCGCGGTTCATAGCGCTTGCGTTCGCTGGGCAGGGACGCAATGCGGTCCGCGCGGAAAGTTCGCCAATCCTCGCGCCCGACGTCCCAGGCTACGAGGTACCAACGGCGTCCCGTGTCAACCAGCCTGTACGGTTCCACCAGACGGCTGGACGATTCGCCCTCGGACGTGACGTAGTCAAAGGACACCTGGCGGCGGTCGGCAATCGCCGAGGACAGGACCGTCAACTGCTGAGGGTCCACGGAAGCGGCGTTGCTGGGAAGTGCGGTGACGGCCCCCTTGAGCATGGCGAACCTCGAACGGAGCCGGGAGGGCAACACCTGTTCGAGCTTGGTCAGTGCGCGCACCGAGGCTTCGCCGATGCCGGCCACCGGCCCGGCAGCAACGGAGTTCAGGCCAAGGGCAACCGCCAATGCCTCATTGTCGTCAAGGAGCAGCGGAGGCAGTTGCGCACCGGCGCCGAGTTGGTAGCCGCCCGCGATGCCGGGCGAGGCATGGATGGGATAGCCGAGGTTCCGCAGCTTCTCGATATCCCGGCGCACGGTACGTTCCGTGACGCCCATGCGCTCAGCCAGCGCCGGCCCGGTCCATTCGCGGCGCACCTGCAGCAGGGACAACAGCTGGAGGAGCCGGGCCGAGGTTTGGATCATGCTGGTGAATCTAGCCGAAGCTCCCCTGGCCCGCACAAGGGCGTCCCACGATTAAGGGTGCCGCTGGACATAGGAACGCCCGCCTTCCGGAAGTCTGCAGTACTCCGGCCATGGCGGGCGTTGGGTGGTTCGGGCTGTGACCTGTTGCCAGGGACGGCCGGCAGGTCAGTAAATCCGCGGGTTCCAGTAGGGGCTGCTGGGAGCGTCGAAGGCGCTCCAGGGCTCCTTGGAGTTGACCGGAGGATAGTGTCCGCGGCCGTCCCGGAGCAGCGCGCTGACGGTCGCTGCGACGGCGGTAACGAGGACTACGAAGAGGATGATTCCGAAGATTTCCATGACTCAATCCTGCGCTTGGCGGGGACCAAGAAACAGTGGCAGAAATGCCCCAAAAGAACAAATTTCTGCCACACTGGAAATATGTTGAAATCAGTAGCAGTGATCGTGGTTCCCAACTTTTCACTCTTTGAGTTCGGGACTGCATTCGAGGTCTTCGGCATCGACAGGTCGGACCGCGGAGCGGGGGTCCCGGCCTTTGATTTCAGGGTCTGCGCGCCGGAGCCGGGCGATGTGCGGATGAAGTCGGGATTATCGCTGCACGTCAATCTGGGCTTGGAAGCGGCAGCTGATGCGGACCTCGTGATCATGTCGCCCTTTGGTGCGGACCGCGATGTTCCTGAGTCCGTCCATGAGGCGCTCCGTGCGGCACAGGCACGCGGAGCTTGGGTGATGTCGATCTGCTCGGGGGCGTTCGCCCTGGCCAAAGCGGGTCTCCTGGAAGGACGCCGTTGCACCACGCACTGGCGCTACTCGCAGGAGCTCGCTGCGAAGTACCCAGGGGCCAAGGTGGACGAGAACGTCCTTTACGTCCAGGACGGGAACATCATCACCAGCGCGGGAACGGCCGCCGGCATCGACGCGTGCCTTCACCTGGTCCGGGTGGAGCTGGGCGCCAACGTTGCGGCGGCCATCGCCCGGGACATGGTGGTCCCTCCGCACCGTGACGGCGGCCAGGCGCAGTTCATTGACCGGCCCATGCCCACGTGCGGTTCGGCGCCCATGGAGGCGCTCCTGCGGTGGATGGTGCAACACCTCGACCAGGAGCACAGTGTCAATGACCTCGCGGCGCGGCTCCACATGTCACCACGGACTTTTGCCCGTAAGTTCAGGGCGGAGACGGGCGCCACTCCCGCTGCCTGGCTCAACTCCCAAAGGGTTCTCCGGGCCCAGGAACTGTTGGAGACCACGGAGTTGAATATCGACGAAGTTGCCCGCGAAGCAGGGTTCGGCCATTCCGTCCTGCTGCGGCACCACTTCGCCAAGGTGTTGGACACGAGTCCGCAAAGCTATCGCAGGGCCTTCCGCGGCCAGTTGGCAGGGGTTGTCTAGCCCGGGGCCGATCAAAGCGGCCGGCCATTCAACTGATTCAGCGGCGGGTACCCCGGCGCCCCGTGGACTCGGAGCCCTCCGCCTTGGCGCATTCCACCAGCTCCTGCCAGGGGCCGGTGACAGCGCCCTCCGGCAGGGTGGCGCGGTGTTGGCCCGCGCGGATTGAGTACATGAAGCGGTCGGGTTCGTTGCTTGTCAGTGCCCGGCTCTTGGCTTCTTCCCACGGGCAGGCTTCCACGATCGGGAGCCAGCGTTCCTTCTGGTCGGGGGAGGCCGCGTCCACGCTCCAGACGCGGGTCATGGCTGCTATGCCCCCACTGCGTTGGACGGTTATCTTCATGTCCGGCTGATCCTGCTCGACGCTCCGGTGGTTGCCCAGGCAAGACTGCCGCAAGGATGGAAGTCCCGCAGGCTGGGCTAAACCCTGACCTTCACAGTGTCCCACGCCTTGCGGACGGCGTCATGCTCCGCCGACCCCGCACCGAACAGTTCCTCCGCTGTTGCCAGCGTGGTCCGTGCGAACTTGCCGAAGGTGCAGGCAGGTGGCAGGGTGCCGCTGGTCAGGGTCCCGTACCAGATCTGTGCCGGAGCCTCCCAGGCGTTGCCGCCGAGCTCTGAAGCGACCACGTAGAACGCCTTGTTGGGTATGCCCGAATTGATGTGGACCCCGCCGTTGTCCGCGCTGGTGCGGACGTAGGTGTCCATGGAATCGGGTTGCGGATCCTTGCCCAGAACGTCGTCATCGTATGCGGTGCCCGGAGCCATCATGGACCGCAGCGCGACGCCCTGCACGTGGTTGGTGAACAGGCCCTCGCCGATCAACCAGTTGGCTTCCGAAGCGCTTTGCTTCTTGAAGTACTGTTCCACCAGGACCCCGAAGACATCCGACATGGACTCGTTCAGGGCACCGGCCTGGTTGCGGTAGGCCAAACCCGCGGTGAACTGGGTGACGCCGTGGGCCAGTTCGTGTCCGATGACGCTGAGGGACTTGGTGAAACGCTGGAAAACCTCCCCGTCGCCGTCGCCGAAAACCATCTGCTGCCCATCCCAGAAGGCGTTGTCATACAGCCTCCCGTAGTGGACAGTAGCGTCCAGCGGGAGCCCTGCGCCGTCGATTGAGTCCCGGCCAAAGACGTCCGCGTAAAGGCTGTACGTGCTGCCCAGGCCCTCATAGGCTTCGTCCGCCGCTACATCGCCGGTGGCGGCAGCGCCTTCCTTGCGGACCAGTTTTCCCGGCAGCTGCTCCACCCCTTGGGCGTCGTAGATCGTCCGGTGGGGACCACCCGGGCGGGCTTGCCGGGCCGCCGGGCGGGCTGCGGGCGCGGGCGCCGACCTGACTGCCTGCAGCTCCTTGATGTGCAGCAGGGATTCCTTGGCTGCCACAGCTACGGCACGCAGCCGCGGTTCATCCTGGGCCGCAAGGCGCCGAAGCAGGTAAGGAGGGACGATGGAACAGATCACGGTATACCCCTTTGTTGTCAGCGGCCCGCGCGAGGCGGTTGGCTACTGTGATCAGCCTAGGTTCGGGCGCTGACATTTTCTTCGGGTGCGCTCCGGCAAGCCTTGAAGTGATAGCGGTCACCCGGGTTGTCTTCCGCCGGGGATCACCGCGGGAAAAGAAAAATACCCCGCCAGCTGCACTGGCGGGGTATTTACTGTGCCCTCGATAGGATTCGAACCTACGGCCTTCTGCTCCGGAGGCAGACGCTCTATCCCCTGAGCTACGAGGGCAACCGGGGTTCCCTCCGTTGCCGGTGGGACGTCCTAGAGCTTAGCAGTACGCGCGTCGCAAAGGAAAACTGCCGCCCGGCCTCAGTATCCGGCAAAGGAATCCACGTGGATCTTCCTGGCCCCTGCTGCCTGGGCCACCCCCCGCAGGTCCTGGACGTTCTTCGGGGAGCCGGAAATATAGACGGCGCGGTCCCGGATATCCGGAACCAGCTCCTGAAGGCGCCTTGCGTCGATGCGGGGCGTACCGGCGTCGTCCATGAACTCCGGCGGAGCCGAACCGTCCGCAAGCCGCGCAACCACCCGGGCCCCGGACTTTTCCAACTGTTCACAGGCGGCCAGCTCGGCGCGGCTCCGGGCCAAATACAGCACCACGGTATCCCGCTCCCCGCCGGACGCCAGCTGGGACAGGAAAGGGGTGATCCCGATGCCCGCCGCGATCAGGAGGACCGGGGCTCCCGGGTCGCGCGGCAGCAGGAAATCGCCGCCGACGGCGGTGGCGCCCACCGTGTCGCCGGGCTGCAGGCCCAGCAGCGTCTTCTTGGCCGGGGACAGCGGTTCTCCGGTGCCAACGCCGAACGTTACTTCAGGCGCCCCGGGAGGGCTCGTGATGCTGAAGACCCGACGCATGCCCTTCCCATTGCGGTCCGGATGCGGCAGGTTCAGCTCCATGAACTGGCCTGCGGCGTACCGGACGGGACGTTGCGGCTCGAAACGGAACTCGGTGGTGCCCGGTGTCAGCGGTCTGGAACCCTTGAACACCAGTTCCACGCGGCCCCGCTGGCCGAGGAAGAAAGCTGCGAGGTTACCCACCAGCAGCGCCAGTTCCGGAGAGTTGGCCACGAAGCCAAGGTTGTAAGGAACTGCGAAAACAATCCCGACGACGGCGGCGAGCCCGAGTTGCTGCCACCGGCGCGGTGGCAGAGTGAGCGGCTCGGAGAGCATGAAACCGGCAAAGAACAGCAGGGGCCGTTGCGCCAGGGGTTGCCACAACGCCTGCCCGACGGTCATGCTGCGGCTCACCAATTCCGCAAACACGACGCCTGTTGCGACCACCATGAAAACGCCGGCCATCAGCAACTTCCGGATGCGGTACAGGACAGCCAGGACTCCCGGAACCAAGAGCCAGAGCATTGCCGGGGTTGCCGCCCACCACGTGGCGATATTCAGTCCGGTCAGCCCGGTAAGGAACGCACCTGCGGCGGCCGGGTTGAAGATGTGCCGCCCCCGGAACGCCAGGGCGAACTTGGACGCGCTGGCCAGCACGCAGGCAAGCGCAACACCGGCCATGTCCGTGGGGACGAACGTTGGCCAGAAAAGGAAGTAGATCAGCAGCCCGGTAATGAGGGAGGAATCCGGATGGGCCTTCGTCCGGAAAAGGAGCGCGAGCAGGCGGCTGGAGCCGTAGCTCAGGGCCAGGCACAGCACCAGGTGCACCAGCATCTGTGGAAGGCCGAAGGTCAACCATCCCAGCACGTTCAACAGGAGGCTGTACGCCACCAGGATTCCCAAGACCCACAGGATCAGGCGGTACATGGTGAAGCGGCCCAGCCAGGTGTCCAAACGGGCCTTCATGGTGTTCATGTGAACAGTCTCCCCTCGAAACCGGGTGAAAACGTGGCACTCCCGGTGGAGAACACACGGAGCCATTCGAAGTCGAAGGAATCCTCGAGTGTGCCCGGTTCCACCATGAAGAGCGCCGTGGCCAGCGCATCAGCCTCCATGGCCGTTGCTGCGATGGTCCAGGAAGCAACGATGGTCCGGATGGGTTGCCCCGTTCTTCCGTCGAGGACGTGGTGCAGGCCGTCCCCCCAAGCCCTGCGGTTGGCAGCCGAGGCGCAAAGGGCGGCATTGTTCAGCTCCACGGTGCCGATCGCCTGCCTGGGGTTGTATGGATGCTCGAGCGCAACAGTTACGGGCCGGCTTCCGCCGTGCAGCATGTCGCCGCTTCCATCGACCAGGAAATCGGTGCGGCCATGAGAACGCAGGATCACGGCCAGGAGATCAACCAGCTGTCCCTTTCCCGCCGCACCGATATCCAGGATGACCGGTTCCTTGGCGGTCAGCGAAGTTGCATTCCATTCCAGGAGTTCCTCCCAACCACGGGCAGCAACGGGACTCCCGGAAGGAACCAGGCTGTAGCCGGCGCCATAGCCCAGGCGCTCCAGGCTTGGACCGATGAGGGGAGTCATGGCACCGCGGCTGAGGCGATAGAGCTCCGCGTACAGGTCACGAAGCCCGGCGGCATGCCCGGGGAGGGCGATGGTGCCGGGGGCCTGTGCGAGTTGCGACACAAGCGAGTCCGCACGGAACCTCGAATATGTCCGGTCATAAACGGCGACGGTTTCCAGTAATTCGCCCCTGAGCTGCTCCGGCAGATGATCCGGCGTAGCAATCTCCCACGAGGTGCCGATGCCCTCGAAGCGGAAAACGCTCCAGCCGGGGTGTGGCATGGCCCCTACTTGGCCTGGGACTTGATTTGCTGGACGGCGTCGTTGAATCCCCCGGAGGTCAGGGACGAACCGGCCACTTTTGAAACGTTGAGCTGGTCAATGTCCTTGCCGACAATCTGCGCGGCAATCCCGCCGGCAAATTCACCCTGGAACTTCCTGGTGTTGGGGTTGGACGGGTGCTCGGTGATGTTGACAGCAGAGACTTTGCCTCCTGCAAGGGTCAGCTCCACGCCCACCGTTTCCTGTCCGTTGGGGGAGGTGTACGTCCCGTCGGCCTTGTACGTGCCGTCCTTGTAGGGTGAACCGGCAGTGCCCGCGGAGCTGCCACCGGAACCCGAAGGACCTGCCGTGCCGGCCTGTCCGCCGTTCTGGGTGGCCGGAGTCTGGGCGGGTGCCTCGGTGGCCGGGGCGCAGGCCGCTGCCGTGCCTGCGATTGAGATACCGGCCAGGCCGACGTAGATGGTCTTGCGGAGGGGCGTGGTCATGGTCTGCTCATTTCGTGTGGACAAGTTCTGTATTCGCGGGACCGCTCGTGCTGTTGGGTGACCCAAAAGGCCACGTGCCTACGGTTTCAACAACGTCGAAATCAGCGTAATGGTTCACGTTGTGCCGCCGCCCTGAAGGAACTGTGTAGCGGCTGTGCGTCGGGTTGCCCACATAAGCGCCCTCAAATTCCGCGACTTTGCGGGCCCCCGGTAGGCTAGATGCGTGACTCCCGAAGAACTCTCTGCTGCCATATCCACTTGCCTGAAGGACGCTGTTGCCGCCGGTGAAATCGCACTGGCCGAATCCGCCGTCCCCGATGACGTCCGGGTGGAGCGACCCAAGAACCGGGATCACGGAGACTGGGCCACCAACATCGCCCTGCAACTTGCCAAGAAGGCAGGCACGAATCCCCGCGAATTTGCCGGGCTCCTGAGCCGCAGGCTGACTGAGATTCCGGGCGTAACAGCGGTGGAAATCGCGGGCCCGGGGTTCCTGAACATCACAGTGGACGCCGCCGCCGCGGGAGCTTTGGCGAAGGCCATCGTTGAGGCCGGTGCCGAATACGGCACCAACAAGGCGCTCGCAGGCCATGTCATCAACATGGAATTCGTTTCCGCCAACCCCACCGGCCCCCTGCACATCGGGCACACCCGCTGGGCCGCCCTCGGTGATTCGATTGCCCGTGTCCTGCGCGCCTCCGGAGCGGATGTGACGGCTGAGTACTACATCAACGACGCCGGCTCGCAGATGAACGTCTTCGCCCATTCCGTGCTGTCCCGCCTCCACGGCCGGGACGTGCCGGACGGCGGTTATCCGGGCGAGTACATCCGGGAACTCGGCGACGAAGTTCTGAAGGCACACCCGGGAATCAGGGAGCTCACGGACGAGGCCGCACTGCCCGTTATCCGGGCGGCCGCCTACGAGGCCCAGATGGCTGACATCAAGAGCACCCTTGCCGATTTCGGCGTGGAGTTCGACGTCTACTTCTCCGAGAAGGACCTCCACGACGTCGGTGCGATCGAAGCCGCCGTCGCGCGCCTCCGCGAGCAGGGCCATGTGTTCGACGATGGCGGTGCGGTGTGGCTGCGGACCACCGACTTCGGGGATGACAAGGACCGTGTCATGATCCGCGCCAACGGGGAACCCACCTACTTCGCTGCCGACGCCGCCTACTACCTCTCCAAGAAGGACCGCGGCTTCATTGAGAAGATCTACCTCCTGGGTGCGGACCACCACGGCTACATCAACCGCCTGAAGGCCATTGCCGCCTGCGCAGGGGACAATCCCGACACCAACATCGAGGTCCTGATCGGCCAGTTGGTATCGGTCAACGGCGCCAAGCTGTCCAAGCGTGCAGGCAACATCATCGAACTTAAGGACCTCATTTCCTGGCTTGGAAAGGACGCAGTCCGCTACTCGCTGGCCCGGTTCCCTGCGGACTCGCCGCTGACGCTTGATCCGGAGTTGCTCAAGAAGAACAGCAATGAGAACCCCGTGTTCTACGTCCAGTACGCGCACGCCCGTTCCCGTGGAACAGCCAGGAACGCAGCCGAGGCGGGCGTTGACCGGTCCGTTTTCGATGCCTCGCTGCTGGACCACGCGACCGAGAACGAGTTGCTCTCCTACCTTGGCAGCTACCCTTCGATCGTTGCCAAGGCAGCCGAGTTGCGCGAACCCCACCGCGTAGCACGCCACCTCGAAGTTATTGCCGGCGCCTATCACCGCTGGTACGACGCCTGCCGCGTCTCGCCGCAGGGCGAGGAACCCGTACAGGACGTCAACCGCACCCGTTTGTGGCTCAATGACGCCACGAGCCAGGTGCTGGCCAACGGACTCGAACTGCTGGGCGTTTCGGCGCCGGAACGGATGTAAGCGATGACCACCAAGGCTTCACACGCGTCCCCGCTTGCTCCGGAGTGGCTCGCCGTGCCGGAGGATTTGAACGCCCTGCAGGAACCCCTGTGGGCGGCGGGCGTCGGCCGTGCTGCGGAAGGCGAGGTTGCCATTGACGGTATTACCGTCAGCGAACTGAAGGAACAGTTCGGCACACCGCTCTTCGTCATGAGCGAAACGGACTTCCGCGTTCGCGCACGCGGGTTCAAGGACGCCTTCGATGCGGCTTTCGCGGACATTTGCGGGGGAGTGGACGTTTACTACGCCGGCAAGTCCTTCCTGTGCACGGCCGTTGCCCAGTGGGTTGCGGAGGAGGGCCTCCGCCTGGATACCTGCTCCGGCGGTGAACTGGCGGTTGCTGCCAGGGCCGGAATTCCCGGCAGCAAGTTGAGCCTGCACGGCAACAACAAGTCCGACGCCGAGATCAACCGCGCGTTGGACATGAAGGTTGGCCGCATCGTGGTGGACAGCCTCGATGAACTCCAGCGGATCGCGCGGATTGCCTCCGGACGCGGAGAAGCAGCCAAAATCATGCTGCGACTCACTCCCGGGGTGCACGCACACACGCACGAGTTCATTGCCACCGCCCACGAAGACCAGAAATTCGGCTTGTCGATGGCCGGGGACACCACCGGTGAAGCAGGGCTGTCTGCGGCGGAAGAAGCAGTCGCCGCTGCGGTCTCCGCTCCCGGCATTGAACTGCTGGGCCTGCACTGCCACATCGGTTCGCAGATCTTCGAACCGGACGGATTCGCCCTGGCGGCGCAGAAGCTGCTCGCCTTCCAGGCCGCCATGCAGGGCAAGTACGGCATTGTCATGCCGGAACTTGATCTTGGCGGCGGTTACGGAATCGCCTACACGCCCGTGGACACCCCGCGGCCCGCGGCGGAGATCGCAGAGGCAATGGCCGCCGTCGTCCGCGCTACGTGTGCCGAACTCGGCATGGAAGCCCCGCGGATTTCCATAGAGCCCGGCCGGGCCATCGTTGGCAGCACAACCTTCACCCTGTACGAGGTGGGTACGCTCAAAACCGTCCGCGTTGATTCCGGAAACGGCCAGGACGGGGACGGAAACGTTACGTATCCGCGCCGTTATGTGTCGGTGGACGGGGGCATGAGCGACAACCCCCGCCCGGTGCTGTACGACGCGGATTATTCGGCAGTTTTGGCGTCCCGCGGCTCTGTGGAGGAGCCGCAGCTGTCCCGCGTAGTGGGCAAACATTGCGAGAGCGGCGACATAGTTGTTAGAGATGTATATCTGCCCGCGGACGTGGCAGCCGGTGATTTGCTCGCAGTACCGGGTACCGGCGCCTACTGCTGGGCCCTCTCCAGCAACTACAACTACCTTGCCCGGCCGGGCGTCGTCGCAGTGCGCGATGGGGCCGCCAGGCTGATTGTCCGCGGGGAAACCGAAGAAGATCTCTTGAACCGCGACATGGGAGTGGCGAATGTCTGAAGTGCGAAACCTGAAGGTGGCCCTGCTGGGCTGTGGCAACGTGGGGGCCCAGGTCGCGCGGATTCTTATTGACGACGCCGACGCCCTCGCCGCCCGCAGCGGCGCCCGACTGGAACTGTCCGGTATTGCCGTGCGGAACATCGACACCCCGCGCGACGTCGAGCTGCCGAGGGAGCTCTTCACAACCGACGCAGAGACCCTCGTCAAAGACGCGGACCTTGTCATTGAACTCATGGGCGGGATTGAGCCTGCCCGCTCGCTGATCCTGACTGCCGTCCGCAACGGTGCCTGCGTCGTGACCGGCAACAAGGCGCTCCTGGCGCAGGACGGACCGACGCTGTACGAAGAAGCGGACAAGGCAGGCGTCCAGCTTTCCTATGAGGCCGCCGTGGCCGGAGCCATTCCCATCCTGCGGCCCATCCGGGACAGCCTTTCCGGCGATCGCATCACGCGCGTCCTGGGCATCGTCAACGGCACCACCAACTTCATCCTGGACCAGATGGACACCACGGGTGCCCAGTTCGCCGACGCCTTGGCCGAGGCCCAGCGCCTTGGCTACGCCGAGGCCGATCCCACGGCCGACGTCGAAGGGCATGACGCTGCCGCGAAGGCCGCGATCCTTGCATCGCTGTCCTTCCACACCCGCTTCTCACTGGACGACGTCTATTGCGAAGGCATCACCAAGGTCACGGCCTCGGACATCGCCTCCGCCAAGGAAGCCGGCTTTGTCATCAAGCTCCTGGCCATCGCCGAAAAGATCGAGTCCCCGGACAACGGCAGCGGCATCTCAGTGCGCGTGCATCCCACGCTGCTGCCGCGCGAGCACCCGCTGGCAGCCGTCCGCGGCGCCTTCAACGCGGTATTCATTGAGGCCGAGAACGCTGGAGAGCTGATGTTCTACGGCCAGGGGGCAGGCGGAACGCCAACTGCCTCCGCCGTACTGGGCGACCTCGTGTCGGCCGCGCGCCGCCTCGTCCTGGGCGGCCCGGGACGCACAGAGACGACAACCGGTTACGTCCAGCCCCTTCCCGTGGAAGCCTCGACTACCAGCTATTACATTGGCCTCGACGTCGCCGACCAACCCGGGGTCCTGGCCCGCATCGCCCACATTTTCGCGGAGAACGGCGTCTCCATCGAGATCATGCGCCAGACGATCCACCGGGACGCTTCGTCCGCTGTGGAGTCGGCTGAGCTGAAGATCGTGACGCACCGTGCATCCGAAGCTGCACTTGCAGCAACCGTCGAGGCCGTGAAGGGCCTTGACGTTATCAATTCTGTGACATCCGTACTGCGGGTAGAAGGGGTCTAAGTGGCTCACCAATGGCGCGGAGTAATCCGCGAATACGCTGATCGTTTGCCTGTAACGGAAGCCACGAAGGTCATTACCCTCGGCGAGGGCGGTACGCCGCTTGTCCACGCGCAGAAGCTTTCCGAGCTCACCGGCTCCGAGGTCTACCTCAAGGTCGAAGGCATGAACCCCACCGGTTCCTTCAAGGACCGTGGCATGACCATGGCCATGACGGCTGCGGTAGAGGCCGGGGCCAAGGCCGTTGTGTGTGCTTCCACCGGCAACACCTCCGCTTCGGCAGCTGCCTACGCGACGGCCGCCGGCCTCAAATGCGCTGTCCTGGTTCCCGAGGGCAAGATTTCCATGGGCAAGCTGAGCCAGGCCATCGCGCACGGTGCCACGCTGCTGCAGGTTGACGGCAACTTTGACAACTGCCTGGACATCGCGCGGAAGCTGGGCGAGTCCTACCCGGTGTTCCTGGTGAATTCGGTGAACCCTGCCCGTATCCAGGGCCAGAAGACCGGTGCTTTCGAAGTGGTGGACTCTTTGGGCGACGCTCCGGACATCCACGTCCTGCCCGTAGGCAACGCCGGCAACATCAGTGCTTACTGGAAGGGCTACAAGGAGTACTCCGCCCCCTTCGAGACCCCCAACGGCACGCTGGCCGCAGTCTCTACCAAGACCCCTGCCATGTGGGGCTTCCAGGCAGCCGGTGCCGCCCCCTTCGTCGCCGGCCATCCCATCACCGAGCCGGACACCATTGCCACGGCCATCCGCATCGGCAATCCGGCCTCGTGGGAAACCGCTGTTGCGGCCCGCGACGAATCGGGCGGCTTGATCGAGGCCGTGACGGACGAGGAAATCCTCGCCGCCCACCGTTGGCTCTCGTCCAAGGAAGGCGTCTTCGTTGAGCCCGGCTCGGCCGCAGGCGTCGCCGGCCTGATCAAGAAGCACGCCGCAGGTGAGGTGCCGTCCGGCAAGAAGATCGTCATCACCGTCACCGGCCACGGCCTGAAAGACCCGCAGTGGGCCCTGCGTACCGAGGACGGCAGCGATGTCCAGCCGGTCAAGGTGCCCAACGACGTCGTCACTGTTGCAGCAGAACTGGGACTGGAAG
The DNA here is from genome assembly GCF_015040095.1 of Paenarthrobacter sp. YJN-5. Classification (NCBI taxonomy): domain Bacteria; kingdom Bacillati; phylum Actinomycetota; class Actinomycetes; order Micrococcales; family Micrococcaceae; genus Paenarthrobacter; species Paenarthrobacter sp. YJN-5. Next base: position 1,691,009 of record NZ_CP053544.1, read on the forward strand.
AAAAGTAAGAGTGGAAACAACGCAGCCCACCGCGACTGATCGAACAGAGGTCGCGGCCGGCCAGCGCCTGACGGTCAGGGTGCCCGGTACGAGCGCCAACCTTGGCCCCGGCTACGACAGCCTCGGCCTGGCCTTGTCCATCTACGACACCCTGACCGTGGAAACCCTTTCCTCCGGAGAGCTCGAGTTCGAGCTCTCCGGAGAGGGAGCGGAAACACTTCCGCGGGACTCCTCCCACTTGGTGGTCCGCGCCATCGACCTCGCCCTGGACCGGCTCGGGTTCCAGCGCAACGGGTTGAAGATCATTGCCGAGAACGTCAACCCGCATGGCCGTGGCCTGGGTTCTTCCGCCTCCGCCGTGGTTGCTGCCGTGACCGCTGCCAACGCCATGGTTCCGTACGAGGCCCGCCAGGACCGTGACTGGATCCTGCAGTTGACCAGCGAGATTGAAGGCCACCCTGACAACGTCGCACCCGCAATTTTCGGCGGATTGGCGCTGTCATGGCAGGACAGCGAGCAGTACAGCAGCACGCGTGCGGATGTCGCGGCATCAGTGGTTCCCGTCGTGGCCGTTCCGGATTTTGAGCTCTCCACCGAAACTGCGCGTGGCCTACTTCCCGCCTCGGTGGGGCACCATGCCGCAGCCATGAACTCGGGTCGGGCAGCGTTGCTGGTCCATGCCCTGACCAGCAAGCCGGAGCTGCTGCTCCCGGGTACTGAGGATTACCTCCACCAGAGCTACCGGGCGGAGGCAATGCGCCCGAGCGCCAACCTGATTTCCTCCCTGCGCTCAGCCGGGTTCGCCGCCGTCGTGTCCGGTGCAGGACCAACTGTCATGGTGCTCGCCAACGGCGAGGCCGAGGCCGCAGCAGTCACCGCCCACATCGACGCCTTTACTTCGGCCAACACACCCGACGTTGCTTGGCGCGTGATGACGCTGGCTGTGGACGTTGAAGGTGCTAGAGTGGAAGTGCACCGGCGGTAAAGCCGCGGGCAGTTCCCTGATTTTGGATCTCGGCAGTATCGCCGTACCCTTTCGTCAACTGCACCAACGTCTGGCGGTGCCGTCTCTTTCCGGCCTGTCTCAGGTGCCGCAGAACTCTCTCTGTTCCCTGATTAAGTCAGCCGGTTGTCCGGGCAACTGGATCCAGTGAAGACGATCAGTATCCGGCCCTGTTGGCCACAATCCATCAGGCACGGCCGAAACCATAGGCTGCAGATCTGAACTGCAGCCCGGAACAAATCATCGCGTCCGGCTCTCGCTCCGGACGCCGTCGAGGGGGAAGGATCCTTCGTGACAGAAACCACTGAGCTGGCTTCAGCTGTGGACACCACATCTTCTGCTGCCGAGTCGTCAACGGCCGCAACCACCAAGAGCAGCGGCCTTGCCGGCTTGAAGCTCGCCCAACTCCAGGCTCTTGCCAGCCAGTTGGGCATTTCCGGGGGATCACGGATGCGCAAGGGTGACCTTGTCAACGCAATTTCCGCCCACCGTGCCGGCACGCCAGCCACCAAGGCGCCTGCCAAGGCGCCGTCGAAGGGAAGCGCTGCAGCTGCCCCCAAGGAAGCTCCTGCCGTTGAGCAGCAGCCGGAAAAGTCGGCTCCCGCAGTCGAAACCGCCGGCGAAGCAGCTCCCCAGGAAGCTCCGCGACGGGGACGTGGACGCAGCCGCCGGGCAAGCAGCGATGGCGTCGTGGCTGCGGCCGAAGCCGCCGCTGCGGCAACGGCAGAGGCTGGATCGGCTCCCGCCGCTGAAGCCGCACGTACCGAAGAAACGGCCGCTCCTGCGGCCGAAACCGCGGAAGCTCCTGCCGAGCGCCGTCAGCCCCGCACCCGCAACCGCCGTCGTGGTGAAGCCGTCGCTGCAGCCGAGGCCGCAGAGGCACCCGCTGCCGAACCGCGTACGGAGCAGCAGGCCGAGCAGCGGTCCGCTGAACAGCGCGCTGACCGTGAAGGCCGCGACAGCCGTGCAGAGCAGCGTGAAGGCCGCGAAAGCCGCGCCGACCAGCGTGAAGGCCGTGCCGAGCAGCGCGAACAGGCTGAAGCCGGTGAACAGCCGCAGCGTGAACGCCGCGACAACTCCCGCAACCGCCGTGACGACAACGATGGCGAAGACGGCGGCAACCGCCGCAACCGCCGCAACCGTCGCGACCGCAACGAGCAGAACGACCGCCGAGGCCAGGACAGCCGCGACGGCAACAGCCGCAGCGAACGCTTCCGTGACCGCAATGAGCGCCGCCGCGGACGTTCCCAGGGACCGGACGTAGACGACGTCGAGGTCACTGAAGACGACGTGCTGCTGCCCGTCGCCGGCATCCTGGACGTCCTGGAGAACTACGCGTTCATCCGCACCTCCGGCTACCTTCCGGGAGCCAACGATGTTTACGTATCGCTCGCCCAGGTCAAGAAGTACAACCTGCGCAAGGGCGACGCCGTGGTCGGTGCCATCCGTGCGCCGCGCGAAGGCGAAGACCGCAACCAGCAGTCGTCCCGCCAGAAGTTCAACGCCCTGGTCCGGGTCACGTCGGTAAACGGCAAGACTCCCGAGGAGCTCAAGGACCGCGTTGAATTCGCCAAGCTTGTGCCGCTCTACCCCTCGGAGCGACTCCGCCTCGAAACGGACCCGAAGAAGATCGGCCCCCGTGTCATCGACCTCGTGGCTCCCATCGGCAAGGGCCAGCGTGGCCTCATCGTCTCCCCGCCCAAGGCCGGCAAGACGCTGATCCTGCAGTCCATCGCGAATGCCATCACCACCAACAATCCTGAGGTCCACCTCATGATGGTGCTGGTTGACGAACGCCCTGAAGAAGTCACCGACATGCAGCGCACCGTCAAGGGTGAGGTCATTGCCTCCACCTTCGACCGGCCTGCAGACGACCACACCACGGTCGCCGAACTTTCGATCGAGCGTGCCAAGCGCCTCGTTGAAATGGGCATGGATGTTGTTGTCCTCCTCGATTCCATGACCCGCCTCGGACGTGCGTACAACCTCGCAGCCCCGGCCTCCGGACGTATCCTGTCCGGTGGTGTGGATTCCGCAGCCCTGTACCCGCCCAAGCGCTTCTTCGGCGCCGCCCGCAACATCGAAAACGGCGGTTCGCTGACCATCCTGGCAACGGCCCTCGTGGAGACCGGTTCCAAGATGGACGAGGTCATCTTCGAAGAGTTCAAGGGCACCGGCAACATGGAACTGCGCCTGTCCCGCCAGCTGGCTGACAAGCGCATCTTCCCGGCCGTGGACGTCAACGCCTCCGGTACCCGCCGCGAAGAGAACCTGCTCTCCCCGGAAGAGGTCAAGATCATGTGGAAGCTGCGCAGGGTCCTCTCCGGCCTGGAACAGCAGCAGAGCCTTGAACTGCTGACCAACAAGATCCGGGAAACGCAAAGCAACGTCGAGTTCCTCATGCAGGTCCAGAAGACGACGCTTGGAGCGAAGTCGGACAACGACAAATAGCTGCTCTGGTGAGCCGCTGATTCTGCTGCCCCCGCCCCTTCGCCGGGCGGCTTGCGATCTCCGATCCCAAGCCGCCCGGCTCCGGCAGGCCCGAAGCCACTCCCGGGGCAGCAGAATCAGCGGCTCGTCTGCGTTCGGCCCACCTTCCATGGGCTGTCAGTGACCACACGATGCAGTTATTAGACTTGTACAAGTCGAAAGAGGTTTGAGAATGTTTGAGTCCGTACAGGGACTGTTGGATGAGCATGCTGCCATCCAGGCCCGGTTGAGCGATCCTGCTGTCTACGCCGATCAGTCGCTGGCCCGTAAGTTGGGGCGGCGGTCTGCCCAGCTTCAGGGCATCGTGGAGGCGTACAACAAGTGGCGCGGACTCAATGATGACCTCGAAGCGGCCAAGGAAATGGCTGCCGAGGACCCCGACTTTGCTGCCGAGGTGGACCAGATCGAGGAGCAGATCCCCGCGGCCCAGGAGCGGCTGCGCCGGTTGCTGATTCCCCGCGATCCTGACGACGCCCGCAACGTCATCCTGGAAGTAAAGGGCGGTGAAGGCGGCGACGAGGCAGCGTTGTTCGCCGGTGACCTCCTGCGCATGTACATGCGTTACGCCGAATCCCGCGGCTGGAAAACGGAAATGATATCCGCCACGGAATCGGACCTGGGCGGCTATAAGGACGTTTCCGTGGCCATCAAGGGCAACTCCAACGATCCCGCTGAGGGTGTCTTTGCCCGCCTCAAGTTCGAGGGCGGCGTCCACCGCGTGCAGCGTGTTCCGGTCACGGAGTCCCAGGGCCGCATCCACACGTCCGCCGCCGGTGTCCTGGTGCTTCCCGAAGTGGACGAGCCCGAGGAAATCGAGATCAACCAAAACGATCTCAAGATCGACGTTTACCGTTCGTCCGGACCGGGTGGACAGTCGGTCAACACCACCGACTCCGCTGTCCGCATCACCCACTTGCCGACGGGCATCGTTGTGGCCATGCAGAACGAGAAATCGCAGTTGCAGAACCGTGAAGCCGCCATGCGCGTGCTCCGTGCCCGCCTCCTGGCCCACCAGCAGGAGCAAATCGACGCTGCCAACTCCGAACAGCGCAAGTCCCAGATCCGCACCATGGACCGTTCCGAGCGCATCCGTACGTACAACTTCCCGGAAAACCGCATCGCCGACCACCGCACTGGCTACAAGGCATACAACCTGGACGCCGTCATGAACGGTGACTTGGAACCGGTCATCCAATCCGCCATTGAGATGGATGAACAGTCGCGCCTGGACGCCATCGGCGAATAGCAGCCGGACGCAGGTAACCATGTCGTTTCACCCTGGCCAGAGCCTCGCGGACGCGGTTCGCGAGGCCACAGCCGTTCTGGCCGACGCTGGAGTCCCCAGTCCGCGCGTCGACGCGGAATTGCTGGCCGACCATCTGCTCGGCGTCGGTTTGGGGCGGCTCCGGGCCATGCTGTTGGGCACCACCCCGGCTCCCGAGGGCTACGCCTCCCTGGTGGCCGAACGTGCCTCGCGCGTCCCGCTGCAGCACATTACCGGCGTCGCCTATTTCCGGCACCTGGAACTGCACGTCGGCCCCGGTGTTTTTGTTCCCCGGCCAGAGACTGAATCCGTGGTGCAACTGGTCATCGACCGGATCGCCTCTCTTGACCGTCCCAAAGTAGCGGACCTCGGCACCGGCTCAGGTGCCATCGCGGGCTCCATTGCACACGAAGTGCCGGGTTCGGAAGTCCACGCGGTGGAGTTCAGCCACTTGGCTTATGCCTGGGCCGCAAGGAACCTCGAGCCCTTGGGAGTCATCCTCATTGAGGGAGACCTGCGGGATGCCTTGGCCGAACATGACGGAACCTTTGACGCCGTCGTCTCCAATCCGCCCTACATACCCGCCGAAGCTATCCCGAATGAACCGGAAGTGGCGTTGCACGATCCCCCTGAAGCCCTGTACGGCGGGGGAGCGGACGGCATGGAACTTCCGACGGCGGCAGCGGCCTCGGCGGCCCGCCTGCTGAAACCAGGGGGGTACTTCGTGATGGAACACGCCGAAGTCCAAGCCGGGTGGATAGCCGGCATGTTGGGGCGTGCCGGCAAGTGGCGGGACATCACCACGCACTTCGACCTCAACGGCAAGGAACGGGCCACGAGCGCGGTGCTGGCGAAGACGGCCACCGAAGAGTGAAAGAATAGCGCTGTGACCACAACCTACAATTGCACTTCCGATGACCAGCGGGCTGAAGGACTTCAGCATGCACAGCGTGCCATCAGCGAGAAGAAGTGCATCGTCCTGCCGACCGACACCGTTTACGGGATCGCAGCGGACGCTTTCTCGCCCCTGGCTGTGACCATGTTGCTTGCTTCCAAGGGCCGCAGCCGCCAGATGCCGCCGCCCGTACTGATTCCCAGGATCAACGCCTTGGACGGACTGGCCACCGACGTCCCGGCAGACGCACGTGCGCTGGCGCAGGCTTTTTGGCCTGGCGGACTGACGCTTATCCTGCACGCACAGCCTTCCCTCGACTGGGACCTCGGGGATACCAAGGGCACGGTAGCCCTCAGGATGCCCGATGATGAGCTCGCCCTGGAATTGCTTGGGCTGACGGGTCCCTTGGCGGTTTCATCGGCCAACCGCACTGGCCAGGAAGCAGCGCAGACGGCTTCCGAGGCACGAATGCAGCTGGCCGAATCCGTTGAGGTCTACCTTGAAGGCGGCTTCCGGCCCCTCCAAGGCACGGCCGCAGTTCCGTCCACCATCGTGGACGCGACCCGGATGCCGTTCCGGGTGGTGCGCCAAGGCGCCGTCCCGCTGGAAAGCCTCCGGGAGATTGTGCCTTCCGTGCTGGGCTTCGGCGAAACAGCACCTGAGTCGCCTGCCGAAGCAGAAGCCGCGAGTACGGCGCCGGAGGCGGAGCCTGTGGACGCGGTGCCTGCAGATGCAGCGTCCGAGGACGCAGAGCCTGTGGACGCAGCGCGGCCGGACGCCGGATCCGCTGAAGCGGACACCGCGAACGTAGCGCCACCGTCCAATGCAGCCGGCGAAGCCAAGCCCGAATGATCCCGGCCCGTCAGCGCGTCCCCGTCCTCGACGTCGACGCAACACCGCTGCGCGCGGATGACGTCGTCCAAGCACTTGAAGGCCTGATCAGTGACGGCACTACGAGCACGGTGCTCGGCCACAACCTGCACAGCGTCACCCTTTTCCACACGCGCCAGGATTTCCGGACGCTCTATGACGGCAGCGCGGTTGTCCTGCTCGACGGAGCGCCCGTGGCGATGCTCTGGGGAGCGGCGCGCCGGCCGCACTTGAAGTCACGTGGACAGCGGAGCATGGACTACCGGCTGGGTTCCATGGACTGGATTCCGGAGCTCGGCAGGGTCAACAACCTTGAACGCGTCGCCGTGGTTGGCGCAGGACGGGATGCCAATACCAAAGCCGTGGCGCGGATCCGCTCGATCATTCCGACGGCGACTGTCGACGGCATGCCCGGGGAGGACTGGGACCATGCCCTCGAAACTGCCGTGGTGGACTGGCTTGGCGATTTCCGTCCCCAGCTGGTGCTCCTCGGACTGGGGATGCCCCTGCAGGAAAGCGTCCTCAATCGCAGGCTCCACCAGTTGCCCCCCGCCGTGTACTGCGCGGTGGGCGGGGCGATTGAGCAGGTGGCGGGTGTTCAAAAGCTCGCGCCGCGCTGGCTGGGCCGCCTGGGACTCGAGTGGGCGTGGCGGCTCGTCCTGCATCCCGGACGGGTGGCCTACCGCGTATTTGTCGAACCGTGGAAGCTGGCAGGCATCTTGCTGCGCCGCCGCTTCCAACCGTCCCCGAGCAAAGGGAAGTAATGTCTAATCCCGTTGTGGTGGCCGTCGTGGTCACCTATAACCGGCGAGAGCTCCTTGAGACAACGTTGGCGGGTATCGCTGCCGGCACCCAAGTGCCCGACGTCGTCGTCATTGTGGACAATGCTTCGACGGACGGAACCGCAGAATACCTGCGCACCTACGCCGGGCCCTTGAAGACGGACCTTGTGACGTTGAACAGCAACGTCGGCGGCGCCGGAGGGTTCGTTGTTGGCATGGAGCGCGCCGTCCTCGACCACGCTGCGGACCACGTCTGGATCATGGATGACGACACCGAGCCGCAGGCCAACGCACTCCGGGAAGCCCTGGATGTCTCCGAAGGCTACGGCGCCGCGACGGGAGTACTCCCTGCCTTCATCGCGAGCCGCGTGGTCTGGACCGACGGTCGCGACCATCCCATGAACCGGATGCGGCCCCGCATCGGTGCCAGTGAAGCCGCGCGCGCCGCAGCATCCCGCGTCGGGGCGACGCAGATCCGCAGTGCGTCGTTTGTCTCCGTCTTGATCCGGGCCGAGGAGATCAGGCGGCACGGGCTGCCCATTGCGGACTATTTCATTTGGAATGACGATCTTGAGTTCACGGCGCGCATCTCACGGCACGGCGTGGCCCTCGCCAGCGGCGCGTCCGTGGCCAACCATCACACCAGGGTGTTCGGGGACGCCGGAGCAGATCCAGGTCCCCGCTTCTACTACGAGGTCCGGAACAAGCTGTGGGTCTATACCCGGTCGAATGCCTTGACTCCGTGGGAGAAGGTCCTGTTCACCGGAGCTTCGCTGCGCAACTGGGCACGCACCATCGCGTCATCGCCCAACCGCAGGATGCTGTTGGGCGGGTTCGCCAAGGGCGTTCGCGACAGCTACAGGCCGCCGCGCTCCAACGCATCGGTGCTTGCGGGAATCTACCCGCTGCGGGACGTCCAACAGGACCTCCAGCGCGGCCCCCGCTAAGGGAACAGCGCCGCAGGCGATCCCCGAAAAGTCAACAGGTCCCGGCTGCGTCACGCCGACGGCCGGAGCCGTTGGCATTAGTATCGTCTACTAGAGTCCACGTAAAACCAGCAACATTCGGCACAGCCGGTGCAGGCATGGCGACGGAGTAGTTCCATTTATCCAAAGACAGCATTCCCCACACCGAGCTGCCCCGAACCCCACCATTTTCCGGCGTCGATGACGCTGCGTTCCGGAGCCGCATCATGATTATGTACCTGCTGATGGCCCTCACGGCTGCCGTGGTGGCCTACGCGGGCACCTGGGGTGCGCGGGTCCTGGGCAATAAGCTTCGCCTGTACCAGCCCATCCGCAGCAGGGACATGCACTCGGCGCTGATCTCCAAGCTGGGGGGCCTGGGGATCTTTGCGGGGTTTTTCGCTGCCCTGGTGGTGGCCGGTAACTCCTTCTTCGTCAAGGACATTTTCCGGCAGAACGATGCCCCGTGGGGGATCCTGGCCGGCGCGGTGGTCATCGTGGCGGTCGGAGTCGCCGATGACATCCTGGACATCCGCTGGTGGATCAAGCTGCTGGGCCAGGCCGCGGCCGCTTTGATCGTGGCCATCTGGGGCGTCCGCATGTCCGTGGTTCCCTTCATTCCGGAACCGGTCTTCATCCAGTCCGAACTCGTCCAGATCGCCCTGACGGCCGGATTGATCGTCACCACCATGAACGCGGTGAATTTCATCGACGGACTGGACGGCCTTGCCGCCGGCGTAGCGACGATCGGCGGGGGCGCCTTCTTCCTCACCGCGTACTGGGTCCACCGGAACAATCCCTCCACCGACAACTCCGATCTGGCAACGCTCCTGATGGCCATCCTGGTGGGCAGCTGCATCGGCTTCCTCCCGCATAACTGGTTCCCGGCGAAGATCTTCATGGGCGACTCCGGGGCGATGCTGATCGGGCTCCTGATGGCCTCTGCCGGCGTCGTGGCCACCGGACAGATCGAGTCCGGCCTCTATGACCGGGCCAACGGTATTCCGACCATCATTCCGATCCTGTTGCCGTTCGCCGTGCTGTCATTGCCGCTGCTTGATTTCGGCATGGCCGTGGTGCGCAGGACGGCCCGCGGCCAATCGCCGTGGTCTGCAGACCGCGGGCACCTCCACCACAAGCTGGTGGACCTCGGCTACTCGCACCGCACCGCCGTCGTGATGCTTTACGTCTGGACCTGCATTCTTGCTTTCGGCGGCGTGGCTTTCGCCGTCTTTCCCTGGCAGATCGTCCTGATCGTGGACATCGTTGCGGCCCTGGTCATGGCGGCCATTACCGCGTGGCCCTACTTCACCCGTCATACGGCACGGCCGGGGGAGTAGTCCATGACGTCCGGTTAGGGCCGAAGTTCTATCTCATGTAGAATTCTTGGTGCGGACAGTCACTCGCCCGTATCCCCGCTTTGAGAATCTGGCTCCCTGCCACAAGGATTGGTTTCCCCATGACATCCAACGCCCGATCCGGACATGCGTCCGGCCGCCGCGGCGATGGAATTTTTGGTGGGATCTCCTCTCTTTGGCTTCGGTTGCTGGTGCTGAGCTCCCTGGCATCCGGCATTGCTGCCGCCGTGACGTGCGTTGTGGCAGCAATGATCGACGGCGGGCAAGGCGCGCTTTCGACGGCGGCCGGAGCCTTGCTGGTGATGCTCTTCTTCGCCATCAGCCTCCTGATAGGGCACTTCGTCGGCCGCGCAAATCCTTCCGGCGCCATTGGCCTTTTTGTTGCGACGTATTTCGTCAAGGTCGTGGGCTTCGCCGTGGTGCTTTTTGCCCTTGGCAGGCCTGACTGGATCATCGGCCGCTGGTTCCTCATCGGGGCCGTCGTGGGCGTAGTGGCATGGCAGGCTGCAGAACTCTACGGATTCAGCAAGGCACGCCTGCAGATTTTCAACGACCCCACCGAACCGAAGGGCGGCCCGGATGCCACTGCGTAAGCGCAAGCCCTCTCCGGACAACACCTCATCCGTTTCCCATGACGCCGGTGACCCGGCGGAAGCCTCGAACGACGGCGGATACAACGCCGGCATCGCGGTCTTCAGCTACATCATTGGCGGGATCATTGTCTGGAGTTTGATAGGCTGGGGACTGGATAATCTGTGGGGGACCCGCTGGATTGTGCTCCTTGGCGCTCTGCTTGGAGCCGCAGGAGGGTTCTATCTTTCCCATATGCACGGCCTCACCAAGCAACGCACTTCTGCTGGCGAGAGTAGCGCAGACCGCGGTCCGTCCAAGGACGGGAACAGTAATGCCAAATAATTTCACATGGAATGGGGATGCATTGAGTGTGTCCGCTTTCCGCCCAATGCCCAATGATGGACACAGCAGAGAGGAAACGCGTTGATCGCGCTTGCGCTCCCAGCCCAGGATTCGGGGTCCTTCACCCCACCCGGAATCGAAGAAATGCACCTGCCGGCAATCCTGCCTTGGGGTGCTGCGGACGGCTTCTCCAAGCAAATGCTGCTGGTGATCCTGTCGGTCGTCATTATCGCCGCCTTCTTTGTGGCCGCCGCGCGGAAGCAGCAGTTGGTCCCCGGCAAGCTGCAGTTCGCAGGCGAGATGGCCTACGGCTTCGTCCGTAACAGCATCGCCAAGGACATCATCGGCGGCAAAGACTTCATCAAGTACGTGCCCCTGCTGTTCAGCCTGTTCTTCTTCATCCTGGTGAACAACATCTATGGCGCCATTCCCGTCATCCAGCTCCCGAGCTTCTCCCACGTCGGCGGCGCCTATGTCCTCGCGGGCATCGTGTACTTCACCTGGATCATCATCGGCATCAAGAAGAACGGCCTGAAGTACTTCAAGCTTGCGACCGTTCCTTCGGGCGTGCCGTGGTACATCCTCCCGATCGTCGTACCGATCGAAATCATCTCCAACTTCCTGGTCCGCCCGGTAACGCACAGCCTCCGTCTGTTTGCCACCATGCTGGCCGGCCACCTCATCGTCATGCTCGCCGGCTCCGGCATCGAGTTCCTCGTTATGCAGGAGAACATCCTGCTCAAGGGAACCTCGGTCCTGGTGCTCGTCGGCGCGATCGCCATGTACATGCTCGAAGCACTGATCATGGCGCTGCAGGCTTACGTGTTCACCCTGCTGACCGCGATCTACATCGAAGGCGCCCTGCACGCCGACAGCCACTAAGGCACACAGTCTTCCCCTGATGGGGATTGAAGTAAACCAAACAACCTGCCACACGGGTGGCATCTTGAAAGGAAAAAAATGGAAGGCAATCTCAACCTCGTAGGTTACGGTCTGTCCGCAATCGGCGGTGGTATCGGTGTGGGTCTCGTGTTCGCGGCTTACATCAACGGTGTTGCTCGTCAGCCGGAAGCTCAGCGCGTGCTGCAGCCGATCGCATTCCTTGGTCTGGCACTGACCGAAGCTCTTGCCATCCTCGGCCTCGTCTTCGCTTTCGTTCTCTAGTTTCAACTTCAGAACAGCGAATTCCGCAACCGAGTAGATAGGACGGGTGAAATATGAATCAGCTGATCATCTCAGCCGCCACTGAAGGCGAAGAGGCAAACCCGCTCGTTCCCAACGTCTGGGAAATGGGCGTTGTCCTCGTCGGCTTCGCAGTCCTTCTGTTCATCGTGGTCAAGTTCATTGTCCCGATGTTCGAGAAGACGTTCGCTGAGCGCGCCGAAGCGATCGAAGGTGGCATCGCAAAGGCGGAGCAGGCCCAGGCCGAGGCTTCCGCAGCTCTTGAAGAGTACAAGCAGCAGCTCACCGATGCCCGTGCCGAGGCCAACCGCATCCGCGAGGAAGCACGCGCCGAAGGTGCCCAGATCCTGGCGGACCTGAAGGCAAAGGCAGCTGCCGAGTCTGCACGCATTACCGAGCAGGCACACGCAGCCATCGAGTCGGAGCGCGCAGCTGCTGTTGTGTCCCTCCGCTCCGAGGTCGGCACATTGGCTACCACGCTGGCAGGTCGCATTGTTGGTGAAGCACTGACGGATGACGAGCGTGCCGCGCGCGTTGTTGACCGCTTCCTGGCTGATCTGGAGACCCAGAACGCAGGTGCAGCTAGCTAATGGCAGGTATATCGAGCGAATCGCTGACCACGGCGCTGGCGGACTTGGAAGCCAAGCTTCCTCTGGCCTCGCTGCAGTTGGCTAAGGACCTCTTCGGAATCCTGGGAACGGTGGACAGCTCGGCTGGCTTGCGCCGCGCCCTGACTGATCCTTCCCGCAGCGGAGACGAGAAGTCGGCGCTGGTCAAGCAGCTGGTTGGCGGAAAAGTCTCCGCTGATGCTGCTGAGATCGCAGGCGGACTGGCCAGCTCACGCTGGGCATCTGCTCGTGATATCGGCGATGCACTCGAGACGCTTGCCGCCACGGTCGTCATTGCCGTAGCTGAAAAGAAGTCGGCCGTTTCTGCCTCCGGAATCACGGGGCTGGAAGAGCTGGAAAACGATCTGTTTGCCTTCAACCAGGTTGTCGCTTCCAGCCACGAAGTACAACGTGCCTTGTCTGAGCCGCAGGCAACGGACGCAGCCAAGCTCGCACTTGTCGGGAAGCTGCTTCCAGGCATCAGCGAGGAGGCCAAGGTCCTCATCGGCCAGGCCGTTACGGCGCCGCGCGGTGTTAAGCCGAGCAAGCTCGTCGAATCCTTCGCGAAGCTTGCAGCCAAGCGTCAGCAGCGCTGGATTGCAACCGTCAGCGTTACCCGTCCGTTGACGGAAACGCAGGCCAGCCGACTGCAGGCCGGGCTGAACGCGCTGTACGGCCGCGAACTGAAGGTCAACGTCAACGTTGAACCGTCGCTGATCGGCGGAATCCGGGTACAGGTGGGAGACGAAGTGCTGGACGCTTCCGTTATCGCCCGCCTGACCGAACTCCGCCGCCAGCTCGCCGGCTAACCAGGCAAAGCACAACTAACTGATATAAAACCCGGTCATCGTGAGCAACGATGATCACGAAAACAGGAGAGCAGGGACTGCAGATGGCCGAATTGACCATCAACGCCGACGACGTCCGTAATGCGTTGAACGAGTTCGCGGCGTCCTACGAACCCGGTAACGCAGAGCGCGTAGAGGTTGGTCGCGTGACCACCGCCAGTGACGGCATCGCCCGTGTTGAGGGTCTTCCCTCGGTCATGGCGAACGAGCTGCTTCGCTTCGAAGACGGCACCCTGGGCCTCGCCCAGAACCTCGACGTCCGCGAAATCGGTGTGATCGTACTCGGTGACTTCACCGGAATTGAAGAAGGCCAGGAAGTTCACCGCACCGGTGAGATCCTGTCCGTGCCCGTTGGCGACGCCTTCCTGGGCCGTGTGGTTGACCCCCTGGGCCAGCCCATTGACGACCTCGGCGAGATCAAGGCCGAAGCCACCCGCGCCCTGGAGCTCCAGGCTCCGGGCGTAACCGAGCGCAAGTCGGTTCACGAACCGATGCAGACCGGCCTCAAGGCTATCGACGCCATGATCCCGATCGGCCGTGGCCAGCGTCAGCTGATCATTGGTGACCGCCAGACCGGCAAGACCGCAATCGCCGTTGACACCATCATCAACCAGAAGGCCAACTGGGCTTCCGGCGATGTCAACAAGCAGGTTCGCTGCGTTTACGTCGGTGTCGGCCAGAAGGCCTCCACCATCGCTGCCGTCCGTCAGACGCTCGAAGACCACGGTGCACTGGAGTACACCACCATCGTGGCTTCCCCGGCATCTGACCCGGCCGGCTTCAAGTACCTGGCACCGTACGCAGGTTCGGCCATTGGCCAGCACTGGATGTACGGCGGCAAGCACGTCCTGGTGATCTTCGATGACCTGTCCAAGCAGGCCGAAGCTTACCGCGCCGTGTCCCTCTTGCTGCGCCGTCCGCCGGGACGTGAAGCATACCCGGGTGACGTCTTCTACTTGCACTCCCGTCTGCTGGAGCGTTGTGCAAAGCTCTCCGACGAGTTGGGCGCAGGCTCCATGACCGGTCTTCCGATCGTCGAGACCAAGGCGAACGACGTTTCCGCCTACATCCCGACCAACGTGATCTCCATCACCGATGGCCAGATCTTCCTCCAGTCGGACCTCTTCAACGCCAACCAGCGTCCCGCTGTTGACGTTGGTGTGTCCGTCTCCCGCGTGGGTGGTTCGGCACAGGTCAAGTCCATGAAGAAGGTCTCCGGTACCTTGAAGCTGGACCTGGCGCAGTACCGCGACATGCAGGCATTCGCCATGTTCGCCTCGGACCTTGACGCTGCTTCCCGTCAGCAGCTGACCCGTGGCGCACGTCTGATGGAGCTCCTCAAGCAGGGCCAGTACTCGCCGTTCCCGGTCGAGGACCAGGTTGTCTCCATCTGGGCAGGTACCAACGGTTACCTGGACGACGTTCCGGTTGAGGACATCAGCCGCTTCGAAGCCGAGTTCCTGGAGCACCTGAGGCACCAGTCCTCCATCCTGACCACGCTGGCCCAGACCAACGTCCTGGATGACGACACCACCGCAGCGCTGAAGGAAGCCATCGTTTCCTTCAAGAAGGGCTTCTTCGGTGAAGGCGACAACCGTCTGGTTGGTGCCGGCCACGAAGAGTACGAAGCGATCTCGGGCGGCGACGTCGACCAGGAAAAGATCGTCAAGCAGAAGCGCTAGTTTCGATGACCTGCTCTGCCGGGGTCCGCAAGGGCCCCGGCAGGGCAGTACGTCGGGAACTTAGGAAAGGATAAGTATGGGAGCCCAGATCCGGGTCTACCGTCAGAAGATCAGCTCGACGACGTCGATGCGCAAGATCTTCAAGGCGATGGAACTGATCGCTACCTCGCGCATTGGCAAGGCCCGTGCCCGCGTAGCAGCTTCACTGCCGTACGCGAACGCCATCACCCGCGCCGTTTCTGCTGTCGCGACTCAGAGCGAAATCGACCACCCGCTGACCACCGAGCCGGAGCAGATCCGTCGGGCCGCAGTCCTGGTTATCACCTCGGACCGTGGCCTTGCAGGATCCTACTCCGCCAGCGTGCTCAAGCAGGCCGAAGGCCTCACCGAGCTGCTTCGCGAAGAAGGCAAGGAAATCAAGTCTTACCTGGTCGGCCGCAAGGCGCAGGCTTACTTCGAATTCCGCAATCGTGAATACGCCCGCGTTTGGACCGGCGGCACGGATGCGCCGGAATTCGGGACTGCCCGTGAAATCGGTGCTGCCCTCCTCGAAGACTTCGCCACCGCGTATGAAGAGGGAGGCGTGGACGAGATCCACGTCGTCTACACCCGCTTCAAGTCCATGGTGACGCAGGAACCGACGGTCATCCGTCTGCTCCCGCTCGAGGTCGTGGAAGAGGAAGCAGCCTCGGAGTCCGAGCTGCTGCCGCTGTACGAATTTGAACCGGAAACCGAGCAGGTCCTTGATGCCCTGCTTCCGCGTTACATCGAATCCCGCATCTTCGCAGCCATGCTGCAGGCCGCAGCTTCCGAGCTCGCAGCCCGCCAGCGCGCCATGAAGTCGGCCGGTGACAACGCAACGGAACTGATCAAGAAGTACACGCGCCTTCGCAACACGGCCCGTCAGGCCGAAATTACGCAGGAGCTTTCCGAGATCGTGGCCGGCGCAGACGCCCTCGCGTCCTAGCCGGTAGGGATCCGGCCCGAAGCCGCACCTGCACCAAACAGATAAACTTAACCCACGCCATCTACTGAGTGAAGTGAGAGAGATGACTGCCACTGCTACCGAACACGTAGCAACGGCCGGTGCAACCGGTCGTATTGCCCGTGTTATTGGTCCGGTTGTCGACGTCGAATTCCCGGCTGACGCAATCCCCGAGATCTACAACGCGCTGACCACCGAGGTTACCCTCAACGGCCAGACCAAGACCATCACGTTCGAGACCTCCCAGCACCTGGGTGACAACCTCGTCCGCGCCATCTCCCTGCAGGCAACCGACGGCCTCGTCCGCGGCACCACTGTCCAGGACACCGGCGCTCCGATCTCCGTGCCCGTTGGCGACGGAGTCAAGGGCCACATCTTCAACGTCCTCGGCAAGCCGCTTGACGTCGACGAGTCGGAAATCAAGGCGGACGCCTACTGGCCGATCCACCGCAAGGCTCCGAGCTTCGCTTCGCTCGAGGGCTCCACGGAGATGCTCGAAACCGGCATCAAGGTCATCGACCTCCTGACCCCCTACATCAAGGGTGGAAAGATTGGTCTGTTCGGTGGCGCCGGTGTGGGCAAGACCGTTCTGATCCAGGAAATGATCACCCGTGTTGCCCGTAACTTCGGTGGTACCTCGGTATTCGCCGGTGTTGGCGAGCGTACGCGTGAAGGAAATGACCTCTGGGTTGAAATGGAAGAGGCAGGCGTCCTCAAGGACACCGCCCTTGTCTTCGGCCAGATGGATGAGCCGCCGGGAACGCGTCTGCGCGTGGCCCTGTCCGCGCTCACGATGGCGGAGTACTTCCGCGATGTCCAGAACCAGGACGTGCTGCTCTTCATCGACAACATCTTCCGCTTCACGCAGGCAGGTTCGGAAGTTTCCACGCTGCTCGGCCGTATGCCGTCCGCCGTGGGCTACCAGCCCAACCTTGCTGACGAGATGGGTCTGCTCCAGGAGCGCATCACGTCCACCAAGGGCCACTCGATCACGTCCATGCAGGCAATTTACGTGCCCGCTGACGACTACACGGACCCGGCTCCGGCAACCACGTTCGCCCACTTGGATGCCACCACGGAACTTTCCCGTGAAATCGCATCCCGTGGCCTGTACCCGGCTGTTGATCCGCTGACCTCCACGTCCCGTATTCTGGACCCGCAGTACATCGGCAAGGACCACTACAACACGGCTGTTCGTGTTAAGCAGATCCTGCAGAAGAACAAGGAACTCCAGGACATCATCGCCATCCTCGGTGTTGACGAACTGTCCGAAGAGGACAAGATCGTCGTGTCGCGTGCACGCCGCATCCAGCAGTTCCTCTCCCAGAACACCTACACCGCCAAGCAGTTCACCGGCGTCGAGGGCTCCACCGTTTCCATCAAGGACACGGTCGAAGGCTTCACCGCTATCTGCGACGGCGAGCTGGACCACATCGCAGAGCAGGCGTTCTTCAACGTCGGCGGCCTGGATGACGTCGAGCGCAACTGGGCCAAGATCCAGGAACAGACCAAGTAATATGGCTGAGCTTGAGGTTGAGATTGTCGCGGAGGACCACTTCGTGTGGTCCGGCGCGGCCAAGATGGTGAAGGCCCGCACCAGCGATGGTGAAATCGGAATCCTGCCGGGCCACTCGCCCCTTCTGGCCATTTTGGCTGAGGGCGAGTTGGCAATCCAGCCGGTTTCCGGTGACCGGATTGCGGTAGTGGTCGATGGCGGGTTCTTCTCCGTCGACAACGATCGTGTGGTCATTGTTGCTGACAACGCCAACTTGGGCGAAGCGGCTACAGCGGGGATCCGATAGCTAGACCTTGATGGACGATTCCCTTATTCCGTTCATCGCCTTGGCAGCGGCGTTTGCGTTGCTTGTTTTTTCACTGTGCCTTTTCGGGGTGCGTCGCTTCAATCTGCGGCGCGCCCTGGGCACGGTCGACGCCTCCATTTGCATGGCTGGAAACAGCTGGCAGATGGGGGTTTGTCGTTATCAGGACATGGAACTCGAGTGGTTCCGTTTAATGTCCCTCAGCGTGGTACCTAAGTACCGTTTCAAGCGCAGCTCGCTTGAGCTTCTTGGCAGGCGCAAGCCCACCGAAGAAGAGCTTGTCCAAGTACAACCCGATGTGGTGGTGGTCGAGCTTCAGTACGAGGGCAAGAAGTTCCTGCTGGCCATGAAGTTCGAAGCCTACGCGGGCCTTTCTTCCTGGCTGGAGGCCGGTCCGGTCATCGGCGTCGGCACCTGGCGATAGAAGCATGGACTTCCTGTCCGACCTCCGCCTCGTGGATGGTCCGTTCTTCTGGTTTGCATGGTTGTGCGGCCTGGCCGGTGGAATAGTCCTCCTGTGGCGTCGGCAACGCACGTGGCCCGTCGTCGTGCTCGGAGCAGCTGTCCTGGCTGTCGTTATCCTGGCCCTGGTGCACTGGGTTCTTGTCGACCTCGTGGCAACCTTCTCCGAAAATCTTCCCTTTGAGGTGCTGGCGTGGTCCGCGCCCGGAGTGGCGGCCATCTTGCTGTGTGCAGTACGGCTTCGGCATTCTTCGTGGAAAGGACGCGCGGGCAGTGTCCTGGCTGCCTTGGGCGTGATTCTCCTGAGCGCGGTCCAGGTGAATCAATACTTCGGACTCAACAACACGGTGGCCGACCTTTTGGGCACGGCTGTCGCCCGGATCCAGCCGCTGGAAGCCAGCCTGCAACGAGCGCCCGGCAGCGCACCGGGTCCGTCCGTCACCTCGTGGAAGGCCCCCGACGGCATGCCGGAGGGCGGCATACTTCGTCGCGCGAGCATTCCCGGCACCGAGTCAGGCTTCAACGCGCGCGAGGCCTACATCTATCTACCGCCTGCCTACCTGGCGTCACCCCGCCCAAGCCTTCCTGTACTGGTCCTGTTTTCCGGCCAGCCGGGTGGTCCCTCGGATTGGTTGACGGGCGGGCAGCTGCGTGCTCAACTGGACAGGTTTGCGGAGCATCACGGCGGTATCGCGCCGGTGACCATAGTTGTTGATCCCAACGGCTCCGGCAATGCCAACACCATGTGCATGGACAGCCGTATTGCCCAGGCCGATACCTACCTTTCCAAGGATGTCCCTGCATGGATCAGTAAAACCTTGGATGTCTCCACGTCTCCCGGGCAGTGGGCTGTGGGAGGCTTCTCCTTCGGCGGAACCTGCGCTGTCCAAATGGGTACAGCCCATCCGGAACTCTTCACCTCCGTCCTCGGGTTTTCAGCCGAGCAGGAACCGGCCCTTGCCAAGGACCGGAACAAGACGATCGCTGACTCGTTCGACGGCGACGCCGCAGCTTTCGAATCCCGGACGCCTTTGGTACTCATGCAGGAGCGACAGTACCAAGGCAGCGGTATGTACCTCACCGCCGGTGCCACTGACAACGAATTCCTTGGCTACATGCAGGCGCTTGCGGAGGCTGCCCGTTCCGCGGGCTTCGACGTGGAGGACCACTCCATTGAACACGCCGGGCATTCCTGGGACAGTGTTGTCCGCGGGATGCCAGGTGCGCTCGATTTCCTTGCCGGCCGTTGGGGACTCACCCCGTGAGCCTGGCCGTCCAGGGTGTCCTTCAACCGGTGATCCGTCAAGCGGTGAGGCATGTGCAGTCCACACCGTTTACGTTGTTCGTCGTGGCTGTCTTCCTCACGGTCGCCGCGTTGTCGGGGAGCATACTTTCCGGGCCGCCGAAGTCCTTGCTGCCGATAGCCGGAGTCACCCTGGAGGGTTTGAAAGCGGGGGAGTGGTGGTCCATCTGGACCTCCCTGCTGTTCACGACGAACGTTCCCGCGTTCATCGTGGCGGTGCTCATGGTGTTGATTTTTCTCGGCTTCTCGGAACGCCATCTAGGCTCCCTGCGGACCGCGGGCCTGTTTCTTGGGTGCCAGTTCGCGTGTGTCACGGCCTTCCTGCTGGTGACCCAGGTGGCGCAGTACGTCAACGACGGCTGGCTCTCGGCAATGGTGGATCATCGGCTCATTGGTCCGTACGGGGCGGTCCTGGCCACCGGCCTCGCCGCCAGTGCCAAGCTCACGGCGCTCTGGCAGCGCCGTTTTCGCACCGTCGCTTTGTCCTTGACGTTGCTGTTGGTCCTGTACGTGGGGCATCCGGAAACTGTGGTGGGGTTCCTGGGCGCGTTGGTGGGCCTGGTGGTTGCCTGGTGGGCCCAAAGCAATGAGGGCAGCCTCCATTTGCACCGTTCCACCGCACGCGAGGTCAGGACCCTGCTCTCGCTTACCACTGCCATCTTCGCTGTCGGACCCCTTCTGACGACGGTAGCGAAGGGTCCGTCCGGTCCGCTGGCGCTGCTGCGGGACGTTATCCTCAACCCTTTGCCCACGCTGAGCCAATTGGAGACCAATTGTGGAGGCAGCATCGATGTTGCTTGCCTTGAACTGGCCCGGCAGGGGTACACGGGGCCTTTTGGATTGGCTTTGGCGGTGGTTCCCATGGCCTTGCTGCTCATATGTGCCGACGGCATGCGCAGGGGACGGCGGCTGGCCCTGGGCATAGCCATAGGCGTCCAAGTGGTGGTGGTGGCGCTGTCCACGGTCTACCTCGCACTGTTTGCGAGTATGCCCTTGAACATCGCCCGTCCCCGGACCGGACTGCTGGGGTCAGCGGTGGCGCACATCGTCCCGCTGGTGTTGGTGCCGTTGATCCTCGCTGTCCTCCTCTTTGCCTACCGTGGCCACTTCCGCGTGGACTCTTCCGTGCGGCTCCGCCGCAGGATCTTCTGGGTGGTGGGGCTCACCGGAGGGGTACTTTTGCTTCTCTACGTCGCGGTATGGTTCGCATCCGGCGGGATGACGCGCGACGGCGGCCTGCTGGGTCTGGGTGCCGAGCTCGCACGTCAGTACCTGCCGGTTCCGCTGCCCGGGGTCTACCGAAGGGTTTTTGCCGAGCGCGATGCCCTGGAAGCTTTCTTGTTCTCGTACTCCGGAACGGTCTTTTGGCTGGTGGCTTTGCTGGGCGTGTGGGTCTTGCTGGTCCGGGGACACCACGCCGGTGGCCTGGACCGGGAGTCCCGGGAACGCGCCAGGAAACTGGTGAAGGCAGGCGGCGACTCCCTGTCATGGATGACCCTGTGGGAGCCCAGGAAGTACTGGTTCACTGACGACGGCCATGGGGCTGTGGCCTTCCAGCAACACGGCAATGTGGCCTTGACCCTGGCTGGGCCCATCGGACGGTCGGAGCACCACAGGGATACAGCCCTCGGTTTCCTGGATTATTGCGCGCAGCACGCGTTGGTCCCTTGCCTCTATTCGTGCACGGAGGAGTTGTGGCCCGTGCTGCGGACCAGGGGTTTCCGGCGGGTGGCGGTAGCCCAGGAGACAAGGCTGAGGATCCGGGGCCTGGAGTTCCGCGGCAAGGAATGGCAGAACGTGCGAACGGCCCTCAACAGGGCGGCCAAGATGGGAATTACTGCGGTATGGGGCAGCTACCCGACCCTGCCGCACGGGCTGCGCGCGCAGGTCGGCGAAGTCTCCGAAGAGTGGGCTGCACAGAAGCGGGTGCCTGAAATGGGCTTCACGCTGGGGAGCCTTGACGAGCTGGACGACCCCGAGGTCCTGTGTTGCGTGGCCGTGGATGAAAACGGCCTGGTGTACGGAGTCACCAGCTGGCTGCCCGTGTACGACGACGGAAAGGTGGTGAGCTGGACCTTGGACTTCATGAGGCGCCGGGGCGATGCATTCCCGGGAGTCATGGAATTCCTTATCGCCTCGGCCGTGCTGCATCTTAGGGATTCCGTGGAGGTTATTTCGTTGTCAGGTTCTCCCCTGGCCAGGGAGAAGGAAGAGCTGGACCAGCGGCCGGAAGGGCTGGCCGGAATCCTGGACTTGGTGGGACAGGCTTTGGAGCCGGTTTATGGCTTCCGTTCCCTGGCTTCCTTCAAAT
The DNA here is from genome assembly GCF_015040095.1 of Paenarthrobacter sp. YJN-5. NCBI lineage: Bacteria > Bacillati > Actinomycetota > Actinomycetes > Micrococcales > Micrococcaceae > Paenarthrobacter > Paenarthrobacter sp. YJN-5. The sequence continues at coordinate 1,712,752 of NZ_CP053544.1, forward strand.
CACGCTTTCAGCCCGACTATCGCACGCTCTACATGTATTACCAGGACCCGTTGCACCTCCCGGCCATGGGAAGGGCACTAAGTCGCGCTTACCTTCCGGGTTTATCGGTGCGGCACACTGCAAGGCTGTTGCGTACTTTGGTTGGTTGAATTGTCAACACCCATTCCCGGTGCGCATGCTATTCCACGCAGTTTGTGACCAGGTTTGTTGAGATCGGACATATCCGGCATTAAAGGTGCTGCCTTAAAACAGCTTGGCCCCGGTACGAAACCGGGGCCAAGCTGGTGTGAAACTGCGTTCGGCCCGTCCTAAAACGGACCCTGGCAGATTTCGGTGGCTAATTAGACAACGGTAACGCCGGTTGCCTGCGGGCCCTTGGCGCCCTGGCCGATCTCGAACTGAACGCGCTGGTTCTCATCGAGGGTCTTGAAACCGCCGGTCTGGATCTCGGAGTAGTGAACGAAAACGTCGCCATCCGCGTCATCCGGGGTAATGAAGCCGAAGCCCTTTTCAGCGTTGAACCACTTAACGGTTCCCAGTGCCATGTATTTCTCCTCATTATGGAACTTCAGTCCGATACACCTCGTACCGGCTTTGTTACTCCGCGAGAAGATCCGCAAACCGACTGGGGCACAGTTGGATTTGCAGGAGCTTCACGCTCGCAACCCGTCTTGCGAGCATGAAAACCACCTACACAAAGACTGCTACAACACTTTCATGAGCGCTGCCGGAGGTCAACGGTCTTTTAGGCAATTTGGCGAAAATTTTCGGTAAAAAGGAGGTAACGCGACACCCTAATTCGCGGGGCGTCGTTTGGCGTCACGACAACCATTCACCATTACGCATCACGCCGGTCAGGCCCAGTTCCTGGTCTGTCGTCACAACGTCGGCACGGAGCCCCCGCCGGAGACCCCCGATCTCGTCGGAAAGGCCCAGTACGGCGGCAGGTACCGAGGTGGCTGAGCACACGGCTTCGGGCAAACCGACCCCGCCGGCGACGGTCCTTCGCACTACATCCAGCAGGGTAGAGGTTCCTCCGGCGATGGACCCGGTGGCATCCAGCGTGGCAACGCCGTTGGTGACGGTCACCGGGGACGGGCCCAGCATGTAATTGCCGTCCGCCAGCCCCGCAGCGGCCATGGAGTCGGTGACCAGGAGGATGTTCGGAGCGCCGACCAACTGGAAGACCGTCGCCACCATGGCGGGGTCAAGGTGGGTGTCGTCGGCAATGAGTTCCACCACCGCTTTGCCTTCCTGCGCCATCCGCAGGCAGGCGGCCACAGGACCCGGCGCGCGATGGTGCATCGGAGGCATGCCGTTGAAAAGGTGGGTGACGGTGGGCAGCGAGCTGACGCCGTCGAACCCTGCCGACTCCAGGCCTTCCTTGGCCGCGGCGAGGGAGGCCGCCGCAACGGCGTAATCGCAGTCGGTGTGCCCCAGTGATGGGGTCACCCCGTGGGAAGTCATCAGGTCAACCAAGGCAGCAGCGTCGGGGAGTTCCGGTGCGTAGGTCATGGTGGCGAGCTTGCCGGCGGCAGCGAACACCAGTTCCTCCATCAGGTCCAGGTCCGGATCCAGCAGGTAGTCCGGGTTCTGTGCGCCGCACCTGGCATGCGACAGGAAGGGTCCTTCGAGGTGGATGCCGCCAACAAGACCTTCGTCCGCAAGCTTCACGTAAAGCTCTATGCCGCGCAACAGATCCTCCCGCGGAGCGGTGACCATGCTGGCCAGGAACGTGGTGGTTCCCGAACGGTGGAGGAAAGCGGCTGCCTTCCGGGCGGACTCTTCCTCGCCCGTGGGGAAGTCTCCGCCGTCTCCGCCATGGCAGTGGACATCCACCAGGCCTGGAAGGATCAGGTGGCCGGTTGGCACTCCGTGCCGGATCGCGGTGGCGAAGCCGGGGAAATCCTCGGCGTCGAAGTCGGCGGCCGGCCCGGAATAAGCGATGCGGTCGCCGTCGATGGCCAGGAGGCCGTCCTCGATGACGGAGCCGTCCGTGACCAAAGTTCCCGCGAGGATCTGGAGGCTGGGCGCGGAAGGGGCAGTGTGCTCTGCGGCAGTCATGCTTTCGATTCTAGTGGCCTGCCGCACAGCACCCGGGAAGGGGCGTTAGAAGAGCCGGGACTCACTGTCATCCACGCCGCGCATGGCGTCATAATCCAGGGTGACGCAATCAATGCCGCGGTCGTGGGCCAGGACCTTGGCTTGGGGCTTGATCTGCTGGGCGGCAAAGATGCCCCGTACGGGAGCAAGAAGCGGATCGCGGTTGAGCAGTTCCAGGTAACGGGTCAACTGTTCCACGCCGTCAATATCGCCGCGGCGCTTCAACTCGATGGCTACCGTGCCTCCGTTGGCGTCCCTGGCAAGGATGTCTACAGGCCCGATTGCCGTGAAGTACTCCCGCCGTATCAACGAATAGCCCGGTCCCAACGTCTCGATCTGCTCGGCGAGCAGGCGCTGGAGGTCGGCTTCGACGCCGTCCTTGATGAGGCCCGGGTCCACTCCCAGTTCATGGGAGGTGTCATGGAGGTGTTCATAGATGTTGATGATGAGGCGGTCATCGGTTTTGGCGGACTGGACTGTCCACTGCTCCACCACGCCTTCCTCCACCTCGGTCTCTTCCGGGGAGATGACCCGGAGGGTGGCCGGCGGGCTCATCCAGTTCAAGGGCTTGTAGGAGCCGCCATCGGAATGCACCAGGACGGAGCCGTCAGCCTTCACCAGCAGGAGCCTTGTGGCCAGCGGCAGATGGGCCTTAAGGCGGCCAACATAATCAACAGAACAACGGGCTATGACAAGTCGCACCCGCCCCACATTACCGCTTGGGTGCCGGCGGCAAGGCAGAATGGATGCATGCCCCGCTCCAACAGGCCCCGTCGCAACGCGTCCGGCATGCGTTCCAGCAAATGGGCCGGCGAGGCTCCTGATCTGGACCTTGAAAGGGCCCGGGCAGGTATCGCGAGGCGGGAAAGCGCACCCGACGGCGACTGGATGGTCCGGACCATGACCGCCCGGAAAGCGGAGAAACAATACATCTGCCCGGGTTGCTCCACCGCCATCATGCCCGGCATCGCGCACCTGGTGGTGTGGTCGGACAGCCACCTGTTCGGTGAAGCCGCGGGCCTGGCCGAGCGGAGGCATTGGCACACCAATTGCTGGACTACCCGGACCTACCGCTACCGCTGATTCGCTTAGGCTGGATGCCATGACTTTCGATCCCGCCAGCTTCGTCTTCACGCCCCAGGATGCTCCATCGGAAATCCGTGCTTCCACTGTGCTTCCCGCCCGGCGGGAGAATGTGGAGTTCACCACAGAGGACGGAAAAGTCCTGGTAGGGGAGTTGGCGCTGCCGGAGTCCGGGGAGATTGCGGCCACGCTCATTACCCTTCACCCGCTGCCCACCCATGGCGGATTCATGGACTCGCACGTGTACCGCAAAGCCTCCTACCGCTTGCCTGCGCTCTCCGGGGTGGCGGTCCTGCGGTTCAACACGCGCGGCACCAGTTCCCCGCGGGGTACCAGCGACGGCGGGTTCGAAGAGGGGATCGGGGAGCGCTACGACGTCGAAGCCGCGGTCCGCTTCGCCGTGGAGCGCGGGCTGCCGAACCGCTGGTTGGTGGGGTGGTCCTTCGGAACCGAGCTGGCGCTGATGTATGGGGCCGTGGAGCCGGTTGCTTCACAGGTGGAAGGGGCAATCCTGTTGTCGCCGCCCCTGCACCGTGCCACCGATGTGCATCTGAAGGAGTGGGCTGCAGCCGGCAAACCGCTGACGGTGCTTGTCCCGGAGCATGACGATTACCTCCAGCCTGCCGAGGCCGCCCGGCGCTTCAGCCTGGTGCCGCAAGCGCGGCTGGTGGGAGTCGACGGCGCCAAGCACCTCTGGGTCGGCGAGAAGTACGCGGCGCGCGTCTTGGATGAAATCGTCGACGACGTCACGGAAGCGGGTGCGGGCGCGGACGGATTGCCGCGGACCTGGGCGGGGCCGGTAGCACAGGGTTAGGCCCGGTAGCTCAGGGTTAGGCCCGGTAGCACAGGGCTAGGCCCGGTAGCGCAGGGATAGTGTCCGTCAGTGCCGGTCTTGCCGGACGATGAACACTTCCTTGATCAGCAGCATGATGGCCGCCGCTGTCGGGATGGCGATCAGGGCGCCCAGGACGCCCAGGAGGCTGCCGCCGGCGATGACGGAGATCACCGCAACGGCTCCCGGCACGGCTACCGCCCGCTGCATGATGCGCGGGGAGATGAAGTACGCCTCGAACTGCAGGTAGGCAAAGTAGGCGATCGCGTAAATCACGGCCGTCTGCCATCCGGCGGTGAGTGCCACCAGGATGACCACGACGGCGGCGATCATGCCGCCGACCAGCGGAATGAACGCCAGCAACGCCACCACAAAGGCCAGCAGGACGCTGAAGGGGATGCCCAGGATAGTCATCACGATGAACGCGAACAGTGCATTCAGGAGTGCGACGCAGGCCTGGCCTATGACGTAGTTGCCCACGGAATCGGTGATGGCCTCCGACAGGGCTTCGACCCTGGGCCGGCGTGAACGCGGTGCCAGGCGGTAGGCCCACCTCTTCATGGAGGGAAGCGCGGCCAGGAAGTAGAGGCTGAGCACCAGGACGATCAGCGTGCCGAACAGGCCGTTGGCCACGGACGAGCCGAAGCCCACTACGCCGCCAAAGATTCCGCCGACGGCTTCGGAGTTTTGGCCGAACTTGTCCAGTTCCGTGGTGATCCTCTCCCGGAGGCCAAACTGGTTGTCCACCGTCCGGAAGAAGTCGGAGTTGAGGAAATCGCGGATCCAGTCGGGAGCCTGGCGCACAATTTCCGATACCTGGCCCACGATGGTGGGGATCAAGGTGGCGAAGAAACCTGCGACGGCGAGGACCAGCACGGATACCGAAATGAGGATTCCGGCAGGGCGGGGAATCTTGCGGGATTCGAGCCAGCGCACCACGGGGTCGAGCCCCAGGGCTATGAACAGTGCGGTGACGATCCACAACAACAACTGCGTCGTATTGCTGGCGATGTAGTACACCAGCAATGCGACCCCGACGCCGGCAGTACCCATGAACCCGACGTACAAGGGATGCTGCGAGGACATCCTGGGGCCGGGGGCCCCGAAGTTGCCTTCGTCCTCTCCCTTTAAGCGCTCCGCGTAGTCATCGGATTCGTCCTCAGGCGGCATTTCGAACCGGACCCGCGTCCGGGCGCCGGGTATGGGCTGGCGCAGCCTACGGCCCAAAGCCGCCCAGCGTCCCGTCCGCACCGGGACCGTCACGGAGGTCCCCTCGGCGGGGGCGTCCACGCCGGGCGTACCGGATCCGTCGACGGGCCGGGGGTCCAAGTGGTCTTTCACGCGGGTCGGGTTCCTTTGCTCTGTAACGACGGTTATGTCATCTCGGCGGCATTTCCGGGCCTAAAAGCAGCCCGGGTACCATGATGATCGCCACACTATCAGGAGCCTGTATTTGCGCTTTGACAGCGCCGTTACGGGGATTCGGGTGTGTCCGGGCCCGAGGCCCGATCTGACTCTTTGATAACAAAACGGTTACCCTTGAAGTTCAACGACCGCTGATGATAGGTGATCCTGTGCGTTTGAAGACTGCAGCCACGCTGGTGCTGCTGGGCCTGCTGACGATGCTGGCCGGCATTGGCCAGCTGACTTTCTGGGCCCCCTCCGAGACCGTGACGGCCTCGGTACCCAGTGACACAAAAGCTGCCCCGTTGACGGTAATCGACCAGAAGTTGATTGCCCTCCACGAGGGTCCGGTGAAGATCAAGATCCAAGGTGAAGGAAACTTCATCGTCGCCACGGGACGGCCCGACGACGTCGAAGCCTGGGTGGGCGAAACTGCCCACAACACCCTCACCGGGGTATCGCAGGACCAGAAGTCGCTGGAAGTCACCGCGGAGGATGGCGAGGCTACGGCCCCCACCCCGGTAGGTTCGGATCTTTGGGTCAACACCGAAGAAGGCAGCGGCGAGCTTGACTACACGTGGAACCCGCCGGCCGGCGGCGAGTGGTCGCTGCTGGTAGCCAGCGACGGAACCAAGCCCGCGCCGTCGTCGATCTCCATGACGTTCCCGAACAACGCCACCACACCGTGGGCTGTTCCGCTCATCGTCCTGGGCATCATCATCATCCTTGTCGGCGCGGCACTGCCGTTTGTCGCCAGGGCACTGGCCGCACGCCGCAAGGACAACGACGACGACGCCCCCCGTGATGGCGGAGAGACCACCGCCCTTCCGGTGCAGTCGCCCGCAGACAGCGCCGACCGCCGTCGTACGCCAGGTACAGAAGGGTCCGCCCTCCGTATCACTGCCGTTGCCGGCGCCCTCGTGGCCACGCTGGTGGGCGGAACGGCTGTCGCGGCGCAGGCCGTGCCGGCATCGAACCCGGGTTCCCCGAGCGCACCGGCGGCCGAAGGCGGCGACGCGCAACCCGTCATGCTCGAGTCCCAGCTCCAGCGCATCCTCGAGCAGGTGGCCAGCACTGTGGATGCAGCGGATGCCGCCAAGGACGCCGCCAAGCTGGCACCGCGCGTGGACAAGATGGAACTCCAGGTCCGCACGGCCAACTACAAGATCCGTTCCGCGGTTTCGGCCTACGAGGCACGCATGCCTGTCCGCGCCACCAAGCTGCAAAGCAGCGTTATCAGCACCAAGCGCGACTGGCCGCGTACGGTCTTCGCACTGACCCAGGGCGACGGCAACGTGGTCCCGCAGGTGCTGACCGTGGTCCAGCTCTCGCCGCGCGAGAACTACAAGCTGTGGGGAACGGCTCCCCTTCAGCCCGGCACCAACTTCCCCTCCTTCCCGGTGCCCCGTGAAGGAACCGCCCCTGCCGCTGCCGATGACAAGACAGGCCTTGCCTACAGCGGCAACGAAGCTTTGGGCATCCTTGGTGAGATGCTGACCACGCCGGACTCGCCCAACCGCAGCAAGCTTGCTGACGGGCAGTCCTCGCCGTACATCGCCGGTGCCCTGACGTACCAGGCGGAGACGGTCAAGAACGGCACCAGCGCCAACTTCAAATTCACCCACACCCCGGTCACCAACCAGACGGTAGTGCTTCGCACGGCCGACGGCGGTGCCCTGGTAGTCGGCCGCCTGGACTTCTCCTTCGAGGGAACTCCCAAGGCCGCCGGTGACAAGCTGATCCTTGAAGACGATTCAGCCGTCTTTGCCGGTGGCAAGGAAACCACGACGGGCATGTCGCTGAACTTCGCAGAGTCGGTGGCGGTCTACATTCCGCCGGCCGGTTCCTCGGATCCGATGAAGCTCGTGGCTGCGACCCGCGGCCTCGTGGGAGCCAGCTTCAAGTAGCCTTCCCACGGCATGGCAGCGGCTAGAGTGGTCGGTATGAGTTCGCCCGGATACCGTCCCACTCCAGCCGCTGCCAGTCAGCTTAACCTTCGTGGCGCCGTCGACCTCTCGTCGTTGCGCCGGCCTCCCGCACCGCCGCAGCCGCCTGTCGCGGCCGCCTCTCCGGAGCCCACGGACAACGGAGAAGCTGCAGCCGGAGGCCCGTCGCTGCGCGTCGACGCCACGGAAACAAATTTCCAGGACCTGGTGCAGCTGTCCGCCCAGGTGCCTGTGCTCTTCCTTCTGTGGTCGCGGTACGCGGCCGATTCGCCCGGCGTGCTTGCCGCAGCGCAGCGCGTCGTGGAAAGCTTCGGGGGCAGGCTGGTCCTCGCTGCTGCGGACGTAGACACCTTCCCGCAGCTTGCCCAGGCATTTCAGGTACAGGCCGTTCCCACGGCCGTTGCCGTGGTCAAAGGCCAGCCGGTTCCCCTCTTCCAAGGGCCTGCCGACGACGCCCAAATCAAGAGCCTCGTGGAGGAACTCCTCCAAGTGGCAGCCGCCAACGGCGTGACCGGAAGCATCGGCGACGGCACCCAGGGTGCTGAAGCAGAGCCGGAACCCCTTCCGCCGCTGCACCAAGCCGCCATCCACGCGATTGAAGCCGGCGACTACGCCGGTGCAGCCGCCGCCTACAAGCAGGCGCTCCTCGAACAACCGGCCGATGCTGATGCGAAGGCGGGCCTGGCCCAGGTCGAGCTGATGGCTCGACTGGAAAAACTGAGCGCGGCAGATGCCGAAAGCCTCAGGGAACTTGCCGCACAGGAGCCGGATAACGTCCACGCGCAGTTGGGCGTCGCCGATCTGGATGTGTCCGGCGGGCACGTCGAGGACGGCTTCAACCGCATCATTGCCTTCATCGGCCGGAACTTTGGCCAGGAAAGGGAAGCAGCCCGTGTTCGGCTCCTTGAGCTGTTCGAGGTAGTGGGTGTTTCCGACGAACGTGTTGCCAAGGCGCGGCAAGGGTTGGCGAGGGTGTTGTTCTAGTGCCCTCCGCGCTGTTCAGCCCGCTCCAGCTGCGTTCGCTCACCATCGCGCATCGCGGCTGGGTTTCTCCCATGTGCCAGTACAGCTGCCTGCCGGAGACGGGGGAGGGGGTGCCCAACGACTGGCACCTGATGCATCTTGGTTCCTTTGCGGCCGGAGGTGCGGCCCTGATCATGAGCGAGGCGGCAGCGGTCAACCCCGCCGGACGGATCAGCCCGCGCGATGCCGGCCTGTACTCTGACGAACAGGCGGCCGCGTGGGAGCGCATCGTCGGGTTTGTCCATGCCCACGGGGCCGTGGACTGCAAGGTCGGCGCACAGCTGGCCCACGCCGGGCGGAAGGCCTCTACCTACTGGCCCTTCTCCGGGAAATCCGGGACCGTTCCTCCTGCAGACGGCGGTTGGCCAACGGTGGGGCCCACAGCGGATGCTTTTGACGGCTACGCAGCGCCGGCGGCGATGACGGAAGAAGAAATTCTTGGCGTTGTGGCGGACTTTGCAGCGGCAGCGCAACGAGCGGTGTCGATCGGCTTCGACACCGTTGAAATCCATGGCGCCCACGGCTACCTCCTGCACCAGTTCCAGAGCCCCCTGATCAATACCCGCTCGGACGCGTGGGGCGGGGACGAAGCCGGCCGCAACCGCCTCATGCTCGCCGTGGTGGACGCCGTCCGGGCTGTGATCCCCGATTCGATGCCGTTGCTCCTGCGGATCTCCGCGTCGGATTGGGCCGACGGGGGAGTCGACGTGGAGGCCTCGGTCCGCCTCGCCCGTGCGGCCGCAGAGCGCGGCGTGGACCTTGTTGACGTTTCCAGCGGCGGTGCGGTTGCCCACCAGTCCATCAAGGCCGTGCCCGGCTACCAGGCCGGCTTCGCCGAGCGGGTAAAGCACGACGCCGGTGTTCCCACCGGAGCTGTGGGGCTGCTGACCAGCCCCACCCAGTCAGAAGACATCGTCGCCAACGGGCGGGCCGACGCCGTCTTCATGGCCCGCGCTGCACTACGGGACCCGCACTGGTGGTTGCGCGCTGCATACGAGCTCGGGCACGAAATTTCGTGGGTTCCACAATACGAACGGGCCATTCCGCGCCACGGCTTTTAGCTCTGACGGAGGCGGACAGTGCCCGGCTAGGCTGGAGGCATGAGGGAACCAGACCATAAAAACAGCAGCCAGTCCCTGCCCGCTCAGGAGCCGTCGGTAACGGCCCACCCGCAGGAGGTATACGGGGCGACACAAACTCCCGGGGTCCAACAGCCAGCTGCGTTGTCCATCCGCGGACTCGCCAAGCGCTTTGGTGACAAAATCGCCGTCGACGGTGTGAGCCTCGAAGTTCCGGCCGGGTCGTTTTATGGAATGGTTGGCCCCAACGGGGCCGGCAAAACCACCACCTTGTCCATGGCCACCGGACTGCTCCGTCCGGATTTCGGCACCGCACTGGTACACGGGGTGGACGTGTGGGCGCGTCCCTTGGAAGCCAAGAAGCTCATGGGAGTGCTGCCGGACGGTGTCCGCTTGTTTGACCGGCTCACCGGCGAACAATTGGTGACCTACGCAGGTCTGCTGCGCGGTATGGACCGGGACGTGGTTAAGTCCCGGGTGGGTGAGCTGCTGGCAGCCTTCGACCTGCAAGCTGATGCAGGTTCGCTGGTGGTGGACTATTCAGCGGGCATGACCAAGAAGATTGCGCTGGCCTCTGCCTTGATCCATGCGCCCCGGCTCCTCGTCCTGGACGAGCCCTTCGAGTCCGTGGACCCTGTTTCCGCGGCCAACATCAGGGGAATCCTGGACGGCTACGTAGCCTCCGGGGGAACCGTCATCGTCTCCAGCCACGTCATGGACCTCGTGCAGCGCATGTGCAGCCACGTAGCCGTGGTTGCCGGTGGCCGGGTCCTGGCTGCCGGTTCCGTGGACGAGGTCCGCGCAGGCTCCACCCTGGAAGAACGCTTTGTCCAGCTTGTGGGTGGCGGTCACCGGACGGAGGGGCTCGAATGGTTGCGCACCTTCTGAGGCTCAAGTGGCGGCTGCTGCTGAACGGCTTTAGACGCAGCCCGCTTCAATTGATTGGTATGGGCCTTGGCCTGCTTTATGCCCTCGGCATGCTGTCGCTCCTTATCGGAGGCCTGATTGCACTTCGCTGGGCTGATGCCGGGATTGCCCACACCGTGGTGGTGTTGGGAGGTGCGGCGGCCATCCTCGGCTGGGGAATCATCCCGCTGGTGGCTTCCGCTGCGGACATGACGCTGGATCCGGCGCGGTTCAGCAGTTACGCCATACCGCCAAGGCAATTGCTCGCGGGCCTGGCATTGGCCGGGTTCATCGGGATACCGGGACTGGCAACACTGTTGGCAGCCCTGGGCACGGTAGGGACATGGTCCCGGAGTTTTCCGGCTGCCGTGGGAGCCTTGATCGGTGCTCTCCTGGGTGCCTTGACGTGCATAGTGCTGTCCAAGGTCGTCACGACGGCGACGGCCGGGCTGGCGTCTTCGCGCCGGTTCAAGGACGTTAGCAGCATCATCGTCTTCATTCCCCTGGTGCTTTTGGGGCCCATCATGATGGGGATCGTGGAGGGCATCCGGGGCAGTGGGGATTACCTGCAGGCACTAGCCCGCTCCGTGTCCTGGACGCCGTTGGGTGCGGCCTGGTCCCTTGGCGGCGACCTGGAAGCCGGGAACTTCGCGGCTGCAGGACTTAAGGCGGTCGTTGCCCTGTCCACCCTTGCGTTGTTGCTGTGGTGCTGGCACGTCTTGTTGCAGCGGGCCCTGGTCACGCCGCCGTATTCCGGCGGCTCCGCAAAGAAGGGCGGCAAACTCGGCCTGTTCGGGGTGCTTCCCGGCACGCCCGCCGGAGCGGTGGCCGCGAGGGCACTGGTGTACTGGTTGAAGGACCCGCGTTACGCCGGCTCCTTGGTGGTGATACCGCTGCTTCCGGTGATCTTCTTCTTCAGCGGAAGCCAGACGGGCAGCTATGGCATGCTGATGATCCTCGGCCCGCTGACGGCGTTCATGATGGCTTGGTCCATTTCCGCCGATGTCTCCTACGACAACACGGCTTTTGCTTTGCACCTGGCTTCCGGTGTCCGTGGCGTGGATGACCGACTGGGCCGCGCGCTGGCTTGCCTTGTTATTTCCTTGCCCGTGGTCCTGGTCTTCACCATTGGCCCTATCGCCGTCACCGGAGACTGGATCTGGCTCCCGAACCTTCTGGGCCTCGCTGTGGGAACGTTGTTTACCGGCCTCGGATTGTCGTCGGTCATTTCTGCCCGCTACAACGTCGCTGTTCCCCTGCCCGGCGACAGCCCGTTCAAGAAGCCGCCTGGCAATGTGGCCCAGACACTCGCGGTGCAGGGCGTGGGCATGCTGGTCCTTACCGTCCTGCTGCTGCCCGAGTTGGCATTGGTACTGGTTCAAGTCATCGCAGGCGGGCCGGAGGCAGGATGGATCAACCTTGCCGTAGGACCGTTGCTCGGGATCGCCCTCTTCATTACGGGTGTGCGGTTGGGCGGGAGATGGCTGGACGTCCGTGGTCCTGAACTGTTCGCGCAATTGAGCGTGAACCGGTAAGCGCATGTCACAACCCGCCACCACCATGATTAGTTATAGGACATGGGATATCCTCAAGAGTAGTTTGTAAGCATCCGCAACCGTTGAAAGGCCCGACGATGGAAGTTGTCATTCTCCCCGGCACCAAACAGATAGGCGCTTTGGCTGCCGACGCCATCGAGGCGCTCGTCAGGAGGAAGCCCAACGCGGTGCTGGGCTTGGCCACGGGCTCTTCGCCGCTGCCCATCTACGACGAACTTGCCCGACGCTACGAAGCCGGCAACCTGGACTTCAGCCAGGCCCATGGGTTTGCGTTGGACGAATACGTCGGGCTTGAGGCGGGCCACCCGGAGTCTTACCGCGAGGTTATTCGGCGCGAGTTCACCAACCGGGTGAACATCAAGCCTGAGAATGTCCACAGCCCGGACGGTACCGCGGCGGATCTGGTAGCCGCCTGCCAGGCGTACGAGGATGCCATCAAAGCAGCCGGTGGCGTGGATCTGCAGATATTGGGCGTGGGGACTGACGGCCACATCGGGTTCAACGAGCCCGGCTCCTCGCTTGCCTCGCGCACCCGTATCAAAACCCTCATTGAGCAAACCCGTAAGGACAACGCAAGGTTCTTCAGGAACATCGATGAAGTTCCGCACCATGTGGTCACCCAGGGCCTTGGCACCATCATGGACGCCAAGCATGTGATCCTGGTGGCAACGGGTGCCCAAAAAGCCCAGGCCGTGCGGGATTTCGTCGAGGGGCCGGTGGCGGCGATCTGTGCCGCATCCGTGCTTCAGATGCACCCCCATGCCACCATCCTGGTTGACGAAGCCGCGGCGTCCTCGCTGAAGTTGGCCGATTACTACCGCCACACCTACGACAACAAGCCGGAGTGGCAGGGGCTTTAGCCGGTAGGATGGATGGCATGACTACGCTTCCTCCGGATCCATTCGAGAACGACCCCATGCGAGAGCTTTCCGGAGCCGGAACGTCCACTGCCACCATTGAGCGCGAGGAAACGCGCCAGGAAGTGGAACCCGGCGATCGTGAGCGGTTTGCGCACTATGTGCGGAAAGAAAAGATCATGGAGTCGGCAATGACCGGCGAGCCCGTCATTGCCCTCTGCGGCAAGGTCTGGACGCCCGGGCGTGATCCCAAGAAGTTCCCTGTCTGCCCGGAATGCAAGGAGATCTATGAAGGCCTCCGTCCGGGCAATGACGGCGGCCCGGGCGATTCCAAGTAGTGGCCGGGAAGTCACACCAAGCCCTCTTTGATCACTGCCGCTTAGCGGCTTGCCGCCCCGTTCCGGCCGTGAGGCCGGAAGCGCCGGGCGCTGCCATTTGCCTGGGGGACCTCGCATGACAGAAACACTTTTTGGTGGCCCATCCCTGCCTCCTGCCTATCCGGAACGCGCAGCGTGGGGCACCGCCCCGAAGCTGCGCGCCTGGCAGCAGGAGGCCTTGGACCTCTACATGACCCGCAGCCCCAAGGACTTCCTTGCCGTTGCTACGCCGGGTGCCGGTAAGACGACCTTCGCGCTGCGGATTGCCACCACTTTGCTCGACAGCGGTGTGGTCAACCGCGTGACCATCGTCGCGCCGACCGACCACTTGAAGAGGCAGTGGGCAGATGCCGCCGCCCGTGTCGGAATTGCCATTGATCCCAACTTCAAGAATTCCGATGGCCAGCACGGCCGCGGATTCGTTGGTGTTGCCGTGACTTACGCCCAAGTGGCCAGCAAGCCCATGCTGCATCGGGCCAAGACCGAAGCCGCACGCACGCTCGTGATCCTGGACGAGATCCACCACGGCGGCGAAGCGCTGTCCTGGGGTGACGGGCTTCGCGAAGCCTTTGATCCGGCCGCGCGCCGCTTGTCCCTGACCGGTACGCCCTTCCGCTCGGATACTTCCCCGATTCCGTTCGTTGAGTACGCGGAGGACCGGGACGGCATCAGGCGTTCCAAGGCCGACTACACCTACGGGTACGGTGACGCACTCCGCGACCACGTGGTGCGTCCGGTACTCTTCATGGCCTACTCGGGACAGATGCGCTGGCGCACCAGTGCCGGTGATGAGATGGCGGCCTCGCTCGGCGAAGCGGCGGTCACCAAGGACATCACGTCCCAGGCATGGCGAACAGCACTGAACCCGGCAGGTGAATGGATTCCTGCTGTCCTCGCTGCGGCTGACAAACGCTTGAGCGAGGTCCGCCGGACCGTTCCCGACGCCGGTGCACTGGTCATTGCCACGGACCACGAGGATGCGCGCGCCTATGCCGGTCAGTTGAAGAAGATCACTGGCGAATCGCCCACCGTGATCCTTTCCGATGACTCGAAGGCATCGAGCAAGATCGAGGAATTCTCCGCAGGAAACCAACGATGGATGGTTGCGGTCCGCATGGTGTCGGAAGGCGTCGACGTTCCCCGCCTGGCGGTGGGCGTCTATGCGACGTCAACGTCCACGCCGCTCTTTTTCGCCCAGGCAGTAGGTCGTTTCGTACGTGCCCGCAAGCGGGGCGAGACGGCGTCGGTCTTCCTGCCGTCCGTACCGCCGCTGATGGTCCTCGCGAACTCGATGGAGGCCGAACGCGACCACGCGCTTGACCGGCCGGAGAAGGACGACGACGGCCTTTTCAACCCTGAGGAAAACCTCATGGCGGAGGCCAACCGTGAGGACAAGGCCTCGGACGAACTCACCAAGGGGAAGTTCGAGGCCCTGGACTCCCAGGCCTCGTTTGACCGGGTCCTGTTCGACGGCGGCGAGTTCGGCACCGGGGGAGACATCGGCTCGGACGAGGAGCTCGACTTCCTGGGCATCCCGGGACTCCTCGACGCCGACCAGGTGGGCATGCTGCTCCGCCAGCGCCAGCACGAACAGCAGTCGCGCAGGAATCGGAAGGCGCCGGCAGCGGAAGCAGCCCCCGCCATACCGGATCACCGCATGCTGATGGATCTGCGGAACGAATTGGCCAAGAATGTCTCCGCCTGGTCCGCGCGGACCGGAACCCCCCATGGCGTGGTGCACACAAAGCTGCGGGAATTGTGCGGCGGCCCGGCCGTGGCGCAAGCGAACGAAGAACAGCTTCAGGCTCGCCTGCGCAAGCTCCAGGACTGGTTCATCGGACGTAAGTAGCCCGCCCGGCGCTTCCTCTATCACGTCCCGACGTGTTGGGGGGGCTTCCTCTGTCACGTCCTGACGTGTTGGGGCGCTTCCTCTATCACGTCCCGACGTTTTGGGGCGCTTCCTCGATCACGTCCTGACGTGTTGGGGGGCTTCCTCTATCACGTCCCGACGTTTTGGGGCGCTTCCTCGATCACGTCCTGACGTGTTGGGGGGCTTCCTCTCTCCCTGGTGCCTTCAAGAAAAAGACGAAACGCTCCCCAACAAGGGGAGCGTTTCGTCGTCTGACAGCTGATAGGCCGGTGATGGAGCGTTGGGGGAGGTGGGGTGGGATGTGATGGAGCGTTGGGGATGCCGGGTGGGATGTGATGGAGCGCTGGGGGAGCTGGGGTGGGATGTGATGGAGCGTCAGGGGCGTTCGACTTCGACCCCGGCGGCTTCCAACTCCTCGAAGACCTCCTCCGGGTCCTCGGCTATCCCCGCTGTCAGCTCCGCAATGACCGTGGTGTTGTACCCCGCCTGCACGGCATCCAATGCCGTGGCCCGGACGCAGTAATCGGTGGCCAGGCCTACCACCACGACGTCTTCCACATCGTGGCTTTGCAACCAGTCATCCAGGCCGATCGCGTCCTCATCCAGCACTTCAGTGACCGCCTGTCCCGCTTTCAAGTCACCGGAAGGAACGTCGTCTTCCGGGGCGAGCACTCCCTCGAATCCGGAATACGCGGCGGTGTACTGGCCCTTCCGGAAATACGCCTGGATGAATTCGGGGTCGAGGTCCTCGTGGATTTCGGCGCCCTTGGTCCGCGCGCGGCAGTGCGGTGGCCAGGAGTCCACCATGTCCGGAGTCTCGGAGAAGTGGTCGCCGAGTAGTGCCCCGTAGAGTGGTGTAACGATCCCGGCCAGTAAACGTCAGCGTGGCCACCGGGATCTTCCTTCGAGGAAACTCTCACATCCCACTCGAAAGGCGTCACACCGATGACCACTCCCTCTATTGTCGACCCTGCCACCGTCCTCACCAACGCGCTGGGCGACGCATCACCGGATCTGATGCGCACCCTGCTGCAAACCATGATCAACACCCTCCTCTCAGCCGAAGCAGATGCGATCTGCGGCGCCGAGTACGGGAAGCCCTCTGCTGACCGAGTGAATTCCCGCAACGGATACCGCACCCGTGAACTCGATACGCGTGTCGGAACCATAGACGTCGCGATCCCGAAGCTCCGCTCCGGCACGTACTTCCCCGAGTGGCTCCTCGAACGTCGCAAACGCTCAGAAGCGGCGATGATCACCGTCGTCGCTGACGCCTACCTCGCTGGCGTCTCAACGAGGCGGATGGACAAACTCGTGAAGACCCTTGGCATCCATTCCCTGTCGAAGTCGCAGGTCTCCCGAATGGCCGCCGATATGGACGAGCATGTGCGTGAGTTTCGCACGAGGCCGTTAGGTGAGGCCGGCCCGTTCACGTTCGTCGCGTGCGACGCACTCACGATGAAAGTGCGTGAGGGCGGGCGGGTGATCAACACCATGGTGCTCGTCGCGACCGGGGTGAACGCTGACGGGCATCGGGAAGTCCTGGGCATGCAAGTGGCGACCGCGGAGACCACGATGGCGTGGAACGGGTTCTTCGCAGACCTTGTCGCGCGCGGCCTCACCGGGGTGAAACTCATCACCTCTGACGCGCACGCTGGCCTCGTTGAAGCGATGCGCGCGAACTTCCCTGGGACGTCGTGGCAACGGTGTCGCACGCACTACGCTGCGAACCTGATGTCAGTGACCCCGAAGAGCATGTGGCCGGCGGTGAAAGCGATGCTGCATTCCGTGTACGACCAACCCGACCAGAAAAGTGTTGAGGCCCAATTCGACCGGCTCCTGGACTACGTCGAGGACAAACTCCCCGAAGTGCACGACCACCTCGATGCTGCCCGGGCTGACATTCTCGCGTTCACCACGTTCCCGAAAGATGTGTGGCAGCAGATCTGGTCGAATAACCCGAACGAGCGCCTGAACCGTGAGATCCGCCGCAGGACCGATGTGGTGGGGATCTTCCCGAACCGGGCCGCGATCACCCGCCTCGTCGGGGCCGTTCTTGCGGAGCAGTCTGACGAATGGGCCGAGGGTCGTCGTTACCTCGGTCTTGACGTTCTCGCGAGGTGCCGCCTCACGCTCGTGGGTACCGACACTATCGGCCAGCACCATGAGCTCCCCGAGCTCGGGGCCGCAGCATGAGCGCCCCCACTCCTGGGCTGTACTCCGACACCGTGAGTGAGCTCGTCGCGAGCATCTGCAATCACAACGAAAACTAGCCCCCACATCCTTGAAGGATCACGAAACGGTTACACCACTCCACGGGACTTGACCGGTCGCCGGGCTCGATGTGCCAGTCCTGCGTTGCCACAATGTGGTCGTACTGCTGCTGGTTCGCGTCAAGGTATTCGCTGATGGCGGCCGCCACTGCGGCTCCGCCATTAACAGCCAGTGAGCCGCCCTCGCAGAAGTCGTTCTGGACGTCGACGATGATCAGTGCCTTGGACATCAGTTCTCCTCGTACACGGTGGGGATCGCTGCTTCGCCACGCTGCAGCCGGTTCACGACGGCGGGCAGTTCAGCCATGCTGGCGGCGTGGCGCTCCTTGGCCCGGATGACGCCTTCAGGACCTGTCCAGCCGGGGAGGACCTCGCCGTTTTTCACGAACTGCTGCAGGAGCGAACGGTCGTTTCCGTCATCCTCGGGCCGGTGTCCGATGCCCACGACCTCCTGCGTTGCCTTGCCGCGTTCATTGAGTTTGCGCAGCGCATATTTGCGTCCGCCCACGCTGGTCTTGTTCTTGGCGGCTTTCGCAACCGAAATGAACTCGCCGGCGTCGTTGGTGCGGCTGACCAGTTTGTAGACCATGCTGGCCGTGGGTGCTCCGGAACCGGTGACCAGCGAGGTGCCCACACCGTAGGAGTCCACGGGTGCGGACTGGAGGGCGGCAATGGCGTACTCGTCCAGATCGGAGGTCACCACGATCCGGGTGTTGACGTTCCCCAGGTCATCCAGCAACTGCCGGACCCACTGGGCCTGGGCCACAAGGTCTCCGGAGTCCAGGCGCACGGCGCCCAGCTTGTCGCCCGCGAGCTCGACGGCGGTGCGGACCGCCGTCTCGACGTCGTAGGTATCCACCAGCAGGGATGTTCCCGGGCCGAAAGCCGCGATCTGGGCCTCGAAGGCCTCCCGCTCGGTGTCGTGAAGAAGCGTGAAGGAGTGGGCCGCCGTGCCCACGGTCTTGATCCCGTAGCGCCTGCCTGCTTCCAGGTTGGAGGTGCTGGCAAAGCCGGCGATGACAGCGGCACGTGCTGCCGCCGTCGCCGATTCCTCCTGGGTGCGCCGGGAGCCCATCTCGATGCACGGGCGGTTCCCGGCCGCCGAGGTCATCCTCGAGGCGGCCGAGGCGATGGCGCTGTCGTGGTTGAGGACCGAGAGGATGTAGGTTTCCAGGATGCAGGCTTCGGCGAATGTTGATTCAACAATCAGGATGGGGGAGTTGGGGAAATAGGCGTCTCCCTCCGCATAACCCCAGATGTCTCCGCTGAATTTGTAGTTGGCGAGGTAATCCAGTGTTTCCGGGTTGACTACCTTGTTCTTCGCCAGGAATTCAAGCTCGGCGTCCCCGAACCTGAAATCGGCGATCCCCTCGAGCAGGCGTCCGGTCCCGCCGACCACGCCGTAACGGCGTCCGTCGGGGAGGCGGCGGGCGAAAGCCTCGAATACCGAACGGCGGTGCGCGGCCCCCGAGTGGAGTGCCGCCTGCAGCATCGTCAGTTCGTAATGGTCTGTGTACAAGGAAGTTGCGGGGTGGTCCCACGGCGTGGCTCTACTCACGAAATTCACTCTAGTGCGAGCCGCCATAGAATGGACAGATGAGCCCTAGCGTTGCGTTTGGTACGGATATTGATGAACGGACGGAAGCTTCAGAGCTGGCTGCCACTGATGTCCTGACCGCCCCGGACATCCCCTGGAACCTTGTGATCTGGAACGACCCCGTCAACCTCATGAGCTACGTCAGCTATGTTTTCCAGAGCTACTTTGGCTATTCCGAGTCCAAGGCACACAAACTCATGATGGAAGTCCACCGGAAAGGCCGGTCCATTGTGGCCCATGGGAGCAAGGAGCAGGTTGAGCAGCACGCTGTAGCCATGCATGGCTTCGGCTTGTGGGCCACCGTGGAAAAGGCCGCCAGCGGCAACGAAACACCCGGAAAGGGCGGCCGCCAGAGTGGCTAAGGCATTCAAATACGGACTCAAGGGAATCACCGGCTACCTCGAACCGGCCGAACGGGACCTTCTTCGCGGGCTTCTGGACGACGTCATTTCCATGCTCGAGTCCGAGGCCAAGGAGAACGAAGATCCGTTGGCGGCCATGATCGGCCTGGACATGGACGTGAAGCAGCCTGCCGACCGCGCCCTCCTGCGGTTGTTGCCCAACGTGATGAAGGACGACGACGCCGGCTCGCTCGAGTTCCGGCAACTCACCGAGCGCTCGGTGCGGGAAAGCAAAATCGGGGCCCTGCGGGCCACGGCGATGGGGTTGGACAAGGACGACCTCGTCCTGACGCCGGCCGATGCCCAGCGTTGGTCTATGGCGCTGAACGATGTCCGCCTTGTCTTGGCCGAGCGCCTCGACATCCGGGACGAGGCCGACGCCGACCATGTCCACAGCATGCAGGACTGGAGCCAGGCCGAGGACGTCGAGAGCTACCTGGCCTTGGTCTACAACTTCACCACGTGGCTCCAGGAGTCGTTGGTGCAGTCGATGTTGGCCGCACGGCAGGCGAAGCCCTGAGCCGCGCGGACGGACGCTGCCGCCGCTCCCGTGTGACAAATCAGACACGGGCGGGGAGACGCAGCTAATGGCCGCGCACCAAGGGAAGCCTTATTCTCGAATAATCATGACTTCAGCATCGGGCAACTCAACAGGCGTTTCCACTGAGCTTATGGGCGCGCGTCCGATCGGTGTTTTCGATTCCGGTGTTGGTGGCCTGACGGTGGCCCGCTCCATCATTGACCAGCTCCCCAACGAGTCAATCCTGTACGTGGGGGACACCGCCCATGGACCTTATGGGCCGTTGCCTATTGCCGAGGTCCGGGCCAATGCCCTCGGCGTCATGGACGAACTGGTGGATTCGGGCGTCAAGCTGCTCACCATCGCCTGCAATTCCGCCTCGGCCGCCGTGCTTCGGGATGCCCGGGAGCGCTATACGGCCCGTTACGGAATTCCGGTCATCGAGGTGATCCAACCGGCGGTCCGGCGCGCAGTGTCCGCCACCCGGACCGGGCGCATCGGAGTCATCGGGACATCTGCCACCGTGGGTTCCAGGGCCTACGAGGACACCTTTGCCGCGGCTCCGGACCTTTCGATAACGTCCGTGGCCTGCCCCTCGTTCGTAAACTTCGTCGAGGCGGGAATCACCACGGGCCCGGAGCTCCTGGAGGCAGCAAACGAATATCTGGAACCGCTCAAGCAGTCCAACGTGGACACCGTAGTCCTGGGCTGCACGCACTATCCCTTGCTCACCGGGGTGATCTCGTTCGTGATGGGTGAGGACGTCACCCTCGTCTCCAGCGCGGAGGAGACCGCCAAGGACGTCTACCGGGCCCTGGCGAACGGCGGCATCCAGCGGACTGAGGCAAGTGCGCCCAGCCATGAGTTCATTGCCACCGGTGACGCAGCCCAATTCGAGACCCTTGCCCGCAGGTTCCTTGGGCCGGAAGTTCTCTCGGTCAAGCATGTCGACCATGTCTCCGCCCAATATCCGACAGGTAGCCTTGCCCGTATTACGCCGGAGATGCTTGCAGCGGCCAGGGCCGGGGCGGGCTTGGCCCGCCGGTCCTATTTCGTCCAGCCGGACAACGGTACGCGGGCTGCGACGGAGAGTGGACTATGAAGCTGACGATCGTGGGCTGCACGGGCTCATTCCCGGGACCCGGTTCGCCGGCGTCGTGCTATTTGGTGACCGCCCACGACGGTGAGCGCGAGTGGAAAATTGTCATGGACCTCGGCAGTGGCGCGTTGGGGGCCATCCAGCGGTACACCGACCTGGAGGACATCGACGCCATTTTCCTGACCCACCTGCACCCGGACCACTGCATGGACCTCTGTGGCCTGCATGTTGCTGTCCGATGGAAGCCGGGCGGTTGGGGCCGTGACCGTCTTCCTGTGTGGGGTCCCGCTGCGACGGCGGACCGGATGGCAACCGCGTACGGGCTCGACCTTGATCCCGGTATGCACGAGGAATTCGACTTCACCAACTGGGCGGAGCAAAAGCCCGTGACGGTCGGACCCTTCACCGTGACCCCGTACGGCGTCAACCATCCCGTGGAAGAGTGCTACGCATTGCGTGTCACCGCAACAGAGCCGGGCAAGGACGGTACGCCGGTGACCCGGGTGTTGACGTATTCCGGAGACACCGATTCCTGCCAAGGCCTGGAAGACGCGGCGCAGGGGGCGGACCTTTTCCTGTGCGAAGCGGCCTTCGAGGAAGGCCGCGATGACGCCATCAAGGACGTCCACCTCACCGGGAAGCGTGCCGCGGAGGCCGCGGTGAACGCTGGAGCCAAACGGCTGCTGCTGACCCACATCCCCGTCTGGACGTCCCAGACGAAAGTGATGGCGGAGGCCAAGCCGGTGTTCAGCGGTGACGTCGCTGTGGCTGTTGCAGGCGTCCACTACACGGTCTAGCCCAACTGGGCCGCAGCCCTGCATCCTCGATAGGCTGGGGGCATGACTTCAGAAGCAACAGCCGCCCCCGTTATCCGTGCCGATGGCAGGACCCCCGATCAACTCCGCCCCATCAGCATCACCAGGGGATGGTCCAAGCAGGCCGAAGGGTCCGCGCTTATCGAGTTCGGCAACACGCGTGTGCTGTGCACTGCTTCCCTCACGGAAGGCGTCCCGCGGTGGCTCAAAGGCGAAGGCCGCGGATGGGTCACCGCCGAGTACGCGATGCTGCCCCGGGCTACGAATACCCGGTCCGACCGTGAATCCGTCAAGGGCAAGATCGGCGGCCGCACCCATGAGATCTCCCGCCTGATCGGGCGGTCGTTGCGCTCCATCATCGACACCAAGGCCTTGGGCGAGAACACCATTGTCCTTGACTGCGATGTCCTCCAAGCCGACGGCGGAACCCGCACCGCGGCGATCACCGGTGCCTACGTTGCGCTTGCCGAAGCCATCCGCTTCGCCCGGGAGAACAAGCTCATCTCCCGGCACGCAGAACCCCTGGTGGACACCATTGCAGCTGTTTCCGTGGGGATCATCGACGGCGTCCCAATGTTGGATCTTCCCTACGTGGAGGATGTCCGCGCGGAGACGGACATGAACGTGGTGGTCACCGGTTCCGGTAAGTTCGTGGAAGTCCAGGGCACTGCCGAAGGCGCTCCTTTTGACCGTGATGAACTCAACGCCCTTCTGGACCTTGCCTTGATCGGGACTGGCCAGCTGGCAGCCATTCAGCGCGAAACCCTGGCGGAGGCGCCGTGAGCGGCACCAACCCGCAGGACGGTGGCCCGGTACTGGTGCTGGCCACGCACAACAAGGGCAAACTGAGGGAGCTCAGGGAGCTGCTCCGCGGGCAGGTCCCCGGCGTGGACGTGGACACCCAAGTGGTGGATGCAGCCGCCGTAGGTGCCCCTGACGTTGCCGAGACGGGCGTAACCTTCGCGGAGAACTCACTCCTGAAGGCCCGGGCGGTTGCCGAAGCCACCGGACTGGTTGCCATCGCCGACGATTCCGGCCTTGCCGTGGACGTCCTGGGCGGGGCGCCGGGGATCTTCTCTGCGCGCTGGTCGGGCAAGCACGGGGATGACGCTGCGAACCTGCAATTGCTGCTTGCCCAACTCTCCGACGTGCCCGATGCCTCCAGGGGCGCCGCGTTTGTCTGTGCGGCAGCGTTGGCAGTGCCCGGCCCGGCCGGGATCTCCCGTGAGACGGTTGAGTACGGCCAGCTTGAAGGTACCCTGCTTCGCGAACCCCGGGGCGACGGTGGTTTTGGTTACGATCCCATCCTGCAGCCCAAGGGCATGGACCGCAGTTGCGCAGAGCTGGGCTTCGAGGAGAAGAACGCGATCAGCCACAGGGGACAGGCGTTCCGCGCCCTTCTTCCTGCGATCGTCGAGGCCCTCTCCGAACCCCGCGGTTAGTTTCAGTGCATAGACAAGAAAGGCGCCCCTCGGGGCGCCTTTCTTGTGTGTACTGCTCTTGTCTGTACTGCTCTTGTCTGTGCTGCTCGCTTCTGTGCCGGCGAGGCCTGGCTGCCGCTTAGTGCTCGCCGTGCTTTTCGGGTTCGTGTTCTTCGATGAATTCTTCTACCGGGTCCGTGCCCTCGGCTTCGGCCTTGCGCTTTGCGATAAAGCCACGGCCTACTTCGATGAAGACCGGAATCACCGAGATCAGGACGATGACGATGAAGATGATGTCCAGGTTGTCACTGACCCACGGCACGCGGTCGCCGAGGAGGTAGCCCAGGAGCGTCACGCCGCCGCCCCAGAGGACGGCGCCAATGACGTTGAAAAGGAAGAACTTCCGCTTGTCCATCTGGGCCACGCCGACGATCACGGGGACGAAGGTCCGGATGATGGGGACGAAACGGGCCAGGATCAGCGCTTTGCCGCCATGCTTTTCGAAGAAGGCATGGGCGCTTTCGACGTTCTCCTTCTTGAAGAGGCGGGAGTCCGGCCGGTTGAAGATTGCCGGGCCCGCTTTGGAGCCTATGAGGTAACCGGTCTGGTTGCCGACGATTGCGGCCACGATGATCAGACCGGCCAGTGCCCAGATATTGAACTTGATGGTGTCCGTTGCCACGAGGAGACCCGCCGTGAAGAGCATGGAGTCTCCGGGCAGGAAAAACCCGACCAGCAACCCGGTCTCGGCAAAGACAATGCCGCACACCAGCAGTACAACCCACGGGGCAAGTGCGGGGTCGGCAAGGAAGATCTGGGGGTTCAGCCAGTCCGGCAGGAATGACGCCATGGGTGGCCGTACCGGTCCCGCGCCTCCAAAAGTGGATACGGCAAAGTCGCTCATCGCAGTAAAGATCACCCATTAAGCCTACTGGAACCGCGGTGGGCTGTTTTTCAGGAAGCCCTTGACGTGTGGTCTCCCGGTTGTATGGTTAGTTACATGAGTAATGAACCAATGATGGTGGGCCGCCGGTGATCGACGACAGCAAGCCGATTTTCCTGCAGATCGCGGAACTCATTGAGAACGGGATCGTGGACGGAACCATGCCGGAGGAGTCGCAAGTGCCCTCCACCAACGAGTTCGCGGCCTTCCACCGCATCAACCCGGCCACAGCCGCCAAAGGAGTGAACGTGCTGGTGGACTCCGGGATTCTTTACAAACGCAGGGGGATCGGGATGTTTGTTGCCACAGGGGCCCGCGCGCAACTCATAGCGCGGCGGACCGAAGAGTTCTTTGAGCAGTACGTCAGGCCGCTGACCGTTGAGGCCCGCAAGTTGGGCATTTCGGCCGAGCAGCTGAACCACATGATTGAACGCGGCGCCAGGCTGGCTCCTGATGCCGGAAACGACAAGGAAAGGAGCGCGGCCCTGTGAACGAGATGATCGTCGAGGCCCGTAACCTGAGCAAGCGCTATAAAGACGTCAACGCGTTGGAGGACGTCAACCTAAGCCTGGCCGCCAACCGGATCTACGGTCTCCTGGGCCGCAACGGCGCTGGGAAGACCACGCTGATGTCCATCCTGACGGCCCAGGCCTTCGCCACTTCCGGGGATGCGCTGGTTTTTGGAAAAGCGGCTTATGAGAACGACGCCGTACTTTCCCGGATCTGCTTCATCCGCGAGTCGCAGAAGTACCCTGATGATTTCCAACCCCGCCATGCGTTCCGGTCCGCTGCGCTGTTCTACAAGAACTGGGACCAAGGCTTTGCGGAGCTGCTGGCCGAAGAGTTCCAGCTCCCGATGAAGCGCCGGATCAAGAAGCTGTCCCGCGGCCAGCTCTCTGCGGTGGGGGTCATCATCGGCCTGGCATCACGGGCGGAGCTCACGTTCTTCGATGAGCCCTACCTCGGCCTCGATGCTGTTGCGCGCCAGCTGTTCTACGACCGGCTGGTACAGGATTACGCGGAATTTCCCCGCACGATCATCCTCTCCTCGCATCTTATTGACGAGGTGGCAAACCTCTTGGAGCACGTGGTGGTCATTGACCGCGGACGGATCATCATGGACGCCGACGCCGATGACATCCGTGGTTCGGCCGTCACTGTGTCCGGATCCGCGGATAAAGTGGACGCTTTCCTCGCCGGCCGCCCCGTCCTCCACAGGGAAACCTTGGGATCCCTCGCCTCGGTCACCGTGGACCAGGCGCTGGACAGGCAGGCAAGGGCAGAAGCGGAGGAATTGGGGCTCGAATTGTCCCCGGTTTCGCTGCAGCAACTGGTGGTACGCAAGACCATGGCCCGCACGGGATCAACGGCTTCACAGCCCCAATCCGAATTCTCAGATGGCACGATGGAGGCAACCCGATGAGCCGGACAATGGCCGTTGCACGAATGCAGCTGATCAACAGATGGACGTTTATCGGCTGGCCCCTGGTGATCCTCGCCTCCTCGTTCCTGATGTCATTGGCCATCTTTGCCCTGATTCCCGTCAACGAGGCAAAGTATGGCGGCGGGAGCCAGGCGCCACTGTGGTACTTCATGGTCCTTGGAATCCAGAGCATGACGCTGGTGTTCCCCTTCTCCCAGGGCCTCAGCATCAGCCGCAAGGCCTTCTATGCCGGTTCCTTGGGCCTGTTTGCAGTGATCGCCCTGGGCATGTCGGTGCTGTACCTCCTTGGCGGGGCTATCGAGAAGGCAACCAATGGATGGGGTGTCTCCGGATACTTCTTCAACATCCCGTGGATCACTGACGGGCCTTGGTACTCCACCGCCGCGTTCTTCTTCGTCGTGATGATGCTGATGTTCATCGTCGGTTTCTGGTTCGCCACGATCTTCAAGCGCTGGGGGACCGCCGGAGTGCTGATCTCCACCTTGGGGACGGCCATGGTGCTCGTGGGCTTCGTGGCACTGGCTACCGTCCAACAATGGTGGGGCTCGGTTGGTGCGTGGTTCGCCCAGCAAAGTCCGTTGAGCATCAGCGGGTGGACGGCCCTGCTGTGTGTAGTCCTGGCAGCCGGTTCCTACTCCACGCTTCGGCGTGCGACGCCCTAAGCCTCCATCGCGCGCTTGATGTAGCGTTCGCCACACTTGCAGGCTGGAAGGGCCGCCCCGCCGGGAAATCGGCGAAAGGGCGGCCCTTCCCGCCTGTACCCTTGTCCAGTGGCATTGGACTTTACGGCGATCGACTTTGAAACGGCCAACGGCTTCAGGGGCTCTCCCTGTTCGGTCGGGCTCAGCAAAGTCCGCAACGGAGTGGTGGTGGAAGAAGCCTCCTGGTTGATGCGGCCGCCGGAGAACCATGACCACTTCGAGTACCACAACACGCGGATCCACGGCATCCGCGCCGAAGACGTAGCCGGCATGCCCAGGTTCGGTGAGTTGTTCCCGGAGATCGGCGCCTTCATCGGCGATGACATCCTCGCAGCGCATAACGCAGCATTTGATCTGGGTGTCATCCGCTCCGGCCTGGAAGTCTCCGGGTTGCCCGGACCAGCGTACGAGTACGTCTGCACGGTGATGTTGTCCCGCCGGTGCTACTCGCTGGTTTCCAACTCCCTGCCCTACGCTGCCGAAGAGGCCGGGGTTCCATTGGTCAACCACCACGACGCCACTGAGGATGCCCGCGCGTGCGCTGGAATCCTCATCGACATTGCCCGGCGCAACAGTGCCAACAGCATCGCCGAACTCTACCTTTCGTTGGGCCTGGCACTGCCGCGGCAACCGGCCTTCGACCCGGCCTTCGGACTGTCCAAAGCCACTGCGTCCGCGCTCGCGGCACGTTTGGTGGGAACCGCGGTGTCAGGGCCGGGTTCGCCAAACCCGCCGGCCAAGCGTGCGTGGTCGCCCTGGCCCGAGGAAGGTTCCAACCCGCTGCCCAACCCCGGCGCTGAACCAGGCCACCCGTTGTTCGGCCAGACAGTGGTCTTCACCGGCGATTTGGCAATGCCCCGCCCCGAGGCGAAGGCACGTGCCGCGGACCTGGGTGCCAGTCCCGAGAGCAGGGTGACTGCGCGCACTACGGTGTTGGTGGTGGGGGACGGTTTCGTCGCCGGGGACCTTCGTGCCGGCAGGCTCACGGGCAAGGCAAAGCGCGTCCTGGAACTCCACGCAAAAGGGCAGCAGATCGAAGTGGTGTCCGAGGGAGAATTCCTTCAAATGGTGGGCGGCAACTAGGCGGCAGGCCCGGGGCGGGCATTCATACTGCGCAACATTGCTTCCGGCCCGGCAACCGGCGCTCGTAGCCTTGGGGCATGACCTCCAAGCTACCCGTTGCCGCACCCGATGCGCGCCGTGCTTCCACGCAGTCCGGGCAGGGCACTGTTCAAAGGCGGCTCTTCGACTTTCCGAATCCGGTGAACGAATACGCGGCCCGTATCACTGCCGGGCTGGTGGTGGTGCTGGCCGTCGTGACCCTGGTGACCGGATGGGGGTGGGGCCTGGTTGCGTTGGCTGTCGGTTTCTGGCTCCGGGTCCTCTTTGGTCCCCGTGTCTCTCCGCTGGCACTGCTCTCCGTGAAGGTCCTCGCGCCGCGCCTGGGCCGCACCAAGCTGGTGCCCGGTCCGCCCAAGCGCTTCGCCCAAGGCATCGGAGCGGCGTTGACGACTGCCGCCGTCGTGCTTTTCTTCCTCGGCGCGCAAGCGGCTGCCTGGGTCCTGCTGGCGTTGCTGATTGTTGCGGCATCGCTGGAAGCCTTTGCGGGATTCTGCCTCGGGTGCGCCATATTCGGCTTCCTCCAGCGCCGGGGCCTCATCCCCGAGGACGTGTGCGAGGCGTGCAATAACATCGCCCTTCGGCCCGCGGCGGACGCAGTCAGCCGGTAGTAACCGCCAACAGGCGCTCCGCCATGCCCCGGATAACGTCGGGGGCTTCGAGGGCGTGCATCCAATCGGCCGGCAGGCAGCGTTCGCCGTAGAAGGCACCCAGGAGGTTGCCGGCAATGGAGCCGGTGGAGTCGCTGTCGCCGCTGTGGTTGACGGCCACGGCAACTGCCTCGCGGAAGTGCTCTTCCGGATCGCCGCCCGCAGTGGACAGGACCGCATAGAGCCCGACGGCGAGGGCTTCTTCTGCGATCCAGCCCTCGCCAAGGGCGGTGGTCACTTCTTCCGGGCTGAGGCCGGGGGCTTCCGTGGAAAGACGGAGGGCGTCCTGGAGCCTGTCCAAGAGCTCGGGGGCCTTGAGCGGCAGGCCTTCCACATGATCCAGGGCGTTGGCGGCGGCGTCACGGAGTTCCTGTCCGGCCACGAGGTTGTGAATCATGAGGCTGAAGGCTGCGGCGCTCAAGCGGGCCGATGGATGGCCGTGGGTCAGGGATGCCGCGTCCATGCTGAGCTTGGCCACGGCTTCGGGAGCAATGTGGGGTACCAGGCCAAACGGTGCCGACCGCATGACTGTCCCGCACCCTTTCGAATCCGGGTTGACGGGTCGGGCCGCAGTTCCCATTTCACCGGTGGCAAGGCCGCTGAGGCAGGCATTGCCCGGAGCGCGGCGTTGGTGCAGGACGTCCTGCAGGTCGATCCAGCGCGGCTGGGGGACCGGCGCCGAAGGGGAGGCAGCAACCTCCTGGGTCGCCAGCCAGCGCAAATAGGCGAGCCACAAGCAGGCGACCTCATCGGCGGCGACTCCGTCATTGGCCCATTCCAAGGCTTCCACGAGGCCGTCGACCGTGTAGAGCGTCATTTGGGTGTCGTCCGAAAAGTGCGTGCCGCCGTCGAGCTGTCCGAAAGTCTTCAGGCCGCCCTCGCCAAAGCGCGCGCGGATTGCTCCTATGGAATCGAATTCCACTGCATAGCCAAGGGAATCGCCCAAGGCACCCCCCAGCAGGGTGGCGTGGACACGGGACTCGAACGAAGGGCCGGCTGCAACACTCATGCCAGTAACTTACCGTGCCCCGTGGCGGGGCGTTGGTATGGTGGGGAGGCTGCGCAGCCTGAGGAAACCTGGAGAACAACGTGCGTGAACCGGATTGGCGACGAACAGGCAAGACGCCTGACTACAGGTTTTCGCTCGCCAACGAGCGCACCTTCCTGGCATGGATCCGGACCTCCCTGGCGCTCTTGGCGGGTGCGGTGGCCATCGACCAACTGGCGCCAAACATCGCACCGCAACCCGTTCGCCTGGTCCTTTGCGTGTTGCTCGCGCTCATAGGAGCCGGCCTGGCGGTCCTGTCCTACCGCCGCTGGAGCCAGATGGAAGCTGCGATGCGCAACGACCAGGCACTCCCGTTCTCACGCGTCCTGTTGTTCATGACCATCGTGGTGGCTGTGGCAGCGTTCGGCTTCGCCGTCTTGATCCTGGTAGTGCGCTGAACATGGACGCGGAGGCCGCAGATGTTCGGGACCCCGGACTGCAGCCGGAACGCACGACCCTTGCCTGGCGGCGGACCTTGTTGTCGCTGGTGGTGGTGGATCTCTTCATCTGGCGGAGCTGGCTGACCAGCGAACCGACGTCCGCCCAGCTTGTGCCCGGCCTGCCCGGGCTCGACTACCAAGGTGTGTGCGCCTTGATGGCCGCCGCGGCCACGATCATCCTGGCGTGCGTCGTGTGGATCCGCTCACGCCAACTCCACACGGGAAAGGCCGCGGTGCCGGCGTCTTTGCTTGCGGTGTGCACGGTGGCGGTGGTGGGCCTCGGTGGTACTGCGATCGCGGCCATTGCCGTAGGCGGCTAAGCTCGGAGGTAGGCCCCGGGACGCCCGTCATGCCCAGCAACTCCCCAGACTACGTTGGCAAGATACTGAGCGTCTCCATCCCCACAGCGTAAGGACCCTTCAGCCATGACCTCTTCCGTGCAAGCTACCGCCGAGCACCCGCCGGGACTGATTGCGCGGCTCGGGGCCGAGGCATTGGGGACAATGTTCCTGGTCCTCGTGGCAGTGGGCGTCAAGATTTTCTCCACCCAGCAAGGCGGGCCGGCGACCGCGTTGGCCATCGGCCTGTCGGTGACCGCAGGCATGATCGCTTTCGGTTACGTCTCGGGCGGCCACTTCAATCCCGCGATTACGCTGGGCAACCTCATAGCCGGCCGTATCCGGGCGGTCGCCGCCCTGGCTTACGTTGTGGCCCAGGTTATCGGCGCCGTGGTTGGTGCAGCCCTGGTCTACTTCGTGGTCCTTGCCTCGCCGGTGCTGGCCGACGCCCGGGCTGCTCTGGGCACGGCCGCGGCCGGCTACGGGGAGCACTCCGCTGCCCAGACCCAGCTGGCCGGCGTGCTGCTGGCGGAAGTAATCGGCACTGCCATCCTGGTGGGCGTCTTCCTGGGTGCAACTGCGGGACGCCGCGCGATTGCAGCCCTCGCACCCATCGCTGTCGGGCTGGCCACCGCGGTGTTGCTGCAGTTCGGCGAGATCGTGGGCAATTTGCCGTTCAACCCGGCCCGTGCCACCGGCCAGGCCTTCTTCAGTCCGTCCTGGGCATTGGAGGGGCTGTGGTTGTTCTGGTTGGGGCCGTTGCTGGGCGCAGCCCTGGCCGGTTTTGTCTTCCGTGGTTTCAGTAACTTTCCGGCGGCCGCTCCGGTAGCCGGTGATGTGCCGGAGGCCGGCAACGACGGCGGAGCTGCCGATGCCGTTCAGGCCCCCGCTGTCCCGGCTACTGCCGAGGCGCCCGTTGACAGGAGCCGCACGGCAGGGACTGAAGACGAAGCCCGCGACTTTTTTGATGGGAAGAAGGGCCAGTAACGCAACGGGAACGACGACGGGCGGCCCACCTGCCCTTTTTTGTCGGTGCCCGCCGTTAGCTTGAAGATATGCGGTTACTCCATACCTCGGATTGGCATCTCGGCCGGTCCTTCCACGGCGTTGGGATGCTCGATGCCCAGCGCAGCTTCATTGACCAGCTCGTCTCCTGCGTTGGCTCGGAGGCCGTGGATGTCGTCCTGATCGCAGGCGACGTCTATGACCGCGCCTTACCCGGACTGGACGTCGTGAAGTTGCTTGACGAGGCTCTGGTCCGCATCACGCAGGCCGGTGCGTCGGTGGTCCTCACCAGCGGCAACCATGACTCCGCCATCCGCTTGGGATTTGCCTCGCGGCTCATGGAACAAGGCGGCGTCCACCTCCGGACGCGCATCGAAGACCTCGATGTTCCCGTGCTGCTTCCCGCCGGGACCAGCGAGGGGAGCGGGCACGTCGCCATCTATGGCATTCCCTTTCTGGAGCCGCGGCTGGTGGCCGAACGGTTGGGCGTTGAAACGGCAAGCCATTTTGCCGTGACCAAGGAAGCCACGGACCGGATCCGGCGGGACGTCGAACGTCGCCGAGAATCCGGACCCGTCCACCCGGTGGTCCTCGCCCACACCTTTGCCAGCGGCGGCATCACCTCGGACAGCGAACGGGACCTGAGCATCGGTGGATTGGGCGCCGTTCCGCTGGACCTCTTCGAGGACTTCACCTACACGGCTTTGGGCCACCTGCATGGCCGCCAGGAACTTGCCCCGAACGTCCGGTACTCGGGTTCCCCTCTGGCATATTCCTTCTCTGAAGCCAAGCACCGCAAGGGAGCCTGGCTGGTTGAGCTGGACGACGCCGGCATCTGTGAGGTTCGCGAGGTGCTGTGGGAAGCGCCGAGGTCCTTGGCGGTCCTGCGGGGCACCCTGAGCGAGCTCCTGGAGTCCCGGGATCATGCCTGGGCTGAATCGTCGTTCTGCCAGATCACACTGACCGATGCCCAGCGGCCGGCCCAGGCCATGGAGCAACTACGTACCCGGTTCCCGGACACCCTGGTACTGACCTTTGACCCGCAGGGCGCGGCTGCACAGGAGAAATCCACCTACAGCAGCCGTCTTGCCGCAGCCGCGGATGATCTTGACGTGTGCTGCGGGTTCCTCGAACACGTCCGCGGACGTGGACCGGAAGGCACCGAGGAAGCTGCCCTCCGGGAGGCCCTCGAAGCTGTCCGGTTGGAGGAGGCGGAACTGTGAGAATCCACCGCTTGGAAATCGAGGCCTTCGGTCCGTTCGCCCAGCCGCAGCACATTGATTTCGACCAACTCGGCGCCCAAGGGCTTTTCCTGCTCAACGGTGCCACGGGGGCAGGCAAAACCAGCGTGTTGGACGCCATCTGTTTTGCCCTCTACGGGTCTGTTCCCGGAGCCCGGCAGGACGGCAAACGGCTGCGCAGCGACCACGCAGCGCCCACAGCCGAGCCCCGGGTGGTCTGTGAGTTCTCCGCCCGCGGCCGCAGGTTCGAAGTCACCCGGTCTCCCGCGTGGGACCGGCCGAGCGCGCGTGGACGCAAGGGCTTCACCACCCAGCAGGCCAAGACGCTCCTCCGGGAACGGGTGGCCGGTGAGTGGGTGGAGAAGTCGTCGCGGAACGACGAAGCCGGCGCCGAGCTTTCGGAGGTCCTGGGAATGGACCGCGAGCAGTTCACCCGGGTTGTCATGCTGCCGCAGGGCGACTTTGCCGCCTTCCTGCGTTCCAAAGCGTCAGACCGCTTGGACCTCCTTCAGAAGCTCTTTGGTACCCACCGCTTTGAGTCCGTCGAGCGGCAGATCCAGCTTCAAGCGGCGGAAGCTGCCCGGGCAGTCGAGGACAATGCCGCTGAGCTGAAGATGTTGCTGGACCGTGTGTCCGCCGAGGCCGCGCACCTCGGGCTGGAAAGCACCGGGCCTGCAGCCACGGGATCCACCGGAACCCCGGGATCAAGCGTTGCGGTGCCTTCGGAAGAGACCGGACTGGCGCCCGAGGACTGGCTCGAGGCAATAGGTGATGCTATCGCTACGGAGTGTCGTCGACGCAGGGAACAAGCTGACGCAGCCGAGGCCCGCTCGGCCAGGCTGGCAGCCGCGTTGCAGGAAGACCAGGACAAAGCGCAGCGGCACGCGCGGTTGGCTGCTGCCACGCAGCGCAGGGTGCTCCTCGAACTGGCAGCCCCGCGCGCACTGGAGGACCGGGACAGGCTCAGCCGGCATCGTCGCGCATCAGTCCTTGGCGGACACCTCGACGCCGTTGAAAATACCGCGCGGAAACACCGGGCCGCCGTCGCGGCCATGGAGTCCCTCCGCGAAAAACTCGCCTCTGCAGGATTTTCCGAAGCCACGCTTGCCGAGGACCTGGAAAAGGTGAAGAAGAACGTGGCCGTGCTGGAAGCGCGGCTTCCGGACGAGCGACGCTTGGAAGATCTTGGAGTCCGGATTCAGGAGAAACTCCGGGAACAGGCTGCCGCAGGGCTGGCCGTGGATTCCTTGGCACGCTCCTTGGAAACCCTCCGCGCCGAAGATGCCGCCCTCCTGGCGGACATGGAGCCGTTGGAACCCCTCGCGGGCCGGAGGGAGGTTGCTGAGCGTGAAGCGGCAGCCGCGGCGGAGGTAGTGGACCTCGTCGCCCGGTACCAGGCCGCAGCCCGTGACCAGGACGGCTTGGAAGCACTTCACGCGGACGCGCGAACAAAGACCCAGGATCTCCGCCAGGCATGGCTGGACCTTCGGGAAGAACGGCTCGCCAATGCCGCGGGAGAACTCGCCGCAGCGCTGGCTGACGGTGACCCATGTCCTGTCTGCGGCAGCCAGGACCACCCGCATCCCGCTGAAGCCGCGCGGAGCGCACTCTCCCTTGCCCAGGATGAAGAGACTGCGGCCCTGCACTTTGAAACGAGCGAAAAAGAACTCACAGGCATTGCGGCGAAGCTGACATCTGCCGGGCAATTACTGGCCGGTTTGGCTGCCCAAGGCGGAGCGGTGGACCCTGCGCTCGCGGAGGAAGCAGCGGCGAACGCAGCGATGGAGCTTGCAAAAGCACGGGATGCGGCCGCCCGCCTTGATTCCCTGCGCTCCCGGCACGCCGGGCTCACGGCGAGGATGGAGAAGCTGCAGGAAGAACACAGTGCCGCTGTGGCAACGGCCGGCGAGGCCGCCACGCTGTCGGGTGTTCTTGGGGAACAGCACGCCGAACTCGAAGCGGACTTGTCCGGTCTTCGGGCCGGTTTCACTAGCCTGAAAGCACGCCTCGAAGAGTTGACCGGACAGCATGGGCTGTTGCAGACGGCAGCAGCCGCCGCACGTGAGGTGGACGGGACAGAGCGGGCCGCGAAGGAGGCCGTGGCTGCCTTGGAGAGGGCCTTACCGGAAGCAGGGTTCAGCACCGCGGATGAAGCCCGCCGGGACGTGCTGTCAGCGTCGGATGTGGTGGGACTGGAGAAGAGTCTTTCGGATTACGACACCGAGGCTGCCCGGCTGGATGAGTTGTTTGCCGCCGAAGACCTTGTCCTCGCTGCCAAGGAAGCCACTATCGGAGAACTGCCGAAGGACCAGGACCAACTCAAGGACTCGACGACTGAAGCGCTGGCCGCCGCCAAGTCCGCCAAGGATCTTGCCCTTGCGGTCGGCCTGGCGGATAAAGCTGCGCAAACGGTGACCAGTCTGCGCGGACGTTACCTCAATCTCGCCGCGGACGGCAGGGAACCGCGGGAGCGTGCCAGGTTACTCAGTGGATTGGCCGATACCCTCCGCGGCGCCGGTGACAATACCTACCGGATGAGCCTCAACAGTTATGTCCTGGCCGCACGCCTGGAGCAGGTTGCCGCTGCAGCTTCGGAACGGCTCGTTGCCATGAGCGATGGCCGCTACACCCTCCGGCACACTGACGCGAAAGCCGCCCGCGGGGCCAAGTCCGGCCTGGGGCTTGAAGTCGTTGATCAGTGGACGGGCCAGCGACGCGACACCTCCACGTTGTCTGGTGGCGAATCGTTCATGGCCTCGTTGTCATTGGCTCTCGGTCTGGCAGATGTGGTCCAACACGAGGCCGGCGGCGTGGACATCGAAACGTTGTTCGTGGACGAAGGCTTTGGAAGCCTGGACGAGCAGGCCCTGGAACAAGTGATGGATGCTCTGGAGGGCCTGCGTGACGGCGGCAGGGTAGTGGGGTTGGTCAGTCACGTTGCCGAGATGAAGCAGCGCATCAGCAGCCAATTGCAGGTGGTGAAGGGCCGAAGTGGCTCCACCGTGCGGGTGGTCGAAGCGATGCCTGTCTGAGGTCCCATCCTATAGAATTGAAAAGTTATACCGGGTCGCGCGCATCGGGAGGAGGGACGATGCGCACACTTAGCGAACCCGGAATAATGAAAGAAACTTCTTTGGCCTCCCAGCCCACGCCTGTAGCGTCGCCCCAAGCCAGCCCACGGCCCAACCCACAGCCCAACCCACGGCGGTCCCGGCTCCCCGGGCGTTTCGCCCGTTTGCCCGAACTGGCAGGCGCCGGATTCCTGCCGATCGGCCTCTTTGCCCGCCTCCCGTTGGCAATGCTCACGGTAGGCACCCTGACCCTGGTCACAGCTGTCAGCCACTCCTACGCCATCGGCGGCATGGCAGCCGGGGCGGTCGGCATCGGATCGGCCCTCGGCGCTCCCGTAGTGGGGTCCCTCGCGGACCGCGCAGGCCAGCGCATCGTCCTGCTGACGGCTGCCGTGGTGAATGCACTCGCGGTGGCAGCGGTGATCGCAGCTGCGTATTGGACCCCCTCCTACACTTCGGGCCTTGACGCCCTGGGCGTGCTGGTTGCCGCCTTCATCGCAGGAGCCAGCTCACCGCAAGTGGGGCCCATGGCCCGCGTTCGGTGGATGGCCCTCACCACGCACAACCTGCGGGCGGGGCAGGGCGGCAGCCGGAGCGTAGCGGCCAACCGGGCCGATCTGGATACGGCATTGTCCTACGAAGGGACCGCGGACGAGATCACGTTCGTGCTGGGCCCGGCCCTGGTGGGTCTGTTGGCCAGCCTCATCACTCCCTGGCTTCCGCTGGCGCTGGCGGCGCTGTTGACGTGCATCCTGGTCCCTGCGTTCGCTGTCCATCCCAGCCACCTTGCCGTGGTTCCTGCGCCGCGGAAGCCTGCAACCGGCGTCGTACGTCCCGAAGACTCCGGAGACCGGAATCGCTGGGCCGCGGCCGTGGTGGCCGTCCCGGTGGTGGCCATGGTTTGCATGGGGACCTTCTTCGGCGCCACCCAAAATGCCCTCAGTGCCTTCTCAGCGGACTACGCCACCGCCGAGCTGGCCGGCCTGCTGTATGCGGTGATGGGCCTCAGTTCCGCGGTGGCGGCGTTGTCCGTTGCTTTCTGGCCGCAGAGGTTTGGTCTGGCGGCCCGCTGGGTGGTGGCAGCCTTTGCCATGGCAGCGTTGTCGCTGCTGCTGGTGGTTCCGGCCGGCATTTGGCCCATGGTGGCTGTCCTTCTGATCCTGGGCATTCCGGTAGGACCGGTGATGGTGACAGTGTTCAGCATCGGCGGCGTGGTGGCTCCCGCCGGACGCATGGCTACTGTCATGACGGCTTTGGCCAGCGGGATCGTCGCCGGTACGGCCCTGGGCGCGTACCTCGCCGGCCAACTGGCTCAAACCCAAGGGGCGGCAGCAGCCTTCACCGTGGCGATGGGTGCAGCCGCCGGCTTGCTCGTCCTCGGACTGGTGACGTGGCTCGTCATGCGCGGACGGCAGCAGGGCTAGCAGGCCACATCAGGGAAGGTCTCAGGCCAGTTGGCTTTCGATCCGTGCGGCACTTGCTGCCAGCGCCTGGCCTACCTGGTCTGCGTCCTGGTCCATCCGGATGTAAACCACGGCGATGGCTGCGGGCCTGCCCCCGGGGATGTGGATGGGTGCAGCAAGGGACGACACTCCAGCGATGACTTCGTCATGGCTTGCGGCGTAACCCAGTCGCCTGGCTTCCAGCGCTTCAGGACGGTAGGGGACCCCCGGGCCCATTTGCTGCCAGCGTTCCTCCGTCATGGCGGACTGGATGGCTATCCCGGGTGCTCCCGAAGTGATGGGATGCCGGGTGCCGGGATGCTGGGCTACCGCGGGTCCTGAGTGCCGTGGTTCCACCGTCAGGAGGGTGACGCATTCCTGGTGGTCCCAGACGGCGATGAAGGCCGTCATATGCAGGGTGTTGGCCAATTGCGTGAGTTCAGGCAAGGCGGCACCCTGCAGGTTCCGGGAGACTCCCCGCGCCAGGACGGCCAGTCCCGTGCCCGGTTGGACCCTGCCGGATTCGTCACGGACCACCAGCGAGTGGTCTTCCAAGGTGCGCAGGATCCGGTAGGCGATGGAGCGGTGCACGCCCAGCGCCTCGGCCAGTTCGGCAATGCTCAGGGGGCGATCGGCAGCCGCCAGAATCTCCAGTGCGCGGATGCCCCGGGACAGAGTTTGCGACGGCGGGGCCTGGGTGGGTGCCTCCAAAGGGCCTTTGACACCGCTGCTGGAATTCATGGCTCCAATCCTATGTCCACGGGGGGCTGTGCTTTTGATCACAGCGTGTAGTACAGTTTCCTAACTGACCGTTCTGTCGGTAAAGAATGTCGCGCCGAACAGACACCCGCACCTTTGGAGTTTCAATGACCGCAACTTCCTCTGTCGATTCCCTGTCCGGGCCCAGCAGCAAGCGCGAAGAGCGCCGGGTACTGGCGGGAACCCTGGTGGGCACCACCATCGAGTGGTACGACTTCTTCATCTTCGCCCAGCTGACGGCGACGCTGTTGTCGCCGTTGTTCCTGACGCCGCTCGAACAGTCAAACCCCGGCGTGGCGCAGATCCTCTCCTTCGCCACCATTGGCATCAGCTTCCTGTTCCGCCCCTTGGGAGCCACCATTGCCGGCCACCTGGGCGACCGCGTTGGCCGCAAGGCAGTCCTGGTGATGACCTTGGTGATGATGGGAGCCGCTACGGCCCTCATCGGTCTACTGCCGACCTACGAAACCATCGGATTGTGGGCTCCGATCCTCCTAATCACCCTCCGCGTGGTGCAGGGCTTCTCGGCCGGTGGCGAATGGGGCGGTGCGGCCTTGATGGCTGTTGAGCACGCCCCCATCAACAAGCGCGGCCTCTTTGGCGCCTACCCGCAAATCGGTGTGCCGATCGGCATGATCCTGGCAACGGGCCTGCTGTTCTTCCTGCAGTCGGGAATGTCCAAGCAAGACTTCGCGGCGTGGGGCTGGCGTGTACCCTTCCTGCTCTCCGTCGTCCTGATCGTTGTGGGCTACCTGATCCGTCGGGCTGTCGGTGAAAGCCCCGTCTTCAAGGAAATCGCCCAGCGCAAGGCCGAAAGCAAGGCTCCCCTTGGTGAGCTGTTCCGCCACAACACCAAGGAAGTTGTCTTTGCCGCACTGATCTTCATTGCCAACAACGCCGCGGGCTACCTGCTGATCGCCTTCTTCATCTCTTACGCAACCAAGGCACTGAAGATGCCCGCGCCGCAGATCCTGCTCGCAACCACCGTCGCGTCCTTTGGCTGGCTGATTTTCACCATGGTCGGCGGATGGCTTTCGGACAAGATCGGCCGCGTGAAGACATTCCTGTTCGGCTATGCCCTGGTCTTCGTATGGATGATCCCGCTGTTCGCGCTCATCGATTCCAAGGACATCATTCTCTACGGCGTGGCCCTGTTCGTCCTGACCATCGGCCTTGGCCTGTCCTACGGTCCGATGTCGGCCATGTACGCCGAGATGTTCCCCCCGCAGGTGCGCTACTCCGGTATCTCCATCGGCTACGCACTGGGCGCCATCCTCGGTGGAGCTTTCGCTCCCACTATTGCGCAGGCCTTGCTGGACCAGACCAAGTGGTCCGGTTCGGTGGGCATCTACATCATGGTGCTGTGCGTCATCTCCGCAGTGGGCGTGATCCTCGCCAAGGAAACCAAGGGACGTCCTCTCGGTTTCAGCACTCACCACTAAAGAACTCACGCGCACGCCCAGCGGCGCACTGCAGAAGGCTTACGGGTCCGGGGTCCAACCCCGGGCCCGTGGGTCTTTAAGCCCGTGGGTCTTTAAGCAGGTCCATGACGTCGGCGTCCGTCAATTGGTCGAAGTGCTCGTAGAAGGCCCCGACGGCGTGGAACTTGCCCGGTATGTGCAAGCAGAAGACCCAATCACAAACACGGCCCAGCGATGTTGAGGCCTCAAGCGAGGCCACTGGAGCGGCGGCGATAACGGTGGTGGCGCCTGCGGCCCGTACACTCTCGACGGCGGCACGCATGGTTGCGCCGGTGGCCATGCCATCGTCCACCAGGATGACGGTCTTGCCCCGCAGATCGTGGTCGATCCCCGGGTATTCCCTGGCCCGCCTTCGCAGTTCGGCCCTTTCCGCAGCCTCCACGTCATCCATGGCAGCCGCACTGATGCCGCGGGACAGAAGAAGCTCCCTCAGGGGCTTGTTGACGATCCGGACTACCTCGCCCCGGCACCACGCGAGTGCGCCGAAAGCGGTTTCGGCCCGGCCCGGGATGCCCAGTTTGCGGACAAGCACGGCACCGAACGGCACGTAGAGAACAGCTCCAGCTGCGGCGGCCAAGGGGACTCCGCCGCGGGCCAATCCAAGGATGATGGTGTCAGGCCGTTCCCTGAACTGGGGAAGGCCCTCGGCCAGGCGTCGCCCGGCTTCCTCCCTGTCCTTGAAACGCATGCCCATCCGACCCCGTTCCTCCTCAATCCGGCGCTGGTTCAACCCTACAGTTCAAAGCTTGCCCGGTGGTGCCTCCGCTGCAAGCATTGCCTTGTGAGCAAACCGATCGGGTACTGGGTCAAACGCCTGGATGCAGCACTGGAAGCGCAGTTGGACCACACCTTGGCCAGGGTCCGCTTGAGTCGCCGGCAGTGGCAGGCGCTTAACACGCTAGCGGAAGATCCTCTGCTGCCCGCTGAACTCGAAGATGCCCTGCGGCCCTTGTGGGGCGGGGATGTACGGCTGCGGGAGCGCGAACTGGCGGCCTTGGTGGGCCACGGGATGATCACCATGGTCGATGACCGGCTTACGCTCAGCGGCAAAGGCAGGGAGACCTACCACCAAGCGCTCCGTTTGGTGGAAGAGACCCGCGTTGACCTTTCCATGGGCATCGGCCTGGATGAATACGCCATGGCCGTCAGCGTCCTGGAGCGCATGAGCCGCAACGCGGAGCGCCTGTCCAGGTAGCCGTGCCCATCCAGGTAGCCGTACCTATCCAGGTGGCCGGTTACACCGCGAGGAACTCGACGGCGGCTTCCTTGAACGCCCGGCTGGTGACCACGTTCGTGTGCGTGCGCCCGGGAACAACCAGGGTCTCCACCATTGCACCGCGTTTGCCCGCGATCTCTGCCAGCGCCGGCATGGTGCCCGCGCGTTCGTCCTTCTCTCCTGCCACCAGGAGCAGCGGCATGTGGGGCGCGGCCTCGGCGGGGTCGAAGGGCTCGCCCTTGATGGCCTCGATGAGGGAAAGCATGGCGAAGAGGTTGTTGCTCGGAATGAGTTGCGCCATTTTCAGCAGCCCGGCCGTCGACTCGTCCTGGATCGGAGTGCCGTCGGCAAGGTATCGCTGCGCGGCTGCAAGATCGAAGGCTGCCAGCGGGTCGGCAGCACTGGGTCCGCCCAGC
The DNA here is from genome assembly GCF_015040095.1 of Paenarthrobacter sp. YJN-5. NCBI lineage: Bacteria > Bacillati > Actinomycetota > Actinomycetes > Micrococcales > Micrococcaceae > Paenarthrobacter > Paenarthrobacter sp. YJN-5. Next base: position 1,753,228 of record NZ_CP053544.1, read on the forward strand.
ACCACGCGGTGCACCAGGTCCGGCTGCGTGGCGGCGAACTCCCAGGCCAGCCGCGAACCCAGTGAATACCCGATGATGTCCAGGCCGGAGGCCGGGTTGCCGTCCTGCAGGGGCCGCGCACCGGCGTCGTAGACCATCTGCAGGAGGTCGGCACGGATCCTGCTGGGCGTGTAGGAATCAAGGTCCTCGGGGGCGTGGCTCCGGCCATGGCCGGGGAGGTCAACGGTGATGACCCGGCGGCCGGCGCCCTGAAGCGTGGCAATCCAGCCGCTGTCCACCCAGTTCAGCTTGCTGGAGGAGGAAAAGCCGTGGATCAGGAGGACCGGACGCAGTCCGGCGTCATTGGCAGGCTCATGGACTTCCACGAACAATCCGGGATCGGTGCCTTCCACGGTGTGTCTCTGCTGTTCCACGGTGTGCCTGCCGGTCATCATGTCAGTCCTCATCGAGTACGGCGCTCAGGCGGACCCGGCGCTTGGGTGCTTCGTCTTTTGGAACAGTGCCCACGATCCCGGCCGTTTCATCCGGTACCTCGAACACGATCAGCGGTTCGCCGACGTTGATGGTCCCGCCCGGCTCGCCGTGAATACGCACCACTCTACCCGCCTGCGGGCTAGGCAATTCGAGGGAAGACTTCGTCGTTTCGAGCTCCACCAAGGGCTGGTTCCGTTCCACTTGCTGCCCCGGTTCCACCAGCCACTCCAGCACGGTTGCCTCGATGAGGCCTTCGCCCAGATCGGGGAGGGGGAAGGAAATTTCAGCCACGGCGGTACTCCAGTACTCGTTGGATCCCATAGAGGATGCGATCGATGTTGGGAATGTATTCGTCCTCCAGGTCTCCGGAGGGGTAGGGCACGTCAAAGCCGGTGACGCGTTCCACGGGCGCCTTCAACGTGTCGAAGCACTGCTGCGTGATGAGCTGCGCGACTTCGGCGCCCAGGCCTGAGGTCAGCGGCGCTTCATGGACGACGACGGCGCGACGCGTCTTGGCAACCGAGGCCGCCAATGCCCCGGCGTCGATGGGCTTGAGCCACCGCAGGTCCAGGACTTCGACGTCGATCCCGTCCTCGGCGGCGAGCTCGGCTACCTGCAGGCACCGGGCAACCATGGCGCCCCACGCGACGAGGGTCAGGTGCCTGCCTTGACGGGCCACCCGCGCCCCGGTGAGGCTGCCGCCGTCGTCGTCAGTTCCCTGTGCCGGGACCGCGGTGGTGACGTCCACCGGGCCTTTTTGCCAGTAGCGCGACTTCGGCTCCATGAAGATGACCGGGTCCGGACGGGAGGCCGCGTATGTGAGGAGGTGGTAGGCCTCATGGGGCGTGGAGGGGGACACCACCTTGAGCCCGGGCACGTGGGCGAACAGCGCCTCAAGGCTTTCCCCGTGGTGCTCGGGAGCCCGGATCCCGCCGAAGCTGGGAACCCGCAGGGTGATCGGCATGGGCAGCGTTCCGCGGCTGCGGTAGTTCATCCGGCCGATCTGGCAGACGATCTGGTTGATGGCAGGGTAGGCGAAACCGTCGAACTGGACCTCGGGAATCGGGTGGAAACCGGCCATTGCCAACCCCACGGACATGCCGAGGATGCCCGACTCGGCCAGGGGAGTATCGAAGACGCGGTCTTCGCCATGACGGGTTTGCAGCCCGTCGGTGACCCGGAAGACTCCGCCCAGCCGGCCGCAGTCTTCGCCGAAGACGACGGCTTTGGGGTTTTCCGCCAGGATGCGGTCCAGTGCCCGGTTGAGGGCTTGCTGCATGGACAGGTGCTCCACGGTGCTTGCCGCTTCGGGGCTTGTTTCCATCAGCGTCTCAGACATGGTCGGACTCCTTGCGCCAGGCGGCAGCTTGGGATTGAAGGGCGGGGGTGGGCTCCTGGAACACGTAGCTGAACATCTCCGCACCGGGACGCGGCCCCAACGCTTCGATACCGGCCCGGATGGTTTCCTCTTCCCGTTCAGCGCTACGCTGCGCCTCGGTAAAGAAGGGTTCATCGGCCGTGCCGTCAGCCAGCAGGCGCTTGCGGAACCGGACCAGGGGATCCTCCCCGGCGTCGGTGCGTTCCTCGTCCAGGGTGCGGTAGCGGCCGGGGTCGTCGGCCGTGGAATGTGGTCCGCGGCGGTAGGTTATGGCTTCGATGAGGACCGGGCCGCTTCCTGCGCGGCAGTGGGCAAGGGCCCACTGCGTGGCATGCAACACGGCCTCGACGTCGTTGCCGTCCACCTGGCGGGACGCCATGCCGTAGCCGGCGGCCCGCGCGGCTACCGATCCTCCGGCTACCTGCCGCTCGGTGGGAACGGAGATGGCCCAGCCGTTGTTCTGCACGAAGAACACCACCGGCGCTTTCATGACGGCCGCGAAGTTCATGGCTTCATGGACATCACCTTGCGACGATGCACCATCCCCGAAGTAAGTAAGTGCAACGCCGCTTTCGCCGGACAGGGTTTGCCCGTGCGCCCAGCCGACCGCGTGCAGCACGGAGCCGGCCACCACGGCCTGGATGGGGGCGAACCGCGATTCCAAGGGGTTGTACATTCCGCCGTGCCACGTGGCCTTGTGAGTGGCCATATAGTCCACCATGTCCAGGCCCATGGTCCGGGCCACTCCCATTTCGCGGTACGTGGGGAAGACGAAGTCCCGGCTGCGGTCAACGGCGTAGGCGCTGCCGACCTGTGCTGCTTCCTGGCCGAGCTGGGGGGCATAGCCAGGGATGATGCCTTGCCTCTGCCAGGCTATGGCGGCGGTATCAAGGTGGCGGACGGCGGCCATGAGTGTGTACAGCTCGCGCAGCTGCTCAGGCGTGGTTGGGCCTGCGTCAGCGTCGGCGGGGAGAACCGAAGTGGATGTCATGGCTGTGACACTAATCACCAGCAGTGCCCATGCGCAATCAGCAACGTCCCAGCCAAACACTTTGTACAAATTGGCACAAAAAAGAGGCTCCTTGCAATACAAACTGCAAGGAGTCTCTTTGATGTGCTGAGCAAGCGGCTACATGGCCCTGTCGGCTGCACCGCGGGTCGGTTACACGGCGCCGTCAGTTTCTTCGGCCCGGGCTTTTCCCGCCTTGGATCGGGCGTTGAGGTAGCACCCCAGCGCAATGACCAGGATCAGCGCGGCAGTGCCGAAGAGCTGGCCCGCGCTCTCCGGGTTGGCAAAGCCGACGGCGAAGATGATGCCCAGGAGCACCAGGCCCACGATGGTCAGGACCGGGAAGCCCTTCATGCGCAAAGGCAGCTCGGTTCCCTCACGGTCCGCCCTGCGGCGCAGGATCAGTTGCGAGACGAGGGCAATGCCCCAGACCACCAGGCAGGTGGAACCAACCAGGTTCAGCAACGCAGGCAGGACCAGGTCGGGGAAGAGCAACTCCAGGACGGTGGCAATGAAGCCGAAAGCGACGGAAACTCCGACGGCGGCCACCGGCACCTTGGCCGGGCTAAGCCGGGACAGGAAGCGCGGAGCCTCACCGCGCCTGGACAGCGAGAACACCATGCGGGACGCGCCGTAGAGGTTGGCGTTCAATGCTGAGAGCAGCGCGACGACTGCCACCAGGGTGATGGCTGCACCTGCCCCGGGAATGCCGGCCAGGTCCAGTACTCCGGCGAACGGGGACTTCAGGCCCTCGGACCCCACGGGCAGGACGGCGGCGATGACGAACACGGAGCCGATGTAGAACACCAGGATCCGCCAGACCACCGTGCGGATGGCCTTGCCTACGCTGTGGGCCGGATCTTCGGTTTCTGCTGCAGCCACACTGACGATTTCCGTGCCGCCAAAGGCGAAGATCACCACGAACAATGCCGCCGCAATGCCGCCGATGCCGTTCGGAGCGAAGTCGCCGAATGCTGACAGCCCGGGGGAGGGGGCGCTCGGGAGCAAGCCGAGCAGGAGTGCTGCGCCAATGAGCAGGAAGATCACGATCGCGGCCACCTTGAGGATGGCAAACCAGAATTCGAACTCGCCAAAGTTGCGCACGCCCACGAGGTTGATGCCGGTAAAGACCACCATGAAGATCAGGGCCAACGCCCAGACCGGCACAACCGGCCACACGGAGAACAGCAGCCCCGCGGCGCCGAGCGCTTCGGCTGCGATCACCACTACAAGCTGCAGCCACCAGAGCCAGCCGATGGTGCCGCCGGCGGTCTTGCCGAGGGCTTTCTCCGCATACACCGAGAACGCGCCGCTGTTGGGATTCGCGGCCGCCATCTCGCCCAGGGCCCACATGACCAGGATGATCAGTGTTCCGGCAACAAGGTAGGAGATCAGGACGGCCGGGCCTGCCGCTTGGACGCCCGCTCCCGAGCCAAGGAAGAGGCCTGCGCCGATCGCGCTGCCCAGGCCCATCATGGTGAGCTGGCGGGGCTTGAGTGAATGGCCGAGGCCGGAAGTTGGGGCAGGAGCCGTCATGGACTTCATTGTCATACGTGTCTACCTTCTATGGGTTTCATCAGGTTTGGCGTGCTTTCCTCTTGGGATGGCACGCAGGCGTCGACGACGCGGCAAGAGCCGTGGAATAATTCTCGCAGTTTGTAAGATACATCACTTTTTGCCGTAGCGAAGTGATGGGTAAGGATTCCCCGGGGACAGGAATTTTGATGCTGGTCGATGATCTTGATGCAAAAATTGTACGTTTCTTCACTGACTCGCCGCGATCTTCCGTGCTGGAAGCGTCAAGGGTTCTGAAGGTGGCGAGGGCCACCGTGCAGTCCCGGATCGACCGGATGATCGAGAACGGCGTCATTGGTTCCTGGGTGCCGCAGCCCGATCCGGCCAACTTCGGCTTCCCCGTGGTGGCCTTTTGTTCGGTGACCATCACCCAGGAAATCGGCCATGACGCGATCATCGAGAGCCTCAGTGCCATTCCGGAGATCATCGAGGTTCACACCGTGACCGGAAACTCGGACCTCATGGTGCGCATAGCGGCCCGTTCCAACCCGGACATGCAGCGGGTGCTCGATGCCATGATCGCCACCAAGTCGGTGGTCCGCTGCTCCTCGGTCATCGTGCTGAACAGCCACATCCAAGGCCGGACCCTGCCGCTGATGGAGGCTGCCGCGAAAGCTATGTGACGCAAGGCATTTTGAGCCTGGGCCGGTGAGTCGTACCATTAGTTCTAGTCATTCTGACTTTAACTAATCGGGAGCCCGGCTCCGTACGGCGATGAAGCGAGGTGAACGCCGTGAACGTCAACTCCGCGAACGTCGCCGAACGGCGCCTCGCACCGCCGTCGTTGGCTATTTCAACGGTGATTTTTGCGCTGCGGCCCAGCGAAAAGTCCGGACGCCCCACCCTCTGGCTGCCCTTGGTGCGCCGGATCCGCGAACCCTACAAAGGTCAGTGGGCGCTCCCCGGCGGACCTCTTGCCCACGACGAATCCCTTCAGGATGCAGCCTCGCGGAACCTGCGCGAGACCACAGGCCTGGTCCCGCAGTACCTGGAGCAGTTGTACGCGTTCGGGGGGCTGCACCGGTCTCCGAGCCAACGCGTCGTCTCGATCGTCTACTGGGCGCTGGTCCGCCCGACCGAAGCTGCGCTCGCCGACGAATCGGAAAACGTGCGGTGGTTCCGGGCGGACAGGCTCGGGGAGCTGGCCTTCGACCACAACGCGATTGTGGACTACGCCCTGTGGCGGCTTCGCAACAAGATGGCCTACGGCTCCATCGCCTACCACCTGCTGGGCGAGTTCTTCACGCTGGCACAAGTCCGCGAGGTCTACGAGGCCGTGCTGGACCGCCAACTTGATCCGGCCAACTTCCGCCGGCAAATCAAAAGCACACCGGATATTGAAGAAACCGGTGAATACCTGCAGGGCGGGAAACACCGTCCGCCCCGCCTCTACCGCTTCACCGGAACGCCCGGCCTTGGGCCAGATAACAGGAGTACACCATGAGCAGCGTCAACACTGCCGTCCAGCTGATCACGCGCGAAGAAGCCGAAAAGGGCTCATCGGGCGCAGGAGCCACCTGCAGCCCGGCGTTGGCAAAGGGGCCTTGGGAGTACGACCTCGCCGAATCGCTGGCCGGCGTCCCCGCATACGGCCCGGGTGCCTCCAGTGCAGACGTCGCGCCCCCGGCAACCCCGCGCCAGGGCCAGGTGCCCGAAGAGTACAAGCTGGCCTCCGAGGCCGAGCTGGACCGGCGGATCCGTGCCGCCAAGGAAGCGCTGGGGGACAGGGCAGTGATCCTGGGCCACTTCTACCAGCGCGACGAAGTGGTTCAGTACGCCGACTTCGTGGGCGACTCCTTCCAGCTGGCCAACGCGGCACTCACCAAGCCGGATGCAGAAGCCATCATCTTCTGTGGCGTCCACTTCATGGCCGAGACCGCGGACATCCTCTCCACGCCTGAACAGGCCGTCATCCTGCCCAATCTTGCTGCCGGTTGCTCGATGGCGGACATGGCGGACGAAGATTCCGTGGAGGAATGCTGGGAACAGCTGGAGGAAATCTTCGGCACCGACACCGACGAACACGGCCGGGTCCCGGTCATCCCTGTGACCTACATGAATTCCTCGGCTGCGCTTAAAGCCTTCTGCGGCCGCAACGGGGGCATCGTCTGCACGTCCTCCAACGCCAAAATCGTGCTGGAGTGGGCCTTCGAGCGGGGCCAGCGTGTCCTGTTCTTCCCGGACCAGCACCTGGGCAGGAACACAGCGAAGGCCCTGGGCGTGCCGCTGGAACAGATGCCCATGTGGAACCCCCGCAAGGAGCTGGGCGGTAACGACGCACAGACGCTCCTGGACTCCCGGGTGATCCTCTGGCACGGTTTCTGCTCCGTGCACAAGCGCTTCAATGTGGCCCAGATCGAGAAGGCGCGCCAGGACTTCCCGGGCGTCAACGTGATTGTCCACCCGGAGTGCCCCATGGAAGTGGTGGACGCCGCCGATTCGGCAGGTTCCACCGACTTCATCAAGAAGGCCATCGCTGCCGCGACCGAACCCACCACGTTCGCGATCGGTACCGAGATCAACATGGTGAACCGGCTCGCAGCGGAAAACCCCCAACACACCATTTTCTGCCTCGACCCCGTCATCTGCCCCTGCTCCACCATGTACCGCATCCACCCCGGCTACCTCGCCTGGGTGCTTGAGGAACTCGTGGCCGGGCGGATCGTCAACCGCATTACCGTGGACGACGCCGTGCAGGACAACGCCAAGATCGCGCTCGAGCGCATGCTGGCAGCCAAGCCGGCCTGACCAGGTGCAGACCACCGGATTCCCGGACTAGCCGAATCGAGACCCGCATGACCTCGAACCCCATCGCCGCCGCGTATCCCGCGGACGCCCGGACGTTGATCGTCCTCGGCAGCGGCATCGCCGGACTCTACGCAGCCCTCCTCGGAGCCGAGGCCGGAGCCCAGGTGACGCTGCTGACCAAAGGCGGGCTGGAGGAAAGCAATACCTGGTTTGCCCAGGGCGGCATCTCAGCCGTCCTGGATGAGCCTGCCCCCGGAGATACCGTGGCAGCCCACATCGAGGACACCCTCAAGGCCGGTGCCGGGCACTGCGACCCTGAAGCGGTCCGGGTGTTGTGCACCGAGGCGCGGGAAGATATTGCCGGATTGGTCCGGTTCGGCGTGCGCTTCGACAGCGACGACGACGGCGACCCCGCCTTGGGGCTCGAAGCCGCCCACTCCGCGCCGCGCATCCTGCATGCCGGTGGCGACGCGACAGGCGCCCGGGTGGCGGCTGCGTTGATTGGCAGCGTGCTCGAATCCCGGTCTGCCGGGCGGATCCGTGTAGTGAGCCGTGCCCACGCAACCTCCCTGGTCCAAACGGATGGCCGGATCTCCGGCGTGGCTTACGTGCAGGACGGTCAGCCGGCCATTGTCCAAGCCGATGCCGTCCTGCTTGCTACCGGGGGAGCCGGGCAACTGTTCGCCCAGACCACAAATCCGTCCGTGGCTACTGCCGACGGACTTGCGTTGGCATGGCGGGCCGGAGCAGCCGTGTCCGACCTGGAATTCTTCCAGTTCCACCCCACCTGCCTGGTCCGTCCAGCCGGAGCACCGGGTGGGACGGAGCCGTTGCTGATCTCGGAAGCCGTGCGGGGTGAGGGTGCGCTCCTGCTGGACGCCTTCGGTCAGCGGTTCATGCCCGACTACCATCCCGACGCCGAACTTGCTCCCCGTGACGTTGTCTCCCGCAGCATCGCCCTGCACCTTGCCGCCCTGGGGGACCCCAACGGACACGTGTTCCTTGACGCCACAGTCATCGAGGCCAAACGCGGCAGCGGCTTCCTCGAGAAGCGCTTCCCCACCATCTCCCAACGCACCCGTGAAGCGGGCTTCGATTGGACCAGGGAACCCGTTCCCGTGGCGCCCGCGGCCCACTACTGGATGGGCGGCGTGGTGACGGACCTGCACGGGCAGACCTCTGTTCCCGGTTTGTACGCCGCCGGTGAAGTTGCCTGTACCGGTGTGCAGGGGGCTAATCGCCTGGCAAGTAATTCGTTGCTTGAGGGGCTGGTGTTTGCGCGGCGGGCTGTGGACGCAATCGTGGGGGCGGTTGACGCGGTCCCTCTGCGTGCTGGCTCGGCCGCGGGCGGCCTCCCCTTGACGCACGCTGCCGGGACCCCGTCAACCGCGGACGGGGCTCGGCCGCCGTCGGAATATGCGGGGACTGAGCCGTTTTCGAGGGGTGCCCTGCAGCGGCTCATGACGGCCAAGGCCGGGGTTCTTCGCAGCGGAGTGCTGCTGGCCGAGGCGGAGGCCGCCCTGGATGCCTGGGCCGACGGCCTGCTTCCCGCAGCCGGTGCCGCTTCGACCGATGTCCGCGCGCACGAGGATGCCAACCTCCTGTTGGCCGCCCAACTGCTGGTGCGGGCGGCGCGGGCACGGCGGCAATCCCTGGGCGCGCACTACCGAAGCGACACAGCGGCCGCACCTGCCGTCGTCGACCATTCTGACAAGCCACACTCCATGAGCCCGAAAGCGAGCCTCGTCCATGACTAACCTCACCCTCCCCGCGGCGGCCGTCCGGGACATCCTGGAGCGTGCCTTCGCCGAGGACGCGCCCAACGGAGACATCACCTCACAGCTGTTGATCCCCGCGGACGCCCGCGCAACCGCAGTCCTCAACGCCCGTGTCCCCGGAGTCTTGAGCGGCGGAACCGTCTTCCGCGACGCGATGAAACTCATCGACCCGGACACTGACGTTCAGCTCCTGCTCGGGGACGGTGAAACGTTCGACGCCGGCACCCACCTGGCGCGGGTCAGCGGCAGCGCACGTTCGGTCCTGATGGCCGAACGGGTGGGACTCAACCTGGTCCAGCGCATGAGCGCAATTGCCACGAAGACCGCCGAATTCGTCCGTCTGGTGGAGGGAACCCGGGCCCGGATCACCGATACCCGGAAGACCACCCCCGGGCTTCGTGTCCTGGAACGGTACGCCGTCCGCTGCGGCGGGGGAGCGAACCACCGTTACAGCCTCTCCGACGCCGTTCTGGCCAAGGACAACCACCTCGCCGTCATGACGGGCGGGGATCCGGAGAAGCTCACAGCACTGCTATCGGCAGCGAAAGCACAGCTGGGCCACACCACCCACTTCGAAGTGGAGGTGGACCGGGCAGAGCAGATCGAGCCGGTCCTGGCAGCGGGTGTGGACACCATCATGCTGGACAACTTCACTCCCGAGGAACTTCGCGCCGGGGTGAAGCAAGTGGACGGACGGGCGATCGTCGAAGCAAGCGGCAACGTCAACCTGCACACGGTGGCGGAAATCGCAGCGACGGGAGTTGACGTCATCTCTGTCGGTGGACTCACGCACAGCGTGGCCGCGCTGGACCTGGGGCTGGATGTCGAGCTGGACATCACGCCGGGAACAGACCCCGTCCGGCCATGATCTTCCTGGACGCAGCCTCCACCACTCCGGTCCGCCGTGAAGTGTTGGAAGCCATGTGGCCCTACCTCAGCGGCGAATTCGGCAATCCGTCCAGCCACCACAGCCTGGGTGAAGCCGCTGCCTCCGCGCTCGCAGATGCCAGGTCCGCCGTTGCGAAGGTCCTTAACTGCCGCGCCGGTGAGGTTACCTTCACGTCCGGCGGCACTGAAGCGGACAACCTTGCCGTCAAGGGCATCGCCCTGGCACGGCAGGCAGCAGACCCGTCCCTGAACCGCGTGGTCATCAGCGCCGTCGAACATCCGGCAGTGGAGGAATCGGCGCGCTACTTGGAACGCGTCCACGGTTTCACCGTTGACGTGGTCCCGGTGGACGGCGACGGGCTGGTGACCGTGGAAGCCCTCGGCGCGGTCCTCCGCCGGGAGACGGCTTTGGTCAGCATCATGTACGCCAACAACGAGGTGGGCACTGTCCAACCCGTGGCGGACCTTGCCCGGACGGCTCACGCGTTCCATATCCCGTTCCACACGGACGCCGTCCAGGCCGCGGGCTGGTTGCCCCTCGATGTGAAAGCCCTCGGTGTGGATGCCCTCAGCCTGTCCGGGCATAAGCTCGGTGCGCCCAAGGGTTCGGGCGTGCTTTTCACCAAGGGGCGCTTGCGCCTGGAACCGCTGATCCACGGAGGAGGGCAGGAGCGGGGCCGGCGTTCGGGAACCGAGAACGTTGCCGGTGCCGTTGCGGTCGCGACGGCATTGAACCTGAGCCACGCCGAAGCCGCTGCCGCATCTGCGGACGTGGCTGCCCTGCGCGACAACTTCATCGCCGCGGTACGGGAAGCAGTGCCCGGAGCCGTCCTCACCGGCCACCCCTCCCGGCGCCTGCCCTCGGTTGCGTCGTTCTGCTTCCCGGGAACCAGCGGGGAATCCGTGCTCCTGGAGCTAGAACGGCTCGGGGTGGTGTGCTCCAGCGGCTCGGCCTGCGCGGCTGGTTCCGATGCTCCGTCGCCGGTGTTGCTGGCACTGGGCATCAGCCCTGAAACGGCACAAACTGCCGTGCGCTTCAGTTTTACTTCTGCCGTCACCGCTGCCGAATTGGAGCATGCAGCCGCAGCGGTGGCTGCCGCCGTCGGGCGTGTCCGCAACCTGGTAAACCACCCCAAGTAGGTCGCAATTGTGCACGTTTTGACCCGTCAAAACGTGCACAATTGCGACGCAGTTGGGTGCGCGGTTAGACGTGGCGGGCGCGGCGGAAAATCCAGTGCCGCAGGAGGGTGAACCGGACGGCGGTGGCAACAAAGCCGGAGAGCGTCGTTGTCCAAAGTTCCTCGCTGACCGTCGCCTCGGGCCGGAGGAGATGCAGGATGCCGAGGCTCCCACCGGTGATGAGCAAGGCTATGAGGATCACTATGACGCCGCTCAAATGGTCATTCGCCCGCCGCTTGCTTCCCGTGATCTTGAAGGTCAGCCTGCGGTTCAGCGCCGTATTCAGGAGCGAGGTGAGGACCAGCGCGATTGCGTTGGCGATCTGCGGATCAACCCAGGGACGCAGCATCGCGTAGATGGCCAGCGAACTCGCGGTGCAAATGATCCCGACGCCGGTGAAGCGGATGAGCTGCCGGATCACCGGGTACCGCAGGAGCCCTTTTCGCCCGTTCAGGCGGTGCCGTACCGCGGGGCTTCCGGAGGTGGCGTGCCGCGGCTCAGTGGTTTCCGCGGCAGTCTCCATGTCTTAAGCCTTGCACACTATGCGTGCGGACCTTCCCATCGTGCAGCGATGACAGGGTTCCGGAGCTCCCCGATGCCCTCCACACGGCACGCCACGGTATCCCCGGGTTGGATGCGGGCGCACTCTGCCGGGAAGCCGGTGAGCACCAGGTCGCCCGGCTGCAGTGTCATGAAGGACGTCAGGTAGACCATGATCTCCTCCACCTTCCAACCGAGGTCGGCGGAACTGGCCGGCTTCAGTTGGTTGCCGTTGTGGACGATGCTGATTTCCAGGTCCGAGTCATCGAGTTCGGTGACGATCCAGGGGCCGGCGGGAGTGAAGGTGTCCTGGCTCTTGGCGCTGATCCACAATTCATCGGTCTTCTGGAGGTCGCGGGCGGAAACGTCGTTTCCGATCGTGTAGCCCAGGATTGCCGACCTCGCCGTTTCCAGGGTCAGGCCCCGGGCGGTGGAACCCACGACGACGGTCAGCTCGGCTTCGGGGTCGACGTAGCCCACTGTGGAGCTCAGCTGGATGGCATCGCCTGGCCCGATCACGCTGGAAGCCGCCTTGTGGAATGCCTGCGGAGGCAAGTCCCGGCCGGGCTGGCCCGTGTTGTGGGCCATGCCGAAAACGTTGACAGGGACGGACGGTGCCAGGAAGCGGAACGATGCTTCCTCCACCACTGCGCCCACTTCCCAGCCGGGCCTTCCGGGACTCGCTGCGTTGGCCCTGGATCCCGGGAACGGGGACTGCACCAGCGTCCAGCGCTTTCCTTCGTCGGAGTCGAAATCGGGAGCATCGTTGGCGGCGAAGAATTGCTCGTCGGGGCTGTTCGGTTCCAAAGGTTGGATGCGGGCGATGCGCCGGGGAAGCGGGGAAGTCATGAAGACATCCTACGTCCCCTGCGGGCCCGGCCCGAACACTCACCAACGGGACCCGCACGTGGCGCGTAAAGAAGCCGGCAGCACATGGATAGAATCCAGTTCATGCGCCTCGCGATCATAGGGGCGGCCCTGCTGGCAGCCGGAGCAGTGGCCGTAGTGACAGGGATTCTTCCGTGGTCCGAAGTGCAGGTCCTGGTTGCCCGCGTGGGGCCCATCATGGGCTTCGTCGCGGCGATGACCGTGGTCACCGACCTGGCCAGCGATGCCGGTGTTTTCCAATGGGGTGCTGACCGGATCCGTCGATGGGCCTGCGGCCGCAGTTACGTCTTGTGGCTGCTGTTGGCGGCCATGGCCGTCCTGAGCACCATCTTCCTTTCCATCGATACCACCGCGGTGCTGCTGACTCCGGTGGTGGTCACGGTGACACGGCAGACAGGATTGCCCGTCCTTCCCTTCGCACTGGCGACCGTATGGCTGGCAAACACAGCGAGCTTGCTCCTGCCGGTATCGAACCTGACCAACCTCTTGGCCCAGCACAACCTTGACGGGATCAGTCCTGCCGGGTTCGCAACGCTGATGTGGGCCCCTTCGCTGGCGGCCATCATCATTCCGCTAGCCTTCATCGCAGTAGTCTTCCGGCGTGACCTGCAACGAAGGTATGCCCCTGGTCCAAAGAAGGTGATCGACCCCGGCTCCCGGACCTCCATCCCTGGAAAGCCCCGGACGGACCGCATCCTGCTGCCGGGGACGGCCGCGGTGCTGTTACTGCTGCTACCGGCTTTGGTGTCGGGGCTTCCAGTGTGGCTCCCGGCTTCCATCGCCGCCGTCGCTCTGCTGGCCCTGTTCGGGTTCCGTCGGCCCCGCTCACTCACCATAAATCTGGTCCCGTGGTCCTTGCTGCTCTTTACCTCAGGGCTGTTCCTGGTGATGGAGGCCGCCCGCTACCTTGGATTGCCCGAGCTGGCAGGCCAAGTGGCCGGCAGGGGTGAGGACTTCCCCGAACTGCTGCGGCTTGCTGCCACGGGCGTCCTGGGGTCCAACGTCGTGAACAACCTCCCGGCCTACTTGCTGGTGGAACCGCTCGCGGACACACCACTGCGGACGGCGGCCCTGCTCATTGGGGTCAATGCCGGGCCTCTTATTACTCCGTGGGCCTCGTTGGCCACCCTGCTGTGGCATGACCGCCTGCGCAAGATGAACGTGCTGATCAGCTGGCGGGGCTTTGCGCTGTACGGGATGATCGTCGCACCCGTGACCTTGGTGGCCGCAGTGGCCTTGCTGGCCCTCACGGCTCGAGTGGCATGACGTTAAGGGGCTAGACCGGAAGAAACAGCTCGCCCACCGGCACTTCCGCCGCCAACCTGTTCGCCGGTCCCGCCAACGGGCAGGCCCACGCTTCGTTATACGCACACGACGGGTTGTAGGCGAAGTTGAAGTCGAGAATGAATTCCTGCTCCACACCAGCGTGGCGGAGTCCGTGGAAGGACCCCTTGATCGTGTCCAGGAGATAGCGTCCAGCGCCGTAGCTGCCCCCTTCCTTGCCGGCAGTGGCATCACGGAACGGCACGAAGATGCCGCCACCGTAGCTGCGCAGCCGCCAAGCCGCCAACGAACCCAGGCCCGGCAACTCGAACGTGCCGATCCGTACAAACGGGACCACGCCGTCCGTTCCCGTGGAGACGTTCATTTCCTCGCCGACGCCTTCCGGCAGCAAGGGAGCGTACATCCGGAAGGAGGGATCATAATCGGCGGTCCGCAGTCCGGCGAAGGAAGCTTTCATCGCGTCCGTCAGCGCCGAGGCGGGATGCGTGGCGAACATGCGGTCACGTTCGTGCCGCCAGTGGTTATGGGCATCGAAGGGATCCTTCGCTGCGAGCTTCCGGACCTCGTCATACAGGGCGAAGGTCCGCAGCCGCCAGTCCGCGATGTCCACAGCGGAGATGGTGGAGACGCCGTCCTCGAATTCTTCGTTTTCTTCGGGAGCCATGACCACAGCCTAGCCCCCGCCGACGGCGGTGAAAGCCCGGTGCCCGGTAGGTGCTACTGTCGCTGGAGGCCAATCCGCAGCCCTGCGTTGGCCCCTGACCCCAACAGCGGCATCACACCCAGCTCGCCGCGACCTTCCGGAGACCAATGGAACGCCACGTATCTGCCCAACTCGTCTTCAAGACAGCAGCCAACACCAAAGTTGCCATGGCCATTGCCGTAGCCGCCAACCCTGGCTATGAGTCGCTGAGCGAGACCCTCGCCATCGAATGCGGAGGGACAGAGGTGCCCTACAAGGAATTGCAGGACCATCACGGCGGGCGGTTCCAGTACATGGAATTCAGTGAGCCCAGTGAAGTCACGGTGAACTACAGTGCGGACGTGGTTGGCCGCGGAACTGCGGACAGCGCGGACCCGATGGAGCTCATCCGCTATGTCCGTCCCAGCCGCTACGCGGAGTCGGACCGTCTGCTGCCCACCTCCTATGCAGAGTTCGGAACGCTGCAAGGGGCCGGATTGCTCGAGGCTGTGCGCAACTGGGTGAACGGTGAATTGCGCTACGTCAGCGGCTCCTCGCGGGGCACGGACGGTGCCGTAGAGACCCTGCTCCACAGGCGCGGCGTGTGCCGGGACTTTGCACACCTCGCCATCGCGCTCCTGCGGTCCAAGGACGTGCCTGCGCGCCTGGCCGCCGTCTACGCCCCCGGCCTCAGCCCCATGGACTTCCACGCAGTCGCGGAAGCGTACATCGACGGTGCGTGGCACGTGATCGACCCCACCGGGTTGGCTCCACGCGAAGCCATGCTGCGCATCACCGCCGGAAGGGACTCCTCGGACACCGCGTTCCTTTCAACGGTCGGCGGCAGCCTCACGCTCAAGACCCTGAAGGTCAACGCAACCGTGGAAGGTGAGCTGCCCGTGGAAGACCCCGGGCAGCTGGTAACCCTCGGCTAGGCCAGCGGCCGGGCGCCCGTGCCGGATTGCTGGTGCCCGGCGACGGATGCCCGCAGCTTGTCCGTCAGGCGAAGCAGCTCGCGTTGCTCTTCGGCCGTGAGCGCCGGCGCCACCAACTGGGCGATTTCCCGTACGTGGTCGCGGCCGATCGATTTCTGCAACTCGCGCCCGGCTTCGGTGAGGGACAGCAGGACTCCGCGGCCGTCGTCGGGGGCTGTTGTCCGTTCCACGAGTCCCCGCTTTTCAAGGCGGTCCACCAATCGGCTGAGGCTCGACTGGCTCAGCAGCACCTTGTCGTTGATCTCGTTCAGCCGCAGTTGGCCCGAAGGGCAGCGCGATAGCGTGAAAAGGACGTCGTACTCGTTGACCGGCAACGACTTGAACGCCGATCCGGCTTGGAGCTTCCGCATCACCGCCACCTGCGAGCGGAAGAGCGACTCCCAGGTTTCGGCGGCAAGTCGGACTGTGGAGGAAGCCGAAGGGCCGGACATCAGGACTCCCGACCAGCGGTTCCGGCGGCAGCGGACTCGCTGACGTTGGCCTCCAGGGCTGCGGCCACGCGGGAGGCGTGCGTCGGGGCGTCCGGGACGTGGGCCGGCTTCAAGGCAGCGTACTCCTTGCGCAGGACCGGAAGGACTTCCTCTCCGAAGAGGTCCAGTTGCTCCAGGACCGTCTTCAACGGCAGGCCGGCGTGGTCGATCAGGAACAGTTGGCGCTGGTAGTCGCCGAAGAACTCACGGAACGTCAGGGTCTTCTCAATGACTTCCTGCGGGCTGCCCACGGTCAACGGCGTTTGCGAGGTGAAGTCCTCCAGCGACGGGCCGTGTCCGTACACGGGTGCGTTGTCGAAGTAAGGGCGGAATTCCTTCACCGCGTCCTGGGAGTTCTTCCGCATGAAGAACTGCCCGCCCAGGCCGACGATCGCCTGGTCTGCCTTGCCGTGCCCGTAGTGCTCGTAGCGCTCGCGGTACAGACCGATCAGCTGCTGGTAGTGCTCTTTGGGCCAGAAGATGTTGTTGGCGAAGAAGCCGTCTCCGAAGTAGGCGGCCACTTCCGCGATCTGCGGCGTGCGGATGGAGCCGTGCCAGACGAAGGGGGCGACGCCGTCGAGCGGGCGCGGTGTGGACGTGAAGTTCTGCAGCGGCGTGCGGAACTTGCCGGACCAGTTCACCGTGTCCTCGTCCCACAGCTTGCGCAGCAGGCTGTAGTTCTCGATCGCCAGTTCGATCCCGTCCTGGATGTTCTTGCCGAACCAGGGGTAGACGGGTGCGGTGTTGCCCCGGCCCAGGACCAGGTCCACCCTGCCGTCTGCCAGGTGCTGCAGCATCGCGAAGTCCTCGGCGATTTTCACCGGGTCATTCGTGGTGATCAGGGTGGTGGCCGTGGAGAGCGTGATGCGTTCGGTCTGGGCCGCGATGTAGGCCAGGGTGGTGGTGGGGGAGGATGAGAAGAACGGCCGGTTGTGGTGCTCGCCCAACGCGTAGACGTCCATGCCGATTTCTTCGACCTTCTTGGCAATGGCTACGGAGGCCTTGATGCGCTCGTGTTCGGTGGGGGTGCGGCCCGTGGTGGGGTCAGTGGTGATGTCACTGACGCTGAAGACGCCGATCTGCATGGTGTTGCCTTTCTCCCTGCCCGTGGTTCCGGCCTCCAAATTGAGGGGGCCATATGTCACAGTGTAGCTGAAAATAGATGCATTTGCATGTATCACCGTGTGTAACAGGGCAGGGCCGGGAAATGTTCCCGGCCCTGAGAGGTGTGCAGTGAGGCGCTATTCGGCGGGGTTGTGGGCCGCCCGGCGCCCCGAGATCCGAGGCACGGCCCCCGTGGTCCAGTCGGCGAAGGCATCGCTCCCGCCGTTCCCGGCAGGAACATCGGGCCGGACCTGCAGTGCTTTCTGCAGGTCCTTTTTCTCCCTGCGGCCCTCTACGAGCTTGTACAGGACGGGAACCAGGACCAGCGTCAACGCCGTGGAGGAGATCAGCCCGCCGATCACCACGATCGCCAAAGGCTGGGAGATGAACCCGCCGCCACCGGTCAAGCCCAGCGCCATGGGAGTCAGGGCGAACACGGTGGCCAAGGCCGTCATGAGGATGGGGCGCAGGCGCTGGCGGGCACCATGGGTGATCGCCTCGGCAACGCTCATGCCGGCCTTGCCGTCATGCGGTTTGCGGTACTGGTTGATGAGGTCGATCAGGACGATTGCGTTGGTCACCACGATGCCCACGAGCATCAGCATGCCGATCAGGGACGGAAGTCCCAGGGGAACTCCGGTGAGCAACAGCAGTCCCACCGCGCCGGTCGCCGCGAATGGCACCGAAACGAGCAGGATCAGGGGCTGGATGAGGGACTTGAAGGTGGCCACCATGATCACATAGACGATCGCGATGGCAGCCAGGAGCGCCAGGCCAAGTTGCCGGAAGGACTCCGCCTGCTGGGTGGTGGCACCACCGATAGTGGCTGTGACTCCCGCGGGCAGCTCTACGGAGGCGAGCCGTTCCTGGACCGCAGTGCTGACGCTGCCGAGGTTTGAGCCCGACGGCGTCACAGTCACCTTGGCCGTGCGCTGGCCGTTGCTGCTGGTGATGGAAACCGGCGTGTCAACCTGCTCGACGGCGGCAATGGACTCGAGCGCGACTGGACCGCGCGCGGTCGGCAGCTGGAGGGCCCGCACCGCAGCGATGCTGGTGAAGCGTGTTCCCTTGCCGATCCGGACCGGATAGTCATTGGTGTCGATCCGTACTGTTCCGGCCGGGATCGGGCTGACTGTGGAGGCCAGGAAGCCACCCACCTGTTCCTCGGTGAGACCGGCGGCCACGGCCTTTGCCCGATCCACGCGTACCTGGACCACGGCTTGGCTGGCTGCAAGGTTCGTAGCCACTTCGGTGCTGCCCGGAACGCCTTCCATGGCCTTCACCATGGCATCGCTGGCCGTTTGCAGGTCCGCCGAGTTCGCAGCCCTGATAGTGATGTCAACCGTGGAGGATGTGCCGAACCCGCCCTGCTGGGATCCTACGGTGATCTTTCCCGGCAGGCCTTCAAGCTTGCTGCGGACATTGTCCTGGAGTTTTTTCTGGTCCACCTTCTCGTCCGTCACCACGGTGAACGTTGAGTTGGAAGCACCCGTGGAGGTCAGCGCGGCAAAACCCGTTTGGGCGTTGCCGGAGGTCACCTGGACGTCCTTGATGCCCTCCGTGCCCCTGAGGAGGTCCTCCACCTTGGCAGCTTCCGCGCTGGTGGCGTCCAGGCTGGTACCGGCAGGCAGGACCTGCCGGACGGTCATGCTGTTTTCCCCGGAACGTCCCAGCAAGTCCGTAGCCAGCAGGGGAGAAACAGCCACGGTGGCAACCAGGATCAATGCCGCGGCGCTCAGTGTGATCACAGGGTGTTTCTGCGTTGTGGCCAGGATCGGCAAGTAACCGCGCTGGAGCCTGCTCTTTTGCTCGGCTTCCCTCGCCCGCGCCGCAACGGTCTTTGCATCGGGGCTTGCAGCGCCTGCGGCAGCCGGCGTTCCCTTCGCTGACGGGGACGCCAGGAACCAATAAGCAAGGACGGGAACGATGGTCAGCGAGACCAGCAAGGAAGAAAGCAGCGCGATGGTGACCGTCAAGGCGAAGGGTCGGAACAGCTCGCCCGCCAGGTCTCCGACGAAGGCGATCGGAAGGAACACGGCAACTGTGGTGAGCGTCGAGGCAGTGATGGCTCCGGCCACTTCGCGGATGGAGGTGACGATGGCCGTCAGCTTGTGCTCGCCGTAGCTCAGGTGCCGCTTGATGTTCTCAATCACGACGATCGAGTCGTCCACCACCCGGCCGATCGCGATGGTGAGGGCACCCAGGGTCAGGATGTTCAGTGAATAGCCGGTTGCGGAGATGCCGATGAAGGTGACCAGCAGCGACAACGGAATGGAAACCGCGGTCACCAAGGTGGACCTCACGGACATCAGGAACACCAGGATTACGGCCACCGCAAAACCGAGCCCGAGGAGTCCCTCGGTAGTGAGGTCCTTGATGGACTTCTCGATGAAGGGTGCCTGGTCAAAGACGGGGGTGAAGGCGGCGTTGCTGGCCAGCTCTGCTTCCATGGGCGCCAGGGCCTCACGCACGGCATGGGAGATCGCCACGGTGTCGCCCTCAGGCTTCTTGGTGACCGACAGCGCCAGTGTCGGCTTGCCGTTGGTGCGGGTGATCGAGGTGGCGGGGTCGTCCTCGATGCTGACATCGGCGACGCTTCCGATGGTGGCCGCTCCCTTGGCGTTCTCCAGTGGCAGTGCCTTGATGATCTCCAGGGAATCGACAGGGCTTCCCAGCTGGAGGGACAGCGTCTTGCCCTGGTCCTCGATAGTGCCTACCGGAACCAGGGTCCCGTTGTTCTTCAAGGCCGCGCTGATGGACTGCACCGACGCGCCGGAGCCGGCAAGGTCTGCAGGGCGGGGCTGGACCAGGATGTGCTGGGTCGCTCCGCCCGTTACGTCGGCGCCGCGGACGCCGTCGATCTTCTGCAACCGTGGAACGCTGAGGCGCTGCAGGTCAGCGTTCAGCTCGCTCAGCGGCTTATCCGAGGACACCGCCAGGTACACGATCGGAAAGTCGCTGATGTTGCCGGCGATTGACTGCGGTTCCACATCGGCCGGCAGAACGCGCTTCGCATTGGAGATGGCACGGTCGATCTGGTTGCGTGCCCTGTCCAGGTTGGAACCGTAGGTGAACACCATGGTGATCTGGGAGACGCCGTTGCGGGACGTCGACGTCGTCGACTCGAGCCCCTCGACGCTGTTGAGGGCTGTCTCCAGCGGACGGCTGAGCTGCTTGTCCACCACTTCGGGAGAGGCTCCCGGCATGGAGGTAACCACCGTTATCTGCGGAAACTCAATCGACGGAATGAGTTCCTGCTTGAGCGAGCCCATGGTGATCACGCCGAACACCGCGGCAAAGACGGTGATCAGCGCGATCAGGGCCCGGTTTCCCAGGGACAACGTGGCCAAGCGGAACATTGCAAAGTCTCCTGAGATCTACGGAGTATTCGATTGGCGGGAACGGGTTCCCGTGGGGCGGCGCGGAGATCAGCTCCGAAGTGCCGGTGCGCTGTCCAACTGCAGGGACCGCGCGGTGCCCGCCTCAAGTTCTGCGGCAAGCTCCGGGTTGTCGTTCAGCTTTACGCCGTAACCGGGCATCATGTCTTTCAGCTTGGACTGCCAGCCCTTGAAGTTCTTGGGGAAGGACTTCTGGAGCAGCTCGATCATGATCGGTACTGCCGTTGATGCTCCCGGGGAAGCACCCAGCAGGGCGCCGATCGAGCCGTCCCGTGAGGCAATGACTTCCGTGCCGAACTGCAGGATGCCGCCCTTTTGCGGGTGTTTCTTGATGATCTGAACACGCTGGCCGGCCGTGATAAGTTCCCAGTCCCCGCCCGTTGCCTCGGGGTAGTACTCGCGCAGGGCCTCGACCTTGGCGTCGTGGCGCTTGGCTACTTCCTTGATGAGGTATGCCGTGAGGTCCATGTTGTCCTTGGCAACCGCAAGCATGGGAATGATGTTGCCCGGGCGGATGGACAAAGGTAGGTCCAGGTAGCTGCCGGACTTCAGGAAGTTCGTGGAGAAGCCTGCGTACGGTCCGAACAGCAGGGAACGCTGGCCGTTGACGTAGCGGGTGTCCAGGTGGGGAACTGACATGGGCGGTGCGCCCACGGAAGCCTGGCCATAGACCTTGGCATTGTGCCGGGAGGTGATGGAGGAATCGTTGCAGCGGAAGAACTGGCCGGAAACGGGGAATCCGCCGTAGCCCTTGCTCTCCGGGATGCCCGAGGCCTGGAGCAGGTGCAGTGCGCCGCCGCCGGCGCCCACGAAGACGAACTTGGCGTGGATCTTGCCGTGCTCGCCGGACTTGGCGTGCTTAATGGACAGATCCCAGCCGCCGCCGGACGCACGGCTGATGTTGGTGACATCGTGCCCGAAGTTCACTTCGGCACCGCTGCTGCGCAGGTAGCTGGTGAGCTCTCGGGTCAATGCACCGAAGTCGACGTCGGTTCCTTCCGCTGCGCGGGTAGCCGCCACGCGCTGCTTCGGGTCGCGGCCCTTGACGATCAGCGGAGCCCACTTGGCGATCTGGGCCTGGTCCTCGCTGTATTCCATGCTGCGGAAGAGGGTGTTGGGCTTGAGTGCTTCGTAGCGTGTCTTCAGGAAGTTGGCGTGGTCATCGCCGATCACGAAGCTCATGTGCGGGACCGTGTTGATGAAGCCCTTGGGCGAGCCGATCACCTTGCTGTCCACCAGGTGGGACCAGAACTGGCGGGACAACTGGAACTGTTCGTTGATGTGGATCGCCTTGGTGGGATCCACGGAGCCGTCCTTGGCTGCGGGGGAGTAGTTCAACTCACACAGGGCGGCGTGGCCGGTGCCTGCGTTGTTCCATGGGCCGGAGCTTTCCAGGCCGGCTTCGTCGAGGCGTTCGAACATGGAGATGGTCCAGGTGGGTTCAAGTTGCTTGATGAACGCACCGAGGGTGGCACTCATGATTCCGCCGCCAATAAGGACGACGTCGGCATGTTGAGTCTTGGAAATGAAGGTCACGATCAATCTCCGTTAGCGGCGGCACTGGCTGTCACAGAATATCCCCGTGCGAGTCCAATACTGAAATTGCAGGGAATCGTCAAGGCTTTAAGCGGACGTTCGTAAAAACTTCATTGAGAACCGGGGAAGCGGGATAGCTTTCCACCTTGTTGGAGAGCGCCAGGGCGGAGATGGGGAAGGCGATCGGAACTGCCGGGACGGAAGCGGCGATCGCGGCATTGATCGACTGGTACTCCGTGTTGCGGCCGTCACCGGCGGGCAAGGCGCGGGCACGTTCGATCTTGTGGAACACGTCTGCGTCGAAGTAGTTGAACTCGGCACGCTGCTCACCGAAGAGCGGACCCAGGAAGTTGTCTGCGTCGGCATAGGAACCGTTCCAGCCGAGAAGATGCAGGGCATGATCGCCCGGGGACTGGACCTTCTGGAGGTAGCCGTCTTCCCAATCGATCGGGACCGGTTTGACGTTGATGCCCACGGCCACCAGCTGCCGGCTGATCTCTGCATAGATCTTCTCGGGCGTAGGGAGGTAGGCCCGAGTGGCATTGAGCGGATAGTAGAACTTCAAAGGCTCGCCGTCGTAGCCGGCTTTCTTGAGGAGTTCCTTTGCTTTCTCCGGGTTGTAGCCCAGGGAAGGGGCGTTGTTGTTGAAGCCGCTGAGTTTCGGCGGGACGAACTGGGAGGCCTGCGCGGTGTTGTCGATGAAGAAGCGCCGGATCAGCGTCTCTTTGTCGATGGCCATCTCGATTGCCTGCCGGACCTCTAGTTTCTCCAAAGGAGCTACGGCTTGGTTGATGCCCAAATACATCACGGAGAAGGGGTCCCGCTGAATGATCTGGACTCCCTTCTTCACGAGCTGGTCGAACGTCCCGGGGGTCACGAGGTCGTAGGCATCGATCTTCCCGTCCAGCAGCGCCTGCTGCCGCGTTTCGGCACGGTCATACGGGATGAAATTGATGGTGGCAATTTGCCCCCGGTTTCCCCAGTAGGCCTCATTCGTGGTCAGGGTGACCTTCTGGTCATCCCATGAACCGAACTTAAAGGGGCCCGTGCCAACCGGGTGGGCTGCGTAGGCGGACACCGCCTGACCGTTTCGAACGGTGTCAAGGATGTTGGCTTTCTGTGCTTCCAGGGCCGTTGGCGATGAGATCGCAAAGGCCGGCAACGTCAGGGCCTGGAGGAAACCGGTGAAGGGACGGGTGAGGTTGATCTGGACTTTGTTTGGCGCTTGGACCGCACAGTCCTTGTAGATGGAAAAGACCGGTTCGTCGGAGTAGGCCTTGAACACGCCCTGGAAGGAGATCCCCGGTGCTTGCTTTCGCAACGCGGCCGGGAACGTGAACCACCGGTTGAAGTTGGCACAGACCGCTGCTGCATCAAACGGGGTGCCGTCGTGGAACCGGACGCCTTCGCGCAGGGTGAAGTCGTAGCTCAGGCCATTGTTGCTGTCCTGCCATTCGGTGGCGAGCAGGGCAGTGGTCTGCCCGGTGGAGCCGTCCACGCCCACCAGTCCTTCAAGGACTTGGCGGGTCACCCGGTAGGCCTCGGAATCCGCGGTCATCGCTGGATCCAGGCCCAAAGGCATGGAAGCGGTCCCGAAGTTGAACGTTTGGGTAGGGGCAGCGGGAGTGGAACTGCTGGTGGAAGAGGACGGTGCGGGCCCGGGTGTTCCCGTGCACGCTGCGAGTCCCATCACCAGAAGCAGGGCGCCGCACTGCTTCGCCAGACGCCGCGTCTTGCTGCTTGCCACTCTTGTCCCCTCAAGCTGGTGTGAATTGGTGCCGACTTTGCCGGACAGCATTTCAGTCTAGTTGAACGTCCTGCAGGCAGAATCCGTTGCCAGGCGGCACACGCCCGTGGAACACGTTCCCCGTCTTCTTGAGGAAGGACACCCCAAGCTCCAACACTGTGCGCAAGGGGGGACTTGAACCCCCACGCCCGAAGGCACAGGAACCTAAATCCTGCGTGTCTGCCAATTTCACCACTCGCGCTTGCCTGCGGTTCCAGCCCTCAGGGGCAGTACCGGCGGCGTCGGGGTCCAGTGTACCTGCTACTGATCGAGTTTGAGGTCCTTGCGCAGCTTGGCCACGTGACCTGTTGCCCGGACGTTGTACTGGGCCAGAGCCACTTTTCCTTCGGGATCCACCACGATCGTGGAACGGATAAGGCCCATGTAGGTTTTCCCGTAGTTCTTCTTCTCGCCCCAGGCTGCGTAGGCCTCCGCAACCGAGTGGTCCTCGTCGGAGAGCAGGGGAAAGGTGAGGCCCTCTGTGTCGGCGAACTTCGCCAGTGCCTTGGCAGAATCGGGGGAGATGCCGAGGACTTCGTAGCCGGCTCCCTGCAGGGACGCGAGGGAATCGCGGAAATCACAGGCCTGTTTGGTGCAACCCGGGGTGGAGGCCGCCGGGTAGAAATACACGATGGTATTCCGGCCGCGGAAGTCCTGCAGGCGTACTTCCTTGCCGTCCTTGTCCTGAAGAATGAAGTCCGGGGCCTGGTCGCCCGGGGTGAGTCGCTCCGCCAAAATTTGCTCCTTGAAATATGTGCGCAATCACCCACTTTAGTGCGGAGAAGCAATGTAAGCATGCTTAGCGCGCATATACTATCGACATGCCTGATATGGAGAGATGGCCCACGACGCGACTACTTTCGACCGCTGCGCGGCTCGTGGAAATCTCATGGAACGAGAAATTGAAGTCGATTGGCCTGACGCACGCCGGCGTTATCGCCATGCAGGTCCTGGCTGCCAAGGGTCCCATCACCCAGGCCGCTTTGGCGGAGGTTGCCAGGGTCAAGGCCCAGACCATGGGTACCACCCTTGCGCGGCTCGAACTGCATGGGCACGTGACGCGCCACCGCAGTGATTCAGACCGCCGGAGCCATGTGGTGACCCTTACGCCCGCCGGTAGCGAGGCGCTGACCGAGGCCGTGAAGTTGGAGCAGGACGTCCTTGCCCCCGTTGCGGTTGACACTGCGCGGCTCCGCGACGAACTCCGCATCGTGGTCAGCGGACTCATCGGGGTTCCATTGGCTGAAGAGGTGGGTATCCGGCCTGCTCACGAAACTGCTGCGCCAGGGGCGGAAAAGCCCTCGGGGGAGACCACCGCATAAGACTGGCCCCGTTCCTGCAGGGGGCGGGCAAAAGGAAAGGCTCCGGATCGCATCAAGCGATCCGGAGCCTTTTTTGGTGCACCCCCCGGGACTCGAACCCGGAACCCATTGATTAAGAGTCAATTGCTCTGCCAGTTGAGCTAGAGGTGCAACTATTGCTTTCAGCCTGGCGGGAATTTCTTCCTCAGCGGCGTCCGCAACGACAGATAACTCTACACCACTTCCAAGGGCGCAATGTCCACTTGTGCCGAACAGTGATGCACTCCACAGCCCGGCGATCGAAGCGGTGCCGGCCCCCGGCTGGGACATGCAAAACAGGGGCACGCAGAACAGGACATGCAAAACAGGGACACGCAAAAAGACCCCGAAGCGTTGGACGCTTCAGGGTCTTTCTTGGTGCACCCCCCGGGACTCGAACCCGGAACCCATTGATTAAGAGTCAATTGCTCTGCCAGTTGAGCTAGAGGTGCAGCTGTTGTTTTCGATCATTCCGACGAGGTTTATTTCCCCGGCGATCTCCGCAACGACAAGTAACTCTACACGACTTCAGCCGAACTGCAAATTCGCGGACGGCTGGCCCCGGCGCCTACCGTTCCAGCCTCAAAACCAGCGCAAAATCGGGGTTTCTGTTGTTGCTGAGTACCCACAAAGCACCGTCGGGGGCTGCCGCCACGTCCCGCAGCCGCCCGAACTGTCCTGTGAGAAAGGCCACAGGAGTGCCGGCGGACTCTCCGTCCAGGGGAACGGCCCATAGGCGCTGCCCCCGGAGGGCGCCTGTGTACGCAACGCCGTCCACAATCTCCAAGCCACTGGGCGACGCCTCGCCCGTTGAAGGCCACACGACCTTTGCGTCGAGGAAGCCCTGCCGTCCGGGGGCTCCCGTCACCGTGGGCCACCCGTAATTCCCGCCGGGCGTGATGAGGTTGAGTTCATCATCGACGTCCGGCCCGAACTCGCTCGCCCACAGGCGTCCCCCGGAGTCCCAGGCAAGGCCTTGGACGTTGCGGTGCCCGTAGCTGTACACGGGGCTGTCGCCAAAAGGGTTGCCCGGTGCGGGCCGTCCCTCCGGTGTCAGCCGGAGGATCTTGCCGCCCAGTGCCTCCAGGTCCTGGGGCTGCTCCCGTCGCTGCGAATCGCCCGTTCCAACGTAAAGGAGTCCATCAGGCCCGAAGCGGATCCTTCCGCCGTTGTGGGTAGACGCTTTGGGGATCCCGGAAAAGACCACTTCGGCCGGGCCCAGCCTCAGGTCCCCGGACCCGTCCCGGGTCAGCTGCACCCGGGCTATCCGGTTGTCCGAGCTTGAGGTGAAGTACGCATAGAGCCAACGGTCCGTGGCGAAGCCGGGCGAAAGCGCCAGCCCAAGGAGGCCGCCTTCACCACCGGGCACGACGCCGGCAACCTCACCGACAAGGGTGGCCTGCCCGTCGCGGATTGCCTTGACGGTTGCCGAATCTCGTTCAGAGACCACCGCAGTACCGTCCGGAAGGAACACGACCGACCACGGCAGTTGCAGGCCGACGTCGAGCTTCTCCTCAACCTGGACGCCGCGGGGAACAGCGGTTTGGGTCGTTGGCGATGGGCCGGGGGTCGTAAAAGTCGTGCTGCTTTGGGGAACCGGGCTGCTGCCGGACGTGGACGTTCCGGCCGGACCTGACGGGCTTCCCGTGCAGGAAGAAAGCACCACGGCCAGCGCGCAGAGCACAGGCAGTGCGCGGGTGGCCGGCTTCCTGGCGTTCGTCATGGAGATCGGGAGAACAGCAAACGACGGCGGTTCGGCAGCAGATCCGGCTCAGCGGCGGCTGCGTCGTGGCGGACGGAAGCCTGCCGCCTCAGCGTGGGCGGCTGACTCGAACCAGACGTCCGCAGGGGCGTCGGCGTAATCCGCGGAGTCGTCGTCGTAGTAGGTCATGGTGGCAGCTTCCCCCTTGACCGGGTATCCGTCCGGGGCACTGCCATCAGCTGCCGCGCCGGCGGAACCAGCGCCGTAGGGGTGATCGGCCGCCAAGTGTCCGGACGGTGCGTCGGCCTCCATTGTTTCGGCGGCAGCAGTCTCAGCGCCGGGAAGCGTGGGGGAGTGGGGGTCGGTGTACTCGTGGTGGTGGACCGGTTTTCCCGAGGAATCGGTCCACGAGGATTCCCACTCGTTCTTGTCCGCCGCGTCCCGGCCGGTTGAGTCGGCGCGGGTGACGTCGTCTGCTGTCACTTCCCCGGTGCTTCCCACCCGTGCGTTCGTGTCCACTACGGGCTCGTCCACCACCGGCTCATCCAGCACGGGAGCCTCGATCACGGGTTCGTTCCCGACGTCCGGTTCGGCGGTTCCAGTGCGCTCTGTGCCGGCGCCGGCAGGTTCAGCGCCGCCACCCGCTCCGCCTGTACCGGCAGCAGGAGCAGGTTCGCCGTCCGTTGATGAGTGCCTGCCATGCCCGTGCGGTGCTGCGGAAGGGGCAGTCGCGGCCGTGGCGGCGTTGGAGGCGAGGTCCGGATCTTGTTCTTCGACGGCGGCGGGCTCCGGTGCTCCGGGACGGCTGTCTGCGGCGGGCTCTTTGCTTGCGGTGGTAACTCCTGCGAGACCGGCTACTCCCGCTGCCGCGGCAGCGGTCTCCGGAACGGCGGAAGTGTTGCCCGGCTCCGTAGCGGCCGGGGGAGTGGCCGCCGGTTTGCGTGTGTTGTTGCGGCTGATAAGCCACCAGGCAACCGCAATCACCAGCACAATAACAATGACCCAAATCAACCAATCCATGGTGACGCCCTTCCGCTTTGGGGGTTTGAAGTCTTTCCAATGAGCCGTGTTTCCGACGTTACGTGCCTGCTCAGGGGCTGTCCAGCATCCGGACCGGGCTGCGGGCGACGAAAGGAATCCATGGGTATTTCCGGTGTTGTCCGGGTTTTGTGTCTTTTATGGCTTTTTTGATTTTTCCGGGACAGGCAAGGGACTGCGGGCAGGGCTGCCACATAGACTGTGGGGCATGAGCGAGGACACCCGGACTTCCACAGAGAATACGCCTGACATCAAACCCCGTAGCCGGGTTGTCACGGACGGCATTCACGCCGCTCCCGCACGCGGAATGTTCCGCGCCGTGGGCATGGGCGATGACGATTTCGCAAAGCCGCAAATCGGCGTCGCGAGTTCCTGGAACGAAATCACACCCTGCAATCTTTCCCTTAACCGCCTGGCCCAGGGCGCCAAGGAAGGCGTCCACGCCGGCGGGGGATTTCCCATGCAATTCGGCACGATTTCCGTTTCCGACGGTATTTCCATGGGGCATGAGGGCATGCACTTTTCCCTGGTATCGCGGGAAGTCATTGCCGATTCCGTCGAGACGGTGATGCAGGCCGAGCGGATCGACGGTTCCGTGCTCCTGGCCGGTTGCGACAAGTCCCTGCCCGGCATGCTCATGGCAGCCGCCCGCCTGGACCTGGCCAGCGTGTTCCTTTACGCCGGTTCCATCATGCCGGGGTGGGTAAAACTCGAGGATGGTTCGGAGAAGGAAGTAACCCTCATTGACGCCTTCGAGGCAGTCGGAGCCTGCGCCGCCGGCAAGATGAGCCGTGAGGACCTGGACCGCATCGAAAAAGCCATCTGTCCGGGCGAAGGTGCCTGCGGCGGCATGTACACGGCAAACACGATGGCGTGCATTGGCGAAGCCCTTGGAATGTCGCTTCCGGGTTCCGCAGCCCCGCCCTCGGCAGATCGCCGTCGGGATGACTTTGCCCGGAAGTCCGGGGAGGCGGTGGTGAACCTCCTGCGGCTTGGCATCACCGCGCGGGACATCATGACCAAGAAGGCCTTCGAAAATGCCATCGCGGTCACCATGGCCTTCGGCGGTTCCACCAACGCCGTGCTTCACTTGTTGGCTATTGCCCGCGAGGCCAACGTGGACTTGACGCTTGATGACTTCAACCGGATCGGTGACCGCATACCGCACCTTGGCGACCTGAAGCCGTTCGGCCGGTACGTGATGACCGACGTCGATAAGATCGGCGGGGTTCCGGTCATCATGCGAGCTCTGCTCGACGCCGGACTGCTGCACGGCGATTGCCTCACCGTGACGGGCAAAACGCTTGCCGAAAACCTGGCTGCGATCAACCCGCCGGACCTGGACGGCAAGATCCTGCGGGCGCTGGACAATCCGATCCACAAGACGGGCGGCATCACCATCCTGCACGGCTCCCTGGCTCCCGAGGGTGCAGTGGTCAAGAGCGCAGGCTTCGACGCCGACGTTTTCGAGGGCACCGCCCGGGTGTTCGAGCGCGAGCAGGGCGCTTTGGATGCCTTGGACAATGGCCGCATCCAGAAGGGCGACGTCGTGGTGATCCGCTACGAGGGTCCCAAGGGCGGGCCCGGCATGCGGGAGATGCTGGCCATTACCGGCGCGATCAAGGGTGCCGGGCTCGGCAAGGATGTCCTGCTCCTCACTGACGGCCGCTTCTCCGGCGGGACCACCGGCTTGTGCATCGGCCACGTCGCGCCGGAAGCCGTCGACGGCGGTCCTATCGCCTTCGTCAAGGACGGGGACCGGATCCGTGTGGACATCGCTGCGCGTTCTTTCGACCTCCTGGTTGATGACGCCGAACTCGAAGCCCGCAAAGTGGGCTGGGAGCCGCTGCCTGCCAAGTTCACCAAGGGCGTTCTTGCCAAGTACGCCAAGCTCGTCCACAGCGCCTCCACCGGGGCTTACTGCGGCTGAGTTCCCTGCCGGGCTCCGCGTCCCCAAGGAGGCGGAGTCCGGCAGATGGACATTGTTGTCCAGATATTGAGATACGATGTTGCCTGATTGACACGTATCTCGTTTAGAGGGAACACTGAACGCATGATTTCATTCGTTACCGTTGGCGTCGTCGTCCTTACCAAGCGCGTGGCATAGCCCGACTGGTAACGAACTGTCACGCGCAAACCCCTCGAAGAGCCGTAAGGCTGAGGGGTTTTTTTATTTGCAAGACCCACCAATGAAGATCCACTAAGGAAGAGTCCGATGAGCAAAGGATCGCCGATCAGCCCCTCGCTGATGGCTGCAAAGTCCGCTGGAGCCACCAAGGCTCCGGAAAAGATCGACCGAACGGCTGACACCGTCGTCGACGCTGCTGCACCTCTCTCTCCTGTACTTGGGCCGAACAACGTTGTACCCCCAACGGTGATGACCGGCTCGCAAGCAATTGTCCGCTCGCTCGAAGAACTCGGCGTGGACGATATTTTCGGTTTGCCCGGTGGCGCGATCCTGCCCACCTACGACCCCTTGATGGCCTCCAGCATGAATCACGTCCTGGTCCGTCACGAACAGGGAGCCGGCCACGCCGCGCAAGGCTACGCCATGGTTACCGGACGGGTTGGCGTGTGCATCGCCACCTCGGGCCCCGGTGCCACCAACCTCGTTACCGCCATCATGGATGCCCACATGGACTCCGTGCCGATGGTGGCCATCACCGGCCAGGTCTCCAGTGGAGTCATCGGCACCGACGCCTTCCAGGAGGCCGACATCGTGGGCATCACCATGCCCATCACCAAGCACTCTTTCCTGGTGACGGATCCCAATGACATCCCGCACGTCATGGCAGAAGCCTTCCACCTTGCCTCGACCGGCCGCCCCGGCCCGGTCCTGGTGGACATCGCCAAGGATGCCCAGGTTGGCCAGATGACGTTCTCATGGCCGCCCAAGATCGATCTTCCCGGCTACCGTCCGGTTGTCCGCGGCCACAACAAGCAGGTCCGCGAAGCCGCCAAGCTGATCGCTGCCTCCAGCAAGCCCGTTCTGTACGTCGGCGGCGGCGTGGTCAAGGGCCACGCATCTGCCGAACTCATGGAACTGGCACTGGCCACCGGCGCGCCCGTGGTCACGACGCTCATGGCCCGCGGAGCCTTCCCCGATTCGCACCCACAGCACGTTGGCATGCCCGGCATGCACGGTGCCGTCTCGGCAGTCACCGCACTGCAGCAGGCTGACCTGCTCATCACGCTCGGTGCGCGGTTCGATGACCGCGTGACCGGTGTACTGAAGACCTTCGCGCCAACTGCCAAGGTCATCCACGCGGACATCGATCCTGCGGAGATCTCCAAGAACCGCACGGCGGACGTGCCGATTGTCGGCTCGGTGAAGGAGATCATTCCCGAACTGACCGAAGCCGTAAAGGCCCGGTTTGACCAAGTCGGTACTCCGGACCTGGGCTCCTGGTGGGCCTTCCTGAACAACCTGCGCGACACCTACCCCCTGGGGTGGACCGAGCCGGAAGATGGACTCACGGCTCCGCAGCGGGTCATCAAGCGCATCGGAGAACTCACCGGTCCTGAGGGAATCTACGTTGCGGGCGTTGGCCAGCACCAGATGTGGGCTGCCCAGTTCATCAAATACGAACGTCCCCACGCCTGGTTGAATTCGGGCGGCGCAGGAACCATGGGCTACTCCGTTCCCGCCGCCATGGGCGCCAAAGTCGGTGAACCGGACCGGGTTGTCTGGGCGATCGACGGCGACGGCTGCTTCCAGATGACCAACCAGGAACTGGCTACCTGCGCCATCAACAACATCCCCATCAAGGTGGCCATCATCAACAACTCGTCACTGGGCATGGTGCGCCAGTGGCAGACGCTGTTCTACGAAGGCCGCTACTCCAACACGGACCTGAACACCGGCCACGACACCATCCGGATCCCGGACTTCGTCAAACTCGCTGACGCCTACGGTTGTGCCGCCCTGCGGTGTGAACGCGACGAAGACATCGACGCCACCATCCAGAAGGCCCTGGAAATCAATGACCGCCCGGTGGTGATCGACTTCGTCGTCAGCCCCAACTCAATGGTGTGGCCCATGGTGCCCGCCGGCGTCAGCAATGACCAGATCCAGGTTGCCCGCAACATGACCCCGGAATGGGAAGAGGAAGACTAGGCCATGACCCGTCACACACTGTCCGTTCTGGTAGAAGACAAGCCCGGCGTGCTGACCCGCGTGGCCAGCCTTTTCGCCCGGCGTGCCTTCAACATCAACTCCCTCGCCGTGGGGCCCACTGAGGTCCCGGGCATGTCCCGCATGACGGTCGTCGTCGACGCCGACGGCGACTTGATCGAGCAGGTCACCAAGCAGCTCAACAAGTTGGTCAACGTGATCAAGATTGTTGAACTGACTTCCGAATCTTCCGTACAGCGCGACCACATCCTGGTCAAGGTACGTGCGGATGCCGCGACACGTCTGCAGGTTACCCAGGCTGCAGACCTGTTCCGTGCCGCCGTCGTCGACGTGTCTACAGACTCGTTGGTGATCGAGGCAACCGGTACCCCGGAGAAGCTCGCTGCGCTGCTCTCAGTGCTCGAGCCGTTCGGCATCCGTGAAATTGTGCAGTCCGGCACCTTGGCCGTTGGACGGGGATCCCGCTCCATGAGTGACAGGGCGCTTCGCTCCGCCTAAAGCACAGGCAGGGACTGCTCCTTGCATGCCCTGCCCTGCGTTGCGCCCAGTACCGCAGCACCACCTTCAATATCTAGAAACCACTCAAGAGGAGTTACGCAAGTGACTGAAATGTTCTACGACGACGACGCAGACCTGTCGATCATCCAGGGTCGCAAGGTCGCAATCGTCGGTTATGGCTCGCAGGGCCACGCCCACGCGCTTAACCTGCGCGATTCCGGCGTCGAGGTTGTCATCGCGCTCAAGGAAGGCTCCAAGTCGACCGCCAAGGCGCAGGACGCGGGCTTCACCGTCAAGAACGTTGCCGACGCCGCCGAATGGGCAGACGTCATCATGATCCTCGCGCCGGACCAGCACCAGCGCTCGATCTACAACGACTCCATCAAGGACAAGCTGACCGAAGGCAAGGCCCTCGCCTTCGCCCACGGCTTCAACATCCGCTTCGGCTACATCGAGCCCCCCGCAGGCGTTGACGTCATCCTCATCGCTCCGAAGGCGCCGGGCCACACGGTCCGCCGCGAATTCGAAGCCGGCCGTGGCATCCCGGACATCATCGCCGTGGAGCAGGACGCTTCCGGTTCCGCTTGGGAACTGGCCAAGTCCTACGCCAAGGCCATTGGCGGCACCCGCGCCGGTGTCATCAAGACGACCTTCACCGAAGAGACCGAAACCGACCTGTTCGGTGAGCAGTCCGTACTCTGCGGCGGCGTTTCCCAGCTCGTCCAGTACGGCTTCGAGACCCTGACCGAAGCCGGCTACCAGCCGCAGATCGCCTACTTCGAGGTCCTGCACGAGCTCAAGCTCATTGTCGACCTCATGTGGGAAGGCGGCATCGCCAAGCAGCGCTGGAGCGTTTCCGACACCGCTGAGTACGGCGACTACGTCTCCGGCCCGCGCGTCATCACCCCCGAGGTGAAGGAAAACATGAAGGCTGTGCTGGCTGACATCCAGTCCGGTGCCTTCGCCAAGCGCTTCATCGACGACCAGGACAACGGTGCCGTCGAATTCAAGGAACTGCGCGCCAAGGCAGAGCAGCACCCGATCGAGGAAGTCGGCCGCGAGCTCCGTTCGCTCTTCTCCTGGCAGCAGCAGGACGAGGACTACGTCGAAGGTTCCGCAGCACGCTGATCCTTTGCAGCAATGCCCGTCCGGCACCACAGCCGGGCGGGCATTGCCCGTTTTACGCGTCCTTCGATCCCGTTCCGAGGACTGTGAACTTCTTCACAACCGGCGTGTCCGGCCCGTAACATCCCTGAGCGGGCGCCGGATTCGCCGTTCCAATTCGATATTCTGGGCCTGTCCGGAGTAGTGCCCGGGCCCCGCATCCGCTCCTTGTCCAGTACTGTTCCCAAGTTGTCCAAAGTAAGGTGCCACCCGTGTCAGCCACCAAACCCGTCGTCCTCCTCGCCGAGGAACTTTCGCCCGCCACGATCGAGGCACTGGGCCCGGATTTCGAGATCCGCCAGACAGACGGTGCCGACCGCTCCCAGCTGCTGTCCGCCATTGCCGACGTCGATGCCATCCTGGTGCGTTCGGCCACCCAGGTGGACGCCGAAGCGATCGCCGCAGCGAAGAACCTGAAAGTGATCGCGCGCGCCGGCGTGGGACTGGACAACGTAGACATCAAGTCTGCTACCCAGGCAGGCGTCATGGTGGTCAACGCCCCCACCTCCAACATCGTCTCTGCGGCGGAACTTACGGTGGGACACATCCTGAGCCTCGCCCGCCACATTCCGCAGGCCAGCAGCGCCCTGAAGAACGGTGAGTGGAAGCGCTCCAAGTACACCGGCATTGAACTGTTCGAGAAGAAGATCGGCATCATCGGCCTCGGCCGCATCGGCGCTTTGGTTGCTGCCCGCCTCCAGGGATTCGACACCGAGATCCTCGCGTACGATCCCTACATCACTTCGGCCCGCGCAGCGCAGCTCGGGGTCAAGCTGGTAACGCTTGACGAACTCCTGGCCAACGCCGACTTCATCACCATCCACATGCCCAAGACCCCGGAGACCGTGGGCATGCTGGGCGCCGACGCGTTCCGGAAGATGAAGGAATCGGCCTACGTCATCAACGTTGCCCGTGGCGGCCTGGTTGACGAAGAAGCACTGTTCACCGCGCTGAAGGAAGGCCAGATCGCCGGCGCCGGCGTCGACGTGTTCGTCAAGGAGCCCAGCACGGACCTGCCGTTCTTCGAATTCGACAACGTGGTGGTCACTCCGCACCTGGGTGCTTCCACGGACGAGGCCCAGGAGAAGGCCGGCGTGTCCGTAGCGAAGTCGGTACGGCTCGCCCTGGCAGGGGAACTCGTTCCGGATGCGGTGAACGTCGCCGGCGGTGTCATTGCCAGCGACATCCGCCCGGGCATACCGCTGATCGAGAAGCTCGGCCGCATCTTCACCGCCCTCACCCACGCGTCCCTGACGCAGATCGACGTCGAGGTTGCCGGCGAAATCGCCGCCCTGGACGTCAAGGTCCTGGAGCTTGCCGCGTTGAAGGGCGTCTTTGCCGACGTCGTCACGGAGCAGGTGTCCTACGTCAACGCGCCGGTGATTGCCGAGCAGCGCGGTATCAACACGCGCCTCATCACCACCCCCGACGCCGAGGACTACCGCAACGTCCTGACCATCCGCGGTGCGCTCAGCGACGGCTCGCAGATTTCCGTGGCCGGTACCCTGACCGGACCCAAGCAGGTCGAGAAACTGGTGGGCGTCAACGGCTATGACGTCGAAATCCCCATCAGCGAGCACCTCGTGGTGGTTGCTTACGCGGACCGTCCCGGCGTGATCGGCACGATCGGCCACATCCTGGGCATGAACAACATCAACATCGGTGGCATGCAGGTGGCCCGCCAGACCGAAGGCGGCCAGGTGCTGGCGTTGCTGACCATCGACAGCTCCGTGCCGCAGCAGGTACTGGAAGCCATCAAGGCCGGCATCGGCGCGGACATGGTCCGCGAAGTCGACCTGGAGGACTAAGCACGGGCTTAGCCAGATGAATTCGGCGTGCCCGGGAACACACCCCTGACGCGCATGCGTGGCCGGTCTGCTTACAATGGCTGGGTCCGGAATTCGGACCCGGCAGCAGGCCGGCCACTACTTTTTGCACACCAAACCCGCGGCTCCTTTGTGTTTTCGAGGGGTCGCGGTCCATGTGTGCGCGCCCGCAATCAAGGTCTCAGGGAGCCCAATGAACGCCGTCCAAAGGTTCATCAGAAGCCGTGTGCTGCTGCTGACCGCGGCCATTTTGATCGTCGCCATGTGCTTGTCCGTCGTCGTCCAGAGCCAGTCGCAGGCGGCCCTGAACAGGACTGTGGATGAGAACTCGCGGGGTCTTTACGACATCCTGGTCCAGGCAAAGCCGGACCAGGAGGGGGACGGCGAGGGCGGTGCCCTGATCCAACCCGAAATTGCCAACGGCCAGGGTGGCATCAGCTTTGAGCAGCTGGAAAAAATCAGGAACATGGGCAACACGGCAGTTGCCGCACCCATCAGCCTTGTTTCCCGCGTATCGCAGAACCTCGAGGCGCCGCGCCTGAATGCCATGGACTACCTCGGCTACAACTCGGGCCTTGCCGGGGCCATCACGGCAGGCGATCCCTCGGCGATGGACTCCGCCAAATGGCCGGAAGCCGAATCGGTATTGTCCGACACCCCGAAGAAGTACCGCTTGACGGCCACGGCCACCAGCTCTGATGGCGTCAACCAGCAGACACTCTTCAAGACCAGCGCGGAAGGCACCTTGGGCAAGGGCCGCTTGGTTGAGGAAAAGACCACCGGTGGCTCCAACGTCCGCATCGCCGGGCCGGAGGGGGAGACGGGCATCAAGTTCCCGGCCCCCGCGCTCGGCTCGGAGCACAACTTGTTCAACCTCTCGGTGGCCCTTCCCTTGGCCCCCGAGGTGACGGAGTCCGTCGTCGCCGTCGATCCCGCGGCCGAACGGGCGCTGCTTGGGACGGCAGGAGACTTCCTGGCACCGCTTGAAAAGGCCCCGCCGGCCGATGCCCGCAACGCGGGCGCAATCGGACGCCACTTCGAAAGCCTCTTCACCACCGGCTTGAGCATGGAGCAATTGGAGGAAGGCCCGGACTTCCTGGGCGTCAAGCTCAAGTACTGGGCCCCCTTGATGACCCAGTACCAGCAGGCCAAGCGTGACGGCCTGCTGACGGACGAGTCACAGGCGATCCCGCTGATTGTCCGCTCGGGCACGTCCCTGGACCTGCAGTACTCGGTGAAGATCGAGGAAATCGACTCCAACGGCAAGGTCCTCAAGGACGTGGGCACCGTGAGCCGTTCCCTGGACAAGGACTACCTCCCGTTCGTATCGAAGTCCCCGTTCGCCCTGGAATGGCCGGGTTCCACCGATCACAGCAAACTGCTTGGCAGCACCGCTTCCTTCAGCCAGGGCCTCTACAACCCGGCCACCTGGAGCACCGCTTTCGCTGCTGCACCGAAGTACAAGGACGGCGACGACGCCGCAAACGGTGCTTCCGACAAGACCGCCACGCCGGGGGACTGGGTGACGGTCAACCGCCTGCCGGAGAAGTCTTCGTTCGGGGCAGCGGTCGACCAGACCCAGCGCAAGCCCGTCGAAGAGCGCGCGTACCGCGAAGACCTGGCCACCGGCAAGAAGCCGGCTACTCCGATGCCCATGGTCTACGGCACCTTCAATCCCGGTGACGTCCAGGCAGCAGCCGGCGACGTGAACAAGCTTCCGCTGGGCGGCTACGACCCGGCACCGATGACCCTCACCAAGGACGCGAACGGAAAAGACGTCGAGGGTACCGTGCTCAAGCCTTCGCTGAGTGCCACCGGCCTGGTGAGCCAGTCGGCCGGCGCGATCACCGACTACTACGGCCTTGCCGCCGCACGCGGCTACGACTCCAATGCCAACGTCATCGACGCGATCCGTGTTCGTGCCAATGCCCCGGGAAACTGGAAGCAGGCTCAGCCGGATGTCGAGAAACTGGCTTCGGAGATCCGCGCCCTCGGCCTGGAGGCAACCGTGGTGGCCGGGTCCGCACGCGAGGACGTCAACATCTTCGTCCCCGGCTACAGCAAGGACGACTCGGGCAAGGAATCGGCCCTCGGAACGGTCCAGCAGTCGTGGGTACGGCAGGATGCCGCCGACGCCGTGTCCGGCTCCCTGACCGGTACCAACATCACCCTGCTCTTCCTGACGTTGCTTGGAGCCACGCTCCTGACCGGCGCCTCGACCGTGAGCTACATCCGCCAGCGCAGAAGCGAAGCAGGAATCCTGCGCGCCATGGGTTGGACGCAGAAACGCATCAGGTCCTGGGTGCTTGAGGAGTTCGCCGTCGGTGCGGCTGCCCTCGCCGCTGCCGGAATCATCCTGAGCTTGCTGAGCTGGAACCTGGCGACGGTCATCGTGTCCGCCACCATGCTGGTCATCTACGCGGCAGCAGCCTTGCTTGCCGCACAGCAGCTGCGTCACCGCGTGGTTATCGACCAGGAGCCGCAGCACGACGACCGCCTCGTGACCGTGGACTCACCCCTGACGTTCGCCAACCGGCAGTTGACCACCAACAAGTTCAACTCGGTCTCGCTCGCTGTGGCAGTGGGAGTGTTCGGCGCAGCCGTCGGCGCGCTGATCGCCCTGCTGATCGACATTCCCCGGGCTGCGGGTGCCAGTGCGCTCAGTGGCCTGGCGGCTGCAAGCGTCGCTCTGCCCAGCGTGATCCTGGCTGTGTTCGGCGTCTTGGTCGGGCTGCTGCTGACACTTGTCACGGGGCGGTTCGAACTCCATGCCAAACGCGAATACCTGGGCACCCTCCGGGCCATGGGCTGGAACCCGGACATGCTGGGCCAGGTCCGCTTCTTCGAAAACGCTTTGGTAGGTACCGTGGCCCTTCCCCTCGGTGTCCTCGGGGCGCTGGGACTGGGGCTGCTCCTGGCCCCGTATGCGGCCCTCTGGGCCGGGCTGGCCGGCCTGCTGGCCGTAATTTGCTGGATTCCGATTGCAACGAAAGTAGTCAAATGACTGACAACCTCAACACCGAGCTGACGGCCACCCCGGAGTCAACGGAAGAGTCGCTGCAGACCCGGGCCAACACCATCGTCAAGGCCACGGACCATGCCACTCCGCTGGAACTGCGCAAGGTGACCATCCACTATGGCGGAGACAAGGGCGGGGCCGAAGAAGTCGACGTCGTCGATGACTTCAACCTGACGCTGCACGCAGGCGAGATGCACTGCATCGCCGGTCGAAGCGGCTCCGGCAAGACCAGTATCCTGACCGTCAGCGCGGGACTCACCCTCCCGACGTCGGGCCAGGTCTTTTGGGAAGGCACGTCGCTGGAGTCGATGGGCGACGACGAGATCGCCGACCGCCGCAGGGCGCTCATCGGCTATGTCGACCAGGGCGGTGCCTTGATCGAGGGCATGAGTGCCTTGGAGAACGTGCTGCTTCCCGCCGTACCTGACGGCGAAGTGGAACAACGCACCGAAATGGCCAAGGATCTCCTGGACCTGGTGGGCCTGGGCCGCCGGATGCGCCACCGTCCCGCCCAGCTGTCCGGCGGTGAGCGCCAGCGTGTCGCGATCGCCCGCGCCCTGATCCTCGGCACCCGCGTCCTGGTGGTTGACGAACCGACGGCGAGCCTTGACCGCGCAGCGGCCAACCGCATCATCGGGATCCTGAAAGACACCACCAGTGACGGCATCGCCGTCCTCGTGGCGTCACACGACCACGAGCTGGTCCGGCTCAGCGATACGCTGACCGAGCTTAACTAAGCTTCTTCCCGCTGAAAATAAAGGTAACTTCTTAGAGTGACGTCTGCAGAGAAATCCCCGTTCTACATCACCACGGCCATCAGCTACCCCAACGGCGTGCCGCACATCGGCCACGCCTACGAGGTCATTGCCACCGATGCCATGGCGCGGTTCAAGCGTCTGGACGGCCATGAGGTGTTCTTCATGACCGGAACGGACGAGCACGGACTCAAGATGCAGCAGTCCGCGGAGAAGGAAGGCCTGACGGCCAAGGAACTGGCCGACCGGAACTCTGCTGCCTTCAAGCAGATGAGCCAGGACCTCGGCATTTCCTACGACCGGTTCATCCGCACCACCGATCCGGACCACTACGCCGCTTCGCAGGCCATCTGGAAGAAGATGGAAGTCAACGGCGATATCTACCTGTCCAAGTACGAGGGCTGGTACTCCGTCCGCGACGAGGCGTACTACGTCGAGGACGACACCGTGGTCAAGGAAGACGGCCTCCGCTACTCCAAGGAAACGGACACGTTGGTGACGTGGACGGCGGAGGAAAGCTACTTCTTCAGGTTGTCGGCCTACCAGGAGAAGTTGCTCGCCCTCTATGAGGCCCACCCCGACTTCGGCGCGCCGCAGTCCCGGTTCAACGAGGTCATCAGCTTCGTCAAGCGTGGCCTGGAAGACCTCTCCATCAGCCGGACCACCTTCGACTGGGGTGTCCCGGTTCCCGGGGATGAGAAACACGTCATGTACGTGTGGGTGGATGCCCTCACCAACTACCTCACCGGCGCGGGCTACCCGGACACGGAGTCGGAATCGTTCAAGAAGTTCTGGCCGGCGGACGTCCACATCATCGGCAAGGACATCTCCCGGTTCCACGCCATTTACTGGCCGGCATTCCTCATGAGCGCGGGGCTGGAGTTGCCCAAGCGCGTGATGATCCACGGCTTCCTGACCAACAACGGCGTCAAGATGTCCAAGTCCCTCGGCAACGTCGTTGCCCCACGTGACTTCGTGGAGCGTTACGGCTTGGACCAGTGCCGCTTCTTCTTCCTCCGCGAAGTACCGTTCGGCGCCGACGGCAGCTACAACCACGAGGCAATCGTGGGCCGCATGAACTCGGACCTGGCAAACAACTTCGGCAACCTCGCTCAGCGCTCACTGTCCATGGTGGCCAAGAACTGCGAGGGCAAGGTTCCCGTGCCGGGTGCTTTCACGGCCGAGGACCAAGCCTTGCTCGAACAAGCCGGGAAGTTGCTGGAGACGGCACGCGGCGCCTTTGAGAAGCAGGAGTTCAGCCGCGCCCTCGAAGCCATTTGGACGGTGCTGGGGGATACCAACGCCTACTTCGCCGAGCAGGCGCCCTGGGTGCTGCGGAAGACCGACGTCGAGCGCATGAACACGGTCCTCTACGTCACCTTGGAGGTGGTCCGGATCGTGGCGATCCTCGCCCAGCCGGTCATGCCGTCGTCGTCGGCCAAGTTGCTTGAGGTGCTGGGACAGCCGGAAGGCCCCGCCCGCCGGTTTGCCGCGATCGCGACGCCCATCCAGCCTGGCACGGAGCTTCCCGCGCCAGTTCCGGTGTTCCCGCGCTACGAGGAACCCGCCGAAGCCTAAGCGAACGCTCTTTCACCTACCGCCACCACACGGCGAACGCTCTTCCACCTCCCTCCGGTTGATCCGGGGAAGGTGGAAGAGCGTTTTCGTTTAAGCGAGGTGATGTGACAGAGCGTCAAGCGGTGGCGAGTCCCTCCACCGGGGACAACCGCGCTGCCCGGCGGGCCGGGACCACCGAGGCCAGGAGCCCTGCGACCACGGCGACGCCGAACACGGCCGCCAGCTGTCCCCAGGGAACGGAAGGAACGACGTCGGCCATGCCGCCCAGCGTCGCCTGGGCACCCAGCCAGCCGTAGACAATGCCGAGGCCACCACCCAGGACGGCTGCCACGCCCGCGACCAACACGGCTTCGATGGCGAGCATCCCGCGGAGCTGGCCCTTGGTCAGGCCGAGCGCCCTGAGCAACGAGTTTTCCCGGGTGCGTTCCAGGACGGACAGCGACAGGGTGTTGGCGACGCCGATCAGCGCGATCACCACCGCGATCCCCAACAGCCCGGTGACCACCAGGAGCAACACGTCGATGATGCTGTTGAACGTCGCCCGCTCTATGGCCGCTCCGCTGACCGTTCGCTCAGGTATGCCCAAAGCAGCAGCGATGTTCTTTTGGATTGCCTGCACCTGCTCGCCGGACACGGAGTCGGCTACCTTGACCCAGACCATCCCCGGTGCTTCCGTGAGCGGACCGGCGGTGATCGTGGAGTCGGCCACGAAGGGCGGGATATGCCGGGTCGTGAGGACCGTAGCGTCGAGGGTTACCGTGCCGGCCGCCGTCGTGATGGACACCGGGCCGGTGGGCGAGTCCTCGGGCAGGTAGGCCTTTCCGGGTGCGGGTCGGAGTTTCGCGTCCCGGAGCACGGCAGAGGCGTCGGCGTTGCCGAGGGCGTAGATGGCGCCGCCGCCAGCGGGCGCCGAATCGTCGGCGAGGCGGCCCACCGGTTGAAGGAGGGCAGCTGCGCTGACACCGTCCAGGGCACGGATCTTGTCCAGGGCCTGCTGCGCA
The DNA here is from genome assembly GCF_015040095.1 of Paenarthrobacter sp. YJN-5. Lineage (NCBI taxonomy): Bacteria > Bacillati > Actinomycetota > Actinomycetes > Micrococcales > Micrococcaceae > Paenarthrobacter > Paenarthrobacter sp. YJN-5. The sequence continues at coordinate 1,794,996 of NZ_CP053544.1, forward strand.
TCGCCCGCATCCGGACCCACGGCGGTAGGCGCGGCCAAGTCGACGGGATACGTCTCGGCCAAGGTGCTGTTGAATGCCTGCCTGGCTGTCGACGCGCCGGTCATCATCAGCGACACGAGCGTCACTCCGATCAACAAAGCAGCAGCGGTAGCCGACGTCCGGGCCGGGTTGCGCGTGGCGTTGACGGCGGCAAGCTTGCCGGGCACCCCGGCCGGCGAAGCCAACCGACCTGCCCAGGACACCACAGCCGGAATGAAGAGGCTGGAGCAGAGCAAGACCCCAATGAAGGAGGCGGCGCCGCCAAGCAGGGCGACCTCCAAGGAGACCGAGGCGCTCCCAAATGCCAGCAAGGCACTTCCGCCGGCCAGGACCACCGCGCCCAGTACCAACCGCACCTTGCCGCGACGGTTCCGGACAGACGCGTCATTGGCCGGACGCAAGGCAGCAAGAGGTGCGACGGCGGTGGCCGCCTTCGCGGGGACCAGCGCGGCGATGACGGTCAGCAGGGTACCGGCAAGCAGCCCCGCAATAACGGCCGACGGCGGCACGGCCAGCGTGGCGAACGTTTGCCCGGGCTGGGTTGCAGCCCACGCGACGAGGCCGGACATGACCCCTACCGCGGCGGCGACACCGAGCACCGAGGCAAGGAAACCAACCGCCAATGCTTCCACGATCACCGAGCCGCGGATCTGCGGGCGCCCCGCCCCCAGGCAGCGCAGCAAAGCCAGTTCCCTGGTGCGCTGGGCAACCAGCACGGAGAACGTATTGGACACCACCAGCATGGACACCAGGATGGCCACACCGGCAAAGGCGAGCAGGACGATGGTGAGTTGGTCCTGGCCTCCGCTCAACATTGCAACGGTGGCGGTGACTTTTTCCTGTGCCGTTTGCAGGACCGGGCCCTCGGCTCCGGCCGCTTCCATGCGGTGTGTGATGTACTCCTTCGCGGCGGCAACGTCCTCGCCGGGCTTCAGAATGAATTGAACCCCGCTGAATTGGGCCCCGCTATGTCCTGTCCCCGCGCCCAGGACAGCATCGAGGACGGCCCCACCGGCAATCAGTTGTGCGGCGGAAGAAGAGAAGGGATCATTCGTGGGCTGGACCAGGCCGGAAACCGTGACTGTGGCTTTCTCTTCCGGTCCGGAACCCCGCAACTCCATCGTGCTGCCGGGGTCCAGGCCCAGGTGCCGGGCCGTCTTGGCGTCCAAAAGTACGTCGAAGGGTCTCAGGGGCATTGTGCCGGATACCAGCTCAGCCCCTTCAAGACCGGCAGGCGCCGCGTTCCGCAGCCGGCCGAACTGCTCGCCGTTTGCTTCGAAGGTCACGTAGGTGGACCGTTCGGCGTAGCTCTGGTCAACGGCCGGCGACGACGCGGCGGCGTCCACCGCCGCTTTGCTGAACGGGTCCCCGTTCCTGGGCGTGGCCACCAGATCGGCGTTCCGGTAAGCCTCGCCAATGCTCGCCCCAAGCGAGGCATTGGTGCTGGCACCCACCATCAGGGTGGCCGACAGGAACATCACGGACAACATCACGGCCAAGCCGATGGCGATGAAGCGCCGGTAATGGGTCTTGAGTTGGGACAGGGCTACTCGCAGCACGCTCAGGCCCCCAGCTTGCCCAGGGCGGCCAGGACGGAGTCCGCGGTGGGCTGGTGGATCTCGCCCACCAGGCCACCGTCACTCATCAACACCACCCTGTCCGCATAGCTTGCGGCGACGGGGTCGTGGGTCACCATGATGATGCTTTGCCCCATCTCCTGGGTACTGCGCCGCAACAGCGCAAGGACTTCGCCGCCGGCCTTCGAGTCCAGGTTGCCGGTGGGTTCGTCGCCGAAAACGACGTCGGGACGCGTCAAGAGCGCACGGGCAACGGCTACGCGTTGCTGTTGGCCCCCGGACAGTTCGTGGGGCCGGTGCCGCAACCTGTCCTTCAACCCAAGCGTGGTGACGACGCTTGCCAGCCAGCCGGCGTCGACGTCTTTACCGGCCAGGGCGAGCGGGAGCGTGATGTTCTGTTCGGCAGTGAGGGTGGGCACCAGGTTGAACGCCTGGAAAACGAAGCCGATCCGCTCCCGGCGCAGGGCGGTCAACTGCTTGTCGTTGAGCCCCGTCAGTTCGGTCCCGCCCAGGAGGATCCGTCCGCTGTCCGCGGAGTCCAACCCGGCGAGGCAGTGCATGAGGGTTGATTTTCCGGAGCCTGAAGGGCCCATGATCGCAGTGAACTTCCCGGCGTCGAAGCTGACACTGACGTCTTTCAACGCGACCACCTTGGTGTCGGCGCGGCCGTAGCTTTTGCTCAGCGAGAACGCCTCGACGGCGGGTCGTGCCCCGGCGGCGTCGGCAGGCGTTGGGTGGTCCGGTGTTGAAGGGTGCGGCATGGACGTGAAAGTTGTCATGTTTTCACGCTAGGCGGCAGGACCCCTCCAGCAGATCCGGCCACGGGCCCAAAGTCCGGCACCTCGTCTCATACCGTGGTCTGAGGGGAACTACAGCCCGGGGGATACCACTCCTGTTTCATACGCGATCACCACGATCTGGACCCTGTCACGGGCACCAAGCTTGGCGAGGATGTGCCCCACGTGCGTCTTGACGGTCGCTTCCGACAGGAACAACCCTGCCGCGATCTCCGGGTTCGATTTCCCCTGGGCGATCAGGGTAAAGACCTCGCGTTCACGCGCGGTGAGCCGTTCCACGGCCGCGGCGTGCCCGCTTTGCTCCGGGGTCTGCGTTCGCAGCAGGGGCGCGACGTGATCCAACAGGCGCCGGGTGGTGGAAGGCGCGATCACGGCATCTCCGCGATAAACCGTGCGGATGGCTTCCAGCAGTTCCTCCGGCGGGGCGTCCTTCAACAGGAAACCGCTGGCACCGGCACGGATGGCCGCCAGGGCATACTCGTCAAGGTCGAAGGTGGTGAGGACAACGATCTTGACCCCGGCCCGTTGCGAACCTTCCGGCTGGGTCGCAGCCTGCTCCAGGATCTTCCGGGTGGCCTCGATCCCGTCCATGCCCGGCATCCGGACGTCCATCAGGACAACGTCGGCTGCCGTGGCGTTCAGGGCCTGGACTGCTTCGATGCCGTTGCCCGCCTCGGCAACGACCTCCAGATCGGGCTGGGAGTTGATGAGCATGCTGAAACCGGAACGGACCAATTGCTGGTCATCGACGAGTGCTACGCGGATTAGCGGTGAAAGGTCGGGCAAGGATCAAGCCTCCGAATACGGGATAAGGGCAGACACGCGGAATCCGCCGCCCTGCTGCGGGCCTGCGGACAAAGAACCATCGTAGAGGGCGATGCGTTCGCCCATCCCCGGAAGGCCGCTGCCGCCTCCCGGCACGGGCGGATCGGCTGCGGCGCCCCGGCCGTCGTCCCGGATATCAATCTCCAGTCCGCGGTTCTGCCACGTCAACACCAAGGCTGCCGTGGCGCTGGGGCCTGCGTGCTTGATGACATTGGTCAGGGCTTCCTGGATGGTCCGGTAGGCGGTCAGCTCAGCCCCTGCCGGCAACTGCCGGCGCGGTGTCCCGTGCTGCTCGAAAGACACCTGCAGGCCGGCCGCCCGGAAGCCGAGGAGCAGCTCGTCCAGGTCGGAAAGGCGGGGCTGCGGACGGGTGGGGGAGCCGTCGTCGGAACGCAGCACGCCAAGGAGCCGCCGCATCTCGGCGAGCGAGTCGCGGCCTGTTGCGGCGATGGTGGCCAGTGCTTCGGTGGCGAGTTCGGGTTTAGCAGCGGCCGCGTACCTGGCCCCGTCCGCCTGCGTGATGATCACGGACAGGGAGTGGGCAACAATGTCGTGCATTTCCCGCGCGATGTGGGAGCGCTCATCGGCTGCTGCAAGTTGGCGTTCCTGGTTGTGCTCGATCTCCAGGCGGCGGGTCCTGTCCTCCAACGCCTGCAGTTGCAGCCGCCGCACGCGCGTCAGGTCGCCCAAGGTCCAACTCACCAGCACCAGCATCCAGATCAGTACGGTGTACAAGGCTCCGATGGTAAGGCCCAGGATGCCTGAAGCTGCCGACCCCGAATATTCGCGGGTGGTCAGCATCACGCCGCCCAGCAGCCCCAGCAGCAGCACGGCGCGGCTGGCCCACGCCGGTCCGTAGGCCGCGGTGGCATAGATCACCAGCGGCACTGCTATCTGCCCGGCCACCGGCTCGGCCCCCGCCGCCCATTGGACAAGGCAGACCAGAACCACGACGCCGGCCGCCACCTCCGGACGGGTCCGTCGCCACGCGAGGGGCAACAGGAGGCAGCACGACAACAGGAAGAGGAATGGCCGTCCGGCGAGCAGATACACGGGGCCGAAGAGGAGGACGAGGATGATGGCGGCAGTGAGGTCCACTGTGAAGCGGTTGGTGCGGAACCATTCGTATATCGCGTGCCTTCTATCCACTCCATGACTCTAAGTGCTGCGCCGGGCCGCACACATCATGCCGTGGTCTGACATCGCGGCTGTTCAAGAAGTGAGACGATTTTGACCAGCATGTGGATTGCTTGGCTAGATAGACCTATGAATGCATCGTCCATCAATCTCGCTGTCATCCCCGGCGACGGCATCGGCCCCGAGGTCATCGCCGAAGCCGTCAAGGTTCTGGAAAAGGCTCTTGCCGCCGAAGGCGTCACCCTTGAGCAGACCCATTACAAACTGGGCGCCCAGCACTGGCTTGAAACAGGAGAGACCCTCCCGGACGAAGTACTCGACGATCTCCGGACACGCGACGCAATCCTTTTCGGCGCCGTCGGTGCAGCCCCGGGGGACACCCGCATTCCCTCAGGCATCATCGAACGCGAAATGCTGCTCAAGCTGCGCTTCAGCCTGGACCACTATGTCAACCTGCGGCCCTCGCGTCTCTACAGCTCCGTGGGCAGTCCGCTGGCCAACCCCGGCGAGATCGACTTCATTGTGGTTCGTGAAGGAACAGAGGGACCGTACGTCGGCAACGGCGGGACCTTGCGCGGCGGAACCGCGCATGAGGTAGCCACCGAAGTGTCGCTGAACACCGCCCATGGCGTGGAGCGGGTGGTCCGTGATGCTTTCCGTCGTGCCAGCGCGCGTCCCCGCAAGCACGTGACATTGGTCCACAAGCACAACGTCCTGGTCTACGCGGGCCACCTCTGGAAGCGCACTGTGGAAGCCGTGGCCAAGGAGTTCCCCGAGGTCACGCATGACTACCTGCACATCGACGCCGCCACGATCTTCATGGTCACGGACCCGTCCCGCTTCGACGTCATCGTCACGGACAACCTGTTCGGCGACATCCTGACCGACCTCGCAGCTGCCGTCACAGGCGGTATCGGCCTGGCGGCATCAGGCAACATCAACATGGACCGCACCGCGCCGTCCATGTTCGAACCCGTCCACGGCTCGGCCCCGGACATCGCAGGCCAGCAGAAGGCTGATCCCACTGCTGCGATCCTGTCCGCAGTGCTGTTGTTGGAGCACCTCGGCTACACCGGGGCAGCCCGCAAGATCGAAGCGGCAGTGATTGCCGACGTCGAAGCCCGCACCGGCGAGCCGCGCAGCACCGCTGCGATCGGCGACGCCATTGCGGCAGCACTTTAGGCCCAATACTCAGGCGTAAGCTTGTCTTGAATTATTTACCTGCTTCCCTGGTCCATCGCTGAACCACCCCTTTTGGGGGCCGCGGTTCGCACTGCCAGGTAGCTGACTGTGGAGGAAACATGACTCAGACTGCCCATGGCGTCGAATTCAGCCAGCAGCTTTCGGCCAACCCGAAATCTGCTGAGGAGCGTGCAGCCATCCTGGCAAACCCGGGATTCGGCGACTACTTCACCGACCACACCGCCGTCGTCGACTACAAGGTCGACGCCGAAGGCAATGGCGGTTGGCACAACGCCCGCATTGAACCCTACGGCCCCATCATGCTGGATCCCTCAGCTGCCGTGCTCCACTACGGACAGGAAATCTTCGAAGGGCTCAAGGCGTACCGCCACGCCGACGGTTCGGTCTGGACGTTCCGCCCCGAGGCCAACGCCGCGCGCCTGAACAAGTCCGCCCGTCGCCTGGCCCTGCCCGAGCTGCCTGAGGAGTACTTCCTCGGGGCCATCCGCGAGCTGGTCCAGGCGGACAAGGACTGGGTGCCCTCCGGAGACGGGGAAGCGCTGTACCTGCGTCCGTTCATGATCGCCACGGAGGCTTTCCTGGGTGTCCGGGCAGCCCGTGAAGTCTCCTTCCGCGTGATCGCCTCCCCGGCCGGCAACTACTTCGGCGGGGAGCTGAAGCCGGTGTCGATCTGGATTTCCCGTGAGTACGCCCGCGCCGGCCGTGGCGGAACCGGTTCGGCCAAGTGCGGCGGCAACTACGCTGCCTCATTGATCGCGCAGCAGGAAGCCGAAGCGAACGGGTGTAAGCAGGTATTGTTCCTGGACCACTTCAACGACGACGCCGTGGAAGAACTCGGCGGCATGAACGTCTTCTTCGTGTTCAAGGACGGTTCGCTGGCCACTCCGGCGCTGAGCGGCACCATCCTCGAAGGCGTCACCCGTTCCTCCGTGATCCAGGTGGCCAAGGACATGGGCCGCGAGGTCTCAGAGCGGAAGATCACCCTTGACGAGTGGCGCGACGGTGTTGCTTCCGGCGAGATCACCGAAGTCTTTGCCTGCGGCACCGCAGCCGTGATCACCCCGATCGGTGTCCTCAAGGACGCCACCGAGTTCATCGGTTCCGAGGACGCCAAAGCCGGCGAGACCACCATGGCCATCCGCGAACAGCTCCTGGGAATCCAGACCGGCAAGGTCGAAGACCGCCACGGTTGGCTGACCCGCCTGGTCTAGCAGGTACTGCCGGTACTGCCGGTACGGCCGGAATTTACGACGACGGCCCCCGCCTGAGGTGACATCGCCTCACCACGGCGGGGGCCGCCGTCGTCCCCGCGTTCCTCTGTCACGTCCCGACGGTTTTCCCGCGTTCCTCTGTCACCTCCCGACGGATTTCCCGCGTTCCTCTGGCACGTCCCGGATGCGAAGATGGACGGGTGACTTCCACTGACCCGGCTTCGACTGACCAGCCCTCCACGTACGCGGCGCCATCCCCGTTGACCCGGAGCAGCGAACTGACGCGCTTCAGGCTCGCGCCCAACCCGGGGCCGATGAGCCTGGACGGAACCAACTCGTACGTGATTGCCGCGGAGGGTTCCGGGCACGTGGCGATCGTTGACCCCGGTCCCGAGGACGAGGAGCACCTGGCAGCGCTTGCGGCTGCGGGCGTCGTGGACGTGGTCCTGATCACCCACCGGCACGCCGACCACACCGAGGCATCGGCACGCTTCCATGAGCTGACAGGCGCGCCGGTCCGCGCGGCCCTTCCCGAGCATTGCCACGGGGGTGAGCCCCTCAGTGATGGCGAGGTCGTTTACGGCGGCGGCGTAGAAATCAGGGTCATCGCTACTCCCGGACACACCTCGGACTCACTCTGTTTCCACTTGCCGACAGATGGTCCCACGGGCTCGGTACTTACCGGCGACACCATCCTCGGTCGCGGCACCACCGTTCTGGACTACCCGGACGGCCGGCTGGGGGACTACCTTGCCAGCCTGGATCGGCTTGAAGCACTGGGCCCGGCCACGCTGCTCCCGGCGCATGGCCCGGTCCTGCCGGCGCTGGACGAGAAATGCCGTGAATACCGGGACCATCGGGAACAGCGCCTGGCGCAGATCAGGGCTGCCCTGATCCAAGTAGGAGAGTCAGCTACCGTCGCCGAGGTCACCGACGTGGTTTACGCCGACGTCGATCCGTCCGTCAGGTGGGCGGCCGAGACCTCCGTTGCTGCGCAGCTGGACTATCTGCGCAGCTGAGCCTGCCCTGACCTGCCGGATCCGGCTGCCCCGGACGGTAGGCTTGTGCCCATGCGTATCGCCCGGTTTGTAGTAGATTCTGATCCCCTTTACGGCGTCGTGGACGGCGAGCCCGGCAGTGAGGAAATTACTGTCATCAACGGCGACCCGTTCTTCAACGGCGTCGAACGTACCCACGTCAAGCACAAGCTTGAAGACGTAAGGCTCCTGGCACCGATCATCCCGCGCAGCAAAGTCATCGGCGTGGGCCGCAACTTCGCCGAGCACGCAGCCGAACTTGGCAACGAAGTTCCCCAGCACCCGCTGCTGTTCCTCAAGCCCAACACCGCCGTGATCGGCCCCAACGATCCGATCGTGCTTCCGGAGTTTTCCGAGGAAGTTTCCTTCGAAGCCGAGCTGTGCGTCGTGATCGGCCGTATTTGCAAGGATGTACCGGAAGAACGCGCCGAGGACGTTATCTTCGGCTACACCTGCGGCAATGACCTTACGGCCCGCGACGTCCAGAAGACCGACCTCCAGTGGGCGAGGGCCAAGGGCTTTGACACTTCCGCTCCACTGGGTCCATGGATCGAGACCGAACTGGATCCGGACGACCTCGCAGTCCAGGCCCGCCTCAACGGTGAACTCCGGCAGGACGGCAACACCACGCAAATGATCCGCGGGGTCCGCGAGCTGGTTTCCATCGTTTCGCAGGCGTTCACACTCCTCCCCGGCGACGTCATCATGACCGGCACGCCCGCGGGCGTCGGCCTCATCTCCGAGGGCGACCGCATCGAGGTCGAGGTCGAAGGCATTGGCCGCTTGTCCAACCCGGTGGTCCGCCGCTAGGCGACCACCTCCGTGGGTGCCCACCTCCTGATGGAAGGCCCGACGGCGGCACGCGGCTGTCGTCGTCGGGCGCTTCCTGGCGGGAAACCACGGCGTCGGCAAGCGGTAAAGTTGGAAGCACTATGACTACTGCTTCTGCGTCGACCCCTGCCTCCAGCGCCATCCCCGCCGTCAATGCCGAGACCCCCGTCCGGGTCCGTTTTTGCCCGTCGCCCACCGGAACCCCCCACGTGGGGCTGATCAGGACGGCCCTCTTTAACTGGGCCTATGCGCGCCACACCGGCGGCAAGCTGATCTTCCGCATCGAGGACACGGACTCAGCCCGTGACAGCGAAGAAAGCTACCACCAGCTGTTGGATGCGCTGAAGTGGCTGGGCATCAACTGGGACGAGGGCGTTGAGGTTGGCGGCCCCCACGAGCCGTACCGGCAGTCGCAGCGTGGCGGGATCTACCAGGATGTCATCGCCAAGCTCAAGGCCGGGGGACACGTCTATGAGTCCTACTCCACGCCGGACGAGATCGAAGCCCGCCACCGGGCTGCTGGGCGCGATCCCAAGCTCGGGTATGACGGCTTCGACCGCCACCACACCGAGGAACAGCTTGCCCAGTTCAAGGCGGAGGGCCGTGACGCTGTCCTGCGCTTGAGGATGCCGGACGAGGACATCACCTTTACCGACCTCGTCCGTGGCGAGATCACTTTCAAGGCTGGATCAGTTCCCGACTTTGCTGTGGTGCGGGCCAACGGGGCACCCCTGTACACCCTGGTCAACCCCGTGGACGACGCACTGATGGGCATCACCCACGTCCTTCGCGGCGAGGACCTCCTTAGCTCGACACCGCGCCAGATCGCCCTGTACCGCGCCCTCTACGCCATTGGGGTGGCAGAGTACATGCCGGAGTTCGGCCACCTTCCGTACGTCATGGGCCAGGGCAACAAGAAGCTCTCCAAGCGCGATCCCGAATCCAGCCTGTTCCTGCACCGCGAACGTGGCTTCATTCCTGAAGGACTCCTGAACTACCTGTCCTTGCTGGGCTGGTCGTTGAGCGCGGACGAGGACATCTTCACGGTGGAACAGCTCGTGGCAAACTTCGACATCCACGACGTCCTGGGCAACCCTGCCCGGTTCGACCTCAAGAAGGCCGAGGCCATCAACGGAACGCACGTGCGCATGCTGGCTCCCGAGGTGTTCGAAGAGCGGCTGGTTCCGTATCTGCGGGCTGCCGGTTTCGTGGGCGAGATCCTGACGCCCAGGCAGGAAGAGATCCTGAGGGAAGCAGCCCCCTTGGTCCAGGACCGTATCGCCCTGCTGGGCGAAGCTCCCGAAATGCTCGCCTTCCTTTTCAAGGCGGACGACGCAATCGACATCGCCGACGACGCCCGGAAGGGCCTTCCGGCGAACCTCGAGGAAGTCCTCGACGCAGCGCTTGCGGCCCTTGAACCCATCCAGGAGTGGACCGCGGAAAACATCCAGACCGCGTTGAAGCAGGCGTTGGTCGAGGACCTTGGCATCAAGCCGCGTGCGGCCTTCGGTCCTGTGCGCACAGCGATTTCCGGGCGCCGGATCTCGCCGCCGTTGTTCGAGTCCATGGTGATCCTCGGCAAGGATTCCTCTCTGGCACGCATCCGGGCTTTCCGGGGCTAGCAGGGGGCTGACATGGCAATCTCACGTTCCTTCGGCACCATTCGCGGTGTGCTTTTTGACATCGATGACACCCTGGTGGACCTTGAGTACGCCATGACCACGGCCCTGCGCGAGGTCAGCGAACATCTCCTGCCCGGCCTGGACCAGGCCGGGTGGGCGAAGTTCGGCCGGATATTCACCCACGAAACCACCCACTTCTACGACCGTTACCTGGCCGGCGAACTCACCTTCAATGAACAGCGGCTGCTCCGGGGCCGGGCCGCCCTGGGCCATTTCGGGGTGGAACTGGAGGAGGGCGAGGCATCGCAGGCCTGGGTAGCTGACTACCATCAGCGCCAGGTTGCCTATGTCCGCGCTTTTTCCGACGTCGCGGGTGTTCTCGACGCCCTGGATGCTGCGGGTGTCCCTTACGGTGCGGTGAGCAACAACGTCCACGATTACCAGCGCGCCAAGCTCGACGGTGCCGGGCTCGATCGCATCAAGATCCTGGTGGGGACGGACACGGTAGGCGCCGCCAAGCCTGAGCCGGCGATTTATCTTGAGGGCGTGCGCCTGCTGGGCAGCACGCCGGGGGAGACCCTGTACGTCGGGGACAACAGGCTGCTCGACGCCGAAGGTGCGACGGCCGCCGGCCTGGTGGGCGTATGGCTCAACCGCACCGGGGAAGTGGTGGAAGACTTCGCCGGACGGCAGGTGGACTCTCTGTCTGCGCTGCTGCTCCAGGCGCCTGCCTTGGAGCCCAACTCGTTGTGACGCAGCTAACGCCTCCGCGATTTGTGCAGGTGAAAAGACTCGGGTAGAGTAATTACTCGTGCTGAGGGGCACGGAGGGAAAATCCAAGGGAAACCGTAGATTGGAAGTCCGGCCCGAAAGTCACTTTGGGATATGGTGTAATTGGCAACACTACGGTTTCTGGTACCGTCATTCTAGGTTCGAGTCCTGGTATCCCAGCTCTGAAATTCATTACGAAAGTATTGAACAACGCAGAGAATTCAAATCGATTCAGACGATTTGGAAACAAGCTGAATGTATGAAATACTCATTCAGCTTGATCGCCGGAAACGGTGATAAATAGTGCAAGGCCCCATCGTATAGCGGCCTAGTACGCCGCCCTCTCACGGCGGTAACGCGGGTTCGAATCCCGCTGGGGTCACCACCGAATTCCCCCGGAACATGGTTCCGGGGGGATTCTTTTTTCCACAACGCACCCTGCTTGCAAGGATGGCAGCCTTCGGGGCTGGCATGATGAAGCAGTGACCGCAGATCAAGAACCCACCTCACCGAGCGCCCTCCCGGCAGGGTCTTCGACGGAGGGGCCCGTGGACACCCTCGAGGCAGCCCGGAACGAGCTCGCAGTCATGACGCTGCCACTCGCGCTTCCCGACGCCGACGAGGGGCGCCGCTGGATCACGGCAGCCCTCGCGCAACTGGACGACTACGTCCTTCCCCGCTACCGCAGCCTGGACGCGCCGCTTCTCGCCGTCGTCGGCGGTTCCACCGGTGCCGGCAAATCGACGCTTGTTAACGCCTTGGTCGGGTATCCCGTGACACGGTCAGGGGCAATCAGGCCCACAACCCGGCAACCCATCCTCCTGCACCATCCGGCGGATGCTACGTGGTTCGAAGGCGGCCGGATCCTTCCCGGCCTCGAGCGCATTCGCGGCACTGTGGCCGCACACCCGGTGCCCGCGAGCCAGGCAGGGGCGGCTCCGGATGCCTCCGCCATGACGTCCCTGGTACTGCTGGAGCAAGAGCGGGTGCCCCAAGGCATGGCCCTGCTCGATGCCCCCGATGTCGATTCGATTTCCGATGAGAACCGCAGGCTCGCGGGCCAGTTGCTCGCGGCGGCAGACCTTTGGGTGTTTGTCACCACCGCGAACAGATATGCCGACGCCGTACCTTGGCGTTTGCTGCTGGACGCGGCCTCCCGGGACATCACCGTGGCGGTGGTGTTGGACCGCGTACCGCCCGAGGCGGAAGCGGTGGTCCGCGAAGACCTGCAGGCCATGCTGACCGCCCAAGGACTGGGCGGGGCCATGTTGTTCGTGATCCACGAATCCCCGCTGGATGCCATGGGGATGCTTCCCGCCGGCTCGGTGGATTCGCTGCGCAGCTGGCTCCAGGGATTGGCTGCGGATGCCGGTGAGCGGAGTGCGGTTGCCCGCCGGACCCTCAACGGCGCCGTCAAAGCCGTGGGAACCAGGATGGAGGCCATCGCTGGGTTTGCCGATGCCCAGGAAGCTGCAGCCCGCGAACTCCGGGACGGCGCCGATGCAGAGTACTCTGAAGCTTTGAAACGAATCCTCGATGCAACCAAGGATGGCGCACTGCTGCGGGGCGAGGTCCTGGCCAGGTGGCAGGACTTTGTTGGCACAGGTGAATTTTTCCGTGCTGTGGAACAGAACGTCGGCAGGATCAGGGACCGCATAGGAGCTTACTTCCGTGGTGAGCCGGCACCTGCGGTGAAGGTGGAGACAGCCATTGAGACCGGCCTTCAAGCAGTCATCCTTGATGAGGCGGCGAACGCCGCGGAAAACGTGGACCGGCGGTGGAGATCGCAGCCTGCCGGCCGCCAGCTGCTGGGAGCCGACGATCTTGCCGGGACTTCGCCGGATTTCGATGTCAGCGCCGCAGCGGCAATCCGGAAATGGCAGGAAGGGCTTATGGAACTGATCCGTGAGCAGGGTCAGGGAAAGCGGACCCAGGCCCGTTGGCTTTCCTTTGGCATCAACGGACTCGGGGCGGCGCTGATGGTGGTGGTCTTTTCCATGACGGCCGGATTGAGCGGGCTTGAGATCGGCATCGCCGGCGGTACCGCGGTGGTGGGTCAGAGGCTGCTTGAAGCGGTGTTCGGCGAAGACGCCGTCCGTCGCCTGGCACATCAGGCAAGGGAGGATTTGCACGTGCATTGCCAGCGGCTCCTGGATAGTGAGCGGGCGCGTTTCCTCGACCGATTGGACGACGCCCGGCCGATCGGCGGAAGAAGTTTGCGCCAGCACGCCCGCAAACTGCGCGGTTTGGCGGGATCAGCATGAGCCGGCACAGCCTTGTACGGGAATCCTCAGCCCTGCAGACGCGCCTGGAAGCGCTGAACACAGCCAGGGAATTGGCCGAAGGGGTTTTGCCGGGGTCCGCCTTGCAAGCCGTCCTCGAGGTCTTGGAGAGGGCAACGTCACGGCGTTCACTGTCCGCCGGGCACACTGTTGTGGGTTTCTTCGGTGCGACCGGCAGCGGTAAGTCCTCGCTGTTCAACGCAGTTTCCGCCAGCAGCCTCGCCACGGCGGCAGCACGAAGGCCCACCACCTCGGCCCCCCTTGCCGGCATCTGGGGCGTGGACGGCAGCGGCCCGCTCCTTGATTGGCTTGGTGTTCAGGAGCGGCACAGCCTCCCAGCCGTTCAGGGACTGGCAGATGACAGTACGGGACTGATCCTGCTGGACCTGCCCGACTTCGACTCCACCAAGGTGGAAAACCGTGAACTGGTGCAGCGCCTGGCCGGGATGGTCGACGTCCTGGTGTGGGTGCTGGACCCGCAGAAGTACGCCGACGCCGCGGTCCATAATGATTTCCTGCGTCCCATGGCGTCCCATGGTTCGGTCACTCTGGTGGTCCTGAACCAACTGGACAAACTCAACCCGGACGACGCCGCGCTGGTCATGGAGTCGCTGCGCGGAATCCTTGCGCGGGACGGGTTGCCCGGAGTTCCCGTGATGGGAGCCTCCGCGCTGACCGGCGACGGCGTTGCCACGGTCCGCGGGGCCATCAAGGACGTCGTGGTGCGAAGGGAAGCTGCAACGCGGCGTCTCTCCGCCGACGTTTCGGCCGCTGCGGCCGGGCTTCGGCAGGTGTCGGGAACAGGCGAGGCCCGCGGGATCTCTGATGGCGCGACCAAGACTCTGGCCAAGGAGCTGGCCATCGCGGCCAACGTTCCAGTGGTGGTGGATGCAGTGGCCCGTTCGTTCAAGCGCGAGTCGGCCCGGCGCACAGGCTGGCCGGTGACGCGTTGGTTGTTGCGTTTCCGTCCGGATCCATTGCGTCGGCTGAACTTGGGCAGAACAGACACCAAAGCCGAACTGAACCGCACATCGTTGCCGCCGGCCGGAGCTCCTGAACGTGCCAGGACGGATGCTGCGGTGCGGAACTTTGCCGATGACGTCTCGGAAGGAGCGCCCGGCCCATGGCGGGCTGCCATCCGCAGTGCGGCGCGCGAGGGCCGTGAGCAGTTGCCCGATGCACTGGACCAGGCCATCGCCACAACGGACCTCAAAGCCTCCACACGTCCCCTGTGGTGGGGGATATTCAACGCGCTGCAGTGGCTCGCGTTCCTGCTGGCCCTTGGTGGGCTTGGCTGGTTGGGCGTCCTGGCGGTGCTCGGCTACTTCCAGATGCCTGTCCCTGAGGTGCCGCGGACGGAAGGATGGCCTTGGCCGACCCTGATGGTCGCCGGGGGAGTGGTGCTGGGACTCGTCCTGGCTGTGGCCGGCCGTGTACTTGGGGGCTGGGCTGCCCGGATCCGTGCCCGCGGCGTTGCCCGACGACTCAATTCGGCTGTGGCCGAGGTAGCAGGCCAACGGATTGTGGAACCCGTCAAGGCCGGGATCGGGAAGCTGAAATCGTTCAACGCGGCGCTGAAGGCAGCCCTGAAGAGCTGATTGAACCTAGAGGGCGGCAGCGGCGTCCCGGACTTTGATCAGCGTCCGGAGATTACGGGTGGTGGTCGTCGCTTTATAGCGGGCCTTGGCGGACAACTTGCTGAAGGGGCTGTCCAAGGTGCCCCCTGCCGGGGCCAGCCACGAGGACGCCTCTGGTCCCAGCCGGGTCTGCTCGACGCCGCCAAGGGCCTCACCTGCGTCGAAGAGTTCGTCCAGCATGTCCTCGTCCGAGGCGAGGGTGACGTAGCTGTGGGTGGACTTGTCATCCGCGGGGTAGGGGCAAGCCTCCACCAACTCGGCCACGCGGGCAGCGGTCAGGACCACGACCCACGCATCATAGCCAAAGGACTCGCGCAGGCATTCCTCGAACCGGGACTTCACCTCGGCAGGGCCAAGTTCGCTTTGCAGTACCACGTTGCCGCTGGCCAGCAGGGTCTTGACCTTGGTGAAGGGGTAGTCCTTCAATGCAGCCTTGAGGTCAGCCATCTTGATGTTGATGCCACCGACATTGATTCCGCGAAGAAACACTGCATAGTTCTCCATGGCCGTCCTTGGTTAGTCGTTGTTCTTCCGGAGCGCCTCGGTCAGCACCCTGGCTGCATTGCAGACTACCTCGGCGTGCAGGCGGCCGGGTTGGCGGGTGAGGCGCTCAATCGGGCCCGAGATGGACACTGCGGCAATGACGCGGCCGGAAGGACCCCGTACCGGCGCGGAAACCGAGGCAACCCCCGGCTCACGCTCGCCGAGGCTCTGGCCCCAGCCCCGGCGTCGTACTCCTGCCAGGACGGTGGGCGTGAACCGAGCGTTCTGCAGGCCTTCCAGGAGACGGTCGTGGTCTTCCCATGCGAGGAGCACCTGCGCGGCGGATCCGGCCTTCATGGACAATTGGGTGCCTACGGGAATGGTGTCGCGCAAACCTATGGGCCGCTCGGCGGAGGCGACGCAGACACGCCAGTCTCCTTGGCGGCGGAAGATCTGGGCGCTCTCGCCCGTGGCATCGCGCAATTGGATCAGCACGGGTCCGGCAGATGCGATGAGACGATCCTCGCCCGCTGCGGAGGCCAGCTCCACGAGGCGGCTGCCCAGGACGAACCGCCCCTGGATGTCCCGGCTGACCAACCGGTGGTGGACCAAGGCAAGCGCGAGCCGGTGAACGGTCGGCCTGGCCAGTCCGGTGGCCGCTACCAGCTGGGCCAGCGTGGTGGGCCCGGCCTCAAGGGCGTCCAGTACCTGGGCCGCTTTATCAATGACACCGACTCCACTAGAATTGTCCATGTAATGATATTGCCGTCTCAATATCTGAGATGCAAGTTGTTTCGCTGGCCTACTTCGCAGCCGTGCTGCTTGAGTGGGTGTAGATCAATCAACAGTTTCGAAGGGAGCAGGCCGTGGGAAAGACACTGGCCGAGAAAGTCTGGGACGCGCACGTGGTGCGCAAGGGTGAAGGCGAAGGAGCCAATGCCCAGCCAGACCTTCTTTTCATTGACCTGCACCTGGTTCACGAGGTCACCTCGCCGCAGGCATTCGAAGGCCTGCGGCTGGCCGGCCGCAAGCTGCGCCGCGTTGACCTCACCATTGCCACCGAGGACCACAACACGCCGACCTTGGACATCGACAAGCCGATCGCGGACCTGACCAGCCGCACGCAGATTGAAACCCTCCGCGCCAACTGCAAGGAGTTCGGTGTCCGCCTGCACTCCCTCGGTGACAAGGAACAGGGCATTGTGCACGTCGTTGGACCGCAGCTCGGTTTGACCCAGCCCGGCATGACGGTGGTCTGTGGTGACTCGCACACCTCAACCCACGGTGCATTCGGTGCACTGGCAATGGGCATCGGCACTTCGGAAGTCGAACACGTCATGGCAACCCAGACGTTGTCCTTGAAGCCCTTCAAAACCATGGCCATCAACGTCGAGGGCACGCTCCGCCCGGGGGTCACGGCCAAGGACATCATCCTGGCCGTCATCGCCAAGATCGGCACCGGCGGCGGCCAGGGTTACGTCCTGGAGTACCGCGGATCGGCCATCCGTGCCTTGTCCATGGATGCCCGCATGACGATCTGCAACATGTCCATCGAAGCCGGAGCCCGTGCCGGCATGGTGGCCCCGGACCAGACCACCTACGACTACATGCAGGGACGCCCCCACGCGCCCCAGGGCGCCGACTGGGACGCCGCCGTCGAATACTGGAACACGCTGCACACCGACGACGACGCGACGTTCGACGTCGAGGTGGACCTGGACGCCAACACGCTTGAGCCGTTCGTGACCTGGGGTACCAACCCGGGCCAGGGCGTTTCCCTCTCGGCCAAGGTGCCGTCCCCGGAGGATTTCGGTGATGAGAACGCCAAGCTGGCCGCCGAACGTGCACTGACCTACATGGGCCTGGAAGCCGGAACTCCCATGAAGGACATCAGGGTGGACACTGTTTTCCTGGGTTCCTGCACCAACTCCCGCATCGAGGACCTGCGCGCCGCGGCAGATATCATCCGTGGCCGCGAAAAGGACCCGAACGTCCGCATGCTCGTGGTCCCGGGTTCCGCCCGCGTCCGGCTCGAAGCGGAGGCAGAGGGGCTGGACAAGGTCTTCAAGGACTTCGGTGCCGAGTGGCGTTTTGCCGGATGCTCCATGTGCCTGGGCATGAACCCGGACCAGTTGGAGCCGGGAGAGCGCTGCGCGTCCACGTCCAACCGCAACTTCGAAGGCCGCCAGGGCAAGGGTGGCCGCACGCACTTGGTTTCACCCGTGGTTGCCGCAGCTACCGCCGTGCGCGGGACTCTGAGCTCGCCGTCGGATCTTGAATCCGCCCCCGCCGCCACGCTGACCGGAACCGCAGTCTAGGAGGATCCCATGGAAAAATTCACCACCCACACCGGCATCGGCGTTCCGCTGCGCCAGAGCAACGTGGATACGGACCAGATCATCCCGGCTGTCTACCTCAAGCGCATCACCCGCACCGGCTTTGAGGACGCCCTGTTTGCCGCGTGGCGCAAGGATGAATCGTTCATCCTCAACCAGGCCCCGTTCAACGCAGGTTCCGTCCTAGTGGCGGGACCGGACTTCGGCACGGGTTCCTCGCGTGAACATGCCGTGTGGGCCCTGAAGGACTACGGGTTCAAGGCTGTCCTGTCCTCCCGTTTTGCCGACATCTTCCGGGGAAACTCGGGCAAGCAGGGGCTCCTGGCGGCCCAGGTTGCCCAGGACGACATCGAGCTCATCTGGAAGGTGCTGGAGAACAACCCCGGCGCCGAGGTCAAGGTGGACCTCGTGTCCAAGACCGTCGAATGCGGCAATGTGGTTGCCCCGTTCGAGATTGACGACTACACGCGCTGGCGGCTGCTGGAAGGCCTCGACGACATCGGGCTCACCCTGCAGCATGAGGCGGACATCACTGCCTACGAGGCCACCCGGCCTTCTTTCAAGCCGACGACGCTTCCTGCCAGGAGCTGAATTAGCAGACACATAAAGGGGCAGCATACGCCCATCGAAAAAGACCGGAAGTCCCTTTCACCAGGGCCTCCGGTCTTTTTTCGCAGGGAGCCCGGGGCCATGCGATGAACCCGGCGCGCGGGGGCTGCATTTCGGTTAGGTAACGCGAGCTTCTATGCTTAGCAGGAGCCTTTGAAAGTATTGGGGGGCGAGTAGTCGTGAGGAAACCGGTATAGATGAGTAGTGTTCTGACAATCCGCGGTGGCGTCCCTTTGACCGGACGAGTAACCGTTCGGGGGGCCAAGAACCTTGTACCCAAAGCCATGGTTGCGGCACTGCTGGGCAGTGAACCTTCCGTGCTGCGGAACGTGCCGGAAATCAAGGACGTCGAGGTTGTCACCAGCCTCCTGCAGCTCCATGGCGTGACGGTGGTGAAAGACCCGGCGACGGGAGACCTGACGTTGGATCCCAAGGACGCCAAGACCGCGTCCAGCACCGCCATTGACGCCCACGCAGGCGATTCCAGGATCCCGATCCTGCTTTGCGGGCCGTTGATCCACGCGATCGGCGAGGCCTTCATCCCGGACCTGGGCGGCTGCAAGATCGGGGACCGCCCCATCGACTACCACTTGAACGTGCTTCGCCAGTTCGGTGCCGTGGTGGAGAAGCGTCCCGGCGGCATCCACATTTCGGCACCGAACGGACTTCACGGCGCCAAGATTTCCCTGCCGTATCCTTCCGTGGGTGCTACCGAGCAGGTTCTCCTCAGCGCTACCCGCGCGGAAGGAATCACCGAGCTCTCCGGCGCAGCAACGGAACCCGAGGTGGTTGACCTCATTGCCGTGCTCCAGAAAATGGGCGCGATCATCAGTGTCCAGACGGACCGCACCATCAGGATTGAGGGCGTCAAGGACCTCGGCGGCTATAACCACCGGGCCCTGGCGGACCGCAACGAATCCGCTTCCTGGGCCTCGGCCGCGCTGGTCACGCGGGGCGACATCTTCGTTGAAGGTGCATCCCAACGCGACATGATGACGTTCCTGAACACCTACCGGAAGGTGGGCGGCGGGATGGACATCGGCGACGACGGCATCCGTTTCTACCACCCCGGCGGAAAACTTACGCCGTTGGTGCTGGAAACCGACGTGCACCCCGGGTTCATGACGGACTGGCAGCAGCCCCTGGTGGTTGCCCTGACGCAGGCCGAAGGTGTGTCGATCGTGCACGAAACCGTGTACGAGAACCGCTTTGGCTTTACCGATGCCTTGGCGCGCATGGGGGCGAACATCCAAGTCCACCGCGAATGCCTTGGCAGTGTTCCGTGCCGGTTCGGCCAGCGGAACTTCCTGCACTCCGCCGTGATCTCCGGCCCCACTCCGCTTCGCGGCACCGAAATTGACATCCCCGATCTCCGCGGCGGTTTCAGTCACCTGATCGCCGCCCTGGCAGCAACCGGTACCTCGCGGGTCACCGGCATCGATATCATCAACCGTGGCTACGAGCGCTTCACTGAGAAGCTCGCGGGCCTTGGTGCCGATTTCGACATCACCACTACCAAGTAGCAGGGGACCCCTTTGAAGGAATCGGCCAAGAGCCGTGCCACATTCGTGTTTCTGGCAGGCATCGCGCGTCCGCTGATGAACGTCCTCATGGCGAAGAAATGGGAGGGAACGGAGAAGCTCCCCGAGGGCGGCTTCATCGCCGTGCCCAACCATTGCACTGAGATCGACCCCATCGTGATCGGCCACATGCTGTACAACCAGAAGCGCCCGCCGCACTTCCTTGCCAAGTCGGGCCTCTTCAAGGTGCCCGTACTGGGCTCTCTGTTGCGTGCCACCCGGCAGATACCGGTGGAACGTTCGACGGCGGGTGCGAACCGCTCGCTGCAGGTCGCCAAAGAGGTGGTTGATGCCGGCGGGTCCATCATCATCTACCCGGAGGGGACCCTCACGAGGGATCCCGATCTGTGGCCGATGAAGGGCCACACCGGGGCAGCCCGTTTGGCGTTGCAGACCGGCGCGCCCGTAGTGCCGATGGCCCACTGGGGCGCCCAGGAAGTGTTCCCCCGCTATGCAAAGCGGTTCCACATCTTTCCGCGGAAGACGGTCCGGGTCCTGGTAGGAGAACCCGTGGACCTGAGTGCCTTCAGGGACAAGCCCATGGACCGTACGACGTTGGCTGAGGCCACGGAGTTGATCATGGACGCCATCACCGGGCTCCTGGAAACACTGCGGGGCGAGCAGGCACCGGCTGAGCGCTGGGATCCGGCCAACCACCAGCAAGCCAAGCACGGACGTTTTGTGGAGCGCGGCCTGAAACCGGGCTCCGCGGCGTCGACCGAAGCAAACCCAACGGGAGCGTCCGAGGCTCCGGATCTTGAGGGCGGCAAATGACGCTGATCGAAACAGGCGTGCCGGCTCCGGAGAAGGTGGCCGTGATGGGTGCCGGGTCGTGGGGAACCACCTTTGCCAAAGTCCTTGCCGATGCTGCCGACGCCACAGGGGCAGATCGGAAGATCCACCTGTGGGGTCGCCGTGCCGAGGTAGTGGACCAGATCAACTCCGTCCATCGGAATGAACAGTACTTGGACGGCATCAGCCTCCCGGCCACGATCACCGCTTCCACCGACGTCTCCGAGGTCCTCAAGGGAGCAGGCCTGGTTGTGCTGGCCGTGCCCGCCCAGTCCCTGCGGCCCCAGCTCAGCGAGTGGAAGCCGCTCCTGGAGCCCAATGCCATAGTGGTCTCCCTGATGAAGGGCCTCGAGCTCGGCACCGACGCGCGCATGAGCGAAGTGATCGCCCAGGAGCTGGGCATCCCGGCCTCGCGGGTTGCCGTGGTGTCAGGACCGAACCTTGCCATGGAGATCGCACGGGAGCAACCCACCGCATCCGTGGTGGCGTGCAGCGACGCTGAAACTGCTGCGGCCATCGCCCTTTGCTGTACTGCGCCGTACTTCAGGCCGTACACCAGCACTGACGTGGTTGGCGTAGAGATCGGCGGGATCGTCAAGAACGTCATTGCCTTGGCCGTCGGCATCTGCGAAGGCAAGCAGATGGGGGACAACACCAAGGCCTCGGTGATTACCCGTGGCCTGGCCGAGACGTCCCGGCTCGCTTTGGCGCTCGGGGGAGAAGCCCACACGATGGCCGGCCTGGCGGGATTGGGAGACCTCGTGGCGACGTGCTCTTCCGCGTTATCGCGCAACCACACCGCCGGGCGCCTCTTGGGTGAAGGCCTCAGCCTGGAGCAGGTAGCCGCCCGCATGACCCAAACAGCCGAAGGCATCAAGTCGGGACCGGCCGTGCATGAGCTTGCCGGCAAGCTCGATGTTGAGATGCCCATTACCGCTGCCGTGGTGGCGGTGCTGGAAGGCAAGATGTCCGTTGATGACCTGGGGCCACGCCTGCTGGCCCGGGCACTGAAGTCCGAAGGCGACTACTGATGGTGACAGAAAATTCAACTCCCGCTGCCGGACGACGGCCCCGGGTGGCGATCCTGTTTGGCGGGCGCTCCAGTGAGCACGCCGTCAGTTGCGTCACCGCCGCCGGCGTGATGGGTGCCATAGACCGGGAAAAGTACGACGTCGTGCCCATCGGCATCGCCAAGTCAGGCCAGTGGGTGCTCGCTTCAGGCGATACCAGCCAGTGGTCGCTGAGTTCCTCGGCCCTGCCTGAGGTTGCCGCATCTGAGAAGACAGTCACCCTGGCAGAAATCGGGGGAGAGCATCAGCTCGTTGTCACCGAACCCAACGCCGTACCTCAGGAGCTGGGCTCCGTGGACGTCGTGTTTCCCCTGCTGCACGGCCCGTGGGGCGAAGACGGGACCATCCAAGGACTTCTGGAGTTGTCCGACACCCGCTACGTGGGCGCAGGAGTCCTGGCCTCCGCCGTGGGCATGGACAAGCACTTCATGAAGGTGGTTTTCGAGGCCGCGGGGTTGACCGTGGGCCCGTACATCGCTGTGACGGACAGGGAATGGCTGACCGACCCCGAAGCTGTCCGCAAGCGCGTGGACAAGCTGGGATTCCCCGTCTTCGTCAAGCCTGCGCGCGCGGGCTCCTCGATGGGCATCTCCAAGGTCGACTCCCTTGACGGCCTTGACGCCGCCATTGAAGAAGCCCGCCGGCACGACCTCAAACTGGTCATCGAAGCAGGAATAGACGGCCGCGAAATTGAGTGCGCCGTCCTGCAGGGGCGCGGAACGGATGCCCCGCGGACGTCCATGCCCGGCGAAATCGCCGTTGCGGCCGGTGAGCACCAGTTCTATGACTTCGCTGCGAAGTATGTGGAGGACGGTGCCGCGGCCCTCAGCTGCCCGGCCGACATGCCTGACCAGGACATAGCCCGCGTCCGCGAACTTGCCGCAGTTGCCTTTGATGCGGTGGGCGCGGAAGGCTTGAGCCGGGTGGACTTCTTCTACACTCCGTCAGGTGACTTGATCATCAACGAAATCAACACCATGCCCGGCTTCACGCCCAAGAGCATGTATCCGCAGATGTGGGCCGCCTCGGGGCTTGCCTATGGTGAGTTGATCGACGAACTCATCCACCTTGCGCTGACCCGAAAGACCGGGCTGCGCTGACTCGAAAGACCGGGCTGCGCCAGGAAACCTGCCGTCCCGCTACTTTCCGGACGGCAGGTTCTGCAGGTCTTCCTGGCCGATGCACTGCCGCGTTGCCTTGATTTTGCCGACTGCGGCGGCAAGGTCCGCCAGTACTGTCGCGGAGCTGATCTTGTCCGGATCCATGAGGATCTCAGTAGCCGGCTCCCGGCCGTACGTGGTCAGCGTGTAGTAGGGATCGCCTTCCTTGATCACCCAGTCGATGTCGTTCACAGTGACGCAACGGTCCGTGGTGGGGCCCGGTACGTTGACCCCGCACCGGAGGATGACCTGCGATGGGTCGCCCCAAGCCGCGGTTGCCTGGCTGTTGGTCTTGCGAAGGCCCGCGTCGCCGATCTTGTCAGGCAGTGCCACCATCATGGGAGCGCAGGCCGGATTGGCGGCATCGTTCGCGGCCGTGACGTCAACGGCGGGAGAGCAGGCAGACAGTGCAAGGACGGCCGTTCCGGAGACGGCGAAGGCCGCAACCGTCCGGCGGAGGGTCTTTCGGTGCATCACTCAAGCCTATCCCGCATTATTCTGTCGGTCGCCCGCGATAGCGTAGGACCGTGCTTGAAGAACAGTTGACCGTTGCCCACCTCTCTGAATCAGAGTTGCTGGCCCGGATTTTTCCGCGCCTGAACCGGACTTCCGCGGTCCTTCTGGGCCCCGGCGATGATGCCGCGTTGGTTGCTGCGCCGGATGGCAGGACCCTCATCTCCATCGATACCCAGACCCAGGACCAGGACTTCCGGCTGCAGTGGAACAACGGTTACCGGACCACGGGCTTTGACGTCGGATGGAAGGCGGCCGCCCAGAACCTTAGCGACATCAATGCCATGGGCGGACGCGCCACCTCCCTGGTGGTCAGCCTGACCATGCCTCCTGCCACGCAGGTTTCCTGGGTCGAGGATTTCGCCGACGGACTCACGGCCGCCATCAGGGACCTCGGGGCAGCGGACTGCTCGGTGGCGGGCGGCGATCTTGGCCGCGGACGGGAGCTGGGGGTGACTGTCGCCGTCGTCGGGACGCTTGGCGGGCTCCCTCCGGTGGTGCGCTCGGGCGCGGAAGCGGGGGACGTGGTGGCTATCGCCGGGACGTTGGGCCGGGCCGCAGCCGGCTTGGCCCTGCTTGAAAGCAGCGTGGCCATGGCCAGCCTGACGCCGGAGCAAAATGCGCTGGTCGAAAACCAGTGCAGGCCCGTTCCCCCCTTGGCCGCAGGACCCTTGGCGGCGAACAGCGGGGTAAAGGCAATGATGGATATTTCCGATGGCCTGATCCGGGACGCCGGCAGGATGGCGGCAGCCAGCACCGTAGTCCTGGATTTCGATCCCGTAGCGTTGAAGGCACACGCCGCTCCGTTGGAGGCCGCAGCCGGACTGCTGGGCGTTGAACCCATGGCGTGGGTCCTGGGCGGGGGAGAAGACCATGGATTGCTGGCCACGTTCCCGCCTGGAATTCAGCTGCCCGCGGGCTTTACTGCGATAGGCTCGGTTCAGGCCGTTGACGAGTCACCGGGCGGCAGCGTCCGGATTGCAGGGCAGCCTGCCGACACCGTGGGATGGGATCATTTTGCAGACTAAGATCGCAGCGAACGCGCACGCAATGAAGCGTTGGCTCAACAAAGCCGAAGTGGTTCTGGGAAACCACAGCGACCGCCTCAACGCGATCAACATCTTTCCTGTGGCTGACGGTGATACGGGCACAAACCTTTATTTGACCATGCGGGCGGCTGCCGCAGCCTTGGGCGGCCCCGCTGACGCGGCCGAAACCGGGAACGACGTCGGTGCGGTGCTGGCCCGTGCGGGACAGGCAGCCATGGAGCGGGCCAGGGGAAATTCCGGCACATTGATCGCCGTTTTCCTGTCTGCCGCGGCTGAACCCTTGGCCGGAAATCCCCGGTTGAACGCCCCGTTGCTTGCGGCGGCCCTGCACCGTGCGCAGATCCGCGCATGGTCGGCACTCAGTGAACCCGTGTCCGGAACCATGTTGTCCGTGCTTGAAGCAGCCGCGTACGCGGCGCAGGCTGTGGACGCAAACCAGGAGGGAGACCAGAGCAACCACGCCTTGGGCCTTGCCCTGGATGCCGCGGTGGATGCTGCTTTCCAGGCAGTGGTTCGGACGGAGGACGAACTGGCTCCCCTGCACGAGGCCCATGTAGTGGATGCCGGCGGGCTTGGCATGCTGCTGGTCCTGGACTGCCTGAGGTCCGCCGTCCTGGGCGAAGAACTCCAGGATGAACTTCTGGATGGCCTGCATGGCTACAAGCTGCAGGATCCCCACATCCATCAGCACATGCCGGCAGATGACGGAGTTGAAGTCATGTGCACCATCGATCTTTCGCCCCTTGATGCCGCCGTCCTTCGGCAGCGGCTTGACGAAATGGGCGACTCCGTCATCATGAGCCAGGTGGGCGGAGCAGCCAGGGCGGAAGACGATGACGATTCGCCCATGGACGTGAGCTACCGCTGGCGGATCCACGTCCACGTTCCGGATCCCGGACCGGCAGTTGAGTTGATTCGCTCCCTGGGAGAACCGGCGGATATAGCCGTCAGCCAGTTGGCCGTTCCGAGGGATGCCGTAGGCGGGCATGACGACTGAACTTGAACTTCCCCTTGAGCGCCGGATCGGCAAGCGGTCAGCCGCGGTCATCGAGAAGCACTTGGGACTACGGAGCACCGGTTCCTTGCTCAACTACTTTCCCCGCCGGTACCTCAGCCGCGGCGAACTGACCCCCATCAGCAAACTGCCGCTGGACGAAGAGGTGACCCTGATTGCCAGGGTCGTTTCCAACAGCACACGGCAAATGCGTGCCCGCCGCGGCACCATCACCGACGTCGTTGTTACCGATGAGGTAGGCGGAAGCAGTGCTGCAGGGACCCTGAAAGTCAGCTTCTTCAACGGTTTCCGTGCAAAGACCGAGCTGCTCCCGGGACGCCGGGCCATGTTCTCGGGGAAGGTCTCGCGGTACGGGGGTGCCCTGGGGCTGACAAATCCGGACTTTCTCCTGCTGGATGAGGATCCGGAGACAGAGGGGTCCGTGGATCCCGGGAAGCTTGCGGCCATGCCCATCCCGGTATATCCCGCAACGGCGAAGTTGACCAGCTGGTCCATCCACAAAGTGATCAAGGCCTTGCTTGAAACGCTGGATCTGGACGCAATGGCCGATCCCCTGCCCGAAGAGGTGGTCCGCAGGGACGGGTTGCTCAGCGTGGCGGAGGCCTACCGGCTGATCCATTCTCCGGAGACTGCGAAGGATTGGCAGCGCGCACAGGAACGTTTCCGCTACCAGGAGGCGCTGGTGCTCCAGACGGCCTTGGCACGCAGGCGTGCGCAGTTGGCTGCAGAGGAAGCAACCGCCCGGCGCCGGGTGAGCGGGGGCCTGCTGGAAGAATTTGACCGCAATCTCCCTTTCACCCTGACGGCAGGCCAGTCCGCCGTCGGTAAGACGTTGTCGGAGGAACTGGGGCGGGACACGCCCATGAACCGCCTGCTCCAGGGCGAAGTGGGCTCCGGCAAGACCATCGTCGCCTTGCGTGCCATGCTGCAGGTGGTGGATTCCGGCGGCCAGGCGGCGCTGCTTGCGCCTACTGAAGTGCTCGCAGCGCAGCATTACGACTCCATCCGCAGGACGCTGGGCCGGCTGTCCCGCGACGGCCTCTTCGGCGGAGCAGGGATGCTTGGCGGCGGATCCTCAGAGCCCGGCGTGCAGGTGACTCTCTTGACGGGGTCGATGCCAACGTCCGCCCGTAAACAGGCCATGCTGGATGCCGCGTCAGGCAACGCCGGAATCGTTATCGGGACCCACGCGTTGCTCAGCGACAAGACCTCCTTCCAGGACCTGGGCCTCATCGTGGTGGACGAGCAGCACCGGTTCGGTGTTGAACAGCGCGATGCCCTCAGGGCAAAGGCACAGCGGCCGCCACACCTCCTGGTCATGACGGCTACGCCGATTCCCAGGACCGTGGCGATGACCGTGTTTGGTGACCTCGAAACCTCCGTATTGGATGAACTGCCCGCCGGCCGCGCGCCAATCTCAACCCATGTGGTTGGTCTGGCGGAAAACCCCGGTTGGGCGGGCCGGATTTGGAAGCGGTCCCGCGAGGAAGTGGATGCGGGCCACCAGGTCTACGTCGTATGCCCCAAGATCGGTTCGGACGACGACGGCGATTTCAGTCCCGGGGAGGCGGAACCCAGCGACGCGGAGCTGTCGGACGAAGGGCCGGCCCGTGAGCTCGCCTCCGTCAACGCCGTCGTCGAATCCCTCCTCCAGGAGCCCTCGCTAAGTGGCGTCCCGGTGGCGCCGCTGCACGGCCGCCAGGATCCCGACGTCAAGTCCGGCACCATGGCTTCCTTCGCTGCGAACCAGACCAAGATCCTGGTCTCCACCACTGTCATCGAGGTGGGCGTTGACGTCCACAACGCCACGCTGATGGTGATATTGGATGCAGACCGCTTCGGAATCTCCCAGCTCCATCAGCTGCGTGGACGCGTAGGCCGCGGCGGGCTGCCGGGTACCTGCCTGCTGGTCACTACCTTGGAGCCGGGCCATCCCAGCCGCCGGCGGCTCGATGCCGTGGCTTCCACCACGGATGGATTCGAGCTGTCGCAGGAGGACCTCAAGCTGCGGCGCGAAGGAGACATCCTGGGTGCTTCGCAGTCAGGAGGGCGCTCCACCCTGAAGCTCCTGCGCGTCTTGGAGCACGAGGACCTTATCGCCCGGGCCCGAACAGACGCCCAGGCCTTGGTTGCCGGGGACCCCACCCTGACGCACCAACCGTCGCTGGCAGCTGCTATCGACGACTACTTGAACCCGGAGAAGGAGGCGTTCCTTGAACGCGGTTAGTGCAGGCCGGAAGCCTTTGGCATGGTTGTTGTCCGGTGGATGCCCATGAGCCGCATCATTGCGGGAGCAGCCGGCGGTAACCCGCTCACATCCGTTCCGGGCACTGCGACGCGGCCAACCACGGACCGCGTCAAGGAAGCGCTCTTCTCCCGGCTGGAGTCCTTGGCCGTGATCGACGACGCCCGCGTGCTGGATCTCTACGCAGGCTCCGGTTCGCTGGGAATCGAGGGGGCAAGCCGCGGGGCCCGCAGCGTTGAACTGGTGGAGTTTGATGCCCGTGCCAGTGATGTTTGCCAACGGAATGCGGACATGGTCAACCAGGTCCTGGGCAGGAAGACCGTCTCTGTCCACCGGTCCAAGGTGGAATCATTCCTCGAGCGCGCCGGTGGGGACGTCCTGTGGGACCTCGTGTTCCTGGACCCGCCGTATCCCTTGGACGAGGCAGCCCTGAGCGCCGTGTTGGGGAAACTGGCCCCGCACCTGGATGAAGGGGCAGTAGTTGTTGTGGAGCGGTCTTCACGCAGCGCCGAACCCGGGTGGCCTGAGGCCATGGAGTGCTTTTCGGACAAGAAGTACGGCGAAACCAAACTGTGGTTCGCCGAACCGGCTTGATCGGACATGCCGAACCGGCCTAATCGGAGATCTTGTCCAGTTCCACTCCGCTGAGCACGGCGGCCGGATGCGGTCCGCGGGCCAGGAGCTCGCGTGACCAGTCCGCGGGCCACGGCGCCTGCGTGCCCACCAGGATGATGTTGCCGGGATATCGGCCTTCAAACATTCCGGCCTCGGCAACCGCCGCAACATCAGGCATGGCTTGGCGCAGGGCTGCTACCTGGCTCCGCACCAAGGTAAGGGCGGGCTCGTCTCCCACGTTGATAATGAGGACACCGCCGGGGGCCAGCCGCCGGGCAGCCTCTTCATAGAACTCCCGGCAGGCGATGTGCGGGGGCGCATCGGGGCCGGAGAAGATATCGAGGATGACGACGTCGAATCCAAGTCCGGCGGGAAGGGCAGCGAGTGCTTCGCGGGCATCTGCGATGTGGGTGGTCAAGTGGGTGCCTTCGGGCATCGGCAGCTTCTGGAGCACAAAGTCCAAGAGCTCCCGCTCCAACTCGACTGCGTGCTGCACGGAACCGGGCCTGGTCGCCTGGATATAGCGGGCCAGCGTCAGCGCGCCTGCCCCAAGGTGCAGGGCCGAGATCGGAGCGGCCGGCTCGGCAACCAGGTCAACCACGTGGCCTATCCGGCGGAGGTACTCATAGAAGATCTCATCGGGATGGGCAAGGTTCACGTGCGACTGTTCGGCGCCGCCAATGCTCAGGATGTAGCTTCCCGGTACCAGTGGATCGGCATCGATCGTGGCGTGCTGGCCGGTGGTGCGAAGGAACCGTGACGCGTCATGCCGGACGCCCTTGGCGCTCAGAGTTTGTCCTGCAAGGTAGCGAGGCGCGAAGCGGCTTCATGCAGGAGAGCGGTCTTCTTGCAGAAGGCGAAGCGCAGCAGGCTTCGCGTCCGTTGTGCTCCTTCCGCGTGGCAAAAGACGGGGACAGGGATCGCAGCAACTCCCACCAGGTCCGGGAGGCGCCGGGCCAGGGCCACCGAATCGGTGATTCCAAGCGTTGCGGTGTCGACGTTGATGAAGTATGTTCCGCCCGGGACGTAGACGCCGAATCCCGCCTCACGCAGCCCCGCGGCGAGGATGTCCCTCTTCTCTTTCAGCGTGGCCGCAATATCCGCGTAGAAGGCGTCCGGAAGGCCGAGTCCGATCGCCACGGCTTCTTGGAACGGGGTGCCTGAGCTGTAGCTCAGGAACTGCTTGACCGTACGGGCAGCGGCGACGAGGTGGGCCGGTCCGCTGAGCCAACCGATCTTCCACCCGGTGAAGGAGAACGTCTTCCCGGCAGAAGAGATCGTGATGGTCCGTTCAGCGGCTCCAGGGAGCGTCGTAACGGGGATGTGTGCTTCGCCGAAGGTCAGGTGTTCGTAGACTTCGTCGCTAACGATGATGGCGTCGTATTTTTCCGCCAGTTCCACCACCTTGGCCAGGACGTCGCGCGGGAAGACAGTACCCATGGGGTTGTGTGGATTGTTCAGCAGCACCACCTTGGTCCGGTTGCTGAACGCGTCTTCCAGGGCGTCCAGGTCCGGCAGGAAGTCCGGGGCGGCCAGGGGAGCGGTAACGTGTTTGGCGCCCGCCATCGCAATGATGGCCCCGTAGGAATCGTAAAAAGGCTCAAACGTCAGGACCTCGTCCCCGGGCTGGACGAATGCCAGCAAGGAAGCGGCGATCGCTTCCGTGGCACCGGTGGTGACGATGACCTCAGTGTCCGGATCCGGGGTGAGGCTGTAAAAACGTTCCTGGTGTGCAGCCACTGCCTCGCGGAGCCGGGGAAACCCTTTGCCGGGCGCATACTGGTTGGCCCCTGCCTGGATGGCCGCCCGTGCGGCCTCCTTCATTTCGGCGGGGCCGTCCTCGTCCGGGAACCCCTGGCCGAGGTTGATGGCTCCCTTGGCGACAGCAAGGGTTGTCATCTCCTCGAAAATGGTGACGCCCAGGCCGCCATCGGGGGACAGGAGGTTGGCTCCGCCAGCCGCCCGTTGCCAGGGCAGGGACGTGTGGACGGGTGGGGCGCTGCTTCCTGCCGGTGACATGTCAGCCATGGTATCCCGGCGAAGCTTTGGGGTAGGTTCGTGTCATGAGACGTGCGGTTTGCCCCGGATCCTTTGACCCCATCCACAACGGACATCTTGAAGTCATTGCCCGCGCGGCCGGGCTGTTTGACGAGGTCATCGTGGCGGTATCCACCAATTACGCCAAGAAGTACCGCTTCAGCCTCGAGGACCGCATGGAGATGGCCAGGGAAACCTTGGCATCCTTGCGTGGCATCATCGTCGAACCCATGGGTGAAGGCCTGCTGGCGGAGTACTGCCGCCACAGGGGCGTCTCGGCCATCGTGAAGGGGCTGCGGTCCTCCTCGGATTTCGATTACGAGTTGCCCATGGCCACCATGAACCGGCAGCTTACCGGCGTCGAAACGGTCTTCCTGCCCGCCGAGGCGCACTACGTCCATCTCTCCTCGACGCTCATCAAAGAGGTCAACGTCCTGGGGGGCGACATCTCGGATTTCGTGCCCAAATCCGTCCTTCGACGACTGCTCGCGGGCGAGCCTTCGGCAGAACAGCAACGTAAGGGGTAGGCTAAAAGCTGTGCCCGCAGCCGTTCGCGCGCAATTCCCAAACTGAACACGTTGGCGCATTTACGCGCCCGTCGCCGGTTTGAGTCCTCGCACGTGATCAGGCTAAGATGGTACGTCGGTCATATGTTCTACAGGAGTTCTCATTAAGCGAGATGCAAGTTCGCCCTTGGCGCTGGTAGTCAAGGACCTTGGACGCAGTCCAGGAACCATGCGGACACTCAAGGAGCATGTGCCTGCACCAAGTGACCTTGGTGTGGCACTCATTGGCGTGGAGGAAGGCTCGGATGTCGAGCTCGATCTCCGGCTTGAGGCCGTACACGAAGGAATTCTGGTATCCGGTACCGCAATCGTCGGAGTAACCGGCGAATGCGGTCGATGCCTGGATCCCCTTGCGTATGACCTTGAGGTCAATGTGCAAGAACTTTTCTTCTACGAAGGCGAAGAGCTTTCGGACGGGGAAGACGATGAAGAGCAACGTCGAGTCGAGCACGATCTGATCGATCTTGAGCCGGTGTTGCGGGACGCAGTAGTCACCATGCTGCCGTTCCAGCCGGTGTGCCGGGAAGACTGCCAAGGCTTGTGCTCCGAATGCGGGGCGCGCCTGGAAGACGAGCCGGGGCACCACCACGAGGTCCTGGACCCTCGCTGGGCTGCCCTAGCTGATCTGGCTAAGACTGACCGGCAAACTGATTAGTAACTGTTGGACTAAGAGAGAAATGAGATAGCCGTGGCTGTTCCCAAGCGGAAAATGTCTCGCGCAAACACGCGCGCACGCCGTGCCCAGTGGAAGGCAACTGCCCCCAACCTGGTCAAGACCATCGAAAACGGTCAGGTCACCTACAGCCTGCCGCACCAGGCAAAGGTCGTCACCGACTCCGCCGGCACCGCGCTGTTCCTTGAATACAAGGGCCGCAAGGTCGCAGACGCCTAAGCTGCCGCACAGGCTGACAAAGGATGTCTTCAACTGAAGAGCTTCTGAAGCGTCTCGGTGTCTCCATTGACACCGAGACGCTTCGTCTTGCTCTGACACACCGCTCATACGCGTATGAGAACGGCGGTATCCCCACCAACGAGCGCCTCGAGTTCCTCGGCGACTCCATCCTGGGATTCTCCGTCACCGATTCCCTGTACCGCGACCATCCTGAGCTCCCTGAAGGTGAGCTCGCAAAGCGGCGTTCTGCCGTCGTGAGTACGCGCGCCTTGGCAGGTATCGGCCGCAAGCTCGGCGTTGGCGAGTTCATTTACCTTGGCCAGGGCGAAAAGATCACCGACGGCAAGAACAAAGCCTCTATCCTCGCGGACACCATGGAAGCGCTGATCGGCGCCACCTACCTTTCCAATGACATGGAAACCGCGCGCCAACTCGTGATGCGCCTCGTGGGTCCGCTGCTCAAGGACGCCGGTGCGCTGGGCGCCGGAACGGACTGGAAAACCAGCATCCAGGAGCTGGCAGCCAGCCGGCAACTCGGCACCATCCACTACGCCGTGGAAGGTTCCGGGCCGGACCACGCCCGCACCTTCGAAGCCGTGCTCAACATTGGCGGCACCCCCTATGGGCGGGGTTCGGGCCACTCGAAGAAGGAAGCGGAACAGGAAGCCGCAGCGGACGCCTGGCGTGCCTTGAATTCACTGGACACAGCCTCCACCGAACCGGCTTCTTCCTGATCCATGCCCGAACTTCCCGAGGTAGAAGTGGTGCGCCGCGGCCTCGCGCGCTGGGTTCGTGGCCGCACGGTCACCGGCGTCGAGGTCCTGGACCCCAGGTCCATCCGACGCCATGCACTGGGTACCGAGGACTTCATCGGCAACCTTGAAGGCGCTACGGTGCTGGACGTCGTGCGACGCGGGAAATTCTTGTGGATGCCCTTGTCCATGGCAGGCTCGGACACCGCTTTGCCCGGTACGGCCCTGATGGCGCATTTGGGGATGAGCGGGCAGTTGCTGATGCAGGATCCCCAGGTGCCGGATGAAAAGCACCTCAAGGTCCGGATCCGGCTCAGCGCGTCCGATGGCATGCCCGGGCAGCTCAGGTTCGTGGACCAGCGGATCTTTGGCGGCTTGTTCGTCACGTCCCTCATCCCGACGCCCGACGGCGGCCCCGGCGGTTTGGGCGAGACGCCCCTGCCCGAAATTGCAGAGGAAGCGGCGCACATAGCCCGCGACCCCCTGGACCCCAACTTTTCCTTCGATGAGTTTTACCGGAAGGTCAAGGCCCGCAGGACGGGACTCAAACGGGCCCTCCTGGACCAGTCCGTCATATCCGGAATAGGCAACATTTACGCTGACGAAGCCCTGTGGAAGGCACGACTCCATTACGCCCGCCCCACCGACAAACTGCGGCGCGGCGACGCGGAACGGGTCATCGAAGCCGCCCGGGACGTCATGAACGCAGCCTTGGCCGCCGGCGGCACGAGTTTCGACTCCTTGTACGTCAACGTCAACGGGGACTCCGGATACTTCGACCGTTTTTTGCATTCATACGGAAGGGCTGGTCAGCCCTGCGAACGCTGCGGTGCCCTCATCGTGCGCGAGCCGTTCATGAACCGTTCGTCATATCGCTGCCCCAAGTGTCAGCCGAAACCAAGAACAAAGTCACCACGAGGCTGAAGGTCCGGACTACTCCCCGGTATTCCATGTGGCATACAGAGCGGCTCGAAAACCGTTCCGCTTCGAGCAGGGGATGTCTTTTTTCCAGCGTCCCCTAAGAGCGCGCGCGGCCATCGCGGGACAAGGAACGTTTTCCGGATAGGTTCTAACCCATGAGGGAACCCAAGCCTGTGCTCCATCCAGGCATCGAACACTTCGGAGAGCAGCTGCGTGCAAGCCGATTCGGCCACAAGATGACCAGGGAGCTTTACGCGTACCCGAACCGGAGGCCGAAGGAGAAGCCAAGACGAGAGGACTGGCCCGAGGAGGTCTGGAACGACACGGCGTGGATGTACCGCGATGAGGAGCACACCGAGCATTCGGACGTGTTCCTGCTGGTGTATCGCGACGCGGCGCTGGCCAACTTCGACTTGTCCATGAAGTACTTCGCGTCTCTGGACCAGGACGACTTTGAGGGTGCCTTGGACCATGTCCTGGCCAAAGGCCGTACCTTCAAGCCAGTACAGTCACTGAAACCTTGGGACGGTGTCGCCGGCGCATACATCATGGTCTTCGATGAGTACCGCCAGTTCTACATAGGCCAGTCCAGCGACATCCGCTCGCGTATCAAGAAGCACTGGACTCATCGAAAACCGTTTGACCGAGTGCTCTTTGGGTCCAGGTATGACTCGATCTTCCCGGTAGACGAGCTTCGGGCTCTGGATACGACCAGGATCTTCGCTGCCCGTAGCACCAACCCCTTCGCCCTCGAAGAACGAACTGAGAAGGCCGCAGACCAACGATATTGCTTGAACCGCATGGCCGGTGGCGAACCGCCGCTGACTGTGATGCTTGGAAGCCACTTTCCGCGCAACCGTTCCCACGGACCGGCTGCAGTTCCACTCTCCCCGGAGGATTACGACCTCGAGTGGGACAAGGTCAGTCTTGCAATTTCGCAAGCAAGAACCACCCAGAATCCGAGCCTGATAGAAACGCTCGCAAGCCTCGACATGACAATCTATGCGGTCCAACGGGAGGAAGGTCCGTCGTTCCTTTGGTCAAGGAGAGACGCGGTCGCGGGCGCTGCCGCCCGTGGAGAGCTGACCGTCGAAGAATATGCTGCGTTCCTGAAGCTGATGGGCGAAAAGGTCATTTGGCCGGCAAACTGAGCGCGACGGGATGAAGCCTCTGTCGACCCCGATCAATCCCAGGTCTGGCCGCACCAGCAGCTGCCGTCCTTGTGCTCCTGGATGACGAGGACCCGTTCCTCGCCGAGCAGGATGATGTCTTCGTAGCTGAGCATGGATCCAGTCCAGCATCAACAGCAGGCTGTCTCTAGAGGTGCCTTGGCGTATGTGGACAACCCGATGGATCAGTTGCCTCAGTTTTGGCTGGACCGGGGGAGCGGTACGTAACCTCTCCATCGCGCGTGGGCGGTGGCGGTGCTCATTTTGAGCAGCAGCACGACGTGTGGAAATCCACGAATCATTGACCCGGCTCCCGTTCGTCGTCGCGCTTGGCCTCCTGTTCATTAAAGTACCCAGCGAGCAGGCCATCCACGATGGGGTCCATCTCGTCCATTGTTTCCTGCGCCCGTTGCTCATCCTCGGACAGCTTCTCCTCGCCCTGCCACTCAAGCTCCCATGCCCGATACCTGAGCCGCAGACTCGGCCAGTCATAGGTGTCGTCGTCTGTGACCGTGGAAGCAAGCGGCTCCGGTGCCACCACGCCCACTTCCGCCAGCGCCCGGCGGAAGCACCAGCGCGCGTCGATGAGCCACACCCTGATCCGTGTGAGAGGGATACCCGCCAGCCAGACCTCCTCGTCGTCGGGCATGGCTAGCTCAAACAACGTTGGCGGGTAGGCCTCCAACTTCTCCCGGAGGGCTTCCAGCTCGCGCTCTCCGCCCCGCCTCATCGCGAGCATCTCGTGGATCTTCTGAAGCATCGCAGCGTGTTCTGATTCCAGCAGCTCCCGCCGCGCCCGTCCCTCGGCATCCTCCCGATGCTCACTCAAGTCCCGCAGCAGGTACAGGATCCGATCCTCGTCGAGCACGGTTTTCGGTCGGTGCTCCTTTGGGAGGCTGGCCTCGGCAGTTTGCACGTGCTGGGTCGCCACAAGCAGGAACGAGAGCTCGGCCTGTTGTTGCCATTCCAAGGCCACGGTCGGTACGAGGATAGGAGGATCGCCCAAGTCCCGTATCCACGGGCGCTCCGCGCAGTCTCGGCGGCGGTGTGCATCCTCACGCGCCTGTTCGTTCTCCCGGACCAGACGCTCGAACCGCGCGCATTGCATCTCGGCTGCCTCGACCCACATCAATCCCTCGGACCACAGCTCAGGGCCTGGCCTCTTCGGTGACTTTGCCATATCAAGGATGTTCGCACGCCGCAGCCGCTGCCACGGAAACGTCCGTATGTCGCCGGCTCGACGGACACACGCCATGACTGCGACCGCCTTGTTCCATGGCCCTTCAACCTCCATCCGAGCCAGGCCTACGATGGAGGCGGGGAGCTCCGTCGGCCGATTGTCGGGACACGCCATGGCACCACACAACGAGACAGGGCGGGATGACCATATCCCTGGCAGTGCGACGTTGCGCCCAGGGCACCGCATCAGGGAAATCCGGCAGACCCTCCATGACCGGCACCCTGTCCGGGCACGCTACCAGGTCATTCCTACGCACCGTCCGCCCGCCTGCGGGGCACCACCCTTTGCTGCTCCGGCTTCGGATGAATATCAGGTCCACCTCTACATGCGGTCCCGCAGCGGGGACGTGAAGGTACGCCTTGCCGCGGCCAGGGAGGCCATAGCAACCTCGCCCCACGTGTGGGAGGACCTTGCCGCCGATGGCGTGCGGGAATGGGTAGAGCCTTCGATCGAGGACGATGCGCTGTTGGCGGCCGCCCTTGTCTCCCTGGGAGCATTGAACGTCGAAGAACGCCCCTACTTTGGAAAATTCGTGGCCGAACGGACCTACGAGATGCTGATGGACGCAGAAGAGGCTTACTGGCACCGATTCTTCCGCCGGCTCTGACCAATTGCACGGCGAATCAGCGGCTCATCCCCTGGATAGTTCAGGCCGAGCACCTGGCAAAGAAGGCAGCCCTCAAGTCAGCATTGCGAAAATGGATGATGACAACCTTGTGTGTCTCAATTCGGATCTTGGGGTGCCGCGTAGAGTGTGGCCCATGGGACACAAAGAGCCGATGTCGATCGCAAAGGCGCTGCGACAGATCCAGGAGAACAAGCTCATACTTCCGGCAATCCAGCGAGAGTACGTCTGG
This sequence comes from Paenarthrobacter sp. YJN-5, assembly GCF_015040095.1. Taxonomy (NCBI): domain Bacteria; kingdom Bacillati; phylum Actinomycetota; class Actinomycetes; order Micrococcales; family Micrococcaceae; genus Paenarthrobacter; species Paenarthrobacter sp. YJN-5. The sequence goes on from NZ_CP053544.1 coordinate 1,831,866, forward strand.
AAACCTACCCAGATCATCCGGGTGTTCGACTCCATCATGCGCGGTTACCCGGTTGGGAGCTTCCTCTCGTGGAAGGTACTGCCGGCAACAGTCAGCGAGTTCAAGTTCTACGGATTCATGAAGGACTACAGCGCTTTCAACAACCGCCACAACCCAGTAGTCGACATACCCACCGACCGTGAAGTCATCGCGGTCCTCGACGGTCAGCAGAGACTGACGTCACTCAATATCGGACTTCGAGGTACCTACGCCTATAAGGTCCATGGCGGCTGGGCGAACAAGCCATGGTCCTACCCGGAGCGTCGTCTCTACCTGAACCTTCTGGATGAAGCCCCCGAGAATGAGCTCGGCCTCAAGTACCACTTCCAATTCCTGACCAAAACCGACATCGACGCAGCGGCAGACGACGAGAGCAAGTCGTGGCTCCCGGTGTCCGAGATCTTCGACGCAGCCGAACCTTCAGCAATGATGATGATTCCGGCGAAGTACGGCGTCGGAAACAACCTGAAAGCAATGGAGCTCGCCTCTAAGCTCTGGGAGGCGATCCACCACAGCGCGAGCCTCCATTTCTATGAGGAAGACGTGCAGGACATTGAACGTGTCCTCGACATTTTCGTGCGAGTCAACTCCGGCGGCACCGTCCTCTCCTACAGCGACCTGCTCCTGTCCATCGCCACAGCGCAATGGGAGGGTGACGCCCGTGCCGCTGTCCATGGCCTGGTGGACTCCCTAAACCAGACGGGAAACGGGTTCAACTTCTCCCGGGACACGATCCTGAAATCGGGACTGGTGCTTGCGGACATCGGTGACATCGGGTTTAAGGTCAAAAACTTTAGCACGCCCAACATGGCCAAGCTCGAGGCCGGCTGGGATGTCATGAGTACATCCCTCCACGTTGCGGTCGGACTTCTTAGCGATTTCGGTCTGTCCGGCGGTGCACTCACCGCGGACAGCGTCCTCATCCCGGTTGCGTATTACGTGCATCGCCGGAAGCTTGGACACGCATACCGTGAGTCACCTGCGTCCCGCCAAGATCGTGAAGCTCTTCGGTCATGGGTTCTGCGGTCCCTCATCGTCCGCGGTGTCTGGGGCTCTGGCCTGGACACCTTGCTTCGTGACCTGCGCGAGGTCATCAAGGCACAGGGTGCCTCGGGGTTCCCGGTCTCAGCAATCGAACAGGCGATGGCACTTCGCGGCAAATCGCTCGCGGTCACAGATGCCCTGGTCGACGACATATTGACCCTGGAGTACGGAAAAGCCCGGACCTTTGCAGTGCTTGCAGCCCTGTTCCCGCATGTTGACACGCGCAACCTGTTCCACGTCGACCATGTATTTCCGGCCGCGCGGGTCAACAAGAAAGTACTGGCGCGTCTCAAGAACCCCGACGGCACACCGCTGTTCACCCCGGAGTCCATCGAGGAGCTTGTCTCAAAGCGGGATCGCCTGCCGAACCTGCAGCTGCTCCCAGGGCTCGAAAACATCGGCAAGTCTGACAAAGCGCCGGACGACTGGCTTGCTGCGGAGTATCCATCCCCGGATAATCGAAGCGCATTCCTCGAACGACATGCCCTGCCGTCGCCGCTACCGCACTCCGTTGACGAGTTCACCGCATTCTTCGAGCAACGGCGCGCGAATCTCACGGCTCGTATCTGGATGATGTTCAAGATCAGCGGCCCGGAACCAATCGGAACTCCCACAGCCCCTCAGCTTGCTGACCTGGATGAGGAACTAGCTGAAGGCGACTACGAGGATGACTGACAGAAGGGCTGGTTTTCCCTAGGTCTAAGTGTCTATGGGCTCGCTGGGCACTCCTGCAAGCGATACGAAACGCCGATCGTACGCGAAAAGTTCATGAACCGCTCCAGCCACTTTTGCCCGGTTTGCCAGCGAAATCGCTAGCTTGAGCGTAAGCGGAGGCCGATGAGCATACGGTGATCCAAGGGCGCGCGACCGTCACGTTGGGGATCCGGACACGAGGCATGATCAGTTTCAACGTCAGTGGTCGCGGCTAATGTCCATAACATCGAACGAGTGGAGGAGGTACCATGGCGCTGAAGACGTCGCTGGCAGGGCGGGTGCGGAACACGACACTGCCGAAAACCCATGCGCTGCTCCCGCTGCACGAGGCGGTCGTCAACGGCATCCAGGCGATCGACGCGCGGTTCCCCGACGATGCCGCTGGCCGAGGGCGTCTCACTGTCCGGATTCACCGGGAGCGGCAGGGCGCGTTCGACCTTAGCGCGGGCTCTCCTGGCCGCGCCCCGCTCAAGATCATCACCGGCTTCAGCGTCGAGGACAACGGCATCGGGTTCACGCCCGACAACATGACGTCCTTCGAGACGCTCGACAGCGATTACAAGGCCGGTATGGGTTGCCGTGGCGTGAGCCGGCTGCTCTGGCTGGTGGCGTTCGATCGTGTCGAGGTGCGCAGCGCCTACTACGAGGGTGGGACCCTTGCGGGACGTCAGCTCAGGTTCTCGGTCAGTCAGGACGTCGTGCGCGACGACGCGCCCGACGGACTGACCGATGCCGGCAGCTCTGTGTGTCTGGAAGGCTTCAAGAAGCCGTACCAGCAGAGCGCGGCGAAGACGGTTGAGGCCATCGCGCGCGAAATCTTCGAGCACTGTATCTGGTACTTCCTCCGCGACGGCGGCGCTCCCGACGTGTTCGTGTCTGACGACGATGAGACGTTCTCGCTCAAGGACTTTGTCGAAGAGCTCGGGCACTCCGAGACTGCAGCGTCGTTCGAGGTCAAGGGCCAGACGTTCGAGATGCTCAACCTGCGCCTCAAGACCTCGGCCCGCAACGCGACGCCGCGCCTGCACTGGTGCGCCGCGAACCGGGTCGTCAAAGACGAGAGCATCGCGGGGAAGCTGCCGGGCCTCTACGCGCGCATGAAAGACGGCACCTCAACCGATTTCACCTACGTCTGCTACCTGTCCTCGACCTACCTCAACGACCACGTCAGGGCCGACCGCACGGACTTCGACCTGCCGGAGCGCATGGCGGGCGACGCCCTGATCGACGAGCCGACGCTCGACGACATCCGTACAGGCGTCCTGCAGGAGGTCTCGAAGGCGCTGACCGAGCCGCTGGCATCGGCGCGGGTCGCGAGCAAGGAGCGGATCCACCAATACGTGAGCACCAAGGGGCCGAAGTACCGCCCGCTCATGAAGCGCATCGAATCAGCCGGGATCGTCGTGGACCCGTCGATGAAGGACACCGACCTCGAAATGGAGCTGCACAAGCATGCCCAGAGGATCGAAACCGATTTATTGGCAGAGGGCCAGGCCGTATTCGCGGATTCGAGCGGCGACAAGCCCGAAGATTACGACGAGCGCCTCGCCAAGTACCTCGTGACAGTGAAGGATTTCAACCAGTCCGACCTGGCGAACTACGTCGCCCGACGACGAACGACCCTCGACATCCTCGCGAAACTCATCGAGTCGGACGGCAACGGCAAGTACGCCCGCGAGGACCGTATCCATGAGTTGCTCTTCCCGATGCGGCAGGACTCGAACGAGGTCGGGGTCGACGCGTCAAACCTGTGGATCCTCGACGAGCGGCTCGTCTTCCACGACTACCTCGCGTCCGACAAGACGTTCAAGAATATGCCCGTCACGGACGATGCCTCGACGAACAGACCAGACATTCTGGCAACCCGCGTGCTCGAGCCGGACTTGCCCGTGCTCGCGTCCGAAGGGCAGAAGCTGCCGCTGCAGTCGATCGTCGTCGTCGAGCTCAAGCGTCCCATGCGCAATGATGCGACGGCGGAGGATAAGAACCCCATCGCACAGTGCCTCGACTACGTCGCGCGCGTCCGTGAGGGCAAGGCGGCGACTGCAACTGGGCGACCGATCCCGTCGAGCGCGCAGTAGCCGCCGGCTTTCTGCTACGTCATCGCGGACCTGACGCCGACGATGGAACGCATGTGCAAGCTGTCGGGCCTGACCAAGACACATGACGGGCTCGGGTACTTCGGCTACATCGAGCCCTACAAGGCCTACGTCGAAGTCATCAGCTTCGACGGTCTCGTAAATGCGGCCACAGAGCGGAACAGGGCGTTCTTCGATAGGCTCGGCCTGCCGTCGAGCTAGGCGACGATCAGCGATATGCCGCCAAGCACGGCTGCATGTCCGATGTTGTGGGACTTGATCGTGAACACTCCCGTCGATCATTTGTTCCCCTCCAGCAACAGCTGCACGGCCTCTGGCAGTTGCGGTGTTTTGTGCGCGACCGACACCTGGAAGTCGTCGCCTATCTTGAGCACCAATGACACGAGCATTCTGAGGAGCTGGACGTACGACTGCCTGTGCGTGCTCACTTCGCTAGGATCGGCGTTGGTCCCGTGCGCATATGTTGCGGAGGCCGTAGTTAGCCTGCCGTTGTCTTCAGCCTTCTTCGCGTTCTCGGAGCCGGCACGCCATCTACGAAGTGGATTCGGCCGAGTCCCACTACAATGACGCACTGATGACTAGACTTCGGCCTCAACAGAAACTGATGGATCAATGACACCTCGTCCGCGCCGCGCTTGGCAGGCCGCAGCAAAAGCCAAGCAGGAGTCCAAAGAACTAGGACAGCTACACCCCGTTGAACCAGCATCACGCCGCAGCGATGGCTCACCCAAAATAGGTCCAGGCCAGGTTTACGTGGTGAGCTCGGGAAAGGTCTTCCACCCTGCTTGGTGCAACTCAGTGGGCAACGTCTGGGACGACAACCCCAAAAGGCTGCTGGTCGTCCAGGAATCGGGCGTTGGCGGCCGGAAGGCCTGTAAAGCCTGCGACGAACCTCTTCAGGCCTAACTTCGGTCTTGGCCTGCGTTCAGACGGAAGCTCCTGACCAGGTCGACCAGTGCTGATGGACAATGGGCTCATGCCTGCTGCATCCGCCGCCCAGACCACCGTCCACCACCTCTACACCCGTCCCGACGACCTATTGCCCGTCTGCGGTGCCGTTCCCGGTCCAGACGGCCCGGAATGGCACACCGGGCACAGCGCGGACGTCCTCCTGACCTTCGCAGCCGAGAGCCACGCCTGCTGCTCCTTGTGCCTGGAGTTGTCCCTGTCATCTCCTGACTGACATGTGCAAGGTGGTACAGGTGGTACGTGGTCTGCCATACTGGTAGAGAAAACAGGTATGTGAGTGGAAATTCTGCTCAGCCCCGGCTGAGCAGATCGTCCGTCCATGCGGGCGTGGAAAGTCCAGCTTCGGCTCCCGGGCGTGGCCTGGGAACGGGGGCTCGGGGAAACAGTTCTGAACTGTGGAGCCGAGACGCTGGACCTTCCGAACACTCATTGCCTGGACACAGAGCCAGGACGACAGGACCGACCAGAAGGACAAGAAGACCATGGACATCACCAGGCCCGCACACGTGACGCGGACGAAGCTGGCCGCGACCGCTGCGGCCCTGGCATGCGCCGCGCTCGTGCTCAGCGGCTGCAGCAGCTCCGGCGGGGACGGGCGGTACTTCGCCACCTCGGAAGGACAGAACGGCGACATCGTCGTCGTGGACGGTGACCAGATCACCTACTTCGACACCGCCAGCCGCCAGGACCTCGCCTGCCACTCCATCAACTCCGTCCTCGACGACCCGAAGGCGGCCGCGGCGAAGGGAGAGCTCAAGGACGCCTACACCGTCCGCGGCACCGGCAAGATCAACGAGTCCAAGTCCTCCGTGGACTGGACCGAGGCTGGCCGCAGCACCACCGAGACCGGCTCGATCAGCTTCGGCAAGGACAAGTCGACCATGGAGTTCGTCTTCTCCAACGGCGTCAACGACGTCGTGCTCGTGCCCGTCGACAGCGAGCAGGGCAAGGCCGTCAAGACCAAGTACTGCGGCTGAGGAGGCTGACCCCTTGACTGCCCCGAGCGACCTGCAGTACCGGAGCCCCGTGGACCACGCGTCCGCGGGGCTCCGCCTTTTCTCTCCCGGGACGCAAGCATGCGCCGGACAGGATCCAGGAGGTCGGGCATGACGCTCATTGGACCGATCAGGTACTACCAGGGCAGGGTGGCATACCCCAGCGACGAGCAGCTGCGCGCAGCCCGGGCCACCTGGGACTTCGACGACATCCGCCGGCCGACGGACGATGTGGACTGCACGCACATCCAGCTGATCGAAGTCTCCGGCCGCAACGCGGGGGAGCGGCGGCAGCTCGAGGAAGAGAAGCTCGGCAGATTCTTCGACTACATCGGAGACCGTCCCGGCTTCCGGGTGCTCACCCACCGGAAGAAGCCGGACTCGGACACCTCAGCCTTCGTCTCGCACGAAATCGTCTACGTCATCGAGTCCCGGCCGACCAAGGGGTACGTCAAGCTCACCCTGCGTTCGGAGCTGCCGCGCAGCAGGACCTCCGGTACCGTCTCGGACATCTTCAGCGCCGAGGGAATCGACCGCATCTCGCGGATCTTCGACAAGGGCTCCCGGAGGAACTGAGGCAGCTGTTGCAGTGTGGTTGCCGCCTGACGGGAAGAGAGGACCCCGTGGACATCACGTCCGCGGGGTCTTCTTGTGTCTGACTGGCTGGCAAACGAGTATGAGCCCTACAGCCGTCCGCCCTTCAGGCGCAGCGCCCGGTACTCCTCGACCGTTTCCGGAGGTCGTCCATATTTCGGCGCATGGCTCTCGACGAAGTCAATCTCAGCCCAGGTGTCCCGGTGCCGGACCCGAGACCTGGCCAGCACCGCAAGCGCGGTTACGGAAACCACCACGTTGGCCAGCCACCAGAAGATGGCGATGAGGACCGCCGCCTGGACCAGTCCCGGTTCAGAGGAGCCCGTCTGTGCTGCCACGGCCGCCAGGGCCGTTGAACTACCCAAAGCCATGCACCCGAGCAGGAGCCCGGCCACCCAACCCTCCGTCGGCACCCGCCGGCGCGCCAGATCAGCGGGGCTGTCGCGATCGCGGACCAGCCGCAGCGCCTCGCGCAGGAAGCACACAGCAGCCAACGCAGCCAGGCAGTTCACCGCCAGCTCGCGCGCTCCCTCGAGCCACCAGCGCCCCGAGTGCCACCAGCCCAGCGGAAACTCGTCGCGCGCCTTGCCTCGCAGATTCATCCGTTCCATCCTTCCCCCGTGGCAGGCAAAGGGCGGCGCACCCCTTGTCGGAGTGCGCCGCCCTCATCATCAACGATCAGTTCTTCGGGTCCTCAGCCGGCTTCCCCCGCGACACGGGTCCATCCGTGCGCTTCGGAGCCGGATCCGCCGTCCGCCGCGGCTGGACTGGAGGCCGCTGCGACGACTTCGGGGTCGGGGCCTTCGGAGCCTGAGCCGCCGGTGCCGATCGACGTTCGCTGCGTGGAGTCGCCTGGACACCCTGGCTGATCTGAGCGCCTCCGGTAACCCGGCCACCGACACGGGGCTTGGTAGGAGCAGGAGCCGGGGCCTGCGGACGCTGACCGGACTGGCCCTGCGCCTGCGCCGGAGCGCCGGTGCGGGGCTGGAACGGAGCCTGGACCGGAGCCTGCGGGCTGCGGCGCTGGCTGCCGCTGGCCTGCGGGATACCCGGTCCCGCCTGCACAGCACGGGAGCCGGAACCCGCGTTGGCCTGCGGCTGCTGGCCTGCGGCGGCCCGCGTTGCCCGGGTGCCCGGAATTCCCGGGACCGCTGCGACGACGGGGTTCCCCTGTGCGGGCCCGCCGGTACCAGCGGTGAAGCGCGGGCCCTGGCCCGAAGAGGCCGGAGCGGCCTGCTGGCCGGTGCCGAACTGCGTCGGGGCCGACTGGCCGGCGACCGCCTTGCGGCCGCCGCTGGTGCGTGCGCCGCTGTCGGTGCCGCCCGTGAGCCCGTCCCGCTTCTGGCCCTGGCCCGGCTGCCCGGTACCAGGAGCACCCTGAGCGCCGCCAAGCCCGAAGCTCGTCTGGCCGCCGGTGGCCTGGCCGCCCCGCGGGGAGGGACCCTGGCCGGTGCTGTAGCCGAGGTTCGACAGGCCGCCCTTGCCGCTCAGGGTCTGAGCAGTCTCCTTGTCGGAGCGGGAGCTCCCCGCCTTGCCGCCCGTGAGCTGCAGAGGACCGCCCTTGTCGCCGGGACCCTCGGGACCACCAGCGGACGGGCCGCGGCCGCCGCTGTCACCACTACCGCCGGGAACCGGACCGGGACCGGCGGGGCCGCCGTCGGGGCCGGCTTCCGGACCGTCGTTCGGACCGGCGGCCAGGGCCAGTGCGCCCTTCCCGGCAGCAAGCGACTTCTGCTCGCCGTTCAGGCCGCCGGCGTTGGTCGGCGAGCCCTTGCCGCCACCGGGGGTGCCGGTGGGCTTCGTGGCCCCGCTGCCGCCGAGCTTGCCGCCGACGCCGGAGGCGAGCTTGTTACCCATGGCCATGCCCGCTCCGGCCCCGGCTCCCGCAGTCAGCGCGGGGAGCATGCCGCTCTTGTCCGGCTTCGGTGCGGTGTTGGTCTCGAGGAACTTGTCCACCAGCTTGGTGAACACCTCGTCCATCGCCTGCAGCACGACCTTGCGCACCCGCAGGAGCGCGAAGGTGATGCCGATGATCAGCAGCGAGGAGATCAGGGTCAGGATGACCACGATGATCCCGCCGAGCATGCCTGAGCCCCACAGGCCGTCCTGGGACATCCAGGCCGACACCGGTCCGGAGATGATGTCCGGGATGGAGATCAGCAGCTCCGAAACGAACTGGTAGATGAACAGCGTCACCAGTACCTCGAGGATCAGTGCGACGGAGTAGACGATCACCTTGCTGATCGCGGCGATCGCGCCCAGCGTGGCGAACGGCACCGCGGCCACGAGGCTGAAGGTGCGCTTGACCGCGCCCACCAGCATGCCGATGGCGTACCAGAAGCCGAGCAGGACCATGCTGCCCAGGACGACCCCGGCGTTCTGCCAGTACATGAACTTCGCCGGGCCCGTACCGACCTGGCTGACCGCCATGTGGTCCTCGCGGGTCAGGCCGCTGGTGACGTTGTTCGAGCTGTACATCGTCATCGAGTCGGGGCCGAAGCCGGTGTTCAGGTAGTTGTAGGCCGACAGCGCCGACATGTTGCAGGAGACCGGGGCGTTGTCCGCCCAGACCGAGAACCCGCAGCCGTGCTTGGTGCCCTGGGTCGAGAAGCTCGTCGTGTTTCCGCCCGGGTTCGAGGAGGTCAGGCCCTTGCCGCCGACCGCCAGCACCGGGTGGTTGGTCGGGATGTAGTCCGACTCGCCGTGCCCGCCGAAGTTGTCGCTGTCACCGTAGGACTTCTTGTCGATGAACCACTCCTTCTTCACGTCGCTGTTGACCGGCAGGTTGGTGATCGCGCTCTTGATGCCCGACTCGAAGTCCGACGCGGAGGTGATCTGGCCCGAGATGTAGCTGTTGAGCATGCCGAAGGTTTCGCCCACGGCGTTGAAGTCGCCGGCAGGGCTGCCCTCCATGCCCACCAGGCTGTTCTTCCACGCCGTCTCGGCGTTGGTCGCACCGGGGCCCACGCTGATGTCGCGGAAGGTCGAACCGTGAGCCTGCTTGTTGATCGCCAGTGCCGTCGTGCGCACCGACATCATGGCGTTGTTGCTGGCCTGGCCGTTGTCCCAGGCGATGACGGCCTCATCGGGAACAGCGAGGCGGTCGTTCATCATCCAGGCCTCGAAGTCCACGTACGTGGAGAGCACGACGCGGGTCGGGCCGGCGTGCTGGCCCAGCAGCGAGTCATCGAACTTGTCCAGAACGCCGGTGTACATCGAACCCAGCAGCGGAAGGCCCACGCCAATGAAGACGACGCGCACGACGAGCTTCTTGATCGCCGAGCCGCGGTCCATCTTCTTGAACAGCACCAGGCCAAGAATCAGGAACCCGATGAAGAGCGGGACCAGCGCCTCCCAGGCGATGGACTGCAGCAGGCCGTACCAGCTTGCGATCCAGTGCTGCAGGCCCGCCAGGGCACCGCCGCCGGCTTGGCCACCGGTCATCCCGTCGGCGAGGTCCTGCTGGTGCGCGCTGTTCGTATTGCCACCGGAGTCCGCCACGCCGGCGACCGCCTGGTAGAACCACATGAACGGGTTCAGCACCTTCAGCAGCTGGATGATGAGATAGAACAGCGTGCCCACGGCCAGTGCCATTGCGTAGAGCAGCCAGATCGCGCCGCCGCCGATGAGCGACAGGATCTGGCCGCCGATGCCCGAGGACATAGTGTCCAGGCCGAGGTCGGCGTTGGCCGCGCCGAAGTGGGCGTAGTCCACCATGCCGGAGTAGACGTTCTTGCCGCTGCCGCTGGCCGTCCCGTTCAGCGTGTCGTACCCGATGGTCTGCGTGGAGCCCGTCGCCTCGGCGAAGAGCCAGCCGACTACGTTGAAGAGGCTGAATTCGGAGTCGGCGTAGCCGAGCATGTCGCCGCCCGTTGCCGGGGCGGCGGTGATCGCCCGCCAGTCCTCGTTCATCCGGTCCTCGGGCTTGTCCTTGCCTTCGGGGGAGTTCTCCTGACTGAAGTACGTCGAGGCATTCGACGCCAGCTGGTACAGCGAGTAATTGTCGCGGTCCTCGTCGTCGGCGGCGTGCGCCGACGGCGCGAACACCGCCATCAGCAGCGGCACAACCAGTGCCACGAGCAGCGACAGAGCCAGGACGCGCACCAGCACGCCCCGGGCAGTCGCCGCGGCCCGGGCCCGCGCCGCGAGCGTGATGGTCCCGTTCATCTTTCCCTTCCTGACTGTCGTCTCCGTGATGGCCGTCATGACTTGCCCAGCTTCCGCGGGGCCGTCCCGGCCTTCTTCATGGCCTTCCTGCGGTCGGCCCGCCCCACCCGGTCCTCGGAGCGGTCGTCCTCGGACTCGACGCTCTGGCGGGCGCTGGTGAGCTTCGCGCCGGGTGCCGGCTTGTCCTTCATCAGCTGGTCCATCCGGGCCGCCTCGTCGGCCTTGGCGGCCTCCAGGCGAACCTGCCTGCGCTGGGCCTCCCTGAAGGGATTGATCCCCAGCGCGAGGTCGAGGTGGAAGACCACGTTCGACACGTCCCGGCGCAGGTAGGTAAGGTTCTCGCCCTTGGTCGTGATGAGCTGGGCGAGGTCCGGTGGGATCTGCTGGTGCAGCTGCTTCTGGTACTCCGCCACCGTGCGGTCGCGCATCGGCCCGAAGAGCGTGTAGTCCGCGGCGTCGAACTTGTTGAAGTCCGAGTCCACGAGCATCTTGTCCACGTCGTTGTAGCTGTAGACCACGCGGCCGCCGCGCTCGTGCATGTGGTCGAACTGGTCGCGCAGGTACTTCTTGACGCGGTCGTCGACCTGTTCGGTGCCGTGGATCACCACGGTGTCCCCGAGCCCGAGGTTGCCGACGGCGAAGCCGACGATGTTGACCAGCTGGGCCATGGCCACGCCCTTGCCGCGGCGCATCAGCCGCGAGAAGTCGTAGACCACGCGCCGGGCATCCCGGACCCCGTCCACGGCCGATGCCGTGTGGTTGTTGAACAGGTCGCCGTTCGTGCTGAGCATCGTGTTCGCGATGCCGCGCAGCACGTTGTATGCGCGCAGCTGGTCGGGGTCGGTCTTGCTTGAGTTCAGCAGGGCCTTGTGCGCGGTGTCGAGGTACGAGACGAACATCTGCAGCCGCGGGACCTGCTGATGCGGGATGTTGACCACGCGCAGGCGGTGCCGCTGGTTCTTGGCGTTGTGCCGCCACATGCCCTGCTCGACGTAGAAGTCGGTCGCCGTGTCCTCCAGCGCGGAGCGGATGATCGAGCCGATTGCCCCGTCCGTGGTCTCGTAGAGCTGCTCAAACATCAGCTTGAGCTTCTCCATCTGCTCGGCGAAGACCGTCAGTTCGTCGTCCTCGTCGCCGAACAGCTCAAAGGGGTTGACGTCACCGCGGTTCAGGTCCACGCGTGAGGTCAGCCGCTCGAACTCCGGGCCGAGCTTGTCCAGGTCCGCCCCGTCCAGCACGAGGTGGACCACCGAGCCGTTGCCGAGCATGCAGGCCTGCGAGATCTTCGAGCACCACATGTTCGACACACGCTGGCGGTCCAGGTACTCGCTCAGGGTCCCGTCGGCCACCACGACGTGGTGCTCGTAGCGGTTCACGTCCATGAGCACGGCCGAGTTGTTGACGTCGCCGACCATGTAGCCGACGTACTCGCCGCCCCGGTCGTTCAGGCCGTTGGTCACCAGCGAGTACGAACCCGCGAGCTCGGTCGAGGTGAAGTGGAAGCCCTTGCCGCGCTTCTTCTCGTTGTTCTTGAACAGGCCCGAGAGTTCCTGGCGCTGCTCGCCGGCGTACGCCGCCGCCTTCAGCGTGCCGAAGCGGTCGATGTACAGGCGCGTGACGCGGTCGACCGAGTCGTCCAGCGTCTCCAGGTCCGGAGCCTTGAGGAACAGGCGGTTGTGCACCGACAGGTAGCTCGCGCCGTCCTGGATCTCGCCGATGGTGACTTCCAGGTCGGAGGAGATCTTGGCGGCCTTGCGCTTGGAGGAGGTCGTGCCGGTCTCCTCCTGCTCGTTCGCGTCGAGGCGGTCGAGCTTCTCGGACTGCTTGGTAAACGAATCCACCCACTTCTCGTCCATCCGGCGCACCTGCTCCAGGACGACCGCGGTGACGCGCTCGTCGAGCCCGTCCGGGATCCGGTCGATGCCCCAGAACGCGGCGAAGTTGTCGTGCGCGGCGTCGTCGTGGAAGAACGCGAGCACGCACGCCACGGAACCGTCGACCTCGAAGTAGTCGGAGCGGAAGACGTACTTCTCCCGAGGCTTGAGCGCCAGCAGGTGAGGATACGAGTCGAACCGCCCCTCCAGCTTCTTCATCTCCTGGCGGCGCTGCCACCAGTTCTTCTTCGGCTCGGCCACCTCGGCCGGCTCAGCGGCCGACGCCAGTGCGGTCGCCCCGGACGGCTCCGCCGTCCCGCCCGTGGCGGGATCGCCGTCGAGAGCGGCCTCCAGTTCATCCACGCCCGGCGCGGCCGTCGCGTCCCCGCCCCGGGGCTTCTTCCCCGGAATGCCCAGCTGCGCGCGGGCCTTCGTCATCAGCGCCATGTCACCCTTCGTCCTTCCTGTGTTCATCCAGCTCGGCCCGGTCAGCCCAGTGATGCCTTGAGAGCGGGCAGGTCGTCGTCGATGCCCTGGTAGAAGACCCGCAGCATGGGCTCGGTCTCCTCGCGGTCGAGGACCGTCGCCTCCTTGATCATCAGAGCGGACCCCTCGACCTCCGCCTGCAGCACCATGTGCGCCCGGCGCAGGGCGTCCTCGCTCTTGCCCTTGAGCAGCAGGTACTGGTGGATTGAGGTGAACTTGCCGCCCACGTGCTGCGTGAGGATGTCGTACTGCTCGTTCTGCAGTTCAATCAGATCGGGGTCGCGGATCTCGAGAGCGCGGTTGCGGTGCTCGAGCGAGGCCACCTGGTGGTAGATCCGCTGCGGCTCCTTCGTAGTGATGAAGGCCCACTCGCAGTTCGTGTCGATCTTGCGCCAGAAGGCGTCGACCCGGTCCAGGATGCCGATGCGGTCCTCGTCGAAGAGCAGGTACGACGCTGAGCCGACGACCAGGTAGACCTGCCCCTCACCGCCATCGGAGAAGTGGATCCGGCCGTCCTCCTCGATGCCGTCGATGCCGACGATCGAGTAGAAGTCGCTCGGGTCCGAGCTGCGGCGGGTGAAGACGTTGCGTGCCCGGGACGGGGCGTATGCCAGCAGGGCGGGCACGTTCATCGCCCGCAGCTCCTTGGTCTTGGTCATGCCGCCGAAGTAGACGATCAGTGCCAGGCCCCAGATGACGAAGAGCGTGATGAAGACCGGACCCGAGCTCGCCACGAAGGTCTGCGTCACCGCCCAGAGCAGAGCCAGCACGCCCCCGCCGAAGAAGAACAGCTGCTTGATGGGGGAGGGTTTGGCCGCCCAGCCGCCCTTGCTGAGCGTGATCTCGTGGTCGAGGAACGACCTGTTGAGGCTCGTCGGCACCTTGTACGACATCTTCGCCATGAATTTCTCCCTGCTGCCACCACTGATGTGTCTGCGCCTGTCCGAATGCCCTCATAGATGAGGGATACATGATTACTCTACCTTAGATAGACCTATCGAATTGAGCGCGACTGACGCGGAATGGCACCGCCCAACGGACTCGGACGTGTGATCCGATGCCGTCAGGCGGTGCCGCGCTGCGCTGATTCACGTGGACGGGCAGTCTATTAGACTGGACCCCGAATGATCATTCAGAAACAAGTCCGCGAAACTTCAGCCGAAGGAGGGGACGAGCTTCTTCTTGCCGCCCTCGTTCTTCCACTGAAGCTCGGCGTCGAACTTCTTTCCCTTGCTCGAGGTGAAGCCCGTGCCCTTGATCGTCTTGCCCGCGGCCAGTGCCGCGAGCTGGTCGTCGGTGAAGGCAACCCCGCACCAGCTCTTCGGCGGGGAGTCCAGGGAGGCCTCGAAGTCAGGCACGATCTTCTTACCCTCACCCTTCTTCTCCTCGCGGAAGAAGACCTTGCACTGGAAGCGGTTGCCCTTCTTCGAGACGAAGTCGCTGGATTCGACGCCCTCGCCGGCCATGAGGCGGTCGATCTCCTCGGGCGTGAAGGTGTAGTGGCACCAGGACTCCGGCGGCACCGCGTTACCGCTGGCGTCGCGCCGGCCGAAGCCGAGCTTCTGGAACCCGACGAACTTCCGGCCCTTGAAGGTGCTCTCGCCAAGCTCGCCGAAGACCTCGTAGGCCTTGCCTGTAGTGCTCTTCGCCGAAAACTCGATCGTCTCCCCGGCCAGCAGCCGGGCGACCTCGTCGTCAGTGAAACGGTGGCCGCCCCACTCACGCGCGAACACCACATCATTGCCCGTCCTGGCCCAGGTGCCCCGCGCCCGCTCCTTCCGGGTGACGGCCTCCTCCTTGAGCCCCAGTGCGGAGCGCATCGTCGCGGCGTTCTTCTGCATGGTCGCGATGTCCTCGCGCACCCAGTCGGTCACGACCGCGAGGCGCTCCTCTGCACCCGGGCCGGTGCCCGCGGCAATCTCCTTCATATCGGCGTAGACCTTCTCCGTCAGCGCCAGGTCGCCGATCCGGGTGCCCGGCAGCAGCCGCCAGCTCATGTCCCCGGCCTCGGCGAGGGTGAGCTTGCGGCCCTTCTCCAGCAGCAGCGGGTACTTCGTCTTCGTCGAGGTAACCTCGGAGTACGTCGAGGTCCGGGTGGCACCGGTGCCCACGTCGCGCTTCTCCAGCTGCTTCATCAGCCACTTCATGCTCGGGTGCTCGGGGCGCTTGTTCGCACCCTCGAAGACGAAGGGCTCAGCGTTGGTGCCCAGGCCCTTGGCCGACTCGTTCTCGTCGCCCTCGGCAGTGTCGTCGCCGGCGTCCGGATCGAACACCGCCTTCCAGCCCGCCGACAGCGGGACGTTGGCGATGCCCACGAAGTCCGGGTAGTCCTTGACGTGGCCCTTCTGCTGCTCGTAGACGTAGTCCTCGGCGATCATCGCCAGGTAGTTCCTGCCCAGCGTCTCGTAGATCAGGCGGCCGGCCTTGCCGTAACGCTGCTCGACGGCATCAAGAGACGGAGGGACGTTCGGGCCCGGACGGTTGGCACCGTGAGCACCTGTCGGCTTCACGTGGGTCTTCCGCTCAGTCCGGTGCGTGAGGTGCTTGACGTCTACCCCGACAACCTTGGCGATCTGATCGACGTGGGGGAGCAGTTCCTTGAACTGTTCGGGAGTGATCGTCTTGTCCTCGGTCCTGGGATAGGAGACGACGCCACCGGACGGCTTGCCCGAACCACTGAACGGCGTCGTGTCCTCATACATCTTTTGATACGTCGAGAGCACCAGCTGGGCCTTGATCCCCTTGCCGACCAGGAGCGAGGACAGCGCGGCCAGGTCCAGCAGCTTCGGTGGAGCGGTCTGCTTCTTCGCCTTGCCGTCGAGCACCACGGGGGAGGGGCTGTACTGGTTCGGCACCTGGTCCTTCTGGTCGAACCGCGGCTCCTCCGGGTTCGTGTACATCACGTCGTTCTCGTCGCGGAAACGGTTCTGGAAGAACGGCTTCCTGACGTAGTCGTTGTACTCCTTCAGCTGGTCGCCGACGAGCTTGACCATCGCCGACTTCAGCCGGCCCTGGCGCAGCACCGTGTCCTGTCCGGACTGACGGGCCATGTTCGTGGCGATGCGCGTGAACTGCATGGAGAGCAAATCGAACTGGGAACGGTATCGCGCCTTCTTGTACTCATCGAAGTCCAGCAGCGACGGGATCGCCTTGCGGGCTGCGAACGCCTTCTGCAACGACGCCGGGGCCTCGTCGGTGAAGTACATGCGCGACCACTTGCGCGGCTTGAGCCCCAGCTCAAGGAAGGCGTTGACCGCGATCATGCCGCCCTCGCCCGTGGGGTCGACGTCGGTGGCGATCACGATCTCATCGCACTTGCCCAGCGTGCGCTTCACGTCCTGGGCAACAGAGCCCGCGTCCTTGATCACCTCCAGCTTCCAGTCCAGCTGCTGAGGATCCCAGGGCAGGTTGCCCAGGTCCCAGGTCCGGTACTTCTCGGCCGCGTCCGGATCCGCCACCATCCGGTGCGGATCGACGAACTCGTACAGGTGCCCCCGGGCGTGGGCGATGACGAACTGCTCTCCGTTGTACGTGCCGTTCATGCCGCCGAGGGCTGCGGCGAAGTGCCGCGCCGCGCTCGGCTTCTCGGTGAGGATCCCGACAACCATCATGACTCCCTTTCGTCGGTGACTCATAAACCAGCCGAATCATAAATCAGTCATCAGTCTATCGACAGAACGAGTCGAATGGCGAGTCAGAGTGAGTCGCACAGCGAGTCGAATGGGAGCGGCGAGACCCGCGCCGGCACGCCGGTCAGCGAGAGCCCGGATCATTCACGGCGACCCCGGATCGAGGTAACGTCTATAGAGTCGCCACCCGCTCACGCCCGACCCAGGAGCACGAATCCCATGGCCCTCGACCACGCATTCCTGCGAACACCACAGGACTTCAACAGCATGCTTATCGAGATGCAGGAGGGCAGCTGGCCGCCGGACGAGGCCGACGTCATCCGTATTGCCCAGGGATGCTCAATGCTGATCGAGTGCATCAACGCCTGGGAGAGCGCCACGCACGGCAAGAACGTCTTCGACGTCGCCCTCGGAGAGATCTGCACTGCCGATGTGCGGCGGCTTCTCGCCCAGGAAGTCTCACTGAGCTACGAAGGTGACATTGCAGTGTTGCTGGTGCCGCCGGGGGACGAGCGCGTGCGCGTCGAGATCCGTGCCGACGTCGACGAATACCAGGGCCTGCTACGCCGTCCGGAGATGGTCCTGGATTGGGAGCAGGACGGCAAGCAGCACGAGCACTACATTTCACTCAAACCCAAGGGCGCGCACTGGTACATGCTGTCGCAGCTGCGCGACGACATGAAGGAAGGCCGGCTCACCGTCCGGTCCTAGCTCCGCCTCAGCCGCGCCAGAGCCCGAGCGACTCCCAGCCCCTGAAAAGAAAATCAGCCCGCGCCTTGCGGCAACGGGCTGATCGTGATGGCTATAAAGTGGCACGGATCGTCTGTCCATGCATCGCTGATGCTGGACAGCGCTGATCACGGTCCGGAGGTCGGCAGCGCGACGCCGCAGGTGCTCACCGGATCGGCCGCCCTTCCCGCTCGCGCTCGAGCTTCGACTGCTTCTTCGTCGCCTCCCGCACCCGGTCGCGCACAAACACTGCTTCCTTGTGCGTGATCGGAGCCTCGTGGACATCGTGCGAGCCGCGCAGGAAGTTGCTCGTGCGGTCCGCGATCGAATATGCGACTGCCTGCTCGATCGCCGCGCTGGTCTCCTTTACCTCACCCAGCTGCCCGTGCAGCGCGGCCAGGCCCTGGGCCTGCTCACGGCCCCTCCGCTCCAGGGCTTCCATGCGCGCCGCGATGCTGCCCAGCAACGGATCACGGGAGCGGAACAGCTGCGCCGCGCGCCGGGTGGCGGCATCGGTCGCCAGTCCAAGGTCGAGCTGGGCCAGCAGAAAGGCCGTGACCAGGCTTGCCTGGCTCAGCCGCTCGGCGAACTCGCGGGCTGCCGCATCGCTCACTCTGAGCTCCCGAACAGCAGCAGAACGCAGCTGCTCCCGCAGCGCGCCGACCATGACTTCGGGCAGAGCCCGGACGGCAGGCTGGCTCTTCACGCCGTCGAGCCGGAAGCCGCTCTGTGGCAACGACTCGCTGCCCTCGTCCCCTCCGCCGGAGCCGCCCCTGGCCGCCGCAGACTGCACGGCCTCCTGATGGTCGGTGTGCTGGAGCGGGACGGGCGGGAGGAGGTTGGCATCTTCCGGCAGCGACACCGGGAGCGCCACCGGGTGCGCATCGGCGTCTGCGTCGTCGTGCACCTGCGGCGTCGCTGCTGTGTCCACGGCGACGGCGTCGCTCTGGGCCGGGGGAGTGGCGCTGCCTGCTCCCGAGCCTCCCCGCTGGCCGGCACCGGTGTCCCGGTCGAGGTCCCTGGTGCTCTGCTGCGGGGCCTCATCCTTCTCCGGCGTGTCCTGCTCCGGCTCCGCCGGCTGTGCCCGTTCCCAGGCCCGCTTCAGGCCCTCGCTCCCGCCGGTCCGGTACGCATCGAGGAAAGACGTGTCGACGTCCATCAGCTCGTCGGTGGACGGCATGATCTCATTCAGCCCCTGGCTCACGTCAGCTCCCCGTTCTCCTCGTCCAGCAGATAGTTGTCGCCCCTGGTCAGCCCGAGCAGGGAATCGAAGCCCATGGTCACGACCCGCTCGAGGTTGGCGTTGTTCGTCGAAAGCGCCTTGAGCTCGTCGACGACCTGGTTGATGCGCGCGGTGAGCAGATCAGGGATGTCGAAGTCGAGATTCTCGCGCCGGATCTTCTCGGCGATCGCCTCAGCGTAGTACTCGTTGGCGGAGGGGTAGCCGCGCCGCTGCGCCCAGTACTCCGCCCGCTGCTTCTCGTCCGAGGACAGGCGGGTGAAGACCCGCTCCCTGCGGTCGCTGCCGTTCTGGTCGGTGCCCGGTCCACCGGACCTGGTCGCAGCGCTCGCAGCGGGAGGCGCAGCCTTCGGCTCGTCGACGACGGTCATGTCTGGCCTCTCCTGTCATATTCGACCGATGTACGAGTCCATTCTAACTTCATTCGAATGCCTGTCACGAATGATTGGGCAATGACTTCTGATAGATATTTGCGGAGCGATTAAGCGGAGGAGTAGAGTCATCTGCGTCACCCGGTCAGTGCCTGATCGCGTGCCCCCCCAAAGGGCGGCCCCGGGTCCTCGGCCCCAAGGCCGGGGCCGCTGAACGTTGGTTCGCACCTCTCGTTCGTGCGAAAAAACGAGGCCCCGGCACGCACGAAGCGCACCAGGGCCTTTTCCTGCGTTGACCACCCAAGGACTCACGCTGCGTTGCTCGTCATCCCTGCTCGGGCGTACGATGAGCTATCGAACATATGTTCGAAAAAGGAAGTGGACATGCAGGCCTCGCAGCCAGAACCCTTGGCGCTCACCGAGCCGCTGATGCTTCCGCTCGCACCGGAAGCGGTTGCCTGCGGCTTCCCCAGCCCGGCAGAGGGATATTGGGCCGGTGACCTTGATCTCATTCAATACATGGTCCGCGACCCGACCTGTACATTCATCTGGCGTGCAGCCGGCCATTCCATGACCGGAGCCGGAATCAATGACGGCGACCTGCTGCTCGTGGACCGAGGGATCGATCCGGTTCCGGGCAAGATCGTGATCGCCGTCGTTGACGGCGAATACACCGTCAAACGGCTGGACGTCATCCGGGGACGCGCAGTTCTCCTGGCGGAGAACCTCGACTATTCCGACATCGTCCTCCATGAACACACAGAGATGACGGTGTGGGGCGTGGTCACCTGGATCCTGCATGCTCCGAAAATCAGGCGCGGTGTCAGACCCCGCCGATAGTCTCCGGCCGTGGCAATGACTATTCCGACCCCAGCACCCGATCAGATCGCTCTCGTAGACTGCGTCTCCTTCTACGCCAACGCCGAGCGAGTGTTCGATCCCACGCTGGGAGACCGGCCGACTCTGGTCTTGTCCAATAATGACGGCTGCGTAGTCGCTGCGTGCCCGTTGGTGAAGGCGCTGGACCCCGACATCATGGGCAAACCGTGGTTCAAGATCCGCGGTTGGTGCCAGGCCAAAGGTGTTGCGGTCAGATCATCGAACTATGAGCTGTATGGATCGCTAAGCTCCCGGGTAGCCACCATTCTGGGCCGCTTCAGTGCCTGGCAGGAGGTGTATTCGATTGACGAAAGCTGGCTGAAACTCCGGGGAACTCCTGACGAGCTCGAACCACTGGGCCAGGAGATCCGCGGAACTGTCCTTCAGCTCACCGGCATCCCCGTTCGTGTGGCGATCGCTCCCACGAAAACCCTGGCCAAGGTCGCTGCCCTCGGCATCAAGAAAAACCCGGATTTCGACGGCGTGCTCGACCTCCGGCGCTTTCCGGAAGAGCAGCTTGACCGGATCCTCGACTCACTTCATGTCACGGACCTCTGGGGCGTCGCTGGCCGTAGTGGCAAACGCCTTGCCGGGCTCGGCATTCATACCGCCAGGGAGCTGCGCGACGCTGATGCCAAATGGCTCCGCAAGCGGTTCTCCGTCGTCATGGAGAGGACAATCCTGGAGCTCAGGGGACAGAAATGCATCGAACTGGAGACTCAGCCGCCCGCCGCCAAAGACCAGCTCATCTACTCCCGCAGCTTCTCTCGGAAGCTCACGAACCGCGATGAGATGCACCAGGTGCTCTCGATCTACGCCCAGCGCGTTTCAGCCCGGCTGCGCGCGCAGAAATCCGTCGCCGGCGTGCTCTCGGTCTGGGTCTCTACCGGCTGGGCCGACGAAAACACCGTTCCTCATTCTGCGCACAAGGCGGTGTCCCTGGTGGTGCCGACAGATGATCCGATCGTACTGACCAAGGCTGCCTGTACCGTCCTGCCGGATCTGTTTCCGACACCCGGCATCCGCTACGCCAGGGCCGGCGTGGTGCTCACCGGACTGCGCCCGGCCGTCGGTGTCCAGCTGCTGCCGGTGTTCCAGCCGGAGACCGAGACCCGGGGGATCGGCGCGGTGCTCGATGACATCACCAGGAAGTTGGGCCGGGACGCCGTCGGAGTCGGTCGCGGCGGACTGAAGACGCCGCAGGATTGGGAAATGAAGCGCGCCATGCTCTCAAAGCGATGCACGACGCATTGGGACGAGCTGCCCGTCGCGGTGGCATAGGCGACCCGGCTCATCAATGAAGCGATGGGAGAATGGCCTCCATGGAAGTTATCCTCGCCATTGGCCCGATCGCTGGCACCGACAACGACGACGACCCCTCGCTGTATCAACGGGTATCGGCCAGTGCCGACAGCTATGAAGCCGCGCTGACCCTGGCCCGCGAAAAGGTGCCTGAAGGATTCCGCATTCTCAACATCCGCACGGATGAATAAGGTCGGGCACCGAGAAGGGATCTGTGACGGTGGAACCTAGACCGCCTCAGCTGCTCGGATGCAGAGAAGGCGGGGCCGGTACTGACCGAAACACCCTAATTCCGAGATCCTAAGCTCTCAGAGCGGACCAAACGACGTTCTTGAACCTATGAAGCATGGGCCTCCCGGCTGAACTCTGCAAGAATCACGGCATGGTCGACCGCACTGCGTCCGATGAGCACTACGTGCTTGACCTGTGCGATGGCGTCCTCGGCATGAGCAGCTGTCGCCAAGCGACGTTCGATTGGCTCCGCGGCGACCCGTCCCCTTTGCGCCCCCTCGGCACCAAGCTACCCGTGGACGGCTTTTGGTCCGATCTCAAGCTCGTCGTCGAGTTCCAGGAGGAGCAGCATTCGAAGCCCTCGCCGTTCTTCGATCGGCGGCAGACCGTCTCTGGTGTTGGTCGCGGCGAGCAACGCCGCCTCTACGACGAACGCAAGCGCCTTCTTATCCCCGAACATGGATTGAAGCTCGTTGTGATCGAGAAGTCCGCATTCGTCGTCAAGTCACGGCGGATCCGGCGCGACCCGACGAGGGACATCGCTGTTGTACGCGAGCACCTCGGCAAAGCGCGGCTAACAATGCTCTAGTGCCGACATCGGTATAAAAAGAAGAACCGGTGCGCACGCGCACCGGTTCTGCTGCTTGATCAGACTACTGCAACGGCTACTCAGACCTTTGTGTTGGCCGTGCAGTCCACGAGTGCCGAGGTGAAGTCCTTCGACTTCCAGATGTTCTTGTCCTCGTCCTTCGGCAGGAAGTCCGAGATCGATCCGGCCCCCAGTGGTGCGCCGCCGGCGAGGAAGCGCAGCGTCTCCTGCGAGAACCCCGCCTGGAAGACGACGCCCGCCAGGCACTCGCCCGAGGCTGCGTAGGTCTTCTTCTGGTCCTCGTTCAGCGCGTAGGAGGAGAACATCGAGACCAGCCCCGCGGTCAGCTGCGTCGAGGAATTGATGCTCGTGCCCTGCGGCACCGGGAACTTCGGCGTGAGGTCCGGTTGCCGGGCCTGGGGGAGCTCCTGTCCCTGCTTCGGCGGCGAATAGACCTGATCCTTGCCGTCCTTGCTTGTCGTGGCACCCGGGGCCGGGGTCGGCGGGATCACCGCGTCGACGCAAGCGTCGAACTTCTCGCGCAGCTCGGGGGAGAGCATGATCGCGGCGTCCATCTCGCTCACCTCGCGCAGGCCATTTGCCACCGCGGCGATGTCGTCGCTGCCCTTGACCACGATGTAGGCCTGCGCGGCATCCGAGAGCTTCTTGTCCTGGACTGCGCGGACCAGGCACGCGCCGCCGTCGGTGCTCTTGGCCCCGGTGCCCTGGAACACGAGCCGGTCCAGCGCCTTGCCGAGGTCCCCGCTGGTCACCTTCGCTGAGCTAGTGCTCGGGTTCGGCGACGGCTGCGCCGTCTCTGAGCCGGCGGAGCATCCGGCGAGCAGGCTGCCCAGCACTGCCAGCGCGGCGGCAGACATTGCCGCCTTCCTCGTCATCGGGGTCTTCATCGCCATGGCCTCTTTTTTCGGATCGATGTCTGCGCCGGATGGCACAGAGCCCGCATCCGACTGGTCTTCCAGTACATCTTATCTGATAGACCAATCGACTGATCTATCGGATGACGCGCGAAGAGTGACACAAAAGACGACTGACAGAAGGTCTGTGCCAGGCTCTGGCGGTGCCTGGTATCGCCAGTGGTCATCTGGGCTGGGAGGGATCAACGGAGTTGATCCGGCCGGGTGCTCGACGCGTCCCGAGCGCGTCACCCGGTCCCTGGGTGGGCCGGGTCGGGACGGCATGCCGCGCCCGGACTACGCCGACCCGAGAGAGAGGGACCGCCAATGCCCCGGACGCCTGTGCCGACGGACCTGATATCGCGCTGCCAGATCGCGGACCCGCAGGTGCAGGAGCACCTGCCGTGCCAGCACCACGACAGCGGCGGCGTGCAGTGCGAGAACCCGGATCCGCACACGGACGATCACTGGATCTCGGAGCACACAATTTCCCACGCGCTGGCCGGAAACTGCTACGCCTGCATGGCATTCGACCCCGCAGAGCCGGCCGGAGCCGTCCAAGGGCCTGTCCGGACCTACACCGAACAGCAGATGGTCGACGCGCTCCTGCGCTGCGCCGCGGACAGGGACAGCCTCCCGCGCAACGACTACATCCGCCGCAGACACGACGACGAACCGTCCGCGCCGCTGCTGGAGCGCCGGTTCGGCTCCTGGAATGCAGCCCTGGAGAGGGCGGGCCTGAATACCACCGAGCAGCCGCTGCACTTCCAGGGCGCGACGACGAAGTGGACCGAGGAGATGATCCTCGACGCCCTGCGCGAGTGCTGGATCAAGACCGGCTCCATCGCCGTGCTTGCCTACGAGGCCTGGCGCACCGGCGGCACCGACGGCATCTGCCGGACCCATGTCCCGCCGGCGGCCACCATCCGGTTCCGGATGGGCAGCTGGTCGCGGGTCACGCAGCTCGCCGTGGGCTGAGCCCGGCGGCCCTGGCGCGGGTGGCTGCCATCCCGCTCATCCCACTGACCGCATACAGACCAAAGGACTCCATCATGACCATCGCCCGCCCCCTCCATGGCGTCATCGACGACGCACCGCCGTCGGACGCCATCGCACAGCAAATCCACCTGCAGGCCGCCGCTGCGCTCATGCCCGAACAGGAATGGTGCGGCGGCTGCACCCCCGAGGACGATCCGGTGCCCGACGTCGAGGGCGGCATCCCTGGCATGCCGCAGGACGTCGTCCGGCGCACGACGGAGCCGCTGCCGCTGCCCGAGGACTGGAAGGCCGCCTGGGGCCCGACCCCGCTCTACGACATCGCCTACCTCGCCTGTGGGCACACCGTTGCCCGCCGGGCCGCCTGACCCGGGGCAGGGATGCAGCGACGCAGCGCAGCTGCGCCGGGGGATTCATCGACTGAACCATCGACCAACGAAGGAGCGTCCCGCTCATGCCCATGACACCACTGCAGAGCTGGGCCCTCGTGGTGCTGCTCTTCGTTTTTGTGCTCGGGCTCATCTGGCTCTACGCCGAGGCCGAGGCTGCGCTTCGGCGCAGACATAAAGACAAGGCGGCAGCACAGCAGCAGCAGGCCGAGGAGGCAAGCAGCCCACTCGTTCCCATTCCTGTACCCACCGCCCGCCCGACCCTTCGTCTCATCCAGGGGCAGGGTCAGGGCTCCGCGAGGTCCCGTCGCGGTCCCGCCGAGGTCTACGACTGGGCCCAGCGGGGACTCTGACCAGACCCCTTCCGGCCCCTGGCCTTCTGCGGGGCTGAGTCGGGACCCCTTGCGGCCCAGCGCCGCACCACGAACAGCCCCGGACCGTCGCGAGAAGCGCCGGACGTCCCGTTCCTGCCACACCGGCAACGAAGCCACGGCGGCCCGGGGTCAACAACCATTCACCTGCGCCTGCAGGTATCGAAAGCGAGAAGAACCATGGACCGGACCACCGCAGTGCCCACCAGCAGGGACAACGTCGCCGTCGACTTCGGCGTCATCGAACTCACGGGCACACTGCACCACGACGACGCACAGCGCACGCTCGTGCTCCTGACCGACGAAGGACCCGAGCGGATCTCAGTGAACCTCGAGGCCTACGGCCTGACAACCGGGCCGGGGCGGTTGTTCGTCAAGGACTGGTCGGAGCATGCCGGTCTGGCCGAGCGCCTGCAGGTGGCGGGGTTCGTGCGCATCGTTCGTTCCGTCGCCGTGGGGCCGTTCGCCTCCATCGCCCACGAAGTCGAGGTGACGCTCTGATGACCACGGACACGCAGGCTCTGGTTTTCCTGAAGGAGACCACCGGACACCTCGAGCAGATCGAACATCTCCAGCGCCGGCTGCTCGCCCTGGGCGAAGAACAGCTGGAGGTCGAGCGCCGCCAGCTTGAAGCCCAGGACACGCAGAACGTCCTCGCCTGGCTGCAGCTGCAGCAGGCCCAGGGGCATACACCCGACCCGACGCTCGTGGACCTGGTCCGCGGGCGGCTGCGGGTCTGAGCAGGCAGGAGGAATGCCATGGACAACGTCATCGAGAGCGCCGGAATCCTCATCACCACTCTTGCCTTCATGCTCTGCCTCGCGTGGCTGGGCTGGTCGCTCCTCCGGCGGCGGTTCCCGAACCGGGACGGTCACATCGCGTACCTGGAGCAGGACTACCGGCGGGCCTGCGAAAGCGGAGATGTGGCCTCGGCCGATCAGATCGAGGCTGAACTCTGGAATCTGGAGGCAGCACCGGGCTGGCCGGGGACCGGGCGTACCGGGCTCGATCAGCGCAGCTGATGCGGGACCCGTGGTGCAAGGGTCTCCGGGATCAACGCAGTTGATCCGAAAGGAGCACTGAGGAGCGCTCGATCAGCACAGCTGATCCGAGTCTTAATTCGAAAGATCATCGTCTGATCAGCACAGCTGATCCGGATGGGGGTCTGAGAGACAACCGAACACTTCAACTCACCATCACGCGCGGAGCAGGGACACTGCCCGCGCGTTTCGTGCACAACGAGGAGAAACACTCATGTCGAACCCCCGCAACTCCGCCACCGTCATCGGCCGCCTGACCAAGGACCCGGTCGTCTTCAACAACCAGGACGGCTCCAAGAAGGTCGCTTTCACCCTGATGGCCGACCACAACTACACCGACAGCCAGGGCAACCGCGGCGCTGACGCCGTGCCGGTCGAGGCCTTCGTTCGCGCAACCACCAACGGCATCGGCCCGTTCGCGAGCATCCACAAAGGCGACCTGGTGGCCGTGAACCTCAAGCTGCGCCAGGACCGCTACACGAAGAACGGCGTCGAGGTCTTCGAACTCAAGGCAGTCGTCGAGGACATCACGTTCCTCGAGCCCCGCTCGGTGACCCAAGCCCGCGTGAACGAGCGCGTGGCTGCCGCCGAGGCGCAGAACCAGGCCCTGCAGGCCCAGCCGTCTCCGGCTCCAGCCCCCGTGGCCGCCTCTGCCGCACCGCAGCCGGCCGTCGCCAGCGCCGTGCACAGCGAGGAGCTGCCCTTCTCCTGAGAAGCGCGCCCCGCACCCGGCACAACCCACAACTGAATAACAACCGAATAGGCGGGTCACACACGCCGGCGGTCCCCGTCCGAGCCTCGCGCTGCTCGGACGGGGACTGCTTTCGCTGGCCGCCGTCCTGCCCTGCCCCCCACATCATCAGCCGAGAGAAGGAGTTCCGCCATGCAGATCGTCGCCGACACGACCGTCAAGGCCACCGATTACGACCAGGCCCTGCACGCAGGGCTCACCGACGTCGTCGGCTCGGTGATCACCGACCACCCCGGACCGGATGTCGAGGCCATGGTCGACGACGTCGTCACCGCCGTCATCCAGAAGCTGCGCCTGCACGCCAGCCAGGTCTTCGTCGCCGACCACGGCGACGCCCGCCCCGCCGAGCGCTTCCGCACCATCAGTGGCCGGATGGACGTGGACGAGCCATGACCGCCGTCCACGACGTGCTCAAGCACGTCAGTGTCGTGCCGCCAGCGGCTGAGCTCCCCGCAGCAGCGCGGATCCTCGCCGAGACGTATCCCCAGATCGTCGACTTCGACTCCACCGGGATGTCGGTGGAAGAGGTGCACTACTTCCTCGGCGAGTCCGCTGCCATCGCCTACTTCCAGTACCGCTCACTTCTGAAGTTGCCCTGATTCCACATGCTTCCGTGCAGAGCGGTTCGATCCCGCAGCACACCCTGGTTGATCATCAACGTGCGCCAGTGGACAACTGCACGGACCGACCACGGAACGGGTTCGATTCCCCAGCACTGCGGCTGATCCCCGCAGCGCGTCCCTGGAGACCTCCGTGGCTCCGGCCCCCACCAGCGCCCCGCGCGCCCTGCCCTGCCTTCCAGGCAGCAGCGGCGTGGCGGGGCGCTGTCTTTTCTTCTCCGGCTTCGCTCCTGGCCGGGGTGGAGGGGATCGGCACAGCCGATCCGGATCTGACGACGAAGGACAACGTCCCCGTCCTGCCCGCCCTTCACTGGAGGTCCGCCATGCCCGGTATCAGCTGCCCCAACGACGGCGCGCCAATGGAGTCCGACGCCCCCGCCAAGGCCCGCGAGCGGACCCGCCGGCGCGGCTGCGCCTGCACCCACACCTGCCCGGAGTGCGGCTACATCGAGATCCGCTGAGGCTCTGGATCTTCTTCCTGTTCTTCCTCTTTACCACGCCGGGTCCCGCAAGGAACCAATCCGGCTCCGGCGCTCTAGCTCAGCGGCAGAGCACTCGGCGTTCTGACTGCCCGCGGTTCGATTCCGCGCTGCCTGCGTCGCCCTTCGGGCGAGCGGGCTCAATCCCTGGTCGGGCAGACCCAGGCAACAGGCCACGTTCGATGGTCCGCCTCCGGGCGGCACGGGCACGGCGACGCACGAGAGGTCACGGGTTCGAACCCCGTGAGCGCCACAGATCCCGGGCCGCACAGGCCCTTGCCGATCCGCCAACTGCACCACCCAGAAGGGCACCGCCATGACTGACACCATCACCCCCGCCTTCCTCGACATCACCAAGGACAGCGGTCCTGCCGTCCAGGAGACCCTCTTCCCCTCGACCGAGCGCCACCGCATCCTCGGCGGCAAGAGTGCCCGGATGCTTCGCCGGGGCGACCGGGTCGCACTGCGCGACCTGAACCCTGATCTCGACGGAGGTACCGCCGTCGTCGAGCAGGTGCGGCCCTCGGTGGGCAGCACCGTCCACGTCCTCACCACCGGCGGGGACGCCCACCTCGTCCGCGGCTCGCGCCTGGTGCTCGTCGCCCGCGGACCGAAACAGCCCTGACCACCAAGGAAACAGCCATGTACACCGGACCCATCAGCAACGGCATGCTGCTCGGCATGACCCACGAGCGGCGCAGCGCGGTCATCCTCGAGCTCAGCCCGGACGTGCGCCGCAAGCTCGCACACATCGCCTCACTCGGTGCCGAACGCGAGACCGAGAAAGCCGCCGAGCACTTTGACAAGGGCCGGCGCACCTGGGCCGACACCAGGCTCGACCACGCCCAGTCCCTGACCCGGCTCGCTGCTGAGCTCACCGGCGGGCCCGACGGATCTTCGTCGTCGAACCCATCGACTCCGGATCCGTCGCCGCGGGCACCTGAGAGCGCCCGACGACTACTCCAGCAAGGAACCCAACCATGAAGTGCACCATGATCCGACCCCTCTTCGGCGGCCTCATCGCCGCCGTGCTCTGTATCGTCACGCTGACCGGCTGCGAAGACCTGCCGATGGCCCCCGGCATCCCGGGCACTCCGTCCACCAGCACTGCAGCAGCCCAGGAACCGGCGCAGGTGTCATCCGGCCAGCCGGCGGCCGTCGGGACCAAGGTCATCCGCGTCATCGACGGCGACACCGTCGCCGTGCAGCCGGTCGACGGCGTGCTCAAGGTGACCGACACTCGCGGCGACGTCCCTGAGCACACGGTCAGGCTCCTGGGCATCGACGCGCCGGAGATGAACTACCGCAAGGACACCGGGCCCGAGTGCGGCGCGAAGGCGGCCACTGATCATCTTGGCGGCATTCTGCCCGAGGGTCTGCCGGTAACCGTCCAGTTCGACCCGAAGTCCGACAGAACCGACCGCTACGGGCGGTCGCTCGCCTACGTCATCACACCGGCCGACAACGACGCCGCACGCCAGCAGGTCACCGACGGCTACGCCATGCCCTGGTTCCCCAAGGGCGAGCCGGAGCCCCAGCGGACCCCCGAGTACCGCACGGCAGCCGAGAAGGCCACAGCCCTGCACGCCGGTGCGCACTCCCAGTGCCCGTCCATAGGCCGTGGCTGAGAGAAGACGTGCGCTCCCACCGACGACACACCAGGAGAACCACATGCCCATCCCCGCAGCACCCACTGAACTGGAAGAGCTCCAGGTCGGCGACAAGGTCCTCGTCAAAAGGGTCCTCGACCACCCCGCCTGGATGAAGCAGGTCCCGTGCGATCCCCGCAACGGGTCCACCACGAAGTACGTCCGCGACCCGCAGGTCGTGGAGGAGCTGGGGATGAGCAGCGTAGTGGACCGCCGCGCGGTGCCCGCGATCGCAGCCGCCGGCAACTGGCCGGGACGCGAGGCGCACACGCTGGTCCGGCTGCCCAACGGCTTCTGGTACGACTGCGCCACCGGCCTGCAGGACGGGTCCGGATCCACGCGCATCGAACGGGCCTGACCAACACATCCGTGCTATTGGTCGCCTGTAAGCTGCCGATCACCCTCGGTGGCGAACTTGTCTACCACCAAGAAGGCCTTGCCCAGATCGTTGAGGGTCAGTTCGAGGCGGAAGCAGTCAACTTCACCTTCGGCATTCTTATAAGGACGGATCCCGTTTGCAATGCGCTCGCGCCTCCAGTCATCAAACGACTCGGTGAAGAATTGATCACCCTCATCCCAAATCGAGCACTCCGCCTCGTACTGGTCATACTCCGCATCGTCATAGGTTTCTTCGTGGACATCGAGGTCGGCCCAGGCAAACAGCTTCGCTACCGCATCGGCGTAACTTGTCGGCCCCACGAAGAACTGCCAGGTGACAAGTTCCTCTGGATCATGGCCGTCCTCATGATCGATACCAATCGAGATCGAACCACGGCCTGAAGACTTGTTAATCCATTCCTCCATATCGACAAGAAGCCGCGTACCGCCTGCGAGCATCTCCATCCAGGGTCTCGCCAGCTGGAGTTCGCGGATTCGGAGGACATAGGGGTCGCCCTCCGCGGCATCCTTGAGCGGAGTTTGGGCTGTCTCATCAAGCAAGTGCGCAGCTGGCACGAGCAGCTTCCATCCACCGGTCGACGTTTCGACGAGCGTCTCGCGATTGACTAGCTGCCAGTGGCATTGCTTGGTCTCAGGGTGGTAGAGGACGACAACTACTGGCAGCGAGTGGTTCGTCCAGTAGCGCACATGGGCCGCATCAGGCCGAAACCACCAGCCTTCGGGACCAGGTTCGCTGAACCAGCTTTTGCCCCCCTTGATCTGGAGAGCCAGGAGCCGACCACGGACATCCTCACCCTCCACGATCTCCGCGTGAGCATCGATACCGTAGTCTTCGCTAGGCTGATCGCGAAAAAGCCATCCGAGCTCATCTTCGATGGCAAGGCGTGTGTGGGTCAGGCCTTCACTGCCGACTTTGGCACTAGGTTTACGGCGCATCACGGATCTATCTTGCCGCACTGCAAGCCAGACGTGACCTTCCGCCGTGTTCAGCGGTAATTGTCTTTCTCTGCCGTGCCCGGATGCCTAATCTTCGTGATCGATGAGCCCGACAGCGCCGAGGAGCATGCCAACGTCCAGACTTAGGTCCGCTTCCCGCAACCCCTCGAAATACCGGTGCGACTCCAGGGCCGGCTGCCAGTCGAAGGTGTAGCGCAAGGTGAGGCTGAAAAGCAGCAGATCGGCGAACAAGCGGGTGATTCTCCCGTTTCCATCCACGAATGGGTGCACCCTGACGAGCCGGTGGTGCGCGGTCATCGCCACCCAAGCCGGATCCATCTCATCCCGCTCTACCCAGAATCCGATATTTCCGACCTCCGCCGCCAGTTGCTCCCGGATCTGCTCGGGGGGCACGCCGATGGTGACCTCCCTGGTCCTGATCTTTCCCGCCCACTTCCAGATGGGGGAGTAGCAGTTTTCATGGAGGGACTCGAGGACACCGTTCCTGGCGAGGTCGAATGCGGTGATTTCCCCTTCACCGATGGCGGACATGAACTCAACCTGCACTGCGGAGATGGCGTTGGCCTCGGCCTCGTATACCTGCAGTTTCGTGTCGAAGGACACTCCGTCGACGAATGCCGTCGCGTCTTCCGGGTCAACCGGTGTGCTGTCGTAGCCCGGGCTCACCACGCCGCCGCTGCATCGTCCGGCGGCCAGCGGCGGTCCCTGTCCCGCAGCCTGATCGCAAGCACCTCTGCGACGGCTTTTCGCGACTCTTGTGTGGACTTCACGACGATGTCCTCGGACTGCACGGCCCGGTCCTCGATAGCCATAGAGGCGGCCACCTGCTCGGCGATGACCCGATGGTCAACCGTGATCGGCTTCATTTCCGGCTGTAACTCAAAGGATACGGACAAGGAGCCGAGACGTTCGGTCTTAGCCATCGCCGTCCGCTTAACCAGTCCCTCAGTGTACTTGACCTTCTTCATCCCGCCTCCTTCCGCCGCTCACTGTTCACAGTTTACGTCTGTATAGCCAACCCGGCACGGGGAGAGCCCCTGGTGCCGGGTTGGTGTGTTTCCTAGCGCTCCTGATGGCGGCTCCTCAGATCGGCACAGCCGATCCGGATCTGGCCCCGAAGGACGGTTCGCGCTCCTTCCCGACCAGAAGGAGCAGCACGATGAGCAACGACGACCACAAGTGCAGCCTGGCCCAGCTGGAGCGGGCCCTCGAGGTGCTCGACGGCAAGCTGAAGCGCCTGGGGCTGAAGGCCCCGGTACTGATCCGCGCCATCGGCGGCTTCGCGCTCATGAAGTACGGCATCCGTGCTGCGGACCGGGCGTTCACCGTCGACATCGACTCTGTCACCCCCGACTTCGCCCCGGAGGTTCTGGCAGCGATTCACGAGGTCGCCGAAGAGCTGAACCTGGAGCGCGATTGGATCAACAACGACAACGTGATGGATGGCGACGACGCTGAGCTGGTCGCGTCGATGTACCAGGCATGCTGGATCGCGGACGACACAGCGTACGAGTGCATCGAGATGCAGCTGGCCAGTGTTCCCACACTGACCCGGGCCAAGATCATCGCAGCCGACACTGCCGAGTTCTCCGGCCGTGCACAGGACTTGCCGGACCTGCTGGAACTGCTCCGATTCCAGGGCATCACCACTGCTGCCCGGTTCTATGCTGCTTACCCGGATCCCCACGACGAGTACCCCGCCGCTCGCGACGCCGTGCACGAGCACTTCGCTGCAGACAGGACGTTCGCGTGAAGAAGACCCCACCGTCCGGAGCGTGTGCTCCGGACGGTGGGGTCTCTTTTTTTCTGCGTCCGTGGCTTACTGCTCGCCGGAATCTTCAGGGCTGCCGCCGTCGTCGATGTCCTTCATCCGCTGTTCCAGCCGGGTTGCGTGGGCCTCTTTGACTTTCCGGTAGACCTTGACGCCGCCGGCGATGACCAGACCTGCAGCCGCCAAGACCCCTGCGGCGATCAGGTCCTCTGTACGGGCATCCTGCTTGCCTGCGTGGTAGCCCTCGCCATAGACCGCGCTTCCCGCCACGAATCTCTCCCTTTTTTGAATTTTGAACTCCGCCGAAAGCCTATCCCAGGGTGCGTAACGGGAGTGTGCCGATGCTGCGGATCACCTGCACTGTGCCGGCGCGGGGTTGGAAGCTTCTTGTTGTTCTTCTACATCTTCGATTCTCAGGTGCAGCCGGTGGAGGTGACAGCGGAGCTGTCACGGAGGAGTCATCGACGAAGGGCGGCCTGCAGTGCAGCGCCGCGCCCCCACAGGATTCCGAGGAGAACCGCCATGAGCACCATCGCCGTACCCGTGCAGGACGCGCTGCCGTTCGACTTCGGCTCTGATGTGCTGGTCGTCAGCGCGCCCGTCTACGACGAACAGGCCCGCCAGGCCGACCGCGAGCTGTGCCAGCGCTACTTCACCGGATGGTGCGGCACGGCGTTCACGGCGGACGGCACCCAGGCAGAACACAGCGGGACTACTTTCGCGGACTTCCAGGCTGCCTCCCGCCGTCTGGCTGAGAGCTGAGGAACCAGCGCAGCTGATCCAGGTCCGGCATCGAACAAACGACTTCATCAAACAGGAGGGGATCACCGTGTCCACTGCCATCACTTCCGAGCCCGACCTCGACGCTGAAGCGCAACGCGTTTCCGCCGTCCACCGGCTCGCCACAAGCAAGGCCTTCCATCCAGAGCTGCGGCGCGCCGAGGCTCAGGCCCGGGTCCAGCTCGCGGCCGCCGTCATGGCAATGGACGAGGTCGAGGACCGCATCGCCGCCGGCGAGAAGATCCACTCACTCTACGAGCAAGCCGCCGTTGAACGCGCCAAGGACGCCTACGCCCAAGCGCTGGCTGATCTCGTCCGCGGCGAATCCAGCGTTGAGGCTGACCCGTCGACTTCCCAGCCCATGAACCAGGAGCACTGATCACCATGTCCTTTCTCGAGAAAATCGGATTCTTCGAGACCGCCGAGCAGGAAGCACAGCGCCTCGCGCAGTCGCCCGAAGGCTCGGCCAACCACGAACTGTCCAAGCTGCCGGTCACCATCGAGCAGTGGCCCCAGGACCTGCTCATCGAGCTGCCCTGGCACGCCACCGAGCGCGGTTCCGGCCACCGTGTCGTCGTGGTGCCCATCGAATATCGCGGCGAAGCGCGGACCGAAGGCAAGGAAGAACCCCGTCCTCGCAAGCGCCACGCCGGTTGGTGGAACTGCGCGGTCGTCGCCAGCGACCACCCCAGCTACCCGGTCGGCGGCTCCCGGCTGAGCATCCCCGCTGCCGAGCTCGCCCGCGGCAAGCGGATCGAGCTCTGAGAGAACACACCCCACGACGAAGGAGCGTGAACCACCATGCCTGACACGGTGCAGACCACCGGTCGGCGCAAGCGGATCCTCCGGAATGTCGGCAGGACGCTCCTCGTCACGGGAACCGTGCTGAACGTCCTCGCCCTGCTGCCCGCGATCGCAGCCAGCGCCTGGACCGGCCACTGGACAGCGAGCGTGGTGCTCGTGGCCCTGTCCGGTGCCGTCTGGGCTGCTGGCTGGCTCGGCCTGAAGGCCCGGGCTGCGCGGTTGCGCAGCCGGAACAGTGCGCGGCCCAACTGACCAGGTTGTCACTCCACAGAGCCCCGGCTCCTGCGCTCCGGCGCGGGGGACGGGGCTCGCTCTTTGCAGCGCAGACGGATCAGCGCTGCGGGGCAGCGCCTGGTGTTTTCCAACAGCAAGAGAACCATCCCGAACAAAGGAAGAGCCATGACCACCCTGCCCACCACGCGCATCCCGCTCAAGCAGATGGACTCCGCACTGCTCGTGTTCGAACTCGAGCGGGAGATCCAACGCCTGATGCCCGGCACCGCGAACACGGAACTTGTCACCGGCGCAGCTGCGACGGCCTCTTTCCTGCACCGCGATCAGACCCGCTTCGTCAGGGGAGACCTGCCGCGTGTGCCGTACATCGAGCATCCGCTGCGCGTGGCGCTGCGGCTCCTGCGCTGGGGTGTCACCGACGCTGAGCTCATTGCCGCGGCGCTGCTGCACGATGTCGTCGAGGACTGCAGCGAAGGACTGCTTGCGGCGTTCGGCCAGCCTGGAGAGAACCCACTGGATTGCCTGACGCGGCTGTACGGCCGGCGCGTCGCACTGCTGGTCGCAGCGATGACCAATCCCGGCGGGAGCACCTCCTACGAGGAGCACCTCGCTGTGCTGGCCAGCTCCGGCTCCCGGGCGCTGCTCATCAAGGCCAGCGACCTGAAGGACAACGCCGGTTCCATCCGCCACCAGCTTGGCCACGGCCAGGACTCGCGCATGTACCGAATGCTCTTCAAATACATGCCTGCCGTCGAGATCGTCGCAAAGGGCCTGCGCAGCTCGCTTTGCTGCCCTGCGACCCAGCAGTGCACCATGTCCGCCATCGCCGCGATGGAAGATCTCAGCCACGATCTCGCAGCCCTGTCGGCCGAGCATGGCATTGACTGACCATCCTGTTGACCTGGATCACCAGCACAGCAAAGGCCTCCCCGGGGCAGCACCAGCTGCCGCCGGGGAGGTCTCTTTTTTCGCCCGCGCTGTACCTGCCGGGCGCTACGGCATGTTGTCCATCGGCAGCAATGAGATGCCGATGAGATCCACGGCTCCGGTGAGCACTCCGCCGAGCAGGAACATCAGCCCGGAAACCACCATCACGAGCACGGCGAAGACCACAGGTCGGTCCTCGTAGAGATGCTGGAGCCGTGCGACGATACCCGAAGGCTTCTCACGGGTCTCGCTCGGGTCCTTCTGGGGTCCGTCGTTGGGCTCGTCGTTGGGCTCGTCGTTGGGCTCGTCGTTGGGCTCGTCGTTGGGCTCGTCGTGGTCAGTCATGGTGCTGACGCCTCCTCGGGTCTGTTGATGGTCTGTTGCTGGCCGGTCCGCAGTCCTCGCGGGACCTAGCTACGGGTGCACGATCGTCACGCCGCCGCCTTGCTGCGCTTGCCCTCGGGCTTCTGGACCTCGACGGCCTTCGCCGCCAGGTACAGGCCCTCGCGGTTCAGATGTCGGGAGTACGCAGCGTCGAGGTACAGCACCGGGATCCCGCCGGCGGCCTTCTGCAGGACCGGGCGCAGGATCTCCTTGACCGGGCCCGAACCGCCGCCGTAGACGTACACCACCTCGGTGGTTCCGCCGACCTCAGCGAGGACGTCCTCGAAGCGTGCGCCGATCTCCTCGGCCAGGTACTCGGCCTCCTCGTCGACGTAGCCCTTGGCGCGGTCAAACCTACCCTGGAGGAATACGCTGGGCTCCTGCTGCAGGAAGTCGGCCAGCGCCTTGCGGTTCTTGAACCGCAGGTCCTTGTCTCCGCTGGTGCTCATGCGGTCCAGCGCGTTCGTCAGCGCAGTGCCGAAGCCCTGGTCCAGCGTGCTGGCCGCTTCGGAGTTGAACGCGCCGTCGGTGAAGACGGGGAAGTTCACGGTGCCCTCGCCGACGTCGACGCCGACGGTGTTGCGCACACCGACCAGCAGCTCGGCGGTGACACCATGCAGGCGCGCGGCCTCCTCAGGGTCGGAGGCCCGAAGATCGTCCAGCAGAGCCTGCGCCAGCGGCGCGCCCTTGTCGGTGATCGCGAACTGCGCGGACGCACCCTCGGGCAGGACCTGCACATCCTCGAACTGCAGGCGTACGGTGACCGGCGTGGAGAAGTTCTTCACGGTCACCAGGTGCACCGTGGGGTCAGCCGCGCCCAGGAGTCCCACGAACTGCGCAGCGTAGGCGCTGCGGCGCTGTACGTACTCGGCAATCGGCAGAGCCAGGCCCGCGCGCACCGTGGCGCGCAGCTCGCGGTCCGGCAGCGCGCCGTGCTCGCGGACATAGTCGCGCAGGGCCTTGGCGGCGAAGACGCCAAGGACGAGCACCGAGCTCAGTTCCTGGTCGGCCTTCGAGCGGGATCCGACGACCTCGAACTGCGTGAACTTCGACCCCGGGGTACTCAGTGCCGCCCGGCCGAAGGTGCGCAGGTCCGAGTGCCCGATCAGGGGAGTGGTGAACGAGGCGGCGACGCGGTTGTAGAAGTCGTCCTCCACCACGATCTTGAAGGCATCCGAGTCAGCCTCGGGCACCTTGGGCGTGGAGCGCGAGGTGCTCACCACGGCCGAAGGAAGGTCGATCGTGTCGAAGGCCTCCTTGCCGTGGACCTCGCCGCGGATGACGCCCTTGACGTATCCGTTGCCGACGTCGATGCCGCCGGTGAGCTGGATGATCTTCTCGGCGGTGCGGGTGTTGCTCATGGTTGTGTCCCTCTCGGTCAGGAAGTCGGTGTCTCAGGAAGTGCGGTGCGGATCAGCGGGTGAGGAAGGCATCCAACCCCGAAGGGACAGAAGGCTCCTCGGCGGGAACGGGACGGGGCTCGCGGACAGGAGGCACGGGCGGCGGCTGAACAGCCTGGGCGGCCCCGACGCGCTGCACGGGCTCTGAAGGAACAGCAACAGGCACAGCAGCCTCGTCCCGGCTTTCGCGACTCTTGCGCTGGCTTTCACTCCCGTCACGGCCGTCATCGCCGCGTTCCTCTCCTTCATGGGCCTCGCTGCGCCCGGGGTCCTGCTCACCCTGCGGCGGCCGGCTCTGCTCGAGGGCGTCGCCCGGAGGACGACCGCGGCGGGGAAGCTGTTCGACGGGCCGGTTGACCACGTCGATGTAGCCGTCGCGCTGGATGGACTCGCGGATCAACAGCTGGAGCGAGCGCGAGATGTCGTACTGCTCGTCCAGCCACCGGTTCGTCGACTCATCGGCCCGCGGGACGCTCCAGCGCAGACGGCGCGGCTCGGCCTTATCGGTCATCGCGGGCACCCCCTTGCGCCCTCGTGCTGATGGACATTGCCTCGGTCATCACGGCCCCCTCTCATGCACGGTCCGCGAGGCGCTACTGCCAGTCGGGGACCTTTCGACTCATTTATCAGTCGTCATTCTACTGGTCTTTCAATGGTCTCTGCAAGGACCACGCCGAGATCAGCAAAAGGCCACCAACAGATCAGACCTGCATCACCGTGAGCGACCCCTGGCCGCGGCGGGACCCGTGGGAGCCGCCGGCAGGACCCACAGAAGGCCACGGGTCAGCCGGGGAACCAGAAGGCACTGGACTCATCAAGGGCTTACCCGGGACCGGCACGCGGTCCGCTGCGGACCAGCAGAAGACCTCGATCAGGCCACGGCACATTGGAGGGCGCTCGGTGGTCCCACACGAAGCACAGAAGCGCCCTCGAAAAGACCAACAACAGTCCACCCTGGCGAGCCGGACCAGAGCAGACCTGTAAGAGACCATCGTGAGACCAACAGTGCGCCCGAAGCGGCCCCGAGGAGCGCCATCCGGCACTCAATGGCGTCTGAATGGCCTTTCTGGACTCTCTCGGGTCTTGTGTGGGTCTGGTCTGTGTCCCTGTCTGGCCATGCCGGGGCAACGATCTGTCCACTACGGGACCAGAAAGGATCCAGCGATGCGGGTCAAATCAATGCGTGGAACACCCGCCGGCGACACCCTGAAACAGCCCTGGAGCGCCGGCGGAGCAACCTGGGGAGCTGTCGATACACATTGGAGCAGCTGTGATTGCGCCTGTGGCGTCACCGACCCGCCCGGGGGCCGCAGAGAGAGCAGAGGGAAAAGGCGAACCGGGTAGTAGGGCCCCGCATGGAGCGAAACGGTACAAACTCCGCTTCCTTCCGAGTCTCACGGGCGGTGGGGGTCCAGAAGGTGAGAACCCGTGAGCCTCTCCAGGAAGCTGCACCTGGTGGGAAACCCGGGCGGCTCGGTGACGCTGTGGAAGCGGGGGCTCCGTTGGATCCAGGGAGGCTTCATGCTTCCCGGGAAAGCTCCTCTTCTGATGCGTCCACGAGGGACAGGCCGGGCGGTGGCCGTCGAGGACTCGCTGTCGCTCATCCAGGGGTGCAGCAGCCACCAGGAGGGGCAGGCGGCCGGCCCGGAACGGACCCCGGTAAGGAAGAGGTGTGGGCCCGCCTCGGACGCGGTGCGACAGGTGCTGGCGCGACCGTGAAACAGAGCCGGAGTGAGCCCCCGCACACCGGTGCGACGAGCGCACCGACAGATCAGTGCAGTGCTGTGACAGCAGAGTTTTCCACAGACTGACGCGACAGGTCGCGGGGAGTGGTGAACCGCTGCGCGCCTGGTCTGATGCGCCTGCGGCAGCAGGATGCACCGCGGGGTGCGGACCGGGCTGCACCCGACGTCGCTGACGCTACGTGTGAGGACCCGTACGGGTACCGCTCGTGCCTCGCGGTGGTGCGGAAGATGCACCCGTACGGCGTTGCCGCGGACGGCGAAAGGGCT
This sequence comes from Paenarthrobacter sp. YJN-5, assembly GCF_015040095.1. NCBI lineage: Bacteria > Bacillati > Actinomycetota > Actinomycetes > Micrococcales > Micrococcaceae > Paenarthrobacter > Paenarthrobacter sp. YJN-5. The sequence continues at coordinate 1,870,694 of NZ_CP053544.1, forward strand.
GTACGCCCAAAAGCCCGTAAAACCAGCAAAAACGACATGACCCGTACACCCGCTGCGCGGATGGAGAGGGGGTGTACGGGTCAAGGGTGTACAGGCCGTTTCCCCTGATATTCCAGGCTTCCGCTAACGCTCCAGCCGTGGAACGGCGAAATGGCGGCAAGAGAGGAAAAGGGCATAAGGGAACCTGGCAACAGCGGTCCTGCGGACCCTCCGCTTCGCTCTGGTCTCTCGCTGCGCTTCGAGACGCTGTTGGTCGGCATAGCCGACAGGTTCCACCGCTCGCTTCGCTCGCCGGTCCGTCAGTCGCTGCGCTCCCTCCGGCTATGCCCAGCGCTGCGCTTGAGTGGAGGACGCCCCCGCCTGCCCCGCCGCATTTGTCCACAGGTGGACGACGCGGCAAAGGGTGCAGCCAGGCGGTGGATCACCTGGCGCTGCGCACCAGGTTTGTCCGAGGAGGACGGCCCGTCGGCCGGCCCGCTGCGCGGCCCAGTCGGAGCAGTTCCCGACACGGTTCACCAGTGGGCCGTCAGGCCAGCGGAGCTGGCACGGGAGCTGGACCGTACATCGAGTCTCCGCGGACCCCTGGCGAGACCTGCACTCGATGCCCGACACCTGCATCCCGAGAAACAGAAGAGGCATCGTCATGACACACGCCCGGAAGGCATCCAGGTCCGCACGCCGGCCACAGCCGCAGCTCTCGCCCTACGACACCGGAGCCAGGTGCGAGGCCAAGCCGTGGATCCCCTACGGAGAGCGAGTCACTGCGGCGACTCCGGCGGAGAGCTTTGGCAAGGTCGACTTCGACGATGAAGAGAGCGGCACGGTCTGCGTCGCCTACCTCGAGCGCGACATGGACGGTGGATACACCCTTCACGTCGCACCGCTCAGCGAGGACCGGAAGGTCCGGGTGGCAATCCATTACGAACGCGGCGTTGCCAGGGTCAACGGTGCCCAGGCGTCGGCAGCTGCCGCGTAGTGACCTGCCGAGTGAGAAGGAACACCGGGAATCATTCCGGAAAACATTGCGGCGAAAGAGGGCGCGAATGATGCAGCGACAGACGAGTATCACAATCCGGACTGCCACCGCGGTCGCCTCGGCGGGATCTATGCCGATGACCAAGATGACCAGCCGGGAGGCATCACGATGACCAGTGGATTCAGCCATGCCCTGCTCGTGACCGGTTCCCGAACCTGGGACGCCGCGGAGGCCATGAAGGCGGCTTTGAACGAGGCCTGGAGAGCCTGGGGACCGTCTGCGGTCGCCCGACCCGTGCTCCTGTCAGGGCACTGTCCCAAGGGTGCTGACGCCATGGCCGAGCGGCTGTGGCGGGCTGCCGGCTTCGAAGTAATTGAGTTCCCGGCCGACTGGAGCGCTGAGCCCAGGGCGGCGGGCTTCACCCGGAACCAACGGATGGTCGATGCCCTCGTCGCCATGCGCGCCGGGGGAGCGCAGGTCCGCGTCGCCACCTTCCTGGACCTGTGCAGCAAGTGCGATCAGCGCACCGGCCAGCAGCAGCTGATGCCCCGAACGCCGGGGCACTTCTCACATGGCACCGTGCACGCCCGCTCCCGCGCCCTGGCTGCAGGCATCGAGGTCGAGGACGTCATCCACCCGCGCCTGCCGCCGTTCTGACAGGTGCCCGGCCCGGACATGACAACAGCCCTGCAGCTGGTGCTGCAGGGCTGTTGATCCTTGATGCGATTAGGTGGCCGGAGGTCTCTCCGGTATGGCCCGAAAGACTGCGGAAAAGGTGGACTAGAGAGTCCGCTCGATGCCGTGTGCCTCGTCGTAGGCCTTCATGACAGCTTTCGGAATGCGACCAAACTCGGGCACTTCATGACCGTTCTCGCGCGCCCACTTACGGATCTCCTCGCGTTCCTCGGGCGTCGTCTCGGGCACGAGTCGCTTCTTCTCGCCCTTCTTAGTGGCCTTTCGACCCTTACTGATGTATTCCTTGAGATTCTTCTCAAGCTCTTTGCGCTCTTCGTCGGTCAGGTCTATCTCGAACCAGGTGTCGCCCAGTCCGAAGGTGACTGTGGCAGCATCCGGCTTGCCACTGATGTCCGACTCCACAATATTTCGAATAGCCATGTCTTGAATGGTAGACGATCCGAACCACCTTAGAGAAGTCTTTGGGCACGCCAGAACGACAGATCTTTCGAATGCCTTCATCATAGGCCGAAAACACTGCAATACCAGCATAATCCACCTGCCACACTGCTAAAATCACACTGCCAGCGAGTGCCTTTCTCCACCCCTGTAAACCGACCATTCGACACGATCGAGAGGCCCCCCACCATGACCATTCTCCAGACCGTCGACGACCATCCACTGACGGACGACGGCGTCGACCTGTTCGCCCTGATGTGCCAGCGCCGCGGCTGGACCGACGAGTACCTCCGCGAGATCGAATCAGCTGAACACGACGAGCTCCTGGGCCTGGCCGAGATGGTCGAGGCCCTGGAAGACGCCCGGGCCGCCGGCCACAAGGTCACCATCGCCCCCGACTTCGACATGGACGGGATCTCCTCCGGTGTGCTCGGCTACGCCGGACTCTCAGAGCTCGGCTTCGACGTCGAGCTGCACCTGCCCGACTACCGCCGAGGCCACGACCTCACGCCCGAAGACATCGCAGAGATCGCCGCGACGTGGCCGGACACCAAGGTCCTGCTGACCTGCGACGGGGGAGTGAACTCCCACCGCGGGATCGCCGCCGCCCGGGCCCTGGGATGGAAGACCCTGGTCACCGACCACCACGAGGAACTCGAACCCGGTTCGAGCGCCGACGTCACCGTCGACCCCTGCCGGATGGACGAGACCTACGCCAACACCGGCATCTGCGGCGCGCACGTGCTCTACCAGGTGTTGGAGGCCTATGCCCGCGTCCACCGGCCGGTGAAGCTCTGGGAGATCCGCCTGCTGCGCCTGTTCGCCGGCCTGGGCACCGTCTCCGACGTCATGCCCGTGCTGTACGAGAACCGGCAGCTGGTGCGCGACTCGCTGTCCATCGCACGGCTGCTGTACGCGCCCGCACCGCGCACGGTCCCGACCCCTTGGGGCTTCGACCCGGACCCCGAGGCAATCGACGTCGGACAGTCGACTCTGATGCAGCTGCTGCGCGTAGACCCGCACCACCCGGCCTTCGTCCGGGCCTTCGAGGGCTTCGCGGTCCTGCTGAAGGCCTTCGGCCAGGCAGGCAAGGTCCGCGACATCGACAGCATCGACGAGGGCTTCTACGGGTTCTACCTCGCGCCGGCGATGAACTCCCCGCGCCGCACGGGCGACCCGCTCGCACCGTGCTTCGGCGTGTTCACCGCGCCTGACCAGGACTTGATGCTCGAGGCGGCACACCAGGTCATCGCGACCAACGAGAGCCGCAAGGAGCTTGTCGAGGTCCACACCCAGGAGCTCGAGGAGGGTGATCAGCCGCTGGCCCCCTGGGTCTACTTCTCCGAGGCCTACCCGGGCATGTACGGTCTGCTCGCCAACCGGCTGATGGAGCGCCACGGCCACCCGGTCGTCGTGCTCAACCGTCCCGCCGGGCCGGATGACTACGTCGGCGGCTCCGGCCGGGCACCGTCGTGGTTCGGCATCATCGACACGCTCGAGCACCAAGACGGCATGCGCGCCATCGGCCACCAGCAGGCCTGCGGCGTCAAGGTCGACCGGGCGGAACTGCTCGACGGTCTGGTCGAAGCCTTGCGGGAGGCCACACAGGTTGCCCTGCTGGCTGCCGTCCAGGATGATCGCCGGGCCGACCTGGTCCTGGGCCCGGACCGGGACTGCGATGCTGGCCTGGACGACCTCGAGCCTCTGGTCGGCTTCGTCCGGCGTGTGGAAGCGCTGCGGCCCTTCGGCCACGGCTTCGTCGAACCGGTGGTCGAAATCGCCGTCGAGCCCCTCGGGCTGCGGGTGGACCGGATCGGCTCCGATACTGACTGCGGCCATGAGCGCACCGACGCCAACCTGATGACCAACGCCCGCGGCTACCGCGTGTGCCGCCTGTGCAAGAAGCACCTGCGGCTGGTCACCAGGTCCGGGCTGTCCTGCCTGTGGTGGAACGTCGCCGAGGAGAAGGAACCGGAGATTTCGGCTCTGACGCGGTCGGCCAGCCGCACCGAGGTCGGAACGCTGCGTTTCATCGCGAAGCTGCAGCTAAACACCTTCCGCGGCGAGACCCGCGTCCAGGCCGTCATCGAAGAGCAGATCCCCGCGTCTGTCTGACCACGGAAAGGAGGCGGGGATGCCCGCTCCACCCATCAAGTCCCGGCTCGTCTCCATCGCGTGGTGTGTCCTCGTGCCCCTCGGCGTGCTCGCCGCCAACCTGGGACTTGGCCTTGCCGTAGTTTCCGTGGTCGGCGAGCCCGTCCTGGGCACGGCGGTGCTCGGAGGGCTGGTGGCGCTGCTCGTCGGCGCTGCCAGGCTCTTCCGGCCCCGGTGGTTCGCCAACACGCCAACGGTCCGACCGATGTCAGGAACACCGCGCTTTACCCGAACGGTGCTTGGGTGCCTGGCTCTGGCGTTCTTCGCCGGCCAGTCCCTGGCCCTGTGGCTCTATACCCTGGGCGGCTCGGCGGGATTCGATGAATCGACCCGAGCCAGGACAGACGCCGGTCCCGTCGTGGCCCTCCTGCTCGCACTGGTGGCAGCGCCGGTGGCCGAGGAGATGCTTTTCCGCGGCCTGCTTTACCCGCTGCTGCGGCGCAGGGTCGGCATCGTCGCGGCCGTGCTCGTCACCGCCGCGGGCTTCAGCCTGCTGCACGCCAACGTCGTCCAGTTTGCTGCCACGCTGCCCCTGGCGGTGCTGCTGGCGCTGGTCTACGAACGCACCCGCGTCCTGTGGCCGTGTGTGCTGCTCCACCTGGCCTTCAACCTCGCGGCCGTCCTTGTCCCCGCCCAACTGCTGGGCGCACTGGCGAACCCCGTCTCAGCGCTGCTGATGACCGCGGCGTTCCTCGCGTGCGCCCTGGCGGTGTACCGCATGGGCACCCGCGCCCGGGCCTGCACAAGACGACAGGGAGGCCGGCGGGGAAGAAGGCAGGGAAAGCGAGCCACAGGCCGCATAGCGGCCGGGCTCAATGTGCAGGACTGACGTTGGTGCCCTCCGGGGGCGACCTCTCGGCCGTGGGCCGACGGTCGCTCCGGAGGGCCTGCTCTCGGGTGACCGGGGTGATCCGGTCACCGGGGGATTGGCTGAAGGATTTTCATCAGCCAGACCTGAGAGGAGGAGGATCCACAATGGCAGTCGTCAACAAGTGCGCGTATGACGCGCAAGGCCGGCTCGTGCGCCCCAGCGGCAGCGAAGTCCGCCGCGCGCGGTTCGCCAGCGACTTCGACACCGGTGAGAGGCCGACCTTCGATCGAGGGTCCATGCACTTCTTCACCATGAGCACCAGCGGCCGCACGGCGGAGCAGGCGCACGAACGCGCCCGCGAGATGCTCGCCCGCTTCTTCGAACGCGCCGAGTCCGTCGCCGGCTTCCGCAAGCTCGAGATGCGCCGGAGGCAGGGTGCGATGCCCTGCAACCGCAACGTCTCCATCACCTACGAGATCCTGTACGCCGTCGAGGACGGCCACCGGGTCCGTGCCCACATACCCGAGTCCCCCAATGCGGGATACCGGCGAGGCCGCAGCGCGGCCGTCTTCTAGGCGGCCGGCGCACCCTGGGCCTCGCACCAGCGTGAACGCGCAGAAAGGCCGGAGAGCTCCCTTCCCACGGGGATGCCTCTCCGGCCTTTCTGTTTTCACGTTCCTGTGACAACAACACCTGGTGACGGTTCCTGGCCCTAACACCAATGCCCACTCTATCAGTGTCGATTCATCATGTGCAATGCAATCGACGCGGCATTCCAGCATCCATTCATAGATCTGTCTCGAATCACTCGAAAGCCCGGACTGCCAGGACGTCAGGCCCATCGCGATCGCTCCCGTCAGGGCCGTCAGGACCTGATGCCCGGCGACGCGGGAGGACGCAGCTCCGAGGTGTACCACGTGTCGTGGTACACCTCCCGATCCCAGTGCTGGCCTGCTCAAACGGCCTGTCGGGCGACCCTGGCCAGGGAAGGGGTACCACGTGCCCGAGCGGACGTGGTACGCCGCTTTTCCCTGGTAGATCAGCGTTTCCGGCCGATGTACCACGAGTACCACCAGATTCCGGGCGTTTACATATGTGCGCGAAGGACGCCTTCCGACCGGTCGTCCAGCCGGTAAGAGCTCTTATCCCCACGCACATATATCTACTCTTTGTTTAGTGGTACAAGTGGTACAGGGGGTATATAAAGCCCGTCTGACCAGGGCAAACGCCTGTACCACGTGCAAATCTCCACGTGGTACACCCCGTTTGGAGAAGTCCTGAAATCCCCGCCTGACCAGGGGAAACAGGTGTACCACCTCAAGTGGTACATCTTCCAGTACCCATAGGGGGTATACCGGCTCTCTGTGGCAGCCGGATACCAGCCCTGGAGGTTCCCGGCCGGCCGGTCGGAAGAACTCCCCGAACCCCGACCAAATGGTCGGGCGGCTCACGCCGCCCGCGGGGGAGTGCTCGAGCACGAGAAGCCAGCGGCTCCGTGGGGCATACGCCCCCGGAACCGCTGTTTCTCATTCCAGACCGCACGCTCTCGTCGTGTCGCTGTGGCCTCCAGGCCTCGCGCGCGACCCCTCCGAGCCCCGACCGGGTGCAACCCGGGACCTCTGTTGGACCATGAGTCAACTATCAGTCGACTCGTTGCGAAAGACCATTCGGATGGCATAGAGTCGTGAGCACGTTCCTATTCGATTACGAGACCAATCGGCTTCCCACTCATTGCCGGCAGGTACTCGACGCGATCGAGAAAGACAGCAGCATGACGACTCCTGACGACCCAACGCCCGTCTTCGACGAGGACTTCGACACCCCCTCAACCAACCCTGTCGCCGACGCCTTCACCGAGGTCATGACGTACTTCGCCGACGGCGGCGACATCGCCCCGCAAAACGAAATAGTCACGCGCGCGACCGAGGTCTACCTCCAGCTGATCGACCCGTCGGACCCGCCGGCACCGCGCCTGCTCGAGAAGCAGCTGCTAGCGATCGTGAACGGCGTCTCCAAGGCCGAGAACAGCAAGACCAAGGTGGCAGCCGAGAAGCTACCCCTGGCCCGGCACCTGACCTACTGGCAAGTGGCACAAATCCTACTGAGCCTGCACCACGTGATCCGCATCGCCCCCAGCGCCAAGGACACTGACCGCGAGTACGACCTGCTGGCTATGTACCAGGCCACCGGCCCGGGCCGCGGCACGTACACCACCAGCGAGGACGACATCCGCACCACGGCCCGCCGTTACAACACGCAGCTGACACTCAAGGAGTTCGCCGAGGTCCTGGCAGTACTCCGCGAGGACAGCCCGCGCCGGCACCAGTGCAGCCACAGAGACCTCATCGCCGTGAACAACGGCGCGTTCCACTACGGCCGCGAGGCCCGGGACATCCATGAGGGCGGCAAGGCCTTCCACTTCGAACCCAAGTCGCTCGTACCCTTCGACCCGGCACTGGTGTTCCTGGCCAAGTGCCACATCGACTATGTCGAGGACCCGGACAACCCGGTGATCGTCCACCCTGTCGACGGCTCGGTCTGGGACATCGAGTCCTGGATCCGCGAGCTCTCCGACGAGGAGGGTATCCCCGAGCTGCTCTGGGAGGTCATCGGCGCGATCATCCGGCCGCACGTCAGCTGGGGCAAGACTGCCTGGTTCTATTCAGAACAGGGCAACAACGGCAAGGGCACGCTGTGCTCGCTCATGCGCAACCTGTGCGGGCCACGCTCGCACACCTCGATCCCGCTGAGCGACTTCGGCAAGGACTTCGCGCTCGAGCCGCTCGTGCGCGCCAACGCGATCATCGTCGACGAGAACGACGTGGGCACCTTCATCGACAAAGCGGCCAACCTGAAGGCGATCGTCACCAACGACGTCATCCAGATCAACCGGAAGTACCGGATGCCGATCGCCTACCAGTTCTTCGGCTTCATGGTCCAGTGTCTCAACGAGTTCCCGCGCGTGAAGGACAAGTCCGAAAGCTTCTACCGCCGGCAGCTGTTCGTACCGTTCAACAAGAGCTTCACCGGCATGGAGCGTAAGTACATCAAGGACGACTACCTCCAGCGCCGCGAGGTCCTGGAGTACGCCCTCTGGTACGTGCTCAACCGCGCCGGAGCGGCCGACCCGGGCAACTACTACCAGCTCTCCGAGCCGGTGGCGACCAAGGTCGTCCTGGCCGAGTATAAGGAGGCCAACGACCCCGTGCGCGCCTTCTGGGAAGAGTTCCGCGAGCGGCTGGTGTGGGACCTGGTGCCTTTCACCTTCGCCTACGACCTCTACAAGGCCTGGTTCGCAGACGTCTCGCCCTCGGGGTCGCCGGTGAGCAACAAGCAGTTCATCACGGACCTGGTTGCGATCGTGCGGCCCGACCCGCTGTGGCACTGCCCGGACAAGAACAAGAAGATCCGCCCCGGCCAGATGATGGTCACCCCCGAGACGACCATCGCCGAATACGAGCTCAAGAAGTGGATGAATCCCCACTACAGCGGCTCGGACCCGAAAAAGAAGTCGCAGCCGGTCCTGCAGGCCAACTACCGCGGCCTGCTCCGGCACACCGGCCCCGCCGCCCAGACGGACGCCGACGACGAGGACACCACAGGAGAGGACTGATCCGACCATGCCCGCAATCGCCAGGGCCATCACCGAGCTCGCCCGGGCGGTGGCCGACCTCGCCCGACAACAGGGCAGAACGTGCACTGCACTGAACGACGTCGCGCGCGAGCAACGGATCACCAACCTGATCGTCCGCTCGCAGATCAGTGCCGACCCGGAGGAGAAGCGGCGGCTCGTGGCTGAGGCCTCCACCCGCATGGACGCCCCGCGCCGCCGCTCTCCGCACGACACTGCATAGGCCAAGCGCCTGCCGACGACAACTGCATACCCCGGCCGTGACGGCCGGTGACGACCGAAAGGCCAGACCCATGACCACCCAGCGCACCCCCGTCACAGCTGAGACCGCGCTTTTCACGTTCTACGACATCGAATCGCTGTCGAACGTCTTCACGCTGTGCGCCTACACCCCGCGGCCGGGCCGCGCCGTGCACGACCTGGAGATCTTCTTCCTGGCCGACGACCCGGCGCTGGTCGCAGCGCTCGATCCCCAGGCCCTCTACGAGACCGTAATCCGCTCCAACCCCGGCCTCCCCGCGGTCAGCGTCCAGCTGTGGAACCTCGGCGGCGAAAGGGGCAGCCTCCGGCTCGCCGAGCTGATGGGCCTCTCGAACGCCGATCAGGTATGCGACCGGTCCGACCCTGGCGGGTACCCCGCGGCGCTGCGTCCGGTCTGCGACACCGATCCCGAGTACGACCCGGCGTTGCACCCGTTCCTGGCCGGCTACAACTCGATGAATTACGACACGACCATGGTCGCGCTCTACCTCAACGAGGCGTTCCCGGCCCCAGGCAGCGGCCGGCCGTTCCAGCCGACCACGGCCCGCGCCCTGCGCGACCACAACGACCAGCTCTTCTCGGACAAGCACATCGAGTACATGCCCGGGTATCTCGGCTGGGACGGGCCGGCTGCGAAGATCCGGCGCGCCATGCTGCACTCGGGCCGCCACCTCGACGTGTCACGGCTGAACGAGATGCAGTCCAAGGTCAGCCTCAAGCGCTTGCTGGGAATGCTCGGACGCCAGATCAAGGAGTCCGAGAAGCTCAGCCACGACACGAGCATCGAGGCGGTCGAGGACCTCTATGAGCTGCTGGCCTACAACGTCTCGGACTGCCTGGGCCTGGCCCAGCTGTTCCGGCACCCGGCGTACGCGAGCAACTTCGATCTCAAGGCCGCTCTGCTCGCCCAGTTCACCGAAACGGTTTTCACCAAGAACGGTGCGGTGCGCAAGGACCGGCTGGCAGTCGACTCTTCATCGGCAAAGTTCGTGGGCCGCATCCTCGCACCCTACGCCTCTCTGGATGACATCGAGGCGGTGTCCTTCGTGTATCCGCACCCCGAGGTCGCCAAAGAACGCGGAATCGAGCCGGTCAACGTGCTCGACGAGTGCGTGCGCTTCTTCGAGGAGAACGTCGCGCCCGACCCGGCCACCCACCCCGATGTGACTGCCGCCCAGCGTGAGGCCCACCGGCAGTTCCTGCAGGTCGTGGCGTACTACCGCTCGATCGAGGGGCAGAACTTCAACGACTCCGAGGAGTACCGCGACAAGTTCAGCCTTCCGGCGAGGTCTTTGCGCGATGTACCCAAGACCCCGAACAACGTGCCGTATTTCCGGGCGGACGCCTCGCCGTCGTCCTGCTTCGCCACGTTCTCCACCGGCGGCATCCATGGGGCCGAGGCCGACCTGTCAGTGTTCAACGCCGAGAAGATCGAGCACAACGATCAGGCCATGATGCTCATTCGGGCAGCGCAGACCTTCCCGGACGCAAAGGACTTCGTGGCCGAGGCCAAGCGTCAGCACGCCATGCTCCGCCTGCCCGACGGCACCTTCGTCGACAAGCGGCTGGTCCTGCTGGGTTCGGACCCGGAGAAGGTCAAGTACCGCAAACCGAAGAAGGACGACCCTGACCAGGCCGGGCAGCTCGCCCGCGCCCAGGCCCAGGTGCCTGACCCGGCGGACCTGTTGACCACCCAGCGGCCCGAGGCGGAGGCGCTGAACGTCGTGCTGCCCGACGGCAGTGTCCTAGAAGGCAAGGTGGTTCTGGCCAACAGCACGGCCACCAATGCCGCCTACCGCGATGAGCCGGCCAAGAAGAAGCCGGAGCTGTTCATCGCGAAGGAAGACGGCTCCGATAAACTGCACCCGAAGTTCGCACGCACCTCGGCCGGCCTGGTGATCCATGAGGACTTCACCAGTTACTACCCGAACCTGCTGCGCAACATGCGGGCGTTCTGGAACCCCGAGCTGGGCGAGGACCGCTACGCGAAGATCTTCTTCGACAAGGAGCGCTACGGCCAGGAGATCAAGGTGCTGAAGAAGCAGCTGGCGCAGCTTCCGGGCAACAGCCCGGAAGCTGCGCGGCTGAAAACTCAGATCGCCGGGCTCGGCGTGCTGCGCAACGGCACGAAGCTGATCCTCAACTCGGCCTCGGGCGCAGGCGACGCAAGTCACCGCACCCCGATCCGGATGAACAACCGCATCATCTCGATGCGCATCCTTGGCCAGCTGTTCAGCTGGCGGATCGGACAGGCCCAGACTCTGGCCGGGGCGCGGATCATCTCCACCAACACCGACGGCCTCTACTCGGTCGTCGGCGGCGAGAACGGATTCGACGAAGCGACCAACAACCGCGTGCTCGCCGAGCAGCAGGCCGCGATTGGCGTCGACATCGAGCCCGAGCTGATGTTTCTTATCAGCAAGGACTCGAACAACCGTCTCGAGCTGGAGGCCCCGGAACCGGGGCGGTCCGTGGCAGACAGTCTGATCATCGCCGCCGGTGGCGGCACACTTGCCTGCCACGCGGGCCCGACTCCGACGAAGTCGCTGGCCCACCCGGCCGTGATTGACTTCGCCCTGGCCCGCTACCTGCAGACGGTGGCGAGCAGGGGAGAGTCAGCGATCGCGGAGCCCTTCGACCTGATGCTGGGCCGGAAGGTGATCGAGGAGGCGGTCCTGGAGGACGACCCGATCCGGTCGCTCCTGTTGTTCCAGAACGTCATCGCGGCCTCCCGCGGCTCGATCACCTACCCTTTCTCGGCTGCGCCCATCGACCCCGCCGTGGGTGTGAAGTACAGCGAGCAGGGTCACGTGACCAACGTCCGCGACCCGCAAGTGCTGCAGATGGTCAACCGGGTGTTCATCGTCCGCCAGGGCACCGAGAACGCCCGGAGCCTGCTCAACGCCGGTGCCTGGAAGGTCACCGCGGCCAGCCAGGCCAAGCGCCGCGAAGAGGACATCGGCCGCACCAAGCGCGACCCGATCGCGCTGGAGGTGCTGCGTCATCACGGCTGGGCACGCACCCGCGCCGAGGCCGGCACGTCGGACGGGCTCGCCGTGCTCCCAGACGACCAGGACATCGTGGTGCGGCGCATCAACGCCATCGACCCAACCTGGTCGATGGTCGTCGTCAACGACGACCTGCACCAGCTGCCGGCCGACCGGATCGAGCGGCTTATCGCCTCGCTGGACCTGGACACCTACGTCCGGATGCTCGGGGAGACGTTCACCAAGAACTGGATGAACGAGGCCGCCTGAGCCGATCCACCACAGCCCGCACAAGGGGGCCGCGCACGCCGCGGCCCCCTTGTTCAGCTCTATGCCACACCATTGCAAAAGGTGCCGTATAGATCATTCATTTCGAGTCATAATTGAGAACGAAAGGCAATTGCGACTCGTTACGACACGACCACGAGAGGCCATCATGTCCCAGTCAACACTCCCCGTCCGCTCCACTGACCCGGAGACCTCCTACGCCGCCGCCGTGAAGGCCGCGCTCGGCGCATCCCGCGTCCGCCCCATCGTGCTCGACATCGTCCGCGACAAGGGACCGCTCACCCATGACGAGCTCATCGCCGCTTACCACGACCGCGTCGTCACCAGCCTCGGCGAGGTGCCGCGCTCCTCGGACTCGGGCATCCGCACCCGGCTCAAGGAACTCGCCCACCAGGGCCTGGTGACCGTTGCCGACACCGACGGCTTCTCCAACTACGGCAATGCGGCCAAACGCTGGGTCGTAGTCGACCCTGACGACCCGAGCTTCGTCCACGACCCGGATGCCATCGCTGCCTACATCGACGACGAGGACATCGTCGGCTTCGGGCACTTCCTTGACGGCGAGGCTTCCGACGCTGCCGCGACCGACGAGGACTGAGCCCCCATGCCGAGGAAGAAGAACCAGCGGGAGAAGGCCGTCGAGCAGTACCTGCTCACGCAGTGCCGCCGGCACGGTCTGTTCTGCCTGAAGTTCGTGTCCCCGGCCCGCGGGGGCGTCCCCGACCGAATCGTCCTCACACCCACCGGCACGGTCTTCGTCGAAGTCAAACGACCCGGCGGAGACCTCGAGAAGCGCCAGCGCGTCATGCACGCCAAGATGCGCCGTTTCGGTGCCGAAATCCACGTCGTGGATGACGAGCAGGCCGTCGACGCCTTCATCACCCACGTGCTCGGTTACCGCCGGATCGAGAGCCCGCAGAAAGCAGCATCATGACCGCAACAGCCACGGCCGCGGGCCCGGAGACAGCCGCCCGCGACTACGAAACAAAAGATTCGGGATCACGCAGGGTCACCGCCTCCGGCATGCAGCGCGAGGTGAAGACAGGCCAGCCCCGCTTCGACCTGCTCGTACCGCTTCAGGTGCCCTACCAGGACCAGCTGCTCACCAGGACGGCCGCGCTCGTGGAACGTGGAGCGCGCAAGTACGACTCGCGCGACTGGGAGCAGGCCAGCACTGCCACAGAGATGGAGGAGTTCCGCGCCAGCGCCTTCCGCCACTTCATGCAGTGGATGTGCGGCGAAGACGACGAGGACCACGCGGCTGCCGTGGTGTTCAACCTCCTGGCCGCGGAAAGCACCCGGACGGTGATCGCCCGCGGTGACGCCGGGACCCCGGAGGCCGGCGGATGAGCGGCCGCGTCACCAAGGGCAACGGCCAGGCCACCTCGGCCTTCCGCCAACTCACCCGGGCCGACCTGGGCACCTTCGATCGCGAGGCCACGGAGCTCGTGCTCGAAGCGATGCGGGCCGGCTGCGTTGGGCGTGTCTCGTCCCGGGGCCACGCCCTCCTGCGCAACAACGCCGGCGGATCCGTCTCGGTGCCGCGCAACATGACCTCACCCAACCGCACGGCGCAGAACGCCCGTGCCGACATGAAGCGGCTGCTCGCCGGGCACCGGGCCGACCATGCAGCATCCGCCGCAGACCGCGGGCCACGCGGGAAACGCCAGATCACCGTCGCGGTGGCTTTCGTCGAGCACCCAACCGCCTTCTCCCGCTGGTTCGACGCCCAGCCCGAGGGCCTGCCTGCGGACCAGCTCATCGAGGTCTCGTTCGACGGGGCCGGGGAGCCGACCTTCCAGGCAGTGCCCATCGACGAGCCTGAACAGCCCGCTGCACCGGAACAGGACCAGCCGGAGCCTGCGACGGCCCGGCCCACCCGCCGCCGGGGACACCTGATGATCGCGCCCGAGCCCGGGCAGGAAGCAGAGGACGACATGACCGCCGAGGCCAAGGAAGATCTGCCGTTTGCGACACACCTACCCGATTCGGCCGTCGGGAATGCCTCTGCCGAAGCGGTGCTCGAGCGCATACGCACCGCGCTGGGCGAGGACCCGCGTGTCACCGCCCTGCAGCACAGGATCGTCGGGCTGGAGGCCGAGCTCGCCGCCCAAACACGCCGCGCCGATGACGCCGAGGTCCGCCTGGGCCTTATCCGCGAGGCATTCCATGCCTGATCCCGACTATCGACAACCCACGAGAGGAGGCCGCACACCATGACCACGACCATCGCACCACCACAGCCGTCACCCGGGCCCATCGTGCTCAAGCCCTACCAGCAGCAGATCCACGACTTCCTCGTCAGCCGTCCCTTCGCCGGAGCCTGGCTTGGTGTCGGAGCCGGGAAGACACTTTCGACCCTCAGTGTCCTGCAGACAGTCCGGCCGATGGGTCACATCCTCGTCGTCGCACCGATCGCGATCGCACGCTCGACCTGGCTCGACGAGATCGATAAATGGGGATTCCCGATCCGAACCAAGTCGCTCATCGTCAACGAGAACGACCGGAAGCTGCCCAAGGAGAAGCGCCTGGAACGCTTCCGGGAGGTCTTCTCCGACCCGCCGACGATGTACTTCGTCAACCAGGAATTGCTGACCCAGCCCTCCCAGGGTGCGCGTCTGCTCCAGCTGACCGGCGACCCCGCCGGCGATGCCATCGCCGCCGGGATCTCACCCGAGGCCGTGCGGCTGCGCGGGCTCATCGAGACGATCGGGCCGATGGCCCAGGAACAGCTGGTCGGACACTTCCTGCAGCTGGCCGCCGGGCAGCCTGGAACCAGGGCTCCCACCAAGACAGCGATCAAGGAGGCGATCAGCGAGCTCGTCACCCGCGGCGCGCTGGAGCGCGAGAGCCACGACTGTCGCAGCTGCGGCGGCGACGGCTGCGCACAGTGCCGGTACGGCCTGGTCGACCAGATGCCGATCCAGTCCATTAACGGACAGGACACCCTCATCTGGCCGTTCCAAACGGTGATCATCGACGAGTCGCAGGGCTTCAAGTCCCACAGCAGCGCCCGGTTCAAGGCCTTGAAGGCGGTCCGCCCGGCCATCACGCGGCTCATCGAGCTGACCGGCACGCCGAGCCCGAACGGGCTGCACGACCTGTGGAGCCAGATCTACCTGCTCGACCAGGGCGAGGCCCTGGGCCGGACCATCACGGAGTTCCGCAACCGGTGGTTCATCCCGAAGATGGTGCCCGGCACCACCACCCCGGCGAAGTGGATCCCGACGCCGAACGCCGAGGCCGAGATCCATGAGGCCATCAGGCACCTGGTGATGAGCGCGCAGAACACCAACCTCAACCTGCCGGGCCTGACGATCCAGGACGCCAACGTCACCCTCCCGCCGGACCTCATGCAGGCCTACAAGGAGTTCAGGCGCGACCTCGTGCTCGACGTCGTGAAGACCTACCAGGACGAGGACGGCAAGCTCACCCAGAGCGTTGAGTCGATCGTCGCCGAGAACCAGGCGGTCCTCACCAGCAAATTGATGCAGTTCGCCTCGGGGACGCTCTACACAGCCGACCCGGAGGACCCGGCGACCAAGGGTCAGTACGAGGTTATCCACGACAAGAAGCTCGAAATGGCCGAGTACCTGGTGCGCAACAGCGGGGGAGACCCCGTGCTGGTCGCGTACCACTTCCGCTCTGACCTGGAGCAGCTGATGGCGCGCTTCAAGAAGGCGGGCATCGACGCGCAGGTCTTTGACGGCTCGCGGGAGATGGTCCGCCGGTGGAACGCCAAGCAGATCCAGGTGATGCTGCTGCACCCCGCCGCGGCCGGCCACGGCCTGAACCTGCAGGACGGCGGCTCGACGATGATCTGGTACACGCTGCCGTTCTCGCTCGAGCACTACCTACAGACCAACGGCCGTCTCTACCGCACGGGGCAGACCAAGCCCGTGGTGATCCACCGGATCATCACCAAGGGCACCCAGGACGAGCGGATGCCCGGAGTCCTGGCGGAGAAGCAGCAGGTCCAGGACGACCTCATCTCGGCTGTGTCCGGCGAGGAGGCGATCCTTGTCGCCCTCGAGGAGGAGATCCAGGACGACCTCAACGACCTGTGGGTCTCCGAACGGGTCTGACCAACCCATTCCGACGCCGCGGAGGCCGGAGGTGCAGCATGGGGTCGGCAGGGCCGACCCGGGTGCCGGGGCAGTGATGTCGGTGGGGCAGGCCTCGGCCCGCCCCACCTCATTGCCACGACACCACAACGAACAGGAGCGAAATCCCATGGCTGAGCGGACCATCTACCGGCTCCCGCCTGCGGGCTGGTCGGACTTAGGCGCACACATAGGCCAGCCGAAAGTCCGCCTCGAGTTCTCGGCCGAGGCCGGCGAGGACGGAATGCCGCTTTGGGAGCGGCCCATCGACATCCGTCACGACGACCAGGAGGTCTCGCCATGAAGGCGTACAGCACGCAGACCGAACGCGCCTACGACTCCTGGGAGGACCTGGTGGCCGAAGAGGCCAACGGCTACGGCGTCGTGGTGATGATGCAGGCCGAGAGCCTGAAGTCCGGCAGGCCCCAAACCTATTCGCGCCTGATTGGGCCGTTCGACGACCAGAAGAAGGCCCGCAACAAGGCCGCGGCCGTTCGCCGCGCCTGGAAACGCGCCAAGGACCGCGACCCCCGTATCAAGCTGCTGGGCGTCTCGGTCGAGCCCATCTGGCCCGACCTGCGCTTCGGCACCAGGGACTGAGGCCTGATTGCACAACCCGCGCCACGGGCGCGCTGCCGGGGCCAACGCTCCGTAGACCATCAACGACACGACCGACGAGGACATCCGCCATGACCATGACGACCACTGCCCGCCCCGCATCTCCACGCCTGCAGGACCCGCTCGACGCCGTGATGCGCAGCTGCCTGCGCGACGACACCGTCTGGGCTGAAGTGACCACCACGCCGGCCGGCGTCAGCCAGGCCGAGCACTGGCTGAAGACCACCGCGTCCAGCATCGACCAGCAGCTCTCATTCCGCCAGGACGATGCCGAGATCTGGCGGTTGTCACCGCTGGAGCACAGAGCGGAGCTGATCGGCTTCCTCGAATGGCGCAAGGGCGCGCTCTACCTCAAGAGCCTCTGCGAAAAGCGGCTCATCGACATCAAGCGCCTGCGGACGGCCGACGAGGAGCGCGCCGAGAAGATGAAGGCGCTGCTGGTACGTCTGGCGCAAGCCGTTGTCGCCCACGAAGACGGGCTGATTGGCAACGGAGACCTGTACGGGGTCCTCGACCTGATCTCGCTCCCTGGGACCGATGCGCCAACCCTGCGGGAGTACCTCCGGTCCCGCGACGGTTCCAAGGACTGACCCAGACCAACGACCGCAGCCCCGTCGCGGCCGACCCCTGTGGGACGGCGGCGCGACGGGCCCCTCGATCCCGGGCCACGCGCCCGGCGGAAAGAACCGCATGACGCCGCAGACCACCACGACCACCGCAGAAGAACTCGTCCCCGAGATCGAGCAGGCCTTGCTCGCTTCACGGGCGGACCGTGCCCGGCACGAAAGCCGACAAGAGCGTTCCGAGCCGTCGGACTTGAACGCCCACGAGCGCGCAGTGATGTTCGACGTCACCCTGGCACTGCTCATCAGGCACCGGCTGCCCATCGACGCCGACCGCGCCGCGAAGGCGGTGGCCGACGCGCAGACCACCGACGCCCACAGCTGGGCGGCCGCCTGCGCCAGGCACATCGCCGGCGTGGCCGAGGAGAAGAACCCATGACCCAAAAGCGCAGGCAACACTCCTTGACCGAAGGCTTCCGGCCGTGGGCGAATCCCGAACAGGCGCACTGGATGCGGGAACTCCGCAAGTCCAGCGCCACCCAACGCCACACCCCGAAGCCCCGCAAAGGCACCCGGCGCGAGAAGGAGCGCCAGGCGATCCGCGACCAGAACCGAGGAGACCAGAGATGAAGACACCACACCCGGGCAGATCAGCCGCGATTCGCGGGAATCGGAGCTGACATGCGGCAGATGACCGAAGACCAGTTCGACGAAGCTTTCGATGTCGTCCCTGATCCCGTGACCGGCGACACCGTCCGGCCTACCGACCAGGGCCTGGACCGTGCCTCCCGGTACCTCTGGACCGTGGTCGACGCCGACGGCGACCTCTACGCACTCAGCGGTTGGCATTACGTCAACCGCGTCGGCTACGTGATCACACAACAGCCCTGGGACGAGGACACCGAGGCCGAATGGTTCATCGGCCCGGAGGCGGACGACCCAGAGGACCAGTCATGACCCGGGCCAGCAACCGGCAAACAAGCCTGCGTCTGCTCGCCGTCAGAGTGCTGCCCAGCCAGCGCTGTGCGAGCCGGAGTCCGGCGGCTGAGCGCTGAAAACCCCGACATCACAACACCCCCGCCGGGGAGAGAAGGAAACCAAGTCCCATGACCCCCACCACGATCGCCGATCTGCCCAGGACCGCCCATACCGCGCCGAGTATCACCATCTACGGGCCGGCAGAGTGCCCCAACTGCGACAAGGCCAAGCGTCTGTTCGATCGGCAGCAGCCCGCGATGCAGTACACCAAAATCGACATCGAGCAGGGTGATGAAAGCCACCGCCACATCACCGAGGTCCTCGGATACGCCCAGGCACCCGTGATCGTCGTCAAGCTGGCCTCCGGCCGCACCGTCCACTGGGGCGGGCACCGCCCGGACATGCTCACCGCCCTCGTCCGGCTGTGCACCAAGGGCGTCATCCCGGAAGACCGGAAGGCTGCATCCTGATGGCAGCGGTGCAGCAGCGCCTCGACCTCAGCATCACCGCCCGGCAGGCCGACATCCTGCTCGACACGCTCGTCGACAAATCCGTTGAGACGGACCACTACCTGCTGTCCTATCCCAAGGACGAGCCCGACAAGACCGACACCTGCTGTGACGCGCACGTGGCCCGGTTCGAGCAGCGCGCACTCCAGCGCAAGACGCTGCTCGAACGGAAAGCAGAGGTACAGCACCTCGTCGCGCTCATCGAGGCGATCCGGCCGGCGTTCGAGGTCTCCGGATCCTCCCCGGTAAGCACCGCGGCCGTGGACCTGTCCGGCGTGACGCTCGTCGACCGGGACGCGGCAGGCAAGACGCACGAGCAGCCGCTGGCCGACATCGGATCCGCCGGGACCCTCATCGACCCCGACAGCGGCGAACACCTCGAGCTCATCGCCGCCTTCGTCCACCGTTGACGGCACGGGTGGCGGGACCGCACCGGAACAGAGGATGGAAAGCCTCGTGCACAGAGCCCCGGAGGAATGGTCCTCCGGGGCTCTGTGCCCGCATACCCCCAGAACGAAGTACCGACACTACGCACGACAACTTCGAGGAGGAGCGACGGTGCACGCACAGCAGAACACCCAACTCCCGGCCGCCACGTCATGAGCGGCGAGGACCCCGACAAGAAGTGGCGCAGGGATGCCCTGTGTGCAGAAACAGACCCCGACGCGTTCTTCCCGGAGAAGGGCGGCAACACCACCGACGCCAAAAAGGTCTGTGCCCAGTGCAGGGTGCGCGCACAGTGCCTGGATTACGCGTTGAGTGCCGACGAGCGCTTCGGCATCTGGGGCGGACTCAGCACCGCCGAACGCGACCGCCTTATCAAGACTTCACCGGTGGCACACCGTAGCGCCGCTCAGGCGCAAAAGCAGGAACGCGACACCCTCATCGTCGCGATGGCCGGCAGGGGGATCGACCCCCGGACCATCGCCGACATGGCCGAAGTCACCGACCGCACCGTCTACCGAGTGCTCGCCCGGCACAAGGAGCAGAAGGACGCCGTCTCCGCCTGAGCGCAGCACCGTCAATTGAAAGGACCGCCATGCCACTGTTCCCGCGCCGCTTCAGGCAGCGGAATCTGCTGCCCGGGGACGCCTATCCGCCCGACCGGACTACGGGCGCGCCCATGCCGGCCAGGAAACGCGCCGCCATTGACCGCATGCTCCGCCGGCTGATGAAGCAGTATCGGCTCCCGACCGAGCCGGGAGAGTACCTCGACGCAACGGGCGACCGGTGGGCGCTCGACGCCCAAGGCGGCTGGACCGACGCCGGCGGCGTACACCGCGACGCGCGGTACGCGCCGATCATCGCCTTGTTCGTCCACAACTCCGGCCCGTTCACGCGCATTCAGAGCTGATGGCCACCCCCGCCGCAAAAGGAGCAACCATGCACCCCCGCATTGAAGACACCCACCTCGACCCCGGACTTCTGCCAACCGTCGATCCGGAGCAGCGCACCGACGCCCAGCTCGTCGAGCCGGTGCTCCGGGCCATCCAGGCTGCCGTTTCAGACTGCAGCGTGACCGCCGCCCAGGTCTTTGTCGTCCGGATCCACACGCGCAAGAACGAGGAGTGCACCACAGCGTTCGGCCGGCCGCCCAGCGTCGGTCACGCATCTGACGGTGACGACTTCTACATGCAGATCGGCGTCCGGGTGCCCTCATACGCAGCCGCGCCGGTGCTCGAAGCAATTCACGCCGTGGAGGTCATGTCGGACGCGCAGGCGCTGCGAGAGGCCCGTGCCCGGCTCGCCGAGGCAAGGGAGCGCACCGCCGCGGCACAGAGCGAAGAAGCCCGGCTCGAGGCCGAGATCGCCAGCCTCGAACCGAAGAAGGAGTAGACCATGAGTGCCACCCAACCCCTGGCCGCCCGCATGCGGCCCACCTCCCTCGGCCAAGTCGTGGGCCAGGAGCACCTGGTCTTTCCCGGCTCGCCGCTCGAGCTACTCGCCCGGGGCGAGGGTGCGACCTCTGTCCTGCTCTGGGGTCCGCCCGGCGTCGGCAAGACCACCATCGCCTCGGTGATCGCCCGGCAGACCAGCCGCCGCTTCGTCGAGCTCTCTGCGACCAGCGCCGGCGTGGCCGATGTACGCAAAACGCTCGCCGCAGCCCAGAAGACCCTCGACAACGATGACATCCAGACGCTTGTGTTCATCGACGAGATCCACCGCTTCTCCAAGGCGCAACAGGATGTCCTGCTGCCCGCTGTGGAGACAGGGGTCATCTCGCTTATTGGCGCGACCACCGAGAACCCGAGCTTCTCGGTCAACTCGGCACTGGTCTCGCGCTCAATTCTGCTGGTCCTGCGGCCCGTGGAGGACCGTGAGATCGTGAACCTGCTCTCGCGCGCCCTGGAGGAAGACCATATCCTCTCGGCCACCGGCATCGGGTTCACTGACTCGGCGCTGCAGATCATCGCCGAGCTGTCCAGCGGCGACGTCCGCCAGGCGCTGAGCCGGCTGGAGACCGCCGTCGCCACGGCGCAGGCCGCCGGTAAGAGCATCATCGACCGCGACGTACTGGAGCAGGTCACCGGCTCCGCGCTGCAGCGCTACGACCGCGACGGCGACCAACACTACGACGTCGTCAGCGCCTTCATCAAGAGCATGCGGGGCAGTGACCCGGATGCGGCGTTGCACTGGCTGGCCAGGATGATCGAAGCCGGGGAAGACCCGCGGTTCATCGCACGGCGCTTGGTGGTACACGCCTCTGAGGACGTCGGCATGGCCGACCCCTCGGTGCTGGGCGTCGCGATGGCAGCTGCGCAGGCTGTGCAGCTGATCGGCATGCCCGAGGCACGGATCAACCTTGCTCAAGCAACTGTCGCCATTGCCACGGCACCAAAGTCGAATGCTGTCTACCGCGCCATCGACGCGGCACTGGCCGATGCCCGATCCGGACGCACCGGCGAAGTGCCGCGGCATTTGCGCGACGCGCACTACCCGGGAGCCAAGGCGCTCGGCCACGGAGAAGGCTACCTCTACCCGCACAACTTCAAGCACGGAGTCGTCGGGCAGCAGTACATGCCCGATGCCGTCCTTGGCACGCAGTACTACCGGCCCACTGCCAACGGCTTCGAGCAGACGGTCATCAACAGACTCGCCTCCATCACAACCATGACCGAGAAGGAATGACCCATGCCAGAGAAGCCCGAACGATCATTCGAACAAGCTCTCGCAGAGGATCTCGGCATCGATTTCGACGTCGAGCTCGTCGAGCTGCAGCTTAGTTTCGTGCTGGACTACCAGAGAATCAGGCGCGGCGAACAGCATCAAATGGGCTTCGTGCTTCTTGATCGGGAACACCACCCCGACGCTGCCATCGTCTTCGCCACACCGGACGCTGCCCGCCGCGCCCTGGACGAACACCCGTTGATCGAGAACCTCTGCGAAGAAGACTGCATCGATGCCAGGGTGCCGGACCAGCTGACACTCTCCGATCTCGCATCCCGCGAGATCATCCTGCCCTGATCGCACCTCACCGCGAAGGAATAGAACCATGGCCAACACCGGCATCTTCACCCAGTCTGCCGCCTCCATCCTGCAAGACGTCGACGAGTTCTACTTCGGCGGCGCACTATCCTGGTACCACGGCACCGAACTGACAAAGGACGGCTCGCGCGTGCGCGTCACACTGAACGATCCCGAATCGGACGACGAATCCCAGACGAAGGACCACGAGCTGTCGGCCACCCGGATCAAGGAGGCCTACCACGAGGCCAAGCAGAAGGGGTACCACCTCTGCTGCGCTGCTGCCATCGAGTCCGAACAGCTGGGATTCGGTTGCGTCCAGGACCTCGACATCATCCTGCAGATGGCCTGCTACGGCGAGCTGGTCTTCGGCTGACGCCACTCCCGGCTCGACTTCACCAGTGGAACTTCTTCCACTAGGATGCAATGTCGGAGTTACCAGATGGGCTGGTGACCGCTACATTGCCGTCATCATTCCTTCTTGAAACCACCCTGCGCACCCTCACCGCGCCGACCTCGAACGATAGGCACCGATCACATGAACGACCAGGAAGTGCGCCGCGGCGCAGGCATCTACAGCAAGCCGGTGCTGGGCTTCTACGACCTGCTCGTCGTGAAGTTCTCCAATTCGCTGGCCTGGCGATGCCCCAGCAATCTCATGCTGGACCAGTACAACCGGTGCATCGGCCTCCGTCATCTCGACGTCGGCCCCGGCACCGGTTGGTACCTCGCCAAGGCCGATCTCCCCAAGTCAGCTGAGATCACACTCATGGATCTCAACGAGAACACCTTGGAGCACGCCGCTTCCAGACTCGCCCACGGCAACGTAAGTACCAGAGGCGTCACCGGGAACGTCCTCGAACCGATCCCCGAGGCACTCGGCCAATTCAAGTCCATCGCGGCGAACTACGTCTTCCACTGCGTTCCCGGATCCTGGGAAGACAAGGGTGCAGCGTTCGAATACCTGGGGGAGCGGCTCGCTGATGACGGGGTCCTGTTCGGCAGCACCATCCTGGGCCGCGGTGTGAACCACAACCTCATCGGCCGGGGCTTCATGGCCCTGTACAACCGCATGGGTATCTTTCACAACCGTGAAGACGATGCTGCTGGACTTGAGGCTGAGCTGCGGCGCAGCTTCCGCCAAGTGAGCGTCGACGTCGTCGGTACCGTGGCGGTCTTCAGCGCCCGGGAGCCGTTGCGAAACGGCGGGGCAGGGGGACTCGGCTAAAAGTCGAGCCTGATGACCGCATCCCGCCCTTCAACCCCGGATCTGACTCCGGTGGCGGTGATGCGCACATTCTGCACGGAACCGTCGACCCGGCGAAGTGCCAGCCCCATCGATTGGGACCGAGCAGTATCACTCGCCGCAGCCGCTATGAACCTCTGCAGCTCACCTGACGCGTCAATGGCGAATTCACCAAGGCCACCGACGTGCCCGAAGTCTTCCCGACGCCAAGACGGGGACGTCATCAGAACATCCAGTGTCGCAGCGTCGACAACGGCCATCGGTTCCTTGGCCAGAGCCATCACTCCACGTAGCACGTCGTCGACGCGCCCTGCATTGGCGTCTTGCTCGAAGGCCATGTCATGGAAAGTCTCCGGGGCCTCGTAGCTGAAGCCCTGCAGATAGATCTTGTCATGGTCCGGCTCGATCGGCGGAATCACGCCAACCAGGCGCATGTGACGACGATCTTGTGAGGCCGTGCCGTAGCCGGTGACGATGTTGTAGGTCAGGCACCGGACCTTGCCGGTTACACCCATCAGCCCGTCCTGGATGCCGTCGCGGATGAGACTGTTCACCCGCATCCGGTCGGACTGATCGATGAGCTCGCTCGCCCATTCTCCGGCTTCCCAATAACCATTGCGCTGCTGGGCCACGCTTGTGTCGACATCATAGATACGAAAGAGGTTCCGGTCCCAGTACGTGCGCCGGCGCAGCGTGGGCTGCCCGTCGGCGTCACGCTCGATCTCCCATTCCCATCCACCGACCAGCGGCGGTTCAGGCAGAGGATCAGCCGATTTGGCCACGCCGGCGAGGACGCCGATCACGGTGGACGTACGCGGCGAGAAGACGGGCCGCACCTCAACTGACCACTGCTCGTCGGCGTGGAAGACCGTCTCGGAAATTACGCTGCCGCTATTCATCGCCTGGGCGATGCGGTTCTCATCAAGAAGAAGACGCCGGGGAATTGCACGCATGGGCTTACGGGCACTGACCGGCCCACAGGGCTTGTCGTCCACCAGAACGAGTTGCTTGCCGTCGCTTCCGCAGAAAAGGCCCCAGGATCCTGCATCCAGCTGGACCTGCATGATCAGATACCGCCTGAGACCGGCACAGTGGCCCCCGACATGTAGGTATTCTCCGCGGTGTGGATGATTGCCGAAGCGATCTCCTCTGCCGTCCCCAAACGACCCAGCGGGATTCCTTCCAGCATTGCCATCCGTGCCTCCTCAGCAACATCAGCCATCATGTCCGTATCCGTTGCCCCGGGAGCGACAACGTTCACCCGAATGTTCCGAGCCGCGTACTCCCGGGCCATCGATCGTGCAAACGCTTCCAGTGCCCCTTTGGATGCAGTGTAGTTGCACTGACCGACAACGCCGTACTTGACCGACATCGACGATACGAGAACGATTGAGCCGCGCCGCTGCCGCATCATCGGAGCCAGGGCCGCTTTGCAGGCCAGCATCGGACCGATTGCGTTGACCTGCATCACCTCGCTCAGGTCTTCTTCACTCATACGCATGAGCAGCTTGTCCCGCGTGATTCCTGCCGCCACCACAAGGACGTCCAGTCCGCCCAACTCCGCGGCCGCAGCCTTCACGCCGGAGGCGATCGATTCTCCGTCACGGACATCCATTTCAACAGGAAGCACACCCTCGGGCACGGTCCCCCCAGCACGATGCGTACCCGCCGTCCGGTAGCCGGCGGAGAGCAGGCCTCGAGCCGTAGCCGCCCCGATCCCGCGGGTTGCACCGATCACCAGGGCAGTTCTCCCCATGTCGCTCATTTTTTTCTGACCCTCCCGGGGTTGTAAACTTGTGACAAGGAACTTTACTGGACTTGTACCCCTGCGTTGGCAAACGACAGGCGGTGTCCGCTCTTCTCTCTATATAGAGGAACGCTGATGCCTGCCTTCTTTCGATACACTGCTACCGCCGACACGCCTCGGCACGGCCAACCCCGTCGCCCCCTGTTCGCCCGGCTGATGCGCAAGAGCGCTGCCAAGGGCGGTGCCACCAGCTGCACCTCAAAGCCCGCTCAGATCAACATCTTCGACTGGCCTGACGAGTTGAGCCTCGAAGCGCTCGGGAAAGCCATCGCCTCAGCTTGCGGCCTCGAGATCGTGATCAGGCCCATCCCTGACGAAATGCGCCACCACGAGGTCAGCGGCCTCACCACTGTAATCGGACGAGTAGCTCACGTCTTCTACGACCCCGAACTCCCGCCCCTCAACAAGGAGCAGACGATCCTTCACGAGTACGCCCACATCCTGCACGGCGACGTCCGTGCCGACACCGACTGCACGCACTTGCGCAGCATGTTCGACAACCCCGTGGAAAAGCGCGCCGAGACAACCGGCATGCAACTGATGGAGGCCCTGCACCGTCGGCGGCGGACATCCGAGGAGCAGAGCGAGGTGCTCGCCTTCCTGTCCGGATCAAACGAAGACGGTGAGATCTGATGACTGAGATCATCATTGTCGGTATCACCATGGGCCTGATCATCATCGTCTCCGCCCTGTACCAGGGACGCCGACGCCGGGTCAACCTTCTCAGGGTCACCTGCGTCGCGCTCTTCATCGCCACGGTCTGCCGCGGCATGGAGCCTCCCATCGACGGACCGGCCGTCGACCTCCTCAAGCGCCTGGCCATCTTAACCGCCCAGGTCGCCGTGGTTCTGCTCATTGTCACCTTCCGGGCAACTCCGCTATCGCGGCGCGCAACCCGGTGCGTCTACTTCTTCGCCGGACTCATTGCCCTGGGGGAGACCGCGCTGGTGTGGTTCATCCCCGTTCATGACGACGGCACCATCTACGACCGAATCGACATCGACGCTGCCCTGGTCCAAGGTCAGGCCTGGGCCCTGATCTCCTACAACTTCCTGTACCTGAGCGCATTCGCTGCGGCAACTGCTGTGGTTGCCGTCGGGTGCTGGCAGACCATGACGCAGAAGAACCAACCCTTCTCCGCCCGCCTTCCGGTTGCATTCGTCTTTACCGGGGCCATCGGATCTGCCCTGTTCATCGGCTCATCACTCCTGGACCTCTTTGGCAGTCCGGTCGTCGGCGGAACTGAACTGAGGACACAGCTCCTCGTCACCGTTGTCAGCTTCTTCTTCATGGGACTCGCAACAGGGGTCATCCGCCGCATCAGCATAGAAACGCAGGTGAGGCTCGCGCTCCGCCTCGCGCACGAGGTCGTCGTACCTCTGTGGCGAACGACCACCACTCTTCACCCCAACGTAAAGCTTCCGCCCGAAGACCGGCAGGGGTTTGATCAGCTGATGACGCTCTCAAGGCTCACCATCGAAACCCACGACGCGCTCAGACTCATCCGCGAGGACCACGACCCCGCGCTGGAACCCCTGCACAGGCTGCACCCCGAGGATCCGCACCTGTCGGCGGGGCTGGTGCGCCATCTCAGCGGCGAGAACGCCGTTCCCAGCCTCGGGTGGTTCACACTCGCCCTGAGCCGGCTCCGCACGCTCAAGCTGAAAGACGACGAAACTCTGGCTGCCTCTGTGCAGAGCCTCTACGAGATCCGTGTAGCGATGAGTGCCATGAATGGGACGGACGGGCGATGACTGGCAACGGAACGAAAATCCGCATCCCCGCGACCGGCGATCCTGCGACCCGGGCCGCCCGGATCCTTAGTGACCTGTTCGCGCCCGCTGTGACCGTGTTCCTCATCTGCGTCCTCTGCGGCGTCACAGGCCACCCGCATACATGGGTTGGTCTCGGATGGGGCATCCTGATCGGCTCTTTCTGCGCAGTGATCCCGACAGCAACCATCCATGTCGCCGTGCGGCGCGAGCAGCTCACCGACCGACACGTCACCCGGCGCGATCAGCGCTGGTGGGTATTCCTGGTCTGCGTGGCGTCTGTACTTGGAGGCATGGCAACGGCGGTGCTGCTGGACGCACCGCGCCCGCTGCTGTGGATCCTGCCGACGATGGTCGCCGGGCTCGTCCTTGCCGGGGGAGTGACCCTCCTGGGACCAAAAGTCTCCATGCACGCGTTCTGCTTCACCTCCCTCATCGTCCTCGCGGCGATGCTGCTCTCGCCTTGGTGGCTGCTCGCCCTCCCAACCCTGCTGCCCGTGGTTGCCTTCGCCCGGCTGAAGCTGAAGCATCACACACACCTCGAGCTCGCGCTCGGATCTGGCTTGGCGGCCGCCGTGATGTTGGGAGCCAGTGCGTACATGCCCGCCGCCGGCTAGGACTGCCCGCTGCTCCAGTTCAACCGGAAATCTGCCGATGCCACCGCATTGGAAGATCTTCCACTAGTATGAAGGTGTCGTCGCGTGCACCGTTCGCCTCGATGACTTCATGTCTGAAATCTCGAGGAGGATCCAGCTCCGTGACCATCGCCCAGCGACTAGAACGCTTGTTCGCGGAGACGGCGGGACCACACGGTCGCCCCGTCACCCTGCAGGAAATCGTCCAGAGAATGGAGCAGCGCGGCATCTCCTCGATGTCGCTCAGCTACCTGCAGCAACTGCGCAAGGGGGAGGCCCACAATCCCCGCCTGCAGCACCTCAGAGCCCTGGCCGACGCCTTCGACGTCCCTCTGTCCTACTTCCTGGAGGAGGACGAGCCAGACAGCGCCACCGAGCAGGAGCTGACCCCGCAGGAGCGCACCATCGCCCTGCGCGTGCACGGGCTCAGCGACGGCGCACTGGCCAGCATCCGGGCGATTGTGGAGCTGGCGCGCAAGAGCGAGCAGCTCGACGACCCGCCGAAGAGCCCTGACTCTACTCAAGGCTGATCCCCGGGCGGGGTCCCATCGCCCTGCCGACGTCTTCCTCGTGCCGGCTTTTGGTATTTGAGTGGAATCTTTTCCACTGGTGTGGCAGGATGGAACCACAGCCCGGCGATTCCGTACATTGTGATGTCCCGCCGGACTAAGGTGATCACGCCCGTGAAGGAGCATCAGATGGTCGATATGCAGCCCCCCTCCGACGAGTTCCGCGGATTCGACGAGGCCCGGTCGATCATGTGGTGCTACGAAGCTCGCTCACGCACCTGTGCCCGTCTGAGCCAGACGGACTTTCTCGCCGACGACGCGGTGGCCGCCGTGCATGTCGAGAACACCTCCCGCGCCGACCGCGTCTTTCTCACCGCCTTCGACCGCTCCGGCGGCCTGCTGCGAGGCGACACGCTTTACATCGACGACCCGACGCAGCGGCTCGACGTCACACCCGAGTTCGACCACGACTTCACCGGTATGGCCGTCGCCGCTGGCTCCGAACTTGAGGAAGCCGTCGAACGCGAGAACGGCTGGGTGGTCAACCTGGATGCCCTGCGCGACTACGACCCGCTGGAGGACCGCCGGACCACGCAGCGCGCGGTGCTCCTGGCGCACCTCGGAGACATGATGGCCAGCGGTCAGGCCCGGGGCTTCCTGTTTGACAAGCACGACGCTGTCGAGGATCCCGGTGAGGCCGACACTGACGCCGCTTGAGCGCGGCGCAGCACTTCTTCCGGCGCTCGAACGACCCCGCCTGGCTTTGGCCGAGGCGGGGTCTTTTGCGTCCGGGGGAACCGGTGGAAAGACCGTGGACCGGCTCACGCCGGTCCCGGGGGTCGTTCCGTGGTGGTCGCAGCCGCGCGGTGCGCGGCGCGGCCACCGTTACCGTACCATCTGTCCTCAAGATTCTCGACCCGCAGGAGTTAGCCCATGACCGTCGTTCTTCGCGCATCGCAGCTGCCGGTCAAATACCAGCGTCTGCATGAAACCCATCGATCCGGTCTGACCATCTACGAAGTCGCCGGATCTGGACTGTACCGGGTTCTCGAGCTCAACCGCGGCGAATTCACCGTCGAAACACTCACGCAATTCGGGTGGACAACCCTTATCAAGCTCGATGAGCAGGATAAAGTCTCCACCGCCCTCGAGGCCATGCAGACCTGGCTCGACATCCAGACGCCCGCCCGCAACGTGCAGCAGGAAGAAGGGAGCGAAGGCGATGACTGATGCAAGCGCAGCCATCAAGGATGCCGCCGAAGAAGCCGCCAATAGCGTCATCAGTGCTCACGGTATCGCAGTAGAAGACGAAGAAAGTTGCTTCGAAGCCCTCTGCTGGGCATTGGGTACCGGCGTGCCCTACGAGAAAGGCCTTCTCCAGTTCGCTCAGGCAATTGTCGACGGATTTGACCTGAAGGGACTCGTCGACACGAAGATCGAGCTGCTCGGCGATTACAAGCTCGACTATCCCCAGGACTACGAGCCCGAGGATGTCTCCTGCATGCGGGCAGAACTGGAGCGGCTGCGGTCGTTGCAGCAGCAGCTCACACGGCCCGCCGGCTGACTGTCCCCCGGACACAGCAGGAGCCCGGACGGCGCTGAACATCAGCGTCGTCCGGGCTCCATCGTCGACTCTCACTCTGTGGGCGGGATGAGCAGCGAGGCTCCGGCGTAGATGAGATTCGGGTCCTGGATCCCGTTCTTCTCGACCAGGGCCCCGATCGGCACTCCGGTCTCCGCCGAGATCTCCGTGAGGGTGTCACCCCACTGGATTACGTACACCCGCGGCGGAAGCTTCGGCTCGGGTACCTGTGCCGGCTTGTCCTCGTCGCCCTTGCCCGACGCCGAGGTGCCCGAACCCTGGCCGTCCGTAGAGCTGCCGTTACCGGCCTTGGCCTCGAAGGCGTCCGGGACCCCGTTGCGGTCCCGGTCCGGCAGGGTCACCGTCACGGTGCCCTCATCGTGCTGGGGAGCTGCCACCGCATCGCTCGCCGGGCTCCGGTCAGCAGTGAGGAGCTGCGTCGCGCCCCAGCCGGCAAACAGCAACGCGCCGCCGGCCATGATCCCGGCCGCCAGTACCGGTCCACTGCCATAGCCCAGGGGCCCAAGCCGGTCCCGCCGCTGCACCGCCACCCGGGCCGGGGGAGCCGCATCAGTGACCTTCTCCTCGGGCCTGTGCATCGTATCCGTCATCCCTGTCCCTCTCTATCCAGCTCACCATTTGCGACCATTCGAGTCCTTATGCACATTCTACTCGTAGTCCAGTGCATCTTGATAGAATAGGAGAAGGGATAGACGAGGCATAGACCAGTCCGACAGGTGCCACGAACCACCGAATCACTCAACAGAAGGAACCCACCACCATGGCCAACTACTCCATCTCCGCCAACCAGCTCACCGAAGGCACCAGCGTCTTCATCCGCGGCAAGCTCGCCTTCGCCCGGCTGACCAGCCTCATCGAGGGTGCCGCCCTCGCCGCCAGCGACCAGCGCAAGGTCCAGAACGGCATGAGCCCCGTGGGCAAGCCGCACACCACGGCGACGATCACCGAGGCCGAGGTGCAGTTCGCCGACCCGGCGAACCCTACGGTCGAGGAACAGTTCGTCTCCGAGCGCCGCTACACCTCGAAGAAGAACCCGGACACGGGCGCGAACTACTCGATCGATTCCAAGGGCACGAACCTGCCGATCATCGCGATCCCGTCCGAGAAGGGCGACGGCACGTACGACCAGGACACCTCCGGTCAGGAACTGGCACAAGGCCTGGACGTGACGCTCGTGCTGCGCGTCTACAAGCCGAAGAACTTCGCCAACCGCGGCCTGTCCCTCGACCAGGTGATCGTGCATGAGGCCCCGCGCTACTACAACGCCGGCGGCGTCGCCACCGGCGAGCTCGCGGCGCGCGGCATCGTCTTCAACGCCCCGCCGCGTGCTGTCCAGGCCCAGCCGGGCACGGACTCCGCCGTCGGCAACGGCGAGGAGCCGGTCGGCACCGAGGTCGAGGACGGTCTGTCCTTCCCGGCCCCGCAGCCCGCCGTTGCGGCCGCGGTCCCGGCAGCGGTCCCCGCACAGGCACACGCACAGGTCGCCGCCGCGCCGGTGGCGGTGGCCCCGCAGGCGGCCCCTGCCGCGACTCCGGTTCCCGCCCCGGTCCCCGCGGTGCAGCCGCAGCAGGAGACGCCCGAGCAGAAGCTCGCCCGCCTCGAGCGTGAGAACGCCGAGTTGAAGGACGCGGGTTCGGCCGTGGGTGCTCCCGCCGGCCAGGGCCCGTGGGGCGGCTCCGGTGATGCCCAGCAGGCCGGAATCACCTACCAGGGCTGATCCACGGCCGATCCGACCGGCCGAACCCCCAGACGAGACCCCCGTGCAGGCATCCAGCCGTACGGGGGTCTCGTCTTTCAGGGCGGGGGTGCAACCCGGCCCTGTTTTCATCCGCTCCCGACAAGAAGGCATTGATGTGACCGCCGCCGATCCCCGCGCGATCTTCCCCAGCTTCTATAACAACCCCGCGATCCGCGCCCTGGCGACCGCCTGCCGCTGGACCATCTCCGGCCGGCTCGGCGAGCTCGACGACGAGGACTCCGGCCGCAAGGCACCGATCGATGTGCGGCACCTGCTCGACGGCTGCAATCCGGGCTGCCGCCACGCAGGCCCCCTGCGCGGAGCATTCGCCCTGGACGCGACCTGCCTGCTCACCCTCGACCAGCTGGCCGACACACTGCCGAACGCCGCGAACGCTGCCTTCTACCTGCAAGCCCCCTCCGACGGTCTGATCGTGATCGACGTCGAGCCCGGTTGCCCGCCGGACGTGGCCGCAGACATCCTGCGCCTGCCCGGAATCCTGTACTTGGAGCTGTCGATGTCGGGCCGGGGCTTCCACCTGGTCGCCCCGCTGCCTGCCAACCTCCACGACTTCCCGATCGCCGCTGACAAGCGCGTCCTGCGCGAGGAGCACGGCTGGTACGAGATCCTCCTGGACCATTGGTGCACGTTCACCCGTAGCCCGGTGCCGCGGCGCATCATCGAGCACGTTGCGGCGCAGCCCGCCTCCGACCGGTTTTCCTCCGTGGAGGACCTGTACTCGGACCTGGCCGCTAAGGCCAAGCCGAGCATCAGCATCCCCTCGACCGCCGTCGGCACCGACGGCGAGATGCCCGACATCCCGTACGCCGAGGCCATCGTCGAGCAGACACTCGCCGGCTCCCGCGACCGGCTGAAGACGCCCGAGGACTTCGACAACGACCGCTCCCGCTGGGAGTTCTCCGTCCTGGGTGTCCTCTACACCGGCATGCAGCTGCCGTTGCGCACCTACCGGTCCTTCGGCGCGCAGTTCTCCTCCGGGGACGAAGCCTGGCTGCTGTACAAGACCTCGCTGGCAGTGATCGAGTCTCGGCCTAAGCACGCCCAGATGCGCAACGGCAGGCCGTTCCTGCTGGACCGTGCTGCTGCTCTCGTAGCGGCACGGGAGGCCTCCGCCGAGGCGGGGTGAACCTTCGGGGTTACCC
Source organism: Paenarthrobacter sp. YJN-5 (assembly GCF_015040095.1). Taxonomy (NCBI): domain Bacteria; kingdom Bacillati; phylum Actinomycetota; class Actinomycetes; order Micrococcales; family Micrococcaceae; genus Paenarthrobacter; species Paenarthrobacter sp. YJN-5. Next base: position 1,903,645 of record NZ_CP053544.1, read on the forward strand.
ATCGGTTTGGCGGTGGAACAAAGACTGGATCGGGCGGAGCCCGATCGGGGATGGGGAGGCGGTGGGCTTCTGAGCCCGACCGCCCCCGTCACCGGGCCTTGTGGCCCTGCTTCCGACATGTCCCGTACGGCGCTCAGCCCTGCCGTGGGTCCGTCTCCCGTCTCACCTGCTCACAGCTCACCCACGACCAGAAAGACATTCCCATGAAGTTCAACGACACCCTGACGACTCTGATCCAGCAGTCCCTCGAGGTCGGGGCCACGCCCGCGCTCATGGGCGAGCCCGGCATCGGCAAGTCCTCCTTCGTCGAGGCCCTCGCCTACTCGATGGGCACCAAAGCCTTCGTCCTGCCCTGCAACCAGCTCGCCGACAAGGCCGACCTGACCGGCGCGCGCCTCGTACCCTACGAGAAGAGCGACGGGACACAGTCCTACAAACAAGTCTTCTACCCGCACCAGGTCATCCAGGAGTGCATCGACTACGCGCTGGAGAACCCGCGCGAGTGGCCGATCCTCTTCCTCGACGAGATCAACCGCACGACCTCCGACGTGACCTCCGGCGCACTCACTCTGGTGACCCTGCGCCGCATGGGCCACATCGAACTGCCGGAGAACGTCCGCATCATCGTGGCAGGCAACGACAAGGGCAACGTCACGACTCTCGACGAGGCCTCGCTCTCGCGCTTCGCGATCTTCCACGTCGAGCCCGATGCGACGACCCTCATGTCCGTCCTCGGCGACGCGCTGAACCCATGGGTGAAGAAGGTTCTTACCCAGTACCCCGCCCTCATCTTCCAGAAGTCGACACCGAACGCCATCGTGGCCGACGGCCGCGATGACGACGATGACGACGGCAACGTCACCATGGCCGAGCTGTTCGACGGCGGCGAAGAGATGAACCAGCTCACCACGCCGCGCACCATCGACCACCTCTCGCGGTGGCTGAACCGCGTCGACCGCCAGGAGCTGGCAAGCCACCTGGCGACCCCGGTCCAGATCGGCAGCCGCGAGACCTCACTGCTCAACGAGGCAATCGAGGCCTTCACCGGTGACACCATGTTCACCACCCAGCTCGTGGCGGTCATCGCCGAAGACCTCGCATCGAACTCGGGAGGCCCGGCACACAACCGCGTCAACGTGCCCAAGCCGAACTGCTACGCGACCCTCAAGTCCGCGGGCACGGTCACCGACCTCGCCGCGCAGATCTCGGGCCTGACCCAGAACGAGGTCTCCGGCTCGCTGCTCTACGCGATGAAGGAGAAGGAGGACAACTCGCGCCTCATCGAGCAGCTGGCGCAGGCCGCCGTCCAGATTGAGCCGGAGCACACGCGCACCCTGTTCGAGCTGGTGACCACCGGGCAGTTCGACCGGCAGAACCTGGAGGCCTTCCTCGAGGTCGACTCGCCGATCGTGGCCGCGGTCAAGCCGTCCCTGTCGGCCTTCCTCTGAGCCGACCCGGCACCGGGCGGCGGGGGACGCCACCGGCTCCGTTCCGGAGCGTCCCCCGCCATCCCACGACACCCGTCGCCTCAGACCGCATTAGGAGACCACGATGACGATCACCGTCACGAACCAGAAGCCGGCGGTGCTCGACGCCCTGCACACGATCTCGTGCACGGGCGACTACGACCCCATGCCGGCCATCCAGAAGGTCCTGGTCGACCCGCTGTTGGAGCCGCTGAACCCCAGCGCTCCGGCGAGCATCGTCGACGGCTCGGGCCACGACATCACCGGCGACATCCTGGACATCGTCATGCGCTGCCTCGGCGAGGCGATGGACCCGGCCGCCGAGAAGAACGCCAAGGAGCTGCTCGGGCAGACCATGGTCAGCTATGACCAGGGCACGCCCCTGCCGGTGGGCGAACTGTTCGCTGTCCAGGCCGGGCAGCAAAACAAGTGGCCCGCGCCTTCAGCCCGGGTCCTTTACTCAGCCCAGAACGATGTCATCCCCGCGGCCAAGGGCCTGCTCGCAGGCTCCGCCAACGAGAGCGCCTTCTTCGCCTCCGTCGCCTACACCTACCACCCGAATACCCTCGGGTTCTGGTTCCAGTCCTCTGCCGCATTCGACGGCTTCAAGATCTGGCTGAACCAGCAGGTGCAGACGATGGCCGGCGCGAACGCGATGCCGGCGGACACCCTCCGGCTGCTGAACGACTTCGCGAACCTCTCGCTCAAGGGGCTGACCGAATCGCTGCTGCTGCGCAAGGACGACTCCGACGGCAACGACGAGTTCTCCTTCGCCCGGCTGGTTATCCGCATGCTGATGACCTACGTCGACCAGCAGCGCAAGGCCGCCTCAACAGGCGCGGCTGCCCTCGACACCGGCATCATGCCGTTTACCGTCGGGGAGCTGTTCTGCCCGCGATCGCTGGTCCTGGTCAACGTCGAGGCCCACGCCCGCGCCACCGCCGCGAAGGTGACGGGGGAGTGGAACCTCATCAACCTGTCCCTTGCCTCGCCCGTGAAAGTCGTCTCCAACGCCGCGCTGTCCAAGCTGACCTCGCTCCCGCGAGCAGCTGCCAGAGCCGCTGCCATGGGCGCACGGCAGCAGCCGGGACAGCCGGGCTCGCGCTCGGCCCAGGTGAAGTTCCGCAAGGCCCCGCCCACGAAGCTGGACCTGTTCAAGGACATCACCCGGGTGCTTAAGCGCATGGGCAAGGTCAACAAGTCCCAGAACGTCTACCGAACGATGAAGACGACCTTCCTCAAGGCCAACCGCCGCAACCCGGACGACTTCAACAAGCCGGGCCGGATCACGTCGGTGCAGTACATGCCCGACCTGCACGTCTTCATCGACACCTCCGGGTCGATCTCCGAGGAGAACTACCAGGAGGCAGTGCTGATGCTCATTCGGATTGCCAAGAAGCTCAACGTCAACCTGTACTTCAACTCCTTCAGCCACATGCTCTCCCAGGAGACGCTGCTGAAGGTCGAGAACAAGTCGACGCGGCAGATCTGGCAGGAGTTCCGGAAGGTGCCCAAGGTCACCGGCGGCACCGAGTTCAAGCAGGTCTGGGACTACATCAACGCCTCCCAGGTGCGAAAGCGCCGTCTGTCGCTGATGATCACCGACTTCGAGTGGTCCACGCCTTCGAGGCGCGAGGATCACCCGCCGAACCTCTACTACGCCCCGTGCTCGGCTATGGACTGGAAGTACATGGTCCGCTCCGCCGAGACGTACGCGAACGGCATGCAGCACATCGACCCGAGCATCCGGCAGAAGCTGCTGGGCATGGTCCTCTGATCCTGCTCCCGGCCACAGGGGAGACGCCGACCGGCCGAACCGGCCGGCGTCTCCTCCTTCCTCAGACCTACCCGTAACCCTGCCGGGTACCCCGGCGCGCCCACCCAGCGCGCCGCCCGGCGAACCCCACCGAAGGAGGGACCCACGATGGGCCTCAACAACTTCACGTCGGGCTCCGACGACGACACGAACAGCGGCGGCACGCCTCCGAGCTTCCCGCCCATGGGCGGCATCCCCAGCCAGGGCGGCCAGTCCGACGACGCCGTCAAGGAGCTCCTCGTCGACTACAACGAGAAGTTCAAGAACGCCGACCCGACGATGTTCCGCGACGCGCTCATCGAGCAGGTCCTCTCCGTCCTGATCAGCCGGAACAAGCCGAATGTGCTCCTGAAGGGCTCTGCCGGCGTTGGTAAGACCCGGATCGTCGAGGACATCGCCCGCCGGATCGCCCTGGGCGACACCCTCATCCCCGACCAGCTCAAGGGCTTCACCGTCTACGAGCTGCCCATCACCAACCTCGTCGCCGGCTCCGGCATCGTCGGGCAGCTGGAGGAGAAGGTCCAGGCCGTCATCGACTTCGCCTCGGACCCCAAGAACAAGGTCATCCTGTTCATGGACGAGATCCACCAGATCACCGGTGGATCCACCTCCCACACCGACTCGGTGCTGCGAAAGGTCTCGCAGGTGCTCAAGCCTGCCCTGGCCCGCGGCGACATGCGCGTCATCGGTGCCACTACCTCCACCGAGTTCCGGGCCTTCGACGACGACCCTGCCTTCGCGCGGCGCTTCACCCCGCTCATCGTCGACGAACTGACCGTCGAGCAGACCCTCACGGTGCTCGGCAGTGTCCGTCCGGGCCTGGTGGCGCACTACCGCCACCAGATCGCGGTCTCCGACGACGTCCTGGCCGAGACCGTCCGGATCGCGGAGGAGAACTCCCGTGCCGGGCAGCACCGCCCCGACAGCGCCATCACGTTGCTGGACCGGGCGATGGCCGACCGTGTGCTGGAGCAGAAGAAACTCATCGTCCAGGCCGAGGCTGCCGGGGACACGGCACTCGTGAACACCCTGCGGTCGATCCCGCAGGTGCCGCTGACCGCCAAGCGCGTCCTGGATGTGGCCAAGCGTCTGATGACCGGAAACGCCCAGCGCCCGGAGTTCGACGTCGCAACCCTCCGGGCGACCCTGCTGGGCCGCCTGCGCGGCCAGGACGACGTGCTCGAGAAGCTCGTGGACCGCCTGGCCCGCGAGGAGCTGGATCTGTTCCCGACGTCGACCCCGATGACCTGGATGCTCGCCGGGGCCTCGGGCGTGGGCAAGACCGAGACCGCGAAGATCATTGCGGAGCAGATGACCGGCACCGAGCCGATCATCCTGAACATGACGGAGTTCCACACTCCCTCAGACACCGCGAAAATCGTCGGGGCACCTCCCGGCTACGTCGGCTCGGACTCCAACCGCGAGCTGCCGTTCGACACACTCGAGTCCAACCCCCACCGGGTGATCCTGCTCGACGAGTTCGAGAAGGCGGACAAGGCCGTGCAACGACTGTTCCTCTCGGCCTTCGACGAGGGCTACATCCGCAACGCCCACGGCAAGGTGCTGGACTTCTCCAAGGCGCTGGTGATCTGCACGACCAACGCTGCGCGGGAAGCCCTGAACCGCAAGCCGGTCGGCTTCGGCTCGGCCCCGCCGGCGGTCTCACACCGGTCCCTGACCAAGGAGCTGGCTCAGTTCTTCGACGCAGAGCTGCTCGGGCGGTTCTCGCTCGTCGTGGGCTTCAACCCGGTCGACGAGCAGGCCTACCGGGAGATCCTCGCGGCGGAATACACCCGCCAGCGCGAACGGATCCTGGACGCCAGGCCCCGCCTGGGCCAGACGCTGCCCACGTCGATCCCCGACGCTGAGCTGCGTGCCGTGGCCGAGGAAACCTACGTCGACTCCCAGGGTGCGCGTCCGGCCGGCAAGGCCGTGCGCGTGTGGGTCGAGGACCGGCTGCTCGCCGCCCAGGCTGCATCGGCTGCGTTCATCCCGCCCGCAGCCGCCCTCTCCGACGAGCCAGAGACGCTGGCCGTCGACTGACCTGGCACCACACTGCGTTCGAGCGCCCCTGTCCCGGATACCCGGGGTGGGGGCGCTCGTGCGTGCGCGCACCGCGTTCCACCACAGGAAGTAAGGACGTCACTGCCATGACCATCACGACCAATGACACCGCCGCCACCCTCCATCCGGCACGGCCCGGAGACAAGAGCGAGCAGATCTGCGATGACGCACGGCTGCTGGTGGCCGCCAACTCCGCGGACGCGGCCGACTGCCGCGATCTCGCCCTCATGCTCGGCCTTGTCGAGGTGGGCCCCTCGGGGTCCGTCAGCAAGGCCAATCCCTGGGACGCCGACTGAAGGTGCTTCCTACAGGCCAGCCCAGGAGGTGAGCCTGCGATTGACGTCCGCGCGCCTGGGTAGCGCGCGGTGTCCGGGTCCGCGCGGCTGACGCCGCCGCTCCCGGATTCAGGGGCCTCACGGCCCCTGACGGGTGGGTTGAGAGGAGCGCGGGAGGGCTCGTCGCCAGAGGCGAGCCCTCCCGCTCTCATGCCCGCGCCCGTGACCCAAGAGCTCGTCTACGAGCATTCGACTGATCATTCACCTGCTATAAGAATGGTCTATGCCGCTCCAATTCGAAACGCCCTCTCGACCTGCCTACTGATTCGTTCGAAGAAAGACGACACCATGCCTATCCTGCTTGACGACATCGACCTTTCCGCAGCCGCCGTCGCTGCCCAGAAGGCCGTAGACCCGAAGTTCTTCTCCTCACGCCTGACCGGGTCCGGCAAAAAGACCGGCCTGCTCAACGAGAGTCTGCGGCCGATCAACACTGCGACCAACACCGCCTACGCGGTGGACCGCGACATCGAGGTCAAGCAGAGCTCGACCCACCACGACATCACCACCGCGCTGGTGCCGCTGGCCCCGATCACGCGCCGTTCGTTGCTCTCGGGCGGGTCGTTCACGCTCCCGGTGCCGCACGTCGACGACCGCTTCGCGCTGGACATCCCGACGCCGGGCAACTCCTGGGACGTGCACTTCGACATGACCCCACAGGCTCTGACCGTGTACGAGGACAAGGCCGGTGACAAGATCCGCCGCGACCTGGTGATCCAGTACCGCCTGGAGATCTACCTCCTCAAGCAGGGTGTGGCCGAACCGGAGCGCGCCGTGTCGGTGTCCCGCTCCGTCGGCTACGGCAACCACGACGCGGCGGTGTTCCTGCAGTGGGACACCAGCCCCGCAGAGAATGCCCGCGACGTCATCGAGGATGTGCTCTCGGCCGCAGGGTTGAGTGCAACCAACCTCGACAAGCTCGCCGACTGGATGGACGAGTACCCGATCTACGAGCGCATCACGCGCCTGGCCCGGATCTGGGACTCCGAGGCCATCTCGGACACCGTCTGCCAGTACGTGCAGGACATGCCGGCCAGCCCCACCGAGGAGCAGCTGAACATGCTAGCGGTGCAGCTGCGCTACCTGGAGAACTACAACGTCCCGCTGGAGGCCTACCGCCGGATCCACCAGCAGCTGGACACCACGTTCTCTGCGCCGATCGCGGCGAAGCTGTCCAAGCAGAACCTCAGCCTGCTGATGAACCACACCCTCGACCACCTGGAGCGCATGAAGGACCAGCTCATCACGCCGCCCCAGCCGGCCACGGCCCCGGTGTTTCCGCCGCACCTGTCCAAGCAGCAACTCGACGCGCTCAGCACGCACGAGCCGCTCGTGATGACGCAGGCCGGCGCGGGCACAGGCAAGTCGACCGTGATCCTCGAGCGCATCAAGTACCTCGAGACCTGCGGGGTGCCCGCCAGCGACATCACCGTCCTGTCGTTCACCAACGCCGCGGCCGACAACATCACGGAGAAGAACCCGAACGTCGGCTCGATGACGATCGCCAAGATGATCATCGACATCTACTCGATGAACCACCCGACCCACAAGGTCTCGGCTATCGACACGATCATCAATTCGATCGACATCTTCTACCCGAACAGCCAGTTCGCGGCGACGTTCCGACACCGCCTGCTCGAGGTCGACCAGAACAAGACCGGTGCGTTCACGGCCCTGAACACCTTTGTCGAGAACCACTTCGACGAGGTGATCGCGCTGCTCGACCGCATCGAACAGACCTCACTGGAGCTGCAGATCATCATCTGCTATCAGAAGATCGACGACATGTCCGAGCCTGCCCACGTGCAGAGCAAGTACCTGATCATCGACGAGGTCCAGGACAACTCGGTCTTCGAGTTCATCTACGTGCTGAAGTACATCACCAAGCACGCCCAGTCGCTGTTCATCGTCGGCGACGCCAGCCAGACGCTGTACGAGTTCCGCTCGGCCAACCCGAGGGCGCTCAACACGCTGGAGGGCTCGGGGGTCTTCGCGACCTTCCGGCTCACGACAAACTACCGGAGCAACCAGGAGATTCTCGACTTCGCGAACGTCGTGCTTGGCGGCCTGGAGACCAACCAGTTCGCCAACATCCAGCTGCAGGCCAACTCGCTGGCGGTGCCCACGGCCGACTCCTTCAAGGAGAAGGTCACCCTCAACTACCACGAGGTGGCGCGCCTGACCGGCTTCATCGCCAACGACCTGCAGCCGATCGTGCGCAACACGGTGATCCCGGAGTACGTTCAGGCCTGCCTGGACCGCGGCGAGCAGGTGGCCTTCCTGGCCTACGCCCGCCGTGAAGTGGCGCTGATCCAGGAAGTGCTTGAGAAGGCCTACCCGAACAAGCACGTGGCCTCGCTCGTCAGCGACCGCGTCTACGCCACGGACATCTTCTCGAAGTACATCAAGTTCTTCTGGAACGACGTCCTGCAGGTGCAGCCGGCCAACGCCTCGTTCGTGGTCTCCCAGGGGATCAAGGACAACATGGGCAAGCTGACGAAGAATGCCGGAAACGTCAACGTCGAGAAGGCAATCCTGCGCACCATCTCCGAATGGTGGGTCGAGAACAGCGCCGCGATCAACGGCTGGGTGGCCCTGTGCAACCAGGGCAGCCTGCCTGCGAACGTGTTCTTCGACCGGCTCCGCGACAACCTCCTGTCCTTCGAGATCACGCGCAACCAGCAGAAGCTGAACGTGAACAAGCAGAAGAACCAGGAGCGCAAGCGGAAGAACCTCGAGTCCAAGGCCGATCTCGTCGTCTCGACGATCCACGGTGCCAAGGGCCTCGAGTTCGACAACGTCGTCGTCCTCTACAAGGAGGACGCGAAGATGACCCAGGACACCAAGCGGATGTTCTACGTTGCGTTCACGCGCGCCATGAAGAGCCAGTACGTGCTCTCCTACGGCACGGCGAAGAACCCGCCGATCCAGAGCAGCTACGAGCAGATCGTCAACGCCCTCACCGAGCGTGACGAGAAGAACGCGCAGCGCGCTGCGGGCATCGACCCGACCCTTCTGGTCGACGACGAGGACGCTGGTACCGCCGGCGACCAGCAGCAGATCGCAGAAGCCGTCTGACCGACGGCACCGGCGCGGGCGCTCCACCTCCATGAGAGGTCGGAGCGCCCGCGCCTCCCGCTTCCCATCCCACACACACAGTCAATCCAGCTTCGAAGGAGCACGCCATGACCGCCACTGGAATCCAGGCCGGCTCAGAGGAGCTCGTGCCGGGCCCCGACAGTGCCTACGACCTGGTCATCTGCCACGACGACCGGATCGTCTTCCACGACCACTACCCCTCGCCAGCGTTCCGGCTGCGCATGTGCGCGCAGCTGCTGACCGCCTCGGACGTCGTCCCGGGCGCAATCGACGCCTCCGCCGCGAACGAAGTGCACGAGCTGTACCAGTCCAGCTCCGGGCAGTGGGAGAGCGCCCCGGACAGCGTGGTCAACGCCATCGCCAAGCTTTGCCGCCGATGGGGCGTCCAGGTCTACGTGAGCACGACCCGCAAGAAGACCGAGGCTCCCGCCGAGCTCTATTCGGTGATCACTGAGTACGGCCCCGGACAAACCGTCGCGGAGCACTTCACCTCCAGGGAGGCCCGCCGGGCCAGCCTCATCGAGCGTGCCGACATATTCTTCAGCACCCGCGGCAGCATCCCCGAGCGGGTGCTGGCCGACGAGCAGCGCCTCGCCGCGCTCGTGGGTGCGTTCCTCATGCCTGCCACTGTGCTCCTCACCGAGGCCGTGCTCGACGACGCCGACGGCCACTACAAGCCCTCCGGCCGGCCACTGCCGATCCTCTGAGCCTCGCCCGGGCGAACGGCCCCGACCACAACCCTGACCAGCAGACCCGGAAGAGACCCGCCATGTCCGCACCTGACACCACCAAGCCCGAGAACCCGTACGCCCGTACGTACGCCGACTTTCTCGCCCAGACCAGGGAGCACGTACTCATCGTTCTGCACGACGAGGATCTCTACCGCCACTTCAGGATCCGGGCCCCAGGCACCCGCATGTGGTCCTGGGACATCACCACCTGGCCCGGCCACCTGGCCACCAGCGGCGACATCGCCGACGGCTACATGTTCACCCGGGAACCAGACATGATCGGGTTCTTCGCGTCGGCCGGCAAGACAGAGGGCTATTACTCCGACGGTGCGCCCAGCATCGACTTCCGCTACTGGGCCGAGAAGCTCTGCGGCGGCCGCTCCCGCGAAGTAAAACATTACGACCCGGATCTCTTCATCCAGCTGGTGCGGGAGCACCTCGAAGAAAGCGAGGAGCTCGGAACCGAGGCTGAGGAGTTCCACGGTCAGCAGTTGGCGCTGCTGACGCGCCTGCACGAACTGCGCGGCCTTGACGGGGACGCACAGTTGGCGCTCTTCGAGGCCCACTGGACCGCCCAGGAACACCTCGCGGCCAGCGACACCGTGCTGAACCACGAGCGCCGGAACGCGGCCGCTGCCGCGCGTGCTGCCCTCTGGAGTACCGACGGCATCCCCGACGAGAAGTTCGACCGGCTCACAGAGGAACACAACTGGATGGAGCTCGCCGACATCGAGGTCCCACGACATTCCCCTGCCGAGCGGCGCATGGAAATCATTGAAGACGCCCGCTGGCACGCCGACAACGAGTCGGAGGCCCACAAATGGCTGGCTGAGCACGAGGACACCGTCGGCTCCGACACCTGGGAGTGGGACCTGCGCGACTGGGACGTCCACTTCCTGTTCACCTGCTACTGCATCGACCTGGCCGTGCGCCTCTACCGCGGGCATGCCGCCGAGAAGACACAGCAATCCGCCGCCTGAGCCGACGGCGTCACCGCACCCACATGCACCCCAAAAAGGCCCGGTCGTGAAGCCGACTCCTCTTGTTTGTGCATGACCGCGTCTGACTGCGCAGCCCACACCCACCCACATCCCGACCCAAGGAGAACCCATGAGCGCCGACATGCTCACCGCGGCCATCGCCGTCCCGGCCGACCGCACCAAGCCGATCGACTTCGAGCGCGGCCGCCTGATGGTCGAGGAGACGGCGGACCCTGAATCGTTCCGGTTCGACGACCCTGAGTCCCAGCTCGAGGAGCTGGTCGAGGACTTCGACCCCGACGTGCACCTGGACGCCGACGGCGAGCCGACCCCGGAGGTCATCAAACGCGTCGGCCGCAGGGTCATCGACGAGCTCGAAGAGGCGCTGGACTCCAGCGAGACGGACACCATCGAGGTCGCCGGCTACCGGCTGTACCTCTCCGGCGGACTCTCCTCGGGCGATTCCCCCACCGACGCCGCCGACGCGATCTGGCACGCCCACCACCTGCCGGTGACCGTCCTGCTTGCCATGGGCTTCATCCCCGGCTGCCGCAGGCCGCTGTCCCGGACCAACGGCAACCCCGGACCTGTGACCGACACCGACATCGTCGACGCCATTGCCCTCGGCCTCGGCACCAAGCCGGAGTGGTCCGGTGCCGACGAACTGGAGTGGATCGCCAACGCGATCGGCTCCGTCCGGCCGCACCCGGGAGACCGGGACCCTGCCGACTACCACGCGGAGTTCACGGAGCAGCACGGCTTCGATCCGGTCGATGACTACTTTCTCATCGGCTATGTCAGCCAGTACGACAACCAGGAAGGCGGGGACTGACCTTGGCCAGCGGTGTTTTCATCCTTTGCGCGTGCTGCGCCCTCAAGCTCGCGAACGACGACGAATCGGCCTGTCGCGACTATCACGGCCACGACCACGCTCCGCTGCAGGTGCCGGCCGGCACCGCGATCATCCAGGGTCCCCACGAATGGACCGGCTCTCTCGAACTGACCTGCCATGGCCATGAGGACGGGACCATCCAGCCCCTCGGGGAGTACTGGGTGGCCCAGCCCGGTCCCGCACCGGCCGAAGAAGAAGTGCGATGAGCAGCCGGACACCAGTGCCCGATGCCCTCTTCGACGCCGATCTCTGCCAGCCTCTCGGCCGCGAGGACTGGGTTGACCGGTTCGGCTGGGTGATCATCGACAAACGCGTTGTGCACGCGCCTGTCACCTGGACATGGACGTGTCCCATATGCGGAGAGTCCGGCGTCATGCCCGATGGTCCCGACCTGCTGGCAGTCCCGCACGGCGCACAGCATGCGGCCGGCCCCTTCGGGACGGTCACCCCACTCGAGATCGAGGCGGTGCGCGCGTCCGCTGAATGACCCTGCCTGCCGGAAGGAGAGGCCTGCCATGACACAAACCGACACAGCCTCTCCCACGGCTACAGTCCTTCCCACAGCTGTGGTCGTCGACATCGACGGAACGGTCGCCACGCACGCTCTGCCCGACGGACGGTTCATCAGGGGACACCACGACTACCGGCTCGTCCCCTGGGACCTGCCCAACCCGCCGGTGATCGAGACCGTGCGTGCCCTGCATGCCGCCGGGCTCGAGATCGTGTTCTGCTCCGGTAGGCCGGTCCTGGACGACAACAGTTGGGACGTCGGCCGCGCAACCTATGCCTGGCTCATCGAACACGTGGGGGAGTGGACCGCCCGCTGCCCGCTGTTCATGCGTGGTCAGGGCGACCGGCGGCCGGACGACATCGTGAAGACCGAGATTTACGAGGCCTTCATCCGCGGGCGGTGGGACGTCCTGCTCGCGCTGGACGACCGGCCCAGGGTGATCCGCGCCTGGCAGGCCCTCGGCGTGCCGGTGTTCGACGTCCAACCCGGTTCGGGCGAGTTCTGATGCGCGGCCCGCGCCCTCGACCCGTAATGGGCCGCAGGGCGCGGGCTGCTTCTCTTCAACTGCCCCGCTACGCCATTCCGCAATGACTCATTGTCCATCAGGAATGGTGGGATATGAGGCACTGGCACCCCATTCGACCACGAATAGACTGGAACCATGACTGACGACAAGACCCCCCGGACCCCGCGCGAGGGCTCCCTGCCGAAATTCTCCGTGAACGTCGCCCCGACCCAAAAAATCACCGCCGCCGACCTGGGCACGCTGCTCGAGCGCTTCCGTGCAGGGGACGCCGAGCCCCTGATCTTCGGCGACGGCAACGTCCCCGAGGCCGCCGTGATCCCATTCGCGGACTTCGTCGACCTGCTCAGGCGGGTCCACGCCGACGAGAGCGCCTTCCAGGCCGAGCTCTCCCGCCGCATCCGTGCCTCCGATGTCTCGGAGGAGCCCGGTGTGACCCTCGAGGAGCTCGGCGACGAACTGGGCGAGCCGGCCCGGTCCATGATCCGCAAGGTGCTCGACGATGACTGAGGGGCTGCGGGTCAAGGTCCTCCTCAGCGCCGGGGCCCGCCAGGACATCGAGCGGCTCAACCAGCGTGCCCTGAAGAACCCGCACAGCCGGGACGAAGCGCTGTTGGAGGCCACCCGTCATGCTCCACCGGCTCAACGGTCGCCGCCACCCGACCAAGCCACTGGACTACGACTCCCGCTTCGCCGACCTCTCCGACTGCGACACGACTTATGTTGGAGCCGACCCCTATGAGAAGCCGCCGCTGCGGATCGTCTCGCGCGACCTCCGGCCCGACCCGCCAGGCGGCATCACCCGGCGCGAGATCGTCGCCGTCGGTGCACGCCGCGACAGCGAGGTCTACCGCATTGCCGGACAGCGCCTCGGCCGGCCTGTCGGAGTCACCCTCGAACAGCTCGCCGCCCAGCGCCGCGCATCCGCGGAGAAGAACCATACGCCGCAGGCGGGCAGGGGGCTCGACACACCCGCACCCGTCGGTGCAGACCTCGAGTTAGACTGACCATTCGGCCTCGTTTCTGTTCGTCATTCGACGTTTCTCATAGAATGGGCGCGAATGATGATTCGATGGCGACGGGATGAGGTAATGCACGACTACGACACGGACCACCAGTCCGGGGCTCCGACCGTCGAGGAACCACGCCGGGGGATGAGCACACGGGTGCAGCTGACAATCCGCCGGAGCCTTGCCCTGGCGATCGCCTTGGCAATGGCCTACGGCATCTTCCATATGGTCTTCCGCACCGATGTTCTCGCGCCGGTGCTCGCTTACGCCGAACCCGTCAAAGACGGGATCACGTGGGTGGTCGAGGACCCGAAACGGGCCTGGATGGCCTTCGCCGTGCTCGTCATCCCGCACATCGGGCTCTACTACCTGCTGTTCGAGGACCGGAAATGAGGGGACTGGCCATGCTCAGGAACACCAGAACGATCGTGAGGCTGTGCGTGCTCAGCGGAGTCTCGACCACCGGCGTTATCGCCTGGGCTACCGGCTTCTTCGCCTGGGCCGTGGGCTCCGTCCGTAGCCTCTGGGATGGCTTCATCGCCTTCCTCAACTCGCCGTTCAGCTGGGAGCACCTCGCTGCCGGCGCGGGGGTGCTGATCATCCCGATCGTCATCATCGTCCTAATCTTCGCGATCGCCGACAATTGACTGTGTGTGGAGCTGACGAAGCCCGCGAGGTGCGCAGCCCGGAGACAATAACTCCTCAAGCGCCCTACTCCTCAGTTTGACGTTTGAATCTCATCCCGCCAGCTCGGAAGCTCTGTTTCATCGAGATCAAGATCGCGTTGAACAAGCTTCCTATACTCTAAAAATGCCTCATCGGCTTCCATCATCGCGCCAACAGTGCCTTCTCGGAGCTTTGTTGTAGCGCCCGCAAGACGGCGGGCTGCTACCGCTGCCTCAGCACTAGCGAACAGTTCGACGTCCATGAGCTTCGTAATAAGGTCTTTAGTCCAGTCAGGTTGAGGGGTTTCAGTTCCGGGGATGCCCACCCTTGTGTAAATGGCCATCCAGTGCTGAAGCCGTCGGTACTCAGCAATGAAACTCAAGTGAGCCTTGTATCTGTGGTCTTTTGCCCACAACCTGCGTTGGCGCTCATGGTCTGCAGCTGATTGCGACTGATCCCGAGCCCACTTCTCTGCTTCCCGTGCTGCGGCCTGACGCTGTGTGTAAACCACACCTCCCAAGGCGATCAGGCCAGTGATCAAGCCGGTAATCAGGGACGGTATGACGTTCACTAATTCCATCCCTGTATGGTCACATACGGCCCGCCCACATCGGGCCTCATCCCTAGTGATCCTGGTCGAAAGTCGTCATCACTGGTGTCACCGATTCGGAAAGCGGATTTCAGCTGGGTTCAGCTCGGGTCGTACCCGAACAAGTCGAACCGAGTGCCGAAACGCCTGACCCGACCAGGCAACGTCGGCCGAGACCTCAACCACCAACGGCTCCACCAAAGTCAGGCGAGTGGTGCCACCCTCCTTGGTGAAGCGGTCCAGCACCCGTTCGCTGATTTCCTCCGGCCACGGGTGCTTCCCCCGTGGTGGTCGAAGATGCCTGGACAGATCCCTGGCGGCACGGGCTGCCAAGGCAGCTGACCGGCCAACGATGCGGAGCTGTCCATCAACCGGCAAACCCACCACCGCGGCCCGCGGCTGCGCCATGGGACCTATGACCGCCGCAAGAACCACGTCCACGACGTTTCTGCTCTTGACCTTCAGCCAAATACGCCTTGGCTCATAAATTTGGGTCTCACCTTTGACCAAAATTCCTTCCACACCCGTGGCCGCCGGCATTTCTTTGAACCAGGTCTCCGCCACCGCCCGGTCCCTGGTCACCGGTGACAGATGCAGTGGTGGAACCCACCCGCGGGCCAGTTCCTCCAGCAGAGCCCGGCGGTCCCGGAATTGAAGCCCGCGGGTATCCTGCCCGGCCACTGCCAGGACATCGAAGGCGATCAGCGAGGCAGGGCTTTTCCGCAGGAGCTCCGGGAGCGCTGCCCGGGAGCTCACCAGGCGCAGCTGCAACGCTTCGAAATCCAGACGTCCTTCGGACCACACCACCACTTCACCGTCGACAACACAGCCTGCTGGAATCTGCTCACGCACGGAAGCCAGCACGTCCGGAAAGTACCGGCTCAAATCCTTGCCCTGTCTGCTGTAGAGCCACGCGCCATCCGAACCGACCAGACATACTGCGCGAAAACCGTCGAACTTCATCTCGAAAGCTGAGCCGCCGGGCAGTGTGTCGCCGCGTGGAATCGACTCCACGGCCTTGGCCAAAGCAAGGGCAACGGGAGGATGCAAAGCCGCCGGTAGACCGTCGAACATGATGAGCACAGCGTATGCCCAAGGAAGCAAGCGCCGGAACAAGGTTCCTTCCTCCGCGGGATACAGCACGCGGCATCAGGAGTCACAGCGAAGCTGCGACCGGGTCCTTTTTGACCAGGGGAAACCAACCACATTCGAAACGAGGCCGTCATGTCCACTGAAGCTGTTCCAAACGCCGCCGGGTCTATCGGGACTGCCGGTGGCCGGCGCTACAAGGAGCCCACGTCCCAGCAGATTGAGGATGCCGGGGCCCTGATGTTCCTGGCGGCGACAAGGAAAGCTCTGCGGGACCAGCACCACATCTGGGATGTCGAGCTCGAGCTGGAAGTCACCTATACCGTCCACAACCAGCGCAGGTACTGCGTGCATGCCAGCGCCCGTACAGGTGAAAGCATTACCGGCACACACGGTGTCCTTGTACATCCTGCCAACGGAACTGTCGAATCGGCTGCCTAGAGCATTGCCAAAGCGGCCCGGACCGCAAGTGCCAAACGACGGCGAAAGGCCGCCATCAAGGTTGTGTGACTACTGGCCTTTACCGGGGAGGGGCTTCCGAGGACCTTCTGGCGTAATAAGCGACCCCTGACGATGCGCCGTGCACAGGGACCGGTCCTGGCACCTGCAGCCCCTTACACACATAAGAACCCCGGTGATGCTTCCGCATCGCCGGGGTTCTTATTTTTTTCTGTCAGCAGCTGTCCCTCGTCTATCCCGCCACCCGGGCAAGCCCCTCCTCAGCCTCGTCAAACTCGTCGATCAGCCTCAAGGTCTCCGGGCCACCCAGGTCAGCGTCCGGATCAAGCCGTCGATTGATGCTGCGTGACGCGGAGAACTTCAGCACCGAATAGTCATCCACGTCCTTCTTGCCGAACCGGACCTTGTGGCCTTTGTGCGTCTGCCGGGCGAAGCGGCCAAAGCCGGTGAGCACGACGGTGTCTCCACGGCGCACGGCGTCGGTCAGCTCCGCGATGAGCGACTCGTACACCTGACTCACCACCCTGATCGGCTGTCCGCTGCGGCCAGCCACCTTCGAGATGAATCCGCGCTTGCTGATCCGCGGATGAACCGTCGTCTTCATGCCCACACCTTTGTCCTATCGTCCCTCGTCGTCCGCTTCCTGCTTGAAACCAGTTTATCCGACAGGCCTGTCGAAAAGCGATCCACAGGCCTGTCGGTATCCATTCAACTAAAGCTCGAAATCCGGCTCAATGGACTGGCGGTCGTCCTTGTACTCGTAGTCAACTGACTCAATAATCGACCGGGTCTTCGGATCGCGCCGTGTGCTGACGATCTTGTCGTGGGACTCGTCGAACCGCTGCTGGTCGGCGATTCGGTGGGCCGCGTTGAGCTTGGCGTTGATGTTCTTATCGCCGAACTCCATCATCGAGCTCACCGAGGACTTCGCCCCCTGCTTGGTTGCGTTGACGTTCTTCTTGTTCTGCGAACGCTGCTGCTCCCAGCGGCCGCGGTCCTCGGGCGTGACGTACCCGAACATCTGGGCGAGCCGGGAACCGTACCGCTCCTGCTGCTCTACCTGCTGGTCGTCGCTCATGGTCCTGTCTCCTTCTCGTTCGTTTCCGGACTATGCCGGCTGGTAGTCCTCGGCCCCGTGGTCGCGGCTCCACTGGCCCTCCGGCCCCGGCCGGGCCGAGGGGCCGGGCCCCTGTCGGAAGGGCTGGGGCCGCGTGCGCTGCGCCGCCAGGAAAGTAGCCGGATCGTCGACCGCGGCCCGCATCCGGTCCTGCCAGTCCTCGCCGAGGGCCAGCTTGAGCTCGTGCTCAAAGTCCGGGTCTTCCTTGTTCAACTCCTCGACGGCATCCACGTAGGCGTTCGAGTAGACGCGCTGCTGCTCCTCGTCGGAGAGGCCGTCGATCTCCATGCACGCGAGCATGCTCTCGGACTGGTCGAGACGATCCTGGAGGTCCTCGGGCAGCCCGCGGGTGTCCAGGCCCTGCTTCTTAGCCGCGAAACCGATCATGTAGCCCATGACGCTGCCGCCGAGGGCCTTTCCGTCGCCACGCTGGACGCCGTCCAGCATCGCCGCCTTCATGGTTTCCGACAGCTGCACCTGGTGCTCGTCCGGCTCCATCGGTAGGCGCAGCGTGAACATACCCTCGTCGGGGATCCGCCGGCCCAGGTGGTCGTCGAACTCCCCGGTCCAGACCTCGCGTACCCTGTCGGTGCCCGCGAGGCGGGCCTCGTGCGGCGGGGCCTTGACGATGCGGCCATGCGCGACGCCATTGAACATCAGGCGCAACTCCGGCTCGGACTCCATCCGCTCGCCGATGATGGTCCGGGCCCGCTTGACCACCTCGGCGCGGTCGAGCCCGTCGTCCTCCATCTGCTGGCGCAGGCGCTTGCGCAGGGCCTTGTAGCTGGCGTTGATCTGCTTGCTGTCCTGCTCGGGGTCGCGCATCTTCCAGAAGGCGTTTTCCATCAGCGCGACCTCGGTCATGGCCGCGGACTCGGGGGTGAACAGCTCACGGTTGCCCCGCTCACGGCGCTCCAGGTCCTCCAGACGGGTACGCCAGCGCCGGGAAAGGAAGTCGTCCCTGCTGGTGGCCCACCGTCCGCCCGACTTCCCGGCCTGCCTCCCGCCGTCGTCGCCGGCGGCCTCCTGCGCCTCCGGCGCGCCCCCGAACAGATCTCCGACCAGGGCCGCCTGGCGCTCGGCCCTCTCGCCGATGTGCCGGGTCTTCGCGTCGATCCGGTCCTGGACCTTGTCCTTGAAGGGCTGCAGGTAGGAGTCCATCTCCTTCCTAAAGTCAGGAGC
Source organism: Paenarthrobacter sp. YJN-5 (assembly GCF_015040095.1). Lineage (NCBI taxonomy): Bacteria > Bacillati > Actinomycetota > Actinomycetes > Micrococcales > Micrococcaceae > Paenarthrobacter > Paenarthrobacter sp. YJN-5. Next base: position 1,922,174 of record NZ_CP053544.1, read on the forward strand.
GAGCATCCGCATTGCCATCATCATGCCGGCGGCCTGGATGACCGAGTTCGGATTCACGCCGCGGGTGAGCGGGCGCAGGCAACCCTGCATCATCATCTGCATGTAGACCGCGTGCATCGCGTCGAACTCCTTGGCGCGTTCACCGTCATTGAAGCCGGGCACGAGCAGCCTCGAATCGCGCAGCGTCTGCATGTACGCCTCGCCCGCCAGCCGCGTTTCCGCCCGGAGCTTCAGCAGCCGCTCCCGGTCGTCGAGGCCGTCATCGTCGGCCGCAACGCGCTCCTGGTCGCGTGTACGCTGGCGCTCCCGCTCCTCGGTCCACTCCCGTGTCGTGGCCCCGAAGAAGCCGCGGGCACGGTCGCGCAGCCGCTCGCGCTGCCCCCGTGAGGTGTCGTGTCCGGCCTGCGTGTCCGGCTCGTCGACAATCTCCGCGTCGATGATGTCCTCCTCCTCGCCGTCCATCCCGTACACGGGATGGACGTGGCCCAAGGGGTCAACCGGCAGCGCCTTGCGCCCCCGACCCCTGCCGCCCGGACCCATTTCCCGCTCCGTGTCCTGTGTCATGTCAGCCTCCCAGTCCATAGTCATCATCACTCTGCTGCTGCCCGGTCTCGTAGTTTGGCGTCCAAGCCGGGCGACGGCCTCCCACGCCGACGGCGTGCGCCGAGCGCCGGCTGGCACCGCGTGCCCTGGCGGCCCCGTCCCCGGTCTGCGCGAGCACGTCACGCTTGACGACCGAGGAGTCCACGGAGACCTCATCGGCCTCCAGGCCATCCAGCCCGTCGAGGCCGTACGCCTCGAAGGCGTCGAGCTGGCGGTTCCCCGCGGCCCGCGCACGGCGGGTGCCCGCCGAGGCGAACTGCTCGTTCTTCTCGCTGTCGAAGACGCTCTCACGGTTCTTCGCAGCCTGCACCAGCGCCTCGAAGTCCCCGCCGTAGGCCATGCGGTCCATCACGGTGCCCGCCAGGGACGGGTCCTGCTCGAGGTTGCGCACGAGCCCGGTCTTGGGGTCCTCCAGCGCACGGGCCACACGGGCGACGCAGTCCGGATTGACCGAGACGTTGAACCCGTCCTTGGCCTCATAGAACTCGACGAACAGGGCCTCCCACTCCTCGGCCGTCGCCTGGATCGCCTCGCCGTCGGCGAACTCGGGACGCCACTGGCCGGGACCGGTGTGCTCAAGCTTGCGGCCGCGCCACAGATCGCGCCCGGGGCCCTGCAGCATCTCGTACTTGTGGCGGGCTTCAGCAGCGTCGTGCTTAGCCTGCAGGATCGACTGGGTCACCGGATAAGTCACCTCCAGTACCGCCTTCAGGTCAGCGCCGCGAAGGGCTCGCACCGCGCGCTGGGAGAACGAGCCGCCCAGGCCAGTACCGTGGGCCTTGATCGCCGTGGCGAACATGGAGGCCTCCTGGTCCTCCTGCGTGATGCCCGGCGTGCCCTGCTCGTCGCCGAGGTTGCGGGCGTAATCCCCGAGCTTCTTCTCGCTGCCCTTCGCCCCGGTCTCGACGCAGACTTCGCGCACGCTCTGCAGGTGCGCCTCGCGGCTGCTGAAGGTCAGCGCCGAGCCGAACTCGCCGCGCTGGGCCGAGCGATAGAGATCGCTGAGCTCCTCGACGAGGACCTCGTGGCCGGCGGCCACCTCGTGCGGGTCGCTGACGAACCGGAGGCGGTTCGCCTCCTTGACGGCACTCTCAAGGCTCTCCGCCAGCTCCGGACTCTTGGACAGCGCCACCTGGGTGTCCAGCGAGACCTGCATGGCCAGCGGGTGCGAGCCGTCGGCCTTCACCACGCCAGTGTCCAGAAGGTTCGCTCCGACCGAAAGCCTGGCCATCGCCTCGGCCTTGGCGGCCTCGCTGTGCAGCCTCACGACGGCGACCGCGTCACCGTCGAAGTCGCCGTCGAAGCACTGGTCCATCACCGGGTTGATCGCCGCGCCGGTGAGCCGGTCGTCGATCGCCACGCGCATGTAGCGCACGCCGGCGTCGCGCAGGACCGGGTCACGCCAGACCAGCGCGTGGTCGCCTTCGGCCAGGCCCAGCTGCTCGGCCTTGACCTAGCTCAGAGCGATCTGATCGATGTCCAGCCGCGGGTCGGCAGTCCAGACCATAGTGGCCGAGTCCGACAGGCGAGAGCTCATCAGCCCGGTCTTGAAGATGTTGTTCTTGCCAGTCAGCACCCGGTTCTGCACGTCCGTGGTGACCGCCTCGAAGGCACGCTGGGCCCGCGAGACAGACTCGCTCATGCCCCGGCGCACCTCGGCGCGCTTGTCCGGCGACAGTCCGTGGTCGTCCAGCTGCTCGGCCATGTACCGGTAGCGGCAGGCTTCGACGAAGACGTCCTGGTAGCTGCGCGTGTAGTCGTGCGTGACCGACGTGCCGTCGTCGAACTCCTGGCCGCTGCGCAGGTGCGAAGAGAGCACCGGCACCTTCCACGAAGTCGCACTGACCGTCTCGGTCAGCTGACCCGTCGGATAGGTCAGCGGAAAGGGGATTTCCATGTCGCCGCCGCGATCGCCGATCAGGTCGCCGAAGGACTTGCGCATGGACGTGGTGTTCAGCCCCGGCGTCGCCCCCTCGCTGCGCGGCTGCGTGCGCATCAGCTCCGGCATCGGGATCAGACGGCGCTCAGGCCGCTCGTCGACACTCTCGGCCTGGCCCACGACGCGCAGGGTGCCGTCGGCCTCCATGTCCAGTCCCGCCACCAGCAGAAACTCGCGCAGGTTCGACTCGGCACCGGAGTTGTGGCCGTAGAACTCGCGCATGATCGCCGGGCAGTCCTGGGACTGCAGCGCCCAGGCCAGCTGCGAGGAGGCCTTGCGCCCCTTGCCAGCGCGCACCTGTTCGTCGTCGTAGATCTTGGTCTTCTCGTCGACAGCCATGTGGGTGACCACGAACCGCATCTCGCCCAACCCTCCGTCGACCGGCCCGGCCTCTGGGCCCTGGACGGCCGGGCGGCGGATGTCGCCCACGGAACCGCCCATCAGCTCGCGCGCCGATCCGGCGTTGCGGCGGGAGATCAGCGAGAACGGGCTCATCACCACGTCGATGCCCGGGTTCTCCCTGAACCAGGCCACCTCCTGCTCCAGGCCCTGGGCACGTACCTCGTCCGGGTTCATGTGGCGATCGACCACCAAAGAGACGACACCCTTGTTGCCGTGCAGATCGCTGATCTTGTCGCCCACGACAAGGTCACGCAGCTGGCCACCGGCCCCGCGGATCCGATGCCGCTCGGTGAACTCCGTCGACACCACGATCGGGTCATCGGCCGTCCAGCCGCCGAAGGTCATCAGAGCGGTGCCGGTCGGCTTCGTCACCTCGGAAGACTGCATGATCGTCGAGGCCGTCATCTGCTGACGGTCGAACGGGTCGTAGCGCAGCGTCTCCAGCTCCGGCCGGCTCATCAGCGGGGCGCGGGAGCCGGTCACGGTTTCCTGGTCACCCGGCTCAATTGTGCCGTCGGGGCGCACGGCGGCATCCTCAGTGAGGTAGCGCACGATGCCCTGGTTGGTTGCACCGCCGGTCATCACCGGATCGAAGAAGCCGCCGGGAGCCGTCACATGGTTACGGTCGGTTCCCGTGAGCACCGTCATGTTCCGTCCACCGGTGAGCCGCCAGGCGTCGAAAACGTTGTCGTCGGCCGGGTCGGTGCGATCGCGTTCGGCGCGGTACTCGGCGTAGATCGTCGAGCCCTGCTTGATCTCGTTGGAGTAGCGCACGCGCTTGGCCTCGGTCTCGAGGATCGAGGCCGTCCACTCGTCCAGTCGTGCTGTGGTCTTGCCGGTGGCAGGGTCGACCTCATACGTCGTGGCCCGTTCGATGAAGTCAACCGGGTGCTTGGTGCCGTAGAGCTGGGAGTACACCGCGTTCAGCGAGGCCGGCTCGCCGGTCCGGCTACGGCCGGAGACGAGGTCACCGGCAAGCTGGTACTGGATGCGCTCGTGCATCAGCTGTTCGTAGCCGCGAAGCACCGTACGCTCCTCGACCGACTTGGGAGCCTCGCCCGGGGTCTGGGCCTTGATCCGTGCCTCGTAGCCGGGGACGATCAGCGCGTTCTCGCCACTGGCGAAGCGCGTGACGATCTCCCCGTAGCTGCCGACATCGAAGACCTGGCCGATCTCACCGGAGACAGGAGTAGCCTTGCCGTCACGACGCAGCTTTTCGGCGGTCCAGCTGATGACGCCCTGCGCGTCGACCAGGATCTCACCCGGCGTCGCGGCGTTGCGCTCGATGCTCTCCCGGACGGTCTGACCGATCCGGCGCATGAACTCGGAGGGGTGCTCGGCGATGGGGACGGCGGTAGCCGCTTGGAAGGAGACGATCCGGTCCTTGAAGCGGGTCGCCTGGAAGCTGGTACCCATGAGCTCGGTGGGAGGCACCCCGCAGCGGCGCAGGGCCGAGGCGAGGTTGTCCAGGTTCGACCACTGGCCGGTCGGACTGGTCATGTACTTGGCGACGCGGGCGGGGTCGAAGCGCTGGTCGAGCCACTCGCCGTCGATCAGGTGCGGCTCGGCATCCCAGGTGCCGACCAGCTCGAACGGAACGTCATCAGCGTGCGCACGGACCTTGTCGGCGGCCGTGCCGCCATAGACGAGGTTGCCCAGGTCCGGAAGCTCACCGGCCCGCAGCTCGCCGATCTCCTCCAGGCGCTCCTGGTACATCTCCTCCGTCCCGCCCGGACGCAGCAGCTCGCTGCGCGCTCCGGTGAGCACGTCCCAGTAAGAGCGCTGAATCGCCGCGACCTCGGGGTCAGAGGCATACTCCGGGGGCTCGATCTCGTCGAGCGCGCCCTCGGTGCGCTGCAGCTCAGACTCCGCGCGCAGGATCAGCTCCTCGACGCCCAGGGCGGCGCGCAGGTTCTCCTGCGCGGTCTCCACGGCCTCGCGACCGTAGGCCTCGGCCGGCTCTGCGTCCACGAAGAAGGTCGGCAGGGAGCGGTTCTTGGCATCCCGGCGCAGCATGACCTTGGACCCGGGCCGCGGGGCGCTCTCACCCGGGACGACGTAGTCCGCGACGACGAACATGCTCTCGCGGTCGACGTGATAGCTGTCCGGCACGTCGATGAGGGAGCGGCCGCGGCCGTGCTCGGGGTGGCTGGAGCCGACGACGCCGACCACCGTGCCGGGAAGGTCTTCGCGTTCGATGGGTAGGCCTTGGGCGAAACGCAGCAGCCGCACGGCGTCCTCGGAAGTCGGGGCGGGAACGGCCATGCCGCCGGGCACCCGGTGATTTGTGCTGTAGCGCAGCACCGTTCCGTTGTCGTAGATGCGCGCCCCGGCGTACTCCTCCTGGCGCGTGTCAGTGAGACGGATCTCCATGCCGGTCCCGGAGATCCGGGCCTTGATCTGCCCGGGCTCACGGTCACGCAGGACCTCGTAGGCCACGCCCTGGGATTTCAGCTCCTCGAGCAGCGCCGCCGAGCGCGCCACCGCCCGCTGGGACATGAAACGGTTGCGGTCAACGCGGCCGGTCTGCGGGTCGCGTCCGCCGTCGATGACCCACTCGCGGACCTGGTCGTACTCCTGGCGGCTCATCTTGTCCATGAGCGCCGTGAGGCCTGCGGCGTCGTCGTTGGTCATGGCACGGCCGGCCTCATAGGGCTTACCGTCCTCATCGAGCCGCCAGAGTGTCATGTTTCCACGGCGCGGCTCAGACAAGGACTCCACCTCGCCGCCGGCGTTCTTCACGATCGTCTCATCGGGGATGTACAGCAGTTCGGTACCTGCGCGCTTCACCGTCGCACGCTCGGACCAGGCCGGGTCGTAAGGGCTGATCGGCAGCCGCGCCGAACGCGGGTCGACCTCCGCTCCGACGCCCGTGGCACGGGTGAACTCGCGCTGCAACGTCTGGTAGCGCTCGTTGGCGGGGGAGTGGTCGCCGAACTGCGGCTCGTAGTCCGGGACGCGCTCGGAGAAGGCCGTGTCGATCGCAGTCAGACACGCGGTGACGCCGAGTCCGGGATCAGCCAGGGCGGTTCCGCGCTGGCTGAGGATCTGGTCGACCCGTGCGCGGATGGCCTTCGCCTGGGAGATCGGAATGATCTCTCCGCTCTGCTCCCGGGCCTGCTCAACTGCCTTGTAGAAGACGTACTCATAAAAGTACCGCCTCAGTCCGTGTGCCTTCTTCATTGCTACTCAGCCTCCTGTGGACGCTCGGGGACATAACTATGTATAGATCATACAGTCATGAGTCGAATGAACGCGATAGACGAGTCGGAAACGAGCCAAAAGACGAATGCCGGGACAGTCGAATTGCATCGACTGTCCCGGCACGGAGCGAATAGACCCGCCGGCACTACCCCCGGGACTTCATCTCGACGGCCATGGCCCGGTCGAAAGCGCCGTCGGCCAGGACCTCCCAGCTGGGCAGCGAGGCTAGGTACGTGTAAAAGGCCGCGTGCACCTTGACCGTGGCCAGCGACCGGAGATCCTCCTCGGTCACGTCCTGCTCGGCGAACACGCGCGTGCCCTCGTCGCTGATCTGGCCGTTGATCCTGCGGGCGGCGTCGGTGTAGGCATCGGAGCGGACCTGGCTGATGTAGGTCTTCGACCCGTCGGCGCTGCGCAGCTCGCCGTCCCCGCCGACTGAGAAGTGCTCGCGGTCCCGCTGCATCTCCACCAGCGCGGTCTTGTACGCCTCACCAATCTCAAGGTCCAGAGCCTTGACCTTCGCCGAGCCGTCGAGATTGATCAGCATCTCCTTGCTGACGGTGCCCTCGGCGTAGACCAGGCGCTTGTGGTCCTTCTGCGTCGCCTGGTGGGCAGCCACGGTCGCGGCCACCTCCACGTCCTCCAGGAACTCCTCGTCGTTGCCCAGCATCATGGCTTCGTAGTCGTCCGGATCCACGACCACCGGGGCGTTGGGATCGCCACTCTCATCGGTGAAAACCATGCGCGTGATGACCTCCATGACCTCGTCCGAGTAGACGTCCGGGTCGAGGCGTTCGATGTCGATGTCCTTGTAGTCGTACGTCTCCTGGTAAAGGGTCTTCGCGTCGGCCGCCCTGACCGCCTGGGCCATGCGCTTGTCGAGCATCTTGACGAAGTCCGGCTGGTTCATGCGCACGTCGAACTCCATCGCGGAGCTGAGCGTGGGGATCGTCTGCAGCGAGTACTCGTGCCCCGGATGGGTGATCGTGTTGCCGAGCAGCTTAAATGACATCGGCAGGATCGTCTCATTGCGGTTCCAGACCGGCGCGTCACCGGCGCGCAGCACGATGGAGTTGCGCGGCGAGAGGAAGGCGAAGTCGTTGTACTTGATCAGCGGCTCCTCCTCCGTCGACCAGGTGCGCGAAATCGCTCCGTCCGTCTTCCCGCCGACCACCTTGTCCAGGTTCTGCGTGATCTGCTTCGAGCTGGCGTGGGTACGGTGGGTCTTGCCGCTCATCTTCTCCAGCGTCTCGATCATCGAGTCGTCGGTCGACTTGAGGAAGACGATGTTGCTCGTGTTTCCCTGCACAATCTTGTCGACCGACTCGCCGTAGACGTCGCGCAGCTGCTGCAAAGTCTGCAGGATGAGCGTGAACTGCTGCTCCTGGCCGAGGCCGATGGAGAGCATGGTCTCCAAGCCGGCGATGCCGTTGCCGTCGGACTGCAGGTTGCCGAGCTCGTCGAGCATGAACCGGGTGCGGTAGAGCGGCTTCTGGTTCGACTTGGTCATGTACGACTGGTCAAACGAGACGTCCACCAGCTGCTTGACCAGGATTAGGATCAGCTTGGCGTACTTCATCAGGTGCGGGGGAGTGACGAGAAAGACCGCCTTGGGCGACTCCGAGTACCGCGCCATCGTCTGCGTGATCGCGCGCGCCCGGACCTCGACCTCCTCGGGGTGCCCGCCGCCGGAGAAGTCCAGCTTGCGGCTCGGGAAGGTCGTATCGCCGGGCTGGAACGAGAGGATCTTCCCGTCACGGGGGCCGCCCTCGCGCACCGGCCGCAGCTCGCGCAGCACGCCGTTCTTCACGATCTTCTTGCCTGTGACCGGCTCGACCACGAAGTGCCGGCCGTTGAGGGAGAGCTGGTAGCTCTTGCGGAAGTGGAAGTAGAAACTGCGCACAAGCATGCCGCTCTGCGGGTTCTTCAGCTCCAGCTTCAGCCAGGCCTCGTCGCCGGGGAAGATTCCCTTGAAGTTGTAGCGCGCCCAGCCCACGCGGCCGACGATTTCCGAGTGCTCGAAGTCCTTGCCAAGATTCCGGGTGAACATCGGGTCGGCGTACGCCGACCAGCTCGCCATCTGCCCGAGCAGGTGGTCGCGCTTCATGAAGTTCGGCGAGAACCGCACGCCCAGCCGCCGGGGGAAGGACAGGCCCGCCAGGTCAGTGTTCTGGCTCGGCTTGCCCGAGGTCAGGGTCGAGATCGTCGGGTCGGTGAAGAAGCTCATGCCCGTGATCGCGATGCCGTAGACCGAGGACATCATCTTCTCCGCACCGGCCATGGCGACCAGGGCGTTATGGGCGTTGCCGACGAGCGTGCGCATCGAGTTGCGCGGCAGGGCCTGGGTGGCGTTGAAGTAGAGCGTGAGCAGGTCCTGCTCAGCCTTGCTCTCCCACAGGAAGTCCTTCTCGGCGACCTTGGCCTGCTCCTCGGCCAGCGCCTCCTCGTCCTCCTCGAACTCGCCGTTCTTGATGCGCTTCTCCAGCTCGGCCGCGGGGTTCTTCCACTTCTTCGAGGTCAGCTGCACGAAGAGCTGGTAGCAGTTGTACAGCGTGACCTTTCCCCACATGTCGTCCAGCCGCTGCTCCAGCGTGGCCGGGTCCATTCCGGTGGCTGCTGCGTACTCGCGCAGCTCACGCTCCTCCTCGAGGTAGTAGTCAATAAGACCGTAGGCGGCCCGTTTGAAGGCGTTGTTCGCCGCGTTCGGCCAGACCGGGTCCTCACCGCCGTCCAGCGGGAAGAAGACCTCGCCGATGTTCTCGATGTAGAGCGCGCACTTGGTTGAGTCGCCCTCGCGGGCGGCGTCGGCGGCCATGCCCAGCGGGTTGTAGATGTCGGTCTTCATCGCGTTGATCAGGTTGAACTGCACCGGCTCGAAGCCGCGCGTGACCAGTGGGATGTAGTTCTTGACGAGCAGCTCGCCCTTGGGGTCGTTGATGACCATGTTCGAGGGCTTCTTCTCCCGCGACCACATGTCGATCATCGGCTCGATGTAGGTCTGGCCCTTGCCCGCGCGGGTGATGGCCAGCACCATCGTGTTCACGGGAGCAGTGTCGACGATGTAGGCACCGGCGGGACGCTGGACTTCGTACGCCGGAAACTCCCAGTCGTCGGTGATCAGGTCCGACACCGTGCGGTAAGGCCCGAGCTTGTCACGGTTCGCGCCCTGAAGCTTGCCAGGGTCCTTCGCCTCTTTGGCCTTGCGCCGGCTCTCCTCGGTCGGCGGGTTGTACGGGATCACCGTGGCGTCGTACTTCCGGCGCAGCCGCTTGTCCCGGGGCAGGCCCGAGGCGTCGAAGAGCGCCTCGCCGAACTCCTCGTCGATCAGCGGCAGGGTCTCGACCAGCGGCTCGCCGTCGTCGCCGTCCAAGACCTCACCCTTGTAGTAGACGATATTGCCGTCCTGGTCGATCACGTCGGACTCTGCGCGCCGGGAGACCTCGACCGTGCCCAGCCCCTTTTTGCTGAGCATCATGTGACTGATCATCGAGCTGACCTGCACCCCCGAGTGCGCGCCGGCGTCCGGGAACCAGTCGTAGTTCTGCTGGACCTCCTCCGGCAGCGCGATGTGCTGGTCGTTGCGGTGGTCGTTGATGTCCGTGTGGTCGACCGTCGCGTTGTGCTTGGCGACCTGGCGTCCGGTCCAGATGGAGATCACGATCATGACCAGCGCGCCCGATCCCAGCGTCAGGAAGAGCTTGAACCCGGTGACGGACCCCAGCTGCGCGCTGACGCTTGTCGCCGTGGGCGTGGCCCCCTGGTCAGCCTTCGGGGCGTCCTGGGCGGCGCTGCCTTCTTGGGTCCACCACGCGGGCACCGGGACGTCCTTGAGATCCGGGTAGCATTTCGAGCCGATCTCGGGGTGACCCTTCTCGTTGACGGCGCGGTAGCACGTCATCGGGGCCCCGCCCTGGCCTGTCGTGGTGTCCTCAACGTAGAACGAGTCCGGCTTTCCGCTACTGTTTCCGCCCAGCCCACCGCCCATCGTCGCCCCGAGCGTGAGCACTGCCGTTGCGATGACGGAGTACAGCACCCACGCCACGATCGCGACCAGCAGGCCAGCGACGCCGGCGAGCACGAGGCCGGGGGTGTTCGACTTCTTGCTCAGCCGCTCGCCGCGGTCCAGCTGCTGGTCTTCATAGACGTCCCGGTTCGTCAGCGTCTCCTCCGGCCGACGCGCCGAGATCTTCTCCCAGCCGCTGGCCTTGGGCCGTGCCGCCCTGCGCTTGCTGCCTGACATGGTTCTCCCTGCCTGTTTCCGCGTGTGTCTGTGTGTCCTGCGCCTGTTGTAATCCCGGAAGACGCTGACGGCGCACGGGGTGCGTGCCCCATGCGCCGTCAGGCCCCCGTCGATCTCCGAGTCGGATCAGCCGCCCATGGCCGCCCCGCCGATGAAGCCGGCGAGGCCGCCGAGCATGGGCAGCGCGACGATCAGGGCGATGAGCATCTTGTTGTAGCGGCTCTGGATCTCCGAAGCCCGGGCCAGCTCGCTGGCGTAGGACTCCTTGTCGGCCGCCATCTCCTCCAGCCGCGCCTCGTAGCGGCGCTTGACCGAGTCCTCGACGACCTCCATCTGCTGCAGCAGGTCCGTGTTGCGCTGTGTGGCCGAGTCGGTCTTCTCCTTCTCGAGGGACAGGCTGTGCTGCCATTCCGCCTCGCGGGCCTGCATCTGGGTGATCGCGTCCTTGCGGTTGCGGTCGAGCTCATCCTCCATCCGGCGGATGCGGTCGGCGTGCTCGTTGCGGATTGACTCCAGCAGCGCCTCCTGCTCGCGGCGCATGACGCCGATCTCGTCGGTGGTGCGCTGGTGCTCGGCCAGAGCCTCGGCCTGGGCGATGTCCGCCTTGCGGTTGTCGTCGACGATCCGCTGGATCTCGGCCTTCCACTGCCCCAGACGCTGCTCCTCGGCCTCGAGGTAGGCCTTCTGCTTCTCGGCCAGGACCTCGAAAATCCGCGTAGTGCCGACCTGCATCTTCAGGGCGGCGTCGGAGCGGCGCACGCGCAGGATCTCCTGGCGGTCGTGCGAGTAGGAGTTCTCGAGCACCCGCTCGATCTCGGCGACGGCGTCGGCCTGCTCGCGCTCCATGCGGGAGCGGTTGCGCTCCTTGTACTGGATCTCCGCCTGGAGGGCGGCCTGCTCGGCGAGCTTCTTCGCCTGGGCCTCGTAGTCCTGGACGATCTCGGCCTTGCGGGTCCGGATCCGCTGTTCCTTCTCGGACTCCCGCTCGCGGTGTGCCGCCTCAGTGCCGTCCTTGAGCGCCTTGTAGCGCGAGCCCTCGCGGTCGGTGGCCACGTCCCGGATGACCTGCTCGACGTGGGCCGACATGAGGTTCACGTACAGCGTGCGCAGTTCGTCCTCGTGCGCCCACCGCAGCTGGGCAAGGTCGGCGTTGGCCTGCCGGTTGAGCTGGGCGACCTGGTCGCCGAGCCATTCGGTCGCACCCTGCGGGACCTCGATCTGCACGACCGGCGCGCCGATGGCGAAGGTCGCATTGAACTCGTCCAGGCGGACGTCGAGGTCCAGGTCCTCGGAGAGGAAGCGGCGGGCGATGACCTCGCGCACCTGCTCCTGGTTCTCCAGCAGCACGGCTTCCTCCCCGGACGGGGCGTACGCCGTATCGCCGGCGGTCACGGGACCGGATTCCTCGTCGAACTCCTCGAAGCCGGTCGGGCCGTCGAAGCCGGGCTCCGGCTCCACCGCAACCGGGGCCGCGTCCTCGTCTCCGAAGTCGACGGCTTCGTCGTCGAACACGGGCTCATCGCCAGCAGCGTCGAAGACAGGCTCGTCGCCGGCACCCTCGTCCCCGCCGGGGATCGAGTCGAAGATCGGGTCACCCTCGTCTGCGGTGTCCACGGCGGCAACAGCGTCCGCGTCCGCCGCGGGAAGGGTCCCGGGCTCGTCGGTGGTGACGCCGCTGTGCTCGCGCCAGGCCTGCGCTCCGACAGCCTCCTCGAGGCTGAGCGCGCCGGAAGCGACCTCCTGGGCCTGCTTGAACGTAGCCTCGGCCACCAGGTCCACCAGCAGTTCGCCGCTGGGCTTCTGCCAGACGACGGCCCAGGAATACTCCGCGCCAGCCAGGAGCGAGTACTCCTCCATGCGCGCAAGCGTCTCGGTGTTAGGAATGATGCCGAAAACCTCTTCACCCAGCATCTCTGCCGTGGCGACGGTCTTGATCTGGTCGGAGTCAATGAGCTCGATGAGCGAGCCCTTCGCCTCGTCGCGGCCGTGCCGCTTGCTCAGCCCGTCGATGGACTCGGCGGCCAGCACGAGCATGACCCACGCCGTGCCGCTGGGGAAGACGAACTTCGCGTTCGACCGCAGCAGTTCGACTGCGGCGGGGATCGCCGTCTCCCTGACCACGGACGACAGCAGCTCGTCAGGCTTCTTCTTCCGATCCTTGTTCCGGCTTCCCGCAGCCGTGCCCAGAATGCCCATTGGTGCCGATCCCTTCGATGATGAAACGCAGTTCGCCTGATTTATGAGTATCCTATCTCTCATCAGTCCATAGGGGCAACAATGGTGAGTCGATAGATTGCCGACTAACTGAGACTCAAGCTCGATAGACATTCCGCTGAGCCCCACGGCTCGCCCACCTTCAGCTCGTTGTTGGCCGAGATCTGCGCTCCGTATCTGGTCACCTTGTTCGGGCGCGTCCGCCCATCACCCCGTAGGAAATAGCCGGCACGCACTCCACGGGAAACTGGGGGCTGTATGGGGGTATGTCGGGGCAGAGTTCATCGGCGAGTGACTGCGGCTACACTGGCGGCGGGCCAGCATCAGCAGAGACCGCGCTCTTTTTCCGGTGCATTCGGCTCGGTGTGTTCGAGTTTCGCCAAACCAGAGAAGACGTAGAGGGGCAAGCAATGGGGGAAAACAAGCAGATCACTCCGCTGGATGTTGAGATCGACGAGATCGGTCTCTCGGTGCTCGGCTGGGAGATCTTCAACTTCCAGGCACGCCTTGTCATGAAGGAGTACAGGCGAAGCGACGTGCTCTACCAAGTCGCAGCATCGGCGGAAGTCCGCTTCCATCCTGACGACTGGCAGGTCCGCTACGACGCCTCGAACCTCTCTGAGGGCGAGTACCTGTCCCCGATCGTGTGGCAGTTGCGGTCACGATCTCGTGGGGCGCTCATGTCCTATCAGGAGATGATCCTCTCTCTGAAGAAGAAGGAGGTCCGCGCTCCCAAGATGGTTTCTGCCTCCATGGAACCCTGGGAGGGCAAGGGCATGGGCGATCCCAGAGACCTTTATGTGTGGGTCGGGGGCGTCGACTGGGAAGAGATTGACGGGTGGCACTCCAAGCCATCCTTCGAGTGGCGTGACATGCCTTGCGAAATCGTCGATTACACGACCTCGCGAGGGGTCAAGATCGACGTGAAGGAATACTCAGCACGACTGCGAGATAGCAAGAAACTCGAAGTTTCGGTGCGGGCCATCCATCCGCTCGGCAGTGCGGAAGTCCTTTTTGCAGCATTCAAAGACTCTGAGGAATTCTACGGCGATCCGTATGACGAACTGGACGAGCAGGAAGATTTCGTTGTCCAGGCTCCCGACGTGTTCGTTAACGTCTTTGATGCCTCGGGCTTCCTTCTGGACCAGCGGGAGACCTCGAACTACAGGTGGGTTACAGTCGGCACTGGCGGTGCGGTCCCCAGGCGCTACCCCTCCTTCATCCAAGTCGTCGCCTTCGACCTCGATGACTTTGCAGGCGATCCTGCGCGTATCGTGATTCGCATCCAGGATCCGTCGTGAACGCCCTCGTTGGTGCAGCAAGAGCCTTGCGCGACCAGCTGATTCAGGAACATGCCTTGGCACCTGGGCTGTTCCATGAGATGGCACGGATCGAGGCGCTCCTGGCTGAGACCTACCGCACGAGAGTGTTGTACGAACTCCTCCAGAACTCGGACGACGCGGGTTCTACTGCTGTCATTGTCGACATGAGCGATCCAACACGCCTGACGTGGGGGAACAATGGACGTGCATTCAACGAGGCCGACATCGAGGCGCTGTGCCGTAGTGCCACTTCGAGCAAGAAGCGGGGCGACGGCGCAATCGGCTATCGAGGCATCGGCTTCAAATCGGTCGCGGCGCTCTCAGAAGTCGTAAGTGTCACGTCCGACGGCGTCACTCTCATCTTCGACCGTGAAGCCGCGGCGTCAGCGCTCAATGCGCCAGCCGAGTCTGTGCCGCTGCTCCGCGTCCCCGCCTCTGTGGTGGAAGCGAGGCCCGAGGCGGGCGCGCAGTTCACGCTGAAACTTATCCCCGCACAACGTGAGCAACTTGCGCTCGATCCAGTCGCGATGCTGTTCCTGCGCAACGTCACCGACCTCACTATCCGTCGCCCAGGCGGTGAGCAGCGAATACGCTGCGTCGGCTCCACCAACCATGTGGCACTCGAGGTCGACGGACGCCTCGCCGAGTTCGAGCGCTCCGCGGAGGGCGACACTGTTCTCCTGGTCCCGTTGAACCCCCATGCCGAGTCGATTACCGGGCGTCGTGGCCGGCTGTGTTGTTTTCTCCCGCTAGAAGATGAACTTGCACTGCCAATCGTGGCTTCGGGACACCTTCTCACCGACCCTTCGCGAACTCACGCTGTGTCGGGAGACGACAGTACGCGTGCAGTGATAGCAACAATCGGAAGGCTTCTCGCCCAGATCCTTTCAGACCCCACGAGCCCAGTCTGCGATCGGCTCTGGTCACTAATCCTGTCCGGCGAAGACCTGCGTACGGTACTCATGGCTGGTGAATCTACTCCGGCCAGCATGCTGCTCAACGCCATTAAGACAGCATTCGCGGCCATCAAGTGGTCCTTTGCGTTCTCCGAGGTCCCACTCGAGCCTTCTGACGTGCCCCGGATCTTTCCTCACGGCGCGCCCCCGTCGATCTACAGCCGCGATGCGTCGTCCCAGGCTCGAGCGCTACGCACCATCTTCGGTGCACCTACCTTGCGTGCTAGGGAAATCGCCGAGAAGGTCGAACCGCACGCAGTGAGCGGCGAGACGCGAGCCGCTCTCACAAAGCATCTTGTCGACTTGGCGCGTACTGAGGGGCGTCCGCTGACTGTCAGGGAACAGCTGTTTGCCGGGCAGGCCTCTGCCCCATCGAAGTCCAGCGACCCGGCCACCTCCACCGGGGCAAACAGCACGAAGCGCCCCTCACCTGAGGAGGGCTTCGGCGGGGCGCTCGCCCGATGGCGTGCCGCCGAGGTAGCCGCGCTGGAGCATCTCAACGCCCGTGGCTGGAGTCTCCAGGATGTCAGTCGCCGGAACGTCGGGTATGACCTGGCTGGTACCAACCCAGACGGCGCAGACGTTCACATCGAGGTCAAGAAGGTCGAAGGCAAGGACGCACGCTTCGCACTGACCAACAATGAGATGGCCGTGATGGTCGGCGTGTCCTCTCGCTATCTTCTGGCGCTTGTCATCGGTGACGGACCATCAGCACAACTCGCGCTACTCGATCCGCTTCGCGACATGGTGCCGAGGGAGCGTGTCTGTCGCCGCTGGGAATGGGAGTACACCGACTGGAGCAGTTTCGCTGAAATCGTCCACTAAGGGTCTCTTTCAGGACGTTCTTGATAGATCGTGAGTGAAAAGAGGCAGGTCCGGCAGCCCGAAGAGCGGCTCCAAGGCCGTGTCAGCGCACGGCGCTCACCTCGATGAATGCATCGGAGGTGAGCATGTCCTTGTGATCGCTCGCCATCTCGCCGACGACGTCGATCCTGATCCGCCGCTCAGAGGGATGCTCGTTGATGAACGTCGCCACTCCGGTGGTGACCTCGTCGGTCATCTTCGCCACCGCACCCCGGGCACCGCCGGCATTGGAGTCAGTGTCTCCCTTGTCGTCGATGAGGTACTGCAGGACCCTCTGGTCGATGTCCACCCGCACGTTGTGCTTGATGAGGACCTCCTGCACCATGCGGCGCAGCTTGTTGCGCACGATCTTGCGCTGCGTGTCCTCAGAGAGCGGCTGGAACGGGACGATGGCGTCGATACGACCCAGCAGCTCTGGCGGGAAGCGGTTATCCGCCGAGGTCTCGGTGATCGAGCGGCGGATGAGCTTGTCGTACTTCAGCAGCTGCTCGCCCGAGCCCGTGTCGTCGGCCGCGTACTGCGCGATGGTCTTGTAAATCTCCGAGCCTGCGTTCGTCGTCATGACGATGTAGGTGTTCAGGAAGCTGACCTCGCGGTTGTTGTCGTCGGAGAGCCGGCCGTCGTCGAGCACCTGCAGCAGCAGGCGGGTGACCATCGCCGAGGCCTTCTCGACCTCGTCGAACAGCAGCACGGCGTGCGAGAGGTCCCAGACCCGCTTCGTCAGCTCGGAGCGGAACAGGTCCATCGAGGAGTCCTGAGCGTACTCGGACATGTCGAAGCGGATCAGGTGGCGCTGGTCGTCACCGAAGAGCAGCCGTGCCAGCTGCTTGGCGAGCTCGGTCTTACCCACGCCTGTCGACCCCGTGAACAGCAGCGAGGCCTCCGGACGGCCCTTGTCGTTCAGGTCCGCGACCGACAGCTGCAGCCGCCGCGCGACCGCACGCGTGGCCAGGTCCTGGCTGAACACCTTCGAGTCCAGCTGCTCTTTGATCTTCGCGCCGTCGACCTTGAAGGCAACATTGACGCCCAGGGACTCCTGGAGCACGTCCGAGAGCAGATCGCGGTCCAGCGCCCGCTTGGTGAGGCGGTGCCAGCCGACCATGCTGTCCAGCACCAGGATCGATTTGCGCGGCTGCGAGCTCGCCGGCATGTAGCGCTCGGTGTACTCATAGATCTGCCGGTAGATGTGGTCGTCGTAGAACTGGTCGGCGACGTCGTAATGCTCGGCCATGCCCTGCAGAATCCGGATCGTCGTCTCCTGGTCCGGCGGCGTCAGGTTGATGCGCTGCAACCGTTCAACCAGCGGCTGATTCGGCGCAATGTGCCTGTGGAACTCGTCATAGGTCGTCGCGGCGATGATTCGGATGCCGCGTGCCCCGGAGGCCGCCAGTACCGGCTTGATCGCCTCAACCGCAGCGTCGGAAAGCTGGATGATCTGGTGGAACTCGTCGATGAACAGGACCAACTGATGCTTCTCGTCCGCCACGAAGTGCTCGGCCTCGTCGAAGAACCCTTTGAGCATGGCGGCCATGCGGTCCGAATCGCCGGCCTCGGAGATCATCCGGGACGGATCGACCTCGAGGTAGAGCCGCTCGGCGTCAGCGGCCATCGTAGCCTGGACGAGAGCGGTCTTACCCGTACCTGCCTCTGCCAGGAGCAGGGCGTTGCACAGCTCCGGCCTGCTCATCGAGGCCAGCAGCTGGAGCTTCTCGTGCTCGCGGCCGACGATCTCGCGCTCGGCCCTCTTGAGCGGATCCGACAGCTTCGACAGGAGCGGATAGCCCTCGTTCAGGTGCACTTCATGGAACATGCCGTGGAAGACCTCTCGCCAAGACTTGAATTCATCTGATAGATCAGTCGAAAGTCTATCATGGCATCATTCGGATTGACTGTGATAGGACAGCGAAAGGCCCCCGGACTCATATCCGGGGGCCTCCTGACCATTCACTCCGCAGGGGCGCTGTCACGACCCGTGCTGGCGGTCCTCCTGGGGCGAAGCCCCATCCTGCTCAAACTGGTAGTCGTACCGCTCGCTCAGCGGCCTGCTGGACTCCCGGTCACGCCGTTCCCGCTCGTTCGCCTCGCGCTGCTGACGCATCGAGGCACTCACGCGGTCGACCAGGGTGCGCCCGGCCTCCGCC
The DNA here is from genome assembly GCF_015040095.1 of Paenarthrobacter sp. YJN-5. Classification (NCBI taxonomy): domain Bacteria; kingdom Bacillati; phylum Actinomycetota; class Actinomycetes; order Micrococcales; family Micrococcaceae; genus Paenarthrobacter; species Paenarthrobacter sp. YJN-5. The sequence continues at coordinate 1,940,059 of NZ_CP053544.1, forward strand.
CACGTGTCCTTGCCCTCGTCCGGGGCCGTGATCTCATCCAGGCCCAGCTCCAGCAGGCTCGTGCCGCTCAGTGGGCTGGGATCGTTCGTCGCCATAGCCTTCTTCTCCTGCCTACCTGACTCAAGCCCCGCGCTGCTGCTCGGTGCCCTCGGCCCCGCCCTGGCCCTCGAACTGGTAGTCGTACGTCTCGCTGAGCGGCGTCCGTCCCTGCTGCGTGGTGCCCGGCAGCTGCTCCTGAGCACCACGGCCGACAACCGCGCCCATCCGCCCGACCAGATCCGCCCCGGCAGCGGAGCCCTGGGGGGCCTTCTGTCCGCCATGTCCGGCCAGCTCGGTGTGCAGCCCGCGGGCTGCACCCACGGCAGCTCCCTTGGTGGCGCTGATGGCGACGCCCCTGGTCGATGCACCGGACTGCTGGGCGCGCTGGGCGTGGGCCGCGGCAGCCCGCATGGCCTCGGTGCCGAGCCGCCTGGCTCCCTCGCGGAGGCCCTCGGACTGCACGGCCTGTCCGACCTTCGACCCGGCGACCCGCTGGGTGAGCGGGACCTTCACCGGACCCTGAACCGTGCCGCCGGCACTGGCCTGCTTCGCCTGGGGCTGCTCCTGCCGAGACAATTCCGGCTTCGGGACCTCCGCTGAGGTGATCATCCCCGGTGCCGGCTCAGCCTGCGGGCGCGGCCGCCGCTCGACCACGTTGGGGTTGAACCTCGAGCCCGGCTGGCCGGGAGCGGGGGAGGAGGGCACGCTGTACCGGGGACCCCGCACCGCGCCGAGGCCCGCCTGCGAGCTCGGTCCGCGCTGCTCTCCGGTATCGGGGGCCGCCCCGCGGATCGCCGCCAGCTGCTCGGGCGTGTACGACGTCGGGCGCTGGCCGTGCTCCGGCCGGGCCTGAGAACCTTTGCTGAAATCTTCCATGATGATTCATTCCTCTCTATGCGAAAGGCCCCCGGAGAGATCTCTCCGGGGGCCTTTCAATGAGTTCTGCTGAGCCGTGAATCGGTGTCAGCCGACCGCGGGGGCCTCGGCCTCGGCGACCTGCTCGGCCTGGGCGATCTGCTCCGGACCGGCCTGGCTCTGCTTCGCAGCCGCCTGGGCCTCCTTGGCCGCCTTCATGGAGGCGAACTGGTTGTCCAGGGTCTTGGCGTCGACCTTGAAGTCGCTGGCCTCCACGGACTTGGAGTTGACCACCAGACCGGTGCCGCGCGAGGCCGGCATCACGTTGCCCTTGAATCCGTAGACGGTGCCGACCTTCTCGCCGTCCTTGTTGAGCAGCGGCTCCGTATTCGGGCCCGCGGCCTTGATGATCTCCTCCAGCTGGCCCACCGAGTAGGGGGCGGTGTTGGCGAAGCGCTCCTTGCCGTCCGGGCCCTTCACGCGCTCGGACTTCAGGTGCAGGTTGCTCTGTTCCGGTCCGCGCGAGTCGCGGGCGTCGACCTGGATGTCGGCGTAGTGCGACTTGCCGTCCTTGGTCGCGCCATTGTCATAGACCTTGGCGATGAGGTTGACCCCGGTCATTGCGCCCTTGCCCTTGAGAAGTGCCATGATCTCGTCCTTTCGTCGTTCCGTCCGCCACTCGGCAGAACGGCCTTGATCATTCACGTCGTCCGAGCAAAGCCCCGAAGTGCCTGCCGAACTGCTCTATACACTAATACTCTTATAGAGCATTACGCAACCATTCGAATGATCTTTCCACTCGTGTCACTACTCGTGCTGGATGCCGTCGGACCGCCCTGCCGGCTCCTGCTCGGGACGGGGGAGTAGACCGGCACCAGCCACCGCCGCGTCAACCCGCTGCTGGACACGCACCACCAGGCCGGCGTCGAGCGAGGAGGCCTTCGACCGGCGCATCCGGGCCGCCTGTTCCTGCTCTTCGCGCAGCGCCGCGATCCTCGAACGCAGAACCGGCCGCGTGGAGCCGTCCTCCACCGGAACCAGTTCCCGCGAGACCCGGGTCATCGCGGCGATGTCGTCGACCGGGAGGTCGGCGATCGCCTCGGACTGGCCCGACTGGTCGAGGTACTCCATGGCCGCCAGCAGCAGCCGGCGGCGTTCGGCCGCGGCAGCGGTGAGCTCCCGCCGGGCCCGCTCGCCGATCTCGACGTCGGCCACGAAGTCGTAGCCCAGGTGATGCAGGTCCAGTGCCTTGACCTCGTCGAAGGGGTGCAACGTCCCGGTCTCGATCGACAGCTGGGTGGAGACCTCCGGATCCCCGCCGGCGACGGCGCTGCGCTGGTCAGCAGGACCGGCGACGAGCACCAGCCCCGAGTCGGCCAGGTCGGTGCGCAGCTCCTGGAGCCGTTCGTCGTAGACCTGCTTCATCGTCTCGATGCGCGCGTCCAGTACCGCCCGTCCGGCCTTGCCTGCGGTCAGGTGCCGTCCGCCGGGCTGGCCGTAGATCTCGCGGCCCATCTCCTCGGCCTGGTCGGCGTCCTTCATCCGCTGCAGCGAGGCGTCCCGGCGCAGCGCCATCAGCGAGAGCAGGCGCTGGCCGTACGCGGCGACCTCCTGCTGCTGTGCGTACCACTGGCTGGCGTCGCCGACAAACGGCAGAAAGTGCTGGTACTTGCTCATCACCCGCCGGTGCCAGTCCTGTTCGTAGCGGTAGAAGTCGTAGAGAGGCCGGGAGTCCTCCACGGCCACCTCGGCCTTCTCAGCACGCTCCCACTGCTGGGCCAGGTCGCGGTAGGCGCTGGCCTTGGACTTGTGATGCTGCAGGCGGGAGGCATAGCTGCGCAGCCGGAAGCCGAAGGAGACGACGTCGTACTCCGAGCTGCCGTGCTGCTGCTGGCGCTCTGCGGCCAGTGCGGCCATCTCGGCGTAGTCCATGCCCATCACCTCGAGCATCGGCGTGCGCACCCGCAGCTCCTCCTCGGGCAGGGCGCGCAGCATCTGGTAGACGCCGTTGACCGCCCGCTCGGTGATCTGGTTGCGACCCGTGTCGACCAGACGCTGCCACGCGTCGGTGGTCAGGCCCTCGGCCTCGCGGCGTTGGTTGGCGTACTCCACGACCCTCTCCATCGCCGCCGGCAGCGGAGAGCCCGGCCGCTGCAGCTGCTCGGCCACCAGCTCGGAGACCAAACGGTTGGCTTTGCGCATCCGCAGATCGTTGGTTCCGGCGCGCCACAGCGAGCGGTCGGCGGGCAGGCAGGCCAGCAGGAACTGGGGGAGGGCCTCTGAGCGCATGCGCTCGTGTGCCCAGCGCTTGATGAAGGTCGTCACGTTCCTGCGCTCGTAACCGACGGCGCTGGACAGGTGCGCGACGGCCTGCTTCTCGTCCAGCCAGGCGTCCACGCCGCGCCGCAACCGGGACTTGTGCCGGTCCAGAAGCTTGCCCCGCTGGGTACCGTCCTTGGCCAGGTGGCCGTGTCCGGCGTCGACCATCGCCAGGTGGCAGTGGACGTGCTCGGTGTCGACCTGGATGACGCCGACGTAGCGCAGGTCGTCGAAACCGCTCGTGCCCGAGCTCATCCGCTCCAGCCCGTGCATGATCGCCATCCGCAGCTTCATCTGGTCGATGTGGCCGCGGTAGTCCCCGCGGCCTTCACAGTGAAAGTCCTCGCCGACGATGCGGTGCCGTTTCAGGTACTCCTCGTCGAAGGAGAGCACGGTCTTCAACACCGTCTTGCCGCTCTCGAAGTGTTTCTGGATGTCCCGGGACGCAGCCCGCAGCTGCTCGTCCGAGAGCGACACCGAGCCGTAGCCGAAGGCCACGCCGCCATCGCCCTGGGCCTGGCGCATTGTCGTCTTGGCCTCGACCCTGCTCGTCCCGGCGCGCTCGACCGCGCTCTCGCGGGCCATGTAGCGCAGGATGAAGTCGTCCGTGCGCAGCCGCTGGATCGGCGCGAGCGACTCAGTCGCCTGCTCCCGCGCCATGTACCGGGTGACGTAGTCGCCGGGAGTGCCGCCCCGGGACCCCTTGCCGCCGGGCAGCGGCACGCTGAACTCGTTGACGATGACCACTGACTGCTTCAGGCCCATCCCGCCTCATCCCTCCGTCGTGTGAATGCACAGAACCCCGGCCGCTGTCCTCCAGCGACCGGGGCCCGTCCTGACTGCTCTGCCCGCCTCGGCCTCAGTGGCCCAGGCCGTGCCCGTCGTCCTCGCCGAAGTCGAGGTCGGCGGCGCGGCGGGAGGCCTCGCGCTTGCGCTCCTCGAGCGTCGGCGCGGGCACCTCCTGCCCGGTGGCCTCCTCATCCAGGCCAAAGTCCAGATCGTGGGTCGCGCCGGCATCCGGCTCCGCGTCCGCAGGGGCGGGAGCATCGTCCGGTCCGTCGAGGTGCAGGGCCGGGGCCACACGCTGGTGGTACAGGTGCTCGGGCGTGCCCTCAGTGCGCTCCAGCTCAGCCTGATACCGCTCGCGCTCCGCGGCGATCTCAGCCTCGACCACCAGTAACTGCGCGGTGACGCCCTCGGCAGCCGGCTGCTGCTCCTCGGGCCGCTGGAGGTTCTCCACCTGCGCGGCCAAGTCGAGCTCGTCCTCGCTGAACAGCGAGTTGATCGCGTCGGAGCGGGCCCGCAGGCCCCGCTGGTCGACGACGGACTCGACCGGACCATGACCATCCTTGGAGCGGTCAGCGAAGTAGGCCGCCAGGTCGTACTCAGTGGAGGCCAGGTCGATCTCGAGATCGGCGATGCGGTGCACGTTCATGAAGACCACGGGGGCATCGGCCTGGTCCCCGGACGGGGTGAGCACAAGGGCATCCACCCTGGCGGGCAGCTCCCACTCGATCCCCGTGAGCTGGTCGGGCACGGTGAACGAAGGGCTGAAGTAGCCCTTGGCCGCCAGTTCGACCAGCTGCTCGTCGTCGAACTCGTAGAAGGCGTCGACCTTCTCGCCCTGGCCGTGCGAGTAGGTCACCTGGGTGATCCCGTACGGCAGCGGCTCGGCGGGAGTGATCGAGCGCAGCTCGCCCACGACATGCAGGTAAGGCCGGTAGTTCTCCTCCTTGCCGCGGTGCTTGAGCTCGACAGAGTCGACCAGTACCCCGATCTGGCCATCGAGGCCGTCATAGCGGTGCGCCTGCACGCCACGCTCCCGCAGCGCCCGGTCGGCCCACACATCATTCATCATCAGTCCAGCAGTGCGCATCAGTTGCTCCTCTTCCGGTTGGTCTTCTTGCTCGGGCGGGTGGTCCTGGGGGCGGCGGTGGCCGGGGGCAGCGCCGGGGTGCGGGCATCGTGCACAGCCTGGATCCGGCGGGTGGACCAGCGCCACATCCCGCGCATAGCGGCGATCTCCGCGGCGGCCAGCAACAGGACCACAAACAGCAGCGGAGCAATCCACATCGCGACGGTCCCGGCCATGGTCAGGTCGCCGCTGGCTGCGCCCGACTGCCGGTGCAGCCACGCGCCGAGCATCGGGATCACGACCATCGCAGTCATCGAGGCCAGCACGTAGTCGGCGATGAGCACGACTGAGCGGAAGAACACCGCCCGGATCAGCACCGGCGATCCGCCGGAGCCCTTCCCGGGGGCCAGGCGGCGCAGCGCGCCGGCCAGCTTCGAAGGGCCACGCCCGGCCTTCGGCTTGGCCGGGGCCTTCTCGACGGGGACCGCAGTGGCAGCCTCCACCCGGGCTTCGTGCTCGGTCGCGCTGCCGGTCTTGTCCAAAGTCTGGATCGTCATTCGTCTCGTCCTTCGTTGTTGTCGTGTCGTGTCTGTGCGGGTGTCCCGCCGGCTCAGCCGCTGTGGCTGGGTCCGGGGCTGGCGGTCTCGGCCGGTGAAGCATCGGCAGGTGGCCTCTGCGCGGCAAGCTGGTCCCGCGTCCGGCCCGAGGCCCGATACGCCTCGAACGAGGCGACCGTGCCGTCCTGTCCGGTGGCGAAGGTGAAGACCACGTACTCACTTTTGGCCGTGACCTTGCCCTCGGCGGAGACCGGGTCCAGGTGCGCCACTCCGATGTAGGAGTAGTCCAGGCCCTTCACCGCGACAGCGTCGACGTCGAAGTCGGCCAGCTGGTACGCCGTCCCCGCGCCCTGTCCGGCACCGGTCGCTGCTATCCACTCCGGGATGAACTCGGTGAGGGTCCGGGACGAGGTCCCGAGAAACCCATACCGGGCGTCGAGGGCGGCCTGCGTCTCCTTGACGGTCCGCGAGGCGGCCGAGGAATCCGTCAGGCTCAGCAGCACCGAGCGCGCTGCGGCCCGGTCCCGGTCGGCCCGCTCGGCATCCATCCCCGGCAGGGCAGCCAGGAACCGGGAGTGCTTGGTCTCAAGTGCCGCCTGCGCGTCCTCCTGCTTGCCCTGGAGCTCGACGATGAGCTGGTCGGCCTTGGCGTCGGGGTCGGCCGAACCGTCGGCCAGCACTGCCGGGGCCAGGGAGAGCAGCGACAGCGCCAGCAGCGTTCCGGTGCTGCAGACAAGGACCTTCCCGGCCCTTGCGCGCACCCAGTCCTTCACGTCCTCGATCACGGTGCCTTCACCTCCTGCCGCAGGGCCTCGCCCGTGGTCGTCGTTCCTGTCTGGACCCCGGAGAAGCTCTTGCGGGTCATGTCGTAGTCAGCCCGGGCCCAGGCCAGTACCGCCGGGGTCTGCCCGGCCGCCGGGCGGGTCTGCACCGCCAACCAGGTGACCCGGATCGTGCCGTCCACCTCGACCGAGTAGGGGCGCTGGGCGACCCACTGGAAGCCGGAGTCGAAGCTCATCGGAATCTCGTTGCCCGCGGCGACGTCCTTGTCGGAGGCCAGCAGGTACCAGGGTTGGAGCGTGGCCTGCCCGACGTCGGGGGCGAAGTACGGGGTGAGGTTCCGGCGCGTCGGCTCGGCGGCAGCCTGGTCCAGCGTCCCGCCCGAGGCCGCCACCGAGGGTGTCAGATAGCGGTACTCGTTCTGCAACCGGGCGATCTGTTCCGCAGCTCCCTGTGCCGTGACCAAGGCGCGGTCAGCGTCCTTGGCCTCCGGGAGGGCGTCGGTGCGCACCTGGGCGGTGCGGATCTGCTCGCGCAGGGAGACGATCTGCTGTGCCTTGTCGTGGCTGACGGCGGCCTCGCCACCAGAGAGACCTGCGCCGACCAGGAAGCAGAGCAGCGCGGCCGCCCCCATGCACACCCCGCCGATGGCCGCCCGGCGGCTCATCAGCGCACCCGGGACATTTCCGTCCCCAGTGGGGTCGGTGTCGCCCGGTGCCGCACCGGCGTCCGGCGCGACCACGAAGCGGGTCTTGCGGACAGGCTTATCAGCCTGCATACGGGACTCGCCGATCTTTGTGGATGCCATTGCCCCTCAACTCGTTCTTCGTCTCGAATACCAGTACAACTCTATCAAGAAGATGAGTCGAAAGGGAGTCGGATCATCTGGAATGACGAGTCGAACCGCCAGCGGGAATGGCGGACAGACCAGAGACCTTCCCTTGCGCGTCGACGGTGAGGTACACCAGCACGGTCCGGTAAGACTTGACCCGGTCCGGTGCCACCTTGTTCTGGGACACCGCATCGGAGGTAACCGCCACCTCGACCTGCACGGCATACGTGTACTCGTCCGCGGTGACCTTCACGACCTCGAGGTCCGCCTCGGCATTGACCGCCGAGTTCAGCCCTTGCGTGTCGATGTAGTAGTAGCGCTTGCCCGAGGCATCTTCGTTGAAGCGCGCCGGCGGCATGAACTGCTTCAGGAACTGCTCGTCCTCGGACAGGTGGTAGCGCTCTTTCAGGTCCCGGCGAGCGGCCTCGTAGGCCTGGCCGGACTCCCAGGTGAATGCCGTCTTCACCAGGCGGTCCACGACCTGCGTGTCATCGTGGATCCGGCTCTGGCTCACGCCGAGCGACTGCAGGACATCCTGCTCGACCTGCTCGGACTTCGCGGTCCCGACCGAGGCAAGCTGACCCTGAAGGCCCGTGATCGTCTGCTGCTGCTGATCCAGTGCGCCGCGCTGGGACCCACGGGTCAGGCCGGTCACCGTCACGGCAGTAACCAGCAGTATCGCGACCCCCGCCACCAGGGCGTTGCGCCGCATGAAGCCCGGTCCCGGCGCTGCCGTTTCGTCCGTGCCATCAATCTGCTGCTCCTGCATCATCAGCCCTCTCCGCTTCCGTTGCCCGTCGTCGATCCGTCCTGCTGGTGTTCCGCGCCGGCGGCAGTCACCACGACCTTGAGATCGGCGAAAGTCCCGGCCTTCCCGTCGTAGGAGTAGGCCGCGTTCGCCCACGCCAGCACCTGTCCACCCGCGGTGTCCCGGCATAGCCAGATCACCCGCGCCGTGCGCCTGGTACCCGTGGCGTCCTGGGTGGTGAGGTCCGGCATTACCGACTCGACCGACCAGGCGTATGCCTCGGGCGAGGAAGCCTTCAAACCCTCGTAGCGCACGTACCAGGGGAACCGCGGGTCGATCTGGGTGCTCGGGTCGAACGGCGTCACAGAGGTCCAGGAGTAGGCCCCCTTCCCGTCGGCCAGGAACGAGCGCGGGCTGAACAGGGGTGCCAGCGTCCGGCGGTGCTCGGCGATCTGCAGTGTCGCCGCGTTCGGCATACCATTGCCCGCGTTGGGCTGTGTCGCCGCCTCGTGGTGCAGCTGCGCGAAGCGCTGCTGGGCCTCCGCGACCTTCTGGGCGTCCTTTGCAGCTGCCTCCATCAACCGCGTCATCTTTCCGGGCAGATCAGAGGCGACCGGAGTGCTCCTGGCATCCTCGACCTGGACCTGGAGCGCGGAGATCCGGTCGGCGTTGGCTGCGTGTTCCGCCTCGAATCCCTTGCCGCTCACTCCTGCGGCCGCCGCCAGCCCGAAGAGCGCCATGCCCATCGCGGCGCTCAAGACCAGGCGCGTCCGCCGCGCCGACTCCTCCGGGGTGCGTGCCTGCCGCTCTCCGCGCCGCTCGGAGCGCCAGCCCTCGAAGCGGGCCTCGAGTTCGACCCCGCTGACACGCCTGCGGGTGGCGGGGGCCTTCAGTTTCTTCGGCGCGCCGTCACCGTCCTTCGTGCCGTCCTCGTCCTCGACCGTGTCCCCGGCCCTGCCACGCGCATCATCGTCCGAACTCGTCACGATGCCCGCCCTTTCTCGCTTTGCCCTCATATATGACTCCCAAGTCTATCGGTAATGGTCATTCAATAACGAGTCTTTCCCATTCGACAGGTCACTTCGCACGGATCAGGACGCAGAAAGGGCCGATGCCCGGATCGTCCGGACACCGGCCCTTCTTCCGCCGGCTACGCCGGCAGCTTGCCGCCCGTCGTGATGAGGTCCGTAACGTCAGCGAACACCCATCCCTCCGACTTCATCCGCTCCGCGCTGTCGATGCGTACACGGCCCATGAACGCGCAGTAGCCGGCCTCACCGAGAATGACCTTGTCGCCCTGGACCCCCAGCACGACGAGGGTATGGCCCTCGGGTCCTGAGCCCGGCCCGGAGCCCACCGAATACGCCGTCGGCGTGCTCGAGACCTGCTTGCCGGACATGGACGCGATCGAGTGCGCCGTCTGGATGCCGTTTCCCGCCGGGTACTGCTGGAACGAGGTGTACTTGTTCACGAAGTAGGTCGAGAACGACACACAGTTCATCGCGTGATTGTCGCCGCAGGAGCCTGGTCCGCCAGCGCCGTACTTGTCGTCCAGGAACTTGTCGCCTTCCTGGTTGTACAGGTCGATCAGCTGCCGGGCCTGCTCCTCGTTCATGCCGCCGTCGACGAGGCTGCCCGGGCGCACCTTAGTGTCGCTGTCGCAGTTGCCGAAGATGGAGCGGATCCCGCCGCCGACCGTGTCGACGATGCCGCCCACAATGTCCTGGACCCCGCCCACGACCGAGGTGTCGACGGTCCAGCCGCTCATCTTGCCGAACCACATCTCAGCGTCGGCCTTACGCTCCTCCAGCTGTGAGGCGTTGTCGGCCGAGCGCTCCCACTTCTCATGGAAGTGCAATGCAGCAGCAGAGGGAGAGCCCTGCGAGGTCTTGATCATGTCCTTGAACACAGCCACGTCCCCCGGGCTGTCGCCCTCCACCATGAATACCAGCTGGGCCTTTATGGTGTACCAGTCCAGGTTCTTGGACTTGGCATAGTCCAGGAGCATCGTGGTGCGCCCGTTCGACCACTGGCCCAGACCGATGCCGCCGTGCGACTGGCCGGGGCTGTGGGTGAAGTTCCCGTCCCAGGCGGTCTGCTTGCGCGGGCCGATCTGGTAGGGCTCGTTGTAGATGCCCTCCACACTGGTGGGATCCACGCCAGACTCCTGTGACCAGTTGCCCAGGATGCCCGCAATGTTCTCCTCGGGCATACCCCAGGTCTTCAGCACGGAGTAGACCGCCCGGGCGTTCGCCTCGGTACTCGCCGGGACGTCAGCGCCGGGGCCGTTACGGCTGACGTTGACGATGCAGTTGGTCATGGTCGAGCCGCGGCCGCCATCGAGGCCGGCCTGGTCGAGCACACCCGTGAGGACCGTACTGAGCACAGCCACCGCGGCAATGCTCGCAGCCACCCCGGATGCGGCCGTGGCCGCCGGGGCGACGGTGGCCGTCACGGTGACCCCGAACACGGCTCCTGCCGCCTTGCCGACCAGCCCGCCCAGTGCGATGAACGGCGCGGCGATCGTGTGCCCGACCGCCTTGGCGATCCCGAGGATGAAACCCCAGATCATGCTGGCCGCGTTGGCGGCCATCGCGAGCATCGCGAAGAACATGGTCTTGAGCCACTTCAGGAAGGCCATGACCATGAGAAGCCCCGCAGCCGGGGGAGCGGCCGCCGCGGTGCCGCCGACGGCGACACCCTTGGCGGTCTTGGACAGCAGCTGGCCTTCCTCCTCCTTCTGTGAGGTCCGCTCATAGCCGGTGCCCCCGGCACCGATCCGCTTGTCGGCAGGCTCGGCGTCCGGACCTCCGCCGGTGACCTTGGACGCACCGTCGACAACGTCCTTGCCGGTCTCCAGGCCCACATTCTTGGCAGTGCCGACCGCTGCCCCGGGCAGCGCGCCGACACCGCCGGCGGCGGCTCCGGCCTGCGCGCCGGCGACAGCTCCCGAAGCAGCCGCTCCCGCGTACCGGCCGGCACCGCGGCGGACCGCGCTGCTGCCGTCACCCTCGACCGCCTTGCGGGCAGCTCCCCCGGCCGCCCCGGCTGCGACACCGTCGAGGCTCTTCGCAGCCTTGGCAGCCTTGCTGGTCTTGCTGGCTGTGTCGGCCGCACCTGCGGCCTTGCCAGCGGCCGCCGCTGTGTCCGGGGTCGGTGCGTCTCCCAGGTGCTTCGACCCGCGGCCCGCAGGCGTCGGGTCCACGGGCTGCGGTGCGGGGGAGGCCCCCGGGGTCTTCTGCAGGCCCTTGGCTGCATCCCCGGACGGGGAGGGAGCGGAGGCCGCTCCGGTGCGGGGCCCGGAGCGGCGTGCGCCGGACCCCTCGCGACGAGGGGGCTGGGACTCCTCCTTCGCACCCCCGTCGGCGGACCTGCGGTCCCCGCGGGACGATTCAGCGCGCCGGGCCGGGTCATCCCGCCGCGTCGGCTTGTCGATGGCCATAAGCTTGTCCTTTCCGGCTCGATGCCTGAGTGGTGACTGCCCGCTCCGTGGAGCGCGCTCAGTGATAGACGGTCAGGAAGTCCCCTGCCGAGTTCGCAGTGCTGTTGGACTGCACATCGCGCAGCTTCACGTCCAGGCCGAGCAGTTCGAGCAGGAGCCCGGACTGGTACTCCGACTTGGCCTTGCCGTAGTCCTGGTAGGCCTGGGAGAGGTTGTTCATCACGTTCGTGAGCGGGCGCATCGTCACGTCGGAGGACCGGTAATCCTTCTTCAGGTCGGTGCCGTCGGAGAGGACCCACTTCATGTCCGAGACCTGCTGGCTCGTGCTGTCGCTGCCCTCGGCACGCTTGTCGGCGAGGAACTGCACATAGCCCTTCCCGGCGGGCACGAGCGTGTCGAGGTAGCCGTCATAGACGTTGCCCGCGCGCCAGTTGAAGTCGAATCCGCCGGGCACGACATGGCCCGTCTTCAGCTCCAGCGTCGCCTTCCCGTCTTTGGCCTCGGCCGCCGAGGCACCAGCCACCTGATCACCTGCCACGGACGTCGGAACGGCCGGCGGACGGAGGAAGAGCCCATCAACCTTGGTGGTCGCCAGGTCGGAGGTGTACGACTCGACCTGCTTCAGGCTCGTGCGCATCGCGAGCAGCTTCTGGTCGAGCTTGCCCCGCGTCTGCTGCTCCTGGGTCTTCAGCACGACGTCGTAGTAGGCACGGGCCGGGTCGAAGCCGGCCGCGTCCAGGGCGGGGATGTCGGTGGTGCCAGACGCACCCGGGTTGATGATCACGCGCCACTGGTCGTACTTCTTGAAGCTCGAGTCGCCCACGACCTGGTCGTCCTTGCTCTGCTGCCGCTCGTCGTAGGTCAGCTCGGCGTTCGCGCGGACGGTCAGGTTGAGCACCTGCCGGTCGAAGGGCCGGTCCGCGTCCAGGAGGACCCCGACGTAACCGGTCGAGCCGAAGACGTGGAAGGTGCCCCTGATTCCGCTGGTGCTGACCTTCTCGGTCTGCAGCTTGTCGTTGGTGCCCAGCAGGAAGGCCTGGTAGTCCGCCGCGTTGTATGAGATCGCCGCGCTGGCGGGAAAGCGCATCATGACCAGTGCCCTGTTGCCGGCGTGATTGGTGTAGACCCCGTCGACCGTGCCCTTGAGCTGGGTCTTCGAGGAGGTGAACTCGGTGTTGTAAAGCGCGGTGTGCGACACCGCGTCGCTGCCCGCCTTGAAGGCGGCGGCACCCGAGCCGGCCACCACGACCAGCCCCATCACAGCGAAGATGCCGAAGAACACCCCGAAGCGCTCGATTGCGTGGTGCGAGTCGAGCTTGAACCGCTTGCCGAAGGCCAGCGCCTTGTCCTTGATCCCCATGTCCGTTCCCGTTCGTCCTGTTCCTTGCTCTGCCTGTCTTGCTCGTCGTCAACGCCGTCGTCCGACCTCGGAAACGACGCACCGGGCCGGTCGAGGCCTGGTGACCTCAACCGACCCGGTGCGGTCCGTCGACGCTTTGTATGCCCGGCCGTTGATTCCTCCCGCGTCGGGCTTAGCCCAGGACGCCGCTGGTCAGTACGTGGCTGACCGTCTGTACGAGGACAGAGCCGCCGCCGAGGTCCTCGAGGGTCTTCTGGCCGCCTGAGCCGATGGTGTTGATCAGCGACCACCCACCGGTGCCAAGCGCGCCGCCGACCAGGATGAGCAGGGCGATGGTGCCCCAGCCCTGCTGCTGACCCGCGGACTGCGGGGTGGCCATCAGCTTCTTGATCAGGAGCACGCCGCCCCAGACCAGTCCGACCGCACCCAGGAGCATGAGCAGCAGCCCGCCCCAGAGCTGGATCTGGGACTTCGCGTTCTCCAGGAAGCTCGTCAGGTCCCAGGCCGCGGTGGGCAGGACGACCCGCTCGAGTGCCGCCTCGGAAATCTTCGTCATGGTTCTTTCCTCTCGCCTATCGAATGGTCGCTTGCATGACATGAGTCACGAAGCGACTGGTACAACCGATTCGCCTAGACAGAGCATAGCGCCCTATCAATGGTCTCTCCTGATGCGACGTGAGTCCCCGATGAGCGGGACGAAATGCCTGCAATCATGCCGCAGACCCCTCTCTAGGGACTCGTATACGTGCACATCTTCAGTGACCAATCTACATCATTCAGGTCATCAGTCATAGTCGTATCAGCGACGAGTCTGACACGAGTCCGGAATGTGCTCAAAGACCAGCGCAAACGAGGTGTTGGCGGGAGGACTGACGTTCTGCTCAAGAACGTGTAGATTTCACATGACGGGGCGCGCGGTGTGCGGCTCCGGCACGGCTCGGCATACGCTTCTTGCTGAGCCCTTCGCGCCCATGTACCTGACCAGGAGCCCAAACCAGATGAACGCCTTGCCCGGAGACCTCTTCGCCCGCCGACTGCGACAGGAGAGGGAGCGCCTGGGCATCAGCCAGGCTGAGCTGGCCCGCAGGATTGCCGAGATCCTCGGAACGAACGTCGACCCTTCGGCGGTGACCCGGATAGAGCAGCAAATCCGCGCCGTCCGCCTGGACGAGGCGGTCGCCGCCTCCAAGGCCCTGGACGTCCCCCTGGCGATCCTGGTCGCCGAGGATCCGGAGGCAGAGAGCGAGGCCCAGCTGCAGCAGTACCTCGCCGACCTCGCAGCGGCCCAGCGCGAGTGGGAGAAGAACAGGCTGGAGGTGCTGCGGCTCTCCAAGGCCATTCAAGTGCTCGGCGGCGGCGCTCAACTCAAAGGTGTCGTCGACTTCCGCCTCCTGGAAAGCATCGACGCCCGCGTCCCGGTCGAGGAGGACGACCAGCGCGGGCACCGGGTTTCCCCCGGCATCGAGGGGTCTACAACCCCAGACGCATGACGCTGTTGCGTGCCGCAGGATTGAACTCGCGGTCGTAGACGTCTACCGTCGCTGCCCGGCTCCACCGGCCGGCGCGCATGATCTCCTCCGTGCTCGCACCGTTGCGCCGCGCCTGGGTGACGTGCCCGGCCCGCAGCGAGTGGAAGCCGTAGGCAGCAGGGTTCATCCCCGCCTCGACCATGCGCGAGAGCAGCATCGTGTGCAGCGCGTCGCCGGTCACCGCCCGTGCATGGATCCGGGCGTCCTTCCTGTTGCGGTACGTTGCCCGGAGCAGGGGCGCGTCCGAGGCCAGATCGGCGCTGCTGATAAGCGCCGTGGAGCCGGCGGCCCCGCAGACGTGCTCCTCGAGACCGTACGAGAACAGCTGCTGCATGATCCCGCGACGCCGTGTGCGCGCGTCGTCCTGCCGGGCGAGCCCGAGCAGCACGACCCAACGGTGCACCGCACACGGGGGACAGGATGCCGGCGAGCTCCCGAACGGCAGCACAACCACGTCCGGCAGCGCGTTCTCCGGGTCGGCTTTCGAGGCCCCTACATGAACGTGGACACCATCGACCACGTGCAGCTCGAGCCGGTCCAGCGTCAGGGCCGCCGCCTCGCTCCTGCGCAGGGCCCCGGCGAAGCCCAGCCACAGCGCCACCGCGTCCCTGGTGGCCGACACGCCTCCCGGATATGTGTCGTGCTCCATCGCCGCGATGATCCGGACCACGTCATCCAGCAGCAGCGGGCGCTTTCGCCGCGGCCTGGTTGCCCGCAGTTTGGCCAGCCCGCGCACGAGATCCACCACGCCGCGGTGGGCCGTGGGATCCAGGAGGCCTCCGCGCAGATGCCTCTCGCCGATGCCGGCCAGGCGCTGGCGGATGGTCGCCACGGAGAACCGGGGCACACCGTCGTCATCGAGCTGCGTGGACATCCAGGCAACGTACCAGCGGACGGTTTCCGGATGCGCCGGCAGTGCCTCCAGTCCGTGGCCGGTACAGAAGTCCTCAAAGGCACGCCACGCCGTGGCGTAGGCGCGCCGGGTGGCAGCAGACAGCGTGTGTCCCTCCAGGGAACGCGAAATTTCTTCGAGCTCGCGCAGCTCGTCGTCCACCTCCGGTTCAGGCGGAACCGTCGGGGCGTTCAGTGCTGCAAGCCTCACCTGTGCTGCCATGACTCCAGTCTCGACTCACTGACCGGATAATCCAAGTCGCAATGGTCTTTCAGTGGCGATTCCCCATTGGCGCGATTGACGGGGTTGCTTCGAGTCGGGTCTCTGGTAACTGCGCTTATCAGGGCGTGGAGCACGCCCGGCGTCGCGTGAGCAGGTGATGGCCGGACCGGCGTCGCGCCCTGGTCCGGCGCAGGCCAGGGGAGGACAATCGGGAAGATGACAACCGCAGCGCTGCCTGAGCTCTGGTCTGACTGGTGCGCCGTGGCCCGCGTGCCGGAGGACCGGATCGACGACGCCTCGCTTCAGGCCTTCGCCCTGCAATCCGGTCCGTCGAAGGCAGTGCTGGATCGGCTGCGCAGGGCGGCAGCCCCCGCCGGGGAGTCGTCTGCAGCCACGGCCTGGCCGACCATTCACAGCCGCGACCCCTCGTCGCTGCGCCGGCTGCTCGCCCGAGGTGACGTGCTCGTGCGCGACCGGGGGACGGACTGGCAGCTGAGGCTGCGCCTGCGGCGCATGCTCTTCGTCGCGGTGCTCATCGCTCCGGCGTCGCACGGCGGCCTGGGGCTGACGCGCTCCGAGATCCGACAGCTGCGGCCCGAGGACGTCCAGAGACTGCGTCCGCGCATCGGCGTGGCCGAAGACCCGGCGTCCTGCCCTGCCTGCGCCGTGTGGTCGTGGCTGGAGGTCATTGGCACCAACAGCGGCTGGTCGCGCACCGGCCTGAGGTCGCTGGCCCACCGCCGCGACGACCAGATGGCGGGTCACCGGCACGAGCTGCCCGACCCCAGCCCGGACTGGCTCACCTGCGTCGGGGTGCTGCCCGCGATCGACCGGTGGGGCTGGATGGACCCATACTCATCCCTGCATCCGTCGTCGATGTCGGTCGTCGTCCGAGCGATCGACGCGCTGCTGGACGGGCCAGGCCCGATGCCAACCCCCGAGCCCGAACCCCGCGCGCCCGTGCGCGAGTTCACCGACGCGGAGCGCGAGGAGGTCTACGCCAGGGCCGACGAGCTGACGGCACGCGTCGCCGCGATCCTCGTCGAGTACGAGCAGCGAAGTTAGGATCGACCCATGGGATTCGACTGGGGTCAGGTGTTCGACGTTGACGAGAAGGCGGCCGGCGAGGTCTACGACCAGGCTGCCTCCGACGCGCTGTACCAGGACCATCCCCGGCAGGTGTCCGACATGATTCCGGGGAGCCCCGTCGATCCTGGCGAAAAGAAGATCGTTCTGCCGTTCGACGAGGTGTGAGCGGAAACACCAGCTGAAGGAGCCTCGTCGTCGGGAGGCATCATGAGGCCGCAATAAGGCCAACGCGCTGGACCTGGTCCTCGTCGTCCTCGTCGAACTCCTCCGATTCGTCGACGGCGTCAGCCGCGCCGTAGGCCGCCGCCCGCTCGGCTGCACGCTTCTCCCGCAGGTGGTCGATGAAGACCGAGGCGATCGCGCTCTTCTGCTCATCGGTAAGCGGCACCGCCGTCGCCCGGATCTTCGCCACATGCGCCTCATGCCTGGCCTGGGCCGTCATCTCCCTGCCGAAGCACTCGTCCAGGGCTGTCTCGTCGAAGGTGAGCTTCCTCACCAGACGTCCTCCGCGGCCTGGGAGCATCGCGTATTCGCCTCGCAGGTCGCCACGCTTGAACGACTGGCGAATCCGGGCTTCGCTGCAGTTCTGCCGCTGAGCCGCCTCGTGCACGTCGAGCCGGCCTGCATCGCCGAAGTCGACGGTGTGGTTCGCGCGATCGCGGATGTGCGCCAGCGGGCCTGCAAAGGCCGCCTCGAGATCGGCCTCGTCGAAGGTGAGCCTCTTCTGGACGGATCCGTTGCGCCCGGGGTACGTCTCGTATCGCCCCTCGATGCCGCCCTGCTTGAACAGGCGTCGAAGCGTCTCGTGGTTGCAGCCGTACTTGTCGGCCGCTGTCATCACGTCCAGGCGCATACGTCCCCCCTCGGGAAGATCGAAGACCGCCTGGTCAGTCTGCCGGGGGTCGAATCGAATGGTCATCTGATAGATGACTGTACACGATTCGACTCATCTATCAAATGACCTATGCGATGGCCTTGGCTAATCCTCTATGTCGACGGAGGAGTGAAGTCGATATCCACGAGAGAGGAGTCGAAGCCGCGCGAGCGACCGCTCCCAGGCGGGGCGGGCAGAATCGTGACCGTCGCGATCTTCTCCAGGATGAAGCGCTTGCGCGAGAGCTCCAGGTCCTTCCACTCCTCGATGAGGTTCCCTCCGCGGAGCAGGTCTCGCCCCGGGTTGCTGGGAGGCGGAGCGAGTTGTCCCTCGATCTTGAGCATCAGGCCGCGGATGCGCCCCGACTCCTCCCGGACGCCCTCCTCGTCGAGGATTCCCGCGGTGAAGAGGCGTGCGAGCCCGCTGTACTTCTTCCGCAGCTCATCGAGCTCGTCCTGCAGCTTGTCTCGATCGATCGACTTGTCCTCGGCGATGTCGAACAGCGCGATGGCGTCCGGCTGGCTCAGACGCCACAGCACCTGCTCCTCGACGAAGTCGTCGACGGGCTGCGCCGTCCGCGACAGATGCTTGTGCTTGAGGCAGGCGTACAGCCTCTTCGGCTCGAACTCCCTGTACACGCCGTCCTTCCCCGTGTACGCCGAGCGCTGGTAATACTGCGTGAACAGGCGCGTGTCGTCGTCGCAGCGCCCGCATCGGGCGATTCCGCTGAGCAGGTACTTCGGGTCGGTCCCCCAGTCCCGCTCGCGAAGCGGGTCGTTGAGCAGCAGCTGGACACTGTCCCAGACGTCCGCCGTGACGATGGGATCGAAGTCGCCCGCATAGGACTTGTCGGACATCCTCGCGCCTGCTGCCCGCTTCTTGTCGTCAGACTCCCACTTCGAGATGATCCCCTTGTATCGGGTATTGCCGAACATCGAGCGCAGGTTGTGGGTGCCCCAAGGCCGGCCTCGGCTCGTCGTGAAGCCTTGCGCATTGAGGTCGCGGGCGATCTGAGCCATGCCCGTGCCGTTGAGGTAGTCCTCAAACGCCTTCTTGACAGCCGCCGCCTCGTCGTCGATCTGAGTCACCCCATCGTCGTCGTAGCCAAGGATCCGCACGCGGCCGATGGGGATCCCGCGACGACGCCTTGTCTCGTTAGCGTGGATGGCTCGCTCAGACTTGCGCCGGATCTCGAACCTTGCCACCGCGGCGAGCATGGTCGCCCTGAACTCTCCATCGGCGGTCGTCAGGTCGATGTCGCCGTCGACGGTCGCGACCTTCGCTTTGAGGTCGATCAGCTTGACGAGGTCCTGCAGGGTGCGCAGAAGCCGGTCGAGGTCACGGGCCACGACGACGTCGAACTTCCCCGCGCGCAGGTCCTGGAGCATCGAGGCCCAGCGTGTCGTCGCGTCGCGGGCCTTCGTCGCTGAGATGCCATCGTCGATGTACTCCGGGCCGTACTCCCAGTCGCGCGCTTCACAGAAGGCGCGGATGCGTCGTCGCTGCGTCTCCAGGGTCAGCGACTCGTCCGAGTCGTCGTCGGACTTGGAGACGCGGAGGTACACAGCAGCAAGGGTCACGTATCTGAGCCTAACTGGATCAATGCAATAAACGTATGAACCGCGCGGTGATGCTCGTGCCCAAGCTGCAAGAGCGGTCAGCCGCATGCCATGCTTGGGTGGGTTCCTATCGCCCGGCGCGACGCACGAACCACCGGACCGAACTCGTGCCTGTCTCTAGGTCGTCGTGCTCAGCGTGAAACCGGTCTTGTAGCCGCGGACCAGAAGGGGCAAGCCCTGGCGGTCCTTCGGTCCGGCACCGCGGCAGCCACCGTGGCCGGCGTCCCGGCGAGTGCGCCGCTCGGCACAGCGATGGTCGCGTAGACGTGGCGCGTACCTACTTCCGTGCGATTGCCTCGCCTCAGACACGAGGCGGGATGTCACGTTACTGATACACGAGACCGTGTAAAGTCCTTGATACAGGAACTATCGCGAACAAGCAGGAGCAAGCACGTATGGCCGAGTCGGCAGAGGCATCCAGGAAAACGACCGCGCGGATCGTCTGGGACACCGCTGACAAGTACCTGCGCAACATCGTCGACGAGGAGGACTACGGTGACTACATCCTTCCGTTCACGGTGCTCCGCCGTCTGGAGTGCATGCTCGCCGACAGCAAAGAGGACGTCATAAAGTATGTCGACTCGTTGGCGGGCATGCCCCAGCACCTGATCGACATCGCGGTCAAGGACAGGTTCGGCTTGGGTTTCTACAACGTGTCCCCGCTGGACTTGGCGACGATCGCATCTGTAGACGACAACGTGGACAAATCTCTCAAAAGTTACATCGACGGGTTCTCCCACAACATTGCCGATATCTGGGTATCATTCGACTTCAATCGGCGCGCGAAAGTACTAGCCGACGCCAACCGCCTGCACGCCGTCGTCAAGCACTTCTCCACGCTCGACCTCAGCCCAACCAGCCTCAGCAATACAGGCATGGGTGACGTCTTCGAGGACGTCATGTACCGGGCCTTCAATAAAAAAGGTAAGGCAGCTGGTAACTTCTACACGCCGCGTGACGCGATTCGGCTCATGGTCGACGTGCTAGTCGGCGGCGACGATGACATGATCGCGGCTGACCACGCCGCGCGCTCGGTCTACGACCCGACGGCCGGCTCCGGCGGCATGTTGCTGATCGCGCAGGAGGCCCTGAAGCGCACCAACGAGAAGGTCGACGTCACGCTCTACGGTCAGGAGCTCATGGCCTCTGCCTTCGCCCTCGGCAAGGCGGATCTCCTCGTCCAGGGTGGCCGCCCCGACGCGATCAAGCATGGCAACACTCTCCTCGAGGACCTCTACGAGGGGCAGACCTTCGACTACGTGCTCTCGAACCCACCTTTCGGCATGGACTGGGAGGTCGAGGAGAAGTCCGTGCGGGAGCAGGCTAAGAAGCTGGGATCTCGGTTCAGCCACGGCCTCCCGAGCATCAGTGACGGACAGATGCTGTTTCTGGCGCACTGTGCGTCAAAGCTCAGCCCGGCCGGCAAGAACGGTCAGGGAGGACGTGCAGCAGTAGTCTCGAACGCGGCTCCGCTCTTCAACGGAGACAAGGGGCCGACGGCCATCCGTGAGTGGCTCCTTGAAGAGGACCTGATCGACGCCATCGTTGCCCTGCCGCCCGGCATGTTTTACGGGACCGGTATCCCGACCTATGTGTGGATCCTCGATACAAACAAGGACCCGGAACGCGAAGGCAAGATCCAGCTGATTGACGGATCAGACCAGTGGACTCTGCTGCGCAGGCCGATGGGCGAGAAGCGCCGCGAGATGAGCCCAGCGGACCGGGATCCGGTGCTCGAGGCGTACAAGGCTTTCGAGCAAGCGGATCCTGAGATCTCCCGCGTGCTCACTCCGGACGACTTCAGATTCCGAGACGTCCCCGTCTACAAGCAGGCTCACTTCGCCGCGCGATTCAGCGACGATGTCGTTGAGGGCCTTCGCGAGCGCAAAGACTTCACGGAAGACCACACGGCCGTGCTCGAATCGCTCGACGGTACGAACTGGAACGACCTGCCAAAAGCCTTCCCGAAGGCAGCGAAAGCAGCCGGGCTGAAGGCCCCGCTGGGCCTGGTGGACGCTGTAATGAAGGCGATGGCAGTGCCTGATGACTCAGCGCCGCCCGCCATCGATCGGAAGGGAAATGCCGTCACATCGAGCGGGTGGAAGATGACGGAACGCGTGCCGCTGAGCGAGGATCTGGATGAGCACATGGCACGCGAGGTGGTCCCATTCTCTCCTGATGTCCAGTGGGACGAGAGCAAAGCGAAGCACGGCAATGAGATTCCGTTCACGCGGATCTTTTACACGCCCCGCGCCCCGCGACCGTTAGACGAGATTGACGCCGAGGTGCAGAGCCTCATGGGCGAACTCGCCGACATGTTCAAGCTGGTGAGCGATCAGTGACAGTTCGGGCGGTTCACCAGTCGCTGCTCGAGAGTTCCGCCTTCGTTATGGCTCCCATCGGGTCTATCGTCGTCGAGCGGAACGAGAAGGTCGACGAGACCGCGTACCCACCACTGTCGGTCGGCAAGCTGGGTGTCACGCCCCAGCTTGCCGGCGTCGCCAAGTCGCAGACGGAAGGCGATCGGAAGCTTGTTCGAACCGGCGACTTGGTCATTAACTCGCGATCCGACAGGCGCGGGGCGTCTGGGCTGGCGCGCCAGGACGGGAGCGTCTCGGTCGTATACTCCGTCATGACTCCGAGGCCAGACCTCCTGATCCCCGAGTACGGCCACCACCTGTTCCGCAGCATCGCGTTTCAGGACGAATTCTTCCGCTGGGGCACCGGAATTGTCGATGACCTGTGGTCGACGAACTTCACGCGGATGTCGCGCATTCGGGTCCCCCTTCCGCCGCTGGATGTCCAACGCCGCCTCGCGGCCAAGCTCGACGAGGTCGACGCTATGGTTGCGAAGCTCGATGAACTCACCGACTCGCTGCGAGCACGGGCGATCGATACTGCTGCCCTGTTCGGCCTCGCCGAAGATGACTCGCGCCGGCACGAGGACGCAAAGTCCCCGTTGTCCGGCATGCCTGAGCACTGGGACCGCACGAAGTTCGGCTACGACTTCACCGAGAGCACCGAGCGGAACGGCGACGATCCGCCAGGACCTCTGCTCTCGATCTCTGAGTACCGAGGAGTCGAGCTGAACTCTCGAACCGATGGTCAGCAGGCGTCGCAGGACGTTGCAAACTATCGGGTTGTGAGGCCTAGCCAACTTGCCGCCAATATGATGTGGCTCAACCACGGCGGACTAGGGGTGTCGTCACTCACCGGCTATATCAGCCCTGACTATAAGGCGTTCTGGATTTCGCCCCGCTTCTACCCCCGCTACGTACACCATCTGCTCCGGAGCCCTCGCTACGTGGACTACTTCGGGGCCATCGGCACAGGCGTCCGCCCAAATGCCCAGCGGGTCACGAAGATCGCGCTGGACATGATGCCCCTGCCCCTGCCTCCCATGGACGAGCAGAGGCGCATTGCAGGTCATCTCGACGACGTCACTGGTCGCATCGACGAGATGTTGGGGAAGATCGCCAGACTTCGAGACCTCCTCGTGGAGCACTCGTCTACCTTCTTGCTCGACGTTGTAACCGGACGGAAGGAAATCGCGTGAGCCACGCGCAACTTATGGAGCGCGAGTTCGAGACGAATCTCTGCTCCGAGCTGGCCGACCGTGGCTGGCTGTACGAGGACGACGGAAAGCCGATCGGCTGGGACGTAGGCCTGGCGATGCTGCCCGCCGACGTGCTGAATTGGCTTAGCACCCAGTATCCGGACGAGTACGAGAAGGCCGTCCCCGAGGATCTGGTCGGCGAGCAGCAGGCCACCGCTGAGCGGAAGATCCTCGAACACATCACCAAAGAGCTCGCCAAAACGACGCGCATGGACCCGACGACTGGTCACCCCGTCGGCGGCCTGCTTGGCGTGCTGCGCAAGGGCTTCTCCTATGCTCAGATCGGCCGTCCCGCCGCGAAGTTCGGGCCGATGCTGGCCTTCCCGCCAGCGAACCCGAACCTGACCGAGGTCGTCGAGGCGGCAGACTCGGTCCGGCTGCGCATCCTTCGCCAGGTACGCTTCGACACAAAGACCAACGAGAGCATTGACGTCGTGCTCCTCGCCAACGGCCTGCCGGTCGTCACTCTTGAGCTCAAGACCGACAACACGCAGACCGTCAACCACGCGATCCGCCAGTACAAGGAAGACCGCAAGCCCGGCAGGAACCGCCCGCTCCTCGCTCCCGGCCGCGCTCTCGTGCACTTCGCGGTGTCCAACGACCTCGTCTACATGACGACCAAGCTGCAGGGCGGGGACACCATCTTCCTGCCCTTCAACCAGGGCAACGAAGGGCACGAGGGCAACCCTCCCTCGTCGAGCACGGGCTCATCGACCAACTACCTGTGGCGCGAAATCCTTGCTCGTCCGACCTTCATGCGCATCCTCAAGGACTTTGCGCTCTTCGAGCCGGGCAAGTCCGGCAACAAGGACGACGGCCGACTGGTCTTCCCGCGGTTCCACCAGCTGCGGGCGGTCGAGCGCGTGGTCGCCGACGTCGAGGCGAACGGCCCGGGCAAGCGCTACTTGATCTGGCACTCGGCCGGCTCGGGCAAGACAAAGACCATCGCCTGGCTCAGCCACCGACTGATCCGCCACATGAGCGCCGACTCGAAGTCGACATTCGACTCGGTCATCGTCGTCACCGACCGCACCGTCCTCGACGAGAACATCCGCGACGACATGAACCTGGTGCAGTCGAGCACGGGCCTCGTCGTCGCCGTGGGCGAGAAGTCCGGGGCGAAGTCTCCGCAGCTCAAGAAGGCTCTCATCGAGGGCGACCACATCATCACGTGCACCCTGCAGACCTTTCCTGAGGTCATGAAGCTCATCGAGGACACCGAAGAACTGCGCGGAAGGCGCTGGGCCGTCGTTGCCGACGAAGCGCACTCATCGCAGTCAGGCTCCGCGGCCAATCAGCTCAAGGAGCTCCTCGTCGACGTCGACCTCGACCCGGACGAGGAGATCAGCGCTGAGGATCTCATGGCGGCGAAGGATTCTGCCATCGCGGCCTCGGCCAACATCACCTTCGTCGCTCTGACCGCGACGCCGAAGGGGAAGACCCTGCGTCTGTTCGGTACCCAGGTCGGAGAGCGCTGGGAGGCCTTCGACACGTACACGATGGCGCAGGCGATCGAGGAAGGCTTCATCCTCGACGTCCTCACCAACTACTCGACCTACGACATGTTCCTCCGGGTAAAGAAGACCCTCAAGGGCAAAGAGTCGGAGAGCGAGGTCCAGGTCAACACCGGCGAGGCGGTCTCGAGCATCGTCCGTTACGCAAGGTTCCACCCGACCGCCATCGCACAGAAGGTCCGGGTCGTGGTCGAGCACTTCCGACGCAACGTGCAACCGCTCCTTGGCGGCCAGGCGCGCGCCATGGTCGTGACCAGCTCACGCATGGAAGCGCTGAGCTGGTCCCGGAAGATGGACGCGTACATCGCCGAGAAAGGGTACGACCTTCACACGCTCGCCGCGTTCTCGGGCTCGCTAACCGACGAGGACGGCGAGAGCGTCACAGAGGTGTCGGTGAATGGCGTCAGCGACGTCAGCCGGGCGTTCCGGGAGCAGGGCGTCTACCGCGTCCTCATCGTCGCGAACAAGTTCCAGACTGGCTTCGACGAGCCGCGCCTGATGGGCATGTACGTCGACAAGAAGCTCTCCGGCGTCGCGACCGTGCAGACCCTCTCGCGGCTGAACCGGATCTACCCTGGCAAAACCGCGCCGATGGTCGTCGACTTCCGGAACACACCGGCGAGCGTCCAAGCCGACTTCAAGCTCTACTACTCCGACGCGCACGTCGACGGTGACGTGGACCCGAACGCCCTGATCACACTCGGCGAGCGGCTCGACACGGCAGGGCTCTACACCCACGAGGAGATGGACGCCGTCGCCGACGCGTTCCTGACTGAGGCCGGCGGCGAGGCGATCGCCAAGGTGCTGGCCCCGATCAAGAACCGCTGGAGCGGCCAGTGGCGTCAAGCCGTGCTCTCGAAGGACAAGAAGCAGAAGGAGGTGCTGCAGTCGTTCCGCGCCGACGTCCTCGGCTACCGCAACGCCTGGCAGTTCCTCAGCCAGATCGTCGACTACCAGGACCCGGAGCTGCACCGCCGCGCCATCCTCGCGACCCTGCTGGGACGCAACCTCCACGCTGACGGCGACGACCGGGACGACAGCTTCCTCGAGGGCGTGCAGCTCTCAGGCGTCAAGCTCGTCCCGTCCGCCATCGAGGAGGATCACTCTCTCAGCGAAGGCAGCCAGGATGGCATCAAGCTCCCGATCTTCGACGGCGAGTACGGCGGCAGCGCCACCCCGAAGAAGGGTCCCCTGGACGAGGCCATCGACAAGGTCAACGAGATGTTCAAGGCCAAAGGCGTCGATGTGAGTCCTGAGAGCGTCTCCGGCTTCATCACGACCTTCTGGGGTTTCCTTGACGCCAACGAGGAGGCCGTGGCGATGGCGAAGAACAACACCGTCGCCCAGCTCAAGGCATCCGAGGGCTTCAGCGGTGCCGTAGGGCTCGCGGTGCTGAAGACAGTCAACGAGTCGAAGGAGATCCAGTCGTACATGACGGATCCGGCCTTCATAGGGCAGATCGCCGACATCGCGGCGGACGCGCTCCATGCCCAGCACCGCCCCGACGCAGACGCGGGCTCCGACCCGGCAGCGGAATGAGCATGGGCGAGGCGGAGCAGCAAGGCTTCGGCGACGTCATCCGCGAGGCCCGGAAGAAGCAGGGGTGGTCGCAGGCGGAGCTCGGGGAGAAGTCCGGGCTGTCACGCCCGACCATAGCGCGCGTCGAGACGAACCACGACGTGTCGACCGCGACCATCGCGAAGGTCGCGCAGGCGCTGGGCCTGAAGCTCGAGCTCAGGAGCGACGGCTAATCATGCGGATCCCCTTCAGTTTGTCTCCGCGCATCTTGTGTCAGTGGTCCTCAGTATGGTCGTCTCGACTAATGAGGGAGGGAAGACCGTGGCGCTGACTAACGAGCAGAAGATAGCCATCCGCAAGGTCTTCCTCGACCACCTTCTGGAGCGTGAGGCGAAGCGAAGGCTCATCGGGACAGGGCCGCCCAGGAGTGAGTCGAATTGTGATCGCGTGACGAGTCGACTGACGATTCGACTGACGATTCGACTGACGTGTGAATGAATGTCACAAACGTGTGTAGTTGGGTTATTTTGATCGAAGCCTAAATGTCTATCGGCTCGCCGGGCACCCTTGCAAGCGCTGCGGAACGCCGATCGTACGGGAAAAATTCATGAACCGATCGAGCCATTTTTGCCCGGTCTGCCAGCGGAAACGGTAGTCCGGACGAACGTGTTCATTCAATCCTTGAGTGGACGAATCTTCTCAGAACGGGGTCGTCTCTCGAGGCACTGTACGTGAATGTATAGTCGCTCGGGAATCCTAACTGGGGTTGCTTGAACCGCGTTGTCCATCTGTTGAAACGTAAGATTGCCGGTTCTTGGGTTCGGCGCGAGGTGAGTCGGGCCAGGCAGCCGAGGCAGCGAGGCTCGGTTTGGGCGTCTACCTCGAGTTCCCGCTCTCCGGCAATCCTCTGGCCAAGCGCACGGGATGCGGTTCCAGAGCGATCTCGAAGATATCCTTACTGGGTCCCGGTGTTGCTGCGATCTGCTTCTCGGTACTTATGGTCCCCGCTGAGCAACTGGGTTTCTGCCTGCTCGGCCTGGTGGGCTCTGAGGGTGATGGAGATCGCGAAACATTCCGCCGGACAGAGCCGTCTTTACCTGCGCCAGCTTGCCCATCGACCGGGAGACGGGCAGCTTGCGGACCCCGATCTTCGTAGCGGCCGCTCGCCTCGACGTGCCAGCGCTCCAGCGCACACGTTATGCGGCCTGCCGTTGGTGCCACGTCATTGATGGGGCCCGAGATCGCAGTAGACGGGACCCCTCTCGCCCGTGATCTAGGCATTTTTCGTGCCAGGGAGTCCTTCGTTTGAACATCGCGTGACACAGATTCCATGCCCTAGTGCATCACGTTGTTGCATCACGGGGGCAACGGTCGGGGCTGTCTGGTGGGTGTCATGGACCTAGGTTGTCGTCCGGGAAGGGCGCGAGTATCGGCTGCCGATTTGTCGGGCCGGACTGGTCGCCGAGCCCATCGCCGGATGAAGCCATCTTCTGCTTCATTGCGTGATTCGCAGGGTGATGCAATTATTGATGCATGGCTACGCTCGAACGTCCGACTCGGAAGAACCTCTCACTTACGACCCAGGATCTCAAGGACCTGGAGCTCCTGAAGACGTCCCCAGCTCATCGTTCGGCACTCGGGGAACTCGTCGGTGAGCAGCTGGTGGAATCCAGCAGTGAGGCCGCTGTGATGCATGCCGTGTGGGAAGCCGGAGTGCGTTCCGTCCGCGAACAGATCGAGGCTGATGGTTATGCCGCCATTGCCCGGGAGCAGAATCCGGTCGAGCGCAAGAGCGTCTCCCGTCGTCGCCGTCCGCATTGGGCCGACGAAGGATGAGCCCCACGTATCTGCGGGGGCAGGTCGTTCGAGCTGACGTGGGGTTGGATGAGCCCAAGCTCTTTGTTGTCGTCTCTAACAACAGACGCAACGCCCAGCTGGGCTCGGTTCTGGCGGCCCGTCTGACGACGTCCGACAAACCAGCTATCCCGTCGATCGTCAAGCTCAGCGAGACGGAGGCCATGGCCGGGTACGTGGTCTGCGATGACATCGAGAACATCTACGACGATGAAGTCCTCGGTGTGGTCTCATCCTTCTCCCCGCAGACGATGACCCTGGTGAATCAAGGGCTCCTGGCCGCACTGGGAATGCTCTGATCAAGCCGCTATCGTGCAACGGCCTCAACCCTTGGAGTAGGTCGCAGAGATTCTCGTGAAGCCTTCCGCGGCGCGTGGGCATACTTCGCACAGTGTGGATTCAGCCACTACAGCTTGGTAGTTGTCGACGTAGAGAGCACCGCTGACGACCGAGCTTATCGGGGTCGTCCGCGGGGTCAATGCCGGAGCGTTCGGAGAGTGATCGGCTCTATCACGAGGCCAGTGGTGTTCGCTCACCTTCTGATCAGGAGTTGTCGGCCCCACGTGCTGATGAGCTCAGAGCTCACCAAACGGGCCAGCCTGCGGAGTCTCACATGCTCATTCCCGCGCCTCCGGGTCCCTGACCTTAACTGTGTGTGTGAGGCACCCTGATTGACCTGCCGTCAAACTGGATGCGGCTCACGCCACTCCCGGAGCCCTTGCTTTGGGCTAAAACGGCGGCCCGGCGGAGCATGTCGGCCCCGCCGGCGGTTGCTCGTATCGGAGACCGACCCGGAGACCGACGAACTATCGTGGCCCGTTGTTGGGACCAGGGGCAGGGGCGGTCTGGTCGGCCGGGACGGGCTGTTGAACAGACTCACAAAAACGTCCCGGCGACCGGGCGCTACCTTACTTGGAGGACTGATCATGAGCGACACCATGGATCCCATTGCGACTGTTTTAGATCAGCAAGAGCGTGGTAGCAACACTGGTCTTGGTGGCCCTCGGCATCGAGTTTCAGAAGGGACGCTCGTTGGCGTTCGAGCAATTGATCGTGTGGGTTCTGATACTGGCATCGGGCACCGACCGATCCCCGTTCCACTCTGGGAGGAGATCCGAGTCCAAGTGCTCCCAAGACTCACCGAGAAGTTTCCTCGCGTTTTGAGGGTGCCCATCCTGCCCGACATACAGCTCATAGCGGGATCGAGCTAGTCTTCGTGACATCATCTCCATCACTTCCTTGTTCCGAGACGCCACCATGTTTGTCGCTTGATTTAAGGCTAAATACGTGCCATGCAAGGCATATGTGCACTCTGCACACCACTGCTCCCCACAATGTTCCACACTCATCTCCGCTCGCCCCTTGTGAGCCAAGGGCTGTCGAAGCCTACCCTCGGCCACGTTCACGCGATGACTGGCCGCGATGATCAGAGCTCAGCCGAACCGGGCCAGGACCATGGTTGGCTGTAGCAGCTGCTCCAGCCTTGGGAAACGGGGCCGGCGGAACGCGTAGCCGCCGGCTTCAGCTCGGCAGGAGTGGTAAGGGATCGTCCTGGCCCCTGTCATGGTGTCTATCGCGGACGCAAAAAGGCACTCTCGACCGTCAGGCCGGGAGGTTCAGCCAAGGCTGCCGACGGCGACGGGAAGGGTGCCTGGACTGCGAGTTCGGCATCAGCAAGGAAACCCTTCGCCTCCATTTCACTGGCGGGCGTCTGCCCGCCTCCGCAGAAGGTGTCGTGAGACGACAACCAAAGTGACCGCCTCATGTACGCTCCAACCTACAGTTGACGTTGGCCACTTCTGGCGAAGCCGTTCCAACCCGAACGAACATGCTGCGCTGCCGCTTGGCCACGAACGAGAAGTGCCCGGATTTCGTTCCACGAGTTTCTCGATCCATGGTCAGGACGCGAGGAGTCGATCCCCGTTCTCACTCGTTGTGAGTACGTGCCTGACGTCAGGTTGGGGTTGCGTCAGCTTGAGTGATTGGGGTGCCGTCCATTCGGAGCTCCTACGCCAGTGCTGCCACGCGCAGTGCTTCAAGTGGAGGCGGAGGATGTTCCGGGAAACGATCAAGCTGCGCCCGCCGCTACCCCAAAACCTCCAGCTCCTGGAGCTTTCCAAGTGCCACGCCCGCCATGAATTGTGCCTGGTCGACCAGGATGCTGTCATCAAACGTTGCCCTGGGCGAGTGCATGGGAGCCCACTCTGCGGGGTCGACATCCGGAGACCCGGCTCCGAGGTGACCGTACGCTCCGGGGACCTCAACGAGGACGCGCGAGAAATCGTCAGAGCCTGTCCTGGGGTTGGGGCTCGGTACGAACCGGTGCTCACCAAAGAATGTGCGTGCAGTCCTGCTCCAAAGTTCGGCGTCGGTGTCGTGATTGGTGGTCGCCGGCATTATCGGAGTGAACGCTGCCTCAGCCGTCAATTGATGCGCGGTCGCCAGTTGCCGAATAAGGTCCGGCAGCTCCTGGGCGAGCCGCGCTTCAACACCTGGGCTGAAGGACCTGACGCTGGCCGAGAATTCCGCCGAGTCAGGTATGACATTAGAGGCTGAACCGCCATGGAATTGGCCCACGGACAGGACTACGGGATCAAAAACGTTGAAGCGCTTGGTGACATATGTCTGTAGGGCACCAAGCATTTCAGCAGCTACCTGTATGGGGTCCAGGGCCTGGAAGGGTCGGGAGCCATGCCCGCCACGCCCGATAACCTTTACGGAGAGATCCCCGAAGGCTGCCATGTAGGCGCCAGCGCGGGTGGTGAACACACCTGACGGCATGTCCGAGACGACATGGAGGGCGTAGGCAGCATCCGGGCGTCTGCCAGCCGCGCTAAGAACACCTTCTTCCAACATGATGCGGGCCCCGTCATGTCCCTCTTCCCCCGGCTGGAACATGAATATGACGTCGCCGGTCAGGCTGTCACGTACGGACGAAAGCAAACGCGCGGCACCAACCAGGCCCGCTGTATGCAGGTCATGGCCGCAGGCATGCATCGCTCCATTGGTCGAAGCAAAGGGCAATCCCGTCTTTTCTGCCACGGGTAATGCGTCCATGTCACCCCGGAGCAGCACGGTGGGGCGGCTCCCGGGCGGGGTGCGAGTGGCTCCGCCTCGTAGTACCGCAACCACGGAGGAAGCGGCTTGTCCGACCGTTACTTCGAGGTCGAGTCCCTTGATTGCGTCCAGGACGCGTGCCTGGGTACGGGGCAGATACAGGCCGACTTCAGGTTCTGCGTGCATTTCCCTGCGGAAATCAACCAAGTCACTTCCAAAGGACGGGTTCGCCGCCGAGGCACCCTCAAGGAAGCTCAGCGCTGAAATCGGCACCGCGTCTGTTGTTGTCGTATCTGTCATTTGAAGGACTTTCTCGTGTTGGCCGCCCCGCTGCGCCATCCTGACGTACGCGGGGACGCTCTTCGTGACCGTGAGTCACGTTCTCCCGGAAAATTTGTCTCAAGCGCCGCGGGGCGTGGCTTCATGTTGCGGTCGGATATGACCCTTAGAGCGGAAGATCGGTCCTGTCCACGCCGATCACGCGGTCGCCGGTGAAGAAGCGGACGCCGTACTGCGGACCGTGACCACCGATACCGCTGGTGCCCCAAAAGCTCTGGCGTGAATTTCCGGCGAGGTCGCTCATGAAGGTGCCGTTGATGCGGATTTCACCGGCACGAATACGGGATCCCACTTCGATGGCCCTTGCTTCGTTGCCGCCGAAAACGTAGGCGTCCAGGCCGGTTGCGAGGCCGTTGGCATGGCTAAGCGCCTCCTCAACCGTATGTACGGCATGTACCGTTACGAGCGGCCCGAAAAGCTCTTCGGAGGCGGCCTCGGCGGCACATCCGACGATCATCCCCGGCGCCATGAACCAGCCGTCAAGATCCGGCAGCTCGCCGCCAGTGATGAGCTTGCCCCCCAGTTCTAGGAGCCGGTTCACTGAGGTCTTCAAGCCATCGCGCTGCCGCTGGAATGCCAGGGGACCCACTTGCGTCGATTCATCCAGGGCGTTTCCGACCCGAAGTTTACTGAGTTCGGACTTCATGGCTTCAACGAAACGGTCGTGAATGGACTCGTCAACCAGGACCTTGCCGGGCGCCTCGCACCACTGGCCGTTGAGACGGGTCATGCCCTGCACAATGGACCGAGCCGCAGAGCTGACATCGGCATCATCCAGAATGATCACGGGATTGTTGGATCCGAGCTCCATCTGCATCACCGCCAGATTGGATGCGGCGGCCTGCGCGACTGTGCGGCCTGCGGAATCGCCGCCTGTGAACGAAAGAGCCTCGATCCTGGGGTCTGATGTCAGCAGTGACCCTGTCTCCGAATTTCCATGAACCAGCTGAAACGCGGAGCTCGGGTAATCAAGCTCGGTCATGGCAGCCACGATCGACTCGGCGAAGAGCTGGCAACCGCCGGGGGCATTCTCGGAGGGTTTGAGAATCACCGGGCAACCTGCCGCGATGGCTGCCGCCACTTTGCCGACTACGGTGAAGGTTGGGGCATTCCAGGGGCCGACGATGAGGGCGGGGCCAAGTGGCTTGCGCAGGATAACCACAGACCTGTCATGGTCAAGGGTCTCCGATTCACCAAGCTGCTCCGCTTCACTGATAGTTCCGCGGATTCTGTCTCCGAGTGCGCCAGCAATCAGGCGGGTGGTCCGGATAGGGACTCCGGTGTTGATGCTGTCCTGCAAGGCGATTTCTTCGCTCTTGGCATCGAGGGACGCGGCTACCTTTGTCAGGAGCTCAAGACGGTCGAGGAGTTTGATGTCTTCAAGTTTTCCGGACCCGTGCAGTGTCGCTGCTGCGGCGAGTGCGCGCTCGACATCATTCTTTGCGGTCTTGCGCATCGGCTGTCGGGGTTCGCCGGTATTGGGGTTGGTGAGGTAGCGGCCGCTTTCCTCGAGCTGCACCCACGCGCCATCAACAAAGGAGCGTTGCTCGACGAGGTCGGGGGCAATCTCTGTCAGTTGTGCTAGTCCTTCAGCAGTCATCTAAGGTGGCTCCTCTGGTTTCGTTCGTTGTCTTTGTCGTCCATGGCCAGTGTTGGCAAAGGCTGGGCCCTGACGTTTGGTTGTTCATGTGTAGGAGGATTTGCAGCGCCACGTCGCGCCGCTTTCGTTCCGCCCTGGCCGTGGCGCAGAATCAGATGCCATCGCCGTAACAGGCCGCTGTGGGGACGATCTACAGAGGTGTCCGGATTACGATTGCCTGTCGGTCATGTTCAGCACCACGCGGATCGTTGATGCTTCCGCCATCGCTTCGAATCCCTCGTTGATGCGTTCGAAGGGCAGTTGCTTAGTGACCATTGCATCGAGATCCAGTCGATTGTTCAGGTAGTGGTCCGTGAACATGTCGACGTCGCTGAGGAACCTGTTCGCGCCCATGTAGGCGCCTTGCAGGTGTCGGTCACCGTAGACGAGTGCATCTGCGGGGATGCGCAGTTCGGACCCTGTGGGCATGAGACCGAGGATGGTGGCGGTTCCGTTTGGGCTCAGGAGCGAGAAGGCGAGTTCCGCTGTCTGGCTGCGGCCTACCGCTTCGATTGCATGGCTTACACCCTGGGGAAGAAGTGACCGGACGTGACTGAGCGTTTCTGTGGGGTCGGGTGATGAGACAACAGCGTCCGTGGCACCGAAACGGCGGGCGAGCTCCAGCTTCGTCGGCACGGCATCAATGGCAACGATTCGTCTCGCGCCCGCCAACCTGGCACCTTGAATGGCCGCTATCCCCACACCGCCGCAACCGATGACGGCAACAGTATCTTCTGGCCCCACCCGTGCGCCGTGAATAACCGCGCCGACTCCCGTGCTGATGCAGCAACCGAGAAGACACGCCACCTTGGGAGGCAGGTCCGAGCCGACCACTGCAACGGATGCCTCTTTCACCAGGAAGGCTTCTGCAAATGCGCCGATACCGCCGAGCGACTCAACGCTTGATCCATTAGGTGAGAGGAGCCTGGGGCGAGCCCGCTCACGCATTGAATCGACCCGTTCGCACTGAGTCGGGCGCCCGCTGATGCAGTTACGGCAGGCTCCACAGGAGGGGGTGACCGTTGCCACGACCCGGTCACCGGTCTTAATTCTTGTGACCGCAGAGCCAACACGCTCGACAATGCCTGCGACTTCATGCCCGAGGACAGCCGGCAGAGAGATATCCAGCGACCCCTTCAGGTAGTGCAGATCGCTATGGCACAGTCCCACGCGCTCGGTCCGGATGAGAACCTCATGGTCCTCCGGATCGTCCAGCAGCAGTTCGCGGATCTGGAGAGGGGATCCGGGCTTTTCCAGCACGGCGGCAAGAATCGGTGTAGTCACTTGGCTTTCCTTGATGGTTAAGGTGCTAGCAGATGGGTCGCTTCCCCCATCTTCGGCCTTGGTGGAGTTTCAAAAGTGTGTGGAGGGAACAGCCTTTACGACCGCTATGTGCAAGGTGACCAGCGTCAGCTCCGCTGTGGACCTGCCGGGATCAGGGTCAGCTGCCGCTTCCAACTCGGACTTGCCGGTTGTCACCCACACCTGCCCAGCGCTCAATGTGGCGTTCCATGGCGCCGAGGGCTTTCTCCAGTTTCGCCAGCAGTACCTGTGTCTCCTCTTCGTTGATCACCAAGGGCGGGGACAGGATCACGGCGTTGTTCAGAGGGGCGATGCCGGCCGGATAGACGATGAGCCCCTGGACGAGGCATTCCTGCACGAATGTGTTGGCCGCTCCGAGCGTAGGATCAGGTGCCTGCTTGCTTTCCTGGTCCATAACGAACTCGAAGCCCCACAGCAGGCCCCGGCCGCGGACGTCGGCCAGGCAACGGTACCGGGTTGCCAGGGAGAGCAGACCTTCTTCAAGCTGCTTCCCCCGTTGCCGGACGTTCGCGAGGACGTTCCGGCGTTCCATGAAGTCCAGGACCGCCAGGCAGGTGGCTGCGCCGAGGGGATTCCCCGAAAAGGTGTGCCCGAACGGAGCGACACCGCTGCCCTCCCTGAGCGCCTCGACGATGTGGCTTCGCAGCAGGACGCCGGCTACGGGGGAATAACCGGCACTCAATCCTTTGCCCATAAGGAGAATGTCCGGCACGACGTTCTCGTAGGAACTCGCGAACCAATCGCCCGTGCGCCCGATGCCCGTGATGACCTCATCAATGATCAGCAGCACATTCAACCGGTCGCAGATTTCGCGCAGCTGGGAGAAGTAGCCGGCCGGAGGCGTCAGGACCCCGCCTGCGGCTCCGACAATCGGTTCCACGATCACTGCTGCCACCGTGCCGGGGTCCTCGTTCCGAATGGCTTCTTCAAAGGCTCTCGCAGCCCGCAGCGCGTAGTCCTCTTCGTTCTCGCCCGGCTGAGCGAAGCGATATGCATAGGCTGGCGGGGCGAAGGGGAACGCATGCAACAACGGCCCGTAGTCGGGGCGGCGTGCTGCGTGCCCGGACATCGAGAGCGCTCCCATAGTCATGCCGTGATAGCTGATGTTCCGGCCGAGGACTTTGACTTTGCCCGGGGCGCCCCTTTCGCGCCAGTAGCTGACGGCTGACCGAATGGCGAATTCGGACGCCTCCGAGCCGCTGTTTACGAAGAACGCCCAGTCAAGATCGCCGGGAGCCATAGCGGTGAGCCGACGCGCCAGGTCCTCGGCGGGCAAATTGGTGAACTGGGTCCGATATGTGAAAGCCACACGGCCGGCCTGATGCTTCATGGCCTCGGCGACTTCTTCAACCCCATGGCCTATGTTTGCAGTCATGGCGCCACTGCAGCCGTCCAAATACTGCCGACCGGCTGAGTCGTACAGGTAGACTCCCTGGCCATGCGTGACCACCGGGTACGTCTTGTCAAGGGTCTGCTTCAACAGAGCGCTCATGGAACTGGAAAACTCCTTTAAGGTTTGGCTTCTTTGGCACTGCCACGACAAGACGGATACGACGGCAGTGCCTCCGGTGCCCGTGTGGTCGTTCGTGACCACGACCCGGGCACCGGAGGAGGGATGTGCCGCGCTTATTCCGCGGCTGCGCCGTTCCGGCTTTCAGCGGGTTCGTGCTCCTGGTCTGACATCGCAGGGACCAGCGCGGCGTAGGCAGCGGGCCGGCTTGAACGCATTACCAGGGCGGTCACCAAACCGCCGACAAACAGGGCTCCCATCACCGACAGCAGGATGCCTGCCGCGAGGTCGCCGCCGACAAGAAGGCCGAAGTTCTGCACGACCAGGAAGACAATCACCGCGAGACCGATCACTGCAAGTGCCGGCGCGAACAGCGTGGCCCAAAGCTTTCCCTTTGCCTTTCTCCGGAAGAACACGAGCACCGAGAATGAGGTCAGGGCCATCAGAACCACCACACCGAGCGTCGCAGATCCGGAGAACCAGGTGTAGGCCTCCGTCACCGGGTCAAGCCCGATGAGCGCCTCGACTCCAAGCAGGGCAATTGCCACAATCGACACAGTCAAGGAGGCCTTCGAGGGAGCCCGGTGGCGAGGATGGACGGTGCCAAGCCCTGACGGCAGCACGCCCTGGGATCCCAGGGTAAACAGGTAGCGCGTGAGGACATTCTGGAACGTCAGAATGCACGCGAAGAGGCTGCTGATCAGGAAGACCTGAAGGAGAGTGGCAAGGACAGGCGAAACGTACTTGGCAGCCAGACCGACCACGATACTGGTGGGATCGTCTGTTGCCAGTTCGACGATGTGGCTGTCACCGACGCCGGCCTGCATGGCCCATGCGGTGAAGGTGTAGAAGATGCCGACGCCGAGAACGGCAATGTACGTTGCGCGCGGTATTGTCCGATCGGGGTCACGCGCCTCATTGCGGAAAACCGCGGTCGCCTCAAAGCCGATGAACGAGAAGAAGGCAAACATGACACCCAACGGGGGCACACCTTCCCCCAAACGTGCGGGAGACAGCGAGTCAGCACTCAACCCCTCGGCACCACCATGCACGACGACGCCGATATTCACTGTCAACAGAACGACAGTTTCGATGACCAGGACCACGCCCAGGACCTTGGCGGAGAGCTCGACATCCCGGTACGCAAGGGCACCGCACGTTGCCATCAGCACAAGGCTGCACAGCCACCAGGGAAGATCCGGACCACCCAGGTCGTGGACAGTGGTCTGGGCCGCCGATCCCAGGTAGGAACACAGTGCGAGAAACAGGAGCAGGTACGTGCCGAGTGCGAAGGTTGATGCACCAAGCCCCATGCCACGGCCGAGGCCCGTCTGAATGTACGAGTAAAAGGCCCCTGCGTTCTTCACGTAGGGTGTCATCCGTGTGAAGCCCACGGCGAACAGGAACAGGATCGCCGTAGCAATCAGGAAAAACAGTGGGCCGCCCGTGCCTTCGGAAGCAGAGACCACCACGGGCCAGCCGGCGACGACAGCTGTCATCGGTGCGGCACCGGCCACGACCATGAACACGATCGACCCGACGCCGAGCCCGCGGCCAAGTAGCTTGTCCGGACTCAAGATTCCGTTGGGTCCCGCATCCACGGGCTCAAATTTAACATCGTTAGTTGCCATTCGTCCCTCCAGGACGTTCGAAGTTCGATGATCTTCACGACGCCTTCGATAAAACGGAACCGAATCAGGCGTCGCGGAACTCAGCTTTGGCGGCCCCCTTGCCGCACAAGCGTGTGAACTGCGTTACAGCCTAAAGTCCGGTGCTGCCCGTGCCTGTGTCAGCCCTGCACACTGTCGCCACCGTTCATGGTCGCAATGCACAGTTTCCGCGCCCGATCGCTTCAGTGTGCAGTTTGCACATGGCGCTCATTGATGTGGTGCCCGTCGCACTCGCTCATGGACCGGGTGCGCGGGCATGCTCGGTAACAACGGAGCTTCCCAGACTTCCCAAACGGACTAGGAATCTTCCGACGAAGACCACTCTCCTGAAGGAGCACTCGAGTATGAGCAGCACTATTTCCGTCTACAATCCCGCCACAGAAGAACTCATCGGTGAGGTCCCCTCGCACGACCTGGCCGAAGTCGACGCCGCTGTCGAACGTGCCCGGAAGGCGCAGAGCATCTGGGCGCGAAAGCCTATCGCCGAACGCCGTGATGCCCTCTGGGCCATCGCAGACGCTGTCATCGCGCACAGCGATGAGCTGGCTTTGCTCGAATCGACCGACGTCGGCAAACCGCTGGCCGCCGCCCGTCAGGAAGTGCTCGGAGTAGCCGAATGCTTCAAGTACTACGCGGGCATTATCGACAAGATCCTCGGCGACACCATCCCCGTGGACGGTGGCATCAGCATGACCTTCCGCGAGCCCATGGGCGTTGTAGCCGTAATCTCCCCGTGGAACTTCCCCCTTCCAATTGCGTCGTGGGGTATTGCACCCGCCCTCGCCTGCGGCAACGCTGTCATCGTCAAGCCGGCGGCCCTTACCCCGCTGTCCACTGTCCGTCTCGGCCAAATCGTGAACGAACTGGGCGTCGTAGGCGACGCGCTCCAGGTTATTACCGGATCCGGGGCACGCGTCGGTAACGCCCTTGCCGAACACCCCGGCGTTAACAAGGTCAGTTTCACCGGTTCCACCGAAACCGGCCGGTCGATTATCCAGGCCGCGTCCAAGACGATGAAGCGAGTAACACTCGAGCTGGGCGGCAAGTCCGCCAGCATCGTCTATAACGACGTTGACCTTGCGAAGTGCATTCAGGCGGCTCCCATGTCAGTCTTCGACAACACCGGGCAAGACTGCTGCGCCCGCAGCCGCTTTCTCGTACAGCGGGGAGTCTTCGACGAGTTCGTTGAAGGGTTCATCGAATCAACCCGGGCCCTGAAGATCGGTAACCCGCTCGACGCCACAACAAACCTCGGCCCCCTGGTATCGGCCGGCCACCGCGAATCCGTATCGAGCTTCCTCGGTGACGGACTGAACGTTGTCACAGCCGGCGAAGCACCGGAGGGTCCCGGTTTCTGGATGGCACCCCGGATTGTCATTGCGCCGGACCCCAAGAGCAGGGTGGCAACTGACGAGATCTTCGGCCCCATCGCCTCGGTCATTCCCTTTGACACCGAAGAAGAAGCCATCGCCCTGGCAAACAGCTCCATCTACGGGCTTAGCGGCTCAATCTGGACCAACGATATCGGCCAGGCACTCAGGACCGCACGGGGAGTGGAATCCGGCGCGCTCTCAGTCAACTCCAACTCTTCAATCCGGATGCAAACGCCCTTCGGCGGCTTCAAGCAGTCCGGCATCGGCCGCGGACTGGGCCAGGCAGCCATCGAGGCCTACACCGAACTCAAAACCGTCTTTGTAAGGACCGATCGTGACAACTGACACAGGGGAACTGGTCCGCACCGACCACGGCACCTCTTCCGAAATTTCCAGCGAAACAGACACCGCTGTGCAGACCCTCAGCGTCCTCTACGGCAGCCAGACCGGGAACGCGGAATTCCTTGCGTCCAACATCGTGGACAAGGCAAATGCCCAGGGGTATTCAGCGGAGCTCATGAGCCTGGACATGCTGAGCCCGGACGATGCGGCACGCAAGGAACGCGTCCTGATCGTTACCGCCACCCACGACAACGGCCACATGCCGGACAACGCGCAACCGTTTTGGGATCAGCTCCAAAGCGCCGATTCTGACCTGTTCAAGGATGTTCCCTTCGCGGTCCTCGCCATTGGCGACTCGATGTACGAAGACTTCTGCAAGGCCGGCGTCGACCTTGACGAGCGCCTTGGCGAGCTCGGTGGCAAAAGGATCCTCGACCGCATCGACTGCGACGTTGACTATGATCTGACGTCGGGCAAGTGGATCAAGGGCATGCTTGAGACCTTCAAGACTGTTGCTCCGAGGAAGCCAGGGACGAACCCGGAAGGCTCCACTGTCCAGGGCACAAGGGCCGCCGAGCAGCCCAAGAGCACACGACGGGAACCTGATACCGCCACGGTCGTCGAGGCCCGCCTCCTGAGCGCGCCGGGGTCCGAAAAAGAGGTATGGCATTATGAGCTTGAGGTCAGCGGTGACAGCCGCAACTACCGGCCAGGGGACTCCCTTGCTGTGATTCCGGCCAACTCCATCGAGCTCGTGGAAGACCTGCTCGCGTTCCTTGGCCTCGAGGGCAGCGAGGTGTTCGGCGATGACGGCAAGACCGTACGCGAGTCGCTTCAGGACGATTATGAGCTTCGGCTGCCCCATCTGGGCATTGTGGCCTGGCTTGTCGAAAATCTTGCGACGGACCATCCTGTGCGGAGCCTGGTTGAGTCCGGTGACCGGAACGCGCTGGAGGACTGGCTGTGGGGACGGGACATGCTGGACGTGCTGCAGGAAACCCGTTCAAAGGACGTCGACCCCCAAGAGTTCCTCTCTATGCTGAGGCCTCTGCAGCACCGGTCGTACTCCATCGCATCCAGCCCTCTCGCTGACGGGGACCGCGTCCACCTGACGGTCTCCTCCGTGGGATACGAGACTGCCGGCCGCCGTCATACGGGTGCGTGCAGCGGTTTCCTCCAGTCCGCCGCGCAGACCAGGACAGCCATGAAAGTGTTCCCGCTTCCGGCGCACGAGTTCCACCTGCCCCCCGACAGCTCAGCTGACGTGATTATGATCGGTCCCGGTGTCGGAGTTGCCCCGTTCCGTGGCTTCCTCCGTGAACGTGAAGTCTCACAGGCCCGGGGACGGAACTGGCTGTTTTTTGGAGACCGCCACGAAAGGCCTTCCTGGCTCTACCAGACGGAAATGGAAGAACTGCAGGGCACCGGCGTGCTGGATCGGCTCAGCCTGGCTTTCTCTCGGGATCAACAGGGCAAGGTCTACGTCCAGGACCGGATCCGCGAAGAAGGTGAAGAGATCTTCGCGTGGCTGTCGGGCGGCGCCTCTGTCTACGTCTGCGGCGGAAAACAGATAGCACCTGACATCGACGAAGCGTTGCTGGCGGTGCTCAGCAGCCACGGCGCGATGACCCTTGATAAGGCGCAGGATTACCTGCAGTCCATGAAGGGCGAAGGACGTTACGTCAAGGACGTCTACTAGGTCACCTCGCCCTGCCCGGTTCCGAGAAGACTTTCGTGCCCTCGGAACCGGGCAGGAGCACGAAAAAGTCATGGGCCTCTGTGGCTCGAGGGCCCTTCGAGTGTGAGCCGGCTTACCGCATGCATGTAGCCGGCAATCATGATGTGCACGTTGCACATACGCCAAGCACACCACCCATTTAGTGTCTTTAGTAACCAATATCAATGAGGATAAAGAGGTACACAGTGAATCCGATCACACAGGTCCCGGAGGACCTCCAAGAACTCGAGGCTATTGACATGCAGGAAGAAACTGCCACGGCGTCAGCCCACGACGAACTGCAAAAATTCGTCTCCGAAAACGACATCAAAACATTCAAAGTAGGCGTGGTGGACCTGGACGGTGTCTGGCGCGGTAAGCGCATCCCCGCCCGGTACTTCCTCGAAAGCGTCGCTGAGCGCGGAACGAATATCTGCAACATCATCTTCGGCTGGGACATTCAGGACGAGATCATTTCGGATCTCAGCTACACGGGCTGGGACTCTGGCTATCCAGACGTGACCCTACTCCCGGATCTCAGCACGCTGAAGGTCGTTCCCGGAGAACCCGGCGTAGCTTCCGTCATTTGCGACGCCTATGAGATGTCGGGCGAGCCAGCGGCAATCTGCCCCCGAAGCATTCTCAAGCGGGTTGTCAAGAAGGCCGAAGACCTCGGCTACTCACCGGTCTGCGCCTACGAGTTCGAGTTCTACCTGTTCAAAGGCACTCCGACGGAGCTTGCCGCCCAAGGCTGGCGCGATCTGACTCCCATTACTGCTGGCAGCCACACCTACAGCCTTGTCAGGGACACAGGCACGGAGTTCCTGATCGGTGAGATCCGGCGCCGCCTGTCCGAACAGGGTATTTTCATCGAGGCCAGCAACAGCGAAAACGGACCGGGCCAGTTCGAGATGAACATCCACTATTCCGATGCTCTGGCAGCAGCGGACAACGCCCTCCGGCTAAAGGCCACTGTCAAAGAAGTGGCGGCTGAGGCCGGCTACACGGCATCGTTCATGGCCAAGATCAATCCCGAATGGGCCGGATCTTCCGGGCACATGCACCAGAGCCTTTGGGATCCGGAGTCCGGCAAATCAGCCTTCGCCAATGCCGAAGAGCCCGGCGAGCTGAGCGCCATCGGGTACAACTACCTGGCAGGCGTCGTCGAGACGGCACCAGAGTTGACGGCCATCTACCTGCCCACCATCAACTCCTATAAGCGGACCGAAGGCGGGCAGTGGGCCGGATCAAGCGCCACTTGGGGGCTGGACAACCGTACGGTCGCCATCAGGTCGATCCCGTCAAAGGGCAGTGCTGCACGCATCGAAAACCGGGTACCGGGCGCTGACGCCAACCCTTACCTGGTAATCGCAGCAAGCATCGCCGCCGGCCTGCACGGCGTGGACACAAGAATGACAGCTCCCGATCGCGTCGAAGGCAACGCCTACGCCCTGGAAGAAGGTCACCAGGTGAAGCAGCTGCCCGGAACACTTGACCAGGCCATCGAACAGTTCGAGAAAAGCGAGGTCGCCAAGGAGTACTTCGGTGAAACCTTCGTGACCCACTACGTCCAGACGAGGCGCTGGGAGCTCCGCAAGCTCCAGACCAGTGTCACCGACTTCGAAATCACACGTTACCTGGAACGAATCTAGCGCCCAGTGCAGCGCTGAGAAGCGTTCAATCCACCATTTTCCTTACCAAGAAAGAAGAAACACCCAATGACTACTCACCCCGGAAAGATCGCTGCAGTCACCGGAGCCGCGTCCGGAAATGGCCTTGCCATCGCAGAAAAGCTGCTCAAGGAGGGCGCCACCGTCGTAGCCCTCGACCGTGACGAGGCCGCGCTCGAGCGCCTGATTGGCCAGCACCCGGAGATGGTTCCTGTTGTTATGGACGTCGCCGATGAAGCCTCGGTCCGTAGCGGCATGGCCGAGATCGACACCAAGTTCGGCCGGCTCGACACCCTCGTCAACAACGCAGGCATCGTCAAGGGCAGCAACTTCGATGACCTCGGCGTTGCAGAATGGGACCAGGTCTTCGCCGTGAACTCCACAGGCCCGTTCCTCGTCAGCCAGGCTGCACGTCCGCTGCTGGAGAAGGGCGCCGCCGCCCGAGGCGACGATTCAACCAGCGCCATTGTCAACATCACCTCAGTTGAGGCCCACATCGTCATCGCCAGCAGCGGGCACCCCCAGGTGCACTACAACGCTTCCAAGGGTGCGCTCCTGATGTTCACCAAGGCCTTGGCCATCGAAACCGCGTCTTCCAAGATCCGCGTCAATGCTGTTGCCCCGGGGTTTATCGAAACCCCGTTCACCAAGTCCGTGCTGGAGAACCAGGAGGCCGTGAAATTCCTCCTCGACCGTACGCCGCTTGGTCGTATCGGCCGCCCGTCCGACGTTGCCAACGCAGTCGCGTTCCTGGCCAGCGACGAGGCCAGCTGGGTGACCGGTACCACCATCCACGTCGACGGTGGTTGGCTGGTTTACTGACATGAGGACGCCCCTTATTGCCATTTCAGCGGCTCGGCAAACTGTCGATACCGCCTTTGGCCCGATGCCTTCAACGGTCCAGAACATGGCCTACGCCAACGGCGTCCTTGCCGCGGGCGGCCGTCCTGCCATTCTTCCGTCAACGGCAACAATCCCCGATGGGGCGCTTGAGGGATTCGACGGGCTCATCCTGACCGGCGGCGGCGACATCAGCCCCCGGCTGTATGGCGAGGACCCGATCGACACGGTCTACGACGTGTGCGATATCAGGGACGATTTCGAAATCGAGCTTTACAACGAGGCCATGCTGCGTGGCATACCCGTCCTGGCGACATGCCGGGGGATGCAGCTTGTCAACGTCATTCGCGGCGGAACCCTTGTCCAGGAAGTAAGCCCGGACAGAGGGCACTGGCAGGACAACCCTTCACACGAACCATGGCACAGGGTGCAACTGGAACCTGATTCCGAACTTGCCCGGATCGCCAAAAGCCTGAGCATCCCGGTGAACAGCTACCACCACCAGGGCCTGGGAAGGCTCGGCAAGGGCCTCCGCATAGTGGGACGGGAAGGGGACGTCATCGAGGCAATCGAAGCCGATGATGCCAGCCTGGTCGGGGTGCAGTGGCATCCCGAACACATGGTCGATTATGACGAAGCCCAGAAGGCTCTCTTCGTGGATCTCGTGGAGAAGGCCGCGGCGCACGCACAGTCAGAGCAACTACTTCAGGAGCAATACTCATGAGCACAGAAACCGAGCACGGGCTCAGCCACAACAAGTCAGACTTTGACTTCCACGGACGGGCCCTCGACAACATTTTCGACGACTACCAGGACATGCTCGCCAACGGTCCTGTCGGTCACAGCGACAAGTATGGAGGCTTTTGGTACATCACCAAGAGCGAAGACATCTTCAATGCAGAGCAGGATCCGGACACATTCGCCGTCGGCCCCTCAATGCTCCTTCCCGCCTTTGGCACCGATGTCCCCCTCATTCCGATCGACATCGATCCGCCGACCCACGCTGACTTCCGCAAGATCCTGCTACCGATGTTCACTCCCATGAATGTTTCAAAGCTGGGCCCGGGAATGCGGGAGACCGCCAGGCAGCTGTGCCAGGAAGTCCTCGAGGCAGGCGACGTCGTCGACGTTTCGGCCAAGCTCGCCCGCCCGATGCCGACGATCATCTTTAGCCGGCTGGCCGGATATCCGGAGCAGGATTGGCCGATTTTCGACCGGTGGATCGATGAGATCATCTATGAGCGCACCGCACATCCGGAAACTGCATACGCGGCCGGACGCGAGCTGAACGACTACTTCGACCGCCTTCTGGACGAACGGGAAAAGGCCGGACCGGAAGCGGAAGCCACCAATGACCTGATCAGCCAGCTTTTGAAAGCCGAAGTGAAGGGACGGAAGCTCACGCGTGAAGAGCTGCTGTCGTACTGCTACCTGCTCTTCCTGGCCGGATTGGATACGACCGCCTGGGCGATTCGTTCTGCCCTTTGGTATCTTGCCGGCAACCAGCAGGCCCAGCAGCAGTTGCGTGAGGACCCGGACCTGATCCCCACAGCTGCCGAGGAGTTCCTGCGGACGCTTTCT
Organism: Paenarthrobacter sp. YJN-5; assembly: GCF_015040095.1. NCBI lineage: Bacteria > Bacillati > Actinomycetota > Actinomycetes > Micrococcales > Micrococcaceae > Paenarthrobacter > Paenarthrobacter sp. YJN-5. The sequence goes on from NZ_CP053544.1 coordinate 1,984,634, forward strand.
CCCGTCCAGGCCATGGCCCGCACGGCCAAGGCCGATACTGTTGTCCGGGGCCAGGAGATCAAGGCCGGCGAACGCGTCGTGCTGGTCTTCGGTGCGGGGAACCGTGACCCGGAGGTCTACGAAGAACCGAATGAAATCAAGATTGACCGTGAAGACAATCGCCACCTGGCCTTCGGCGGAGGTATCCACCGGTGCCTTGGATCGAACCTTGGCCGCGCCGAAATGGTTATTGCCATGGAGGAATTCCTGAAGGCTGTCCCTCACTTTGAACGGGCGAATGACGACGAACCGTGGCACGGTGTCGGCCCGCTGACCCTCAAGATTGGAGCTTGATCACCATGGGAGAACTTTGGGTTGACGGAGGGCGTTGCCAAGGCCACGCCCGGTGCTGGGCCCTGGCACCTGAAACGTTCGAGATTGACGAGGAAGGCTACGCCCACGTCATTCCCGGCCGTGAAAACAGCGGCGACGAGCCCAACGTCCGCAAGGCCATCCGGAACTGTCCTGAACGGGCAATCCTGGAACGGGAAACGAACGAGGCCGGCGAAAAGGCCTCAGAGGTCTCGGCGTCGTGACACATCTGCCGGAGCGGGTAGCGATCGTTGGGGCTTCGGTTGCATCGGCGATGCTGATCGAACGCAGTCGTGAGCTGGGCTTTGCCGGCGAATTTATCGTCATAGATTCAGACCCGAACGCGCCCTACGACCGGCCGCCGCTGTCCAAGCAGTTTCTTCTTGGCACTGGTCCCGTGGAGGCGGCCGAGTGGTGGCCGGAGGCTACGCCGGTCCTCAACGCAAAGGCGATCGGGCTGCTCACCGACAAGCGGACGGTCCTGCTGGACAAGCTCGGAGAGGTAGCGGCTGACGCGGTCGTCATCGCAACAGGCGCCGGTTCGATCAGGTTGCCGAATGAGCCGGCGGGCGTTCTCAGCCTTAGAACCGCCGAGGATGCCCTGGCCCTGCGCACCGCAGTGGATGCAGGGGCTGCCAGTGCCATCATTATCGGCGCCGGAACCATCGGTGCGGAACTGGCGTCCACGCTGGCCCAGCGCGGGCTTGCCGTCACGGTAGTGGATTTGGCTCCGCAACCCATGCAGCGCTTCTTTTCGGGACACTTGGGGGAAGAGGCGAAGGCATGGATGCACCAGGCCGGTGTTGTGACTCACTTTGGAGTTGCGGTGGAATCCATCCAGAAGGCGGATGCCCACTGGACGGTCAGCGTCAGCGGCCTTGACCTGCAGGCCGACCTGGTCATCAGTGCTGTCGGCGCCCGGCCCAACACGGAGTGGCTCACCTACAGCGCGCTCGACCTCTCCAACGGAGTCCGTTGCACTGCCGATGGGAAGGCCCTGCTGAGCACCGGCGAAATCGCTGACGGGATCTTCGCTATCGGAGACGTTTCGGCACGGCAAGCCGAGGACGGAACCTATCGGCGGTTCGAGAGTTGGACCCAGGCCCAACGGCATGGCGCAGCCCTGGCTGAATACTTCGCCGGCTTCGAATCCACCGAACTGGAACAGGCCCCGTACGGATGGACGGAACAGTTTGGTCGAAAGGTCCAGGTACACGGCATGCTTCCGCCGGCGGGCGAAATTGTCCAGGTGTACGCCGCAGAGGAACGCAACGCCGCCCTGTACCGGGTCGGATCGGCGGAGGAAGAGGCCGCCTGGATTGGCGTCAACGCGCCAAGGCAGTTCAGCCGGGCGTCCATGGGCATGAGCCTTCTAAGCTGAAAAGATGAATACCCCTGCTGAGCCCGCGGCCTCGCAACCGAACGAGGTCCTGCCCGCTGACTATCGCCAGAAACTCCAAATAGCAGAGCTCCGGGCAGATACCCTGTCCGAGCTCACGCAGCTAATGATGGAAGGATCCGATCCGCTCGCGCTTGCTCAAAGGGCAGTGGATCTGGTAGCCAGGGCAACAAACTCAGCAGGGGTTTTCGTCTATCTGTGGGATGAACAGGAACAGGTCCTGGTCATGCGTGCAGGCACGGCTGGAGTGCAAAGCCAGCAAGTTGGAAGGGTTACCCTTCGCCTCGGCGAGGGGGTAACCGGCTGGGTAGGGCTTACCCGGCAGTCGGTTGTCCTTAACAAAGATATTCAGCAGGATCCGCGGTTCGTCAGCATCAGCGAACTGCAGGAAGAAGATTTCAATTCGATGCTGGTAGTCCCGATTGTGGCTCCGACCGGGACGCTCCTGGGTGTGTTCAGCCTCTGGTCATATGCCGAGGAGGCCTACACATGGGAGTCAAAGCTCATCGCGGACGAGGTGGGCATACTGCTTGCCAGCGGCCTGCTGCAGGCTGAGACTGTTGATGACTTGCGGCGCCAATCCGCAGCAGCGCACTTCCTCGTCGATTTCCCGATCAACTCGGCCACCTCCGTCCTGCAGTGCGCTCAAGTGGCCGCCCAGTCGATCCTCAAGCACATGAGCTCCGACGGCTGCGTCATCGAATACTTTGGCCGCGGTCCCGCCACATCGCCGCCCACCGCCATTGCAATGGACAAGGGCGAGCGAAGCGGAAGCATTGTCCGGACCACTCATTCACGGACAGCAACGTCCGAATTCATTGAATCCAACTTCGCGGGGCACGAGCGGATATCTGTCTCCTTCGGTCTGACGAGTACCCGGGGCATCGTGACCTGCTACCGCCCGCGCCGCTATTCCACCAGGGAACTTGACCGGCTCAGCGCCATTTGCTCTCAGCTGGCCGCTCTATTTGAGGCGGTAGAACTGGAATCGGTAGGTTCATCCCACGCTTCACGCCTGCTGCGAAGCGTCGGCACGAGTACATTCGCCCGCATTCTCGAGGAGTCAGGCTGGTCCAAGGGCCGAACCCTCCCTGTCCTGGTTCGGGTGAAACGGCTGAAATTCGACTCTGATGCTGTATCCCGGCGCATCGCCCCCTACCTCCAGGAATTGGCGGGCGCCCGCTCCCTGGTCTTCACTGAGGGGCCCCTTAGCCTGCTCTTTATCGATACTCCCTCCGGTTCAGGAGAAGAAATCAAGATAAAGCTGGAGACAACTCTTTCGGAGCTCGACGAACACCGCGGCGTCTCCGCTTTCGCCGGCATCGGGCCACTGGCGCGCGACGTCGCCTCTCTGCAGCCTGCACTTTCAGACGCCGAGACCGCACTGGCCTGGACAGAATTGGTAGCCAGGACGTCCGGGCGACGGGTTACCTCGTTCAGCGACATAGAACATCTGCAAGAACTGCCCCTTGTTGGCGAAGGGATGTCTGAAGAGATCAGAGACCTGCTCGCTGAACTCAGGTCCCTTATGCTCTACGACGCGGAAAATGGAACTCAGCTGGCCGAAACGGTCGCCATGCTCCTATCCAACAAGGGATCCATTGCCGATACCGTGTCCAAACTGCACATTCACCGCAATACACTCCGGCAACGCCTCCAACGAGTGGAACAGCTCATCGGTCATTCATTCGAAGAAGCAGGGGACTGGCTCCCCACCGGTATTGCTGCGCGACTGGCAATGAGAGAGGGCCACCGCGCGGTTCTTCAGTGAAAGCAACCGCCGCCGGAGCAAAAACGTCCGGGCCGCCGGCACGCACACACATTTGGATCTCAATGTGCAATTGGCACTGCGGTCACCGCGATGCTGTTCGCTACGTTGAAGTATTGGTAACCCCGACCGCCCGATAAGGAAATCGAGCATGACCTCTCAGCCAGATCTGCCCCGAGGGGCCGGCACACTGCGGGCCCTCGTCATCCAGCCGGATCCCTACTGTCCGATCGACCGCCTCGGTACGTGGCTGCACGACGAGGGGATAGGAACGAGAACGGTCCAGCCTTTCAAGGACGAGGTGATCCCGGAATCATTCAAGGAGGACGCCCTGGTGGTTCTGGGCGGAGACATGAGCTCCTTGGACGACCATGTCTATCACTGGCTAGCCGACATCCGGAGCCTTATGGCAGCCGCGGCCAGCCAGGGGAAGCCCACGCTCGGGATCTGCCTCGGAGCCCAGCTGATGGCACAGACGTTCGGGGGAACCGTGACCAGGGGCGACCAAGGCCTTGAAGCGGGAGTTGTAGAGGTAGCGTTACGGGCCGAGGCTGCGGAAGATCCCCTGATGGCCGGTTTGCCGGGCCCTTTCTTCGCCGGGGCCATGCACGGGGACATGATCGACCAACTACCACCTTCGGCTGTCTGGCTTGGGATGACGGCGCAGTATCCGCATCAGGCTTTCCGGGTAGGCGAGGTGTCCTGGGGCGTTCAGTTTCACCCGGAGCTGTCACCGGCGGTCTACCGCCGGTGGTTGTCTCTGGTTAACGAGAATGACAAGGTGTCAATGGAGCGGGCAAGCAGTGGAATGCAGGCGTTCGAGAATCAGGATCGGATCGTGAGGGAGCATACCGAAGCAATGGCGCGACGCTTTGCCCACCTGATCCGAACAACTGCAACAGTGGCTTCGCAGTAACCAACATCTGCGGCGACGCCGTGGGCGCAGCATGGACGGGTAACGGACCAGCCGGCGCTTCGATTCCTGCCGGGGTCGCAAGTCAGCCTACGGCACGTCGTTCGCGGCCGCCATAGCGCTTGAGTGCACCTGGTATATGGGATCCCGGGAAGGCACCGTCTTTTAAGGCGTAACCTGGCACCCAGAGTGTGCCCACAGGTTTCTTCCGGAACGGCCTTACGGCATTTTCACGAGCGATGGCGCTCTCATGGTCAGCGGTGCCAGCATTTCTCCGGCTGAGTAGCTGTCTGCGAAGACAGCTGCGCCCGGGCCGGTTAGTGCCACCTGGATATCCGCCCACGTGCTGACGCCGTCTTCCACCGACACCGACGGCAGCCTGAGTTCGGCAACGTGCACGGTTTCATCTCCCTGCTCGATGGACAGGTATGCCCCGTCGGGCCGCACTTCGATCTTCGGGCAACTAATGGAGACCGACATGAGTCCATGATGGGCGAGGAATCGGACCTCCCCGCCGAACTGGAGCACAAAATTCTCCCCGTCGGACTGGTCCAGGCTTCTGAACGGGAAATAGAACTGTCGGGTATTGGTCACGGCGGCACCCTCGCGCAGGAGTATGCGGCCATCGCGCATGGACTGCACATACCGGACAAAGCTGTCTTTCACCGCCCAGGCCATGCCGAGATCTGCTCTTTCAACAGTAAGTTCGGACATCAGGTTCCTTCATCGTTGCCAGATTGCGCACGGCCGGTGGTGCTCCCGCTCCCGTACACCAGGAACGGGAGCGGCTTACCGGCTGTTCATACTCGACCATCTTCACGCCGGTTCAGATGATCGACATGTACTGTGGGCACAGTGTTCGTATCGGCCGTGTGCCTGGTGCCCATCCATGTGGATGGTGGACTCCGTGAGACGACCCGTCTTTTGATATCGAGAGTCTGCCGGACGGGCATTGACGGCGCCACGGGCAACCGGGGCCGCGGTCACCCGGCAGGTGAGAGGAATCCCCGGGGAGGGGCGCTGAGGGGCGCGACCAGTGAGACCGGTTCTGAATTGGACTGGGATGTTCAATTGCTTAGCGGGCGAGGCACTCGTAGACGAGTCCGGGAGGAATCTGGTGGCAGAGTTCAAGGGTGTATGACCAGGGGCTGTGCCAGGTGACAAGAACACCTGAGGGTTCGCCATGGACTCGCTGGGAACGGAGCCGGATGATGGCCCCTGCCACTTCAGAATCACTATGAACCCGTTCCTGATGATGTACGCGTTCAGGCGTGCTGGGCTGGCCGCCACTCATGGTGCAGCCGCAGGCTGGAAGTCAGCGCTAAGGCTGGGCCTGTCCGTTTCCCACTTGTAGTCGATCCACACGTTGAAACCGTCTGACCGATGAAAAAGGCGGCGGGGCTCGGCGCCGTCACTGTCGAGCCACAGGATTTGATCATCATCGGTGACTGCATCGACAACTCCACGGCGGATCTCCGCATCATAAAGTTTAACGATGACCAGCTGGCCAATCAGCGGCTGCCATTTGGGTTGCAGGTGAAATGCCATGCGACGTGCCCTTCCTGTGAAGCGGGCCGTGCCTGCCCTCCATCGGGCAGACACGGCCGACTGTCCTACTAAACAGTTACGAGGTCCTGCCAGTCTGCGAGGGCGTGCCCGTGGGCATCACTGACAGACTTGTGAGTGACCCTGCCAGCCGCCACGTTCAGACCGCCAGCCAAAGCCGGGAGCCGGTCGAAAGCGCCCTTGACGCCGTGGTTGGCCAAGGCCACCGCATAACGAAGCGTGACGTTGGTCAACGCGTACGTCGACGTGTTCGGAACGGCGCCGGGCATGTTGGCCACGCAGTAGAAGATGGTGTCGTGGACCTTGTAGGTGGGTTCCTGGTGCGTGGTGGGACGGGTGTCCTCGAAGCAGCCGCCCTGGTCCACGGCAATGTCCACGAGCACCGAGCCGGGCTTCATCCGGGCCACGAGTTCGTTGGTCACCAGCTTGGGGGCCTTGGCGCCGGGGATAAGGACGGAGCCGATGACGAGATCTGCGTCGATTACTGACTTTTCGATCTCATATGAGTTGGACGCAACGGTCTTCAGGCGCCCCTGGTACTGGGCGTCCAGCTCACGCAGCCGGTTGATGTTGATGTCCAGGATGGTGACGTCGGCGCCAAGGCCCAGCGCCATAGCCGCGGCGTTGGTGCCGGCGACGCCTGCACCAAGGACCACAACCTTGGCGGGACGGACGCCGGGAACGCCGCCAAGCAGCACACCCTTGCCGCCGGCCGGCGCCATCAGCGAGGTCGCACCGACCTGGACGGACAGCCGCCCCGCCACCTCGGACATCGGTGCGAGCAGCGGCAGGGCCCGGCCTTCCTGGACGGTTTCGTAGGCGATAGCCGTGACACCGGCGTCGACAAGCGCCTGTGTCAGTGCGGGCTCCGCCGCGAGGTGAAGGTAGGTGAAGAGGAGCAGGCCGTCGCGGAAGTGGCGGTATTCGGATGCGACGGGTTCCTTGACCTTCATCACCATATCGGCCCGGGCCCAGGCCTCGTCTGCAGTCTGAACGATCTCGGCTCCGGCGAGTGCGTACTCCTGATCGCTGATGCCGGAACCAGCGCCGGCGCCGGTTTCCACGAGCACGTCGTGGCCGTTTGCTTTGAATTCGTGCACGCCGGCGGCCGTGATGGCGACGCGGAACTCGTTGTTCTTGATTTCCTTGGGGACGGAGATGATCATGTTTCATGCCTTCTGAGGGGATCAATGCTTGTGGGCAAAAGAATGACAGAAAGTGCAGAAAGTTGCGCTTTCGGCGCAGGATCTGCGGCAGAATGGATGTAACCGGTCAATCTCTGCATTGTGAGGAGCGTTACAAGGTGTCGGACCCGCAGAAACTGCAAGAGGTGAGTTTGGACGAAGTCGACCAGAAGCTTCTGGGCCTGCTGTCCAATAATTCAAGGCGCACCAATCAGTCGTTATCGGAAGCTCTCGGGCTTGCGCCGTCAACATGTCTCGCCCGCCTCAAGGCGCTCAAAGAGTCGGGGGTGATCAAGCGGTTCACCGTCGAAGTCGCCCCCGAAGCGATGGGCCTGCCCCTGCAGGCCCTGGTTAGCGTGCGGCTTAGGCCTGGCGCCCGGCATCTGATGAACGCCTTCGGGAACGAGTTGCGGGACCTGCCCGAAATCAAACAATTCTTCGTACTTGGAGGTGCAGACGATTTCCTGATCCACATCACGGCCAAGAACACCGAGCACATCCGTCAATTCGTACTGGACCATCTGTCATCGAATCCCGCGGTCGCAGGCACCCAGACCAACCTCGTGTTTGAACACGGCCACGGAACCGCGTTCGGACTCTAGGTTGCCTAAAACAAACCCCACCAGCTGCCCAGACCGGGAGGGCTATGGGCAGTTCCGGTCCAAGTCTTGCACTAGTGGGGGACGGCCCCACCTGCTGCAATGGCATTACGAGACGCGAAAAAGTCGCTCATCAGGGAAAGGAGTCGAAGTGCCATCCTCAGATGCACGTAACCCCGACTTTCAGAAAATCTTCGAAAGTCTTCCGAGCCAATACATCATCGTGACCCCCGACAGAACGATCGTCGCCGCCACTGACTCGTTCCTTGCATCTACGGGAAAGAGTCGTGAGGGAATCGTCGGTAAGGACATTCTTGATGCGTTTCCGGACAACCCGGACAACCCCGACGCCAAAGGCACAGAGATACTGCGCAGCTCCATCGAGCGTGTCGTGGAGACGGGCAAGATCGACATTCTTCCGCCTGTTCGCTACGACATCGAGAACTCAGACGGGGTTTTCGAGCCCCGCTGGTTCCAGCCTCTGAACGCTCCGGCTTTCGACGGTGAGGGCAAGCTCGTCTACGTCCTGCACGGGGCGGAAGACATCACGGCTCAAATGATAAGCAAAAGCTGAACCCCGCCCTGCCCCGATAAGGACTGAAAATCATGGACGACGTCAAAGTAACCCTCATTGGAGGGCCCACCCTGCTCCTGGAGATCGCCGGCTACCGGATGATCACTGACCCTACCTTCGATTCTCCCCAGGTCTACCACCACCCGATCGCCGGGCCCGTCACCAAGAAGCTCGGCCCCAGCGCCACCCCCGAGGAACTTGGCCAGGTTGACCTGGCTCTCGCCTCCCACGAGCACATCGACAATCTGGACGTAGCGGGCCGGGGTTTCCTGACAATGGTGCCACTTGCCCTCACAACGACGGAGGCCGCGGAGAATTTCGGCCCCAATGTCCTCGGGATCAGCGACTACGAGACTCATACCGTTGCACTTCCCGATGGACGGCAGATGAAGATCACGGCAGTGCCGGCGCATCATGGCCCGGAGGGCGTGTGGGACGCACTCGGGCCCGTTATTGGATTCGTCCTCGAGGCAGAGGGCATGCCGACCGTATACATCAGCGGCGACAACTCCGAACTGGACATTGTGCGCGAAATCGCCGACCGTTTTCCAGCCATTGATATCGCCGTGCTCTTCGTTGGCGGTGCCAAATTCGACGTGATTGCAGACGGCGCGTACATCACCCTCAGCAATGACCGCGCCCTCGAAGCGGCCAAGATCATGGGGGTCAAGAAGGTCGTTCCTGTGCACGAAGACTCATGGGAACATTTCAGTCAAAATGCAGATCAGATCAGCAAGCTTTTCGCTGACGCTGGTCTTAACGACCTCCTCATCGCCCTGAAGCCCGGAGAGTCTGCCGACATCCGGCTCTAGCAACCGGACTCCGGAATCGAAGGTTGGACGCTTAGCTGCCAACCTTCGATTCTGCGTTTAAAGGCGGAGCCAGTAAAGGCCGGCCATGGACTACGTGGGATTGAGTTATGTGCGCGGCGCACATACAACCCCCCAATGAGTCGGGAAGAATGGCGGCAGCACAACTCACCGACCGCTTGGAGCCCAGGGACGATGACGACCATTGCAGAGCAATTCACCCGGGAACACGACGAACTGGCAAACGCAGCAGGAAGCCTGAGTGCCGACTACTGGTCCATATCGCAAGGGCTGCGGCTGCTGGGCGATCGCTGGTCCCTGTTGATCGTGCGTGAACTGCTCGGCGGTGAAAGGGGGTTCAATGATATGTCCCGGGCGCTGCCTGATCTCTCCCGGACGCTGCTCTCCCAGCGGCTCAAGCGGCTGGTCCAACTCGAGCTTGTCATACGCAACGATGAAACCGGTCCCCGTGGCTCACGGCGCTACAGACTGACGCCGGTCGGCTACGGGCTGCGGCAGACCTTGGAGTCGCTCGGCCTCTGGGCTTCCTAAGGCCGGGCACGGCCCGGTGCGGGAATTCAGCGGCATGAACGGTCATAGGAGGACTCCTTCGTCAAAGTACCTGCTCAGGGAAGGGCAGCGAATTTCTGCCTGTGCGTTGAATCACAGCGTACCACAACGGACCGTGTACTCGGTCGGTAGCGGGACTCAAGCAAAATCAAGCTTTCAAGGCACCGAATGTAACGATTCGATAACCCGACCGTGTACTCGGTCGGCGTGAGCTATTGTGGTTCCTATCACATCGGGCCGCTCTGGCCCGGCTGCCCCCTTCCACAGAAAGCTTTGAGACCCATGGTTGTGTCTGATTCTGCTGCAGGACCCGAAGCGCCTAAGGCCTGGTCCACCGCCCCCCTTCCCGTTCGCAAAGTACCCGTCCCACTAATTCACCGATGAATCCCACTCCAACACAGGAGGAATGCATGAATGCCACGACCAAAACCATAGAAGTCATCAATCGGTTGTCGACCGTAGACGCGCCCCAGGCGGCAGGTCCTTACTCGCAGGGCACATACCATGGAGGCATTCTCTACGTCAGCGGCCAACTGCCCATCGATCCACTGACGGGGCAGGTCGCCAGCCCCGGCGATGTCAAGGCCCAGACGCATCAGGTCATTGCCAACCTATCCGCCATTCTCGAGGCCGCCGGAGCCAGCCTCCAGAACGTCCTCAAGTCCACGGTGTACTTGCGGAGCATTGAAGACTTTCCAGATATGAACCGCGTATACGGATCGTACTTCGATTCAGTCTTGCCGGCACGTTCCTGCGTGGCTGTCAGTGCGCTCCCGAATTCCCAAGCCCTGATTGAGATCGACGCCGTCGCGGCCTTGGGAGAGCTGAAGTCGGAGCCCGACAGCTGAGGAACCAAGCAGTCAGCCCGTGCATGATGGAACACCGAAATCACCTTGTTAGAATTTGTTGTTTTCGGACAGTTCGACGGCGGGGAGCCAGCCAATGCGAAGCCGGGTCAATCAGCTCCTTTGAACGAAGCCCGGCATAGGCTTGGTGACGAAAAGCTGACGTCAGGCCACAGATGAAAGGTTCACATTGAACACGCGATCAATTGCCGTTGACGGCGCCAGTGAGTCATTCTCCATTGGACCGCGGTTGAAGGCAGTTCGCATAGCTCAGGGCCTGACCATGCAACAGGTTGCTGATGCAGCCGGGTTGTCAAAGGGGTACCTGTCCCGTCTTGAACGTGACGCTGTTTCGCCGACGGTTTCCACACTCATGGTCCTTTGCCACACGCTCAGGATTGAGGCCTCGGACGTACTGTCCGAAGAGGTTACCGAGATAGTTTCCAAGGGACAGATTGTGGTGGGAACGTCATCACGACAGGGGATCAACCACAGTCTCTTGACGCCCAGCACAACGAAGAGCGTTACAGTCACCCACACCGAACTTGAGCCCGGGGCATCGGCTGGTGAGGATCTGTACCCCATGTTCTGCGACACGCAGACAGCCTACGTTCTTAGCGGAAAAGTCGAAATCCTATTTTCGAACAGGAAGGTGAATCTGACGGCAGGCCAGGCCATCACGTTTGCCGGCCGGGAGCCGCACTCATACCGAAACCCTGATGAAGATCAGAGGGCGGACGTTATCTGGGTCCTTGTGCCTGCAGTCGGCCGCTAGTGTCCACAGCTGAGGGCCCGGGGCACGCGCCTAAGGTATCCGAAAGGCAGGGTCCAGGCCGGGATTGTTTAAAGATGGAACTGACCCGCAGTTCCCGTATTCCTCGGAGACGTCCTACGAGTGGATTCGAGTGGGGGAATTCGGGCCAGAATCATGTATTTGCTCCCAGGAACATCCAGTGAATCTCACGGTAATTGCTGAACCGTAGCGAGCCGTGGTGATCGGAGCGCATCACACGAGAAGATATCGGGTCCCGAACACAGGCAAGACGTACTCGCAGGTACGCGAGTCGGATGGCCCGGGGGCAACCGCACCGCAACGTAGTTGGCCGGTACAGCATTAGTACCCGCCTCGGTGATCCATGGTTGCCCAAATTGAGCACGCTGCATGGCCTAAGCATGGCTGCGTGCAAAGAACACCAAAGAGAGGTGCCGTATGACCGACGCAAATAACCACGCTGACAGCTGGGACGAACCGGACTTTCGACAGATGTTCGAAAGCCTTCCGAACCAGTTCATAGTAGTTGATCCGCAAAGGCGAGTCCTAGCTGCGACTGACAGCTTTCTTGCCGCCACCGGTAAGCATCGTGACGCTATTCTGGGCCGCGATATCCTACTCGTCTTCCCCGACAACCCTGAGGACCCGGCAGCTAACGGCACCACCGTTCTCCGCGAGTCCATTGAACGCGTTCTCGCAACCCGGGAAACCGATATTCTTCCCATCCAGAGGTATGACATCGAACTCTCTGACGGCTCCTACGAAGAGCGATATTGGCAGCCTCTCAACGCGCCGGTTTTCGACACGGACGGAACCATAACCTGCATCCTCCACGGAGCCGAGGATGTAACCGCGCAGGTTCTGGCAAAGTAGGGCATGACAAACACTTGCCAAGTGTCGGTTTGCCCTTCCACACTGGACCGGCACCGCCGACAGGAATCAGCATTGCGGGTGTGTGGGTCTTGGAGGGAGAGCAAAGCAATACTCCGTGGGCGGCTCTTCAATACGTCCACATTCGTAGGCACAACCGCCTGCCAGACAATGGCCCGGCGTTCGCTACCGCGAGCAGAGCCGCGCCGCCGGAGCGCAGCTGGTCGCCCAGCTCGGAGGATCGCCGAGGGCAAGGACGCCAGCTCCGCCCCGGCGGCGCTGGCCTGGCTGCGCGCCTAGCGTTCCTTGGGGTCTGAACTTCGATGTTGCCGTTGACGTGACGGTCGATGGTTGCCAAGGCTTGGGGCAGTGGTGCCGGTGCCGGGATCTTGTCGGCTGCCAAGAGGGGTCGCAGGGCTGTGGACCTTGGTGTAAACCAGGGCGAGGTGTAGGCCCTCGTTGGTAAGGGCGTTGGTGTGTGGCCGGCGTGTGATGAGTCCGTTGCGGCGCAGGCGTGCGAGATCCTAGCTCTTTTTGATTGGCGCTCTATCCGGTGCCGCGTAGATGGTTCACCCGGGCACGCAGGCTCCGCTGGGTGAATGCGAGGGGCAGTGAGGTTGACACATAGTGCGCCGCCCTTCGAGAGGAGGACCATCCCGCGGCCTGCGGCCGCAGCCCAGACCGATACCGCGTAGGTGCTAGAGAGGACGGCTGATCGCTTCGACAGGACCGTTCGATGCGTCTCCACGCTTGTAGAACGCCGGCACGTGAGCCCATCCGGGCCACAGCGTCCTGCCCAGCCGGGCAAGCTTTTCAAGCCCTTCCGGCAGGCCCTTGCGCAACTGCTCATTCACTTTCTGCGTGCCACGCTTGCTGGTTCACCCATCGGTATGCTGAAAGGCGTCGATGACGTCCTGGTACGCCAGGTAAGTGACGTCCAAAGCAACCTGATCATCGTGGTCGGGCCGCAGGCGTTCCAGCCAGGCGGAGCCCGGCCGGGGGCATCCTGACGGTCTCAGACAGAGAGTCGTCACAGCCGAGTGACAGTCCCAAAAGCAAGGAGAAGCATCCATGAACAAGAACGAGCTGGCCCAGTTGGGCCTCGACACGGATGGCCTTACGCCTGACGCTGACTACGTACCCAACCCCTTCACAGCCGACGACGGCGTGCACGTCGACCTCGTGTACCGCGCCTACCTGCAGCTCGAACAGATCAACGCGCTGGGCGGTATCAGCCTGCTCGGCGGCTCGCACGAGCGGCTGGAGGACATCTATGGCGGACTTGAGGACGGCATGGACCTGATGACGGCGGTGGCGCGCTTTGGCGACGATGAGCAGCAGCATCGCGCCCAGCAGCTCATCGCGGCAGGGAAGATCAGCGGCTCCTGACAGGCCTCCAACGGAACCCCGACAGCCCAGGCTGCCGGGGTTCTTTCTTTTCGTCATGCAGAACGAGCTGGCGAGAAACCCCTGGATATTCCGGGGCCCGGCATGCGTCGCGCGGACGTCAACTGAACCAGGCGAGCCCTGATCAGCGGGCTCACACTCGTGGTCGGCTCTGAGATACGTGCCCTAGTGTTCATGTGGTGACGGCACCGTTTCTCCTGGTACTGCAGGAATCGCAGTACGACCTTTCACGGCCTTATTCGCACTCCACCGGGTGTAGGGAAGACCATGCTTGTCGAACTGTACGGGGCTACGGCCGTCGTAGGGGCTGAATACAACGGGCGCACTCCGTGCGCCAGTATTTTGAGGATTGGATACAGCAGTTGTCATTGGTGCCATGTGATGGCCCTTCTTCAGGATTTCGGTGTTGCATCTCTGGCGGGCGAGAAGCGGTGTGGGCCGATGCGTGCCGAATTCGACGCAATGGGTCGAGTCGGTGACGGATGAGAGGATGCCGAATAGTCAATGACGATGGGCCGTAACGTCATCCGAGTCGTGTCCTAAGGCGCTCATCAGATCTGGAGGAGGTTCGATGTCGGACGACGAATGGCTCGACGTCGCCGCGGCGGCGGAGCGCCACAGCTGCAGCACCAAGACCATTTGGCGACACATTAGGCAGGGGAGTCTGCCAGCGTGCACAGGGAAGGTGAGCGGCCGCGACGGACGCCCGGTCCTCAAGACCCTGATCCGAGTCGCCGATCTGGACGACGCGTTCGGACGGACGGCCCAAGAGGATCATGTCCGGAAGATCCGCGCTTCGGCACCGCCGCTCACGGTCGAGCAGAAGATCGCGATCCGTGACGTCTTCCTAGAGCACCTCCTGGAACGTGAAGCGAAGCAGGTAAGCTCCAGGTCAGATGACGTCCCGGCCTAGAGAAGCCCAGCAGGTTCTTCTCGGGTGATCCTCTCAAGCGCAGTCAGAGACGGGTACGTCGAGGATAGATAGGCTGGTCTTCAGCGTGCCAGGCGTAGTCGGTCTACGAGTGCGAGTCGACTCCCCATTGCATCGCCAGTCGACTGACGACTCGACTGATCATTCGTGAATGTCACAAACGTAAATAGGGCGGATACTTCGCCCGCTCGCTGAATGCGTACGGCCGGGCCGGGGAACCATGCAGCCGCTGCGAGGCAGCGGGCCTTCACGGGATCATCAAACGCGAACAGTTCATGAACCGTTCTTCCTATACGTGTCCCATCTGCCAGCCCCGGCCTCGCAACGGTCGCTGGTAACCGGTTTTTCACAGGGGAAAACTGTTCCGGATTGGCGGGCTCGATGGTTTACTGTCCCCATGAAAAGCTTGGCGGTCAAAATCGCCATCGCACTTGTTTTCAACGCCATCACCTTGTGGGTGGCGTCGGTGCTACCCGGGGTCCGGTTGGGGTCCGGGTTCCTCTGGGCCGTCGTGGTGTTCACGGCCGCCACCCTTCTGGTGAAACCGTTGGTTGCCGGGCTGCTGCGCAGGAGGTGGGACCAGCGACAGCAGGCCGGCGGGCAGGAGCGCAGAACCTGGCTGATGACCAAGGTGTCCACCCTGGGCGCAAGCTTGCTGGCCACGCTGGCCGTCCTGATCCTGACCAGCCTCTTCTCGCAAGGGTTCGCCATCACAAGCCTGTTCGGCTGGATTGCCGCCACGATCGTCATCTGGCTCGCGTCCTTCATCTACGACTTCGTTGACGACGGTCTTGAAGCCAGGGCGCACCAGCTCCTTGGCGGCTCAGCCAACCCGGGGAAGCCATGAATGCCCGGCGGCTGGTCATCGCGGGCCTGGCCCTTGCCGTGCTGATCGCGGTCATCGCGGTGGTCTTTGACCAACTGGCAGTGCGTCCGGCCCAAACGACAGCCCAAAACTCCAGCCCTGCAAGCCCCTCTGCGGCGGGTTCCTCGCCCACCGGAAGCGGGGAAGCAGGCGCCGGCCCGCAATCCTCCGGAAGTCCGACGTCGGGCCCTTCCGCCGGCGGCGACGGCAACGGCGGTGCGTCCCCGGGTGCCAAACCCCTTGAAGTCCTGCCGCCGGTGACGGTGACCCCTACGGGCCTGCCGGAACCATCAGCTGCCGCGCCCCTGCTCAAGGGGAAACTGCCGGATCCTGGAAACGCGACAGGCGCCGTCGTGGACGGGTGGCCGAGCAACGTCCTGACGTTGCCGGAAGGCACCACGATCGGGTCCACGAGTGTTTCGGGTTCAGGAGATGTCCTGCAGGTGACTGCCGACGGGGTGGTGGGCAAGCCGCAACAAGCCGTGATCGAGGATTTCCGGGCTTCGTTGGTTCCCCATGGTTTCTGGTCCGAAGAAGCACCTGCCCCGGACGGCGCGACGGCTGCCCGGTTCGTCCGCGGCACCGACACGATTACGGTCTCCGTGGCCACCACCGGAACCGGAAACTCGCGCTTCCAACTGCTGGGCAGTCTGCACTCGGACACGGAGTAGGGGTAGGCATGTACATTTCGCTTTCGGACCGAAGCGGCGGTAAGCGCGGAAAGTCTCCCAGCGAGCAGACGGCACTGTCGAAGGTGCCGTTTCGTTTGTCCCCGGTCATCGTGTGGCTTGGAATCGTCAGCATGGTCACGGATATCTCCTCCGAGGCGGTCACGGCCATCCTGCCTTTGTACGTCACGGCCTTCCTCGGTTTGTCAACCATAGCCTTCGGCTTCATCGATGCCATCAACCAGGGCGCGAGTGCCATTGTCCGGATCGCCGCAGGCTGGGCGTCCGACCGCAGCGGCCATCCCAAACGGATCGCCCTGGCCGGTTACGGACTGTCCATGCTGGCAAGGATCGGATTCCTTTTCGCCGGGGGCTTCTGGGCCGTAGCGGCGATCGTCACGGGGGATCGGATCGGCAAGGGAATCCGGACGGCGCCCCGGGATGCGCTGATCACGGTGTCAGCGCAACCGGAGCATCTGGCGCGGTCCTTCGGTATGCACCGGATGCTGGACAACATCGGTGCAGCGGCCGGGCCTCTGATTGCTTTCCTGATTCTGCTGGTCATCC
Organism: Paenarthrobacter sp. YJN-5; assembly: GCF_015040095.1. NCBI lineage: Bacteria > Bacillati > Actinomycetota > Actinomycetes > Micrococcales > Micrococcaceae > Paenarthrobacter > Paenarthrobacter sp. YJN-5. Next base: position 2,001,292 of record NZ_CP053544.1, read on the forward strand.
CCAATGGCTTCAGCACAGTCTTTGTGGTGTCTTTGGCGTTTGCCGTGATCGGCGTGGCCGTCCTGGGATTGGTGGTTCCCGACCTCCGCGCACGGAGCGCGAAGTATGCACCGAAGGGCCAAAGACTTCTTGCCTTTTCCTGGCGCCACTTCAAGGAACCGGGGTTGGGGAAGCTCCTTGTAGCTGCGGGACTCCTGGGGCTGGTGACCATCGGTGACGGCTTTATCTACCTGGTGCTCCAGGACCGGGACTCGTTCGCCGTCCAGTGGTTTCCGTTGCTGTTCGTGGGAACCAATGTCGCCTTCCTGGTGATGGCCGTCCCCTTGGGCCGCCTCGCTGACCGTTTAGGCAGGGTGCCGGTCTTCATCGCGGGGCACGTGGCACTCCTGGCCTGCTACTTCCTGGCTGCGGCTCCGCTTGGTGGTCTCTGGGCAACGGTGACGTGCCTGCTCCTGCTCGGTGCGTTCTATGCGGCAACCGACGGGGTGCTGGCCGCGTTGGCGAGCCAACTGACGCCGGAGGGAAAGCTTGCCACCGGCATTGCCGCGGCCCAGACGGTCGTGGCTTTGAGCCGGATGGCGGCTTCGGCAGGGTTCGGTGTGCTGTGGTACGCCGTGGGGGCATCAACTGCCGTCACGATCGCCGGCATCCTGCTGGCCTGCGTTGTGGTGGCAGTGATCTTCATCCTTCCGGGAGCCCGGCCCGGGCGGGCCGGCGCATGAGCGGAAGGATGGCTGGCGCAAAGCTTCGATGGGGCATCCTGCTGGCTGTTACCGCCCTCATGCTGACGGCGGCGGGGGTTTACGCCGTCGGCGCCTACCAAAGATTTGAGCAAAGCCGCACGGCTGCCCCTTCCGTGGGGGTGACTGCGGGACAACCCTTGCCGCAGGCTCCCTTCGTTCTCTTCCGCAACACCGCGGCCGGTCAGGGTTATGGCAACGCGGCAACGGTACCCCTCGCCGATCCGAAAGGTGAACGTGCCGTCAGCGAACAAGCGTGCGACAGGGTCTACGGAACGTCAGCCGAAGTGGTGTGCCTGAAAGCGAACAGGGGACTGGTCACGGCGTTTGAGGCCACGGTCCTGGACCGGAACTGGCAGCAGCAAAGATCGTGGGCCCTGCCCGGCATTCCCAGCCGGACACGCATCAGTGCCGATGGCTCCCTGATCGCCACCACAGTGTTCGTGACCGGGCACTCCTACTCAACCTCCGGGTTCTCCACCGCAACGGAAATCAGCCGTGGAACCAGCAACCTGGGAAACCTCGAAGACTTTGCCCTCATGGTCAACGGCGAGCGCTTGGTGGCTGCAGACAGGAACATCTGGGGCGTGACGTTCGTCCCCGGCCAGGAGGATTCCTTCTACGCCACGGCCGCGTCGTCGGGTCGTCTGTGGCTGGTCAAGGGCAGCCTCTCCGGCAGGACGCTCACTGCGGTGCATGACAACGTGGAGTGCCCGTCCATCTCGCCCGACGGTACCCGGATTGCGTTCAAGAAGAACGACGGCGGTGCGCTGGGAACGCATTGGAAGGTCGCCGTTTTGGACCTCGCTTCCGGGGCGGAAACGATCCTGTCGGAAAAGCGGAGCGTTGACGATCAGATCGAATGGCTGGACGAGGATACGTTGCTGTACGGCCTGCCTGACCAGGCTGTTGAGGGCGACAGCAACATTTGGCAGCTGGACATCGAACCCGCGGCACAACCGGAGTTGTTCATCGCCCACGCCTGGTCACCGAGCGTCGTCCGCTGACAGCGAGGCTCAGCAGAGCGTCAGAAGACCGCACAGCAGGCCGCCTGACTGCGTTGCTGTCGGCGTGGGTGTCGGTGTGGGTGTGGCTGTTGAGGTAGCCGTTGGAGTTGGCGTCGCCGTAGCCGTCTGGGCCTGGGCTTGTGCCTCCGTAGCTGTCGAGTAGACCACGTCCACGAAGTAGTTGGTGGCATTCCATGAATTGGCTGGCATCACGCCTCCGCTGCCGTAACGGTAGAGGCCGTTGTTGGGGCCCGAGGCCGTGAAGACACCGCTTGTCCAGGTGGTGTTGAAGAAGCCCTGGGTGTAGGAGTAGCGGCCATTGGGTGCGCGGTAGGACACCACGTATGTCTGGCCGGTAGCCAGTGCCACCGGGGCTGACAATGTAGCGGTCTGCCAGCCCGTTGCGGTCTCATTGGTGAACGTCACCTGGGCCAGCCTGGTGCCTGCGGAGTTCCACAGTGAACCTACGTGGGTGCCGGTGTTGCCGGTGCCCTTGTAGAAGCGGATGCCCGTTACGGTTCCAGCCTGCGAAACGGTGAAGGCAGTTCCTAGTTCGACGGACTTGGTTTCCGGTGCCGCAAGCACCTGCGGAACGAGGGATCCGAAGATGGTGCTCTGCTGGGCGGAGGCGCTCGCGGTCGTGAATTGCCATGTGGTGGTCGGCAAGGTCTGCCCCTGCTGGTTGGCCACGCCGGAAACGTTTGCCGTGATGACTGTGCTGGCCGGCAGTGCGGAGGCCGGTGTGAAGGTGATGACCCGGGCGTCAGCGGACAACGCCGCCGACCCCGCCACCGGGCTTCCGTTGGCCGACAGTGTGAAGGTAGCGCCCGGGTTGATGGCAGTGGAGAAGGTCAGCGATGGCAACACGTCCGTGGGTATCGACGTGGCTCCCGGCGCGGGCACCTGCGCGGTGATGCTCAGGGGTTGCGCAGGCTGCTGGAACAGCAGGTCCACGAGGTAACTTGCCGTGGAGCGGGTGCCCGGGAAGTCACCGCTGTAGGTATACATGCCGGAGTCGGCGTCAACGCGCAGGGGACCGCTGGTAAAGCCTTCGGGACCGAAGCCTCCGCTCGTGTAGGAGTACTTGCCGGCGGGCACCTTGTAGGCGGCAATGTACTCGGTGTCCGCCTGGATGCTGACGGGTTGGCTGAACGTTGCCGTTTGCCAGCCGCTGGTGGACTCGTTGGCGAAGGTAACTGTGGCCAGCAGTTGGCCCGCAGCCGTGTAGAGCGAGCCCGTGTGCGTGCCGGTGTTACCACTGGACTTGTAGAACCGGACGCCGGTTACCTGCCCGGCCGTGTCACTGCTGAAGCGCACACCCAGGGTCAACGGAACGGCGTCATCCACTTCCATCGTGCCGGGGGTCACGGTGTCCTGGTAAAGGGTGCAGGGACACACTCCGGGCGTCCTGGCCGGCGGGACTGTGGTGAAAGTCCAGGTGTTGCCGGTGATGGGAGTGCCGGATACCGCCGTTGCGGTCACTGTGGCCGTGTAGCTTGTGCCTTCGGCCAGTGGAGCGGACGGAGTGAACGTGACCTTGCGTGTTGCGTCAACGTAGGCGCTGGTTCCCGCGACGACGGTGCCACTGGCGGTCTTAAGCGCCAGTTTGACGCTGGACGCCACTGCTGCCTGGGACAGCACGCCACTAACAGTCGTCGTCAATGGAACGCTGGAGGCGCCGCTTGCCGGTGACTGGCTGCCGACGGTGAATGCCGGAGCGGCGACCATGACCACGACGTCCACCAGGTAGCTGGCCGTCGACCGCGAACCGGGGAAGTCGGAGCTGTAGGAGTAAGCCCCTGCGTCCGGGCCTGTCCGCAGCGGCCCGACGCTGAGGCCCTGTCCAAATCCGTTGCTGGTTGCCGAGTACGCTCCGGTGGTGGATTTGTAGGCAGCGATGTATTCGGTATTGGCAGCCATTTGCTCCGGTTGGCTGAACATCGCAGTTTGCCACCCTGCGCTGCTCTCATTGGCAAACGTGACTGTTGCCAGCAACTGACCGGATGCCGTGTACAGGGAGCCGGTGTGCGTTCCCGTGTTGCCGGCCGACTTGTAGAACCGGACGCCGTTGACAGTGCCGGCTGAAACGCTCGTGAAGCGCACACCGAGTGTCAGCGGTACGCCGTCCTGGATTTCCGCGATCCCGGGAGTGACGCTGTCGTCATAGAAACTGCACGGGCAGGCGCCGGGAGCGGGGGCGGTTGCGGCCGTGGTGAATGTCCAGGTACCGCCGGAGGCGACTTGGCCGCCCACGGCATCGGTGCCGGCCAGGGTTGCCGTGTACTGGGTGCTGAAGGCCAGCTGGGATGACGGGGTGAACGTAGCCTTCCGCGTGACGGCGTCATAGGTGGTGGTACCGGCCACCGGACCAGCCGCCGAACGAAGCGTCAGTTGCACGCTGGCCGCCGTGACGGGCTTGGAGAAGACTCCGCTCACGGTGGTTGCGACCGAAACACTGGACGATGACGGGATGGGGGTCTGCCCGTTGACAGTCAGGGGCGAATTGTCCGTGGTGCTGAAGATGGCATCCACGAAGTAGTTTCCACCGTTGAAGCTGGCTGTTGGGAAGCCCTGGGACGTGCTGTAGACACCGGCCGGTTCCGCGCCGAACCCGCCGGCAACCTTCATGGGCGCGTCGTTGAAGCCCGAATACGCCCATTGGAAGTCCTTGGTGGCGTAATGGCCTCGCGGTGCCCAGTAGGAGACCGTGTACTTTTGCCCGGCCGCCACGGGCACGGGTTGGCTGAAGAGGACGCTCTGCCAGCCCGAAGCGGTTTCATTGGCGAACGTTGCGGTGGCAAGGCGGGTGCCTGCGGAGTTCCAGAGGGAACCAATGTGGGTTCCCGTGTTCGCGGTGCTCTTGTAGAAGCGCGCACCGGTGATGAAGCCGTCCACGGACGGCGTGAAACGCAGGCCCATCTCGTACGCGCCGCCGTCGCCGGAGTCAACCACCGGTGGAACCGCCTGGCCGAAGACCGTGTACGGGCCGTTTACCGTCAGGTTGCGCGTGGCCACCGCGCCGATGTTCGCGCTGTCGTCCACTGCCCGCACTTGGATGGTGGCAGTCGCCAGGCCCTTCTGCACATAGCTGTACGTCCAGTTCGCCTTGCCGGTGGCAGGGTGCCAGGACGTGCCACCGTCGGTTGAAACCTCGACGCCGGCAACCACCCCGCCCGCGTCCGTTGCGGTTCCGCTGACGGTGACGTTGCTTCCGTGGGCCACGGCAGCATTGTTGGCAGGGGCATTGATGGTGGTGGTGGGGCCTGTTTTGTCGCCGCTGGCGGTGGTCGCCACCAGGCCGGATGCCAGGGTTGCCGGTTGGGCACCCATGTCGGCAAGCAGGTTCACCTGCGCCTGCCGCATCCGGATATCGGCAGGGGCGCCGTTTCCGTCGTGTTCCTGGTCAAGGCCCCATGTCCACTGCACGCTGCCGGCGGAGAAAACCAATGCACCGCTCGCCGCCTTGTACAGGGTGATGCTGTGCTTGGTGGTGCCCGGCGCCACCGTGTTCCCGAAGTCCTGCAGGTATTGGCTGACGCTGCCGGTGGTTGTGGACAAACGGATGAGCCCGGCCGGCCGGAACCCGTTGTCCAGGTCCTCGTTCGATTCGTAGCCGATCGTGTGGGGCGCCAACGCAGCGGAGGTGCCTGCCGACATCGATGCCAGGGAAGTATTGCGCCAGAGCCGGGTCTTGCCCTCTTCGGCGGAAACTGTCACGGGGAGGTCCGTGTAGTTGGACATGTAGAGGGTTCCCGTGAGGCCGTTTTCGGGCAGGCCTCCGCCGTTTGCCTGGGACGCGAACCGCGGATCCCGCCAGGTGCCCGTCCACTGGGTGCTGGGATCGATCTTGGCGTTGGACCACGTTTCCTTGTAACTGGTCAGCGTCCGGCCCGGCGTACCGTCCACGCTCGAAGGCTCGAACCGGGTCCGCCAGTACATCTCATTGCCGGAAAGGAACTGGAGGTTCACCCCCGCATCCCGTGCTGCCGTGACATTGGTGCGCTGGTTTCCGGACCAGTACTCGTCGTGCCCTACGGACAGGAACACCTTATGGTTGAGCAGTTCGGCGCCGCGGGTGTCCGTATCCAGTCCGCTGATGTAGCTGACGTCATAGCCGTTCTGTTCGAGGAACCGGACCATGGGGTACTCGTTGGCGAAGTAGAAATCGCGGCCGTCCGGTCCGCTTCGGCTGGCCATGGGGCGGTTATAGCTGATCTTGTAGGCACGCCCGTTGACGGCACCTTGATAGAAGTCCGCGCCCCCGTAGGTGTTGTAGGCCTGCCACGTCGTATCCGACGTCTGGAAGAGCACGCTTGACCGGTTGCCGTCATTGCGCACCACGAACGTGATGTGGCTTTGCCCGCCGGTATCCGGCCGGGTCAGCAAAGCAAAGTAGACGCCGGACACCGCCGTTGCCGGGACCTGCCACGTTGCCGATACCGCCCAGGTGCCGCAGTCATAGAGTTCAGTGGCCAGGTCGGTGCGGCATGCCGGTTGGTTCTGCCGGAAGGCCGAGGGTGTCACGGTGGCAATCTTGCGTGCCCCGTTTCCGCCGTACCAGCCGCTGCGGTAAATGGCGATCGTGTAGTTGGATGCCGAGGTATCGACTTTGAATTGGATTGATTGGCCGGCGTTGACACTCATGGCCGTGGAGAAGCCTTGGATACTGTCATCGCCGGCGCCGTCGATGTCCCATTCCGACGGCGGGCTGCCCGGTTTTGAGTTCTCGCACACCACGGGATTCACCACGGGGTCGCACGGGCCCGCTGCGAAGGCGGCAGGTGCCGTCAAGGGCAGCAAGGACGCAACCATTGCAACGACCAGGGGTACAAAGAAACCTTTGAAGAACCGTGGTGGCCGGGTAGCGGAAGGACCGGGCATCAGAACTCCTGGGTGGTACGCCGATTGCTAAACAAAGGTCCGCGCACATGCCCGGTCCCTGCTCACCGCTCCCCAGCCAGGGTAAAACCAGATCTTCAGTTGAAAACCATCACAGCCACAGCCACCATGCCCATGTATTCCGAATTTCGGACCGCGACCCGGCGGACCCCGGCAAACCGGGGATCCGGCCGGATCACCGGAACGCATGCGCCAGGTAACCCTAGGCAGGAGTGTAGGGATGCGGGCGGGTGCCCGCAAGGCTTTCCCGCCATGGATCCCGGGTTTTCAACAAATCCGCAGTAGATTTAGTGGGATACCGCCACCGGGGCCATCCAGGAGAACCAACCACCTTGCATTTGAAGAGTTTGACCGTCCGCGGGTTCAAGTCGTTTGCGTCGGCCACGACGTTCGACTTCGTGCCGGGAGTCACTGCGGTGGTGGGGCCCAACGGCTCCGGCAAGTCCAACGTCGTCGACGCCCTGGCGTGGGTCATGGGCGAACAAGGGGCCAAGACCCTGCGTGGCGGCAAAATGGAAGACGTCATCTTCGCCGGCACGTCCGGCAGGCCGCCCCTGGGCAGGGCACACGTGTCGCTCACCATCGACAACACCGACAACGCGCTTCCCATCGAATACAGCGAAGTCACCATTTCGCGCACCCTGTTCCGCACTGGCGGCTCCGAGTACGCCATCAACGGTGCGCCGTGCCGCTTGCTGGATATCCAGGAGTTGCTGTCCGATTCGGGACTTGGCCGGGAGATGCACGTCATCGTCGGCCAGGGCCAACTGGACCGCGTGCTGCACGCGACTCCGGAGGACCGCCGGGGCTTCATCGAAGAAGCTGCCGGCATCCTCAAACACCGGCGGCGCAAGGAAAAGACAGTCCGCAAGCTGGAGGCGATGCAGGCCAACCTTTCGCGGCTGGGAGACTTGACCGCCGAGATCCGCCGCCAACTGACGCCCCTGGGCAAACAGGCGGAAATCGCCCGCCGCGCCCAAACGGTCCAATTCGACGTCCGCGATGCCAAAGCAAGGCTCTTGGCCGACGACCTGGTGCAGCTCACCAGCAGCCTGGAGCAGGACGTGGCCGATGAAGCAGCCCTCAAGGAACGCCGTCAGGTGGTTGAAGCGGAACTCGGGCACGGGCGGCAGCGGCAGGCAGAGCTGGAACAGCGCGCCGCTGAAGCAACGCCGCGCCTCAACGCCGCACGCGATCGCTGGTACCAACTCTCGGCGAACCGGGAACGGCTCCGTTCCCTGGCCTCGCTGGCGGGTGAGCGTCGGCGTCTCCTGGGGGCCTCGGAAGCCTTGCCGGACTCCGGCCGCGACCCTGAACAACTTGAACGCCAAGCGGCCAAGGTGCGTCAGGAGCAAGCAGCCTTGGAACACGATGTCCTCGCCAAGCAGGCGGCACTCCTGGAAGCTACCGTGGCCAAGGACAGCGCGGAGGCGCTCGCAGCCGCCGAGGACAAGCGATTGACCGCCATGCTGCGGGCGGCGGCAGACCGCCGGGAAAGCTTGGCCCGGCTCGCCGGGAAAGTGGCCGCGGCCCGTTCGCGGGTGGATGCTGCCGAAGCCGAACGCGGACGTATCCGGGAATCGCTCGCAGCGGCCGATGAGCGGCGCCGTTCCGCACACAGCGAGTTCGCCGCGCTCGAATCCCAGGTTGCCGGAGTCGAGGACGGCGAGGAAAGCCTCGACGCCGATTACGAGGAAGCCAACCAGGTCCTCGATGCAGTCACCGCCGAGATCGAAGAACTCAAGGCCGCCGAGCGCGACGCCCTGCGGGAACGCGACGCGCTGGTTGCCAGACGCGACGCACTGCAGCTGGGCCTCAACCGCAAGGACGGTTCGCAGAGGCTGCTCGGTGGGGACGTTACAGGCATCCTCGGGCCTTTGGCCGGGATGCTCGCCATCGAACCCGGCTACGAAACAGCGGTCTCCGCAGCCTTGGGAGAGGCATCCGATGCCTTGGTCGCCGCCGATACCGCGGCAGCCCTGGCCGCGTTCAGCACCCTCAGGGCCGACGACGCCGGACGTGCCGTCCTGCTTCTGGCCGGCAGTGACGGGCCGGAGACCGCCAACGACGGCGCGTTGCCGCAGGGCTGCCGTTGGGTACATGACGTCGTCAAAGCCACTGAAGCGCCGGCCCAAAGTGCGCTTGCCCTCCTGGCCGGGGCCGTCGTCGTCGAGGACCTGGCAGCAGCGGCGGAACTGATCGTTGAGCGCCCCGGGCTGAGGGCGGTCACCAGGTCAGGCGATATTTTGACATCCTTGGCCGCGCACGGCGGCTCAGCGACCGTACCGTCGTTGATTGAGGTCCAGGCCGCCGTCGACGACGCCGTTGCCAGACTCCAGGACGTTACCGCCGGTTTGGAGCGCAACCGTTTCCGCTTGGCAGCTGCGAAGGCGCGGCAGGTTGAAGCCCGGGACCGGGCAGACGCTGCGCTGGAGAAGCTGCATGAATCCGATGCCCGGCTGGCGGCGGTGGCCGAACGGTTGGGACACCTGAACTCCGTCCTGCGTGGCGCCGTCGGGGAAAGCGAAAGGCTTGCGGCCACGCTGGCCAACGCCGAGACAAACATCGCCGATGCCACCATGGATCTGGACGTGGCCACCGAGCGCCTGGAAGCAGCCCAGGAAGCCCCCGACGAGGAACCATCCACCGATCTCCGGGACGAACTTGCCGAACAGGCCCGCACCGCACGGGCCAAGGAAATGGAAGCACGGCTGGCGCTCAGGACGGCAGAGGAACAGCTCGGCGCCGTGGGCAACCGGGCCGCCTCGCTGGAAAGGGCCGCAGCAACCGAACGCCGGGCCCGGGAGGAGGCCGCACGCCGAGCGCAAAGGCGCCGTGCCCAGGCAGCCAGGGCAGCGGCCGTCCAGACGGGAGCCACGCACACGCTCCGGTTCCTGGACATCTCCGTGGAGCTCGCTGCGGGCGAACGGGACCTGGCCGAGGAAATCCGCGAAAAGCTCGACAAGGAACTTGCCCACGTCCGTTCCGTCAACGAGGAACGTGCCAAGGAATTGGCGGAGCTGACCGATTCGGTGCACAAGGACGAGCTGGCCCGTGCGCAGCAGCGGCTGCGTATTGAGGCGCTTGAAGCCAGGTCAATCGACGAACTCGGGATGTCCGCAGGGCAGTTGGTGGCGGAGTACGGTCCGGACCAGCCGGTTCCGGTGCCTGCAACTGCAAGTACTGGAAAAACGGACAAGTGGGCGGAGCTCAGGGCGCCCGTTGACGAGGACGGGCAACCCCTTGTCCAGGGTGTTCCGTTTGTCCGTGCCGAGCAGGAGAAGAGGCTGAAAAAGGCTGAACGGGACCTCGCTTCGCTGGGCAAAGTCAACCCTTTGGCCTTGGAAGAATTCGCGGCCTTGGAGGAACGGCACCAGTTCCTCAGCTCCCAGCTGGAAGACCTCAAAGCCAGCCGGAAGGACTTGCTGGACATCATCAAGGAAGTCGACAACCGCGTCCAGCAGGTGTTCACTGAGGCCTTCGCCGACACCTCCGCCCAGTTCGACCACGTCTTCGCACGCCTCTTCCCGGGCGGCGAGGGTCGCTTGGTCCTGACCGATCCGGACGACATGCTGACCACAGGGATCGAGGTCGAGGCGAGGCCTGCCGGCAAGAAGATCAAGAGGCTCTCCCTCTTGTCAGGCGGCGAGCGGTCGCTCACCGCAGTGGCGTTGCTCGTCGCGATTTTCAAGGCGCGGCCTTCGCCCTTCTACGTCATGGACGAGGTGGAAGCCGCGTTGGACGACACCAACCTTGGCCGCCTCATCACGATCTTCGAGGAATTGCGTGAGTCCAGCCAGCTGATCGTCATTACGCACCAGAAACGGACCATGGAAGTGGCCGATGCCCTGTACGGGGTAACAATGCGCGGGGACGGTGTGTCCACGGTCATCAGCCAACGCCTCGGGGACGGGGCCTAGCTGTGTGAGAAGGTAGGGGAGTGAACGATTTCCTACCCATAATCCTGTCCATTGTCGCTGCGCTCGTGGTGATTGGCGGACTGGTCCCGGTCCTGCTCAAGGCCCGTAAGTCCGGCTCCAAATACCCTGGGACCCGCGACGCCAACGACCCCCTCCAGTCGCCGGCAGCAAGCGGCGGAACCTTGGTGGAGGACCGGCCGGAGCCCGCCCCCGCGCCCGGCCGTGACGGCTCCCTCGAAGAGACCTTGGTCCCGGACGATGCCGCCGGGCTGGAAACCATTGCCGTGGAGACCCCGGCACCCGTGGAGGGCCGCCTTACCCGTCTTCGCGCACGCCTGGTCAAGTCCAACAACATCCTGGGCAAGGGCCTGCTGGCCCTGCTTTCGGGTGACAAGATCGACGAGAACGTGTGGGACGAGGTGGAGGAGACCCTTCTCCTGGCAGACCTCGGAACAGAACCGACCATGGAACTCGTGGAGTCCCTGCGCGAGCGCGTCAAGGTCCTGGGAACCCGCGATCCGGAGCATGTCAAAGCCATGCTCCGGGAAGAACTCATCAAGCTCGTTGACCCGTCCATGGACCGTTCCTTGAACGTCGCCCGCCAAGGTGACCGTCCCGCCGTCGTGCTGGTGGTTGGTGTCAACGGCGTCGGCAAGACCACCACCGTGGGCAAGTTGGCGCGTGTCCTGGTGGCTGAAGACAAGGACGTCCTGCTGGGAGCAGCGGACACCTTCCGTGCGGCAGCGGCCGAACAGCTCGCCACGTGGGGCCAGCGCGTGGGCGTGCCCACGGTGAAGTCGGACATCGACGGCGCGGACCCCGCTTCGGTTGCCTACGAGGCAGTCAAGGCCGGCATCGACCAGGAAGTCGATGTTGTCATGGTGGATACCGCAGGCCGCCTGCAGAACAAGACCGGCCTCATGGACGAGCTTGGCAAGGTCAAGCGCGTCATCGAAAAGCTGGCCGAAGTGGACGAGGTCCTGCTGGTGCTGGATGCCACCACCGGCCAGAACGGGCTGAACCAGGCCCGGGTCTTTGCCGAGGTGGTCAACATCTCCGGCATCGTCCTGACCAAGCTCGATGGCACCGCCAAGGGCGGCATCGTGGTTGCCATCCAGAAGACGCTGGGCGTGCCGGTCAAGCTCATCGGCCTGGGCGAAGGGCCCGATGACCTCGCGCCTTTCGAAGCCGAGGGGTTCGTGGACGCACTGCTGAACTAGTTCTTCAACTGACTGGCAATAGGGGTTGTTCTGAGCGTTCAGAGCAACCCCTGTTGCCAGTCAGTTTTGTTTAACGGCAGGTTCGCGGGCGGGAAGCCACGCTGCCGCGGTCACCAGGAGCACCCCGCCGGTGATTCCAAAAGCCCAGCCGTAGCCCAACTGGTCCGCCAGGAGCCCGGCAACCACCGGCCCGATGATGGCTCCGGTATCGGCCGCCATCTGGAACACTGCCAGGACACGGCCGCCGGAGCGGCCCCGGCCAATCACATCGGCGACGGCGGCCTGCTGCGCCGGGCCCAGCAAGCCGGAGCCGAAACCCGCCACCGCGGAGGCAACGAGGAACCACACCAGGTCACCGGTCACGCCGATGAGCCCCGTAGCGGCACCCGTGATGACCAATCCCGGGATGAGCAGCGGCTTCCGTCCCCAGGCGTCCGAAAGCCGGCCGGAGAACGTCAAAGCGAGTGCGTTACCCATGGCGAACACAGCAAGCGCCCACGCCGCCGTTTCCGGACGTGACTGCAGGACGGCCGTGGCAAACAACGGGATGGTGGCCATGCGCACACCGAAGGTGACCCAGCCGTTGCCGAAACTTGAGAAGACGGCCGCCCGGTAGGCCGAATCGGCGAGTGCCTCCTTCAGCGTCATGGCAGGCGCGTGCCGTGCCTCCTCACCCAACTGGTTCGTGCCGCTCAGCATCGTCCGCACAACGACGGCGGCGAGCAGCAGGGCCGCGGCGTACACCAGGAACGGCACGCGAAGGCCGAAACCGGCCAGGAGTCCGCCCACCACAGGGCCAAGGACGCTGCCGATCAGGAAAGCCGAAGCGTAGGCTCCCGAAACCTGGCCCCTTCGCTCCGGCGGCGCCAGCCGGATCAGCAGGCCCATGGCGGCGACGGTGAACATCACCGAACCCGCTCCGCCCAGGCCGCGGAAGATCAACAACTGCCAGTAGTTTTGCGCGAAAGCGCACGCCGCAGTCGACGCGGCAACAATCAACAGCCCGCTCACATAGACACTTCGCTCCCCGAAGCGGACGATCAGCTGCCCGCCTGCCGGGGCGAAGACGAGGCGCATGAAGGCGAAGATACTGACGATCACTGCGGCAGCCGTCGCGCCGACGTCGAAGGTCGTGGCAAATTGCGGCAGTACCGGGGCCACCAGCCCGAAACCCAGGGCGATGAGGAAGGCGGCGGCCAGCATGACCTTCACGTCGCGGGGAAGCGGCTCCCTCTGCTGCCTGATCCTTGGTGGCTGGGTGGATCGGGGCGACTGTGGCATCCGGGGTGGTCCTGTCAGGGTCGAAGGTTTTTGCGTGGGCGCGGTACTCGTCCCGGGCCTGTGTGACGCATGAAACATATCCGTAACAACGAGGTTATGCATCATTTACGTTGGGGAGGTTGATGTAACAGGCCCGCAATCTAAATCCCGCGCAGGTGAAACACTGCGGCACAAAACTTTATTGCAGGACGCAAAAGGCGTCAGGACAGCGGACGAACCGCAGTACTAGCAAGAGAGGACGTGCACCATGGAACTTACCGCAGGTCACGTATGGGTCATGGTGGCGGCAGCGCTTGTGCTGTTCATGACACCGGGATTGGCATTCTTCTACGGTGGTATGACACGGGCCAAGGCCGCCCTGAACATGATGATGATGAGTTTCATCTCCATCGGCATCGTGGGCGTTGTATGGGTGCTGTGGGGGGCATCCATGAGCTCCGGCGAGGGCTTCATGGAGATCGTGGGGAACCCGTTCGCATCATTTGGACTGGCTGGAGTGGACGCCACTCCTGACGGTTACATCAAGGTAGGCTTCGCAGCCACGTTCGCCATCATCACGGTGGCCCTGATCAGCGGCGCGATCGCCGACCGTGCCAAGTTCGGCGCCTGGAGCCTCTTCGTTCCCGTATGGGTCACGCTGGTCTACTGCCCCTTGGCCTACATGGTGTGGGGCGGCGGCCTGTTCGGTCCGGAGGGTGCCATCGGCAAGGCGCTCGGCCCGGCCATCGACTTCGCCGGCGGAACGGTAGTGCACATCAACGCCGGCGTGGCCGCACTCGTCCTGGTGCTGATCATCGGCAACCGCCGCGGCTTCGGCAAGGACCCCAACCACCGCCCGCACAACATTCCCTTCGTGATGCTCGGTGCAGCCATCCTGTGGTTCGGCTGGTTCGGGTTCAACGGCGGCGCAGCAACCACCGCTGAGCAGGGCGGCCTCATCTGGGTCAACACCCTCGCAGCTCCGGCCGCAGCAATGATCGGCTGGCTCATCACCGAACGCATCCGCGACGGCCACCCGACGTCCCTCGGCGCTGCATCGGGCGTCGTGGCAGGCCTCGTTGCCATCACCCCGGCTTGCGCCAACGTCGATCCCATCGGCGCCCTGGGCCTGGGCTTGGTCGCCGGTATCGCATCCGCCCTCGCCGTAGGCCTGAAGTTCCGCTGGGGCTTCGACGACTCCCTGGACGTGGTGGGAGTACACCTGGTCTCCGGCATCATCGGAACCGTAGCACTGGGCTTCATCGCAAAGCCGGTGGACGGCGTGGGCGGCGGCCTCTTCTACGGTGGCGGCATGGCCCAGATGTGGGCGCAGCTCGCAGCGGCCGGCATCGCCATCGCTTTCTCCGCCATCATGACGGCGATCATCGCCCTGGCCATCCATAAGACCATGGGCTTCCGGGTCTCCACTGAGCAGGAGAACGTCGGCGTTGACCTCAGCCTCCACGCCGAGACGGCCTACGAGTTCGGTGTAGGCGGCCACGGTGGAAGCTTCCAGCCGCTGCACGACGTGATGACCGGCAAGAACGACGCCGCAGTGGAAACCAAAGCCACCGCAGCCGAAGGCAAGGAGAGTGTCCAGGCATGAAACTCATTACAGCGATCGTCCGTCCGGAGAAGCTTGAAGCAGTCCGGGAAGGCCTGGAAGCGTACGGCGTCCAGGGGTTGACGGTCAGCGCGGCCAGCGGCTACGGCCGGCAGCGGGGGTACACGGAGGTGTACCGCGGTGCTGAGTACAACGTGGACCTGCTGCCCAAGATCCGCATCGAGGTTCTTGCCACCGACGAACAAGCGGACGACATCCTGGATGTCCTCATTGCAAGCTCCAACACCGGCCGGGCCGGTGACGGGAAAGTCTGGACCGTGGACGTCTACGAAGCGGTCCGCGTCAGGACCGGGGAGCGCGGCGCGGCGGCCATTTAGGCGGACATCCGGACCCCGGCTGTTGATCCGGGAAACGAACAGCGGGCCGGGTACCGAAAAGGTACCCGGCCCGCTTGGCCGTTAACAGTCAGCCGTCCCGAAACAGTCAGCCACCGTGGCTGTCGCTGCGCCCGCCGCTGGTGCCCCATGCTGCCGGCCCCTGGCTGCCGGCGTCGTACTCCTCCAACGGGACCGCATCCTGCGCCCAGGCGCGGAGCACGGGTTCCATGATCCGCCAGCAGTCCTCCGCGGTGTCGCCGCGGACGGAGAGGAGCGGATCGCCGGTAAGGATGCCCTCCAGGACTTCGCCGTAAGGCAGCATGCCGGCAGCGTTGAGCTCGGTGATCAAGCTCGCCCGGTCCAGGGTGAACACGTCGCCCGGGCCGTTGACGTCGACGTCGAGCTGCAGAACGTCGGGACCGAAACCGATCCGAAGGTGGTTGGGGGAGTCGACGCCGGAAAACCCGACCGGCAAATGCGGCACGGGACGGAAAGTCACCACGGCTTCCTTCCGTTTGTGGCCCATCGCCTTGCCGGAGCGCAGGATGAACGGGACACCCTTCCAGCGCCAGTTGTCGATCTCCACCGTGACCTGGGCGAGGGTTTCGGTGTTCCTGGCGGGGTCCACGCCCGGCTCGGCCGCGTAGTCGGGAATGGTGCGCTCGCCGAGCTTCCCGGCTGTATAGCGGGCCCGGCGGGTCGAATCCTGGAACGGGGCCTTGATGCTGCTGGCACGCAGGACCGCGGCCACGGCGTCACGGAGATCACGTTCGTCGATGGAGGCGGGGGCGTCGATGGCCAGGAAGGCCATGATGTGGAGCAGGTGGCTTTGGATCATGTCCTTGAGGGCGCCGGCATGGTCGTAATAGCGGGCACGGCCTTCCAAAGCCAGGTCTTCGTCGAAGATGATCTCGACTTTTTCGATGTGGT
Organism: Paenarthrobacter sp. YJN-5; assembly: GCF_015040095.1. Classification (NCBI taxonomy): domain Bacteria; kingdom Bacillati; phylum Actinomycetota; class Actinomycetes; order Micrococcales; family Micrococcaceae; genus Paenarthrobacter; species Paenarthrobacter sp. YJN-5. Next base: position 2,017,209 of record NZ_CP053544.1, read on the forward strand.
CGCGGTCCCACACAGGTTCCAGGAACCGGTTGGCGAAACGCAGTCCGAGGATGTTCAACACCGTGGCCTTGCCGAGGAAGTGGTCCACGCGGTGGATGTGGTCTTCCGGGACCAGCGCGGCAAGTACCTTGTTCAGTTCCCGGGCCGAATCCAGCCCCGCGCCGAAAGGCTTCTCCAGCACCAGCCGGGTTCCGGCCGGAAGCTGGTCACGGCGCAGGAGGGCACAGGCTTTCTGGCTGACTTCCGGGGGGAGGGCGAAGTAGATGGCAACCGGCCCTTCCAGTCGCGCCAGCAAGTCGGCGAGCCTGCCGTCCGCCGTGACGTCGACCTGATGGTATTCCGTGGTTGCGGCCACCGAATCCAGCACTGACCGGCCTGCGCTTTCCGCGGCGCCGGCTGCCGCAGCGAAGGATGTGTCCACCCGTTCCTTCCACTGCCGCGCGGTCCAAGGATCGGACCCGGCCCCGACCAGTCGAAGCCCGCCAACCCTGCCTGTCGCAAGGAGTCCGGCAAGTCCCGGAAGGAGCAGGCGGCCGGTGAGGTCGCCTGAAGCGCCGAGAATGAGCAACGTTTTCACAGTTGTTTTGCTGGTCACTGTGCCAGCATGCCATCTTGCGGGCGCGACTTGGTACCCTAGATAGTCGAGTCCCCTAGTTGACGCTGATTTATTAGGGTTGAGACACATTGTTGGGGCAGGAACGTCAAAGACTCCGGTGAGCCGCAAGGCCGCCATTCGCAGACCATCGAAAGAAGTGCACGGCGCGTGTTCAATTCACTCTCTGACCGGTTGACAGCAACCTTCAAGAACCTCCGTGGCAAGGGCCGCCTGTCGGAGGCCGATGTCGACGCCACAGTCCGGGAGATACGCCGCGCCCTGCTGGATGCCGACGTCGCGGTTCCCGTGGTCCGTGAGTTCACGTCGCGGATCCGCGAGCGTGCGCTCGGCGCCGAAGTGTCCGGGGCGCTGAACCCGAGCCAGCAGATCGTGAAGATCGTCAACGAGGAACTCGTGGAGATCCTCGGCGGTGAAACGCGGCGCATCAGGCTGGCCAAGACCGGCCCCACCATCATCATGCTGGCCGGCCTTCAGGGTGCGGGTAAGACGACCCTCGCGGGCAAGCTGTCCAAGTGGCTTAAGTCCCAAGGCCACAGCCCCATGCTCGTTGCCTGTGACCTGCAGCGGCCCAACGCCGTCACCCAGCTTCAGGTGGTGGGCCAGCGCGCAGGCGTTCCGGTGTTTGCTCCGCACCCGGGTGCCACCTCTGAACTTGAACACCCGGCAGGCGATCCCGTGGCCGTGGCCAAGGCCGGCGTGGAGGAAGCCCGCCAGAAGCTTCACGACGTCGTGATCGTTGATACCGCCGGCCGCCTCGGCGTCGACGCCGAAATGATGGACCAGGCGCGGCGCATCCGCCAGGCCATCATCCCGAACGAAGTCCTCTTCGTCATTGACGCCATGATCGGCCAGGACGCCGTGAATACGGCAATGGCCTTCGATGAAGGCGTCAACTTCACCGGCATCGTCCTGTCCAAGCTCGACGGCGACGCCCGCGGTGGTGCCGCGCTGTCCGTAGCGTCCGTGACGGGCAAACCGGTCATGTTCGCTTCCACGGGTGAAGGGCTCGACGATTTCGAGTTGTTCCACCCGGACCGCATGGCCTCGCGCATCCTGGACATGGGCGATGTCCTGACCTTGATCGAACAGGCTGAGAAGGCCTGGGACAAGGAAGAAGCTGCCCGGATGGCGAAGAAGTTCGCCGACCAGGAAGACTTCACGCTGGACGACTTCCTTGCCCAGATGCAGCAGATCCGCAACATGGGCTCCATGAAGAAGATGCTCATGATGATGCCGGGTGCGCAAAACATCCGGCAGCAGTTGGAGAACTTCGACGAACGGGAAATTGACCGCGTTGAGGCGATTGTCCGGTCCATGACCCCGCATGAGCGCGTGGCTCCCAAGATCATCAACGGTTCCCGCCGTGCCCGTATCGCCAAAGGCTCCGGCGTCCACGTCTCCGAGGTCAATGGCCTGCTGGAGCGGTTCGCCCAGGCTCAGAAGATGATGAAGAAGATGGCGCAGGGCGGCGGCATGCCCGGTATGCCGGGAATGCCCGGGCTGGGTGGACCCGGCGGCGGCCGCAAGGGAGGCAAGAACGCCCCCAAGAAGAAGGCGCGTTCGGGCAACCCCGCCAAGGCTGCGCAGGAGTTGCGCGAGGCAGAGGCCAAGCGCGCAGCTGCCGCGGCTGCCCCCAAGGGTGCAGCGTTCGGCCAGGGCGCCGCTGACTTCGATCCGTCCTCGTTGAACCTGCCCAAGGGCTTCGACAAGTTCCTGGGTAAATAGAGCGCAGGCAAGGCTGACCGGCCTCCGGTCAGCCCGGCATGCGCCGTCGTCCTCCCGTGATGTCGCAGCCCTCGCATAGGCTGGTCCAATGCACAAACAGCGCGTGGTTTTTGTCCACGGCCTGGGCAGTTTCGGCGCTGCGGCCTGGCCAAAACAGCATGGCCTTGCCCTGCGGTATGACTGCCTTTTCCTGAGGCGGCACGGTTTCGATCCCGTGGCCGAGCCCCTTGAGCCGGACATTTCCGCGGATGTGGCCATCCTTGTTGACGCGCTGGCCGACTCGGGCGGGGGACACGTGGTTGCCAACGAACAGGGTGCCATTTCCGCCATGCTCGCCGCGGTGGAGCGCCCGGACCTGGTGTTTTCGTTGTCCTTGGTGGAACCGGCGTGCTTGTCCTTGACGGCCGAACTTCCCGCTACGGCGTCGCACCGCGCCCTGATGCAGCCCTTGTTCGATGTCCGTAGCCAACTCGGCGACGCCGACTATGAGCGTGAGTATTTCCGGCGGGCCTACGCTGCGGAGGCGGGCGGCCTGCAGACACCGGAAGCGCGGCGCTCAGCCCGGCGTTTGAGGTTGCAGGCCCCGCCGTGGGAAGCGCCCCTGCACATTGTGCCCGGTGTTCCCACGCTGGTGCTGACCGGCGGCTGGGAGCCGTTGTACGAGGAAATTGCCGGGTATTTGAGGGATACCGGTGCCCTCCACCGCGTAGCTGCTGGAGGGCACCGTCCCCAGGACTCCGCCGACGGCGACCGGTTCATCCGGTCCTTCATTGCCGACGTCGGGCGGGGTATGTCGGTCAGGGCGTCGTGAGTCGCTGGTCACCGCGGGCCGGCATCTGGAGTTCGGGCAGGTAGACCTTGCCTCCGGTTGCCAGGAACTCCTCGCTCTTTTCGCGCATTCCGTTGTACATCTCCGCTATGGCCGCCTGGGCCTCGGCGGAACCGTATTCATCCCGGATGTCCTGGCTGATGCGCATGGAGCAGAATTTCGGCCCGCACATGGAACAGAAGTGCGCGGTCTTGGCGGGTTCAGCGGGAAGCGTCTCATCGTGGAAGGACTCCGCGGTCACCGGGTCCAGTGAGAGTGCGAACTGGTCCCTCCACCTGAACTCGAACCGCGCTTTGGACAGCGCGTCGTCGCGTTCGTGCGCGCCGGGGTGGCCCTTGGCCAGGTCTGCGGCGTGGGCTGCAATCTTGTAGGTGATGACTCCGGTTTTGACGTCGTCCTTGTTCGGCAGCCCCAGATGTTCCTTGGGGGTCACGTAGCAAAGCATCGCTGTGCCGTACCGGGCTATTTCCGTAGCACCGATGGCCGAGGTGATGTGGTCGTAGCCCGGCGCGACGTCAGTGACCAACGGGCCCAGGGTGTAGAACGGCGCGCCCTTGCACAACCGCTGTTGCCGTTCCACGTTTTCACGCACCAAGTGGAACGGAATGTGGCCCGGGCCTTCGACCATGACCTGGACGTCGTACTTCCAGGCCCGCTCCGTCAGCTCCGCCAGGGTATCCAGTTCCGCGAATTGTGCGGCATCATTGGCGTCTGCGGTGGCGCCGGGCCGCAGTCCATCTCCGAGCGAGAAGGCAACGTCGTACTTCGCGAAGATTTCGCACAGTTCGTCGAAATGCGTGTAGAGGAAGTTTTCCTGGTGGTGGGCAAGGCACCAGCCGGCCATGATGGAGCCGCCGCGGGAAACAATTCCGGTCATCCGGTTGGCCGTCAGCGGCACGTACCGGAGCAGGACGCCGGCGTGGATGGTCATATAGTCCACACCCTGTTCGCATTGTTCGATCACGGTGTCCCGGAATATTTCCCACGTGAGCTTGTTCGCCTCGCCGTTGACCTTCTCCAGGGCTTGGTAGATGGGGACGGTGCCGATGGGAACGGGGGAGTTCCGGATGATCCATTCACGGGTGGTGTGGATGTCATCGCCTGTGGAGAGGTCCATGACGGTGTCCGCTCCCCACTGGGTGGCCCACTGCAGCTTGTCCACTTCCTCGGCGATCGAGCTCGTCACGGCTGAGTTCCCGATGTTGGCGTTGATCTTCACCAGGAATGCCTTGCCGATGATCATGGGCTCGGACTCGGGGTGGTTGATGTTGCTGGGGATGATGGCGCGGCCGGCGGCCACCTCGCTGCGGACCAGTTCAACGTCGCAGTTCTCCCGCAAGGCCACGAAGCGCATTTCCGGGGTGACCATGCCCCGCCGGGCATAGTGCATCTGGGTGACCCTTTCGCCATCGACGGCGCGGCGGGGCACGGGCTGCGCTCCCTTCCATTCAGCTGAAGCCGCACCGCGGCGCACGGCTGACTTGCCGTCGTCGAGCAGGTTGCGTTCCCGGCCCGTGTAGCTTTCCGTATCGCCGCGCGCCTGGATCCATGCGGCCCTGAAGGGTTCAAGCCCGACGACGGGATCGCTGCCCGGCCCTGCCGTGCGGTACACCCTCAGCGGATCGTTGGCCTTCCCGTTGGGGGAGGGCTCCAAGGCAATCTCGGTCACCGGGACGCGGATGCCGTGGCCGGGGTCCTCCACCCAGGCAAGCGAGTGGGATTTCAGCGACTGCGTGACGGCGTCCCCACCGGGAGCTGTCAGGTTTTGGGCAGGGCTGTGCTGTGTTTCTGTGGTGCTCAAGGATTACTCACTTCCTTCGCCGGCATTACCCGGACAGGTTCAACGGTCGCAGACTGCTTCAGTCCTTTTCTCAGCCCCTGCAGGGGCTCCCGTGTGGTCAGGGACGAAGCTACCACAGCTGCGGCGGGTGCTCCCAGTCATATGCGGTCCGGATCCGGACTGTGGCCGCCGGCACTAAGCTTCTGCCATGCCGAACATCATTGAATTCAGCGGTCCGGTGCTGGTTTCCGCGCATGAGGAACGCCGGGGCCTGTGGTCCGTGGACGGCCGCCTGACCTTCAGCCGTCCGGAAGCTGCCCCGGATACCGTGCTGGAGGGCTGGGTCCTGCCTGGATTCGTTGATGCCCATTGCCACATCGGCCTGGGAGCCGGCGGGGCGGTGGATGAGGCCACCACCCTGGAACAGGCCCGTACGGACTTGTCCGCAGGGACGCTGCTGGTCCGGGATGCCGGCTCCCCGGCCAATACGAGGTGGGTCCAGCAGCGTACGGACCTGCCCAGGCTGATCCGGGCGGGGCGGCACATTGCGAGGAGCCGGCGCTACCTGCGTGGCCTCGGCCACGAAGTGGAGCCGGAACAGTTGGTGGAGACTGTGCGAAAGGAAGCGCGCGACGGCGACGGTTGGGTCAAGCTGGTTGGCGACTGGATCGACCGCGGCGTAGGAGACCTGGCGCCTTCTTTTCCTGCGGCGGTGGTCAAGGACGCCATCGCTGCAGCCCACGACGAGGGCGCACGGGTAACCGCGCATTGCTTCGCGGAAGAAACCTTGGATGACATGCTCGATGCCGGCATCGACTGCATCGAACATGCCACCGGGCTCCTGCCGCGGCACATCCCGCGGCTTGTGGAACAGGGTGTCCCGATCGTTCCCACCCTGGTCAACATTGCCACGTTCCCCGATATCGCGGCCCAGGCCGGGCCCAAGTTTCCCGACTACGCGCAGCACATGACCGCATTGTGGGAGCGCCGGCGCGAACGGGTCCTCGAGGCCTATGAGGCCGGTGTTTCCATCTATGCCGGCACTGATGCCGGGAGCGTCATCAAGCATGGGCGCATAGCCGACGAGATGCAGGAACTGCACGACGCCGGCCTGCCGCCTTCAGCGGTCCTCGAGGCTGCTGCGTGGGGCGCCCGGAGGTGGCTCGGAGCCGAGGGCGTCAGCGAAGGGGCGAGTGCCGACGTCGTGCTTTGCAGGGAGGATCCCCGCTGCGCCCTGGCTACCGTGCGTGAACTTTTCCACGTGGTTCTGCGGGGCACCCTAGTTCGTTAGGAATAAATTGAAGCTTCAAGTAATTTAGTAAGGTAGAACGTGCCGAAAGGCGGCCGCCGAACTACCGGGAGCATCACATGACCACGCCATCCACCCAGGACCTCCTGCCAGCCGAACTCACCATGGGCACTGTCATGCTCAGGGTCGGCGACATGAAGGTGATGAGCGACTATTACCAGCGCGCCCTCGGCCTGCAGGTCATAGCGGAGCAGGACGGCGGCCTATACCTGGGCCGCCTGGGGAAGCCGGTAGTCCATCTGGCTCCCGCAGCGGGCTTGCAGCTGCCCGGGCGCGGGGAAGCGGGGCTGTTCCACACCGCGGTCCTGTTCGAGGACCAAGCGTCCCTCGCCGCCACCATTGCCACGGCCGCGCAGTACGAACCCCGCGCGTTCGTTGGCAGTGCCGACCACTTGGTGAGCGAAGCCTTTTACTTCACCGACCCCGAAGGCAACGGCATCGAGTTGTACTACGACAAGCCGAGGAACGTCTGGCAATGGGACGGCAAGAACGTGGTCATGGACAACGTGGCGCTGCCTCCGCAGGCGTATCTCCAGCAACACCTGAGCGAGGCCGCCATCGTGGGGCAGCAGGGGGCCGCAGCCGGGATCGGGCACGTCCACCTCCAGGTGGGCGATGTTGCCACAGCGCAGAAGTTCTACGTTGACACCCTTGGCTTTGAAAAGACCGCGGGGTGGCATGGCCAGGCGCTGTTCGTCTCGGCGGGCGGCTACCACCATCACATGGCCATGAACGTCTGGAACAGTAGGGGAGCGGGCCCGCGCAAGGACACTCTGGGCCTGGGTGAAGTGCTCATCGAAGTCCCGTCGAATGATGACGTCGCAGCGCTCGCCGACCGTCTCCGCGTGGCCGGCCTGCAAAGCCACCACACCGGCCTTGAGCTTCGATTCGAGGATCCGTGGCGCAACCAGCTGCGGGTTGCCGTCCGCTGAGGCGGCATCCGCCGGCGGGTGGCTGCATTAGGCTAGGCGATGGCGGCGCCGGTTCCATGTCCTGCGCAGCCTCCCGCGGTTGGGCGGGGCATGTCAGCACGAAGGAAATGAGTACGTTCCATGGGCTTTGCCGAAATCTTTGTAGCCACCCACGATGAAGCCCTCAAGCGGGCAGCTGCACTCGAACGCGGCGCCGATGTGGCCGGTTCTGCTGTGCGCATCGAAGGCATCACCGATTTTGAGGTGGAGCAGCTCGGTGATCTTGCAGGGCAGGCAGTGCACGCCTCCGGCGCTGATTATGAACTCGCCCTGGTGGACGTCACCAGCGATTCGCTGCTCGGCGTTCCGGAAGCAATGGTGCGGGCCCTCGCCGAGCTGCTGACCTACCAGAGCGAAGGCGACGGCAACGTGCTGGACGACGTCGCAGAGGCCTGGGCTGCCCAGGAGGACATGCCGTTCGGCGCTGCGGAATCCCGCGGGTACGTCCAGCAGTTGGCTGCACTTGCCAGCGATGTCGAAAAAATCGACCGCGCCGGCCTGTACGTGTGGTCAATTTCCTAAACTTCGCAAGCAAGTGCGCGGGGCGAAGTCGTAAATACTCCTGTTATCTGGCACAATAGACAGGTACTTGATCGGTGCGGCCCCTCTCTCCGTGCTCGTATCTTGTCCTTCGAACCCCCTAGTATGGCCCGCCCCACGGGTGCAGAACGTCGGGTTCACCCTCGTTTCAGAAACAGGAGTGACCACAAAAGTGGCCGTAAAGATTCGCCTTAAGCGCTTCGGTAAGATGCGCGCACCGTACTACCGCATTGTCGTCATGGATGCCCGCGCCAAGCGCGACGGCCGTGCCATCGAAGAAATCGGCAAGTACCACCCCACCGAAGAGCCGTCGTACATCGAGGTCGCTTCCGAGCGTGCCCAGTACTGGCTGTCCGTTGGCGCCCAGCCGACCGAGCAGGTTGCCGCGATCCTCAAGATCACCGGTGACTGGCAGAAGTTCAAGGGCCTGCCTGGCCAGGAAGGCACCCTGAAGACCAAGGCTCCGAAGGAAGCTTTCGTGGCTCCGGAGAAGGGTTCCGTCATCATTCCGGAAGCCATCACCAAGAAGGCCAAGAAGGAAGAAGCCGTCGAGGCTGAAGCAGAGACCACCGAGGCTGAGTAAGTTGCTGGCAGAAGCGCTCGAACACCTGGTCCGTGGGATTGTTGACAGTCCGGACGATGTCAAGGTCAGTGCCAAGAACAACCGCCGCGGGGAATCCCTCGAGGTGCGTGTTCACCAGGACGATCTCGGCCGGGTAATCGGTCGCCAAGGACGCACCGCACGCGCACTGCGCACGGTGGTTGCGGCTTTGGCCGGTGGCGATCAGGTCAGGGTTGACGTCGTCGACACCGACCGCCGCCGGTAACGCGCTCAGCATTATTTGCCTTTGGTCCGGCCCCTCCACCGAATATGGTGGAGGGGCCGGATTGCTTTATCAACCAAACACCCCCGCGGCCACGGCCCGCGGATGAAACCAGAATTCAGAGGAACCCATGCAGCTCCAGGTGGCCCGGATCGGCAAACCCCACGGCATCCGCGGCGAGGTCACGGTCCAGGTACTGACCGACGCTCCCGCTGAGCGGTTCGTCGCCGGAACAGAGTTCGTAGTGGAGCCCGCCTCCTCCGGACCGTTGACCGTCCGCAGCGCCCGTTGGAACAAGGACATCCTCTTGCTCGGTTTCGAAGAAGTGGCAGACCGCAACGCCGCGGAACTGATCCGCGGAGCCAAGCTCTTCATCGTAACCGAAGACCTTGATGAGGATGACGACGAAGGCTGGTATGAGCACGAACTGCTGGGCCTCCAGGCCAGGGTCGGCTCCCAGGTAGTGGGGAAGGTGGCGGCGCTCAACACGATGCCGGCACAGGACCTGCTCGTGGTCGAAACCGGAGACGGCAAGGAAATCCTCATTCCGTTCGTGGACGAGATCGTCCCCGAAGTCAACATCGAGGCTGGCTACATCCTCATCACTCCGCCCGCAGGGCTCTTCGAGATCAACGACGACGCCGAACCCGCCGAGGGGTCCGCTGAATGAGGATCGACGTCGTCAGTATCTTCCCGGAGTACCTCGCGCCCCTGGAACTCTCGCTCATCGGCAAGGCCCGCCAGGACGGGATCCTGGAACTGAATGTCCACGACCTCCGGACTTTCACCTCTGACAAGCACCGGACAGTGGACGACACCCCTTACGGCGGCGGTGCGGGCATGGTCATGAAGCCCGAGCCGTGGGCCCGGGCGCTGGAGTCCGTGGCCCCGGACGCACAGAAGAGGCCGGTCCTGATTGTGCCATCCCCGGCCGGAGAGCGTTTCAACCAGGCCCTCGCCTACGAGCTCGCCGAGGAGGAGCACCTCGTTTTCGCGTGCGGCCGCTACGAAGGCATTGATGAGCGGGTTATCGACTGGGCGCATGAGCATTTCACGGTACGCCCGGTCAGCCTGGGGGACTACGTCCTGAACGGTGGCGAAGTGGCGGTGCTTGCGATGGTGGAAGCAATCGGCCGTTTGTTGCCCGGTGTCGTGGGCAACCCGGAGTCCCTGATTGAGGAGTCCCACTCCGATGGGCTGCTGGAGTACCCGGTCTACACCAAGCCTTCATCCTGGCGGGAGCATGACGTGCCGGACGTCCTCCTCAGCGGCAACCACGGCAAGATCGCACAGTGGCGCAAGCACCAGCAGTTCCGCCGCACAGCGGAACGCAGGCCGGACCTCCTTGCCGGTTTTGACGCCTCCGGACTGAGCCGCGCGGACCGAACCGCACTGGCTGACCTGGGCTACGACGTCGTTGACGGGCGCCTGAGCCCCCGCCCTGGTGCCGTCGCGGACGAAAGGTCCTGACCGCCGTCGGGCGCTGACCGGCGTGATTGGCCCGTTGGTGCCGCTTATGGCAGAATTAACCCTTGTGTCTACTGGGCTGCCACCTGCCACAGGGGGAGTTCAGCCAACAGTCGGACAAACGGTGGCGCCAATCAGCGGCGGCACCGTTCATAAAGAATCTTCGGCGGAAATTTCCGTGGGCCTCAATGCCCCGGGCTTGTCCGCCGTGACCCAAAGTGAATGACCTGTGGCGTTCACCAGGAGTGGATTAATGCATATCCTCGATAGCGTAGATGCAGCCTCGCTGCGTAACGATGTTCCGGAGTTCCGCGCGGGCGACACCCTCAAGGTTCACGTCAACATCATCGAAGGCAAGAACTCCCGTGTCCAGGTATTCCAGGGCTTCGTCCTGGGCCGCCAGGGTGACGGCGTTCGCGAAACCTTCACCGTACGCAAGGTTTCCTTCGGTGTCGGCGTAGAGCGTACCTTCCCGGTACACTCCCCGATCATCGACAAGATCGAGGTCGTCACCAAGGGTGACGTCCGCCGCGCCAAGCTTTACTACATGCGCGCACTGCGCGGTAAGGCTGCGAAGATCAAGGAAAAGCGCGACTTCGCCAAGTAAGTCCACCAACTTACGCAACGGGTCCAGGATTCGTGCCCGGAGGGTTCCGGAGCAATCCGCAACGCAACACAGGATACGAGTCATGGACACAGCAGAACGCCAGCCCCGGAAACAGGGCTGGCGTTTTGCGTTGCTGGCGCTGGTGCTCGCCGTGGCCATCAGTGGCCTGGTCCGCTCGCTGTGGATCGATGTCTATTACATCCCGTCCGAATCCATGGAACCGCTCTTGGAAACAGGCGACAGGATCCTTGTGTCACGGACGGCCTTCGGGGATAAGCCCATTGCCAGGGGCGACGTCGTGGTTTTCGACGGCCGCGGTTCCTTTGCCCCGCTCAGCAGCGGAAAGGGTCCCTTGGTGGACGCCGTCAACGCCGCCGGGCAGTGGTTCGGCCTGGTAGGCAGCGATACCACCTACGTGAAGCGGGTCCTGGGTATTCCCGGTGACCACGTGCAGTGCTGCGACGACGCCGGACGCGTGACGGTCAACGGCCAGGCCGTTGAGGAGCCCTACCTCTTTCCGGGCGACGAGCCAAGTAAGCAAAAGTTCGACGTCGTTGTGCCCGAGGGGCGCTTGTGGCTGATGGGCGACCACCGCTCCCGTTCCGCCGATTCCCGGGCGCTGCTGGGGGCGCCAGGTGGCGGTATGGTTCCGATCGACCGGGTTATCGGTAAGCCGGTCCGGATTATCTGGCCACTTGATAGATTTGCAGAGATGCCTCGCTACCCGCAGGCCACCCCGACAAAGAACGGACACTAAATGCCGGACAGAGTTCCAGAAAATCCCGAGAGGCACGACGACGACGCTCGGCTCTTGGATGGAACCCCCGGCACCGAAGGTGCCACTGAACGGGAAACGGGTACCGCAGGTGCCGACGATACCCGGGCTTCGCGTAACGCACGGGCAGGCAAACGCACGCAGAACGTGGCAATTGTGTGGCTCAAGGAAATCGTCACGGTGGTGGCCATCGCGCTGGTGCTGTCCTTCCTCCTGAAGACTTTCCTGTTCCGTGCGTTCTGGATTCCGTCCGAGTCGATGGAAGCTACCTTGGACGTCAACGACCGGATCTTCATCAACCTGCTCGTACCGGGGCCCTTCGACGTGGCCCGCGGGGACGTGGTGGTCTTCAAGGACTCCCAGGGGTGGTTGACGCCGATCGAGAAGAAGCCGGCGGGCCCCATGGACTGGGTCGGGGACACCCTTGAGTTCGTTGGCCTCATGGCCGATGACAGCGAACAACACCTGGTCAAGCGTGTTATTGGACTGCCCGGAGACCATGTGACGTGCTGCGACGCCGGGGGACGGGTGAGCATCAACGGCGTTCCCTTGGACGAGACCTATATCAATCCCGCAGAGGTGCCCACCCCGGACACCTTCGATGTGGTTGTTCCCGAGGGCAAGGTCTGGGTGATGGGGGATAACAGGAACCACTCGGCGGACTCACGCTTGCATCAGGAGGCTAACGGTGGCTTCATCAATATTGAGGATGTGGAGGGCAAAGCGGAAGTCATCGCGTGGCCCATCAGCAGGTGGAGCGTCCTGGACAGCCACTCCGACGTTTTCAAGAATGTACCCGCCGGCACAACAGGTAAGTAGATGGCAACGGCACCAAACCGAACCAAAGGCACGGCCCCGGCCAAGGCAAAGGCGAAACCCAAGGGCGGCCTGAAGGCCAAGGCGAAGCAGGTTGTGCAATTTCCCACTCTGGACGTCGAACGCACCTTCCTGGCCTCCGGTGCCCGGCTCCTCGCCGGCGTTGACGAGGTAGGCCGGGGTGCGCTGGCAGGTCCGGTGAGTGTGGGAATTGCCGTGGTGAACCTTGAGGATCATCCGCTGCTGGCCGATGTCCGGGACAGCAAACTCCTCAAGCCCGAGGACAGGGACAGGTTGGAGCCCTTGGTCAGGGAGTGGGCTGTTGCCAGCGCGGTGGGGCACGCATCCTCGCAGGAAATCGACGCGATCGGGATCATCGCCGCCCTTCGCCTTGCCGGCACGCGGGCATGGTGCGAAATCCTCGCCGGAGGCGTCACTCCGGATGTGGTGTTGTTGGATGGCAGCCACAATTGGCTTTCTCCTGAAGTGCAGGCTTCGCTGTTCGATGCGGCACCGGAGGGGCCCGGCTGTGAGGCTCCGGTCTACACCCGTATCAAGGCGGACATGAGCTGCTTGAGCGTGGCCGCAGCCAGTGTCTTGGCCAAAGTCGCCAGGGACCGCATCATGGTTGATTTGCACGCCGAGGTTCCGGCGTACGGATGGAATGAAAACAAGGGCTACGCCACTCCCGCGCACCGTGAGGTTATCCGGACCCAGGGCCCAAGCGCGTACCACCGGACAAGCTGGCATCTGACGGGCCCGGAGGTCTCCTGACGAGCCGCGGAGTGCCGGCCCGACGCTCCTGGCTCTCTGGATCCGGCCAATGGTGCAAGATGGAACTATGAGCGCCGAAGACCTTGAGAACTACGAAACCGACATGGAGCTGCAGCTCTACCGCGAGTACCGGGATGTGGTCGGGCTGTTCAGCTACGTGGTTGAAACGGAACGGCGTTTCTACCTGGCCAATCACGTGGACCTGCAGGCCCGGAGCGCCGATGGTGAAGTCTACTTCGACCTGACCCTCCAGGATGCCTGGGTTTGGGACGTCTACCGTTCGGCGCGCTTCGTCAAGAACGTCCGCGTGATCACGTTCAAGGACGTGAATGTGGAGGAACTACCCCGCAACGAGGACCTGGCGCTGCCCAAGGATGGCGACCTGGGGGATCTCGGCAACTAGCTCCGGCTCCACTTTTCCTCCACAGTGTCCCGTGTGGATGGATTGTCCACATAGACGCATCATGAGCTGCCCTCAGCGGCCGCCAGCCGGAAGGCTTGGTGGCGGAGGTGGTGCTCATGCGAGCAAAGGACGTTCTTGGCCGCGAAGGCGAAAGCGTGGCCGCTGCATTTCTTGAAGGCCAGGGAATGCAGGTTGTCGATCGCAATTGGCGGTGCGGAGAAGGCGAAATAGACATCGTCGCCCTTGACGGCGACACCCTGGTCATCGCCGAGGTGAAGACCAGGCGAAATGTGGCCTTCGGCCATCCCTTTGAAGCAGTGGGTCCGGAGAAACTGGCCCGGCTTCATCGGCTGACATCCTCATGGTGCAGGGAACGCGGCGTGAACCCGTCGCGCCGCCGCGTGGACGTCGTGGGCGTTATCCACGACGGCGTGGGGTCACCGCACGTCGAACACCTCCGGGATGTGTGCTGATGGCTGTCGGGCGCAGCTACGGAGTAGCCCTCGTGGGGCTGAACGGCTACATCGTGGAGGTCGAAGCCGATATCGGCCAAACGCTCCCCGCCTTTGTGATCCTGGGTCTTCCGGACGCTGCGTTGAATGAGGCCAAGGAACGGATCCGGTCTGCTGCCAGGAACTCCGGGATTCCCTTGAGCAGGCGGAAGATCACCGCCAACCTGATCCCCGCATCGCTGCCTAAGCGGGGTTCGGGGTTTGATCTTGCTATTGCCATGGCGGCATTCCAGGCTGCCGAGGACGTCAGGTCAACCAGCGGCACGGTGTTCATCGCCGAACTGGGCTTGGACGGCAGGCTGAGGCCCGTGAGGGGTATCCTGCCCGCCGTCATGGCTGCGGTGAATGCGGGCTACCCGGACATTGTGGTGGCCGAAGCAAACGCAGCAGAGGCCAGATTGGTGTCGGGCGCGCACGTCCGCGGGTACACCACGCTCGCGCGGCTGGCCTACGATTTTGGCGCAGATCCCAAAGAGCTGGCTTTGGACTTTGACCCACCAGCGGAGGACGCAGCTGAGGGGGACGGCTGCACGCAAGCCCTGCCGCCCGACCTGAGCGACGTATCCGGCCAATCCGAAGCGCGGCAGGCATTGGAGGTCGCAGCGGCCGGTGGTCACCACATGCTGCTGACCGGACCTCCGGGGGCCGGCAAGACAATGCTCGCAGAACGTCTCCCGGGCCTTCTTCCGGACCTTGGGGACACAGCTGCCATGGAAGTGACGGCAATCCATTCCCTTGCGGCTGTGCGGTCTTCCCCCGTGACGTTGATTCGGCGGCCGCCCTTCGAGAGTCCACACCACAGCGCTACAGCAGCCGCGATCATCGGCGGCGGATCGGGCCTGCCCCGCCCCGGGGCGGCCTCGCGGGCACACAGGGGCGTGCTGTTCCTTGACGAAACACCCGAGTTTGAACGCAGGGTCCTCGATGCCCTTCGCCAACCGTTGGAGAACGGGGACCTCGTCATTCATCGCTCCGCCGGGACAGCTGCCTATCCCGCGCGGTTTCAGCTGGTCTTGGCGGCCAACCCCTGTCCCTGTGGCAATGCTTCCGGCAAGGGCAAAGACTGCACATGCACCCCGTTGATGCGCAGGAGGTACTTCGGCCGGATGTCCGGCCCCCTGTTGGACCGGGTGGACATCCAGTTGCAGGTGGACCGTGTCTCGCTGGCCGATTTCGGGCACAGCGGTACCGAGGAGAGCACATCCGATGTGGCCCTCCGGGTCATGGCGGCCAGGCAGCGCCAGGTGGACCGGCTCCGGGAGTACGGCTTCGAGACCAACGCGCAGGTGCCGGGGCGTGTGCTGCGCGGCGGACTGCGGCTTCAGCCAGGGACCACCAGGATTCTCGACACGGCGCTGGAACGGGGGATCCTGACGGCCCGGGGGTATGACCGCGTGCTCCGTTTGGCATGGACTTTGGCCGACTTGGACCACGCGGATGCGCCGGCACCGGACCACGTCGGGCAAGCCCTGGGCTTGCGCCAAGCGAACGCGATGCCATGAACGGAACATCGAAGGGAGCAACGGAGTTGGGGGAACTGACCATGCAGGAGAAGGAGCGCATCGCCAGGGCGGCGCTGTCGCGTTTGATGGAACCGCAGGACATCGTCGGGCTGGCGCTGGTGAAGGCTGTAGGCGCCCTTGATGCTCTTGGCATCGCTACCGGAGAGCTCTCAGCAGGTGCCTCAGTGGAGCGGGAAATTACGGCACTCCTCTCGCAGGATGGCACCACCCCAACGTGGACTGGCATGGCCACAAGCCAACGACGCTGGGCACCCCGCGTCCGTGATCTGGCGCCCGAGCGTGACCTTGCGACAATGAGGAGACTGGGCGGGCGATTGGTCATTCCCGGAGACGAACTGTGGCCTGGACAGCTGGCGGACCTGGGACTTCAGGAACCGTTGTGCCTGTGGTGGCGCGGCCCCGAGTGCCCGATTCCTTCGCCCCGGCGGATCATTGCTGTGGTGGGTTCCCGTGACAGCACCAGCTACGGTGCTTCTGTGGCCGGGGACTTCGCCCATGGTCTGGCCCAGCGCGGCTACTCGGTGGTTTCAGGTGGTGCCTACGGCATCGACGCCCATGCGCATCGGGGTGCTTTGAGCGGCGGCGCCTCCGACATGCCGACCATTGCCGTGATGGCCGGGGGAGTGGACCGCTTCTATCCGGCGGGCAACGAAGATCTGCTGCGGGCTGTCACCCATCAGGGAGCGCTGATCGCTGAGGTGCCACCCGGTTCAGCCCCCACCAGATACAGGTTTCTCCAGCGCAACCGCCTGATCGCAGCATTGGCTTCCGTGACGGTCGTGGTCGAGGCCAGATGGCGTTCGGGGGCCCTGAACACCGCCCATCATGCCGAATCCATCGGAAGGATCGTCGCCACCGTTCCCGGTTCCATCCATAGTGCCAACTCCGCCGGATGCCACAGGCTCCTGAGGGACGGCGGAGCGGTGTGCGTCACCGACGTGGGAGAGGTTGCCGAACTGTCCGGCAGGAGCGGCGAATGGATGGCTGCCGACAAAGAGGCTCCGGCGGAGCCGCAGGACGGGCTGTCACTTGAGGACCTTATCCTTTTGGATGCGCTGCCACTGCGCTCAGCCAGCTCCGTGGACAAGCTTGCCACCGTGGCAGGGCTGAGCCCCGATGCAGTTCGGGCGGGTTTGGGGCGCTTGGGACTTCTTGGGCTCGCGTCCTCGGAAAGGGGTGCGTGGAAACGGAGCGGGAACGCTTGATGGTCAGAGGCTAGTGCCATGTCCTGCAGCGATCCCGCACCGGACAGTGGCAAAGTGGAAAGGTGGATGGACAATCACTGCCCCCGGAGTTTGGAAGAGCGGCCGAGGGCTTCAGGCGTTATCTGGAAGCGGAGCGGGCCAGGTCGGCCCACACGGTACGGGCCTACATGTCGGATGTTGAGAGCCTTCTTGGCTTCGCGGCACAGGAGGGGACCACTGATCTTCGCTCGGTGGACCTTGGAACGCTCCGCCGTTGGCTGGGTGCGCAAAGCGAATCGGGCATGGCGCGGTCCACCTTGGCCCGCCGGGCCGCGACTGCCAGGTCCTTCACGAAGTGGGCTCTTCGCGAAGAACTGATCCAGAGTGATCCCGCCCTGCGCTTGCAGGCTCCAAAACGCAGCAAGTCATTGCCCGGGGTCCTTCATCAGCGGCAAATCAGCAGGGTGGTCGATGAACTCGATGCCGCCGCCGCGGAGGGGGACCCGCTATCGCTGAGGAACCGTGCCATGGTGGAGTTGCTTTACGCCACTGGCATCCGTGTGGGTGAGCTGACCGGCCTGGACGTGGACGATGTAGACCCTGACCGGCGGACCTTGCGCGTGCTGGGCAAAGGCAACAAGGAACGCACGGTTCCTTTCGGGGTCCCCGCTGCCGTTGCCCTGGACGACTGGTTGCGACGCGGACGCCCGGCCCTGGTTGTCTCCCTGAGCGGTCCCGCGCTATTCCTGGGGCAGCGCGGCAAGCGCGTGGACCCGCGGCAAGTCAGGAGCGTCGTGGGCACTCTTCTCGAAGCCCTCGGCGACACCGCCGCGACCGGTCCGCACGCCCTGCGCCACAGCGCGGCCACCCATTTGCTGGACGGCGGTGCCGATCTCAGGGCAGTGCAGGAGATCCTCGGCCACAGCAGCCTTGCCACTACCCAGATCTACACACATGTCTCCGTGGAAAGACTGCGCAACAGTTACCGGCAAGCGCACCCGAGGGCCTAGCGCCCGGCAAATGTTGCACTGGCGGAAAAGTGACGTGTACGGCAAAATGAAAGCACCACTGCGGAACCTTCAATTTCAAGTTGAGGGTTCCTCGTTTGCCACAACGAACTCGTGTGCCACAATCGAGCAAAGCGATTCCATTGTGGAAGACTGGTTCGTAATAGCGGCGCCCATCGGGATTGGGTCGTCTCCAAATAACTGAATATCCCGCAGGGTTCACGGCATAGGTCAGTGATGTCGTCCATGCAGAGGTCGTTGGGGAAGACGTACCTACAGCTATGGAGGATGGAATGTCTGTTGCAACAACCCGCGGTGTCCTGTTCGTGCACTCGGCTCCGACTGCCTTGTGCCCGCACGTGGAATGGGCCATTGGATCGGTCGTGGATAAGCGAACCGATCTTGAGTGGACCCCGCAACCAGCTGCGCCCGGAATGTTCCGGGCCGAATTGTCGTGGGTTGGCCAGCCGGGCACGGGTGCCCAACTGGCCTCTGCGCTCAGGGGCTGGGCACACCTGCGGTACGAAGTGACCGAGGAGCCGAGTCCCGGGGTGGACGGTGCCCGATGGTCCCACACGCCCGAACTCGGAATCTTCCACGCCGTCACGGATGTCCACGGCAACGTCATGGTCAGCGAAGACCGCATTCGTTACGCCTACGAGTCCGGTGCCGGCGATCCTTCGGCGGTCTATCATGAGCTTTCCCTTGCCCTCGGCGAAGCGTGGGACGAAGAGCTCGAACCGTTCCGCCACGCCGGCGAAGGCGCACCTGTTCGCTGGCTGCACCAGGTGGGCTGACTACCTCAAGCCTCCAACGTTCCCATAGCAACCAGCAGGGCCCCCACCATATGCGGTGGGGGCCCTGCTGGTTTTGCGCGTCCGGTTCAAGGACCCGCTTTAGACGTTACGGACCGCGATGACTGCGTTGTGTCCGCCGAATCCGAAGGAGTTGCTCAAGGCCACGATGTCCCCGGCAGGGAGGTCCCGCACCGACGTCACGACGTCAAGGGGGATTTCCGGATCCTGGTTCTCAAGGTTGATGGTTACCGGTGCCTTGCGTTCGTAGACAGCCAGGACCGTGAGGACAGCTTCGACGGCGCCGGATGCACCCAGGAGGTGGCCCATCTGGGACTTCGTGGCCGAAACAGCGACGTTGTCCACGTGGGTACCCAGGGCAGCGCGGAGCGCCGTGTACTCCGGCTTGTCGCCCACAGGAGTGGATGTGGCGTGGGCGTTGACGTGAACCACGTCCTCGGCCTGGATGCGGCCGTCGAACATGGCTGCTTTCAGCGCACGGGTAGCACCGAGGCCCTCAGGGTCCGGAGCCGTGATGTGGTAGGCGTCTGCCGTGACCGACGTTCCGGCCAACTCGGCGTAGATGCGTGCGCCACGGGCGATCGCGTGCTCTTCGGCTTCAAGCACCAATGCTCCGGCGCCTTCACCCATCACAAAGCCGTCGCGGTCGATGTCGTAGGGCCTGGAGGCGCGCTCCGGCTCATCGTTACGACGGGAAAGGGCTTGCATGGAGGAGAAGGCAGCCAACGGCATCGGGTGGATAGCCGCTTCGGCACCGCCGCACATGACCACATCGGCCTTGCCCGAACGGATCAGCTCCAAGCCAAGGTGGAGTGCTTCCGTGCCGGAGGCGCAGGCCGAGACGGGCGTGTGGGCTCCGGCGCGGGCCCCCAGGTCGAGGCTCACTGCGGCGGCAACGCCGTTCGGCATCAGCATGGGAACGGTCATGGGCAGGACCCTGCGGGGTCCCTTTTCCTTGAGGGTGTCCCAGGCGTCCAGAAGCGTCCAGACGCCGCCGATGCCGGTGGCGAAGGCCACTGCAAGGCGGTCGTGGTCAATTCCTTCGATTCCTGCGTCTGCCCAGGCCTCGCGCGCGGCGATGACGCCGAACTGGGTCGAGGGGTCCATGCGCTTGGCTTCAACGCGCGTCAGGACGTCCAGTGCGGGTGTCGAGCACCTGGCAGCAAAGTGCACGGGGAGGTCGTACTTGGAAACCCACTCGTCTTCGAGGGTGTGGGCTCCTGAGACCCCTTTCAGCGCGTTCTGCCACATTGTGGGAACATCGCCGCCGATGGGAGTGGTGGCCCCCAGACCGGTTATGACTACTTTGCGTGCCATGCGATCACTCTCTGTCGGATGTGCCGTCCCGCCTGCAGTTCATGCAGGGGCGGCAGAAAAAATCTTTGGGCGGTAATGCGGCTGTGCCGGGCGCAGGATCAGCAACCCCGGCCCGGCACAGCTGGTGCCAGGACTAGGCCTGTGCGTTTGCGATGAAGCTGACGGCGTCGCCCACGGTCTTGAGGTTCTTGACCTCTTCATCCGGGATGCGGACGCCGAACTTCTCTTCGGCGTTGACCACGATGGTCATCATGGAGATGGAGTCGATGTCCAGGTCTTCGGTGAAGGACTTGTCCAGTTCCACGGCTTCGGTGGCAAGGCCGGTCTCTTCGTTGACGATTTCAGCCAGGCCGGCCAGGATTTCTTCGTTGCTAGCCATGATTGGCTCCTTTTCTTGTTGTGCCGGCTGCTGCCGGAAAGGGGGCAAACCGCGATTACGGTTTGGATTTTGACTGCGTATTCAGTTGGCTGGAGACACGGCTCCGGTTACGGCAGCACGATCACTTGGGCGCCGAAGACCAAGCCGGCGCCGAAACCGATCTGCAACGCCAGGCCTCCGCTCAGGCCCGGGTTCTCCTGAAGGAGCCGGTGGGTGGCCAAGGGGATGGAGGCCGCGGACGTGTTGCCTGCCTGGGCGATGTCACGTGCAACGACCACCGACTCGGGCAGCTGCAGCTTCTTGACCATCTCGTCGATGATGCGCATGTTCGCCTGATGGGGGACAAAAGCAGCCAGGTCGCTTGCTTCGATGCCGGCGGCATCCAGCGCCTGCTGGGCTACCTTCGCCATTTCCCAGACTGCCCAGCGGAAGACGGTCTGGCCGTCCTGGCGCAGGGTGGGCCACACGTCCTGGGTGGCGGAGAGGATGGCGGGATCGTCTGTCTCGTCCGAGTGGCGGGCTGATTCGCCCAGCTTCCTGACTTCGTCCAGCGAGTGGGTCATGCCGATGGCGTTCCACTTGCTGCCGTCCGATCCCCAGACAGACGGGCCAATACCCGGAGTGTCCGAAGGTCCCACCACCACGGCGCCGGCGCCGTCACCGAGGAGGAACGAGATGGTGCGTTCGTGGTTGTCGATGACGTCCGAAAGTTTCTCGGCACCAACCACCAAGACGTAGTCTGCGGCTCCGGACCGCACCAGCGCATCCGCCTGGGCAACCCCGTAGCAATAACCCGCGCAGGCGGCGGAGATGTCAAAGGCAGGTGCCGGCGTCGCGCCTAAACGGTCGGTGAGTGCAGCAGCCGCCGACGGCGTTGCGTACGGGTGGGTGACCGTGGAGACGATGACGGCGCCCAACTGGGATGCCTCAATGCCTGCCTGCTGGAGGGCGTCGCGGGCGGCCCCCTCGGCCATGTCGATCACGCTGACATCGGCAGCGGCGCGATGGCGGGTGATGATGCCGGTGCGCTGGCGGATCCATTCGTCCGAAGAATCAATCCACTGGCAGACGTCGTCATTGGTGACGATGACGTCGGGCCGGTAGGCACCGATCCCGAGGATACGGCTGTTTTCGTGAACCGGAGCCTTCTTCAATACGGGCGTGCTCATGCTTCTCCCTCCAGTTCGGCAAACAGGGCAAGGGCGGCAGACAGGTCCTCGGGCGTCTTGACTGCTACGGTCTTGACGCCGGGCATGCCGCGCTTTGCGAGGCCGGCGAGGGTTCCCGCGGGGGCCAGTTCGATGACGCCGGTAACACCGCGCTCAACCAGGTTCTCCATGCAGAGGTCCCAACGGACCGGCCGGGAGACCTGGGCGATCAGGCTGTCGACGACGGCGGAACCCGCCTTCACTTCCTTGCCGTCGTAGTTGGACAGCAGGGGAACCGTAGGGTCCTGGGGCGAAAGCGAGGGCTTGAGTGCCTCAAGTGCATCCACGGCCGGAGCCATGTGGGAGGTATGGAAAGCGCCGGCGACCTTGAGCGGGATGACGCGGGCCTTGGCAGGCGGGTTGTCCGCAAGGGCCTTCAACTGCTCGAAGGTGCCGGCAGCCACGGTCTGGCCTGCGCCGTTGACGTTGGCCGGAGTAGCGCCGGAAGCCTCGATGGCTGCGAGGACGTCAGCCGGGTCCCCGCCCACCACGGCACTCATGCCCGTGGGAGTGACGGCCGCAGCGGCTGCCATGCTGTTGGCGCGTTCGCGCACGAATGTCATGGCTTCCTCGTCCGTAAGGACGCCCGCAAGTGCGGAAGCGGTGATTTCACCTACCGAGTGCCCCGCAAGAATCACGGGAAGGGTATTGAGTTCAACGTCGAACAAGGATTTGGCGGCGACGAGGCCCGCGGCCACAATCAGCGGCTGCGCCACGGCAGTGTCCTTGATGGTTTCTTCATCAGAGGTGGTGCCGTGGGCCTTGAGGTCGATGCCTGCGATCTCGCTCAGCTTGGCCAATTGGCCTTCGACGGAGGGGAGTTCCAGCCAAGGGGCCAGAAAACCTGGGGTCTGGGAGCCCTGTCCAGGGCAGACGATTGCAAGCACGTATCCAGCTTTCCAAATTGCCACGTGATCCACTGGTGTTTCGGTACACCAAGCTCACTGGGTCAGTTTGTAGGAAGTCTACAACGGTTCAGTTCTGTGAACGCGATGCGTGACGGTCGGCAGCGGCCTTCGGTTGGGCTGAAAGGCGCCCCACCACCAAGGCGGTTTGGAGCACGAAGGCTTCCCTCGGCAGCAGGGGATCCCAGCCCGTCACGTCGCAAACACGCTTCAAACGGTAGCGCACCGTGTTGGCATGGACGAACAATTCGCGCGCCGTGGCTTCCAGCGAATGTCCCAGCTCAAGGTAGGTGCCCAGGGTTTCAACCAGCCCGTTCGAGGCGGCCAGCAGGGGGCGGTAGATGTTCTTGATCAAGGACCTTCGCGCTGCGTCATCTCCGGAGACAACACGTTCAGGCAGCAGGTCGTCGGCGGCTACCGGCCGGGGAGCGGACGGCCATGCACGGGCCGCGGTCAGTCCCGCGAAGGCGGCCTGGGCGGAACTGCTGGCCTCGAGCAGGGAGCTGGCCTCGGGGCCGTACACCACCGCGCCGGGGGCAAAGAGTTCGCTCAGTTTTACATAGGCGGTGTCCCGGTCCTGGACTCCGCCGAGAATGAGGATCAAACGGTCGCCCTGGATTCCCACCAAGGCGTCCTCCGCGAAACGTCCGGCCGTGCGGCGGAGTTCGCTGACATAGCTGGCGCTCGGTTCTGAAGGGGAATTGCCCACCATCACCGTGAACCTCTCCTGGGCTTTCCAGCCCAGCGCCGCGATTCTGGAGCGCAGGGCGTCCGTGTTCTCGCCGCGGAGGATGGCGTCCACGATCAGCGCTTCCAGCCGGGTATCCCACGAACCGCGGGATTCGGCCGCGCGGGCATACACGTCGGCTGCAGCGAAAGCCACCTCGCGGGAGTACCTCAGCACTGCTTCGCGCAGGGAAGGCTGGTCGGACTCCGGTGCGATGACCGGAACCTGGTCCTCCACTACCTCCACCACTATCCGGATCAGCTGCAGCGCTTTCTGCAGGCTGATGGAGCGAGTCAGTTCGGTAGGCGCATTGCCGAAGACGTCGGTCAGGATCCAGGACGGGGAACTCGGCCGCTCATACCAGGTCACAAAAGCCGCGATGCCGTTTTGCGCAACAAGTCCCAGCGCGGAGCGTTCGTCCGAGCTCAACCGGCTGTACCAGGGCAGTGATTTCTCCAGCTGTCGCATGGTGGTGGTGGACAGTTGTCCCACGTTTGCGCGGAGCTGGCGCAAGGTCTCGGCCTTCTCCGGGGACACCGCCGGCGGGGCTGCTTTGCGCTTGGTAGTGGTCTTGGTGGGCTCGGCCATGGAATGAGCATACGGTGCATCAAGACCAAGCTCCATTTGTGCGAAGGCTACAACTTCGCATGGTGCGGCTCACGTCACCGCGTGGCGCTGCAAACGGCGTGCTTAAAGCCCGACGGCGGCCCCCACCTTCCGGTGGAAGCCGCCGTGCGGATTGTTGCCGGGCTTGGCCAGCCGGGGGACTGGCCTGGGCCTTGGCGAAAGGTCAGGCCTCCCCGCCTGCGCCCCCGGTGGTGCCGGCGTTGACGTCAAGCAGCCGGTACTTCGCGATGGCCTTCTCCGTGGCGTCTTCTGCGACTTCGCCCTTGGCGGCGAGAAGTTGCAGGGTTTTGGTGACGATGGAGTGGGTGTCGTTTTTGAAGTAGCGGCGGGCGGCTTGGCGGGTGTCGGAGAAGCCGAAGCCGTCTGCTCCGAGGGAGGCGAAGTCGTTGGGGATGTATTGGCGGATTTGGTCGGGGATGGCTTTCATGTAGTCGGACACGGCGATGACGGGTCCGTTGTGGCCGTGGAGTTGTTTGGTGATGAAGGGGGTGGGTGTTTCCTGGCCGGGGTTGAGGAAGGCGTGTTCTTCGGCGGCGAGTCCGTCGCGTCGGAGTTCGTTCCAGGAGGTTACTGACCAGACGGCCGCGGCGACGCCCCAGTCCTCGTTGAGGATGCGGGCGGCTTCCAGGGCCCAGGGCACGGAGACGCCGGAGGCGAGGATTTGTGCGGTGGGCCGGTTCGGGTCCCCTTCGGGTGCGGGGGCGAGTTGGTAGATGCCTTTGAGGAGTCCGTTGATGTCCAGGTCGGCGGGTTCGGCCGGTTGGGTGATGGGCTCGTTGTAGACGGTGAGGTAGTACATGACGTTTTTATCCGTGCTGTCCTCGCCGTACATTTGTTCGAGTCCGTGGCGGATGATGTGGCCGATTTCGTAGCCGTAGGCGGGGTCGTAGGTGCGGACGGCGGGGTTGGTGGAGGCGAGCAGGGGGGAGTGTCCGTCGGCGTGTTGGAGTCCTTCGCCGGTGAGGGTGGTTCGTCCTGCGGTGGCGCCGATGATGAAGCCGCGGGTCATTTGGTCTGCTGCGGCCCAGAAGGAGTCGCCGGTGCGTTGGAAGCCGAACATGGAGTAGAAGACGTAGATCGGGACCAGGGGTTCGCCGTGGGTGGCGTAGGAGGTTCCGGCGGCGGTGAATGCTGCGACGGCTCCGGCTTCGTTGATGCCGGGGTGGATCAGTTGTCCGGCGGGGGATTCTTTGTAGGCCAGGACGAGGTCGCGGTCCACGGAGAGGTAGTTCTGGCCTTTGGGGTTGTAGATTTTCGCGGTCGGGAAGAACGCGTCCATGCCGAAGGTGCGGGATTCGTCCGGGACGACCGGGACGAGGCGGTGGCCGAAGTTCTTATCGCGCATGAGGTCTTTGAGCAGGCGCACGAAGGCCATGGTGGTCGCGGCTTGTTGTTTCCCGGATCCGCGTTTGGCGATGTCGTAGGATTTGGCTTCGGGCAGGGTCACGGGGGTGTGGCCGGGGCGGCGTTCGGGCAGGAATCCGCCCAGTGCTTTGCGGCGTTCCATGAGGTACTGGATTTCCGGGGCGTCCATGCCGGGGTGGTAGTACGGGGGCCGGTAGAGGTCCGCGTCGAGTTGTTCATCGCTGATCGGGATGCGCAGGTGGTCACGGAAGGCTTTGAGGTCTTCCATGGTCAGTTTCTTCATTTGGTGGGTCGCGTTGCGGCCCTCGAAGTGCGGTCCCAGGCCGTAGCCCTTGACGGTTTTGGCCAGGATGACGGTGGGTTTGCCCTTGAACTCGGTCGCTGCCTTGTACGCGGCGTAGACCTTGCGGTAGTCATGGCCGCCGCGTTTGAGGTTCCAGATCTGTTCATCGCTCAGGTCCGCGACCATGTCCTTGGTCTGCGGGGTGCGGCCGAAGAAGTGTTCGCGGACGAACCCGCCGGATTCGGCCTTGTAGGTCTGGTAGTCCCCGTCGGCGGTTTCGTTCATGAGTTTGACCAGCGCACCGTCGTGGTCCGCTTCCAGGAGGGAGTCCCATTCCCGGCCCCAGACGACCTTGATCACGTTCCAGCCCGCGCCGCGGAAGAACGCTTCGAGTTCCTGCATGATCTTGCCGTTGCCGCGTACCGGCCCGTCCAGGCGCTGGAGGTTGCAGTTGATCACGAAGTTCAGGTTGTCCAGGTTCTCGTTCGCTGCCAGCTGCAGCAAACCCCGCGATTCGGGCTCGTCCATTTCACCGTCACCAAGGAACGCCCAGACCTGCTGGTCCGAGGTGTCCTTGATCCCGCGGTTATGCAGGTACCGGTTGGACTGGGCCTGGTAGATCGCGTTCATCGGGCCGATACCCATCGACACGGTCGGGAATTCCCAGAACCCCGGCATCAGGCGCGGGTGCGGGTAGGAAGACAGGGCATGGCCTTCCTTGGACTTCTCCTGCCGGAACCCGTCCAGATCCTCCTCGCTCAACCGCCCTTCCATGAACGCACGCGCGTACATGCCCGGGGACGCGTGGCCCTGGAAAAACACCTGGTCCCCGCCCGAAGGATGGTCCTTGCCGCGGAAGAAGTGATTGAAACCCACCTCATACAACGTCGCCGCGCCCGCGTACGTGGAAATATGCCCGCCCACCCCGATATCAGAGCGCTGCGCCCGGTGAACCATCACCGCCGCGTTCCACCGCATATACGCCCGGTACCGGCGCTCGAACTCCTCATTACCCGGGAACTCGGCCTCCTGATCCACCGGAATCGTGTTCACGTAATCAGTAGTGGTCACCATCGGAACACCCACGCTCCGGGCACCGGCACGCTGGAGCAACGAACGCATAATGAACTGCGCACGCTCAGTACCCTGCTCAGCGATCAACGCATCAAGGGACTCAATCCACTCCGCAGTCTCTTCCGGATCACGATCAGGCAGCTGGGCAGTCAACCCGCTGAGGATGTGTGAGGTCTCTTCTCCTGCAGCCACGTCCAACCTTCCTTTAGGCGCATCCATCGGCGCCTCAGGTCCGGCAGGGTAACTGCCCGTCATGAACGCGTCGTGTGCGACATCTCGGTTTCAACAGCCCGGTCGGATGCGCCGGGCAGGTCTTGTGAGCGAATGGCTGTCCATAGAGGATTTCTTCGGGGCGGTCGCCCTGCAGCCAAAGCGCTCATGGCCACTCTAGCTTTCGCGGCGCTGGTATGCGTAGCCGCACCCGTTCACAGGCGTTGTATGTCACACCCGGACGTGTGGCATGGCCGGATACACGGTGTTTCCGCGCGGGCAAAAGCCCTCGGAGTAAGGTGGAAAGTGGCCGCCCGCAGCTGCGACGGCTTGAAGCGGGCGCCCAAAGGGTGTTGGCTTTAGTAATGGAAGTCACTTCAAAAGGAGGAAACGTGAGCGAGGCCGACGCCGCCACATCGGTAAATGTGGCGGAAAGATTGGGTTTCAAAGATGGGGATCTGATTCAGGAACGCGGCTATGACGACGACGTCGACTTCGACTTGCGTGACGATATCGAGGATTTCACCGGATCAGAACTCTTGGATGAAGACGATCATGACGTCGTCGATGCCGTGATTTTCTGGTGGCGCGACGGCGACGGTGACCTGGTGGATGCCCTGATGGACTCGCTCACCACTTTGAAGGAGGGCGGAGTGGTTTGGGTCCTGACGCCCAAGTCCGGCCGTCCCAATTACGTCTCCCCGGCCGATATCCAGGATGCAGCGCCCACGTCCGGGCTCCACCTGACAACCTCGGCCGGAGTTTCCAAGGACTGGAGTGCCACCCGGCTCGTGGCAAAGAAGAACAAGTGACGGAAGTACGCGAATCCCTCCCGGCGACCGTACCTGCGGCCGGGGAACCGGCGCCGGACTTCGAGTTGTCCAACCAATACGGCGAGCCCATCCGGTTGTCGGACTTCAGGGGCCGGAACGTGGTCCTGGTTTTCTATCCCTTTGCTTTCTCAGGAATCTGCACCGGTGAACTCTGTGAGCTCCGGGACAATATCGGGGCCTTTGACGACGCTGACGCTGCAGTGCTCGCCATCTCCGTGGACAGTAAGTTTTCCTTGCGCGCCTACGCCGAAAAAGAGGGCTACGGGTTTGATCTTCTGGCGGACTTCTGGCCCCACGGGGAAGTAGCCCGCCAGTATGGCGTTTTCGACGAAGACAGCGGCATGGCTCTTCGGGGAACGTTCATCATCGATGCAGATGGCATCGTCCGCTACGTGGTAGTCAACCCCCGGGGGCAAGCACGCGACCTCGGAGAATACCGTGCCGCGCTGTCTGCCTTGGCGGAGCAGTAGCAGTGCACCTCCCGGGCCGGCTGTGAGCAACGTGACGCCCGGCGTGGGCATGACAGGCTTCGCCAGCCAGGACCCCGCACCCATGGAAGCTTTGGAACCAGCCGAGGTTGCCGGGCTGCAAGAAGCGCATGGGGTCCTGGCAGGCAAGCGACTGGCTGTCCTCACCGGCGCAGGCCTCAGTACGGATTCCGGAATACCTGATTACAGGGGACCGGGATCGGCGCCAAGAAAGCCCATGACCTACCAGGAGTTCATCCGCAGCGCGGCAAACCGCCGGCGGTACTGGGCCCGCAACCACATCGGATGGTCGCATCTGCGCCGCGCCAATCCGAACGTGGGCCATGCCGCCGTGGCAGCCATGGAACAGCGGGGCCTCCTGAGCGGACTCATCACGCAGAACGTCGACAGGCTCCACGAAGACGCAGGCAGTGTCAACGTGGTGGACCTCCATGGACGCTTCGACCAGGTCATCTGCCTGGAGCAGGGCCACACCTTTTCCAGGAAGTTGCTCGCCGCCATCCTCGAGGAGTTGAACCCGGGCTTCGTCCAGAAGGCCGTCGAGGCCGGCGTGGTGGAGATGGCTCCTGATGCGGATGCGACCGTGGAAGATCCGGAACTCATCACGTCCTTTGTGGTGGCCGTCTGTCCCGTCTGCGGGGCAACCCTCAAACCTGACTTTGTCTATTTCGGTGAAAACGTCCCGAAAGATCGTGTTCAGCGGGCTTATGGCATGGTTGACGACGCCGGCGCCCTTTTGGTGGCCGGATCGTCTCTAACCGTCATGAGCGGGCTGAGGTTCGTCCGCCATGCTGCCAAGGCGGGCAAGCCGGTGGTCATTATCAACAGGGGCATCACCCGGGGCGATGAGTTCGCAACGCTGAAGCTGGACCTGGGCGTCAGCGGAGCGTTGAGCTATTTGGCGGGGCATTTGCCCGATCTGGATCAAGCGGAACGTTCGATTGGTCATTCTGCCGGATGATCATGTAGAGTCGTTGTTCGTTGGTTGACGTGCTGAACGTACGGAACCAAGCAAGGGTCTTTAGCTCAGCTGGTAGAGCGCCACGTTTACACCGTGGATGTCATCGGTTCGATCCCGGTAGGACCCACCACATAAAACCCCCGGCATCTTCCCATTGGAAGAAGCCGGGGGTTTGTTTTTGCCGGCAGCAATCCTGTCAGTACCTGCCCCTAGTGTCCTCAGTATGGAGCACGTCTATATACGTAACACAGCTGACGGCACCCCCGAGTCGGTGGTGCGGGGAGCCAGGGAATGGCAGATAGCGGTCGAGCCCGTTCGCTGGTTTGAACGGGTGGCCTGGTGGGAGACCACCAAGCGCATGCCTCGCGGGCAGGGCAGGGTGGACATTGAAGTGTGCCAGGTCCAGGTCCGCCTCGGTAGCAACCCGGGTTCGGCCCTGGCCACATGGGAACTCGTGCGCGACGGCGCCGGCGGAGGGTGGTGCATCAGGGAAGAAATGCACGCTGTCGCCTAAGGCAGGACCCGCTGTTTCCCTGGAAATGGCTGAGCTCTCCACCGCGACTATTGGGGGATGCCGCGGTGGAGAGCTCGAAAAAGAATATACAGCGAACTCCGGATGAATGGAAAGCAATCACGGCAATGGGCAGTTCTGTGTCTTTTGCCGGAACCGCCGGGACGGAAATCGTAGGTTCTCACTCTCCAAAACCCACTATGATGGGATCTGTTCAGCAGACTGAACAGCAGGATCCAACGACGAAGGAGAATCATGGCTGATTCCCGAACCGCCCGTTCAGAAGGGTTGGGAGCATCGTCGCCGGCTCCGGCCGTGACCCGGGCTGCCGCAGTGCTGGACGCCCTCGCCGGGTCCCCTTCGGGGAGACTGACCCTGAGTGACCTCGCCAGGGAGCTGGGGATTCCCAAATCTTCCACCTCGAATCTGCTGCTTGCCCTGGAAGAGGCGCGGCTTATCACCCGCCAAGGAGCCGATTTCGCGTTGGGGCGCAAGCTCGTTGAACTCGGCGCTGCGTATCTGAGCCGTCTTGATGAGGTCCAGGAGTTCTACAAGTACTGCGAGCAAGCGCCCACCCTCTCCGGGGAGACCGTGCGCATCGCCATGCTCGACGGTGACCACGTCATCTATCTGGCCCGCTATGAGGGCCACCCCGCTGTCCGGCTGACATCCAACATCGGCGACAAAATGCCCGTGTCCCTGTGCGGCGTGGGCAAGGCGCTGATTGCCCAACTCCACGACCACGACATTGAGGCCATGTTCCCGGACGGCATGGCACTGCCGGTCATGACGGCAAATTCCCTCAGGACGGCCGAGGAGCTAAAGGCCCAGATTGCGACCATACGGAAGCAAGGCTTCGCCTTCGAGGACGAGGAGTCGACCGTCGGCGTCGTTTGCCTGGCCGTGCCGGTGCCTACTCACGGCGCCCATGGACCCAGCCTTGGACTGTCGGTGACAGCACTGAAGGCCACTTATTCCGAAGAGCAGGGCGCGCTCATGGTCAAAGAGCTGAAGGAATTGGCCCGATCCCTGGGCAACCCTATGGGCTGACTAGCTCAGACCTGCAAATAAATCTGATTTCAATATTGGCATGTGATTCAACTCGCTGTACGCTGTTCAGTATAGTGACCTTGGCGGTTGAAGCCATCACTATCTCGCCGGGCCAACGGGGGCCTCGCGTGATGTTGAGGGAGTGCTTGTGATTACTCAAACCAATGCAAAGCTCGCAGCGGAGGCTGACGACGCGGTTGTAGAACCGGACCAGCTTCGAAGGGCAACGCTGGCCAGTTCCGTAGGCTCCGCTCTGGAGTACTACGACTTCTACATCTACGGCTTGGCTTCGGCCTTGATCTTCGGGCCGTTGTTCTTTGCTCCTCTGGGGCCGGACGGCGCCCTCATCGCGTCCTTCGCGACGTACGGCGTCGGATTCGCGGCGCGTCCCTTCGGCGGGCTGATCTTCGGTTTCATCGGTGACCGGTTCGGCCGGAAGATGGTACTGATCCTGACCATCGCCTTGATGGGCACCGCCAGCTTCGCCATCGGATTGCTCCCCACGTTCGAACAGGCGGGCATGCTGGGCGCAGTTCTGCTGGTGACCCTCCGGATCATCCAAGGCCTCGGTGCCGGCGCGGAGCAGGCCGGCGCAACGACGCTGATCTCGGAAGTGGCCCCGCGCCGCCGTCGTGGGTTCTTCGCATCCCTGCCTTTCGTGGGTATCCAGCTCGGCACGCTCCTGGGCGCCGGTACGTTTGCCCTGATTGCCATGGCGGACACCTCGGTCCTTCAAGGCTGGCTGTGGCGCGTTCCCTTCCTGGCCAGTTTCATCCTGATCATCGTTGCGGTCTTCATTCGCCTGAAGCTCAAGGAAACTCCGGCTTTCCAGGAACTTGAGAAGCACAAGAACGTCGTCAAGAACCCCATCGGTGCGCTGTGGAAGCATTCCAAGAAGAACGTCCTGGTGGGCATCGGGCTCCGTATGGGAGAAAACGGCAACTCGTCCATCTACTCGGCCCTGCTGGTGTCGTTCATGAGCATGCCGGCCGGTGTTTTCGCGGGCAATAACTCCATTGGCCCCGTCGGCCTGCTGATTGCCGCAGGTTTCGCAGCCATCCTGGTGGTTACCTTCGGTGCTTTGTCCGACAGGTTCGGCCGTGTTCCGGTCTACCGTTACGGTGCCCTCTTCCAGGCGATCATTGCTGTCCCGGCCTTCTACCTGGTCACCCTGGGCAACGTCACGTTGGTATGGATCGTCATGGCAGTGGGCATCGCGATCGGCGTACAGTCCATGCTCGGCCCGCAGTGCCCCTTGCTTCCTGAGCTCTTTGGTTCGCAGTACCGGTTTACCGGCGTGGCCATGAGCCGGGAAATTTCCGCAGTCATCGCCGGCGGTATCGCCCCTCTGCTTGGAGCAGTATTGCTGGCGGCAACCAACCATTCGTGGCTGGTCCTTGCCATCTACTCGCTTGTCCTGGCGCTCATCTCCTTTGTCACTACCTTCTTCACTCCGGAGACGGTGGGACGCGACCTCGTCAGCACGGAGGATGCCAAGTAGGCGCTGTAAACCCCTGAAAGGGCGGCTTCGCACGGCGAAGCCGCCCTTTCGCGTGTGCCACTGCTTTCCGGCGACGTGAGTCGGCCCACGCGTTCGCGGGAAAGCACGCGTTCGCGGGAAAGCTGGCGTTCGCGGGCCCACGTGTTCGCCGGAAAGCTGCCGTGCGGCGCGAAGTTTCCCTGGGTGACCGCAGGATTCCCGCGAACCCGCCGCGGGTGGGCCACACAGCAAAAGGCCCCAACCCCCGGCGGCCGGTTCAGTCCGGGGGTTGGAGCCTTTGTTGGTGGCGCGGGTTTAGTAGAAGTGCACCGGATCCACGAGGTGCGGGAGATCTTCCCCGTCGATGAACTTGCGGAGGTTGCTGCAGAAGCGTTCTGCAATGAGGCGGTTCTCGGCAGCGCTGAGTGCTGAGGTGTGCGGCGAAACCAGCACCTTGGGGTGGCTCCAGAGCGGGCTGTCCTGGGGGAGCGGCTCAACAGCAAAAACGTCGAGGCAAGCATAGGAGACCTGCCCGTTGTTGAGGGCTTCGAGCAGCGCGTCCTCGTCCACTACCGTGCCGCGCCCAACGTTGACGAACACTGTCCCGGGCTTCATTGCGGAGAAGATCCCGGTGCTGAAAAGCTTCTCCGTGTAGGGGGTGCCGGGCAGGGTGTTGACCACGGCGTCGGCGTCGGCAACCAGGCCGGCGAGTCCGTCGTTGGTGGTGACCTCGTCGATTCCTTCAATGGCTTCGACGTTGCGCTTGGTGCCGCTGACCTTCATGCCAAGGGCCCGTGCGATCCGTGCCGTCTCCATGCCGATCTCGCCGAGGCCTGCAATGACAACCTTGGAGCCATTGGCAAGCCTGGTGGGGGTCCGCAGCTCAGGCCACACCTTGGCAGCCTGGTCCTGGGCCAGCTCGGCACTGCGCTTGAACCCGTTCAGGATGCCGAAGGCGGAGAATTCAGCGAGGGGGAGCGCGTGCACTCCGGCTGAGGTGGTGACGTGAAACTTCCGGAGGGTTTCGGTGTCGAGGCCCGATGCCTTGACGGCGCCGCCTGCTCCCGCAGCCATGGCGTGGATCCATTGCAGGCGGGGGTTGCTTTCGGCGATCCTGGCCAGGCCCGCCGGGCTCTCGTTCGGGAAGCCGTACAGAACCTGGGCTTTGTTCAGCATCGACCAGTAGCGCTCTTCCTGCTCAGGGGTGCGCTCGAAGCGGGGGTCGCCGGCGTGGTCGGCCGGGAAACGCTCGGGGGGCAGCAGGTCCGGCTCGTAGAGGACGGTCACGGAAGGGTCAACAGCACGGATCTGCTCTACATACTCAGCTTCGAGGGGTACAGCGATCGCGATGGTAAGTTCATCAGTCGTCATAGTGTTCATCATACTGAATGACGGCTAGGATATTGAACAGATTTCTCCGATATGACCACGAAGAAGTGAGGGCGAACCCATGAACAGCACCGGATCGGCTCCCGGCAGGCGCGCAGGCTTCATAGGCCTGGGCCTGATGGGGGCTCCGATGGCCGCGAACCTGGCTGCGGGCGGCTGGGACGTGACGGGATGGAACAGGTCCGAAGGCGCCTTCGACGCGGTTCCGGCCATTAAGCGCGCGGCCAGCGTCGCCGATCTGCGGGATGAGCCGGTCATCGTGTTCATGTTGCCTGACCTGCCCTTCATTGAGGACGCAGCCGCTGGCCTGCTGTCCGCGTGGCGGGCCGTGCCCCCGGCGGCAGGTACCGCCGTCGTCATCATGAGCAGTGTCTCCCCGACCGAAGTCCGACGGTTCGGTGACACCGTGGCCGAGGCCAGTGCCGGGAACGCCGTTGTGGTGGATGCACCGGTCAGCGGCGGCACGGTGGGCGCGCAGCAGGGGACACTCGCCATCATGGTGGGCGCATCGGAGGCGGACTTCGAGCGGCTTCACCCGCTTTTTTCGACCATGGGTTCCACGGTCCGGCGCATGGGCGGACTGGGATCCGGGTCGCTCGCCAAGGCGTGCAACCAGTTGATCGTGGGAAGTACGACGGCGGCACTCGCCGAGGCGGCGGAACTCGCCGAGCACTCGGGCATGGATGTGGAAGCCCTGTTTGACGTCCTGTCCGGCGGCTTGGCGGGAAGCCGTGTCCTGGAGGTCGTTGGACCCCGCCTCGCAGCCAAGGACTATCACCCCACGGGTCCTGCCAAGTTCATGCACAAGGACCTCGGCTTCGTCCTGGACAGCGCCCGGGCAGCCGGGACCGCCGTCCCTATCGCGACGGCCGCCACTGAGCTTTACGCCGAACTGAAGCGCCAAGGGCTGGGTGACCAGGACCTGGCCGTTGTTCGGCAAACCATCGCCAACCTGGGCGCCATTCCCGCCTGGTCACCGCCCGCCTGATCACCGCCCGCCGGGTCACCAGCCGCCAGCTAACAAACCCCATCCGACCGGCATGAACAAGCCCTTGCCGGATCCGAACACGAAGGAAATCAACATAACCATGAGTGGACTATTCGATCTGACCGGCCGCGTTGCGCTGGTCACCGGTTCAAGCCGGGGGATCGGCAACGCCCTCGCCCGGGGCCTTGCCGACGCCGGGGCGACGGTGGTGCTGAATGGAATCAACAGCGAGCGGCTTCAGGCTGCGCAGCAGGCAATGGCCGCCGATTACCCCGAAGGGCGGGTCCAAAGCCGGGCTTTCGATGTCACCGACGCTGCCTCCGCCGCTGAGGGCGTGGACTGGGTCGAGGAGAACGTCGGCCCACTGGACATCCTGGTCAACAATGCCGGCATCCAGCACCGGGTTCCCATGCTCGACCTTGACGTCAAGGACTGGGAACGCGTGATCACCACCGACCTCACCAGTGCCTTCCTGGTGGGCCGTGAAGCCGCCCGGCACATGATCCCCAGGGGCAGCGGCAAGATCATCAACATCTGCTCGGTGCAGACCGACCTCGCCCGCCCCACCATCGCGCCCTATGTTGCGGCCAAAGGCGGCTTGCGGAACCTGACCCGCGCCATGACCGCGGAATGGGCAGCTTCCGGGCTGCAAATCAACGGCATTGCACCGGGATACATCCACACGGAAATGACCCAGAACCTGGTTGACGACCAGGACTTCAATTCGTGGATCCTGGGCAGGACGCCCGCCAACCGCTGGGGCACGGTGGCTGACCTCGCCGGACCCACTGTGTGGCTGGCGTCGCAGGCCTCCAACTTCGTCAACGGCCAGACGATCTTCGTCGACGGCGGAATGACGGTGGTGGTCTGATGGGCATCATGCTTCCAGCATCCGGACCCGCTGTGGTGGCCCACGGCAAGGGCGACCTGCGCATCGAAGACCTTCCGCTGACCCGCCCCGCACCCGACGAGGCGATTGTTGAGATCGCCTACGGGGGAATCTGCGGATCGGACCTGCACTACTGGCTCCATGGCGCAGCCGGTGAGTCCATCCTCAAGGAACCAATGGTCCTTGGCCACGAAATCGTCGGGGTCGTCCTCCAGCAGGCGGCGGACGGCAGTGGTCCGGAAGCCGGCACGCCGGTGGCTGTCCACCCTGCCACTCCCGCCCCGGGTGACGTCCGGTATCCGGAGGACCGGCCGAACCTTTCTCCTGGCTGCACCTACCTGGGCAGTGCTGCGCGGTACCCGCACACTGACGGCGCCTTCAGCCGCTACTCGAACCTTCCTTCCAGGATGCTGCGGGCCTTGCCGGAAAACCTGGACCTCCGGACAGCCGCCCTCGTGGAACCGGCGAGCGTCGCCTGGCACGCCGTAGCGCGCGCCGGGGATGTTGCCGGGAAGACTGCCCTGGTGATCGGCAGCGGGCCGATCGGCGCCTTGGCTGTTGCGGTGCTGAAGCGCAACGGCGCGTCGCGGATCGTCGCCGTCGACATGCATGACAAGCCTCTGGAGATTGCACGCGCGGTAGGCGCGGATGCGGTTCTGAAGGGCGACGACGCCGAGGCCATTGCCGCCGTCGACGCCGACATCGTCATTGAGTCCTCGGGCAGCCACTTCGGGCTGGCGTCGGCCATCAAGGGGGCTACCAGGGGAGGCAAGGTGGTGATGGTGGGCTTGCTGCCCTCAGGTCCCCAGCCGGTCTTCATTTCGTTGGCCATTACCCGGGAACTGGAACTGCTTGGTTCCTTCCGCTTCAACGACGAGATCGACGAGGTCATTACGGCATTGGCCGACGGCTCGCTGGCCGTGGACCCCGTGGTTACGCACGAATTCGATCTCAACCACGGCCTCGAAGCGTTTGAGGTGGCAAAGAACTCAGCAGAATCCGGGAAGGTACTGCTGAACTTCCGGGATTAGGTCCTGGCGACGGGAACGAAGACGCGGGGCTGGCTCTCCCAGATGGGGGCCAGCTCCGCAATGGTGTGACGCATGATCTGATCAGAGGCCTCCCGGGCCCGGGGGCCGTCTCCTGCGTGGATCGCCTCGGCAACATCGATGTGCCATTGCAGGGCCTGTTGCTGCGGGTGCTCAGGCATCAGGCCGTGAACGGTCCGCCCGGTCAATGTTTCAGTAACCTGGCCGATCAAGTTGGCGAACATCTCGTTGCCTGAGCCGGACAGCACCAAGGCGTGGAACCGGATGTCCAGTTCCAGGAAGCGGGCTGTGTCCCCGGCGTCGCCCGCTTCCCGCAGGGCAAGGGAGATGTCCATGAGCTCTTGACGCAGGGCGTCCGGTGCGTTGCCGGCGGCCAGTTCGGCAGCTACGGGCTCGACGGCGGAGCGCAGCTCAGCCAGCGACCGCAACTGGGCGCCGCGGGCTTCACCGGCCAGCCGCCAGCGGATCACCAGGGGATCGAAGGGGTTCCAGCGGTGGGCAGGCAGGACCCTGATGCCCACCCGCTTGATGGTTTCCACCAGTCCCAGCGATTGGAGCACCCGGACTGCTTCGCGCACGACGGAGCGGGAGACATTCAGCTCTTCTTCCAAGTGCTCGGCCAGCATGACGTGGCCTGTGGGGAGGGTGCCACCCACGATCCGGGTTCCCAGATGCTCGACGGCGCGGTGGTGGAGGCTGGTTGACATAGTGGTAAGCATAGTGGCGCACACTCCGCCCGGAAGGCAGGCCGCCTGCTTCGGCCCTGTTCGGCACGTTCGTGCCGCCCGCGCCGGAAAGCCGCGTCATCCTAGACTGTTTTATGACGCGGCGCTGTCCCACAACGTGAGCCAGGCTACCGGCCCGCGAATTTAATACGTATGGTTTATTACAGCCCCTGTTAACGAAATCGCTTCCTGCTGCCTGCAGGACTATGCACGATCGAATTGGAGTTTTGATGTCAGCACACATCGGTGTCACCGGCCTCGCGGTGATGGGCGCCAACCTTGCCCGCAACCTTGCCCGCAACGGCTTCACCGTGGCACTCCACAACCGTTCCGTGGAGAAGACCGACGCACTCCTTGAAAAGCACGGGTCAGAGGGCGATTTCATCCGCACGGAAACGCTGCAGGAGCTTGTCGACTCGCTGGAGAAGCCGCGCCGTGTCCTGATCATGGTCAAGGCCGGTGCCCCCGTGGACAACGTCATCGAACAGCTTGAGCCGCTGCTCGAAGCCGGCGACATCATCATCGACGCCGGTAACTCGCACTACGAGGACACCCGCCGCCGGGAAGCCGCGCTGGCCAAGAAGGACCTCCACTTTGTGGGCGTCGGTGTCTCCGGCGGCGAAGAAGGCGCGCTCAATGGCCCGTCCATCATGCCCGGCGGTTCCCGCGAGTCCTACGACGCGCTCGGCCCGCTGCTGGAAAAGATCTCCGCCAAGGTCGACGGCGAACCGTGCTGCGCCTGGATCGGCACCGACGGTGCAGGCCACTTCGTCAAGATGGTCCACAACGGCATCGAATACGCCGACATGCAGGTCATCGGCGAAGCCTTCGATCTCCTGCGCTCTGGTGCAGGCATCGAACCGGCCGAACAGGCCAAAATCTTCGCTGAATGGAACAAGGGCGATTTGTCCTCCTTCCTGATTGAAATCTCCGCCGAGGTCCTTGGCCACGTGGACGCCAAGACCGGCAAGCCTTTCGTGGATGTTGTGGTTGACGCCGCAGGCCAGAAGGGCACCGGCCGCTGGACGGTTATCTCCGCACTCGAGCTGGGCTCGCCGGTATCCGGCATCGCCGAGTCCGTCTTCGCCCGCGCACTGTCCTCGCAGGCTGAGCAGCGCAAGCTGGGCCAGGAGCTGCTGGAAGGGGCAGAAGCCGCCGTCGAAATCCCCGAGACGTTCGTCGAGGATGTCCGTCAGGCGCTGTACGCTTCCAAGCTGGTTTCCTACGCCCAGGGCCTGGACATGCTGACCTCTGCGGCCAAGGAATACGGTTGGGACCTGAAGCTGGACGAGATCGCCTCGCTGTGGCGCGCAGGCTGCATCATCCGCGCTGAACTGCTCAAGGACATCACCAACGCCTACGCCGCCGAGGAAAAGCCCGCGAACCTGCTCTTCGCGCCGGCTTTCACAAAGGCCATCGCCGAGGCACTGCCGGCATGGCGCCGCGTTGTGGCCACCGCTGTTCAGCTGGGTATCCCGGTACCGGTCTTCTCCTCATCCCTGGCCTACTACGACGGTCTGCGCCGCAAGCGCGTGGCCGCTGCCCTGATCCAGGGCCAGCGCGACCTCTTCGGTGCCCACACCTACGGCCGCGTCGACGCCGAGGGCACGTTCCACACGCTGTGGGGCGAGGACAAGTCCGAAATCTCGGCAGTGGACACCCACTAACCACGATCACCGCAAAGGCCGGTCCCTCCCGCACACACCGGGAGGAACCGGCCTTTGCCGTCCCAGGACGCATCGATCCCCCGGGCCTTGAAGGCGCAAACGCCCCGGGATCCCTGCCGTGGGGCGAGGGATCCCGGGGCGCCGGGAGTCTTCCGGACCGTGCTTGCTAGATCCGGTATTCGATGTAGTACTCGGCGGGGTCCACCGCCGGCTTGGTCTCCGACCTTGCATCCCTGTGCCGCCATGTGGCGGGGATGCCGGTGATGATGGACTCCGGGGGAGCGTTCTTCACCACCACGGCGTTGGCGCCGATGGCGCTGTCCGCACCGATCGTGATGGGACCCAGCACCTTTGCCCCGGCGCCGATGGTGACCCGGTCACCGATGGTCGGGTGCCGCTTGACCTTGGCCAGTGAACGGCCGCCCAACGTCACCCCGTGGTAGATCATGACGTCGTCACCGATCTCCGAGGTCTCTCCGATCACCACGCCCATGCCGTGGTCAATGAAGAAACGGCGCCCGATCGTGGCACCGGGATGGATCTCGATGCCGGTCATGAACCGGGCCAGCTGTGATATCAGCCGGGCAGGAAAACGGAGGGCCGGATTCTGCCACAGCTTGTGCGTCAGCCGGTGGGCCCAAATGGCGTGCAGGCCGGAGTAGGCGAAAAAGTTCTCAAAAGAACCTCGAGCCGCCGGGTCGTGGGACCGGGCGGCGTCGAGGTCTTCCTTAAGCCTTGCGAAGAAACTCACAAAGACCTTTCTACAGGAACGGGTTGGGTGCGGGCGAAGGATCAGCCGCGGATATCGTCAAACAGCACGGTGGAGATGTAACGTTCGCCGAAGTCGCAGACCACAGCCACAATCAGCTTGCCGGCGTTTTCGGGGCGCTTGGCCAGTTCCAGTGCGCCCCACACGATCGCGCCGGAGGAGATGCCGCCCAGGATGCCTTCGCGGGCACCGAGTTCGCGGGCAACGCGGACGGAATCTTCGAGCGTGGCGTCGAGCACCTCGTCGTAGACGTTGGTGTCCAGGATTTCGGGAACGAAGTTCGCTCCAAGGCCCTGGATCTTGTGCGGGCCCGGGGCGCCGCCGTTCAGGATGGGGGAGTCCTTGGGTTCGACGGCCACGATCTGTACGCCGGGCTTGCGTTCCTTCAGGACCTGTCCGACGCCGGTGATGGTTCCGCCGGTGCCGACGCCGGCAACGAAGATGTCCACTTCGCCGTCGGTATCTGCCCAGACTTCCTCGGCCGTGGTGTCACGGTGCACCTGGGGGTTGGCCTCGTTGGCGAACTGGCGTGCCCAAATGGAGTTCTCGGTGTTGGCTACGATTTCCTGGGCCTTCTCCACCGCACCGCGCATGCCTTCGGAACCCGGGGTGAGGACGATTTCGGCGCCGTAGGCGCGGAGCATGACACGGCGTTCCGTGGACATGGTCTCCGGCATGGTGAGGATGACCTTGTAGCCGCGGGCTGCGCCCACCAAAGCAAGGGCGATGCCCGTGTTTCCGGAGGTTCCTTCGACGATGGTGCCGCCGGGCTTCAGGGCACCGGACTTCTCGGCGGCGTCGATGATGGCCACGCCGATGCGGTCTTTGACGCTGTTGGCCGGGTTGTAGAACTCCAGCTTGACCGCAACAGTGGCGTCAAGTCCTTCGGTAAGGCGGTTCAACCGGACAAGCGGGGTGCGTCCGACCAACTGGGTGACGTCGTCGTAGATCCTTGCCATGAAAATGTATGCCTATCTCTGAAGAGGGATTGCTGAGGTCAGCCTAACCAGCGGGGCGGAAACCCCGCTAAGCAATTAGCCATGCGGAGTAATATTTCCTGGCCTTGGCCAGCTTCGGGTTAATAATCACCTGGCAGTAGCCCTGGTTCGGGAATTTTGCGTAGTAGTTCTGGTGGATATCTTCTGCATCGTAGAAATGACCCAGCCTGGTCACTTCCGTAACAATCGGATTCGACCACAATGCCTGGGCGCGCTCAATGGCTTCCTCGAAAAGGATCTTCTCCTCTGTGGTGGTGTAGAACATCGAGGAGCGGTACTGCGTGCCCACGTCGTAGCCCTGGCGGTTCAACGTGGTGGGGTCGTGCAGGGCGAAGAACATGTCCAGGATGACCTCTTCCGGAACCGAGGCTTCGTCAAAGGTCACCGCCACCACCTCGGCATGCCCGGTGGTTCCGGAGCACACCTCGTAGTAGTCGGGATCGGGCAGATGGCCGCCTGTATAGCCGGAGACAACCGAGCTGACACCGCGGGTCTTTTGGTAAACGGCATCAAGGCACCAGAAGCAGCCGCCGCCAAGTACGAAAGTTTTCATGATCTCTTCAATGGCTCGCAGGGCGTGATGATTCCCGCAACACCTTACGGGACGGTGACGGAATCGAGCAGCCTCCTGCACTTTGGCGCGTGGCCGGACCCTGACCGATCCGGCTGCGTAGGTAAGAATAAGAGTATGGAAGCAGTAGACACCGCCCTTTCCAACGGGGACACCGGCGATGAAGCCGGCACGATCGACGCGAACGGGGAACCGACCCTGGGCCAGGTCCTGCTGGCAGTGGAGGAACTCTGGCCCGAATCCCTCGCGGAGGACTGGGACGAGGTGGGGCTGGTTGTTGGCCGCCCCGATGTTCCGGTCACCAAAGTCCTCTTCGCTGTTGACCCCACCCTGGATGTCATTGATGAAGCGATCGAATGGGGCGCCGAACTCCTCATAACCCATCACCCGCTGTTGCTCAAAGGGGTGAACTCCGTGGCTGCCACCTCGGCCAAGGGCCTGGCCGTGCACCGCCTCATTGAAGCCGGAACGGGACTGCTCACCGTGCACACCAACGGGGACTCGGCGGTAGGGGGAGTCTCTGACGTCCTTGCCGATGCCATGGGGCTGGACAACGTTACGCCATTGGCCACCGCGGCCAACGGCTTGCCGGAGGAAGGGATCGGCCGGGTAGGCGACCTCCCCGAGCTCATGACACTCGGCGACTTCGCCGCCAGGGTTTTCGGGATGCTGCCGGCGGTGGCCGGCGGTGTGCGCGTGGCAGGGGACAAGGACGGCTTGGTGCGCAGGGTTGCCGTCTGCGGCGGGGCAGGTGACAGCCTGCTCGACGCCGTCCGCGCCAACCACGCCGATGTCTACGTGACCGCGGACATGCGCCACCACCCTGCCTCTGAAGCCCGCGAAGGTGCGGTGAACGGCAGGCCTTACCTCATTGACGTCTCGCACTTCGCCAGCGAATGGCTGTGGCTTCCCGTCGCGGCCGAAGCGCTTGGCAACGTGCTCATGGACCAGGGCTTCGACGTCGAGATCCGCGTCAGCAGCACCAACAGCGATCCCTGGGACTTCATCCTGACTCCCGGCGGGGACTAGAGTCTAGGAACATACGGGCAAACCGTAGGGAAAACACAGACCAGCGGAGGTAAGCGTGGCGAAAGCAGCACCGGCAGAACAACTGAAATTGCTTGATCTGCAGGGACTAGACGCCAAGCTGAAGTCGCTGGCCGGACGCCGGAAGGTCCTGGAGACGGATCCCCGGATCGTGGACCTGACTGATGCCCTCACCGTGGCCAACGGCGAACTCGGTGCGGCCAAGCTGGCCGTGCACGACGCCGAAGCGGAGCTGCGCCGCGCGGAAGCTGACGTGGAGCAGGTGGTTTCACGGATTGACCGGGACGAGGCCCGGCTCAACAGCGGAACAGGACTTTCCAAGGACTTGGTTGCGTTGCAGAACGATATCGCCTCCCTCAACAAGCGCCGCTCGGACCTTGAAGACATCGAGCTGGAGATCCTTGAACGCCTGGACGGACTGCGGGAACGGCAGGCAGCGCAACAGGCGATCGTGGACGACATCCAAGGATCTTTTGGTGCCATCAGGGCCGAGCTTGATGAGGCCATCGCGGAGGTTGCCGCGGAAGAGGCGGTTGTCCGCGGACAACGGGCAGCTTTTGCGGAGACCCTGGACCCCACCATGCTCGCGATCTACGAAAAGACCATTGCCAAGCGCGGCGTAGGTGCGGCCCGGCTCTTCCACGGCAAGTCCGAGGGGTCCGGCATGACACTCAGCCCCGGCGACCTCGCAGAAGTGAAAGCAGCCGCCGAGGACGAGATCGTCTTCTGCCCGGATTCGGGATGCATCCTGGTCCGGTCCGCGGAGTGGAACTAGCCGACTAGCCCCTCAGAATGATGTTGAGCGCGTGCGGTTTGCGTGCAGTGCCCTCAACAAGTTCGGCGGTCCAGGCCTCGTTGGTGGCTTTCAGGAGCTGAACAGGTGTGGCCGGTGTTTTTCCGCGACGTGTCAGCAGGTGCCTGGCCAGTTCGCCGCGCGTGTGCTTGGCGAAGTGGCTTACCACGGTCCTCTTGCCGTTGGCCTCCGTAAACACGTTGACAGAGACGGTCTGCGCCGGCGGGGGAGCCCAGGCAGCCGCGTAGGTGCTGGAGCGGCAGTCCACCAGCAGTTCCCCCTCGGTGCGGGCGGCGAGGGCGGCCGTCAGTTGGGGTTTCCAGTAGGAGGCGAGGCGTCCGACGTCGGGCAGTGCGGTTCCCATGGACAGCCGGTAGGCGGGCACATGGTCGCCAAAGCCAATCGCGCCCCACAGGGCGGAGACCACCAGGATGGACTCCGTTGCCTTCCGTCGCTGGGTCGGCGTCATGGTGCCAAAGCCCAATGCGTCATACAGCACGCCCGCATAGACCTGGTGGGCGGGCGCCGCCGGTTCGGCGTGCAGCCGGGTATTGCGTTCGACGTCGTCCCGCAAGGAGGCGCCGACGCCCAGTAAGGCGAGTGCGTCCTCGTGGGCGCTGACCGTCCCCAATGCGTCCAGCACCTTGGCCCGGTAAGGGTTCAGTTCCGGGAAGCTCAACGCCTCCCAATCAATGGCAGGGCCTTTGGCAGCGGGGGTCTTGCCTTCGGAAGGCGGCAGGAGAATCAGCACCCGTCGATATTACCTGTGACAGGGCGGGCGCCTGACGCCGGTAGACTGAAGGACGGATG
The DNA here is from genome assembly GCF_015040095.1 of Paenarthrobacter sp. YJN-5. Classification (NCBI taxonomy): domain Bacteria; kingdom Bacillati; phylum Actinomycetota; class Actinomycetes; order Micrococcales; family Micrococcaceae; genus Paenarthrobacter; species Paenarthrobacter sp. YJN-5. Next base: position 2,060,799 of record NZ_CP053544.1, read on the forward strand.
GGTTGGCCAGGCGGTCGCGCGCCACGCAAGTGGCTCGAGGAACGTCCGGGCTCCGCAGAGCAGGGTGGTGGGTAACGCCCACTCGGGGTAACCCGCAGGCCAGTGCCACAGAGAACAGACCGCCCGCGTCCTGGTGCCCCGCACCAAGCGCAGGTAAGGGTGAAACGGTGGTGTAAGAGACCACCAGCTCCCCGGGTGACCGGGGAGGCTAGGTAAACCCCACCCGGAGCAAGGCCAGACAGGACACGTTCGAGGGCTGCTCGCCCGAGTGTCCGGGTAGGCTGCTGGAGGGCGTCGGCAACGGCGTTCGTAGATGGATGGCCGCCACTCCTTTGCCGGCAACGGCAGGGGATGACAGAACCCGGCGTATCGGCCAACCCATCCACTCTCCCCCTGCAATTCCTGCAGCGGTGGCTGCCCCTTTTCGGTTGGGCCTGCCCTGCTGTCCGAATGTGACGCCGCTGTGAGTGATTTCACGCCCCTCGGCGAGGAAGTGGCGCCTGTGGCGCCCTAGAATGGTTAGCGAACGTAGAGGTTCTGCCGCTGGTCTGCGTTCGCAGCCGGCGGATTTTCTTTGCTCTCGTTCAAGGCGCTGCGGGTGGACCGAAGCCTGCGGCGCATGTGCCGCAGGACTACTCCGGGCGGCCGACGCCATCTGCATACGAGGACGTATGTGGTTGACCCAAGGAAGGTAGTTCTGTGAGCCAGACGTCAGATTCTTGTCTTGATAAGTGGATGGGCCGGGAGGCCCTCGCCGAAGCCATGATTCCGGTGATCGGCCGGCTGTACCGGGAAAACAACGTGGTCACCAGCATCCACGGCCGTAGCCTGATCAACAAGTCCACCATGAACATCCTGAAGGCCCACCGCTTCGCGCGTCGGATGAGCAACACCGAGCTGCAGCTGGAAGAGACTGCACCGCTGCTGAATGCACTGGCTGAGCTGGAGCTCGGCGCGGCAGCAATCGACATCGCACGCCTCACCGAGAAATACCGTGCCGAAGGTGAAGGTGCGTCCCTGGACGCTTTCCTCCGTACCGAACTGGCGGACATCGTCGGCAAGCGCGGCGCTGACAACCGCACCAGCACCGACGTCGTACTCTACGGTTTCGGCCGCATCGGCCGCCTCCTGGCCCGCATCCTGATCGAGAAGGCCGGTGGTGGCCACGGCCTGCGCCTGCGCGCCATCGTGGTCCGCAAGGGCGCGGACAACGACCTCGTCAAGCGTGCCAGCCTGTTGCGCCGCGACTCGGTCCACGGTTCCTTCGAGGGCACGATCCGCGTGGACGAGGAAGCCAACACGATCACCGCCAACGGTGTCCAGATCCAGGTCATCTACTCGGACAACCCCGCCACGGTGGACTACACGGCCTACGGCATCAAGGATGCCCTGGTAGTGGACAACACCGGCCGCTGGCGCGACGCCGAGGGACTGGCCCAGCACCTGCAGAGCAAGGGCGTGGCCCGCGTGCTCCTGACTGCTCCGGGCAAGGGCAACCTGAAGAACATCGTGCACGGCATCAACCAGGGCGACATCACCGACGAAGACAAGATCGTCACCGCAGCTTCCTGCACCACCAACGCCATCACTCCGGTCCTGAAGGCCATCAACGACAAATTCGGCATCGTCCACGGCCACGTTGAGACCGTGCACTCCTTCACCAACGACCAGAACCTGATCGACAACTTCCACAAGGGCGACCGCCGCGGACGTTCCGCCGCGCTCAACATGGTCATCACGGAAACGGGTGCTGCCAAGGCCGTTGCCAAGGCCCTCCCGGAGTTGCAGGGCAAGCTGACGGGCAACGCCATCCGCGTTCCTACCCCGGACGTGTCCATGGCTATCCTGAACCTCAACCTCGCCACGAGCACCACCCGCGACGAGGTCAACGACTACCTCCGCGAGATGTCCCTGCACTCCCAGCTGCGGAAGCAGATCGACTACATCGACTCCCCGGACGTCGTTTCCACGGACTTCGTTGGTTCCCGTCGTGCGGGCATCGTTGACGGGCTTGCCACCATCTCCACCGACAAGAACCTCGTTCTTTACGTCTGGTACGACAACGAATTCGGGTACTCCTGCCAGGTGGTACGCGTGATGGAAGAGATGGCAGGGGTCAACCCGCCGTCGTTCCCTGCGCGTGACGTGGTCGCTCCCATTGCGGTGCTTGAGGCAGCCAACGCCTAAGCATCGGTACTTAGACCGGGTTTCCCGGCCGGATCACTGGAATCGGCCGGGAAACCTGCCCACAATGGGTGCATGGAAAACGAATCGACGCTGGAACACGAAACCACGCTGGAACACGCGCTGGATGTCGCGAAGGCAAACCACAAGCAGGCACAGAAACTCCTGGACCAGGCAGTCAAGGCCAACGCCGCCGGGGACGTCTCCGATGAACGCGTTGCACAATTGCGGACTCTCCTGGAAGTTGCCGCCGACGACCTGCGGCGCGTCATGCGCGAACAGTAGCCACGGCGACAACCACCCCATGGCTTGCTCCACCGTGTGACTTCTCCTGCACACTGTGGATACAGGCTCCGATGTCGGTGCTTTGTCCTAGTCTCAAAGGGCAATACGTCACCAACCGGATGGAGCCTCCTTGAGCCGCACTTGGCCTGCCTACACGCGGGCTCGCCGCCGGAACCGCCTGGCCTGGGCCATTCTCGCAGCGGCGTCCGCGGCTCTCGCGGCAGGCCTCGGGTGGTTCTTCACAGCAGGGCAGTTCGAAGCCGCGGGGCCCTGGAACACTGGACCCAGTGCCGCCCCGGTCTTCAATCCGGACTGGATGAAACCCCTCCCGGGAGCGGCACGCGTACCGGCCCGGAGCGCGGTTGCAGCGCTTGAACAGTTGGAGGTCAAAGGCCGCGGGACAGCCAACGACTACGATCGGGCAGCCTTTGGGCAGGCATGGCTGGACGTTGACCGGAACGGGTGCGATACCCGCAACGATGTGCTCCGCAGGGATTTGAGCGCCGTGGAGTTCAGCGCTGGATCACCATGCAAGGTGACGGCAGGGCACCTTCAAGAGCCCTACACCGGGGTAGAGATGGCGTTTCGGCGCGGACCTAAAACCAGTGCCGCCCTGCAGATCGACCATGTGGTGGCATTGGCTGACGCGTGGCAGAAAGGCGCCAAGCAGCTCTCCGCAGGACAACGGCAACTGCTGGCCAACGATCCCCTGAACCTCATCGCCGCCGACGGCCCGCAAAACGTCAAGAAGGGGGCCGGTGACGCCGCAACCTGGCTTCCGCCCAACAAGAACTTCCGGTGCCACTACGTAGCGCGCCAGATCTCGGTCAAAGCAGCGTATCGGCTGTGGGTCACCCAGGCGGAGAAGGACGCCATGAAGCGGGTGCTCGGTTCCTGTCCGGATCAGCAAACGGTGAGTCAGCCCAGATGACGGCTTCGCTGCCGGCCGTCCGGGCGGGCTAAAGGGCCAGCCGGCCGTGGCCGAGCTGCCAGCTTCCGCCGTCGTCGATTCTTTCCAGGACCACACGCTGCAGGGAAGTCTTCCGCGGCAGGGCCTCCAGGCCCTCAAGGCCACGTTGCCGGAACGTGAAATACACGGCGTCGGCGGGGGCATCGGTGCAGTGGCTCACCGTGAAACGCCGGGCAAACGAGGCAATGTTGCCCGCGGGAAGGTGCTCCGCGAGATAGGGGTCCAGCATCCATGAATCGCAGGTGGCCTCAGTCACCGGTTTGTCAGGGAAGTGCTGGGCGAAGAAGGTACGGGCTTCAGCAAAGGCCTGATCGACTACCCCGGGGGAGAGGCTCCCGTCTTCGGGAATGTGCACGCCCAGTTCCCATCCGGAAGCCGCAGTGGACGATGTTGGGGATTCGCTGCCATTGCTGCGGACAAGGTGGAACTGCAACCGTCCCAGGCGGAACATATTGCCTGCCATATGCAGCGTCATCCAGCCCCAGGTGTCCAGCCCGAACCGGCCGTGGACGCGCCGGTTGACGCGCAGTTGCAAACCGAGGTCCGCCAAGGACGCCCAGGACGTCCCTGCGTTGATGCCCAGGCCGAGGTGGTATTCGTGAACGGTCGGTGCGAAGCGGAGGAAAGCCTCGATCCACTCTGCTTCGCTCTGGCCTGCGCTTGGAATGCCCTCCGAAGGGAATGTCCCAAGCCTATGTTCCATGGCGGTGATGGCGTCGCTGACTCCCGGTGAAGGTTTTGACGCGAGCAATCCGGCACACTCAAGCGCGTCCTCATCCCTGATGTCCAGGTGTTCGAGGAGTCCTGTGAGGTGTGCGGCGTCCACGGTCAGTGTCCGAACGGATCCGGATCCACGCCGGGCATCCAGGTCAGGCCCGGGACACCCCAGCCGTTCTTCTTGGCCTGCTTCATGGCTTTCCTGGCATAACGGTCCACCAGCCTGTTGACGTACAGCTTGCCATCCAAGTGATCGTACTCATGCTGAATTACCCGGGCGAACCAGCCCGTCGCCACGAAATCAAGCGGCTTGCCGTGGCCATCGAAGCCTTGGACCCGTGCCCAGTCGGCCCGCTGCAAGGGATAGTGCTCGCCGGGAAAGGACAGGCAACCTTCCACATGTTCGTCGGGATCGGGGAGGGCGCCGGACACTTTTGAGAGTGTCAGGACCGGGTTGACCACCACGCCTTCATCCGGGGCGTCGTCATCGTTGGCGTACTTGAAGACAAAGATCCGCTTCCCGACGCCCACCTGCGGCGCTGCCAGGCCAACCCCATTGGCGGCCTCGTTGGTCTCGAACATGTCGGCGATCAAGGTGCGGAGCTCGTCGTCGAAGGTTTCCACTTCGCTGGCCCGGCGATGCAGGACAGGTTCGCCCCAGATGGTGATCGGCAGGACCGTCATGTCAGTTCTTCCTTGTCAGTCGCTGGACGCCTTCGACCGGACCGCTGGAGCCGGCCGGTCCCAAACAAAATGAAGGCCGCACCGGATAACCGGTGCGGCCTTCATGGAAACCGGCTTTCCAGCCAATCTCGGTGGGGTGAGCGACGGGGGTTGAACCCGCGACCTCCTGGACCACAACCAGGCGCTCTGCCAACTGAGCTACGCCCACCATGTGCCTCGTGGATTGGACCGTTTGACCGGCTTTCCGTGAAGGCAACGACAAATAGCTTACCTGCTGTTTTCGGGTTCAAAGTCCACTTTTGCCGGTTTCGCCGAAAAAACCTTTAAAAATGGCGCAGATCACACTCCGATGGAGCCGGTGAGGGTCTCGGCGGAAGCGGTTGTCTCCTTGGAAATGCGTTGCGCGGTGGCGGTGTCCGGGCCTGGTGCCGGAACGAAGACAGCCTGGCGGTAGTACCGGAGTTCATCAATGGAGTCCTTGATGTCTCCCAGGGCCCGGTGTCCGCCGTGCTTGGCAGGTGCTTGGAAGTAGGCGCGGGGGAACCAGCGGCGGGAGAGTTCCTTGATGGTGCTGACATCGATCACGCGGTAGTGCAGGTGCTCAATGACGTTGGGCATGTCCCGTGCGAGGAACATGCGGTCCGTGCCGACGGAGTTTCCGCCCAGCGGCGCCTTGCGGGGATCCGGAACCCATTTTTCGATGTACTCGAGCACCAGGGCTTCGGCTTCGGCCATCGTCTTGCCGTGCGGCAGTTCGTCCAGGAGCTTGGAACGGGTGTGCATGTCGCGGACGAAGTCGTTCATCTGCTCCAAAGCGGCGTCGTCGGGTTTGATGACCACGTCCACGCCGTCCCCGAGGATGTTGAGCTCGGAATCAGTGACGAGGGCGGCGACCTCGATGAGGGCGTCGTTCACGAGGTCCAGGCCGGTCATTTCGCAGTCGATCCAGACGATGCGTTCATTAGTAATAGGCACGCGCCTAGCCTATCGTTCAGGCTGATCCAAGTGCTCCGATGGTACGATTTTTTGGACATGGCGGTGACTTTTTCCCGCTGTGACCTGCCCTTGAGACTCGAAACTTCGTCCCGAAACATGCCGGGCAAACGATTGGATGCAAACCACATGACGGTGCCCGTACCCGCCGCCTCGAAGGCAGGGAAAATTGCGCCGACGCAAGATGCGGCCACCGGGGAAGTGGACAACGCCAAGTCCCCGCTGATCGCCGGTTTCATCGGTTCCATGTTCCTGGTTGTTGGTTCGCTCGGGGTTGGCTGGCTTGCTCCGGTTTCCGAACTCCGCCGCCTGCCCCTTTTCATTTGGATGCGGACCGAGGGCGTCGGCGTCGGACTGTCGATCGTGCTCCTCGCCGTGGGCGGCATGCTTCTGGTGAGGGCATGGCTCCGGTTGGGCCAGAGGGTCCGCGTGTGGGGCCTGGAAGCCCGGAAAGCCACCCTTCAGGCCGTGGTTGCCTGGGGACTGCCAATGATGTTCACTGTCCCGTTGTTCAGCAGGGACGTTTACGCCTACATCGGCCAAGGCCGGCTGATGGTCGAGGGGATGAACCCCTACGAGAACGGGATTTCCGCCCTTCCCAACTACTTCCAGTTGGGCGCAGACAAGATGTGGACCGAGGCACCCGTTCCCTACGGTCAGCTCTTCCTGTGGATCGAACAGTTCGTGGTGTGGGTGACCAACGTCCAGCCTGAAGCGTGCATCATGCTGTTCCGCCTGGTGGCAGTGGTTGGAGTAATCCTCTGCATTATCTACGTACCAAAGCTGGCGGAACTTCACGGCGTCAACCCCCACCGTGCGCTGTGGTTGACGGCCGCCAACCCGCTGTTCCTCACCAACTTCATTGCCAGCGTCCACAACGATTCGCTGATGATCGGTCTGGCCCTGGCAGGCCTTTACTACTGCGCCACGCGCCGGGTAGTGCTCGGCATCGTGCTGGTGGCGCTTTCCATCTCGGTCAAGCCCATCACTGTGGTCTTCCTTCCCTTTATTGGCCTCCTCTGGGCCGGTAAGGGCGCTTCCTGGCCGCGGAAGTTCCTTTTCTGGTTCCTGACTGCTGCGCTGACGTTCGGGTTGCTCTATGCCATGAGCCTGGTCAATGGCTTCGGCTTCGGGTGGATCAAGGGCCTCTCGGCACCGGGCAGTGTTTGGATTTGGTATGCACCCGTTGGCCTGATCGGACTGGTGGTTGCTTCCATTTCGAACGTGTTCGGGCTAGACGGCTGGGGCATGGCCAAGTGGGTGTACGACGCCGGCAAGGTACTCATGCTGGCCGCGGTGGCATGGCTCGTCTTCCGGGGTGAGCACGACCGCCTCATGCGCCGGTTGACCCTTGCTTTCGCGGCGATCGTCCTGTTGGCACCCATGATCCAGTCCTGGTACGTGGTGTGGCTGATACCGCTTTTCGCGGTGACCGGAATCCGCAATGACTGGCAGGTCAAGGCGCTCTACTTCGTGGTCTCCTTCTTCATGGTCTATGCCATCTCCGATCAACTCGACGTCTTCCCGTACCTGCAGAGTGAAGATCTTGGGCTTGCCCTCACCTTGGCCAGGAACGCCGCGGCCATCATCGCTTTGCTCTTCGCCGTGTACCTGATTTTCGTTGACCCCAAGACGAAGACCCTCTTCCGGAAACGCGACGAGCCCGGGACCCGCCCCATTATCTAAGACGAGCCAGGGACCCGCCCCATTATTTAAGGGCCGACCGCGTCTCCCGGGGCTATGGCGTGGACAGCAAGCGCAAAGCCTCCCGCGCGGACAGGGGACTGAGCCGGGATGCATTCTCCTCGGCGAAAGCTTTGACCCAGCCTGGATCCGTCTTGCTGTATTCGCGCAGCGCCCAGCCGATGGCTTTGCGGATGAAGAACTCCTTGTCGTCCATGTTGGGACGGATTACCGCGGCCAGCAGGGAGGTGTCCGTGGCTGCCTTGGATCCCAGCTGGGCGGTGATGGAGGCCCTTCGGATCCACATGTCGCTGTCTTTGGACCACTGGAGAAGGGTCGGCGTCATGGTCTCCGGGTGTTTGAGGAGCAAGGTCCCGAGGCGGTGGGCCACACCATCGACAAAGTCCCACCAGGCTCCTGTCCGGATGATTTCTTCGTAGACAGGCAGCATGCCGGGATCGTCCCTGACCATGCGGATGCCGGTCAGATCGATGGCCGCATAACGTTCCTCGCGCACTTCCGCCTTCCGCCACAAGTCCAGGACGGCCTCGCGAAGGTCCTCCGCCGAACGCGGCGGGAACTGCTTGATGGCTTCCTTGACGATCCGTCGGACCTCGGGGACGCGGACTCCCAAGGACGGCATGTCGGACTTCATATAGGCCTGTGCACCGCGCCCGCGTTCGGCGTCGGCCGAAGAACGAAGGGTGGAACGAATAGCCCTGGGAAGGTCGCTGTTGTCCATGCCTCAACTCTAGGGCGGGGCGGTAACTCTATGGCGGGAACGGTCACCGTTCCGGGGAGGGCGGCCGCCATTGCGGTACATCGCCCGTGCCCCGGAACTCGCAGCTCTCAGGCGGTGGCATCCACGAGCTCTCCTGTCCGCGGGTTCACTGACATGCCCTCGCCGGTCTCAACGTTCACCACAACGTCGTCATCTTCCGGCGGAGCCGCGGACTCGGGAGTTGATTCCCACTCCACCTCGGAGGCCGGAGGTGCAGGAGCCTCAGCCGCGTCCTGAGGCTGGAGCGCAACTGACTCCGCCGGCGCTGAGGTGCCGTTCATGCGTGTGAAGTTGGCTGAGCCCCACATGAGATCGTGCCCCACCGCCTCGGCATCCACCTCGGCAACGTGGTACACCTTGCCCTCATGCTCCCACTGCCTGAGCCGCAGCCTTCCGAGCACGATCACCCGCTGGCCCTTCTTCACGCTGCAGCCCACATGCGCTGCCAGGTAGCGGAACGATTGCACGGTGTACCAGTTGGTATTGCCGTCCACCCATGTGTTGCTGGCCCTGTCGTACCGCCGCTCTGTTGTTCCCAGCCGGAAGGAAGCTGTGGAGTTCCCCGGGCCGTGGTGGAGGTTCTGACCTCAGAGGCTACGAAGCCGCGGAGGGTGAGGATGTCGTTCATGGTGATCCTTTTGACGTAGGAAGCTGCCTGTCCGGCTTTTTCAGCTTCAACCAGCCACGCGGAAGGGTCGATGCCCTTTTGGCGCTATGTGCATAACCGGAGCGGGGGCAGCATGTTGAGGAGCAGTGGACCGTTGGTGGCGGGTGTCTTGGCAGGGGCCGGGAGGAATGCACTGTAAACTCTTTGTGGCGCCAGCAGCTTCAGCCTGCGTGGCAGCCGGTATGCCCCAGTAGCTCAGGGGATAGAGCAGCGGCCTTCTAATCCGCCGGTCGGGGGTTCGATTCCCTCCTGGGGCGCCAGTTACCCCCGGAACTCCACAGGGGTTCCGGGGGATTGCTGTCAGTGCGCAATGAGTGGGGGAATTGATGACACGGAGCGGGACAACGCCGGGCAGGAATACTCCTGAGCGCCTGAAGACCCAAAGACGCCGCAGCGTCATGGTGTTGGCGTGCGTCGCAGCGGCCATGGCACTTGCCTCCTGCACGCCGCCTGCACAGAACACTCAGACCGCACCGGAGCCCACCGGGTCCGAGCCGCCGGCCATATCCGGGACAGCATCCCCCGGGCCTACGCTCGCGCCGGAAGTTTCCGCTGCAACAAAGACTGTCGAAGCCACGCTCAAGAAAATAGTCGCCACGACGTCCAAACCGGAACGGGAAGCGGTTCGGAGCGCCCTGGTTGCTGCCGGCATACCGGCAAGCAACGTGGAGGTATCAGTGAGCCGGACGCCCACCGGGCTCGATGTCGACGCAATGGAAGCTGCCGCCTTGGCCGGAGGCAGCTGCGTCGTGGGGCAAATCCGCGACGGCGGGGTGGTGATGACGGTGCTTCCAGTCCTCGCCAGCGGGAAATGCTTTGTTGGTGACGTCCGGTAGGCGCCAGTCCACCGCCGGAATGTGAGTTCCACGTCCAAATGTGAGTTCTAGCCGCCTAGCCACTAGATTTAACGGCATGGCGGAATTCATTTACACGATGACCAAGGCCCGAAAGGCCGTTGGCGACAAACTTATTCTGGACGATGTCAGCATGTCGTTCTTCCCCGGTGCCAAGATTGGTGTCGTGGGCCCTAACGGTGCTGGCAAGTCCACCATCCTGAAGATCATGGCCGGACTGGACACCCCCTCCAACGGCGAGGCCCGCCTGAGCCCCGGCTACACCGTGGGCATCCTCCTGCAGGAACCGCCGCTGAACGAGGAAAAGACGGTCCTTGGGAACGTCCAGGAAGGCGTTGGCGAGATCTACGGCAAGATCCAGCGCTTCAACCAGATCTCGGAAGAGATGGCCAACCCTGACGCTGATTACGACACCCTCCTTGAGGAAATGGGCAAGCTGCAGGAAGCCATTGACGCCGCTGACGCGTGGGACATCGATTCCCAGCTGGAGCAGGCTATGGACGCGCTCCGGTGCCCGCCGGCGGACGCGGATGTGACCGTGCTTTCCGGTGGTGAGCGTCGCCGCGTGGCGTTGTGCAAGCTCCTGCTGCAGAAGCCGGACCTCCTGCTCCTTGACGAGCCCACCAACCACCTCGACGCCGAAAGTGTCCTGTGGCTTGAGCAGCACCTGTCCTCGTACCCGGGCGCAGTCCTGGCCGTCACCCACGACCGCTACTTCCTGGACCACGTAGCCGAGTGGATCGCTGAAGTCGACCGCGGCCACCTGTACCCGTACGAAGGCAACTACTCCACCTACCTGGAGAAGAAGAAAGCCCGTTTGGAAGTCCAGGGCAAGAAGGACGCCAAGCTGGCCAAGCGCCTCACGGAAGAGCTTGAGTGGGTCCGGTCCAACGCCAAGGGCCGCCAGACCAAGTCCAAGGCCCGTCTGGCCCGCTATGAGGAAATGGCTGCGGAAGCCGAGCGCACCCGGAAGCTGGACTTCGAGGAAATCCAGATCCCGCCGGGACCCCGCCTGGGCAATTTGGTGATCGAGGCCAAGAACCTCAAGAAGGGCTTCGACGATCGCGTCCTCATCGAGGATCTGTCCTTCTCGCTGCCCCGCAACGGCATCGTCGGCGTCATCGGCCCGAATGGCGTGGGTAAGTCCACCCTGTTCAAGACCATCGTCGGAATGGAGTCCCTCGACGGCGGCGAGCTGAAGATCGGCGATTCCGTCAAGATCTCCTACGTGGACCAGTCCCGTGGCGGCATTGACCCCAACAAGACCCTGTGGGAGGTCGTTTCCGACGGCCTGGACCACATCCAGGTCGGCCAGGTCGAGATGCCTTCGCGTGCCTACGTTTCCGCTTTCGGATTCAAGGGCCCGGACCAGCAGAAGAAGGCCGGCGTCCTCTCGGGTGGTGAGCGTAACCGTCTCAACCTGGCATTGACGCTGAAGCAGGGCGGAAACCTCCTGCTCCTCGACGAGCCCACCAACGACCTCGACGTCGAAACCCTGAGCAGCCTTGAGAACGCACTTCTGGACTTCCCTGGCTGTGCTGTTGTGGTCTCGCACGACCGCTGGTTCCTGGACCGGGTGGCAACCCACATCCTGGCCTACGAAGGCGATGACGAGAACCCCTCCAAGTGGTACTGGTTCGAGGGTAACTTCGAGTCCTACGAGGAAAACAAGGTGGAACGGCTCGGTCCTGACGCGGCAAAACCGCACCGCGTCACGCACCGACGCCTGACCCGCGATTAAGCGCAATCGCGATTAATCGCAATCGCGACTAACCGCAAAAACGACTAAGCGTAATATCGACGAATGGCCGCCCCGAAAGGGACGGCCATTTGTCGTTGGTCAGGGAATCCGGACCATGCCTTCCTGCGCGACTGTGGCGACGTGCAGTCCTTCCCGGTTGAAGATCCGCCCCGTGGCCAAGCCCCGGGCCCCTTGTGCACTGGGTGATTCCTGCACATAGAGCATCCATTCATCCACCCGCACGGGTCGGTGCCACCACATCGCGTGATCCAGGCTGGCCACGCTCATGCCCGGAGTCATCCACGCGAGGCCGTGCTTGCGCAGGATGGGTTCCAGCAAGGTGTAGTCGCTGGCGTACGCCAAGGCAGCACGGTGCAGGTTGGGATCGTCAGGGAGGGGGCCCATTGTTTTCATCCACACGGCATTCGTTGCCACGTGCCGGGTTGGCGCGGTGACGTAGAGTGCGGGATCGACGTGCCGGACGTCGAACGGCCGCTCCGAGGACATGTGCCGTGCCAACGGGTGGTCGAAGGAGGACAGCAAATCCGCTGTGCTGGGCAATGACTCGGGATCCGGGATGCCTTCCGGCATGGCCGTCTGGTGATCCAACCCTTCGTCCGCAACCTGGAACGAGGCAATCATGGACAGGATCGGCACACCGTCCTGGTAAGCATGGACCCGCCGCGCAGAGAAGGAACGCCCGTCGCGCAACCGCTCGACTCCAAAGGTGATGGGCTTGTTGGCGTCCCCGGGACGAAGGAAGTAGCCGTGCATCGAGTGGGCAACACGGTCTGCGTCAACCGTGCGCATGCCGGCCATCATGGACTGTGCCAGGACCTGTCCGCCGAAGACGCGGTGCCTGGGCTGCCTTTGGGACGGGCCCAGGAAGATGTCCTCGTTGGTCCGCGCCCCGTCGAAGTCGCCCAGGTCCAGCAGGCCGATCAGCACTTCCATGGGGTCTTCTGCGGGTGCCTCCGCGTCCGGGTTGGCCTTCGTGTCAGTCATGGTTCGACTCTAGACGGCGCCCCAACCCCTCTCAACCGAAGACATGCCGGTAGAGTCGATGCTGTGACAGACGTCTTGACCCAGTCCTTCCGTTTCGCCGACCCCCACGATCTCAGCGACCTGCGGACCTACGTGACACGCGCCAAAACCATCGATGACGGCGCCATCCGCCTGCAGGCTGCCGGCCAGGTTCTGGCCGCCTATGTGTGCGTCCTCAGGCCGCGGATCCTGGGTGAATCCACCCCCACCATCCTCGGGTTGCGGACAATGGCCCTCGCCGAGGAAGCCCAGGCGGACGCCACCGTGACGCTTGCCTCCGTCCTGGATCGGCTGGCCCGCTCGCGTGCCGGGGACGTTGAGCTTCCCATCCCGCCGTCCACAGTGTCGGAGTCGTGGGCCGGCGTCGGGGCTCCGCGCTCCGGTTGGGAAGCCTTGGGCGCGATGGCCGACGTCGAACTTAAGTCCGCAGCCGAAGCCGGTATCGCCGAGGTGGCAGAGGCCGTGCCCGCAGTGGCAGGCGCTGCCGTGGTCAACAGTGCCCGTGCCGCCGTCTGGAGCCGGCCCCTGCCGGGGCGTGAAGAGCTCCCGGCAGGTGCGGCCTTTGCCGCTTTTGCTTTGGGCTTCCTTGCCGGCGGAGAGCAGCAGGTATTCCGCAACGGCCGCTGGTTCCGGCTGAGCGGATCGCGCGGACACGTTCTGGTGAGGACGGCCGCCGGCCTCGGCTTCCGGAACTAGCAGCGACGAACCGAAGAACCGAAGAACGGAAGAACCGAAGAACTACTGTGCGGACGGACTGTTGACCATGGTCAACGCTGCTCGCTCCATGTAGTCCCACAGGGTTCCCTCGTGCAGGGGTGACAGGCCCAGCGAGTCCACGGCCGTGCGCATGTGGAACAGCCAGCGGTCCTTCGCTTCCGGCGTTACCCGGAAGGGCATGTGCCGCATCCTCAGCCGCGGATGGCCGCGTTCCTCGCTGTAGGTGGTGGGGCCGCCCCAGTACTGCTCAAGGAACATGAGGAAGCGCCGCTTGGCGGGCCCGAGGTCCTCTTCGGGGTACATCGGCCGCAGCAGGGGATCCCCGGCCACACCGTCATAGAAGACGTCGATCAGCTTCACGAAGGTGTCATGCCCGCCGACTGCCGCGTAGAAGCTGTCAGTGTAGGCAGGCTGGCTGAAGGGATCGTTTTGCATCAACTGGCGTCGCGGGCCGGCCTGCGGTGCGCCCGGTTGCCTGGAATTGGCATCATTCACTTGACTTCTCCTCAGGCTTTGCGGCCGTGCCTGCGGGGGCTCCGGCGCTCACTTTGGTTTCTCCGTCGTTGTCCGGCGAAGGTGTGTCGATGGGTACGTAGTCTCCTTGGGAGCGGTTGCCTACCCGGAGGATCTCGCCGTTGCGGAGGTACCAGATGGCGCCGTCCTCCGCCCGGACGCGGGTGATCCGCAGGCCGACGGACTCCACCGTGCCAATGACTTCGCTGGTGACGATCACGTCGCCAATGCCGTATTGGTCTTCGATGGTGATGAAGATGCCGGCGAGGAAGTCCCGGATGAGCTGCTGGGCACCAAAGCCGATGGCCACACCCAGGATGCCCACACTGGTCAGCAGGGGTGCGACGTCGACGTTCATGTACTTCAGGACGTAGATGATGACGATCACCACCACGATCACGCTCACCAGGCTGGTCAGCAGCGAACCGATGGTTTGGGCCCGCTGCGAGCGGCGCTCGTGGTCCAGTGCCCGGATGGCAGGCTGCACCCATTTGAAGTGCGGTTTCTTGAAGAGCGAACTGCCGGAGGCGACCCTTCGGGTGATGCGTAGGATGATGAAGCGTGCCACGGTCCATACCAGCAGGCCCACGCCTACGGTGATGAGGATTGAGACAACGTCGATTTTTTCCGGTTCGATCGTGAGGGTTTCCATCCAAGAGATGAAGGTCAAGGTGTATTGGCTCCTTGTCGTCGGCCCGTGTTCTCCCTGGGGTGAACACTCTGTCCACCATTAACCCTAGCGCCGTTGCGTGATCGCGCCGTAGCGTGGCCGCATGCGAATCCTCGTCCTGGGTGGTACGGCTTTCCTGTCCGCTGAAATCACCCGGCAAGCCCTCGCCGCCGGGCATGAGGTCACCTGCCTGGCGCGCGGTACTTCCGCGGCAGTGCCCGACGGCGCCACGTGGGTCCGTGCGGATCGCGCCGCTGGCGCGGCGGCCTTCACGGACCTCGACGGTCATTGGGATGAGGTCGTGGAGGTGGCCCGGGATCCGGTCTTCGCGAAGGCAGCCCTTGACGCCCTGGCCGGCCGGGCGGGGCATTGGACGTTCGTTTCGAGCTGCTCCGTCTATGCCGATCCGTCGGTTCCCGGCGCAGCAGAGGACGCCGGGTTGCTCCAACCCCTGCCGGAAGGAGAACACGGAACGCCGGAGACGTACGGCGAGTCAAAGTCAGCCATCGAGGAGATGACGCGCCGGGCAGCAGGGGAGAAGGCCCACATTCTCAGGCCCGGCCTGATCGGAGGTCCAGGGGATGCTTCGGACAGGTACGGTTATTGGCCCGCCCGGTTTGCCGCGAAGGCGGGCCCCGTCCTGGTTCCGGACATACCGGACTCACCGACCCAGATCGTCGACGTCAGGGACGTTGCAGCCTGGGTTCTTTACGGTGCGGCCCGGGGACTGTCGGGAACCTTCAACGTTGTGGGGGAAGTGGTTCCCTATGCGGGGTATATTGCTGCGTCACGGAGTGCGTCCGGGGCTACGGAAGAAGTTGTCCCCGTCAGCGAAGACTGGCTGGTGCAGCAGGGGATCGACTACTGGGCCGGCCCGGACTCGCTTCCCTTGTGGTTGCCGCCAAGGCACGAAGGGTTCCAGACCCGGAGCGACGCAGCCGCCGTCGCGGCAGGCCTTGCGCTGCGGCCTTGGCAGGAAACGCTCAAGGACACCCTCGAGGACGAACGCAGCAGGGGCTTGGAGCGTGAACGCAAGGCGGGCCTGAGCCGCCTGACGGAACGAAGGCTGCTGGAGCTCTGGAGGGACCGCAGCGGCGGGCCGCCCGCTTAGGCCGCTGCCGTCGTCGTGGTTGGTTCGTGGAGCACGGGGAAATTGACGCTGCGCGCGATGAAGCAGACTTGGTTGGCTTCGTGGTGAAGCTGCGACATGAGGCTTTCATCAACGGCATCGGCGATGGTGACGCGGGGCTTGAGGGTTACCGACTCGAATTGCCCGCTGCCGTCCCAGTTGAGCTTCATGAGCCCCTCGGCATTGTCCTCGTATCCGGTGACCACCACACCGTGCTTGACCGCGACGTGCAGGAAGGACAACATGTGGCACTGGGCCAAGGCTGCCAGCAGCAGTTGCTCAGGGTTGTAGCGTGTCCGGTCACCGTGGAACGTGGGATCGGCTGACCCCTTCAACGTCGGTAGTCCGGGAATAACGACGTCGTGGTCCCGGGAGTAGGCCCGGTAGCCTGCCGTGCCGTCACCGCGGTTTCCGGTCCAGCGGACGGTCAGCGCGTAATGGTGTTCATTCAGGCCCATGCGGACAGTCTAGCCAGCGCAGACTGTCCGCATGGGAGGAGGCCAAGGCTAGTCGACGTCGGCGGCCCGGGCGCGCAGGGCGCGTGCCACGGCGTCGCGGTTCTCCAGCATCATGCGCCTGAGTGCCGCGCTGTCTTCCGGCAATGCCGCCAGGAACTCGTCCGTCCGGTCGATGGTGGCCTGGGTGGTCAGCTGGGCGGGGTAGAGGCCTACCACGATTTGCTGGGCCAGCGCATGGGTCCGTTCCTTCACGATTCCAGGTACTGCCTGGAAGTACTTCTCCGCGAACGGTTCCAGCAACGCGGTGTCCGGAACACGGGTGAAGCCGGCAACGGCTGAGGACTGGAGTGCATTGGAGAGCTCGGCCTTGACCACGATCGACTCCCATGCAGCTTCCTTGGCCTCCGCCGTGGGGATCGCAGCCTTGGCGAGGGCGGCTGCGTTGTGGCCGTTGGAGGTGTTGTCCCGCTCGAGTTCCTCCTCGATCCGGTCCTGCCCGTGGCGGCCGCCGACTACCAGCGCGGTGAGCAGTTCCCACCGCATGTCCTGGTCCACAGTCAGGCCTTCCAGGGTTGACGTGCCGTCGAGGAGCGCCTGGATCCGGTCCAGTTGGGAGTCGCTGCGTGAGATCTGGGCGTAGGACTTCACGAACTGCAACTGGGCATCGGATCCGGCCTCCACGCTGGAAGCGAGCTCCCACAATCGGTCGGCGGCCCTGACTGCCGTTTCCTCCTTGTGCTCTGCGGCCACGTAGTAGGTGAGGGTCGTTGCCAATTGGCGGAGCTGGACGAGGATCACCGACGAGTCCGTCTCGTGGGCGATGTTGGCCAGGATCAGGTCCACGTAGCCGCGGGCGGGAGTCTCGCCGTCGCGGGCCGCATCCCACGCCGAACCCCACACCAAGGTGCGGGGAAGGCTTGAGGTGAAGTCCTTCAGGTGGGCCTTCGCGGTGGCGAGCGACGCCGGGTCAAGCCTTACCTTGGCGTAGGCGAGGTCGTCGTCGTTAAGGAGGACAAGGTCGGGCCGCGTCTTGCCTACCAGGGCGGGGACGTCCGTGCGGGGGCCGTCGACGTCGAGCTCTTCGCGGTGGACGCGCTCAAGCTTGCCGTCGACGACGTCGTAGAAGCCCACCGCCAGGCGGTGCGGGCGGATGGTGGGCTGTTCGGCGATGGCGGTCTGAAGAATGGCAAATCCGGTGATGACGCCGTTTTCGTCAACGGTGACCTCGGGGGCGAGCGTGTTCACGCCCGCAGTCTCAAGCCACAACCCGCCCCACTGGTCCAAGTCACGGCCGCTGGCGGCTTCGAGCTCCTGCATGAGGTCCGAAAGCTCCGTGTTGCCCCAGGCATGCTTGGCAAAGTAGGTCCGGACCCCGGCCATGAACTGTTCCGGGCCCACCCAGGCCACCAGCTGGCGCAGCACTGAAGCGCCTTTGGCGTAGGTGATGCCGTCGAAGTTGACCTCCACGTCCTGGAGGCTGTTGATGTCCGCGAAGATGGGGTGCGTTGTGGGCAGTTGGTCCTGGCGGTAAGCCCAGGACTTCTCCACGGAGGCGAACGTGGTCCACGCGTGGTCGAATTCAGTGTTCTCCACCGCTGCGAGGTGGGACATGTATTCGGCAAAGGACTCGTTCAACCAGAGGTCATTCCACCAGCGCATGGTGACGAGGTCCCCGAACCACATATGGGCCAGCTCGTGCAGGACGGTGATGGCACGACGCTCCACTTGGGCGCCGGTGACCTTGCCGCGGAAGACATAGCCTTCCAGGATGGTCACGGCACCGGCGTTTTCCATGGCACCGGCGTTGAACTCCGGCACGAAGAGCTGATCGTACTTTTCGAACGGGTACGGGCAGCCGAACTGCGCCTCGAAGAATTCGAAGCCCTGCCGGGTCAGCTCGAAGATGTTGTCGGCGTCGAGGTACTGCATGAGGGACTTCCGGGCGAATACTCCCAGCGGGACCACCCGGCCGTCCGAACTTGTCACTTCCGAGCGTACGGATTGGTACGGGCCGGCGATCAGTGCGGTGACGTACGACGAGAGCCGGGGGGTGGGGGCGAACTTCCACACTGAGCGCGCACCGCCGTCGTCCCCGGCCTCAATGGGTTCCGGGGCAGGCGTGGGGGAGTTGGAGACCACGTCCCAGTGTGACGGAGCCGTCACGGTGAAAGTGAAGCTTGCCTTCAGGTCGGGCTGTTCAAAGACGGCGAACATGCGCCGGGAGTCGGGTACTTCAAACTGCGTATAGAGGTATACCTCCCCGTCCACGGGGTCCACGAAGCGGTGCAGGCCCTCGCCGGTGTTCATGTAGGGAGCATCGGCAACAATGACGAGTTCGTTGTCTTCGGCGAGGTCGGGGAGCTGGATCCTGACGCCGTCGGAAACGACCGCGGGGTCAAGTTCCGTGCCGTTCAGGGTGACGCTGTGAACGGTTTGGGTAATGGCATCGATGAAGGTCGAGGCTCCGGCGCGGGCCGAGAAACGGACTGTGGTGGTGGAGCCGAAAACGGCCGGTCCCTTGGTCACGTCCAGGGTGACGTTGTACGACTCGACTTTGAGGAGTTCAGCGCGGCTCGCGGCTTCCCCGCGCGTGAGATTAAGGCCTGGCAAATGTGCCTCCGGAAGTTGGACTGGGCGGCCGGTCGGTTCTCCCGCCGCTGGTGTGAAGTCATTCTTTCATTCTCTGCTGCGATCGCAAGGGATGCCCGTACGGTGTCGCGGACTGCACTCCCTGTGGGTCCCAGCTCCGGAGTAGTTTGGAAGCATGGGAACGTTCCGCGACACTCTTGACACCCGCGCCTTGCGGTTTGCGCTGTTTTTTCCGCTTCTTCTGGCCATCGGGTTCATTGTTTGCGCCCAGATGTTGCGGACCAGCCTTCCTGACCCGGTAGCTGTCATGTGGAATGCCGACGGCGGAAGTGCCTTTGCGCCGTTCGGCGCCTATGTGGCCGGCGGCGCAGCCATGATCACCTTGTTCGGTTGGCTCGCCTTCACGCAGGCTGTTCCGCTCTCCCGGCCTGTTGTCATGCGCAGGGTCATGATGGGGCTGGGACTCATGGTCAGCCTTTTTGTCACCACGGTTCTCGCTGCCGGGCTGGTCGGTCAGTCGGGGGTCGGGGAGGCCAGATTGTCCCATGTGGACCCGATCGTCCTGGCCATGGGAACCGGCGCGGCCCTGGCCCTGGGCGTCGTCATGATGTTCGCCTTCAAGCCCGATGCCCGCTGGACCCCTGAGGACGACCAAGCCCTGGAAACCGAACGGATGCTGCTTGCCGATCCGGACCTGACCCGGGACACCCTCCGGATCTGGGTCCACGCCCGCAGTTCAGTGTTCATCATGATCATCGTTTCTGCCCTGTTCCCGGCAGCCCTGATTGCCGTGGCGCTGCCCTGGCTCGGAGCCCTGGTGGCCGCCGTGGCGCTGCTGGGTGCGGGCTTCCTTTTCGCCCGTGTCCGTGCGGACAGGGGAGGACTTCGGGTGCTGGCCGGCGGACTCGTCCCGGTGCTGAGCGTTCCCGCCGTCGATATTGCCGCAGCGGCACCCGCCGACGTCAAAGCTGCCGACTACGGCGGCTGGGGCCTTCGGCACCATGACGACGCGACCGCGATGCTGGTGAGCAGCGGGCCCGCCGTCGTCGTCAGGAAACTCAACGGCGGCCGGGTGGCCCTGAGCGCCGGAACGGCGGCAGCAGCTGATACGTTGGCCGGAATCCTCAACCGGGCCGCTGCCCGGGCCCATGACGACGGGCAGCCCCAATGAAGCCGGTCACGGTAATCTAGGTAAGCATCCCTCCCCGCCGCGCCTGGCCCGGGCTGTGCACCTGCCCAGCGGCTTACCGGCGCTCCACAAAGAACGGACTACAGTGACTACTCCCCGCGTCCACATCGCTACGGACCACGCAGGCATGGAACTCAGCGCACACCTGGTCAGCTACCTCACGGCCAAGGGCTATGAGGTTGTGGACCACGGGCCCAGGGAATATGACGCCCTGGACGACTACCCGTCGTTCTGCATCAATGCCGGGGAGGCCGTCGTTGCCGACCAGGCAGCCGGAGTCCATGCGCTGGGCATCGTGCTGGGCGGATCGGGCAACGGCGAACAGATTGCCGCCAACAAGGTCAAGGGAGTCCGCGCGGCCTTGGCATGGAACCTCTCCACCGCCAAGCTTGCTCGTGAGCACAACGACGCGAACGTCGTGGCTGTAGGCGGCCGGCAGCACAGCGTCGACGAAGCCACCGAAATCATCGAAGCGTTCCTGCAGGAACCGTTCAGCAATGACGAGCGCCATGTCCGCCGCATTGGAAAGATCGCCGTGTACGAGACCACGGGCGAGATCGTCGAGTAGTGCCTGAAGGTCATTCCATCCACCGGCTGGCCCGCCAGTTCCAGGATGTCTTCGTCGGCCGGCGCCTTCATGTCAGCAGTCCGCAGGGACGCTTCACCGAAGGCGCCGCGCTGTTGGACGGACACGTGCCGGTGGAGGCGCTCGCCCACGGAAAGCAGCTGTTCCTGGCCTTCGACCACGGGCTCTACCTCCACGTCCACCTGGGCTTATACGGTGCGTGGAGCTTCGGCGGGGACAGTTCCTTTACGGGTGCTTCGAGCATCGGAGCACCGCGCAGGATTGGTGAGCGTGAATCCGGGCCTGCCGGTGAGGACGCGGAATACTCCGGGCCGCCGGAACCGGTAGGGGCCGTGCGCGTCCGCCTCGTGTCGGACCATGGCTGGGCCGATCTCCGAGGGGCGACCACCTGCGCCGTAGTGACGTCCGATGAGGCGGCCAAGGTACTTGACCGCCTGGGGCCGGATCCCCTCCGTAACCTTCCGGGGGACCGCGATGAGTTCATCCGCCGGCTGCGCAAGCGGAAGACCGCCGTCGCGCTCCTGATGATGGACCAGTCCGTCCTCGCGGGAGTCGGAAACATCTACCGCGCGGAAGTCCTTTTCCGGCAGGCAGTGGATCCCTGGACGCCCGGAGCGGCCGTGGATGTCGAAACTGCCGGCCACCTCTGGGACGATGCCGTGTCCACCATGTCCGACGGCGTCCGCGACGGCAGGATTGTGACGACGCCCCCGGCTCTGTGGACCGAAGGTGCACCCATGGTGTCCGACGCCGACGCCCACTTTGTCTATAAGCGGCACGGATTGCCCTGCCGCGCGTGCGGGACAATCGTGGGCGTGGCGGAAATAGGAGCCCGCAAACTCTATTGGTGCCCGGGCTGCCAGGTCTGAGCTTCGCCGCCGGGCCTGAGCCTCCGGGAACGATGGTCCGGCACAACGCAAGAAGGCCTCCGATCCTGGGATCGGAGGCGTTCTTCCATGGAGGGGACGACGGGAATCGAACCCGCGTAATCAGTTTGGAAGACTGAGGCTTTACCATTAAGCTACGTCCCCAGAAGGATTCCCTGTTCAGGGCTTCTTCCGGTTGGCTGTTCAAGCCGGATATAACTAAACCTAATTCGGGCGGCGCTGTCAAATGTGCATTCGCGGCGCTCTTGCCCGTAGACTGTCCTGTGCATTCGGGGTGTAGCTCAGCTTGGCTAGAGCGCCTGCTTTGGGAGCAGGAAGTCGCAGGTTCAAATCCTGTCACCCCGACTCTGTGTTTCGCATTCTTTTCCTTGAGTGCGGCAGAACCCCATACCCACCAATTCAGGAGTACTTAGACTGTGAAGAGCGCTGTCGAGAACCTCACCGCAACGCGGGTCAAGCTCAATGTTGAGGTTCCCTTTGAGGAACTGAAGCCGAGCATCGATGCCGCGTACAAGACCGTTGCTTCGCAGATCCAGGTGCCCGGATTCCGCAAGGGCAAGGTTCCTTCCAAGCTCATCGACCAGCGCGTCGGCCGCGGCTACGTTCTGGAGACGGCTATCAACGACGGCCTCAATGGCTGGTACCAGGCTGCTGTCCAGGAAACCGGAGTGCGCCCGCTGAGCCGTCCCGAGGTCGAAATCACCGAGGTCCCGGATCCGTCCGCAACCGACGGCGAACTCAAGTTCCAGGTCGAGGTTGACGTCCGTCCCGAGATCGAACTGCCCGACTACGCCGGCATCAAGGTAGAGGTTGCTGCAGCCGAGTCCTCCGACGCTGACGTTGACAAGGCCCTGGATGAACTCCGTGGCCGCTTCGGCACCCTCAAGTCCGTTGAGCGCCCGGCGCAGAACGATGACTTCCTCACCATCGACATCACCGCCTCGATTGACGGCGAAGAGATCGATTCCGCTTCCGGCCTGTCCTACCAGGTTGGTTCCGCCACCATGCTCGAAGGCCTGGACGAGGCTGTTTCCGGTCTCTCCGCCGACGAGGAAGCGATCTTCGACACCACCCTCGTTGGTGGCGAGCACGCCGGCGAAGCCGCCCAGGTCAAGGTAGTAGTCAAGGCCGTCAAGGAGCGCGAGCTTCCCGAGGCAAACGATGACTTCGCACAGCTGGCATCCGAATTCGACACCCTGGCTGAACTCCGCGAAGACCTCGCCAAGCAGGCCGCTGAGTCCAAGGTTGTTGGCCAGGGCGTGGAAGCCCGCGACAAGGTCCTGGACAAGCTCGTCGAGCTCGTTGAGGTTCCCGTCCCGGCATCCGTCGTCGAGGAGCAGGTCGAGGCCCACTTCACCCAGGAAAACTCCCACGGCGAAGGCGACCACGACACCGAGGAGCACCGCGCTGAGGTGAAGGCAAACACTGAGCGCGCCTTCCAGAACGAGGTCATCCTCGACGCCATTGCGGACAAGGAAGAAGTCAACGTCAGCCAGAACGAGCTGATCGACTACATCGTCACCACCGCCAGCCAGTACGGCATGGACCCGAACCAGTTCGCCCAGATCATCGATCAGAGCGGCCAGGTCCCCATGATGGTGTCCGAGGTTCGCCGCCGCAAGGCACTGGCAGTAGTGCTGGGCCAGGCCGAGGTTGTGGACTCCGAAGGCAACAAGGTTGACCTGACCGACTTCGTGCGCCCTGCCGGTGAAGTTGCCGCTGAAGAAACTGCAGAGGCCGAGGCTGAAGCAGAGACCGTCTCCAGCGACGACCCCGCAGCAGTGAAGTTCTAGTACGGCTTCAACCGGCCCCGGATCCTTGGATCCGGGGCCGGTTCGCTTTAAGGGCAGAACACAAGGCCCGGGCCCTCCCGTGCGCCGTCAGCGAACAGTGCGATTCCGGCGAACAAAACGCCGGCCAAAGCGGTTAGTGTCCAATGTAGTGAAGTTCAGTGAGGTCACTGGCACCAGCGAGAGGTAAGTACTTATGTCACAGCAATCAGAGGCTCCCCGGATGGCAACTGTCGATCCCGCGGCCCAGGACAACTACATCTACAACCGCCTGCTGAAAGAGCGCATCATCTGGCTCGGCTCCGAGGTCCGCGATGAGAACGCCAACGCCATCTGCTCACAGCTTCTCCTCCTCTCGGCAGAAGACCCGGAGAAGGACATCTACCTTTACATCAACTCCCCGGGTGGCTCGGTGACCGCCGGCATGGCCATCTACGACACCATGCAGTTCATCCCGAACGACGTCGTCACGGTCGCAACAGGCCTTGCCGCGTCCATGGGCCAGTTCCTGCTTTCCTCGGGCACCAAGGGCAAGCGCTACGCCACCCCCAACGCCCGCATCCTCATGCACCAGCCTTCCGGCGGAATCGGCGGCACGGCATCGGACATCAAGATCCAGGCTGAGCTGATTCTCCACATGAAGAAGGTCATGGCCGAACTGACCGCGGAGCAGACGGGACAGACTGTCGAAACCATCCTCAAGGACAACGACCGCGACAAGTGGTTCACGGCCACCGAGGCGCTGGAATACGGCTTCTTCGACAAGATCTCGGCACACGCCGGTTCCGTGGCCGGAGGCGGCGGAACGGCAAACCAGTCGGACTCCAACAACAACTAGCCGGCATTAGAACCACTGAAACCAGGAGCAATTGACATGAACTACAACTTCGGATGGTCTGCCGGCAATCTTCCTACCAGCCGCTACGTCCTGCCCCAGTTCGAAGAGCGCACGCCCTACGGCTTCAAGCGCCAGGACCCGTACACCAAGCTCTTCGAGGACCGGATCATCTTCCTCGGCGTGCAGGTTGATGACGCATCGGCCGATGACATCATGGCCCAGTTGCTGGTCCTCGAGTCCACCGACCCGGACCGCGACATCACGCTGTACATCAACTCGCCCGGCGGTTCGTTCACGGCCATGACGGCTATCTACGACACCATGCAGTACATCCGGCCGGAGATCCAGACGGTCTGCCTTGGCCAGGCTGCCAGTGCCGCAGCTGTGTTGCTGGCGGCTGGCACGCCGGGCAAGAGGCTGGCCCTCCCGAACGCCCGCGTGCTGATCCACCAGCCGGCGCTCTCAGGTGGCCAGGGCGGCCAGGCATCCGACCTGGAAATCCAGGCAGCGGAGGTCATGCGTATGCGTACCTGGCTGGAAGACACCCTGGCCCAGCACTCCGGTCGGACCTCCGAGCAGGTCAACAACGACATCGAGCGGGACAAGATCCTTACCGCCGAGGAAGCCCGGGCCTACGGCCTGATTGACCAGGTCCTGGATTCCCGGAAGATCAAGCCCCAGGCTATCGCCCGGTAGCACACGGAAATCGACGCCGGTGCGGTTCGCGAAATATGGACCGCACCGGCGTTCTGTTTCCACCCAAGCGGCACTTTGTGACCTAGAGTGGAAGAAGTCACGGTGGTGCCGACCGCGGCAAGGCCGCACACTTGAGTACGGCGCGGAGCCGCATCACCCGCATGCAACGAAGGGATTCCCACATGGCTCGGATTGGCGAGAGCACGGATCTGCTGAAGTGTTCTTTCTGCGGAAAGAGCCAAAAGCAGGTTCGGAAGCTGATTGCCGGGCCCGGCGTGTACATCTGCGACGAGTGCATCGAGCTCTGCAACGAAATCATTGAAGAAGAGCTGGCGGAAGTATCGGATCTGGGCAGCTTCGAACTTCCCAAGCCCCGGGAGATCTTCGATTTCCTCCAGGAGTACGTCATTGGCCAGGAGCCGGCCAAGCGTTCCCTTGCCGTGGCTGTCTACAACCATTACAAGCGGATCCAGGCAGGCCACGCCCCCAAGAGCGGCAGCCTTGGCGACGGCGCCCACCACGAGGACGTGGAGATCGCCAAGTCCAACATCCTGCTCATCGGCCCCACGGGCTGCGGCAAGACGTACCTGGCCCAGACCCTGGCCCGCCGCCTTAATGTCCCCTTTGCCGTCGCCGACGCCACAGCCCTGACCGAAGCCGGGTATGTTGGCGAGGACGTCGAGAACATCCTGCTCAAGCTCATCCAGGCCGCGGATTACGACGTCAAGAAGGCTGAGCAGGGAATCATTTACATCGACGAGATCGACAAAATCTCCCGCAAGAGCGAGAACCCTTCGATTACCCGCGATGTGTCCGGCGAGGGCGTGCAGCAGGCACTGCTGAAGATCCTTGAGGGCACCGTGGCCTCGGTACCGCCCCAGGGTGGCCGCAAGCATCCGCATCAGGAATTCATCCAGATCGACACCACGAACGTCCTTTTCATCGTGGCCGGTGCTTTTGCCGGGCTGGAGGACATCATCGGTTCGCGGTCGGGCCGCAAAGGCATAGGTTTCGGCGCCCAGCTTAACGAAGTCCGGGACAACGTGGACTCCTACGGGGAAGTCATGCCTGAGGACCTGCTGAAGTTCGGCCTCATCCCTGAGTTCATTGGTCGCCTTCCCGTTATCACCACGGTGTCCAACCTGGACAGGCCGGCATTGATCCAGATTCTGTCCACGCCCAAGAACGCCTTGGTCAAGCAGTACCAAAAGATGTTCCAGCTCGACGGTGTGGAGCTGCAGTTCGACGACGACGCCCTGGATGCGATTGCGGACCAGGCGCTGGAGCGCGGGACGGGAGCCCGCGGACTGCGGGCCATCATGGAAGAAGTCCTGCTTCCCGTCATGTTCGATCTACCCAGCCGGGACGACATCGCCACGGTGGTCATCACCGCCGATGTCGTGGCCAAGAAGGCGCAGCCGACCATGATCGCGCACGACGTCGTGGCCAAGCGCCGGAATAAGTCGGCGTAAGCGCCGGTTGCAGCCCACAGGAGGTTGATCCTCCGCATCTCACGTTTCCGCGTGCCGTTTTCACCCTTCCGAGGAGTTTCTTGTGCCTGAAAAGACATCGACAGATCAAGCAGTCAACAAAGCCGACTTCTGGTTCGACCCCGCATGCCCTTTCGCTTGGATCACCTCACGCTGGATCGGCGAGGTTGAACAGGTCCGCGGCATCGAGACCGAATGGCACGTCATGAGCCTCTCCGTGCTGAACGAAGGCCGCGATCTGCCGGAAGACTACCGGGCGCTGATGGATCAGAGCTGGGGTCCTGTGCGGGTGATCATCGCTGCGCAGGAACTCCATGGCAGTGAATACGTCAAGCCCCTCTACGACGCCATGGGCGAAGAGATCCACCATGAGGGCAACAAGGACCGCCCGTCCGTGATCCGTAAAGCCCTGGCAGAAGTGGGCCTACCGGCGGAACTGGCCCGCTTTGCCGATTCCGACGAATACGATGCCCAACTGCGGGCCAGCCACGAGGCCGGGATATCACTGGTGGGCCAGGACGTGGGAACGCCTGTGGTTGCCTTCAACGGGACGGCATTCTTCGGCCCGGTACTGACCCGGATTCCCCGCGGCGAAGATGCGGGCAAGCTCTGGGACGCCACGGTGGCCTTGGCTGGTTTCCCGCATTTCTTCGAGCTCAAGCGGAGCCGCACTGAAAGCCCTGAATTCAACTAGCTCACGGTTGACCAGCCACCCCGGCTACTTCAGGAACCGTGAGGTCCTCCTGTCAGCAAGGATCTTGCCGTTGGTTTGGCAGGTAGCGCAATACTGCAGGGAGGTGTCCGCGAAGGACACCTCCCTTACTGCGTCCCCGCACACGGGGCAGGGCTGGCCGGTCCTGGCATGAACCCGGAAGTTGCTTCGCTTGGTGTCCTTCAATTCGCTCGACGGCTTGCCGGAGGCAGCGGTCACCGCACTCACCAGGACCTCCTGCATGGCGTCGTAGAGCCTGGAAATGTGCTCCTCGTCCAAGGACTTGGCGATGGCGAAAGGTGAGATCTTCGCGGCGTGCAGGATCTCGTCGCTGTAAGCATTGCCTATTCCCGCAATGACACTTTGGCTGCGCAGCAGGCCCTTGATTTGCTGGGAACTGGACCGGACGATCGCCGCCAGGGCGTCGACGTCGAAATCCGGGCTGAGCGGTTCAGGCCCCAGACTGGCGATGCCTGGAACGTCCTGCGGATCACGGACCACGTATATTGCGAGGCTCTTCTTGGTTCCGGCCTCCGTCAGGTCCAACCCGATGTGGGTGTCATCTGCTGACCGGTGGAACAGCAAGCGCGCAGCAATGTTGCTCTTGCCCATGCGCAGGGCTGCAGATGACGGGTGCTCCGTGTAACGGACCCATCCGGCCTTGGCCAAATGGAACACGAAGAACATTCCGCCGGCGTCGAAGCACACGAATTTGCCGAACCGTTGCACGCCTTCGATCGTGCGGCCTTCAAGGGCGTAATACGGAGGATCCGCAGTCTTGAGCGCGGCAATGGAGTTGATGCGCACGCCCGTCAGTTCGGCTCCGCGAAGTTGGGTGTCCAGGTAGGTGCACAGGCCGTGCACTTCGGGCAGTTCCGGCATGGCATAACTCTGCCATATCCCCATTGGAAAGGAGTCTGGAAAATGTGTCCGGAAACCTGCTGGTAGACGTGCCCGGAAACTACAATTCTGTAGTTCCCGCAAAGACCTTGCGCAAGCCCAAACGCGGGATAACAATAGTTCTTACCAACTTCGAAAGAAGCTGGACACGGAAACCGAAGATTCAGTGATTGCGACCAACGCAGCCTTTGGCAAAGTTGGAAACAAGCTACCAGTGACGTGGTAGGACGACCTGAAATTCCAAGGATTCCGCCAGACTGTCAAGCCGTCACCGGACAGCCGAAAAGTCGAAGCCCCACCAACGGCAAAACGCTGATGGGGCTTCCCCTTTGCCCGAAAACTGCTGGGCTGCAACCGGCTACGAGGCCGTTGCCTGTTTACGTGGCCGGCGCCTCTTCCGGCTGGGCCAGGACAACGTCGCTGACAGCCAGGTCGCCTTCACCCGACTGGAGGCTGATCTCCTGGGCGTTGGCGGCGGCCTTCAAGTCGCCCAAACCGGCCTTCAGCTGTGCAATGAGCATCTCGTTGGCCGTGATCGAGGCTGAAAGCACCTCGGTGCGCTGCTTGACCTTGGCCTCGGACTTGGCCTTGCGGATGCCGCTGAGCGCCAAGCCGACCGTGCCCAGCATGGTGGTGTCGCCGTCGGCGATTTCCAAGGCTGCCGGCCAGGCTGCGCGGTGAACCGAACCGGTCCGCCACCAGCTCCACACCTCTTCGGTGGCGAACGGCAGGAACGGGGCGAAGAGGCGCAGGAGGGAATCGAGCGTGGTTGCCAGGGCCGCCAAAACGGAGGCCTGCTCGGCGTCGCCGGCCGCTCCGTACGCACGGTCCTTGATGAGCTCGACGTAGTCGTCCGTGAACTGCCAGAAGAACGATTCGGTGATCTGGAGGGCGCGGGCGTAGTCGTAGTTGTCGAACGCCTTGGTGGACTGGGCCACCACGTCGGCGAGCTGCGCCAGCAGCGCCCGGTCCAAGGGGTTGGTCAGGACCGAGAGATCGGAGGAGACCACGGAGTTCTCGGTCGCCCCCAAATTGAGGACGAATTTGGAGGCGTTGAGCAGCTTGATGGCCAGGCGGCGCCCGATCTTCATCTGGGCGATCTCGTAGGCGGTGTCCGCGCCGAGCTTTGCGGAAGCGGCCCAGTAGCGCACGGCGTCGGAGCCATATTCGTTGAGCACATCGGTGGGTACCACCACGTTGCCCTTGGATTTGGACATCTTCTTCCGGTCCGGGTCCAGGATCCACCCGGAAATGGCCGCGTGCTTCCACGGTGCGCTCTTCTGCAGGGCATCGGCCCGGACAGCGGAGGAGAAGAGCCAGGTACGGATGATGTCGTGGCCCTGGGGGCGGAGGTCGAACGGGTAGACCTTGGAGAAAAGGTCCTCGTCCCGGCTCCAGCCGCCAACGATCTGCGGGGTGAGCGAAGAAGTGGCCCAGGTATCCAGGACGTCCGCGTCACCGGTGAAGCCGCCCGGCTGGTCGCGCTGCGACTCGTCGTAACCCGGGGCGGCGTCGGCAGCAGGATCCACGGGAAGGATGTCGTCGGAGGGCAGGACCGGGTTGTCATAGTCCGGGTTGCCCTGGGCATCCAGCGGGTACCACACAGGGATGGGCACGCCGAAGAACCGCTGGCGCGAGACCAGCCAGTCGCCGTTCAAGCCGGCAATCCAGTTCTCGTACCGGGAACGCATGAAGGACGGGTGGAAGTTGATTTCCTGGCCGCGGGCGATCAGGCGTTCACGGCGGTCCTCGTCGCGTCCGCCGTTGCGGATGTACCACTGGCGTGAGGTGACGACCTCAAGGGGTTTGTCGCCCTTTTCGAAGAAGTTCACGGGGTGGGTGATCTTCTTGGGCTCGCCGTCCAGGAGGTCCGCGGCCTTCAGGAGTTCCACGACGGCTTCCTTCGCGGAGAACGCCGTCTTGCCGGCAATTGCGGCGTAGGCTTCCTTGCCTGCCTCGGTGGTGATCCACTCGGGGGTTTCGGCAATGATGCGGCCGTCGCGGCCCATGATGGCCCGGGTGGGCAGCTGCAGCTCGCGCCACCATGTGACGTCGGTGAGGTCGCCGAAGGTGCAGACCATGGCGATGCCCGAGCCCTTGTCAGCCTTGGCGAGGGGGTGGGCCTTGACTTCGAGCTCGACGTCGAACAGCGGAGACGTGACCGTCTTGCCGAAGTAGGGCTGGTAGCGCTCGTCGTCGGGGTTCGCCACCAGCGCGGCGCAGGCGGCCAGGAGTTCGGGACGGGTGGTCTCGATGAAGATCTTGTCCCCGTCCTCGGTGAAGAAGGGGTAACGGTAATAGGCGCCCGGGACTTCCCGGTCCTCGAGCTCGGCCTGGGCCACAGCCGTGCGGAAGGTGACATCCCACAGCGTAGGGGCTTCTGCCATGTAGGCGTCACCGGCGGCGAGGTTCGCGAGGAAGGCACGCTGGGATACGGCGCGGGAGGTGTCGTCGATGGTCCGGTAGGTCAGGTTCCAGTCAACCGACAAGCCAAGGGTCTGGAAAAGGTTCTCGAAGACTTTCTCGTCCTCGACGGCGAGTTCCTCGCACAGTTCGATGAAGTTTTGGCGGGAAACGACGTCGAAATCGCGCTGGTTCTTGGCCGGCTGGGCAGGCGGCCGGTAATCGGCGTTGTAGGGGATGGCGGGATCGCAACGCACACCGTAGTAGTTCTGGACGCGGCGCTCCGTAGGCAGGCCGTTGTCATCCCAGCCCATGGGGTAGAAGACGTTCTTGCCCGTCATGCGCATGTAGCGGGCCTGGACGTCCGTCTGGGTGAAGGAGAACATGTGTCCCACGTGCAGCGAGCCGGATGCGGTGGGCGGGGGAGTGTCGATCGAGTAGACCTGCTCCCGGGTGGTGTCCGGGTTGAACTTGTAGGTTCCTTCCGTGAGCCAGCGCTGCGTCAAGGCAGCCTCCAGGCCTTCAAGGGCCGGCTTGTCGGGAACGTTGATCGGGGCGGTGGCGGGCGTGTCTGTACCCTGCGTTGATTCAGCCATGGCTCAATTGTTTCATGGTCCGCCGTTACAGTTTGCCTTCGGCTGCGGCGGGATCGCTCTGTAGGGTGGTCCCATGACTTCGGCAGCACAGACGCAGAACAAAACCGCAGTAGTAACGGGCGCCAGCACGGGCATCGGGGAGGCCACGGTGCGGACCCTCGCCGCCGATGGCTGGAAGGTCTTCGCCGTGGCCCGCCGCGCCGAACGCCTCGAGGCGCTGGCCGCCGAAACAGGGGCAGTGCCGTTCGCTGCCGATGTCACCAGTGACGACGACGTCGCGGCCCTCCTTGCCGCCGTGGCTGACACCGGGGGAGCAGGCACGCTCATCAACATCGCCGGGGGCGCCCGCGGGGCCGACACCATTGCCAACGCCAGCACAGAGGACTGGGAATGGATGTACCAGGTCAACGTGCTGGGAACCATGAAGATCACCAGGGCCTTTCTGCCCATGCTCCGGGCCACGGGCGAGGGCACTGTCCTCAACCTGACGTCCACCGCGGGGCTTTCGGCCTACGAAGGCGGCGCCGGCTACAACGCAGCCAAGTTCGCCCAACACGCCATGACCAATGCTTTGCGGCTTGAAGAAGTGGCGAACAACGTCCGGGTCATCGAAGTAGCGCCCGGCCTGGTCCAGACCGAGGAATTCGCCTTGAACCGCCTGGGGGACAAGGACGCGGCGGCCAAGGTCTACGCCGGAGTGGAGAAGCCGTTGACGGCGGCGGACGTAGCGGACGTCGTGAAGTACGCGGTATCCCTGCCCCACCACATCAACCTTGACCACATCACTGTCCGCCCCGTGGCCCAGGCCGCCAACCACAAGCTCATCCGTAAAGAGAACTAGCTGAGCCGGGCTGCGTTACCGGGCAGGGACCTGCAGCGTAGCCACAAGGGCAGCGTGATCCGTCCCCTCAACCCTGTGCACTGCGTAGCCGGTGCTGCTGATCTGTGGAGTAGTGACCACGTGGTCCAGGACAATGCCGGGCAGGGCCGGGCCTTCCATGGGCCACGTGGGGGAAAGACGGCCCCACGACACCACACCCGCATCCACCAAGGTTGACCCGTCACGTCCGGAAGCCAGGAAGTCGCGGAATTCCCGGTGATCGTACGTGGCGTTGAAGTCACCCATGAAAACCTGCCGGCCCGCAGCTCCGGCTTGCCAGGCAGCCGACTCGAGGTCGCTTCGCCACTGTGCCAGCCGTTCGTCCACAGGCGGCAGGGTATGGACACTGGTGAGGGTGAAAGCCGCGCTGAGTCCGTCCAGGCGCGCGTCTACCCTCACCACTGGCATGTGGAAGGGTGAGTCCGGCAAGCGGCCGGCGTACTCAAGGGGAAACACCGAGTACACGGCGTTTCCGGCGGCGTCGTCGGTTGGATCGCTGACCAAGTGCGGCAAAGTCTTGGGCAGCCCGGCCTGCTCAAGCCGGTCCTGCAAGGCTTGCGAGAACTCCTGCACTGCCAGCACCTGGACGGATTTCTCCCGGACCAGGCGAACCACCTCATCCGCATCAGCCTGGCCGAATTCCGAGTTGAGCGTCATGACCGTCACCGGAACCGCCTGCCGTCCCTCCGGAAGGGGTTCCGGACGGCCGTAGTCCAACGGAAACAGCCAGAACAAGTGAACCGCCAGCACAACTGCCGCCGTGAGCACCGCCCAAGCCCGCCGGCCGGCCACAGCAAGCATCAGCGCCAGCCCCGCCGGCACCACAAGCCACGGCGTGAACGCCACCAACTGAACAACCAGCAAAGGCCACTCTGCCGGGACAGCACGGAAAACCGACAGAACCACCACTGGCAACACCAACAGCAGCGCCAATACCGTCCAAACACGCGGCGCCCCCGGCCGCCGGGAACGGACAACCGGCAGGGCAGCAGCTTCAGTCATGCGGTCGAGTCTATGCAGCAACTCCGGCAAACACGGCCCTCCCAAGGGATGAACCTTCAAGTGGAGCACGGGGCTTCGCTGCCGCTAGACTAATGGAATCAGCTTTGACCCGGCCATCACCGGTGAGCTTCCGGAAGAACGGCACTGCAAGCCCACAGCAAACAGTGCCCAGTAGAACCGGACGGGTAAGCCCGTCACAGCAGTAATGAGCGGCCGGGAATCATTTCCGGTAAGTGAGGTGGTACCGCGGTACCTGCGCTGTCGAAAAAGCAGCATGGGAGCCGTCCTCGCATCCTGACAGTCAACCAGCTATCACCAGGATATGAGATGACCCACTACCCCAAGGCCTCAGCATCGCCTTCCGGCACGCAAGGCGTGTCCGCCTCCGTGAAATTCCCGGAAATCGAAGAGCGCATCCTCAAATACTGGGACCAGGACGGCACCTTCCAGGCAAGCATCGACCAACGCGAAGCCGACCTTCCCGGCGGGACAGCCGGCAGCAACGAATTCGTCTTCTACGACGGCCCGCCCTTCGCCAACGGCCTGCCCCACTACGGCCACCTCCTCACCGGCTACGCCAAGGACCTCGTAGGCCGCTACCAGACCCAGCGCGGAAAGCGCGTCGAACGCCGCTTCGGCTGGGACACCCACGGACTCCCCGCCGAGCTCGAAGCCATGAAGCAACTGGGCATGACGGACAAGACCCAGATCGAAGCCATGGGCATCGACAAATTCAACGACGCCTGCCGGGCATCCGTGATGAAGTACGCCAACGAATGGAAGGCCTACGTCACCCGCCAGGCCCGCTGGGTGGACTTCGACAACGATTACAAGACGCTCAACGTCGAATACATGGAGTCCGTGCTCTGGGCCTTCAAGCAACTCCACGAAAAAGGCCTGACCTACAACGGCTATCGCGTCCTCCCGTACTGCTGGAAAGACGAAACCCCGCTCTCCAACCATGAGCTGCGCATGGACGACGACGTCTACAAGAACCGCCAGGACCAGACCGTCACGGTCACGTTCCCCATCAAGGCGGGGGAGTCCGAGGTCTCGCAGGCGCTCGCAGGTGTCCAGGCGCTCGCCTGGACCACCACGCCCTGGACGCTTCCCACCAATCTGGCGCTCGCCGTCGGACCCGACATCTCCTACGCAGTCCTGCCTGCCGGCCCGAACGGCATCAAGGCCGCTGCTGCCGAAGCGCCGGTCACGGGTAGCTTCCTGCTGGCAGCTGACCTTGTGGCGTCCTACGCCAAGGATTTGGGGTACGACGACGCTGCTGCCGCGACTGCCGCCGTCACCGCTACGTACAAAGGCTCCCAGTTGGAGGGCCTCGAGTACGAGCCGTTGTGGAACGACTTCGCCGACGCCGAAAAGTACGGTACGCAGAACGCCTGGCGCATCCTCGTTGCTGAGTACGTCACCACGACGGACGGTACAGGCATCGTCCACCAGGCTCCGGCCTACGGCGAGGATGACCAGAAGGTGTGTGAAGAGGCCGGCATCCCGGTTGTCCTCTCCGTTGACGAGGGCGCCAAGTTCCTGCCCTTGTTCGCCCACGGAGAGCTCGCGGACATCGTTGGCCTGCAGGTCTTCGAAGCCAACAAGCCCATCACCCAGGTTCTGCGCGCCGATGGCCGCCTGGTCCGCCAAGCGAGCTACGAGCACAGCTACCCGCACTGCTGGCGCTGCCGGAACCCGCTGATCTACCGCGCCGTTTCTTCCTGGTACGTGGAAGTCACCAAGTTCAAGGACCGCATGTCCGAACTGAACCAGGACATCAACTGGATCCCGGGCAACGTCAAGGACGGCCAGTTCGGCAAGTGGCTCGAGAACGCCCGCGACTGGTCCATCAGCCGCAACCGCTACTGGGGTTCGCCCATCCCCGTGTGGCAGTCGGACGACCCCGAGTACCCCCGCACGGACGTGTACGGCTCGCTGGCTGAACTGGAGGCCGACTTCGGCCGCCTTCCCGTCAACAACGAAGGCCAGGTGGACCTCCACCGGCCGTTCATCGATGAACTGACCCGCCCCAACCCGGACGATCCCACGGGCAAGTCCACCATGCGCCGCGTGGAAGACGTGCTGGACGTGTGGTTCGATTCCGGTTCCATGCCCTACGGCCAGGTGCACTACCCGTTCCAGAACGAGGAGTGGTTCAACACCCACAACCCCGCTGACTTCATCGTGGAGTACATCGGCCAGACCCGTGGCTGGTTCTACATGCTCCACATCCTGTCCACGGCGTTGTTCGACCGCCCGGCCTTCCGCAACGTCATCAGCCACGGCATCGTGTTGGGCTCGGACGGACAGAAGATGTCCAAGAGCCTGCGCAACTACCCTGACGTTTCCGAGGTCCTGGACCGCGACGGCTCCGATGCCATGCGTTGGTTCCTCATGTCCAGCCCCATCCTTCGCGGCGGAAACCTGATCGTCACCGAGCAGGGCATCCGCGACGGCGTCCGCCAGGTCATCCTGCCGCTGTGGAATGTGTACAGCTTCTTCACGCTGTACACGAACGCTGCCAATGGCGGTTCGGGCTACGATGCCAAGCTGCGTTACGACGGATACTCCGACACCCTTGACCAATACCTCCTGGCCAACACCGGCGACCTCGTCCGCAACGTCACCGAAAGCCTGGACACCTACGACATCTCCGGTGCTTGCGATGAGCTGCGCAGCTACCTGGACATGCTCACCAACTGGTACGTCCGGCGCAGCCGCCAGCGTTTCTTCGACGAGAACGTTGACGCGTTCGATACCCTCTACACTGCCCTGGAAGCGGTGTGCCGGGTGGCAGCCTCGCTGCTCCCGCTGGTCACCGAGGAGATCTGGCGCGGCCTCACCGGCGGCCGTTCCGTGCACCTGGCCGACTGGCCCGATGCTGCACTGTTCCCGGCAAACCCGGAGCTCGTGGAGGCCATGGACCGCGTGCAGCAAATCTGCTCCACCGGGTCCAGCCTGCGTAAGGCAGCGAACCTGCGCGTCCGCTTGCCGCTCCAGGAACTGACGGTCGTGGCACCCGGTGCTGACGCGCTGGAAGGCTTCGCCGCCGTCGTCGCCGATGAACTCAACCTTCGCTCCGTGCGCTTGCTGGACACCGCTGCGGCTTCGCCCGAAGAGTTCGGCATCCAGCAGAAGCTGGTGGTCAACGCCCGTGCGGCCGGTCCGCGCCTGGGCAAAAACGTCCAGCAGGCCATCAAGGGCTCCAAGTCGGGCGATTGGTCGGTCAACGATGCCGGCGTGGTGGTGGCAGGCGGACTCGAGCTGGAGCCCCAGGAGTACACGCTCGAAACCGTCGTGGCTGAAACGCCCGACGGCGGAGCTGCCGCAGCTGCCGTTCTACCGAGCGGCGGTTTCGTGGTGCTCAACACCGAGGTCACACCCGAGCTTGCCGCCGAAGGCCTGGCACGTGACATGGTCCGTGCCATTCAGCAGGCGCGCAAGGACGCCGGATTGAACGTGAGCGACCGCATCAAGACCACGGTGGAGGCGCAGCAGGATGTGGTTGACGCGCTGCAGGCCAATGCCGGGCTCGTCAAGACTGAAACCTTGACCCTGGAGCTTGAGGTGCTGGTGTCCGGCGCCGACGAGCCGCGGGTCACAGTAACCAAGGCAGGGGCCTGATCCATGACTGACGAATTCTCGGTCGAAAGCGTCTATGCGGAACTGCTCGGCCGCGCACCGGAGAACAAGATGGAACCCCGCCTTGCTCCGCTGTTCCGTGCCATGGAGGTCCTGGGCGAGCCGAACAAGGCCTTTCCGATCATCCACATCACGGGAACCAACGGCAAGACCTCTACTGCCCGGATGATCGAGGCGGGACTGCGCGCCCACGGGCTCAGCACCGGCCGATACACCAGCCCGCACCTTTCCAAGGTGACCGAACGCATCAGCATCAATGGCGAACCCGTCTCCGACGAGACCTTCGTCAGGATTTGGGACGAGATCCGGCCCTACCTGGAGATCGTGGACAACGAACTCGTCGCCGAGGGCCAGCCGCGCCTGACCTATTTCGAGTGTGTCACCATCCTGGGCTTCGCGATCTTTGCCGATGAGCCGGTGGATGTTGCGGTCTTCGAAGTGGGCCTTGGCGGCATCACCGATGCCACCAACGTCGGCGACGGCCAAGTATCCGTGATCACGCCCATATCCCTGGACCACACGGACCTCCTCGGCGATACCACGGAGGACATCGCCTACGAGAAAGCCGGAATCATCAAGCCCGGCGGCTTCCTGGTCAGTGCCGCACAACCCGTGGATGCCGCCCAAGTGCTCCTGGATAAGGCCCGTGAAGTGGACGTTCCGTTCCGTTTCGAGGGCGTCGAATTCGGCGTGGAATCCCGCAGCGTGGCCGTTGGCGGGCAGGTGCTGACAATTCAGGGACTGGCTGGACGGTATGAGGAGCTGCTGCTTCCCCTGCACGGTGCCCACCAGGCGGAGAACGCCGCGGTTGCGGTTGCCGCGCTGGAGGCCTTCTTCGGCGGGGGAGAGAAGGAGCTGAACGCAGATGTCCTCCGCGAAGCGTTCGGCAACGTCACCTCCCCGGGCCGCCTGGAGGTAGTGCGGACCGCGCCGACGATCGTGGTGGACGCTGCCCACAACCCCGATGGCATCAAGGTCTCTGCCGAGGCCATCCATGAGGCCTTCAGTTTCAGCAAGCTCGTGGTGGTGGTCGGCATCCTCCAGGAGAAGGACGCCGAGGAAATCCTCAAGACGCTCCAGGAACAATTGGGCGGCCTGGCTGAGGAGTTCTGCTTTACGCAGTCCAACTCTCCCCGGGCGATTCCCGCGGCGGAACTGGCGGACATCGCCGTCGACCTCGGTTTTGGCGAGGAGAACGTCCACATTGCGGAGAAGCTCGACGACGCCCTCGAATGGGCGGTGGAGCGTTCGGAATCCAATGACGACCTTGCCGGGGGAGTCCTCGTGACAGGCTCCATCACCTTGGTTGCCGAGGCCCGTATCCTCCTCGGAAAGGCCGGTGCCTGACCATGGTCAAGCTGACCAAGGCGCAACGCGAGTGGCGTCCCGGCATGCCCAAGAAGCGTCGTTCCACCAAAGTGATGTTCGGTTCCACCGTGCTGTTGCTGGAGGCCTTCGTCGCCTTCTTCGGCACGCTGGTGGTCTTCGGGCTGAAGCGGGGAGAGGTTCCTCCCGCGATCATCCTCAGCGTTGGCATCGCCCTGAGCATCGTGCTGGTCCTCACCTGCGCAGTGCTCTCCAAACCGTGGGGCATCGGGCTGGGCTGGGGACTGCAGATAGTCCTCATCCTTACGGGCCTGGCCGAACCGACGATGTTCATTGTGGGCATCCTCTTCGCCATCTGCTGGTGGTACGGCATCCGGACGGGTATCCGGATTGACCGGGAGGTTGCCCAGCGCGACCGTGAACAGGCCGAGTGGGATGCTGCGCACCGTGACGAGCCCGGCGCCCCAACCCCGTAAACTGGCAGGGAAACCCACCAAGAAACCACATTGGAGCAACTGTGAGCATTGAACGGACCCTCGTCCTGGTCAAGCCCGACGGCGTCGCCCGCAACCTGAGCGGAACCATCCTCGCCCGGATCGAGGCCAAGGGATACACCTTGGCGGAGCTGAAGAAGGTCAACGCGACCCGGGAGCTCCTGGAGCAGCACTACGAGGAGCACGTCGGCAAGCCGTTCTACGAGCCGCTGGTTGAGTTCATGCTGAGCGGGCCGGTTGTGGCAGCTGTCTTCGAAGGCCACCGCGTTATTGAAGGCTTCCGCTCGCTGGCGGGAACCACGGACCCGACGACGGCGGCGCCCGGAACCATCCGCGGCGACTTCGGCCGTGACTGGGGACTGGCTGTCCAGCAGAACCTGGTCCACGGCTCCGACTCGGTGGAGTCCGCCGAGCGCGAGATCAAGATCTGGTTCGAGTAAAACCTGGCGCACCTTCAGCGAAATGACAGTTAAGGCCAATGTTCATCACGAACATTGGCCTTAACTGTCATCTCGCGGTGTTTGAGAAAGTGCTTAGTAGCCGGACGTTCCGGCGAAAACATGGAGGAACGCGAAGAAGATCGTCGCAATGACTGCCACATAAAGCAGTGCCACGATGATCCACCCCGAATCGCCCAGCACCTTGGTCAGCCTGGCAGGCGCCTTAATGACCCCGTGGCTGATGTTGCGGATGGTGACCCACACAAACATGGGAATCATGGCTGCCCAGACCACCATGCAGAACGGGCACAGGACGTTGATCGCGTACAAAGCCTGCGACCACAACCAGACCACGAACGCGAAACCGAGCGTCACTCCAGCCTGCAGGCCCAGCCAGTAACCCCGGGAAAACCTGGCACCGGCAAGGATTCCCATGGCCGTGGTGATGATCACGGCGAAGGCGACGATGCCAATGAACATGTTCGGGAATCCGAAGAGGGAACTTTGCCACGTCTTCATCACTGTTCCGCAGGAGACCCATGGATTTACGTCGCATGCAGTGACGTGGTTGGGGTCCTGGAGCACCTGGAGCTTTTCCAGCACCAACGCCCCCGAGGCCAGCCAACCGACGACGCCTGTCACCAGGAGCAGCCAGGCAAACGGCTTGTCCCTTACGGCTGCGGGCAGCGTATCCCTGTGCGGTGCGGGTCCGGCAGCAGGGGGCGGGGCGTGGTGGTCCAGGTTTCCCCTGGCAGTGCTTGGCATCGCGGATGCATCCTCTTCCAACGGGTGGCCCCGGTCTGGCCGGGATGGGTTCTTTGGAGGATTCTAACGCCGCATGCTGAACCCTGCGCCCAGCTTTCCCTTCCACAACCGGTAGGCGACACGGTTCCTACCCCGTGAATGTGCGGGGGTGTGAGAGAATGGACATGGCCGGAAGCCGATCCACATTCGTCATCCGGTCCGGTGACTTGTTCCCAAGACCGCCAGCATGAGCAGGGCCTGCACGGATCGACTGATCCGCTACAGGCCCGCCATGACAATGGACGGCACCTGGTTGTGGCAGCTGAACAACGGGTTTTAGAACCAAGGCACTGGCCTTCCAGGGCTGCCGCACCCCAAGGATGGTGCGAACCGGAAGGCATACTACTGACTTCTGTCAACGCCTGCGGGTTTTGACAATATTTGCCCCATTGGGTGCCGGATGTGGCGGCGCTTCCGGGGCAGGAGTGTTGCCACATATGGATAATGACCAGGTTGTAGCCGTAAATGATGGGGCGGAACCCGCGGAAGCAGCGGAGGCGCCCAAGAAAACCACCCGCGCCAGGACCGCCCGCGCGCCCCGCAAGACTGCCGCCAAGGCAGCTGCCGACAGTGCGGCAGAGCCGGTGCCCGCCGAAGAAGCTGCCGATGCCGCTGCGGCTGTCCAGGCCCCCGATGCCGCTGCCGGCGCACCGGCTCCTGAAGAACCAGCTGTGCAGGCTCCGGCACGTCGAAGCCGTGCCCGCAAGAAGGTTGAGCCTGCTGAGCCCCTTCCCGGCTTCGATGGGACCCCTGCGCCGGATGCGCAGGTAGAGACCACAGAACCGGCAGTGGCCACAGAATCGGCAGAAACCACAGAACCGGCAGTGGCAACAGAACCGGCAGAGTCTGCCGCTGAGGCCGCAGACGCAGCAGCAACCGCCGCTGAGCCCGCAGAAGCGCAAGCCGAGGCTGCACCGGAAAAGCCGGTCCGCCGTCGTCGTACTGCAAAAGCAAAGGTTGAAGCTCCGCAGGCCGATAGCGCCGAAGCCGAAGCCACAGCCGGTGCCGCGGATGCAGAGCCCATCGCAGAAACCAGTCAGGAAGTTCCGGCCGAAGCAGCGGAGGAGCAGGCTGAAACGGACGCTGCCGGTTCGTCCTCCTTGTTCCTTGAGCCGGTCTCCATCACCTCCATGATCTTCCAGGCGCCCGACCTCAGCGCTGTTGTCCGCCCGGCCGAAGAAAAAGACGCCGAGACCGACGATGAGACTGAGGCCAGTGGTGAAGCTGAGTCGGAGGATGCCGGCAGCCGTCGCCGTCGCCGCAGCCGGGGACGCCGCGGACGCCGCGGCAACGAACGCGATGACAACGATGCCGAAGGCAGCAGCGAAACCGAAGACGACGAAGCTCCCGCTGCGGAGGCGTTGGAAGAGGGCGTCACTTCGCGTCGTCGCCGTCGGCGGCGTCGGGGGGACCAGGACCTTGAACTGACCGGCGGATCGGATGACGATCCGCCCAACACGGTCACCCGGGTACGGGCGCCCCGCCCCATCACCGAGACCGCTGCCTCCAACCGGGTGGCGAGCGTCAAGGGTTCAACCAGGCTCGAAGCCAAGAAGCAGCGACGCCGCGAATCGCGCGAAACCGGTCGCCGCCGCCAGGTCATCACCGAGGCCGAGTTCCTGGCGCGTCGTGAGTCCGTCGACCGCCAGATGATCGTCCGCCAGCGCGATGACAGAATCCAGATCGGCGTCCTGGAAGACGGCGTGCTGGCTGAACACTTTGTTTCCAAGACCCAGCAGGACTCCCTCATCGGAAACGTCTACCTGGGCAAAGTACAGAACGTCCTGCCGTCCATGGAGGCAGCGTTCGTCGACATTGGACGCGGCCGCAATGCGGTGCTCTATGCCGGCGAGGTGAACT
The DNA here is from genome assembly GCF_015040095.1 of Paenarthrobacter sp. YJN-5. Classification (NCBI taxonomy): domain Bacteria; kingdom Bacillati; phylum Actinomycetota; class Actinomycetes; order Micrococcales; family Micrococcaceae; genus Paenarthrobacter; species Paenarthrobacter sp. YJN-5. The sequence goes on from NZ_CP053544.1 coordinate 2,102,016, forward strand.
GGGACGCGGTGAACCTTGAGGGCCAACCGCGCCGGATCGAGAACGCGCTCAAGTCCGGAGACTCGGTCCTGGTGCAGGTCACCAAGGACCCCGTGGGTCACAAGGGTGCGCGCCTGACCAGCCAGATCTCCCTGCCGGGCCGCTACCTCGTCTATGTTCCGGGCGGTTCCATGACCGGAATCTCCCGGAAACTGCCCGATGTGGAACGGAACCGCCTCAAGCGGATCCTCAAGGACCGTTTGCCGGAGAATGCCGGCGTGATTGTCCGCACGGCCGCCGAAGGCGCGTCGGAAGAGGAACTGACCCACGACATCAACCGCCTCCGGGCGCAGTGGGAAGGCATCGAGAGCCAGGCATCCTCAACCAAGGTCCTTGCCCCGGAACTGCTGTACGGCGAACCGGACCTCACCATCAAGGTGGTTCGGGACGTCTTCAACGAAGACTTCTCCAAGCTGATTGTTTCCGGCGACGAAGCCTGGGACACCATTGAGGCCTACGTTACGTACGTTGCACCTGACCTGGTGGGTCGCTTGGAAAAGTGGACCAAGGACCAGGACATCTTTGCTGCCTGGCGCATTGACGAACAAATCCACAAGGCTCTGGAACGCAAGGTCTTCCTGCCGTCCGGCGGCTCTTTGGTGATCGACCGTACCGAGGCCATGACTGTGGTGGACGTCAACACCGGCAAGTTCACCGGCAGCGGCGGCAACTTGGAAGAGACCGTCACCAAGAACAACCTGGAAGCGGCCGAAGAGGTAGTCCGTCAGCTCCGCCTCCGTGACATCGGCGGCATCATCGTCATCGACTTCATCGATATGGTCCTGGAGTCCAACAGGGACTTGGTGCTGCGCCGGCTGGTGGAGTGCCTTGGCCGCGACCGCACCAAGCACCAGGTGGCGGAGGTGACGTCCCTGGGCCTCGTCCAGATGACGCGCAAGCGCATGGGCACAGGCTTGCTGGAGGTCTTCGGTGAGCAATGCGAGCACTGTGCCGGCCGCGGCGTGGTGACGCACGACGAGCCCGTGGAGCACCGCCGCGCCAACGTGGTGGCTGCCGAGCAGCACCGGTCCCACACCGAAGCCCAGCAGCCGTCCCAGCGCAGTGAGCGTAAGCGTCGCCGCGGCAAGGGTGGCAACCAGGCACCGGAAGTTACGACGCCGGTCCAGCTGGCCGCTGCCCCGGCGGCACCCGCTCCGGCTGAGTCCGTGGACCCCGCCCAGAAAGCCAAGGCAGAGGCTACCCGGGCCGCATTGGCGACGATAGCCGCTGCTGCGCACGCTGCACACCTGCATGATGACGAGGTGCACCGCGCCGAGGAAGCAGCCCGCGCCGCCGGCAAGGCGGAAGCAGGCCAGCCGGGTCCCGCCCAGGCGGACCCTGCCCGGAAGACTCCTGCGCAGTCGGCTCCTGCCCACGGGGAGGCCGCCCAGGCCCCTGCGCAGGGCGGGCAGACTCAGGGCTCCACCCCGGCAGAAACTGCGGCCAGGGAGGGCCGTCCGGCTCCGGTACTGCGCTTCGGCGGAGAGGAAGTGGCTCTGCCCTTCGTGGAGCATCACGACGAACCTGCCAAGAAGCCTGCCATGAGCCTGGATCTGCTGGCTGAGGCCTTCTCGCACTTGGGTGGCACACCTGAGGTTGTCCCCGGGTCTGAGGTTGCCGGGTCTGGGGTTGCCGGGTCCGGGAAGGACGCGCCCGGGAACGTTGAATCTGCTGACGCACCCGTGAGCGCCGACGTCTTGGCAGCCACGTCCGCTGGTACTGAACCCGTGGAGTCCCGGTCCGGCGCCCGTGGCCGGCGCGGCAGGCGGAACCGCAGTGCCAGCAGGGCCCAGGGCGCCGCCAACGAGACCAACGTTGAGCACCACGACGTTCGGGCCGCCACAGGTGGCGGGACCTCGCACGAAGCGAAGGCGCCGGTTGAGCCGGCAAAGAAGCCAACTGCAGCATCGGAGCCGATCATCCTTGGGGTGGGTGTTCCGGCTTCGGAGCTGTAAACAGGTACTGAAGACACAGGTGGAACGAAGGCCGCGCAGCGCATGCTGTGCGGCCTTCGTCGTGCAACGGGTCATCATCGCCCACTGGGGTCATATCCAGGCCGTTAGCCGCCGGGGTTCCCGGCGTGAGGGGCTTCCGGGCTAGGCTAGGACACTGACACGGGGTGCCGGGCATAGGGCCGGGCTGAGATCCAGACCCGTTGAACCTGTCCGGTTAGCACCGGCGAAGGGATGTCTCCATGACTTCAATGTCGTCTTCTGCTGTTTATCCGTTGCCAGCGGTCATCCGTACACATCCGAGGGTGTTGAGCATTGCTGGTTCGGACCCCTCCGGCGGGGCGGGTATCCAAGCGGACCTTAAAAGCATTGCTGCGCACGGCGGCTACGGTATGGCCGCCATCACCGCGTTGACGGCCCAGAACACGCGGGGCGTCAGCGGTGTGCATGTACCGCCGGTGGAATTCCTCCGCCAGCAGTTGGAAACCGTCAGCAGCGACGTCGCTATCGACTCCGTGAAGATCGGGATGCTCGGTGATGCCGCCGTCATCAACGAGGTCCGGACCTGGCTTGCCAAGGTACGTTCCGCCGTCGTGGTCCTGGACCCGGTGATGGTGGCCACCAGCGGTGACCGGCTGCTGCGGGAATCAGCCGAGGCAGCCTTGCGTGACCTTCTGCCGATGGCGGACCTCATCACACCCAACCTTCCGGAACTGGCCATGCTGCTGGGGGAGCCCGAAGCGCAGGACTGGCCTGCGGCGCTGGACCAGGGCAAACGGTTGGCCGGGGAGTGCGGCAATACTGTGCTGGTCAAGGGAGGCCACTTGCCGGGGGCGCATTGTCCGGATGCGCTCATCAACACCAGCGGTTTGCTGCGTCAGGACGTGATCGAAGTCGGGGGCCCGCGTGTTCAGACACGGAACAGCCACGGCACCGGCTGCTCGTTGTCCTCGGCCCTGGCCACTGTCCAAGCCAGAACAGGAGATTGGGAGGCGTCCCTGCGCGAAGTCAAGCCCTGGTTGCGCGAGGCGCTGATAAGGGCTGACGACCTTGAAGTGGGCCAGGGGAGCGGTCCGATCCACCATTTCCACCACCTCGGGGAAACATCCCGGCCCGGAGCCTTCGCTGCTCTCCTGTGGAAGGAAGCCGCCGTGGAGCTGGAAGCAATCCACGGGCTTGCCTTCATACGGGACTTGGGGTCCGGGGAGTTGCCGGAGTCCGAGTTCAGCTACTACTTGGCCCAGGACGCCCTTTACCTCAACGGGTATTCCAGGGTGCTTGCCCGGGCGGGTGCCCTCGCTCCGACGGAAGAAGAGCAGCTGTTCTGGGCCCGGGGTTCCCAACAGTGCCTTGACGTGGAATCCGAATTGCACCGGAACTGGCTGAGCGGCCGTGAAGCGACGACGCAGAGCGGCCCAGTCACCAAGGCCTATGTGGACCATCTGATGGCGTCATCTGCTTCGGGAAGCTACGGCGTCCTGCTTGCTGCGGTCCTGCCCTGCTACTGGCTGTATGCGGAAGTGGGGCAGCAACTGCACGCCAACTTCGTCCAGGCCGGTTCCCCGGAGAACCATCCCTACGCGGATTGGCTGAGGACCTATGCGGACGAGGATTTTGCGGAGGCGACGAGGAAGGCGATTGCTCTCACGGATGCCGCAGCAGCTGCGGCATCCGGCCGTGAGCGGGGTGCCATGAAGGAAGCCTTCGTCCAGTCCTGCCGCTACGAGACCGCGTTCTTTGATGCCCCAAGACTGTATTCGTAACACGGACGCCGCGCGTCGGACGGGAAATCAACGGCAAGGCCACGTAGAGGCTGTAAGCTGTATGGGCACGGTGCCGGGAACGTCCGTTCCTACTGGTGACAAGCGTCACGTGGTGGCTTCCGGACCCGGCCTCATTTGCAGCTGAAGGTCAAACTAGCGTAATCTTGATCTTCGGTGCTTACGCCAACACTTGGGTTATGCCCCTTGGAATTGTTCATGGGATGACTCGCGGGCTTCGATCTGAAGTCCACGGCGTTGAGGCACAGCGTGAACCAGGCCTGATTCCGGTTCGGGGTTCCGCACGCAAATTTAGTAAGAAACGTCGAGAGAAGTGAGTACCCAAGTGGTGTACGCGATTGTCCGCGCAGGCGGCCGCCAAGAAAAGGTTTCCGTTGGAGACTACGTAACTCTGAACCGCGTCCCCGGTGGAGCCGGCAGCACGCTTGAGCTGCCCGCCTTGCTCCTGGTTGACGGCGACAAGGTCACCTCCGCTGCTGCGGACCTGGCCAAGGTGAAGGTCACGGCTGAGATCCTGGAAGACCTCCGCGGTCCCAAGATTGTCATCCAGAAGTTCAAGAACAAGACCGGCTACAAGAAGCGCCAGGGTCACCGTCAGGAACTGACCAAGATCAAGATCACGAGCATCGCGTAACGTCCGTTACGTAGTTCAGATTTCAGTTTCCCCAGAAATTTAGAGGCAGGCATTTCACATGGCACACAAAAAAGGCGCGAGCTCCACTCGCAACGGTCGTGACTCCAACGCACAGCGCCTCGGCGTCAAGCGTTTCGGTGGCCAGGTAGTTTCCGCAGGCGAAATCATCGTTCGCCAGCGTGGCACCCACTTCCACCCCGGTGCAGGCGTCGGTCGCGGTGGCGACGACACCCTATTCGCCCTCGAAGCCGGTGCGGTTGAGTTCGGTACTCGCCGTGGCCGTCGCGTGGTGAACATCGTTGCTGCTGCTGCCGCAGAGTAACAACACTTTCTGAACCGGTGGAGCGGGCCAACAGGTCCGCTCCACTGTTCTTTTAACCGCATTACAATCGTTCAGGGCGCCAGGCGCACTGGGCAAGGCGTTCGCGCTGTTGACAGCAATAGAGGAGATTCACGTGGCGAGCTTTGTAGACCGGGTAGTCCTGCACGTATCCGGCGGTACCGGCGGCCATGGCTGTGTCTCCGTCAAGCGCGAGAAGTTCAAGCCGCTGGGCGGGCCCGACGGCGGCAACGGGGGCAATGGCGGCGACGTCATCCTCCGTGTCTCGAGCCAGACCACCACGCTCCTTGATTACCACCATGCCCCGCACCGCCACGCCACCAACGGCGGCCCTGGCATGGGTGATTGGCGTGACGGCAAGAACGGGGAAACACTGGTTCTTCCCGTTCCTGACGGCACGGTGGTCAAGACCAAGGACGGAAAGGTCCTGGCAGACCTGGTCGGAGAAGGAACCGAGTTCGTTGCAGCTGCCGGTGGCATCGGGGGACTGGGCAATGCAGCACTCTCCTCGCAAAAGCGCCGCGCTCCGGGGTTCGCCCTCCTGGGAATCGAGGGAGAATCCAGCGACATCGTCCTGGAGCTGAAGTCCATTGCCGACATCGCCCTGGTCGGTTTCCCTTCCGCCGGAAAATCAAGCCTGATTGCCGCGATGTCGGCAGCCCGGCCCAAGATTGCCGACTACCCCTTCACCACGTTGGTGCCTAACCTGGGCGTGGTCCAGGCCGGCGACGTGCGTTTCACCATCGCGGACGTGCCCGGGCTTATCGAAGGCGCCAGCGAGGGCCGCGGCCTCGGCCACAACTTCCTCCGCCACGTCGAGCGTTGCGCGGCGCTGGTGCACGTGCTGGACTGCGGAACGCTCGAATCGGACCGGGACCCGCTGTCCGACCTCGCCATCATTGAAGCGGAACTTGAGAAGTACGCCGTTGACATGAGCTACGCGGGAGTGGACGGGGAAGTGGTTCCCCTGAACGAACGCCCCAAGCTGGTGGTGCTCAACAAGGTGGACCTGCCGGACGGCAAGGACATGGCCGAATTCGTCAGGCCGGACCTCGAAGCCCGCGGCTACCGCGTGTTCGAAGTATCGGCCACCAGCCGCGAAGGCCTGCGCCCGCTCAGCTTCGCCATGGCCGAGATCGTCAAGGCTGCCCGTGACGCCGTCAAGGCTGCACCGCCCAAGGTTGCCCCGCAGGTCCTGCGGCCGCGCGCCGTCAACGAGGCCGGTTTCCGGATCCGCCGCGAAGAGAAGAACCTCGAGCCGCTCTTCCGTGTCCTGGGTGAAAAGCCCGTGCGCTGGGTCAAGCAGACTGATTTCACCAACGAGGAAGCTATCGGCTACCTCGCCGACCGCCTTGCCAAGCTGGGCGTGGAAACCGAACTCTTCAAGGTCGGGGCCAAGCCCGGAGACACCGTGGTGATCGGCGAAGACGACGGCGTCGTCTTCGACTGGGAACCCACCATGATGGCCGGTGCCGAACTCCTTGCCACTCCGCGCGGCACGGACATCCGCATCGCCGACATCGGCGATCGTCCCACCCGTGCCCAGAAGCGCGAGGAGCAGCTTGAGCGCCGCGAGGCCAAGGCTGCCGCGCGCGCCGAACTGGAAGCCGAGCGCAAGGCGGGCATCTGGACGGAATCCGCCAGCCGCCGTCGTGCCCAAACCGTCAAGGAAAGCAACCTGGACAACGGTGATGACGACTAGCACTTTCGAAGCACCGGAAGCAGGCCTCCACCAGCGCCGCGAGCTTGCCGAAGCCAAGCGCATCGTCGTCAAGGTGGGTTCCTCGTCGCTGACCAGCATCAAGGGCGGTATTTCCGAGAAGTCGCTGACGGCTTTGGTGAATGCCCTGGCAGTGAAGCGCAATGCCGGTGCCGAGATCATCCTGGTTTCCTCCGGTGCCATCGCGGCGGGGTTGGCGCCCCTGGGCCTGGCCAAGCGTCCCAAGGACCTGGCCACCCAGCAGGCAGCGGCCAGTGTTGGGCAGGGGCTGTTGATGGCGCGGTACACGCAGGCGTTCAACGCCCACGGAGTCACCGTCAGCCAAGTCCTTCTCACCGCAGACGACCTGATGCGCCGGACCCAGCACACCAATGCTTTCCGCGCCCTGAACAGGCTGCTGAACCTCGGAGTCGTTCCGGTGGTCAATGAGAACGACACCGTCGCAACGCACGAAATCCGCTTCGGTGACAACGACCGCCTTGCGGCCCTGGTGGCCCACTTGGTGCGCGCCGATGCCCTGGTGCTCCTTTCCGACGTCGACGCCGTCTATGACGGGCCGCCCGCCCACGGTGCGAAGCGCATTTCCTTGGTGCGCGGAGCGCAGGACCTGGAAGGCATCACCATCGGCAAGGCCGGCAAAGCCGGAGTGGGTACCGGCGGGATGATGACCAAGGTTGAGGCTGCCTCCATCGCCGCAAGCTCCGGAATCCATGCCTTGGTGACGTCCACCGCCAACGCCGCAGCCGCCCTCGCGGGCGAGGACGTTGGAACCTGGTTCGCTGTGAACGGCAACCGCAAGCCGGTCCGGCTTTTGTGGCTGGCCCACCTTGCCACTGTCCGGGGACGCCTGGTGCTCGACGACGGCGCAGTGAAGGCCGTGCGAGACAGGCACAGGTCACTCCTGCCCGCGGGCATTTCGAACATCACGGGCGAATTCGAAGCCGGCGACCCCGTGGAGATGGTGGGCCTGGACGGAACAGTCGTCGCCCGTGGCCTGGTCAACTATTCCTCCGAGGAGCTTCCCCGCATGCTCGGGCGCACCACGCAGGAGCTGGGCCAGGCCTTGGGCCGCGGCTATGACCGTGAAGTTGTTCATGTTGATGACTTGGTGCTCGTACGCGCGCCCCGCTCATCTAAACTTGGAGCATGACTGAAGCGCTGACCCCCGATGCCCTTGTGACTTCCGACGTTTCCGGTGCTTCCGGCCAGACGCCGGCAAGCCCCGTGGCAGGCGCTGTCCCGGTTACGCCCGAAGATGTCCAAAGCGCGGTCTACGCGATCGCCGACCGGTCCCGCAAGGCTGCCCGCCGCATGAGCCAAGCCAACCGGGCCTGGAAGGACCGCGCGCTCCGTGCCATCGGAGCATCCTTGCTGGAGCAGCAGAAGCAGGTCCTGGAGGCCAACGCCAAAGACGTGGCCGCAGGCAAGGCCAACGGCACCTCCGCTGCCCTCCTTGACAGGCTTACCCTGACGCCTGCCCGCATTGAGGGACTCGTTGCGGCTTTGGAGAACCTCGCAGGCCTCCCTGATCCCGTGGGCAACGTGGTCCGCGGCCAGACCCTGCCCAACGGTTTGCGCCTGCGCCAGGTGAACGTACCCATGGGGGTTGTGGCCGCAATCTACGAGGCCCGCCCGAACGTCACCGTGGACATTGCCGGACTGGCCCTCAAGAGCGGCAACGCCGTGATCCTCCGCGGTGGCTCGGCCGCTGCCCATACCAACGAGGCGCTTGTGCGCATCTTGCGTGAAGCCCTGGATTCCGTAGGGCTTCCGGCGGATGCTGTCCAAACCGTGGACCAGTTCGGCCGCGAAGGCGCCAACGTCCTGATGCGTGCCCGTGGCAAGGTGGATGTGCTCATCCCGCGCGGTGGGCGTGACCTCATCCAGACCGTGGTGACCAACTCTTCCGTGCCTGTCATTGAGACGGGTGAAGGGAACGTCCATATCTTCATCGACGAATCCGCCTCGGAAAAGATGGCGGTGGAAATCCTGCTGAACGCCAAGACCCAGCGGCCCAGCGTCTGCAACACGGTGGAAACGCTTTTGGTTCACTCGGGCGCCACTGTGCTCCCCGCCGTCGCAAAGGCGCTGCGGTCAGCCGGCGTCAGGCTTCACGTTGACGAACGCATTGCTGCTGCCTTGGGTCCCGACGTCGAAACGGTGCCTGCGGACGACGAGGACTGGGCTACCGAATACATGGATCTGGACCTGGCCGTTGCCATGGTGGACTCCCTGGACGAAGCGGTCAAGCACATCCGTACCTGGACTACGGGGCACACTGAGGCCATCCTCACCAATAACCTCGCCAATGCCGAGAAGTTCATTGCGGAAGTGGATTCTGCTGCAGTGATCGTCAACGCGTCCACGCGGTTCACCGACGGCGGGGAACTCGGCCTTGGTGCCGAGGTAGGCATTTCCACCCAGAAGCTGCACGCCCGCGGACCCATGGGCCTGACGGAACTGACCACCACCAAGTGGATCGTCCAAGGCGAGGGCCAGGTCCGCAGCTAGCAACGCTGTAACATAGAACAGAAGTCCGGAACGGCGGGAACGCCCGCCGTCGTCATTTCTTGAGAACCAACTAGGGGAGAAGATGCTGTTTCAGCAGATCGCCACGTCCATTGCCGCCCAAACTGAAGGCGGCCACGAGCCCGCTCCGCTCTGGGCCGAGCCGTGGGTCTTCGGGATCGTGATGTTCGCCATCCTGCTTGTCCTCATGTTTGTGACTCTTTCCTACACCAACCTCGGTAACCGCCACGAGGCCGTCGAGGAGCACGCGGACCCGCACCGCCAGCACCCCAACAAGCACACCCACCACGCAGGCCACTAACATCATCGCTGCAACACCGCGCGGGGATTCGGAGCGCAGGCTCCGCTTGGGCGTGATGGGTGGAACGTTTGATCCCATCCATCACGGCCACCTTGTGGCTGCCAGTGAGGTTGCGGCCAAGTTCGCTTTGGACGAAGTCGTGTTCGTGCCTACGGGACAACCGTGGCAGAAGTCGAACAAAGAGGTCAGCAAGCCTGAGCACAGGTACTTGATGACGGTGATCGCCACGGCATCCAATCCCCGCTTCACGGTGAGCCGGGTGGACGTTGACCGGCCCGGTCCGACGTACACCATTGACACCCTCCGCGACCTCCGCGATCAGCGCCCCGATGCCGACCTGTTCTTCATCACCGGCGCGGACGCACTGGCGCAGATCCTGTCCTGGAAAGATGTGGACGAACTGTGGTCCCTGGCGCACTTCGTGGGCGTCACCAGGCCGGGGCACGAGTTGCACAACCTTGGACGGGATGAGGATGTCAGCCTCCTTGAGGTACCTGCCATGGCCATCTCGTCCACCGATTGCCGAAACCGCGTGAACGAGGGCAACCCGGTCTGGTACCTGGTACCTGACGGGGTTGTACAGTACATCGCCAAGTACGGGTTGTACGCACCGCACCCGGACGCAGCAGAGTTGGCACCAGCACTGACCGGATCAGACGACCAAGCACGTACTGAATGAGTTTTTAATGAGCAGCCAGGAACAGCGACCCATCCGCAGCAGGCGCGAACTTCGACGTGCCCGGGAAGAGCAGGCGCAAGCTTCGGCGCCGGCTGTCGGAACTGACGACGCCGGGTCCGCTGCGTCGGCTGAAGCCAAGCAGCAGGCTCAGGCAAAGCCGGCACCAGCCCAGCCCGCTCAAGCGAAGCCTGCCCAAGCCAAGCCTGCCGAAGCCAGTCCTGCCCAGGCCCAGCCAGCTGAAGCGAAGTCCGCCCAGCAGCAACAGGCCAACCGCCCGGCAGGTGTCGCACGGAATCGTCGCGCTGCCGATGCCCCGGTTGATGCCGTCTCGTCGGCCGCGGCCGAACGTTCCTCGCAGATCCGCGCCCGCGACCGTGCAGCGTTGCGCGCCATCAAGGAACTCGCTGACAAGGAAGAACAGCTTTCCGGCGGTGGTCCGCCCACGCGTAGGCAGCTTCGCCTGCAGCAGCTGCAGGCCGAGATGGCGACGTCGGCCAACCCCATTGTTCCGGCCGCGGGTTCCACGTCCGCAGGCGTAGCCAAGGAAGGCGTGAAGGGCATATCGGCCCCTGGCGCCCCGGCCAAGCCGGGCGCTGCCACGTCGGGAACTGCGACGCCGGCCCAGGAAAAGCCAGGCCTTGGAAAGCCAGCGCCTGAAAAGCCCGGATCCGCTCCGGCGTCCGGAAAGCCCAGCCCCGGTGGTGACCGCGCCGATGCCGCATACACGTCGCCGGCCGAGGCGGACATGTCGGTCGAACAGGCCCTCGCCGTCCGCGAGTTGATTGCCGCGCAGGTGCAGAACCAGACGTCCAAACTGGAGCACATCGCCGAACAGGACCCCCTTGCCGTGGATCCTGAGGTTCTGGCGCAGCAGATCGCTTTGGCGGAGCGGGCAGCCGTCCTCAATAAGCGTGCCGCCGCCAAGCAGAAGCTGGCTGAACAGGCACGGCAGGAGAAATCCGGGGACCAGGGCAAAGCTACCGCGGCTAAGCAATCTGCGGCAAAGTCTCCGACCCTCGATTCCGGGCCGTCGACGGCGAACAACCTGGCCATGGTCACCCCTTTGGAATTCGTGAAGGTTCCGGGAGTGGAACGTCCGGTGATGAAGCGGCCGAGTACCACTTTCGTGCCGCTCGTGACCTCTCCCAACCCGACGACCGAAACCAAGCAGGGGCCCGCCCGGAATCCCCGGGGCCGTGCAGGTGTACTGGCCCGCGCGGAGGCTGTGGCGCGGAACGCCCGAAAGCGTACTTCCGTCGTCGAATCCGGGCAGGACGCCGAGCGGGCGCCAGTGTCCGCGAGCACGGCCTATGGGCTTGACCCCCTCGATGCCGGCACCGCAGGTTTGGCCCGTGCGCAGCGCAACAGGTTGTTGCAGTACGGCGTCCTGGCGGCTGGGCTCATTGCCCTGATCGTCGGCATCATCATGATCACCAGCGGCTAGACCCGCTGACAACGGCGTTTGCCACAAATAGCGGCCGTCCGGCCACAACAAGGAGTACCTTTGTCTGCACACGAACAATCCATTACCCTCGCCCGCCACGCTGCGCGCGCCGCGGCCGAGAAGCTGGCCGAGGACATCGTTGCCCTGGACGTCAGTGAGCGCCTGGCACTGACCGATATCTTCCTGATCGCTTCCGCGCCCACGGAACGCCAGGTCAATGCGATCGTTGACGGCATCGAAGAGGAACTGCTGAAGCAGGATCTCCGCCCGGTGCGCCGCGAGGGCCGTTCCGAAGGCCGTTGGGTGCTGCTCGACTACGCGGACATCGTCATCCACGTCCAGCATGCCGAAGACCGCGTGTTCTACGCTTTGGAGCGACTCTGGAAGGATTGCCCTGTGGTTGACCTCGAACTCGGCGACGACGCATCGGCTAAGGCTGCATCGGGCGACGAGTCCGAGCTCAGCTAACGCTTTCACCTCGGAATATGCCCGATTTGGAATTACCGAAAACGCTGTTCTAAGATATTTGAGTTGCTTCGGCCGGAAGAGCTGAAAGGCCTGAAACCGAACAACGCGAATATGGGGCTGTGGCGCAGCTGGTAGCGCACCTGCATGGCATGCAGGGGGTCAGGGGTTCGAGTCCCCTCAGCTCCACCAACAAGATCCTCCCTACCGCCGACTGAGTCCGGGGTAGGGAGGATCTTTGTTTTTTCCCGCTGGATCTTAGGTTCCGGACCAGCGGCGGATGGTCGTGGTCGTGAGACCGGCAAGCACCGCTGTCCACCAGCAGGCCTGGGATACCGTGACTAAAACCAGCAGCCGCAGACGAATCCGGCGGCCGAGGTTTGCAAAGCGCGTTCGCGCCGGCATGGTGCCCAGACGATGCATAGTTGGACCGATAGCCAGTCCGTTCAACATCAGAGCCAGAACACATATCAGTTTGAGGCAGGTGACCGGGTTACCGAGGTCCGGACGGATCAGTGCTCCGGTGAGCAGGAGCAGGGTCATCCCGCCCCAGATTAGTGGCTTTGCCAGAGCCTCCAGCTTGCTGGGTTCATGGATCCGGACCTTGCCTAGGAGCCATAGCAACCCGAGCCAATCCACGACCAGAATGGCACCGAAGGCAAGGGTGAGGGCAACGACGTGCCCGGCAAGGCCAATGTGATAAAGGTCCGGTCCCCAATCGACAAAGTGACCCACTAAGACCGAGTCAAGCCACAAAAAAGTGCAGAGCGTCACCTTCAAGGCAGTGTCCTGATCGGCAGCTCCAAGGATGTCTTTGTTGAGTTGTTCGTCGGTAACGGGCAAGCTATTGTGCTTTCTTCTGTGCAGGCAAGCCGGATACCCACGAGGTACCCCAATAGCTGTGTCGGAACAGGCCGATCGTGACGCAACCGTCGAGCGTCCATGGCGCTGGCTGTTGGTCCTTCTGTCGAAATTCGCTGATTTCGCATCTGCGGAACTTGTATGTAGTATTGACGAGTTGCTTCGGCAGGAAGGGAACTTCCAAGAGGCGATCAGTCCGGGGCTGTGGCGCAGCTGGTAGCGCACCTGCATGGCATGCAGGGGGTCAGGGGTTCGAGTCCCCTCAGCTCCACTTCGGACGAAGGCTCCGCTCATTTGAGCGGAGCCTTTTTCGTTCGTGCCGGATACACAGGACGGTTCGTCACTCCGAGGGGCGGGCGAAGTCGGCTGCGCTGAGGAACTCGATGCCTTGGAACGGCTGGTCGCCTACCACCCGGGCGTTGTGGCCTGGGGGAATGGTGTAGGAATCACCGGCGGAGATACTGATTTTCCCGCCGTCGGTAGTTTCGACGTCCAGCGCCCCGGAGACGCAATACCCAACGTGGCTCATTTGGCAGGTGTCGGTCCCCACCACGGGTTTGATGCATTCGGCCCAGGTCCACCCCGGCTCGAACGTGTATCTTCCGACTGTGTAGTCGCCAACAGTAACGACGTCCACCGTAGTCTTGTCAGGCCGGCGTGATTCGTCGGGCGAGTTGTGGGATTTCACTTGGAGTTGCGTGACAACATTGACACTCATGGCTTGCTCGCAGGGGAGGGGAGCCGTTTTGGTGATGGACCCGGTGCCGGGCTCGCGGGCTGGCCGGGACCAGTGCCCAGTGCTGGGCGATAGTCGGTTGCAGAACCAACCATCCTCCCGCCCGGCGTCGAAGTCGAGGGGCATGGCGCAGGAATTTCCTGGTCAACATGTGCAGGACCAATCATGAAGGAAAGTGGGTAAGGACGTGGCTGTGGCCGACCTCGAGGCACTGTTCAGCAGCCTTGGCAGGTTTCCGGATGTGGAAGCGCCCAACCTCTTGGCGTATGACGCTACTGACAGGCTGTTGTTGGATCACGCTGCTGAGTTCGTGGCCGAGGGGATTGACGTTGCCGTCATTGGCGACCGCTACGGGGCCCTGACCCTGGGTGCAGTGGAGACTCTTGATGCAGTGGCGACTCTCGGCACAGTGGCGGGACCCGGCGTCGGGCACGTCAAAGTCCATCAGGACCTGTACACGGGCAGGGTGGCCCTGGAACGCAACGCCGCTGCGGCCGGACTGGAAGGCCGCTACGAGACCTTCGAGCTTGTTCCCGAACTGTTCGCCGGGGTCGGCCTGGTACTTCTGCAGTTGCCGAAGTCGCTGGGTGAGCTGGAGGAAATCGTCGACGCCGTTGCGCGCCATGCAGCCAAAGATGCGGTCTTGCTCGCAGGCGGAAGGGTCAAGCACATGTCCCTGTCGATGAACGCTGTGCTGGAGAAGTACTTCTCCAGTGTCCAGCCCCAATTGGCGCGCCGGAAGTCGCGGGTGCTCTTGGCTACGGACCCTAAACCCCCGGCAGGACCTGCGCCGTATCCCGTGACGCAGCACCTCCCCGAACTTGGCATAGACGTTTGCGCCCATGGTGCTGCGTTCTCCGGAGCGCGGCTGGACATCGGCACGCGGTACCTCTTGACGTTCCTGGACAAAATGCCGGAAGCGGCGAGGGTGGTGGACCTGGGCTGCGGAACCGGGATCCTTGCCACGATGTACGCCCGGAAGCACCCGGTGGCCCGCGTGCGGGCTACGGACCAGTCGGCCGCAGCAGTGGCCTCGGCGCGGGGAACCGTTGAGGCGAACGCCGTCGGCGGCCAGGTTACGGTCATCCATGACGATGCCATGTCCATCTTCGAACCGGCCAGTGCCGACCTCATCCTCCTTAATCCGCCTTTCCACCTTGGAACGAGCGTCCACGCCGGTGCGGCGTTGAAGATGTTCGAGGCCGCCGCACGGGTTCTCGCCCCCGGTGGGGAGCTGTGGACCGTCTATAACTCCCATCTGCACTACCGCGCGGCCTTGGAGCGGTTGATCGGGGACACGGTGGTGGTGGGCCGCAATCCCAAGTTCACGGTGACCCGCAGCGTGAAGGGGTAGTGCGCCGCGCCCGGCGGTGTCATGAAACACAGGAGTGCGGGGGACGTCACATAGAATTCAATGTCGTCGTACCCCGTTTCCCATTCAGTTCAAGGCGTGCATATCCCTCTGAAGGGGGCTGACGTACGATTCTGACAAACGTCAACATCAATGAGTTGTTTCTCTAGACAAGGGGAATCCGTGACTGAGACCCGGACGCCGGCACCGAGGCGCGGAACGAACCTACCCCGCATGGGTGACTTCAACCTGACGGTCATCCTTGAAGCAATCCGACGCTCCCCGGGCGGGCTCAGCCGCGTGGAACTGGCCAAGGTCGTGGGCCTTTCCCCGCAGACGATCTCCAACATTTCGCGGCGCCTGCTGGACCAGGAACTCATTGTCGAAGCCGGCAAGGAAGGCTCCGGTCCGGGCAAGCCCAGGACCATCCTGCGGCTGAATCCTTCCGGCATGTATGCCGTGGGAGTCCACTTGGACCCCGCGGTCATCACGTTCGTTGTGCTGGATCTTTTGGGCGATGTTGTCCGGCATTCCCGGATGGCCACCCCCGGCGGCGACCCGGCCCTGGTGATTACCGGGATCGCGGAGCAAATCAGGGGCCTCATCGATGAGTCCGGGGTGGATGAGTCCAAGATCGCCGGCTTGGGCGTAGCCGTTCCTGGCCCGATCGATCTCAATGAAGGCTCCGTGGTGGAACCGCCGTTGTTGACCCGCTGGGACAGGGTAAGCATCCGCGAAGCCCTCGCTGAAGCCACAGGCCTGGAAACCCTCGTGGACAAGGATGTCACCAGCGCCGCGGTGGCGGAGACCTGGGCGGGCGGGGTCAGTGGCGCCGGCAGTTTCGTGTTTATGTACATGGGAACCGGCATTGGTTGCGGGCTGGTGCTCAACGACGAAGTTGTCCGCGGCACGTCCGGAAACGCCGGAGAAATAGGCCACATCATCGTGGATCCCGATGGTCCTGAGTGTGACTGCGGACTCCGTGGTTGCGTGAAGTCCTCCTGCATCCCGCAGGTGCTGGTGGCGGAGGCTGAAGCGCAGGGTGTGTTGGATGGGCACGCTGAGGGCGCGGACGCTCCGGCCGTTCAGGAACGCCATGCAATGTTGTGCGACAAAGCCGATGCCGGCGATGAGCGGGCTGTGGCCATCCTGGAGAAGTCGGCGGTGCTGGTGGCCAGGGCCGTTTCCGTGGTGACCAATACCCTCGATGTCGAGCGTGTGGTTTTCGGCGGACCTTTCTGGGGGAGGATGTCCAAGTACTTCCTGGACCGTGTCCCTGCCCTTATTACCGAGAACAGCGCTGCCCGGATGATCCATGGCATTGACGTGGTGGGCTCGGGCGTGGGTGAGGACGTGGGCGCCATTGGAGCGGCGTGCCTGGTCCTCGAGCACACGCTGGCCCCGAGGGCGCAGAGGCTGTTGCTGGAAGGCTGATGCCCACCGCAGCGTCAGGAAACTAGTCGATGTCCTCGACGATTTCGCCGTAGGGGATGGACTCGTCCAAATGGGCCTGGTGCCCGGTTGGGCCGTGGTTGTACGTGATGCGGACCCCGTGCCGTTGGTCGGCGGCTGACTGCAGCAACACGGGACGTACGGCATCAATGACGTGCTGGTTCTGGCTGTCGAGGTACCTCTGGTAAGCGGCTGGTAGCTGATGCATGGCAAAAGGATAGACCTCCGGCGTCCGCATGGGGAGGGGTCCCCATTGCAAGCATTCGAGGCGGCGGCTTGGATAGAGTGGCCAAATATCGGGACCCGTGGCGTTACGCCGGGACCGGTACGGACATTGAATGCCAATGAGGGGACCACGCGTGCTTCAGAACACAGCCATGGCCGGAATCGAAGCACCGGAAATGGCCCGGGCACAGCAACTCGCGGGCAGCATAAGCCGCAGCTTCGACGCCAAGGTAGTGGGCCAGGAACGGCTCCGTGAGACCCTCCTGATCGGACTCATGACGGGCGGCCATGTACTCCTGGAAAGTTTCCCGGGGCTGGCCAAGACCACCGCAGCGCAGGCCTTGGCGGACGCCGTCAGCGCCGATTTCCGAAGGATCCAGTGCACCCCCGACCTCCTGCCGAGCGACATCGCCGGGACCCAGATCTTTGATGCCGCCAAGGGAACCTTCATCACGCAGCTCGGTCCGGTGCACGCCAATATTGTGTTGCTCGACGAAATCAACCGCTCAAGCGCCAAAACCCAGAGTGCCATGTTGGAGGCCATGCAGGAACGGCAGACGTCCATCGGCGGCCAGTCCTACCCCCTTCCGCAGCCCTTCCTGGTACTGGCCACCCAGAACCCGATCGAACAGGAGGGGACCTACAGGCTGCCCGAAGCCCAGATGGACCGCTTCATGCTCAAGGATGTCCTGGACTATCCCTCCCCGGCTGAAGAAGCCGAAATTATCCGGCGGATAGACGCCGGCGTGTTCGACCCCGCAGGCAAACCTCCGGCCGCTGCGTCCCTTGACTCGGTGGTTCAGCTCCAGACGCTGGTGGGCCGCGTCTACATCGACCCCGCGATCGTCCGCTACATCGTCGGGTTGGCGTACGTCACACGCAACGCTTCCCAATACCTTGAACCCAGGCTGGCCCGGCTGGTTGAGTTCGGCGCGAGCCCCCGGGCAAGCATTGCCTTCAGCCAGGCCGCAAGGGCGCTGGCCCTGCTCAAGGGACGTGACCACGTCATTCCCGAGGACGTCAAGCAATTGGCGCACCGGATCCTTCGCCACCGCATTGTCCTGGGCTTCGACGCGGTTGTGGAGGCAGTCTCCGTTGAGACGGTCATCGACGCCGTTCTCGCTGCTGTGCAGACTCCTTAGCGGGCAACAAGGTGCCGAGCCTGCTTCAACGCGTGAAGTCGAAGATGTTCATCTTCGCCCACCGCAAGACCATGACCCTCCTGGACGGAGAATACGGCTCCGTGTTCAAGGGCCGAAGCCTCGACTTCGATGACCTGCGATCCTACGTCCCGGGAGACGAAATCCGGGATATCGACTGGAAGGCAACTGTCCGGCACGGATCACCGCTGGTCAAGCGGTACACGGCCGTGCGCCGGCATTCGGTCCTGCTGCTGGTGGACACAGGCCGGGCCATGGCAGCCGAGGCCGCCTCGGGCGAAACCAAACGGGACATCGTGGTGGATGCGGCCGGCGTGCTGGGATACCTCGCGGTGCGTCACGGTGACGACGTCGGCCTGCTGCACGGCTCATTGGAAGGCACGCACTACGTGCCGCCCAAGAGCGGCGAAGACCAGCTGGAACGCCTCCTCCGCCGGGTGCACGATGCCGTGACCCCGGACGCCCCTGCGAGCGCCATGGCACAACAGCTCGACTACGCACTGAGGTACTTGAAGGGGCGCCTGCTCATTGTGGGGGTGGCTGATGAGTTCATGCCCGATGCGCGTGCCCAGGACCTCCTCCGACGGCTGGCGGCGCGGCATGAGGTTCTGTGGTTCACCGTCAAGGACGCTGTGCTTGCCGTCGAGGGGCCCGCCGCCACGAGCAGGGATGTGGAGGAGGGGTCCACCATCCCCGCCGGCCTCGCCGCGAAACCGGAGGTCAGGGCCGCCTACGCCGCTGCCATGCTCCGGCGGGAGGAGGAGCGCCGGGAGGTCTTCCGACGTCTTGGAATTGCCGAGGAGCAAGCGGGCAGCAGCGGGGAAGTCCTTGCTGCTGTCTTCTCACTGTTGGAACGCCATAAGGCCGGAAGGGGGAGACATGCAGGATGACTCCGGTTTCTACGGGCCGCTCCTCTACCAGGACGTCTGGTTGTGGCTGGGTGTGGTGCTGCTGGTGGTGGTGGCCGCGTGGTACGCCTGGCTGTTCCTGCCCTCCCCACGCAGGGCCGTAACCGCAGCGGCGCCTCCCGATGTGGAGGGGCTGCGGGCATCGTGCCTTGCGGCCATAGACGCCGTGGCAGCCGACGTCGACGCCGGAACCCTCGGTGAGCGCGACGCCCACCAGAGGCTGAGCTTCCTTGTGCGCGATTTCGCATCAGCGGTCACGAAGCAACCGGCCACGCACATGACGCTTGCCGAACTGGAAGGCGGCGGCCTCGCGCCCTTCACCAGGGCGGTTGCAGGCATCTACCCGGCGGAGTTCGCACCAACAACCAGTGCGTCCATCCGTGAATCCGCGGACGCAGCACGCCGGGCGGTGCTGGAATGGAACTGACATTCTGGTGGATGCTGCCGCTGGCCGCAGTTGCCGCGGCAGTGGCCTGGCTGCTGCACCGGCGCCGGCGCGCCGAAAAGGACCGGCCCGTTGCGCACACGGACCGACTCACCGCCCTGCCCGAATACCAGCGGGCACAGCGCCACCACCGGCGCGCACTCACCAGTGCGCTGGTACTGAGCGCCATCTTCCTTGCCGGCGCAGTGACCGCCGCTGCCAGGCCAATACAGCGGACCACCGACCAACCCGAAGTGCGGAACCGCGACATTGTGCTGTGCCTCGATGTCTCCGGATCCATGACCAGCACGGATGCCGCGTTGGTCGGAGTCTTCCAGCGGCTCGCGGAAGAGTTCGACGGCGAGCGCATCGGCATGGTCATTTTCGACAGCAGCAGCGTCCAGCTCTTTCCATTGACCGACGACTACGACTACGCCGTTGAACAACTGGGCGAAGCCCGCAAAGCCTTGGACAGCGGAGCCGGAGCCTTCTTTGACGGCACGTGGAACAGGGGTGGCTCATCATTGATAGGTGACGGGCTGGCCTCGTGCGTCCAAAGCTTCCCCGACGCTGAAGCCGACCCCCGCACCAGCTCCCGGACAGGCGAAGCACAGCGTTCCCGGTCAGTGGTCCTGGCGACCGATAACTTCCTCTCCGGGAACCCCATCTTCACCCTCGAGGAGGCAGCCGCCCTCGCGCAGCAAAAAAACATCAAAGTCCACGCCATCAACCCCGGCGATTTCGACTACGGTGACGACGCCGATCAACCCGGTGCCCGGCTCAGGGCAGCAGCCCAATCCACCGGCGGCGGCTACTACACCCTGGACAGCCCGGAGGCCGTGCCCGGCATCGTTACCAAGGTCCAGGAAACCGACGCCACAAGCTACCGCGCGGCGCCCGTATCCGTCATCACGGACAGCCCCGCCTGGCCCCTCGGCATTGCAGCGCTCGCCGGCGTAGGCCTGCTGGTGCTGGGATGGAGGCACGGGCTATGACCTTTGCCCCCATCGTTCCATGGCCCTACCTCGCAGCCGCGGTGCTCCTCGTCCTCGCATTCGGTACCTGGCTGGTGCTGTCCGGTAAGCAACCCAAGCAACAGGTGCGCTCCACCATCACCCGCACCGCCGCCGTCGTACTCCTGCTCCTTGCTGCTCTCCGCCCGGGGTGGGCCGGGGCAGGAGGCACCACGGCGGCCGCCGACCTGGACGTATTCATCCTGGTGGACACAAGCACCAGCATGGCCGCCGAGGACTACCACGGCAGCGAAACCCGGCTGGCCGGTGCCAAACAGGACGTGGCAAGCATCGCCAAGGAACTGGCCGGAGCCAGGTTCTGCCTCATCACCTTCAACAACCAGGCAACCGTCCGAATGCCACTCAGCCGGGATACCACCGCACTCCAAACCGCCATGGCCACCCTGCAACCCCAAGCGCCCCGATTTGCTGCGGGCAGCAGCATCACCAGCGCAGGCAGGCTGCTCAAGGACAGACTGGCCGCCGCACAGATGCAACAACCCGGAAGGCCCGCCCTGGTCTTCTACGCCGGCGACGGCGAAAACACGTCCGCCACGCCCCCTGAACGGCTGCCCGTAGACGCCGCCGGCATCAACGGGGGAGCGGTACTCGGTTACGGCACCGCCCAGGGCGGGCGCATGAAAGACGTCGACGGCGTTTCCCGGCTGGACGAAGGCGCCCTCAGGAACATCGCCGAGCAGCTCAACCTGCCCTACGCGCACCGCAGCGGGGACGAAGGTACCGGTGAATTGCTCACCAAAGCAGAGCCGGGAGCGCTCGCAGGCACAACGGAAGACGGCCCGGGCAGGGCGGAGCTGTACTGGCTGATGGCCTTCGGGGCATTCCTGCTCCTCCTTCACGAACCCATGCGGCACGCCGCCGCCCTGCGGAGCCTACGCCCGGGGAGGACACAATGACCCGTGACGCCGGCACCCGTGAAGGAAGCCGCCACAATGCCCGACGGCGGAAGAGGCGGCTCGCGCTGTGGTCCGCTGTACCGGCCGTTGCGGCGCTCGCCGTGGCCGCCAAGCTTCTGAGCGTGGGTGTGCTGGGCGGAAGCGCATCCGATGCATTTGCCGCCCGACAGGAGGAGAGCCTGGGCAGGACTTCCGGGTGGTTGCTTTACGCCAACGTGCTCGAACCGCATAAGGCGTATGTCGCATCCGGTGACGCACATGCCATGGCTGGTGACTTCGCTGCGGCGAGGAAGGACTTTGCGTCCGCACTGTCCGCGGATCCCGGAATTGATGAGTGCAAGGTCCGGGTGAACCTTGCCTTGAGCATTGAGAAGTTGGGAGATGCGGCAGCCGAAGCGCAGACGCCGGATGCCGGGGCGCTTTTCGCTGAAGCGCTGGCGGTAGTGCAGGAGTCTCCTCCGGCGTGCCGCCATGAGGGACCGGCCAACGCCGACGGTGAGGGCGACGCTTTGGATTCGGCCGAAGCGCGACTGGTGCGCAAGAAAGCGGGCAGCGGCGCATCGGAGGCGGCTGCGTCTCCTCCGCCCGGGCAGTCGCCGGCTCCTCCGCAACAGGAGCAGCTTCGGAAGCTGCAGGAGTCCGCTGAGCAGGCACAGCGTGAGCGACAGGAGGGCCAGGACCGGGACAGGTACCTCAACGGTCCCGACAATCCGGGTGTGGACAGGCCTTGGTGACCCTTCGGCGAATATAGTTCACGAAGTATCCACGGTAAGGCGTAAAAGTGCGTCTTAATTCGGCGCCCGAGTTGAAGAGAGGGGGCTGCCGTCCTAGAGTCGTCATCAAGTTACCTCGGTAACGTGTCAGCGATCCTCCTTTGGATCCGCCCCGCAAGGGTGGTGAGGAGGGTGTGGGTGCCCCCATGTGGGCCTGACATTTGCACACGGAAAGATTCACTCCAGGAGTAACAGTCGCGGCTGCGGCCTGCTGGGGCCCTTTTCGTGTATCCCAAACTCAATTCACCGATCATCTTCCGACGGCCCGTGTGGTCCATGGGTAGACGTTCGATGACGAACAGCCGAGGACGCAAATGTCGCCACCAAGCCTTACCGACACTCATTCAAACCTTTCCGCAGCAACCGCTCCCGTGGCACTGTCCTACGAACTTTTCCCGCCGCGTTCCCCGAAGGCCGCAGAAACCCTGTGGACCACCATCCGCGAACTGGAAGCCACCGATCCCGACTACGTTTCGGTGACCTACGGTGCCAGCGGTTCCAACCGGGACACCGCCGTCGACCTGATCAACCGGCTGCTGCTTGAAACCACGCTCCGGCCGTTGGCGCACTTGACCTGCGTGGGCAACACCCCGGCCGAGCTGGCCGACATTGTTGCCGAACTTCTTGACCACGGCGTTCGCGGAATCCTCGCTTTGCGGGGGGACCTGCCGCAGGACGGCACGCCTCCGCCCAGCGGTTCGCTCAGGTACGCGCAAGACCTCATTGAGCTCATCCGCCGCGTTGAGCAGCGCCGCACCGCGTTGCTCTGTGCGGGAAAGATCGCCGTGGGGGTTGCTGCCTACCCCGCCAAACATCCCGAGTCGCCCAGCGTTGAACATGATGTTGAAGTACTCCTGGCCAAGCAGCGTTCCGGCGCGGACTTTGCCATCACCCAGGTGTTTTTCCAAGCACACGAGTACTCGAACCTGGTGAGCAGGGCACGGCGGGCAGGGGTAACCATTCCCATCATTCCCGGGGTCATGCCCTTCACGAGCCTCAGGCGCTTGAAGCGCCTTGGTGAGCTGGCCGGCGTCGACCCTTCAGCGCACTTGATGGACCGCTTGGCCGCGGCGGACACCGAAGCCGAGCAACGCCGGATTGGTGTGGCCGCCACGGTGGACCTTGCCAATGCGGCACTGGACGCTGGTGCGCCCGGCATTCACCTGTACACCTTCAACGAGCACGCCCACGCGCTGGACGTCCTGGACAAGCTTGCCTTGCCACGCCCAGCGAGGCCGACGTTCCGTACTCAGCCGGTGTCACGCACCCCTGAGCCGGTCCGCCACGAGGAATTCGCTATCTGACACACCCTTCGCGGTGAGCAGTTTTATTCCCAAAGAATCTCGTCATCCACCACGCCGTCCTCATCCGCGGCCACTACCAGCACTTCATCCGTGAAGTGCGAGCCCAGCGTGAAATCAAGCACGAAATAGCGCTCGGGTTGACCCGGATAGATAGCCACATGGCCCAGTTTCAGGGCTTTGAGGAAAACGTCGTTGGTGAGCTGGGACTTGTCGCGCACGCCGAAGACGGACTCCAACTGCTCTTCCTTGAGCTGGGAGCAGTGGAAGTGGAGGAACTGCTGGGGGTTGGTTCCGTCCTGGTCGAGTTCCTCGGCGATCATTTCCCGGACCTGGTCCACCAGTTCCGGCAGGAACCTCAGGCGGTAGTCCATTTTGCGCAGCGCGGCCTCGTCGAAATGGTCGTGCGCCGTGACATTCAAGTCCAGCCGAAGCGGAGCGCCACTCAGGTCATGTTTGGCCTCAAAGCAGTGGTCCCGCCCGTGGTTGAGCTCTATCTCCCCAAAATATTTGCTCGCTACCTTGCCCATGTGATCAATCTAACCCCGATCAAGCAGAGGGTTCCAGCAACTTGTGGATATTTCACCGACGACGCGGGGAAGCCTTGGCCGGTGCGGATTTCAACGGCGCCAACCCGCTCCTGCCGGTGGTCCCGCGAAGAGTATCGGCGAGGAGCTGGGTGAAGAGTTGCACTTGCGCCGTCCGCTTTTCATTGATCAGCAAAGCGAAAACGTTACGGGCCAGCCGGATGTCCGGGACGTCGAGGACCACGACGCCGGACGGCCGGTTGCGCAGCGCCAGTTCCGGAACCAGCGACGCGCCAAGTCCGGCAGCGGTCATTTCGAGGCTGGCGTGGAAGTCGTCACTGTAGGCCACCACGCGCGGGTGCAGGTTGCAGCTTGCGAACAGGCGCTCAATCACCAGCGCGTCACTTGTTCCGGGGTGGTGCACGATCCACGGCATATCGGAAAGGTGCGCGGCTTCGATGTCGGCGTCCTCGCGGATTTTCCACGAGGCCGGAAGGACTACGCGGAAGTCGTCGTCGCCGATCCATTGGCGTTCCAGCGAATGCGGCCAGGCCAGGCCGGACTGGCCCACTTGATAGACCAAAGCCACGTCCAGCTCGCCGCCGCTCCTGAGACCCTGAATTGTTTGGGCGGGTTCGGCTACTGAGACTTTGAGTTCGATGCCCAGGCCGTTCCAACGTTCGTTGCGGAGGATGTCGGGCAGGACGTAGGTGGCCAGACTGGGAAAAATGCCGAGCCGCAGTTCCTGGGCGGGGGAGTCGTTGGTCCGGGATGCGGCAGCCATCAAGGCTTCGACGTCGGTCAGGACCTTGGAAGCATGGCGGGTCATGGTCAGTGCGGCTTCCGTCGGCACTACGCTGCGGGCTGACCGCTGAAAGAGCTCAACTCCCGTGTCCCGTTCCAGCGCCGCCATCTGCTGGGACACGGCGGAGGCTGTGTAGCCGAGCTGTGCTGCTGCTGCCGCGAACGAACCCAGCCGGGTGACCTCCAAAAGCGTTCGGAGATGGAGAAGGTTGACCATCAGCTGTCCTTTTGCTCGTTCTGCCCCGGCTTTGCTGGGGAGTGCACGCCTGTGGGCACCTCGGACACCGTACTCCCGATGTCTACCGACAGCAAAGCTTGCTGTTGCCCGGACCACAGTTTTCAAAGTGTCACGACACGCCGTGTGGCGGCGACACGCTGGAGATTAAATGTGGCTAAGTACTCCACAGCTTGTGGATTTCATCTCTCACTTCGGCGGAATCCCGGACATTTTGAGGGCCTCTGCCTGTGGACTACCGGTGGATTGAATGACATACTTGTAATACATCATCTTGGGGTCCCGGTGGGGTGCATGCACTACATGTAGTATCGATTTACGGATTGAGCAGGAAGCCAGCCCAAGCAACAGACTTTAACTAAGGGGACAGTGATCATGACCGTTACGGTTTACACGAAGCCGGCCTGTGTTCAGTGCAACGCGACGTACCGTGCGCTCGACAAGAAGGGTATCGCCTACCAGAGCGTCGATATCTCACAGGATGCAGAGGCCCTGGAACGCCTGAAGGCACTGGGTTACATGCAGGCTCCGGTCGTGGTCACCGAACAGGACCACTGGTCCGGATTCCGCCCGGACAAGATCGAGGAACTGGCCCAGTCCGTTTCCTCTTCCGTGGCCTAAAGGTCTTGGACCTACACCACTGCAACACACTAAGAATTCCTATGTAGTCGAGGTGACTCCCATGGCACCGCTGGCAGCGGCAACCGTACGCAAAGCGACGGAAGCTGTCACCACGAGGAGTCACCTCATCTACTTCTCCTCCACTTCGGAAAACACCAAACGCTTTGTTCAAAAGCTGGGCAGGGATGCGGCGCGCATTCCCCTCTACGCCCAGGACGCCCCGCTCGAAGCCCTTGAACCTTTTGTCCTGGTGCTGCCCACGTATGGCGGTACCAACGGCGAGGGGTCTGTGCCCAAGCAGGTCATCAGGTTTTTGAACAACCCGCGGAACAGGGAACTGATCCGCGGTGTTATCGGTGCGGGGAACACCAACTTCGCGGACAACTATTGCGCAGCCGGGGACATCGTCGCCGCCAAATGCAAGGTGCCGCATCTTTACAGGTTTGAACTCATGGGGACGCCGGAAGACGTCATCCGTGTCAACGACGGATTGGAAAAGTTTTGGACACGACTGTCGCAGAAACAGATGTAGCCGGAAGCGCCGTGGAATCGGCCAAGAAGCCACTGCCCGAGGCTTATAAGGGCTTGGGCTACCACGAGCTCAACGCCATGTTGAACCTGTACGGCCCGAACGGAGAGATCCAGTTCGAAGCCGACCGCGAAGCCGCGCACCAGTACTTCCTGCAGCACGTGAACAACAACACCGTGTTCTTCCACGACCTGGAAGAGAAGCTCGATTACCTGGTGAAGAACCAGTACTACGAGCGTGAAACCCTCGACCAGTACACGATGAACTTCATCCGTGACCTCTTCAACCGCGCCTACAAGAAGAAGTTCCGCTTCGAGACCTTCCTTGGCGCCTTCAAGTTCTACACGTCCTACACGTTGAAGACTTTCGACGGCAAGCGCTTCCTTGAGCGCTATGAAGACCGCGTCTGCATGGTTGCCCTGCACCTCGGCCGGGGCAACGAAGAGCTCGCCACGCGCCTGGTGGACGAGATCATCGACGGCCGCTTCCAGCCGGCCACCCCCACATTCCTTAACGCCGGCAAGGCCCAGCGCGGCGAGCTCGTCTCCTGCTTCCTCCTGCGCATCGAGGACAACATGGAGTCGATTGCCCGTGGCATCAACTCCGCATTGCAGCTTTCCAAGCGTGGCGGCGGTGTTGCGCTGTCCCTGACCAACATCCGTGAGCACGGTGCCCCGATCAAGCAGATCGAGAACCAGTCCTCCGGCGTCATCCCCGTGATGAAGCTCCTCGAAGACAGCTTCTCCTACGCTAACCAGCTCGGTGCCCGTCAGGGTGCCGGTGCTGTGTACCTGCACGCGCACCACCCGGACATCTACCGCTTCCTGGACACCAAGCGCGAGAACGCGGATGAGAAGATCCGTATCAAGACCCTGTCCTTGGGTGTCGTGATTCCGGACATCACGTTCGAGCTCGCGAAGAAGAACGAGGACATGTACCTCTTCTCCCCGTACGACGTCGAGCGCGTTTACGGCGTGCCCTTCTCCGATATCTCCGTCACGGAGAAGTACTACGAGATGGTGGACGATTCCCGGATCAAGAAGTCCAAGATCAACGCCCGCGAGTTCTTCCAGACCCTCGCGGAGATCCAGTTCGAGTCCGGCTACCCGTACATCATGTTCGAAGACACCGTGAACCGGGCCAACCCGATCGACGGCAGGATCACCATGAGCAACCTCTGCTCCGAGATCCTGCAGGTTTCCACCCCGTCCATCTACGGCGAGGACCTCAGCTACGAGACTGTTGGCAAGGACATTTCCTGCAACCTCGGTTCCATGAACATCGCCAAGACCATGGATTCCCCGGACTTCGGCCTCTCCATCGAGACCTCCATCCGTGCACTGAGTGCCGTGTCCGACATGTCCTACATCAACTCCGTGCCGTCCATCGCCCAGGGCAATGCACAGAGCCACGCGATCGGCCTCGGCCAGATGAACCTGCACGGTTACCTTGCCCGCGAGCGGGTCCACTACGGCTCCGAAGAGGGCCTGGATTTCACCAACATCTACTTCTACACGGTGCTGTTCCACGCCCTCCGTGCTTCCAACAAGCTGGCCATCGAGACCGGCCAGACGTTCGGCGGCTTCGAGAAGTCCAAGTACGCTTCCGGTGAATTCTTCGACAAGTACACGGAGCAGGAATGGGTTCCGGCTACCGAGCGCGTCCGCGAACTCTTCGCCGGCCACCACATCCCCACCCAGGACGACTGGCGCGAGCTCAAGGCCTCGGTCATGGAGCACGGCATCTACAACCAGAACCTCCAGGCAGTTCCGCCTACCGGTTCCATCAGCTACATCAACAACTCCACGTCCTCCATCCACCCGGTGGCCGCCAAGATCGAAATCCGCAAGGAAGGCAAGATCGGCCGCGTTTACTACCCGGCTCCGTACCTGACCAACGACAACCTGGAGTACTACCAGGATGCGTACGAGATCGGCTACGAGAAGATCATCGACACATACGCCGCTGCCACGCAGCACGTGGACCAGGGCCTGTCCCTGACGCTGTTCTTCAAGGACACCGCCACCACGCGTGACATCAACAAGGCGCAGATCTACGCATGGCGCAAGGGCATCAAAACCCTCTACTACATCCGTCTCCGCCAGCTCGCGCTGGAAGGGACTGAGGTGGAGGGCTGCGTTTCGTGCATGCTTTAGTTGAATATTCAACTAAGTAGCGCGAAGCTAAGACACCGAACTTGACGCTTAAAAGAATTGAGGGGCCGTGCGGCTAACACGGCCCCTCAAGAAAGTCCCGGATTCGAGACGGTTCCAATAGCAAGTTGGACTGTCGAGTCTACAGGAGTTTTTGGTCGTCTGTCGACGACCCTCCGTCCGGGCATACCGCCTAAGGAGGTGATGGCATTGGCGCGAGTACGTACTACGATCCGCCGTACCATCCGCATCACTGTCCGCCCGCTCTAGGGCGCCAAGTGTGCTAAATCACGACTCGACAGGGAGGAGGTAATGCTAATGGCGAAGGGTTCTTACCGCAGCGCCAAGACCGGTCGCTATGTGACGCCGAAGTATGGCAAGTCGCACCCGTTGACTACGGTCAAAGAGTCGAAGTAGCGCACAGGAATCCGAAGGGTTTCTGGTTCCTCACGACTATGAGCGGACTCGCTTTCACGAGTCCGCTCATAGTCGTGTTTGCGTGTGTGCGGCACGGAATGCGCGCTCGTGTGAACACGCCCACTTACGTACCTATAAGAGCTACAAATGAGGGCTTGTGCAGCTAGGATTGGGAGCTAGAAGCCGCTCTGCTCTAGCGCGCAAACCATCGGTGAAGGGAAACACATGACCGAGAAGGTCAAGCTGCTGACGCACGTCGAGGCCATCAACTGGAACAAGATCCAGGACGAGAAAGACGTGGAAGTCTGGAACCGCCTGGTCAACAACTTCTGGCTGCCGGAGAAGGTGCCGCTGTCCAACGACGTCCAGTCCTGGCACACGCTGACTCCGGAAGAGCAGCAGCTGACCATGCGCGTCTTCACGGGCCTGACCCTGCTGGACACCATCCAGGGCACCGTGGGCGCTGTCTCCCTGATTCCGGATGCGCTGACCCCGCACGAAGAAGCTGTGTACACCAACATCGCTTTCATGGAGTCGGTGCACGCGAAGTCGTACTCGTCCATCTTCTCCACGTTGTGCTCCACCAAGGAGATTGACGACGCTTTCCGCTGGTCGCTCGAGAACGAGAACCTGCAGAAGAAGGCGCAGATCGTCATGGACTACTACCAGGGCGACGATCCCCTCAAGCGCAAGGTGGCCTCCACGCTGCTGGAAAGCTTCCTCTTCTACTCGGGCTTCTACCTGCCCATGTATTGGTCCTCGCGCGCCAAGCTCACGAACACGGCCGACCTCATCCGCCTCATCATTCGTGACGAGGCCGTGCACGGTTATTACATCGGCTACAAGTTCCAGAAGGGTCTGGAGAAGGTTTCCGAGGCCCGCAAGCAGGAAATCAAGGACTACACGTTCGAGCTTCTCTTCGAGCTGTACGAAAACGAAGTCCAGTACACGCACGACCTCTATGACGGCGTCGGCCTGGCCGAGGACGTCAAGAAGTTCCTGCACTACAACGCCAACAAGGCCCTCATGAACCTCGGCTACGAGGCCATGTTCCCGGCCTCCGTCACCGACGTGAACCCGGCCATCCTGTCGGCACTTTCCCCGAATGCCGATGAGAACCACGACTTCTTCTCCGGCTCGGGCTCCTCCTACGTTATTGGCAAAGCTGTCAACACTGAGGATGAGGACTGGGAGTTCTAAGGGCTGTCAGTCGGGAGCTACTTATGGAAAACCACTAAAACTTTCCCGAACAAACTGGGCTACCGCTTGGGCAGAAAACGACCCCGCATGCACGGCATGCGGGGTCGTTTCGTTCGTGCGAAGTCCTGCAATAACGGAAGGAAGGCCTGGGACGTTATCGTCCGCTTTAATGTTGTCCGCTGCGGCATGGGTTTGGTTGATATCTTTGATCGACTTCATCAGGGCCGGCTGGCTTCGATCGTTCCGTTGAGATTGGACGGGCTGATTTCAGTCAGATTCGATAAGCCCACTACGGCTATGGCACCGACGAGGACTCTAACCAGCACCACTACGACGCTCTTGACCACTAAAGGGCCCTTTGCGATGAGTCTGACTCTGCTGCGGATGGCTGCGCGCGATCAAGGCCCCGGAGGAAAGCAGGCATGAGTCTCTTCGCCGACAATCGCCCCGGCCCTGCAACGGTGATGATCTCCGATCCGCCGCTGAGGGAAGCCGCACGGATCCAAATCCCGACTAAGGCATGTTTCCCTCGCCACGCTGCAGCGGAGCGGTGCAGCGTGGCGGGCAATGTCTTGCATCATCATGCGGGACACTGAAGACGGCACAGCAGAGGAGCCTCGGCTCTTTCAGCACTAAGTAGAACTACTGAAGCCTTGGAGAGACCCATGGATGGCGAGATTCAACTGATCAGTGATGGAGATGGCTTAGCTGTGCTGGGCGAGCCGGCTGCCGTCGAGACGTTCCTTAGCTCTGAGGGCCTTGAGTCCAGGGAACTCGGACTTCAGCGCCTCGGTACCGCTTTGGGTGCTGCAGCTGGTGTACTTCAAGCCAGTTCAGAACTTGCAGCTAATTCCGGCCGTTGGGTCAAGATGACCAAGGAATCTGCCGAGCTCGTCAAGAAGTATGGCTTGATGAAAAGCAAAGCGACCGGCCTTGGCTTAGGTGTTGTGCAGGCAAAGGGCGGTCAAATCAAGGGGATAGTCCAGTTCGCGAAAGTGCCCGGAGCGATGATCACCAATCCCGCAGTGCTTTCTGGCGCTGCTGGCATCATGTCCCAGATTGCAATGCAACAAGCTATGGATGAGATCAGCGACTACTTAGCGGCGATCGATGAGAAGGTCGATGATCTGCTTCGGGCACAGAAAGACGCTGTGTTCGCTGCCATGATCGGCGTGGACTTGGAAATCGAAGAGGCGCTGACCATACGGGAAAATGTGGGTCGGGTCTCGGAGACGACATGGTCGAAAGTCCAAGCCACTTCAGCAACGCTTAAGAGCACCCA
The DNA here is from genome assembly GCF_015040095.1 of Paenarthrobacter sp. YJN-5. Lineage (NCBI taxonomy): Bacteria > Bacillati > Actinomycetota > Actinomycetes > Micrococcales > Micrococcaceae > Paenarthrobacter > Paenarthrobacter sp. YJN-5. The sequence continues at coordinate 2,132,789 of NZ_CP053544.1, forward strand.
AGGATATGCGCTTCGTCAGCTGGATGCGCTCGCAGATAAAGTCGGGGTCAAGGGCAGGCTCGGCGACCTGGCCGACACGCTGGATGAAATCGAGCCCAAGGCGAGGGAGTGGCTGGCCGTTCTGGCACGGTGCTTCCAACTTCAAGATGCCCTCGCCCTGCTTGAGCTCGATCGGGTGCTGGACACTTCTCCGGAGGAACTCGACGAGCATCGACTCGGCTTGAAAGCTGCCCGTGAACAGCGCCTGAAGCTGATATCGCAGTGCTCAGAGCGCCTGCTGGCGAGAATGGCAACAGCGGCTCAGACGGCAAATTCCAAAGTGTTATTGCACCCTGCTGCAAGTCGAGCGGTTGTTTTCTCCAGTAATCAGCTTGCAGCGGGAGTCACCGACTTCAACGGGACTCTTGGCCTGAAAGAAGTGCATCGGGATTGGGAAGCCAAGCGATGGACGGAGGCGGCGACCGAGCTTAGGGACAGGGCCCTTGAAACCGGCGCCGAAGGCGCGACCGCTGTGCGTCGGATGGGCGTGGAAACGGTCGGTCGGGCAAAGACGGCGAAGGATAGAGCTCTTGACGCTGGAGCCGAGAGCATCGACGCTGCTCGGCGTATGGGCAATGAGACTCTGGACCGCGCAAAATTGTTTTCGGACCAGCTGACCAACGGCCTTTCGGGGCGGGTTCTGCGCCAGCGCAGTCAAGGAAGCGAAGAGAAATACTAGAGTCTCGCCAGAAGCTGTTTATTTACTTCAGCGCCCAACCGACGGAAGCCAGCATGACCAAGTACCTGATCTCATTCCCCGGCGAAGCCATGATGATTCCGGAAGGGGAGTTCCAAGCCGTCGCTGATGCTGCCCGCGCAGTCATTGAGGAAGCCAAAGAAGCAGGAGTCTACGTCTTCGGCGGCGGGATCAATGAAGACGTTGCACCCGTGCGGGTCTCGGGCGACGGCATGGTGGAGCCGGGCACCTATCCTGGGCACACGGTCCCTAACGGCGGATACACCGTGCTGGAGTTGCCGTCGCGCGAAGACGCCATTGAGTGGGCGGCAAAGATCGCTGTGGCATGCCGCTGCCCCCAGGAACTCAGGGAATTCCAGTACGATCCCGCGAGCTGACGCCCTCGTGTCCCGGTGGCGGTGGGGCGGTTGAGTGGTAGTTGTGGCCGGTAGGTGTGGTGACTTGAAGGGTGTGTCTGGCGCCCGGGATGGGCTTAGTGGTCCAACCGGGGCTTTGTTTGGTGTGATTGCAGTTCTCGCAGAGTCCTGCGGCGTTGCTGAGGGTGGTTTTGCCGCCTGAGGCCCAGGGAACGATGTGGTCGTAATGTCGGATCGGCGCGTCGCAGTAGGGGGTGGCGCAGAGGTGGTCGCGGGTGTCGATAAAGCGTCGCATGCCTGCGGGAAAGAATCTGGCCCGTGAGTCCATGGCCAGGAGTTCGCCGGTCGCGGGTGCGGTGTAGAGACGCCGGAGCCAGATGTTGAATTCGGGACCCGGGTTGCTTGTCCCTCCGCCGGAGGTTTGGTCGGTGGGTCTTCTTTCGGTGGTGAGCAAGTTCTTGGCCCATTCGGCGGGGACAGTGCCGTAGCCGGTGAGACGAGCAGGGGTGGAGTCGCCTTGGAGCAGGGTGCGGTCGGTCATGATCAGATGCAGGTCGATGCCGGTGTAGCCGTGCCGTGTGCCCGTAAGTTGTTCGGTGAGGGTGTCAGCCATGACTTGCCCTCTGGTACGGGTGTCTCCGTTACTGCGGGCTGTGGCGGCGGCTTGGGTCAGGGCCTTGTAGGCGGCAACTCCTTGAGCGACTGGCAGCAGCGCGGTGAGGTAGGTCATGGTGTCCGGGGCCGGCCGGAGGCTGACATTGCGTTCGGTGGCGGCGTGGGCGGCGCGTTGGGTGATGGAGCGGGGGTCGCGGCGGTAGGCAGCTGCCCTGGCGGTGCTGATGATGGTTTTGTCACCGGCGCCGTCGAACGTGCCAGTGTCCGCGGCGAGTTCTTCGTCCACGGCGCAGCGGTCCTCGGCGGAGAGGCAGGCAGTTTCCTTGACGAGGAGCGTGGCGCGCCATTCGTTGAGTTTGCCGGTTTGAAGGGCGGCGAGGGTGCGAGGCATTTCAGTGACAAGGGCTTTCGCCAGGCCGAGGAGCCGTGAGCCTTTGTTGGGTGATTCACGGCGGGCGAGGGCCACCTGGGCAGCGGTGCTGCGGCCTTGTTCGGTGGCTGGGACTCCGGCGTCGGCCTGTTCCTGCCGCTGGGCAAGATCGAACGCCACCGCGACTCTGGCCTGCAACGCCGAGATGGCCGACTTCATATCCTCCAGAACACGAAGCTGATCTATGAGGTCTTTGCTGATGGTGCCGGCGCTGAGAGAGTCCTTAAAATCGGACAGCACAAGGGCCGGTGGTGTGGTTACCAACTCCCGGCCTTCGCTCATATCTTTACGATGCCACGAGGCACTGACATTTTTGGATCGATAGCTGAGAGGTCGAGGGGCGGGTAGAGTCCCACCATGAAAGCGCGCTGGGCGGGGCCGGTCATTGTGGGATTTGCGGTATCAATCGGAACTGTGCTGGGTGCCTGCTCGGCTCCGACCGCGGGGCCCTCGCCGTCCTCCGAGCCCTCCCTGGTATCAGCTTCATTGCAGCCCAAGCTGCGCTTGGTGACGGTAGATGCACCCCAGGACAGCGCCATGGACGCGGGTTTCACGGGCACATTGAGCGTGGATGCGAACGGTTGCGTCTACGCGCATCCCGGGGGTATTGAGTCGGATGTGTACACGATGGTGTGGCCCCAGGGCTATTCCGCGCAGGGAGACGGCAAAGCCTTCGAAGTCGTCGACGCGGACAAGCATCCTGTGGTCCGTTCAGGCTCCGAGTTTGAGCTCGGCGGCGGGCACGTCAATGCGCCACGTGACAATTGGACGGAGAAGGACTGCATCAAAGGCAGTCTGTGGCTGGTCGCACCACCGGACTTCAGCCAGGTCAGCCAGCCTCCGGGCGGCTGATCGTCTGAGCCCGGACGCCAGCCCCCTAGCCACCCAGCACCTAGCCACCCAAGCGTTCTGCCTCGCTGGCCAACTCAGCCTCCAAGGTTTCGATGCTCGGCAGGCTGGAGACGATCTCGTCCGGCAAGGAGTCGGCCAGGGAAGTGCGCCATTCAGCAATGCCGATGGGGGTGTTGAAGCCCCGCAACGCGTACTCGGCCACCACGCTGTTCTTTTCCTTGCACAACAGCAGGCCAATGGTGGGTTTGTCGTCCGGGTGTGCCATCAGGTCATCAACGGCTGCCATGTACATGCCCAATTGACCAAGGAAACCGGGTTCGAACTTCACGGCTTTGAGCTCAATAACCATGTAGCAGCGCAGCTTGAGATGGTAGAAGAGCAGGTCGGCGAAGAACTCGTCCCCGTTGATCTCCAGCCTGACCTGTTCGCCCACAAATGCGAAACCCTGCCCCAGCTCCAGCAGGAACTTTTCAACGTGCTTCACCAATTGCAGCTCCAGCTCCCGCTCCGAATGCCTGTCCGTCATGGCCAGGAAGTCAAAGACGTACGGATCTTTTGTGGCCTGCTGTGCGAGGTCCGAATCAGCAGGAACCATGGTGGACGCGAAGTTGGTGATGGCTTGGCCCGAGCGCTCGTGCAAGCGCGTTTGGATCTGGTGGACCAGGACGTTGCGCGACCAACCGTGTTGGGCAGCTGCCGCCGCGTACCAAAGCCGCGTGGCGCCGTCGTCGAGCTTTTCCAACAGGGCGATCTGATGGTACCAGGGCAATGTTGCAAGCGGCGCTTGCAACATCGGGAAGTCCGGCCAGGCCTGGGCGAAGCTCTTCATGTACCGCAGGTTCCTGGGGGAGAAGCCTTTGGCCTCGGGAAAGCGAGTACGGATATCTGCCGACAACCGTGTAACGACCTTGGCGCCCCACCCTTGCTCAGTTTCCCGCTCGGCAAGTTGCCGCCCGATGCTCCAATAGGACTGCAGCAGTTCACTGTTGGCGGCCGCGGCCGCGCGTGTCCGCCCAACGTGCACCTCCTTGGCAACCGTCTGAAACAGAACCGGGTACCAGCTGGGCATGGACGAGGCCGGGGGTACTCCCGGGAAGGATGCTTCGGTTTCGGCAAGCTCCTGCGAGGGCATGATTCTCCTGTCGGTGGCTGGTGGAACCACGCTAGGCGGAGGCACTGACAGAATAGGCGTGTGAGTGATGCCGGTGAATTCATCGACTACACCCTGCAGCGCGAGTCCTCGTGGGAGAAGGCCTTCGCGATCCGCGAGCGGGTAGGTCCGGGCTTAAAGGTCTACGGGGCCTCCGTCGGTGCTGTCCGCGGAACCGTTCGGGACGCACTCAAACGCTACAAAAACCTGGACCATGACCAGATCACGGCGCTGAGCTCGGAACTCTGGGCTGAGCCCGTCTTTGAGCGGAGGCTTGCGGCGGTGGTTCTGCTGCAGTCGAAGGCGCCGCTGCTGGACAACACGGACCTGACCCGCCTGGAAGGCTTCTTCCGGAACGCCGGCAGCCAGGAATTGACGGATCCGTTGGCCCGGCACGTCGTGTGGCCCCTGGTTCAGCGCCTTGATGGACAGAACCGCCTCCGTGCCGAGCGGGTCCTCGCGCGATGGGCTGCCGATCCGGACCCGGCACTGAGGAGGGCGGTCGCGGTGGTGGCGGACTGCCGCACTCCCTGATAAGCGACCCGCCCCCTTGATAAGCGATGAGGACACGCCTAGCGTTTCCAACAACGCATGCCAAAGGCAATTTTTTTGTGAATTGAAGGGGCAGGTTGTTCGATGAAGTCACTCTGGTTGGACCGTGTTTCCGCATTCCGTTCTGATGATCTTCCCGAGGACAAGCACTTCGACACGATAGTGGCGGGAGCCGGCCTCACCGGTCTGGTGGCCGCGCTCCTGCTCTCCAGGTCCGGGCAGAAGGTGGTGGTCTTCGAAGCCCGGACGCTGGGTGCCGTCACCACCGGTAATACGACCGGAAAACTGAGCCTCCTCCAAGGCGGTGCCCTGTCTGCCCTGAGAAACCAGTACTCACTGAAGGTGGTCCAGGCCTACGTCGAAGCAAATCGGACCGGCCAGGCCTGGCTGACACAGTACATGGAGCAGCAGGGCGTCCCCTTCCAGACCCGGACGGCGGTGACTTTCGCAACCAGTGACGACGGCGGCCAACGGCTCCGCAAGGAGGCCGCGGTTTCGCGGGACGCCGGTTTGGATGTCCATTTCAGCAAGGATGCCGGCCTGCCGTTCCCCGTAGTGGAGGCTCTGGAACTCGAAGACCAGGCCCAGATCAATCCCATGGACGTCCTCGAGGCGCTGGCCAACGACATCCGCGGGCACGGGGGCCTGATTGTCGAAGGCGTCCAGGTCCAGAACGTTGGTTCCGGCCAGCCCATGGACGTGACCACCCGGAAAGGCACTTTCACAGCGGACACGGTGGTGGTGGCCACGGGAACTCCGATCCTGGACCGCGGCCTGTACTTCGCCAAACTTGAGCCCAACCGCTCCTACGCGGCGGCCCTGCGCTTACCGGGAGACGCGACGATTCCCACCGGGATGTACCTCTCCATGGATCCGCCCACCCGCTCCCAACGGACCTACCCAACACCCGAGGGCGATGAGTTGCTGCTGGTTGGCGGGTACGGACATCCGGCAGGCCGGGCGAAGTCTCCCCAAGCACACCTGGATGCGTTGCTGGGCTGGGCCAGGGAAAACTACCCGGGAGCCGAGGTAACGCACACCTGGTCTGCGCAGGACTACCAGGCCACCAACTTGATGCCCTTCTTCGGCAAGCTGCCCAGGGGCCATGGCCGGATCTTCTTCGGCACGGGCTACAACAAATGGGGCATGAGCAACGGGGTGGCCGCCGCGTTGTCCATCACCCAGGACATCCTGGGCGGCCAGTCGGATTGGGCCACTGTCATCCACCACCGGGTGACGTCCCCGCAGGGTGCGGCCCAGGCGGTCCGGCTCAATGCCGGGATAGCCAAACGCATGGTGGAGGACAAGGCAAAGGTGCGGAGCAACCCGGAGATCACGGACGAAACCCGGCCGCCGGAGGGGAGCGGCGTCGTCGGCCTGTACAAAGGTGAGCCTGCAGCGGTCTCCACAGTAGACGGCAAGGTGTGCAGGGTTTCTGCCAGTTGCGCCCACTTGGGCGGCCTGCTGACGTGGAACGACGCCGAAAAGTCCTGGGACTGCCCCCTGCACGGCTCAAGGTTCACGCCGGACGGGACGTACCTTGAAGGTCCGGCGACCCACAACCTGCAGAAAACCGTGGGCAAGAAGCAGGGCTAACCCAACCGTTCGACGCGCCGCCGGGCCTGGTCCGCGGCGCGTCGCTGTTGGGTAGCGGCCCGTACCGCGCGCTTCTTGTCGGACTCGGCCGCTTCGGCGTCCCTCGTGATCCCAATGAGTTCGGCCTCCAGGGAAGCAAGGCGCTTCTTGCACTCCTCGATGTCCGCTTGCACGGCCTTGCGCCTGCGCTCGATCTCCTTGACCGCGTTCCACGCTTGTGTCGCCGCCTCGTCAGCTTCCTTGGCTTCGGACTCTGCGGCGTCGAATTCCGCCTGGGCTTCCTCGAGGGCTGCCTTCTTCTTGGCAGCACGACGCTCAGCCAAGGAGGTGGCTTCTTCCCCGGGTTTCTTCTCTTTCGTTTTGGGCTCGTGCTGGCTCTTGGGTTTGGACAGGTCCTTGGGTTGGGACTGGCCCTCTGGTTGGGACTGGGCCCCGGGTTTGGCATGGCTCTTGGGTGGGGACGTCGGCTCGGGTTTGAACTCCCCGCCTGCCACGGCACCGTCCAGGTCAACTTCTTCGAATCCACTGCCGCTTAGCCCCCGGACCAGCCGCCCTGTGGCAACGGCGGCGGCAGCACCGGCGTCGGCCATCGCCGCCCGGAACGTCCGTTCGACGTCGGCAGCTGCCGCCGCACTCAGCGGGAAACCCAGCTCCGCTGCCAGGTCCCTGGCATCGTGCACGGCGCCCGTCAGCTCGCCCTGACGCTGCAGGCCCAGTTGCCGGAATGCGTCCGCGTCGCCGTCCTCCTGCGCGGCCCGCAGGGAAGCTCCAAAGCGTACGACGCCGTCAATCACCTCGGGCTTGTGAACGGCCAAGGCGTTGATCGCCCACGCGCCGGCGGCCGGTTTGCCCAGCTTTCCGATGTCCTTGGCAAGCTCCTTGTCGCCTGCGTCCTTGGCTTCGCGGACCAGTTCCGAACGGCGGGCGGTGAAGTCGCGGGGCACCACGGCGTACAGCTCCTGGGCGGCATCACGAAGGTCCATGCCTTCATCCTAGGAGCCCCGAACTCCCGCACCGCGGTTATGACCCGAGTGCGGACTCCAAGCGGCAGATACAGGGCCAATCAGCGGATACAGTGGTCTGAGTTCACATGCGATATTGGCGAAAGGCTCGGCTTGTCTACTGCATTACCGGAACTGGCGCAGGGGGATTTCTACTACGAATCGCTGGGCAACGGCCTGTACCGTTCAACGATCCACGCGCAGGGCGCCTGGAACCCGCACGAACAGCACATGGCACCCGCGTCCGGCATCATGGCCGATGCCCTCCTGAGGCACGAACCGCGCGACGACGTCCGAATGGCCCGCATGAGCTACGAAATCCTGGGCCTGATCCCGGGAGGTACTTTCGAAGTCACTACCTCAACCCTGCGCCCGGGGCGGACCATCGAGTTGGTCCAGGCAGAGCTGACGGCTGCCGGCCGGGTGGCTATCAGGGCCACAGCATGGCGGATCATCACCAGCGACACCAGCGCCATAGCCGCCGTCGAAGACGAACCGATGCCTGCGCCGGATGAATGCAAGCCTTGGGATGGAGCCAGCGTCTGGCCCGGCGGGTACATCAGCTCCCTGGAAATGCGCATTGCCGAAGGACACCGGCCGGGTTCGGGCAGGGTCTGGATCCGGACGGCCCATCCGTTGACGGACAGGGAGGACAGCTCCGACGTTGCCCGCCTGATGGGCCTGGTGGACACAGCCAACGGCATCGCTGCACGCGTGCCTCCGGGCAAGGACAGCTACATTTTCCCCAACGTGGACCTTCAGATCCATATGTACCGGGAACCGGCCGGTGAATGGCTTGGCTTGGATAACAGGGTGTCCTTCGGCTCTGACGGAATCGGCCTGACTTCCTCGGTCCTGCACGACCACTCGGGCCCCTTTGGCAGGGCAGAGCAGATCCTGACGCTGAGGAAGAGCTGATGACTGAGCAGGACCCCTCAACGCCGCAGCAGCCTCGTCTTACTGTTTACCGGCAGCCGGAGTCTCTGGGTGCGGCCGAGGACCTCGACTTCGCGCTCGAACTCCTGCAGCGCACCCGGAGCGGCCGTCTGGGTCCGTCGCTGAGGCTCTATCGGCCACTCCCCACGGTGGCGTTCGGCCAGCGGGATGCAAACCTCCCGGGATTCGAAGCGGCAGCAGATGCCTGCCGGCGGTTGGGCTTCGAGCCTCTGGTCCGGAAGGCCGGCGGGCGGGCGGCCGCCTATCATCAAGGCACGCTCGTCATTGACCATATTGAGCCGCACCCGGACGCGATCGTTCAGGCGAAGGCGCGGTTCTCGCAGTTCGGTGAGCTGTTGGCCGGCGCGTTGCGCAGGGTTGGCGTCCATGCCGCCGTCGGCGAAATCGCGGGCGAGTACTGTCCCGGCGAGTTCAGCGTCCATGGACAATCACTGGATTGGCCGGAGCACCGCATCAAGCTCATCGGCACGGCGCAGCGCGTGGTTTCAGGCGGATGGTTGTTCAGTTCCGTGATCGTTGTGGAGGATTCCGCGCCCATCCGTGAGGTCCTTACGGCCAGCTATGCGGCCTTGGGCCTTGAGTGGGACCCGGCGACGGCGGGTGCTGCGAACGATCTCCTCCCCGGCCTTGACGTCAAGACAGTTGAGGACGCAGTGGTCGAGGCTTACCAAAGTTACGGGCACATCGTCGACGGCGACTTCCGCGCATTGCTCGCCTGAACGACGGCACAGGCATAGATTGAAAACGTAACATCGCCAAGACTGAAACTCCGGTGGAACGATGGCACGGAAGAAGCACCCACTTCAGGACACCGACGCTGAACTGACGGTCGGGCGGCCCAAACGCTCGGCGGCAGGATTGCCCAGCCTCAGCGAAACGTTGCCCCATGCTCTGGCCGGGATGGGACCCGCCCGGGCCTGGAAGACCTTGACCGCGGTGAACCAGAAGGACGGCTTTGATTGCATGAGCTGCGCCTGGCCCGATCCGCCGGAACGGAAAGCCGCCGAGTTTTGCGAAAACGGGGCCAAAGCCATCGGCTGGGAGGCCGAACCCCTGAGGATTCCTTCTTCGTTCTGGGGAGAGAATTCCTTGGCTTCCTTGGAGACACGGTCTGAGTATTGGCTGGGCCAGCAGGGCAGGCTGGTTGAGCCGGTTTTCAAGGCGGCCGGCTCGGACCATTATGTTCCAGTCTCCTGGGACGAAGCTTTCAAGGTCATTGCCCGGGAGCTCAACGGCCTGGATCATCCGGACCAAGCCACCTTTTATACGAGTGGCAGGACCAGTAACGAAGCTGCGTTCTTGTACCAGCTCTTTGTCCGCGCTTTTGGGACGAATAACCTTCCGGACTGTTCCAACATGTGCCACGAATCCACCGGCGTGGCCATGGGGGAGACCATCGGCGTGGGCAAGTCAGCCATCACCTACACGGACTTCGCGAAATCGGACCTGATCATCATCATGGGCCAGAATCCGGGGACCTGCCATCCGCGCATGTTGACCGCGCTGGAGGAGGCAAAGCATGCGGGTGCGGCGATTGTTGCGGTCAATCCTTTGCCCGAAGCAGGCTTGATCAACTTCCGGAACCCGCAGAAGCCCTTGGGGCTCATGGGCAAGGGGACGGATTTGGCCGACCAGTTCCTGCAAATCCGGCTTGCCGGTGACATGGCGTTGTTGCAGGCCGTTTCCAAGCGCGTCCTGGATGCTGAACGGGCGGCACCCGGAACGGTGCTCGACCGCGCTTTCATTGACCGTCACTGCAGCGGTTTTGTGGGTTTCGCCGCCCAGATGGCTGCATTGCGGGAAGAGGACGTCCTGGTTGCCACAGGGCTGACGAGCGCAGAGATCGACGAGTTGGCACAGAGATACATCCGGGCTGAGCGGGTGATCATCACGTGGGCCATGGGTCTGACGCAGCACAAAAAGGCCGTTGCGACCATTAAGGAAATCATCAACCTCCTGCTGCTGCGCGGTAACATCGGTAAGCCCGGAGCCGGTCCTTCACCCATCCGCGGTCACAGCAACGTCCAGGGTGACAGGACCATGGGCATCTGGGAAAAAATACCTGCCTGGTTCCTGGACGCGCTCGGGGAGGAATTCGGATTCGAACCGCCACGGAAACCCGGGGTGGATTCGGTGGACAGCATCAAAGGCATGCGGGATGGCAGCATCAAGGTGCTGGTGGCTTTGGGCGGGAACCTGGTCCACGCGATCTCGGACACCGAGGTAGCCGAGGACGCCGTGCGGAAGACGCGGCTGTCAGTGCAGATTTCCACCAAGCTGAACCGTTCCCACGCTGTGACGGGGGAGCAGGCCCTGATTCTCCCGGCCTTGGGGCGTACGGAGATCGATGTACAGGGCGGAGTGGAGCAGTTCGTCACGGTCGAGGACACGGTGTGCGCAGTCCATCGTTCCGCGGGCCGGCTGGCGCCGATCGGGGAACAGGTCCTGTCCGAAGTTGCGATCGTCACCAGGATGGCCGAGGCGGTTTTGGGCGGCAAAGTGCCGGTGGATTGGGCCGGCATGCGGCGGGACTACGACTCCGTCAGGGAACACATTTCCCACGTTGTGCCCGGCTTCGAAAACTTCAACACGAGGATCCGCGCGGTGGACGGGTTTGTCCTTCCGCATGGGCCGCGGGACAGCCGGACCTTTCCCACCGCCACAGGCAAGGCGATGTTCACGGTGAACGCCTTGGAAACCATCACGGTGCCCCAGGGGCGGCTGATGCTGCAAACGGTCCGTGCCCATGACCAGTTCAACACCACCACCTACACCATGAATGACAGGTACCGGGGCATCAAGAAGGGGCGCATGGTGTTGATGGTCAATCCCGGGGATTTGGCGGAGTTGGGTTTCGCGGATGGCGCGTACGTTGACGTTCACAGCGAAGCCGACGACGGCGTTGACCGTGTGCTGCGCGGGTTGCGTTTGGTGGCGTACCCCAGTGCCAGGGGTTGCGCGACGGCCTACTACCCCGAGGCCAACGTGCTTGTGCCCTTGGAGTCGACGGCCGAGGGCAGCAACACCCCGGCCTCCAAGTCGGTGATTATCCGGCTGGAGCCGGCTGCCGCCCCGGTGTTTGGGGCAGCAGCCGGCCTCCGGACGTGATGGGGGCTAGTGACCCCGTGCGATCCATTCGTCCAGGTGCGGCTTTTCGGCGCCGATGCTGGTGGACTCGCCGTGGCCGGTCAGAACCACGGTGTCCTCAGGCAGGGAGAGGAGCCGTGTCCGGATGGATTCGATGATGGTGGGGAAATCGCTGTAGGACCGTCCGGTAGCGCCGGGACCACCTTGGAAGAGGGTGTCTCCGCTGAAAACGGTGTTGACGCTTGCTCCTGGTTCGGCCGGTTTTCCGTGGCCCGGGAGGAGGAACGACACCGATCCGGGGGAATGGCCCGGAGTGTGGAGCGCCTTCAGGGTGGCACCGGCAACAGTGAACTCCTCACCGTCCTCGATCGCCTTGTCAGGGTCGTGGTCGGGGAAGACCGCGTGCCACAGCATCCAGTCGTCCCGGTGCAGGTGGACGGGTGCCTTGACCAGGTCGCGGAATTCTCCGGCGTAGCGGATGTGGTCGTCGTGGCCGTGGGTCAGGAGGATCGCGGTGACCTTCCGGCCATGGACGGCCTCTGCGATTTCGGCGGGGTTGTGGGCCGGATCGATGACGAGGCACTCGGTGTCGTTGCCAATGATCCAGACGTTGTTATCCACCTCCCAGGTTCCCCCGTCCAGGGAGAAAGTTCCTGAGGTGACGACGCGGTCGATCCTGACGTTGCTTCCGGACGTCACAGTTCCACCACCGATCGCAGGACGGCGCCCTCGTGCATCTTGTCGAAGGCCTCTTCCACCTGGTTGATGGTGATGCGTTCGGTGACGAAGGCGTCGAGATCGAGCTTGCCTTGCTTGTAGAGGTCCACCAGCATAGGGAAGTCGCGGGAGGGCAGGCAGTCCCCGTACCAGGAGGACTTGAGGGATCCGCCCCTGCCGAAGACGTCCAGCAACGGAAGTTCGAGCTTCATCTCCGGGGTGGGAACGCCTACCAGGACGACTGTTCCGGCGAGGTCGCGGGCGTAGAAGGCCTGCTTGTAGGTTTCGGGGCGTCCGACGGCGTCAATGACGACGTCCGCGCCGAAGCCGCCGGTCAGGGCGCGGATTTCTTCCACGGGGTCCCCTGCCGATGAATCCACGGTGTGGGTTGCGCCGAGGTCCTTGGCGCGTTCGAGCTTCTTGGGGTCGATGTCCACGGCGATGATTGTTGTGGCCCCTGCAAGCGCGGCTCCGGCGATGGCGGCAACGCCAACACCACCGCAACCGATGACGGCCACCGAGTCGCCGCGCTTGACGCCGCCGGTGTTCAGTGCCGCGCCCAAGCCGGCCATGACGCCGCAGCCGAGCAGTCCGACGGCGGCGGGATCGGCGTCGGGGTCTACTTTCGTGCACTGGCCCGCGGCCACGAGGGTCTTTTCGATGAAAGCGCCGATGCCCAGGGCGGGAGAGAGTTCCGTGCCGTCCTCGAGGGTCATCTTCTGCGTGGCATTGTGCGTGTTGTAGCAGTACTGGGGCTCGCCGCGCTTGCAGGCCCGGCAGTTGCCGCAAACGGCCCGCCAGTTCAGGACGACGCGGTCACCGGGTGCTACGTCGGTGACGTCGGGGCCGACGGCGCTGACTACGCCGGTTGCTTCGTGGCCGAGCAGGAACGGGAAATCGTCGCTGATGCCGCCGAGCTTGTAGTGCAGGTCTGTGTGGCAGACGCCGCTGGTCAGGATGTCCACCAGGGCTTCTCCGGGCCCGGGTTCGGGGACCAGGACGGTTTCGAGGGTTGCGGGCGCCCCTTTTGAGCGTACGACGACGCCTTTGACTGCGTGGACCATGAACGTTCCCTTCGGACTGGCGGAGCGCGGGCCTGTCCCATGCGGCACGTTAATGCAGCAAGGCCCGCTACGGATTCCCATTCTGTCTATCACACGTGGCAGACAGGGAAGGGATTGTTCCGTGGCGGGCCTGTTGCGTGGTCCTACGCGGCCAACGACTGGCGGGCTTTAGGCCGCGAGGCGGTTCTCGACTTCGGCAGCGGAAGGGTTGGTGGCGGCAGTGCCGTCAGGGAAGAGAACGGTGGGGACGGTGCGGTTGCCTCCGTTGAGCTGCTCGACGAGTTCGGCGGTGCCTTCGACTTCCTCGATGTTGATCTCGGTGTAGCCGATGCCCTTTGCGTCAAGCTGCTTCTTCAGGCGGTTGCAGTATCCGCACCAAGTGGTCGAGAACATGGTGACGGTGCCGGAGTCGGGGGTGAAATCCACAGAGCTCTCCTAGGTATTGTTCGTTTTCACGCTGGTTGGTTCGTTGGTATCAACGGTAACGCGACGGCGAATAATTCCCTGCTCCGTGCGAACGCCGGTTACGGACGGGGCAGCTCCGGCCGCGGTGCTGGTGTGCGGGGCGTGGACAAGGCAGACTGAGTGGCATGTGTGGACGTTATGTCATGGCCCGTGCCGTGGGTGACCTTCTGGCCGAGTTCGACGCCGAACTGGAGAAGGAAGTCGCCCTCGAAAAGTCATGGAACGTTGCTCCGACGGACACGGTCCCGATTGTTCTGGAACGCGTGGTGGAGGAGTCCGTCAAGCGTCAGCTGCATGTGGCGAAGTGGGGCTTGGTGCCGTCGTGGGCGAAGGATGCCAAGGGCGGCGCCCGCCTGATCAACGCCCGCAGCGAGACCCTCCTAGAGAAACCGTCATTCCGCAAGGCTGCGGTTGCCAGGCGTTGCGCTGTGCCTGCCGATGGCTACTACGAATGGAAGAAAGGTGAGGGCAAGAACAAGCAGCCCTACTATGTCCACCCCGGAAACGGTGGCGGCGTGGTGTTCGCCGGCCTGTATGAGTGGTGGCGGGATCAGTCGCTGCCCGAAGACGATCCCGCGCGGTGGCTGCTGTCGATGTCGATCATCACCGCAGACACCCCGACGGCGGAATCAGCGCGAACGCGGCGCAGTGCTTCTGTTTTCGATGAATTGACGGCACTTCATGACCGGGTCCCGTTGCCCATGAGCAAAGACACAATGGAAGCCTGGTTGGATCCCAAGGAAAAAGACGCCGAAGAACTCGTCCGGATGGTCCGCTCCCGCGCCCATGATGCCGCAGCGGACTGGACGCTGGATGCGGTGGGTGCCGCCGTCGGAAATGTCCGTAACAACTCACCGGAACTTATCGAACCGGTCCAAGCGCTTTTCTAAGTACTGCCCTTTTAGGATTCTTGGAACTCTTCCTTGACGGGGACGCCGGACTGGAAGTCACGCCCGTCGGCTTCGCTGAAGGCAGTCATCACATGCCCTTTGGGAAGGCCTTGGATGGCGGAGGCCGGAAAGCTTCCGGTAATCACGTTTCCCGAATGTTCCACACCTTTGATGTCATAGTTTTCCTCCGCGCTCAGGGCGTGGTTGAAGGAGAAGAACGAGATCGCCTCACCATTCATGAACTCGATGCCCAGCCTTCGCTGATTGGAGTAGTCTTCGTTGGCGGCTACCAGTCCCACGACGTAGGCGCCGGAATCAGGGACGTTGCCATCCAGTTCGAAACGCGCCACCAGGTTTTGGTCCGTGGCGGTGATACTGACCTGCTTCAGGAGTGCGTCTTGGGTGCTCATGCCACCATGTTGCTCTGCGGACCGGCTTGCGTCCACCCCTTGCAGGTCATCCTTCCAGAAGGCGCCGGACGTTGTCCGCCACGGTTGAACGCTCCATTTCCTGTCCGTGCCGGGCAGTCAGCAGATGCAATGCCAAGCCGTCACTGTAATCGGCAACAGCTTCCGCCCGGGATCTCGCATCGTGCAGTCCCATCGCCTGAAGCAGGCGCTCCAGGCTGGAAACCATGCGTTCGTGACCGGCGGAGACGACCTCGGGACGGTCCAGGGCAAAAGCGAACCTTGCCCGGGTCAACTCGGCGTGTTCACCGGCAAGCGCAAGGACCGCGCCGGCGAGTTGGTCTGCCAACTCCGGCACCGTCGTCGGGAGCCCTTCCATTCCTTGACCCCGCAGGAGCCGGGCGTCGCGCGCTTCCACATGATCGACGGCGGCAGCCACCAAAGCGGCGCGGCTGCGGAAATAGTTGGACGTTGTTCCGACGGCGAGGCCCGCTTGGGCGTCAACCGCCCTGTGGGTGAGGCCCTTGAGGCCCTTGGCCGCGACGATTGCCACGGCGGCGTCGGCTATTTCGGTGCGTCGGTCCGGCATGGAGGAAGTCTAGCCTTGAACCATGGTTTTACTACAAATGTAGTAGTAGAGTGTGGCCATGGAAAAAGTGGACATCATTGGGGGTGGAATTGCCGGTTTGGCGCTCGCGGCCCGGCTTGATCCCGGACGGTTCGACGTCACCATCCACGAGCAACGGCCCGAACTGCCCGGCGTGGGAACAACCTTGGCCATGTGGTCCGGCGCCCAAGCGGCTTTGGCGGAACTCGGGTTGCTGGAAATGCTGAAAGCGGCAGGAGCCCGGCTGGCTTCAGGCGCCCTCCGCGACCCCTCGGGCCATCCCATGCTCTCCATGCAAGGCAACGTGCTCATGGGGATTTCACGGCCCGGCCTGCTCCGCATGCTTGACTCCGCTGTTCCGCCATCGGTCACCCGAATCACCGGAAAAGTGGCAGAGCTGCCGAACAACGGCGCGCTGCTGGTGGGCGCCGACGGAGTCCACGGCATCATTCGCCGGACAGCCTGGGGAAGCCGCACCCAAGCACGTCCCACGCCATTCCTGGCCGTCAGGGGTGTCATCCCCTCCCATCCGTCACCGTCCGACGTCGGAGAATACTGGGGGAGCGGCACGCTCTTCGGGCTCGCCCCCACGGGATCGGGGACCAACTGGTACGCCTCCTTCCGGTCCGGCCTCGGGCCTGACCAGGTTGACGTGGAAGAAGCCCTGGCATTGACCAGGCACATCTTCCAACACCATTCGCCGGCGGTGCAGCACGTCCTTGGACAGGCAACCCCCGAAACATCCCTCGCCCAAAGAATCTGGACAACCCCGCCGATGGCCCGCTACGCCAAGGACGGCATCGTGCTGCTGGGGGATGCCGCCCACGCCATGACGCCCAACCTTGGCAGGGGAGCCTGCGAAGCCCTGGTCGACGCAGTCACCCTGGGAAGGCTCCTCAACGAACTGCCCAGCAAACAAGCGCTTGCGGCCTACAACAAGCAACGAGTCGCTTGCGGCCTACAACAAGCAACGAGTACTGCCCACCCAACAACTTCGGATCGCATCATCGCTGATGGGAAGGGTGGCGCTCGCAGAAACCATGCATCCGCTGCGGGACCTCTTGCTCAAAAGCGCAGGACGACGAGTCGCCACAAGGCCGAAGAAGGTGCCAACCCCTGAGTAGGTTTTGCCGTTCCGGCGTCGTAAACTAACTATTATTCGAACATACTTTCGAATAACGGTTATCTGTCTTGCGGTGTAAGGAGCGTGCACATGGGACTGTTCAACGAGTCCGTAAACGTCATCTGCACCGAAGATGGCCAACCACAGGACGTCAGATGGCAAGGCCGCGACTACCAGGTCTGTGCAGAACCCTCCCGCTGGTATGAAAGACGCCAATGGTGGCTCGAAGAGACCCGGGCGCCACTAGGCACAGGAGCCGGGCTCGTGGACCACGAAATCTGGCGCGTCCAACTGGTGCCGGCCCCACACACGGGGACCCACCCCGGCAGGCAAACCGAAGACACCGGAAAAAACATCACCCTCGACCTCGTCCGCCACCTCGGAAGCGGCCGGTGGCGGGTCATCCGCATCCACGACGCCGGACCAAGCAGTGCAGCGGAACCCGAGGAAGCGGCCTGACCCTTGAGCTTCACCCACCTCCACGTCTCAACAGCCTTCAGCGCCCACTACGGCGTCTCCTGGCCCGAGGAACTTGCCCAAGCAGCAGCCGCCTACGGCGCCACCGCCCTCGCCTGCACTGACCGCGACGGCCTCTACGGAACCATCAAACACCTCAAAGCATGCATGGATGCAGGCATCGACCCCATCGTCGGCGTCGACCTCGCCATCCTCGATGATGACGGCGACCACCGAACCCAAACAGCCGGCAGGGTGGTAGTACTCGCCCACGGCCACAACCAAGGCGCCGGCTACCGTGCCCTCTGCCGCCTCATCTCCGATGCCCATTCCCGGACCTCCGGAAAAGCCGGAGGAACAGTCCCCGTGGCAGTCACCAGGGCAGAACTCGCCTCAAGGACACTGGACCCTCAAACACTCAAGCCTGTCCTCACAGTCCTGATAGGCCCCGATTCGGACGTTGGCAAAGCCATGGGCGGCAGGAAATACCTGCGCCCCCGGACCCTCTTCAAACAATGGATAGACACCATGCCCCAAGGCACCATCGTCGCCGAAACCGTCTCCCACCTCAGCCCCCCGGGAGAACCCCTCAGCACCTCCCACGCCGTCCGCATGCTCAAACTCGCCCTCGAATACAACATCCCCGCCATCCTCACCAACGCCGTCCGCTACTGCGCACTCGACGGCGCAGCAACGGCAGATGTCCTGGACTCCGCCCGAACCCTGAAATCACTTCCCGAACTATTCGAAGCACCCCGGCTTCAACCGGCACCCCAGCTTCAACCAACAGGGCAGGGATGGCTCAAACCCGCCGGGGACATGATGAAACTCGGCAAGGAAATCATGTCCTCCGCAGGGCAAGGAAGCGCCGAACTGGCCAAGCTCCTTGCCAACACCGAGGCGCTCGCAGACAAATGCAGGATCGATCCGGTGCAGGACATGGGCTGGAAGAAACCGGTGGTGCCCGAAGCCTCCATCATTGGCATAGACCAAGACCCCATGATCGAACTGGCCAGACGCTGTGAAGCAGGAATCGGCCGACGCTACCCGGGAATCACCGGCAAGGCCCATGAAAAGATGCGCTCGCGGTTGGAGCACGAGCTCAGGATCATCGCCACGTTGGGCTTTGCCTCCTACTTCCTCACTGTCGCCGAAGTTTCAAAGATGATCCTGGACATGGGAGTTCGCGTGGCAGCGCGCGGTTCAGGAGCATCAAGCCTGGTTAACTACCTCATTGACATCAGCCAGGTGGATCCGCTCCGTCACGACCTCATTTTCGAGCGCTTCCTCTCAGGCCATCGGTCCACCCTGCCGGACATTGACATAGACGTGGAAAGCGCCGAACGCCATAACGTCTACCGCAAGATCTTCGACCGTTTTGGTGCCGAACGGGTGACCCTGATGAGCATGCAGAACGGATACCGTGCCCGTGGAGCCGTCCGGGATGCCGGGATGGCCTTGGGAATGGATGAAGGCGAAGTCGGGGAAATCGCCAAACAGCTGTGGAGATTTTCGGCCCGAAAATTCAGGGAAGCATTGGTTGAAAAGCCGGAATTGCGCCAGTTTGCACAACGGATCGAGGCCGGCAGGGACCACGGCTCCTTGGACACGAACCAACAGCTGGACTTGCTGGTGGACCTCACCGAGCGTTTGGACCGCCTGCCCCGGCACATCTCCATGCATCCCTGCGGCGTGATCCTGGGAGACGCCGGACTGCTGGACAGGACACCCGTTCAGCCGAGCGGACTCGGTCTGCCGATGAGCCAGTTCGATAAACACGACATGGACCCCATGGGCATGCTGAAGCTGGATGTCCTGGGTGTCCGGATGCAAAGCGCCATGGCGTTTGCAGTGCGCGAAGTCATCAGGATCCATCCCGGAAAGGCGGAAGTCGTTGCCGCCGGCGGCCATCAAACAGGACCTGGGGGTGAAGGTCCGGACTACATTTCCAGCGACGGCAGAATCGACCTCAACGCCGTACCTTTCGATGATGAGGCAACCTTCGAATTGATCCGGAGCACCCATACTCTGGGCTGCTTCCAGATCGAGTCTCCGGGGCAACGCGAACTCATCGGAAAGATGGCACCCCGGGAATTCAACGACCTCATCATCGATATCTCATTGTTCAGGCCCGGGCCAATGAAATCGGATATGGTCCGGCCCTTCCTTGAACACCGGCACGGCTTTGCCCCCGAGTCCTACCCGCATCCTGATTTGAAGCCGGTTCTTGAGGAAACCCACGGCGTGACGGTCTTCCATGAGCAAATCCTGAAGACCTTCGACGTCATGACGGGATGCGGACTGGCCATGGCTGACGAGTTCCGCCGGGCGTTGGGGGATGAGGCCCGGGAACCCGGAGTTGAAGCCTATTTCCGGAAGGAAGCCATCAAAAAGTATTCCCCGGACGTAGTGGACAAAGTCTGGGGGACGCTGAAAGCCTTCGGAAGTTTTGGGTTCTGCAAGGCGCATGGAGCCGCTTTTGCGGTACCCACCTACCAATCAGCGTGGCTGAAAGCCCACCATCCGGAAGCCTTCCTTGCCGGCCTGTGGGAACACGATCCCGGGATGTATCCGAAACGGCTGTTGGTTTCAGAGGCCAGGAGACTCGGCATTCCCATCCTTCCCTTGGACATCAACAGGAGCCAGACCGAGTATCGCGTTGAACGAATCCAGGAAGGTCCCCAGGCCGGCAAGCTGGGGATCCGCTTGAGCCTGACCGGAATCTACGGCCTGTCCGGTGCAGAGCTGAAGCGGATCGTGGCCGGCCAGCCCTTCGATTCGTTAGCGGATCTCCGGACGCGGGCCAGGATCAGCAAGCCCAACATCAAGAGGCTGGCCCAATTGGGTGCCTTCGACCACCTCCATAAAGATTCGGGGAGCCGGGCCAACCGGGCCGATCTGGTGCAGCATCTGCAGGCCCTGCAAAGTTCCCCCGCCAAAAAGCCCGAGGTCATCGACGGGCAGTTGGCTCTTCCCCTGGGTGATGTGGAGCTCCGGAACCTGCCGGCGGCTTTGCCTGCACCAACAATGGTGGACAATGTCCGCGCTGAATTGGACCTGATGGCAGTGGACGTCAGCGAGCACTTGATGGAGAGCCACAGGCCTTTGTTGGACAAACTGGGAGTAACCACGGCGGACAAGCTCCTGGGGCTGCGGAACGGTACGGAAGTCCTGGTGGCCGGGGTCCGGGTCGCAACCCAAACGCCACCCATGCGGGGAGGAAGGCGTGTGGTGTTCATCAGTATTGATGACGGCACAGGTTGCATTGACAGCGTCTTCTTCCATGAGGCTCAGGAAGAGTCAGGACCCCTCCTGTTCGGTACCAGGTTGTTGCTGATCCGCGGAACTACACGAAGGACGGGACCCAAGGGGATCAGCCTCAGCGCCACCAAAGCCTGGGACCTGAGCAACCCCGAAACCCTGCCGTTCCCCGAAAAGCCAGGTTCCGGCGTCGTTGATCCACGGGAAAGATTCCTGCCCGCGCCGCTTGACGGCATCAGTCGAAACCTTGCCATCACGGGTCTTGGAAGCTGAGCGGCAGTTGGTTCCGGGACCGGCGTGCTGCTTTGGCCGCCCTCGACGGGAACCGATACGATTGACGATGGCTGGCTGTGGTCCCCGTACGCCACAAGCTATGAAGCCTTCACTATGAATAGGAGACACCCGTGTCAGATGCCCAGCAGATCACCCTCATCGTCGATGGCGAAGAGACCAAGGTGACGGAGGGGACTACAGGCGCGGAACTCTTCTTCGAGCGCCGCGATGTTGTTGTAGCCCGTGTTGACGGTGTGCTCAAGGACCTTGACCAGCCCCTCACGGACGGCGCCAGCGTCGAGGGCGTCACCATCGAGTCCCCTGATGGCCTCAATGTCCTCCGCCACTCCACCGCCCACGTCATGGCCCAGGCTGTGCAGCAGTTGCGGCCCGATGCCAAGCTCGGCATCGGCCCCTACATCACCGACGGTTTCTACTTCGACTTCGACGTCGCTGAACCGTTCACTCCGGAAGACCTGCGCCAGCTGGAAAAGATGATGCAAAAGATCATCAACCAGAACCAGAAGTTCGTCCGCCGCGTGGTCACCGAAGAAGAAGCCCGCCAAGCCATGGCCAACGAGCCCTACAAGCTTGAACTGCTCGGAAAAAAGAACGACGCCGGCGACTCCGCCGAAGGCGTCAACGTCGAGGTCGGCGCAGGCGACATCACCATTTACGACAACGTGGACCGCAAGAGCGGCGATACCGTCTGGTGCGATCTCTGCCGCGGTCCGCACCTTCCCAACACCAAGCTGATCTCAAACGCTTTCGCGCTGACCCGTTCCTCTTCCGCTTACTGGCTGGGAAACCAGAACAACCAGCAGCTCCAGCGCATTTACGGAACGGCGTGGCCCACCAAGGACGCGCTGAAGGCATACCAGGAACGTATTGCCGAGGCCGAGCGCCGCGACCACCGCAAGCTTGGCGTGGAACTGGATCTTTTCTCCTTCCCGGACGAGCTCGGCTCCGGCCTGCCCGTTTTCCACCCGAAGGGCGGAATCATCCGCAAGGCCATGGAGGATTACTCGCGCCAGCGGCACGTGGAGTCCGGCTATGAGTTCGTCTACACCCCGCACATCACCAAGGGACGCCTCTACGAAGTATCCGGTCACCTGGACTGGTACAAGGACGGCATGTTCCCGGCCATGCAGGTGGATGCCGAACTCAATGAGGATGGAACAGTCCGCAAACCGGCCCAGGACTACTACCTGAAGCCGATGAACTGCCCCATGCACAACCTGATCTTCCGTTCCCGCGGCCGGTCCTACCGGGAACTGCCGCTGCGGCTGTTCGAGTTCGGCTCCGTGTACCGGTACGAGAAATCCGGTGTCGTGCACGGCTTGACCCGCGTCCGTGGCATGACACAGGACGACGCCCACATCTACTGCACCCGCGAGCAGATGAAGGACGAACTCACCACCACCCTGAACTTCGTCCTGGGCCTCCTCAAGGACTACGGCCTTGACGACTTCTACCTGGAACTTTCCACCAAGAACGAGGAAAAGTTCGTCGGAGACGACGCCACCTGGGAAGAAGCAACCCGGACCCTTGCAGAGGTTGCCGCAGCCTCAGGTCTGGAACTGGTGCCGGATCCCGGGGGAGCAGCTTTCTACGGCCCCAAGATCTCCGTCCAGGCCAAGGACGCCTTGGGACGTACCTGGCAGATGTCCACCATCCAGTTGGACTTCAACCTCCCCGAGCGGTTCGAACTCGAGTACCAGGCCGCCGACGGTACCCGCCAGCGTCCAGTGATGATCCACCGGGCACTGTTCGGCTCGGTTGAACGCTTCATGGGCGTGCTCACGGAACACTACGCCGGCGCTTTCCCGGCGTGGCTGGCTCCGGTCCAGGTAGTTGGTATTCCCGTAGCCGAAGCTTTCAACGACTACATGTTCGACGTCGTTGACCAGTTGAAGGCTGCCGGCATCCGGGCAGAGGTTGATATCTCGTCGGATCGCTTCCCGAAGAAAATCCGTACGGCCAGCAAGGACAAAATTCCCTTTGTCCTCATCGCAGGTGGCGAGGACGCCGAGGCCGGCGCCGTGTCCTTCCGCTTCCGTGACGGCAGCCAGGACAACGGCGTGCCGGTGGCTGAGGCCGTCCGCAGGATTGTCGACGCCGTGAAGAACCGCGAGAGCTAACGGAACGGATGTAGATACGGTGCAGGAGAACACAGGCGCGGAAGCCGGGTACCCCGGCGACTCAGACGTAACCGACGAGTTTGGGCTCGCCGGCGTCCCGGACGCTTTCCAGCGCCTGTGGACTCCGCACCGCATGGCCTACATCAAGGGTGGGCAGGACCAGTTCAAGAACAAGGACGACTGCCCATTCTGTGTTGGTCCAACGCGTTCGGATGAGGAATCGCTCATCGTCTACAGGGGCAAGACGTGCTACGTCGTGCTCAACCTTTTTCCCTATAATCCGGGGCACTTGCTGGTCTGCCCCTATCGTCACGTGCCTGACTACACGGACATCACTGTTGAAGAAACAGCGGAGTTCGCAGAGCTTACCCAGACGGCAATGCGTGTACTGCGGAAGGTTTCCAACCCGAGCGGATTCAACCTGGGCATGAACCAGGGCGTGACCGGCGGGGCCGGCATTGCCGCGCACTTGCACCAGCACGTGGTTCCGCGATGGGGCGGCGACGGGAACTTCTTCCCGATCATTGCCCAAACCAAGGCCATCACGCAGACTCTCGATGAAGTCCGCAAGCTCGTGGCCGAAGCCTGGCCAGGGTAGTCGAATGCTCAATAGGCATGCGCGCGGTTTCTTCACATCACTCTTCACCCCCTTCGCCCGTTGGCTCCTCAAGATGGGCGTATCGCCCGACGCCGTGACAATTGTCGGCACCGCAGGCGTCATCTTCGGCGGCCTGGTCCTCTATCCCCTGGGGCATCTGTGGTGGGGGTCGCTGATGATCGCAATCTTTGCCTTCTCCGACGTCGTGGACGGGATCATGGCGCGGCTTCACGGCAGGAGCGGTGGATGGGGCAACTTCCTGGACTCCAGCCTCGACCGGCTGGCCGACGGCGCGATCTTCGCCGGCATCACCATCTGGTTCTTCACAGGTGGCGGCGATCCCGCCATCGGCTTCGCCGCGGTCATCTGCCTTGTGCTGGGAATGGTGGTTTCCTACGTCAGGGCCAAGGCCGAGTCGCTCGGGTACAGCGCCAGCGTGGGCATCGCAGAGCGGGCTGAAAGGTTGGCTTCGGTCCTCCTGGTCACCGGTTTGACGGGACTGGGTCTGCCGCAGGTGGTTCTCTTCGCCACCTTGGTCCTGCTTGCCATTGCGAGCGTCATCACCATCGTCCAGAGGATGGCCGCAGTTCACAGGCAAGCGCTGGCCGACACCAAGGGAACTGGCATCTGACCAGACCTTGCCTGCGACTTTTGTGCAGCTGTCCTGCTGAAGCCCCATTAAGGCGATCCTGCCGGGTAATACAAGTACTGCGCGCCTGCATGGTGCGACTAGTATTACTAGTACTTGGTCACCTTGACCTGAAAACCCGGTGTGCGCTGATTGCGGTCCTCTGCTGTGTGCTGCCGGTCAGAAGGTCGTTTATCTACCCATAGGGGTTTTTGTGTCTACACCAGATGTAAGCAACGAAGCCGGTTCGTCCGCGAACAGCGTCACGGGCAGCAACCGCGTTAAGCGGGGTATGGCTGAGATGCTCAAGGGCGGCGTCATCATGGACGTCGTTAACGTCGAGCAGGCCCGTATTGCCGAGGACGCCGGCGCCGTCGCCGTGATGGCCCTTGAGCGTGTTCCTGCTGATATCCGCGCCCAGGGCGGCGTGTCCCGTATGTCCGATCCGGACATGATCGATCAGATCATTGCCGCGGTGTCCATCCCCGTGATGGCCAAGGCCCGCATCGGCCACTTCGTCGAAGCGCAGGTCCTGCAGTCGTTGGGCGTGGATTACATTGACGAGTCCGAGGTCCTGACCCCGGCCGATTACATCAACCACATCGATAAGTGGAACTTCACCGTCCCGTTCGTGTGCGGTGCCACCAATCTGGGTGAGGCGCTGCGCCGGATCAATGAGGGTGCGGCGATGATCCGTTCCAAGGGCGAGGCCGGCACGGGGGATGTTTCCAACGCCACCGGGCACATGCGCAAGATCCGCGCGGAGATCGCGAAGCTCTCTTCCCTGCCTGAGGATGAACTGTACGTTGCGGCGAAGGAACTGCAGGCCCCGTACGAGCTGGTCAAGGAAGTTGCTGCCACGGGCAAGCTTCCGGTGGTGCTGTTCACCGCCGGCGGTATCGCGACTCCGGCTGATGCTGCGATGATGATGCAGCTCGGCGCTGACGGTGTGTTCGTCGGTTCCGGTATCTTCAAGTCCGGCAACCCGGCCCAGCGTGCCGCCGCCGTCGTCAAGGCAACCACGTTCCACGATGACCCGGACGTGATCGCGAAGGTCTCCCGCGGCCTCGGCGAGGCGATGGTCGGCATCAACGTCGACGAAATCCCCGAACCCCACCGCCTGGCCGAACGCGGCTGGTAAAGCACCCCGACGACGTCGGCTGGCCACCTTAACGGTGACCAGCCGGCGTCGTTGTTTTAAGCCTCCAGGCTCAAGCCTCGTCGAGGCCGCGGCGTTTTAGCAGTGGTTCAATCCTGGCGTCGCGTCCACGGAAAATCCGGAAGGACTCGAGGGGGTCGCGGCTGTTGCCGCGGGAGAGCAGCTCCTGACGGAAGTGGTCACCGTTTGCCCGGGTCAGCCCGCCGTTGTCCTTGAACCACTCGACGGTGTCCGCGTCCAGGACTTCACTCCAGATGTAGGAGTAGTACCCCGCTGCATAGCCTGCGCCCGCGAAAATGTGCTGGAAGTAGCCGCTGCGGTAGCGGGGCGGGATCAGCGGATGGGCGATCCCGGAGTCCACGAGGGACCGGCTTTCGAAATCCATGATGTCTTCGGGGATTTCTTCTGCCCCCAATGCGTGCCACGCCATGTCCAACAGCGCGGCGCCGAGGTATTCCGTGGTGGCAAAACCCTCACCCCAGAGGAGCGATGCCTCGAGTTTCTCCACTGTTTCCCCGGGCAGTGGCTGGTCCGTGACATGATGCCGGGCATAGTTTGCCAGCACTTCCGGCCACATGAGCCACATCTCATTGACCTGGGAAGGGTACTCGACGAAGTCCCGCGGTACTGATGTCCCGGAGAACCGTGGGAAGGCCACGTCGGAGAATAAGCCGTGCAGCGCGTGCCCGAACTCGTGGAACACTGTGCGGACCTCGTCCAGGGTCAGCAGCGCAGGTTCGCCGGGCGCCGGTTTGCTGATGTTGAGGTTATTGATGACTACCGCCCGGGTTCCCAAAAGGTGGGACTGGTCCACGAGGGAGTTCATCCACGCTCCGCCCCGCTTGGTCTCCCTGCTGAAGTAGTCGCCCAGGAAGAGACCGAGGCTGCTGCCGTCCCCGTCCCGGACTTCCCACACCCGGACGTCGGGGTGGTAGCCCTGAAGGTCGGACCGTTGGTGGAACGTAACCCCGTAGAGCTGCGTGGCGGCATGAAAAGCTCCGTTCACAAGCACTGATTCCAGGGAGAAGTAGGGGCGCAGTGCTTGCTCGTCCACCTGGAACCTTTCCTTGCGTACCCGGGCCGAATAGTATGCCCAATCCCAAGGTTCCAGGCTGTGTCCGGCTACTTCGGCCAAGGCCCGGGCTTCGGCGTGTGCATTCCGCATCGCCGCAGGGGCGAGCTTGGTGAGCATGCCTTGTACTGCTGCCAAGTCCGGGGCGGTCTGCCTGTCCACTATCAGCTCCGCGAAATTCGGGAATCCCAGGAGGCTCGCTTTCTCCGCCCTGAGGCGGACGGTGCGCTCAATGAGGTCCCGCACATCCAGGGGCCCGGCTTCGATTCCACGGGAAACGGAAGCCTCGTAAAGCCGGCGGCGGACCTCACGATCCTCAAGCGAAGCCAGCACGGGTTGGTTGCTGGGCTGGATGAGGCCGAGCAGGTACTTGCCGTCCGCTCCTGCCTCCTTCGCGGCCTCGGCGGCAGTTGCGATGTCCTCGGTGGAAAGGCCCGCCAAACCGGCAGGGTCCTCGACCAGGACGGCGGCCGCTTTCATTCCTTCTTTGACGCGCTGCCCATAGTCGGTGCCCAGCCTGGAGAGTTCGGCGTTGATGGCACGGAGCCGGTCTTGGCTGGCTTGGTCCAGTTGGATGCCGGACTGCCTGAACTCTTTCAAGTACTCCTCCACCAAGCGCGCGGAGGCGGCATCCAGCGAAGAAGTGTCGATAGCGAGGAAACGTTCGTAGAGGCCGCTGTTCAAGTAGATGGCATCCTGGTGTTCAGCCAGCTTGGGGGACACATCAGTCTCGATCTCCCGGATTTCCTCGGAGGCATCGGCCGAGACCAGCGTAAAGAAGGCCGCGGCAGCGCGCGCCAGGAGCTGTCCTGAGCGTTCCATGGCAGCGGCAGTGTTTTCGAAGGTCGGGGGTTCGGAGTTGCCCGTAATCGCCGTGATTTCCTGCAGCTGCGCAGCGAGCCCGGCGTCGATCGCTTCTGCATAGTATTCGGGGGAGATGTCCGCGAAGGGTGGAAGCCCGAAGGGCAGCTCGCTGGGAGTCAGCAGGGGATTGGTCATGAAGTGACTCTTTCACTTAACAAGCACGTCCTCAAGGGTGGCACGCACCCTTCTTCGCGGGGCGCGCCCATAGGATTGGCCCTATGGGGAACATCACCTTTTTCCGGGTCCGCTCACTGGCGAAGCCGGCGGCCGTGCTGGCGATTGCCGCCGCCTTGTCGCTGTCGCTGAACTCCTGCGGCGTGCTCGCTGAACAGCCCGATCAATCAAGCAGTACTGCGGCAGCGCCGGAAACGGTCACACCCACGCCGACGCCCACCCCGACCCCGACTCCCGGCAAAGGGCCGGCGTGCCCCACGCTTCGCTGCACGTCCGTCACGGTCACCGGAGACATGCTGGTTCACACCCAGCTCTGGCAACAGGCGCGCGCTGATGCGGCCGCGGCAGGACAGCCCGGTTACAACTTCGTCCCGCTCCTGGAGGGCCAGCGCCGCTACATCAGTGCCAGCGATCTTGCGATCTGCCATCAGGAAACTCCGGTGGCCACCCCTGAGGGTCCGTTCTCCGCTTACCCGTCGTTCAACGTGCCGCCGCAGATCATCGCGGCCTCGAAAGACGTGGGATACCAAGCCTGCACGACAGCAAGCAACCACACCATCGACCGCGGAACAGAAGGTCTCTTGCGGACCTTGGATGCCCTGGATGCGGCCGGCCTGAAGCACACAGGCTCCTACCGTACCGAGGCGGCCTCAAAAGAAATCCTGCTGCTCAAGACGCCTGCGGCCACCGTGGCCGTCATCGAGGGCACCTATGGCCACAACGGCCAGATCCCGGAGTATCCGTGGCTGGTCGACGAGCTTGACCCGGCCGTGATGATTGCGAAGGCCAAACAGGCGCGCGCCTCGGGAGCGGATATTGTGCTGGGCGTCATGCACGCAGGAGACGAATACGCCAGTGAGCCGAACGCGCAGCAGCAGGAGACTGCCCATGCGCTGGTGGACAGCGGGCAGTTCACCATGATCTACGGCCACCACACCCATTCCGTGCTGCCGATCGAGAATTACAAAGGCACCTGGATTGTCTATGGCCTGGGCAATGGCGTCACTGAGTTGTCACCGTGGTACGTGGTCAACAATGAAGGACTGCTGGTACGCGCCCAGTTCAGCCAGAACGAGGCCGGTCAGTGGACCGCATCCGATCTTGCCTGGGCGCCCTCGGTGATCGTCCGCGACCCCTACCGCTGGTGCTCCGTGGCCAGTGATGCGCCCCAGGGTGTCTGTGCGTCACCGGCTGCCGACGCCGAAACCCGGCTACGGACCCGGACGGTCGTCGAGTCCATGGGTGCAGCGGCCGCGGGAGCCCGCGAGCTGCTGGTCACCCAGGAGAAGTAGCAGGAGAAGTAGCGCCTTACCGCGGGCGGCGGGCAGCGTGTTCGCGGGCGAGGCGGGCGTATCCGTCGTCGGGCTTTCCCGGAACAAACTCACCGAACTTGCGTTCCGCGGCGGTCTTGATCAGGAAGTCGGCGATGGCAGGGTTCTTGGGCAGCAGCGAGCCGTGGAGGTAGCTGGCCACCACGTTCCGGTAGCGCGCCCCCTCGTGGCCGTCCTTGCTGTTGTTGCCGGCGCCCTTGGTCACCGTGCCAAGAGGTTCGACGCCGGGTCCCAGGGTGGTCTGCCCGCTGTGGTTCTCGTACCCAAGGATTTCGCCGAATTCGGGGGACTTCAGGGTCACGTTGCCGATCAGGCGTTCATCGGTGCCCTGGGTCTCGACGTCAAGGATGCCGATTCCCGGAATGACGGGACCGGCGCTGGTCTTGAAGAATTTGCCGAACAACTGGTAAAGCCCGCAAATGACCAGCATGGGTGCGCCGTCCTCGGCCATGGAGCGCAATTGTGCGGCCCGGCCCTGAAGATCCTCCTGGATGACTACCTGGCCGCTGTCCTGGCCGCCTCCGCCCACAATGAGGTCCACGTCGTCGGGGAACTCGTCGCCGACGTTGTATTCAAGAAGTTCCGGGGTATAGCCGTGCCACTTGATTCTTTGTTGGAGAACCAGTGCGTTGCCCCAGTCCCCGTAGATGTTCATGTCCTTCGGATAGAGCTGGAGGACCCGAAGGGTTCCTTTTGATTCCGATGTCATGAGACCACCTCAACAATGGTGATTTTGGCCAGTTCGCGGCGGATGGCGAGCATGGCCGTGTAGGTGCAGAAGATCCTCTTGGGCTTGCCGCGGGACCCATCAATGAACTTGCGCAGCGCAGCCGTGATGTCAGTTTCGACGGCGCCGAAGGGTACCTCGTCGTACTGGAGGCGAAGCGCCATGTCGTAGGCGCGGACGCCCGTGAGGACTTCCACGCCGTCTTCGCGCAGCGATTCGAATTCAACGTCCCACAGCCACGACATATCCCTGCCGTCCGCGTAGTTGTCGTTGATGGCGATCATGGTTGCGTACCCGCCCGCCGGGAATGACTTCAGGCCCAGCCGGAAACCGCTGGGGTTCTTCACCAGCACCAGTTCCAGCGGCTGGCCGTCAACGGTGAGGCTCTCACCGCGGCCGAAGGCAGGTGCCACTTCACCCAGGGCCTTCACCAGTTTGGGGGTGTCCACAGCGCCGGTTCCCAGGATTGCGCGGGCCAGCGACAACGCTGCAGCAGCATTGAAGATGTTATAGACGCCACGGAGCTTCATGGGGGTGGTCACCGTTTCGCCGTCGAACTCAAAGTCGGCGTCGCGGGCACCTACGCGGCGCAGTACGACGTCGGCCTCCGGCGCCGCAGGCAGCTCGCCTGCGGGGGTGGTGCCGGGGGAAGCGGTTCCGGTAGCCGTGCGCATTTCGTCATCGTTGGGGAAAGTACTCCGCAGCGACTCGTCCAGGCCGAAGTAGCGGACCGCGGCATGGTGGACGGACCCGAGTCCCTGCACGCTCCCGGCAATCCGGGCTACCCGCGGATCTTCCCGGTTCAACACCACGGTGTCCGTGGTCTTCATGGCGATGTGTTCCAGGAGGCGGGCGGTCTTGTCGATTTCGCCGAACCTGTCCAGTTGGTCACGCAACACATTCAGCAGCAGGCTGAAGCGCGGCGAGACCTTGTTGACGAAGTGCACGGCGTGCGCCTCATCCAATTCCAGCACCGCCACGTCGGCGTCGAGTTTTCCGCGCCAGTCCACATCCCCCAACAGGGACGCAGCCACGCCGCGGGTGAAGTTGCTGCCGCTGCGGTTGGTGAACACCTTCAGGCCTTGGCTTTCGAGCAGTTCCACCACCATTTTGGTGGTGGTTGTCTTGCCGTTCGTCCCACTGACAACGGCCACCCCATGGGGCAGGGAAGCCAGGGTCCGTTCCATGAAGCCGGGGTCGATTTTTTCCACTACGAGGCCGGGAAATGCCGAGCCTCCGCCGCGGAGCCGGGACAGGCCGCGGACCAGCTTGCCGAGGGGGACGCTGAAGGAAAACATGCTCTGTAATATATCCCAGTTGCGGCATGGAGCCTTGTCCCGTTGCGGCCCGTGGGGTCTGCGGACACTATGATGGTCCAATGACCAAAACCCTTTCCGACGCTTCGTCGCGCGTTGGTGCCGGACTCCGGATCGGCGTGCTGGCGCTCCAAGGCGACTTCCGCGAGCACATCCACGCCGTGGAAGCTGCAGGCGCCACCGGTGTCGGGATCCGCAGGGCCGGGGAACTCGATGACATCGACGGCCTGATCATCCCGGGCGGCGAGTCAACGGCAATCGACAAGCTCGCCAGGATATTCGACGTTGCTGGTCCCTTGCGCCAACGGATCGCCGACGGACTTCCCGTCTACGGTTCGTGTGCAGGCATGATCCTGCTCGCCAACGACATCGCGGACCCCGCTACGGACCTGGCCGGAAACCCCCAGCAGACCTTCGGTGGGCTGGACATTACGGTCCGCCGCAACGCCTTTGGGCGCCAACGGGAATCCTTTGAGACGGACCTGGACTTCAAGGGCCTGGATTTCAGTGCCGGAGAGTCAGGCGTGGAGCCGGTGCACGCGGTATTCATCCGCGGACCGTGGGTGGAACGCGTTGGTCCGGACGTTGAGATCCTGGCCCAGGTGGATCCCGACCACGCCAGCCACACGGCCACCCTGCACGGGATGGCTAGAATTGTTGCAGTGCGCTCCGGCCGTTTGCTGGCCACTTCCTTCCATCCGGAGGTAACAGGGGAGAAGCGTGTGCATGAACTCTTTATTCGAATGATCAGAGGAGAAGCATAAAGCATGTCAGGCCACTCCAAATGGGCGACCACCAAGCACAAGAAAGCCGTCATTGACGCCCGCCGTGCAAAGTCGTTCGCCAAACTGATCAAGAACATCGAAGTTGCCGCCCGCATGGGTGGTCCGGACCTCGCCGGCAACCCTGGCCTGGAACTGGCAGTCACGAAGGCCAAGAAGACCTCCGTGCCCAACGACAACATCGACCGCGCCATCAAGCGCGGCGCCGGCCTCACCGGTGAAGTGGTGGACTACACCGAGATCATGTACGAAGCCCGCGGTCCGCAGGGTTCGGCGTTGCTCATCGAATGTTTGACGGACAACAAGAACCGTGCAGCCTCCGAGGTCCGTTTGGCGATTTCGCGCAACGGCGGCACCATTGCCGATCCCGGATCCGTGAGCTACCTGTTCACCCGCAAGGGTGTCGTGGTCCTGCCCAAGAATGGATTGTCCGAGGACGACATCCTTATGGCTGTCCTCGACGCCGGCGCCGAAGAGGTCAAGGACAGCGGCGACAACTGGGAAATCCACTCCGAGCCTTCGGACCTTCAGGCCATTCGTGATGCCCTGAAGGAAGCCGGAATCGAGTACGAGTCGGATGAGGCAGAGTTTGTGCCGTCCATGCAGGTGGACCTCGACGTCGATGGTGCCAAGAAGTTCATGAAGCTGGTGGACGCGTTGGAAGACCTGGACGATGTCCAGAACGTCTACAGCAACGCCGACTTCAGCGACGAGGTCCAAGCAGCCCTCGACGCCGAGTAACAGCTCTTCACGCCGGCAGCCTCACATCCGCTGAGGCGTTACATTCACTGAGAAAGGCCCGGATTTGACTCTTCGCGTATTGGGAGTCGATCCGGGCCTTACCCGTTGCGGGATCGGCGTCGTGGATATCGAACGGAACCGCCGCGCAACCATGGTGGCTGTCGGCGTCGTGGGTACGTCTGCGGAACTCACCCTTGACAGGCGCCTGCTGGTCATCGCCCAGGCAATCGATGACTGGCTGGACCTTCATCAACCCGATGTGGTGGCCGTGGAGCGCGTCTTCTCCCAAATGAACGTCAGTACCGTCATGGGCGTGGCGCAGGCGTCGGGAGTGGTGATTGCCGCTGCCGCCCGGCGGGACATACCGGTGGCACTGCACACGCCATCCGAAGTCAAGGCGGCGGTCACGGGCAGCGGAAGTGCCAACAAGGACGCCGTCACCAAGCTGGTCACCAAGATCCTTCGCCTCGACGCCCCGCCCAAGCCAGCGGATGCCGCCGACGCCCTTGCCTTGGCACTCACCCACGCCTGGCGGGCGGGAAACGGGACGGTAGCTCCCGGTGCAAAGGGCAGCTCTGCCCTGACTCCGGCGCAGAAAGCGTGGGCAGAAGCTGAAGCGAAGGCGCGGCGCGCGCGCTGAATGCCGGCTGCGCTTGCTAGGGTATTCGTAGATATGTTCGGATAGTTACAGGAGCCCGGTCTTGATCAGTTTTCTTCGTGGCACGGTTGCCCACGTTGGGTTGTCGACGGCAGTGATCGACCTCAACGGTGCAGGCATGAGCGTCTACGCCACACCACAGACGCTGAGCCACCTGAAGCCCGGCGATGAAGCCAAGCTCTTTACGTCCATGATCGTCCGTGAGGATTCGCTGACGCTGTTTGGCTTCGCCGATGACGACGAACGTGAGGTCTTCGATGTCCTTCTCAGCGTCAGCGGAGTAGGGCCGCGGCTGGCGTTGGCCGTCCTTGCCGTCCATGAGCCGGAGGCCATCCGAGTGGCCGCGCACACCGGAGACGGCAAGGCGTTCACCAAGGTCCCGGGCATCGGGCCGAAGGTCGCCGGCCGGATTGTCCTGGAGTTGGCGGGCAAGTTGGTTCCCCATGGCACAGGCACCGCCAGCGCCCCTGCCGCGCAGGTAACCGCTGAGTGGAAGCCGCAGGTAGTTGCGGCCATGACCAGCCTGGGATGGTCGGAAAAAGACGCTACGGGCAGCATCGACAAAGCCATGGCCGACTCACCCGAGCTCGTGGACTCGGGCAATGTTGCCCAGATCCTTCGCGCGACCCTTCGCTGGCTGGGCCAGGACGGGGCCCGTGCGGGCAACCGCGTAGGCAGCCGTGGCTGAGCAATCCCTGGTCGCCGGGGGCGAGGAACCGGAAGAGCGTGTCATCGAGGCCGCCCTCCGGCCCAAAAACCTTCACGACTTCGTGGGCCAGCACAGGGTCCGGAAGCAGCTTTCGCTGGTCCTGGAAGCCTCACGCATGCGTGATCGGAGCGCCGACCACGTTCTTTTGTCAGGGCCTCCGGGACTCGGCAAGACCACCCTTGCCATGATCATCGCTGCCGAGATGAATGCCCCCCTGCGGATCAGCAGTGGCCCGGCCATCCAGCACGCCGGGGATTTGGCTGCCATTCTCTCCTCCTTATCGGAGGGCGAAGTCCTGTTCCTGGACGAAATCCACCGCATGTCCCGGCCCGCCGAAGAAATGCTGTACATGGCCATGGAAGACTTCCGCGTGGACATCGTGGTGGGCAAGGGCGCCGGAGCCACCGCCATTCCACTGGAGCTCCCGCCGTTCACCTTGGTTGGTGCCACAACCCGTGCCGGGCTCCTTCCCGGGCCCCTGAGGGACCGCTTCGGCTT
This sequence comes from Paenarthrobacter sp. YJN-5, assembly GCF_015040095.1. NCBI lineage: Bacteria > Bacillati > Actinomycetota > Actinomycetes > Micrococcales > Micrococcaceae > Paenarthrobacter > Paenarthrobacter sp. YJN-5. Next base: position 2,166,782 of record NZ_CP053544.1, read on the forward strand.
CACGGGCCACTTGGAGTTCTATTCGGTCGAAGAACTTGAACTCGTCCTCCGCCGTTCCGCAGGCCTGTTGGACCTGAAGGTCAATTCGGCCGGCTTTACGGAGATTGCGGGCCGTTCACGTGGCACGCCGCGTATCGCCAACCGCTTGCTTCGCCGTGTCCGCGACTGGGCGCTGGTACACGGCATTGAGCAGATCGACGCGCGGTCAGCCGCCGCAGCCCTGGATATGTACGAGGTAGACGCCCGTGGGCTCGACCGTCTGGACCGCGCTGTCCTGGAGGCCCTGATCACCAAGTTCAACGGCGGCCCGGTGGGTCTTTCCACGCTGGCCATCGCCGTCGGCGAAGAGCCGGAGACGGTGGAGACCGTTGCAGAGCCGTACCTGGTCCGTGAAGGCCTGATGGGACGCACCCCGCGGGGCCGGATCGCCATGGCGTCAGCCTGGACCCACCTGGGGTATGCCGTCCCTGCCGGGGTGTTTGGCCAGGAAGCCTTTCCCCTGTTCGAAGAGGATGAAAACCACGCTGAGAGCGTAGACAGCATCGGTTAACACGCCGCACCCGGAATTTCCCACTAGACTGGTATGACGCTCGGCACAGGACGCTGCCGTGAACGCAAACGTAAGTACAGAACGGAACTTCCCTGTGGATCCAATGACCATATTGCTCTTCGTCATGCTGGGACTCTTTGTCTTCATGATGTTCCGCCGCAACAAGAAGACCCAGCAGCAGCAGGCTGAAATGCAGTCGAAGTTTGCTCCGGGCGTTGACGTCATGACCAGCTTTGGCCTTTTCGGCCGCATTGTCTCCATCGACGAGGCCGAGAACAAGGTCGTTTTGGAGCTTTCCCCGGGCAACGAAGCCACGGTGCACCGCCAGGCAGTAACCAAGGTCATCGACCAGCCGGCAGAGGAAACCCCGGTTGTTCCGGATGACGCGTCCTCGCTCACCGTAACCGGCACGGAGGCCCCGGCGGCTCCGGAAACTCCCGAGGAAACCATTGCGCGCCTCAACAAAGAGGACAAGAAGGACAACTAGCACTGTCAGCCGCGGTACCACCGCGCAAGATAACTTCTACGGCAGCGGAGAGCCGCCGGCGGACGCCCACCGGCGTCGGCCGGCGGCTGTCCGGCGATAACAGGAAGATCGATAATGGCACGGACCGGCCCTAGGAATTCAGCGCGCAGAGTGCTGACTTGGCTTGGAGCAATATTCGTCGTACTAACCGCAGTTCTGGCCGGGGGTGTCATCACCGGCAACGCCACGTGGGCTCCCAAGCTTGCGCTGGACCTTGAGGGCGGAACCCAGATGATCCTGGCGCCACGCGTCGAGGGCTCCAGCGAGATCAACGAAGAACAGCTCAACCAGGCCGTGGCGATCATCCGCCAGCGCGTTGATGGTTCCGGCGTGGCAGAAGCCGAGATCAGCACGCAGTCCGGCCGCAACGTCGTGGTCAGCCTTCCGGGAACACCGTCGAAGGAAACCCGCGACCTCATCCAGGCGTCGGCGGACATGAACTTCCGCCCCGTGATTGCCGCGGCTGACCCGGCGGCAATTCCTGCCGAGTCCCGCACTCCGGATGACCAGCTGAACAAGCCCACGGCCGAGCCGACGAACGCCAGCGACACCAACTGGATCACCCCGGAAGTCCAAAAGGAATTCGAGGCTCTGGATTGCGTCAATCCGGCTGCGGAGAAGCGCGAGCGTTCCGACCCGGCCAAGCCGTTGGTCACATGCGAACTTGCTACGGACAAGACCCCCGCCATCAAGTACATCCTCGGTCCCGTAGAGGTCAAGGGCCAGGACATTGCGGATTCTTCCTTCTCCCAGGTCCAGGGAGCCCAGGGTTCCGTCACCAACTCCTGGGGTGTCAACATCGAGTTCAACGGTGACGCTACGGAGAAGTTCAAGAAGGTTACCGAACGGCTTAACCAGTTCTACAACGCCTCCCTGGCACAGGGCGGCAACGATCCCAAGGCGCAGTTCGCCATCGTCCTGGACGACCAGGTCATTTCCGCCCCCCGGGCACTGGCGGTCATCACTGACGGCAAGCCGCAGATCACGGGCAACTTCACGCAAGCATCCGCCAAGGCACTTTCCGAGCAGCTCCGCTACGGCGCGCTTCCGATCTCCTTTGAGATCCAGTCACAGGAACAGATTTCCGCCACCCTGGGTGGCGACCAGCTGCGCCTGGGTCTCTTGGCCGGCATCATCGGCCTCGTGCTCGTGGTGGTCTACTCGCTCTTCCAGTACCGCGCACTCGGGTTCGTCACCATCGCTTCCCTCGTTGTCGCCGGCGCGCTGACCTATCTCGCGATCGCCATCCTCGGCTGGACCGAAAACTACCGCCTGTCGCTGGCCGGTGTCGCGGGCCTCATTGTGGCCATTGGCCAGACTGCGGACTCCTTCATCGTGTACTTCGAACGTATCCGTGACGAGCTGCGCGAAGGCAGGGGCCTGGTGTCCGCCGTCGAGAACGGCTGGAAGCGCGCCAAGCGGACCGTTCTGGCCTCCAAGGCAGTCAACCTCCTTGCAGCCGTGGTGCTGTACTTCGTCGCCGTCGGTAACGTCCGTGGCTTTGCCTTCACGCTGGGCCTGACCGCTGTGGCCGACCTCATCGTCGTGTTCATGTTCACCCACCCCATGCTGCAGGTCCTGGCCCGCACCAAGTTCTTCGGAGAAGGCCACCGCTTCTCCGGACTGTCTCCTGACCGCCTGGGTGCGGTGCCGTTGTACCGGGGTGCCGGCCGGATCCGGACACCTGAGGAGAAGCCCGCCAACGTCAGGCCCCGCAACGCCGGTGCCGTGGCGGAAGCCGAACGGCGCATGACCATCGCCGAACGACGCCTTGCCGAGAAGGGGCAGCTCACCGGCTCGTCCAACGGCAACAAGTCATCCAACGCCACCAGCGAGGAGAAGTAATGACTACCAGCTTCGCGACCTTCGGCTATGAGCTCTACACGGGCAAGCGGTCCTACAATTTTGTGGACTCGAAGAAGATCTGGTTCATCATCGCTGCCGTGGCAGTGGCGTTGTCCATCCTCATCCCGGTGCTCAAGGGCGGCTTCAACCTGGGCATCGAGTTCCGCGGCGGTTCTGAGTTCACGGTGTCCAATGTTTCCACCACGGATGCCGGACTTGGAGAGAAAGCGGTCCACGACGTCGTTCCCGGTGCCGTGCCGCGCGTTGCCAACGTTGCCGGCAACACCATGCGGATCCAGACGGACCAGTTGACCGATGATGAGACCAACCGCATCAAGGAAGGCCTCACCAGCGCCTACGGGGTTACCGACAACGAAGTGACATCCAACTTCGTCGGCCCCACGTGGGGCCAGGACGTGACCCGGCAGGCATTGATCGGCCTGGTGGTGTTCGTCGGCCTGGCTGCTGTCCTCATGGCGCTGTACTTCAGGACGTGGAAGATGTCCCTGTCCGCCCTGGTGGGCATGCTGGTGACGATGTTCGTCACGGCGGGTGTGTACGCCCTGAGTGATTTTGAAGTAACCCCGTCGGCCATCATCGGCTTCCTGACGGTCCTTAGCTATTCGCTGTACGACACCGTGGTGGTCTTCGACAAGATCCGGGAGAACACCTCGGACATTTCCACTTCCACCCGCCGGACGTTCGGCGAAGAGGTGAACCTCGCAGTCAACCAGACCTTGGTGCGCTCGATCAACACCATGATGGTTGCTGTCCTCCCCGTGGCAGCGATCCTCTTCATTGGTGCCGGACTCCTGGGGGCCGGAACCCTCCGCGACCTGTCCCTGGCGCTTTTCGTCGGGATCCTCATCGGTACGGCAGCCACTATCTTCATTGCCGCTCCGCTGTACGCCTGGCTCCGCCAGGGCGAACCGGAACTCGTGAAGCAGGCGAAGAAGGTGGCCCACCGGAGGGCTGAAGCCGCTGCCTGACGAAGGCGCTTGAACATCGGAAAGAGCCGGCCCCTGCCAGGATGCAGGGGCCGGCTCTTTGACTTGCCGCTGTTCGCGTCATGTGCGTCGCGGTTAGGGAAGCATTCGTTGGCGGGAATAGACTGGAAGAATTAAATCGGTCGTGAGGGGTACTTCTGTGGAAGAGCGTGCGACGTCGGCACCACCGGCGGGCGGAGAAGACGGTCACAGCGGTGTGGCGGTTCCAGCAACAAGCGTGGCTGGGCGGTCTGCTGCTGTGCCGGTTGACGCCCCGGGGGCGCGTCCGACCTTCCCCGGACGGCGGGAAAGGACCCGTTCGCGGCTTGCCCGGCTTACCGGACGGGGGGTAGCCCCGTATTCGCCCATCCTGGAGCCGCTCCTTCGCACTGTCAGGGCCAACAATCCCAAAGAGGATTTCGACCTCATCCAGCGCGCCTTCGCAGTGGCCGAGCAAAGCCACCAGGGGCAGAAGCGCAAGAGCGGCGACCCCTACATCACCCATCCCGTCGCCGTCGCCACGATCCTGGCCGAACTGGGCATGACCGGCACCACCTTGGCTGCGGCGCTGCTCCACGACACCGTGGAGGATACGCCGTACACGCTGGCAGACCTGACCCGTGACTTCGGGCCCGAAGTGGCCATGCTCGTGGACGGGGTGACCAAGCTGGACAAGGTCAGCTTCGGTGAGGCTGCCCAGTCCGAGACCGTCCGCAAAATGGTCGTGGCCATGGCAAAGGACATCCGGGTCCTCATGATCAAGCTCGCGGACCGGCTGCATAACGCCAGGACGTGGCGTTTCGTCTCTGCGGAATCTTCCTCCCGCAAGGCTCGGGAGACCCTGGAAATCTTTGCCCCGCTGGCGCACCGCCTTGGTATGAACACCATCAAGTGGGAACTCGAGGATCTCTCCTTTGCAGCCCTGTATCCCAAGGTGTACGAGGAAATCGTCCGTATGGTGGGGGACCGGACCCCCGAGCGGGAGAAGAGCCTCAGCGTCATCCGGAACCAGATCGCCGACGACCTTCGGACGGCGCGCATCAAGGCCACGATTACCGGCCGTCCCAAGCACTACTACTCGATCTACCAGAAGATGATCGTCCGGGACAAAGACTTCGACGACATCAACGACCTCATGGGCGTGCGCGTCCTGGTTGATTCGGTCCGTGACTGTTACGCCGCGCTGGGCACACTGCATTCGCGGTGGAACCCCTTGCCCGGGCGTTTCAAGGACTACATCGCCATGCCGAAGTTCAACATGTACCAGTCCCTCCACACGACGGTGATCGGTCCGGGCGGCAAACCGGTGGAGATCCAGATCCGTACGCACGAGATGCACCGAAGGGCCGAATACGGTGTGGCCGCGCACTGGAAGTACAAGGACCAGCCCAACCGTACCGCTGTCGGCCCCGGCAGCCCCCGGGACGGAGACATGGGTTGGCTGAGGTCGCTGGTCGACTGGCAGCAGGAAACCTCGGATCCTGGTGAGTTCCTTGACTCCCTGCGTTATGAGATCAACGCCCGTGAGGTGTTCGTCTTCACTCCGAAGGGTGAAGTCATGGCTCTGCCCGCAGGCTCTACCCCGGTTGACTTCGCCTACGCCGTGCACACGGAGGTTGGTCACCGGACGATCGGCGCCCGCGTCAACGGCAAGCTGGTTCCGCTCAACAGCGAGCTGAACCACGGCGACTGGGTGGAGATCTTTACTTCCAAGGCCGAAGGTGCAGGTCCCAGCCAGGACTGGCAACACTTCGTCAAATCGGCCCGTGCCCGCAACAAGATCCGCCAATGGTTCACCAAGGAACGCCGCGAGGAAGCAATTGACCGCGGCAAGGACATGCTGACCCGGGCAATGCGGAAGCAGAACCTTCCGTTGCAGCGTTTGATGACCCACGATGCCCTCTCTGCTGTTGCCGAGGAGTTCCATTACGTCGACATCTCCGGGCTCTACGCGGGGGTGGGCGATGGACACACGTCCGCGCAGTCGGTCATGGAGAAGCTCGTCGAGCACCTGGGCGGTCAAGAGACGCCGGACGAGGACCTTGACGAGGTCAGCATCCCCACCCAGGTGGCCAAGTCCAAGTTCTCCGATTCAGGTGTGATCGTGCGTGGAGTCGGGGATGTCTGGGTGAAACTCGCCCGGTGTTGCACTCCGGTGCCGCCGGATCCGATCCTTGGCTTCGTGACGCGTGGTTCGGGAGTCTCTGTCCACCGGACGGACTGCACCAACGTTTCCGGGCTCCGGGACCAGCCGGACAGGATCGTCGAGGTCGAGTGGGCGCCAACGCAGTCGAGCGTGTTCCTCGTGGAGATCCAGGTCGAGGCATTGGACCGGAAGTCGCTCCTCTCCGACGTCACCCGTGTACTTTCGGAAAACCACGTGAACATCCTGGCTGCTTCGGTGCATACGTCCAGCGACAGGGTAGCCATCTCGAAGTTTGCCTTCGAGATGGGAGATCCGAAGTATCTCCACCATGTCCTGAGCGCTGTTCGTCGCATTGACGGTGTGTTCGACGTGTACAGAACTACCGGCAACCGTCGCCGCACCTAGCGTTCACCCAGCGCGGCGAGTGTCGTCAAGGCCCGTTTCTTGTGGGGAACGCGCGGTGCGGCCTCGACGGCCAGTGTGAGAAGCCGCAGGCGTACGCCCAGGTCCGGACGTGCCAGCAGTGAGAATAAGGCCGGCAGTGCCCGTTCTTCCTCGATATGCAGTGCGATGTCCGCTGCCGTCCGCAAGGGACTGCTGACAAGCATGCCGCCGAGGCTCACCACATCCATTTGACCCAGCTTGACTTCGTGGAGGCTGCAGTCCCGGGCGCCGCGGAGACTTGAGACACGGTGCTTTGCGTCGACCAGGAGTGACAGCCGCTCCGGAGGAGCCGCGCAACCGTAGATCCAGGCTGCTGTCAGGCGCCCCGCCACGACCTTGGTGCGCATCCTGGCGGGAACTGTGAGGGCCGCCGCACGTGCGCGCAGCCTCGGGGTTGTTGCCACTCCAGGTGCTGCGTAACTCTTTCCGTAGAGCGGGCGAAGGATCCCGTCCAGTGCCATGCTTTGAAGCTCCGGCCACGTGAATATCCGGCTGGGGGAGTACAACTCCTGGAGGGCGGGCTCCTGCAGGTGCGTGGCGGGATCGAAGGAATGCATGCTCTGATCATTTCCCGCAGCCCTTAAATGCGCACAGGCCCCGGTTCAGTTATGTGGATAACCAAACCGGGGCCTGCAGGCACGCGGTAAGCCTGCCTACGCGAGGTCGCTCGCGGACCGCTGGATCTGGTCCAGCCAGGACTGACGGGCTTCAAGTGCTTCCCGCGCTTCCTTGATGCGGCGCTGGTCTCCGGCTTTTTCTGCCTTCTCCAGATCGTCCTTCAGGTTGGCGATGGCCGACTCCAGCTGGGTCAGGGCGCTGTTGGTGCGGGCCTTCGTTTCAGGATTGCTGCGGCGCCACTTTTCCTCTTCGGCTTCACGCACGGCATCTTCAACCTTGCGGAGTCCGGCTTCGATGCGGCCCATGTCGGCGCGCGGAACCTTGCCGGCTTCCTCCCATCGGTCACGGATGGACTGGAGCGCCTTCTTGGCCAGGTTGAGGTCATTGATGGGAAGGAGGGCCTGGGCCTCGGCCACCAGCTGTTCCTTGACGGCGAGGTTGGCGGTGTACTCCTGGTCGATTTGCTCGTTGGCGGCCTGCCGGTTGCTGAAGAAGACATCCTGCGCAGCGCGGAAACGGGCCCAGAGAGCGTCGTCGTCCTTACGGCTTGCCCGTGGCGTCGCCTTCCACTGGTCCATGAGCCGGCGGTACTCGCCTGCGGCATAGCCCCAGTCAGTCGAGGAAGACAGCGCTTCGGCCTCGGCAATCAAGGCCTCCTTCGCGGCCTTGGCGGCGGAGTTGTTGCTGTCCAGCTGGGAGAAGTAGGCCCGACGGTGACGGTCGAAGACCGTGCGCGCGGAACGGAACCGCTTCCAGAGCGCATCCTCATTGCTACGGCCGAGCCGGACGCCGCTCTTTTGTGCGGTCTTCCACGACTCGAACAACTCGTTCATGCGTGCGCTGGAGGTCTTCCATTGGATCTGGGCCGGATCCTGCCCCGCAATCGCTTCGGCCTCTGCAACAATCGCCTCGCGTGCAGCGAGCTCGTTGGCCCGCACTGCCTCGTGGGCGGCCTTCTCAGACTGTTCGAGTTCAACGATCTGCGCTGAGAGGGTGTCCAAACGGGCCTCGGCGGAGCGGATGTCACCAACCATGTTGCGTTCGGCCAGCTGCTCACGCAGGTGCGTGACGGTTTTCTGCATGTCCGTGGCCGGGGCCTTTGATGCCACCCGGTGTTCCAGCAGGACTACCTGGGCAATGACGTCGTCGAACTTCCTGGCGAAGTAGCCCAAGGCCTCGTCGGGGCTGACGCCCGGGTACTGGCCTACGGGAATTTCCTCGCCGTCCAGCGTCAGAAAGACGTGGCCGTCCCCTTCCGCGCGCCCCCATTTGGCCGCTTCAGCCAAGGACGCCGCGGAAACCGCAGGAGCGGCGGGCACGACGGCGGCGGGCGCCTTGGGGCGGGCAGCGAAAGCCGCGGGGGACGGGGCCGGACGGGGCGCAGCAGGCTGTTCAGCTGCCGGGGAAGGTTCGACGGCGGGTGCCGCCTCCGGGGTGGCGGTTTCGCCGGCCTTTGGCTCGGCAGCCTCAACGGCTTCCTGGTTGCTTACTGCTGCTGTTTCGTCGGATTTCTGACTGTCTGTCACCGCTAAAAGTCTTTCGCTTGGAGGGACTGCTCAGGTAATGCACCCCAGGCCGGGGCCCGGAGTTGGTTACTTCAGTGAAAACGAGTCTATCGTGACAGGTGCCACAGGGGCGCCGTCGTTGTTGGTGGCGTCTGCCTTCAGCCCCGCCGCGGCGATCTTGGACACGACATCCAGGCCACTGGTGACCTGGCCGACCACCGTGTAGCCCCCGGCCGAGTCTGCCGGGATGGTTGTGTCCTTGTAGACGATGAAGAACTGGTGCCCGTTCCCGTAGGCGTTGTTGCCGGTCCGGGCTACAGCAATGGTTCCGGCAGGATACGTGTTGTTTGACGGGGTGTTTTCCAGCGGACCCCATCTGTAGTTTGCGTCGTCCGCTCCGTCTTCCGACTTGGCGCCGCATTGCAGCAGGCCGAAGGTTTCGGAGGTTGTCAGCCGGTGGCAGAAGGTGCCGTCGTAGTAGCCCGAGTCGCTCAGGGATTTGATGACGGCCGCGGCCTGCGGGGCGGTTGTTCCGTCAATCCGGACACCAAGTACGCCGCCGTTCAGGGCAAGCTCGCCTGTGAAGGTCTTGCCCGCAGCAGTGTCCGCAGCCGGAACGTCGGCGCTGTTGGATGCCTGCGGTGACGCGGACGGCGAACTGAGTCCGGCCTGGGCCGCGGCGTATTCTGCCTCGGTGGGGTTGGAATTGAAGACCGTTAATTGGAGCACGGCCGCCAGGACCAAAGCCGAGGCTCCGGCGCCCACCGCCACAATGTTGTCCCGCCTGCGCCGTTTGGTCTGTTGCTGCCGCAGGGCACGCTTGGCCTCCATTTGCCGGATGCGTCGCCGGGCTTCGCGGTCGTCCCGCGATCTTGTTGCCAAGAGTCCTCCTGATGGTGTCCACGTCAACGGCAGTCATGCACCCGGGCGTGCTGCATTAGAACTGCGCGCGGGGAGAGCATAAACTGGCTGCCGCACATAGTTTATGCATGACCGTCCGGACTCCTGCCCAATAAACGCTGAATGCATCTTAATTGCAGTGGCGCGGGCTTCCCGCGGTCAGCCTTCTTCGAGGAGACTCTTCCACCATGGCACGTACCGCCTCCCTGTCCGGATTCCCCGAGTGGCTTCCCCAGGAACGGTTGGTGGAGTTGCATGTGCTCGATACGCTGCGCAAGACCTTCGAACTGCACGGGTTCTCCTCCATTGAGACCCGTGCGGTGGAGACGGTGGGGCAGCTGCTGCGCAAGGGAGAGATCGACAAGGAAGTCTACGGCCTGAGCCGCCTGCAGGACGACGACGAAGAGACTGCAAAAACAGGCAAGACTGATCCGAACGCCTTGGCGCTGCACTTTGACCTGACCGTTCCCTTTGCGCGCTACGTGGTGGAGAACGCCGGCTACCTGGCGTTCCCGTTCCGCCGTTACCAGATCCAAAAAGTCTGGCGGGGGGAACGGCCGCAGGAAGGCCGTGCCCGTGAGTTCACCCAGGCCGACATCGACGTCGTGGGAGACGGCGAGCTGCCGTTCCGTTACGACGTCGAAATCGCACTGGTGATCGCAGAGGCGCTGAGCGCCCTGCCCATCCCGGATTTCCGCCTGCGGATCAACAACCGGAAGCTGGCCGAAGGCTTCTACCGCGGCATCGGGTTGACGGATACTGCCGGTGTCCTGCGAAGCATCGACAAGCTCGAGAAAATCGGGGCCGAGAAAGTGGCCGGGCTGCTCAAGAGCGAGCTCGGCGCCACGGACGAACAAGCCGGCCTTGCCCTGCAACTCGCCACCATCCGGACCGAGGACACCTCGTTCGTCGAGCAGGTGCGCGCGTTGGGCGTCAAGGATGAGCTGCTCGATGAGGGGCTCAATGAGCTGGAGCAGGTGATCGAAGCGGCTATCCAGCGTGCACCCGGGAAGGTCGTGGCGGACCTCAGTATTGCCCGCGGACTGGATTACTACACCGGAACGGTAGTGGAGACGGTCCTTGTAGGACACGAGCAGTTGGGCTCCATCTGCTCTGGCGGCCGGTACGACGCCCTCGCCAGCAAAGGCAACCGGAAGTTCCCCGGCGTCGGACTTTCCATTGGTGTTACCCGCCTCGTCTCCCGGATCCTGAGCCAGGAGCTGGCCACGGCCTCGCGGTCGGTGCCCACGGCAGTCCTCGTGGCCCTGAACCACGATGACAGCTGGTCTGCTGCCCAGGATGTGGCAGCCCAGCTGCGCAGCCGCGGCATCGCCACTGAGGTGGCTGCCAAGGCAGAGAAGTTCGGGAAGCAAATCAAGTTTGCCGACCGCCGCAGTATTCCCTTTGTGTGGTTCACCGACGACGACGGCAAGCACCAGGTCAAGGACATCCGTTCAGGCGAGCAGGTGGACGCGGACCCCGCGACCTGGACGCCGTCGGAAGAGGATTTGTACGTTCGGGTGGTTACCGCCTGATTTCCCCTTGACGTCCCTCAGGGAGCAGCGCTGCCGGGGGCGGGTAAACTCGGACGGGATTGTCTTTGCGGACATCCATCAAAAATTCATGCGAAAGGAATGCTGTGCTGCGCACACATGACCTCGGATCACTTCGTTCCGAGCACATTGGACAAACCGTTACCCTGGCCGGCTGGGTGGGCCGCCGCCGTGATCACGGTGGTGTTGCATTCGTCGACCTCCGTGACGCGTCCGGCGTGGCCCAGGTGGTTGTCCGCGAGGAAGAAGTGTTCCACGGGCTCCGGAACGAATACGTCCTGCAGGTGACCGGTACCGTCAGCAAACGTCCGGAGGGCAATGAGAACCCTGCGCTGGCCACGGGAGAGATCGAAGTCATCGCCGACAAGGTGGTGATTCTTAACACCTCCGATCCCTTGCCGTTCCAGATTGACGAGCACGTGGAGGTCGGTGAAGAAGCCCGCCTGAAGCACCGTTACCTGGACCTCCGCCGTCCCGGTCCCGCCCGCAACCTGCGGCTGCGTTCCGAGGCCAACCGCGTGGCCCGCGGGATCCTTCACGAACAGGGCTACGTTGAAATCGAAACGCCCACCTTGACGCGTTCGACGCCTGAAGGTGCGCGCGACTTCGTGGTGCCGGCACGCCTGGCTCCCGGATCCTGGTACGCGCTGCCGCAGTCCCCGCAGCTGTTCAAGCAGCTCCTCCAGGTCGGCGGTTTCGAGAAGTACTACCAGATCGCGCGTTGCTACCGCGATGAAGATTTCCGCGCCGACCGTCAGCCTGAGTTCACGCAGCTGGACATCGAAGCCAGCTTCGTCGACCAGGACGACATCATTGCCTTGGGCGAAGCGATCGTTAAGTCGCTGTGGCAGCTGATCGACGTCGAGGTTCCCACGCCCATCCGCCGCATGACCTACCTGGACGCCATGGCCAAGTACGGCTCCGACAAGCCGGACCTTCGATTCGGCCTGGAGCTGACGGAGCTGACCGAGTTCTTCAAGGACACCAACTTCGGCGTGTTCAAGGCCCCTTACGTTGGCGCCGTGGTCATGCCCGGCGGTGCTTCCCAGGCCCGCCGTGCCCTTGACGCCTGGCAGGAATGGGCCAAGCAGCGCGGAGCCAAGGGACTGGCCTACGTCCTGTACAAGGAGGACGGTGAGCTTGCAGGTCCCGTCGCCAAGAACCTCACGGAGCAGGAACGCGCCGGACTGGCGGACGCCGTCGGTGCCAAGCCCGGCGACTGCATCTTCTTCGCTGCCGGCGAGAAGGGCGCTTCCCGGTCCCTGCTGGGTGCCGCGCGCGTGGAGATCGGTCACCGCACCGGCCTGATCGATCCGAACGATTGGGCTTTCGTGTGGATTGTGGACGCTCCGATGTTCGAGCCGGCCGCGGCCGCCGTCGCCTCCGGTGACGTAGCCGTGGGCGCCGGCCAGTGGACTGCGGTCCACCACGCCTTTACCTCGCCGAAGCCGGAGTTCATGGAGACCTTCGACAAGGACCCCGAGTCGGCCTTGTCCTACGCCTACGACATCGTGTGCAACGGCAACGAGATCGGCGGCGGTTCCATCCGTATCCACGAGCGTGAAGTCCAGGAGAGGGTCTTCCAGCTCATGGGACTGGACAAGGAAGACGCTGAAACCAAGTTCGGCTTCCTGCTGGAAGGCTTCAAGTTCGGAGCACCTCCGCACGGTGGGATCGCCTTCGGCTGGGACCGCGTTGTGGCCTTGCTGGCCGGCGTGGAGTCGATCCGCGACGTCATCGCTTTCCCCAAGACCGGCAACGGTTTCGACCCCTTGACGGCGGCTCCGGCACCGATCACCGCGCAGCAGCGCAAGGAAGCCGGCGTGGACTTCAAGCCTGAAGCCAAGCCCGCTTCCAAGTCCGAGTAAGCAAAGGCCCGGACGACTCCGCAGGCCCCCTGTCACGTGCAGGGGGCCTGCGGCGTTTCCGCCACCCTCACCAGGCGGACCGTCACAAGGCAGACAGTAACCAGGACGACCGTAACCAGGAAGAGCGCGCCACCATGTTCGAGGCCGGAGAGCCAATCGACCAGGAGTCCCTGGAAGCACTCATGGATGCGGCGTGGCCTGCCGTGGAACATGCCGAAGCAGGGCCATGGGTCCTGCGGGCTTCGGAAGGGGTGACCCAGCGGGCCAACTCCGTGTGGCCCCGCGGTGCAGTCACCCATGCCGGGGAGGTCGCGGAGGCGCTCCGCAGCGCCGCCGACTGGTACCGGCGGCGGAAGCTCCCGCTGATCCTCCAAACCTTCGACGACGCCCGCAGCGAAGTCCTTCACGACGTTCTGGATACGCAGCGGTTTACGCGGCAATCGGAAACGCTGATCATGGTCCGGGGTACGGAGCCCTGGGCCCCGGTGCAGCAAAGTCCGGTACGGCAAAGTCCGGTGCAGCTAAGTCCGGCCCAGCCCGGCGTGGAGTTGTCCGCGGAACCGACGGAGGATTGGCTTCGGCTCTGGTGGGCCGTGGATGGCCGGGGCGGGGAACGGGAACTCGCCGTTGCCCGGGAAATCCTTACCGGTTGCCCGTCCCTTTACGCTTTGGCGAGGGACGACGACGGCAACCCGGCCGCCGTCGGACGCCTTGCCTTGGTTGGCGGCCGGGGCGGTATCTACTGCATGGCCACGGCGGCGGGCCGGCGCAGGCAAGGTTTTGGCTCCCTAGTGCTTGCCGCTTTGCTCGAGGAGGGGACCAGGCTGGGCCTGGACGGGTTTTGGCTCCTGGTGACGTCGGCAAACGCAGGCGCCCGGCGCCTCTACGAAACGGCGGGCTTTCTCCGGCAAGGCAGCTATCTTTACCGTCAGGCACCCTTGCGGCGCGCCCCCGGCGGTTGCTGAGTGGGCTAACGCGGGGGATCAGTAACGGTGATCCGGATCGAGCAGGCATCGGTGGCCGCCTTCGCCAGAGCCGCGGTCTTGGGTTCCTGCACGTCCAGCAGGGCAAGGCGCGCCCTGGCGGCGAATGGCTTGGCCGGCCCTTGGTTCAGGACCTGGTCCACCAGGGTCTTGTCACCCCCCGGGACGATGTATTCGATGCGGTGGGCTGCGAAGATCGCGCCGACGTGGGCTGCTGCCGCTTCCACCAGGGCATCTGCCTGGTTGGACCGGCGACGCGCAAAGCGTTGCTGGGACTGTCCGCCGGCAGACGTGCGTGACTGCACATAGCGGTTACCGCTTTTTGACGCGAGGATCCGTGACCCCGATGCTGCGGCGACGGCGAAACCGCCCCGCCGGATCAGCACTATCCCGAGCCCGCGTTCCTGGCTGGCCAAAGCCGCCAGCCGATCGAGGTCCGTGGCGCCGCGGCCCGGGCGGCCGTCCACCGGCCACGGGGCCTTGAGCAACGCCCCGGCTCCGTCGGCTGCGCGCAGAAGGAGGCCGTCGTCGTCGAAATCCTCCTCCACCTGGCCGTGGCTGGCGGAAAAGCGTTCCACCCAACCGTGGAGTCGGGATGCGGGTACCAGGGCGGTGCGGAAGGTGGTTTGGGAATCCCTGCGTTGCGGGCCGGGGGTTTGGGGCTCCACGCGAAATGTCTCCTTTATTGGAACTATGAGTAGCCTATCCATGTGGAAGATCTCTTTGGTTCCGGCGCTGCCAGTGATGACGAGTCAGAGGACTCCGCCGCCGCGGGACCTCTCACTGACGCCGGCTGGATGGCTTCGCAGCGTAGCCCCCTTGCCGTGCGGATGCGGCCGCGGACCTTGGACGACGTCGTGGGCCAGCAACATCTGCTGGGTCACGGATCGCCGCTGCGGCAGTTGGCGGCCGGAGCCGAGGCCTCAGGTCCTGCCGGCCCCAGTTCGGTCATCTTGTGGGGACCTCCCGGAACAGGTAAGACCACCTTGGCGCACGTGATCGCCAGGGGGCCCGGACGGAAATTCGTTGAGCTGTCCGCGATCACTGCCGGCGTCAAGGACGTCCGGCGGGTGATGGACGAGGCTTTGACCGCAAGGGACCTCTACAAGAAGACGACCGTCCTGTTCCTTGACGAAATCCACCGGTTCAACAAAGCGCAGCAGGATGCTTTGTTGCCCGGCGTCGAGAACCGCTGGGTAGTCCTCGTGGCCGCTACTACGGAGAACCCGTCATTTTCCGTTGTCTCGCCGCTGCTCTCCCGGTCGCTCCTTCTGACCCTGAAACCCCTGACGGATGACGACATTTCAGGTTTGCTGCAGCGTGCAGTCGCGGACGCCCGCGGACTTGCAGGCCGCGTGGAACTCAGCGAAGAAGCCCTGGAGCATTTGGTCCGTCTGTCCGGCGGCGACGCCCGCAGGGCCCTGACCGCTTTGGAGGCGGCCGCGGGAGTAGCGTTCGGTGACGCTGACGCCGTCGGGCCTGAGATGCCCGCCACCGACGACGGCGAACCCGGCCTCGCCGGCGACGGCGAACCCGGCCTCGCCGGCGACGGCGCACCGGATGCTCCCGTGCTGGTTGAACTGCGCCACACGGAGCGGGCCCTAGACGCCGCAGCGGTCCGTTATGACCGCGCCGGTGACCAGCACTATGACGTGGCCAGCGCATTCATTAAGTCCATCCGGGGCTCGGACGTCGATGCTTCGCTGCACTATCTGGCCCGCATGCTCGAAGCGGGGGAGGACCCGCGCTTCGTGGCGCGCCGCATTGTGATCTCGGCAGCGGAAGACATCGGCATGGCGGATCCCACCGCGCTGCAGACGGCCGTGGCAGCAGCCCAGGCGGTTCAGTTGATCGGCATGCCGGAGGGCCGGATCATCCTGGCCGAAGCGGTGGTCCACCTGGCGACCGCGCCCAAATCCAATGCGGCGTATATGGGCATCAACAAGGCCATCGCCGATGTCCGGGCAGGATACGGTGGAAGCATCCCCATGCATTTGCGGGATGCCCACTACCCGGGCGCCAAGCAACTCGGCCATGGCAAAAGCTACAAGTACGCCCATGATGAGCCGCACGGCGTGGCAACGCAGCAGTACCTGCCGGACGACCTCATCGGCAAGGATTACTACCAGCCCACGGCCAATGGTGCCGAGCGGGATATCGCCGCGAGGCTGGAACGTTTGCGCCGGATAGTGCGGGGGCAATAACCTCCAAGGCCCGGCGTCGGCTCCCGGTTCCTGCGGGGTAGGCGCTGCGTGGTAGGATATTTCTTTGTCTGGCATGACCCGACGCACAAATCCCTGAAGATTTCTTCGATGGTGCTGTGCCGTGGGCCAGTAGCAAGTGGCAGCGGTTGGCCGATGCTCTCCCTGATGGAGGCCAGTAACACCAACACACCGCAGTAATTTGGAAGGACACAAGTGGCTAACAACACTCGTGCTCGCCGTACCGCACGCCTTTCGCGTGCACTCGGCATCGCTCTGACCCCCAAGGCCGCCAAGTACATGGAGCGCCGCCCGTACGGCCCCGGTGAGCATGGCCGTGCCCGCAAGAAGCAGGATTCCGACTACGCCGTTCGTCTGCGCGAAAAGCAGCGCCTGCGCGCCCAGTACGGCATCCGCGAAGCCCAGATGACCCGTGCCTTCGAAGAAGCACGCCGCACCAAGGGCCTGACCGGTGAAAACCTCGTTGAGCTGCTGGAAATGCGCCTCGACGCCCTCGTGCTCCGTGCAGGTTTCGCCCGCACCATCGCACAGGCCCGCCAGCTGGTTGTGCACCGCCACATCCTGGTTGACGGCGTCCGCGTTGACCGCCCGTCCTTCCGCGTCGGCGAAGGCCAGCTCATCCACGTCCACAGCCGCTCCGAGGTCATGGCTCCGTTCCAGGCAGCAGCTGCCGGTGCCCACGTCCTGGCCACCACCCCGCCGTACCTGGACGTCAAGATCGACGCCCTGCAGGCACGCCTGGTTCGCCGCCCGAAGCGCTCTGAGGTCCCCGTGATCTGCGAAGAGCAGCTCGTCGTCGAATTCTACGCACGCTAAATTTCAGCAGCGTATCCAAAGAAGCCCGTGGCCAAGCCGCGGGCTTCTTTGTCTTTGAAACCCCGTGCTTTGCAGGTGAGGCGAAGCTTCCTTTGTCTGTAATGTACTGGGGGAGGCCTTGGCCGCCGGGAAGGCGGGTTGAGGCAGTGCAACGATCCTAGGAGATGAGTTCTATGTCTGGTGGCGACATCGCCGGCCTGATTGCAGCAGGAGTTTTTGCCCTCCTGGTTCTGTTGCTGGCAGTGCCTATCCTGAAGTTGGGCGGCGTCTTTGACGAAGTCCGTACCTCCATCCGCTCCATCAGCGACGGCGCGACGCCCCTCATGGACGAGGTGACTGCGACCGTTTCCACCACCAATCAGCAGCTGAAAAAGGTCGATGGCATCGCGTCGAACGTCTCGGACGCCTCCGCGAACATCTCTGCGTTGTCCTCGCTGGTTGCGGCCACCGTGGGTTCTCCGCTGATCAAGGTAGCCGCTTTCAGCTATGGTGTGCGCTCTGCTCTCGCGTCCAAGCGCTCAACGTCCTCCGGCCGGCGCAGCCGCTGAATCCGCAGTGCCGCTTGACTGCAGCCTGAATACTTAAAGGAGACACGTCGTGAAGAGAATTGTTTGGATGGGAATCGGCGTTGCCATCGGTGTCATTGCCTTCCGGAAGGTCACCGAAGCGCAGGCGAACATCGGTCCTGACGGGCTGAACCGCGCTGTCGGACGCCTGGCCGATGGTTTGTTCGATTTCGCCGATGCTGTCCGTGCCGGAATGCATGAACGCGAGGCGGACCTGAGGTCGGCCCTGGGGATCGACGCCCCGGACACCGGCAGGCGGTAGCGGCAGGTTCGCACCCGGGCCCGCAACAGGGCAGAATGGATAGCTGCGGAACGGCACCGGCCGGAACCGCGCACAACATGTGCAGTGAATTGAGAAGGGTAAGTAATCAGCCAATGAAGTCGCAGGAGATCACCAAGCGCTGGGTGGACTTTTTTGTCAGCAAGGGTCACACAGCCGTTCCCTCCGCGTCGCTCGTTTCCAGCGACCCGTCACTTCTCTTCACTGTGGCCGGAATGGTGCCGTTCATCCCTTACCTCACCGCGCGCGAAGAGCCGCCCTACAGCCGGGCAACGAGTGTCCAGAAGTGCATCCGCACCGGCGACATCGAGGAAGTCGGCAAGACCGCCCGCCACGGCACGTTCTTCCAGATGTGCGGCAACTTCTCCTTCGGCGACTACTTCAAGGAAGACGCCATCAAGTTCGCTTTCGAGCTGCTCACCAAGAGCGTCGACGACGGCGGCTACGGACTTCCGGCCGAACGCCTCTGGGTGACCGTCTACGAGGAAGACGACGAAGCCAAGGAGCTGTGGCTCAAGAACACGGCAATCCCCGCCGAGCGCATCCAGAAGATGGGCAAGTCGGATAACTACTGGCACACCGGTCAGCCCGGTCCTGCAGGTCCCTGCTCCGAAATCTATTACGACCGTGGCCCGGATTACGGTGTCGAGGGCGGCCCTATTGCCGACGAAAACCGTTACATCGAGATCTGGAACCTCGTGTTCATGCAGTACCAGATCGAGAACGTCCGCTCCAAGGTGGACTTCGACATCGTTGGCGAACTTCCCAACAAGAACATTGACACCGGCCTGGGCATGGAGCGTCTTGCGATGATCCTCCAGGGCGTCGAAAACATGTATGAGACCGATCAGGTCCGTCCCGTGATCGACAAGGCCGCCGAACTCTCCGGCAAGGAATACACGTCCGCCGAAACCGATGAAGATCCGCACCACACCGACGACGTCCGTATGCGTGTAGTTGCCGACCACATCCGTTCTGCGCTGATGCTCATTGCCGACGGAGTTGCCCCCTCGAATGAAGGCCGTGGCTACGTTCTTCGCCGTTTGATCCGCCGCGCGGTCCGGGCCATGCGCCTGCTGGGCGTGGAGACCGCCTGCCTCCCGGACTTGCTCCCGGTCTCCCGCGATGCCATGAAGGGCGTCTATCCGGTGGTCGAGACGGACTTCGCCCGGATCAGCCGCATCGCCTACGCCGAAGAAAAGGCATTCCTCCGCACCATCGCCTCAGGCACCGCACGGCTGGAAGATGCCGTAGCGGAATCCAAGGCTGCCGGCGTTCCGCTGTCCGGTGCCGAAGCCTTCACCCTCCATGACACGTACGGCTTCCCGATCGACCTGACCTTGGAGATGGCCGAGGAAGCGGGCCTGAAGGTTGATGAGGCCGGATTCCGCGCCCTCATGCTCGAACAGCGCCAGCGTGCCCAGGCAGATGCCAAAGGCAAGAAGGGCGGCCACGCCGACCTCAGCGCTTACCAGGAAATGCTGGGTGAAGGTGAAACCGTCTTCACCGGGTACGAAGAACTGGAAGGTGAGTCGAAGGTCCGGGGCATCGTCAGCGGCGGCCAGCGGGTTGCCCATGCCTCCACCGGCGACGAGATCGAGCTGGTCCTCAACGAAACGCCGTTCTACGCCGAGGCCGGCGGGCAGGCAGCGGATACCGGCCTGATCACCGGCGACGGCTTCGTCGTCGAGGTCCTCGATGTCCAGCGTCCCGTCAAGGGACTGAGCGTCCATAAGGCGATTGTTCGTGAAGGTGAAATTGCCGGCGACGCCGTGGTTCGTGCCGCCGTCGACCGTGAACGCCGCCACGCCGCTGAGCAGGCACACACTGGAACGCACATTGTGCACGCCGCCCTGCACCAGATCCTGGGGCCGGAAGCAACCCAGCGCGGCTCGTTCAACAAGGCCGGCTACCTCCGTTTCGACTTCGCCTGGGGCGAAGGGCTGAGCGCTGCCACGCGCTCGGAGATTGAAGAAGTTTCCAATATCGCAATCCGCAATAACTTCCGCGTTGACACCAAGGTCATGGGCCTTGCCGAAGCAAAAGCGCTGGGCGCCATGGCGCTGTTCGGCGAAAACTACGGCAGCGAAGTCAGGGTTGT
Source organism: Paenarthrobacter sp. YJN-5 (assembly GCF_015040095.1). NCBI lineage: Bacteria > Bacillati > Actinomycetota > Actinomycetes > Micrococcales > Micrococcaceae > Paenarthrobacter > Paenarthrobacter sp. YJN-5. Next base: position 2,186,691 of record NZ_CP053544.1, read on the forward strand.
GGAGATCGACGGCGCGTGGTCGCGCGAGTTGTGCGGTGGCACCCACGTCTCCAACACCTCGTTGATCGGCAGCCTCTCGCTCTTGGGCGAGCAGTCTGTCGGTTCCGGAAACCGCCGCGTTGAGGCGTTCGTGGGCTTGGATGCCTTCCGGCACCTGGCTGCCGAACGCGCCCTCGTCACCGAGCTCACCGAGCTGCTGAAGGTACCGTCCGGACAACTGGCCGACCGTATCGCCGGCACCCTGAACAAGTTGAAGGCGACCGAGAAGGAACTCGACCGGCTCCGCAAGGAACAGCTGGCGGCCGCAGCGGCCAACTTGGTGGGTTCGGCGCGCGACGCCGCAGGCGTACGCGTGGTTGCCCACGACGCCGGCCAGGTCGGCGGCGCGGATGACCTCCGCAACCTGGCCCTCGACCTTCGCAACCGCCTGGGTTCGGAAGCCTCAACGGTAGCCGTGGCCGGCGTGAGCAACGATCGTCCCATCATCCTCGTTGCCACTAATGAGGCAGCCCGCGAAGCCGGTGTCAAAGCCGGTGCGCTGGTTCGCCTCGCCGCCGGGATCCTCGGCGGCGGCGGCGGCGGCAAGGACGACGTTGCCCAAGGCGGCGGCACCGACGCTGCAAAGGTCTCCGATGCCCTTGCAGCCGTGTTTGACGCGATAGCCAAGCGCTGATTGTGAGTTCCACTACCGATGCCGGCGTCTATCCCCGCGGCACCAAGCTGGGGGTGGACGTCGGCACCGTCAGGGTTGGGGTCGCCGTGTGCGATCCCGATGGAATCCTTGCCTCCCCGCTCAAGACCCTCAGCCGTGACCTCAAGAAGAACTCGGACGTCCGGGTCCTGGTGAATCATGTCATCGAGCAGGGGGCAGTCCAGGTTTTCGTGGGCCTGCCACGGACCATGAAGGGCGAGGAGCGCGGCTCCGCCCAGATGGCTGTGGAGTACGCCGAACTGCTCGCGGACGCGTTGGTCCAGGCGGGTGTGGGGGTGCCGGTCAACCTGGTCGACGAGCGCTTGACCACCGTGACGGCGCACCGCAACCTGCATGAAGCTGGCATGAGCAGCAAGAACCACCGTAAAGTGGTTGATCAGGTTGCTGCTGCTGGAATACTGCAGCACGCGATCGACATGCAAAAAGCCAGAGGAACGGACGTTGGCCGCCGCGTGCAGGCGCCGTCGCAGTCCGATGCATCAGGCGGTGCCCCAACACTGCCGGCCTCCTCAGGCAGCCAACCTGATTCTTCTACGAGGGGACTGCAACTGTGAGCCCGGTCAATAACGACCCCTCCAGCACCGGTGGCGGCAGTATGCCGCTGACCCGCAAAGAACTGCGGGCACGCGAGCGATTCCTCGCCACGCAGAACCAAAACGTCGTACCCGTTCCGGAAGCGACTCCAGGAGCGGCCGGTGCCCCGGCAGCGGATGAGCCGGAACTTCCCCGTCCTGTACCTGCGGTCCCCAATGCCGCAGCTGTACGACGGGATGTCCAGGCGGCGCCGGCGCCCCAGCGCGAGCCAGTGGTGCCTCCCGCCCCGGCAGCCGCACCTAAGGTCGCTCCAGCAGCCCCGGAGCGCGAGCCCGAGGCGCACGACGAGTCCCAGGCCCATGGTGCGGCCACTACGAGCCTTCCGGCGGTTCCCGAAGCAGCCCCGGGCCAGGACCGCACTGGGCACGATGGTCCTGTGCATCAGGATGGCGCAGCCCACGATGGCGCGGACCACCATGCGGATGCTGCCCACCACGACGATGCAGCCCACCACGACGCCGCTGCCCACCACGACGCTGACGCCCATGCCTTCGCGGGACATGACGGGCACGACGTGCATGACGGGCATCCCCATGATGACCACCACGGGTACGCAGAGCACCACGACGACCATCATGACGCGCACGCCCATGATGACCACGCGCATGAGCTCATCACCACGGTGGAAACCCCCGTTTCCAAGGCCGCTGCCCGCAAGGCCCGCCGCCGCCGTCGGGTTCTGGCTCTGTTGATCACGCTGGCTGTCTTCGTCACCGCCATTGTGGTGGGTGCGCAGTTCCTCAAGCCGCTTCTGGGTATGGACAAGGTGACGGACTACCCTGGACCGGGCACCGGCTCCGTCACCATCACCGTTCCCGAGGGAGCCGGCCCCAAACAGGTGGCCGCGGAACTCGCTGCGAACAAGGTGGTTGCCGACCCGGATACGTTCGTGAAAGCGTTCCTCAGCGAAGGCGGCGAATTGTCGCCGGGCGAGTTCACTTTCCGCACCGAAATGAAGAATTCCGACGCCGTGGCGGTCCTGTCCAATAAGGACGCCTCCAAAGTCATCTACTTTGCTTTGAGCGCGGGCCTGCGTATCAACGAGTCCCTCGAGGCCATTTCCAAGGGCTCCGGAATTCCCCTTCAGCAGCTGAACGGTTTCAACCAGGCGCCCAGCCAGTTCGGGCTCCCTGCCAAGGCGAAGAACCTTGAAGGCTTCCTGGCCCCCGGTGAATACCGTTTCCCCTTGGGAACCTCCGGCAAGGACATCATCCAGACGCTGGTCACGGCCACGTTGGATGAGCTCAAGGCCCAGGGAATCACCGATCCCGCCAAGCAGTACGACGTTGTGACGATCGCCAGCATCGTCCAGGCCGAGGGTGGCCAGGCGGACTACGGTAACGTCGCCGGCGCCATCTATAACCGCCTGAAGCCCAATAACACGGAAACGAACGGCCTCATCCAGTCGGACGCCACGGTGACTTATGGGCTGGGCAAGAAGTCCTTCCACCTCACCGAGGAAGAGAAGGCGGACAAGTCCAACACGTACAACACCTATGCGAATACGGGCCTGCCCGCCGGGCCGATCGGTTCGCCGGGCAAGACTGCCATCGACGCGGCCGCCAAACCCACGCCCAACGATTACCTCTACTGGGTAACCATCAACCTGGACACCAAGGAGACCAAGTTCTCCAAGACGCTGGCCGAGCACAACACCTACGTTGAGCAGTACAACGCATGGTGTGCGGCCAACGCGGGTCGGTGCGTGTGAGCCGCCGGGCAGCAGTCCTCGGGCACCCGATCTCACATTCAAAATCCCCGGCGATGCATACCGCGGCCTACGCAAAGCTGGGCGTGGACATCGGTTACACCGCAATAGACCTGACGGCGGACATGCTTCCGGCATTCATGGAATCGGTCCGGGCGGACGAGTCATGGTGCGGCCTTTCGGTCACCATGCCGTTGAAGACCGCAATGGTCAGGGAAGTTGACGAGGTCAGGGGAGCGGCAGCCCACTTGGGCGTCCTCAACACCGTTGCTTTCGAGAACGACGGCGGTTCGGTCCGGCGGGTCGGGTACAACACGGACGTTGCGGGGATCGTGGAGGCGGTCAGGTACGCCGGCGTCGCGACGAGCCCCCATGGCGCGGTGCTGGGCGGCGGTGGAACCTCTGCAGCCGCGATTGCGGCACTCCGAGGGTTGGGGGCCGACCACGTTGACGTCTTTGTCCGCGATGTCTCCCGGGCCGGCGACGCCGAAGCCGCTGCTGCCGCCGTCGGAATCGGCTTGTCCGTCAGGCCGCTGGTCCAGGCGGCAACCGCCATAGCCGGTTCGGACCTGGTGATTTCCACCTTCCCGCCGCGGGCGGCGGATGCCCTGGCGGATGAACTCGGCGCCCTGCCCGGTACCTCGGGAGGGGTATTGCTGGATGTGGCCTACGACCCCTGGCCCAGCCGGCTGGCAGAGCAATGGCACCGGCATGGGGGAGTTGTGGTCCCGGGCCTGGAGATGCTGATGTACCAAGCGGCAGAGCAGATCCGGCTTTTCAGCGGCTGCACGGTGGATAGCGCCGTCATAGATGTGATGTGCGACTCAGTCGGACTTCCCCGACGAGTCTTCTAGAGGCCTTACATGGCAGGATTGGTTATATGTTGCGTTGGTTGACAGCCGGTGAATCCCACGGTCCGGCTCTGATCGGAATTGTTGAAGGCGTGCCGGCCGGTGTTGAGCTCACCAGCGGGCAGATCCGTGATGCCTTGGCCCGCCGTCGGCTTGGCTACGGCCGCGGTGCCCGCATGAAGTTCGAGCAGGATGAAGTAACGATCGTCGGCGGTGTCCGCCACGGCATCACCCAGGGCGGTCCGGTGGCCATCCAGGTCGGCAATACCGAATGGCCCAAATGGGAACAGATCATGTCGGCCGACCCCGTGGACGCCGGGCTTCTGGCGGACCAGGCACGCAATGCGCCCCTGACCCGTCCCCGTCCGGGGCATGCTGACTTCACCGGCATGCAGAAGTACGGATTCGATGAGGCCCGTCCCGTCCTGGAACGAGCCAGTGCCCGGGAAACGGCCACGCGCGTAGCCCTTGGAACCGTCGCCGCCCAGTTCCTGAAGCAACTGGGAATTGAACTGGTCAGCCACACAGTTTCCATCGCCAGTGTGTCTGTTCCTGAAGGCCGTCCGTTGCCGTCGCCGTCCAATGTCATTGCTTTGGATGCGGATCCGTTGCGTTGCTTTGATCGTGAGACGTCCGACGCCATGGTGGCCGAGGTGGACGCAGCCCATAAGGAAGGCGAGACCCTTGGCGGTGTCGTCGAAGTACTGGCCTACGGACTTCCGCCGGGGTTGGGCAGCTACGTCCATTGGGACCGCCGCCTCGATTCCCGGTTAGCTGCCGCCCTGATGGGTATCCAGGCCATCAAGGGCGTCGAAGTGGGCGATGGTTTCCTCACCGCTGCCCGGCGGGGCTCCGCCGCGCACGACGAGATCGTCAAGGATGAGGACGGCAAGATTGTCAGGCGGACGAACCGTGCAGGTGGCATCGAAGGTGGCATGAGCATCGGCGAGGTACTCCGTGTCCGTGCGGCCATGAAGCCCATTGCGACTGTTCCTCGTGCCCTGCGCACCATCGACGTGAGCACCGGCGAGCCGGCCAAGGCGCATCACCAGCGTTCTGACGTCTGTGCCGTGCCTGCTGCAGGCGTCGTAGCCGAAGCAATGGTGGCCCTTGTGCTCGCGGAAGCCGTCATGGAAAAGTTCGGTGGTGACTCGGTGGCGGAAACCACGCGCAACCTCCAGGGCTACCTGAACAGCATCCCGGCAACCTTGGACTCGGTCGGACGCTAGTGGCTCCCGTCATGGCGGGCGGCACTTTTGCGCGCCCACTTGTCCTCATCGGACCAATGGCGGTAGGGAAGTCAGCCATCGGCCAGCAGTTGGCGCAGCAGCTGGACATACCGTACGTGGATACCGACGCGGTGGTGGTTGCTGCCCATGGCAGCATTGCCGATATTTTCGCGGGTCGGGGAGAGCATGCCTTCCGCGAAATCGAAGCCCGGACTGTGGCAAAGGCCATAGAAGCCGCCAAACAGCGCCAAACCGTCATATCCTTGGGTGGTGGCGCCGTCCTGGATTCCGGGACTCAGCAGTTGCTCGAAGAATGCACTGTTATTTACCTGGAATGTGACGCTGCCACAGTTGCGGACCGGATTGCCAGGAATACGGCAAGGCCACTGCTGCAAGGCGATGCAATGTCCCGTTGGGAAGCGTTGTTTGCCGCGAGGCAGCCCGTCTATGAGCGCCTGGCAGATATCGTCATGGATGTTCGTTCCGGATCCGTAGCGGAAATCGCCCTCCGGCTGGAGGAGCGGCTGCGCGAGCACGCAGCCCTGGAAAAGGAAGCTGAGAAGTGAGCAACGAAGCAACTGTCATCAAGGTCTCGGGAGAATCCGCGTCGGAGAACTACGACGTCGTGGTGGGCCGCGGGCTGTTGGAAACGCTGCCCGAAAAGCTGGGGGAGCGGGTTCGCCGGGTCCTGGTGATCCACCCCCGTGCCCTCCGGCTGACCGGCGACACTGTCCGGGACGAACTTGAGGCTGCCGGTTTCACCGCCCTGACGGCCGAAATCCCCGACGCCGAAGAAGGAAAGCACATCCAGGTTGCCGCCTTCTGCTGGCAGGTGCTGGGACAAAACGACTTCACCCGTTCCGACGCGATCGTGGCTGTTGGCGGCGGAGCCGTAACGGACCTCGCCGGTTTCGTAGCGGCTACGTGGTTGCGGGGTGTCAAAGTCATCCACATGCCGACCTCGCTGTTGGGCATGGTCGATGCAGCCGTTGGCGGCAAGACCGGAATCAACACCGCCGAAGGCAAGAACCTCGTGGGCTCCTTCCACCCGCCTGCCGCCGTCCTGGCTGACCTGGATACGCTCCAGACCCTCCCTAAGAACGAACTTGTTTCCGGCATGGCCGAGGTCATCAAGTGCGGGTTCATTGCCGATCCCGCCATCCTTGACCTCCTTGAGAAAAACACGGACGCCGTCACTGATCCCGGATCCGAGGTGGTCCGTGAGCTGATTGAGCGTGCCATTGCGGTCAAAGCCAACGTGGTGTCGCAGGACCTGAAGGAATCCGGACTCCGGGAGATCCTCAACTACGGCCACACCCTGGGCCACGCGATCGAGCTTGTGGAACGGTACTCCTGGAGGCACGGCGCAGCTGTGTCGGTCGGCATGATGTTCGCGGCAGAGCTGTCGCGCAGCGTTGGCCGGCTTTCAGACGCCGACGCCGACCGCCACCGCACCATCCTGGAAAGTCTTGGCCTGCCGATCACCTACCGCAGGGACCGCTGGCAGGGTCTCCTGGACGGAATGCGCCGGGATAAGAAGTCCCGCGGCGACCTCCTCCGCTTCGTTGTCCTTGATGGCATCGCCAAGCCCGGCATCCTCGATGTTCCGGACACCTCGCTGCTCTTCGCCGCCTACCAGGAGATCGCATCATGACCGCCACTTTGGCTGAAGGCATCAGCGATTGGCCTACTGCCGGATTCCCCGGGGTACGGATGAATCCGGACACATTGTTGCCGGTGGTTGTCAATGAGGATGCGCTGGAGACGGCGCTGGCTGCCTCGGTGGACCCCGCGGACCGCATCATGGCTTTGCTCCTGGACAACCAGCCCAAGGAAGCAGCCGAATTGTTGGCAGAAGCCCGGTACAAGAATCCCGAGTCGTTCCGTCTCCGAATTTTCGAGGCAGAGGTCCACCGTGCCACCAACCGCATGGACCGGGCCATCCAGCTGTACAAGCAGTTGCTTCATGAAGTGCAGGGCAGCTCAAAAGAGGCCGTCGTCCATCAGTACCTTGGGCGCGCGTACTTCGTCAGCGGCAATGCTCTTGCCGCGTCCGAAGCCTTCGCAAAGGCCCTCGACCTCCGCGTGGCAATGTCCGCCGACGCGGCCTTGATCTACTCCTCGGCAGTGGCCCTGCAACGGGCGCGCAACGTCCTGGAACTCGCTTCCTAAGCATCGTGGTGGACACCCCGCGCGTGCCGCCTTCCGTTTGCCGGTAGAATGGTTCATGGATTTTTGATAAATACGCGCTGGCCGGCCAATGTGGCGTGCCGGCTTGGCATACGGCTGGAAGCTGGACATCAGCCAGGACCAGTGAAATTAACCAGAGGATACGAGTGGCAACCACAAACGACATCAAGAACGGAACCGTACTGAAGCTCGAAGGCCAGCTCTGGAACGTCATTGAGTTCCAGCACGTCAAGCCGGGCAAGGGCGGCGCCTTCGTTCGAACCAAGATGCGGAATGTTATGTCCGGCAAGGTAGTGGACAAGACGTTCAACGCCGGCCTCAAGATCGAAACCGCAACTGTCGACCGGCGCGACTACCAGTACCTGTACCAGGACGGCGAAGACTTCGTCTTCATGGACACCAGCGATTACGACCAAATCCACGTTTCGGGCGCGACAGTCGGTGACGCCACCAACTTCATGCTTGAGAACCAGATGGTCAACATCGCCATCCACGAAGGCACCCCGCTCTACATCGAGCTTCCGCCGAGCGTCGTACTGGAGATCACCTACACCGAGCCGGGTCTCCAGGGTGACCGTTCCTCCGCAGGCACCAAGCCTGCAACTGTGGAGACCGGTTACGAGATCCAGGTTCCGCTGTTCGTCGAGCAGGGCACCAAGGTCAAGGTTGATACCCGTGATGGCAGCTACCTGGGCAGGGTCAACGACTAGTGAGTGCCCGCGGTAAGGCCCGTAACAGGGCACTTGAAGTACTTTTTGAGGCTGAGCAGCGCTCGGTTTCAGCTTTTGATGCGCTCAAGGCGCGTCGGGAGAAGACTGACCTTGTTGTGAATCCGTACACGGTGGAAATCGTGGAGGGGGTTGTCTCCATGCAGCCCACCATCGACGAGTTCCTGCAAACCTATGCGCAGGGCTGGACTCTTGAACGCATGCCGGCGGTGGATCGCATCATCCTCCGCATTGGTACGTGGGAACTTCTTTACAACGACGACGTTCCCGATGGGGTCGCTGTGAGCGAGGCCGTAGCCCTGGCGAAGACCATGTCCACGGACGAGTCCCCGGCCTTCATCAACGGTTTGCTGGGCCGCTTGCAGAAGCTCAAGCCGTCGCTGTTGGCGTAGGAACCGATTTATTTCTGCATACTTGGTGCCCCTTGGAATCCGGCCAGTCCGGACTCCAAGGGGCATTCTGCGTTTATGAACGCTTACATGAGCACCGCTGACCGTAGCCCGGGTATCCGGCGCAGCTGTTCAAGTTCATCGTGTTGGTGGACGTGGACGTCCCTGCCGCTGAGGATGCGCTGGCGGGTGAAGGCGAGGGACGTCGCCGCCTTGATAAACGCCCGCATCTGAGCGGCCCGGCCGCGTGAGGATGCCCAGCCAAGGGCCTGGCGCCTGCCCCGGGGTGTAGCCAGCATGTCCACCTCCGCCGGGGTGAACCACCCGGCGCGGGCATATTCCAGCAACCGTTGACGGGTCAGTTTTCCCTCGGCCATGCGAAGGAAGACTATTCCAAGCACGGCTACCAGGAAGATGGGGACCTGGACCACGAAGTATTCAACCAGGAATCCCTGGCCCATGCTGTTCCAGCGGTTATGCAGGAACATCGCAGGCAACAGGCCCACAAAGAACGCCAGAACCGCGTACCCCGAGTGCCACTTCCTCGCCGCGAAACCCATGATCAAGCCGGTGGTTCCCGTGAATATTGCGTGCGCAAAAGGAGACATCACGCCGCGGAGGATGAAGATCCGGACAAGGTCGGTCCCGGGGTCGGACGAAGAAGCGATCTCCCGTCCGAAATAGAGGATGTTCTCGGTGAACGCGAAACCCGCGGCGATGGTGAAAGCGAACACGACGCCGTCAACGGGTCCGTCGAAGTATTTCCGGGCGGCGAATATCAACAGGAGGAGTCCCAGCGACTTACTGAACTCCTCGACGATCGGTGCCTGCACGGTGGCCATGAAGTAGCTGTAGGCGTCCTCGCTGGTGGTGGGCGCCGCGAGGGCAAATAGTGGTTGGATCAGGAGCGTCGCCGCAATGGAGACAGCCGCTCCCCACGTGAAGGCAAACCACAGAAGCCGTTTGGGTTCCGGCTCCCAGCGGTCGATCCACCGGACCGTCAGCAGGACTATGGACAGCGGAACCAGCGATGCGATGAAGCCTATGATGAAGCCCGCCAACCCGGTGTTGCCCAGGAGGAACGGAACAACCAGGAGAAGGCTGCCGAAGGCCAGGATGCCGCCGACAAGGAGCAGTGGCAGCAAACCGGCTGAACGGCGCGGCATGCCTTGGGGCGCGACTGCCCATGATTGGTTTCCCAACGGTGCGGGGTTGCCGGGAGCGGGCTGGTAGTTGCCGGGCTGGATGTGGCCGATCCATGTGGGGTTGGCCCCGGGCTCCAGAAACGGCCGGGGGTAGGGCCGCTGTCCATCATGGCGGCCTGGTTGGTTGCTGCTCATGGGTCCGAGCCTATGCCACGCCTGCGGTGTGACCTTAAACTCACCCACGGCCGCTGACGTGGCAGGTGGCCGGCGCTGTGGCTGTGATAGTTTTGGAAGGCAAATATTCCTTTTTTAATTCCGTCCTGTGAGGCGGGGAAAGGGGAGACGAGCGATGACTGAAGCTACTTCAGCGCAGGTTCCGTCCAGGGTTGTCCTCAACCAGGCGGATATCGATCGTGCGCTCACTCGTATCGCCCACGAGATCCTTGAAGCCAACAAGGGATCCCAGGACCTGGTCCTGCTGGGTATCCCAAGCCGTGGTTATCCCCTGGCTGTCCGGCTGGCCCATAAGATTGCCGCCGCTGATCCTGCCGTCAACGCCGAAACAATAGTGGGCCAACTGGATGTCACTATGTTCCGCGACGACCTCTCGCACCAGCCCACCCGACCCCCGCACCATACACGCCTGCCGCTGTCCGGGATCGATAACAAAGTTGTTGTCCTCATTGACGACGTCCTCTACTCAGGTCGGACCATCCGCGCAGCTTTGGACGCCTTGGTGGACCTCGGGCGCCCCCGCATCGTCCGGTTGGCTGTCCTGGTGGACAGGGGGCACCGTGAACTCCCCATCCGTGCAGACCACGTGGGAAAGAACCTTCCTACATCGTCCTCGGAGAAGGTCCGCGTACATCTTGAAGAGACCGACTCCGTGAACGAAACTCCGGTCAACGAGGTAGTCATCGAGGCAGGCAAGTGAAGCATCTCCTCTCAACGGAAAACCTCAGCGGCTTCGACGCGATCCGGATACTTGACACGGCCGAGGAAATGTCTGCCGTCGGTGAGCGCGAGGTCAAGAAGCTGCCCGCATTGCGCGGCAGGACGGTGGTGAACCTCTTCTTCGAAGATTCCACCCGCACCCGCATCTCCTTCGAAGCAGCGGCGAAGCGGCTCTCCGCCGACGTCATCAACTTCGCGGCAAAGGGCTCCTCGGTTTCCAAAGGTGAGTCCCTCAAGGACACCGCCCAGACCTTGGCCGCCATGGGTGCAGACGCCGTGGTCATCCGGCACTGGGCTTCCGGAGCGCCGCACCGCCTGGCTGCCACCGACTGGATCGATGCCGCGGTGGTCAATGCCGGTGACGGCACCCATGAACACCCCACGCAGGCCCTGCTGGACGCCTTCACCATGCGCCGCCATTGGTCGCGCATCAAGGGCGTCGCATCCACCGGCGCCGACCTCAAGGGCATGCGCGTCGCGATCGCCGGAGATGTCCTGCACTCCCGCGTGGCGCGTTCAAATGTGTGGCTCCTGCGAACCCTCGGCGCGGAGGTCACCCTCGTGGCACCTCCCACGCTGCTGCCGGTCGGCGTCGAACAGTGGCCCTGCAAGGTCAGCTACAACCTGGACGAGACCCTTGAAGCAGGTGTCGACGCGATGATGATGCTCAGGGTCCAGGGGGAGAGGATGAACGCGTCCTTCTTCCCGTCCACCCGTGAATATTCCCGCCGTTGGGGCTTCGACGACGCCCGCCTGCGGACGCTGGACGACCTCGGCATGAACGACACCATCATCATGCACCCCGGTCCCATGAACCGCGGCCTGGAAATCTCGTCCGCCGCGGCGGATTCACCCCGTTCCACCGTGCTCGCCCAGGTCCGGAACGGCGTATCGGTCCGCATGGCCGCCCTGTACTTGTTGCTTTCGGGGGATTCCCGTGAAGCGACCGCCCCCGTAAGCAACCAGCCCACCAAGGAGAACAACTGATGGCCGCGAACACGTATTTGATCCGCGGAGCCGCCATCCTGGGCGGTGCAGCCGAGGACCTCCTGATCCGGGACGGCGTCATCGCGGCCCGGGGCAACGGACTTGCTGCCGGGGATGCCACAGTCATCGACGCCGCAGGCCTGGTCGCGCTGCCCGGCATGGTTGATGTCCACACCCACCTTCGCGAACCGGGCCGGGAAGATGCGGAGACCGTCGAAACCGGTACCCGTGCGGCCGCGTTGGGTGGCTTCACGGCCGTCCACGCCATGGCGAACAGCAATCCGGTGGCCGACACCGCCGGTGTGGTGGAGCAGGTCCACAGCCTGGGAAGGGCATCGGGCTGGGTGGACGTACGGCCTGTCGGCGCAGTGACGGTGGGACTCGCCGGGGAGCAACTCGCCGAACTCGGTGCCATGGCCGACTCCCGCGCCCAGGTGCGCATGTTCTCTGATGACGGGATCTGCGTGCATGATCCCGTCCTGATGCGCCGCGCGCTGGAATACGTCAAAGCGTTCGACGGCGTGGTGGCCCAGCACGCGCAGGAACCCCGCCTGACCGCCGGCGCGCAAATGAACGAAGGCGCCGTTTCGGCTGTCCTCGGGCTGGCCGGCTGGCCGGCGGTAGCCGAGGAAAGCATCATTGCCCGCGATGTACTGCTGACCCAGCACGTCGGTTCCCGCCTGCACATTTGCCACGTCTCCACTGCGGGAAGCATTGAAATCGTGCGCTGGGCCAAGGCCCGCGGCATCAATGTCACTGCCGAGGTCACCCCGCACCACTTGATCCTGACCGATGAACTGGTCCGCAGCTACGACCCCGTCTACAAGGTGAACCCGCCGCTGCGCACGGACGCGGATGTGCAGGCACTCCGGGAGGGCCTTGCCGACGGGACCATTGATGTGGTGGGCACCGATCACGCACCGCACCCCAGCGAGCACAAGGAATGCGAGTGGGCCCAGGCCGCCATGGGCATGACCGGGCTGGAAACCGCGCTGTCCGTGGTCCAGGAGACCATGATCGAAACCGGCCTCATGACGTGGGCGGATTTTGCCAGGGTCACATCCTTCACTCCGGCCCGCATTGGCAGGGTGGCGGACCAGGGCCGTCCGTTGGAGGCCGGGGAGCCGGCAAACGTCATCCTGGTGGACCCGGCTGCGCGCTGGACCGTTGATCCCCATAAGATGGCAACCATGGGCCGCAATTCACCGTTCAAGGGCAGGGAACTGCCCGGTTCCGTGGTGGCAACCTTCTTCAAAGGACACCCGACCGTCCTCAACGGCAGGCTCAACACCCCGTACCGCTACACCGAAACCGTTCCGGCCCCGGATTCCACCGGGGCAGTCAGCGGCGCCTAGTGGACACACAACTGCTCTCGGCGCTCGTCACCGCAGGCTTGATCGCCGTCGCCCTGGCCATGATCGGCCTGGGGTGGCGGAACCGCCTCCGACGACAATCCGACGTCGAACGCCTTCCGGAAGTGCCACGGCAACTGACGCCGGCCACAGTGGTGGCCGACGGCCAGTACGTCAGCACCACCACGGCCGGTGACTGGCTGGACCGCATCGCTGTCCAAGGCCTTGGAATCCGGACCAACGCGGAACTGAGCGTTCACGCCGAAGGCGTGTTGTTCGACCGCCCCGGAGCAGCCCCGGTGTTCATTCCGCGGGAAGCCCTGACTGACAGCCGCTCCGCCTCCGGGATGGCAGGGAAGTTCGTCGAAAAGGACGGGCTCCTTGTCATCAGCTGGAAACTGGGCAGCCGTGAACTGGACACAGGATTCAGGTCGAGGAACTCCGCCGACCAGGACCGCCTCCGCCAAGCCATTCAAGAATTGACCTCCGCAGCCCCTCAGGCAGATGCCGATAGTGGAAAGTAATAAAGTGACGGACAGTAACGCAGCCACCTCACCAACCCCCTCAGCAGCCGTATTGGTGCTGGAAGACGGCCGTATTTTCCGCGGCCGGAGCTACGGCGCCCAGGGCACCGCGCTCGGCGAAGCGGTCTTCGCCACCGGCATGACCGGTTACCAGGAGACCATCACCGATCCCTCCTACGCCCGCCAGCTCGTGGTGCAGACTGCGCCGCACATCGGGAACACCGGCGTCAACGGCGAGGACGCCGAATCGCGCAAGATTTGGGTTGAGGGCTACGTCGTCCGCGACGCCGCACGACGCCCGTCCAACTGGCGGTCCGAGCGGAGCCTCGACGAAGAACTCGTCGCCCAAGGTATCGTCGGCATCCAGGGCGTTGACACCCGTGCGATCACCCGGCATCTCCGCGAGCACAAGACCATGCGCGCCGGGATCTTTTCCGGCGAAGCCGCCAACGCGTCCGACAAGGAACTGCTGGATACCGTGCTGGCAAGCGCCCCCATGGAAGGCTCCGCGCTTGCCGAAGAGGTCAGCATCGACGAAGCCTACGTGGTGGACCCCAAGGACCACGGTTGGGAAGGCGAACCGCGGTTCTCCATCGCCGCCGTCGACCTCGGTATCAAGGCGATGACCCCCGTCCGGTTCGCCGAGCGCGGCGTGCGGGTGCATGTCCTGCCGGCAACCGCCACGCTTGAGGACGTCAACGCCCTCAACCCCGACGGTTTCTTCATGTCCAACGGCCCCGGGGACCCCGCCACTGCCGATCACCAGGTCAAGTTGCTGCGCTCCGTCCTGGACGAGAAGCTGCCGTACTTCGGCATCTGCTTCGGAAACCAGATCCTGGGCCGCGCCCTTGGGTTCGGAACCTACAAGCTGCGGTACGGCCACCGCGGCATCAACCAGCCGGTGATGGACCGTCGCACGGGCAAGGTGGAAATCACCTCTCAGAACCACGGCTTCGCTGTTGATGCGCCCCTGAACGGCGCCACCGTGGCACCCGAAGAGCGCTACGGCCGGGTGGAAGTCAGCCACGTCTCGCTGAACGACGACGTCGTCGAAGGACTTGCCTGCCTCGACATCCCTGCTTTCTCGGTCCAGTACCACCCCGAAGCGGCCGCAGGGCCGCACGATGCCGCGTACCTCTTCGACCGCTTCATCGACCTCATGGCTGAAACGAAAGCCGGCGGCGCCACCGCAACCAAGAACCAAAACAAGACTGAGGACAACAAGTAATGCCCAAGCGTACAGATCTCAAGAGCGTCCTTGTCATCGGTTCCGGGCCGATCGTCATCGGCCAGGCGGCCGAGTTCGATTACTCCGGTACCCAGGCCCTGCGCGTCCTGAAGGACGAGGGGCTGCGGGTCATCCTGGTCAACTCCAACCCGGCCACCATCATGACGGACCCCGAGTTCGCCGATGCCACCTACGTGGAGCCGATCACTCCCGAGGTGGTCGAAAAGATCATTGCCAAGGAGCGTCCCGACGCCGTCCTGCCCACCCTTGGTGGACAGACGGCCCTGAACACGGCCATCGCCTTGGATAAGAACGGTGTACTGGAGAAGTACAACGTGGAGTTGATCGGTGCGAACATCGCCGCGATCGAGCTCGGCGAAGACCGCGAGAAGTTCAAGGGCGTTGTTGAGCGCTGCGGCGCCGAGTCCGCCCGCAGCCACATCATCCACACCATGGACGAGGCCTTCAAAGCCGCCGAGGACCTCGGCTACCCGATGGTTGTCCGTCCGTCCTTCACCATGGGCGGCCTGGGTTCCGGTCTGGCGTACAACGAGGACGACCTCCGCCGGATCGTCGGTCAGGGCCTGCAGTACAGCCCCACCACCGAGGTGCTGCTCGAGGAGAGCATCCTTGGCTGGAAGGAATACGAGCTCGAGATGATGCGGGACAAGAACGACAACGTCGTTGTTGTCTGCTCCATCGAGAACTTCGATCCCGTGGGCGTCCACACCGGCGATTCCATCACGGTGGCCCCGGCCCTCACTCTGACGGACCGCGAGTACCAGAAGCTGCGGGACGTCGCCATTGCCGTGATCCGTGAGGTGGGCGTGGACACGGGTGGCTGCAACATCCAGTTCGCCATCAACCCGGATACCGGACGCGTCGTCGTCATCGAGATGAACCCGCGCGTGTCGCGTTCCTCGGCTTTGGCATCGAAGGCCACCGGCTTTGCCATCGCCAAGATCGCCACCAAGCTTTCCCTCGGCTACACGCTGGACGAAATTCCCAACGACATCACGCAGAAGACCCCGGCGTCGTTCGAGCCGACGCTGGACTACGTCGTCGTCAAGGTTCCGCGTTTCGCTTTCGAGAAGTTCCCGGCAGCCGACAACACGCTGACCACCACCATGAAGTCCGTGGGCGAGGCCATGGCCATGGGCCGCAACTTCACAGAAGCCCTGCAGAAAGCCCTGCGTTCCTTGGAACAGAAGGGTTCGCAGCTGGACTTCAGCTCCGTGCCCGAATACGATGTCGCCGAACTCATTGAGAAGGCCAAGCGTCCCACCACCGAACGCCTGTACCAGGTGCAGCGGGCGCTCCTCGGGGGTGCCACCGTGGAGGAACTCTACGAAGCCACCAAGATCGACCCCTGGTTCCTTGACCAGCTGCAGCTGCTCAACGAGACCGCGCACGGGATCCGCAAGGCCGGTGTCCTCAGCGAGGACATGCTCCGCAACGCTAAGCGCCACGGTTTTTCCGATGAGCAGATCGGTGCCCTGACGCACAACTCCGAGGCCGTCGTCCGCGGCGTCCGCCAGGCACTGGGCATCCGTCCCGTCTACAAGACCGTGGACACCTGTGCAGCCGAATTCGCAGCCTACACGCCGTACCACTACTCGGCATATGACGAGGAAGATGAAGTGGGCCTGCACGCCAAGCCCTCGGTGATCATTCTCGGTTCCGGGCCCAACCGCATCGGCCAGGGCATCGAGTTCGACTACTCCTGCGTCCACGCCTCCATGGCACTGCGCAAGGCCGGCTACGAGACCGTGATGGTCAACTGCAACCCGGAGACGGTCTCCACCGACTATGACATCTCCACCCGCCTCTACTTCGAACCCCTGACCCTCGAGGACGTGCTGGAAGTCATCGCGGCCGAGGAACGCACCGGCGGCGTCATGGGCGTCTTTGTCCAGTTGGGTGGCCAGACCCCGCTGAAGCTTGCCCAGCAGCTTGCTGACGCGGGCGTGCCGATCCTGGGCACTTCCCCGGAAGCGATTGACCTTGCCGAGCACCGCGGTGCCTTCGCCCGCGTCCTGGACGAAGCCGGCCTGACCTCCCCCAAGAACGGCACCGCCGTTTCCTTCGAGGACGCCAAGAAGATCGCCGACGAGATCGGCTACCCGGTGCTGGTCCGTCCGTCCTACGTCCTGGGCGGCCGCGGCATGGAGATCGTCTACGACGAGGCCAACCTCTCCCGCTACATCGCTAACGCCACGGAGATCACCACGGACCACCCCGTGCTGATCGACCGCTTCCTGGAGGACGCCGTCGAAATTGACGTGGACGCGCTCTTCGACGGAACGGACATGTACCTTGGCGGCATCATGGAGCACATCGAAGAAGCCGGTATCCACTCCGGTGACTCCGCTTGTGTCCTGCCTCCGATCACCCTGGGCAACAACGTGATCGAGCGGGTCCGGACCGCTACCCGCGCCATCGCCGAGGGCGTCGGCGTGCGCGGCCTCATCAACATCCAGTTCGCCCTGGCCTCCGACGTCCTGTACGTCCTGGAAGCCAACCCGCGTGCCTCCCGCACCGTCCCGTTCGTCTCCAAGGCAACGGGCGTGCAGATGGCCAAGGCTGCCGCGCTGATCGGCACCGGCGTGACCATCAACCAGCTCCGCAGCGCCTACAAGATGCTGCCGGAAACCGGCGATGGCTCCACCCTGCCCCTGGATGCTCCGGTAGCCGTGAAGGAAGCCGTGCTGCCCTTCAGCCGCTTCCGTACGCCCGAGGGCAAGGTCGTGGACTCGCTGCTCGGCCCTGAAATGCGCTCGACCGGTGAAGTCATGGGCATCGACAAGCACTTCGATACCGCGTTCGCGAAGAGCCAGTCCGGTGCCAACAACGCCCTTCCCACCGAAGGCAAGATCTTCGTGTCGGTAGCCAACCGCGATAAGCGCTCGGTGATCATGGGCGTCAAGCGGCTCTCTGACCTCGGCTTCGAAATCGTCTCCACCGGCGGCACCGCGGACGTCCTGCGCCGCAACGGCATCCAGGCGACGCCGGTCCGCAAGGTGGCCGAGGGAAGCAGCGCAGAGGGCGAAGGCACCATCGCGGACCTCGTCATCGCGGGCGAAATCGACATGGTGTTCAACACCCCGTCCGGCGGCGAAGCCCGCAGCGACGGCTACGAACTCCGTGCGGCAGCGACGTCCATTGGCATCCCGTGCATCACCACGGTGGCGGAGTTCAACGCCGCCGTGCAGGCCATCGAAGCACTCCGTACCTACGAGTGGTCCGTGACCAGCCTGCAGGAGCACGCCGCCAACCTGACGGCCTCTTTGGAAGCCGCACATGCCTGAGTCGTTCGGCTCCCGGCTTTCTGCGGCCATGGAAGCCCGGGGGCCGCTGTGCGTCGGCATCGATCCGCACCCGCAGTTGCTGGGCTCCTGGGGACTGAACGACGACGCCGCAGGACTGGAGCGTTTCTCGCTCACCGTGGTGGAGGCGGTGGCTTCCCTCGCTGCCGCGGTCAAGCCCCAAGTGGCGCTCTATGAGCGCCACGGGTCGGCCGGCATGGCCGTCCTGGAGCGGACCCTGGCCGCAGCAGCCGAAGCACGCGTGCTCAGCATCGCCGATGCCAAGCGCGGGGATATCGGATCCACCATGGCGGCCTACGCCGATGCCTGGCTTCGTGACGGATCTTCCCTGGCCGCCGACTCGGTGACGCTGAGCCCGTACCTCGGTTTTGAGTCCCTGCGTCCGGCCTTGGACCTCGCTGCCGAACACGGCAGGGGAGTCTTTGTCCTGGCGCTGACGTCCAACCCTGAGGGCCGGAGCGTCCAGCACGTCGGCGGCGGAGATTCGGTGGCCCGCCGCATCGTGGCTGCAGCTGCTGCGGAGAACCATCGTTACGAAGGGCCCTTGGGCTCGGTGGGGTTGGTTGTCGGCGCCACCATAGGTTCGGCCCTTGGCGATTTGGACATAGACCTGGGCCCGGTGCGTGGACCGATCCTCGCCCCGGGGCTCGGGGCCCAGGGGGCCACTCCGGCCGATCTGCGGGAGACCTTTGGACAGGCCTACCCGATGGTCTTGGCAACGTCCAGCCGTGGCATCCTGGCGGCGGGTCCGGACATTGCCGCGCTGCAGGCAGCCACACGGGAAACCCTGGGTGGCTTGCGCGGCTGACCCCCTGCAGGTAGGTTCAGCATCAGCCGCGTGATCGGTGTCACAATTCCGACTTGACGGGAGTTTGGCCATGGCCCTAAAAGAGCTGACACCACAAGAGCGTTCCGACGCCTTGGAGAAGGCTGCCAAAGCGCGGGCCACCCGGGCGGCAGCCAAGGAGCGGCTCAAGCGGGGTGAAGTCAGCATCGCCGAGCTCATCTCCTCGGGGACAACCGACGAGGCGATCGCACGCATGCGGGTGGTCGAACTCCTTGAAGCCCTTCCCGGCATCGGGCCGGTCCGTGCCGCGGCCATCATGGCTGAGATCGGGATTGCCGGATCACGGAGGATCAGGGGGCTGGGAATCCACCAGGCCCGCGCGCTGGTAGATTTTATTCAGACCCAGCAAAGCGTCTAAGCATCTTTCGAAGGAATCCGTGAGCACGAAACCTGGACTGACTGTCCTTGCAGGACCCACTGCCGTGGGCAAGGGAACCGTATCCACCTACATCAGGGACAACTATCCAGAGGTGTGGCTGTCTGTTTCAGCCACCACCCGTGCTCCACGGCCGGGGGAGAAGGACGGCGTCCACTACTTCTTCAAGACGGCCGAGGAGTTTGAATCCCTGGTGGCCGCGGGGGAGTTCCTGGAATGGGCCGTGGTGCACGGACGGAACCGGTACGGGACCCTTCGCAGTACCGTGGATGCCGCCATCGCCGAGGGCAGGTCGGTGCTGTTGGAGATCGATCTCCAGGGCGCCCGCCAGGTCAAGGAGGCTGTGCCGGAGGCAAAGTTCGTCTTCCTGGCGCCCCCGACGTGGGACGAAATGGTGCGCCGGCTTGTGGGCCGGGGCACTGAAACGGCCGAGGAACAGCAGCGCAGGCTGGAAACCGCTAAACTGGAACTTGCTGCTGAACCGGAGTTTGACCACACCGTCATTAATGACGACGTTCGCCGGGCAGCGGACGAGCTTGTTTCACTCATGGGGCTTACCCCGCACGAGCGCTAAGCGCTTGCACTTGTCGGCCCGCTAGAATTTGGAGATTTCGTGTCCACGAACCTTGAAGGCATCATCAACCCGCCGATCGATTCGCTGCTTGAGGCTGCCGATTCCAAGTACGGCCTGGTCATCTTCGGCGCCAAGCGTGCCCGCCAGATCAACGCCTACTACGCCCAGCTGCACGAGGGGCTGTTCGAGTACGTCGGTCCGCTGGTCGACACCAAGCTGAACGAGAAGTCGCTTTCCATCGCCCTGCGCGAGATCAACGAAGGCCTCCTGGTTTCGACCCCCATCGAGCCCACGGAATAAAGAAGCAGACTGCCTGTTGACGGAGGTCACGTGCGCATAGTCCTCGGAGTCGGGGGAGGGATCGCAGCCTACAAGGTTGCATCGCTCCTCCGGCTTTTTACTGAAGCCGGTCATCAAGTCACGGTCATTCCCACCGAGTCCGCCCTGCGGTTCGTAGGTGTCGCGACGTGGGAAGCGTTGTCCGGCAACCCTGTGAGCAACAGCGTTTTCGACGACGTCGAGAAGGTCAACCATGTGCGGTTGGGCCATGAGGCAGACCTCATTGTGATTGCCCCCGCCACTGCGGACCTCCTGGCGAAGGCAGCAACGGGCCAAGCCGGCGACCTCCTGACCAACACGCTGCTCATGGCGCACGGTCCGGTCCTGTTTGCCCCGGCGATGCATACGGAAATGTGGCAGCACGCGGCCACCCAGTCCAACGTGGCGACGCTGCGAAGCCGCGGGGTGACAGTACTGGATCCCGCAGTCGGCCGCCTCACCGGCGCCGATTCCGGCCCCGGGCGCCTGCCTGAGCCCGACGTCATTTTCGAGGCCGCGATCGCGTTGGCGGGAAGCGTTTCAGCCGTTGGTCCGGCGGACGGCGCCGGCCCTGGCCCGTTGGCCGGTAAAGTGGTGACCATCTCCGCAGGCGGCACACGGGAAGCGCTGGATCCTGTCCGCTTCCTGGGCAACCGGTCCTCGGGCAAGCAGGGAGCTGCCTTGGCCTCGGCAGCCCTGGCAGCAGGTGCAACCGTCCGGTTCCTCGCGGCCCACATGGACATCGAACCTCCGACCGGCGTCGAGCTGGTCCGCGTTGAGTCCGCCCTGGAGCTGCGTGAGGCAGCCCTGAAATCGGCAGTGGACTCCGACGTCGTTATTATGGCTGCCGCGGTAGCGGACTTCCGGCCGGCGGATGTCTCGGACACCAAAATCAAGAAGGTCGACGGCGAAGAAGCGCCGGTCGTGCGCCTGGTCCGGAACCCCGACATTTTGCAGGAGCTCGTAGAAGCCCGCAATGCCGCGGACCGGCAGCAGCTGATCATCGGATTTGCCGCCGAAACAGGCGACGCCCATGGCGATGTGCTGCAACATGCCACCGCCAAGCTGAAGCGAAAAGGGTGTGACCTTCTGGTGGTCAACCACGTGGGCGTTGGCAAGGTATTCGGCCAGGATGACAACTCCGTGGTCATCCTTTCCGGACATGGTGCCGAACCGCAAACGGCGTCCGGCTCGAAGGCCGACGTCGCCGCCGCCGTCGTGGACCGTGCCGCCGTCGAACTGTCCGCGGCCTTCCCCGCACCATAGCTCCCTGCAGGCGAGCCCTGCTGTGAAATTCTTAGCAAAGGGACACACGGCAAATGCCGTCGTCCCGCAACCCAGTAAGGTAGTCGAGTGACTTTACCGCTGCACCACCAAACGCATGGCCACCCGTCCAAGCTCCGGCTCTTCACCTCAGAGTCGGTCACTGAAGGGCACCCGGACAAAATCTGCGACCAAATCAGTGACGCCATCCTTGACGCGCTGCTGGCCGCCGATCCCGAATCCCGGGTGGCAGTGGAGACCATGGCTACCACCGGACTGGTGCATGTGGCCGGCGAGGTTACCACCGACGCCTACGTGGAAATTCCCCAGATTGTCCGCGAGACCATCCTTGGCATCGGCTACGATTCCTCGGCCAACGGCTTCGATGGTGCCCGGTGCGGTGTGTCCGTTTCCATCGGCCAGCAGTCCAATGACATCGCGGGTGGCGTTTTCAACTCTCTGGAAGCCCGGGAGGGGCGGCAGGAAGATGATTACGACCTCCAGGGCGCCGGTGACCAGGGGATCATGTTCGGCTACGCCAGTGATGAAACTGCGTCCTACATGCCCACGCCCATCTGGCTTGCGCACCGCCTGTCCGAACGCCTCACCGAGGTCCGGAAAAGCGGCGAACTTGCGTACTTGCGGCCCGACGGCAAGACGCAGGTGACGGTAGGGTACGACGGCGACCGGCCGGTTTCGGTCGAAACCGTGGTCATCTCCAGCCAGCACGCCGAGGAAACAGGACTGGACCAGTTGCGTGCGGACCTTGCCAGCCACGTGATCGAACCTGTGCTTGCAGCCTCCAACCTGGACCTTTCCCGGGCCACCAACATCCTCAACCCCGCGGGAGCCTTTGTTATCGGCGGACCCGTGGGAGATGCCGGCCTGACCGGCCGCAAGATCATTGTGGACACCTACGGCGGATTCGCCCGCCACGGCGGCGGCGCGTTCTCCGGCAAGGACCCGTCCAAGGTGGACCGCTCGGCAGCCTACGCGATGCGCTGGGTAGCGAAGAACGTCGTGGCGGCCGGCCTCGCCAAGCGGGCAGAGATCCAAATCGCCTACGCGATCGGCCAGGCCCGCCCGGTGGGTACGTACGTTGAGACGTTTGGAACGGAAACCGTTGATCCGGCCAGGATTGCGGAGGCAATCGACGAAATCTTCGACCTCCGTCCCCGGGCCATCATCGATGCCCTCGACCTCAAGCGGCCCATCTATGCCAAGACGGCCGCACATGGCCACTTCGGCAGGGAAGAGCCGGACTTCACGTGGGAACGCCTCGACCGCGTGGCCGACCTCAAGGAATTCTTCAACGCCTGACACCCGGCCGCGCACGTGCCGCCAGGTCCACATAATGTCAGTGGCTCATGATTGGCTTGAGCCAGAGATGCCCGTGGCGGGTTGATCCCGCTGCGGGCATCCTGCGTTCAGGCGGGGCTCAAAGCCAGTGTCCACTCTGTGATGGCGTTCCGAGAAGGAGGTGAAGTGCATGGCGGAGCATGATTCCCGGCCTGCCTTGGTGCAACCTTCGTTGTTGCAGGGTTTCCCTGCGAAGGCCCCCGTGAAGGGGCCGCCGCTGGCAGCAGCGGATCCCGTTGCCCGCGTAGTGCTCAAATCTCCGCTCCCGCATTTGGACCGGCCTTTCGACTACAGCGTGCCTGCTGAACTTGAAGGCGCGGCCCTCCCCGGCGTGCGGGTGAAGGTGAAGTTCAACGGGCAGGAACTCAGCGGATACATCACGGAGCGACGCCAAACCTCCGAGGCCGGGCAGGAGCTCAGCACCCTGCACAAGGTGGTGTCGCCGGTGCCCGTGCTGACGCCGGCCGTCCACGCCTTGGCCGCCGCGGTGGCCGCACGATACGCCGGAACTTTGAGTGATGTACTCCGCACGGCCATTCCGCCACGGGTGGCAAAGGTGGAGAAAGAAGCCCAGGCGGGCACCTCGCCTGAGCCTGTCTCCGCATCTGGCGTTGGGCCCTATGTTGGGCCCGGCGTTGGGGCCGGGCCGGAGTGGAACGCGTACAGCAACGGCCCTGCCTTCCTCCACCACCTGGCCGGGGGCGGTGCGCCCAAAGCCGTCCTGACAGCGCTGCAGGGATACGGCCGGCACGGTTGGCCCGCCATGCTGGCCGCGGCCGTCGCCGCGGTCCGCAGCTCAGGCCGGGGCGCAGTCGTGGTGGTGCCCGACCGCCGGGACCTGGACCGGGTGGAAGCTGCCCTTGCCGCTGTCTTGCCTGAGGGTGATGTTGCCCGGCTGACAGCCGACGACGGCCAGACACCGCGCTACCGTAATTTCCTGCGGCTGCTGCGGGGTGAAGCGGGGGTTGCCGTTGGAACCCGCTCCGCTGCCTATGCGCCGGTGGCGAACTTGGGCCTTGTGGTCTGCTGGGATGACGGGGACGACCTCCACATTGATCAGCGCGCCCCTTACGCCCATACCCGGGAAGTCCTGCTTCTGCGCAGCGAGCAGGAGGGCGCCGCTTGCCTGCTCGCTTCGCACACGCGCAGCACGGAACTCCAACGGCTGGTGGACCTGCGCTGGGCGGTGGCCGTCGAGGCCCCGCGCACTGTCATCCGGTCAACCGTGCCCAGGGTCGTGAACACCGCGGACAGCTTCGAACAGGAACGGGATCCGCTCGCACGTATTGCACGTTTGCCCGGTGCTGCTTGGCGTGCCGCCAAAGCGGGCCTGGAACGGGGCCCGGTCCTGGTCCAGGTGGCACGGGCCGGGTACGCACCGTCACTGGTGTGCGAAACATGCCGTGAGCCTGCCAGGTGCAATGCCTGTCAGGGACCCCTTGCCATGGCAGGCGGGTCAGCGATGCCGGCTTGCCGGTGGTGTTCCACTCCAGCGCCCCAGTGGCGATGCAGCCATTGCACGGGGACCCGGCTGCGGCGTGGCGCCACCGGGGTCATCAGGACCGCCGAGGAACTGGGCAGGGCATTCCCCGGACATGCTGTGGTCACCTCGTCGGGGGAGCACGTCAAGGCCGGCGTGCCGGACGCTCCTGCACTGGTGGTTGCCACGGTTGGTGCCGAACCAGTGGCCGACGGCGGTTACGCCGCCTGTTTGCTGCTGGACGGAAACTCCCTGCTTCGCCGCGAGAACCTGCGTGCCGGTGAAGACACTGTGCGCCGTTGGTTCAACGCCGCAGCGTTGGTCAGGCCGGCCCGCGAGGGCGGCCTCGTGATTGTCACGGCGGACGACACCACAGCTACTGGAGCGTTGGTGCGGTGGGATGCTCCCGGCTACGCCTCGCGGGAACTGGAACTCCGGAAGGAACTGCAGCTCCCGCCAGCGGTCCGGGTGGCTTCCGTCACGGGTCCCCGGGCCGACGTCGGGCACTTTTCCGATGCTTTGGACGCGTTCCTCGGCCAGTCCGGCCAGCCAAAGCTGCGGAGTGTAGGCCCGGCTCCCTTGGCGATGTCCGGGAGCCGCCCCGCCGGCCCCGCAGGGGAGGACGGCCCTGCAGGGGAGGAC
This sequence comes from Paenarthrobacter sp. YJN-5, assembly GCF_015040095.1. NCBI lineage: Bacteria > Bacillati > Actinomycetota > Actinomycetes > Micrococcales > Micrococcaceae > Paenarthrobacter > Paenarthrobacter sp. YJN-5. Next base: position 2,211,467 of record NZ_CP053544.1, read on the forward strand.
GGCCCTGCAGCGGAGGACAGGAACGTCCGTACGCTGTACTTCATTCCGTACGCCGAGGCCGCCAACGCCACCCAGGCCATGCGGGCCGTGAAGGCGGCCAACGCGGCCAAGCGGGTGGCCGGTCCGGTCCAACTGCGTTGGGACGGCGTGGACGTTCTCTGATTGCCTACAGCAGCGTGCCCGTGGGGAGCGTCAGTATCTCGGCACCCGAATCCGTGATGGCAATGGTGTGTTCGCTGTGGGCGGTCAGGCACCCGGTAGCACTCCGGAGCGTCCAGCCGTCTGCGTCCGTGACCAGCTTGGCGGTGTCTTCCATGACCCAGGGCTCCAGGGCGAGCAGCAGTCCCGGCCTGAGTTCGTAACCGCGCCCGGGCCTGCCGGTGTTGGGAACGTGCGGGTCCTGGTGCATGGTGGAACCGATACCGTGCCCGCCGAACTCCACGTTGACAGGGTAACCGGCAGCACCCAGGACCGAACCTATGGCATGGGAAATGTCTCCGATGCGGGCGCCGGGGACCGCCGCAGCTATGCCGGCACTGAGTGCCCGTTCGGTGGCCTCAATCATGGCAACCCCTGACGGGGGAGCTGATTCGCCCACCACGAAACTGATGGCGGAGTCGGCGGCTACTCCGTTTTTCAGCACGGCCAGGTCCAGGGTCAGCAGGTCACCGTCCGCCAGTTGGTAATCGTGGGGGAGGCCGTGGAGCACAGCATCGTTGACACCCGTGCAGATGTAATGCCCAAAGGGACCCCGTCCAAAGGAGGGCGCGTAGTCGACGTAACACGATTCGGCGCCGGCCTTGAGGATCATCTCCTTGGTCCAGCGGTCGATGTCCAGCAAGTTGGTGCCGACCGTGGTCCGGCTCTTCAGGGTGTAGAGGATATCGGCCACCAAGGCGCCGGTTACCCTGGCTTTGGCAACTTCTGCGGGGCTCAGGATCTCGATCATCGGGCGTCCTTCCTGGGGGAGGTGCGGCGTTTGCGGGAGCGCAGGGCAATGGCTTCTTCGGCTGCAGCCAGAAGCTGGCGTGCAGAGGCGTCCCAGTCAAAGTCGGCGGCACGTTCCACGGACCTGAGTGAGCGCCGCTGCCAAGCTCCGGGCTCGTCCAAAGCGGTTACGGCGGCCGCGAATTCCGACGGTGATTCCGGATGGACGAAGCTCACGGCGTCGGCGCCCACTTCACGGAAAATCGGGATGTCACTGGCAATCACCGGAGTACCCACAGCCATCGCCTCCACCAAGGGAAGCCCGTACCCTTCGGCCCGGGACAGGCTGATGAGGGCCGTGGACCGCCTCAGTAGATCCTCGTATTCGTCGTCGGTGACCCCGTTGTGGAATTCCACTTTGGCGCCGTCCGGTATCAGGGCCTCCAGTTCGGCCCGGCGTCCGGGGGTAATGCGGCTCAACAAATGCAGGGTGTAGTCCGGCAGGCCGGCCATGCCGCGGATCATCGTTTCCACGTTCTTGTACGGCATGAACGAGCCCATGTACACGAGCGATTTGTCAGCGCCGTCCGCCGGATTCCGGGGTGTTTGGCCGCCCTGCGGGGCGTTGGCCACGATGCGGACCGGCCTGTTGGTCAGCCGGTACTTTGCCATCAGCGCTTCGGTGGTGCGGCTGATGGTCGCCACGACGTCCGCGCGGTTCAACAGCATCCGCTGCGGCCAGAACGCCTTGTGGTAGAGACGCCACAGCAGACGCACGGGTGCGGGAAGGAACCCCGGGGGAGCGGGGTGTTCGTAGTAGATCAGGTCATGCAGCGTCAGGATCAAGCCGTACCGCCTGCCCCACGTGCCCATGGTCTGCATGGGGCACACCACGACGTCCGCGCCCAAGGGATTGACCTTGCCCGCCACGAACAGCTCCATGGGGGACAGCGGGCTGTTGATCATGACGTAGGGAACATCGGGAAGCAGTGCGAGTTGCCGCTGGTCGCTGATGAGCATGGTGACATCGGCGATTTTGGAGACCGCGGCGATCAGGCTGGAGCCGTACCGGCTGATGCCGTCATGGTGCTCTGTCCTGGTGAAGCGGGCATCAAAAACGATTTTCACGCGGGATTGTCCTTCAGGAAGTCGCGGATGGCGGCGGCGGCCGGGGCGGGGGTTTCGTAGTGGATAAGATGCCCGACGCCGGGAATCACTTCCAGCCTCGCATCCGGCAGGAGCGCCATCAGTTTGTATTGGTCCGGCAGCGTGGCGATCTCGTCTTTCTCACCGGCGATCAGGAGGACCGGCAGGTTGAGCCGCTCTGCGACGTCCCCGACTGTCCCGGAGACCGATGCTTTGAATGACTCCAGGAGGCTCTCCCTGTTGGCGAAGGCACTGAAGTATGCGTCGTGCTGGCCGTGGATGAAGCGGCGGAGCTGTTTGTCCTTCGTCTTTGCCATGGTCACGCTCATGACACGCACCACCACCCGGTTGCGGAGGAGGGCGAGTCCCGGAGCCTTGGGCAGGCGTGCAGCAGCCCAGTAGTAGAAGACTGCCAGCTTGGTCATCAAGCCTTTGGGACCCTCCAGTGCCGGCGAAGCTATGGGGTTGACCAGGATGAGCGGGTTGACGGCGCCCGGGTGGTTGGCTGCGAAGTGGCTGGCCACGATGGATCCGAAGGAGTGGCCAAGGAGGACGGTGTCCGGGCCCAGCCCGAGGGCCTCCATGAAGTGCTTGATGAACATCCCATAGCGCGCTACGGAGTGTTCATCGCCAACAACGGGCTCCGAGCTGCCGAATGCCGGCAGGTCCGGCATGATCAGCCTCATATCGGGAAGTTGGTCCGCCACCCGCAGGAGTCCGTGATGGTCCCCGCGGAAGCCGTGGATGACAAGGATTGTCCTCGCGTTCTCCTTCGCCTCCAAAGGCTCATAGGTCCAGTACGCTACGTTGCTTCCATCGACGTCGATGGTTGCGGCAGAGGTCCGTCCCGGCAGGGACTTGCTGAAGAATTCGACCGGGGCCTGTGCACCTTCAGGGGTGTGCGCGGTGTCCACATTTTCCATTCAGTCGTTCCTAGTTCACGGTGTCCGGATGCGAGCCTGTCCGGTGATGTCTTTCGAGGGCGGCCATGCCGTCCATGTCGTCCTGGTCCAACTCGAAATCGAAAACTGCAAAGTTCTCCTTGATGCGCCCGGCCGAACTTGCCTTGGGGATCACCAGGTTACCCAGCTGGAGGTGCCACCGGATGATGACCTGCGCCGGGGTGCGCCGGTGCTTGTCGGCCAGCTCTGCAATGGCCGGGTCGGCCAGGACCTGTCCACGGCCGAGGGGGCTCCAGGCCTCGGTGCGGATTCCCAGCTGTTCATGCAGGGTGCGGAGCCTGGCCTGCTGCAACCACGGGTGAAGCTCGATCTGATTAACCGCAGGAACGACCTCCGCTGATTCCATCAGCCGTGCCAGGTGCTCCGGCTGGAAGTTCGAAACGCCGATTGCCCGGACTTTTCCTTCGCGGTAAAGGGTCTCGAGCGCCTTGTAGGTCTCAGTGAAAAGACCGCGGCGGGCGCAGGGCCAGTGGATGAGGTAGAGATCCACGTAGTCAAGGCCCAGATTGGCGATGGAGGTGTCGAAGGCGCGCAGGGTGGCGTCATATCCCTGGTCATCGTTCCACACCTTGGTGGTAACAAAGACGTCCTCCCGGGCCAGGGCATGAACCGCCTCACCGGAACCACCTGTCCCGACGTTCGCCTCGTTGGCATCGCCGATGGCCCCGCCGATCGCGCGTCCGACGCCTACTTCGTTGCCGTACATGGCCGCGGTGTCGAAGCGACGGTAGCCTTCCGCCAGTGCGGTGCTGACCAGGGACTCGGCGTCCTTCGGGGGAACTTTATACAACCCGTATCCCACGGAGTCCATCATCACGCCGTTGTTCAAGCTCTGCCGCGCCGGGATTCTCATGACAACGACTCTACCTATTACCGGCAGGAATACCCGCTGGCTGGCCGGTAAAGCTGACCAGGCGGCGGGCCGAGGCTTCGTCAAGGATCAGGTCCGTGGCCAGGCCCGCGGCCAATGCGCCTTGGAGGCCGTTGATCTTGGAAGCTCCGGACACCACGCAGATCCGGCGACGCACTTGGCGAAGCTGGTCGTGGGTAGGACCTGTTGACCGCTCGTTCAGGGTGATGCCGTCCGAGGAGCCATCGCTCCGGAAGAAGACAGTGGCCACGTCGCCAACGACGTCATCAGCAGCCAGTTCAGCAAGGTCTTGTTCGTCGAGGTAGCCGCCGGCATACACGTGACTGGGATAATCCGAATCCACGGATCCCACGCCGAAGATGGCAATGCTCATCCTCGCCTGCAGGTCCAGGATGCGTTGGACGCTGCGTTCATTCCACATGGCCGTCTTGGTGGCGGCGTGGTCGAAGAAGGCAGGAACCGGAAACTGCTCCACCCGCGCCCCGTAGGCATTGCCGAAACGGCGCATGATGTCGCTGGCATAGGTGATGCCGGTGGTCTGCATGTTTCCCGCACCGTTCAACTGGACCACGATGCTGTCGTGGGTGACTTTCCGGGTCAAGTGCCGGCTGACCGCACTGAGGGTGGCACCCCATGCCACCCCGATGATCGCGTTCGAATCCACCAACGGCCCGATCGTCCTGGCGGCCTGCATTGCCACCCGGTCAAGGGTTTCGGCTTCGTTCAGCGTGTCCAGCACGGGAACCACATGGACATCGACGCCGAACCGGTCCCGGATCTGGCCTTCCAACTCCGGCGCCGTATCGAACGGGCTGCGGATCTGCACCTGTACCAGCCCGGTTTCGCGTGCCGATGACAGCAGCCTCGAGACCGTGGACCGCGAGGTTCTCAGCTCCCGGGCAATGGCGTCCATGGTCAGGTCCTGCAAGTAATACATTTGTGCGGCCCGAAGCGCATCCGAGTGACGTGATCGTCCCATCTCATTTCCTTGCTGCACGTTTGTGCAAATAGCTTGACTCCATTTTCCACCTTCGCCAGATTAGTGGTGACAGGTGCCGTGACAAAAAGTTGCGCACAAGCCAAGCCCAAGGGAGCAGTTTTGGGACACAACAGGAATTCCGGCCAGTCAGTTGGAACACAGCGACGTGGATCTGCGGCGGCCTTGCAGGAACGGCCGTCAGCGCAGGTCCTCATCATCGGTGGTGGGATCAACGGCGTCGGGACTTTCCGTGATCTGGCACTCCAAGGCGTGGATGTGGCCCTCGTGGAGCGTGGCGACTACTGCCAGGGCGCCAGCGGCGCCTCGTCGCACATGATCCATGGCGGGATCCGCTACCTCGAGAACGGTGAGTTCCGGTTGGTCAAGGAATCTGTCGTGGAGCGGAACCGGTTGCTTCGCATCGCGCCGCACTACGTCAAGCCTTTGCAGACCACCATCCCCATCTTCAGCACGTTCTCCGGAATCCTGGCTGCACCTGTCCGCTTCCTCACCCACAAGCAGGGCAAGCCGAAGGAGCGCGGTGCTTTCCTCATCAAGCTCGGCTTGACCATGTACGACTTCTTCTCCCGTGACGGCGGCACCGTACCGCGCCACCAGTTCCTCGGGCGTGACAAGGCGCTGGCTGAGCTGCCGCGGCTCCGCCAGGACATCAAGTACTCGGCCACCTACTTTGACGCATCGGTCCACAATCCCGAGCGCCTTACCCTTGACGTGCTGCAGGACGGCGAAAAGGCCGGCCTTTCCTCCGGCAAACAGCAGGGCGGAACAGCGAGGGCCAGCAACTACGTCTCGCTTGCAGGCATGGGCCCACACGGCGCCAGGCTCCGGGATGAGCTCTCCGGCGAAGAGTTCGATTTCCAGGCTGACGTCATCGTCAACACGACCGGCGCATGGGTGGACCTCACCAACCAGGCCATGGGTGCTGCCAGCCGTTTCATGGGCGGTACCAAGGGATCGCACATCGTCCTGGACCATCCTGAGCTCCTGGAAGCCTGCAACGGCCGGGAAATCTTCTTTGAGCACACCGACGGCCGCATTGTCCTGATCTACCCCATGGGCGACCGCGTCCTGGTAGGCACCACCGACGTTGACGCGGACATGGGCGAAGACGCAGTATGCACCGACGCGGAGGTGGACTACTTCTTCGACCTGGTGGGGCATGTGTTCCCGACCATTTCCGTGAACCGCGACCACATCGTCTACAGCTTCTCGGGGGTGCGGCCACTACCGCGGCACGATGAAACGCAGCCCGGCTTCGTGTCCAGGGACTACAGGATCGAACGGAGCGTCCGCACCGGCGATGCCGCAGCGGCCACGCCAGGCGGCAAGGCCGCCGTCGTACTCAGCCTGGTTGGCGGCAAGTGGACTACCTTCCGCGCGCTGGCCGAACACATGACCAACGACGTCCTCCGCGAACTGGGACAGGCACGCAAAGTCTCGACGGCGAAGCTCCCCATCGGCGGTGGCGCCGGCTATCCGGCAACGGCCGAAGGCGAGCAGGAGTGGATCAAGAAGCACATGGGACCCGGGCTCGACGCCGGCCGGGTGGAAGGCCTGCTGACCCGCTACGGCACCCGTGCCGAGGACGTCATCGCCTACCTCAAGGCCGGAAATGACGCTCCGCTGCGTTCAACCCGGGAGCTGAGCGTCCGCGAACTCGAATTCATGGCACAGAACGAACAGGTTGGCCACTTGGTGGATGTGCTCATCCGACGTACTTCCCTGGCGTTCCGGGGGCTGGTCACGGGTGAGCTGCTCAATGAGCTCGCCGCGGTGCTGGCCGGTCCCATGGGATGGGATGAAGCGGCCCAACAAAGCGAAGTACGCCATGCACAGGAGGTCCTGCAGCGTTACCACAGGGTCAACGTACACAGCTTGGTGGACTAAACCCACCATCGGAACGGCACCGGCGACGGTGCCGTTCCAACAGCCTCTTCAACCCGCGAGGAGGCTGACAACAGAAAAATGAGGAGTCAAAGATGTCTCTTGGAATTGTTTTCCTTTCCGAAGTATTCGGAACCATGATGCTGACCCTTCTGGGTTGCGGCGTCGTGGCCAACGTTGCACTCAAAGGCACCAAGGGCAACAACGCTGGATTCTTGATGGTGACGTGGGGCTGGGGTATTGCGGTCTTCGCGGGCGTCTTCGTGGCTGCAAAGTCCGGCGCGCACCTGAACCCTGCAGTCACCCTCGGCCTGCTGGTCAATGGGAAGGGCGAATACGCGCCCGACGTCGCTGTGACCTTCGGTTCCACGCTGACCTACTTCGGCGGCGAACTGCTGGGCGCCTTCCTCGGCGCTGTCGTGTGCTGGCTGGCCTACAAGCAGCACTTCGATGCCGAACCGCTGGCTGCCAACAAGCTGGGCACCTTCTCCACCGGGCCGGCTATCCGCTCCACCCCGTGGAACCTGATCACTGAGATCATCGGCACGTTCGTCCTCGTCTTCGTCATCCTGACCTTTGGCGGTACCCCGTCCGGCCTGGGGCCGTTGGCCGTAGCGCTTTTGGTCGTCGGTATCGGTGTATCACTCGGTGGTCCCACGGGCTACGCCATCAACCCGGCCCGTGACCTTGGACCCCGCATCGCGCACGCAATCCTTCCGATCAAGGGCAAGGGCTCCAGCGACTGGGCGTATTCGTGGATTCCCGTCGTCGGGCCGCTGGTTGGTGGCGGGCTGGCAGGGCTCGTGGCGCTCTGGGTCCCCGACATCATGCCCGCGATCGCCGGCTAACAATCCGTTCCACACAAGGCTAGAACTCCCTATCAAACAAGAACCAAGACAAGGACGTCACCATGAACCAATACGTCATCGCCATTGACCAGGGCACCACCAGCACCCGCGCCATCGTCTTCGACCACTCCGGCAGCATCGTGTCGTCCGGGCAGATGGAACACGAGCAGATTTTCCCGCAGGCCGGCTGGGTGGAGCATGACGCGGCTGAAATCTGGAACAACACCCGCGAGGTCATCGGCTCGGCCCTGTCCAAGGCGAACCTGACCCGACACGACATCGCGGCCGTGGGCATCACCAACCAGCGCGAAACCGCGGTCGTCTGGGACAAGAACACTGGTGAGCCCGTCTACAACGCCATCGTCTGGCAGGACACCCGCACGCAGCCGATCGTGGACGAGCTCGCCAAGGACGGCGGGGGAGACCGCTTCAAACAGAAAGTCGGCCTGCCCCTGGCAACGTACTTCTCCGGCACCAAGATCAAATGGATCCTGGACAACGTCGACGGAGCCCGCGAACGCGCGGAGGCCGGCGACCTGCTGTTCGGCAACACGGACGCATGGGTCCTGTGGAACCTGACCGGCGGCACCGACGGCGGCGTGCACGTCACGGACGTCACCAACGCTTCACGCACGCTTTTCATGGACCTCGAAACGCTGCAATGGGACCAGGAAATCCTGGATATCTTCGGCGTTCCGGCATCCATGATGCCGGCCATCAAGTCCTCCTCCGAGGTCTACGGCCACGTCCACACGTCGCAGTTGCTTCGCGAAACTCCCGTGGCCGGCATCCTCGGTGACCAGCAGGCGGCCACCTTCGGCCAGGCGGCGTTCCAGGCCGGCGAGGCGAAGAATACCTACGGCACCGGTTGCTTCCTCATCTTCAACACGGGTGAGGAAATCGTCCACTCCAAGAACGGGCTGCTCACCACGCTCGGTTACAAGCTTGGCGACCAGAAGCCGCACTATGCGTTGGAAGGTTCCATTGCAGTGACCGGTTCGCTGATCCAGTGGCTGCGCGACAACCTCGGCATGATCAGCTCCGCACCGCAGGTCGAGGAACTGGCCGCCGCTGTGGAGGACAACGGCGGCGTCTACATTGTTCCTGCGTTCTCGGGCCTCTTCGCGCCGTACTGGCGTGCTGATGCCCGGGGTGCCATCGTGGGCCTGACCCGTTACGCCAACAAGGGCCACATCGCCCGTGCCGCGCTGGAGGCTACGGCTTTCCAGACCCGCGAGGTGCTGGACGCCGTCAACGCAGACTCGGGCGTACCGCTCACCGAGCTGAAGGTCGACGGCGGCATGGTCGCCAACGATGCCCTGATGCAGTTCCAGGCGGATATCCTCGGTGTCCCCGTGGTACGGCCGAAGGTCATCGAGACTACGGCCCTGGGTGCTGCCTACGCCGCCGGCCTGGCAGTCGGTTTCTGGAACGACCTCGGCGAGCTCAGTGCCAACTGGGGCGAGGACAAGCGCTGGGAACCGCAGATGGACAAGGCTGAGCAGGAGAGGCAGTTGCGGCTGTGGAAGAAGGCAGTCACCAAGTCCATGGATTGGGTCGACGAGGACGTTAAGTAGTCAGACCTGTCGTTGATGACGGCCGCGCCTGCCCCGCCCGCTTCGCGGTGCCCACCACACCCGGGCGAGGCGCGGCCGTCATCAACTCACCTGTCTGCACTCAAAGCCGCTCGTGGCGACTGGGGGATTTTAAAGGTGCGGTAAGGTATGTGTATGCGTGCGAACCTTCTGCTTAGTTAGCCGCCCGGCAGTTACCAGCCGAGCGGCCGCCCCTCCTTTGCTGAGGGGCTTTTGTGTGTCCGGGGCATTTTGGTCCCGGTGCGAGTAACAGCAGCAGGGGACTATTCCGCCATCAAGAACAGAAGAGGGCAGCAGTGAGCGTTCAGCCGGAGACAGAGACCGGAACAGCACAGACAGCCGCAGCCGCGGCGCCTGAAGAGGGCGTCTACAGCTTCGCTGCGATGGAAGCCAAGTGGCCGCAGGTCTGGGAAGACCTCAAGGTGTTTACTCCGGCCGATGACGGCTCCAAGGAACGCCGCTATGTGCTGGACATGTTCCCGTACCCTTCCGGTGACCTTCACATGGGGCATGCTGAGGCGTTTGCGATGGGTGATGTTGTTGCCCGCTACCTGCGTCAAAAGGGCTTCGACGTCCTGCACCCCATCGGCTGGGACTCCTTCGGGCTGCCGGCGGAAAACGCCGCGATCAAGCGCAACGCCCACCCCAGTGAGTGGACCTACGCCAACATCGACACCCAGGCCGCGTCCTTCAAGAGGTACGCCATCTCCGCGGACTGGTCGCGTCGCCTGCACACCTCCGATCCTGAGTACTACCGCTGGACGCAATGGCTGTTCAAGCGTTTCTACGAGCGTGGACTGGCCTACCGCAAGGACTCGCCGGTCAACTGGTGCCCGAAGGACCTGACCGTCCTGGCGAACGAACAGGTTGTCAACGGAGCCTGTGAGCGCTGCGGTACCGCCGTGACCAAGAAGTCGCTGAACCAGTGGTACTTCAAGATCACCGACTACGCCGACCGCCTGCTCGAGGACATGGACCAGCTCCAAGGCCACTGGCCCGAGCGCGTCCTGGCGATGCAGCGTAACTGGATCGGACGTTCCGAAGGCGCACACGTCCGCTTCGTCATTGAGGCTGCGGACAGCCGCCCGGAACGCGAAGTCACGGTCTTCACCACCCGCCCGGACACCCTGTACGGGGCAACGTTCTTCGTTGTGGCTGCAGACGCCCACCTCGCCCTGGACCTGGTCACCCCTGAGCAGCACGACGAACTCATGGCTTACCGTGAGAAAGTCAAGGCGCTCTCGGAAATCGAACGCCAGTCCACCGAGCGCGAAAAGACCGGCGTGTTCACGGGCCGTTACGCGATCAACCCGCTGAACGGCGAAAAGCTTCCCGTGTGGGCCGCCGACTACGTCCTGGCGGATTACGGCACCGGTGCCATCATGGCCGTCCCTGCCCACGACCAGCGCGACCTCGACTTCGCCAAGGCCTTCAACCTGCCGGTGCGCGCAGTCCTGGACACCGGCGAGGACGATCCCGCCGAAACCGGCATCGCGACGGCCGGCGAGGGGACGCTGAAGAACTCCGGCGACCTTGACGGCCTCAGCAAGGCCGAAGCAATTCCCGCGGCCATCGAGGTCCTGGAGAAACTGGGTACCGGCGAGAAATTCGTCAACTTCCGCCTGCGTGACTGGCTGTTGAGCCGCCAGCGTTTCTGGGGCACGCCCATCCCGATCATCCATTGCGGTGAGTGCGGCGAGGTGCCCGTTCCGGACGATCAGCTTCCCGTCACCCTGCCTTCGGATCTCCGCGGCGAGGCACTGGCGCCGAAGGGCACCTCGCCCTTGGCCGCCGCCGTCGAATGGGTCAACGTCGAATGCCCCAACTGCGGCCGCGCAGCCCAGCGGGATACGGACACCATGGACACGTTCGTCGATTCCTCGTGGTACTTCCTGCGTTTCGTGTCTCCGGATTACACCGAAGGTCCGTTCGATCCCGCAAAGATCAACGACTGGATGCCCGTCGGTCAGTATGTGGGCGGCGTGGAGCACGCGATCCTGCACCTGCTCTACGCCCGCTTCTTCACCAAGGTCATCAAGGACATGGGCCTGATTGAAACCAACGAGCCATTCAGCGCCTTGCTCAACCAGGGCCAGGTGCTCAACGGCGGCAAAGCCATGAGCAAGTCCCTCGGCAACGGCGTGGACCTGGGCGAACAGCTGGACAAGTTCGGCGTGGACGCCGTCCGGCTCACCATGGTGTTCGCCTCCCCACCGGAAGACGACGTCGACTGGGCTGACGTTTCACCGTCCGGCTCGGGCAAGTTCCTGGCACGCGCCTGGCGCCTTGGCCAGGACGTCACCAGCGAGCCCGGAACGGATCCCGCCACCGGTGACCGGGCCCTGCGCACTGTCACGCACAAGACCATCGCTGACGCTGCCGAGCTGCTGGACAACAACAAATTCAACGTTGTGGTGGCCCGCCTCATGGAGTTGGTCAACGCCACCCGGAAGACCATCGACTCCGGCGCAGGCGGAGCCGACCCCGCTGTCCGCGAAGCCGTGGAAGCGGTGGCAGTGATCCTGAGCCTCTTTGCCCCGTACACGGCAGAGGACCTGTGGAGCGCCCTCGGGCACCCCGCCTCGGTAGCCAACGCCGGATGGCCCAAGCATGACGATGCGCTCCTCGTCCAGGAAACCGTGACTGCCGTGGTGCAGGTCCAGGGCAAGGTACGCGACCGCCTCGAAGTTTCTCCGGACATCTCCGAGGATGAACTCCGGGAGTTGGCGTTGGCTTCTGAAAACGTCCAGCGTGCAATGGACGGCCGTGGCATCCGCACGGTCATCGTCAGGGCGCCTAAACTGGTGAACATCGTTCCGGCCTGACAATCGTTCAGGTTTTTGGACATTGCGGCCGCCGGCTCCGATTGCCGGCGGCCGCGCACCGTTAAAAGGAGGTCCGGGTGCCGGATCGAGAACCGCCCGCCTGGATGTGGCTGAAAGAGCGCCTCTCCCGCCTGCGGCTGCCTACTGTGCCTGTGCCGGTCGCGCAAGACCCGGGTGCCGCCGTCGTGCGCACAGCAGTGGTGACTGATTCCGCGGCGGCACTGCCGGCGGACTGGGTTTCCGCGTTTGCCGCCGATGGCCGCCTCGCCGTGGTCCCCATGCCGGTGATGGTGGGGGAGGAGATCTACGGTGAGGGTGAGGACGACATCATGCAGACCCTCGCGGTCGCCCTCGCCTCCGGATCCCCGGTGAAAACATCCCGGCCTTCGCCCGGCCAGTTTGAGCAAGCCTATGCGGCCGCCAAGCGACGTGGCTTTGAAGCCGTGGTGTCGGTGCACATCTCCGCCGAACTCTCCGGCACGGTAGACGCCGCCCGGCTTGCGGCCGAACGGGTGGACATCCCCGTCGAGGTGCTGGACTCCCGGACCGTCGGCATGGCACAGGGCATGGGAGTGCAAAGTGCCGTTGTTGCTGCCGCTGCCGGTCAGTCGGCCGAGGAGGTGCGCGCGTTCGCTGAACGGCGCCTGGAGCGCACACGGGTCTATTTCTACGTTCCCAGCCTCGAACAACTGCGGCGTGGCGGCCGCATTGGGGCCGCGGCGTCCCTGCTGGGGACGGTCTTCTCCATCAAACCGATCCTGGCGGTCGACGACGGCAGGATCGTTCCGCTGGAAAAGGTGAGGTCCGCGGTCCGGGCTGTAGCCCGGCTCGAGGAAATCGTGGCCGCGGATATTGCCACACGACCGACCGGTCAGGCCAGGTTGGCGGTGCATCACTTCGGAAACCCCGGGGAAGCGGAGTCCTTGGCGGCGCGGCTTGCCGAAAGATGCCCCGAATGCCCGCCCGCGCAGATCAGTTCCCTGCCGGCTGTCCTCGCGGCACACGCCGGCCTGGGGGTCCTGGCCGTCATTGTGGGAGAGAGCAGTACGCCCGGCAACTGATGGGTTTTCCACATAGCCTGATACGCCCGGCAGGGGAGTGCTGAGCCGACCCTAGGCTTGCTGTATGCCACGCCGGAAAAGGGACGCGTCCACGGACGCTGCAGCCGAGGCATTCCGGCACCGGCTCTCCCGGCACGTCGGGCCGGGAACCAGCGACGAGGCCCCGCCGGGTGCGCGCGGCGAGGCCCTGTTGACCTTTGCGGAGCCTGACTCGGAGGGCCCCGGAGAAGAGTCGGCCCCCCCGTCCCGGATACGGTTCCGCACCTCGCGGCGGGTGGCGCTCCTGGTTGCCGGCGCCTGCCTGATGTTGCTCGTCGTGCTGATGTGGCAGGCCTCGGCAGAACGGACCACCAGCACGCCCCTTGAATCAGCTGGAAGCATCACGGACGGCGCCGGACAGCCCGTGGCAGATGAAAACGCTGCGCCCACCACGGCGCCCGCGGGTGGGGGCCCCAAGGTCACCGTGCATGTCGCCGGAGCCGTCAACAGGCCAGGAGTCGTGTCCTTGCCTGAGGGAAGCCGGGTGTTCGAAGCCCTGGCGGCGGCAGGGGGAGCCACGCCCGAGGCTGCCACGGACGCTCTGAACCTTGCGGAGCTGGTTGCCGACGGCGCGAAAATTACGGTACCGGTGGCAGGGGCCGTGTCCCACATCCCCGAATCTGCGGTGGGGTCCGGTAGTGCTTCCGGCGGCGGCGGTTCCAACAGCGACGGCTCCGGCAGCGACGGTTCCGGCGCGTCAGGTGGCAAGATCAACGTCAACACGGCGTCGGTGGAAGGACTCTCCACCCTTCCGCGCGTTGGGCCGGTCATGGCGCAACGGATCGTCGCGTGGCGGAAAGACCACGGACCGTTCCTGTCCGTTGATGACCTGGACGCCGTGGACGGTATTGGTCCCAAGCTGATGGAGTCACTGCGGCCCCTTGTGACGGTGCAAGGTGGCTGAGAGTAGCGACCACGGCGATGACGGGCGCCTCGACGTTCGCCTGGTTCCGGCTGTCATCGTGGTCTGGGCGACCGCGCTGGCCGGGACCACCTTCCTGCGGGAATCGGGGGCCGCCCTCACGGCCTTGCTGTCGGCAGGGGCTGCTGCGTTGTTGCTGGCAGGTCCGGTTCGCAGGAAGGCCGGGGGAATGCGCGGGAAGCAAGCCGGCCGGGGCCGGTCGCTCCCCGTCACCCTCGCGGTTGCTTGCCTCCTTGGTGCTGCGGTTGCCCTCCACTGCACGGTGGACGCGGCAAAGCGTGAATCCGGGCCGTTGGCTGCTGCCGTCAGCGAGGGGAGCCCTGTGGTCATCCAAGTACGGGTGGCCGGGATTCCGGCGCCTGTTCCTGCGCCGGGTGGCAGCGGCGAGGGGCGTTGGATGGTGCAGGCTGAACTTGAGAACCTCACAGCGCACGGCAGCAAAGTCAGCGGAACCGCCACACTTACGGTCCTGGGGAATGATGCGTGGAAAGATGTCAGGCCGGGTCAATCCGTCAGGACAACGGGGATTCCCAAGGAGCCAAGGCCCGGAGAGCCCGATGCTGCCACGCTGTCAGCATCCACCGGGCCCACTCAGGTGGGTACGGCGTTTGATCCCAAGGAGTCGGCAGCCCGGGCAAGGGAACGGTTCAGCCAGTCCGCCGCGGAGTTGCTGGAACCGGACCCGGCGGGGCTGCTGCCGGGAATGGTGGTCGGGGACACCAGTACCCTGCCCGCGAGCCTGAAAGCAGCGATGGAAACCTGCGGGATGACACATTTAACGGCTGTAAGCGGTTCCAATTGCTCATTGATTTTGGCCGGCTTTATCCTGCTTGCCCGTTCGCTGCGGCTGTCACGGCCTCTGGCAGCCATAGCCGCTGTTCTGGGCCTGGCGGCATTTGTCCTCCTGGTGGGACCTGATCCGAGTGTTCTGCGGGCGTCAGTGATGGGCTTCGTGGGCCTGGTGGCCCTCACGACGGGCCAACGTGGGAGGTCATTGTCGTTCCTTTGCCTCGCGACCACCGCCCTTCTCTTGATCAGCCCGGGCCTGGCGGTCAGCTTCGGATTTCTTCTGTCCGTCCTTGCCACCTTGGGCATCGTGTTGCTGGCCCGGCGCCTGACGTCGTGGTTTCCCCCTTGGGTGCCCCGGTGGCTGGCGGCGGGAGTGTCCGTTCCGTTGTCCGCCCAGCTGGCGTGTGGGCCCGTGATCGTCCTCGTTCAACCGCAGCTGTCGCCGTACGCCCTCGCGGCAAATGTTGTGGCCGGAATTTTCGTGGCGCCAGTGACCATCCTCGGGACGTTGGCCGTCCCTGTTTCAGCACTGGTTCCGGGGCTGGCGCCCGTCCTCTTCTTCGTAGCCGGGAACGCCGTGGCCGCCGTAGCGGCAACAGCCCGGTACTTTGCCGGCCTGCCCGGTTCCGGTCTGCCATGGGCAGACGGCCCGGTGGGCGTCAGTGCCATGGTGCTCTTGTCGGCTCTTACCCTCTTGGGGACGTGGGCTGCGCTTCATCCGACCGGCGTCATGGTGGGTGTGCTTGGTCTTCATCAACGCCTTGTGCGGAGTCTGCAGGATCGGGAGGTGCGCAATGGTGCCCGCCCTGGCGGTTCCATCACGTTCCATAGGAAGCGCCGGAGCAAACATGGCAGACTTGAATCCTGCAAACATCCCTCCGGAAGGAACCCCCAGTGGCTGCTGCCCAAAATTCCCGGACCAAGAGCGAGGCCCGGGCCAAGGGCGCTGCGGCGAATAGCGTCGGCTGGCGTGACGCGTCGCCCGCCCCGGTAGTCCTCGTCACAGGGCCCGAGGAGTACTTGGGAATTCGTGCCATGGACCGTATCCGCGCCGAAGTGCGTTCGGCCACCCCGGATGTTGAGCTCACCAAACTCAATGCGGCTTCCTATGAGGCCGGTTCCTTGGCCATGACTGTCGCTCCGTCGCTTTTTGGCGAGGGGAAGTTGGTGGAGGTGGAGGGCCTGGAATCCATGAACGACGCTTTCCTGGCCGATGCCATCAAGTACCTTGCACAGCCGGAAGATGATGTGGTCCTGGTCCTTCGCCATGCCGGCGGAGTCCGGGGGAAGAAGCTCCTGGATGCCGTGAAGGCGGGGGGCTGGCCGGTCGTCGATTGCCAGCCCCTGAAGAAGGACGCGGACAAGACGTCCTTCGTGGTTGCAGAGTTCAAGGCGTCCGGGCGGAGGATCCAGGGTGACGCGGTCCAGGCATTGGTCAACGCCGTGGGAGCCAACCTCTCCGAGCTTGCCGCGGCATGCAGCCAATTGATCGCTGACGCCACCACGGCCGTCACCGCTGAGACGGTGGATCGCTATTACGGGGGCCGGGTGGAGGCCACGGCCTTCAAGGTTGCAGACGCGGCTATGAGTGGGAACGGACCACTGGCCCTCTCCACCCTCCGTCACGCGTTGTCCACCGGCGTGGACCCGGTTCCCTTGGTGGCAGCGCTGGCGGCGAAGCTGCGGACACTTGCCAAGGTCGCGGGCGCCAGGGGGTCTTCGGCGTCCATTGCCAAGAATCTCGGAATGCAGCCTTGGTTGGTGGAGCAGGCGCAGCGGGATGTCCGCCGCTGGACTCCCGAGGGGCTGATTCGTTCCATCCAGGTCATCGCCGAAGCAGATGCCCAGGTAAAGGGCCTCTCCCGCGATCCCGTTTATGCCGTGGAGCACGCCGTGACAGTGATTGCGACGTCCGCCCAACGGCGGTAGCAGAAAGTGGGCCGGCACTCAGGGGCCCACGATGGCGCTTAAAGCCAGGAGGCCGGCACCCTGGGGTGCCGGCCTCCTGTTCAGCTCAGTCGAACTAGAAAAACCTTAGAGTGCGTTGACCTTCTTGGAGATCGCCGACTTGCGGTTTGCAGCGTTGTTCTTGTGAATAACGCCCTTGCTGACAGCCTTATCCAGCTTACGGCTGGCAGCAACAAGTGCAGTTGCAGCAGCATCCTTGTCAGCAGACGCAACGGCGGTGTTGACGGCGCGGATGGCCGTCTTCAGCTCGGACTTGACGGCGTTGTTACGCAGGCGAGCCTTCTCGTTGGTGAGGATGCGCTTCTTCTGGGACTTGATATTAGCCACGTATGAACTCTCTTTTTAATGCGGAAATGGTCTAGAGGGTTGTCAGGTTGGCCATCGACTGAGCGGCGTGGGGATGCCTATGGCAGCCAACCATGTATGGCCGTCGACCTGCACGGACACACAGCTATAAAGGATAGCAGAAAGACCGTCGTGGCAGGAATTACCGCTCAACGCCGCAGGGATGAGTCCGCCAGGGCCCTGATGACTTCCTGGAAAGCCTGCCGGCCGAGCACCGCCCCTTCGCGTCGGATGGCGTTCGGATCCAGTCGGATGACCCTGTCCAGCTTGACCTCGCTGGGCCGGCCTTGACGGTCCCACGGACCCGTGCCGACATCGACGTAATCGTCGGCGCGCGCTCCGTTGTCATGGTCCTTGGAAGTCAGCATGAGTCCGAGGAGCCATTGGCCGTCACGCCCCACCAGGAGAACCGGGCGGTCCTTGCCGCGGGAGTGGTCTTCCTCATAGGGGACCCAACTCCACACGATCTCCCCCGGATCAGGCTTGCCGTCAGGCTTGGGGGAGTAGCTGGCGCGAACGCTTCCGCGGTAGTCGCCGGGGTAGGTCCCGGTCTTAGGCACGACGCCGGAGGGCCGGGTTGCTTGCCGGGACCCGCCTGGCCGGGGACGGGGAGGAGTCGCCGTCCTGCTTGGGGTACCACCCAATGCCCTCAGGGATCGCAGGAGTGCTTTGCCGAGTGGTCGTAAGTCCAGAGCCATAGGACCAAGCTACCGTCCCCATCCCCGCCGGATGGTGATGGCCCCGCCCTGCCCTGATGTACGGGGAACGGCTGGTTCATGGGACACTGGAGGATCAGATGTGCGGTATCTCCTCAGCTGGCCCCTGCCCGGCTTGCGGAACTGCCGCTTGAATGCCGACAGTTAGGACCCTGCGTGTCTCCCATGGCCCGCACCGCACCGGTGCCCGCCGCAACAGATCCGGCCATCATCCGGAACTTCTGCATCATTGCCCATATCGACCACGGTAAGTCCACCTTGGCCGACCGCATGCTGCAGTACACCGGCGTCGTTCAACAGCGCGACATGAAAGCCCAGTATCTGGACCGCATGGACATCGAGCGTGAGCGCGGCATCACCATCAAGTCACAGGCCGTCCGCATGCCCTGGGAGGTTGACGGCACGGCCTATGCCCTGAACATGATCGACACCCCGGGCCACGTGGACTTCACGTATGAGGTATCCCGCTCCCTGGCAGCCTGCGAGGGAGCAGTGCTGCTGGTTGACGCTGCCCAAGGCATCGAAGCCCAGACCCTGGCCAACCTCTACCTGGCTATGGAGAACAACCTCACCATCATTCCGGTGCTGAACAAGATCGACCTCCCCGCTGCGCAACCGGAGAAGTACGCGGCTGAGCTTGCCAACCTCATCGGTGGAGATCCGGAAGATGTCCTCAAGGTTTCCGGCAAGACGGGCGTAGGCGTCGAGGCTCTGCTGGACAAGATCGTCCGCGACCTTCCGGCACCTGTTGGCAATCCGGACGCCCCCGCGCGTGCCATGATCTTTGACTCGGTCTATGACACGTACCGTGGCGTGGTCACCTATGTTCGCGTGGTGGATGGCAAGCTCCACCCCCGCGAACGCATCCAGATGATGTCGACCCGTGCAACCCACGAACTCCTCGAAATCGGCGTGAGCTCTCCTGAGCCCACCCCGTCGAAGGGCCTGGGCGTAGGCGAGGTGGGATACCTCATCACCGGCGTGAAGGATGTCCGCCAGTCCAAGGTTGGCGATACTGTCACCAACCAGGCCAAACCGGCCTCGGAATCGCTCAGCGGGTACGCCGATGCGAAGCCGATGGTCTTCTCCGGCCTCTACCCCTTGGACGGCACGGACTACCCGGTACTCCGCGACGCCTTGGAAAAGCTCATGCTCAATGACGCCGCCCTGGTCTACGAGCCTGAAACGTCAGCTGCGCTGGGCTTCGGTTTCCGCGTCGGCTTCCTCGGTTTGCTGCACCTCGAGATCACCCGCGAGCGTTTGGAACGCGAGTACAACCTCGACCTCATCTCTACTGCTCCCAACGTGGAGTACGAGGTCACCTTGGAAGACAAGCGGGTTGTCCATGTCACCAACCCCAGCGAGTACCCCACAGGCAAGATCGCCGAGGTCCGCGAACCGATGGTCTCCGCTACCGTCCTGGCGCCCAACGAGTTCGTCGGCGCCATCATGGAGCTGTGCCAGAGCCGCCGCGGCCAGATGAAGGGCATGGACTACCTGTCCGAGGACCGTGTCGAACTCCGTTACTGGATCCCGCTGGCCGAGATCGTGTTCGACTTCTTCGATCTCCTGAAGTCCAAGACGCGCGGGTACGCCTCGCTGGACTGGAAGGCCGACGGCGAGCAAGTGGCCGACCTCGTCAAGGTCGACATCCTGCTTCAAGGTGAACAAGTGGACGCGTTCAGTGCCATCACGCACCGCGACAAGGCCTATTCCTATGGTGTGATGATGACCGGGAAGCTCCGCGAGCTCATTCCCCGGCAGCAGTTCGAGGTGCCCATCCAGGCTGCCATTGGCTCCCGCATCATCGCCCGCGAGAGCATCCGGGCCATCCGCAAGGACGTTCTTGCCAAGTGCTACGGCGGTGACATCACCCGTAAGCGCAAACTGCTGGAAAAGCAGAAGGAAGGCAAGAAGCGCATGAAGATGGTGGGTCGCGTCGAGGTGCCGCAGGAAGCCTTCATCGCTGCCCTCACCACTGACGAGTCGAAGGACAAGGCAAAGAAGTAAATGCCAAGCGTCCTGCCTTTGGGCGACCCGGCACCTGCTGACGGCTTGCTGCCGTCGCAGGTGCTCGCCGACGTCGGGCGCCGGAAGTTCGGCTTGTACGTCCACATACCGTTCTGCGCGGTGCGGTGCGGCTACTGCGATTTCAACACCTACACCGCCACTGAGCTGGGCGGGGGAGCCTCACAAGCTGCCTACTCAGGTACCGCAGCGTCGGAGGTCGACTTCGCCGCAAAAGTGCTTGAGGATTCAGGCCTGCCGCGGCGTCCCATGAGTACCGTTTTCTTTGGCGGTGGCACGCCCACGCTGCTGCCGGCCGAAGACCTCGCGGAGATACTGCGGACCGCAGTGGGGCATTGGGGACTGGAAGACGGCGCTGAGGTCACCACGGAGGCCAACCCGGATTCGGTAACCCGTGAGTCGCTGCAGGTCCTCAAGGACGCCGGCTTCACCCGTGTCTCCTTTGGCATGCAGTCGGCAGTCCCGCACGTCCTCAAGGTACTGGACCGGACCCACACGCCCAGCCGTGTCCCCCAAGTTGTTCAGTGGGCCCGGGAAGCAGGGCTGGCCGTCAGCCTGGACCTGATTTACGGGACGCCGGGGGAGTCCATGGCCGACTGGCGGGCGTCGTTGGAGACCGCGCTCTCCTACGAGCCCGACCACATCAGCGCCTACGCCTTGATCGTGGAGGAGGGGACCAAGCTTGCCGCCCAGATCCGCCGTGGCGAGGTGCCCGGCATCGACGACGACGACCACGCGGCCAAGTATGAACTTGCCGACCAGCTGATCTCGCAAGCCGGCCTGGGCTGGTATGAGGTCAGCAACTGGGCCAGGACACCTGAGCAGGCCTGCCGCCACAACCTGGCATATTGGCGCGGCGACGACTGGTGGGGTATCGGCCCCGGAGCGCATTCCCATGTGGGTGGCGTCCGGTGGTGGAACGTCAAGCACCCCGCTGCCTATGCTTCCCGCCTGGTGGCCGGCGAATCTCCGGCTGCGGGCAGGGAAACGCTCGACGCCGGAACACGGGATGTGGAGCGGATCATGCTGGAGGCGCGGCTTGTGTCAGGCCTGGCCATAGATGGCTTGGACAAGGACGGCAGGCGTGCTGTGGCGGGTTTGATAGCCGATGGCCTGGCCGAACCTGCTGCGGCCTTCCAAGGTCGCTTGGTGCTGACCCTTAAGGGACGCTTGTTGGCCGATGCGGTAGTGCGGCGCATCCTGCCGGACTGACCTCCGGAAAGATCGGCCCTGCGGAAAGATCGGCGTCGCCGCTACTTGATCCAGCGAAGGTTGAAGCGGTAGCGGTGCGGCTGGCCGTGGTTCACGCGGATGCCGGCGGAGACGGAGAAGCACGTGAGTGCCACCCAGATTGCCGTGGCGATGACGGCAAAGATGTTCCCTACAACCGGTAGCAGCACGAGGATGTTCGCTACGGCCGCTGCAATGGTGGGCGGCAGCGTGAAGTTGAGCGCTTCCTTGGATTCCTGCGCTGTAAAGGGACCCCTGTCGCGGAAAATCAAGTAGATCAGCAGCGAGGGCAGGCACCCGAGGATTCCACCGAAGTGCGCCAGGGTTGCCCACTGGCGGTCTTCGCTGGCTGTGAGAGGGAGTGCGTTTGCAGGCGCGCCATGGTACTGGGGCTGACCTGCGGCCCTGCCCGGTTCTTCTGGGGCGTTCTCTGACACGTTGGTTCCCTTTGCTTTAAAAATGCTGCGGTGTTGCTGTCCCAGAATATAGGGTCCGGGGCTGTTCCGGGACCAACCCGCCGCCCGCCGCCGTCGGACGCCCAGCGCTGGAGTCAGGCCGCGGTGAGGAAGTCGATGACTTCCTCCACGCGGCCCAGGAGGGATGCTTCAAGGTCGGCGTAGGTGCGGACCGCGCCCAAAAGGCGCTGCCAGCCGAGTCCGATGTCCTCTGCAGTCTCGTGCGGCCAGCCAAAAGCGCGCAGGATCCCCGTCTTCCAGTCCGTACCGCGGGGAACATCGGGCCATTGGGCGATGCCAAGGACCTTGGGCCGGATCGCCTGCCAGACATCCACGTAGGGGTGTCCCACGATCAGGACGTTACCGGCAGCGCCCGGCAAAGTCATCGCTTCGGCGGCGATCCGCGATTCCTTGGAGCCGGCTACGAGGTGGTCCACGAGGATTCCCAGCTTGCGCCCCGGGCCGGGGTTGAAGGCTGCTATCGCGGCTTTGAGGTCATCCACCCCGTGCAGGGGCTCGACGACGATGCCCTCCACGCGGAGGTCGTCACCCCATACTTTTTCCACGAGTTCCGCATCGTGCTTGCCCTCCACCCAGATACGGCTCGCTTTGGCCACCTGGGCGCGTTGGCCACTGACGCGCACGGAACCCGAGGCTGTCCGTGTGGGGGAGGCTGCAGTGGCGGGTGCCTTGGGCGCGGGAGGCAGGAGCCGGATGGGCTGACCTTCCAGCAGGAAGCCGAAGCCCAGCTGGAAGGACTTGGTTTTTCCGCGCCGGTCTTCGAGGGCTACGATGTGCATCCCGCCGGACTTTTCCACGCGGGTGACCGCACCCACCCAACCGGATTGGGCATCCTCCAGCACCATCCCGCGTTGCACGGGTACCTCCGGTAGCCGGCGTTGGGCAGGAGCGGTCAGGTCCTGTGGACCCCAGGTGTCATAAGCCAAGGAATGACCTAACTCTTCGGGCTTGGACGGCTGCCGGGCCGCAGTCGCCGCCGGGCCTGCCATGGATGTCTGCGCGGGCGGTTTCAATGCTAGCAACGCGGTGGCCCATACTAGACTTGTTAGCACTTGGGCATGTCGAGTGCTAAGCAAAAGGGTCAGCTGAAGGTCCCTCGTGCATCAGTGCATGGGCCGGATGGTCTGTCAGGAGGTGTTGGAATGAGTGAGCCACGCAAACTCGAAGTTCTGCGTGCCATTGTTGAGGACTACGTACATTCGCGGGAGCCTGTTGGTTCCAAGGCCCTGGTAGAACGCCACCACCTGGGCGTATCCAGTGCGACCATCCGCAACGACATGGCGGTGCTTGAAGAAGAGGGGCTGATCGCAGCACCACACACCAGCGCCGGCCGTATTCCGACGGACAAGGGCTACCGCCTGTTCGTGGACCGGATCTCCCAGGTTAAGCCCCTGTCGGCCGCTGAGCGTCGTGCCATCCACTCCCTGCTTGAGGGTCCGGATGATATTGACGACATCCTTGAGCGGACCGTCAGGCTCCTGTCGCAGCTGACCAACCAGGTCGCCGTCGTGCAGTATCCGCACTCCAAGCGCGCCGTGGTGCGCCATGTGGAGTTTGTTCTCCTCGGGCCAAAGCAAGTGCTCGTGGTGCTGATTGCCGACACTGGAAGCGTTGGGCAGAAGGTCATCGATGCCGGTGCCGACGTTGCCAACGAGGCCCTCATGGCGCTGCGTTCACGCTTCCTGGGCAGCATCGCAGGCACGCAGATGGACCTCCTTCCACAGGTCTTGCCGTCCGTGGTGGCGTTGTGCCCGCCGGAGCTGCGGGGACTCGCCCAGATGCTGGCCAACGGACTCCAGGCCCTCAGCGATACCAGCAAGGAAGAGCGGATCCTGATGGCCGGCACGGCCAACCTCGCCCGTTCCAACGTGGACTTCCCCCTGAGCATAGGACCCGTGCTGGAGGCCCTTGAGGAACAAGTTGTCATGCTCCGGTTGTTGTCGGACATGGGGGATGATCCGCGCGGCGTGACGGTGAGCATCGGCCGGGAAAATCCCTACGACGGCCTGGCCGAGGCCTCCGTGGTGGCTACCGGCTACGGTTCCGGCGCCAAGGTTGGAATCCTCGGTCCCACCCGTATGGACTACCCCACCACCATGGCGGCAGTCCGCGCCGTAGCGCGCTACCTTTCCCGAATTCTCGGCGGCTGAAACCGGCCGTCACCAAAGACCGCAGTACAACAAGGAAGAGATACCGACTTTGAGCAGCCACTATGACGTTTTGGGAGTCTCGCCGGAAGCCACCGGGGAAGAGATCAAAAAGGCGTACCGCAAGTTGGCGCGCAAGCTCCACCCGGATGTGAATCCGGGGGAGGATGTCGCCGAACGCTTCAAGGCCGTGACCCACGCTTACGAAGTCCTGTCAGACCCGCAAAAACGCAGGGTGTACGACGCCACGGGCAATGAAAACGGAACGGACAACGGATTCGGCGGCGGCTATTCCGGGCAAGGCTTTGCCTTCCAGGACATTTTCGACACCTTCTTCGGCGGGGGCGGGGGTCACGGAGGTCCCGCGTCCCGCGTGCGTCGTGGCCAGGACGCCCTCATCAGCGTGCGCATTGATCTCAAGGACGCCGTGTTCGGCGTCAACAAGAAGCTCGAAGTGGACACGGCTGTTGTGTGCCCCACCTGTGACGGCAGCTGCTGCCGTCCGGGTACCCACCCCGAACGTTGTGACATTTGTGGCGGCAGTGGCCAGGTCCAGCGCGCTGTGCGCTCCATTCTGGGCCAGGTCATGACCACCGCGCCCTGCGGATCCTGTGAAGGATTCGGCACCATCATCAAGGATCCCTGCAACGAGTGCAGTGGCCAGGGCAGGATCCGCAGCCGCCGGTCCCTCACCATCAAAGTACCCGCCGGTGTGGCCACGGGGACCCGTATCCAGCTGTCCGGCCAGGGCGAGGCAGGCCCCGCCGGTGGTCCGGCAGGCGACCTGTACGTGGAGATCCGCGTCAACAGCGATTCCACCTATATCCGCGAAGGGGACGATCTCCACGCCACGCTAAGTGTACCCATGACTGCAGCCGCCCTGGGCACGGAGTTGACCCTGGAGACCTTCGACGGTCCGCAGGAGATCGATGTGAAGGCCGGTACGCAGTCCGGCGAGATCATCACCCTGCGCGGGCTCGGCGTGACGCATCTTCGCGGTTACGGCCGCGGCGACCTCAAAGTGCACCTGCACGTGGAGACGCCAACCAAGCTGGACGCCGCCCAGGAAGACCTGCTCCGTCAACTCGCCAAACTCCGCGGAGAACAGTTCACGGACGGGAAGCTCGTTGCCAGCGGCGGGATGTTCGCAAAGCTGCGGGACAAGCTCGGTAACCTGTAGCGGTGAGCAACCCCGTATTCTTCGCCCCCACCGGCAGCCTTGACGGATTGGTGTCCGGGTCCGTCTTTGTCCTGGAGGGCCCGGAGGCGCGGCACGCCGTGACAGTGAAGCGTCTGTCCGCAGGCGAACCGGTGGATATTTCCGATGGTGCGGGCGCCAGGCTGACGGGTAGGGTCTCCGAGGCAGGGCAAGGCTTGCTGTCCGTGGTTGCGGAAGAAGTAGCCTTTGAGGAACGTCCCGCTGTCCGGTTGGTGCTCGTGCAGGCGCTGGCCAAAGGAGACCGCGACGAACTCGCCATCGAAACGGCTACCGAGCTCGGCATTGATGCTGTGATCCCCTGGCAGGCGGAGCGCTCCATTGTGCGGTGGAAGGGCGATCGCGCCGCGAAAGCGCACGCAAAGTGGCAGTCCGTAGTGACCGCAGCAGCGAAACAAGCACGCCGGGCCTGGATTCCTGAGGTCAGGAACCTGGTGGACACAACAGCCTTGGCCAAAGCGGCAGCCGCGGCGGACCTGGCGGTGATCCTCCACGAGGATGCCAAGAACTCCCTGCGTTCGGTGATTGAGGAGGCCGGGATCCTCGCGGACAGCGGCCCGGACGCCGCGGGGGAAGTCCTCCTGATCGTCGGTCCAGAGGGTGGGATGGCTCCCCGTGAGGTGACCAGGCTCAGCGATGCCGGCGCGGTGACGGCGCTTTTGGGCCACCACGTCTTGCGATCGTCAACGGCCGGACCGGCCGCCGTCGTTCTGTTGAGCGATATCCTGGGCCGCTGGCGCTAGCGGGCGGCGGACCGGCCCAACCACCCGGGCCACGTCTTACTCGACCTTGAAGAGACGGGTGTCCAAGGTGGTCTCGTCTGCGCGGCCTGATTCATCCACCTGGACAACCCGGAGTTCATACTTGCCGGGCTTCAGCGTGGCCCCGAAAGAGAACACCCCGTATTGTCCGGGATCTCCGGTTGGCTTCGCCTGGCCGGTAAGCTTGCTGATCCGCGTTCCGGAGCCGTTGTCCTGGAGGATCTGCCAGTTCACGGGCTTTGAACTGTCGGTGCTGCGCCCGTTGAACTTCACCGCACCCGCGGGCACCGAGGCATCTTCCTGAGGATCGATGATCCACAGCGGCGCCACCAGTGATGCATCACGTGCCATGGGCTGGCCCAGCTTCACCTGCCCGAACGCCATGAAGTCCGTGTGCCCGTCCACCAGGATGACTACCTGGATCTGCTGGCCCGAGTTGATCAGGCCCGAGGAGGACGCCGCCGCCGACGCCGTGTAGACCAGCTGCTGTACGGCTCTTTGGGCCATCCCGGCGTCGAGGTTGGCGTTGAACGCATCCCGGGAGATGTCCACTGTGATGACGTTCTTGCCGGAGATGGAAGTGGCCAGGCTTCCGGGATCCTGCCATGGCGTGAAGAAGTCGTGGTCCAAGGGCTTCTGCGCCATCATGATCCGAAGCGCCGTGGTCACCGGGTTCTCATCGCCGGAGATGTCCCTGAACTCTCGGTACAGGTAGACGTTGTCCTTGCTGCGCCCGATCCAATAGACGGGAATTTTGGTCGAAGCCTGGGTTGTCTCAAGGGGGGCATTGCTCGCGGGAGCGTCCTGGACGCTGATGGGAGGCCCCGAGGTGGCAGGGGTGTTGCCGCCGTTGGCTATGCAGCCCGTCAGCAATAGGACAGCAAGCATCGCAGGCGCCGCTACTGCGGATTTTCTCCGCCGCTGCGCGCCTTGCTGGTTGTTTGCCGGCTTGGTGATGGGGGTTCCTTGCCTCGCGGCCGACGTTTCCGGGCGGCCGGTAGTGCGTACAGTGTTGTTCCTGTTTCTTCCTGCTTTGTCAGCTTGGCACATGTACGACGGCGTCCTGCCGGCTTTTGGGGGTAGCGGAGCAACTGCAACAGGATTGATATCGGCCCGATGCCGAGTTGAGACAAATTCGTAACGGCCTTGATTCGATGCTGTGAAAGCCCCCACGGAAAGGGGCCGGGCTGCGGTCTGCTGGCGTAGGATTGGAGGCATTCCCGCAGGCGGGCATCCGTGAGGATGGGCGCACCACGGACATATGGATAATGACTGAACCAACCGGAGGAGATCAGGCCGTACGGCCAGCACTATGAGTGAGTCCCTGAATGGGCGGTTGCGGACCGGAAACGGAAACGCCGCGGCCACCGAGTTCCCGCACACGCTACCGGGCACGCGCACGGAAATCGTCACGTTCGACAACTCCGATCAAATGATTCACTCGCTGGGCAGCCATGACGAGGCCTTGCGCTACATCGAGGATCAGTTTCCCGACGTCAATTTCCACGTTCGTGGCAACGAACTGTCCATGTCCGGGCCTTCGACTGTCATTCCGCGGATCATGCGGCTCCTGGAGGAAGTCCGGGGGCTGGTGGCCAAAGGAACAGTGGTCACTCCGGATGTGCTGCAGCAGCTGGTTTCCCTCCTGCGGTCCCAGTCCGTGCAGAACCCCGTGGACGTGCTGACGCACAACATCCTTTCCAGCAGGGGCAGGACCATCCGGCCCAAGACCCTGAACCAGAAGAACTATGTTGACGCCATCGACGGGAACACGGTGATTTTCGGCATCGGTCCTGCCGGCACCGGCAAGACGTATTTGGCAATGGCGAAAGCCGTGCAAGCGCTCCAGAACAAGGAAGTCAGCAGGATCATCCTGACCCGGCCGGCGGTGGAAGCGGGGGAGCGGCTTGGCTTCCTGCCCGGAACCCTGAGTGACAAGATCGATCCCTATCTTCGGCCGTTGTATGACGCCTTGCACGACATGATGGACCCTGAATCGATTCCGCGGCTCATGGCGGCGGGGACCATTGAAGTTGCCCCGCTCGCCTACATGCGTGGCCGCACCCTGAACGATGCCTTCATCATTTTGGACGAGGCACAAAACACCACGCCCGAGCAGATGAAGATGTTCCTCACCAGGCTTGGGTTCGGCTCGAAGATGGTTGTCACCGGCGATGTGACCCAGATCGATTTGCCGTTCGGTGCCACCTCCGGACTGCGCATTGTCCGGGAAATCCTCACGGGGATCGACGACGTCAATTTCTCGATCCTTGAGGCCGGCGACGTCGTCCGGCACCGCCTTGTGGCAGACATCGTTTCCGCGTACAGCAAGTGGGATGACGCCCACCGGCCCGCAGCGGCGGCCGGCGCACAACACAAACGTGGAGAACGCAAATGAGCATTGAAGTCAACAACGAGTCCGGCGTGGAGGTGGACGAGGAACAGCTGGTAACACTGTCCCGGTTCATCTTCGAACGCCTGTATATCCACCCGCAGGCCGAACTGTCCATCCTTTTGGTGGATGAAGGTGCCATGGAAAAGCTGCACATCGAACTCATGGACGAGCCCGGAGCAACCGATGTCCTCTCGGTTCCGATGGATGAGCTGACGCCGGGGACTCCGGACAAGCCCACGCCGCAGGGCATGCTTGGGGATATCGCCATCTGCCCGCAGGTGGCTGAGGTGCAGGCCCGCAATGCAGGCCACGCCACCCAGGATGAGATGTTGCTGCTCACGACGCACGGCATCCTCCACCTGCTGGGCTTCGACCACGACGAGCCCGAGGAAAAAGAAGAGATGTTCGGTTTGCAGCGTGAACTGCTGTCTGAATTCCTGGGCAAGGATGCCCCCATGGAGACCATGCAGTGACCTCGCTCATCCTGGTCGGCATGGCGCTGGTTTTTCTCAGTTTCGTCGCCCTGCTGACTGCAGCGGAGGCTGCCTTCAACTTCCTGCCCAGGCACGAAGCTGAACAATCGGTGCTCCGCAGCAAGGGCAAAGCCCTGGCGAGCATTCTGAAGAATCCGGTTGCCCATATGCGGGCGCTCCGTTTTTGGCGCGTCTGGTTCGAGATGGCAGCCGCGGTTGCAGTCGCCGTCGTGCTTCACAGCCTCTTGGACAACGTATGGCTTGCCGGGCTGGCAGCCACCGGCATCATGGCCGTCATCGGCTTTGTGCTGGTGGGTGTTTCGCCACGGCAACTGGGCCGGGCGCAGTCGGGTCCCGTCGTCCGCTTCACTGCTCCGCTCATTCGGTTTCTCTGCTGGGTGCTCGGTCCCGTTCCCGCCTGGCTGGTGTCCTTGGGAAGTGCCGTTGCTCCCGGGGCGCCCGCAGGCGGTGACGCGTTCGTCAGCGAGGAAGAGTTCCGTGAGTTTGTTGACCGTGCTGCCGAGTCGGACATGATCGAAGACAATGAGGCTGAACTGATTCAGTCGGTCTTCGAATTCGGTGACACTTTGGTGCGTTCCGTCATGGTTCCCAGAACGGACATCGTCAGCATCACCACGGGTTCCAGCCTGGAAGAAGCAATGGCCCTGTTCCTGCGCTCCGGGTACTCCCGTATCCCGGTTATCGGCGAGAACACGGACCAGATCAAGGGGATCCTCTACCTCAAGGACGTGGCGGCCGCACTGCACCGGCGGGAGCCCGGACTGCAGCCGCACGACGTCGACTCCTTGTCGCGCGAGGTCCGCTACGTTCCCGAGTCCAAGCTTGTCAGCGACCTGCTCAAGGAGCTGCAGAAAGAATCGACGCACGTCGCGATCGTCATCGACGAGTACGGAGGGACGGCCGGGCTTGTCACCCTGGAGGACCTCATTGAAGAAATCGTCGGGGAAATCGTGGACGAGTACGATGCAGCCGCGGAAGAGGCGGTTGACCTGGGCGATGGAACATACCGGGTGAGCGCCCGGATGAGCATTGACGATCTTGGCGAACTGTTCGACATCGACCTTGACGATGACGAGGTCGATACGGTGGGCGGCCTGCTGGCCAAGGCCCTCGGACAAGTCCCTATTGTGGGAAGTTCCGTGGAAGTGGACGGCGTCTCGCTGCGCGCCGATAGGCTTGAGGGTCGGCGAAACCGGGTAAGCCACATCATTGCGGCGGCGATGCCAAAAGAAGAAACTGACCTTGAAGACCTTCTTGACGAGTCAGATACAACGCAACAGGGAGTTCCACGTGAGCAAGCAAAGTAAGAACCGCGACGCCGAGGATGCCTTCGGCGGCTTCCACGCAGGATTTTCCGTCCTTGTTGGCAGGCCCAACGCCGGCAAATCGACCCTGACGAACGCCTTGGTGGGGCAGAAGGTCGCGATCACCTCCGCCAAACCACAGACCACGCGCCACACCATCCGCGGTATCGTCCACCGGGAAGACGCACAGTTGATCCTCGTGGACACCCCGGGACTGCACCGCCCCAGGACCCTGCTCGGCAAACGCCTCAACGAGCTCGTGGCCGACACCCTCGCCGAGGTGGACGCGATCGGGTTCTGCCTCCCCGCCAACGAGAAAATCGGCCCCGGTGACAAATACATCGCCGCGCAGCTGGCCGCCGTCGGACGCAAACCGATCGTCGCGATCGTCACCAAAACCGACCTCGTGGACCGCAAGGCCCTCACTGAGCAACTGATGGCGGTCGATGCACTCGGCCGCGAGGTGCTGGGAGAGCAGGGCTGGGCGGACATCGTTCCCGTATCGGCAGCTGACGGTTTCCAGGTCACCACTGTTGCCGACGTCCTGATCAGCCACATGCCGCCGTCGCCTCCGTTGTACCCGGACGGCGAACTCACGGACGAACCTGAAGCGGTCATGATCGCCGAACTTATCCGCGAGGCCGCGCTGGAGGGGGTCCGGGATGAACTGCCCCACTCACTGGCAGTGGTGGTGGAAGAGATTGTTCCCCGCGAAGGGCGGACCGAAGAGAACCCCCTCCTCGATGTCAGGGTCAATCTTTACGTGGAAAGGCCGTCCCAGAAGGCCATCATCATCGGCAAGGGCGGCAGCCGCCTGCGGGAGGTCGGAACCAATGCGCGCAAGGGGATCGAAACCTTGCTGGGCACCAGGATCTACCTCGATCTGCACGTCAAGGTGGCCAAGGACTGGCAGCGTGATCCGAAACAGCTGGTGAAGCTCGGCTTCTGAGCCTGTGCCCGCGTCGGCGTGGCCGAAGGCAGGATAAGGAACTTCCCAGAATCGGCCATTATGATTGCGGGAATTCGAGCGTTTGAGGAAAGGTAACCGAATAGTGCGACGTCGTGAAGCCCGGCCCCAGGGCACCGGCACCGCTGCACCCGGTGAGGCGCGTCACGGGGGAGACCCCGAAGGGACTCCCCGCCACATGAACGCGCCCAAAGGGCTGCCGCTGTGGTTGAAGATTGTCACGGGTGTCGTCTCAGTGGCCCTCGTCGCCGGAGTTGCCTTCGCCGCTTTCTGGTTCATCCGGTTGCAGAACAACATCACTAAAGCGCCCTTAAGCGCAGGGGATTCCCGGGACACCGGGGAGGCCGTGGTCGACGACAAATCGGACCGGCTGCAGATCCTGATCCTCGGCTCGGATACCCGCGATGGCAAGAACTCCCAATACGGCTCATCCGAGGACTCAACAGGGTACGGCCACTCCGACGTGATGATGCTGCTGGACATTTCGGCCGACAACAAGCGGGTCAGCGTCATGAGTTTCCCCCGCGACCTGCTGGTGGACGTGCCGCAATGCACTGATCGCACCACCAACCAGACGTTTCCGGCGCGCAGTGGCGTCATGATCAACGAAGCCATGGCCGAAGCCGGCATCGGCTGTGCAGTGGACACCATCAACAAACTCACGGGCCTCACCGTGGACCACTTCATGATGGCGGATTTCAATGCCGTGAAGGAACTTTCCAAGGCGATCGGCGGGGTGGATGTCTGCGTCAGCGATCCGGTCTTCGACCCCGACTCCGGCCTGCGGCTGGCCAAGGGTAATTCCCAGGTGGAGGGCGAGCAGGCGCTGGCATTCCTCCGAACCCGCCACGCTTTTGGAGACGGTGGAGACCTGGGCCGTATCAAGGGCCAGCAGGCGTTCCTTTCCTCCCTGACCCGCAAGCTGAAGGACGAGGGAACCCTTGGCAACCCCCAGCGCCTTCTCCAGATTGCGGACGTTGTGACGCAGAACCTGACCGTTGATGAGGGTCTGGCATCCGTGCCTACCCTCCTGACCATCGGCGGGAGGCTCAAGGACATCGACGTTTCCAAGGTGGCTTTCGTTTCGGTGCCCACCCAGGCCGCTGCTATCGACCCGAACAGGCTTGAATTGGTGGAGCCGCAGGCGTCGCAGCTGTTTGCAGCGCTGCGCGCCGATCTGGACCTGACGAATCCAGGGGCCACCGCCACGCCTGCGCCCGGTGACCCGACGGCCGCTCCCACCAGTGCACCTCCTGCCCCACCCGCGTACGACAAGGCGCTGCAGCCCGTAGCTGTCGCCAACGGCAGCGGGATCGGCACAAGGGCGCAGGAGATCCTCGGAGTCCTGACCAGCAACGGTTTTGCCCAGTCCGTCTCTTACCTGGCCAACCCAGTTGATCAGACCGTGGTCTATTACGGTCCGGAATTCGCTGACGTCGCCACCGATGTCGCTACTTTGTTCGGGATCCCGGCCACGCAGGTCCAGCAGGCGCCGGGCGTGACCGGAGTCCAGCTGTACATCGGCACGGACTTTGGCACGGGAACCGCCTATGGCGCGGCCTCGGTCCCCGACGACGTCGTCAACCAGACGGCCAGCGATGCGGTCTGCCAGCAGGTCAACCCGCTGTACATCACCCAATAGGCAAATTCTTTCGCCAACAAAAACGGCCGGGCCCACGAGGGCCCGGCCGATTTTTTCTGGACGTGATTACCAGATGCTGACCCGCTCGGCCGGGTCCATCCACATCCTGTCCTGTTCCGTCACTGCGAATGCCTCGTGGAAAGCGTCGAGGTTACGGGCAATGGCGTTGGTACGGAATTCGTTGGGGGAGTGGGGGTCCGTGGCGAGCCTGCGGATCGCTTCCTCGGCCCTGATGACCTGGCGCCAGCCCGCTGCCCAGGACATAAAGAACCGCTGCTGGCCTGTAAAGCCATCGATGACCTCCGGCTCCGCCCCGTCCAAGCTCAGCTGATACGCCTTGTACGCGATTGTCAGACCTCCAAGGTCGCCGATGTTCTCGCCGAGGGTCAGCTTGCCGTTCACTGTGTGGCCGGGCGCGGCATAGGGGGAGAGCGCGTCGTACTGCGCCACGAGCTTGGCCGTGCGGGTCTCGAATGCTGCGCGGTCCTCTTCGGTCCACCAGTTGCGCAGCGCCCCGCTGCCGTCGAACTGAGAGCCCTGGTCGTCGAAACCATGGCCTATTTCGTGACCGATGACGGCGCCGATGCCGCCGTAGTTGACGGCATCGTCGGCCTCGGCGTTGAAGAAGGGAGGCTGCAGGATGGCTGCCGGGAAGACGATCTCGTTCAGCATGGGGTGGTAATAGGCGTTGACGGTCTGGGGGGTCATGAGCCACTTGTCCAGGTCGACGGGCTTGCCCACCTCGTCAAGGTGCCGCTCGACGTCGGCGTCATGTGCACGCTCCACGTTGCCGAGGAGGTCGTTGGGATCGATCTCGACCGAAGAGTAGTCGATCCACTTTTCCGGAAAACCGATCTTGGGACGGAAAGCATCCAGCTTCTTGAGGGCTTCAGCCTTGGTAGCCTCACCCATCCACTCCAACGAGGTGATGCTTTGCCGGTAGGCCTCGATGAGGTTTGCTACGAGGGTCTGCATCCGCGCTTTGTGGCCCGCCGGGAAGTGGCGCTCCACGTAGATCTGGCCTACAGCCTCGCCGAGCGCGGCTTCCACGACGGCCACGCCGCGCTTCCAGCGCTCCTTGTTTTGGGGCGTACCGCTCAACGTGGTCCCGTAGAAGTCGAAGTTGGTGTCAACGAAGTCTGCTGAAAGGTAGGGCGCTGCGGAGGAAAGCACACGCAGCGTCAACCATTCCTTCCACGTGCTGAGGTCTTCGGACTCCAGCAAAGCCGCAGCGCCGGTGAAGAAGTCCGGGGTGCTGACCACGATTTCGCTGCGCTTGGCCGTGTCGATGCGGGCAGCTTCGAACCAGTCATCCAGCAGCGGCAGCAGGCCCGCAGCTTCTTCGGCGGTCTTCAAGTTGTAGGTCTTCTGGGGATCTCGCAACGTGACGTTGTCCCAGTGGTGTGATGCGATGGCCTTTTCCAGCGCCACGATCCGGTCCGCAGCAGCGCCGGCGTCCGGAATGCCCGCCAAACCGAAGAGCTTGGCGATGTAGGCGTTGTAGGCGCTGACGATCGGAGCGAACTTTTCTTCGCGGTAATACGATTCGTCGGGGAGCCCGAGTCCGCCTTGGGCGATGTAGAGCAGGACCCGCTCCGGGTTGCCGGCGTCGGGTGCCGGATAGATCCCGAACAGTCCGGAGACGTCCGCGCGGAACAAGCGTCCGATGAGCCGCATCAACTCCTGCACAGATGTAACTCCACGCACCTCTTCAAGCCGGTCCCTGAGAGGGTCAAGTCCTTTGGCTTCGGCTGCCGCTTCGTCCATGAAGCTGGCGTAGAGCCCGCCGATTTTTTGTTCAACGCCGCTAGCCCCGGCGCCTTTGGCCGCGGCTTCCTCGATGATTGCTTTGACTGCCAACTCGGCTTCATCGCGCAAGGACGTGAAAGTACCTTCCAAGGGCCGGTCGTCCGGAATGGTAGTGCTGTTCAGCCAGGCTCCGTTGACGAACTGGTAGAGGTCGTCCTGAGGCCGGACGTTGCGGTCGATGTTGGAAAGAGTGATCCCCGACTGTGGCACTGTGGCTCCTTGAAGGGACGCTGCTGCCGGCGTTGCACCGCGCAGCGTCTGCATAGTGGACGTTGCATTGGGTGTTGCAATGTCATCATACGCACCGTGTTACTGTGATCATGTGCGTGCGGAAATGCTTCTTCTTAGCTGCCGCGGCGAGGCCTGAAAGCTAACTGAAAGCTGGGCCATCCTCGCCGCGGAGTTTCGTTGTGCCCGGCTAAGCTTTCACTTAGTTCTTACAGAAAGAAAAGGCCACACGTCATGCGTAATGCACAAAAGCCGTCCGGAATGCCCGTCCACCGCTACATTCCGTTCCAGGACCAAATCAAGGTTGAGGTTCCCGACCGCACGTGGCCGGACAAGGTCATCACCAAGGCCCCGCGTTGGTGTGCAGTAGACCTCCGTGACGGCAACCAGGCGCTGATCGATCCCATGAGCCCCGCACGCAAGCTGAAGATGTTCCAGCTGCTGGTGAAGATGGGCTTCAAGGAGATCGAGGTCGGTTTCCCGTCAGCTTCGCAGACAGACTTCGATTTTGTCCGTCAGCTGATCGAGGGCGGCCATATCCCGGATGACGTCACCATCCAGGTCCTGA
The DNA here is from genome assembly GCF_015040095.1 of Paenarthrobacter sp. YJN-5. Lineage (NCBI taxonomy): Bacteria > Bacillati > Actinomycetota > Actinomycetes > Micrococcales > Micrococcaceae > Paenarthrobacter > Paenarthrobacter sp. YJN-5. Next base: position 2,246,630 of record NZ_CP053544.1, read on the forward strand.
CCCAGGCACGCGAACACCTGATCGAACGCACGTATGAGTCTTTGGTAGGCGCAAAGCAAGCGATCGTCCACCTCTACAACTCGACGTCGGTCCTGCAGCGCAGGGTGGTCTTCAACCAGGATGAGGACGGAATCCTGGACATCGCCCTCCAGGGCGCGCGGTTGTGCAAGAAGTATGAGGAAACCCTCACCGATACCCACATCACTTACGAGTATTCGCCGGAGTCCTTCACCGGAACCGAACTCGAGTACGCCGCGCGTGTGTGCAACGCCGTCGCCGATGTCTTTGAGGCATCCTCCGACAAGCAGGTCATCATTAACCTGCCCGCGACGGTGGAGATGGCCACACCCAACGTCTACGCGGACTCCATTGAATGGATGGACAGGAACCTCCACCCGCGCGAGGGCATCATTATCTCCCTGCACCCGCACAACGACCGCGGCACCGGCGTAGCTGCGGCGGAACTCGGTTACCTGGCCGGAGCAGACCGGATTGAGGGTTGCCTCTTTGGCAACGGTGAGCGGACCGGCAACGTGGACCTGGTGACCCTGGGCCTGAACATGTTCGTCCAAGGAGTCGATCCCATGATCGATTTCTCGGACATCGATGAGGTCCGCCGGACGGTGGAGTACTGCAACCAGCTGCCCGTGCCGGAGCGTTCTCCCTACGGTGGAGACCTCGTGTTCACGGCCTTCTCCGGGTCGCACCAGGACGCCATCAAGAAGGGCTTCGAGGCGCTGGAGAAGGACGCCGCGGCAGCCGGTGTGCCCGTCAGTGACTTCACGTGGCAGGTGCCGTACCTGCCCATCGATCCCAAGGACCTGGGCCGCAGCTACGAAGCCGTCATCAGGGTCAACTCCCAGTCGGGCAAGGGAGGCGTGGCCTACCTGCTGAAAAATGAGCACAACCTCGACCTGCCGCGCCGGGCACAGATCGAATTCTCCGGCGTCATCCAACGCCGGACGGATGCTGTGGGCGGAGAAGTCAGCGGAGCCCAGCTCTGGCAGATTTTCCAGGACGAATACCTGCCCTCGGAAGAGGAGCAGGCGCAGTGGGGCCGTTATTCCCTGGGCAGCGTCAGCACGGAGACAGACGAGTCCGGCGCCATGACCATGACTGCGAACCTCCGCATTGAAGGCGCCGAGGTCCGCCGCACCGGGCACGGCAACGGTCCGATCGCGGCTTTGCTGGACATCCTGCACCAGGACGGCGTTGACGTGCGCGTCCTGGACTACAGCGAACACGCACTGTCCGAGGGCGGCAGCGCCAGTGCCGCAGCTTATGTTGAATGCGCCGTGGGGGATCGGGTTCTGTGGGGCGTCGGTATCGATCCCAGCACCACCACGTCATCCCTGAAGGCCTTGATTTCGGCAGTCAACAGGGCCGTCCGGGACGCCCAGGCCTAGGCTCCGGGGCCGTGCAGTGATGGGAAATACATCCGCTGCACGGCCCGGTGGTCTCCCCGCAGCCGTGTCGGTGCGAAGATAGGGTGTGGCCAATCAGTCCTCGTTCGCAGCCCGTTCCTACCGGGACGATGCCGTGGTGCTCCGCACCCATAAGCTCGGTGAGGCTGATCGCATCATCACCTTGCTGACCAAACACCACGGACAAGTCCGTGCCGTTGCCAAGGGCGTCCGCAGGACAAGCAGCCGGTTCGGCGCCCGCTTGGAACCGTTCATGGTGGCAGACCTGCAACTGGTCTCCGGCCGGACCCTGGACATCGTGACCCAGGCAGTGGCGAAGGGCGCTTACGGAAGCAGTATTGCCGCCGACTACAGCCGCTTTACCGTGGCGGCAGCCATGACGGAGACCGCGGAAAAACTGACCGACGCCGACGCTGAGTCCGGCACGGCCCAATACAACCTGCTGGTGGGCGCCCTGGCGGCGTTGAGCCGATCGGATCATCCGCCGGAATTGATCCTGGATTCATATCTTTTGCGGGCCCTGGCCACGGGCGGATGGGCGCCGAGCTTTACCGATTGCTCCCGCTGCGGCAGGCCCGGCCCGCACACGGCTTTCTCGGCCCCTTTGGGCGGCATGGTGTGCGGAGACTGTCGTCCGCCGGGTTCGCCGGCGCCGGCACCGGAGACGGTGGTATTGCTGGCGGCCCTCCTGACCGGAGACTGGGCTATTGCCGATGAATCGGATCTGCGGCATCGCCGGGAGGCCGCCGGGTTGGTGGCCAGTTACCTGCAATGGCATCTGGAGCGTGCCGTTAAATCCCTCAAACACGTGGAGCGAAGCTGACAGTGGCACTTGGAAAGAAAAGCAGGATTGCAGCACGGACCGCGCCTGTGGTTCCCCCGTACAAGCATCCTTCCGGCGCGCTCCCTCCCGACATCCCCCGGGAACTCATCCCACAGCACGTGGCGATCGTCATGGACGGCAACGGCCGGTGGGCCAACCAGCGGGGCCTGCCCCGCATCGAAGGACACAAAGCCGGCGAGCCGGCCCTGCTGGATGTCATGGCCGGAGCCATCGAGCTCGGAATCAAGTATGTGAGTGTCTACGCTTTTTCGACGGAGAACTGGCGGAGGTCACCGGAGGAAGTTCGCTTCCTCATGGGTTTTAACAAGGACGTGCTGCGCCGGCAGCGGAACCAACTGGACGAGTGGGGTGTGCGGATCCGCTGGGCGGGTCGCCGGCCCAAGCTGTGGGGCTCGGTGATCCGGGAGCTTGAAGAGGCCGAGGAGTACACCCGCGCCAATGACACCTGCACGTTGACCATGTGTGTTAATTACGGTGGCCGCGCGGAAATCGCGGACGCCGTCTCGGCCATCGCACACGATGTCGCGTCCGGCGTGCTCAAGCCGGGATCCGTGAATGAGCGGACCATCCAGAAGTACTTGGATGAACCCGATCTCCCGGATGTGGACCTCTTCCTGCGCAGTTCAGGTGAGCAGCGCCTTTCGAACTTCCTCTTGTGGCAGTCCGCTTATGCCGAGTTTGTCTTCATGGATACCCTTTGGCCCGATGTTGACCGGCGCACGCTGTGGGACGCCGTCGAAATCTATGCCAAGCGCGACCGGCGCTACGGGGGAGCGGTGGACGCGGCACCTGCGGCTAAATAGCGCAGGCGTGCTTCTTCCGCGGAGTCATCATGTCGCCGTCGGGCCCTAACGCCACCGGGCCTCAATAGGGGTAGGACTGAAGCCACACCGCTACGTCCCGGTAGGCCTGTTCCCGCACGCTCCTGCGGGAGAGGAACACGTCATGCAACGCACCCGGGTACCGGAAGACGGCGGTTCGACGGCCCAGCCCCAACGCGCGTCTGGCCGTCTCTTCAACATCGATCACCGCGTCCGCCCGCATGAGGTCTGCTGTCCACTCGGCCTGGATCCTGGTTCGTCCGGACAGCAGCACCAGGACGGGTGAGTCGATGTTGAGCTTGCGTTCAACAGCGCTGTGGCCCGCCAGGACTGCCTTGGTCCAGCCGGCGCGGATGGGGAACGACGTTCGTGGCCGCCACACGGGATCGAGCGACCACTCACCGTGGGCTTCGCTGCTGACGCTTTCCCAATAGGCGGGCATGTCCGGAAACCGGAAGGGGCGCTTAGGGTCAGTGCGTGCAAAAGGCTCGATGAGATGCACGGCCACGCTGCGGACCAGGCTGCTGCCCTGTAGTTCCAGCCACGGGGAGTTCAGCACCAATGTGCCGATCCGTCCGGGATTACGGTCCGCCCACAGGGAAGCTATGAGGCCGCCCAGGCTGTGGGCCAACACATGGATGGTTGGCGGCGCCGTGTCTCCGGTGCGCTCGGCTATGTCGCGTTCAATGGCGGCCAACGCAACGTCCAGGTCTTCGTCGTAGACGGCAAGGTCAGCTGTGTATCCAGGAGTCTGCCCGGGTAGAAGGCTGCGCCCGAACTTGCGGAGGTCCACTGCATAGAAGTGGAAGCCGGAAGCGGTGAGGTACTCGGCGAGCTCAGTCTGCAGGAAATAGTCCGCCCAGCCGTGCAGATAAAGCACGGCCCGTGGTGCTCCGGACGGGTCGGCAGGAACGTGGCGGCGGCGACGCTTGGCGAATGAGGACAAATAGTCGAGGAGGCCGTGCGGGGCCGGGGATGCGGGCGCAGGATGATGCCGGACGAGCGTGGCTTTGACCTCGCCCTCCTCGTCCGGTGTCAAAGGAAGATCGAGGCGTTCGTATCCGTAGCCCAAAAAGTCCGGCTGCCACGTCGCAACGGCTTCCCCCGTGGTAGTCATGTGTCTCCCTTCTCCTGAGTTCCCAACGGGCCGGTTTCCATGTATCCGTGGATCCAGCGTGCCAGCCTGGCGTATGCGTCTTCCCGTACTTTGGGGGCAGAAAGAAACACGTCATGCAGCCCGCCTTCTACTCTTTCCAAGGTCACGCTTCGGCCCAGCGCCATGACCCTGGCCGCAATGACGTCCACATCGAGCACTGCGTCCGAACGGCGCATGGACTCCTGCCAAACCATGCCGTTCGCGCTGGCAGCCGATGTCAGCACCAACACGGGAATATCCAGTTCCAACCCGCGGTCAACCTTCGCATGACCGGCGAGGACTGCCCGCAGCCAACCAGCCCGGACAGGGAACGCAAACGGTGGCCGGTACCGTTCGTCCAGCGGCCACTCTCCTTCAGCGGTAATGCTGATACTCCGGAAGTAGAAGCCCCGTTCGGGAAGCCTGAGGACCATCTCGGGGCGGAACCGGGCCAATGGAGCCACCATGGCCTGGGCGGCCCGCCGTCCAAACCTGTTCCCGTGCATTTCCAGCCAGGGGCTGTTAAGGATCAGATACTGGACGCTGCCGGGGTGGCGGCTGGCCCAGAGGGCAGCGACAAGGCCCCCGGTGGAGTGGCCCATCAGGGCAATGCCAGGCTGTTCCGAGCCGGTGTGGTCCGCCCTGATGATGTCCAAGGCCATGGTGATCTCGGCATCATAGTCCGCAAGGTCGGCGACATAGCCGCCGGTGGTCGCTTCGTCCAGGTTGCGTCCGTGATTGTGCATGTCGAGCGCGTAGAACTCGTAACCCAGGCGGGCCCAGAACCTGGCGAGGTCCTTGTTGAAGAAGTAGTCGCTCCAGCCGTGCAGGAAGAGCACTGCGCCGTGCACGGTGCGCGGTTTCCCGGTTCCTGCCGCGAGGGAGTCCGGGCGGTATCGAACCACGGTGGCGCGACGCATGGTGCCGTCGGCACCGGATGTTTCTATGGTGCAGGACTGGAAGTCCGCGCCGAGGATGTCTGTAGCCCATTCCATGGCTTCAGCTTAGACACTCAGGGCTGCGTCCCGCGCGGCAGCCCGGCCACTGAACAGGCAGCCGCCGAGGAACGTTCCTTCCAAGGCGCGGTAGCCATGTATTCCGCCTCCGCCGAAGCCGGCGGCTTCGCCTGCTGCGTAAAGACCGTCGATCGCCTGGCCCCCGTCATTGAGCACCCGTGAGCGAAGATCCGTTTGGAGTCCGCCGAGGCTCTTCCGGGTAACGACCGAGAGGCGGACGGCAATGAGCGGACCGTGCGCGGGGTCCGCCAGGCGGTGTGGGGGAGCCACCCTCATGAGCCTGTCCACGGAGAATCTGCGGGCGGCGTGAATGGCGGCCAGCTGCGGGTCTTTGCCCAGGCCGCTTTCCACCTGCCGGTCTCTTGCCAGCACCATCCGGCCAAGAGAGTCGGCATTGATGAGGCCGGAGCCCGTCAAGTCGTTCATCCGTCCGGCCAATTCAGCTACGGACGCGGCCTGGACAAAGTCTGCACCGCGCTCGAGGAAGCGCTCAATAGGCGTATCGCCCCGGGGCTTCAAACGCGTCAGCAGCAGCCTGACGTCCTTGCCCGTCAGGTCGGGGTTTTGCTCCGAGCCTGAGAGGGCCAGCTCCTTGAGCGCGATGGTCCGGTTCAAGACGAACCACGAGTACCCGTGTCCCGTGGACACGATATGCCGTAATGCCCCTTGGGAATCGAAACCCGGGAACAGCGGAGCGGGCAGTTGCCTTCCGCAGGCGTCCAACCATAGGGATGAAGGACCGGGAAGGATACGGATGCCATGCTTTGGCCAGACGGGATCGTAGTTGTGAATGCCTTCGGGGTAGTGCCACATCCGGTCGCCGTTGATCAGCGAAGCGCCAACGCGCTGTACGACATCCAGGAACTCCCCGTCAACGGAGGCAGCCACGCCACTGAGCATTTCCCTCGGCGGGGTGCCCGGCCACTGCCGACGGACGGCCTCGTGATTGCCGCCTATGCCTCCGGTGGTCACCACGGTCGCGCCCGCCTCGGCCTCGAAGTGCCCGACGACGGTACGCGTCGAACGCTGGCCGCGGACCGCCGTCGTAGGTTCCAAAACGTCACCGCAGACTCCGATGACGCTGCCCGACGACGTCAGGAGGGCCGTAGCCCGATGCCGGAAGTTAAGTGACACCCTGCCCTTTTCCACGCCTTCACGCACCTTGGCCGCGAAAGGCTCGACGACGGCGGGTCCGGTACCCCACGCGACATGGAACCTCGGAACGGAGTTTCCATGCCCTTGTGGCCCGTACCCGCCACGTTCAGCCCACTGGACGAGCGGAAAGAAGCCGACGCCCAGGCTCCGGAGCCATGAGCGTTTTTCAGCGGAGGCGAAGTCCACATAGGCGGCTGCCCACTGGCGGGCCATGGCATCTTCGGGCCGGTCGAAGGCGGCTGACGCCATCCAGTGGCCGAGGGCGAGTTCGGTACTGTCCCGTACGCCGAGGCGGCGTTGTTCCGGCGTGTCGACCAGAAAGAGTCCGCCAAAGGACCAGGGTGCCTGGCCGCCCAGCGAAGCGGCGGGCTCCTGGTCGAAAATTGCCACCCGTTTACCTGCGGCATAGGCGGTAGCGGCGGCCACGAGCCCCGAAAGGCCGGCGCCGACCACCACCACGTCAGCGGTGAACCGCCCATTCTGGTGTGCGCTGCTTCCCTGTACCGGCATGGCTACATGCTAGCCCCGGCAGGTCATGGGTTTGGCGAGCAGTGCGGAAACCGGAAAACTAGGAACATGCGTGTTTACCCCACCTTCTTCAAGCTCGCCTTCTCCTGGATGGATGCCGAGAAAGCACACAAGATCGGCTTCACTGCCATCCGGACGGCGCACCGTACCGGAGCAGGGCGGATCCTGGCCAAGCTGACTGCTCCGGATCCCTCCCTCCGCACTGAGGCGCTGGGTCTGACGTTTCCCTCGCCCTTCGGCCTCGCTGCAGGTTTCGACAAAGAGGGCCATGGCATTGAGGCTCTCGCCGAGCTTGGGTTCGGACACGTCGAGGTGGGCACCATCACGGGGCAGGCCCAGCCGGGAAACGAGAAGCCGCGGCTATTCCGTTTGATTGAGGACAAAGCGGTCATCAACCGGATGGGCTTCAACAACGACGGTGCCGCCGCCGTGGCCCCCAGGCTCAAGTCCGCGCGGGCAGCCCTGCAGCGCGTACACGCAGGCGTCCGGCCGGTGATCGGGGTCAACATCGGCAAGACCAAGGTGGTGGAACTGGACGACGCTACCGAGGACTACTTGATTAGTGCACGCAGCCTCGCACCAGCCGTGGATTACCTGGTGGTCAATGTCAGCTCGCCCAATACGCCGGGCCTGCGGTTGCTCCAGAACGTGGAGACCCTGCGTCCTTTGCTCAGGGCCGTCGGCGATGCCGCGGACGAGGCCGCCGGCAGGCACGTTCCGCTGTTGGTCAAGATCGCTCCAGACCTCAGTGATGAAGACATCGACGACGTCGCACGGCTGGCGCTTGACCTGAAGCTTGACGGCATCATCGCCACCAACACCACCATCGGGCGGGAAGGCCTGGTCAGTGATCCGGAAAAGGTCGCGGCACTTGGCTCCGGCGGTCTATCCGGAGCCCCGCTGAAGCAGCGGTCCCTTGAGGTCTTGCGGCGCTTGAAAAAGGCGGTGGGGGACCAGCTTGTCCTCATTGCCGTCGGCGGCGTGCAGACGGCAAACGACGTGCAGGAACGTCTTGACGCCGGAGCGACGCTGGTCCAGGGTTACACAGCTTTCCTTTACGAAGGACCGTTCTGGGCTGCCCGTATCAACAGGGATCTCGCAAAGCTCCGCAAGCGGGCCTCCCACTAGGACCGGCGGCTTCTAGGCAAGCAATTCAGAGCAAGCAATTCAGGGCAAGGAAAAGGCCCCGGACCATTGGCTGATTGCCAGGGTCCGGGGCCACGTCTTAATGGCGGTCCGCTAGGAAGGGTACTGTCCGCGCTTGACCTGCGGTTTGGGCAGGCGCAGTTTGCGGAACTGGAGTGCGCGCATGCACCCATACCAGACACTGCCACGCTCCACCTCTCCGAACTTGGCCATCAGGCGCTTGCGGAGTTGGCGGGAAAGAATAAAGACGTCAACGAACACGGCCAGGAACATGATCCAGAAGCCCACCAGGACATAGGTGATCTGCGCACTGTTGGTCGGCACCACCAGGGAGACCACTACGAACAGCAGGGCACCGAACATCAGGTACTCGCCCAGCGTGAAGCGGGCATCGACGTAGTCCCGGACAAAGCGCTTCTGCGGTCCCTTGTCCCGCAGCGGCAGGTACTTCTCGTCGCCGGTGTCCAATGCCTGGCGCATCTTTTGGCGCTGGTCCTGAATCGCCACACGCTCGGCTTCCTTGGAAGCCTTGCGGTCGGTGGGTACCAGAGGGCGCTTGCGGGCGGCCTCCTGGACTTTCCGCTTGGGCGTAGGGGCGCCCTTTCCGACAACCGGCTCCGTGGAGGCGGCGTGGGCCTGGTCTACTACTGATTGAGCGCTGGGCTCTTCCTTTTTGCGTCCGAACACCACTCAAGAATACAGCGCGGGCAGGTGGCGCAGGTTACGTTGGCCGCAATGCCCCGGCGGTAAGGTGAGGGGCATGAATTCAGCACACGCGGAGATCCCGCAGAACCAGCAAGGGAACGCAGGCCACACCGGGGTCGCTTCCCCGGCAGTTGACGGAGTGGACGGCCACGCATTGTCCGAGGCCGTCAACGCCGCCTTTGACGCAACAATCTCATCACTCAAGGAACTCGTAGCGATCCCCGGAATTGCCTGGGCCAGCTTCGATCCCGCCGAACTGGACCGGAGCGCAGAGGCAGTTGCGGCCATGGTCCGCACTGCGGGTATGCAGGACGTCCGCATCCTGCGGTCGGCCAAGGCCGATGGCACCAACGGGGGTCCCGCCGTCGTCGCCCGTCGCGAAGCCCGGGACGGCAAGCCCACCATCCTGCTGTACGCGCACCACGATGTCCAGCCGCCGGGAGACCGCGCACTGTGGAATTCGGAACCGTTTGTAGCTGAGGAGCGTGACGGACGCCTTTACGGCAGGGGAGCGGCGGATGACAAGGCCGGCATCATGGCCCATTTGGCTGCGTATGCAGCTGCAGTAAAGGTCCTCGGCGATGAGTTCGGCCTGGGCGTGACCTTCTTCTTCGAAGGAGAGGAAGAAGCCGGTTCGCCCACCTTCCGGACGTTCCTGGAAGAACACCGCGAACTCCTGCGTGCCGATGTGATTGTGGTTGCAGACTCCAGCAACTGGAAAGTGGGCGTCCCGGCACTGACCACCAGCCTCCGCGGCCTCGTAGACGGTACCTTCGAAGTGCGGGTCCTGGAGCACGCCGTGCACTCGGGAATGTTCGGCGGTCCCGTCCTGGACGCGCCAACCCTTCTTGCCAGGCTTATTGCCACCCTCCATGACGACGACGGCACTGTGGCCGTTGCCGGACTTGTAGCCAAGGACGACGTCAAAGTGGACCTCACCGAAGAGGACTACCGGGCTGACGCTTCAGTGCTCGACGGCGTTCGGCTCGCCGGCAGCGGGACCCTGGCTTCCCGTCTGTGGACGAAACCCGCGCTCTCCATCATTGGCATGGATGTTCCGGCTGTGGATGTGGCCTCCAACACCCTCATCCCGGCAGCCCGGGCCAAATTCAGTATGCGGCTCGCACCGGGCCAGGACCCCGACGATGCCATGGAGGCTTTGAAGGCCCACCTTGAAGCCAATGCTCCCTTCGGTGCCAAGGTCACTTTCACCCCGGGGGAGCGGGGCAATGCCTTCTCAACGGATACAGGCTCTGCTGCCGCACAGGTAGCCCTGTGGGCGCTGGGTGAGTCGTGGGGTGTCAAGCCCGTGGAGATGGGCATTGGCGGGTCCATTCCCTTCATCGCCGACTTGCTGGAGGTATATCCCGAGGTGCAGATCCTGGTGACAGGCGTGGAGGACCCCGATTCGCGGGCCCACAGCGCCAATGAGTCCCTCCATATTGAGGATTTCCGCCACGCAGTGCTGGCCGAGGCCCTGATGCTTGCACGCCTGAATGTCGAAGGCCTGGGGTCCTAGCCGCAACGTTTGTCCGGCGAAGCCCGGCGGACGCCCAGAGGGGGCCGCCGGGAACAAGTCCGTGCATGGCGCGGTTACGTCAGGGAGTTATAGCTATGCGTCCGCGCGACGTAGCATGGAGCTATAACCCGTACGTAATTGGGTAAGGGCAGGCTGCGTCCCCGGCGCCGCTGCCAAGCGCGTTATAAGAAGGTAGGCCAATGAGCACTGCAACCAACGAAAACAGCACTGGAGCCGAGCTCGCCCCGAGCGATGAGCTTCCCACGCACGAGGTCAACCTGACCGAGGTCGCAGCAGGCAAGGTCCGCAGCCTCCTCGAGCAGGAAGGGCGCACCGATCTGCGGCTTCGTGTTGCAGTCCAGCCCGGTGGCTGCTCCGGTCTGATCTACCAGCTCTACTTCGACGAGCGTCTGCTTGATGGCGATGCCGTCCGTGACTACGACGGCGTCGAGGTGGTAGTAGACAAGATGAGCGTTCCTTACCTCAGCGGAGCGAGCATCGACTTCGAAGACACCATTTCGAAGCAGGGGTTCACCATCGACAACCCCAACGCCGGCGGCTCGTGCGCCTGCGGCGATTCGTTCCACTGATCCGAGCTAGCAGCCTCATGTCGGCGCCGTCCCGGTCGCGTTTCATCGCGTTCGGAGCCACGGCGCCGACATGTGCGCGAAAACCGCTTCATAGCGGTAAGCTCTACATCGGGTAGTAAAACTTTTTAGTGTGCCCGGAGGGCCTTCGGCCTGCCGGGAGACAGCAACAAGAGGAAGGGCCGTCTGTGAGTTCGCAGAACCGAACCGGCAGCCGACGCATAAAGATCACATCGATCACTGGCTTGGCACTAGCCGGCGCGTTGGTTTTGACCGGATGTTCACCAGAGGTAGAGAAGGGTTGGCTGCCTACAGAGCGCGGCACCACCAACCACACTGACCGGATCATGGACCTCTGGGTCAACTCATGGATCGCCGCCTTGGCAGTCGGTATTATCACGTGGGGCCTGTTGGTCTGGTGCATCATTGCCTACCGCCGCCGTAAGGGCACCACCGGTTTCCCGAAGCAGCTCAGCTACAACCTGCCGCTCGAGGTCTTCTACTTGACCATCCCGCTGTTCATGGTGCTGGTGTTCTTCTACTTCACCGACCAGGACCAGCGTGCGATCGATGACCGTTCGCAGCCTGCAGACGTCGTTGTTGATGTCCGTGGCAAGCAGTGGGCTTGGGACTTCAACTACAAGCAGGGCCAGGTCATCACCGAAGACGTTCACGAAGCCGGCGTGCAGGCGCACCTTACTGGCAATGAAGTCAACAAGGAACTGCTCCCCACCCTGTACTTGCCGGTCAACAAGTCCGTTGATCTGGAGCTCAACTCCCGCGATGTCATCCACTCTTTCTGGGTCCCCGCCTTCCTTCAGAAGCGCGACATGATCCCGGGTAAGACCAACTACATCCGGTTCACGCCCACCAAGGAAGGCACCTTCGACGGCAAGTGTGCTGAACTCTGCGGTGAGTACCACTCCGAAATGCTTTTCCGCGTCAAGGTTGTGTCCGAGTCTGAGTTCAAGGCTCACATGGACCAGCTCCGCCAGGAAGGCAACACTGGCCTGCTCGGTGCGGAATATGACCGCAACCCGAACCTGAACGCAACCAAGTAAGGGAGCGAAGTGGCTACGTACACTCAATCCGCCGGGGTCCTTGAGACTCCCGTTGTTCCTAAATCCAAGGGGCGAATCGTCGTCAACTGGATTACCTCCACGGACCACAAGACCATCGGGTACATGTACCTGATCGCCTCGTTCGTGTTCTTCTGCCTCGGTGGCGTCATGGCGCTGCTGATCCGTGCTGAACTGTTCGAACCCGGTATGCAGATCCTGCAGACCAAGGAACAGTACAACCAGATGTTCACCATGCATGGCACGGTAATGCTCCTGATGTTTGCAACGCCGCTGTTCGCCGGCTTCGCCAACGTCATCATGCCGCTCCAGATCGGTGCCCCCGACGTCGCGTTCCCGCGACTGAACGCCCTGGCTTTCTGGTTCTTCCTGTTCGGTTCCACCATCGCGGTGTCCGGCTTCATCACCCCGCAGGGTGCTGCATCCTTCGGTTGGTTCGCCTACGCTCCGTTGTCGAATACAACCTTCAGCCCCGGCGTGGGCGGTGACCTGTGGGTCTTCGGCCTCGCACTGTCAGGCTTCGGTACCATCCTTGGTGCGGTCAACTTCATCACCACCATCATCTGCATGCGTGCCCCCGGCATGACCATGTGGCGTATGCCGATCTTCACGTGGAACACCCTGGTGACGGCAATCCTGGTTCTGATGGCATTCCCGCCGCTGGCAGCTGCACTGTTCGCCCTCGGTGCTGACCGTCGCTTTGGCGCACACATCTTCGACCCCGAGAACGGTGGCGCTGTCCTCTGGCAGCACCTGTTCTGGTTCTTCGGACACCCCGAGGTGTACATCATCGCCCTGCCGTTCTTCGGCATCGTCTCTGAGATCTTCCCTGTCTTCAGCCGTAAGCCGATCTTTGGCTACAAGGGCCTTGTGTACGCGACCATCGCCATTGCCGCATTGTCGGTAACGGTGTGGGCCCACCACATGTACGTCACCGGTTCGGTCCTGCTGCCGTTCTTTGCCTTCATGACGATGCTGATTGCGGTACCCACCGGCGTGAAGTTCTTCAACTGGATCGGTACGCTCTGGCAAGGTTCCATCACGTTCGAAACTCCGATGCTCTGGAGCATCGGGTTCCTGGTGACCTTCCTCTTCGGTGGCCTCACGGGCATCATCCTGGCCTCCCCGCCGCTGGACTTCCACGTTTCGGACTCCTACTTCGTGGTGGCGCACTTCCACTACGTCGTGTTCGGCACCGTGGTGTTCGCAATGTTCGCCGGCTTCTACTTCTGGTGGCCCAAGTGGACTGGAAAGATGCTCAACGAACGCCTGGGCAAGATCCACTTCTGGCTGCTGTTCCTTGGCTTCCACGGCACCTTCCTCATCCAGCACTGGCTCGGTGTTGAAGGCATGCCCCGCCGTTACGCCGACTACATGCCGCAGGACAACTTCACCTGGATGAACCAGTTCTCCACGATCTCGTCCTTCGTTCTTGGTGCGTCACTCCTGCCGTTCTTCTGGAACGTCTACATCACGTGGCGGAGCAACAAGAAGGTTGAGGTTGACGATCCGTGGGGCTTCGGCGCTTCGCTGGAATGGGCAACTTCCTGCCCGCCGCCCCGTCACAACTTCACCTCCCTGCCCCGCATCCGCTCCGAGCGCCCGGCTCTGGACCTGCACCACCCCGAACTGGCACAGGTCCACACTGCCCAGGCTCCGGACCCGGCAGCCGTAATTCTCGGCAACGCTGACCAGAAGGACGTGCGTAAGTGAAAATTGAATCGTGGCTCTTCGGAGCAGGAGTATTCTTCTTCATCCCCGTGACCATCATTTACGGATTCCTGACGGAATGGTCCGAATGGGTCGGTATCCTGGGCATCCTCCTCGTGGGTGGTCTTGCAGGCATGATCGGTGCTTACCTCGGCTTCACAGGCCGCAGGATCGGCATGCGCCCGGAAGACCGTCCGGACGCTGAGATCCACGAGGGTGCCGGCGAGCAGGGGCACTTCAGCCCGTGGAGCTGGTGGCCGCTGGTCCTCGGCCTTGCATGCGCAGGCGGATTCCTCGGCTTGGCTATCGGTTTCTGGGTGACTTACGTTGCCGGTGGCCTGGCCATCGTGGCCCTTATTGGTTGGGTCTTCGAGTACAGCCGCGGCGACCACGCACACTAGGTCAATTTCCAACAGCAAAGGTCCCCACCATGGATGGTGGGGACCTTTGTTGTTTAACCAGATGGCGAGGCCCGCGGGTCTTGGTGGCTGTGGGCCAGCAGCCCTAGGAGGCCTCCAGGACGGCTGACAACCTCTCCAGAGCCTCGGATAGGTCCTGAGAGGATTCATGGCCTGAGAGCTCGTCCTGGTCCACTTCCAGGACCACCTGGCAGCCGTGGGCAAAGTCCTCGGTCATGACCTGCAGGAGGGAGCGGGCGTCGACGGGGAGGCCGTCGGGTTTGCGGATGGTGACAGGCAGGCCGGTTTCGTTGACGGCCCGGACAAAGACGGCAGCTGCTCGGGCGTGGAGCCCGATCTCGGCTGCGACGAAGGAATGCTGCTGGGGCAAGCCTGCTCCTAAAATGGGTCCCGGCTGGTCTGTTGGAGAGCGGGATGGGAACGGATCATTCCTAGGGTAACCGCGTCTTCGGTCCTCCGCCCATTCCTATAGCCGTAGTGGTCTAGACCGTGCTGCCGTTGATCTACCCTTGTTCTATGAGCCAAACAAACTTGGGGACGGGACATGCCTGAGGCGGCCAAAATCGTCGGTGAAATAGACCGGACCAGCAGTACGCCCATCTACATCCAGCTGAGGGAGATCCTCAGGGCCTTCATCGGAGAGTCGTGTCCTCCCGGTTCGTCGCTTCCTTCCGAGCGGGATCTGTCTCTCAGGTTTGGCCTGGCTCGAATGACTGTGCGGCAGGCCATCGATGCGCTGGTCGGCGAGGAAGTGCTGGAGCGGGTGGTTGGCCTTGGCACCTTCGTCAAGAAGCCCAAGCTGGACCTGCAGGTGAAGCTCACCTCGTACAGCGAGGAAATGCAGCGCCGTGGCATGGTGCCGGCAGCCAAGGTTCTGAGTTTCGAACAGATTGGCGCCAGTGCCTTCCTGGCGAGGGAGCTCCAGTTGGACGAAGGAACGCCCCTTGTGCGCTTTCGGCGCTTGCTTCTTGCTGACAACGAGCCCATGAGCGTGGATGAGAACTTCATACCCGCCCACCGTGTGCCTGGCCTCCTTGACGAGGCACCACCAACGTCGCTCTACAATGTTCTCAGCGAGCGGTACGGGCTCGTTATGGAGTGGGGCGAGGACATGATCGAGGCCACCGCTGCGTCACCGTCGACTGCCAGGCTGCTCAATGTCGACGTCGGTGCGCCGCTCCTCAAAATCCAGCGCCACGCGTTTGTGGCACGGGCCATGGTGGACTACTCCGTGTCCTATTACCGGGCCGACCGGTACAAGCTCTGGGTACCATTGCAGCGCCCCGGCGTGCGTCCAACCAGGAATTACTCTTCCGGGTATCGCGTCCAATAACGCCTCGGATGCTGATGAGGCCGAGCATGCAAAAAGCGGGCCCGATCCATTGGATCGGGCCCGCTTTTACTGTCTTTGAACCTTGACTAGTGGCTCAGGCTCTTCTGGTCTTCGCCTGCTTCGATGGCCTCGTGGTGGCCATGTGCGTGGGCCGCCTCGAGCTCGGCCGGAGTCGCCGGGGCAACGCGGTCCTCGAAGAACCACTTGGAAAGAGCCGCGCGGCGCTTTTCCTTGCGGGTTACCACACCGTGCTCGTTGGGCTGAGCCGGAATCGGTGCAGGGGACTCGAAGCCAACGAGCTTGTAGCGCTTGTATTCGTCGAGAGGTGCATGCACTTCGATGAACTCGCCGTGGGGGAGTCGCACGATACGTCCGGTCTCGCGGCCGTGGAGTGCGATTTCGCGATCCTTGCGCTGCAGAGCCAAGGCAATGCGCTTCGTCACGATGAACGCGATGACCGGTCCGATGAAGAACAGGGCACGCAGCCAGTAGGTGACATCGTTCAGCGAGACGTGGAAGTGGGTGGCGATGAGGTCGGAGCCTGCAGCAGCCCACATCACGCAGTACCAGGTGAAGCCTGCTACGCCGATTGCGGTACGGGTCGGGGCGTTCCGGGGGCGGTCGAGTACGTGGTGCTCACGATCGTCCTTGGTGATCCAACGTTCGATCCACGGGTACATGAACAGAACGGTGAAGATGATACCGGCCGGTACCAGGGCCGGCAGCAGGACGTTCAGCGTCAGCGTGTGGCCGAAGATGACGTACTCGAAGTGGAAGTCATTGATGACACCCGGCATAAGTCGGAGTGCGCCGTCAACAAATCCGATGTACCAGTCAGGCTGGGTACCGGCAGACACCGGTGAAGGGTCGTAGGGACCGTAGTTCCAGATCGGGTTGATAGTGAACGCGGCTGCCATCAGGGCAACGACACCGAAGACGATGAAGAAGAATCCACCGGCCTTGGCAGCGTAGACCGGACCAAGGGGATAGCCGACGACGTTGCCGTCATTACGGCCGGGGCCGGGGTACTGCGTGTGCTTGTGAACAACAACCATGAAGAGGTGGATGACGATCATCAGGAGGATGAGCGCAGGCACCAGCAGGATGTGGAGCACGTAAAGACGGCCGATGATTGCCGTGCCCGGGAACTCTCCACCGAAAAGGAAGAAGGAGATGTACGTTCCGATGACCGGGATGGACTTGATGACGCCGTCGATGATGCGGAGGCCGTTGCCGGAGAGGAGATCATCGGGGAGGGAGTAGCCGGTGAAGCCTGCTGCCATCGCAAGGATCAACAGGACACCGCCCACAACCCAGTTCATTTCACGCGGCTTGCGGAAAGCGCCCGTGAAGAAAACGCGCAGCATGTGTACACCCAGGGACGCCACGAAAAGGAGGGCAGCCCAGTGGTGCACCTGGCGCATGAACAAACCACCGCGGACATCGAATGAGATGTTCAGGGAGGAGTTGTATGCGACGGACATTTCGACGTTGTACAGCGGCGTGTAGGAACCCTGGTAGTGGGTCTCAGCCATGGAGGGGTCGAAGAAGAACGTCAGGAACGTTCCGGAAAGCAGCAGGATGACGAAGGAGTACAGCGCCACCTCACCGAACATGAATGACCAGTGGTCCGGAAAGACCTTGCGGCCAAATTCACGCAGGATGCCGGAGCCGCCTACACGCTGGTCAACAAAGTCAGTAAAGCGTCCTACCTTGGTCTTCGCTACGAAGGGGGCTTCAGCTGTTGATGAGGCGCTCATGCTCGTCACGCTCCCAGTAACTCGGTCCTACAGGTTCTTTGAAGTCGCTGGTGGCGACGAGGTAGCCCTCTGCGTCAACTGCGATCGGCAGCTGGGGAAGCGGACGGCTTGCCGGTCCAAAGATGACCTTGCATTCCTGCGTGAGGTCGAATGTGGACTGGTGGCACGGGCACAGAAGGTGGTGCGTCTGCTGCTCGTAGAGAGCAACGGGGCAACCAACGTGGGTGCAGATCTTGGAGTAGGCAACGATTCCGTTGTAACCCCAGTTTTCACGGCCCGGTGACGGGTTGAGCGAGTTCGGATCGAGGCGCATCAGGAGGACGACGGCCTTGGCCTTCTCGTTCAGCTTGCCCTCGTGGAGTTCGTTCAGGCCTTCCGGAATCACGTGGAACGCGGAACCGATGGTGACATCCGATGCCTTGATCGGGGTTCCGTCGGGGTCGCGGGTCAGTCGCTTGAGCTTGCCGCCCTCGGGGGCCCACATGGTGTGTGCGAGCTTGTAGTCGGGGCGGGGACCCAGGTCGCCGAAGATGGCCAGGGCCGGCAGGGGAGCAAGGGCCACAGCACCCAGGAGGGTGTTGCGGATCAGCGGGCGGCGCTTGATTCCGGTTTCCTCGACGATGTCGTCGACGATCCGGACCGCGGCCTGGCGGTCATCCTCGGTCCGAATTGCGTGGCGCTCTTCCGAGACTTCGTGATCGGGCATCAGGGCTTTGGCCCAGTGCACGATGCCGGTGCCGATGCCCAGCATTGCAAAGGCCGTTCCCAGACCCAGAAGCAGGTTCTGCGTACGAATCGTTGCGATGCTCGTGTCATCGCCCAGATCGATGGCGAAGTACGCCACCAGGAAGACCAGCGTTCCGATGACGGAAATGCCAAACAGAATGGCTACCTGACGCTCGGCGCGCTTCGCGGCTACCGGGTCCGTGTCAGCCAGGCGCAAACGATGCGGAGGAAGACCAGGATCCTGGAACTTCTCCACCTCATTCTGACCAGCCGTAGCTACGGTGCCCGAGTGGTTCGGACTGCCGTCACTATGGTTGCCCATAATTCGCCTCATCCTTCTCTCGTTGTCTCGGTCTGAGCCGAGTTAATTTTCAGTTCCAAACTGCTGACCGTGCAGCAGAAGTTTTATGTCCGTGAGGACTAGGACGTGCGGGACGTCAGCCAGATGGTGAAGGCGATGATGACGCCCAGGCCGGCAACCCATACGAACAGGCCTTCAGCTACGGGGCCCAGGGAGCCAAGCTCCGCGCCACCCGGGGAGCCGTTGGCTTCGATCGTCTTCAGGAAGGTGATGATGTCGCGCTTGTCTTCGGGGGTGACGTTGGAGTCGTTGAACACGGGCATGTTCTGCGGACCCGTGGCCATTGCCTCGTAGATGTGCTTGCCTGTGACATCGGCAAGACCGGGAGCGAACTTGCCGCGGGTCAGCGCGCCGCCTGCTGCTGCTGCGTTGTGACACATTGCACAGTTGACGCGGAAGAGTTCGCCACCCTTGGCTGCGTCACCCTGTTCATCCAGGAGGTGCTCCTCCGGAATGGCCGGGCCTGCGCCGAGCGAAGCGACATAGGCGGAGAGCTGCTTGGTCTGCTCGTCATTGAACTGAACGGGCTTCTTCTGAGCCTGCGGGCCATTCATCTGCATGGGCATACGGCCGGTGCCAACCTGGAAGTCAACTGCTGCAGCGCCCACGCCGACCAGCGAGGGGCCGTCCTGGGTTCCGCTTGCACCCATGCCGTGGCAGGTGGCGCAGTTGGCAGCAAAGAGTTTGCCGCCTTCTTCTACGTCACTGGCGCTGAAGCTCGTGGTGTCGGCCTTGGCCTGGTTGACGGATGTGGCAATGGCGTAAAGCCCACCAGTGAGGAGGAGGCCCATCAACAGCAGCGCAATGGCTGCCAGTGGGTGACGTCGCTTCTGCGAGAGTGCCTTCACGTGGTGGTTCCTTTATTCGATCCTGCGTCGGCTCCGTGAGCCGCTTCTTGAAATTCTGCCTCTTGTAGAAAAAGAGTCAAAGCCGGGCTACTTGAGGACGTAGATGACCAGGAAGAGGCCGATCCACACAACGTCAACGAAGTGCCAGTAGTAAGAGGTGACGATCGCCGACGTCGCTTCGAAGTGTCCGAACTTCTTGGCGGCGAAAGCGCGGCCAATGATGAAGAGGAAGGCGATGAGGCCGCCGATGACGTGGAGGCCGTGGAAGCCGGTGGTCATGTAGAAGGCGGAGCCGTAAGCGTTGGACGACAAGGAAACGTGCTCGGAGACGAGCATTGCGTACTCGGTCGTCTGGCCGGCAACGAAGAAGGCGCCCATGACGAATGTGAGGATGAACCATTCGCTCATGCCCCAGCGGGTGAACTGCAGTGGTCCACCCGTCCGGCGGGGTTCGAGCCGCTCGGCAGCAAACACACCCATCTGGCAAGTAAAGGAACTTGCCACAAGGACGATGGTGTTGACGAGCGCAAACGGAAAGTTGAGCTTGGCCGTCTCCTCCGCCCACATCAGTCCAGACGTGGAGCGCAGAGTGAAGTACATGGCAAAGAGGCCGGCGAAGAACATCAACTCACTGGACAGCCAAACTACGGTTCCTACAGAAACCAAGTTGGGGCGGTTCAGCGTCGGGTGCGCCGGGGTACTGGGGGCATGGGTCGCAGATGTCACAAGGACATTATGTCTGTAAAAGTCCAGACTTCCCAATGCAAACCACCGAATCGGGAGACTTTTTCTACAAAGACGCGAAATCGCGCGGAAAAGTTCCCGGCCTCGTTCACATTGGTCATCGGCGTGGCTCGGTCGATAGCATCAGTGGGTGACTTCTCCGGCATCGGCACCTGTAGCCAGTAACACCTGGCCAGGGCTCATCTCTGCACTGATCAACGGCGACGACCTGGCTGCGGATAACACCGAGTGGGCGATGAACACGATCATGGCCGGCGATGCGACGCCAGCGCAGATTGCAGGCTTCCTGGTGGCCCTGCGCGCCAAGGGCGAAACCGTGGAAGAACTGGCCGGGCTTGTGGAGGCCATGATCCGCAATGCCAACCCCATCGAGATTTCGGGGGAGAAGCTGGACATCGTCGGTACGGGTGGCGACCGCCTGAATACCGTCAATATCTCCACGATGGCCGCGCTCGTTGCTGCCGGGGCGGGCGCGAAGGTAGTAAAGCACGGTAACCGTGCTGCGTCATCGACGTCGGGTTCAGCCGATGTCCTGGAAGCCCTTGGCGTGCGTCTGGACCTCCCGATCGAACGGGTGGCCCGCAACGCTGAGGAAGCCGGAATCACGTTTTGCTTCGCGCAGGTATTTCATCCATCCTTCCGGCACACGGCCGTGCCCCGCCGCGAGCTCGCAGTGCCCACCGCCTTCAACTTCCTGGGTCCCATGACCAACCCGGCGCATGTGCAGGCCTCGGCCGTGGGGGTCGCAAATGCCAGGATGGCACCTCTGGTGGCGGGTGTGCTGGCTCGACGCGGCAGCCGCGGGCTCGTGTTCCGTGGTGACGATGGCCTGGACGAACTCACTCCCACGGGGCCTTCCACCGTCTGGGAGATCCGTGGGGGAGAAGTGCATGAACAAGTATTTTCACCCGCGGATCTTGGCGTAACTGCATCCACAGTGGCCGACCTACGGGGCGGAGACGCTGCGGCCAACGCCGTTGTCGTGCGGGAGATACTCAACGGAAAGACCGGTCCAATCCGGGATGCCGTGCTGTTGAACGCTGCAGCAGGGTTGGTTGCTGCTGATCTTACGGCCGAGGGCCCTTTGGTGGATCGCATGCGGGCAGCCTTCGAGCGCGCAGCCGAATCGGTGGATTCCGGCAAAGCTGCGGCAGTCCTTTCCAAGTGGACTTCACTCAGCCAAGATCAGGCCTAGGGCCGGCTATTCGAACCCCAGGGCAAACGCGGCGTCGAGGTCGTGCTGGGAGTAGGCCCGGAATGCGATGTGCGTGGTGGTGTGGACCACTGAAGGGACTTTCGACAACCGGTCGGCAATGACATCGGCCAGGTCCTCGTGTTTGCTCACGCGTGCGACTGCGATCAGGTCCCATTCTCCTGTGACCGAGTAGACCTCGCTGATGCCTTGGATCGCCGAAATCTGTTCGGCTGTCTCCGGAATGCGTGAAGCGTCGGTCTTGATCAGGACAAAGGCGGTGATCACGTGAAGCCCTTCCGGAAGTCGTCAGTGCGGACGCAAACAAGCCTAGTGCATGAGCTGTGCCAAATGGCCGATCAGGCTGGTCGACGGCCGCGGGCGTAGAGGCGTACTGCGATGCCGACCACCAGGCGGAATCCGAGCAGCAGGGCGGCCAGTGCGGCAAACGCGACAATGAAGAACGGCAGCACCACCACTTGCCCGGTAAGGGCCCTCAGCAACATGCCTACAAGCAGGGCTCCGGCCCAGATGACAATTCCCGACGGCCAGAGCGCAAACGGTTTTCGCCATGCGCGCCCGGCCAACCATCCCGTCGCGGCTCCCACCAGGAAGGGCCAGGCAGTCAAGAAGACCCCGGTGATGATATCCCCACGGCTGTGGGCGTCGCGTCCGATTGCGGCGAAAGCAAGGATGAGCAGCAAGTCGCCGGCGGCAGCCGGAATCCAAGATCTTTTTGGGGAGGGCATGACTCCGACAATATCCGGGGACGACGCAATGGGTGAAGCCGGTGAAGCGAAAGTCCTGTGGATCTTTGTCCGCGGGGACGACCGTCCTGACCCTGCAACGGGCGCCGAAAGGCTTACCACGGCGCCTGCGAAATCAGGGGACAGGCCGTTGGTAGCGCTGTTACCATATCCGCACGGTGACGCGCGCACCATCCACAACCTGAGGAGTATTCACCCATGACTTCCCGCCTCAACCCTTACCTTTCCTTTCGCGACAATGCCCGCGACGCGATTACTTTCTATGAGTCCGTTTTTGGGGGAGAGCTGAACATCAGCACGTTTGGCGATTATCAGGCCAGCCAGGACCCCGAGGAAGCAGACAAGGTGATGCACGCCATGCTGGTGTCACCCCACGGCCTTACTTTGATGGCGTCAGATACGCCCAACGGCATGGAGTACAACCCCGGCAACAATATTTCGGTTTCGCTCAGCGGCGACTCCGCGGACGAAGCGGAACTTCGGGGCTACTGGGACAAACTCGTCGACGGCGGTACGGTCACCATGCCGCTTGAAAGCGCGCCGTGGGGTGACACCTTCGGGATGTGCGTGGACAAGTTCGGGATCGCCTGGCTGGTAAACATCGCCGGTGCGCAACAGCAATAACTGCTGTTCAGCGGACGCCGTCTCCGGTCGCAACCGGAAGTACCAGCATGTATCCCGTTGGCAGTGCGCTGCTCCACCTCCTTGGTTCGCGCACTACGAACTGTCTGGCCAATTCATCGGGGCTCTGGAGTGTATTGGGGGCCGGAGACGGCCCCCATTGGCCGCTGCCGTAGGGATACAGGGGATCCAGGACGTTAACTCCGGTCACCTCGAAGCGGGGGTGGATTCGGGGGTCGCCAACTGATTGGAAGCCGCTCATGACCCATGCGTGCCGTCCGCTCCACATCACAAGTCCAACGGGACGGCCGGTTGCTGCCAAGGCGTTGGCCGCGGTACGAAGTGCCTCGTTGTAGTCGGCGATGCTGACCACCTCGTAAGGGCCCACGCCAACCTCATTCAGTACCTGGGCCCACCCAAGGGGGTTGGCACCGTTGAAGGCGTTGGAGGAGCGTGCACGCGCCATGTCCCACAGCTCGTTCTGCTGCTCGCGACCTGCCCACGTGCCCGAACTGTTGGGTCGGGTAAGGTTGTACGCCATTTGGATGCTCGCTGCGACGCACCAGTCGAACGTGTACTGCGGGACGAAGTCACCTTCCTCGTAGAGGTTCAACACGAAGGGTTGGGGAGCTGGTGCCGGTGCTTCCGGAGCGGGCGGTTGCGGGGGAGAAGCGGTGGAAACTGCAGTAGCAGAAGCTTCCGGGGACGTTCCCGCTGCCGAAGTCGCCGGCGCGGCAACCACGCTGGGGGAGGAGTCTTGAATTCCAACGCCAGGGGTGCAGCCAGCCAAGAGGGTCGCGGCGATCGCGATCCGTACAACGTGGACTGGGGCGCGGGTCATTACTGCATAATTTTAGTCCCGACGGCGCGTGGAAAGTATGGCCGTCCGTCCCGTAGGAGCGGCGCACGTCCTGGAAGGCAGCGGGGGAGCGCAAACCGAACCCCTTGTGGAGAGGGTCCTGCATGCGTAGCGTGGGCCTATAGGCTCCTTCGCCGATGCAGCCCGGCGTTACATGCCTTGTTTACCCATTGGAGGCCATCATGGCCACTGACAATTTCGCACGCTTCCTCCAGGAATGCCTGGTCGTGGAAGAAGATACTGAAGAGGGCTTGGACCTCGATACCCTTTACGGCCTATACATCAGTTGGTGTCGGCTGGAAAACCTGGAACGGATACCTGAACGGACCTTTGGGTCCATGCTCCGCAGGCACCATCTGCACTGGGGCCGATACGAGGGAAACTGGGTTTTGGTTGGTCTGAGGATGGTGGGGCCGGCGGCGCGCGACTACGTGCTTTCGGGCTCGGCTCCCATGCGTTCCATCGGAGCCCCTGAATTCCTGGAGGTTCCGAACGCCGTCGCCTGACAAACGTGCGACAAAGAGCAAAAACAGGTGTGGCCCGATCTTTTCAGATCGGGCCACACCTGTTTTTCGTTATCAGACGGGTAGTGCGTCCGGCTTATCCGCGACGGAATCACCAGTCGTGAGGTCGATCTTGAGTGGATTCTCCGGGGTCGCAAGCGTGGCGGAAGGATCCAGCATCGTGATTCCCGGGTAGAAGCGGACGCTTCCGCGGTTGTCGTCATGCTCCAGGCCGTAGTGCCTGAGCGCCGTCACGAATGCGCCATTGTCCATCGGCTGGTGTCCGTTTGTGAGACTCCAACTCACGTACAGGCCGTAAAGGGCTGTAAGGTCCAGGCCGTCATCCGTCGAAGTCTTGACAGTGCTGTGCGTTAGGAAATCGTGTATGGAAGTGTCGTTCATTGCAGAGGCCTCCGGCCATATCTATAGAATCGCCGGTCTGCAAGGGCGAACTGCTCACTATTCCAGTGCCGGGGTTGCATGTCAAAGACCGTGGTGCCGGCGAGGCGTCAAGGGGAGTCTTTTGGGAATTCTTAAATGCTTTAGTGGCGTCCCTGCGGATTGGATGTGGACGTATTCCTCGTTGTGAGGTGAACCGTTCGGCTACTTCGGTGGCCAGGGCCCGTCGAGGAGCTTCTTTGCTTCGTCGACAATCAGCTGACCTATTTGGTGTCGGTCAATGGTCCAAGATGGTGTCCAATCGTCCCACTCGCTCACTTGGCCGACGAGTGGTCTGAGTGATTCGGGATATCCGAGTTCGTCCCATCCTTCCCACCAGATGAGGCGACCCGCATACTCGGGCTTTAGTTCCCCGTCTACCAGCGCCTGGCACAGCCATCTGACCAAGTTCCAGCGTTCGGGCGTCGTCTTCGCGGGCGTCGGCGGCGCAATGTTCAACTCGTTTACGACTGCGTTGAATAGATCATGCGCGTCGCCTTCCTCCCGTCGCGTAAGGCCAGCTAGGAGCGGCAGCGATGGAGAATCTACGCCATCCAACAGAGCGTTTAGAGCTGTTGCAATCAACACGTCGGCGCCCACAATTTCCTCGTAAAGGGCTTCCCGGATGGCAAGCACGCGGAGATCGTTTCTATGCGTCATAGGACGAGTTTCGCAGAGGGCACGACTGCGTCGATACATTCGTCAGTGCGGACGTCTCCATGCTGGAGAATATCCCGTGTGGATAGAACGAAATTGGTCGAGTCGGCCTTCGCTGGCGCTTTCAAGTTGCGTGGTTTCCGTAAGCGGGGTCGGAACTGGTTCCGGACGACGTCGGCCGGTGAGTATCAGGTGGTTAATCTTCAAAAGTCCCGGTGGGGGAGCGGAGACTTCTATCTGAACCTGGGTTGGGACTCATCGGTCCCTAGTGGGGAGTTCCGTTCAGAAAATTTCTGCCTTCTGAGCCTTCGAGCCGAAGAAACAGACGTGATTCCGACGATCGATTTTGCTCGACCTGATGGCTTGGTTGCACGGGACCTTCCGGGAACCATCCTGCTCGACGCTGAAATGGGTAGCCGGATCCCCGAGGATTCGTTCCTCAAACAGCTCACTGAGGTTGTCATCAACCCGGTCGCAGACTTTATGGACAGTACCCCGTCTGTGGTCGATCTGGTTCCGCTGCTTTCTGCCAAGCCCCAGTTCGCTTTCGTTCCCGTGCGGGAAGAACTTAGCCGCCGAGGATATGAGCTGCCCCAGCGCTAGGACACGGCGGGATTCATGGCAACCAGAAATCGTGGTCGTCCACAATCCGATTATCGGCGAGAGCCGTGGTGCCAGAGGCCTAGACCCTCAGCAGGGGCAGCGGCACGACGTAGTATTCCTTTGCTTTCCTGTTTGTCACGAAGGTGCGGCATCGGGATTGGGCTTCTTCTTCGGAGTTGAACCGTAGTGCCTGGTTTTCTCTGGGGGTCCATTCGTCGCCGGGCCGGTCGGGATGCAGGTAGTAATAGAACGTCTCGCCCGTGTCCAGGCGCACGACGATGCCCCACGCGGCCGGTTTACGCTTACCCATTCTGGTCCTTTCGTTTGGTGTCTTTCAGCTTTTCTGGAGTGTGGTTTGTCCGCCGGTTGACGTAGCGGGTCCATGCGTCGCCGGCGTTGTCGGCGTGAATGAAGGCTACTTGGTGGCTGTAGCCGAGTGCGTCGGCGACCAGCGGTGGTGGTGTGATGGTGAGGAGTTCATCGAGGGCGGTGTTTCGTGCCCCGCGCAGGTCGATGCCGAGGCTGCGTAGCCTGTCCATGATGGTATTGGGGTGAAGGTGTTGACCTGCGCGGGTGCCTGGGAAGAGCCAGGGGCTTTGGGTGTTTGATCCGGTTCTGAGGTTGGGCCGGTCTGCCAGGTGCTGTTGGATGAGGTCTGCTACGGGTGTTGGGACGGGCACTGGGTGCAGGCCCAAGCTGATTCTCATGTTGCCGGTGGTGTAGTTGGTCTCTATGGCGTCGGTCCGGAGTTGGGCGACTTTCACGAGCGGTTGGGCGTAGAGAAGCAAGAGGGCGCCGGCGACGCGGTAGGGCAGGGATTCGCTGGTGCCGGTGAGGAGTTCCCGCAGCCAGGCGAGGCGCTGGTCCTGGGTGATTGTGGGTCGTGTTTTCGCGGTGTAGTAGCCCATGTTGACGCGGTGGTTGGTGCCGGTGTTCTTGATGAAGATGATGAACGTGCGGATCTGTTTTCTGGTCGTGGGTCCGGCGGCGAGCCAGGCGTCGATGTCTTGCTGGGTGCAGGTCGCTGCTGTTCGTTGGTGCGTTTCCCAGAGCCAGAGGAGGAATTTGGTGGTTTCGGTGATCTCTTGTTTGGCCGAGTGCACCGGGCCGCGGGCGTTCTTTTCCGGTGTTGTGGTGGTCCGGATGCGTCGGAGGTGGTGCCAGGTCGCGAAGTGCTCGACTGGTTTGGCGACCTCCTCGGGCAGGGGGTCGAGTTTGGCTTTGATCCAGGTTTCGAACCGGGCCACGTAGGGGTCTTGGTAGGGGAGCAGTTCGTGGTGGACGAGCAGGGCGCGTAGGTGGTTTGTTGCTCGTTCGGCGGTTTTGGCGTAGGTATCGAGGCCTTCGTGGGTCAGGGGTGTTGTCCCGTTGGCGAGTGATCTCAGGAGGGCTTGGACTGTGGCGGAGCGTTTCCAGGTGATGATGCTTTCGGGGCGCTGGGCTTGGCAGAGGACCTCGATGAGCCGGGTTGCTGTTGAAGGTTCAGTGGGGTTTGTGGGGAGTAGTTGGGTGAGGTCGTCGCGGAGGGCGCAGCGGGCGCAGATGCCCGTTCGGTAGAACTCGCCTTCGTGGTTGCAGCGGGTGCAGTGGAAGTCGTGGGTGATTCCGGCGCAGGGTGCGCATCGTGGGCCGCCGTTGGGTTCGGGTGGGCCGGGCAGGAGCCGGTGTTGGCCGCAGTCGGGGCAGGTCCCGTGGGTGCGTGTTGCAGTGGTGAAGCAGGGGCCGCAGATTTTTCCTTCGGGCCAGGTGGCGCGTGTTCGTCCGGCGCTGCGGCTGCAGCGGGCGCAGGTGGCGGTGCCGGTGGTGCGTGGCCTGCCGCGGGTGGTGTTGCG
Organism: Paenarthrobacter sp. YJN-5; assembly: GCF_015040095.1. Taxonomy (NCBI): domain Bacteria; kingdom Bacillati; phylum Actinomycetota; class Actinomycetes; order Micrococcales; family Micrococcaceae; genus Paenarthrobacter; species Paenarthrobacter sp. YJN-5. Next base: position 2,273,962 of record NZ_CP053544.1, read on the forward strand.
GGCAGTCAGGCCCGTGGGTTGGTCAGTTGTCATCGTTGATGATGCGGGCCCGGCGTGGGCGGACGGTGCGGTTCAGGTCGACGACGTTGGGGGAGTTGGTGCCTGTTTTGCGGGCGCGGATGTCCGCGGCTGTGACGGTGATGAGGTCCTCGGGTCCGCAGGAGAAGATGTCGCAGATCGCTGCGATGACTTGTAAGGCGACGCGTTCGGGTTTCTGGTTGACCAGTCGATAGACCTGGGGTCGTGACAAGGTGATGCCGCGTTCGGCGAGCAGGGGGATGAGGTCGGTGGTGTTGTGCAGTCCCCGTGCTGCCATGAGCTCGGCGAGCCGCCATCTGTATTCGACTTCGCGTTTCACCATTGGCCTCGCATCTGCGTGCCGAGGACGTCGTTCATGGTGCCGTCCAGGGCTGCCCGGAGGGCGGTGTTGCGGAAGTCGTCGCTGACGAATTGGTAGATCCCGGTGGTGGAGGCGTGTTCGTGGCCCATTTGATATTGCACGAATCTAGAATCCCACCCATCCTCGAGCAGGTGCGTCGCATAGGAGCGTCTGAGCGAGTGAAGGTCCAGGCCGTCCATGGGCATGCCCAGTTCTTTCAGGTAGCGCCGCAGGCGGCGCAGCAGGGTCGATTCGCAGATCACCCCGCCCCGCTCACTGGGAAACAGGTCGAGGGTGTCGAGGGTTCCGCGGCCGTTGGCGAGCCAGTCGTCGATGATGCCGGAGGTCCAGTCGAACACGGTCAGGACGCTGCGGGATTTGTAGGGGGAGCCTTTGAGGGACTTGCCGAAACGGACTTTGCAGATTCCTGTTTTCCCGAACCTTCGTGCTTGCGGGTTGGTCGCGAAATCGACCGTTTGCAGGTGGCGGAGCTCGTTGAACCGGAGTCCGTAGGAGTACGTGACTTTCAGCATCACGGAGTCTCTGTAGGCTGCTTGCCAGCCCTTCTTGCCGGAGGCCGCGATGAGTTCAACCTGGTCATCCGCGTGGTCAAACAGCCGTTGCAGCTCAGCCCTGGTGAACGGCCTCTTCGAGGGCCGGCCTTCGTACTCCTGGGTGTGGGATGCGGTGTTCCAGTCGAAGAAAACCTGGGACGGGTGGGTGCCGAAACGTTCCTCGCAGACTCGGTCCCAGCCGTAGTCGGGATTGGAGACGTAGGAGCAGAACCGGCGAAGGGAGGACTGGTAACCGCGGATAGTGGACTGCTTCAACTGGTAGATCGAGCGCAGGTCACCGAAATACTCCTCGACATGCTCCGGCCCCCAGTTCCACGGAAACTCGTTCACATGGTTCACGAACCTCTTGACGCAGGCGATGCCCTTATCGATCGTGTCGAACTGCAGGTTCCTGGAGAGCTGCTGGTTGCGCCACCCGGTGAACATGTCCTCGAGCGTCTGCTCCTCTGGATGCAACAGGCGAACAGCACTCAGCTGCAGCACACGCCCGGAACCATCGACCGCCATTATTCGCCTCCAAAATCGCCCGAGAAAACATGCTCAAAACTTGAATCAATGATTCATCAAATGCATCATCAAGGCAAAACAGCAGGTCAGAGGCGCTTCTTGTGTCGTCATCCACGCGCAAAGCATCACGCCAGGCCACCAGAAGAATCTCCGTTCAAGGCCAACTGAGCGCCCAGATTCCGCGGAACTACGGGCCGATGCGGCAGGCCCAGGCAGGGACAGGGGATCGGACGTATTGATTCATCTGATGAGATACGCAGACTATTACTTTACATAATGTAGATTATCGGCGTTTAAACAGGGTGGGCAGAAGGGGTCCGAGAGATATAGCAAACACCCGGGCCTGCGTTCCCGGGTTTGCAGGGATCCTCGGGTTGAATGGGGGCAGCGTGGTCCCGCACCGCGAGGCTCGGACTTGCCGGATGCAACGGCCACCAACGTCCCACGAACCGGCATTCAACCAGAGGTGAACGTCATTTGAAGTACAGGAAAATTGGCACCAGCGGACTCGAAGTCTCCGCCGTGACCCTCGGCTGCATGAGCTACGGCGATGCTGACCGTGGCAACCATGGGTGGACGTTGCCGGAAGAAGAAAGCCGCAGCTTCATCAAAAATGCCCTTGAGCTCGGCATCACGACCTTCGACACGGCCAACATCTATTCGATTGGCAGCAGTGAAGAAATCCTGGGTCGGGCACTGAAAGACTTCGCCAAACGCGAGGAAGTCGTCGTTGCCACCAAGGTCCATGGAACCATGCGTCCCGGCCCGAACGGCGGCGGACTGTCCCGCGGGCACATCATGGAGCAGATCGATGCCAGCCTGAGGCGGCTCGGCACCGATTATGTGGACCTCTACCAAATTCACCGGTTCGATCCGGCCGTGCCAATTGAAGAAACCCTTGAGGCCTTGCACGATGTAGTGAAATCGGGCAAAGCGCGCTATATCGGAGCCTCGTCAATGTGGGCGTGGCAGTTTGCCAAGCTCCAGTACACGGCCAAGCTCAACGGGTGGACGCAGTTCATCTCCATGCAGTCCCAGTACAACTTGTTGACCCGCGAAGACGAACGCGAACTGCACCCGTTCTGTGTGGACCAAGGCGTTGGACTGCTTCCGTGGAGCCCACTTGCACGCGGGAAGCTTGCGCGCCCTTGGGATGTCGGCAGCGAACGCATCAAGTCCGATCCGCTTGCCCAGGTCCTCTACCAGCAGTTTGAGTCGGAGGATCGCAAGATAGCCGACCAGGTAGGTGCCATCGCCGAGGAACGTGGGGCGAGCCGCTCCCAGGTTGCGTTGGCGTGGCTCCTGCATCGTCCGGGGGTCTCCTCCCCCATCATCGGTGCCACCAAGCCGAACCATCTCGAGGATGCTGTTCGCGGAGTCGATCTTGAACTGAGCGATGACGAAATGCGCAGGCTGGAAGAGAATTACGTGCCTCACGCCGTCGAAGGTTTCTAGCGGCCGGCCCGGGGGCCCGAACATCCTGATTCGGGTCCCCGGCGCAACCAACGGCATCCCATGGTGCTGCCGTTGTCAGGCCCCTACGTAGGCTGCGAGGTGTTTGCCCGTCAGCGTATCCTTGCCCGACACCAGCTCAGCCGGCGTGCCGGCGAAGACTATGCGTCCGCCGTCGTGCCCTGCCCCGGGGCCCAAGTCGATGATCCAGTCCGCATGGGCCATAACTGCCTGGTGGTGCTCGATGACGATGACCGACTTGCCGGAATCCACCAACCGGTCCAGCATGCCCAGAAGGTTCTGGACGTCGGCCAGGTGCAGGCCTGTGGTGGGCTCGTCCAGGATGTAGATTTCGCCCTTCTCGGCCATCTGGGTGGCCAGCTTCAGCCGCTGGCGTTCGCCGCCGGAGAGCGTTGTCAGAGGCTGGCCCAGCGTGAGGTAACCGAGCCCGACGTCGGCAAGCCGATCGAGGATCTTATGCGCAGCAGGCGTGCGTGCATCGCCTTCGGAGAAAAACTTCTCCGCCTGCTCGACAGACATTGCAAGCACTTCTGCAATATTGCGGCCGCCCAGCGTGAACTCCAGAACCGATGCCAGGAAGCGTTTGCCTTCGCACTCTTCGCACGTGGATTCCACCGTCGCCATGACGCCGAGGTCGGTGTAGATGACACCCGCACCGTTGCAGGTGGGGCAGGCGCCTTCCGAATTGGAACTGAACAAGGCTGGTTTCACGCCGTTGGCTTTGGCGAAAGCTTTTCGGATCGGTTCCAGCAGCCCTGTGTAGGTTGCGGGGTTGCTGCGCCGTGAACCGCGGATGGCGCCCTGGTCGATAACTATCACGCCGTCACGCTTGGCCACTGAACCGTGGATCAGTGAACTCTTGCCGGAACCGGCAACGCCCGTGAGGACGCACAGGACGCCCAGAGGAATATCGACGTCGACGTTCTGCAGGTTATTCGTCGATGCTCCCCGGACCTCGAGCTGGCCGGTAGCTGACCGGAGATCCGCCTTAATGGGCGCGCGGTCGTCGAGATGGCGCCCCGTGATGGTGTCACTCCCCCGCAGGCCAGCCAGATCACCCTCGAAGCACACCATGCCTCCGCCGGTTCCGGCGCCGGGACCGAGGTCCACCACATGGTCAGCGATCGCAATGGTTTCAGGTTTGTGCTCAACCACCAGGACCGTGTTGCCCTTGTCCCGCAACTGGAGCAACAACTGATTCATTCGCTCAATATCGTGCGGATGCAGCCCAATGGTTGGTTCGTCAAAGACATACGTGACATCGGTCAATGATGAACCGAGGTGCCTGATCATTTTGGTCCGTTGGGCTTCTCCCCCGGACAATGTGCCGGCTGGCCGGTCAAGGGACAGGTAGCCAAGACCGATCCCGGTGAAAGAATCCATCAGATGCTGCAGCCCTTTCAGCAGGGGCGCCACGGACGGCTCTTCAAGCCCGCGGATCCACTGGGCCAGGTCGCTGATCTGCATTTTGCAGACATCGGCAATGCTCTTGCCCTGGATCTTGGACGAACGTGCCTCCGCGCTGAGGCGCGTCCCTTCACATTCGGGGCAGGTAGTGAAGGTAATAGCCCGTTCAACGAAGGCGCGGACATGGGGTTGCAGCGCGTCGACGTCCTTGGACAGCATCGACTTCTGGATCTTGGGGATGAGTCCCTCATAGGTGAGGTTGATGCCCTCAACCTTCACTTTGGTGGGCTCGCGGTAAAGGAGGTCGTGCAGCTCCTTCTTGGTGAACTTGGCGATCGGCTTGTCCATATTGAAGTAACCGGTTCCGCTGAAGATGCGCCCGTACCAGCCGTCCATGCTGTAGCCGGGGACCGTGAGGGCGCCTTCGCTGAGCGACTTTGTTGCGTCATAGAGTGCCGTCAGGTCGAAGTCGCTGACCGAGCCCATGCCTTCGCAGCGGGAGCACATGCCGCCCAAACGGTTGAAGGTAGCCTTCTCGGTTTTGGTCTTGCCCTCCCCGCGGTCCACAGTGATTGCCCCGCTGGCTTTGACTGTAGGGACATTGAACGAGTACGCATTGGGCGATCCGATGTGCGGCTCGCCCAGGCGGCTGAACAGGATTCGAAGCATGGCATTGGCGTCGGTGGCCGTCCCCACCGTGGACCTGGGATTGGATCCCATCCGCTCCTGGTCCACGATGATCGCCGTCGTCAGCCCTTCCAGGACATCCACGTCCGGACGCGACAGGGAAGGCATGAACCCTTGCACGAAGGCGCTGTAAGTCTCGTTGATCATGCGCTGCGATTCGGCCGCAATAGTGCCGAACACGAGCGAACTCTTGCCGGACCCCGAAACTCCCGTGAACACCGTCAGCCGTCGCTTTGGGATCTCCAGGCTGATGTCCTTCAGGTTGTTTTCCCTCGCACCTTGCACCCGGATGAGGTCGTGGCTGTCAGCGACGTGCGGCGTTTGCGGTTCCGTGTCCGTGCCCGCGGCTATGCTCATGGTTTCTCCATCTGTAGGCGGCGCTGCCCAACAGTCCCCCGTCGGCGTCACCTGTCCCCGTGCCGGACGGCCCTGGCGGCTACGTCCGATTCTCGTTCGTTGGCGCCGTAGCGGCAACGATAGTTCCAGAGTAATGGGCCGCGGTGGAGCTGCCCATGAAGGAGCAGGCGGAGATGCGCCATTGTCTTCCCGACGATCCTCGCTAAGAATGAAGCATGCCGGTATACATGAGGTCCCTGGAAACCGCAGTTCCGCCAACTATCCTCGTCCAGTCCCAAGCCCGCGACGTTTTCGCAGCTCAACCGGGCCTCACGCGGCTCGGGTCGCGTTTGGTCTCCACCTGTTTCGACTCAGCTGCCATTGACACCCGGTACACCGCCGTAGCGGAACTGAGCCTTGACGCGCATCCGGAGAATCCGAAGTTTTTCGATCCCGCCAGCAACCGTGTCCTCAGCCCCAGCACCAAGGTGCGGAACGAGATCTTTGCGACCGAAGCGACCAAGCTGTTCATCGAGGCCGGGAAGGCAGCCGTCGCCGGTGCGCCAGGGCTCGGGTTGGAGGACATCACCCACGTCATCACAGTTTCCTGCACGGGCTTCTTCAACCCGGGCCCCGACTACAAAGTGGTCCGCGCCCTGGGACTTCAGCCTTCTGTCCAGCGCTACCACCTGGGATTCATGGGATGCTACGCCGCCTTCCCTGCCCTGCGCGCCGCCAGGCAGTTCTGCCTCTCGGACCCGGAAGCGGTGGTCCTGGTCATCTGCGCTGAACTTTGTTCACTGCATGTCAGGACTTCCAACGATCCGGACACAATCATGGGTTCTGCGATCTTCGGAGACGGAGCGGCGGCAACGATCGTCACCGCACGGGAGCCCGAAGGCCCGGAACCGGTCATCAGGCTGGACCACTTTGAAACCGTCCTCACGCCTGTAGGCGAAGAAGCCATGGCCTGGAACATCGGGGATGAAGGATTCGAAATGGTCCTCGGCACTTACGTTCCGCACATCATCGAGGAGCACATCACCGGAGCTCTCGAACCGCTGCTGGTCAAGGAACCCGGCCTCCGGGAGAAGCCCTACCGGGACATCACGCACTGGGCCATCCACCCCGGCGGCCGCAGCATTTTGGACAAGGTGGAATCCAAGCTTGAATTGACTCCCGAGCAGCTCGTGCCTGCCCGCGAAACCTTGCGCGAATACGGCAATATGAGCAGCGCCACAGTCCTCTTCGTGCTCAAGCACATGCTCAACCGCCGCGCCGCCGAACGGGAAGAACGCATATGCTCCATGGCATTCGGCCCGGGCCTCACCGTGGAGACGGGGCTCTTTACGCTGGTCTCCCCCGACCTGTGAGCCCTTGGGGGCCGCTGCGGGAAAGGGACCCCCACGCCGTCGAGGACATGGACCGCCCTGACTGCGACCTGCAAAGGCTCAACCGAAGCTATGCCCGGTTTCCGGTGGTGAACTACCTGCTCTCGGGCTGGCGCCGGACTTACCAGGAGCGGCTGCGGCCGATCCTGGAAACACGCGGTTCGGCCACGGTGCTTGACGTGGGTTGCGGTGGTGGAGATGTTGCCCGCAGCCTGGCCCGTTGGGCCGCGAAGGACGGCTTTGAATTGCAGGTGACCGGCATAGACCCGGACGAACGGGCATACGGTTTCGCAGTCCGGGCTCCTGCCGTGAAGGGCGTCAGCTACCGGCGTACCCATACCTCCGAACTGGTGGCCGAAGGGCTGGCATTCGACGTCGTCCTGTCCAACCACGTGCTTCATCACCTGAATCCGGAGCAACTGGCCGGCATGCTCCGTGATTCCGAAGCGCTGTCCTCCGGCATCGTCCTGCACAATGACCTCAAGCGCAGCAACCTCTCCTATGCGCTGTTCGCCGCCGGCTTCTGGCCTCTGGGCCTGGGCTCCTTTATCTGCGGCGACGGGCTGATCTCCATCGCCCGGAGCTACACAGCCCCGGAATTGCGGAACGCAGCGCCGGCCCGGTGGACAGTGGAAGGCAACGGGCCCTGGCACCACTTCCTTGTGTATCGACGGGATGAACCACTGTGACGGCCGGGCCTGATGTGGTGGTGGTTGGCGCCGGCCCCGTTGGGTTGTTCACGGGCTTGCTGCTCCTTCAGCGCGGCCGGTCCGTGCGGATCCTTGAACGACGCGCCGGCAGGAGCAACCGTTCCCGGGCCATAGGGATCCATCCGCCGGCCTTGCGGGCACTGGATCGGGCCGGGATTGCGGACTCCCTGCTTGCCGAGGGGGTCCGGATCGATACAGGCCTGGCGTACAGCAGGGGCAAACGCGTTGCCGAGCTGCCCTTCCGCAGTGATCCCGATTTTCCCTTCATCCTGGCCGTTCCGCAGCCCGTAACGGAGCGGACCCTGGAAGAAGCGGTCGCCGCACTGGACCCGGCCGCCGTCGTGCGTGGGGCAAGGGTGGTGGACGCCACGGACGACGGCGGTGGAGTCACCGTTGTTGCGGAGTCGCCGGAAGGCGCTGTGGAAATGCGGGCACGCCTTGTGGTGGCAGCCGATGGTGCCCACTCGTACTTCCGTGAGCGGCTGCTGCCGTGCCTTCATTCAAAGGGTTATCCGGACAGCTACCTGATGGGCGATTTCGCGGATGATACGGGACACGGCCCCGCAGCAGTCCTGTACCTGGAGCCCGACGGCATCGTCGAATCCTTTCCCCTGCCCGGCGGCGTCCGCCGATGGGTGGTGCGTCTGGGGTCCCCGGCCAACACCCCGACGGCGGATGGCCTGGCAACGCTGGTGGGGGCCAGGACGGGCGTGTTCCCGGATGAAAGTTCCAACAGCATGCTCAGTGCCTTTGACGTGCGGGCGCGCCTGGCTCCCCGCATGGTGCACGGCCGTATTGTCCTCCTGGGCGACGCGGCGCATGAGATCAGCCCGATCGGCGGCCAGGGGATGAACCTGGGATGGCTGGATGCAGCCGCTGTGGTGCCTCTCATGGACGCGTCCATGGCTGGCCAGGATGTAGGAGGCAGGCTCCGGCTCGTTGAGAAGGACCGGCGTCGTGCCGCGATAAGGGCCTCGCGCCAAGCCGGACTGAACATGGCTTTGGGAAGGCCGCTGCCGCCGGCCGTCATGGCTGCCAGGAATGCGGCTTTTGCCCGCGCCTTGCAGCTGGGTCCTGTCACCGAACTTGTGGAGCGCCGCTTCACCATGCGGTAGCGACAGGCCGTGCCCGGGTGTTTGACCTACGTCGGTCGCGTTCCGTTACTGCTCCGGCTGCGTGTAGTAGCAGTCGTAGGTGTCCTGGCTGGCGATGCGTCCATCGCGCAGTTCGAACACTGCGGTGCTCCGCGCACGGATCCTTTCACCGGCATCCCAGTGCGGCAAGTCGAGCAACAGAGTAGCGGACCAGTTCATTTCCAGCACCACGCGGTTTCCCTCAGTGGTGCTGCGCACAACCTCGAAGCGTTGGTCGGAGACAATGGATTTACTGTCGTCGGCCCCGGACAAAGTCTCCTGCAGCGTTCGAGTGGAACCGTTCTTGGATAAGGCGTGAGGCCACTCCGTCAAGGTGAAGTCCTCGGTGAGAAACGGCTCGATGTCGGCGGAGCCACCGCCTGCTTCGACTGTCCGAACGAAGCCCAGTACTACATCCAAAGGGTTGGTATCGCTGCTCATCGTCACGAGCCTATCCCACGTGCCCGTATGCTCGACCCATGACCCATCTTTCCGATTCGGGTGCAACAGCCCCTGCCACTGATTTCACTCCTGTCCGGATCAGGGACGCCGTCCGCCGCATTCTGGACGCTGAGGCCATGCCTCCAATCGTCCAGGCCGGCCACCCCGTTCTCCGGCAGCTGGCAGCTCCCTTCGATGGCCAGCTCGACGCCGCCGAACTTGGAGCTTTCATAGCCAGGATGCGTGAGGTCATGCACGCTGCACCCGGTGTTGGCCTTGCTGCGCCGCAACTCGGTATTCCCCTGAGGGTGGCTGTCCTGGAGGACCAATACACCATCGACCCGGCGTCGTCGGCTGCCCGGGACAGGGAGCCGCTCGAGTTCCTTGCTGTACTGAACCCCCGCTATCGGCCCGTGGGGACGGAGACGGCTTCCTTCTATGAAGGGTGTTTGTCCGTCAGCGGGTACCAAGCCGTCGTCTCCAGGCACAAGCAGATCGAATTCACGTACCTGACACCGGAAGGGCAGCCGAACCGACAACTGCTCTCCGGCTGGCAGGCCAGGATCGCCCAGCATGAAACGGACCATCTGGACGGAACGTTGTACCTTGATCGGGCAGAGTTGCGTTCGCTATCCAGTAACGCCGAGCACTCTGCGCGTTGGGCGCAGCCGGGAATCGATGAAGCCAGGCATACTTTGGGGTTCCTGCCGGACCAGGACAACGGAACCCCTGCTCCGTCGGCCCAGCGGTCAGGGTCTTAGCGGTCAGAGGCGGTGTGGCGGTCCGGGTCGCTTTCCGGAGAAGGACGGTTCTTCGGGGTAGGAAGGTACCGCGCCCACCACGCGAGGATGTGGTCAAACCGTTGCCTGCGGTGGTGCGGCGTTCCGGACCGCGAGAGCTCGTGGTCCTCGCCGGGGAAGACCAGGAGTTCCGTATCAACCCCCTGGGCCTGAAGTTTGGCGAAATACCGCTGGCCCTGTTCCAGCGGGCAGCGGAGGTCGTTTTCGCTGTGGATGACCATGACGGGAGTTCTCACAGTCCCGACCACCGCCATGGGGCTTTGGGCAATCAACTGTTCTTCTGAGGTGCCCAGGTACTCCTGGCTGAAGTACCAACCGATGTCCGCCGAACCGGTGAAGCTTACTGGGTCCAGAAAACCGCGCTCCACGATCGCGCCCTTGAAGCGGTGGTCGTGCGCGATGGTCCATGCCGTGAGGTAACCGCCGTAGGATCCGCCCATGATGCCCAGGCGTTCGGCATCCAAGGCCGGAAATTCCTTCGTTGCTGCGTCCACGAAGGCCAGGACGTCCTGCATGTCCAAGCTGCCCATGTGCGCGCGGATGGCTCGTCCGTGCGTCTGGCCGCAGCCTGCGGAGCCTCGGGGGTTGCACATCGCTACCGCGTAACCGGCGGCCGCATACACCTGGGCCTCGTCGAAGAATGCGCCTGTGTACTGGGCGAAGGGTCCGCCGTGAATGTTCAGCAGTACGGGATGGGGTCCCGGCCCGTCAGGGAGGACCACCCAGCCTTGCACGGGATAACCGTCAGCCGAGGTTGCCTCCACTTCCAGGGGCTCGGACAGCCGGGAGTTGTTGCGCAGTTCCGCCGAGAAGTCTGTCAGGAGACGCAACTCGTCCCGTTCCAGGGATGCCACGTCTCCAGCGGTAGACGCATCCGTGAACGTGAGGGCGATTTCTCCGTTGGCGGCCATTGTTGCGCCAAGCACTACCCTCGCCCCGTGTACGAGGGGTTCGATGGGGCCGTCGGCCGGGACCCTGAGTAATTCGACGGATCCGAGCGCCGTGTTCAGGACCAGGACGCTCTCTGCGCCTCCCTGCTCCAGCGGGCCGGAAACATCCAGAAATTCCGTGTCCGTAAGCGCACGTGCCTCTCCCCCGTCGGTCGGCATGACGTACAGGACTGAGTTGCGGGCTACGAAATCCAGGCCCGTTTCGCCCAGGTCCTGCGCGGTGAAGAAGATCCATTGACCGTTCATCGAAGGCTTGATCGCCGTGACAGTCCGTTTGGTGACGTCTGCCGGCAATACCGGCTGCGGCTCCCCTCCCGCGGCGTTCAGGCGATAAATGGAGCGGACCAGATCGTCGTCGCGCCCTTCGTGCAATGATGCGACGAAATAGATGGACTCGCCGTGGGCCGAAAAGCACGGTGAATCGTGGTCGGCGTCCCCGAAGGTGAGCTGCTTGGAATAGGGAATGCCGGTGAACGTTCCCGGCGCCAACTCACGGGCAGCGCGCCCTGTCGGTTGGACTGCAGGCTCACCCCCAAGTTCCGGCACTTCCACCAGGAACAAGTGCTTCCGATGGTCGGCAAGGTACCCGATGCCGTTGAGCCTGTATTGCTTGGCGCGGATAAGCCGCGCGTCCTCACGTCCGGAGGTGACGCCGTCGACCGTTCCGTAGCGTCCCGCCTCCGGGACCCGGGCGGTGTAAACCACCCTGTGTGAATCCGGCGCCCAGGTGAAACTTTCGACGCCGGAGTGAACGTCGGTGATGCGCTGCGGTTCACCGCCGGCCGACTCCACGACGAAGAGCTGTGGTTTGCCGTCCGGTTCGCGCCGAAGGAACGCCAGGACGAGGCCGTCCGGAGAGAAAGCGGGCGCCGTGTCATGGAATCCCCGCGTAATGCGTCGCGGGTGTTTTGTGGTGTCCAGCGGAACCGTCCACAACTGTCCAACGTACGCGTCGCCGTCGAAATCGGGCCTGCTGACTGACACCACGGCCCTTGACCCGTCCGGGTGGATCGCAGGGGCGGAGACGGAGTTCACCAAGGGCAGCTGTTCGGGTTTCACGTTGGTGAGCCTAGCCGTCCCCCGTCACAGGCGCGGGCCGGACACTCCGTCCCCGTAGGATTGAACCCATGCTTGAGGATGCCATCGCTGTGCTTCGTTGCCCTGTGTGCGGGGCGGGCTTCCAAACCGGCGTTGGGCAGGTACGGGGTTTGCTCTGCGCCTCCGGCCACGCTTTCGACGCCGCCAAGCAGGGTTACTTCAACCTCCTGACCGGCAAGGGCACTGTGTTCGAAGCCGACACTGCGGACATGGTTTCGGCCCGGCAGCGCTTCCTTGACGGCGGGCACTATGCGCCACTTTCCAACGCCGTGGCCGACCTTGCAGCACAGTTCCTCGATCGCCCCGACGCGCTGGTGCTCGATGCCGGGACCGGTACCGGCCATTACCTGCATGCCGTCCTTCAGAAACGGTCAGTGGACGCCATTGGCTTGGACATCTCCAAATTCGCCCTCAGGCGTGCTGCCCGGGTGAATCCGCAGGTTGCCAACATCGTCTGGGACATTTGGCGGCCGCTTCCCGTGGCTGACGCTTCCGTGGACGTCATCCTCGTGGTCTTTGCTCCACGCAATGCTGCCGAATTCGCCCGCATCCTCCGCCCGGGAGGACGCCTGGTCATTGTCACCCCGCGGCAGGGGCACCTCGCCGAAGCTGCCGGGCGTACGGGCATGCTTTCCATCCAGCAGGACAAAGAGGAACGGCTCGCCGGCTCGCTCGGCGGTCACTTCAGCCTGGAACATTCCGAGGACCTGGACATACCGCTCACTTTGGACCCCGGTGCGTTGGCAGACCTTGCGTTCATGGGGCCCGCGGGACACCACCGCGACCCCGTGGAGCTTGCCGAACAAGCACTCGCAGGCGGACCGGTATCCACCACCGCGAAGTTCAGCATCAGAGTCTTCACATTGGGCGACATGCCGTCCTGACGTGGGCCTCCGCCTCGGGCTAGGATGGAATAACAGCGCGATTGATTCCGTCTCCGGAGTCCGGGACCAAGGGGGAACCGATGTTCGAATGGCTCGGCGAGAACTGGTGGGCATTATGGCTCACCGTCTTCCTCGCTTTCGCAGTGGTGGAAATGCTCACCCTCGACCTCTTCTTCATCATGCTGGGCGGCGGAGCGCTTGCCGGCCTGATCGCCGACTTCGCCGGTGCCGATTTCTGGCTGCAGATCGTTATTTTCAGCGTCGTTTCCCTGCTGATGATCGCCTTCGTCCGCCCCGTTGCGCTGAAGCACCTCCGTAAAGGGCCCGCAGAACAACGGACAAACATTGACCGCCTTATTGGACAGTCCGCCGTCGTCATCGAAGCCGTCAACGGAACCAGCGGTTTGGTCAAGATCGGGGGCGACGTGTGGACTGCCCGCAGCACTTCGGGAACGCTCGACGCCGGCGCCACAGTTCAGGTGACCAAGATCGACGGCGCGACGGCGGTAGTGGCCTCCACTGCCGGAGACAGCCCGCACTGACTACGCACTTTTGCCGACGGGCGGCCGTTGCCTGCCCCTCGTCGCCGCACCAAACCACTCAATTGGGGAATGAAGGAGATGTATGGACGGCCTGGGAGGAACAGCGGCAGCAATTGTGCTGATTGTTCTCGTTATTTTTGTCATCATCGTGTTGGTCCGTTCGGTGAGGATCATCCCGCAAGCGCGCGCCGGCGTCGTTGAAAGGCTCGGCAAGTACCAGCGGACGCTCAACCCGGGACTCACCATCCTGATTCCTTTTGTCGACCGGCTCCTGCCGCTGCTCGACCTCCGCGAACAAGTGGTCTCCTTCCCGCCGCAGCCGGTCATCACCGAAGACAACCTCGTGGTCTCCATCGACACCGTGGTCTATTTCCAGGTGACGGACCCTCGGGCTGCCACGTACGAGATCGCCAACTACATCCAGGCCGTGGAACAGCTCACCACCACAACGCTCCGTAACGTCGTGGGCGGGCTTAACCTCGAAGAAGCCCTGACTTCCCGCGACCAGATCAACGGCCAACTCCGCGGAGTACTGGACGAAGCCACGGGCCGCTGGGGCATCCGGGTCTCGCGGGTTGAGCTGAAGGCCATCGATCCGCCCCACTCCATCCAGGATTCGATGGAGAAGCAGATGCGGGCCGAACGTGACCGCCGCGCCGCGATCCTCACTGCGGAAGGCACCAAGCAGTCCCAGATCCTGACAGCCGAGGGTCAACGGCAGGCAGCAATCCTTGCGGCCGAAGGTGACGCCAAAGCGGCTATCCTGCGCGCCGACGGTGAAGCCCAAGCCATCCAGAAGGTCTTTGATGCCATTCACAAGGGAAACCCGGACCAGAAACTCCTGGCCTACCAGTACCTACAGACCCTCCCGAAGCTGGCAGAGGGTACGTCCAACAAACTGTGGATCATTCCCAGCGAAGTGGGCGAGGCCCTTAAGGGCATCGGAGGCGCACTGGGTGGGGCCAACGGAGACTCCCCCGTCCAGGGGCTCTTCGGCGGTTCGGGTGCGTCCAGCCAGCCGGAAACTGCTGAGCAGGGACGGCCTGCCGAGTAGCAACTGAACAAAGGGAGCAGCCGGTCAAGCGCCGGCTGCTCCCTTTTTGCTGCGCTGTGTTCGGGCCGATGCCCTGCGCGGCGTATAATGAGATATTTGTCCGGCTGTTCAGCGCGGATGGAACATAAAAGCTTGGCCAGGCGTTGCAATATGTGATGCAAGGTGTGCAGAAGTAGTCCGCAGGCGAACGATGTGCCGGCCTGCGGCTAGCGCGGGGTTGATGGCCCTGCGAACAGACAGAGGGAGTAATCATGAGCGATCGCAGCTTGCGGGGCATGCGTCTTGGCGCCCAAAGCATGGAAACCGAATCCGGTGTAGAACCGGCACCGCGCCAGCGGGTCGAGTACCGTTGCGAGGACGGCGAGCAGGTCTTCGTGACTTTCTCCGCCGAGGCCGAGATTCCCCCTGTTTGGGTTTCCAAGACCGGCAAGGAAGCGTTGCTGGTGGACGGCGAACGTCCTGTCGATGCGAACGAGAAAGCCGTGCGTACCCACTGGGACATGTTGCTGGAACGCCGCAGCCTTCCTGAGCTGGAGCAGATTCTTGAGGATCGTTTGAACATCCTCCGCGAACGTCGCGGCGAGCGTCGTTCGGCGTAACCGAAGCCCACAGCGAAAAGTCCGGGTCTGGTTCCTTTCGGAACCGGACCCGGACTTTTTGGTATCAGAAACTTCCGCCTACTTGGTGACGCCGGCTTTCTTTCCGGTGAGTTTCGCCCAGCGGGCAGCGAGGCCCCACTTGGTGACGTTGATCATGGCCTCCACCACGATGTTTCCACTCATCTTCGAGGCGCCCAATTCACGCTCAACGAACGTAATGGGGCGCTCCTCAATGCGCAGGCCCAGCTTGGCCACACGCCACGCAAGGTCAACCTGGAAGCCATAGCCGACCGACTCGACTTCATCCAGCTTCAGTGCCTCCAAGGTGGTCCGGCGGAAGGCCCGGTAGCCCCCGGTCACGTCCTTGATCTTCACTCCGAGCATGAGTCGGGCGTAGGTGCTGCCGATCCGCGAAATCGCCTGCCGGTACAGCGGCCAGTTGACGACGCTGCCGCCGGGAACCCACCGTGAACCCATGGCGAGGTCGGCGCCGTCCTTGACAGCATCCAACAGCAACGGCAACTGCTCAGGCTTATGGGAACCGTCGGCATCCATTTCCACCAAGACGTCATAACCAGCCGCGAGGCCCCACTTGAAACCGGCGATGTAGGCAGCACCCAAGCCTTCCTTGCCCTTGCGGTGCAGGACATGGACCTGGCTGTCCTCGGCGGCGATGCCGTCCGCGAGTTGCCCCGTTCCGTCCGGGCTGTTGTCGTCCACCACGAGGACGTCGGATTCCGGAACTGCTGCACGCAGGCGGCCCAGTGTCTTCGGGAGCGATTCCAGCTCGTTGTAGGTAGGGATGATCGTCAGGACACGCAAGAAGAGGCCTTTCCTTGATGGAGCGGTCGGTGTGCCGGACCAGCGTAGGTGCTGGCGTTCTGGCGCAACTCTCCATTATAGGGTGACGGTTCTGAAGCTCCCTGCCTTTGTGGCGCCGCGCACATCAAGGCACAGGGAACTGAACCAGGTTACGGGCAATCAGGCACGAAGGGACTCGTGGGCAAAGAGTTCCCGGCCTTCCCGCACCGTCTGGAGACACACAGGATCGGTGCCCGTATCCAGTGCCGGAAGCAAGGGAGTACGCGCCCTCGGATCGGTGCTCCATGACTGCACACGGGTGTCCGCTACCTGAACCATGAGCTCCTCCACCTCCCATACCGCGAAGCTCGCGGGGGCGCCCGGGACCAGTTGCCCCATGAGCGGATTCCGGTGCTTGGTGGCACGCCAGCCCGCGCGGGTATGCCCCAGGAAGGCTGCCCTGGCCGAGATCCGCTGTTCCGGGTTGCTGTGTTCCAGGCAGGCGCGGATGCTTGACCACGGGCGGAGCGGGGTTACCGGGCTGTCGCTGCCGAAGGTAATGGGTACCCCGTTGGCATAGAAGGAGGCGAAGGGGTTCATTGCCCGGCTGCGTTCACCCAGCCGCTGTTCGTACAGCCCGCCGTGCTTGCCCCATGCGGCATCGAAGCCAGGCTGAACGCTGACGGTAACGGAGTGCTTGGCGAGGCGTTCAATGGCGGCCGCATCTGCGAGTTCCACGTGTTCCAGGCGGTGGCCGGCTGCCCTGACGCGCTGTTCGCCGACCTCTGACGCGGCTGCATCCAAGGCATCCAGCACGGCGGCCAGTCCGGCATCACCAATGACATGGAATCCGCCTTGGATTCCCAACATTGAGCAAGCGGCAAGGTGTTGGGCGGCTTCTTCCACGGAATGGTAGAGGTTTCCGCTGTTGCCTTCGGCGTCGGAGTAGTCAGCGCTCAAAGCCGCGGTCCGCGAACCAAGGGAGCCGTCCATGTTCAAGTCCCCGGCGAGGCCAAGCACCTCGGTGCCCAGGCTGTCCAGGATCTGCCGCCCCTCATCAGCTGAGGTGGCCAGCTCACCCCAGTACGGCAGAACAAGGGGATGTACGCCGGAGGCGTTCCATGACGCTGCAAGCCGAAGGTCTTCCGGGCCGCAGATATGGGGTGCGGCCATCTCCGCCAGCGCGACGTAGCCGTTCTTCGCGGCCTCTGCCAGGGCCTTTTCCTGGTAGGTCCGGCGGGTGCCGTCATCGAATGTCCGCGCGTGGATCCTTGCAGCTGCGTGGGCCGTCCGCAGGACGTGTGCAGTGCCTTGGAAACCGTCGAGTCCGCGCAGTCCTGCCGCCTCTGCGAGGGAAGAGGACACCAATGCTGAGTGCACATCGATCCGGGACAAGTAAACGGACCTGCCACCCGATGCCCTGTCCAGTTCCTCGAGGGTAGGCAGGGTCCGGTCTCCCCAGGTTGACTCATCCCAGCCATGTCCCAGAACCGGGTCGGTCCCGGGGGCCGCAGCGACCGCATCCAGGAGTTCCCGCGCTGAGCGCACCGAATCGAGCGCGAGCCCTTCGAGCGCAATTCCCGTCTCGGTCAAGTGCACATGCGAGTCCACGAATCCCGGGGCGAGCAGCGCTCCGTGGAGGTCTATGATCTCCATGTTTGCATCGGCGATGGACGTCGCGGCCTGCTCTGAACCAACCCAGGCAACCGTGTCTCCATCCACCACCATGGCGGTGGCAAAGGGGTCGGCCGCCGTGTAGATGGAGCCGTTGCGGTACAGGGTGACCTTGCGGTCGGGTGTGTTGCCGGCGGGCACGCCAAGCTGGTTCATTCGCTAAGCTCCTTGCTGTTCTGGCATTGCAGAGTGTTCTGGCACTGCAGGGTGTGTTCCGTGATGGCAGGCGTTTCGGGTTGTCTCAGGCAACAGTCGAGTACGCCACTACCCCGCGGCGGACCAGGTCTATGGACTCGCGGCAAATGCGTGCGAGCCGGGAGTCGAGCTGCGGAATCTTTGCCAACTGGTCCAGCAGGTCCACTACCTGCTTTGCCCACCGGACAAAGTCCCCGGCTGCGAGGTCGGTCCCGCTGAGGACCTCCTGGAGGTGGCGCCCCTTGGCCCACTTGTACATCGGCCACATGAGGCCCAGCTCGGGCTCAGCGGTCAATGGCAGCCGGTTTTGTTCCTCCGTATCTTCGAGCCTGGACCATTCGCGGATGACGATGTCTACTGCTGTTTCCAGCGAAACGGACGGCATCCTGGGCCGCAGGCCGCGGTCTTCACGCTTGGCCTGGTAGACAAGGGTGCTGGCCAGGGACGCGAGCTCGGCGGCATCGAGGTCGTTGATGGCACCCTGCCGGATCGATTGCGAAATGAGCAGGTCCTTCTCGCCGTAAATCCGGCGGAGGCGTTGGCCGTCGGCACTGATGGTGACCCGGCCGTCGTCGTGCGTGTCCAGGTAACCGTAGGTCGACAGGACGTCGCACACGCGGTCGAAAGTCTTGGCGATGGTGTTGGTCCTGCCTTGGATCTGGCGTACCAGTCCGTCGGTTTCCTTCCGGAGTTTCCACCAGCGCTCGGACCACCTGGCATGGTCCTCACGGTCGCTGCACCCGTGGCACGGATGCGCCCTGAGGGCACGCCGGATTTCCGCGATCTTCCGTTCCTGGTCCTGTGCGCGCGAACCCAGGCCAAAGTCTTCGTGCCGGCTGTTGCGCCGCTGCCGCGAAGAGTCGCCGTTGACCGCGTTCCGCATGGAGGCGGCCAGGTCGCGGCGCGACTTGGGAACCTTGGCGTTGAACGACTTGGGGATCCGGATGCGCGTCACGGCAGACACCGGCGCGTCGATGTCATGGACGCCGAGCCGCCGCAGTTGATTGTCCGCGGTCAGGACCGACGGACGCGGTTCGCGGGCGTTGGGGTCTACTTCAAGGACGACGGCGTAACCTGCCAGCCTGCCACCGGAGACGCTGATGACGTCCCCCGGAATGAGACGCGTCAGGGAATCGGACACCCTGGAACGTCGCGCGCGCTGGTGGTCGCGGGCCGCGTGCTGCTCGGCATCGCTCAGTTCGCGGCGAAGCTTCGAGTATTCGCTGAAGTCGCCCAGATGGCACTCCATGGCTTTCGCGTAGCCGGCCAGGGACTCTTCCCGCCCGCGGACCTGGCGGGCCAGCCCCACCACCGAGCGATCGGCCTGGAACTGCGCGAAGGACGATTCAAGAATTTCGCGTGCACGGACCCGGCCGAACTGGGCGATGAGGTTGATGCTCATGTTGTAGGTGGGCCGGAAGCTGGAGTTCAGCGGATAGGTACGCCGCGACGCGAGACCGGCCACCGCTGCGGGATCGGTGCCTGGTTGCCAAAGGACCACCGCGTGGCCCTCCACGTCGATCCCGCGGCGTCCGGCGCGGCCTGTGAGCTGGGTGTACTCCCCCGCCGTGATGTTGACGTGTGCTTCGCCGTTGAACTTCTCCAGCTTCTCCAACACAACACAGCGCGCGGGCATGTTAACCCCCAGCGCCAGGGTCTCCGTCGCGAAGACAGCTTTGACAAGGCCGTCCGAGAAGAGCTTTTCCACCACTTCCTTGAAGGTGGGCAGCATGCCGGCGTGATGTGCGGCGAAACCCCGGATGAGGCCGTCCCGCCAACCCCAGAAGCCCAGGACATCGAGGTCGTCGGCGGGGATTTCGTGGCTGGCTTCGTCAACGCGCTGGGCAATGATCTGCTGCTCACGTTCAGTGGTCAGCCAGAGCCCGGAGGCAGCACACTGGGCCACGGCGGCGTCACAGCCGGCCCGCGAAAAAATGAAAGTGATGGCGGGCAGGAGACCCTGGCGGTTCAGGCTGTCAATGACCTGGGGCCTGCTGGCCCGGCGGACAGGGCTGCGCTGTGCGGTCTGCCGTTCCTCACGCTGCCGGTCCTGGCGACGGCGGCTCCTCCCGCCGTGCGAGTAGCGGGCGTTCACATTCATCCGGCTCTCGGAACGGGCCATGGCAAGGAGGTCCGGATTGACCTCGAACTCAGGCCCGGTCACGGCGTGGCGGACGGTGGCTTCCACAGCACGCTTGGCCGACTTCCCGGAGACGGCCCTCGATTCCGACGCCGAGGTTTCCTCCGCTTCGCCAAGATCGGGAACTTCCGTATCCGGAAGGGCCGGAGCAATCTCGTCGAAGGTGGTGTCCCCAGCGAAGAGGTCCACAATTTCGCGTCCCACCATCACGTGCTGCCACAACGGCACGGGACGGTGCTCGGACACGATGACGTCGGTATCGCCGCGCACCGTGTCCAGCCAGGCCCCGAACTCTTCGGCATTGGAGACCGTGGCGCTCAAGGAAGCCACCTGGACCTCGCTTGGAAGGTGGATGATTACTTCTTCCCACACGGCTCCGCGGAAACGGTCAGCCAAGTAGTGGACCTCGTCCATGACTACGAAGCCCAAGTCGCCCAGGGTTTCGGAATCGGCGTACAGCATGTTCCGCAGGACTTCGGTGGTCATGACCACCACGGGAGCATCACCGTTGATGGTGGTATCGCCCGTGAGCAACCCGACGTTGGGTGCTCCATACTTGGCGCTCAGTTCGGTGAACTTCTGGTTGCTCAGTGCCTTGATGGGCGTGGTGTAGAACGCCTTGAGCCCACGCTGGAGCGCCAAGTAGATGGCAAACTCGCCGACGATCGTTTTACCCGCACCGGTGGGAGCCGCGACCAGGACTCCCCGCCCTTCCTGGAGGGAACGGCACGCCTCGCGCTGGAAGTCATCCAGTTCAAAGTCGAGGGTGCGTGCGAAGGAGCCCAGGTAGGTCTTGGCTTCCGCTGTCCGGTTGGCGGCCGCACGGTAGCGGTCCGATGGCGATGGTGGGCCGGAAATCGAGGACATGCCTCAAGCCTAGTAGCCCGGTGTCTACAGATTCTCCAGATCGGTCGCCGGGGTGGCAATATCTGCCGTGGCTTCCGTCTCAGCAGCACGCTTAATGGCCCGGCGTTCACGCCGGCGGTCGTTCCACAGGCAGACCCCGATGGCTGCAAAGAAGAGAAGAAGCATGGGAGCTGCGAGGTAGAACATGCTCATGGCGTCGGCTCCGGGCGCGGCCATGGCTGCGAACAGGCACACCAGGAAGATCGTGATGCGCCAGCTTTTGACCAGTTGCTTGCCTTTGACGATTCCCGCAAGGTTCAGGCCGACCAGGACCACGGGGACAAGGAAAGCGATTCCGAAGGCGAGCAGCAGCCGCAGGACGAAGGCCAAATAGATTTCGGCGCTGATGAAGTTCGAGGCACCGGACGGGGTGAAATCCGTGAGGACGCGTACCGCATTCGGCAAGACCAGCCATGCCAGCAACACGCCGCCAATGAACAGCGGAACGGCCGCTGCCACGAAGGACAACGCCAGGTTCCGTTCCTTCTTGTGCAGGCCCGGAACGATGAATGCCCATAGTTGATAGATCCAGACCGGGCTCGAAACGAGCACGCCGAGGAACACCGACACCTGGACCATGAGGTCAAAGGAGCTTGCCACGCCGTCGAAGTTGAGGGTGGCCGCGCGGCCCTCTTTCTCGTTGAGGTCCTTGATGGGCTTGATCAGGGCCTCGAGGAGGGGCTGGTAGATGATGAAGCCCACCACAGTGCCCAGAATGACGCCAATGGCTGCCTTGAAGAGCCGGTTCTTAAGCTCTTTCAAATGGTCAAGCAGCGCCATCCTGGCTTCGGGATTGGCTTTGCGCCCCTTCGTCTGTACCACTTCTCTTTAGACGCGGTTGGAGGGCGGAACGTCCGTTTCGCCGTTGTTCTTAGCCTTTGCGTCCGGGTGGTCCACAACCCTGCCTTCGACGGCGTCGGAAGAAGCCTGGGTGTCCTTTGTTTCGGATGCACCGTCCTTCTTCATCTCCCGGACCTCGGACTTGAAAATGCGCATCGACTGTCCGATGCTGCGTGCCATGGAGGGCAGCTTGGGCGCGGCAAAAAGCACCAGGGCCAAGACGATGATGATGATGAGATGCCAGCCTTCAAGCCTCATGTGTGGAGGTCCTTTCCTTTTGGATACATCCTACGTCTATCTGAATTCTATGTCGTGCAAGGACTGGGGTTGCCCACGATCGGCTTTGCGCTGGACGCGCTTGAGGCGGCGAAGTTCCCGCCGGGCGGCCTTGGCCGTCACGTAATCATGACGCATCTGTTCCGGGGAGGCAAAAACCGCGGACCCCGGTGCAGGCCGTTCCCCGGTCGCTTCCGCTGCCGACACCAAAGTGTTGCTTTCCGTTGTTTTCGGCAGCGTACCGAAGCGCCTTCCGGCCTCCCCCAATTCGCGGACGGTGGCCATGAACTTCCGGAACAAGCGGTACCCCAACGTCAGATGAAGCAGCAGGGACAGTGCTATCAGAGCAATCCATAAAAGGATCCAAAACCACCAAGGCATCTGAGTATTCTAGCCAGCTTCCTGGGATTGCACCGACGACGGACCGCTGTACTGCCTTAGGGCCGCCAGAAGCCAGGCCTGGGCCTCGTCCCTGAGCTGCAGGGGATCGATGATCCGTGCCGATCCCCCATGCTGGGCCACGAACATGGGCAACCAGTCCGTGCTGCCGAACCTGACCTCGGCGAGCAAACCGCCGTCGGGCATTGGTGCCGTGCGTTCGGCGTAGTAGTCATCGGCCAGGCCCGCTCCCTGGCGGGTCAGCTGGAGCACCACCACCGCGTCGTCGTCGCCCGGAGTAAAAAGCCTGGCCGGGACGTCGGTCTCCGGTGTGCTTGCCATTGAAACAGGCCGGCCGTTGGGCTCGAGCGATTCAATCCGATCCAGCCGGAAGTTCCGGATCCCGGACTTGCTGTGGCAATACGCCTCGAAATACCACGTGTTGTCCATGGAAAAGAGTCTCAGTGGGTCCACATCGCGTTCGCTGACCTCGTCGCGTTGCGGGGACAGATACCTCAAGCGCAGTTGGCTTCCGTCCCGCAAGGCCTGCGAAATGGCGGCAAATGCCTGGGATTGCTGCGGGGCCACGGACGCCCCGGCCACCGAACCGGCCAGCCTCGCCGCGTCCCCGGCTGCGCCGGCAAGCTTGATGGTCACCGATTCCAAGGCGCTTCCGGCGTCACCGTCCGGCAGTCCCGCCAGCGCAGGGAGGTCGCCCAACATGGCGAGGCCGGTCAGCAGCGCTGCTGCTTCTTCCTCGCTGAAACGGACCGGGCGGCTCAAGTCCAGGTGTTCGGTGATGTAGACGTGGTCGTTCTCCCACTGGATGTCCAACAAGTCGTCGGGGTACCCCTCAGGAAGTCCCGAACAGATGAGGATCTTCAGGTCGTCGATGAGGGCCTTCCGCGTGATCCCGAAGTGGTCCGCCACCTCCTGGATATGCAGTCCCTGGTGGTGGACCAGGAAAGGAACGAGCTGCAGCATCCTGGCCAGTTGGTCCTCGGATGTCCTCTTGCGGGCCCGTGTGGCGGGCGCAGCGTCCGGGAAGGACACCGGAACCGGAGGGGCGGCGTTGAAGGCTGCTGCTGCTTCCAGCCGACGCACGACGGCGGTGCGCAGGTCTGCTGGCTCCCTCACTGCCACGTGGGGGCCGTAGGAGGCGAGTTCCTCGGCGAATTGTTCCGGGTCGCGGAAGGGCACCGACAACAGGTCCCGTCCGGTGCCTGCGCCCTCGGTGACGGCCGTGGCGCGCTGGCGCAGGGCGAGGACCCGGCCGGGCGTGACGTCGAGCGTGGCCGTCCGCAGGGGAAGTTCGCGCAGGGAATCTAATTCGGCCCGGGCATCAAAGCCAGCCGGCGGGTCAAAGGAATGGTTGGTGAGCACGGTGACCGCCGTGGTCATCCTGGAGAGCCGGTAGAACCGCTTGGCTCCGCGGCCCAGGTCGAACCCCACGAGGTACCACTGGCCGAACCTGCTGCCGAGTCCCCACGGTTCGACGTCGCGGGTTTCTTCCTTGTTCGTGCTTCCTGCCAGGTAGCCGAAGCGGATGGGGTGCCTGCCATGCATGGCGGCAACGACGTCGTCGAAGGCCTGTCCCGCGGGCTTGATCCGCGGCTGTACGCCCGCAGGGAGTTCCGCTTCGCTAAAGCCTCCTGCCGCCTGGAGCTTCCGCACGGCATCTGCGGCCGCCTTGCCCAGTGCCGCCCTCTCCCAGAGCTGGGCCGCGAGGAGGAGGACCGTTCCCTCCGCAGGTGTCAGGTGCACGTCGGGGAGCCTGTTGGAGTCCTTGCCGATCCGGTACCGGGTGGAGGCGGGATCGTCATTGCCGAATCCGGTGTCCATCAGGGTCTCGATCTCGAAACCGAACTGCTTGAGGTCCACCTTGTCACGTTCGAACATGCGGCCGAAGGCTGCGTCATTGTCTGCGGCACCCCGGTACACCTTCTCCCTCAGGACGGCGCGGCTCAACCCCACCTTGGTATTGAGCAGGGCCAGGAGCAGGTTCAGGAGGCGTTCAGTACGGGATGCGGACACGGTTGCTACGTTACTAAAGTCGCGGCTTAAAACCGCAAGGGCGCGTCACCGCCGGTTGAGCCGGAGGTGACGCGCCCTAGGAGGAAGCAGCGCCTAGCGGACTGCTACGAGGTCAACAACAAAGATGAGGGCCTCGTTGGGCTTGATGGCTCCACCGGCGCCGCGGGAGCCGTAAGCCAGCTCGGAGGGAATCTCCAAACGGCGGCGGCCGCCGACCTTCATGCCGAGCAGGCCCTGGTCCCAGCCCTGGATAACCTGGCCCACGCCAACGCGGAAGTCCAGCGGAGCGCCGCGGCCCCAGGAAGCGTCGAATTCTTCGCCCGTCGACCAAGCAACGCCTACGTAGTGGGTAGACACGGTGTCGCCGGCCTTCGCCTCGGCGCCGGTGCCCTCAATGAGGTCGGTGATGCGCAGCTCGGTGGGTACATCGCCTTCCGGGAACTCAATCTCCGGCTTGGTGCGGTCGTAATCGCGCTGTCCAAATGACATGGTTGCTCCTCTGAATGTGTGGGGTGTCAGGTTCAAGCCTAAGCCAGGTGTCCGGTGAAGTGCCCGGCAGGCTCTTCAGTGGCTGTTACTTGACGCCCAGGATGTCGACGACGAAAACGAGGTCGCCCTTGGCCTCGCCTTGGCCTTCGGCGCCATAAGCAAGATCCTGCGGGATGACGAGGAGGACCCGGGAGCCAACGGTCTTGCCGGCGAGGCCCTGCGTCCAACCCTTGATGACGCCCGTCAACGGGAAGCTGGTGGGCTTGCCGCGATCATAGCTGGAATCGAACTTGGTGCCGTCCTTCAAGGTGACACCCACGTAGTTGACGGTCAGGGTGTCGCTTTCCTTCACCACGGGGCCATTGCCCTTGATCAGGTCCTGCGAGACGAGTTCCTTGGGAGCGGCGACGCCCGCCACGGAGATTTCCGGAATGCCCTGCTCGTTCTCCTTGACCGTGGGCAGGCCTGCGGGCGGGGTCACGGTTTCGCCTTCAGGCTTCTCAAGGGCCTTGGGGGTCTCCTTGGCACCAAGCAGTTTGAACACGACGATCTGGGTGCCCGTTTGTCCGCTGGCGGAGGCGTTGCCGGGAGCCGCGAATGCAACGTGCGAGCCGACCTTGGCACCGACAATAGCGTTGTAGATGGCCTCGTTGCCTGCCTTCAGGTCCTCGCCCAGCTCGATCGGCTGGGGGCCGGAAGGGTAAGTATCCTCAATGGTCTTGCCATCGGTACCGTCGACGGCGATGTACGCCAGTTCGGCGGTCTGGCCGGCCTTGATCGTTTCCCCGTCGCCTTCGTCCACAACCTTCACGGTGGGTTCGGAGACAGCCAGGGGCTTGGTGAAATCAAGCCCCGGGGCCTTGTCGTCACCGTTGTCGGTTACCTTCAGGGAGGACAGTTTGGAGATGTCTCCCGTGGACTTGCTCGTGGGCTCTGATTCGGGGGCATCCCCGCCTCCGCACGCGGTCAGCAGCAGCAGGACAGGAAGGAGTATGGCTAGGAGTCGTCGCACAAAAAGACACTTTCGTCGGGACAATGGATATTGGAGCAGCGGACGGATATTCGAGCAACGGACATTGCCGTGCCGCATCCAATCAGGTGCCTCTTGGAAAGAGACCAACATCCAGAGTAACCGCCG
The DNA here is from genome assembly GCF_015040095.1 of Paenarthrobacter sp. YJN-5. Taxonomy (NCBI): domain Bacteria; kingdom Bacillati; phylum Actinomycetota; class Actinomycetes; order Micrococcales; family Micrococcaceae; genus Paenarthrobacter; species Paenarthrobacter sp. YJN-5. The sequence goes on from NZ_CP053544.1 coordinate 2,299,799, forward strand.
AAGCTGGGAGTCAGCTCATAGAGTCAAGGAGGGCGTCGACCCTCTCATCCACGCTGCGGAACGGATCCTTGCAGAGAATGGTCTGGTGCGCCCGGTCATTGAGCTTGAGATGGACCCAGTCCACGGTGTAGTCGCGGCCCAGTTCCTGCGCCCGCCGGACAAAGTCTCCCCGCAACTTGGCCCGCGTCGACTGCGGCGGAGCGTCCACGGCATCCTTGACCTCGGTCTCCGTGACCAAGCGCCGTGCCGCTCCCCGTGACTGGAGGAGGAAGAACAGGCCCCGCTGCCGCGAGATGTCGTGGTAGGTGAGGTCGAGTTGGGCAATCCTCGGCGAATCCAGGCCAATGTCATGGCGCTTCATATAGCCTTCCATGAGTTTCTTCTTGATGGCCCAGTCAACTTCGGTGTCGATGCTGCTGCTGTTCCCGCTCTCGATCGCGTCGAGCGTCCTCGTCCAAAGATCGATGATCAACGGCACGTGTGGATTGTGGGCCCCGTTGGCTGCAACAAACTCTGTGACCTTGGCCAGGTACTCCCTCTGGATGTCCAGTGCTGAGAGCTGCCTGCCGTTGGCCAGGCGGACCAGCGCCCTGCCGCTGAGGTCATGGGAAATTTCGCGGATGCTCCGGATGGGGTTTTCCATGCGCATGTCGCGCATGATGACGCCCGCCTCAATCATGCGGAGGATCAGGTCCACTGTGCCCACTTTGAGCAGTGCGGACGTCTCCGACATGTTCGAATCGCCCACGATGACGTGCAGACGGCGGTAGAACTCGGCGTCCGCGTGAGGCTCATCACGGGTATTGATGATGGGGCGGGACCTTGTGGTGGCCGAGGAGACGCCTTCCCAAATGTGGTCCGCCCGCTGGGAGAAGGCGAAGGTGGCCCCGTGCGGGGTCTTAAGCACTTTGCCCGCGCCGGCGATCAGTTGCCGCGTCACCAGAAAGGGAATCAGGATCTCGGCCAACCGGGAGAACTCACCGCGCCGCGGTATGAGGTAGTTCTCGTGGCTGCCGTAGGAGTTTCCTGCCGAGTCCGTGTTGTTCTTGAACAGGTACACGGTTCCGTTGAAACCTTCGGCGGCCAGGCGCGCCTGGGCCTCGTCCACGAGGTCGTCCAGGATGAGTTCCCCGGCGCGGTCATGGGCAATCAACTGAGCAAGATCGTCGCACTCGGCTGTGGCGTATTCGGGATGCGAGCCGACGTCCAGGTACAGCCGTGAACCGTTGGTCAGGAAGACGTTGGAAGACCTGCCCCAGCTGACTACTTTGCGGAAGAGGTACCTTGCTACCTCTTCCGGCGCCAAGGGCCTGGAATCAGGGCTCGAATATGAGATTCCGAACTCAGTTTCGATGCCGAATATCCGCTTGTCCATTTCAGGCCTCCTCAACGAGCAACTGGGCAAGATCCTCGGGGAGCAGGCGTCGGAAAGCCCGGCGTGTTCCGCGGCTGCTTTCGGATGCGCGCTCCAGGACGGCGGCCTCGACGGCCGTCGGTGGCAGGGCATCCACGTCCTTGTCCGCGGCGAGGGCCCGCAGGGCCAGTCGCAGCGCGCCTGGAAAGTCCAGGCCGGCATCCCAGGTGTCCTTGACGACATCCGAAATCTGGTCCGCGACACCGCCCATCACCACAAAGCCGTTTTCGTCGGCAATCGAGCCGTCGAAGGTGAGCCTGTACAAGTGGTCCAGCTCCTGCCGGGGGCCAACCTCTGCCACAGCCAGTTCCACCTCGAAGGGTTTCTGTTCGGCAGTGAAGACGGCGCCGAGGCTCTGGGCGTAGACGCTGGCCAGGCCCCGGGCGGTGACGTCCTCGCGGTCGTAGGAATAGCCGCGCACGTCGGCGTAGCGGACCCCTGCCTGCCGCAGGCTCTCGAATTCGTTGTACTTCCCAACGGCAGCGAACGCTATTTTGTCGTAAATCTCGCCGATTTTATGCAGCGAAGGAGAGGGGTTCTCAGCCACCAAGGCGATCCCGTCCGCGCAGCTGATGACGATGACCGAGCGGCCGCGGGCGATGCCCTTCCGCGCAAAGTCCGCGCGGTCCTTCATCAGCTGCTCTGGTGAGACATAGAACTGCTGTGTCATCTCAGGCCTCCCGTCCGGCGATAGCGCGTGATTCGACAATGGCCGCCGAAATCGCAGCGAGTTCCCGTTCCGGAATCCTCCTGTGACCGGCGCGGTTCACGGCGTACACCACCGGCCACAGCTGCCTGACGGGGTCCGGTCCCCCGGTTGCGGAGTCGTCGTCGGCGGCGTCGTAGAGGGATTCGACGGCGACAGCCACGGCTTCGTCCTCGCTAAGGTTCGGCCGCCACAGCTTTTTCAGGGCACCCCGGGCAAAAATGGACCCCGAGCCGACCGAGTGGTGCTCGTACTCTTCATACCGGCCACCCGTCAGGTCGTAGGAGAAGAGCCTGCCGGTGGCGGATCCGTGGTCGAATCCGGCAAAGAGCGGTATGACGGCCATCCCCTGCATCGCCATGGGCAGGTTGCCCCGGATCATGGCCCCCAATCGGTTGGCTTTGCCCACCAGGCTGAGGAGCGTGCCTTCGATCTTCTCGTAATGCTCCAGCTCGACTTGGAACAGCCGGGTGATATCGATCGCGAGGCCTGCGGTGCCGGCTATGCCCAGCACGGAGTACTGGTCTGCGGGAAAGACCTTCTCAATGTGCCGGCTCGCGATGACATTGCCCATGGTGGCCCGCCGGTCGCCGGCCATCAGCACGCCGCCGGCATAGGTCATGGCCACAATGGTGGTGGCGTGCGGTGCAGCCGGAGCTGCGCCGGCGGGAAGTGTTTGGTTGAACGGAAGGAGTTCGGGACGCGAGCGTTGGAGATGCTCTGTGAATGAAGACGTTGCCTGCTTGGCCAGGGGGCCGATTGATGGGTCCTGCATTGCTGCACTCCTTCGACTCGCATTCCGATGCCCGGCGGCCTCGCGCCGGCCGGGCAGTACATCCTGTGGTGGTTCGTTACTGGCCGCCCTTTTGGACGAAAGCCCTCACGAATTCCTCGGCGTTGGATTCCAGGACGCCATCGATTTCGTCGAGGAGATCGTCCACGCCTTGTGTTGCTTCCGAGGCCTGGGCCTCAGGAGCGGCGGGAGGTGCCTCCGGGACGTCGACTTCAGTCTCAGTTTCCCGCGCCTGGGGTTGCTGCTGCTCCTGACCTGCCATTTCTTTCTCCCTACTGTCCGTCCACGGGATGCGGACTTCCTACTGCCATATTGCCACGCGATGGGCTGCTCCGCCCGGCTTCGGCCGGGCTGTTTCCGCAGGTGACTGCTGTTGGTTAGTCTCGGGGCGCCGCAGGTTTCCGGCCAAGCAACTCGGCAAGGAACGGGCCGGCTTCCTGGTGCTTCCGGAACAGTGGTTCCGTGAGCGCCTGCGTACCGCGCAATGGCTCCCTGGTGGGCACGCGCTGCAGTTTCCCCAGTCCCGGGACATCGAAAATAACCGAGTCCCAGCTGGCTCCCACGACGTCCTTGCCAAAGCTGGAAACGCATTTGCCGCGGAAGTACGCACGGGTGTCCACCGGCGGTTCGCTGACCGCCCTGGTGACATCGGCGTCGTCGACTATCCGCAGCATGCGGTTCCTGGAAAGCAGCCGGTAATAGAGGCCTTTCTCCGGCCGGATATCTGACCACTGCAGGTCCACGAGGCCCAGCCGGGCGTCATCCCACTCCAGACCGTCGCGGCTGCGGTAGCCCTCCAGGAGCGACTTCTTGGCCACCCATTCCACGGACGTTGCCGAGGCCGGGTCCGTGCCCAGCGCCGTGAGCGTGGACTCCCAGCGCTCCAGCACCTCATGGGTGTGGCCGTCACCGCTGACGGCGTCCGCGACGCCGGTTTCCTGGGCGAGCTTCGCCGCCGCCTCGAAGTACATCCACTGCAGGTCCAGGGCTGTCATGTGACGGCCGTCCATGAGCCGTACGGTGGCGGTGAGGCTCGTGTCGTGGCTGATCGCCTGCAGGGCGTGAACCGGCTCGTGGACCTCGATCCTGGGCGCCTGGCCGGCCTCGATGAGGCTCAGCACCATGGCAGTGGTGCCGAACTTAAGGAAGTTCGACAGCTGGCTGAGGTTGGCGTCGCCGATGATGACGTGGAGGCGGCGGTACTTGTCCGCCGTGGCGTGCGGTTCGTCCCGGGTGTTGATGATCGGCCTGCGGATGGTCGTCTCAAGGCCCACCTCAGCCTCGAAGAAGTCCGCCCTTTGGCTGATCTGGTAGCCGGGGGTGGAGCTATCCTGCCCCAGGCCCACGCGGCCCGCCCCGCAGACCACTTGCCGCGAGATGAAGAACGGAGTCAGCCCGCGGATGATGTCCCCAAACGGAACCGATCGCGGCATGAGGTAGTTCTCGTGCGAGCCATAGGACACGGCCTTGTTGTCTGTGTTGTTCTTGTAGAGGTTAATCGGCGGCAGGTTGGTATCTGCGGCAACCTTGCGCACCGTGGCCAAGGCAACCAGGTCCCCTGCTGCGTCCCAGGTCACGGCATCGCGCGGGTTGGTGACTTCGGGGCTGGAGTACTCGGGGTGGGCGTGGTCTACGTACAGCCTGGCGCCGTTGCCGAGCACCATGTTCATTAGGAGGGAGCCGGACTCGTCCGCTCCGTCAAGCTCCAGTTCCTGGCGCCCGTACGCCAAGGCGACGGCCTCGGCGTCGAGCACCGGCGGCTGGTCGGTGAGCTGGCTCGGATCCGCGGCCGAACGTTCCAAGGTCCAGCCCCGGGCGTCGTGGAGGGGTTCCTCGTCGGTGTAATCCCAGCGCGTCTCCGCTCCCCCGGCAGCACGCTGCCGCGTGACGGTCGCGTACGCCTGGATAATCCGGGCAGACATCATGGTGGCGTTGGCGCCGGGCGCAGACGGAGCATGGATCCCATACTCCGTCTCCGAACCCATGACGCGCATTGCCCCGCCTGCAGGCAGCTTCTCCTGGGGCAGGTTGTCGTCTCGTGAGGTCACAGGTATTGGCCCGTATTCGCCGTAGTTTCAATTGACTTGCCGGGTTCCTGGCCGGCCTTGCCCTGGACGATGGTGCGGATGTACGTGATGCGTTCACCCTTCTTGCCCGAGATCCGGGCCCAGTCGTCCGGATTGGTGGTGTTGGGCATGTCCTCGTGTTCGCGGAACTCATCCACTACCGCCTTGAGCAGGTGGTCGATCCGCAGGCCCTTTTGGTGGTTGGTGAGGAGGTCCTTGATGGCGTACTTCTTGGCGCGGTCAACCACGTTTTGCACGACTGCCCCGGAATTGAAGTCCTTGAAATACAGCATCTCCGTATCACCGTTGGCATAGGTGACCTCGAGGTATTCGTTCGACTTCTCCGTGGAGTACATCGCCTCCACGGTCCGCTGGATCATCGCATCCACCGTGGCCTGGATATCTCCGCCGTACTCGGCGAGGTCCTGGGCATGGAACGGCAGGTCGGTGGTGATGTACTTGCCGAAGATATCCGCCGCCGCCTCAGCGTCGGGCCGCTGGATCTTTACCTTCACGTCCAGGCGGCCCGGCCGCAGGATGGCGGGGTCGATCATGTCCTCGCGGTTTGAAGCACCGATCACGATGACGTTGTCGAGCCGTTCCACGCCGTCGATCTCGCTGAGCAGCTGCGGGACGATGGTGGTCTCGACGTCGGAAGAGACACCGGTGCCGCGGGTGCGGAACAGCGAATCCATCTCGTCGAAGAACACCACGACGGGGCTGCCGTCCGAAGCTTTCTCGCGGGCCCGGGCGAAGATCAGGCGGATGTGCCGCTCGGTCTCGCCGACGTACTTGTCCAGGAGCTCCGGCCCCTTGATGTTCAGGAAGTAGCTCTTGAGGTCGGTGTTGCCTGCCCGCTCAGCAGCCCGGGCAGCCAGGGAATTGGCCACGGCCTTGGCGATGAGCGTCTTGCCGCAACCCGGAGGACCGTAAAGGAGGATTCCCTTGGGTGCCTTGAGGCCGTGCTCCCGGTAGAGATCGGGATGCAGGAACGGCAGTTCAACGGCGTCGCGGATTTGTTCGATCTGCGGACCGAGGCCGCCGATGTCCTGGTAGGTGATGTCCGGGACTTCCTCCAGCACGAGGTTTTCAACCTCGGCGCGGGGCACCTTTTCCAAGGCGTAGCCGGTCCGTGAATCCAGCGACAGCGCGTCGCCCACCTTCAGGTGGACGTTTTGGAGGGCACCCGAGAGACGGACAACGCGTTCCTCGTCAGCGCGGCCGACCACCAGGGCACGGTCCTTGCCCAGAAGCTCCTTGAGCGTTACCAGTTCGCCGGCGCGTTCATAGCCGAGCGCCGCAACAACCAGGAGTGCCTCGTTGAGGAGGACTTCCTGCCCGACTGCGAGCTGGTTGACGTTAACCAACGGGCTGATGCCAACCCGCATCTTCCGGCCGGCGTTAAAGATGTCCACTGACTCTTCGGTGGCTGCCTGGCCGGAATTTCCTGCCGTCGGCTGGCGGCGGGGATTGATCTGGACAACGGTGCCGAAGCTGTACGGCGGTTGGCCTTCCTGCTCGAGGGCACCCTTCAGCCGGAGGATCTCAGCCTTGGCTGTTTCCAGCATGTTGACCAGTTTGCTGTTGTTCTGGGTGGCGGCTGCGAGCTGGCGGTCGATGTGGCGGAGTTTGTCCCTCAGGATGTTGATCTGCCGCTCAGCCACAGTCAATTCACTGGAAGGGTCCGGCGGTTGGATGGCGCCCCGCCTTTGGCGGGCAGCCTCTTCCGCTGCGGCATTCGCTTCTTCCGGCGTCGGCCGTCCAATGTCGTTGTTCGACGTATCCACGATTCATCAGCCCCTTCCTGCGCTTAACAAGACCATAGTCCCGAAAAGCTCAGGGGGCTGTGTGACATCCGGAATGCGGACCCTATTGTGACCTTTGTCAGTTTGTGACCGGTGGATCATCCTGGACGTTGGTTCCGGCGATGGCGTCCCTTGCGGCCCGACGAAGCTTCTTGTCGGAGACCGAGCGCTCCCCCACGGCACCCGGTGTCCACGCGTTGAGGTCCTCTTCGCTGAATTCCGTCTTGGACGGGCGGCGCTTGACCGAAATTCCGGTCACGCCGTCGGCCAGGCGGCGGGTCACCAGAAGGAACCCCGTGTGGGCAACCATGCGGTGGTCCGGTCGGACAGCCAGGCCTTCGAGGTGCCAGCCGCGGACCATGGATTCCCACGCATCCGGTTCAGTGAAACGGCCATCGGCCCTGATGGCTTCGGCAGTGCGCGAAAGCTGGGTGACGGTGGCAACGTAGTTGATCCACACCCCGCCCGGGGCAAGGACCGTGGCGACCGCGTCGAGGCATTCCCAGGGCGCGAGCATGTCCAGCACCACGCGGTCGACGGAACCGGGTGCCTCGGCCTTGACCACTTCCTCCTGGAAATCCCCGAGGGAGATCTGCCAGGCAGGGTGCGGTCCGCCGAAGATGGTCTCCACGTTTCCGCGCGCGATGTCCGCGAATTCCTCGCGTCGTTCGAACGAGTGGAGGTAGCCGCCGTCGCCGATTGCCCGAAGCAGCGAGATGGACAGCGCGCCGGAGCCGACACCGGCTTCCACTACCCGGGCGCCGGGGAAGATATCGGCCATGGTGACGATCTGGCCGGCGTCTTTCGGGTAGACCACTGCAGCGCCGCGGGGCATGGACAGGACGAAGTCCGAAAGCAGCGGACGCAGGGTCTGGTACTGCTGGCCGATGTTGTTGCTGACAACGGAACCATCAACCTTGCCGATGATCTCGTCGTGGTTCAGGAACCCGCGGTGGGTGTGGAAGGCGCCGCCGACTTCCAGGGTGATGGTGTTCATGCGTCCACGCTCATCAGTGAGCTGGACGCGTTCCCCCACCCGGAAAGGTCCCCGACGGCGGGCTGCCCCGGTTGGCTGGGCAGCGCCCGTGGCTGCGCTTGTCTCCGTGGCGGCGGTTTCGCTGCTCATCTGGTTTTCCTCGCTCCTGTGCGGCTGGACTGCAATGGCTTGCTGCCCATGGACGCTAAAAATCTGTTTGTTCTTATTGCGGGCCGGCAGGTAACTCTACCGGCAAGAGTGTCAGGCGCGCCCGCTCCGGCGGGCTTCCTTACCTGTTATAGCCGTCACTACTGCTTCTTGCCGGAGCAGGCCGGTGACATATCCGTTGTGGTCCACCACCGCGTACTCACCGCCGTCGAGCTTGGCCAGGTACTGGATGAGCTCCTGGCCCTTGGACCACTCAGGGACGTACGCACCGGCGGCCAGCGGGTGTGCAACGGCGGTGACCGGCGTCGTCGAAAGGACCTGGGGTGGCACCGCGGCTGCGGCTCCGGGATTGAGGACGCCCTGGGGCTTGCCGTCCGGGCCGCAAATGACGACGGCGGGAGTTCCGCCGGGGGCCAAGGCCAAGGCATCGGCGACTGTGGCGGTGTTCGGAATTCCGACGGCGGGATCGGCCAGGCCGGCGGCACTGACGAGGTAGAGGCGGCTGCGGAGTTTACCGTGCTGGATGGAGCTGGAAGCGCCTACCCAGAGGAATCCGCAAACGAGGACCGTGATCAGCGTCAGGTTCAGATCCAGCCGCGAACCGCTGAAGAACGGCAGCGCGATGAACCAGATGAACAGTGCCACGGCAATGGCGCGACCGGACCATCCTGCGGCGATTGCGCCTTTCTCCTGGCTTCCGGTGGCCTTCCAGACGGCGGACTCCACCAGCCTGCCGCCGTCCAGGGGGGTGCCGGGAAGGACGTTGAAGATGCCTATCAGGAAGTTGGCCCACATGAGGATGTTTGCCAGCATCTCGATGACCCCCTCAAAAACCCCGCCAAAGACAAAAGGCGCCAGTGCCCCGGCCAGGATGAAGTTCGAGGCCGGGCCCGCCATGGCCACCACCACGGCACGGCCGGGAGATGAGGTGAAGTTCTGGAACTGCGTGTGCCCGCCCCAGAGGTTGAGCACGATCCTGTCGGTGGGCCACTTGAAGGCTTTTGCGCTCAGTGCGTGGGCAAGTTCATGGACCAGTACCGAAACGGCCAGAAGCAGGGCATATCCGAACGCCACGAAGTAGGCGCCGATGCCCAAGCCTGGAAACTGGATCAGGACGGCAGGTCCGTAGACGATCACCGTGAAAGCCGCGATCAGGAACCAGGAGTAGGCAAGGTAAACGGGGATCCCGGCAATTTTCCCCAGGGGGATGCCGTCCTTCTTGGGGGCAGCGTGGTGATGGGGCGCGGAGGGACTGCTCACTTATAGGCCCCTTCGAGCGTGTTTCCGGCGGGGGTCGGGGCGGACTGAAGATGACGGTCGGTCACCAATTGCGCCAGATCGGCTGACGTCCGTCCGCTCAGCGTTTCCCACAGAATCATGCGGGCATCATCTGGCAACGGGACCTGGTGCGGAACTCCCACGGTGATGACGCCCGAAGCCATGGCCGCGGTGGCGCCGGGAACAGAGTCTTCCAGCGCCACGCAGTGCTCGATCCCCAGGGAAGGATCGTCGAGCCGGAGTCGATCGACGGCCGTGAGGTAGGCCTCCGGATGGGGTTTGCCGTTGGTGACGGTGTCTCCCGTGACCAGGAACTCGAAGTAGGGCTTGGCCAGGCTCTCAACCACTACTGACGCCAAGGGTCCTTCAGACATGGTGACGAGCGCGCACCGGACTCCGGCGCCGTGCAGGTCATCCAGCAACTCCCGGGCGCCGGGACGCCACGGCACTTGGTTCCGGACCTGGGCGATGACCTCGCTGCTCAACGTGTCGATGATGTGGCGGGCTTCCATGCGCACGCCTGCCGCCTGCAGGATCCCTGCGGAATGGAGGAGGGATTGGCCCACGAGCTGCATGGCCTGCTGGTGGGACCAGGTTCCGCCATGCGCTTCAACCAGCGCCCGTTCCGCGGAAATCCAGTAGGGCTCCGTATCCACGAGCGTGCCATCCATATCCCAGAGCACGGCTTTCAGGGAGGGCTGGCTGGGTGAAGAATGCATGGGTTCAAGTCTACGTGGAACCTGGGCCCGCCCTTGCCGGGTCATTTTGCTGTCCGCGAATCCGGGACACGCGCCCGCGTAAATGCCATGCATCGGCGAGGGTCTTGGACGTAGGGTGAGTGGATGAACAGTGTGGACGGGAACCCGGATGGACACGATGGTGCTGCTGAGGTTGAGCGCTTCCTCAAGGAACCTGCGGAGGGCCAGCGCGTCACTGTAATGATCGCTGCGTTCGAAGGCTGGAATGACGCCGGAGAAGCTGCCAGTGATGCTTTGCACTACCTGAACAAATTGTGGGACGGCAAGAAGGTTGGAACCGTAGATGCCGAGGAGTATTACGATTTCCAGTTCACCCGCCCCACCGTTCGCCGCACATCATCGGGTGCGCGGAAGGTGAAATGGCCGTCCACCCGTATCTATAAGGCGGCGGTCCCGGACAGCAACGTGGACGTGGTTTTTGTCCTCGGCACGGAACCGTCCTACCGTTGGCGGGCCTACACCACCGAGCTGCTGGTCCACGCCGAAGCCCTCAATGTGGATGCAGTAATCCTGGTGGGCGCCCTCCTGGCCGATGTGCCCCACAGCCGGCCCATCCCCGTGAGCACTACGACCGAGGACGACTCACTGCGCGAACGCCTGAATCTGGAGGCATCGCAGTACGAAGGCCCGGTAGGGATCGTTGGAGTCCTGGCGGAGTTTGCCATGCTCGCCGGGCTGCCGACCGTTTCTTTGTGGGCAGCAGTTCCGCACTACGTCGCCCAGCCGCCGTCCCCTAAGGCGCAGCTGGCCATCCTTCACAAGATCGAGGACCTGCTCCAGGTTCCGGTGGACAGCCAGGCGCTGGCCGAGGAATCGGAGGCCTGGGAACGGGGCGTAGACGAGCTCGCAACCGAAGACCCGGAAATCGCGGCCTATGTCCGGCAGCTTGAGGAAGCAAAGGACACAGCAGACCTCCCGGAAGCCTCCGGCGAGTCGATTGCCAGGGAATTTGAGCGCTACCTCAAGCGGCGGGGCAAGGACCGGCCCTGACGCCGTAGCTGCACGAACGAACGGCCCCGGCGTCTGGTGGACGCCGGGGCCGTTCGTTTCAGCAGAGGCCTAGAGTTCGACGCCGAGCAAGGCGTTAACGGCATCGCTCACCAAGGCGCCATCGGCCGAAGATGCGGCACTGCCGGTTTCGCTGCGGAGCGATTCTGCCGCCCAACGGTCGACGGCGGCGAGGGCGCCGGGGGCGTTGAGGTCCTCCGCCAGCTCGGTGCGCATGGCGGCGATGAGCGGCGCGGCCGAACCGGCAGCCGCCCGGGTTACAGCTTTGCGCCACGTGGCCAGCCGGTCCTTCGCCGCCGCGAAGCCGTCATCGGTCCAGGACCAGTCGGAGCGGTAGTGGTGGGCCAGGATGGCCAGCCTGATGGCAGCCGGCTCCTCCCCCGCGGCCCGCAGCTTTGAGACCAGCACCAGGTTGCCCTTGGATTTGCTCATCTTCTCGCCGTCAAGCCCCACCATGCCGGCATGGGCGTAGTGGTGGGCCAAAGGAACTCCGGCCAGTGAGTAAGCATGTCCCGCCCCCATCTCGTGGTGGGGGAAGACGAGGTCAGAGCCACCGCCCTGAACCGTGAACGGGGCAGGCAAATACTTCTGTGCGATCACGGTACATTCGATGTGCCACCCGGGGCGCCCGTCGCCCAGGCTTGCTCCGGGCCAGCTCGGTTCGCCCTCCCTGGCAACACGCCACAGGAGCGGGTCCAGGGCCTGCCTCTTACCGGGCCGGGCAGGATCCCCGCCGCGTTCGGCGAAGAGTTCCATCATCTCGGCCTCGCCGAGGCCGGAAACAGCGCCCAGTGTCCAGGCGTCCGTCGCCGAGGAGTGCTTTCCTGCCGCCTCGACGTCATAGTAGACATCGCCGTCGGGCTCCCCGTCGGTTCCGTGGACGCGGTAGGCGACTCCGTCGGCAATGAGTTTCTCGATGGCGGGAACGATGTCCGGGATGGCCTCGACGGCGCCGATGTAGTGATCCGGAGCCAGGACATTGAGCGCATCCATGTCCGTGTGGAACAGCTCGATCTGGCTGGCTGCCAGTTCACGCCAGTCCACGTGGGTGGTGTTGGCGCGCTCCAAAAGGGGATCGTCGATGTCCGTCACGTTCTGGACGTAGGAAACCTTGGATCCGGCATCCCGCCATGCCCGGTTGAGGAGATCAAAAGCTACGTAGCTCGCAGCGTGCCCCATGTGCGTGGCGTCGTACGGCGTAATGCCGCACACATACATGGACTGTTCCGGCTGCGGCGCAATGTCAACGACGCGGCCCAAAGCGGTGTCGAACAGGCGCAGGGGCGGAAGGCTGCCGGGCAGCCCGGGAACAGGGCGGGAGATCCACGATTTCACGACTCAACCTTAGTGCTAGGCGCTGATCACACCGAAACCGAGCAGGACATACAGGGCCAGGCCCAGCAGGATCCGGTACCAGACGAACAGCCGGTAGCTTCGCGTGGAAACGAACTTGAGGAACCATCCGATGATGACGTAACCCACCACGAACGCGATGACGGTGGCCAAGGCAGTCTCGCCAAGTCCGTAGGGCCCGGCGATGCCGTCATTGGAAACGGTCTTGTACAGCTGGTAGAGCCCGCTGCCGAAGACTGCCGGAATGGCCAGCAAAAAGGAATAGCGGGCGGCTGCCTCACGGGTGTAGCCCATGAGCAGGCCGGCAGTAATGGTGCCGCCGGAGCGGGATACTCCCGGGATCAGGGCCATGGCCTGGGCAAATCCGTACAGGATGCCGTGCTTGTACGTCAGTTGGGTGAGGTCGCGTTCCTGGCGGCCGATCGCGTCGGCCACGGCGAGGATCATGCCAAAGACGATCAGCATGGTGGCCACAATCCACATGCTGCGGAACACCGACTCGATCTGGTCCTGGAAGAGGAGGCCGAGGACAATGATGGGAAGGCTGCCGAGAATGACCAGCCAGCCCATGCGGGCATCGGGATTGTTCCTGGCTACTTTCCCGGTCAGTGAGCCGAACCAGGCTCCAATGATCCTGACGATGTCCCGCCAGAAGTACACGATCACCGCTGTCTCCGTGCCCAGCTGCGTGATGGCCGTAAAGGCAGCTCCGGGGTCGGCGGCATTCGGCAGGAACGAGCCGACAATGCGCAGGTGGGCGCTCGAGGAGATCGGGAGGAATTCGGTGAGGCCCTGCACCAGGCCCAGCAAGGCTGCTTCTATCCAGTTCACGTGAATAGACCCTACGTCATGAAGTATGGGAACTCCCCGTAAGCTATCAGCATGCAGCAGCGTTATGTCGGAAACAGTGGGTTCCGGGTGTCGTCATTGTCCCTCGGAACGATGTCCTGGGCACAGGAAACTGATGAGCAGGATGCCTCCGAACTGCTTCATGCTTTTGTGGATGCCGGCGGCACAACGATCGACACGGCTGCTTCCTATGCGCAGGGGCAGGCCGAAGCGTTGCTTGGTTCCATGCTCGGCGTAGTTGTTGCGCGATCCGAGGTGGTGATTTCCACCAAGGCAGGGGTATCCCTGTCCGACTCCAGGCGCAGCATCAATGCCTCCCGGGGGGCCATGCTGGCTGCCCTCGACGCGAGCCTTGCCAGGCTCGGTACCGATTACATCGACATCTGGTTTGCGCACGAGTGGGATCCGAACGTGCCGCTCGACGAAACGCTGTCCGCGTTGGAACTGGCGCAACGGACGGGCCGTGCCCGTTACGTAGGTATCTCCAATTACAACGGGTGGCAGACAGCAAAGGCCGCAGCGGTGGCCGGCTTCACGCTGGTGGCCAACCAGTCCGAGTACTCCCTCCTCCAGCGCAAGCCCGAAGAAGAGCTGATTCCCGCGATCGAAGACGCCGGCCTTGGGCTCATGGCCTGGGCACCTCTGGGTCGCGGCGTCCTCAGCGGAAAGTACCGCGGCCAGATTCCAGCCGATTCCCGGGCCGCGCAAGGGCGCCTCACAGCCTACGTTGAACCGTACCTGGAGCCGCGGGGATCACGGGTGGTGGAAGCTGTTGCCATGGCGGCCCGCGGACTGGGGCGCTCACCCTTGGATGTGTCATTGAGCTGGCTGCTGTCCCGTCCGGGGGTCTCCACGGCAATTGTTGGACCCCGGAACGCGGTCCACCTCAAGGAGCTTCTGGACGCTCAGCTCGCCGTCCTGCCTGCCGAGATATCCCGGGCTTTGGAAGACGTTTCCTAGCGACGGTCCAGGATGTCCAGCAGGTAGCTCCCGTAGCCGCTTTTGGCGAGCTTCGCTGCTTGCTGGCGAAGACCGTCGTCGTCGAGGTAGCCCATCCTCCACGCCACTTCCTCGGGTGCGCCGATCTTCAGGCCCTGCCTGTTCTCGGTGGTGCGGACGTAGTTCGACGCGTCGTTTAGGTCACTGAAGGTTCCTGTATCCAGCCATGCCGTGCCGCGGGGGAATTTCTGCACATGTAGTTTTCCCAGCTTCATGTATTGGCGGTTGATATCGGTAATTTCCAATTCACCCCGCGCGGACGGTTGCAGCTCTTTTGCCATGGCAACGACGTCGTTGTCGTAAAAGTACAGGCCCGGAACTGCGTAATTGCTCTTAGGCTCGGCTGGTTTCTCCTCGATGGAAATGGCGAGGCCATCGTCGTCGAACTCCACAACGCCGTAGGCGCTGGGGTCCTTGACCCAATAACCAAAGACTGCTCCGCCGTCGACGTCGCTGTAGTGGCGCAGTTGGGCGCCCATGCCGGGGCCGTTGAAGATGTTGTCGCCGAGGACCAGCGCCACTTTGCCTCCGGCAATGTGATCTTCGCCAAGGACGAAAGCCTGGGCCAGGCCATCAGGCGTCGGCTGCTGCGCGTAGCTGAGCGAGATGCCGAACTGGGAACCGTCGCCCAGCAGCTTCTGGAATTGGTCGGCGTCCGTGGGAGTGGTGATCACCAGAATGTCCCGGATGCCGGCCAACATGAGGGTGCATAAAGGGTAATAAATCATCGGCTTATCAAAGACGGGAACCAATTGTTTGCTGATTCCGAGCGTTATGGGGTGAAGCCGTGAACCTGTTCCACCGGCCAGGATAATTCCTCGCATACTTGTTGTCCTCTCCCCTGCCGTGGCGCGGCGTGCGCGGCTACGCTATCGCCATGCAGAGACTCCTTGTCACCGGCGGGGCCGGGTTCATCGGATGCAACTTTGTTCACTACATCATGGGCCACAGCAGCCTTCATGTCACCGTCCTGGACAAATTGACCTATGCAGGCAACCGCGCGTCACTGGCGGGTTTACCGCCGGAGAGGTTCGAGTTTGTCAAAGGCGATATCTGCGATGCGGCCCTGGTGGAAAAGCTGACGGGGCAAGTGGATGCCGTAGTGCACTTCGCGGCCGAATCGCACAACGACAATTCACTGGAGGAGCCGCGGCCGTTCGTGGACACGAACCTCGTGGGCACTTTCACCCTTATCGAGGCGGCCCGCAAATACGGAACGCGGTTTCACCACATTTCCACCGACGAGGTCTATGGCGACCTCGCCCTGGATGATCCCGCCCGGTTCACGGAGGAGTCCGTGTACCGGCCCACGAGTCCGTACTCGGCCACCAAGGCGGGATCGGACCTGCTGGTCAGGGCCTGGGTCAGGTCGTTTGGGTTGCGGGCGACCATCAGCAACTGCTCAAACAATTACGGACCGTATCAGCACGTGGAGAAGTTCATTCCGCGCCAAATCACCAACCTCCTGGACGGCATCCGGCCCCGGCTGTACGGGGAAGGCCGGAATGTGCGGGACTGGATCCATGTGGAGGACCATTCCTCGGCAGTGGCGGCCATCCTCGAACGGGGCAGGATCGGTGAGACGTACCTGATCGGAGCGGACGGTGAGCTGTCCAACCGTTCCGTCGTGGAGAAGCTGCTGGTTCAGGTGGGCCAGTCCCCCGATGCCTATGACCTGGTAACGGACCGCCCGGGGCATGACCTCCGTTATGCCATCGACTCGGGCAAGCTGCGAAGGGAATTGGGGTGGACGCCGCGCTACGGTGACTTCGACGCCGGGCTGGCTGCCACCGTGCGCTGGTACCGGGAGAACGAGGCATGGTGGCGGCCAAAAAAGGCCGAAACGGAGCTCAAGTACGCAGGACAGGGCCACTGAGGCCATGGCAGCAGCAGCGTCAGTGACCTCCCGGACCACACCGATCCCGGGCCTGCTGGTCTTCGGGCTGCCCGTGCACGGCGATCAGCGGGGGTGGTTCAAGGAGAACTGGAACCGGAGCAGCATGGGCGCCCTCGGCCTCCCGGATTTCGGTCCCGTCCAGAACAACATTTCTTTCAACGCCCGCCGCGGAACCACCCGGGGAATCCATGCCGAGCCGTGGGACAAGTTCATCTCCCTGGCATCCGGAAAGATATTCGGGGCATGGGTGGACCTGCGGGAGGGGCCTTCCTTCGGGGCAGTGTTTCACTGCGAGATGACGCCCGGAGACGCGGTGTTCGTGCCCAGGGGCGTCGGAAATGCGTTCCAGACCCTCGAGGACAACACTGCGTACACCTACCTTGTCAACGACCATTGGAGCGCCGGCGCCCAGGATGAATACACCTTCCTGAATCTGGCGGACCCCCACGCCGCTGTACCTTGGCCGCTGCCATTGAACCAAGCCACCCTGTCCGAGCAGGACAAAAATCATCCCCGCCTTGAATCCGTGGTCCCGGTGAAACCCCGCCGAATCCTGGTTCCAGGGGCCAACGGGCAGTTGGGCAGGGCACTCCTGGAGGCTTTCGCCGACGTCGATTACGTCGACTTCGCCACCCGGGATGAATTCGATGTAACTGACGAAGACGCCTACCGGAGCATTCCCTGGCGCAAGTATTCCACCATCATCAACGCCACGGCCTTCACTGGCGTCGACGCGGCGGAGACAGCGGCGGGACGGATCGCTGCGTGGAGGGTCAACGCAGGCGCCGTATCCCGCCTGGCGAGAACCGCCGTCGAACATTCCCTGACTTTGGTCCACGTCTCCAGCGACTACGTTTTTGACGGCTCGGCGGAGGTCCATACCGAGGATGAGCCACCGAGCCCGCTGGGCGTGTACGGGCAAAGCAAGGCTGCCGGTGACACAGCCGTGGTAGCCGTTCCGAAGCACTACATTGTGCGAAGCAGCTGGGTGGTTGGCGACGGTCCTAATTTCGTGCGGACGATGGCACAACTGGCTGAACGGGGCGTGCGGCCCTCGGTGGTGGACGACCAGCGGGGACGGCTGACATTCGCGGCCGATATTGCTGCCGGCATCAAGCATCTGCTGGCGTCGGGCGCCCCCTACGGCACGTACAACCTCAGCGGTGGAGGGGAACCGAAATCATGGGCTGGGGTTGCCCGTGAGGTGTACCGGCTGTGCGGTTCGGACCCGGACATGGTGGTGCCTGTGAGCACTGAGCAGTATTCCAAACCCGGCACGGCGCCCCGCCCGCGCAACAGCACCTTGGCTCTGTCAAAGATCGAGGCTTCCGGATTTGTTCCGGCGCCCATGGAATCACGGCTTGCCGGGTACGTTTCCAACTTCAAGGAGTCCCGCGTGCCCTAGCGGCCGGGGCCTATTGGGCCTAAAGTATCCCTACGGCAACCTCGAACAGACGGGGCCGGGAGACAACTCAAATAAACAAGTTGGTCAGGGTGGCATCGGCCGCCCACGGCGATCCAAGGCGGTGCAGCAGCCCGGGATCGCCGGTCATTGTTTGTGCCTTGAGTTGGCGCGCTTGCGCGAACCCCGAGTCTGGAGAGCCGATAATGCTGCTGCCGCGCATCTTTTCCATCGCAGCCCTGTTCCATGTGTTGGTGTCACGGCACCGCAGGTCAGTCCCGGGCCCCCGGGTCCGGTCGGGCAAGGCGCCCACCGCCCCGTCCAAGAGCCCGGATCACTCCCCCGCGCCTGCCACGGACAGGTTCCGTAACGCGGTGAACCTCGGCGGCGTTCGCGTCGATCTCTTGGATGCTGCCTCGGCCTTGGAAGCCATAGCCGCGAGGGCTGCATCGGCCGGTGTACCCGCATTGGGAGTCTGCTCAGCAAACCTTGATCACATCCGCCATTTTGGAGTCGGCGGCAGGTGGTCCGGCACTCTGGAATCTCCTGGCGTGGAGTGGCTGACCCTCATCGACGGTTCTCCCCTGGCCAGCGAAGCCCTCCGCCTCACCGGAATCCCCTGGCCACGACTGGCCGGCAGCGACCTCGTGGAACCGATTCTTGAAGAAGCGGAACGTCGGAGGTTGCGGGTCGGGTTCCTGGGCGGCTCGGAGCAAGCACACCGCATGATCAAGGAGCGGTTCGCAGTGGAGCGGCCCGGGCTGACGGTGGCCGGATGGTGGGCGCCGGACAGGGAGGTTGTCACAAACGACGAGGCATCCCGCCAACTTGCCATGGAGATTGCCGGTAGTTCGGTCGACATCCTGGTGGTCGGGTTGGGCAAACCACGCCAGGAATTATGGATCCATCAGTACGGTGCACTGACGGGGGCCAAAGTCCTGCTCGCTTTTGGCGCAGTGGTGGACTTCCTTGCCGGTCATATCAAGCGCGCCCCTGCGTGGGTCAGTGGCCACGGCATGGAGTGGGCGTGGCGGCTGATGTTGGAACCCCGCAGGCTCGCCCGCCGCTACCTTGTTGACGGTCCGGAAGCCTACTGGAGGCTTCGGCGGGACAGCGGCACAACAGGCGCGTTGGACCACCGACCGTTCAGCGGTGCGCCGCATGAGAGTGCCGCCGTCAGTCATAGCGCGGGTTCATTTGTGCCTGCGGGCGAATTCGCGGACGTTGCCGTCATCGCGGTGACCTACAACAACGCGGACGACGTCGGTCCACTGATCACCAGCCTCAGGGCCGAGACCGCCGACCAGTCGATGAAAGTGGTTGTAGCTGACAATTCACCGGACGGCAGGACGATGGCGGCATTGGCGGCTTTCCCGGACGTGATCGCCCACGGGACAGGTGGAAACCTGGGCTACGCCGGCGGTATCAATGCAGCCCTGCGGGAAGCCGGACCGGCGGATTCGTACCTTGTGTTGAACCCCGACCTGCGGGTGGAGCGGGGATCGGTCCATGCACTGCGCCGCCGCATGGAAGCATGCGGTGCCGGCGTGGTGGTGCCAGTCCTGTTGGATGATGACGGCAGCGTCTATCCCTCCCTCAGGCGCGAGCCCGCCCTCCTGCGGGCCCTGGGCGACGCTGTCTGCGGCAGCCATTTTGCCGGCCGGCCTGGCTGGTTGTCGGAAATGGACTATGAACCGGAGAGCTATAAGTATGCACACTGCGTTGAGTGGGCTACCGGTGCTGCGTTGCTGATCGACGCGCGTGCGGCTCGGCTTGTGGGTGCTTGGGATGAACAGTTTTTCCTGTATTCGGAGGAAACGGATTATTGCCATCGTGTTCGTGGAGCCGGCTTTTCGATCTGGTTCGAACCCGCTGCCCGGATGTGGCATGAACGGGGTGGGTCGGGTACGTCCGCGCAGTTGGCGGCGTTGATGGCGGTCAATCGGGTTCGTTATGTGCAGAAGCATGTGGGTGCCGGGAAAGCGGGGCTGTTCCGTGCGGCTGTAGTGGCCGGCGAAGTGGCGCGTCTGGGCTTGCCTGGTCACCGTGAGGCGATGCTGGCGCTGTTGAACCGGCGCCGTTGGTCTTCCCTGCCCCATGCGACCACCGGTGACAGTGTTCACCACGTGCCCGCCACTGGCGCGGTGGTCATCCCGGCCCATAACGAGGCCGCTGTGATTGGGCGTACGTTGGAGTCTCTTCGCGGGGTTTTGAGGTGGGGCACTGTGGAGGTTGTTGTCGCCTGCAACGGCTGTACCGATGGGACCGAGGAGATCGCGGCCCGATTTGCCGGTGTCCGGGTGCTGCGCGTTGGCCAGGCATCGAAAACGGCGGCTTTGAATGCTGCCGATGAAGTCGTGCAGGGTTGGCCCCGGTTGTACCTGGATGCGGATATCGAGGTAAGTGCGGAGGCTGTGGCTGCCGTTTTCGCGGCTTTGGGCGGGGAGGGGTTGTTGGCTGCCCGTCCTGCGTTTCGATATGACACCGCGGGAGCCTCCTTGCCCGTCCGGGCCTACTACCGGGCCCGGCTGAGGATCCGGGGAAATTCGGAGGCGATGTGGGGCGCGGGGGCGTATGCGTTGAGTGAGGCGGGGCACGCGCGTCTGGGAAAGTTTCCCCCATTGACCGGTGACGACTACTACGTTGACCGGTTGTTTTTGCCTGAAGAGAAGGCTGTGGTGGGGACAGACCCTGTGGTGGTGAGGACGCCGCGCTCCGTGGACGGATTGATGGCGGTTCTGCGGCGCACTTACCGGGGCAATGCTGAGCAGGACGCACACGACGGAGATGCTTCCATGCGCCGGACGTTGCGGCAGTTGGCGGCCTCGGTGCGGGGGCCTGTCAGCGTTCTTGATGCTGTGGTGTACGCGGCGTTTGCCGGTGCCGGCCGGCGTCGTGCTTTCTTCTCCGGCCGCCCGCCCGTGGCTTGGGAGCGGGACGAAACCAGCCGTTAGCTAGAAGCCGCAGCTTCCGCCGCCTTCGATGCGGTAGAGGTGGACGGCGTTGCCGTCGGCAAAGGTGTCGGTGAATTTGCCGTCAGTGACGGAGAGCGTCCGGTTTTCATCGATAACGACGGCGGAGCTGCCGCCGCAGGAGGTGTGGAATTCGGCCTGTCCGCCGGCGTGCTTGTTGGCGGCGCTGAGGATATACAGCTTGCCGTCGTGGAGCTTGGTGGCATGGTCAACGGGACCGGTGCTGGTAACCGCTCCATCAAGGAAGGGGGCATTGAACACGGGCGCGAGCTCCTTGATTTGTCTGTTCACGGCGGTCACCGCCGGGCGGGCGTCACCCGGGCAGTCGCGCAGGACGTGTTGGGTGACGCACGTGCCGCCGAAGCTGTGGTTGAAGTACACGATGCCGCGAGCGCCGTGGATGAGGCTGCTCCAGACGGCTGCACGTATTTGCGGTCCGGTGATGGTTCCGGCCGAGGGGGCGTCTTCAAATGGGTGTCCAACTTCGACGAAAGCCCACACTGGTGAGTCCTTGCCGGCCAGCTCGCGAACACGTTCAACCGTCCATCCGTAGTTTGCGGCCAGGCGGCATTCTTCCTCGGTGAGGTCCCGGAGGTGGCCGTTGAGGGCTCCGCCTTCTGATTTCGCACAGATGTTGGGGTCGGTGAACCAGTAGTTGTCTGCTGATGCGACGTCTTGGTAGTCGTTGATGAAGCTGCGTGCTTGGTCGTCACCCAGCCAAAAGGTGACGCCCTTGCCGTAGTTGGCATACTTCATGACTCCGGAAGGAGCTTCGGCATTGAGGCGACGTTGAACGGTGTGGCCGCACTTGGCCTGTTCGGGCTCGCAGATAGGCCCCTCGCCCGGGTACTTTCCGGTCCATATGGCATCTCCTCCTCCGGCCCACATGTCCACCTCATCCCCCAGGGCGAAACCTGATGCACGGGCGGCCGGGAAGGTCGGTATGGCGTACATATGAGAGTTTCGGACAAGTTCCAGATCCGAATCGGGCGTGAGAACCACGTAGACGTTCAGGCCGGCGGCGGCGTCCTTTGCGACGTAATCCTTCTCGAGGGCGCTTTCGAACCAAACACCCACAGGGAAGTAGTCCTCACTGACGGGGAGCGGATTGGCGAACTGGGCGTAGAACGCTGCTCCGCCGTCGATGGTGCGCAATGTTGTTCCGGCGGGGTGGCTGGGTGTGAACAGTGGCTGGGCTGTTTCGCCGGATTGGTTGCCATGGAAAGAGATGGGCACGGCATCGCTCACAGCAACTGCGCCCAGGAATCCCAGCAACGCCAGAGCGCCGAGGGCTGCCGCTGCATTCTTCTTCATGCCCGGTCGGCGGTGTGGTTTGTGGTTGGCGGGATGCTTTGCGGCATTCGCGCCAGCCGCCACTGAGCCCCGGCTATGCCCAGCATGACGAACAACAGGTTGGCCGACATCGTGAAGGACAACGCATCAAAGAAGGCGTACGTTACGGCGATGGCTGCTATGGAGGCCAGCACAGCCTGGGCGGTTTGCTGCGGACCAGGAGTGGCGGCCAGCCTCCGGGCCCGCCAAGCGGCGATGAGTGCGCAAGCGATCAGGGCAAGGAAGGAGAAGAGGCCGAGGAATCCCAGCTCCACGAGGATGCCGAGGTACTGGTTGTCCACGATCACGTAATCCGGAAGGAAGGTGCCGAAACCCCGTCCGATCACAGGGTTGTTGGCCAACATGCCAAATGCTGTGGTGTAGGCACTGGTCCGGGAGCTGATGCTGGGGTCTGCGGTGCCCACGGTGAACAAGCCGCGCAGGGTTCCGAGCATCCCGGGGGTAAGGACGTACATGGCCGCGGCAAGGACCACGGCCAGGACCATGGCACCGCGGCGGAGCTTCTTGGGCCAGGCGGGGATCAGTGCCGCGACCGCTACGGCAAACGAAGCCAGTGCCGACCGGGACACCGACATGACTGCGGCGAAGGAGATGACTGCCGGAGGGAGCCAGCGCAAAAGCCAGCTTCGGGCACGGTCAGTGACCGCGAGTGAGATGGCGACCGGAAGGGTGGTCACGAGGACCACCCCGTACTCAAGCGGGTGGCTGGCCAGGCCTGCGGCGCGGATGAATCCGCCCCTGGACTGCACTCCGGTCAATTCCGTGGCTGCGCTGAATCCCGGGAGGCTGATCCAGTCCACCAGCGATGACCCTGTGGCGAACTGCAGAAGGCCGAGGAGGGCTGTTCCGCTGCCCACCCAGACCAGAGCGCGCAGTACTTTTGTCAGGGTCTGCTGACTGGCGATGCCGTCATTGACGAGGAGGAAGATGCCTGCCCAGCCAGCCAGGCGAATCAAGCCACTGTCAGCGGGACTGGTCTCCGGCGCCGGCACACCATGCAACATAGCCAGTGCATAGCTTGCGAGCGCCACTCCGAGGAAGACGGCCATGGCGGTGCGGACCATTTGTCGTCCGGCCCGGGTGGGGTTGGTTCGCTGAAGTTGGTAAAGCAGCCACCATGCGAGCGCCAGGAGTCCACAGAGTGTGGAGGGCTTGCCGACCGACCCCAACGCGGAAATGGTCAGGTTCGAAGGGAAGGCGCAGGTGAGCAGCAGGTAAGCGATGACGAACCTGGAAACGTCGCGCCGTTCCGTTCGTTCCGGGAGAGCGGCCGGGAGGGTCATGGTCTCAGGCGCGCGATAGGTCATGGGACATCTCCTGGCGGCTCTTAGTCGTGGGGCCGGCGGAATGCTTGGCGTGCCGGCTCGCCCGGCGGCGCAGCAGCAGCCTGTCCACGTAGACGGTAGCGACACTGGTTAAGGCCAGGCACAAGCCCTCCAACACCACTGCCCCCTTGAGCCGGGTGACCGGTGTGCCGCCGCCGAAGACGACCTCGGACTTCGACGGTGTTGTTTGTGTTGTGATGAGGTCTCCCTTTACCGATTGTTCGGCTTGGAGATCCTTGGTGGCGTTGTTGATCCGATCCAGGAGGTCGTTCAGTACGTTGTTGACTGCTTCGGCGCTGGAGTCCACTACCTGGACCTTCAGGACCGGTTGTGTAAACGTCTTATTCCATTGCCCTCCGTTGTTGGGCAGCGTCACGGAGAAACCATTTTGGACGCCGGCCCCGTAGAGGGTGCCATTTGTCAGGGAAAGGTCCACGGCCTGTTGGTCCTGGTTAACGCGTCGTTTGACCATGTCTGCGAACTCCACCAGGGTCATGGCGCTGCCGCCTGAGATCCAGTAGGCCGGTTCCCGTTCCGGGGCAAGGAATGTGACGTCAGCTTCGGTCCAGAAGACCGGTTCGGACGATCGGATGGCTCCTAGTGCTGCTATTCCGAGGACGAGGCCCAAGGCGACCAAATACCAACGGCGTAGGAGGATCCCCAGAAATGTGGCCGCTGTCATGGCTAGCTTGGTCCGGAGGGCAGGGGCATGACCCCGTCGGTCTTACGGGCATCGTCGGCTGGCTGTTTGGCGGTGGTGCTGACGGTGGTCCCTTTGAGGACATCGTCGATGTTGATTGCCTCCAAGATCACCGCACCGTTGGGCTGCGTGGATTCGTCTGTTGGGACCTCCTGCTTGCGGCGTTTCCTGGTGAGGAGCAGTCCGTCAAGGAGGACTGCTACGAGGAGTGTCAGTGCTGCGCCTCCTGCGCCGGATATCAGGACCAACTGCGTGCGGGCTTTCACCTCTGGCGTGGCTTGCCGGTCCACGAGGAGGCTCATGGTGGTGATCCTTGCCGGCGCAGCTACGTTGAGTGCTTCTTGCATCTCGTTGAGAGAGCGCGGGGCCTCGTCCATGACAGCTTTCAGAAAGGACATGGTGAGTTCCGGCGTGTCTGCGTTGGCGGTGATGACAAGGATGGCTCCGTTGGTACCTCGGTCTGGTTCCACGGTGTAGGTGGCGGTTCCGAAGTTCGCCGTGACCCGCTCCTTGACCGGCTGGGAGGATAGCTTCCGAATAAGGATGTCCAGGGCTTCGCTCATGCCGCCAAGGTAGAGGTATGGGTTTCCGGCTTCCCCGATGCTTTGGCTGGATGGCATCAGCACCAGGCTGGCTTGGGCTTTGAACTTGTCCGGGGCGTTCATTTGCACGGCAACGCAGAGCATGGCGGTCACCAGCAGGCCTGCAACCACGACATACCACCGCCGCGCGACGCTCGCTAGAACGGTACGAAATTGCATCATCTGCTCCCAACTTGATGTGGACCGCTCGAAGTGCCCGGTTCCGTGGTTTGCCGGCCCTCGATGAGGGCAAGCATCTGTTCAGCCCGGACACACCAGGTGTGGGATCGGGCTGTTGACTGGATGCGCAGCCGCTGCTGGTGGGCAGGCGGAGTCTGCAGGGCATCCCTGACACCGTTGACGAATTCTGTTGGCGAACCTGCGATGCAAACGTACGGATTACCTAGCCACCTTGCGGCCGGCAGGTCTGTCGCGACGACGGGAAGTCCGAACGACAAGTATTCAAGGGTCTTCAGGGGGAAGCTGGAGACGTTGAATTCGGATTCGGCATAAGGCGTCAGTCCAACGCAGGCTGTTGAGAGCAGATGACTGACTTCGTCAGGACCGACCGGGCCGAGCCATTGGATGGTTGGCCGGGATAGGAAGCGGTCCATGGCGCGACGGGTCGCTGCTTCTTTTTCGGTACGGGGACCTAATACAACCAGCGGAAGACCCGATTCGCCGAGTTCTTCGAGTATGCGGGCGTCCAACCGCTCATTCAGCTGGCCTACCAGGGCCGCGACGGGCATCGTTTCCCTGTGTTTCAGTGCCTTGGGTGTCCTGCAGCCGTTGGGAAGCAAATTCACTTGCCGGCCGGAAAATGCCTGAATTTTGTGCGCCAAACCTGGAGAGACGGCGGTGACGATGTCGGCCAAGGCGAGGTTCTCCCTCAGGACGCGTTCCACATGCGCTGGCGCCAGTCCGAGGAGTGTGGCGGACCCCAGCCAGTCGTCCGTTACGTGAAGGACCCTTGGTGCGTGGATTTCGCGGGGAAACACGACCAGGGGCGATGCGTTGATGACTCCTTTGACGCGGCCGTTGTGGTCCCAGGCCAGAGCCCGCAGGGAGCAACGGCTGATTGCTTCGGTGCTGCGTCGTATGAACGGGCGGCTGAAACCGGGCAAAGCGGGTAAGCGCAGGCGTCGGAGTCCTGGCTGAACCAATTCGGTGCGGCCACGGATGCTCGCCAGGGTTCTGCGGCGGACATCGGCATGCCGCGCTATCGAGACAGGCTGGTCAACCCACAGGACGGGCGAGGCTTCAGCCAGCGCCTCTGCCAGCAGCCGGTCCGTTCCCGGGATGCCGTCCCATCGGGCGCCGGAGATGTACATGATGGCCCCGGTCATGGCCTGGACACCGCCGGAACGGGTATGTGCGCGGCAGCGACGGGCCGGGCATTGAAGTCGTCCGTGGCGGCCCGGCCCGTCAGTCGTTGCCAGCGCCTGCCGGCGACGTAGGAGCAGTACCGTGCAAAAGCGACCGCCTCCGCACGTACGGCCTCGGCTGCCCCGGGGCGGGAGGCGGTGAACTGCCCGTACAACTCCACTTGGCGTTCGGCGGCGCCGCTCAAGGAGAACCTGTCCTCAACCACACTCCGCCCAAGCGACCCCAACGCCCGTCGCAGGCCCGGGTCGTCGAAAAGGCGGGCCAGAACAGCCGTAAGGGCCGGAATGCCTTCCCCGGTGGTGCCCGGACCCGAGCCATACCAGCCTTGCCAGAGGAACGTCGGCAATGTCTCCGGGGTGAGGAGCTCCCAGAAGCCCTGCTCCCCCTGCACTACCAGCGGCTTTCCAAACGCCAGCCCCCGCAGCGCCGAACCCCCCATGCCCAACACCACATCGGCGGCGGCGTACGCGGGGCGGGGATCGGCCAGTTCACCGGTGAGGATCACAAGGCGGCGGCCCGCGTCGTCGTTGATGCGGCGGGCAAGGTGGTGCACTGTCTCGGCAGCCGGCCCCGAGCCCGCAATAATGAGCCGGACGGGCCACTCCCGGGAAAGAGCCCGTACAGACTCCATCGCTGCCAGTATTCCTTCCAGCTTCAGCTCCTGAGCCAAGCGCGTAACGCACACGACGGCCAAAGCGTCATCGCCCAACCCCCAGTGGCTGCGGAAGGTGCCGCCGCTGACAGTTGCCGAACTGACTGTTGCCGCACTGACAGTTGCCGCACTGACTGTTGCCACACTGTTGACGGAGGTGTCAACCGGCGGTTCCATGAGCGCCACACGGCGGCGTCCGGCGTCGGTCTCCACCTGGCGGATCTGTTCCGTGCCGACCACCAAGGGCATTGTGTACGGAATGAACGGCGCCACCGCCATGGACATGACCGTGCACATGGCCGTCGTGCCCGGGATGACCCTGGCGGCGGCCAGGCATTCCAAAGCGGGCGGCCACTCGTAACCGTGGAGCACTTCGATCCTGCGCTCGCGGACGGTCTTTGCCAGGGCACGGACAACACGGGGAGAAGGACGCTTGCCCGGCAGGGGCGCCTCCACGTAGTCCAGGCCGAGTTCCGTCGCGTGCCGCACCAAAGCCCCCGGCTGGCCAAACAGCACCACGTCGTGTCCCAAAGCCTGAACGGCGGCACCAAGTTCGATCGCGTTAAGCTGGCTGCCGCCCAGCCCAAGGTCGTGGGGGTAGATCAGGATCCTCATGCCATTGCCTCCTCACGTCCCCTGCCCCAACGGCGCACGTCCCGCAGCTCGGCGCGCTTGAAGGCCAGGGTGGCGACGATCGCAACCAAGCCGATTCCGGATCCGGCGAGGACCGCCACAACCGGCGAGCGCAGTTCCTGCGCGGCAAGGAAGGACCCCGCTCCGGTCACGACCGCGGCCCCCACTGGAAGTGCCAGGCGTCCGGCCATGTCCTTGGTCCGCACCCCTGCCCGCCGCAGGGTGCGCAGGTACATCGGGGTGGTCACCGCCACGGCAACCGCGAAGGGTGCAGCGGCAAGCCCGGGCATTCCTCCCCATGCAGCGCCCGCGATGAGGGCTGGAATCAAGGCCACCAGGGCTGCCGCCTGCACGTTGAAGATGGACATCGAAAGACCAAGGACCACCAAGTAGTCATAGAGCAGTTCATGGATGATCCGCAGCGCAGCCAGCGGAGCCAACCACACCAGGGCCAGGCCCGCCGGCGCCCAGGCATCCCCGTACACGGAGGTCACCAGGGCCACGGAGCATCCCATCATGACCGCGCAGACCGGAAGCAGCACGGCCGAAAGGACGCCCAGCAGGGACAGCAACGCGGCACGCATGTCCTCCGGTCTGTCCTGCAGCCTGGCGAACGTGGCCGGAGCGACACTGCGCAGGGGCTGCGACAGGAGGGCCGCCGGCCAGCCCGCCATGTTGAACGCCATGACGTACAGGCCCAGGGTCACCGAACCGAGCATGTTGCCGGCCACGAACTGGTCCACGTAGCCCACCCCGAAAGCCACCAGGCTGGCACCTGCCAGGGGCAGCCCGAACAGGAGGAGTTCCTTGGCTGATTTCGCGGAAAACCCGAAACGGAAAGGCAACGGGGAGAAGGCCACGAACAGGATCCCCGACACGACGCTTGCCGCCACGCGCCCCACGGCGAGGCTCATTGCGCCCATGCCGGCGATCACCAAGGCAAGGGATACCCCTGCCCCCAGCCACACGTTGACCTGGTCCACGGCCATGCGTTGGCCTTGCCGGAAATACCGTTGCAGCAAGGCAGCAGGGGTGGCCACCAGGCCGTTGAGGACGATGCAGGCGGCCATGACACGCACAACGTCAGTGGCGGCGGGGTTCCCCATTGCCGAGGCAAAGTACGGTGCAGCAAAGTAAGTAGCGGCAAAAAGGATGACACTGCATCCCGTGGAAATGGTGGTGACCGTTGCAGCGATGGCCTTCGGATCCCCGGGCCAACGGACTATGGCAAGGCTGACGCCCAGTTCGTTGAAGCTCAACACGGCAATAAGTGCCACGAAGGCCACCGCATACGTGCCGAACTCAGCAGGACCCAGCAAACGGGCAAGGGCGATGCCAATGCCGATGGTTCCCAAGCGGGTCACGAACGCGTTGATGACACCAAGCCCGAACGCCTTTGATGGCGTGGGCCGGCCCCGCGTCGCGGACTGCTTGGAAAGGGTCACAAGATCCCCTCCAGCGCCGGAAAGTTGCCTCTCCGGATCACCCGTGCCGGCACGCCGGCCCAGGTCTCCTCGTCGGGAACATCACTGAGGACGGCGGCGCCCATGCCGATCGTCGCCCCCGCACCGACGGACCGGCGCTCGCGGACACTGGCGTTCATCCCGATGTACGCTCCGCGTCCGATGCGGACATTCCCGCCAAGTGACACGCCGGCGGCGAAGGTGGCGAAGTCGCCCACCACGTCGTCGTGCGTGAAAGTCACTCCGGGCATTGCCACGACATGGTTTCCCAGGGTCACCGACGCCGTCATGGTGACGTGGGCCAGGATGATGCTTCCGTGCCCGATTTTGCAGCCTTCAGGAACGTGGACCGAGGTATCGATCGCCGTGGCGTACCGGTCTTCGGACAATCCGAGGGCGCGCAGGCGCATCACCACGCTTTCGCGGCCGGTTCCGGAGCCTATGCAGACGAGGAGTTTGGCATGCGGGAACTTCAAAGCGTCACGGATCGGTCCCAGCACATGGGCGCCGTCCACCACGCGCCCGAGTTTGTCCTCGTCGTCGTCGAGGATGCCGATGATGTCGAACGGGCCACTGCTGCGCACCATCGCCAGCACTTCGCGGGCCAGACCGCTCGCGGCGATGAGGAGGAGCTCGCTCATCGTCCCCGCCCCGCTGCCCTGAGAATGGAATCGATAACCCGCAACTGGTCGCCCAGGGTCAGCTGGTGGTAGAGCGGGAGGATCAGCGTGTGGTCGGTCAGCCATTCCGTGGCGTCCAGGGTGGCGCTGCCGGTGTCCCGGGCGGAGTAGGCGGGCTGCCGGTGGGCGGCCATGATGCCGCGGCGGGCTGAGATCCCGTCACCTGCCAGGTGCGCCATCAGGTCATCGCGGCCCAGCGGGAAGGCGTCACCGACCTCCAGCCAGCATGACTGGTAGTTGCCGGTGCCGTAACCGGGGTCGCCCACCAGCCTCAGTCCCTCAACGTCGGCAAACGCGTCGGCGTAGTTCGCCGCAAGATGACGACGGCGGGCTACCGCAGCGTGCAGGCGCCCCAGCTGGACCAGCCCGACGGCGGCCTGGAGGTCGGTCATGCGGTAGTTGTAACCGATCTCGAGGTATTCCTCCGCGGGTGCGAGCAGGCTCGCGTGCCGTTCAGCCGCGGAGACGCTCATGGCATGTTCCCGCAGCCGCCGCGCCCGGCCGGCGAGTTCTTCGTTCGGGGTGGAGAGCATGCCACCTTCCCCCGTGGTCAGGATCTTGCGGGGATGGAACGACCACGCAGCCAGCTCCGCACCGGCCCCCACCGGCCTCCCGCGGTACCGGGAGCCGATGGCGCAGGCCGCATCCTCGATCACCGTGATACCCAGCGGGTCGCACAACGCCCGGATGGGGTCCAGGTCCACCGGAACGCCGCCTTGGTCCACGGCGATGACCGCCCGGGTTTCAGGGGTCAGGGCGGCGGCGACTGTCCCGGCCGTCACGCAACCGGTCACGCGGTCGACGTCGGCGAACACCGGACGCGCGCCCACGTACGTCGGCGCGTTGGCCGTGGCGATGAAGGAGAAGGAGGGAACCACCACGTCCTGGCCCGGTCCCACCCCGGCTACGGCGAGCGCAAGATGCAGCGCCGAAGTGCAGCTTGAGACGGCAACCGCGCACGCAACATGCTGTTCCCCGGCGAACGCTTCTTCGAACTCCCGCACCTTGGGACCCTGTGCCACCCATCCGGAGGCGATGACTTCCGCGACGGCCCGGGCTTCTTCTTCGCCGAGCCACGGTTTCATCACATCGATGCGTGCCACCGCCGCCTCAATACCGGAAGTGGTCATGGGGCCACCGCCTGTGCGGCGTCGGGGCGGGCAACGTGCCGGGCCGCGGCGATCTCTTCCCGCAGGGGCCGCCACCATTGGACGAGGGAACGCAGCCCGTCCTCCAACCCGACTGCGGCCTCGAAACCCAGGTCCCGGCGCGCCGTCGTGACATCTGCCAACCGGCGGACCACGCCGTTGACCGCCCGTTCGGGGCCGTGCTCCACATGAAGGGGCGACTCCATGACCCGCAGCAACGTCCGGGCCAGTTCGGCCAGGCTCGTTTCTGTCCCGCTGGCCACGTTGTAGACCCCTTCGGTGACGTCACTCGCCGCTGCCAGGACGTTTGCCCGCGCTACGTCGGCCGTGTGGATGAAATCCATGGTCTGTTGACCGCTGCCGAAGATGAGCGGCGGCATACCGTCAACAATCCGTTCCATCCAACGGACCAGCACCTCGGTGTACAGGCCGTGGACGTCCATCCTGGGTCCGTAGACGTTGAAGTAGCGCAACAACACGTAATCCAGGCCGGACATCGCCCGGAAGCTGCGTGCCATCCCTTCGTTGAAGGACTTCGCCGCTCCGTAAAAGGTGTCGTTGTTGTGGTGGTGGTGCCTTTCGGGGGTGGGGAATTCCTCGGCCATCCCGTACACGGAGGCGCTTGAGGCGGCGATGAGCTTTCCCACGTTGTGCTCGGCAGCGGCTTCGAAGACGTTGAAGCTGCCGTCCACCAGGACTTCGAGCGCAAGCCGGGGTTCCTCTGCGCACTGGGTGATGCGGATGGCGGCCTGATGGAAGACCACGTCCTTATTCTTGGTCAAATCGTGCACCAAATCCCGGTCACGCAGGTCCCCCTCGACCAGCCTGACCCGGCCCGAGGCGAGTGCGTCGTCAAGGTTTGCCCGGCGCCCGCGAACCAGGTTGTCGAGGACGTCCACGTGCGCAGCGCCGGCGTCGAGCAACTGGTCCACCAAGGTGGAGCCGATGGTCCCGGCTCCCCCGGTCACCAGCGCCGTAGCGCCGAGCAGGGCATTCATTGGGAAACCTGCAAGGAAGCGTCGTTACCTGCCACGACGGCGGACTGACCGTCGGTGCCGAGGCTGCGGGTTACCGCTTCGAGCACGGACAGCACCCTGAGCCCCGATTCGCCGCTGGTGCGTGGTGTTGTCCGGTTGCGGATGGACGCGGCAAGTTCAGCGACCACTTGGGTGAGCGGTTCACGTTCCTGCAGCGCCGGGGACCAGGTGTCTCCCAGCCGGTAGGAGATGGCGCTCGCCTTCTTGTCCGCGGTGGAGCGGGGCTGGTGTTCCAGGCTGACCCCGCGATCGTAAACGCTGATCCGCTGCTGCGGGTTCAGGTCGTCCCATACCAGTGTCCGCTTGGAGCCGCCGATGATCATCTGGCGGATCTTGGTGGGGCTGAGCCAGTTCACGTGGATGTGCACCATCGCATCGTTGGGTAGGCCGAAGGTCAGGTGTCCCACGCAGTCCCTGCCGGTTCCGAGGGGGTCTGCGCCGTGGGCCGATATTTCCGTGGGGTGCAGTCCGCCGGGCAGGACAAAGTCCAGGATGGAGAGATCATGCGGGGCCAGGTCCCAAAATACGTTCACATCAGGTTGCACCAGGCCCAAATTGATCCGTACGGAGTCCACGTAGAGGATGTCCCCCAAGGCCCCGCTGGAGACGAGCTCCTGGATCTTCAGGACCGCAGGGGTGAAGCAGTACGTGTGGTCTGCCATGAGCACCAGTCCGCGGGATCTGGCTTCTTCCACCATTTCCAGGCCCTTGCTGCGGCTGTCAGCGAGCGGTTTCTCCACCAGGACATGCTTTCCCGCACGCAGCGCCGTCATCACTACGCCGTGATGCGTGTGCGCCGGTGTTGCCACGGCAACGGCGTCGAGGTTGTAAGTGTCCAGCAGTTCATCCAGGGACTCGACGACGGCCACGCCGCCGACCGTCTCGGCCAGCCGCAGGCCCCGGTCGACGTCCAGGTCGCAGATCGCCACGAGTTCCCAGTCGGGGCTGGCTTTGAGGTTCCGGGCCAGATTGGGTCCCCAGTAGCCCGCTCCGACGACGGCGATCCGCAGTTTGGGCAGCAGGGCGCGGCCGTTCAGGTGGCCTGAGGGAATGGTTCTCATGCTCATTTTCCACTCGGATTCTGTGATGGTGACTCGGATAGGGGGGTGTCAGTAGGCCCCGGACGGTCGCATCATCGCCCGGAAGGTCCGCCACATGATGATCAGGTCGCCCGCGATGGACCAGTTCTCCACGTAGTAGAGGTCCAGCCGGACCGCCTCTTCCCAGGGGAGGTCGGACCGGCCGTTGATTTGCCATAAGCCTGTGATGCCGGGCTTGATCAGCAGCCTGCGGTGGGTGTGTTGTTCGTAGCCGTCCACTTCGCGGAGCAGGGGCGGGCGCGGGCCTACGAGGCTCATGGAACCGGTGAGGACGTTCCAGAACTGCGGCAATTCATCCAGGGAGTACTTGCGCATCCACCGCCCGCACTTGGTGATGCGGGGGTCGTTCCGGAGTTTGAACAGCACCCCGGCCCCTTCGTCCTGCGCCGTGAGCTCAGCCAGCCGTTCCTCGGCATTGACCACCATGGAACGGAACTTGAGCATCTTGAAGGTTGTGCCGCGCTTGCCGATCCGCTCCTGCCGGAACAGCACGGGGCCGGCGCTGTCCGCTTTCACGATCATCGCCAGGACCAGAAGCAACGGTGCCAGCGCCAGGAGCGCCATCGTGGCGATGCAAATATCCATGAGCCGCTTCAGGGTGTGCTTGCCCCCCGAATAGTGCGGGATATCCACGTGCATCAGCGGCAGGCCTTCCACCGGGCGCCAGTGGATCCTTGGGCCGGCCACGTTGGTCAGGGTGGCCGCGAGGACCAGTTCGGCGGCATCTTCTTCGAGCCGCCAGCCAAGTTCCCGGATGAACTGGTTTCCGCCCGGCACCGGCCCGGCCACGATGACCGCATTTGCCCCGGTCTGGTGGACGGTGTGCGCGACGCCATAGATGGAGGAAAGGACCGGCACCCGCACTGCGTCCACTACCAGCGATGCCCCGCGACGCGCTCCCGGAAGGCACGCGCCAACAATGTCATAGGGCGCACAGGCCCTGCGGTTGATTTGCTTGATGACGTAGCGCACGTCCTCCGGTTCGCCGACGACGACGGCGCGGGACAGGCAAAGGCCCCTCGCTTTTTGGCGTCCCAGCCAGCGCCGGAACGCCCACCGGCTCAACGACAGCATGGTGACGCCCAGGGGCAGGGAAACGAGTACGAACGTGCTCGCGGATTCGATTCTGAGCACCAGTGCCGCCACGGCCAGGAAACCGAAGACCCTGAGGCTCGCGGAGATGACGCGTTTGTACTCTTCGGCACCGATTCCCAGCACCTTGGGGTCCCGGGTGCGGTAGGCCTCAAGGGCCCCTATCCACGCCAAGGCAATCACCAGGGCCAGGACAGTTTGACGGGTGCTTCCCTGGCTTGCAGCGGTGAGAGCGAGTCGGTCGGTGTTGATGAGGTAACCGGCAAAGACCGCTGCGGATACCAGCGTGCTGTCGGCGAAGCGAAGGGTGTTGACCAGCATCCGGGTCCACGAACCACGGTCACGGGGTGGAGCTATGGTCATCCGGTGGGTGACTGGCGGGACGAGGTCCGGGGTGACATCCGTCCTCGGCGCCGCCAGCCCCGCCTTTTCGGTCCGCTGTGCAGCAACGGACCCGCCAATCCAGGGAGACGCCGGCGGATTGACGTGGTCGGCAACAGACTGTTCGGCGAAAGCTGTTCCACCGTGGTGGGCATCCACGGTGCGGCGTAGTGCTCCTTTGCTTTGACGCAAGACTGGAACTCGTACCATGGAAGCCTTCTTCGCAAACTCTGCCAATTGCCTACCACCCAGTGAAGCCAAGCGGTGTCGGGGGCGCACCAGTAGTCAGTACTCAACTTTGCTCAGTTTTCCCTCAGGGCCTACTCGCGGGTACACCCCTGCGGTACTCAGTACGGTGCGGTGGGACACTTGGTATTCGAAGCCGGTTTGCGCCCGTTTTCAGGCTCCCGCCGGTACAAAGCGGCTGATGGGCAGCACAAAAACGGCCACCCTTTGGGGTGGCCGTTGTGGAAACTGAGTTACTCTTCCAGGCTCTCCAGGTCTTCATCGAGGACTTCGTCGTCGTCCTCTTCATCATCGTCGAAGACCTGGAGGGGAGTAACCTCGGAATAGGCCTCGTACAGCGCATCCTCGTACACTTCGAAGGCGTCGGCGACGGCGAAGAATGCGGCCTCGACGGTGGGATCACCTTCCCCGCGACGGGCGGAAGCCGCCGCCAGATGTTCCTCAAGGGCGGCGGTCAATGACTGCAATGCGACACGCGGATCGATGGTCATGACTTCACGTTAGCCGGAAAAGGACCAAAATGGAGAGGGATGAAGGAACAATTTAGGGGCGTCTCCGTAGAGCGCCAACGTGACTATGCACGTCAGTACGAATACCTCGTACTGACAATAGGTCCTGAGGATTCCTTGCCCGAGGCCCGCCGCCGGCTCGCGGAACACTCTGAGTACGGCAAGTGGGAATTGGAACGCAGCCGCCTCTACATGGGCGGAAGCAGGCGCTTCTGGCTGCGCCGCAAGGTTTACTCGGTTCAACGGACGGTGTAGCTGCCCGGCTCAGGCCTCCAAGGGGCCCAGCCACGCGCTGGCCACCGTGTTATGCGCCGACTCGTCATTGGACGGGTGGAAGATCCCGGCCAGGACGTCGCGGTAAAGCCGTTCAAGTTCGGAGCCGCGGAAGTAGCTTGAACCGCCCGAGACCCTGATGGCCAGGTCCACCACGTAGCGGGCGTTTTCCGTGGCCCGGGACTTCAGGCCAACAAGCTTGGCAAACCATTGCGGACCGTGGTCCACCATCCGGTCCACGTCCCGCGCGATGGCGGACAACTGGGGCAGCATCCCGTCCATCGCCATGGCAGCGTCGGCAATCTTCCACCGGATATCCGGGTCCTGGGCGAAGCTGCGTCCACCGTGCTTCGCCGAGACACGGCGCTTCACGTTATCAACGGCCAGGGCGAAGGCGCGCTCGGCCAGTCCGGTGTAGACGGCAGCCAGCAGCGTTTCGAAGCACGCAAAGATGGCGAAGATCAGCAGGTCTTTGTTGGGCCCGACGGGAAGCTTGCGGAAGATCCTCTCTGCCGGGATCACCGCGTCAGTGAGCAACGTCGTGTTGGACGCGCTGGCACGCATGCCCAGGGTGTTCCAGTCGTCCAAGGTTTCATGTCCGGGCTCGTCGCGGCGGAGGAAGCCGAAGACCAGCTCGCCCTCCCCGTTGCGTGCGTCCGCATCCTTGCCGAACGTCCCCAGCCGGGTCCAGCCGCGTGACAGGCTGGTGAAGATCTTCCGCCCCGTGAAGCTGTAGCTGCCATCAGGCAACGGCCTCGCCAAGGTACCGGAGTCGAAAAGCATGGAGTCGTTGCCGGCCTCCGAAATCCCGAAGGCAAAGATCTCGCCCTGCCCGGCCTCCTTCAGGACGAAGTCCAGCGAATCGTCGCCGCGTGCGGACATGGCATGCGCGACGCCGGTCCACACCAGGTGCATGTTCACCGCCAGCGCCGTGGCGGGGGCCGCCGTTGCGAGCCGGCGCTGAAGCTCCGCCACCGCTTCGAGGCCCAGTCCCCTGCCGCCGTCGGCCTCGGGAACAAAGACTTTCAGGTAGCCGGCCTCGGCGAGGTCCTGGAGGTCTTCGTGGAAGAAACGGTTCTCCTGGTCGTAGCCGGCCGCGCGGCTCCTCAGCCGCTCCAGCAGTTCCTCAGGAAGGATGTCTTCCGGTGCCATGCCTGTCTCCCCTGTCTGCGCGTGCTTCACGGTGCCTGGTATTCACAGTGCCTAGTAGTTGGTGAGGAGACGGTTGAGGACCCGTGCACCGAACTTGAGGGAATCGGCGGGAACGCGTTCATCCACGCCATGGAACATACCCGTGAAGTCCAGCTCGTCGGGGAGCATCAGGGGCGCAAAGCCGTACCCCGTGATCCCGATCTTGCTGAGCGACTTGTTATCCGTCCCGCCCGAGAGGGTGTAGGGCAGGACCTTCGCTCCGGGATCTTCGGAGTGGAGGGCATCGATCATCGAATCCACCAGGTTGCCCGCGAACGGAACCTCAAGGGAGATGTCCTTGTTGTCGTAGCTGATCTCGATCCCGTCGCCGGCGAGCTCCTTGATGATGTCGAAAACCTTTTCCTGCTGGCCCGGCAGTGTCCGGCAATCAATGAAGGCCTCCGCGGACTCGGGGATGACGTTGTGCTTGTAGCCGGACCGCAGCAGTGTGGGGTTCGAGGTGTTCTGCAGCGTCGCGCCGACAAAACGCGCAACGGTTCCGAGTTCCTTGAGGAGGATGTCGGGGTTGTCCGGGTCGAACTCGACGCCGGTCAGTTCGGTAACACCGTCCAGGAACTGCCTGGTGGTGGGCGTCAACTCGATGGGCCACTGGTACTCGCCAATCCGGGTGACGGCGGCCGCCAGCCGGGTGACAGCGTTGTCGGTGTTGATCTGCGAGCCGTGGCCTGCCCGGCCATGGGCCACAAGGCGCAACCAGGACAGTCCCTTTTCCGCGGTCTGCAGGAGATAGGTGCGCTGCCCGCCAATGGTGGCGGAGAATCCGCCGACTTCGGAAATGGCTTCGGTGGCGCCGTCGAAGAGTTCGCGACGATGTTCGACGGCGTAGCGCGCGCCGTAGGTGCCGCCGGCCTCCTCGTCGGCGAAGAAGGCGAAGATGATGTCACGCTTCGGTTTGCGGCCGGTTCGGGCGAAATCACGCAGGACAGAAAGGATCATGGCATCCATATCCTTCATGTCCACCGCGCCGCGGCCCCAGATGAGGCCGTCCTTCAGCTCGCCGCTGAACGGATCCACGGTCCACTGCTCTTTCATGGCCGGCACCACGTCCAGGTGACCGTGGACTACCAACGCGTCAGCTGAGGGATCTTCGCCGGCCATGCGGGTCACTACGTTGGCGCGGCCCGGAGCGGACTCGAAGATTTCAACATCCAGTCCGACGTCGCTGATGAGCGCTGCCGTGTATTCGGCGGCGGCCCGCTCGCCCGGACCACTGCCATCTCCGAAGTTGGACGAATCGATGCGAATGAGCTCCTGGCAAATCCGGACAACTTCGTCTTCGGGGCGGATGACAGACATGGATATTCTCCTTGCGTGGCTGGGCTTGCAGGTGGGGCTGACAGGCAGTGCGGGTTCCGCGGCTGCTGCGTCCCCTACCTCAGCCTACTCACCGGAGCCGTGAACCGGGACCGGAAAAGTCCGTCCGGGTAGCAAAGGAACGCCCGGCGGTTTTAGCCTTCCCCCGGATTTTTTAGTTCCTTGAAACCGTGTTAGAGTTTTTCTCGCTGCTTCGGAGCAGAGAGAAGCGTCAAACGCGGAAACTCCCTCTGAAATACCACCTGCGCGGGTGGCGGAATGGCAGACGCGCTAGCTTGAGGTGCTAGTCCTCGAAAGGGGGTGGGGGTTCAAGTCCCCCTCCGCGCACCAAGGCAAGGCCCGGAATCCACGGATTCCGGGCCTTCTTTGTTCCTGATCCCTTGCGGCAGCCATGGTGGCCGGTGACGGCGGCAAGCACCCGTGGTGATTGCCGCCGTCGTATGTTCCTGCGTCAGTTGAGGGCAGCCACGGAACCGGTAAAGTGCCGGCGGCCGCTGCGCGGATTCCACGCCACATAGTCCGAACGCTGCCACGCCCCTGTTTCGGTCTGCACAGTGGAGATGTCCAACGCCACGCGGCCGGGCAGGAAGACGGGTGCCTCGAAGGCCACCTCCCACACAAACGCCTCGGCTTTCACGGAACCGACGTCTGCCAACGCACGCGATGCCAGGTACATGCCATGGGCAATCGAACCGCGAAGGCCCAGGGCTTTGGCTGACAGTGCGCTGAGGTGAATCGGGTTGAAATCTCCGGAAACGGCTGCGTAATTGCGGCCGGTGTCCACGCCGAGCTGCCACAGCGCGGTGGGGAACGGCGGAGAAAAATCCGGCTTGGCAGCGCCGTTGGGACTGCCCGGCTTGTCGATTCCCGGCAGGAAGACTCCCTTGGACAGGTAGGTGGAAACGCCCCGCCACAGCAAGGAGCCCGACCCGCTGGAGCGGACTTCGGCAACGACGTCCACCTGCGTTCCCACCCGGTGACCGGACAGGTTTTCCGTCCAGGCGCGGATGTCCAGTGCGTCCTGGAAGTGGATGGGGCTCAACTGCTCGATCCGGTTCCGCACGTGGATCATGCCCAGCAGCGGAAGGGGAAAATCTTCCCGGTTCATCACGCTCATGGCCACCGGGAACGCCAAAGCATGGACAAACCCGGCGGGGAGGACGTCGCTGGCCGTCTCCCCTATCAGGTGCTGGTACGCCGTGAGGTTCGCGACGTCCGGCACGACTGCCCGCACTTCGTGGCTGACTTCAGGGAGCTTCCCTTCGGGCATTGATCCCAGGACGCGCCGGCGGGCTGCTGTCGCAGCGGCGTTGACGTACAACTTGGACAGCGACGGAAGATCGCCAAGGATGATGGGCTGCGTCTGGATCATGCGCCCACCAGTTGCTGCCCGCAGACGCGGAGTACTTCCCCGGAGATACCTCCGGCTGAATCGCTGGCGAGGAATGCTATGGCTTCGGCAACATCCTGCGGTTTGCCGCCCTGCTTCAGGGAGTTCAGCCGGCGGGCGGCTTCGCGTACTGCCATCGGCATCCGTGCAGTCATCTCGGTTTCGATGAATCCGGGAGCCACGGCATTGATGGTGCCACCGAAAGGTTCCATCAAGGGCGCTGTGGCCCTGACCATACCGATGACGCCGCCCTTGGAGGCGCCGTAGTTGGTCTGGCCCCTGTTGCCGGCGATGCCGCTGGTCGAAGAAACGGAGATGATGCGGGGTGAGTCCTTGAAGTGGTCGGAGGCCAGCAGTGCCTCGTTGATCTTCAACTGTGCGGCGATGTTCACGTTGATGACCGATTGCCAACGCCCTGGGTCCATGTTCGCCAGCAGCCGGTCGCGGGTGATGCCCGCGTTGTGCACCACGATGTCCAGCTTCCCGTGGCGTTCGACGGCGTGCTCGATCATGCGTTGGCCGGCATCGCTTCGGCTGATGTCCAGCTGCAGGGCCGTGCCGTGGATTTCGTTGGCCACAGCCGCCAAGTGGTCCCCCGCGGCGGGGATGTCCACAGCGACTACCGTGGCGCCGTCACGGTGCAGCGTTGCAGCGATGGCCTCCCCGATCCCACGTGCCGCGCCTGTAACCACCGCGACCTTGCCCGCCAGCGGCTTATCCATGCTGCTTGGCAGCTTTCCGGCCGGCGAAGAAACCGTGAGGAACTGCCCGTCGACGTAGGCGGAACGTCCGGAGAGGAAGAACCGTACGGCGCCCAACGCTGACGGGCTGGTGGTAGCCAGCTCTTCGCTCAGCAGGATGCCGTTGGCCGTGGCGCCGTTCCGCAGTTCCTTTGCCAGGGAGCGTAGGAAGCCATCAATTCCCTGGCGGGCGGCGGAAGAGGCCGGCGTGGGCGCCGTCCGCGGAGTCCGGGAGACAGTGATGATGCGGCCGTTCGGAGCCAGGTCCCGCAACGACGTTCCGACGCTCAGCACCGGCTTGCCCAGGTCCTCGGGGTGTTGCACTGCATCAAGGACGACGATGATGGCTCCCAGCTTTTCCTTGGGAAGCGCGTTCCGCCGCACATCCAGCCCCCAGCCCAGGAGCGTGGTGGCGAGGTCGTCGGCGCCTACACTGTCGCCGTTGACCAGCACGGGTCCGGTGATGAGCGGATCTCCAGGGTGGTACCGGCGCAGGATGGCCGGCTGGGGCAGGCCGAGCCGCTTGGCAACATCCCGGCCGATGCCGCTGTTGACGAGCTGAGTGTATTTGTCCGTCACTGTTCCCCCTACGCTGCTTCCAAAATGGCGACGACACCCTGGCCGCCGGCCGCGCAGACGGAAATCAGTCCGCGGGCCGGCCTGCCGTCAACCTTGCCGGTCCCGTGCAGTTGCTTGGCCAAGGAGGCCACGATCCGGCCGCCCGTCGCGGCGAACGGGTGACCTGCGGCCAATGACGAACCGTTGACGTTGAGTTTCGCCCGGTCCACCTTGCCAAGCGCGCCCTCGAGGCCGAGGCGCGTCTTGCAGAAGTCCTCATCCTCCCAAGCTGCGAGTGTGCTGAGGACCGTGCCGGCGAAGGCCTCGTGAATTTCGAAGAAGTCGATGTCTTCGAAGGTCAGGCCATGGCGGGCCAGGAGCCGCGGGACGGCGAACACCGGCGCCATGAGCAGGCCGTCCTTGCCGTGGACAAAGTCGACGGCGGCAGCCTCGCCGTCGAGCACGGTGGCGAGCTTGGGAAGCCCATGGTTGTCCGCCCATTCTTCGCTGGCCAGCAGCACGGTCGAGGCGCCGTCGGTCAGCGGCGTGGAGTTACCGGCGGTCATGGTGGCCTCGGCGCCGAGGTTCTTCCCGAAGACGGGCTTCAGGGAGGCGAGCTTGTCGAGGCTGGTGTCAGGACGCAGGTTGGAATCGCGGCTGAGTCCCCGATACGGGGTGATGAGGTCGTCGAAGAAGCCGCGTTCGTAGGCCGCTGCCAGGCTGCGGTGGCTGTTGAAGGCCAGTTCGTCCTGCGCTTCACGGGAGATCTTCCACTGGGCGGTGGTCAGGGCCTGGTGCTCCCCCATGGAAAGGCCCGTCCGCGGCTCCCCCGTGGAAGGAGCGTCGGGCGCGAGGTCCTTGGGGCGGATCTTTCCGAGGAGGCGCAGTTTCTGGATCGGGGTCTTGGCGCGGCTGAGGTCCAAGAGGATTTCCCGGAGCCCTTCGCTGACGGCGATCGGTGCGTCAGACGCGGAATCGACGCCCCCGGCGATCGCTGAGTCCAGCTGTCCCAGCTTGATCTTGTTGGCCAGGCCGAGGACGGTTTCGAGGCCGGTGGCGCAGGCCTGCTGCAAGTCATAGGCCGGTGTTTCCGGCGACAAGGCGGAGCCCAGCACCGCCTCGCGGGTGAGGTTGAAGTCCCGGGAGTGCTTGAGTACGGCTCCTGCGGCAACTTCGCCGATCCGTTCCTCCTGGAGGCCGAACCGTGCAATCAGGCCATCCAGGGCGGAGGTGAGCATGTCCTGGTTGGAGGACTTCACGTAGGCCCCGCCGCTGCGGGCGAAGGGTATCCGGTTTCCGCCTACGATCACGGCGGGCCGGACCGTCTGTACGTCACGTGCGGCATCGGCAGGGCGGTCGGTTGCAGCCATGGTTGTCTCCTTCGGCAAGGGGCTAGTTACTGATACCCAGCGTACCTGATACGCTGGGTATCGTGAACATCTCCCCAGCAGATTCCCGTGTCGGCCCGTCGGAAGATCCTGCCGGCGCCATCGACGGCAGGGCTGCCCGCTGGCAAACGCACCGCGAAGAGCGTCGGCGGGACCTCATCAAAGCCGCCCGCAAGGCCGTCCATGCCTTGGGCAGCGATGCCTCCATGGAGGACATCGCCGGAGCTGCGGGAACGTCCAAATCCGTGTTCTACCGGTATTTCGGGGACAAGGCGGGGCTGCAGCAGGCCATGGGCGAGGTGGTCCTCGGCCAGATGCAGCGGCGCATGAAGGAAGCCGCCCAGTCTGCCCAGACTCCGCGCGAGGGTCTCTTTGCCATGGTTTCCGCCTACCTGCAGATGGCTGAATCAAGCCCCAACGTCTATGCCTTCATTACCCGGCTGACTCCAGGGGAAGCGTCGGCCCAGGACGCGATCGCAGCGTCCGGGGCTTTGGGCAACTTCTTCGAGCAAGTCACTGAGATGATCGCGACTCCGATGCGCCAGTACTTGGGCGAGGACAAGGAAGCGCTGATCGAGTACTGGCCCACCGCGGCTATTGGCCTGGTCCGGAACGCCGGCGAAATGTGGCTGGGAAGCCCGGCCAGCGACACGAAGCCCAACCAGGCCACCATGGCCGCCAACATCACCGACTGGCTTTGCCTGGGCATCGCTCCGATGCTCGCCACCACCTGACACCAGCAATGACGCATTAGTTGTCCGGACTCACAGAAGGAAGAACCATGACAGAAGTAGTGGACCGCGCATCATCACCTGCATCGCCCGGTAGTACAACCGCCGCGGCGGATGGCACCAAGGTCGCCGTCGAACCCCGGGTAGACGTTGCAGCCCTGGGAGAGCAGCTTCTGGGACGATGGGCGGACATCCGCCGGCATGCACGGGACCTGGCCGGCCGTGAAGTGGTGCAGAAGGTCGAGGGGTTGACGCATACCGAGCATCGGAGCCGTGTCTTTGGGCAATTGAAGTACCTCGTGGACAACAACGCCGTACATCGTGCGTTCCCTTCCCGCCTGGGTGGGTCGGATGACCACGGGGGCAACATCGCCGGCTTCGAGGAACTCGTCACAGCCGACCCCTCGCTCCAAATCAAGGCGGGCGTGCAGTGGGGCCTGTTCGGTTCCGCCGTGATGCACCTCGGAACCAGGGAGCACCACGACAAAT
Source organism: Paenarthrobacter sp. YJN-5 (assembly GCF_015040095.1). Taxonomy (NCBI): domain Bacteria; kingdom Bacillati; phylum Actinomycetota; class Actinomycetes; order Micrococcales; family Micrococcaceae; genus Paenarthrobacter; species Paenarthrobacter sp. YJN-5. Next base: position 2,342,624 of record NZ_CP053544.1, read on the forward strand.
GGCTCCCCGGAATCATGAGCCTCGATATTCCCGGATGCTTCGCCATGACCGAAACCGGACACGGGTCCGACGTCGCCAGCATTGCCACAACGGCCACTTATGACGAAGAGACCCAGGAATTCGTTATCGACACGCCCTTCCGGGCCGCGTGGAAGGACTACATCGGCAACGCCGCCAACGACGGCCTGGCCGCCGTCGTTTTCGCCCAGCTCATCACCCGGAAGGTCAACCACGGCGTGCACGCCTTCTACGTGGACTTGCGCGATCCGGCAACGGGTGACTTCCTTCCGGGCATTGGCGGCGAGGACGACGGCATCAAGGGCGGGTTGAACGGTATCGACAACGGACGCCTCCACTTCACCAACGTCCGGATCCCCCGCACCAACCTGCTGAACCGTTACGGTGATGTCGCTGTCGATGGAACCTACTCCTCCACCATCGAGAGCCCCGGCCGCCGGTTCTTTACGATGCTCGGCACCCTCGTCCAGGGACGCGTATCACTGGACGGTGCTGCCGTTGCGGCCAGCAAGGTGGCCCTGCAATCGGCCATCCACTACGCCGCTGAACGTCGCCAGTTCAACGCGACATCACCCACCGAGGAAGAGGTGCTGCTGGACTATCAGCGTCACCAGCGCCGGTTGTTCACGCGCCTGGCCGCCACCTATGCGGCCAGTTTCGCGCACGAACAACTGCTGCAGAAGTTCGACGACGTCTTTTCCGGAGCGCACGACACCGACGCCGACCGGCAGGACCTGGAAACCCTGGCCGCGGCCCTGAAGCCGTTGAGCACCTGGCACGCCCTGGACACACTCCAGGAATGCCGTGAGGCCTGTGGCGGAGCCGGCTTCCTGATCGAAAACCGTTTCGCTTCCTTCCGGGCAGACCTGGATGTCTACGTCACCTTTGAGGGCGACAACACCGTCTTGCTGCAACTGGTGGCCAAGCGCCTCCTGGCCGACTACGCCAAGGAGTTCCGTGGCGCCACCTTTGGCGTCCTGGCCCGGTACGTCGTGGACCAGGCTGCGGGCGTGGCCTTGCACCGGACAGGCCTGCGGCAGGTCGCGCAGTTTGTGGCGGATTCGGGTTCGGTCCAGAAGTCGGCCTTGGCACTGCGCGATGAAGAAGGGCAGCGCACCCTGCTGACGGACCGGGTCCAGTCCATGGTGGCCGAAGTCGGCGCTGCCCTCAAGGGCGCCGGCAAGCTCCCGCAGCACCAGGCGGCGGCACTGTTCAACCAGCACCAGAACGAGCTGATTGAAGCCGCCCAGGCCCACGCTGAGCTCCTGCAATGGGAAGCCTTTACGGAGGCATTGGCCAAAGTCGATGATGCGGGAACCAAGGAAGTGCTGACCCGGCTTCGCGACTTGTTCGGGCTGTCCCTGATCGAGAAGCACCTCTCCTGGTACCTCATGAACGGGCGGCTCTCGATGCAGCGGGGGCGCACGGTTGGCACTTACATCAACCGGCTGTTGGTCAAGATCCGGCCGCACGCACTGGACCTCGTGGACGCCTTCGGCTACGGCCCGGAGCACCTTCGGGCAGCCATTGCCACCGGAGCCGAAGCGACCCGCCAGGATGAAGCGCGGACCTACTTCCGCCAGCAGCGCGCCAGCGGCAGTGCCCCGGCAGACGAGAAGACGCTGCTTGCGATCAAGGCAGGCAAGTCCCGCTAGGCGTCCGTTACAAACGCCTTAAGCGCTCGACGGCGCCGTTCCCGATTTTCGGGGGCGGCGCCGTCGAGCGTTTGTTCCGTGGACTCCGGAGCTTAGGAAAGGATCGAGCGGTAGACCTCAAGGGTGGTTTCGGTGATCGATTCCCAGGAGAAGTGCTCCTCCGCCCGGCGCCGTCCGGCAGCGCCCATTTCCCGGGCCCGGGCAGGGTCGGAGACAACCTGGTTGAGCGCGGCGGCGAAGTCCGCTACGAACTTCTCCGGATCGAGCGGCGTTCCCGTGCCGTCGGTGACCTGCTCGAGTTCGACCAGGAGGCCGGTCTCCCCGTGCTGGACAACCTCGGGAATGCCACCGGTGGCACTGGCAACCACCGCCGCCCCGCACGCCATGGCTTCCAGGTTGACGATTCCCAGCGGCTCGTAGATGGACGGGCAGGCGAAGGCAGTGGCGTGGCTCAGGACCTGGATCAGCTCATGGCGGGGCAGCATTCGCTCGATCAGGATGACGCCGTCGCGCTTGGACTGGAGTTCCTCGATCAGTTGGGCTGTTTCGGCGGCCAGTTCAGGAGTGTCCGCAGCGCCCAGGCAAAGGACCAGCTGGACATCCTCGGGCAGGCTGGACGCTGCACGCAGGAGGTAGGGCACGCCCTTCTGGCGCGTGTTGCGGCCCACGAAAACGACGCTTGGCTTGCCGGGATCGATCCCCAACGCCCGGACTGCGTCCTCTTTTTCGTCCCGCTCCCACAGGGAGACGTCGATTCCGTTGTGGACCACCCGCACCTTGCCGGGATCCACGTTGGGGTAGCTGCGCAGGATGTCCTGCCGCATGCCTTCGGACACGGCGATGATCGCCGCTGCTGCCTCGTAGGCGGTCTTCTCCACCCAGGAGGACAGGGCGTAGCCGCCACCAAGCTGCTCGGCCTTCCAAGGGCGCAGCGGCTCAAGGCTGTGCGCGCTCAGCACATGCGGGATTCCGTGCAAGAGCGAAGCCAGGTGGCCGGCCATGTTGGCGTACCACGTGTGCGAATGGACCAGGTCCGCTCCAGCGATGTCCGGCACTATCCGCAGGTCCACGCCGAGTGTCTGGACAGCGGGGTTCGCATCGCCCAGATCCTCCGGGGTTGAGTAGGAGTCGACGGTAGCCCCGTGGTAATCGGCATCACGCGGCGCACCAAAGGCGCGGACGTGGAGATCAACGTGCTTTGCAAGCACCCGGCTCAGTTCGGCTACGTGGACTCCGGCACCACCATAAATTTCCGGAGGGAATTCTTTAGTCACAATGTCTATACGCACGCTAACCAACGTAGTCGTTCCGGCGTATGTGTTCTAGTGTGAAAGGGTCCGGAAAATCGGACTTTTGGGGGCTACGAAGTCGTACGGGGAGCTGTGACCATGGCGTTGAAGAAAGTATTGGCTATCGTGCTGGCGGGCGGCGAAGGCAACCGCCTGATGCCGTTGACGGCGGATCGGGCCAAGCCAGCCGTGCCGTTTGCCGGGGGGTACCGGCTGATTGACTTTGCATTATCCAATCTGGTCAATTCCGGATATTTGAAAATCGTTGTGTTAACCCAGTACAAATCGCACAGCCTTGACCGCCATATTTCGGAGACCTGGCGCATGTCCACGCAGTTGGGCCGCTACGTCGCCTCGGTGCCGGCTCAGCAACGCGTCGGCAAGAGCTGGTTCCTGGGCAGTGCCAACGCCATTTACCAATCCCTGAACCTCATCCATGACGATGCGCCGGACATCGTGGTGGTGGTCGGTGCGGACCACGTGTACCGCATGGACTTCTCGCAGATGGTGGAACAGCACATCGCGAGCGGTGCGAAGGCCACCGTGGCTGCCGTCCGCCAGCCACTGAATATGGCGAACCAGTTCGGCGTGATCGAAGTGGACCAGGACGATTCCCAAAAGATCGCCGCGTTCGTGGAGAAGCCCGCCAGCACTCCCGGCCTTGCCGCTGATCCAACCCAGTTCCTGGCCTCGATGGGCAACTACGTCTTCGACGCCGATGCACTGGTGGAGGCGCTCCACGTGGATGCGGAGCGCCTGGACACCAAGCACGACATGGGCGGGGACATCATTCCCTACTTCGTGGACAAGGGCCAAGCCGGAGTCTACGACTTCACACTCAATGACATTCCCGGAGCCACCGACCGTGACCGTACCTATTGGCGCGACGTGGGCACCATCGATTCGTTCTATGACGCCCACATGGACCTCATCTCCCCCGTCCCCATCTTCAATCTGTACAACTCCGAGTGGCCGATCTACACGCGGCAGAGCATTTCCCCGCCGGCCAAGTTCGTTCGCGGCGGAAACAGCACCGTCGGGACCGCCCTCGATTCAATCGTGGCCAGCGGCGTCGTGATCTCCGGCGGCATCGTGGAGGGGTCCGTATTGTCCAACGACGTCTTCGTTGAGGCCGGCAGCCGCATCCAGGATTCGGTGCTGATGGACAAGGTCCGGGTTGGTGAAGGAGCCGTCATCAAGCGGGCCATCCTGGACAAAAACGTCAAGGTGCCTGCAGGCGCAGCCATCGGCCTCGACCCGGCACTTGACCGGGCCCGCGGCTACAAAGTCACGGAGTCCGGCATTACCGTGCTGGCCAAGGGGCAAATTGTTCCCGAACCTGACGAAGCGGAACTGGCATTGTCCTCCGAGTACCGCCGGAGCCTTCCGGAAGCACTCAAGGCCGCCACCCAGGACGATCCCGTCATCCGCGATTCGGCGGAGAAGGTAGTGGCAAGCGTTCAGGCCCGCGTGATCGACCCCGCATCACAAGGCGCATCCAGCTAGTCACCCGCACCGGCATGACGGAACCGGAGGCAGGCCCAAGGGTCCCAAGGCTGTAAAATCAGGTCAATGAGCTCCACCGATCTGACGCCTGAGGAGATCCAGGCCTGCCTCAAGGTTTTAAGCACCATTCACGCCTATGACGAGGAACACCCCGATTACGTAGCCGTGCGCCGTGCCACCGGCAAGATGTTCAAGGCAGTCAAGCGCCACCGCCGTGTCACCAAGAGGGACCAGATCGCCGAAGCCGACAAGGCAGTGATTGCCCTGACGGCCACGGCAGCGCCGGACCGGATCGACGACGAGACCCGGGGCAACAAGCTGGCCCCCTCCGCTACGGGCGAGATCGCAGGCCACCTCATCCGTTCGCGTCCCTGCTACATCTGCAAGCAGCACTACACGCAGGTAGACGCCTTCTACCACCAGCTCTGCCCTGATTGCGCTGCCTTCAGCCACAGCAAGCGGGACGCCAGGACCGACCTCACGGGACGCCGCGCACTGCTCACCGGTGGCCGCGCGAAGATCGGCATGTACATCGCCTTGCGGCTGCTTCGCGATGGAGCCCACACCACCATCACCACGCGTTTTCCCAAGGACGCCGCCCGTCGCTTTGCCGCCATGGAAGACAGCGCCGAGTGGCTGCACCGGCTGAAGATCGTGGGCATCGACCTCCGGGACCCGGCCCAGGTCATGGCCCTGACCGACTCGCTGAACGAGGCCGGTCCCCTGGACATCATCATCAACAACGCGGCCCAGACCGTGCGCCGCTCGGGCAACGCCTACAAGCCCCTGGTTGATGCCGAGGATGAGCCGCTGCCTGCCGCGCTCGAGGCGGCGAACGGCGGGCCGGAACTCGTCACGTTCGGGCACGCGCATGACAAGCATCCCCTTGCTTTGGCGAGCAGCGTCACTGAGCACCCGGTCCTCGCGGGCGACGCCATTACGTCTTTGGCACTTTCCACCGGCTCGGCCTCCCTGCAGCGGATCGAGTCGGGGACGGCCATCGACGCCGGAGGCCTGGTTCCGGACCTCGCCACCATCAATAGCTGGACCCAGGTGGTGGACGAGGTGGACCCCTTGGAGATGCTCGAAGTCCAGTTGTGCAACGTCACGGCGCCCTTCCTCCTGGTCAGCCGGCTGCGCGGCGCCATGAAGCGCTCCACCGCCCGCCGGAAGTACATCGTGAACGTTTCGGCCATGGAGGGCCAGTTCTCCCGTGCTTACAAGGGTCCGGGCCATCCGCATACCAATATGGCCAAGGCTGCCTTGAACATGATGACCCGCACCAGCGCCCAGGAAATGCTGGACTCCGACGGCATCCTGATGACCGCCGTCGACACCGGCTGGATCACGGACGAACGGCCTCATTACACCAAGGTCAGGCTCATGGAGGAAGGCTTCCACGCTCCCCTGGACCTCGTTGACGGCGCAGCCCGCGTCTACGATCCCATCGTCATGGGCGAGCAGGGAGAGGACCAGTACGGCGTCTTCCTCAAGGACTACAAGCCCTCCCCCTGGTGATACCACCTACGCCAGACGCGTGATCTCCACCGAAACGGACAATGCGGATCCGCCGCCTCCGGAGAGGATGCCTTTGAGCGGCGGGACGTCCCGGTAGTCGCGGCCCTTGGCGACGGTCACATGGTAGTCGCCGGCCGGCTTGTGGTTGGTGGGGTCCCAGCTGCGCCATTCGCCATCCCACCATTCCAGCCAGGCGTGGGACTGCCCGGCGACGGTCTCGCCGATGGCCGCCGAGGATCTGGGGTGGATATAGCCGGAGACGTAGCGGGCAGGTATGCCGCAACTCCGCAACGCACCTATGGCCAGGTGGGCGAGGTCCTGGCACACGCCCTGGCGCTGTTCCCAGGCCTGTTCAGCATTGGTGGTGACTCCGGTGGTGCCCTTCATGTAGGTCATCTCACCCGCCATCCACGCGAACACAGCCATGGCTGCCTCGTGCGGATTAAGGCCCTCCACGACGCCGGGAATGATGCCCAGCACTTCCGTGCCCGGTCCCGTCAGCCTGGATTGGGGCAGCCAGTCGCTGAACTCGTCCTGGATCTTTGCCGAACGGATCTCGTCCCAGCCAACAATATGGTCGTCGCTGGGCAGGCGTTCGCTCCGGTGCACTTCCACGGTAGCCGTGGCAAGGACTTCGAGGCTTTCGTGCGGGACCTGCATGTCGAAGGCCGTGACACGCGTACCCCAATAATCCCGGTAGGTGCTGACCGACGCGTGGGCAGGGGAAACCTTCAGGGACGATTCCAGGACCACCTGCTGGCTGTCCGTCAGCGGCGTCATGCGGGCCTCGTTGTAGCTCAGCGTCACGCGGCGGTTGTACTTGTAGGCCGTCTTGTGGACGATGCTCAGCCGGGTCATGAAACTTCTCCCACCCAGGCGTGTTCGTCAGCCTGATTGAAGTACTTACGGGAAATGGCGTCCGAAGCCTGGGTGACTGCCTTTTGCACACGCTCCATGTGCTCCGGAAGTTCGGACATGAGGTCATCGGTGCGGTGGAACTCCAGGAAGGTACGGGCCTGGCCGACGATCCGGCGCGCATCATTGATGAACCCCACGCGTTGCGCCGAGGGGTCCAGCTTGGCGAGGCACTCGTCGGCATCGCGGAGCGCATAGACGATGGAGCGCGGGAAGAGGCGGTCCAGCAGCAGGAACTCGGCAGCATGCTGGTCTCCGAAGGCAGCCCGTCGGGTGCGGATGAAGGACTCGTACGCTCCGGCGCAACGCAGCATGTTCACCCAGGACATCCCCGCGGACTGGACATCACGCGTCGACAGCATGCGGGCGGTCATGTCCGCCCGTTCCAAGGACCGCCCGAGGACCATGAAGAGCCAGCTTTCATCGTGACTCACTGTGGTGTCCGCCAGGCCCCGGACCATGGCAGTACGTTCCAGTACCCAGTTGCAGAAGCGGTAGGTGCCCACCACGTCCTTGCGGTGCTGGTTGAGCCCGTAGTAGGTGGTGTTGAGGCTTTCCCAGAGGGACTGGGAGACAGTTTCCCTGGCCCTCCGGGCATTCTCCCGGGCCGCCCCGAGCGACCCGGCGATCGAGGAAGCGCTCTGCTTGTCGTAGGCCAGGGCGTGCAGCAGCTCGGGAAGCCCGAAGTCGTCATTCTGCGGCTTGGCGCCCATGACGGCCAGGAGGTCCCGCGCAACGCTGCGCTGTTCCTCCAAGGGAAGGTGGTTAAGCCGCTCGAGGTGGACATCCAGGATCCTTGCGGTCCCGTCGGCCCGCTCGACGTAGCGGCCGATCCAGAAGAGTGATTCGGCAATACGGCTCAGCATGGGGCTGTGCCTCCTTCGCATGGTGCATTTCGAAGTTCTGGGGAATGGTTGGAGATGGCCGGGATCACTGCTGTTGTTCCGTTTGGCGGTCCCGCCAATTGCTTTCAACCGGCCATACGGATACCTGTTCGCGCACAGTCACCGACTGGCGGGGGATGACTTCAGCCGGCAACTGCGGCGAGTCGGCAAGAACCCAGGTGTCCTTGGAGCCTCCGCCCTGGCTGGAATTGACGATCAGCGATCCTTCCTTAAGGGCCACCCGCGTCAGTCCCCCGGGCAGGACCCAGACGTCGTCGCCGTCGTTGACGGCAAACGGGCGCAGGTCCACGTGGCGGGGCCCGAACTTGTCCCCGGACAACGTCGGCACCGTGGACAGTTGCAGGACCGGCTGGGCGATCCACCCGCGGGGGTCCTCGATCACGCGCTTGCGCAGGGCATCAAGTTCCTCCTTGGACGCATCGGGACCGATCACCAGGCCCTTGCCTCCGGAACCGTCAACGGGTTTGACCACCAGTTCGTCCAAGCGGTCCAGGACGTATTCCCTTGCTTCCTTTTCCTCGAGCCGGAACGTGTCAACGTTGGCAATCACGGGCTCTTCGTGGAGGTAGTAACGGATCAGGTCAGGGACGTAACTGTACACGAGCTTGTCGTCGGCGACGCCGTTGCCGACGGCGTTGGCTATGGTCACGCCCCCTGCGCGCGCTGCGTTCACCAGGCCGGGGCAACCAAGCATCGAATCGGAGCGGAACTGCAGCGGGTCCAGGAAGTCGTCGTCGATGCGCTTGTAGATGACGTCAACGCGCTGCTCACCAGCCGTGGTCCGCATGTAAACGCGGTTTCCACGGCAGATCAGGTCCCGGCCTTCCACGAGTTCGACGCCCATGAGCCCGGCCAGGAGGGTGTGCTCAAAGTAGGCGCTGTTGAAGACGCCGGGGGTCAGTACAACAACGGTCGGGTCATCGACTCCGGCGGGGGCGGTCTTGCGGAGCGCGGACAACAGCCTGCGCGGGTACTCCTCCACCGGCCGGATGTGCTGCTGACCGAACGCTTCGGGCAGGCCCTTGGCCATGGCCTGGCGGTTCTCCAGGACGTAGCTGACGCCCGACGGGACGCGGACATTGTCCTCAAGGACGCGGAAGGTGCCGGCGGCGTCACGGACGACGTCGATGCCCGAGACGTGCACGCGGACCCCGCCTGCGGGCTCGAAACCGTGGACGGCCCGGTGGAAGTGGGCGCTGGTGGTCACGAGTTGGCGCGGAATGACGCCGTCGGCGACCACCGACATGCGGCCGTAGACATCGTTCAGGAAAGCCTCCAGAGCCCTAACCCGCTGGGCGACTCCGCGTTCCAGCACATCCCACTCGTCAGCCGGGATCACACGGGGAACGATGTCGAGCGGGAATGGCCGTTCCTCCCCCGCGTAGTCGAACGTGACGCCGCGGTCCAGGAAGCTGCGGGCCATCGAGTCGGCCCGGGCGGTGACGTCGGCCAAGGAAAGTTCCCGGAGGGCGCCGGCTACCTGACCGTAGGATTTCCGGGCAACGTGCCCGCTGGTAAACATCTCGTCGTAGGCACCGCTGCGCGCAGCGGCCTCCGAATAATCCTGGAAGAGGTCAGACATGGGAATTAGACAATCACCTTTTTGGGTCGAGCGCATTTCGGGCCCTTCGTGTCGCGGGTTTCCGGGCCTTCCGGCGGGCCGGGCGGCCGCACGGATCATGATTAGATAGCTGTGTGTCGAATCACAACCTCTCACGCGACGAAGCCGCTGCCCGTTCAGCCCTGATTACCGCCCACAGCTACGACGTCACCTTGGACGTCCGCGAGGCGGCCGATCCCGCCGTCGAAGGTTATCCAAGCACCAGCACCATCACCTTCACCGCCGCGCCCGGGTCCGCTACTTTCCTGGACTTCATCAGCGGTGGAGTGCAGTCGGTGGTCCTCAATGGCCGCTCCCTGGACGTCAACGCCGTTGTTGACCGTGACAGGATCCTTCTTGAGGACCTGGCCGAGCGGAATGAGGTCACTGTCACCGGGATGGCCCTGTATAGCCGCTCCGGCGAGGGCATGCACCGGTTCTTCGACCCCGCTGACGGCCAGTGCTACCTCTACACCCAATACGAGCCGGCTGACAGCAGGCGCGTCTTCGCTAACTTCGAGCAGCCCGACCTCAAGGCCTCCTTCACTTTTCATGTGATCGCCCCCTCCAGCTGGGAGGTTGCCTCCAACGGCGCCGCATCGGCCGGCACTCCGCTCGAGGACGACGGCGTGACCCTGTGGGACTTTGCCGCAACCAAACCTATGTCCACGTACATCACTACAGTGCTTGCCGGACCGTACTTCAAGGCAACGGACCGTTGGGAAGCAACGCTCGACGACGGCACCCGGCTTGAGGTGCCGCTGGCACTGTATTGCCGCGCGTCCATGCGGGACTCCTTCGACACGGACGAGCTGTTCAAGCTCACCAAGAGCGGCCTGGAGTTCTTCAACCGGCTCTTCGACTACCCCTATCCGTGGGGTAAGTACGACCAAGCCTTCGTCCCCGAATACAACCTTGGTGCCATGGAGAACCCCGGTCTGGTCACATTCACCGAAAAGTACGTCTACACCTCCCGGGCAACGGACGCGCAGTACCAGGCGCGGGCGAACACCCTCATGCACGAGATGGCCCACATGTGGTTTGGCGACCTGGTGACCATGACGTGGTGGGATGATCTCTGGCTGAAGGAATCCTTTGCCGACTTCATGGGAACGCTCGGCGTTGACAGGGCAACCGACTGGGATACTGCGTGGATCAACTTTGCCAGCAAGCGGAAGGCGTGGGCCTACGTCCAGGACCAGCTGCCCACAACGCATCCCATCGTTGCGGACATTCCGGACCTGGAGGCGGCGAAGCAGAATTTTGACGGCATCACCTACGCCAAGGGAGCTTCAGTCCTGAAGCAGCTCGTGGCTTACGTGGGATTCGATGCCTTTGTGGAAGGTTCCCGCGCATACTTCCGCAAGCACGAATACGGGAACACCTCGCTCCAGGATTTGCTGGAAGCATTGAGTACGGCGTCAGGGCGTGACCTCACGGTGTGGGCCCGGCAGTGGTTGCAGACCTCCGGTATTTCCACCATCACCGCAGAGATCGCGGAAGACGACGGAGTCCTCGGGGCGGTGACGCTGCAGCAGGATGCGGTCGACCCCTTGACCGGCGACCAGGCGCTACGGCCCCACCGCATGCGCCTGGGTCTCTATGAGGCGGATGAGGCGGGAGCGCTGGTGCGCACCGAAAGCTTCGAAATTGACGTCGCCGGCCCCCGCACGCTGGTTTCCGAACTGGCGGGCAAACGTCGGCCTGCGTTGTTGCTGGTCAACGACGACGATCTCAGCTACGCCAAAGTACGTCTTGATGCGGTATCGGAGCAGACGGTCAGGAGGGCCCTTAACAGGATTCAGGATCCGATGGCGCGCGCACTCTGCTGGACGGCCCTCTGGGATTCTGCCCGTGACGGTGTAACACCTGCTGCTTCCTACATCGCTGCCGTGGAGCAGTTCGCGCCCGGGGAAAACGGCATCGGCGTGCTTCTGAACGTCCTTGGCAACGCAGCCCTCGCCGTGGACCGCTATGTGCCCGCCGTGAGCAGGAGCCACATCCGGGAGCAGTTCCTGGGCGTGGCTGCACGTCAGCTGATGGTGGCGGCCCCGGGCTCGGACCAACAATTGGCCTGGGCCAGGACGTTGGCCGAGGTTTCCCGCGGCGGCGCGAGCCAACTGACGTTGGTGCGGGCCCTCCTTGAGGGCAGCACCGTGGTGGAGGGTCTGTCCGTAGACGCCGAACTCCGATGGAGCCTGTGGCAGGCCCTCGCAGCCCAGGGAGAGGCAACGGAACAGCAACTCGACGCCGAGCTCGCCAAGGACAACACCGCCTCCGGACACGCGGGCAGGGCGCTGGCCCTGGCGGCCCGACCGATTGCCGGCGTCAAAGCATCAGCCTGGGAAACCGTGGTGCATGGTACCGACTTGTCGAACGAAATCCTCGGGGCAACCATCAGCGGGTTCACCCTCGCCCCGCGCGAGCTTCTTGAGCCTTACATCGAACCGTACTTCGAGAACCTCGAACGAGTGTGGCAAGAGCGCAGCATCGAGATCGCCGGCCGTATTGTCCGCGGTCTCTACCCCGGTGCACAGGACCTGGCACCAGGCACCAGGCCGGCCGGGCACCCCGTGCTCACTAGGACCGACCAATGGCTGCACGAGCACAAACAGGCGCCCCGTGCCCTCCGTCGCATCATCACTGAGCAAAGGAGCCACTTGCTGCGGGCCCTGACGGCACAGGCAACCGGCCACGTGCACACCGCTTAGGGCACGCGGTTCATCCAGGCACTGGTTCCGAATTTCGCGTCGACGCGCTTGCCTGCCTCGTTGAGTTCATGGGCGGACAACTGCGACTCCGTGGCGCCGTAGCGTTCCGTGAACACTTCCTGCATGGCATCGATGATCGCTGCGCGGGCGAGGCCGGTTTGGCGGCGCAAGGGGTCCACGCGCTTCTTGGCGCTGCGGGTCCCCTTGTCCGAGAGCTTTTCCTTGCCGATCCGGAGGACTTCCACCATCTTGTCGGCGTCAATGTCATAGCTCATGGTGACGTGGTGGAGCATGCCCCCGTTGGCGAGCCGCTTTTGCGCTGCCCCGCCAATCTTGCCCTGTTCGGTGGCGATGTCGTTGAGCGGAACGTAAAACGCGGTGATTCCGAGTTTTTCCAGGGCAGCCATGACCCACGAGTCCAGGAAGGCGTAGGAGTCGGCGAAGCTGATGCCATCCACCAGGGTCTGGGGAAGGTAAAGGGAGTAGGTGATGCAGTTGCCCGCTTCCATGAACATCGCTCCCCCGCCGCTGATGCGACGGACCACGGTAATGCCGTGCTTCGCTACGCCTTCCGGGTCCACTTCATTGCGCAGCGACTGGAAACTGCCGATCACCACTGACGGTTCTTCCCAGTCCCAGAAGCGCAGGGTGGGATTGCGGCGTCCGGCGGCGACCTCTTCGGTGAGGACCTCGTCAAGGGCGACGTTGACGTGGGTGGGCAGCACAGTAGGCGGTATGACCTCCCACTCATGGTCGGACCACGCGGTGGCCTTGGACAGTGCCCGGCGGATGGCGACGGAGACGGCGTCGGCGGAAAAACCGAACAGCACCGTTCCGTCAGGAAGGCCGGCGGTGATGGCTGCTGCGATCTCCCCGGCAGGCGTCGTTTCAGGCAATCCGGTCAGGGCTGCATTGATGTCCTCAAGGGCCTCATCCGGTTCAAGGAAGAAGTCGCCGCTCAGGGATACATCGGCGAACCTGCCTTCCCTGAGCGCCAGGTCCACCACCACCAGCTTCCCGCCGGGAACTTTGTATTCGCCGTGGAGGCGACTGCCGTCGTCGTGGTTTTCCTGGTCCGGAAGAGAAGTCATGGAGTCCATCTTGCCGGAAAAGGCAAAGGCCCGCATTGCCGTGGAACGGCGATGCGGGCCTTTGAAAAGACTTGGGGTGAAGTGGGTTACTTCTTGCCGCCGAAGCCCTTGAAGCGAGCGTTGAAGCGCTCGACACGGCCAGCGGAGTCCATGATGCGCTGCTTGCCCGTGTAGAACGGGTGGGACTCCGAGGAGATTTCGACGTCGATGACCGGGTAGGTGTTGCCGTCTTCCCACTCGATGGTCTTCGAGGAAGAAACGGTGGACTTGGTCAGGAACTTGACGCCGGAAGCCAGGTCGTTGAAAACAACAGCTTCGTACTTCGGGTGGATATCAGACTTCATAATTGGACCTTTGTTCGCGCAGCTGGATTTTGCCAGTTGCCAGGTATGAATGGAGGCGGTCCGAAGAAGGAACTAATTCAACGTCCGGACCAACAAGCAATCATACCCGAAAGTCGGGACCGCCACGAACGGGCATCAGTCCCGGGGCCGCAGCTCCCAGAAGGCGACCGCCGAGGCGGCAGCCACGTTGAGGGAATCGACTCCCGCCCGCATGGGTATCTTGACGGCAATGTCGACGGCGGCGAGTGTCTCCGGGCTCATGCCGGCACCTTCGGTGCCGAGCACCAAGGCGAGCTTGGGGATGTTGCGGGCCGCTACCTCGTCCAGGTCCAGCGCATCATCGGTCAGTTCCATCGCTGCCACCGTAAAGCCCTGCTCCTTCAGCAGTTCCAGGTCCCCCGGCCAACTTTCCAGGCGGGACCACGGAACCTGGAACACGGTACCCATGCTGACCCGCACGCTCCTGCGGTACAGCGGGTCGCCGCATCGCGGCGAGACAAGGACGGCGTCGACCCCAAGGGCCGCTGCCGAACGGAAGATGGCACCCACGTTGGTGTGGTCGACGATGTCCTCGAGGACAGCCACCCGCTGTGCGCTTGCGAGCAGTTCCGCCAGCGGCACCGGAGCCGGGCGGTGCATGGCCGCCATCGCTCCACGGTGCAGATGGAAACCGGTGATTTCCTCCAGGAGGGCTGCCCTGCCGATGAAGACGGGGACATCGGGATGGGCCTCGAAAATGTCACGCAGGTCCTCAAGCCATTTTTCGGCCAGGAAAAACGATCTCGGCTGGTGTCCCGCTGCCAGCGCGCGGCGCAGTACCCGCGAAGACTCGGCGATGTACATTCCCTCCGCCGGTTCGCGAAGTTTGCGGAGATGGACGTCGGTGAGCGTGGTGTAATCCGAAACGCGGGGATCGTCGGCTGATTCAAGGTAGTGGAAGGTCACTGGAAAGTCATTTCGATGGATTCGCGCATCATTTCACGAGGTTGGCGATCATGAAGCCCAAAGCAACGATGCCCAGGGTGAAGATCACGCTGCGCAGGACCTTGGGAGAGAGCTTGCGTCCCACCTTGGAACCGATCAGCCCGCCGATTGTCGAACTGACGGCAATGAGCAGCACAACGAGCCAGTTGATGCGATCGAAAGCGAAAATCAAGTAGGAGATGGCCGCCACCATGTTGACGGTGAGGGTCAGGATGTTCTTCATCGCGTTGGCGTTCTGCATGGTGCCGGAGAGGAAGACTCCGAGGATCCCCACCAGAAGGATTCCCTGTGCCGCAACAAAGTAACCGCCGTACACGCCTGCGAGGTAGACCAGTGCCACCAGGAGGAACCCGTGGCTCTTGTCCTTCAAGGCATGTTCAGGATTCTGTTCCCGGTTCTTGATCCACGCTTGGAGCTTGGGCTGGAACATGACCATCAGCAGCGCCACTACCAGCAAGACCGGTGCGACGTACCCGAACACCTTCTCCGGCAGGTGAAGCAGCAGCCACGCGCCCGTAATGCCACCGAGCAGTGAGGCGGGCATGAGCTTCAACAGCTGCCGCCCCCTGCCGGCCAACTCGCGCCGATAACCCCAGGCGCCTGCGGCAGTGCCCGCCACAAGCCCCATGGCATTGCTCATCGAAGCCACCACCGGAGCGACGCCCAGGGCGATCAGCACCGGGAAGGTCACCAGGGTTCCGGAGCCAACGACGGCGTTGATGGTGCCGGCCCACAGGCCAGCAAAAAAGACCAGAATGCTGCTAAGAAGTTCCACAGTTGGTATACGCGTCCGGTCTAGCGGCGGGCGGTGGCGGTGTAGCGGCCGGACTTCTCCGTCACGTCAAGATCGAGCCCGAAGGTCTTGCTGAGGTACTCGTCCGTGAGGACTTCCTTGATCGGTCCGGCAGCCACGATTCCGCCCTCGCGCAGGAGCATGGCGTGGGTAAAGCCCGGCGGCACTTCCTCGAGGTGGTGGGTGACGAGCACCATCGCGGGGGCGGCGTCGTCCTGCGCCAGCTCACTGAGTTTGTGGACGAGTTCTTCGCGTCCGCCCAGGTCCAGGCCCGCGGCCGGTTCGTCAAGAAGGAGGAGCTCGGGGTCCGTCATCAAGGCCCGGGCGATCTGGACACGCTTGCGTTCGCCTTCCGAGAGTGTGGCGAAGGTCCTGTTCAGGAGCGGCCCCATCCCCCAGTCGTTCAGCAGCGCAAAGGCGCGGCGTTCGTCGTCGCGCTCGTAGCCTTCGCGCCAACGGCCGGTCACGCCGTAGGCCGCAGTCACCACCACGTTCAGGACGTTCTCCTGCTCCGGGATCTGGTTGGCCAGCGCTGCAGACGACAGGCCGATGCGGGGGCGAAGCTCAAAGACGTCGACGCGGCCCAGTACCTCGTCGAGGATGCCGGCCTTCCCGCTGCTCGGATGCAGACGTGCTGCGGCAATCTGAAGAAGCGTCGTCTTCCCGGCGCCGTTGGGGCCCAGGATGACCCAGCGTTCGCCCTCATTGACCTGCCAGTCGACCTTGTCCAGCAGTGCCTTTTTGCCTCGGACAACGCTGACGGAAGCCAAATCCAGAACATCACTCATAGGAGTAGACACTAGGACAAAAATGTAGATGACTGATAACCGGCGTAACGCCGCTTTGTGAAGCAAAACTAATTCGGGTGGGTGCGGCTCAGTCGATAGGATTGACGGCATGACTTCGAACTTGGCTGCGGTCAGCTATGGCGTGAATGTGAACCCCGAATCCCTGGATGAGGTGCGTAAGGCGCTGGCCGCTATCGGTGCCACGGTGTGGTCGGAATCCAGTACGTCGTCAACAACACAGTCCGGCGATACCCGCTACGAGGTGCACACCATCAGTTTCTCCGCCGAGACCGGCACTGCCGAAACCCTCGGGACGCTTCGCCGCCTGGTGTCCGACGCGGCGCCGGCCGGAATCGATGTGGCGGTTGTTCCTGCGGCCCTGCGCGAGGCCGGGAGGAAGCTGCTGATCATGGACGTCGACTCGACCCTTATCCAGCAGGAAGTCATCGAGTTGCTGGCCGCCCACGCCGGAAAGCGCGACGAAGTGGCCGCGGTCACCGAGGCGGCCATGCGTGGCGAGTTGGATTTCGCCCAGAGCCTCCACGCCCGCGTAGCCGTGCTGGCCGGCTTGCCCGCCGCCGTCGTCGATTCCGTGCGTGACGAGGTGCGCCTCAGTTTGGGTGCGGCGGAACTGGTGGACGCGTTCAAGGCAGCCGGCCACGTGGTCGCCGTTGTTTCCGGGGGCTTCAACCAGATCCTCGGACCTATCGCCGGGGACCTCGCCTTGGATCACTGGATTGCCAACGAACTGGAGATCGTCGACGGCGCTTTGACAGGGAAGGTTCTTGGCGCAGTGATCGACAGGGCAGCGAAGGAAAAATATCTCCGCGAATGGTCTGCAGCTGCGGGCATCCCCCTTGAACACACCATTGCCGTGGGCGATGGCGCCAATGACTTGGACATGCTGGGTGCCGCGGGCATCGGCGTTGCCTTCAACGCAAAGCCGGCTGTTCGGGCAGTGGCCGATGCTGCCGTCAACATGCCTTACCTCGACGCAGTACGGCACATCGCCAACGTCTAGCTCTGCTTCGGGGCCCTCGACGTCACGAAAACCGTGTAGGTCACACCTATAGGGCGTGACCATCGCATGGGGCATGGGAGCTTCACTGCCTCCCATGCCTGCGGTGGTTGCGCCACAGCGCGTGGCATGGCACCTGATCCAGCCTGGTGACGTCCCCGTGTTGTACCGTCTGCCGACGTGTTCCAGTTCGTGCGGCAGGCAAAAAATGTGACCGGTCAGCTCGGCGGCTGACCGGTCACATTTTTTGCGCCATAGGGGCGCGCGGAATTGAAAATCGCAGTGCCTCTATTCGTGACGCGAAATTATCAAGTTTTATCCAAGTCTTTACCGAAATGCCGTTCAATGCGGGCGTTTTCCCTCATTGTAATTAGTGCGTGGTATGTTCCTATTTCCAACAGGAAACCCGCTGTCCTTTCCGGCTGCGGAAGATCAGTGCTAGGGCATGGTGTGAGCGGTTCGCGTAACGCATGGAAGTGGTGGAAACGCCGTGAGGAAGTAAAGCCGCCGGAAGATCATCACAATGTTCCCGACGACGGTTTAGTGCCCTTGCATGAAATCTTTCCTGAGGAGACCATCGGTTACCAACCAGAACAGGAAAATGTAGATATGAGCTCGCTCGATGACGCCGTAAAGCAGTTGTTGTCCATTGAAGGTGCGACTGCCGCGGCCGTGGTGGACCACACCAGCGGAATGGCTTTGGCGCAGGGCGGAAGCCCCGGTTTTGACCTGGGGGTTGCCGCCGCAGGTAACTCCAACGTCGTCAGTGCGAAGATCCGCACCATGGCGGACCTTGGCCTTGACGGCGACATCGAGGACGTCCTCATTACGCTGGAATCGCAGTACCACCTGATCAACGTTTTGAACTCCAACGCCGCGAAAGGGCTCTTCGTATATCTGGTGCTTGACCGGACGTACGCCAACCTGGCACTGGCCCGGCACAAGCTCAAGAACATCGCCAAGGTGATTTCAATCTGATTCCACCACACGACGTCGGATTCGACGGCAACAAGAAGGGGTGGACCGGCCGGAAGGCGGGTCCACCCCTCTTTGTGGAATTTTGAATGCTGAATGCTGCCGGAGCGGCAGGGCAGCGTTGCCCCGGTGGCCCGCGCTATCCCGGCAGGAGCGTGCCCGCAGCGCTCTTGGAACGGCGGGCCTGGCTGTTCCCTGACGCGAACTTCTCACCCAGCATGTGGTGCACCAGGACATCCTCATTGGTGTTTGCATTGGCTTCGATGGATACCAGTTCACCGTCGCGCATCACGCCAATCCGGTGGCACCATCCGACGAGCTCGGACAAGTCGGAGGAATGGAGGATGATGGCCACTCCCGTTTCACAGAGCTCACGGAGCATCCTGTAGACAATCTCTTTGGCGCCGATGTCTATGCCCCGGCTGGGGTGGCTAAGGATCAGGATGTCGCACTCTGCGGCCATCCACCGGGCCAGGCGCACTTTTTGGTGGTCCCCGCCTGACAGCGTGCTCAGTGTCCCCTGGATGTTGCCGGTTTTGATGCGCATCTGCTGAACGACGTCGATCACGCCGCGCAGCTGACTGACCTCATCCTCCACCGAGGATGCTCCTGCCTGCCGGTTCCGGCCCTGCTGGAGTTCCTCGGCAATGCTGGGGTCCTCGTGGAAGTTTTGGTCCGAATCCGGGAGGAATCCGATCTTCTTGCCCCGGGCGTCAGATTCGGACCGAGGATCCACCTGCTCGCCATTGACATGGATTTCCCCGCACGTCATGGCGCGGACGCCTGCCAGGGCTTCAACGAGGGCGTAAGTTCCTGAGCGATGGGTACCCACCAGGCCAAAGATCTCCCCCTTTGCCACGGTGAAGGTCACGTCCCGAATGTCTTCCGCCACGCTGAGGTTGACCACCCGCAGAACCTCCTGATTTTCAACGAGGCGGTTGGGGCGGTCGGAGCTCTCGGGTTCTTTCTGCAGCAGGAGGAGGGCGAGCTCTTCCACGGTGCACTGGGACGCATCAAGGATCCGGTGCACGACGCCTTCGCGGAGAACGGCAATGCGGTGGGCAATCGAGCGCACTTCATCCAACCGGTGGGTGATGTAGATGATGGCGCGTCCTTGGCCTGTCAGCATCCGCAGCACCTTGTGCAGCACTGCTACGTCGTGGTCCGGCAAGGAGGCCGCCACCTCGTCCATGATAACCAGCTGTGCCTCTTCCGCCACCATACGGAGGACTTCCACCAAGGCCTGCTCGGCACGGACCAAGACTCCGACTTTCGCGTCAGGGTCCAGGTCGACCCCCACCTCCGCGATGAGCTTTGCTGCTTGGGCCCGGAGCTCGGGATGGGGCTTATCGGCCTGGAACGTCCTGCGGAAGATGGCCTTGGAGACGGTCAGTTCAGGGTCAAGCCGAAAATTTTGGGGAATGAGGCCCACGCCGCAGGCTTGGGCTGCTTCCAAGGAGTCCGGGTTGAAGTTTTCGCCGGCGAGGCTCATGCGCCCGCCGTTGGGTAGATGGGAGCCGGTCAGGACGTCCATCAAGGTGGTTTTACCCGCCCCGTTGGTGCCTATCAATCCCAGAATCTCTCCACGGTGCAGCGAAAAGCCTACACCGCGAAGGATGCGCCGCTGGTCGTGTGACGCACGGATATCGTCCACGTGCAAGAGAAGGTCCACAAAAGCTCCTGGTTTCGCGAAATCGGCGCTGGCGGCCGGAGAAATTCTTTTGGTGCGCATCGGTCCGGGCGGTGGGGCGCATTCACGAACGGAGCACATTGCCGAGTCAATCAGAAGAGACTTTGTAATGCAAAAAATGGTTCGTGAAACAGAAATTCGCAAAACATGATGGGAAAAGATGGAACTTTTATTGAATTGGTAAGTGACTCCAAACCCAGCAGCGGAAAGAGTGGTCAACAACAAAGAGGGGGTCCGGGACATTTTGTCCCGGACCCCCTCTTGAAAAGGCTTTACTGCTCTGACTTCCCGAAGTAGTCGGCGCCGCCTACGTATTCGGTGTGTCCCGATTCGACGTCCGCGGTGACCATCTTGGCTACTTCGGCGGCAAACTCTTCCACCGAGTACAGCTTCCCGGCCTCGGCGCGCCTGGCCTCGATGGCACCGGGATTTGAACGGTCCAGGAGCGTCGCCGTCACCGTGCCCTCGATCATGTCCCCGGACACCACCACCAGCTTGATGCCCTTGTTGGCGAGGTCAGGCAGCAGGGCGCGCAGGGCGTCCTCCCCGGCCCGCTTGCTCTTGGCAACGGGCTCGTACTCGGGCATGGTGGGCACGGTCTCAACGAAGTGTGCCTGGTGACTGGTGACGAAAACCACCCGGGAGCCCTCCGGCATGAGCGGAACTGCAGCATTGAGCATGTTGATCTGTGCATCACGGTTCAGCTTCAGGGCGTACCCCTCCTCCATCCCGGATTCCATGCCGCCGGAGGCGTTCAACACCAGGATGTCAAGGGAGCCGAATTCCTCCATGGCCGTACTGGCGAGGGCGTGAACGCCTTCTTCCGTGGTGAGGTCTGCGCCCACTGCCGCAGCGCGACCGCCCGCAGCCTGGATATCAGCCACCACCTTATTGGCGCGGGGCGCCTTCTGGCGGTAGTTGACGACGACGGCGGCACCTTCGGCCGCGAGGATCTTGGCAACCTCTGCGCCAATGCCGCGGGAGGATCCCGTCACAATGGCTGTCTTGTTATCAAGCGTTCCCATGCGTGCTCCTTCTGTTCACTTCTTCCACATCTTTGGGCCCTGCTTCCATCCTGCCGGTGGCAAGCGGAATGCGTGTTGTGGAGCCCCCACAAATTGTTTGTCCCGGTGCGTCGGCGCTAGTGGCCCATGCCAAGGCCGCCGTCAACGGGGATAACGGCGCCGGAGATGTAAGCCGCCTCATCGCTCGCAACCCAGCGCACAACGTTGGCAACCTCCGAAGCCTCCGCGAAACGTCCTGCAGGAACGTTGGCAAGGTAGGACTTCTGGGTCTCTTCCGGAAGCTCAGCCGTCATATCCGTGTTGATGAACCCCGGTGCTACGACGTTTGCCGTGATGCCCCGGCTGCCCAGCTCCCGCGTCAGCGAACGCACCATGCCCACCATTCCCGCCTTGGAGGCGGAGTAGTTGATCTGGCCCGGAGCGCCGTAGAGGCCGGAGACCGAGGAGATCAGGATCACCCGGCCCTTGCGCAAACGGATCATTCCCTTGGAAGCCCGCTTGATGACCCTGAAGGCGCCTGTCAGGTTGGTGTCCAGAACGGACGTGAAGTCGTCCTCGCTCATGCGCAGCAGAAGAGTGTCCTTGGTGATTCCGGCGTTGGCCACCAGAACCTCCACCGGGCCGTGGGCCTCCTCCACGATCTTGAAGGCGGCATCAATGGAAGCCTCATCCGTCACATCGGCTTTGACCCCCAGGATGCCTTCAGGCAACTCCGTTTCGCTCCTGTAGGTAACGGCTACCTTGTCTCCATTTGCGAGGAAAGACTCGGCAATGGCCAGTCCGATTCCGCGGTTACCGCCGGTAATAAGGACGCTGCGGCCGCTGGGTACTGCTTCAGGCATGAATGGGCTCCGAATTCTGCGGACTCTACCGCGATGACGAGGGATTTCCTGCCTCGATCTTAGCCGCCGCCTCCCGCAACGCGCTGGTAACCGCTTCTGCCAGCGCGGTTTGGGCGACTCATCGGATCGGTGAGAGAATTAACGGGAGCCTTTGGAGCGTGATTATTCAGCTGTGACACGAGAGAACAGTCCCCTGCAGCAGGTGCCCGGGGATCCGGACGCCTACTCGAGCGACCCCGAGGTCCATAGCATCACTGATGCAGCAGCTGCACACTCCGAGGACATGCGCGAACGCATGATCAAGTATTCAATAGCCATGGGCATTCGCATGGTCTGCATCGTCCTCATTTTCGTAGTGGATGGCTGGTTCAAGATCCTCGCCGTGGCTGGAGCTGTTTTCCTGCCCTGGATCGCGGTGGTCATTGCCAACGGCAGCGACAAAGCCGAAGTCCACAGTGATTCATTGCTGGACTACGTCGCCGTGCCGGAGATTGAAGGCACCAACCAGTCCGGCAGCGATGAAGAACCCGAAGCGGATGACTCCGTCACCCTGCTCCAGGGCGAACTGGTGGATGACGAAACTCCCGCGGGCGACGATGCATCAAAGGAAGCCGGGAACGCCGGCGACGAACGGGCGGCTTCATGAACATCCTTAACCTCGGCGGCTTGGGCGGCGAGGAATCTCCGCGCGCCGCGGCGCCTGAACAATGCTCGCGCAAGGGATGCCGGGCAGCGGCCGATTGGCAGCTCCTGTGGAACAACCCCAGAATCCATACACCTGAACGCCGCAAGGTATGGCTGGCATGCAACGAGCACCGGGCCTGGCTTGAGGATTACCTGCAAACGCGGGGTCTGTGGAAGGAAACCGTGCCTTTCGGATCCGCGGAAGCGTCAGTGGGCGGGACAGCCTGAATGTACCGTTTCCTGTTTTCCAGCAAGTGGCTGGGCTACTTTGTCCTGGCCGTCATCTTCGCGACGGCGTGCGTCTTCCTTGGCCGCTGGCAGATGGATCGGCGCGCCGAGACGCTGGCTGAGATTGACCGCGTCGTCAGCAACTACTCAGCTACCCCGGTGCCATTCGCCGATGTGAAGGATCAGTTCCGCCACTTGGATCCGGACCGTGAATGGACCCAGGTGGAGCTGCGCGGCAGCTATGACGTCGAAGGGCAGCGGGTAGTCCGCAACAGGCCGCTCAATGGCCAACCCGGCTACGACGTCGTTGTTCCATTCCGCCTGACCACCGGCGAAACAGTGATCATCGATCGCGGCTGGCTACCGATTGGCAACAACACTCCGGGAAGGCCCGACGTCGTCCCATCACCTCCTGCAGGTGAGGTCACGGTCGTTGCC
This sequence comes from Paenarthrobacter sp. YJN-5, assembly GCF_015040095.1. Classification (NCBI taxonomy): domain Bacteria; kingdom Bacillati; phylum Actinomycetota; class Actinomycetes; order Micrococcales; family Micrococcaceae; genus Paenarthrobacter; species Paenarthrobacter sp. YJN-5. The sequence continues at coordinate 2,365,641 of NZ_CP053544.1, forward strand.
CGCCTCAAGCCGTCCGAGCCGAAACTGGACCGCGGCGCGGTGGAAGGGCAACTCGCTTCCATCGACCTTCCGGGATTTGCCGAGGAACTGCCGTACACCATCGAAACGGGTGCCTACGGGCAGCTGGCCAGTGAGACTCCCCCTGTGCAGCCGATGCCTACGCCGTTTCCCAAACCGGCCACTGAAGAGGGAACCCACCTTTCCTACTCACTCCAATGGTTCGCTTTCGGAGTGCTGATGTTCATTGGCTTCGGCTACGCTGCCCGCCAACAGGCACGTAACGCGGCAATCGATGCTGAGGACGATGAAGACGACGACGTCATCGCCGCTGCAGGTCCACGGAAGCGGCCGGCACCGGCAGCGCGGCGAAACAAGAAGCCCACGTCGGAAGAAGAGGAAGACGCGATTCTGGATGCCCAAGGTTACTGAAAAGATCCCGGAGCCGGTCCTGTCGGTCAAGGCGGCGCTCACGGCGCTTGGCGTTGCGGATACCGTCCGGATCTTCGACGAGGAAGTTCCGACGGCGGCAGCCGCAGCTTCCGTTCTGGGCTGTGAGGTCGCTGCCATCACCAACAGCCTCATATTTGAGGTAGACGGCGAACCTCTTCTGATCCTGGCGAGCGGCGCAGCGAAAGTCGACACGGCACACGTCGCCCGCCGGCTGGAAACGGGAAAGATCCGCCGCGCCAAACCCGAATTCGTCCTGGCGCACACCGGCCAGGAAGTGGGCGGCGTGGCACCGGTGGGCCACCCCGCAAAGATCCGCACCATCCTGGACAACTCATTGAGGGATCACCACGAACTGTGGGCAGGCGCAGGAGACCATCACTCGATGTTCTCCATTACCTACGAGGACCTGCGGCGAATCACCGACGCCGAAGAACTCGACGTCCGCTAGCCCGGCTGCGCCCGCGGTGCGGGCTTACGCCAGCGTGATCAGATCGAGGTAGTCCTCGTTCCAAAGGTCCTCTACGCCGTCGGGAAGCAGCACAACGCGTTCCGGATTGAGCGCTGCAACGGCTCCTTCGTCGTGGCTGACCATGACGACGGCTCCGGTGTAATTCTTCAGGGCGCCCAGGATTTCCGCGCGGCTGGCGGGGTCGAGGTTGTTGGTGGGCTCATCCAGCAGCAGCACGTTCGCGCTGGAAGCGACGATCGTAGCCAAGGCCAAGCGGGTTTTCTCACCGCCGGAGAGCACTCCGGCAGGTTTGTCGACGTCGTCACCGGAGAAGAGGAAGGAACCCAGGATCCCCCGGACCTCCGCATCCTTCATATCGGGTGCGGAGGAACGCATGTTCTCGAGCACCGTGCGGTCGTGGTCCAGGGTTTCGTGTTCCTGCGCGTAGTAGCCGACCTTGAGCCCGTGGCCCGGGATGATCTCTCCCGTATCCGGCTTGTCCACTCCCGCGAGCATGCGCAGCAGCGTCGTTTTGCCTGCACCGTTGAGGCCCAGGATGACCACCTTGGAGCCCCGGTCGATGGCCAGGTCGACGTCCGTGAAGATCTCCAAAGACCCGTAGGACTTGCTCAGCCCCTCGGCGGTCAGCGGAGTCTTGCCGCAGGGCGAGGGCTCAGGGAAGCGCAGGGCTGCTACGCGGTCCTGCTCGCGCACCGCCTCAAGTCCGCTCAACAGACGCTCGGCACGCTTGGCCATGTTCTGGGCCGCCACGGCTTTGGTGGCCTTCGCACGCATTTTGTTGGCTTGGTCCAAAAGGACCTGGGCCTTCTTTTCGGCGTTGGCACGCTCACGGCGGCGGGCACGCTCGTCAGTTTCGCGCTGCTGGAGATACCGCTTCCAGCCCATGTTGTAGTAGTCGATCTGGGCACGGTTGGCGTCGAGGTGGTAGACCTTGTTTACGGTCGCTTCGAGCAGCTCAACGTCGTGGCTGATGACGATCAAGCCGCCTTGGTGGTTCTTAAGGAAGTCACGCAGCCAGCTGATCGAGTCGGCGTCGAGGTGGTTGGTCGGTTCGTCCAGCAGCAGTGTCTCGGCGGACGAGTAGAGGATGCGGGCGAGTTCCACACGGCGCCGCTGGCCACCGGAGAGGGTCTTCAGCGGCTGGTTCAGGATGCGCTCAGGCAGTGCAAGGTTCGAGGAGATGGCAGCCGCTTCAGCCTCGGCTGCGTATCCGCCTCCCGCCAGGAACTCAGCTTCAAGGCGGTCGTAGCGGTTCATGGCCTTGCGCTGGACGGCGGCGTCCTCGCTGGACATCTCGGCCTGGGCCTTCTTGAGCTTGCCGACGACGGCGTCCAGGCCACGGGCCGACAGGATGCGGTCCCGCGCCAGCTGTTCCATGTCCGGGGTGCGCGGGTCCTGTGGGAGGTAGCCGATTTGCCCGCTCCGGGTGACTTTGCCGCCGGCAGGCAGGCCTTCCCCGGCGAGTACACGGGTGAGAGTGGTCTTGCCGGCACCGTTGCGACCGACGAGTCCGATTTTGTCCCCTTTGTCCACCCTGAAGTTGACCTGGTCCATCAGCAGGCGTGCGCCGGCACGAAGTTCTAGGTCCTGGACGTTAATCAATTCGGGTGATGCCTTTCAACGGAGAACGCCTGCGGCACCGGGCAATCCGGTGGAAGCGGCGGGAACTGCTGTGAGAACAGCCTTATCAAGTCTACCGGCAGGCTGGAGGCCAACAAACACGACGGATATTTCCCGGAACACTGCCCCACTCTCCAAAGAACCGCGGCCGGTCTTTGTGGAGAGGCTCCAAAATGGCCTGCCGCCGCGCTCCGTACCCTCGAAAGAGTGGGCAGTGCCCGCTTAAAACGCACCAACTTTTCCGCAGAGGATCCCCAATGACCCAGACCCATTCCACCAAGGGCCCCGGCGCAGCGGCCCGTCGCCGTTGGAACGCCACCGACCTCGGGCTCGTGGCCGTTTTCGCGGCCCTCGTGGCCACCTCCGCCATCGTTCCCGGCATCCCGGTCGGCGCCCTCGGGGTGCCGATCACGCTTGTCACGTTGACGGTGATGCTCAGCGGACTGGTGCTGGGCGCAGGGAGGGGGTTCGCCGCCGTCGGGCTTTATGTCCTGCTGGGTCTGGCGGGCCTGCCGATCTTCAGCGGCGGACGCAGCGGACTTGGCATCCTCGCAACACCGTCTGCCGGCTATATCATCGCTTTTCCCTTGGCCGCGGCAGCCACCGGCTACTTGACGTCGTTGATCATCCGCAAGACGGTACGGTTCCGTGCGGCCCTTCTCTTTGCAGCCACCATGGCCAGCAGCGTCCTGATCATCCACGCACTGGGGATCGTGGGCATGATGGTTAACGGCAAGCTTGACCTTCCCAAGGCCTTCCTCGCGGACCTTCCGTTCTATCCGGGAGATATCCTGAAGAATGTCCTCGCGGTGGTTATCGCGGTGGCACTCCATAAGGCATTTCCTGACGTCCTGGTGCGCCGGGTTAGAAGGGCAGGCTCCACTTCTTCATGAACTCCATCAACTTCAGCAACGTCTCAGTCGCCGTCGCAGTAGATGGCAGCGACGCGCCCAAGACGCTGCTGCAGGATGTAAGCCTCGATCTGCGCGAACGACGGATCGGCGTCATCGGGGCCAACGGCTCCGGGAAGTCCACGCTGCTGCGCCTGGTCAATGGGCTCGTGGAGCCGAGCCAAGGATCAGTCGTGGTCCACGGCCACAACACCGTCCACGACGTCCGCAAGGTCAGGGCAAACGTCGGTTTCGTCTTTACCGATCCCCTCTCCCAACTGGTGATGCCAACAGGCCGCGAGGACGTCGAGTTGTCGCTGAGGCGCAGCATCAAAAACAGGCAGGAGCGGGCTTCCCGCGCAGAGTCCGTTCTGGAACGGTTTGGAATCCTGCACCTGGCGGACCAGAGTATCTACGAACTTTCGGGCGGGGAACGGCAACTGCTCGCGCTGGCAGCCGTGCTGGCGGTCGACCCCGCGGTTCTGGTCCTCGACGAGCCTTCCACGCTGCTGGACCTCAGGAACCGCGAATTGCTGCGCCGCACCATGTCCGGCCTGGAGCAACAAGTCATCATGTCCACGCACGATCTGGACCTCGCCGCCGACATGGACCGCGTGTTGGTGGTCGAAGCCGGGAGGATTGTGTTCGACGGCGGTCCGTCCGCTGCGGTGACACATTACCGTGCGCTGTGCGCGGCGAGCCTGGACGGTCCGGGCCGATGAGGGGGCACGGCTTCCTGCTGGCGAACTACGTCCGTGGAGATTCGCTCATCCACCGCACTCCCCTCTGGGCCAAGTTCCTTGTGGTGGCTGCATGCGGCGCTGCTTCGTTCCTGATCGTCGACTGGCTGGTATCCCTGCTGGTCCTGGCATTTTTGTGCGGGATCTTCCTGCTCACGGGGGCCGGCTTCCGGAGGCTCCTGCGGGCTGTATGGCTGGTAGCGCCGATCCTCCTTGTCATCGGGGCTTTCCAGTGGTGGCAATTGGGCGGCCCTACGGCTGCACGCATCGTGTTGAACGTGCTGGTGTGCGTGGTGGCGGCGTCCATCCTGACGGCCACTACCCCGGTCCAGGACCTGTTGGACGGAGTGGTCCGGTTGGCCCGGCCCTTCCAGCGCTGGGGCGCGGATCCGGAACGTTTTGCCCTCACCATCGCCATCATGCTCCGGAGTATCCCGTTCATAGCCGGTGCCTTCAGCGACGTGCGGGATGCGGCGCGTGCACGCGGATTGGAACGAAACCCGAAGGCCCTCATCCTGCCGGTGTTCATTAGCACTGTTGCCTATGCGCGGCAGACGGGCGACGCCTTGGCCGCACGGGGCCTCGGCGAAGCCGACGATTACGCGGACCCGCCTCCGGGTCGGGGCTAGAACCGACGGTACTTCACCAAGGCCGCGGTACCCATGCCCCCGGCGATGCTGATCATCGCAATACCCGTGACTTCCCGCTGCCGAAGTTCGTAGTCCCGCCGCGCCTGCGCCAGCAGCCGGGTTATCAGGACCGCGCCTGAGGCGCCGTAGGCATGCCCCAAGGCCAGTGCTCCCCCATCGAGGTTGGCGTGTTCAGCGTCAATGCCCAGATGGTCGAGGCAAGCCAGCGTCTGCGAGGCGAAAGCCTCATTGAATTCGACCAGATCCAGCTGCTCCGGACCCATGCCGTGGCGCGCCAACAACTGCTCCGCCGCGAAAGCTGCCCCGATGCCCAGCAACTGTGGGTCGACCCCTGAAGTGCCGCTGTCCAGGACAAGCAGCCCGTCCTTCACGCCCATGAGGCGGGCCCGTCGCAGGGAGGTGACGACGACGGCGGCCGCTGCGTCAGCGTCGAAGCAGGAGTTCGCGGCCGTGACGGACCCTTGCGGTACAAAAGCTGCCGGGAAGCGTTTCATCAGCGCAGGACGAAGGTTGGGCTTGGGGCCGTCGTCCGCGGTTACCGGCCGGCCGTCGACGTCCAAGGGCACTGTTTCGGCAAGGAAGCTGCCAGCAGCTGCCGAAGCGACTGCCCGCTGGTGGCTCCGGAGGGCAAAGTCGTCCTGCCGGTCGCGGCTGATCGCGAAGTGCCGGGCGACGTTCTCGGCCGCCACGCCCATGTCCGGGTCACCGAAGGTAGGCGGCACGAAGGCGGCCCGCGAGTAGAAGTCCAGTCCGCCGTCGTCATTCCTGTGGGCTCGCGCCGGAGCGGTACTGACGCTCTCCACGCCGCCCGCCAGGTACAGTGGATCGCCGCCGGCGGCCACAAGCCGCGAAGCCAGGGCAATTGCGTCCAATCCGGAACCACACTGCCGGTCCACCGTGATACCGGGGACGGAGACAGGCAGGCCTGCCTGGAGGGCGGCAAACCGGGCCACATTGCCGCCACCGCCCACCGCATTGCCCATCATGACGTCGTCCACGTCCGCAGGCTCAGCACCCGTTTGTTCCATCAAGGCTGACAACACGGGCGCCAGCAGATCGGCGGCGCGGAGTTTCTTCAAGGCGCCGTTCGCCCTGCATACCGGTGTACGGAGCGCGGCGATGATCACCGGCTGGCGGGAGTGGTCGATGTCCCCTGAGCGGTCGTTCTGCCCCGACGCCCCGGACTGGTCAGTGAAGGGGCTGGATGCGGGCATCATGGTTTTTTATCCAGTCCAACAGGAGCGAACGGCTGATCTTTCCCCGATCGGTGATGGGCAGTTCGGAAAGGACGTAGTACTGCAGCGGCCATTTGTCCCTGGCCAGCAGACCGTCAAGTCCGGTACGCAATTGCGTCGCCGTCACCGCGCCATAGGCGGGTACGACGGCGGCAATCACCTTTTGGCCGCGGACGTCATCCGGTGCTCCTGCCGCAACGGCTACCTCAATCCCCGGAACTGACGCCAAGGCAAGTTCGACCTCGTGCGGATAAACGTTCTTCCCGGCTGTGATGATCATGTCCGAACGCCGCCCAAGAATGTGGAGCACGCCGCCTTCAAGGTAGCCCTGGTCCCCTACGGTGTACCAACCGTCCAAGCATCGGAGGGCCTGGCCGTCGTCACCCCAGAGGTACCCGTTGCTGACCATTCCGCTGCGGACGCTGATGTTGCCGTGTGAGCCGTCCGGCACGGGCACCCCGTCATCATCCAGGATGCTCAGTTCCACCCCCGGGAACGGGCGCCCGATGCCCGTTCCTCCCACGTCCAGAGGTTGACCCGCTGCCAAGCGGGTTCCGGAAACAAAGCTGAGTTCGGACGCGCCGTAGTACTCGTAGAGCGCTGCGTTTGGTGCCCACCTGCGGGCCGCTTCAAGGGTGCGTGCATCCAGCTTGGAACCTGCGCAGATGATGCTGCGGACGCCGGAGGCATCCACGTCGCCGGCCAGGCCGCGTTCGCTCAGCAAACGCAGCATGGTCGGCGTCACGATCAACCGCGTGATGCCGTCGTGGCTGATCGCGGCGTGGGCATCGCCGACGTCAAAGGATTCAAGGGTGTAAAAGGCCGAGCCGGCGTAGAGACACTCTGACAAGGCATAAAGGTTGAGGCTGGAAGAAAGTGGACCTGCGGCGAGGGTGCGGTCGTCTTGCGTAAGACCGAAGAATTCGATGGAGGCGTCGAAGGAAACGCGCCACGAATGCCTCGAACGGGTGAACGCCTTGGGCACCGAGGTGGTTCCGGACGTGAGCCCGACAAGGAACGTCGATGAAGGATCGCCGTCACACAGCACACCGCCGGCATCCCGGCCCGATCCCGTGATGCGCGAAGCGACCTCGTCGATCATCGCCGGTGGCCACGACGGATCCAGGACCGCGCACCGGCGCTCCCCCGCCAAAGCCGCAGCGTAACGGGCCACGAACTCCGTGGAATTTCGCTCGGCGAGGACCGTGGCGTCGGACGTGGTGGCGAGCAACCCGGTTGCTGCGTCGCGCAACTCCGACCAGGAGAGCCTGCTGCGCCCGACCACCACGGCAGTGTGGTGGGGGCGGTCATCGGCCCACAGTTGAAGGTTGTTCAGGAAAGGCATCCCCGCAATTTTACGGCAGTGTGCGCCATCGGACACCAATAGTGACGTCTATTCTGACTGTATGAGTTTCAATGACGGCGCACAGCTTGATCCATCGCAGGTAGAAGACAGACGCGGCAGCGGGCTGGGCCGTGGGACCAAGATTGGAGGCGGAATCGGTGGCGGGATCGTAGTACTGCTGCTGGCGCTCCTTGGCTTCAATCCCAACATCCTTGGGGACCTGGGTGGCGGCAGCCAGCCGCCGGCCATAGAAAGCGGCAGCGGCGGCGGTGTCAACGAATGCCGGACAGGCGCCGACGCCGACAAGCGCCTGGATTGCCGCATCACGGGAACCGTGAACAGCCTCAACGCTTTCTGGCCTGCATACCTCGCCGACTACAACGTCCGGTACTCGCAGCCGGGAACCGTCATCTTCGACCAGGCCACCAACACCGGCTGTGGAGCGGCCACGACTGCCGTTGGCCCCTTCTACTGCCCGGCGGATGTCAAGGCCTACTTCGATCCGGGCTTCTTTGACGAACTGGTCACCCGATTCGGTTCCTCCGGCGGGCCACTGGCCCAGGAGTATGTGGTGGCTCACGAGTTCGGACACCACGTGCAGAACATCCTCGGCAACCTGGACCGCGCCCAGCAGGACCCGCAGGGACCGCAGTCCGGAGCCGTTCGCGTGGAACTCCAGGCCGACTGCTACGCAGGGCTCTGGGTCCGCCACGCCTCCTCGCAGGCGGACCCAGCCACGGGCCAGCCCTTCCTGGATCCCATCACGCAGCAAGACCTGCAGGATGCCCTGTCGGCTGCATCCGCCGTCGGCGATGACCGCATCCAGCAAGCGGCCACGGGCAGGGTCTCACCCGAATCCTGGACCCATGGTTCCAGCGAACAGCGGCAGAAGTGGTTCTACCAGGGCTACTCCACCGGCGACATCAACAAGTGCGACACGTTCGGCGTTGCAGTGCCATAGCGGTTGCCACCACGCAAAAGCGGCTCCGGGCACAATGCCCGGAGCCACTTTTGTGTCCGCATTCAGCGGAAAGTTTGATCAGATGTTGAAGCCGAGGGCCCGCATCTGGTCTTTGCCGTCGTCGGTGATCCGCTCGGGACCCCATGGCGGCATCCATACCCAGTTCAGGCGCCAGTCATCGACGATGCCGTCCAAGGACTTGCCCACCTGCTCTTCCAACACGTCGGTCAGCGGGCAGGCCGCCGTCGTCAGTGTCATGTCGATCAGGAGCGCGCCGTCTTCATCGGAGTACTTGAGCCCGTAGAGCAGGCCCAGGTCAACGACGTTGACACCAAGTTCGGGGTCGATGACGTCCTTGAGCGCTTCCTCGACGTCCTCGAGGCTGGTGCGCGCAGCGTTGATTTCGGTCATAAGGTGATCCTAACTAGGCCTGAGCGGCAGGAGCAACAGCGACGCCCGAACCTGCGGCGTAGCGATCGTAACCCTCTTCTTCGAGACGGTCGGCGAGCTCCGGGCCGCCTTCTTCGACAACTCGGCCGTCAACGAATACGTGGACGAAGTCCGGCTTGATGTAGCGCAGGATGCGGGTGTAGTGGGTGATGAGCAGGGTGCCCATGTTGCCCTGTGCATGGGCGCGGTTCACACCTTCGGAGACAACCTTGAGTGCGTCGACGTCCAGGCCGGAGTCGGTCTCATCCAGGACAGCGAACTTCGGCTTGAAGAGCTCGAGCTGAAGGATCTCGACGCGCTTCTTCTCGCCACCGGAGAAGCCTTCGTTGACGTTGCGCTGGGCGAAGTCGGCGTCGATGCGGAGTTCCTGCATGGCAGCCTTGACATCCTTGGTCCAGGTGCGGAGGGCAGGGGCCTCGCCATCGATGGCGGTCTTGGCGGTGCGCAGGAAGTTCGTCATGGTGACGCCCGGAACCTCAACCGGGTACTGCATCGCCAGGAAAACGCCCGCACGGGCACGCTCGTCGACGCTCATTTCCAGGACGTCTTCACCGTCGAGGGTGATGCTGCCGCTGGTGACCGTGTAACGCGGGTGGCCTGCGATGGTGGAGGCAAGGGTGGACTTGCCCGAGCCGTTCGGACCCATGATGGCGTGGGTTTCGCCGGTCCTGATGGTCAGGCTGACGCCCTTCAGGATCTCCTTGGTGCCCTGCTCAGTCTCGATGCTGACGTGCAGGTCCTTGATCTCAAGAGTAGACATGCTCTTCTTTCTTTCCGTTCGTAAGTCTGGAGGTACTCGGCGCGCTCAGTAGTTGTTGACCGGGGCGCCGTTCACAACGTTGGTCACGTCCACGTAGACGTCGTCGCCATCGATGGTGACGGCGAAAACGGGGACGGGGTCGTAGGCAGGCAACTGAAGGGGCTGGCCGCTGCGCAGGTCGAACTGGGAACCGTGGCCCCAGCATTCGATGGCGCAGCCTTCGACCTCGCCCTCGGACAATGAGATGTCAGCGTGCGAGCAGGTGTCGCCGACGGCGTGGATTTCGCCCATCGAGTCCTTGACGATGGCTACCGGGTAGTCGTCGATCAGGACACGCAACGCCTGCTTGACCTTGATGTCGTTGGCGTTGCAAACCAGTTCGCCTTTGATGTGATCACTCATGTTTGTTCTGATGCCTGTCGTGTCGGGAGACGCTGGTTGTCTGTCCCAGAGAGTTAGTTGTCTGTCGCAGCGAGTTCGCGCTCAACCGCAGCGGTCAGGCGTTCCTCGATGGCCGGGACCTTGATCTTCTGGATGATTTCGTTGAGGAAGCCGCGGACCACGAGCCTGCGGGCAACATCTTCCGGAATACCGCGCGCCATGAGGTAGAACAGGTGCTCATCATCAAAACGGCCGGTGGCGCTGGCATGGCCCGCACCCTCGATGAGGCCGGTTTCGATCTCGAGGTTCGGCACGGAGTCAGCGCGGCAGCCATCGGTCAGGACCAGGTTCTGGTTCTTCTCGTAGCTGTCAGTGCCCTCGGCGTTCTTCTGGATCAGAACGTCGCCAACCCACACCGTGTGTGCACCCTTGCCCTGGAGAGCGCCCTTGTACAGGACGTTCGACACGCAGTTGGGCTGTGCGTGGTCAACGAAGGTGCGGTGCTCCAGGTGCTGTCCTGCATCGGCAAAGTAAAGGCCGAAGAGTTCGGCCTCGCCACCGGGGGCGGCAAAGCGTGCCGTCGGCGTCACCCGGACAAGGTCGCCGCCAAGGCTGACCACGATGTGCTTGAACTTGGCGTCGCGGCCGATCTTCGCCTGCTGCGACGACGCGTGAACGGAGTCGTCGTTCCATTCCTGCAGGGAAACGACGGTGAGGTCGGCGCCGTCTTCGACGATGATCTCCACGTTCTCGGACACGACGGCTGAGCCTTCATGGCCCAGGACAAGCACGGCCTTGGAGAACTTCTGCGCAACCACAACCACGTGCTGGGCAGCTGCCTCGGTGCCGGCGCCCGCGAGGGTCACCGTGATCTCCGACTCAAGCGACGTCTCCGAAGGAACCGTGATGACCGTGGCTTCCTTGAAGTTTGCCCAGGCGTTGGCGGAAACCCGGTCTTCCGGAATGCCGGCCAGGCCGATGCGCTGGTCATCGCGGCCCACGGTCTCCACCGTGACACCGGCAGGGGCGGACACAGTGGTGGTGGGAGCTGCGCCGGTCAAGGCCTCAGTGTGGAGGCCGCGCAGGCGGCGAAGCGGCGTGAAGCGCCAGTCTTCTTCCAAGCCGGTCAATGCCTTGAAATCGTTCAGTTCATAAGAGGTCAAACGACCGGCCCGGGAGCTGTCCGGAACGCCGACGCCGCCGCCATGCGAATGGCTCTTGGCCGAAGCGCCCGCGAGCGGACCTGCGGAAGGCTGTTCCGCCGTCGAACCTGACGCGTTGATGGGCGAAAGATTCTCGCCCTCCTCCGTGAAGCCGTCGATAAAGGGTTGGGCTGAAGGCGCGCCGATACGGGCCTTTTCGGTAGTGATATCAGTCATTGTTAACCGACGGATCCTTCCATCTGAAGTTCAATCAAGCGGTTCAGCTCGAGGGCGTATTCCATGGGCAGCTCGCGGGCGATCGGCTCAATGAAGCCGCGCACGATCATGGCCATGGCCTCGTCCTCCGGCATGCCGCGGGACATCAGATAGAACAGCTGCTCTTCGCTGACGCGTGAAACGGTGGCTTCGTGGCCCAGTACGACGTCGTCCTCGCGGATGTCGATGTACGGGTAGGTGTCCGAACGGGAGATCGTGTCCACCAGGAGGGCATCACAGCGGACCGTGTTGGCTGAGTGCTTTGCGCCCTCGCGGACCTGGACCAGGCCGCGGTAGGCAGCACGGCCGCCACCGCGGGCCACCGACTTGGAGATGATGGAGCTCTTGGTGTTCGGCGCGATGTGGACCATCTTGGAGCCGGTGTCCTGGTGCTGCCCCTCACCGGCGAAGGCGATGGACAGGGTTTCGCCCTTGGCGTGCTCGCCAACCAGGTAAACTGCCGGGTACTTCATGGTCACCTTGGAACCGATGTTGCCATCGACCCACTCCATGGTGGCGCCTTCTTCGCAGATGGCGCGCTTGGTGACGAGGTTGTACACGTTGTTGGACCAGTTCTGGATGGTCGTGTAGCGGACGCGGGCGCCCTTCTTCACGATGATCTCCACAACGGCCGAGTGCAGTGAATCCGAGGTGTAGATCGGAGCCGTGCAACCCTCGATGTAGTGCACATAGGAGTCTTCGTCCGCGATGATCAGCGTACGTTCGAACTGGCCCATGTTCTCCGTGTTGATGCGGAAGTAGGCCTGCAGCGGGATCTCTACGTGGACACCCTTGGGCACGTAAACGAAGGAACCGCCGGACCAGACCGCGGTGTTCAACGAAGCGAACTTGTTGTCACCCACCGGAATGACCGTGCCGAAGTACTCCTGGAAGATCTCCGGGTGCTCCTTCAGTGCGGTATCCGTGTCCAGGAAGATGACGCCCTGGGCTTCCAGGTCCTCGCGGATCTGGTGGTAAACAACCTCGGACTCGTACTGTGCGGCCACACCGGAAACGAGGCGGCTGCGCTCAGCTTCGGGGATGCCGAGCTTCTCGTAGGTGTTCCGGATGTCCTCCGGAAGGTCTTCCCACGTTGCAGCCTGCTTCTCCGTGGACCGGACGAAGTACTTGATGTTGTCGAAGTCGATGCCGGAGAGGTCTGCACCCCACGTAGGCATGGGCTTGCGATCGAAGTACTTCAGGCCCTTCAGGCGCAGGTCGAGCATCCATTCGGGCTCGCTCTTCTTCTCGGAGATGTCACGGACAACCTCCTCGCTCAGGCCACGGCGGGCATTGGCGCCGACGTCGTTCTTGTCGGCCCAGCCGTATTCGTAGTTGCCGATACCGTGCAACTCGGGATTCTTTTCCAGAATCTCCGAGATCACAGTGCCGTCAGCTACTGCCTTCTCTGCTGTTCCTTCAGCTAATTGACCCGTCATCACGGCCTTTCTTGCTGGTTGTTTGATTCCTGGGACGGGCTTCCCGCCGGCACTGCAGTGCCTGGGAGCACTGTGGCCGAGGGGCGCCCGGTAGGTATATGGGTGGTGCAGACGTGACCGCCTTGCGCCAAAGTGGACAGCCGGCGCACGTCGACGCCCACCAAACGGGAAAACACTTTGGTCTCCGTATCGCAGAACACCGGGAATTCGGCAGCCAGTTGCTGGATTGGGCAATGGCCCTGGCACAACTGGACGCTGGAGAATTCGGCGGGCAACGGAGCTTTGGCTTCAATCGAGTGTGCCGACGCTACGTAGCCGTCGCGGCTGAGTGCCTGGGACAGTGCCATGGCGCGCGAGGTGATGTCGTCCCCGGCAGCTTCCACCTCGGGTGCGTAGCGGCTCTCCAGCTCAGCGAAACGTTCCTCCGCATACTCACGGACGGCGTCTGCTCCGGCGATGGCCTCGAGCTTGCGCAGGGCCGAGCTTGCGATGTTCAGGTAATCGTCCCCGAGCTTTGACTGGCCCTGGGAACTCAGGACATAGCGGCGTGCCGGGCGTCCGGCACCGGAGCCGGCCTTCGCCACCCGCTTCACCTCGATGACGCCGTTGCGCTCAAGGTGGTCGAGGTGCCTCCTGACAGCGGCCGGCGTGAAGCCCAGCAGATCGCCCAGTTCGGCGGCGCTGACCGGACCGTTTTCGAGCACGGCGCTGAGCACGCGGTCGCGCGTGCGATCTTCAGCGTCCGGCAGCGCGGGAGCCGCCATGGGGGCTCCGGCTGGTGCCGCATGCCGCTTTGATGGCATGGAAACGGGGGTGCTCACGGAATACACAACATAATCATGTCGTAATTTGTTTCCGGTCTCTAGTAAGGCGAGACTGACCTCACCTTCCCAACCGCATGTGACCGTACTACTTCGCGTAGAATACTTTGGTGCGATCCACCGACTCCCCTGTCCTCAGCATAGACGGACTCGTCAAGGATGTGGGCCCCCTGGCCTCCCTCGACGGCAAGATGCTCCGTGTAGTGAGTGACCTTTCCCTTGTGGCCGGTCGCGGCGAAATCACCGCGCTCCTAGGTGCAAACGGGGCCGGTAAGACCACCACCCTGGAATGCGCACAAGGCCTGCAAAAACGCACCGGAGGCGCCATCTCCCTCCTTGGCCAGGATCCTGATACCGCAGGTGCGGAACTGAGGTCCCGCGTCGGCGTGATGCTCCAGGACGGCGGCCTCCCGCCGTCGGCCCGTCCCCTGCCGTTGCTGCGGCATATTGCCGGCATGTACCAAAAGCCCATGGACCTGGGCCTCCTTGTTGACCGTTTGGGCATCGACCAGTTCAGCCGGACGTCCGTGCGCCGCCTCTCCGGCGGGCAGAAGCAGCGGCTGGCCCTGGCGGCAGCCCTGGTGGGCAACCCCGAGATCCTCTTCCTCGACGAGCCGAGCGCCGGACTGGATCCGCAGTCGCGCCAGATCGTCTTCGAGCTCATTGCCGAGCTCCGCGACGCCGGCATGGGTATTGTCCTGACGACCCATTTGATGGATGACGCGGAACGGTTGGCCGATTACGTTTACATCATCGACGGCGGCCACAACGTCGCTGAAGGCACTGTCGCGGAGTTGCTGGCCCAGGAGCATTCAGCGGATATCGCCGACAGGACCCTGTACTTCGACATTCCGCCAGGGCTCGAACTGGGGGCTGCCCTCAGTGCCGAACTGCAGGTGACGCAGACCCGTGCGGGAAGTTTCACTGTCAGCGGGGCACTAACACCGGCGGACCTTGCTTCGCTGGCAGCCTGGTGGGCGGAAAAGGACATCTTGCCTGCATCGCTTCGCCTTGAGGCAAGGAGCCTCGAGGACGTATTCCTGGACATTTCCGGAAGGGATCTTCGATGAGCCCGCTCCTCGGCACCAATGCAGGTCCCGCATCCCTGACGCGACGCATCCTGCAGCAGGGACGCTACGAGACCATCACCATGCTCCGCAACGGCGAGCAACTCATCCTGGCCATCATCCTGCCGCTCCTTGCATTGCTTGGATTGGTTGTCACGCCGCTGCTGGACGGTTTGGGCGGTGCTCGTGTGGACATCGCCACCCCCGGCATCCTTGCCCTCTGCGCCATGTCCACGGCGTTCACCGGACAAGGCATCGCCACCGGCTTCGACCGCCGCTACGGGGTACTTCGGTTCCTTTCCACCACTCCCCTGGGCCGCGGCGGGCTCATCGCCGGCAAGATCCTCGCGGTGTTGGTGGTGTTGTTCCTCCAAGTGGTGGTGGTCGGCGTCATCGCAGCGTTCCTGGGGTGGCAACCCCACCCGTCCGGTTGGCTTCCCGGGCTCGCGATCCTGGTTTTGGGCGCCGCGGCTTTCACGGCCCTGGGCCTCCTGGTAGCGGGCACCGTCCGTCCCGAGGCAACGCTTGCCATCACCAACTTGTTGTGGATCCTGCTGGGCGCACTGGGCGGCATTGTGGTTCCCGCCGAACGCTTGCCGGGCCTCGCCCAGGCCATTGTGCATTTCCTGCCCTCCGGGGCGTTGGGAGAAGCACTCCGGGACGCTTTCCAGTATGGATTGGTTCCCGTCCCCGCCGTCGTAGTCCTCTTGCTGTGGACGGTTCTTGCCGGAGCCGCAGCCATCCGCTGGTTCAAGTGGAACTGACCCCAGAAGAATCGAGAATCCTGTGAGCACGGCATCGCGCCTTCCAAAGACCGTACAGCGGCTTACGTCCAAGCTGCCCACGGAGGTGAACCGCACCGTACGCCGCCTGGCGGTCCTCTCCTTGATCGGCCAGACAGTCCTTGTAGTCACCGGTGGTGCCGTGCGCCTGACCGCATCCGGGCTGGGCTGCCCGACCTGGCCGCGTTGCACCGATGACTCCCTGGTCAACACCCCTGAGATGGGCATTCATGGCTTCATTGAGTTCGGCAACAGGCTCCTGACGTTCGCCCTTGCCGCGGTAGCCGCGTTGATGCTCGTCTACTTGTGGAACCTCCGCAAGGAACGCCGGGACCTCTTCCTGCTTGCCTTGGGCCTGCTCGCAAGCATCCCTGCGCAAGCAATCATCGGTGGCATCACGGTCCTTTCCGGCCTCAACCCGTGGGTGGTCGGGCTGCATTTCCTCGTCTCCATGGCGCTGGTTGTCGTTGCCACGCTCCTGGTCAACAGGGCATTTGGCCGGACCGGGCGGTTCATGAACAGGACGCTTGCACCGCTCCCGTCCATCCTCCGTCCCGCGATGATGGCCGTCCTGGTCTTCTCCACCATCGCGGTCATGCTCGGCGTGGTGGTGACGGGTGCCGGCCCCCACGCCGGCGACGCCGACGCTCCCCGGAACGACCTCGACTGGGACCTGTTCTCCCACATCCACGCCATCCCGGCCTACGTCATCACGGCTGGCTCGCTGTTCGCCGGCTACATGGTGTTGCGGCACAAAATCAGCGGCCCCTTCCGTACGGCTGCCTTCCTCATGCTCGCGGTCACAGCTCTCCAGGCAGTCATTGGCTTCACGCAGTACTACAACGGCATCCCCGCGCTGCTGGTGGGTGCCCACATGCTGGGTGCGGCACTGCTCATGAGTGCCTCGACCAACGCTGCAGACCTCGCCAAGGCCAGCCCCGTTAAGTAGCCGGAGGCACCCTGTAACTCGGGCGTTCCTCTGTCATGTCCCGTCGGTTTTCGGGCGTTCCTCTGTCAGGTCCCGTCGGGGTTTGGAGGTTCCTCTGTCACGTCCCGTCGGGGTTTTCGAGGATGCTCTCCCATGACGCAGACGGGACTCGGGCAGCTGCATCCGGGGGCTGCCGCCAGGACTTCAAATTCGAGGTGGAATTCTTGGCACTCCTGCTCAGCGTGCGGGACGGCTTGGGGTCTGATCTCGGACGGTGATCACGAAAACTCACGCCGGAGTGCCGGCGTCGGGCTTTTTACGTTCCGGCGTCTGGACGACATGACCGGACGGCCTCAGTCGCAGAGGAAACGGCCACGCGCGTTGGGATGTGCCAGAGGAAACGGCCACCCGGGTTGGGATGTGGGAGAGGAAACGGCTCCGCGCGTTGGGATGTGGGAGAGGAAACGGCTACCCGGGTTGGGATGTGACAGAGGAAACGGCCACCCGGGTTGGGATGTGGGAGAGGAAACGGCTAATCGCGTGGGGATGTGCGAGAGGAAACGGCTAATCGCGTTGGGATGTGACAGAGGAAACGGCTAATCGCGTTGGGATGTGGGAGAGGAAACGGCTACCCGGGTTGGGATGTGACAGAGGAACGTTGGGCGGGCAACAACAAAGCCCGACGGCGACGCTCAGGGGCGAGCGTCGACGTCGGGCTGTGGCGGGTTGGGCCGCTTTAGGCGACTAGCCGCCGATGAGGGGTGAGCCGACGAACGGGTCCACGGCCAAGGCGATGAAGAGCAGTGTCAGGTAGCTGATGGAGCCGTGGAAAACCTTCATTGCGCCCTTGTTGGAGACGTCCCCGCCCTGTGCCCGTTTGTAGAGGGCGTGGCTTTCGTAGAGGAACCAGGCGCCGGTGGCAACGGCCGCGATGGTGTAAACCCACCCTGCTCCACCCACCGGAATCATCAGCAGCGAGCAGGCCACCATGGCCCAGGCGTATAGGACAACCTGCACCGAGACGACCTTGGCGCCCGCAATCGCCCCGAGCATGGGGACCTTGGCGTTCCGGTAGTCCTCGCCGTAGCGCATGGACAGCGGCCAATAGTGCGGCGGAGTCCACAGGAAAATCACCATGAACAGTACGATGGCCGGCCATTCAACGGTGTTGGTGACTGCGGACCATGCGATGAGGACGGGGAAACAACCTGCCGCGCCTCCCCAGACGATGTTCTGGGCGGTGCGGCGCTTGAGGATCATCGTGTAGATGACCACGTAGAAAACGATCGCGCCGAGGCCCAGCCAAGCGGAGAGCGGGTTGGCGCCGAACCACAGGATGGCGATGGAGGCCGCACCGAGGAGCCATGCGAAGACAATCGCTTCACGCGGGCTGACCTCACCGGTGACCAGCGGCCGCTTTTCCGTGCGGTGCATGAGTTTGTCGATATCGCGGTCGATGTAGCAGTTGAACACGCCTGCGCTGCCGGCAGCGAAGGCACCTCCGACGAGGGTTGCCAGCATGAGCCCGATGGACGGGAATCCCCGCTGGGCAAAGATCATGGTGGGCAACGTGCTCACCAGAAGGAGTTCTATGACGCGCGGTTTGGTGAGAGCCAGATACGCCTTGAGCTTGCGGGAAAATCCAATGCTTCCCCGGGCCGGGGTCGCGTTGACGGGCGTATCAGTTGTGCTCACGACGGCAGTCACTCTGTTCTATGCTCTCGGGGTTTGCGCAGCGGCAGCGTCCTGATTCGCGGAAATGAACCGCGGGCGCGCGAGCCACTGGAGGCCTCCAAATATCATACCGTGGCCGGAAGCGGGCCCATGTCCGCAAAATACGCCAATGTTTCTGACTCTTCACTACCGGCTGACGCCATGGTGATTCATAAAAGCTGTTTTTCTGTCCAGTTAGTGGGATTTCCTGAGCTTTGGACCACATTTAGGGCTAAGCTGTGAAGCAGATCAGCGCGCGTCGATCTTCCGGGAAACCGTATTCTCGGGCTGTCCGTGTGTCTGGAAGAAAGATCAACGTTTCAATGGTGAACGGCTGGTAGACACATTGCAGCGGGCGCCATCTGAGCTTCCTGCGCGGTCGTGTATCCGCTATCCCGCCGTCAGCACAGAGAGGGGCTCGGTTTTCGTGCCACATTTGGAAGAGCAAGAACTGTCCTGGACCGATCTGGACCAGAAGGCTGTTGACACCGTTCGCGTGTTGGCTGCCGACGCTGTGGAGAAGGTCGGGAACGGCCACCCGGGTACGGCCATGAGCCTGGCGCCCGCGGCTTACCTGCTCTTCCAGAAGCTGATGCGCCACGACCCCAAGAACCCTGAGTGGATTGGCCGCGACCGGTTCATCCTCTCCCCCGGCCACACCTCCCTGACGCTCTACATCCAGTTGTTCCTCTCGGGTTACGGCCTGGAACTGAAGGACCTTGAGGCGTTGCGTACCTGGGGCTCCCTAACCCCGGGCCACCCCGAGTACAAGCACACCGCAGGCGTGGAAATCACCACCGGCCCGCTGGGCCAGGGCCTCGCGTCCTCGGTCGGGTTCGCTTACTCCCAGCGCCGCCAGCGCGGCCTGTTCGACGCCGGTGCTCCCGCCGGCGAGTCGCCGTTCGACCACACCATCTGGGTCATCGCTTCCGACGGCGACCTGCAGGAAGGCGTGACCTCCGAGGCTTCCTCGTTGGCCGGCCACCAGGAACTGGGCAACCTCGTAGTGATCTATGACGAGAACCACATCTCGATCGAAGACGACACCGACGTTGCGTTCACCGAGGACGTCCTGAAGCGTTACGAAGCTTACGGCTGGCACACCCAGCGCGTGGACTGGACCAAGACCGGCGAGTACGTCGAAGATGTCCAGGAGCTCTACTCAGCCCTGCTGAAGGCCAAGGCAGAGACCACCAAGCCGTCCATCATCTCGCTGCGCACCATCATCGGTTACCCGGCCCCGAAGAAGCAGAACACCGGCAAGATCCACGGTTCGGCCCTCGGTGCGGAAGAAGTGGCCGCGCTGAAGTCGGTCCTCGGTTTTGATCCTGCGAAGTCCTTCGAGGTCGATGAAGAGGTTCTCGCCCACGCCCGCAAGGTAGTTGAGCGTGGTTCCGAAGAGCGCGCTGCCTGGCAGAGCAAGTTCGAGGCATGGCAGGCGTCCAACCCGGATGGTGCCGCACTGCTGGAGCGCATCGAGGCCAAGAAGCTGCCCGTGGGTATCGACGCAGCCCTGCCGGTGTTCGAGGCGGGCAAGGACGTTTCCACCCGTGCAGCTTCGGGCAAGGTCCTGAACGCGATCGGCCCGGTCCTTCCTGAGCTCTGGGGCGGTTCTGCCGACCTCGCCGAGTCCAACAACACCACGATCGAGGGCTCGCCGTCGTTCATCCCCACCTCGCGTTCCACCGACGCTTGGAAGGGCAACCCGTACGGTCGTGTGCTGCACTTCGGTATCCGCGAGCACGCTGCTGCGTCCATTGTGAACGGCATCGCCCTGCATGGCCGCACCCGTGCGTTCTCCGGCACGTTCCTGATCTTCTCTGACTACCAGCGCCCGGCCATCCGCCTCGGCGCCCTGATGGGTGTTCCCTCGCTGTACGTCTGGACGCACGACTCCATCGGCCTGGGCGAAGACGGTCCCACCCACCAGCCTGTGGAGCAGCTCGCTTCCCTGCGCGCCATCCCCGGCCTGGATGTTGTCCGCCCGGGCGACGCCAACGAGGTTGCCGCAGCCTGGAAGGTCATGCTGGAGAACCACGAGAACCCGGCAGGCATCGTCCTGACCCGCCAGAACATCCCCACGTATGCACGCGGTGAAGGTGAAGCCAGCGGTGACACGTTCGCGTCCACCGCCGGCGTGGCAAAGGGCGGCTACGTCCTGGCCGAAGCTTCCAAGGGCGGCGAAACGGTTGACGCCCAGGTGATCCTGATCGGCACCGGTTCCGAGGTCCAGCTCGCCGTCGCAGCCCGCGAAGCCCTCCAGGCCGAAGGCATCGCCACCCGCGTTGTCTCCATGCCGTGCGTTGAGTGGTTCAACAAGCAGGACGAGGCATACCGCGAGTCCGTCCTTCCGTCCGATGTGAAGGCACGCGTTTCCGTCGAAGCCGGCCTTGCCCAGGGATGGCGCGAATTCGTTGGGGACGCCGGCCGTTCCATCAGCCTTGAGCACTTCGGCGCCTCCGCCGACTACAAGCGGCTCTTCACGGAGTTCGGCATCACCGCCGAAGCCGTTGCAGCCGCTGCCAAAGACTCGCTCGCAGCCGTCAACGCATAACTGACTGCGAACTTCGAAGGAGATAAAAGACATGACCAGCACTCCCACGCAGCAACTCTCCGACGCCGGCGTTTCCATCTGGCTCGATGACCTCTCCCGCACCCGCCTGGACACTGGCACGCTGCAGAAACTCATCGACGAGAAAAACGTCGTTGGCGTAACCACCAACCCGTCCATCTTCCATGCCGCGATCACCGCCGGCACGGACTACGACGCGACCATCGCAGCGAAGGCTGCAGAGGGTGCCAGCGTTGAAGAAACAATCTTCGCCATCACCACCACCGATGTCGCCGACGCCTGCGACCTCTTCGCACCTGTCGCTGCCGCCACCAATGGTGTCGACGGCCGCGTTTCCATCGAGGTGGACCCCCGCCTCGCTTGGGACACGGAAGGCACGATCGCCGAAGCGAAGCAGCTGTACGCCACGGTGAACAAGGACAACGTCCACATCAAAATCCCCGCGACGCTCGAGGGCCTCGAGGCCATCACGGCCGTCCTGGCCGAGGGCATCAGCGTCAACGTGACACTGATCTTCTCCCTGGAGCGTTACCGGGCAGTCATCAACGCTTTCCAGTCCGGCTTGGAGCAGGCGAAGGAAAACGGACACGACCTCTCCAAGATCCACTCGGTGGCATCTTTCTTCGTCTCCCGCGTGGACACCGAGATCGACAAGCGCCTGGACGCCATCGGCACCGAAGAGGCCAAGGCACTCAAGGGCAAGGCCGGTGTGGCCAACGCCCGTCTTGCCTACCAGGTCTACGAAGAGCTGTTCTCCACCGAACGCTGGGCAGTCCTGGCAGAGGCCGGAGCCCTTCCCCAGCGTCCGCTGTGGGCCTCCACCGGCGTCAAGGATCCGGCCTACCCGGATACCCTCTACGTCACCGAGCTTGTTGCCCCCGGGGTCGTCAACACCATGCCCGAGAAGACCCTCGACGCAACCTTCGACCACGGCGTGGTTACCGGGGACACCGTGACCGGTACCTACGAAGAGGCCAACAGCACCCTTGATGCCCTCGAGAAGCTCGGCGTTTCCTACAACGACGTCGTGGCCCTCCTTGAGTCAGAAGGTCTGGATAAGTTCGTGGCCAGCTGGAAGGAACTGCTGGCCGACGTCGAAGGCGCACTTGCAACTGCACGGAAGGCTTCCTAACCAACAATGAGCACAATCAGCTTTGACGCCAGCGGTGCCGCACAGCAGGCAATCGCCAAGCACATTGACAGCCTGGTCGAAGACCGGATTGCCACGCGGATTTTCGCCAAGGACCACACGTTGTGGGGCCCGGACGCGGAGTCGGAGTCGGCCATCCGCCTGGGATGGGTTGAGGCTCCGGCCGTATCCCAGCCCCTGGTAGGCCAGATCCTGGAACTGCGTGATGCCCTCCGCGCCGAAGGCGTCTCCCATATTGTCCTTTGCGGCATGGGCGGTTCCTCTCTGGCGCCGGAGGTCATTGCCGGCACCGCTGGCGTCGAGCTGACTGTTCTCGACAGCACCGACCCCGAGCAGGTTGGTGCTGCCCTTGCAGACCGGTTGGCGGAAACGGCGATCGTCGTTTCTTCCAAGTCCGGTTCCACTGTTGAGACCGATTCCCAGCGACGGGTGTTCGAGAAGGCGTTCAACGACGCCGGCCTGGACGCCAAGAGCCGGATCATCATTGTGACGGACCCCGGTTCACCCTTGGACAAAGCCTCGCGGGAGGCGGGTTACCGTGCGGTGTTCAACGCGGATCCGAACGTTGGCGGACGTTTCTCGGCCCTGACGGCCTTCGGCCTCGTGCCCTGCGGCCTCGCCGGCGTCGACATCCAGGCCTTCCTCGACGAAGCCGAAGAAGCCGCTGAAGTGCTCAACGAGGACTCCGCGGACAACATCGGCCTGTCCCTGGGCGTCGCTCTGGGTGGAACCACCCCCCTGCGCAACAAGATCGTCATTGCTGAAGACGGCTCCGGCATTGTCGGTTTCGCGGACTGGGCAGAACAACTTATCGCCGAATCAACCGGCAAGCTCGGCACCGGCGTACTCCCCGTAGTGGCGGGTCCCGACTCCCCGGAAGCCCGGGGTGGCGCTGAGGACGTACTGGTCGTCAGGCTTGTGGACGCCGACGCCGATGTTGAACTGCGTGAGAACGAGGTCGCCATTGCCGGCGGCCTGGCAACCCAGATGTTTGTTTGGGAATTTGCCACCGCCGTCGCCGGCCGCCTTTTGGGCATCAACCCGTTTGACCAGCCCGACGTCGAAGCAGCCAAGGTGGCTGCCCGCGGCTTGCTGGACGCCCGCCCGGAGCCGACGCCGGCTGCTTTCACCGATGGTGCCGTTGAGGTCCGCGGCGGTGAGTGGTTGGGCCAGGCGGCTACCGTCACCGAGGCCGTGCAGGCGCTGCTTGATCAGCTGGGACCTGATGGGTACCTGAGCGTTCAGGCCTACCTTGACCGCATCAGCCACGCGCCCCTCGAAGGCATCCGTGAGGAGCTTGCCGCTGTGAGCGGACGTCCGGTGACCTTTGGGTGGGGACCCAGGTTCCTGCACTCCACCGGCCAGTTCCACAAGGGCGGCCCCGCGATCGGCGTGTTCCTGCAGGTCACTGCGGCATCCTCCACTGATCTTGAAATTCCTGAGCGCCCGTTTACCTTCGGGGAACTTATCTCCGCCCAGGCATCGGGCGATGCCCAGGTCCTCGAAGGACACGGCCGGCCTGTCCTCCGCTTGCACCTCACAGAGCGTGCAGCAGGCGTGGCACAACTCCAGCAAGTCGTCGCTGCTTTGGCCGGCCAGGCCAGCGCACTCGAAAGCTAAGGCACAAAAGCAAACATGCCAGAAACTGAAAACGGCAGGAAGAACGCCGGCCTGCGCAATCCGTTGCGTGATCCGCGGGACCGCCGCCTGAACCGCATTGCCGGGCCGTCGTCGTTGGTGTTCTTCGGGGTTACCGGTGACTTGGCCCGGAAGAAATTGATGCCGGCCGTGTATGACCTGGCCAACCGTGGGTTGTTGCCTCCGAGTTTTGCGTTGGTGGGTTTCGGTCGTCGGGATTGGGATGATGCTGACTTCGCGGCCGAGGTGAAGGAAAACGTCAGGGCCCACGCGCGGACGAAGTTTGACGAGGCGGTGTGGGAACAGCTTGCTTCCGGTATCCGTTTCGTCAAGGGTGAGTTCGACGACGACGACGCGTTCGAGCGCCTCGGGGATGTCCTCGACGAGCTCGACCAGACCCGTGGCACCCGCGGCAACCATGGCTTCTATCTCTCGATCCCGCCGAAGGCCTTCGAGCAGGTCTGCCGGCAGCTGTCCAAGCACGGGTTGGCGCAGGCCAGGCCCGGGCAGTGGCGGCGTGTGGTCATCGAGAAGCCGTTCGGCCATGACCTCGAATCGGCGCGGGCGCTCAATGACATTGTGGAGTCGGTGTTCCCGCCGGATGCGGTGTTCCGGATCGATCACTACCTGGGCAAGGAAACAGTCCAGAACATCCTGGCGTTGCGTTTTGCGAACCAGTTGTTCGAGCCGTTGTGGAACGCGAACTACGTTGACCACGTGCAGATCACCATGGCCGAGGACATCGGCACCGGCGGCCGTGCAGGCTATTACGACGGTGTGGGCGCGGCCCGTGACGTGATCCAGAACCACCTCCTGCAGCTCCTGGCCTTGACGGCTATGGAAGAACCTATTTCGTTCAATGCCGATGATTTGCGTGCGGAGAAGGAAAAGGTCCTCGCTGCGGTGAAGTTGCCCGAGGACCTGTCCACGCATTCGGCGCGGGGACAGTTCACCGGTGGCTGGCAGGGCGGTGAGAAAGTCCTGGGCTATCTGGATGAGGACGGCATCCCCGCCGATTCCAAGACCGAAACGTATGCCGCGATCCGGGTGGACATCAATACGCGGCGGTGGGCCGGTGTGCCTTTCTACCTGCGTGCAGGCAAGCGCCTGGGCCGACGCGTGACAGAGATCGCCGTGGTCTTCAAACGCGCCCCGAACCTGCTCTTCCGTGATCACGCCGAGGACGACTTCGGGCAGAACGCTGTGGTGATCCGGGTCCAGCCTGATGAGGGTGCCACGATCCGCTTCGGGTCCAAGGTCCCGGGCACGCAGATGGAAGTGCGTGACGTGACCATGGACTTCGGCTACGGGCATTCCTTCACCGAGTCGTCCCCCGAGGCGTATGAGCGGCTGATCC
This sequence comes from Paenarthrobacter sp. YJN-5, assembly GCF_015040095.1. NCBI lineage: Bacteria > Bacillati > Actinomycetota > Actinomycetes > Micrococcales > Micrococcaceae > Paenarthrobacter > Paenarthrobacter sp. YJN-5. The sequence goes on from NZ_CP053544.1 coordinate 2,390,477, forward strand.
TGGACGTGCTGCTGGGTGAGCCGCCGTTGTTCCCCCGGCATCAGGAAGTGGAGTTGTCCTGGAAGATCCTTGACCCGTTCGAGGAGTACTGGGCCGGGCTGGACGAACAACCGCAACCTTACGCACCGGGCAGTTGGGGGCCGGCTTCGGCCGATGAGCTCCTGGCCCGTGACGGACGAACCTGGAGAAGGCCATGATCGTAGATCTTCCCGATACAACCACCTCGAAGATTTCCAAGAAGATCACCTCGTTGCGTGAGCAGGGCGGGGTGATTGCGCTGGGCCGGGTGCTGACGCTGGTGGTGGTGACCAGGTCCGGGCAGGAAGAAGAAGCGATCGAGGCCGCTAACGAAGCTTCCCGTGAGCACCCCTGCCGGATCATCGTGCTGGCCGACGCCGGAGCGCAGGCCCCGGACCGGTTGGACGCGCAGATCCGCGTCGGTGGCGACGCGGGTGCCTCGGAAGTGATCGTGCTGCGCGGGTACGGGCAGATGGCCCACGAAAGCGAGTCCCTGGTGGCTGCGCTGCTGCTCCCGGACGCCCCGATCGTGGCCTGGTGGCCGAACGGGGCACCCGAAAGCGCGTGCGAGACCTCCATCGGAGCGATCGCGCACCGCCGGATCACCGACTCCGCAAACGAACCGGACCCCGCCCAGGCCCTGGAGAACATCCGCCGAACCTACAAGGCCGGCGACACCGACCTCGCCTGGACCCGCCTGACCAACTGGCGCATCCAACTCGCTGCGGTGCTGGACCAGGTGGACAGCGATCCCGTGTCGGCCATCGCCGTTGAAGGCGCGTCGGATTCACCCAGCACGCTCCTGCTGGCGGCGTGGTTGACCTTGGCGCTGCAGGCACCGGTCACTATTGTGGCCGACCCCGCAGGAACGGGCATTCGGCGGGTGCGGTTGACGCGGGCCAGCGGCGACGTGCAGTTGTTCCGGCCGGGTCTGTCCGTGGCGGAACTGACCCAGCCGGGACAGCCTGCGCAGCGCATTGCCCTTCCGCGCCGCAGCCTCAAGGACTGCCTCGCAGAAGAACTCCGCCGGCTCGACCCCGACGAAGTCTTCGGAGAAGTGATTACGATGGGACTTCCACTTACCAGTCAAAGGAGAGTCCAGACCAGTGCGCGCTGAGCCAAGAGTTAGCATCCACCCCGACTCCAAGGTTCTGATGGCAGCCATTGCGGCACGCCTCATCACCAAGCTTGTGGACGTCCAGGACAAGCACGGGGAAGCTACGGTGGTCCTCACCGGCGGAACCGTCGGTATCGGCACGCTGAAGGCCGTGGCGGAGTCGGCCGCGGCTCCGGCAGTCGACTGGTCCCGGGTGAATTTCTGGTGGGGGGATGAACGTTTTGTGCCCGCCGACAGCGAGGACAGGAACACGCGTCAGGCCTACCAGGCTCTGTTGGCACATCTGCCCGTAGATCCGAACCGGGTCCACGAACCTGGCTCGTCTGACGATTTTGCGACTGCCGACGAAGCAGCCCAGGATTACGCAACCAAGCTCAAGGAAGCAGCGGAAGCCGAGCACGCAGCCGACATGTCAGATGATCGTCCGGAAGAGCCCGCAGCACTCCCCCGCTTCGACGTCTTGCTGCTGGGTGTCGGTCCGGATGCGCATGTGGCCTCCCTCTTCCCGGAACAGGGTGCAATCAGGGAGAAGAGCCGAACGGTAGTGGGGGTCGAGAACTCGCCGAAGCCGCCGCCGTCGCGTATTTCGCTGACGCTCCCCGCCATCAACACCGCCCAGGAAATCTGGATGGTGGTTGCGGGCGAGGACAAGGCCGGCGCGGTAGGCCTGGCCTTGGCCGGTGCCAATCCAGTACAGGTGCCCGCAGCAGGCCCCGTGGGCCAAGCCAGGACACTGTGGCTTATTGATGAGAATGCGGCTTCACGCGTCCCCCAGCAGCTGGTCCGGAAGGACCCCGCGGGCGCGTAGGCGTTCAAGCGCTCCGGCCAAGACCTTTTCCGCGTCTTGGCTGGAGCGTCTTTCTTTAACGTAGTCCAGGTGCGACTTGAAAATCTCGTCCTCGGAGCGTGCCGAAGCCGGGTGCAGCGGATCCCTGGAGGCGGGTAGCCCGCACTTCGGGCAATCCCAGCTCACTGGTATCTGATCTTCGGGCAGCTTAAGAAAAACAAGCCGCGTCTCGTGTCCCTTGGCGCACCAATAGGGAACACGAATACGCGGCAGTTGTTCTCCATCACTATGATCACTGTGATTTCTGGGAGGCGACCCCTGGGCTACGCCCACCCGGGTGCCCCGGTAACCTTGCGTGCCATGAACCATTTCGATCCCCTAGCGACTCGGTGATCGGCCTGAAAGGCCAGTAGGCCTTTCAGGCCGACACGCACAGTCTAATGCCAGGGCGCGGACGGCGGCACCCTTCGGATGAAGGCTAGGAATCCCCACCGGAGGTGAAGCGCATGATCAGGCCCAGCCCGATGATCACCACACCCCACGTAACACCCAGGATGATGGTAAACCTGTTCAGGTTCCGCTCAGCGACGCCGGACGAACTCAGCCCGGAACTCATGCCACCGCCGAACATATCCGACAAGCCGCCACCGCGGCCCTTGTGCAGGAGGATGAGCAAGGTCAGCAGGAGGCTGGTGATGCCCAGCAGAATCTGCAGGATGACTTGAAGAACGTCCACGACGGCCTTTCGAAGAAACGGAAAACGGGAGCCCGACTAGCCCTTGGCGACGTGGCTCTCGAACCTGACAATGTTAGCAAACTCGGCCGGGTCAAGGCTGGCGCCACCCACAAGCAGGCCATCGACGTCGGTCCCGGCCATGATGGCCGCAGCGTTGTTGGCCTTGACCGATCCGCCATAGAGCAGCCGGGTCTTCCCTGCCACGTCGGCGTCGAACAGTTGCGCGAGTTCAGCGCGGATGGCTGCGCACATCTCCTGTGCATCGTCCGGGCCAGCCACCTCGCCGGTGCCGATGGCCCACACGGGCTCGTACGCAACCACAAGCTGAGCTGCCTGCTCTGCCGTGAGTCCCTCGACTCCGGCCCGCAGCTGGGCCAGCGTGTGGTCCACATGGGTGCCCGCTTGGCGAACCTCGAGGCCTTCACCAACGCACAAGACGGGAGTGACTTCGTGGCGGAACGCCGCCTTGACCTTGGCGTTCAGGACCTCGTCGGATTCGTTGTGGATGGTGCGGCGTTCGCTGTGCCCAACCAGGACATAGGCGCAACCCAGTTTGTTCAGGAACTGACCGGAGATGTCTCCCGTGTACGCGCCGGAATCAAACTGGGAAAGGTCCTGGCCGCCGTAGACGACGTCCAGTTCATCGCCTTGGACGAGAGTCTGCACACCGCGAAGGTCTGTGAACGGAGGGAAGACGGCAACTTCAACACGGTTGTAGTCATGTTTGGCGTCCGAAAGCGTCCACGCCAGCTTCTGCAACAGGGTGATGCCCTGGACATGGTCCATGTTCATCTTCCAGTTGCCGGCGATGAAGGGTTTGCGGACGAAGTTGCCGTTGGCAGAAGTAGTCACGTGAACTCCAAGATTGCTTGTGAAAAGTGAACGGCCGGCAGAACGCAGGGGCGTCCCGCCGGCCGGATTGCTGATTTAGCGGTCCAGGACGCTGAGGCCCGGAAGTTCCTTGCCCTCGAGGTACTCAAGGCTGGCACCGCCGCCGGTGGAAATGTGGCCGAACTGCGAGTCCTCGAACCCGAGGGTACGAACGGCCGCAGCCGAATCGCCGCCGCCAACCACTGTGAAAGCCACGGTGTCCGTCAGGGCCTGGGCGATGGCACGTGTGCCGCCGGAGAAGGCCTCGAACTCGAAAACGCCCATGGGGCCATTCCAGAAAACAGTCTTGGCACCCTCGATCTGGGCAGCAAAAGCGGAAGCTGATTCCGGACCAATGTCCAGGCCGATACCGCTCTTGCCGAAAGAGCTTTCCTCAATGGCGTCAGCCTTCACTACCTCGTGCTCCGCGTCTGCGGAGAACTTGGAAGCGACCACGACGTCGGTCGGGATGACGAATGACGTACCGGCATCGGCAGCGCGCTTGAGGTAGTCCTGGACAACGGGAATCTGGTCCTCTTCCAGCAGGCTGCCCGCCACCTTGTGGCCGGCCGCTGCCAGGAAGGTGAACAGCATACCGCCACCAACGAGGATGGTGTCCGCCTTACCCAGGAGGTTGTCAATAACCGCGAGCTTGTCCGAGACCTTGGAACCGCCAAGCACCACCACATACGGACGCTGCGTGTCCGTGGTGAGTTTCCGGAGGACCTCAACCTCGGAGTGGACGAGGTCGCCCAAGTAAGCGGGCAGGCGGGTAGCGACGTCGTAGACGCTGGCGTGCTTGCGGTGGACGGCGCCGAAAGCGTCATCCACGAATGCTCCGTTGTCCCCGGTCAGCGCTACAAGCTCGTCAGCAAAGGAGCCACGTTCGGCGTCGTCCTTGCTGGTTTCGCGTGCGTCGAAACGGACGTTCTCCAGGACGAGCACTTCACCATCCTGCAACGCCGCAGCCAGGGCCTTGGCGGACTCTCCGACGGTATCTTCGGCCAACTGGACCTTGAAGTCGGCGAGCTCAGCCAGACGGGCTGCAGCAGGCTTGAGGGAGTACTTTTCCTCGGGAGTTCCCTTGGGGCGTCCGAGGTGGGCGGTTACGAGCACGCGGGCACCGGCGTCCGAGAGCTTCTTAAGGACCGGAAGGGAAGCCTTGATGCGGCCGTCATCGGTCACTGTAGAGCCGTCGAGCGGCACATTCAGGTCACTTCGTACCAGAATGTACCGCCCGCGGACACCTTCAGCGATGAGTTCGTTGAGGGTGTGAGATGTCATGTGTCTACCCTAGCCCAGCTTGGATGCAACGAGCTCCGTGAGGTCTACGAGGCGGTTGGAGTAGCCCCACTCGTTGTCATACCAGGAAACAACCTTGACCTGGTTGCCGATGACCTTGGTCAGGCCCGAGTCAAAGATGGACGACGCCGGATCCCCCACGATGTCAGAGGAAACAATCGGGGCGTCAGTGTAGGTAAGAATGCCCGCCCACTCCTCGGACTCGGCAGCAGCCTTTACAGCCGCGTTGACTTCCTCAACCGTCACTTCGCGGGACACGGTCACAGTCAGGTCCGTAGCCGAACCGGTGGGGACGGGCACGCGGATGGCGTAGCCGTCAAGCTTGCCCTTGAGTTCGGGAAGCACCAGGCCGATGGCCTTCGCAGCGCCGGTGGACGTGGGCACCATGTTGATGGCAGCTGCACGTGCGCGGCGCAGGTCCTTGTGCGGGCCGTCCTGCAGGTTCTGGTCTGCCGTGTACGCGTGCACGGTGGTCATCAGGCCACGCTCGATGCCGAAGGCGTCGTTGACAACCTTGGCCAGGGGGCCGAGGCAGTTGGTGGTGCACGATGCGTTCGAAATGATGTTGTGGGCGGCGGGGTCGTAGAGGTCGTCGTTCACGCCCATGACGATCGTGATGTCCTCGTCGCTGGCAGGCGCCGAAATAAGAACCTTCTTGGCGCCGGCGTCGATGTGCTTCTGCGCTGCCGAAGCTGCGGTGAAGAAGCCTGTGGACTCGATGACGATGTCAACGCCGAGGTCGGCCCAGGGAAGGTTGGCGGGATCACGCTCTGCCAGAACCTTGATGGACTTGCCGTCAACGACGATGTTGCCGTCCACAACTTCCACGGACTGGGTCAGACGGCCTCCGACGGAGTCGTACTTCAGGAGGTGCGCCAGGGTCTCAGGGTTGGTGAGATCGTTGACTGCCACGATCTCAAGGTCTGCGCCCTGTGCCAGCGCGGCGCGGAAGTAGTTACGGCCGATGCGGCCGAAGCCGTTGATACCAATACGGGTGGTCACTGTTTGTCAATCTCCTTGGTGCTCTTGCAAGCACGCCTCGTGAGTTGGATTTGGGTCCAACCAACAGACCCCGCACGTCATTGGGCAGAGGTGATTATCAGATCGGAGGGCGACCAGCCACGTTGCTGAAGGCTAACCGCCTTCCGTGATCCATCTTACGTTTAACTGAGCCTGCCCCCGCAACTGCGGAGGCAGGCATTTCAGCATTTGGGCCTATTTCACTGAAATGTGACTTTTGTTACACCTCAATGAACGCGGCCTCACCACCTAGAGAACGATGAGCCCCGTGGCGTTGGCGCGGGCTGCTTCGAAGCGCTTGGCTACGTCTGCCCAGTTGACGATGTTCCAGTAAGCCTTCACGTAGTCAGCCTTGACGTTGACGTAGTCCAGGTAGAAAGCGTGCTCCCACATGTCGAGCATGAGCAGCGGGGTGGTGCCCACGGCAACGTTGCCCTGCTGATCGTAGAGCTGTTCGATCACGAGGTTGCCGCCAATGGGCTCGTAGGCAAGGAAGGCCCAGCCGGAGCCCTGCAAGGCAAGTGCTGCGGCAGTGAACTGTGCGCGGAAGGCATCGAACGAGCCGAAGGCATCCTCGATGGCTGCCGAGAGCTCGCCTTCGGGCTTGTCGCCACCGTCCGGGGAGATGTTGTTCCAGAACACGGAGTGGTTGATGTGGCCGCCGGTGTGGAACGCAAGGTCCTTGGAGAGGCGGTTGATGTTGGCGAAATCACCCTTTTCGCGGGCTTCGGCCAGCTGTGCGAGGGCGTTGTTGGCGCCGGCAACGTAGGCGGCATGGTGCTTGCTGTGGTGCAGCTCCATGATCTTTGCCGAAATGTGCGGCTCCAGTGCTGCGTAGTCGTAGCCGAGCTCGGGCAGGACGTACTCTGTCACGAAATCCTCCAATGTAGTGGACCGAAGTCCGGTTGGTAACTCTCGTTCTGTTCATCCGGCCGATGAACCGGCCGGAAACCCTTGGGCGGTGAAGCCTCCTGTTGAGTCTACGGGCGACAACCCGACTGGCCCCCGGAGTATTTCCCCCGCACCCTGTCGATTCTATGGGCGGCGGCTATTCGTCCATCATTTCCGGAGTCACATTTGCCTCTGTACCCGGGATGCCCAAGTCGAGCGCGCGTTTGTCCGCCATGGCCAGCAGACGCCGGATGCGTCCGGCGATCGCGTCTTTGGTCATGGGCGGATCGGCAAGCCGGCCCAGTTCATCCAGGCTTGCCTGCTTGTGGGCAACCCGCAGCTCCCCCGCGTATTTCAGGTGCTCGGGAACGTCGTCGCCGAGGATCTCCAGGGCCCTGTCGACCCTGGCGCCGGCAGCAACGGCCGCTTGGGCGGAGCGGCGCAGGTTGGCGTCGTCGAAGTTGGCCAACCTGTTGGCCGTGGCGCGCACTTCCTTCCGCATTCGCCGTTCTTCCCACACCATCAGTGCATCGTGGGCCCCCATCCGGGTCAGCAAAGCGGCGATGGTGTCGCCGTCGCGGATGACCACACGGTCAACTCCCCGTACCTCCCGTGCTTTGGCCTGGATGCCAAGGCGGCGTGCTGCGCCGACCAGTGCCAATGCGGACTCGGGACCCGGGCACGTCACCTCCAAGGAGGAGGACCGTCCCGGTTCCGTGAGCGAGCCGTGGGCGAGGAAGGCCCCGCGCCACACGGCCTCCGCATCCGCCGCCGAACCGTTGACGACCACCGACGGCAGCCCCCGCACAGGCCGGCCCCGGCCGTCCAGGAGGCCGGTTTGCCGGGCCAGCGCCTCGCCGTCGCGGACCACGCGCACGACGTAACGGCTGCCGCGGCGGAGGCCACCGCCGGAGACGACGATGATTTCGCTTTGGTGGCCGTAAACTTCGGCAATGGCCGCCCGAAGCCGCCGGGCGGTGGAAGCCAGGTCCACCTCGGCCTCGATGACGATCCGGCCCGAAATAATGTGCAGGCCGCCCGCAAACCGGAGCATGGCCGAGACTTCGGCCTTGCGGACTGAGGACTTCTTGATGTCCAGCCGGGACAGTTCGTCCTTGACCGACGCGGTAAGTGCCATCGCGTATGTATTCCTAACTGTTCCCAAAGATATCGTGGTACGCCGCCGCCAGGAGCAGTGGGTCATGGACGGGCCTGCGTCTCGACGCCCCTACTCTACCCAAGACGACTTCGGCCCCGATCATCCCGGCGGCCTTCTCGAAGGCTTTGAGGTCCTGTACGGCGGCCGGGTCGGCAAGGACAACGTCCACGCTGAATTCCGGGGCGTAGCGCCGCAGGACATCCAAATGGTCGGCGGCGGTCATGCCTGAGGTTTCCTTGGTCTCGACGTCGAGATTCATGGTGAGGCAGCGTTTTGCGGTTGTCTCCCCCAATGCCTGGCGAAGTTCGGGCAACAGGAGGTGCGGCAGTACCGAGGTGTACCAGGAGCCGGGGCCCAGGATGACCCAGTCGGCCAGCTCAATGGCGGTCAGCGCTTCGGTGCAGGCCGGTGCGTCCTCGGGAAGGAGCCGGACCTCCTCGAGCTTTCCGGCTACCGCGCATTTGGCCTGGCCGCGCACCGTCTGCAGCTCATGTCCGCCTCCGGGAAGTTCCACCCGGGCTTGCCCTTCGATGGTCAGCGGCACGCTGGACATGGGCAGGACCTGTCCGCGGGCACCCAGCAGCGCGCCGGCCCACTTGAGGCCTGCCACAGTATCGCCCAGCAGTTCCCACAGCGTCACGATCAGCAGGTTGCCCATGGCGTGATTGTCCAGTGAACCACCTTTGGCGGTTCCCGCGTTGAACCGGTGCTGCATGACATCGCGCCAGGTGCGGCCCCAATCGGTGTCATCACAGAGCGCACTGAGTGCCATCCGCAGGTCCCCGGGCGGGAGGACGCCGTACTCGTCCCGCAGGCGCCCGGAAGAACCGCCGTCGTCCGCTACCGTGACGATCGCCGTCAGCTCGGAGGTCAGAAGGCGCAGGGCGGACAGGGAAGCGGCCAGCCCATGGCCGCCACCGAGGGCGACGACGGAGGGGGTCTTGTCCTGCTGGCTGCCGGGAACGCCTTTGGGCGGGATCAGCGGCAGCGGACCGGTGAGGACGCCCATTACTCGCGACCCAGGTCTCGGTGAGTGGTTGTCACGGTCACCCGCGGGTACTGCGCGAGCCGCTTGGAAAGCTCGACGGCGACAGCCACCGAGCGGTGCTTGCCGCCGGTACAGCCCACGGCCAGCGTGGCGTAGTGCTTGTTCTCCTGGCGGTAACCGTCAAGTACCGGCTCCAGGGCGCTGACATAGCGGTCGACGAACTCGTGGACACCGTCGGCTGCCAGCACGTAGTCGCTGACGTCCTGGTCCAATCCCGTATGCGGGCGCAATTGCGGAACCCAATGCGGGTTAGGAATGAAGCGGGCATCGGCAACGAAGTTCGCATCCACGGGAAGCCCGTACTTGAAGCCAAAGCTCATGACGTTCAGCCGGAGGGTGACCGGGCCGGTGTCGCTGAACAGTTCGGTGATCGCCGTAGCCAGGCCATGGACGTTGTAATCGCTGGTATCCAGGACGATGTCGGCGTGTTCCTTGAGTTCCCGGAGGACCTCACGCTCCACTCCGATGCCGTCCAGGATGCGTCCCCCGCCCTGCAGCGGATGCGGCCTGCGGCCCTGCTCGAACCGGCGCACCAGGACTTCGTCCCTGGCGTCGAGGAACAGGACACGGAACGTAACGCCGCTGGCACTCAGGGCACCCAAGGCGGTCTGGATGTCCGTGAAGAGGTCCTTGCTCCGGACATCAACGACGACGGCCAGTTTGGGAATCGATTTGGGGGCATGGGAAACGATCTCGGCGAGCGTGCCCAGCATCTGCGGGGGAAGGTTGTCCACCACATACCAACCGTGGTCCTCCAGCGCGTCCGACGCGGTGCTTCGGCCTGCCCCGGACATGCCCGTCACCACCAGCAGTTCGGCCTCCGGCGGCTTGACGGGGGTCATCCCGTCCTGCTCCGCGCCCGATCCTGCCGTTGCCTCGTCCATCCGTCGTCCCCGTTTCCCTGAAAGTGGTGTGTCCCACAAACCGCCTGTTGAAGGCATGCATATGCGCCGGCGGCATCGCGAACGCGGCCACCGGTCAAGTTCTTACCCTAACTAAGATTCCAGGATTTCGCCGGTGGTCATGTTGATGGCCGGTGCGGCGTCCTCTGTATTCTCTGCGGAACCGAGGTGCCGGACAACAGCGGCAGCCAGGGCGGGCCCGATCCCCTTGGCCGACGTCAGTTCTTCGACGGAAGCGGCCTTGATCTTCTTCAAGGACCCGAAATGCGCCACGAGGGCCTTCCGCTTGGCTTCTCCCAGGCCGGGAACACCATCCAGTGCCGAGACCGTCATGGCCTTGCCGCGCTTTTGCCGGTGGAACGTGATGGCGAAGCGGTGTGCCTCATCGCGGATACGTTGCAGCAGGTAGAGGCCTTGGGACGTGCGCGGAAGGATCACCGGAAAATCACTGTCCGGCAGCCACACCTCTTCAAGCCTTTTGGCCAGGCCCACCACGTAGACGTCGTCAATCCCCAGCTCGGCCAAGGCCCGCGCAGCTGCGTTCACCTGCGGTTGTCCGCCGTCCACCACCACCAGGTTGGGCGGGTAGGCGAACTTGGCTTTCGGCGCCGGTTGGGACGGGTCCGACGGCGACTCTTCGGTAGCGCCCGTCACCGCCTTTTGGAGCGGGTTGACGATCTCACCGGACACGGGCACCTGCTCGGCCTTGTCGTTGAGGTAGTGCCTGAACCTGCGGGTGAGGACGTCGTGCATTGCCGCGGTATCGTCCGCGGCAGCCGCTCCGGTAATGGAGAACTTGCGGTAGTCGGACTTCTTGGGCAGGCCGTCCTCGACCACCACCATGGATGCAACCACATTGGTGCCCTGGACGTGGGAGATGTCGAAGCATTCGATCCGAAGCAGTGGAACAGGCAGTTCCAGTGCTTCCTGGAGTTCCTGCAGGGCGAGGGAACGCACCGTGATGTCCCCTGCCCGGCGGGTCTTGTGCAGCTTCAGGGCCTGTTCCGCGTTTTCCTTGACGGTGGACATCAAGGCGGCCTTGTCCCCCCGCTGCGGCACCCGGATGTCCACCTTGGCGCCACGCAGGCCGGCCAGCCATTCGGAAAGTTCGTCATGGTTGCTCGGGATTTCAGGAACCAGGACCTCGCGCGGAATGCGGCCCTGGACTTCGCTGTCCTCGCCGTAAACCTGCTGGAGCAAGTGCTCAATGAGCTCGGGAGTGGTGGCGTCTTCCACTTTCTCCACCACCCAGCCACGCTGGCCGCGGACCCGTCCGCCACGAACGTGGAAGACCTGGACGGACGCTTCGAGTTCGTCATCGTGCAGGGCGAAGACATCGGCGTCCGTGTCTTCGGACAGGACCACTGCGTTGCGTTCAAAGACCTTGCGAAGGGCGATGATGTCGTCCCGGAGGCGCGCTGCCCTCTCATAGTCGAGCTCGGCAACCGCGGCGGCCATGTCCTTCTCGAGCTTGTTGATGAACCGCTTGGCTTCCCCGCCCATGAAGGAGCAAAAGTCCTCGGCCAGGCCCCGGTGTTCCTCCGGGCTCACCCGGCCCACGCACGGCGCGGCACATTTGTCGATGTACCCCAGCAGGCACGGCCTGCCGCTGGCCTGGGCGCGTTTGAAAACGCCTGCGCTGCAACTGCGGACCGGGAAGACCCGGAGCAGGGTGTCCATGGTTTCGCGGATGGCGCCTGCGGTGTAGGGGCCAAAGTAGCGTGTGCCCTTTTTCCTCTCGCCACGCATGACCTGGACCCTGGGGTACTTCTCCCCCATGGTCACAGCGAGGTACGGGTACGTTTTGTCGTCCCGGAACACCACGTTGAAGCGCGGCTTGAACTCTTTGATCCACGTGTACTCGAGTTGCAGCGACTCCAGCTCGCTGCCCACCACCGTCCATTCGACGCTGCTCGCGGCGTGCACCATGGCGTGCGTCTTTGGCAGCAGGCCCGCCGGATTGGCGAAATACGAATTCAGCCTGGAACGGAGGTTCTTTGCCTTGCCCACGTAAATGACGCGGCCGTGCGGGTCGCGGAAGCGGTAGACGCCGGGGTTGGTGGGGATTTCGCCTGTTTTAGGGCGGTAACTTGCTGGATGTGCCACGTTTCAAGTCTAGTGATCGGGGCGGACAGCATACGCCGCCGCCGTGCAGCATGGTCAGTGCAGAGGATGGGCGGCGCACTGGATGGCGGGTACCCGGGCGGGCTACTCCACGGTCTTGCTCTGGTTATAGCTGGTGGAGCGCTCCTGCCCGCTGAGCGCCGCAATGGCATCCATGATGCGGTCAGTAACTTCGCGCCGGGCCGGCAGTGAATGGTCGGGGCCGGTCTTCTCGAAGTACAGCGGTTCTCCCACTTTCATGGTGAAGTGCTGGGGGCGCACAGCGTTCCTGCCTGCCGGCTGCAGCTTCTCAGTGCCGATGAGTCCCACCGGAATGACAGGTGCGCCAGTGGTCAACGCCAGCCAGCCCACTCCGGTCCGTCCGCGGTACAGGATCCCGTCCCGGGATCGGGTTCCCTCAGGGTAGATGCCAATGCCCTTGCCATCCTCGAGGATATCCAGCAGCGTCTTCAACGCCTGGACGCTGGCTGCCTGTTCGCCGCGTTCCACGGGGATGGAACCCACAGCTTCGAAGAAGGACTTCATGACGGCGCCCTTGACGCCCTTGGTGGTGAAGTATTCGGCTTTGGCGAAGAAAGCTACCGGCCGAGGCATGAGCGCTTGGACAATGACGCTGTCCAGGAAGGAAAGATGGTTGGGTGCGACGATGAAGGGGCCTTCTTTGGGCACATTCTCAAGGCCGATGACCGTTGGCCGGCATGTGGTGGAAATCAGTCCACGGGTAGTCCACCGGATCGCATCAAATACTGCCATCGTTATGTACCTCGCTCAGGGCCGCCGCTCGGACAGCATCAAGTTCTTCAATTTTGCTTCGCAGTTCCAGCGTCGTGGCCACCACGGCCACAGCCCCGGCTTCCTCAAGTTCGCCGTCGGGAGCGAATCCCCACCTGACACCAATGCAGTCCAGACCGTTCGCCATGGCCCCGGCGACATCCTGGTGCCTGTCGCCGACCATGACCGCCGGCTGGCTGTGCAGTGAGGCCAACGCGGCCCCCACGATGCCGACCTTGCCGGGGGCGGCATTCGTACCGAGTGATTCGTCGTCCGGAGCTCCGTGAATGGCAACGAAGAAGTCTGCGATGTTGTGGTGCTCAAGGACCAGCCGCGCAATCCCTTGCGGTTTCTGCGTTGCCACAGCGGTAGGCCGGCCCGACTCGGCGTAGAACTCCAAGAGATCGAAGATGCCGGGGTAAAGCTTGCTCTGGGCAATTCCGGTTTCCCGGTAATGGCTCCGGTAGCGATGGATGGTCTCATCCACCAGGGCCGCGGGCACCCGCGCAAGATTCAGCAACGCGTCGCTGAGCTTGGGTCCGACCATCGAATTCAGCACGGCCTGGTCCGGAACCGGTAGTCCCATTTCCCGCAGGGCAGTCGAGATGCCTCCCGTGATACCGCCTGCTGGATCGACAAGGGTGCCGTCCAGATCGAAAATTACGGGCACCTTTGTATGAGTCACCGGCTTAGTTTCCCACACGTAGCGGCATGCCTGAAACTCGCATGCCGCTACGGGAATACTTCGACCGCAGTAAAGGGTCGTTAACCGAGAATCTCGGCCAGGAACTTTGCCGTGTGGCTCTCGGTCGACTTGGCCACCTGCTCGGGCGTGCCCGTGGCCACCACCCGGCCGCCTCCGGAGCCACCGTTTGGACCGAGGTCAACGATCCAGTCGGCGGACTTGATCACGTCCAGGTTGTGTTCGATGGTGATCACCGTATTGCCCTTGTCCACCAAGCCCTGAAGGACCATGAGGAGCTTCCGGATATCCTCGAAGTGCAGGCCGGTGGTGGGTTCATCCAACACGTAGATGCTGCGCCCGTTGGAGCGTTTCTGGAGCTCGGCTGCCAGCTTCACGCGTTGCGCTTCGCCGCCCGACAAGGTGGTGGCCGGCTGGCCAAGGCGAACATACCCGAGGCCGACGTCCACCAAGGTCTTCAAATGCCGGGCGATCGGAGTGAACGCCGCAAAGAACTCGGCAGCTTCCTCGATCGGCATGTTGAGGACATCGGCGATGGTCTTGCCCTTGTAGTGCACTTCCAGCGTTTCCCGGTTGTAGCGGGCACCATGGCAGACCTCGCAGGGCACATACACGTCCGGCAGGAAGTTCATTTCGATCTTCAACGTGCCGTCTCCGGAGCAGGCTTCGCAGCGGCCGCCCTTGACGTTGAAGGAGAACCGCCCGGGCAGGTAGCCACGAACCTTGGCTTCCGTTGTTTCCGCGAAGAGCTTCCGGATGTTGTCGAAGACCCCGGTGTAGGTTGCCGGGTTGGACCGGGGGGTCCGGCCGATGGGGCTCTGGTCTACGTGGACCACCTTGTCCAGGTGCTCCAGGCCGTTCACTGTCCGGTGCCTTCCGGCTACCTGCTTGGCACCGTTGAGCTTGTTGGCGAGGACCTTGTAAAGGATCTCGTTGACCAGGGTGGACTTTCCGGAGCCGCTGACGCCCGTCACGGCAGTAAACAGGCCCAGCGGGAAGGTCGCGTCCACGTTGTTCAGGTTGTTTTCGCGTGCCCCAACGACCTTCAGCTCACGCTTCTTGTCGTACTTGCGGCGCTTGGCGGGGACGTCGATCTTCCGGCGCCCGGACAGGTAATCACCGGTCAGGGATTCCGTGTTCGCCAACAGTTCCTTGTAGGTGCCCGAGTGGACCACCTGGCCACCGTGCTCACCTGCGCCCGGTCCGATGTCCACTACCCAGTCGGCCTCATGGATGGTGTCTTCGTCGTGTTCCACCACAATGAGGGTGTTGCCGAGGTCCCGCAGCCGGGTCAGGGTTTCGATGAGGCGCCTGTTGTCGCGCTGGTGGAGTCCGATGGACGGCTCATCCAATACGTAGAGGACGCCCACCAATCCCGAGCCGATTTGCGTGGCCAGACGGATACGCTGGGCCTCTCCGCCGGACAAGGTACCGGACGGGCGCTCCAGGTTCAGGTACTCCAAGCCGACGTCCAGGAGGAACGTCAGGCGGGCCTGGATCTCCTTGAGGACCTGGTGCGCAATCTGCGCTTCACGGCCGGTGAGCGTCAGGTTGCCGAGGAAGGAAGCGCACTCCCGCATGGGCAGCGCAGCGACTTCGGCGATGGATTTGCCGTTGATGAGCACCGAGAGGGATGCCGGGTTGAGGCGGGCACCGTTGCACTCGGGACACGGAATCTGGCGCATGTACTCTTCGTACCGGTCCCGCGCCCAATCGGAGTCCGTCTCGCCGTGCTTGCGGTGCACATACTGGATGGCGCCCTCGAAGCCGGTGCTGTACTTGCGCTCACGGCCAAAGCGGTTCCGGTACTGCACAACCACTTTGTGGTCCTTGCCGTGCAAGACCGTGTTGCGGACGTCCTTCGGCAGTTTTTCCCAGGCCGTATTCATGGAGAAGCCCAGCTCCGAGGCAAGACCTTCCAGGAGCCGGTTCCAGTACTCCGCGGTGGCACTGCCCATCGACCACGGCGCAATGGCGCCCTCGGCCAAGGAGAGTTCCGGGTTGGGAACGATCAGTTCCTCGTCCACCTCAAGCTTGGTACCGATGCCGCTGCAGGCAGAACAGGCGCCGAAAGGGTTGTTGAAGGAGAAGGAGCGGGGTTCGATCTCGTCAATAGCCAGCGGATGCTCGTTGGGGCATGCCAGGTTCTCGGAGAAAGCGCGAATCCGTGCGGGGTCCTTGGCATCGAGGTCAACGAACTCGACCAGTACGCGGCCCTCGGCCAAGCCCAGTGCGGTTTCCACGGAGTCGGTGAGGCGCTGGCCAATATCTTCCTTGACCACCAGGCGGTCCACCACAACCTCAATGGTGTGCTTGAACTGCTTTCCCAGCTTGGGAGCTTCACTGAGCTGGACCAGTTCACCATCCACCCGGGCGCGGGAATAGCCCTTGGCCGTGAGCTCCTTGAAGAGATCCACGAATTCGCCCTTGCGGCCGCGGACCACCGGGGCGAGGACCTGGAAGCGCGTGCCCTTGTCGAGTTCGAGCAGCTGATCGACAATCTGCTGCGGAGTCTGCCGCGTGATGGGCTCACCACAGACCGGGCAGTGCGGACGTCCCACACGGGCCCACAAGAGGCGCATGTAGTCGTAAATCTCGGTGATCGTGCCAACGGTTGAGCGCGGGTTCTTGCTGGTGGACTTCTGGTCGATGGAGACCGCGGGCGAGAGGCCTTCGATGAAGTCGACGTCGGGCTTATCCACCTGCCCCAGGAACTGGCGCGCATAGGCGGACAGCGACTCGACGTAGCGGCGCTGGCCCTCAGCAAAGATGGTGTCGAAGGCAAGGGACGACTTACCGGATCCCGAGAGCCCGGTGAAGACGATCATCGCATCCCTGGGAAGATCGAGGTCGACATTGCGGAGGTTGTGCTCACGCGCACCCTTGACCACCAGGCGCGACAGATCCGGGCGTACGGGCTTGGCGTCAGGTGCGACGGAAACAGTGTTCATGTCATGGACGGCTGTATCTTCAGCTAAGGCTTTGGGCACCCAACAATGCTAGTCGAAAACGTCTTCGAATTTCCATGTCGTTGCTCACACCCTCCCCGGCGGTATCAGTCGGCATCATAGGCTGCGGCCAGAAGCTGCACCGCCTCCGCGAACGATGCCCCCTGGGCCTTCGCGGCTGCAGCATATTGGGCGGCGACTTCGGCCAGAGCGCCCCACCGGTCGTCGCGGGCGCAGATCACGGTCCCGTTGCGGCCCCTGGTGGCAACGACGCCGGCGGCTTCGAGTTCCTTGTAGGCCCGGGCAACAGTGTGGGGCGCAACATCAAGGACCCCGGCAAGGTTCCGCACCGGGGGAAGCTTGGCACCCACGGCCAGGACGCCGGAGTCGGCCAGTTCGATGATCCGCAGCCTCAACTGCTCGAACAGGGCAACTCCGCTGTTGGTGTTCGGACGCCAGTTTCCAGGAAACTCACCGTTGCCGGTCATTGCGGGCACCGGCAGGGCGGCACCTGGGCGGCGGTGCCTTGGTCAGCGAAACGTCCTTGGTCCATGCCGAAAATTAGACCAGCGTCGAAGTGCCGGGACAAGCCATGACGGCTCGCGGGAACGGGTTCGGCCCCGTTGCCTGTCACGGATTCCTCTGTGCCACGGCGAAAATCCGCCTGAACGGAAACACGGTGCCATGCCTCGATGGAGGGTAGGCCTGACGCAGCATAGCGGCGTACTCGTGCTCGAATTCGGCTCCCTCGGCCGGAGACAGGGCTGCCAGTACCGGCCGGAGTCCAGTGCCCCGCACCCAATCAAGGACAGGGTCGTCGCCCGGGAGCACCTGCAGGTAGGTCGTTTCCCAAGCGTCAGCCGTGCAACCGGCGTCGAGCATGATGTTCAGGTAGTCAGCAGGGCTGCCGACGGCGTCGTGCCGCAGTACCCCGGCCAGGCGCGGCGCCCAGGCGGGCGAGTCGGCGAGTTCACGCATCAGGGTGTGAGACGGCGAGGTGAAATTGCCGGGGACCTGCAAGGCAAACCAGGCCCCTGGCTGCAAAGCGCGCAACCAGGAAGCCAGCATTTCCTGATGGCCGGGGACCCATTGGAGTGCTGCATTCGTGACGACGACGTCCACGTCCGGCTCCGGCTGCCAATCGGCAATATCGCCGTGCTGGAAGCCGAGGCGGCCGGGCTCGGCCAGCGCGGCAGCTTTGGACAGCATTTCGGCAGACGAATCGATCCCCGTCACCCGTGCTTCCGGCCAACGCCTTCCCAAGGTGGCGGTAAGGTTGCCGGGCCCGCATCCAAGGTCCACCACCCGTGTGGGCTCATCGGCCCGGATCCGGGCAACGAGGTCATGGAAGGGACGGTCACGATGGTCACCGAACTGGACGTATTTACTGGGATCCCACTTCATTCGACAACCCTTCAGGCAAGCTCCGGACCGGGTACTGCTGACCTGAGCGAGCCTAGTGCGTCCGGGCACTAAGCTGGAAACCAATGAAACTTCCAGAGCAGCTTCCAGCTTCCACGGGCGCCGGGCCCCTCGACCCTGACGAGATCTACACGCGGTTTGTCGAATGGACGGAGAGCCGCGGGTTGCAGCTCTATCCCGCTCAGGACGAGGCCATCATGGAACTCGCCGCAGGCAACAACGTCATCCTGGCGACGCCCACGGGTTCAGGAAAGTCGCTGGTGGCGATCGCGGCCCACTTCGAGGCCATGGCCCGGGGCCAACGAAGCTACTACACCGCTCCCATCAAAGCGCTTGTCTCCGAGAAATTCTTTGCCCTCTGCGAGATTTTCGGCGCGGAGAACGTCGGCATGATCACCGGCGATTCCGGGGTCAACCAGGACGCCCCCATCATTTGCTGCACGGCCGAAATCCTGGCCAACACCGCGCTGCGCGAGGGGGCGGCTGCGGAACTTGGCTCAGTGGTGATGGACGAGTTCCACTTCTACTCCGACCCGCAACGCGGCTGGGCGTGGCAGGTGCCGCTGCTGGAACTGCCGCAGGCGCAGTTCCTGCTGATGTCCGCCACCTTGGGCGACGTCACCCGGTTCGAGCGCGGCCTGACGGAGTTGACCGGGCGGCCCACAACCACCGTGAGCTCGGCGGAGCGGCCCATCCCGCTGCATTACTACTACCACGTCACCCCTGTCCACGAGACCTTGGAGGAGTTGCTCTCCACCAAACAGGTCCCGGTCTATGTGGTCCACTTCAGCCAGGCGGAAGCGATCGAGCGCGCGCAGAACCTGATGAGCATCAACATGTGCAGCCGCGAAGAAAAGGACCGCATCGCCGAGCTGATCGCGAACTTCCGGTTCGCGGCCGGCTTCGGGAAGACCTTGAACCGCCTTGTCCGCCACGGAATCGGGGTGCACCACGCGGGAATGCTCCCCAAGTATCGCCGGCTCGTGGAGCAGTTGGCCCAGGCCGGACTCTTGAAAGTCATCTGCGGCACGGACACGCTGGGCGTCGGTATCAACGTCCCTATCCGCACGGTGCTGCTCACCGCTTTGAGCAAGTACGACGGCGTTCGCACCAGGCTGCTTAACTCCCGCGAGTTCCACCAGATTGCCGGCCGTGCGGGTCGGGCCGGGTACGACACCGCCGGGACAGTGGTGGTGCAGGCTCCGGAACACGTTGTCGAGAACACAAAGGCCATGGCCAAGGCGACCGCGAAGTTCGGCAACGACCAGAAGAAGCTCCGCCAAGTGGTGAAGAAGAAGCCGCCTGAGGGTTTTGTCTCCTGGGGGGAACCGACATTCAACAAACTGGTGGAATCGACGCCGGAACCGCTGAGCTCGAGCTTTACGGTCACCCACGCAATGCTGTTGAACCTGCTGGAACGGCCGGGCGACCCCTTCCTGGCGACGCGCCGGTTGCTGACGGAAAACCACGAAACCAGGGCGTCCCAGCTCAAGCTCATGAAGAAGGCTTTGGGTATCTACCGCGAACTGCTGGCGGCGGGTGTCGTTGAGCGCGTTCCTCCCGAGGAACAGGACGCTGAGGGCCGTTCCGTGCGGCTGACGGTCCATCTTCAGGCCAACTTTGCCCTCAACCAGCCTCTCTCCCCCTTCGCGCTGGCTGCCTTGGAGCTGCTCGATCCGGAGTCGCCGTCGTACGCCTTGGACGTCGTGTCGGTCATCGAAGCCACGCTTGAGAAGCCGCGCCAGATCCTTTCTGCCCAGCAGAAGAAGGCCCGCGGCGAGGCCGTCGCAGCCATGAAGGCGGACGGCATCGAGTACGACCAACGCATGGCCATGCTGGAGGAAGTCACGTACCCGATGCCCCTTGCCGGAATTCTGGGCGAGGCCTTTGAGGTCTACCGCAAGGCGGCACCGTGGGTGGGTGACTTCGAGCTGGCGCCCAAGTCGGTCATTCGCGATATGTACGAGCGCGCCATGAATTTCGGCGAGTTCGTCCAGTTCTATGGCCTGGCACGTTCCGAAGGGATCGTCCTGCGCTACCTCGCCGACGGCTTCCGGGCCCTCCGGCAAACCGTACCACAGGACGTGCTGCGGGAGGACCTCGAAGACCTCATCGCATGGTTGGGGGAACTGGTCCGCCAAGTGGACTCGAGCCTCCTTGACGAATGGGAGGAACTGACGGCCGGGCTGGCTCCGACGCCGCATGATGCTCCCCCGCCGCCTCCGCCGTCGTTGACATCCAACGCCAGGGCATTCCGGGTGATGGTGCGAAACGAAATGTTCCGCAGGGTGGAGCTGTTTGCTGACGAAGACTCGGCCGCCTTGGGCGAACTCGACGGCGAGGCCGGTTGGGACGCCGATCGCTGGGAAGAAGTCCTGGACGACTACTTCGACGAACACGACGACATTGGAACAGGTCCCGATGCCCGCGGACCCGGGTTGCTGATCATCACCGAGGAACCCGGCAAGTGGATCGTCCGCCAAATCTTTGACGACCCCGCCCGCAACCACGACTGGGGTATCTCGGCGGAAGTCGACCTCCAGGCCTCCGATGAAACGGGAACCGCCGTGGTCCGCGTGACCGACGTTGGCCGCCTGTAGCGGGTCGTAGCGAAGAGGCGCGAATGCATCCTGTTCCCAACCTGGCCGACAGCCTCCGCAAACTGGAGGCCGTCAAGGACGTGCCTGTTGCGGAATGGTCGGGGCCGCGCCTGTGGTGGCGCGGACCCTTGGATGTGGAGGGCCTCGCCATTGGGTCGGTCCAGGCTGCGGCGACCGCCCTCAACGCCTTGACAGGCACGTCGGCCTATTCGGTCCCGTCAGCGGGGACCGCAGCCGCCTTTGACTCGCTGCGGCACTTGCGGATCGCCGGAAAGCAGCCGGAAGGTTTCGCGCCCCTCTCCGGCTTCCGTCCGACGTCGGACGGTTGGGTCAGGCTGCATGCCAACTACCCGCACCACGCGGCCAGGCTTTTGCAGGCCCTTGGCGTTTCCTCAACCGCCGACGTCGGCCCCGCACTGAGGGAGCTGACAGCGTCGGATGCGGAATCAGTGATTACCGCCAAAGGCGGCGTTGCCGCGGCTGTTCGAACCCGAGCGGAATGGACCCGCTCCCCCATGCACCAAGCGGCAAGCCGCGGTCCCTGGATCGCGCTGAGGGAGTCCGGGGGATCATCAGGGGCACGCCGCTGGGTCCCGGCCCGCGATGCCGCCCGTCCGTTGAAGGGCTTGAGGGTCCTCGACCTGACGAGGGTCATAGCGGGACCAACGGCCACCCGGCTCCTCGCCGCGCTGGGGGCGGACGTCCTCCGGATCGACCCGTCCGGACTTCCCGAACTTCCCGATGCGTTCATCGATTGCGGATTCGACAAACGAAGCGTCGTGGCGGACTTCTCGGTGCCTTCGGTTCTTGAAGAGGTGCGCGCTGTGGTGGCACGGGCCGACGTCGTGGTCACAGGCTACCGATCCGGGAGCCTGGAGCGCTTCGGACTGGGAACGGTGGATCTGACACGCGACAATGGTGGACTGGTGGTGGCGACGCTTAACGCCTGGGGTACCGGTCCGTGGCAGAAACGCCGGGGTTTCGACAGTATTGTCCAAGCCGCCTGTGGCATTGCTGCTGACTACGGAAGCGACGGCGACGCCGGATGGCGGCCGGGTGCGCTTCCGGTCCAGGCGTTGGACCACGCGACGGGCTACGGCCTGGCAGCGGCCATTCTGGGATTGCTTGCGGAACGGACCCGCACGGGCCGGGGCGGGGTGGCCACGATGTCGCTGGTCCGCACCGCTGAGGAGCTTCTCGGGGCCGGATTCCTTCCTGCCCCGGGTCGTGGCCACGAGCCGGAGCCACTGCCGGAACCTGGATACCACGGGATGGAGAGTGTCCACGGCCATCTCCGGTTCGTCGGTCCGCCGCTGCTGGCCGACGGTGTTCCTGTCACTTACACCCGCGCGCCTGTTGCCTATGGCTCGTCACAGCTCTTGTGGGGCAAGGCCTGAGCTTTGCGGCATCAGGCAGCCGGGGCCGGGCGCTAGTAAGCTCGGAACCATGAGTGTAATCCGCCCCGCAACCGCTGATGATGTCCCCGCGATCCTTGGCATGATCCATGACCTCGCCATCTACGAAAAAGAACCGGACGCCGTCAAGAACACGCCCGAAAAACTTACCGAGGTCCTCTTCGGGGACAACCCCCGGGTGTTCGCAAACATGGCAGAGAACGCGGCCGGCGAGGTCCAGGGATTTGCCCTGTGGTTCTTGAACTATTCGACGTGGGAGGGCGTCCACGGCATCTATCTCGAGGACCTCTATGTCCGGCCCGAAGCCCGTGGCGAGGGCCACGGAAAGGCGCTGCTGCAGCACCTGGCCGCTACCGCCGTCGAACGCGGATACGCACGCGTGGAGTGGAGCGTCCTGGACTGGAATGAACCGTCCATCAAGTTCTACAAGAACCTGGGCGCGCTGCCCATGGAGGAGTGGTCCACGTTCCGCCTGACGGGCGAAGCCCTTCAAACTTTCGGATCGGCAGCCGGGGCGCCGGACAGGGCGTTGGCGCGTGGCTGAACTGCACAGCATCCGCGCAAGGCACGAGTTCCGGGGCCTCCGCACCGTGGAACACTTCTTCACGGTGCCCCTTGACCATGGCCCGGTAGAGGCTTGGGCGGGCCATAACGGCCGCGAGGCAATCGCTGGCGAAGAGTCCATCACGGTCTTCGCCCGCGAGTACACCTCCACGGAACACTCGGCGGAGGACGCGGCACGCTTGCCCTGGCTTTTGTACCTTCAGGGTGGACCGGGCGGACGCGGCAACCGGGTAACCTCCCTGTCCGGCTGGATGAAGGCTGCCGCCAAGGATTTTCGCATCCTGATGCTGGACCAGCGCGGTACCGGCCTGTCCACGCCCATTGAATTCCAATCGTTGGCACGTCGCGGAGACGCAGAGCGGCAGGCCGAGTACCTGGCGCACTTCCGGGCTGACTCGATCGTGGCCGATGCCGAGATGATTCGCCGGATCCTCGGGGCGGAACCTTGGACGGTGCTGGGCCAAAGCTTCGGCGGATTCTGCGCACTCACTTACCTGTCCTTTGCACCGGAGGGACTTCGTGAAGTCCTTATCACCGGGGGCCTCGCGCCCCTCCAAGGGCCGGCCGAACGGGTGTACCGCGCTACCTTCCGTCGCGTTGCCGCGCGCAACGCCGAGTACTTCGCTTGGTACCCCGAAGACCGCGGGCGTATTACCCGGATCATGCGCCATCTGGCGGACCAGCCAGAGCATCTGGCCAGCGGCGAGCGGCTCACCCCGGAAAGATTCCAGATGGTGGGCTCATTCCTCGGTGGCAACACGCGGGTAGATGCCCTGCATTACCTCCTGGAGGACGCGTTCATCGAAACAGCCACGGGACCCCGTCTGTCCGAAGCGTTCCTTGAGCAGGTCCGTTCGCTTGTGAGCCGTGCCGGCAACCCGCTGTACGCCGTACTGCACGAGTCCATCTACGCGCAGGGCGAGGCCACCAAGTGGGCAGCCTGGCGGGTCCTGGAGGAGTACCCGGAGTTCGAACCCTCCGCGGACGAACCGCTTCTCACCGGCGAAATGGTCTATCCCTGGTACTTCGTGCAGGATCCTGCGCTTGTGCCTTTCCAACCGGTCGCGGAGTTGCTTGCCAGCAAGGCGGACTGGGGTCCCCTCTATGACGCGCAGAGGCTCGCGATGAACACTGTTCCTGTAGCCGCCGCGGTGTATCAGGACGATATCTACGTGGACCACGCATTATCCATGGAGACTGCGTCGGCGGTACGGGGCCTCCAGCCTTGGGTGACCGATGCCTTCCACCACGACGGTATCGGCGAAGACGGCGAAGGCATATTCCGGCGCCTGTTGGGGCTGGTCCGTCCCGGCAGCTGATAAGCCGCGGAGTTGCTTCACCTAGGCGGAGGTGGCCGACTTCCGACGGGTCGCAGCGGTGACCGCGAACGCGAGCACCGCTGCGGCCAGCACGCCCCCGGCTGTATTGAGGCCCTGATACCCGGCCGAGGCCAGGACCAGGCCTGACGTCGCGCCGCCCAAAGCCCCGGCAGCACCCATGAGAGTGTCAGAGACACCCTGTACGGTTACCCGTTGGCTTTCCGGGACGCTTTCGGCAAGGAGCGTGGAGCCTGCGATCGTGGCACCCGACCAGCCAAGCCCCAGCAGGATCAGGCCTACGGTCACCAGCGACGGCTCATGCTGGCCCAATCCGGCGACGACGACGGCGACGAGCAGCAGCCCGTGTCCCGCGATGATGCTCGCGTAGCGGCCCGCTTTGTCAGTAAGCCAACCCCAGACCGGGGACAACGCGAACATACCGGCAATGTGGAGGGAAATAGTCAACCCGATCACTACCAGGGCGTCGGTGCTGTCGCTCACCGAGGCGTGCTGGTGCCCGGACGCAGTGGAGGTTCCTGCGATGAGTTGCTGCAAGTGCAGGGGCGTCATGGACATGACGGCGACCATGACGCCGTGGGCAGTAACCACTGCGCAGAGTGCCAAAAGCGCCGGTCGCGACGCGCGGATTGCGGCCAATCCCGAACGGACAGTACCCCGGGCCGGGGGAAGGTCGCTTTTTGACCCTTCCGAGGCCAGGCGGCGGGAAAGGAGCAGCGGGTCCGGCCTGAGGCCAAAGAAGAGCAGCGCGGCTGCGAGGAACAAGCCCGCTGCGGAGAAGACGAAAGGGCCGGCAATTGGTGGCATCCCCAGCGCGGTTCCCACCACTGCGCCGGGCTGGATGAGGTTCGGCCCGGCCACTGCACCGATGGTAATCGCCCACACCACCGTGGAGAGCGACCTTCCGCGATGCTCTGCGTCCGCAAGATCGACGGCGGCAAATCTGGCCTGGAGGTTGGCGGCGGTGCCGAGGCCGAGGAAAGCCCCGCCCAGAAGGAGGAGCAGGAACGATCCCGCCACCACTGAAGCCATCATCAGCAGCGCACCGGCCAGTGCAGCAACCAGCCCGGCGACCAACCCCGTCCTTCTCCCCCGCTGCTCTGCGAGCCTGGCAAGTGGCAAGGCGAACACAGCGGCTGAAAGGGTGAGGATGGTGGTGACGGACCCGGCCCAGAATTGCGAGCCGGAAAGGTCGACGGCCAGCAGGGAGCCGATGGACAACGTGGCGCCGTTTCCGATGCCGCTCAAGAGCTGGGCACCGCTGAGCAGGGCAACAGAACGGCGCTGGACCCGTTGCGGATCCAGCGCCGTTGATGAAGTGGTAGTCACCCCAAGAGACTACAGCCAAGCCATGCCTAGTCGGCTTGGCTCATGGACTTCTTTGCATCCTCTTCCAACCGGGCGTCGATCTTGGCCCGGCGTGCCGCCGGGCTGAGCAGGCTGGCGACGACGGCGACGACGATGGTTCCGACGATCACGGCCAGGGAAACGAAGGTCGGAATCTCCGGAGCCCACTCGATGTGCCGGCCGCCATTGATGAAGGGAAGCTCGTTGACGTGCATGGCGTGCAGGACAAGCTTGACGCCGATGAAAGCGAGAATCACAGACAAAGCGTGCTTCAGGTAGACCAGGCGGGTCATCAGGCCGCCGAGGAGGAAGTACAGCTGGCGCAGGCCCATCAGGGCGAAGATGTTGGCGGTAAACACGATGAAGGCGCTCTGCGTCAGGCCGAAGATTGCCGGAATCGAATCGACGGCAAACAGCAGGTCCGTCATGCCGATCGTGATGAACACGATCAGCATGGGCGTGAAGACCTTCTTGCCGTCCACGGTGGTCCGGAGCTTGCCGCCGTCGAACTTCTCGGACATCGGCAGGACCTTGCGGAGGCGGGCAATCAGCGGGTTCTCGACGTCCTCTTCATCCTCGCCGGAATCCGTCGCTTGCTTCCAGGCCGTCCAGAGAAGGAATGCGCCAAAGATGTAGAAGACCCAGCTGAACTGTTCGATGACCACGGCGCCCAGGGCAATGAAGATACCCCGCAGGACAAGCGCGATGATGATGCCCACCATCAGTACTTCCTGCTGGTACTTCCTGGGTACGGAGAACCTGGCCATGATGATGATGAACACGAAGAGGTTGTCGATGCTGAGACTGTACTCAGTGACCCAACCTGCGACGAACTGGCCGCCGTATTCGGGGCCGGTGAAGTAGAACATGGCACCGGCAAAGACCAAAGCCAAAGCCACATAGAAGGCGACCCACAAGCCGGCTTCCTTCATGGACGGTTCGTGGGGACGCTTGACCACCAAAAGCAGATCTATGGCCAAGATGATTCCGAGGGCGACGAACGAGCCGACCTCGAACCAGACAGGGAGCTCCATTAAAGAAGGCCTTTCGCAGGGTACGGGAAAATGGTGTAAGTCTCTCCGGCCTGCCGATGCGCTCCAAGGCGCGATGTGGCGGCCCGCTAGGCCCGGCGAGGCATCTGTGCCTTGCGTGTTGACGGACGTAGCGCTTGGGATACTCCCCTACGTTGAGCCAACTTTACCCTAGGCGTGGCCGGCCGACTGCATCTGGCGTAACTCGCGCTTCAACTCCTTGACTTCGTCCCGGATCCGGGCCGCGACTTCGAACTGAAGCTCAGCAGCGGCACCATGCATTTGTTCCGTGAGCTGTTCGATCAGCCCCACCAGGTCCTCGGCAGGCGCTGCCGCAAGACCGTCCTGGCGGACGGTGGCGGCAGCCTTCGTCGAGGATTTGCCCCGCTTGCCACCCTTGGCGAGCCTGTTGTTGTTCAGCAGCTCCTGGGTGTCGGCGTCTTCCTTGGCCAGCTGGTCGGTGATATCCGCGATCCTCTTGCGGAGCGGCTGGGGATCGATGCCGTGATCCTTGTTGTACTTCACCTGGATGGCCCTGCGGCGGTTTGTCTCATCGATGGCCTGTGCCATCGAATCAGTGATCTTGTCCGCGTACATGTGCACCTGGCCTGAGACGTTACGCGCCGCACGGCCGATGGTCTGGATCAGCGAGGTGGAGGACCGCAGGAAGCCTTCCTTGTCCGCGTCGAGGATGCTCACCAACGACACTTCCGGCAGGTCCAGGCCTTCGCGGAGGAGGTTGATGCCCACCAGGACATCGAAGACACCCATCCTCAGCTCGCGCAGCAGTTCCACGCGGCGCAGGGTATCGACGTCCGAGTGCAGGTACTCCACTTTGACGCCGTGGCCCATGAGGTAGTCCGTCAGATCCTCGGCCATCCTCTTGGTGAGCGTGGTCACCAGGACGCGCTCGTCCTTGGCGGTTCGAATCCTGATCTCGTCCAGGAGATCGTCAATCTGGCCCTTGGTCGGTTTGACCACCACCTCGGGGTCCACCAGGCCCGTAGGCCGGATGATCTGCTGGACGTACCCGTCCGCCTTGCCGAGCTCGTACTTACCCGGCGTTGCTGACAAGTAGACGGTCTGGCCGATGCGTTCGAGGAACTCGTCCCACTTCAGCGGCCGGTTGTCCATGGCGGAAGGCAAACGGAAACCAAAGTCCACCAGGTTGCGCTTACGGGACATGTCGCCCTCATACATGGCACCGATCTGGGGGATGGTCACGTGGGACTCATCAACCACCAGGAGGAAGTCATCCGGGAAGTAGTCCAGCAAGCAGTGCGGAGCCGTGCCCGGTTCACGGCCATCAATATGCGCGGAATAGTTTTCGATGCCGTTGCAGAAGCCCATTTGCTGCATCATTTCGAGGTCATAGGTGGTCCGCATCCGCAGCCTCTGGGCCTCAACAAGCTTGTTCTGGCTTTCCAGGACCTTCAGGCGGTCGGCGAGTTCGTCTTCGATCCTCTTGATGGCCCGGGACATCCGTTCAGGACCGGCAACGTAGTGCGAGGCAGGGAAGACATACATTTCCTCCTCGTCGCGAATAACCTCACCGGTGAGCGGGTGGAGGGTCTGGATGTTCTCGATCTCGTCGCCGAAGAATTCGATCCGCAGCGCCAGTTCCTCGTACATGGGAATGATCTCCACGGTGTCGCCGCGGACCCGGAAGGTCCCGCGGTGGAAGTCCATGTCGTTCCGTGTGTACTGCATCGAGACGAACTTGCGGAGGAGGTGGTCGCGGTTCATCTCAGCGCCCTTGCGCAGCGTGACCATGCCCGCAATGTATTCCTCGGGGGTTCCCAAGCCGTAGATGCAGGAAACCGTGGCAACCACGATCACGTCCCTGCGGGTCAGCAGCGCGTTGGTGGCCGAGTGGCGGAGCCTTTCAACTTCCTCGTTAATGGAGGAGTCCTTTTCGATGAACGTATCCGTCTGCGCTACGTAGGCCTCCGGCTGGTAGTAGTCGTAGTAGGAAACGAAGTACTCCACCGCGTTGTTGGGCAGGAGCTCACGGAACTCATTGGCCAACTGTGCTGCCAGCGTCTTGTTCTGGACAAGGACCAGCGTGGGCCGCTGTACCTTCTCGATGAGCCAGGCAGTGGTGGCGCTCTTGCCTGTACCGGTGGCCCCCAGGAGGACAACATCCTTTTCGCCGTTGTTGATGCGCTCCGTAAGCTCGGCAATCGCCGCCGGTTGATCGCCGGCAGGCTTATACTCACTGACTACTTCAAACGGTGCGACGACGCGGTTGATTTCCTGGGCAAGGCTCATGAATTCAATCTACCCCCGCCTGCGGACACCTGCTGTCCGGAATAGGCGTCTTCAGCCAAGGGAGAACCGTCACATTGCGCTCTGCGCAGGCTAGTGGGAATACGGCTCCGGAAGCCAGCCCGTCCGGGTCGCCCACTCCTCCATCAGGGGCCAGGCTACGTCAGTGAACCAAGGTTCCTTCGCTTCCGCGTACCCGTCCGTGCCTGAATCCCCGGCGTACTCGTCAGCGAGCTTGAGTTTGTGGGCTTCATAGAGGGCGCGCCCCTCGGGATCCGCCCTGAGCCAGTCACGGAACATGAGCGCGTAGCGCCACCCCGGTGAGCCGGCGACCCGGACGTGGAGGTTGACCGGCCGTCCGGGGTCGGCATTCGCGTGGAACCGCTTTTGCCAGCCGGCGGGGTCGGGATGGGACGGTTTGGGGGTATCCCCTGTGACGCCGGGAACGGCCGGAAATCCGACGGCGGCAAGGAGCGGTGCGATGCGGTCTGCCGTCTGCAGATCCTTCACCGCAAGTTGCAGGTCAATGACGTCCTTCGCAGGCAGACCGGGTATGGCGGTGGATCCAACGTGGTCGACGGCAAGGGCATCCGGTACTGCTGCCTTGATGCGGCCGATAAGGCGGTCCGCAGCCGCGCTCCAGTCGGACTGCGGCGCTGCAATAACCGGTCCGGCAGTGCGGGGCGCACGTGTCCCCTGGGTGAGGTGCGCGGCGAAGGGCACGAGCCGTTCGTTCCAGAGTGAATCGACTTTGGTGAGCAGCTCTTCCCGGCTGCCGGCGTTGTCGAGAACGACGTCGGCAGCCGCCAGTCGGTCATCACGGCTGGCCTGCGCAGCCATCCGGGAGCGGGCGTCCTCGGGCGTCATCGCCCGGTCATCGACCATGCGCTGCACCCTGAGGTCCTCCGGCGCGTCCACCACGACCACCAGGTGGAAGGCACTCCCCTGCCGGGTCTCAACAAGCAGGGGGATGTCCTGCACCACGATGCCCCCCTGGGGCACGCCGGCCAGCATCTCGGCTGCGGCAGCACGGACCAAGGGGTGGATGATGCCGTTGAGCACCTCCCGCCTGGACGGGTCCTGGAACACAATCGCGCCCAGCGCGGGGCGGTCAAGGGTGCCGTCGCTCCGGATCACGTCCGGACCGAAGGCTTCGGCCACCTGGGCCAGGCCGGGCGTGCCGGGTTCCACCACTTGCCGCGCGAGGACATCGGCGTCGATGAGTACTGCTCCCAATTCGCGCAACCGCGACGCCACCAACGACTTCCCTGAGGCGATACCACCCGTCAACCCGATCTTCAGCACCCCTCCACACTAGACTGAAGCGGTGGAAATTCAGGACGACAGCCGAGCAACCAGCTACACAACCCTGGCGGCCGGGTCCGATTTCCGCCACGAACTCGAGATCCGCCGCTCCCGTTTCATTACGGTGCTCCGCCGTTCGCCGGATGAGGACACTGCCCGGTCCCTGGTGGCCGATCTCCGCCGGGAATTCCACGATGCCCGGCACCATTGCTCTGCCTTCGTCATCGGCCCGGACCGTATGATCCAACGGTCGTCCGATGACGGTGAGCCCTCCGGCACGGCCGGAATCCCCATGCTTGAGGCGCTTATCAAGCGCGAGACGGCGGACGGGGTCACCGACCTGAGCGACGTCAGTGCCGTCGTCGTGCGCTATTTCGGTGGAATCCTGCTGGGAGCGGGCGGCTTGGTCAGGGCCTATTCCGAATCGGTTTCCAAAGCCCTGGACCTTGCTCCCTTGGTCGAACGGAAACGCCTCCGCCTCTGTGACATCGGCGTGCCGCACGCGGACGCCGGACGACTGGAAAACGAACTTCGCAGCGGGGGCTTCGTCATGGCGGAAACGCTGTACGAAGCCCGGCAGGCCGTACTCAGGGTTGCCCTCCCTGACGAGCCCGCCTTACTGGAAGAAGCCCAAGCCCGGGTGGCGGCCTTGACGGCGGGTGCCTCGGTGCTGAATCCGCAGGGAACTGAATGGGTTGACGTTCCCCGCTAGGTTCCTGCCTGCCCGCCGGCCTCCCGCCGGTGCGGAACGGCCGTTGTGCCGCACCACCGTCCGGACGCAAAAGGACCCCCACCGCATGCGGTGGGAGTCCTTTTTGGGCTATTCAGCTCAACCCCGAAGGGCGGGCGGAATTAGTTGCCGGTGAGCTTCTCGCGCAGTGCAGCGAGGGCCTCGTCGGAAGCCAGGGTGCCTGCGTTGGACTCGGCAGCAGCCGGCTCCGAGGAGTAGCTGGTAGCGCCGGAGTCGCCTTCGCCGGACGTTGCAGCAGCGGCGTCGTCAGCAGCGTGCTGTGCAACCTGCTTCTTGTGTGCTTCCCAGCGGGTCTGGGCGTCAGCGTACTGCTGCTCCCAGGCTGCGCGCTGTGCTTCGTAGCCCTCGAGCCATTCGTTCGACTCGGGGTCGAAGCCCTCGGGGTACTTGTAGTTGCCCTCTTCGTCGTACTCTGCGGCCATGCCGTACAGAGCGGGATCGAACTCGGTGCTGTCAGCGTCAACGCCCTCGTTAGCCTGCTTGAGGGAGAGGGAGATGCGGCGACGCTCGAGGTCGATGTCGATGACCTTGACGAACAGTTCGTCGCCAACGGAGACAACCTGCTCGGCGAGCTCCACGTGGCGGACAGCCAGCTCGGAGATGTGCACGAGGCCTTCG
This sequence comes from Paenarthrobacter sp. YJN-5, assembly GCF_015040095.1. Classification (NCBI taxonomy): domain Bacteria; kingdom Bacillati; phylum Actinomycetota; class Actinomycetes; order Micrococcales; family Micrococcaceae; genus Paenarthrobacter; species Paenarthrobacter sp. YJN-5. The sequence goes on from NZ_CP053544.1 coordinate 2,421,531, forward strand.
ATGCCGTCTTCGACGCGAACGAACGCACCGAACGGAACCAGCTTGGTGACCTTACCCGGAACAACCTGGCCGAGGGCGTGGGTGCGGGCGAAGGTCTGCCACGGATCTTCCTGCGTAGCCTTGAGCGACAGGGAGACACGCTCGCGGTCCAGATCCACTTCGAGGACCTCGACGGTGACTTCCTGGCCAACCTCGACAACCTCGGACGGGTGGTCGATGTGCTTCCAGGAGAGCTCGGAAACGTGGACGAGGCCGTCTACGCCGCCAAGGTCCACGAAGGCACCGAAGTTGACGATGGAGGAAACGACGCCCGGACGAACCTGGCCCTTTTCCAGCTTGTTGAGGAACGTGGAGCGGACCTCGGACTGGGTCTGCTCGAGCCATGCACGGCGGGAAAGGACAACGTTGTTGCGGTTCTTGTCCAGCTCGATGATCTTGGCTTCGATCTGCTGACCGATGTACGGAGCGAGGTCGCGGACGCGACGCATCTCGACGAGGGATGCCGGCAGGAAGCCGCGCAGGCCGATGTCCAGGATGAGGCCACCCTTGACAACCTCGATGACGGTACCGGTAACGACACCGTCTTCTTCCTTGACCTTCTCGATGTCGCCCCAGGCGCGCTCGTACTGTGCGCGCTTCTTGGAGAGGATCAGACGGCCTTCTTTGTCTTCCTTGGTGAGAACCAGGGCTTCGACCTGATCGCCAACGGCGACGACTTCGCCGGGGTCAACGTCGTGCTTGATGGAAAGCTCGCGGGAAGGGATGACACCTTCGGTCTTGTAACCGATGTCGAGCAGGACTTCGTCGCGGTCGACCTTGACGACAGTACCTTCGACGAGGTCTCCGTCGTTGAAGTACTTGATGGTGGCGTCGACTGCTGCGAGGAAGTCCTCAGCGGTGCCGATGTCGTTGATCGCGACGACGGGGGCACCGGGCTTCTCGGTGGAGGTGATGGTCATGTAGTAGGGGCTCCGTTGTGGATAGTATGTCGGTCAGGCAAACCGCTGCCGCCCGGCTCCGGACGGCAGAATACGGCAAAGTGCCGGGTCATCCTGATTTGTGGAATGTTACAAAATGGCTGCGCGCACGTAGTACACGCCCGTTTATTGTAGTTGATTCTGCAAAGCAGGGTCAAAAGGACGTGTGCGATGCCCTTAGAAGTGCGTCAGGCAGTGCGCGGGCCGTTCAACCGCGAACAATTGCTGGGCCCGGAAAGCTGCATTCGGGCTCAGTTCCTTGACGCGGCCGGCCGCAGCCAGCGTCACAGGTGAAACGGCGCCGAGGTAGATCGAAGCCAGGTCAGCCACGTCCAGCTCGAGGTCCGCCTCACGTGCGGCGGCCTTGCGGACGGTTGCCGCCGGTCCGCCGTCGGAATCAAGCTCCCAGGTGCCGTGCGCATGTCCGAGCGCATCCGCGACCCGCAGGACGAGCTTGTCCGCCGCTGCGTACTGCCGCGCCGACAACGCGGCGGGCACGTCCAGGATGCGCAGCCACAGCATGTCACGGACATCGGAGTCCACCAGGCAGCGGGGATCCTCCATGGCCCATGCCAAAGGATCATGGACCGGTGCTTCCGCCCACGTCAGCACATCAACAAGGTCGATGCTCCCCAGAAAGCGCCACAGGTCAAGGTAGGCTGCGTCACTGCCGGCGACAAGATCCACGATTTCCATGGTGTAGGGCTTGGTGTCCCAGCCCTTGAAACGGTAGGAGACGTAGCCGTCAGGAGCGCCGTCGGCACCGTAGTGGAGGGCACTCCGCACAGCGGTGTCGGGTTTGCCGTCATGCCCGATGGAGCCCGACGCCAGGAGGCGGTAGTACTCCTGGCGCCCGATGGACCCCGGCGTGGCACGCTGCACACGGTCGAAAATTTGCGGAGCAAGCCCCAGCAGGACAGCAGGATCGGCAACCTCGACCGTCCCCGTCATGCTGCCCCGAAGCCGGAAGCGGGCGCCGGCATCCACCGTGATGTTCCGCTCGTAGGTGGCCACACCGAAACCGAAGCGTCCGTAGATGCTGCCTTCGGAAGCGGTCAGGGCTGCGATCGCGATGCCGTCGTCCTTTGCAGCTTCCAGGTCCGCGGTGATCATTCCGCGGAGGATGCCTTGGCGCCTGTGGGTTACCCGGACGGTTACGGCCGTTACCAGGCTTGCCTCCAGTTGCTTGCCAAAGCCGATGTTCAGTGGCTTCCGCATGGTGGCATACGTGGCGACAGGGACGTCTGCGGCGAGGGAATGCGGGGGCACGTCGCCGTCGACGTAAACGCCTGTCAGGGTGCGCTGGTCCGCCTTGTAGGCCGCCAGCGTTTTCCGGATGTAGTCTTCGTCCCGCCGGTTTTGGTGGAACCCGTGGGAGACCGCCTGCACCCATGCGGCGCTACGGTCGAAATCGGGGCTGCCCTGCGTGGCGGCAGCGAATTGGTGGACGGTGTATTTTCCTGGTTTTTCTTCCTTGGGATCAGCCACGCACCCGAGCCTAGCCAGAGCCGAAGGGGCGCGCCAGCCTTGCGGCGGCGCGCCCCTTGGCCGGACCTCTTGGTGGGACGTGCTTAGTGGCCTGCCTCGTACCAGCTGGCACCGATGCCGATCTGGACATCAAGGGGAACCGACAGATCCGCCGCCGCGCCCATCTGCTCGGCTACGAGCTTCTCTACGGTTTCCCGTTCGCCGGGGGCAACTTCGAGCACCAGTTCGTCATGAACCTGCAGCAGCATGCGCGACTTCAGGCCCTGGCCGGCGAGTTCCGCGGCCACGCCGAGCATTGCCCGCTTGATGATGTCTGCTGCCGACCCCTGGATGGGAGAGTTCAAGGCAATGCGTTCGGCCGCTTCGCGGGCCTGCCGGTTGGTGCTTGTCAGGTCCGGAAGGTAGCGCCGCCGCCCCTCGATGGTTGCCGTGTAGCCGTCCACGCGGGCCTGGTCCACAACGCCCCTCAGGTAATCGCGGACACCGCCGAAGCGGTCGAAGTAGTCCTTCATGAGGGTCCGGGCCTCGTCCACGGAAATCTCCAACTGCTTGGACAAGCCAAAGGAAGTGAGCCCGTAGGCAAGCCCGTAGGACATCGCCTTGACCTTGGAACGCATGGCACTTGTGACTTCCGCAGGAGCCACGTTGAAGATTCGTGAACCGACAAAGCGGTGCAGGTCCTCGCCGTCCCGGTACGCCTGGATCAAAGCTTCGTCCCCGGACAAATGCGCCATGATGCGCATCTCGATCTGGGAGTAGTCGGCGGACAGCAGGCATTCGTAGCCGTCGCTGACAACGAAGATGCTGCGCACGCGCCGGCCTTCTTCGCTGCGGACAGGGATGTTCTGCAGATTGGGGTTGTTGGATGAGATGCGGCCCGTTGCTGCGATGTTCTGGGCATAGGTGGTGTGGATCCTGCCATCCTCCGCCACGGACTTCTTCAGCGTCTCCACCATCTGGGCGAGCTTGGACGATTCACGGTGCGCCATGAGCTGGACCAGGAATTCGTGCCCGGTCTTCTCCAACAGGGCCTTCAGCGAGGCGGCATCGGTGGTGTACCCCGACTTGATCTTCTTGGTCTTGGGCAGCCCGAGTTCATCGAACAGTACTGTTTGCAGCTGCTTGGGCGAACCAAGGTTGACTTCATGTCCGATCGCCGCGAAGGCCTGTTCCTGGGCGTTCTCGATGACTTTGGTGAGATCGGCGAGCTGCTCATTCATCCGGTCCATGGAGACGTAGATGCCGGTGAGCTCCATCTGCGCCAGGACGCGGGCCACGGGAAGTTCCAGCGTGGTCAGGAGGGCATCGGCCTTCCGCTCGGCAAGTTCCTTTTCGAAGTGCTTGCTGAGGGCATGCACGACGGCGGCATGCTGGACCAGCGCTGCGGCGGCAGCCTGGTCGCTTCCCCCGGCGAGATCCAGCTCCAGTTGGCCGGAAGGCGCAGCCACGGCGCCAAGGGTGATCTTCAGGTGGACCTGGGCCAGTTCGGAGAGATCGTAACTGCGGCGGTCCGGCTGGATGAGGTAGCCGGAGATGGAAGTGTCATCCACCACTCCCTCAAGTCCCAGTCCCCTGTTGTGCAGTGCTTTTAGCGCGGCTTTGAACTCGTGGACCACCTTGGCTTCCTCAGGGTCCTGCAGCCACGTTGCAAGCACTGATTCGGCGGCGGCGTCCAAGGAGGTCAGCTCGATGAAGGCAGCACCGTTGTTGCGGACTACGGCAACCGCGGCAGCGTCCTCGCCGATCCGGCCCGGAACCTGCTGGATTGCGAGGGCGGAGCGGACACCCGAACCGGCCGCAAAGAACTCCTCCAAAGCGGCCGCGTCGGTGAGCGTGGTGAACTCGGGAGCCTCGATGGTGTCCGGCGCTGCACCCGCGGTGTCGTCGCCGTAGAGGTCGAAAAGGCGGGTGCGGAGCGTGCGGAACTCGAGTTCCTCGAACAGCTCTTCAATGGCTTGCCGGTCCGGGCGCGGTTCATGAAGGTCCGCCAGTGATACGGGCAGGTCCAGATCCGTCAACAACTGGTTGAGCCTGCGGTTGCGCTTGACGTTCTCGACGTTCTCCTTGAGGGCGCCGCCTACCTTGCCGCCGATGGAATCGAGGTTCTCGAGAATTCCCTCCAGGCCGCCGTAGAGGTTGATCCATTTTGCCGCCGTCTTGGGGCCGACGCCGGGCACGCCCGGAAGGTTGTCCGCGGATTCGCCCACCAGCGCGGCGAGGTCAGAGTAGAAAGCCGGTTTGACGAAGTACTTTTCCTCGATGGCTGCAGCATCGAGTTTGGGAATGTTGCTGACGCCCTGCTTGGGATAAAGCACGAAGACGTTGTCATTGATCAACTGGAACGAATCCCGGTCTCCGGAGACCAGGAGCACTTCGAAACCCTCGGTGTCGGCCTGGGCGGCGAGGGTGGCGAGGATGTCGTCGGCTTCATAGCCGGGCAGGGCTATGGTCTTGATCCCCCACGCTTCCATCACCCGGGCGATGAGTCCGATCTGGCCCTGGAATTCGGGCGGTGTGGCGTTGCGTCCACCCTTGTATTCGCTGTATTCGGCCTTCCGGAACGTGGTGTCGTCGGAGACATCGAACGCCACTGCCACGTGCGTGGGCTTCTGGTCCTTGATGAGGTTGATCAGCATGGACGTGAATCCGTGGACTGCGTTGGTGTGTTGCCCCCGGGCGGTGGAGAAGTTCTCCGCAGGGAGCGCGTAGAAGGCGCGGAAGGCCATGGAGTGGCCATCCAGGACCAGCAGCCTGGGCCGCTCCTCCCCCGTGATGTTCGCTCGGGATGCGGAAGAGGGGGCTGCCGTGGCGATGGCAGAAGCTTGGGCCGTTGGAACCTGGTCCGGTTTGGTTGTTTCACTCACAGGTGCCAGCCTAGTTGGCATGATGGACAATTTCACGCCGAACCAGTTTGTGGATGAGCTCAGGCAAGCAGGCGTACCGGAAGAATTCCACGAGTGGCTATCGGCCGGCGGCGTCGGCGCACTGGTGGTCAAAATGGGCATCCGCTTCAGCGAACTGGGCGCCGAACGCAGCGTTGCCACCATGCCGGTGGAGGGCAACACCCAGGTAGCCGGAATCCTTCATGGCGGGGCGCACGCAGTCCTCGCCGAGACCTTGGGTTCCTTCGCGGCATCCGTTCACGCAGGTCCAGGCCGCCACGCAGTGGGCATCGAGCTCAGCGCAACCCATCACCGCTCCATTGCTACCGGAACCGTCACGGGAACCTGCACGGCAATCCACCTTGGCGGCACGCTGGCGACGCACGAGATTGTGATCACTGACGAGCAGGGGCGGAGGCTCTCCACCGCGCGGATCACGAACATGATCCGCGATAACCGTCACTGACCGCTTGTCGGGCGGAGCCGGCGGGCAAAGTGCCAGCTAGGCGTCAGGCGCGCTTTTCCGGCATCCTCTTTTCCGGCATCCTGTAGTGCAGTTCGGCCGCGGCCCCGCCAAGGATCTTCGATGAGACCAACTCCAGCGGCGCCGTCGGGCCGTTAAGCGGCAGCAGCCGCTTACCCGCTCCCAGCACCACCGGGATGATCGTGACGATCATCTCGTCCAGCAGCCCCGCGTTGGCAAATTGGGCTACCAGGTCCCCGCCGCCGACCAGCCAGACGTTCTTGTCCCCGGCATCCGCCAACAGGTCCGGGGCGAATTCGCGGACGTCGCCACGGACGAATGTCACGTCGGCGCCTGCCGGGGCGGAATATTCGTGATGGGTAAAAACCCAGCACGGGATGTTCGGGTAAGGCCACTTCCCGGCCTCGTGCGCCATGAGCCATCGGTAGGTGTCCCCACCCATCGCAATGCACCCGACGCCGGAGAAGAAGGACTCATAGCTTCCGCTGACCCCCTCCACCTTGTCGAACTGGAGCAACCAGCCCAGATCGTCATCCGGGGAAGCGATGAAGCCGTCAATGGTGGATGCCACGTAGTACTGGAAGATCGACATGGCCCCAGACTAGCCAAAACCCACCGACAATTCAGTCCGCGCCTGCGTTGCCGTATTCCACCCGCACGCTCCCGTCGTCCCTCAGCACCACCACGCGGCCTTGGGCCAGGGTCCACCGATCGTTGAGCAGGAAGATCCGCCCGCCGCTGACCACCAGCAGCCGCAAGCCGGAATAGCGGTACAGCGGAGCCGCATCCGTTCCAGCTGACTCCTCACGGACGTTGGGTGCAGTGACGCCCAGGCGCTCTTTGCTGTAGACCACTGCGGTGGGCAAAAGCCCGGAGCGCTCCTGGTAGTCGACGGCGGCGCCGCGGCCCAGTGCCTGGGCGTAGTCGGAGGTACCCCAGAACAGCAGGAGGGTGACAAGGACAAAAACGAGGGACCGTTCCAGGGCGCGCGGCGTGACCCGCAGCGTGCGGACGGCAGGGGCCGCTGCACGCCGTCGAACGCTCAGGCCCCAGGCGCCGACTATCAGGCCTGCAGCTATCAGGAAGGGCACGTACAGCAAAGTCCGGCCCGGCTGGGTAACAACGGCCACCCACATCACGGCAGCAAACGCGAATCCCAGCACCAGGACCACCAGCGCTGTGCGGTGCAACAGCGTCCTGTGCCTTGAGGCGTCCAGAAGCCGGGAAACAGCCCGGTCCAGCATCAGCCACAGCAGGCCGATCACCGCGAGCCATGCCAAGGGCTGGAAGAGCGACTGGATGCTCCGAAGAATGAAATCCTGCACGGTGTAGCCAAAGAGGCTGACGTCGAGGCCCATTGCCTTTGCCTGCGCGTCGGTACGTGCCCAGCCGAAATAGACCAGCAGTGCCGTGGCCACCGTCAAAGGCGGACCAATCACGGACAAAACGTCCAGGGTGCGCTGCCACCGGGTGTTGACGAGGCTGCGCTCGTCCTCCTCCGGAGCTCCTGCCGCCGGTTGTCCGCTCACGGCAACGCCGTGGGTGACGCTTCACTGGGAGCGGTACTGGGTGAAGGGGCCGGTTGCGTCCCACCCGGTTGCGTCCCACCCGGTTGCGTCCCACCCGGTTGCGTCCCACCCGGTTGGGGCGACGGCGTTTGGCTTGGCCCGGTGGCAGGCGGAGGTGACGAGGGCGCGGTGTCCTCATAGTAGAAGGTCACTGTTCCGCTGATATCCACGGTGTCAGTGATGGAAATCCGGAGGGTGTCCCGCCCGTTGGCCGGAGGAATCCTGAGGTACATCGTCTGGTAATCGCCTCCACCGGACACAATTTCGGGGAAGGCGGGTTCTCCGTCAAAGAGGATGTCGCCTACGCGGACGTAGTAGCCGTCCAGCCGCACGATTGTGCCGCCCGAACGGGGTCCGGAGGCCCGGAGTTGGCCCGGCACCGCCGTCAGGTCCTCGTTCACTACTGTCAGGCCGCTAAGGTGGCGCGGGCACGCCTCGCCAGGAGGCGAGGTGGCCTTGATGGGCAGGCCCGGGCTGGCCCGGTGCTGCGCAATGACTGCGGCGGATGTTGCTGCAACCGTGGACTCCAGGCACTGCGTCTGCGGGATGCGCGGAGTCGCCGCGACCGCCACTGACGCTTGCAGCCAATCCTGTTCGGAACCGCTCTGCACGGCGCGGCATACGGCCGCTGCCGCTTGCCAGACAGTCACGTCTGCCGTCCCTTGGACGCTGTCCGGCCGGACGCTTTCAGCCAGGGCGTCGCACTGGAACTGCTGCAGCAGCAGGTAGCGCTGTCCCGCCGTCGGGTCATTGGGACCGACCGGTCCGACCGGCACCCAGCGGACCACCGGCGCCTCAGCTTGCGGTGCCGCGGGACCGGCCGGGCCGGCGGGCTGGGCCGCTGTAGGTTCGACGGCGGGAGGCGGGGTGGTTGCCGCAGCAGAGGTTGGTTCCGGCGCCGGGTTGGGTGAGGGGCTGTTGAAGTCGGAACCGGGGGGAAGGCAGGCAGAAAGGCCCAGCATCAGGACCGGCGCCAAGGCCAGTCCGATGAGGTGGCTTAGGGATCGGCTCTTCATGACAGCCCCGCATCTGCCGGATCACCAGGGTGCAGTGATGTAATTTCACTGCCGATTATTCTCCCGAATGGGCTTTACTGCCAGAGAGGGGGCTACTTTCCGAAGTACGGAACGATCAGGTAGATCCCGAACAGCACAGCCAGCCCGCAGATGCCGAAGCAAACGTAGGCAAGGCTTTTGAAGAGTGCCGGCGACTTCTGCTGTACGTCGCCTGCTATCGCGGTCAGCCGGACACCCAGCGAGTAGAGGACCACGACCGTCACCGCGGACACGAGTGTCACCCCGGCAACCAGCAGCAATTCCAACCACTTCATCGCTGTGCACCTTTGTTCTTGTTGGACTTGGACTTTTTCTTCTTGCGGAACACAACCGCGTGGCCGGCTTCATCCACCTCGACGGCGTTGTGGTGGCCGACGTGCTCCCTGCGGGAGACCACGAACATGAAGAGAATGGCGGCGGTGCCTACGACGGCCGCAATGACCAGGCCAACGACGCCGGTATTGACCAGAAGCGCCGTCAGGCCGCCGACGATCGCGGATGCCGGCAAAGTGAAGAGCCAGCCCAAGGCGATCTTGCCAGCGGTACCCCAACGGACCGAGGTGCCTTTGCGTCCCAGGCCGGAGCCGATGACGGAGCCGGAGGCCACCTGCGTAGTGGAGAGTGCGAAGCCCAGATGCGAGGAGGCAAGGATGGCCGTCGCGGTACTGGTTTCGGCCGAGAATCCCTGGGCGGGCTTTACTTCCGTCAGGCCCGAACCCATGGTGCGGATGATGCGCCAACCGCCGGCGTACGTACCAATGGCAATGGCGAACGCACAGGCTGCGATGACCCAGAACTGTGGGCCGGAGCCGGGAGTTTGGGTGCCGGCGGCGATGAGTACGAGGGTGATGATGCCCATGGTCTTCTGTGCGTCGTTGGTTCCGTGGGCCAACGCCACGAGGCTCGACGTGAAGATCTGGCCGGTCCTGAAGCCCCCACGCTTCTGGGTCAGCTTGTCACCGGTTTCGGGATCGTGCCGCGAGGTCAGCGCGTAGGCGAGCCGGGTACAGATGTAGGCCACGGCTCCTGCGATCAGCGGAGCGAAGAGGGCAGGAAGGATCACCTTCAAAAGCACTGTTTCGAAGTTGATGGAGTGGAGGCCGATACCCGCCACTGCCGCGCCGATCAAGCCGCCGAACAGGGCGTGCGAGGAACTCGATGGAAGGCCCTTGAGCCAGGTGATCATGTTCCAGAGGACGGCACCCATGAGCCCGGCAAAGATGATGTCCGGAGTGATATGGATACCGTCGGCGCCTTCCCGGATCAGGCCCCCGGAAATGGTCTTGGCCACCTCCGTGGAGAGGAACGCGCCCACCAGGTTCAGCACGGCGGCCAGCGCTACCGCAGTCTTGGGTTTGATCGCCCCCGTAGCAATGGGAGTTGCCATCGCATTGGCTGTGTCGTGAAACCCGTTGGTGAAGTCAAAGAAGAGGGCCAACGCTATGACAAGCGCGACCATGAAGGTGATTTCCACCTGTTGCCCAATCTGCAGAGTCGACGTTCAGCAGTTTCACTTCCCCATACCTGCCAAGCACAGCATAGTTCAGCAGCTGTTCAACTGGCTGGACTTGCCGGCTTCATTGTGCGGGCTGAAACCTTAAGAATCCTACGTGCCAGCCACCCTCCGGCCAAACGTGCGCCCCGGCGTGATCAGCCCAGGAAGGCCCTGACGGCAGCAAGGTGGCTGCGCGACAGGCCCTGGCGGGGATCCGGTGAGATGCACAACACGCGGTCTTCCTGGTAGTCGGCCCAGGATTGTGCGTCCGCGTCGCGGCCCAGTTGATCGTCAAGCCACACGAACCGGTCCGAGCCCGAAGACGCGAGATCTTTCTGCAGGGCAGTGAGCTTCCACCATTCGGGACCTTCGTCCCAGCCTTGGCTGGACAGCACGGGCCAGTCCTGCCCCTTCAAACCTATGGCCGGACAGAGGAACTCCGGGGCAAGCCGCTCCCACGTGGTGAGCCACACGAAGCGCGCGGCAGGGTGGGCGGCCAGGTCGTTCAGGGCCTCCACGACTTCCGGTGCGAAGGCGACCTCCAGGATGCCGGCGTCCGCGATGCACCAGTCACCGCCCCAGTCGGTGGTGCCGACAGGGCTGAACGGGTTCACCACGCCGTCGACGTCCAAATAGATGGATACCGGCCTGACGGATGATGCCATCCGCGTTCTCCCTTCCCCAAAGGTTAAGGTCAGCCTACGGCACAGCCGGCAGGAGGACCGGCGCAAATCATTTCCTTGACGCTCGTCAACTCAGTGATATTCTAGATGCATGGAAAACCCCGCCGCGCAATCGGCCGCCCCTGCTTCCGAATCCCCCGGTTCACGGAACATACGTCCCATCGAGGACACCGTCCATACCGATTTCCGGCACGCCATGTCCTACGGCAGCTATCTGGACCTGGACCGGCTGCTCAGCTCCCAGCACCCGGTGAGCAAGCCCGAACACCATGACGAACTGCTGTTCATCATCCAGCACCAGACCAGCGAGCTGTGGCTCAAGCTGATTCTTCACGAACTCCTTGAAGCTCGCCGCTTGTTCGACCAGGACAACCTCGGAAAGGCCTTGAAGTGCATCGCCCGGGTCAAGGCGATCCAACGGACCATGACCGAACAATGGTCTGTACTGGGGACACTGACGCCCCGGGAATATGCGCAGTTCCGCGGTTTCCTGGGCAACTCCTCCGGTTTCCAGTCCTATCAATACCGCGGCGTGGAATTCCTGTTGGGCAACAAGAACCGCGGCATGCTGCGGGTTTTTGAAAGCGACCCCGAAGCCCACGCGCTGCTGAGTACGCTTTTGTCCGAGCCCACCCTCTACGACTCCTTCCTGGCTGTCCTTGCCCGCGCCGGCTACGACATCCCTGTCGACGTGCTGCACCGCGACACCTCGGAACCGTGGGTCTTCCACAAGGAACTGGTGCCGGTGTTCCAAAAGATCTATGAATCCGATGACACCCCCTGGGGTTTGTACGAAGCCTGCGAGGACCTGGTGGACGTGGAGGACAACTTCCAGGCGTGGCGATTCCGTCACCTCCGCACCGTGCAGCGGACCATCGGCTTCAAGGTGGGTACCGGTGGATCGTCGGGGGTCGACTTCCTCAAGCGTGCACTGGACCTGACGTTCTTCCCGGAGCTTTATGCCGTCCGGACGGAGATCGGCAGTTGAACCGTTCCTGACAGCGGCTCCATTTCCGGACGCCACAGCCTCCCTACGCGCAGCCCCCTACCCACCTCCGCAGGAGAACCCATGACCACCGCACACCAAACCCTTCGGCCCACCTCGGCGCAACTCGACGCCGCTGATCCGCTCGCCGCACAGCGGGCCGCTTTCTACACGCCCGACGACGGCCAGCTCACCGCGTACCTGGATGGAAACTCGCTGGGCAGGCCGCTGGACATCACAGTGGCCTCGCTGCAGTCGTTCGTCCAGGACGCGTGGGGCAGCCGGCTGATCCGCGGCTGGGACGAGCAGTGGATGGACGAACCAACGCGGGTCGGCGACCGCATCGGCGAGGTAACAATGGGTGCCGCCGCTGGGCAGGTAACTGTTGGGGACTCGACGTCGGTGATGCTGTACAAACTGATTCGCGCCGCTGTTGATTCACAGCCAGGCAGGGACGAAATCATCATTGACCGGGATAACTTTCCCACCGATCGTTTCATCATCGAAGGTATCGCCAAGGAACGCGGCGCCAGCATCAGGTGGATTGCCGGGAACCCGGCCGCGGGGGTTCGTCCGCACGACCTCGACGGGCTGCTGGGCGAGCGGACCGCCGTCGTGGTTCTGAGCCATGTGGCCTACCGCTCCGGGTTCCTTGCCGACGTCAAGGCGATCACGGCCAAGGTGCACGATGCCGGGGCCCTGATGCTGTGGGACCTGTGCCATTCGGTGGGTTCGGTGCCCATGGAACTGGACGCCTGGAACGTCGACCTCGCCGTGGGCTGCACGTACAAGTACCTCAACGGCGGTCCGGGTTCTCCTGCGTTCGCCTATGTGAACAGCGCCTGCCAAGATATCCTCCAACAACCGATCTGGGGGTGGATGGGGGCTGCCGATCCCTTCGGCATGACTGACGCCTACCAGCCTGCACAGGGCATCCGCCGCTTCATCACAGGTACTCCCCCGGTACTTGCCATGCAGCCCCTCAAGGACATGGTGGAGCTCATCGCCTCCGTGGGCATGGATGCTGTTCGGGAGAAGTCCCTTAAGCTCACCGAACATGCCATGAACCTCGCCGATGAAATGCTGGTGCCCCTGGGCGTTGCCATCGCCAGCCCCCGGGACCCTGCCGAGCGTGGTTCGCACGTCACGGTGGACCATCCACTCTTTGCGGACGTCACTGCGAAGCTCTGGGAACGCGGGGTAATCCCCGACTTCCGCCCGCCGCACGGCCTGCGGATCGGGCTCTCGCCGTTGAGCACCAGCTACGCGGAAGTGGAGCTTGGAATCACGGCAATCCGTGATGTCCTGCTGGAACTGCAGTGAGCGCTGTCCTTGACGATATGGACTCCCGCCCCGGGAGTACTACGTCACTGCTGCGGACCGTCGTCGGCTTGTACATGCGCGAGGCGGGCGGTTGGATGGCCACCAAGGACATCGTTGCCTTGATGGAAGCGTTGGGTACGTCGGGGACGGTCACCCGGACGGCCCTCGGGCGCCTCCGGAAAAAGGATGTCTTGGTTCCGGACACCCGCTCCGGCCTGGCGGGATTCACCCTCACTCCGGGTGCCGCGTCCATGCTGGCCCGGGGCGACAGGAGGATCTTCACGCCCCGGACCATGGCCCCGACCGATCCTTGGTGCCTGGTGTCCTTCTCGATACCCGAAACTGAACGGGACAAGCGCCATCAACTCCGCCGCAGGCTGTATTGGATAGGGTGCGGGACAGTTGCAGCGGGACTCTGGATTTGTCCGGACACGCTCCGCGGTGAAGTGGAAGAAATCCTGGCTGATCTTCAACTGCGCAGCATGGCCACGATCTTCGTGACGCAGCCTCCCTTGCCGGGAGGAGGGCTGAAAGAAACTGCCGCGAAGTGGTGGGACCTGGACGCACTGGCACAGTTGCACCGCGATTTCATCAGGGAGCATTCCTCCGCGGTCGACTCACCCAACGGCACGGCGGGCGCCGGGCCTTCGGCGGAGGCCTTCGCCACCTATGTCAGGAGCATCGACCGTTGGCGGATCATCCCGTACCTGGATCCCGGATTGCCCGCCTCTTTCCTGCCCGATGATTGGCCGGGGATCGATGCCGCCGGGCTGTTCTCCAAGATTGTGGAGCTCTACGCCGTGCCGAGTGCCGAATTCGTCGGTAACCTCGTGGGTGTCAGCGTTACGTGACCAGAGTCATGCCGCGTTGGCGGTGCACCAGCGCTGGTGCACCGCCCCAGCTCCCCGCCCCGCGGCCCGATCGGAAGGATTGCCCTTGCCTATCCCCCTGCAGCACCCCGCCCGGCAGTCCCCTTCCGCCAGCCTTGGGGTGATACTGTGAGCCCGGCAGTACTGGGCCTCCACATAGGTGGTTCCAGGACACACGCGCTACGGCACGAGCCCGGGCGCACGGGGCAGTCCCGGAATGAACCGGACACCCCGGAGATCACCGAAACCAGCGCCAACCTGTCCTCCGTGGGCCACCACGGCGTGGATGCGGTCCTTCGCCGGATAGCCGCGGCCGTCGGAAAGGATGTCCGGGCCGTCTGCGCCGGAGCAGCGGGAGCCGATACTCCAGCCAGCAGGGCCGTGCTGTCCGCCTTGCTCGCCGAGCACTTTCCCGGCGCCGTGATCGACGTCGTCCATGACACCCGCATCATCCTCGCAGCAGCAGGCCTCGACGCAGGGGCGGTCCTGGTGGCCGGTACGGGCTCGGTTGCCTGGGGCCGGAACCGGGAGGGAAGGGAAGCCCGCAGCGGCGGCTACGGCTACCTGTTGGGCGATGAGGGCGGGGGCTATTCGGTGGTCCGGGACGCAGTCCGCGAGGCATTGCGTGAGCATTACGCCGGGCTGGAACCAGGTCCCTTGGTACAGGCCGTGCTGACTGCAACACAGAGCGCGGACGCGCTCCAGTTGATGGACCACTTCTATGCCAAACCCGAACCGGACTACTGGGCGTCGATGGCGCCACTGGTTCTTGACCTGGCAGTATCCGGGGACCCCGCGGCCCTGCGTATCCAGGCCGAAGCGGCGCACTCGCTGGCCACCATGGCACGCCAGGTCCTCGGGGAACTTGGCTTGGACTTGCCGTTGGTGATGGCAGGTGGACTCCTGGTTAATCAGAGGCAACTGGCCGATGCAGTGGCACGCAAGCTCTCCCTGGACGATCCTTCCGCGGTACGGATCCTGGATCGCTCCCCTGTCCAGGGAGCAGTGACGCTGGCCGAAGGTCTACTGGGTACTTAGTGCCGGTATCCGGAGTAATCTGGATGCATGCCTTTCACTAGCGGTGGTCGGTAGCAATGGCGCGGGCAAAGCAGCGGTGGCTGCCCGCCTTGCTGATTCCGCTTGCCCTCCTTGCTGCGGTGTTGGTGGGCACGGTGCAAGCCGGCGCAACTCCCACCCTGCCGCCCAAGTCAGCGGAGGAAATCGTGGCCATGATCGCCCGGACCGAGGTCCGCGCGTTCTCGGGCACGGTGTCGCAGAGTTCCAAGCTGGGACTTCCGGACCTGAACGTAGGCGTACCCGGCGGAGGCCAGGGAGAGCCTTCCCTTTTCGAATTCCTCACGGGTTCGCACGAGGCCCGCATCTACGTGGCCGGTCCCTCCAAAGCGCGGCTGCAAGTCTTGGACCGGATGGCTGAGCGCGACGTGGTGGTCAACGGCACGGAGGCCTGGTTCTACCGCTCGGCGGACAACAGCGCCGTTCACACCACGCTGCCCGCACGTCCGGAGGCCGCCACCAGCCCCGCAGCGCCTGACGACACCGCACGGAACCTCCCCAGCCCCGAAGCACTCGCGGACAGGTTCCTCGAAGCCATGGACGACCACACGGAAGTGAGCGTTGGCGAACCTGCAACCGTAGCTGGCCGGGGCGCATACACCCTGATGCTCGTGCCCCGGAGCACGGACACCCTGGTGGATAGGATCGCCATCAACGTCGATTCCGAAACGGGCTTCCCCCTGGGCGTCACAGTCCGGGCGAAAGGGCAGGCAGATCCTGCCTTCAGCGCCAGCTTCTCAAGCTTTGATCCGGGCGTTCCGGACCCTGCGTTGTTCACGTTCACTCCCCCGCCCGGTGCCACCGTAAAGGAGGCCGCCGTGACGGAAAAGGAAGCACCAACGTGGGCACCTCGTCCGAAGCCGTCCGAAAGTTCGGGCCCGGCAGGGCCACGCCACCCAAGCAAAGAAGTCTCCGGCCAGGGCTGGGACTCGGTGGTGGTACTGCCAGCAGGTTCGGCCCCACAAGGCCTCGTGACCAATCCGCAGCTTGCCCAGGCCCTGCAGCCGGTTGCCGGGGGACGTGCCCTGACTACCTCCCTTGTGAGCGTGTTGATCCTCGACGACGGCCGCGTGTTCGCCGGAATGGTTCCCTTGGAACGCCTCCAGGACGTTGCCGGTGCGCGCGGGACTGCTGCCGGCTGAGGACGGCTCCATGGCGGAGCCCGGGGGCGGCAACAGCACAGCCCTGGCCATTCAGACCAGAGGA
The DNA here is from genome assembly GCF_015040095.1 of Paenarthrobacter sp. YJN-5. Taxonomy (NCBI): domain Bacteria; kingdom Bacillati; phylum Actinomycetota; class Actinomycetes; order Micrococcales; family Micrococcaceae; genus Paenarthrobacter; species Paenarthrobacter sp. YJN-5. The sequence goes on from NZ_CP053544.1 coordinate 2,437,620, forward strand.
TTGGTGAAGCGGTTCGGACAACGAGCCGCCGTGGCCGGCACCGATCTGGCCGTTCCCCGCGGTTCCGTGTTTGGCTTTCTTGGCCCGAATGGTTCGGGAAAGACCACCACCATCCGCATGCTGTTGGGCCTGGTGTCACCCGACCAAGGCAGCATCACCGTGTTGGGCCAGGACATGCCGCGGGGGCTTGCCAACGTACTCCCCGACGTTGGGGCGTTGGTGGAAGGGCCGGGCTTCTACCCTTTCCTGTCCGGAGAGGCGAATCTGCTGCGCTTGGATACTGCCGACCGGCATGCCGAAGCGGCAACCCGGAAGGGGCGGGTGGCCGCGGCACTCGAACGGGTTGGCCTGGAACATGCAGCCCGGAAGAAGGTCCGGGCCTATTCGCTGGGCATGAAGCAGCGGTTGGGCCTGGCGAACGCGCTGCTGCGGGACCGGTCACTGCTGGTCCTCGACGAACCCACCAACGGTTTGGATCCGCAAGGAACCCGGGAGGTCCGGCATCTGGTGAGCTCCCTCGCGGCCGACGGGACCACGGTCTTTGTCTCCAGCCATCTCTTGTCCGAGGTGGAACAGATGTGCACCCACGTGGGCATCATGAGCGCCGGCCGGCTGGTTGCCCAAGGGCCGCTGGAGCAGTTGCGCTCTGCCGGACAGTCCCGGGTCACGGTAAAGACGCCCGACGTCGATCAAGCCGTCAGTGTCCTGGCGCGCCTTGGCCTGGTGCCCGGCACGCCGTCGGCAGGAACGGCGATGGCCACCGGGATGGACGGCGTTGCCCCTGAGGCGATTTCGGCTGCCCTGGTCCGGGACGGCGTCAGGGTGCGCGGTTTCTCGGTGGAAAACGCGAGCCTCGAGGAACAGTATGTTGCGCTTACGGGCGCGGGGTTCGATGTCGTCGGCTGAAACCCGGAGGCAGCCCGACGGCGGTTCAGTTGCCTCGGGCGGTGCGGGGCTGGCCCTCCTGGGTTCAGAGCTGTCCGTGTTGTTCCGGAGGGTGCGGACGTGGGCCATGCTCCTGGCCCTGGCAGCTGTGCCGATCCTGATTGCCGTCGCCGTGAAGCTTTCCAGCAGGGACATGCCGCCCGGACGGGGTCCGCTCTTCCTTGACCGCGTCAGCCAGAACGGACTGTTCGTTGCCTTTACCGCCTTGGTGGTGTGCGTTCCCCTCTTTCTCCCCCTCACGGTAGGTGTCGTAGCGGGAGACACCATCGCCGGAGAAGCCAACCTTGGGACGTTGCGGTATCTCCTGATCGCGCCGGCAGGGCGCGTCCGGCTACTGCTGGTGAAGTACACCGGCGCCGTTGCCTTTTGCTGCGCAGCGACGTTGATCGTGGCCGCGTCAGGTGCCCTGGCCGGCGTCGTACTTTTTCCGGTGGGTCCGGTGACCCTACTGTCGGGTGACACTATTGGTGTGGGCGAGGCCGCGGTGCGCACGCTCCTCATTGCCGCCTACATTGCGGTTTCCCTGCTGGGGCTGTCCGCGATCGGCCTCCTGGTGTCGACTTTCACGGATGTCCCGGTTGGCGCGATGGCCGCCACGGTTGTTCTGGCGGTGGTTTCGCAGGTACTGGACAACCTCCCGCAGCTCGACTGGCTGCATCCGTGGTTGTTCAGCCACCACTGGCTTGGCTTCGCCGATCTGCTGCGGCAACCCATGTCCTGGAACTCCTTTGGGGAGAACGCGCTTCTCCAGGCAGGGTACGTGGCGGTCTGCGGTGCCCTGACGTACGCGAAATTCTCCAATAAGGACGTTCTGTCTTAGCTTTGACGTAGGCTCGTCCCATGGCCAGATTCTTTGACGTCCACCCAGTTGACCCACAGCCGCGCGCCATCAGCCAGGTTGTGAACATGGTCCAAAACGGCGGTCTCATCGCCTACCCCACTGATTCCTGCTATGCCTTGGGAGCCCAGATAGGAAACCGGGAGGCGCTGGACCGGATCCGCACCATCCGGCACCTTGATGACAAACACCACTTCACCCTGGTCTGCAAGGACTTTGCGCAAATGGGACAGTTCGTCATGTTGGACAATGACGTCTTCCGGAGCATCAAGGCCGTCACCCCCGGGAGCTATACGTTCATCCTTCCGGCTACCCGGGAAGTTCCCAAGCGCCTCCTGCATCCCAAGAAGAAGACGGTAGGGGTGCGAATTCCGGACCATAAGGTGGTTCAGGCCATCCTCGCTGAGCTCGGGGAGCCGCTGCTGTCCAGCACGCTTCTCCTGCCCGACCAGGAAGAACCACTGACCCAGGGATGGGAAATCAAGGAGCGCCTGGACAACGAGGTGGATGCAGTCATCGATTCCGGCGATACGGGGTCGGAACCGACCACCGTCATCGACTTCTCCAGCGGTTTCGCCGAGGTTGTCCGCCGCGGAACCGGCGATCCGTCGCGTTTCGAATAGCCCCCGGGTTATCCAAAGCGGAACCGGCAGCCCGCGTTGAGCACCACTTGGGCGAGGCTGGTGATCTCCAAAGCTACGGCCGACGGTGCTTCCGCCAAAGGCGCCGGCGGATACGCCACGGCGATAGTGATCTGCCTGTTGGCGTCAGCGCTGCTCAGCGACATCACTCCGTACCCAGGCACATCGCCCGCATGGCCGTAGTAATTTCCGTTGGTGCAGGGATCCTGCCACTGGTCCAGGCCTAGTCCGTACTCTGCCAGGACGCTCCCTTTCATCAGGATAAGGCTGGAGGGTGCCACGAGCTTGCCGCCGAGGAGGCCTGAGTAGAAAGCGTTGATGTCCCCCACCGTGCCAAACAACTGCGCACCGCGGGACCCCAGCGCTCCGGTCTCCATCACATCAACGGTTTTCCCATTGAGCTGTACGTAGCCGTGCACCACCCCGGGCGGTATGGGTTCAGGACCGTAGACAGCCACCGCGCGAAGGCCGAGCGGATCGAGGATGTCCCGGGCCAGGACCTCGGAGTACCCAGTGCCCCGCAAAACCTCCACAACCCGGCGCAGCAGCAAGTCCGTACGCCCGCTGTCCGGGTCCGCGAGCAACCCGCGGATGGTCGCGGCCGCACCGCCAGGAGGGATGTCCGCAGGCGCGAGATAAGCGGAGGCCGGGGCGTCCAGAACCAGGATCCCTTCCTCAGCGAGCTTCAGCACGGAAACCGCGAGCATGCTGCGGGACACCCCACCCATCACCATGGGATCATCGGGCCCGGCCAGTGTGCCGGTTGCAGTGTTCCTCAAGCCCGCCGCGTGCTTCCAGACCTGGGCACCGGACCTCGCCTCCACGATGACAGCCGGGGCGCCGAGCGCGATCATCTCACGGCTGAAAAGTTCAATGCTGGACTGCAACTCACGGAAAGCCGCCGATGCTGTCATTGCGTCAGTAGGTACTGCCGGCGACCAGGACGCCTCAGGAGGGTCCGACGTCGGACCTGACCGGGTAGGCGACGGTCCAGTTGCAGTAGTTGCCGGCGAGGGGACGTCAGGCGGCGGCTGATCCGGCCAACCGGTGCAGGCGGTCAGCAGGCCGAGTCCAAGAAGTGCAGCCGAAAGACGCGCCCCCACGCAGCGGCGGGGGCCAGGCCGTGCCGCAACTACCGCTGGAGTCAGCCCCCATCTCACTGTCCGACCCCGCCTACTCCTCCGGCTTGCGGGCCCGGCTGGGTTGCACGCGCATCGGCTCCCCCGGCATCTTGGGAAATTCCGGGGGGAACGGCATTTCGCCCTGGCCGTTCTTGACGTCACGCTCCCACCACTGCAGCAGGACATCGATGTTCCCGGGGGCATCGTGCATGGTGGCCCACGGGTCCCCTGACTTTTCCAGCCGTTCCGGGACAGTCCGGATGGTGTACTTCGCTGGGTCGGCATCCTCCAGTTCATCCCACGTCAGGGGGCAGGAAACCTGTGCCTGGGGAACCGCCCGCGGGCTGTAAGCCCCGGCAATGGTGCGGTCCCGGTTCGCTTGATTGAAGTCCACGAAGATCCGGGTTCCGCGCTCTTCCTTCCACCACGCCGTAGTGACCTTGTCCGGCATCCGGCGCTCCAGCTCGCGTCCGGCGGCAATCACGGCATGGCGGACTTCGAGGAACTCGTGCTTGGGCTCAATAGGTGCGTACACGTGGAGGCCGCGGTTGCCGGACGTTTTGATAAAGGCGGTCAGTCCTGCCTCGTCAAGGACCTTGCGCAGTTCCTGCGCCGCCGGGATCGCATCGGCAAAGTCCGTGCCGGGCTGGGGGTCCAAATCAATGCGGAGTTGATTGGGGTTGTCCGGGTTATCTGCTTTGGAGGCCCACGGGTGGAAGACGACGGTGTTCATCTGGGCTGCCCACACGGCAGTTGCAGGCTCGTCGATGACCAGTTGCGGATGCGACCGTCCGCTGGGATAGGTCACCATCACCGACCTGACGTAGTCCGGGGCACCCTTGGGCGGGTTCTTGGAAAAGAACATGTCGCCTTCGATGGTTCCGGAATACCGTTGGAGGCTGACGGGACGGTTGCCGTTGGCGGCCACGAAGGCCTCCCCCACTGCCACCAGGTAGTTCGCAAGATCAAGTTTGGTGAGACCCGCTTCCGGCCACAGCACGCGGTTCGGGCTTGAAATCCGCACCTCCCGGGGGCCATCGGGACCGGGCACTGTGATGGTGGTGGATTCGCTCGCCATGCCCACAAGCTACCGTGTCCGGGCCGTGCGCGTCTGCAGCTCGAAGGCATTTCGCGCAATGCGCCCGAATATGGCCACGCGTCCTTCATGATGGATGCATGCCCCTAACGCCCCGCGCAGTGTCCATCCACGTCGGCGACGCCGAAGTCTCCGGCCTTTCGATCCGCCCCTCCAAGCCCCTCGCCACGATGGTGGTGGCCCATGGAGCGGGTGCCGGGATGGAGCATCCGTTCCTGCAGGGTTTCTCGGAGGCAATGGCCGATGAAGGCGTGGCGACCCTCCGGTTCAACTTTCCCTATCGCGAAGCCGGCAGGCGGTTCCCGGACCGGCCACCGCTGGCCATCGCTGCGTGGACCGCGGCGATGGAGGCAGCAGCCGGACTGTCCGAGGGCGAGCCGCTGTGGGCGGCCGGAAAGTCCTTTGGGGGCCGGATGGCGTCCATGGCCGTCGCGGAGGGCATGAAAACGCGCGGTCTGGTGTATCTCGGCTATCCCCTGCACGCCCCCGGGAAGCCCGACAAGTTGCGCGATGAGCACCTGTACGGCATCGCTGTTCCCATGCTCTTCCTTCAAGGCACCCGGGATACCTTTGCAACGCCCGGGCTGTTGGAGTCGGTAGTAGAACGCATTGGACCGACGGCGACGCTCCAGTGGTGTGAGGGCGGGGACCACTCTTTCGCGGTCAAGGGTGCCAAACGGAGCGCGGCGGAGATCGGGGCTTCCTTGGCACCCGCCGTTGCACAGTTTGAGCGGAACAATCCCTGAGCGGCTGGCGGCAGTACCAGCCTGGCCTACTTGGGCACGGGCTCATGCCGAAGGTAGGACCGCCGGAAGCGTCCGGTGCCGGCAGTCAGGGCCCTCAACTCCACTGCGTAGCGGAGGAGTTCCTGGTCCGGCACTTCCGCGCTGATCTCGGCGCCCTCGCCGGGAGCTGCGTCAGTGCCCGTCACGCGTCCCCTGCGGCCCGAGAGGTCGCTCATGACCGCGCCCACGTACTCGTCGGGGACGTTCACCACCACACTGGAAACGGGTTCCAGCAGCTGGATCCTGGTGGCTGCTGCCGCTTCCCGAAGTGCCAGCGCGCCGGCTGCCTGGAAGGCGGCATCCGAGGAGTCCACGCTGTGGGTTTTTCCGCCGGTTAGCGTCACCTTGATGTCCACCACAGGAAAGCCTTCAGCCACGCCCTTGAGCATCTGGGCCCGAATGCCCTTTTCCACGGAAGCCACGTAGGTGGCGGGGATGACACCTCCGACGATCTTGTCCACGAACTCGAAACCCCCACCGCGCGGCAACGGTTCCACGTCGATGTCGCAGATGGCGAATTGTCCGTGGCCTCCGGACTGCTTCACGTGGCGTCCATGACCGGATGCGTTGCCGGCGAAAGTCTCCCGCAACGGCGTGATGACATCGACGGTCTGGAGTTTCACGCCCTGGGCACGCAACCTGTCCAGGACCACCTCAGCGTGGGCCTCGCCCATGCACCAAAGAATTAATTGGTGGGTGTCCTGGTTGCGTTCCACCCTCAGGGTAGGGTCTGCCGCAGCGATCTTTCCGATGTTCTTGGCGAGGGCATCCTCATCGCTGCGTGAGGCCCCTTCGACCGCGATGGGCATCAACGGTTCGGGAATGTTCCACGTCTCGATGAGCAAGGGGCTTTCGCGGTCCGACACCGTGTCCCCGGTCTCAGCTCCGGCCAGTTTGCTGATGGCGCAGATATCTCCCGCGATGCAATAGGGAACAGCTTTGAGGCTGGAACCCACGGGCGAGTACAAATGAGTGACGCGTTCGTCGGAATCGTGGTCCTCGTGGCCCCTGTCCGCCAATCCACGGCCGCCGATGTGGATCGACGAATCCTCCCGCAAGGTTCCGGAAAACACCCTCACGAGGCAAACCCGGCCGAGGAACGGATCAACCGTGGTCCTCACCACTTCCGCAGCCAACGGCCCGTCCGGGTCGCAGCTCAGCGGTTTCAGGGATGACCCGTCCAGCTTCATGGCCGGCGGCGCGGGACGCTCCGGGGGCGACGGCAGGGCATCGACGAGCAGCGACATCAGCTCCTGCAACCCAAGACCGGTTTCGGCCGAGGTTGGCATGACCGGGAAGAAACGGCCCCGCGAAACCGCTGTCTCCAAATCCTGGAGGAGGTCCGACAGAGGGAGTTCTTCGCCGCCCAGGTACCGGTCCATGAGGGTTTCATCCTCGCTTTCGGCGATGATGCCCTCAATGAGCGGCCCACGGGCAGCCTCGAGCGCGGACTCAAGCGCGGGGTCTGCGGAGCCCGGGGGGTCGAGGACGCCGGCCACAACGTCAGGAGTGGGCAGGTACATCGGCAGTACGGCCTCTCCGAAAGCGTCCTGGCTGCGTTCGACGGCGGCGCGGAAGTCTGCCCGTGGGTGGTCCAGCCGACTGATGACCACGGCCCGGGGAAGCTGGATCTTCTCGCATTCGCCCCACAGCGCGACGGTCGCGCCGTCGATCCCGTCCACGGCCGAGACAACAAAAAGGGCCGCGTCCGCGGCCCTCAAACCGGCACGCAATTCGCCGGTGAAGTCGGTGTAGCCGGGGGTATCTATCAGGTTGACCTTCACGTCGCCCACGAGGATCGGCGCTACGGAGAGCGTGACGGAGCGCTGTTGGTGGACAGCGGACGGGTCCGAGTCGCTCACAGTGGTTCCATCCGTGATGGACCCCATCCGTGTGATGGCCCCCGTTGCCGCGAGGAGCGCTTCAACGAGCATCGACTTCCCGGCACCCGAATGTCCTACGAGTGCCACGTTCCGGACGTTGGCGGGTTGGCTGGCTGCGAGGGCTGTCCCGTCGGACCGGCGTGGCTCGGGTCCGCCCTGGACTGTGGTTTTGGCCGCTTCGCGCGTACCTTTCGCGGACATGGGCACCTCCTGGGTGGTAGCCAAGTTCGTGTCCGAGCTCAGAGGCGGTTCGGACATGTACAAGGATTGGACACCCTCAAGCGACCACAGGGCAAGCACTAGGGACGCACAAAATCCAGCATGCCCCACAACAACCAGCCGGACACCAGCACACTTGCCGAGATAACAACCGTGAAGGCGCTCAACCAGACAAACGCCGGTGCTCCCGTGGTTCTGCCCAGGATCCACGCGTCAGAGGACTGGATCCGCGACCTGTGACGGGTGTGCACCCCGGCCAGTTTGAAGAGGTCCCGCACGGCCCCCACGGACAGCGCGATGCCCAGGGCAAGCACGACGTAGTTCACTGTCCCGGGGTCGGCGAACACAAGCAGCAGCTGGGCTACTCCCGCGCTGATGACGGCAACGAGGATGCCTGTCAGGTTACGGAGGAAGATCAAGGAGACCAAGAGGATCACAGCGCCGACGGACATGGCGGCGCCGGCTCGGCCCGCAGAGAAGGCGGCGATCAGGGCCAGCCCCACAACGGCAGGTGCGGGATACCCCCAAAAACCGGACCACGCGGCTCCGAACGCGCTGCGTCCACTGCTGACGAGCCGGCCGGAGTGGTCCAGTCCGATCCGGAGGCTATGGACGAAGCGGCCTGTCATCAGGGCGGCGTAGGCGTGGCCGAGTTCATGGACAAACGTGACATACAGGCCGAACCAGCGCCACGTGACGCGGGGAAGACTCAGCAGCGTCGCGCCGCCGATAATGGCCAGGAGAACCGGCAGCGGCACCGTTGTGGTGTGGACGTCCGTAAAACCACGGACAACGGCCGACCACCATATTGCGGGCACGCTGGAAGATTCGACAGGGGTTTGAGTCACCGTCGCAATGCTACGCAAGAAGTCCGGGAGCTACATGCGGTTCTTGGTCCTGGCCGTGGCGGGCGCGGTCCAAGGGTCCTCCGGCCAGGGATGTTTCGGGTAGCGTCCCCGCATCTCGGCACGGACCTGGGAATACGGACCCGACCAGAACGAGGCCAAATCGTCCGTCACTGCCAGCGGCCTGCCCGCCGGAGACAAGAGATGGAACAGAACCGGTACCCTGCCGTCGACCAACCGCGGCGTGCGGTCCCAGCCGAAGCATTCCTGAAGCTTGACCGCCACCACTGGCCTGCCGCCGTCGTCCGCTGCACTTTCCGCAACCTCCGGGTAGAGGATGCGTACGCGCGAGCCGCTGGGAACCTCCAACCGCTCCGGAACGAGGGCGTCGAAGTGAACCGCCTCCGGCCACGGCAAAAGGCGCCGCAACGGTTCTGCCAGATCGACTGCGTTCAGCGGCTTGCCGCCCGCAAGGGCCTCGAGTTCGGGGGCAAGCCATTCGTCAAGGCGCGCCAACAGGCCGGCCTCACTGACGTCGGGCCATGCTCCGCCCAACTCCCGATGCAACAACGCCAGCCGCCGACGAAGCGAATCAGCCGCTTCCGACCAGCCAAGCATTGCCAGGCCGCCCCTGCCCAAAGCCGTGGCAATGGCTTCCCGCCCCGCTTCGGGAGAAGGCCGGATGGGCGTCGAGGAGACCACGATCGCGCCGATGCGCCGCTCCAAACGGCCGCTGAGGCGACCTTGGTCAAACCGCGCCTCCACGATTTCCTGCACGAGGCTCGGAGCCGCTGCCCGGGCCAAAGATTCTGACAGCGGAGCAGCCGAACGAATCACAGCCCCGGTCCCGGCAGCATCGCGCCCCTGGGCCCGCGATACTTCCGCAACCGCGAGCCACTCGTGCGCGGCGAGCGGACCTCCCGCCGGCAACCCGGCGCGGGTCCCCGATGTGAGTTGATAGCTGGAGCCGTGGTCCGCTGCCCTCCGGGCGATCCGGTCCGGAAACGCCAGGGCAACAACGTATCCGGGCGCGCGGTCCCCAGTCAGCTTGAGGGACGTATCGGACGGAACGACGGCGTTGCCCACGTTGCGGGTCATGGATTCCAGCCGCCGGGCTTCTTCTGAAAAACGCCGCGACGCCGGAAGGGATCCACTGCGCATCGCCCTGAGGAGTTGCACCAGGTCTCCGCCCGGGGCACGCTGATCCCCCGACACGAGGGCCACGGTCTCTGCAGCAAGCTTCCGCCCGACGGTGGAAGACCCGTCAAGCAAAGCCCTGGCCAGCCTGGGGTCAGCGGGTATTCGTGCCAGCACCCTGCCGAGATCTGTCGCCAGTCCCGCATCGGTGAGGGCCCCCAGTTCCCGCAGGACCTCCACCGCATCATCCATCGAAGCCCGCGGCGGGGCATCGGGAAGGGCAAGGCCTTCGCCCCTGGGCGCACCCCAGCAGGCAAGCTGCAGGGCCGCTGAGGTGAGGTCGGCGACGGCGATCTCCGGAGTCTGGTGCGCTGGAGCGGCTGCATAAGCTTGCTGGTCGTAGCAGCGGACCACTGTACCGGGACCTTGGCGTGCGGCGCGGCCCGCCCGCTGCCCGGCCGACGCCCGCGACGTTGATACGGTGACCAGCCCCGACATGCCACGCCCCGCATCACGCCGGGGCTCCCGGGAAAGCCCCGAGTCCACCACCAACCGGACCCCCGGAACAGTCAGTGACGACTCCGCGAGGGCGGTGGACACGATGATCCGCGGAGGGTCCCCGGACCGCCGGCCGGACACGGCCCGGTCCTGCTGATCCGCAGCTGCCTGCCCGTGAAGCTCCAACACCTCGGTTCCGGGAACGAGCCCGGAACGAAGCCTCGCCGCCACGTCCGAGACTTCACGGACGCCCGGGAGGAAGACCAGCGCGTCCACCGAGGGATCCCTGCGCAAAGCCCTTGCGTGGGACACCGCAGTTGTCTCCGCAATGTGGTCGAGGAATGCACGGGTTACGCCACGTTCGTCCAGTCGCTGTGACGGCGCTGGAACCCATTCCACTGTCAGGGGGTGGAGCGCCGACGGGCAGTCGACGACGGGCGCCGGCCCGCCGCCGTCGGAGGTTTGCCCCAGCAGGGCCGCGAAACGTTGCGCGTCAAGCGTGGCAGACATCGCCACCAGGATGAGTTCCTCACGCAGCTGCCCCACTTCGGACAACATGCCCAGCAGAAGGTCCGTTTCCAGGCCGCGTTCGTGGACTTCGTCAAGGACCACCGCGTCAACGCCGTCGAGGCCGGGGTCTGCCAGGAGTCGCCGGAGGAGGATGCCCGGGGTGACGAATTCCACTACAGTCCCGGGACCCGTCCGCGACTCGCCACGGACGGTGTAGCCTACCCGGTCTCCGAGCGGACTTCCGTCCAACGTGGCAAGGCGACGGGCAGCGGAGCGGGCAGCAACGCGACGGGGCTGGGTCACCACCACCCGCGGAGCTGTTCGGCCCCGCCGCGCTGCGACGTTGGCCACCAACGGCGGCACAAGAGTTGTCTTGCCGGTTCCCGGGGGTGCCTGCACGACGGCCGTGCCGCCGTCGTGCCCGCTTTCCAAAGCGTCGGCGAGTTTGCCCAGGGAACCGGCGAAGACAAGGCCGCTTCCAATGGCATCCAGTGAAAAAGTCACCAGCCTATTGTTTCAGGAGTTCACGGCCGTCCCGATGCTGGCTGGCTGGGTGCTGCGTGCCTGGGCGTTGGAGTGGCTGGGTGCTGCGTGCCTGGGCGCTGGGGTGGCTAGGCGATGGTGGCCGCATCAATGACGAAGCGGTACCGAACGTCCGAGGCGAGGACGCGCTCGTAGGCTTCGTTGATCTTCTCCGCAGGAATGACTTCGATCTCGGCACCGAGGCCATGCTCGGCACAGAAATTGAGCATTTCCTGGGTTTCGCGGATGCCACCGATCGCAGACCCGGCGAAGGACCTGCGTCCGCCGATCAAGGCGCCCGCTTGGACAGGTAGCGGTTCTGCGGGGGCGCCCACGTTGACCAACGTTCCGTCCAGGGCGAGCAGCTTCAGGTAGGCGCTGATATCAATGGATGCGCTGACGGTGTTGATGATGAGGTCGAAAGTTCCCCCGAGCCTTTCAAAGGTGGCGGGGTCGCTGGTGGCGTAGTAGTCCTTGGCCCCGAGCTTCAAGCCGTCCTCCATCTTCTTGAGGGACTGGGACAGCACCGTGACCTCAGCACCCATGGCGCTGGCGAGCTTGACAGCCATGTGGCCCAAGCCGCCGAGTCCCACCACAGCGACCTTCTTGCCGGGTCCCGCGCCCCAGTGACGCAGGGGTGAATAGGTGGTGATTCCGGCGCACAGCAGCGGGGCTGCAACGTCGAGGTCCAGCGATTCGGGGATGGAAACAACGAAATCTTCGTTCACCACCACGTCGCTGGAGTAGCCGCCCTGGGTGATGGTGCCGTCGAGGTCCACGGATCCGTAGGTGCCGACGTTACCGTTCAAGCAGTACTGCTCTTCGCCTGCTTCGCAGTTGGCGCATTCCTTGCACGAATTGACCATGCAGCCCACACCGACGCGGTCGCCGACCTTGTGCTTGGTCACCTCGGAACCTACTTCAGTAACGATCCCGGCAATTTCGTGTCCGGGTGCCAGGGGGTACTGCTGCGGGCCCCATTCGCCGCGGACCGTGTGGATGTCCGAGTGGCAAATGCCAGCGAATTTGATGTCGATGTGGACGTCGTGCGGGCCGACTTCGCGACGCTCAATGGTGGTGAGGGCGAGGTCTCCTGTGGTCGAAGGGGCAGCGTATGCGGTAGCGGTAGGCATGTTTCTCCTGCGTTATAACGATGTGCGGATACCTCCATCTAACCCTGTATTCCGAAGTCGAGGGAGGCACTGTTGAGTCTGGGATGGAGAGTCCTACCCAGTACGACGTACCGAATCTGTACCCATCCGAGGGTCCTTTTACCGGAGTTTTGGGGAGGTTTTGGCTGGTTTCCTGGCTGGTTTTTCCACATACGGGCTGGGGTCTGGTTACAGGGTTTGGGTGGGGTGGAAGGCTTGGTTTATGGGTTTGAGCGGGCAGGTTGTGGTTGAACGGGCGGGTAGGCCCGGTGCTGCGGCTGCTAATGGCGGTGGACCTCCCGGCGCCGGCAGTTCTGGCGCCGCTCACCCGTCCGGCGTTGGCAGTTCTGACCGCGGTGAGCCTACCGGCGTCGGCAGTTCTTCTGGTGGCGTTGGTTCGTCCGTTGGCATGGGTCTTGCTGATGGCGGCGGTTGGGTCGTTGAGGATGTGATGGAGGCGTTGGAGGACGGGGCGGCGGTGTTGGAGGCTGCGCGTGCCCTGGCGTTACCGGCAGGGCGGGTGTTCGATGTTCAGGAAGCAGCAGACTTCGCTGCCCGGGTCGAGGACCTCTCCCGAGAGCTTGTCAAGTTTTTGTGTAAGAGGTGGGCTGGGGTTAGCCCAGATGGGGTTCGATTCGTTCCGGGTAGGTGATCGCGAGGATGCCCAGTGCTTCGTTCCAGCCTTGGCTTTGGGCACCTTCGATAAGGGTGTGCACGGATTTGCTTTTGTTCTCCCGTGCTTGCCCATGGATTTTCGCGCGTTCGGTGGCGCGTTTGTCTTCGATGTTGCAGATGGCCAGCCAGAGCAGTTTCACCGCAGAGGTGTCGTTCGGGAAGTGACCGCGGTTTTTGATGATTTTGCGTAGCTGGTAGTTCAGGGATTCGATGGCGTTGGTGGTGTAGATGACCTTTCGCAATGGCGGCGCAAAAGCCAGGAAGGGAATGAACTTCTCCCAGCTGTTGCGCCAGGTGTTCACCGTGGCACGGTATTTCTTGCCGAGCTCGGAGGAAGCGAATGCCTCCAGCTCCGTTTCCGCGGCTTCGGCTGAAGACGCTGTATAGATCGGCCTGAGTGCGGCAGCGACCCGTTTCCGGTCGTGGTAGCCAACGAACCGCATGGAGGCCCGGATCAGGTGGACCACGCACGTTTGGACCGTTGCCATGGGCCACGTCGCGGCGATGGCTTCGGGAAAGCCGGTCAGCCCATCGCAGCACACGATGAGGACGTCCCGGACTCCGCGGTTGGCCAGTTCCGCGCAGACCCCGGCCCAGAACTTGGCCCCTTCGGTGGCCTCGACCCAGATACCCAGGACGTGCTTGGTGCCGTCCATGTCGACACCTACGGCAATGTGGGCCGCTTTGTTCCGTACCTGTGCCCCGTCACGGATTTTGACCACGATGGCGTCCAGGTAAAGGATCGGGTAGATCGGATCAAGCGGGCGGCGTTGCCAGATCATCACTTCGTCAAGAACGTCATCGGTAATCTTCGATATCGTCTCGTGCGAAAGTTCGGTTCCGATCGTCGATTCCAGATGGTGCTGGATATCCCTAACCGTCATGCCGCCGGCATAGAGGCTGACGATGATTTCGTCCAAGCCGCCAGTGCGGCGGGACCCTTTGGGTACCAGTCGCGGAACGAAAGAGCCGTTCCGGTCCCGCGGGATAGCAAGGTCCACATCGCCGGCCTGGCTGGCCAGCGTCTTCGGGTAGAACCCATTACGTGAGTTGGGCAGCAACCGTGCCGCAGGATCACCCTTTTCATAGCCGAGATGACCGGAAAGCTCGGACTTCAGTCCACGCTCCAGAACGGCCTTGATCATCTGGTTCAGGAAACCGTTTTTACCATCAATCTGGAGCTCTCCGGAGTCGATTTGCTCCATCAGTTCATCAAACGCACCCGACTCCCGCAGCTGCTCCATCCCACCAGCGGCAGCCACCTTGGCGGCAAGCTCCGCGCCGAGCTCCTCACTAGAACCAGTCATAGTCATAGCTTTCTCCAATCAACCAAGGACCGGAACTCCTACACAAACCATCTGACACCCCCTCTCCCGAAGCATCGGCTACCTGCAGATCATTGCAGCCCACGCGGTCGAGCGCACCCGCACCGAAGCCAAACACAACCCCGCAAAGCCCGTCCCGGGCTGGCGGACCGGCTGGACCGAAACCCCACACCCCGCCCACCCGCACACACCCGGCACCACTGCCCGGGCCGGTCGACCGGCCTCCGCTGCCGGTGCCGTGCTTGGGGCCGTTGTGGGGTCCGGGCCTGTGAGGTCTTCTGTTGCGGGGCCTGGTTCGGTGCTCGATGACGGGTACCGCAACGCCGCCGAGTTCCTGCGCGCCAGGCTCCGGATCGATATCCGCGAAGCCCGCCGCCGCCTGACCCAGGCCGCGCTCCTGCTGCCCGGAACCACCCTCACCGGCGAGACCACCACCCCACGCCACGAACACCTCGCCGCCGCGTTCGCCGCCACCGACGTGCCCTCCCGCTCAGCGACCATCATCACCACAGCCCTCGAACGCGTCGCCTTCATCGCCCACCCCGACACCCTCACCACCATGGAACACGCCCTGACCCGCACCGCCACCCACAACGACCCCGACTTCCTGGCCAAAACCGCCCAACACTGGATCAACCGCATCGACCACGACGGACCCGAACCCACCGAAGAAGAACTCCGCACCATCCAAGGAGCCTTCATCCGCAAACCCCGCCGCGGACTCCACCACATCGAAATCTTTGCCACCGACGAACAATACGAAACCCTCATTACCACCATGAACACCGCCACCAACCCACGCCTAACCCCACACAACAACCCCAACACCACCAACAACCCCGGCCACAACACCACCAACAGCGCGGGCACTACCGCCATCCACAGCTACACCAACACCGGCCTCCCCAGCGCGGCCAGCAGCGCGGGCACTACTGCCAGCCCCAGCACCACCGCCGGCGGCAGCGGGGCCGGCACTACTGCCAGCCCCCGCAACAGCACCACCACTCCCGGGTTGGTCCCCGCCCCGGACCGCGACCAACCCGGCAGCACCGCCACCACCAGCACCGTCAGCGCCGCCAGCGTCAGCAACACCAGCACGGTCAGTGCCGTCAGGGTCACCGGGCGCAGCACACCCGGGCCCGAGCTGGACCGCCGCTCCCGAGCCCAGAAACTCCTCGACGGTCTCATCACCGGCTGCAACTACGCCTTGCGCACCGGCAAACTCCCCGCCAACGGAGGCCTCAAACCCCAACTCACCGTCACCATCGACGTTAACGACCTCTATCCCGACTCCAAAACCCACCACACCAGCCAGACCAGGGCGGCTCTTCAGCCCGGCCGGGCAGCGCAACAGCGACCTTCACCGGCCCCATCCACGCCAGCACCATCCGCAAAATCGCCTGCGACGCCGACATCCTGCCCGTCCTCCTCGGAACCCACGGACAAGTCCTCGACATCGGCCGCACCACCCGGATCTTCCCACCCCACATCCGCAAAGCCATCGCCGCCAGAGACCAAGGCTGCACCTTCCCCGACTGCACCATCCCCGCACCCTGGTGCGAAGCCCACCACATCACCTACTGGTCACAAGGAGGCACCACCAGCACCAACAACGGCACCCTCCTGTGCTCCCACCACCACCTCATCCACAAAGAACAATGGAAAATCACCACCCACCAAGGCATCCCATGGTTCACACCACCACCCCACATCGACCCCACCCAAACACCACAACGAAACCACCACCACACACCCCACCGAACATGACACCCTGCCCCAAAACAGAAAGCACCCACGGCCGCCCCGACACACCCCAGCCACTTGGCGCGCCCCCAGCCAACCCCTGAGCGCCATCAGACCCCCGGCGCCTTGGGGCAACAAAACAACAGGATCCTCCGCAATCACGAAGGATCCTGTCACTCAGAACGGCTATGCCACGGTATTCAGTCAGTTGTCCTGCAGTGGGGAAACGGGTGCGCTACGGCTTCCGAAGCCAATGGCTCACCCGGCCCCTCACCGCGAGCGGCGGGACTACGTCAGCGGGCTCCCCCTCCAATGACTCCTGCCTCCACGGCTTTGGTCACTGCGTCGGCCTCGGCCTGGGTTAACTTGCCATCGGTGACGGCCTTGTCGAGCCTGGATTTGAGCTCGGCGGCACGGTCTGACTTCGCCTCCGAACGTATCTCTTCGAGGGCCGCCGTGACCTTCGATTCCTCAACACCCAAGGAGGACGCCAACGACTTTGCCAGCGCGGCCTCCATCGCTGCCCGGTCCGGCCGTCCGGTTTCGGATCCCTTGGACTGCTCGGTTCCATCGGACGGCGTGCTTCCCTCTGAGGGTTTAGTGTCGTCAGACGGAGCCTGAGCGGGTTTGTTGGCGTCGCGGAACGCCTTCAAGGCGTCGGTGACTTTGGTTTCATCAACCCCCAGCTTGGCGGCCAGTGCAGAAGCCAGGTGGCCTGCATCCCGTCCGGGGCCGCCGTGACGGCCATGTCCCTTGCCCGGTGCCAACCCGTCACCTGACGTTTGGCCTGGCGTTGCCGTCTCACTCGGCGTCGACGTTGCGCCGGGCGTCGACGTGGAGCCGGGGTCCGGCGTCGTCGTTGCCGAAGCCATGCTCGTGACACCAAGTCCGGTGCCGAGGGCCAATGCTCCCGCCGCTAGACCCAACGTGATTTGCTTGGTTCTTGACATAACTAGTCCTCACTTCGCAACCGCCAGGTTGCGTCACCGTTGTTGCTGGTGGGCAGCCGGGTTGCTGCCCTGACTCAAGAGTGCGGTGACCACCCCGGCGGAGGCTGATGCGAAGCTGTTCATTGGCTGTGAACGTATGGACAAAGCTGTGAGCCGACCAGTCAGGGCATCACCGGGGAGCGTCGAAGGCATCGAGCAGGCGTTTCACGGCACCGCCCAGGTTCCATTCAGTGCTGAGCTCCTGTAACTGGTCACGGGAGACCCCGGTTACCGGTTTCAACTGTGCGCCGACCTCGTCGAGGGAAGGCAGGTCGAGGTCACGGACCACGTTGACCACCGCAGGAGCTACCTCCAGGTAGTCGGCGGCCGCGGCGAGTTTTGCTTTAACGCCGGCGGACAGCCCGCCGTCGGCCGCTTCTGCCGCCTCGAGGAGGCCGGCGAGTGAACCGTGTGTGGCGAGCAGCGACGCAGCTGTCTTCTCGCCGATGCCCGCCACGCCCGGCAGTCCATCGGATGAATCTCCCCGGAGCGTGGCGAAGTCGGCGTATTGCTGCGGCAGGACGCGATACTTGCGCACGACGTCCACCTCTGTCAGTACCTCAAGGTTCTTCATGCCTCGGGCCGTGTAGATAACACGGATCGCCTTCTCGTCATCCACCAATTGAAAAAGGTCCCGGTCCCCCGTCACAACGTCCACCGGCATGGACTGTCGGCCCGCATAGCTTCCGATCACGTCATCGGCCTCGTGATCGTCGACGCCCACCACCGCGATTCCAGCCAGTTCAAGCACGTGGCTGATCAGGGGAATCTGCGCTTGGAGGGCTTCGGGGACAACCTCGACGTCGGGACCTGAACTTACCTCTTCCGCCACACGGTGGGATTTGTAGCTGGGTATGAGGTCCACCCGCCACTGGGGCCGCCAGTTGTTATCCCAGCAAGCGATCAGATGCGTTGAGTGATAATCCGTGGTCAGCCTGGCAATCATGTCCAGAAGGCCGCGGACGGCATTGACCGGGGTGCCGTCCTTTCGGCGGATGGTGTCCGGAACGCCATAGAAGGCACGGAAGTAGAGCGAGGCAGTGTCCAAGAGCATAAGTCGGGCCATACCTGATCCTGACATGCGGTGACGCTGTTTGGAGTGATTCGGACTTGTTCGGTGATGTGAGCCGGATTACTATGGTATTCGCAATAATCGAACACCCAGTTCTATTATAGAACACAGCGGCATCCCAAGGTTGCCCCGTCACAAAGAAGTGAGGAAAGCCCGTGCATTTCCACCACCACGGTTACGTATCCGGCGACCCCAGAGTTGAACCTGCAGCCGGAGTGGGGATCAACCGGCCGGAGGATCTGCCCGATGAGGTCGACGTGCTCATTGTTGGGTCAGGCCCCGCAGGGATGCTGACGGCGGCCCAGTTGGCCCAGTTCCCTGATATCACTGCGCGCATCGTGGAACGTCGTCCGGGCCGCCTGGCCATCGGGCAAGCTGACGGCATCCAGGCCCGCAGCGTCGAGACCTTCCAGGCTTTCGGTTTCGCTGAGCGGATCATCGCCGAGGCCTACCGCATCACCGAGATGGCGTTCTGGAAGCCGGACCCGGAGGACCACTCCAGGATCGTCCGTAGCGCGCGAGCAGTTGACGACCCCACCGGAATCAGCGAGTTTCCCCACCTGATCGTGAACCAAGCGCGCGTGCTGGACTACTTTGCCGAGTTCATGGCCAACTCCCCCGCCAGGATGAAGCCGGACTATGGCTACGAATTCCGCAGCCTTCGGGTTACTGACAACTCCGCCTACCCCGTCTCCGTGACCCTCGTTCACAGTGCAGGCCCCTTGGAAGGGCAGGAACGGGTTATCAACGCCAAGTACGTAGTAGGTGCCGATGGTGCCCGGAGCAAGGTCAGGGAGTCCATCGGATGCCACCTGGCCGGGGACCAGGCCAACCACGCGTGGGGCGTCATGGATGTCTTGGCGGTGACAGATTTCCCGGACATCCGCACCAAGTGTGCCATCCAGTCCGGCTCGGGCGGCAGCATCCTGCTCATTCCCCGCGAGGGTGGCCACCTGTTCCGTATGTATGTGGACCTGGGCGAGGTTTCCCCGGAGGACCACGGCGCGGTCCGTAAGACGACCATCGAGGAGATTATCCACAAAGCCAACCAGATCCTGCATCCCTATACCCTGGACGTGCGCAATGTCGCCTGGCACAGCGTTTACGAGGTGGGCCACCGGCTGACGGACAGGTTCGACGACGTTCTGCCGGAGGAGCGCGGCAAGCGTACCCCTCGCGTGTTCATCACCGGCGACGCCTGCCATACCCATTCCGCCAAGGCCGGGCAGGGCATGAACGTCTCCATGCAGGACGGATTCAATCTCGGTTGGAAACTCGGCCACGTACTGGAAGGCCGGAGCCCGGAGTCCCTGCTGGATACCTATTCCGGTGAACGGCAAGTGGTAGCCAAGAACCTCATCGACTTCGACAAGCAATGGTCATCCCTCATGGCCAAAAAGCCCGAGGAATTTGAGGACCCCACGGAACTGGAGAACTTCTACACCAGCACCGCAGAGTTCCCGGCCGGCTTCATGACCCAATACACCCCCTCCATGGTGGTTGCCGAGGCAACCCACCAGGACCTTGCAACTGGCTTTCCGGTCGGCAAGCGCTTCAAGTCCGCCCCCGTGCGACGGGTCTGCGACACCAACCCGATCCATTTGGGCCACCATGCCAAGGCGGATGGGCGCTGGCGCATCTATGTCTTCGCCGACGCGGCACCGGCAGGCGCCCCTGGCCCAGTGGCCGACTTTGCCGAGTGGCTCGAGACGGCACCGGACTCACCACTGGCTGCTACGCCGTCGACCCTTGACCGCGATGCCTGGTTCGACGTCAAGGTGATTTATCAGCAAGACCACACGAACGTGGACATCAATGCCGTCCCCGCGGTCTTCAAACCCGCCGTCGGACCGTTCAAACTGACCTACCTGGAGAAGGTCTTCGGCACCGACCCGGCAGCGGACATCTTCGACGAACGCGGACTCAGCCGGGACGGGGTGGTGGTGGTAGTCCGGCCCGACCAGTACGTCGCCAACGTCCTGCCGCTGAGTGCGACGGCGGAACTCGCCGAATTCTTCGCGGGCCTCAGGTCGGCGCCGAAGGCCCGTGAGGTGCACGTCCCTACGACGGCGGAGGCGCCTACCGCTGCAAGTACCGCCGCGGCAAGCACCGCCGTGGTGGAGCACGCCTGATCCTCACAGGACCCAGGTACACAGAGCGGGCAAACCGCAGGTGAACAGGGCGGGCCCCGAGGCTCTCCGGCTCGAATGGCCGGCAGATCACCCCGGGTGCCCGCCCCATCATCGATGCGGGCAAGTACTCCCCCGCGAAAAAACTGCGTACCCGAAGCGGCGACCAGGAACCACACCGCACATATTCGAGTAGCGACTACTCGTGCCCTGCTATGACGGCCCCCAATAGCTTGGACCCCAACGTCACGTTGTCTGGCTCATTGGAGGTTCTTCATGGATCTGCTGCACCTGCACATGGCACCGTCCGCGCGAGGGATCACCATGGCACGGACGGAGATGTGATCTCCATGCCCGCGCACACACGCATTGAACGCTCGCTGGCCGGTGACGCACCCTGGCTCTTCCTGTCTCCCCATCTGGACGATGCGGTCCTTTCCTGCGGGGCTCTGATCGAGGCTCAGGCCGGTGGCAGGGAAATCATCGTGGCTAGCTTGTTCACCGAAGCAACCCCTGGCCCGCACACCCGGGCAGCCCGGTCTTTCCTGCGGCAGTGCACGCATTCAAGCGCACTGGACCTGTTTGAAGCCCGCAAGACAGAGGACAACAAGGTCCTGACGGAGATGGGTGCCCGCCCCTTGCACATGGGCGGCGTGGACGCCCTCTTCCGCCGACGCCGGCTCCCGCGGATCGGCAACCCGGCGTGGGGCAGGGTGCGGCCCGGACTTCCCCATCGTTATCCGACCTTCCGGTTCGACGTTGCCCTGGGTCGTATCTCCCACGCAGAGAAGGCCTTGATCAACCGGCTGCAGGGGGACGTCGCCGAGCTCATGGCACTCACAGGCGCCGAACTCCTGTTTTGTCCCGTGGGCGTGGGCAAGCACGTGGACCACCTGATCACTCGGGAAGCCGGTATGGCGCATCAGCAGAACCTGGTGCTGTATTCGGACTTTCCCTACGACCTGGTGTCCGGCCCGGACACTTCGCGGCTGGATCGCCTCGGCTACGTCCCCTGGTCATGGGACCGGGGGCTCGCCTCAAAGCAGGGGCGGATTCGCCAGTATGCCACCCAGGCCGGCTCGCTCTTCCCCGGCGGCAAGATTCCACCGCGGGCCGAGACGTACTTTGTTCCGGCCCAAGGCAACTGAGGTTCGGGCACAGCTAACTGAGATTCGGGCACAGCTAACTAAGCTGCGGAGAACAGCTAGCACCCCTCTTTGTTGTTGACCGCCTTGTTTCCGGGCCCAGCGCCAAGCCTGAGGCTTCCTGTGTGGCAGTAGAGGTTGTCCGCGACGTTGATATTCTGCAGCTCACCATGGAACGTCAGCCACGGCCCCGGCATCTCCGCGAAAGAGTTTCCCACCACGTGGATGTCCCGGACCGCTGAAAATCCGTCGTAGTAACCGGTCTGGATTCCGTTGGGTGACTTGCGGAAGGTGTTGTTTTCCACCGTGATGTTCCGGATGGAGTGCTTCCCGACAGCCAGCTGCAAACCGGAGCCGTGCGGACCGCCGCGGACGTTGTTGTTCCTGTAGACCACGTCGAAGACCTCGGCGCCGATCGTTTGGGCCACCAAGCCGTCGTCGCCATCTGCTCCCTGCCCCTGATCCACGGTGTTGCCTTCCACCACGCCGCCGTGGGAGTCGGTGATGTGGATCCCGTCCAGTTGGTCATACGAGCCACTGCTGTCCGCTACGGTCTGGTTGTTGCGGACACAAAAATCGCTGCTTGCCACCACGGCGATTGAGTAGGTGAAGGGATTTTGGGTCCGGATCCCCTCCACCAGCGCGTTCCTGGAATGCCGGACGTCCACGAGGTACTCGGAGAGCCGGCCGCGGGTATTCCCGTCGAGCTGGTCCCCGCTGTGGTCCGCGGTCAGTCCGGCGATGGTCACGTTGTTGGCCCCATTGGTGGTGATGAGCGGATGTCCGCCGAAAGGACCCTCGGAAGACAGGAAACCGGGTCCGGCCTTCAGTATTGTGCCGGCGCCCTGTCCCCTGAGGGCAACGTTGGATTTGACCAGCAATGGCTCAGCCAGCATGAAGGTACCTTCGGGAAGCTGCACTACGGCCCCTCCGCTCTTCGCCGCAGCGTCAATGGCCTGTTGCAGCGAGCGGGAGGTGTCTTCCGGGTCCTTATAGCCATCCACAACATACTGGTGGATCCGGGTGGCCTGGCTTCCGGGCGCAAGGCAGTAGTCGGGTCCTGCCGGACCCATGCTTGGCTTGGATGCCAGGCCCGCAACTCCCACGCCCGCGACGACCACGACGGCGACCCCGGCGGCTGCCTTGACGGCGGCGGATTTCATGGGGTCACTTTATCCTGCGGTCCACCTGCACCTATGGCGGCAAGGGTCCAACGGTAAGACAATGGGCTCGTGGCCCCTCCTCCCTCCACAGGCAGCGGCGACACCATGAACGATGCCGCCCGCGCGATACAACGTGTCTATCTGACGCTGACGCTGGGCAACACCATCGCTGCATCCTTCATTTGGGGCATTAACACCCTTTTCCTGCTGGACGCGGGGCTGAGCAACCTCGAGGCCTTCGCCGCGAACGCGTTCTTCACCGCGGGCATGGTCCTGTTCGAGGTACCTACCGGCGTGGTGGCCGACGGCTGGGGCCGGCGTACGTCGTTCCTGCTGGGCACCATGACGCTGGCCGGGTCCACTTACCTGTACTACGTGCTCTGGCAGATTTCCGCACCGTTTTGGATGTGGGCGGTGGTCTCGGTGCTGTTGGGGCTGGGCTTCACGTTCTTCTCAGGCGCAGTGGAAGCCTGGCTGGTGGATGCCCTGCGATATTCGGGATACGAGGGCGGACTGGAGACTGTCCTGGGCCGCGGTCAGATGGCGCAAGGAATCGCAATGCTGGTTGGCTCCGTGGCAGGAGGGGTTATTGCCCAAGCCACGGACCTTGGCGTGCCGTTCCTGCTCAGGGTCCTGGTGCTCGTGGCCATGTTCGCGGTCGCGTTCCGGTTGATGCACGACGTCGGGTTCTCGCCTGATAGGTCGGCGCGTCCTGTGGCGGCCACCCGTGCAGTGCTGTCGGCCTCGCTCGACAACGGTTTGAAGAACCGGCCCGTCCGGTACGTGATGCTCGCTGCTCCCTTTACCGCCGGCGTCGGGATTTATGTTTTCTACGCTTTGCAGCCTTTCCTGCTGGAGCTGTTCGGCGACCCCAAGGCTTACTCGATCGCGGGGCTCGCCGCCGCGATCGTTGCCGGTTCGCAAATTCTGGGTGGCTGGTTGGCGCCGCACCTGAGGGGTCTGTTCCACAAGCGAACCTCGGTGCTGATCCTGACGGGCGTGATCGGCGGTGCCATTCTGCTGGCCTTGGGGTTCACGCGCCTGTTCTGGGTTGCTTTGGTGCTGCTGGCATTGTGGGCGGTGATGGGTTCGGCGGCCCTTCCAGTGCGGCAGGCGTATGTCAACGACATGATCCCTTCCAAGCAACGCGCCACGGTCTTGAGCTTCGATTCCCTGATGGGTTCCAGCGGCGGCGTGGTAGTCCAACCCCTCCTGGGCCGCAGCGCGGACCTGTACGGCTACCCCGCGTCGCTGGCGATTGCCGGTGTCATCGAGTTGCTGGCCGTCCCGTTCCTTCTCGCCAGCCGCAGGCAGGCTCCCGTTGCCGACCGTGCGACGACGCCGACGCCGACGGCGGGGCAGGACGGACCGGAGTCCACGGGTTAGTTCTTCGTGCGCCCTGATGCGTGCCGGACGCAGAACGGAGTCCAAGGCCGGGCTTCGAGCCTGCCCTCGGGTATTGCTTCCCCGCAGACAGCACAGCGCCCGTAGGTGCCGTCGTCGATGCGGGCCAGCGCCGCCTCAATCTGCTCCAATCCCGCACGGCTTTGCTCCATGAGCGCCCCGGCCTGCGACAGCTCGAACGCTATGGTGCTGCCTTCGGGGTCGTGTTCGTCGTCCACATTGGAGTCCACCCGGGCGGCGCTGACTGAGCGGATGTCGCCGCGAAGCGAATCAAGAAGGGTTCGTTTCTGCTCCCTCTCCTGATTCAGGATCGCGCGGAACCGCTCTGCATCAACCATTGTTCAGAGATCCACCGTGTTGCTCTCGCCAACGCTCATCCGGGAATGCGTCACTTTGGATTTGACCCACTGCAACACAGTGGCCGCGGTACCGCCGGGGCAGGTCCAGTATTCGGCGGAGTCGGAATCCACGCGGAGCAAGCAAGCCTCGGGAGTCTCCGGTCCGTCAGGGAACCATGCCTCCGCAGCCTGGCTCCATTGCTCGCGGATCTGGTCCCGGTCCGTCACGACCTCCGCCGTTCCCGCCACAGAGACCCACTCAGTCTTCCGACCAAACGATACGTTGACCCGGGGATCTGCCTTCACGTGGGCCACCTGGGATGTCTCGAGGGACGTCAAGAACAACAGGTCGCCGTCTTCCTGGACCTCCTGGACGGCGAGGGGCCGGCTGACAAGCGCTCCGGACTCGTTGATGGTGGTGAGCATCCCGATCCTGGAGTCGTTGATGATTTCCGTGACCTTGCTGATGTCGTGTTCTTCAGTCATGTTCTCCTCTTTCCTCTGGTCAGGGAAGGTCCCCACGTCAGACTATTAGTAAGTTGCCTTATTTTCTAGCCGGGGGCGGGCCTTCCAAGACCGTCGGGATGTACTCCAGCAATTGGGACCGGCCATCAAAAGTCCTGCTGTTGACCAACTCAAGGGCAACGTCCGGGTAGCCGTCGTAGATCCTTTCGCTTCCCGTACGGCCCGTGATCACAGGGAAGATAACCAGCCGGAACCGGTCCACGAGCCCGGCGTTCAGCAAGGACCTGGACAGGGAGAGGCTGCCCAGCGTTGACAACGTCCCGGTCCGGGTGCGCTTCATCCCGCGGACGGCTTCCACGGCATCGCCGCGAATCAACTCACAATTCGGCCAGGCCAGGGGCTCTTGCAGGGTGGAAGAGAAGATGACTTTGGGCATATCGGCCAGGCCGCCCAAACTGGCACCCTCCTCCTCGGAGAATGCGGCAGAGTCGTCAGCCGCCTGTTGGGACAACCCTGCCATCACCCTGTAGGTATTCGCTCCCATGAGGGTGGTGAAATCCTTCTTTCCTTCTTCTTCGAGCCAGGCAAGGTATTCCGGCCCTTCCAAGCCCCACCACCCCGGCCATCCTTCCCCGGAGGCGTACCCGTCCAAGGTGATGATCAGATCGACCATCAGCTCTGCGCCGGGTTTTTCTGTTACTTCACTCATGATTGGCTCCTTGTGCATGGCAGGACACTCGACCCGCGCCCCACCCTAAAGCGGCTCTGCAACCGGACATGGTCTCAGCCGTCCGGACGCGGCCTGCCCATCCGGAGGCGGCCATGCTATCGCCATGGCCAAGGGCGCTCAAGGGTCCGCACCTGCACTGGAAGCTATGGTCCGCACCGTCCATCGTTGCTAGCGTGGCGCCATGACTCCGTCCAAGACCCCGGCCGAGATTCTTACGATCGACGATGTGGACGTCCGCATCTCCAGTCCGGACAAGCTGGTCTTCCCGGAGCCCGGCCTGACCAAGTTGGACCTCGTCCGGTACTACTTGTCGGTCGCCGAAGGCGCACTCCGCGGAGCCGGCGGACGGCCCATGGTCCTTAAGCGCTTCCCGAAGGGCATCGACGCGGAGCCGTTCTTCCAAAAGCGCGTACCGGAGAACCACCCACCCTTTATAGACACGGCAACCCTGCACTACGCCTCGGGCACGTCTGCCGAGGAAGCGGTGATTCGCGACGCTGCAGGTCTGGCGTGGGTAGTGAACCTTGGATGTTTGGACCTCAATCCCCACCCGGTGCGGGCCGAGGACCTGGACCATCCGGACGAGCTCCGTATTGACCTTGACCCGATGCCGGGCGTGGATTGGAAACAGATAGTGGACGTCGCGTACGTGGCACGGGAGGTGCTGGACGACGTCGGACTGGTGGGCTGGCCCAAGACCAGCGGCTCCCGCGGACTCCACATCCTGGTCCGGATAGTCCCGGACCATGACTACCGGCAGGTCCGGCTGGCTGCCGAGTCCCTGGCCCGGGAAGTCGAGAACCGGGCACCGGGGCTGGCCACGGCCCGGTGGTGGAAGGAAGAGCGGGGTGAGAGCGTCTTCGTGGACTTCAACCAGAACGCCAAGGACCGCACAGTGGCGTCCGCCTACTCCATCAGGCCCCTGCCGGACGCCAGAGTCTCCACGCCACTGACGTGGGAAGAAGTGGCCACCATCCGGCCGGACCAGTTCACTGTCCTCACGGTCCCTGGAAGATTCAAGGACATCGGCGATCCCCACGACGGCATCGATCAGGCTGCAGGGAGCCTCGACGGGCTCCTCGCGCTGGCGGAGGAGTTGGGCCCGGCGGAGAAAGCTCCCCGGGGCGGAGACGGGTCCGGCCGCCGTAAATCGACCATGCCGCTCATCGAAGTGGCCCGGACCAAAACCAAGCCCGAAGCCCTTGATGCCTTGGAGAAGTGGAAAGCCAACCACAAGGACGTTGTTCCGGACCTCCATCCGGCGGACATCCTGGTGGATGGCATGCGCGGCTCTAGCTCGCTCTGGTACCGCGTCCGCGTGAACCTCCAGCACGTAGCCGAGGGCAGGCGACCGGAGCAGGAGAAGCTGATTGCCGACTACGATCCGTGGGCCGGAAAGGAATGGTCCGGCGGACCGGAGAGGTAAGCCCCCGGCCCGCCGGAACCAGGGTCCTAGCGGCGCGGAATGTTGCGGAGGTTGCTGCGGGCCATGCTGACGGCCTCCCCCGCTCCGCGGTTCAGCACCACCTTGGACATGGCCGTGGCGAAACCGATGACCTGTGAGCCGGAGATCTTCGGAGGGATGGACAGCGCCTGCGGATCGGTGATCAGTTCCACGAGTGCAGGGCCGGGATGTGCGAACGCATCCCGGTAGGCTGACTCAATGTCTGCCGGGTCCGTCACCCGCACCGCGTGAAAACCGAGTGCTTTGGCCACAGCGGCATAGTTGGCATCCGGTACGTCCACCCCGAAGTCGGGCAGGCCATCCACCAGCATCTCCAGTTTCACCATGCCCAACGTGGAGTTGTTGAACACGACCACCTTCACGGGCAACTTGTGGGCAGCCACGGTGATGAGTTCGCCCAGCAACATGGACAGTCCCCCGTCGCCGGAGACCGACACCACCTGGCGGCCCGGATAGGCCAGTTGCGCACCAATGGCGTGCGGGAGGGCGTTGGCCATGGAGCCGTGCAGGAACGACCCAATCAGCCGGCGGGTCCCCAAAGGGTTGATGTAGCGCGCCGTCCACACATTGCACATGCCGGTGTCCGCAGTGAAGATCGCATCCTCGGCGGCTACCTGGTCCAACAACGACGCCGCGTATTCCGGGTGGATGGGCTGCTTCTTCTCCACCTTCCGCGTGTAGGCTCCCACAGCCTTGTTCATCAAGCGGTCGTGTTTCTTGAGCATCTGGTCCAGAAAGCGGCGGCTCGACTTCGGCTTCACCAGGGGCAGGAGCGCAGTGAGGGTGGGGAGCACATCACCCTGGACGGCGATATCGACGTCGGTCCGCCTCCCCAGTCGCTGGGCGGCGCGGTCTACCTGCGCCGTGCGGGTCTCCGGAAGGAACTGGTCATAGGGAAAGTCCGTTCCCAGGAGGACCAGCAGGTCAGCGTCTTCAATGCCTTCGGCCGCAGCTCCGTAGCCGAGCAGTCCCGTCATGCCAATGTCGAACGGGTTGTCGTACTGGACAAAATCCTTGCCGCGCAGGGAATGCCCGATCGGAGCCTTCGCCAACTCAGCCAGGGCAATCAACTCGCTGTGTGCTCCCTCGACGCCCGCGCCGGCAAAAATGGCGACCTTGCCGGCGTCGTTGATGGCATCGGCGAGTTCCTGCACGCTGGCCGGATCCGGAACCAAACTGGCGGGACGGAACGTCGCAGGAAGCGGCGTTGAAGCCGTGGCTTCCAGGCCCGCAATGTCACCGGGAAGCGTCACGACGGCGACGCCCCTCAACGCGACGGCATTCTGGATGGCACTGTGCATGACGCGCGGCGCCTGATCCGTGGTACTCACCAGTTCGGAGTACACCGAGCATTCGTTGAAGAGCCGGTCCGGGTGGGTCTCCTGGAAGAACCCGCTGCCTATTTGCTTGCTTGGGATGTGGGAGGCAATCGCCAACACCGGGGCGCCGGTGCGGTTGGCGTCATAGAGGCCATTGATCAGGTGGAGGTTGCCGGGGCCGCAGGAGCCGGCACACACGGCCAGCTTTCCGGTGAGTTGCGCTTCGGCCGCTGCGGCGAACGCGGCAGCTTCTTCATGCCGGACGTGGATCCAATCGATACCCCCTTGGGCGGAGCCGCCGGTCTGCCGGACAGCATCGACGAGGGGGTTGAGGCTGTCGCCCACGATCCCGTAGATACGCTGAACTCCGGCAGCCTGGAGTTGTTCGATGAGTTGGGTTGCAAGCTCTTTGGCCATAGTGCTCCTCCTCGCCAGCGCTACT
Source organism: Paenarthrobacter sp. YJN-5 (assembly GCF_015040095.1). NCBI lineage: Bacteria > Bacillati > Actinomycetota > Actinomycetes > Micrococcales > Micrococcaceae > Paenarthrobacter > Paenarthrobacter sp. YJN-5. Next base: position 2,466,215 of record NZ_CP053544.1, read on the forward strand.
TCTTCTCGCCAGCGCTACTTCTTCTCGGTCAGGGCCGAAGCTTTATGCGCCGCACGGGCACCGGTCTTGTCCGACTCCACGATGTATTGCGGCTCATCCTCGCTGGCCCGGTGCGTGTTGCCTTCGAGTTCGAAGTCGGACGTCTTCTTCTCGACGATCTTCCCGTGCGTCGTGCCCTGGGACGTGTTCCATTCGACGTGCGTGCCTTTGCTTAGCGTCATGGCTGCTCCTTGCGGCTGGAGGGCAACCGCCCTTTCAGGCGGACCCGGGTGTCCAGCCATAGTAAGCACGAAGGGCCCTTGACACCTTCCATCAGATGAGCCAGAGTGATCGTATACGATTTCATACTCGATGAGGAGTGGGCTTGGAACAGGTCACATGGGACACCCTGGCGTCAGCGCGCAAGGTGATTGCGGTCCATATCAACTACCCCAGCAGGGCTGCGCAGCGTGGGCGGACTCCCGCGCAACCGTCCTACTTCCTGAAGCCGCCGTCGTCGTTGTCCCTGGGTTCCCCCGATGCTCCCGGCACCGTTGAACGCCCTGCCGGCTGTGAGCTGCTCGGTTACGAGGGCGAGATCGCACTGGTGATCGGCAAAGCTGCCCGCCGCGTTGGCTTGGAGGATGCGTGGAGCCACGTTGCCGCCGTCACCGCTTCCAACGACCTCGGCGTGTACGACCTCCGCTACGCGGACAAGGGTTCCAACCTCCGTTCCAAGGGCGGTGACGGCTTCACGCCCGTTGGCCCGGCGCTCATCCCGGCAGACGCCGTCGACCCTTCCAAACTGAGCATCCGCACCTGGCACAACGGTGACCTGGTCCAGGACGACACCACCGAGGACCTCCTCTTCCCCTTCGCGCAGCTCGTCGCGGACCTCTCCCAGCTGCTGACGCTCGAGGAGGGCGACATCATCCTCACCGGCACCCCCGCTGGAGCTTCCGTGGCTGTCCCGGGGGACGTCGTCGAAATCGAGGTCACCGGAGGTGGTTTCAGCACCGGCCGCCTCACCACCAAGGTGACGGAAGGTACGACGCCGTTCGCGGACTTTGGTGCCGGCCCCAAGACCGATGACACGCAGCGGGAAGAGGCCTACGGTTCCCGCGAAGCCGCCGGGCTGGCACCCGCGGAGCCGGCGGCTGCCGCGAGTGTGCTGACGCCGGAGTTAAAGGCGAAGCTCGAATCGGTGGCCACCGCTACCCTGTCGTCGCAGCTTCGCAAGCGCGGGTTGAACAACGTCAGCATCGACGGCTTGCAGGCCACCCGCCCGGACCGCAAGGTGGTGGGTTTGGCCCGGACGCTGCGCTATTTACCCAACCGTGAGGACCTTTTCAAGACCCACGGCGGTGGCTTCAACGCTCAGAAACGCGCGATCGATTCGGTGAATGAAGGCGAAATCCTGGTCATGGAAGCCCGCGGAGAAAAGGGCACCGGAACAGTGGGGGACATCCTCGCACTGCGGGCCCAGGTCCGCGGGGCCGCGGCGATCATTACCGACGGCGGTGTCCGCGACTATTCTGCCGTGGCGGACCTGGACATGCCGACATACTTCGCGAACCCGCACCCGGCCGTGCTCGGACGGCGACACATCCCGTGGGACACCGACATCACCATTGCCTGCGGCGGCGCCACTGTGCAGCCGGGCGACATCATCGTTGCCGATTCCGACGGGATCCTGGTCATTCCCCCGGCCATCACCGAGGAACTCGTGGACGACTGCATCGCCCAGGAAAAGGAAGAAGTCTTCATCTTTGAGATGGTCAAGCAAGGCAACAGCGTGGATGGTCTTTACCCCATGAACAAGGAGTGGCAGGCCCGCTACGCCGAATGGCTGTCCCTGCAAGCCACGGAAGGAGCCCACGGTGACTGAAACCGCCGTCGGGAGCAAATCCCAGCAAGCGTATGAGGCCGTGAAGGCCCGGATCGTCGAGGGCGCCTACACCCCCGGCTACCGGCTGGTCCTGGCCAAGATCGCCGAAGACCTGGGCTTCAGCGTGGTCCCTGTCCGCGAAGCCATCCGCCGGCTGGAGGCCGAAGGCCTGGTGAAGTTCGAACGGAACGTCGGCGCGACGGTCTCCGGGATCGACCCCACCGAGTACCTGTACACGATGCAGACCCTGAGCATCGTGGAAGGTGCGGCCACCGCGTTGTCCGCACCGCTGATTGATCCGGCCACGATCGCCCGCGCCCGTGCAGTGAATGCCGAGATGCGCGAGTGCCTGGAACACTTTGACCCCGTCCGCTTCACCGCCCTGAACCAGGACTTCCATTCCGTCCTGTTCGAGCACTGCCCCAACCCGCACATCCTTGACCTGGTCCACCGCGGCTGGAACCGGCTGGCGTCCCTGCGCTCATCCACGTTCCGGTTCGTGCCCGGCCGGGCCCAGGAATCGGTGCGTGAACACGAGGCCCTGCTCCAACTCATCGAGTCCGGAGCAGACGCCGACACCATCGAGAAAGCTGCCCGCCAACACCGCGCCGCCACCCTCGACGCCTACCTCGCCCACGCCGTATCCAGTTAGGAACTCAACGATGACGACCTCCACCGAAACCACCAAACACTACGTTCCCGAGGACCTGCCCACCCATATCCAGCACTACATCAACGGCGAGTTCGTTGACTCCGTCTCCGGGAAGACATTCGACGTGCTGGACCCGGTGTCCAACCAGAACTACGCCACCGCCGCCGCGGGCCAGAAGGAAGACATCGACCTCGCCGTCGCCGCGGCGCGCGAAGCGTTCGTCAACGGTCCCTGGCCGAAGATGAAGCCCCGCGAGCGTGCCCGGGTGCTGAACAAGATCGCCGACGCCGTCGAGGCGCAGGAAGCGCGCCTCGCCGAGCTCGAGACGTTCGATACCGGCCTGCCGATCACCCAGGCCAAGGGCCAGGCACTCCGGGCGGCGGAGAACTTCCGCTTCTTCGCGGACCTGATCGTGGCCCAGTTCGACGACGCGATGAAGGTCCCCGGCTCGCAGATCAACTACGTCAACCGCAAGCCGATCGGGGTCGCCGGCCTGATCACGCCGTGGAACACCCCGTTCATGCTGGAGTCGTGGAAGCTCGCCCCGGCCCTGGCCACCGGCAACACCGTAGTCCTGAAGCCCGCCGAGTTCACGCCGCTCTCGGCGTCGTTGTGGGCGCAGATTTTCAAGGACGCCGGCCTGCCCGACGGGGTGTTCAACCTGGTCAACGGCCTGGGTGAGGAAGCCGGTGATGCGTTGGTGAAGCACCCGGATGTTCCGCTGATCTCCTTTACCGGCGAGACCACCACCGGCCAGACGATCTTCCGCAACGCTGCAGAGAACCTCAAGGGCCTGTCCATGGAACTCGGCGGCAAGTCCCCGTGCGTCGTGTTCGCCGACGCCGACCTGGACGCCGCGATCGATTCGGCCCTGTTCGGCGTGTTCTCGCTCAACGGCGAACGCTGCACCGCCGGCTCCCGCATTCTGGTGGAACGCGCCATCTACGACGAATTCTGTGAAAAGTACGCCGCCCGGGCCAAGAACATCGTGGTGGGCGATCCCCACGATCCCAAGACCCAGGTCGGGGCACTGGTCCACCCGGAGCACTACCGGAAGGTTGCATCGTACGTGGAGATCGGCAAGTCCGAAGGCCGGCTCCTGGCTGGCGGCGGCCGACCCGACCACCTCCCCGAAGGCAACTACATGGCACCCACCGTGTTTGCCGACGTCGCACCTGACGCGCGGATCTTCCAGGAGGAAATCTTCGGTCCCGTCGTGGCCATCACCCCGTTCGAGAACGACGACGAAGCCCTCGCCCTGGCGAACAACACCAAGTACGGCCTGGCCGCCTACATCTGGACCCAGAACCTGACCCGGGCGCACAACTTCTCCCAAAACGTCGAGGCCGGCATGGTGTGGCTCAACAGCCACAACGTCCGCGACCTGCGCACCCCGTTCGGCGGCGTCAAAGCCTCCGGCCTGGGCCACGAGGGGGGCTACCGCTCGATCGACTTCTACACCGACCAGCAAGCCGTGCACATCACCCTCGGCTCCGTCCACACCCCCAAATTCGGCGACACGCCCAAGTCCGGCGCCTAGCACCCAACCAGGTCGCAATAGTGCGCGTTTTCAGCCCCCAAAACGCGCACAAATGCGACCCAGTTGGGTACCTACAACCATCCTTTCGACGAAGAAAGACCATCATGACTACTCCCTTCACCGGCCCCATCCCCACCCCCACTGTCCCGGCTCCGGACATCGTTCGCTGCGCCTACCTTGAGCTGGTGGTGACGGACCTGGAAAAGTCCCGCGCGTTCTACGTGGACCTCCTTGGCCTCCACGTCACCGAGGAGGACGAGAACACCATCTACCTCCGTTCCTTCGAGGAGTTCATCCACCACAACCTGGTCCTGCGCAAGGGCCCCGTGGCCGCGGCCGCTGCGTTCGCCTACCGGGTGAAGTCCCCCGCTGAGGTGGATGCCGCCGAGGCCTACTACCGCGAACTCGGCTGCCGGGTGGAACGCCGCAAGGAAGGCTTCACCAAAGGCGTGGGCGATTCCGTCCGCGTGGAGGATCCGCTGGGCTTCCCGTACGAGTTCTTCTACGAGGTTGAGCACGTCGAACGCCTCACCCAACGCTACGACCTCTACTCAGCCGGTGAGCTGGTCCGCCTGGACCACTTCAACCAGGTCACCCCGGACGTTCCCCGCGGCCGCAAGTACCTCGAGGACCTTGGCTTCCGGGTCTCCGAAGACATCAAGGATTCCGACGGCGTCACGTACGCGGCGTGGATGCACCGCAAGCAGACCGTACACGACACAGCCCTGACCGGCGGCAACGGCCCCCGCCTGCACCACATTGCGTTCTCCACCCACGAGAAGCACAACATCATCCAAATCTGCGACAAAATGGGTGCCCTGCGAATCAGCGACCGCATCGAACGCGGCCCCGGCCGGCACGGTGTTTCCAACGCGTTCTACCTCTACATCCTGGACCCGGACGGCCACCGGGTGGAGATCTACACGCAGGACTACTACACCGGCGACCCGGACAACCCCACCGTCACTTGGGACGTGCACGACAACCAACGCCGTGACTGGTGGGGCAACCCCGTGGTCCCATCCTGGTACACCGAAGCTTCCCTGGTCCTGGACCTCGACGGCAATCCGCAGCCAGTCATTGAGCGCGAAGAGAAGTCCGAAATGGCAGTGACGGTCGGGGCCGATGGTTTCTCCTACACGCGACCCGACGAGGCCACCGGAGCCGCAGGATTCAAACTGGGAGCGCAGGTCTGAGAATGTTGGATGCCCGGACAATCGAAGCCATCGCCGACGAACTCGTCGAGGCGGGCAGGAACCGCAAACCGGTCCCACGCCTGACCGCGCGCTACCCGGAGATGACGGTGGACGATTCCTACGCCGTGCAGAAGCTGTGGCAGCAACGCAACGAAGAAGCCGGCCGCACGCTGGTAGGGCGCAAGATCGGCCTCACATCCAAGGCCATGCAGGCTGCCACCGGCATCACCGAACCTGACTACGGAGCGATCTTCGATGACATGGTCTTCGAAACCGGCTGCTCCGTGGAGTGGGACCGGTACACCCACCCGCGGGTGGAGGTGGAACTTGCGTTCGTGCTCAAGGACGGCCTGAAGGGACCCGGCTGCACCATCTTCGATGTCCTCAACGCCACCGACTACGTGGTTCCTGCCCTGGAGATCCTGGACTCCAGGATCGAAATGGAGGGCCGGACCATCGTGGATACGATCTCGGACAACGCCGCCATGGGCGCCATGGTGGTCGGCGGGCGCCCCGTGAAGCCCGACGCCGTCGACCTCCGCTGGGTTTCGGCCATCCTCTACAAGAACCAAACCGTGGAAGAGACCGGAGTGGCAGCGGGCGTTCTGGACCACCCGGCCAACGGGGTCCACTGGCTGGCCAACAAGATCGCAGCCCACGGCGACTCCATGAAAGCCGGGGACATCATCCTCGCCGGCTCCTTCACCCGCCCCCTGTGGGTGTACAAAGGCGATACCGTCCACGCCGACTACGGACCCTTGGGAGTTGTGACATGCCACTTCAGCTAGACCCCCGGTTCTACACAGTCCTCCGGGAATCGGATCGCCCCCTGGTGGGAATGTGGGTGTGTTCGGGCAGCCCGTTGGTGGCCGAAATCTGCGCCGGCTCCGGTTTGGACTGGCTCCTGATCGACGCCGAACACAGCCCCAACGGCCTCGAATCGATCCTTGCCCAACTCCACGCCACCAGCGGCTACCCCATCCAGGTCATGGTCCGGCCTCCTGTCAACGACACCGTGGTGATCAAGCAATACCTGGACCTTGGCGTGCAGAATCTCATGATTCCCATGGTCAACTCCGCTTTCGAAGCTGCCGCCGCGGTGGCCGCCGTCCGTTACCCGCCGCACGGGGTCCGGGGCGTCGGGTCCGCACTGGCACGCTCGGCGCGCTGGAACCGCATCCCGGACTACCTCGCCACTGCTTCGGACAGCATCAGCCTGACGGTCCAGATCGAATCCGAGGCGGCAGCATCCGCCGTCGAAGAAATCCTCGCCGTGGAGGGGGTGGACGGAATCTTCCTTGGCCCCTCCGACCTCGCCGCCTCAATGGGCCTGCTGGGCCAGCAGGAGAATCCCTTGGTAAGGGCCGTCGTCGAGCATTGCCTTGAAGCCGCCAAAGCGGCGGGCAAACCGGCCGGCGTAAACGCCTTCAACGAAGCAACAGCCAGGTCCTACCTCGACGCCGGCGCCTCGTTCGTGCTGGTAGGCGCCGACGTCTCGGTCCTGGCCCGGGCTTCGGAGGGGCTTGCGGAGAAGTTCATCCGCTAGCAGCCGCCGGTGGCGGGGCGCATGCCCCGCCCCCGGACCGGATGCACCTAGGATCGCTGTTCGTCCGTCAAGGTCTCCGGATCAACATTTGGCCGCCACTGGCTGGGCGGGTTGATGACGAACCTGCGGCCGCTGATGTCCGACGGCGTCACCCTCACCAGGATGTCCTTGCTGCCCGGTTGCCACGGGGCAAGTCCCGAGTCCACGGCTTCCTGGATCTCGTTCGGGTCCGAGACGAACTCGGCATTGCCCTTGACGATCACGCTCCAGGCAATGGTTCCGTAGCTGTTGAAACCGTCTGCCTCAAGTGCAACGCGTGACGCGCCCCGTAGAGCGGCCTCCTTGGTGCCTTCCCCGATGCGGAAAATGATCGTTCCGTAATTGGAGACGAAGTTAATGGGGAAGATCTCCGGATTTCCATCGATGACAAGGCCGATCCTGCAGACCGATGTGGATTGCAGATACTTCCAGCAGTCATGGACGCTGAGCTCTTTGGTGTCTTGTACTGAAGCAGTGTTCTCCATGGCGTTGAGCCTAGTGCTTGAATTCCGGACTGAGTAGGGTTTGACGTCGCGATTCACCTAACGCCGACGGCGGGTGGTCACCGATGTGGCAACCACCCGCCGTCGTGAGTCCCCTGGAGGCAGGCGGACGCTAAGCTGACGCTCCCGCAGCCGGGAACCGCTCCCAGGCCCTGTGCGTGGACAAGAGCTCTTGGAGGGCAGGGATCACAGCGCCCGGGTCATCCCCGGCCACGATCCCCGGAGCGTCCTGGGGTATGCCCGCAGCATCGAGGCAGGAAGCTCCCGAACCCCACGCACCGATTGCCTTGCCGTGGCGGAAGGCTTCCGAGGCCATAAGCACGACGCGGGGGTCCACCGTGGCTCCGGGCTCCCCCGCCTTGGCGTCCCGGCCGGGCATGGCGTCCGGAGCCGGCGAAGCTCCGCCTACCAGGACGAGGGCGTCGAACTCGGTGGACCGCGCCGTCAGATAGGTCCGCTGGACCGTCAAGGCAGGACCGTCGTCCGCTTGGAGGTGGCCACCCACCGGCGCAACAAGCAACGGCACGATTCCTTCTGATTCCAGCGCTTCACGGGCCGCAGCGATCAGCGAAAGATCGCTGCCGGCGTCGGCGACGATCCCCACTACGCGGCCTGCGACGGGCCATGTGCCGCCCAACTGGGATAGCGCCGGGCTGGGCTCGGAGTCGAGGACATCCACGGTGGCGCCGGGAACCGGCATGCCAAGGCCCTTGGCGACGGCTTCGCACAGTCCGGCGTCGATGTTGGCCAATGCCATCAACTGCCGTTCCCGGACAGCAGCTTCAAAGCATTTGCCGAGCTCGAAAGTGTAGGCCTGGATGATGTGGTCCTGCTCCACCGGGGTCATGCTCCGGAAGAACAACCGTGCCTGGCTGTAGTGGTCGTCGAAGGATGCCGGGTTGCGGCGCTCCTTGATGGCCTCTGCGATTTCTTCGGGAACCTCCACGAACGCACCGACGTCCTGCCCCGCCATGAACGGGCATCCGCCATCAAGTGAGTTCGGGTGGTAGGGAGCCACGCCGGAGTGGACCGCCGTCTGGTGCATCCCGTCACGGAGCATGTCGTTGACCGGAGCGTGCGGCCGGTTGATGGGAAGTTGCGCGAAGTTCGGCCCACCCAGTCTGGAGATCTGGGTGTCCAGGTAGGAGAAGAGCCGCACTTGGAGCAGCGGATCATTCGTCACATCGATTCCGGGCACCAGGTGTCCCGGGTGGAAGGCGACCTGCTCCGTCTCGGCAAAGTAGTTGGTGGGATTGGCGTTCAGGGTCATCAGGCCGATTGGCTGGACCGGGGCGAGTTCCTCCGGGACGAACTTGGTGGGGTCCAGGAGGTCGATGCCCTCGAACATCTGGTCTTCGGTATCCGGGAATGCCTGGATGCCCAATTCCCACTGGGGATATGCCCCCGCCTCAATGGCGTCGGCCAGATCCCGGCGATGGAAGTCGGGGTCCATGCCGTTAATGATCTGGGCTTCCTCCCAGACCAGTGAATGGACACCTTGCTTGGGCTTCCAGTGGAACTTGACCAGCGTGGTTTCGCCGTCTGCGTTCACCAGCCGGAAGGTGTGGACACCAAATCCCTCCATGGTCCGGTAGGACCGCGGAATGCCGCGGTCGGACATGTTCCACAAGGTGTGGGCCTGCGCCTCGGTGTGCAGTGAAACGAAGTCCCAGAAGGTGTCATGGGCACTCTGGGCCTGCGGGATCTCCCGGTCCGGATGGGGCTTGGCAGCATGCACGATGTCCGGGAACTTGATGCCGTCCTGGATGAAGAAAACGGGGATGTTGTTGCCTACGAGGTCGTACGTGCCCTCATCCGTATAGAACTTCGTCGAGAATCCGCGGGTATCGCGGACAGTATCCGCCGAACCCCGTGAACCCAGTACGGTGGAAAACCGCACAAAAACCGGCGTTTCGACGTCGGCTGCCAGGAAGCCGGCCTTGGTCACCTTCGAGGCCGTGCCGTAGGAACGGAAGACGCCGTGTGCGCCGGCTCCACGGGCATGGACTACGCGCTCCGGGATCCGTTCGTGGTCAAAGTGCGTGATCTTTTCGCGGAGGTGGTGGTCCTGCAGCAGGGTGGGCCCGCGTGAACCCGCTTTGAGTGAGTGGTCCGTGTCGGCGAGCCTCAGCCCCTGGGCAGTTGTCAGGTATTGGCCGGACTGGGCCCGGGCGTTTGCCGGCGCACCTGTGGGGCTACCCGTGGGCGAGACAGCCTCGGGCGCCTGCTGGTCGGGCTTGGGCGGCAAAGGTTCACGGGGACCGGTTGGCTCTTCCACGCTTGCGGGCTCACTTGACGGAGCGCCGGGAATCCGGACGTTGTCTTCGTTTGGCACGATGGGTTCTCCTCGGGTTTGTGGCAAAGCCGGCAGCTCAGCTAAAAAGCTAAGCTTCCTTACTACCCTAGGGGTCCCCTGCCGGCACCGCAATGAAGCCACGCGGCGCGGAGCAGCCTTGGTGGCCGGTCAGCGCACCACGTCAGCTCGCCGTGTAAGCTCCCCGACGTCAGCTACCCCACAGATCAGTGATGAAGCTGCATCCGCTGGAGCACCGTGGCCGAGATTTCCTCCACAGACATCGTGGCCGAGTTCACGTACGGGATGTTGTTCGCCCGGTACATGTCCTCGGCGTTCCTGAGTTCAAAACTGCATTGCTGCAGCGAGGCATAGTTGCTGCCTGGGCGGCGCTCCTGGCGGATCTGGCTCAGCCGCACGGGTTGGGAGGTGAGGCCAAAGCACTTGTCCGCGAACGCCAGCAACGGTTTGGGTAACGACATCGTGTCGAAGTCTTCCTCCACCAGGGGGAAGTTTGCCGCAAGGATGCCGTGCTGCAATGCAAGATACATGGTGGTGGGGGTCTTGCCGCACCGCGAAGGCGCTATGAGGATCAGCTCGGCACGCTCCAGCGCCCGCAGCGACTGGCCGTCGTCGTGCTCTATCGCGTACTCGACCGCGGCCATGCGGGACTGGTAGCGAACAGCGTCCCCGACGCCGTGCGCTTGCCCGGGAGCGCCGCTGGCGGAGGTGCCCAACGCGTCTTCCAATTGGCCGATGTGCGCGTCGAAGAGGTCGAAGAAGCGCCCTGCGCTCTGGGCGAGGACAGCGCGCACCTCCGGATTGACCGTCGTCGAGAAAACCAGCGGCCGGGTGCCCGAAGCCGCCACCCGGTTGATGCCGTGGACCACCGCGCGGGCCTGTTCAACCGTGGTGATGAACGGGATGGTGCGGCGTTCCAGCCGGTGCGCCGGGAACTGCGTCAACAATGTGTTGCCCAGGGTCTCGGCGGTGATGCCGGTGCTGTCGGAGAGAAAGAACACCGTGGGAGCGGGCGCGGAGCCCGCCCCCACGGCATGCGTATCCGTCATCTACAGCGCCACGCGGTTACCCGTGCGTGCCAGGCGCAGCCACGTTTCCGTGACGGCGTCAGGGTTCAGGGAGATCGAGCTGATTCCCTGCGCCAGCAGCCATTCCGCGAAGTCCGGGTGGTCGCTGGGACCCTGGCCGCAGATGCCCACGTACCGCCCCTTGGCGCGGCAGGCGCTGATGGCCATTTCCAGGAGCTTGGTGACAGCGGGGTTCCGCTCATCGAAGCCATCGGCCACCAGCGCAGAGTCGCGGTCCAGGCCCAGGGTGAGCTGGGTGAGGTCGTTGGAACCAATGGAGAACCCGTCGAAGTACTCCAGGAACTCATCGGCCAGCAGCGCGTTGGCGGGAAGTTCGCACATCATCACGATCTCCAGCCCGTTCTCGCCGCGGCGCAGGCCGTTCTCCGCCAGCAGGTCGATGACGCCACGGGCTTCGTCCAAGGTCCGCACGAAAGGAACCATGAGCTTGATGTTGCTCAGGCCCATCTGGTTCCGCACGTACTTGAGGGCCTCGCACTCGAGCTCGAACGCCTGCCGGAAAGAGTCCGACAAGTACCGGGAGGCGCCCCGGTAGCCAATCATCGGGTTCTCTTCTTCCGGTTCGAACGCCGGGCCGCCGATCAGGTTGGCGTACTCGTTGGACTTGAAGTCCGAGAGCCGGATGATCACCGTTTCCGGCGCGAACGCGGCGGCAATCATGGAGATGCCCTCGGCAAGGCGACGCACGTAGTAGTCCCGCGGTCCGTCGTAGGCCGCGATCTTCTCGCGGATCTGCCTGACGGTGAAATCGTCCAGGGACGCCGGGCGCGCAATGTCACCGGCGACGGCCAGCAAGGCGTTGGGGTGGATGCCGATCTGGCGGTTGATGATGAACTCCAACCGGGCCAGTCCCACTCCATGGTGCGGGAGCCGGGCGAAGCTGAACGCCTGCTCCGGGGTGCCGACGTTCATCATGATCTTCACCGGCGCCTCGGGCATGGTCTCCAGGGACGTTTCCTGGAGGGTGTACTCGAGCAGTCCTTCGTACACCAGGCCGGCTTCACCTTCGGCGCAGGACACCGTTACCGGCGTTCCGTCCTTGAGGATCTGGGATGCGTACCCGGTTCCGACGACGGCGGGGATGCCCAGTTCGCGGGCGATGATGGCGGCGTGGCACGTGCGCCCGCCACGGTCCGTGACGATCGCTGCGGCTTTCTTCATGATCGGTTCCCAGTCAGGGTCGGTCATGTTCGCCACCAGGACATCGCCCTCCTGGAAGGATGCCATCTGGTCGATGGAGGACAGGACGCGCACCTGCCCTGCACCGATCCGCTGGCCAATGGCGCGGCCTTCCACCAGCACGGTGGAACGCTCGGCGAGGGTGTAGCGGGAGACGGAACCGGCCGCTTTGCGGGACTCCACCGTTTCCGGGCGGGCCTGCAGGATGTAGAGCTCACCGTCCACGCCGTCCTTGCCCCACTCGATGTCCATGGGCCGGCCGTAGTGGGCCTCGATGGCCATGGCGTGCCGGGCCAACTGCTCAACTTCGGCGTCGTTCAGGCTGAACTTACTCCGCAGGTCCGGCTGGACGGGGATGAAGTCCACCGTCCTGCCAACCTCGCGGGATTCGGTGTAGACCATCTGGATGGCCTTGTCACCCAAGCCGCGCTTCAGCACGGCCGGCCGGCCCGCGGTAAGGGCAGGCTTGTAGACATAGAACTCATCCGGGTTCACGGCGCCCTGCACCACGGCTTCGCCAAGTCCGTACGACGAGGTAACGAACACGGCGTCATTGAACCCGGATTCGGTGTCCATGGTGAACATCACGCCGGATGCCCCGACGTCCGAACGGACCATGCGCTGCACGCCGGCCGACAACGCCACTTCCGAGTGGGTGAACCCGTGGTGGACGCGGTAGGCGATCGCGCGGTCGTTGTACAGCGAGGCGAAAACATCCTTGATGGCGACCAGGATGTTCTCAATGCCCCGGATGTTAAGGAAGGTTTCCTGCTGGCCGGCGAAGGAGGCGTCGGGAAGGTCTTCGGCCGTGGCGGACGAGCGCACAGCCCAGGACACATCGTCGCCATGCTCTGCGGTCAGGCGGTGGTATGCGGCGCGGATTTCCTCTTCGAAACCGGCCGGGAACGGTGTTTCACGGATCAAGTCACGGATCTGCTGGCCAACGCGGGCCAAAGCGGCCACGTCGCCGCTGTCCAGCCCCGCAATGATGGCCTCGATCCTGGCATCCAGGCCGGATTCGCTGAGGAAACGCCGGTAAGCGTCCGCCGTCGTGGCAAAACCGTCCGGAACTTTTACTCCCGCGGAGGCGAGGTTGCGAACCATTTCGCCGAGGGAAGCATTTTTGCCGCCAACCTGGTCAAGGTCGGACAAGCCAAGATCAGAAAACCAGAGAACGTCAGTCATAAATGGTGTCCTTCGTTGGGCACGCGCTGACAAGCGCTGAAAAATAGGGTGATGCAAGACTGTGGGGACCAGGCCCCCGGAAGCAAACTCATGTGATCAGCGCAACTTAACGCACACGTCATGAAGCGGACATGACTTGTTGCGTCGGGGGCCTGCCGGGTAATGGGGAAAAGCCCGACGTCGGAACCCCGGGATGGGGTGCCGACGTCGGGCTTTTGCCGATAAAGTTTGCCGGAATGGTTACGCTCCGGCGGTGACCGCAGCGACGAAGTGTTCCGGCCAGGGGTGGGCCGAGGTGGCGCCGGGCGGGACGTGAGCGGTGGTGACGGAGCCGAAGGCGGCAACCTCCCCCGCGTCCCCTGCCGCCCCGGCGGAATGGCCACGGACTTCGAACTCCATGGTCATGGAGGTCCGGCCCAGGGCCGCGATCCGCACTGTTGCGGTCACGCGCTGCCCGAACCACAGTTTCGCTTTGTAGTTGATGACCTGTTGGACCCTGGGTGCGCTGGGAAAGTAGTCCGGGAGGTCAAGATTCCGGAACAGCTCAGCCTCTGCAGACTCCACCCAGCGCAGGATGGCCGAGTTGTGTTGGTGGCCGGAAGCATCGGTGTCCACCCATTCGACAATGCGCTCTACCTTTGCCTCCGGTCCCCCATCCAGGTACTTGTCTTCGCGGACCAGGCGCGCGTTATCGGGCACCGATTGCGGCATTTCGGCCGTCCGGGTCCTCTGCGGCCACGGGCTGCTCCGGCTGCGGCTTGGGAATCAGTGCGACGGCGACCGCCGCCAGGACCGCAATACCTGCGAAGATGGCGAAGTTGGCTTCGAAGGGGAGCTTCGAACCGGCAATCCAGCCACCGATCAATGGTCCGGAGATGGCGCCGAGGCGGGCGAAGCTGAGCGCCCAGCCGGTGGCCGTACCGCGGACCTTCGCCGGGTAGTAGTCGGCGATGTAACCGGTGAGGACCAGTGACGTGGAGATGGAGCCGATGCCGGCGAAGGCCACGAACAGCAGGTTCACCACCATGGTGTTGGGGAAAACCAGGAGCATGATGCCCAGGCCGCCGAGGATGTAGAAGACCACCAGAATCAGCTTCTTGCCGTACTTGTCCGCAGCCCGGCCCAGGAGCAGGCCGCCTATTGCCGAGGCGAGGCTGAAGACCAGGAGGAAGGTCAGGGAGGAACCGAGGTCGTAGCCGGCCTTCTTCATGATGCTCGGAAGCCAGGTGTTCAGGCCGTAGACCAAAAGCAGGCCACAGAACAGCGAAATCCAGAAGAACACCGTGGAGCGCAGGTACCGCATGGAGAACATGGTGGTGATTGTCTTCCACCACGGATCCGCAGCTTGCGCGGCAGTGGGTGCCACCGGGACGACGGGCTTGTAATCAGTGATGCCCAGCTTGGCGGCCAAGGCCTTTGCCTCGGAACCGCGACCCTTGGACTCCAAATACTCCAGCGATTCCGGCAGGAACTTCCAGATCACCGGCAGCAGCACCACAGGGGCAGCGCCGATCGCGATGACCATCCGCCAACCACCCATGGGGAGGACCAGGAGCGCGGCAAGCGCAGCAGCCACGATCCCCAGCGAGTAGCCCGAGTACATGAGGCCGTAGTTGTAGGAGCGCTTGTTGGGCGCCGAGTATTCGATGGTCAAGGCCGCGGCAACGGGAATCACGCCACCCATGCCGAGCCCGCCGACCAGGCGGAAGAACCCGAAGAGTTCCGGAGTCGGTGCCCAGGCGGCACCTGCCTGGGTGACGGTGAAGATGATCATGGAGGCGAGCAGCATTTTCTTGCGGCCCACCAGATCGCTCAGGGTGCCGATGAACAAGGCGCCGATCAGCATGCCGATCAGGGCGTAGGAACCCAAGCCGCCCAGTGCCAGCGGGGAAAGGTTCCATTCCTTGTATTCGGCCAGTGCCGGGAGGACAGCTCCCAGCACGCCGACGTCGTAGCCTTCGGCGAGGATCGCCAGCCAGCAGCAGAAGAGCACTACGCCTGTGGTGCGCTTGGGCACGTTCCAGGTGTTGACAGGTGCGGCGGCCATGGCTACTTCACCAGGACCGATGCTGCAGCGGAAGCGGGCGTCCAGCGGAGGTGGCTGGTGGTTTCTTGGGCATCGGGCTCCTTCAAGAGGGATAGGCGGGGACGTACGGCGTCGGTGCGTGAGCTTGGTGGCTTGCGGCGTCCGGCGCGGAATTGCGGGATCCACTGGGCGCCGGGGCCTTGGTATTCCTGCTCGGCTGCTGCGTGCAGGGTCCATTGGGGATCGTACAGGTGCGTGCGGCCAAGGGCGATGAGGTCGGCGCGGCCCGCGAGCAGGATCGAGTTCACGTCGTCGTAGCTGGAAATGGCGCCGACGGCGATCACTGCCACGCCTGCCGGAGCGGCGACTTCCTGCCGGATACGGTCGGCGAACGGGGTCTGGTAGCTGCGTCCGAACGCGGGCTTTTCTTCCTTGGCCACCTGGCCGGTGGAGACGTCAAGGCCCGCGGCTCCGTGCTCTACGAAAGCCTTCGCGATCTGTAGCGAGTCGTCGGAGGTGTTGCCGCCGTCGATCCAGTCCGTGGCGGAGATGCGCACCGTGACAGGCTTGCTTGCCGGCCACGCCGCGCGGACGGCGTCGAACACTTCAAGCGGGAACCGCAGCCGGTTCTCCAGGCTGCCGCCGTATTCGTCGGTGCGCTGGTTGGAAACGGGCGACAGGAAGGAGGAGAGCAGGTAGCCGTGGGCTGCGTGGATCTCCAGGAGGTCGAAGCCGGCTTCGTCGGCCCGCCAGGTGGCAGCGACGAACTCGGCCTTGATGGCGTCCATCCCGGCACGGTCCAGTTCCACCGGGGTCTGGTTGTCGGGGCCGTACGGCAGGGCGGACGGCCCGACGGCAGTCCAGTTGCCGGACTCGAGCGGCTGGTCAATGCCCTCCCACATGAGCTTGGTGGAGCCCTTGCGGCCGGAGTGTCCCAGCTGGGCGCCGATTTTGGCGGTGGAGCGGGCGTGGACGAAGTCGACGATTTCCTTCCAGCTGTCCTTCTGTTCGTCGGTGTAGAGGCCGCTGCAGCCCGGGGTGATGCGGCCGGTTTCGGAGACGCACACCATTTCCGTCATGACCAGTCCTGCGCCGCCCAGGGCCTTGGAGCCGAGGTGGACCTTGTGGAAGTCGCCGGGGATGCCGTCCGTGGCGGAGTACATGTCCATCGGGGAGACGACGATGCGGTTCTTCAGTTCGAGTTCGCCAATACGGAACGGCTGGAACATGGCCGGGGCGACGTCGGTGAGCCCCTGGGACTCTGCGAAGTTGCGGTCCACGGCGTCGGCAAACTCAGGATCGCGCAGGCGCAGGTTTTCCTGGGTGATGCGCCGGCTGCGGGTGAGCAGGTTGAAGGCGAACTGCGTTGGGTCCTGGTCCTTGTACTGGCCGATGCGTTCGAACCACTCCAGCGAAGCCTGCGCGGCACGCTGCGTGGAGGCGACCACGGGACGCCGCTCGGTTTCGTAGGCCTCCAGTGCCTCTGCCACCGTGGGGTGCTCGTGGAGGCAGGCAGCCAGGGCAAGGGAGTCCTCCATGGCCAGCTTGGTGCCGGAGCCAATGGAGAAGTGCGCCGTGTGGGCGGCATCGCCCACCAGGACCACGTTGCCCTTGCGCCAGCTCTGGTTGCGGACGGTGTTGAAGTTCAGCCACTTGGAGTTGTTGGAAAGGACCTCGTAGCCGGCGAGTTCCTCGGCGAAGATCTCACGGATCTTGGCGATGGCCTTCTCATCGGAAACACCCGGAGGGAAGACTTCGTTGGCGGTCTCATCGAAGCCCGCGGCGTGCCAGACGTCCTCATGCATCTCGACAATGAACGTGGAGCCTTCATCGGAGTACGGGTACCCGTGGATCTGCATGACGCCCCACTCGGTCTCCTTCACGAAGAACTTGAAGGCCTCGAACACCTGGTCCGTACCCAGCCACATGTATTTGTTGGTGCGGGGGTCCAGGTCCGGGCCGAACGCGTCGGCGTATTTGGCGCGGATCTGTGAGTTGACGCCATCGGCGGCCAGGACCAGGTCGTAGTTGGCTTCGAGTTCCTCAATGGCAGGGGCCATGGTGCTGAAACGGACGTCGACGTCGAGTTCGATGCAGCGGCGCTGGAGCAGTTCCAAGAGTTCCTTGCGGCTCATGGCGGCAAAACCCTGGCCGCCCACGGTGATCATTTCGCCGCGGAAGTGGATGTCGATGTCGGACCAGCGGGCGAACCGGCGGCTCATGTACTCGGCCACGACGGGGTCGGCGTTGCCGATTCCGCCCAGGGTTTCATCGGAAAATACGACGCCGAACCCGAAGGTGTCGGACGCGGCGTTCCGTTCCCAGAGGGTGATGTCGTGGGACGGATCCAACTGCTTCATCAATGCTGCGAAGTACAGGCCGCCCGGGCCGCCTCCGACGATTGCGATCTTCATGGTGTTTGCTCCTTCTACGCCTGGCTCTGGCCTGCGGCGGTGAGTTGTTGGGTGTTCCCCTCGGTGGAAACCCCTGAGGCGTCCTCTGCACGGACGCGATCGCGCAACTTGAAGTGCTGCAGCTTTCCGCTGGGGTTCCGCGGGAGTTCGGTCACGAACCGGACGTCGCGCGGGTACTTGTAAGGGGCGATGGTGCGCTTGACGAAGTCTTGGATTTCCTTGCGTTTGCCGGCGTCGCCGGTGACGCCTTCACGAAGCACAACGAACGCGCAGACGATGCTGCCCCGCTGTTCATCCGGGATGCCGATGACTGCGTTCTCCACAACGTCGGGGTGCTGGTCAATGGCTGCTTCAACCTCGGGGCCGCCGATGTTGTACCCGGAGGAGACGATCATGTTGTCCGAGCGCGCCTGGTAGGTGAAGTACCCGTCCTCGTCCATGGAGAACGTGTCCCCCGTGACGTTCCAGCCGTTCACCACGTAGTTCAGCTGCCGGGGATCGTCCAGGTACCGGCAACCCGTGGGGCCGATGATGGCAAGGCGACCGGTCTGGCCGGGGCCAAGTTCATTGCCCTCTTGGTCCAGGATGGTGGCCCGGTAGCCCGGCACGGCTTTGCCCGTGGTGCCGGGGCGGATATCGTCCCCCGCCGCGGAGATGAAAACGTGCAGCATTTCCGTGGCGCCGATGCCGTTGACCAGCCGCAGGCCGGTGGCCTCGTGGACGGCTTCCCAGGTTTCCTTGGACAGGTGCTCCCCCGCGGAGACGGCAACCCGGAGGTTCTTCAGAAGGTCGCCGCGGTTCTCCTTGAGGATGGCACGGTACGCGGTGGGGGCGGTGAACAGAACGGTGGCGCCGGCCTCCGCTGCACGCTCGGCCAGTTCCACGGGCCCGGCCTTCTCGGTCAGCAGGGCCGACGCGCCGAACCGCAGCGGGAAGACCACGAGTCCGCCGAGGCCGAAAGTGAAGGCCAGCGGAGGCGAGCCGGCGAACACGTCATCCTCGGTGGGCTCCAGGATGTACCGGGCGAACGTGTCCGCGTTGGCAAGGATGTCCCGGTGGAAATGCATGGTCACCTTGGGCACGCCCGTGGTGCCGGACGTCGGTCCCAGCAGGGCAACGTCGTCCGAGGCGGTGTCCACCGCGGTGAACTCCCCGCTCTTGCGCGAGCAGCGGGAGATGAGGTCGCCGTCGTCGTGCGTTTCCGTGTCAGCAACGTAGGTCAGGACGGTGACGTCCTCCCCTGCCGCGACCGCGAGTTCGTCCACGAACCGGTGATCGGAGATGGCGACCACCGGTTTGGTGAGCCCGATAATCGTGGCCACCTCGGTGGAGCGCAGCATGGGCATGGTGGTGACCACCACGGCGCCGGCCTTCAGGACGCCGAGCCAGGCCGCGACGATCCACGGGTTGTTGGGTCCGCGCAGGAGCACCCGGTTGCCGGGGACCACACCGAGGTCCTCCGTGAGCACCTGGGCCACTTGGTTGGCGTGGGTCTGCAGCTCGCCGTAGGTCCAGACTTCGCCGTCGGGGGTACGGAGCGCCGGCCGCGCGGCACCGTACCGGGCGACGGCGTCGTCGATCAGTACGGCCGCGGCGTTGAGCCGGTCCGGGTAGTTCAGTTCGGGGAGGGTGAATTCGAACGCCGGCCAGGTATCGGCGGACGGCAGGTGGTCGCGGGTGAACGTGTCCACGTGGGCCGATGGCAACATGCTCATGGCCGTTCCTTTCAGTGGTGCGTCGTTGGGGCTGGGGTTGGTGGTGCCGGGGGCTGACTACGCGCCTGCGCGGATCATGCCTTCCTGGGCGACGGTAGCCAGGAGCCGCCCTTGGCGGTCGAAGAACCTGCCCATCGCCAGGCCGCGGTTGCTTTGGCCGGAGACGGCTTCCTGGGCGTAGAGCACCCAGTCGTCCACGCGTCCGTCGCGGTGGAACCACATGGAGTGGTCAAGGCTGGCGGTGGCGAGTCCGGGGCTGGACCAGTTGAGGCCGTTGACCCGGAGAAGCGGTTCCAGGATGGTGTAGTCGCAGACGTACGCGAGGGCGGTGCGCTGGAGGTTCGGGTCGTCGGGCAAGGCATCGAACGCCTTCACCCAGATCGCTTGCTGCGGAGCGGTGCCGCCTTCCAGCTGGACGTACAGCGGACCGGGAATGTGCCGCATGTCGAAGCTGCGCCCGGTTGCCCAGTACTCGGCTGCCTTGCTGTCCACGCCTGCCAGCGCATCTTCGGCTGTACGCAGCGATTCAGGCTCGACGGCGGCAGGCGCCTCCGGCTGGAACCCGGGTCCGTCTTCGGGGACCTGGAAGGATCCCATGGCAGCATAGACCGGTTTGCCGTTCTGGAAACCCCGCACGGTACGGGTGGAGTAACCGCGGCCGTCCCGCAGCCGTTCCACCTCGTACCGGACAGTGGAACCGATATCCACGGGCCTCATGAAATAGCTGTGCATGGAATGCAGCTGCCGGTCAGCGTCCACCGAGCGCATCATTGCGGCTGCGGCCTGGGCAACCATGTCCCCGCCATAGGCCTTGGGCCACGGCACGTACTGGGTGGTTGCCTCGTAGGCTTCATCGAAGACCTGCGCGTCCGTGGCGGTGAGGTCTACGGCGCGGAGGAAGGTTTCCGACGTCAGGGTTCCCGTGATCATGGTTATGCCCGGCGGTAGTCGGCGAGGGTCTCGTCCGGGACGTCGTCGAGGTTGACCACGAGGTTTTCCGGAGTCCGGGCGGTCAGCCACACGAGTTCCTCGGTGACCGACATGTTCGCCTCGACGTGGGGCATGAACGGGGGCACGAAGACCCAGTCGCCGGCCTTCATGTCGATGAACTCTGAGTAGTTTTCGCCGAAGTAGATCCGGCCGTGGCCGCGGAGGACGTAGCCGCCCGTTTCCGCTTCGCCGTGGTGGTGCGGGAGGGAACGGTAACCGGGAACGTTGGACACTTGGCCGAACCAGATCTTGGTTGCCGGGGTGTGCTGGATGCTGACGCCCGAAACACGGATGCAGTCACCGGACTGGGCCGTGTTGGTGTCCTCTTCTCCCGCGCGGGTGACGACAGGAACTACCTTGCCGTCTGCCTGGGCGTAGATGGAGTTGTCGCCTTCGAGGCGGTAGTCGGTGGTGGCCTGGCTCATGGGGTTCTCCTTCTGGGTTCTTTACAAGCAGTTGGGGTTGAGGCTGTTGGGGTTCAGGCTGCTGGGGTTCAGGCTGTTGCAGTGACGGGCGCGTGGATGCGGAACGTGTTCTCCAGCCGTCCGATCCCGTCGATTTCGGTGACCAGGGTGTCCCCGTCCTGCAGGAAGCGCGGCGGGTTCATGCCCATGCCCACTCCCCCGGGTGTCCCGGTGAGGACGAGGTCGCCGGGGCGCAGGACGGTGAATTGGGAAATGTAGGACAGCAGCTGCGCGGGACCGAAAACTAGCGTCCGGGTGTTGCCGTCCTGCACCAGCTCTCCGTTGACGTACCCGCGGACCTGGAATTCTTCGCCGGCCTCGTCCGGGGTGACCATGACGGGCCCCACGGGAGTGGTGGCGTCCCAGGCCTTGCCTTGGAACCACTGCAGCGTCCGGCTCTGCCAATCGCGCATGGACACGTCGTTGGCCACCGTGTACCCGGCGATCGCTTCGCGTGCCTGGTCAACGTCGGCCTGGTACAGCTCCGAACCGACGACGACGGCGAGCTCGGCTTCCCAGTCGACGCGGCCGCTGCCGCGGATCTCCACGGCGTCGTTTGCACCCAGGAGCGTGTCCGCGTACTTGGCGAACAGCGTGGGGTACTCGGGAAGCTCCCGGCCCATCTCCTGGATGTGGTCGCCATAGTTCAGTCCGCAGCAGATCACCTTGCCGGCATGGGGAAGCAGCGCTGCGAAATCGGGTGCCGTCAGGGCTTCCCCTTCCGCGGATTCCGCTAGGGCCCGCCAGTTTTCGAGGCCAAGGAATGCACCGACGTCACTGGCCGGAAGCGCCACGTAGGTGTCGTCGCCCGTAGCGAGTGCCGCCGTCGTACGTCCGCCGGAGGTTCGCAGGGTGGCAAGTTTCATGGAATGTGTCCCTTCGGGGTTTCGAGACTTGATGTGTCGACTTTTTTACGATCGTCACATATGCTCAACGTAGCACGGCGGAATTGATCTGCACAGGGGCTTTTCAGAATTTTTTGGCGGCTGCCACAACGAGGAGGAACAGCATGGCGCACAAGACCATCAACCCGGAGTCATTGCCCAAACCATCGGGCTTCGCCCACGGCATTCTCGCCGGAAATGCCGTCTTCCTGGGCGGCCAGACCGCCCTGGACAAGGACATGAACATCGTCCCCGGCGGCATCGTCGAACAGTTCACCCAGGCGTTTTCGAACGTGCTCACCACCCTGCGGGAAGCCGGAGGGCAGCCCGAGGACCTGGTCAACGTCACCATCTACCTCACGGATGTGGACGACTACATGGCCAATGGCCGGGAGATCGGGCGTATCTGGCGGGAGATGGCCGGCTCGCAGTACCCTGCCATGGCAGGCATCGGCGTCACGCGCCTTTGGCAGAAAGAAGCCATGATCGAGATCCAAGCCATCGCCGTCATCGCCGACCGCTGAGGACCTGTACGGAAGATCCGGCACGACGGAAGATCCCGCACCACAAAGAGGATCCGGCAAGCCCTATGGCTTACCGGATCCTCTTTGTCGTGATTCAGGTTTGTCGTGATTCAGGCCGCTTCGGCTTCTTCCACGAGGGACATCGCGTAGCTCTCGGCCATTGGCCCGATGAGGCGGTGAACTCCGAAGAAGATCCTGCGCGCCTCGGGACCCTGCCATCCAACCGGCAGATACTCAAGGGGAAGCCCGGGATCCCGGTAAGGCAACCGCCGCCACAAGGTGAGCATTGGCACGTAATAACGGAAGGCATTCCGGCGCAGCTCCGGCGACGACGCAGCGAACGCCGCTCCGGGATCCTCGCCCACCAGCGCGGTCCATTCCTCCAGCGAACCGCCAAAGGTGTCCATGAACTGCGAAATCTGACTGCCCAAGGCCTCAAGATCCCACCATTGGGCCACCTTGGACCTCATGTCCGATTCCGAGGAGTAGTCGCCGGTGAAGAACTCCACATACTTGTCCAGCCCGCGGGCCTCGAGGCGCTGCTGCGCGCTTTCGCGCACCCCGGACGGAGCAATCCACACTCCGGCTCCCATGGAGCCAAAACCGAGCCTGGTGAGCTCCGCACGCAATTGGTGGCGCCGTTCCCGCTTTGACTCGGGGACGGAGAATATGGCCAGGACCCACGGTGCGCCGGGATTGGCCCGGGCTGGAGCGAAGATGCGCTCGTCGCCTTCGCTGATCAGCTTCAGGGACGCGTCCGACAGCTCATAACGGGCCAATCCCCCGCCCTTGACGCTGGCCAGCACGCCCTTGGCCTTGAGGCGGGAAACAGCAGAACGGACCGCAGGTGCGTCATGGCCGAGGTCGCCCAGCATCTGGATCAGGACGGAGATTGGCAGTTGCCCGCCTGCGCGGCGCCCGTAGAGACCATAAATGGTCAGGATGAGCTGCTGCTGGGGCAGCGCAGGTGCGGGAACCTCAATCACCGGAGTAGCTTTCGATTCTGTTGGGGCCGTGGTCCTCACCAGCATATTTCACACGCGCCGCTCTTGATGTTCAGTGGCCTTTGAACGCTTCCGCCAACCACCAGGCGCCTCCATCGGAAGCAATTTTTGCGTCGATCACCAAGGGCACATCCCGCGGCCCTGAAAGCCATTCCTCAACGCCGGCAAGATCTCCGACGGTCCGGACCGTGATCGCTGCGGCGCCGTAGCCGCGGGCGATCGATGCAATGTCCACCGGCGGAAAACGCACGACGTCAAGGTCAGCGTCGTCCACATCGAAGTGGTGCACCTCGGCGCCGTAGGCCGAATCGTTGTACACGACTGCCACGAGGGGAATGCGTTCCCTGACCAGGGTCTCCAGTTCGGAGATTGCCATGAGGAACCCGCCATCGCCCGCGCCGAGGACCGGCAAGCGGTCCGGCCGGGCTTTGGCTGCTCCAATAGCCGTATAGAGGCCCAGCCCGATCGACTGGAAGGCCTGCGTGAAGCAGAATCCGAACTCGTCCGGGACGGCGAGGTAAGCGCTGGGATAGCCCATGAAGTTGCCGGAGTCTACCGACACGATCCTGTCCGCGGGGAGGATTCCGTCCAACGCCCGACTCAACACCCTCGGGTCAATGGCATCCGGCGTGGAAAGGTCCTCCGTGCGTTCGGTGTTCCAGCGGGAGCGCTCGGCAATCTGCCGGGCCATGTCCGGAGTGCGCAGGCCAACCGTATGGTGTTGCGACGACTGCAGCGTTGCAAGTACCGCAGCTGCGGTTTCCCCGCAGTCGCCGAGCACGCCAAGGTGGATGGGGCGGTTGGCGCCGAGGGCCCGGTCTTCCACGTCTACCTGGACCACCGTGGCCGCTTCCCCGATCAAGGACCCGTGCCGCATGGTCCACATGTTCAAGGCACACCCCCAGCCGACAATCAGGTCGGCGCCCGAAATGGTTTCGGCCGTGAACGGCGACGAAAAACCGCCGGAAATCCCCAGGTTGTAAGGGTCCCCATGGAAGAGGCCATGCGCGACGGCGGATGTCGCCACGAGTGCCCCTGACGCCTCCGCGAGGGCGGCAATTTCGGGACCGGCTCCACGGGCGCCCCGCCCGGCGACGAACACGGGCCGCTTTGCTTTGCGGATGAGCGCGGCGAGTTCCCCGGCAGCTGCCGTCGAGGGGGCAATGCGCTGGGGAAGGGGCAAGGGATCAACCTCTGCCAGTCCGTCCGGAACGGGTGCGGCCTGGATGTCCGTGGGAAGGGACAGGACCACCGTGCGGCGTTCATTGACGGCGGTCCTGTAGGCGCGGACGGTGTCCGCGACAGCGCTGGCGGGTGAATGGATCCGCTCCGGCACAGCACCGACGCTCCGGGCCAACGCGTCCTGGTCAATCCTGAAGTTCGAGCCAATGGCGGAGCCCGCTGTGTCTGCCGTGACCACGATCATTGGCGTTCGGCTCTTGGCCGCCTCTCCGATGCCGGTGGTGGCGTTGGTCAAACCGCACCCTTGGTGCGTGGAAACGACTCCTACCTTGCCGGACATGCGTCCATAGGCGTCGGCCATGGTTGCAGCGCCGCCCTCATGGCGGGCGGCGGTGTACGGAACACCCGCCCGGCGCAGCGCATTGGTCACCACGAAGTTTCCGCTGCCCACTACTCCAAAGACATGCCCGGCCCCAAGCCGTGCGAGCGTGTAGCCAACAAGCTCACTGACGTTCCGGGGTGCGGCCACTGGAAGGCCCACTGCTTGCGCACCGTTCTCTTCCGGCCTGCTGGTCACAACAGTCATGGACTTTTCTCCTTTGAATAGCATGTGAAACTGGACAGCAAGTGGACTCCGGACAGGCGCCGGTCCGTGAAAGTCACCTCGGGCTGCGGCGCTGACCCCTGATACGTGTCCACTCAGGTTATAGTGCATTTTTTACGAGCGTCAATAGATCTACACATTCCGGATGTGGAGTCTGACCCGGAACACCCGGAGCCCTCCGATAATGTGAACCCATGTTGATCAATGTTCCTGCCGCTGACGGCAGCGCCGAGGCTTTTGTCGCCCGACCGGTAACCGGGGACGGAGAATTTCCCGGCGTCATCTTCTACATGGACGCGTTCGGGCTCCGCCCGCGCATCGAGGAAATGGCCCAACGCATTGCCGACTGGGGTTATGTTGTGCTGGCGCCGAATGTCTTCTACCGCGAAGGGACCATAGCCGACCTCGCACCGGCCGGAGACATGAGGACCCGGGAGGGCAGAACGGCTGCGGGCAAGATCGCCTTTCCCCGGGTGGGCCGCTTGACGTCGGCCAAGGCGGAGCCGGACATCGATGCATGGGTATCCGCGTTGGCCGGATTGGACGGCGTCAAGCCCGGGCCTATCGGAACCACGGGATACTGCATGGGCGCCAGGTTGGCCGTCCGTACTGCCAACCTGCACCCACAAAGAGTGGCCGCCTGCGGTGGTTTCCATGGTGGCGGCCTGGCCACTGACGAGGCGGACAGTCCGCATTTGGGGCTGGTCAACGCCCGCGCCCGATTCGTTTTCGGCCACGCCGACAAGGACCCCAGCATGGCTCCCGACGCTGTGGCCCTCCTCGGGAAAGCCTTGGCGGATTCCGGACTTGAGGCGTCGAACGAGATCTATGAAGGGGCGCCGCACGGCTACACGATGGCGGACACTTCGGCCTTCCATGACGAGGCAACCGAGCGGCACTTCCAGGAGTTGCGGACCCTCCTCGACAGCACTCTCAAGCGCTAAGCCGTGCAGACCAAGGTCTTGGATACCGCGGCAGGCCTCGCGGACCGAATCCGTAGCCGTTCCGCCGATCGCCAAATCATCGGGATTGCCGGTCCTCCCGGGACCGGCAAATCCACACTGGCCGGACGCCTCAGCGAACAGTTGGGCGACGAAAGTGTGGTCGTCCCCATGGACGGCTTCCACCTCGCGACCCCGATCATCGACGGCACTCCGCTCCGCGACCGCAAAGGAGCCATCGACACTTTCGACGTCGGCGGCTTCCTTTCGCTCCTCGAGCGTCTCCGCCGCAACGACGAGGACGTCATCTATGCGCCGGCCTATCGCAGGGGGCTGGAGGAACCGATCGCCGCATCGATAGCCATAGCAAGCTCTGTCAAATACGTCCTTGTTGAGGGCAATTACCTCCTGGCCACCGAAGGCCGATGGAGCAAGGTACGCACCTGCCTTGATGCGGCCTGGTTCGTCGAGACGCCTCCAGAGACGAGAATCCCGCGGCTCATCGAACGGCACATAGCGTCCGGCATGGACCCTGCCGCCGCTGAAGCGTGGGCCAACGGGCCCGATGAAACCAATGCGAGGTTCATCGAATCGACCAAGGCCGACGCCGACCTGATCATTCACTGGTCAGCATGATCTCCCGGGGCGGCGTGCTACTGGCAGAGCCGATCCATGGTCTCGAGCAAAGCTGACCTCATTTGGTCGCTCCAGAGTGCCCGCTCCCTTTCCACGTCAGGATCTTCGAAGGGCGTCGGGGCAGGCGGGGAAGCCACGGTCATCGTCGCTTGGTAGCGCCCGTCGGCGGAGCTAAGGGCAACGGTCTGGAAGTCGAAGAAGTCGCCGCGTGCGAAATAGCGCGGAGCGCCCGTACAGTCCTCAGACCATTCGAACAACCCCAGACCGTAGGGGCCCACAACCGGCCTCTTCATCTCCGCCAAGGCGCCGGCTGAGATCAGGCGGCCCGTGAAAAGCCCGGCGAGGAAATCGTTGACGTCGGGTACGGACGAAACTACGCCATGCGACGGCGAACCCAATTGTTCCTGGGTGACTCCCGCTTCCTCCCGATGACCCTTGATGGTGACATACCCCTTCACGAGGTCCGGGGCTGCGACGAGGGGGTCGTCCACCGTGGTTTTATCCAGACCCAACGGCTCAACGACGTCGTTCCTCAGGATTTCGGCGAAGGGCTTGCCGCGCAGTTTTTCCAGGATAAGTCCCAGCGCGGCGTAGTTGGAATCCGAATAGCGGAACGAGCCCACCATCCTCGCTTCCCACGGCAAAGTGCTGGTGAGTTCCATGACGCGGTGAAGGGACAACCGCTGGTTGGACACCGGGACCAGGTCGTCAATGCCTTTGTACAAAGCCTCTCCGTATGACGGCATGCCCGAGGTATGGGAGAGCAGTTGCCGCAGGGTGATCGGGCCGGGCGGCTTCAGCCCGGCTTGAAAGGCTTCCAGCATCCCGTTGACCGGGTCCTCCAACCCGATGAGCCCTTCATCGACCAGTTTCAGCACCGATACGGCGGTCATGGTCTTCGTCACGCTGGCTACAGGAACCCTGTCGTCGGGGCGGGCGGGTTCTTTGCTGTCCAGGTCACGTACTCCGTACGATTTTGACCACTCCCCGCCCGGCCACCGGACCTCAGCCAGAACGGCCACGGCGTCCTCATTCATGAAGGACGTCATGGCGTAGTCCAACGTATCAGTTGCCATGAGTGAACTCTGCGAGGGGGCCGGCTCCGGTTCGGAGCCCGTACACCCGGAAAGTATCAGCGCCATCAGAATGGCGGGAAGGACCAGCAAACGGGTCGGCGGTTTCATTGAATGACCAGCCGTTCGAAGAACCAGTAATCAAAAGCAGTGCCAGGGCTCGACCCAGCGCCCATGGGCCAAGTATCGCGCACGCCCGGGCTGTTGTCAGTACCCTCACGCAAACTCAGGTATGGCTGCTTCCCACGCCGGATTCCCGACACCTGACAGCAGAAGAGTTGGCCCTCCGGAGGATCTCCTCAGCCACGAGGCGAAGTTTCTTGTTGCGTGCGCTTGATGCTCGTTGGAGCGTTCTGAACGCTTCCTCCTGGGTGCAGCGCTCCTGCATCATGATCATCCCGCACGCGGTGTCGATGACGGATCTGCTCCGCATGGCGGCATGCAGGTCACTGATCAGGTCCGAGCCGGCGGCCGTCTTCAAGGCGATCTGCAGAGCTTGGTGGGCGGTGTGGTTGAATCTGTCGATGACCGGCGTAGCGTCTTCGGTGAAGGCGCCCGGCGTCGCCGCCAGGAAGACCATCAGAGCGCAGGCCCCGTCCCGGAAGGCGAAAGGGACAAGTAAGGCACTTGCGTAGCCGGCCAAGGCCAAGGTCTTGCTGTGCAACGGCCAGCGTTGCTCCATCGCATCGGCCCCCACCAGGACGCGCGATCCCGTTGCCCAGGCTTCCAGGCAGGGACCCTCGTCCACAGTGTCGTGCTCTCCATCCATGAGCTGTGCCGCGATGCTAGTGCTGCCTGCCACGGCGGACGGACGCTTGGGGCGGCTTAGGGAAATCCCGCAGTCAACCGCAATGCCGGTTTCCCGGGAGGCAACCTGCGCAGCCACGTCGCATAGCCCCTGCACGAAGTCCTGCAGGCCGTTGGCAGCAACCAGGAGGTCTTCGATCAGTTCCAAATCATCGACGCGCGGTTTATCGGCAGGCATGGAACCAATGTAGGAAAGCATCACCAGCTCTTCAATCAGCACCCTTGCTACCTGGCACCGTTACGTGGAACAGCTACGTGGCACCGCTACTTCCCACTGCTTCTTCTCACCGGCACTTGCTGCTGGTTCCCCGACGTCCGTGCCGCGCCTGAGACGCCTCACCTAGTTGGGCAATTCCAAACGGAACCCGCAGCGGCACCTCAGGACCCTGGTCCCCACGCTGACGCCGTCGTCCAGTTCCGGTTCCCTGGCGGGCAACGGGGCATGGATGTTCCTGACCCCGGTTCCCTCGACACGCATGGCCTCACCACAGTGGAAGTACTCCCCCGCAAACCGGAACAGTCCCTCCAAGGTCTTGGTGCGGTTAAGGATGGCAGCGACGTCGCGGAAGCGCGCCCTGTGCTGATAGCTCCCCTGGCAATGACGGCAGGCGTACTCCACCTCGACGTGAAGTTCACCCGGATGCGGAGGCAGGGACTCTATTGATTCGATCGCAACGTACTCGTTGGATCCGCAGTGCAGGCATCCCAAGGCCCGGGTTTCCTGGGTGAGCCGGTGAAGGCTCGGGCCGCTAATCCCATACATGATGGCTCCGTTGCTCGGCGGGCAGCTGGTCGATCCGGCAGGAAGACAAACTCTTTATTCCAGTACTATGACACCATTTGTAAGGCGCCTTATCAATAGGTAGCCGTACGAAAATCGGTTGCCGTTCGCGAGCCTCTCAGACGAGCCAACGCCACCAGCGCGGCCGCTCCGGTTCCGGTGTATTTTCCGGCTCCGGTTCCTCGCCCAACGCCAGCGCCGCCTCAACAATGTCATCAGAAGTGAGGGTGACCACGGCCTCACGGCCAAGCGCATCCAGGCTGTGCTCCGCGTCGAGTGACAGCCGCAGCGCCTGCCGATTGAGTGCCTGTTCAAAGAGTGTGCGGGCGAACCGCGCGTTGCCGGACTCCTCCCCCGTGCGGAGTCCGGAGAAAATCCGCCGAAGCATCTGGTCCGCACCCGGTTCCAGCATGTACTCGTGGTGCTCAAGCATCCGGTGGAAGATCATCTCCAGTTCATCGACGGAGTAATCAGGGAAGGTGATTTCGCGGGCGAACCGGGAACGCAGTCCGGGGTTGGAGATCAGGAAGGATTCCATCAGCCGGGGATATCCGGCCACGATCACCACCAACCGGTGGCGGTGGTCTTCCATCCGCTTGAGCAGCACTTCTATGGCCTCCGGCCCGAAATCCATCCGGCCGTCCTCCGGGGCGAGCGCATATGCCTCGTCGATAAACAGGACCCCGTCCAGCGCCCGCCGAATCACCCGGTCCGTCTTGATGGCAGTCTCCCCGACGTATTGCCCTACCAGGCCCGAACGGTCCACCTCCACCAGATGGCCTTTCTGCAGCAGCCCCACCGCACGGTACATCTCGGCCAGGAGTCGGGCTACCGTCGTCTTGCCTGTTCCGGGGTTGCCGAGGAACACCAGGTGCTGGGATGTGGCCACTTCGGGCAGTCCGTGGGCCTTGCGGCGGGCCTGGACCTGGAGCAGCGCGACGAGGGCCCGCACCTGCTCCTTCACCGTCTCCAGCCCGATCAGGGCGTCCAACTCCGCCTGCACTTCCGATAGCGGACGGGCCGGACCCGACCTTTGGCCGATCAGGTCCCCCATCAGGTCATCGACGCGTTCGGAACCGGTCAGCTTAAGCTGACTGGCCAAATGACCAATGGTCTCCCGCAGGTCATCGAGCGGGTTGCGGCTGGTAGCCATAGCTCCACTCTAGCCCCAGGGGTTCCGGCCTCTCCGTCGCGGCGGGTCCGCGGGGTGAACGCAAGGCGGTCATCACCTTCGTCGGCCCGGGGCTCCGTTTCTGGCTAGGCTGGGCAGATGGCGACAGTTATCCTCGTGCGGCACGGCCGCACCACGGCCAATGCCACCGGATTGTTGGCCGGCCGGGCAGCCGGTGTTGACTTGGACGAGATCGGACGCGGGCAGGCTGCCCTGACCGGGGAACGGCTCGCGGCGGTGCCCGTGGTGGGAGTGGTATCCAGCCCCCTTGAACGCTGCCTGCAAACAGCCCGGTTCATTCTTGACCGGCAAACAGGCAGTCCGTACGCACCGGTCGAGCCCGACCTTACGGAGTGCGATTACGGTCAATGGCAGGGCCGGGCCCTGTCCGACCTGGCCACCGAGAAACTGTGGCCCGTGGTGCAGACGCAACCATCCGCCGTCGTATTTCCCGGCGGTGAGGCCATGGCGGCCATGCAGGCCCGCTCAGTGGCGGCCATCCGGCGCCATGATGCAGCGTTCGAAGCCGAGCACGGGCCCGGAGCCGTATGGGTGGCGGTGAGCCACGGCGACGTCATTAAGTCCATCCTCGCCGACGCGTTCGGCATGCACCTTGACCTTTTTCAGCGGATCAGCGTGGGTCCGGCTTCCGTGTCGATAGTCACCTACGGTGCAAACCGGCCGAGCGTCCACGCGACCAACACGGAAGCCGGCGACCTGTCCTGGCTCTCGAGCGGCCTCCGTTCGGGCGACGCACCGGTGGGCGGCGGCGCAGGTGGGCAGACGCCCTGAGCCCGTGTGCCTAGAATACTGACATGCCTACGCGCGTTCACGAGTTTGCCTGGCCCGACCGGGTTGTCATCGGCACCATAGGACAACCCGGAGACCGCACATTCTACCTGCAGGTGCGCGCAGGAACGCAGATTGTCAGCATTGCCCTCGAGAAGCAGCAGTCAGCCCAGCTTGCGGAGAAGATCGACGAGATCCTCGACCAGCTCCTCACGATCGATGGCAACCCCTTCAGCGTTCCCACCAGCACGCCGGTCGAACTGATGGACAATGACCCGCTTGAGGACCCCCTGGAGCAATTCCGCACCGGCGCGATGAGCCTGGGTTGGGATCCGACCACCGCCCAGATAGTCCTGGAGGCTTACCCGATCAGTGACATCGACGGAGATGAGCCGCTTGACCTGGATGGCGCCGACGAACCGGAAATGCTGCTAGTGCGCATGCCTGTAGGCACCGCCCGTGCCTTCACCAAGCGCACCCGGGAAATCGTGGCGGCCGGACGTCCCTTGTGCACGATCTGCGGCTACCCCATTGATCCCGACGGGCACACCTGCACGCTTCCCGAGGCCTGATGCCAACACCGGACCTGGTCGCCGCAGAGCTGACGCTGACCGGCCGCATTACAACGGCCTCAAATGCCACCTTTCTGGGCAGCATCGACGACGTTCCCGTGGTCTATAAGCCGATAGCCGGCGAAAGCCCCCTCTGGGACTTTCCGCACGGCACCCTGGCCCACCGCGAGATGGCGTCCTTCCTGGTCTCCCAGGCCATGGGTTGGGACATCGTGCCGCGCACCTGGCTGCGCGACGGACCACTGGGCCGCGGGATGGTGCAGCTCTGGCAAGAGCAGGACCCCTCCCAGGATCCGGTGGACCTGAGGCCAAGCGATGACGTTCCGGAGGCCGGTTGGAAACAGGTCCTCGAGGGGCAGGACGACGACGGGCGGATAGTCGCCCTGGTCCACGAAGACTCACCTGCGCTCAGGCGCATGGCCGTGTTCGACGTCGTCGTCAACAACGCCGACCGCAAGGGCAACCACATTCTTGCCATGGCGAACGGGCATCGCCACGGCGTGGACCACGGACTGACGTTCCATACGGACCACAAGCTGCGCACCGTGCTTTGGGGGTGGCTCGGCGAGGCCTTGTCTGCCGAAGAACGGGAAGGAGTAGAGCGCGTCAGCGAAGGATTGCGCGGCGGGCTGGGCCGGGAGCTGGCAGAGCTGTTGAGCCCCGAAGAAGTCTCAGCCCTCGCGCTCCGTTGCGAACGCCTGCGTTCGGCTGGAAGGTTTCCGGCGCCGCGGGGCGGCATGCCGGCCGTGCCCTGGCCTTTGTTCTAAGCCCCGCTCCACTTCCATTCGTGGCTAGACTGGCCGGAAGCGGAGATTGTCGATTGCAGCACTGGAGGGGAAAATGTTCAGGCCGGATGCGCCCATCGAAGAAATCGAGCAGGACGTCGAGTCGATGATTGTTGAACTCGTGCATGAGCTGGGGAGGGTCGCGGAGGCTGACCCCAATCCTGTGGGTGCCGAAGAGCGCGCCTATATCCAGGCATTTTCTGACGCGCGGGCCAACAGTGACCGGAACCAGGCGGCTCTTTTGGCCACTGCCATATCCCGGCCGAACCTGGCCGAATCCCTTCTGTACTTGAACCGCCGGCTCGACCGGGAAGACCTGGCCCCGGACGAACCGGTGGGGATCATCGGGATCATCGTGCGCCTGGCCATGGACGGGCTCTGGGTCAGTGACATCCTCGATGACACACGCTTCAACCAACGGGAGCGCGAAAAGATTACGTCCCTTCTGACGGGCCTGACCTACCTGACCGATGATCGATTGAATGCTGTCCTGGCTGACATCGCCCCAGGCGGCGATGCCGCCCGGGGCGGCTCCCAGGGGCAGAAGCGCTGACTATTCCTGTTCCGGAATCCAGTAGGGAGCATCCACACCGGTGCCCGTGAGGACATCGCAGCGAACCAGCTGCGTGCCTATGCGTTCCAAGGGGCAGTTGCTGTAGGTGAAGTAGTCGGTGGCTTGCTGTGTGCCGGCTTGCTCAGCGCCGGCTTGCTCAGAGCCGGCGTTTGCCGGAGCTGCCGGCAGGAAGAGGAAGGGCAGCAATATCGCGATGCCCATGATTCTTGAATGGCTGGCTGGATTGAACATGGTGATCCTCGGGTGACAGTGGGTGTCTGTTGACTCCTTCACAGTGCGCTCCGGACCCCTCGGGGAACATCCGGGAGGTGTCCTTAGATTTGGCGCCGGAACCCTGACATTTCAGGTCGCCGGCTCTTTTCCGGCCCGGCGCTCGGTGCCACCCTTGAAAAATGACGGGCTTCATCGATTCGGGTTCCCCTCCTTTGGTGGGCAGGACGAAGGAATTGTCGCGGCTCGGTGACGCACTGCAGCAAGTCCGCAGCGGCCGGCAAAGAACCGTTTTGGTCACTGGCGACGCCGGCATCGGGAAGACCGCTCTGATCAACGAAGCCATTGCGGGACTCCCGGGGGACGTTATTGTCCTGTCCGGTGCTGCCCTTCCCCTTCGCAGTATCGAGATCCCGTACCAACCCTTGCGCGCGGCCTTCAGGGGCACTGCCGGCATCAGAACGCCGGAACCATTTAGTGAGGACAGCGCGGCCGAACATCCGGCAAGCACTCCCCTCTTCCTGGATCAATGGTTGAGTGCGGTCACAGCCGCGCATCCGGTGCTCCTCGCGATCGATGACCTGCACTGGGCGGACCAGGGCACGTTGGATACGTTGATGTTTCTGATTGCGGGACCGTCCGATCGGCGGCTGGGGCTCGTAGCAACAGTCAGGGCGGATGCGGTGACGGAGGGGTCACTTCTGGAGGGGTGGCTTGCCGATGTGCGGCGGATCCCCGGTGTCAGCATTGAACGCCTTGGCCCCTTGGACCGCCCGGCCACGTCCGCATTGATCGCATCGCTGCTGGGTCGCGAACCGCATCAGTCCCTGATTACGGAAGTGTACGGGCGCGCGAATGGAAACCCGTACTTCACCAAACTCCTGGTGGAGCCCTTGGATCCGGCCGCATCGTCCCTTCCGCCCGGACTCCCGCCCGACCTGCGGACCGCAGTGCTGCGTTCCTGGCGGGCCCTGCCGCAGTCTGCCCGACGGGTTACCCAGGTCCTGGCTGTTGGCGGCAAGAATGCTCCGGTTGAAGTGTTCACGGTGGTCGTGAAGCGGGCGCTACCCGGGCAGGATGCCCTTTCTGTTCTCCTGGCTGCGTCGACAGCCGGGATCCTCGACCGCCAACCCGACGGCAGCTACTGGTTCCACCACCCGCTCATCGCCGAGATCCTGGCATCCGAAACACTTTCCGAGGACCGGATCCAGTGGCACCGGCTGTTCGCCGAGGCCTACTCGACAGTTCCGGGTTCAGGCGAGCTCCACCACCGGGCGGCCGCCGATCTTGCCCAACACTTCTACGGCTCCGGGAACTACGAGGAGGCCTACCGGTGGGCGCTTGAGGCGGCACGTCAGGAATCGGCCTCGCGGGACTGGAACAAGGCCCTTGCCCAGTACCACCGGGTCCTGGAGTTACGGCCCAAGGTGGTCGCTGCCGGGGAATGGCGTGACCTGTGGCAGGAAGTGCGCCGGAGCGCTTTCAATGCAGGCGCTTTCGAGGCAGAACTCGACGCTATCGAGGCCCTGCTTCGACTCCTCAACGAGCGCCTCCAGCCACTCGAGGTGGCTGCACTGATCATCAGGCGCATGCACTTGCGAATGTCCCTGGGTCTCTCCTTCCTGGATCCGGCAGAGGCCGAACGCGCCGTGCAGCTTTCGTCCGTGGAGCCTGACAGCTGGCACCATGCCTTGGCGATGGCCGAGCTGGTTCACGCCAAACTCTGGATGGACCAATACAACGGCTCTCCGGACTGCGCGAAGGTTGTTGAGGCGGCCCGCAAGACAGGGCATCACCGGGCTTTGAGTTTCGCGCTCACTGCCTCGGCCATGGCGGCAGTGTTCAGCGGCGACTCCGGCGCGGCCAGGGAAGCCGCCCGTGAGGGTGCCTCGGAAGCGGCCCTGGCGCAGGACTACTGGGCCTTTTGCCATGCCTTGGCGTGGCTGGCAAATGCCACGGAAGGGTGGATCAGCGAACAGTACGGCGCCATCATGAGCTCCGGCAGGGAGGAACTTTCCCGGCTGGGCGCTCCGCATTCCTTCATGTCGAAAGTAGCTGCCGACGAGGCCGCCAGCTTCCTGGCCATTGGGGCATGGGAGAAGGCTCGAACAGCTTTACGAACAGCCATCAGTTTTGACCCCGGGCCCATGGGAGACGTCAGTGCCCGGCTCACCCTGGCCCGGCTGGATGCGTTGCAAGGCAGGACCAACGACGCCTTGGCGCACCTTTCTCGCGCCGAAGAGGTGAACCGTGAATCCGATGCCTTCGTCAACCTGAATTTCGCTGGCATTCGTTCCGAACTCAACATCATGGCGGGAAACCCCAAGGCAGGATTCGAAACAGCCGTGGCCGCTGCATCCCGGGCCGGTCATGCACCCACCATGTGCGAGTGGCTCCTGCCCTTGGCCATGAGGGCCGCCGCCGACATGATCATCCAAGCCAGGGATACCGGAGGGCCGCTGTCCGGACTGGAAGCCGCAGTGCGGGATGTGCGGAAACGTTTCCCGGCCGCGCTCCACGAACCCGGACAGGCAACCCCCCTTTACCAACGCCAGATCAAGGCCTTCGACATGCTGTATACCGCCGAGACCGGACGGGCACTGGCGGATAAGCGGAACGACGCAATGTGGATCGCTGCCGCCGACGCATGCAAAGAAGCCAACCTGGCATGGGAAGAGGCGTACGCCTGCCAACGCGCAGGTGAAGCCATGCTCTTCCATACCCATCATGGCCAAACGAACGCAGCAGGGATACTGCGCCGCGGGTTGGAACTGGCAACCACACTGCAGGCCACGCCCGTGCGGACGGCGCTACTGGGGTTGGCGGACCATGGACGGATACGACTCGACGCTGAACCACCCACGACGCGGAGCAGCACCGGACCGTTCCCGGGCCTGACCGCCCGCGAAACCGACGTTCTCGAACATCTAATCGCCGGCAGTACCTATAAGGAGATCGCCGCAGACCTTTTCATCAGCGAGAAAACCGTCAGTACGCACGTCTCCCACCTCTTGCGGAAAACTGGCTCGACAAATCGGATGGACCTGGCGCGCAAAGCCAGTGGGCTGCGCAGGGAGGACTAGATAATTCCGCCCCGCGCGCCAACGATCAGTTCCAGTGATCGCAGCACGGCAAACGGCACAATGCCGCTGGTGCGCGGGTTTTGCGGCGATACCTGATTGCAGATTTCGAAGCGGTAGGTCCCGCTGTTCCCGGCGGCCTCGATCACGTGCGTCGTCAGCCGGGCAGCCGGGTCCACCCGCACGGACACGTCCACGCCCCAGTCCGCTACGGCCAAAGCGACCGCCGCGGCCACATTGAGCGATTTCGGGAACAAGCGCGTGGCCTGGTCAGCAGGGCCTTGGTAGATTTCGAGCGGAACAGCGGTGTTCCGGATTCGATCGGCTTCCTTCTCATCCATCCATGGCTGCACCAGGGAAGCGGGCAGCTTGGTCGTCGTGATTTTGACGGCGTCATAACCCGTTGCCCGGGCTCCCGACGCCAACAGGTCCAAGCCACCGATGGAGCCGGACGTCAGGAAGAGCCTGCCCGGACCGGCTGCGGACAAGCGGCCCGAAAGATCAGGGTCCCCCAGGGCTCCCAGCGATGTGGCCAGCAGATCGACACCCGCAGACAGCACTGCCTCGCCGTGTTCGGCAAGGGCTTCCTGGCCCGCGCATTCGACCAGCACATCGCAACGCTCCAACGCCTCAGCCATGTCCAGGCGGGGCGCCGGAGCGTTTGGAACGGGACTGCGGCTGACGATGCCCTCCAGAGAGGCACCTGCCACTTTCCCTGCGGCAACATCCGCAGCCACCCGGGCCCCGATGGCCCCGTGTCCGATGATTCCGATTTTGCGGGCTACTGGCTTCATGCGTTTCCTTACTAGTGGGTTAGGCGGACATTCCGCCCCAGGACCGCCTAGGCATTGGAAGGGACCTTGTCCTGGGAGGAAGCCTTGGGGTCATAGGCGACAATGGAGGCTTCGGCCTTCTTGAGCAAGAGGGCCAGTTGTTCAATCTCTTCGGCTGTGAGGCCGGAGAGCATGTTGCGCTGCGTTTCCAGATGCTTGGAAATCACCTCATCGATGAGCTTCTTGCCGTGCTCGGTGATCTGGGCATAGACGACGCGGCGGTCCTCTTTTGATCGAACGCGCTCGATGAGGTTCTGCTCCTCCATGCGGTCCAGGCGGAACGTGATCCCTCCCGTGGTCAGCATGGACGAACTTGCGAGCTCACCAGCGGTTTTGCGGTGGGGAGGCCCTGATCGGCGCAAATTTGCCAGGACGTCAAAGGACGCCAACGTGAGCCCGTGCTCCTCGTAGTTCGCGTCTTGCACGGCGCGCTGCCGGGCAACGAGGCTTTGCAGGCGGCCAAAAACGCCAATGGTCCTGGCATCGAGTTCGGGACGTTCGCGACGCCAGTCCTCGATGATCGCATCTACGGCATCCGGGTCGGTGTTTTGGGGCTCGGTGGTCATGTGCTCTCTCCTTAATTTCGTCTAAGCATCTTAACACTGAGCTTTCCAATGCCCCGGTGAACCGCGCCCGTTCCCGCGAATGTCTTGCAGCGCTTTCCATTATATCTTAGTCTTGAGATAGTTAGGGCCGAGGAAGATTCACTTCCTGCAAGGCCCTTACGAAATCCGGCAATTTACCACCAGAGAGAGGTCCATCATGGGCGACGTTATCGCAAGCAAAATTCCGGAACTTGAGGAGCTGATTGACTCGTCCATCGCCTCCCGTGACAGTCGGGTAGTTGACTTCAATACGCTCAAGTTCCAGACCAAAATGGGTGAGAAGTTCCGTCGCGGCCAGGTCCGCTACATCGGTTCCGGGGCAACCGGTGACCACTCCAACGACAACAACATTCTCCAGGCAGAGCACTTCACCTTCTCCAACATGGTGCTGCCGGCCGGATGCGTTGGACCCGAACATACGCACCCGGACGTTGAAGAGGTGTTCTTCGTGCTTGAGGGGCAGGTCGAGTTCAGCGTGCATGACGTTGAAGACGGGACCAAGAAAGCAAGCCGCGTGCTTGGCTACCGCGACCTGATCCGCGTTCCGGCCGGTGTCCCCCGCAGTTTGCGGACCGTCAGCGATGACGACGCACTCATCTGCGTCATCATCGGCGCAAAGAAGCCGGAGATCCCCTTCTACCCGCCGACGTCGGAGATGTATGGCGTGACCCGCTAGCCCCCTGGGAGCCCGGGTACCGGCGATGGCCGGTACCCGGGTTTCTTCTTGCCGGAAAACTGCGGCATCGGGAAACGTCTGCCCCGGGCGCCGGGCCAACAAAAAGCAAACGAAAAAGAGCACAGGAAAGAGCCTGCAGCCCGGACTTGGTCGGGCTGCAGGCTCTTACTCACTGCCTCAATTGCGCGGTGGTGGAACCACGCACTCCGCAGGCGCTATGCGGTCCCCTCTGCGAGAATGGCTGCCTGCTTCTGTGCATCGGCGTCGTGGATGCGCCTGATCCTGGCCACGCCAAGATCGTGCTGGTACAGGTGCTCGTCCCTGTCGGCGTCGGCCGCCAGAGCCTCCAACAGGGCGCGGTCCTGTTCCAGGACCACCCAGTGCTTTTCCTCCAGTGTTGTCTTGTACATGAACCGCCAGACGTCACGCTCCCAATCGGAGACGGTCCGGGTACGCCAGTGGAACACAGCGGAGGTATCCGCATCTATGGGAGTGGACATCCCGACGATGCCGAAGGAGCCGCCGGGACCGGCAGAATCGGCGTAAGGAATCTCCAGGTCCACGTAGTCCATGGCCTCGCGGCAGTACTCCACCCAGTCGAAGTTCTTGCCCCGCTGGTCCGTCTTCTCGAAGAAGAAGCCGCGGTCCGTTTCGCGGATGCGGAAGCGGGCGCTCGTGTCTCCGCCAAACATTGAATGCGATTCACGGTGCAGGAACGCCCCGTGCATGGGATCCAGGACGTTGTCCATGTAGAACCGCCAGGGACTGTTCCACTCCGCGTAATTGGAGAACCAGGAAATAGCGGGGTTGTCCAGGCGATCAGGCAACTTGAAGGGGGTTACCTCCGAGTCCGCGGTCAGTGGCATGAAAGCGAAGATCATGTCCGCGCCCTCCTCCACGGCCAGGGACGCAGTGACTGTTTTCCCCTCCAGCGCACAGCCGGGCATGCCGGGAACCGACACCACCGTTCCGTGTCCGTCCACCTGAACTCCGTGGTACTTGCATGCCACCCGGTCACCCAGGTGCTGGCCTACGGACAGGGGCGCGCTGCGGTGGGGGCAGCGATCCTCCAGCATCCGGATTTGTCCCCGGGCATCACGGAACAGCAGCCAATCCACGCCCAACCGCCGGACCTTGACCATATCCCCCTGGCCAACGAACCGGGAGGGATAGATGGCGTACCAGCGGTCCCGCAGTCCTGTGGCAGCCAGTTCTGCGGCATCGAGCTGACGCCGGGTACCGACCACCGTTTTCGGCATGGCCCTGCCGGCCCTTGCCCCGGTTGAAGTTGCAGTTGCAGTTGTCATTTCCTACTCTCCCAGTCGTCGCATTTCGGAACGGAATCGGGCTTCATCCCACGGCTGGCCGTCCGGGGCATTAAGCCCCAGGTTGTTCAACCCCGAAATGACCGCCGGAAGTTCGTGGCTGCCGCTGGCGAAAATTTCGGACAGGGCGCCGGCGAGCTTCAGCTCATAGGGGTTCGGCGGACCGACACGGGACTGGTTGGCATCCAGGTATTGCTCAGGCACGGGGTTCCTCCTGTAATTGGGTGGGGAGTGTTTGCGAGACGGTGTGCAGGCCTTCAGCGATCTTCATGAACGACCTGCTCCACTCGTTGAACGAGGTGGATCGGCTTTGATGTGCCGGCACGGTGGCGTTGTCGATGATGACGAAGACACCGTTGCCGATGCCGCCTGCGATGCATTGGGCTATGGAAACATCGGCGTCGATGTCGGGTGCGGCGGCAATGACCAGGGACGGTGCGCGAACCTGCCGGAGCGCTGCCACGAATCCGTCAGTGGACGTGTCCACCAGCGGGTCGCCAAGGATCATGCTCTTGACCTGTTCAGGATGCCGCGCGGCGAGGAGTATGGCACCGTAGGCGGCTGCGCCGTTGGCCAGGACATGCGCCGGGCCGGCCGTAGACTCCCGGAGCGCCTCAGAGGCCGCTTGAACCCAGGCGTCCAGTTGGCCAGGTGGTCCCCCGACGTCCAGGGCAAGACCCGTTTCAGGTTCCCAGGAACGGGCTCCCAACGTGTCCAGTTGATGCTCATCCCACTCTCCGGTCCCTGCGCCGCCGCGCAGACACACCACGTCATGCCGCGGCTCGGCCGCGTCGGGCCCAGGGCCGGCGTACGGGTCCGGATCAGTACTTGGGTTCATGTGCTCACCTGCTCTACTAGTGATCTGCGGTTGGAACGTGCACCGGAGGGACGAAGGCTCCGGGAGCAGGTTCCAAGGCATTGACATCAATTTCGATGACCGCCGGCCCCCTGAGGGCGAGCGCCTCGGCCAGGGCCGGATCGAAGGTTCCCGGCCCGCCCACCCGCCGGAACGGCAGGTCCAGCGACCGGGCCAACAAGGCGAAGTCCGGTGTATGCAGGTCGACTCCTGCCTCCGCGAAACCGTTGGCCCTCTGCATGTTGCGCAGCACCCCGTAGCCGGCGTCGTTGAAGACCAACACCACGCACCAGGCGCCGGAGCCGGCCAGGGAGGCAAGCTCGCCCAGGTGAACGGCAAGCCCGCCGTCCCCGGCAATGACTACCGTGGGAACCTCCGGGCGGGCGCAGGCAGCCCCTATCCCCATGGCGAGTCCTTGGCCTATGCCGCCCCCTAGGGGAAAGATGTTGGTTTCGCGTGAGTACATTTCCAGCAGGCGGTTACCCCACTGGCTGGAGGGGATGGTGACGTCCCGGGCCACGACGGACCTGCGGTCCAGGCGTTCCCGGAGGCTGTGGCAGATCTCCGCGTAACCGCCAATGTAGGTGGTCAGCGCATCGCGTACCTCGCGGCGTACGTCGTGAACCTTTTGCGTCCAGCCGGGGTCCGGTGAATGGCTCGGCAACTGCTGGACGAGCGTATCCAGAATGGCGCGGGAGTCGCCCACCAGGGAGACGGTGGCCGGGTATACCCGCCCGACGGCGTCAGGGTTCAGGTCCAGCTGGATGTGGGTGGAGGGAACTTTCAATGAGTAATGCTGTGTCTCGTTGGAACGGAAATGCGTTCCAATACTGAGCAACAGGTCGGATTCCCCGAGCAGCCGGGCGCCGGCCGGAGTGGTCGCGAAGTTCCCGATGACAAGGTGGTCATCCTCCGGAACGACGCCCCGCCCGGAATTGCTGGTGAGCAGTCCCGCGCCAAGCCCGTGCAGCAGGGCAGCAAGTTCCTTACCGGCTCCGGCCGCTCCTCCCCCGGCCCAGATCAGGGGCCGCTTGGCACCTGCCAGGAGGCGGGCGGCTTCCGCGACGGCCAGGGTGTCGTACGCGGCGGCGGGCTTCACCCGGGCATCGACGGGGCGCTGATCGTCCGGATGAGCCAGGTACTGAAGGTCCGTAGGCCACTCGATGCTGGCCGGTGTGTGCGGGGCGGAAAGGAGGTGCGCGATCGCCTCCTCGAGGTCAGCCTCAGCATCCTTGCCGTTGAAGATGGTCCGGGCATACCCGGAGACGGCGTGGAGCATCTGGAGCTGGCGTGGTACCTCGTGAATCACCCCGCGGTTGCTGCCCATGAATTCGCTGTCGATCTGACCGGTAATGTGCAGGACGCGGCTTCCCGCAGTGAGCGCCTCCACCATGGAACCAGCGGCGTTGCCGGCTCCCGTGCCCGTGCTGGTCAAGGCAACGCCGAACTTGCCGGACGCGCGGGCGTACCCGTCAGCGGCGTTGACGACCGCGGCCTCATGGCGCATGGCGACGAAGTTCAGTTCCCTGTCCACAGCTTCAACGAGGGGCAGGTTGTGGATGCTGATAACGCCGAAGACGGTGTCGATGCCGTGGCGGCGCAGCACACGGACCAGGACATCGCCTCCTGTTGGCCCCCTCGGGACGGTTGCTTCTTGTGTCAGTGACATTTCCGGTTCTCTTTCGTGGTGAACTTCCGTGGGCCGATGGGTTTCCGTTGAGGTGCGGGCTCTGGTTTCCCTGCGCCCTGCCTAGACATAGCGCCCAACGCCACCGCCGACGTCGATGGTCGCCCCAGTGGTGTAGCCGCTGTTGGGCGAGAGGAGACAGACAATATGGAACGCAACCTCCTCCGCTGTGCCGAAGCGGCCCAGCTTGATGCCGCGGTCCCCGGCGATTTCCGCACTCCAGGCCTCGTAGTCGAGGTCGGTGCCGGCATTTTCGAAGCGTCGCCGCCACTGTCCCGTGTCCACCAGTCCCAGCAGGACCGAGTTCACGCGCGTGCCGTCCGTTGCCAGGTCTTCGGCAAGGGAATGGGTCAGGTTCAACAGCGCGGCGCGGGCGGCGGAGGTAGCGGCCAGGCGCAGCTCGGGCTGCCGGGCAAGAATGGCGTTGACGTTGACCACGGACCCGTGGGCGGAGGCGCTCAAGGCGATCCTGGCCGACCGCACCATGTTGAGGACGCCGAAGATCTTCAGCTCGAACTCGTCGCGCAGTTGCTGGTCCGTGGTCTCCTGGAGAGTGGCCATGAGGGATCGTCCGGCGTTGCAGACCAGCCCGTCTATGGCGCCGAACCGATCCAGCGTTCCGGCGATGAAGGCGTTGGTGGCTTCCTGGTCGGTGACGTCGCACGAGGCAAGGTGGATGGAGTCTTTGTCCGCCCAGGAAAACTCGTCGAACGCCGCGGTCAGCCGGCCGAGGTCACGGGCACAGGCGGCGACCCGCGCACCTTCACTGAGCAAGTAGCGTGCGGTGGCAAGGCCGACGCCGGAACTCGCCCCGGTGACCACCACCGTGCCGTCCTTCAGTTGCAGGTCCATGTGTGGGACTCCTTGTCTAATGGCCGGCATAGTGTGCATTGGCCGGTTTTGTTGTGGCCGTGGTTGAGCTCATCAGTGGCCCATCACGAAGCCGCCATCCACCACGATGGTCTGGCCGGTGATGAACCCCGCGGCGTCGGAGAGCAGGAACTGGACCACTCCCGATACATCGTTGGGTTGTTGGTCCCTGGGCAGCACCCGGTTGTCTTCATAGAGCCGGTAGCGGGAGGCGGGCACCGATTCAGTGGCTTCCACCCGGGTCAACCCCGGGGCCACCGCGTTGACACGGACTCCCGATGGCCCTGCGTCGCGGGCCATGGACCGGGTCATGGCGAGCACGGCCCCTTTTGATCCGACGTAGTGGACCAGCCGTGGGCTTCCGTAGAGCGCTGCGTCCGAGGCGATGTTCACGATCGCGCCCGCCGCGGACTGGGCAAGCTGGGGGAAGAGGTGCTTGCTGACCAGCCAGGTCCCGTAGGCATTGACGGTCATCACCCTTTGGAAGAATCCTTCCTCCAGTTCCCAGAAAGTATCGCCGCCTACGCCGTCGGCCAGTGCCGCGTTGTTGACCAGCGCATCCGCGCCGCCCAGCTGCCGGACCGCCGTCGCCAGGGCCTCCACCGAGGCCTTGTCAGCAATGTCGGTGACCACCGCCGTGACATCCAACCCGCGTTCATGCAGTGTTGCGGCGGCCCGTTCCGCGAGGTCCGCGTTCTTCTCCGCGATGACTATCCGGTCTCCGGCACGTGCCAGTCGTTCGGCAATGTCGAAGCCCAGGCCACGCCCGGATCCCGTCACTACCACCAGGCGCGTCATTGGATGCCGTCCCAGAAAGCAAGGATGGCCGCCGACATCTCAAGGGGCTTCTCCTGCACTGCCGCGTGGCCCGCATTGGGGATAATGCACAGTTCGGCGCCTGGAATTTTTTCGGCGAGGATCCTCGATTCGGGCACGCCCGTGATTACATCGTCCTG
Source organism: Paenarthrobacter sp. YJN-5 (assembly GCF_015040095.1). Taxonomy (NCBI): domain Bacteria; kingdom Bacillati; phylum Actinomycetota; class Actinomycetes; order Micrococcales; family Micrococcaceae; genus Paenarthrobacter; species Paenarthrobacter sp. YJN-5. The sequence goes on from NZ_CP053544.1 coordinate 2,510,358, forward strand.
TCCGGCCAGCACGAGCGCCGGAACCCGCAGCCCGGGCAGCAGGTCCGTCGTATCACACTGCGCCATCATGGTGGCCGCCGACGCGAACCCGGACAGGCGGACGGAGGCCATGTCCGCCCGGACAGCTTCGGCCACCCAGGCGGGGGCGGATGGAGAGACCAGCTTCGAGGCGCGCCGGGCTGCAATATTTTCAGGCCCGACGGCGGCCAGTTCAGGAACACGGGCCAGCATGCGTTGCGCTGTGTCGTGCGTGGTTCCAGAACCCCGCGTACTGTCGGCCAGGACAATGGACCGCACTGCCTCCGGCGCCCTTGCTGCGACGGTGGTGGCGATGACCCCACCCCAGGATGTGCCAAAGAGATGCGCCGGCCCAACGCCGAGGGTGGCCAGGATGTCCAACACCAACGAAGGATGATCCAGTCCGTCGGTTGGAGCGGCGGACTCGCCGTAACCGGGCGCATCCCAGCAGAAGGTCTGGTAGCCGTGGGCGCTCAACAGTTGGGCCAGCGCACCACAGGACGACGCGGCTCCCCCGATGCCGTGCATCAGGAAGACGGGAATCCCTTCCCCGCGAACTACGAGGGAGACTCCGTGAACGGACTTTCGGCGCTCGGCAACAGCGGGGGTCGAAGCGGCGGTGGGCGCCGGCAACGAGCCGCTACGCATGGGATTTTTCTGTGGCAGGGGCTATTTCAGTGGCTGGGGCCTTAGCCGGGGAGAAGTAGTCCTCACGGCCGGGGACCACCAGGGACCGGTAACCGCTGTCCGGAACGCCCGCCATGGCGCTTCGCACCGCGGTAGTCGGCGGACCTGCAGTGCCCCACTGGTCGGACAGTTCGGGCGTTCGCTCCCACGTACGGCAGAGCCAGCTGTCCTCATCCACCTGGGCAACTTCGGAGGTGTATTCGCAGACCAGTCCCGCGGGGTCCGTGAAGTAGGAGAAGGTATTGTCGCCGGGACCGTGCCGGCCCGGACCCCACTGCGGAGCAATGTTGTGCTGTTTCAGGTTGCCGATGCCGCGCATGAAGTGGTCAATGCTCTGCATCTCATAGGCCACGTGGTTGACCGAAGTCCAGGGCGCCTGGTTGAACGCGATTGCGTGGTGCTCGCTGTTGCACCGGAGGAAGGCCATCTGGTGCTCGGACCAGTCGGATATCCGCATCCCCAGCACCTGGGTGTAGAACGCGGTGGCGCGGTCGATGTCCACGGTGTTAAGGACCACGTGGGCGATCTTGCGTGGAAGGGCGCGCCGGCCGGCCGGCTCCTGGCTGACCACTGCATGGACGTTCGCGGAAAGTTCCACGAGCCTGCCTTCGGGATCCACCAGGTGCAAGCCATATCCACCGGCAGCATCATCCAGGGGTCCGGGCTCACGGAAAAGCGGTATTCCCAGGGCAACGAGCTTGGTAGCCGCGGAATCGACGTCCTGCGGCGTGGCCAGTGCGAAGGAGACCCCGCCCAGGGCATTCTGCTCACCCGTTTCCAGCCTCAGGATGTGGTGTTCGGATCCGGTACCGCGGAGCCAGAATTTGTCTGTGTCCTCTTCTACCGTGGAGAGACCCCAGACTTGGTCATAGAAGTCCTTGGCCGGCTTGGTATCGGGTACTTTCAAGGACACGGAACGCAGCGAACGCAGATTGCAGACAGGCTCGCTTGAGAAAAAGTTCATGGGAATCAGCCTTCAGTCGGGTGGTGTTCGTACTAGAGATCCAAAATCAGTTCCCGGGACCGGCAACGCGAGACACAGACGAACATCGTCTTGTTCTCTGCCTGTTCAGCCGGGGAGAGCAGGAAGTCGCGGTGCTCGACGTCGCCGGCTATGACGCCGGTCTCACAGGTTCCGCAGATGCCCTCCGCGCATGAACTGGGCACGAAGATGCCGGCGTCGTTCAGGGCGTCCAGGACTGAGATGTCAGGCCCAACAGCAACGCGCTGGCTCGACCGTTGGCAGATGACGTCAAAGCTTGTGGCCTCGGTTTCCGGACCGGGCACGACCTCCGGCGCTTTGAACCGCTCTATCCTCAATTGCGAATCGTCCGCCATGGCGCCGGCCACTGCCTGCATCAACGATTCAGGGCCGCAGGCATAAACCAATGCTTCAGGGGGAAGGGCACCAACCGCTTTGGGGAGATCCGCGTAGGCTCCCCCGGCTTCGTCCATGGCGTGGATGCTGATCCGGTGTGCGGGGAAGCCGGAGATTTCCGGGAGGAATGCCATGGTGGACCGGGACCGTCCCGTATACAGGAGGGACCAGTCAGCGCCTGCTGCTTCCAGGCGCCTCGCCATGGAAATGATCGGGGTGATGCCAATGCCTCCGGCCACCAACGCATACCGCTGCGCCTGCTCGAGCTCAAAGTTGTTGCGGGGACCTTCGACTGTGAGGAGCGTGCCCACTGGCAGTTCGTCATGGATCAGCCTGCTGCCACCGCGGGAATCGGTGGTCCGCAGCACTGCCACGGTCCAGGCGGAGGAATCGTTGGGGTCCGAGCACAGGGAGTATTCGCGCGTCAGCCCGTTGGGCAAGTGGAGGCTCAGGTGGGAGCCCGGAAGCCACTGCGGGAGTTCCGCCCCCTGGGGATCAACAAAGGTGATGCTGACAACTCCGTCCGCCTCCCACCGTTTCTGCTGCACCCTCAGCGTCAGTGCTTTGGGTTCCGCGGCGATGATCGCGGCCTGGTCTACTGTGCCAGCACCCGACGTCGGAACGTCTGCGGTGTCCTCGGGGATGGTTGTCCCACGGTTCTGTATGTCCACGCTCATGGTCCTCAACTCCTCCGATGCGCGATTGCTTCGATCTCCACCGACGCGCCGTAGGGCAGTGCGGCGACTTCAACGAACGAGCGTGCCGGGCGGGGATTTTCGAACAGCAGCTCGTAGTGCAGGTTTGCTTCGTCCCGCAGCGTTACGTCGGTGACGAAGTAGGTGGTCTTGACGACGTCCGCCAAGGACATGCCGACTGATTCCAATCGTTCGGCCAGCCTCGCGCCTGCTGCGACGAGCGCCTCCGAGCGGCCCGGTACGGCTGTACCGCTCTCATCCACCGACAAGGCGCCGGAGACGAAGCCGAATCCGCCGGCCACGAAGGCCGGACTGTAGGGGTGGGCATTCATTGATCTACCTTTCGGAAGCTGGTGATGCGGGCCGGTTCACTTAAAGGCCGGCCCATGGGATGGGTGCACCCGAGAGGTCCATATAGATGCTCTTTTGGCGCATGTAGGAACGAATGCCGTCGCGGCCCTTTTCGGTGCCCAGACCGCTTTCCTTAAGCCCGCTGAAGGGGGTCGAGATGCTGAACTGCTTGTAGGTGTTGATCCACACGGTGCCGGCGGCAATGGCCCGCGCCAACCACCAGGCCCGGCGGTAGTCGGCAGTCCAGATGCCACAGGCCAAGCCAAAGACGCTGTCGTTTGCCTGGGCGATGAGGTCCGCGTCGTCGTCGAACGGCAGGATGACGGCCACGGGACCAAAAATTTCCTCCTGGCAGATGGCGTCCGAGTTACTGACACCGGCAAGGATGGTGGGCTCATAGAACGCCCCGCCCTGCAACCGGGACTCCGTGGGGACAGCGCCTCCGCACAAAACCTGCGCGCCGGCCGCCTTCGCTGCTTCGACCATGCCCGCAACGGTGTCGCGGTGCGCGAAAGCCACCAGGGGCCCGACCTGCGTAGCCGGGTCTGTGCCCGGTCCGATCCGCAAGGCTTTTGCCCCTTTCACGAGCCTTTCCACCACGTCGTCGTAGACGGCGCGCTGGATGAAGACACGCGAGCCGGCAATACAGCTTTGACCGCTTGAGGAGAAGATGCCGTAGAGCACTCCGGCCACAGCCTGGTCCACGTCGGCATCGGCGAAAATGACCGTGGGTGATTTTCCACCCAGTTCCAACGTGACGGGCATGATCTTTTCGGCCGCAATGTGGGCGAGTTGACGCCCCGTGGACGTGCCGCCCGTGAAGGAGATCTTCCCAACTTCCGGGTGTTTGGCGATGGCGTCGCCCACTACCCGGCCAGGGCCCGGCAGGACCGACAGCAAACCGGCAGGAAGACCGGCCTGCTCACAAAGGCGGGCCAGCAGCAGCGAGACCCAGGGGGCCCACACCGGCGGTTTCACCACGACGGCGTTTCCTGCCGCGAGTGCCGGAGCCACCTTTTGCGCGTCACTGGCTATGGGTGAATTCCACGGCGTGATGGCCCCCACCACCCCGATCGGCTCATAAGTGGACATGCTGAGGTAGTTGCCCCGCGGCGGCGTCAGGGCATCTTCCATGGTCTCCAGGGCAGCTGCCGTGAAGCGGAAGGTTGCCGCGGCGCTCATGGCCAATGCCTTCGTTTCCACGAGGGTTTTGCCCGTATCAAGCGTCTGCAGCTCGGCGATCCTGTCAGCGTTGGCTTCGATCGCGGAGCTGATGCGGTGAAGGACTGCGGCGCGTTCGTGCGGGAGCCTTCTTGCCCACCCCGACGCCTTGACAGCCTCCAGGCCGGCAGCCACTGCGGCGTCCACATCGGCCGCCGTTGCTGCATGGAGGGTGGCAAAAACTTCTGCCGTAGCGGGATTCACCGACTCGATCAGCGCACCACTACCCCGGGTCCACACGCCGCCAACAAAGATCTCGTCCCGCGTATCAGGTCCGTTGCGAAGACCGGCCGCGCTGGGTGCCCGGGTTTCTTCCCGAGCGGACCGGGAGGGGTTCTCTGTAAGGCTGTCCGTACTCATCTTCGGGTTCCGTCCATTTGTGTGTAGTGCCCACGGAGGGGTTTCAAGCGGGATGCCGCGAGCGGCTTTGCGCAAGTTACGTGAACTGCGTCATAGAAAAAGAATATCAGTCCTAAGATACTTTATGTCAAGATATTTTCGTTCTGATTGTTGCGCAGCGGCGGGAGCTGAAGTTCCTGCCCCACGCTGCAGGTAGAGGACGACGACGGCTGGCCGCCCGGGCGCGGCGCGAGAGCTGCGCGCTCCCCCAAACCCTTGTGGATGGGGTCGGACGTGAACGCCAAGGGCAGGGCGGAAGCCTGGTGCCGGGCCGCAATGACCTCCGCCATGATGGAGATTGCCGTTTCTTCCGGAGTGGAAGCCGAAAGGTCCAAGCCGATCGGCGAGCGGAGCCGCGACAGGGACCGTTCCGTGTGGCCCAATGCCAGGAGCCTGCCCCTGCGGTCATTGGCAGTCCGCCGCGAACCCATCGCCCCGATGTACGCAAAACCTTCCCGAAGCGCCACATCGAGGACCGGAACATCGAATTTCGCATCGTGCGTCAGGACACAGATAGCAGCATCGGGCCCCAGCCGTCCCAGTGCGATTTCCTTTTGTAAGTAGCGTGCCGGTTGATCCACCACGACGTCGTGGGCTGACGGCAGCCGCTCGGGCGTGGCGAAAACGGCCCGGGCATCGCACACCGTGACGTGAAAGCCAAGAAAGGCGCCTAACCGCGGAGAAGTCAACCGCCCCGAAAATCACCAGCCGGCGCGCAGGGCGGAAGACATCGATCAGCAAGGACAGGCGTTCGTCGCTGCCGGTCACAGCAGGAAGAGTGACCGACGTCGATCTTCCGGACGCTATGGCCTCCTGAACGGCGCTGTCTGCGGCCTGAACAACATCCCGCGCCAAGCCTGCACCGGCAAACAGCTGTGTGATGGCAGAACCCTGATGGACCAGCCAGGAGCGACCCAGCAGTCCAGGTGCGCCCTCAAAAATGGTGACCATGGCGCACGGTGAATTCTGCTCCAACGCCTTCTGCAAGGACGCAAAATGTGGGCAGGTGGCACGCTCGAATGCTTGCACGAAAATATCCACGCTGCCGCCGCACGTGAGGCCGATACTGAACCCGTCGTCGTCGGACATGCCAAAATGAAGCAGCTCCGGGACCCCGGTGGCGAGCACTGTGGCAGCCTGTTCGATCACGCTGGCCTCAATGCAGCCACCCGACACCGAGCCGATCGGCGACCCCTCGCCGGTGACCAGCATGGACGTACCGACTGCGCGTGGCGCTGATCCCTCGGTTCGGACCACCGTGGCCATCGCGACGCGCCGTCCGTCGGAAAACGCCCCGTCGAGCGCTTCCATCACTTCACGCATCGGCCTCGACCCTGCCTTGACGCGATTGCGCAGCCCGGATGCCGTTGTAGACCCGTTCCGGCGTCATGGGCAGCGACGTGAGCTGCGCCCCGGTGGCGTCGGCAATTGCCTGGGCAATCGCAGGAGCGATAGGCAGCATGCCCCCCTCGCCCATGCCCTTGGCTCCGAAGGGTCCAGCGCCATGGCCCTGTTCCTGGGTGATGGAGAAGAAGCGCTGCGGGATGTCCTCGGCCAACGGGACGCGGTAGAGGAGTGCTTCACCATTCAGCAGCTGGCCGTCGTCGTCATACCGCAGTTCCTCAAAGAGTGCCTGCGCGAGTCCGAAGACCGCTGCGCCTTCGTCCTGGCCCCGGCAACCAAGCTTGTTCACCACCTTGCCGGCGTCGCCACTGACGACCAGCTGCAGGACTTCCACCCGCCCGGATTCGGGATCCACCTCAACTTCGGCAGCTGCCCAGCCGATCTCCCAAAACATGCACGGCGCCTCCAGCGGGGCGCGGCTGGAATTACGTACCTTGAAGTATCCGTCCCCGGTGAACTCGTAGCCTGTCCCGCCGAACCTGTCCATGATCAACGGCGGAAGATCATGCGTGGCACCGTCGGCATCAATGATGTGCCAGTCCTGAAGGCGGATCGATTCGCGATCCAACCGCAGCTGCTCGGCCGCTACGTCCAGCACTGAGCACTTCACGCGTTCAGCAGCCTGCAGGACCGCGTGACCCATGACGGCGATGCCCGATGAGGCATTGGTTCCCTGGTCGAAGGGGGTGTTATCGGTGTCGATGGCCGCATATTTAACCCGCTTCGGATCGCACGCCAGAGTCTCCGCCACAATCTGGCACAGCGCCGAATGGCCGCCCTGGCCCATTTCCACCAGGCCACAATTGAGGAAGACATCGCCGTTGGTGGCCACTTTGACCCGGGCCTGGGCGGGCTTGTTGACGCCGCCACCGTCCTTGATTCCTATGGCGACACCCATGCCACGGTTGGGTAAGCGGCTCCGGTCGCGATAGCCGATGGCGTCCGCTACGAGGTTCAAACCGTGCCTCAGGTCCGAATCGATGGGCGTTTCGCCCGGGACGAATTCCTCGCCCAGGCCCTTGGCATTCTTCAGCCGCAGTTCCAGGGGGTCGAATCCCAGCCGCTCAGCGATCAAGTCCACCTGGCGTTCACTGGCCCAGGTGGCCTGGGTCGCGCCGAAACCACGGTATGCGCCTGCCGGCACTGTATTGGTGATGACCGCCTGGCACACCGAATCGATCCGCTTCCAGCGGTAGGCCCCCGGCATCCGATAACCGGCTTTTTCTGCCACCAACGGACTTGCATCCGCATAGGCACCGCCGTTGAGCAACACCCTGGACTGGCGGGCCACGAACTCCCCATCAGCCTTGAGTCCCGACTTAACCGTGAGGATTGCATCATGCTGGCTCAAGGTCAGGAAGACTTCCTCGGTGCTCATGCAGTAGCGCACGGGTTGGCCGCCGGACAACTGCGACAGGCGGACGGCGATAGCCTCGGTTTTTGGGCCGTTCTTGGCCCCGAAGCCGCCGCCCAGCAATGGGACGTTCACCCGGACATCGTTCTCCGGCACGCCAAAGACCCGCGCCAGCTCCGTCCGCATGGGGAACGGGCTCTGGGTGGAGGTCCATACCTCGATCTGCCCCGAGGTCGCTTCGGCCACGGTGACAAAGGGTTCCAGGTGCAGATGGTTCATCCGGGAGAACGTAAACGTGTCTTCAAAAACGTAGTCGCACTCTGCCCAGACGCCCTCGTCCCCCGTTTCGTAGCGGAACTCGTAACTCACGTTGTGCGCGGTATGTGGCGCACCGAAGGCGCCGTCCCCGTACGTTGGGGAGACGGCGAATGGCTGCTCCGGGAAAATGGCAGGTGCCGCGGCGTCCGTTGCTTCCTTGGCACCAAAAACAGCCGGCAACTGCTGGTACTCCACCTGAATCAAATCCAGGGCCGCGATGGCTGTGCGTTCATCCACGGCAGCAACTGCCGCAACGACGTCGCCAACGTAGCGGACCGAGTCCGTAGCGACGATGGGCTGGTCCTTGACGTAGGTACCGTAGGACTTCAAACCACCGATCTCCTCACGCGTGAGGACCGCAGTGACTCCGGCCAGCGCGCGGGCCGCCGAAGCATCGATGCCCAGGATCCGGGCATGTGCATGCGGGCTTCTGAGGACCTTGGCATGGAGCATTCCGGCCTTCTTGATGTCCACCGTGTAAAGTGCGCGTCCGGTGACCTTGGCGGTGCTGTCCAGGCGCGGGCGGTCGCGTCCCGCGATCGGCTCCCCTGCCTTGCCGGGAGTGGCTGTCCCGTTCATTCCGACGCCCGTTCCTGCTGCTCCGCGGCGGAGAGCTCTGCGGCACGTTCCACGGATTCCAGGATCATTTCGTATCCCGTGCACCTGCAGGTATTCGAACTGATCCATTCCCGGATCCGGTCCCGGTCCGGCTGTGGATCCTGCCGCAGCAGGCCAGTGGTCAGCATCAGCATGCCCGACGTACAGAACCCGCACTGGAAGCCGCCGCATTCCCTGAATGCCTGCTGCTGGGCACTCAACGTCCCATCCCGGCGGGCCAGGCCCTCCACCGTTTCAACCCGGGCACCCTCGACGTCGAAGGCAAACGTGGAACAGGCGGCTACCGGAAAGTCATTCACCAGGACAGTGCAGGCACCACAGACACTGCGCTCGCACGAGGCACGAACCCCTTGCTTCCCGCAGGCGTTGCGCAACACGTCCAGGACGGTCGCGCTGGTAGGAACACGATGCCTCTCGGGGCTTCCGTTCAGTTCGAATTCGAGATCGTGGGTAACGGGGTCGTGGCCGGGCACCGGCGATTCAAGGCTCATGGCTGGCTTCCTTTCCTTTGGTTTCCGGTTGCTTGGACGAGAAGACGGCGGCAAAGCACAGACGCCAGGTGCCGGCGGTAACTGATGGATCCGGCGTAGTCGGCCGCCTCCTCCGGGAGCTGCGCTGCGAGAATCTCTGCGACAGAGGCAGGGTCGAGGTCAGCTATTGCAGTTCCACCGGCGGGATGGGAGAGGTCGGCGTGGGAGGGGACGGTGTGGGTGAGGACATAGGGCCGCCTGTATTCGCTCCCGCAGACGGCGGTTACCGTAACGTCGCCACTGGCGTTGCTTCGCACGGCAATGGCCACTGTGCTGACCGGGCGCATGGTGCGTTCGTATCCGAACCACAGCAGGGATGCGGTGTCCACGCTGACGGCTGTCATGACACCAGGGCTCCTGCGCTCCCCCTCCCAGAGCTCCGCAACCGGGAGGGTTGCAAGGTCTCCGCCCTGAAAGTGCATGCGAGCCTGGAGGGCGGACAAAATGACCGGCATTTCATAGCGATACCGACGCGCAAGGAGGTTGCCTCCCAGGGTGCCGCGGTAACGGATCCGAACTGTTGCAATCGATCCCCAAGCCGCAGCCAGGGCCGGGAGGGACGACAGGATTTCCGGACTCCTGCTGCCTTCGTAGTGGCTGACCAAGGAACCGATGCGCAGAGTTCCGGCGTCGTTCGAGACAGCCCGCAGTTCCTTGATTCCCTGCAGGGAAATCAGCACCTGTGGCTCCAATCCTTCACGGATTTGGGCCATGAGATCCGAGCAGCCCGCCGCGATCACAGCGTGTGGGTGCTGTCGGACCAGCGCCTCAGCTTCTCCCAGTGAAGCAGGCCGATGCAGAACAAACGGTGGGAGGGCGGACTGGCTCTGGGCTATCAGGCCCGCCCCTAATTTCTGGCCTCGCATTGGTCAGCCTTCTTTCACTCTCGCCATGTAGGCGCTTTCCACGGACTACCGCCGTGGTTGATTCCTGGTTTCGCAAACAACCGTCCCGGGTGGCCCGTTCGGGCCACCCGGAGCGGGCAGTTTCACTAGGCCGGGCGGTCGCCCTTCAGCGTGACCCGGTGCATCAGCCTGTAATGCGGGTGGTAGTCGCCCACTGCGTAATGCTGGGTGGAACGGTTATCCCAGATCACCAAGGAGTTGGGCTCCCACCGGAACCGGACCTGGTACTCGGGGGTCCGGGCGAGGTCCGTGAGCATGTTCCGCAACGAGTCGCCCAGCTGCGTGGAAATACCCGTGAGGCGGGTGGTGAACAACGCATTGACGTACACGAGCTTGCGGCCCGTTTCCGGATGCTTGCGCACCACGGGGTGGGTCATGGGCGGGTATTTGCGTCGCGTTTCCTCATAGCGTGCCTCGCCATCCGGGCCTTGCCGGACGACGCCGGTCAGTTCCTTTTCCCAGTCGTGCACTCCTTCAAGCCCGTCGATGACGTTTTTCACGTTCTCCGGCAGGGCGTCATAAGCCGCGGTCATACTTGCCCAGAGGGTGTCGCCGCCGCACGGGGGAATTTCCTGCGCATGGAGGCAGGTGGCGGAGTTCGGCGTAGCCTGCCACGTCAGGTCGGAGTGCCACACGTCGGTTCCAGCAGCCCGGCCCCGGGACTCCAACACCTCAATGTGCGGATAGCCGGGAAGGGATGGGAAGAATGCGCTGACTTCCTGCGGATCGCCGAAGACCTTGGCGAACTCAATCTGGTCGTCCGGAGTAATTTGCTGGTCTCGGAGAAACAGCACTTGGTATTCAAGGAATGCTTCCCGGAGTTCCCGCCGGCACTCAGGAGTGATGCCCTCACGCAGATCCAGCCCGTGGATGTAGGCTCCGATAGTCGGTGTCGCACGTTCCACAGTGAATGTCTTGAACTCTTGATCATTGCCGCTCATGGTCGTTCCTTCCTTTTGTTTGGTCTGTTGCATGGAGCCCGTGTCCGTCAACGCTGACTGATCAGACGGGCTGCTTTTGTTGGGAAATCCTTTGGTGTCGACTCATTCCGAATACGTGCGGGCAGCAAACTCCTGCACACTGCCGTCGCTGCCTTTCCCGGCCCGCAAGGCCTTGTTTCGGATGACGCGCCCCAGCGCCAACGCACAGGTGATCGAAACCGCACCGGCGACGAAGACGTAAATGGAGGTGGAGACCGACGCTTTCGTCGCAGCAAACAAGGCGCCGGCAATAAGGGGTGCAATGGCGCTGCCGAGGAGGTTGCCAAGCGTGGTTGCCAGGGACAACCCGCTGTAACGGACCTTGGCGTCAAAGGCCGTGGAGAAGTACGCAGGCGACAATGCCCACGGGATGTACACGGCGATGGTTGCGGCGAAGTAGCAAACGGCGATCAAGCCGTACGAGCCGCCGTCGAGGGCGAAGTAGAGCGGAAACGCAACCACCACGATGAGTACAAGGCCCCACAGGTAAACCCGCTGTGCGCCGTATTTGTCCGCCATGGCACCTGCTGCCGGATTGACGAAGAAACCAACGGCCGAGGTGATGATCACCAGCACCAGCATGGAGGTCGAATCGAACTCTTCGGACTTACCGGCGTAGACGAAGTTGTACACGGTGATGAGGTAGAAGAAGATGCCCGGAACCAGGCTTGCGCCGGCTACAAGGAACACCTGCTTCGGGTGGGTTCGAAGTACTTCGATGACGGGCATGCGCACAACGCTGTGGTTAGCCTTGACTCGATCGAACTCCGGGCTTTCTGCCACCTTTACGCGGATGACCAGGCCGGTGATGACCAACACGGCACTCAGCATGAACGGAACCCGCCAGCCCCAGGCCATGAAGGCGTCCGGCGACATGGATTCCAGCGGGATGTACAAGGTCATGGCAAGGATGAGTCCCACAGCCACGCCTGCTTGCGGCCAGCTGCCAAAGAAGGCGCGCCGGCCCTGCGGGGAGTGCTCGGTAGCCATCAGCACGGCCCCGCCCCACTCTCCGCCGAGCGCAAACCCTTGGCAAAGCCGCAGGATCACCAGCAAGACGGGGGCAAACACACCCATGACGTCATAGGTAGGCAATAATCCGATGGCGACCGTGGCTATGCCCATGATCAGGATGGTGAGGACCATCATCGGCTTTCGGCCCGCCCTGTCACCGAAGTGGCCGAAGACGATGGCTCCTACGGGGCGGGCGACGAAGCCGGCGGCGAAGGTCGAGAACGCGAGCAGCGTGCCGGTTGTGGGGTCGAAGCCCGGGAAGAAGAGCTGGTTGAAAACAAGCACCGCTGCGGTGCTGTAGATAAAGAAGTCGTACCACTCGATGGTTGTGCCGATGAGGCTCGCGATGGCGACCTTTCTCGGAGAGCTGCCGCCCGATGGTTGTGGGACCACTGCACTCATATTGTGCCTCCAGGTAATTTTGCAAACAGTCGGCCCCGCTTTGCGTGGGCCCTGGTGATCAGGGCAGCCAAGGCACCTGTCTGAGAATGAGATCTGAAGTGATGCAAATTACTTCAGTGTTGATTATCTTATTGCTGAGATGTCTTGTGCGCAAGATCTCATTTTGGCAGTGGTGGAGCCCCCGAGGGGCTTCCGGCGTGGTGCGAACAGGAACTGTTTGCTGTGGGCTAGTCCCTTCGGCCGATGCTCATGACGTGGCGCCTTGATCGGCAGCGGGCACCATAATTCCCCACGCGAGGTCCTCGAGGATGTCCTGAATGCCGCGGATGTCCCGCAGGAACGGCGTACGGACGACGCTGCTGATCACATGCAAAGCTGCTTTCACGCGGACTCTGACTACTTCTTGATCCGTACCCGGGTAAGCGTCCTGGACCAGTGAGGCGACGTCGGCGACATAGTCGTTCTGCGCCTCCAAAAGATTCTGCAGGTCCCGTTCGGGAACGTGCTGGCGCTCGGAGACGGCCAGTTGCAGGAATTCCGGGCAGGACAGCGCGAAGGAAATGTGCGACGACAGGATGCGCTGGAGCGCCGCGGATGAATCCGAGGCTTCAGAGAGGGCGCGCGACAAGTCCATCCAACGGACCTCCGTGGCCCGGTAAAGCGCGGCAGCGAGCATTTCTGCCTTATTGCTGAAGTGACGGTAGATGCCGGGGCCGGCTATCCCGACGTCGGCGCCGATATCGTCAAGGCTGACCGCATCAAAACCGGACGTAGCGAACTGCCTGATTGCGGCAGCCAACAGAGCCTCGCGGCGGCTGCGCGGCACGGAGAGTGCCGCACCGGCTCGATGGTCCGATTCCTTGATCGGCGGCAACGGCATGTCGATCACAGTGCGGGCAAGCGTGGCGAGGTGGGTTTCCTCGTCCGCTTTCGAGAGCCGGTTCGGATGCCACGACACACTGACCATCACAGCGAACATCGCCCACGCCCGCAGATCGGCCTCTGCTGCGGGAAGCGCAGCAGTGCCGGACTGGAGCTTGCTGCTGATGGCGAACTTGGCGCCGCTGGCTATATCGAAGCGGACCGCAGGCGGCAGGTGGCGCGATTCCCGCTCCCACAGCACGCCGTTCCCGCGATGCTCCAAAAGCGCCCGGCCGAGTGACAAGACCAACTGGTCAAGATCGCCGTCGGGCGCCTGGATGACGCTCTCCACAACAGGCTGGAGGTTCGCCGCCACGGCCTCCCGGAGCAGTTCGCCTTTGCCTGGGAAATGCCGGTACAGGGCCGACGGCTGCACGGAGACCGCCTTGGCTACATCGGTCATGCTGACTTTCGGATACCCCCGTTGCGCGAAGAGGTCCGCCGCCGCAGCGAGTATGAGGGCTCGGCGGTTGCGGGGCCGTGTACCGCGTTCCGGGGCTGTGGACGCTTTCTCCATATCTCAAGATTAATCAGATTCACTTATTGCGCAATAGCCCGCCGCGTGCCAAAGTTGAAGAACAAGCCACAGGAACTCATCCGCATCCATGGATGCGAGTTAGTAAGCGGGCTTACTGCACATCGCCGCAGCGGGACCACCAGCTCTTCCCCGCAGCGCGAGCAGCACGGAAAGAAAACCTCGAAGGCCGAGGCAGATTCACTTACGGAATGTTGAGATGGTCGAAAACCGGGGGCACAGCAACAACAGTCACCCTGGCGGCCCACCTGCCCGTGGACCCCAAGGAGCACAGGCCCCTGACCATCTCCTCGCGATATCCCCTTCGCCGCTCAAGCCAAGGGCGGCGTAAAGCCAAGGTCGCCGTAGAGACAAAGAGCAACGTCCAGTGACAAAGGAGTCCCACATGAAACGACGTGCAATACTCGCCGTGGCCGCACTTTGCGGTTTCGCAGCCCTGACTGGCTGCAGCAGCAGTGGGAGTGAGACTCCCAATGCGTACGCTGCCAAGACTGACATCCCCACCGCAGCCGCCATGGATCCGGCGATCGTTGAGGCTGCAAACAAGGAAGGCTCGCTGCTGGTTTACGGCGAGGCCAACGAGGCATCCATGAAGCCGGTACTGGCCGCCTTCCAAGACCAATATCCGGGCATAAAGACCAGTTACATCAGCCTCGGCGGAACCGAAAGCTTCCAGCGCTACCTCAACGAGAAGGCCACGGGCGGAAAGACCGCAGACGTGATTGTCAGCCTGCAAGGCGCGAACTTCCTGGACTTGGTCAAGCGGGGCGACATCCAGGACTTCACGCCTCCTGCCGCTGCGCCACTGCCGGACTTCGCGAAACTCGCCCCGGGAGTCTTCGCCATGGAACTCAATCCGGTCATGGCGCTGATCAACACCACCCTCCTGCCCGAGTCCGAGCAGCCAGATTCCCTCGAGGCGCTCGCCAGGATGTCCGGCGACCCTAAACTGGCGGGAAAGATCGTTACGTATGACGGCACCACGGAGTTCGGCTACACAGTCAACCACGCGTACATCGCCAAAGCCGGAGAAGCGGGATGGAAAATCCTGGACCAGCTCGGTCCGAACACCAAGGTGGAAGCCAGCGCAGGACCCATGTTCAACAAACTCCTGCAGGGCGAGTACACCATGTCCTACTTCCAATCCGGTGCCACCAGGCCGCTGCTCACCGGCGCGACCGCCAAGGTACTGAACTACAGGTTCTTCAAGGACGGAACTCCCTTCATGCCCCGCGGCGCCGGGGCGACAACAGGTGGCAAGTCCCCCAACGCGGCAAAGGTGTTCGTCAATTTCCTCATTGACAAGGCCGGCCAGACAGCCGGTTGTACCGGCGGATTCGCACCCTACCTGGACGGCGTGGACTGCCCGGTAAACCTGGCAAAGGTCACGGAGCAACTGGGCGCTGAAAACATCAACATCGCCACGTGGGATGAGGCCCTGATCAACGATTCGCCGGCGTTCAAGAACCGTTGGAAAGAGGCATTCGGACGATGAGCAGCTCCACGCTCGCCGTACCCGGGACGCAGGAGCGGCCTCCCGGGTACGGACCCATCAAGCGGGCATGGTTACCCGAAAAAGTCATCCACTACGGTGTCTGGTTGTTGACGGTCCTGCTGGTTCTCGGCCCGATCGTGCCGATTGTCTGGTCATCGCTCTGGTCCACACCCCTTTACGAGGGCGGTGGCAGCGCCACTCTTGAGAACTTCGGCAAGTTGGCGGCCGACCCCCTGTGGTGGTCGGCAGTGGCCAACAGCCTGCAGTTCGCCGTTTTCACAACCGTCGGGTCAGTGCTGGTGGGAACCACCGTCGCCCTATTGGTGGCACGGACCGACCTGCCGCTCCGGAAGCTCTACTCAGCTTTGATCGTCCTGCCCCTGGTCCTGCCCGGACTGGTGCTGATCGTTGGCTGGCAGTCGATGTGGTCGAAGAACGGATACGCCACCCACGTACTGGAGCAGTTCTCGCCTTTCAGTGTCCCCTTTGACCTCTACAGTGTTGCGGGAATGGTGGTCATGGGCACCGTCCTAGGCTCACCCGTGGTGTACCTTTTTGCCCGCGGGACGCTCTCCTCCGGTGACTCGACGCTGGAGGAAGCCGCCCGGTGCGCCGGCGCAGGTCCCCTCCGCGCCGTGCTCTCGGTGACCCTGCCCCTGCTGCGTCCGGCACTGCTGAATTCCGGATTGCTGGTGTTTGCCCTGGCCTTGGAAACACTCGGTATTCCGCTGATCCTTGGCACGTCAAAGAACATCGACATGATGTCCACCTATCTCTACCGGCAATGGACGGGAAGTGCCGACGGCGGCGGCGGAGTCCTCCCTGCAGGTGCCGTCATGCTGCTGCTCGCCGTCACCTTGCTGCTGTTGCTGCGCAACCGGCTGGCCGGGGACCTCGCCCGTTTCACCACCACCGGCGGCAAGTCATCGAGGCCTGCCAACGTCGTCAAACTCGGCCCCCTGCGCTGGGTGCTGTCCGCCGTCGTCGGAATTGTCCTGGGCTCGGCGACCATCATTCCGCTGGGCGGCGTGGTCCTCGCCTCGGTGACCGCGGTTCTGACGCCGGCAATCAACCCGTTCAGCCTCCTCACGCTTGACCACTTTTCGGCAATCCTGACCAACCCGCTGTACACCGGAGCCATCGGCAACAGCTTGCTGATCGCCATCGTTGGTGCCGCGATCGCCACAGCGTGCATCGCGGTCATCGCACTGGTGGCCCACCGCTCCACCTTCCGGTTCCGCGGATCCCTGGAACACATCGTGCTGTATCCCCGGGCCGTCCCGGGGATCATCACCGGCATGGCCTTCTTCTGGACTTTCGCGATCCTGGATCAATCAGGAACGTTCAGGGCCACACTCTGGGCCGTGGGAATCGCCTTCGGCGTCCGGGCCCTGGCCATGGGCTACGCCGCGTTCTATCCCTCCCTTGCCGCACTGGGTGAGGACCTGGACCGGGCTGCGCGCTCCGCAGGAGCGGATTGGTGGACCGCGATGCGAACCATCATCATCCGGCTCTTGAGGCCGGCCATGGGGATTTCGTTCGTCCTGCTTTTTGTGGCCATGCTCAACGAAGCCGACGCCGCAGTCTTCCTGGTAACCCCTGAAACGCAGGTTCTGGGACTGGCCATGCTCCAAATCGCGGCCACAGGCCTCGGCGGTACCGTCGCCGCCCTCGGAGTCATCCAACTCGTCATCACCGCAGCAGTCCTGGCCGCAGGACGCCTTCTGTTTGGAGTTCGCCCCAATGTCTGATCTGGTCATTACCAACCTCACCAAGAAGTTCGGCCACCTGACGGTCCTGGACAACGTATCGGTGACCGCTTCCGACGGGCAGATCCTGACCCTGCTGGGGCCCAGCGGTTGCGGGAAGTCGACAACGCTGTGGTCGGTCGCAGGACTGCTCAAGCCCGACGGCGGCAGCATCGTCGCGGGCGACCGCACCTTGTTCGATCACGGCACGTCCGCTTTCCTGCCTCCGGAACGCCGCGACTGCGGCGTGGTCTTCCAGTCGTATGCCGTGTGGCCGCACATGAAGGTCCGCGACAATGTCGGCTACCCGCTGAAGCTGCGACGGTACAAATCCGATGCACTCCGCCGCCGCGTCGATGAAGTTCTTGAACTGGTGGACCTCGCCGATCAGGCAGACCGCTACCCGCACCAGCTCTCCGGTGGTCAGCAACAACGCGTCGCCTTGGCGCGTGCACTGGCCTTCCCTCCCCGGCTGCTGCTGCTTGACGAGCCGTTTTCCAACCTTGATGCCAAGCTGCGGGAACGGACCCGCGACTGGTTGCTTCAGCTGCAACGCAGGATTGGCGTGACCACGGTGTTCGTGACCCACGACCAAGACGAAGCGCTGGCCATGAGTGACAAGATCGCGGTCATGTCGGCCGGCATGGTCCGGCAGATCGGCACGCCTGAGCAGATCTACAACGATCCCGCCGATATATTCGTGGCCGATTTCGTGGGCACCAGCAACCTGCTGGAGGGCACGGTCATCTCCCGGTCCAAGGGAGTTTTGACGATCAAGATCGACGGATTGGACCAGGCGATCCACGTGCCGTCGTCCTTGGATTCCGACGGCGTCGTGGTTGCCGTCCGGCCTGAGGCCCTGGCCTTGTTGCCCGACGACGCACCCTCCGAGGGCTATGAAATGACGGTCAACGGCCCCGTCCTGGAGAGGTCCTATCACGGCCATCACTTCAAGTACAGGGTGGGGGTCGGCGAGCAGTCGCTGGTGGTGGAAACCCGCGACCGGACGGACTCGTCCCATGTGCGCGTGGGCATCCCACGGGACGGCTATAAGTTGTTCCAACCCCGCACTGCCCCGGCAACCAAGGGCGCCCTGTGATTCCCGTCGGGTCCCCCTACCCGATCCGCATCGACCTTTTCAGCGACACGATTACCCGGCCTTCAGGGGCCATGCGGCAGGCCATGGCCCACGCCGAGGTGGGGGATGAACAAAAGGGTGAAGACCCCTCCACCAACGAACTCGTTGCGCTGGCCCGGGAACTGCTGGGCAAGGAAGAAGCGGTCTTCCTGCCATCAGGGACCATGTGCAACCAGATCTCCTACGCCCTGCACTGCCGCCCGGGCGATGCAATCCTTGTTGACGACAACGCGCACTCGCTCTGCCACGAGGAAACCGGGGCACCAGCCTTGGCCGGAGCCTTGTTCAGGCCCATCAAAGCCGATCGTGGTGTTTTCTCCGCTAACCAGCTCACAGCGGCCCTCCGCCCGGAGGGCCGGTCGATGGCCCGGAATGCGGTGCTCTCCATTGAGCAGCCTTCCAACCTCGGCGGCGGCACATGCTGGTCCCTGGAGGGCATCACCTCCGTGACCGCGGTAGCACGGGCGCATCGGATCAAGACCCACATGGACGGCGCCCGCCTGCTCAATGCGGTAGTAGCCACCGGAGTGTCCGCCCGCGATTTCTGTGCCCCGTTCGACTCAGTCTGGCTGGATCTCAGCAAGGGACTGGGCGCCCCCGTGGGAGCAGTGCTGGCAGGAGACGCGGATTTCATCAGCGAAGCCTGGCGCCTGAA
Organism: Paenarthrobacter sp. YJN-5; assembly: GCF_015040095.1. Lineage (NCBI taxonomy): Bacteria > Bacillati > Actinomycetota > Actinomycetes > Micrococcales > Micrococcaceae > Paenarthrobacter > Paenarthrobacter sp. YJN-5. Next base: position 2,529,124 of record NZ_CP053544.1, read on the forward strand.
ACAACGGTGGGGTGGCTCCATGCGCCAGTCCGGCATCGTGGCCGCGGCCGGCACCTTTGCCCTCCGCAACAACGTGGACAGACTGGCCGACGACCACGCCAACGCCCGCCTCCTGGCTGAGCTGCTGGCCGGTCACCGCCACATCTCGATCGACCCCGCCACGGTTCAGACCAACATTGTCCTCTTTGACCTGGTGGACTGCCCAGTCACTGCCCCGGTTCTGGTGGAGCGCCTGCTCCGGAAGTGCGGGGTTCGAATGGGCGCTTTTGGCCCCTCCACGATTCGTGCCGTCACCCACCTTGATGTGGACGCCGCAGGTGTACGCCTCGCCGCGGAAGCCCTCTGCGAATTGCTGGACGAAACCTACTCAATGCACGTGAGCAAGAAGGAGCTCCTGACATGACCACCACCGTTGACGTGACGGACCGGCCCCTGCCGTTCAGCGCCCCCCGGGCTGCCCGGCGGGGTGACGAAGTCACCGTATTGCTCAACGCGCGTGTTGTTGATCCCGGGACGGGCACATCCTCCTCCCCCAGCGACGTATGGCTCCAGGCGGGGCAGATCTCCCGTGTCACCCCTGCGGGCCGGGTACCCGGCGCAGGGAATGTGCTTGACCTCAAGGGAAACTTCGTGGTTCCCGGGATGATGGATGCCCACGTCCATCTGGCCTTCGACGGCGGCGACGACCCCAAGGCCACCCACCAGTCCAGCAGCGATGAAGAAATCATTGCGCAGGTTGTATCGAACGCACGGATTGCGCTCCGGGCCGGTATCACCACAGTCCGCGACTGCGGAACACCCAAGCGGCTGCTCGCTCCCATGCGGGCAGCACTGGGCATGGCATCGGACGTCGCAACTGTGGTTCACTGTGGTGCTCCGCTCTGCAGGGTCGGCGGGCACGCCCACGACATGGGCGGAGAAGTACGGACCCGGCACGACGTCCACACCCTGATCGCTGAACAGCACGCGGCCGGTGCCACCTGGATCAAGCTCATGGCCAGCGGCGGCGGCTTCACGCCCGGGACCAGTCCCAGCGTCTTTGAGTTCGATCCCGTGCTTCTCCGGGAGGCAGTGGTGATCGCCGGTTCCTACGGCATGAAGACCGCAGCGCACGCACACGCCAGTTCCTCCATGGCCGCCTGCATTGACGCCGGCGTCCATACGCTGGAACATGCCTCGATGCTGGGGCCCGACGAACGATGCTCCCCCGATCCCGGGCTCTTGCGCAGGGCGGCCGATGCCGGCATCCACATTGTGCCGACCGTCATAGCGGCAGACATTGTCTCGCGGCAATTGCAGGAGGGACGCCAGGTATTGGCCAACCCGCTGGACCGCAACGTGGTGGCAAGGCTCGAATCGCGGTTCACCAACGTGACGGAGTTCCTCCACTCCGGCGTGTCCATCGTGGCGGGGACGGACGCGGGCCCTGCGCACGTCACCTTCGACCTCCTTGCCCGCGAGCTGGAGCGCTACGTTGCTGCCGGCCTCACAGCACAGCATGCGCTGAAATCCGCGACCACTGAAGCCGCCTCCATGCTTGGGTTGGAGTCGCAAGTGGGACGCGTCCGGCCCGGCTTGTGGGCCGACCTCATCTTTACTTCGGCAGACCCCCTCCAAGACATCACCACCCTCCAAACGCCCCTTGGAGTTCTCAAGCGCGGACTGTTGATCGCGCACTAAGCAGCGGCGTTACCCCACAACTTTGGCGGCCCGTCTCCGCGGCATCCGCCATACCCCTGTCCCACCGACACCCCCAGTAAGGCATCGTATGAATCCAACCCCAGTCAGCGACCCCCTGGCCAGCACTGCAGCCCCGACGCTTTGCACCCCTGAATTGGAGGCCCTTGCCGCGATAGAACGACGGGTGCTGTGGCTTGCGACCTCAATCATCCATCACGCCAACAGGGTGCGCCCCAACCCTTCTGGCATCAAGGTTGGCGGCCACCAGGCCTCGAGTGCCTCCATGGCCACGATCATGACCTCTCTGTGGTTCGGGCAACTCCGCGCGGAGGACCGTGTTTCCGTGAAGCCCCACGCCTCGCCGGTGCTCCACAGCATCAACTATTTGCTGGGCAGCCTCGACGAAAAGTACCTCACCACGCTGCGTGAATTCGGCGGCCTGCAGAGCTACCCCAGCCGCGCCAAGGATCCGGATCCCGTCGACTACTCCACTGGCTCCGTCGGCATCGGGGCCACCGCGCCCATTTGGGGTGCCATCTCGCGGCGGTACATCGAAACCGTGAGCGGGGGGACTGTGAACGGTGGGGCTGTGAACGGCGGGACTGTGAACGGCGGGACTGTGAACGGCGGGGCTGTGAGCGGCACACCGGGCAGGGGGCGCCAGTACTCGCTGGTAGGCGACGCGGAGCTCGACGAAGGCGCCATCTGGGAAGCCGTCCTGGACTCGAATGTTGCGGATCTGGGGGAAATCGTCTGGATTGTGGACCTCAACAGGCAGTCCCTTGACCGGGTGGTGCCGAACGTGGCCGCAGGCAAAATCGAGCGCCTGTTCGAGGCTGCCGGCTGGCAGGTCATCACTGTGCGTTTCGGCCACCTGCTGGAAAGCCTCCTGGCCCGGCCCGGCGGCGGCGCGCTGCGGGAGCGCATTCTCGACATGTCCAACCCGGAATACCAGCGGCTGCTGCGCTGCTCCCCCGAGGAAGTTCGACGCCGGCTCCCTGGCGGGGGCGCCGACGCTGCGGTTATCGCGGAGCTGATTTCCGGCGTCGACGACCACACCCTGACCCGGGCCATCAGGAACCTCGGCGGCCACGACCTCGCCGCGCTCCGCGAAGCGTACTCCCGGATCGATGACACCCGGCCTACCGTGATCATCGCCTACACCATCAAAGGCAACGGCCTGCCTACCGAAGGGCATCCACAGAACCATTCCTCGCTGCTCACCGTGGACCAGTACCGCCAACTCGCGGACGCCATGGGTGAGGACCCCGACGCACCCTGGGGACGTTTCGACGCCGACAGCACCGAGGGGCAACTGGTAAGGACCACTGCAGAAGCCCTGCGGCGCGTCGCTGAACCTGCAACGGCCCCGCCCGCCGTCCCGGTGGACTTCGGCAGGACGCCGTCGGGCACGGCAACCACGCAAGCAGCCTTGGGCCGAACCTTGCTCGACGTCAACCGTGCGGCACCCGCTGTCGCGCGCCGGCTGGTGACCGTCAGCCCGGACGTCAGTTCCAGCACCAACCTTGCCGGCTGGGTGAACAAGGTAGGCGTGTGGTCGGTTGAAGAACGGACCAACTGGTTCAGCGACGACGCCGAGACCGTCATGCACTGGCACGAGAAACCCACAGGCCAGCACATAGAACTTGGCATCGCCGAAGTGAACCTGGTGAGCCTCCTGGGCGAACTCGGCGCAACCTGGAGCCGATGGGGACAGCCGTTGTTCCCCATCGGCGTACTCTACGACCCGTTCGTGGAGCGGGCCCTGGAACCCTGGTCCTACGGCATCTATGCCGGCGGGCAATCCATTCTGGTCGGCACCCCGTCGGGGGTGACGCTGGCCCCCGAAGGCGGGGCACACCAATCCATCAAGACCCCGTCCATCGGTTTGGAACAGCCCAACTGCACCAGCTACGAGCCCGCTTTCGCCATCGACGTGGAATGGACGCTGCTGGCGTCCATGTCCCAGCTGGGGCGCCCCGGCGGCAAATCCGCCTACCTGCGGCTCTCCACGAAACCCGTCGACCAGCAATTGGCCGCCGTACCGGCCGATCCCGCCGCCCGTGAGCGCCGCCGTCGTCAAGCCGTGGCCGGCGGCTACCTCCTGCGGGCCACCCCTGCCCCGGCGGCGACCATCGCCGCCATGGGCGCCATGGTGCCGGATGCGCTTGCCGCCGCCGATCGCCTGGGCGCACAGGGCACCGCCGTCGACGTCGTCTGCGTCACCAGCCCGGGCCTGCTTTATGAAGCCCTGCAAGGCCGCAACGGACAAAACCCGGACGCACCCACCTGGATCCTGGACCAGATCCTGCCCGCTGAGCGGGCAGTCCCCATGGTGACCGTGCTGGATGGCCACCCCCACACCCTCGCGTTCCTCGCAGGCGTGCACCAGGTCAAGAGCCGCAACCTCGGCGTGGACGCTTTCGGCCAGGCGGGCGCCGTCGACGACGTCTACCGCTACCACGGGATCGACACCGACAGCATGGTCCGTGCTGTCCTGGACCTCGTGCAGTGACAACCGGCCCGGCGGCTAGGTCCCGCAGAAGGTGCGGTAGGGACCGAAGCCGTCGGGTGCCGGTTCAGCGAACCGCTCAAAGCCCGGCCGTTCCAGCCAGGGCGAGGTGACGGCCTCAAGCAACGCAGCAACCGGGCCGGTGTCCCCGCCGCTCGCTGCCGATAGGGCCTCCTCCACCAAGTGGTTCCGCGGGATGTAGGCGGGGTTGACCTTATCCATGGCGTCAGCGTCCGGATTCGCTGCTTGCCACGAAGCCAGCCAACGATCAAAACGAGGGAGGTCCAGGACCATTCCGCGGGCGGGGGCGGCATTACCCCGGGCCGCTTGGCCGAGCTTCCGGAAGAACGACGTGTAGTCGGCGCCTGCTTCCTGGACAATAGCCAGCAGTTCATCCACCAGCACTGTACCGTCCTCCCCTGACGTGGCGTGGGAGAGACCGATCTTCCTGGTCATCCCCTCAGACCAAGCGGCACTGTATTGGGAGCGGAATCCTTCCAGGGCTTCGACAGCCATGGCAACACCCCGCTCCTGGTCCGGGTGGATGAGGGGCAGCAGCGATTCAGCGAACCGGGCAAGGTTCCATTCAGCCACGGGAGGCTGGTTCCGGTACGCATAGCGGCCCGTTTCATCGATGGAGCTGAAGACCGTGCCGGGGTCGAAGCCTTCCATGAAGGCACACGGGCCGTAATCAATGGTTTCGCCTGAGATGGTCATATTGTCGGTGTTCATCACCCCGTGGATGAAGCCCACCAGCATCCACCGGGCAACGAGGGATGCCTGGGCAGTAATGACGGACCTGAGCAGGGCAAGGTATGGATTGTCCTCCTCGCCGGCTGCGGGGTGGTGGCGCCGGATGGCGTGATCGGCCAATCGGCGGAGAAGACCCATGTCATTGGTGCTGCGGGCATACTGGAAAGTTCCCACCCTCAGGTGACTGCCGGCCACCCGGGCAAGGACTGCTCCGGGCTGTACGGACTCCCGCTGTACGTGGGCTCCTGTTGCGACCACCGCCAGCGACCTGGTGGTGGGAATGTCCAGTGCGTGCATGGCCTCGCTGACGATGTACTCACGCAGCATCGGACCCAGAACGGCCCGCCCGTCACCATTCCGGGCAAAAGGGGTCCGCCCCGAACCCTTCAAGTGCAGGTCACGGATCCGCCCTTCGACGTCGGTGAGCTCCCCCAGCAGCAACGCCCTGCCGTCACCAAGCCGGGGCGAATACCAGCCGAATTGGTGCCCCGCGTAAGCCTGCGCTACCGGCGCCGCACCTGCAGGGACGGCGCCGCCCAGCAGCAACCGGACACCTTCCTCGCTCCGCAGGAACGCGGTGTCCAGGCCAAGCTCCCCTGCCAGTCCCTCGTTGAGTACCACCAGTTGCGGGGCAGGTGCCTGCTCCGCCTGCCACGGCACGGACAATTCCGGGAACTCCGTGGCAAAGAGGTTTCCGAGGACAACTGTCGGCTGCGCAAATGCACTCATGCTCCCATGCTATCCGCCGCAGCCCAAACTAATCAGGATGCTTATTTCCCGTGATGCCTTCAGTCGCCGCATGAGGCTCAGCGGCCGTCGGGCATCAGTCGATCCGCTGGCGGCCCAGGCCCGCATAGATGTGGGGTCGTTTGGAGCGAAGGAACAACGCGTAGGCAATTCCGCCAAGGAAGAGGGCAAAGGTGAACGTCATGAAGATGATGGTGAGGAGCTGCGATCCCCCGATGAGCTCGGGGTAATTGGCTATGGCCAGATACGTGATCGCGCCCAGGAACAGGACGCTGATGACAGGTGCAACCACCGTCTTCCACACTGATTCCGGTGCGAAGCTGCGGCGCCTGACAAAATACACGAGCACGGCGAAACTCGTAATGAACATGAGAAGCAACACCGCGAAAGTTCCGCTGCCGCTGGCGATGGGGTAGAGAACGTCCGGGGCGACACCCAGGACGGTAAAGAGGATGATTGCCGCGGCCCAAACGATGCCCACTGCTACGGCGGAAACATACGGCGACTTATGGCGCCGGTGGACCCGGCCCAGGAACGACGGCAGGGCACGATCCGAGGCCAAGGCGAAGCTATACCTCGCGGCAATGTTCTGAATGGACAACATGCACGCAAGCACTGAGGTGATCAGAAGCAGAACCGCGATGTCCGCAAAGATTCTGCCGACAAGTCCGGTGACGGCATCGCTGAACAAGTTGACTGTATTGCTCTCAGCTTCTCCCTGGACCTTCTCCGGCCCAAGAAACGCGATGAACGCCCACGCTGCTACCGCGTAGAAGAGGCCGATGCCTGCTACCGCCAGGTACGTGGCGCGGGAGATGGTCTTATCCGGATCCTTGACCTCATCCCTGTAGATGACAGTGGCTTCGAAACCGAAGAAGTTCCCCACGGCAAATAACAACGCCAGTCCCAAGGTGGCGTCCGTGATCGATGGCAGGGCAAAGCCAACACTCTGGACAGTCTCGAGACCGTTGGCGGAGAACGAGGCGATGTCGAAAACGATGATGACGGCCACCTCGAGCAGCATCACGATGGTGAGCAGCTTCGCCGACAAATCAATCCGGTTATAGGCCAGTACCGTGGTGACAGCCGTTATTGCCAGCGCATACCAGTACCAGGCGATGTCCGGGCCACCAAGGGTGCTGGCCACGAATCCTTGCAGCGTCACCCCGAAGAAGGATGGGGCGAAGAATCCGATGAAGATATAACCGACCAGCGCCAGGAACGCACCCCCCAGGCCCGCAGGCTTCCCCAGGCCCGCAGTGACGAAGGAATAGAAACCACCAGGGCCTTGGACGCTGCGGCTCATCTTGACGAAACCCACAGAGAAGATCAGCAGCATGAGCGTCACGCCGATGTAAATCGCCGGTGCCGTCTGGCCGCTGAACATCAGCAGGACGGGGAGGGTACCGGCTACGGTAGCCAAGGGCGAAGAGAAGGCCAGCACGTTCATTGCGAGCTCGCCGACTCCCATGTTGCCGCTGAGCCGGTTTTCCTTGTTCTGACGCGTCACCTTTGGTACGTCAAGCGAGGTGTTGTTCATGTAATCCTCATCACTGGATGTTCAATGCTGAATGAGAGTATCGACTGGCCTCCAGCCGATGCTGTGCCGGATCGGGACACCCTTGCCGTTAACAGCCCGGCAAGGGCCGGGGTCCCGTCCGGACCCGGATCCGCTTGGGGGTTTAGTGCGCGGCGGCGGCAACCATCCGGCCAGGAACGGGCTCCCGGCTTCCGACGTCAAGAATCAATCGGGTCAACTCGACGGCGTGGTCTGAAAGGCGTTCCAGCTCGGCTTCGGTTCCGTTCCACGCGGTCCATCGTTGTGCTCCGTCGAGCACCGTGAAGACCGCTTTGATGCCTTCAGCGGTGATGCTCCTTCCCATTTCTTCCGCCGCCGCGCCGTACATGCGTTCATGCAGCTCCAGCCACGAATAGGCTTCTTCACGCGCATCCGGGTCCAGGAATGGCGCCACCTTGTCCCTGGCAACCAGGAAGTTCCAGAGATCGGCTTCAGGCCGCCGCAGCTGCTGGGCAAAATGGAAGCGCACAAGCACCTCCCAGTACTCTTCGGGACTCCTCGAGGGCAGGGCGGCGTCGAGCAGGTCATGGGCGAATCTGTACGTGAACCAGCGGAGTGACTCGGCGACAATCTCGTCCTTGCCGTGGGGAAAGCTCGAATAGAGGCTCGGAGCCTTCAAGCCAAGCTCGTGGCTCAAGGTGCGCATTGACACTGATTCGAAGCCGTGTTCCGTGGCCAGGCGAAGAAAGGCGGCCAGCGTACGGCGGCGGGCAGGAGATTCGGCGGACCAATCCCGGCGGGACAGAAACTTCTTGATGGCGGCGTTTGCCTGCTCACGCGGCGATTGACTCATTGCTTCCTCAGGATGGGATGGCTATCCCTAGAGTCTAACTAACGGTCGTTAGGCAGGGAAGGGGTTTTTTCGTCCCGCTAAGAGCCCGGTGTTGGCCATGGCGAGGCGTCGCGGATGTCGCGCCCTTGCGCCATGTCCGGAAGGATCCGGTGGACGAGCTTCCCGGAGCGCTTCACGTGAAGGTCAGTCCGCTCACCAAGATCGGTTTCGTTGAAGCGTGCCGATGCCCGCAACCATTCGGCGTGCCGTCCTTCTGCGAGCTTCCTGTTCATCATCGAGATCAACTCTCAAAAATAAGGGGGTTGTTGGGTCTCTTCAAGCATCCGTCCCCTGCCAACGCACCAACCGTGTCAGTTTGGGACACCCGCGGCCGCGCGCCGCCCGGTCATCATGAACCAGGCACCTACCCGGCTTCGCGGGACGGTCCGGGATCCAACGCCACCGCCAAATGGAGGCTGGAGCGATTGGAATCAAGCTGCGAGACCTGCATGGCGCAGCTGAACCCGTCTGTCAGGACCAGCGCCCCGCCGCCGGCTGCCAGCGCCGGCGCAAGGGAGTGCCGGGCTACCTGCATGGACACGTCGAAGTGTTCAGCCTCAAAGCCAAAGTTGCCGGCAACTCCGCAGCATGAGGACGACTCCACGAGCTCCGGCACGCCCCAGGCTTGGAGAACGCGCTTCTGGGCGCCGGAGCCGAACACGGCGTGTTCATGGCAGTGGGTTTGCAGTACGGCCTTTTCCGGCGCTGGGGCCGTGGGCCTCCAGCCGCGTGACATCGCTTCATCAACGGCGACGGAGAACGAGCGGACCCGGGCAGCTACCCGCGCAGCCGCCGCCCCGCCCACCATCTTGGGACCCTCGTCACGGATAGTGGCCGCGCAGCTCGGTTCCAGGACCACGATGGGCCGGTCCGTGCCGTCGTCGAGCCTGGTAATCAACCGTTCCAGCCGGCGTCGCGCCCCGTCACGTTGACCAGTGGAGATCCATGTCAGGCCACAGCAAGCGTCCGGGGTGCAGCCCACGGAGGTGCCCGAGTCGCGCAGCACCCGGGCAGCGGCCGGGACTACTTCGGGGCGGAAGGCGCGGGTGAAGCTGTCGATGAACAGGAGGAGGTCGGCATTGTCCGTGAAGCGTGCCTCACGTACCCGGCGCCGGATCCGGCCCCGCTTCGCGAAGTCCGGGAGCCGGCGTCGTGCACTGACGCCCAGCCATTCACCAACGATGCGGAAGGGGCGGACAGCGGTTCCCGCGTTGGCGATCGGCGCGATGCGCGTCAGAAACGGAAGCCAGCGCGGCAGCCAACCGATGGAGTAGTGCGTGAACGGCCTGACCTTGCCCCGGTAATGTTCATCCACCAGTTCGGATTTTGCTTCGGCGATGTCCACTCCCGTGGGACAGTCGGCGGAACACGCTTTGCACGACAAACAGAGGTCCAGGGCCTCGCGGACTTCGGGGCTGGACCAGCCGTCATGGCTGGTTCCCTTGGCCCGTACCAGTTCCTGAAGAACCCTTGCCCGTCCCCGCGTGGAGTCCTTCTCGTCCTTGGTGGCGCGGTAGCTGGGGCACATGAATCCGCCGGACGTCGCCCGGCAGCGCCCCACCCCGATGCATGCGTGCGTGTTGCCCACGAACGGGCTCACCACCGGGAGCAGTTCACGGTTTCCTGCAGAATGCACGACGGCGGTACCCGGCGCCGCGTCGGGCTCGCCGTGGCCGGGGCCGGGTTGGGCAACACCCGCCAAGGCAAGCGACGCGGCGAAGGGTTCGGGGTCCACGATGATTCCGGGATTGAGGATTCCTGCAGGGTCCCATTGGTGCTTGAAAGCTTTGAAGATGCCCAGCATTGCCGGTGTGTACATCACCTCCAGCAGTTCGCTGCGTGCGCGACCGTCGCCATGTTCTCCGGACAGTGACCCGCCGTGGGCCACCACGAGCTTGGCCGCCTCCCGGGTGAAGTCCTCGAACGTTTGACGTCCGTTGTCGCTGCGGAGATCGTAATCGAGGCGCATGTGGACGCAGCCGGCGCCGAAGTGTCCGTACATGAAAGCGGTGTAGCCGTACCTCTCCACGAGGGGCAGCAACTCCGCGAGGTAGTCCGCCAATCGATCCGGGGCAACGGCGGAGTCTTCCCAGCCCGGCCATGTTTGGATCCCGTCAATCCGGCGGGATGACAGCCCTGCCCCGTCTTCACGGACGCGCCAGAGCTTGGCCCGCTCCAGGGGTTCGGTGACCAGGGCATGATCGAGGATCCTGCCGTCGGCGGCGAGTTTGGCCAGCAGCCGCTCACAAGCAGCCGAGGCCTGCTGAATCGTGTCCCCCGGGAATTCGACCATCAGGAACGCCTTGCCCTGCGGCAGGGAGTCAACGCTGCCGGCACCACGCCTGTGGCGCATAATGTCCACAATTGACGCGTCGAGGCCTTCGATGGCGCTTGGCTTGGCGGCGAGGATGGTCATCACGTCGCGGGCGGAATCTATGGTGTTCGCATAACCGAGGCACAGCAGCGCTGTTGTGCGCGGCTTGGGAACCAGGCGTACCTTGGCCCTGACCACGATGGCGCAGGTGCCTTCGCTGCCGGCCATGGCAGCGGCAACATCCAGGCCGTTCTCGGGCAACAAGTGTCCCAAGTGGTAACCCGAGACCTGCCTCGGGATGTTTCCCAGTTCTACCCGGAGTGCAGCCAGGTTGGCCTGGGCGAGCCCCTTCAACCCGTGGAGCAGCTCTGCTGCCCGGGCAACGGAGTGCCCGTCCCGGTGATCGACGGCGCTGAGGAAGTTCCGCCCGGCGCGCAGGTAGGCACCGTCAGCCGTAACGAGCTCCACCTCCTCGACGTGCTGCGTCATGCGTCCATAGGCCACTGAGTGGTTGCCGCAGGCGTCGTTGCCAATCGAACCGCCCACGGTGGCCCGGGTCATGGATGAGGGATCGGGAGCAAAGGTCAACATGCCTGCCGTGACGGACTCTATGTACGAGCGCAGCTCACCGAGGACCACGCCGGCATCCACCCACACTGCTGCCTCGCCGGCGTCGGGCTTTTCCACGGCCGCCATCCGGCGTGACAGGTCCAGCACCAAGGAAGTGCCTATCGCATTGCCCGCCATGGACGTGCCGCCGCCGCGCGGCGTGATGGATATGCCCAGGGCCGAACATTCGCGCACGACTGCCCGGACGTCGTCGACGTTTGCCGGAAAAGCTACGGCGGCAGGCCGGACGCGGTAGTTGGAGGCGTCATAGGAGTATTCGGAGAGGCGACGCGGAGAATCATCCACCTCGATGCCTTGCCCGCGCAGACGGGCAAGCAGCCGCGTCAGTGTTGAGTCTCCGCCGTCGCCGTGGGGCATGATCGACTTCTCCCTTTCCATAGTGGTCCTTTGGAAGTCTAGGCGGAGGCCCGCCAGGCGGACTGTGCCAAAACAGAACGGGCACAGCGGACGGAATCCGCTGTGCCCGTTTCCTTATGCGGAAGTGGCTACTTCAGGAACTCGGACAGATTGTCCTTGGTGATGAGGGTGAATGGCAGCGTGTAGCGGTTGTCCACATTGGAGCCGTTGAGGAAGTCCGTAACAACCTCCACTGCCTTGACGCCCTGCCCCGCAGAGTCCTGGCGGACCGTCGCGGACATGGTGCCGGCCTTGATGTCCTGCAAGGCAGGCTCGGTTCCGTCGACGCCGACTACCGCTTTGAACTCAGCCGTACGGCCTGCGTCCTCAATGGCCGACGCGGCACCAATGGCCATCTCGTCGTTATTGGCCACCACGGCGTCAATCTGGCCGGACGGGAAGCGCTGGAGGGTGTCTTCCATGTTGCGCTTGGCGTCATCACGGCTGCCCTTGGCCTGGAATTCGGCCACGATCTTGAAGTTCTTGTTGATCGTCTTGTCGAATCCGGACTTGCGGCGGTCGGTCCACGAGGCACCGTAGATGCCCGCGGCGAACACCAGGTTGCCGCCGTCGGGCATGACCTTGTTGAGGTACTCGGCCTGCATCTGGCCGGCTACGGTGTCATCGACACCGATGTAGCTCTTGTAGCCGACATCAGAGCCTTCCGCGAACTCGGTGGACAGGATGAACAACGGGATGTTGGCAGCGATGACCCGCTTGGCGGCGTTCTGGCTGGCATCCCCGTCCAGCGGCTGCATGATCACAGCGTCCACCTGGCGGGTGAGGAGGTCCTCAACCTGGTTCAGTTCGCTGCCCACATCCTTCTTGGAGTCGGTGATGTTGAGCTTGACGCCCTTTTCTTCAGCCGTCTTCTTCATGGCGTCGGTCATGTGCGCCAAATCCGGGTCCTGCAGGTCGAGGACCACAACGCCGATGTTGTAGCTCTTCCCGGACTGTTCGGAACCGCTGGCGTTGCTGCTGCCTCCGCAGCCGGTGAGGGTCAGGGCTCCGGCAGCCAACATGGCTGTGGCCGCAGCGAGCTTGTGTCGCATTCCCATGGTTGATCCTTTCAGTGGTATTTGTCTGTGCGCTTGGAGATGGTGGTGTTGCGTTGGTTGGGTGCTGGACTAGTCGGATTTCCAGCGGTTCAGCAGCACGGCGAGGACGAGGATCACGCCTTGTACGCCTTGCTGGTAGTAGGAGGAAACGCCGAGCAGGTTCATGCCGTTCATGACGACGCCCAGCAGCAGGACCCCGATCACGGTTCCCCGGATGGTGCCGACGCCACCGAAGAGGCTCGTACCGCCAATCACGACGGCGGCGATCACCTGGAGCTCGTATCCGGTACCTGCCACGGGTGCGGCGCCATCCAGGCGGGCCGTCAGGACAAGACCGCCCAAGGCAGCCGTCACGCCACCGATCAGGTAGACGGTGAAGAGCACGCGGCTGGTGGAGATGCCCACTTTCTTGGCCGACTCTTCGTTGCCGCCCACGGCGTACACATGGGAGCCGAACTTGGTACGGCTCAACACAAATTCACAGATGATGGCGGCAAGCAGGAAGATGATCACAGGGACCGGAACGGGACCCAGGAATCCGGAGCCCAGCCATTCGGCCGGTCCGCTCAACCCGGAAACAACCTGCCCGTCAGTGATGACCAGGGCTGCGGTACGGGCTATGGCCATGGTGGCCAGCGTGGCCAGGAAGGGAAGGATTGCTCCCCAGACAACCATGGCTGCGCTGAGGAAACCGACCAGGAGTCCCACACCCAGGCCGGCTATCAGCGGGAGCCAGAAGGCGCCGCCACTGGCGGGTGCCAGGATGGCGAATGTCATGCCCGCCAAGCCGACGACCGAACCAACCGACAGGTCGATACCCGCGGTGATCATGATGAACGTCATTCCCAGCGCGATCAAGCCGATAATCGATGACTGCCGGACCACATTCACGATGTTGTTCAGGGTCAGGAAATTCGGCGCGGCCGCGGCGAGGACGATGAGGATCACCACGAACAGGATGATGATCCCGTAGTCCCCAATGAACCGCTTGACCTTGGTGGCCGTCAGGCCCTCCTTGAGATCGGCGGGTCCTAATTTTGTCTTGAGGTTGTCCATGGTGAGGCTCATGAGTCGCTCCCGGTTGTAGGTCCGCCAACGGCCATGGCATCAACGGCTTCCTTGCTTGACGTGCTTCCGATCTTGCGGCGGTCATCGGGGATGCCGCTTCCAGTGTCGACGTACTCATCCAAGGTGCCGTGGGAGATCAGGTGGGCCACCTGGGCTTCCGAGACCTCGCCGACGCGGAACCGGCCCACCACCTGCCCCTGGCGCATGACAGCGAAGCGGTCTGCCACTGCGAAGGCTTCGTCAAGCCGGTGGGTAATGATGATGACTGCAATCCCCAGATCCTTGAGCCGCTGGGTGACTTCGATCAACTTGTCCACCTTCGCCACCGACAGGTTGGCAGTGGGTTCGTCCATGATGATCAGACGTGCATCGAATGCCAGGGCGCGCCCAATGGCCACGGCCTGCCGCTGACCGCCCGAGAGGCGCTTGACCTTCAGGCGCGGGTTGATGGGGATGTCCAGGCGCTCCAGCACGCGCCTGGTCTCGGACTCCATCTTCTTGCGATCGATGATCCGCACCAGCGGACCGAGGATATTCTTCTGTGGTTCCCGGCCAAGGAAGATGTTGGTGCGTACGTCCAGGTTGTCTGCCAGGGCAAAGTCCTGGTAGACCATCTCGACACCCTGGTCCCGGGAAGCGGACGGCGTAGGAAACTCGGTCCGTTTTCCATCCAGCTCAATGGCGCCCCGATCGGGCTGGTAGACGCCCGTCAGCACTTTCATGAGCGTTGATTTGCCGGCGGCGTTGTCTCCTAGCAGAGCGAAGGTTTCGCCGGGCATGACATCGATGCTGACGCCGCGCAAAGCGGACACCGCCCCGAATGTCTTGTGTATGTCCTTGAGGGCGACAAGTGGAGCTGTCACCGGTGGTGCATCGGTCATCTCATCCTCGATTGATAGGGCCAAGCAAATGAACCGGTGAAACACCATTGGCGATGGTCCGTCCAACCACATTGTTTGACGTTGCGGAGGCGGGAAATCCAAAGACACCCGTAAACCGCGTGACCTGCGCCACTCTGTTTCACTTACTTGAACTTTGACGGACGCGATGCAACGGCGTGTGTGCCACTTTGGAACACGGCTTGCAGAAATTGTTGCCATAGGAAACGAATCAATCGCAATTAGCCGGAGTTAAAAGGGAAATGCCCGGCCCGTGCACGGATTGTTGCGAAAGAATCCGTGCCCGAGCCGGGCAGTCAAAGGGCTACGCTGACAAATCCACGGCAATGGCAGCGCCTGTTCGGGCTGACTTCTCCGCCGCGTCGGCCAGGACCAAGGCAGCACGGCCGTCCTCGAAGCCGGGACTCCGGGAGGGCAGGCCGCGGACAGCGCGCAGGAACTCGGCGACTTCAAGCCGGTACGCCTCCGCATAGCGCTCCAGGAAGAAGTTCTGGTACGGGCTTGTCCCCTCAACGGAACGCGCGCCCCAATGCCGCACCAGGCTGTCGTTCTTGTTGGCCACCTGGAGCAAACCGGTGGAGCCGAAGGCCTCGATGCGCTGGTCGTAGCCGTACGCGGAATGCCTTGAGTTGAGGATGGTCACGAGTTGGTCGTTGGAACCCCGAAGGGTGACCACGGTGGAATCGAAGTCGCCCGCCTCCCGGATGCTTTCGCTGAAGACGTTGGCACCGCGGGCCGAGACCTCCACAATGTCCGGAAGAAAGTAGCGGGCCATGTCCAGGTCGTGGATGGTCATGTCCCGGAAAATCCCGCCGGACTGGGTCAGGTAAGCCGCCGGCGGCTCCCCTGGATCCCGGCTGGTGATGATCAGCTGCTCCAAGGCACCGATCTCCCCGGCCCCCACCCGCCGCCGTAGTTCCACAAAATGCCGGTCAAAACGCTTGTTGAACCCCAAAGCGATCGGAACATCCGCAGCAGCCGCCTTGGCCCGGAGTGCATCAACCCGGGCAATCTCCAGGTCAACAGGTTTCTCACACAGCACGGGGATATTTGCATCGATCGACTGTTCAATGAGTTCCACGTGGGTAGCGGTCGGAGAGGCCACGATGACGGCATCCACTTCCCCTGAAGCAAAGACTTCGGCGGGGTCGTCACTGACCCTGCCGCCGAACTCGGCAGCAGTCCGCTTGGCACCTTCCAGGTATGGATCGCACACCCAAGTGAGCGTCGCTTCTTCCAACGTTGCCAGGCTCATGGCATGCACCTGACCGATCCTCCCGGTCCCGAACAGGCCAACCCTGATCTGTTGCGTCATTGCAGCCCTCCAATAATGCAGTAGTTATTGATCAATCTTCTGCCGGCCCAAACGCGCATAGACCTCGGGGCGCTTTGAACGCAGGAAGTATGCATAAATAATGCCGCCGATGAACAAAGCAAAAGTAAATGTCATGAAAATTGCCGTCATGACGGCCGATCCGCCGATCAGCTCGGGATAATTCGCAATTGCCAGATAAGTAATCAGGCCAAGGAACAACACGCTGACGATGGGGGAAACAATGGTCTTCCACACGGATTCGGGAGCGAAACTGCGGCGGCGCACAAAGTAGACCAGCACCGCGAAACTCGTAATGAACATCAGCAGCAGGACCGAGAACGTGCCGCTTCCACTGGCGATCGGATAGAGGGCCTCGGGAGCAACCCCCACCAGGGTGAACACCACAGTGGCAACCACCCAAACCATGCCCACGCCCACCGCCGAAACATAGGGGGACTTATGCCGTGGGTGGACGCGGCCGAGGATCCTCGGCAGCGCCCCGTCGGCCGCCAGCGAGAAGCTGTACCGGGCCGCAATATTCTGGATGGACAGCATGGAGGCCAGGATCGACGTGATCAACAGGACCACCCCGATATCGGCAAAAATCTTGCCGACCAGCACAGTGGCTCCGTCGTTGAACAGATTCACCGTGTTTGCTTTGGCCTCGTCCTGGACATTGTCGGCGCCGAGGAATGCCGTGTAGGCCCATGCGGCCACCGCGTAGAACAGGCCAATGCCGACCACCGCCAGATACGTGGCCCTGGGAATGGTCCGGTCAGGGTTCTTCACTTCATCCCGGTAGATAACCGTCGCTTCGAACCCGAAGAAATTTCCCACGGCGAACAACAGGGCCAGGCCCAACCCGGCGTCGGTGATCCAGGGCATGGAGAACCCGACACCCTGTGACACGTCGCCCGACGCGAACGCGGCCACATCGAAAATGACCACCACGGCCGATTCCAGCAACATGACTACCGTCAGGACCTTTGCCGACAAGTCGATGCGGTTGTAAGCCAACAGCGTGGTGACGGTGATGATGCCCAACCCGTACCAGTACCACGGAATCTCCGGACCACCCAGGGTGTTTACCACAAAGCCCTGCAGGGTGAGGGCGAAGAGGGACGGCGCAAAGAAGCCGATGAAGATGTAACCCACCAGCGCCAACAGTGCACCACCAAGACCGGCCGGCTTGCCAAGGCCGGCGGTGACGAATGAATAGAAGCCGCCTGGAGCGTCCACGCTGCGGCTCATCCTGACGAACCCCACTGAGAAGATCAGGAGCATCAACGTCACCAGGAGGTAGATGCCCGGAGCCGTGTGCCCGCTGAAAAGGAGCATCACAGGCAGGGTGCCTGCAACGGTGGTCAGCGGGGAGGAGAAGGCGAGCACGTTCATCACGAGCTCGCCCACCCCCATGTTGCCGCTGAGCTTGTCTTCCTGGGTCCGGGTAGGCGTCTGCTTCCCTTTTGTTGTGCTTGACATGTAATCCTCGTCGCAGTTTTGAGTGCTGAATCACACTATCGACGCGGATTGTGGGAGCACTGTACCAGCTTGGGACAGGGGTTTTGGAGCAGTTCCGCCAAGCTTTTTCAGGTCCACGATGTCATTGAGCGGCTCGCCCGTCTTCCACTTCTGCAGGTTTGCTGCGAAGCAGTCCACAACCCGGCCACGCCACCCGACCAGGTCCCCGGAGGCGTGGGGCGAGACCAGGATGTTGCTGCGGCTCCAGAGTGGATTTTCAGCTGCCAACGGCTCGTTCTCGAAAACGTCCAGGGCTGCTGCACCCACGTGCCCGGCGTCGATGGCGTCGAGCAGGTCCTGTTCCACCACCACGGCCCCGCGGCCCACATTGACCAACCGTGCTCCCGGACGCATTTTGTCAAAGCGTGCAGCGTTGAACAGCCCGCGGGTCTCCTCAGTGAGCGGCACCGTCAGCACCACGTCCTGGGCCTCCCCAAGGAGCAGGTCCAGCTCCTCGAAGGAGGCAATGGTGCCCAGTTGCTTATCCTCACGCGCTGTCCGCCCGACGACCGACACATCCATGCCCGCCGCACGCAGCAGCAGGACTGTCTCGCGCCCCACGGGTCCAGGGCCGACCACCAGGACCTTGCGTCCCAGCAACGGTTCGGTTTCCCGGTGCTGCCAGGTCCTTGCTTGCTGCAGTTCGATGGTTCGGCGCAGGTCCTTGGTGAACATCAACAGGACACCCAGGACCCACTCCGCGATGGGGCGTTCACACACTCCACGGGAGTTGCTGACCACGATCTCGCTATTGATGATCTCCTCGGTCATGAGGCTGTCCACGCCGATACTGGAGGTGTGGATCCACCGCAACTCCCCCGGGCCAACTTCGTGCAAGAGCTTGGTGCGGAAATCGTTGAGGAACAGGATCTCCGTTCCGGGCAGCGCGGCCCGGAACTCCTCGGCGGTCCGCACCACCACTACCTCGGCCTCGGCGTCCAGCCGCTCCACAGGAGGCAACGGCCGGCCGTCCTGGACGATGACGATTACTTTTGGTCGTGACATGCCCGTTCCCTGTCCTTCCTCGTCGCGGCTTCTCACCAGCCGCCCTGCCAGCCGCTCATCAGGCCATACGGCAGGCGCTGCGGTTCCTCATCAGGGAGGCCCTTGAGGAAATCGAAGTCGCAGCCCTCGTGAGCCTGGTTGACGTGGTCAATGAACAGTCGACCGTAGCCGCGGCGATACTTGGGCTGCGGAAGCTTGAGGTCAGCGAGCCGGGCTTCGATCTCCTCCTGGGGGAGGTCGAGGTCCAGGCGCTGGTTTTCGACGTCCAGCACGATCGGATCGCCGTCCCGGACAATGGCCAACGGACCGCCCACGGCAGCTTCAGGGGACACATGCAGCACCGTGGTGCCGAACGCGGTACCGCTCATGCGGGCATCGGAGATCCGCACGATGTCCCGGACGCCCTTGCGCAGCAGCTTTTGCGGAATGGGCAGCATGCCCCATTCCGGCATTCCGGGCGCACCCACCGGGCCGCTGTTGCGGAGCACCAGGACCGAGTCCTCCGTGATGTCCAGGTCCGGATCGTCAATCCTGCGGCCAAGGTCGTAGATGTCCTCGAAAACTATGGCCGAACCCTTGTGCTGCAGCAGGTCCTTGGAGGCTGCGCTGCGCTTGATCACCGCACCGTTCGGGGCCAACGAGCCGCGAACGACGGCGATGCCACCGGATGCATCGAACGGCGCCTCAAGCGTGCTCACGACGACGCCGTCCGGCTCAGGTGCCGATTCGTAGCCCTTTGCGAGGGATTCGCCCGTGACGGTCAAGGCATCCCGGTGCAACAGCGGATCCAGGGCCTTCAGCACCGTGGGGATGCCGCCGACCTCGAAGAGCTGTTTCACGAGGTATTCACCGGACGGGCGGACGTTGGCGATCCGCGGAGTGCGCTGCGAAATCTCGTGGAACCGGTCCAGCTGAAGTTCGTAACCCACCCTGCGGGCAAGTGCCAAAAGGTGAACCACGGCATTGGTGGAGCCACCTACGGCCATCAGCAACGTGATGGCGTTATCAAACGCTTCCTTGGTCAGGATCTCGCTGGGCTTCGGACCTGACAGGGCCATGTCAACGGCCCTGCGGCCAGTGGCTTCCGCGGCTTGCCCGCGCCGGGCGTCGACGGCGGGGATGGACGCACTGCCCGGGAGGCACATGCCCAAGGCCTCAACGAGGGACGTCATGGTGGAGGCCGTGCCCATTTCGCTGCAGTGCCCGGCGGAGGGCTTGGCGGCGGACTCAAGTTCGTCGAAGTCGGCCTCGGTGATCTTTCCTGCCCGCAGTTCATCGGCGTACTTCCAGGTGTCCGTCCCGACACCCAATTGCTTGCCCCGGAAGTGGGCGGGCTCCTGGGGGCCGCCGGTCAGCATGATGGTGGGAATGTCTGCGCTGGCGGCTCCCATGAGCTGCGCGGGGACGGTCTTGTCACAGCCGCCCAACAGCACGATCGCGTCGAGAGGGTAGGCGCGGATGGATTCCTCGACGTCCATGGCCATCAGGTTGCGGAACTGCATGGCCGAGGGCTTCATCAGGCTCTCGCCCAAGGAGATGGTGGGAAACTCCAGCGGCAAACCACCGGCCATCAGGACGCCACGCTTCACGGCCTCGGCAAGCAGTTTGAAGTGGATGTTGCAGTTGACCAGCTCCGACCAGGAGTTGGCGATGCCAATGACCGGCCGGTCCTTAATGGCGAAGCGCGAGAAGCCTTCGGCCTGGATAGCGGTGCGGTGCACGAATCCGGTGAGGTCGTGCGGCGCAAACCAGCGTGCGCTGCGGAGATCGTTGTACTTCGAGTCGGACATAACCTTCAAAGCTCCTTGGCTTGTTTGTCTTGATGAGGTCTTGGGTGCGGCTGCTAAGCGGCCGAAGTGCCGCCGTCGAACGCCATGCTGGTACCAGTGGCGAACGTGCCCTCGACGGCGAGGAAGTAGATGGCCGCCGCCACTTCTTCCGGCTCCGCGAGCCGGCTGAGCGGGACGGTGCTCTCCTTCTGCCGCAGGGCCACAACCGGGTCCGGCGCGGCGTCCAGGCCGGCGCGCAGCATGGGCGTGTCGATCGGCCCGGGGCAGACGGCGTTGACACGGACAGAGGGCGCCAACTCAAGGGCCAGCGCCTTGGTCAGCCCCACGACGCCGGCCTTCGCAGCGCAGTAGTGGGCCAGTCCTGCAACGCCCATGGTTGCGAGGTCCGAGGCAACGTTGACAATCGACCCTCCCCCGGACCTGCGCATGTGGAGGCCCGCTTCCCGCGCGATGTAGAAGGTGCCGGAAAGGTTGGTGTCCAGCACCTCACGCCAGCGGTCCTCGTCCAGGTCCTCAAGGGCCGCGTAGCCGGCAACGCCCGCAGCGTTGACTGCCACGTCCAGCCCGCCGAGGGCGTAAATGGCTCCCCGGACGCCGTTCCGGGCCGATTCTGCACTGGCGACGTCGGCAACCACGTGATGCGCACCGCCGTCGAGCTCTCCCGCAACGCGCAGCAGCTCCCCCGGGCGGCGGCCCAGCAGCGCTACCCGGGCACCACGGGCAGCGAACAGTTTCGCGGTCGCTTCTCCGACGCCGGACGTCGCTCCTGTGACGATCACCCGCAAGGGTTCCGTCCGGTTCCACGGGCTGCGGTGCATCATCGTCGACGGCTCCTGTTGGTTGGCGTTGCGGGACTAGTACGTTCTACTCAAACAGTCCGGCCCCGGCCCCGGATGTCTCAGATTGAGACACAGCGCACCCTCCGTGGGTTCCTAGGCTGATGGGCAGATGCCGTCTTTCTTCGCGGCACAGCACCGCCTGAAAGCGGCACAGACTAAGGAGTCCACTTTGAAAGACCAGAACCGCATTGGCGTTGGCCTCATCTCGGTGGGGTGGATGGGGCGCCTGCACTCGCGCGCCTACCTCGCTACGAAGCAGTTCTTCCCTGAACTGCCGCGCCACCCCGAGCTGGTGATCGCCGCAGACCCCGACGACGCCGGTCGCCACCACGCCGAGGACGCACTCGGCTATAAGGAAACGGCCACCGACTACCGCAAAGTACTCGAGAACCCGGACGTCGACGTTGTCTCGATCTGCTCCCCCAACTTCCTGCACCACGAAATCGCCATGGCAACCATCGAGGCCGGCAAGCACTTCTGGATCGAAAAGCCCATGGGCCGCAGTGCCCGGGAATCCCGCGAAATAGCCCAGGGCGCCGAAGCCGCAGAGCTGATCACCTCCGTGGGCTTCAACTACCGGCACGCACCGGCCGTCGCGGAAGCCCGTCGGCTCATCCGGTCCGGCGCTCTGGGCCGGATCACCAACGTGCAGATCCGCCTCCTCACGGGCTATGCCTCCGACCCGACGCAGGTCTTCACATGGCGTTACGAGCAGGCACGCGCCGGTTCGGGAGTCCTTGGCGACGTCCTGAGCCATGGCTTCGACCTTGCACAGTTCCTGGTTGGCCGGATCACCTCGCTCAACGCGGTCACCGAAACTTTCATCAAGGACCGTCCACTGCCCGCAGGCAACTCCTCCAACTCCTTCGACATGGGCCAGGCATCGGACGTCACCCGTGAAGTGGAGAACGAGGACTACACGGCGATGTTGGCCCGTTTTGAAGGCGGCGCGATCGGTATGTTCGAATCCACCCGTGTAGCCATTGGCCCGCACGCCGAATACATCATCGAGGTGTACGGCTCGGAAGGCTCGCTGCGCTGGAACTTCGAACGAATGAACCAGCTTGAACTCGCCACGGACCGCAGCGGATACCGCACCATCATGACCCCGCCGTCCTACGGAGAATTCGGCCGCTTCCAGCCAGGACCCGGCCCCGGCATCGGATTCAACGACCTCAAGACCATCGAGGCCGCGCTGTTCCTGCGTTCCGTGGCCGAAGGCAAGCAGCTCGGCCCCTCCGCCGCCGACGGCTGGTCCGCCTCGGAACTCGTTGATGCCTCCCTGACGAGCGCCGGTTCCGGCGGCTGGGTGGACATCCCGGAAGTGTCCGGGCAGACCACGTACGGAGCCTGAGTCCCGGGCAAAGAAGGAATCGGGGGCAACGAAGGAAACCGGGACAAAGAAGGAGGCCGGATCGTAATGATCCGGCCTCCTTCTGCTGCGTTGAAAACTACACTCCAAGGACCTACTTCGCGAAGCGGAACAGCTTCTTGTTGGCGAACTCCAACATGCCCACCTTGCCCAGTTCGCGGCCGTAGCCGGACTTCTTGACGCCGCCGAATGGCACGTCCGCACCGCTGAGGTCGTAGGCACCGACGAAGACCATGCCGACGTCGAGCTGGTTGCCGACGCGCTCGGCGCGCTCGACGTCGTCGCAGATCACCACCGAACCCAGGCCGTACGGCGAGGAGTTCGCGAGCTTGATTGCTTCCTCGTCGCTGCTGACCTTGTACAACTGGGCGACCGGACCAAACAGCTCCTCGCTGTAAACGTCCATGGACGGGGTGATGTTGGTAATCACCGTGGGAGTGAAGACGTTGCCTTGCGGCTCATTGTTGCCCACCAGGATTTCGGCGCCCTGGTCCAACGCACCCTGTACCTGGGAAGCCAGGAACTTGGTGGCCGAATCTGAGGACATCGGGCCGAAGTCGCCGTTCTCGTAGGACTGGCCGGCGATGGCAGCCTTGAACTTCCCGGCGAACTCGTCAAAGTACTTGTTCAGCACCACAATCCTCTTGGAACCGTTGCACGATTGGCCCGTGTTGCCCATGCGGCCCATCACGGCCTTCTTCACTGCAAGGTCCACGTCATCGGTATCGAGCACCAGGAACACGTCGGCGCCGCCAAGTTCCAGGACGCACTTCTTCAGGGCACGTCCGGCCTGCTCCGCCACGATCGCACCCACCTGCTCCGAACCGGTCAGCGAGACACCCTGTACGCGGTCGTCGGCGATCATGGTGGAAATCTGCTGGTGGGTGGCGAACAGGTTGACGTAGGCACCCTCGGGGAAACCTGCGTCGCGGAAGAGTTCCTCCAACGCCAACGCCGACTCCGGGCACTGGCTGGCGTGGCGGACGATCACCGTGTTGCCAACGATGATGTTGGGGATCGCGAACCGTGCCACTTGGTAGTAGGGGTAGTTCCACGGCATGATGCCCAGGATCACGCCGAGGCCCTGGTAGCGGAAGAAGGTCCTCAGTCCATCCGCCACCTCCAGTTCCTCGTCCGCGAGCCACTCTTCCGCGTGCTCGGCGAAGGCAGCTGCGATGGAACCGGAAAACTCGGCTTCCCCCACGGCCTGCTGCAACGGCTTGCCCATCTCACGGTTGATGATGGCGGCCAGTTTGTCCTTGCGCTCAACAAACAGGTCCGCGAGGCGCTTGGCCAAGACAGCGCGCTCGGCCACGGTCGTGGTCCGGGACCACTCCTGGTAGGTCTTCTGTGCTGCGCCGAGTCCTGCCTCGACCTCTGCGTCGCTGGCCGCTGGGTACTCGGCATGAATGGTTCCGGTAGCCGGATCAGTAACGGCAAATGAGCTCATAGTGAATGCTCCTTGGTCAGAAAATGGGGACTGTTATCGGAAAACAAGCGGGCGGGACCGCCGATGGAGCGGTCCCGCCCCATGTGCCTAGCGCGGTTCGGGTGCGGTGGTGGCAGCGTAGTAGCGCTGGCGGGCGCGGCCTTCGAGGTGCTTGGCAGTACCTTCCTGGCTGCCCGGGCGCTGGGAGGTCATCGGCACTCCGACGTCCCAGAAAGCGCCGTTGCCGGACAGGTACCGGTACTGCTCGACGTGGGCGACGATCACGGCGGGCCCCTCAGCGGCACGGGCCTCGGCGAGGGCGCCCTCAAACTCCTCGATGGTGGTTGTTGACCACGCGACGCAGCCCATGCTGGCCGCGTTGGCAGCGATGTCGAACTCCAGGACCGGCCCGTCAAGGCGTCCGGACCCCGCGTTGCGCTCCTTGTACTGCGTACCGAATTCACGGCCCGGGCCGCCCTTGGCGACCTGGAGGGGCCAGATGCATTGGTGGCCACGGTTGTCGACCACGATCGTGATGATCTTCTGGCGCTCCTGCACTGCGGTTACCAGTTCAGTGGGCTGCATGAAGTACGTGCCGTCACCGATGAGGACATAGACCTCACCGGGCTCGCCGTCGCGGGCGATTCGGTAGCCCAGTCCTGCGGGTATCTCATGGCCCATGCAGGAGTTGGCGTATTCGAAGTGGATTTCGGTGCCGTTTGAAGGATCCCAGGCTTTGTGGATGCCCTCCACCACGCCACCGGAGCCCAGGATCAGCGCGTCCTCGCCCGTGGTGGTCCTGTTCAAGACGTCGATGACCTGCGCCTGGCTCATCTTCTCGCCCGGGAAGGCCTGCAGGTCGTGTTTGCGCACTTCCAGCGTGGCCTTGCGTGCATCGGCAATGTCGCTCCTGAATCCCGCGGATGTCGAATAGCCGACGGCGGAAAGGCGTTCCCGGAGGGCCGCGAGGTTCAGCCTGGCATCTCCGATGACGGGGAATGAGCCCATCTTGTGGGCGTCGAACGCACCAACGTTGAGGTTGACGAATTTCACGTCAGGGTTCTGGAAGAGGGAGTGCGAGGCCGTGATGAAGTCCTGCAGGCGCGAACCCACCGTAATCACGACGTCCGCGGCGTCGGCGATCTCGTTGGCACCCACTGTGCCCGTCACGCCCAGCGCACCAAGGTTCAAGTCGGTGACGGGGCCGCTGCCCTTACCGGCGTACGTTTCCGAGACAGGGATGCCGAATTCGGCGCTGAAACGCGCCAGTTCTTCCTGTGCTTTGGAGTAGCGGACTCCACCACCGGCGATCAGCAGCGGACGCCGGGCGTTCTGGATGATCCCGGCGGCGTCACGAAGTTCGTCCTCAACTGCCGGGCGCCGGCGGATATGCCACACGCGGGGGGTGAAGAAGGTCTCCGGGAAGTCGAACTCGGCACCCTGGATGTCCTGCGGCAGGCATACTACGACCGCACCGGCTTCCACCGGGTCGGTAAGGACGCGCATGGCCTCCGGAAGGGTGGACAGCAGCTGGGCCGGGTGGGTGATCCGGTCAAAGTAGCGGCTGACCGGACGGAAGCAGTCGTTGGCGGAGACATCGCGCTCCACCGGGTGCTCGATCTGCTGCAGCACGGGATCGCCGAAGCGGTTGTTGATGATGTCCGCGGGGAACAACAGCACCGGGAGGCGGTTGGTCGTGGCGGTTGCAGCACCGGTGACCATGTTGGTGGAACCAGGGCCGGCAGAGGCCGTGCAAGCCAGCGTGGCGGCACGGTTGGACGCCTTGGCAAAGCCGATGGCTGCGTGAACTGCGGACTGTTCGTTCTTGGCCTGATAGTAGGTGAAGTCGGAACCGTATTCGTCGATGCCCTGTGCCAGGCCGACGGAGTTGCCGTGGCCGAAGATGCCGTACATGCCGGGGACCAGTCGGCGCTTCTCGCCGTCCAGTTCGCTGTACTGGACCTGCAAATACTCAACGATTGCTTGTGCGACAGTGCGGCGGCGGACGGCCTTTTTGTCGGCTGCGGTCTTGACGTCTGTGCCGATGTCAGCAGCGGCTGTGGTAGTCATGCGTTCTCCTAAATTCGTAGGTGCGTCGGCATTTGCAAACCGATTCGCCCGAACCTCAGGTTTTCACTGCGGGAAAGCAACGTTGTGTCCCACTTTGGGACGCGGCCCCCTACTGCCCCGGACACGCAAAAAACAGCGGCCGACGGCGGCACGCGAGTACCGCCGTCGGCCGCTGTCTACGCCTGGCCTCTAGTCGAACCGGTAGGGCTCCTGCGGGCCAACCGAGGGCAGCGGCCGGGGCCGCTCGCAGGTGCTCTCGATGTCTATGTGCTTGCCCTGCTCCGAGGAGGCTTCAAAGGCCAAGAGCACTTCCAGGACGTGGTAGGCGAAATCGCCGCCCGTCCGGGGTTCCACGCCATTGCGGATGGCGTAGCCGAATTCTGCCAGCCCGATGCCGCGGTAGGCATCGTCACGGTGGGTGATGGGCGTTTCGCGCCACTCACCACCGCCGGGAGGCGTCATGTCCAGCGCGAGGTCCCCCGGCTCGCCGCGGCGCAGCACGGGAGCCCCGGAGAAGTGGTCCGGGTTCGGCGCTGCCAGCGAGCCGCCGGTGCCGTAGACCTCCAGATGCGGCAGGTTGTGGTTCCAGATGTCCCAGCTGACGATCACGGTGGCGGCAGCACCGGACTCGAAGTCAATGGTTCCCGTGACGTGGGTCGGGGTCTGGATCCGGATGACTTCCCCTTCCTTGCCCGGACGGGGACGCGTTCCGGACGAACGAGGCGTGGTCGCGGAGACGCGTGACACAGGGCCGAAGAAGTTCACCAGGTTGGTGATCAGGTACGGTCCGATGTCCAGCATGGGGCCGGCTCCGGGGCTGTAGAAGGGGTCGACGTTCGGGTGCCAGTGCTCGTAACCGCGGCAGGCGAAGGACGCGAAAGCTGCCACCGGCGTGCCGATCCAGCCATCGTCGATCAGCTTGCGGCTGGTCTGCATCCCGGAGCCCAGGAACGTGGTGGGTGCGGAACCTACCTTGACCCCGGCTTCCCGTGCTGCATCCAGGATCTGCTTTGCTTCCTCAAGGGACGTTGCGAAGGGTTTCTCGGAGAGTACGTGCTTGCCGGCCGCGATCGCTTGGAGCGTGACGGGCGCATGAAGCTTGGGCGGCGTGAGGTTGAGGACAAGTTCCACCCCCTCATCGGCCAGCAACTCGTCGGGAGTGAGGGCCTTGGGGACATCGTATTCGGCAGCGCGCTTCCTAACCGCCTCGGCGTTCACGTCCGCGAGTGCCACGACGGCGACGTCGGGGTGGACGCCGATCTTGTCCAGGTACTGGTTGAGGACGTTTCCGACGCCGATGATGCCGACTCGAATGGGTTCCATGTGAATCTCCGTTAGTGCTTGTTGGAACATCCCGGGGCGAGGATACCCCGCCCCGGGACGTGTTGCTATAGCGCTGTGGCCGGATGGCCGGGTGGGTGGCTAAACGGCCAGGCGCTCTTGGCGTGCCTTGGCCGTGGCGGCCTCGTCCACGGCCCCGCCTGTGATGACCACGCCGTAATCGGCTGCTGCAGCGTCGAGCGTGATCCGGGATTCGCGGTAGTCGTCGAGGACTGCCAGGACGTCACGCTCCAGCGGGTCGCCGTAGCCGCCACCGCCGGGGGTGATGGACACGACTTTCTCGCCCGACTGCAGGTCGTAGCGGCCCACCACGGGGATCTCCCGGCGTTCGCCGGTCTTGAGGTCTTCCACCCAGGCGGAGGGCCCGGCGCCGTCGTGGCCGCCGCGGACGCCCTTCGGCGGGTTGATCTTGCCTTCGATGCCGTAGGTGAGGGTGACGCTTTCACCGCGGGGTTCCATGGTGACGCGGGTTGCCAGGCCGCCGCGCTGGCGGCCGGCTCCGCCGGAGTCTGCGACCAGTGTGCGTTCGTGGACGAGGATCGGGTAGCGCTGCTCGTCCACTTCCACGCTGTCGTGGTAGAGGAGGGCCCCGCAGACGGGACGCTGGTAGGTGGGCCAGCCGTCAACGTACGGGGTGGCCGGACCGCCGACGCCGCCTACCAGGATCTGGTTCACGTAGGCGTTGCCGTTGCGTTCGTCCGTTCCGGAGATCACCGACTTGGCCGGCGCCTGTCCGGCAGCACCTTCGGCAGTCCCGTAGCCGTCGTCGATCTGGGAGAAGGCGGCCTGGACGATGTTGACGACGCGGTCTGCCAGGTTGGTGGTGCCCGAGGAGCAGGAGTAGGGGTGCTTGGGAACTCCGACGGCGCAGCCGTCGCGCAGCAGCACCTCAACACGTCGGAAAGTTCCGGCGTTGCTCGGCAGGTTTTCCGGGATGCCGGAAAGAATGCCGGCCAGTGCCGCACCGGTTGCCGTTGCCTTGGTCAGGTTCAGGCCGTTGGGCAGGTTGTCCGGGTTGTTGCGCAGGTCGATCACGACTTTGCCCTGCTTGGGCTTGACCTCCAGGGTTGCCTGGAGCTGCACACCGTCAGGGCCTGTTCCGGGGAAAGGATCGTGGGCGGAGGTGCCGTGGAGGATGTACTCGGGCAGCTTCTCGATCGCGCTGGCGGTCAGCCGCTCGGAGTAGTCGAACCAGGCATCCACGAAGTCCACAAGGTCATCCACGCCGAACTTCTCAGCGAGTTCGTGAATGCGGCGTTCGGCAATGCGCGAGGCGCCGACGGACGCCAGGTAGTCGCCGTACCACTGGTCGGGAACACGGATGCGGGAGCGGCACATGCGGATGATGTCTTCGATGTCCGTGTAGTCGCGTTGGATCCGCACGCAGGGGAAGATCAGTGCCCCTTCTTCATAGACGTCCCTTGCGGTGGCGAAGAACGTGGTGGGAAGGGAGTTGCCGCAGTCGGCCTGGTGGGCCTTGGTCACGGCGGTGAAGAGGTGGCGCCCCTGGATGAAGATGGGTACCAGGATCACGTGGTCTGCAGCGTGGGAATTGCCCATGTAAGGGTCGTTGTGCAGGAACGCGTCGCCTTCCTTGATGTCTTTGTGCAGTTCCACCATGTCCTCGCCCAGCGGGCCTGCACCGAAGACGTGTACCGGCACGCCTTCCGCTGCAGCGAGCAGCTGGTTGTCGGCGGTCAGCACGGCGCAGGAGAAGTCGCGGGCCGTGTTGATGACCGAAGAGCGGGCGGAGCGGAGCAAGCCGCTGGTCATCTCGCGGACAATGCCGTCGAATGCGTTGGCAAGCACCGAGAGTTTCACGGGATCGAATTCGCGGGTCACGGTCAGGCCTCCTTACGGGTGAGGTAGATGTTGGATCGTTCATCGAGCGTGGCGTCCCACTCCGGTGGAACGACGATCGTGGTGGTGGGCTGGTCGATGACGGCCGGGCCCACGATCTTGTCGCGTGGTGCGAGCGTGACGCCGCGGTAACGCTGGGTACTGAAGCCTTCGCCGCCGAAGATGATCCGGTCCGTGCGGTGGATTTCCGCCGTGCGGCTGAGCTGGCCTTCGGACTTGGTATGCTCCGGTCGCGGGATTTCCACGCGGACGCCCCACGTGATGATCTCCACGCGGCTGTCGGGGTCATGGGTGCCGTTGCGGCGGTCGTGCTCCTGGTGGAAGGCGCGTTCGATGATGCCCGCTGCATCGCCGGAGGTGTCCGGCGCTTCGTCGAGGTAGACCCTCAAGTCCCAGGCCTGCCCGGGGTAGCGCGCATCCACAAAGTAGGTGACATTGGGGGCATCCCCCACGCCGTCGAAGCGTTTGCTGAAGACCTCGGCCTTAGCTGTGAGATCCTCTACGGCGCGAGTTGCCGAACCGGCGTCGAAACTGCGGGTGTCGTTGTGCAGCGGGGAGAGGAATTCGGTGGCGATGGGTGCCCGGTGGGCGCCGTAGGCGGCCAGGACGCCGGCGGTGGCCGGGATGAGGACAGTGTCGGCTTCGAGAAGCCTACCGATGGCAGCCGCGACCATGGCACCGGCGCCACCACCTGCAACGATCAGGGCACCGCGTGGGTCCACACCCTGTTCCAAGGACGCTTGCCGGATGGCTGTGGCCATGTGGTTGGCGGAGACATCCAGGATCGCTTGGGCGGCCTGCAGCGTGTCCATCTGCAATGGACCGGCGATGCGGGTGTCGATTGCCTTGATGGCAGCTTCACGGTCGAGGGTGAAGCCACCCTCGAAACCGTCGGCGTCGAGGTAGCCCAGTGCCACGCACGCATCGGTGACGGTCGGTTCTTCGCCGCCGCGGCCGTAGGCTGCGGGGCCGGGCGTGCTTCGCGCACTTTGCGGTCCTACGCGGAGGAGGCCGCCGCCGTCGATCCATGCGATGCTGCCGCCGCCGGCGCCGATGCTGGACACGGCAACGGACGACAGGCCTGTGAGGTGGCCGACGAAGGGTTCGCCCAGCCATGCCTCGCGGGTGTGGCGAACCACGCCTTCCTCCACCAGGGAGACGTCGAAGGTGGTGCCGCCCATGTCGCAAACCACCACGGTGTCGCGGTCCGGGGCCGCCGCGGCGCCCACCAGGGGTGCCATGGACGGGCCGGAGTTCAGCAGCAGGACCGGACGGTCAAGGACATCCGCGACGTCAAGGACAGCGCCCTCGGAGGTGACCACTAGCAGATCGCCTGCAAAACCGTACTCCTGCAGGTCTGCGCGCAACTTGCCCAAATGGTCGGCCATCAACGGCTTCAGGGAGGCGTCGATCGAGGCTGCCGAGGAGCGGCGGTATTCGCGGATGGTGGGGTTGGCCTCGTTGGAGAGCGTGTAGGGAACCCCGGGAAGGATCTCGTGGATCAGTTCGGCCACGCGCTTTTCGTGGACGTCGTTGATGATCGACCACAGGAAGGAGACGGCAACGGCTTCGATCCCTTGTTCCTTGAAGGAAGCGAGGGCCTCGCGGACCTGCTCCTCGTCCAAGGGCACCAGGACGTCGCCCTCGGCGGAGATTCGTTCGGTAATTTCGAAGGTCAGGTGGCGGGGAATGTACGGCGCCGGGTAGGCAGCCTTGGAATCAAAGGCATCACGACGGCCACCTTCGCGCAGCAACAGGGTGTCGGCGAAACCGTCCGTGGTCAGCAGCGCAGTCTTGGCGACCTTGCCGGTGAGCACTGCGTTGGTGGCGTGGGTGGTGCCGTAGACAATCACGTCTGCGTTGCGCAGCACGTCGTCACCGCTCCAGCCAACGGATTCCGCCGCGCGGCGAACCGATGCTTCGAAACCGGTGAACACGCGGTCGTAGGTGGTCAGCGCCTTGCCGACTGCCATGTCACCGCTGTTGGAACCGACAACGACGTCGGTAAAGGTACCGCCGGTGTCGACGGCGATCCGATACCTGGCCTCACCTGGTTGTGTTTGTACATCACTCATGGTCTTCATAACTTTCGTAGAGTTTGCAGGGGTTAGGGCTGGGGCTTGCCCACGGTGTTTCGGAGCAGTCCCACGTTCTCGATGTCGATTTCCACCGTGTCTCCCGGTTCCAGCCAGACAGGCGGGTTCCGCTTGGCACCGATGCCCTGCGGAGTCCCCGTGGCAATGACGTCGCCCGGTTCCAGTGTGAGGAAACCAGAGAGGTAGGAGACGATCCGCGCGATCGGGAAGATCTGGTAGCTGGTATTGGAGCGCTGCACTTCGATGCCGTTCACGCGGGTTGCGAGGTCCAGGTTCTGGGGATCGCCCACTTCGTCCAAGGTGACCAGTGCAGGACCCCACGGGGTTGACCCGTCAACGGCCTTGCCTGCCAGCCACTGCGTGCCGCGGTATTGCAGGTCCCGGGCGGTGACATCGTTCAGCGGGGCCACTGCGGCTACGTAGCCGAGTGCTTCTTCTTCGGAAACTTCGCTGGCCCTGCGACCGATCACCACGGCGAGCTCACCTTCAAAATCGAGGTTTTCGCTGACCCTGGCGCCGCCGATGTCGTCGTCGGGCCCCACCATGGTGGACGCGAACTTGGCGAAAACGTCCGGGTACTCGGGGAGCGCACGGCCGGTCTCTGCGACGTGGTCCTTGTAGTTCAGGCCGATGCACAGCACCTTGGAGGGGTCCGGTACGGGCGTGGTCAGGCGTACATCGGCCCTGGCCCCCACATGGGCTTCCGGGTCGTGGCCGGCGAGGGCGCTGACTTCGGCTGACACGGCCTCGAGCCGGTCGCCATACAGTTCCAGAAATTCCCGGACGGACGTGGTGGCTCCGTGCACTGCCTGGCCGGAACCCTGCAGGAGCAGCTCCAGGTCGTAGACGGTGTCCTCGATCAGCACACCGCCGCGGATGCCGGATTCGTGTTCATAGGAAACGATCTTCATGGCTACTTGGCACCTTCCGTCGCAGGAGCCTGCAAGGCCACAGCCAGGACGGCGTCGGCCAGGCGGTCTGCGATGTCGGCCACTACTTTCTCGTCCATAGGCGTGGACAGGGACAGCAGGTTGGCCGGGGAACCGAGCAGTCCGCGCTCGTAGGAGGCCCACCACAGGCTGTGCTGGGTGTGTTCGTCCACCTTCTCCGCGCCGGCCGGAACCGCGCGGAGGAGTGAGCCACGGCCACGGATCTCCCAACCGGCGTCGGCCACACGGGAGTTCACCGTTTCGCGGGCGGTATCGCCCAACAGGTTCAGGCGCTTGACTTCATCCTGGGTATAGAGGCGAAGGGCAACGGCACCGGCGGCCATGCTGACCGGGTTGCCGGAGAACGTACCTCCGTGCGGCAGGCTCCCGGGACGGGTCGGGTCAACCTCCGCCATGAGCCCGGCCTTGCCGCAAACAGCACCGACGGGGAAGCCCCCGCCGATGAGCTTTCCCGTGGTCAGCAAGTCCGGCGTAACTCCGTACTCGCCGCTGAAGCCGTTGTAGCCAAGGCGGAGGCTGATGACCTCGTCGATGATCAGGACGATGCCGTAGCGGGTAGCAAGTTCCCGGGCGGTGCGGACGAATTCCTGGTTGATCCTCAGGAGCCCGGCCCGGTTCGGCAAGAGATCCAGGATGATGGCGGCGTATGCGTCCGGAGCGGCTTCAACCGCCTGACGCAGGAATTCGACGTCGTTCAGCGGCACCGCAGTGACGTCGTCGATTACCCCGCGGGTGACGCCGCGCTGGTAGGAAGGACCGCCGGGAACCAGGGCAACCTCGGAGGTGCCGTGGTAACCGCCTTTGGTAACGATGACCTTTTCGCGTCCGGTGCTGGCCCTGGCAATACGGATGGCGGACATGACGGCCTCGGTACCGGAGTTCGCGAACCGCACCTGGTCCAGCTCCGGCAGGCGGCCCAGCAACAGTTCCGCCAGTTCCCATTCGTAAAGGTTGGGGATACCCCAGCTGGCGCCGCTGGTGAGGGCCTTGGTGGCGGCCTCGGTGATGTCGGGGTGGGCGTTGCCGTGGATCAGCGACGTGAAGTTGTTGTTTGCATCAATCAGCTCGCGGCCGCGGTCATCCCACACCCGGTAGCCCTCACCCTTGATCGCGTAGGGGCTCGGAGCGCCGGTGTAATAGGTTGAGCGCCCGTAACCGCCCGGCAGGAGCGGGAAGCCCCGCGGTCCCCGGCGCAGGTGCGGGTCCTCGACCGGGTTCTGCACCTCAAGCGTTTGTTCCAGATGGTTGGTGGTTGCCAATTCAGGTTTCTCCAGTCTTTTCAGTTCACAAGTCTTTTCAGCTCACGGGACATATCAGTTCACGAGGTCAATGAGGGGCTGGCCCGTCAGCGCAAGGCGGACCCGTTCCACGGCACCGTCCTGCAGGGCCCCCGTGGACCGGTTTGAACGCCAGGCGATGTGCGGGGTGAGGATAGCGTTGGGCGCAGAACGAAGCGGGTGGTCCGCGCCGAGGGGCTCCTGGGCGAACGTGTCGATGCCGGCGCCGCCGATATGCCCCGAGGACAACGCCCCGGCCAGCGCTACTTCATCGATGAGGCCGCCGCGGGACACGTTGACGATCACAGTGCCCTTGCGCATCGCGGCGAGGACATCCGTGGAGATGAGGTTCGCGGTGTCCTCGTTCAGCGGCAGGTGGAGGGACACGACGTCGGAATTCCCAAGGATGGTTTCCAGTCCGGCCATGTCCACGAAGCTGTCCGTAACGAAGGGATCGTAGGCGCGGACGCGGGCCCCTACAGCTGCGTACATGCGGGCAACGTGCTGGCCGATGCGTCCCATGCCCAGCACGCCGACTTCGAGTTCGGAGAGAACAGGCGTGTCGTAGCCGATGGTTCCGGCCCATCCGAGGTTGTTGATCGCAGCATTTCCGGCGGGCAGACGGCGGGCCAACGCCAGGCCCATGGCGAAGGCGTGGGAGGCAACTTCTTCCGAGGCCGTACCGGGGACGATGGAGACCGGGATGCCCGCCTCGGTTGCTGCGGCAACGTCGATGTTGTCGTAGCCGATTCCGTAGCGGATGACTGCCCGGCATTTGGTCATCGAAGGAAAGTCGGAGGCAGTGAGCTTGGCGTAAGGGGTGATCATCACGATGTCGGCTTCGGGCAGGGCCTCACGGAAGGCTTCGATGTCTGCCGCCGGCTTGAGTGTGTAACCGAACTCCGCCGCGAGCGCGTGCTCGCGGTCCAGGTCCGGGAAGTGGTGGGGGGCCACAAGAATGGTCCCCTGGGCATCGCGGGTCATAGTGTGTTCGTCCTGTTCGTCGTCGTACCCTCGGTCGCTGCCGGCCACTCCTTGGGGCGGCCGGCGTCGGGTGATTTCCAGTACAACGCGGGATCAAGGCGCCGATCCGTACCAGATCGAGACACCGCCGTGGGTCACGTGTCCCACGGCGGGGCGACCGCACGTGCAGGAGCCGGCCATCGCGAGGATGGCCGGCTGGTTCAAGCAGGGCTGGTTGTTATCCCGTCCCGGGATCAGAGGTCGAAACCGCGGCTGCGGAAGTAGTCCATGCGGCGATAGAGGGTGGAGCGTCCGATCTGCAGGGTTTCGGCGGCAAGGCTGCGGTTGCCCTTTGCTTCCTGGAGCGCCGTTCGCAGTTCGCTGAGCTCCGCATCCTCAAGGCGGGAGAGCCTGCCCTTCGTCAGGACGCGGTGGAATCCCTGTGGCAGGTCGTCAGCTGTGACCTCCGCGCCTTCGGCCCGTTCAACGGCATTGGAGACGACGGCCCGCAACTGATCGATGTTCCGGGGCCAGTCAGCATGCGTGAGGGTGGTGATCAGCCTGCGGGACAGCCGCCTCTCCCCCAGTTCCCCGGCGATGGCGTTGGCGAGGTGGGGGATGTCTTCGCGCCTGTTACGCAGGGGCGCCACGGAGATCTCAAGGACGTCGAAGGCCTCCGAGAGCAGGAGCGTGGCATCCGTGGGACGCGTGATGGTGAAGATCAGTTTGGTGTTGGAGTTTGCCCGCAAATTGTGTGCTACCTCCGTTGCTTCGTTCTGCGACAGCTCATCGGCGTGCTCCACGATCAGCGTGGCCGGAAGTTCGGTAGCTACCCGGTGCAGGACGTCCCTCAGGTTGGGGTTCCTCAGGTCTCCGCCGCGGGCATCGACCACCATCTGGCCGCCGCGTAATGATGCGATGGCGTTGGCCAGGCGTAGTTTTCCGCTGCCCAGCTCACCGATCAGGACCACCGAACGGTCCTGGTCCACCGCTTTCCGGGCAAGGTTGAGCGTGCGCTTGAATTCCGTACTCGTGCCGTTAAGGTGCTTCAGGAGCCTTTCAGCTGTGGGCTGCGGCGCTGCTTCCAATGTCAGGGCGCCCCTCGCGGCGCCTGCCCGTTGTTCCTTGCCGGGTGTATGCGGACGGACCACGACTATTGCTCCCACGTTGGCCGCGGACAGGGTCACGGGAGAGATCTCCAGGGTGGACACCCCGGGGCCTTGAAGCATCACTTCGCAGTTCATGTCACGTCCGGAGGACATGACTGCCTTGGCGTAGCCGGAGATAATCGAGAAATCGTTGTCTGCCAGGGTGGCGGTGGCAGCGGCATTCTGCAGGGAATTCTTGCCGTCGACTGCTATCACAGGCCGGTTCCCCCGGCGCCGTGAGACCCTCAGATACTCACTCAGGAGCGCCCTTTCCTTGGACGAGGTCCGCACTTCGATGTCCCGCTCGATCCGCGAGGCAACACCCTCAAGCATCAGCAGCGTAGAGGACGGCTCCAGGCTGGGTACCCGGTTGGCGGGGAGGGTGAGGCCTATGACTGCCCGTACACGGTTGTGGAAAGGATCCCGCACCAAGGAGGCGAAGCACCAGTTTCCGCGCATGTCCTCCCGGAAGTGTTCCTCCGGGGCCAACCAGACACCACGGCCCTCCTCCAAAGCCAGTCCCTCACCGTTGCTGCCGCAGCTTTCCTCCAGCAAGGAATAGCCGGCCGGGAAACCGTCATCACGCAGGAAGTCCGCTTTGACCAGGACACCGTTGGGGGCCGTGATGTTGACGTAGCCGCCCAGATCGGCTGCCACTTCATCGAGTTTTTGCAGGTGCGGGCCCGCCGCCGCGATGGTGTACTCGTCAACGCGCCCTTCGTCATAGAACCCGCGGTCGGCAAAGGCATCCACTCCCGCAGCACGGCTGCGGTACCAGGACCGGGCCACGATCGGGCGGATGCCGCTCAGGTCGGCGTGGGGTTGCATGAGGAACAGTTCACGGACCCGGTTTGTCTCGTGAGGGGTCTCCAACGGCCAAGGGGTCAAAAGTTCAGCAGACATCGGGGCAGATCTCTTTCAGGTAAGCGTGTCAGGGAGCCAGTGCCGGGCCGGACTCGCCGGGACGGGTCTTCCGCGGGCGCCATCTAGGCAGTTTCGGACGGAAGACGCGCTCCGCGCTCCAGTCCTCGTTCCGGTACGCCTCATCCTCGAGCGCACGTGCGCCGATATACGCCGCAACCATGCCGGATAGCCCGCTGCCGAACATATTGGTGGTGTTGTGAGCGGCCCCCACGCTCGAGTTGTCAGTGACCATGGTTCGCTCCACTTCGCCGCTTTCACAGCAACGGGACATGTGTCCCGCGCCACTTTCAGCTTACCTAACTAACAGACGTTAGGAAACGACTTTTGATAAGATTTTGCTAACGAACGGATGTTAGGATTGCGTACCATGAGCGATACCTCCTATGAAGTAGCCCGTAAGGCCTTCAGGACCCGCTTGGAGGAATGGAACTGGGCAGGCCAGAAAGCCGGGCGGCAGAACATTCTGGAAGCGTTCCTGAAACTCGCCATAGCCCACGGCTTCAATTCGGTCTCCATGCGGACCATCGCCAACGCCGTCAACGTCAAACCGCCCAGCCTCTACTCGCATTTCCCCGAAGGTCGGGACGAGATTGTTGCCGAGTCGCTCCGCTGGCATTTCCATCGCTTTGGCGTAGCACTACTCGAAGCCGTGGACCCCGCAAAAACAGCGGACGAATTCTGGGATGCCATGGTCAGGCTTCACTTCACGCGGCAGGTCAGGCTCCCCGAGAGCAATCTCTGGGACCTGCTGGTCGCAACCGACAGGATGGCAAACATCCTGCCCACGGAATTGCGCGCCCAGGTCGATGACTGGCTCTCACTCCATGAGGAGATGTATGTCGCCGCAGCACGCGACATGGGATGTGAGGACGCCGGGGAACACGTGAGGGTAGTGATGACGTTGCTCGAGGGGGCCACCCGCTGGACCCCTGCCGACTGCGGAGGCGCCGAACTCGAAAAGATGGCGGACCGTGCCGTGACGTTGTCGCGGGCGATTCTCGCGGTCAAGTTTCCGGACTGACTTCGCCTCCCTTCCGCCGCTTAGCGGTTTCGCGACCCTCACGTGGTTCATCCGCGGCGTCCGGACCAATCCCTTGCGTCCTTTCCAACAAAGTCCGCACGCCCTGCAGCATCTCAAGCTGTTGGCGATTGAGGGCCATGAGCCGTTCTATCTCGATTTTGGCTTGGACGTCTGTTTCGAAATCATGCAAGGCCATTGCGGCGGCTATGGCATCCTGGCGCTTGGCTGCGATCAGGAGGATGGCCCCTTGCAGGCCGGCCAGCATGGACAGGAACAGGTTGAGCAGGATGAAGGGGTAAGGATCCCATGCCCGGGTTGCGAGCAGGAAGGTGTTGACCGCGGCCCAGGCGGCCATGAACAGGATGAACAACCCAACGAACGTCCAGCTGCCCATACCGTTCCGGAGGATGTCTGCGGCCCGTTCGCCCCGGGTCAGTCCTGCTTTATGTTCCCCATGCCACGTGATCCGGTGATCAGTCATGCGCACAGCTTAGGCTTTGTGCCTGCAGCCTGGAACGATTGCGCGGGCCTGTCCCGCCGAACGCCCTAGTTGGCCGGATCGGTCCAGGCCCAGTCCTTCACCTCCGGCATGTCCTCGAAATGCTCCCGGATGTAGGTGGTGTGCGCCTGCAGCATGGACTCGCAGTGGCCCAGCAAGTCCTCCGCCCCCGCAAGGTTCCGCGGTGTGCGGCGCAGCGCTTCCATCACCAGGTGGTACCGGCTGACTTTGTTCAACGCCACCATGTCGAACGGCGTGGTGGTTGTTCCTTGTTCGTTGTAGCCGCGCACATGGAAACGTTCCGGCCGGGTTCGCCCGTGGAGCAGCTGATGCAGCGCCCGTGCGTAGCCGTGCCACGCCATCACCACATCCACGTCCGAGGTGAACAGCTCTTCGAACGCATCCTGTGACAAGCCGTGTGGATGGACATCCGGCGGAGTCAGTGCCATGGCGTCAATGACATTGACCACCCGGAGGCGAAGCTCCGGGACATGGCGCCGGAGCAGCCAGGCGGCAGCCAGCGCCTCTTGCGTGGGCACGTCACCGGCGCAGGCAAGTACGACGTCGGGACGGTCACCCTCCGCGGCAGGCGTATCTGATTCGTTTCCCGCCCAGTCCCACACAGACGCACCAGCTGCCGCGTGCTTGCGGGCTTCCTCGAATGACAGGTACTGGGGGTGCTCCTGTTTGTCGATGACTACCAGGTTGACGTAGTCCTTGCTCTTCAGCACATGCTCACCAACGGCCAGGAGGCTGTTGGCGTCCGGGGGCAGGTACACGCGCACCACCGAGCCGGACAACGACAATACCGAGTCGATGAGCCCCGGCCCCTGATGGCTGAAACCGTTGTGGTCGTTGCGCCAGCACGTGGAGGTGAGCAGGATGTTGAGGCTGGGAACCGGCGCCCGCCACGGAAGGTCACGGGAGTGCTGGAGCCACTTGGCATGCTGGATGGTCATGGAGGCGCTGACCATCGCGAACGCCTCGTAACTGGCAAACAGGCCGTACCTCCCGGTCAGGAGGTACCCTTCCAGCCACCCCTGGCAGAGATGCTCCGAAAGGACTTCCATGACCCTGCCGTCCGCCGAGACGTGCTCCAGTGTCCCGGCCGCCGGTTCCGGCACCACAAGGCAACGGTCCGTGGCTTCGAACACTGCACCCAGCCGGTTGCTGTTCGTCTCGTCCGGGCAAAACAGCCGGAAGCGTGGATCATCGGCGGTCTGTCGGTAAGTGTCCCGGAGCAACTCCCCGAACGGTGCGGTGCTGTGGACCTTCACCTGGCCACGGGGCATTGCGTCGACGGCGTACGGGCCCGCATCCGGCACCGGGAGTTTTCCGCCACCGATTCCCCGCGACGCCGGAAGCGCGCCCATCCGCAAAGGTGCATCAGGCAGCAGTGCGGCGAGTTCGGCAACCAGCCTCCCGTCGTCGTCGAACAGCTTCTCCGGGCGATAGGACCGCAACCAGGACTCCAGCTGGGCAAGGTGCCGGGGGTTTTCGCGAACGGTCGGGAGCGGAACCTGATGGGACCGGAAGGAACCCTCGACTGGTTGGCCGTCCACTTCCCGCGGCCCTGTCCAGCCCTTGGGCGTCCGCAAGACGATCGCCGGCCAGCGCGCCGGGCCCGTCACCCCCTGTTCCCGGGCCTCGGCCTGGATCCCACGGATCCTTCCGTGGGCCCCGTCCATGGCCGCGGCCATCGAGCGGTGGACTGCGCCGGGATCGTCACCGGAGACCACCACCGGCTCCCACCCCTGGGCCCGAAGAAGCGCCGCGACCTCGGCATCCGTGCGGCAGCCGAGAACGGTGGGGCCTGAGATCTTGTATCCGTTCAGGTGGAGAATGGGCAGCACCGCCCCGTCCCTCGCCGCGTTCAGGAAGTTCGGCGCCTTCCACGAGGCCTCCAGGGGCCCGGTTTCCGCCTCGCCGTCTCCCACAACGCAGGCCGCAATCAGCTCCGGGTTGTCCATCACGGCGCCGGTGGCATGCATGAGCGAATATCCCAGCTCGCCGCCTTCGTGGATCGACCCCGGAGTAGCGGGACCAACGTGGCTGGAAATCCCGCCCGGGGTGGAAAACTGCCTCACCAGGCGCCGCAAGCCCTGAAGATCCTGCCCCACCTCCGGATAGACCTCGGAGTAGGTGCCCTCCAGATAGGTATTGGCCACGACGGCGGGACCTCCGTGACCGGGTCCGGTCACGAAAAGTACGTGGGCGCCGGTGCGCCGGATGACCCTGTTCAGGTGGGCGTAGATCAACGAGATCCCGGGACTGGTCCCCCAGTGGCCCAGCAGCCTGGGCTTGATGTGTCCGGGACGGAGCGGTTCGCGCAGGAGCGGGTTGTCCTGCAGGTAGATCTGGGCAACGGTGAGGTAGTTGGCCGCAGCCCAGTACCTGTTGAGCAGTTCCAAATCCTCTGCGGTATCCCTGACGCTATCGACCATCTCATGACCTCATTTCTTATCGGATCCCAGCAGGGAAGCCGTCGACTCAGCGATGGCCCGTTCTTCGTCACTGGGTACGACCAGAACAGGAACAGCGGATCCGGTGGTACTGACGGTCCGGATACCTGTTTGATCGGACTGGTTGGCGTCCTCATCCAGGGCGTAGCCCAGCGGCCGAAGCCACTCGAGGGTGGCTGCCCGGTACAGCGCCGAGTTCTCGCCGATTCCCCCGGTGAAAATGACCGCGTCCGGGCCTCCGACCGCCATGGCGTACGCGGCAATGTACTTGGCAAGACGGTAGCTGGACGCCTGCACGGCAAGGACAGCTCCCGGGTCGCCTCGATGGAAACCGGCCGCGATGGTGCGCATATCTGCTGTTCCCGCCAAGGACAAGAGCCCGGAACGATGGTTCAGGATGTCATCGACGTCGCTGGCTGTGGCTCCCTCACCAAGCATCAGGAGCACGAGTGCCGGATCCAGGTCTCCGCATCGCGTGCCCATCACCAGCCCTTCCAAGGGGGTCATGCCCATCGACGTGTCAACACTGCGTCCGGCCTTCACGGCAGTCACCGATGCACCGTTGCCGATGTGGGCCACTACCGCATTCAAGGACCCGTTCGGTTTCGCCAGGAAGCCCTCGGCATCCCGGCAGGCCAGCTCCACGGAGATCCCATGAAAGCCGTACCGCCGTATGGGGTGCGCCATGTAGGCATTCTCAGGAACGGCGTACCTCGACGCGAAATCGGGGATGGAACGGTGAAAGGACGTGTCGAAGACGGCCACTTGGGGCAGCCCGGGCCACAGATCCGCAGCAGCTTCCATGCAATCGGCGCTTGAAGCATTATGGAGCGGGGCCAACGTCCCAAGGCTCCGGATCATCGCGATGACATCGCTGGTGACGGAGACAGGTGAGGTGTAACTTTCCCCGCCGTGGACTACCCGGTGCCCGATCGCATCCGGTCGGCCAAAGTCCCGCTCGACCTCCAGCAGCACCCGGCGCAAGCTCCCGCCCCGACCTTGCTGATCATCGGCCCACTCCAACTGCCCCGAGTGCAGGACAGCGTTGCCGGTGGGGACGCCGGCTGTCTCCCGCAGATGGTATTTCAAGGATGAGGAGCCCGGATTGAGGACAAGGACGCGCATGGGATCCTTCCACAGGGGCCTTGGGACAGGAAAGCACTCTCCGGGTGACCCTATCCCGGAAAGAGGCCCATGTCAGGACCTTAGGCCCCTTGCGGGCTGATTGCGGCCGGTCAATAGTGGTGATCATGACTTCGGAGATGCAAACGGCACCTTCCAACAGGCACGTGGTGGCTGCGCTCGACGGTTCCGTCGCCGGCAGCTTCGTGGCAGACTGGGCGGCCGCGCGGGCACACGCCATGGGCGATCGGCTCACCTTGGTCCACGTCGTTCTTCCCGTCTGGGTCTTCCAAGTGCCCGACGAGCACACCCTCGCCCTCAAACGGGCCGAAGACCTGCTCGAAAGCGAAGCCGCAAGGGTCCGCCAGGTGTATCCGGACCTGGAGGCAGCTACGACAATTGCCACCGGAGAACCTGCCGAGGCGCTCTCCGCGCTGTCCCTGAAGGCGGGACTGATGGTGGTCGGCACAGACCGCGGCCCCGGCACCGAAGGCGAAGGATTCGGATGCGTCAGTTTCCAAGTGGCCGTGACCAGCCGATGCCCGGTGGCTGTCATCCCCCACAACGCGCCGGGGCAATCTTCGGGCGTGGTGGTTGGCGTGGATGGATCACCGGATGCGGCCGGTGCCCTGAAATTGGCCGCCGGAGAGGCCCGCCGGCTCAACGAAGAGCTGATCATTGTCCACGCCGTCGATCCGCACGCAGCCGGCGGAAGTCCTGATGACGTGGCCGGGAAATCAGCGGAATGGGTGAACCGGAACTTCCCGGATATCAGCATGCGAATCCTTAGCGACCCGGTACACACCCCGGCGGAGGCCCTCACGGAGGCTTCCCGCGGTGCCCGTTTGCTGGTGATCGGGCGTAAGGGCAAGGGCGGACTGTCCGTCCTGGTGGGTTCGGTCGCACAGCACATACTCCTGAATCTCCGATGCCCGACCATCCTGTCCTAACCGGCAAGGAGGGCCTCACCTCAACCGCAGCAGCTGAACTGCTGCGGGCAACCGGTCCGAACGTGCTGCCGACTGCCAGGAAGGTTCCACAGTGGCGAAGGCTGCTGGCCGAACTTACCCACTTCTTTGCCCTGATGCTGTGGGCCGCCGCAGCCCTGGCGTACGTCGCAGGCATGCCGCAACTATGCATAGCCATCATCGTGGTGGTGATCGTCAACGGCCTCTTCGCCCACATCCAGCAAGAACGCGCCCAGCACGCCGCCGAACGGCTGCAACGGCTCCTCCCTGCCGAGGTCAGCGTTCGCCGCGACGGCACGATCCGGACCGTGCATGCCAGCGAACTCGTGCCCGGCGACGTCGTGGTTCTTGCGGCCGGGGACCGCCTCCCGGCAGATATCCGGTTCCTGGAAGCTGCCGGATGCACGGTGGATGAATCAATGCTCACCGGTGAGAGCGTGGTGATCCACAAAGCGGCGGGACAGGAGGGCTGGGGCGGAACGTTCATGGTGAACGGCGACGCCGAGGGTCTGGTGACCGCGACCGCCGGGCGCACCAAACTGGCTGAGATAGCGGCCCTCACCAGCGACACCAAATCCCCTCCCACTCCCCTGACACTGGAGCTGCGAAGGATCGTGCGGCTCATCGCCCTGGTGGCCCTGGCAGTTGCCGGGCTGTTCTTTGTGGTCTCCCTCCTGGTCGGGATCCAGTGGCGCGACTCCTTCCTATTTGCCATTGGCGTGGCCGTGGCCCTCATACCCGAGGGACTCCTGCCCACTGTCACTCTCTCCCTGGCCATGGGCGCACAAAGAATGGCCGCGAAGCAGGCGCTGGTACGGAATCTCGAGGCCGTTGAGACACTGGGCTCCACGACGTTCATCTGCACCGATAAAACGGGCACCCTGACGCAAAACCGGATGAACGCCGTCGAGGTTTTCACACCGGCCGGATCCGTGAAGGTTGAAGGAGAGGGCTACGAACCGGAGGCGCAGGTCAGCGGTGAAGCCGTCTCTGCTGCCGCCGAAGCGGCCTTCTGCGCGCGCACCGCCTCGCAGGGCCGGGCCGTGCTCCACGATGGCCAATGGACCTCATCCGGAGACCCCATGGAAGCGGCACTGGATGTGCTGGCCCGCAGGCTTCCAGAGGCCGGGCCCCCTTCCGCGAAGGGATCTACGGACAGGCCGCCGGAAAAGCGGTTCCCGTTCGATGCTGCACGGCGCAGGGAATCGGCCGTCATGGGCCCTGTCCTGTACGTGAAAGGTGCTCCCGAGTCCGTCCTTCCACTGTGCACCTTAGTAGATGCCGAGGCCTTGGCCGCCGAGGTCGAAGCCATGGCCTTGCGCGGGTTGCGGGTGATGGCAGCCGCCCGCAGGCAGCTTCCGGGCTCCCCCGCCGACTGGCTCGGACGGAGCGCAGCCGAAGCCGAGCAGGAGTTGGAGTTCCTTGGCCTGATCGGACTGCATGATCCGCCGCGGGCCGGAGTCGGCGACGTCATTGCCACGGCACGGCACGCAGGAATCCGCATTGCAATGATCACAGGCGACCACCCGGTGACCGCCGGCGCCATCGCAACGGAGATCGGCCTGATGGGCCCGGACCGCCTGGTGGTCCAAGGCTCGGATCTTCCGGAGGACGAGCAGATGCTCGGTGCCCTGCTGGACAGGGACGGGGTGGTGGTTAGCCGGGTATCGCCCGAGCAAAAACTGCGCGTCGCCAAGGCGCTGCAATCCCGCGGCCATGTGGTTGCCATGACCGGCGACGGCGTCAACGACGGCCCGGCCCTGCGGCAGGCCGACATCGGGGTGGCCATGGGCCTCAGTGGCACCGACGTGGCCCGTGAAGCCGCGGACCTCGTCCTCCTGGACGACCACTTCGCCACCATTGTTGCCGCGATCGAGCAGGGCCGCGCGACATATGCCAACATCCACCGGTTCCTGACGTACCACCTCACCGACAACGTGGCGGAACTGGCCCCGTTCGTCATCTGGGCGCTGTCCGGAGGGCAGTTCCCCCTGGCCCTGGGCGTGCTTCAGATCCTGGCCCTGGACA
This sequence comes from Paenarthrobacter sp. YJN-5, assembly GCF_015040095.1. Lineage (NCBI taxonomy): Bacteria > Bacillati > Actinomycetota > Actinomycetes > Micrococcales > Micrococcaceae > Paenarthrobacter > Paenarthrobacter sp. YJN-5. The sequence continues at coordinate 2,573,592 of NZ_CP053544.1, forward strand.
TTGGCACGGACCTCCTTCCCGCGCTCGCGCTCGGTGCCGAGTCGCCGGGGAAGCGCGTGCTTCAGAGGCCACCCGAGAAGAGGCACCTCATGGATCGCCAACTCATGCTCCGGGCATTCCTCATCATGGGGCCCACGGAAGCCTTCATCTCCATGGCGGCGTTTACCACCGTGCTGGTCTCCGGAGGCTGGACCAGGACTGAACCCCTGGACCCCGGCCTCCTCATGACCGCCTCCGGAGCCGCCTTTGCCGCGGTTGTCATCGGTCAAATGGCCACGGCATTCGCTTGCCGCAGCGCCACCACCCCGCCTTGGCAGCAAGGGTGGTTCACGAACCGCCTGCTGCTGTGGGCGGTCGCTGCCGAAATTGTTGCCCTGGCCGTCTTCTTGTTCCTGGCTCCGGTGGCAGGCCTCCTTGGACAGGCGCCGCCCACACCAGCCGGATGGATCATCGCCATTCTCGCTTTCCCGGCGGTCCTCGCGGTCGACCTGCTGTACAAGAGGCTGAGGCACCCGGCCGGGCGGTCATTGGCGATGCATGCCATTAGGCCCTAGCGTGCACCGAAAACCGCAACAAAGCTTGTCCCATGAACTCACCAAACAGCCCCCGGAGAATCATCGTCGGCGTGGACGGGTCGGAATTCTCATCGAAAACCTTGACCATGGCAGGGCGGGTTGCCCCGGTTTTTGGCGTGCCGCTCGAGGTGATCACCTGCATCGGCATGTCCGACTACTACCTGACGTCGCGCTTTGAGCAGGAACTGACCAAGTTCACCTCTGAGCTCGAGGAAACCGCCAGGCGGATGGCCGAAGAGGCCGTGGATCGTGCCTTCGCCGGAAACCGGCCTGCCGACCTGACTGTTACGGTCAAGTTCGGCGAGCCGGCAAAGGTCCTGGTGGAGGAAAGCAATGACGCCCTGATGTTGATCATTGGCCGGCACGGTGGCGGTGGCTTCCTGGGGCAGGCGATCGGTTCAGTCAGCAGGGCCTGCGCCGCCCATGCCCACTGTCCCGTACTTCTGGTAGGGGCGGACGACGTGCTGCCTTAATCGGCCTTGGGCCCGGTCAGCACTAGGCCCGGTCACCCTTGGGCCGGGTCACCTCTGGGCCTGTACGGCCGTGATGGCCACGGTGTTGATGATGTCCTCCACCGAGGACCCCCGGGAAAGATCGTTGATGGGCTTGCGCAGGCCTTGAAGAATAGGGCCGACGGCGATTGCGCCGGCCGAGTGTTCAACGGCCTTATAGGTGTTGTTGCCTGTGTCCAGGTCAGGAAAGATGAAGACCGTCGCCTTCCCTGCCACTGTGGACGACGGCAGCTTGGTGCTCGCGATCCGGACGTCCACCGCAGCGTCATACTGGATGGGGCCCTCCACCGGGAGGCCCGGCCGGGAAGCCCTCACCAGGGCCGTTGCTTCGCGGACTTTGTCCACGGACGTGCCGGCTCCGGACTCACCGGTGGAATAGGAGAGCATGGCGACTCTGGGCTCCACACCAAAGCGTTCCGCCGTTTCAGCTGAGGCAATCGCGATCCTGGCCAACTCCCCGGCCGTTGGGTCGGGGACCACTGCGCAATCGCCGTAAACAAGCACCCTGTCCGGGAACAGCATGAAGAACACCGACGACACCACTTCCTGCGGATCGTCTCCCTTGATGAACTCCAAGGCGGGACGGATGGTGTTCGCCGTCGTGTGTGCCGCTCCGGACACCATGCCGTCCGCGCAGCCCAACCGGACCATCATCGTCCCGAAGTAGGCGGCGTCAAGCATGATTTCGCGTGCCCGTTCCATGATCATGCCCTTGTTGGCCCTGAGCTTGCAGTACTCCCGGGCAAAGCGCTCACGGTCAGGTGAGGTGGCGGGATCAATGACGGCAAGTCCGTCGAGGTCGATTCCTTGCGTGGCAGCCAGCTCACTGACCACCTCCGGCCTGCCAAGCAGCGTCAGCCGGCAGACGTCGCGGCGCCGCAGGATGTCGGCTGCCCGCAGGATCCGAACGTCCTCTCCTTCGGCCAGGACAACATGGCTTGTCCGTTGCCGGGCACGTTCAATCAGGTCGTTGAAGAAACGCAGCGGGGTGATGGTGGATGGGCGGGGCAGCGCCAGCTCTTTCAGCAGGTCCGCTTCGGGGATGTGGCGTGACCACAGGCCCAGGGCGGCAGCAACCTTGCGTTTCCCTCCCGTGTGGATTTCGCTGCGGACGCTCGCCGCACCCTGCGCTACGGAGTACAGGTCCCCACGCTCAAGGAAGACCGGAAAAGGGGCCCGCTCCAGCAGCCGCTTCACATGCGGGGAAGGTTGCAGGCCATCTGTCAGGATCATCCCTCCAGGGCTCGGCAGATCCGGTGCCAACGCCGACGCCAAACAGGCAAGGATGATGTCCGTACGGTCCCCCGAAGCCAGGACCATGTCTCCGGTCTGCACGGCGGGAAGGAAGTCGTCAGCGCCCATCCCTGCAACACGGATCCGGCGGATATCCCGGTCCCATTCCTTGCTGCCGGTACTTGGTACCAGCTGAAGCGCCCCTGCGATGTCGGCGACGGTAGGCGTGGAGATTTCAGCTACCTCGGGGATGAGGTAGCAGGGAACGTCCGGGGCCGCTTCCCGGAGGGCTTGCTCCACCCGTTCTTCCGTGCCGGGTTCCACCCGGTTGACCACGACAGCCAGCACGGAACAGCGCGCTGCCTTGAACTGCTTGAGGGCTGTGGCGACAGACTCCCCTATCCGGGCCGGCGGGACTCCCCGGCCACCGACCACTGCCAGGACGGGCAGTCCCAGGTTGCTGGCAAGGGCGGCGTTCAGTTCGAACTCGCCCGCCGCGTCGGGACTCCGAAGGTCGGAGCCATCCACCACGACGGCATCGCAACCACGGGACAAGCGGTTGTATATCCCGATCATGCGTGACACCAGCTCGTCCTGCTGCCCTGACCTCGCTTCGGCCAAGGCGGCGGGCGTTGTTGTTCCAGCCTTGCTCCGCGAGGCACCCAGTTCGTACAGCCGCCGCAGCAACAGGACTACAGGATCATCGTCGACGGCGTCTCCGGCCACCAGCGGGCGGAAGAACCCCAGGCGCCCGGCGTGGCGATGAAGTGCGTCCACCATGCCCAGCACTGCCAGTGATTTTCCGGACCCGGGTCCCGCAGACGCAATGTAGAGTCCCTGCACCATGCGGTCTCCCTTCCTGGCATGCGGTCAATTCCGGTGAGTCCAGCATCTCCTGTGACTTCAAGGGTGACGGGCAGGCGGTGATAAAGCCAGAAAGAATCCCGCCCCGTGGCAGCGCCGGGGACCTTGGACCCTATTAGGCGTCGGCGCCTGTCCCTAGGATCGCAAGTACCCCAGGTGCAGGCCACCGGTCGCGCCGCCCCATCCCTTACAGGAGGACAATGCCCATGGAAACCGACGAGCGCCCAGGCAGGATCTTGTCCGACGATGAGTCATGGAGCGTCCTGCAAAGGAACCAGCACGGCCGCCTGGCGGTCAGCGTGTTGGGAGAGCCGGACATCTACCCGCTGAACTTCATCGCGGACCAGGGCAGGTTGCTGGTGCGGACCAACCCGGGAACCAAGCTTGCTGAGCTGACGGTCAACGAGAAAGTCGCCTTCGAAGTCGAGGAAATAGGCGACGGCGAGGCGTGGAGCGTTGTCATCAAAGGCACGGCACGCGTCATCGAGTCCCAGTCGGAAATCGACGAGGCGGACAAGCTCCCCCTGAAACCATGGATTCCTACCCGGAAGTACACCTACGTGGAGATCCGTCCTACCCGCGTGCACGGCCGGCATTTTGAGCTGGGGGACGAACCCGAGCGCTACTAGGTCCCGCTCCCTGGGGGCGGGACCCCCGGGGCTGCTTCCTTCCCAGCGCCCGCAGCGCATTGAGTATGGTGGCCAGGTCAACCAGTTCCTGCAGCAGCGCCCCTGCCACGGGCACAATGAAACCCCAGGAAGCGAACACCATCAGGACCAGGCTCAGCAGAATACCCGTCCAGATGCTGGTGCGGGCAATGCGCAGGGTGTACTGCCCGACGTCGACCGCCACCGCCACCTTGGAGAGGTCATCGAGCAGGATCACCACGTCCGCTGACTCGCTCGCCGCGGTGGCGCCGCGCGCGCCCATGGCAATTCCGACGTCGGCCGCTGCCAGGACCGGGGCGTCGTTGACGCCATCCCCGACCATCATGACCGGGCGCGTCTTCAGCCCGGCGACCGCCCTGACTTTGTCGCCGGGAAGGCACTCGGCAAGCACCGTTTCCATTCCTGCCTGGGCGGCGATGCTCCGGGCGGCGCTCTCGGCGTCGCCGGTCAGCAACAAGGATTCCCGGACACCAAGCTCCCGAAGCTTCTCCAGGGTGTCCATGGCGTTGACCCGCAAGGGATCGCTCATGATGAGGGTACCGGCATACCTTCCGTCGACGCCCACGTAAATGGCCAACTGGCCGCCGGCGAGTTCGTAGTGTTCGAAACCCGTGGTCTGCTCGCGGACGAACGCAGCTTTTCCGACCACCACATCGTGGCTGCCCACGCGGGCGGCGACGCCGTTGGTGGCGTGCTCGATGGCCGCCGTCGAAGGCAACAGCGGCAGTCCGCGCTCGGCAGCCGACGCCATGACCGAGGTCGCAAACACGTGGGAGGAGAACTGTTCAGCCGAGGCAGCCAACTGCAGCAGCGTCTCTTCGCTCGGTGAATCCGACCCGGCACGCCTGACGGCCACGAGGGTGGGTTTGCCGGCCGTCAGCGTCCCGGTCTTGTCAAAGACAGCCGTCCTGACCTTGCTGAGCTGCTCAAGGGTCCCTGCGTTCTTGATGATCACCCCGGCCTTGGCGGCCCGGCTGGTCCCCGCCAGGAAGGCTACCGGGGCGGCTATAAGGAGCGGGCAGGGAGTAGCGACAACCAGCACCTCAACAAAACGCACGGGATCGCCGCTGATGAACCAGGCAACGCCGGCCATGGCAAACGCCACCACTGTAAAAGGGATGGCGTACCTGTCAGCCAAACGGACTGTGGGGGCCCGGCTGGCAGCTGCTTCCTGGACCAAGGCGACAATTTGGCTGTACTGCGATTCCTTGGCGGTGGCAGTCGCTTTGATGCGCACGGCCGCGGGCCCGTTGACGGTGCCGCTCAGCACGGAACCGCCCCGGGACCGTTCGACGGGCAGGCTCTCGCCGGTCAGTGCTGATTCATCGAAGCTGCCCGCCTCGGACAGCAGTTCGCCGTCCACCGGAACGGTCTCTGCGGGCTTGACCAGCAATACGTCACCGGGGTTGACGTCCTCCACGGCGATGTCCACCAGGTCTCCTGAGGCCTCTACCCGGTGTGCGTTGCGCGGGGAGCGTTTCAACAGATCGGTGAGTTCCCGGGTGGCGCGGCCCTGGGCGTAGTCCTCCAGGGCTTCACCTCCGGTGAGCATGAGTACGATCACCAGAGCCGCGATGTACTCACCGACGACCACCGTTGCACCGATGGCCGTGATGGCCAGCAGGTCGATCCCCCACCTGCCGCGGAAAAGATCCTTGACCATGGAACCGGCACGGTACAGCGCAACGGCCAGGGCAAAGATGGATGCGATGCCCTGGGCCGCGGCGTCCTGGCCACTGAGGATCAGGACAGCGACCAGTAAGCCCACCAGGAGGATCGCGCCCACAAGGGGGTACCTGCGGGCAAGGGTGAAGAGCCTGACTTCACTCATGCGCGCCACGGGACAGGACGACTTTCAGCGCTTCCGTCTCGGAGGCCCGGGAGAAAGTGTCATAGGCGTCCATGATCTGGTCGAGCGGGAAATGGTGGGTCGCGAACTTTCCGGCGGGAAGTTTCCGCTGCGCAACCAGCCTCAGCAGCATGGGAGTGGTGTTGGTGTTCACCAGCCCCATGCTGATGTTGATGTTGCGGATCCACAAGTCCTGCAGGGGCAACTCAACGGGCTTGCCGTGGACACCGATGTTCGCCACGTTCCCGCCGGGCCGGACCAGTTGGAGGCACATGCCGAACGTTTCCGGGATGCCTACGGCTTCGAGGGCGACGTCCACGCCGGCACCGTCGGTGAGGGCCAGCGCCTGCGACAGCCAGTCAGCGCTGGTCGGGTTGATGGTGTGCGTGGCACCAAAGTCGACGGCGCGCGCCAGGCGGCTGTCGTTGGGGTCGATGGCGATGATGGTGGCGGCGCCGCAAAGCCCCGCCGTGGCCATGGCGGCCAAACCGATAGGGCCGGCTCCAACGACGGCGATGATGTCACCGGGGGCGACCCTGCCGTCGAGGACACCGATCTCGAAAGCCGTGGGCAGAATGTCCGAAAGCATCACTGCCTCATCATCACTGACGCCTTCGGGCAGTTTATGCAGGGAGTTGTCGGCATAAGGCACCCGCACGAATTCTGCCTGCGTCCCGTCAATGAGGTGCCCGAAAATCCATCCCGTACCGGCCTGCCCTTCGTCCCCCAGGCAGTGGGAGAACAGCTGCTTACGGCAATTGCTGCAATGTCCGCACGACTTTATGCACGACACTATGACGCGGTCGCCGGGCTTGAGGCCGCTGACTGAGCTTCCCACTTCCGTCACCGTCCCCACTCCTTCGTGGCCGAGGATCCTCCCGGGCACTACGGCCGGCACATCACCTTTGAGGATGTGAAGATCCGTTCCACAGATGGTGGTGGTATCGATCCGGACTATGGCGTCGGTAGGGTGGGCAATCACCGGGTCCGGAACCTCTTTCCAGGCTTTGGCTCCGGGACCGTCGTAGACCAGCGCTTTCATCGCATTGCCTTTCCGTGGTGCCCGTCAGCGGAAGGATTCCCTACGGGCGTCATTGAGTGGTGCTTTCCAGATATCCGGACGGGTAGTGGTGAAGCGCCTGCCAGTGATGGATTCCGGAATGATCCTGACGTAGTGGTTTTTACTTCCGGCCTGCCACGGCTCAAGGTCCAGCGCCTCAGCCTCCGCGAGTTCATGGCGTTCGAGGATGACTGCTGCCCGGCCTCTGGCCACGACGCTCCAAGCCTTTGACGCTCCGGCCTCGAATCCGTCGATCTCAAGGGCCGTTGGCGCTTTCATGGCGCTCCAGTACTTCGTTCCGGCGCCCGTGCGGAAGACGATTCCCTGACCGTCAAGGACATAGTTCACGGGGAAGATGTCAGGATGCCCCTCCACCAGGACAGCCAGTCGGCCAACGTTCATTTGGCCAAGCAGCGCCCAGCATTCTTCAGGATCCAGGCGTTCGATGGCTGTCTGTGAGGTCGATTCCATGCCCTGACGCTAACCGTGCCGGGGCGCCCCCGTTAGGGCCGTAGGTCCCGGACCGCCCTTAGGTCCCGGACCGCCGGGCCGGGAAGTCACTCGAGGCCGGCGCGGGTGGCATCATCCAGGGGGCTCCACCAGGTCAACGGCTCGGTGATTTTGAAGCGACGCCCGGTCATCGACGTCGGGACAACCCGGATGAAGTGGTCCTTGCGGCCTGCCTGCCACGGGAAAAGCAGCAGCCCGACCGTGTCAAGGACGTCCTGGGTCAGCTTGATGCTTTCGGCCTTTCCCTTGAGCACCACGCTCCACGCCACCCCCGAAGCGGTGTCCACGCCGTCGGCCTCTACGGCTACCGGGGTGGCCCCCAAGACTGTGTGGAGTTTTGTCCCCTCACCCGTCCGGAAGACCAAGGTCCCGTGATCCACCTTGTAGTTGATGGGGAAGATGTCCGGATGATCGCCGGCCCAGACGGCCAGCCGTCCCACCGACACGCTTCGAAGGAACTCCCAGCACTGCTTGACGTCGAGGTTTTCGATTTCGGGTACTGCGCGCTTGTCCATGGCTAGACGGTAAACCCGGAAAGTGTGGTTGGACAGGGTAGAAAGGCCCGTTCCTCCCGTCCCGTCCGCAACAGTATCGCCAGCGCCGTCGGGTCCGGAGTAATCTTTGCACGACGGCGCCGCACTCCCTGGCCGGCACCGCGGAAAGACGATGATGAGCCACCCTTACCAGTCGTCACCGGACGAACCACCGGCGGCCGCCATTCCCCTTGAGGCACTCTTGCGGACCTTCATGTCCCGGGCGGACGAACTGCTCATGGCCGAGGAACGGACCAGGGGCTTGCTCGAAGCCGTGGTGACCGTTGCCGGAGAACTGAGCTTGGAAACGGTCCTGAAACGCGTGGTGGATTCGGCGTGCCACTTGCTTCATGCCCGCTACGGAGCGCTGGGCGTCATCGGCGAGGACAGCACCCTCAGCCACTTCGTCACCGTCGGTATCGACCAGGAACTCGCCGAGCGCATTGGTCCGCTTCCCACCGGCCACGGAGTACTGGGGCTCCTCATCACAGGTCCTGCACCCCTGCGCCTGCATGACCTGCGGCAACATCCCAAATCCTACGGATTTCCCGCACATCATCCGCCGATGAAATCGTTCCTCGGGGTACCCATCAGGGTCCGCGACGCCGTCTTCGGGAATCTTTACCTCACGGAAAAGGAAGGTGGAGAGGACTTCACGCCCGAGGACGAGGACCTGGCTGTGGCACTTGCCGCGGCCGCGGGCGTGGCGATTGAGAACGCCCGCCTGTACGAAGACGCCCAACGGCGGGCATCCTGGCTGGAGGCCTGCATGGATGCCACCGGCTACCTGCTGGAGGACAGCAGGGAGGACCACACCGAGCACGCTGCTTTCCGCATCGTCGCTGAGGCTGCGGCCCGCCTGACGGATGGCCGGGTGGCCGTGGCGCTGACTCCGGCAGTCAGGAAAGATTCTTACACGGTGGCCTCTGCCGTCGGCAGGGGCGCCGGCGAACTGATGGGCCGGAAGTTGACCGTTGGTTCGACCGGGATGAAGGACATTGTTCTCACGGGGCGAAGCATCGCCATGGATGACCCTTGGAACCTCCTCGGCCCGGGCGTGCAATCCACCCCCGCAAAATTGCTGGCCGTGGACCTGAGCGCCCAAGGAACCCACTATGGCCTGCTGGTCTCGGTGCGGGACTCCGACTCCGAACCGTTCAGGCAAACGGATGTGGAAATGTCCGCTGTGTTCGGTTCGCACGTTGCCTTGGCCCTTGCCCTGGACAGAATCCGAAGGTACCGGGAAGAGTCGGTGGTCTCCACCGACAGGGACCGGATCGCACGGGACCTGCACGACCTTGTCATCCAAAGACTGTTCGCGGCAGGACTGAGCATCCAGAGCTTGCGGCGCTACACCACAGCCCCGGAAGCTCCGGACCGGATCGACGCCATCACTGATCAGCTCGATTCCAGCATCCGGGACCTGCGCAACACCATCTATTCACTGCGTGCAGCTGCTGCCGGCCGCCAATTGGTCAGCAGCCGGATTGTCGAGACGGTGCAGTCGGCATCGGCCTCTCTCCCGTTCGCGCCCCACCTCACCCTGATCGGGGCCCTTGACGTGGTGGAGGACGAGATCGTCATCGAGCACTTGCTGGCAGTGATCTCCGAAGCCTTGAGCAACGCGGTGCGGCACTCGGACGCACAAACCATCAACGTCACCGTCGGCATGACGGCCGATGCCCTGACTGTGGAAGTCAGGGATGACGGCCGGGGCTTCAGCCATCCAGGTTCAGGAAACGGCTTGGCCAACATGGCAAAGAGGGCAGCCGATCTCAATGGTTCCTGTGCCGTCACCAGCACCCCGGGCGACGGAACATCGTTGACGTGGTCCGTTCCCCTGCGCTGACGGTCCGGTGCGCGGCTGACACAGTGCGCGGCTGACTCAGTGCGCGGTTTGCTCAGTGCGCGGGCCCGCCGTCGGCTTCGTCGGGGCTATGCGCCATGTAGACCGCCGCCTGCGTCCGGCGTTCGAATCCCAACTTGGCCAGCAGGGAGGACACGTAGTTCTTGACGGTCTTCTCTGCCAGCAGCATCTCTTCTCCGATTTGCCGGTTGGTCAGGCCTTCGCCGACGAACTTCAGGACCCTCCGCTCCTGGGGCGTCAGTGCCGCCAGCCTGGGATCGTCCCGTTTGGGTTCTGTGAGCCCCTGCACAACCCGGGCCTTGACCGCCTCGTCGAACAGGGATTCTCCGTGCGCCGCGCGGCGCAGTGCACCCAGCAGGTCGCTGCCGCCAATTTCCTTGAGTATGTAGCCGGCCGCGCCGGCGATGATCGCTCCCCTGAGGGCCTGCTCGTCGTCGTAACTGGTGAGAATAACGCAGTTCAGCGACGGATCCACCGACCGGACGTTGCGGCATACTTCAATGCCGGTGCCGTCCGGCAAACGCGCGTCCAGGACCGAAATGTCCGGCCGCAACGCCGGGATCCTTCGGGCCGCCTCCTCTGCCGAACCCGACATCCCGACTACCAGGAAGCCTTCGTTTTCCAACAGCTCCTGCAGGCCCCGCCGTACCAATTCATGGTCGTCAAGGATGAAGACCCGCAAAACTCCGGGAGTGTGGTCGCCGCTCGTAGCGGGCGCGTCCGCGAACATGACCCTCCCGTCCGGCGCACAGCCTGCGCCTATAGCCTCAACCCGTGTAGTGGATTCTGCACCCACGTGGTGCATTCCGATTCTTGTCTGCCCGCCGGATCCAAGCAAGGGACCAAAGGCCTACGCGGGCGGTGACTTTCGGCCCTGTTGCGCAGCCCGGTGGAAGGGGAATCTGGAACTACAGGATACCGGGGACGCAACGGTTGCTTCCGGTATCAAGGAAATGAAGGAGCATGATCCCCATGAAAAAGTGGACGCGATGGCAGGATTACGTTGTTGTCGCAGCAGGCGCCTACACGGCGCTGTCGGTCCTCTGGACCTCCCAAACAGGAATGTCGACGGCGATGATGGTCACCTTGGGTGTCCTGCTGGTCATCAGCGGAGCCATCAACCTCGCCCTCCCGGGAATGCCGGTTGTTGAGTGGGCACAAGCACTGGTGGCCGTAGTCCTGCTGCTGGCCCCCTGGCTGGGCAACTACACCTCGGCTACCGGAGCAGCCTGGACGGCATGGATCGCCGGGGCAGTCGCCCTGGTTGTCACAGCCTTTGCCATCAGGCCAAGCACCGAGGAATACCGGCACCACCACGTTGCAGCGGCACCCTGAACCCAATAACACATCCGGCGCTGCGGACTCCGCTGCGCCGGATTTGCCTGTCCAACGGAGGTCCGGGAGGAACAATGAAGAACAGCGACGTTGCCAGCCTCAGGTTCCTGGGGGCTACAGATACAGTGACAGGATCCAAGTACCTCCTCGACCACCAAGGCACCCGCGTGCTGGTGGACTGCGGTCTCTTCCAAGGGTACAAACGCCTCCGCGAACGCAACCGCAGGCCGTTCCCGGTAAGTCCGTCGTCGATCGACGCAGTCCTCCTGACCCATGCCCACCTTGACCACACCGGGTACCTTCCCCTGCTGGTCAGGGACGGCTTCCGCGGCCCGGTCTACAGCACGCAGGGCACGAGCCAACTCTCCAAGCTTCTGTTGACGGACAGCGGGCACCTCCAGGAAGAGGAAGCGAGGCACGCCGCACATGCCGGTTCCTCCCAGCACGACCCCGTGCTGCCCCTGTACACCGCCTTGGATGCGACACGGTCACTGCAGAGTTTCCGCCCCGTCGACTTCGACACTCCCTTGCAGATAGGAACCGGCTTCGAAGCGGTATTCGTACCAGCCGGCCATATCCTTGGCGCGGCCCAGATCCGGCTCCAGGCCGGAAACGCCTCGGTGCATTTCACCGGTGATCTTGGCCGCGCGGATGATCCCTTCATGTACCCACCCCGGGACCTGGAAGCCGTTGACGTGCTCGTCACCGAATCGACCTACGGGAACCGGCAGCACCCGCCGGGCGATGCCGAAAGCGAATTGGGTGATGTGGTGAAGCGCACGGTGAAACGGGGCGGCGTCGTTCTGATAGCTGCCTTCGCCGTCGGCAGGGCAGAAACGCTCCTGCTGCAGTTGGCGCGGCTCCGACGGAAAAGGGCCATACCCGAGGTCCCCATCTATCTCAACAGCCCCATGGCCATTGATGCGTCCTACATGTACCAACAGCACCCGGAGGAGCATCGCCTCAAGCCCGAAGAGTTCAATGCCATGTACCAGCTGGCCACCATGACCCGCACTGCCGATGATTCCAAGCTCCTGAACCTTCGGGGAGGGCCCATGATCATCATCTCTGCCAGCGGGATGCTCACGGGCGGCCGGGTCCTCCATCACATTGAGGCATACGGCGGGGATCCAAAGAACACGGTGGTCCTGAGCGGCTACCAGGCCGGCGGGACCCGGGGAGCCACCCTCGCGGCAGGAACACGCGACCTTCGCATCTACGGCCGGGACGTCCATATCCGGGCCGAAGTTGTGCAACTGGAAGGCTACAGCGCACATGCCGACGCCGATGCCATCATCCGGTGGATGCGCACGGCACCGAAGGCCCCGCGGATGACGTACATCACGCACGGCGAGCCGGAGGCATCGGATGCTTTGCGGTTGCGCATCAAACACGAGCTGGGCTGGAAGGCCCGCGTCCCCGAATACCTGGAGACGATCAGCTTGAACGATCCGGATTAGGCCCTGCTCCGGGACTTAGGGCCCTAACCATCACATCAGCGCCGGTCAAGACTGGAGTGACACGACCCGGCGTCGCGACCGGGCGACCTTCAAGAAGATGAGGATCAGTCATGAGTGAGGCCATTGTCGTCGGTGTCGGCGACTCTCCCAGCAGTGAAGCGGCAATGCGTTGGGCGATGCACCGGGCCGCCGCGCTGAAGTTGCCCGTCCTCCTTGTCCATGCCGTGGACGACAGGTGGGCTTATGACGCTGTTGGCTACAACGACTGGATCCGCAACTCCGGCGCTGCCCTCCTTTCAGATGCCAAGGACCGAGCCGCCAAGATGGAACCGACAGTCAGCCTCAGCACGGACCTGGTCCACGGCGCACCCGGTTACTCGCTGCGGAAAAAGTCCAAGAAGGCCTCCATGGTGGTGATCGGTTCCGGCCACAGTTGGGTTGGTGGTTCACTCACCGACCGTGCGCTCCAGGTCGCGGCGGTCGCGCAGTGCCCGGTGGCCGTGATCGGCGAACATGACCTCAGCACCCGCCAAGGCGTGCTGGTCGGGGCGGACGGATCCGAAGAATCCATCCAGGCGGTGGGCTTCGCCGCTGCCGAGGCCGACCGGACAGGGCAGGAACTGACCGTGCTGCACGCCTTCCGGCTCCCGGATCCGTGGCTCAGCCGGGGGATGCCGGGCGGTGACTTCAACGGCATCATCGAGGAAGAAGAACGGGTGGTGCTCGCCGAGACGGTGGCCGGCCTGGCCGATACCTACCCTGACCTCACGGTCCACCAAGTGCTGCAGACAGACAGAAGCCCGGCAGAGGCGCTGCTGGGAGCTGCAAAGACCGCATCCTTGCTGGTTGTCGGCAGCCGCGGCCGCGGCAGCTTCAAACGCCTGATGCTTGGTTCCACCGCACATGCCGTTCTTGCGAAACTGCCGTGCCCGACCATCATCACCAGGGTGAAGCCGGTCAAGCACAAGGGCTGACCCCGGCGTCCCCACGCAAATCCGGCTGCGCTTGGCTGATCACCAGCAAGGGGCAGCCGGATTTTTGCGTGGGCTGGGAGTTTGGGTGGGCTGGGAGTTTGGGTGGCCTGGTGTCTGCGTGGGCCAGGAATTTGAGGGGCACTGATCCTAGCTCAGATGCACATGGCGTCCGGAAATGAGGTCCGCCTGGATGCGGATAAACAGAGTCCGTTCACCACCGGCCCAGGGTTCGGGCATCACTTTGCCCCACAGCTCCTTGATGGTTTCTTCTTCCAGGACGTGGGAGGACGGCCCGCTGACCAGTACCGACCAGCCTTCGCTCCGGTCCGGCCAGGTGTGGTCGACCTGGAAGGACGTCTGGAGCCGGGCCGACGGTTCTCCAATGAAACCGGAAGGCGCCGTCCGAAAATAGATGGCGTGGTCACGGACCAGGTAATGCACCGGAAGAATCATCACGCGGCCATGGTGTACAAAGCCCACCCGGCCTGTTTCTTCGGACCGCAGCAGCTCCCAGCAGCGCTCGGGGGATAATTCCTCGCTGACGTGGCGGGCTCCATCGAGTCGGGCAGGCTGCGTCTCATTCATCATTTTCTCCGGTCTGTTGTTCTACAAGTAATTGCGCCAGTTCAGCACCCCAACGGGAGGCCCGGTCAATTTCCTCCTGGTCCACTGCTGGTCCGGGACCTACTTCGAAGCTCTCACCATCTGCCAGGAGCTGGAATCCGGCTTTGCGCAGTCCTTCGCTGATACCCCGCGCCGCGCTGCCGGTGATGATTTCCAGGCCATGGTTCCGCGTATCGAAGGCCACTGCGTTCTGCCCGGGCACAGCCGCGCGGGTTGCCGCCAACCATTCGCGGACGCCTACGTTGATCTGCGTACTCACGTCGAGTTCCCCGGTGGCGGATCCGACGTCGGCTGCCCGTCGCCGGGTTGAGGGCCTGCTCATGCCGTGAACGTGGGTCGGGCCGCCAACGACCACAAGATCACATCCGATGATCCGTCCCTCCTCAACATCACCGACCGGAACGACGCTGGCAGCAACTGCCCCACCCAGTCCGTCGGCAATGGCCTCCGCGACCCGCCGGGTGTTGCCGTACATCGACTCGTAGATCACCAAAGCTTCCATTGCTCCCCTGCTGCTCCCTAGTGGACGTCTGTTTCCGGCGCATGCACCACGAGGACAGGGCAATGGGCGTGGGCAACACATGCCGAGCTGACCGACCCCAGCAGGAGGCCGCCAAAACCACCATGCCCCCGACGCCCCACCACCACCATGCCGGCGTTCCGGCTGGCCTCTATGAGCCCCTGCCGGGGATGGCCTCGTACCAAGCGGGTCACCACATTGTCCGGGAGGGCCGGGCCGAAGGCCTTCTCCACCGACTGCTGCAATATCTCAGCCGCTGCATCTTCGAAGCGACCGATCCCCACGGCAACGTAGCCGTCAACTACTTGGGGATACTCCCAGAACGCAGTGGCCTCCACAGTCTGCCCCGTGGCATCAGCAAGCCGGCGGGCCTCACGCAGCGCGGCGATGGACGCCTCGGATCCATCAACTCCCACGACGATCCCGCTGCCCGGGGTCTCCTGGTGCATCCTTGGCCTCCTGCTCGTCTCGCGTTCCGGTCAGGTCAGGATCACCCGGCGGGATGGTAAGTAACAGGGCCGAAAGTCACTCCGCCTCTCCCGGCGGATCGGCGCGGAGCTCTTCAATGGTGGCCCGCAGGGCGTGGATGATGCCGTCGAGTTCCCGGGAGACGGCCTGCATCCGTTCATGTCCGGCCGGGTCGTCGACGAACCTCTTGAGGTTCTGGATCCCAAGCCCTGCGGCGAATAAACGCTGGATCACCAGGTCGTGCAGGTCACGGGCGATCCGCTCGCGATCTGACAACACTACGTTCTGTTCCCTCCGGGCACTGGCCCGGGCAAGATCCAGCGCCAAACCGATCCTGCTGCTGAACAAAGCGCTGGATTCAAGGTCTGAATGCGTGAAGGCAGGGGCTCCCGCGGCCCTTGCGAGCATCAGCACTCCGTTGTCCGTGCCACGGTGGCCCAGCGCAGACACAAGCACGGTGCCAAGCTTCTCCGACATGCCTACTCCCAATGCCGTGGAAGCATCATGGATAAGGCGTGACTGGCCGGATTCCTGCACGGCATCGACTACCTCGGAACCCGGCAACTCCTGGCCCGCGTACATCCCTTGGACTCCCACGGCGGACCGGCAACGCAGAGTCCCCTCCGGGTCCGGAACAGCAATCACCGCCAAGACTGAGTCCGAAGCATGCACGGCAGCTTCCCCCACGCGATCAAGGTCCGTCTGGCCGCCGTCGGGCTCTCCGGCAATCAGCAGGCTGGCGAGCTCCATACCGGCCTCCAACCAGCGCCTCCGCCGATTGCTCTCATCGAAAAGCCGGGCATTTTGGATAGCGACGCCTGCTGCAGCAGCAAGCGCCACCGCCAGGTCCTCGTCAGCGCGCGTAAAGTCCTGGCCGTTTTTCTTCTCGGTGAGGTACAGGTTGCCGAACACCGTGTCACGCACCCGGATGGGTACGCCCAGGAAAGTCTTCATGGGCGGATGGTGCGGCGGAAAGCCAACCGCCATCGGATGCTTTCCAAGGTCATGAAGACGCAGGGGCGCAGGTTCCCTGATCAGGTGACCCAGTACCCCGTGCCCGGTGGGCAGGTCCCCGATCGACCTGATCCCTTCCTCATCGATACCAACGGTGATGAAGTGGCTGAGGCGCTGGTCCTCCCCTATCACCCCCAACGCCCCGAACCGCGCATCTAGCAGGAGGCAGGCAGAATTCACGACGCGGTCAAGGACTGCTTCAAGGCTCAAGTCCTCAGCAATGGACACGACGGCTGCCAGCAGGCCGTTCATCTGCTCCTGGGCATGGAGCAATTCATCTGCACGGGCCACGAACTCCCTGAGCAGCAAGTCGACCCGGCCCTTCATAGGGGAAGTCCAGCCCTCTGTGCCTTGCATGTCCGGACCTCCTGAACCGGCTAACCTGCAAATCCAGCCGGTTTACGGTCCCCAAGGTCAAGAACGCAACGATTCGTATCACGCAGCCGCAGAACCGGTCGGACAACAACCAAGTTCAGCTTCTGCCGTTAACCGGGTCTCCCCTCATCCGCAGGCGTATGCGGAATCGGGTACTTCAAGGCCATGCTAGCCATAACCGGATGACTCCGGAAGTCATGGGCTTGGGTGCCACAGCCCGCTCCGGACTAGCGGTCCCCTGCACCGGCGGAGGCGAGATAGTCGATGAGCCCGTCCACGGTACCCACTTTGGGATAGTCGCTTTCCGGAATGTTGACCCCTGTCTGAACGTCCAAGGTTTCCACCAACCTCAGGAAATCGAGGGAATCCAGCTCAAGATCCTGTCGAAGACGGGATCGGCCTTCGACCTCGTCCAGGTCTATGTCCGGAGCAACCACGCCCAAGGCGGCTTGGACGGCATCGCGTGCTTCATCGTGGGTCATAGCTCCTCCGGTTCCTGCAGCAGCTCATTCATGCGGTTCAGGAATCGCGCACCCCGCAGGCCGTCGCTGACCCTGTGATCGGCGGACAGCGTGGCAGCCGCAACGTGGCGGATCCCCAGCATTCCGTTCCGCGCCCAAGCCTGCTCGCTCACGCGGCCGATTCCGATCATCGCCACCTGTGGCGGATAGATCACGCCATAGACGCTCTCCACGCCCAAATCGCCAAGGTTGGTGACGGTGACCGTGGGGTCGGCCATCTCGGCGCGCAGCAGACGACCCGACCGGGCACGGCTCACCAGGTCCTTGAGCCGCTTCATGAGTTCATCCAAGGACAACGTGTCAGCGTCGTGGATGGCCGGCGCCACCAGCCCTCCGCGCCTCAGTGCCACTGCAACTCCCAAGTGAACCGACGACGCCGGCTGGAACCCGCCGTCCTGGAAGAACCCATTCACTTCAGGCACATCACGGGCAGCCACAGCGGCTGCCTTGAGCAACAGCACGGAGGCCACCAAACGCTCCGCCACCGCCCTCTGGGCGTTGGTTGCCGTCATCCACTGGACCGCGTGCTCAAGGTCCAGGGTCTCCGTCAAGTAGTAGTGCGGGATGGTTTTCTTCGACCGTGCCATCAGCGTCCCGATGGCACGGCGCAGAGTATCGGCCCGTTCCGGCGTTTCGTGCAGAGCCGGCGGACCGGCGGGCGGATTGCTTGGCGGCTGTCCTTCGCTTTCCGGGGGCCCGGCAGTACCGGGCGCGTCCGCTGGCTGGACTGTTGTGCTGCCGTCAGGTGATTGCAGGAGGTAGCGCCTGACATCGGCCTCGGTCACGGCGCCACCGGGACCGGTTCCGGTGACCAGTGCCATGTCCACGTTCGATTCGCGCGCCAAGCGCCTGGCCCTGGGTGAGGACTTTACCTCTTTCCGTGTTCCGGCGGTCACGGCATGTTCGACGTCCGCCCGGGTGACCCTGCCGTCCTTCCCGGTGCCGTGCACCTCCGAGGCTTCCACTCCCAGACGGTGGGCCAAGTGCCGCACTGGAGGGGTCGGCGCAGGCCTGCTTGATGGCTTCTGCGCCTTTGCCCGCTGAACCGGTGCGGTTTCCGCAGGCGTGGGGGTGATCCTCGCCAGGGGCGTGCCAACCGGGACTGTCTCACCGATCCCGGTCAGGAGCTCGGAAACAACTCCCTCGTGAAAGGTCTCCACGTCCATGACTGTTTTGTCCGTATCGACCACAGCCACAATGTCGCCGCGGCGGACGTAGTCTCCGGGCTTGACCAGCCATTCAACGATCTTTCCGTGGTCCATGTCCGCGCCGAGGGAAGGCATGAGGAAATCAACCATGGCCCATCGTTTCTTTCACGGCAGCTACTACCTTTTCCGCAGAAGGCAAGGCAGCCAGCTCCAGATGCTTGGAGTAGGGAATGGGCACTTCCGCACTGCACACCCGGGCCACCGGAGCATCGAGCTCGTAAAAGGCACGTTCCATGATGCGGGCAATGATCTCGGCAGAAATGCTCCCGCTGCGCCAGCCCTCGTCAACCACCACGGCCTTTCCGGTCCGGGACACGGTTTCCACTATCGCCTTTTCGTCCAATGGCCTCAGGGACCGCAGATTCAGGACATCGGCTTCGATGCCCTCTGCTGCAAGCTGCCCTGCGGCGTCCAGGACCATCGGAAGGGTGCCGCCATAGGTAATGAGGGAGACGTCGCTGCCCCTGCGCCGCAAGGCAGCCGAGCTGATGTCAACCGGTCCGGCGTCGTCACTGAGTTCCCCCGCGACGTTGTACAGGGATCCATGCTCAAAAATCAGCACAGGATCCGGGTCTTCCAGGGCGGTCCAGAGCATGCCCCTGGCATCCTCGAGAGTGGCCGGGGCCAGGATCTTCACGCCGGGGATGTGCGCGTACCAGCCTTCGAGGCTGTGCGAATGTTGGGCGCCAAGTTGCCGGCCCGCTCCCGTCGTCATCCGGATCACGAGGGGAACGTGGAACTGTCCACCGGACATGTGCAGCAGCGAAGCTGCGTTGTTGACGATCTGGTCCAGCGCCAGGAGGCTGAAGTTCACGGTCATGATCTCCACAATGGGACGCATTCCGCCCAGTGCCGCACCAATACCGGCTCCTACGAACGCCGACTCGGAAAGTGGCGTATCCCGGATGCGCTCAGGGCCGAACTCCTCCAGCAGGCCGAGGCTGACGGCAAATGAACCGCCGTAGGCACCCACGTCCTCCCCCATGAGGAACACCCTGTCATCGCGCTGCAGGGCATCACGGACACTTTCCCGGAGTGCTTCACGGTAGCTTGTTTTCATCATCTCCCCCTTCGCTGTAGACAAAGCGCGACAGTTGCTCCACCGGTACCAAGGTCCCCTTTTCCGCGAACTCGACGGCGGCTGCCACCTCGGCGTCGACGGCGGATTCGAGCTCCTTCCTGGCTTCCTCGGAAAGGTCGCCGTTTGCTTCCAGGGCCGAGCGCAGCAACAGGACAGGGTCCCGTTCCTGCCACCTGGCGACTTCGGCCTTGTCCCTGTAACGCTCCGGGTCGAACATCGAATGCGCACGGAACCGGTATGTACGGAACTCCAGGAAGTGTGGCCCACCGCCTGAACGCACCGCATCCACTGCTCGACGGGACGCCTCTTTGACCGCCCTTACATCCATTCCGTCCACCGCCCACGCCGGCATACCGTAGCCTGCGGCCTTGAGCGCGATGTCCGTCTGCGATTGCGAGCGCCCCAAAGCGGTGCCCATGGCGTAGAGGTTGTTTTCACAGCAGAACAGGACCGCCAGCTGCCACAACGCTGCCAGGTTCAGGCTCTCGTGGAATTCGCCCTCGGCTACTGCCCCCTCGCCAAAAAAGCAGACGCTGACGCCCTCCTTGCCCTGCAGTTTGTTGGCAAGTGCCAGGCCCACAGCCAAGGGAAGCCCGCCGGCAACAATCGCGTTGCCACCGTAGAAATTCGTGGCGGCATCGAAGAGGTGCATGGAGCCGCCCCTGCCCCGGCAGCAACCTTCGATGCACCCGTACATCTCCGCCAGGATGCGGCCTGCATCCACGCCGCGCAGCAGGGCGTGGCCGTGCTCGCGGTAGGTTGCAACAACGGCGTCCTCCGGGCCCAGCGTCTCCATCACCCCGGCAGCGACGGCTTCCTCGCCTATGTAGACGTGGAGGAAACCCCGGATCCGGGATGCGCTGTACAGTTCAACGCATTGTTCCTCAAGCCTGCGTAGGCGGAGCATCTGGCGAAGGAGTCGGAGCCCTTCTTCGCGATCCAGCCTGCCGGGCGGGGCCGACATCGGATCCCTCATGACAGCCTCCCTTGCCGGGCGTCCGTGCCGGAGGGCTCAAGCGTTGACGTATCGCCTTCCGGCAGCCCCAGGAACCGTGCCTTCAAAAGCCGCCTGAGAATCTTTCCGCTGCGCGTCTTCGGCAGGTCGGCGCTGAACTCAATGGACTTCGGAGCAACGGCCGGCCCCAGGCGCCTGCGGCTGAAAGCCACAATGTCCCGACGGACGTCCTCAGTCGGCTCAAAGCCGGATTTGAGCTCCACAAACCCCATGACCAGCTCACCGGCAACAGCGTCCGGGACACCAATCACCCCCGCTTCAGCCACTGCCTCATGCTCCAGCAGGCAGCTTTCCACCTCGAACGGGCCAATCAGGTGCCCCGAGGACTTGATGACGTCGTTGCCGCGGCCGACGAACCAGAAGTAGCCGTCTTCATCGCGCTTGGCCAGGTCCCCGGTGAGGTACCAGCCACCTGCGAAGCACTTGCGGTAGCGCTCTTCCTCGTTCAGGTACCCCCGGAACATTGACGGCCATCCGGGCTTCAGGGCCAGTTCGCCGATGGTGTCCGGCGTCTCTACGAGGACCGCTTCCCCATCGCGGAGAACCGGGCGGTCATCCTCGTCCCGCAGAACCAGCGCGGCATCGATTCCGGGCAGGGGCTTGCCCATGGAGCCAGGGCGGATGTCCATGGCAGCGTAGTTGGAGATCATGATTCCGCCGGTTTCGGTCTGCCACCAATTGTCGTGGATCGGCAGACCGAATGCTTCCCTGCCCCACATCACCACCTCCGGATTCAACGGCTCTCCGACGCTGGCGATGAACCGCAATGCTGACAGGTCGTAGTCCCTGGCACGGTCGGCACCGGCCTTCATGAGCATTCTCAAGGCAGTGGGGGCGGTGTACCAGACGGTTACCGATTCATCCTGCAATATCCGGTACCAACGGTCGATGTCCATTTCTTCCTGGTCCACGACCGTGGTCAGGCCGTGCGCCAACGGTGAAATGATGCCGTAGGACGTTCCGGTCACCCACCCGGGGTCCGCCGTGCACCAATAGATATCGCCGGGGTGAAAATCCAGGGCATACTGTCCGGTCATGTAGTGCGCTGTGACGGCGTCGTGAACGTGTACGGCACCTTTGGGAGTGCCTGTGGTTCCGCTGGTGAAGTGCAGCAACGCCAGATCCCCCGCCTGCGTGGGCCGGAGGGTGAAGTCCGCGGATGCCTCGCGCATCAGCACCGTGAGGTCTTCCGTGCCCGGGTCCGGTGTGCTTTCGCAGTCTGTCAGCAACACGTGCCTCAGTTCGGGGAGGGACTCCCGGATGGGCACGATCTTCTTGCGGTAGAGCGCCCGCGTGGTGACAAGTACCTTCCCTTCGCCCAGGAGCAGGCGCTGCTTTACGGGTTCCGGGCCGAACGCGGAGAACAGCGGACAGAAGACGCTCCCGTTCTTCAAGGTGCCCGCAACGGCTGTGTAGAGCTCGGGCGTCCGGCCGATCAGCGAGAATACCCGGTCACCCTTGGCCACGCCCAGGCTCTGAAGAACGTTGGCGAACCGGTTCGAAGACGCGGCCAGTTCTCCATAGCTCACGCTCAGGACTTCCCCGGTGCCTTGGATGAAGCGCAGCGCGTCCTGGTTGGCGAGGGGCCCTGCCGCATGCCGGTCCACTGCTTCAAAGGCCATGTTCAACCCGCCCCCGGGGGTCCCGGTCAGCGCGCTGCGGGCATCGTCCCAGGAAAAGGCGGCCCGTGTTCGCTCATAGTCCAGCATGTTCGGCGGAACTTTCATGGTGGAAAGGTCCTTGCGGATCAGCGGCCATTGGCTTGTTCGGGCGCTCATGGATCAATGCCACTGCTCCCGCGGAGCCTCTGCCAGAGTCGAAAGTCCTGAGGCGCTGGTAAGGCCGGCCGCGCCGCGGTCAGGCCGTGACTTTCGGCACTGTTGCCGGTACACGCTTCCATGGAGCATGAAATGGCAACTGCGTTCATCGATGGCGGCGCGGAAGCAACGCGGCCATCCGGCAATGGAGAACCCAATTATGGAACGTCTAATCGACAAAGTAGCGCTGATCAGCGGCGGCGCCCGGGGCATCGGTGCCGCTGTGGCCGCGCGCCTCCATGGCGAGGGGGCCAGGGTTGTGATCGGAGATGTGCTGGATGAAGAGGCGAAGGAAACAGCCGCGCGGATCGGAGCCGGGGCGGTAGCGGTGCGCCTGGATGTCACCCGTCCCGATGACTGGGAGTCGGCAGTGGCCACCGCCGTCAATGAATTCGGCGGCCTGGATGTCCTGGTGAACAATGCCGGAATCGTCAATGCTGCCCCGATCGAGGATTACACCCTTGACCAATGGAACACCATCATTGCCGTGAACCTGACCGGTTGCTTCAACGGCATCAAGGCTGCGATACCGGCCCTGAAAAAGTCCAGGGGCGGCTCGATCATCAACGTTTCCTCCATTGCCGGTATTCGCGGTTACGAACAAATTCCCGGGTACACGGCGTCGAAATTCGGCGTCCGGGGACTCAGCAAGAGTGCCGCCTTGGATCTGGGACACTACGGCATCCGCGTCAACTCAGTCCACCCCGGTGTTATCTCCACGCCGATGACCGCCGGAATGACGAACGACATGAGCCATGTGGCGATGGGGCGGGTGGGCCATCCCGGTGAGGTCGCCGACCTTGTTCTTTATCTCGCGTCGGACGAGGCATCATTTGTCACCGGAGCTGAGTTCATCATCGACGGCGGCGATACTGCCGGAACGGTTACCGTTCCGGAGCGTGCTTGAGGGCATGGCCGACAATGGGCGGCGTCGTACATTTTGAGATCCCGGCCGATGATGAAGACCGGGCAAGGAATTTCTACCACTCCAATTTCGGCTGGTCATTCCAGGTGATACCTGAATCGGAATACAGCCTTGCGCAGACTTCCGGTCAGCAGCCCGGTTCCGCAGACGCACCTCCTACCTCCATCAATGGCGGGATTTACCGCAGGAACGCCGGGTTGAACTCGGTTGTGGTGACCATAGAAGTGGCCGATATCGATGCCGCCTTGCAAAGCATCAACGACTCCGGAGGCAGCACGCTCCGGGGAAAGATGGAAGTTCCCGGCAGCGGCTGGAATGCCTATTTCACGGACCCCGAAGGAAATGTCATCGGCCTGTGGCAGAACGCAGGTCCGGGCGGCTCCTGAGGGCCGCCACCAGCGGAACAGAGTAAGTCATGATGCTTGAATACACGGACCGTGCGGACGCCGGCCGGCAACTTGCACAGCGAATCGCAGCACTGCGGTTCGATGACGTGGTGATCCTGGGGTTGCCCCGTGGGGGCGTGCCGGTTGCCTACGAAGTCGCAAAGACCCTGGGCGTTCCCCTTGACGTCATAGTGGTGCGGAAGCTTGGCGTGCCTTTCCACCCGGAGCTTGCCATGGGTGCAATCGGCGAAGGCAACATACGGTTCCTCGACCAGGAAACTGTTGCCAGGGGCCGCCTTACAGAAGGGGACGTGGCGGCGGTCGAGGAAAGGGAACGCCGGCTCCTCAACCAAAGGGTGGCACGCTACCGCCAAGGCCGCCCGCGCGTGGACCTTCATGGACGGACCGCCATTGTCGTGGACGATGGCATCGCCACTGGTTCCACGGCAAGGGTGGCTTGCCGTGCGGCCAGGATGCTCGGCGCACAACAAGTCATTATGGCCGTTCCGGTGGCACCGGCGGGTACGGCTGCCTCTTTCCTGGAGGCTGACGAGACGATCTGCCTGATGACGCCCCGGGACTTCCGTGCCGTGGGCTACCATTACCGCGACTTCTCTCCCGTGGAAGACGAGGAAGTGGTGCGGCTGCTGGACGCGGCGGCCAGCATGCTGCGCCCGCCGGAGGCCTCCGGCGCGGACCATGGGTACGAACACCGCGCCGGGAATGAACACGGTGAGGGGAATGACGTAGGCATACCGGCCGGATCGGTGCGGCTGCAAGGCAACCTCCATGAGCCGCCGGGATGCCGGGCCGTGGTGATCTTCGCCAATGGCAGCGGCAGCAGCCGCCAGAGCCCCCGCAACCGCTTCGTGGCACGCGCCCTGAATGACGCCGGTCTGGGCACCCTCCTGCTGGACCTCCTCACCCCGGCCGAGGAACGCGACCGTTCCAATGTCTTCAACATCCCACTCCTCGCGGAGCGGCTTCACCACGCGACGCGGTGGATTGAGGCCCGCCATGCCGGCTCCCGGATCGGCATCGGCTACTTCGGGGCAAGCACGGGAGCCGGTGCAGCCTTGTGGGCGGCCGCCGAGCCGCAGGCGAACATCTCCGCCGTCGTTTGCCGTGGCGGACGGCCCGACCTTGCCGGGGATAAACTCGCGGCCGTCAGGGCTCCTACCCTCTTCATTGTCGGCGGAGCGGACACCCACGTCCTGGAATTGAACCGGCAGGCGATGGCCCGCATCGGCAGCACCACCGTGCGATTGGACTTCATCCCGGGGGCCACCCACCTGTTCGAAGAGGCCGGCACCCTGGACCAGGTGGCTGCGCTGGCTGCTGATTGGTTCGCCCGATACCTGCTGCCCGCCGCAAGCAAAAGCCAGGCGTCGGAGCTTCTGCCATGAACGCAGCACACGCCCACGCAACGGAATCCGAAGAAATCAGGGCACTGGCGCGACCCCTTGAGGCAGCCGGGGACCTGGACGACCTGGTCACTTTATGCGCACCTGCCCGTTTTGTTTGCCTCGGGGAAGCGTCCCACGGAACACAGGAGTACTACCACTAGCGTGCCGTCCTGAGCAGGCGCCTCATCGAGGAACACGGTTTCACCTGGATCGGAGTCGAAGGCGATTGGCCGGACTGCTGGCGCATCAACCAGTGGCTCCGCGGCCATGCCGAACAGGAGCTCGACGCGGCGCAGGTCCTTGCTGCCTTTTCGCGCTGGCCAACGTGGATGTGGGCCAATGAGGAAGTAGCCCAATTCCTTGACTGGCTGCATCAATGGAATTCGGGCCGCCCCGAAGACCGGCGAACGGGGTTTTACGGGCTGGACGTCTATTCCCTGTGGGACTCCCTACGGGAAATCTTCAGCTGGCTTGAGTCCAATGCGCCGGAGTCAGTTCCCGCGGCGCTGCAGGCATGGCGTTGCTTCGTGCCATTCGGCGAGGACCCACAGCGATATGCCTCGGCTACCCGGCTGGTTCCCCGCTCCTGCGAGGCGGACGTTGTGGGGCTGCTGGCTGAGGTCAACCGGCAGACCTTGGGCCGGGTGGAACAGGATCCCCTGGCTTTCGACGTCATGTAGAACGCAATAGTCGCCTCAAACGCAGAACACTATTACCGGACCATGGTCCGCGGTGACGAACAGTCCTGGAACATCCGGGATTACCACATGAGCGACACCATAGACCGGCTGTCCCGCCATCACGGAGCCGGTTCGAAGGGAATCATCTGGGCGCACAACACGCACATAGGGGATGCCCGGGCGACGGACATGGCAGCCGGCGGCATGGTCAACATCGGACAACTGATGCGCCGGCGCCACCACGGTTCAGTAGCGTTGGTCGGCTTCGCCTCGTACAGCGGCTCAGTGACAGCTGCGCACTCCTGGGGTGCGCCCGGGCAGACCATGGACGTACCCAACGCAATTCAAGGAAGCCACGAGGACCTCCTCCACAGCGCACTGAATGGGCCGTCGGCTTTGGTCTACGGCGCCGGCCGGGCCGGACGCTGGCTCTCCACGTGGCGCGGGCACAGAGCCATCGGCGTCGTCTACAACCCTGCGCGTGAACGGGGCAACTACGTCCCCACCGTCATGGGGCAACGCTATGACGGCCTCGTCTGGTTGCCCACGACGACCGCCCTTCGGCCGCTGCACCGTGAATACCTTCCCGATGAACCGGAACTCGAAACCGAGCCCACAGGCTTCTGAGCAATGCCGGTCATCCGTCGCTGCGGACAAGGGCCGGTTTCCGCAACAGGGCCGTTCGTCCCTTATCCAGTCGGCGGGAACGGTCAAGAATAGGTGTAACAACACCCTTGGGACCCGGATGCCCACGACTTCCGACCACCAGCGCGCCCACGCCACCGGGGAAGGGGCGTTGACGTTCTAGTTGAGAGTTCCACCATGTCTGGACATTTCGAAGTTTTCGTCGATGCGTATTCCCACTTTCGGTTCCGCCTTGTTGGCCCCAGGGGAAACACCCTGCTGGAGTCAGGCCCCTACGACGACAAACAGGCGATAGCCATCGCCATCTTCGACGTGCGCGAATGTGCAGGTACCGGCCTGGTGGAAGACCACAGCACCAAGCCCGCTCCGCGCTGGCCCCCGGCGTCGGGCCCGCACCCATCCCTGCGACGGCGGTCAACGCCAGTGGCGGCGCCGCATTGAACTGTAGGGCGCCGGGACATGCAAGGACTCACCCGGGCGGACGTCGCACTCCGCATCGACCATGGCTTGGACAACAGTGCACAACTACCAGCCAGTCGGAGCCTGCGCGCCATCATCAGGGCGAACGTCCTGACACTTTTCAATGGCCTGGTTTTTGCGGCCTTTGCGATGTTGCTCGTCCTGGGGCAATGGCAGGATGCACTCTTCGGGCTCGCCGCGATGGGAAACATCATTATCGGAGTGGTTCAGGAGTACCGGGCCAAAAGGGCCCTGGACCGTTTGGCCATCCTGCATAGTGCGCCGGCAACGGTGCTCCGGGACGGGACGGAACAAGTGATCCCGGGACGGGAACTCGTCAAGGACGACATTGTGGTTCTGGGCGCCGGGGACCAGCTGTCTGCCGACGCCGTCAGCCTTGGCGCCGGCAGCCTCGACGTCGACGAATCACTCCTGACGGGAGAATCCGAACCCGCCCGGAAGAGTGCCGGCCAGGTCCTGCTGTCGGGTTCATTGGTGGTGTCCGGATCGGGGTTCGCCCGGATCACCACCGTGGGCCTTGAGACCTTCGCCCAACGCATCGCGACGGAAGCCAAACGCTTCTCGCTCGTGACCTCCGAGATCCGCTCCGGAATCAACAAGGTCCTGAAAGTCATTGCATGGCTTGTCCTTCCGTTGTCCGCGTTGGTCCTCAATTCCCAAATGATCCAGCACGGCGGATGGAACGCGGCGCTCGCGTCCGGCGACTGGAAGGAAGGCGTGGTGCCGGCCGTGGCCAGCACCATCGCGATGATCCCCTTGGGCCTGGTCCTGCTGACCAGCGTGGCGTTCGCCGTCGGGGCGATCCGGCTGGCCAGGCTGCGGGTCATCGTCCAGGAACTGGCCGCCGTGGAGGTCTTGGCGAGGGTTGACGTCCTGTGCCTGGATAAGACCGGGACGCTGACGGACGGCCGGATGGTTTTCGACGCAGTTCATCTGCTCGGACCGGAGGAAGAATTTCCGGAGTGGCGGGATGCCCTGGAATGCTTCGGTGCCACCCAGCGTACAAACGCGACCGCCCGCGCCTTAAAGGCCGCCTTTCCGCCGCGAAGTGCACAACCTCTCCTGGCCTCGGTATCTTTCGACCCTGCGCGGCGCTGGAGCTCCGTCACGTTCGCCGGTGCCTCAGGAGTGCCCCGGACGTGGCTCCTGGGTGCCCCCGGGGTTGTTCTTGGCACGGCTGAAGAGGCGCGTGGGCGCGCTTCCGCCTTGGCCTCCTCCGGTCTCCGGACCCTGGCTCTGGTACTGGCTGCAGGAAACGACGCCGGGGGTACCGGCGGGATTCCTTCTCCCGCCGGCGCTTCACCGGTGCTGTTGGTCACGTTTCGGGAATCGATACGGGAGGACGCCTCAGCCACGCTGGATTACTTCCGGGAACAGGGCGTGCAGATCAAGATCTTTTCCGGCGACGATCCCCGGACAGTGGGACTGCTGGCCGGGAGGTTGGGACTGGGTGGCCGCCCTGCCTGTGACGCCACAACACTTCCCGCGGATCCTGAAGCCCTGGCATCCTGCGTCCAGGACAATGCTGTGTTCGGCCGGGTAGGCCCCCACCAGAAGAAGGACCTGATCCAGGCCCTTCAACGAAAGGGCCACACCGTTGCCATGACGGGCGACGGCGTCAATGACATCCCCGCACTCAAGGTTGCCGACCTGGGCATCGCGATGGACACGGCCGCCCCGGCAACCAAAGCCGTGGCACGGCTGGTCCTGCTCGATGGACGCTTCAGCCGCCTGCCGGGCATTGTGGCCGAAGGGCGCAGGGCCATCAACAACATGGAACGGGTATCGATGCTCTTCCTCAGCAAGACCGCCTATGCCACGGTCCTGGCCGTGGCCTGCGGATTGTTGCTGCAGCCGTATCCTTTCCTCCCCCGCCAGTTGTCCGCCGTCGATGGCCTGACCATTGGATTGCCGGCGTTCTTCCTGGCGCTCCTGCCCAGCAGTCGTCGCTACGTCCCGGGCTTTCTGAAGCGTTCCCTGTCCTTCGCGATCCCGGCAGGAGTCATCACGGCCACTGCCATTCTTGGGGTCAACACCTATGCGTCCCTCAGCGGCGATCACAGTGTCCTGACAAGCCGCTCGGCCACCACCATCACCTTGACCATCATCGGATCGTGGATCCTGGCTGTGACTGCCCGGCCCCTGAACGCGACGAAGGTACTGGTCCTGGCGGGATGCTATGTGGGGATGGCAGCGGTGATGGGCCTTGATTTCCTCCGCGGGTTCTTCCTGCTCGAATGGCCTCCGCCTGACCTGTTGCTGGTCTCGGTGCTGACCGCACTGGCGGCAAGCGCCGCCGTCGAGCTTGTGGGACGGTACGTCACCCGTGGCAACCACGGTGCGGACGTGACTTTCGCCTCTGGAAGGCGGGAAGGGTCCGTGCGAGGCTCGTGATATCCGACGACGAGGAAGAGTCATGCGTGCATGGTGGGTTGATGTGCCGGGGAAGATAGCGGACAGGCCTTTGAGGATGGGCGAACGCGAGGACCCGCGGCCCGGGCCGGGCGAGGTACTGCTGCGCGTGGACGTGTGCGGTGTCTGCCGCACCGACCTCCATCTCGCCGAGGGCGACCTTCCGCCCCGCCACGCCGGGGTGATCCCCGGCCACGAGGCCGTAGGGACGGTCATGGAAAGTTTCAGCGGGGGCCGCTTCTCCCGCGGGGACAGAATCGGCGTCGCGTGGCTCGGCCAGACCTGTGGCCACTGCCCCTACTGCCGGCGCGGCCAGGAGAATCTCTGCCTGGCGCCCCGATTCACGGGGTGGGACCGTGACGGCGGCTTTGCCGACCACATGACGGTGAATGAGGACTTCGCCTATGCCTTGCCTGCGCGCTTCACCAACGAACAAGCGGCACCGCTCCTGTGCTCGGGGATTATTGGCTACAGGGCCCTGGAACGGGCTGCGCTACCGCCGGGAGGGCGGCTGGGCATCTATGGCTTCGGCGGGTCCGCCCACTTGACGGCCCAAATCGCCATCAGCCAAGGCGCGTCGGTCTACGTCATGACCCGTTCGGCACAAGCCCGGGACCTGGCCCTCAGCCTCGGAGCGGTTTATGCCGGCGACGCCTACGATGCTCCGCCGCTCCCCCTGGACTCAGCCATTCTTTTTGCTCCCGTGGGCGATCTGGTTCCGGTCGCCCTGCGGGCGTTGGATCGCGGCGGAACCCTGGCCATTGCCGGCATCCACCTCACGGACATCCCGTCCCTCAATTACGAAAATGAACTCTTCTATGAACGGCAGATCCGCAGCGTCACCGCC
Source organism: Paenarthrobacter sp. YJN-5 (assembly GCF_015040095.1). Lineage (NCBI taxonomy): Bacteria > Bacillati > Actinomycetota > Actinomycetes > Micrococcales > Micrococcaceae > Paenarthrobacter > Paenarthrobacter sp. YJN-5. The sequence goes on from NZ_CP053544.1 coordinate 2,603,456, forward strand.
AATACCCGGGCCGACGGCACCGCATTCCTGGCCCTGGCCGCGGAGATCGGACTGGCCCCAACCGTCACCACCTACGACTTCACGGAAGCGGACCGTGCGCTGGAGGATCTGGCCAACGACCGCGTCACCGGCGCTGCGGTTCTGAAGATGCGGTGACAGGTCCACCGACGCGACGCCGTGGACGGCCCGGCGTGTGGGGACCAGGGGCAACGTCAGCTATGAGTCTCCGTGTCATCTCCACCCAGCCGGCGCTCCAGCTTTTCTTCCGCGGCCTCCCGGCGTTTGCCGATGCGGAGCATCCTTTGGACCAGGGGGCTGCCTTGGAGAGGGAGACCCGTCAGCCTCTTGCGGGAACGCCCTTTTCCCTGGCCGTCGTTGGGCCGTTGGGGCTCCGACTCCGGGTTGACCCGTCCACCCATCACTGACTCCTCCCTGCACCCGGCAATTCCGCGGGCATGTCCCCATCCTGCAGCAGTCCCCGGCGCAGGGTAAGGGCCGGAAGACCCCGGCGCGGGCGGGGACTTTGGACTCTGGAAGCCGCGCTGCCAAGGCGAAAAGCTGGTACTGCCGGGAAAGGTTCCGCGGCGGATAAGAGATGGAGGCTGGCATGACCGAGCTGACGAAATGGCTTGATGCGCGTCGCTCACCGATGGAGCTTATCGAGAGATTGTTCGACGGCGACAGCACCGCCGGGGGGATCAAAGTCGAGGAAGTGGTTGACGGGAATACGTTGGTGATCCGTGCCGAACTTCCCGGCATCGACCCGGAAAAGGACGCGGAAATCACCGTCTCCGACGGCGGCCTGACCATCCGGGCCGAACGCCAGGAAAAGAAGGAGCACAAGGAAAAGGACAGCTACCGCTCGGAGTTCCGGTATGGCTCCTTTGTCCGCCGCATACCTTTGCCGGACGGCGTGAAGGAAGGCGACGTGACCGCTTCCTACAAGGACGGCGTCCTCGAAGTACGGGCACCCATCCCGGAAAAGACAGCGGCAGCTTCGCCGTCGAAGGTTCCCATCACCAGGAGTTGAGAACGTGCTACGGGCAGGTGCGGATGGAATGGCACCTGCCCGGCCTGTCACCAGCCGCCGCTATCAGTACACCCATGGGGGTATACCATGGAGGGCAGCAACCCACCGATGGAGCACCCTCATGGAACTGAACCCCACCGAACTCACGCCTGTGATCAACCGCCTCAAGCGCGCACAGGGGCAGCTCGCCGCCGTCACCCGCATGTTGGAAGAAGGCCGTGACTGCAAAGACGTCGTCACCCAGCTCGCCGCAGTTTCGAAGGCGCTGGACCGGGCCGGCTTCGCCATCATCGCCACGGGCCTGGAGCAGTGCATCATCCAGGAGGACCAAACGATGGACAGGAAAGAGCTGGAGAAGCTGTTCCTCTCCCTCGCCTGACGCCAGACGCCCAGACAGTAAGGCAGCAGGGCGGCAGGGCAGGTCAGCCGAACAGCATTTCGGCCTCCAAATACCGGTCCTCCGGGACCGTGTGCAGCTCACCAATCGCGGCAGCAAGGTCAACAGTAGTGACGTCCGTGCCCCGCGAGGAAACCATCACGCCCCACTCCCCCTTGGATGCTGCACGGACAGCGGCCATTCCCAACCGCGTTGCCAGGACCCTGTCGAAGGCCGTGGGCGCCCCGCCCCGCTGGATGTGCCCCAGGACCGTGGCCCTGCATTCGATTCCCGTCAGTTCCTGGAGCTGTTCCTCCAAGAGGTATCCGATCCCGCCCAAGCGCGGACGGCCAAAGGTATCGAGTCCGCGCGGGAAGTAGGGAGCATCCTGGCCTGATGGAACGTAGGCCTCCGCCACCACCACCAGTGGCGCCCTGCCCCGGTTCCGGGCTGACAGGACCCACGCCGCTGCCTGCTCCAGGCTCACCCGGCGTTCCGGGATCAAGATGGCGTGCGCTCCGGCGGCCATGCCTGCATGAAGGGCAATCCAGCCGGCGTTGCGCCCCATGACCTCGGCAATCATGCACCTGTGGTGGGATTCGCCGGTGGTGCGCAGCCGATCGATCGCTTCGGTGGCCGTTTGCACGGCGGTGTCGAACCCGAAGGTGTAGTCCGTTGCGCTGAGGTCGTTATCGATGGTCTTGGGGACGCCGATGACCTTGATGCCCGATTCGCCCAGGATCCGGGCAGCGGCGAGGGTGCCCTCTCCCCCCACCGCAATCAAGCCGTCAACCTGGCCGCGCTCCAAGGATGCGATGACTGCCGGGGCTCCCCCGGACGTGATGGGGTTGGTCCGGGAGGTTCCCAGTATTGTTCCGCCCAAACGCGAAAGGCCCCTGACCGATTCAAGGGTCAGGGGTACGGAGTTGTTGCTGAGCACGCCGCTCCAACCGTCCAGGTAGCCCACGAAGTCATACTGCCCGGTCCGGACCCCGGCCAGGACTGCTCCCCGGATGACGGCATTGACGCCCGGGCAGTCGCCACCGCTCGTCAGGATCCCCAACCTTTTCATCGCGAACCCGCCTGCAGCCTGAAACTCCGGCTCTCTCCTGCCGGCAGCATCAGTGTTTGGTCACGGACCTGGATCCGGAGCGGAGGAGCGCTGCCGGGAGAGGACGTGACCCGGATCCGTTCCGTGGTCAGTTCGATGCCCAGCCAGTGTCCCTGGGTCGTCACCGTGAAGGACACGGCGTTGAGTCCGTGCGGCATATTGGGGGTGAAGGTGATTCCTGAACGGTCCATCCGCAGCCCCGCGAAACTTCTTTGGATGACGTCCACCGTGCCCGCCATCGCACCGAGGTGGATACCGGCTTTGGTCGTGCCGTGCTGGGTGTCATCCAAGTCCGCGTCGAGTGCTTCGCGGTAGCTTTCCCAGGCGCGGTCAGGGTCCACGGCAGCCAGGACGGAAGCGTGCGCCACCCTGCTCAGTGTCGAGCCGTGCGCTGTCCTGGCGAGGTAGTACTCAACGGTCCGCGCCAGCTGCGCCTCGGTCATGCGGTAACCCAGTTGGTGGAGCATCGCGATGAGGCCGGAACCACCCAGCAAGTACGGCAACATGAGGACGTCCGCCTGCTTGGCGAGCTTGTAGCGGTTGACGTCATCGCCTTCCGCCCCCAGGATCAGGTCCAGCCGCTCTATGTTGTCGTACTCTTGCCGGTAGCCATCCCAGTCCAGCTCCCGCAGCAGATCGTAGCCTTCGAACTGGCTGATCAGTCCGTCTTTGTTGAACGGCACATACATGGCCCGGGAGAGCCTGCGCCAGTGTGCCCGCTCGCGTTTGCCGACACCCAGCCGTTCCAGCAGTTCCTGCTGTTCGTGGCCCGGGAACATTGAGGTGACTTCGGCGGCCTTGCCACAAACCCACGCCGCCATGACGTTCGTGTAAGCGTTGTCGTCCAGGCCGGGAACATCCCGCCCGGGCAACCAGGTGTGGTATTCATCCGGGCCCGCCACTCCGCGGATGTGGTAGCGGCGGTGACCGGGATCGTGGACGGCAAGGGAAGCAAAACAGCGTGCCACGTCTATGAGCAGCTCCGCGCCGTGTCCCAGCAACCACGGGACGTCGTTGGTGGATTCGAAGTACTGCCAGGCGTTGAACGCCACTGCGAGTCCGGCGTGGACCTGCAGGTGCGAATAATCCGGCACCCATTGTCCTGAGCGCGGGTTGTAAAGCCAATCCGGTGTTTCTTCCGTGCCGTCGCTGCCGCTCTGCCACGGAAACAGCGCACCGGACAAGCCCCTTGCGACGGCGGCCCGACGGGCGGCGGGCAGCCGCCGCCAACGGTAGTCCAGCAGGGCTTTGGAAACCTCGGGCATGCGCGGGTTCAGGACCGGGAGGACAAACAGCTCGTCCCAAAACACGTGGCCGCGGTATCCCTCGCCGTGCAGTCCACGGGCGGGAACACCGACGTCGAGTTCGGCCGTGTGCGGAGTCAGGGTCTGCAGGAGGTGGAACAAGTGCAGGTTCAGCACCAACTGAACCTGCACGGGCGCATCAAGCTGCACCTTGAACGGCCGAAGCACACGCCGCCAGGACGCTTTGTGCCGGCGCATCAGTTCTTCGAAGTCGCCCCCGGAACCTGCCAACGCAGCGGCAGCGGACGTGGCTGCCGACGAGGCTGCCCGGTCCCTGGACGTGGAGATCGCAATGATCCGATCCACTGTGACGGGGTTTTCCTCCGAGGACCGGACCTGGAAGCTCCGGAAGTGGAAACCCGCCCGGCTTTCGGTCACTCCGGTGGACCCGGAAACATCAACTGCCGCCGCTATGGCCACGCGCACCTGGCTTTGGGTGGTCTCCACCTCCGCGGCCAGGACCGGGCCGGCGTCGCGGGATGGCGGTATGGTCCTGTCGATCAGATGGACCTGGGAACTCAGCGCGGGCTCGGGCAGGTTGCTGTTGCGGACCAGGCAGTTGACCCCGGCGGTGATATCCAGGAGCCCGCTCCAGTCGCGGGGTGTGAGCCGTGTCCGGATAGCCAGGATGTGCCGGGTGTCCATGGACACGAACCTCGTTTCTTCCAGGTGGAGATGCCTCCCGTCCGGCGCTTCCAGCAGGAGATGCCGGGTCAGGACCGCCTTTTCCATATTGAGGACGCGACGTTCATGGAGGATCTCCAGGCCGCCCCCGGACCACCACGGGGTGCCTTCCAGGCGCAGGTCCAGGGGCAGGCAGTCGGGCAGGTTGACCATGTGCTCTTCCGCGACGGTTCCCTCGCCAATCGTGGCCCAAACCCTGTTATACACACCGGCCAGATACGTTCCGGCATAGCGGCCGGGCCTGCGGTTTTCAGTGACGGCTCCGCGTATCCCCATGTATCCATTGCCGAGGGTGGTCAGGGCTTCGCGGTGGCCTTCATGCTCAGGATCCATGCCCTCGTAGATCAGCAGCCACGGATCCCGCATCACGAGGCCCAGGTCCAGTTCGGCGAGGTTGTTGATCACCACGTCGGCACCGGCAGCTTCCAGGTCCGCCCGGTTGCCGTGCCGGTCAACGCCCACCACCAGGCCGAATCCGCCCCGGCTTGCGGCCAGGACCCCGGCGACGGCGTCTTCCACCACTACGGCGCGCCGCACGCTCACGTCCAGCCTGCGGGCGGCCTCCAGGAATGTATCGGGGGCCGGTTTGCCGGCCAGGCCATGCGACGCTGCCACGCGGCCATCGATGACCACCGAGAACGAGTCCAGCAGGTTGGCGGCGGCAAGGACGGGGGTCGCGTTCCGGCTGGAGGTTACCAACGCGGTGGCGACACCGGCGTCCTTCAAGTTCTCCAGGAACCGGCCGGTGCCCGGAAAGATCTGCACGCCTCCTTCCTGCAGCCGTCTCAGGTAGGCCTTGTTCTTCCAAGCCCCAAGCCCGACGGCGGTCCAGTCGCCGCCGGCGTCCTGCGGGGTTCCCGGCGGGATGTCCACTCCCCTGGATGCCATGAGCCCGATCAGCCCTTGTTCCCGGGGCTTGCCGTCCACCAAGGCGTAGTAGTCATCCGGTGTGAAGGGGGCCCGGCTTCCATCCTTCGGGTAGCGGGGGTCATTAATGATGGCTTCGTACGCCTCTTTCCACGCCGCGAGGTGAACGAGGGCCGTATTTGTCACCACTCCATCCAGGTCAAGAATGACTGCGTCGTAAGGAGCTGCAGCCGCTGCTGCGGTGGGCGACTTTTTCATTGACCGCTACAGCCATCGGAACTCGGCGTCGGCGATCAATGGCAGAGTGCGGAGGAAGGTGTCGGGGTTGAGCGAGATCGAGTCGATGCCTTCACCCACCAGGAACTCAGCGAAGTCCGGATGGTTGCTGGGCCCTTGGCCGCAGAGTCCGATCTTGATGCCCGCCTTGTGGGCTTCCCGGATTGCCTGGGAGATCATGGCCGTCACGGCCGGGTCCCGTTCGTCAAAGAGTCCGGAGAGCTGCTCGGAATCCCGGTCAACGCCCAGGACCAGCTGGGTGAGGTCGTTGGATCCAATGGAGAAGCCGTCGAAGTACGTGGCGAACCGGGCGGCGAGGACCACGTTGGAGGGTATCTCGCACATCATGTAGACCTGCAGGCCGTCCTGCCCACGGACCAAGCCGTTGCTTGCCATGGCTTCCAGCACGGTGCGCGCTTCCTGGACGGTTCGGCAGAACGGCACCATCACAATGACGTTCCTGAAGCCTGCCTTCTCCCGGACCCGTTTCAACGCACGGCATTCCAAAGCAAAGGCCTCCCGGTATTCGTCGCTGTAATAGCGGGACGCGCCGCGGAAGCCCAGCATGGGATTTTCCTCGGGACGCTCAAAGAACGTCCCGCCAATGAGGTGGCCGTATTCGTTGCTTTTGAAGTCGGAGAGCCGCACAATCACCGGCTTGGGGTGGAACGGGGCCGCAATCTTCGCGATCCCGGTGGCCAGGACGTCAACGAAGTACTCCTCGGGATCCGCGTGGTTTGCCCACAGGGACTTGATGGTTTCAGCTTCGGCAACGTCAGTGACCCTTTCCGGGTGGACCAGTGCCATCGGGTGGACGCGGATCAGGTTGTTGATGATGAATTCCATGCGGGCCAGTCCGACGCCGGCGGCCGGCAGCCGCCACCACCGCATCGCTGCTGCCGGGCTGGCCATGTTGATCATGAGTTGGGTTCTAATGGCGGGCAGCGTCCCGGTGTCCACCTCCTCGACGTCGAACTTCAACGTCCCTTCGTAGACGCGGCCCTGTTCACCTTCGGCGCAGGAGAGAGTCACAGGGGCGCCCTGCTCCAGGGTCAGGGTTGCGTTTCCCGTACCGACCACCGCCGGCACGCCGAGTTCCCTGCTGACGATGGCCGCGTGGCTGGTGGGACCGCCGTGATCGGTGACTATGCCGGCAGCCCGTTTCATGATGGGCACCCAGTCGGGATCCGTCACGCGGGTCACCAGGATGGAACCGTCGATGAAGTCCTCAAGGTCCCGGGCGTCCAGGATCCGCGACACTTTACCGGTGGTGATGGCATCTCCCACGGCCGCGCCGCGGGCCAGGACAGTTCCGCTTTCCTCCAGTTTGTACATCCGGAAGGACGTCAGCGGGCGTTGGGCCTGGACGGTCTCGGGCCGGGCCTGGACCATGAACAGTTCGCCCGTGATTCCGTCCTTGGCCCACTCCATGTCCATCGGCCGTCCGTAGTGCTCTTCCACAGCGACAGCCCAGCGGGCCAGGAGGAGCACTTCAGCATCACTGAGGACCAGCGCCTTCCGCTCCGCCTCGCTCGTGTCCACCATTTGCGTTCCGGTGTCCCCGTCCTGGCCGTAAATGAGTTTGCGCTCTTTGGTCCCGACCTCCCGCTGGATGATGGGAACAAGGTCAGGATCGGCGAGCAAAGGCTTGAAGACCTGGTACTTGTCCGGGTTGATGGTTCCCTGGACCACAGTCTCTCCGAGTCCCCAGGCCGCGCTGATCACAGCACAACGCGGAAAGCCCGACTCAGTGTCGATGGAGAACATCACCCCGGATGCGCCAAGGTCCGAGCGCACCATGCGCTGGACGCCTACTGACAAAGCGACATCCAGATGCTCAAACCCCTTGATTTCCCGGTAGCTGATGGCCCGGTCGGTAAAGAGGGAAGCAAAGCAGCGCTTGCAGGCGTCCAGGACCGCTGCGGATCCCGAGACGTTCAGGTAGGTTTCCTGCTGTCCGGCGAAACTGGCATCGGGAAGATCCTCCGCCGTCGCACTGCTTCGTACTGCCACGGCCACGTTCTGCCCGCTGCCACGGCGGCAAAGTTCAGCGTAGCCGGCACTGATGGCTGCAGCGGTTTCAGGCGGGAACTCTGCCCCCAGAATGGCGTTCCGGATGCGGCTTCCGGCTTCCCTCAACGATGTCTTCCGCAGGCGGTAATCGTTGATGCAACCGGCAATCAAGGACTCCAGGCCATTGACGGCCAGGAACTGGCGGTACGCATCCGCCGTCGTTGCGAAGCCTTCGGGGACCCGGACGCCGGCAGCCTGCAAAGCCCGGGTCAACTCGCCAAGGGAGGCGTTCTTCCCCCCGATCCTTGGAATGTCGGCAAGACCGGCAGCGTCGAACCACAGGACATGGGTGTTGGCCAAGGCAGCCTTCGGTGCTGAATCCATGAATGGATTCTGCGCTGGCCCGCCACGATGCGGGAGGGTCTTTGTACCCGCCGCTTGAGGTGACTTTCGGCCCTGTTTTGGTTGTGCCCCCATTGAGCATGCTGGAGGCACAAGCAGGAGGCCGACCATGGAACTTTCACATTTCGAGAAACAGGAACTGGACAAGATCGCGCGCGGGCTGGAAGAAGACGATCCACGACTTGCCACCCTCATGAGCCTTCAGGACCTCCGGGGACACCGCTGGAAGCGGACCCAACGAGGCTTGCTGGTGGCCTTGGGCGGCCTGGGGATCCTGTTGGCCAGCCTCCCTTTGGGCAGTCCCCCGCTCGGGGTGCTGGGTTTCATGATGATGGGCGGCGGCACCTACTGGGCAACACTGCTCATGGACGACAGCCCTCTTCGACGCGCCCCGAAGAATGCGGGGAACCTCCCTAACACCCACGAGGAAATGCCATGAAAGCTGTGATCATGTACGACTCGGCCTACGGGAACACAAAGTCCGTGGCAGAAGCAATAGCAGCGGGGTTGGAGAACAGCCGGACTGTCCCGGTGTCGCAATTCCGCAGCAGCGACGTCTCAGTCGGGGACCTGCTGGTGGTCGGCAGTCCGATCAACGGGTGGCGCCCTACCGAAGCCGTCACCAAGGCCCTGGACGCAGCCGGAGCGGACGGCCTGGCCGGCGTGCTGGCTGCGGCCTTCGATACCAGGGTCAAATTGTTCATCCATGGCGATGCCGCCAAGAAGATCTCCCACGGACTGCAGAAAGCCGGGGCCACGATCGTGGCCCAGCCCATGCCCTTCTACGTCAAAGGCACGGAAGGGCCGCTGTTGGAGGGCGAAATCAAACGGGCCTTCTCCTGGAGCCATGAACTGGCGGCCTCGGTGAAAGCCCTCGCGTCAAGGAAGGGCACATCATGAGCAGCCGTCTGGATCCCAGCAAAATCATCGTCGGCGTCGACGGTTCCGCCGCGTCCAAGCAAGCCCTTCGCGAAGGGCAACGCCTGGCGCTCGCGCTTAACGCCCCGCTCGAAGCGTGGGGCTGCTGGGAACTTCCCTTGGGCTACGAAGGCTACCTTGCCATGGGAATTGACGGATTTGCCCACACGGCAGAGGAAAACGTCAAAGAAACCCTCAAGGAAGTCTTTGGTCCGAAGTTGCCCAAGAATGTCAGTACGCGGCTGGTCCAAGGCTCCCCCCGGGCGGCCCTGGTGGAAGGCAGCAAGCATGCCGCCCTCCTGGTTGTAGGACGGCGGGGGCACGGTGGCTTCGGCGGGCTTCTTTTGGGTTCGGTCAGTTCCGCGGTGGTAGCCCATGCCCACTGCCCGGTCGTCGTGGTCCACACACCTTAGGCATCGCGTCGGAACAAAGGTCGGAACAAAGCAGGCCCCTTCAGATGGAAGCACACCACATCCTTCCCCAGCCTTCGCAGGAGTCCGCGCACCTGGCGAACCCTCCGGCCGCCGTCGAGTGCTCTGCGTTGAGCAAAGCGTTCGGCCGCCATGTGGCGCTGGACGCCATCGACCTGCATGTCCCTCCGGGTTCCATCTTCGGACTCGTCGGGCCCAATGGGGCGGGGAAGACCACGCTCCTGCGCATCCTCACAGGGCTGTCCCGGGCGTCGGCCGGATCCGTGCACCTGTTGGGCCGGGAACTTCGCGCCGATGACCCGGACGTGCGCCGGGATATCGGGTACCTTCCGGACGTTCCCGCGTTCTACGACGGGATGACGTCCACCCAGGCGCTTCGGCTGGCCGGCCGGTTATCCGGCCTCGACGGAGCCGGACTCAGCGGGCGCATCCGCGACACGTTGCAGCTCGTCCGGCTCGAAGCGGGCAAACAGCGCATCGGCAAGTACTCACGCGGCATGCGCCAGCGTCTCGGAGTTGCGCAGGCTTTGATCAACGCACCAAAACTGCTGCTGCTGGACGAGCCCACCAGTGCGCTTGACCCCGCGGGCAGGAAGGAACTGCTCGATTTCCTTGTGACCTTGCGGGGCCGGACCACGGTCTTTTTCTCCACGCACATCCTCAGTGACGTCGAGCGGGTTTGCGACCACGTTGCTGTCCTGGACAAAGGGAAGGTCCTGTCCCAGTCCACCATGGAGGAACTCCGTGCCCGGCACGGCCAACAAACCATCGCCGTGGAAGTCACGGACGGGGCGGAGCAGTTGGCCCACCGGATCGCCCAAGCCCCTTGGGCGTTGTCAGTGCGGCCGGGGCCGGGCGGCGAAATCATGGTGCGGGCCACCGACCCTGCTGCTGCCCAACGTGGAATTCCTGCGCTCGTGGCGAGCGCTGGCATTGGCCTGGTCCGGCTGGACAGCGCCGAGCTCAGCCTGGAAGACGTGTTCCTTGAGCTGACGGGAGTACCAGCGCAGTGAAAACCTTCCCGGCCCTCGCCGCCAAAGAAACACAGGAGATCGTCCACACGTGGCGGATCTGGGTTCTTCCCGCGATCATCCTTGTCTTCGCGGTGAGTGGCCCACCCCTGGCGAAGATCACCCCCGAACTCCTGGCGTCCCTCACGCCATCTGGCCAACAATCCCTTGTTTTGCCGCCGGCGACGTTCGCCGATGCCTACGGCCAATGGGTCAAGAACCTGTCCCAACTGGTCCTTTTCGCCATCATCATCATGTACGGCGGGATCGTCTCCACCGAGGTGCGCGACGGTACGGCCGCCTTCGTGCTGACCAAGCCCGTGCGACGCGCCACCTTCATCACCGCCAAGGCCGTTGTCCATGCACTTTTCATCGCGGCCGTGTTCGCGGCAGGAACCACCATCACATGGATCACCACGGGTGTGGTGTTCGGCACGGCACCGGCTGCGCAGTTGTGGGGTCCGGCCGCCATGCTCTGCCTGTTGGCGCTGCTCCTGCTGGCGTTCATGGAGTTCTTCTCGGTGGTCATTCCCGCCCCGGCCGGCGCAGCCGGTGCAGGCCTGGGACTGTACGCCCTGTTGGCGGTGGGCGGGGCGTGGGACCCCCTGTTCAGGTTCTCGCCGGCCGGCGTGCCCGGGATCGCGGCGAGCGTGGCCGCCGGCCAAAGCCATCCCGCAGCGGTGTGGCCCGTGGTGACGACGCTGATTGCAGCCGGGGCGGCGGTCGCGGTGGCCGTGTTCGTTTTCCAGCGGAAGGAGTTGCAGCCATGAAGCGACCCGGCGCAATCGTGATGCTCACAGTGGGAATCGTGCTCTCCCTCATCGGCTTCACCCTCGCCTCCGCCGGTGCTGCGGCGGCCTGGCTGGGCGCCGCACAGCGCGACGGCGGTTACTTCACGTCCCGCACGGAGCGCTTCACTGTCCCGTCCTTCGCCTTGGTTTCGCCGCATCTGGACGCTGTTGGTGAGGGAACCCCCGAAAGGCTCCCCTTCGACGTCGGAACCCTGCGGCTACGGGCGACGGCCGCGGATCCGGACCAAAGCATCTTCATCGGGATCGCACCCCGGGAAGACGTGGACCGCTACCTTGCCGGAGTGCACTACACCGAGTTGCAGGAAGTGAAGTTCAATCCCTTCCGGCCCGTCTACCGGGACGTTTCCGGTCTGTCCAGCCCGGCCCCGGCAAGCAGCCAGGACATCTGGGTTGCTTCCGCATCGGGCCAAGGCCTGCAGGAACTGACATGGAAGATCACACCCGGCACCTGGACGGTAGTTGTCATGAACGCCGACGCGGCCCAAGGTGTCTCCGCGGACCTGCAGGCGGGTTTCAGGTCCGAGCTCATCAGGCCCGCAGCAACCGGCCTGCTGGTTGCCGGCGGACTGGCGCTGGTAGTCGGCTTGCCACTGCTGGTCATCGGCGCGGTGGGACTGGGGCGTCGAGGGACGCCCGGGCCGCCACCACCGGCAGGGGTTCCCGGACGCGGCCCCGCCCCGGCACGCAGTGAATCGCCGGTACCCGGTGGGTCGCCGCCGGCCATCACGTGGGACCAAGCCCATCCCGTCAGGCTGACAGGCCATGTTGACGCCGGCCTCTCCCGCGGGTTGTGGCTCGTCAAATGGCTGCTGGCCATTCCGCACTTCTTCGTGTTGTTCTTCCTGTGGTTCGCTTTCGCCGTCACAACAGTTGTGGCGTGGTTCGCCATCCTCTTCACCGGCCGGTACCCGCAGTCGCTCTTCCACTTCAACGTCGGTGTGCTGCGTTGGACGTGGCGCGTCGCGTTCTACGCCTACGCGGCAGGAGGAACGGACAAGTATCCGCCCTTCACCCTCGAGCACGCCGACTACCCAGCCACCCTGGACGTCCAATACCCGCAACGGCTCTCGCGTGGCCTGGTCCTCGTGAAATCGTGGCTGCTGCTGATCCCGCACTGGCTCGTCATCGGAGCCGTCACCGGTAGTGCGACGTGGGCCTGGCGCACCCAGGACGGCCCGGCAGGGGTGGTCACCGAACGCGGCGGCGGGTTGTCCCTGTTGGCCCTTCTGGTGCTCATCGCCCTGGTGATCCTGCTCTTTTCCGGACGCTATCCGCGACCCCTTTTCGCCTTCATCATGGGGATCAACCGCTGGGCTTACCGCGTCGTCGTCTACGGTGCCCTCATGAGGGACGAATACCCGCCGTTCCGCCTGGACCAGGGACCTGACGAACCCGATCCAGCGGCCCCCGGGGACACGGACCCCCTCCCGGCCGGCCACCAGGGTCCGCCGGCCGGGCGGCCCGGAAGGCCTGACGGTGGCGGCGACCGGGGCTGAGTCACCACGCCCGGAGCAGGGACGCAGGGCACGACGCCGGGTGGTCGCCGTCGTGCTGGCAGCGACCGTGATCCTCCTGGCGGCCGCCGTCACGATCACGCTCCTGGTGGCGGGGCCCGGCGGGACGCCGTCGGCGACCACGTCCTCGGGTTCCCTGGCCCCGACCCCCGGCACCACCGGCGTCGTGTCTCCCTCCCCCACCGCCGATACGGGACCCACCGCGGACACGGAACCCACGGCAAAGACCGGCGGACCGACGCCGCTCCCCCCGGAACCCGGCCCCACCGCGAGCAGCCCCGCGCCGCCCGCGACTCCCGGTGCAACAGCCGCGCCACCCCTTCCGCCGGGGCTGCTGGGGCAGGACCTGACCATCATCCCGGGGGCCGGGAACAACATCGTCCTGACATTCGACGCCGGCGCGAACGCCGCCGGGCTGGACAGCATCCTGGCAACGCTGGCCAACAGGCAGGTGAAAGGCACGTTCTTCCTGACCGGGGCCTGGGCCGCATCCAACCCATCCGGCGTGGCACGGATCGTGGCATCCGGGCATCGGGTGGGAAACCACTCCATGACCCATCCCGCAATGACCCGGCTCCCGGAGCAGGCCATCTCCGCGGAAATCCGGGATGCCGAAGCGGCGATAACCGCTGCCGGAGGCGACCCCCGGCCTTTGTTCCGCTTCCCGTTCGGAGACCGGGATGAGCGGACCATCAACGCGGTCAATTCTTTGGGCTACGTCCCTGTCCGCTGGACCGTGGACACTTTGGGGTGGAAAGGCACCAGCGGCGGCATGTCCCGGAGCGGGGTGGCAGAGCGGGTCCTGGGCAACCTGCAACCCGGCGGAATCATCCTCATGCACCTCGGCTCGAATCCCGACGACGGAAGCACCCTCGACGCCGACGCATTGGCTGACGTCATTGACGGCATCCGGTCCGCCGGGTACGGCTTTGTGACCCTCGACCGGCTGCTTGGCCCCTAGGCATACGGAATCCCGGCATGAACACCGCGTCCGATACGGCCCACCACAGCCTGGCTGCGCATGAAGTGGTCCTCATCCTGGAGACGGACGCCCTGAACGGGTTGAGTCCGCAGGAAGCCGCGACCCGCAAGGGCGTCTTCGGACCCAACGTGCTTCCCCGCCCGCAAGGCGCAGGATTCCTGCGGTCGCTGATCCACCAGGTCAACGACCCCCTCATCTACGTCTTGCTCGCAGCCGTGGCAGTCACCCTTCTGTTGGCTGAGTATGTGGACGCCCTGGTCATTTCGGTGGTCGTGATCGTGAACCTCGCCATCGGCCTGCTGCAGGAATCCCGGGCCGAGGCCGTGGCCATCCTCATGGGATGGACGCTGCCGATCCTCCCAACCCAGATTCTGTGGATCAACATGACCATTGCCGTGGCTTTGGGCCTCATGCTGGCCTTTGAACCCAAAGAACCAGGCCTCATGTCCAGGCCACCGAGGGACCCTGACCGGCCCCTGTTCACCCGGCAGCTGGGCTTGCGTGTCCTGCTCGTTTCCGCCCTGTTGGTGGGCGGAACCTGGTGGACTTTCCAGGGCGAACTGGGGCGGGGAGCCTCCCTTCCCGAAGCCCGCACGGCCGCATTGAACCTGTTCGTGGCCTTCCAGATTCTCTACCTCTTCAGTTGCCGCTCACTCGGCCACCCGGCGTGGACCGTCAAGCCCTTCAGCAACCGCTGGCTGGCCGTAGGGGTACTCCTGCAGGTTCTGGCCCAGGCCGCGATCACCTACCTCCCGGCGATGAACACACTGTTCCATACCGCGCCCCTGGACCTGCAATCCTGGCTTGCGGTCTTCCTGGCGGCCGCTGCGGCGTGGGGAGTAGTGGCGCTGGACAAACATTTCCGCCCCAACATCACCTAACGTCCGTCCCAACATCTGTAGGAGACTCACATGGTCCGCATACTGCTTCTGATCGTGCTGGGCTTCGTGGCGCTGACCTCCCTGGCCGGAGGACTTGCCATGGCGCTCGGTTCCTGGCTGGGCCCCGAAAGACTGGGACTGCCTGTTGAAGCGCAGGTGCCCCTTGAGTACCTCAATGGTTCGCCCTTCAGCTCATTCGTGGTCCCAGGGCTCCTGCTGGCCCTCATTGTCGGCGGCCTGCATGTCGCTGCCTTCGTGGCCATGCTGCGGCACCACCGCTTGGCGGGCCTGCTGACGGCAGCAGCGGGCTACTCGATCCTGGTCTGGATCTTCGTCCAAATGATGCTGATCCCGTTCAGTGTGCTGCAGGCGGTCTATTTCGGCGCAGGACTTGCCGAGCTTGGCCTGTTGCTGCTGATGCTCAAGGTCGCCTCCCCGCTCCCCGGCCCCGTGAACGCGGGGAAGAAAGTCACCGGTCCGCGCGCCCAAGGGACTTTGGGCCCTGTCGGGTAATCCGGACCGACCATAGGATCGCGGCATGAACGAGAAGAACCTAGTGCCTGATCCGGAAATACTGGAGCCCGACGATTGCTGGCGGCTGCTCACCGAGACCAACGTCGGGCGGCTTTCTGTCATCGCGAACGGCCATCCGGATATCTTCCCGGTGAGCTTCGTGGTGGACGGCCGCAGCGTGGTGTTCCGTACCGGTATGGGAACCAAACAGCAGGCCATCGAGGCGGACTCGGTGGTGGCCCTCGAAGCCGATGCGGTGAGTGCCGAGTTCGGGCTTGCCTGGAGCGTCGTCATCAAGGGCCAAGCGACGCAGGCCGGTCCCTCCAGCCCCGGCCTCACCGAGGCCCGCCGGGGCATGTTCCCCTGGCAGGGGGTCGGCAAGGAACTGCTGTACGTGATAGTTCCTGACTCCATCACCGGACGGCGCTTCGACCTGAGCGCAACCAACTCGTTCGACACTCCGCTCAACGAGGCCACCAGGGCAGGCCTGGAATAGGTTCCATGGTGACTGGCGGAACGACCACCAGCATCACGGACAGAGTCCTGACCGTCAGTCACCTGGTCAAGAAATTCGGCGACGTCACCGCGGTCAACGACGTATCGTTTGAGATCCGCCCGGGTGAGACGTTCGGCCTCCTGGGGCCGAACGGTGCCGGGAAGACCACCATTATTTCCATGGTTGCCGGACTTTTCCCTCCCGACGGCGGCAGCGTGGACGTTGCCGGCACCGCCATGTCCCCCTCAAGCGTCCAGGCCAAGCGGAACATCGGGCTGGTACCGCAGGAGCTTGCCATCTATCCGGACCTCAGCGCCCGGGAGAACCTGCACTTTTTCGGCAGGTTGCAAGGGCTGCGCGGTAAGGAGCGGGAGGCCCGGGTCACCGAAGTCCTGGATCTTCTCGGCTTGAGCGACCGGGCCAAAGAGCAAACCAAGAAGTTCTCGGGCGGCATGAAGCGGCGCCTGAACATCGGGATCGGACTGCTGCACCGTCCGCATTTGCTGATCCTGGACGAGCCGACGGTGGGCGTGGACCCGCAATCGCGCAATTCGATCCTGGATGCCGTGCATCGACTGTCCGCCGCGGGCACTGCCGTGCTGTACACCACCCATTACATGGAAGAGGCCCAACGCCTCTGCGACCGGATAGCCATCCTTGACCAGGGCAGCGTCCAGGCGGAAGGTACCAGCGACGAACTCATCACCCTGACCGGTGGAGCTGACCGCATCGATCTGGAAGGCACCGGGGATATGGCGGCAGCGGCGCAGGCCATCAGAGGGATACAAGGCGTTCAACGGATAAGCCCGGTGGGGACCTCAGGCTTGACCCTGACGGTTTCCGACGGGCCCCGCATTCTCGCCTCGATCGTGACCGGGGCTGCAACTGCCGGAATGCATGTCACGTCCGTCCAAGTGTCCAGGCCGGATCTCGAATCAGTTTTCCTCCATCTCACGGGGAAGGCACTCAGGGATTGACGTGAACGCACTCACGGCCCTGGTGGCCAACGACCTCAAGCAACGGCTCAGGGACAAATCAGTCCTGATCTTCGGCCTTTTGGTGCCCTTGGCATTGATGACCGTGCTCAATCTGGCCTTCGGGGGCTTGGGCGACGACGGTCCGGCCCTCAAGCCCGTGACCCTCATCGCCGGCGTCGACGATCAAGGGCCGCTGGGCGATGTGGTCCTGGAATCCTTGGTTTCCTCGCCTGCCTTGGAGGTTTCCGTTCAGCGGGTGGCACCCGCCGACGTCGCCCGGACCACCCTTGACGGCGGGAGTTCACTCGGCATTGTCATCCCGCGGGATTTCACCGAGTCACTGACAACCGGAAGCGCCGCTACCCTCCAGCTCATAAGGGGCTCCAGCCCCTCACTGGAAACCGATGTGCTCATCTCCGTGGTCAAAGAGATCGTCAAGGAGCTCCATGCCGCCTCCCTCACCGGAGCGGCAGGCCGGATCGCCGGCCTCTCCCCTGCCGCAGCGAGCGACATCGCACGGTCGACGGCGGCCGCCCCACCGCTGATGGCGCTCAAGGAAGCCACAGCACCCACTGAGCAACTACCCCTCCGCGCCTCGCTCGTGGCCGGCCAAACAGGGTTGTTCCTGCTGTTCACGGTGGGTTTTGGCGTGGTGGGGCTGTTGGTGGAAAAGGAACAAGGAACGTTTGCCCGGATCAGGTCCGTTGCGGTTCCCCCATGGACCATCACGGCGTCCAAGGCCGTGGTCGGGTTCCTGCTGGGAGTAGCCGCCAGCACGGTCCTGCTCACCAGTGGCATGGTGTTCTTCGGGGTGGCCTTCGGTTCTCCGGTAGTGGTGGGATTGCTGGTCATTTCGGCTGCCGCAGCGGCCACCAGCCTGACCTTCATCGTGGTGCGGCTGGTCCGTTCGGCTGAACAAGCCAACGTAGCCCAGTCGATTATTGCCATGGTCCTGGGAATCGCAGGCGGCGCCTTCTTTCCCCTTCAATCCACGGGGTTCCTGGCAACGGTGCTGGAGTGGAATCCAGTGGGGGCTTTCATCCGCGGGCTGGGAATATCAGCCGGGGGCGGCGGAATCGGGGATGTCCTGGGACCCCTTGGCGTCATGTGGATCTTTGCCGCTGCCTGTACGCTCCTCTCCCGATTCATTCCCGATCGGAGCGCGGCGCAATGAACCCCGTGCTGGCCATTGCCGGTGTGGAACTCCGCCGGTTCTTCCGGGATCGGTCCAACATCTTCTTCGTCTTCATTTTTCCCCTGATGCTGATCCTCCTGCTGGGAATCCAGTTCGGGGTGGGGTCCGCGGGACCAATAGTGGCTGTGGCAGGGGGCGAGGGCACGCCCCTGGCCCGCGACCTCACGGACCGTCTCAAGGCAGAAGGCCTCACCGTCCGGCCGGACACGGCGTCCGCGGTTCGCCGCGACGTAAGCCGCGGCAGCACCGACGTCGGACTTTTCATCAGCGAGCAGGCCGGGAAAGCCTATGACGACGCCGGACCGGTGGAACTTGAGGTTCTCGCCGCGCCCGATGCTTCAGGGCAGACCGCTCTGCAGGCTGTACGGGCAACAGTCCGGGACCTGGGCAGGACGCAGCTGCAATTACGGGCCCTCATGGACGGCGGCGTGACGGAGGACGCCGCGCGCTCGGCACTGGCACGTGCCAAAACCTCCACCGTTGAACCCACGGTGCAGGTGATGGAATCCGGTGGTGTCTCCTCGGAGTTCCGGGGCCTGGGCCGGTTCGACCTGGGCGCTGCCCAACAACTGCTGCTGTTTATTTTCCTCAGCTCCCTGACAGGCGCGGCCGCCCTGATCCAGGCGCGCCGCTACGGCGTGATCTCCCGTGCCTTGGCGGCGCCGGTGACGGCCGCCCGGACCATGACCGGCCTGGCTCTGGGCAGATTCGCCATCGCAGGGGTCCAAGGCGTCTATATCCTGCTGGGTACCGCCCTGCTGTTCGGCGTTGACTGGGGGAACCTGTGGCTCGCGATGCTGGTGGTCGGCGTCTTCAGCCTGGTGGCCGCGGCAGCTGCGATGGTGGTCGGCTCGATGCTGGACCACGACGGCGCCGCAACCGGTGTGGGCATAGGTTTGGGATTGGTGGTGGCCGGCTTGGGCGGCTGCATGGTGCCGCCTGAGTTCTTTTCCGAACCGATGGCTGCGGTGTCGCGCTTCACTCCGCACCGCTGGGCCTACGACGCCATCGCTGAGGTCCAGCGGCACGAAGCGGCCTTGCCGGACATCCTGCCGCACCTGGGAGTCCTGGCAGCGATGGCAGCGGGTCTGTTGGTCCTGGGAACCTGGCTGCTCCGGCGAAGCCTGGCCCGGGCGTTGTGAGCACCAGCGCCGCGGCACCGGGACTTCCAGAGGAAGCCCGTACTTTCTTCGCCGGTTCCCCGGCAGGGTTGGACATCGGTGAAGCGGTGTTCGCCTGCATCCACGACGTGGGCCAGTGTGAAGTCCGGGTGACAAAAAGCCAGATCGCTTTCCGGCATGGCCGGGGGTTTGCCTACCTGTGGCGGCCCGCCATGTATGTGACGTCGTCCGTACCGGCAGTCCTGTCCCTGGCACTGCCCTACCGGCTACCTTCGGCCAGGTTCAAGGAAGTCGTCCAACCGGCCGCGGGGCGATGGATGCATCATCTGGAACTGCCCACAGCGGAGTCCGTTGACACCGAGGTCCGGCACTGGCTCCGGCTGGCGTTCGAGGCAGCTTAGGGTCCTTTGGCCCTGCCGCCGGGCAGGCTGTGAGGCGATTCTGGTCTTATGGCTACCATCGAACCCCAGCCCCGGCCCATCACGTCCCCGGAGCAGCACACTGCAGTGGTCCGCGAGCGCGTCGCAATGACCGGACTTACCGACTTTTTCGGCCGGGCCTTCGGTGCCGTCATGGCAGCGGCGCAGGCTCAGCATGCAAGCCCCGTTGGCCCGCCTTTTGCCATGTATCACGGCATGCCGACGGACACCGTTGATGTGGAAGCCGGGTTTCCGATCACCCCCAACTTCACGGGTACCAGCGACGTGGCAGCCAGCAAACTGCCGGAGTCCGAAGCTTTCGAGGCCATCCATCGGGGCCCGTACGACACCCTCGAAAAAACCTACGCGCTCATCATTGAGCGAATGAGTGCAGAGGGCAAGACGCCTTCAGACACCATGTGGGAGTTCTACCTCAGCGACCCGGTCAGGGAACCGGACCCTGCCACGTGGCAAACGCGGGTGGTGTGGCCTGTAGCCCAGGACACTAGGGGCCGGCAGGCACCCGCCTCGTGAGGTCCATGCATTCCTAACGCGGCGGGACGCGGCAGGACAGAAGAAAGAAGCACCGCCATGAGCACCACCAACCCAATCGTTGTGGCCGTCAAGGATTCTCCGCAAAGTGAGGCGGCCCTTGGGTGGGCCGCTTCACGGGCCCGCAAGCACCATGTGCCGTTGGTCATCCTCCATGTGGCCGACGATCACTGGTCGTTGAACCCCGCTACGTGGAATAAACAGCTCCGGAAGGCCGGAGAGGAGCTGCTGGCATCGGCCGCCTCCCGGGTGAGCGGGCAATTCGGTATCGATGCCACCACCGAGCTGCTGACCGGCAGCGTCGCCGGCGCACTGGGCCATTACGGTCCGAACGTCGGGCTCGTGGTGGTCGGTTCCGGAAGTCCGCATCTTGGCGGCACCCTTACCGACAGGGCCCTGCAGATCGCAGGAGTTACACCGGCTCCTCTCGCAGTGGTCGGTACTGCTGACGCGGATGGCGGGAGCGGCATCGTGGTGGGCGCCGACGGCTCCGAACTTTCGCTGCGTGCGGTCGAGTTCGCCGCCGCGGAGGCGGACAGGGAAGGACAGGAACTCACCGTCCTCCACGCCTATCAGGCTCCGGACCCGGTCAGCGACGCGGGGCTGGCACCGGCCGAGCTCGCGGAACTGATGGATGACCAGGAACGCGTCATCCTGTCCGAGACGGTTGCGGGCCTCCGCAGCACCTACCCGGACCTGGTTGTTCACAAAGTGCTCGAACCCGGCAAGGAACCGGTCCGTGCCCTCACCGATGCGGCCGCAGGGGCCCGGATGCTGGTCATGGGCAGCCATGGCCGGGGCGGCTTCGCCCGCCTGGTCCTTGGCTCCACAACCCATGGTGTACTGACCCACCTTCCGTGCCCGACCGTCGTCGTACCTCCCAGCGAGGATGGCAGCTCTACGGATTCATAGGTCCTTTGTCCCTGTTGCACCGGCAGGCCGTAACTGATCATGGGAGGGACATTGTGGGCCACCGCTTTAATTCACAGCAGGAGTAGCCGTGACGGACGTACTGAGATATGAAGTTGGCGCCGGAACAGTGCTGGTGGAGGTTGAAGACGGCAGCTTCGGAGTGGACCACCCCGGGCGCAACGAACAAGGCATCCTGGATGTCGGCCGGCGCCTGGAAGACGCCCTCGCCGGCGTTCGTCCGGCCGCCACGGCTGCACTGGATTCGATGCAGGAGCTCGCTCCGGAAACCCTGGAAATCGAATTCGGCATCAAGCTCGCCGGCGACGCAGGAGCGCTCGTCGCCAAGTCAACCGCGGAAGGCCACTTCATTGTGCGGATGACCTGGAACCCGGCGGTCCAACACACCGGACACGAAGCGCCTGTGGACGTGCACTGAGCCTGGTACAGCGCCTCGCAGGATGCCCCGGGTTGAGAGGGCACGCTGCGGGGCGCTACTATTCTTCCATCAAGGGGAGTACTCCCATTAGCGATTGATCCGTCATTACGGATGCAGCAATGCATCCCGGGTCATCGGTCCCGGTCCCATCCGGGCGGAGGAGACCTTGGCGCCTGTATCCGACGCCTACCCTTTGGAGCTCCCATGCAAGTCACACCCCTGATCTGGCTTATCACCATCGGCGTGACGATCCTCTTCTTCGTCTACGAGTTTTTTGCCCACGTGCGCAAACCCCACGAGCCGGGTATCGCCGAATCCGCACGTTGGTCCGCGTTCTACATCATCCTCGCCGTCCTGTTCGGTGTCGGCATCGGCGTAGTCTCGGGCTGGACGTTCGGCGGCGAGTATTTCGCGGGTTATCTCACCGAGAAGGCCCTGTCGATCGACAACCTCTTCGTGTTCCTCATTGTGATGACCGGTTTCGCCGTACCGAAGATGTACCAGCAAAAAGTGCTGATGATAGGGATCATCATTGCTTTGGTTTTGCGGGGGGCGTTCATCGCCATCGGCGCTGGACTGATCGAGAACTTCTCGTGGATTTTCTACATTTTCGGCGCACTCTTGCTTGTCCTCGCCTACCGGCAGGCGTTCGGCGGACATGAATCCAACCCGGCCAACGGCAAGTTCATGGGCCTGGTGCGCCGTGTCCTGCCCGTGACCAACGAGTACCACGGGGACCGGCTCACCGTGAAGAAGGGCGGTACCCGCTTCATCACTCCGATGCTGCTGACGATCATCGCCATCGGCTTCGTAGACCTCATTTTTGCCGTCGATTCCATCCCCGCAATCTACGGCCTGACGAGTGAGGCGTACATCGTCTTTACGGCCAACGCCTTCGCGTTGATGGGCCTGCGGCAGCTGTTCTTCCTCATCGGCGGGCTGCTCGAACGCCTGATCTACCTCGCCCAGGGGCTCGCCGTGATCCTCGCGTTCATCGGCGTGAAACTCGTCTTCCACGCCCTGCACGTCAACGAGCTGCCCTTCATCAACGGAGGCGAGCCGCTCCTCTGGGTACCCGAGATCCCCATCGGTTTCTCCCTGCTCTTCATCGGCAGCACCATCGCCGTCGCCACCCTGGCGAGCCTGCTCAAGACCCGCCGTACTGCGGAGAAGGACAACCCCCGCATGCCGGACGACGCGGCCGCCGTGGACGGGGTCACGGTGGGCGAGGCCCTTGAGTCCGCAGAGTACGACGGCGACCAGACGACGAGCGGCACGGCCGGCACGAAGTAAGTGCCGGACTGGACGGCCCTCGGCTGACGGCACCAGCCCGGGCGTTTACCGGGGGCCCCCGCAATTTACGAGGGCCCCAGCTGCTATCGGGGTGCCGCCGGGTGGTCATCAGCCCGGCGGCACCCCTTTTTGGCGTCCACATATGACACCGTCCGGGCGGTGAAGCTTCCTCCACACAGTAGGTACTTGTCATTTGCATCACATGCGCATACGATTGCGCATACGAATGCTTCCCGATTTGATTCGGTTGCCCCTACCGCACGGAGGACATCATCGTGGATGTATCACAAGCCCAACTCACCTCACCCAAAGAAGGGGGGAACCTGGCGCCAGGCACCTATGCGCCTGCGCCCGCCGCCGAGCTGTCCGGCGTCTCCAAGATCTTTGGATCAACGGTCGCCGTCTCGAATGTTTCTTTCTCGCTGTTCACGGGCGAGGTACTGGCGCTCGTCGGAGAAAACGGCGCAGGCAAGAGCACCTGCGTCAAGATGCTCGGCGGCGTCTACCACCCCGATGCCGGCACGGTCCGCATCGCAGGCGAGGATGTTCACTTCGCCACTGCCATGGACGCACACCGCCACGGCGTGGCCGTCGTCCACCAACACCCGGGATTGTTCGGCGACCTGTCGATCGCGGAGAACGTCTTCGCCGGACAACCGCTGAAGACCCGTGCGGGCCTCCTCGACCACGCCGGGATGAAAGTCCAAGCACAGAAGGTCCTGCACACGCTGGGGCTTAACCGCGACGTCAGCATGCCAGTCGGTTCACTGCGGGTCTCAGAGCAGCAGCTCGTGGAAATTGCCCGTGCCTTGGTCTCCGAAGCCAAAGTCCTGATTTTGGACGAGCCCACTGCGTCCCTCACCACGGCAGAGGTTGACCGTCTCTTCGACGTGATCGAGCGGCTGAAGGAACAGGGCGTTGCCATGATGTTCGTCGGTCATCGCCTGGAGGAAATCTTCCGGATCGCGGATCGTTTGACCGTCCTGCGTGATGGCGCCCTGGTGGACACGGTCCGCGCCTCCGACATCACGGAGCGCGAAATCGTCAAACTCATGGTCGGCCGCGAACTCGGAGACCTCTACGAACGGTCGGCTGCAGTCTTGGGTGGCACCGTTCTTGAACTCCAGGGACTGACGCACCAGGGCCAGTTTCACAATATCGACCTCACGGTCCGGGCCGGCGAGGTCGTGGGCATGGCCGGGCTCATCGGCAGCGGCCGCACGGAAGTCGCGCGGGCGGTCTTCGGCATCGAACGGCCAACATCCGGGACAATCCTCCTGGACGGCCACGCGGTGTCGATCAAGTCCGCCGCCCACGCCATCGCAGAAGGCATTGCCTATGTTTCCGAGGACCGGCGCGGCCAGAGCATCGTGGAAGATTTCTCGATCCTGGACAACGCCACCCTGCCGGTCATTACCAAGACCACCCGCTGGGGGCTGATCAGCACCAAGGCCGAACTGGCCATGGTCCAGGGCCCCCTCCAGCGCATGAAGCTCAAATTCGCCGGCTATAGCCAGCCCATCGGCAACCTCTCAGGTGGAAACCAGCAAAAAGTTGTTCTCGCAAAATGGTTGGCCACCAACCCGCGGCTCCTGATCCTGGACGAGCCCACCCAGGGCATCGACGTCCAAGCCAAGGCCGAGGTGCACCGCATCATCCGCGAACTGGCAGCCCAAGGGATCGCCATCCTCATGATCTCCTCCGACATGCCCGAGCTCCTGGGCGCCTGCGACCGAATTTACGTTATGAAGCACGGCAACCTGGTCGCCGAGTTCGACCGCGAACATGCCAACCAGTACGACATCGGCCTGGCTGCCACGGGAGTCCACTCCTCCGCACGGAGCGGGGACACCCCAGCTGCTGGACTGACGGCAGCGGCGCAGAGCCAGGCAGCGGGGCAGGGAAAGAGTAACGCCCCGTCCACCTCTCCCCCGGCCACCCGCCCCCAGGAGCCGACGCCCCCTTCACGAAACGGCGTCGGATGGTGGCTGAAACAAGCGCTTGGCCGACGGGAAGTGGGACTGTTCCTGGCCCTTGCCGCCGTAGTGGCGCCCCTGAGCCTGTTGAACACCAACTTCTATTCCGGCGACAACCTGCACGATCTCGCGGACTATTCGGCGATGCTCGGAATCATCGGCATCGGACAGATGCTGGTGATCCTGACGCGGAACATCGATCTCTCCGTTGCCTCCACCCTTGGACTCGCTGCGTACGTCTCGGCCGCCACAATGCGGGCAGTACCTGACGCCCCGATCCTGTTGGGCATTGCAGTTGCCCTGCTGGTCGGCCTGCTGTGCGGCCTCCTGAACGGCCTTGTCATTGCCTACGGCGGAGTGCCGTCAATCGTTGTCACGCTTGGAACCCTGGCCCTCTATCGCGGGATCCTCAGCATCAGCTCATCCGGTGACCGCGTGAAACCGGAACAGGTCCCCTCAGACTGGCTCGCCATGACCAAGTCGGAAATCCTCGGGATCTCTCCGGTCTTGTTGACCGCCGTCGTTGTTTTCGGTGCAGCAGGTTTCCTGCTGTGGTGGACCTCGAAAGGCAGGGAGACCTACTTCGCCGGATCCAATCCTGCGGGCGCAGAGCTGATCGGCATTCCGGCAAAGCGGCGAACCCTGAGCGCATTCACCATCTCCGGGCTGCTGGCCGGAGCAGTCGGAGCCATGTGGGCCTCGTACTACCCCTACGTTGACGGGCAAGTGGCCTTCGGACTGGAGACCGCCGTCATCGCCGGAGTGGTGGTCGGCGGAGTGGCCCTCCGTGGCGGTTCGGGAACAGTGGTCGGAGTCCTCATCGGCACCCTGGGCCTCCTGGCCATCCGAAAGGTCCTCACCATCGCAGGCGTCCCTGACCAGTACTTGCAGGCCGTCTACGGTGCGGCCATCATCGCGGCAGTCGCCGTCGACGTCATCCTCCATAACCGCCACAAGAAGGCGAAGGGAAACTGACATGTCCATCGCATCAACCGCAGCTCCCCTGCACCGCCTGCAAGCGCGGCTGCTGACCTGGGAAGGGCTCCTCGGGGCTTTCGCCATCCTCTTGATCCTCACGGCGGTCCTCACTACGCCCGGCTTCGCCGACGGTTACAACCTTGGATCGTCGGTGGCCCGCATGGCAGCCAAGGCACTCATGGTCCTGCCCCTGGTGTTCCTGATCATTGCCCGGGAGATCGACATCTCCGTGGCAAGCATCGCCGGACTGACCGGAATCACATTCGGCATGGTGATCCAGTCCGGAGGAAGCACGCCCGTTGCCGCAGTGGCCGCTTTGGCGGTGGGCCTGGCCTGCGGGGTCCTCAACGGTTTCCTTGTGGCCGTCCTCGGCCTCCCCTCGCTGGTAGTCACGCTGGGTACCCTGGCCCTGTTCCGCGGTCTGTGCTACGTCCTGGTGGGCGGCACTCCCATCAGCAACATGCCCCCGGAAATCATCTCCCTGGGCAACGATTCCATCCTCGGAACCTACATCCCGGCGGCAATCGTACCGTTCCTGCTGCTGGCCCCTGTCTTCTTCGTCGTGCTTCACAAGACCCCGTTCGGCCGCCGCGTCTTTGCCATCGGCGGCAACCCGGCCACCGCTTCCTATTCAGGAGTCAAGAACCGGAAGATCATCTTCGAGCTGTTCGTCACCTCGGGACTGGTGGCCGCCCTCGCAGGCATCATCCACGTGGGCATCACTTCATCAGCGTCTCCCGACGGGGCGCTGGGCTACGAGCTGGACGTCGTAACGGTCGTCTTCCTCGGCGGGATCAGCTTCCTGGGCGGAAAAGGCCGCATGACCGGCGTTTTCTGGGCCCTGGTAGTGGTCATCGCCATCCGGAGCATGCTCCAGCTCCAAAACTTCGGCGCTTACGGCCAAGCGGCCGTGGTGGGCCTCGTCCTGATCCTCTCGCTGCTCATGGCCAACATCACCAATACCATCTCCTCAGCGCTGGCAGCCCGCAGAACCAGGGCCCAAAAGCTCGGTCCAGGCAGCGGGCAACCAGTTTCCCCACCCGTTCCATCCAGCAAATGACACACCTGCAAGCCCCAACAATCCCCAGGAGGACTTAAATGCGTACAACCACCAGGGCTGCCCTGTCCGGCGTAGCTGCCATCGGTTTGGCAAGCCTTGCCCTGACCGCCTGTACACCCGCCGGAGGCGGCGCCGCCAATGCCGGCGAGTGCACCCCCAAGGACAACATCACCGTGGGGTACATTCCCAAGCTCGGTGACGATCCCTACATGACCACAGTCCGGGACGGCGCCCAAAAAGCGGCGGCGGAACTGGGTGGCAGCAACAAGGTCGTCTACACCTCACCCAGCGAAGCGACCGGTGCAGCCCAGATTCCGTTCGTGCAGCAGCTGATCTCGCAGAAGGTGGATGTCATAGCCATCTCGGGCAGCGACCTCAATGGCGCAGCAGCCGAACTGAAAAAGGCGCAGGCCCAGGGCATCAAGGTCATCACCTTTGACTCGGATGTGGCGCCGGAAGCCCGGTCATTGTTCGTGAACCAGGCCAAGACTGAAGAACTGGGCACAGGGATGCTGGACAGCATGAGCGATCTGCTGGGCGGCCAGGGTGAATTTGCCATCCTGTCCTCCACCCAGACAGCCGTCAACCAGAATGCCTGGATCGCCGATATCAAGAAGCGGCTTGAGTCCGAGTCGAAGTTCAGCGGCATGAAACTCGTGGACGTCGTCTATGGCGAGGAGAAAGCGGACGTCAGCGCCAACCGCGCCAAGGAGCTGGTGACCACCCACCCGAACCTCAAGGGCATCATTGTCCCCGCCGGAATCTCCCTGCCCGCTGCCGCTACTGCCTTGGATGAGATTGGCGCGCTGGGCAAAGTGAAGCTCACGGGCCTCGCGCCCGCCTCCCTGATCAGGAAGCACATCGAAACAGGCAACGTCCAGGACATCTGGTGGAACGTCTCCGACCTCGGCTACCTGTCCTTCTACGCAGCCAAGGCCGTTGCCGGCTGCAGCGTCACGGGCAAGGCGGGCGAGACCTTCGACGCCGGAACCCTGGGCTCCTACACGGTGGGAGAACAGAACGTGGTGATCCTCGGACCAGCCAAGACCGTCACGCCGGCAAACGTCAGCGAATTCGCGTTCTAATCCCCCGGGCCGGTTGGTCCTGCCGGCCGGGCCGGCACTATCCATCGAGGAGTACTTTCCATGGAGCTGAGTAAGCAGCGGCCGTTTCCGGAGACCCTGGAGGCCGATGTTGGACTGCTGTCGCAGCGCATACTCGGCAGCTTGGTCCCCGGCCGCAGGTTCATTCTGGGCGTGTGCGGCGCACCCGGGGCAGGCAAGTCAACCCTCGCCGAACAACTGGCCGCAAAACTGGGCAGTGATACGGCCGTGGTGGTTCCCATGGACGGGTTCCACTTAGGCCACGAGGTCATCAAGGATTCGCCGAAGCTTGAACGAAAGGGTGCCATTGATACGTTCGATATCGGTGGGTTCCATTCCCTGCTGCAGCGGCTTCGTTCCCGGAACGAAGAGGTCGTCTACGCCCCCGCCTACCGGCGGGGACTGGAAGAGCCGATCGCCGCCTCGATCGCTGTGCCAAGGAGCGTCCCGGTGGTTATCACCGAAGGCAACTACCTCCTCGCTCCGGTTCCGCAGTGGCAGGATGCGCGGGCGTTGCTGGATGAAGTCTGGTACCTGGAGATCCCCCACGAGGTTCGGGTTGCGCGGCTCATCGACCGCCACGTCCACTTCGGCAAAGCCAGGTCCAAGGCCCTTGAATGGGTCCATGGTTCGGATGAATCAAATGCGGACTTCATCAGGACAACCATGGAGTCCGCCGACCTGATCATTCGTTTCGCGTGACGGTGGGACAGAGCGTCGTGATGGCGAACTACCGGCCGGATGGAACAATGGAGGCGGCGGAAGGAGAGCACATGGTGACCATGAGCGAAGTAGCCCGTGTGGCGGGCGTTTCACAAAGCACGGTTTCCCATGTGGTCAACAAGACCCGACGCATCGCCCCGGAGACGGAAAAGGCTGTCAAGGCGGCCATCGAAGCCACAGGCTACGTCAACGACGGGATCGCCAAGTCCCTCCGCACGGGCAAGACCAACTCCATCGGGCTGGCTATCTCCGCGATGTCCAACCCGTACTTCGGGGAGGTCGTCCACTCCATTGAGAAGCACCTGTCGGATCTTGGCTACAGCCTGGTGCTGGCCGACACCCACGACGATCCCGAGCGCGAATTGCGGGCTGTCCGGGACCTCCTGGCCCAACGGCCGGCAGGGATCATCCTTGCTCCCTCCGCCGACCCGCACGAGGCTTTGCGGCAAATCTCCCGCAGGGGCATCGCCACTGTCCTGCTGGACCGTGTACCGGAACAGCTGGATCCCACGCAGCCCATCGATGCCGTGGGGGTGGAGAACACCGAAGCGATGTCCCAGCTGGTGCAGCACCTTGCCGGGCGAGGACACCGCCGCATCGCACTGATCTCCGGACGCAGCGGGTTGCGGACATCCATAGAACGCACCGAAGGATACCTCCTGGGACTGGAACGATCCGGGATCCGGCCGGATGAGGACCTCATCCGCGATGGACACTCGGAAGCCGGCCCGGCAGCCCAGGCCATCAAAGAGCTCTTGGCACTGCCTTCGCCGCCAACCGCCTTGATTACCGCCAACAACCAAATGACCATCGGGGCCATGCGGGGCCTCAGGGAACTGGGCCTCCGTGTTCCGGCCGATATTGGGCTGGCAGCCTTCGACGACTTTGAATGGGCCGACCTTTTCGACCCCCGGTTGACCGTCATGGCACAACCCGTGGAAGAACTCGGAACCCTGGCCGCCGAAATGCTGATCCAGCGGCTGGAACACCCCGAACTCAAACCGAGGGAAGTGCGCCTGGCGCCCCGGCTGATCGTCCGTGACTCCGGCGGCTCCCGTAACTAGCCCCCTCACCACCTCCTCCTAGAGCTCCCGGCACCCGCCGGGACACCGCGGAGTACTTCCGCACGTCCATTTTCACCAGCAGGCCATCACCGCGATGCCCCGCGCCCAAAATATCTGAAAGAACAGTTTCATGTCTCATAGCCTTGCCGAATCCCTCTGCTCCATTTCGACCAACGCGCCGGCCCGGGACTGGCGTGCCGCCATCCGGCTTGCCGGGGACGGACTGGTGAACGGGGGCGCCGCCACCGCCGAGTACACGGAGCAAATGATCACAGCCGTTGAAGAACACGGACCCTACATCGTCATTGCCCCCGGCATCGCCCTGGCCCATGCCCGGCCCTCGGACGCCGTCCTCCACGGCGGCATGAGCTGGGTCAGCCTCGAATCGCCGGTTGAATTCGGCAACCCCCGGAATGATCCGGTCACTTTGGTCATCGGGCTCGCTGCCCTGGACCACACCGCCCACATCGAGGCGCTCAAGGCCATGGCCGGAGTCCTCGGAAACGACGCCATCAGGGCGCGGCTTAGTGAGGCGCAGACCCCCGAAGACGTCCGCGCAATCCTCAGCCAGGCCACGGCCTAGGCCTTCACCCCACCACCAACAACCACCCGAAAGGCACCACACATGAAAATCGTTGCAGTTTGCGGCATGGGTATCGGCACATCGGTACTGCTGAAGATGAACGCAGAGAAGGTCCTCAACCAATTGGGAATCGAGGCCGACGTCGAGGCCGCCGATATTGGAGTGGCCCGCGGCGCCGCCCAATCGGCAAACATCGTGCTCACATCCGATGAGCTCGCCAGCGAGCTGGGCGATGTCCCGGCGAAGGTCATCATCATCAACAACTTCTTCGACCTCGGCGAGATCACCGCCAAGATCTCCGACGCGGTCCAGTAACCGGCTGCCCACACCAGGAAAGGAGCAACACCATGGAATGGCTCGTCGTCATCCTCAACTTCATCGGGCAGCAGGTCCTGAACGTGCCCGCCTACCTCATCGGCATCATCACCGCCCTGGGCCTGATCGCGCTGAGGCGCAATGCGGGGCAGGTCATCGGCGGAGGCCTCAAAGCCGCCGTCGGCTTCCTGATCCTCGGCGCCGGCGCAACCGTCGTCGTCGGGTCGCTCAAGCCGCTGGGCGAATTGATCCTGGCCGTCACGGGCGCCCAGGGCGTTATCCCCACCAACGAGGTCATCACCGCCATGGCCCAGGAACAGTTCGGGGCGCAAAGCGCCTACGTCCTGACGCTCGGCTTCATCTTCATGCTGGTCCTGGCAAGGTTCACCCCGCTCAAATACGTCTTCCTGACCGGACACCACATGGTGTTCATGGCAACCATGATCACGGTGGTCCTCTCTGTCGGTTTCGGGCAGGACAGCGGATGGCTGGTGGTCCTCATCGGCGCCATCCTTCTGGGCGTCATCATGGTCGTCATGCCGGCGTTCATCCACCCGTGGACCAAGAAGATCACCGGCAACGACGCGATTGCCATTGGCCATTTCGGATCCTTGGGTTACCTCGCTGCCGGAATTGCCGGAGCAGCAGTAGGCCGCCGCAGCAAATCCACTGAAGAAATCGAGTTCCCCCAAAGCCTGAAGTTCCTCCGCGATTCCATGGTGGCCACCTCGCTGTCCATGGTGCTGATCTACATGGTCTTCACGGTGTGGGGCCTGATCGCCCTTCCCCTGGAAACTGCCCTTCCCATCTTTGGGTCCGCCGACGCCGGCGCGTTCGTCATGTCGGCCTTCGCCCAGGCCCTGCAGTTCGGAGTCGGCGTCGCGGTCATCCTCTACGGAGTCCGTACGGTCCTCGGCGAACTCGTTCCGGCCTTCCAAGGCATTGCGGACAAGGTGGTTCCCGGCGCCAAGGCCGCCCTGGACATCCCCATTGTCTTCCCGTACGGCGCCAACGCCGTCCTGATCGGATTCCTCTCATCCTTCGCTGGGGGCCTCCTCGCGCTCGGCATCCTGGCAGCCTGGCTGAACCCCATGTTCGGCCTGGCCCTGATCCTGCCGGGCATGGTTCCGCACTTCTTCACCGGCGGCGGAGCCGGCGTCTACGGCAACGCCGTAGGCGGCCGCAAGGGAGCCGTGGTGGGTGGTCTGGTCAACGGCATCATCATCACGCTCCTTCCCGCCGTCCTCCTCTTGGTGCTGGGCCAGTTCGGGTTGTCCAACAGCACGTTCGGCGACGCTGACTTCGGGTGGTTCGGAACACTCATCGGCGTGAGCCTCAAGGGTGGTACCGCACTCGGAGCGGTCCTGACCATCGTGATCGCCGCCGTCCTGGTGACCGCAGCCATCATCTTCCAGAAGAAGGTGGTGAACACCGGGTGGACTCCCGGGACTGCACGCGATTCGTGGCTGGCCGAGCTTGACGGGGCCAAGGACAACCAGAAGGCCTGATGCCCGGACACCAGGCCAAACCCAATAACCGTTCAATCTTTGCTAGGACCCCCATGACCACAACACCCACTCAGCAACTGGCAGACGCCGGCGTTTCCATCTGGCTCGATGATCTCTCCCGCAGGCAACTACGGTCGGGCAATCTGCAGAAGCTCATGGACCACAGGAACGTCGTCGGCGTCACCACCAACCCTTCTATCTTCCAGGCCGCCATCACCTCCGGCACCGGCTACGACGACGCAATAGCGGCGCACGCAGCAGCCGGCGCCGGCGCCGAAGAGACTGTTATGGAGCTCACGACGTCGGACGTCGTGGAGGCGTGCGACCTCCTGGCTCCGGTCGCCGCCGCCACTGATGGCGTGGACGGTCGGGTATCCATCGAAGTCGACCCCCGCTTGGCGTGGGACACCGAAGGCACGATCGCCGAAGCGAGGGAGCTGTACAAGAAGATCAACAGGAACAACGTCCTGATCAAGATCCCGGCAACCCTCGCCGGCCTTGAGGCCGTCAAGACTGTGCTGGCGGAGGGAATCAGCGTCAACGTGACACTGATCTTCTCCCTCGAGTGCTACCACGCAGTGGTCAACGCGTTTCAAACCGGACTGGAACAAGCCCGGGACAACGGCCACGACCTCTCCACGATCCACTCCGTTGCATCATTCTTTGTCTCCCGGGTGGACACTGAAATCGACAAACGGCTCGAGTCCATCGGCTCGCCGCAGGCGCTGTCCCTCAAAGGACGTGCCGGTGTGGCCAACGCGCGTCTTGCCTACCAGGCCTACGTGGAATTGTTCTCCACCGAACGCTGGAAGGCCTTGGCCGACGCAGGCGCCCGAAGGCAGCGACCCCTCTGGGCCTCCACCGGCGTCAAGGACCCGGCGTATCCCGACACGCTCTACGTCACCGAACTTGTTGCCGCAGGCGTCGTGAACACCATGCCGGAGAAGACCCTCGAGGCAACCTTCGACCACGGCGTCATCACCGGGGACACACTCACCGGCAGGTATCACGAACCGCGCACTGTCTTCGAAGACCTCGAGGCGGCGGGCGTTTCCTACCACGACGTCGTAACGCACCTCGAGCGCGATGGCCTGGAAAAATTCGCCGCCAGCTGGAATGACCTCCTGGCCTCCACCCGATCCGCCCTCGACAAGGCACGTTCATGCTGAAGCCACAGGACACCGCACCCACCACCACCACCGCAACGCCCGACATCAACCACCATCAGCGGATGTTGCCGCTGACCCGGACCATCAAGGGTGTTAGCGTGGCACCCGGACGCGTCGTCGCCGTGGTCAAGCACATGCCCTCGCCTGTGGCCGAACCGACGGAGCACGCCGGCATGCCACCCGGAACCACGGTGGAGTCGGAAGGAGAGCGGATCAGGGCTGCCGCCGCATCCGTACAGGGCCAGCTTCGGCTTCGTGCGGACACCACCGACGGCGACGCCAAGGAAGTCCTTCTGGCCACAGCACGGATGGCCACGGACCCCCTGCTCCTGAAGTCGGCGGTGGCCAGGCTCTCCCCCGCGAACCCGGGCGGTGCCCGCAGCGCCGAACGGGCGGTATGGGAAGCGGGCGCAGAGGTGGCCGAAACCCTGCAAGCCCTGGGCGGTTACATGGCCGAACGCGCAGCGGACGTCCTGGACGTGCGGGCACGAATCGTAGCCGGGCTCCAAGGCCTGGCGGCGCCCGGGATTCCCACATGCGAGGTCCCCTTCATCCTCGTCGCGCATGACCTCGCACCGGCAGACACCGCCACGTTGGATCCGGCCAAAATACTGGCGCTCATCACCTCCGGCGGAGGCCCGCAATCGCACACAGCCATCCTGGCCCGGGCACTTGGCTTGCCGGCGGTTGTTGCCGCCCCGGGCGTGGAGTCCATCCCCGAAGGCACAGTCGTCTACGTCGACGGTGCTGAGGGTACAGTGTGCACCAACCCGGACGGCGAGCTGCTGCAAGCGGCCGAACACTGGACCACCAAGGCAAACTCCCGGCCTGCGTTTGGCGGCAACAACACCCTGGCCGATGGCCTGCCGGTCCCGCTGCTCGCCAACGTGGGTCACGGGGCCGATGCCGGGGCGGCAGCCCGGGCGGGTGCCGAAGGCGTGGGACTCCTGAGGACGGAGTTCTGCTTCCTGGACCGGGACACCGAGCCGTCGTTCGACGAACAGGTCACTGCATATGGTGCCGTGTTCGCGGCCTTCCCCGGCAGGAAGGTAGTGGTTCGAACATTGGATGCAGGGGCGGACAAGCCCTTGCCGTTCCTCAGTAACATCGAAGAACCCAATCCGGCCTTGGGCGTCCGCGGCTACCGCACCGACGCCACCACTCCGGGCGTGCTTGAGCGTCAGCTCAGGGCCATCGCCGCCGCAGCAGCAGCCCACAGTTCCGACGTACAGGTCATGGCCCCCATGATTTCGACGGCGGAGGAGGCGCGCCGTTTTGCCTCACTGTGCGCTTCTGCCGGACTCAGGACGCCAGGAGTCATGGTCGAGGTTCCGTCGGCGGCCCTGACAGCGTCTGCCGTACTCCAGGAAGTCGCCTTCGCATCGCTGGGTACCAACGACCTCACGCAGTACGCGATGGCAGCTGACCGGCAACTCGGTCCGCTCGCGACGCTCAACGACCCATGGCAGCCGGCGGTCCTGCAACTCATCCAGTTGGCTGCAGACGGCGCGGCGCAGGCGAGCGCCATGACGGGAGCACCCAAACCGGTAGGAGTTTGCGGCGAGGCAGCGGCGGACCCCGCCCTCGCCGTCGTGCTGGTTGGCCTCGGTGCCGCGTCACTGTCCATGAGCGCACGCGCGCTTGCCGCCGTCGGCGCCGTGCTTTCGACGGTGACCCTCGTCCAGGCCCAACGCATAGCCATGGAAGCCCTGGCGGCGCCGTCCGCGGCCGCAGCCCGCAAGGCGGCCCGCAACAGGCTCCCCGTCCTGGCGGAACTCGGGCTCTAAACCCGCGAAGAATCAACCACAACCAGCGAAAGAAGGAATACCATGCCCGAACGTACCGCCACCATTGCCGGCAGCGTCGGCCTGCACGCGCGGCCTGCCGCCATCTTTGTGGACGCCGTCGCCGAACTCGGCATCGATGTCACCATAGCCCGCCTCAGCACTCCCGATGATCAGGCCGACGCCGGCAGTATCCTGTCCCTCATGAGCCTGGGGGCGGCCCAGGGCGATGTAGTGGTCCTCCGTGCCGAGGGCGAAGGCGCGGACGCTGCCTTGGACAGCTTGGCGAGGATCCTCGAGACCGACCACGACGCCGAATAGATGACGGCGGCCGGGTCATGAAAAGTGGCCGGGATGCCAGGCGATGCCTGGCATCCCGGCCCAGCTGCGCAGGACGGCCCCTTGGCAGGGGAAAGTCAAAATGATCCCCCGGTCCGCCTTCCCCACTGTGATGTCTGGTGCCGGGGGTTGACGCAGCAGCCTTTGCCGGGTCCCGTTGGATTCCCGGAAACGGGTCAGCTATCCGCCTTGCCGAAACGAAGGTCCGAGTCCAGCAGCCCTGCCGCCAGCGCCGGCGCCAAACCGGGTGCCAGCGGAAGACGCGGGACTACCAGGCAGTGCCACAAGTGGTATACGTCTGCCTTGCCGGACCAGACCGTGGAGGCGACGTTGCCGTGCTCGTCCAATTCCTGCTTCCAGGAACCGTGCTCATAGTCGATGAACCAGTCCCGGGCGTGGTCCCAGATCCGCTCGTACCAGGCCGCGTATGCCTGGTCTCCGGTGGCCATGTAGAGTGCCGCGGCACCTCCTATAGCTTCGACGGGAACCCAGCGAATGCGGGAGGTGACAACCGGCTTGCCCTCCCAGTCCACGGAGTACACGAACCCGGGATTGCCGTCGGGCTCCCAGGCGTCGCGGATGGCAGCGTCGAACAGGCCTTTGGCATCCTCCAGAAGCCAGTCCGGAACGCTGAGGCCGCGTGCCTCCAGGCCGGCGCGGAGGTGGAGGAGCAAACGGGCCCACTCGACCCAGTGGCCCGGGGTTC
The DNA here is from genome assembly GCF_015040095.1 of Paenarthrobacter sp. YJN-5. Classification (NCBI taxonomy): domain Bacteria; kingdom Bacillati; phylum Actinomycetota; class Actinomycetes; order Micrococcales; family Micrococcaceae; genus Paenarthrobacter; species Paenarthrobacter sp. YJN-5. The sequence continues at coordinate 2,639,289 of NZ_CP053544.1, forward strand.
CGCCGTAGGCGCGGAACTGGCTGGCCCGATCGTCGGTGTTGTAGTCCGGAATCGGGTTCCATTCCGGGTCGAAGTGTTCGAAGACGCGGTAGTTGTTGTTGCGGGCGAACTGGTGGATCAACACCTCGGCGATGTGGAGGGCGCGTTCGATCCAGCGGTTTTCGCCGGTCACGTCAGCAACTATGAGGTAGGCCTCAACGGAATGCATGCTGGCGTTTCCGCCCCGGTAGGCCTCGGTCTCCGTGAAGTCGCGGTTCCAGGAGTCGAAGCACATATTGGATTCGTGATCCCAGAATTTCGAGTCGGCAATCCGCAGGGCTTCTTCGAGGAGCTCCTGCGCTCCCGGGCGGCCGGCTGCAACAGCGCTGGCGGCGGCCAGGAGGACAAACGAGTGCTGGTAGCCGGATTTGGTGTCATCTACGGGGCCGTTCTCATCCACCTCGGCGTACCAGCCGCCAAACTCCTCATCACGGAAGGCCCCGTTGAGCGCGGCAATGCCATGGTCCGCCAAGGAGCCTGCCCCCGGACGCCCCATCAGCGCGGCGATGGCAAAACTGTGCACCATGCGTGCCGTGATCCAGAGGTGGGTCGGCTTGTCGGCCTGAACCTTGCCGTAGTTGTCCAGCCAACCGAAACCGGTGGAGACCTTGGAACCGGCAGCGAAGTTGATGAGCCGGTCTGTTTCTGTTTCGAGCCAACGTGCGTGAGCGGCGCTGTTCAGCCACGTCATGTGCATCTCCTCAATAAGTTAGCGGCCACTGAGCGAGGGCCTGCTTCGATCTTAACGCTTAATGGTGGAAATCCACCAGAGAAAGTTTATTTTCCGACATTCAAAGGATGCGGGAAATCAATGCATGGGCACAGCCCATACCGGGAACGGGTCCGGACCAGGACCAGGCCCGGTGTTCGGAGCGTACGGAGAGCAGCCCCCCAGGTCAGCAAGCAACCCGGTAGGCAGCCGTCACGCGGCTACTATCAGCCTCACTCCTGCTGCCTCCAACGCGGTCATGATCTCCGCCGGCGGTGGCGCATCCGTGACCAGGATGTCGACGGCGTCGAACGCTGCCAACCGCGCCAAGGCGTAACGGAGCATTTTCTGATGCGTCGCAACCACCACGACTTGCTCCGCGGACGCCATCAAGGCGAGCTTTGTGGCACGTTCGACGTCCCGTTCGATATAGAAAGCCTCATCATGGATCCCGCTGACCCCAATGAACGCTGTTTTGGCATGCAGGCCCTCAGCGGCGCTGACGGTGATGGCACCGTTGAAGGCCTGGCTGTCGAGGAGCAGTTCTCCCCCAAGGCAGATCGTCCGGGCAGACGTCAGCTGCAGGCACCGCTGAATTGCGGGAGCCGAATGGGTGATGATCGTGCCCGTGAAGGTCGCGGGCAGTTCCTGCGCGATCTGGTACGTGGTTGTTCCTGCATCCAGGATGATCGCGTCGCGTTCGGCGATGAGATCCACACAAGCCCGGGCTACGCGCCGTTTCGCGGCAGCATCCTCCCGGGCCCGGGCGGCGAAGTCAGCGTTCTGGCCGTGCCCCTCGACGGCACTGACGCCGCCGTGGACCACCTTGACCAGCCCCATCTTGGAGAGTGCGCGCGTATCGCGGCGGATGGTCATATCCGACACGTCGAAAGTCCCCGCCAGGTCGGTGGTGGAAAGGAACCCCCGCCGCCCGAGCTCGTCCAGAATGGTCCGCTGACGCGGGGTCAGCGCGGCCTCTTCCCGTGTGACGCTCATGGCTCCTCCTCTCCTGCCCCGTAAACCGACGGTCGGCGTGGCAGAGTGTTGTAATTCCAACACAATCCTAGCTACTTCTGCACAGCAACACTCGGCGCGAGGAGCTCTACGGCGCGTCCTTCAATGATGGACTGCTCTGCAGCCAGGCCCATCCGCACCGACTGGAGGCCATCAGCCACCGTGACATCAACGGGCCCCTCCCCGAGGATGGCTTTGCGGTATCCGAGGTGTTCGTAATAGGTGGAGCCGTGATGCGCGCCTGCGGCCAGCACCGCTTCATCCACGGGGACCTCATGCTTTTCCGGGCCCAGCGGGGAGCGGGGGCTGAATTCGACGGTGGCTTCCGTTTCGTCGCCTTCGATCCAGTGATTGGCGGCGACCGGAATAAGGGTCTCGATCTTGGCAGCGTCACCCACAATCGAGATGCGCTCCTGGAACTTGGAGCCCTCGGCGAACATGGAGAGCTCCAGCATGGCCCGGCGCCCACCCTTGAAGTCAACAATGACGTAGGCATTGTCCACCATGTCGGAGATCCGGCCGTCGTAGACCTCATCCATGTGATTGACGTCGTGGCCGCCACTGGCGTAGATGCGGGTGGGCTCGTCCTGCAGGATCAAGCGCATGAGGTCGAAGAAGTGGCAGCACTTTTCCACCAGGGTCCCTCCGGTGCGCTCCGCGAAGCGGTTCCAGGCATCCACCTTGTGCAGGAACGGGAAGCGGTGCTCGACGATCGAGAGCATGTGGATATTGCCAAGCTTGCCGCTGTGCGCGGCCTGGATGATCTCCTGAACGGGCGGCATATAGCGGTACTCCATCGCCACCCACACTGGAGCCGTGTAGGTGGCCGCAAGTTCTTCAAGCTCGTCCGCTTGCTCCGCACTGGTGCACACCGGCTTTTCCACCAGCACAGGCAGGTTTGTCCCGCTGGCGAAGATGTCCTTCAGGATCTCCAGGTGCGTGTCGTTTGGACTGGCGATCACAAGCGCATCCACCAGCCCTGAAGCCAACAAGTCCTTGTGGGCGGAGAAGGTCTGTACGTCATAGCCGATTTCCCGCGCGGTTTCTTCCAGGGACGACGGCGTCGGGTCCGAAACCGCGGTAATAAGGCTTCCCGGGATCAAAGCCAGGTTTCGAACGTGTTCGCGCGCCATGTGGCCGGCACCGATGAGGCCATAGCGGATGGTCTGCGCTGCTTCTCCAGAGGGCAATGACATTGATCTGCTCCGTTTTCTCTGCGTTGAGTTCGTTGGGGTCGGGCGTTGCATCCCAAACATCACTATACCGAATGTGTTGTTTTTCACACATAGCGTGTGTATATTTTTTCACACCAGCCCAACTACAACGAGGTGGAACGTGCCCCAACTGTCATCCGAAACCCTGCTTTTCGTCGGGTGTGCCACATTGGACTCCATCGCCCTGGTGCAGGACTACCCCGCAGCCGACAGCCGGACCGTTGCCAGCGACTTTGCCACGGCAGGTGGCGGCCCCGCGGCCACAGCGGCCGTCGCCGCGGCCCGCGCCGGAGCCAGTGCAGCTTTCGCAGGAGTTGTTGGCGCCGACGAAGAGGGCGACCGCATCATCGGTGGCCTGGAAGCCGAGGGTGTTGACACCTCTGCGGTCATCCGGAATCCGGATGCCAGGACGGGCGCCAGCGTGATTGTGGTCAGCAAAGCCACCGAAAGCCGGGCAATCGTCACGCGGCCTGTCCCTCCTGTCCGCTTTCCCGAGGGCAGCCGGTTCCATGAACTTCTGGGGACAGCTGCCTGGGTCCACGTCGATCACTTGGGCTGGAGCGCCGTCGCACATGTGCCGGGCCTGTGCATCAGTGTCGACGCCGGGAACCCCATCCCCTCCTTCAGCCCGCAAGGCGTAGCACTGTATGTGCCCACGATCGAACGGCTGCAGGCCGAATACGGCGACGGCCTTTCGCCCGAAACGCTCCTGCAAAAAGCCGTCGACGACGGCGCCACCGCCGTCGTCGCGACAGCCGGTTCCGAGGGCGCCTGGGGACTTGAAAAGGGCGGCGTGCCGTTCCACGTGCCGGCAACTCCCGCCGACATCGTCTCTACGCTGGGCGCCGGAGACGTCTACCACGGAGCGATCCTCGCGGCTGTCGCCGCAGGGCTTCCGCTCCCCGAAGCAGCTGCGTTCGCAGGACGCACCGCGTCCGCATCCTGCGCCGGACTGGACGGACGCTCCATGATTCCCCGCCAAACCATCACCCCAGTACTTACCTAAGTTCAACTCCCTAGCTGAAAGAAGCAGCCCATGAGCACTACCGACCTTTCCGCCCTCCAACGCCCCTCCGGCGCGTTCGCCATGCTCGCCGTTGACCAGCGCGAGGCGATGCGCAACATGTTCGCCGAGCACACGGACCAGCCCGTGACCGACGAGGACCTGCGGGACTTCAAGCTTGCGGCCGCACGAATCCTCACCCCCTATGCATCGGGTGTCCTCATTGACCGCCAGTTCGCCCTGGACCAGGCCATCGAAGCAAAGGTGGTGGACCCCGGCTGCGGACTCATCGCTTCCGCCGACCATTTCGAGTCCGCACACGATGAGCTGGTGGGCGAAGTAACCATCGACAAGCTGGTGGACCCCGGGAAGTACGCTGCCCTGGGCGCGAAGGCCCTGAAACTTCTGGTCCTCTACCGCCCGGACGAGCCCGCCGAAGGACGCGTGGAAATGGTCCGCGAATTCGTGGACAGCTGCAAGTCTGCCGGGCTGATCAGCATCATCGAACCCGTCTCCCGCAAACCGCTGGCAGGTGGCGATTTCGACTGGAACGCCGGCATCCTGGCCGCAGCCAAGGAACTGGGCAGCTTGGGCGCAGACCTTTACAAGGCTGAGGTCCCGTTCAAGGGCCAGGCTTCCGAAGCCGAAGTCCGCGCTGCCTGCGCCGAACTCAGCAAAGCCATCGACGGCCCGTGGGTGGTGCTCTCATCGGGCGTCCCGGAAGACGTCTTCCCGGAGGCCGTCCGCTGGGCCTGCCTTGAAGGCGCCAGCGGATTCCTGGCCGGACGGGCGGTCTGGGCCTCGTGCATCGGCTCACCCGATGTCATTGAATCCCTGTCCACCGACGCCGTCCAGCGGCTGCAGCGGCTCTGCGCCGTCGTCGATGAAGTGGTAACCGCCCAGCGAACCAACGCCTGATACCGACGTCCCCCAACACCAACCAGGCACAGCAAACACTCAACGAGGAGAATATTGTGAGTCAGATTTCACGCAGGCAAGCCATGGCCATTCTCGGTGCCCTCGGCCTCACCGCCACCGCAGCCGCATGCGCGGGCCCCGGCGGTTCCCCAGCCCCGGGTGGCGCCACCGGCCCCTCCGCTCCGGCCACCGGCGACATCACCGGCAAGGTCTCTTTCGCACACTGGCGTGGCGAAGACAAAGCAGTGTTCGACGAGCTCATCAAGCGCTTCGTTGCCAAGAACAGCGGCGCGGAAGTAGTCCAGGACATCTCGACCTCCAACGACTACAACGCACAGGGCCTGCAGAAAGTCCGCGGCGCAGCAATCGGTGACGCGTTCGCCACCTTCCGCGGGGCGCAGTTCACCAACTTCTCAGAGGCCGGCATCTATACGGAGCTCAAGAACAGCAAGGCGGTCGGCAACTACCAAAAGGGCTTGCTGTCGGCCGGGCAGTCCGGCGAGAACCAGCTGGGTTTGCCGTACCAGGTAGTTTTCCCGATGCCCATGGCAAACACTGACCTTTTCGACAAGGCCGGTGCCGATCTGGCCCCGAAGGACTGGGACGCTTTCCTTGCCATGTGCGAGAAGCTCGCATCCTCCGGCGTCACGCCGATCTCCTGGCCCGGCGGTGACGTCGGTAACGGCGGACAGCTGTTCAACTGCATGATTGCCAACAACGCCCCCGTGGACGACATGTGCGCCCAGATCGAACAGGGCAAGCTCAAGTGCACGGACGACTGGTTCATCACCATGCTGAACCAGTACAAGGACCTGGTCCCGTTCCTGCAGGCCAACGCCACGGGTACTGCCGTGGAACCGGCACAGAACCTCTTCTCCCAGGGGAAGGCAGCCATGCTGGCCACCGGGTCCTACCACCTCGCCGCCGTCCGGAACCTGGGCGCGACGTTCCCCATCGAACTGGTCTTCCCCAACACTTCCAAGGGCGGCAACGGCAAATACGAGGGCGTCTACAACGCCACCTTCATCCTCGGCGTCAACTCGGCCAGCAAGCACCAGGCGGCAGCCGCAGCCTGGATCGATTTCCTGTCCGAACCCGAAAACGCGGCCTATTACGCCAATGAGACGGCCCAGCACGTTGCCGTCAAGGATGTTGACTACACCAACCCGGACCTGAAGCGCCTGAGCCCGTGGCTGGACAAGAAGACGGCGCTGGCCGCCCGGTTCCAATTTCAGAACCTGGATGTCCGCAATGCCGTGGAGGCCAGCGCCACCGCCGTCATCTCCGGCACCAGCCCGCAGCAAGCGGCCGAAGCTGCACAGAAGATCGTGGACGAACGGCTATGAGCACCCACACCGGAATGGCTGCCAAGCGGCAAGCGCCCGACAGCAAAGCGGGGGCTCCGGTGAAGAAGCGCCGGTCCCCCACGCGCGTGAATCCTGCGCTTTACCTGTTTCCGTTGCCGGCAGTGGCCATCATCGCTTTCTTCCTGGTGATGCCGACCCTCCAGGCATTCCAGTATGCGGTCACTGACTGGAACGGCTTCTCGGCGGCGTTCAACTACGTGGGCGTGGACAACTTCGTCCGGGCGTTCACCAAGGACTCGTTGTTTACCAACGCGCTGACGAACAACCTGAAGTTTGTACTGTTGGTCGTCATCGCCCAGACAGTGTTCTCGCTTCTGCTGGCGCTGCTCCTGACAAAGAACTCCCGCGGCAGCATCGTGCTTCGAGCCCTGTTCTTCTTCCCGACCATCCTGTCCTCCGTCTCCGTGGCGTTCATCTGGAAGTTCATCTACGATCCCAACTTCGGCCTGGCCAACTCGGTCCTGGGTGCGGTGGGCCTGGAAGGACTCCAAGGCTCTTACCTGGGCGACAACAACCAGGCCTTGTACTGGGTAGCTGTAACGCAGGTCTGGTTCCACGCCGGGCAGATGATGGTGGTCTACATTGCGGGCCTGCAGGCCATACCGCGGGAACTTTATGAGGCTGCGGAGATGGATGGCGCAAACAAGTGGCAGCAGTTCAAGTCCATTACCTGGCCCTTCGTGGCACCCGCAACGTCCATCGTGGTTGCTTACACCACCGTGCAATCGTTCAAGGCGTTCGACCTCATCCTCGGCATCGCAGGCAATCCGCCCAAGAGCTCCCTGGACATCCTCTCCACACGCATCTACAGCACCTTCGCCAACTCGGAGTTCGGCTATGCGGCCGCCCAATCGATCATCTTCATGGCGATGATCGCTCTGGTCACCTGGCTTCAGCGTCGCTTGCTCCGGCTGACCCCGAAGGGGGAATAACAGCATGCTCGCCTCAATAAGCCGCCGCGCCATCCTTGGCATCTACGCGCTGATCATCATCGTCCCACTGACTGTGGTGGGGTTTGGCAGCTTCAAATCAACACAGGAATTGTTCGAAGGCCCCTTCAGCCTGCCGCAATCCCTCTCCCCGTCCAACTATGCCGAAGTCATTGGTGGCCAGGACCTCGGTTCGTCATTCTTGAACAGCGTGATCGTCACCGCGATATCCGTTCCGCTCACTCTGTTCATCGCCAGCCTGGCCGGTTATGCAGTGTCACGGCTCAGGGGATTCGTGTCGTGGGCCATCTTCGGATTCCTGGTCCTGGGCATGGCAATCCCGGCCCAAGCCAATATGGTCCCGCTGTATGTGCTCTTCGGTCGGCTCGGCCTCCTGGACAGCCTCACGGGACTGATCCTGGCCAACGTCGTCTCAACCCTGCCGATCGCCGTGTTCATCCTGGGTGGCTTCATGCGCACCCTTCCCAAGGAACTCTACGAAGCATCCTCGATCGATGGCACCGGCCCGTGGAAGACCTACGCCTCCATCGCCCTGCCTCTCTCGACTCCATCCATCGCGGCCGCGGCCATCTTCCTGTTCGTCATCCACTGGAACGAACTGCTGTATCCGCTCCTGTTCATCCAGTCCCCCGGAAACCGCACACTGCCATTGGCACTGCTCAGTTTCCAGGGTGAATTCCAAACCAACTATCCCCTGTTGTTTGCCGGCGTCATCCTGGCTTCCCTGCCAGTCGTCGTCGCCTACATCTTCCTGCAGCGCTACTTTGTAGCGGGCATCACCGCAGGCGCCAGCAAGGGATGAGCATCCGAAAGGCAACATCGTGAACCTGAAATCAGCACACCACCTGATTAATGGGACCTGGCATTCGTCCGACTCCTCCAAGGATGTGCTGGATCCAGGCAATGGCAGCACAGTCGGGGAGGTCGCGTGGGGCGACGCCGCGGACGCAACACGGGCCGCCGATGCAGCAGCGGAGGCTTTTGGCAGCTGGTCCCGGACCACCGTCCGGACCCGTGCAGACCTCCTTCAGAATGCGGCCGCCCTGTTGGCCGAGCGACGCAACGAACTCGCCCACACGTTGGCGTTGGAGGCCGGCAAGCGGCTACCGGAAGCCCAAGGCGAAGTGGACTTCTCCGTGGAATACTTCCGCTGGTTCGCGGAGGAAGTACGCCGCAGCACCGGAACGGTCAGCCCCCCCGAGCTCAGGGGCCGGCGCCATCTCAGCACGCGCAAACCAATAGGTGTGGCTTTGAGCCTGACCCCGTGGAACTTCCCGGTTTCCATCCAGGCCCGGAAGCTGGCGGCCATGCTCGCCGCCGGATGCACCGTCGTGGGCCGTGTCTCTGAAAAGGCGCCTCTAGCCGTCACCGGGCTCTTCGAAGTCCTGCATGACGCCGGCTTCCCTGCCGGCGTCGTGAACCTGGTCCACGGCCCGTCCCGCGAAACGACCGCAGCGCTGCTCAAGCACCCCGCCGTGCGCGCTGTCAGCTTCACCGGCTCCACCGGGGTTGGCCGCCAGATCATGGCGTCCGCCTCGGACCGCATTGTGAGGCCGCTGCTTGAACTGGGCGGCAACGCCCCGTTCATTGTGTTCGAGGATGCCGACCTTGACGCGGCCGTGGAAGGGGCGGTTCTTGGCAGGCTCCGAAACACCGGCCAATCCTGCGTAGCCGCAAACCGCTTCCTGGTTCAGGACAGCATCGCGGACGAGTTCGCCCGGAAACTGGCGGCGAAATTCGATGCGTTGACGATCGGCCACGGTGTTCCCGAGGGTGACTCGGCACTCCCCGATCTGGGACCCGTGATCGACGACGACCGGGTGCGCGCGGTGCAGGCGTTGATCGATGATGCCCTGGACCGCGGCGCACGCCGCGTCACCGAACGTACCCAGGTCCCCGGCCAGGGTTCCTTCCTGGCACCCACCCTCCTCGTCGACGTTCCCGCGGACGCGCCGTTGGTCAGCGACGAGGTCTTCGGACCTGCAGCCGGTGTTGTCACCTTTGCCTCGGAGGACGAAGCCATCAGCAAGGCAAACGCCACTGAAATGGGGCTTGCTGCCTACGTGTGGAGCAAGGACGCCAGGCGGGGCTGGGAAGTCCCTGAGCAGCTGGAGGCAGGCATCGTCGGAGTCAACGACCCCCTCCCCTCAGTAGCCTTCGCCCCCATGGGCGGTGCCAAGCAGTCCGGCCTCGGCAGGGAAGGGTCCAGCCTCGGCCTGGAGGAGTTTGAGGAGGTCCAGTACGTGGCGTGGAGGGCCTAGATGCTGACCACCGGGCTGGTCCTGGGCGCCGTCGTCATGGGCGCCGGCATGCAGCGTGCCACCGGGATGGGGTTTGCTTTGGTGGCCGCCCCGTTCCTGGTCCTGCTTTTGGGCCCGGTGGAGGGCGTGGTGCTGGTCAACGTCTGCGGAGCCGTGACCGCGGGAGCGATTATCTTCCGCGTCGTTCGGGACATTGACTGGAAACAGTACCTGGCGTTGGCTGCGTCGGCGCTGGTGGGAATCGTGCCGGCGGCCATCCTCATCCGGTTCCTGCCACCTCCGGTCCTTGAGATTTCCATCGGAGTCATCCTCGCCATCGGGCTGACAGTCCTGCTGGTGATGAAATCGGCAGTCCTCCCCCGCCGTCGTCGGTACCTCTTCGCGGCAGGCGGACTCAGCGGCTTCATGAATACCGCAGCAGGAGTGGGCGGACCGGCGGTCAGCATGTATTCCATCGCAACCCGGTGGCAGCACAAGTCCTTCGCCGCCACCATGCAGCCCTACTTTTTCACCATCGGCTCGTTTTCCCTCCTCTCCAAAGCCATCACCGCCCCCGCGTCATTTCCGGTTCTACCCATGACGATGTGGCTCGCCGTCGCGGCAGCCTGCCTGGCCGGACTGGTGCTGGGTGACCTGGCAGCCAAACGCGTTTCAGCCCGCGCAGCGCAGATCCTGCTGATCATCCTGGCCTATCTTGGCGCGGCCGCCACGATTGTGCGCGGCGTGCTGGATGCCATGGGCTGACACCGGCAGCCCACCCCAAACCATTCATCCCAAAACCAATCAACCAATCAACCAAAGGACCGTCATGTCTGTCATTTCACCCCAAGGCACCCTCCAGGTATCGACCCCAAACCACGAACCCCTCTCCCTCACCATCGAGGGGGACGCGCCCTTGGCCGTGCGCGTTGAAGTGGAGAACACCTGCACGTGCGGTGCCGGCCACGCCCGGCACGTGGGTTCGTACACCGACACCGACTTCGGCGCACGCTAGGGCCCGGAAACCGCAAGCTGTCACCACGGGTGTTTTTTAGGAGTCACATGGATCTTTCTTCCGCGTTCAAGGCCTACGACGTGCGGGGCATAGTAGGTGATTCACTCACTGACGAAGCCGCCGAAGCCATAGGCGCCGCCTTCGTCGACGTCCTGGGCCTCGCCGGCCGGAAGGTTCTCTGCGGAGGCGACATGCGCCCGTCATCCCTGGGATTCGTCTCGGCGTTCTCCCTCGGGGCGTCCCGCCGGGGTGCCGAGGTGTACGACCTCGGGCTGATTTCCACCGATGAGCTCTACTTTGCCAGCGGTGCGCTCGACGTCGCCGGTGCCATTTTCACGGCAAGTCACAATCCCTCCGAGTACAACGGAATCAAGATGGCCAAAGCCGGGGCCGTTCCCATTTCATCCGACTCGGGGTTGCTCGCCATACGCGATCTCGCGCAACGCTACCTGGACGGGGGCTACCCCACGGCGGAAAGGGCAGGGAATATCGCCCCGCTCGACGTCCTTGGCGACTATGCCGCGAAGCTGCGTACACTCATCGACCTGGACACCGTGCGGCCCCTCAAGGTTGTTGTCGACGCCGGGAACGGCATGGCAGGTTTGACGGTTCCGGCCGTCTTGGGCAACGAATTGCTGGACGGCCTGCCCCTCACCATTGTCCCTTTGTACTTCGAACTGGACGGGACGTTCCCGAACCACCCCGCCAACCCCTTGGAGCCGGAGAACCTGCTGGACTTGCAGGCAGCCGTCCTGGAGCACGGTGCCGATATTGGCTTGGCTTTCGACGGCGACGCGGACCGCTGCTTCGTCGTCGACGAGACAGGGCGGGCGGTATCGCCGTCGGCAATCACCGCGATGATAGCCGTCCGCGAAATTGCCCGGGCCCAGGCGCAGGGCGAGGCCGCCCCGGCCGTCATCCACAACGTCATTACGTCCCGGGCAGTGCCTGAATTCGTCGAACAGGCCGGTGGACGGCCCGTCCGCACGCGCGTTGGCCATTCGTTCATCAAGGCACGCATGGCCGAGGTAAACGCTGTCTTCGGAGGCGAGCATTCGGCCCATTACTACTTCCGCGACTTCTACAACGCGGACACGGGACTGCTGGCCGCGATGCATGTCCTCGCCGCCCTTGGCGAACAGGATGCGCCGCTCTCCACGCTTGCCGGGAAGTTCGAGCCGTACTCTGCCAGCGGGGAGATCAATTCCACTGTCACCGATGCCGATCACGCCATCGCGGCGGTTCGGAACTCCTACGAACCGGCACCCGGTGTTGCTTTTGACGAGTCGGACGGGCTGACCATAGCCGCGGAATCAGGCCACTGGTGGTTCAACGTCAGGGCATCGAACACCGAGGAGCTGCTCCGCCTGAACGTTGAGGCCAATGATGCCGCAACCATGCAGTCCGTTCGGGATGCCGTCCTGGATCTCATCCGGAACTGAATCCGATTGGCGGCAGGACTCCCACTGCCGGGACGGCAGCATGCCGTCCCGGGACCTCGGACCCTACCACCCGCCATGGCTCCGCGCTATGACTGGAGTAAACCTCCAAAGCGGAAGGACCGGTCATGATGTGGGGTTACGGACAAGGCATGATGTGGATGTGGCTGTGGGTCCCCCTGCTGCTGGTCGGCGTCGCGATTCTGGTACTTCTGGCAGTCAAGCTCTTTGGCGGACACGGACCCGCCGGCCCACAGATGCCGGGGGCCATCCCGCCTACGGGACGGAGCACAGCCCGCCGGATCCTTGATGAGCGCTTTGCCAGAGGAGAACTCACGGCGGACCAGTACCGCGAACATCTCAAAGTGCTTGGTGAGGGCCCGTAATGAAGCCGCTCAGTCGCCGTCGGGCGTTGCTCCTGGGCGGGCTGGGCATAGCGGCAACTGCAGCCGGCGGGGGCGGGTTGGCCTGGACCCTGGCCTCGCGGACGACGGCCGGGACGGGCGGCGAACTGGTCCAGCCCGCGGAAGTGCGGAGCACGAACGGCCAGTTGCAGGTCCGCCTCCAAGCAGCACCAGGACCGATGGTGTTGGGAGGACGGCAAGCCACGGCACTGGGCTACAACGGCGGCATTCCCGGCCCAACGCTTCGTTTGTTTCCAGGCGATGTGCTCCGCGTGGAACTCGTCAATAACCTTGCCCAAGCCACCAACCTGCATGTGCACGGGCTCCATGTTTCACCGGAAGGCAACGGCGACAACGTTTTTGTTTCGGTGAACCCCGGCGACGCCTTTTCCTATGGCTACAAACTCCCTGCGGACCATCCCCCGGGCGTTTATTGGTATCACCCCCACCATCACGGCATGGTAGCCGACCAGATCTTCGCTGGACTCTTCGGAGCAATCATCGTCGAGGACCGGAAACCGATTGAGTCTGCCCTGGAACGTGTGCTGCTTATTTCCGACACCACCCTTGATGGGCAAGGGAACGTTGCACAAGTGCCCATGATGGAACGGATGATGGGCCGGCAGGGTGAACTGCTCCTTGTCAACGGTCAAAGCAACCCGCACTTCGATGCCCGCCCGGGCCAGCGCGAAAGGTGGCGCATCGTCAACACCTGCGTGGCCCGCTACCTCCGGTTGCGGCTCGACGGTCAGCAAATGCAACTACTGGGCATGGACTCCGGCCGGTTCCCGGCTCCCAAGCCGGTCAATGAAGTTCTCCTGACCCCGGGAAACCGCGCTGACCTTCTTGTGACTTCCGACGGCGGATCGGTACTGCGCGCGCTCTACCAGGACCGGGGAAGTATGCCGGGGATGATGGGGCAGATGCCCGGAGAACGAGGCCCGGCCGACCAGCCGGACGGTACGGCACTGGCAACTCTCCGCGTGGCCGGCGAACCGGTCCCGCCACTACCGACGGTGCCCATCCAGGACGTACCAATAGACCTGCGGTCAGCGGCGGTGGCGGCACGCCGGCGGATCGTACTGGCCGCCGGCATGGGCAGAGGCATGATGCGCTTCACGATCAACGGCAAGGAATTCCAGGAAACGAGGATAGACACAAGGGTGGCTTCCGGATCCGTGGAGGAATGGACGCTGACCAACGCCAGTCCCATGGATCACCCGTTCCACCTTCATGTCTGGCCCATGCAGATCATCGAGGAGAACGGTCAGTCCGTGGACGATGCCATCTGGCAGGACGTGGTCAATGTACCCGCCAACGGGCGGGTGAAGGTCAGGGTGGCGTTCAAAGACTTCCGCGGGCGGTCCGTCTATCACTGCCACATCCTGGACCACGAAGACTTGGGAATGATGGGGTCCATTGAAGTGACGTAGCTCCAGTCGTGAGCACCTTGCCGCGCATACCCCCTAGGGGTATATTGATGGTGTTGTCAGTGAAGTGGTATGTCCCGGAGGGTCCGCCCTCTTTCACAGCCGTTCATCCCCAGCATCCATCGCTCATCCGCTAAGAAATGGAAACTGGCATGCAAACACCACCACGTACCGAACTGCCCCTCATCGCAAAGTCCTCCTCAGGTTGCGGTTGCTGTTCCACCAACGGATCCGAATCCCCCGCCTCCACCGCCCAAGGTGTTGAGTACGGCGTCGAAGGCCTGACCTGCGGCAGCTGTGCGGACCGCGTTGAACGCGCCGTACGGGACGTCGACGGCGTCGGGTCCGCCACGGTCGGGCTGGTCCCGGGCGGGGTCTCCCGCCTGGTCGTCACCGGGCCTGCCGGGCCCTCCGCTGTCCGGGACGCTGTGGCGTCCGCCGGCTACAGCCTCACCAACAACCGCTAGTCCATACACCAACGGCCAGTGCCGCCTCTTGTGGCGTTGACGCGGCCGTTACTGGAGGAGCACGCCATGACAGAGCACACCCACCACCACCCGCACTCACCGGTCAGGGAACCCGAACCGGACCCCACCCACCACGCCGGGCACAACCCTGAAATGCACGGCGACCAGCACAAACAGCACCACGGCCACGGTCCGGACGACGACCATATGGTGCACAGCCATGGGCAGCATGCCGGGCACAGTACGGCGATGTTCAAGGACCGGTTCTGGTTGACCCTGGCGTTGTCCGTCCCGGTGGTGTTCTTCAGCCCGATGTTCGCCCACCTGCTCGGCTACATGCCGCCGGAGTTCCCGGGCTCGGCCTGGATCCCACCAGCGCTGGGCACCGTGATCTTCTTCTACGGCGGCATGCCGTTCCTCAAAGGAGGACTCAGTGAGCTGAAAACCAGGAAGCCGGGCATGATGCTGCTGATTGCCATGGCAATCAGCGTCGCGTTCATCGCCTCGTGGGCCACCAGCCTGCGGATCGGGAACTTCGATCTGGACTTCTGGTGGGAACTGGCACTGCTGGTCGCCATCATGCTGCTGGGGCACTGGATGGAGATGCGCGCCCTTGGTTCGGCCCAAGGTGCCCTGGATGCCCTGGCCGCTTTACTGCCTGATGAAGCAGAACGCGTCACCCCCAACGGCACGGAAACAGTCCCGGTCACCGACCTCGCTCCAGGGGATGTAGTGCTGGTCCGCTCCGGCGCCCGGATGCCCGCGGACGGGACGATCGTGGAAGGGCAGGCCGAGTTCGACGAATCAATGATCACCGGCGAGTCCAAGACCGTCGCCCGAGGGCCCGGGGACCCCGTGGTTGCCGGCACAGTCGCCACGGACAACACCGTCCGGGTGCGCATCACCGCCGTCGGAGAGGACACAGCCCTGGCGGGTATCCAGCGGCTGGTCGCGGAAGCGCAGGCTTCCTCCTCCAAAGCCCAGGCCCTGGCCGACAGGGCGGCGGCGTTCTTGTTCTACTTCGCCACGATCGCCGGCGTCGTCACCTTCATCGCCTGGATCCTGCTCGGCAGCCTGCCCGACGCCGTGACCCGCACTGTCACAGTGCTCGTCATCGCCTGCCCTCACGCACTGGGCCTGGCCATCCCTTTGGTCATCGCCATATCCACCGAACAAGCCGCCCGGGTCGGGGTGCTGATCAAGAACCGGATGGCCCTTGAACGGATGCGCACCGTCGACGTCGTCCTGTTCGATAAGACCGGCACCCTGACCAAAGGCGAACCTGAGCTCAAAGACATCACCGCCGTCGACGGCACCACGCCCCGGGAGCTGCTGGCAGTGGCCGCAGCCGTGGAATCCGACAGTGAACACCCCGTCGCCCGGGCCATCGTCCGCGCCGCGCACCACCAAGGCCTGGACCTGCCAACCGCGACCGGATTTTCCTCAATGACCGGCCGCGGAGTGAGGGCGATGATCGATGGCCGGACAGTGCAGGTCGGCGGGCCGGCCCTGCTCCGCGAGCTCGACCTGACCGAAACCGACGCCATGGCCGCCACCACCAGGCAATGGGCCGGACGTGGCGCTGCGGTGCTGCACGTCGTAGACGGTGACCGGATCCTCGGAGCGGTGAGCCTGGAAGATGCGATCCGTCCGGAGTCACGGCAGGCAGTGAAGGCCCTGCAGGCCCGGGGCATCAAGGTGGCTCTGATCACCGGTGACGCCCGCCAGGTTGCGGATGCTGTGGGGGCCGAGCTTGGCATCGACGAGGTCTTCGCCGAGGTCCTCCCGGCCGACAAGGACAAGAAGGTCGCGCAACTGCAGGCCCGCGGGCTGAAAGTTGCGATGGTCGGTGACGGGGTGAACGACTCCCCCGCCCTGGCCCGGGCCGAAGTCGGCATCGCCATCGGCGCCGGCACCGACGTCGCCATGGAATCGGCCGGAGTCATCCTGGCCGGCAACGATCCCCGCGCCGTGCTGTCCATGGTTGATCTGTCCCGGGCCAGCTATACCAAGATGTGGCAGAACCTCATCTGGGCCACCGGTTACAACATCATCGCCGTGCCTTTGGCTGCCGGCGTCCTGGCCTTCGCGGGGGTCGTGTTGTCCCCGGCAGCCGGGGCAGTACTCATGTCTGCGTCCACGATCGTCGTGGCCCTGAACGCCCAGCTTCTCCGAAGGGTGAAACTGAACCCCTCCCAGGTTCGTTAAACCAACCACGCACCGGGCGCCCCACCCCACGGATCGGGGCGGCGCCGGGGGCCGATAGGCTGGAAGCACAAGAAGCCATGCAGCCCGCACGAAAGGAAGGAGACAGTCATGCAGGCACGCCGCACCATGACCGGGACCTTCCTTAGCATCGGGCTGCTGGTGACAGTCATGGCATTGATCGCCGGCGTGTTGGGGATGCACGTCATGACCGGTCTGCACACCCAACACCCCATGACCACCGCAGCAACAACAACGGTCATATCCGTTGAAACGGTGGACCATGGCACGGCCGCCCACGACCCCCACGGCGGAGGGGCGGGCATCACTGATGCGCAGGCCGACGCGGGTCCGGCCGCGGGTCCGGCCGCGGGTGCATTGGCACAATGCGCCTGCTCGGGGAACTGCTCCACGGAGCATGCGATGGGCGTCTCCTGTGTCCCCTCAACCGCCACCAGCGTCCTGGCAGCCCCGCTGCCGGACACCTCCACGACGGTGCCATCCTCGTTCCGGCCTGTCGCTACAGGTTCCAGCACGCTGTGGTCCTACCTGCCCGGAAGTCCATCCCCGGGCGAACTGTCGATCAGCAGAACATAGGCACCGGCCTTCGCCCCGCCTACCCGGGGGCCACTCTGTCTTGCGCCGCCCCCTCGGCGGCGCCCGGGCTTCCGGTCCGGCATCCACATATCCCGCCTTGCCGTGAGCGCGTTGGCGTTCACGAGAACCCGTTTGAAGGACTGTTCTGTGAAAACCAAAAAGCTTTTGCCCCTCTCCGCTGTTGCCCTTGTCGCTTCCCTGGCACTCGCAGGATGCAGCACCGGAACCCCCGGTTCGTCAGGGACGTCCATGCCCGGGATGGACCACGGAAATATGGGCTCCTCCAGCGCCCCCGCGCAATCCGCGCCCGCGAGCGCCGGGGACCATAACGCGGCCGACGCGATGTTCGCGCAGGCAATGATCCCCCACCATGCCCAAGCCGTGGAGATGAGCGGGATGATCCTCGCCAAGCAGGACATCCCTGCCCAGGTGAGCGCGTTGGCAACCCGTATCAAGGATGCCCAAGGCCCGGAAATCGAGACAATGACCGATTGGTTGAAAGGCTGGAACGAGTCCACGATGATGCCCTCGGGCCACAGCATGGACGGCATGATGAGTGACGATGACATGGCCAAACTCGATGCAGCCCAGGGTACCGAGGCTGCCAGACTGTTCCTGTCGCAGATGATTGCCCACCACCGCGGTGCCGTGGCGATGGCGGAGACGGAAACCCGCGAAGGCAAGAACACCGATGCCGTGAAGTTGGCCAAGGAGATCATCACCGCGCAGGAGGCAGAGATCAAGGAGATGGAGCAACTGCTGGCCGGCCTCTAGCGGCCGGCGCCGTCCTTTTAGCAGCCAGCGGAGTGCCGGCCTTGGAACGGCCGGCACTCCCCTCCGTCTTTGACTCATCCCTGCCATCGAGCCCTGGAGCTTCCCATGCCTTTAGCCAAACCGTCGTTATACCGGGCCGCAGGAGTCGCCGCACTCCTCGCCTTCCTTCCTGCCGCGGCTGCCTGCACCCAGCCCTCTCCGTCTTCCGGCCCTGCAGAGTCTTCACATGGGATGACGGACAACACGCTGCCCGGCAACCACGTGCACGCGCTGGCCGTCAACAGTGGGTCCGGCCAGGTCCTGCTCGCCACCCACGAGGGTTTGTTTGACGTTACTGTTACCCCCGCGACCAAGATCGGTGACACGAACGACCTCATGGGTTTCACCGTCGGCGCAGGTAACGTCTTCTACGCCTCCGGCCATCCCGGGCCCGGATCGTCCTTGCCCGACCCGCTGGGATTGATGAAATCCACCGACGGCGGGAAGACTTGGGAACCACTCTCCCGGCAAGGCGAATCAGACTTCCACGCCCTGACAGTCACCAAGTCCGGAATTGTCGGCTACGACGGCCAGTTGCGCGGAAGTGCTGACGGGAAAGCCTGGGAGGTCGCTGCTGCCGGTTTCGCCCCTGCCGTCCTGGCCGGACATGCCGACTCTGACACGGTGCTGGCCACCACCGAGAACGGGATCCAGCGATCCACCGACGGCGGGAAGACCTGGAAAGCGGTCCCCGACGGACCCGTGATCCAGTTCGCCGCGTTCGCGGACCCCACCGAAGCCTTCGGAGTGGCTCCGGACGGGACCACGTACCACTCCGCCGACGCCGGTGTTACCTGGACCAGGAAAGGCCGCGTCGCATCCGAGGTTCAGGCCATCGCGGCAGGAAACGGATCAAGCGGGAGTCCGTCCCTGTGGGTGGCCACCGTTGATGAGGTGGTGGTGTCCACCGACGCCGGTGCAACGTTCGGCCCCGCGAACACCAAGTGAACAGGTGATCGTCAAGGCACCAGTCGAGCCCCTGGCGCCAGCCCCTGCATGGATTGGCTGGCGCCCAAGGGCCTTCCCGGATTGGATTTTTCCTATACTGCCGCCACGCGCCGTTCGCCGATATCAAAGCCGGGCCCGCCCGGAACGGAGTCGATCAAGCGACGGGTGTAGGGATGCCGGGGGTTGCCGTAGACGGCATCGACGTCCCCGTGTTCAACGACTTCCCCGTGGAACAGCACCAGGATCTGGTCACTGACGTGGTGCACCACGTCCAAGTCATGGGAGATGAAGGCCATTGTCAGGTCCAGTTCCTTACGAAGCCGCCCTATCAGGTTCAGGATCTCGGCTTGAACGGAGAGATCGAGCGCGGAGGTGATCTCGTCTGCGATGATGAGCTTCGGCTGGACAGCCAGTGCCCGGGCTATGGCGATGCGCTGCCGTTGCCCTCCGGAGAACTCGTGGGGGTAGCGTTCGGCCACGTCCGGATCGAGCCGGATGGTGGAGAGCCAGTACGAGATCTTCCCGCGATGCTCCTTGGGATTGGCCCGCAACGGATCAATAGCCTCGGCCAAGGTTTGTCCGATGGTCCTCCGCGGGTTCAAGGAGGAATACGGATCCTGCGGAACCATCTGGACCATGCGTCGCATCCGGCGGCGGTCAGCACCGGACATCGCAGTGACATCGCGTCCGTCGAAGGAGATGGTGCCGCCGCTGGGTTTCACCAGCCCGACGATCGCCTTGGCCATGGTGGACTTGCCTGAGCCGGACTCCCCCACGATTCCCAAGGTGTTCCCTTGGGGAATGCTTGCACTGACACCCTTCAGTACGGTTGCGGCTGACCGCCCGGAACCGAAGGTGACCCTGACATCCTGCAGTTCCAACACTGCTTGTGCGCTCATTGTGCTGCCTCCTCGACCCTGCTGCCGGCGGCTGGTTCGTCGTCGTAAATTTCGTCCATTTCGAAGTCCGTTGCCTTGACGGTCACCAGTTCGGCCTTGCGCTCGGCGATCGACGGTGTCGCGGCGAGAAGGGCCTTGGTGTACGGATGTTTGACCTTGCCGGCAGCCAGTTCCTCGCCCGTGAGGCGTTCCAGGATTTTGCCGCCGTTCATCACAATGACTTTGTCGCACAGTGCCTGGACTACACCGATGTCGTGGGAGATGAACAGCATGGCGGTGCCCATCTCGCGGTTGATGGTCCGGAACTGACGGAGCACATCAGCCTGGACGGTCACGTCAAGAGCCGTGGTGGGTTCATCGGCGATGATCAGGCGCGGGTCTGTTACCAGCGTGGAGGCGATCATGGCCCGCTGCAGCATGCCGCCGGAGAGTTCATGCGGGTGCTGCTTCATGCGCTTCTCCGGCTGCGTGATCCGGATGTCGGCCAGCGCCTTGACCATCCGCGCAAAGGCGGTTTGCTTGGATTGCCCCAAGTGCACACGGCTCACTTCGGTCAGCTGCGAGCCGATGCGAAGGGCCGGATTGAAGCTGGTTCCCGGATCCTGGTACACGAGTCCGATGGAGGTGGCGAGCTCGCGGGGGTTGTTCTTCTTGAGCAGGTTGAGCTCGCCCAGGCGCATGGTCTTCGCATTGACCCCCAACTCTTCCGGTAGCAGCCCGGCGATGGACATGGCCGTCAACGATTTGCCGGAGCCGGACTCGCCCACCAGCCCGACCACTTCGCCCGGGTGGATACTGAGCGATACGCCCTTCACCAACGGAATGCCCGACGGCGTGGTGACAGTGAGGTTGTCCACCTCAACCAGCGCTTCGGCGTCGGCCCGCAGGGAGGCGGGTACCTCGGATGCCTTGCGGAGGCTGCCGAACTTGCGGCCGCCGCGGGGATCGGTGGCTGCGGCGAGACCGTCACCGATGAGCATCGCGGAGAGTCCGGTGATGGTGATCATGATGGATGGCATCACTGCCTGCAGCGGTTGGGAGTAGATGTTGACCAAGGCTTCGTTGAGGAGCCGGCCGAAGTCGTACTCGGGGTTCTGCACGCCGAGGCCAATGAAGGACAGGCTGGACAGGTCGATCAGGGTAGTGGCGAACACCGTAGCCGTCAGGACCAGGAGGGGTTCGGCCATGTTCGGCAGAAGGTGCCGGGTGATGATGTGCGGCCCTGATACGCCAAGCAACCTGGCTGTGGAGACGTAGTTGCGCTGGGAAATTGAGGCCGCCATGTTCGCCGTCAAGCGTGCGAAGGCCGGGATACTCGCGATGGAAATGGCCAGTACCGCAGACCAGGTGCCCTGGCCCAGGATGGCCGCGATCAGCAGGGAAAAGATGAGGCTCGGGTAGGCCACGGCAGCTTCGATCACCCGGAGGACCGCCGTACGGATGCGGCGCGGTGCGAGCCAGACTGCGGTACCCACCGCGATGCCGGCGACGACGGCAATGGCCGTGGTTGCCGCGGTCATGAGCAGGGTCAGCCTGGCGGCCACCAAGGACCGGGCGAGGACGTCGCGGCCGAAGTCATCAGTCCCCAACCAATGCTCGGCACTGGGGCCTTGGGACGCTTGGGGCGTCAGCTTCTCGGCAGCGTCGCTGAGGAACAACGGTGCAATGAGGGCGGTGAGCACCATGACAGTCATGAGCACGATGCCGATGATCAGGCCGGTGGTCCAACGGAACCTGCGGCGCGGAGCTGTCTCAGCCATTGGATTTGCCTCCCAGCGTACGGGGGTCGATGAGGCCGAGGATCACGTCGACCAGCAAGTTGAGCAGGATCGCCAGCAAACCCAGTACCAGGATGATCCCTTGGATGACCGGGTAGTCCTTGTTCACGATCGCCGTGACGATCTCCCGTCCAAGGCCGGGCCAGTTGAAGACGTTCTCCACGATGATGGCCCCGCCCAGCATTCCGGCCAGGATGAGTCCAGCCAGTGTCAGGGCCGTGGTGAGCAGGTTGGGCAAGGCGTGCCGGGCATAGAGCCGTAGCGCCGGAAGCCGCCAGCCACGTCCGGTCCGCAGGTAGTCCTGCTCCAGGACAGTTGCCGTCTCGCGGCGAACCACGCGGGCAATGGAGCAGATGGGGGCTATGGACAAGCCAACAACGGGCAGGATGAGTGCGCTGAGCGAGGCGGCGCCTGCGGCGGGCAGCACCTTGAGGATGATGGCGAAAACCACAACGAGCATGGTGGATACCACGTACTGGGGTACGGCTTGGAAGAAGGCTGTCAGCATCCCGAAGGAAACGTCGAGCCATTTGTTCCGTCCTCCGCGGGTGAGGATTCCCACCAGCATGCCCGCCGGAACCGAAACCACCAGCACCAGGATGATTCCGAGCAGGGCGATTTCGGCGGTGAACGGCAGTTTGGTGGCGATGATCTGGGACACGGAGGTGCTGTAGGCGAATGATTCGCCGAGGTCACCGGTGAGGAGGCCGCCGACGTAGTTGATGAACTGCACGTAGAGGGGATCGTTGAGTCCGAGGTTGTTCCGGATCGCCTCGATCTGTTCGGTGGTGGCGTCAGCGCCGGCTACTGCAACTGCCGGGTCGCCCGGGATGAGCGGAACCATGAAGAAGGTCACGACGACGAGCAGGGCGACGGAGAGGAGGACGCCGCCGGCGCGGCGAAGGGCGTAGTCGGCCCAAGGTGAGAGGCTCAGGGCCCTGCCCCGGGGGCCTTTGGCGGCCCCCGGGGTTTGGCTCTCAAGGATCTGTACTTCCTTGGAGAGCATGGTGGGTTCAGTCATCGTGAAACCTTTGCTTACTTGGTGATGCGAAGAGTGGCGTAGTCGACAATCCCGGATGGCGCCTGGATGGAGAATCCGGAGCGCTGGGCGACGATCTGCGGTTCACCGACGAAAGGAACAATGTCGTTGTCGCTCAGGATGCTCTTCTGGGCCTTCGTGTAGGCCTCGCAGCGGGCGGCCTCGTCCGTCGCTGACTGTGCAGTAGCGATTTCGGCCAGGATGTCTGCGTTCTCGCCGCCGCCGATGTTCCGGCCGCCCTTTTCGGTAGGCACTCCGGCGATGCGCGTGAGGGAGGCCGCGACCGTCCCCACGAAGTTGGCGTCGCCCTGGACGGTCAGGTCCCAGGTTTCCGGCTTGGTCTGGGTCATTGTGGCCCAGGTTCCGTTGTCCACGAGCTGCAGGTCTACGGTCGCCCCGGCTGCCCGGAGGGCCTCCTGGACATAGGTGCTGCCTGCTCCGTTGGGGCCGATGCTGGTGGTGCCCACCATCTTGAAGGTCTTCCCTGCCAGAACGGCTTTGGCTGCGTCGGCGTCCTCTTTGGTCATGCTGGAGTTATCGGGCAGGACGCACGGGACTGTAGGCGCAACGATTGAGTTGTACGTGATGCCCTTGCCGGCGTAGGCAGCTGCGTTGAACGCCTGCTGGTTCATCAGCTGGGCGACTGCTTTACGCAGGGCAGGATCGGTGAAGGGGCTGCCTTCACGCTGGTTGAACAAGAGGAAGATGCCGGCGAAGGGTACCGACGTGACGGTGTAGTCCTTGTTTCCTTCGAAACGCTGGACGTCTGCGGGTGCGATGTCGGAGACGTCCATTTCGCCGGTGAGCAGCTGGTTTGCCACGGTGGTCTTGTTCACGCCGGGGAAGAACCGGACGGTCTTGGCCGGAACACCTTCCAGCGGCTTGGAGTACCGGGGCCAGGCGTCGTAGTCCTCGCGAAGCGTCATGTCGTAGCTGACGCCGTGGGAGGACTTGGTGAGCGTGTAGGGACCGGAAAAGGCTCCCTTGACTGTTCCTTTGGCGAGCCCTTCCAAGTCGGCGAGGCCGGCCGGGCAGATGATGCCTGTCTGGGCGAGGGTCAGGCCGCCGATGAGCTCGGACCACGGCTGGGCCAGCTTGATGTCCACGGTACCGGCGGTGTCGTCACCGGTGATCGTGGGCTGACCTGGACCGAAGACGAGCTTGCCGAAGTTGTTCTTGGTGGCCGGGTCGGCAAAGTAGCTCAACGACTTGGCCACGATCGAGGGGGTAATGGGCGTCCCGTCTGCGCAGGTGGCGTCCTTGCGGATGGTCAAGGTGGCGTTGGTGGCTGTGGACTTCCACTCTGTGGCCAGCCCTCCAATGAACTTGCCGTCAGCATCACGCCTGACCACAGTGTCAAACAGGAACCTGGCAACCTCGTAGTCGTCCTTGGCGTTGGCCTTGGCGGCGTTGAAGGTGGTTGGGTCGGCATTGAGCGCCGTTCGGATGGTGTCCGTGGACATGCCACCGCCATCAGTGCTGCCCGCCGGAGCCTGGCCGCCGGTGGTGCAACCGGTCAAGAGGAAAGCGGCGGCAGTGGCAGCTGCCGCCGCGGCCATGAACGTGGAACGTCCTTGCATAGGGGATGAACCTCCTGGTCGCCCTTGGGCCTGGCCTCGGCGGATGCGAACGGGCCGAAGCCGGCTGGAATCCAAGGGAAGTGAACTGCGATAAGTTTCGCGAATGAGAAGAGCTTCGCAAATCACGAACCGTAAGTCAACGCTTTTTTGTGAGTTCTCCCACAGGGACTCGGGGTGCCCTCCTTCTTTTTCGGGCAGATGACATGAGGGCTTGACGCGGAGACGAAAAAACGCGAAACTTTTCTCATATGTGATTGCGGTCTCAACCGCCGCAGTCTCCCCGACTTCGTACCAACCCCAAAGGTGGAACACCTATGGCAACAACTCTCGAGCTCACAGTCCGCAAGGCACAGTGGACGCGCCCGCCGCGGGAACTGGTCCGCGCCTTCGAAGAGTTCCCGGTAGCCAACATCGGCGACGCCATGGAACGCCTCGGACTCGTGGACGGCAACATCAATCCCGTCTGGGCCGGCGCCAAATGTGTCGGGTCAGCCCTCACCGTCCTAGGTGCAGCAGGCGACAACGCTGCGGTCATCGAATCCCTCAACTACATCGAGCCAGGCGACATCCTTGTGATCAACGGCTTCGGCCATGAGCACCGGGCACTGGTGGGCGAGCAACTCTCCCAGCGCTTCGAGGCCGCCGGTGCAACGGGCGCCGTCATTGATGGCTACATCCGCGACCGGGCGACCATCACCGACATCAAGTTCCCGGTCTTCGCCCGCGGCACCACCCCCGCCGGCCCGTTCAAGAACGGGCCCGGGGTGATTGGTGAGCCCGTCGCGATCGGCGGAATCGTATGCTCCGCCGGTGACATCGTCGCCGCAGACGATGACGGCGTCGTGATCATCCCGCAGGCCCGGGCCGCGGAAATCCTCGAACTGGTCAAGGCCGTAGCAGTCCACGAGGCGGAAATGACAGCCGAGATCACCCGGGAATACAGCTAATCTCCGCCCTGCCCCCATACCGGGACCTAAACTGAGAGAACCACCAATGTCTACTTCATCGACGGAATCAGTGGAACTGAACACCGCACAAGTAAAAGTCGTCACTGCTGACGGCAAGATGGTCCGCAAAGCAACCATTGCCGGCACCATGGGCTCTTTCGTGGAATGGTACGACTACGGCATCTATGGCCTCCTGACAACGTACCTCGCCATCAACATCATGGGCTCCAAGGACATCGGGTCCCTGCTCCTGACCAACGTCGGCTTCCTGGTCAGTTTCCTGGCACGTCCCTTCGGCAGCGTCATCTGCGGCTACCTCGGTGACAAGCTGGGCCGCAAGAACCTGCTGTCCATGCTTCTGCTGCTCATCTCCGGCGCCACTGCCTGCATCGGCCTGATCCCGTCGTCGTCCGTGATTGGCTGGGCTGCTCCGGCGCTGCTGATCCTGCTCCGCATCCTGCAGGGTTTCTCGGCCGGCGGCGAAGTGGCCGGCGCCATGGCCTTCGTAGGCGAGTACGCGCACAACAAGCACCGCAACTTCTCCATGAGCTTCATCGCCGTCGGCTCCTTCTGCGCCCTGCTCTTCGGCAGCGCGTTTTCGGCGGTGCTCATCACCACCCTGGGCGACGCCACCATGGAATCCTGGGCCTGGCGCATTCCATTCCTGTTCGCTGTGCCGTTGGGCTACGTCGGCTACTACATCCGCTCCAAGATGGAAGACACCCCGCACTTCGAGGCACTCCGGGAGCGCAATGAAGTGGAACGCAACCCTTTGCGTGCCGTCTTCACCTCCAAGCGCCACCTCAAGGCCATTGCCCTGACCATTTTCCTTCCGGCCCTGAACGGCCCGGGCTACTACTTGCTCTTCGCTTACATGCCGACCTACCTGAAGACGCAACTTGGACAAGGCAACAACTTCAGCATGCTGCAGGCCTTGACGGTCACCGCTTTCAGCTTGGTAGCCATCATCATCGCCATCCCACTGATGGCGCGGCTTTCGGACCGTATCGGCCGGAAGCCGGTACTGGCACTCTCCGCCGTTCTCATGGCCGTGGTGTCCTATCCGATGTTCGCGATGATCACCACGGGCAACATGCTCATGGCCTGCATCGCCACGGTGGTCATGGCCATCGCGTTCTCCGGCCACGCAGCCGTAGTCCACACGGTCCTGACCGAAATGTTCCCCACCACGGTCCGCTACAGCGCCTACAGCATCGGCTTCAGCCTCAGCACCATCATCTTTGGCGGCAGTGCTCCGCTGGTCATGACCGAAATCATCAAGGCCACAGGCAACAGCATGGTCCCGGCATACGCGTCGATCGGCACGGCAATCATCACGTTGGTTTCGGTCTACTTCCTGAAGGAGACCAAGGGCCAGCCACTGGCCACCCACTAACAAACAGTACGACGGCGGCCTGCCGCCATTGCCGCACAGCCGCCGTCGTTGGACCATGAAGCACCACAACGAAAACCATTGGGAGTCATTTTGGGCATCAACTCTGTCGCCGTCGTCGCAGACCTCGGCGAAAGCTACGGAAACTACACCATCGGCGATGACGACGCCCTGCTGGGCCTTGTCACGGCCTCCAACATTGCCTGCGGCTTCCATGCCGGAGACCCCCGCGTCATGGACACCACAGTCAAGGCCTGCGTCGAGCGCGGCATCGAACTCGGTGCGCACCCGGGCTACCCGGACCTCGTGGGCTTCGGCCGCCGCCTGATCGAAGCCAGCGAAGAAGAAATCCGCACCGATGTCCTCTACCAGATCGGTGCTTTGGACGCCTTTGCCCGCATCCATGGCGGCAGGATCAGCCACGTTGCCCCACATGGCCGCATGGGCAGCATCGCCCAGACCGACGCCAAGCACGCCCGCGCGATCACCGACGCCATCAAGGCCTACGACCCTTCCTACATTGTGATTTGCCAGAACGGCCTGCTCGCCGAGGAGTCCCGCAAACGCGGCTTGGAGGTTGGCTACGTCTTCCTGGCTGACCGTGGTTACGGCGAGGACGGCATGCCCGTCTCCCGCAACACTGAAGGCGCCCTTCTTCATGACCCCGGGGAGATCGGCCGACGCGTTGTCCAGGTAGTCACCGAAGGAACGGTGCGCGCCGTAACCGGCAAGGTGGTCCCGCTCGGCCACGATGCAGACGTCGCCCTTCTTCATGGCGACCACCCGCAAGTCCTCGAGAACGGCACCGCACTTCGCGCCGCGCTGGCCCAGGCCGGCATCCAGGCCACGGGCCTGCAGGAAGTACTGGCCGAAAAGGCCAAGCTGGCCGCTGTCTGACCCTTTCCCTGAGACAACAAGCTAAGGACCCATGAGTACGAACCCAGACCCCGGGCAGACTCCGGACATCAAGGCGGTCCCCTTCGGTGACTCCGCCCTGATGATCAGCCTGGCCTCCGGGACCGTCGAGGAACGACAAGCGGGCAGCCGCAGGCTCCGCGAAATCCTCCTCGAGGTCCGCCCCTACGGACTGCAGGACGTCGTGGCCGGTGTCGATTCGCTATTGGTGGAGTTCGATTGCCTGGCCGTGGGCCACGAGCAGCTGGCGCAAACCATCCGGTTGGCCGCCTCCGGACGCTTCCAGGACACCACCGGGCACACTCATGCGCACAAGCATTTCGTGATCCCGATGGTGGTCAACCAAGCCTTCGCGCCGGATCTGCAGGACGTTGCCGCGGAGCTGGGAATCAGCGAGGAAGCGGTCTTGGGCTCTCTCCAGGATTCGCTGCTGTCGATCAATCTGCTGGCGTCCGCAATGGCCCCCATGATGGGCACAGTACAGTTCCCGGGACAGGTCAGCCGCTGCAAGGAGCCAAGGACCAACGTTGATACCGGATCCGTCATGGTCGCCGGAACCAACGCCATCATCCAGCCCTTCCCCGGCCCCACTGGCTGGAAAGTCATCGGGCGCACTCCCCTGACCATCTGCGATATCCGGCAGGACCCGCCCACTTCCTACACACCCGGGGATACCGTCAGGTTCAAGGTCGTGCCGGAGTCGGAGTGGGAGCGTTTGGAAGGGCGGTTCCTCATGAACGAGCCATACCTGATGGAAAGGGCACACTGATGGCACCGGAGCGGGGCGTTACCCTCAAAGTCCGCGAGACAGCCTGGTTGGCCACCTTCCAGGATCTGGGCAGGGAACAGTCTGAAGCCTTGGGTGTTCCCAGCGGCGGAGCTGCGGACCAGCATTCAGCAGCTGTGGCCAACGTCCTGGTAGGTAATCAGCGGGGGGCCACGTTGCTGGAACTCATGGGCGGCCGGTTTTCCTTCACGGCTTCCGAACCCATCCTGATCTCGGTGACAGGAGCCCCGGCGGACGTGACGGTCAATGGCGGCAAAGCCTCTCTGTGGGAGCCCGTCTGCGTCCCTGCCAAGGGGCGGGTGGTGATTGCGAACGCCCGCGGCGGGATGCGCAACTACGTGGCCTTCAACGGAACCTTGGCATCAGGACATTTCATGGGGAGCGCCGCACCTGAGGCGCGGATGGGATTTCCGCAAACCATTGCGGCGGGGCAGCAACTGGAACTAAGGACCTCCTATGCCGGCTTCGAGCACCCGTACCTCACCCAGCCCCTCTTCAGGCTTCCCGTGCCCATCCCGTCGTTTGACCACCCGCTCTGGACCATTGACATCGTTGAAGGCCCGGAGACAGATGCGGCGGCCGGAATCCGGGAACTGCTCTCCTCGCGTGAATACACAGTCACAGCCAAGTCCAACCACGTCGGACTCCGCTTGGACGGACCGGTGGTTCACCCTGAGGGCCTCGGCGAGATAGTGTCCCACGGCGTTCCGATCGGAGCCTTCGAGATTCCGCACGGGGATGAACTCATCATCCTGGGCCGCTACCGGACGCTCACCGCCGGATACCCGATCGTGGCCTTCGCCACCAAAGCGTCCTTGCCCATGCTGGGACAGGCACGTCCCGGCCAGCGGATGACCTTCCGCTGGGTCAACCAGCACGATGCCGTGGAGGCGTACCGCGAGTCGCAACGCCTGCTTGGCCTGCTCGAATCGCGGGTAGCCAACCTGTTCGCGGCCACCGGCCTCCCGCATCACTCCGGGCAGGTCACCACCGCTGCGGCGGCCTGATCATTCTCCCCGGCGACGCTTGACCACCAGGCCCAACAAATGAGAAACTTTTCGCATATGCGATGAATCTCTCAAGATCACCCACCCTACAGGAACGGAACCATGGGACTTCTCGAAGGCAAAGTTGCCGTAATTACCGGCGCGGGCACCGGCATGGGCCGGTCCACGGCCGCGCTGCTCGCAGCCGAAGGAGCGAACGTGGTCCTTGTGGGCCGGCGCCTTGCCGTTCTTGAGGAAGCCGCCGCAGAGATCAAGGCCGCCGGCGGCACAGTGCAGGCCCGCGCCGCGGACATCGCGTCAAAAGACGACGTCGATGCCCTGGTTGAGTGGGTTTCGGAAAACTTCGGCCCCGTGGACATCCTGGTGAACAACGCCGGAAGTGCCAGCAAGGTGCTCAATGTGCGGTGGATCAGCCAGCAGGAATGGAACGACGTCCTGGATGTGAATCTCAACGCCGTCTACCTGCTGACGCAGGCAGTGCTTCCGGGCATGCTCTCCAGGAACACTGGCACCATCATTACTGTCTCCTCACTGGCGGCAGTAAACCCGAACCTCCTGGGCGGCGCCGCTTACGGTGCAGCGAAGGCCGCGGTCCGGAACTTCATGACCTACCTCCACAATACTTTCCGCAATGAAGGGCTCCGCGCCGTGACCATCCTTCCAGGGGAAACGGCGACACCCATCCTGGACAACCGGGCACGGCCACCCAGGTCCGAGGAACGCGAAGCCATGGTCCAACCGGAGGACGTGGCCCGCGCCATCCACCTGGTGGCTACCTTGCCGCAGCGCACCGTGGTCCAGGAGCTCGTGATCGCACCCACCGTGCAGCGCGACACCTCCGGTGACATCGAAATCAGCCGTTGGACCGGCGCGCCCCAGGACGATCTGCCGCAGCCTTGACCGCTACTCCCCCTTACTTTCCAGCCCAACCACTTCGAAGCAGGACTGCCATGACCCTCGAACCATCCACCGCCGTCGCGACCTTCCAACCCTCTGAAGCTGTGCTGCGGGTCCAGCGCACGTCCCTGCGCGTTCAGCAACCCCAGTCCAAAGGCGACCTCGTCTCGCTCGCCATGGGCGAGCCGGACTTCGACACCCCCCAACAAGTACGCGCCGCCGCCGCACGCGCACTGGAAGAGGGATACACCCACTACTCGCCGTTGCTCGGCGAGCTGGTGCTTCGCGAGGAGCTGGCTGCCCGTATCGGCCGGCTCCTCGGCGAAGTGGCCGGCCCCGGCGACGTGCTGATCACCCAAGGCGGAACAGCCGGCCTTTCGGCGGCCATCCTGGGCATCGTCAACCCGGGCGACAAGGTGGTCATTCCGGATCCCACCTACTCCCTGTATGCGGACCTCGTCAGCATGGCGGGCGGCATGGTTGTTCCCGTTCCGCTGGCCGAGGACCTGCACTGGGACCTTGAGGCGCTGGCCACAGCCCTTGAAGGCGCCAAGATGTTCGTCTTCTGCAACCCGTCAAACCCCACAGGCATAGTCCACTCCCGCGCAGAGCTCGAAGCCCTCGCCGGGATGTTGGCGGACACGGACACCCTTGTCCTGTCAGATGAGGCTTACAGCGACCTCGTCTACACGGAAGAACCTTTCACCTCTGCGTTGGAGATCCCCGGACTGGCCGGAAGGACGATCTACTGCCAGACGTTCTCCAAGAGCTACGCCATGACAGGCTGGCGAGTCGGCTACCTCTGGGGGCCGTCCGAGGTCATCGCCTCTGCCGCCCGCGTCCACAACACCTTCAACGGCTCCATGAACACTGCCGTTCAAATGGCGGCACTGACAGCGCTCAAGACCTGCGGGCCGGACATCAAGCGCATGCACGCCTCCTACGCCGAGCGCCGGCAACTTATGGTTGAGGGCCTCAGCAAGATCCCCGGCCTTACCGTCAGCTCTCCCGAAGGCGCGTTCTACCTTTTCCCCAAGTACGACGTCGACATGCCCGCGGCCCGGATGGTGGCGCACCTGCGTGAGTTCGGCGTCGCCGTTCGTCCGGGAAGCGAGTTCGGCCGGAACGGTGAACACCATCTCCGCCTCTCCTACGCCGCCAGTGCCGAAGCAATTTCCATCGGCGTCCAACGGCTGGCCGCAGGCCTGGCGGCACTGCGGCCAGTAGGATGACCTTGCTCAGCCAACCATCCGGCCAGCGCCTGGATCTGCAAAGGAACCGGACCCTGTTGGTGGATGCCGCCGGCCGGCTCTTCGGAGCCGGCCGTTCGGCTACCATGAGCGAGATCGCAGCCGAAGCCGGCATCTCATCAGCAACTGCCTACCGGCACTTCGCGTCCGTGGATGACGTGTTGGCTGCGTACCGCTTCGAGGTGGGCCGTGAACTCCTGGCGTTCAGCCAAAACCATCAAGCCCAAGGTTTGGAACTCCTGGATGCCGTGTGCAGCAAGTGGGTGCAGTTAGTGGTCCAGCACGGCGAGTCCATGATCCACACCAGGTCGGCGGAAGGGTACCTGGCCCGCGTCAAAGCAGGGGCCTACTACCTGACTGTCCAGGCAGAGGCACTCAGGAAGCCCCTGCGGGAGGCCGCAGAGGCACTCGGCATCGAAGATCCCGGCGACGAAGCCCTGTTCCTGTGGAACGGATTCTTCGACCCCCGCGAGATCCACGACCTCCTCCGGAGCCTGGATCTGGACGAGGCGGAGGTATCTGCCCGGCTGGTCGCAACGTTCACGGCCGCCCTGACCGGGTGGTCGTCTTCAAGGACCTAAGCTTGAGGTGACGAAAGGGTGCCTATCAATGCGTAGTGATACACAGCGCAACCGCAGACAGTTGGTCAAGGCCGCGGGGCAGCTTTTCGCGTCCCGCCGCGGCCCGATCAGCATGACCGATGTGGCGAAGCATGCGGAAATTTCCACCGCCACCGCTTACCGGCACTTCGCCTCCGTCGAGGACATCCTGGCGGAGTACCGCTTCGGCGTTGGTGAGAAGCTGCGCGACTTCAGCCTCAAGCAGCAGGAACTGGCCGGCGTCGAACTTCTGACGGTCGTGAGCCGCAAATGGGTGGACCTCGTGACGCGGCATGGCGGCGCAATGCTCTACACCCGTTCCGGGGAAGGTTACCTGGCCCGCCTGCGTGCGGGGGCGTTCTATCTGACCGTCCAGGCCGATGCCCTGGAGCGGCCGCTACGTGAAGCATGCGAGGAGCTGGGGTTGCCGCCGATTGGCGATGAAGCAATGTTCTTGTGGAACATCCTCTTCGACCCCCGTGAAATTCTGGACCTGATCAACACCATCGGCCTCAACAAAGACCAAGCTACCGCCCGGCTGATTGCGGCACTTAAGGGTGCGCTCACTGGATGGGCCGCGGATCGCGGATAAGCTCGCGGATTCTTTCGGCCGGAAGCGCAGTCAGGGCCGCAATCCTGAAGAGATCCATGCCCCCTTGCTCCAAACCAACAAGGACGTCAGCGCGGAGCTCGTGCACTGACCGCTGCTTCTCAGCCAAAGCCCTGTCGAGTCGCCGGACCGCGGCTGAAAGTACTGCTATGTGCCATTCCTCGGGGAACCCCGAAAAGTCCAAATCCTGATAGGCGCCACCGAGCCTCTTCACGTCGCTCGCCCGGATTCCGACGATCTTGGAGACCGTGGCCAGGGGGACCTTGTCCGCCAGGGCCGCACCAATCGCCTCGTTTCGACGCCCGAGCAGCAGCCGTACATGGCTGTCTACCCGGGCGCGAGTCACCCGCGACTGCGAGAGCCTGCGCTCCAAGGCATTTCGGCGGGGCTCATGGCGTGCCTTCCTCCGGCGCGGCCTTGCCTCAGCTACGTAAGTCACGGCTGGTAAGGCCCTGGACCAGATGCCAAACCACAGCTGCGTTGCTATGCGTTGGCATGATGCTTCCTTCAAGCACCTGAAGTCCCTGACCAACAACACCAATGGGAGCCCAGATACCGCTCACCGGACAGTGGGAACCCGTGCCGGCAACGTACCGGCAACGATGTGTATGGCCGACCGAGTGTTCTCCAACTATGCGCAACATGACGTGCCTCCGACTGTTTGGGCCGGCTGACCGGCCCGGAAAACCTGATAAATCGAGCTTATGCCGCAGGTCACGTTAAAGCAAGAATCTTTTCTCATTTGCTTAAGATTTCTCAGGTGCTTCCGCAGCGGTGAATTAACCCCACTGATGGCGTTCTCCCACTTCATCCCACAATAAAATCGATGGTTGAATCCGGCCACGTGAGGGCGCAAACTGCCCCTAAAGGACGTGCATCGTCGCGGATACTCAATGGGTTCGGTATGCCATGCTCTACTTGCCGAAGCGCCGGAGCGGAACAAGCCGCTGGAGTCGGGGGGCCGGCGCATTGCTGCTTGGCTTGGCGTCCGCCCTGGGAGGAGTGGGCCTCACCGCCACCGGGGTAGCGCCTCTCCCCCCAGCCCCCAGCCAAAAGGCCGTCCTGCCACCGTCAACTCCGACCCCTACCGCTACCTCACGTCCGCTTCCGGATTTCGGCCCAGACAAACCCGCACCGACGAATGCGGAGGTGATGTCAGTGAGTTATTCGGCGGTGTGCAAAACGTCATCATGCACCTTCAAACCAAAGGTGACGTATCCGCCGTCGGCGGTTTGCACCTTCGACGCCGGAGACGGAACCGCCCCCATCGCATTCCCCTGCGGCGCCGGCACGAACCACACCTATCCGGCCCCCGGAGCCTACACCGCCCGAATCACGAACGCCCAGGGCGAGTCACAAGCCATCGAGCTCCAGATAACGCAGGCACAACCGCCGCCAACAGAAACCGGCACGCCAAAGCCAACAGGAACCCCTGTTGTACCTTCCACGACTCCAACAGCCAGCGGCAGCAATTCCGGCAGCCCCGTCCCCAGCGACACCGGGACGCCGGACCCCACGGCAACGTCCTCCGCAGAGCCTGGAAGTGATGTCCAGGAATATCTGGAGAAATGCCTCAAGGGCACAGTTGCCTACTCACCTCCGGCAGCCATGGAACTGGGCAGCCGCGAAGAATTCATCCTTCGGGTCGCCCTGCACGGCGCGGAAGAGAACCCGGCCACAGGCTTCCCCGGCGGCAGTCCGGTAGCCACCGAACACCCGCGGATCTGCGCCCTCATGCGCGCCGACCTCACCGGTGAAGGTTTCGACATCGAACGGCGTGGCGATTCCTCAGGCGTTATCGCCTTGCCAAGCGACGAGGTTGGCGAATGGGGCTGGTACATCACACCCAACAAACCCGGCACGCAAACGCTGACCCTCCGGCTGATCGCGCCCATTCCGAACGTCGACGGCGAATTCGAAGTTGAAACCTACACACGCGACATCAACGTCAACGTCAGCATCCTCAAAGTCGTCAGCGACGTCACCAAGGACTGGGCTGCTCCTCTGGGCATTACAGTTCCCGTCATCGTTGCTGCCATTGGAGCGCTATACCTCCGGGCACGACGAAACCGCTACAAGGCAAAGCACGCGGCCGCAACCAAATAGCTGCCGGCAGGCCTGTTGGGGGCTTGGTCAGCGTTCAGGCCCGGAGCCGCCACTGGCAGTGGCCCGTCGCCGCCTCCGCAACCCTGAAACGAAGAGGGCGAGGCCAGACGTTGTAAAAACTACCGTCAAGATCAGGCCGACACCCCCCAGAAATTCGCTGTTGCTTCCATAGCCGAGCACGACTGCTTGGTCAGGGCTTTGTTGCCGATAGGAGACGGTGACCTGCCCGCCAACGGAGGGGTGCTGCTCATGATCCACGGGCGCATTGGCGTAGCGGTTCACGCCGTCGGCCGCCACGTATTCCACCGTGATGTCACGGTTCGACGCCTTCCTGGCGTCGCTGAAATAGGTGATGGTCCCGGTGACGTGGACGCCGGTGCGGGCGAGCTCTTCGTCGGCGTCAACTTGCTGATAGCTGGTGATCATCAGGGCGGGTCCCGCCAGCATCAACACGGCGGCGAGCAACACATTCACTACGCGGCGCAGGACGGACTTGGGCTTTTTGAACATGGCTCGCGTACTGGTCACTGCGCCTATTCTCCACTACGTCGTGAATACGATGTTCCCCGGGAACCTGACTTCGACAGAGATGCGGACCGGAATGCCGTGGGAACGCTCTGGCTCTACTGGGCGGAAGTGGCGCTCTCGGTAACGGTCCCGCCATCGACTCGGGCTGGAACGTCATGAACGCCATCATCTGAAGCCCAGATTTCCACAAGCAAAACATTCAGATTCTCCGGTTGCCGTCACTACTGCCGTGAGTGGACAATTCCCCCCGTTGGACCGGCGGAGCTCTGAGGGCGCCATCCCGTGGTGCCCATGTGTTCCCTGAAAAGTCGGACGAGATATGCGGGCGTGACATTAGCGGCGCTGGCGATCGCACTTAAGGTCAACTCTTCGCTGAGGAGTTGATGGATGAACAGGCGCGCCGCTTCGATTGGCTCAGGCAGGGCAGCAGGGGAATTTTCAAGCTCCGCGATGAACCTCCATAACAGCGCCGTGGATAGGGCGTCCACCAGGGCTCCCTGAGCCGTCAAACGCGTCTGTTCACTCGTCAGCGCCTCCCGTGATCGTCTGAAACTCGACCGGTGCGTAGAGGATTCCAACTTGCCGTTACACCGCGCAGCTGAACGTTCTGCCCGCACCGGAGCCCGGCGCGTACAGAAGAACGAGCGGAGGAAAGTCTTCGACGCCGTGGGTTCCTAGTGGCCTATCTTGACCACCAGGACTTCGACGACGGTGCTCGCGTTTCTCAAGTGCTTGCGGACCGCTGCGGCCACGTCGCGGGCCACTTCCGGGGCGGGCCGGTGAATTCCGACGCCGATCCGCACCTTGACGCCAATTCCCTCCCCCTGTCCCGAAAGACCGACTAAGGGCTGCTGTTCTCCGGTGACCGCCGCGGCTGCTGCGCCGGCTATCGACTGCCACAAGGGCTGGGCAGGGAAGACCGCCGTGACACCGTCCACCGCTTGGACAACGCCGAGGAGTTCCTCGGCAAGGGCGGGGGTATTGGTCTCCACATGTTCCGTCATGGTTGGTCCTCCGTGGTGGGCGTGACGGCCGGGGCGGGAGGCTCCAGCACGTCGGTGACGGTGATGTTGATGGCTTGGATGGTGAGTTCGGTCTGGGCCGCCAGGATGTCCGCCAGCTTATTCCGCAGCGTCACAGCGTGCTCTTCCAGAGAGCGTCCGAAGACCACCGCGATCTCCACGTCGACGTCGATTCCTGCTCCCGGCGTCGTGATGTCTCCCGTCAGGCGGCATTTACCGGCCGCTGTTCCGGGCATGGAGTCGACCACTGAACGGATCAACGCTGACACCGAGCCCTCGGTCTCCCAGAGGGCATCGTGCGGGTCCTTAGCGCGGAGCGGAATGCTACGGCCGGGACGCAGCTCCAGCTGAAGGTTATTCAGGATGTTCTGCATCCAGTCATCGTTGCCCGAGCCGGCGTCGGCCACGTCCGAGGCCAGCAGTTCATTGCCCAGTTCGGAGAGCCTGCGCAAAGAAGCCAGGCCGGCCTGGCACTCGGGGCAGGCATCTACGTGTGCGGAATCCGCAATGTATCCCGTGTCCAAGTAGGCGCTCAGTTCCGCGAGGCTGTGCCCGCATTCCAGTGCATCGCCAGGGGTTTTCATCGCCACTCCTCCATTGTGCGGGCCAAGGCAGTCCGTGCTCTGGCGAGACGGCCACGAACGCTGTCGGGGCTGATGTTCAAGGTCAGTGCAATCTCCTCATAGCTCAGGTCGTTGAATTCCTTGAGTACCCAACAGCGGCGCTGCTCCTCGGGAAGCCGTTGGAGCGCCGATTTCAACGCGTCCACCCTGGAGGCGTTCACCGCGGTGCTTTCCGGATCCTGGATGCGTGGGTCGGAAGGGGCATCAGCGAGTGTCTCCGCCTCGTCCAAGGCCACGTGGTTGCGCCGCTTGCGGAGATGGTCAATGCTGCGGGTGCCCACGATGCGAAGCAGCCAGCTTTTTACTGCAGCGGGATCCCGAAGGTTGTCCAGTTGTTCCCACGCCTGCATCAGGCTCTCCTGAACGACGTCGTCAGCGTCTGCCAGGGTGCCGGTCAACCGCCGCGCCGTCGTCCGGTACGAGGTCCAGGTGTTGCTGAGCTGCGGCAGAGGCCACAGGTGAACCAGTCACGTTCCTGCCTTTCCAGTGTTGTGAGTCCGGCGCTTGATCTCCGGAAGGACAGGGACGGTCCCGCCGTGCGGCGGAACCGTCCCTGCTGCCGGCCTACTTCTCCGTGAAGCCTTCCTTGAGCTTGCGGGCAGCGTCCCGGATGTTCCCGCCGATGTCAGCTGCGGCATCTTTGACCTTTTCGCCGGCCTGCTGGAGCTTGGCCTGGGCCTGGTCGTGCTGGCCCTCGCGCTCCAGTGCGGAGTCGCCGGTGAGCTTGCCGGCACCTTCCTTGGCCGCACCAAGGTGCTCGGTGGCGGCGTTGTTGATCTTGTCGTTGATTCCCATGGTGTTCCCTTTTCTGTTGGTGTTTTCCTGTGTGGAGTACGTTGCGATGCCTCTTATCGGGCTCTACTTACCGGGCACTGCTTACCGGGCTTCGCGCGATCCGGACACCTGGGTCCTGGGACCGCTGGTGATTCGGACCAGGGCGGGCACCGGATGGCCCAGCCAGGCATCAAGTTGCTGGAGCACCCGGGCCGCCGTGTCGGCAAGCTCCCTGGGGCATGCCCCTTTGCGCGCTTCCAGACGGAGCCGCAAGGCAGTGCCGCGCCGGGATTCCCACGCGGAAACAGAGGTGGCGAGCACATCGGGGTTGCCACGCAGGGCTTCCTTGACGGCGGCTGAGACCAGCCCGGCATCCACCACGGTTCGGCCCGCAATGCCTTCCGAGTCCTCGGCGAGGCGTGGTGTTTTGCCGCCGCCCTGGGAAGCGATCCAGGCTGCGCCCAGGATGGCGCCTGCCAGCAGGACGGCGACCGCCAACACCAACCACCAGCTCCGGACGGGGTCAGGCAGGGGCGCAGTGCCCGCCAGCTCGCGCACGGCGTCCCGTGCTGAAGCCGCTGTGGTTGTCCAGGACTCTGCAGCCCCAGGCAGGGTGCCGGCCGCGATCAATGCGGCTCCGGCTGCCAGCAGGACCACCGCCGGAACGCTGAGCAGAATGCGGTTGAGGGCCCTGTTCGTGTTTCTCATTGCCCTACCGCTCCTTCGTTCAAAATGTTGACGCTGGACCGCACTGGACGATCCAGCGCGTAGGCGGCCAGTTCGCCGTCGACCGTCGCCTGGATGCCTGCCGGCACCAGCGGTTCGCCCGACGTCGGACGCACCTGGACGCGGACGGACCGTCCACCGACGGTGGTGGTCACCTGGCCCGGAGCGAGGCCCGCGGGGCGGCGGACCTTGCGGGACACCGCTGCCGCAATCACCTCGTGGTCCACCACGACGGCAGCGCGTTGGCTCCCCAGGGTCAGGCGTTGCCTGCGGGCCCTTCCAAAGGCCAGTCCGAACAGCACCAGCGCCAGGATTCCCAACCCGGCACCGGACGCCACCAGGGCTGTAGGTGTGGTGTTGGCCGGAAGCTCGATCAACCAGCGGAACATCTCTGCGGGGCTGGCCAGCAGGGGCTGGTCTTTGAGCAGCCACAGCACGGATTCCAAGGCCAACCACAGCGAAGCGACCATCAGGAGGGAGGCAACCACAATGGACGGGACCGCCCTCGAAGAGTGATTTTCACGCCGGACCAGGCGGCGGATAGTGACGTCTTTGCTCATTCGACCCTCCTTTCCTTGGGCTGTCCGGACTTTCCTCCGGTGAGGCGGATGTCCACCCGGCCTATGTCCAGGCCAGTGATTGCCGTGCCACGGGCCACGATTTCCTTCCGGGCAGCCCGGGCTTGTTCGAAAACGGTCGCGGTGGCGGGCTGCGGTTCCCCGCCGGGCTGGGGTTTCAGCAGCGGGACGGGCTTCAGCAGCGGCGGGAGGGTCAGCTTGACGGAGACGCTGACGCCGAGCTTTCCTGCGTCGTCCTCCACCGTGGCTGACACGTCGCCCGCGTCTACATGAAACGCCTGGGCCGTGACCGACTCCACGGTTTTCCGGATCGCGGTGTAGGTCAGCCGGTTATGTCCGATCCGGTGAGCATCGAGCGAGCCACGGTTTGCGGCGGCGGCGCTGCTCATGAGGAGGAGCGCTTGCCCCGCAGGGCATCAAGCACCCCGCGAAGGTCAAGCTTTCCCTCGGCGGAACGGCCCAGCACCGCCCCGACACCCATGAGAAGTGCCGTCAGCAGCAGGCCCCGGAACCCGAAGGCAAGACCCGCCAGCGCTAGAACCGCCCCTATGGCAAGGCCCGCAATCGTGGGGCTCATGCGACCCTCGGTTCGCGGTCGGAGTCTTCGGAGTCGGAGTCCTCGGACGGAACGTGGATGTCCGTGATGGTCACGTTGACCTCGGTTACTTCCATGCCCACCAGGTCCTCGATGGCGGTGTACACGGCGTCGCGGGCGTTGTCCGCTACTTCCTGGAGCGGGTGCGGGTATTCGACAACCAGGGTCACGTCAACGGCTACCTGGGTCTGGCCTACCTCAACGTTGACCCCCTGGGTGAGGTCCTTCTGGCCAACCTTCTCCCGCAGGTTACCGATGGCGCGTGCCGCACCGCCGCCCAGGGCATGGACTCCTGGAATCTCCTGGATGGCGATGCCGGCAATCTTGGCTACTACTCCATCGGCGACGGTGGTTGCGCCGCGGCCGTCCTTGCCCTTGTCCCGGGTGGGTGCATCCGCCACGGCTGCAGAGGCGTTCTGCTTGTTCTTGGCCGGTACGTCTGCGGGGGTGTGCGTCTCGATCGTCATGGCGATGCTCCTGTCCGTTGATTGCGGCGCTTCTTGTGCGCCGTCATGAATAAGACGTGCTTGCCAGACGAATCCTCACGGCCGAAATAATGTGATGTAGGTCACCTTAGGCCTCGCGCATTCCCTCGCTTAGTTAGCTTTCCATATATCTAGACCATCAAGTGACATTTTTACGTCGTCCGCTGTATTGCAGTCAGTCGAGCAACGCTACGCCGAACTCAGCAACCACGGCGCGCAATTCCTTGAGGTAGCGCTGTGCTTGGTCGGTGAGCGGAATCGAGGCGTGGCCGATCCACCCGATCTCGATGCGTTCGTCAACGTCGAGCGGGATGGCTACGATCTCCGGGTCGAGCTCCCCGCTGATGATGCCTGTCGAGATCGTGTAACCGTGGAGCCCGATCATGAGGTTGAAGATCGTGGCACGGTCGGAAACCCGGATCTCCTGCTTGCTGGACAGCGTGGAGAGGATCTCCTCGGCGAAGTAAAAAGAGTTGTTCGCACCTTGATCGAAGGTTAGCCGCGGCAGGCCGGCGAGATCGGCGAGAGCTACACGCTCCTTCGAGGCGAGCGGGTGCTTTCGTGAAATGAAAATGTGCGGATCGGCGAGAAAAAGCGGTGTGAACGCGAGCCCGGATTCCCGGAGCAGCTTGTCAATGACCTTCCCGTTGAAATCGTTCCGGTAGAGGATGCCTACCTCGCTGCGGAGCGTCCGGACATCCTCAATGATGTCCCAGGTGCGGGACTCACGGAGCGAGAACTCGTACTCGGCCACCTCAGTGGCCTTGACCATCCGGACGAAGGCATCCACCGCGAACGAGTAGTGCTGCGTTGAAACTCCGAGCAGTCGCCGTGTTGGTGGCCTGCCAAGGTAGCGCTGCTCGAGGAGGGAGAACTGCTCGACCACCTGTCTGGCGTAACCGAGGAACTCTACCCCGTCGGCGGTAAGGGTGACCCCGCGCGCGGAGCGAAGCAGGAGCGCACGGCCCACCCGGGCCTCAAGCTCCTTCATTGCTGCGGACATTGTCGGCTGCGCTACGTAGAGAAGATCGGCAGCTGCGGAGATCGACCCCTCAGCGGCAACTTCAATGAAGTAGCGGAGCTGCTGCAGGGTCAATCCGCTCGAAATCTGGGCCATAGGAAAAGTCTATATGAATGTATAGTATCCATGAGTTACTTGATACCCCTTGAAAGTCGGCACCATGGATGCATCCCCTTTCGAAAAGGCCGTCCCGGCCCATCACCCACGGATTGGCAGCGCATGGCAGACGACTTCTCCTTCAGCATCACGACCACCCGCTTCGACGAGGACTACTCGCCCTCGGAAGGCTCGCGGATCACCACGAACTTCGCCAACCTGGCACGTGGCGAGCACCGCCAGGAGAACCTTCGCAATGCCCTGACCATGATGCGACGCCGCTTCAACGACCTCGCAGACTGGGACAACCCGGACCGGGACCGCTACGCCCTGGAGCTTGAGATCGTCTCCGTGCAGATACAGCTCACCGGGGACGGAACGGATCAGCAGTTCCCGCTGTTCGAAGTCCTCGACATCCAGATCCTCGACCTGCTGAACGGGGTTCGTCACCAAGGCATCGTGGGAAACAATTTCTCCTCCTACGTCCGTGACTTCGACTTCAGCGTCGTGCTGCCCGCGGCAGCAGGCGACTCAGGCAAGCCCACCGTTCCCGAAGACTTCGGCGATCTTCACGGCAAACTGTTCCAGCACTTCCTCGATTCCCCCGAAGGCCAGGAACGCTTCCCGCAGCCGCCAGTGGTCTGCATCAGCGTCTCCACGAGCAAGACGTACCGGCGGACCGGAAACCGTCACCCGGTCCTCGGCGTCGAGTACCAGCAAGACGAGTTCTCGCTGACGGACGCGTACTTCGCAAAAATGGGACTGCAGGTCCGCTACTTCATGCCCCGCGGCAGCGTTGCGCCGCTCGCCTTCTACTTCCGCGGCGACCTGCTCAACGACTACTCCAACCTGCAGCTCATCGGCACGATCAGCACCATGGAGACGTTCCAGAAGATCTACCGCCCGGAGATCTACAACGCGAACTCGGCCGCCGCCCACGTCTACCAGCCGAGCCTGGGCGAGCAGGACTTCTCGCGGACCCAGATCGCCTACAACCGCGTCGAGCGCAGCCAGCTCGCGGTCACTCAGGCGAAGTACACGGAGGAGCACTTCATCACCCCCCACAAGGATCTGTTGGACCAGTGGACCGCCAACTATCCCGCCCTCGTCAACTGACCTACGGAGAATCGTCGATCATGAACACACTTTTGCCCACCACCGTTGTCGGAAGCCTGCCGAAACCATCCTGGCTCGCACAGCCGGAGACTCTTTGGTCCCCGTGGAAGCTGGAGGGAGAAGCGCTGCTCGAGGGCAAGCAGGATGCGCTGCGGATCGCGCTCCACGAGCAGAGCCGACGCGGCATCGACATCGTCAGCGACGGCGAGCAGACCCGCCAGCACTTCGTCACAACCTTCATCGAGCATCTCAGCGGGGTCGACTTTGAACAGCGCAAGACCGTGCGCATCCGGGATCGCTACGACGCCAGCGTGCCGACCGTCGTCGGACCGGTGCGCCGCGAGAAGCCGGTATTCGTCGACGACGCAAAGTTCCTCCGCGCAGCCACGGACCAGCCGATTAAGTGGACACTTCCCGGTCCCATGACGATGGTGGACACGCTCTACGATGACCACTACAAGAGCCGCGAGAAGCTCGCCTGGGAGTTTGCCACGATCCTGAACCAGGAGGCGAAAGAGCTGGAGGCGGCCGGCGTGGACATCATCCAGTTCGACGAGCCCGCGTTCAATGTCTTCCTCGATGAGGTCAAGGACTGGGGCGTGGCTGCGCTTGAAAGAGCGGCAGAAGGTCTGCGCGCGGAGACCGCCGTGCACATCTGCTACGGCTACGGGATCAAGGCCAATACTGACTGGAAGGCGACGCTCGGCTCACAGTGGCGGCAGTACGAGGAATCGTTCCCGCTGTTGCAGAGCTCCAGCATCGACATCATTTCGCTGGAATGCCAGAACTCCCACGTGCCCATGGACCTCATCGAGCTCCTCCGCGGCAAGAACGTCATGCTTGGGGCAATCGACGTCGCAAGCGAGACCATCGAGACCCCGGAGGAGGTCGCCGATACCCTCCGCAAGGCACTTAAGTTCGTCGATGCGGACAAGCTCATCCCCA
The DNA here is from genome assembly GCF_015040095.1 of Paenarthrobacter sp. YJN-5. Lineage (NCBI taxonomy): Bacteria > Bacillati > Actinomycetota > Actinomycetes > Micrococcales > Micrococcaceae > Paenarthrobacter > Paenarthrobacter sp. YJN-5. Next base: position 2,682,377 of record NZ_CP053544.1, read on the forward strand.
GCTCCAACTGCGGCATGGCACCGTTCCCCCGTGACGTCGCACTGGCCAAGCTGAGTGCTCTCAGCGCAGGGACCAAAATCATTCGCGAGGAACTCGCCCGCTCCGCCCCCCGGGTGTCATAACGATGTTCCACGCCTATCCCGCAGACACTTGGTTCGGGGCTCCGACGCAAAGCTTCCCGTCTTCCCTCTCGGCCGACGACTTCAAAGCATTGTTCCGTGGCCACCCCGGAGGTGTCGCCGTCATCACGGCCGATGCCGGCGAAGGACCGGTGGCACTGACGGTGTCGTCGGTCGTGTCGGTCAGTGCGGAACCTCCATTGCTGATTTTCTCCGTCTCGGCACTGTCCTCCGCGTCGGATGTGCTCTCGCGCGCCGAGACCGTCGTCGTGCACCTGCTGGACGCGCACGACGTCGACTTGGCGAAGTTTGGCGCGACCCCCGGCGCCGACCGCTTTGACCAGACGCACCGCTGGTCGGCCCTTGCAACCGGCGAAGCGGTGTATGACGACGTCCGCGCCTGGGTGCGCTGCGCCGTCATCGATCGCATGGAGGTAGGGACCTCCACGATCATCGCCGTTCACGCCCTGGAGTCCCGGGTAATGCGTGACGTCCACGTGGGCGAACCCGGCGATGCTCTGGTCTACCACAACCGTTCATGGCACCGTCTGGGCGAGCATTCCAAGCTTGAAGGCTGAACACCTCTCCCTGCTATCCAGAAATGTGTCCTCCCTTTTAATCACGCCATCGGCCACACACTGCATGCTTGGCCGGATCGAGAAGCCGGTCGCGCCTCCAGGAATGCACTTGTCACCATTCGGTGACACAATGATCGGAAGGGAGGACAACATGACGTCTAGAACCAGCATCAACTCACCGGCCTCGGCCGGAGCGATCATCCGTACCCGCCGCCAGGAATGCGGGCTCTCCCAACACGCCCTGGCCGACAAGGCAGGGGTGTCACGAAAGTTCCTTATAGATCTCGAAGCCGGTCATGAACGCGCCGAACTCGGCAAGACACTCGCCGTCCTGGCAGCGCTTGGCCTGTCACTGGAAGCCACCGACCCCATCCCCCGCGGAAGCGACCACGACCCCGCACGCCGCGACTACACACAAACCTTCAACGAATTGATCGCAAGGCATGACTTCGAGTTCGCCATAAAGATGCTCGCGGATTACACCACAGCGTCACTCAAGGCCGGCAGGCCGTTGCTCCAGCGCAGCCCGCGCCTCAAGGACCCGAAGTGGTCAGCCGCCCTCGCAGGCATCACCACCTACACGGCACACCGGCTCGGCCAACCTGCACCGTCCTGGACCCGACGGATCAAACCACTCAAGGAAGCCTGGATGCCAGCCGAGTCCTACCGGCACGTCCGCGAACCCATGAAGCAACTCACCATGTCCGAAACACCGGAAGAAATCGCCGCCATGAACGTCTTTATTCGCGAGCGCAGTCTGGGCACCGCATGAGCGGCGGAGAACTCACCGCCGCTCAAATCCACGCACTCCTCCAAGAACTCGGCCGCCGCCTGCAAAAGCGCGGCATCCACGGCGACATCAAACTCGTCGGCGGCGCGGCGCTCATCCTGCAAGGAATCGGTAACCGCCCCACCGCCGACATCGACGCCAGCTACACCGATAAGACTGTTGTCGGCGCCGTCGTCACGGACATGGCCGCGGATTACGACCTCGCACCGGACTGGCTCAACTCCAATGCTGCGGCTTTCCTCCCGGAGAACGCCGGATGGGTCGAACTCGAACACCTCGACGGGCTTACCGTCCACGCCGCAGACCCGCAAACACTTCTGGCCATGAAGATCGCTGCCGAACGGGACAAGGACATCCTGGACATCGCCCGTCTCCTCCGCCGGCTCAACATCACCAACGCCAAAGACGCCGTCGACCTCGCCTACAACAAGTACGGCGAGCACTCCATTCCTCTGTCCGCAGGCAGGGACAACTACCTCATCGTGGTGGACGACGCCCTCGACGCGGCCACCACGCTTAAGCCCGAATCCGAGGAATGAATCATCGGCCCGTCACCGTCCGGAGACCCTCAAAGATGAACAAATATACGTGACAGCAGCACCTATCCAGCTGACTGAGATGAGGGGGCAACGTGCATACTCTGCTTGCAGCGACCAGAACACAGCTTGACGCAAGGCTGGGTTAAGGCGTCTGTAGCTGACTTCCAATGGCGCCACGCCCTCTGGACGCCGCTGCCCACCCGGCGTATACAGGAGTCCAGGATCCAGCGGCTGAAGGTGGCCAGTATGCGGCAGCAAGGACGACGACAGTATCTCCTGTCGGTGTTGTTCGCCGCTCTGCTGTTGGTCCTGACATCGTGCGGCAAACCTGTTCAGGCCCTGGCGAATCTGAAGAGCAGCGCAGATGAAGCCGGAAGCCTCTTGACCAGGGCGGCGGACCCTTCGGAGTTCAAAAGCCTGTCCACGAAGATTGATGACATGCTGAAAGACATCCCGGAAGGAACCTCGCTGAGTGCTTCCGAGAAGGCAACCGTTGATGCCGCCGCGCAGCGCGCAGCGGCGCTAAGACAGGTTGCTGCAATGTTGGGCGTCTCAGATGAGGTCATGGGTTTCATCAGCAAGGACGCGGTCGAACTTGTATCAGCTTCCCTGATGAGAACGCCCTCGCAAGCGTTTAGGCAGCACTTGGATGCCACAGCACGGCGGCTACTGAAAAGCACTACTTGCTCGCTGTACGCCGATGGAATGTCGAAGACTTCGAAGACCTCACCTAACCCACTGCCAGGGATCCCCTCCCCTGCCCCCTTCCAACCCCCGACACACAAGACTGTGTGGGAAGAGTTTCAGAGAGCCATAACGACGGCCAACTACCAGTTGGATGCAGTCAACGAAGTAGTGGACCTTACCGGCCTCTCAAGTGAGCTCCTCGACACCGCCTCCGGCTACGTGGGCAAGGTCAAAAAGGTGATGACGGCTGCTGAGTGGGAAAGCTCCGGAGCTTTCCAGGTGTACTTGCGCCACTGCCTCCGGTAGCGAGCCGTCCCCCGTTACATAGCCGCACTCTTGTTGTCGAGTATCTGCCGCCGTAATGGGGACGCCGTGCTGAGCAAGCGCGTCGTCACGGACTGTCTTTTGGTTCAGTTGAAATGTTCTTACTGCGGAACTGCGGCGGGCCGACGCCGCTGCCGGTGTGCGAACTGTCGGTCCAAGAGGGAAAGGCTCCAGGAGAGACTCAAACTCCCAGACCGGGCACGAGGGCGTCGCCTAGGAGCCCCGTGCCTACGTTGCAGATCAGGGCGTCGACGCCATGGCCTAGGAAGAGCACGCTTTCACGGGAAAGACCCGACATAGCCACCTATAAGTCATCTCGAACTGACTACAGCCCACCATCAGGTTTTTTGAGCGGTCAACAGGGCCGCGGAACACCAGAAACGGACATCAGACGACCCCAGACCGATCGCTGCGGCCAGGCCTGAGTCAGCGGATCCCCAATCAGAAGGACGTGTCCACATTCGTACACGCTGAAAAGCAAAAGACCCCTCCGAAGAGGGGTCACATCGTGCCCGAGGTGGGACTCGAACCCACACACCTTTCGATACCGCATTTTGAGTGCGGCGCGTCTGCCAATTCCGCCACTCGGGCGCGGAGATACCGGGTTGAAAGCGGCTACATTTCTGTGAGCAACGCGATCCGTTCCCAGCACGCGAAACTACTCTACATGCAGATAGGCTGTTTCAAAGAACCGGACGCGCCGCGTGCAACAAAACCTGCCCCGGATGCGCCCGCACTAAGATGGACATGAACCCGCCGAACCTTTGCAAGGAGATCCCGTGACCGAACAGACGGAGTCCGCACCCGCAGCCCAGCCGGCAAGACGCGTCGTCGTTGCCGAGGATGAGACCCTCATCCGACTGGACATTATCGAGATTTTGAAGGGCGAGGGTTACGACGTCGTCGGTGAGGCGGACAACGGTGAGAAGGCCGTGCAACTGGCCGAGGAACTGAAGCCGGATCTCGTCCTCATGGACGTCAAGATGCCGGTGATGGATGGCATCTCCGCGGCTGAAAAGATCGTCAAAGCCCGCATCGCACCCGTGGTCCTCCTGACGGCTTTCAGCCAGAAGGAACTGGTGGAGCGCGCCCGCGATGCCGGCGCCATGGCGTACGTCGTGAAACCGTTCACGCCGGCGGACCTGGTTCCCGCGATCGAGATCGCCCTTTCCCGCCACGAGGAAATCAAGGCCCTCGAGAACGAGGTCTCGGACCTCCAGGAGCAGTTCGCCACCCGCAAGCTTGTGGAGCGCGCCAAGAGCCTCCTGACCACCAAGATGGGCCTTACCGAGCCCGAGGCTTTCCGCTGGATCCAGAAGACCTCCATGGACCGCCGCCTCAGCATGCGCGAGGTTGCCGAGACCATCATCAACCAGGTCAACTAACAGCAAGAAAGGCGGCTTCCCCACCGGGAGGCCGCCTTTTGCGTCCCCAAAAACAGGCACGACGGCGGCCGCCGCCAAAGCGGCAACGTCACCACCCGCCGCCAAAGCGGCAACGTCAGCTCCCACCGCCAAAGCAACACAGCCCCCACCCGCCGTCGTGCCTAAACAAAAAACAGGACCCCGCCTCCAAAAAGGCGGGGTCCTGCCAAGCCACTACGAAGACTAGGCCTTGTTCTTGGTCTCGTCTTCAGGCCACGGTCCAACAGGTTCCTTGCGCGAACCGGAGACCTTGGAGGTGTCTGCGAGATCGCCCACCTTGTGGACCTTGAGCGAGTTGGTGGAGCCGGCCTGTCCGGGAGGCGAACCGGCAGCGATGACCACCAGGTCCCCTTCGTCCACGAGCTTCATGTCCAGCAGACTCTTGTCCACCTGGGCGGTCATCTCGTCGGTGTGGCCAACCATGGAGACCAGCACGGGGCGGATACCCCAAGTGAGGGCCAACTGGTTCCAGACGTGCTCCACGGGCGTGAAGGCGAAGACGGGCTTCACCGGGCGCAGGCGGGAAAGGCGACGTGCGGAGTCACCGGACTGCGTGAACGTACAGATGTACTTGGCGTCCAGCTGGTCGGCGATTTCGACGGCGGCACGGGTGATGGCGCCGCCGCGGGTGCGGGGCTTGGTGCCCAGCGGGGGGACGCGTTCCAGGCCGTGTTCTTCGGTGGATTCGATGATCCGGGCCATGGTCTTGACGGTTTCGATCGGGTACTGACCCACTGACGTCTCACCGGAGAGCATCACTGCGTCGGCGCCGTCGAGCACTGCGTTGGCGCAGTCGGAAGCCTCTGCACGGGTCGGACGCGGGTTGTCGATCATGGACTCAAGGACCTGCGTGGCCACGATGACCGGCTTGGCCCAACGGCGGGCCAGTTCGATGGCGCGCTTCTGGACGATCGGCACCTCTTCGAGCGGAAGCTCAACGCCAAGGTCGCCACGGGCAACCATGATCGCGTCGAACGCATCGATGATCTCGTGGAGCTGGTCCACGGCCTGCGGCTTTTCGATCTTGGCGATGACCGGCACGCGGCGGCCTTCTTCGTCCATGATCTCGTGGACGCGCTTGATGTCGGCAGCGTCACGCACGAAGGAGAGGGCAACCAGGTCGACGCCGCGCTTGAGCGCCCAGCGGAGGTCGTCCTCATCCTTCTCGCTCAAGGCGGGAACGTTCACGGCAACGCCGGGGAGGTTGATGCCCTTGTTGTTGGACACCTTGCCGCCCACGGTCACGGTGGCAACAACCTTGACGTCGTCAACCTCGATCGCGCGGAGCGCGACCTTGCCGTCGTCGATCAGCAGGGCGTCGCCCACGTTGACGTCCTCGGTGAGGCTCTTCAGCGTGGTGGAGCAGATGTCCTTGGTTCCCGGAACGTCCTCGGTGGTGATGGTGAAGGTGTCACCAACAGCCAACTCATGCGGTCCGTCCACGAAGCGGCCCAAGCGGATCTTGGGACCCTGGAGGTCAGCCATGATCGCCACCGGCTTGCGCAGCTGCGAGGAAGCCTTGCGGACGTTCTCATAGGTGTTGTCGTGCACGGAGTAGTCGCCGTGGCTCATGTTCATACGCGCAACATCAACGCCGGCTTCCAGCACCGCGAGGGTGTTGTCGAAGCTGGAAATAGCCGGGCCGAATGTTGCCACAATTTTCGCGCGTCTCATATACCTACCCTAAGTAGTGTGCTGCTGATTGAGTAAAAGAAAGTTCCTTCCGGCGCTATAAGACCGCGATTGCCCGGTCTGTGGGGGCGACCGGCGCCGGCAGGATGGTGCTTCCCATGAGGAACTTATCCACGGCGGCCGCGCAAGCACGGCCTTCCGCGATGGCCCACACAATCAGAGACTGGCCACGCCCGGCATCGCCGGCAACAAACACGCCCTCGGTGTTCGTCATGTAGTAGCCATCGCGGGCAACGTTGCCACGACCGTCAAACTCTGCACTTACTTGTTCGGTGATACCGGCCGGTTCAGGGCCGGTGAAACCAAGGCTGAGGAACACGAGGTCCGCGGGGATGACCCGCTCGGTTCCGGCCTTGGGGAGACGCTTGCCGTCAACGAATTCTGTCTCGGCAACCTTCACGCCCGTGAGCTTGCCGTTTTCGCCAACGAACTCAACGGTGGACGCCAGGTACGTGCGTTCGCCGCCTTCTTCGTGGGCGCTGGCCACCTCGAAAAGCGTGGGGAACGTCGGCCACGGCTGGTGGGCGGCACGCTCCGACGGCGGCTGCTTGCCGATTGCGAGCGTCGTCACGGATGCTGCCTGCTGGCGGTGCGCGGTACCGATGCAGTCGGCGCCGGTATCGCCGCCGCCAAGGATCACCACGTGCTTGCCGCGGGCATCGATGTGGTTCGCGGGGTTCTCCCCCGCCACCACGCGGTTGGCCGGGACGAGGTAATCCATGGCGAAGTGGACGCCGTCAAGGTCGCGGCCCGGGATGGGCAGGTCGCGGGGAACGGTGGCACCGGTAGCAACAACCACGGCGTCATAACGACGGCGGAGCTGCTCCCAGGTGACGTCCGTACCAACGGCCACTCCGGTACGGAAACGGGTGCCCTCGGCCTTCATCTGCTCCAGGCGGCGGTCAACCTGTTCCTTCTCCATTTTGAAGTCGGGGATGCCGTAGCGGAGGAGGCCGCCAATCTTGTCGTCACGCTCGTAGACGGCAACGGTGTGGCCAACGCGGGTCAGCTGTTGGGCAGCTGCCAGGCCCGCCGGGCCGGAACCAACGACGGCGACCGTCTTGCCGGTGAGGCGGGTGGGCGGAAGCGGGTGCACCCAGTCGTTGTCGAAAGCCTCATCAATGATGGAGACCTCAACCTGCTTGATGGTGACAGCCGGCTGGTTGATGCCAAGCACGCACGAAGCTTCGCACGGCGCCGGGCACAGGCGGCCCGTGAACTCGGGGAAGTTGTTCGTGGCGTGGAGGCGCTCGATCGCTTCTTCACCCTTGTCCCGCCACATTAGGTCGTTCCACTCGGGAATGAGGTTCCCCAGCGGGCAGCCTTGGTGGCAGAAGGGAATGCCGCAGTCCATGCAACGGCCGGCCTGGCTCTTCAGGACGCCCTTTTCCTGGGCTTCGTACACTTCCTTCCAGTCCATGATGCGGACGGGAACGGGACGGCGTGGCTGCGTTTCGCGCTGCCGGACTTTCAGAAATCCGCGTGGATCAGCCACCGGTTACCTCCAGGATTCGTGACCATACTTCTTCGCCGTCGGGGTCGAGGCCTTCTTCGATGGCGTTGAGTCGGGTTTGCAGGACTGCAGCGTAATCGCGCGGCAGTACCTTGGTGATGCGGGCGGCGGTGTCGTCGAAGTTTTCGAGCAGACGGCCGGCCAGGACGGATTCGGTCTCCTCAAGGTGCTTGGTGAGGAGGCCGTGCACGATGTCGCGGTCTTCGGCATCCAGCTCCAGGAGCTGGAGCTCGCCGGAGTCCAGCGCATCCTTGTTGACACGCTCAGGCTGCAGGTCCAGCACGTAGGCGGTGCCTCCGGACATACCGGCACCGAAGTTGCGCCCGGTGCGTCCGATGATCAGCGTCTGGCCACCGGTCATGTACTCGCAACCATGGTCGCCAATACCTTCGACAACGGCAGTCGCACCGGAGTTGCGGACCAGGAACCGTTCGCCCACTTGGCCGCGGAGGAACATCTCGCCGCTGGTGGCACCGTAGCCGATGACGTTGCCGGCAATGACGTTCCGCTCCGCCTGGAACACGTTGGTGCGGTCGGGGCGGACGATGATGCGACCACCGGACAGGCCCTTGCCAACGTAGTCATTGGAATCGCCGAACATGCGCAGGGTGATACCGGCCGGAAGGAACGCGCCAAGCGACTGCCCGGCGGTGCCGTTGAGGGTGACGTCGATCGTGTCGGTTGCCAGGAGGTCCGTACCGAACGTCTTGGTCACCACGTGGCCCAGCATCGTGCCCACGGAACGGTCCGTGTTGATGACATCCAGGGTGATCTTCACGGGCATGCGGTCGCTCAGGGCTTCCTGTGCCATGGTGATCAGCCGCTGGTCGAAGTGCTTGTCCAGCTCGTGGTTCTGGCCCACCATGTTGCGCAGCGGCACGTCGTCGTCAAACTCGAGGCCGTGCAGGATCGGATCGAGATCCAGTCCGTCTGCCTTCCAGTGGTCGATCGCGTCGCGGGTATCCAGGACCTCGGAGTGGCCGATCGCCTCTTCGAGGCTGCGGAAGCCGAGCTCTGCCAGGATTTCGCGGACTTCTTCTGCGAGGAACTCGAAGAAGTTGACCACGAACTCGGGCTTGCCGTTGAACCGTGCACGGAGCTCGGGGTTCTGCGTGGCAACACCCACGGGACAGGTGTCCAGGTGGCAGACGCGCATCATGATGCAGCCTTCAACCACCAGCGGAGCGGTGGCAAAGCCGAACTCTTCACCGCCCAGCAGTGCAGCGATCACGACGTCGCGGCCGGTCTTAAGCTGGCCGTCCACCTGGACCACAACACGGTCGCGGAGGCCGTTGAGCATCAGGGTCTGCTGGGTCTCGGCCAGGCCGAGTTCCCACGGCACACCCGCATGCTTGAGCGAGTTCAGCGGCGAGGCGCCGGTACCGCCGTCGTGCCCTGAAACCAGCACGACGTCGGCCTTCGCCTTGGTGACGCCGGACGCCACAGTGCCGATCCCGACTTCCGAAACAAGCTTTACATGTACCCGGGCCGAAGGGTTGGCGCGCTTGGCATCGTAGATGAGCTGCGCGAGGTCTTCGATCGAGTAGATGTCGTGGTGCGGGGGCGGGGAGATAAGTCCGACCCCGGGCGTGGAGTGCCTGGTCCGGGCCACCCACGGGTAGACCTTCTGTGCCATCAGCTGGCCGCCTTCACCGGGCTTCGCACCTTGCGCCATCTTGATCTGGATGTCGTCGGCGTTGGTCAGGTAGAGGCTGGTCACGCCAAAACGGCCGGAGGCAATCTGCTTGATGGCAGAGCGGCGCTCCGGGTCAAGCAGGCGTTCGACGTCCTCGCCGCCTTCGCCCGTGTTGGACTTGGCGCCCAGGCGGTTCATGGCGATCGCCAGTGTCTCGTGCGCTTCCTTGGAGATGGAGCCGTAGCTCATGGCACCCGTGGAGAAACGCTTGACGATGCTGGAGACGGGCTCCACTTCCTCGAGCGGAACCGAAGGACGGACGCCGGCCTTGAACTTCAGCAGGCCGCGCAACGTCATCAGGTTCTCGGACTGGTCGTCCACGCCCTTGGTGTAGGACTTGAAGATGTCGTACCGGCGTTCGCGGGTGGCGTGCTGCAGGCGGAACACCGTCTCCGGGTTGAAGAGGTGCGGTTCGCCGTCGCGGCGCCACTGGTACTCGCCGCCACCCAGGAGCGGACGGTGCGGCTGTTCGATGCCGCCGTCGGGGTAGGCCATCTGGTGCCGTGCGGAAACTTCCGCGGCGATGACATCCAGGCCGACGCCTCCCAGTTGGGAGTGGGTGCCGGAGAAGAATTCGTCCACGAGTTCCTGGGACAGGCCCAGTGCCTCAAAGGTCTGGGCGCCGGTGTAGGAAGCCACCGTGGAAATGCCCATCTTGGACATGATCTTCAGGACACCCTTGCCGAGGCCCTTGATGAGGTTGTAGACGCCATCTTCGGGCGTCACTCCAACAACGTCGCCGTTGGCGATCAGCTGTTCCACCGACTCCATGGCAAGGTACGGGTTCACGGCGGAGGCGCCGTAACCGATCAGCACTGCCACGTGGTGGGTCTCGCGGACGTCGCCGGCTTCCACCACGAGCGCCGTCTTGGTGCGGTTCGCGCTGCGGAGCAGGTGGTGGTGCACGGCGCTGACCAGCAGGAGCGACGGAATGGGGGCCCACTGGGCGTTCGAGTCGCGGTCGGAGAGCACGATGTACTGGACGCCGCGGTTGATGGCACCGGAAACCTGCTCGCAGATCTCGGTCAGCCGGGCACGCAGCGCAGCTTCTCCGCCTTCGGGGCGGTAGAGGCCGCGTACCTTCATGGCGATGCGGTCGCCGTCGGGGTTTTCGATGTTCGCGATCTTGGCCAGCTGATCGTTGTTGATCACCGGGAACGGCAGGGAGATCTGCGGCTGGCGGACCTGCTTGCCGTCCAGGAGGTTGCCGTTCGGGCCGATGGCACACTTCAGCGAGGTCACGAGTTCCTCGCGGATGGCATCCAGCGGCGGGTTGGTCACCTGGGCGAACGACTGCACAAAGTAGTCGAACAGCAGGCGGGGGCGCTTGGACAGCACAGCAACCGGGGTATCGGATCCCATGGCGCCGAGGGGTTCGGCGCCGGTGCGGGCCATGGGCCCGAGCAGGATCTTGAGCTCTTCGGTGGTGTAGCCGAAGGTCCGCTGGCGGATGTTGACCGACGCTGCGGTGTGCAGGACGTGCTCACGTTCAGGGAGCTCGTTGATGTCGATCAGGTTGTCCTTAAGCCACTCGGCCCACGGGTTCGCAGCTGCTACCTCTGCCTTGACCTCGGAGTCATCGATGATGCGGCCGGCTTCGGTGTCCACCAGGAACATCTTGCCGGGCGCAACGCGGCCCTTTTTCACAACGTTGGAGGGCTCGACTTCAATAACGCCCACCTCGGATGCGAAGACAACGAGGCCGTCTTCGGTGATCCAGTAGCGGCCAGGACGCAGGCCGTTGCGGTCCAGGGTGGCGCCGACGAGGTTGCCGTCGGTGAAGGACACTGCGGCAGGACCGTCCCACGGTTCCATCAGCAGGGAGTGGTATTCGTAGAATGCGCGGCGTGCCGGATCCATGGTTGCGTGGTTCTCCCACGCCTCCGGGATCATCATCATGATCGAGTGCGTAATGGGGCGGCCGGAGAGCCAGAGCAGTTCGGCCACCTCGTCGAAGGATGCCGAGTCCGAGGCGCCGGGGGTGCAGATCGGGTATAGCTCTTCAGGGGTGTCGCCCAACAGCGGGCTGGCCAGCTGCGACTGGCGGGCACGCATCCAGTTGCGGTTGCCCTTGACCGTGTTGATTTCGCCGTTGTGGGCAATGGTGCGGAACGGCTGCGCCAAGGGCCACGACGGGAACGTGTTGGTGGAGAAGCGCGAGTGGACGATCGCAAGCTTCGTCTTGAAGCGCTTGTCCGAAAGATCAGGGTAGAACGGCTCGAGCTGCGCCGTGGTCAGCATGCCCTTGTAGACAATGGTCCGCGAGGAGAGCGACGGGAAGTAGACGCCGAACTTGTTCTGCGCGCGCTTGCGGATCCGCCAGGCACGGGAGTCCAGCTCATTGCGCTCCAGCTGCTCGCCGGTAGCAGAGGCCAGGAAAGGCTGGGAGAAGTACGGCATGCATGCGCGTGCCATGGCACCGACCAGGTCTGCGACCACAGGCACTTCGCGCCAACCGAGGACTTTGAGGCCCTCATCGGCAGCCAGTGCTTCAATGCCGGCCTTCGCCGTCGCGGCTTCACGTGACTCGGCAGGAAGGAACGCGGTACCGACGACGTACTGGCCGGGCGCGGGGAGTTCGAATTCAGCCACTGCACGGAAGAACTCGTCGGGGATCTGCATGAGCAGGCCCGCGCCGTCACCGGTTCCCTCGTCAGCGCCAACAGCGCCGCGGTGTTCGAGATTGCGGAGGGCGGTCAGGGCCGCTTCCACGATGTCGTATCCCGGTTCCCCGCGGAGCGTGGCAATAATAGCCAGGCCGCAGGCGTCCTTCTCCGCATCAGGGTTGTAGAGACCCTGCGCCTCCGGCAGCGCAGCGAAGCGCTTGAACGGAGACATGGCACCCTGGGGTTCGATTTTTTCGGACCATCCGGGGTTATGAAGATGGGTCATGGGAGACGTCCTTCCTCGAGATCGTGCGTATGGAAGGGACAACGTTGGCCCCACCTTGCAGGCCCTTGTGATGGGCACAACAAAGCGCTAGTTAATGGAAATTGTAGGCCAGCCAGTCAACTCAGCTGAACAGCTGCGCAGACCACTGGCCCCGGCAAGACCGGTGAACATCGGTGTGTTTTGCGATCCGGATTCCGGGGTGCCACGACGCTGTGGACTGGGCCCTACGAGCGGTGACTCTGTTGCCCCTTTTTGCCGGACGCGACTACTTGGTGACGTCACCTTCCGGCGAAGATCCGGGGGCCTTCCTCGCGGCAGTACCAGCAGATTCCGATTCCGTCGTGGCCTGGGTGCCTCGGCCGGAATCCCCTGCTGCTTCCTGCGGCTGGTCAACGTGGCCCGGATCGCTTTGGTTATCTGGGAGATTATCACGGGAACCACTATCTGAGACAGATCGGTCCGCATCATGACTCGTGACGCTCGTCACCGTCGAGGCATCCCCGGAGGACCGGGAGGAAGCCTCGGAAGCAGCCTCCGGGGACGGCTCCTTGCCCGGCAGATAGGGGCTGTCAGGCACCGGGCGCCCTCCCCTGCCCAGCAGGAGGAAGATCACCAGCGCCGCAAGGAACACGAAAATACTGGTCCATACGTTAAGCCGGGTGGTGATACCGAAGAGGCTGATCTGCTCGGCATCGTCTATCCTCAGCGCCTCGATCCATACGCGGCCAACGGTGTAGTACATCGCGTAGAGCCAGAACAGGCGTCCCTTCCGGAAATTGAACCTGCGGTCAAGGACCAAGAGGATGCCGACGCCAACGAGGTTCCACAGGAACTCATAGAGGAAGGTGGGGTGGAAGAGGGTATCGGCAGCCATGCCGGCCGGGAAGTTCGCGTTGGCCGGATCAATCTGCAGCCCCCAGGGAAGCGTCGTCGGGGCGCCGAACAGTTCCTGGTTGAACCAGTTGCCCCAGCGGCCGATCGCCTGCGCCAGCAGGAGTCCCGGAGCTGCCGCGTCCAGGAAGGCGGTCAGCTTGACCCCTGCCCGCCGGCAGCCAATCCAGGCTCCTACGGCGCCCAGGAGCACCGCACCCCAGATGCCCAGGCCGCCGCGCTGTATTTGCGGGATCAGGGACAAGTCACCGGTGCCGTCAAAGCCCGGGCCGAAGTACGCGTCCGGTGACGAGAACACGTGGTAGAGCCGGCCCCCGATGATTCCCAGGGGAATTGCCCAGATGGCAATATCCCACAGGCTGCCCTCCGGAGTGCCGCGACGCTTCCAGCGGACCGAGGTGAGCCACAGGCCAACGATGATCCCGGCAAGGATGCACAAGGCGTAGGCGTGGATGCGCAACGTCCCCCACGGGAGCGGTATGTCGAATCCGGACCACGATGGGCTTGGGATGCTCATCGGGACCATGGCCGCTGCGTGGAGGACGTTGTGCATGTGCGTCGCTGTTCCTTTTCCTAGGCGTCTGCAGCCGCGCGGCCCAGGCCGGCGCTGAGGTTCTTGGTGAGTTGCCCGACGGCGTCCACGCCGCCATCACGCAGGGCCGCCACCAGGGCGGTGCCGACGATCACGCCATCGGCATACGCGGCTATCTCGCGGACGTGGTCAGGGTTGGAAACACCCAGGCCCACGCAGACACGCTCGGCTCCCGCCGCGTGCGCCCGTGCCACTACGTCCTCGGCGCTGCTGCTGACCGACTGGCGGGCACCCGTGACACCCATGATGGAAACGCCGTAGACGAATCCGCGGCTCGCCTTGACTGTCATGTCCAAGCGCTCGGGCGTGGAGGACGGGGCCACCAGGAACACGCGGTCCAGGCCGTACTTGTCCGAGGCTTCGACCCATTCAGCGGCTTCGTCGGGAATGAGGTCCGGGGTAATGAGGCCTGCTCCCCCGGCTTCTGCCAGGCGGCGGGAGAACTCGTCCACGCCCATGCGCATTACGGGGTTCCAGTAGGTCATCACCAGGACTGCGGCATCCGTTGCCGCCGTAATGCCGGCAACGACGTCAAACACGTGGGAAACCCGGAAACCGTTGTTGATGGCTTCGGTAGTGGCTGCCTGGATAACGGGGCCGTCCATGACGGGATCGGAGTAGGGGATGCCGATCTCGATCAGGTCAGCGCCGTTGCGGGCCAACGCAATACCGGCGTCGATGCTGGCTTGGACCGTGGGGTAGCCGGCCGGCAAGTACCCGATGAGGGCGGCACGCCCCTCGGACTTGGCACGGTCGATCGCCGCAGCGGACTTGCTCTGGAATTGCTCGGTCATCAGTTCTGGTCCTCGTTGACATCCACGGCAGCTTCGGAGGTGTGCTCCGTGGGCCCCTTGGGCTTGCGGGTGGACAGTGTGGTGCCCTTGACGTGGCCTTCCTCGTCGAGCATGTTGAACCATGCCGCAGCGGTCTCCACGTCCTTGTCGCCGCGTCCGGAGAGGTTGACGATGATGGTCACCTCGGCCGGGTTCTCCTTGCCTGCCGTGAGTCGCTGGCCCACCTTGATGGCCCCGGCGAGGGCGTGCGAGGACTCGATCGCGGGAATAATGCCTTCGGTCCGGCAGAGGAGGCTGAAGGCATCCATTGCTTCCGTGTCCGTGATGGGCTCGTAGGTCACGCGGCCGATGTCGGCAAGGTAGGAGTGTTCGGGACCGACACTCGGGTAGTCCAGTCCGGCGGAGATCGAGTGCGACTCCACCGTCTGGCCGTCCTCGTCCTGCATGAGGTAGGAACGGGCACCGTGCAGCACACCCGGACGTCCCAGCGAAATAGCTGCAGCGTGGCGTCCCGTTTCCAGGCCTTCGCCTCCGGCCTCGAAGCCGTAGATTTTCACGGAAGCGTCGTCCAGGAAACTGTGGAACAGGCCGATCGCGTTGGAGCCGCCGCCGATGCAGGCGCAGATGGCGTCCGGGAGTTTGCCGGTCTGTTCGAGGATCTGGGCGCGGGCTTCCTCGCCAATCACTTCATGGAAGAAGCGGACCATCGCGGGGAACGGGTGGGCCCCTGCCGCAGTACCCAGCAGGTAGTGGGTGTTGTCCACGTTGGCGACCCAGTCACGCAGGGCGTCATTGATGGCGTCCTTCAGCGTCTGGGAACCGTTGGTGACCGGCACCACGGTTGCTCCAAGGAGCTGCATCCGGGCCACGTTGAGGGCCTGCCGGCGGCAGTCCTCGGCGCCCATGTACACCACGCATTCCAACCCCAGCAGGGCCGCGGCAGTCGCGCTGGCAACGCCGTGCTGGCCGGCGCCTGTCTCGGCGATGACGCGGGTCTTGCCCATGCGCTTGGCAAGGAGGGCCTGGCCCAGGACGTTGTTGATCTTGTGCGATCCGGTGTGGTTGAGGTCCTCGCGCTTGAGGAAGATCCTCGCGCCACCGGCATGCTGGGAGAAACGCTTGGCTTCGGTTAACAGCGACGGACGGCCGGAGTAGTTCTTGTTGAGGTCCTTCAGTTCGGCAAGGAAATCAGGATCGGCCTTGGCTTTCTCGAACGTGTCCTGGACCTCGTCCAGGGCAGCGATGAGCGATTCAGGCATCCAGCGGCCGCCGTACTTGCCGAAGTACGGGCCGGCAGCGTTGCGCAGCGAAATGCCACCTTGCAGGAATGCGTCGGCCGCATTCTCTTCCGAGTTGGCTGTTGGCGCGTCCACCATCAGTCTCACCGTCCTGTTCCAGTTAGTTCAATGGGTATTCACGTGCCACAAGGCAGCCTCGGACCATGGTCCGGGCTGCCTCGTAGCTAACGCCCTGCTTCAGGTGCGTCTCAGTTCCTGACAGCGATGGCGGCAGCTCCAGCTGCTTTGAATTCGTTGATGCGTTCCCGCGGCGTGGCATCGCTGACCAACGCTTCACCGACGAGGATGGCGTTGGCACCGCTCGCGGCGTAGTGCGAAACGTCATCGGCACCGCGCACGCCCGACTCGGCGACAATGACCGCCTCAGCCGGAATAAGACCGGCGAGCGAGGCGAAAAGGGAGCGGTCGACGTCGAGCGTTTTCAGGTTGCGGACGTTGACGCCAATGATGCGCGCATTGGCCGCCACGGCGCGTTCAATTTCCTGCTCGGTGTGGGTTTCCACCAGGACGTTCATGCCAAGTTCCCGGCTCAGTGCGCTGTAGTCCGCCAGTTGGGCATCGGACAGCGCGGCGACGATCAGCAGGATGAGGTCGGCGCCGTGGGCCCGGGCCTCCCAGATCTGGTACTCGTCAACCGTGAAGTCCTTGCGGAGCAGGGGGATGTCCACGGTGGCGCGCACGGCATCCAGGTCGGCCAGCGATCCGCCGAAGCGGCGCTGCTCCGTCAGCACGCTGATGACGGACGCACCGCCCTCTTCGTACTGTGCGGCGAGGGACGCCGGATCCTCGATCGGTGCAAGGTCACCCTTGGAGGGGCTGCGCCGCTTGATCTCCGCGATGACCTTCAGGTCTTCGCGCGTGGCTGAGGGTCCGCCGAGCGCTGCCCAGGCATCACGTGCCGGGGCGGCTGCCGCTACGCGGTCCTTCAGCTCAACGGGAGAAACAAGCCGCCGACGGGCCTCCATGTCCTCCTTGACGCCGACGATGATGTCGTCAAGAACGGTCACGATTAGTGGCCGTTGTTCTGCAGCTTGCTGCCACCCACTCCGTAGCCGGCCTTGCGCATGGCCCAACCAACAATCAGGCCGATGACCATGACTGCGATGCCGCCGATGAAGATGGGCGTGCTGGCAATCACGAAAGCGATGGAGGCAACGAGGGCGCCGACCAGCATCACAATCACGCAGGTCCAGGCAGCCGGGCTGTTTCCGTGGCCGATGGCGTCAGCGTGGCTGGCCATGGCGGACTCGGCTTGGTTGGCGGACACTGTGGTTTTGCTCATGTGGAATCTCCTCGGGATGAATACTGCTTACATTCTGCCATTTATTGGCGGTGGCCGGGACATCGACCGACGTCAGGGCGAGTGCCGGGCCCTTTTGTTGCGGAAGTTGATGTTCGACGGCGGCCCCCGCGCCGGACACGCCGCTTACGTGGGGTCTTCCCCGCGGGAAAGGCTGTCCCAACTGTCGATCTCATCGACCGGACCGGTGCCGCGCTCCCCTGCGCGGCCGGCGGCGTCGTACTTGGTCCTGGTCTTCCAATGGCGCCCGACCAACGGGAGCCATACGGCGCAGCCTGCCAGGAGTGCGGCCGCAGCAACGGCAAGCACAGGAAACACCGTGGTGCTCACTCCGGCCTGCCCGCCGGAGACCCCGGTTGCTGCAGCGATGGAACCTTGTGCGGCTCCCAACGGATCACCGAGGACCGTCCCGGCAGCCAGGATGGTACCGACAGCCGACAACCCGATGATCACCGCGATGATCCACCGGGCAATCCTGCCGGCGATGGATGCCGCAAGGGCACCGGCCAAGGCTACGAGCGCCAGGGCTGTTACTGCGGTGGCGGCCTTGTTGCCGGGTACTTGGAGGTTGCTGTTGGAAACGGCAGCCGGGTCCAGGCGGACCTCGATCCACGTCTGCGTCGTAGTGCCGAAGACCGCGAAGGCCAGAATCACGGTGGCCAGGACCACGGTCGATTTCCGGGTCCACCGCCGCTCAACGCCGGTGGTCTTGTCTTGCGCCTTTGCCGTCACGGTGCAGGAGTTCCGTCCTCGTCGGCTCCGGCCTCGCCCACGCCGTCAGCAGCGATGTTGTGCAGCGAACCGGCGGTGTGGACCGCGCGCAGGGGTGCTGCCGCCTTGTTGACGGTTTCCAAGGCCTCGGACGGCTTGTGCGAATCGGCCACGATGCCTCCGCCGGCCTGCACGTAGGCCCGTCCTTCGCGCAGCAGGGCAGAGCGAATGGCAATGGCCATATCCATGTCGCCGGCGAAGTCGAGGTAGCCCACCACCCCGCCGTAGATTCCGCGACGGTGTGGTTCAAGCTCGTCCAGGAGGCGCAAAGCACGGGGCTTGGGGGCACCGGACAGGGTCCCCGCAGGGAAGGTTGCCTTGAGGACGTCATACGCCTTGGCGTCGGGAGCCAGCTCCCCCACCACGGTGGAGACCAAGTGCATGATGTGGCTGAAGCGCTCCACCTCCATGAACTGGGTGACATCCACGGTTCCAGCCACGCACACCTTGGAGAGGTCGTTCCTGGACAGGTCCACCAGCATCAGGTGCTCCGCGCGTTCCTTTTGATCAGCCAGCAGCTCCGTGGCAAGGGCCTTGTCGGCTTCCACGGTCTTGCCCCGGGGACGCGAACCTGCGATCGGATGGGTGATGACTTCACCGCCGGTCACGGTGACCAGCGCCTCCGGGGACGAACCCACAATTGAGTACTCCCGGCCGTCGGCATCGGCGAGGCTGAAAATGTACATGTACGGGCTCGGGTTGGTATTGCGCAGGACCCTGTAGACATCCAGGGGATCAGCGGCGCATTCCATTTCGAACCGGCGCGAGATGACCACCTGGAAGACTTCACCATCAACAATGGCTTCCTTGCCGCGGTCAATGGCTTCCAAGTACTGGTTCTCGTCCCAACGCTCCTGCACGCTGGAAGCGAAGTCCAAGGCGGCGCTTTCCAGCACGGAGACCGGCTGGGCGACGGGCGTGCTGATCTGCTCCAGCAACGCCTTGACCCGTGCCACGGCGTCATGCCATGCCTCGTCCACGCGCTCGGAGCTGTTGTCGAAGTTGATCGCATTGGCAATGAGCAGGACCGTTCCGTCCACATTGTCATGCACGGCCATGTCCGTCACGAGGTTCAGGGCCATCTCCGGCAACTGCAGATCGTCCTCGGGCGGGGAGGTCAAGCGCTCCCAGTGGCGCACCGTCTCCCAGCCGAGGAAGCCCACCAGGCCGGACGTGAAGGGAGGCAGGCCTTCAAAACGGTCGGTTTGCAGTGCCGCGATGGTGTCGCGGACGGCTTCCACGGGGTTGCCGGACGTCGGGACACCCACCGGCGGCTGGCCGATCCAGTGCGCGTTTCCGTCTTTGGTGGTCAGGGTGGCGCGGGACTTGGCGCCAATGAAGGAGTAACGGGACCATGAGCCGCCGACAGCAGCGGACTCCATCAGGAAGGTGCCGGGTTGGCCCTGCGCCAGCTTCCGGTAGAGGCCGATGGGTGTCTCGGCGTCGGCCAGTACTTTGAGTCGAACGGGGATGACACGGCTGTGGGCGGCGAGTTTCCGGAACTCTTCCAGGCCCGGGCTGATGATTCCAAGGTCCTGCATGGCTATATCTTTCCGCCTTTGTGTGAGGTGGTGAGTCAGTGGTTAAGGATGGGGGCCCTAGTCACGGTTGCCGGCGACGACGGTCAGCTCGCGTCCGTCGAAGCAGGTCCGGGTTCCCGTGTGGCAGGCAGCGCCCACTTGGTCCACCCGGACCAGAAGGGCATCGCCGTCGCAGTCAAGGGCGACGGACTTCACGAACTGGACATGCCCGGAAGTGTCGCCCTTGCGCCAGTATTCCTGGCGCGAACGGGAGTAGAAAGTGACACGACCGGTGGTCATCGTGCGCCGAAGAGCTTCGTCATCCATCCAGCCCAGCATGAGGACCTCGTTGGTGTCATGCTGCTGGACGATGGCGGCTACAAGGCCTGCAGGATCGCGCTTGAGCGCGCTGGAAATCTCCTGCGGCAGGGTTGCGGCGGGGTCGCTCGCTGCCTCCGCGGCGGGAGTTGGGCTGGGGGTGGACTGCTCAGACATCAGATCAAGTCTAGTGCCTTTGCCGGGGCCCGGTTCCTGCGGCGGTTCCTCTGCGCAACAGCGGCTCGATCGTGCTAGTTTCACAAGTGATGCATTTCGTCGATCCTTCCCGAGAAGTACTGGCCGAAACCTTGCTGGCGGCCGGACCTGACTCCCCCACGCTCTGTGAAGGGTGGCTGACGCGCGATCTTGCCGCCCACTTGTACCTGCGTGAACGCAAAGCATCCGTGGGCATCGGGCTGTTGATCCCAAGCCTCGGGAAAGCGTCGGACAAGGCGACGGCCAAGCTGGCTTCCAAGCTGAAGACTGCCGAGGACTACGCCAAGTTGGTCAAGGCGTTCCGGGCAGGCCCGCCGGCCCTTTCGCCGTTGAGGATCAAAGCCCTGGACGAAACGTCCAACCTCATTGAATACTTCGTGCACACCGAGGACATCCGCAGGGCCGGTGACCGCTGGGCGCCCCGCGCCTTGGACGAAGCCTATTCGGACGCCCTCTGGGACGATCTCATCAAGCGGGCAGCTTTCCTTTACCGCGGAGTCGATCTTGGCATCGTGCTCGTGCGGCCCACGGGACCCCGCCACGTGGCCAAGCGGGCACCCGTATCGGTGGCAATCGTCGGAGAGCCGGGCGAACTGATCATGCACGCCCACGGCCGGACCAACCAGGCGTTGGTCACGTTCGAAGGCCAGCCGGACGCCGTCGCGCTTTTGCAGTCGGCCGACATCGGACTTTAGGGCAAACCCGCAACAACAACAACGAAAGGGCCACCTGCAGGTGGCCCTTTCGTTGTTGTGAACGCTTACCGTACGGGTTAACGTACTTCGAAGCCGGCCTGCGCGATCGCTGCCTTGACTTGGGCAATCATGTCGTCCGGTCCGAAGTGGAACACGGAGGCAGCCAGCACGGCGTCGGCTCCTGCTTCAACAGCGGGCGGGAAGTGCTGCGGCTCCCCCGCACCGCCGGAGGCGATGATCGGAATGTTCACGGCTGCCCGGACCAGGCGGATGAGTTCAAGGTCGAAACCGTCTTTGGTTCCATCGGCGTCGATCGAGTTCAGCAGGATTTCGCCGACGCCACGGTCCGCGGCTTCCTTCGCCCAGGCAATGGCGTCGATCCCGGTGCCCTTGCGGCCGCCGTGGGTAGTGACTTCAAAGCCCGACGACGTCGGGGCGTCGCCTTCGCGGGTGCGGCGCGCATCCACGGACAGCACCAGGACCTGGGAGCCGAAGTGGCGGGTGATTTCGTCGATGACCTCCGGCCGGGCGACGGCTGCCGTGTTGATCGAGGCCTTGTCGGCACCAAAGCGGAGCAACTTGTCCACCTCGGCAACGCCACGGACGCCGCCTCCGACGGTGAGCGGAATAAAGACTTCCTCGGCGGTCCGGCGGACGACGTCGAAGGTTGTCTCGCGGTTGCCGGACGACGCCGTGACGTCCAGGAACGTCAGTTCGTCGGCGCCTCCGTTGTCGTAGCGGTGCGCCAGTTCCACCGGGTCCCCCGCGTCCCGGAGGCCCTCGAAGTTGACGCCCTTGACTACGCGGCCTGCATCAACGTCCAGGCAGGGAATAACGCGTACGGCTACAGCCATGTGCTGATCCTCAATTCTGCGGTTCTGCTGATCGGAGCGCGGGTCAGATACGGCAGGCGTGGATGCTGCTGACCAGGATCGCCCGGGCGCCCAGGTCGTAAAGCTCATCCATGATCCGGTTGGTTTCCTTCTTGGGAACCATGGACCGCACGGCAACCCATTCCGAATCCCGCAGCGGAGACACGGTGGGCGATTCCAGGCCCGGGGTGAGGGCGGCGGCGTCTTCCACGAGGTCCTTGCGGATGTCGTAGTCCATGAGCACGTATTGCCGTGCCACCAGTACGCCCTGGAGGCGGCGGATCAGGACGTCGATTTCCTTGGCGGTACCGTTGGCGGCACCGCCCTTGCCTGCGCGCCGGATGAGCACCGCTTCGGAGCGGAGGATCGGGTCGCCGAAGATTTCCATCCCGGCAGCCTTGAGGGTGTTTCCGGTTTCGACGACGTCGGCAATGGCATCAGCGACGCCGAGGCGCACCGACGATTCCACGGCACCATCCAGGCGGACCACCTTCGCGTTGACCCCGCGCTCTGCGAGATAGTCGCGCAAGAGGCCGTCGTAGCTGGTGGCCAGGCGCTTGCCTTCAAGCTCTTCGACGGCGGAGAAGTCACCGACGGGCCCCGCGAAGCGGAAGGTGGACGCGGCGAAGCCAAGCGGGAGGAGCTCTTCGGCCTCAACCTGCGCATCGAGCAGGAGATCGCGGCCGGTGATTCCGACATCCAGCGTTCCCTGTCCAACGTAGACCGCGATGTCCCGGGGACGAAGGAAGAAAAACTCAATATCGTTGTCGGGATCGACCATCACCAGTTCACGGTTGTCGCGGCGCTGGCGGTAGCCGGCCTCGGACAACATGGCTGAGGCGGCTTCGGAGAGGGATCCCTTGTTGGGGACTGCTACACGGAGCATTGGGAGACTTTCTGTTGTTGTTGGAGGTTTTCAGGCACATCGGCCACGCTGCGGGCCCGGTTGTTTCCACTGCAGGACACAGCCCGGGAGGCGTGGCTAAAGATGCTTGTAAACGTCCTCCAGGCTGAGGCCCTTGGCGAGCATGAGGACCTGCAGGTGGTACAGCAACTGGGAGATTTCCTCGGCAGCGGCTTCGTCGGATTCGTATTCCGCAGCCATCCACACTTCGGCGGCTTCTTCGACTACCTTCTTGCCGATGCCGTGGATTCCAGAGTCCAGTTCGGCTACCGTGCGCGAACCTGCCGGGCGGGTCGCTGCTTTCTCACTCAGTTCTGCGAACAGCGTCTCGAAATTCTTCACGCCCTACAGACTACTTCCTTCACGGCAACCACCGCTTGTTGGGGCCTTGGATGACGAAGGGGATGTGAGTGAACACACACCCACATCCCCTTGCCGGGCCTTATTCCGGGGCCGGCAGCTCGCCGCCTTTTACTGGAACTGCTTAAGCGTTACTGCCGTGGCCAAGGCGGCGGTAACAGCTTCATGGCCCTTGTCCTCGCTGGAGCCGGGAAGTCCCGCGCGGTCCAGGCCCTGCTGCTCGGTATCGCAGGTGAGGACGCCAAAGCCGACAGGCACGCCGGTGCGGACTGACACGTCGGTAAGTCCCGACGTCGCGGCCTGGCAGACGTAATCGAAGTGCGGGGTGCCGCCGCGGATGACGACGCCCAGGGCAACAACGGCGTCGAAGTGCGGAGCAAGGCGGGCAGCCGCTACCGGGAGTTCGAAGCTGCCCGGAACCCGCAGCAGGACGGGCTCAGCAATGCCGGCTTCCTTGGCGGCGCGGAGGGCTCCGTCAACCAGGCCGTCCATGATCTGGGTGTGCCAGCTGGCGGCGACAATGGCCAGTTTCAGCTGTGAGGTTTCCTCGCGGTTGAGGGTGGTGAGGTCAATGGTGGGGGCGCCGTGTCCGCTCATTGTGTGCAGTAGATCCGTTCAGTCGTTGATGCTGTCAAAGGGGTGGGCCAGCGGGGTCTTCCCGTTGCCTGCGTGCTCTGCCTGGAGCGTCAGACGGTGGTCCATCCGGTCTTTCTTGGTCTGCAGGTAGCGCAGGTTCTGCTCGCGGGAGGGAACCTCGGTGGCTACCATCTCCACCACGGTGACGCCCGCCTGTGCCAAGCGGTTCTGCTTGTCCGGGTTGTTGCTCAACAAACGGACTTCCTGCAGGCCCATTTCCGCGAGGATCTGCGCGGCAGCGTTGTAAGAACGCGCGTCGACCGGCAGGCCCAGCTGCTCGTTGGCCTCAACGGTATCGAAGCCGGCTTCCTGCAACGCGTAAGCCTTGATTTTGTTGGCAAGGCCGATGCCCCGGCCTTCCTGCCCGCGCAGGTACAACAACGTGCCGCCCTCGGCGTTGATGAGTTCGAGAGCAAAAGCCAGCTGCTCTCCGCAGTCGCAGCGGTAGGACCCGAAGACGTCCCCGGTGAGGCACTCGGAGTGCAGCCGGACCAGCGGAGCCTTCCCGCTCTTGGACGGATTCGGCGAGCTGACAGCCAGGTGTTCAACTCCGGTCTCGTGGTCCGTCCAGGCCTGTGCCACAAAGTCTCCGAAAGCGGTGGGCAATTGGACGATCGGCCCCCCGCTCACGGGGTGGGGCGTGCGTTCGGTCTCGTCGCTGCTGCGCGTGATGGATGCCGTCATCGCTTCTCCTCGTCTGCCACTGAAAGGTGTGCCGTTGGAATCTCTTCCTGCTGGGACTCTACCGCCTCGACGTATGCCACCAGGTCCTCAATGGAAATGAGGGGACATCCGTGCCCGGCGGCAAACTCGCGCAGGCTGTCCAGGCGCATCATTTCACCGTCGTCGTGTACCAACTCCGCGATCACACCCACCGGGGCAAGCCCGGCGAGCCGGCACAAGTCCACAGCAGCTTCCGTGTGTCCGGGGCGTTCACGCACTCCTCCCTTAACTGCTCGGAGGGGGAAAATATGCCCGGGGCGCGTGATGTGGGCCGGGGTGCTCGCCGGATCCGCCAGGATCCGGGCTGTCAGTGCGCGGTCCGTCGCTGAAATCCCGGTGCTCACTCCGTGGGCAGCATCGCAGGAGATCGTGTAGGCGGTTCCCTTGGCATCCTCGTTGACGGCCACCATTTGCGGCAGTGCCAAGGCGTCCGCCCGCTCTCCTTCCAGCGGCACGCAAATGACGCCGGACGAGTAGCGGATGGTCCACCCCATGAGGGCCGGGGTGGCGTGCTGGGCGGCGAAGATAATATCGCCTTCGTTCTCGCGGTCTTCGTTGTCAACCACGATCACTGGTTTCCCGGCTGCCATTGCGGCAATGGCCGCTTCAACGGGGTCCAGGCCCTGCCTGCGTACCCGGGCGGGATCGGTCTTGGTGGGGGCGCTCATCGCACAGCCTCCTGGGCTTCCGTGGTCTGTTCGGGGCTTGCGGACCGGCTCTCATCATCGGCACGGTGGGCAGGCTTGCCCTGGGGTGCAAAGGACAGCAGCCGTTCGGTGTACTTGGCCAGGACATCGACTTCGAGGTTGACCTTGGCGCCCACCGGCTTTGCACCCAGGCCGGTCTCTTCGAGGGTGGTGGGGATCAGGCCGACTTCGAACCATGGCTCCGGGTCGGCAGCGGGACTGACGGCGGTCACGGTCAGCGACACGCCGTCAACGGCAATGGACCCCTTCTCGGCAATGTAGCGGGCCAACGTGGCAGGTACACCGAACCGCAGGCGGTCCCAGTTGCCCAGGGCCTCACGCTCCAGCAATTCGCCGACGCCATCGACGTGTCCCTGGACCACGTGCCCGTCCAAGCGTCCGCCGGAAGGAACGCACCGTTCCAGGTTGACGCTGTCCCCCGCCGCCAACTGACCGATGGTGGTCCGGAGCAGGGTCTCCCCCATGACATCGACGCTGAACTCCTGCCCATTGATCTGCGTAGCCGTCAGGCACACACCGTTGACGGCGATCGAACCGCCCAAGGCGAGGCCCTCCGTGGTGGTAGGGGCTTTAAGCCGCAACGTGGCGCTGGCTTCGCCGTCGTGGTCGATGCCAAGTACGGTGCCCTGTTCGGCAACGATTCCGGTAAACATCAGTGTCCTCCTGAGACGTACTCCGCGGCTTCGCTGCCGTGAAGGGAATTTTCTTGTGTGGTAGCCGGCCGGGTGGGCCGGAGATGAAGTCGAAGGTCATTGCCGAGGGTCCGCACGGAACCGCCGCCGGCCTCGTCCCAGATCCAGTGCTGGGCCTGGGACAGGGTTGTGATGCCGAGGTCGTTCAGGGCAGGGGTTCCGGAGCCCAGCAGGGTGGGAGCCAGGTAGACAATCAATTCATCCACCAGGCCCGCCGCCAGGAAGGTGCTGAGGATGCTCGAACCACCCTCCACCATGACGTGCCGGACGCCCTCCTCGAACAGCATGGCCAAGGCTTCGTGCGGATCCCGGGTGGCCAGGTGGAGGAAGCGCCCGTCCGTCCCGCGCACTGCCGCGTCCTGCGGCACCTCCCGCCGGCCCATGACCGCGCGGAGCGGTTGACGCCCGGAAAGTCCACCCTCCGGATCCCTTGCAGTCAACCGGGGGTTGTCGATCAGGACCGTCCCGGTGCCCACGAGGATCGCATCAATAAGTCCGCGCAGGCTGTGGTTGTCCGCCAGCGACTCCGGACTGGAGATCCATTGGCTGGTGCCGTCCACTGCCGCGATGCGGCTGTCCAGCGTCTGGGCGATATGCAAGGTGACAAAGGGCCGCTTGGAGGCAACGGCGTCGAACCATTCCCGGTTCAGCTCCAAAGCGTCTGCTGCCGCGAGGCCCGACTCCACTGTGATACCCGCGGAACGGAGCGTGCGGGCGCCTCCTGCCGCGGGATCATGGGGATCGTCGACGGCGTAAATCACCCTGGTGATACCGGCGGCGATGATCGCCTGGGCACAGGGGCCGGTACGTCCCACGTGGTTGCAGGGCTCCAGCGTCACCACCATGGTGGTGCCGCGCAGCTCGATCCCTGCCTTCCGCGCTTCGAGGATGGCGTCCGCTTCGGCATGTGCCGTTCCGGCGCCACGGTGATAGCCGACGGCGACCTGCTCACCGTCGGCGTTCAGGATGACGGCACCTACCAGGGGGTTGGCGCCACGGGGACCCTGCAAGGCCGCACGCAGAGCCGTGTCCATGGCCGCAGACTCAAGCGCGCTGAAGGTGGTGGCAACCGCGTTCATCGGGCGGCCCCCACTGCGACGGGTGCCGGACCGGCCACTGCAGCTGCGCGTTTGGACGCCCGCCGCCAGACGAAGAACCCGGCGAGCGTGAAGAATCCATAGAAGAGGTACATGAAGGCACTGGCGTAATAGCCGGCGGTGAACAGCAACGGGACGCCCACAACGTCCACGGCCACCCAGATCAGCCAGAATTCGGTCCAGCCGCGGGCCATGCCGTAGGTGGCCAACAGTGACCCCATGAAAGTCCAGGCGTCCGCCCACACCGGCGGGTAGGAGCCGAGGGCGTCGAACAGCGGTGTCAGTGCTGCCGTTCCCGCCACCATGGCGCCGATCAAAGCGATGCGGACCTTGTTGCTGGCCCAGGACGGCACGATTGCGTGGCCTTCGCCTGCAAGGTGTCGTCCCTGCTGCCACCGGTACCAGCCGTATATTGCGACGGCCATGAACATGATTTGGCGGCCCGCCTGGCCCCACAAAGTGGCCGGCGCCGCTGCGCCAAAGACGTTCCCGAGGAACACGGTCAGCAACAGGAGGTTGCCGAGGATGCCAACAGGCCATGCCCAGACTTTGCGGCGCATTCCGCCGAGGGCGCTGGCGAGCCCAAAGATGTTGCCAAGCACTTCGCGTAGAACAAGCGCAGACCCTCCAACGGGAATCTGTGCTTCGAAGAGCCATCGCAGAAAATCCATGCCGTTCCTTCCCAGTGACCGCGATGGCTCCGGGGGTGTACGACAGCGCATGCCCGCCCGGCCATCCTCAAAGGACGCCGACGGCATACCTGTACGTGCTTCTCCCATCCAGACTTTAACTGTCGGTACCGGAATTCCACCGGTTCAACCGTCTGCTTCCGGCTCCACAAGAGTGGTAACCGTAAGCGCGCGGGTCGCGGACTATAACCGCCGGTTCGGACTTACACCGACCCCGGAGCACGTATATGTGTGGTGCTATTGTGCCACAACCTCGAAGATGGCCGGGCTATTCCCGGCCATCTTCGTGACACATTGTTGCTGCTTGGGCTGCCTTGCCGCCTAGGCAGCGGGCTGTGTGGCCTTGGTCCCGGCGAGCCGGAGCCGGTCGATCGCCGCCGCGGGATCCGCGTGGCCGTAAACAGCCGAGCCAGCCACGAAGACATTGGCCCCGGCCTCGGCGGCACGGACGATGGTTTCCTCGGTGATCCCGCCGTCCACCTGGATGGCGACACCGATACCCGAACCCTCAACGGCCTCACGTGCACGACGGATCTTGGGCAGCGTGATGTCAAGGAATGCCTGTCCCCCGAAGCCCGGCTCGACCGTCATGATGAGCAACATGTCCACTTCGCTCAGCATGTCCAGATACGGCTCCACGGGAGTTGCCGGCCGCAACGCCATACCGGCCTTGGCGCCGCGCGCCCGCAATTCGCGGGCAAGCTTGACCGGCGCCATCGCAGCTTCCGCGTGGAACGTCACTGAAGCGACGCCTGCGTCCGCGTAGGCCGGCGCCCAGCGGTCGGCGTCGGAGATCATCAGGTGTGCATCCAGCGGAACCGGGCTGACAGCCTGAATCCTCTGCACGACGGGCAACCCGAGGGTGAGGTTGGGGACGAAGTGGTTGTCCATCACGTCCACGTGCACGGCATCGGCATTGCTGATGCGCTGCAGTTCGGCCTCAAGGTTGACGAAGTCCGCGGACAGGATGCTCGGGTTGATACAGCACTGAGTCAAGGAAAATCCTTCGGGTGGTTGGTGGGGCGAACAACTGCAGCAGAACTAGGCCTTCTTGCGGATCAACGCCAGGAACATGGCATCCGTTTGGTGGACATGCGGCCAGAGCTGGGCTGTCAGCTCATGACCGGCGCCGAGTTCCCTGCCCAGGCTGACCCGGTCCAAGGCTTCTCCGGCATCCAGCAGTTCCAAGTCCGTCCGTTTGGCAAGGACATCGGAGACGACCGCGGTGGTTTCGGCCGGATGGGGTGAACAGGTGACGTAGCCGACTACTCCCCCGGGCTTGACGGCAGCAATGGCGGATGCCAGGAGTTCGCGCTGCAACGGACCCAGGTCTGCGATATCTTTCGGTGACCGGCGCCAACGGGACTCCGGCCGCCGTCGCAACGCTCCGAGGCCGCTGCAGGGAACATCCACCAGCACGCGGTCGAAAGACTCCGGCTCTTCGCTGCCTACTTCCCTGCCGTCCCCCGTGCGGACAGACCACGTTGCGGACGGCACGGCGGACAGCGCCTGCTGTACCAGCTTTGCCCGGTGGGGTGCAGGTTCATTGGCCAGGAGGGTGGCACCGTCGCGGTGGGCCAAAGCCGCAAGCAGCGCGGCTTTCCCGCCGGGACCGGCACACAGATCAAGCCACCGTTCATTGCCGTCGGCAGAAGTTTCGACGTCAGCGCCCGCAACGGCACGCGCCACAAGCTGCGAACCGACGTCCTGGACACGCGTGGTGCCCTGACGCACGGATTCAAGCCTGCCGAGGTCGCCGCCCGCGGACATCGCCGAGCCCTCAACGAGTTCCCCTGCCGTGGCGCCTTGTTCGAGGGCTTCGTCCAGGTCTCCGAGTCCCGGCAGTGCCACCAGATTTACCACCGGAGCGGCGTTGTCCGCTTCCAGCAGTGCCTCGATGTCCGAGGCAGGCCTGCCGTGGTTCACCAAGGATTGCCGCAAAGCACGGACGATCCATTCCGGATGGGAGTGGCGCAAGGCGGCAATCCTGGTGGCATCCGATTCCTGGTCCAGGAGAAGGTCCAGCCATTCCTCCATCGAGTGCGCCGCCACCTTACGCAGGACCGCGTTGATGAGCGCTGAGGGCCCTGCGCCGATGACTGCCCTCGCCAGGCCAACGGTCTGGTCCAAGGCAGCGTGGGCGGGCACCCGCATGGACAGGAGCTGGTGCGCTCCGATCCGCAGGGCATCAAGGATGGCGGGGTCCAGCTGGTCAAGCGGCCTGTCCACACACCGGGCAAGAATGGCATCGTACGTTCCCTGCCCGCGAAGCGCTCCGTAGCTGAGCTCCGTGGCAAAGCCGGCATCCCGGCGGTCCAGTCGGTGTTCGCGGATGCGGGCGGGGAGGACGAGGTTTGCATAAGCGTCTTCGGAAGCAACTGCGCGCAGCACCTCGAAAGCCACCAGACGGGCAGGATCAGCACGCCGGGTCCGCTGCGAAGGGGCATTGGTGGAGAAGCCACGCTGCGGACCCCGGTTGCGTTCGCGGCCCTGGGCGTTGCGCTTGCTTCCTGAACGATCGCCCCGGGTGCCACGGTTGTCCCGGTTGTCCCGGTTGTCTCGGCCACCCCCGTCGCGGCCACCGCTGCTGTTGGGGCCTCGCCGGCCGGACTCACTCATTCGAAGACCACTTTCTCGGGTGTTGCCAAGCCGCGGGCCCAATCGGCCGGCAGCATCATTTTTTTGCCTGCGGGTTGGACACGCCCCAGCTGTACGGCATGGGAGCCTGTCCCTACCAGCACGGCTTTACCTTCGGGACGGACACGACCCGGCGCAAGATCGTTCACGTCCGGCCGTAAGGCCACGGGCTCAAGCTTGATCCGCTGGCCCTCCAGCATTGTCCAGGCTCCGGGCTCGGGGGTAACGCCCCGGGACCTGCGGTGGAGCGCCAGGGCCGGTTGCTGCCAATCCAACCGTCCGTCTTCCAGGGTGAGTTTGGGGGCCAGGGTCACCTCACCGGACTGCGGCTGCGGAGCCGCCTGGCCGGCGTCAATCGCGGAGAGGGTTTGGCACAAGAGAACCGCACCGCTGACCGAGAGCCGCTCCAGGAGGTCACCGGCGGTGTCCTCATCCCGGACCGATTCCGTCAGGGTTCCAAAGACAGGACCGGTGTCCAGGCCTTCCTCCAATTGGAAGGTCACCGCGCCTGTCACATCGTCACCTGCGATCAGCGCCCGTTGCACGGGAGCCGCCCCGCGCCATGCCGGAAGCAGGGAGAAATGCAGGTTGACCCAGCCGTGCGCGGGAACAGCGAGGGCGTCCCGGGGAACGATTCCTCCGTAGGCGACGATTGCGGCGACGTCGGGCGAAGTGTCAGCGATGTGCGCCGTGGTCTCAGCGTCTACTTTGGCCGCCTTGATCACCTGGATTCCCAGCTCTTCGGCGCGGGCAGCCACGGGAGATGGAGTGAGGACGCGCTTTCGTCCCAGCGGAGCGTCCGGCCGGGTCAGCACCGCGACGACGTCGAACCCTGCTTTGACCAGCGCGTCCAATGACGGAACGGCTACCGCCGGAGTTCCGGCAAACAATACCCTCACTCGGGAATCCCGAAGCTGCCGCCGCCAAAGCTCGAGCCGACGGAGGAAGCACGCTTGGACGTGGTCTCTTCCGTGACGGCATGGTAATTGGCGTTGCGGATGGCGCGCAGGGCAGCCTTCCGGTCTTCGCCTTCGAGCCTGTCGGTGTAGAGGATGCCGTCCAAATGGTCGGTTTCATGCTGGAAGCAACGGGCCAGCATGCCTTCGCCCTCTACGGACACCGGCTTGCCGTGAAGGTCCACACCGGTGACCCGGGTGGCACGGTGGCGCCGGACGGGAAAGCCCAGTCCGGGGATCGAAAGGCAGCCCTCCACCTCATCGGGCTGGAAATCCGCGCTGTTTTCCAGCACGGGATTGATGATGTGGCCGGCAACGCCACCGACGCGGTAGGTGAAGACGCGCTTGCTCACGCCGACTTGGGGCGCGGCAAGGCCTGCACCCTCCACGTCCTCCATGGTGTCCATCATGTCCGCGACCAGTTTGGCGAGCTCCGGACCAAAATCGGTTACAGGATCCGCTACGGTTCGCAGCACCGGATCACCGATGATTCGGATACTCAAAATTGCCATCTGTTGCCAGTCCTCACTTTTGTCTGTCTTTGGTCCGCGTTGCGGAGCCAAAGCCAGTTTAGTTGAGACGGTCAAGGAGGCGCCGGGCGTTCAGCCCAGCGCTCCGGCCCCAACGCTTACCCTGGCAGGAGCCGCCAGCGGTGGCGGGGCAATCGGCAGGAGGGCCTGACCAGCCGCAGAAACGTCGGCGGACATCTCCCACACGCGGCGGAGGGCGCAGAACTTCCACCAATGGTGCTTGAGGACGTCGGGATTGGCGCGCTGCGGGCGAACTTCCGTCTCACCGATGGCTACGGCCAGGAGCATGGGGTTCTCACCGAACTTCCAGGGCTCCCACTGCCCGGCCACGGGATCCACCAGGCTTTCCTCGGCTTTCATTCCCGCCACCAGTTGCATGACCACTTTGTCATCCAGGGCTTTCACCGTGCCGTCACGGGTTGTTCCTTTGGTCTTGTAGTCGATCAGGCAGATCCGTCCATTAATACGGGCCACCAAGTCCAAGGTGCCGGCATAACCTACTGATTGGTTCCAGACGGTGATCTCAGGCGCGATAGGTTCCACGCGGTACAGCTCCCACCACTCGTCGAAGCGCGCTGCAAAAGCCTGCTCCCCATGCGAAGCGAGTTCGTCCCGGCATTCCTGCATGCGGTGCGGACGGCCCAGCGCGCGGAGCGCCACTTGCTCGCAGTAGGTATGGACCCGGTCACCGCGGGCCGCTGCTTCATCGCGGTATGTTTCAGCGGCTTTGGCGGCCTTGTTGACTGCCTGGCGGATCCTTGCCGGGCTGCCGATCATTGCCGGGAGTTCCGGATCTGCGGCAAGGCTGCTTGCTCCCATGTAGCTGAACCAACCATCCAGGGCGTGCGCCTGCTGTGCAATCACTGTTGTGATGGAAGGAACAGCGAATTGCTCAGTAGTGGAGCGGGCGTACATGCGTCCGTAGTCAGTAGCGTGGGCAAGCAGTGGTGCGGTCATATAAAGACTCTGACACAGACCACCGACAGAATTCCCCTCAGGCCTGCGGTTCGGGGCTTCCCGGCTGATCGGATCCGGAATCCGTAGCCCCGCCGGACGTCCCCACGGCCGGGGAACCCAGCAGGGTGGTGAGGTGCCGGGGATCCAGCCTGGCGAGCTTCGCGGCCAGGATTGGCGCTTTCCCGGCAAGTTCCTCAACGCGCAGAACCAAGGAAACATCAGTAGTGGTTACGCCTGCTTCGGGGCAATGGTGATTGTGCACACTTCCCTTGTGCCGTCCCGACCATGATCGTGACGAAAGACCATGATCGTGACGAAACGCATCCGAATAATGGCCCCGCCGCGACACAAACGCGTTCCCTGCCAGACAGATCCACTGGAGCGAACCCGCTCTGTGATGACAACGACTCATGGAAGAGGAAACCCATGGAACTCTTTAACAATCTGCAGAAGAAGGCGCGAGACCTCATAGCCGGCAAGGAAGAGGCCATCAAGGAAGGCATCGAAAAGGTGGGCGACTTCGTCGACGAACAAACCGACGGCAAGTTCGCTGAACAAGTGGATCTGGTCCAAGGCGCAGCCTCGGACTACGTAGCGAAGATCGACGGCGACACAGACGCAGCTTCAGCCGGCCTCGTCGATCCGCAGCAGTAGCCGATCCGGCGTTAGCGGCCCGATCCGCAACGCAGCAGCAAACCAAAAAGCAAAAGCCCCCGAGTAACTCGGGGGCTTTTCCTGGTGGGCGATACTGGGTTCGAACCAGTGACCTCTTCGGTGTGAACGAAGCGCGCTACCACTGCGCCAATCGCCCCGAACCTTGCCGCGCTTTCGCAACTACGGGCCGGTGCATATAGAAGATTAGCCCACCATCGCAGGAATGCAAAACGAACCAGGAGCCGGAACTACACAGCTGAAATTACAGCCGTGAAAGACGCGAAATCCCGCGTCAGACCAGGCATCCGGGCAGTCTCCGAGTGGAAAGCGGCTGCGCGATTTGGAGATTGCTGGAACCTCCTATAGAGTTTTTACTCGTCGGAAAGCGACGGAATGCCTGCAAGGCGGCCCACGCTAACCAACAATGCGGACGTAGCTCAGCTGGTAGAGCACCACCTTGCCAAGGTGGATGTCGCGAGTTCGAATCTCGTCGTCCGCTCGCAAGGCACTGTCAGGCAAGAATTCTTCGGAATCCTGCTTACACGGTGGGTTGGCCGAGAGGCGAGGCAGCGGCCTGCAAAGCCGTATACACGGGTTCGAATCCCGTACCCACCTCGGTGAAAACCATGCTTTCAGCAGTGCTGGATGCTTGGGCGATTGGCGCAGCGGTAGCGCGCTTCCCTGACACGGAAGAGGTCACTGGTTCGATCCCAGTATCGCCCACCAAAACAAGGCAACTTGTTTGTTGTTCCTAGCCGGGTTCCAGCCCGGCTAGGAGCATGTGCGGACGTAGCTCAGCTGGTAGAGCACCACCTTGCCAAGGTGGATGTCGCGAGTTCGAATCTCGTCGTCCGCTCCAAGAAAAAGCAGCTCCCCGGAGCTGCTTTTTTTGTGCCAGAAACCAGTTTCTGCAATTCATCAGTGGCCGTAACCGATATCGCTAAGAAAAAGTCGCTTTATCTAATGTGATTGGGCTCGCATAATGTACTGCGAGTTCATCACCAATCCACGCCACTGGCAGGAGTACCCCATGAATCAACAGACGGCTTCCCAATCCGTCATGCGGCGCAAGCCGATCGACGACATCGAGGAAGAAAGCAAACACAGCGGGCTGTTCAAAAGCCTTGGCCTCTGGCAACTGACGGCCATCGGCGTCGGTGGAATCATCGGCGTCGGAATCTTCTCCCTTGCCGGGCTGGTGGCGCACGGATCGGAGGGCAATCCCGGGGTGGGCCCCGCGGTGCTGATCTCGTTCCTCATCGCAGGCCTGGCATCCGGAGCGGCAGCCCTCTCCTACGCCGAATTCGCCGGCATGATTCCGCGCGCCGGCTCCGCGTACACCTACGGCTATGTTGCCCTCGGCGAGATCATTGGATGGTTCATCGGGTGGGATCTGCTGCTGGAATACATCGCCATCGTGGCTGTGGTGGCGATCGGCATCTCCGGATACTTTGACGCTTTCCTCTCAGGCATCGGAATCCACATGCCCACCTGGATGACCTCCACAGCCGATGAGGGCAAGGGCGGCATCATCAACCTTCCCGCAATCCTGGTCTGCCTCCTGGTGACCTGGATCCTCAGCCGTGGAACCAAGACCTTCGGCCGGTTCGAACTCGTAGCGGTCGCCATTAAGGTGATCCTGATTCTGTTCATCATCGGTTTGGGCGTTTTCTACATCAATACCGAGAACTTCAACCCGTTCATGCCCAGCGGCTTCGGTCCGGTCCTGGCAGGTGCCGCCACGGTCTTCTTCGCCGTCTTCGGCTACGACGCCATGAGTACAGCCGCGGAGGAGGCCAAGGACGGCAAGAAGCACATGCCCAAGGCCATCATCCTGTCGCTTGTCATCGCGATGCTGCTCTACGTTGCCGCGACGTTGGTCCTGACCGGCATGCAGAACTACAAGGACATCGATCCCGCCGCCGGCTTCGCCTCGGCATTCACGGGCGTCGGACTGCCGGTGATCGCCACCATCATCTCGGTTTTCGCGGTGTTGTCCATCCTCACTGTGATGCTCACCTTCCTTCTGGGTGTCACCCGCGTGTGGTTCTCCATGAGCCGTGACGGCCTCCTCCCCGGTTGGTTCGCCAAAACGGACCGCCACGGTACGCCCCAACGTGTCACCTGGATCGCCGGCGTCGCCTCCGCCTTCCTGGCAGGCATCTTCCCCATCAAGGAAGTTGCCGACCTGACGAACATCGGCATCCTCGCGGCGTTCGTCGTGGTGTGCGTATCCGTCATCATGTTCCGCTACACCAAGCCCGACGCGCCCCGCACGTTCCGGCTCCCCCTCATGCCGGTTGTCCCCGCATTCGGCGTCCTGGCCTCGGCCTTCCTGATGGTTCAGTTGCACTGGGAGACCTGGGTGCGCTTCGGCGTGTGGCTGGTCATCGGCCTGGCGATCTACTACTTCTACGGCCGGAAGCACTCGCTCATGAACCCGGACAGCCCGCGTCACCTGGAGACAAGTAAGCCCTTGGCGTAGCGAACCGCCTGGTCCTTGGCACCCCCACCATCTGGTGTTAGGGTCGGACGCGGAGGAGCGAACTGGCTCCGCGAAGGAAGGGAGGTGCCCGTGGGATTAATTGACGACCTGAAGGGCAAGGCTCAGGGTCTCATTCAGGGCAACGAAGAAGCCATCAAGAATGGCATCGAAAAGGCCGGAGACTTCGTCGACCAGAAGACCGGCGGCAAGTTCGCCGGACAGGTTGATGCAGTCCAGAATGCCGCTTCCAACTTCGTGGCCAAGAACGACGGTGAAGCCGATCCGGCTCCCGCAACGGATGAGCCAAAGCAGCCCTAGCTGCCTGAGCCGCCGCAACAGATACGTCAAGGGGGCACCGGTCCCGCCGAGAGGCGACGCCGGTGCCCTTGGCGTTTAATCAGCCAGTAGATCCGCTTGGCTATCCCGGGGCGGGCAGGCTGGCGGCCTTCCGGTACCTTGGTCACTATGCCTTCCGCCCCCAGCGTTATTCAGCACCCTCCCCGGCGCGAGGGCCTCGGACCGCCCATCGCAGCGGGAGTGGTCACCGCACTCGTGGGTTTCACGTCATCGTTCGCCGTCGTCCTGGCAGGATTGCAGTCCGTGGGAGCCACTCAATCCCAGGCAGCCAGTGGACTCTTGGCGTTGACTTTGACGTTCGGCGCGGCAATTCTCTGGCTGTCCTGGCGTTCCAAGATGCCGGTGACCTTGGCGTGGTCCACGCCTGGCGCCGCCTTGCTCGCCTCTGCCGGGATGGTCGACGGCGGGTGGCCGGCAGCCGTAGGAGCCTTCCTGCTGGTGGGGGTGCTGATCCTGCTGACCGGGTTGCTCCCCGTTCTGGGCAGGCTCATGGGAAGGATCCCCACCGCCTTGGCCCAAGCCATGCTGGCGGGCGTCCTGCTCCCCCTGTGCCTGGCACCGTTCAAGTCCTTGGGAACGGCGCCGCTGCTGGTTGGTCCTGTTGCCTTGTGCTGGTTGGTCCTGCTGAAGCTCGCTCCCCGGTGGGCAGTGCCGGGAGCATTGGTGGTGGCACTGGCGGTGATTGGAATCCATCTTGGCGTGAACGGGACGTACCTTCCCGCTGACGCGCTGGTGCCCAGGCTTGAATGGACAACGCCGGCTTTCAGTGTGGAGGCTGCGGTCGGGCTGGCCCTGCCGCTGTTCATCGTCACCATGGCGTCGCAGAACATCCCAGGCGTAGCCGTCCTCAAGTCGTTCGGTTTCACCACCCCATGGCGGTCTTCCATGGTGATGACCGGAGCCGGCACCATGGCGGGGGCGGCGTTCGGTGGCCATGCCATCAACTTGGCGGCCCTCAGCGCTGCATTGGCTGCCGGGGAGGAAGCGGGCAGGAACCCCGGCCAAAGGTGGCGCGCCGCTTTCGTGTCAGGACTCGCCTATTTGGTTCTTGCCGTGTTTTCCGCCGCCTTGGTCACCGTTGTTGCGGCGGCTCCGCCGGGATTGCTGGAAGCTGTTGCCGGCCTCGCGCTGTTGGGGACCTTGGCCGCTGCCATCTCCTCGGCGCTGGCCGAAGCAGAAGAACGCGTTCCTGCCTGCATTACGTTCCTGCTGGCAGCCTCGGGCCTCAGCTTCGGCGGCATCGGGGCCGCGTTCTGGGCTCTGACGTGCGGCATCCTGGTCCGGTGGCTGCTGAAGCCCGGCCCGCTGGTCAGGAAGGCTCGTGGTTCTGGGCCTCGCGCGCCAAGGCAGTGAGCCTGGAAACGGCGCGGAAGTACTTCTTCATGTAGCCGCCGGCCATCATCTCTTCGGTGAACAGTTTGTCGAACGGAACACCGCTGGCCAGGATCGGCACGTCCTTGTCATACAGGCGGTCGGCCAGCACCACGAAGCGCAGGGCTACAGCCTGCTCCGTGATGGTGTCCACGTCACGCCACACCACGGCGTCGATCCCGGAAATCAGCTGCCGGTACCGGCTCGGGTGGACGCCTGCGAGGTGGTCCACCAGCGTGCGGAAGTCGTCAACGGCAACAGTCTGGCCTTTGAACTCGCTGCGCATCCGGTGCTTGAGCTCTTCGGTCTTCAGGGGTGCAGGAGCTGCAGGCAATCCGCGGTGCCGGAAGTCTTCGCCGTCGATCCGCACAACATCGAACTGGTCCGCCAGGACCTGGATTTCGCGCTGGAAGTCCACGGCTGCGAAGCGGCCTTCGCCCAAGGAGCCGGGCA
Organism: Paenarthrobacter sp. YJN-5; assembly: GCF_015040095.1. NCBI lineage: Bacteria > Bacillati > Actinomycetota > Actinomycetes > Micrococcales > Micrococcaceae > Paenarthrobacter > Paenarthrobacter sp. YJN-5. The sequence continues at coordinate 2,720,106 of NZ_CP053544.1, forward strand.
GGGTGTTTGACGTTGCAGCCAGCTTGACGCCCGCGTCCGCCAATTCGCGCATGAGGCGCGACATCAGGACGGTGTCGCCGGGGTCATCAAGTTCGAATTCGTCGATGCAGACCAGCTTGTAATTGCTGAGGGCGTCAACAGTCTTGCGGAAAGACAGGGCGCCCACGAGGTTGGTGTACTCAACGAACGTGCCGAAGGCCTTCGGACCGGGCGACCGGTGCCACAGGGACGCCAGGAGGTGGGTTTTCCCGACGCCGAAGCCACCGTCCAGGTAGATGCCCGCCCGAGAGGTGGACTTCTTGGCGAACAGCTTCTTGAAGAGACCGCCGTTGTCTTCAGCCCCCACGGCGTCCGCGAAGGAGGACAGCACCTTGACGGCATTGGCCTGGCTCGGCTGCGACGGGTCGGGCCGGTAACTGTCGAACGACACCTCGCCAAACCGCGGAGAGGGGTAGAAACCCTTGAGAAGTTCCTCCACAGAGACTGACGGCGTGCGGGCTGTCAGTTGTTCGATGTGCACCAGGCGTGGTCCGTTCTTCCGGTAGTGGGTCCCCAGCAAGAATACCGGCAACGCGGGCGGCCGGACGGCGCACGTGACCAAAGCCATGTTTCACCGTATGACCGGCGGAACAGCACGAACCCGGCATGGTAGTTAGTGTTGTGAACATGCCGGGCCGGCCACAGGAGCTACGTTGGGCCTGGCTCCGTCCGTTGTCAGTGAAAGGCCACCACCATGTCCTACCCCGTTGAACAGAACGAAAAGTTCGCAGCTTATGCGAACCCCGAACGCCTCGTATCCACCGAGTGGCTCGCGGCAGCGCTGGCCGATGGCGCCGTTGCCGACGGCAAGCTGGTGGTTGTGGAGTCCGATGAGGATGTCCTCCTCTACGAAACCGGCCACATCCCGGGCGCGGTCAAGATCGACTGGCACACCGACCTGAATGACGAAGTCACCCGCGACTACGTCGACGGCGCGGCTTTCGCCGCCCTGGCTTCCGCCAAGGGAATTTCCCGCGACAGCACCGTGGTCATTTACGGCGACAAGTCCAACTGGTGGGCCGCTTACGCACTGTGGGTCTTCACCCTGTTCGGTCATGAGGATGTCCGTCTCCTCGATGGCGGCCGCGACAAGTGGATTGCCGAAGGCCGTGAACTCACCACCGACGTCCCTGCTCCCGCCCGGGGCGACTATCCCGAGGTGGAGCGGAACGATGCTCCCATCCGCGCATTCAAGGAAGACGTCCTGGCACACCTGGGCAAGCCGTTGATCGATGTGCGTTCCCCCGAGGAGTACACCGGCCAGCGCACGCATATGCCGGCTTACCCCGAGGAGGGCGCGCTGCGCGGCGGCCACATTCCCACGGCTGCCTCTGTCCCCTGGGCCAAGGCTGCTGCCGAGGACGGCACCTACCGCTCGCGCGAAGAGCTCGAAGCCCTCTACCTTGGCGAAGCAGGCCTCAAGGCCGGTGACGACGTCGTGGCGTACTGCCGCATCGGCGAGCGTTCCAGCCACACTTGGTTCGCCCTCAAGTACTTGCTGGGTTTTGAGTCCGTCCGCAACTACGACGGCTCATGGACCGAATGGGGCAATGCAGTACGCGTTCCCATCGTCAAGGGAGCCGAGCGCGGATCCGTTCCGGCCTCCCTGGTCCGTAACTAGCACGTCATCGTGCTACCTAGTGCGTAAGCTGGGATGTGATGAGTACCAACACTTTGCCCACCGCACTGGCGGAAATCGTCGACGACTTCCAGGCACTGTCCGAGCCTGAACGCCTGCAACTGCTGCTGGAGTTTTCGCGTGGCCTGCCCGAACTGCCGGAACGGCTGACGAACCATCCGGAGTTGCTGGAACAGGTGGTGGAGTGCCAGTCGCCGCTGTTCCTCACCATTGAATCGGAGAGGAAAACGGATGGCCCCAGCGCCTACCGCCTGTTCTTCAAAGCCCCGCCGGAAGCACCCACCACGCGTGGTTTCGCTGGAGTCCTCCATGAGGGACTGGACGGACTGACCGCGGCGGAGATCCTTGCGGTGCCGGACGACATGCCGGAGCTGCTGGGTTTGACCCGTGCCATCACTCCCCTGCGCATGCGCGGGATGACGGCCATGCTGGGACGTATCAAGAGGAAAGTCGCAGCGGCCAACAAGCTGGAAAGCTAAGCATGGCCAAGAAGATGGCTTCCCAGGGAACGCCGGCTACCGCAGCACTGACTGCGGCCGGCGTTCCCTTCGTCGTCCACCCCTACGCTCATGACCCCTCAGCTCCCAGTTACGGGTTGGAAGCGGCCGAGGTTCTGCGCATCGATCCCGCCCGGGTCTTCAAGACCCTCATGGTGGAGGTGGAAGGGCGCCTGGCTGTGGGGGTTGTCCCGGTGTCCGGCAGCCTGGATTTGAAGGCTGTTGCCGGTGCCCTGGGTGCCAAGAAGGCGTCCATGGCTGATCCAAAGGCGGCGGAACGGCGCACGGGCTATGTCCTGGGCGGCATCTCTCCCCTTGGCCAACGCCAGCCCTCTCCCACCGTCCTGGACGAGTCCGCCCTGGGTTTCGAGACCATCTTTGTCTCCGGCGGCCGGCGTGGCCTGGACATCGAAGTGGCTCCAGCCGATCTTGTGCGGCTCACCCGGGCGGTGACCGCCGCAATCGGTTCCGCCAAGGACTAGGAACGGCCTGCGGCCTCTCCTGCCGGTTCGGCGTCCGCGCCGGTGCCTCCGGGGTTGTTCCGGGGAGCCAGCTGCTGCAGCAGCCAGGAACGCACCATCCGCTCCCATTTCTCCGGGTCCACGTTCCATTCCTTGGTGTGCCGCGACCCGTGGAACGCCTCGAACGTCACCATGTCCGGATTCTTCTCCGCCAGGCTTGCCGAAGGTTCGAACGGCACGTATTCGTCATCAACGCTGTGGATCAGCAGGGTGGGGGTCCGCAGTTCAACGGCGCGGGCTTCCCAGTCCATGGCCTTCAGGTTCACGGGGGCGGCCAGCCCGGTCAAGCGGCGTCCCAAAGGATGGCCGAGCATCAACTGCCCATAACGTCCCACGTTGTAGGGAATCCTGTTGACCTGCGCGTGATGGGCCATGACGTTGACCCAATTGATCACGGGTGCATCCAGCACCAGGGCCCGGATCCGTTGCCGGTGCTTGGAGAGGTCCGCTGCCTGCAGGCTGATGGCACCTCCCATGGACCAGCCGAAGAGAACCACTTCCCGGGCTCCGTGGTCCAGGGCATATCCGATGGCCGCCTCAACGTCCCGCCACTCCGTGGAGCCGAGTCCGTAACGGCCATCCAGGGCCGAAGGGGCCAGGCCGTCGTTGCGGTAGGACACCAGCAGGCTGTCCAGGCCCAGTTCCTTTGCCGTCCGGACGGCACGCAGGCATTCCATCCGGGTGGCTCCGCGGCCGTGGACCATGATGGCCCAGACAGGAGCGGTTGCGGCCGCCTCGGCACGGATCAACCAGGCAGGCGCCGTCCCGCCTTCCACCTCGATCTCCACCTCGTCAGCTGCCACGCCTATGGCTGATGGGTGGTGGTAGGCGGCACCGCTCCACCAACCCCGGCGGGCTTCGGAGAGGTTCCCGGAGTAGACCTCTTCCACCTCCCTCAGTACGGTCTGCTCGGCCGGCGAGTAGGAAACAATCCGGCCGATCCTGGCATGCCCCTTGCCGTTGTCGAAGAAGAGGCTGTACACGCCGTCCACAGTTGTGTCCGGGGTCGCGGCGAGAATGACCTGCGGGCCCGCGTCGCCCTGGATGACCGCCAGGACCTCCTGGTCAGCGTTCTTGGCAGAGGGCGTGATGACGCGCCTGGCGAAGTAGACGGCGAGTGCCGAGGAGCCGGCACCCACAAAGGCCGCCAATGAGGTCCCCGTGAGGATTCCGGCGATTGCCCACTTGGTACGCAGGCTGAGGGTGGAGTCTGCAGCGTCGCTCGCTGACCGGGAATTGGTTGCCATGGTTCCATTCTCGCTGGTAGCCGTGGCGCAATGCCGCAATTGCGGGCAAAACCCTGCGTTGTGCGCGATCGCAGGTCTACGCTGTAGCCATGAGCGATCCCATCGTCATCCTGACAGAAGAACCCCTCGGCCCCGACGACCGTGCCAACATTGCCAAATTGCTCGACGGCGGTGACGCTCCGGTGGTGGTCCTGGTCCCCGCGAACACGGAACGGCATCTCTTGGTTGATTTCCTGGAGAATCTCTCCTTGCTGGATATTGCCAAGGCCTTCAAGGAACTTGGCGCCAAGTCCCCGGACCCGGAGGTGGAGCGGGCGCACGCGTCTGAGACGCTGGCGACGTCGTTGGCGGCACTGGAAGGCCTGGGCGGGGGCGTGACCGGAGAGATCGTCGACGGCGGTGCCGTGGCCGGCTTGGTTGCCAAGGTTCGGGACCTCGGTGCCGCCCAGGCCGTCGTCGTCACGCGTCCGCATGCCATAGCCGATACCTTCCACACGGACTGGGCCAATAAGGCGCAGGACCAGTTGGGCCTTCCCGTGCTGCATCTTTACGCGGGCTCGGGATTTATCGGTGACTCGTGAGCGTTGCATAGAACATGAGCTCATCTGAGAACACCACCCCAGCTACCGATGTGCCCGTGGCAAAGTCCGATGCCCAGTGGCGCCAGGAATTGACTCCGGAAGAGTACCGGGTGTTGCGGCAGGCCGGAACGGAACGTCCTTACACGGGCGAGTACTGGGACACCCACACTGAGGGTGTCTATCAGTGCCGTGCTTGCGGAAGCCGGTTGTTTACCAGCCGGGAGAAGTTCGATTCGCACTGCGGCTGGCCGTCCTTCTGGGCGCCGTTGGCCGAGGGCACCGTGCGGTACCTCCATGACCGCACACTGGGCATGGAGCGGATCGAGGTTCGTTGCGCCAAGTGCGATTCGCACTTGGGGCATGTCTTCGAGGGCGAGGGGTACGACACTCCCACCGACCAGCGCTACTGCATCAACTCCATCTCCCTGCGCTTGGTGGAAACCGACGCGGACTAACTGCTGGAGGGCGCGGGTTTCCGGGAGGGAATTCCGCGCCCAGGTCCGCGTTCCGCTGGACCTTGGGGCCACGCTTCCAGGGCCATGGCCAAGACTTTCTTATGCTCGACCCTTTTTTGAATTAGCGATACTTCTGCGTTGCTACGCTCGCCTCAGAAGCATTACCTCCTTCGAAAGGGCCGAGTTACATGACAACCATCGCCGCCTCCACCCGTCCGCTCGTCACTGCAGACAACGCGGATTGGAAGTCCCTTAAGGCAGCAGCAACAGCACTGCAGGCACACCAGCAGCAGGACGGCTCCATCGCCGATCCCGCCGCCCACGCAGAAGCGGCACGGCGCGTTGCCACCATCCAGGATGCAATCACCCGCCTGGCGCCCAGCTTCCCCCACGACGCCGACTACCTCGAGTTGCTGGTGGCGGACTTCGCGCGCTGGGTAGAGGGTGGCTTCGGCGTCCCCGATTTCCTTGACTCCCTGCAGGCCTTCCAACCCCAGAAGCAGCGCATCGACGGCCTCCAGCACTTGGTGGTCTTCCCGATGTACACGCAGAACGGCAGCACCAACCGCCTCGTGGAAGCCGTGCTGATCGAGGTCATCTGGCCCGAGTTCATTGCCGGCCTGGAGGGCGGCGAGTACTCGAACAAACTGTTCGTCCCGATCCGTTTCGTCGATTTCACCGCGGGCTACGACACCAACTCCGCAGTCCTGTTCCCTGAGACAGTGGCAGTCCGCCAGACCCCGACGTTCACGTGGGGCGCCATCTTCGCCGACCGCGAGGCAGCACGCTTCCGCCGCGTGCTCAAGGCTGCCGCGGAAACGACGTCGCTGGAACTGCCGGAGGATGCCGCAGAGCTGCTGGAGGACCAGGAGCTGACCCAGCGCACGTTCGTGATGTGGGACCTGATCCATGACCGCACGCACATGCGCGGGGACCTTCCGTTCGACCCGTTCATGATCAAGCAGCGCATGCCCTTCTTCCTGTACTCCCTGGAGGAACTCCGCTGCGACCTGACGGCGTTCCGTGAGGCCGTCCGCATCGAAAAAGACGAGGAAGCAGACCCCGATGCCCGCCGGCACGCGAAGCTCGTGCAGTACGCGGTCATCTTCGACCGCATCTTCCGCTTCGCCATTACCGGCAGCCGCGTGCGAAACTACGACGGCCTCGGCGGCCAGCTGCTGTTCGCCTGGATGCACCAGCACCATGTCCTGCACTGGACCGATAGCAAACTCAGCATCGACTGGGCGGAAGCTGCCGACGTCGTGGTTGAACTGGGCGCCCGCATCGAGGAACTGTACTGGCGTTCCATCGACCGCCCCAAGACGGCTCACTGGCTGGCCGCCTACCAGCTGATTTCCGGGACCGTCACTCCGCATCCGGCGTCGGTGTGGGCCAAGGGTCCCGATGCCCTTCCGCTGGCGGGACCGCCGCGGGCGCTCACCGACCAGGTCCTGGACGACGAGTTCCCCCTGTCCATGTTCTACGAAGCCCTGGAGAAGAAGATGCGCCCCGTCATCGAGTCCACCACCGGCATCACCGGCGCGACCGCGGCCTGATGCCCCGTACGCATCCTGCCGGCGAAATAAACTTGAAAGCGTGAATGAACAAGTGACGAGCACTACACAGGCTATCCACCTTGACGGCAGCACTACGGATCACAGCCGGCTGCATGACCCCTCCGTGCGTGGCTTCGCCTCGGACAACTACTCCGGCGTGCATCCCGAAATCCTTGCTGCCCTGGCCGCAGCCAATGGCGGCCACCAGGTTTCCTATGGCGAGGACATCTACACGGCCCGGCTCCAGGAAGTCCTTGAGCAGCAGTTCGGGACCGGGATCGAATGTTTCCCCGTGTTCAACGGCACGGGAGCCAACGTGCTGTCCCTCCAGTCCTTGCTCCCCCGATGGGGAGCTGTCATCTGCGCTTCCACGGCCCACATCAACATGGACGAGAACGGTGCCCCCGAACGGATCGGCGGCATGAAGCTCCTTCAGGTGCCCACCGACGACGGCAAACTCACTCCCGCGTTGATCGACCGTGAGGCATGGGGCTGGGGCGATGAACACAGGGCTCAGCCGCTGGTGGTCTCCATTACGCAGACCACGGAGCTTGGCACCTGCTATACCCCGGAGGAAGTCCGTGCGATCGCGGACCACGTGCATGCCAAGGGCATGAAGCTCCACATGGACGGGGCACGGCTTGCCAACGCAGCCGCCCACCTCGACCTTCCGCTCCGCGCCTTTACCCGCGACGCCGGCGTCGACATCCTCTCCTTCGGCGGCACCAAGAACGGCCTGCTTTTCGGTGAGGTAGTAGTGGCCTTGAACCCCGAGGCAGCCCACGGCCTGAAGTACCTCCGGAAAATGAACATGCAACTGGCCTCGAAGATGCGCTTCATCTCCGCCCAGTTCATAGCCCTGCTGGAGGACGGCCTCTGGCTGCGGTCGGCCGCGCATGCCAACGCCATGGCAACGCGGCTGCGGGCAGCCGTTGATCAGATCGACGGCGTTGAGCCCACCCAGGCAACCGAGTCCAACGGCGTCTTCGCCATCCTGCCGCAAGGTGTTGCCGACCGCCTCCGCTCACAGTTCGCTTTCTACGATTGGGACGCTGCACGGCGCGAGGTGCGGTGGATGTGTTCCTTTGACACCACTGAGGAAGACATCGACGCGTTCGTGGCAGCCATCAGGCGGGAAGTGGCTGCGGGATAACGGCTGGGTTCCGGGGCGGCGAGCCTGCACAGAAACGCCGCCCCGGACGCATAATCTGCCATGGTGAACGCCCTCTCACAGGTTCCCGCGGACTTCCTTTCAGCCCTGGGAACGCTACGAAAAGCACAGTGCCGCAGCGAATTGCGACTGGATGAGATCCCCGCCCCGGCACGGCTCGCGCCGTACGCCGTGGCTTTGGGAGCCGAAGTCTTCCGGCCCACGGCAGCCACCCGCCGCGTGCCGGTGCACGGTCCCGTGGCCAAGGCCTTCATCGAGAAACAGGGTCAGCACCCCGGCGACGACGAAGACGACGAACTCGCTACAGGCCGCTTCATCCTCCTCTACGATCCCGAAGGGTCGGCGGTCTGGGAAGGTGAGTTCCGGATCGTCACCTATATCCGGGCCCAACTGGACGCCGACATGGGCAACGACGCCATGCTCGGCTCAGTGGCGTGGACCTGGCTGGTGGAAGCGTTGGAAAACCACAACGCGCAGTACAAAGCGGCCGGTGGCACGGCCACGCGGATCCTTTCCGAGAGTTTTGGGACGCTGGCTGACCGGCCGGACACCATTGACATAGAACTGCGGGCCTCATGGACACCGGCCTCCTCCGATGTACAGGCGCACCTGGAAGCCTGGTCGGACATGGTGTGCACCTTCGCCGGCCTCCCGCCCCTGCCGCCGGGAGTGACGGGACTGCCCAACAGGAGGCTCAACTGAAGCCGCGCTGCACTCCCGATCCGGCCCCGGCGCGCCGGACTCGGTAAGCTTAAGCAATCATGACCCCTGAAAAACTGGAAAAAACCACAACCGGCGACCCGGTTGCTGATCCCACAACCCACATCAAGGTGGACGGCTTCGACAGCCACGTTCCCGAAATCATCGAACTGGATTCACCGCGCGAAGGCGTCCCTCCGGTCATCGACACCATGGCCGGACTGGAGCGCTGCGCCGCAGCGATTGCCGCCGGATCCGGGCCTGCAGGGGTCGATGCCGAACGCGCCTCGGGTTTCCGTTACGGCCAACGAGCTTTCCTTGTCCAGATCCGGCGGGAAGGATCCGGCACGTGGCTGATCGATCCTGAACCGTTTGAGAACCTGGCCATCATCAATGACGCCCTCCGCGGCGTCGAATGGATCCTCCATGCGGCAACGCAGGACCTCCCCTGCCTGTCCGAGCTCGGCATGTGGCCGGACAAGCTGTTCGACACCGAACTTGCCGCCCGCCTCGCCGGATTGCCCCGGGTAGGCCTGGCAGCCGTCATCGAGCAATTGCTTGGCTTCGGCCTGGCCAAGGAACACTCCGCCGCCGACTGGTCCACCCGACCGCTCCCTGAACCGTGGTTGCGGTACGCAGCACTGGACGTCGAGGTCCTCGCAGAGTTGCGCGAGGAACTCATCGAACTCCTGGAAGCCGACGGAAAGCTGGAATTCGCCGAACAGGAGTTCGCCGGTATCCTCGCCGCCGGGATCGCACCTCCCCGTGTGGATGCCTGGCGCAAGACGTCAGGGCTCCACCAGATCAGGGACCGGCGGCAACTCGCAGCCGTGCGCGAATTGTGGTTGGAGCGGGACCAGCTGGCGCGGAAGCGGGACGTAGCACCGGGACGGCTCATCCCCGATTCCGCACTGGTGGCCGCCGCAAAAGCCCTGCCCACCACGGTCCCCCAATTGTTGGCCACCAAGGGATTCCACGGCAGGTCGGCGCAACGGGAAGCACCCAGATGGCTCCGCTGCATCACCGCGGCCCGTATGCTGACCGAGCTTCCCCCGCTGCATCTGCCCACCAACGCACCGCCGCCGCCCCGCGTTTGGGCAGACCGCGATGCTGAAGCGGCCGCCCGCCTCGCCACTGCCCGGCCTGCCCTCCAGGAAAAGGCGGACGAGCTGAAGCTGCCGGTGGAAAACCTGCTGACCCCGGACTACCTGCGGCGGGTACTGTGGCGGCCGCCGTCGGAAGTCTCGCACCGGACGGTCGCCGACGAACTGCGCGCCCTGGGAGCCCGCGAATGGCAGATTTCGTTCGCCGCCCCGATCATCGTCGAGGCATGCCTGAACCCACAGCCGCTCCCGGCCAAGGAGCCCAAGCCCAAAGATTCTCCGTAGCCACCTGAAGGCCCGCGTTCATGAACCCCGTTTCGTGGATGCGGGCTCTTGCCGTATGCAGGCCTTGCACGCAAAGTTACTGGTGAGTAACATTGCAGCAATGCCCTCCGGATTCCGCCCTGCGGTTCCGGCACCGTGTCTCAGCGAGGAGTTTCACATGAGTCCATCACGCACTGCGCAAAGAACCGTCCGCGACGTCGTCTTCGTGGACGGCGTCCGCACTCCCTTCGGCAAGGCCGGAGACAAAGGCATCTACGCCGGAACGCGTGCAGATGACCTGGTGGTGAAGTGCATCAGGGAACTCATGCGCCGGAATCCTTCCCTCCCGGCCGAACGCGTTGACGAGGTAGCCATCGCAGCAACCACGCAAACCGGAGACCAGGGCCTCACCATCGGCCGCACGGCCGCGCTTCTGGCCGGTCTCCCCCGGACCGTTCCGGGCTTCGCGATCGACCGCATGTGCGCAGGCGCCATGACCGCAGTCACGACGACGGCGAGCGGCATCGGCTTCGGCGCTTACGACGTCGTGATCGCCGGTGGAGTGGAACACATGGGCAACCACCCCATGGGTGCCGGCGCTGATCCCAACCCGCGCTTCATGTCCGAACGCCTCGTCGATCCGGCCGCACTCAACATGGGCAACACGGCCGAGAACCTGCACGACCGGTTCCCCGCCATCACCAAGGAGCGCGCGGACGCCTACGCTGCGTCCTCCCAGGCGAAGCTTGCGGCGGCCTACGCCGAAGGACAGATCCAGGGCGACCTTGTTCCGGTGGCCACCATGAAGCCGGGCCAGGGATGGACCGTGCACTCCGTAGACGAGCCTCCCCGCCCGGGAACCACCGTGGAGGATCTGGCCGGGCTCAAGACGCCCTTCCGGGCCCACGGCCGGGTCACCGCCGGCAACGCGGCAGGATTGAACGACGGCGCCACCGTAGCCCTGCTCGCGGCCGAAGACACAGCGGGCGAACTCGGCCTCCCCGTAAAGATGCGCATGGTGTCCTACGCCTTTGCCGGCGTGGAGCCGGAGGTCATGGGAATCGGACCGGTCCCTGCCACCGAAAAGGCGCTGAAGAATGCAGGCTTGGACATCACGGACATCGGACTCTTTGAAATCAATGAGGCCTTCGCAGTCCAGGTCCTGAGCTTCCTCGACCACTTTGGCATCGCGGACGACGATCCCCGGGTGAACCGCTATGGCGGCGCGATCGCCGTCGGACATCCCCTCGCTTCCTCCGGGGTCCGGCTGATGACCCAGCTGGCGCGGCAGTTCGAACAGGACCCTTCCGTGCGGTACGGCATCACCACCATGTGCATCGGCCTTGGCATGGGCGCCACCGTGATCTGGGAGAACCCGCACCACGCAGACTATGGAGCCACCTCCACCACCGATTCCACCTCCGAAGAAGGAGCCGCCGCATGAGCGCCAACGATTTCCAGAAGCTTGCCGCCCTGTTTCCGGACGAAGTGGTAACGCACTCCTATGTGCAGGACATCGAGCTTCCCGACGGTGCCGGGACCTTCGCCGTCATCACCCTGGACAACGGACTGGACCATTCCAAGCCGACCACCCTTGGGCCCAATACCCTCGTCGAACTTGGCGGCGTCCTGGAAGCCCTTCGGGACCGGGCCGCCACGGGTGAGATCGTGGGCGTAGGCGTCACCGGAAAACCCTACTTCCTGGTGGCGGGTGCAGACCTCTCCGCGGTCAAGACCCTCAAGGAGCGCGAACACGGCCTGTGGATGGCCCAACTCGGCCACGAGGTCTACGGCACGCTCGCCAACCTGGGTGTCCCCAGCTTCGCGTTCATCAACGGCCTCGCCCTCGGCGGCGGGCTGGAGATAGCGCTGCAGTCCACGTACCGGACGGTGTCCACCGGCGCAGGCGCCTTGGCGCTCCCCGAGGCGTTCCTGGGCCTGGTACCGGGTTGGGGCGGGGTTTATATCCTCCCCAGGCTGATCGGCCCGGAAAACGCCGTGCAGGTCATGATCGGGAACGCCCTCAACAACAACAAGACGCTGACGGGTCCCCAAGCCTTCGAGCTGGGAATTGCCGATGCCATGTTCGAACCCGCCGACTTCCTTGAGCAATCCCTGGCTTGGGCCGCCGGGGTGATCTCCGGCCGTACCGCCCCCGACCGGCAGAACGCCGTCGATCCTGCCGACCGCGCCGTGGCAGAGCGTTGGGCCTCCGCCGTGGCCGCAGGCAGGGACGTGGTGGAAGCAAAGATCTCCAACGCAGCGCCCGCCCCGGGCAAGGTGCTGGACATCATGGAGGCCAACCGGACCATGACCCAGGCGGAATCGGCTGCCCTTGAGTGCCGGACGCTGGCGGACCTGATGCAGTCGGACGAATTCCGCGCCACGGTCTACGCTTTCCTGGACCTCGTCCAGAAGCGGTCCAAGCGGCCGGCCGGTGCGCCGGACCGGAAGCTGGCCCGGCCGGTTACCAAAGTGGGAGTCGTCGGTGCAGGCCTCATGGCCAGCCAGCTGGCGCTTCTCTTCGCACGGCAGCTGAAGGTCCCCGTGGTCATGACCGACATTGACCAGTCCCGCGTCGACAAGGGTGTGGCCTACGTCCACGCCGAAGTGGACAAGCTGCTCGGCAAGAAGCGCATCAGCCCCGATGCCGCGAACAGGACGAAGGCACTGGTCACCGGATCGGTGTCCAAGGAGGCCTTCAGCGACGCCGACTTTGTGATCGAGGCGGTCTTCGAAGAACTCAGCGTCAAGAAGCAGGTCTTCGCCGAAGTGGAGGCGATCGTCTCCCCCGAGTGCATCCTGGCAACGAACACGTCATCCCTGTCGGTGACAGCCATGGCCGAGGACCTCCGGCATCCCGAGCGCCTGGTGGGCTTCCACTTCTTCAACCCCGTGGCAGTCATGCCGCTGCTCGAAATAGTGCGGGCACCGAAGACGGAAGACGCCGTCCTCGCCACGGCCTTCGAACTCGCCAAGGGGCTCAAGAAGACCGCAGTCCTCGTCAAGGACGCTGCGGCCTTCGTTGTGAACCGGATCCTCCTGAGGTTGACGGGCGAAGTCATTGCAGCGTTCGACGAGGGAACTCCCGCAGAGGTGGCCGACACGGCGCTGCGCCCCATGGGCCTGCCCATGACGCCGTTCACCCTGAGTGCCATGGTGGGTCTGCCCGTGGCACAGCATGTCCAGGAGTCACTCCATGCGGCCTTTGGCGACCGCTTCCCGGTGTCGCAGAACCTGCAGAAGCTGATCGACAACGGCGTGAAGTCCCTGTGGGTTGCAGGCCCCGATGGTGCGCCTGTCCTCCCCGAGGAGACACTCGCCATTCTGTCCTTCGGCCAGAGTCCGTCCACCGGGGAAGAGGTCCTGCGTCGGACCCAGGATGCCCTCGCCGAAGAGGTCGGGCTCATGCTGGCCGAAAACGTCGTGGCAGGTCCTGAGGACATCGATCTCTGCATGATCCTCGGTGCCGGATGGCCCATGTTCCTCGGCGGAATCACTCCATACCTGGACCGGGTGGGGGCGTCGGAGCGGGTCAATGGGAAGCGTTTCCACGCACCGGGTGTCGCCTCAGCGGCGCTTTAACCGCAGCAACGTCAAAGGCCGTGGACCCGTGGTCCACGGCCTTTGACGTTGGCACTGTCCTCTGGTCTGATCAAGAACTAGAAGAGTGCAACCTTGGGAGTTTTCGGGAAAATGTCATCGAGTTCGTCCCGGTCGCTCTGCGAGGGCACCCAGCGGACGGCCTCGGCGTTTTGGCGGATCTGCTCCGGCTTGGTGGCCCCTGCGATGACGCTGGCCACGCACGGCTGGGCGGCAAGCCACGAGAAGGCAAGCTCCACCTCTCTCAGGCCGCGCTCCTTGGCGAACTGTCCATACCGGCCCAACTGGTCCCAATCCGCGTCATGGACCAGATGCGTGCGGGTGTGGCTCAAGCGGGATCCCTCCGGGGCCTTCCCCGCCGAGTACTTACCCGTGAGGAGGCCGTTGGCCAGCGGGAAGTACGGCAGCACACCCAAGGAGAAAGCTTCGGCCGCGGGAAGGATCTCCAGTTCCGCACGGCGGTCCAGCAGGTTGTAGTGGTTCTGGGTCGAGATGAACCGGGATCCACCAAGCTGGCGTGCCACGTACTCTGCTTCCGCCACCTGCCATCCGGCAAAGTTGGAGTGCCCGATGTACCGGACTTTGCCGCTGGTCACCAGATCATCCAGGGCCGCGAGGGTCTCGTCCACCGGTGTTGCGTGGTCCGGGGTGTGGTACTGGTAAAGGTCGATCCATTCGGTGTCCAAACGGCGCAGGGAAGCTTCCACGGCCCGCACAATGTACCGCCGGGAACCCCGTGCCCCGAAGTCCTTGCCGTTGGCGCCCTTCATGTCCATGCCGAATTTGGTGCCAATGACCACGTCCCCCCGGTTTCCCTTGAGGGCTTTCCCCAGCATCGTCTCGCTGAGGCCGGCTTCCCGACCATACGCATCGGCAACATCGAAGAACGTCACCCCGGCGTCGAGGGCGGCATGGACCACCGCGTCCGTGCCCTCCTGGGATTCCGTAGGCGTATTGGCGCGGCCGAGGTTGTTACAGCCCAGCCCCACGACGGAGACGGTCAGTCCGGAGCGGCCAAGGCGTCGATATTCAGTCATGGCCCCAGCCTAGTACGTGCGGCCGGGGCACCGGCGCGGGAACTCAGTCCCCCCGGACGGCTCCGTAGGAGATGCCGGATTCTTCCATCGCATCCTCCAACTGGGCTATGGCCACGGGGCCCAATCCATGCAGTTTCGAGGCCTCCAGCCCACCGAACGCTGCCAACTGTTCCAAGGTTTCAATGCCCTCGTGGGCCAACGCCCGCCTGGCCGGAGCTGCGAGGCCCTTTGGCAGCGGCGTATGTCCGGGCCAGTTGCTTTTCTGTGGCATGGAACGGTCCCTCCTGGTGCGGTCGCTTGTACTTAGAGCGTAAAGCCAGCACCCTTCCGGGGCGAGTGCTTCAACTTAAACCCGGTCGGTTCGCCATGCGGGGCCGCTGCGATGCTGAGCTTGGTGAAATCAAGGTCCTCGTTGCGGATACAGACTTTGATGGCGTTGACGGCCTTATTGACGTCCGGGCAGAGGCAGAAGATGTTCAGCCGCGAGTTCCCTACCTCTGAGCGTTCCACCGTCCCGAGGCCCCGCCAGGCGAGCTCCGCGGTGAGTGCCGCTTTGGCATTCCGTTCCAAGTAGCGATCACGTTCGGTGCCGTCCTTGGTCTTCAACGCGAACTGCGCCACCACCCAGAACTGTTCGGATGGAGGAATCTCCGCGTAGCCGTCCTCTTCGCACTGCGCAGCGAACGCAGCCATCAGTCCGTCCACCGAGGTGTCCTCCCCGATTTCCGATTCTTCGGTCCGGCTTTGGTGCCCGACCACGCCGTGGTTGACCACAAAGTGCCGGTCCTCGTCGTCGAACCATGCTTCGCGGAAATGCAGGACTCCGTCCTCATCGCGCTGGTACATGCGGATGATTCCGCTCATGCCCGTCCTTTCGTGAACCATTCGGCGCTGGCGCTTCCTGGTGAGGCAACATCAAAGGGTGCTTCCATGGTGCTGACTGCCGCCAGGAGAACCGCGCACTCAGTGCGCATGGCTGAGACAGTTTCCCCGGGATAGCCCATATGTATGCGGTGCTCTTCGAACTCATCCTCATCGTCGACGAAGACGCCACGGACGGTCGACCTGATCACGTCAAGGTCCATGTCGATCAAGTGGAACTCCGTCACGCCCGGGCGGATGGTCTTCCATTCATGGGCGGTGGCAAGGTCCACATAGATCCGGAAGTCGCCGGGGTACGTGTCGTCGTAGAACGTAGCAACGTACTCCCCTGTTCGGGGCACCAGCAGCAAGGCGTCCGAGGCTGTGTAGAAGGCAGCTCCGGGGCGGGCACAGAATTCACCTTTGCCTTGGAAGATCCACCATCCGTGAATGTCCTCGCCGAGGTATCTTCCCGGTACTACCCAGTGGGCCCTCCCGTCCCACTTCCTGTTCCGTGCCACCACCAGGTCGCCGGGCTGCAGCACTCCGGGCTCGCGTCCCCCGCTCACAACGTGGGCAAGCTGCCGGTGGTGGGGTGGGCCTGGCCTGGCAAGGGCCGCGCAAAGGGGACCTTGGTGCCCAAAACCTGGGCAACGACGTCGTGGGTTATCTGTTGGGCCGTCAGGCCGACGCGCTCCAGGACTTGGCTGCGGGACCCGTGGACGAGAAACTCCACCGGCAACCCGACTTCGTTGAGGGCGGTGTCCACTCCCGCAGCACGCATTTCCTGCCGGATCCGCGAGCCCACACCGCCGGCACGGACTCCGTCCTCGATGCAGATCACCAAGCGATGCCGGGCAGCGAGGGCAATGATCGACTTCCGGACCGGCAGGACCCAGCGCGGATCCACCACCGTGGAGCTAATGCCTTGGGCGCCCAAGCGGCCGGCCACGTCCAAGGCGAGTTCGGACATGGCTCCCACGCTGACGATCAGGACGTCGTTTTCCGTGGACCCTTCCGGACGGCGCGCCAGGACGTCGACGCCGTCCTTGAGCCGCTCGATCGCTTCGACTTCCTTGCCGACGCTGCCCTTGGAGAAGCGCACCACCGTTGGAGCGTCATTGATGGCCACGGCTTCTCTGAGTTCTTCGCGGAGCCGGGTTGCATCGCGGGGCGCAGCCAGATGCAGGCCCGGGACAATCTGCACCATTGCCATGTCCCACATGCCGTGGTGGCTGGGCCCATCAGGACCGGTCACGCCGGCGCGGTCCAGGACCACCGTGACGCCGGCCTTATGAAGCGCCACGTCCATGAGCAACTGGTCGAAAGCGCGGTTCAGGAAGGTGGCGTACACAGCCACCACGGGGTGGAGGCCGCCATAGGCCATTCCAGCTGCAGACGTCAGCGCGTGCTGTTCGGCGATGCCGACGTCGATGACGCGTTCGGGGTGGCGCTCGGCGAACTTGTGCAGTCCCACGGGGATCAACATGGCCCCGGTGATGCCGACGATGTCCTGGCGTTCGTCCGCGATGTCCGCGATCTCCTCGGCAAAGACCGACGTCCATGAGCGCGCGCCCGGGGTCTCGGTGGACTCTCCGGTCTCCGGGTCGATGATCCCGACTGCGTGGAATTGGTCGGCCTCGTTGGCCAGAGCCGGGGCGTACCCGTGGCCCTTCTCCGTCATGGCATGGACGATCACCGGACCGCCGTACGCCTTGGCGGTACTCAGGGCGTGTTCCAGCGCCTGGAGGTTATGCCCGTCAACAGGGCCGATGTACTTCATCCCAAGGTCCTCGAACATGCCCTGGGGCGCCCACCAGTCCTTGATGCCCTTCTTCATCGCGTGCAGGCTCTTGTACGTGAACTGCCCTACCGGCCCGCCGTTCTGGAGGCGCTTCTTCCACCAGTCCAGCATGCCTTCGTAGGCGGGAGCAGTGCGGAGGGAATCGATGGTGGGGCGCAGCGAGGCAAGGTAGTCTGCAAGGCCGCCAACGGTGGGTGCATAGGAGCGTCCGTTGTCGTTGACCACAATCACCACGCGCCGGCGCTTATCGGCAGCGATGTTGTTGATGGCTTCCCACGTCATGCCACCCGTCAGCGCTCCATCGCCGACGACGGCGACGACGAACCGGTCGCCTTCGCCGGTCAGCTGCCGGGCCCTGGAAATGCCATCCGCCCATGACAGGGACGAGGATGCGTGGGAGCTTTCGACGATGTCATGCTCGGACTCGGCACGGTCCGGGTAGCCGGACAGGCCGCCTTGCTGCCGCAGCGTGCTGAAATCCTGCCGGCCCGTCAGCAGTTTGTGCACGTAGGACTGGTGGCCTGTGTCAAAGACGATGCTGTCCCGTGGCGATTCGAAGGTCCGGTGCACCGCCATGGTCAGTTCCACAACGCCAAGGTTGGGCCCCAGGTGACCACCGGTTGCGGCTACGTTGGTGATCAGGAAGTCCCTGATCTCGCCGGCCAACTGATCCAATTCGGAGCTGGTCAGGCCGGCCAGGTCCTGCGGATCCTTGATGGTTTCCAAGAGTCCCAAAGGCCCTCCTTACGTGAATGACGTGCTTGTTAACTTTAGCGCGTTGCCCGCACCCTTGAAGCCCATGGACGCCGCCGCCATGATCCGTGCGTGGCTGGACCGGCCATAAAAAGCAGGCAGCCCCTGCCGGTCGAGGACCAGCAGGGGCTGCCTGGCGGGTAATTCGGCGGTAGGCCTGCCGATTCCTTATGCGGAGATCTGGCGAAGCACGTACTGCAGGATACCGCCGTTGCGGTAGTAATCGGCTTCACCCGGGGTATCGATGCGAAGCACTGCGTCGAAGGACTTGGACGATCCGTCCTCGGCCGTTGCAGTGACCTTCAGCGTCTTGGGCGTGGTGCCGTTGTTGAGTTCGGTCACGCCCTCCACGGAGAAGGTCTCCGTACCGGTCAGGCCGAGGGTCGCAGCGGACTCCCCTGCAGGGAACTGCAACGGAAGGACGCCCATGCCGATCAGGTTGGAGCGGTGGATACGCTCGTAGCTTTCGGCGATGACTGCCTTGACACCCAGGAGCGCGGTGCCCTTGGCTGCCCAGTCACGGGACGAACCGGAACCGTATTCCTTGCCTGCCAGCACAACCAGCGGAGTGCCGGCTGCCTGGTAGTTCTGGGCTGCGTCGTAAACGTAGGCCTGGGGACCGCCGTCCTGGGTGAAGTCGCGGGTGAAGCCACCCTCGACGCCGTCCAGAAGCTGGTTCTTGATGCGGATGTTGGCGAACGTACCGCGGATCATGACCTCGTGGTTGCCACGGCGCGAGCCGTAGGAGTTGAAGTCCTTGCGTTCCACGCCGTTGGCCAGCAGGTACTGGCCGGCAGGGGTGTCCGACTTGAAGGAGCCGGCCGGGGAGATGTGGTCGGTGGTGACCGAATCGCCGAGCTTCAGCAGGACGCGGGCGCCAGTGATGTCTTGGACGGGGTCCGGCTGGGCCTTCATGCCTTCGAAGTACGGGGGCTTCCGCACATAGGTGGAGTCCTCTGCCCAAGCGAAGGTATCTCCGGCGGGGGTATCGAGGGCCTTCCAGCGCTCGTCACCTTCGAAGACACCCTCGTAACCCTTGGCGAACATGCCCTCGTCGATGGAGGAGTCGATGACTTCCTGCACCTCGGTGGGGTTCGGCCAGATGTCCTTGAGGAATACCTCGTTGCCTTCGGAGTCCGTGCCAAGGGCATCGGTTTCGAAGTCGAAGTCCATGGTGCCGGCCAGGGCGTACGCGATGACCAGCGGCGGGGAGGCCAGGTAGTTCATCTTGACGTCAGGGTTGATGCGGCCTTCGAAGTTGCGGTTACCCGACAGGACAGCCGTAACGGAGAGGTCGTTGGCCTGGATGGCCTCGGAGATTTCCGGCTCCAGCGGGCCGGAGTTACCGATGCAGGTGGCGCAGCCGTAACCGACGATGTAGAAGCCGAGCTTCTCCAGGTACGGGGTCAGGCCGGACTTCTCGTAGTAGTCCGTGACGACCTTGGAGCCGGGTGCGACGGAAGTCTTGACCCACGGCTTGGACGTCAGGCCCTTGTCCACGGCGTTGCGTGCCAGGAGCGCGGCAGCAAGCATGACCGAAGGGTTGGACGTGTTGGTGCAGGAGGTGATCGACGCGATCGAAACGGCGCCGTGGTCCAGCTCGAACTCGCGGCCATCGGCCGTCTTTACCTGGACGGGCGAGGACGGGCGGCCGTTCGCACCGTTGGCCGCGGAGGCAGCGCGTGCGGTCTCGGTGGTGTGCGAGTCCGCGTGCGTGAAGGACGGAGCGTCCGATGCCGGGAAGGACTCGTCAAGCGCCTCATCCACGCTGCCGTCTTCGATGGTGACGTAGTTGTGGATGTCCTTGCGGAACTGCTCCTTCGCATCGCTGAGCTCGATGCGGTCCTGCGGACGCTTCGGGCCGGAGATGGAGGGAACCACGGTGGAGAGGTCCAGTTCCAGGAACTCGGAGAAGCGGAGTTCGCGGGAAGGATCGTGCCAGAGGCCCTGTTCCTTGGCGTAAGCCTCAACCAGTGCAATGTTCTCTTGGGAACGGCCGGTCAGGCGCAGGTAGTCGAGGGTGACGTCGTCGATCGGGAACATGGCTGCGGTGGAACCGAATTCCGGGCTCATGTTGCCGATGGTGGCGCGGTTGGCCAGCGGCACGGCGGCTACGCCTTCACCGTAGAACTCAACGAACTTGCCCACAACACCGTGCTTGCGCAGCATTTCGGTGATGGTCAGGACGACGTCGGTAGCGGTGGCACCGGCGGGGATGCTGCCGCTGAGCTTGAAGCCAACGACGCGCGGGATGAGCATGGAAACAGGCTGGCCGAGCATCGCTGCTTCGGCTTCGATGCCGCCGACGCCCCAACCCAGCACGCCCAGGCCGTTGACCATGGTGGTGTGCGAGTCGGTACCAACGCAAGTGTCCGGGTAAGCGCGGAGCGCGCCGTCCACTTCACGGGTCATGACGGTGCGTGCCAGGTATTCGATGTTGACCTGGTGGACGATTCCGGTTCCCGGGGGAACAACCTTGAAGTCGTCGAACGCGGTTTGTCCCCAGCGCAGGAACTGGTAACGCTCACCGTTGCGCTGGTACTCGATCTCCATGTTGCGCTCCAGCGCGCCGGCGTTGCCGAAGGCGTCGATCTGGACGGAGTGGTCGATGACCATTTCGGCAGGTGCCAGCGGGTTGACGCGCTTGGGGTCGCCGCCGAGTTCCTTCACGGCTTCACGCATGGTGGCAAGGTCCACTACGCAGGGAACGCCGGTGAAGTCCTGCATGATGACGCGGGCCGGGGTGAACTGGATTTCCGTGTCGGGCTCCGCATTGGGGTCCCAACCGGCCAGGGCGCGGACGTGGTCAGCCGTTATATTGGCGCCATCTTCGGTCCGCAGGAGGTTTTCAAGCAATACCTTGAGGCTGAACGGAAGGCTGTCTGCGCCCTCTACGGAGTTCAACCGGAAAATTTCATAATCGGTGCCGGCTACATTCAGTACGCCTTTGGAACCGAAGCTGTCCACAGTGCTCATGGCAGGACTCCTCTCGCAACAGTTTCATCTTTGTCGCGTGGTTGGCCGCAGGCCAGTTAGGCAGCCCTAACTTGGTCCCGCGGCACGTGCTCTTGATCACCCCGGCCCGAAGGCCGGGATCCAACCGCGGCACTGAACGGAGCGGGACTACTTAAAGGCAATCGTAGTGGCTCGAATCACTATTGCCCCACTACTGTGCGGGCCTGTTGCCCCCGGACCTATGCTCCGGGGATAAGCAAGCCCACGGTTTCCATGTGATGGGTGTGCGGGTACAGGTCGAACGCCCGCAGTTCCGACAGCTGCCAGCCACCCCGCTGGAAGTAACCCAAATCACGCGCAAACGATGCCGGATCGCATGACACATAGGCAATTGCACGGGGGCCGCTCTCCATGAGCTGCCGAACCACGGCCTTGCCCGCCCCTGCCCGGGGCGGGTCCAGGATGAGGGCATCAAAGTTCCTCTGCCGCTGGTGGAGTACGCGCTCAACGCGCCCCTGCACGATTTCGACCTGGCTTTGGCCATGGAGGTTCTTCTTCGCGTCGCGGCTCGTTCCCGGCGAACCCTCCACCGAAAGCACCGAACCGGTAATTCCCACGGCATCAGCGAGGGGTGCCGTGAACAGCCCGGCACCGGCATAGAGATCCGCGACGACGGCACCGGGCTGGAGGTAGCCCCCGCCCGAGAGGTAGTCGGTGACCGCATTGACCAACGTGGCGGGTGCATCCTTGTGGATTTGCCAGAACCCCTCCCCCGTCACGCGGTATTCGTGGCCCGCCGCCGATTCCTGCACCCAGGTCCTGCCGCGGAGCCGGACCACCTGTCCGTTGGGTTCGAAGCCGGCAACCGACACGTCCTCCGGCAAGGCGGACGCTATGGAGTGCAGGCGCTTGGGGCTTGTCCCTTCGCGGGGCGCCAAGAGCACCAGGGGCCTCGAACCGTTGGCAGGCGCGGCGACTTCCACGCGCTCGATCCCGGTCAGGTCCACCTCCCACAACCGCAGCTGGTTGATGCCGGGGTGGGCAAGCGGCATCTCCCGCACCGGAACCACAACGTCCGAACGGTGGGCGTGCATACCCAGCCGGCCGTTGTCCGTGACCGCAAAGGCGGCACGCGTACGCCAGCCGAGGCCGCCGTCGTCGTCGTTTCCCACAGCCTCGACAGGCACGGACAGTTCCAATCCCGACAACCGTTTCAACTGTTCGGCGAGAACCTCGGACTTAAGGGAGCGTTGCCGCTCCAAGGCAATGTGCCCGAGCTCAGCACCGCCCACGGGCGGACCGCCGCGCCGCCAGGCGGAGGGTGAATCGGCGCTCTTCCAGACGTGCGGCACGCGGTCGGGTGAAGGTTCCAGGACGTCGACGACGTCGGCACGCCAGAAGCGCGATTCCGCACCGGAGTCGGTAAGCCGGATACGTGCCTTTTCGCCGGGTATTCCGTGGCGGACGAAGATGACCCGCCCCTCATGCCGTGCCACGAAGTGGCCCCCGTGGGCAATAGGACCGATGTCCACCACCAGTTCTGTGCCTGGAGCGCCCTGGCTGCCCGCTTCGTGGGACCGGGTGGAAGTTTCCTTGGGGGTCATTGGGTATCCTGCAGTGCCTTTGCTTCTTCGGAGGACTTCAGCTGCCACGGAACGCTGGCGACCATGACGCCGGGTTCGAAGTGGAGCCGCGTCTTGATTCTCAGTGCGGTTTGGTTATGGACCAGCTGTTCCCACCATTTGCCCACCACGTATTCGGGGATGTACACCACGATCAGGTCCCGCGGAGAGTCTTTCCGCATGTTCTTGATGTATTCCATGATGGGCGTCACCGTCTCGCGGTACGGACTGGCGAGGACAGTCAAGGGTACGGGAATTTCGAGCTTCTCCCAATCCCGGACCGTATGCTCAGTCTCTTCTGCGTTGATGTCCACCGTGATGGCGTCCAGGCGGGAAGGACGGGATGCGCGGGCATAGGCAAGCGCACGAAGCACCGGTTTACGGACATGGGAGACCAGCAGGACTGCGTGCACCCGTGTGGGCAGTGCACGGGGCGAAGAGTCTTCGTCGACGGCCAGTTCCTTGGCGACGTTGTCATAGTGGGCCCGGATGCTCCACATGATCAGGAACAGGATGAACATGGCCAGGAGGGCGATCCACGCGCCCTGTTCGAACTTGGTGATCAACACGATCACCAGCACCAGCGCAGTCATGCCGAAGCCCACCATGTTGATGGTGCGTGATTTGATCATCCTCCGCCGGAGGGCTTTGTCCCGGACGAGTTTCAACTCGCGGCCCCAGTGCCGCACCATGCCCAGCTGGCTCGCCGTGAACGAAATGAACACGCCCACGATGTACAACTGGATCAGCTTGGTGACATCGGCATCGAACGACAGGATCAGCACCAACGCGCCCGCGGCCAAAGCCAGGACGCCGTTGCTGAACGCCAGCCTGTCGCCGCGCGTGCGGAGCTGCCTGGGGAGGTAGCCGTCCTGGGCGAGGATCGAACCAAGGACCGGAAAGCCGTTGAAGGCGGTATTGGAGGCAAACACCAGGATGATGCCGGTGGCTGCAACCACAATGTAGAAAGGAATCGACCCTGCACCGAAAATCGTGTCTGCGATCTGGCTGATGGCAGGGTTCTGGATGTATCCCTCCGGGAGGGGCTTGCCGTCCACCAGGAACTCGGTTGCGGGGTCCAGGACGATGTGCACCTTGGTGGCATTGGCCAAATAAAGGATGCCGGCCAGCATGGCGGCTGCGATGGCCCCCAGCAACAGCAGCGTGGTGGCTGCGTTCTTGCTCTTTGGCTTCTGGAAGTTGGGCACGCCGTTGCTGATGGCCTCGACGCCGGTCAGCGCAGCCGCACCGGAGGAGAACGCACGCAGGAGAAGGAAGGCGCCGGCGAGGCCCACCAGGCCTTCATCGAATCCGGGCTGCGGAACAATCGTGAAGTTGGCTGAGGGAGCCTCACCCAGCTGCCCGGTCAGCGCCTGGAAGATGCCAACCACCGTCATGCCCAGGATGGAGGCCATAAAGATGTAGGTCGGCACGGCAAAGACGCTGCCGGCCTCCTTGACGCCGCGCAGGTTCACCAAGGCAAGGACCACGACGCCGACACTCGCAATGAGGGCCTGCTGGCCGTGCAGTGAAGGGATGGCAGTGGTCAGGTAAGTGGCCGCCGATGACATGGACACGGCAACCGTGAGGACGTAGTCCACCAACAGTGCCGAAGCCACGGTGAGTCCCGCATACTTGCCCAGGTTGACATTGGCGATCTCGTAGTCGCCGCCACCGGACGGGTAGGCGTGGACGTTCTGCCGGTAGGAAGCAACCACCGTGAGCAAGACCACCATGACGGCGAGTCCCACCAGCGGCGAAAAGGCAACGGCACTGACCCCGGCCAGGGCGAGGGTCAGAAGGATCTCATCCGGCGCGTAGGCCACGGAAGAAAGCGCATCCGAGGCGAAGACCGGCAGCGCAATGCGTTTGGGCAGCAAGGTGTGGGACAAGCGGTCATTCCGGACCGGCCGACCCACCAATACCCGCTTGGCCGCATTCAGTATTGTCAGCACTCCGCAAAGCTACTCTGAATCCCCGGCGATGTCATGACGGGAAACCCCGGCGGTGTCATGACTGCGGTAACGTCAACGCGACGTTCGCACCGGTAAAGTCATACGGAGCGGTTCGGATACATCAAAAGGAGACACGGTGGCGCACTTCGTGATCATGGGTTGTGGCCGTGTTGGCGCAACCTTGGCACACACCTTGGAAGACTCCGGCCACTCGGTGGCCATCATTGACCAGGACGAGCGGGCCTTCCGCCGCCTCCGCAACACTTTTACCGGCCGCAAAGTAACGGGCGTCGGCTTCGACCGCGATACCCTCAAGCAAGCCGGCGTTGAAGAGGCCTACGCATTCGCGGCCGTTTCCAGCGGCGATAACTCCAACATCCTGGCCACCCGCGTGGCACGGGAAACGTTCCACGTCGCGCACGTTGTGGCCCGCATCTACGACCCCGGCCGCGCGGAAATCTACCAGCGCCTTGGCATCCCCACCGTGGCGGCGGTGCGGTGGAGCGCGGACCAGGTCCTGCGCCGCATCCTCCCCGAGCAACACCTTGCCGGTGACTACCGGGAACCGTCCGGCCGGCTGGTGCTGGCCGAAGTTGACCTCCACGACGGCTGGATAGGCCAGAACCTCGCCGCCATTGAGGCTGCAGCCGGCATCCGGATCGCGTTTCTCACCCGGTTCGGGGAAGGCCTCCTTCCCGGGCCCGGAACGTCCTACCAGGAGGGTGACACCGTCCACGCGATGATCAGCGTTGACAGGACAACCGAGATCAGCCGTGTCCTCGCCAAAGCACCTGCCAAGGAGTCGTAGTGAAAGTTGTCATCGTCGGCGCCGGCAGCGTTGGATCCTCCATTGCGCGCGAACTCCTGGCCCACAACCACCAAATACTCCTCATCGACCTGAAACCCGAGGTCATCGGCCGCAGCGGACTCCGCGGTGCCCGATGGCTGGTGGGCGATGCCTGCGAACTCAGCACCCTGCAGGACGCCAAACTGGAGGACGCCGACGTCGTGGTTTCCGCAACCGGCGACGACAAGGTGAACCTGGTGGTTTCCCTGCTCGCCAAGACCGAATTCGGCGTGGGACGAACCGTCGGCCGGGTCAACAATCCCAAGAACGACTGGATGTTCAACGACTCCTGGGGCGTGGACGTCGCAGTCAATACTCCGCAATTGATGACGGCGCTGGTTGAAGAGGCCGTCGAAATCGGGGACATCGTCCGGCTCCTGACGCTGCAGACGGGCGTGGCGTCGATCGTCGAGTTCACCGTGCCGCACGACTCGCACATCATCGGCAGCACGGTGGGAGACATCGAATGGCCGGAGGATGCCACCCTGGTGGCCATCCTCCGCGATCAAGCCCCCATCACACCGAGCCGCGACGACGTCCTGGACGGCGGCGACGAGCTCTTCTTCGTCACCACGATCGCGGCTGAAGACGGGCTGCGCGCACTGCTCTCCCCGGGATCAACGGACGGCAGCGACCATCGCGAGGGAGCAGTTCCGGTCCCGGATCAGTCCGTGGAGGACGACGGGTTCGACGGCTGAGGCGCAGGCTTGGTGACCAGCCAGGCAACCCACAGTCCCAAAATGTACAGCGGCGCGCCCATGAGGAGCCTCGTGGTGGCAAGCGCGGTCAGCCCTTCCTCACCCATGAGGTACAGCGGAACCTGCACTACAAGGCGCAGGGCCAGGACGGCCACCACAATCCATGTGCCCAGCTGATAGACCCGCAGGCGTTCGGGGTCCTTGCGCCAGTCCAGCCCTTCGTTCCGGACAAAGCCGAACAGCAGCCCGGCGAGGGGCCATTTGAGGATGATGGACAGGACCATGCCCGCTATGTAAGCGGCATTGGTCAGGAAACCCAGGACATAGAAGTCTTCGGCCTTGCCGGTGCTGTTGGCCAGCCACGCGGAAATACCGACGCCGACCACGCCGGCCAGCGCTTGGGTCAACGGCCGCTTTTGAACCAACCGCACCACCGTGAAGACGGCGGCAGCAGCAAGGGCGCCGACCAAGGAGAGGGTCAGGTCCCGGGTAATGGTAAAAGCCACCAGGAAGACCAGGCCGGGCAGGATACTTTCGGCAATTCCCTGGATTCCGCCGGCCGACTTCAGCATGTCAACATGGCCGGCGCTGTTGCGGTGCAGGCCCGCTTTTTGGGCGTAGCCCGCTGCAAGGTCCGCCACAGTAGGATTTGCGGTTCCGGGTTCAGGGGCAGCCCGCCGGTGATCTGCAGCCGGGCCGGCCGGAGTGCCTTCGGAGGGCGGCTGTGGCGGGTTGCCGTCTTTGGGATCGGATCCGTTGGCCACGGTCATTGGTTCTCCTGACGGGAAAGTATTTCGTACCGGGGGTTGAACATGGTGGGAAGCCCGCCGACCGGGGCCACCATGCCGTTCAAACGCAGCTGGACCCCGGCTTCGATGCCGGGCACCCGGGTGCGGCCCAACCACACGACGCGCAGCCGCTGGTAGGACTTCCGGGAACTGCCGCCCCTGCCCGCCAACAATGAGCCATGCTCCAGCGCATCAACCACGATTGCGGAGAAGAACGGTTGCTCGCTGGGCGGCTGATGGGTGACGGACTCAATAAAGCCCGTACAGGTGGCCCTGCCGCGGACCGGCAAGTCCTTAATGCCCTGACCGGAAGGCCCGGAGCGGCCTTCCCGGGCGGGCAGCCCTGGTGATTCAGCCAATCTGGGTGATCTCCGGGCCCCGTTCCGGACGCTGGACTCCGGGTCCGCCCTGGGGCGCCGGCGGTTGGGCCGCGGCATCCTTGGGCAGGCGCAACTGGAGCAGTTCCCTTGGCGGCATCGGGTTTCCACCGCGGACCACCACCACCTGGCGGAAGAGATCCTCCAGCGGGGCAGCAGCCTCGCGCTCCAGGGCCGCAGCTCCGCCAAGAACGCCCCGAAGGAACCAGCGCGGGCCGTCCACACCCATGAAGCGGGCAGCACGGTATCCGCGGCTGCCATCGGCAGCTTCGGCGGGAAGCTTGGCGACCAGTTCGATTCCGAAAGCGCCTTCGATCTCTTCCGATTCACCGCCCTGGCTGGCCACGGACTGGCTGATCTGCTCCCGGATCTCCTCCCAGAGGCCCTCGGAGCGTGGCGCGGCAAACGCCTGGAGCTGGAGGCTCGAACCGCCCAGGTCCATGGTGACTGCCACCACGCGCTGCGTGGCTTCCTCCACCTCGAGCCGCAACTGCAGGCCTTCGGTGGGAGCGATCAGGAGGGCGCCCAGGTTTACGTAGCCGTCGCGGTCCTCCACTTCGTCGATGTCCCACGGGCCCTTGCTCTGGCGGAGGTCGCCCTTGCCGGGTTCTCCCGCTGCGGAGCCGCCGGTGCTTTCCAGCTCGGAGTCTGCGGATTCAGGCCGGTCAGCCTTGGACTTCTTGCGCCCAATAACCATGTGGGTTGTCTCCTTAGTAGTGGTCTATCCCCCAGTAAACCGCAACCGCGTCAAAGTTCGGCAATGCCGGAGGGGCTGCTCTTTCACGCGTGAAATGTATGCCTTGGCGGGTCGCCTGCCCCGGATCAGGCGACGGGCGTGGCGAAGCCTCCGGTGGAACCGAAGCCACCGGCACCCCGTGCCGACCCGCTCAGTTCGTCGACGGCCACGAAGCGCGCGTACTCGACGCGCTGGATCACCATTTGGGCAATTCTATCGCCGCGCTTCAGTTCGATGGCCTTGTGCTGGTCCGTGTTCAGGAGCGTCACGGCGATTTCGCCACGGTAGCCTGCGTCCACGGTGCCGGGGGCGTTGACGACGGTCAGGCCGTGCTTGGTGGCCAATCCGGAACGGGGGTGGATCAGCGCCACGAAGCCGTTGGGCAGGGCAATGGAAACGCCGGTGGGAACCAGCTTCCGTTCCCCCGGTGCAAGATAAACGTCCTCACGGGCGCGGAGGTCGGCGCCGGCATCACCGGGGTGGGCGTAGGACGGTGCTTCGAGTCCTTCGTCAAGCATCTTCAACCGGACCTCGAGCGTAGGAGCTCCATACGTCCCATGGTTGTCGGTTCCCGTCCCGCTTGCGCCGGCGTCTGTGCTGAATACTGCGGTCTCGTTGCTCACAGTCGTCCATTCTACGTGGGTCCACGCCGACGGATAAGCTGGGTGCATGCCTACGCCTGACCAGTCCGCCTCCATGCCTGCCCGGAACGCTTCTTCGGCGCCGGAGTTCCTCTTCAAGGAAAAACTCTGGCCCTCACCATGGATCTGGGTCATCTCCGTGGGGCTTTCGGGTGCGGGAATCCTGATGTTCTCCCCCATCAGCGCTGCCGCCGGCATCATCGCCGCACTGGTCCTGCTCACGATCATCGCCACGCTGCTGATCCTGTCGACGCCCACTATCACCGTCTCCGGCACCAACCTGCGCGTCGGGCGGGCCAGCATCGAGCGCAAGTTCGTCGGGACCGTTGAATCCTTCCGGGGCGCCGAAGCCACCGCCGAGCGCGGCCCGCGCCTTAACGGACTCGCCTTTATGTGCTTCCGGGGCTGGATCGATCCCGTGGTGAAGATCCAGATCACCGATCCGGCCGACCGGACCCCCTATTGGCTCACGTCGTCACGCAGACCGGAAGAACTGGTGGCTGCCCTGACCGAAACCGGGCCCCTGACCGAAACCCGGGAACAGCGCCCTTAGCCCTCGCACTCCGTGCAGTAGAGGTGCCCGTTGCGCTCCGCAGCAATCTGTGAACGGTGCTTCACCAAGAAGCAGTTGAAGCACGTGAATTCGTCCGCCTGCGGCGGCATCACCTGGATGAGCAGTTCTTCGCCGGAAAGGTCCGCTCCGGGGAGTTCGAAGCCCTCGGCCAGTTCAGTCTCGTCGACATCCACCGCCGAGGATTGTTTTCCCGGCTGACGCGTCTTGAGCTCCTCAATGGAGTCCTCGCTGACGTCTTCCTCGGTCTTCCGAGGGGCATCGTAGTCCGTGGCCATGGTCCTTCTTCGTCCTTAATACAGGCAGTGGTTTGGACCGGGCGGTTCGCTGGGCGGCACGCCCGGATGTTCACATGTAACACCGGGCACCGCGTTTTTGTGCCCGATTATCGGCCAGATTTTCCTCCTCCCGGCAGGCTTTGTCCATAGGGTCCGCAACCGGTCCGAGCACCCGGAAAAAACGGCGCACTTCGCCGCCAAGATGGACGCGTGGGCCGCCAATATCACCGCTTTGAGCGCCAATATCACGGCACGCCCTTTCTCCTAACAGGAAAAGGCCTGCTTGGGTGGCAGAGTTTCGAATGTCAGTTATGCCATGTGGTGGAGGGTGTTATGCAGGATCTACGGCTGGTAGGCGTCCACGACGACGGCGGGCATCTGCTCCTGAGCGGACCCGGCGGTGCGATGTTCCAGCTTCCGATCGACGAGGCCTTGCGTGCCGCGGCGAGCCGGACCCCTGCCCAGGTTGCCGCGCGGGCATCGATCACTCCCGTGGCCATGTCGCCCCGGGACATCCAGGCCCGGATCCGCAGCGGCGCCACCGCAGCGGAGGTTGCCGAACTTTCCGGCCTCCCCCTGGCCAACGTCCAGCGGTACGAAGGCCCTGTCCTCGCCGAGCGTGACTACGTGGCCCAGCAAGCCCGCAAGGTTGAAGTGGCTTCCCCGGTACCCGGCCACGACGCTTACCGCACTGCCTTCGGGGACAACCCCGCCACCCTTGAAGAGATGGTCGGACACCGGCTGTCGGCACACGGCATTGACCCCTCCACCGTTGAATGGGATTCCTGGCGCCGGGCAGACGGTTCGTGGACCGTCGTCGCGCGTTTCGAGGCCGTACCGGCCGCGGCCGGAAGCATCGGGGAGGAACCGCCCGCCATGTGGACTTTCAGTCCGCAACGGAAAGCACTGCAGAACGCCAACCGGTGGGCGCAGCAGCTCAGCGAACTCGAGCCCCTTGATGGCCCCGTCCCGGCCCGTCGCCTGACGGCGGTTTCGGACCGTCCCTTCGACTTCGAAGCCGATGCCCAGGCTGCCGGCCGCGCCGCGGCCAAGGATTCGGATAACCTCCTGGAAATGTTGCGCTCCCGCCGGGGGCAACGCCTGGGCGTGGACGAGGACGCTGACGACGCCCTGGCCGTGTTGCTCAGCAACGTGCCAGCGGCCCACCCGAGGCCCGAGGACGACGGGTCAGCCGAGGAAACCGGCCAGGACCCCGCCGTCGAAATCCCTGCCGAGTCTCCCCCTGCGCGCAAGGACAGCCGCCAGTCAATGTTGAGCAGGCTCAGCCTGGCGCCGCGGCATTCGGACGCGGACGACGCCGACGATTCCCTCCGGCTGCACGACGGCGTCAGTACGGAAACCCGCGAAATCACCGTGGTTGCCGGCCCCCTTCGTCCCGTGGCCCCTTTGGAGGGTCGCAAGGCCCCAAGCGAGCCGCACCCTGAAGAGGAAGCCAAGGACAGTGTCAAGCCTGCTACTCCGGTGAAGCGCCCCGGCCTGGATGAGCTGTTGGGTGGATCGGCCTCTGCGGAAAGCCGGACCTCACGCGTGCACACGGCAACAGAGCACCAGGACACCGAGGCGAAGGAACGCCCTGGAGCAAAAGGCGACGAAGCACCCGTGGAACGGCAGCCTTCACGCCCCAAGCGCTCCAGCATCCCCAGCTGGGACGAGATCGTGTTTGGTGCCCGCGGCGACTAAGCGTGGCGACTAAGCCCGTATGTCGCCCGCGCCGGGCCACAGGCACGCGTCGACGTCGAAAGGCAACGTCTGGTCCGAGCCGGCCATGAGGTTGGCACCATGGGCCGTTACCCTCCGCATGTAGTGCCGCCGGCACAGGGTCTCGTACCCCACCAGGCCAGCGGGTTCCACGTCGCTCCCGCTGGAAGCGACGTCACCTACCATCACCTGTTCGCCTTCCACCACCATGATGCCGTTGACGGTCCTGGCGTTCTGGGTAGCACGGCGGCCGCACCAGCAGAGAGCCTCTACCTGCAGGACCTGGACCCTGTCGGCAAGCTCGATCAGCCGCTGGGACCCGGGAAACAGCTTGGTCCGGAAATCGGCGGTGATGCCGAACGCGAAGACGTCCACGTCCATCTCGTCCACGAGGCGCGCCAATTGCTCCACTTGGGCGGGGGCATAGAACTGGGCTTCATCACAGATGAGGTAGTCGACGCGCAGCCCGCTGGTTCTGCGGACCACTACCTCGTCCCAGAAATCCGTGCTGCCGTGCACTTCAACGGCATCCGTCTGCAGGCCGAGCCTGCTGGAGATGGTGGAGTCACCGGCGCGGTCATTGCAGCTGAACCTCACCCCTCCCCTGCCCCTGGCCCGGTGGTTGTAATCCATTTGCAGGGCGAGCGTGGATTTTCCGCAGTCCATCGTTCCGGAGAAGAAAACCAGTTCAGCCACGGGCGCCTTTTCTGCCGGTCGCCGTAAAGCAAAGGAACGGGACTTCCCTTTCGGCTTTGGTCAGGGAACCATGCTGGCCCACGACTTCCATGGCGGCAGGGCGCACGCGCCGGGCATCGTAGAGCGCGAGGGTGTCCCGGGCCGCGATCATGACATCACCGATCCGGGGAGCAACCTGGGCCTGGACCTCGCCGAAGAGCCCGGCCGCTATGGCCTGCTCGCGGGTGAAGACCCATACGCGCTCCCCGAAGCGCTTCCGCCAGGCAGCGATGAGCTCTTCCTTTACGGTGTTCCCGGCATCCGGTTCGAGGTAGAGATGGACCATGCGGGGTTCGCCGGCTGTATGCCGGACACCTGCCACCAGCGCGGGATCTGCGGAATAGTCCAGGCGCTGCGACTCCGGGACGTCAAGCATCCCGTGATCCCCCGTGACCACAATGGTGGTACCGGCCGGCAGGGACGCCGACAGCCGCTTCACGGTGGCGTCGAGTTCTTCGAGCTGGTGTTCCCACCGTGCGGACTGGCAGCCGTAGCGGTGGCCCGCCTTGTCCAGTTCATTGACGTAGAAGTACATCAGGGAACGGGGGCTGCCGGACATTGCCTCGCCTGCGGATGCGGTGCGTGAATGCAAGGTGGTCCCGCCGACGAAGCGGCTGCCCCGCAAAGCGGCCTGCGTCATGGGTGAGTTGCCAAACTGGGGCAGGCTCACCGTAACGACGTCGACCTCGTTGGCCACTTGCTCAAAAACCGTGCGGTGCGGCTGCCAAACAGCGGGATCAACCAGGGCATCCCAGTTGCCCAGCAAATTGACAACCTTGTCCTGGGCCGGGTCCAGGACGTCGTACCCAACCATCCCGTGGTGTCCCGCCGGCCTGCCTGTGCCCAGGCTGGCCAGCGATGCTGCCGTGGTGCTGGGAAAGGCCGCGTCAATCCAGGTTGGGACGCTCCCTTGGCCGCCCGCCACGACTGAGCGGAGGAAGGGCGTGTGTGAAGCCTTCTGTTTCAGGAGCCCGCGGCCCAAGCCGTCCGCCAGGACCACGCAAACCCGGTCCGCCGCGGGAAGCTTGAGGTGGTTGCTGAACCCCGGAAGGCCCAGGCTTGCCGCAGCGCTGGTGAAGACTTCCGCTATGGATTTACTGCCAAAAAGGGGCGGTGAGGGAAGATCGGGCGCCGCAAGGGGATCGGGTTGGGCAGCCACGCTCAACGCTGGTGCCCGCGGCTTAGCCGGTTGCTGAAGACACCTGAGCGTGGCCGCGGAGCGGGGATGCCGGCGTGCGGAACCGGTGTTTGCTGGCCTGTATTGACAGCGCGCAAAGCCCTCGCGAAAACTTTCGCGTCCTGGACTGCCTGGAGCCCGTCGGCCTCTGCACTGATGCGCAAGACAATGTCCTCCTGGGCGATGGTGCCCGTGTAGCCGTGGTCCGCTTCGCACTGCGGATCACCGCAACTGGCCGGCCCCATGTCCAATCGCTGTCCGCCGGACCAGGCGATGGACACGGTCAGTTCCCGCACGGGGTCCGACGGTTTGTAGTCCTGCGGCTGGGCGTAGATGTAGCTCAGCACCACGGACCGGATTTGCGCCACGGGCACGGACTCGGTGGAAATCTGCGCAACAATCTGCTCACCGGCTTCGTCCAGCTGCTGGTCGTCCACATGGGTGATGACCAGCATGTCCTCGGTGAGCACCAGAACGGTGATGTGGCGCCTGACCTCGGCACGGTCGAAATGGGTTTCCAAGTGCACCAGGTGGGACAGGCAGTCCCTGCCATCCAGGGCGTCGTTCACGACGTCGGCCACAAGGCGGGGGTAGAAGCCCGCCTGCTGCAGCGCCTGGTCCAGGCTTTGTCCCTGTGAGCTGTGGTTTTGCCCGGAATGGTGGCCGGTGTTGGACGGACGGGACTGAGGCGTCGGGGACTGGGTGCTCATTCCCCCATTTTCACAGATCGCCTAAGGACTTCCTAACCGTTATCCCCATCCCTTGGGCCCGCGCGTCTACCCGCGCATCAGGCAGCAGTCAGCCCCGCATCGCCCGGCGGGCACTGTCAGTGCGTTGGGCCGCGTTGGCGATCCACACATCGGCACCGAGGATGGTGGCACCTGTTGGGCCTGCAAGTACCGGGTTGAGCTCAACCAACGCGATCCCGGGATGGTCGTCCTTCAGCTTGGCCAGGCGGGCGGCGATGTCTTCCAGCGCGCCCACGTCCACGGGCGGCAGGCCTTGGTAGCCGAAGAGTTTCCGGGAGGCCCGCGGGGACCGGATGATGTCATGGAGGTCGGCGGCGGACAACGGGGGCACCCGGTGGGCCCAGTCTTCCAGGAGGTTCACCGCATCACCGGCCAATCCGAAAGACAGCACCGGACCAAGCAAGGGATCTTCCATGGCACGGAAGGTGCACGCCTGGCCGACCGGAGCCATGGCCTGTAGTTCCAGGGACGGCGATCCGTAGGGCTTCAAAGCCCGGTGCATCTGGTCGATGTTCTGGCGGAGCGAGGCAGCGTCCTGGATGTCCAACCGGACGCCGCCGAGGTCCAGCCTGTGCCTTAGGGCCGGATCGGTCGTCTTGAGGACCACCGGCCAGCCGATCGATTCGGCTGCTGCCACGGCCTCCTCCGGCGTGCCAAAGCCGAACGTGGGCACAACGTTGATGCCGTAGCCGGAAAGCAGCGTCGCGGCAGCACCGGCGTCGAGCTTCCTCAGCTTTTCGCCTGTGACCCCTGACAGCATCGCGGCCAGTGTTTCCCGGGTCCCATCGGCATCGCACCCCTCGGGCTCGGCGAACAGGCCATGGTCCCTGCCCACCCACTGGGCATATTCGACGATGGCTGCCAGCGCTGCCACAGCCGAGCCCGAATTGGAGTAGCAAGGGAGCCGGGGCTTGCCGGGCCCACCCACCAAGCCTTCCACGTGGATGGAGGCGTCAAGGATTCCGGAGAACGCCGCGACCACAGGTTTGCCTGCCTCTTCGGCGCACTCCGCCAGGACACCGGCCAATGCTTCCACCGTTAATCCCCGTGCAGGCAGCAGCGCGGCCACCAGGGCATTGACGTGGTCGTCCGCCAGGACCTCCCGCACCCGCTCCCGGAAAGCCGGCAGCGCAACGGACATTCCGGCGTCGAGATCCACGTCCGTCACCGTCCGGACAATGTCCAGTCCGGCCGGAACGGCGGTATCGGCCACCACGGTGGCCAAGGCGACCGAATTGGAAAAGACCGCCACTCCGGGACCGTTGGGAAGGGGCTGCGTGGAGACCACCTGGGCAATGTCCATCAGCTGTTCGATCGTATCCACCCGGATGACGCCGGCCTGGCGCATCATGGCATCCAACGCGGCCGAGGGCGCCTGCGTAGTACGCACCTCATGGCCCGGAGGGAGGCGGAGCCCGGTGACGTCCGACTTGGCGACGATCACCGGCTTGCTGCGGGACAACCGACGGGCCAGCCGGGAAAACTTGCGCGGATTGCCGATTGACTCGAGGTACAAGCCGACGGCGGAGGTATCGGGATCGTCTTCCCAGTACTGCATGGCGTCATTGCCGGAGACGTCGGCGCGGTTTCCCGCGGAAAGAAAGGAGGATATTCCGAGCCGCCTGCGGCTCGCCGCCGCGTACACGGCCACCCCGACTGCGGCCGACTGCGTGAACAGGCCCAAGCCGCCCCTTGGCGGCATGGACGGCGCCATGGACGCGTTGAGGGAAACGTCCGGGTTCGTGTTAAGCATTCCGAGGGATTCCGGACCGACCACGCGCATGCCGTTCGCCCTGGCCTGCCGAACCAGCTCGTGTTGCCGCGCGAGGCCCCGTTCGCCGTCGTCGGCGAAGCCTGCCGTGGCCACGACGAGCCCTTTGACGCCGGCTGCAGCGCAATCCGCCACCACTGCAGGTACTTCCTCATACGGCACGGCGATGATGGCCAGCTGCACCGGATCGGGAATCTCGGACAGCTTGCCGAATGACAGCATGCCCGCCAGTTCGAATGCCTCCGGGTTCACCGCATAAACCGGGCCCTTGAAGCCGCCCTCGATGATGTGCTCCAGCAGTTGGTAGCCGACTGTTCCCCACTTGCGGCTGGCACCGATGACAGCCACCGACGACGGCGCCAGCAAGTCGCGTACGCTGCGCGCCTCCGCGCGGTGCTCGCGGGACTCCATGACGGCCCGGGATTTTTCGGTCGGATCGATGTTGAATTCGACGCTGACCACGCCATCGTCGAACTGCCGCGTGAGGTCGTACCCGGCGTCG
Organism: Paenarthrobacter sp. YJN-5; assembly: GCF_015040095.1. NCBI lineage: Bacteria > Bacillati > Actinomycetota > Actinomycetes > Micrococcales > Micrococcaceae > Paenarthrobacter > Paenarthrobacter sp. YJN-5. The sequence goes on from NZ_CP053544.1 coordinate 2,756,057, forward strand.
GCGAAGACCATGAGCATCTTCCGGTTTTCCGGGAGGACCTCGGCTGTGAAACGCCGGATGCCGTTCTCCCGGGCAGCCACGGCAAGGTGCTCCAGGAGGATGGAGCCAATACCCCGGCCTTGGTGCTTATCCGAGATATTGAAGGCCACCTCCGCTTCAGCGGGATCATCGAGCCGGTCGTAGCGGCCCACGCCCATGATTTCTCCACCGATGGTGATGACGAATGCCACACGATTGACGTGGTCGACTTCGGTGAAACGCCGGACTTCCTTGCCGGACAGCTTGGGCTTGAAGGAGAAGAACCTCATATAGATGGAGGCCTGTGACTGGCCGGCGTGGAATGCCTGCAGTGCATCCGCGTCCTCGGGCCGAATAGGACGAAGGTGGGCGGTTCCGCCGTCGCGCAGGACGACATCGGCCTCCCAATATTCCGGATAAATGCCGGCCCCGGGCTGATCCACCATAGGCTTAGCCTAGCTAAAACATCCGCAGTACACGTTTAAGGATCCACCTGCCCCATGGCCCGCAGCCAAACTTCCGCACGCAAAGGCGAGCCGCTCGGCGATTTCACCGAGACGATCGTCGACATTGACGTCACTTCCGAGATGGAGGGCTCCTTCCTGGAGTACGCCTACTCGGTCATCTACTCGCGGGCCCTTCCCGACGCCCGCGACGGACTCAAGCCCGTACAGCGGCGCATCCTCTACATGATGGCCGACATGGGCCTCCGCCCCGACCGCGGCCACGTCAAGAGCGCACGCGTGGTGGGCGAAGTCATGGGCAAGCTGCACCCGCACGGCGACGCAGCCATCTACGACGCCATGGTGCGCATGGCGCAGGACTTTTCGCTCCGGCTCCCCCTGATCGACGGCCACGGCAACTTTGGCTCGCTCGACGACGGCCCGGCGGCTCCCCGCTACACGGAAGCCCGGCTCGCGGCTGCAGCCCTGACCATGACCGACCACCTCGACGAGAACGTGGTGGATTTCGTTCCCAACTACGACAACCAACTGACGCAGCCGGAAGTTCTCCCGGCTGCCTTCCCCAACCTGCTGGTGAACGGCACCACGGGCATTGCGGTGGGCATGGCCACCAACATGGCCCCGCACAACCTGGTGGAAGTGATCGCGGCTGCCCGCCACCTGATTGCCAATCCCGATGCCACCCTCGACGACATCATGCGCTTCATTCCCGGCCCGGACCTTCCCACAGGCGGCCGCATTGTTGGCCTGGACGGCATCCGTGATGCGTACGCCACCGGCCGCGGTTCCTTCAAGACGCGGGCCAAGGTGGAAGTGGAGCAACTCACGGCCCGCCGCACGGGCCTGGTGGTAACGGAGCTCCCCTACATGGTGGGCCCGGAGAAGGTGATCGAGCGGATCAAGGATGCCGTCAATGCCAAGAAGCTGACCGGCATCAGTGATGTGGTGGACCTGACCGACCGTAACCACGGGCTCCGCCTGGTTATCGAGTTGAAGAACGGCTTCAACCCCAACGCCGTGCTGCAGCAGCTCTACCGCTACTCGCCGATGGAAGACTCGTTCGGGATCAACAACGTCACCCTCGTGGATGGACAGCCCCAGACGCTGGGGTTGGTGCAGCTCCTCCAGGTCTACGTGGACCATCGACTGGACGTCGTGCGGCGCCGGACCAGTTTCCGGCTCGGCAAGAAAAAGGACCGCCTCCACTTGGTGGAGGGCTTGCTCATTGCGATCGTGGACATCGACGAAGTCATCCAGGTCATCCGTTCTTCGGACGAAGCCGCGGCCGCGCGGGACCGTTTGATGTCCATTTACGACCTCACGGAAATCCAGGCCAACTACATCCTTGAACTGCGCCTGCGGCAGCTGACCAAGTACTCACGGATCGAGCTCGAAAAGGAACAGGAGGAGCTGCGCCGGGAGATCGAGGCCTTGGAAGCCATTCTTGGTTCAGACCAGCTCCTGCGTGAGCTCGTCTCGGGTGAGCTCGCCGACGTTGCCGAGAAGTACGGGACACCCCGCAGGACTGTACTCCTGGAGTCCGAGGCGGTCTCCCCCACGGTCGCGGCGTCGATGGCTGCGCCCGGCCCCAAGGGCAAGGCAGCAGCCCTGCCCCTGGAGATACCGGATGATCCCTGCTGGGCGCTGTTGAGTGTCTCCGGGCAGATCGCCCGGACCTCCAACCAGGAACCCCTGGCCGAGGCCGGTCCGCGCACCAAGCACGATGTGTTCCGCTCAGTGGTCAAGACCACCGCCCGCGGTGAAATCGGTGCCGTCACATCCCTTGGCCGCATGCTGCGCCTCCAGGTGCTGGACATGCCCGTCCTGCCGCCTGTCAGCGGGCTGCCCAACCTCGCCGGGGGCGTACCGGCCAAGGAATTCATTACACTGCTCAAGGGCGAGACGCTCGTGGCCTTCGTCCCGCTGGATGCGGTCCTGGCCATCGGCACGGTGCAAGGCGTGGTCAAGCGCGTCCAGCCCGATTACCCCTTGAACCGGGAAGACTGGGACATCATTTCCCTCAAGGACAAAGATGCCGTCCTCGCCGTCGAGCCCGCGCCGGAGGACGACACCGACCTCGTCTTCATCACCAAGCAGGCCCAGCTCCTGCGCTTCAGTGCCGCCAACGTCCGGCCGCAGGGCAGGACTGCCGGTGGCATGGCCGGCATCAAGCTTGCCGCCGGCGACGAGGTCATCCACTTCGGCGCCGTCCGCGCCGGCGATCCTGCCGCCGTCGTGGTGACCATTGCCGGCACCAACGGCGCCCTGCCGGGAACCGCGCCGGGGACCGCCAAGGTGACGGCTTTTGAGGAATACCCGGTGAAGGGCCGGGCCACTGGTGGCGTCCGCGCACACCGGTTCCTCAAGGGCGAGGACACCCTGCTGCTTGCGTGGGCCGGGCATGGTCCGGCGAAGGCTTCCTCGGCGGCAGGCGTAGCCAGGGCCTTGCCGGTGGAGCACGGACGCCGGGACGGTTCGGGAGTCCCGCTGTCCCAGCCGGTGGAAGCAATCGGGCCGAGCATGGCCGGGGCTGAATCAGGGGACGCCGCCCACTAGGGCCCAAAGGATGCATGACTGTGGGGCCGGCACATCACCGGCCCCACAGTCATTTCCGGCTAGCCGGTTTGGTTGATGCTAAGGATGTTCCCCTCGCTGTCCAGGAACCAGGCCGCGGCGCTGCCGTCGGGCATGGTGGCTATGCCGTTTTCCGTTTTCAGCCCCGGGAAATCGTAGTCTTCGAAGACCACTCCTTTATCACGCAACTCGGCCACTGTGGCCGCCACGTCGCTGACCATCCAGCCTATTTGCGTGTTCTTGGCCGTTCCGGCGTTCGGTGTTTGATAAACAAGGAAGCCGGTTCCGCCGCCGCACGTGTACTGAAGGTTGTCCTCCGCCTCCGGGTTGTCGGGGTCAAGACCGAGTTTCTCGCTGTAGAACGCGCGGGCCCGGTTCAGATCCTGTGCCGGGAGAACGGCAGCAACTTGTTGATCCTTGAGCATGGTTTTCTCTTTCCGGCTCTCCCCCCGGAACGAACTCTACTCCTGCGGCCACACGAAGCAATCGGCATTGGGCTTGAAATTTTCCGCACTGAAACACCCGGGGCGGGGAAGCCGCATAGACTGTCCGCATGCCGATCATTCCGGATGAGAAAGACTGGACCTGGGTAACGTCAAAGCCCTGCCCCGAGTGCGGCTTCGATCCCTCCACGGTCACCCCTGCCACCGTCCCGGGGAGCGTCCTGAACATGCTCCCCCGTTGGCGTGCCGTCCTCCGGCGAGGCGACGCCATGGTCCGTCCCGACGATCACACCTGGTCCGCGGTGGAATACGCCTGCCACGTGCGGGACGTTTTCAGCCTCTTCAGCCATCGCCTTGACCTCATGCTCACCCAGGACGGCGCGGCGTTCGACAATTGGGACCAGGACCAAGCGGCCCTCGACGGCGACTACGCCTCAGCCGACCCCGCGCAGGTTTCGGATGAACTCGTTTCGGAGGGGGAACAGGCGGCGGAGGCATTCGCCCGGGTCACCCAGGACGAATGGCAACGAACCGGAACCCGGAGCAACGGTTCGGAATTCACGGTCCTGACGTTCTCCCAATACTTCCTGCACGACGTCGTCCATCACCTTCACGACGTGGACGGCTAGGCACCTACAACTGCTTTTCCCACGTCATGCTGCGGTTCACCGGGGCATAGCCCATCCCTGCGTATAAGGCGAGCGCGCCCGTCGGATTGGCGGAGTCGACGTCAAGGGAGGCTACGTCCATGCCTGCCCCGGTGAAGCGGCGCATGGCTTCAGCCAGCAAGGCCTGGGCCAGGCCCTTGCCGCGGTAGGCACGCCGCACGCCCAGGAGTTCCGTGTACCCCTCCTTGAAGCCACGGTCCTTTGCGGCGTCGGGGTCGTAACTGGCCAACTGGTAGGCTGCCACCTCGCCCGTGGCGACGTCCAGGATCACTCCGCTCCAGTCATGCCGTGCCGTGGGCTCGTGCATGGTGAAATGCCACGATTCCTTGTCCCGTGGCTCACTTCCCCAGTGGTCCTGGAATGCCTCATTGTGGGCCATGCGGACGGACTCAAAGAGGGCCGGTTCCAGTACCTTGAACTCGAAGCCCGGGGGCACGGGGACGTCGGGCAGAGGCTGCGACAACGGTCTGTGCATCTCGTTGAACCAGCGGACGGTGCCGTATCCCAAGCTCTCCAGCAGCCGCGCCTGATGGCTGTGCTGTTCCTCAGTCCGGATCCGCAGCCGGGGGCGGCCAGTGGCGTGCCCGGCAGCTTTGTCCCGGTCAAAGCGCTTCCGGGTTTGTGCCTCCTGCCAGGCGATCACGGCCGTACCGATTCCGCGGCGCTGCCACTCCGGGTCGACGCAGCCCATGCCGGCTGCCTTGTCACCTTCCGGGTTTTTGGTGATGCGGCCATATGCCCTTGCCACCCCGTCGCTGTCGAGGCCGATCAAGGTATGGGTCTTGGCCTCGTTGGTGGTGGACTCCAGGATGTGGACCAGGTCGCCGGGCTTTTCGAACCAGGAGGGATGCTCGACGGCGGCCGTCCGGGCGATGAGCGCGGCCCACGTCTCCAGATGCGCGGCGGAAGCAGGCTCCCAGCGCAGCCCGGTCGCGGCGGGGTCCGGAAAGGCGTCGGCGGCAAGCTGTTGGTTGGGGACGGTCTGGGGCAGGGTCTCCTCGGGCATGGAAACAGGCTACTGACGAGTCGGGTGTCCCACCAGTTCCGCCGCGCTTTCGCTGAGGGTCTGCCGGTCCGGCAGGTCAAGGCGGGCGTCGGCCGGATCGATGTCGGCCGGGTTATGGGTCACCAGTACCACGGTGATGTCCTTCAATCCCCGGCGCAGGGCAGTCATCATGGTTTCCGCGGATCCGGCGTCCAGGTGGGCCGTCGGCTCATCGAGCAGGAGGATCCTGGCACCGGTCAGGAGTGTCCGGGCCATGGCGAGCCGCTGCCGTTCGCCGCCGCTGAGGAACACGCCACCTGGCCCGATCCGCGTATCGAGTTTCCCGGGAAGGGTCTCCACGAGCGCATCCAGGCCAACATCCGCCAGCGCCTTGTACATCTCCGCTTCGCCGGGTTTGTTGGCGGCGGGCCTGCCGAGCATGAGGTTGCCGCGGATGGTGGAGTCGAAGAGATGTGCCTCTTGGGGGCACCATGCGACGGTCCCGGCCAGCCGGACAGTGCCTTCCGTGACAGGGAGGAAGCCGAGGAGCACGGACAGGAGCGTGGATTTGCCCGAGCCCGACGGTCCGGTGACCGCAAGCCACCGTCCGGGCCTGGCCTCGGCCGAGACGTTGGAGAACACCGTGGGCCCGTCGGGCCAGCGGGCGGCAATGCCGTCCAACCGGAGTCCGGCGTGGGGAAGCAGTGCCGGCGCGACCGCACTGCCGTCGTCGTGCGCTTCCCCTGCTGCTGTGCGCGGTTCAGTACCGGCCTCCGGCTCCTTGTCGAGTGCGCCGGCGGCGCTGACCCGTTGAAGGACGGCTGCAAGTGCCGGGGCCTGCCGGACAGCCGTCACCACCCCGGCGTAGGGCTCAACAAGTGCCAACTGCATCAGGACGATCACTGCCACAAGTTCGGGCGGGACTGTTGTTCCGGCGGCAAGGGTGCCGGTCCACAGCGCGGCAAGGGAGCATCCGAGGACGGTGACCGCCTGCCCCAGCCCCTCGGCCCAGGCGGATCGCTGCGCTGCTGTGGTGGCGGCCCGGTCCTTGTCGCGGAGAACCTTGAGCAGCGGTCCGGCTACCCGGTTGGCCGTCAGGTCGGCACGGGCGTCAAGGGCGGCGGCCACGCCACCAAGTACCTGCGACCGCAGCCTCTGCTCGGCTTTTGCGGCGTTCCTGTCAGCCAGAAGGGACAGGGCCGGGGCTGCCAACAGACCGCAGAGCACGGCGAGGATGGTGGCCGGCAGCGCCCCCGGCAGCACTATGGAGGTTGCAATGACGGCGGCCGCGCCGACTCCGATTGCGGTCAGTGGCGGGAGGACCACGCGGGGCAGGAGGTCCCGCAGCGTGTCGACGTCGTCGACGATGGCGCCCAGGACGTTGCCTCCCTGCAGCAGGCGGCGGAGGGCAAGTGCCCGGCGGGACAGCGTTCCCCAGAGAGAACCCCGCAGCGTCGTCATGGCTGCGAAGATTGCGTCGTGGGTCAGCAAACGTTCGCAATAGCGAAGGACGGCCCTGCCGATGCCGAAGAACCGCACTCCCACAATGGCGCCCAACAGGTAGAGGATGGGTGGCTGTTGGCTGGCCCTGATGATCAGCCAGCCGGAGAGGCCGGAGAGGGCCACTGCGAAGAGCGCGGCGAGGACTCCTACCGCGGCCGCGCCGGTGAACTTCCAGCCGACCGGCTTCAGGACGGCTGCGAGCGCTGTGGTTGCGGCGAAGCGTCCGGAACCACCCGCGCCGAGAGCCGGGCGGGCGGGGGCGTCGTCGATGGCTGGGCGCGGAAACTCTGCCGGGGCAACAGGCAGGCCACCGGCGGGTGCCGTGGCGCCGATGTTCTCCGTCCCACGCTGACCGCCGGTTTGCCCGGACGGCCCCAGATGCACGGTAGTGTCAGCAAGTGCCTTGGTTGCGGCGTCGTGGGCAACAAGGATCACAGTCGCTAACCCGCGCAAGGACTCTATGGTGGTGCGCACTACCGAAGCGGTCAGGGGGTCCAGGTGGGCCGTTGGCTCGTCCAGCAGCAGGATGGAAGCGCCGGACCGGAGCCGGGCCAGTCCACGCGCCAGCGCGACGCGCCGCAACTCACCGGGGCTGAGTTCGGCGGGATGCTTGGCCGCCAGATGGCCGGCGGCCACCGCTTCGAGGATCCGGGCGACGGCGTCGTCGTCGCCCGCGCCCAGGTACAGTTCGATTTCCTCCTGCACGGAATCGCAGGCGATCACCGGATGCTGTGGGACCAGGGCGACGTCGTCGGGACCTGCGCCGGCCACTGTGCCCTCCACGCTGGCTGTGGCCCCATCCCCCACCAGTCCCGCGAGCACGCCCAGCACGGTGCTCTTTCCAGCACCGCTGGGACCGTCCAGGGCGGTCACCATCCGTGCAGGGGCCGTAAAGGACAGGGGCCCGACGGCGGCAACGTTCCGTCCCGCGAAACGGACGGAGAGGTCGCTGACCACAACCTCGCCGGGTGCCGCGCTGTGGGCGGGGGCATCGGGTATTCGTGTGGACCGGGGCGCGGACAGGACTTCGGTGGTCGTTTGCAACGCCTCACGGCCGTCGTCGCTGGCGTGGTGCGCTGTTCCCAGTTCCCGGAGGGGCAGGTAGCAGTCGGGGGCCAGGATCAGGGCAAGGAGACCTGCTTCGAGGGCCATGTCCCCGCCCACCAGGCGTACGCCGATGAAGACGGCTACCACGGCAACGGAAATGGTTGCGATGAGTTCAAGGGCGAGCGCGGAGAGGAACGCCGTCCGCAGCGTCACCATGGTCCGGTTGCGGTACTGTTCGGAAATTTCTTCCAGTGCTGCGCGTTGCTCGCTTGCCCGGCCCAGGCCAACCAGGACCGGCAGTCCCTTGGCGAGTTCGAGGATGTGCCCGGACAATCTGCGGAGGGTGCTTTGGGCGTCCTTGACATGGTCCTCGGTATGCCGGCCGATGAGGACCATGAACAGCGGAACCAGGGGGACGGTCAGGACGATGACCACTGCGCTGACCCAGTCCGCGAAGAGGATCCTGGTGCCCACCAGCAGGGGTATGGCCGCGCAGTTCACCAAGGCGGGCAGGTACTGCGTGTAGTAGTTGTCCAAGGCGTCCAGTCCCCTGGTCGCCAGGATGGCCAGGCCGCCGTCGTTGAGGCTGCCCGAGGTGGACCCGCCGTCGGATAGTGCCCGATCGATCAGCTGCGCCCGCAGTTCCTCTTTGACTCCCAGGGCCGCCCGGCGCGAGGCGATACCTTGGCCCCAGACGGCGAGCGACCGGAGCACCGCACCCGCCGCCCCCAGTGCCAGGCCACTCCTCCAGTCGGCACCGTCGCCGGCGAGCCCGGCCAGCATCCCGGCCACGGCCTGGGCCATAAGGACCAGCGCGAGGGCTTTAAGGGCAGCAAGCAGTCCAATGCCATACAGGGCTGACCGGGTTGCCTGGCCGGAGGGAAAAGCGGGTTTCATTGGCTTCCTACGCCCCGCTCCGCGGGGACTCGGGTCCCTTGTCTCCGGCAAGCACCTTTGAGGCGATGGCCGGAAGGAAACCGTGGGCTTCAGGGATGTGGGCGGCACTGACCCTGCGGCGGAAGACCCAATAGGTCCACGCCTGGTAGGCGATCACCAGCGGAAGGCCGAAGGCCGCAACGATGCTCATCAGGCCCAGGGTGTAGTCCGAGGACGAGGCGTTGGAAATGGTCAGATCGAAAGCGGGGTCGATCGTGGACGGGATGACCACCGGGAAGGCTGCCCAGAAGATCGACGCCGTGGCGCAGAGGACGAACGCACCTGTTGCCCCGAACGCCATGCCCTCCGAGCCGGCTTTCGCCGCACGCCACGCGATTCCGACGGCGACCGCAGCCGCTGCGACGAGGACCCACGTCCACGGCTTCCCGCTGAGGAACTGCACAGCCACCATCCAGCCCAGCATGGGCAGGACCGCTAACGGAAGCAACCGCACAAACCAGCTGCGGGCACGGTGCCGCACATCGCCGTCGGTCTTCAACGCCAGGAACGCCAGGGCGTGGACGAGCGCAAAGGCGACTACCCCGAATCCGCCCAGCAGGGCGTGCCAGCTGAACCAGGACAGCGGCCCGCCGCTCCTGTCGCCGTTGGCATCGATCGGCAGGCCGGTGGTGGTCAACGCCAGGGCGGCGCCGATGCCGAAGGCTGCAACGAAGGATCCTATGGCTATTGCCCAGTCCCAGTTATTGCGCCACTTCTCCGTGTCCACCTTCCCGCGGTATTCGAAGGCCACGGCGCGGAAGATCAACGCCACCAGCACCAGGAGGAGCGGTACATAGAGCGTGGAGAACAGCGAGGCGTACCAGAGGGGGAAAGCTGCGAACGTAGCGCCCGCCGCCGTGAGCAGCCAGACCTCGTTCCCGTCCCAGACCGGCCCGATCGTGTTGAGCAGGACGCGGCGATCGGTGTTGTTGCGGGCGAAGAGCTTCATGAGCATGCCGACGCCAAGGTCGAATCCCTCAAGGAAGAGGTATCCGGTCCACAGGACCGCGATGGCCACGAACCAGATGGTGGGCAACAGTTCCATGTCAGGTCTCCCGTTCTAGTAGGCGAATGCCAGGACGTCGTCGGACGTGTCCGGGCCGGAGCCACCGTCGCCCTTGCCGGAGTCCGGATCGTTGTCCTTTGTCTTTGCCGCGTGCGTGAGCTCCGGCATGGCGGAGGCGACGCCGCCCCGGACGTACTTCACGAGCAGCTTGACCTCGACCACCAGCAGGACGGCGTAGATGGCAGTCAGGACCACCAGGGACGTCATCAGTTCGCCGGCTGTGACACCGGGCGAGACAGCCGCTGCGGTGAACATGAACACTTGGTCGATCCCGTTCATGTCCGGGTTGGGCGCCACGACGAAGGGTTGGCGTCCCATCTCGGTGAAAATCCATCCGGCCGCGTTCGCCCCGAAGGGTGCCAAAATCCCGAAGACCGCCAGGCGCATGAGCCACCTGGATTCGGGCACCACGCCCTTACGGGTCACCCACAGGGCCAGGAGGGCAGCCAGTGCGGCAATACCACCAAAGCCGATCATCATGCGGAAGCCCCAGTAGGTCACTTCCATGACCGGTACGTACTGGATTTCCTGGCCGGCCCGCTCGCCGTAAAGGGGGTTGTCCGGGAGGTGCGTTCCGTACTTCTCCTTGTACTCGCCAAGGAGGCTGTTGACGCCTTTGACTTCGGTGGTGAAATCGCCCTTGGCCAGGAAGGACAGGATGCCCGGAACTTCAATGACGGCAACAATGTCATCGCAGTTGCTGGCACCAAGGTTGCCAACGCTCAGCACCGAAAAACCGGTTCCGTCGTGGCAGGCAGCCTCCGCGGCCGCCATCTTCATGGGCTGCTGCTCAAACATCAGTTTTCCCTGCAGGTCACCGGTGATCGCGGTACCCGCGAAGGACACCATGGCCACCACGGCGCCGATGCGGAGCGAACGCATCCATACCGTGTAGTCGGTCTTGTCGCGGCCGGCGATGGCGGCCTCTCCGGGAACTATGGTGCCGTCCGCGCGGACGACGTCGATGCCGTCATGGCGGCGGCGCCAGAGGTGGTACCAGGCAATGCCCAGCAGGAACGCGCCGGCTACGCCGAGTGCGCCAAAGAGCGTGTGCGGGACCGCTACCAGCGCGGTGTTGTTGGTGAAGACGGCCCACGCGTCGGTCATGACGGGACGCCCGTCCACCATTTCCACGCCCACCGGGTGCTGCATCCACGAGTTGGCCACAATGATGAAGTAGGCCGAGAACACTGAACCGATCACCGCGATCCACAAGCAGGCCAGGTGTACGCCACGCTTGAGCTGCTTCCATCCGAAGATCCACAGGCCCAGGAAGGTGGATTCGACGAAGAAGGCAAGCAGGGCCTCGAGGGCCAACGGTGCGCCGAATACGTCTCCGACGAACCTGCTGTACTCGCTCCACGCCATGCCGAACTGGAATTCCTGAACAATTCCGGTGGCCACGCCCATGATGAAGTTGATCAGGAACAGCTTGCCCCAGAACTTGGTCATCCGGAGGTACTCCGGCTTGCCCGTCCGGTACCAGAGTGTCTGAATGATGGCCACCACCAGGCCGAGCCCGATGGTGAGGGGCACCATCATGAAGTGATAGACGGTGGTGATTCCGAATTGCCAGCGTGCAATTTCCAAAGCTTCCATGGCTGTCCTTCGTACGGCGGCCCTTCCGGGGCCTGCATAGTTCTACGTCTCGTAGAAAACTAACTTCTACAAAGTGTAGAACAACTGGGGGCGCCCCAGTCCAATTCTTCAAGTGGCGTTACACACCCGCAAGGGGCCGCGCCGGCACGGTGGCACGCCGATAGTTCTACTTCGCGTAGAATGAAAGACTGAAAAGCGGTAAATTTATCGTGGAATGTTGGATCATCGCTCCCCGTCGAAAGATGAGCGGGGCGCGGAAGGTAGGGACGTACACATGGCGAGTCTTGGGGAACTGGAACGGGCAGTAATGGACCTGCTCTGGGCGGGCCAAGAGGCGGCTACCGCGAACACACTGCGTGATTTGCTCGCCAAGGACTCCGAAGCCGGCGACGGTTCGGCAGGCCACCAGGGCAAGGACCTGGCGGTCACCACCGTGCTGACCGTTCTCTCCCGCCTGGAAAAGAAGGGCCTCGTGGAGCGCGAACGCGGTACCCGCCCGCACCGCTACCAGGCCGTGTCCAGCCGTGCTGACCACACCGCGGAGCTGATGCACGAGGTTCTCGGTTCGGCACCGGACCGCGAAGCCGTCCTCGCCCGCTTCATCGGTTCCGTCTCGGAAAGCGAAGCTGCTGCCCTGCGCAAGATGCTCGGCTAAACTTAGCCACTATGTTCTGGACCTCATACTTCCTGGCGGTCCTGGCATTGATACTGGCGTGGCCCGTGCCCGTCCTGCTGTCGCGGGCGCACTGGCCGGCACGCTCGCCTTTCACGGCCATGGTGCTGTGGCAGGCCATCGCCCTCGCAGGTGGCCTGTCCATGATCGGCGCAATGCTGGTCTACGGCCTGGAACCCATCGGCAACAACCTCCTCGCCGGGCTCAGAAGCCTTGCCGGGATGGTCCTGAACGACGAGCCCACCACTGCGCTGGGATTTTGGCACCTGTTCGCTTTGTCCGCAGCTGCGCTGCTTACCGCCCATTTGGTCTTCACCCTGTTGCTGACCTATTACAAGATCGAACGGCAGCGCCGGCGCCACCGGGAACTCCTGGCGCTGCTTGCCTCACCGTCGTCCGACGGGTCAGCCACCATGGTCATCAACCACGACTCCCCCGTCGCGTACTGCCTTCCCGGCGGCGCCCGCTCGGTCACGGTCCTCTCCGACGGGCTGATGGCGGCCTTGGAACCGGACGAACTCCGGGCCGTGGTCATTCACGAGAAGGCCCATCTTTCCCAGCGCCATGACCTGTTGCTATGGGCGTTCGCCGCCTGGCGCCAGGCGCTTCCATGGTTCCCCACCACCAAGCTCGCCCAAACAGCAGTGAACTCCCTGATCGAGATGCTCGCCGACGACGTCGCCCTCAGGACCGAAAGCAAAAGCACCCTCATCAAGGCCATCGCCATCGTCTCCAGCGGCTCAACCGCTCCGGCTCCAGGGTCCGCCCTCAATGCCTCCGCACTCCAACCCGGAAGTGCCATACTCGAGGGCGGCCGGGTCAGTGCCACCGGTGGAGCGGACTCGCCACGCACGACGGCGTCACGCGTCAGCCGCCTCCTCTCACCGGAGCCTCCCCTCAGCAAAGCACTGCGAAGCCTCGTCCTGGTGGCGTCCGCGCTTCTCCTGGCCGTCCCGACAGCGCTGCTGATCGTCCCCGGACTACTCGGCTAGCTCCGCCGACCCGGCTCCCTACGCGTCGATCCGCTCGCGGTCCAGCGTGGCAGCACCGGCGATGATGAACTCCTTGCGCGGCGCCACGTCCGATCCCATCAGGAGGTCGAAGACTTCCTCGGCCCGCTGGGCACTTTCGATCCCCACTTTGCGGAGGGTGCGGTGCCTCGGATCCATGGTGGTCTCAGCCAACTGCTGGGCATCCATCTCACCCAGGCCCTTGTAACGCTGGATGGGCTCTTTGTAGCGTTTCCCTTCCTTGGCGAGCTTGGACAACAGCACATGGAGCTCCGCTTCGGAGTAGGTATAGATCATCTCGTTGGCCTTCTGGCCGGGGTTGATGACCTCCACGCGGTGAAGCGGCGGAACCGCGGCGAAGACCCTGCCGGCTTCAACCATCGGCCTCATGTAGCGGAAGAAGAGCGTCAGCAGCAGGGTACGGATGTGGGCGCCGTCGACGTCAGCGTCGGTCATGAGGATCACCTTGCCGTAGCGGGCAGCGTCCAGGTCGAAGCTGCGCCCCGAGCCCGCGCCCACCACCTGGATCAAGGCAGCACACTCGGCGTTGGACAGCATGTCTCCCACGGAGGCTTTCTGGACGTTCAGGATCTTTCCGCGGATCGGCAACAGGGCCTGGAAATCGGAGGAGCGTGCCAGCTTCGCGGTGCCCAGCGCGGAGTCGCCTTCCACGATGAACAGTTCGGAACGGGCAACATCGTCGGTCCTGCAATCGGCGAGCTTGGTGGGCATCGACGACGTCTCCAGCGCATTCTTTCGCCGCTGCGTCTCCTTGTGGACGCGGGCCGAAATGCGCGACTTCATCTCGCTGACGATCTTCTCCAGCAGCAAAGCAGACTGTGCCTTGTCATTGCGGTTCGCCGAGCCGAGCTTCGCGGAGATTTCCTTCTCTACCACCTTGGCGACGATCGCGCGCACTGCCGAGGTGCCCAGGATTTCCTTGGTCTGTCCCTCGAATTGAGGCTCTGCCAACCTCACCGTCAGCACGGCAGTCAGTCCGGCAAGGACATCGTCCTTTTCGATCTTGTCATTGCCTGCCTTGAGCTTCCTTGCGTTCGCTTCCACGGTCTTGCGGAAGGTTTTCAGCAGGGCAGCCTCGAATCCGGCCTGGTGCGTCCCGCCCTTGGGCGTTGCGATGATGTTGACGAAGCTGCGGACAGTGGTCTCGTAGCCGATCCCCCAGCGGAGGGCGATGTCCACCTCGCAGTCGCGCTCGACTTCGGCGATCTTGCTGTGGCCGTTCTCGTCCAGGACCGGAACGGTTTCCTTGAACTTGCCGGATCCGTGCAAACGCCAAACGTCCGTTACCCCGGTGTCCGAGGCGAGGAATTCAACGAACTCGGAGATACCGCCGTCGTGGTGGAAGACCTCCTCGTGCACGCCGTTTTCACCGGGTGTTCCTGCCAGCTTGCGTTCATCCCGGACGGTAATCCGCAGGCCCGGGACCAGGAAGGAGGTCTGGCGCGCCCGCGCCACGAGGTCGTCGTAGGAGAACTTCGCGTCCGGAGTGAAGATCTGGCGGTCCGCCCAGTAACGCACGCGGGTTCCGGTCACCCCACGTTTGGCCTTGCCGACGACATCAAGGACGGATCCTTCGACGAACGGTTCGAACGGCGAGTCGGGACCGGCCTTGCTGCCGGAGTCCTGGAAGCGTCCCGGCTCACCGCGCCTGAAGGACATCTGGTACGTCTTGCTGCCGCGGTCCACTTGCACGTCGAGGCGGCTCGAGAGTGCGTTGACAACGGAAGCGCCCACGCCATGGAGACCGCCCGAGGCGGTGTACGAACCGCCGCCGAACTTACCGCCGGCGTGGAGCTTGGTAAACACGACCTCGACGCCGGTCAGGCCCGTCTTCGGTTCAACGTCCACCGGAATGCCGCGGCCGTCGTCGTGGATCTCCACGGAGTTGTCCGCGTGCAGGATCACCTTGATGTCGTGCCCAAATCCGGCCAGTGCCTCATCCACCGCGTTGTCGATGATCTCCCAGAGGCAGTGCATGAGTCCCCGGGAGTCAGTGGAACCGATGTACATACCCGGACGCTTGCGGACCGCTTCCAGCCCTTCCAGGACGGAAAGATGCCGGGCGTTGTATTCAGAACTCGGTGCCACTCGCGGTGTGCTCCTTCGGGGTATAGCTCAGGGTGTTTCCAGCAGCTGTAAGCCAACGTGGTCAAGGCAAACACTGCCCATACTAGGTTAGTCTCGCGCGGCTGCCGGACCCGCCCGCCACACCCGAACGGGCGTCGAAGGCAAAGTTACGTTACGCACATGTGATACGCGGACAGCGAAAGTGACCCATCCTTGCCATGGTTCTGCCTCGAATGCTGGTTATATGGATGTACAGAACTACTAAGGAGGCCGACATGACAACAGCAGTTGCAGACCGCACGCTAAACGCAGCTGACCGATGCGATCGTTGCGGGGCTCAAGCATATGTCCGCGTTGTACTCGAGTCCTCCGGCGGTGAGCTGCTTTTCTGCGGCCACCACGCCCGCGCAGTCGAGGCCACGCTCCGGCCCCTGACCTCCGACTGGCATGACGAGACCGAGCGCCTCAACGAGAAGGCACCTGTTCCGGTCGACTGAGGGCACCACACCTTGGTTGCGCAGATGAGTTGAGCAGATGAAAGAGCAAGGCCCCTCCCGGCGGGAGGGGCCTTGCTTCGTTAAACACTCCCCGGTTCTTGGGCTCAGGGCCAGCACCGCACACCCCTACGCGCCAACCGCACCCACTCCACGTCGACACGGCACCCCTACCCGCCGACCGCACCCACACCACGTCGACACCGGACCCCTACGCGCCGACCGCACCCGTAGCCGGGGCGCGTGGGGCGGGTAGTGATGCGATGAGGCAGTGCCTGGAACGACATCAGCCCGGCAGGAAATTCCTGCCGGGCTGATCACCGTGCAACGGACTTAGTCCAGGTAGTCCCTGAGGACCTGCGAGCGGGAGGGGTGCCGCAGCTTGGACATCGTCTTGGATTCGATCTGGCGGATGCGTTCGCGCGTCACTCCGTAGACCTTGCCGATTTCGTCTAAAGTCTTCGGCTGGCCATCAGTGAGCCCGAAGCGCATGGCGACCACGCCTGCTTCACGCTCGGAAAGCGTGTCCAGGACGGAGTGGAGCTGTTCCTGCAAGAGGGTGAAGCTCACGGCATCCGCGGGTACCACGGCTTCGGAGTCCTCAATGAGGTCACCGAACTCGGAGTCTCCATCCTCGCCCAACGGGGTGTGGAGGGAGATGGGCTCGCGACCGTACTTCTGGACTTCCACAACCTTCTCGGGAGTCATGTCCAGTTCGAGGGCGAGCTCTTCCGGCGTGGGTTCGCGGCCGAGGTCCTGCAACATCTGACGCTGGACACGTGCGAGCTTGTTGATGACTTCGACCATGTGCACCGGGATACGGATGGTACGGGCCTGGTCGGCCATGGCACGGGTAATGGCCTGGCGGATCCACCACGTGGCGTACGTGGAGAACTTGAAGCCCTTGGTGTAGTCGAACTTCTCGACTGCACGGATGAGGCCAAGGTTGCCTTCCTGGATAAGGTCCAGGAACAGCATGCCACGGCCCGTGTAGCGCTTGGCCAGGGAGACCACAAGGCGGAGGTTTGCCTCAAGCAGGTGGTTCTTGGCCCTCTTGCCATCGTGGATGATGAACTCAAGTTCGCGCTTGAGCTTGGGGTCCATGGAACCGTCGTCAGCAGCGATCTTTTCTTCGGCAAACAAGCCGGCTTCGATCCGCAGGGCGAGATCGACTTCCTGCTCGGCGTTGAGGAGCGCTACCTTGCCGATCTGCTTGAGGTAGTCCTTGACGGGGTCCGCAGTGGCACCGGCTGACATGACCTGCTGGACGGGGGCGTCGTCATCATCGGCGTCGGAGTAGACAAATCCGGAGCCTGAGGGCGCAGGCTTGTCCTTGGAGGAGGCGACCTCTTCCACGTCGTCGTCGCCGACTTCCACTTCTTCAGCAGCCGAGGGGTCGAATTCCTCGTCCTCAACCGACTCTTCGGCGTCCTCTTCGGTATCCGGGGACTTGCCGGCGGCCTCGGCCGCGGCCTTGCCACCGGGCTTGGGCCCGCGCTTCTTGGGGGCCGGCTTGCCGGAGTCACCCTCTGAAGCTTTGCTGGCAGCGCGTGTCGCCGCACGCTTGGCCGGTGCCGCCTTCTTTTCCTCAGCGGACAGTTCGGCCTGGGCGGCGGGTTCCTTCTCGACGGAAGACGGGGTCACAGAAAACCTTTCTAGCGGCGGTCTGTGGAATCACCATGTGGGCAACACCACTATGACCCTGTCAAGTCCGCGATTAATTTCAAACGCAATCGCCGCCTGCAGAGTCTCTAGGTACAACTGCCGGCGCCGCCGTATTGTTCCCTGATTAAGGGGGCAATACGGGCATTCAAACGCGGACCCAACCGGGTCTCGGCATCCATTGTCTCACGGATTTGCGAATCGTACGCCTTTGTGGAGAGCGAAAGCGTCAGCCACCGCACGGAGCGACTAGTTGCGCGAGGCTTTGTAGGTGCCCCATGCCGACTCAGGCCGCCGCGCCCAGCCGCAGATGGTGCCCTGCCCCAGTACATCGTCCAGCAAGTCAGCCAATCGGTAGCCCTGATGCGCCGCAGCGGCACGGAGCAGGCTGGCATGGGCCAACGACCCGTTTCCTTTGGCCCACGCGACCCATCCCTGGAGCGTGAGTGCCGCCGCTGCGAGGCCACCCTCCTCATCGTCGTAGGACAGGGCGGACAGGATCCTTCCCAAAGAGTCCAACAGGCGCCAGTCCGGTATCTCAGGTTCCTCGCCGAGCAGGACTCCGCCGTAAGAAGGCATCTCTGACATCCCGTCCAACAAGGTAGCTCCGGACTCTTCGGGACTGCGGCCGTTTGAAGCGGCGCCCGCAGCGGCCGCCGGTGGCATGGCAAGCCCCAGGGCCAGGGGGTCGAAAGGAAGCGAGCTGGAGTTATCACCGGAGAAGAGATCGAAGGCACGTCCACCGGCCTTCGCGGAGGCCACGTCCGCGGCTGCCATGACAATAACGGCGTCCCGCCAGGCAGGAACGGCGAGTGTCGCCCGGAGGAACCCCATCAGTTCAGATCCGGCCGGTCCCCCGAAAACGGCCCCGGCAATGTCCGATGGCCCCAGCCCATCAGCCCGGGGACATCTTTCAAGGACCTGGGCCCAAGCATCGAGTACGGCATCAAAACAGCACTCACTGCGCCCTGACTCCAACAACTGGTCCTCGAATCGTTGCTCAGCTTCAAGGACATCGACGGCGGGCCTGCCGGGGAGGGCTAGTTTGGGCGGATCCACGGTGCTGTCCGGGGCGGCGCCCACTGTGCTTCCCCGGTACACCATCTCAGCGCTGATCCTGCTGTTGTGGATGCGCTCCAAAGGGAGACCGGGAACCGGGCAGCAAGAGAGATCGGTGCAGAACGCACTGCGCCAATAGTCGTCACCGATCAGCCAGGCGTCACGGACGGTCAAGTTCACCGGGGCCAGGGCCTCTTGCAGGATCCCCAGCAAGGGCATGGTCCAGTCCAGGACCGAACCGTCATCCCAACCCGCCGCGGAATACAGCGCCAGCAGGACGCCGTCGGCGCGTTCGTCCGCCAGCAGCTGGTTGCGAACGTACGCGGCAAAATCAGCCTGGGCGTGGGGGTTGTCCGCCGGCGGCAAATCAACCCGCAGCGTTGCTCCCAGGGCCTTTCCCTGCATCGTGATTGCCACCAGGCTCTCCCGGGGCCAATAGCCCAGCAGGTGCGGGATATAGCCCAGGACGTCTTCGGGTTGATGAATGCTGAGTGTTTGCTTGATGGTCATGACTCAAGCTTGGTGCTGACCTGAAACGCCGGACAGTGGCTGTTGTGGCTATGTGGAAAACGCCGGACTGCCAGGTGCGTGCGTGCTAGGTGCGCTCCTGGCGTGCAGCGCGCCTGCGCTCCATGCGTTCCCGGCGTTGCTTGGCCAGGGTGACCACCAGCGGTGGCACATGCACTCCCTGGGCAGCCATCTGCGCCCGCACCTTGCGCCGGGTGGCGAGGATCATCAGCGTGCCAAATCCGAGCAGCACGAACTGCACACTGAGGGCTATCCGGAACGGTGCCAAACCATACAGGTTGCCTCCGGAGAATCCGGAGCCATTCAAGACGTCCAGCACCAGGCCGATCAAATAGATGGCTACGAGTGCCGCGATGAAGCCACCAACGTTGACGATGCCGGTTGCCGTCCCGATCCGGTGCGAAGGGTTGAACGTCCGGGCGAAATCAAAACCGATCATGGAACCCGGACCGCCGACCGCCAGCACCACGACGAGCACCACCAGCAACCACAGCGGCGCCCGGTCCGGCAGCGACAATACGGCGGCCCACACGATTGCGGTGGCAAGGACGATCAGCAGCACCATCGCCGAACGCCGCATCGGGTGCCTGGAGACAAAGCGTCCCACGCCGGGACCGGACACGATCGCCGTGGCAACAAACAGCGCCATGAGCCCCGACACTGTTGCCCCGTCCAGGCCTTGGGCGGACAGAAGGAACGGATAGCCCCACGTCATGGCAAAGAGGTTGCCACTGAATTGGACCGTGAAGTGGCTCCAGAGGCCCAGCCGCGTCCCCGGCTGCTTCCAGGCACGCGACAGGGAGATGCCGGTCGCTTTGAGCCCCTGCGCCGCGTTCTGCGGGGAATGTCCCGGCGGGGCATCACGCAGGAGGGCAAGGACCAGGACGACGGCGAGGACGGACAGGCCCACCAGGGACAGGAACGCCGGGGTCCAACCCGCGGATTGCAGCAGCAACGCGAACGGGACGACGCTGAAGAGTTGGCCTAGTTGGCCGCACATCCCCGTCAGTTGGGTCACCAGGGGCACCCGGGCGGGAGCGAACCACAGCGGTACAAGCCGGATGACGGAGATGAAGGTCATGGCGTCACCGGCGCCAACCAGCACCCTGCCCAGCACTCCCCCGGGGACACTGTCCGCGAAAGCCAGCTGTAACTGGCCCACCCCCATCAACACGGCCCCGCCTGCCACCATGACGCGTGAGCCGAAACGGTCCACCAGCACACCAACGGGTATCTGCAGTCCTGCGTAGACCAGCAGCTGGAGGACCGTGAAGAAGGAAACAGCTGCGGCACTGGCGTGGAACCGCTCAGTGGCCTCAAGGCCCGCGACCCCGAAAGATGTCCGCTGCGCCACGGCCACCAAGTAGGCGAAAACGCCGATCGTCCAAATGAGCCAGGCGCGTGGAGAGTTCACCCTTTAAGTATGCCCGCCACAGGCATCAAAGCAGATTTATTGAGGAGCATCCTTGCGTGCGAGGTAGGCCTCCACGGCTGCACCGAGGTCCTCGGCATTGGGCAGCTCGTCATTCTCGTCGGCCAGCAAGGAGCGGCGGACCATGCCTTCGGACTTTTCGTCGTAGCGGGCTTCGAGGTTGGAGACTACCGCCTGCACTTCCTGGGAAGCTTCTATTTGTTCGGCGATCTGACGGACCACTTCCCGCCCGGACTCGCGCAGCCTGTCGGTGGGGAGCATGAGCGAGGCAGCAGCCCCAAGGTATTCGAGCCCTGCCACCGCGGCCTGCGGATACTCGGCCTCGGAAAGGTAATGCGGAACGTGAATGACGTAGCCGGCAACATTGCGTCCGGCCTCTATGAGCCGGAGCTCCAGGATGTGCCCGATCGCGGCAGGCACTTCCACGGTAGGTTTCCAGCTCGAGATGCCGTCGATGAGTTCAGGCCTGTTTCCGTGGACGGTAACTCCTACGGGCCGAGTATGCGGTACCGGCATGGGAATGGAATGGATCCACGTGACCAGGTTGACGTCCAGTTTCTCGACGATTCCGACGACGGCCCGCGAGAAACGTTCCCACTGCAGGTCCGGCTCAAAACCGGCGAGCAGTAGGAAAGGCTGGCCCAGCCCGTCCTTGAGCTTGTACAGCCCAAGCTGCGGGGGCTGGTAGTCCTGCAGGTGGTCCTCAACGAAGCTGATGTGCGGGCGGCGCGAACGGTAGTCAATGAGCTGGTCGGCGTCGAACATTGCCACCACCTCGGCGTCGAGCTGGTCCAGCAACTCCGCGTTGATCTGCCGCACTACCTGTCCGGCGTCGGCGAAACCGGTGAATCCCATCACCAGATTCAAGCCCCGCAGTTCGGGGCTATGGAAGATCTCGATGTTGCTGGCATAGAGCGCCTCGGGGTCCAGGAGGGAGCCGGATATCCGTTCAAACACGGCATGTTCCTTTCGCTGTGGCAAGTTTCACGGGGCCGGCCGTGAGGGGAAACCCCCAGGCGGCCGAAGACCATTCCCCATGGTCCGTATTCATACAACGCCGCACGTCGGGCTGGCATTCCTGCCTGCCCGTGTGCCGCAGCTCTCATTTAATTGCCGTCCGCAGCCCGCAAGAGACTACGATCGAAACGGGCCGGCATCCTTTTCGTTAAGCTGGCCCTAGACCAAGGCCGCCGTCGCAAGAGGACGTCGGGCGCGTACCGGGGCAGGGCGCCAAACATGCGGTCCCGCCATGCAATGCAGAGAGAAGTGAGGAAACATCCTCGTGGTCAAGACTACTGACATCATCCTCGGCGTGATTGCCAAGGACCTCAAGAAGTCCCCCAGCGACGCCCTCGTGGTAGGCGTAGCGCAAGGTGCAGACGGTCCCGTGCTGCTCTCCAATCCCTTGAGCGCAAAGGCTGCCGAGTCCATCGCGGGTTCCTTGAAGGTCCTGGGCATTACGGGAGCAGCGGACCAGGTTCACCGCCTTCCGGGCCTTCAGGAGACGGGCTCGGAACTCCTCGTGCTCGCCGGGCTCGGCAAGCCGCAAGCAGACGGCAGCTTCACCGGCGAAGCACTGCGTCGTGCGGCCGGCTCCGCGGTCCGCCAGCTTGCGGGCTTGGCATCGGTGACGTTGGCGTTCCCGACGACGGCCCTCGCCGACGTCGCTGCCGTGGCCGAAGGCGCAGCCTTGGGTGCCTACTCCTACACCGAGCACCGCTCCAGCAAGGACGGCTTGAAGGCGCCGGTAGCCAAGGTTTCGATCTTCACAGCCGTGGATGCCAAGGAAGCGCAACCGGCCCTTGACCGGGCGGTCGTCCTCGCCCGGGCCGTCAACGCCACGCGCACGCTGGTCAACCAGCCGCCCAGCCACCTCTTCCCCGAATCATTCGCCGAAGCCGCGAAGGAACTTTCCAAGGGCCTCCCCGTCAAGGTCACGGTCTGGGACGAGAAGCGCCTGGAAAAGGAAGGATTCGGCGGCATCCTCGGCGTCGGCAAGGGATCCACCAGGCAGCCGCGCCTCGTCAAGGTTGAATACGCCCCGGCTAAAGCTGCCCGCAAGATTGCACTCGTGGGCAAGGGCATCACTTTCGATACCGGCGGTATCTCCATCAAGCCGGCCCTCGGCATGGGCGACATGAAGAGCGACATGGCCGGGGCCGCCGTCGTACTTAATGCCGTCCTGGCCATCGCATCCCTTGGCCTGCCCATCAAGGCAACCGCGTGGCTCTGCATAGCGGAGAACATGCCCTCCGGTGCGGCGCAGCGGCCCGCGGACGTCCTGACCGTCTACGGCGGGAAGACCGTGGAGGTCCTGAACACCGACGCCGAGGGCCGGCTGGTCATGGCCGACGGCATCGTTGCGGCCAGCGAAGAGAAACCCGACGCGATCATCGACGTCGCCACCCTGACCGGTGCGCAATTGATCGCACTTGGCCTGCGCACAGCCGGCGTGATGGGGACCGACTCGGTCACCTCGGCCCTGAAGTCCGCAGCCGACCGGGCCGGTGAATTGGTCTGGCCGATGCCGCTGCCCGAGGAACTGCGCCCGAGCCTGGACTCGCAGGTGGCAGACCTGGCAAACATTGGTGAGCGCAATGGCGGCATGATGACTGCAGCCGTCTTCCTGCGCGAGTTCGTTGGCAAGAACGGCAACGGTGAACAGATCCCGTGGGCCCACGTGGACATCGCCGGGCCGTCGTTCAACAACGGCAGCCCGTACGGATACACCCCCAAGCAGGGAACCGGATGCACCGTCCGGACCCTCGTGGCGTACGCGGAAGACCTGCTGACCGCCTCCGCCTAGCTCCGCTACCCGCTCCACCAAAGCTTCCGTGGGCCGGCCGGGAACACTCCGGCGGCCCGCGGAAGCCCGGAATCATGCGGCTGATAGCGCTGTGTCACACGCGAACGTGAGTCTCGACACAAGCGCTCCACATTCGCCCGCGGAGGGTGGAGCATGGGTAGGTGGTTCGCTAAGGTGAACTCGATAGTCACAAATGCAAGAGAACTTACGTGCTGGCATAATCGCGGCAGTACAAGTTCCAAAGACCAGATGGCACGCACACCCGTGTCATCATTCACGCGAGGGAGCGTTTTAGTGGCCGATCAGGCAACTGCGCAAGAATTCGACATCCTGGTACTCGGTGGCGGCAGCGGCGGCTACGCCACGGCCCTGCGGGCCGTACAGCTTGGGTTCACCGTTGGCCTTGTGGAAAAGGCAAAGCTCGGCGGAACCTGCCTGCACAACGGTTGTATCCCCACCAAGGCCCTCCTGCACTCTGCCGAACTGGCAGACCATGCACGTGATTCCGCCAAGTACGGCGTGAACGTGACGCTTGACGGCATCGACATGCCGGCCGTCAACGCATATAAGGACGGCATCATCGCCGGTAAGTTCAAGGGCCTCCAGGGACTCATTAAGTCCAAGGGCATCACGGTCATCGAAGGCGAAGGCAAGCTCCAGGGCACCGACACCGTCGTGGTGAACGGGACCGCCTACAAGGGCAAGAACATCGTGCTGGCCACCGGCTCCTACTCGCGTTCACTGCCCGGCCTGGAAATCGGCGGCAAGGTCATCACCTCGGACCAGGCCCTCACCATGGACTACATCCCCAAGAGCGCCATCGTGCTCGGCGGCGGCGTTATCGGTGTCGAGTTCGCTTCCGTCTGGAAGTCGTTCGGCGTGGACGTCACCATCGTCGAAGGCCTCCCCTCCCTCGTGCCGAACGAGGACGCCACGATCGTGAAGAACCTCGAGCGCGCTTTCAAGAAGCGCGGCATCAAGTTCAGCACCGGCATCTTCTTCCAGGGCGTCGAGCAGGACGAAAACGGCGTCAAGGTCACCTTGGTTGACGGCAAGACCTTCGAAGCCGACCTCCTCCTGGTAGCCGTCGGCCGTGGCCCTGTCACAGCCAACCTCGGCTACGAGGAAGCCGGCCTCACCATCGACCGTGGGTTCGTCATCACCAACGAGCGCCTCCACACCGGCGTGGGCAACATCTACGCCGTCGGTGACATCGTCCCGGGCGTTCAGCTCGCCCACCGCGGCTACCAGCAGGGCATCTTCGTCGCCGAAGAGATCGCCGGTTTGAACCCCGCAATCGTCGAAGACATCAACATCCCCAAGGTCACCTACTGCGAGCCCGAGATTGCCACCGTTGGCTACACGGAGAAGGCAGCCAAGGAAAAGTTCGGCGAAGACCAGGTCCAGACCCAGGAATACAACCTTGCCGGTAACGGCAAGAGCTCCATCCTGGGCACCGGCGGCATCGTCAAGCTCGTCCGCCAGAAGGACGGCCCCGTTGTAGGCGTTCACATGATCGGTTCCCGTATGGGTGAACAAATCGGAGAGGCCCAGCTCATTGTGAACTGGGAAGCCTACCCGGAAGACGTGGCCCAGCTGGTCCACGCCCACCCCACGCAGAACGAAGCCCTGGGCGAAGCCCACCTTGCCCTCGCGGGCAAGCCGCTCCACGGCTAAGTCCCCACCAAGACACACACGGAACGGGCGTCTGCGGCATCATTGGCCGCTCACGCCCGTTCCGGACCAGCAGAACTCATCCGCACAAAAGATCAATAAGGAGAACGGGGACGACATGTCTGAATCCGTTAACTTGCCCGCCCTCGGTGAGAGTGTCACCGAAGGAACCGTCACCCGCTGGCTCAAGCAGGTTGGTGACCGGGTAGAGATCGACGAGCCGTTGCTCGAGGTTTCCACCGACAAAGTAGACACCGAAATCCCTTCTCCGGTCGCTGGCGTTATCGAAGAAATCCTCGTCGCTGAAGACGAGACCGCGGAAGTCGGCGCCCCCTTGGTCCGCATCGGCGATGGCTCCGGTTCGGGCTCGGCCGGGGAGGCACCTGCCCAGGAAGCTCCCGCTGCTGAAGCACCGGCTGAGCAGCCGGCCCAGGAAGCTCCCGCCGCTGAAGCACCGGCTGAGCAGCCGGCCCAGGAAGCACCGGCCCAGGAAGCTCCCGCTGCCGGCGGCGAGGGCCACGAGGTCACCCTCCCGGCCCTCGGCGAGAGCGTCACTGAAGGCACCGTTACCCGCTGGCTGAAGGCCATTGGCGACACCGTTGAGGTTGATGAGCCCCTGCTGGAGGTCTCCACCGACAAGGTCGATACCGAGATTCCTTCCCCCGTTGCCGGAACTTTGCAGGAAATCCGCGTCAGCGAGGACGAAACAGCTGAGGTCGGTTCGGTCCTGGCCGTCATCGGCTCCGGCGCAGCGGCACCTGCTGCGGCTCCCGCACCTGCGGCGGAAACGCCTGCAGCAACCGAGGCTCCCGCCGCTCCTGCTGCCGAGGAAGCTCCGGCTCCCGCAGCGTCCCCGGCCCCCGAGGCGCCGGCTGCCCCGGCTGCTCCGGCCCAGGAAGCAGCACCCGCTCCTTCTGCCCCTGCAGCAGCCCAGTCCGAGTCCGGCAGCTCCTCCGAGTCCGGCTACGTCACCCCGTTGGTGCGCAAGCTCGCAAACCAGCACGGCGTAGACATCGCCTCCGTCTCCGGCACCGGCGTCGGCGGCCGCATCCGCAAGCAGGATGTGCTCGCAGCTGCCGAAGCCAAGCAGGCTGCTGCAGCACCGGCACAGGCCGCTGCTCCTGCTGCCGCCCCCAAGGCTGCTGCTCCGGTTGTTGCTTCGTCCCTGCGCGGTACCACCGAGAAGGCACCCCGCATCCGTCAGGTCATCGCCCGCCGCATGCGCGAGTCGCTTGAGGTCTCCACGCAGCTGACGCAGGTGCACGAAGTGGACATGACCAAGATCGCCAAGCTTCGCCTCAAGGCCAAGAACAACTTCCAGGCCCAGAACGGCGTCAAGCTCACGTTCCTGCCGTTTATCGCCAAGGCTGTTGCCGAAGCCCTGAAGCAGCACCCCAAGCTCAACGCTGCCTACGACGAGTCCAAGCAGGAAATCACCTACCACAACGCCGAGCACCTCGCGATTGCCGTGGACACGGACAAGGGCCTCCTTGTTCCTGTCATCGCAGACGCGGGCAACCTGAACCTCGCCGGTCTTGCCAGCAAGATCGCCGACGTCGCAGGCCGCACCCGTGATGGCAAGATCGGTCCGGATGAACTGTCAGGCGGCACGTTCAGCATCACCAACATCGGTTCTGTCGGCGCGCTGTTCGACACTCCGATCATCAACCAGCCGCAGGTCGGCATCCTGGGAACGGGTGCGATCGTCAAGCGCGCTGTAGTGGTAGCTGACGAGAACGGCGACGATTCGATCGCCATCCGCTCCATGATGTACCTGTCGCTGACCTACGATCACCGCCTGGTGGACGGCGCCGACGCCGGCCGCTTCCTCCAGACCCTCAAGGCCCGCCTTGAGGAAGGTGCGTTCGAAGCGGACCTGGGCCTCTAAGCCCGGTCACAGCACACCGTAGCTAAGAAGAGGGGCAGGTTCTCCGGGTAGGCCCGGAAAACCTGCCCCTCTTCCGTGTTCCGGTCGCCACGCCCCCTGGACAAGCACGTTTCTGCTACGTGATGTAGAAGAAACTGGCTAAGCTTGGCTCATGAGTATCCTGTACAGCATTCTGGTGTTCCTGCACATCGTCGGCGCCGCCATGATCGTGGGCTACTGGATCGCCACCATGAAGACGCCCACTGTGCATCCCCGCCAGCGGGACGGTGCGTTCCTTCAGCTCCTCACCGGCATCGCCATGATGGGCCTTATTCCCTTCATGGATGACAAGGACCCGAACTACATCAAGCTGGGCATCAAGTTCGCCATAGCGATTGTGGTGGCAGTCCTGGCAGTCATCGGTTCCCGCAAGGTCAAGAAGGGCGAGCCTGTCTCCACCGGCCTGGCTCACGGAGTCGGCGGGCTGGCGCTGGTCAACATCGCTCTAGCCACCCTCTGGAACTAAGGGTTCCGGAACCACCTACGGCGGAACCATCTACTGCACGTCCCAGTCGCGCCAAGCACCGACACCGGTCAACAGCCGTCCTGCCCATGGCAGGGCGGCTGTATTTTGCCCGGCGCCCTGCTTGCCGGGGGGTCACAATCCACTGACAGCGGAATGTCCGTGCACGCCCTCCCCCGAATCCATAGGATTGGACACGGTGGCAACCCGCGAAGGCGGGTGCCGGCTCACAACTACCCAAGGAGTGGATATGGCAGCAGTACGCACCGCACACACCGTCTGGAACGGCAACCTGATGGAGGGCTCCGGCAACACCACGCTGGACAGCTCGGGACTCGGCACGTTCGACGTCACCTGGAAGGCCCGGACCGAACAGGCCGGCGGCAAGACCAGCCCCGAAGAACTTATTGCAGCGGCCCACTCTGCGTGCTTCTCCATGGCATTCAGCCACGCCCTGGCCGGAGCCGGTTACACTCCGGAAGAAGTCCAGACCAAAGCGGACGTGACCTTCGTTCCGGGTACCGGCATCACGGGCAGCCACCTGACCATGAGCGCCCGCATCCCCGGCATCTCCGAAGAAGAGTTCCGCCGCATCTCGGAGGAAGCCAAGACCGGTTGCCCCGTGTCCGGCGCACTCTCGAGCATCGACATCACCCTGGATGCCACCCTCGCCGCCTAAGCCGGCAAGTTTCCCGCACAGACTGTCCGCTTGAGGACAATCCTGTCGGGAACAAACCATCCTGTAATACGGAAAAGGCCCTGCACTTGAAGAAGTGCAGGGCCTTTCCCGTAGTCCTAGCGGGCCTGGGGGCGGGCCGGCAACGCGCCTGGCCGGACGCTCCTGTAGCCCTCCCGGAGCGGAGGCCTGTCCGTAGGCAACTCCTGGATCATTTCCTTGAGCGCGCCGATGCCGTACTCCAGCTGCGGATCAATGCCCGCTGCGTACGCGTGCGGAGGGAACAGTACCTCGATGTCCGGTTCCACGCCGCGGTTTTCCACGTCCCAGCCGATGCCTCCGCCGAACCACGTGGCGTACCGGGGCTGCGTAACGCCCGTCCCGTCTGCCAAGGCAAAGCGGTTGTCAATGCCGACCACCCCTCCCCAGGTCCTGGTGCCGATCACGGGACCGATGCCACGCAGCTTCGAAACCTGGGTGATGATGTCGCCGTCGGAACCGGCAAACTCATCGGCCAGGATGACCACCGGCCCCCGGGGTGCATGATGCGGATAGGTCCGCGGTTTTTCGCCCCGGGGCATGCTCCAGCCTGTGACTTTCCGGCCGATCAGCTCGGCCACCAACTGCGAGGTATGGCCGCCACGGTTCCGCCGAACGTCAACAATCAACCCGTCCAGGGCGGTTTCGGTATCCAGGTCACGGTGCAGCTGCGCCCATCCGTTGGCCATCATGTCCGGAACGTGCAGATAGCCGAACTTACCTCCGGACGCCTCGCGGACAGTGCGGCGGTTGCCGCGCACCCAGTCCTGGTACCGCAGCCGTTCCTCGTCCCGTACGGGCACCACGGCAACCCGCCGCTGGACCCCTGCTGCGATGCCATGGCCCGGGCCATTCACCAGGGTCAGCTCCACCGTGCGGCCGGCCGCACCGACCAACTGCATCGCCGGGGTCACGGCTGCAGAAAGCCCGACGCCGTCAATCGCCAGAAGCACGTCGCCCACCTTCGCGTCCGCTCCCGGACGTGTCAGGGGTGAGGTGGCGAGGGGATCGGAGGATTCGCCGGCCAGGATGGCGGTGATCTCCCAACCGTGTTCTCCCAGCTGGAACTCGGCTCCCAGCCGTCCTTGGCCGTTCCGGCCCGGCTCACTGACAGCAGCCGGCTTGACGTAAGCGTGCGAGGTACCCAACTCCCCGTGGATCTCCCAGAGAAGATCCACCAGGTCATCATGCGAACCGAGCCGCTCCACGATCGGGCGATAGCGCTGATGCACGGACTCCCAATCCTGGCCTGCCATGTCCGGTGCCCAGAAGAAGTCCCGCTGGAGGCGCCAGGCCTCGTCGAAGGCCTGGCCCCACGCCGCGACGGGGTCCAGGATGACGCGGATCCTGTTGAGTTCAACCTTCACCAGGTCGCCGGACTCGTCGTCGACTTTCTTATCAGCCGGAACTGACGTCACCTGCTGGTCCAGCACGTAGACGATCCGTTGCCTGTCGCCGCTGAGCCGGTAACGGTCGGCGGCCTTGACCAAGGTGGTCTCCTGGCGCTTTGCGAGGTCGTAGCGGATCAGTGCCGGAGCGGGCTTCTTGTCCTGCAGCGTTCCTTTGCCCTCTCCCGTGACGCCGGACAACTCCGTGTCCAGCCAGAGGAGGGATCCCTCGCCCGCCGTCAACGCGGAGTAATTCCCTTGCGGCACAGGCACGGCAATGACGCGGTGGGCGAGTCCCTCCGCATCCACCCGCACGACGGGAGCGTCGCCGTCGTCGTTCTTCCCGGCGTCGGCGGGACCGTCTTCAAGGGTGTCGATGGAGGGCCCGAACGGCGACGGCGTATCCGCAGCCAAGGCTACGAGGTACGGCTTGATGGGGCTCGGGAAGGACAGGTCGAAGGAGTGTCCGTCATAGACGGGGTCGAAGCTCCGGTTGGAAAGGAACGCAAGGAATTTGCCGTCCGGAGTGAAGTGAGGCGATTCGTCGCAGAACCGTCCGTCAGTGACGTCGATGATGTCGGTTGCACCCCCGTTGGGCTTGGCGATCCTCAGCTTGCTGCGCGTCCCGAACGACGTCACCGGCTCGGACCAGGCGAGCCACTGCGAATCCGCCGACCAAGCCAGCTGTTCGACGCTGCCTTCACCGATGCTGACCAGCCGGGACAAGGCTCCGGACGCCGCGTCCGCCACAAACACGTCACCGAACGCAGTTCCGATCGCCAACCAGCGGCCATCGGGGCTTGCTTCCAGCGCGCTGACCCTGGCAGGCGCCGGAAGTTCCACCCTGACTTCGCCGTGGTGCTCCGCTTCGGGGGCAGCAGTGTGCTCCGCCGCCGCAGCCGCCGTGTCCGGTGACGGAGCTCCGGTGTCCGCTTGCGCTGTTCCCGCGCTTGCCGACGCGGGGTCTCCGGCCTTGGGTTCCTGCGGGGCTCCCGCCGCTGATTCGGGTCGACCCACAACGCGGGATACGGCCACCGGCTTCGGGAGGACTCCGTCCGGCGCTTCGCTGGCTTCTTCCGGCGACGGCTCCGCGGCGGACTGGCCCGTCACAGCCTGTGCCGTCGCAGGCTTTGCGGGAGGGGCCAAGCGCGCGGCAATACGTTTGATG
The DNA here is from genome assembly GCF_015040095.1 of Paenarthrobacter sp. YJN-5. Classification (NCBI taxonomy): domain Bacteria; kingdom Bacillati; phylum Actinomycetota; class Actinomycetes; order Micrococcales; family Micrococcaceae; genus Paenarthrobacter; species Paenarthrobacter sp. YJN-5. The sequence continues at coordinate 2,786,447 of NZ_CP053544.1, forward strand.
TAGAGGGCTTCGACGCCGTCGTGATCGGCTACGTAGGCAATCCTGCCGTCCGTCAGGGGACGCGGGAGGCGCGCACGCACGCCGGGCGTCGCTTCAACCACGCGCGACGGGCCGTCCTTATGGCGCAACCAGTGGACCGTGCCGTGGGTTTCAACGGCGCTGGCGGTTCCGTTGATGTTGGGAACCACGTCACCGAGGTGGCCCGACACCTTCAAGGGGGCCGGGCGACGAGCCGGTGAAGCGGACCCGAGCGTGATCTCCAGTTTGGTGGCTACAGCCTCGGAATCCAGTGACGGAAGGATCCACAGCTCCCCCGCGGATTCAAACACCACCCTTGTACCGTCCGTGCTTGCGTGCCGGGCGTAGAAGTCCTCGTGGTCGGTATGCCGGCGCAGATCGGAACCGTCCGGGCGGACCGAATACAGGTTGCCGTATCCCTCATGGTCGGAGAGGAAGGCAATGCGGTCCTTGATCCACAGGGGGTCGGTAAGGTTGCCGTCGAGCTCCGGGACCAACCGCTCGTACTCACCGTTGCCGTCAGCATCGATCCACAACTTCCCTGCCATACCACCCCGGTACCGCTTCCACCACGCAGGTTCCCGGGACAGGACGCTCGCCAGGACAACCGGCCGCTCATCCCCAACCTCCGGGCCGAACGCGACACCCTCTACAGGTCCGAAAGGAAGTTCGACGGCGGCGCCGCCTTCCAGCGGCAGGCTATAGGCGTGGGTGTGCCGGCTTTCGGCCTTCTGGAAGGCGCTGGTCACCACAATGTGGCCCGATGGGTTGAACCCCTTGACTTTGGTAGTGCTGTGCCCGAAGTAGCTCAACTGTTTGTAACCGGCACCGTTGATATCGGCAGTCACCACTTCCGGCGCCGTTCCCACCACCGTTGTCCACACGAGTCGCTTGCCGTCCGGGGTGAACCTGGGATTCCGTGCCGGCAACTGCTGGGAGGAGACCCGCCAGGCGCGGCCGCCCGTGACGGGAGCAATCCAGATGTCGTCTTCGGCCACGAACGTGACAAGGTCGCCGTGCACATGCGGAAAGCGGAGGTAACTGGAAGAGGTCATTGTTCGATCATAGTCAGAAGGCGAAACACCGTCGCCGCTGTTCAGCGGCGTTTCCAGCATGCACCGGCCCGTGGTGAGATGGGTCATGAGAATCGTGATGTCCGGAGCTTCCGGAATGATTGGCACCGCGTTGTCCAAGCTGCTGGAGTCCCGTGGGGATGAGGTGATCCGGTTGGTGCGCAGGCCTGCGGCCAACAACAAGGAGTGGACCTGGGATCCGTCCGCAGGTGTATTGGACGAAGCGGTCCTGGACGGTGCCGACGCCGTAGTGAACCTTTCCGGCGCGGGGATCGGTGACCGTCCCTGGACTAAGAACAGGATCCGGGTCCTGCACGATTCCAGGCTCCAACCTACCCGGACCCTGACGGCGGCAATGGGCAGGCTCGGTTCCCCGCCACGCGCCTTCGTCAGCCAGTCGGCGTCGGGGTATTACGGAGCGTCCCGCCGGGAAGTCCTTCATGAGGACTCAGCCCCCGGCGAAGGCGGCGTGTTGGCGCCATTGTGCGTGCAGTGGGAGGAAGCGGCCAGGACGGCTCCCGACGGTGTCAGGGTGGTGACTCCCCGTACCGGCGTCGTGCTGAGCACCCAAGGCGGGGCGCTGGGTCCGTTGCTTCCACTCCTCAAAGTTGGCTTGGGCGGCCCCTTTGGCAACGGCCGGCAGTACTGGCCGTGGATCACCCTGGCCGACGAGGCCTCGGCGCTGGCGTTCCTTGTGGATTCGCAACTTGAGGGCGCCGTGAACCTCTGCGCTCCGGGCCTCGCGGACGTCAACACAATCGTTGCCCGGCTGGCCGAGGGCTTCCACCGGCCGGCATTCCTGCGGGTACCCTGGCCGGCCCTCAGGCTTGTCCTGGGCGGACTTGCCGATGAGCTGGTCATGGCAGACCAAGCGATGTATCCAGGCAAGCTGGCCGGGGCGGGCTTTACGTGGCAGCATCCCGAACTGCGTCAGGCAGTGGCCTGGCTGACGAGCCGGCCTGGCCGGTAAGTTCAACAGCCTCAAAGCCCGACCCCCTCACCGGCCGGAAGCCCTCACTGGTCCGAAGCCAGGATTTCGACGATGCGCCATGCCCCTTCCGTCCGTTTCAAGACGAGCCGCAGTTCCTGGGGTTTGCCTGCCGGCTGCCGGTGCATGACCCGGCCCGCTGCGTCCCTCTCTTCGTAGTCGGAGGTGGTTGCTGTCAGTTCCACTTCGGCGCTGTTTCCATCCTTGCTTCGCAGGGAAACGTTGGCCACCTCGGTGGACAGGCCGCCCAGCCGGATGCCTTGCGAGACGAGGTGCCCGGATAAGTCCTTATCTGCAGCCTCAGCCGGCGAGCCGGGAACATTGACCAGGGCCAGCAGCTCCGGGCGTCCTTCGCGCAATGCAAGGTCCCGCACTCGTGACAGTGCCGGGAGGGCGGCCTCGGGTTCGGTCGCCTTGAGAGCTTGGGCGAGGTCGGCCGGGAGGTCATGGCTGAATGGTGTGGTCCCGGCGACTGGAACAGCGGACCGCTCCCCCGTCGAAACAGCGGTGGCATCAGGGGTCTGCTGTGAGGGGGATCCGTTGGGCCACAAGTAGGCCCCGGCCGCAAGGAGCGCCAGACCGGCTACGCCGATCGTTCCGGCCTTTACGATGCCTCCCCGAACGCCTTTGCCGGAGGACCGGCGGCCAGCGGCACGCAGGTTCCCGGAGGAGGTTACGTCACTTTCCCAAACCAATGGCGTGGCCCGCTTGCGGCGCCACGGGAGCCGCCGTCGTCGTGTATCCGCGTCCCGCCGGCGGGTCAACAGCTCTGGAATGACGGACGGGTGGACCGCCCCGGCAAGATCCACCGGATGCGCGGCCGCGCTTCGGTGCACGGCCGTACCGAACTCTTTGGCAGTCGGGCGGGCCTTCGGATCGGGATCGAGCCCGGCCTCGAGGGCCGCGGCAAGGCCGGAAGGAACCCCCGGAACCAACAACGGCAACGGGGGCCGTTCGGGGCCAGGCTCAGGAGCATGGCCGGTGAGGCAAAACCAACCCAACGCAGCCAATGAGTACACATCGCGGGCAGGTTGGAGGATCCTCCTGCCCGCCCGGCCAGTGGAAAAACTGTCTGCGAAGCCTTCGGTCCCCGCCGGGTGGGAGTCCTGGACTTCTCCCAGAAGGCTTGCCGTACCCAGATCTGCCAGCAAGGGCTTGCCGTGGGAGGTGAAAAGGACGTTACCGGGCGAGATATCACCGTGCACAGTGCCCTCACCGTGCAGATAGGACAGTGCATGCGCCAGCGGAACCAGGACGGTCACCGTCTCGCCGACGCCGAGGCTGCCGCGTATCGCGACGAGGGCGGCCAGTGAGCCTCCGGCGGCGTAGTCGAGGACGAGTCCCACGCCGTCGGAACCGTTGCCACTGAACTGCACGACGTCGTGAACCCTCAGCAAGTGCCCGTGCCGGAGCGATGACATCACTGCCACCTCGCGGGACGCGCCGTCCACCATGGGCACGTTCCCGGCATCCTTCTCCGGGACGGCGATGCACTTGATGGCGAACCGTGAGCCGGGCCCGTCCCCCGGGCCGTGGTCCTTTTCAGCCAACCAGACTGTGGAGGATGCACCTCGACCCAGGAAACGGTGGACCCGATAGCCGGGAATGGCGGGCGGAGATGAAGGAGATTTATCCGGAGAACCCATGTCAAAAGGTCTACCCCACACCGGGTTTTCCTGCAGAAGTTATCCACAGGCTCCAAGGCCATCGCCCGATCCGCCCGACGCCTCACGGATGCGACTGAGAGGTTCACCACAAAACCATGGGCACCGTTCCACGGGGTCTAAGCTTGAAGTCATGACTCTTGAGTTCTCACAGCTGGGTCTTGCCCCTGATTTCGTTGACTACATGCAGGGCTGGGACCTGCAGCGCGAAATCCACAACAAAGTTGTTGCGGGCGAGAAACCCAGTACCGTCCTGCTTCTGGAGCACGCAGCCGTCTATACGGCCGGCAAACTCACCGAAGACCATGAGCGCCCCTTCGACGGTACCCCGGTGGTTCCAGTGGACCGGGGCGGCAAACTGACCTGGCACGGACCGGGGCAGCTCATCGCCTACCCCATCCTCAAACTCAAGAACCGCGCAGGCATCCGCGACTACGTTGAGCGCCTGGAAGCCATCATGATCGCGGTCATGGAGGATTACGGGATCAAGGCCGTTCGGATCAAGGGCCGGGCCGGCGTCTGGGTCCTGGCGGATGACAAAGGACCGGACCGGAAGATCGCAGCGATCGGCATCCGCGTCCTGGATGGCGTCACCATGCACGGTGTTGCCATCAACTGCAGCAACGATCTCTCCCCGTACGCCCAGATCATCGCTTGCGGAATCACGGACGCCAGCGTCACCACCATGTCGCTGGAGACCGGCCGGACCATCAATCCGGCGGACATCGTTGACAGGTTTGTGGAAGAGTTCCGCAAGCACGAAGAAGCACTTGTTGCAACACCAGAAGGAGCACTCCAGTGACCCTGGCACCTGAAGGCCGTAAGTTGCTGCGCGTTGAGCAGCGTAACGCGGCGGTCCCGGTTGAGCGTAAGCCCGAGTGGATCAAAGCGAAGGTCCAGATGGGCCCTGAGTTTGTTGGGTTGAAGAACCTGGTGAAGAAGGAAGGCCTGCACACGGTGTGTGAGGAGGCCGGGTGCCCGAACATTTTCGAGTGCTGGGAAGACAAGGAAGCGACGTTCCTGATCGGCGGGTCCGAATGCACCCGGCGCTGTGATTTCTGCCAGATCGATACCGGCAAGCCCTCCCCGCTGGACCGCTTCGAACCCACCAAGGTGGCACGGAGTGTGCAGTCGATGCAGCTGCGCTACGCGACAGTGACCGGTGTGGCCCGTGATGACCTCGAGGACGAGGGTGTGTGGCTGTACGCCGAAACGGTCCGGAAGATCCACGAACTGAACCCCGGCACCGGGGTGGAACTGCTGATCCCGGACTTCTCCGGCAAACCCGAACACATCGCCGCGATCTGCGAGTCCAAGCCCGAGGTGTTCGCGCACAACGTCGAGACCGTGCCCCGGATCTTCAAGCGGATCCGTCCGGCGTTCCGGTACGAGCGCTCCCTGGACGTGATCACCCAAGGCCGCAACCTGGGCATGGTGACCAAGTCCAACCTGATCCTGGGCATGGGCGAGACCCGCGAGGAAATCTCCGAAGCCCTCCGGGACCTCCACGATGCCGGGTGTGACCTGATCACCATCACCCAGTACCTGCGCCCCTCCGAGCGGCACCTGCCCGTGGACCGGTGGGTCAAGCCCCAGGAATTCGTGGACCTCCAGCACGAAGCCGAAGAGATCGGCTTCCTCGGCGTCATGTCCGGGCCCCTGGTCCGCTCCTCCTACCGCGCCGGGCGCCTCTGGGCCACCGCGATGCGGAAGAAAGGCTGGGCCATCCCCGAAGCCCTTTCCCACATCGAATCCTCCGGCACCACCCGCCAGGAAGCCTCCACCATCCTCGCCGCCCACGGCTAAACCAGCCCGCGGCTAACCAAGCACAGCACCCAAAACAGAAGACGAACCAAACCATCGGAGCCTCCGGCGCCTGTAAGAACACTTACCGGTGCCGGAGGTTCCGGTGCTGGTGCATGCATCACGTAGAATTAAGGCACTATGGCGAAATCCCCTGACTCCAGCAACTCGACCCCTTCGGCCGACGCTCCCAAGCGTGGCCTGTTCCAGCGCAAGCCCAAAGAAGCCAAGGCCAAAAAGCCCAGCCAGCTGAAGCAGATCGCCGAAGTCTTCAAGATGACCCGGCGCAATGATCCACAGGTTGTATGGATCATGGTGCTGGCGTTCCTTGCCGTGGTAGCCGTTGCCTTCCTTATCGGCTTCCTTCTGGAAAACTGGGTCACCGGCCTCATTATCGGCATTCCTCTGGGACTGCTGGCCGCGGTCTTCATCCTTTCCCGTAGGGCTGAGCGCGCAGCTTTCGCCCAGATCGAGAACCAGCCGGGCGCCTCGGGTGCCGCATTGGGCACGCTTCGCCGCGGGTGGATCACGCAGGACCAGCCTGTTGCCGTGAACCCGCGCACCCAGGACGCCGTCTTCATGGCCATCGGTCGTCCCGGAGTTGTCCTGGTCAGCGAGGGACCCAGCCATCGCGTCAAGACCCTGGTGGACGGAGAGCGCAAGCGCCTGACCCGCATTCTTCCCAACGTCAGCGTCCACGTGATTGAGTCCGGCCGCGGCGAAGGCCAGGTGCCGCTGAACCAGATTGCCAAGACCATGGGCAAGATGAAGAAGGAACTGACCAAGGTGGAAGTGAACGCCGTGTCCAAGCGAATCAACTCCCTGGGCAACCGCCTTCCGATCCCCAAGGGCATTGATCCCTATAAGGCCCGTCCGGACCGCAAGGCTGCACGCGGCCGCTAAAGATCCGAAACTAAAAAGCCGCCCCGGCTCCGAGTGATCACATCACGCGAAGCGCCGGGGCGGCTTTTTGTTGGGCAGGGTTTGGCTACATCCGGATCAGGATGGTATTCATGGCTTTGTCATGGAGACCTCGCTGGTCCGGATCGAAGACCACCGCGGGAATAACCAGGCACAGCAGCACGGTGCGGACCAGTGCGGCCAAAGGGCCGGCCGGTTTCCCGCCGAGGCGTACAACATGGATTCCGGCCACTCTGTGGCCAATGCTGTATCCGAGGGTGCCGATGAGGAGTATCTGCTCTGCCGCGAAAACAGCCAAGGTGGCCCATTGGTTGCCACCGAACGCGAAGTTACTGATGACCAACGCTACGGTCCAGTCGATCACGATGCCCAGGATGCGCCGTCCGGCCCGGGCGATGGAGCCTGGCCCGGACTCAGGAAGTCCCAATCGTTCACCGGGATATTTGGAGATGCCGGATGTGTCCGGCCCACTGAGCCAGGAGCCTATGTCTTTGCGATCAACCACCCCATAAGCTTAACTGTTCGAACGTCGCCGGGGTGCCGGCCTGCACCTGCACGGCGCTGTGGAATCCGTTGGCCGTGTTCAGCCAGCGGACCTGGTGGACCTGAGACCCGCAAGCCGACTACCGTTTACACAACAGATGATTCTGTAACCTCCCGGAAACAATACTGACATTCCCGGGAAATCCCGTCTCCCTAAGGTGATAGGAGTTGCCAGCCACCGAGGCAAGGGGAGTTTCTGCGTCTCCAGATCCCCGGCCCGGGCTGCACCACGCGGCCTTCCCGGCCTGTTACTTGATATGCATAAGGAGCATAGATGTTCAAGACTGCGGACGAAGTCCTCAAGTTCATCAAAGAAGAAGACGTCAAGTTCGTCGATATCCGCTTCACCGACCTCCCCGGTGTCCAGCAGCACTTCAACGTGCCGGCCAAGAGCGTCGACCTCGACTTCTTCGTGAACGGTCAGCTCTTCGACGGTTCCTCCATCCGCGGCTTCCAGGGCATCGCCGAATCCGACATGCAGCTCATCCCGGACGTGACCTCGGCCTTCGTTGACACGTTCCGCATCGAGAAGACCCTGGCTTTGAACTTCTCCATCGTCAACCCCCGTACGGGTGACCCCTACCACCGCGACCCCCGCGGCGTGGCGGAGAAGGCTGAGGCCTACCTGGCTTCCACCGGCATCGCGGACACCGCGTTCTTCGCACCCGAGGCTGAGTTCTTCGTTTTCGACAACATCCAGTACGAATCCTCACCGCAGGGCAGCTTCTACAAGATCGACTCCGAAGAAGCACACTGGAACACCGGCCGCAAGGAAGAGGGCGGCAACCTCGGTTACAAGACCCCCGTCAAGGGTGGCTACTTCCCGGTCTCCCCCACCGACAAGCAGGCTGACCTCCGTGACGCCATGTGCGTTGAGCTGGACAAGGCAGGCCTCGAAGTTGAGCGTTCGCACCACGAAGTAGGTTCGGCGGGCCAGGCTGAAATCAACTACAAGTTCACCACGCTGACTGCTGCTGCCGATGACCTGCAGAAGTTCAAGTACGTCATCAAGAACACGGCCGATGCCTGGGGCAAGTCGGTAACCTTTATGCCGAAGCCTGTCTTCGGTGACAACGGTTCGGGCATGCACTGCCACCAGTCCCTGTGGAGCAACGGCGAGCCGCTGTTCTACGACGAGAAGGGCTACGCAGGCCTCTCCGACACCGCCCGCTGGTACATCGGCGGCCTGCTGAAGCATGCTTCGGCTGTCCTTGCCTTCACCAACCCGACCGTCAACTCCTACCGCCGCCTGGTCAAGGGCTTCGAAGCTCCGGTCAACATGGTCTACTCGCAGGGCAACCGCTCCGCTGGTATCCGTATCCCGATCACCGGATCCAACCCGAAGGCCAAGCGCATCGAGTTCCGCGCGCCGGACCCCTCCTCCAACCCGTACCTGGCGTTCGCAGCCCAGCTGATGGCCGGTATTGACGGCATCCGCAACCGCATCGAACCCCCGGCTCCGATCGACAAGGACCTCTACGAGCTCCCCGCCGAGGAAGCCAAGGACATCCCCAAGGCTCCGGGTTCCCTGGAAGAAGCACTCGAAGCCCTCCGTGAGGACAACGAGTTCCTCCAGGCCGGCGGCGTCTTCACCCAGGACCTGATCGACACCTGGATCGAGTACAAGTACGAGAACGAGATCCGCCCGCTGTCCCTGCGCCCGAACCCCTACGAGTTCGAGCTCTACTACGGCGTCTAGTCTCTACGCAATGACAAAGGCCGCTCCCGGATCACCGGGAGCGGCCTTTGTGCTTGTTTCAGGAAGAATCCGAACGGAACCTACTCGGATTCCCTGTTCTGGTCCCGGTCACGGATGTTCCGGCCAAACTCGTCCAGCTTCTCCTTGACGGCTTTCGCAGCTTCGGCGAAGCCTTTCTCGGCGCTGCTCAGCGGATCCAGTTGCAGGTAGACCTCGTGATCGATCGTCAGATCGTACTCATCCTTCAAATGGGTGCCACCGGACACCCCTGCCAGGGACAAGTACACCAAGGCCTCGGTCCGGGCAATGCCGGCAATGGTACCGAACACCACAGTGAAGTCATTCGGCTGGAAGCTCACCGATTGACCGACGTGGCGCCGATCGAGGTCGCCCGCCCGCACGGCCCGCTCTGAAGGGCTTGCGTTGTAATCCATGTACTTCCCCTTTCCTTGAGAACATCTACCCGATGAGTCTATAAGGGGACTTATGAATTTGCCGCACTTCAGTGTTTGATGGTTGGCGACTTTCCCGGCTCTTCAGGGGCCGCACAGTCACTGCAGAACACCTTGTCCGTTTCCTCGCCGCAGCATTGGCAGCGGTGCACCAGGGCTGATGATTCGATCACGTAGGCTGTCATAGCCCTAATGCTGCCCAACGGCCACCAGCAGTGGCACGAGTAGCGTGTACTCGTTTTTTCAGCGGATCGGTGGTGCCGCTACTTGGTTTCGAAGACTTGCACGGGTTCCGGGACTGAGAGTCCCTGTCCAAGGACCGTGTGTTTGCTGCCCGCCGGTTCCACGTCCGCAAAGGTGGCAAAACAACGCCGGCAGGAATACTCCCCGGCCAGGGCGTGACGTGATTTCCAATGCGGCCCCGCCTGCGCGCAGCGGAAGCACAGGGCGTCGGAGTACCATGCTCCGTCCGGGTCTCTTCTGACCGTCACGGGATGAAGCATAGGGCAAAACGGGGCCGCCGAACAGCTGCTTCCGGCGTCGTTTATGTCCTGCCCTCGTTCAGGAAATCTGCGTGCATGATCCTCTGGGGTCCGGCATCTCCCCCGAGGTAGCGGCCGGAGTCAACAAAGCCGGCCTTGGCATACGCCGCCTGCGCTGCCGGATTCCGTTCGTTGACGGAAAGTACGACGCCGGTTTGCCCGCCACGGTGCCGCAGCGTCAGCCTGCGCGCCTCCAGCAGGGCCGCTGCCGCCGCTTGGCGGCCAAGGCCCTTGCCCTGGCACCGTGAGTCTATGAGGAATCCCCTGAGCAGCCAGGCCGAATCGTCATCTTCCCACCCGGCAAGAGTGGCCGCTCCGGCCTGGAGGGTCAGGACCCCAACAGCTTTGCCGGCAGACTCTATGACATAGGGGAACCGCGAGCCCTCATCCAGGGCGACGAGCATCATCCGCAGGGGATCCCCCACGAAGTCCTGTTGCTCGGGGAGGATGCGCAGTCCCGCTACTTCCGCCAGCTGGATGGCCCGCGCGTCCTCATCCAGGAGTTTGAGGGGAATGAGCCATACAGAGCTAGTTGCCATAGAACTTTTTCTCGAAAACGCCGCGCGCCCTGCGGCTCAGGCGAAGGTAGTCCTCCTCGAACCGGCCCGCCGCTCCCGGCTCGTAACCGCACCACCGGGCCACGGCCTCAAGGTCCCGCCGCGAGGAGGGCAGCAGGTCGGAGGCCCGTCCGGTGACAATGACGTTGGCCGACCGTATCCGGCTGGCGAGCCGCCATGCCTGACGCAACAGTCCGGCGTCGTTCTTGTCAATGAAACCCAGCTGTTCAGCGGCGGCGAGTGCTTCCAACGTGGACGTGGTCCGCAGTTCCGGATGCTTCCCGGCGTGCTGCAACTGGAGCAGCTGAACCAGCCATTCCACATCGCTCAACCCGCCACGGCCAAGCTTTACGTGCCGGGCCGGGTCTGCGCCGCGGGGAAGGCGCTCGGACTCCACCCGGGCCTTGATACGCCGGATTTCGCGCACGTCCGCGTCCGATAACTCCTCCGGGTACCGGATGGAATCGATCAAGCTCATGAAGTCGGCAGCCAATTCATCCGAGCCTGCCATGGGACGTGCGCGCAGCAACGCCTGGGCCTCCCAGATCAAGGACCAACGGCGATAGTACTCGGCATAGGAGTCCAGGGAGCGCACCATGGCGCCGTTCTTGCCCTCGGGACGCAGGTCGGCATCCACTTGGAGAACACGCTCGGCCATGATTGCCGGCTTGAGCGGCTGCGTCAGGAGGCTGGATATCCTTGCGACGATCGCGGCCGCCTGCTCCTGTGCCTCGACGTCGCTGAATCCAGGGCGGGCCCGGTGCACGTAGATGACATCCGCGTCCGACCCGTAGCCGATTTCGCGACCCCCCTGCCGCCCCATGGCCACCACCAGAACGTCGGTCTTCAACGGGCCGTCCTCCACTATGGCGTTTTCGGCCACATGCAGGGCCCCCAGCACCGCAGCACGGTCCGCCTCTGCCAGCGCCAGCCCGACGGCGTCCTGGTCCAGCAATCCCGAACTGTCCGCAATGGCCGTTCGAAGGATCTCCCTGCGCCGGATGAGGCGGATCAGCCGCATGGCACTTCCCGCATCCGGGTGGCGGGACAGCTTGGACTTGATCTCCTGCCACTGCGCGGAGAACGGCACAGGTGCCAGATCCTTGTCGCTGCCCAACCACGCTACGGATTCCGGTGACACCTCCAGCAAATCCGAAATCAGGCGCGAATTGGCAAGGACGTGACACAGCCTCTCCGCAGCGGCCTGCGAATCCCGCAGGAGTCCCAGATACCAGTGGGTGGTACCCAACGCTTCGCTGACCCTGCGGAACGCAAGCAGGCCGGCATCGGGATCCACGCCGTCGGCAAGCCACCCCAACAGGATGGGCAGCAGCTGGCGCTGCAGGGCTGCCCGCCGACTGACCCCGGCGGTGAGCGCCTCGATGTGCCGCATGGCACCTTTGGGATCGAGATACCCGAGCGCGGCAAGCCGGCCCTCGGCTGCTTCCGGGCTGAGCTTTGCGTCCTCGGTGCTGAGCTTCGCCGCGGTGTTCAGCAGTGGCCGGTAGAAGATGCGCTCATGAAGTTCACGGACCGAGCGCTTGGTCTTCTGCCAGGCGGCGATCAACTGGTCGGGGTGGGGCCGCCCATGCGAGAACGGCCCTAGGACGGCTTTGGCCAGGAACCGCTGCGCGTCCTCGGCTTCCGGCATCAAGTGGGTGCGCCTGAGTTGGAACAGCTGGATGCGATGCTCGAGCACGCGCAGGTAGCGGTAGGCGCTATCGAACGCTGCGGCGTCGGCGCGGCCAATGTAGCCGCCGGCAGAGAGTGCCGCGATGGCCGACGTCGTGTCCCGGCACCTTAAGGACTCGTCGGACCTGCCGTGGACCAACTGCAGAAGCTGGACAGTGAACTCAACGTCCCGGAGTCCGCCCCGCCCAAGCTTAATCTGGCGGTGTTCCTCGACGGCGGGGATGTGCTCGGTCACCCGGCGCCGCATGGCCTGCACGGACTCCACAAAACCGTCCCGGCCTGCCGAAGCCCACACCAGCGGTTCGACTGCTTTTTCATAGCGCTGGCCCAGGTCCGTGTCCCCCGCGATGGTCCTCGCCTTCAACAGCGCCTGGAATTCCCAGCTTTCAGCCCAGCGGGCGTAATAGCTCAGGTGTGACTCCAACGTCCGCACGAGTGGACCGGACTTGCCTTCCGGGCGGAGGTTCGCATCCACCTCCCAGAGGCCCGGCTCGGGAGCCGGAGAAGAGATCGCCCTGGAAATGCCTGATGCCAGCGCTGTGCCGATGGTCGAGGCGCGGGCGTCGTCAAGGTCCTGCGACTCGATCACGTAGATAACGTCGACGTCGGAAATGTAGTTGAGCTCCCGGGCGCCGCACTTGCCCATGCCAATTACTGACAACCCGACGCCGGCTACCTCCGCGGCGTCGAACTGGCCGGCCGCCTCTGCCCGGGACACGGCCAAAGCGGCCTCAACGGCAGCCCCGGCGAGGTCCGCCAATTCAGCCCCGGCCATGGGCATGAAGTCCTGCGGCGAGGCGGCACACAGATCCTTGATAGCCAGCTCAGCCAATCCCCGGCGGTAGGCCGTGCGCAGCGCCGTGTACGCCGGAACTCCCGTCAGCCCTGCAACGGGGCGATGCGCTCCGGGCTCCGCCTTGACCGAACGCAGCAGTGTTGCGCGCAGTTGCTCGCTGGAAGCCTGGAGGGGTTCCGGGCTGACTTTCCCTTGGAAGACGTCCAAGTGCTCGGGCCGTCGCAGGAGGAATTCTCCCAGCGCTTCGGAGGCACCCAGCAACCGGTACAGCGGCTCGCTGGTGTCCGGATCCGCAGCCGCCAACTCCTTGAGCCCGGGATTTTTCTCAATCAGGCGGACCAACGATTGCAGGGCAGTATCCGGGCTCGCCGCCATCGACAGTCCCGCAAACAGTGCTTCCTGTTCGATGCCGTCCAGCTCCGGGGCAGAAAGGAACCTCTCGCCCTTTTCCAGGTCACTGAAGCCGGCCGAGATGAGCCGGCGCGCCAGGCTCACAGCGCCTCCTAGAGAATGCCGAGGTTGCGCTGCAACTCGTACGGAGTGACTTGGAGGCGATAGTCCTGCCACTCGGCACGCTTGTTCCGCAGAAAATGCTCGAAGACCTGCTCGCCCAGGATCTGGGCCACGAGTTCGGACTCCTCCATCGCGCGGATGGCGTCATGCAGGCTGGCCGGCAACGGAGCGTGGCCCATGGCCTTGCGTTCGGCCGTCGTCAACGACCACACATCGTCCTCAGCGGCTGCGGGAAGATCGTAGCCCTCCTCGATGCCCTTAAGTCCCGCGCCAAGCAGCACGGCGTAGGCGAGGTACGGGTTGGTGGCGGAGTCGATGCCGCGGTATTCGATCCGCGCCGACTGGCCCTTGCCCGGCTTGTACAACGGAACACGTACCAGGGCAGAGCGGTTGTTGTGGCCCCAGCTCAGGTAGCTGGGCGCCTCGCCGCCGCCCCAGAGCCGCTTGTAGGAGTTCACGAACTGGTTGGTCACTGCCGTGAATTCCGGAGCGTGCTTCAGGATGCCGGCAATGAATTGCCGGGCCGTCTTGGAAAGCTGGAACTCGGTGCCCGCTTCGAAGAACGCGTTGGTATCGCCCTCGAAGAGCGAGAAGTGGGTGTGCATCCCTGAGCCCGGGTGGTCCGTGAAGGGCTTGGGCATGAAGGTCGCGTACGTTCCCTGCTGCAGGGCAACTTCCTTGATCACGGTGCGGAACGTCATGATGTTGTCCGCGGTTTGCAGGGCATCGGCGTAACGGAGGTCGATTTCGTTTTGGCCCGGGCCGCCCTCGTGATGGCTGAATTCCACGGAAATTCCCACGGACTCGAGCATCGTCACGGCGGTCCGGCGGAAGTCCTGGGCAACGCCGCCGGGAACGTGGTCGAAGTACCCGCCCTCGTCAACGGGTACTGGGGCGCCGTTGGCACCCAGTTCCTGGGACTTGAGGAGATAGAACTCGATCTCAGGATGCGTGTAGCAGGTGAAGCCCATGTCGGCTGCTTTGGCAAGGGTGCGCTTGAGGACGTTGCGGGGATCGGCTGCGGACGGTTCACCGTCGGGGGTCAGGATGTCGCAGAACATCCGGGAGGTCTGTTCCGTCTCTCCGCGCCAGGGCAGGATCTGGAACGTGGAGGGATCCGGCTGCAGCAGCATGTCCGACTCGAAGACACGGGCCAGGCCCTCGATCGCCGAACCGTCGAACCCGAGGCCTTCTTCGAAGGCTCCTTCAACTTCGGCAGGTGCCAGCGCAACAGACTTCAGGGAACCAACGACGTCGGTGAACCACAAGCGTACGAAGCGCACGTCACGCTCTTCGATTGTCCGCAGAACGAACTCTTGCTGGCGGTCCATGGGGCCTCTTTCCGGTCGGTATCCACGCAGCGCCTTCCACAGGAAGGAGCCGCGGCGTTCAGCCTTCACTCTACTAAGCAATCAGTGCGAATGCCGATGCTGCAGCGCCGCGTAACACAGCGTTTACAAATGGTGACGCTTGGCACACTGCTGGCAGCCGCTGTCGGCACGGCTTAGGCTCTAACCATGGCCCCAAGCAACCATCCCGAGTCCAGCATGCCCGCCGAAGTTCCCGCACCCTATGGTTCGGGGCCTGCCGATGCCGCGCACCTGCCGCCCACGGGAAAGAAACCGGCAGCCAAAGTCCGCATCCACCACTTGCAGCAGGCCAAGGAAGAAGGCCGGCGCTTCGCTATGCTCACCGCGTATGAGCAATACAGCGCCGAGATCTTTGACCAGGCCGGAATCGAAGTCCTGCTGGTGGGCGATTCGGCGTCCAACAATGTCTTCGGCAACGAAACGAGCCTGCCCGTGACGGTTGATGAACTCTTGCCGTTGTGCAGGGCCGTCAGCCGCTCAGCGAAGCGTGCCCTGGTAGTGGCCGATCTGCCCTTCGGCAGCTACGAGGTCTCACCGGCCCAAGCGGTGGCATCAGGCGTCCGGTTCCTCAAGGAGGGCCTCGCCCACGCGGTCAAGATAGAAGGGAGCGCCTACTACGCCGAAACCGTCCGCGCGATGGTCCAGGCTGGCGTCCCGGTGATGGCCCATATCGGATTCACGCCCCAGAGCGAGCACGCATTGGGCGGCTACCGCGTCCAGGGCCGCGGCGACGACGCCCAGCGGCTGATCGATGATGCGGTGGCCCTGCAGGACGCAGGGGCCTTCAGCGTCCTGATGGAAATGGTCCCTGCCGAAACCGCGGCCGCTGTTGACGCCGCCCTCCGCGTACCGACCGTAGGCATCGGTGCAGGCAACAGGACCACGGGCCAGGTTCTGGTCTGGCAGGACATGGCCGGGCTGCGTGGCGGCAAGATGGCCAAATTCGTCAAGCAATACGCGGACCTGCGGTCAACGCTCACGGAAGCAGCCGCCGCCTACGGAGAGGACGTCAGGTCCGGGCAATTCCCCGGGCCTGAGCACTCGTTCTAGTCGTCGTCCTGGGCGTCCCAGGCTTCGTTGCGTTCCCGGACCTTCTCCAAAGCGTGTTCGGCTTCTTCGCGCGTCTTGTACGGTCCGATCAATTGGGTCCAGTCGGACATCGCGTCCTCTTCGATCTGGTGCGTCTTGACGTTGTACCAGTACTCCGTCACGTTTCCTCCTCCATCTGCGGACCGGTGGCACGTAACGTTTGGCAGGCTTGGCCGACGACCCCGGCCTCTGTTACCTGCGTCTCTTGCGTGCCTTATATGATCAATCTATGCCTTCTCCCGCTTTGACCGCACCCATCGGCACGCTCACTCCCGGAACCGTCAGCCCCGAACTGCCCGTACCGGCGTCGATTCCCCGTCCCGAGTACGTCGGCAAGAAGGCACCGGCCAAATTCACGGGCTCCGAGGTCAAGTCCGCGGAAACCATCGAAAAAATCAGGGTCGCAGCCAGGATCGCGGCGCAGGCTATCGTCGAAGTGGGGAAACACATCAAGCCCGGCGTCACCACGGACCAGCTGGACCGGGTAGGGCATGAATTCCTCCTGGACCACAAGGCCTATCCCTCAACGCTGGGGTACCGCGGATTTCCCAAGTCATTGTGTTCCTCGCTGAATGAGGTCATCTGCCATGGGATCCCGGACTCCACAGTGGTCCAGGACGGCGACATCCTCAACATAGACATCACCGCATACATCAATGGCGTCCATGGGGACACCAATTACACTTTCCTGGTGGGCGACGTGGATGAAGAGTCCCGTCTCCTGGTTGAGCGTACGCAGGAGTCGCTCAACCGGGCCATCAAGGCCGTGGCTCCGGGCCGCGAAATCAACGTCATAGGCCGCGCCATCCAGTCGTACGCAAAGCGTTTCGGCTACGGCGTGGTGAGGGACTTCACGGGGCATGGAGTCGGCGAGGCATTCCACACGGGCCTCATCATCCCCCACTATGACGCAGCCCCCGCTTACAACACCGTGATCGAACCCGGCATGGTCTTCACCATTGAACCCATGCTGACCCTCGGCACCATCGAATGGGACATGTGGGCCGACGACTGGACAGTCGTCACCAAGGACCGCAAACGCACAGCCCAGTTCGAGCACACCCTGCTGGTCACAGAGACCGGCGCGGAAATCCTTACCCTTCCCTGAGAACTTCCGGAAGGTCCACGCAGCTTTCGTGGCTGCGGCATGTCCAACCCTCCTGCCATGATCGGAATTGAATTGTCCAAAAAGGATGAGAAGACCTACAAGCACGCACCGCTGATCGGAATCGACATCGGTGGAACGGGAATCAAAGGCGGCATTGTCGACCTCAAGAAGGGCAAGCTGATCGGCGACCGGTTCCGCGTGCCGACCCCGCAGCCTGCTACGCCGGAGGCGGTCGCCGAGGTAGTTGCCGAAATCGTCGAAGAACTCTCCAAACGTCCTGATGCTCCCGCCCCGGATTCGCCGGTGGGCGTGACCTTCCCCGGCATTATCCAGCACGGTGTGGTCCATTCCGCGGCTAACGTCGACAAGTCATGGCTCAACACCGACATCGACAAGCAGCTCACTGAGCGTCTGGGCCGCCCTGTGGAGGTCATCAATGACGCCGATGCTGCCGGCCTGGCGGAAGCCCGCTACGGGGCCGGCGAAGGAGTCGGCGGGACGGTCCTGGTCATCACGCTGGGCACGGGTATCGGATCGGCGTTCATCTTCAACGGCCAGTTGGTGCCGAACGCCGAGTTGGGCCACCTTGAGGTGGACGGATTCGACGCCGAAACCAAGGCCTCAGCTGTTGCCCGGGAACGGGACGGGCTGAGCTGGGACGAATACGGAGTACTGCTTAACCGCTACCTCCAGCACGTGGAGTTCCTCTTCTCGCCCGAACTGTTCATCATCGGCGGTGGAATCTCCAAGCGGTCGGACGAATACTTCCCCCACCTGGACCTTCGCACGAGGATCGTCACGGCAAAGCTGAAGAATGACGCCGGCATCGTGGGCGCCGCACTGGAAGTCGCACTGCACCACAAACTCGCCAAATAGTGCGCGTATGAAGATGGCGGCTGCGGCTTCCCCTCCGCAGCCGCCATCAAGCTTTTATAGCTGGCTCTTCTCCGCGCTCTTGGCATCCTTGAGGCCTGCGGCCTTGGCGTGTGCGCCGCCGTCGTGGCGCAGCAACGCGATGGCTGATTCGAAATCTTCCAGCGACTCGAACGCCTGGTAGACACTGGCAAACCGCAGGTAGGCCACTTCATCGAGGTTGCGCAACGGGCCCAGAATGGCGAGTCCGACCTCGTGGGCATCAATTTCGGCTGCGCCCGAGGAGCGGATGTTCTCTTCGACCTCCTGAGCGAGCATGGCGAGGTCGTCCTCCGTCACGGGGCGCCCCTGGCAAGCCTTGCGGACGCCGTTGATCACCTTGATGCGGCTGAACGGCTCCCCTACCCCTGAGCGTTTGATGACCGACAGGCTCGTGGTTTCCACAGTGGTGAAGCGACGGCCGCACTCAGGGCACTGGCGCCGGCGGCGTATGGACGAACCGTCATCGGCCATGCGGCTGTCAACGACGCGCGAATCAGGATTCCGGCAGAACGGACAGTACACGCTGGGCCTCCCTGATGGTTCCGGCTTGGCTGTTCCGGCAGAGCCGCCGGATAAAAAATGGTGCCGGAAGTTTCGCTTCCGGCACCATTTTAGGGTCGCCCACAGGCTAATGACAAGCTTGTAATTACTATATGTAGTGGTGGCCGCCCGTATATATAGTGGTCAGGGCCGTTCGGCGAACCGAATTTGCACAGCCTCCCCGTGCCCGGGAAGGTCCTCCGCGCCGGCCAGATTCACGATGTGCCCGCTGACCTGCTCAAGGGCCGCACGATCATAATTGATCACTTGGACTGCCCTGAGGAAGGTAGTGACGTTCAGTCCGGAGGAGAAGGCAGCCGTACCGCTGGTAGGAAGAACGTGGTTGGATCCTGCGCAGTAATCGCCCAGGCTGACCGGGCTGTAATCGCCCACGAAGATCGCGCCGGCGTTCCGGATCCGTCCCGCCACGGCCGGAGCATTGGCGGTCATGATTTCCAGGTGCTCAGCCGCATAGGCATTGCACACCGCGATCCCCTGTTCCAGGTCATCCACCAGGACAACACCGGACTGAGGGCCTGAAAGGGCCTCACGGACCCGGGCGCTGTGTTTGGTGGCCGCGGCCTGCCGGTTCAGTTCATCCACGACGGCGCCGGCCAGTTCCGCGGATTCGGTCACCAGGACCGATGCGGCCTTGGGGTCGTGTTCGGCCTGGCTGATCAGGTCGGCAGCTACCAGGGCGGGCTTGGCAGTGGCGTCCGCCAGGATCGCGATCTCGGTGGTGCCGGCTTCGGAGTCGATGCCAACGACGCCCTTGACCAGGCGTTTGGCCGTGGCCACGAAGATGTTGCCCGGTCCTGTCACCACATCCACCGGTTCAATCGGCAGTTCGGTGCCGTCGCCCGGAACTCCGTAGGCGAAGGACACGATGGCCTGTGCTCCCCCGATGGCATAGACCTCGTCGATGCCGAGGAGCGCTGCAGCAGCAAGGATGGTGGGGTGCGGGAGGCCCCCGAAATCCTTCTGGGGCGGTGAAGCCAAAGCAATTGATTCAACCCCGGCCGCCACGGCGGGCACAACATTCATGATGACCGAGGACGCCAGGGGCGCGAGGCCGCCGGGCACATAAAGACCCACCCGCCCCACGGGAATCCAGTTCTGGCTCACTACGGCACCATCAGCCAGCTGCACATCGACATTTGCCGGCTTCTGCCGCTCGGCGAACTGTTTGGCGCGGGTGATGGATTCTTCCAGCGCAGCCCTCACGCCGGGATCCAGCCGCCGCAACGCGTTGGCGATCTCTTCAGCCGGGACGCGCGGGTGGGACTGCTCAACGCCGTCGAACTTTGCTGCCAGGTCCGCCAGGGCGCCGAAGCCGCGGCTGCGAACATCGGCGATGATGTCCAGCACTTTCTGTTCCGCGTCCGCCATGGTCTGATGCTTGGCACGGGGCAAGGCGGACTTCAGCTCCGCCAGCGAAAGCCTGCGGCCGCGGAAATCGATGCTGCGGAAGTCCAAAGACGCGGTGACAGTTGCATTGGAATCAGAAGGAGAGCTCACCCGAGCTATTTTACGGGCTTCCGGGAAAGAACCCCGAACAGCGCCAAGGCGAACGTCACGAAGGCCGTGGCGGCCGGCCACAGCAAGAGCGCAGCAAAGGATCGCAGCGTGAAGCCGTATTCCGACCCCAATCCAGGCTCCGGCGCGGGACCCCACAGCAGCCCGGCCAGGAGCCCGACTCCCCACGCGGCCAAGGCGCCTGCTGCTCCTCCGGCCAAGGCGAAGCCGAACCGCCTCCCGGCTCCCGGTCCGTCAAGCCTGCCGTCCAAGGTCAGGCCGATAATGCAACCGGCCAGCACCATGAGGGCAGCCAGGGTCAGATCCCGCGGCAACCACGAGTCAGGGTTTGAAGGATTGGCCAGTTCGGGATTTCCGGACAGCACGTTTCCGCCTCCCGGGGCCAGCAACCACCACAGGAAACCGGTAATCACTCCGGCCGCCAATGGTGCGGCCACCCATGCGATGTCCTTGCGGAAACGGTCCGTGCGCACCGTGGGGGCGGAGGGGCCGGTGTCCCGGATTGCGGCAATGAGGGGCGGAGTGGGCTCGGTCATGGACTTCACATTAACAAACGTTCACCCCCGCTCAACACAAATGCGGATGGACGGCGCTGCCAGGCATACCCTGAAGGGAGAGACCCCGCTGACCCAGGAGACAGACCACCGTGGCAAATGCAGTACCCGGCTTCGAGCAGACCTTCAGGGAAATGTTCCGGCGCCATGCGGCCGGGGTGGCGATCATCACCGCCAACTTGAACGGAAAGCCGTTCGGCTTCACCGCGACGTCGGTGGCCTCTCTGTCAGCTGAGCCTCCGCGGTTCACTTTCAATATGGCCCGAAGCTCCAGCTCTTGGCCCGCGGTGGCAAACGCCAGCTACATCGGGGTCCACATGCTGGGCCTCGAGAACCAAGCCCTCGCCGATCGCTTTGCCCGAACCCGTGACCGTTTCGAGGGCGACCACTGGGAACCCGGCCCCTACGAGGTTCCCATTCTGAAGGACGTCACAGGCTGGCTCGTCGGAAAGATCCAGATGCGGCTGTCCTTCGAGAACAACGCAGTAGTAGTGGTGGAAGTGGTCGACGGCCAGGTAGGCGACGGCGGCACTCCCCTGCTCTACCACAGCGGCAGTTACAGCAAGCCCGCGCCACTGGACTACGAGATTTAGCGCTGGACTGGGCTTTAGCGCTGGTCCGGCGCTGCAGGACTCAATTGTCCAGGCAGGCCGGTCCCAGCAACACCTTGAGATCCCCGAACAACGACGGGCTGGGGTTCACCCTCATATGCACCGGTAAGCCCATGACTTCCACTTTGGTGTCACCCATCAGTTTGAGCCGCACCTCGGAATTGCCGCGGTGCGTGCGCAGGACGTCGCGCAGGTCCGTCACCACCGCCTCGGTTGCCTTGAACGTGGGAATCGTGATCACCACTGGACCATTGACGCTCTCACTGAGGTCCGGGACAGACAGTTCCATGCAATTGAGCGTCACCGCTCCGTCATCGCGGCGCTGCAGCCTGCCCTTGACCACAACGATCAAGTCCTCGGCCAGTACCGATGCGATCGGACCATAGACCTGTCCGAAGAACATGACTTCCATTGAACCGCCAAGGTCC
Source organism: Paenarthrobacter sp. YJN-5 (assembly GCF_015040095.1). Classification (NCBI taxonomy): domain Bacteria; kingdom Bacillati; phylum Actinomycetota; class Actinomycetes; order Micrococcales; family Micrococcaceae; genus Paenarthrobacter; species Paenarthrobacter sp. YJN-5. Next base: position 2,807,859 of record NZ_CP053544.1, read on the forward strand.
TCGATCTCGGCGCGGGCGTAGGCGTTGCCGCTCGCTTTGGCGATACGGCGGCTCAAGGAGGTGATCATGCCCGCGATAGTGACGATCGCACCGTCGTGTGGTCCGTCCTCGGCGATGATCGACGTGATGGACTGTTCTGCGTGCTGGCTGAGTACCCCTTCGAGGCCCTGCAGTGGATGGTCTGAGACATAGAGCCCCAGCATGTCCCTCTCGAAGGAGAGCTTGTCCTTCTTTTCCCATTCCGGAAGGTCGGGAATTTCAGTGGTCAGCGACGCTTCCGGCTCCTGGTCCTCGAACCCGGCGAAAAGATCGAACTGGCCGATCGCTTCATTGCGCTTCAAGGTAATGACGGAGTCGATGGCTTCTTCGTGGATCATCGCCAAGGCCCGGCGATGGTGGCCGAGCGAGTCGAACGCGCCGGCCTTGATCAGCGACTCAATCGTGCGCTTGTTGCACACGATGGCCGGAACCTTCATGAGGAAGTCCTTGAAGGAGGTGTAGGCCCCTTCCGTTGCACGGGCGGAAACCATCGCCTCGACGACGTTCACGCCGACGTTGCGGATGGCGCCCATGCCGAAGCGGATGTCATTCCCCACAGGGGTGAAGTTCAGCGACGACTCGTTGACGTCCGGCGGCAGCACGGTGATGCCCATGCGCCGGCACTCATTGAGGTAGATGGCTGATTTGTCCTTGTCATCACCCACCGACGTGAGGAGGGCAGCCATGTACTCGGGGGCGTAGTGGGCCTTGAGGTAGGCAGTCCAATAGGAAATGACGCCGTACGCGGCTGAGTGGGCCTTGTTGAAGGCGTAGTCGGAAAACGGCAGCAGGATGTCCCACAGCGTCTTGACCGCGTCCATGGAGTACCCGTTGTCCTGCATGCCCTGGGAGAAGCCTGCGAACTGCTTGTCCAGTTCCGACTTCTTCTTCTTACCCATGGCGCGGCGCAGGATGTCGGCTTGGCCCAACGAGTATCCCGCAAGTTTCTGCGCCACGGCCATCACCTGTTCCTGATACACAATCAGGCCGAAGGTTCCACCGAGGATATCTTCCAGCGGCTCGGCAAGTTCAGGGTGGATCGGAATAACTTCCTGAATCCCGTTTTTGCGCAGGGCGTAGTCCGTGTGGGCGTTCGCACCCATCGGACCGGGACGGTACAGCGCCAGGACGGCGGAAATGTCTTCGAAGTTGTCAGGCTTCATGAGCTTGAGCAGCGACCGCATGGGTCCGCCGTCGAGCTGGAAAACACCCAGGGTGTCGCCCCGCGCCAGCAGCTCATAGGAAGCCGCGTCATCCAGTGCCAGGTTTTCAAGGTCGAGGTCGACGCCCCGGTTCATCTTGATGTTCTCGAGGGCATCGGAAATGATCGTCAGGTTCCGCAGGCCCAGGAAGTCCATCTTGATCAGGCCGAGGCCTTCGGACGTGGGATAGTCGAACTGCGTGATGACCTGGCCGTCCTGGAAACGGCGCATGATCGGGATGACATCGATGATCGGGTCCGAGGACATGATGACGCCCGCGGCGTGGACGCCCCACTGCCTCTTCAGGCCTTCGATGCCCAGTGCAGTTTCGAAAACCTTGGCGGCTTCGGGGTCGGTGGCAATGAGCTGGCGGAAATCGCCGGCCTCGCTGTAGCGCTTGGCCTCGGGGTTCTGGATGTCGGCCAGCGGGATGTCCTTGGCCATGACGGCCGGCGGAAGTGCCTTGGTCAGCTGTTCACCCATACTGAACGGGTAGCCAAGGACGCGCGAGGAGTCCTTCAACGCCTGCTTGGTCTTGATGGTGCCGTAAGTAACGATCATCGCTACACGCTCATCCCCGTACTTCCGGGTGACGTAATCGATGACTTCGGAGCGGCGGCGATCGTCAAAGTCGACGTCAAAGTCGGGCATGGAGACACGGTCCGGGTTCAGGAACCGTTCAAAGATCAAGCCATGCTGCAGCGGATCGAGGTCGGTGATACGCATGGCATAGGCCACCATGGAGCCTGCGCCGGAACCACGGCCCGGGCCGACCCGGATGCCGTTGTTCTTGGCCCAGTTGATGAAGTCGGCCACCACCAGGAAGTAGCCCGGGAAGCCCATGGAGGTAATGACCTCGAGCTCGTAATCCGCCTGCTTCCGGACCTTGTCCGGCACGCCTTGGGGGTAGCGGTAGGCCAGTCCTTTGTCCACTTCCTTGACCAGCCAGGACGTCTCGTCCTCGCCCGGCGGGCAGGGGAACCGCGGCATGTAGTTCGCGTTGGTGTTGAACGAAACCTCGCAACGCTCAGCGATGAGGAGTGTGTTATCGCAGGCCTCGGGATGGTCGCGGAAGAGTTCGCGCATCTCCTGGGGAGACTTGAGGTAGTAGCCGCTGCCGGAAAAAGCGAACCGCGAGCCGCCGTTGTCATACGTGGGTTCCAGGAGCGTGGAGCCGGACTGGATCGCCAGGAGTGCTTCGTGGGCCTTGGCGTCGTGCTCGTGCGTGTAGTGGAGGTCGTTGGTCGCCACGAGCGGGAGGTTCAGTTCCTTGGCCAGGCGCAGGAGGTCGCCGGTAACGCGGCGTTCGATATCCAGCCCGTGGTCCATGAGCTCGCAGAAATAGTTCTCGGCGCCAAAGATATCGCGGAATTCGGCAGCTGCTTCCAGGGCCTCCCTGTACTGGCCCAGCCGCAAACGGGTCTGGACTTCGCCGGAGGGGCACCCTGTGGTGGCGATCAAACCCTCCGAGTAGGTGTTGAGCAACTCCCGGTCGAGGCGGGGCCATTTGCCGAAGACCGAATCCAGCGAGGCGATGGAGGAGGCCCGGAACAGGTTGCGCATGCCCACGTTGTTGTAGCTCAACAACGTCATGTGCGTGTACGAACCACCGCCGGAGACGTCATCCTTGCGTTGGCTCTCGTCACCCCAACGTACGCGTTCCTTGTCACCGCGGGCGGTTCCGGGAGTCACATAGGCTTCAACGCCGATGATGGGTTTGATGCCCTTGTCCGTGGCTTTCCGCCAGAAGTCGAAGGCGCCGAAGAGATAACCGTGGTCCGTCGTGGCCAGTGCAGGCATGCCCAGGCGCTCTGTCTCATCGAAGAGCTCGCCGAGGCGCGCAGCTCCATCCAGCATGGAGTACTCGGTGTGGGTGTGCAGATGGACGAACGAATCATTGCTGGAACTCACCCCGATAGTCTACCGTCCGGGTCGGACAGAACCCGGACGGCAGGCCGCGTCAACGACTACGCTTCTCCACTGGCCAGCAAGTCAAGGGCGTACTGCAGGTCTGCCGGGTATTCGCTGGTGACCTCTACCCACTCCCCTGTGCGCGGGTGGTTGAACCCGAGCTGACGGGCGTGCAGCCACTGCCGGGTCAACCCAAGGTCCGCTGCCAGGCGGGGGTCCGCGCCGTAGGTGAGATCTCCAGCACACGGGTGGCGCAATGCCGAGAAGTGCACACGGATCTGATGGGTGCGCCCTGTCTCCAGGTGGACCTCCACCAGCGTTGCTTTGCCAAACGCCTCAAGGACTTCGTAATGGGTCACCGAAGGGCGGCCGTCTTCGATCACGGCGAACCGCCAGTCATGGCCGGGGTGGCGTCCGATCGGGGCGTCGATGGTTCCCTCCAGGGGATCCGGAAGGCCTTGGACCACGGCATGGTAGACCTTGTCCACCGTGCGCTCCTTGAAGGCCTTCTTCAAAACCGTGTAGGCATGCTCCGTCTTCGCCACCACCATCACTCCGGAGGTTCCGACGTCGAGCCTGTGGACTATGCCGGCACGTTCAGGCGCGCCGGAGGTCGAGATACGGTACCCGGCGCCCGCAAGGCCGCCCACAACCGTAGGACCCACCCAACCCGGCGAAGGGTGTGCAGCCACGCCGACCGGCTTGTCGATGACGACGAAGTCCTCGTCATCCAACAGGATCTTCAGGCCTTCCACAACTTCCTCCACCACTTCCAAGGGGTCCGGGCGCTCCGGAACCGTCACGCTCAAAACGGCGCCCGCCACGAGTTTCGCTGATTTGCCCAGTACCGCTCCGCTGCTGGTCACATTTCCCTCGGCGAGCAGCAGGGCCGCGGCGGACCTGGAGATATCCAGCAGCTTGGCAAGTCCGGCGTCGGCCCGCGCACCCGCCAAATCGTCGGGGACTACAACGGACTCACTCACCGGGCTGCCCCTCTGTTGACTCCTTGGGGTGCTTCGAAGCGGGGACGTGGCGCTTCCCGTCCATGCCGATGCCCCGCAACGTCAGCAGGCAGATGATGACGACCCCCGACACCACTGCGGAATCGGCAATATTGAAGATGGCGAAGTTCGGCAGCTGAATGAAATCCACCACGTGTCCCATGGCAAACGACGGTTCACGGAACAACCTGTCCGTCAGGTTGCCCAGGGCACCGCCGAGCAACAGGCCCAGGGACAACGCCCACCACGCTGAGCCAAGTTTCCGCAGTTGGAACAAGATCGCCACCGATACGGCGGCCATGACGATGGTGAAAATCCAGGTCACATTCTCGCCAATGGAAAAAGCCGCGCCGGAGTTGCGGATGTAGTACCAGTGCAGCAACGGAGGGAGGACCGGAATCCTTTCACCCTCAACCATGGTGCTGGTCACCCAGAGTTTGGTCAGTTGGTCGAAGACGTAGGCAAATACCGCGAAACCCGCGAAGAGCCAGATCATGGCGGGACGCCACTTGCGTTGGGCAGTGCGGGCCGGCTGCGATGCGCCGTCGGTGAGGTCGTCGGTCATAAGGCTTTCATTCGTGAACCGTGATGGAGCGGGAGGGCTTTAACAGCAAAAGCCGGCGGCCGAGGAGTCCTCAGCCACCGGCTTTCAGAATACTTGCTAAACGTCAGCTGTTGCTTCGCCAACCTCAGGAGCGGCAACGGAACCGCGGGCGTCGAGGTCGCGGAGCTGGCCTTCGATGTACGCCTTGAGGCGTGAACGGTAGTCACGCTCGAAGCCGCGGAGCTGCTCCACCTTGCGCTCGAGGACGGAGCGCTGCTGCTCGAGGGCCCCGAGGATCTTGCGGGACTTCTCCTGCGCGTCGTTGACCAGGCTGGAGGCCTCGATCTGCGCTTCCGCGATGATCTTTTCCTTCTGCTGTGCACCGTCAGCAACGTGCTTGTCGTGCATCTGCTGGGCCATGGCCAGCAGGCCTGCCGCGGACTCGGCGGACGGCGGCAACGTGTTGCTTGCAGCAGGCGCCTTCGCGGCAGCTGCCTGCTCGGCTTCCTTCTTCTTGGCAGCTTCAGCAGCCTTGGCCTCGGCTTCTGCCTTGGCTTCAGCTTCCTTGTCCACCTTGACCGGCGCGGGGACCTTTTCGACCACAGGAGCAGCAGCAGTTGCCGCAGGCACGGCGGAACCGGCCTCGCCGAGCTTCTTGCGAAGTTCGTCATTCTCCTGGTTCAGACGGCGCAGTTCCACCACGATCTCGTCGAGGAAGTCATCCACCTCGTCCTGGTCGTAGCCTTCGCGGAACTTGGTCGGCTGAAAGCGCTTGTTGACAACGTCTTCTGGCGTCAAAGCCATCTGGTCACCTCGTTGGTCTAGTTAGTCAGTAGGCCTTCCGGCCGTCCAAAACTACGGTACCTAAATATCGTCTGGTTCCTCTAATTCAACACCATCGTGTTGATTTGGAGAATTTGCGGCTGCCCATCCGGAGCAGCACCGCAGGAAGCTATGCCAAGCCGCCAGTCACCGACATGCCTATGTAGACAGCGATGAAAAGGATTATGAAACCCAAATCCAGCGAAATGCCGCCCAGCCGCAGAGGCGGGATCAGCCTCCGCAAAGCCTTGAGGGGCGGATCGGTAAGCGAGTACACCACGTGGGCTGTTACCAACGCCACACCCCGGGGCCGCCACTGGCGGGCGAACATCTGCACCCATTCGTAGACCAACCTGATGATCAGAGCCACGAAGAACAGCAACAACACTATATAAATAAGGCCGAAAACAATGCCCACGAGTTAGCTCAGATCTCCCACTTGTTTCGGAATACCGATCGGTCCCTACTATTGCAACACAGATGCCAGGCGGGTCGGCCCGCCTGGCATCCGCAAAAAAGGGAAGTGCTCAGCTCTGGTTGAAGAAGCTGGCCTGCGATTCGCTGGCTTTTTTGTCGTCCCCGATGACCTCTACGTACGACGGCGACAGCAGGAAGACCTTGTTGGTCACGCGCTCAATGCTGCCGTGGAGGCCGAAGACCAGCCCGGCAGAAAAGTCCACGAGGCGTTTGGCATCAGCTTCGCCCATATCCGTGACGTTCATGATGACCGGAATACCGTCCCGGAAACTTTCGCCGATGAGCTTGGCGTCATTGTAGGACCGTGGGTGGACGGTGGTAATTTGCCTCAGGCCAGAGGCGTCTTCGCGGCTCGAGGCCGCACGCTTGATGGGGGTCACGGGTGCGCGGTATTCCTCTTCGGCGTCAACAGTGGGCATTTCACGGACAACTTCCCGGACGGGTGCAGGAGCGCGCCGCTCTTCCCGTTCCTGCGACTGGGGGCGTTCTTCTTCGTGGGGCGCGACAGCCTGCTCAGATTCGTAGTGTTCATCGCCGTCGGCGAGCCCAAGATAGATCATTGTCTTGCGCAGAGCGCCAGCCATGGTGCACTCCTATCGTTTCTGCAGTAGGCGGGCCGCCATGACCTGACGTGTTGGAACCCCGGCCCGTCATTCCAATACTTTGACGCTACCCCACGGCCGGACGTGAACCGAGAATATCGGAGCCGATTCTCAGGTGTGTCGCCCCGAACTTAATCGCTGCTTCAAGGTCCTGGCTCATTCCTGCGGAAATCGCGCTTGCTCCGGGGTGCACCAACCTGAGTTCCTCCGAGATCCCTGCCAGTTTTTCGAAGGCCGACCCGGGGTCGCCGCCCAGTGGAGCAACCGCCATGAGGCCGGCCAGCCGCAAGCCGGCCTGCCCCTCGATCCGGTCCGCAAGGCTCATCACATCGGCCGGGCGGGCTCCGCCACGGTGGTCACCGGCGTCGTCTTCCAGGCTCACCTGAATGAAGCAGTCAAGCTCCGCACGCGCGGAGGTATCCATGTGGCGGGCCACGGCTTTGCCAAGGGCATCCACCAACTGGGTCCGGTCAACCGACTGCACCGACGATGCGTACTTGACCACGGACTTTGCCTTATTGCTCTGGAGCTGCCCGATGAAGTGCCAGCGGACCCGCGGATCGCCAACCTCGGCCGCCTTCGCGGCAGCCTCTTGGTCGCGGTTCTCGCCGACGTCCCGCACACCGAGGGCAGCCAGCCTGACGACATCTGCCGCAGGGTGGAACTTGGTGACAACGATCAAGTTCGGCTTGCTTGAACGACCCGCAGCCGTGGTTGCGTCGGCTATGCGCCGGTCCACTTCCGCCAAGCGGGCCGCGAGCTGGGCGGAACGGGGGTCCGCAGGGTCCGCCGGAACGCCGTGCTCCTGGTTAGTCAAGGGTCCACACCAATCCTGCGAATCGACCGGTCCCCGGATCGCGCCGGTAGGAAAACAGTCCCTCGTCCTCCAGCGTGCATCCGCCCGAATACTCCACCTGCACACCGCCATCCGCGAGTTGCGAGCGGACGCCGGCTGGAAGATCCAGCGCCGGGCTCCCCCACGAGGTCTCCGATGCCGTGGCCGGCACGACGGCGGCAACGCCCGCCCGCATCTCGGCGGGCACCTCATAGCAGCGCCCGCAGATCGACGGGCCAAGCCACGCGCTGATGGTGAGCGCCCCGAGCCTGCGCATCCCAGCCACCGTTGCGGGAACGACTCCCGACGCCACACCGGGACGTCCGGCATGCGCCACCGCAAGAACGGGCTGCCCTGCCGCGGTGTCGCCAACCAGGACAATGGGAACGCAGTCGGCCACCATGACAGCGAGGGGCTGCGCCGATCCCGCGCCCGAGGTCGAGGTCGAGACCATGGCATCCGCCGTCGGCCCGGGCCCGTAACGGGAGATGACGGCAACGTCCTTGCCATGCACCTGATTCATGTACTGGAACCGGGCATCCCACAAACCAACGGTGGATTCGACGCCTCGGCGCCGTTCATCCACCTGCCGGGGGTCGTCCCCGACATGCAGCGCCAGATTACCGGCGCGCATATCAGTGAACGCTACGGAGATGCCTGGCCGCACTTCACTGCGCCATGAAAACACCGGCTACTGGGTCCTCCGCCTCGGCTTACTTCAGGAAATCAGGAACGTCGAGGTCGTCCGAACGGTTACCCGAAAGGTCCGGTTCCACGACGGCCGGCAGGTCAACGTCGAAACCCGAATCGGCCGGCAGGGCAGCGGGACGCTGCTGGCCCCAGTTGCTCAGCCCGGCTGCACCGATTCCTGCCGTGGCGTGCTGCGGTGCAGGTGCGCTGGCAGGGGCGGATGCGGGTGCCGCGGGACGCTCGGCCGGGACCGGATTCTGGGCCGGACGCGACTGGTCCATGGACGGCGAGGTGGCCTTGACGTCGTCGAAGCCGGCAGCGATCACCGTGACGCGGGCTTCGTCGCCCAGGGCGTCATCGATCACGGCACCGAAGATGATGTTGGCCTCGGGGTGCGCGACTTCCTGGACCAGGCGGGCGGCCTCGTTGATCTCGAACAGGCCGAGGTCCGAACCGCCCTGGATGGACAGGAGGACGCCGTGTGCACCATCGATGGATGCCTCCAGCAGCGGCGACGCAATGGCGAGCTCTGCGGCTTTGACGGCGCGGTCTTCGCCACGGGCGGAACCGATGCCCATCAGGGCCGAGCCCGCACCCTGCATGACCGACTTGACGTCGGCGAAGTCGAGGTTGATCAAGCCGGGGGTGGTAATCAGGTCGGTGATTCCCTGGACACCGGAGAGAAGCACCTGGTCAGCGGAACGGAAGGCGTCAAGGACAGAGACGTTGCGATCGCTGATGGACAGCAGCCGGTCGTTGGGAATGACGATCAGGGTGTCGACTTCGTCGCGCAGGGCGTCGATTCCGGCTTCAGCCGAACCTGCACGGCGACGGCCTTCGAACGTGAAGGGGCGGGTGACGACACCGATGGTCAGGGCGCCAAGCGAGCGGGCGATGCGTGCAACGACGGGCGCACCGCCTGTACCGGTACCACCACCCTCACCGGCGGTGACAAACACCATGTCGGCGCCGCGGAGCACTTCCTCGATCTCATCGGCATGGTCTTCGGCGGCCTGCTTGCCGACCTCGGGGTTGGCGCCGGCGCCGAGTCCCCTGGTGAGCTCACGTCCGACGTCGAGCTTGACGTCGGCATCGCTCATGAGCAGCGCCTGCGCGTCAGTGTTGATGGCAATGAACTCGACTCCGCGGAGGCCGACTTCAATCATCCGGTTGACTGCGTTCACGCCACCGCCGCCGATGCCGACGACCTTGATGACGGCCAAGTAATTCTGCGGTGCTGCCACGTTTCGTGCCCCTTGCTTGTGTCCTATTGCGAAACCGATCGAGTCCAACTTGAATCCTTGGACCTTAACCCTCTAGTTGAAGGTTATAGTTATGTCAAGTAACTCTACTGCGACGGTATTTCCTCTGGTTCCCTCATGCAATGACCGCTTGCGCGTGTCGCCTGAATGAGTTTCAACCGCGGCCCCGTCAGCGGCAGGTTACTTATGAAACAGCTATTTGGTGAATGGATGCCGTGGAACGCTCACGTCGTAGACGTTCACGGGAACCTTCGGATCAGCGGGCATTTTCAGCAACGCCTCAAGTGCTTTCGCCTTCAGTTCCCGGTCCTCGGCATTGCCCCACACTACCGTCTTTCCGTCCACCAATTTTAGCTCCACCGCGTCCGGCGAAGCAGCCGAGGCAGCGGACATTCTTGCCAGGACATCAGCCGGCAATGTGTCCAGCACGGCGGCGACGGCCTTGAAGAGCTGCGTGTTGCCCGCGCCGGCTCCCGCATCAATGAGCGGCAGAGCCACCGCCGACTGATCCGCGGTGGCTCCGAGCTGCACACCATCGACGTCCACCATGACAAAAGAATCGCCCTGCTTAAGCAGCGCTACCGGCACGCGCTCCTCCACGTGGACCAGGAGTTCCGACGGCGGACGGGCCTCGATGGTGGCCGACCGCACCTGCACAAGGGGCTTGAGCAGGTCATTGACGTCCTGCTCCGTCACTTGGGGAAGCGGCTTGCCCTCCATAGGCGCCAAGGCCTCCTGCACCGCATCCACGGTGAGCAGCTTGGTCCCGTCAACGGTGATGGCCCGTACCGCAAGGGCGGGCGAAAAAACGGCGCCCGCAATGATGGCCGCCACCACGGCAGCGGTCACCGCCGCCGTCCAAAGGATGTAGCGGCGGGTCCTGTGACGCTTCGGCTCCGGAAAAGCAATGACGTTGTCGTCGGGAGCGGACTGCCCGGCCGGGGGTCGCCCCGTTTTGGGCTTCCTGGCTGCTGCTGCCTTAGCAGCAGCAAGCTTGGAACCGGCCCCTTTCCTGCCAGGAACTTGCCCGGGTTCCACAATCCGCTCTGCGCTGATGACATCGCCCGGTGCCGCATTGCTCCGCGGGTCCGGGTCGGTTGAAGGCCGCGCGGCGCCCTTCGCAGTGTCATTCGCAGGCTTGAAGGTCGGCTTCCGGGTGCTAGCCATCCAGCTGCTCCACGATCAACGGCCCGTAAGCGGTGACATCTCCGGCCCCTACAGTCAGGACAACGTCGCCCTCCCCGGCAACACCGGCAACTGCGGTCACTGCTTCCTCCTGGCTCACCAGGCGCCCCTTGGAGAGCTTGTCAGCGATCAGGGCGCTGGTAACCCCGGGGATGGGATCCTCCCGCGCCGGGTAGATATCCAGGACCAGGGCGGTGTCCGCAAGATCGAGTGCCTCGGCAAACTCAGCTGCGAATTCGCGCGTCCTGGAGAAAAGGTGCGGCTGGAACAGGACATGGACTTTGTTCTGCCCTGCCACGGACCTGGCCGCTGAGAGCGCAGCCCTGACCTCCGTGGGATGGTGGGCGTAATCGTCATAGACCCGCACTCCCCTGGCCTGGCCCTTGAGTTCGAAACGCCGGGAGGCGCCGGTGAAATGGCCCAGGGCTGCAGCGGCCACCTCCGGATCAACGCCCAGTTCAAGAGCCACGCCGAAGGCAGCGGCCGCGTTCAACGCGTTGTGCCGGCCCGGCACCTGCAGGTCCAGGCCATGATTGGCCCCGTCCACGGTGACCGAAACGCGTCCGGGACCGTCGTCGGAGAGCCGGATGTCGGCGTCGTCGGCTGTTCCATACGTCAGCACCCTCGTGGTTCCCTTCGCGGCGGTGCGCCCGGCAAGCGCGCGCGCACCGGCGTCGTCGGCACACGCCAAAAGGACGCCGTCCGCGGGGAGGAGCGCGGCAAAACTGTCGAAGGAGGCAAAAACGGCTTCGGCCGTCCCGTAATGGTCCAGGTGGTCGGCCTCGACGTTGGTCACCACCGCGATCAACGGACGGTAGTTCAGGAACGACCCATCGGACTCATCAGCTTCCGCCACGAAGATGTCCGAGGACCCGTGCGCTGCATTCACACCGAGCGCAGGGACGTTCGCCCCAATGGCGAACGTGGGATCAAAGCCCGCCTCCTTGAGCAGCACGGCAACCATGGAGGTGGTGGTCGACTTGCCGTGGGTGCCTGCCACGGTGACCACCCGGTGACCGGCCATGGTCGCAGCCAAAGCCTGGGAACGGTGCAGTACGGGAAGGCCTTGTGCACGCGCGGCGGCGAGCTCTGGATTGTCCTCCCTGATGGCCGATCCCGCGACGATGGTCTGGGCGTCCCCCAGGTTCGAGGCGTCATATCCGACACTGATTCCAGCCCCTGCCTTGGCAAGGTCATGCATCACCGGGAGGTCCTTGGCATCGCTTCCGCTGACAGGGACACCCCGCGAGACCATGATGCGGGCGACGGCTGACATGCCAACGCCGCCAATGCCGATGAAATGCACGCGGCCCAAGGACTGAAGGGACCCGGGCGATTCGAGGGACACAGGAGTGTGGGTCATGCGGATACCGCTTCCAGGACAAGATCAGCCATCCGCTGATCGGCGTTTCGGATACCAAGGCTTTCAGCTGCCCGTGCCATGGCGTTGAGGCGCTGCTGGTCGGACAGGAGCGGAATGAGCTCGCTCTCCAGCCACTGCGGAGTCAGGTCCTTGTCCGCAACGAGCAACGCACCCCCAGCCTTGACCAAGGCTGCGGCGTTCAAAGCCTGCTCCCCGTTGCCGATCGGCAAGGGAACGAACACCGCGGGCACGCCTACTGCTGCAATCTCGCTGACCGTGGCAGCTCCGGCCCGGGCGAGGAGCACGTCGGCGGCGGCATAGACAGTCTCCATGCCGTCGACGTACTCCACCTGGCGGTAGCCGTCTCCGGCGAGGAGCCCGCCGTCGTCATCCATGACAGCCTTGCCCACGCCGGTGATGTGCAGCGTCTGGATCCCCGCAGCGGCGAGGGCAGGCAGTACCGCGGCAACGGAGCGGTTGATGCTGGCAGCGCCGGAGGATCCCCCGGTCACAATCAACGCAGGGCGGTCCGGGTCCAGGCCAAGGGCAGTCTTGGCGGCGTGCGCCGCGGCCGTCCGGTCCAGGCCGGAAATGGCTTTGCGCATGGGCATGCCAACGTGGCGGGCACCGGGTAACCTGGTTCCCTCGAAGGCGACGGCGACGTGCCTACTGAACCGGGCGCCCACACGGTTGGCCAGCCCGGCTTTAAGGTTTGCCTCATGGATCACGATGGGGATCCGGCGCTTGCGGGCGGCGAGGTACATGGGCGTGCAGACGTACCCGCCCACGCCTACCAGCACATCTGCTGCGGCATCATCGAGGATACGCCCGGCCTGTTTGACGGCTGCCGAGAGCCGCCCGGGCAACCGGGCCAAGTCCATGGAGGGACGTCGCGGGAAAGGCACCCGGTCGATGGTGGCCAGTTCATAGCCGGCCGCCGGTATCAGCCTGGTTTCCATGCCCGACGGCGTGCCGACGGCCAGGATGGCGGCGTCGGGACGCTGTGAGCGGATCGCGTCGGCGATCGCGAGCAGCGGGCTGATATGGCCTGCCGTACCGCCGCCTGCCAGGACAACTGACAACGGCGTGATGGCTTGGTGTGAATCTGCAGTCATGAAGTGCGGGTACGCTTTCGTGCGGCTTTGGGAGATCGACCGGGAATGAATCCGGGGCGTTGCTGCGGGGGCAGTTGTCCCCGGGCCAGAGACAACACTACGCCGACGCCGCACAGTGACATCACCAGGGCTGAACCGCCATAGGAGATGAAGGGCAGCGGGACGCCGATCACGGGCAGAAGCTGGGTGACAACACCCATATTCATGCTGGCCTGGCCGAGCAACCACACCATGATGCCGCCGGCCAGCGTGCGCTGGAACGGATCCGTTTGGCGGACCACAACCCGGAAAATGGCAATACCGAGGATTGCGAACAGGACCAACACCACGAGGGTGCCAACCAAGCCCAGCTCCTCGCCGATGATGGCGAAGATGAAGTCATTGTGTGCTTCCGGCAGCCAGTTGTATTTCTGCCGGCTTTGCCCGAGCCCCAAACCTGTCCAACTCCCCTGCGCCAGGCCGTACATGCCGTTGGTTGATTGGAAGTCGAAGTCGAACTGTTCGGTGCAGGTGGCCGAAGGATTACCGAGCCACGACGTGATCCGGCAAATCCGGTTGGCACTGCTGAGGGTACCCGCTGTTGCCCCGGCGGCGCCGATGAGGCCGACGATGGCCAGCATGCGGGCCGGAACACCGGCAAAATACAATGCAGCCACCATGATCGCCGCAATCACAATGACCGTTCCGAGGTCGTTGCCGAGCATTACCAAAACAATGACGAGGCCCGCTCCCGGGATGACGGGGATAATCACATGCCACCAGCTGGTGAGGTACTTTTCCTTCCGCGCGAGCACGGCAGCGATCCACACGCACAAGGCCAGCTTCGCGATTTCGGAGGGCTGGATGGTGATGCCGCCTATGTCCACCCAGTTCCGGTTGCCGTTGACGCTGTTGCCGATGACCTGCACCAGTACCAGCAGGACAACGACGATGCCAAAGCCCCACCAGGACAGCCGTTTCATCCAGTTCACGTTTGTCCGCGAGATGACGTACATGGCGATGAGGCCCATGACGCCGAAGGCTGCCTGCTTGAGGGCGTCCGCATACGGCGACTTGCCCTCGGAGATCGCTTCGACGCTCGAGGCCGACAGCACCATCATGACGCCGATGGCTGTCAGCGCCATGGCACACCCGAGGATGAGGTAGTAGGTGGAACTGTTGGGCGCCTTGCTGCGGCCTTCCAGCGCTTCCCAAAACTTCCTTACGTGTCCGCGAAGCCGGACCGGCTGCTTGGCCTTGGTCCGTTGGACGCTGGTCCGCTGGGAACCGGAGTCACCGGCGTCGGGCTCTTTGCCGCGGCTACGCGTGGGCGTGCTGACCATTGTTACTCCTCGGTGGTCTGTGCCTGCCCTTCCACGAGCTCGCGGACTGCCTGGATGAAAGCGTCGCCACGGTGAGCGTAGGAAGAGAACTGATCCATGGAGGCCGCGGCCGGTGCCATGAGGACGGTGTCGCCCGGGGCTGCCACATCGGCGGCCGAAGCTACGGCCTGGGCCATGATGGTCTCACCGAAAATTGGTGAGGCAACTGCGGTCTCCACTTCCTCAGTTTCACCCTTGGGCTGGAGGATCACGGGGACATCGGGCGCGTGTCGCCGCAGCGAACCTTCCAGGGCACCGGTGTCCGCACCGATCAGGACAACCGCCTTGAGCCGGTGGGCATGCTCCTTGACGAGGTCGTCATAGTTGACGCCCTTGGAGAGGCCGCCGGCGATCCACACGACGTTGGAGAAGGCAGAGAGGGCTGCGGACGCCGCATGCGGATTGGTGGCTTTGGAGTCGTTGACCCAGAGCACGTCGTTCTGCTTGGCAACCAACTGGATCCGGTGTTCACCCGGAAGGAAGTTGACCAGGCCCTGTCTCACCGCTGCCGGTTCCACACCGTAGGCGCGGACCAAGGCAGCGGCCGCCAAGGCATTGGCCACCATGTGCCGGGGCGCTACCGGGCCGAGGTCGGACAGGGCGGCGAGCTCGGCCGCAGAATCCTTGCGTTCGGCGATGAAGGCGCGGTCCACGAGCAAACCGTCCACGACCCCCACCATGCTGATGGCCGGGGTGTTGGTGGTGAAGGCGACCGCGCGGCAGCCTTCGACGACGTCCGCATTTTCCACCATGCGTTCGGTCTCGATTTGCTCGGCGTTGTAGATTGCCGCCTTCTGCGTGTTCTCATACACCTTGGCCTTGTCCGCCAAGTACGACTCATAGGAGCCATGCCAGTCCACGTGGTCCTCTGCAACGTTGAGGCACACACTGGCCACTGGAGACAATGAATGGCTCCAGTGAAGCTGGAAGCTGGAGAGTTCCACCGCGAAGGCGTCGTAATCCACCGGGTCACGCAGGGCGTCCAGGATGGGTGTGCCCACGTTGCCCACGGCGATGGCTTTCAATCCGGCCGCTTGCAGCATGGATTCCGTCATACCCACAGTGGTGGTCTTGCCGTTGGTTCCGGTGATGGCCAACCAGTCGGCCGTCTTACGGCCTTCGCGCACTCTTAGACGCCATGCCAGTTCAACGTCGCCCCACACGGGGATGTGCTTCCGTTTGGCGGCCGCGAGCAGGGCCTGGTCCGGACGCCACCCCGGCGAGGTGACGACGAGTTCGGGCTTTTCGCCTTCGATGAGCGGCAAGCTGTTCACGGCATCCTGCCCAAGGAGGACATCCACTGCACCCACGATCTTGAGGGTGTCGGCCTGGGCGTGTGCCTTGGCTGTGGTGGATGCATCCACAACCACCACTTTTGCCCCGAGCTCGATGAGCGTGTCTGCGGCGGCAAAGCCGGAGACGCCGATCCCGGTGACCACGACGCGGAGCCCGCTCCAGTCGGAGTCCCAACTGGTGAGCCCCTCAAGACGATCGGGGACGGTTTCCGGGCTTGCGTTCACAGCAGCACCACCCATTCAGCGTAGAAAATTCCAAGGCCGGCAGCGACAAACAGGCCGGCGAGGATCCAGAACCGCACGACGACAGTCACTTCGGCCCAGCCCTTGAGTTCGAAGTGGTGCTGCAGCGGCGCCATCTTGAAGACGCGCTTGCCGCCGCTCAGTTTGAAGAAGCCGACCTGGATGATGACGGACAGGGTGATGAGGACGAACAGGCCGCCGATGAAGGCCAGGAGCAGTTCGGTCCTGGAGAGGATCGCGAATGCTGCCACGGCGCCGCCAATGGCCAGGGAACCGGTGTCGCCCATGAAGATCTTGGCGGGAGATGTGTTCCACCACAGGAAGCCCACCAGGGCCGCACTCAGTATCGCGGCGAGGAGCGCCAGGTCCATGGGGTCGCGCACTTGGTAGCAGCCGCTGCCCGCCTCCCTGGGGGACCCGCAGGCTTGGTTGTTCTGCCAGATGCCCATGATCGTATAGGCCCCGAACACCATGATGGATGCCCCGGCCGCGAGCCCGTCCAACCCGTCCGTGAGGTTCACGCCGTTGGTGGCTGCCGTGATGATCAGGTTGGACCACAGCACAAAGAGGATTGCTCCCAGGACGGTCCCGCCGAAGGCGAGGTCCAGCCAAGGGATGTCACGGACCAGCGATATCTGCGTGGAGGCAGGGCGCAGTCCGTCTTCGTTGGGGAACTGAAGAACCAGGACAGCGAAGATGATGCCCACGGCGGCTTGGAGTATCAGTTTGGCCTTGGCGTTGAGGCCCAGGCTCCGTTTGTTCGAAATCTTGATGTAGTCATCGAGGAAGCCTACAAAGCCCATGCCCACCATGAGGAACAACAAAAGGAGGCCGGACGCCGATGGCCCGGGCGACCGCGGGTTTATCAGCCACATAATGAGGTGGGTCACGAAGTAGCTGAGCAGCACGGCCGCCACCACCACGGTTCCGCCCATGGTCGGCGTGCCCCTTTTGGTGTGGTGCGAGGTGGGTCCGTCATCGCGGATGAATTGCCCGTAGCTCTTGGCCACCAGGAACCGGATGAACAACGGGGTCCCGATGAGTGCCACCAGGAGGGCGACGCCTGCGCCGATCAAAAGTGCAATCACTGCAGCTCGTTCCCTTCGCTTGCGGCGCCATTGGCCGCGCTTTCCCCGGTGGGCTCGGCCCGTGGGGGTAATGCTATCCGATCGCCCAAATGCCGCAGCCCAACACCGTTGGAGGACTTGAAGAGGACGAGGTCGCCGGGCCGGAGTTCGCTCTGCAGGATTTCATAGGCCTCTTCCACTGTCTCGGCGAATAGGCACTCGTCGCCCCAGGAGCCCTCTTGGATGGCGGATACGTACATGGCACGGGCTTCACGGCCCACCACCAGCAGGCGTGAGATGTTGAGCCGGACCACCTGCGTGCCCACGGCCGTGTGCTCGCGGATTGAATCGTCGCCGAGCTCCAGCATGGCACCGAGCACGGCCCACGTGCGGCGTCCCTGTCCGAGGTCGGCAAGGGTCCGCAAAGCGGCCCGCATCGACTCGGGATTGGCGTTGTAGGCGTCGTTGATGATGGTGACGCCGTCCGGCCGTTCGGTCCGTTCCATCCGCCAGCGGCTGGCCGCCGATTGGGAACTCAGCGAGGCCGCGATGTCCGGTGCGGGGATGCCTGCTGCGAAAGCCGCTGAGGCTGCCGCAAGCAGGTTGGTCACGTGGTGACCGCCGATGAGCTTGCTGTGGACGGCAACGGAGGGCCCGCCGTCGGGCAATACCAGGTCAAAGTCCGGGTGGCCCTGGGCGTTCACCACCACGTTGCGGGCTTCCACTTCTTCGTTCGTTGCCGGGGAGGCCGTAAACCCAAGGACCTTGGCCCTGGTCCTGGTGCGCATCGCAGCCACCCGGCCGTCGTCGAGGTTGATGACAGCGGTACCCTCTTCGCCGAGCGCCTCCACCATTTCGCCTTTGGCCTTGGCAATGTTCTCGACGCCGCCGAATTCACCGGAATGCGCCGTCCCGACCACCAGGACAACGCCGATGTCCGGCTTGACCATGTCAGCGAGGTACTTGATGTGGCCAATCCCCGTCGCGCCCATCTCGATGACCAGGTAGCGGGTGTCTTCCGTTGCGGCAAAGACCGTCAGCGGGACGCCAACCTCTCCGTTGTAGGAGCCCTGCGGCGCGACCGTAGGTCCGGCCTGGGACAAGATGCCCGCCAGGAGGTCCTTGGTGGTGGTCTTTCCCGCGGAACCGGTAATCCCGATCACCGTGAAGTCTTCACCCCGCCCGGCACGCTTGGCCCGGATCCGGCGTACGGCCTCGGCAGCCAGTTCGCCCATGGCCAGGACTGCGTCATCAACGATGACGGCGGGAAACGGCGTACCGCCGGCATCGGCGACTTCGCGTTCGGTCAGCGCCAAAACGGCACCGCGTTCGAAGGCAGCGGCAACAAAGTCGTGGCCGTCGGCGTGTTCGCCGGGCTTGGCCACGTACAGCGCGCCGGGGGTCGCTTCCCGCGAATCGGTGACGACGGAGGCGGGCACGAGCTCCCCGCTGCCGGTCAGGCGGCCATGGGTAATGTCGGCGATTTCAGCCGCAGTAAATGCAAT
Organism: Paenarthrobacter sp. YJN-5; assembly: GCF_015040095.1. Classification (NCBI taxonomy): domain Bacteria; kingdom Bacillati; phylum Actinomycetota; class Actinomycetes; order Micrococcales; family Micrococcaceae; genus Paenarthrobacter; species Paenarthrobacter sp. YJN-5. Next base: position 2,826,378 of record NZ_CP053544.1, read on the forward strand.
CATCTCGGTTTAGGACTCTATCCGCTGGTCCGTTGAAACGCTGAATCCCTTGGATGTCAAGGCGGCCCGCAGTTCCACCCTGTCGTCAAGTGCCAGATTGACTCCCTTGACCTCCTGCCACACTTCGTGGCCGCGGCCGGCCACAAGGATGGTGTCCTTGGAAGTGGCCAGTTCCACAGCAAGCCTGATGGCTTCGTCACGGGGGTGGGACTCGACAATTTCGCTGTCCAGTCCTTCCTTCTCAACGGCGGCACGGGCCCCGGCGAGGACATCCGCACGGATGGCGGCTGCGTCTTCGTCGTGGGGGTCATCGTCAGTGATGATGACTACGTCCGCGAGTCGCGCGGCGATCGCTCCCATGGTGGGCCGCTTGCCTTGGTCCCGCTGCCCGGTGGCTCCGAAGACCACAATGACCCGTGAACCCTCTTCGGCTGAGCGGACAGCCTTCAATGCGCGGGCAAGGGCATCGGGGTTATGGGCAAAATCCACCACTGCCGCGGGCGCAGTGGAGATCAACTGCATGCGGCCCGGCACGGAAACCGTGAAGGGATCGTGCTGGTCAAGTGCCGCCTGGAGCACTTCAAGGTCAACACCGGAAGCCGCCACCATGGCAGTCGCCAAAGCAGCGTTGGACACGTTGAAATCACCGGGCAGGCCCGTGTGCACGCGCAGCGACCCGCCGTCCTTGTGCACGAGCTCAAATTCCGTCCCCAGTCCGCGGGAAGCAACCGAGGCAACGTGCCAGTCCGCCTCCACGTCATCAGGGGTCGTGGACAGCGTGGTGACCGGAATGTCCGCCATGCGTGCCAGTTGGCGGCCCCACCCGTCATCGACCGTCACCACGGCCCGCCGGGCACGGGCTGCCGTGAACAACTCCGCCTTGGTCCGGAAATACTCTTCCATGTCACCGTGGAGATCCAAGTGATCCTGCGTAAGGTTGGTGAACCCCGCGACGTCGAACATCACTCCGTCAACGCGATGGTACGAAATGGCGTGGGATGAGACCTCCATCGACGCCGCCTCCAGGCCCCTTTCGCGCATGAGCGCCAAGAGACCGTGGACATCGGTGGATTCGGGCGTCGTGAGCAGGCTTGGGATGGGATCGCCGCCGGCAAGGATCTCGATCGTCCCGATGAGACCGGGCGTCTTGCCGAGCGCACGCAACAAGGAATTGATGAAGTAGGTGGTGGTTGTCTTTCCGTTGGTTCCGGTGACACCAAAAAGGGTGGGGTGGCCACCTTCTGCGGGCTGGCTCCGGTAGATAAGGGCGGACAATCGCCCGACGGCGGTACGCGGCTCCTGGACAATCAGGACAGGAACGGGCTGCTCGCCTGCCAACGCAAGCTGGCGGGCACCGGCGTCGTCCGTCACCACCGCAACGGCACCGGACTCCACGGCCTGGGGCACGAAGTCGGCCCCGTGGCGCGAGGCACCCGGCAACGCCATGTAGAGGTCCCCTGGCTCAACAGCCCGGGAATTAAGGGAAATACCCGTCACTCCCCCGCCCGAATCCTGCTCCGGAACGGTGACGCCGAGCACTTCGGCGATCTCCGACAACGGCACTGCCGCTACCGACCGGGGCCGGAACCCGGGCTCCCCGTCGTCGGGCGTCGTGGCGCTGGAATCTGCCTGATGGTGCTCTGACACGTGGTTCTCCAATGGTGCTCAGTGGAACGACCGGCTGGGGGCCAGCGGCGCCCGGTCGGTGTGCGGGATCTGATCCTGGGCCGAAACAGGCGCCCAAGAAGCTTACTTGACGAACTGCGGCAAGCGCGCGGGTGTACCGGTAGACGGCGGGACGTTATAGGTCCGCAGCACTTGGGACATCACGGACCGGAACACGGGGCCGTTGGTGATGCCGTAGATGCTTCCCTTCGGGCGCTGCAGGACGACTTCCACAATGAACCTGGGATCGTCCATGGGTGCCATTCCGACCATCGATGCCGTGTAGCCGTCAAAACCGGGGAGCCCGTCTTCACGGGGAGCCTGGGATGTTCCCGTCTTCGCTCCTACCCGGTAGCCGTCGATCGCGGCGTCCTTGATCTGCCCTTCGGTCACGGCGCTTTCGAGGATATCCCGTACTTGCTGCGCCGTGTCCTTGGAGACCACCTGCCGGGGATCCTTGGCCGGCACCTTCTGTTCAACGCCGTCGGGATCGATGTAACTGTCAATGAGCCTCGGCTGGAGCATGACGCCGTCATTGGCGATGCTTTGGTAGGCGCGCACCGTCTGCAGCGTCGACTGCGAAACACCTTGGCCGAACAGCACCGTGTACTGCTGGCGGTCGTCCCACTGCTCCGGTTTTGCGAGGATGCCCGTGGCTTCAGCCGGGAGGCCCACCTCGGTCTTTTCGCCGATGCCGAATTTCCTCAGCCAGTCATAGCGCTGTTCCTTGCTCAACCTGCTGCCGGCCATAACGGTGCCTGTGTTCATCGACCAGCCAAGGATGCCGGCCAGCGTGCGTTCCTCGGTCCCGTGCTCGAAAGCATCAGTGAAGGTCTGGCCATCGATCGTGTAGGACGACGGGATAGTGAAATGGTCCAGGGGGCTGGACTTGCCTTCTTCGATGACCGCTGCCGCCGTGATCATCTTCTCCACCGAACCGGGCTCGTAAGCGGCAGTCACTGCCCGCACGCCGCGGTCTTTGGCATCGACCTTCCCGGGATCGTTGGGGTCCGGGGCATTCGTATCGGCCAAAGCGATCAGGTTGCCGGTCTTGGCGTCCATCACCACAATGACGCCCCATTCGGCGTTGAGCTTGTTGACCTGGCTTTGGATGGCCTGCTGGGCAAAGTACTGGATGTCGGTGTTGAGGGTCAGCTTAACGTCGCTGCCGTCCACTGCCGGAGTCAGCTCGTCGGTGGCGACCGGGATCCGCAGGCCGTCGGCGCCGATCTCGAAGACACGCTTGCCTTCGGTGCCACGCAGGATCTCGTCCTGGGTTTGCTCGATTCCGGCTTGGCCCGTAGTTCCATCCTGCAGGAAGCCAACAACTCCCCCGGCAACGCTGCCGTTGGGATAGACCCGCTTGCTCACGCCCTCTGCCGAGACTCCCGGGATCCGAAGCTTGGTGATGCGGTCTTCGAGCTCCGGCTTGATGTCTTTGGCCACTACGGCATACTTCTTGTCGCCGGTCAGTGAGTCCCGCACCTTCGCGACGTCGGAACCCAGGAGGGTAGCCAGTTCCGAGATGCCCTGGTCCCTGGTGATCGTCTCAACGGTCTCAGTGTCCTGGTTGTACCGCTTGAAGTCGGAGGTAGCGGTATTGAGGACCTGATCCACCACGATGTTGTAACGGATCACGCTGCTCGCCAGGACTGTTCCGTTCGCGTCGACGATCTTGCCGCGCTCGGCCGGGAGCACCTGGGGCGTGAGCCTGCTGGCCAGGGCAGCTTCTGCCATTCCGCCCATGTCCAGTCCCTGGACCATGAACAGCTTGCCGCCTACCACCAGCAGCAAGGTCAGCATGATCCCCAAACCAACCCGGAGGCGCTTCCTGGCCACCGGCACTTTCGTCTTCTTGGTTTTGCCGGAGTTATGCGCCACGTTGGTTCCTTGCTGCTGGCGTTGAATCGGTGGACGGTTGGTTACTGGCCGGGCGCCTTCTGCTGCGGAGCCGGTACGGATCCGCCGTGAAGTTCAGCAGACGGCGCTGCCGGAGCCGTTGAGGCGGCCGGCGGAGTAGCTGCCGGTGCGCCTGCCGCAGGCGCCGACGGCTTCAGGTTCTCCAGCGGCTCCTTAGTAGTCACGGAGGGAACCACATCAAGCTGGCCGGCGATCGCCGGGGGTGCGATCAGGGCCGAGGGATTGTCTCCCTTGACCGCAGGAGTGGCTTTGCCTGTAACCGTCATGGTGTTCACATCAATCTGGCCTTTGACAGTGGACTGGACCATTCCCAATTCTGCCGCCTTGGCAGCCAGGTTCTGGGGAGCTTCGAAGTTCTGCTTCTTCTGTGTCAGGTCCTGGTTCTCTTTGGTGAGGGTCGCCGCCTCGGCTTTAAGCTGCACCAAGCGGTACTGCGCGGTGGACACGGAGATATTGAGGACCAGTACCGTCAGCAGGGCCGCAGCCAACGCCAGGACGCACAAAACAACCACGGGCGTGCGGCGTTTGCCGGGTGCACTGCGCACCACGGAAAGCGGCGTGCGCGGCTTCCGGGCGGTGTCCGGCTTGCCCGCGGGAAGGACGCGCGCCGTGTTACCCACAACCGAGGGCATTGTCTTAGCTGCGGCGGTGCTCATACGACTCTCCTCGGTTTGATGCGCTCCACGGCCCGCAACCGGGCAGACGCCGCGCGTGGGTTCTCGGCAATTTCCGCTGGGGTAGGCACCTCAGTGCCTTTGGTAAGGGTTTTGAGTTCCGGCTTGTGCTCTTCCAGTTCAACGGGGAAACCCAAGGGAGCCGAAGACTTGGAACCTGCTTGGAAGACGGACTTCACGATCTTGTCTTCGAGGGAGTGGTAGGACATCACCACGACCCGGCCCCCCAACGCCGTTGCCGCAACTGCTGCCGGAACGGCCCGCTCCAGGACATCCAGTTCCTCGTTGACTTCAATGCGCAAGGCCTGGAAGGTTCGCTTGGCCGGGTGGCCACCGCTCTTTGCGGCGGCAGCTGGGACTACGGCCCGGATCTCTTCGACCAGCTCACCGGTGGTCGCAAACGGCTTCTGTTCGCGGGCTCGAACGATCCTGTTGGCGATCCTTCCGGCGAACTTCTCCTCGCCCCACTTACGGATAATGCGCACCAGGTCTTCTTCGCTGTACGTATTGACTACGTCTGCCGCTGTCTGGCCCCGGCTGGTGTCCATGCGCATGTCCAGCGGAGCATCATAGGAGTAGGCGAAGCCCCGCTCCCGCTCGTCAAGCTGCAGGGAGGAAACACCCAGGTCCATGAGGACGCCGTGGACTTCGGGAATGCCGAGATCCTCCAGGACGTCGGCTATCTCGTCATAGACGGCATGAACCAGGTCCGTACGTGCACTGAAGGGCTCAAGTCGCGCACCGGCAAGCGCCAAGGCCTCTTCGTCGCGATCGATTCCCACCAGATGCAGATCCCCGAAGCGCTGCAGCATGGCTTCGGAATGGCCGCCCATGCCAAGCGTGGCATCGATGACTACCGGCGTTTCCCCGCGTTTCCGTGCGGCTTCAAAACCGGGAGCCAAGAGATTGATGCAGCGGTCCTTCAAGACGGGCACGTGGCGTTCCGATGTCGGCTTCGCCGCGTCCTGCTCCTCCACGCTGCCTCCTCTTTCCTCACTAGCCCTGCTTGCTTCTTTCTTGGATCGGATCCCCATCCGCGCCTACCGTCCCGCCGGCCTGGCTCCGGGGAAGTTGAGCCAGGAAAGCAGATCGATGGGCGGCTGGAGATCCCATCCAAGAACAGGAGGACTCCCCCTACCGGCTAGAAGAAGCCCGGAAGATGGTCGTCATCCGTTTCTGAGAAGGCAGCTTCCTTCTCGGCGAGGTACTCATTCCAAGCCTCGGCGTCCCAGATCTCGGCCCGGGTACCGGCTCCAATAACAGCCAGCTCGCGGCCAAGCCCTGCGTATGCCCGGAGCGCCGGCGGAATCGTCACGCGCCCCTGCTTGTCAGGTACCTCGTCAGAGGCCCCGGACAGAAAGACCCGAATGTAATCACGAGCCTGCTTGGAGGACAGCGGTGCCTCCCGCATCGATTCGTGAATGCGTTCGAATTCCTTCTGACTGAAGACGTAAATGCATCGCTCCTGCCCCCTTGTGAGGACCAGGCCCGCCGCAAGCTCCTCACGGAACTTGGCGGGAAGTATGATCCGGCCCTTTTCATCGAGACGCGGCGAATGGGTGCCTAGAAACACCGGCCCACCGCCCCTCAACTAAGGTGCCCGCCCATACCCTGCTATGCCATTACCCTCTTATGCGCTCCACTTTACTCCACAAAGCACCACAGTCAACGCAGATGGACGCGTTTCTCCACCCCTTGGGTTTCCAGAGTGGCGCCGTGACGCGGAATTCCCGGCGGTGGGGCGAAGTGGAGGCTCAGTCCCGCCCCGGGCGCGTTGTCCGGGGCGGGAGCAGCGCAGAACCAAGCGCATGCCGCCCTGGCCGGGGCCGTAGTGGGGACAAGTGGAGTAAGAACGTCCCCGGGGATGGAAGTGGAGGGCGCCGCGGGCCACAGGACCGGGCTGCGGGCCTGGACCGCAGAGCGGGCCATTCAACAGAGCGGGCGTTTATACGGGGCGGTCCGTTAAACAGAGCGGTCCGTTAAACAGAAAAAGGGCCCGCAACGGGCCCGGCAATGATCGGCTTCGGGAATGCTGGGATTCAACAAAGCTGTGATTCCAGGATGTTGGGCGCTCCACTACTCCAGGGCGCCCTGTATCAATCGAGGACTCATAAGAAAAGAATCAAGGACCGGTAGGTCGCTGACTCACGAAGTCGCCCAGGGGCTGACTGAACAAGCTCACCTGAAAATGCTGGCTGGCCACGCAGACTGAACAAGTCGCCCGGAAGCAAGTCGGCTTGGAGGAGGCTGTCAGGCAGCATCCATCAGCGCGTCGGCAAAAGGCGAACGGTCAGGAGTCGTCCCGGCGGCGTTCGTCCCAGCGCTCTTCGAGGCTGCTCATGAAGGAACTCTTCGACTTGGCCTTGCCCGGCTTGCCCTTCCGCCCCTTGGCGAATGCCGTACCGCGGAGTGTGGCGAAGTACACGCCGGCCCCCATGACAATGAAACCCAGAACTCCCACAAAGATTTGCTGGAGTGACACTCCAACGAGCAACAAAAGGATGCCTGCAATGGCGCCCAGCACACCTATGATGACGTGCCTGGTGGACCAGCTGCGGATGGGATCCGAACCCATGGTGTTGGCAAACTTTGGATCGTCCTCATGAAGCTGCTTCTCAAGTTGTTCGAGCAACTTCTGTTCGTGCTCCGACAGGGGCATCGCGACCTCCTTAAGTCAGCCGGCGTCTGGAAAAACCGTGGCTTGTGCGTCTGTGATTCAGAACGAACAAGCCTGAAAATTCGTTCCCCGTTACCCCCGCCGCCCTGGCGGATCTCCCGGGACCCGAACTTTCCGATCAGCAGTCCAGACGATCTGGATATTTGTACTCCTTAGGATAGTTTGTCCAGCGCTGTTCTGAAAGACGGCCTGAGCACACCTGACGGGGGCATGGCGGGCAATGCCAGGGCCGGAGTCATTGGTCTTCCGCGTGCCTCGCCCGTTCCAGGAGAGCGGCCGGCAGGAGTGTCTTTGAACCAAAACGCTCAGCTACCCGGTCAAGGGCCTGCTCGGCAGCCCGCCAGTTGTCGTCCCTGCCATCCAGGCTCAATTGCATGGACGTCCGTGCGGTCGGTTCCAACTGTTCTGCCCTGACGCCCACCAAGCGCACGCTCTGGGCCCTCGGCCCCAGCGACTCAAGCAAACCAACGGCCACCTCATAGATCAACTGGGCACTGTCAACCGGCGTGTGCAGGGTCCGGCTTCTGGTAACGGTGGAGAAGTCCGCATACCGCAGCTTCAAGGCGATGGTACGGGCCAGCATGTCCGAGCTGCGGAGCCGGGTGGCGGTGCGATGGGAAAGCCTCAGCAACTCACGGTTGAGCAGTGCGGGATCAGTGGTGTCCGTGCTGAACGTCTCCTCCGCTCCGATGCTCTTTTCCAAGCGGGTGGGCGTCACGGGACGGGGATCGATTCCCAGGGAGAGCCTGTGCACGTGCTCGCCGGCGGCTCCGAGGACCTTCTTCAAGGACGCCACGGGAGTTGCTGCAACGTCGGCAACGGTCCTGATACCGAGGCGGGCAAGGACTTCGCCTGTTCGGCCACCCACGCCCCACAAGGCATTCACCGGAAGGCTGTGAAGGTAGGACAGGGTATCTTCCGCATCGATCTGCAGGATGCCGTCCGGCTTACACCGCGTGGAAGCTATTTTGGCCACGAACTTGGTGCCGGCGATGCCCACTGAGGCCGTGATGCCAAGCTCGGACTGAACCCGGGCCCGGATCATGTGCCCGATGTCCAAGGGGGATCCCAGGCGTCGGATGGCTCCCTTGACATCAAGGAACGCCTCATCCACGCTCAGTGGCTCCACGAGGTCCGTGATGGACGAGAAGATATTCATGATCTGCCCGGAGACCTGGTAGTAGAGCTTGTGCCTCGGTTCGATGATGATGGCGGCCGGACACATCCGCATGGCGATGGCCATGGGCATGGCGGACTTGACGCCGGTCGCCCTGGCTTCGTAGGACGCTGAGAGCACCACCGATCGCTCAGCCGGGAAGCCGACGATCACGGGTTTGCCCCGCAGGTCAGGCCTGCTGCGCAATTCGACGGATACGAAGAAGGCATCCATGTCCACGTGCAGAATGCTTGTCCGGCGCATCTGCTGCAGCAATTCTTCCGGGGTGCGGTGGGACTTCCGGCTATCTCCAGGGCCGGGTCCCGGTACATCGTGCCTCACAACGGCAATACTATGCCCGGCCACTGACTAAACTGGAGGCTCAGCCCGGCGTCAGCCCACGCCAAGCCCCGGTGTCACCCCAAGGAAGGACATCCCCGTGAAGCTCTCTGGAACTCCCCGAACGCGAGGGCTCGCCCTGCTCGCCGTTGGCGTTGCCATAACGGCCTCGGCCTGCACCCAGCCATCCGGCGGTTCTGCCGCCCCCTCCTCCGGCACGTCATCCAGTGCTCCCGTTTCGGCGTCACCTTCTGCGGGCAGTGCCTCTGCAACTGCAACGCCCTCCGGAAGCAGCACGGCCCCGGCGCCGGCGCCGAGCGCAACCGCTACGGTCGGAGCGCTGGTTGAGGGTTTCCCCCAGCAGTTGATCCCCGTCATGCCCAAGACCTCGGTCCGGTCCAGCAGCTTCGATAAAGCAGCCTCCCCCGCCACGGTGGCACTGGTGGGCACCGTGAAGGCTCCGCCGGAGGGAGTGGTGGAGTTCTACAAGGCATCCTTGGAGGCCCAGGGCTTCAAGGTGGTTCCTGGTCCTGAAGCGGTGGGCAACGTCACGTCGATCGACTTCATCAGGGGCGATGGTGAAACCGTGAACCTGTCCGTGCGGCAGAAAGAAGGCGTTTCCACCTTCACTATTGGCGCCAACGTGGCGGCTGGTTCCGTTAAGTGAGTCCCGTGGAACAACTAGCCGAAGAGCAGTCAGCATTCATCGCAGGCGTTTCGGGAGAACTGAGTTCCTTCTTGTCCGCCCAGCAGGACCTTATGGCCCCCATTTCACCGGACGTTGCCCCGCTGCTGGACTCGATCTCCAACCTTGTGTCCGGAGGCAAGCGGATGCGCGCCCTGATGTGTTATTGGGGCTGGCGGGGGGCCGGCGGCGCAGCCGGGGATGACGAAATCCTCACAGCCGGCTGTGCCCTTGAACTGTTCCAGGCCGCCGCGTTGATCCACGACGACATTATTGACCGCTCCGACACCCGGCGGGGCGGCCCCAGCGTCCACAAGCGCTTCAGTCAACTGCATTCGGACAACGGCTGGGCCCTGGACGCTGAACGCTTCGGTCATGCGGCAGCAATACTCACCGGCGATCTTTGCCTGTCCTTCAGTGAAGAGGCCTTCACGCGCGTGGGACTTCGGGCCGCCGCAGGCACCGAAGCCCGCCGCATCTTCAACCTGATGCGCGCCGAGGTCATGGCAGGCCAATACCTGGACATCCTCGAAGAAGTGGCCGGACCCGTCAGGGACCGGTCCGGCTCGGTAGAGCGCGCCAAGGCGATCATCAGGTACAAATCGGCAAAATACTCCACTGAGCATCCACTCGCGCTGGGCGGGGCCTTGGCGGGAGCCTCAAAAGAACTGCTCGCGGGCTACTCGGACTTCTCGCTGCCCTTGGGCGAGGCCTTCCAAATGCGTGACGACGTTCTGGGGGTCTTTGGGGATCCGGAGACCACCGGAAAGCCTGCCGGGGATGACCTCCGCGAGGGCAAGCGCACTGTATTGGTTGGTTTCGCCATCAACATGGCTTCGGCGGATGACGCCGCCTACGTAGACCAAATGCTTGGAAAACCCGACCTGGACCAGGCTGAAGTTGACCGGATCCGTCACATTGTTGTCGAATGCGGTGCACTGGAAGCCACGGAGTCCCTCATTGCGGACCTTAGCAACACAGCTTTCGCGGCGCTGGAACAACTCCCCTTGGCAGAGTTGCCCTTGACGGCGCTCCGCCGCCTGGCGGAAGCCGCGGTCAGCCGCGCTGCTTAAAGAAGCTTTCCCGGGTTTCGCTTTACTGAAGATGCCCGACGGCGGTGCTTGCCGCCGTCGTGCATCTTCCGTTGTGGCCTTGAACGGGCCAGCTACCACGCCAGGGACTGTGCACGCCGCCGGATTTCGGTCTTCCGGCCTTCCCGCAGCGCGTCGATGGGACGGCCACCCAGGGACTCGTCCGGGGTGAACAGCCAGATAATCAGTTCCTCGTCGCTGTAGCCGGCGTCGCCCAGGACGGCCACTGTGCCTTTAAGGCTGTCAACTACATGCCCGTCCTGGATGAACAAAGCAGGGATGGAACGAATTTTCCGTTCACCGCGTTTGAGGGCCACCAGCGCGCGCTCATCAAGCAGTCCGTGCACTTTGGTGATGCTGACATCAAGCAGTTCGGCAACATCAGGCAAAGGCAACCAGTCGGAAACAAGGCTTTCTACATTACTCACGGAACAAGGTTGCCACGCCAACCCGCCGCTCGCCTAGCCGACAGTAAAAGGCCCCGCAGGAAAAGCATGAGGCCGGATCGCGGGAGGGCATTTCACTTTTTGGTTTCCGAAATCCAGCGGATTTCTTGTGCCACGGGAATAAGTGTGAGAGATTCACACTGATCACATTCGTATCACGTACAACATTAGTAACATTGGCAACACTGGTAACAGCGGTCACACTGACCGTCTCCGCTGCCTAGACGAGGACACCATCCATGACCACGCCCCGCCCGACGAAACGAACCATGAGCATGCCGGTAATCGCGGCTACCACGGCTGCGCTTCCTGCCGTGGTCTTGTCCTCGCTCGCCGTGGCCCAGCCGGCCACCGCAGCGCCGGCTCCGCTACAGCGCAAGATCCCCGCTACCCTCGCTGCGGCCATGCAGGCCCAAGCGGCACAAAAGGCCGCTGTCATTCCGGCGCAGTCCGTCGCCTCCACGCTGCCTTCGGCGCTGCGACCGATGGCCCCTTCGACGCCGGACACGCCGGACACCTACAAGATCGTCAGGGGCGACACCATCAGTGCCATCGCGCACCGGTTCAACCTTGATACGAACGATCTCCTGCGGCTGAACAACCTCACCGCCACCACGATCATTTACCCCGGGCAGACCATCAAGCTCACCGGCAGCGCCCCCAAGCCGGCGCAACCGGCACCTGCCCCTGCCGCCCCGGCACCGGCAACAAACGCCGCCGCGACCTACACCGTAGTTCCCGGTGACACCCTCAGCGCCATCGCGGCCAAGCACGGCGTCCCCTTGTCCAGCATCTTCAGCTGGAACAACCTGAGCGGAAGCTCCATCATCTACCCCGGCCAAAAGATCAAGGTCAGCGGGGGCGGTACCGCCCCGGCGCCGTCGGCCCCGGCACCCGCCACGCCGGCTGCGCCGTCACCGGCCCTCGCCAACACCGGCAGCTACACGATCAAGGCAGGCGACACCCTGAGTGCCATTGCCTCACGCCTGGGAGTCTCCCTGTCCGCGCTCATGAGCGCGAACAACGTCACGGCCACCACCGTGATCTACCCCGGGCAGAAGCTGACGGTTCCGGGCAGCGGTGCCTTGCAGCCGGCCGGGGACACCAAGCCCCTGGTCCCAAGCACCTTCCTTGGCTTCACCTACCCGCCGGCCGTGGTCAGCTCCGCGAACGAAAACAAGGCGCTGTTGAATGCATCGCCGGTGCCTAGCAGGGCCGAGATGAAGACCATCGTTGCCGATACCGCCCGCCGCATGGGCGTCAGCCCGTCCCTGGCGCTGGCATTCGCTGAGCAGGAGTCCGGCTTCGACCAGCGCGCCGTCTCCCCTGCCAATGCCATCGGCACCATGCAGGTGATTCCGTCGTCCGGACAGTGGGCTTCCGACCTGGTGGGCCGGAAGCTCAACCTCCTGGATCCGTACGACAATGCCACGGCCGGTGTGGCCATCATCCGTGCACTCATCGCCACCAGCAAGGACCTGGACACTGCGATCGCAGGCTACTACCAGGGCCAGTACTCCGTCAGCAAGTACGGCATGTACGACGACACCAAACGCTACGTCGAGTCGATCAAAGCGCGTCAACGCACGTTTGGCTAGACCTGGCCATGCTTCATGGGCGGGGCCCGGATTCCGCAGGAATTCGGGCCTTTTCCTTGCCTCGATTAGGATCATAGGGTGCAAGAAGCTACGCAGGACCACCTGATCGGCACAACTGTGGACGGGCGCTACCAGGTACGCTCACGCCTGGCCAGCGGCGGAATGTCCACGGTCTATTTGGCGACGGACCAGCGGTTGGAACGCGACGTCGCCCTCAAGGTCCTCCACCCCCACCTGGCGAACGACCAGGTGTTCCTGGAACGGTTGAGCCGCGAGGCAAAGTCGGCCGCGCGCCTCTCGCACCCGCACGTCGTGGGTGTCCTGGACCAAGGGGAGGACGGCCACATTGCCTATCTGGTGATGGAGTACGTCCAAGGCCACACCCTCAGGGACGTCCTCAACCAACAGGGCGCCCTGCCCCCGCGCCTGGCGCTGGCACTGTTGGATCCTGTCGTCGAAGGGCTTGCTGCGGCGCACAACTCCGGCCTCATCCACAGGGACGTGAAGCCGGAGAACGTGCTGATCGCCGACGACGGACGCATCAAAGTGGGCGACTTTGGGCTGTCCCGGGCTGTCACGGCCACCACCAGTACAGGGGCATTGATCGGCACGGTCGCCTACCTTGCGCCGGAGCTGGTGCTGGGCCAGGCCGCCGATGCCCGCAGTGACATCTACTCCGCGGGCATCATGCTCTACGAAATGCTCACCGGACAACAGCCTTACGCCGGGGACTCCCCCATCCAGGTGGCCTACCAGCACGTCAACTCGTCCGTGGGCAAACCCTCGCAGCTTGCTCCGGGCCTGGCCCAGGACCTCGACGAACTGGTGCAATGGTGCACCGCGGTGGATGGTGAGAACAGGCCGGTGGACGGTACTGCCCTGCTCACGGAGCTGCGGCACATTCGAACCACGCTGAGCGACGAACAGCTCGACCACCGCCAGCCCTCCTCCACGCCCGGCGCGATGCCCGCCGTACCGGGCCGCGGGGACGCCATGGATCAGCGCACGGAGTCTATCCGCACCACCGCCGCCCCGACCGAGTTCATTGCACAACAGAGCAATCCCACCACTGTGTTGGCTGCTTCCGCCCCGCCCCGGCCCGGGCCGGGCGGGATAGTCTCCGGGGTGGATACGAGTACCCCGCAGCCCGGTAAGCGCGAGCTAAAACGGATGCAACGGCAAGAGGTCAAGGACCGCGCCCGGGCCGCAGCTACTCCGGTCCGTCCGCTGCGCGAGGGCAACCCGCGCAGGCGGGGAGTCATCTGGACGGTTGTGGTGGTGATCCTTGCCGTTCTGGCCGCGTCTGCCGGATGGTTCTTCGGAATGGGCCCGGGTTCACCAGGCACCGTGCCCGAAGTGAAGAGCAAGACCGTAGCGGAGGCACAGCAGCTCCTGCGGACTGCAGGGTTCCAGTCGGAACCACGGGACGTCTTCGACGACGACATCCCGCCGGGCATGGCGGTCGGAACCGAACCGCCGCCCGGGTCCCAGGTCCGGAAATTCCAGCCCATCACGCTCTTTGTCTCCAAGGGGGCCCAGCTCTTCGCGTTGCCGGGCCTGACGGGAGGGACGCTGGACGAGGCCAAAGCTGCCCTCAACGCTGCGGAAATGGCACTGGGCAACGTCACCGAAGCCTACGACGACAAAGTACCGGCCGGCGTCGTGCTTTCCCAGGACCCTGCGAAGGGCACCGAGGTGCGGCACGGCACCCCGGTGGCGCTGGTCGTCTCCAAAGGACCCCAGCCCATCCCGGTACCCGATGTCCGTGGCCAGCCGCAGGACGCGGCTGTCAAGGCTATTCAGGATGCCGGCCTGAAGGCTGTCATCGCGCCTGAGACGGTCAACGACAAAACGGTGCCGAAGGGCGCAATCGTCTCGCAGGCACCGGCCAATGGAAACCTCTTCAAGGGTGACACCGTGACGCTGACGGTTTCCAAGGGTCCAAAGATGGTGAAGGTGCCTAACTTCATCGGGAAGCAAGCCGACGACGCCGAGCGGGAATTGAAGAAGCTGGGCTTCAAGGTTGACGTCAACAAGATTCTCGGAGGCTTCTTCGGGACGGTGCGCGACCAGAACCCCGTCAACAACGAAGTCCCCGAAGGGTCAACGGTCACCCTGACGGTGGTCTAGCCGAGGACGAACGAAAGGCGCGGCCCGACGATTCGGACCGCGCCTTTCGCTGTTTGCTGCCGGCGGACCTACCGCTTGGCGAGGGCCCCTGCCACCAGGAATGCCATCTCCAGCGACTGCATGTGGTTCAAACGCGGATCGCAAACGGATTCGTAACGGTCCAGGAAAGCGTCCTGGTCGATCGGATCGGCGCCGCCCAGGCACTCGGCAACGTCGTCACCGGTCATCTCGACGTGCAGGCCGCCGGGGACCGTGCCGAGGGAGTGGTGCACTTCGAAGAAGCCGCGGACTTCATCAATGACGTCGTCAAAGTTACGGGTCTTGTAGCCGTTGGGCGAGGTGACGGTATTGCCGTGCATCGGATCCGTCACCCAGAGCACCTGGGCGCCGGAGGCAGTCACGCGTTCGACGACGGCGGGCAGCTTCTCGCGGATGTTCTTGGCGCCCATGCGGGTGATGAATGTCAGGCGGCCGGGTTCGCGGTTCGGGTCCAGCTTGTCGATCAACCGCAGGGCGTCGTCGCCGGACGTGCCGGGGCCAAGCTTGACGCCGATGGGGTTGCGGACCCGGGACAGGAAGTCCACGTGGGCGTGATCGAGTTCGCGGGTCCGCTCGCCGATCCAAAGGAAATGCGCCGACGTGTCGTAGGGCAGGCCGGTGCGCGAGTCGATGCGGGTGAGGGCACGCTCGTAGTCGAGCAGCAGGGCCTCGTGGCTGGCGAAGAACTCCACCCGCTTGAGGGCTTCGAAGTCAGCCCCGCAGGAATCCATGAATTTGATGGCACGGTCGATGTCGCGGGCCAGGGACTCGTAGCGTGCGTGTGCAGGGTTCTCGGTGAAGCCCTTGTTCCACTGGTGCACCAGGCGAAGGTCAGCAAAGCCGCCTTGCGTGAACGCACGGATGAGGTTGAGCGTGGAAGCAGACGTGCGGTAGGCCTGCAACATCCTTCCGGCGTCGTGCGCGCGTGACTCAGGGGTGAAGTCGTAGCCGTTGACGATGTCTCCCCGGTAAGCCGGGAGGGTCACGCCGTTTCGGGTCTCGTCATTCGAGGACCTGGGCTTGGCGAACTGGCCGGCCATGCGGCCCATCTTGATGACGGGCATGGCGGCACCGTAGGTGAGGACAACGGCCATCTGCAGGATGGTCTTGACCCGGGCGCTGATTTTGTCAGCCGTGGCTGCCTCGAAAGTCTCCGCGCAGTCACCGCCCTGCAAGAGGAAGGCCTTGCCCTGCGCTGCCGCAGCCAGACGGTCCCGCAGGACGTCCACCTCGCCGGCAAAAACCAGCGGCGGCACGATCGAGAGTTCCTTGACCGTGGCCTTGAAGACTTCCTGGTCTGCCCATGAAGGCTGCTGGGAAATGGGCAGGTCCCGCCAGGCGTCAAGCCCGGGGTAGTCCGCCGCGCCGCTCTGGGCGGTGCTCGCAAGCGGATCTGCTGCTGATGGTGCGGGGTTCGCGGATAGCTCAGTCACCCTACAAGAGTAGTAGCCTTCGCCGGGGTTGGGGCACTGCTGCCGTAACCCACCCGGCGGGAGGCGTCACAGTTTCCCGGAACCCCCGGCAGTGTCATCGCCGGGCTCGGCTACGGGCTCATCGCGGTCTTCGGCAATATCACTCGGCGACTCCTCTGCGGCTTCAACCTTGTGCACCGGCTCGGGCCCTTTGCCCGCCAGCCGCGCTTTGACCACCGCAGCGTATTCGTCCACATATTCCTGGCCGGAAAGCCTCATCAGTTCGTACATGATCTGGTCCGTCACAGCGCGTTGGATGACCCTGTCATCTTCCATGCCGTAGTAGCGGCTGAAGTCCAGGGGCTGCCCGAAGATGATCCCGATCCGGCGGATGTTGGGCAGTCGCTTGCCGATCGGCTGCACCTTCTCGGTGCCGATCATGGCCACCGGTATGACGGGAACCCGCGACTGCAGGGCAAGCCTGGCTACGCCCACCTTGCCGCGGTACAACCGGGCGTCGGGACTGCGGGTCCCTTCCGGGTAGATGCCCAGCAGGCCCCCGGAGTTGAGCACGTCCTTTCCGGCTTGCAGGGACATCTCGGACGCAGCGCCCCCGGAGCGGTCCATGGGCAGCTGGTTGCTGAGCCTGAAGAACAGCGCCGTCAGCCGGCCCTTGATTCCCTTGCCCGTGAAGTACTCCGACTTGGCCAGGAAGATCACGGGACGGTGAACCATCAACGGGAGGAAAATGGAGTCCGAAAAGGACAGGTGGTTGGAGGCGAGGATCGCGGCACCCGTGTCGGGGACATTGTCCAAACCCTTGACCCACGGCCTGAACAACAGTTTCAGGACGGGACCCAGGAAGATCCTCTTCATGACCCAATAGAACACGCTCGTCCTCTCACCACCGCCGGCTTGGCTGTTTCCGGCCGCTTCACGGCCGGGATTCAACAGCAACCCTACTCCAGTGAGAAATGCGTGGAACAGTGACACGATGGTGCCATGACGGAACGCAACCAACCCGGCGCCCCGCTCGCTTTCCATCACCCGGGGCATGGTGAAAACGCTTCGACGGGCGTAGCCATCTGCCATGGATTCACCGGCAGCCCCCTCAGCATCCTGCCCTGGGCCGAATACCTCGCCGGGCAGGGTTTCGCCGTCTCAGTCCCCCTCCTTCCCGGGCATGGAACAAACTGGCGTGACCTGGCCACCACCACGTGGCAGGACTGGTACCGGACGTTCGAATCCAGCTACCTCGACCTCGAGGCAAAGACGGATGCTTGCTTCGTGGCCGGCCTGTCCATGGGTGGAGCCGTGGCACTGCGGGCAGCTTCCAGGCACCCGGTGCCGGGCGTGGTCCTGGTCAACCCCGGCCTTAGCTTCTACGATCGCAGGGTCCGCTACATAGGTGCCCTCAAATACGTCATGCGCACCACCACGCCCATCGAAGAGGAAGCGCCAACGGCCGCAGCCACTGAGGACGGCGATTACTCGAAGACGCCGTTGGCGTCCGTCCACGAACTCAAGAAGCTTTTCGGCCAGGCCACACGCGCCCTCCCCCATGTCAAGGCGCCGGCTTTGGTCTTCAAGTCCGCCGTGGACGGTGTAATTCCGCCAAGCTCCCTCAAAGCCATCACCAAGCACATGGATCAGGAACAGCTGAAGGTGGTCTCGCTGCCAAGAAGCGGACATGTGGCCACACTGGACGTCGATGCACCGACCATCTTCGAAGAATCAGCACGGTTTTTGCGTCAACATGCCAAGGACAGAGTAGCCTCGGAGACATCATGAAAGTGCTTCCCGATTTCTCGCCCTTCCGCAGCGCCTACTCCGGTACCGGCCCAAGGGTGGGCGTCGTCATGTCCCACGGGTTCACAGGTTCCCCGCACAGCGTCCGGCCTTGGGCCGAGCACCTGGCGGAGGCCGGTTTTGCGGTTAATCTGCCGTTGCTGCCCGGCCACGGAACCACATGGCAGGACATGGCCACGCGGTCGTGGCGGGAATGGCACAGGGCGGTGGACGATGCTTACCTGGAAATGGCGTCCGAATGCGATTACGTCTTCGCCGCCGGCCTGTCGATGGGCGGCACGCTGGCCTTGCGCATAGCTGCCACCCGGCCCGTGGCAGGGACCATCGCGGTCAATCCGGGAATGGTGCTCGATGACCCGCGGGCCGTAGTCGTTGCGGCCCTGAAGTACGTCGTCAAAAGCACTCCGGCGATTGCCAACGATATCCTCAAGCCGGACCAGGACGAGGGCGCCTACGCCCGGACCCCCGTAGCCGCGGCCCACCAGTTGAAGAAGATGTATAAAGACACCGCGGGAATCCTCCCCCGCATAACGGCTCCTGTCAGGGTGTTCCGGTCCACGGTGGACAAGGTCGTCTCGAATGCCAGCCTGCAGTTCCTGCAGTCGCGGGTCCAGGCTCCCGTGGAAATCAGCTACCTCGACAACAGCTACCATGTGGCCACGCTGGACAACGACGCCCCGGCCATCTTTGCCGGCACGGTGGACTTCATGAACAAACGGCTTGGCGACCTCGCGTCCGGGGACCGCTCGCTGGATAGGGACAAAGCCAATGACCAGGCCTGATCCGGACCCTGCCGACCAGAGCGCCAATAAGGACGACGACGCCGTTTGGCTGGATTTGGTGGCGCGGCTGGAGTCTACGTCGTCCTCCTCCGGGGATTCCGCGGAGGAGCACGGGCGGCCGGATGCCGGGGCACCCGGCAGTGTACCGCCGGCGCGGAAGCCTTTCAGCGCATTCGACCCCCTGGGGTTGGCGACGTCTGCGACACAGGCAGAAGGCCCCGACGAGGATCGCCCGGAGCGCCGTAACGGCCAGGAAGAGTCTCCGGGAGGGCCACGGGATTACGAGGTGGACAACGATACGGACGGCGATTTCGTCCCGGAAGAACCGCCCAGCCTTGCCGGAACCGAACCATTGACCATGCTGGCCTGGCTCGGTGCGGTGGGCGGTCCCATCGCACTCCTGTTCACTGCGTTGTTCTGGCGGTCAGCCCCACTGGCGGCCGTCATGGGGATTGTTGCGGCGTTCGTGGCCTCGGTGGTGTACCTGATCATGCGGCTGCCGCATGAAAAAGACGAGTACGACGACGGCGCCCGCATCTAGGTGCCTCGGCGCCCGTATCCAAGTGCCTGGGCGGCGATGTTTTGTCCACCGGAGTTGACCGTCGAGGCCGGGACGTTAGCTGTAGGCCCGTCCGCTGACGCGGGAGAGATCCGCTGCGCCGATCATCCCCGCCCGCGGACCAAGCGCCGCGAGCTCGATCCGGGCCATGGGCCTGAAGCCCCTGCCCGTCAGGTTTTTGGCAAAAGCCGCCCTCGCTGGATCGGCGAGGAGGTCGCCGGCGTCGCACAACCCGCCGCCGATGACGAACATGCCGGGATCCAGCGCGGCAGCGAGGTTGGCCAGGCCCAGCCCCAGCCACTCGCCTTGATCTGCGATGAGTTCCCTGGACGTGGCATCGCCGGCCAGCGCCAGCGCCGTGATGGTTGCCCCGGTGATGCTGTCCGCGTCACCACCGGCTTTCTCCAGGAGGGCGCGGCCTTCCGGGGAATTCGTCTTCACCAGTTGCCGTGCCTCCCGCCCCAGGGCATTTCCTGAGGCGTACTGCTCCCAGCAGCCACGGTTGCCGCATTCACAGCGGTGTCCGCCGGGGAAAATGATCTGGTGGCCGAATTCGCCGGCGACGCCATAGCGGCCGCGCTCTACGCGGCCGTCCATCACCATGGCGCCCCCGATTCCGGTACCCAGGGTGATGCAGACCAGCCGGCTCTCCCCCTGCCCCGCACCGAAGCGCCACTCCGCCCAGGCGGCGGCATCGGCGTCGTTCGTCAGCAGCACCGGGCGCCGCAGCAGGTTCTGCAGGCTGTCCCTCAGTGGCTCGTTGCGCCAGGCCAGATGGGGACTGAACAGCACCGTGCCGCCGTCGAGGTCCATCCAACCGGCTGCACCGATTCCGACAGAAGAGATGCGATGCCCGGCGCTCAACTCATCAACGAGTTCCACGATGGTGCGCTCCACCGCGCGCGGGTCCGCTCCCGGAGTTGACCGGCGGGCTTCGGCCAGGACGCGGCCGTCGGCGTCCACAACGCCGGCTGCCACTTTTGTTCCGCCGATGTCGATGCCGATGGCAAGTCCCCTGCGGCCAAGATGGTTCCGCCGGGGTGCCCAGGGAACATCTTTGCGGGATCCGAAGGAGGGCCGGAGCCCGGGGCGCGAACTGGACCGGTGTTGGGGCATCCCATCATCCTATTCCGCGCGCCTCCGCGAGGAACGCTCCGATGGCGCCGGAAGGCCCTTTATGGCGTGAAGTTGCCCAAAACGGCAGCGAATCCGTAAAGTTACTCGCCAGTAGGTGAAATCGGACACACTTCCTCGAGTCGGCATACTAGAGTGAAAAGTGCCCCTCGCGGCCCGTGGATATCAAAGGAGCTACCGTGCGCGAATTTAGTGTTCCTCCCCTTATTAATGTTTCCCCTGAAACCAACATCACGGACCTTGTTATCCGGGAGGCCGCAAAGGCGTCCAATCCGGCGCTTTTCGCCAAGCTGGACGGTGCAGGTCAGTGGCAGGACATCCGCGCAACGGAGTTCCTGGCCGACGTGAAGGTCCTCGCCAAAGGTCTCATCGCCAGCGGCGTGGGACCCGGAGACCGCGTTGGCATCATGTCCCGCACCCGCTACGAGTGGTCGCTGGTGGACTTCGCGATCTGGTTTGCCGGAGCCGTTTCGGTGCCGATCTACGAAACATCGTCTCCTTCGCAGGTGGCATGGAATCTCGGCGACTCCGCGGCCGTGGCGGCTTTCGGTGAAAGCGCCCACCATGAGAACGTCATCCGCCAGGCCGTAGCTGCGGAAGACATCAGTTCCGTGGCACACGTCTGGCAATTGGACGGTGCAGGACTCGACGTCCTGCGTGCGGCCGGTTCGGGGGTCTCCGACGAGCAACTGGAAGCCCGCCGTTCGGCAGCCGGCCTCAATGACCTGGCCACGATCATCTACACCTCCGGTACCACCGGCCGCCCCAAGGGGTGTGAACTGACCCACGGCAACTTCGTCGAGTTGTCCGAGAACGCCAGGCTTGCCATCCCGGAAGTGGTCAAGGAATCGGCCAAGACCATCATGTTCCTCCCCCTCGCCCACGTGTTCGCCCGGTTCATCTCCGTGCTTGCCGTGGCCGGCGGAGTCAAAGTGGCGCACACGCCGGACATCAAGAACCTGTTGGCCGACCTGCAAAGCTTCCAGCCAACGTTCATCCTCGCCGTTCCCAGGGTGTTCGAAAAGGTCTACAACTCCGCACTGACCAAAGCCGAAGACGGCGGCAAGGGCGCCATCTTCCACCGCGCTGCGGACACGGCGATTGCCTACTCGAAGGCCCGGGAGTCCGGATCCGTGGGGCTGGGCCTCAAGCTCAAGCATGCCTTGTTCGACAAACTGGTCTACGGCAAGCTGCGGGCCGCCATGGGCGGCCAGGTGTCCCATGCCGTCTCCGGCGGAGGGCCGCTCGGAGAGCGCCTGGGCCACTTCTTCCAAGGGATCGGCCTGCAGATCCTGGAAGGATACGGCCTGACGGAGACCACAGCACCCATTTCCGTCAACCGCCCGTCCCGGATCAAGATCGGCACGGTGGGCGCTCCCCTGCCGGGCAACTCGGTGAAGATTGCCGATGACGGCGAGATTCTCGCCAAGGGAGTGTGCGTGATGCGCGGCTACCACGGGCGTGAGGACCTCACGGCCGAAACGTTCGACGACGGGTGGTTCCGTACCGGCGACATCGGACAGTTGGATAGCGACGGCTTCCTCAAGATCACCGGCCGCAAAAAGGAAATCATTGTCACTGCCGGCGGCAAGAACGTGGTGCCGGCATTGCTCGAAGACCAGATCCGGGCGGACGCCCTCGTCTCCCAGGTGCTGGTGGTCGGCGACAACCGCCCGTTCATCGGCGCGTTGGTGACCCTGGACGAGGAAGCCCTGCCCGGATGGCTGGAGCGCCACGGCCTGCCCTCGACGACGTCACTGGACGAAGCCGCCAACCACGCCGTGGTGAAAGCTGCCGTTCAGGAGCTCATCAGCAATGCCAACCAGTCCGTGTCCCAGGCCGAGGCCATCAAGGCTTTCCGGATCGTCGCCTCCGACTTCACTGAAGCGTCCGGCCACCTCACCCCCTCCCTCAAGGTCAAGAGGGCCCAGGTCATGAAGGATTTCGACGCCGTGATCGAAGAGATGTACGCCGCTCCGCGAACCTCCTAGGCCTCACAGCCAAAGGACTTCCTGCAGCAAAGAACCCCGCCGGAATGTTCCGGCGGGGTTCTTTGGTTTCAATCGCTAGCCCACTACGAGGAGCAAGTCCCCGCCCTGGACCTGCTCGACCGAGGAGATGGCCAGGCGCGAGACCTTGCCGGCCACCGGCGTCGTGATGGACGCTTCCATCTTCATTGCCTCGATCGTGGCCACCGTATCGCCGGCCTTGACCTCGTCGCCCTCCTTCACCGTGACCGTGACGGCCCCGGCGAACGGTGCGGCAACCTGTCCCGGCTGGGCGGGGTCGGCCTTCTCTGCAGCCTTGACGTTGCTGACGACGGAACGGTCGCGGACAACCACGGGACGCGACTGGCCGTTGAGCGTACACATCACCGTCCGCATGCCCTTCTCGTCCGGGTCGGAGACGGCTTCGAGCTGGGCGATCAGGCGGACACCCTTTTCCAACTCGATGACGTGCTCCTGGCCGCGCTGCAGGCCATACAGGTAGTCGCGGGTGTCAAGGACGGAGACATTGCCGTAGGTTTCAAGGCTCTTGAGGTAGTCCTTGGTGGGCCCGGCGAAAAGCAGGCGGTTCAGCGTCTGCTGGCGCGTCTTCGAGTCGGCCTTGAGGGCGGCACTGTCTTCGGCGCTGATCTCTACATCGCGTACCTTGACGCTCCTGCCCTGGAGGGCCTTGGTGCGGAACGGCTCAGGCCAGCCTCCGGGAGGATCTCCAAGCTCGCCGGACAGGAAACCGATCACGGAATCGGGGATGTCGTAGTTCTGCGGGTTCTCATTGAAGTCCGCAGGATTGGCGTTCAGGCCCACCAAGTGGAGGGCGAGGTCGCCGACGACCTTCGATGACGGGGTCACCTTAACCAGGCGCCCGAGGATCCGGTCGGCGGCGGTGTACATGTCCTCAATGGCTTCGAACTGTTCACCGAGTCCCAGGGCAATGGCCTGCTGCCGAAGGTTGGACAGCTGGCCGCCCGGGATCTCGTGCTTGTAGACCCGGCCTGTGGGACCCGGAAGGCCCGACTCGAACGGTGCGTAGACGCGGCGCACTGCTTCCCAGTAGGGCTCCAGGGCGCCGACGTTTTCCAGGCTGAGGCCCGTATCCCGAGGGGTGTTGGCCAAGGCGGCAACCAGCGCCGACGCAGCCGGCTGGCTGGTGGTGCCGGCCAAGGACGCCGCGGCGACGTCCACCGCGTCGACTCCGGCCTCGACGGCGGCGAGCAGCGTTGCGAGCTGTCCGCCTGCGGTGTCGTGCGTGTGCAGGTGGACCGGGAGGTCGAAGCGCTCGCGCAGGGCCGAAACCAGCTTGGCAGCGGCGGCCGGACGCAGGAGTCCCGCCATGTCCTTGATGGCCAGGATGTGGGCGCCGGCATCGACGATCTTCTGGGCCAGGTCCAGGTAGTAGTCGAGGGTGTACAGGTCCTCTTCCGGATCCAGGAGGTTGCCGGTGTAGCAAAGTGCCACTTCGGCCACTGCCGTTCCTGTTGCCCGGACTGCGCGGATGGCCGGAGCCATCTGGTTCACGTCGTTCAGTGCATCGAAGATCCGGAAGATGTCGATGCCGGTCGCGGCGGCTTCGTTGACGAATGCCTCCGTGACTTCTTCGGGGTACGGCGTGTAGCCCACCGTGTTGCGTCCACGGAGCAACATCTGGATGCACGTGTTGGGCAGCGCCTGGCGCAAAGCAGCCAAGCGGTCCCAGGGGTCCTCACCAAGGAAGCGGAGCGCGACGTCGTACGTTGCACCGCCCCAGGCCTCCACGGACAGAAGCTCGGGCAGCAATGCCGTCACGGCCGGCCCGGCGGCCACGAGGTCGCGGGTACGGACGCGGGTTGCCAACAGCGACTGGTGCGCATCACGGAACGTGGTGTCCGTAACCGCCAGGGCTTCCTGCTCGCGCAGCGCCTTCGCGAAGCCCTCCGGACCAAGTTCAAGCAGCCGCTGGCGGGAGCCCGACGTCGGCACGGGACCATCGATGACCGGCAGCTTGCTGGCGGGGTCCGACTGGACTTTCAGGTCGCCGTTGGGCTTGTTGACCGTGACATCGGCAAGCCAGGTGAGCAGCTTGGTGCCGCGGTCCGAAGGGATGTGCGACTTCAGCAATTCAGGACGCTTGTCGATGAAGTCAGTAGCAACGTTCCCGGCGTTGAAGTCCGGATCTGCCAGCACTGCCTGGAGGAACGGAATGTTGGTGGATACGCCACGGATGCGGAACTCGGCCAAGCCACGGCGGGCACGGGCAACGGCAGTGGGGTAATCGCGTCCGCGGCAGGTCAGCTTCACCAGCATCGAGTCGAAGTGCGGGCTGATTTCCGCGCCCGAGTAAACCGTCCCGCCGTCGAGCCGAACGCCGGCACCGCCGGCTGAGCGGTAGCCCGTGATCTTTCCGACGTCCGGGCGGAAACCGTTGGCAGGGTCCTCGGTGGTGATACGGCACTGGAGCGCAGCACCCTTGATGGACACGGTGTCCTGGCTCAGTCCGAGATCGGCCAGCGTCTCCCCCGAGGCAATACGCATCTGCGACTGCACCAGGTCCACGTCGGTGATTTCCTCGGTGACGGTGTGCTCCACCTGGATGCGGGGGTTCATTTCGATGAAGACGTGCTGGCCTGCGCGGGCACCTTCGGTGTCCACCAGGAACTCGACCGTTCCGGCATTGACGTAGTTCAAGGCCTTCGCGAACGCGACGGCGTCGCGGTACAGGGCCTGGCGGATGTTGTCGTCCAGGTTCGGCGCCGGGGCGATTTCCACCACCTTCTGGTGGCGGCGCTGAAGCGAACAGTCACGCTCGAAGAGGTGCATGACGTTGCCCTCGGCGTCGGCCAGGATTTGAACCTCGATGTGGCGGGGGCGCAGCACCGCCTGCTCAAGGAACATCGTGGGATCACCGAACGCGGCGTCGGCTTCGCGCATCGCGGACTGCAAGGCTTCCGGGAGCGCTTCGCGGGTTTCCACACGGCGCATGCCGCGACCACCGCCACCGGCCACCGCCTTGGCGAAAATGGGGAAACCGATCTCGTCCGCTGCGGCAATCAGCTCATCCAGGTCCTTGGACGGCTTGCTGGACTTGAGGACGGGAACACCTGCTTTGCGGGCGGCTTCCAAGGCGGCAACCTTGTTGCCTGCCAGTTCCAGCACTTCAGCCGGGGGGCCCACGAACGTGATGCCTGCAGCCTTTGCGGCGCGGGCAAGGTCCGGATTCTCGGACAGGAACCCGTAGCCCGGGTAAATTGCATCAGCGCCGGCTTCTTTGGCGACGCGGATGACTTCGTCTACGTCGAGGTAGGCGCGGACGGGATGACCCACCTCGCCAATCAGGTACGCTTCGTCCGCTTTCTGCCGATGGATCGAGTTGCGATCCTCGTACGGAAAGACAGCCACGGTCTTGGCGCCCAGTTCATAACCAGCGCGAAAAGCCCTGATCGCGATCTCGCCGCGATTGGCCACCAGAATTTTCGAAAACATGCTTCTCCTGCATCATTGCGGTGGATCGGTCGGTGGTCACAGTGTGTAGTGCCGCCAGCATCAAACACAAATCTTTGTGGCAACCATCACAAAGGATTCGTCATCTGCACTGTATATACGTACGCGCGCGTCCGCTGCGTGATATATCGCAGCTTCCCGATGCGCCCCGTGGCGCGTAGAAATCGGGATTCCGGGAGCACGCAACATATGATGTTGAAGGGGCTTCGGCAAGCCCCGGCTCCGATTATCCCGGAGTTGAAAACAGCGCGATACGGCAACCGGCGTTAGGTTTTGGGTAACAAGTGCAAGTAGTCAGCATCAGCAGCCTCAAGGGCGGCGTGGGAAAGACCTCTGTGACCACCGGCCTCGCTTCGGCGGCCCTCGCGGCAGGGATCTCCACACTGGTAGTGGACCTTGACCCCCACGCTGATGCCACAACAGCCCTCGGTGTCCAACCCAACGGAAAGCTCGACGTTGGCCGGATGCTCAAGAGCCCCCGCAAGGCAAAGCTGGCGGAGAACGTCTCCCCCAGCAGCTGGATTGCCAACGGTTCCAGTGACGGCACCTTGGACGTTGCGGTAGGTTCAGCGTTGACCGGAATCTATGATCGCCCCGACCTCGGCCGACGCGATCTCCGGAGGCTCTCCGGAGTTCTCGCCGGGACATCCAGCTACGACTTGGTGCTGGTTGACTGCCCGCCGTCCCTCAACGGGCTGACCCGTATGGCCTGGAGTGCCAGCGACCGCGTAGTACTCGTCGCCGAGCCGGGGCTCTTTTCCGTTGCGGGAACCGAGCGCACCATGCGTGCCATCCAGCTGTTCCGGCAGGAGTTTGCCCCGAACCTCGCACCGGCGGGCATCGTCGCCAACCGCGTGCGGACGGGCTCCACCGAGCACACGTTCCGGCTTGCCGAGATGGAGTCGATGTTCGGTGATCTGCTGCTGACCCCGCACATTCCGGAACAGGCCAACTGGCAGCAGATTCAAGGCGCTGCACATTCCGTCCATCACTGGCCGGGCGACTCCGCCAAGAACGCCGCGAAGCTCTTCGACGCCCTGCTGGAGAGCCTCCTGAAGAACCAGACGAGTTTCAGGGACCGTCGGCAACGCCAGTAAAGAGGCAGAAGACAGAAGAAAGCCGCCCCCGACAAACGTCGGACGGGCGGCTTTCTTCTGAAATCGGAGTTATCCAATCCGACGCGCAACGCGCCGCTTGCTCAATTCGTCGTCGGGAAAGGACTGCTCCGCTGCATGCTCACTCGGCAGAGCGGCCAAACTTCCTTCAACTTCACGCCATACGCGTCCAACGGCGATTCCAAAGACGCCCTGGCCGCCCTGGACGAGGTCAATCACTTCATCCGCCGACGTACATTCGTAGACGCTCGCGCCGTCGCTCATCAGTGTGATCTGCGCAAGGTCCTCAACGCCCCGCTCGCGGAGGTGTTCAACGGCAGTACGGATCTGCTGGAGGGAAACACCGGTGTCCAGAAGGCGTTTGACGACCTTGAGCACGAGGATGTCGCGGAAACCGTAGAGCCGCTGGGAGCCTGAACCTGCAGCTCCGCGGACTGCCGGCTCTACCAACCCGGTCCGCGCCCAGTAGTCGAGCTGGCGGTAGGTGATGCCGGCGGCTTTGCATGCTGTGGGGCCGCGGTAACCTGCGTCCTCGTCCAGCACCGGAAGGTCCTCGGTGAAGAGCAGACCTTGGGCGCCGGCTGCGGGCGCAGCAATGCCGGACGGGGCCTGCTTCAACTCGCCTGCTTCGCCTTTCGGACTCACGTGACCTCCTTGTTGTCAGCTCCCCTGGGGATGGTGCACACACTTAACACGAACGCCGAAATTCAGCCGTGTAATTCCCACAAGTCCGCACCTTCCAGTGTGACTTGCGTCGCGAGCGTATGCAACGGGAACTTGATACTTCGACGTTAGGCCCGCGAGGGCCCTAGGTCAAAGACGTTGGGCTCCAAAAGTGGTCGTGTCGAAAGTTTCACCCTCAACTTTAGGTTGAGGGTCAGTTATCCTTCGAAATCCTCGGGCTCGACGTCGTCCAGGAACTCCCGGAAGCGGCGCAGCTCCCGTTCCTCATCGACACTGGGATCCGGCTCGGAGTCCTCGCCCTCATCATGTTCGGTGATACGGACTCCAGCCTCCTCCATCACGGCATCGGCGCACCAGATGCGGCACTTTGCGCGCAAGGCCAGGGCCAGGGCGTCCGACGCGCGGGAGCTGACCACCGTGCCGTCGTCGAACTGCAGCTGTCCGTAGAAGATGTTGTCCTCCACCGCCACAATATTGACGCTGATGATGGAATGACCGAGCGACTCAACGACGTCGATCAGGAGATCGTGGGTCATGGGCCGGGGCGGAACCACACCTTGCTGGGCGAGGGCGATCGCGCTGGCTTCGGGGGTGCCGATCCAGATGGGAACGTGGCGCTCACCCTTGAGTTCGCGCAGGAGGACCAACGGCTGATTGGAGGGCAATTCGATCCGAACACCCACGATTTCAACTTCGATCATCAGGAGTCCATCCTTGAGATGCGGTGGTGAACAAGCGCCCTGTGCAACGTCAGGCAGAGATCGCTGATTTCACGGGCCGCCTCGGCCGCCCTCGCCTGCGAGGCGGCGTCCCTGCGCGAAGTGAGCGGAGCAACGGCACGCTCCACCAAACCGAACTCGCGATCCGCAGCTGCCTGGAACGGCCTCAAGTGGCGAGGTTCCAAACCGTGCACTTCGAGCTGGACGCAGGCACGTGCAACCTGGAGGGCATGCTCGTCAAATTTACCGTCTTCGTGGCTGATCAAACCGTAACTCAGGAGCGACTCAAGCAGGCCGGCGCTGGCACCGGACTCCGTGCGGAGCTGCTCTTCGGTCAGGGTACGGGCACGTCCCTGGATGTCCGCGGCCATTTCAGCAGTGACCACCCGGGGCGAGACCGTCACACCGGGGGGCAGGTTGTCCGGGCGTTCCCCTCGATCGATCGCGTCAAGGTAATCCTTGATGACTTTCAAGGGCAGGTATTGATCGCGCTGCAGGGCGAGGACAAAACGAAGACGCTCAACATCGCTGTCCGCATACTGCCTGTATCCGGCAGGAGTCCGCTTGGGGTTGATCAGCCCCTTCTCCTCGAGGAAACGGATCTTGGACGCGGTCATTCCCGGGAAGTCGTCGCTCAGCTGCGCCAGGACTTCCCCGATGTTCAGGACCTGGGGTCCGCGACGTTCCGGCTGGGCCATTGCCACAGGCAGGTATCCCGGGGTCAGACGTGGCCCGCGGGGCGGCTGGGGCTCAGGTAGTAGGTCAGCCGGAACTTGCCGATCTGGACCTCGCTGCCCGTCTTGAGCTGCACACGGTCCACGCGGTCATGGTTGACGTAAGTACCGTTCAGGCTGCCCATGTCAACGAGCTCGAAGCCTGCTGCACTCCGGTGGAACTCGACGTGCTTGCGCGACACCGTGACGTCGTCCAGGAAGATATCGGCATCCGGGTGCCGGCCCACCGTGGTGGTGTCGGCGTCGAGCAGGAAGCGCGCGCCCGCATTCGGTCCGCTATGGGCAATCAACAGCGCGGAGTTGGGCGGCAGGGCGTCTACAGAGGCCCGCTCCTCCGGCGCCAGCTTGGGAGCGATGCTTGGCTCGTCCCACGTTGGCGTGATGCTGATGGAGGTGGTCTCCGACGTCGGCTGTTCTTCCGCGCCGTTTCCGGCATTGGCTTGGTTCTTGTCGCCGCCAACCATGGAACTTCCTCCTCATCCGCCGGCAGTTCCAAAACCTGCCGGACACATCCACCTCCCGGTAACCGCCGGGCAAATCGGTTGCTGGCCCGCCGTCCCGCTTCCCACGAGGGAAAATGCAGCAGGGCGGGCCAGATAACTTTAGCCTACCTGTTGTTCGTACTCCGATGCACTGAGCAGGGATTCCACCGCGTCAGCTTCGGCCAGCTTTACTTCAAAAAGCCACCCCTCACCGTAAGGATCGGAGTTGATGAGTGCCGGATCCTGGTCCAAGGCGTCGTTGCGGTTGATGATTTCACCGCTGACGGGCGCATAAATATCGCTGACGCTCTTGGTGGATTCCACTTCCCCCACCACATCATTGGCGGTGATCTTGGTGCCTTCCTCCGGCATCTGTGCGTAGACGACATCGCCCAGGGCATCCTGCGCAAAGTCGGTGATGCCGACGCGGACTACGCCGTCAGCATCCGGCTCCGATACCCACTCATGTTCTGCGGTGTAGGAAAGATCGGCTGGAATATTACTCATGGGTCGCCTTTCATCGGGACGTTCATGAACCTCGACGGCGGGCCGGGCATCCGGCCACCGCTGAAAGTATAGGCATAATTGCCGTTTTTCCGATGAGCGCAGGGCAGTGGACCGGACGCCAAAAAGCCCGGCACGGAAACAGAACCGTACCGGGCTTTGCCGTGGGGGGCTGCGCCATAGGGCCGTCCGGCCTAGCGGACTGCCGCCTCCCGGGGTTCACCCCCGACGTCGGCCGTCCCGGCAGGTGCCGCCGACACAGGGTTCGGGTCAGCAGCGTTGGGGTCAGTGGTGTGCCGGTCAGTTGCGTGAGGGGCAACAGTCCGGCGGGCAGCCGCGCCGGCGGCAACCATGACCGCCAGGGCCGCGAGGGTGATTCCCGCACCGGCCCAGATGGGCGAGGTGTAGCCCAGCCCGGCGCTGATGGTCACTCCCCCGAGCCAGGCACCGAGTGCGTTACCGAGGTTGAATGCCCCGATGTTGGCGCCGGAGGCGAGCGTGGGGGCCGATGAGGCGAAGTGCATGACCCGCATCTGTAGCCCGGGCACAGTGGCGAATCCGAATCCGCCCATGAGTGCCAGGGACACCAGGGTGGCGACCGGGCTGGAGGCGGTCAGCGCGAAGAAGACCAAGACTGCAACCAGTCCCGAGAGGATGAGGATCAGGGACTTGTCCAGTGCTTTGTCTGCCGCTTTCCCACCCATGAAGTTTCCAACGAACAGGCCTGCTCCGAAGAGCACCAGAAGCCATGGGACGGACGTCGAGGCAAAACCGGAAACTTCGGTCAGCGTGAAGGCGATGTAGGTGAAGGCGCCGAACATGCCGCCGAACCCGAGGATCGTGACCAGGATGGAGAGCCACACTTGGGTGGACTTGAACGCACCCAGTTCGCTGCGCAGGCTCTTGGCGGCCGCGGCGTCCTGCTTGGGAACCAGCAATGCGATTCCCGCCAGGGCCACGACGCCTATGAGGGTGATGGCCCAAAAGGTGGAGCGCCATCCGAAGTTCTGGCCAAGAAGCGTTCCAAAGGGAACACCCAGCACGTTGGCGGCAGTCAGGCCGGTGAACATGATGGCAATGGCGCCGGCCTTCCTGCTGGCCGGCACGAGGCTGGCCGCTACCACCGAACCGATGCCGAAGAAGGCGCCGTGGCAGAGCGCGGCAATGATGCGGCCTATCAGCATCGTCGAGTAGCTCTCCGAAACAGCGGAGAGGAGGTTCCCTGCAATGAACAGCACCAGCAAGCCGATCAGCACGGACTTGCGGGGAAGCTTGGTGACAGCTGCCGTGACCACCAAGGCTCCGACGGTGACGCTTAGTGCGTAGCCGGAGATGAACCAGCCGGCCGACGCTTCGCTGACGCGGAAATCGGCCGCTACCTCGGGCAGGAGGCCCATGATGACAAACTCAGTCAGCCCAATGCCGAATCCGCCGAGGGCAAGGGCAATCAACCCTGCGGGCATAAAACGCTCCTTAAATGGAATGGCTCCCTTGAAAGTGGAAGTGCGTCGCCGGGAACCGTAGAATATTAGTTGCAGACGCTGTATAAATAGTTGCACACGCTGGGTATTTGCGCAAGCAACTACTTTGCCGTCTGCGCCGGATATTGCGAACATGAGGCAGGAGCACAGGAGACATGGGCATCAAGGATGACGCCGTAGAGGTACGGGCACAGGGATGGCGCACCCTCGCGGCCCTCCACGGAAGCATCGAAACCGAACTGGAGAAAGCCCTGCAGGCCTCCAGCGAGCTCTCGGTGGTGGAATACACGGTGCTCGATGCCCTGAGCCGCCAGGACGGCTGGCACATGCGCATGCAGCAGCTTGCCCGGGCCACAGCCCTTTCGAGCAGCGCTACCACGCGCCTCGTGAACCGCCTCGAAGACCGCGGCTTGCTGACCCGGATCCTCTGCGCAGACGATCGGCGGGGAATCTACACGGAATTGACCGCGGCGGGACAGCAACTCCTGCAGAAGACCAAGCCTGTGCACGACGACACTCTCGCAGCAGCTTTGCAGGCAGCGGAGGAGGTTCCCGAACTTGAACCGCTCGTCCGGGCGCTGGGGGCACTGCAGCACGCCTAGGGCGTTAACGGCCAAAGGCCGGAACTCCGCATTTCTGCGTAGTTCCGGCCTTTTTGGTCGGGCTGACAGGATTTGAACCTGCGACCCCTTGACCCCCAGTCAAGTGCGCTACCAAGCTGCGCTACAGCCCGCTGGTTCTACCGTTCTCCGCCCAGGTTTTCCTCCGAAGAGTCCTTCCTAAGCAGTCCGGCCGAACCACCTCCAAAAGCTTACACGACGTTGGAGGGTGCTTGCGCCATCAGAGCCAAAGTCGCCTGTGATGCCCGTCTCATTTAGCGTTTGCGGCCCCGTTTTTCGCGGACGCGCATGCTGACCTCGATGGGTGTGCCCTCGAAGCCGAAGGTCTCACGGAGCCGACGCGTGATGAAGCGGCGGTATCCGGGATCCAGGAAGCCAGTGGTGAACAGGACGAACTTCGGCGGACGGCTCGAGGCCTGCGTACCGAAGAGGATGCGCGGCTGCTTGCCACCGCGAACCGGGTGCGGATGGGCAGCCACCAGCTCGCCAAGGAACGCATTGAGGCGCCCCGTGGGGATACGGCGGTCCCAGCTTTCCAACGCGGTATCAAGGGCAGGAACCAGGCGGTCCTTGTGCCAGCCCGTCTTGGCGGAGATGTTCACGCGGGGCGCCCAGTCAACATGGGCAAGGTCCTGTTCGATCTCGCGTTCAAGGTAGCGGCGGCGTTCGTCGTCCAGCAGGTCCCACTTGTTGAATGCCAGGACCAGGGCCCGGCCGGATTCGATCGCCAGCTGCAGAATGCGGACATCCTGCTCGCTCAGCACTTCGTCAACGGCAAGAAGCACGACGGCGACCTCCGCCTTTTCCAGCGCGGCCTGCGTCCGCAGGGAGGCGTAGAAATCGGCACCCTGCGCCATGTGCTGGCGTCGGCGGATACCGGCTGTATCCACGAAGCGCCAGGTGCGTCCACCCAGTTCGATGAACTCATCCACGGGATCACGTGTGGTTCCGGCCAGCGGGTCCACCACCACGCGTTCCGAGCCTGCAAGCTTGTTCAGCAGCGAGGATTTGCCGACGTTGGGACGGCCGATGAGGGCAATGCGGCGGGGTCCGCCGGAACGGTCCACACCCTCTACCTGCGAGAACTCGGGAAGAGTGTCCATGACGTGGTCCAAGAGGTCGGCAACGCCCCGGCCATGCAGTGCTGAAACCGGGTACGGCTGGCCGAAGCCAAGTCCCCAAAGTGCTGCAGAGTCGGCCTCCTGCACAAAGTCGTCAACCTTGTTGGCCACCATGATGACCGGTTTCTTGGACTTGCGGAGCATCTTCATGACGCCTTCGTCGGTGGCAGTGGCGCCAACCGCGGAGTCAACAACGAACAACACTGCATCGGCCAGTTCCACGGCCATTTCGGCCTGGTCCGCCACCCGGGCGTGGATGCCCTTGGCATCGTGCTCCCACCCGCCGGTGTCCACCAAGGTGAAGTTGCGGCCGTTCCAGCGCGCGGAGTACATGACACGGTCGCGGGTCACGCCGGGGGTGTCCTCGACGACCGCTTCGCGACGGCCCAGGATGCGGTTCACCAAAGTCGACTTGCCCACGTTCGGCCGGCCGATGATGGCCAGGACGGGGTCAAGCTTGAGGGGTCCCTCTTCGCCTTCGTCGTCGTAGTCACCGCTAAGCAGGGCGGCGTCGTCTTCGTCGAGATCGTAGTCGTCCAGTCCCGCCCGCAGTGTGGCTGCGCGGAGTTCGGCTTCCTCGTCATCCAGGGCAGCCAGGTTCTCGGCCACCTGATCGGTGCCGGTGGGCGTGTATTCGTCGTCGCCGGCGCCGTGGTGGCCGGATTTTTGAGTCGTATCGCTCATTGCACTTTTCCTTAGTGGTGGTCTGCCGGGGTTCCGGCTACTGCGGTGGGACGGTGGTCCGGATCAGGGGTGGCCCTTGGAGCTTCCGGGAGGGACTGACCGGTGTTGCGGACTGCTTCCTGGACGTGTCCGGCCAGGGCACTGCGGATTACTGCCGCCGCCCTGTCCATTGAAGCACGCCCGGATTCGCCCTTCCGTCGCTGGACGGTGAGTGGTTCGCCGAAGCTGACATACAACGTGCGGCGCATGGCAGGTATATGGTCGCGGTGCTCCCGGCCCTGCCGGGTTCCCAGGATGGCGACGGGGATTACGGTTGCTCCCGAGTTCAACGCCAGCCACGCCACACCGTTGCTGATGCTTTCCGCGGCCCCGCTCCCCCGGGTACCTTCGGGCAGGATGCCAACGCACCGGCCGGCGTCGAGCAGTCGCCTGGCCAGCTGCAGGGTGGTGCGGTCACCGGTCCGGTCAACCGGTAGCTGCCCTGACGCCTTCAGCACCTTGCCGAGGAAACCCTTGAACATCTCCTTCTTGACCAGGATGTGCATGGGCCGCGGGGCAGCCCCGAACATCACCGGTCCGTCCAGGAAACTGATGTGGTTGCCGGCGAAGATCACGGGTCCCGCTGCCGGGATGTTGCTCTTTCCCGTGATGACCGTGCGGTAGAGGACGTGATCGAGGAACCAGCCCACGGGACGGCTCCAGGCCCGGCTCCACGTCGCGGGCAGATTGTTGCTAGTCGCCATAAATGACCTTGCTGACAATCGCCAGTGCGGTGTCCACGGTCTCTTCGAAGTCCAGGTCGGAGGAGTCCAGGGTCACCACGCCATCGGCGGCCTGGGTGAAGTTGACCACGGTGGAATCCTTGGCATCGCGCTGGATAACCTGGGCAGCCAGCTGCTCTCTGGTCTGCGTACCGCCCAGCTGGATACCCCGACGCCGGAGCCTGGCTTCCTCGCTGGCCGTCAGGAGCATGCGGACCTCCGCGGCGGGCGCCACGACGGTGGTGATGTCCCGTCCCTCCACCACCATGCGGTGGTGGTGCTGGTCGATGAGCTGGCGCTGCCGGCGGATCAGCTCCGTCCGCGCTCCCAAGGTGGTGGCGACTGCACTGACCGAAGAGGAGATCCGCGGCTCCCTGATCTCCTCAGTGATGTCCGTGCCGTCAACAGCCACGTATTCGGTGGCCGTACTGGTACTGATCTCCAAGGGCATGGCCTTGGACGCTTGCTCCACCGCGGCGCCGTCGTGGAGGTCCACGCCGGTCTTCAGGCAGTACCAGGTCAACGCCCGGTACATGGCGCCGGTGTCGAAGTAAGCGAGCTTGAGGCGCCGGGCCACTTCCTTGCTCACACTCGACTTGCCGGATCCCGAGGGTCCGTCGATGGCAATCACCAAGGGCTTGCCGGGACGGGCAACCGTCTCAGGGCCAAAGAATTCACGCGTCATTACTGCAGTACCCGCCATCCACGGTCGGTCAAAGCTTCAACAAGGAGGTCGTGTTTGTTGGGCAGGACGGAAAGCTCCACCATGCCCACGTTCTGCCCGGAGGAATGATCGAGCCGAAGGTCTTCGACGTTCACGCCGACTTCACCGATCTCCGTCAGGAGGCGGGCGATCTGGCCGGGTTTGTCGTCCACCAGGATCGTCAGCCAGGAGTAGGCCTGGGGCGGTCCTCCATGCTTGCCAGGAATCCGGGCCTGCCCGGCGTTGCCTTCGCTGATGAGCTGGGCCAGGTCCAAGCGGGCGCCGGGGGCCAGGGGGGACTCCAGGGTCCCGATCAACCGGTTGAGGTCCTCACGGACACCGTGCAGGATGCTGACCACTTTCTCAGCATTGCCACCCAGGATCTGAACCCACAGCGTGGGGTCGGACGCAGCAATCCGGGTAGTGTCCCGCAAGCCGTTTCCCGCCAAGGACAATGCGTGCAGCGGTGTCCCCTGCAACCGGCTCGCCAGCAGCGATGACATGATCTGGGGCAAATGCGACACCAGGGCCACGGCTTCGTCGTGTTCATCAGCAGTGAACTGGGAGACGATCGCGCCGAGGTCGCCGGCCAGCGAACGGGCAACCTGCAGCGCTGCCGCGCCGGTTTCTTCCGTGGGGCAGATGACCCACGGCATGGACGTGAACAATTCACCCCGCGCAGCCACAGGACCGGACTTCTCCCGGCCCGCCATGGGATGCGTGCCTACGTAACGGGAAAGGTCCACGCCGCGTTCGCGGAGTTCGGCCTGGATGCCGGCCTTGACGCTGGCGATGTCCACCACCACTGATTCCGGGTAATCGGCCAAGGCCTTCTCCACCACCTGCGCCGTGACGTCCGGCGGAGCAGCCACAACCACCAGCTGGGGTGGACCGTCCAGTTCCTCCAGTGGCCTGCCTGCACCAATATCCACGGCCACAGCCTGGTTGGTAGGCGAGGTATCAAAGAGGAAAACCGGTACGCCGCGGCCACGCAGGCCGAGGCCAATGCTGGCGCCCAGCAAGCCCGTGCCGAGGATGACGACGGGCCCGTCCAAGTGGCCGCGACCATGCGCGCGGAATGCCGACATAGCTTAGAGTCCCACCGCTGCCATGAGGTGGCCGATCTCCTGCTTGCCGAGGTTGCGGATGCTTCCCTGGCGCTGGTCGCCCAAGCCGATGGGTCCAACCTTGACGCGGACCAGCCGCTCAACCGGGAAGCCCACGGCATCAAACATGCGGCGGACGATGCGGTTCTTGCCCGAGTGGAGGACAACCTCAATCAGGACGTGGCCGGGCGTGGAGTCAACCAGCCGGAAAGAATCCACCGCCGCGATGCCGTCTTCAAGCTCGACGCCGGACTTCAGCTGCGCGCCCACGCCCTGCGGGAACGGCCCCCGCACCTGGACCAAGTAGGTCTTGGGGACCTCGTAGGAAGGGTGGGTCAAGCGGTTGGCGAGTTCGCCGTCGTTGGTCAACAACAGCAGCCCCTCGGTGGCGACATCCAGGCGGCCGACGTGGAAAAGGCGTTCGCCCTTGTTCTTGTTGGTCTTGAGGAAATCGCTGATGCAAGGCCGGCCCTCGGGGTCCTCCATGGTGGAAACTACGCCCTTGGGCTTGTTGAACACCATGTACACGAGGGTCTCGTCGAGCTGGATGCGGATCCCGTCAACGTGGATCACGGCGGATTTCGGGTCCACTCGGACGCCGAGCTCGGTAGTAACCTGCCCGTCGACCTCGACGCGTCCCTCGAGGATCATTTCCTCGCAGACGCGGCGCGATGCCACGCCGGCCTGTGCCATCACTTTCTGCAGGCGCACGCCGTCAGCATCGTGGACCTCGGACTGCGGGACTTCCTGCCGGGAACTCCGGTTGCCCGCAGGCTTGCGGACAGGGCCCAGGTTGCGGCCGAACCGCTCGCTGCCGAAAGCCTTGGACCCGTACTGCTTGGCGTTGCCGGGCTTCTTCTTGGGCTTCAAGGCCCCGGGCGTTCCGGGAGCCTTGCCGTAGCCCGGCTTGTTGGAACCCGGCTTGCGGAAGGGCTTGGCCGGCTTTGCGGCCCTGAAGCTATCCGCCGTCGTGGGGTTGTCGGGATCGAACGGCCGTTCTTCCCGGGGCTTCGCAGCCTTGAAGGGGCGGCCTTCGCCCTGATTGAAGGAGCGCTTACCCGCACCGGCGTTGCCGCCTCGCTGGGTGAAACCGGAACGGCTTGCGCCGCCCTGTGCTCCATTGCGTCCGGCGCTGTTGCGTCCCGAACCGTTACGTGGTGAACCCTGGCGTCCCGCCTGTGTCATGACCCGTCCTTGTGTTGTTATGGCCGGCATTGGGTGTTGGAACCAACACTAGCCAGCCGGGCAGGTGTAGTCTGCCCCTTGCTGCTCCGGCACGCGTCACGCGTGCCATGGAATTCCGTATTAAATTACTTCGTGCCGGCGGAGGATGTCCTCACATCCGGCTGGCGTCGTAGTACTCCTCGATCCCTTCCAAACCGGGAAGGTGCGGAGCCAGCTGGGGCAGTTCAGCCACCGAGCCGATTCCCATCCGCTCCAGGAAGTAGGAGGTGGTCCGGTACAGGATTGCGCCGGATTCGGGATCGTTCCCGGCGTCCTCGATCAACCCGCGCTGGGTCAGCGTCCTGACGACGGAATCGACGTTAACGCCGCGAATTGCCGAAACCCTCGCCCGGGAGACAGGCTGCCGGTAGGCAATCACCGCCAGCGTCTCCAGTGCTGCCTGCGTCAGCTTGGAAGTTTGCCCTTCAAGGACGAACTTCCCCACGATGTCAGCAAAGTCCGGCCGCGAATAGATGCGCCAGCCACCGGCGACGTTCCGCAATTCGAAACCCCGGGGTGCAGTGCTGGCAGCGGCAAAGCCGTCAACGTCCACGTCCGGGGCTTTAACAGTATAGCCGCTATACTCCCGCTGCAGGTCCTGCAGCAAATCTTCGACGACGGCGACCGTCACGTTGAGGCCTGCGGCCAGCTCTTCGGACGTGGCCGGCTCATCAATGACCATCAGCACGGCTTCCAGGGCTGCCCGCGCCCCTCCCGGCAACGCTTCCAGTTCGGCGAGGCCGTCTTCGGCGTTCTGCTCAGTCATCGATGCCACCATCTCCTTCGTCCTCGTACTCTTCGCTGAGGTTGGAGCCGTCCCACCCGGCATCCTGACCTGTCCACCGCACGGTCAATCCGCCCAGCGGTGCCGGCTGTTCAAAGGCCACAACGCGGTCCCGGAACATCTCCAGCAACGCCAGGAAGCGGGCCACGACCACCAAGGTGCTGTCGGCGTCGGCAACCAGGGCCTGGAAAGTCAGCGGTGCGCCGCGCTTCAGCCTGTCCCCCAGGAGCACTGCCTGCTCCCTGACGCTCACGGGCGGCGCATGCAGGTGCTCCAGTCCGACCTCGGTTGGCGGCGCTTCCTTTGGCTTGAGCGCCTTGGCAGCCAGCGCGGCGAACTGCTCCGGGGTGTGCCGCCATAGAAGCTCCGGCAACAAAGCCGCGAAGTGCCCTTCAAGGGCCACCTGGCGCGGAAACCTGCGGGCTTCCTCTTCCAAGGTGCCGGCCAGTATCCCTGCCACCTGCTTGAAGGCCTTGTACTGCAGGAGACGGGCGAAGAGAAGGTCGCGCGCTTCCAGCAAGGCGATATCCTCGTCGTCCTCCACCTCGCCCGCCGGCAATAAGCGGGCGGCTTTCAGGTCCAGGAGGGTGGCGGCAATCACCAGGAACTCGCTTGCCTCGTCCAAGGCCCAATCCTCACCGAGGTCCTGCAGCCTGCGGATGTACTTGATGAATTCATCAGTCACCGTTGCCAGGGCAACCTCGGTGATGTCCATCTTGTGCTTGGCAATGAGGCCCAGCAGGAGGTCGAACGGCCCGGTGAAGTTGGCCAGCCGTACCTCGAAGCTACCCTTGCCGCCGGAGGAGGCAGCGGCGTCGGAGGAGGCAGCGGCGTCGGGCCCTTCTGGAGACGGGTCCACCGCCTGCGGAACTACCGGAAGAGTCACGCCGTCGGTTAGGGCGCGCCGCCGCGCGAGATGAGTTCCTTGGCCAGCCGGCGGTACGCATCAGCACCCACATGGTTGCCGGCATAGCTGGTAATGGGCTCGGCAGCTACCGTGGCGTCGGCAAACTTGATGGAACGCTTGATGACGGTCTCGAACACCTTGTCTCCGAAAGCTTCCACGAGCCGGGAAATGACCTCGCGGCTGTGCAGTGTACGGGCGTCGTACATGGTTGCCAATACGCCGTCCACCTGGAGCCTGGGGTTCAGCCTGTCCTGGACTTTCTCGATGGTTTCCACGAGCAAGGCGACTGCGCGGAGCGCGAAGAACTCGCAAATGAGGGGAATAATGACGCCGTGGGCGGCGGTGAGCGCGTTGACGGTCAGCAGCCCGAGGGAGGGCTGGCAGTCGATCAGGACGACGTCGTATTCGTCTTCGACGCTCTTCAAGGCACGGTCCAGCACCTGCTCGCGGGCAACTTCATTGACAAGCTGCACTTCAGCCGCTGAGAGGTCGATGTTTGCCGGCAGGAGGTCCACTCCTTCGACGCCGGTCTGGTGGATGGCATCGCGAATACTCACCTTGCGGTCCATGAGCACGTTGTAGACCGTCAGGTCCAGCTCATGCGGGTTGACCCCGAGTCCTGCCGACAACGCACCCTGGGGGTCGAAGTCCACCAACAGGACTTTGCGGCCGAACTCGGCGAGCGCAGCGGCCAGGTTGATGGTGGAGGTGGTCTTGCCGACGCCGCCTTTTTGGTTGACCATGGCGATAACCCGCGCAGGTCCGTGGGAGGCAAGTGGAGCCGGTTCCGGGAATTCGCGGTGAGGGCGGCCCGTAGGTCCCATGATGGCGTCTTCCAGATCGAGCTCGGTGCCTGCCAGGGTTGCTGTTCCCCGTTCGATGCTCACTAATCCAACCACTCTTTCGACGACGATCTTCCCTGCCGCTGATCCTTGAGGTTCAGCCCTGCTACCCACCTAGGCTACAGCCCCCGACACGGTATTTTTGGGAACTTGACTTTCCTTCATTCGTGAGCCTTTACCCTCTAGTTGAGGTGGAAGGTTGCTTGTCTTTCACGTCGGTCCATCCGGACACGGGAAAGGCCGGCACCCTTGCGGGTACCGGCCTTCCTTGGTGCAACAAGGGGTTAGAGAGAAGCCTTTTCCCGTTCCTGTGGAACGTCGGCCACCTCATCGTGCGCCATCATGGTTTGCTCGTCGAACGGTGCATTTCCGCTCAGGACCTGGTTGACCTGGGTTGAGTCGATCTCCTTGACCCAAGTGCCGATCAGGACGGTGGCCACGGCGTTGCCCGTGAAGTTGGTCAGGGCCCGGGCCTCGGACATGAAGCGGTCGATGCCAACGATCATTCCCACGCCGCCGAGGAGTTCGGGCTTGTGGGCCTGGAGGCCGGCGGCCAGGGTGGCCAGGCCTGCTCCGGTGACGCCTGCCGCGCCCTTGGAAGCGATGATCATGAAGACCAGCAGGGAGATCTGCGCGCCGAGGTCAAGGGGCGTGCCCATGGCGTTGGCGACGAACAGCGAGGCCATTGTCAGGTAGATCGCAGTTCCGTCGAGGTTGAAGGAGTAACCGGTGGGAACCGTGACACCGACCACGGGCTTGGAGACACCGAGGTGTTCCATCTTGGCAATGAGGCGCGGAAGGGCAGCTTCGGAAGATGACGTGGAGAAGATGAGGAGGTACTCGCGGGCAAGGTACTTCATCAGCTTGAAGATATTGACGCCGGCTACCGTGCGGAGCAAGGTGCCGAGGATGACCACGATGAACAGCGCGCAGGTGATGTAGAAGGCGAGCATCAGCGTGAACATGCTCAGGATTGCCTGGGCGCCGGTTGCACCGACGACGGCGGCGATGGCACCGAAGGCGCCTACCGGGGCGAGCCACATGATCATGATGAGGATGCGGAAGACCAAACGCTGGCCGTGGCCGATGGCGTTGAGGATCGGCTGGCCCTGCTTGCCCATCTTCTGGAGCGCGAAACCTACCAGGATAGCCGCGAGCAGCGTCGGCAGGACCGGAATATCGCCCGGGATGATCCCGAGGAGGAAGTCCACGGTGCTGTCCGTTGCGGCCTTCTTGTTGGGGTCATAGGGAGTGAGCTTCAGCCCTTCTCCGGGATGGATCAGGTTGCCCACCACCAGGCCGATGGCGAGTGCGAAGGTGGACATGGCCACGAAGTAGCCCAGGGCCAGTCCGCCGACCTTTCCGACGGTGGCTGCCTTGGCGATGGAGCCGATGCCCAGGACGATGGTGCAGAAGATCACGGGCGCGATCATCATCTTGATCAGCTTGATGAAGCCGTCGCCGAGCGGCTTGAGCGATTTCCCTGCTTCGGGGAACACGAGGCCCACCACGGCTCCAAGGACTACGGCCAGGATGACGGCGATGTAGAGGTAATGCGACTTGTCGAGCCCCTTACGCCCTCCTGCGGCGGCGACTGCCGACTCTCCTCGTTGAGAGGTCATTGGATTCTCCTTCTGGATACTGTGTAAGGCGCCGCGGTGCTGCTTGCCAGCCCACTCCGCTGTCCTTGTGTGATATCCATCATTCAGCCAGTGGTGACACGTATCACCGTTGCGGTCATATTGGTCATGGGAGGCCACACGTGTTTCACAGCTGGAGTATTGCCCGCCGCCTGTTCGTGGCGAACTTGCTGTTCGTCCTGGTCCTCACCGCGGTGTTCGGCGCCTTCTCGGTAGTGGAGGCCCGCGACCGGGCGTACGACGATGCAGGCATCCGGATGCGGGCCATCGCTACGTCCATAGCCAACAACCCCTTTGTGCTGCAGGCCGCCGCCGCACCTGATCCGTCAGCGTCCCTGCAGCCCTACGCAATGGAGGTCATGGCCGATGCCGAGGCCGACTTCATCACCATCATGGCGCCGGACGGGACACGCTGGACCCACCCCCGCCCCGAGGAAATCGGAGGGGCGTACATAGGGACCATTGAGCCGGCGCTGCGGGGCGAAACGTTTACGGAAGTTACCGCCGGCACGCTTGGGCCTTCCGTCCGGACCATTGCCCCCGTCAAGGACCCGGAGGGCGCCGTGAAGGCCCTGGTGGCGGCCGGCGTCACTGTCCGCACCGTGGACACGGACCTGGCCCAACGGCTGGGGGTCATTGGCGGCATCGCCATAGGTGTGCTGATCTTCGGTTCCTTCGCATCCTGGCTGCTGGGCCGCTACCTCCGTACAGTCACCCGCGGCTGGGGTCCTGAACAGCTTGCCCAGTTGTTCGCCTATTACGAATCGGTCCTGCATTCGGTCCGGGAGGGACTCATCCTCATCGACACGCAGGGCAAAGCGGTGATGTACAACGACCAGGCCGCAGAGCTGCTGGGACTTCAGCCCGCGGCTGCCGACCGCTCCCCCGACCAGGCTCCACGGCTCAGTGAGCTTCCGCTGGAAGGCAGCCTCAAAGCATTGTTTGAATCCGGCAGGACCGCCCATGACGAGATCCACTTGACGGGTTCGCGCATCCTGGTGGTCAACCAGGCCCCTGCTGCCGGACCGACCACCACGCGAAACCGCCAAAAGCCCGCCGTGTACGGCACCGTTGCCACCATCCGGGACCGTACGGAGATCGAGTCGCTCGGCACGGAGCTGGAAACCATGAAGACACTCTCCGACGCCCTGCGGGCACAGACCCACGAACACGCCAACCGGCTTCACATGATCGTGTCCCTCCTGGAATTGGGCCGCACGCCGGAGGCGTTGGAATTCGCCACCAAGGATTTGGAGCTGAGCCAGCAATTGACCGACGACATGCTGGCTTCCGTCGACGAGCCGGTCATGAGTGCGCTGGTCATGGGCAAAGCCGCGGAAGCCCACGAACGTGGAGTGGAGCTTTCCGTCCGAACATCGGGCAACGCCGACGTGCGCGGCGTTGAAATCCAGGACCTGGTGACCATCCTCGGAAACCTGCTGGACAACGCGATCGACGCCGCGGCCGCCGGCGAGCCGCCCCGGAAGGTGGAGTTGGCCGTGGGCGCCGGGGACGCCGTCGTCGAACTTACCGTCCGGGACTCGGGCCCCGGGATCGACCCGACCTCCATTGACGACATCCTGCAGTACGGCTACAGCACCAAGTCCCCGCACGATCCCCGCGGCGGCCACGGCAGGGGCGTCGGGCTGGCCCTGGTCCGCCAGGCTGTCCGGCGGCTGAACGGTAGGATGTCCATCGACAACCGGGGGCTCACCGATGGTGGTGAGGGGTCGGTTGACGGCACCGGAGGCGCCCGCTTCCATGTTGTACTGCCCGCGCCCGTTCCCAAGGAAGAGAAGGCATGACGGACATCCGCGTTCTGGTGGTCGAGGACGAACCCATTGCCTCGGACGCACATTCCACTTACGTCGGCAGGGTTGAGGGCTTTACGCTGGTCGGCACTGCGGCGGATGGACAGTCGGCGCTCCGGATCCTGGGCGAGTTTTCCGCGTCCGGCGCGCCCGTGGACCTCGTGCTCCTGGATATGAACCTGCCGGACCTGCACGGCCTGGACGTCGCGCGGCGCATGCGTTCGGCCGGAATATTCGCTGACATCATCGCCATCACTGCGGTCCGCGAACTCAGCATCGTCCGGAGCGCGGTGTCGATCGGGGTCGTGCAGTACCTGATCAAACCCTTCACCTACGCCACCTTCGCCGACAAGCTCAACAGCTACCGCACCTT
Source organism: Paenarthrobacter sp. YJN-5 (assembly GCF_015040095.1). Lineage (NCBI taxonomy): Bacteria > Bacillati > Actinomycetota > Actinomycetes > Micrococcales > Micrococcaceae > Paenarthrobacter > Paenarthrobacter sp. YJN-5. The sequence continues at coordinate 2,870,269 of NZ_CP053544.1, forward strand.
CCGGGACCAATTGGCCGGCCCCGCTGCAGGCCCGTCGAAAGCCGGCGCCTCCCAAAGCGACGTGGACCAGGCGTTCGCCAGCCTCCGGGCCCCCACGGAACTGCCCCTGCCCAAAGGGCTGTCCGGGTCTTCCCTTGACATGGTGAAGGAGTTCGTCCGGGGCAACCCGGGACCGGTGTCGGCGAGCGAAGTAATGGAAGCGCTCGGGATGTCCCGGGTCACGGCGCGCCGCTACCTTGAGTACCTCGCCGACGCCGGAACTGTCACCCGGGCCCCCAGGTACGGCACGCCGGGGCGCCCGGAGAACGAATACGGCTGGAACCGGACCTAACGCCCCTTTGTATACATTCAACCCGTGCAGAGTAGCGCACTAGCGCTTAAGGGGCCTTGATGTATACACTGACGGCATGCGCGCTAGTGACCGGGCTTACGCCGCCCTCCGGGAAGACATCGTTGAGTGGCGTCTTCGTCCCGGGGCGGTGCTGGCCGAAGTGGAGCAATCCGAGCGGCTTGGCGTGTCCCGCACTCCCCTTCGGGAGGCATTGGGCAGGCTGACCGCAGAAGGACTGACGACGGCGGCAGGCGGCCGCGGCGTCGTCGTCACCGACATCTCCCTCGACAGCATCGATGAACTTTTCGAACTGAGAGAAACCCTGGAGGTCCGCGCAGCAGCCCTCGCTGCCGTTCGCGGGGAACCCGCTGTGTTTGCGGACTTGCAGGCCCAACTCCTCAGGGCACCTGAACTGCTCAGCAGCGAAGACCCTGCGCGCCGCGAATACTACGCCCTGGTCAGCCGGCTGGATGACGCCATGGACGCCGCCATCGCAAATTCCTACCTGGCCCAAGCCATGCGCAACCTGCGCGTGCACTTGGTCCGGGTGCGGCGCCTCGCGGCCGACGACACGGCGCGGCTAAAGGCTGCGTCCGCAGAGCACGCTGCCATCGCCGAAGCCATAGCTGCCGGAAACAGCCGGCTGGCCGAAGCGGCTACCACCGTCCACCTGCACCGCAGCCTTACCCATCTCAAAGCCACATACGCGGCACGCTGAAACGCCCTACCCGAAGGAGCACCATGGTCCGGAACCACCACGTTCGTGTTTACAAGTCCGAGGAGAACCTGCCCCGTGAGGAGCAGTTGGCCCACAAGATCGCGGTGGTTGCCGCTGACCCCGTAGACGTGACGCCGGAAGTGACGGAGATGGTGATCAACCGGATCATCGACAACGCCTCCGTCGCGATTGCTTCGCTGAACCGTGCACCGATCGTTGCCGCGAGGGCGCAGGCACTGGCCCACGGCCCCTCCGCCAACGGCAAGGGCGCCAAGGTGTTCGGCATCGATGAGCGGGTCTCCCCGGAGTGGGCCGCCTGGGCCAACGGCGTGGCGGTACGGGAACTGGATTACCACGACACCTTCCTGGCCGCCGATTACTCCCACCCCGGCGACAACATTCCCCCGATCCTGGCCGTTGCCCAGCACACCGGGGCCAACGGTGCCGACCTCGTCCGGGCGATCGCCACCGGCTATGAAATCCAGGTGAACCTGGTCAAGGCCATCTGCCTGCACAAGCACAAGATCGACCATGTAGCCCACCTCGGTCCCTCGGCCGCCGCCGGCATCGGAACCCTGCTTGGCCTGGACGTGGAGACCATCTTCCAATCCGTGGGCCAGGCACTGCACACCACTACCGCCACCCGGCAGTCCCGCAAGGGCGAAATCTCCACCTGGAAAGCCCACGCCCCGGCCTTCGCCGGCAAGATGGCCATTGAATCCGCCGACCGTGCCATGCGCGGACAGACCTCCCCCGTGCCGATCTACGAGGGCGAAGACGGCGTGATCGCCTGGATGCTCGATGGCCCCGACGCTTCCTACGAAGTGCCGCTGCCGGAAAAGGGCGAGGCCAAGCGCGCCATCCTGGACACCTACACCAAGGAACATTCCGCTGAGTACCAGGCCCAGGCCTGGATCGATTTGGCCCGCAAGCTCAACCGCGAGCACCCCGAAACCACCGACCCGGCCAACGTGGACTCCGTGCTGATCAAGACCAGCCACCACACCCACTACGTCATCGGCTCCGGGGCCAACGACCCCCAGAAGTACTCCCCCACGGCGTCCCGGGAAACCCTGGACCACTCCATCCCGTACATCTTCACCGTCGCCCTGCAGGATGGCGCCTGGCATCACGTGGACTCCTACGCCCCCGAACGCGCCGCGCGCCCGGACACCGTGGAACTCTGGCACAAGGTCAGCACCGTGGAGGACCCCGAGTGGACCCGCCGCTACCACTCCCTGGACATCACGGAGAAAGCCTTCGGCGGCACCGTTGTCATCACACTCAAGGACGGCACGGTCATCACCGATGAAATCGCCGTCGCCGATGCCCACCCGCTCGGCGCCCGGCCGTTCGCCCGCGAGCAGTACGTCAACAAGTTCCGCACCCTCGCCGCCGGCCTGGTCGAGGAGGCCGAGATCGAACGGTTCCTCGCCGCCGTCGAACGCCTCACCAAACTCGGCGCCGGCGAACTTGACCAGCTCAACATCACCGCCGCCCCCGGCGTGATCAACCTCGAAGCAGCTCCGAAGGGACTGTTCTAAATGCTCTACTCCACCACCACGCCCGAACAGAAACGGGTGAAACTGCGGGAGCTGCTGGGCTCCGGGACCGTGCAGCAGTTCCCGGGCGCGTTCAACCCGCTCTCCGCCCGCCTCATCGAGGAAAAAGGCTTCGCCGGGGTCTACATCTCCGGGGCCGTCCTGGCCAACGACCTCGGACTGCCCGACATCGGCCTGACCACCCTCACCGAAGTCGCCACCCGCGCCGGGCAGATCGCCCGGATGACGGACCTGCCCTCAATCGTGGACGCGGACACCGGCTTCGGTGAACCCATGAACGTGGCCCGCACCATCCAGGAACTCGAAAACGCCGGCCTGGCCGGCTGCCACATCGAGGACCAGTTCAACCCCAAACGCTGCGGCCACCTGGACGGCAAGAACGTGGTGGACCTCGACACCGCCACCAAACGCATCCGCGCCGCAGCCGACGCACGCCGGGACCCGAACTTCCTCATCATGGCCCGCACGGACATCCGCGCCGTTGACGGTTTGGAGGCCGCGAAGGATCGTGCCAAAGCACTCGTGGACGCAGGCGCCGACGCGATCTTCCCCGAAGCCATGCGGGACCTACGCGAGTTCCAAGCCATCCGCGACGCCGTGGACGTGCCCATCCTGGCCAACATGACCGAGTTCGGAAAAAGCGAGCTCTTCACCGTCGAACAGCTCCAGGAGGTGGGCGTGAACATGGTCATCTACCCCGTCACCCTTCTCCGCATTGCCATGGGCGCAGCAGAGCGTACTCTGGAAACGATCAAGGCTGCGGGGACCCAAGAGGCGCAAGTAGAGAACATGCTCACGCGCGCTCGCCTCTACGAACTCGTGGACTACGAGGCATACAACCAGTTCGATACCGGCGTTTTCAATTTCCAGGTTCCTGGCATCCGCTAGGCCCGTACCAACAAGGGGACGCTGGCCACCGGAATCTTCCGGCGGCCGGCACTAGAACGAAGGAGTTCAACATGGCAGATGTTGACATCAAGAAGGGCCTCGCCGGAGTCGTGGTGGATTACACCGCAGTCTCCAAGGTCAACCCGGAGACGAACTCGCTGCTGTACCGCGGCTACCCGGTCCAGGAGCTGGCCGCCAAGTGCAGCTTCGAGGAGGTCGCCTACCTCCTCTGGAACGGTGAACTTCCGGACCAGGCCCAACTGGCTGAGTTCACAGCCCGCGAGCGCGCGGGCCGCGCGCTGGATCCCGTGGTCAAGACCGTGATCGACACGCTTCCCACTACCGCGCACCCCATGGACGTCTGCCGGACCGCGGCTTCAGTGCTTGGTGCACGCCACGAACTCGCCGAGGACTCCAGCCCCGAAGCCAACATGAAGAAGGCCATCGATCTGTGGGCTGCCATGCCTGCCGTGGTGGCCTACGACCAGCGCCGCCGCAGGGGCGAGGACGTCGTTGAACCCCGGGAGGACCTGGACTACTCAGCCAACTTCCTCTGGATGACATTCGGTGAGGAACCCGTTGACGAGGTGGTAGAGGCTTTCAACGTCTCGATGATCCTCTACGCGGAGCACTCGTTCAACGCCTCGACGTTCACCGCCCGCGTGGTGACCTCGACGTTGTCCGACCTGCACTCTGCCGTGACCGCAGCCATCGGGGCGCTCAAGGGACCCCTGCACGGCGGCGCCAACGAAGCTGTCATGCACACCTTCGACGAGATCGGCATCCGCAGCGAAGAAACACTCGAAGAAGCCGCGGCCAGGGCCCGGTCCTGGATGGAAGAAGCCCTCGCCCAAAAGAAGAAGATCATGGGTTTCGGTCACCGCGTCTACAAGCACGGCGACTCACGCGTTCCCACCTTGAAGGCCGCCTTGGACAAGATGATTGCCCACTACGGGCGTCCGGAACTCCTGGGCCTCTACAACGGCCTCGAGCAGGCCATGGACGAGGCGAAGGCCATCAAGCCGAACCTCGACTACCCGGCCGGACCCACGTACCACCTGATGGGCTTTGACACGCAAACCTTCACGCCGTTGTTTGTGGCCAGCCGCATCACCGGGTGGACCGCCCACGTCATGGAGCAGCTGGCATCCAACTCCCTGATCCGGCCGCTCAGCGAATACAACGGCCCGGAGGAGCGCCACGTCCCCTAATACCGGGGTTGAAAAGCAGTACTCGGGTGTGAAAGCACCACAAACGACGGCGGTCCTGCCACCTTAACGTGGCGGGGCCGCCGTCGTTCGCATGCACGAGTCCCCGCTTTGTTCCGGTGCCCTTAGCTGCCCGACCAGGCGACCGTGTAAACGCTCGCGACGCTCTGGTTGTCCGGCGCAAGGTCAACCTGCACTGCGATCCGTTGCCCCGCGATCATGGCAGGCAGCCAGTGTTCGGCGTCCGCCCACATGCGTTCCACGGGAAGCTGCGCCACCGGATACCAGTCAGGGGCGATCTCATCGCTTTCCGATGGCTCCCCTATCCAGGTACGGGTCAAATAGACGGTAGTGGCCATGTTCCATTCAGGCCGGGCAGGGAAGATGAAGTCGACCGTTCCCGCCTGGACGAGGTCCGCTGCCCTGACCACGACGTTGATCTCTTCCATGACCTCGCGTACGGCTGCTTCAACGGCTGTCTCGCCGGGCTCCACGTGCCCTCCGACACCCACGACCTTCCCGCTTCCGAAGCCCGTTTTCTTGGTACCAAGCAGGACGTGCTCTCCCTCGGCGTCGTTTCGAAGAAGGAAGCAAAGAGTCACGTGGGCTGCTGTCATGCAGCCCACCTTAACCCGATATCCCCCGCCGGTGCCGCCATTGCTACAGTGAGCGCATGAACAACTCCGGGGGTGAAATGCGCGCGGCCACAGCCGCCGGCAGCGACAGCGGAACCATCGCGGAGCCGGGGGCAGCCGAAGCCCGGGAAACGTTGACCACTGCACCCGAAGCAACTAGGGCTCCGGGCAAGCCACAGCAAAAAGCTCCGCACCGTGATGTCCGGCTTCCCAAGTGGCTTGTAGCCCACCCCCTGTACGTCGGTTGGGCATGGACTGTTGTATGGGCCGGGCTGATCGTCGTGGACGAGGTGGTGGACCTGGCAGGCTGGACGTGGTACCTGCTGGTCTTCGCTGCCGCGCTGCCCACGATCGTCTCCACCCTGTTCGTCCTTCATGCAACGCCCCGCAGCCACCTGCGCGCAGTGGATTCCACGGTGCTGGGCCACTTCTTCGTCAGGTTCCTGGCACTCGTCGCGGCGTTCATGGTCTGGGCAGCTTCAGTGGTGATGAGTGCTTCCATCTCAACTACGGTCCAAACCCTCATCGGGGACTCGGAGAAAGAAGTCACTGCCCTGGGCTTCAACCTGATGCTGGCGGCCGTCCCATTGGTGCTGTCCGTCCTGTGGATGGCTTTCATCATCCGCTGCGCATGGTTCCTGAGACGGCTTCGTGGCTGGCGGGAAATGCCGCTCAAGACCCGCGTCCCCAGGAAGTTCCTGCGCCGCCACCCGGACCTGAAGAGGGTAGTTGTGGGTTTGGCCCATCCGGGACTGTTGCTGGTTGCCGGGCTGGGAACGTCGCTGCTGGCAGTCTTCGTGGATGCCGTGGAACTCACCATCAGCGTCCTGGAGTAGGGCGCCTGGGATCCGTGGACGGTCAGCCCAGGGCGCGCGGGTGCGCCGCTGCGTAGACTTCCCGCAGAGTATCTGCCGTCACCAGGGTGTAGACCTGCGTCGTGGTAACTGACGCATGGCCCAACAATTCCTGCACCACCCGGACATCCGCCCCACCTTCCAGGAGGTGGGTTGCGAAGGAATGGCGCAGCGTGTGTGGTGACACGTCCTTGGTGATGTTCGCTTTCTCCGCGGCAGTCTTGAGGATAGTCCAGGCGCTCTGGCGGGAAATCCTTCCGCCGCGGGCATTGAGGAACAAGGCCGGGGTCCCCTTACCCTTGGACGCCAGGAAGGGCCGTCCACGGACGACGTAGGCGTTGATAGCCCGGGCACCGTAGGAACCGAGCGGCACCAGCCGCTCTTTGGAACCCTTTCCGAAGAGCCTGACGATCGCGGGTTCGTCCACCGCACCGTCCGGTGCACCGCCGTCCGGTGCCACGCCGTCCGTTGTCGTGCTGTCGGTTGACGTGCTGTCCAGCGAAACGTCGTCCACGTCCAGGCCGACCGCCTCGCTGATGCGCGCACCGGTGGAATACAGGAATTCCAGGAGGGCCCGGTCCCGTAGTCCGGTGGCAGTGTCGGTGCCTGCTGCCTCCAGAATCCTCGTTACTTCGTCCACGGTGATGGCTTTCGGAAGCCTCCTGCCCGGCATCGGCGGGTGGACCTCGCTGGCGGGATCCGCCGTCGTGATTCCTTCCAGCGCCCAGAATTTATGCAATCCGCGGACCGCCACCACAGTGCGCGCTGCGGAGCGGACGTTCAGTGCCGACGCGCCGTCGGAACCGTCGGACAACGCCTGCACAAAGGCGGTGACGTGGTGTCTGGTAATGTCCCGGGGCCCGGATACTCCCTGGGCGGCCAGGAAGTTCGCGTAGCGGGCGAGGTCGCGTTTGTAGGCGGACAGAGTGTTGGCAGCCAACCCGCGCTCCACCCCCACGTGTTGGAGATAGTCAGTCATTGCGCGGTCAACACTGTTGACAGCGCGCGCCTCCCCGGGCCCGGGCATGCTCAGCGCTGGCTGGGGTGGGCCGGCCACGGGGCATCAGCAGGCCGCAGGCTGCTGAAGCCGTCCGCCTTGGCCGCCGCGGCAGCCAGGATGCCCAGCACTGCGGAGGGGTTATGCAGCCTGCCCTCCAGCACAGCGCGGACGGCATCTTCCAGCGGAATCCAATGCAGTTCGATTTCGGCTTCTTCGTCCGTCCGGACGTGGCGGTCGGCCTCCGGCACGTCCGTGAGTCCCCGGGCAAGGTAGATACGGACCGCTTCGCTGGAGGAGCCCGGTGAGTTGAAGAAGTCAACCAGGACGTTCCACGTCGCAGCAACGAGGTCGGCTTCTTCGGCAAGTTCGCGGGCAGCGCCCACCACGAAGTCCTCCCCCTCGATGTCCAACAGCCCGGCCGGAATCTCCCAGAGGTCCATGCCCACCGGGTGCCGGTACTGCTTGAGCAGCAGCACTTCACCGTCCACGTTCATGGGCAGGACTGCCACCGCGCCGGGATGGTCGATGTAGTCCCGGACCAGCGCGTCTGTGTCCTCCGCCAGCTGGAATTCGTCGCTGACGACGTCCCAAATGCGGCCCTCGTAGACCTTGCTGGAAGACAAAAGACGGCGCGGGCTCGGCACGTCCGAAACCTGCCGTGTCGTGTTGGGGGTTTCAGAAGTACCGGGCATCGCGCCGTCCTTTGCTTATTCGGTTATTACTTGGCAGCTACCGTGCGGGCGCCGGTATCGGTCCCGACAGCGGCACCTTCTCGGCGCTCAAGCGCGGCCTTGACCAGTCCGGCAAACAGCGGGTGCGGACGGGTCGGACGTGAGCTGAGCTCCGGGTGGGCCTGCGTAGCAACGTAGTACGGGTGCACTTCGCGGGGAAGCTCAACGTACTCAACCAGCTTGCCGTCAGGTGAGGTACCGGAGAACACCAGGCCCTGGGCCGCAATCTGGTCACGGTATTTGTTGTTGACCTCGTAGCGGTGCCGGTGGCGTTCGCTGACAGTGGTGGTGCCGTAGGTCTCGGCAACCACGGAGCCCTCGTCGAGCTTGGCTTCGTAGAGTCCCAGGCGCATGGTGCCGCCGAGGTCTCCCTTGCCTTCCACGATGTCCAGCTGCTCTTCCATGGTGGCAATGACCGGGTACTTGGAGTCGGGCTCGAACTCGCTCGAGGATGCACCTTCAAGGCCCACGACGTTGCGTGCGTATTCGATCACCATGCACTGCAGGCCAAGGCACAAGCCAAGAACGGGGAGCTTGGTTTCGCGGGCGAACTTCAGGGCGCCCAGCTTGCCTTCAAGGCCGCGGATGCCGAAGCCGCCGGGCACGCAGATGGCGTCAACGCCGGCCAAGGACTTGGTGGCCCCTTCCAGCGTTTCGCACTCATCCGAGGGCACCCAACGGATCTTGACCTTGGCTTCGTTGGCGAAACCGCCGGCACGGAGGGCTTCAGTCACCGAAAGGTAAGCATCAGGAAGGTCGATGTACTTACCCACCAGGGCGATCTCCACATGGTGCTTCGGGTTGTGGACGGCTTCGAGCAGCTTGTCCCACTTGCTCCAGTCGACGTCCTTGAACGGCAGGTCCAGGGCCCGGACGATGTAGGAATCCAGCCCCTGGGAATGCAGGGTCTTGGGGATGTCATAGATGCTCGGCGCGTCGGCAGCGTTGACCACGGCATCGATGTCGACGTCGCACATGCGGCCGATCTTCTCGCGCATGGCCTCGGGCACCTCACGGTCCGAACGGATCACGATCGCCTCGGGCTGGATGCCGATGGAACGCAGTGCTGCCACTGAGTGCTGCGTCGGCTTGGTCTTCAGTTCCTGGGACGGACCGATGTACGGAACCAGTGAAACGTGCAGGAAGAACACGTTGTTCCGGCCGACGTCCTGGCGCACCTGGCGTGCGGACTCAAGGAACGGCTGGGACTCGATATCGCCCACCGTGCCGCCGATTTCCGTGATGATGACGTCGGGAGCGTTCTTGCCCTCGGCGGGCAGGCGCATGCGGCGCTTGATTTCATCCGTGATGTGCGGGATGACCTGGACGGTGTCCCCGAGGTATTCGCCGCGACGTTCCTTGGCAATGACCGTGGAGTAGACCTGGCCCGTTGTGACGTTGGCCGAGCCTTCGAGGTTTTCGTCGAGGAAGCGTTCGTAGTGTCCGATGTCGAGGTCGGTCTCTGCGCCATCATCGGTGACGAAAACTTCGCCGTGCTGGAAGGGATTCATCGTGCCCGGATCCACGTTCAGATAGGGATCGAGCTTCTGCATAGTTACAGACAAACCGCGTGCCCGCAGCAGGTGGCCGAGGCTGGAAGCCGTCAGACCCTTACCGAGCGAGGACGCCACACCACCGGTGACGAAGATGTGTTTGGTCGTCTTGGACGAGCCCGGGAACCGGGAATTTACACGGGAATTTGATCGCTGCACCACGGAATTCGAGCTTATCATCAATTACGCCTTCCAAGCGTCCGGTTCGGGTTCCCCAAATGGTCCATGGTTGCCCGGTTCCCTGCCAGTAATCAAGGCCCCGGGGAACAAATCGGGCGGATGTGATTGTGCTCCCAGTTTGGCGCTAGGCCCGTTGGGGCAGGAGTTTTGCATCGTTCAGGAGCTCCTGTGCGTGTGCCTGGGCGGACTCAGAGTCTTCCTGTCCGGCAAGCATGCGGGCCAGCTCTTTGACCCGCTCTTCCTCTGAAAGCAACTGCACATCGCTCGAGGTGAACCCGCTGGTGGTCTTCCCGTCAGCCCCGCGAACCGACGTCTTGGTGACCCGGATGTGCTGGTCGGCGAAAGCGGCAACCTGCGGCAAGTGGGTCACCACCAGCACCTGGACGTGGCGGGCCAGCATGGCCAGCCTGCGGCCGATCTCGACGGCGGCCCGCCCGCCCACGCCAGCGTCCACTTCGTCGAAGACGAACGTCGGGACGGGATCGACGGCGGCAAGCACCACTTCGATTGCCAGCATCACGCGTGAGAGTTCACCGCCCGAGGCGCCCTTCCCCAGCGGACGCTCCGGAGCCCCCGAGTGCGGGCGCAGCAGGAACGCAATCTCATCGGCCCCCCACGGACCAAGGGATCCGGCGTCCTCCACCTTGATCACCAGCGTGGCGTCAGCCATGGCAAGCGCCTTCAACTCCGCACTGACCCGCGCCGAAAGATCCTTGGCTGCCTTGGTACGCGCCTTGGTGATCGCAGCTGCCAATTTCTTGAGCTTTTCTTCGGAGGCCACCACCTCGGCGTCCAATGACTCGATGCGGCTCGAGTCGTCTTGGAGCTCATCAAGCCTGGTGCGCGCGGTGGCCGCCCACTCGAGTACTTCGTCAATGCTCGGCGCGTACTTGCGGATCAACTTCGCCAGCGCGGCCCGTCGTTCTTCGATCCCGGAGAGCCGCTCCGGCCCCTCGGTATCCAAGGTGGCCTGATAGCTGGAAAGTTCGGCGGCGATGTCGTTGAGGAGGAACCCTACCTCCGCGAGGCGGGCAGCGGCAGCCCCCAGCGCTTCATCGTGGTCCGCAACGTGTTCCAATGTTCGCTTCGCAGCATCCACCAAGGAGGTCGCGTCCCCCGCGTCGCCGAACTCCTCAGCGATGAGCGACTCGTGCGCGGACGCGGCGGCCAGGCGCAGCTCCTCGACGTTGGCCAGTTTCACGGCTTCCGCTTTGAGGGCTTCGTCTTCTCCGGGCTGGGGATCAATCCCGTCAATTTCGCTCAGCGCCGCCTCCAGCGACTCGGCCTCACGGAGCCGCTCCCGCGCTTCGCTGCGCAGGGTCTCCAGTTCGCCTTGAATCGACTTCCAGTGCTGGTAAAGGTCCTGGTACTCCCCCAGGGACTTGGCCAGGGCAGCCCCGGCGAAGCGATCCAGCGCATGGCGTTGGGCGGCTGCCCCCTTCAAGCGGATCTGGTCCGTTTGGCCATGGACCACCACCAGGCTCTCGCCCAGCTCCGCCAGGACGCCCACAGGTGCCGTCCGTCCGCCAACGTGGGCACGGCTGCGTCCGTCCGCGCCTACCGTGCGGGCCAGCAGCAACTCCGCTACGCCGTCGAACTCCTCCGCGTCCCCGCCGGCTTCGCGGGCACGTTCCACGGCGGCGTGCCCCGGGTCCAACTTGAGCACCGCTTCGGCGGAGGCTGACTTGGCCCCGCTGCGCACCGCGCCGGCGTCCGAACGCGCGCCCAGGAGGAGCCCGACGGCGGTGACCACCATGGTCTTTCCGGCGCCGGTTTCACCGGTGACGACGCTGAGGCCCGGGCCAAGCGGAAGGGCGGCATCAGTGATGACGCCGAGGTCACGGATTCGGAGTTCTTCAAGCATGCTTCACTTCGCATTCGTGGGATCGGAGGGTTCACCGGGCCCAAGCTCGTGCGGGCTCGGAAGGGGCGCCGGGGAGGGGGTACGGATGACGGGAATCGGCCCCGTATGGACCTCGCCGGTCCGTGGCGCGGGACCACGCCAGCCGTGGATGGGCAACTGGAACTTCCGCACCAACCGGGCGGAGAAGGGCGTCTTGTGCGTCCTGGCCAACCGTACCGGGGTTGCTGAACGCGTCACCTCCACGCGGGCTCCCGGAGGAAGGTCGACCGATCGCCGACCATCGCACCACAGCACGCCCAACGCATCAGTCCGGTTCATGATTTCAACGGCGAGCTTGGAACTCGGCGAGACCACAAGGGGTTTGGCGAACAAGGCGTGCGCGCTAATGGGGACGATCACCAAAGCCTCCACTTCCGGCCAGACCACCGGGCCCCCGGAGGAGAACGCATAAGCTGTGGAGCCGGTCGGAGTCGCCAGGACCACGCCGTCGCAGCCGAAGGAGGTCAGCGGCCGCTCATCCACTTCCGTGACGACCTCCAGCATCCGTTCCCGGTTTGCCTTCTCTATCGCTGCCTCGTTCAACGCCCACGTGTGCCAGATCTTCTGACCTTTGATCCAGACCTGGACATCGATGGTCATGCGCTCTTCCACCGTGTACTGGCGGCTGGCGATCCACTCCACCGTCTGGGCAAGATCCGCCCGTTCGCTCTCTGCCAGGAAACCCACGTGGCCGAGGTTGACTCCCAGGAGGGGGACATCCACTTCCCGGACCAGCTCCGCGGCCCTCAGGATGGTGCCGTCGCCGCCAAGGACCATCACCAGTTCCACGTCCTCCAGGCTGACGTGGTCATGGAGGATCTCGATCGGCGTGTCCACGGCGCCGAAGAACCGCTCAACGTCCGCCAGTTCCGACTTCTGCAAGACGGGCACCAGCCCGGACGAATGCAGCTGCGTACACGCATCCCACGCCGCCCGGAGGGACTCCTCCCGTCCGGTGTGGGCAAGGACAAGTACGTGCCTGCTCATTCGGATTCTGCTTCCTAGTCGTTCGGCCAGAGTGTTCTCATCAACGCAGCAACATCCTCGTCCCGCCCTTCGATCTTAGGCACGGGCACGGACATCCTGCGTTTCATCCACAGAAAGTATTCAATGTTTCCGTCCTGCCCCGGCAACGGGCTGGCAGCCAATCCCCTCAGCTCCAGCCCCGCATCGACCGCAGCACCCGCCACCCGGGCAACCGCCCGCCGTCGTTCATGGTCCGAGGAAACGACGCCGGTACGGCTCAACCGTTCCTTGCCCACTTCGAACTGCGGCTTGACCATCAGCACCAAATCGCCACCCGGCTCCGTGCAGGCAGCCAACGGCTCCACGACGAGGGTCAGGGATATGAAGGAAAGATCCGCGACAGTCAACGCTGCAACCCCGCCGATCAGGTCCGGAGTCAAGTACCTGACATTCAGGCCCTCGTGGACGTCCACTCGCGGATCCTCGCGGAGCGGTTGGACCAACTGCCCGTGCCCGACATCCACGGCAACGACTTCCGCCGCACCCTGCCGAAGCAGCACATCAGTGAACCCGCCCGTGGAGGCACCGGCGTCCAGACACCTGCGCCCGGCCACGGCGACCGCGGGAAAGGCCGCCAACGCCCCAGCGAGTTTATGGCCGGCCCGGCTGACGTACACGTCCTCCGGATGGGCAGCGACCTCCAGCTGTGCCTGCGCATCAACGTGGAGGGACGCCTTGGACAAGACCGCACCGCCTGAGCTCACCTTGCCGTCGCTGATCAGTTTCGCCGCATGCGTCCGGGACCTCGCGAGACCACGCGAGACGAGTTCCTGGTCAAGTCGTGCCATGCGTCAGTTGGTGCCTTCCGGGTTCAGGGATGTTTCCCGGGGTGCGGCAGGAGGCAACCCGGGTTCCGCGTCGAGTGCCTCAAGCAAGGAGTCGTGGACGGCGGCGTAGATATCCACGTGGTCCGCCACGGCTGCATCCGGTATACCTGCCAGGAAGCCAAGTGCCCGGTCAACCGCGGGGTCATGTGTCTCTTCAGGAACACCCGGCCAGCGAACAACGGCCTCGGCTTCCCCAGGAACAGTGGGATCGCTCATCACGCCAGTTTAGTGAGCCTGCCAGACAAGCCGCGGCGACTGCGCCACGGGAGCGTCAGGAACCGCCGCCCACCACGCCGCGCAGGCAGCACGCCAGGCGTCGAGGCTATCCTTCGGGCCCGTCACGGTGACTTCCCCGTCCACGGCGGTCGCCCACGCAGCACCGCAGTAGTACGTGCCGCCGTCGTTTGTTAGACGGGGGTAGGGATCATACAGGTCCTGCAGGTTGGCCAGCAGGTAGGTGGGCCGCTCATCGGTGCGGGCGGACAGGATGCTGTGGGTGGTGTCGACGCCGGTCAGGACGGCCGCGGTGGCATAGCCGGCGCGGTTGCCGCCCAGGATGTCCGTATCCAGCCGGTCGCCCACAACCAAGGGCCGGTCGGCGCTCAACCGCTTAGCGGCGGCGTGGAAAAGTGGCGCCTCGGGCTTGCCTGCCACCAGCGGTTTTTTTCCGGTGGCGGCCGCCACAGCCGCAACCAAAGTGCCGTTCCCGGGGGCGATGCCCCGGGCCTGCGGAATGGACATGTCCGTATTCGTTGCGAACCATTGGGCTCCGGCGGCCACCACGTACGAGGCTTCCGCCAGGTCCTTCCAGCCAAGCTCCGGGCTGAACCCCTGTACTACTGCCACCGGATTCTCAGCGGCGCTGTGTACCGGTTTCAGGCCCACCAGTTCGATCTCGTGCGCCAAGGCCGCGCTTCCCGTAATGAGCACGCGTGCGCCCTGGGGCAACATGGACGCCAACAATTCGCCCGCCGCCTGGGATGAGCTGACCACTTGGTGGTCCTCTGCAGGCGCGCCCAGTTCACGAAGGTGCGCCGCAACCTGCGCGGGAGTCCGGGACGCGTTGTTCGTCACGTAACCAAGGCCCACACCGACGGTGGCAAGGCGCTGGAGCGACTCGATGGCACCCGGGATGGCATGCGGTCCGGCATAAACGACGCCGTCAAGGTCGGACAGGACGGCGTCGTACGCCGAGATCAGTGAATCAGCCATTCCGGTTGCCTTCTCCTGCTTCCTCTTGGCCTTCTTCCTGCTCTTCGCCGGCGTCCTCGTCTTCCTCTTCGTCGGCGTCTTCGTCAATGGAGTCGATGTCCGATTCCGTGTCATCGGACTCGAAGTAGTCCGACTCGGCGTCGTCCACTTCAACGTCGTCGTGGGCGGCGTCCGCTGCCGCAGCTTCAGCGATGACGGTTTCCGGTTCAGCCTGCACGACGTCGGTACCGCCGTCGGTCTTCTGGAAACGCGGCTTACGCGCGGCCGCCTCTTCCTCCTCGTCCCAGCCCAGGTCAAGGATCTCGGGCTCAGCGAACTCGCCGACGCCGAGGGCGTTCTCCGCCACGACAGCCTGGCGCTCCCACTTGGTGGCCTCCTCGGCACGACCTGCCGCCGTCAGAGCTTCCGCATAGGCACGGAACAGCCTCGGGCTGTAGGAGAACGCACGATTAATATCCAGCTGCGGAATCTCGAGCTCAGCGACGGCCGCATCCAGCTGGTTGAGGTCCGCGCGGGCACCCGACGCCACAATGGCCAATTCCACCTTGCCTGGAGCATCGAGGTCCTGGGCCTCTGGTGAGCGGACCATATCCAGGGCACGGTCCGGGCGGCCCAGTCCACGCTCGCAGTCGGCCATGACCGGCAAGTGCGCGTTGGAGCCGCTGATTCGGCGGTAGGTACGGAATTCCCGCAAAGCCTCGCCGTAGTGGCCGGCAGCATACGCCGTCAGCCCCACAGCTTCGCGAACGGCCGACAAGCGACCCCCACGGCGGCTGGCTGCCAGGGCGTGCTGGAAGGCAAGCTCGGGCTCTATATCGATCAGGCGTCCGGCCATGACCAAGTGCTTGGCAACCCAGCCGGCACTCTGGTCTTCAAGTGTGTTGATCTGATGGGCAGTTGCCCGGTCCAATTCGCGTCCCGTGACATCGGGATCGATTTCCGGCGAACGCTCGCGGTCAGGGCGGTTGGCACTGCGGATGTCCCGGGCATTCGGGACGCGGGCGGGACGGTCTTCCCTGGGACCTCGGTCGCTGCCGAACGAGCGGCGGTCGCCGCTGTCACGGCGGGGACGGTCATCACCATCGCGACGGGGGCGGTCAAAGTTCCGCGGTCCACGCTCCGGACGATCACCAAACGGCTTACGATCACGATCGCCACCAAAGGAACGACGATCATCACCATCACGACGCGGACGGCCATCACCATCGCGACGGGGACGGTCAAAGTTCCGCGGTCCACGCTCCGGACGATCACCAAACGGCTTACGATCACGATCCCCACCAAAGGAACGACGATCATTACCATCACGACGCGGCCCATCGAAGTTGCGGGGTCCGCGCTCGGACCGCTCGCCGTAGGGCCTGCGGTCGCCTGAGTCACGGCGGGGCCGATCTTCATTGTCGCGACGGGGGCGATCAAAATTCCGCTGACCGCGGTCGGGACGCTCGCCATAGGACCTGCGGTCGCCGTCGCCGAAAGGCCGCCGCTCTCCGTCACGGGCAGGACGGTCGCCGGAAGGCTTACGATCACCATAGGGGCGGCCGTTGTTATTGCCGTCCCGGTTCTCGCGGGAACGGAAGCCCCGCGGGTCACCGCCGGAGTTGTTGTTGGCGCGGAACGACCCGCGGTCACTGCGGTCTCCGCCAAAGTTTCCGCGATTACCGCCGCGATTGCCGCCGTTGTGCTCAGCCATTATGGATTCCTCCTGTTGCGAGCCGACCAGTGGCGCGTGCGTAGTCGCTCATAACCCGTATTTCGTTATCACGCGGCCAGCACCTTTAAAGCCCGGCCCGTATGTCTTATGCAATTCTAGGCGACCGCGTCGCAGCGACCGAACCCGGAGCCCGGCCCGAACCCCACTCGTGGTAAGACTCACAGCCGCGTCAGCGGCTTGTATGGCCAGGTGTCGAATGGGTTTTAAATGCAGTGAGCCCCGACCGTCGTGGTCGGGGCTCACTGTGTAATTTATGTCCGGCGGTGTCCTACTCTCCCACACCCTCCCGGGTGCAGTACCATCGGCGCTGTGGGTCTTAGCTTCCGGGTTCGGAATGGGACCGGGCGTTTCCCCCACGCTATGACCGCCGTAACCTTGTTACCCGTCCCCCGCCTGTGGTGGGGGTGGGAAGTGTGTGTGGTTACAACTGTGGTGCTTGTTTAGTTGTGTTGTTGTGTTGTTGTGTTGGTGTTCCCGGGTTGTTGGTTGGGAACCACATAGTGGACGCGTGCAGTGTGTTGTGTGTGGTGTAAGTTGTTGGCCTATTAGTACCGGTCAGCTTCACGAGTCTTTAGTCCTCGCTTCCACATCCGGCCTATCAACCCAGTGGTCTGGCTGGGGGCCTCTCACACATAATGTGTTTGGAAATCTCATCTTGAAGCGAGCTTCCCGCTTAGATGCTTTCAGCGGTTATCCCATCCGAACGTAGCTAATCAGCGGTGCACTTGGCAGTACAACTGACACACCAGAGGTTCGTCCGTCCCGGTCCTCTCGTACTAAGGACAGCCCTTCTCAAATTTCCTGCGCGCGCAGCGGATAGGGACCGAACTGTCTCACGACGTTCTAAACCCAGCTCGCGTACCGCTTTAATGGGCGAACAGCCCAACCCTTGGGACCTACTCCAGCCCCAGGATGCGACGAGCCGACATCGAGGTGCCAAACCATGCCGTCGATATGGACTCTTGGGCAAGATCAGCCTGTTATCCCCGAGGTACCTTTTATCCGTTGAGCGACGGCCATTCCACAATGTACCGCCGGATCACTAGTCCCGACTTTCGTCCCTGCTTGAGATGTCTCTCTCACAGTCAAGCTCCCTTGTGCACTTACACTCGACACCTGATTGCCAACCAGGCTGAGGGAACCTTTGGGCGCCTCCGTTACTTTTTAGGAGGCAACCGCCCCAGTTAAACTACCCATCAGGCACTGTCCCTGACCCGGATCACGGGCCGAAGTTAGATGTCCAAAGTGACCAGAGTGGTATTTCAACGATGACTCCACCCGAACTGGCGTCCGGGTTTCAACGTCTCCCACCTATCCTACACAAGCCACTCCGAACACCAATACCAAACTATAGTAAAGGTCTCGGGGTCTTTCCGTCCTGCTGCGCGTAACGAGCATCTTTACTCGTACTGCAATTTCGCCGAGTTTATGGTTGAGACAGCGGGGAAGTCGTTACTCCATTCGTGCAGGTCGGAACTTACCCGACAAGGAATTTCGCTACCTTAGGATGGTTATAGTTACCACCGCCGTTTACTGGGGCTTAAATTCCCAGCTTCGCCCGCAAAGGGGCTAACCGGTCCTCTTAACCTTCCAGCACCGGGCAGGAGTCAGTCCGTATACATCGTCTTGCGACTTCGCACGGACCTGTGTTTTTAGTAAACAGTCGCTTCCCCCTGGTCTCTGCGGCCCACACCCGCTCCACAACGCAAGGTCGTTTCACGGGGCAGGCCCCCCTTCTCCCGAAGTTACGGGGGCATTTTGCCGAGTTCCTTAACCATAATTCTCTCGATCGCCTTGGTATTCTCTACCTGATCACCTGTGTCGGTTTGGGGTACGGGCGGCTAAAACCTCGCGTCGATGCTTTTCTAGGCAGCATAGGATCACCGGATCCCCCCATGCGGGGGTCCCATCAGATCTCAGGATCGTGCTCGAAACACACAGGAACGGATTTGCCTATCCCTGACCCTACATCCTTGGACCGGGGCTACCATCGCCCGGCCCGGCTACCTTCCTGCGTCACACCTGTTAATACGCTTGCCTCCCGGGATCAGGTCCCAGCACCAGCCCAACCATCACACCACAAGTGGCGCAACAAGAAAGACCGGCGGTGGTTAGTATCCCCCGTTCAACATGGGCGGTTTTTCGCCGGTACGGGAATATCAACCCGTTGTCCATCGACTACGCCTGTCGGCCTCGCCTTAGGTCCCGACTTACCCAGGGCAGATTAGCTTGACCCTGGAACCCTTGATCATTCGGCGGACGGGTTTCTCACCCGTCTTTCGCTACTCATGCCTGCATTCTCACTCGTGTAGGCTCCACCGCTGGTTTACACCGCGACTTCACCGCCCACACGACGCTCCCCTACCCATCCACACCCCTGAACCACGAAGGCTAGGGTAATGCGTGAATGCCACAACTTCGGCGGTGTACTTGAGCCCCGCTACATTGTCGGCGCGGAATCACTTGACCAGTGAGCTATTACGCACTCTTTCAAGGATGGCTGCTTCTAAGCCAACCTCCTGGTTGTCTAAGCAACTCCACATCCTTTCCCACTTAGCACACGCTTAGGGGCCTTAGTTGGTGGTCTGGGCTGTTTCCCTCTCGACTATGAAGCTTATCCCCCACAGTCTCACTGCTGCGCTCTGACTTACCGGCATTCGGAGTTTGGCTGACGTCAGTAACCTTGTAGGGCCCATCGGCCATCCAGTAGCTCTACCTCCGGCAAGAAACACGCAACGCTGCACCTAAATGCATTTCGGGGAGAACCAGCTATCACGGAGTTTGATTGGCCTTTCACCCCTACCCACAGCTCATCCCCTCCATTTTCAACTGAAGTGGGTTCGGTCCTCCACGACGTCTTACCGTCGCTTCAACCTGGCCATGGGTAGATCACTCCGCTTCGGGTCTAGATCACGCCACTGAACACGCCCTGTTCAGACTCGCTTTCGCTACGGCTTCCCCACACGGGTTAACCTCGCGACGTAACACTAACTCGCAGGCTCATTCTTCAAAAGGCACGCCATCACACCCATACAACCCCGAAGGGCTGCAGATGCTCTGACGGATTGTAAGCACACGGTTTCAGGTACTGTTTCACTCCCCTCCCGGGGTACTTTTCACCTTTCCCTCACGGTACTGGTCCGCTATCGGTCATTAGGAAGTATTTAGGCTTATCAGGTGGTCCTGACAGATTCACACGGGATTTCTCGGGCCCCGTGCTACTTGGGATCCTCTCCAAAGGCGGTGCCACACATTACGGTTACGGGACTCACACCCTCTCTGGCCGGCCTTTCAAGACCGTTCACCTATACGCACACCCACACCCCACCGGTCCGGCAGAACCAGCACGGAAAGTCCCACAACCCCGCCCACGCAACGCCCGCCGGCTATCACACATGGAACGGTTTAGCCTCATCCGCGTTCGCTCGCCACTACTAACGGAATCACTCTTGTTTTCTCTTCCTGCGGGTACTGAGATGTTTCACTTCCCCGCGTTCCCCCCACGCACCCTATGAATTCAGGCACGGGTCACACAATCACCTCACAGCGTTGTGCGGGGTTTCCCCATTCGGACATCCTGGGATCACCGCTCGGTTATCAACTCCCCCAGGCTTATCGCAGATTCCTACGTCCTTCTTCGGCTCCTAATGCCAAGGCATCCACCGTGCGCCCTTAAAAACTTGACCACACAAAACCACAACCCCAACGGGCCGCGGCTGATGCACTCAATCAATTCGAGAGAACCACGACCACAAAAGGGCCAGGTTCATTCATCAAAGAAATTGCTAGAACACACAACCCACACCCCCAAAAAGAGTGCAGGACCATGTGTCCAGATGCTCGCGTCCACTATGTAGTTCTCAAACAACAACCCCGTCAACCACACCCACCCCACACAAACACGAGGGGGGTGCCGGCCGCAGGAACAACAAGAAACACCAGGATTCCCTGCATTGCTGCAAAAAGGCCCTGTTGCCTCAGGACCCAACAGTGCGCCAAACACAACCCGGCAACGAACACCCCGGACCGCTTTCCCAACACCCCCCCACACAAAAGTGCGAAAAGGGGCTGCCGTACTCACGCCAGGACACCACCACCAACAGGCCATGCCAAAAACTTGATTTGCTGATATTCCACCCATGAGCACCCACCGCAGAACAGACGCCTGCGCAATGGGCAACACTGACAACCCCGGAACCCGCCCATGCAGGCAGACCCGGACGCCGTTAGCAGCTCCTTAGAAAGGAGGTGATCCAGCCGCACCTTCCGGTACGGCTACCTTGTTACGACTTAGTCCCAATCGCCGGTCCCACCTTCGACGGCTCCCCCCACAAGGGTTAGGCCACCGGCTTCGGGTGTTACCAACTTTCGTGACTTGACGGGCGGTGTGTACAAGGCCCGGGAACGTATTCACCGCAGCGTTGCTGATCTGCGATTACTAGCGACTCCGACTTCATGGGGTCGAGTTGCAGACCCCAATCCGAACTGAGACCGGCTTTTTGGGATTAGCTCCACCTCACAGTATCGCAACCCTTTGTACCGGCCATTGTAGCATGCGTGAAGCCCAAGACATAAGGGGCATGATGATTTGACGTCGTCCCCACCTTCCTCCGAGTTGACCCCGGCAGTCTCCTATGAGTCCCCGGCCGAACCGCTGGCAACATAGAACGAGGGTTGCGCTCGTTGCGGGACTTAACCCAACATCTCACGACACGAGCTGACGACAACCATGCACCACCTGTAAACCGGCCGCAAGCGGGGCACCTGTTTCCAGGTCTTTCCGGTCCATGTCAAGCCTTGGTAAGGTTCTTCGCGTTGCATCGAATTAATCCGCATGCTCCGCCGCTTGTGCGGGCCCCCGTCAATTCCTTTGAGTTTTAGCCTTGCGGCCGTACTCCCCAGGCGGGGCACTTAATGCGTTAGCTACGGCGCGGAAAACGTGGAATGTCCCCCACACCTAGTGCCCAACGTTTACGGCATGGACTACCAGGGTATCTAATCCTGTTCGCTCCCCATGCTTTCGCTCCTCAGCGTCAGTTACAGCCCAGAGACCTGCCTTCGCCATCGGTGTTCCTCCTGATATCTGCGCATTTCACCGCTACACCAGGAATTCCAGTCTCCCCTACTGCACTCTAGTCTGCCCGTACCCACTGCAGAACCGGAGTTGAGCCCCGGTCTTTCACAGCAGACGCGACAAACCGCCTACGAGCTCTTTACGCCCAATAATTCCGGATAACGCTTGCGCCCTACGTATTACCGCGGCTGCTGGCACGTAGTTAGCCGGCGCTTCTTCTGCAAGTACCGTCACCCCCAAAGAGGGCTTCTTCCCTACTGAAAGAGGTTTACAACCCGAAGGCCGTCATCCCTCACGCGGCGTCGCTGCATCAGGCTTTCGCCCATTGTGCAATATTCCCCACTGCTGCCTCCCGTAGGAGTCTGGGCCGTGTCTCAGTCCCAGTGTGGCCGGTCACCCTCTCAGGCCGGCTACCCGTCGTCGCCTTGGTAGGCCATTACCCCACCAACAAGCTGATAGGCCGCGAGTCCATCCAAAACCACAAAAAGCTTTCCACCCCCCACCATGCGATGAGGAGTCATATCCGGTATTAGACCCAGTTTCCCAGGCTTATCCCAGAGTCAAGGGCAGGTTACTCACGTGTTACTCACCCGTTCGCCACTAATCCCCGGCGCAAGCACCGGATCATCGTTCGACTTGCATGTGTTAAGCACGCCGCCAGCGTTCATCCTGAGCCAGGATCAAACTCTCCGTTCAAAAACAAAAAACGAAACACAACCACCCCCACCGGAAATCACGGCAAGAAGCAGCTGCAAATCTGAAACCAGCTGAAAACCAAACCACCACACACGGGGGTGCGCAATGGCCCGGCAAAAAATTCAACCAATCAAAAAACAATCGGTATCAACAAACTTGGCACACTATTGAGTTCTCAAACAACAGGTCACTAATCCAAAGCAGTACCACCACCAACCACAAAGGCCAGCAGATCGCTCCGGAGCAACTTTTCAAACTTACCCGAACCAGCTCGGTCTTGGCAAATCAGCGTTTCCGCGATTCAGACCGGGGTTTCGGCCCCGCCCGGCAAAAGTCGCTCATAAAAGCGAACCATTTTCAGGCTGTTATCAAGGGGTTTGGCCTCCGCGGCTTCCAGCCTCAGGCTGTCTCACTCGCGGCGACTCAGAAGACATTACACGCCTCTACCCCGACTTACAAATCGGCCTGGAACCCGCCCAAATGCCCTGAAACACAGGGGGAACGGCGCGAAAACAATCCCAGTCATCAAAACTGCGCTTCCGTGAGCCCCATCACCTACCCCTTCCGGCCCTTGGAATCCCGGTGGCAGAGCAACTCTGGAAGACCGACGGGAGGTGATAGAGCAACTCCGCAAGACCGACGGGAGGTGATAGAGCAACTCTGCAAGACCGACGGGACGTGATAGAGCAACGCCGGAAAGGGGGTGGGAGGTGATAGAGGAACGGGAGGGGTATGCCGAAGGCCGGCAACCACTGGGGTTGCCGGCCTTCGGGATGACGCGGGACGGGTGCTTAGGCCGAGACTTCCACGGTGGCAAGGTTCTTCTTGCCACGCCGAAGCAACAGGTACCGGCCGTGAAGGAGCTGCTCCTGTGCCACCACGGCGTCGGGGTCCGAGACTTTGGCGTTGTTCACGTAGGCACCTCCCTCCCCTACGGTCCGGCGGGCTGCTGACTTGCTGTCGGACAAACCGGATGCAACCAGGAGGTCGATGATTCCCAAGCCATCGGCACCGACGGTTGCCGACGGAAGTTCCGCCGTTGCGGCAGCAAGGGTCGGCTCGTCGAGCACGGAGAGATCGCCATTGCCGAACAGCGCAGCCGAGGCAGCAATGACCTTCTCGGTCGCTTCCACGCCATGGACCAGGGACGTCACCTCGTACGCAAGCTTCTTCTGGCCTTCGCGGGCGAAAGGCCGTTCTGCCACGGACTGCTGCAGCTCTTCGATCTCCGCACGGGTCAGGAACGTGAACACCTTGAGGCGATCAACGACGTCGGCATCAGCAGTGTTCAACCAGAACTGGTAGAAGGTGTACGGGCTGCACATCTCCGCATCCAGCCACACGGCGTTGCCCTCGGACTTGCCGAACTTGGTGCCGTCGGAGTTGGTAATGAGCGGCGTGCCCAGGGCGTGGACGCTCTTGCCCTCCACCTTGCGGATCAGTTCGGTGCCGCTGGTCAGGTTCCCCCACTGGTCCGAGCCGCCGGTTTGCAGCGCACAACCGTACTCGCGGAAGAGCTCAAGGTAGTCCATGCCCTGGAGGATCTGGTAGCTGAACTCCGTGTAGCTGATGCCCTCATCAGAGTTCAGGCGGGACGCTACGGCATCCTTCCGCAACATGGTTCCCACGCGGTAGTGCTTGCCGATTTCCCGCAGGAAATCGATGGCACTCAGCGGCGCAGTCCAGTCCAGGTTGTTGACCATGCGGGCGGCGTTGTCGCCGTCGAAACTCAGGAAGCGGCGTACCTGCCCCTGGAGCCTGCCGACCCATTCCGCAACGGTGTCCTTGGTGTTCAAGGTGCGTTCCGCCGTCGGACGCGGGTCCCCGATCAGGCCGGTCGAACCGCCGACCAAGCCCAGCGGCTTGTGGCCTGCCAGCTGCAAGCGACGCATCAAAAGCAGCTGCACGAGGTTGCCCAGATGAAGCGACGGTGCGGTGGGGTCGAAGCCACAGTAATACGTGATCGGGTCCCCGGCGAGCAGCTTTTCCAGTTCCGTTTCATCGGTGGAAACGTGCACCAGGCCGCGCCATTTGAGCTCCTGCCAGATGTTGGCAAAGGCGGGATCGTTGTGTTGGGACTCGATGTTGTTTACGTGTGACACGAGATCTAAGTTAGCAGGATTGACCACCCCGGATTGCCTACCGTTCAATGCCGGCGGGCAGGGGTGCGGCCGTGATGAGGCGAAGGCGCTGCGTCGGCCGGGTCATGGCGACGTAAAGGTCCCCCACTTTGCCGTGCTCGTGATTGAGCATCGCGGCCGGTTCCAGCACCACGACGCCGTCGAATTCCAGGCCCTTGGCCTCCTTGGGACTGATCACGACGATGTCCTGCTCGTAGCTGCCGGCACCTGTCCCGATGCGCTTGCCGTAGGCTTCCCGCAGTGCCGCGGCGGCTGCCGGCAGCAAGGGACCATCGGCAATAACGGCGAGCAGGCCGCCGTCGATCGCGTCGATTTCCTCCGGCAGGACTTCCACCAACCGCTGAACGATGCCATCCTCGTCGACACGGTCAACGATGGGTGACCATTTGCCTTCGCGGACGGCCTTCGGCGCGGAGACAACCAGGCCCGCGCGGTTCGCCATGCGGACGGCGGCCTCGGCGATCTGGGACGGCGTGCGGTAGTTGACCGTCAGTTCTTCCAACGTCCAGCGGTCACCGAACGACGGCGCCAAGGCACTTTGCCAGGAATTGGCACCTGCCGCGGCACTCGTTTGGGCGATGTCGCCGACGATGGTGAAGGACTTCAGCGGGCAGCGTCGGACAAGGAGGCGCCACTGCATGGGCGACAATTCCTGTGCTTCGTCAACCACGATGTGCCCGAAGGCCCACGACCGGTCGCTGGTGGCCCGTTCGGCGGCCGTCAGGCGGTTCTCGCGTTCCTGGTTTTGTTCAGCCAGTTCCTCGGCGGTCATGAGGACGTCGACGCCCATGGCCTCCATGTTGGCGAGGGTCTGCTTGGCGTTGGCAAGATCGCGGGCGCGGTCTGCTTCTTGTTGCGCCAGTCCCCTGCCGGCGGCCGGATCCAGTTCGCCCAGCAGCTCGGCTGCTTCATCGAGCAACGGAACGTCCGCTTCGGTCCACGGCGCATCTGCCGGTCGCTGGAGCAGGGCACGCTGTTCCGGGGTCAGGTGCGGCGTGCAGGCCTCCAGGATGGCGGGCTTGCTGAAAAGTTCGGAGATGAGCTTTTCAGGCGTCATGGGCATCCAGCACAGATTGAGCATGATGCGCACATCGCGGGCGGTCCGGACATCTTCGGCGAGGTAGGCGCGGTCCGCATTGTTGCCGATGTTGTCGGCTTCCACCTGTTCGGTGAGCTGCTCAGTGAGTTCGCGCAGGAGGATCTTGATGAACGTCAGCCGCGCCTCGTTGTGGGGCTTGCCGGTAGCGCGGGCTTTGTCCCGCGCCCGGCGTACCTGGCGCTCAGTGAGTGTGAGCTTGCGGGAATCGACTTCCAGGATCCGGTCCTTGCCGGGGGTCCGCTGCCTGTTGGCGACGGCGTTGGCCACCACTGCGGCCATGTCCAGCTTGCCCTTGAGCGCAGCGACGTCGGCGTCCTGCTCCGGCACCGCGTTGATGCCGGGCATGAGACGGCCCAGGCTGGCCATCACAACGCCGGTTTCGCCGAGCGATGGCAGCACGCGTTCGATGTAGTGCATAAAGGATGAGGACGGGCCCACCAACAGGACACCGGCACTCTTGAGCCTGTCCCGGTGGGTGTACAGCAGGTATGCGGCACGGTGCAGGGCGACTGCGGTCTTGCCGGTACCCGGCCCGCCTTGCACCACCAAAGCACCGGAAATGGAGGAGCGGATGATCCTGTCCTGCTCGGACTGGATGGTGCCGACGATGTCGGACATGCGCCCGGTACGCTTCGAGTTCAGTGCAGCCAGCAGGGCACCTTCGCCCTGCAGGGAGTCGTCATCGGCAAGCATGTCAGCATCCAGGACGTCGTCCTCGATCGCTTTTACCTCACGCCCCTGCAGGATGAGGTGGCGACGGCGGCGCACACCCTGGCGATCGAACGCTGTTGCCTGGTAGAAATGCCCGGCTTCAGGGGCGCGCCAGTCGACCATGAGCCGCTGGAGGTCGGCCGTGGACAAACCGATGCGGCCGATGTACTGGGCTTCACCGTTGTCCAAATCGAGGCGGCCAAAGACCAAACGATCGTCGACGGCGTCGAGCTGGGCCAGGCGGTCCTCGTACAGTGCTGCGAAGGCGTCCCGTTCAGAAACGTTTTGCATGGTTCCCACGGCACCGGCTTTGCGAACCTGCGCCAGCTGGGCGCGCTTCTCTTCGCGCAGCTCATCGAGCCGGGCATACAACCCGGCAACGTATTCCTGCTCGTGAACCAAATCAGCGTCGTGCATCGAAACCGTAACCCCTATCGAAAAAGACAGACCGTCCATTCTACAGCGATTTTGTTAAATACGTCGGGCGCATGCCACATATCGGAAACGCCGGGCGCGGGACCACCCGGGGGTAGGCATCATGCCGGTTTGCGGGGGCTTTTGGGCCGTGCCGCCTTGTACCGGGAAACGGTGGGGTCATCCTCGATCCAGAACCGCCACGGATACTCCGTGGTTCCTCCGGGTCCGGCAACGCCGACGCGTGGACCACTGGCCACTGCAGAGGCCGCGAACTCAGGCAACCGCACACTGAAAGGTGCGGCGAGCGCATCCCGCCCGGTGTCCGCCGTCGTAAGCCCCAATGCAGACGCGAGACGGGCCGGTCCGCTGGCCAAATCCTTGTGTGCCTTGGACGCAGGCCGGCGCGCGGCAGCGAGCTCTTGGCCGGCCACGATCTCGCCCGCCCGCAGAAGGAGCGCCGAGGGCGAGCCATCCGGTCCGCACACGATGTTGGCGCAATAGTGCATCCCGTAGGTGAAATAGACGTAGAGGAACCCTGCCGGACCAAACATTGGCGCGTTCCTGGCCGTGCGTCCGCCGTAGGTGTGCGACCCCGGGTCCGGATGGGCGGAATCCCGGGGGCCCAGGTAAGCCTCCACCTCTGTCAACCGCACTGACACCGGGCCTGCCTCCGACTCGTGCGTCAGGACCGCCCCAAGAAAAAGCGGGGCGATGGTCCGCGGGTCTCCGCTGAGGAAATCACGGACAGCACGGGGGTCGCTGGCGGGGCTGGCTGTCATAGACCGACCATAGCAAGCCGCCTCGGAGCCCGCGTCCGATTTCCGCTAGCAGCGATGGTGCCGGGCTGGGAGGATAGGTCCATGGACTTCTGGCAGCGCTACCGGGCGATCGACACCCGCGACCCCCGGTTCGATGGCCAGTTCTACACCGCTGTGCGTTCCACCGGGATCTACTGCAGGCCCTCGTGCCCCGCACGGACACCCAAGCCCGGGAACGTCACGTTCTACGAGACCTCGGCCGCTGCCCACGAGGCCGGCTACCGGGCGTGCAAGCGATGCCTGCCCGAGGCCGTGCCCGGGACCCCTGCATGGAACGTCCGGTCCGACGTTGCGGGCAGGGCAATGCGCCTGATCAACGACGGCGTGATCAACCGCGAAGGCGTTGACGGCCTCTCCCGCAGGCTCGGTTACTCGACGCGCCAACTCAACAGGATCCTGAGCCACGAACTCGGCGCCGGCCCCCTGTCGCTCGCCCGGGCAAGCCGCGCACAAACTGCCAGGACGCTGCTGGTATCCACGGACATGCTGTTCTCCGATGTGGCCTTTGCCTCGGGATTCAACAGCATCCGGCAGTTCAACGACACCATCGGCGAAGTCTTCGCCATGACCCCGACGGCGTTACGCGGCTCTGCCGCAAAGTCCCCGGCGCGCCGGGGGTCCGCCGGCCCGGCCCCGGCGCCGGCGTCGCTGACACTGAATCTCCCCTACCGGGAACCCTTCGACGCCGGGATCTTCGATTTCCTTGCGGCAAGGGCGATCCCCGGCATCGAGGCAGCCACCGTGGAGGAGGGGCGCAGGAGCTACTCCCGTTCGCTTCAGCTCCCCCGCGGCCAGGCATCTTTTACGGTGTCGTTTGGCCCAGCGGGTGCGGTCGACCGGGGCTCCGGCGGTTCGCGGCTGCAACTCCGGGCCACGTTGGCGGATCTTCATGACCTTCCGGCACTCCTGAGCCGGGTGCGGCGCCTGTTCGATCTCGACGCCGACCCCCTGGCCATTGATGAGGCACTGAGCGTCGATCCGCGGCTGCGCGGGAGCGTAGTGGCGCTGCCGGGTATCCGGTTGCCCGGGGCTGTTGATCCCGCGGAGCTACTCATCCGCGCCATGATCGGCCAACAGATCACGGTGGCGGCCGCCCGGACCGCGCTAACGCAACTATCCGTTCTTGGGACTCCCGTCGGCAGGGGCACAGCCGGACCCGATCGACTTTTCCCGACGGCGGCCCAGATCGCCGAAGGCGGGCGGGCGCTGCTCCGGGGGCCGCAGCGAAGAATTGACGCGTTGATTTCAACGGCTACCGCCATGGCCGACGGCAGTGTTGACTTCGGTTACGGCGACGACGAAGCAGCCCTGGCCCGGAAACTGCTTCCGCTTCCCGGGATCGGGCCGTGGACCGTGGGCTACGTGGCCATGCGGGTGCTTGGCGCGCCCGACGTTTTCCTTGGCAACGATGCCGCTGTGCGCAACGGGCTGAAAGTTGTGGCTGACGGGTCAGGGCTGAGCGCCGATTTCCGTGAAGTGAGTCCGTGGCGTTCTTATGCAGTGATGCACCTGTGGCGCGCGGCGGTCAAGCCCTGACATGCCAAACGTCGCACTTCCACGCGCCCGACGACGGCGGCCACGTGCGCCGTCGAGCCTTTCTGCGGGAAGTGGTAGAGGGTTGCCCGAAACCCGACGGGAAGTGATAGAGGAACGGGGGGGTTAGCGGGCCGGCTGGGTGGGGACACCTGCGGGCCAGGGCAGCAGGTCCGGGAGGTCCACGCCGTCGGCGGCTGCGGTGGCGCGAAGGCTGCCAAGGCTCGGTTCCCGTCCGGCGAGCCAGGCCGCGATGTCCGTGAGCATCCCGGTGATGGCAATGGAGGTACCGCCATGGCCAAGGGTCAGCGGGGCCAGCCCCGTGGGCTGCAGGACGAACTTGTAGTCGGCCGGGACACGGGGTTCAAGGAAGCTGAACAAGTGCTCGCAGAAGGGACGGCTCCACGTCTCCGGCCCGTAGCCCATGCCCAGGTCCGAGGCATGGATGGTGAGTTCGCGCCAAAGCGCCAGGCCGCCGTCGAACACCGTTCCGTCGCGGTAGCTGATGGGCGCCTGCCAGCCGTTCGGTTCCAAGCTGTCGAAGGCCGCAACTGCGGCGTTGACGGCGGTGGTCACTGAAGCGGTGTGGTCGGCGAGGCTGTGTCCGGCAGCAAGTTCGATCGCCTTCGTGCGGCCTTCCATGCCGCCGTCATACAGTTCGATCTTTTCGCCCCGCTGCGCGTATTCCAGTTGCCGGGCCATGGCATTGCAGATTCCAACGATGTGGGCCAGTACGTGTCCGCGTGTCCAGCCGGGGAGTTCAGATGGCCCGGTGACGGACGATTCGTCCATGGTGGAGAGAAGACGGGTGACGGTGCCGGCGGCTTTGTGAAGCTCTGCGGGCAGCGTCTCAGCTGTGATCGGGGTCATAGCGCCATGCTAACGCACCCCTGAATCAAGAGCGGGACAGCTAAAGCAAGGGCGGGACGGTGCCGGAAGGCACCGTCCCGCCACGGGTCAAGCAGGCTATGACGCGTAGGAGCGTGCTGCGTCCAGTTCCGCTTCGAGAGCCTTGAGTTGGCGTTCGACGGCGGCCGGCGCGGTTCCGCCCTGCGAGTTACGGCTGTTGAGCGAACCTTCGGTGCTGAGGACGCTGCGGACCTCGGGAGTCAGGTGCTCCGAGATCGCGGCGTACTCATCATCGCTCAGGTCCCAGAGCTCCACGTTGCGGCTTTCAGCCTGCTTCACTGCCGCCCCGGAGAGCTCGTGCGCTTCACGGAACGGCACGCCCTGGCGGACCAGCCATTCTGCGATGTCCGTGGCCAGGGCGAAGCCCTGCGGAGCCAGGGACTCCATGCGCTCAGTGTTGAACTTCAACGTGGCGATCATGCCGGACACGGCCGGAAGCAGGAGCTCCAGGGTGTCGGCGGCGTCGAAGACCGGTTCCTTGTCTTCCTGCAGGTCGCGGTTGTACGCGAGTGGCAGGCCCTTGAGCGTGGCCAGCAGGCCGGTGAGGTTTCCGATAAGGCGCCCCGCCTTGCCGCGCGCGAGCTCGGCAACGTCCGGATTCTTCTTCTGCGGCATGATGGAGGACCCCGTGGAGTACGAGTCATGCAGGGTCACGAAGGAGAACTCCTTGGTGGCCCAGAAGATGACTTCCTCGGAAATCCGGGACAGGTCCACGCCGATCATCGAGCAAACCCAGGCGAACTCGGCGAAGACGTCGCGGGACGCTGTGCCGTCGATCGAGTTGTGCACGGCCGAGTAGAAACCCAGGTCCGCAGCAACCGCTTCGGGGTCCAGTCCCAGTGAGGACCCTGCCAGGGCTCCGGAGCCGTAGGGTGACACACCCGCGCGCTTGTCCCAGTCCTGGAGCCGCTGGACATCGCGCAGCAGCGCCCAGGCGTGGGCCAGGAGGTGGTGGCTCAGCAGGACCGGCTGGGCGTGCTGCAGGTGCGTACGGCCAGGCATGGCTACACCGGGGTGTGCCTTTGCCTGCTCCACCAGGGCATCGATCGTGGCGAGGACGCCCCGGGCAATGATCCGGGCGTGGTCACGCAGGAACATGCGCCCCAGCGTTGCCACTTGATCGTTGCGGGACCGGCCGGCGCGCAGTTTTCCGCCCAGCCGGGCACCTGCCCGCTCGATCAGGCCGCGCTCCAGGGAACCGTGGACATCCTCGTCGCTCTCGGCCGGGAGGTAAGCGCCACTGGCGACGTCCTCGTCCAGCTGCGTGAGGGCAGCGAGCATGCCTTCGAGCTCTGCGTCGTCCAGGAGTCCGGCCTTGTGCAGCACGCGGGCGTGCGCCTTGGACCCGGCGATGTCGTAGCGGGCCAGCCGCCAGTCAAAGTGCGTGGACTTGCTCAGTGCGGCCAGGGCGTCTGCCGGGCCGCCGGCGAACCGGCCGCCCCACAGTGCACCTTCGTTTGTTGCTGACGTCATTCGCCGGCAACCCGCAGATCGCGACCCGAGGCAACCTTGGAGGACATGCCCCACAGCTCGATGAAGCCGCGGGCCATGGACTGGTCGAAGGTGTCGCCGGTGTCGTAGGTGGCAAGGTCGAAATCGTACAGCGAGGTATCCGAGCGACGCCCGTTGACGATTGCCTGGCCGCCGTGGAGGACCATGCGGATGTCACCGGAGACGTACTTCTGGGTGTCCTCGATGAACGCGTCCAGGGAGCGCTTCAGCGGGGAGAACCACTGGCCGTCGTAGACCAGCTCGGACCAGCGCTGGCCCACCGTTGCCTTGAAACGGGCCTGTTCGCGCTCGATCGTCACATCTTCGAGGTGCTTGTGCGCGGTGATGAGCGCCATGGCACCGGGAGCTTCGTAGATCTCGCGGGACTTGATGCCGACGAGGCGGTCCTCGACGACGTCAATGCGGCCAACACCCTGGGCGCCGGCACGGCGGTTGAGTTCCTGGATGGCCTGCAGCGGGGTGACCTTCACGCCGTCGATCGCGACCGGGATGCCGGCCTGGAAGGAGATGGTGACTTCATCCGGTGCCGGCGGGAATTCCGGGGTAGCCGTGTAGTCGTAGATGTCCTTGGTGGGAGCGTTCCAGATGTCCTCGAGGTAGCCGGTCTCGACGGCGCGTCCCCAGACGTTCTGGTCGATCGAGTACGGGTTCTTCTTGGTGGTCTCGATCGGCAGGCCCTTTTCTTCGGCGAAGGCAATGGCCTTGTCGCGCGTCAAGGCCAGGTCGCGGACAGGTGCGATGCACTTCAGGTCCGGGCCGAGGGTCTGGATGCCGACTTCGAAGCGGACCTGGTCGTTGCCCTTGCCGGTGCAGCCGTGGGCGACGGTGGTGGCGCCGAATTCGCGGGCAGCCTTCACGAGGTGCTTGACGATCACGGGACGCGAAATAGCGGACACCAGCGGGTAGTGGCCCTGGTAGAGGGCGTTGGCCTTCAAAGTGGGCATCGCGTATTCGTTGGCGAACTCGTCGCGGGCGTCCGCGACGTAGGCCTCGACGGCGCCGCAGCCCAAGGCGCGCTGGCGGATGGTCTCGAGGGACTCGCCGCCCTGTCCAACGTCAACTGCTACGGCGATGACCTCGGCGCCGGTAGCTTCACCGATCCAGCCGATGGCTACGGACGTATCGAGGCCACCGGAGTAGGCCAGAACAATGCGCTCAGTCACGAGAGTGCTCCTTTGGTTGTTGCTTGGTTGTATCTAATGCTTGAAGAAAAATCGTTCAGTTGCCGGGTCCGGCTTCCTCGGCCAATTGCAGGAAACGGGCCGCCAGTTCCGCCCCGCCGTCAGGATCGCGTGCCACCAACATCACGGTGTCGTCGCCTGCGATCGTACCTAAAACGGACGGCATCACGGAGTGGTCGATGGCCAGGGCAAGGAAATTCGCCGCACCCGGCGGTGTTCGGAGGACCACGATGTTGCCCGATGCCTCGGCCGTCACAAGCAGTTCGCCGCAGAGGCGGCTGAGCCGGGCATCAAGGATTTCCTGTGTGACACCGCTCTTGGCGTGCCGCTCTCCCCCTTCGCCGGGAACGGCGTAGACCAAGGCGCCGTCTTTGCCCCGCACCCGGACGGCGCCAAGTTCCACGAGGTCCCGCGAGAGGGTCGCCTGGGTGACCTGGACGCCGTCGTCCGCGAGCAGGGCCGCGAGCTCTGCCTGCGAGCGCACCGACTCGCCCGTCAGGATCGCGGTGATGCGCGCCTGCCGGGCAGTCTTGGTGGCCGGGCTGGCGCCCGGAACGGTCGGGTTGACGGACACTAGAACGTGCTCTCGCCGGTTCCCTCGACGGGTGCGAGGCCGTCGACAAACGCGAGCCCGGAGCGGTGCATCAACCAGGCCATGAGTGCTTTCTGGGCGTGGAGGCGGTTCTCCGCTTCGTCCCACACGATGGACTGCGGTCCGTCGATGACGCCGGCGGAGATCTCGTAACCGCGGTAGGCAGGGAGGCAGTGCAGGACGACGGCGTCGGGAGCTGCCTGCGCCATGGCGGCCTCGTCCACGGAGTAGTCCCGGAACAGTTGCAGGCGGGCTTCCTTCTCCGCTTCCTGTCCCATGGAAACCCAGGTGTCGGTGGCCACGACGTCAGCTCCCTTGAGGGCCTCTTTGGCGTCCGTGGTGATGAGTACCGAACCTCCGGTCTCTGCGGCCCGCTGCTCTGCCGCAGCCACAATCTCCGCGGCGGGCAGGTAGCCATCGGGGCCGGATATCCGCACGTGCATCCCTGCGGTCACCCCGGCCAGCAGGTAGGAGTTGGCCATGTTGTTGGCGGCGTCACCCAGGTACGCCATGGTGAGTCCGGCCAGCTCCCCCTTGTGCTCCTTGACCGTCAGGAGGTCGGCCAGGAGCTGGCAGGGGTGGTAGTCGTCGCACAAGGCGTTGATGACGGGCACCTTGGAGTTTTCCGCCATCGCCACCAGGCCCGCATGGGCGCCGGTGCGCCACACGATGGTGGACACCATGCGCTCCAGGACCTTGGCGGTGTCCTCGACGGACTCCTTGTGCCCGATCTGTGCTTCGCCCGGATTGATGATGAGCGCGTTGCCGCCCATGTCCGCCACGCCGGCTGCGAAGGAAACACGCGTCCTGGTGGAGGTCTTGTCAAAGATCACGGCGACCGTCTTGCGTCCGCTTCCCTCCGCGGCATACGGCTGGACGCTGTAGGGGGCGGCTTTCATGCGGACGGCCAGTTCCAGGACTTCGGCTTGTTCAGCCGGTGTCAGGTCCGTGTCCTTGAGGAAGTGCCGGGTGCTGGTGGAAGGAGTAGTCACTGTGCGTCCTTAGCGGTGGTGGCGGTAGCCGTTGCGATCAAGGAAGGGAGGGCGGCAAGGAACCGGTCAGCCTGTTCGGTGGTCAGGATGAGCGGTGGTGCCAGGCGGATGGTCCGCGGGCCGGGGCTGTTGATGATGAACCCGGCGTCCAAGGCTGCCGTGACCATTGCGGGGGCAATGTCGGCTGTCAGGTCGAAGCCGATCAGAAGGCCTTCTCCGCGGACTTCGGTAACGCCGTCGACGGCGGCAATTCCGGTTCGCAGGTACTCCCCCACAGACTGCACGTTCTGCAGCACGCCCTGGCTTTCGATGGCGTGCAGCGTCGCTAGCGCCGCGGCGGTTGCCACCGGGTTCCCGCCGAAGGTGGTGCCGTGCTGCCCGGCGGTGAGCAGGGCCGACGTCGTACTTCCGAACGTCACCAGGGCGCCGATCGGGAAGCCGCCGCCCAGGCCCTTGGCGAGCGTGATGGCGTCCGGAACAATTCCGGCGTCTTCGCTGGCCAGCCATTTGCCGGTGCGGCCGATGCCCGTCTGGACTTCGTCCAGGATCAGGAGTGCGCCGGCTGCGGTGGTTGCCTCGCGGGCTGCCCGGAGGTAGTCGGCGCCGAGCGGACGCACGCCAGCCTCACCCTGGATGGGTTCCAGGAACACTGCGGCGGTGGAATCGTCGACGGCGGCACGCAGGGCCTCTATGTCGCCGAACGGGATGTGGACCACGCCGCCGGGCAGGGGTTCGAACGGTGCCCGGTACGCTTCCTTGGCGGTGAGGGCGAGGGCCCCCATGGTGCGGCCGTGGAAGGCGCCTTCGAGGGCAATGATCTTGGTACGTTTGCCGTCGCCGCTGTTCCGGCGGGCCAGCTTGAAGGCTGCCTCGTTGGCTTCGGTTCCGGAGTTGGCGAAGAACACCTTGGAACCGGCCGGTGCGTGGCTGATGGCCAGGAGCTTCTCCGCGAGCGCGATCTGCGTCGGGCTGGTGAAGAAGTTGGAAACGTGCCCGAGCGTGGACAGCTGGCTCGAAATCACGGACGTCACGAACGGGTGCGCGTGGCCGAGGGCGTTGACGGCGATGCCGCCGAGGAGGTCAAGGTATTCCTTGCCGTCCGCGTCCCAGACGAGGCAACCGGCGCCACGGACGAGCACCCGTTGCGGGGTGCCGAAGACGCCCATGAGCGAGGACGAGTAACGGGCCAGCCAATCGGCGCCTGAACTCTGGGTGACAAGCGTCGACGCCGCGGCTTCCGCCAACTGTGTTTCGTTGCTGCTCATGCGTTTACTTCCTGGTCCGGTACTACCTGTGTGCCGATGCCCGCCGTCGTGAAGGTTTCCAGCAGCATCGAGTGGGCGAGCCGCCCGTCCACGATGTGGGCGCGTTCCACGCCCTCGTCGATTGCCTTCAGGCAGGCGGCCATCTTGGGAATCATTCCCGATTCCAGGCGCGGCAGCATGTCCCGGAGTTCGGACGCCCTCAGCGACGAGATCAGCGAGGACTTGTCCGGCCAGTTCGCGTAGAGCCCTTCAACGTCTGTGAGGATAACGAGCTTCGAGGCTCCCAGCGCCGAAGCAACAGCCGCTGCGGCGGTATCGGCGTTGACATTGAGGACCTGCCCCGTGGTCTGGAAGCCGGTGGCGTCGTCGATGATCTCCGGCGCGACCGTGGAGATCACGGGGATGCGTCCTGCGTCGAGGATGTCCTTGATCCCCGTGGGATCGACGCCGACCACCTCGCCCACCAGGCCCAGGTCCACTTCTTCGCCGTCAACGACGGTTCCGGTCCGGACGGCACGGAGCAGGCCGCCGTCTTCACCGGACATACCCACCGCATAGGGTCCATGCGAGTTGATGAGCCCGACGAGTTCGCGTCCCACTTGGCCTGTGAGGACCATGCGGACTACGTCCATGGCCTCGGGCGTGGTGACCCGGAGGCCCCCTTTGAATTCGGATTCGATGCCGAGGCGTCCGAGCATGGAGTTGATCTGCGGACCGCCGCCGTGGACCACCACGGGGTGGATCCCGACGTGGTGGAGGAACACGATGTCCTCGGCGAAGGCACGGCGGAGTTCGTCGTTGACCATGGCGTTGCCGCCGTATTTGATGACCATGGTGGTTCCGGCGAAGCGCTGGATCCAAGGCAGGGCCTCAATGAGGGTCCCCGCTTTGTCCTGGGCGTCGGCCATGGACGTGGTGTCGCGCGTGTGTGCGGTCATTGTCATCCTTAGCTCGAGTACGCGCTGTTCTCGTGCACGTAGTCGTGCGTGAGGTCGTTGGTCCAGATGGTGGCCTCGGCGTCGCCTGCCTGGAGGTCGATGTCCACCCGGACTTCACGCGGTTCGAGGTCCACGAGGTTCCGGTCATCACCAATGGCGCCGTTGCGGCAGATCTGGACGCCGTTCATGGACACGTTCAGCTGGTCTGCTTCGAAGACGGCATCGGTGGTGCCCACTGCGGACAAGACCCGGCCCCAGTTGGGGTCCTTCCCGAAAATGGCGGCCTTGAACAGGTTGGAGCGGGCTACTGCCCGGCTGACGATTTCAGCGTCGCGTTCGCTGGCTGCATTGAAAGTGCGGATGGCGATGTCGTGGCTGGCGCCTTCGGCATCCCCAATCAGCTTCCGGGCGAGATCGGCGCACACGTTGGTGACGGCCTCGCTGAGCTGCTCGGCGGAGGGCAGTGCTTCCGACGCTCCTGAGGCAAGCAACACCACGGTGTCGTTGGTGGACATGCAGCCATCGGAATCAGCACGGTCGAAGGTGACGCGAGTGGCGTCGCGGAGGACGACGTCGAGTTCGTTGGCCGGCACCTCGGCGTCGGTGGTGAGGACCACCAGCATGGTGGCGAGGCCCGGGGCGAGCATGCCTGCGCCCTTGGCGATGCCACCCACGGTGAAGGACTTGCCCTGTGCGTCCTTGCCCGTGAAGACAGCTTCCTTGGAGACGCTGTCCGTGGTCATGATGGCGGTGGCCGCGGCACTGCCGCCGTCCTCGCTCAGTTCCTTGGCTGCCGCTTCGACACCCGGGAGGATCTTGTCCATGGGGAGCTGCTCGCCGATCAGGCCGGTGGAACACACCACGACGTCGGAAGCTGAGACTCCCAGCACCTCGGCCACTTTCTCAGCGGTGGCGTGGGTGTTCTGGAAACCCTGCGGACCCGTGCAGGCGTTGGCGCCCCCCGAATTCAGGACGACGGCGTCAACGCGGCCGTCCGTGACAACCTGGCGCGACCAATGCACGGGAGCTGCGGCAACACGATTGGACGTGAAGACTGCGGCCGCTGCTTTCTGCGGGCCGTCATTGACAACGAGGGCCAGGTCTGGATTGCCTGAGGCCTTGATGCCGGCTGTGATTCCAGAGGCGCGGAATCCCTTGGGGGCGGTAATGGTCACGGTGCAACTCCCTGCAGGTTCAGGCCGGCGGTTTCATCCAGGCCGAGGGCAATGTTCATTGACTGCACGGCACCGCCGGCAGTTCCCTTGGTGAGGTTATCGATGGCGCAGGTGACGATCACCCGGCCGGTGTGGGCATCGAAAGCCAACTGCATGACGGCGTGGTTGGAGCCCTGTACGGACTTGGTACTGGGCCACTGCCCCTCCGGCAGAAGGTGAACGAACGGCTCGTCGTCGTAGGCGTCGGCCCATGCCTGGCGCAGCTCGGAGGCTGTCACGCTGCGTCCTGCCTGCGGCCGCACTTTCGCGGTGGCCGTCGTCAGAATGCCGCGGCTCATGGGCGCCAGCGTGGGCGTGAAGGACACCGTTACGGGTTCGCCTGCGGCGTTGCTGAGTCCCTGTTCGATTTCCGGCGTGTGGCGGTGCCCGCCACCCACGCCGTAAGGGCTCATGGAGCCCATGACCTCGGAACCGATGAGGTTCACCTTCGCTGCCTTGCCGGCACCGGAGGTTCCGGACGCGGAGACAATGACGACGTCGTCCGCCTGGAGGAGGCCACTGGCGAAGCCCGGCGCCAACGCCAGCAGCGACGACGTCGGGTAGCAGCCGGGAACGGCGATCCGCGTTGCGCCCTTCAGCGCCTCGCGCTGGCCCGGGAGTTCGGGCAGGCCGTACGGCCAAGTACCTGCATGGGCGGATCCGTAGAACTTTTCCCACGCGGCGGCGTCCTGCAAACGGTGGTCCGCTCCGGCGTCGATGACCACTGTTCCTTCCGGCAGTTGCGCGGCAATCTCCGCGGAGGCACCGTGCGGAAGGGCGAGGAACACGACGTCATGCCCGGCCAGGTTCTCCACGGTGGTGTCTTCCAGGATCCGGCTGGCGAGCCCATGGAGATGAGGCTGCAACTCGCCTAGTCTGGAACCGGCGTTGCTGTGCGCCGTAATGGCGCCGATGGTGACGTTGGGATGGTTGGCCAGCAGGCGCAGCACTTCTCCCCCGGCATAGCCACTGGCACCGGAGACGGCAACAGAAATAGTCATGAGCCCCATGATACAGCAAAAGTATTCATTGGGGTCGATATTTATGCATGCCTAAAACATCGTGTTTGTTAGGACATTGCCGGTATGCTTGATGGAGGGTGATCCAGACCGTGCAGTCCGAACGTCGGCTGCAGCGTTGCCCGTTATCGATACGGGGCACATTCTTGGCACCCACTTCCACATCTGAGCGGCCCAAAGTTCGCGCAATCCAACCCAACCCGGTGGTCCAGAGCTATTCGGAACTCCTGAAGAGCGTCAAGAAGGCCGGGCTGCTCGAACGCCGCAGCGGCTTCTACATCTGGCTCTTCGTGGCCTTGATGCTCCTCATGGCAGGTACCTGGCTGGGCTTCGCACTCATCGGCGACTCCTGGTATCAGCTGCTGATCGCCGCAGCCCTGGGGATCTTCTGTACGCAACTGAGCTTCCTGGCCCACGAGGCCGGCCACAAGCAGATTTTCGCATCCCGCCGCGCCAATGACTGGTCCGCCCGCCTGTTGGCTACGGGGGTGGCAGGCATCAGCTATTCGTGGTGGGAACAGAAACACGGAGCCCACCACAACCACCCGAACGTCATTTCCAAGGATCCGGACATCCGGAACAACGCCCTGGTGTTCTACGAAGAGGCAGTGGCGCAACGCAAAGGACCTTTGGCGTTCCTCACCCGGAAGCAAGGCTGGTTCTTCTTTCCGCTCCTCACGCTGCTCGGCATCAGCCTCCAGTTCGATTCCCTTCGATACGTCTTCAGCCGGGGCAAGGTCCGCCACCGCTGGGTAGAGACCCCTATCCTCGTGGCCCGGCTTGCCGCTTTGCCCGTTCTGGCTTTCACATTCCTGCCCATCGGCATGGCGTTCGCATTCCTCGGCGTGCAGATCATGGTGTACGGCTTCTATATGGGCGCCTCCTTCGCTCCCAACCACAAAGGGATGCCGGTCCTGCCGAAAGAGAGCCGGATGGATTTCCTCAGCAGGCAGGTCCTGACCTCACGGAACATCGCCGGCGGCCGCTTCATGGATTTCCTCCTCGGCGGCCTCAACAGGCAGGTGGAGCACCACCTGTTCCCGGATATGGCCCGCCCGCACCTGCACCAGGCAGCCGGAATAGTGCGTGCATTCTGCGCCAAGCACTCCATCCCGTACACGGAAACGTCCCTGGCCGGGTCCTACGGAATAGTGGTCAGGTACCTGAATGAGGTAGGCCTGGCGGCCGGGCGCGGCTTCGATTGCCCGGTGGCCTCAACCCACGGACGACGCTAGGAATTTCGCGGTCGCGTCCCGTCCGTCCCTAGGATGGAACCTGGAACCGGGCACCGGAAGGACCGTCCCGGAGTGAGGAGCCACCATGTCGCACGCCATTGTTGCCAACCAACCGGGAGGACCTGAAGTCCTCGAGTACGCTTCAGTCGAACCTCCCGTCCCAGGCGCAGGCCAGCTGCTGATCAAGGTCGCGGCGGCCGGCGTCAACTTCATCGAGACCTACCAGCGCAGCGGGATCTACAAGGTTCAATACCCTTTCACTCCCGGCGCAGAAGCCGCCGGGACCATTGAAGCGGTGGGCGAAGGCGTCGAAGATTTTGCTGTTGGCGACAGGGTAGCCACCGCGGAAGCAACCAAGACCTACGCCGAGTACGCCGTAGTGGATGTCGATAAGGCCCTGCCTGTCCCGGCCGGGG
Organism: Paenarthrobacter sp. YJN-5; assembly: GCF_015040095.1. Lineage (NCBI taxonomy): Bacteria > Bacillati > Actinomycetota > Actinomycetes > Micrococcales > Micrococcaceae > Paenarthrobacter > Paenarthrobacter sp. YJN-5. Next base: position 2,910,373 of record NZ_CP053544.1, read on the forward strand.
TTGATGACCACACCGCAGCCGCTTTGCCGCTCCAAGGCATCACTGCCCACTACCTCATGAACTCGTCATTCCGAGTGGAACCGGGACACACCGTTTTGCTCCACGCAGGCGCCGGTGGCGTCGGGCTCCTGCTGACCCAGCTGCTGAAGGCACGCGGAGCCAGGGTCATCACCACCGTTTCTTCGGACGAAAAAGCCGAACTTTCCCGGCTTGCGGGAGCCGATGAGGTCCTGCGCTACGAGGGTTTTGCGGACAAGGTACGGGAACTCACCGACGGCGAGGGCGTGAATGTGGTGTACGACGGCGTCGGCAAGGACACTTTCGACGATTCCCTGAGAAGCCTGCGGATCCGCGGCGCCATGGTGCTGTTCGGTGCGGCTTCCGGGCCCGTTCCACCGTTCGATCCCCAGCGGCTCAACGCCGGAGGTTCGCTCTCCCTGACGCGTCCCACGATGGGCCACTTTGTCCAGAACGCCCACGAACGGCGCTGGCGGGCCGCAGAAATTTTCGACGCCGCCGCCAACGGCACGTTGTCCGTCCGGGTCGGCGCCACCTACCCGCTGGCAGAAGCAGCCCAGGCCCACAGGGATCTGGAAGGCCGGAAGACCACCGGCAAGGTGCTGCTCCTCCCCTAGCCGCGACCGGGACAGCACCCAGGCCCTGAAGCGACAAAAGGCCCTGACAACCGAATCCATGACGGAACGGTTGTCAGGGCCTTTCACTTCCCTGCCAGCACTGCTATCGCTGGACGGCTCCACAGCGTTCGGCAGCAACAGCCACCGCAGCTGACCGGGCCTCTGAAGCTTCATCTGCCGTCAGGGTACGGTCATCAGCGCGGAAGCGCAGTCCGAAGGCCAAAGACTTCTTACCCTCTTCGATGCCCGGCCCCGAGTAGACATCGAACAGTGCCACGTCTTCCAGCAGCACTCCTGCGCCCTCCCGGAGCGCGGCAAGGACGTCATCGGCGGGCACATCCTGCGGGACCACCAAGGCCACATCCTGGGTGGCCACGGGGAAGCCCGAGATGTGCTTGGCGACGATCACGTCAGCAGCAGCCTCAAAGAGCGCTTCGACGTTGATCTCCATCGCCACGGAGCGCGCAGGCATGTCGTGGGCGGCCAAAAGCTTGGGGTGCAGTTCGCCGGCGTAGCCCACGACGTCACCGCTGCGCAGTGCCAGACGGGCAGCCCGGCCCGGGTGGAAGGCCTGGTGGCTGCCCTGGCTGACTACCAACTCAACCCCAAGGACGTCGGCAATCAGCCGCGCAACATCCAAGGCATCGGCCCAGTCCCAGGCACGCGGCGTGTGCGTCGCGGCAGCCGGCGAATCATGGCCGGTCAGGACCGCCGCGATGTGCAGCGGCTGGTGCGGAACGCCGTCGAACAATCCCTCCAGAACCTCATCCGCAGGCCTGACGCCCAACGGCGGGATGCTTTCGGTACCGATTTTCCCTTCCGGCAAGAACACCGAACCGGCCTCGTACAACGCTACGTCGCGGAAGCCCCGCGAGTGGTTCCGGCGTGCGACTTCGATCAGTCCCGGCAGGATCGACGTGCGAAGGAAACCCTGCTCTTCGCTGATCGGGTTGGCGAGCTTCAGTGCCGGCCGTTCGGCGCCTTCCTCGGCTACCCCGAAGGTATCGTTGGCGGCCTTGGAGACGAACGGGTAGGACAGAACCTCAGTCAGGCCTGCATCGGCCAGGGCCTGCACTACGCGACGTTTCTGCTGCTGGGTCCGGCTCAGGCCACGGCCCGGAGGTGCCACGGGCAAGGTGGCGGGAATGTTGTCATAACCGACCAGGCGGGCGACTTCCTCGGACAGGTCTTCCTTGGTTTCGAGGTCGTGGCGCCAGCTTGGAGCGGTCACCCGGTAGCCGCCGTCGTTCTTTTCCACGGTGGCGCCAAGGTCAACGAGGGAAGTGGTGACCTGCTCCTCCGTGAAATCGATGCCGATCCGCTTCGAGGCATAGTCGGCAGGCAGTTCGATGGTGACGGCGTCCGGCGCGGTTCCGACGTCCGTCCCGGTCGCGTCAGCGGTGCCGCCGGCCAGTTCCACCAGCAGGTCCACGACGCGCTGGGCGGCGACGTCGGCCACGTGCCAGTCCACCCCGCGTTCGAAGCGCTTGGAAGCCTCGGACGGCAGCTTGTGCCGGCGGCGGGAACGGGCAATCGAAACCTCGTCGAAGTGTGCCGCTTCCACCAGGATGCTGGTGGTGGAATCAGATACCTCGGTGTGGGCACCGCCCATGACGCCGGCAATGCCGATCGCACCGGAATCATCGGTGATCAGCAGATCCTCGGGGTGGAGGGTCCGCTCCTTGTCATCGAGCGTGGTGATCTTCTCGCCGGCCACGGCGCGGCGCACGACGATGTCACCGGACAGCTTGTCCAGGTCATAGCAGTGGTTCGGCTGGCCGAGTTCCAGCATGACGTAGTTGGAGATGTCCACCGGCAGGGAGATGCTCCGGATGCCGGCCAGACGAAGCCGGGATGACATCCACGGCGGCGTGGGACGCGTCGGGTCCACACCCCGGACAGTCCTGGCGACGAAACGGTCGCAGCCGGGCTTGCCGTAGATGGGAGCGTCGTCGTTGAGCTTGACGCCGTATCCGCCTTGGAGGCCGGCAGGCGCGTTGACCCTGGATGCCGGATCCGTGAAGGCGGTACCCGTGGCGTGGGCGTATTCGCGGGCCACTCCTCGGATGGAAAAGGCATAACCGCGGTCGGGAGTGACGTTGATTTCCGCTGCTTGGTCGTACAGGCCGAGCAGCTCCATTGCGTCGGTTCCGATTTCCGGGTCCAACCCGATCCGGGACAGCACCAGGATGCCGTCGTGGTCGTCGCCGATACCCAGCTCGCGGACCGAAGCGATCATTCCAGCAGACATGTGACCGTAGGTCTTGCGGGCAGAGATGTGGAAGTCCCCGGGCAGCACGGCGCCCGGCAGGGTCACAACAACCTTGTCCCCCTCCACGAAGTTGTGCGCGCCGCAAACAATGCCCTGGACTCCGGAGGGATCGATGCCCTTGCCGGTGAGGGTCTGTTCCTGCCCTTCGGGAACGACCCGGACCTGGCACCAGTTGATGGTCTTGCCGTTGCTCTGCGGCTCCTTGACCAGGCTGAGCACCTGCCCGACGACGACCGGCCCCTTCAGGGTGTCCGTGGGCCGATGGACCTCTTCTTCTTCGAAGCCGACCTTGACCAGGTCAGCCATGACGTCTTCGGCCGTAGCATCGGCCGGTACCTGTGCGAACTCGCGCAACCAGGAAAGTGGGATACGCACTGTTAGATCTCCATCCCGAAGTGCTCGCTGAAACGTACGTCGCCTTCGATCATGTCGCGCATGTCGCCAACCTCGTTGCGGAACATGAGGGTGCGCTCGATGCCCATGCCGAAGGCAAAACCTGAATAGACTTCCGGGTCGATGCCTGCTGCCCGGAGGACGTTGGGATTGACCATGCCGCAACCGCCCCATTCAATCCATTGCGGGCCCCCCTTGGCGCCCGGGTGCCAGATGTCCAGCTCCGCCGAAGGCTCCGTGAAGGGGAAGTAGTTGGGGCGCAGGCGGATGGAAGCTTCGTCGCCGAACATCTGCCGGGCGAAGTGCTCCAACGTTCCGCGCAAGTCCGCCATGCTGAGGTTCTTGTCGATGGCCAGGCCCTCGAACTGGTGGAACACCGGCGTGTGGGTCGCATCGAGCTCGTCGGTCCGGAACACCTTTCCGGGGCAGAGCACGTAGATGGGAACCTCGCGCTCCAGCATGGAACGCACCTGCACCGGTGAGGTGTGGGTGCGCATGAGGAGATGCGCCTCCGGTGGCTCCACGAAGAACGTGTCCTGCATTTCGCGGGCAGGGTGGTCCGGCTTGAAGTTCAAGGCGTCGAAGTTGAACCACTCGGACTCCACCTCCGGGCCTTCGGCGATTTCCCAGCCCATCCCGACGAAGATGTCCGAGACGCGGTCCTGCAGCGTGGACAGAGGATGGCGGGCGCCTGCGCGACGGCGGCGCGGAGCGGCGGTGACGTCTACTGTCTCTTCCACCAAAATGCGGGCGTCATTCTCCGCTTCGAGGACCTCGTTGCGGGCTGCGAGCGCCTGGTTGACGCGACCCCGGGAGGAGCCCAGCAGCTTGCCGGCGGCCGCTTTGTGTTCCTTCGCCAAGCCGCCGATTTCGCGGTTGGCAAGGCTGAGCGGCGACTTCTCGCCGGTGTGCGCGAGGCGGACGGCCTTGAGTTCTTCGAGGGAGGTTGCGCCGGCAATGGCTGCTAGGGCGTCCTCAACGGCAGCGGTGATGGCGGCTTCGTCCAGAGGGTTCGGGACGGCGGCGCCTGGCAAAGTGTCAGTCATCTACTGTTCTTAGCTACGAGTCGGAAGCGGCCGGCGTGGCGGCTGCAGGACAAACGGTGGTGGACGCCGCATGGCGGACACCGCCTTCCAGTCTAATTGAACCGCTCCGCCTTGCCGGTCTTTGCCCTGCTGCCGGGCAAGGCCCGGGGTTAGCATGGCTTCATGACTCCCGGGCAGCGCCTGCGCCAGATCGCGAACGTCGTCAATCTCAGCACGCCGCTGGGCCTGGTGATAGCGGTCGCGTCCAAGTCGCCGCGGCGTCCCGGTCCACGCGGACTGATCATCGCTTCCGACTATGGATGGAAACTTCCCAAGGCGGGGGCTTTCACCATGGGGAACGTCGTTCTCTACAGGGCTGGTCGCGACGTAGCCGGCCGCAACGAAGTGTTGCTTGGCCACGAGGAACGTCACAGCACCCAGTACGCCTACTGCCTGGGCCTGCCCTTCCTGGTTTTCTACGGGGCGGCTGCCTGCTGGTCCGTACTGCGTACGGGCAATCCGGGCCTGGCCAATATCTTTGAACGCCAGGCCGGACTTGAGGCCGGCGGCTACATCAGCCCTCCTGGCCAACACCGGCATGCCGGAGAAGGAATCGAGGCAGCATGAAACGCACCATGACGGTAACGGGAACGGGCAGTGCTTCGGCAACTCCGGACACCGTGACATTGACGCTCGGAGTCGAGACCCGCCGTGAGACGGCAGAAAGGGCCTATTCCGACGCCGGTGCTGCCGCCACCGCTGTTGCCGCAGCGTTGCGGTCCGAGGGGGTACTGGAGGCCGATCTGCGCACGAGCGGACTCAATCTTCGCGCGGATTCGGTGTGGGCCGAAGGCCAGGGACAGAAGGTGACGGGCTACGTGGCCACGGCGGCCCTGCACGTGGGCCTCCGCTCACCATCAAGCGCTCCCGCCGTCATCGCTTCTGCGGTTGCCGCAGGCGGCGACGCCATCAGGATCAACGGCCTTGAACAGAGCTTCGCCGATGCGTCAGGCCTGATCGCTTCAGCGCAGGAAGCTGCCTGGTCCGATGCCTTGGCCAAAGCGCAGCGCTACGCCCGGCTGGCGGGAGCTGAGCTCGGCGGGGTCATCTCCGTTTCAGAGCAGGCACCGGCCGGTACACCCGTCCCGGTGGGTGGGCTGGTACGTGCCTACGCTGCCGAGGCACTGCCCGTGGAGGCCGGCACATCGTCGGTGTCCGCAAGTGTCAGGGTGGAATGGGAGTTGGTAGCCGGCTAAGGCTTAGTGGATCGCCCCGGCAGCAAACTGCTCGTCAACCGTGGTTTGAAGGACAGTGCGGACAACCACGGAAATCCCCCGCACCATGTCATCCAGGACCATGGTCGGGACGCTGCTTCCGGGAGGCACCTGCTCCGGCAGGTAGGGCACATGGATAAAGCCCGCCCGGATTCCGGTCTTCCCTGCCGCCGTCTTCATGAGCGAGTAGAACACGTGGTTGCAGACGTAGGTCCCGGCGGTCTGCGAGACCTCCGCCCTGATGCCCTCAATCTGCAGGTTCCGCAGGGCCGCTTTGATGGGCAAGGTGGTGAAGTATGCCGCCGGTCCGCCCTGGACTATGTCCTGGTCGATGGGCCTGTTCCCTTGGTTATCCGGTATTCGCGCGTCATCGACGTTGATGGCCACGCGTTCAAGGGACATCCGTGAACGGCCTCCGGCCAGTCCTACGGCCACGACAATCCGGGGGTGGATCGCATCGATGGTTTCCTCCAGGACGCGCGCCGATTCGCCGAACACGCACGGCAACTCCAGAGTCTCAACATCAAGGCCGTCGCCGCGCAGCAACGCAGCCGCGCCCCCTACTGCCGGCCAGGAAGGATTCACGAAATCGCCGCCAAAGGGCTCGAACCCGGTCAGGAGGATCATGGGGCAACAGTAGCAACCCGGGGATGCTCCTGCGGACGCTTGACTTAAATTCGAACATACCTTCGAATTGAACCCATGAGATGGAACGCACAAGCACTTTCACCTACCAGTGACGGCTTGTCCGGAAACAGTGAAGGCGGAACTCCAGGCCCTGCCCCGGTCACGGATGCCCTGCTGCCACTGGCCGGGCTGGTGCGTTCCATCTCAACACCCGAGTTTTCCGGAGTCACCTTCCACGAGGTCACCGCCAAGTCAGTGCTCAACAAGGTGCCGTCCGGTTCAAACATGCCCTTCGAATGGACCGTCAATCCTTACCGTGGCTGCAGCCATGCCTGCGTTTATTGCTTTGCCCGCAAGACCCACACCTACCTGGACTTCGACTCCGGCCGGGACTTTGATTCCCAAGTGGTGGTGAAGATCAACGCAGCAGAGGTGCTGCGCAAGGAGTTGGCGAAGCCGTCATGGCAGCGGCATCAGGTTGCGCTGGGGACCAACACCGACCCCTACCAGCGTGCCGAGGGCCGGTACGCGTTGATGCCGGGAATTATCCGTGCCCTGGCCGACTCCGGGACGCCGTTCTCGATTCTGACCAAGGGCACCCTCCTGGCAAGGGACATTCCCCTCCTCAAGCATGCAGCTGCCAACGTTCCGGTGGACCTTGGGATCTCACTCGCAATGACCAACTCGGACCTCGCCGAACTGATGGAGCCTGGAACGCCGTCGCCCCGGGCACGCCTAAAGCTCATAGCAAGGCTGCGCGACGCAGGCCTGGGCTGCGGCGTCATGGCGATGCCGATCCTTCCATGGCTGACCGACTCCGATGAAGCACTCGACTCGCTTTTTTCGGAACTGGCGGCTGCCGGTGCCACAGGGGTCACAGCCGGCGCCCTCTACCTCAAGCCAGGCACCCGCGAGTGGTATCTGAGATGGCTCGCCGCCAACCATCCGGAGCTGGTGGGCCGCTACCGCCGCCTCTACGGTCAAGGCGCTTACGCCGCGAAAGACTACCGGGTGTGGTTGTCCGGTCGGATCAATTACTTCAAGGCGAAGTACGGATTCAAGGGCACGTCCGGATTCAGTCACCGGAACGCCAAACCGGCGGCTTCCAGCCGCACTGATGCCGAGCATCAGGCTGCACACACCCCGGACCAACAGCCGCTGTTCTAGGCTCCCCGCGCTTGCGGATTACATCGCCTGCGCCGTGGCTAGCCCTCCGCTGCGACCCGGTCCAGCAAGGCCTGCACAATGGGCAGATCTGCGGGGATCCATGGAAGTTCCATGACCTCCCCGTGCCCGTCAAGACGCACCCAGCGGAGCTCGTCATGATCCTCGAGCGGTTGCGGCTCTCCCGCTGACACTTCCGCGAACCAGACCCGCATTACCGCATGCTCGTTCAGTGGCCAGCCGGACGGACTTCCGGAGTCCACTTCACGGCCAAGACGCACGGTGATGCCCAGTTCCTCGCCCAGTTCGCGATGCAGGGCAGCCTCAGCGGATTCGCCCGCCTCGACTTTTCCGCCGGGGAACTCCCACATCCCGGCGAATTTAGGCGGCGCGGTACGCCGGGCGGCCAACAGCCTGGAGGGTTGTTCCAAGGAGTCGACGACGGCCGCCCCCACGACATTGATCATTGCAGTCACCGCACCAGTCTAGGGTGGCCGGGGCCATGGGGATTATCACATAACACGGCTGCGAACCCTCCGGAGCACTAAGCTTGACTCTGGACTTTCTCCACTTTCCCAGGCCCCAAGGCACCCTCAAGAAGCAGGCTCATGACTACAACCATGTCTCCACCCGTCCAGCGATCCGCCAAACGCCACCTTGGTCTGGCCATACTGTCGCTGGCCATGGGCGGATTCGCCATCGGCACCACCGAGTTCGCCATGATGGGCCTGCTGAAGGAAGTTGAAGAAGGGCTTGCGATCAGCACCCCCGAGGCCGGCAACCTGATCTCCGCCTACGCCCTTGGCGTGGTCATTGGAGCGCCGGTCTTTGCGGCCTTCGGCGCCAAACTGCCAAGGAAGCATCTGGCCCTCGGTCTCATGCTGTTCCTCTCGGTGGCCAACCTGACGTCCTTCATCGCTCCCGACTACGGCCTGATGCTGGTGTCGCGCTTCGCTTCGGGACTACCCCACGGCGCCTTCTTCGGCGTCGCGGCCGTGATTGCAGCGAGCCTCGTGGCGCCCACCAAGCGCGGCTGGGCGATTTCCATGGTCATGGCCGGGCTGACCGTCTCCAACGTCATCGGCGTCCCGCTGGCCACGTGGGTTGGTCAGACGTTCGGGTGGCGGCTGCTGTTCGTCATCGTGGGGGCCATCGGCCTCGGCACGGTGGCAATGGTCTGGAAATTCGTGCCCTTCGAACCCGTCCATCCGGAGGCGAGCATCCGCCGCGAACTCGGCGCCCTCAAGCGGCTGCAAGTCTGGCTGGCACTGCTGATCGGCATCATCGGCTTTGGCGGGTTCTTTGCCGTCTACACCTACATCGCCCACACCATGACCAGCGTCGCAGGCATACCGGAGAACTTCATACCCGCAGTCGTCGCCCTGTATGGCGTGGGCATGGTGGTGGGCAACATCATCGGCGGGCGCATCGCCGACCGGTCCGTCATGGGCACCATCTACTTCGTGATGCCGGGCATCGCTGTTGCCTTGGTGGTCTACGCGATTGCGGCCAACTGGGCCTGGTCCGCGTTCCTCATGGCCTTCGTGGTCGGTGGCATCGGCTCCATGCTGACTCCCGCCCTGCAGACGCGGCTCCTCGACGCCGCCCCCGGCGCGGCTTCCCTGGCGTCCTCTCTAAACCATTCCGCGCTCAACATCGCCAACGCCCTGGGAGCTTTCCTCGGCGGCACCGTCATCGCCTGGGGCTGGGGCTACGTGGCACCGGCGCTGGTCGGTGCAGTGCTCGCCGTTCTCGGCCTGGGCGTAGCAGTGATCAGCGGGCTCGTGGAACGCAGGAAGCCGCTGGCCTGAGCCTTAGGGCCTCCGAACCCCGGCATCTTGCTGGGAGCGGGCGCTGGCGTAGAGGCAGACGGTAGCTGCAGTACCCAGGTTCAAGCTCTCTGCCGCCCCGTAGACCGGCACAGCAACCCTATGATCAGCCAAGGCCAGCTCGGCGTCGGACAGTCCCTGTGCCTCATTCCCGAAGAGCCAGGCGGTGGGGGCTTCCAGCGCGTAGTCGGATGCTACGTCGGTGTTGCCCAGGCGACGGGCTGCATTCTCGTCCTGCAGCTTGTCCAGGTTGACGGTGCCGTAACCGTCAGCGGCCAGGATGCCGATCCCCCGGGCCTTGCACAAGGCCACCACTTGCTCCACGTCAGCGCCCAGCACCACCGGGAGGTGGAACAAAGACCCCGCGGTGGACCGGACGGCCTTGGGATTGTAGATGTCCACGCTTGATCCCGTGAGGATCACCGCGTCGGCACCCGCAGCGTCTGCTGCGCGCAGTACTGTGCCGGCATTGCCGGGGTCCCGCACCTGGCACATCACGGCGAGGAGGTGTGGACCGGCGTCGAGCACTTCCTCAAGGGGCACGTCCACGAAGCTGCACACCGCAACGATCCCCTGGGGGTTCACGGTGTCCGCCATGGCGGACAGGACCTCATCGCTCGCGAGGCGAAGCAGGGTGCCCTTGGCAAGATCGGCAAGTTCCGGCAGCCGGTCCAGGCACGCTTCACTGGCAAAGACCTCATGGACGACGGCGGCGCCCCCTGAGGCGAGCCGCTCACGGTGCAGCGTCAGAGCCTCCCGTACGGCCTGGGGCCCCTCTGCGAGGAACCTCTTGCGCTTTAAACGCGCCGGGCGCCCGGCAAGCTTCGCGACATCCTTCACCCGATCGGCTCGGGGGTTGGTCATCGGAAAATCTTGCGGGCGCCCGGTTTCGTTCATATAAAGAACTTTAGTGGCAGTTGCGACTAGTTCTTGATCTGCTGGCGTGCTTCGCCACCGGCAGGCTCAAAGCCTGCAGCCTTTGCAGCTTCAACGGTGGAGAACCAGTACTCAGCAGCGGTGTTCTCGTACCAGGTGGAACCCGGAACGTGGTACTTCTTGGACTCGGCGTTGCCCTTGATGGCGTAGCCCTCCGGAGCACCTTCGCCGTCAACGGCAGCAACAGCACCGTCGATGGCCGGCTTCTCGGAAACAACAGCCTTGACAGCCGTAGCGGTAGCGGCGGCCGGAGCAACCTTGGCTGCCTTGGGAGCAGCAACTTCAGCCTTGGCGGCCGGAGCGGAGGTGTCGGACGGCAGTGCTGCCTTGGCAACGTTCACCAGAGCGGTGAAAGCATTGGCATCGGAGACGGCAAGTTCTGCCAGCATGCGGCGGTCAACCTCAACCTCAGCGGCCTTGAGGCCCTGGATCAGGCGGTTGTAGGTGAGGCCGTTGGCGCGGGATGCAGCGTTGATGCGCTGGATCCAGAGGCGACGGAAGTCACCCTTGCGCTTGCGGCGGTCGCCATAGCTGTAAACAAACGAGTGCAGCAGCTGCTCTTTTGCCTTGCGGTAAAGGCGCGAACGCTGACCGCGGTAACCCTTGGCGCGTTCGAGGACAACCCGGCGCTTCTTGTGGGCGTTGACCGCCCGCTTCACACGTGCCACGTGCGTACTCCTTCAGAAATCTTTATCCCAAGCTGCTACTACCGGGATTCCCGGCGGGCCTGAGAAGGCTTTTGGTGTAGTTGGCAACTGCCGGTTGGCAGCCGCCGAAGAACTTGGAACTTAGACGCCGAGCATCTTCTTGATGACCTTGGCATCGCCCTTGAAGACGATCTTGTCGCCGGCAAGGCGACGGGTCAGCGTGGAAGCCTTGTGCTCAAGGTAGTGGCGGCGGTTGGCCTGCTGGCGCTTCAGCTTGCCGGTACCGGTCAGCTTGAAGCGCTTCTTAGCACCGCTGTGGGTCTTCATCTTCGGCATGGGAACCGATCTCCTTACGTCTCCGCGGACAGTATCCGCAGTTCTTTCGTGCAGCCGGCCTACGAGGGCCGGCCTGCTGGTTGCTTGCCCTTGGAAGCAAAGCTCCAAGGGCGTCGAACTAGTTGGTCTTGCGTGATGCAGGCTTCGGCGTGGCCTTGGGAGCCGCCGGGCGTGCTGCCGGCTTCGGAGCTGCAGGCTTGGCCATCGGCTTCGGCGCTGCCGGAACGGCAGGCTTCGGCGCCGCCGGAACAGCTGGCTTGGGTGCTTCCTGGGCCGGGGCCTCAGCTGCGGGAGCTTCCTCGGTCACAGCCGGGGCGGCTTCCTCAACCGGGGCTTCCGCTGCAGGTGCTTCTGCCGCAGGGGCTTCCTCGACCGGGGCTTCCTCGACCGGGGCTTCAGCTGCGGGAGCTTCCTCGGCCACAGCCGGGGCGGCTTCCTCAACTGCCGGAGCCTCAACTACCGGAGCTTCGGTTTCCTGCACCGGCTCTTCGCCGGCCGACCGGAGGCCTTCGGGCAGAAGGTCTCCGAGGGATTGGGTCATCGGAGCCTGGCCGCCGGAGGTATCCACGCGGGACGCCGCCTTGGCTTCGTTCTGGGCCTTGGCCTCGGCACGCTGGGCAGCGCGCCGCGCTTCTGCCTTGGCTTCGGCCTTGTTCTTCAGCGGACCGATCACCATGACCATGTTGCGGCCATCGATGCGCGGGCTGGACTCCACAACGCCGACCTCGGCAACGTCTTCAGCGAAGCGCTGCAGGAGGCGGATGCCCATCTCGGGACGCTGCTGCTCGCGGCCACGGAACTGGATCATGGCCTTGACCTTGTCTCCGGCACCGAGGAAGCGGAGGGCATGCCCACGCTTGGTTTCGTAGTCGTGCTTGTCGATCTTCAGGCGGAAACGGATTTCCTTGAGAACCGTGTTGGTCTGGTTCTTGCGGGCCTCGCGCGCCTTCACTGCGGCCTCGTACTTGTACTTGCCGAAGTCCATCAACTTGCAAACAGGGGGCTTAGCCTGCGGGGCAACTTCAACGAGATCGAGATCGGACTCCGCAGCCAGACGCAGGGCGTCCTCGATACGGACAATTCCTACCTGTTCGCCGGCAGGGCCGACCAGCCGCACCTCGGGGACGCGGATACGCTCATTGATTCTTGGCTCGCTAATGTTAAAGCTCCTGTGGTTGTGGTGAGTTCGCCGGCAAAAAGAGAAGGCCTCCAATTGCCGGTGCAATCGAAGGCCTCGAAGATCGGGAGCAGTCCCCCACATAAGGGGGCTACGCATTTCAGGGCATTGCCCGGAAATGTCCGACCAGGTACCCGGCAACCTCTGGTTCCCGAAGGAAAACGGCTGACGCGGGTGGGAGAGAACTCCGCTTGCAAACTGAAAATCAATTCTACAGAAATAACCCGCCAAGCGCACATTCACGCGGCGGGAGGACTCATGCTGAATAACGACTTCCAGTCGGTCTGTGGCAAGCTTACCAGTATGAGCACTGAAGACAGCAATTCCCGGAACTCCTTCGGCAGCGACGCCGCCGCCGGTGTTTCCCAGCAGATCCGAGACATCGCCGAGGTCCCCGCGGTGGAGGTCATCACCACAGGCGCGGTACACCTCATGAGCGCAGCCGCCGTGAAGGTGGGCCTGGCCGATGATCCACATGCCGAAGACCTCAAGGACCTCGATGAAGCACGCAAGCTCATCACCGCCCTTGCCGGGCTCGTGACCGCGGCCGCTCCCGAGATCGGATCCCAGCATGCCGGACCGTTGCGTGACGGCCTGCGTTCCCTTCAACTGGCCTTCCGTGAGGCCTCCCTCATCCCCGATGCCCCGGGCAAGGGCCCGGGCGAGAAGTTCACCGGACCGGTGAACTGACTCCCCCACAAGGTTGATCACGACGACGGCGACCCCACCTCGCAAGGTGGAGTCGCCGTCGTCGTTAACCCGGCTGCTCTGTCATCGGCAAACGCTGAACCTTCGGAAACGTCCTTCCGGCAGGCACTCAGCGCGGTACGCGGGCAGCGCGCCGCCGCAGGGAGAGCAGCAGCAGTCCGGTCAGGCAGAGCACAACGCCGCCGATTCCGACGGCGGCGAAACCACCCCCTGGGCCGACAGTGTCAATGAAGATGCCCGCCATTGGTGCGCCCAAGGCAACACCACCGGTCAGTGCGGAGCCGTACCAGCCCATGGCCTCGCCACGCCGCTCCTCGTCCACGAGGTCGGCCACCTTTTCCGATGACGCAGACAACACCGGAGCACACAGCAGACCCGGCAGGATAGCCAGGAGTGCCAGCGACCACGTGTCCGTGGCGAAACCCATGGGAATAGTCAACGCCGCCATCCCCAGCAGCAGGATCATGGGCGGAACGGGGCGGTTCATGGCGCCGTACACCAGCCCGCCAACAACCGAGGCCGCGCACCAGAAGAAGAACACAATGCCGATCTGGTTCTCGTGGCCGCCGCGTTCCAAGAGGCCGACGATGCTGACATCCGAACCACTCAGGACCATCCCGGCGCCGGCTGCTACGGCGAAGAGTGCCGCCACGGAAACTGTGAACCACGCGAAGTTCCGCGCAACCCGGCTCCGAAGTCCAGCGGCTCGGGACACCGCGGGGGCCATCTCCGATGCAGCCTCCTGGACGTGGCCGGGCGCCGAGGCAACCATTGCCGCCTCGGCGGCGGAAAGCTCATCAGCCGCACGCTCCGCCGACTCCTCAGGACTACATGCCGTGTCGCTGCGGGTGGGCGGGTTGAACCAGATCAGGAACAGTCCCGCGGCTGAGACGGACAGGCCTACCGCGGTCAGGCCCAGGGCCGAAAGGCCGCTGGTGGCGATGACGGCACCCACCGCGGGGCCAATCATGAACACCAGTTCCGTGGCGATGGAATCCAGGGCGAACGCTCCCCTGCGCTGTTCGCCGTCCACCATGACGCCCAGCGACTGCCGCACCACACTGAAGATCGGCAACGTGAAAAGGCCTCCGACAAACACCAGGGGCAACAGCCAGGCGTAGGACACGTGGGGCACCAGCGACCAGATGACAGCTTCGGACACGATCGAAGGGATCAGGGCTTTGCGAAGGCCCACAATGTCCACGCGCCGTCCACGCCACGGTGCACCAAGGGCGATGCCGATGGTCATGATCGCCGCGGCAGCGCCCGCAGCCGCGTAACCCTGGCCCAACGTGAGGACGATGTGAAGCGTCAACAGCACGCCTGCTGCCGAGTGCGGGATGCGGGCAATCATCCCTACCAGCAGGAGCCTCCGCACAGGGCGGTTGGCCAGCATCTCTTTGTAGAGAGCAAAGTTCACAGCTTGGTTCCTCGTGTTCCCCCGGGGCAGTCCCCGGAGAACGGGTACTGCCGTTAGTGCAGCCCGGGCTTCTGCGCCGCGCGCTGCAGTTTAACTTCGATGGAATCGACGCCTTCGGCGAATGATTCCAGGTTGGCCCACGCTTCGTTCAATCCGGCCACCAAGGACTGCACGGCCGCTGCGTCAAGTCCGTCCTCGAGGTACAGCACGACGCGAAGTTCGGGGCCGGCACCGCCGCCGGCAACCTGGCGTCCGTCCGCCGTGAATGAGGCGACTCCGGCACCGGGCCGGGTCTCCAGGCCCCGGACAGCCGGGAAAGCGGCCGCGGAAGAAGCGAGAGCCGACTCCAGTTGATCATCCTGGTACGACGGCGTCCAGTCCCGCTGCTGCGCCAATGCCCACACGGCGGGACGGCGGACCACGAACGTGAACTCCGACCCGGGATCCAGGACCAGCAACTGGGCGTCCTCGGAAACTGCGGAAAGGGCAGCACGGGCAGCGTAGACAGCTACCGGCCGTGCCCCCGCATGCCACTTCCCGAGTGCAGCGGACGAGGTGAACACGGGCATTGCCGTGCGCCCGTCCGGTGCCTTGAGGGTGACCAACGCCATGTCGGCCTGCTTGTCGGCGTGGAGGCCATCCACCCCTTCAGCTTCCTCGGCGAGCGTGGCGACCACCGGAACGAAGACCCTCGCGGTCGCGAGCGATGCAACGACGGCCGCCTCGCTGCCCGAACCGTCAAGAAGGGACCGGACAGCGGCAAGGTAGGCGGCGTCGGCTGATCCGTCGTCGTCCTCGAAGTTGTGGATTTTCGCGGCGTCCCCGCTCAGGCTGCGCCCGGCCCACGGTTGCCCTGCGGAATCAGTCGCTCCCCCGGCACCTGCCAGTGCCGCGGCGATGTGGCCCGGCAGTTCGCGTCGGGGTGCTTGGTTGTCCGGCATCAGCGGCGCCCGGCAACATCCAGGGCTTCGGGCAGGGTGAAGGCGCCGGCGTACAGGGCCTTCCCCACGATCGCGCCCTCAACGCCCAGCGGGACCAATTCACGGAGTACCCGGAGGTCCTCCAGGCTGGAAATGCCGCCCGAGGCAACCACCGGTTTGCCGGTCTTTTCCACCATCTGGCGCAGAAGGTCGACGTTGGGGCCCTGCAAGGTGCCGTCCTTGGTCACATCGGTCACCACGTAGCGCGCGCAGCCGGCATCTTCCAGCCGGCCCAGTACCTCCCAGAGGTCGCCGCCCTCTTTGGTCCAGCCGCGGCCTGCAAGGGTGGTTCCGCGGACATCCAGTCCGACGGCGATCTTGTCGCCGAAGCGCTCAATGGCGCGGCGGGTCCACTCCGGGTTCTCAAGGGCGGCCGTGCCGAGGTTGACCCGGGCCACCCCGAGGCCGAGTGCCCGTTCCAGCGATTCGTCGTCACGCAGGCCGCCGGACAGTTCCACCTTTACCGTCAACTGCGAGACAACCTCGCTGATGAGGTCGGCGTTGTTCCCGCGGCCGAACGCGGCATCCAGGTCCACCATGTGAACCCATTCGGCGCCGGCTTCCTGCCAGTTCAGGGCAGCTTCCAGCGGCGTTCCGTAACTGGTTTCGGATCCTGCTTCGCCTTGGAGGAGGCGGACCGCCTGGCCGTCGACGATGTCGACGGCGGGCAGGAGTTCCAGTACAGGCTGGGCGGAGGAAGTCATGAGTGTCCTTGAAGTTGGTGGGAGCGCGGCTTATTTACCGGGGAGCGTCAGGAGATACGCAGCGAGCAGGGACATCCCGGCCAGCACGTAGAAAGATATGGAAACCCAGCGGGGCTTCTTCTGTTGGTGGAAGGAAATGCCGCCACCGACCAGAAGCCCGGCCAGGCCCATGAGGACTACGGACCACATTCAGGCGGCGCCTTCGGATCCGTCGCTGCCCGCGGCCGCGGTGCTTTCGGCCTGCGGCTTCCTCAGGCCGTCCACCCAGTTGCGCAGCAACCGTGCCCCGGCGTCACCGGATTTCTCCGGGTGGAACTGCGTAGCGCACAGCGGCCCGTTCTCCACGGCGGCAATGAAGCGGGCACCGTGTTCGGCCCACGTCACCTTCGGTGGTGCCATCCGCGGCTGGACGACGTCGAAGTTCCATTCCTGGACGCCATAGGAGTGGACGAAGTAGAAACGTTCGCCTTCCACGCCGTCAAAAAGCCTGGACCCCTCGGGCACGTCCACAGTGTTCCATCCCATGTGCGGAACAACCGGGGCCGGGAGGAGTTCTACTTTGCCCGGCCACTCGCCCATGCCTTCGGATTCGGTGCCGTGCTCCACTCCTGCCTCGAACAGGACCTGAAGGCCAACGCAAATGCCCAGCACGGGACGTCCGCCGGCCACACGACGGCCGATCATGCGGATACCGTCAACGGCCTTCAATTCCTTCATGACCGTTTCGAAGGCACCCACACCGGGGACCACCAGGCCGTCGGCATTAAGGACATCTTCCGGCTTGGAGCTGAGGACCACATGCGCTCCGGCGCGTTCGAGTGCACGCACGGCCGAGCGCACGTTGCCGGAACCGTAGTCCAGTACGGTAACTGTCGGTTTACCCTCGGGAGACTCCGGCTTGGCCGTAGCCGAGGCATCGGCTACGGCTCCGTCCTTGAGGATCTGGTTGCTCATAGTGCTCCCTTCGTGGAGGGTATGCCCTCCACGCGCGGATCGGACTCAACGGCGGCACGCAGCGCGCGGGCGAAGGCCTTGAACTGGGCCTCCACGATGTGGTGGGGATCCCGACCGGCCAGGACGTTCATGTGGAGGCAGATGCCGGCGTGGAGAGTGATGGCCTCGAAGACGTGACGTGTCAGGGATCCAGTGAAGTGTCCGCCGATCAAGTGGTATTCCTGCCCGGCCGGCTCGCCGCCGTGGACGAGGTAGGGCCTGCCGGATACATCCACGACCGCGTGCGCCAGCGCTTCATCGAGGGGAACGGTGGCCTCGCCGAAACGACGGATTCCGGCCTTGTTGCCCAAGGCCGTGCGCAGGACCTCTCCGAAAGTGATGGCCACGTCTTCCACCGTGTGGTGGGCATCGATGTGGGTATCGCCCGTAGCCTTCACGGTCATGTCGATGAGCGAGTGCTTGCACAACGCCGTCAGCATGTGGTCGTAGAACGGCACCGATGTGCTGATATCGGAGACGCCGGAGCCGTCGAGGTTGATCTCCACCAGCACGGAGGATTCGCTGGTGGTGCGCTCCATGCGCGCGGTACGGGCAGCGGACGGCGTTGAACCGGTTTCGCTCATGGGGGGAACGTCCTTCAAACAGAGGGGTGGATCTACGGACAAGTCTAGTTGGGCCAGGGACTACTTGGATTCCAGAAGGGACTCCAGCGCTTCCAGGAAGGCCGTGGTTTCCGCCTCAGTCCCGGCCGTGACGCGCAGGTGGCCGGGGATACCGACGTCCCGGATCAGCACGCCGGCATCAAGCAGGCCCTGCCATACCTCGTGCGGGTTCTCCAAGCCGCCGAAGAACACGTAGTTGGAGTCCGACGCCGCGGGCTTGAGGCCCATTCGAAGGAGCTCCGTCACGATCCGGTCCCGCTGCACCTTGATATCCTCGACGTCGGCCATCAGGGCCTCACGGTGACGCAGAGCGGCGAGGGCCGTAGCCTGCGTGACGGCAGAGAGGTGGTAGGGCAAGCGGACAAGCCTGATCGCATCGGTCACCTCGGGAGCAGCCGCCATGTAACCCAACCGGGCTCCGGCAAGAGCGAAAGCCTTGCTCATGGTCCGGGAGACGATCAAGCGCTCCCTCCCGGGCAACAGGGTCAAGGCGCTCGGGGTGTTGTCGTGGGCGAACTCGTGATAAGCCTCGTCCACGATCACGATTGCCTGGCTGGCTTCACCCGCTTCATAGACGGCCTCCACGACATCCAGCCCAAGGCCGGTACCCGTCGGGTTGTTCGGGGAGCAAAGGAAGACGATGTTGGCGCCGGTTTCGGCGACCTGCCTGGCCGCTGAGGCTGCATCCAGACCGTAGTCATCCGCCCGGACACCGAGGACGTATTCGGTATCGGTTCCGCTGGCAAGCAACGGATACATGGAATACGTGGGCGGGAAGCCCAACGCTTTACGGCCCGGGCCCCCGAAGGCCTGGAGTATCTGCTGCAGAACTTCGTTTGAGCCGTTGGCCGCCCAGATGTTGCCGGGAGTAAGTCCATGGCCGAGGTACTCTGCCAGCGCTTCCCGGAGTTCGGTGAATTCACGGTCCGGGTAGCGATTGAGCCCGGTGGCCGCCGCCGCGACGGCTTCGGTGATGGCCGCCTGAACATCGGCAGGAACACCATGGGTGTTTTCGTTCACGTTGAGCAAAATCGGGACATCAAGCTGCGGAGCGCCATAGGGGCTCAGTCCACGCAGGTTGGTCCGGAGGGGAAGTCGGTCGAGTCGCTCAAGCTGGTCAGTCACTACAACAGTTTAAGGGTCCGGCCGAAGTGCCCTGTAACTGTGACACCGAGCCTGGCCCTTGGGAACCTTTCCGGTGGGCTAGCCGGCAGGGACGAACAGCTGCTGGCCAGGCTGGATACGGCCTCCGCGGAGATCATTGAGCTCGATAATTTCCGCAATCACGTCACGGGGGTCACGTTCTGGCGCAGCAGCTCCCGCGATTCCCCAGAGGGACTGACCCGGCTGAACGGTCACGCTCACTGCGACAGGAGGCTGAAGCTGCGCCTGGCTGTCCGATGCCTTTGCCGGCGAGTTGAGGAAGCCCGCCAGGCTGAGCAGCGCGGCAACCAGGAGCATTGCGGGAATGCCGAAGAAGACCATCCTGCCGCGCCGCGTCAGCCTGATGCGCGCAGGAGCGGGGGTGGAGCGGAAATCGTGGAACGTAACAGCGGACATGAGCCTGAGCCCTCCTGAAGGATTGCCTGCGCCGGCGGTGAACCGCGCAGGCTTGCCAATTCTCTGTGTGCACTCCGCGCCGGCGTTCGAACATCCTTCGAACACCCGCAACGGTTTATAGAACACATATTCGAACCTTGCTATGACATTTTTAGCACTTATCAACGAATGGTGTCGAGACTCGCTAGAACAAATGTTTGATAAACGCCCGTGCCTGACCTACGTTTGAGTGAAGAAACAGGCACAGATTCAGTGCAACAGGAGGGTCTGACATTTTTGGGCCCGGAATCTTCGGGCATCAACGGACCAGGCCCGGGGCGGAACGGAAGGGCATTGGCGAACATGGCAGCAAAAGCCACAGGAGGCAGGGCATCCCTGCGCAGCCAACAGGCCTCCAAAGCCCCCAAGAGCCTCACCGTCCGGCAGAAGAAAATCCTCGAGACCATCCAGCGGTCGGTCAATGACAACGGGTATCCACCCAGCATGCGCGAGATCGGGGATACCGTAGGCCTCGCCAGCCTCTCCAGCGTTACCCATCAGCTATCCCAGCTTGAGAAGCTTGGTTACCTCCGTCGTGATCCCAAGCGACCGCGTGCCATGGAAGTCCTCATGCCCCTGACGTTGGACAGCGGCGCCAGCATTCCCGGGGTGGAGGCTCCCGGCACACTGCTCAGCAGCGGCGGCTTGGATGTCACCTCGCTGGCAACTGCCAGTGACACCGCCATGGTGCCCCTGGTAGGACGGATCGCGGCCGGCGGCCCGATCCTCGCCGATCAATCCGTCGAGGACGTCGTCCCGCTTCCCCGGCAATTGGTTGGCCACGGCGAACTGTTCATGCTCAAAGTCGCCGGTGACTCGATGATCGATGCCGCGATCTGCGACGGCGACTGGGTGGTGGTCCGCCGTCAGAACGACGCCGTCAACGGCGACATCGTGGCCGCCCTGCTTGATGACGAAGCGACCGTTAAGACCTTCCGCCAGCGGGACGGGCACACCTGGCTACTCCCGCAAAACACCCAGTACGAGCCCATCCTCGGCGATCAGGCCACCATCATGGGCAAGGTCGTTTCGGTGCTGCGCTCCCTCTAAGGGTCCTGCTTCGCCAACCGCCCCAAAGCTCCCTGCACTACCTTGCGGTCCGTCGTCGTCCAGAATGGCGGGAGTGCGGCACGCAGGAAGCCTCCGTACCTTTCCGTGGAGAGCCGGGAGTCGAGAACGGCAACCACGCCTTTGTCCCCTGTCGAGCGGATGAGGCGCCCGGCGCCCTGTGCCAAGCGAATGGCCGCATGCGTTGCTGAGACCGCCATGAATCCGTTACCACCGGACTGTGCCACCGCCCGGGAGCGTGCGGTCATGAGTGGATCGTCCGGCCGCGGGAAGGGGATCCGGTCGATGACAACCAGGCGGCAGGAACCACCCGGAACATCCACTCCCTGCCACAGGGACATCGTGCCGAAGAGACAGGTGTCCGGTTCATCGGAGAATTGCTTCACAAGCGCCGCCATGGTGGATTCGCCCTGGCACAGGATGTCCACATCCAAACGCGACCGCATGGCATCAGCCGCCTCTTCCGCCGCGCGCCGCGAGGAGAAAAGGCACAGCGCTCCCCCACCGGATGCCCGAATGAGGTCTTCGAGTTCGTCCAGGGCTTCCGGCGACGTGCCCCTGCCCGGCTTCGGCAGGTGCTGGGCGACATACAAAACACCCTGCTTGGGGTAGTCGAAGGGGGACCCGACGTCCAGCCCTGTCCAGCTGGGCGCGCCGTCACCCACCAGCCCCAATCCGCCGGCGGCCGGTTCGAAGGCCGAGCCGATGGCAAGCGTAGCGGAGGTCAACACGACTGTGTGATCGGCAAACAGTCCTTCACGGAGACGCCCTGCGACGCTCAGCGGTGCGACGTTGATGAGCGCAGGTGCGGAGTCATCGGGCTGGGAGTAGCCCTGCTGCGGATCGAAAGCAGCGTTCCTGGAGAACCAGACCACCTCCCGGTTTTCCTTCGCCCTGAGCAGCCTCTCGCAGAGTTCCAGGATGAGCATCAGGCGCGACCGCGCAAGCTGCCGCCCGCCGTCGACGGCGTTGGAGGAGTCCGTTTTCGAATCGGACAGCGCGGCGCGCGTGGCGTCCCGCAGCTGGTCGAGGCAGTCGAGCAGCTCGTCGTTCAAGCCGTTCGGCTGCAAGCCGCTGGGAACCCCCACCAGCGCCAGATCCAGGCGGTCCGCAGCGGCATTCAAGGCGTCGACGGTAATGGCTGTGTGTTTGCGGGCACTGGACGCAGCGGCGTGGACCATGGCCACCGACAGCTGCCCGGATACCGCTCCGGTAACCCGGTCCTGCAGTTCGTGGGCCTCATCGACCACCACGACGTCGTACTCGGGCAGCACGGCCAGGCCCTCGAAAGCACTGACGGCAAGCATCGCGTGATTGGTGACCACGACGTCCGCCTCCGCCGCCCTGGCCCGTGCCAACTCACTGAAGCACTCCTCGGCGAGCGGACACTTCTGCGCCCCCAGGCATTCCATGGACGTGACCGAAACCTGCCTCCACGCCCTGTCCGTAACGCCGGGCATGAGCTCATCGCGGTCGCCTGTGGCCGTCTTGCCGGCCCACTCCCGCAGCCGGAGGACTTCCTTGCCCAACTGCGAAGACGCCCCGCCCACCGAGGCCGCAAAGTGCGGCACGCTGGTGTCCTCTCCGAGCGAGAAAAGCTGCCCCTCGGAGGGTTCCTCGCTGGGGAAGCCACCTTCGAGCTTCTGCAGGCAAACGTAGTTCGCCCGGCCTTTGACGAGCGCCACGTTGACCGGGCGCTCCAAGGCGGGAGTAATGGTCTCCAGCAGGCGGGGCAAATCCCTGCCCACGATCTGGGTCTGGAGGGCCAAAGTGGCGGTGGAAACCAGCGTCGGCTTGTTGCTGTCCATGGAATGGGCAATCAACGGGATCAGGTAGGCCAGCGACTTACCCGTGCCCGTCCCTGCCTGGACCAACAGATGCTCGCCGGACTCGATGGCCCGGGTCACATGCTTTGCCATTTCCTGCTGCCCGGGGCGGCTCTGGCCACCCAAACCGGCAACAGCCTTCTCCAGCAGTTCGAGGGTAAACCTCTCCCCTGCCGTTTCAGCGGTCTCCGCCGCCACCTGCTCAACCATTGGTGACGAATGACTCCAGCTCGGCGGCCAGGCCTTCGTGGACCATCGCCACCACCCGCGTACCGTTTTCCTCGTGTTCGATGCTGAGGATGTCGGCATCGGGGCTGTGCAGCCTGTTGATCAGTTCGCCGCGCTCATACGGAATGAGCAGCTCCAAACGCACCCCCGGACGAGGGATGGCCTGGCTGATGGTTTCCAGAAGCTCCTGGATTCCCTGCCCCGTACGGGTGGAAACAACCGCGTGGCGTGGCTCCTTCTGCTTCAGGCGCTCCACCACAAACGGATCAGCTACGTCCACCTTGTTCAGGACGATGATTTCCGGAACCTTGCGGGCGTCGACCTCGCTGAACACGGCCCGAACGGCAGCGATCTGGCCTTCAGGATCCGGGTGTGATGCGTCGACGACGTGCAGGATCAAGTCCGCGTCCGCTACTTCTTCCAGCGTGGAACGGAACGCTTCCACCAACTGCGTCGGGAGGGAGCGGACGAACCCAACGGTGTCCGCCAAGGTGTACCCGATGCCGTCCGGGGTCTGCGCCTTCCGCACTGTGGGGTCAAGCGTGGCGAACAGTGCGTTCTCCACCAGGACGCCGGCGTCTGTCAGGCGGTTGAGCAGCGAGGACTTGCCGGCGTTCGTGTAGCCGGCAATTGCTACCGACGGCACGGAATTACGACGGCGGTTGGCGCGCTTGGTCTCGCGCGCCGGCTTCATCGCGGCGATTTCCCGCCGCAACTTAGCCATACGTGTCCGGATCCGGCGGCGATCAAGTTCGATCTTGGTTTCACCGGGGCCGCGGGAGCCCATACCGGCCCCGGCGCCACCCACCTGGCCACCGGCCTGGCGGGACATCGATTCGCCCCAGCCACGAAGCCGCGGCAGCAGGTATTCCAGCTGGGCAAGCTCCACCTGTGCCTTGCCTTCACGGCTCTTGGCGTGCTGGGCGAAGATATCCAGGATCAGCGTCGTGCGGTCCACTACCTTGACCTTC
This sequence comes from Paenarthrobacter sp. YJN-5, assembly GCF_015040095.1. Lineage (NCBI taxonomy): Bacteria > Bacillati > Actinomycetota > Actinomycetes > Micrococcales > Micrococcaceae > Paenarthrobacter > Paenarthrobacter sp. YJN-5. Next base: position 2,933,808 of record NZ_CP053544.1, read on the forward strand.
ACGATGTCTTCAAGGCCTCGGCGCTGTGATGGGGAGAGCTCGGTGTCTACCACCACGGTGTCCGCGCCCGTTGCCGCCACAATAGCTTTCAGTTCCTGGGCTTTTCCGGAGCCGAGGAACGTCCCCGGGTCCGGCTTGGTACGGCGTTGGACGATTCCGTCGAGGACTTCCGAACCTGCCGTCTCTGCCAGCGCAGCCAGCTCACGGAGCGAGTTCTCGGCGTCAGCCAAGGTGCCTTCGGTCCACAGTCCGGCGAGGACCACCCGCTCGAGGCGCAACTGCCGGTATTCGACTTCGGTGACGTCTTCGAGTTCGGTTGAAAGGCCTGCTGTTCGGCGCAGTGCCCGACGTTCGGCCAGGTCTTCCTGCTCACCGTCGTAAACGCTGTGCTCTTCCTCAACCGCGGAGATCGCCTGGGCCTTGCCAAGGACGCCTTTGGCGTCGGTATCCCCGGATGCCCCTGCGGGTACATCCTTGGACAGAATCCGGTCGATGACGGCCTGGATTTCTTCAGGACTCATGTCCTGGGCGTCGGAATCGGATCCGGAGTGCTTCTGGGTGGTCATGGTCTCCTTAGACTGTTCGGCAATTCCAGAATAGTGCTGATTGGTGTCTTTCGCGTGGGTATTCGCGCTGGGCTGACGGGCCTGGGCCAAAAAGGGCCTCCTGTTGGTTCGTATGGCAGCGATTACTGTGCTGCCCGACTCTGTGATGGTCCGCTGTGGAGGGTCCGTCAGGTCCGTGTGAAGAAAGCCTGATACTCCGGCTTACCCGGCGTGGACATCCTGCACCCCTCCGGAGGAACCGGAAAGGCGGCACTGGAGCGCTGGAAAGCGGAGTTGAAGTGATCTTCCGAGGGCCGTGAAACCCGCCGGGCGGAATGGCCATGCGTGTCATGTGTACGCAGGCGGACGTCGCGGGGCGGTGCCGATGATTGGCCGGCTGTTCTGCCGGATAGGCGGCAGGCTACTCAAAGATCAAGAACATGCATCCAAGACTATCAGCCGTGTCAAATTGTCCCGGCCACGGTGGAGGCGACGGCAGGGGCAACGTCGGGCTTGGGCGCAGGCACCACAGTTTCCCATGCCGCCCAACGCCAACTAATCTGGCAAATTATGGAGTCTGCACACTATTTCAGCGCCCAACCGGCCGGACCGTTTACCCGCAAGCCCCTCACCGTGGAACTTGCAGGGGCACCCAGGCATCTGCAGACCTCCACAGGCATCTTCAGCCCGGACGGCATCGACAAAGGAACCGCTGTCCTCCTGGGCGAAGTGCCGGATCCTTCGCCGCAGGGAAACCTGCTGGATATCGGCTGCGGTTGGGGTCCCATTGCGCTGACCATGGCCCTGAAGTCGCCCTCGGCCCAGGTGCATGCAGTTGACGTCAATGAGCGCTGCATCGCGCTGACCAACGAGAACGCTGCATCGCTTGGCCTCGGGAACGTCAAGGCGAGCCTGCCGGAGGACGTGCCGGCCGACGTCGAATTCGACACCATCTGGTCCAACCCGCCGATCCGCATTGGCAAGGAAGAACTGCACCGGCTCCTGCTGACCTGGCTTCCGCGGTTGGCACCGGGCGGCAACGCCTGGCTTGTGGTTCAAAAGAACCTTGGCTCGGATTCCCTGCAGCGCTGGCTGGCCGGCGAACTGGACGATTCCTTTGCGGTGTCCCGGGAAAGCACGTCCAAATCCTTCAGGATCCTCAGGGTCAGGCGAGCGTCCCGCTAGCCACAATAACCGCGGGGCCGCTGAGCTCTACGTGCTCGCGGCCGTCCCCGCCCGGGAAGAACTTCACGTCAACCACGCCGCCCGGCACATTGACGTGCCAAGCGTTCGGTGCCGTGTTCCCGGCCCAGTGACGGATGGCGACGGCGGCCGCGCACGCTCCGGTGCCGCATGACTGGGTTTCGCCCACACCACGCTCGTGCACCCTCATGGTGATGGTGCCGAAGCCATCGTGAACCAGCGGCTCTGCCGGAACCACGAATTCGACGTTTGTCCCGTTGGCCGGCTTGGGGTCAACTACCGGGGCCTTGAAAAGCTGCGTTGCGGCGAGTTCGCTAAGCTCCGCCAAAGCCACCACTGTATGCGGATTGCCCATGCTCACCGAGAGTCCCGGTCGGGCTACTTCCAGGCCATCGGCGCTGACCAGCGCATCCATGGCCTTCGACGTGGCCTCGGTCGGGAAAATGAACTCCCACGGACCCATATCCACTGCGTAGCCATTGTCCGAGCGCGCGATCTTCTTGATCCCGCCGCGCGTACCGATCGTCAGTGCCTCACCCGGCCCCAGGTCCACCAGGCCCTGGTCAATGAGGAAGTGCACAAATACACGCACTCCGTTGCCGCACATCTCGGACAGGGAACCGTCGCCGTTGCGGTAGTCCATGAACCATTCAGCGGAAGCGTCCTGCTCCAGCAGCGCCCGGCCTTCGGGAAGGTCGCGTGAAGGAACAGCGCGGATCAGCCCGTCCCCACCGATGCCGCGGTGCCTGTCGCACAGGGCGGCCACCTGCTCCGGGGTGATGTCGTGGACAGCACCGGGATCGGCGATCAGCACAAAGTCGTTTCCCGTGCCATGGCCCTTCGAAAACGCCACACCTGACAGGCTGGCGGCGGTCATGGGGAGCTCGGCAGCGGCGGACTGCCGGGCGGAAACTGCGGGGGTCTGATCCATGGGACTAGGCTACCTGCCACGGGTGGACGGCCAGAAATTATCCTGCCTCCGCAAGGGCCACAGCTTTGGCCACCAGGTCGGCGTCCTTCCAGTCAAGCCAGCTGATCCGGGGATCGGCGCGGAACCAAGTGAGCTGGCGACGCGCGAATTGACGGGTAGCGATGATCGTGGCCTCTGCCGCCTCTGCTACGCTCCAGTCGCCGTCGAGCACTTTCAGGAACTGTGCGTAGCCCAGCGCGCGGGAAGCGGTCTTCCCCCGCCTCAATCCGGCAGCGTCAAGGCGTTCCACTTCCTCCAGGAGCCCCGCATCAACCATCCGGTGGACCCGCGCTGCCAAGCGCTCCCGCAGCTCTTCCCGATCCACGGAAAGCCCGATCTGGAGTGCCGGCTGGAAGTACTGGCGTTGCGGCATGAAGGAACTGAAGGGCCGGCCGCTCAGTTCATACACTTCCAGTGCCCTGATGACGCGCCGGGCATCCCCCAGCCGGGCGGCCGAGTCCGGGTCCACCGCCTGGAGCCGTTCCCGTAATGGCATGAGTCCCTGTGCTTCGTATTCGCCTTCCAGGCGCTTGCGCAGCTCCGGATCGGTACCGGGAAACTCCAGGACGTCCAAGGCCGCACGGACGTAGAGACCGGAGCCGCCAACCATGATCGGCTGCTTTCCCCGGCTCCGGATGTCACGAATGGCAGCCCTGCATTCCTGCTGGAAGTCGGCCACGCTGGCTTCTTCAGTCACTTCCATGGTGTCCAACAGGTGGTGGCGAACGCCTTTGCGTTCTTCCACCGTGATTTTGGCCGTGCCGATGTCCATGCCCCGGTAGAACTGAAGGGCATCAGCATTAATGACCTCCCCGTCCAAGGCCAAGGCAAGCTCCACCCCCAGGTCCGACTTGCCCGAACCCGTGGGTCCCACGACGGCGATGACAGGCAAAGACGGCACATCACTGCCAACGACGGACATGGATCTACCCCCGGCTAGGCCCGGCGGGCCGGAACGGCGGGCATGCCCAGCGAAACACCGGCCTTCCCGGAACCGGCACCTGGCGCCGGTACACCGCAGGACTCGGCCTGCGAACGGTCCCAAGCGTCGCCTGCCCTGGACCGGCGCAGGATGTAATCCTCGGGTCCGGCAGGGTCCGCAACCAGGTGGAATGCCGCGGCCTCAGTAATAGTGACTGTGACGAAATCGCCGGGACGGGGTGCTTCTGCGCCCTCCGGGACGGAGAAGTGCACCAGGCGTTGGTCCTTGGCACGGCCGGACAGGCGGTGGGTCTCCCCTGCTTTCCGGCCCGACTGGGCGGTCACCAACACCTCGACCTGCCTGCCAAGCTGCTTGGCATTCTCCTCGGCTGCAATGCGGTCCTGAAGCGCGGTCAAACGTTCGTAGCGTTCCTGGACCACGGCTTTGGGGAGCTGCTCGGGCAACTCGGCAGCGGGGGTTCCCGGACGCTTGGAGTACTGGAAGGTGAAGGCCGATGCGAAGCGGGACTTTTCCACGACATCCAGGGTGGCCTGGAAATCTTCTTCCGTCTCACCCGGGAAACCCACGATGATGTCCGTGGAGATGGCCGCCTGCGGAATCCGCTCCCTGACCTTGTCCAGAATGCCCAGGAACCTGCTGGAACGGTAGGAGCGCCTCATGTCCTTAAGGACCTTGTCGGAACCGGACTGAAGCGGCATGTGCAGCTGTGGCATGACGTTGGGTGTCTCCGCCATGGCCTCAATAACGTCATCCGTGAAGGCGGCGGGGTGGGGACTCGTGAAACGGACGCGTTCCAGCCCTGCGATCTGGCCGCATGCACGCAGCAGCTTGGAGAACGCCTGGCGGTCACCGAATTCCACGCCGTAGGAGTTCACGTTTTGGCCGAGAAGAGTTACTTCCACGGCGCCGTCGTCAACCAGTGCCTGGATTTCGGCAAGGATCTCACCGGGGCGGCGGTCCTTCTCTTTGCCGCGAAGCGAAGGCACGATGCAAAACGTGCAGGTGTTGTTGCAGCCGACCGAGATGGAAACCCATCCCGAGTACACGGAATCACGCTTGGTGGGAAGCGTGGACGGGAACACGTCAAGGGACTCGAGGATTTCGAGCTGGGCTTCATTGTTGTGCCGCGCCCTGTTCAGGAGGGCGGGAAGGGCGCCCACATTGTGCGTACCAAAAACGGCGTCCACCCACGGTGCTTTGCGCACAATGGTTTCCCGGTCCTTCTGGGCCAGGCATCCACCCACCGCGATCTGCATTCCGGGGTTGGCTGCCTTGACCTGGCGAAGTTGTCCCAGGTTTCCGTAGAGCTTGTTGTCCGCATTCTCCCGCACCGCGCAGGTGTTGAACACGATGACGTCGGCAAACTCCCCGTCCGCCGGAACATAGCCGGCTTCTTCCAAGAGACCGGACATGCGCTCGGAATCATGGACGTTCATCTGGCAACCGAAGGTCCGGACCTGGTAGGTCCTGGGCTCCACGGAGGATGCCGCCTCCTGAAGCGTCCCAGGTACCAGGGAAGGCTGCGTGGAATCTTGTGCAGGGGATGGAATGGTCAAACTCACTACTCAAGGGTACCGGCTTCTGCCAGCACCTCACCGACGATCCTGAAGGCCAGTGAAGGGGAATAGCCCTTGCGCGCGAGCATGGAAGCCAACCGGCGTGTGTACTTGTCCCGCTCAGCCCGGTCGGTCAAATCCATGCCCGGCCTCAACTTCCGCTGGACAAGCTCGCGCGCTGCAAGTTCCTCGTCCTTGTCCGAGACCTGGGCCAAGGCTTCCTCGGCATCTTCAAGTTCGATGCCTTTGTCAGCCAGTTCCCGTCGCAGGGCGCCCTTGGCGAGCTTCTTTGTCTGCGATCGGCTTCGTACCCACATGCGGGCGAACTCGGCGTCGTCGATGAGCTGGACTTCCTCAAAGCGATCGAGAACAGCCTCGGCAACGTGCTCAGGCACTTTCCGTTCGGCAAGCTTCCGTGCCAGTTGGAGCCGGCTCCGCGGCGCCATCGTCAATTGCCTCAAAACGATGGCGCGCGCAACAGATTCCGGGTCCGGCTCCGGATCGGCAGCAACCGGCGAATCCGGATCCGGCCCGTTCCTAACCGTCAACGGCCTTCAGCTTGGGCGATTCCTCTTCGGGCTTCACGCCGACGCCAAGCTTTTCCTTGATGAGGCGTTCCAACTCCTGGGCGAGCTCCGGGTTGTCCCGCAGGAAGCGACGTGAGTTCTCCATGCCCTGACCGAGCTGATCGCCGTCGTAGGTGAACCAGGATCCCGACTTCTTGATGATGCCGTGTTCCACGCCCATGTCGATGATGCCGCCTTCGCGCGAGATCCCCTGGCCGTAGATGATGTCGAACTCGGCAACCTTAAAGGGCGGAGCCATCTTGTTCTTGACGATCTTTGCCTTGGTCCGGTTACCGACGGAATCGGCGCCTTCCTTCAGCGTCTGGATGCGGCGGACGTCAATACGCACTGAGGCATAGAACTTCAGTGCCTTACCACCGGTGGTGGTTTCCGGCGATCCGAAGAAGACGCCGATCTTCTCACGCAGCTGGTTGATGAAGATCGCGGTGGTCTTGGTCTGGCTCAAGCGACCGGTGATCTTTCGAAGGGCCTGGCTCATGAGGCGCGCCTGGAGGCCAACGTGGGAATCGCCCATCTCGCCCTCGATTTCAGCGCGGGGAACCAGCGCAGCCACGGAGTCAATGACGATGATGTCCAGCGAGCCGGAGCCCACCAGCATGTCCATGATTTCCAGCGCCTGTTCACCGGTGTCCGGCTGTGAAACCAGCAGGGCGTCCGTGTCTACGCCAAGCTTCGCGGCGTAATCGGGATCCAGGGCGTGTTCGGCGTCAATGAAGGCCGCGATGCCGCCGTTACGCTGTGCATTGGCTACAGCATGCAGGGCGACGGTGGTCTTACCGGAAGATTCCGGTCCATAGATTTCCACGACCCTGCCTCGCGGGAGTCCGCCGATGCCAAGCGCCACGTCCAGGGCAATGGAACCGGTGGGAATGACCTCGATCGGAGCGCGGGTGTCATCACCCAGGCGCATGATGGAGCCTTTGCCGAACTGCTTGTCGATCTGGGCAAGCGCTGCCTCGAGCGCCTTCTCACGATCCGGGGTTGCCGCCATGGTTCACACCTCTGATGCTTTCTCGCTGTGGAGTGGCCTGAACGGCCGCTTTCCTGTCACGTCTGACGCTAGTGCGGCGCTCTGACATTTTTAGCTGCCCGCTTGGCCTATGTGGAAAACAAGGGCCGCCGGAGCGTGGAATGCGTCCTTCAGGATCAATTTTCCTCTCACAGGAGCATATCCAAATCCGAACAGATATTCGAACAACGCGACGGCGTGTCCCGTCCCGGCGTCGACCAGCGGGACCGGGTTACGGCTAACCGGTGGGTTTGATGTCCCGGCCAAGCCTGCGCTCGGGAGGCACGTCCTGCACGTCGCAAACTGCCAGCCAAACATCGCGGGGGTCGAAACCCGAGGCGAGGGCGTCCGTAGCGGTGCGGCCGCCAACTCCGGCCAGCACCAGGGATCCGGCAAGCACCCGGGAGTAGCCCGCCCCGAATTCGTCGTCCATCAACCGCCAGAAATCACTTGCCCTCACGGATAGAGTCTCTCATGTTGCCGGACCCTAGAATGGTTGCCATGAGCAATCCTCTCCCCCATGCACCGGCCTCTGCCGTCCAACGCGACGAAGTGGATGATGCCCTTCAGCAGGTTGAACACCAGCTGAGCTTGCTCTGGCGCCGCGCCCGTTCCATCTCGCACCAGCTTTCCCGCCAGGTCCACCCGGACATGGAACCCGCCGCCTATGGACTGCTGACCATCATCCGCCGCGAGGGCCCCATCCGCCTGACAGACCTGGCCTCCTGCGTTGGAGTCGGCAAGCCTTCCGTGAGCCGCCAAATCGCCTTCCTGGAGAGCCTCGGGCTTGTCTATAAGGAGGCAGATCCGCAGGACGGCAGGGCTCAGTCCATCCGGTTGACGGACAAGGGCGAAGAGAAAATGCACCAGGTCCAGGACGCCCGCCGGCAGGCTTTCCGCGAACGCCTGGGGACATGGCCGCTGGAGGACGTGCAGACCCTCGCCGAGTACATGGAAAGGCTCAACGCCGTGTACGGAGAGGGGCTGATCAAGGAGGCCCCAGCTAGAGACGACACTGCCAAAGACCCCGGGGACGCAGCGCAGTAGCAGATCCGGCGGAACCGCTACCCGTGCCACCAACGCGAAAGGTCCCCAGCCAGTGGCCGGGGACCTTCGACGTACTAGGGGACGGTTACCGCGCTCCGGACAGCATGCCCTGGCCGAAGTCGTCGGTGAGATCGAGATCCCGACCGTAACGCTGGGAGAATTCCTGCGGAACCGTGTCCGGTACCGCAACTCCCTCTGCAACTGCGACGCGGTCGCTTACTTCGCGCAGCATGCTGGACAACGGTACGTCCAGTGCGGTGCAGATAGAAGACAGGAGCTCGGACGAAGCTTCCTTTTGGCCGCGTTCAACTTCACTCAAGTATCCGAGTGAAACGCGGGCGCTGTGCGAGACCTCGCGGAGGGTGCGGCCCTGACGCTGGCGGACATCGCGCAGTACATCACCGATTTCGTGGCGTAGTACGACCATTTTGCGCTCCTTCTGTTCGCTCTGTGCCTGATCAGCCAAGCCCACATCCTTCCAGCGGACAACGCCGTTCACGGATACGGGCTGCTTTACCATCTGTATCGCCTTGCTCCCTCGTTCTTCCGGTTCGCTGGTTGGCGGACCGGGTTGGTTTCTACATCCTAGGCGCCCCGACCATTCCGAAGCGACACAATGACACAACTATTGGCAATCAGTTTTTGTTCCCGACTACTTTACGAACGGTAACCATCGCCTTCCAACCCGCCAAGCAGCCTCGCCAACGCCGCAACACAAGCCTGGTTCCTAATGGATTGCCTGTCCCCCTCGAAGGAGTATTCAAACGCCTTTGATCCGGATTCCGTAGCGATTCCGATGAAGACCGTCCCCACTGCCTTGCCGTCATGGGCGTCCGGCCCGGCGACTCCGGTAGTGGAAATGCCGATGTCCGCCCCGCAGGCCCGGCGGGCTCCCGTGGCCATCGCTGCCGCCACGTCTCCATCAACGGATCCAACGGCGTCAAGGAGATCCTGCGGGACGCCCAGGACCGACGCCTTCACGGAGTTCTGGTAGGCGACTACACCGCCCTGTAGCATCCCCGACGCGCCGGGAGTATTCGCCAGGGCAGCGGCCACCATTCCGGCCGTCAGCGACTCTGCCGTGGCCACTGTCAGGTGCCGTTCGAGCGCCAGCCGGACAGCCGCCGTCGCGGTTTCCGCTGCGTCGGCACCTACGGGGGCGCTCATGCCTTCCGCCCGGCGGCCCGAAGCTTGAGAGCCTGGATGACATATTCGACGCCGGTCCAGAGCGTGATGGCCAGCGCAGCCATCATCACCCAGAACGCGACGTCGACGAGCCATGGCGCAATGGCTTTCAGGGGCATGGTGTACAGGAAGATGGCCACGGTCTGCACAACCGTCTTGAGTTTGCCTCCGCGGGAAGCGGGCATCACGCCGTACCTGATGACGAAGAACCGCAGCGCGGTAATACCCCACTCCCTGACCAGGATCAGGATGGTCACCCACCAAGGCAGCTCCCCCAGGACGGAGAGCAGGACGAGCGCTGAACCGATCAGCAATTTATCCGCAATGGGATCGGCGATCTTGCCGAAATTGGTGATGAGGCCCCGCGCCCGGGCGATGTCGCCGTCGAGCTTGTCCGTGTAGATCGCCACAGCGAAAGCCACGACGGCGGCCCACCGCCAGAGACCGTGCCGGCCATCGTCCGCGAGCAGGAACCACACGAAAAAGGGCACCAGGACGATGCGGAGCATGGTGAGGATATTGGGCAGGTTCCACACTTCGGAACCCCTAGACGTGGCGTTGTCGCCCTCGGCTGTAGTCACTTCTCTAGGCTACCGTCTGGACGTCAGCGGCCTGTGAGCGACCAAGCGTCTTCGCCGCCTTCGTCGTCATCGGAACCATCGGCCCCGTCGAAATAATCGATCGCCTGGGTGCGGTTGTCGAGGTCTGCGGCAACGACGTCCTCTGCGTAGCCGCCGACCGCAATGTTGGCGTTGGCGTTATCGCTCAGGGCGGCGGTCTGAGCGTCGGGAGCCGCAGGGGCCTCCTGGCCCTTCATGGCAGCCAGCACGGCGGCGAGATCGTCCGGCTTGACCAGAACGTCCCGGGCCTTGGAGCCCTCGGAGGGGCCCACGACGCCGCGGGACTCCAGGAGGTCCATGAGGCGTCCGGCTTTGGCGAATCCGACGCGGAGCTTGCGCTGGAGCATGGACGTGGAACCGAACTGCGTGGTGACCACGAGTTCCGTGGCCTGCAGAAGGACTTCGAGATCGTCTCCGATGTCATCATCAATCTGCTTCTTGGGAGCCTCGGCGGCAACGTCGTCACGGTAGACGGCCTGTAGCTGCCCCTTGACGTGTTCCACCACCTTGTGGATTTCCGATTCGGTCACCCAGGCACCTTGGACGCGCATGGCCTTGGAAGCGCCCATGGGCAGGAACAAGGCATCGCCTTGACCGATCAGCTTCTCTGCACCCGGCTGGTCCAGCACGACGCGGGAGTCGGTGACGGAGGAGGTGGCAAAGGCCATTCGGGAGGGGACGTTGGCCTTGATGAGGCCGGTGACGACGTCCACGGAAGGACGCTGGGTTGCCAGCACCAAGTGGATACCGGCCGCACGGGCCAACTGCGTAATGCGGACGATCGAATCTTCGACGTCACGCGGTGCCACCATCATGAGGTCCGCGAGTTCGTCCACGATCACCAGCAGGTACGGGTAGGGCTTGATGATCCGCTTGGAATCGACCGGTGGCGTGACCTTGCCCGCACGGACCGCCTTGTTGAAGTCGTCGATGTGCTTGTAGCCGTAGTTCGCGAGGTCGTCATAGCGGGCATCCATTTCACGCACTACCCACTGCAAGGCCTCCGCAGCCTTCTTGGGGTTGGTGATGATGGGCGTGATCAGGTGGGGAACACCTTCATAGGCGGTAAGTTCCACGCGCTTGGGGTCCACCATGACCATGCGGACTTCATCGGGAGTTGCACGCATCAGGATGGACGTGATCATGGAGTTCACGAAACTCGACTTGCCGGCGCCGGTGGCACCGGCAACCAGGAGGTGGGGCATTTTGGCGAGGTTGGCCACGACGTAGCCACCCTCGACGTCCTTGCCGACACCCATCACCATGGGATGGTCTGTCCGCCGCGCGTTCTGGCTCCGCAAAACGTCTCCCAGGGACACGGTTTCGCGGTCCGTGTTGGGGATTTCGATGCCGATGGCCGACTTGCCCGGAATGGGGCTCAGGATACGGACATCGCTGGAAGCAACAGCGTAGGAGATGTTCTTGGACAGCGCCGTAACGCGCTCCACCTTGGTTCCCGGGGACAGTTCGATCTCGTACCGGGTGACCGTGGGTCCACGGCTGAAACCCGTCACCGTGGCGTCGACATTGAACTGGGTCAGGGTGTCCGTCAGGGCAGCAACGACGGCGTCGTTCGCTTCTGTGCGTTCCTTCGGAATGGACCCAGGCGTGAGGTAGTCGGAGGCAGGAAGCGTATAGGTGACATCTCCGGCCAAGGACAACTGTTCCGTGCGCTGCGGGATGGGAGTTTGGGGCAGCGGGGCTCCGGCGGGCTTGGCCGGAACCTGTGCCACGGGAGTTGTCATCTCCGGACTCAATACGGGGATGGCCTCGGTGGGATTGTCGGCACCCGGGGTGGCACCTGCGCCCGGCGCAGCGGCCAGGCCCTGTGCGGCCTTGATCTTTCCGACGGCGATTTCGGCCTGGGTGGGCCGCCGCACGCCCGGCGGGACGCGCGGAGCGGCATCGGCGGGAGCTTCGTCGTCGTCCACGATGGCGTGCTCGAAGGCCTCGTCGCCCACGTAGCCTTCCAAGTGTGGATCGGCTTCCTGGTCCTTGCCAAAGAGGCGTGTGCGCTTCTTCTTGCCGGCCTTGGCCGGCTTGTCCTCTCCGTAGAGGTAGCTGCGGTCATGCGCTTCCTGGCTTGCCCGGGCTTCCTCCAGGTCCACGCCCATGAGGTGTTCGTAACCCGAGCGGATGCGGGCAGGAATGGCCCCGAAGGGAGTGGCGGTCACAATCAGCACCGACACGAACGCGAGGAGGCTGTAAATGAGGACAGGTATGGCCACGTGGATGGCCGCCAGTGGCGAGGCAGCAAGGAAACCCACCATTCCGCCTGCGCGACGGAGCCCGTCAAATCCTTCGCCCACGGAAGGCTGTCCCCCGATGACGTGCGCCAGGGCCGACCCCGCCAGCGTCATCACCAGGAAACCAATTCCCACGCGGTTGTTTCCGCGGCCGTCCTGCGGTTTCCGGAAAAGCCGGAACGCGCAAATGAAGAGCATCAGCGGCAAGAGCAGGGACATCCAGCCAAACGTGCCGTTGACGACGCTGTAGACGATGTCCGGCAACCAGCCCGTCCATCCCCACCAGGCGAAGGTCGCAACAGCAATACCCAGCACCAGGTTGAACAGGGCAGCGCCGTCCCGCCGGTCCTCGGGGTCAAGGTCGCTCACGTCCGAACCGATACGGCGCACTCCCGCACCGACCACGTGTCCGATGCCCTGCCATGCACCGGACAGCATCCGGACCGGGAAAGGCGCTTGGGGTTCGACGGCGGACTGCTTGGTCCGCGTGGATCCGCTGCGGCTGCTTTTGGCCGTCGCGCTGGATTTGGTTGCAGCTGAGCCCCGGCCGCTGCCGGTTTTACTGCTTGAGCTGCCTCGTGGCGTGGAGGAGGTACGGGTCGCCATATCTGCCACGCTACCGCAAGGGGGCCTGAAATCCGCGGATTTCAGGCCCCCTCGGGACTGCATGTTGCCTGCTGCCGGCTGCCTGGCGGCCTATGCCTCCAGGACCACGGGAATGATCATCGGGCGTCGGCGCAACTTGCGGTTCACCCACGTGCCGATAACCCTCCGGACCACCTGCTGCAGCTGGTGGTTGGTGTGGTCAGCGTGGTTCAGGACGGCTTCTTCCAGCGCGGCATTGATCTTCGGGATGATCTCGTCGAAGACGGAGTCATCCTCAGCCACACCGCGTGCATGGATTTCGGGCCCGGAAACGATTTTGCCGGTGGTCCGGTTGATGACGGTGATGACGGAGATGAAGCCTTCATCGCCAAGGATGCGCCGGTCTTTCAGATCGGCATCCGTGATCTCGCCGACGCTCGAGCCGTCGACGTAGACCAAGCCAACCTCCACTTGTCCTACGACTCGTGCCTTCTGGTTCCTCAGGTCGATGACGGTGCCGTTGTCGCTCAGGATGACATTCTCCGCCGGCACGCCGGACGCGGCCGCAATGTTTCCGTTGGCGATCAGGTGCCGGGTTTCACCGTGGACGGGCATGGCGTTCAAGGGCTTGAGGATGTTGTAGCAGTACAGCAACTCCCCTGCTGCCGCGTGACCCGAGACGTGCACCTTCGCGGTTCCCTTATGGATGACCGCTGCACCGAGCTTCAGCAGGCCGTTGATGATACGGAAGACAGCGTTCTCATTGCCCGGAATGAGGCTCGAAGCCAGGATGACCGTGTCGCCTTCGCCCACCACGACGCGGTGGTCGCCGTTGGCCATGCGCGACAACGCCGCCATGGGCTCTCCTTGCGAGCCTGTGGACATGAGGACGACGCGGTTGTCCGGCAGGTCATCGATGTTCTTGATGTCCACGAGGATTCCCGGCGGGACGTCGAGATATCCAAGCTTGGCGGCGATAGCCATGTTGCGGACCATGGAACGGCCAACAAAAGCCACATTGCGCCCGTGCTTGGCAGCGGCGTCCAGAACCTGCTGCACCCGGTGGACGTGGGAGGAGAAGGACGCGACAATGATGCGCTTCTGCGCCTGCCCGAACAGCAGGTCCAGCGTGGGACCGATTTCCTTTTCGGCCGTGGTGAAGCCAGGAACGTCGGCGTTGGTGGAGTCGGCCATGAAAAGGTCGACGCCTTCTTCACCCAAACGGGCAAAGTGACGAAGGTCGGTGATCCGGCCGTCCAGCGGCAACTGGTCCATCTTGAAGTCGCCGGTGTGGAGCACGGTTCCACCCTCGGTACGGATGAACACTGCCAGGGCGTCGGGAATCGAGTGATTGACCGCCACGAACTCGCATTCGAACGGGCCGAACTGCTCCACCTGACCCTCTGTGACGGTGAGGGTATAGGGCTTGATCCGGTGCTCCTGCAGCTTCGCCTCCACCAAGGCAAGGGTCAGCTGGGAGCCAATGAGCGGGATATCGGCCTTGAGGCGGAGCAGATAGGGTACGGCGCCGATGTGGTCTTCGTGTCCGTGCGTCAGGACAACACCGACGACGTCGTCCAAGCGGTCCTCGATGTAGGAAAAATCGGGCAGGATCAGGTCGACGCCGGGCTGTGTTTCTTCCGGGAAGAGCACTCCGCAGTCAACCACCAGCAATTTGCCGCTGATTTCGAAGACCGCCATGTTGCGGCCAATCTCCCCCAGTCCACCGAGCGGAACAATCCGCAGCGTGCCGTGTGGCAGTTTGGGCGGAGTAACCAGTCCAGGAAGGGCGGTTTGGGTCATATTTTGCTTCTTTCCGGCGGAACCGTCCTAGACGTTGAAGTCCATTCCGGCCTCAGCCAAGTCCCCGCGGATGGTGTCGATCTCGGCCTGGTCCGGCTCCACGAGGGGCAAACGGACAACCGAGTTGGGCAGGACTCCCTGCCACTTGAGAATCTGCTTGGCGGCTACTGCGCCTTGGACCCGGGTCATGGTTGCGCGCACCACGGGCTCCAATTCAAAGTTGATGGTCCTCGCCGTCGCGAGGTCGTTCGCGTTCATGGCATCAATGAGCTCACGGAAGCGCCGGGTGGCCACATGCGTGGTGACGCCCACAAGGCCGGCAGCACCCATCGCCATCCACTGGAGGGTCAGGCCGTCATCACCCGAATAGAAGACGAGGTCCGTTTCAGCCATGACCCGCGTGGCGGCGGCGAAATCGGCCTTGGCGTCCTTCACGGCAACGATGTTCTGGTGCTGAGCCAGCGCGATCATGGTCTCGGGTGCGATGGCAATGGAGGATCGGCCCGGAATGTCATACAGCATGACGGGCAGGTCCGTGGAAGAAGCGATCGTCTCGAAATGCGCCCGCACGCCGGCCTGGCTGGGCTTGTTGTAGTAGGGAGTGACGATCAGAAGACCATCAACACCCAGCTGGGCGGCACGCTGCGACAAATGCACCGAGTGTGCGGTGTCGTTGGTGCCGGTTCCGGCGATGATGGCGGCCTTGCCGCCAACGGCTTCCTTGACGGCACGGAACATGCCGAGGTTTTCCTCATCAGTGAGGGTTGAGGTCTCCCCCGTGGTGCCGGTGACCACGAGGCCGTCGCAACCGTCCTGGACGAGCTTTTCTGCCAGCGCTGCGGCTTGGTCGTAGTCGACCTTGCCATCCTCGGTGAACGGGGTGACCATGGCGGTCAGCAGGGTACCAAGAGCGGGAATGCGCGCGCGGGAGTCAGACATAGGAAAAACGTTACCCTGTCCCGCGCCGGTTACGGGAATGCGGCCCGCGTGATGGTCGTCATCACCGGACGTTGGGACTCGCGGGGGCTCCCGCCGCCTCCTCCGAACAGTAGCGCGATACGGCCAACTCCTTGAGGTGCTCAGCCCAGGTCACCAGCCGCTGGGTGGCCCGCACATATTCGAACAGCTCCAGGGGCGTAAGGGCGTCGAGGTCCGTCTCGGTCAACCTGCGCGCGAGTTCGGCGCCGGGAGCCTGTTCACCGAGCACCACACCCTCGTGGCGCCACTGCACATCCTCCGGCGGTTCGCCTGCCACGAGTTGCCTGAACAGGAAGTCCACCACTCCTGGACTCATGGCCTTCATGGGGCCGCGCATGCCGTCTGCGGATCGGGAAGCGTCGTTCATGCCGCCATATTATTCGAACATATATTCGAAGACAAGGCCTCGGCTTGGGGAGGCGTCATGGCACATCCGGGGAGCTTTCGATAATTCAGGCCGCCGTCGGCCGTGAGACGATCACTTCATGACTTCCCCGGACACGACGCCGAACAGCATGGCTTCGCCGGGCCGCAACTTCTCTCCGCGCCTCACGGGCATCGACGCGGCACGCGGTGCCGCGCTCTTGGGCATGATGGCCACCCATCTCCTGCCGACCTTCGGACCTGCACCGGATTGGGAACCAACATGGATCGGCCTGACCTTCTCCGGAAGGTCGTCAGCGTTGTTCGCGGTCCTCGCCGGAGTCGGTCTTGCCCTCGCCACGGGCAAACAGGCACCGCGCCGGGGGACTGAGCTGGGGGCCGCCAGGAGTGGCGTAGCGCTGCGCGCGTTGGTGATCGCCGTCGTCGGGCTGGCGCTGGGCGGGCTGGAAGTCAACGTAGCCATCATCCTGGTGCACTATGCAGTCCTGTTCCTGTGCATCCTGCCCTTCCTTGGACTGGGCGTCCGGGCGCTGAGCGCGTGGGCGGCGGGATGGATACTGCTCTCCCCGGTCCTCGGCTACCTCGTCAGACCGGTGCTACTGGAGGCAAACCCGCCCTTGCAGCTAGGGCACAACCCCAACGTTGAAGACCTGCAGACCCCCGGGGCGCTCCTCGCAGACCTCTTCTTCACGGGTTACTACCCCGTGTGCCAGTGGATCTCGTACCTTCTGCTCGGTTTGCTGATCGGCAGGCTCGCGTTGTCCAAGCAGCGGGTGCAAGTCCTCCTGCTTGCCGTCGGAACAGCCCTGGCCATCGTGTCGAAAGTCCTGGGAATCCTGGCCATGGAAGCCTGGGGTGGGCGGGCTGCCTTGAGTACGCTGCCGGGCGTCCGCGGCTACCCCCTGGAGAGCATGCTCCAAGTGAACCTGACTGGCCTGCGCCAAACGGACTCGTTGTGGTGGCTGGCCACCGCATCACCACACGCCGGAACCACGCTTGACCTGCTCCACACCGGCGGAACGGCCGCCGCGGCAATAGGTTTCTTCCTGCTGCTGGGCAGCTGGTCCGAAAGGATTGGCGTACGGTTCCTGCTGGTCCTCAGCGGTCCGGGAGCCATGACGCTGACGCTGTATTCGCTCCATGTGTGGGCGGTGTCCTGGTTTGTGGACCAGCCCCTTCCCAGCGGCTGGACGAACGAAACCATGTACTGGGCGCAGGCACTCACAGTGATCGCCGTAGGTGCCGTCTTTGCACTGCTCCGCCGCCGCGGACCCTTGGAGTGGCTGGCCCACCAGGCCTCACGCCTGGGGAGCTACCGCCCGGCGGCCGTCGACTGATCGCGGAACAGTTTCACGGCGTCGCGCATCGATGCCCGGGCACGCTTCCTGTCACCTGAAGCGTCATACGCACAACTGAGCCGGAACCATGAGCGCCAGTCCTCCGGGGCTGCCTCGGCCTCGGCCTTGTACTTTTCGAATTCAGCGTCCGCCGCGGAGCGGACGATCCTTCCGCCCGGAGTGCGCGGCAGGTTATCCACCGGAAGGCCGCCCTCGGCTTCGAGGACTTTGGCCATCTGTTCAGTCCGCGCACCGAAGAGCAGCTCGCGGATCAGCGCCCACGCACCAACCACAGGCAGGACAAGGTAGGCCGCACCGATCCCCTTGGCCACGGGGTTGGAGTCCCCCAGCAGCAACAACGAGCGTTGCAGGGAAACCACCAAGTACAGCACCAGCAGCAAGGTGATGGCGCCAACCCAGATCTTGGTCCTGTTGTTCTTGAGGGTGTGCCAGAAGTTCGACATGGTCCTAAAGCCCCAGGTCCAAGTACCCGTCAAGGCCCACAGTAAGGCCGGGGTGGGCAGCAACCTTGCGCAGGCCCAGCAGGACACCGGGCATGAAGGAGGCACGGTCAAAGGAGTCGTGACGCAAAGTCAGCTGCTCGCCGGGGCCGCCCAGGAGCACCTCCTGGTGAGCCACCAGGCCGCGCAGGCGGACGCTGTGCACGCGGACTCCGTCCACGTCGCATCCCCGGGCCCCCTCAAGGGCGGACTCCGTGGCGTCCGGGCTGGACGGCAGGCCCGCTTCCTTGCGTGCCTCAGCGATCAACTGCGCTGTCCGTACTGCTGTTCCCGAAGGGGCGTCCACCTTGTTGGGGTGGTGCAGCTCAATGATTTCCACCGATTCGAAGTACTTCGACGCCTTGGCGGCGAACGCAGATGCCAGTACCGACCCGAGGGCGAAGTTCGGAGCGATCAGGACGCCGGTGCCCTGCTGCTGCTCCAGCAATTCGCGCAGCGAGTCCAGGCGTGACGCGTCCCATCCCGTGGTTCCAACGACGGCGTGAATGCCGTGCTCGACGGCGAACCGGACGTTGGCTTCGGTGGTGTCGGGGACTGTCAGGTCCACGATGTACTGCGCTCCTGCCTCAAGCAGCGTCTCCAGGGAATCGCCGCGGCCAAGGGCGGCTACCAGCTTCATGTCCTCGGCTGCTTCAACAGCTTTGACGGCTTCGATTCCCATGCGCCCGCGGGCGCCAAGTACTGCTACGGCAAGTTGTTCGGTCATGGCATCAACACTACCGCCGGGGCCCGGACAGGACGGAACCGTTACCAGGCCGGCGATCGTCTGCCAGGCAGAGCCCCGGCTACTCCCCCGCGCCGACCCATTCCACGGTGCCGTCGCTGAAGAACTGTTCCTTCCAAATGGGCACCTGGGCCTTGATCCGGTCAACCAGCTCGGCGCAGACGGCAAAGGCCTGCCCACGGTGCGCGGCTGCCACGGCGCACACCAAGGCGGGGTCTCCGACTTCCAAGGAACCCACGCGGTGCGCGGCCCAGATCCGGACAGGTTGTTGGGCCTCTCCGGAATGCTCGGCCACGAGCGCGGCCACTACTTCGGACATGGTGCGGTGGGCAGTGGGATGCGCACTGTAGCTCAAGCGGTCCACGGGTTTGCCGCCGTCGTGGTTGCGTACTACGCCGCTAAAGCTGACGACGGCCCCGGCCGTATCCGATTCGACGGCGGCTATAGCCTGGTCCACGGAGATCGGCTCGGCGCTGAGCACTGCACTGACAACTTCGAAGTCTGTTTCAGTGGCCATGGTTTCCTTCCAATTGTTCACAAAGGTGTCCGAGTAGCGGGTCCAGCACGGACAAACCGTCCATGACCCCTTTCGGCGAACCGGGGAGGTTGATGATGAAGGTCTTGCCGGCGGTCCCGGCATGGCCCCGGCTCAGCATGGCCATGGGTGTTTTTTCGCTGCCTGCACGCCTGATCCCTTCCATGATTCCCGGGATTTCGCGGTCCAGGAGTGGCAGGGTCATCTCGGGCGTGTGGTCGTCCGGGCTGAGTCCCGTCCCGCCGCTGGTGATAATCACCGAGGGCCCCTGGGTCAGGAGCGCACGCAGGGCCGCGCCCACCGGCTCACCGTCCGGCACCACCATGGTCGGAAATACATCGAAGCCGTGCTCCGCCAGCCAATCCTGGATGACCGGGCCGGTCCCGTCACGGTAGGTTCCGGCCGCCGCTCGCGTGGAGGCGATCACGACGCCGGCCTTCCGGGGCCCGTGCGCGCCAGGCTCGCAGGCGCTCATGCCTGTCCTCCAGCGGAAGGGTCGGCAACGGTCCCGGCGCCGGAGGTTGCAGCGTCGGAAGTTCCAGTGACTCCCGGTTGGCCCCCAAGGCTCCAACTGCCGCTCTTGCCGCCGCTCTTGGCCAGCACATGGATGTCTGAGAGGACCGCGTGCTTGTCCACAGCCTTGATCATGTCGTAGACGCTCAACGCGGCCACCGAAGCAGCCGTCAGGGCTTCCATCTCGACTCCGGTGACGCCCCGGGTCTTGACCGTGGCGAGGATTTGGACAGCATCCCGCCCCAGTTCAAAGTCCACAGTGACTTTGGAGATGGGCAGCGGATGGCACAACGGAATGAGCTCGGGAGTCTTCTTGGCTGCCATGATTCCGGCGACGCGCGCAACCGCCAGGGCATCGCCCTTGGGCAGTTCGCCGGCACCAAGGAGGGCAAGAACCTCGGGCGTGCTCCGCACTGTTGCTGCGGCTGTGGCTTCGCGGGTGGTGACAGCTTTGTCAGAGACATCAACCATCTGGGCCGTACCGTCCTGGCGCAGGTGCGTCAGGCCACCGGATTCATGGGAAGTTTGGTTCACAGCACCCATACTTCCACTTCGTCTCCTGCTTGTAATTCCGTGACGTCGGCGGGCACCTGGATCAATGCGTTGGAGCGGGCCAGCGCATGGACGAGGTGCGAACCAGCGCCGCCTTCAAGGCGGACTACGCCGTTTTCGATGATCCCGCGCCGCACTTGGTGCTTTCCCTTGGGCGAGGTCAACGGTTCGGCGAGCCGTGCCGGCAGCATCTGCCTGGGCCTCGGCGCACCGAGGACTTCCGATAGCGCAGGCCGGAGGAACATTTCGAACGACACGAGGCAACTGACGGGGTTCCCGGGAAAGCCAAGGAAAGGGACGTCGTTGAAGGTCCCGATTCCCTGCGGCCCGCCCGGCTGCATGGCCACGGGCACGAATTCGACGTCTTCGCCTGCCATTGCCTGGCGCACCACCTCGTACGCGCCTTTGCTGACCCCGCCGGTAGTGACCACAAGATCCACGGCATTTCCGTGGTCCGTGTGCTTCCGCAGGACATCGAGCAGCCCGGCAGGATCGTCGTCGGAGATTCCGTTCCGCACCACCTCAAGCCCCGCCTGGCGCATGGACGCCTCCAGAAGCGTTCCGTTGGAGTCGTAGATTTTGCCTGTCACCAGCGGGGTTCCGGGTTCGACGACCTCATCGCCGGTGGTGACCAGCAGTACCCGCAGTGGACTGCGCACTTCCACGCTCGTCAGACCGAGCGCCGCCAGCAAGCCCAGTTGCGCCGGCCCCAGTGATGTCCCGGCTGCCAACGCCAAAGCACCTTCGGCGATGTCGCTTCCGGCATCCCGGACGAAGGTTCCGGGAGCTGTGGCAGGAAGCCGGACCAGCGCATCTACGGCTCCGGCGGCAGGAAACACTGAAGGAACCGCCCGCTCGATCGGGACGACGGCGTCTGCCCCCTTGGGAAGCATGGCGCCGGTCATGATGGGAACGGCAAAGCCACGTTCCAGTGCCGCCGGCCCGGCACCGGCCGGAACCGGAGCGCCCACCCTGAGCTCCGTGCCGCCGTCGGGGATATCCGCCGAGGAAACGGCAAAACCGTCCATCTGCGAGTTGGCGAACGGCGGCAGCGACACCGGCGCCCGCAGGTCTGCTGCGAGCGCTCTTCCTATGGCATCCAGCAGCGGCAGTTCCTCGGTGCCTTTCCGGGCTGCTTGCCTGGCGAGCAGTTCCACGACGGCGCCGCGGTGGGCAGCAACGGATCTTGGCACGGGCGTCCTCCTGTGTTCAGGGTCATTCTCAGGTCCGTACGATCCGGACCTACCCAGCGTAGGGCCTCAGGCGACCTTCACGTTGATGGTGTGGTAACCCGTGGCGCCGTCGGGAGCTACGGGCGAGCGCTTCTCGACCTGCGGTTCGCCGGTGGAGTCCGTCGCCCGGACCTGCACCTCGTAGTCGCCGGGGGCGAGGTCAAAGGCCAACTGCCACTGGTACCAGGTGTCGGCGGAGATCCCTGGAGCAAGCGCAGCCTCTCTCCAGTCCCCGCGGTTGACACGCAATTCCACCCGGCTGACGCCCCGGTGCTGGGCCCAGGCGACGCCGCCGAACTGTACAGTCCCTGCTGTTGCGGTCCGCCCGTTGCGTGGCACATCGATCCTCGACTGGGTTTTGATGGGACCCCGGTCGCTCCACCCGCGCGTTGTCCAATAGGCTTTTTCGTCCCCGAAGCGGGTGACCTTCAATTCGGTGACCCACTTGGTGGCGGAGACGAATCCGTACAGGCCAGGGACCACCAGGCGAACCGGGAATCCGTGTTCAAGGGGCAGCGGTTCGCCGTTCATGCCCACGGCGAGGAGGGCGTCCCTGTCATCGGTGAGCGCTTCGAGCGGCGTGCCGGCAGTCCACCCGTCGTTGCTCGTGGACAGGACCATGTCCGCCCCCGGTTTGGGGACGGCGAGCGCCAGCAGTTCCCTGACGGGCCAACCGAGCCAGAGCGCGTTGCCAATCAGGTCACCGCCCACCTCGTTGGATACGCAGGCGATGGTGATGTGCCGCTCCGTCATGGGCTTGGCGAGGAGGGTCGCAAAGTCGATCTCGATCTCGCGTTCAACGAGCCCTGTGACTTTGAGCTTCCAGGACGGCGGGTCAATGACCGGTATGGTCAATGCGGTGTCGATCCTGTAGAAGTCGGGGTTCGGCGTCACCAAGGCACTGATGCCCTCCACCGGGAGCGAGGCCCCGGCTGGAACCGTTTGCGGCGTTGTGGCGGGCCTCGGCAGGGTCATTGACCCGCGGAACCCGGACGCGACGGCGGTTGCCCGGGTAAGGACGACCGTCACCGCTCCAGCAGCTACTGCTGCCATGGACCAGCCGCCCAAGGCGTTGAGGAAGCTGCGGCGGGCCAGGGATGTGCGGGGCACAGCCTCCACCGGCCGGTCCCACGCGTCCAAGCGGCGGATCAACGCCCGGAGCACCACCATGGTCACGACCGCCGCAAGCACAGGGGCGAAAGCCGCCGGCGGGGTGGACTGCGCCCGGGTCAGGACGGCCGTCAATCCGGCGACGCCGGCCAGCCCGGCGAGTGCGAGCCCCCACCCGGTCCGCCGGCGTTCGAGCACTCCGGCGGCAGCGGCCAGGATGGCAGCACACACGACGATGGACACCACCAGCACGATCTTGTCCGCCGTGCCGAAAAGCCGGATGACCACGTCTTTGACTACCGGCGGTACCGCGTCGATGACCGCTCCCCCAAGCGCCGTGACCGGTGAGACCAGCGGGCTGAGAAATGCTGCCGTCACCTCGCCTGCCGCGATGCCTGCTCCGCCGGAGACCACGCCGGCGCACGCGGCCCACCACGCACTGTTGCCGACGGCGGCCCGGCCCTTCACGGCGTCGCGCCCTTTCATGGTGCCCGGCCCTTTCGTGGTGTCCGGCCCTTTCGTGGTGTCCGTTCCTTTCATGGTGTCCCTCCCTGGTGGGCGCCGGCTCCAGTGGACTCTCCTGCCGGCAGTGCCAGCGCAAAGCGGCAACCGCCGTCGACGTTCTCCACCTGGACCGTTCCGCCGTGCGCCTTGACGATTCCGGCAACCATGCTCAGCCCGATCCCCGCGCCGCTGTACGTACCCTGGAGCCCCGCCGGCGCGCCACGTGACGGGTCCCTTTGCCACCCGGTTTCGAACAGGTGCGGGATGTCCTCCTCCGGAATCCCGCCGCATTGGTCCTGGACAGCCACTACGGCGTATCCATCCTCGCGCCCTACCGAGACGTGGACCTCCGTGCCGCTGCCCGTGTAGATGACCGCGTTATGCAGCACGTTACGCAAGGCCCTGGCCAGGCTGGGGCCGTCAGCCACTGCCATGCACTCCCGGTCGCCGCCGCCGTCGAGGGTCACACCGCGGCCGGCCGCCAAGGGCGCGAGATCGGAAAGTGCATCGCTCACGAGGTCGTACAGGTCCAGGGCTTCGGCCCGCAGCTGGAGCGACCCTGCCTGGATTTTGGAAAGCTCCAGGAGGTCGTTGACCATCGCCGTCATTTGTTCGGTTTGTCCGATGATCTTCCGGTAGTAACCCGGTACGTCGGCGGCCATGCCATCCTCGAGTGCTTCGGTCATGGCACGGATACCTGCCAGCGGCGTCCGGAGGTCATGCGAAATCCAGGAAACCAGCTCCCGGCGCGCAGCTTCCACGGCCGCTTCCCGGAGCCGTGATTCGGCCAGGCTTCGGCTGCTCGCTTCCAGCTCTTGTGCCAACCGGGCGAGTTCGGAGGTCATGGCCGGAGCAGCGCGCTCCGCGCCATCCCCTGCTTCCAACGTTTCACCCCGTCCAATCCTCCGCGCGGCCTCCACCAGGCGCGAGGCATTCCTGGAAACCCCCACTCCCAGCATCAAGGACAGCACCACCGCAACCACCGAGGCCATGGCCAGGATGTACCAAATGATTTCGAGGTCCCTGGCCGAGATGACCATGGCGTTGAACGCGCTGACCATGCCGGCCACCAGGACTGCCACGGTGCCCACCACCACCAGGCAGATCTGCGCCAGTACAGACGCACGGCGCAGGAGCCGGAGCAGGAAGAGCGTGAAGGCTCCAATAACCAACGCCCACAAGAGCACCCAGCCAAGGATGGTGGCAAGTTCAGTGCCCTGCATGCCCGTCTCCTGAATCGAACCGGTAGCCAACTCCCCATACAGTCTTCAAGAGTTCAGGTTTGGTGGGATTCTCCTCGATCTTCTCGCGCAACCGGCGAACATGGACCGTCACCGTGGAGAGGTCGCCGAAGTCCCAGCCCCACACCGCTTTGATGAGTTCCTCCCGGCTGAACACCTGGTTGGGTCGCCGCAGGAGGAACGCCAGGAGGTCGAACTCACGCACGGTCAAGGTCAAGGCCGCGCCGTGATGGGTGACTGTGCGGGACGCAGGATCCAGCACGAAGCCGGCCAGCTCCACGGTCGGCTCGGGAGAGTACTCCTTGATGCTGCGCCGCAGCACGGACTTGACCCGCAGCACCAGTTCGCGGGGTGAAAAGGGTTTCGTGACGTAGTCGTCGGCACCCATCTCCAATCCCAGGATCCGATCGTCCTCGGTTCCCAAAGCGGTAAGCATGATCACCGGCACGCTCATGGCCACCCTCAGCCGGCGGCACACTTCCACGCCGTCCAGCCCGGGGAGCATGCGGTCCAGGAGCACCAGGTCGGGCTGACGCTCCGCCGCCAGCTTAAGGGCCGTGAACCCGTCAGCGGCGAGGTCCACCTGGAAGCCGGCCCGGGTCAGGTAATCCCGTACGACGCCGGCAATTGTTTCCTCGTCCTCGACCAGGAGGATCCGGCGGTTGCCGGGCTCCGCCGGCGGTGTTGCCGCATTTGTGCTCACATTTTCAGCATAGGTTCGCCGGACCCGCCCGGCACGGGAAATGGGTCCCGGGAGCCAAAGCGTAGGGATTTTGTAAGAACTGGCAAGGTGGCTTGAGCGCTTCCGGGGAGTCCGCTGAGTGGGACTGGTGTCACGCATCACGTCGCGGTGGCGTAGCCTGAATTCATGAGTGTTCAGCTGGGCATGCCGCCGCTTCCCTCGGGCGGCACGGCAGGAACGGGACAGGTTCCGCCCCCACGGCCCGCCGATGTGCCGACGGGGTTGTGGGACCGTTACGGACGCCGCGCCACCGACATGCGGCTTTCCCTGACCGACAAATGCAATCTCCGGTGTACCTATTGCATGCCCGCCGAAGGGCTTGAGTGGCTCTCCAAGCAAGCCGTCATGACCAAGGACGAGATCGTCCGGATCGTGCGTGTCGGCGTCGGGGCCCTGGGCGTCCGCGAACTGCGCCTGACCGGAGGCGAACCCTTGGTACGGGCCGACCTGGTGGACATCATCGCCGCCCTTCGCGCAGAACACCCGGACCTCCCCATCTCCATGACCACCAATGGCGTCGGCCTGGACAAGAAAGCCGCCGCCCTGAAGGCCGCGGGCCTGACCCGCATCAACGTTTCCCTCGACTCCCTGCACGAGGAAACGTTCACCAAGCTCACCCGGCGTCCCTTCCTGGACCGTGTCCTTGCGGGCGTGGATGCGGCCTGGGAAGCAGGGCTGGGACCGGTCAAGCTGAACGCTGTCCTGATGCGCGGCATCAATGATGCCGAGTCCCCGCACCTGCTGGCATGGGCGTTGGGCCGTGGTTACGAACTGCGGTTCATCGAGCAAATGCCGCTTGACGCGGACCACGGCTGGACGCGCCGCAACATGATTACGGCCGCCGAGATCCGGGAGATGTTGTCGACTGAGTTCGTGTTGAGCGCGGATCCGCGCGAACGCGACGGGGCTCCGGCGGAACGTTTTGAAGTACGACGCCGGGATGCGGCTACCGGTGAACCGGCAGGTGAGGTCCTCGGAACAGTCGGCATCATCGCGTCCGTCACCGAACCGTTCTGTGCCGATTGCCGCCGGACCCGGATCACCGCCGAAGGCAAGATCATGAGCTGCCTCTTCTCCCACGAAGAGTTTGACCTCCTGGGCCTCCTCCGCGCAGGAGCAACGGACCAGCAACTCGCCGAACGGTGGCAGGACGCGATGTGGGTCAAGCCCAAGGCCCACGGCATGGACCACACGGGCCTGGGTGCACCCGACTTCGTGCAACCTGACCGCAGCATGAGCGCAATCGGAGGCTGATACCTTGCTCGTCCGCTACTTCGCTGCCGCGCGCGCCGCGGCAGGCGTTGAAGAAGAAATCCACCACCTTCCGGAAGGCACCAGCCTGGAAGCCTTGCTGGAAGCGGCGCTCGCCGTCGAACGTCCCCAGCCTCCCGAAGGCACCCCGGCGCTTGCGCGGATCGTGGCAAGGAGCAGTTTCCTGAGGAACGAGGTTGCCGTCAGGGACCACTCCGCGCCGCTGGGAGCGGAGGACGTCATTGACGTCCTCCCGCCTTTCGCCGGCGGTTAGGCCTTCCGGAAGACGCTCTTGAGCAGCGGGCTGAACGCGGTTCTGCCTTCCAGGCGCAGTTCCGCCGTGTGAACCAGGGTTCCTTCCTCCACGCGGAACGTGTGGCGGGCAACGCCGTCGGCCGTTCGCCGCTCGAAACCCAAGGTGCCCGATGTCCAGTGGCCCCGGACCGGCGCTGAGGGCGCCTGCCCATGGCTGTCCACGTAGTACCACAGGGTGCCGCCGTGCGCCGGATCCACCGTGAACATCCCGTGGCCCTCAAGGTGGGCGCCGCCCGGTTCCTTGTGCCTGTAGCTCTGGACGACGGCATGCCCGCCGGCTGCAGCCGAGAAGACAGCCTCGGCCTCAGCCGTACGTGCCGGGCCCCACGCCGAAGACGCTATCTCCGTGATGCCCCGCCAGCGCCCCAGGAATGGGCGCAGGACCTCTGCGGCGTTCTTTGGTGTGTCCACGGCGACTCCAGCGTTTGCTTTAAAACCCGAACGTTTCGTTCTCTTCGAAGGGTCCCACGACGGTGATGGTCCGCGGCGCTGCGGCGAGCTCTTTGGCGAGTTCCTGGACTTCGTCCACCGTGACCGCCCGGATACGTTCCAGGGTCTCGTCGATATCCTGGAACTCTCCGGAAACCAGCTCGGCCCGGCCAAGACGGGACATCCGCGAACCGGTGTCCTCCAGGGCCAGGACGATGCCACCACTCAGTTGGCCCACTGCTTTGCGCAGTTCCTCCTCCGTGATGCCGTCGGCCGCGAGCTTGTCCAGCTCCACGCCCAGCAGTTCGAGGACCTGGCGGACCTTGGAGGGGGTGCAGCCTGCGTACATGCCGAAGTATCCGGCATCGGCGTAGGCCGCTGAAAAGGAATACGTCGAATAGACGAGCCCGCGCTTCTCCCGTATTTCCTGGAACAGCCTGGAGGACATCCCGCCGCCGAGGACGGCGTTGAGCACGCTCATGACGAAGCGGCGGTCATCGGTGGCCACGATCGTAGGGCAGCCCACGATGATGTTGGCCTGCTCCACCGGGCGCTTCACGACATGCAGGCCCGCTGCGCCGGTAATGACGGCACGATCGGTGGGACGGCGGTCGACGGGAGCTGCCGCGGGGTCAAGATTCCACCCCGCGGCCTGCAGCGCCTTCAGGACAAGATCGCACACGACGTCATGGTCCAAGCCTCCGGCCGCGGTAATCACCAGCTCCTCCGGACGGTAGTAGCGCTGGTAGTGCGCCCATACGGAGTCCCGGGCGACGGCTTTGATGGCATCGGGCGTACCCCCGATAGGGCGGGCCAGGGGGTGGCTCCCAAGAACTGCCGCCACGAATTTCTCGTGGGCGACGTCCGTTGGATCGTCGCTGTCCATCGCGATCTCTTCGAGGATGACGTCGCGCTCCTGCTCAAGTTCCGCGGGGTCGAGGACGGCGCCGGTGATCATGTCGGCAATGACGTCGATGGCCATGGGCAGGTCTGAGTCCAGCACGCGCGCGAAGTAGCAGGTGCTCTCCTTCGCGGTCGCCGCGTTGGACTCGCCACCCACCTCGTCGAACGCCGAGGCAATTTCCAGTGCGGTCCTGCGTTTGGTTCCCTTGAACAACAAGTGCTCCAGGAAGTGCGTTGAACCATGCTGGCCCTCGGCCTCGTCGCGCGAACCAACTGCGACCCAGAACCCGATGGTGGCAGAACGCTGGCCCGGCATTGCCTCGGTAAGCACCCGGACGCCGCCTGGCAGGACGGAACGCCTCACGACGGAGCCGCCTTCGGCTCCGTGAATCAGTTCGCCGCCGGGAAGTGTTTGCTCCAAGGGCAAGGGTACGACAGTCATTAAAACCTTTCAGATAAGCCGGAAGGGCCGGTGGACTTACGGCCCACCGGCCCTTTCAGGGTACTGCTTGCAGACTACTCTGCGGACTCTTCAGCGGTCTCCGCCGGTGCGTCGCCGGAAGCTGCTTCTTCCTCGGCCACAACCGGTGAGAGGGAGAGCTTGCCGCGGTCGTCGATCTTGGTGATCTCAACCTGGACCTTCTGGCCCACGGAAACAACATCATCAACGTTGTCCACACGCTTGCCGTTGGCCAGCTTGCGGAGTTCGGAGATGTGCAGGAGGCCGTCCTTGCCCGGGGTCAGGGAGACAAAAGCGCCGAACGTGGTGGTCTTCACCACGGTGCCCAGGTAGCGTTCGCCGACCTCGGGTACCTGCGGGTTGGCGATGGCGTTGATAGCCGAGCGTGCTGCGTCTGCAGACGGGCCGTTCGTCGCGCCGATGTAGACCGTGCCGTCGTCCTCGATGGAGATATCCGCGCCGGTGTCTTCCTGGATCTGGTTGATCATCTTGCCCTTGGGGCCGATGACTTCACCGATCTTGTCCACGGGGATCTTCACGGCGATGACGCGCGGTGCGAACTCGGAGAGCTCGTCCGGGGTGTCGATCGCGGCGTTGATGACCTCGAGGATGTGGAGGCGGGCTTCGCGGGCCTGCTTCAGGGCTGCTGCCAGGACCGATGCCGGGATACCGTCGAGCTTGGTGTCCAGCTGGATGGCCGTGACGAACTCGGAGGTACCGGCAACCTTGAAGTCCATGTCGCCGAAGGCGTCTTCGGCACCGAGGATATCGGTCAGGGCTGCGTAGCGGGTCTGGCCGTCAACCTGGTCCGAAACGAGGCCCATGGCAATGCCTGCCACGGGAGCCTTCAGCGGCACGCCGGCGTTCAGCATGGAGAGCGTCGAAGCACACACCGAGCCCATGGAGGTGGAACCGTTGGAGCCAAGGGCCTCGGATACCTGGCGGATGGCGTACGGGAATTCCTCGCGGCTGGGCAGGACCGGAACCAGGGCGCGCTCAGCGAGTGCACCGTGGCCGATTTCGCGGCGCTTCGGGGAACCCACGCGGCCGGTTTCACCGGTGGAGTACGGCGGGAAGTTGTAGTTGTGCATGTAGCGCTTGCGCGTCACCGGCGACAACGAATCGATCTGCTGTTCCATCTTCAGCATGTTCAGCGTGGTGACACCCATGATCTGGGTCTCGCCGCGCTCGAAGATGGCCGAACCGTGCACGCGGGGCAGAACCTCTACCTCGGCGGTCAGCTGGCGGATGTCCGTCAGGCCACGGCCGTCGATGCGGATCTGGTCCTTCAGGATGCGCTGGCGGACGACGTGCTTGGTGACCGAACGGAATGCTGCGGACAGTTCCTTCTCGCGGCCTTCGAATTCGCCGGCGAGCGAGCCCAGGACTTCGTCCTTGAGTTCGTCGGAGGCGTTGTCGCGTTCCTGCTTGTCCGCGATCTGGAAGACAGCGGCGAGCTTCTCGGCGGCGGCGGCCTCGACAGCGGCGTAAGCGTCGTCCTGGTAGTCAAGGAAGACGGGGAACTCAACGGTCGGCTTGGCAGCGCGGGCTGCCAGGTCTGCCTGCGCGTCGCACAGTGCCTTGATGAACGGCTTGGCAGCCTCAAGGCCCTCGGAGACAACCTCTTCGGTGGGGGCGGTAGCGCCCTGTTCCTTGATGAGGTCCCAGGAGTTGTCCGTGGCTTCTGCTTCGACCATCATGATGGCGACGTCGTCACCGGCGACGCGGCCGGCAACAACCATGTTGAAGACGGCGTTCTCAAGCTGGGAGTGCTTGGGGAAGGCCACCCACTGGGAACCCTGCTCGTCGGCGATGAGCGCAACGCGGACGCCGCCGATCGGACCGGAGAACGGCAGGCCGGACAGCTGCGTGGACATGGAAGAAGCGTTGATGGCAACGACGTCGTAGAGCTCGTCCGGGTTGATGGCCAGGACGGTGACGACGATCTGAACCTCGTTGCGGAGGCCCTTGACGAAGGCCGGGCGCAGCGGGCGGTCCATCAGGCGGCAGGCCAGGATGGCTTCCGTGGAAGGACGGCCTTCGCGGCGGAAGAACGAACCCGGGATGCGTCCGGCAGCGTACATGCGCTCTTCGACGTCAACGGTCAGCGGGAAGAAGTCGAAACCTTCGCGCGGCTGCTTGCCTGCGGTGGTTGCGGAGAGAAGCGCGGTGTCATCGTCGATGTACACCATCGACGCGCCGGCAGCCTGCTTGGCGAGGCGGCCGGTTTCGAAGCGGATAACGCGCTTGCCGAAGCGGCCGTTGTCGATTGTGGCTTCTGAGAACTGGATTTCGGGACCCTCCATGGGTCACCTCCGTTTCTGTTGGCGGAAGTCGCCGCACCAACCCAGGCCCCTTCTTTATTACTGGCCTGTACGACACCCGGTCATCGATCGAGATCCACGGGCTGCAGCGTCAAACGACGCCCCTCCCGGGAATCACTACCGAGGACCGCGAATGCGCGATGCGGTTGATTCCTGTTTTTAATTGTGGTGAAGAAAGCGGCCCGCTCCGCGAAGGACCGGGCCGCCAAGGCAGACTAGCGGCGCAGGCCGAGACGCTCGATGAGCGAACGGTAGCGGGCGATGTCGGTGTCCTTCAGGTAGGAAAGCATGCGCTTGCGGCGACCAACCAGGGCGAGGAGACCGCGCTGGGTGTGGAAGTCGTGCTTGTGCTGCTTCATGTGCTCAGTCAGATCCTTGATCCGCTGAGTCAGGACTGCAACCTGGACCTCGGGCGAACCGGTGTCGCCTTCAGAGGTTGCGTATTCCTTGATGATGGACTGCTTTACAGCGGCGTCAAGTGCCACGTGAACTCCTAGAGTTGTGCCGTGCTTCCCGCCCAACACTTCGCTGGCGGGTTGTCTTGGGTGCGTCGCCGCACACAAAAACAGGTCCAGCTGCCACGGACTGCGGCCGGAACCACTCATCAGTTTACCGGCAGGTCAGTGTTGTTGTCGAAAGCGCTAGCGGCGGGCGGTTTGATGCCTAGTGCGAAGTCAGCAACTCGTGCGCTTGGGCGACGTCGAGGTTCATTTGTTCCACCAGGGCTTCCGGCCCTTGGTAGGCCACCATGCCCCGCAGGCGCCGGGTGAATTCCACCGCCACCGTTTGCCCGTAAAGGTCGAAGTCCTCCACCGCTTCCCGGGGACGGTCTATCACGTGGGCCTCCACCTGGCGGCTCACCCCGTCGAACGTGGGGTTGGAACCGACGGAGATCGCTGCGGGCCACCGGGTCCCGGACTCATCGATCAGCCAGCCGGCGTAGATGCCGTCGGCAGGAACGTACCCGGTGGAATCATGGGACAGGTTCGCGGTAGGAAAACCGAGGTCGCGGCCCCGCGCGGCACCATGGACTACCTCGCCGCGCATTCGGTGCGGGCGCCCCAGGACCGCTGCGGCGGTGACGACGTCGCCTTGCGACAATGCTTCGCGCACCCACGTCGAGGAGCACCGGCGGTCCGCGTCGCCGTCGTGATGGAGGGGGAAGCCGCCGGCTCCGTACTCGTTGACCACCTGGACGCTAAACCCCAGTTTCTCCCCCAGCTCTTGCATGGTGCCGACGTCTCCGCCGTTACCTGCACCGAAGCGGAGGTCGTGGCCCACCACCACATGTTCGGCGTGAAGGCTTTCCACCAGCACGTCCCGCACGAATTCCAGCGGGGTCATGGCGGCGAGGTCCAAGGTGTACTTCATCACCAACACCGCATCCAAGCCGGTGGAGCCCAAAGCCTCAAGCTTGTCCTGCAGTCCCATGATCAGCTCGGGGGCAGACTCCGGACGGTGGACCTGCGCCGGGTGGGGATCGAACGTCACTGCCACTGCGGGGATGTTGTGCCGCCGGGCGGTCTGGGTGACTTGCGCGAGGACATGCTGATGACCGCGATGAACGCCGTCAAAGTTGCCGATGGTAACGACTGTTGGGCCGAAGTCGCGCGGGACCTCGGTGGGATCGTTCCAAATGTGGACCATCAACCTCGCCTTTTACTGCTGATTTTCGTTGCACCCGGCAACCATCCGGCGCCGGAACAATCTAAGGTTACCCGCAATACGCCTCAGGCCCGGGACGGAGAATCCGACGGCCTGCGCCGGTTCAGCCACAGCAGTCCCAGGATGGGCAGCACGAGCGGCACGAAGCCGTAGCCGCGTCCGAAGACCGACCACACGGTGTCATGCGGGAAGGCCACAGGATCGAACAGGCTCATCGCGCCCACTACCAGCACCCCGATAAGTTCAACGAGGACAGCGGCCAGCGAAACCTTGAACCAGGTCCGTCCCGGCTTGGCGAGCGATATGGTGGCCACGATGTACACGACGGCGGCAAACGCCGACAACAGGTGCGCCAACGGAGCTTCGGCAAACTTGGTCGCGATCTGGTAGCCCGCACGCGCTGTCGCCGAGAGGGCAAAGACCCCGTATACGGCAATCAACAACCGTCCGGGGCCGGTATTACGGGTGTCCTTCTGACCGGTTCCGGCGGTTTCGGACTCGACTCCAGTCACGATGTGTTCTTCCTTCATGTCAGTACCAGATCTGGTTCATGCGGGCAGCCATCACCAAAGCCGTGACGCCCACGGCGGCCAGGACAAAGTTGCTCCAGCGGGTGCGTTCCAGGATGGACCAGTACACAGCGCCTACGGGAACTATGAGGGCTGTTGCGAGGTAGCCCCAGAACTCCCAAGGCTCGCCCGCGATCTGCTCCCCCATGGCCACCCGCACGATGGAACCCACCAGGTAGACCAACAGGGCAAGCTCCACGGCGAGGACGGAGAAAATTGTGGCGTCGTTGGGCGCCTTTTTCATCAGGCCGGCCACAACACACATGATCGTGGAGATGAGGCCCACTATGAGGATGGAGTAAAAGTATCCGTCCATAGTCAGTTGTTGCTCTCCGTTCCCGCGTCAGTTGCAGCAGCCGGGGCCGCCGGGGCCGCCGCCCCGGTTCCCGGCGCGAAAACCAACACCGGCTTGGCAAAGGCTCCCGTGTCCGCCAGGAGGGCAACCAGTTCGCCCGACGGCGCGAAGGCCGCGGCGGGATTCTCCACCGTGGCAGCCTCCGGGGTCCCCGCGCCGGGTCCGGCGGCGATGCGGCGACCAAAGGAAATCTCCGTTGCCTCGTCTTCGCTCAGGTCGCGGTTGGGCATCAGCGACCGTGCCGCGGCGGACATCTCCAGAACCTCAAGGTCTTCGGCAAGCTGTTCCAGTGTCCGTGCCTGGTCGATCGTGTACGGGCCAACCTGGGTCCGCCGAAGCTTCGTCAGGTGGCCCCCGACCCCGAGCGCATTTCCCAGGTCCCGCGCCAAGGCCCGGATGTACGTGCCGGACGAGCATTCGACCGTGACATCGACGTCCACTACCCTGCCGCCGTCGATCCTTTCGATGCCGTGGACATCGAAGCGATGGATGGTCACCGGACGGGCAGCAAGCTTGACTTCCTCGCCCGAGCGGACGCGGGCGTAGGACCGTTCCCCGTTGACCTTAATGGCGCTGACGCTGCTGGGTACCTGCTGGATGGGGCCGGTCAGGGCCGAGACGCCGGCAGCGATGGCGGCATCGGTGACGTCGACGGCGGTCCGCGCCTCGGTAACGTCGCCCTCGGCGTCGTCGGTGATAGTGGTTTCGCCGAGTCGGATGGTGGCCGTGTAGGTCTTGGAGGTACCCACGATGTACGTCAGGAGCCGCGTGGCCTTATTGATGCCAAGGACAAGGACACCCGTGGCCATGGGATCGAGCGTGCCCGCGTGCCCCACTTTCCGGGTACCTGCCAGCCGCCGCATCCGGCCAACCACATCGTGGCTGGTCCATCCCTGCGGTTTGTCAACGATCACCAGTCCAGAAAGCACGCTTACCAGTATATCGGTGGCTAGGATGGCTCCCATGCCCCAGCTTGCCGAGCACGTCCGCGATGTCCCCGTCAACCAGATCCGCGAAATCACCGAGGCGGCCTGGACCACTCCCGGGGCGGTGGTCCTGAGCATCGGCGAACCCGGTTTCCCGCTGGCAAGGCATGTGGTCGAGGCGGGCATGGCGTGCCTGGATCGTGACGAAACCAACTACACACCCAACGCCGGGATCCCCGCCCTGCGGGAGGCGTTTGCCGCACGTTTCCGCGAAACGCAGCACGTAGCCGTGGGATCCGAGCGGGTCTACGTCGTGGACGGGGCGCAGCAGGGCCTGCACTTCGTGATGAGCATGCTGCTCTCCCCCGGCGATGAAATCCTGATCCCCAATCCCGGGTACCCCACCTTCGCCATGACCAGCAGCCTCCTCCACGCCGTGCCGGTCGAATACCCGCTCTACCCGGAGAACGACTTCCAGCCGCACATCACGGACATCGAAGCGCTCATCACCCCGCGAACCAAAGTCCTGATGCTCAACTCGCCGTCGAATCCGCTGGGCGCCGTCATCCAGGAAGACACCATGCGCCAGTTGGTTGACCTGGCTGTACGGCATGATCTCTGGATTATTTCCGATGAGTGCTACGAAGCGTTCACCTTCGACGTCCCGCATGTCAGTCCCGCACGCTTCGATAGCGATGTCCCGGGCCAGGCACGCGTTTTCACGTCGCTGACGTTGTCCAAGACGTACGGACTGACAGGCCTGCGCATCGGCGCCCTGGTGTGTCCCCCGGGCATGGAGAAGCTGATGAACAACGTGATGGAGTCGATCGTCTCCTGCGTGGCGTCGCCATCCCAATACGCGGCCCTCGCAGCGCTGACCGGGCCCCAGGACTATGTCGACACCGCCCGCGACCACTACCGGAGCAACCGTGATGCCGCCTCGGCCATCCTCACGGCGAAGGGCATACCGTTCCTGGGGGCGCAGGGAGCTTTCTATCTCTGGGCGGATGTCTCGCACGTCAGCGGCGGGGACGTCCGGGCGTGGACCCGCGCTTTCCTGGCCTCATCCGGCGTAGCTTTCGCCCCGGGCACAGCCTTCGGGTCGATCGGCGAAGGCTGGATCCGCATCGCGCTGTGCGGCAAGCAACAGGACCTGCTCGACGGCGTCGGACGGCTTCCCGCCAAGGCCTGAGGCGGGTGCCCGACGGCGGAGCGCAGCGGCGTCAGTAGTCGACCCGCCCCGCGTAGTTCCGCCACGCCTCGAACGGGGAATCCGACGCCGTCAGCGGGGTGTGCTCCACCGGCAGCAGCTCGGGACGGGTACCGGCAAAGTATTCATAAAAGAGGGCATCGTCAAAGCCCGCACGCGCCGCGCCGTGACGGTCCGCTGCGTAATAGACGTGCCCGATCCTCGCCCACAACGTCGCCGACAGGCACAGCGGACAGGGTTCGCAGCTTGCGTAGAGCACGGAACCGGTGAGGTCGAAATTCGCCGTATCAGCCGCCGCGCGACGGATGGCCACGACTTCGGCGTGCGCCGTGGGGTCGTTGTCAAGGGTCACGCGGTTGACGCCTTCATGAACGGCCCCGTCCGGAGTAACCACCACGGCACCGAAGGGGCCACCGCCGTCGGAGACGTTCCTGATCGCCAACCGGATGGCCTGTTCAAGGTACTCGTTGCGTTGTTCTTCGCTGTGCGCTGGCATGCCTCGATCCTAGCGAGTGCAGAGACGAAAAATGCCCCCGGGGTACAAGGTCCCCGGAGGCATTTTTCATTGAGACAGTCCTAGCGGTTGCCGTCTTCGTCCACGTCGTCATCGTCGGTGAGGTCAATGTCCTCTTCGTCGAAATCGTCTTCGTCAACGTCGTGCGCTGAATCGCTCTTGTACGGGTCCGCCTCGCCTGCGTGCTTGGCGCTGGCGCGCAATGCGGCAAGCTCGGCATCACGGCGCTTGGCTTCGCGCAGGAGCTCCTCGAGGTTCGAGGCGTTGACCGGGATCTGGTCGGCAACGAACTCGAGGGTAGGCGTCAGGCGCACGGTGATGTTGCGGCCGACTTCCTGGCGCAGTACGCCCTTGGCCTTCTCCAAGGCCTTTGCGGCATCGGACTGTGCAACCTCGTCGCCGAACACGGTGTAGTACACCGTGGCATGCTGCAGGTCGTTGGTGACGCGGGCGTCGGTGACGGTGACGGACTCGACGCGCGGATCCTTGACCCGACGCCCGAGGGCCTCGGCAACCACGACCTTAATCCGCTGTGCCAATTTGGCAGCGCGTGCCGGATCAGCCATGACTTCCTCCTGGAAAGTAGAAACGGGAACGGAACGGGTCCGCCGGGATAATCCCGGCGGACCCGCTCCAACGGAACCTTAGACGCGCGGCTTCTCGCGCATCTCGAAGGTCTCGATGATGTCGCCTTCGGCGATGTCGTTGTACGAGCCAAGACCGATACCACACTCGAAGTCGCTGCGGACTTCGGTGGCGTCGTCCTTGAACCGCTTGAGGGTCTCAACGGTGAGGTTGTCACCGATGACCTTGCCGTCACGGCTGACGCGTGCCTTGGCGTTACGGCGGATGATGCCCGTACGGACGATCGAGCCGGCGATGTTTCCGAACTTGGAAGAACGGAAGACTTCGCGAACCTCGGCGGTACCAAGCTGGACTTCCTCGTACTCCGGCTTGAGCATGCCCTTGAGGGCCATCTCGATGTCATCGATTGCTGCGTAGATGACGGAGTAGAAGCGCATGTCCACGCCTTCGCGGTCGGCCAGTTCGGCCACCCGCTCGGCAGGCTTGACGTTGAAGCCGATGATGATGGCGTTGTCCACCGTCGCCAGGTTGACGTCATTCTGCGTGATGGCACCCACACCGCGGTGGATGACGCGGAGCTGAACGTCGTCGTCGCCGACGTCGATCTTGAGCAAGGCATCTTCGAGGGCTTCCACGGCACCGGAAACGTCACCCTTGAGGATGAGGTTGAGGGTGTCGATCTTGCCTTCGGCAACAGCCTGGTCGAAGTCTTCGAGGCTGATGCGCTTGCGGCGCTTGGCCAGGGCGGCGTTGCGGTCCGCGGCTTCACGCTTCTCGGCGATCTGGCGGGCCGTACGCTCGTCCGGCGTCACCAGGAAGGTGTCACCTGCACGCGGCACGTTGGACAAACCGAGGACCTGGACCGGACGTGACGGCAGCGCAACGTCCAGCGCCTCGCCGTTCTCGTCGAACATGGCGCGGACGCGGCCGTGCGCGGTACCGGCGACGATCGTGTCTCCGACAGCCAGCGTTCCGGACTGCACCAGAACGGTGGCAACCGCACCGCGGCCCTTGTCCAGGTTCGCTTCGATGGCAATGCCTCGAGCGTCCTTGTCCGGGTTGGCACGCAGGTCCAAGGCGGCGTCGGCCGTCAGCAGGACAGCGTCGATCAGTTCGTCGATGTTCAGGTTCTGGCGTGCAGAGACCTCAACGAACATGGTGTCGCCACCGTATTCTTCGGGAACCAGGCCGTACTCGGTGAGCTGGCCCTTGACCTTGTCCGGGTTGGCGCCTTCCTTGTCGATCTTGTTCACGGCCACCACGATCGGCACACCGGCCGCCTGGGCGTGGTTGAGCGCTTCGACCGTCTGCGGCATGACGCCGTCATCGGCTGCGACAACCAGGATCGCGATGTCGGTGACCTTGGCACCACGGGCACGCATGGCCGTGAAGGCCTCGTGGCCCGGGGTATCAATGAACGTGATGTCGCGGGCAGTGCCCTCGTGGACGTGGCTGATCTGGTAAGCACCGATGTGCTGGGTGATGCCGCCGTGTTCGCCGGCCACAACATTGGAGTTGCGGATGGCGTCCAGAAGGCGGGTCTTACCGTGATCAACGTGGCCCATGACCGTAACAACGGGTGCACGCGGCTCAAGGACGTCGTCACCTTCGGCATCCAGTTCACCCTGGAGGTCGATGTCGAACGAGTCGAGAAGTTCGCGCTCCTCGTCTTCCGGAGAGACAACCTGCAGCTTGTAGCCGAGTTCCTCGCCGAGCAGGGCGAAGGTGTCTTCGTCCAAGGACTGCGTTGCCGTAGCCATCTCGCCGAGGTGGAACAGAACCGTCACCAGCGAGGCGGGGTTTGCATCAATCTTCTCTGCGAAGTCAGTGATGGAGGAACCACGACGCAAGCGGATGATCGTTTCGCCGTCGCCGCGGGGTACGGTGACGCCGCCCAGCGACGGAGCGCTCATCTGCTCCAGTTCCTGGCGCTTTGCGCGCTTCGACTTACGCTGCTTGCCACGGCCTGCGCCGCCCTTGCCAAACGCACCCTGGGTACCACCGCGACCGCGGCCACCCTTGCCGAAGCCACCGCCGGCGGGAGCTCCGCCACCGGTGCCACCACCGGGTCCGCCGCCGGGACGGCCCGGACCACCCGGACGACCCGGACCACCCGGGCGACCCCCGGTGGGAGCCGGACGCTCAGTGCGGTTGGGCATCATGCCCGGAGTAGGACGGTTTCCGCCAGGGCCGCCGCCGGGGCGGGGAGCACCGGGACGGGGAGCGCCGGGGCGCGGAGCACCCGGACGCGGACCGCCTGAGCCTGCAGCGGGACGGGGACCACCGGAACCGGCTGCCGGACGGGGACCGCCGGCGCCTGCTGCGGGACGGGGACCGCCGGAACGCTCACCGTCAGTGCGGCCACCCGGACGGGGCATGCCCTGGGACGTTGCAAAGGGGTTGTTGCCCGGACGCGGCGGACGTTCACCATCGCCACCACGGCCGCGGGGCATGCCCTGGGACGTAGCGAAGGGGTTGTTGCCCGGACGCGGACCGCCCGGACGGGGCGCCTGTCCACCCGGACGGGCAGAGGACGAGTCCGACTTGGGAGCAGGCCGGGCACCGGGCTTTGCCGCAGACGGAGCGGATGCAGCCGGAGTGGATGCTGCCGGAGCCGCGGGCGCCGCCGGAGCAGGCGTGGAGGCAGCCGGAGCTGCCGGAGCCGGAGCAGCCGGAGCCTTCGGTGCTGCAGGTCCCGGAGTCGGCGCAGCCGGACGGGATGCTGCCGGTGTTGAGGGACGTGCTGCAGGTGCAGCTGAGGGGGCGGCGGACTTTGCAGCGCCGGCACCCGGGAAAGCGTCGCGAAGCTTCTTCACGACGGGGGCCTCAATGGTGGAAGAGGCGGAGCGAACGAATTCGCCCAATTCCTGCAGTTTGGTTACTGCATCTTTGGAAGTAATACCGAGCTCTTTGGCGAGCTCATGTACGCGGACCTTGGCCACATTTCTCCTGTCTCGGTCCGCACCGAGCCAGGCACGAACCGTCTACTTCTTACTGCGGGCCCTTACCGCTTCCACGGCGGACAGGCCCATTGCAGAGCGCAACAAAGTTGTCATCGTTACGCACTCATCGCTGGGAACTCATCGGGTTTCCATCAGATTTCTGACCCGCTTTCAGGTTTGGACGGTTTTCCCGCGGAGGCCGGGGCCTCCGCAAGTGGCATACCCGGCATGAAATAGCGTTCGACGGCGGTCGTTTCGGCAGCGCCCGCAAGGGCCCTTCCGAAAGCGCGCCGCTTGATCGCCAATGCCAGGCACTTTTCGTCGGGGTGCAGCCACGCACCCCTGCCGGCCATCCGGCGTCGTTCATCCACTACGACAACGGACGAACCGTTGCCTTGGGCGACCAGCCGGAGGAGCTCGGACCGGGAGCCTTGCTTCCGGCATCCAATGCAGGTGCGGACAGGGCCAGGGCCATGTCCGGGCAGTTCAGCCACTATGTGTCCCAACCTGCCTTACGCACCTCTACGAACGGATACCGGACGTAAGCCCGGTTCCATCTATTCTAGCCCCCTGCTCCTGACAGCCGAAACCGGAGCCCCCGCCGGGTATGGCGGGGGCTCACGGCACAGGCCTTATTCAGTCAGTTTTAGTGCCGGCGGCGTCGGACACGATGTCGATCCGCCAGCCGGTCAGCTTGGCGGCGAGCCGCGCATTCTGGCCCTCCTTGCCGATGGCCAGTGACAGCTGGTAGTCCGGCACAACCACACGTGCCGAACGCGTGGCCTCATCAGTGATGGTGACCGAACTCACCCTCGACGGCGACAACGAGTTCGCGATGAACGTTGCGGGATCCTCGCTGTAGTCGACGATGTCGATTTTTTCGTCGTTCAGCTCGGTCATGACCGCGCGGACACGGGAGCCCATCTCGCCGATGCATGCACCCTTGGCGTTGACGCCGGGGGCGTTGGCCTTGACTGCAATCTTGGTCCGGTGCCCGGCTTCGCGGGCGAGTGCCACGATCTCCACGGAACGGTCAGCAATCTCCGGAACTTCCATTTCGAAGAGCTTGCGGACCAATCCTGGGTGCGAGCGGGACAGGGTGATGGACGGACCCTTGGCGCCGCGGTGCACATCGACGACGAAGGCACGCAAGCGGCTTCCGTGCAGGTACTTCTCCCCCGGAACCTGTTCGGGCGGCGGCAGCAAAGCCTCCACCGTGCCCAGGTTGACCTGGATCATGTGCGGGTTGTTGCCCTGCTGGATCATGCCGGCCACGAGCTCGCCCTCACGGCCCTTGAACTCACCCAGGACGTTGTCGTCCTCGACGTCGCGAAGGCGCTGGAGGATGATCTGGCGTGCGGTGCTGGCCGCAATGCGGCCGAACCCGGCAGGGGTGTCCTCGAACTCGCCAACGGCCTCGCCGTCGTCGTCGATTTCGGTTGCCCAGATGGTCACGTGCCCGCTCTTGCGGTCAAGCTCTGCGCGGGCCCGCTCGAAGGCGCCGGGCGTCTTGTGGTAGGCCACCAGGAGCGCCTGCTCGATGGTGGGGATCAGGAGGTCCAGCGGGATTTCACGCTCACGCTCCAGAAGTCTCAGTGCGCTCATGTCAATATCCATTAGGCCTCCTCGGAAGGTCCATTGTGTTCGTCTGCCAGCCCGGCCTCCTGGAGGTGGCTGAATTCAATCTCGACTTTTCCTTGGCGGATCCTGTCGAAAGGAATAGTGATGGGGTCACCCTGCTTGGGCTTCATGCCCTTCTTGACCTCGTGCTCGGGGATAAGGGTCACACCCGAATCATCCACGGATGCGATGCGCCCGAGGATGTTTTCTCCCTGGATGACGTTGACCTTGACCATGCGGCCACGTGCGCGGTGCCAATGCCGCGGTTCGGTCAACGGGCGTCCGACGCCGGGCGAGGACACCTCGAGGTCATAGGGACGGCCGTCGTCGTGGGGATCGTTGTCAAGGATATCGGACAGGCCACGGGACACATCGGCGATCGCGTCAAGGCTGACGCCGCCGGTCTCCTCCTGGGGCAGGTCCACCACCACATGAACGGTCCGGTGCGAACCGGCGACATGGATGGAGACGTCCTCAAGGTAGAGCCTGTTGGCCAGGACAGCCGGCTCCAGCAGGGCCTTGAGCCTGCTTTCTTCCGGGTTGTGGACGGTGGCCGATGAGTCCGTGCCAGCACGGTCTGTTGAAGTAGTGGCTTCCGAGTCACTCACGCTGCCCGCCGCCTCCCGATAGATGTTGTTGTGACTACTAGCCTAACGATTTTCGCGGCAACATGGTGCACCGGCTTCACCCGCCGCATGACACCATGGTGATTTGTGAACAAGCTGATGAGCCCAAAAAAGACGCCGCGTCATTGGCCGCGCATCGTGCTCGTTGGCTTGGTTGCGCTGCTGGTGGCCGCTACCGGAATGGTCATCCTTCCGCGGGATTCCGGGGATCCTGAGCCGGTTCCGTTCTCTGAAAGTGCACGCGCGGCCGCCTACGAAGACGCGGTAGCCCTGCGGGAATCCGCCGGCAGGCTGGTGGACGCGCAAGGAAGCAACGCTGCGGATACCGCGCTGGCGGACGCTGTGACATTGCTGACAACCCATGCACGGGCCCTGCTGAAGGCCGGGGACCGTCCACCCGTGGAGTCCCCGACACGGGCCGGCGTTACGGACCAGGACACCCCGGCTGACGTGGTTACCCGCCTTTCCGCCAGCGGAGGACAGCGTCTCCGCGATGCAGAGATGGCCGACGGCGGGACGTCCCGGCTGCTGGCCGCCGTCGGAACCGCCCAGGTCCTGGAAGCCGAAAGAATCGCAGCCCGGCTCAAGCTGCCCGCCCCCGCTCCTGCAGGACCCGCTGGTTCTCCAGGGCCCGCTGGTTCTCCAGGACCCGCTGCTTCGGACTCCGGCGGACAGGACGCGGCCTGCGCATCGGCCAGCCCTGCGACGGATCCGGACGCTGCGACCACGGCTTCGGCCTTGGCTGCTGCCGTGCGGTTGGAACACGAATCGGTCTACGTCTATCAGGTAGCACTGAAGCGCCTCCCGGAGGCGGAGGCAAGCGAAGCCGCGAAGTCGTTGGCGGCACATCAGCAGCTGCTCAAGGAAGCCGAGCTGCTGACGCGTGCCAACTGCGCGGATGTTCCCCGGCGCGAGGCAGGCTACCGCCTCGGCGAGCACTTCACGGAGGACCCTGCCGCCGCCCTGGGCACGATGGAAATCGGCTCCCTGCCGGCGTTTGGTGACCTGATCGCCCTCTCCGACGGACGGACCCGGGCGTGGGCCGCCGAAGCCCTGATGGCAGCCACACGGCGCGCCCTGGCCTGGGGTGCTGCGTGGCCCGCGCTCCCGGGCTTGGCGGTGGACGTCGAGGACCTGCCTGCCCTGCCGACGCCTGCTCCCACCGCGGCGGGCAATTAGCGGGGCGTGTCCCGGCCAGGAACAGCAACAACCCGGGTGCGGGAGCTAGGCTGAGGACGTGGGACCACACGCTGCGATTCCGATCCCGGGCGAGCTGCACGCCCGGTACAACCGCGACTCCGCCGGGCGGGATTGG
Source organism: Paenarthrobacter sp. YJN-5 (assembly GCF_015040095.1). Classification (NCBI taxonomy): domain Bacteria; kingdom Bacillati; phylum Actinomycetota; class Actinomycetes; order Micrococcales; family Micrococcaceae; genus Paenarthrobacter; species Paenarthrobacter sp. YJN-5. Next base: position 2,976,489 of record NZ_CP053544.1, read on the forward strand.
CTGGCAAGCCTCCCCGGGCTCATCCGGGGCGCAGTGGACCGCTGGGACCTCCAGGTGGACCTCGGAGCAGGGAACCAACCATGGAACGGCCACGGGGCCGTAGTTATCCCGGTTCTCCGCAACAACAAGCCGGCAGCCCTGAAGATCGCCTACCCCCACGACGAAGCCCTTGCCGAGCCCCTCGCCCTGGCACTCTGGAACGGAAACGGCGCGGTGCGGCTCCTCGAGGTGGACAGCCGGAACTGTTCAATGCTGCTGGACCGCTTGGACGCATCGGCGTCGCTGCAGGATGTACCGGTGGACCAGGCGCGCGAGGTCTGGGCCGACGTCGTCCGTCGATTGTCGATCACCCCGGACGACAGGCCGGAATGGATGGCCATGGATCACATTGCAGCGACTGCCGAGCGATGGAGTGATGAGCTCCCGCAGGACTGGGCACTCCTGGGCATGCCCTTCCCCCGCTGGCTGCTGGAAGCGGCACTGGAGGTCTGCCAGACCCGCGGCGCAGTGGGCCGCCGCTCAGGCAAGGACGTCCTGGTCCACACTGACCTTCATTTCATGAACATTCTGGCCACAGAGGACGGAAAGGGCTACCTGGCCCTCGATCCCCAACCGCAGATCGGCGAGGCCGAGTTTGCCGTGGCACCTGTTCTGTGGAACCGGATCCCGGACCTGCCGCCCGCAGACCCGGAGACGGGATTACGTGAGCGGTGCCTGGAGTTCAGCATCGCCGCCGGACTCGATCCCGAGGCCGCCCGGCAGTGGAGCATCGCCCGCGAGGTCCAAAACGCCCTGTGGTATGCCCAAAAACACGGCCACAGCGGCGACGTGGCGCGTTCCCTGTGGGTGGCCAGCACGCTGGCAGGCAAGACCCTGGACGGCCTCCCCCGCGCCCACGAGCTTCCGGTTCCGGGAGCGGCCCGGAGCTAGGCGAAGTTCTCGTTCCACACGTCAATGCCAAGCTTGATGACCAGCGCGGCGACCACCACCAGGAAGACCAGCCTGACAAAACGGCTCCCCCTGGCCACGGCCGTGCGGGCTCCGAGGTAGCCGCCGGCCATGTTGGCGAACCCCAGGACGAGGCCCACGCCCCACAGCAAGGAACCGTGCGGGAGGAAGAAGAGCAAAGCGCCGGCGTTCGTGGCCATGTTGACGATCTTCGCCTTGGCACTGGCCTCCAGGAACGCATAGCCGAGCGCGGACACCAAGGCGATGACCAGGAACGATCCCGTCCCGGGTCCGATCAGGCCGTCATAGAAACCGATGACGCCGCCAATCAGGCAGGCAATGACGTAATGCCTGTGTCCGTCGTGGCGTAACGCCGTCAACTCACCTGCGTTCGGGCGCACGGCAGTAAAAACGGCGACGGCGATGAGCGCCAGCACAATGATGGGCTTGAAGACGCTGGCCGGCAGCGACGCGGCAAGGACCGCCCCGCCGAAGCTGCCGGCGAGGGCGATGACTGCCATGGGAACGGCCGTCTTGAGGTCAGGACCAACCCGCCGGTAATACGTGGCCGCGCTGGTGGCAGTACCAAAGATGGACCCCATCTTGTTGGTGGCCAGCGCCTGGACAGGGGTGATCCCCGGTACCAGGAGCAGTGCGGGCAACTGGATCAGTCCGCCGCCGCCCACCACTGCGTCAACCCAGCCGGCTGCGAATCCAGCCACCACAATCAAGATGAGCGTGGTGAGCTGGATTCCTTCGAAGCCGGAGATCAACGGCTGCGGACAGCGTTGACCACGTAATCGACGGCCTTGTCCACCGGGACATTTTCAGCCTCGCCGCTGCGGCGGTCCTTGACCTCTACCACGCCGTCAACCAGGCCGCGGCCGACAGCGAGGATGGTGGGAACGCCCAGGAGCTCCGCGTCCCCGAACTTCACGCCCGGAGAGACCTTGGGACGGTCGTCGAAGATGACGTCCAGGCCCGCGTCCTGCAGCTCCGCGGACAGCTTTCCGGCAGCCTCGAAGATCTCGTCACCGCGGCCTACAGCCACAACGTGGACGTCGGCCGGAGCAACCGAGCGCGGCCACACCAGGCCACGGTCGTCATGGTTGGCCTCGGCGAGGGCAGCCACGGCACGCGTGACGCCTACACCGTAGGAGCCCATGGTGACCACCACCTGCTTGCCGTTCTGGTCCAGTACCTTCAGGTCCAGGGCTTCGGCGTACTTGCGGCCGAGCTGGAAGATGTGGCCCATCTCGATGCCGCGGGCAGTTTCCAAGGGACCGGAGCCGTCCGGAGCGGGATCTCCCGCGCGGACCTCCGTGCTTTCGATGACGCCGTCCCACGTGAAGTCGCGGCCGGCTACGAGTCCAAAGACGTGCTTGCCGTCCAGGTTGGCGCCGGTGATCCAGGTGGTACCGGCGACGACGCGCGGGTCCACCAGGTAGAGGAGCTTGGAGGAACCCTCGAGCCCCAGGACAGCTTCATCAAGGGAAAGGCCCGGGCCAATGTAGCCCTTGACCAGCCACGGCAGCTTCTTGAGGTCTTCCTCGTTGGCAGCTTCGAGTCCCACCTCTCCGCCGATGGGCAGGAAGGCGCCGATATTGGCTTCAACGCGCTTGAGGTCAACCGCGCGGTCGCCCGGGACGCCGATGACTACGATCTGGCGCTCACCCGTGGGCAGGGTGACGGCAAGGACGACGTTCTTGAGCGTGTCGGCGGCAGTCCAGGCGCCGCCGTCGGACCCGCTGCGGGGAGCGAGCTGGTTGGCAGCGTCCACCAGGGTTTCGATGGTGGGCGTATTCGGGGTGTCCAGCACCTCGGCAGCCGGGGCGTTGGTGAAGTCGATCTCCGCCGGGACCACGGTGGTGACTGCTTCGACGTTGGCAGCGTACCCGCCGGCCGACCGGACGAAGGTGTCCTCGCCGATCTCCGTGGGGAAGAGGAATTCTTCGCTCTTGGAGCCGCCCATGGCGCCGGCGGTGGCCGCTACCGGAACAACTTCCAGGCCCAGGCGCTCGAAGATCTTGAGGTAGGCGGCTCGGTGGGCGGCGTAGCTGGCGTCCAGGCCGGCGTCGTCAACGTCGAAGGAGTAGGAGTCCTTCATGATGAACTCGCGCCCGCGCAGCAGGCCGGCCCGCGGACGTGCCTCGTCCCGGTACTTGTTCTGGATCTGGTAGAGGCTCAGCGGCAGGTCCTTGTAGGACGAGTACAGGTCCTTGACCAGCAACGTGAACATCTCTTCGTGCGTCGGCGCAAGCAGGTAGTCCGCACCCTTGCGGTCCTGGAGGCGGAAGAGGCCTTCGCCGTACTCGGTCCAGCGGTTGGTGGCCTCGTAGGGTTCCCGGGGCAGGAGGGCAGGGAAATGCACTTCCTGGGCGCCGATGGCGGCCATTTCCTGGCGGATGATCTCTTCCACCTTGCGCAGCACGCTCAACCCCAGCGGCAGCCAGGTGTAGATGCCGGGAGCAGCCCGTCGAATGTAGCCGGCGCGGACCAAAAGCTTGTGGCTGGCCACCTCGGCGTCGACGGGATCTTCGCGCAAAGTGCGCAGGAACAACTGGGAGAGGCGAAGGACCACGGGTACTTATCCGTTTCTATGGCAGCAGGGCAAAAAGAACTCCTACTAATCTACCGGCTGGCGGGAGCGCCTTTGGAACGTGGAAACAGATGAGCCACGCCTTCGCGTTTGGAAGCCCCTGGCCGAACCGGCTGGTCATCCTGCAATGGCGTGGCTCAACGGCCGGCCGGCCGCAGACTCCGTATGGAAACTAGACTCCTGTTCCCTCCAGCGGAAAAGGACCTCCTGCGACTGGGAAGCATTGGTCACTGCCGAGCTTACGGATGGACGGAGGGCACCACATACCCTTTGAGGTAAGTTCCATGGTTTCCCCCTTTGCCACCCTTGCCCCCAACGACACGGCTAGGGACGAATGTATGTGATTGGAGACACCTTTTCAAGGAACCAGCCGCCCCAGGGCATTGACGGGTGGCCTGTCCCGGCCTAGCTTCAATTCACCGGTTGGTGAATCAGCTATGCGTCGGGAGGCACGCAATGCCACGCGGAACAGCCCCTTCCCAGGACGCGGAAACTGCCGCAATCGCGGCCTCAGGGTTGCACGTCTCCAGGGGGCGGACCACAATCCTGCGCGGGTTGGAGTTCAGCATCATGCCGGGGCGGATTACGGGCCTGATTGGCCCCTCCGGCAGTGGCAAGACCACTCTCATGCGGGCGATCGTCGGCGTGCAGAAGATCAGCAGGGGAACCTTGAGCGTCCTTGGCCGCCCGGCGGGCAGCGCAGCGTTGAGGCACGACGTCGGATATGTCACCCAGGGTGCCAGCGTGTACGGAGACCTGAGCGTGGCAGCGAACGTCAAGTACTTCGGCGCCATGCACGGCGCGACGGCGGCGGACGTCGCCCAGGCGATTGCCGCCGTCGGGCTTGAATCCCACATGCGCCGGAAGGCCGCGGACCTCTCAGGCGGGCAGTTCAGCCGCGTGTCGCTGGCCTGTGCCTTGGTGTCGCATCCCGCGCTGTTGGTGCTCGATGAACCGACAGTGGGCCTGGACCCGGTGCTGCGGACCGAGCTGTGGGGACGGTTCGCTGCAATGGCTGCTGCAGGAACCACGTTGCTGATCTCCTCCCACGTCATGGAGGAGGCGTCCCATTGTTCGTCGTTACTGCTGCTGCGCGAGGGACAGTTGCTGGCACAGCTGACGCCGGAGGAACTGGCCCAACGCGGCCGGAACAAGGACCTGGAACGGGCGTTCCTGGCCATAATCACCGATACCCAAAAGACTGGTGCCGCATCATGAACCCGCGCATGACCTTGGCCACCGCCGCACGCGTCCTGGGCCAGCTGCGGCACGATCACCGCAGTATTGCCCTCATCCTGGTGGTTCCGGCACTGCTGCTGGCAGCCGTCTATTTCCTGTTCGAAAACGAGACGTTGCCGCCAGGGGTTCCAAGGACCTTCGACCGCGTGGGCCTGATGATGCTCGCCATCTTCCCGTTTGTGGTGATGTTCCTCGTCACCTCAATCACCATGCTCCGCGAACGGACCTCGGGAACGCTTGAGCGGCTGCTGACCACCCCCATCCACAAAGCAGACCTGCTGTTCGGCTACGCCCTGGCCTTCTCCCTCATGGCTGCCCTGCAGTCCCTGGTGGCTACAGCCGTTGCCTACTGGATTTTCGACTTGGACATCAAAGGAAGCCCCGGCCTGGTGGTGATGATCGCCGTCATCAATGCCGTCCTCGGCGTGGCACTGGGGCTGTTGTGTTCGGCGTTTGCCCGGACCGAGTTCCAGGCCGTCCAGTTCATGCCGGTGGTCGTAGTGCCGCAGATCCTGCTGTGCGGACTCTTCGTGGCCCGGGAGAACATGAACGATGTCCTCGACGGTATCTCAGGTGCGCTCCCGTTGACTTTCTCGGTCGATGCCCTGCAGGAAATCGCAGCCCACACCGACGCCACGGAAGCCCTGTGGCAGGATACTGCCGTGATGGGTGGAATCGTGGTGGGAGTGCTGGTGCTCGCTTCCCTGACGCTGCGGAGGCAGACCACCTAAGCCACGGGCGGCAGGTGCTTGCCGCAGCAGACACGCAGCGGGCAGTTGTGGCTGTTCCCGGCTTGGGAGCAACCACAACTGCCCGATGGCTGCGTGCTACTTGATGAGTGCCGCGGCCTGGTCCATCAGGGCGCCTGCTGCGGCAACCCCTTCGCTCTCAGCGTTGGCACCGGAGGCGGTTGCCGAAATCAGCACGCCGTCCTTGATGGCAAAGCCCATGTACGTGGACTGGCTCCGGCCGTCGGGCAGGACCATTGCGGTCTTGAAACCCTTGGCCCCGGGCACGGAGCTGATGCCGTCGAACTTCTCGGTGCTCACCTTCAGGGTGGAACCGCCCATGGTCATGGTCATGTTCGCGCACTTGGCAGCCTGGTCCTCGTTGTCTTCCAGGCTCTTCGTCAGAACTTCCTTGTCAACGCCGGAAATGAGCGAGATGCCGGTGACCACCTGGGCATCCGTGTCAATCTTGGCTCCTGCTGCGGCCGTGGAGCCCTCGATCGACTGGGACGCACCCAGGGTGCTGAGCTCTTTGCACTCTGCCGGTTCGATGGTCATCTGGCTGATGAGTTCCTTGAGCGGGTTCTGCTGGCTGGCAAGATCGTCAATGGCAGAGACCGTAAGTTCGGACCCGTCGTCGGCCTTGATCTGCTTCACGAGGTCTACGAGCTCCTGCGTGGTGTACTGCTTTGCCTCGGTGGGCGTGGGTGTGGCGGACGGGGTTTCGCCGGCCGGAGCCGAGGACGCAGCGTCCGTCGATGCGCCGCCGCCACATGCAGTAAGTCCGATGACCAAAAGTCCTGCTGCGGCAAATCCGCGCAGAGCGTTCCTCTTCATTTTTTCCCCAATGAGTTCGAGCGATGAGCCGACAATTGTTGGCCGGGACAAGCCTACAAGCCCGAACAGGGGTTCTCCGGCACCCCGCGCTAGAAGAGCACCGTGGCAAACGTGCCCGCCTGCGTGAAGCCCACCCGCTCATAGGTTGCCCGCGCCTTGGCATTGAAGTCGTTGACGTAGAGGCTTGTGACGGGGGCGAAGGTCTTGGCGAGGTTGACGACGGCGGCCATGTAGCCGGCGCTCTCACCCCTGCCGCGGAGACCGGGGTTCATCCATACGCCCTGCACCTGTGTGACGTCCCGCGTGACCGCGCCGAGTTCGGCTTTGAACACCACGGTGCCATCCGCATCGATGTGGACCAGGGAGTGGCCTTGCCGGATCAGGCCGGCAACACGCCGGCTGTAGAAGTCCTGGCCGCCGAGGAACGGCGAATACCCTACTTCCTCTTCGAACATGGCAGCACAAGCGGGAAGTATCCGATCGAAGTCCGCCATGGTGCCGAAGATCAATGAGGGGTTGGCTGGAATGGCCGGTGCGCCCGAGATGGTGAGGAGGGGTTGCCGCTCGCGGACTTCATGGGCAAAGTGCCCTAGTTGCTCAAACTTCGAGTAGAGGGCCAGGACGCTCTCGGCCGGGCCGAAGATGGAGGCGTAGCGACGGCCCGCTTGGTGTGCCGCTGCGGCTACGTGCTCCACCAGTGCGGGGTCCAGTTGAACAGGGACCATGTTGGCTCCTGCCCAGCAAGCCCCGATGAGCCGGTCGTCGTCGAAAACGCCGTAGACCTTCGCGCCACCGCTGGTGGGCGCCGCTGTTCCTACGCTGTCCAAGTGCGCGAGGATGAAAACGTTCGCTACAGGATCTTCATTCGCAAGCGCGCGAAGGGCCAGGGTGTCGGCAGCGCCGAGCACCCTGACTCCCAGGCCGGCCTCGTTACGAGACGCTAACCACGGGGCTACCTTTGACAGCATCTTCGCCATCGGCCTCCCCCATCTCTTCGGCGATGCGCATCGCCTCTTCGATCAGTGTCTCAACAATTTGGCTTTCGGGCACGGTCTTGATGACTTCGCCCTTCACGAAGATCTGCCCCTTGCCGTTGCCGGAAGCAACGCCGAGGTCCGCTTCACGGGCCTCACCGGGTCCATTCACTACGCAACCCATCACCGCTACGCGAAGGGGAATCTCCAGGCCTTCCAGCCCTGCCGTCACTTCCTCGGCGAGGGTGTAGACGTCCACCTGGGCACGGCCGCAGGACGGGCAGGACACGATTTCCAGCTTGCGCGGGCGAAGGTTGAGCGACTGCAGGATCTGGTTGCCCACCTTGATCTCCTCGACGGGAGGAGCGGACAGGGACACACGGATAGTGTCACCGATGCCGCGGGACAGGAGCGCGCCGAAAGCCGTGGCCGACTTGATGGTTCCCTGGAAGGCAGGGCCCGCTTCTGTGACGCCCAGGTGCAGGGGCCAGTCACCCTTTTCTGCGAGCATCTCGTAGGCGGCAACCATGACCACGGGGTCGTTGTGCTTCACGGAGATCTTGAAGTCATGGAAGCCGTGTTCCTCAAAGAGCGAAGCTTCCCATACGGCTGATTCCACCAGGGCTTCTGGAGTGGCCTTGCCGTACTTCTTGAGGATGCCGGGCTCCAGCGAACCGGCGTTGACGCCGATGCGTATGGAAGTGCCGTGGTCCCTGGCAGCAGCGGCGATTTCCTTGACCTGGTCATCGAACTTCCGGATGTTGCCCGGGTTCACACGGACAGCGGCGCACCCTGCCTCAATGGCGGCGAAGACGTACTTGGGCTGGAAGTGGATGTCCGCGATCACCGGGATCTGCGACTTGCGGGCAATGATCGGCAAGGCCTCGGCGTCATCGGCAGAAGGGCACGCAACACGGACGATGTCGCAACCGGACGCGGTCAGCTCGGCGATCTGCTGGAGCGTGGCATTGATGTCCGTGGTGGGAGTGGTGGTCATTGACTGCACGCTGATGGGGTAATCAGAGCCAACACCTACCGAGCCGACCTTGATTTGCCGCGTTTTGCGTCGCGGAGCGAGGACGGGTGGAGGGGCGGCTGGCATTCCCAGGCTGACCGAGGTCACGTGGACTCCTTGGGTTGGGTGTATCTGGTGGTGGGTACCTGAATCAGGAGGCGTGCTCCGAAAGAAGCCCAATAATGGGCGACCATTCGGTGGTGCGGATTCCGGCGATGGCGCCGGCGTCAGCAAACGGATCCTGCTTCAGGAGGTCAGTGAGTTCAGCTTCGTCGCGGGATTTGAAGATCAGCAGCGCGCCTGCGCCGTCACCGTACGGACCGCTGGCAAGCAGCGCACCTTCGTCAGGGAGGTCGCTAAGCCAAGCGCGGTGTGCGGGACGGGTCTCGTCGCGGATGGCCCCGGAGTCGGCCGCGTAAACATACTCAACAGCGAAAACAGTCATGGTGTTAGCCTATCCCGCCGGGTGCGGATGCTCTGCCACCGGGGAGGCCGCCGGAGACGCTCCTAGCCAAAGATGTTCACCGGCTTCACGATGTCCGCGTAGATCAGCAACGCGCCCATGGCCATCAAGAGGGCAGCCACCACATACGTTGCCGGGAGGAGCTTGGCAATGTCGAAAGCACCGGGGTCCGGCTTGCCGAGCAGCTTGGCCACCCGACGCCGGATTCCCTCGTACAGGGCACCGGCCACATGCCCGCCGTCAAGCGGAAGCAAGGGGATGAGGTTGAAAATCGCCAAGGCAAAGTTCAGGCCTGCCAACAAGCCCACCAGCGTGCCGATTCTGGCCTCCAAGGGCACCTGCTCCATAGCGGCTACTTCACCGGCCACCCGGCCGACGCCCACCACGCTGATGGGGCCGTTGGGGTCGCGGGGCTCTTCGCTGAAGGCTGCCTTGGCCACGCCAACCACCCTGGCGGGCAAGTTGAAGATCACACCGGAGATCTGCTTGATGTTCTCCCCCGCCATGGGCAAAACGCTCGACGCCGGCTGCGGCACCAGGACGCTTTGGGCACCTATGCCCAGGAACCCGACTTCCTGGTACTTGAGGACGCCGTCGGCATCCTGTTCCTGCCGGCCATCGGAACCGATGACGGGCCGCGCAGAAAGTACAGGCGTGACGGTGGTGGACACGAGGGCCCCGTTGCGCTCAACCGTAATAGGGACCTCACGCCCTGCGGATGCACGGATCCAGCTGGTCAACTCGTCCCACTCCGTGACCTGTTTTCCATCGAAGGACTTGATGGTGTCATTGGGCTGCAGGCCGGCAGCCGCGGCGGGGGTGGGCTTGCACTCCGCGGAATCGGGATCGACGGTCTGGCCGGCTGCCACTTGGCATTTGGAAACATCGGCAAGTGTGGTGGTTGCTTGGGCCGTCCCGAAGCCCATCAACAACACCGCCGTCAGCACGAGGCCGATGAGCATGTTCATGGCCGGACCACCCAGCATGACGATGATCTTCTTCCAGACCGGCAGTTTGTAGAACACCCGGTTTGCGTCGTCCGGGCCCACTTCCTCGTGGGCTGCCGAGCGGGCCTCCGAGGCAAGCGTCTGGAACATACCCGTGCTGGAGGGGCGGACGCCGCCGTCCTCCTTGTTCGGCGGGTACATGCCGATCATGGCGACGTAGCCGCCCAGCGGCAGGGCCTTGAAACCGTACTCGGTCTCACCCTTCTTGCGCGACCACAGCGTGGGACCAAAACCGATCATGTACTTGGTCACCCGCACCTTGAACAGCTTGGCAGGAACCAGGTGCCCCACCTCGTGAAGCGCGATGGAGACCGCGACGCCAATGGCGACGAAGATGACTCCGAGGATGAAGAGAAGGACGGGGCTCATTCGGGCGGTACTGCTTCCATCAGGTGGGGTGGGGTGGGCTACAGGCGGCTGGTGGCTAAACGATCGTGGGTACGGCTGCGTGCCCACGCTTCAGCATCCAACACGGATTCCAGCGTTAGCTCCGAAGAGCCTGTATGTTCGCTGAGAACGGACTCCACGGTATCGACGATGTCGGTGAAGCGGATGCGGCCGGCGTGGAACGCTTCCACAGCTTCCTCGTTCGCCGCGTTGAACACCGCGGGGAAGGTGCTCCCCTGCTTGGCTGCCTCCTTGGCGAGGTCCACGGCGGGAAACGCCTCCGAATCCAGCGGTTCGAAGGTCCAGCTTGTGGCTTGGCTCCAATCACACGCCCGGGCAGCGCCGGGAACCCTGTCCGGCCAGCCGAGCCCCAGCGCGATCGGAAGGCGCATGTCCGGCGGGGAAGCTTGCGCGATGATTGAGCCGTCCACGAACTGCACCATTGAATGGACCACGGACTGGGGATGCACCACGACGTCGATCCGGTCCAGGGGCACGTCGAACAGCAGGTGCGCTTCGATCACTTCCAAGCCCTTGTTGACCAGGCTGGCGGAGTTCGTGGTGACCATCAGCCCCATGTCCCAGGTGGGGTGCGCCAACGCCTCCTGGGGGCTGACGTCCAGCAGCTGTTCGCGCGTCCGGCCCCGGAAAGGACCGCCCGAAGCCGTAAGTATCAGCTTCTGGACTTCCGCTACCGCGCCTGAACGGAGGCACTGTGCAATTGCCGAATGTTCGGAGTCGACGGGAACAATCTGGCCTGGACCCGCGGCTGCCTTAACCAGAGCGCCGCCGACGATCAGCGATTCCTTGTTGGCGAGCGCCAGGGTGGCCCCGGACTCCAGGGCCGCCAAGGTAGGAGCAAGACCAATGGATCCTGTGATGCCGTTGAGGACAACGTCACTGGGGATGCCCGCGACCCTGGCCGAGGCATCGGGCCCCACGAAGATTTCCGGAGCAAAGCCTTTCAGCCCGGCGGTTGCGGCAAAGCCGGCGATGAGCTGTTGCAGGGCAGCAGCGTCGCCCCGGGCAATTCCCACTGCCTGCGCGCGGGTGTGCACAGCCTGCTGCGCAATGAGTTCCGGGTTTCCGCCTCCTGCGCTGAGTGCCACTACCTCGAAAAGGTGGGGAGCGGCGTCGATCACCTCAATTGCTTGCGTGCCGATGGAACCGGTGGACCCGAGGATGACGATCTTGCGCGGCTGCATGAGTCAAGTATCCCAGCCGCCGGAGGGCAGGGCGAACACGGCGGACCCATATGTGCAAACGTCTGTTGGCCCCTCCGTCCCATGGGTAACGTGGAAATCGTGGAGTGGCTCTCTTGGTTCGACGCCCGGGACTACGAATTCGCCCGCCAGGTGCTGCAGCGCGGCACGGCTACGCTCTACTTCCTTGCGTTTCTTTCGACGCTGAACCAGTTCCCGGCGCTCCTGGGCGAGCGGGGCCTGCTTCCCGTCCCGGATTTCCTTGGGGTTGTCCGGCGGATGGGGCGGCCTACGCTGTTCCGTTGGCGCTACTCGGACAGGCTGCTGCGGGCCGTCTGCATCTTTGGGCTGGCGGTGTCTGCGTTGTTGGTCCTCGGACTTCCGCAGACAGGGCCGCCGTGGTTGCCGATGATTGCTTTCCTGGCCCTCTGGTTCCTCTACATGTCCATTGTCAACGTGGGACAAACCTTTTACGGCTTCGGCTGGGAAGTGCTGCTTCTGGAAGCAGGGTTCACGGTAGCCTTCCTGGGATCCGACCAGACTCCCCCGCCCGCCACCATCCTGGTACTGGTCGTGTGGCTGGTGTTCCGGCTTGAGTTCGGCGCCGGCATGATCAAGATGCGCGGGGGCAGGGAATGGCGGGACCTGACAGCGATGTTCTACCACCACGAAACCCAGCCGATGCCCGGCCCTCTCAGCCGCCAAGCCCACTTCCTCCCCCGGCCGCTGCACAAAGTCGAGGTGCTGGGGAACCATTTCGCCCAGCTGGTGGTCCCCTTCTTCCTGTTCGCACCCCAGCCCGTGGCCGGCATTGCCGCCGACATCATCATCCTGACCCAGTTATGGCTTGTGGGCTCGGGCAATTTCGCGTGGCTGAACTGGGCCGCCATCATCCTTGCTTTCGCAGCTGTGAGCGATCCCGTGGCCCACGCGGTCTTCCCGTTCATCCCGCTTGAGTGGCACTCCGGTGCAACCACACCGGTGTGGTGGCTCGTCGTCGTACTCGCCGTGACGTTGCTGTTGCTGGTGTTCAGCTACCGCCCGTTGCTGAACCTGTTCTCGCGGGAGCAACTCATGAATGCAAGCTTCAACCGCTGGAGGCTGGTCAATGCGTATGGAGCATTTGGCACGGTCACCAAGCAACGCATCGAAGTAGTGGTGGAAGGAACCTCCGACGAAGACCCCGACGCCCCGGACGAGGCCTGGCTGGAGTACGGGTTCAAGGGGAAACCGGGAGATGTCCGAAGAATGCCGCGTCAATGGGCGCCCTACCACCTTCGGCTGGATTGGATGATGTGGTTCCTGCCGCTGCGCACCGTGCACGAGGAATGGCTGTACCGTTTCCTGGACAAGCTCCTCACAGCCGATCCGCAGACGCTTCGGCTGCTTGGCCATGACCCGTTCGACGGCGGCCGCCCCCGTTGGGTGCGCGTGCAGACGTACCTTTACCGTTTCGCCAGCCGCGCAGAATTCAGGACGACGGGTGAGCGTTGGGTGAGGATACCGCTGTACGAGGCCATTGCGCCTATGTCCCTCGATTCCCGGCGTCGGCTTCCCTGGTAGTGAAGCGGTGGGCAGCCGGTCTGGGGCCTGCCGTCGACTCCCGCACCACAAGGTGCGTGGCCAGCTCGACCCTGCGCGAATCGATGTCCTCCCCGTTCATTTGGCGGAGGATGAAATTCACTGCGGACCGGCCCATGTCCTGCAGCGGTTGGGAAACCGACGTGAGCGGCGGGACTGACTCCGCGGCCTGGTGGGTCCCGTCGAAGCCCACAAGGCTCATCTCCTCAGGGATGTGCACGTTCTGTCGCCGGGCCTCGGCGAGAACGCCCAAAGCGATGCTGTCGCTGGCAGCAAAAATGGCTGTGGGCGGATCATCCAACGCCAGCAGCGCCCTCATCGCCTGAACTCCGTTGCTGGGACGGAAGGGCCCGGCAAGGACGTAATCATCGTGCACGCTGATGCCCTCGGCCATCAGCGCAGCCATGTAGCCGTGGAGCCGCGCTTGGCTGCACTCTGCCGACTCCGGTCCTCCAACGTAGGCGATCCTGCGGTGGCCAAGCTCAATCAAGTGCGCTGCGGCAGCCTTTCCTCCGGCCCAGTTGCTGGCACCCACGCTGAAGACATCGCCGGGCGGAGGATTGAGCGGATCGACCACCACGATGGGAATCCTCCTGCGCTGGAAAGCGTTGAGCTGGCCCGAATTGAAGGCGGAAGTGACCACGATCATCCCGCTGCGCCCCTCGTCGATCAGCCGTTGGGCCCGCTCTTCAGGTCCCAAGGGAGACCCTGATTGCCGGCTGGTGACGGAGAGGACCACCTCCATGTCGGCAATCGCTGCTTGTTCCAGCACGCCGTTCAGGACCTCAACCGCGTACGCCGAGTTGAGGGAATCGAACACTGCCTCGACTGCGCGGCGGGAAGGAGCACTCCTGCGCTGCGAGGGGGTTTTGTAACCGATCCTCTCCAGCGCCGCGAGGACCCGGGCGCGCGTCTCATCGGCTACGTCTTCGCGGCCGTTGATCACTTTGGAAACAGTCGGCGCTGAGACGCCGGCCTCCTCGGCTACTGCGGCCAGGGTTGGCTTGGACGGCTTTGTCCCGATAGTCATGTCCCCCACTTTCGAAATTGTTTCGGCAGTTTCGAGGATGCGCCGCTCTGCGCAAAAGTGCAAATTCTGCTCAGTAACGAGGAAAAAGCCGTCTTGACGAATCATCCAATTAGCTTTAGTTTAGACCGTGATCTTAATCACGGTTGCGAAATATTTCGGTTTTTTTCGGAACCTTCTTGTTCAACCTAGCGAAAACACATGGAGAAGCAATGAAGCAATTCCAGTCCTCCCGGCGTTCCTTCCTGGCCCTCGCTGCACTCACACCCTTCGCAGCCATGGCAACGACTGCCTGCGGAACGTCAGGACCGGGCGGGAGCGGCGGAGGTGGCGGTGCCAGCATGTGGTTCCTCACCGGCGAGCCCAACCAGACCACCATGCAGAACGCCGTTGACGCATTCGTCGCCGCGAACCCGGACCACAAGATCAACGTCACCTACTTCCAGAACGACGCCTACAAGACCAAGATCAAGACGGCCATCGGTGCAGGCCAGGCCCCGACCATCGTCTACGGCTGGGGTGGCGGCGGGTTGAAGACCTACGCCGAGGCCAACCAGGTGGAGGACCTGACTCCCTGGTTCGATGCCAACCCGGACGTGAAGGAAAAGTTCTTCCCGTCCTCGTTCGGCGCTGCGACGGTCAACGGCAAGATCTACGCCCTGCCTAACCAGTACGTGGCTCCGATCGTGCTCTTCTACAACAAGGAACTCTTCGAGAAGGCCGGCGTCCAGCCTCCCAAGACCTGGGACGACATCATGTCCCTGGTCAAGACCTTCAATGACATGGGCGTGGCACCGTTCTCGCTCGGCGGCCAGTCCCGCTGGACTTCGATGATGTGGCTCGAATACCTCCTGGACCGCATCGGCGGGGCCGAAGTCTTCAATGCCATCTTCGAAGGCAAACCCGATTCCTGGATGCACCCGGCAGTCATCGAAACCGGCACCAAGATCCAGGAACTGGTCTCCGCTGACGGCTTCATCAAGGGTTTCTCCTCGATCACGGCAGACTCCAAGGCTGACCAGGCCCTCCTGTTCACCGGCAAGGCTGCGATGATGCTCCACGGATCCTGGACCTACGGTGCCATGAAGAAGGAAGGCCAGAACTTCGTCCAGGACGGAAAGCTCGGCTTCGTCCACTTCCCGACCATCCCCGGCGGCAAGGGCGACCCGAAGAGCGGCGTGGGAAACCCTGCCCAGTACATGTCCATTTCCGCCAAGGCCAGCGACCAGGAGAAGGAGACCGCCAAGAAGTTCTTCAAGGAGGGCATCCTGACGGACAAAGTCATTGATGCCTACATCAACTCCGGCTCCGTGCCGATTGTGAACGGTATCGAGGACAAGCTTGCTTCCTCACCTGACAAGGACTTCCTGAACTTTGTCTACGACCTGGCCAAGAACGCGCCCACGTTCCAGCAATCCTGGGACCAGGCACTGAGCCCGACCGCCGCCGAGGCACTCCTGAACAACATCGACCAGTTGTTCCTGAAGTCCATCACGCCCAAGCAGTTCGCCGAGAACATGAACGCAACGCTTGGCAAATGAGCACTTCAACGTTGACCAGGACGGCCGCCCACCGGACTGGCGAGAAGACCAAGGGGCAGAAAAACTCCGCACTGGCATGGCTGACGGTTCCGGCGCTGCTGTTCTTTGTCCTGTTCGCCGTCATTCCCCTGGCGGGCGTCCTGGTCCTCAGCTTCGCCGACTGGGACGGCATCGGCGCAATCGGCGTTGCCGGGATGGACAACTGGACATCGGTCCTCGCCGATCCCGGACTGTACAACGCGCTGGGATTGACGTTCGTGATCATGATCGTGTCCTGGCTGGTGCAGACACCTATCAGCCTGCTGTTGGGAGTCTTCACGGCCGGTAGCCAAAAATACCGTGCGGCCCTGGCTGTGTTGTACTTCCTGCCCCTCCTTCTGTCATCGGCAGCGGTGGCCATCGCATTCAAGGCCCTCCTGGACCCGAACTTCGGCCTGGCCATGGGCCTCGGCCTGCCCTTCCTGGCACAGGATTGGTTGGGCGTTCCGCAGTTGGCACTGGGGCTGGTTATCTTCGTCATCGCCTGGCAGTTCGTTCCGTTCCACACGCTGATCTACCAAGGCGGCGTGCGCCAGATACCGAAGTCCTTGTACGAGGCGGCGCAGATCGACGGCGCGGGAACCATCAAGCAGTTTTTCCACATCACGCTCCCGCAGCTGAAGTACACCATCATCACGTCCTCCACCTTGATGGTGGTGGGGTCCCTGACGTACTTCGACCTGATCTTCGTCCTCACCGGCGGCGGTCCGGGCAACTCCACCCGAATCCTGGCCCTGGACATGTACCTCAGGGGCTTCCGGGCCAACCTCATGGGCCCGGCGAGCGTCATCGCGGTGATTCTGGTCGTCATCGGCCTGGCACTGGCCTTGTTCCTCCAGCGTCTTGGAGGCAAGGACAAGCAGGGCAGCCAATTGGAAGGTATGTAGGGTGAGCACCGTTCTGACGAACACAGAAGAGACGCCGGCAACCGGCGCCAAGACCGACCCGCCCCTGGTCAAGCTCAGCTTGGCCACGCGGATACGTCGACTCAACATCCCCGGGGGCCTTGGCGGTTGGATCTGGCTGGCCATCATTATCATCCCGGTCTACTACATTGTGATCACCAGCCTGAAGACGGCAGAGGGCTACTTCGGGCAAAGCCCGCTGGCTCCGCCGACGTCGCCCACCTTGGAGAACTACCAGCTGGTCCTGGAATCCAACTTCGCGACGTACTTCATGAACAGTGCGATCGTGACGCTCGGTTCCGTCATTCCGACGGTCCTGATTTCCTTCATGGCTTCCTTCGCGATCGTCCGCGGACGTGGCAGGTTCCTGAAGCTGGTCAACGGAATGTTCCTGATGGGCTTGGCCATCCCCCTGCAGGCGACCATCATCCCCATTTACCTGATGATCATCAGGTTGAACCTCTACGACAGCCTGCTGGCCATCATGCTCCCGTCCATCGCCTTCGCGATTCCGCTGACGGTACTCATCCTGTCCAACTTCATTCGCGACGTCCCGAACGAGCTGTTCGAATCCATGCGGCTTGACGGGTGCAGCGAATGGCAGACCATGTGGCGCCTGGCGCTGCCCCTGACCCGTCCGGCGATCGTAACGGTATCCATCTACAACGGCCTGCATGTGTGGAACGGGTTCCTGCTCCCGCTGGTGCTGACCCAAAACCCGGACCTTCGTGTCCTCCCGTTGGGGCTCTGGACGTTCCAGGGCGAATTCAGCGTGAACATCCCGGCGGTCCTGGCCTCGGTTGTCCTGAGCACCTTGCCCATCCTGGTGCTGTACGTAGTAGGACGGCGTCAGCTCCTGAGCGGCCTGACCGCCGGATTCAGCAAGTAGCCGGATTCGGCAGACTAGAAAGGATCAGTTGTGACTGAACCACGACCCCTGCGTGTGGGCATGGTGGGCTATGCCTTCATGGGCGCCGCCCACTCCCACGCATGGCGTACCGCCCCGCGATTCTTTGACCTGCCCTTGGCGCCGCAACTCACCGCGGTGGCCGGCCGGAATGAAGAAGGAGTCCGGGCGGCGGCAGCCAAGTACGGCTGGGAATCGGTGGAGACGGATTGGCGGCGTTTGATCGAGCGCGACGACATCGACCTCATTGATATTTGCACTCCAGGCAACACCCACGCCGAGATTGCGATCGCGGCCTTGGAAGCGGGAAAGCACGTCCTGTGCGAGAAGCCCCTGGCCAACTCCGTGGAGGAAGCCGGGAAGATGACGGCCGTTGCGCAGGCCGCGGCCGAACGCGGAGTCCTCTCCATGTGCGGCTTCAGCTACCGCCGTACGCCCGCGCTCGCCTTGGCCAAGCGGATGGTTGACGAAGGGCGCCTGGGCGATATCCGCCACGTCCGCGCCCAGTACCTTCAGGACTGGCTCTCGGATGCCGACGCTCCCCTCACGTGGCGCTTGGACAAGTCGAAATCAGGCTCCGGCTCCCTGGGCGACATCGGCGCCCACAGCATTGATGCGGCCCAGTGGATCACCGGACAAGCCATCACCGGGGTCTCCGCCCTGATGGAAACATTCGTTAAGGAACGCCCGGTGGGTGGTGACTTCGTGGGACTCGGCGGCCACGGTGGCTCCGACGGCCCCAAGGGCCCGGTAACCGTTGACGACGCCGCCCTTTTCACTGCCCGGTTCAGCGGAAAGCACGACGGCGGCACTGGTCCCGTTGGCATCTTCGAGGCCACCCGCTTCGCGCTGGGCCGAAAGAACGCAATGCGACTGGAGCTGAACGGCACCAAGGGTTCGCTGGCCTTCGACTTCGAGGACATGAATTCCCTGCAGTTCTACGAAGCCTCGCTTGAACCCGATGCGGGCTTCCGCAAGATCATGGTCACCGAACCGTCCCACCCCTACACGGGCAACTGGTGGCCGACCGGCCATGGACTGGGGTACGAGCACGGCTTCACCCATCAGGTGGTGGACCTCGTGAATGCCATCGGCGCCGGTGAGCAGCCGTCGCCGTCGTTCGCTGATGCTTTGCAGGTCCAGAAGGTATTGGCCGCCGTAGAGGCGAGCGCTGCGGCGGAAAGCCGTTGGCAGAACGTTGACAAGGAGCACTGATGAACCGACCCATCACACTTTTTACCGGTCAGTGGGCAGACCTTCCCTTTGAGGAAGTTGCCCGGTTGGCAGGCGAATGGGGCTTCGACGGCCTGGAGATCGCCTGCTGGGGCGACCACCTCGATCCGGTACGGGCAGTGGAAGACGATGCCTACCTCCGGAACAAGCTGGAGATCCTGGACAAGCACAACTTGTCGGTCCATGCCATCGCCAACCACCTCACGGGGCAGGCAGTCTGCGATGATCCCATCGACGAACGGCACCGGGATATCCTGTCCGCCGATGTCTGGGGTGATGGTGATGCGGAAGGCGTCCGCCGGCGCGCAGCAGAGACCATGAAGGCGACGGCCCGCGCTGCGGCCAAGCTGGGGGTCAAGACCGTCACCGGATTTACGGGTTCCTCCAACTGGAAATGCGTTGCCATGTTCCCTCCCGCCTCTGATGCCATGATCGAGCGCGGCTACCAGGACTTCGCCAACCGCTGGAACCCCATCATGGACGTCTTCGACGAGGTGGGGGTCCGGTTCGCACTGGAAGTCCACCCCTCCGAGATTGCCTACGATTACTGGACTGCCAAGCGAACGCTCGAAGCCATCGGGCACCGGGAGAACTTCGGGTTGAACTTTGATCCGTCCCACTTCATATGGCAGGACCTGGACCCTGTCATGTTCCTGCAGGACTTCGCCGACCGGATCTTCCACGTCCACGTAAAGGAGTCCGTCCGGCAGTTGAACGGACGCAACGGACGCCTGGGGTCGCATTTGCCATGGGCGGATCCCCGCCGCGGTTGGGATTTCGTCACGGCCGGCCACGGAGACGTGCAGTGGGAACCGATCTTCCGGACCCTCAACGCCATCGGCTACGCAGGACCCACCAGCATCGAGTGGGAAGACGCGGGCATGGACCGCCTGGTCGGTGCTCCGCAGGCACTGGCCATGGTCAAGGAACTTGCCACTATCCAGCCACCCGCAGCGGCCTTCGATGCCGCCTTCGCAACACGCTGAACGACTCACCGGATACGCCCCGAAAAAAATTAAGGAAAACATGTCGAGCAACAACAAAACCGCCCTGGTGGTACGCGGGGGCTGGGACGGACACCAGCCTGTGGAGGCCACCGAACTCTTCATCCCGTACCTCAAAGCCCAAGGCTTCGAGGTACGGGTGGAGGAATCGCCCAAAATCTACGCAGACGCCGACTACATGGCAACTGTGGACCTGATCGTGCAGTGCATGACCATGTCCACCATCGAGAAGGACGAGTTCGAGGGACTTCGTGCCGCCGTCGAGAACGGTACGGGCCTGGCGGGCTGGCATGGCGGCATCGCCGACTCCTACCGCAACAACTCCGACTACCTCCACCTGATCGGGGGCCAGTTCGCCTGCCATCCCGGCAAGCACCCGGACGAAAGAATCGGCGAGCAGTCGGACAACTACGTTCCTTACACGGTGAACATGCTCCCTGCGGCCGCAGAACACCCCATCACTGCCGGCTTGTCCGACTTTGACCTGGTCACCGAGCAGTACTGGGTCCTGGCCGACGACTACATCGACGTCCTGGCCACCACCACCCAGAAGGTGCGCGACTGGGACCCCTGGAACCGGGAGGTCACTTCCCCTGCCATCTGGACGCGCCAGTGGGGCAAGGGCAGGATCTTCGTCTGCACCCCGGGACACCGTGTGGAAGTTCTCCAGGACTCCAACGTCCGCACCATCATCGAGAGGGGCATGCTGTGGGCAACCCGCTAGAAAACACCAAGCAGCTTAACGTCGGAATCATCGGCTGCGGCGCCATCATCGCCCAGTACCTGAGCAATTTCCGGCGCCTTGATCCGGTCAACCTCGTGGCCGTGGCGGACCTCGATCCGGCCCGTGCCCAGGCAGTGGCGGACTCCTACGAAGGCGTCCGGGCAGTGTCGGTGGAAGAGCTGTTGGCGGCGGACGACGTCGACCTGGTGCTCAACCTGACTATCCCGGCGGCGCACGCCGACGTGGCCCTCAAGGCCATCGCCAACGGCAAGTCCGTGTACGGGGAGAAGCCGCTCGCCGCTACCACCGAAGAGGCCCGGCAGGTCCTCGACGCTGCACGGGCCGCCGGAGTGGTGGTGGGCTGTGCGCCGGATACGGTCCTGGGCACGGGCATCCAAACGGCCCGCAAAGCGATCGACGACGGCCTGATCGGTACCCCGATCTCGGCGACGGCCACCATGGCCACGCCCGGCCACGAACGCTGGCATCCGAACCCGGACTTCTACTACCAGCCCGGCGGCGGACCGCTGCTGGACATGGGCCCGTACTACGTCTCGGCATTGGTCACTCTCCTGGGTCCGGTCGTCTCCGTGGTGGGCGCCGCGAGCCACACGAGGAATGAACGCACCATCGGTTCCGGTCCCCGCGAGGGCCAGAAAGTACCGGTGGACATCAACTCGCACGTGACAGGAGTATTGGTCCATGCCTCCGGTGCGCTGTCAACGCTCTTCATGAGCTTCGACGCCGTCAAGACCAAGAGTCCCAACCTGGAAATCCACGGCGAGAAGGGTTCCCTGGTGGTTCCGGATCCCAACCATTTCGACGGCGAGGTCCAGTTGTTCGCGCTCGGCGCCGAGGACTGGGAAACACTGCCCGTCTCGGCCGGCTATGTGGACTCGGGCCGGGGCTTTGGCATTGCCGACCTTGCGGCAACTCCCGAAGGCCAGGAACCGCGTGCCGGGGGCGGGCTCGCGTTCCACGCCCTTGAGGTGATGGAGTCGGTCCTTGAGTCTGCCAAGTCGGGGCAGTCGGTATCGATCAAGAGCACGGCACAACGGCCGCCGGCAGTGCCGCTGACTGAGCTGGCCACCAAGGTCTCAGCCTAAGACCCACACGCGAGGTGGCATTTGATGACAGTGTTTCCGGGAAACATTGGCATTAAATGCCACCTCGCGCCTGTTAACGGGCCTCAGCGGGCCCTGCGCAGCACCGATTCAGCGTGCTTAAGGATGGGGCCGTCGATCATCTTCCCTTTGAACTGGAACACACCGCTGCCAGCAGCGGAGGCGGCATCCAACAACTCGCGCGCTTCCTCCACTGCTTCGGGCGCAGGCGCATAGGCTTCCCGCACAGCAGCCACTTGGGACGGATGGATGCAGGCTTTCGCCCCGAAACCGCTCGCCACGGCATCCCGCGATTCCACGGCCAGGCCGTCAAGGTCCGGAATGTTCACGTAGACGGCGTCGATGGCTTCCTTGCCCGCGGCTTTTGCGGCAAGCAGTACAGCGGAACGGGCGTGCAGGGCAACAGCCCGGTACCCGCCGTCGTCGTTCCTGCTGGAAAGCCCGCCCAGGGATGCCAGCAGGTCCTCCGCGCCCCACATGAGCGCCACCACATTTGGTTCCGCCGCGATGGCAGCGGCATTCAACACACCGGCAGCTGTTTCGCAGAGGGCAATCACCCGGTAACCGTCAAGGGCCCGCATGTCCTCTGCCCTCTCCGCCTTGGCAACCATCACAGTGCGGTATGGCGTGTGGGCCAGGCTGTGGAGGTCCTTCCCGAACTCAGCCGAGCCCACCGGATTGACCCTCACGATGGTGCGGCCGGGTTCCAGCTCCGGCGTATCTCCCGCCGCGCCCAGCTGGGCCAGGATGGCACCCCGGGCACGCTGCTTGTCAGCAGGCGCAACGGCATCTTCCAAGTCCAGGATCACCGCATCGGAGCGGTCGGCCGCCTTGCTGTAGCGTTCCGGGCGGTCCGCAGGGCAGAACAGGAGGGCAGGACCCATGGTGAAGGGAAGGTCGGCAGGAGTGGGCATCGGGTTCCTTGCTGCTGGGCGTGACTAGTGCTTGGAGACGTCGGTTTGGGAGGCGTGCGCTTCCTTGGTCCACATCAAACACGTCCGCGTTGCCAGCGCCACTTCCTTGCCGTCCTGGTTCCGGCCGGTGTGTTGCATGGTCACCAACCCTTGGCCGGGACGGGACGACGAAAGCCTCTTCCCGGTGACCTCTGTCTCCGTGTACAGCGTATCGCCGTGGTAGAGCGGGTGCGGGAAAGCTACATCCGTCAGCCCCAACTGCGCCACGATGGTGCCCTGGGTCAGCTGGGTCACGGACTGGCCCACCATGACCGACAGCGTAAACATGGAATTCATCAGGCGCTGGCCGAACGGCTGCGTCGAACTCCAGGCTGCGTCCAGATGCAGCGCCTGGGTGTTCATGGTCATGGTGGTGAAGAGGACGTTGTCCGCTTCGGTCACTGTGCGGCCGGGCCTGTGCGCATACACGACGCCCTCTTCCAGTTCGTCAAAATAGAGACCGCGCTGCACCACTACCCGGGTCATACGGTGAGTTCCTGGTCTTCTTCGAACAGTTCCGCACCAGTTGCCGCCACGACGTCGTCCAAGGTGACGTTTGGCGCAAGTTCCCGCAGGACCAGCCGGGGTTCGCCTTCGTCCTTCACAACGTCGATCACGGCAAGGTCGGTGATGATGCGGTCCACGCATCCCTTGCCGGTCAGCGGAAGGGTGCAGTCCTTCACGATTTTCGGGCGGCCGTTACGGTCAACGTGTTCCATCATGACGATCACCTTCTTGGCGCCGAACACCAGGTCCATGGCCCCGCCCATGCCCTTGACCATCTTTCCCGGGATCATCCAGTTGGCGAGGTCGCCGTTGGAGGCCACCTCCATGGCGCCCAGGACGGCGACATCCACGTGGCCGCCGCGGATCATCCCGAACGACGACGCGGAATCGAAGAAAGCTGCGCCGGCGTTCACTGTGACCGTTTCTTTGCCGGCATTGATCACATCGGGGTCGATTTTGTCCTCGGCCGGGTAGGGACCCACGCCCAGAATGCCGTTCTCCGAGTGCAGGATGACCTCTACCCCGTCAGGGATGTAGTTGGGAATCAGGGTGGGCATGCCGATCCCCAGGTTGACGTATTGCCCGTTCTCCAGTTCGCGGGCCACCCGGGCGGCCAGTTCATTCCGCGTCCAGCCTTTGGCGTCGTGATGGTCGACGTCGGCCCTGCGGTATTCGTGCCGCACGGCTTCGGGACGTGGCGGGACATCGTGATACGTGTTCGATTCCATGGTTAGGCTCCTCCCGCCTGCTGCTCCGCCGTGCCTGCGCCGGATGTGTCCGTGACGGATACGGTGCGCTTCTCGATCCGTTTCTCCGGCGTCGGCGATACCACCACGCGCTGGACGAAGATGCCCGGAGTGTGGATGTGTTCGGGATCGAGCTCCCCCGGTTCCACCAGTTCCTCCACTTCGGCGATGGTGGTCTTTGCTGCCATGGCACACAGCGGGTTGAAGTTCATTGCCGTTGCATGGAAGACGAGGTTGCCGTGGCGATCGCCCTTCCAGGCGTGGACAAGTCCAAAGTCCGGGGTCAGGGACTCCTCCAGGACAAAGTCGGCACCGTTGAAGGCGCGCACCTCCTTGGGCGCCGACGCTTTCTCAACGTTCCCGTCGGCGTCGTACTTCTGCGGCAGCCCGCCTTCGGACACCTGGGTGCCCACGCCGGCTTTGGTATAGAAAGCGGGGATCCCGGCGCCGCCGGCACGCAGCTTCTCCGCCAGGGTTCCCTGCGGGGTGAGGACCACCTCCAGTTCACCGGCGAGGTACTGGCGGGCGAATTCCTTGTTCTCGCCCACGTAGGAACTGATGGTTCGCCGGATGCGGCCGTCCTTGAGGAGGATGCCAAGGCCCCAGTCGTCCACGCCGCAGTTGTTGCTGACCGTCTCCAGCCCGGTGGTGCCTTGTTGATGCAGGGCGTCTATCAGCGCGACCGGAATTCCGCACAGTCCGAAGCCACCGACGGCCAGCGAAGCACCGTCCGGGATGTCCTTCACCGCTTCCGCGGCGCTGGCAACAACCTTGTCAATCATCCTTGATCCTTCCCCTGCGGTTAAAGACCCAGCTCGCGGGCGATGAGCATCAATTGAACCTCCGTGGTGCCCTCCCCGACCTCAAGGATCTTGGAGTCCCGGTAATGCCGGGCCACGGTGAATTCGTTGATGAAGCCATACCCGCCGAATACCTGGGTGGCATCCCGCGCGTTGTCCATGGCAGCCTCGCCTGCGACCATCTTAGCGATGGCCGCCTCGGTCTTGAACGGCTTCCCCGCGAGCATCCTGGCCGCTGCGTCGTAGTAGGCAAGACGTGCCGTGTGGGCCCTGGCCTGCATCCGCGCGATCTTGAATTGGATGGCCTGGTACTTGGCGATGTTCTGCCCGAAGGCACTGCGTTCCTTGGCGTATTTCACGGACAGGTCCACGCATCCCTGGGCGGCTCCTGTACCCAAAGCCGCGATCGCGATGCGGCCTTCGTCAAGGATGGAAAGGAAGTTGGCGTAGCCGCGTCCGCGCTCGCCGAGCAGGTTGGATTCGGGAACCCGGACGTTGTCCAGTGTCAACGGGTGGGTGTCCGAAGCGTTCCAGCCCACCTTGTTGTAGGCCTTCTCCGCTTTAAAGCCGGGGGTTTCCGTGGGCACCAGGATGGTGGAGATCTCCTTCTTGATACTGCCGTCCGGGCGTTCTTCCTTGCCGGTGACCGCGGTGACAGTGACCAGCCGGGTGATATCCGTGCCTGAGTTGGTGATGAACTCCTTGTTGCCGTTGATCACCCATTCGCCGGCTTCCAGGTGGGCGTGGGTCTTAGTGCCCCCGGCATCGGATCCGGCTTCGCGTTCGGTCAGCCCGAACCCCGCGAGCGCCTGCCCGGAGGCAAGGGGCGGAAGCCATTGTTCCTTCTGTTCCCCGGTCCCGAACCGGTAGACGGGCATCGCGCCGAGGGACACTCCGGCTTCCAAAGTGATGGCTACCGACTGGTCCACGCGACCCAGTTGTTCCAGGGCCAGTGCGAGCGCGAAGTAGTCCCCGCCCATGCCGCCGTACTCTTCGGGAAAAGGCAGGCCGAAGAGCCCCATCTCCCCCATCTGCTTGATGACCTCGTAGGGGAAGCTGTGTTCTTCGTCGTGCTTGGCCGAGACGGGGGCCACTACTTCATCGGCGAACTCGCGGACGGAGTCACTGAGGTCCTGGTATTCCTCGGAAAGGTCGAAAGTGCTCACGGCTGGGTTTCCTTAGTGGTTGGGACGGCACTGGTCGGGGTGGCATGGATGCTGGCGAGTACCTGGTCTGCCTTGACGAGGTCGCCTGTTGCTACCGTCAGGTGGACTGTTCCATGGACGGAGGCCACCAGTTGGTGCTCCATCTTCATGGCCTCGACGGCGAGGAGTACCTGCCCTTCGGCGACCGTTTCGCCGTCGGAAACGGCAACGGAGACCACCGTTCCGGGCATGGGCGAGCGCACCTCGGGGTCCGCGGTTCCTTCCTCCTGCTGGATTCCGGCCAGCATGCGCTTGAGCTTTTCGGCGCGGTTCAAGACCTCCAGGCGGCAAGACCAGCCGGCGTTTCCGAGGTGGATTCCCCGGTTGTCCCGGCCCAGCGCGTAGGTGAGGTTCACGCCGTCGACGTCCAGGCTGATCCGGTCGTCGGTCCGCTCCACCCCGGTCACTGTGACGGCCTGGCGCCCGACGCCGGGACCGCCGTCGAGCATTACTCTCACCTGGCCGCCGTGGTCAGCTATCGAGGCGGTAGCCACAGAGCCGTCCGGCAGCCCGAACGCGGCTGTCCAAGCCGCCGGCTGCCCTACGCGCCAGGAGTCCGGCAGCGCCCAGGCATCCCCGGCCAGCGGGAAACCGGTCCGCTCAAGCCAGAGCGCAACTCCGGCCGCCGCCACTTCCTCCGGTCCGATGTGGCGGAAGGTCATGCCCGGCAGTTTCCGCTCGATGAGTCCGGTGTCCAGGTGGCCCCCACGGACGTCGGGTTCGTTGATCAGCAGCCGCAGGTACTCCACATTGGTGTCCAGGCCGAGCAGCGTGTAGCGGCCCAACGCGGCATCCAGTTCGTCAAGGGCGGCCGCGCGGTCCGGGCCCCAGGCGATCACTTTGGCAAGCATCGGATCGTAGTCGCCCGTGATGTCGAGCCCTTGCCGCATGGCCGAATCGATCCGGACCGTTGCATCGCCCACCCGGGCTCCGGAGATCCGCCGATCCGGCAGTCCCCGCTCGGCCAGCTGCACAACCCGCCCCATGGACGGCATGAAGTTCCGTTCGGGAACCTCCGCGTAAACCCTCGCCTCTACTGCGTGCCCGTTAAGTACGACGTCGGACTGCGCCAGGGTGAGGACCTCACCTGCAGCGATCCGCACCTGCCATTCCACCAGGTCGATGCCCGTCACGAGTTCCGTCACGGGGTGTTCCACCTGCAGGCGCGTATTCATCTCCATGAAAAAGAACTCGTCAGGATGGTCATCGGACACCAGGAATTCCACGGTGCCGGCACCGCTGTAGTTGACTGACCGGGCCGCGTTGCAGGCGGCTTCTCCGATCCGGGCCCGTTGCGCTTCACCGTCCGGCATGGAACGGAAAAGTGCCGAGGGGGCTTCTTCGATCACCTTCTGGTGCCGGCGCTGCAAGGAACATTCGCGCTCGCCCACATGGATGACGTTCCCGTGGTTGTCTGCCAGGATCTGGACTTCGATGTGGCGGGGGGAACGGACCAAACGTTCCAGGAAAAGGGTGTCGTCGCCAAAGGCGGCCGCCGCGACCCGCCGGGCTGCGGCCAGGGCTGCAGGAAGGTCTTCGGGCCGTTCCACCGCCTGCATACCTTTTCCGCCGCCACCGGCCGACGGTTTGATGAGCAGGGGAAAGCCCACCGATGGTGCGGCGTCAATCAAGTCCTGGTCCGTCAGCCCGGCCTTTGCGATGCCCGGCGTGCAGGGAACGCCGTAGGACATTACGTGGTTCTTGGAACGGATCTTGTCGCCCATCAGTTCGATCGCTTCGATCCCGGGCCCAATGAACACGATGCCGGCGGCATCCAGCGCCTTGGCGAACTCAACGTTTTCGGACAGGAAACCGTATCCCGGGTGCACGGCTTCGGCGTCTGTTTGGCGGCAGGCCTCAATGATCGCGTCGATCTTCAGGTAGCTCTCCGCCGGGGCCGTTCCACCGATGCCCACGGCAGCGTCTGCCATGGCCACGTGCTTGGCGTCCTTGTCCGCATCTGAGTAGACAGCCACGGCCCGGATGCCCATGTGCTGCAGCGTCCGGATGACCCTGCAGGCGATCTCTCCCCTGTTGGCTACCAGGACTGTTGTGAAGGAATGCCGCTCGGCCGGCTCTGCCGGCGCATTCCGGGTTGTGGTGGGCACGGTCATGGTCACATCCTGAAAAGGCCGAAGGAAGTTTCGGGCAGCGGTTGGCGGGAAACGACCTCCAGGGCCATCCCCAGGACCCGGCGGGTGTCGGCGGGGTCGATGATGCCGTCGTCCCAGAGCCGCGCCGTTGAGTAGTAAGGGCTCCCCTGGTCCTCGTATTGCTTTTTGATGGGCGCCTTGAAGGCTTCCTCGTCGTCGGCGGACCACTCCTGGCCCGCGGCCTCCAACTGTTCGCGCTTGACGGTGGCAAGAACGCTGGAAGCCTGGTTTCCGCCCATTACGGAAATACGGGCTGCCGGCCACATCCACAGGAACCGTGGCGAGTAGGCCCTGCCGCACATGGAGTAGTTGCCCGCCCCGAAGCTGCCGCCGATCACTACCGTCAGTTTCGGAACCCGGGCTGTGGCAACCGCAGTGACCATCTTGGCGCCGTTCTTCGCTATGCCGCCCTGTTCATAGTCCTTGCCCACCATGAACCCGGAAAGGTTCTGCAGGAAGATCAAGGGAATTCCACGCTGGTCACAGAGTTCAATGAAGTGCGCCCCCTTGAGTGAGGACTCGCTGAACAGCACGCCGTTGTTGGCCACGATGCCCACGGGGTGTCCGTGCAGATGCGCAAAACCCGTCACCAACGTTGTCCCGTAGTTCTTCTTGAACTCATGGAATTCGGAACCGTCCACGATCCTGGCAATGACTTCGCGAACGTCGTACTGCGCGTTGACGTCGGTCGGAACCACGCCGTAGATACCGGACGGTTCGACGACGGGCGGCAGGACGACGTCGAGCACGTCCCAGGCCGGCGGGGCCGGCTGTGGCAACGTCGCCACGATGTCGCGGACAATTTCGAGCGCGTGCTGGTCGTTCTCGGCCAGGTGGTCCGCTACGCCGGATACCTTGGCGTGAACGTCCCCGCCACCGAGTTCTTCCGCCGTGACGATCTCTCCGATGGCTGCCTTCACCAGCGGCGGTCCGCCAAGGAAGATGGTGCCCTGGTTCCGCACAATGACCGTCTCATCGCTCATCGCCGGGACGTAGGCGCCACCGGCCGTGCAGGAACCCATCACGGAGGCGATCTGTGGAATCTTGGCCGCCGACATGCGCGCCTGGTTGTAGAAGATCCGGCCAAAGTGTTCCTTGTCCGGGAACACCTCGTCCTGCTTGGGCAGGAAAGCTCCCCCGGAGTCCACAAGGTAGATGCACGGCAGCTTGTTCTCCAGTGCGATCTCCTGCGCCCGAAGGTGCTTCTTCACCGTCATGGGATAGTAGGTTCCGCCCTTGACGGTGGCGTCGTTGGAGATGACCAGCACATGCCGGCCATGAACCAGCCCGATGCCTGCGATGACCCCGGCGCCGGGAGAATCGTCGTTGTACATGCCGTTGGCCGCCAGCGGCGCAATCTCCAGGAACGGGCTGCCCTCGTCCAGCAGGTAGTCGATGCGCTCCCTGGGAAGGAGTTTTCCACGGGAAATGTGGCGCTCGCGGGACTTGGGCGGGCCGCCCAGCGCAGTGGTTGCGAGGCGCTCCTTAAGTTCATCCACCAGCTTGCGCTGGGCTTCCTCGTTGGCGGCAAAGGTGCTCGTGGCAGCCCCTGCAACGCTGGCTATCGTCTCCATCGACTACAGTCCCATTCCGGTCCGAACGGTGTCAGATCCACGTCATTTCGGTTAGTGCCTCATAACTGAAATTTAGGTTAGTCTTGATTAACTGTGATGTCCAGCACGTACTGCGGGCGGCGAGGAGGAAACTGTGACCCAGCATGCTCAAGCAACCCAGCGCAGCCAGGCAACACAGCGCAGCCAAGCAACCCAGCGCAGCCAGGCAACACAGCGCAGCCAGGCAACACAGCGCAGCCAGGCAACACAGCGCAGCCAAGCCACCCAGCGCAGCCAGGCCAAGGAAGAGCGGCGCGTGGCGTTGCTTTCCGCCGCTGCCGGCCTCTTCGCGGAGAACGGATTCGCCAGGGTTTCCCTTGAGGATCTCGGCGCCGCCGCGGGCGTCAGCGGACCTGCCGTGTACCGGCACTTCCCCGGCAAGCAGGCCGTGTTGGGCGAGCTCCTCCTGAGCGTCAGCCGCGAGCTGCAGCACGGTGGGCTCAAGGTGGTGGCCGAAGCCGGGAATGCGCTTGCGGCCTTGGAAGGCCTGGTTGCCTTCCACGTGGACTTTGCCCTGCGGAATCCGGACGTCATCAGGGTCCAGGACCGCGATTTCGGAAGCCTCAGCGAAGCTGACCAGGCGGAGGTCCGGGCCCTCCAGCGAGGCTATGTGGAGACGTGGGTTGATGTCCTCAAGGAGGTGCATCCCGGCAGCGATCCCGCCGAGCTTCGGGTCCGCGCGCATGCCGCTTTCGGCCTGATCAATTCCACCCCGCATTCCGTCCGCCAGCATGGCAGGAAGATCGCCGTGAAGTCTGCCCGACCGGTCCTTGAACGGATGGCACTGGCGGCCGCAACTGTTGGAACGCCGGCGGGCTGACGAACTGCCTTCCAGGACCCGCTCTGCCTTCCAGGACCCGCCCTGCCCTTCCTAGGACTCACAGGGCCAGCTTGAAGTATGTCCCCGCCCATGGGCCGCCCCCTAGGGTTGTAGACAGCTTTGAAACGTCACACCTGATCATCAAAGGAGAACCCCATGAAGATTGCTGTCACCGGTGGAAGCGGAAAGTTGGGCAGGAGCGTCGTGCGGAGGCTGACAGAGGATGGCCACCAAGTGTTCAACCTCGACCGGGACGGTGAGCGGGGTCCTGGATACGTCAGCGTCGACCTGCGCAACTACGGCCAGGTGGTGGACGTGATCCTTGGGCTCGACGACCGGCACGACGGTCTGGATGCGATCGTCCACCTAGGGGCCATCCCGGCCCCCGGGCTGGCCCCCGACTCCGCGATCTTCGAGAACAACATGCTCTCCACCTACAACGTGTTCCAGTCAGCACGCCGTGCAGGCATCAAGAAGGTCGTCTACGCCTCCAGCGAGACAGTGCTTGGCCTACCCTTCGATGCGCCGCCGCCCTACATCCCGGTGGATGAGGAATACGACGCCCGGCCCGAAAGCACGTATTCGCTGGTCAAGCACCTGGAAGAGCAGATGGCCATCCAACTCACCCGCTGGGACCCTGAGCTCAGCATCACGGCCCTGCGTTTTTCGAATGTCATGGATCCTGAAGACTACGCCGCGTTCCCGTCCTTCGACGCTGACGCGACCCGGCGTAAGTGGAACCTTTGGGGCTACATCGACGCCCGCGACGGCGCCCAGGCCGTGGCCCGCGCCCTCGAGGTTGCCCCGCCAGGGTTCGAACGGTTCATCATCGCCGCGGCAGACACCGTCATGAGCCGGAGCAGTGCCGAACTTACCGCGGAAGTCTTTCCCGGCGTCGACGTCGTCAAGGAACTGCAGCCGCACGAAACGATGCTGTCCATCGACAAGGCCCGGAGGCTCTTGGGATTCGAACCCGAACACAGCTGGCGGGACACCCACCAGGCAAGCTAGACCATGGTCAGCACCATCGCCGGGTCGGAAAGGATCGCGCCGAGGTCGGCCAGGAACCGCGAACCCTGTTCCCCGTCCACCAGGCGGTGGTCGAAGGACAGGCTGAGCGACATCACCTGGCGGACCACCAGTTCGTCGTCCACCACCCACGGCGCTTTCCGCACCGCTCCCAACGCCACAATGGCCGCTTCGCCCGGGTTGAGGATGGGCGTCCCGGCGTCAATGCCGAAGACGCCTATGTTGGTGATGGAGATCGTGCCGCCCGACAGATCCGCCGGGGATGTCTTCCCTGCCCGGGCAGTGTCCGTCAGTTCGGACAACTGAACGGCGAGCTCACGCAGCGGCAACTGCTCCGCATCCTTGATGTTCGGCACCGTCAGGCCGCGTGGAGTAGCGGCCGCGATGCCGAGGTTGACGTAGTGGTACTGGACAATCTCCTGCTTCTCATCGTCCCAGTGCGTATTGAGGGTGGGGTTGTTCCGCAGCGCAATCAGCACGGCCTTTGCCGCGATGGTGAGCGGGGTCAACTTCACGCCGTCGAACGCTCTGTTGCTCTTTAGCCGGGCCAGCAACTCCATGGTTGGAGTGACATCCACGGTCAGGAACTCCGTGACGTGCGGTGCGGTGAAGGCGCTTTGCACCATGGCAGCCGCGCTGAACTTGCGTACGCCCTTGACCGGGGTCCGGGTTTCCCGGCCGCCGGCGGCCGGCGCCGTGGGGGCCTGTGCGTCCGGTGCCGGTGCGCCCGCAAAGTTCTGTACATCCTCGCGGGTGATCAGCCCGTGCGGGCCGGTTCCGGTGACGCGCTCCAGATCGACGCCGAGGTCCCGGGCCAGTTTGCGGACAGGCGGCGTGGAACGTGGCCGCTCCCCGACGGCGGTTTCCCCTGCCCGGGGAGCAACCGCCGGGGCAGCAGCGCGGGCACGCCTCGCGGGCCGCCCGGAATGCTCGACGACGGCGCCGTAACCTACCAGGTTCGGCTCGCGTTTGGCGGGACCGGCCGGAGATTCGGCGTCCGTCGCCTCTGCGCCCTGGGCAGCTCCGGCGTCGTCCACTTCGAACGAGACAATCGGCTTGCCCACCTCAACCACCGTGCCGGGTTCCTCATGCAAAGCCGCTACCACTCCCGCAAACGGGGACGGAAGTTCCACCACTGCCTTGGCCGTCTCAACCTCGGCAATGACCTGGTTGAGGCTGACGGTATCCCCCACCGCCACTTTCCAGCTAAGGATCTCGGACTCCGTGAGGCCCTCGCCGAGGTCCGGCAGCTTGAATTCCTTGATCATGGTGGCGCTCATCCTTCCAGTCCACTCAACGAGTTGGGGCGGCCCAGCGCGCGATCAACGCCATCCAGGATCCGGTCCAGGTCCGGCAGATGGTGCATTTCGAGCTTGGAATAGG
The DNA here is from genome assembly GCF_015040095.1 of Paenarthrobacter sp. YJN-5. Lineage (NCBI taxonomy): Bacteria > Bacillati > Actinomycetota > Actinomycetes > Micrococcales > Micrococcaceae > Paenarthrobacter > Paenarthrobacter sp. YJN-5. The sequence goes on from NZ_CP053544.1 coordinate 3,009,182, forward strand.
GGTAGGGAACGTCGAAGCCAGTGACCCGCACCGGCGCTGTTTCGAGGTAGTTGAAGCAGCGCTCCGTGATGCTGGCCGCGATCTCGGCACCCAGGCCGCCGGATTGGGCTGCCTCATGCGTAATGACCAGGCGGCCGGTCTTGCGGACCGACGCCTCGACCACGGGATAGTCCACCGGCGCCAAGGACCGAAGATCGATGACTTCCACCGAGGTTCCCTCGTCCGCCGCTGCCTGCGCGGCATCCCTGGCCGTCTTGACCAAGGGACCGTAGGCCACCAGGGTGACGTCCGTGCCGGCGTTCACCACGGCTGCCTTGTCCATGGGAAGTGCCGAGGAGAGGTCCGCGGCCTCATCCACATCGCCCTTGTCGTGATAGCGGCGCTTGGGTTCGAAGTACAGCACCGGGTCATCCGAGGCGATGGCCTGCTGGATCATGGTGTAGGCATCCTGCGGATTGGATACGGCCACCACCCGCAGCCCGGAAGTGTGGGTGAAATAGGCCTCCGGGGACTCCGAGTGGTGCTCCGGAGACCCTATGCCGCCACCGAAGGGAACCCGGATGGTGATGGGCATTTTGACCCTGCCCTGCGTCCGGTAGTGCATCTTGGCCACCTGGCTGACGATCTGGTCGAAAGCAGGGTAGATAAAACCGTCGAACTGGATCTCGCACACAGGGCGGTAGCCGCGGTAGGCAAGGCCGACTGCCGTGCCCACGATGCCCGACTCCGCCAGCGGCGAATCGATGACGCGGTGCCGCCCGAAGTCTTTCTGGAGTCCGTCGGTGACCCGGAAAACACCTCCGAGGGTACCGATGTCCTCGCCGATGAGAACTACCTTGGGATCGTTTTCCAATGACTTGCGGAGCCCTGCGTTGATGGCCCGGGCAAAAGTGAGCTTGGACATCAGCGGGCACCTTCCTCGACGGTGTTGAAGCTGTTCAGGTAGCGCGAATAGTGGTCCTTCTGCCGTTCAATCCAAGGGTTGGGCGTGCTGTAGACGTGGTTGAAAACATCCAGGGGTTGGGGATCCGGCATGGTGATGCAACTGGTCCTCAATTCGGTTCCCACGGCGTCGGCCTTCGCTTTGACCTGTGCTTCAAGTTCCTCCGTCAGCAGGCCCTTGGCATCGAGCAGCCTGCGAATGCGGAGGATGGGATCCTTCGCTGCCCAGTCTTCCAGTTCGTTCGCGTCCCGGTAACGGGTGGGGTCGTCCGCCGTCGTGTGCGGACCCATGCGGTACGTGACCGCTTCTATGAACGTCGGCCCACCGCCCTTGCGTGCCCTGTCCAGCGCCACCCGGGTGGCTGCCATGACGGCCAGGACGTCGTTGCCGTCAACCCGCATGCTGGGAATGCCGAAACCGGTGGGACGGTCCGCCAGCTGGACGTGGGACTGTACGCGCACGGGCTCGGAAATGGCCCAGTGGTTGTTCTGGCAGAAGAACACCACGGGGGCCTGGAAGCTGGCGGCGAAGACCATGGCCTCGTTGACGTCGCCTTCACTGGTAGCGCCGTCGCCGAAGTAGGCCATGACCGCGGAGCTGGCGCCGTCCAGCTGAACGCCCATCGCATAGCCGGTGGCGTGCAGGCTCTGGGACCCGATGATGATTTGGGGGGTGGCCATGTTGATCCGCTGCGGATCCCAGCTGTATAAAGCGTTGCCGCGCCAGACCTTGGCGATCTCGGACACGTGGGCGCCGCGTACGTACGCCACGCCGCTCTCGCGGTAGCTGGGAAAGACGAAATCTTCGTCACGAAGGGCCCGGCTGGAACCAATCTGCGATGCTTCCTGGCCGAGCAGGGGCGGCCATAGGGCCAGTTCACCTTGGCGTTGCAGTGCGGTGGCCTCGGCGTCGATGCGGCGGATGACAGTCATGTCCTCAAAGAGGGAACAAAGCTGTTCGTCTCCGATGTCCTTGATCCAGAGATCGAACTCGGGATGGCTTATCCGCTCCCCCTCCGGGGAGACCAGTTGCAGCATCCCGCCGCCGGTCCGCAAGGGATTGTGTCCGCTGAGTCCCGGGTCCGGAGCAGTGGTGCCTGCGTCCGTTCCCGCCTTGTCCGTCAACATTGGTGATCGCGACCTTCCGGCTCGTATTCGTCGGCCCGCGCGGGACTTGTGATCCAGCCGCAGACCGGCCCCCGGGCTCCTTCGCCCGGGTTATTTGTGACCCTACTCACAAAGGGCATGGGGTACAACTACCCTGCTGGAAATTGAGCATCCTGCCATGTTTGTCCCTTCAGGCCCGTGCTAATCTTGCGCATTATGCAACCACTGGATGGCACCGATACCCGTCTCCTCTCGGCCATGGCGAAGGACCCGCGGGGAACAGTGGTCGCCCTGGCCCAAAAGCTCGGCCTCTCCAGAAACACCGTCCAGGCGCGCATGGCACAGCTTGAGAAGAAGCACGCCTTCCTGTCCTTCGAACGGCGCATCAATCCGGTCGCGCTGGGGTACCCGCTCACAGCCTTCATCAGCGTCCACGTGCAGCAGCAGAAACTGGCAACGCTGGCGAAGGACCTGGCCGATATCCCGGAAATCCTGGAAGGCTTCGGCCTGACCGGTTCGGCTGACCTGCTGTTGCGGGTGGTGGCCTTGGACGCGGAGGACCTCTTCAGGATCAACGGCAAGATCCTGGCCTGCGACGGCGTTGAGCGCACGGATACAGCGCTGGCCATGCGGGAGATGATTCCCTACCGGGTCCAGCCGCTTCTGGGAAGGCGCTCGGAAGGGTAGCAGTCACTCTTGCCCGGACTGTCAGGATGCTGTTTGATTCAAAGGAAAGCATCGGGGGCTGCCGGAAGTTCCCGGCCACAAAGGTGGCGCGGAAGCAGGCTGCTGAAAGGGGTCCGAGAGTGAGTAATCCACAAGAGCCCAACGGACAAGGCGATGTTCCACGGAATCCCAATCCGGCGGGTCCGTACCCGCCGCCATCAGGCAACCCCGCACAGTCCGGGACGCCTCCGCAGTGGCAACAGCCGCCGTCGTACGCAGCTCCGCAGGGAAGTCCCGCGGGAGGCGCACCCAACTACGGAAGTCCAAACCCCTACCCCCAACAAGGGCAAGGGCAATACCCGCCCCAACCAGGCCAGTACCCGCCGGGGCAGTACGGGCAGCCGTCCGCTCCTCCTGCCAAGAAGCGGAAGACGCTATGGATCGTCCTGGGCATCGTAGCCGGCGTGATCGTCCTCGCCGTGGTGGGGGTGTTGGTGCTCGTGAACGTCGTTGGCAACGCGACGTCGAAGGCGCGCGGGCTGGCCGACGAGTTCACCAAACTGGTTGTGGCCGGCGATACCGAGGAAGCCTACGACGACTACCTCCACCAGGCCCTCAAGGACGAACTGGACAAGCAGTCGTTCATTGACGGCATTGCAAGCCTGGAACTGGATAACTCCTGCAAGCCCAACTACAACTCCGTCAGCGTGAACAACAACAACGGGAACAACAAGGCCGATCTCTCCGGGACGCTGCAGTGCGACGGCAAGACGATCAACCTCCACTATGTCTTCGAGGGCACGAACGACCTCAAAATGAGCAGTATCCGCCTGCGCCCATAGCATCGGGGATCATGGAGCCATGGATCCCGTTGAGGCGCTCGATGAAATTTCCTTCTGGCTGGAACGCAGCCTCGCACCGACGTTCAAAGTGCAGGCCTTCAGGAAAGCGGCCGACGTCGTGCGGCAGCTGCCGCCCGGCGAGCTGCCGCGCCTGATCGCGTCCGGCCGCTTGACGAGCCTCAAGGGGGTTGGCAACCGCAGCGCGGAAGTCATTTCGCAGGCCATGGAAGACCGCGTTCCGGACTACTTGGCCGACCTCCGCGAGCGGGGCAGCGAACCGCTCGCCGCCGGTGGCCATGGGCTTGCTTCGGCCCTGCGCGGCGACCTGCACAGCCACAGCAACTGGTCCGACGGCGGATCGCCGATCGAAACAATGGTGGCGGCAGCCCGCACCCTGGGCCGCGAGTACCTCGCACTGACGGACCACTCCCCCAACCTCACGATTGCCAACGGCCTGAGCGCGGAACGCCTCGACCGGCAATTGGGAATAGTGGAGGAGGTCAACGCCGGCCAGGACGGGTTCCGGCTGCTCAACGGCATCGAAGTGGACATCCTGGAAGACGGAACCCTGGACCAGACGCCGGAAATGCTGGAACGGCTGGATGTGGTGGTGGCCAGCGTCCATTCCAAGCTGCGCTCCGATTCGAAGACCATGACACAGCGCATGCTCGGCGGCATCAGCGACCCCCACACCAACGTCCTGGGCCATTGCACCGGGCGGCTGGTCCAGGGTTCGCGCGGCACCAGGCCCGAATCCGAGTTCGACGCCGCAAAGGTCTTCAAGGAATGTGCCGAATGGGGAGTAGCGGTGGAGATCAATTCCCGGCCGGAGCGCCAGGACCCGCCCGAGCGGCTCATCCAGATGGCCCTTGATGCAGGGTGCTTCTTCAGCATCGACAGTGACGCCCATGCTCCCGGCCAGCTGGACTTCCTGCAATACGGTGCGGAGCGGGCAGAGGCCGCCGGTGTTCCCCGGGAAAGGATCGTAACAACTTGGCCGCTGGCGCAGTTGCGGGAATGGCTGGCCTTAAAGAGGTAGCGACGCTCAAAGAAGCAGTGCCCCTCCGCCCGAAGGCATGAGGGGCACTGCTTCCACAGCGTGACCGCGATGGTTTAGTGGATCAATGGTCTACCGCTTTCTCGGCTCCGACGCCGGTCAGCGAGCGCACCTCCATTTCGGCCTGCTTGGCAGCGTCTTCACGCCGCTTGTCCAGGACGGTACCCAACCAGCCCAGGAAGAAGGCCAACGGTATGGAGACGATACCGGGGTTGCTGAGCGGGAAGAACGCGAAGTTGGCGCCCTGGATCATGGAGGTCTTGGCACCGGACACCACCGGCGAGAAGGTGATCAGCAGGATGGCTGAGGCCAGCCCGCCGTACATGCTCCACACCGCACCTTGCGTGGTGAACTTCCGCCAGAACAGGGAGTAGACAATGGTGGGCAGGTTGGCCGAGGCAGCGACCGCGAAGGCCAGTGCCACCAGGAAGGCAACGTTCTGTCCGTTGGCGAAGATTCCGCCGAGGATTGCCAGGATGCCGATGACCACCACGGTGCGCCGTGCAACCTTCACTTCCGTGGTGGCGTCGGCTTTGCCCTTGGAGATGACGTTGGCGTAGATATCGTGGGCGAACGATGCCGCCGCCGTGATGGTGAGGCCGGCAACCACCGCGAGGATGGTGGCGAAAGCGACGGCCGAGATAAAGCCCAGCAGCAGCGGCCCGCCCAGGTGGAAGGCCAGCAGCGGAGCCGCGGAGTTCACGCCGCCCGGGGCAGACTTGATGGTCTCCGCGCCCACCAGGGCTGCGGCACCATAACCCAGCACCAGGGTGAAGAGGTAGAAGAGGCCGATCAACCAGATGGACCACACCACGGACTTACGCGCTTCCTTGGCCGTGGGAACGGTGTAGAAGCGCATCAGGACGTGCGGCAGTGCTGCCGTGCCGAGGACCAACGCCAGGCCAAGGGACATGAAGTCGAGCTTGGAGGTGTCCGACTTACCGTACTGCAGGCCGGGGTTCAGGATTGCGGGATTGTTGGCGGCTTCCGCTGCCGATCCCAGGAGGTTGGACAGGTTGAAGCCGTAGATGGAAAGCACCCAGGCTGTCATGACGGCCGCGCCGGCGATGAGCAGGATGGCCTTGATGATCTGCACCCAGGTGGTGCCCTTCATGCCGCCGATCAGGACGTACATGATCATGAGGGCGCCGACGACGATGATCACCAGCGCCTGGCCGCCCCAGTCGCTGATGCCCAGCAGCAGCGAAATCAGGCTGCCTGCTCCGGCCATCTGGGCCAGCAGGTAGAAGAAGCAGACCGCCAGCGTCGAGAGCGCAGCGGCAATCCGGACCGGCCGCTGGCGGAGGCGGAAGGACAGGACGTCGGCCATGGTGAACTTACCGGTGTTCCGCAGCAGCTCTGCCACAAGCAGCAGGGCAACCAGCCAGGCCACAAGGAACCCGATCGAGTAAAGGAATCCGTCATAACCGTTGATGGCGATCGCGCCGGTGATGCCGAGGAACGAGGCCGCCGAAAGGTAGTCGCCGGCGATGGCCGTTCCGTTCTGGGAGCCCGTGAAGGAACGTCCGGCGGCGTAGTAGTCGGCCGCAGTCTTGTTGTTCCTGCTGGCACGGAAGACGATCACCATGGTGACCGCAACGAAGAGGGCGAAGATGCCCATGTTCAAGAGTGTGGTGTCTTTGAGTGCAGCAACTTCCACTGCAGGGACCATGGTGTTCACTGTGCTCCCCCACGGGTCAGGCTGCCGGACTTATCAAACTCATGGCCTTCGATTTCGTTCCGGATTTCGGCGGCGATGGGGTCGAGTTTCCTGTTGGAGTAGCTGACGTACCACGCGGTGATTCCGAAAGTGGTGACGAACTGGAGCAGCCCCAGGATCAGGCCGACGTTGATGTTTCCCCACACTTTTATGGACATGAAGCCGACCGCGTAGTCGGCCAAGAGAACGTAGGCGAAGTACCACAGCAGGAACGCTGCTGCCATGGGGAAGACGAAGCTCCTGTGCCGCTTGCGCAACTTCTTGAACCGCTCCGTCTGCTGGACTTCCTGGAAGTCCACGGACGCTGTCGCGTCCTGGGGTTGGGCATCATTACCCATGGTTCCTCCTGGTTGTTGTGCCCACATCGGCTCCACACAGCCGGCCAATGTGACTGCAATCACTATTGACGGGCCGGGGCAGTCATTCCAGCACATTGCCCGCCGTCGTCGCCCAACGGTCCCTATGCTGCGCCAAACGGCAAGCGGCGGGCCGGCCGCCGTCGTCGTGCCCGCGCATTGGCTACTCTTGCTCCATGCCCGATTCCCCGCTCTTCACAGCAGCCGCGATCGCCGTGATCGTCCTGGCGGTGGCCGTCGTCGTGGGTGTCGGCCTGAAAGTGGTGCGCTCCTTCCGGGACCTCGGCACGGACGCCGAGCAGGCAACCTACAAGACGCTGCACGCCGCATCGCGGGCGGGACAGCACCTTCGCGGCGGTCTGGAACCCGCCGGGGCGGGGAAGGCCAGCAAGCAGTTGCGGGCGCTCCTTGGCTGCGAGGCCTTGGCGATCACGGACACTGAAGCGGTGGTGGCGTGGGACGGAACGGCCGAGGACACCAGGCCGGCGCTCATGGGCATTGTCCGCGGGGTGCTGGAAAGCGGACGCACCGCGGTGGTTCCCCACGCGACAGGTCGACCGGACAGTTTCAGTGCCGTCATCGCCCCCATCCGCGCCGGCTCCAAGGTGGTGGGGACAGTTGCGGCCCTGGCGCCGTCGGCGGGCGCCGGGTTGGTCCGGGCCACCAGCGAAGTGGCCGATTGGATCGGCGCCCAGCTGGAACTGGCTGAGCTCGAGGCATCCCGGACCCTCCTGATGGAGGCCGAAGTCCGCGCTCTCAGGGCCCAGATCAGCCCGCACTTCATCTACAACTCCTTGAACGCCATTGCCTCCTTCATCAACACGGACCCCGCCCGGGCACGGGAACTGGTAGTGGAGTTTGCCGACTTCACCAGGTATTCCTTCCGTCGCCACGGCGACTTCACCACGCTCGCCGAGGAACTTCGCTGCATTGACCGCTACCTCCTGCTGGAACGGGCCCGGTTTGGCGAGCGTGTCCAGGTCAGCCTGCGGATCGCGCCGGAGGTGCTGAGCACGGTCATCCCGTTCCTCAGCCTCCAGCCGCTGGTTGAGAACGCGGTCCGTCACGGTCTCGAGGCGAAGGAAGGGCCCGGACACATCACCATTTGTGCCAATGATTCCGGCGCGTTTGCGGAAGTCACCATCGAGGACGACGGCGTGGGGATGGACCCGGAGCACCTGCGGCAAGTGCTCGCCGGGCACAGCGACGGCGACCACGTCGGCCTTCGCAACGTGGATGCACGGCTTCGGCAGGTCTACGGCGACGAGCACGGCCTGGTGATCGACACGGCCCCCGGCGAAGGCACCCTGATTACGATGCGCGTGCCCAAGTCCCAACCTCGCCACGACGCATAAGGCTAATCTGGAACCATGATCAACGTGCTCGTCGCCGATGACGAACTGCCCGCAGTTGAGGAGCTCGCCTTCCTGCTGGGGCGGGACGGCCGCATTGGCACAATCCACCGCGCTTCCTCCGGCGGCGAGGCCCTGCGGACCCTGGAAACCGAGTCCGTAGATGCTGTTTTCCTCGACATTCACATGCCGGCCTTGTCCGGATTGGACATCGCAAGGGCCATCTCCCGCAGCAGCAACCCTCCCGCCGTCGTCTTTGTCACGGCCGACGAGGACTGCGCTTTGGAGGCGTTCGATCTTGCCGCCGTCGATTACCTGCTGAAGCCGCTCCGGGCTGAACGGCTGGCCAGGTCCGTGGACCGGATCAGCGAGCTCATCAAGGACGGCGCCCCGGCGCCGGAGATGATCACCGTGGACCTCGGCGGCACCACCCGCATGATCCGCCGCGACGACGTCAGCTACGTCCAGGCCCAGGGCGACTATGCCCGGCTGCACACCGCCGAAGCGAGCTACCTCATCCGCGTTCCCCTCAGCGACCTTGAACAGCAGTGGGCGGAGGCGGGCTTCATCCGGATCCACCGCAGCTACCTGATTGCGCTCAACCACGTGGGACACCTCAAACTTTCGGCTTCGTCCCCCAGCGTCACCGTGGCCGGCGCCGAGCTGCCCATCAGCCGCCGCCACCTTCCCTCCGTCCGGGACCGGCTGGAAGCCACCCGTCCCCGGCCGCAAGGATGACGCGGGTCCGTGTCACCGCGCCGCGCCATTCGGTACCGGTGCCCCGGGGCCGGCTTGCGTACGGTGACGTCAACGAAGAGTCCGACGCCGGCAAGGTTTTTGTCCGTTCGCTCATCCGCTCGCAATTGCGCCTGGCGCTGGTGGTGGCCTGCGGTTTCCTGCTGATCCTCGCCGCTTTCGCGGCCTTCCTGGTGTTTGGACCCGGGGTTGCGGAGACAACTGTGCTGGGAATCCGTCTCGACTGGCTTCTGCTGGGCGTTGGGGTGTATCCGGTCATAGGGCTCAGCGCGTGGTTCTTCACCCGCGCGGCGGCCCGCAACGAGGCCCGCTACCGTGATTTGACGGAGGAGCGGTGAACCCGGCGGTCGGTCTGTTCGCTTTCGTCGCGGTCTCCCTCGCGACGGCGGCCATCGGTTTCTACGGCCTCCGCATTTCGCGGACCACCGGGGATTTCTACGTCGCGTCCCGGACCGTCCGGCCATGGTGGAACGCCTCGGCCATCGGGGGCGAATACCTGTCGGCCGCCAGTTTCCTGGGCGTTGCCGGCCTCATCCTCCTGTCCGGTACTGACGCCTTGTGGTTCCCGGTTGGCTACACGGCCGGCTACCTGATGCTGCTGTTATTCGTCGCGGCTCCCCTGCGCCGGTCCGGGGCCTACACGATTCCCGACTTCACCGAAGCCCGCCTGGACTCCAAGATGGTCCGGCGCGTCACGAGCCTGGTGGTAGTCGCCGTGGGGTGGCTGTACATCGTGCCGCAGCTCCACGGTGCGGCACTTACCATCCGCATCACTACGGGCCTGCCGTCGTGGATAGGCTCGACGGCGGTGGTACTGGTTGTGTGCCTGACGGTAGTGGCAGGCGGGATGCGTTCAATCACGTTTGTCCAGGCTTTCCAGTACTGGCTCAAACTCACGGCCCTGGCTGTTCCGGTGGTCTTTATCCTCCTGGCCTTGACGGCCAATGACACGGCTCCCGTGGCGGCGCTTCCCATCAACCCCACGGAAACGGCCACCGCCGGCGTCTACCACAACGTGTCCTTGCTGGTTGCCCTGTTGTTCGGGACGCTGGGCCTGCCCCACGTGCTCGTCCGGTTCTACACCAATCCCGATGGGCAATCGGCCCGGCGTACAACATTGATTGTGCTGGGCCTGCTATCGGTCTTCTACCTCTTCCCTACCCTGGCAGGTGCCCTGGGGCGGATCTACGCGCCGGAGCTGGCCCGGTCCGGGCAGGCTGACGCCTTGGTTTTGCTGCTTCCTGGCAAGCTCGTGGGCGGAACGGCCGGCGACCTTCTCTCTGCGCTCGTCGTGGCAGGCGCATTTGCGGCTTTCCTGTCCACCACCTCCGGGTTGGTGGTTTCGCTGTCGGGCGTCATCAGCCAGGACCTCTTCGGAGGCAGCGTCCGCGGCTTCCGGCTCGCGGCGCTGCTGGCCGCCGTCGTCCCCTTGGGTTTTGCCTTGACCACCGATTCCCTGGCGTTGGCAGGCAGCGTCGGTTTGGTCTTTGCCTTCACGGCATCCACCATCTGCCCGGTGCTGCTGCTGGGCATCTGGTGGCGGGGTTTGACGGACGCGGGCGCCATCGCCGGAATGGTCACGGGCGGCGTGTTGTGCGGCGGTGCTATGGTGGCTGGCACCGTCCTGGGCGCAAGTGCAGCCCCCTTCTGGTTGGCCCAGCCTGCAGCCTGGACGGTTCCGGCGGCGTTCGCCGTGACCGTTGGCGTGTCCGTGGCCACCAAAGGACGGGTACCTGCCTCGGTGAACCGCGTGATGTCCAGGCTGCACGTACCGGAACGGCCGGTAGTCACCGAACGCCAACTGCCCTGACCGGTTGTCCGCAGCTCCTGCGGGGTGGACAATGGCGCCATGTCCCACGAAGCGGGCCCTGCGGACATCCAGCCACCAGCTGATCCGGCAGCCGCCCCGGGTGTCCGGGCCCAGTTGCTGGCCACTGAGCATTGGAGCCTGCTCGCTTCACGAAGTACCACCCAGGGCGAGGTCCTCACCCGGATCAGCATGTTCCTGACGTTCACCTCGGCGAGCCTGCTCAGCGTGGCCTTGGTGGGCAACGCAACGCAGTTCTCGGATGCCTTCCGGGCTTTCGCGTTGACCATCCTCAGCATCGACGTGCTGGTAGGCCTGCTGACCCACGTCCGCGTCATGAGCGTCGGCATGGAAGACCTCATGTACGTCATAGCCATGAACAGGCTGAGGGCTGCCTACGTTGACCTGGATCCCGGTATTGCCCCCTACCTCATGGCCGGCTTCACCGATGACGAAGAAGGCGCTAAACGGACGTACTACTTTTTCGGCGGTCGGCGGGACTTCAGCCAGGTGGCAGGCAGCAGCATGGTGTTCATGGGCACAGTCAACGCCGCATTGATCGGCCTGCTGGTGGGGTCGGCTTTGTTGGTGGCCGGGTTGGCAGCACCATTCGCCGTGGGCGCAGGGGTGGTGGCCGGGCTGGCCTTCCTGGTGACGTCCTTGTTCCGCGGCAAACGTCGCTACGACGACGTCTGGCGGAAGCTCACATCCGTCTCCCCTGCCGGGGGCAGTCCTGCCGGGGGCGGCCCGAAGACGCCCTAATCGATGGCCGCCATCAACTCCACAACGCGGTCCAGGAAGACGTCCACCTGTGCCTCGTCGTAGCCTTCATCGCCCTTCGCCGCCCGGAAGACGGCCCTGCGGACCGTATCCACGCTGAGCGGTTGATCGTTTTCGAGGTAGTCGATCAACTGGACGCACAGTGCGTCTACGTCCTGGACGTTGTAGCTGCGGGTCCGCTTCCTGGCCGGCCGGCGGAACCGTTCGCCGTCGGGACGGTGAAGCCGCCCACGCAAAATGCCGGAGAGCTTGCCGATCTGCCGAAGCCAGGCTTCCTCGCCCTGCTGGTTGATCAGGTCATCCCGCTCGCGGCGCGCAAAGGCATCCTCAAGCCTGTCCAAGGCGGCATCGACGCTTTGGGCGTCATACCCGCCCTTGACGGGATCGAAGGCCACATCCCTGACGTCGGCACTGGCCACGGGATCGGCCGTGTTGCCCGGGTTCTCGAACGAGTTCCGTGCACGGCTGAGGAACGCGTCCACTTGCTTGGCGTTGTAGCCGTACTTGTTGCGCTCCACGCGCTCGAACGTTGCCGGGATCTGGCGTCGAATATCCAATGCCATCAACTATCCTTCGTCGGGGGTGTCAGACGCCGCTCAGCAGCGCGAACAGAACAAAAGCCACGGGGGCTGCGAACACGATTGAATCCAGGCGGTCCATGACGCCGCCGTGGCCGGGGAGGATGCTGCTCATATCCTTCACCCCGAGTTCACGCTTGACCATGGACTCGGCAAGATCGCCGGCAGTGGCTGCGGCAACCATGCCGGTGGCCAGGATCAGCCCGACCCACCAGGGCTTGTCCAGGAACAGCAGGCAGGCCAGCACGCCGATGACCATGGCACCGGCAACCGATCCTGCGAAGCCCTCCCAGGACTTCTTGGGGCTGATTTTGGGCGCCATGGGGTGCTTGCCGAACGAGGCACCAACGATGTAGCCGAAGGTGTCGTTGGCCACCACCAGCAGGAGCATCGACGCGATCTGCCATGCCCCGGCGGGGATTCCGTTCGGCCACAGGCCCACGGGAGTCGCACCACCCGCGGCATGGAGCGGCAACGCCGCAAAGCTGATCAGGAAAGGCACCCATGCCAGCGTGAACACCCCGGCAAAGACACTGCGGGGCGCCCCGGCGGCGCTTTCGATGGAACGCCACAAGAGCACGGCAACACTGCTGGCCACCATGGTGAAGTGGAGCCCCTCAAGTCCGCCGAAGTAGGCGGATACGGGCATCGCCAAGGCTCCCACCATCACCGGGATCACCGGCATGCGGGTGCCTTGGGCCTCAAGGGCACGGAATACTTCCCAAACACCCAGGACAGCGAAAGCGGTAACCAGCAGGACAAAGCCCAGCGGCAGGAAAAGCAGTCCGCCAAGGACGGCAAACAGCATGGCAAGCCCGACGCCGATGGCGGCGGGCAGATTGCGGCCCGCCTTCGGCGTCGGGTTACCTTGCAGGCGCCTGGCCAGTCTGCGCGCCCCTGACGTCGGGACCTGCCCGGCGGGCGCCGGCTCTGGCTGACTCATCAGACCTCGAGCAGCTCGGCTTCCTTGCGCTTCAGCAGGTCATCGATGCTGTCGACGTGCTGCTTCGTGATGGCGTCGAGTTCCTTTTCGGCGCGGGCACCCTCGTCTTCACCGGCTTCGCCGTCCTTGACCAGCTTGTCCAGGGCGTCCTTGGCCTTGCGGCGGATGCTGCGGACGGACACCTTGGCGTCCTCGCCTTTGCCCTTGACGATCTTGACGTATTCCTTGCGGCGTTCCTTGGTGAGCTCAGGAATGGTCACGCGGATGACGTTGCCGTCGTTGGAGGGGTTGGCACCCACCTCGGAGTCGCTCAGGGCCTTCTCGATGTCGCGGAGCGCGCTCTTGTCGTAGGGCGTGATGAGGATGGTGCGTGCGTCCGGAACGGCGAACGAAGCAAGCTGCTGGAGCGGCGTGGGGGTGCCGTAGTACTCCACGATCACTTTGTTGTAGAGTCCGGGGTTCGCCCGGCCCGTACGGATCGAGGCGAAGTCTTCCTTGGCTACCTCAACCGCCTTGTCCATCTTCTCGCCGGCTTCGAGCAAGGTCTCTTCGATCACGGGGTTCTCCTCAGTAATAGTCGCTGCCCTGCTACGGGCGGCCATGCACAGTAAAGATCCGCCACTGCGGGCGGACGGTCCTAGAAATATCCTAGCCGCTGCTAGGGGGTAACCAGGGTTCCGAGGGTTTCACCGCGGATGGCGCGGGTTACGTTGCCCTCGCCCTCCATGCCGAAGACCACCATGGACAGGTTGTTGTCCTTGCACATGGTCATCGCCGTCTGGTCCATGACACGGATATCGCGGCGGAGGGCATCGTCGTAGCTGAGCACATCCAGCTTTTCCGCGGTGGGGTCCTTCTTGGGATCGGAGGTGTATACGCCATCCACGCCGCTCTTGGCCATTAGGACGACGTCGGCGTGCACTTCAAGGGCACGCTGCGCGGCTACGGTGTCGGTGGAGAAGTACGGCAAACCGGCGCCGGCACCGAAGATGACCACGCGGCCCTTCTCCATGTGGCGGATGGCGCGGCGCGGAATGTAAGCCTCGGCCACCTGGCCCATCGTGATCGCGCTCTGCACCCGCGTCTCCACACCGGCCTGCTCCAGGAAGTCCTGAAGGGCCAGGCAGTTCATGACCGTACCAAGCATGCCCATGTAGTCCGCACGGGAGCGGTCCATGCCGCTCTGGGAGAGTTCGGCGCCGCGGAAGAAGTTACCTCCACCCACCACGATCGCCACTTCAACGTCGGAGACAGCGGCAGCGATCTGCTTCGCGATCGCCCGGACGGTTTCGGGATCGACGCCGAGCTTGCCCCCGCCGATGACCTCGCCGGACAGCTTCAGCAGTACACGACGGCGGCTCTTCTCGGGCTGGATTGCAGTGTTGACGGTTTCCATGGTGCCTTCCCGTTGGTGGACTTGGGCTAGATTATCGTGCTGTTGGTCCGCCCAGGTACTACCCTGACGGATGCATGAAAAAGGGGCGGCCACCGAAGTGACCACCCCTCTTCATGACTTGCTAGTTTCCGACGCGGAAACGGGTAACTGCGGTTGCCTTGACGCCGGCTTCCTCGAGGACCTGGGCAACGGTCTTCTTGGAATCCTTGGCGAATGCCTGGTCAACCAGAACTTCACCCTTGTAGAAGCCCGTCACGCGGCCTTCGACGATCTTGGGAAGTGCAGCTTCCGGCTTGCCTTCAGCCTTGGCGGTCTCTTCCGCAATGCGGCGCTCGGACTCGACCAGTTCGGCCGGAACGTCTTCGCGGGTCAGGTAGTTCGGAGCCATGGCGGCAACGTGGACGGCGATGTCGTGTGCTGCGGTGGCAGCGGCTTCGCCTTCGCCGTCAACAGCGAACAGAACGCCGACCTGGGCCGGGAGGTCCTTGGAGGTCTTGTGCAGGTAAGCGTCAACCGTGGTTCCCTCAACGCGGGAGATACGGCGGACAACAACCTTCTCGCCGAGGACTGCGCCCTCTTCGATGACGACGTCGGCAAGCTTCTTGCCGTCTACCTCGGTGGCGAGCAGGGTGTCGAGGTCGGCTGCGCCGGACTCGACTGCAACGTTGAGGACCTTGTCAGCCAGCTGGATGAACTTGTCAGCCTTGGCGACGAAGTCGGTCTCGCAGTTGACCTCGATCATTACGCCAACGCCGCCGGTGACCTTGGCAGCAACCAGGCCCTCGGCAGTGGAACGGCCTTCGCGCTTGGTAGCGCCCTTGAGGCCCTTGATGCGAATGATTTCGATGGCCTTCTCGGCGTCACCGTTGGCCTCGTCAAGAGCCTTCTTGACGTCCATCATGCCGGCGCCGGTGCGCTCGCGCAGGGCCTTGATGTCAGCAGCAGTGTAGTTCGCCATGGGAACCCCTCTGTCTAGAAATTTTTGGTGTTTACGTAACTGACAGGACGGCAACCCACAGTGTGGGCCGCCATCCTGTCAGTAGCCCCCGACGCGGTTTCCGGCGTCAGGGAAGGTACAGATTTACTTGGCTTCTTCAGCTTCGCCGGCTGCGGGAGCCTCGGTTGCTTCAGCGGCCTTGGCTTCTGCTTCTGCCTTGCTGCCTTCCAGGAGTTCGCGCTCCCACTCGGCAAGCGGCTCTTCCGGAGCTTCGGTGGTGCCGGAGGAGCGCTGGTTGCGGGCGATGAGGCCCTCAGCAACGGCGTCGGCAACAACGCGGGTGAGCAGGTTCACGGAGCGGATGGCGTCGTCGTTGCCCGGGATCGGGAAGTCGACTTCGTCCGGATCGCAGTTGGTGTCCAGGATGGCAACAACCGGGATGTTCAGCTTCTTGGCTTCGTCAACAGCAAGGTGTTCCTTCTTGGTGTCAACAACCCACAGAACCGAAGGAGCCTTGGTCAGGTTGCGGATACCACCGAGGTTGGCTTCAAGCTTGGTGAGTTCGCGCTTGAGGAGCAGGAGCTCCTTCTTGGTGTATGCCGAGCCTGCGACGTCGTCGAAGTTGATCTCTTCGAGTTCCTTCATGCGCTGGATACGCTTGGCGACAGTCTGGAAGTTGGTCAGCATACCGCCGAGCCAACGCTGGTTGACGTACGGCTGGCCAACGCGGGTAGCCTGCTCGGCAATTGCTTCCTGGGCCTGCTTCTTGGTGCCGACGAACAGGACCGTGCCGCCGTGGGCGACAGTAGCCTTGACGAACTCGTAGGCGCGGTCGATGTAGGACAGCGACTGCTGGAGGTCAATGATGTAGATGCCGTTGCGCTCCGTGAAGATGAAGCGCTTCATCTTCGGGTTCCAACGACGGGTCTGGTGTCCAAAGTGGACGCCGCTGTCAAGCAGCTGGCGCATGGTTACGACGGGCATGCCGACGCTCCTTCCGGCAGGTCATTCATGAGAGAGCCCCGAGGGCTGCTCTTACCCTGCCAATAGTTGACGGTTTCTTAGCCATGGCCCGGACGGGCACGGCTCCTGGCATCCATTGCACTTCCCATCCGGACAAGTCAGGCCGGACCGCAGGAGGCACAATCCTCCGCAGCGTGGAGCCACGAGGCTCCGCTGATGGAGGGCTGGATACGCGTAGTCAGGTTGAGCCCCTCGCGCACCTGAATGAGACGCGCTCCTGAATAAGCTTGAGGGCACAGCAAACTGCTCCATCAAGTGTACTACAGCAGACCCGCATTTTTGACCGTCCGCCGGGGCAGGCCAAGGCGTGCTTATCCACATACGGAACCCGGGTCACGGCCCCGCGCAGCCACACGCTGGAGGCTGGTTCCATGACCCTGCCGAAGATCGCTCACCTCCTGCTGGCAGCCGCCGTGTTGGCAGGCTCCGCCCCTGCCGCGCCTGGCGCGGCACCGGCTCCTGCGCAGCCACGCTGGGACTGGCCGCTGTCCCCCAAACCCAAGGTGGCGCAACAGTTCGATCCTCCGGACAAGCCTTGGCTCAGCGGGCACCGCGGCGTGGATCTGGCGCCAGAGTCCTCCAGCACTCCCGGGAAGGCGGATTCGCAGGTCTTCGCCCCGGCCGACGGCGTGGTGACCTTCGCCGGCGTCGTTGTTGACAGGAAGGTCATCACCATCGACCACGGCGGCGGCCTGCGGAGCAGCTTCGAGCCGGTGGCCAGCGAACTTCAGCAGGGCGACCCCGTGGCGAAAGGGCAGGTGATCGGCACAATCGAGGACATCGCGGGGCATTGCCCGGCAGCTAAGTGCCTCCACTGGGGTGTCCGGCGCGGCGACGACTACGTCAATCCCTTGGCGTTCGTGCAGGACCTGCGTCCCTCAATACTGCTGCCGCTTGATTGAACAGACCGGCCCGCCCTTGAACCGGCCCATGCCGCGGCACCATTGTGCCCACCCCCGGCGCGCCCGATCCTTAGACGATCGCGGAGACTCCCGTGATGGCGCGCCCCGTGACCAGTGTGTTGATCTCGTGCGTGCCCTCGTACGAATAGATGGCCTCGGCATCAGCGAAGACCTTGGCCATGCCGTAGTCGGTGACTATTCCGTTGCCGCCCAGGATGCTGCGGCCGAGCGCAACACTTTCGCGCATGCGGGCTGTAGTGAAGGCTTTCGCCAGCGCCGACTGTTCATCCTTGGCAGCTCCGGCGTCCTCCAACTGGGCCAAGCGGACCATCATGCCCATGGAAGCCACGGTATTGCCAAGGATCTGCACCAACTGGTTCTGCACCAACTGGAAGCGGGCCAAAGGCCTGCCGAACTGCTGGCGCTCCACAGCGTAGCTGCGCGCCACATCGAAGGCTGCCAACTGCAGTCCCACGGCTTGCCATGCAACCGCAAGCCGGGTGACCTTCAGGACCTTGTTGGTGTCTCGGAAGCTGTTGGCGTGCGCCAGCTTGAAGAAGTCCGGCACCACCACGTCCTCCAGCGTAATGTCCGCGTTCTGCACGGTCCGGAGGGAAATCTTGTTCTCGATCTTGCTCGCAGAGAAACCGGGGAGGGAGGTGTCCACCAGGAACGCCTTGACCTGCTTGTCCTCAACGTCCTTCGCGTAGATGACAACCCAGTCCGAGAACGTCGCGTTCCCGATCCAACGCTTGGCGCCATTAAGAATCCAGTTGTCACCGTCCCGCCGGGCAGTGGTTCGGGTTCCACCGGCCACGTCGGAACCTCCCAGCGGCTCGGTCAGCCCAAAGGCTCCGATCTTCTTCAAGGAGTAGATGTCCGGAAGCCACGCGTCCTTCTGCTCCTGGGAAGCCAGGGCTTCGATGGAACCTGTGAAGAGCCCGTCATGGACACCCATGAACGTGGCGATCGATGCGTCAGCCCGCGTCATCTCGGCATGCAGGATACCTGCGAACACATTGGAGTAGCCCTGCCGACGGACCGGGCTGACAAGGTCCAGTTCGGCAAGTTTGGGTATCAGGTCCGTGGGAAACTCGGCGCGGTTCCAGCAGTCCACAGCGATCGGCTTGACCTCGCGGGCCAGGAACTCACGAACTTCTGCCAGGCGGTCCTGTTCCTTTCCTGTCAGCAACTGCTCGAAAGCATAAAAGTCGCCGTCGGCGTAGGGCAGGGTAGCGGGATCGAAGGGGGCGTTCGACATGTTCTCTCCTCCTGGATTGGTCCACAGCGACCAAGACGGGGTTCGGCAAGTTACCAACGGGTATGTTACTGGTCAGTAACATACCTCACTCCCCCGCTTCGGGCAATGTCTTCCCTCCGGAGTGGTACTCCTGCCAGTAGCCTCGGGGCTTAACGGCAAGAATGATTGGGGCAGCCATGATCGATCCACGTCAGGAAGTAGTCCTCATCCGCAATAAGGAGCGGGGCGGGTTTGACGACAAGACAGCCCAGGTGCTGGCGTACCACGAAGCCGGAAACGTCATCAACGTGACTTTGGGCTCACGGAACGGCGGCAGGAGTTACCGCTATGCAGCGACGAATGTCGTCGTCCTTGGCAATCCGGAGGTCATCGCTATCCATCGTGCGGACGCGGTACAGATTCGGGGCGAGACCATTCAGGGCGTCACGGAGATCCTCCGCTTTCCGGGCGGGCGAGAGTCCTGGTTTCGGGTCTTCTACAGCAGCGAGTCAGGCGACGGGTACACGACATGCCCTGAGACCCAATTGAGGGTGACCAGAAAGCCGGAAGAGGTCCAGGCAGCAGAAGCAGTACTGGACTATTGGCGGGACCTCGCTGCCAACCTGGCGCTGAACGATTTCGTTCGTCGTGAGTATTCGAACTTCAAGGACATCCCTGCTGACAGCGCCTTGCGGTTCTTACTTGAGGGCAGGCCCCCAATGTCCGTAGATCCCGCCGCGCCAGTGCTGGAGCCGTTCTCATCCAATATCAGCCAGCGCGACGCCTTGGACATGGCGCTCGGAAACCGGATCTCCGTTATTGACGGCCCTCCGGGGACAGGCAAGACACAGACGATTGTGAACCTGATAGCCAACCTGGTCAGCGTTCAAGGGAAGACCGTCGGAGTTGCCTCCTTGAACAACGCAGCGGTGGAGAACGTCCGCGACAAACTCATTGATCATGGTCTGGGACATATCGTGGCCGACCTCGGCCGCCAGGAAAAAAGGGATGAGTTCTTCCTTCGCCAAGGCGAACGGAACTCCGACCTGGACGCCTGGCTCCGTGGTCCCGTACCTGAAGAGATCTCCGATGAAGATCTGGAAAGTTCCGCCCGGCAATTGCGGACGCTGCAGGAGACATCCCGGCAGCTGGCACTGTGGCAACAGGAGCTGGATGCTTTCCAGCTTGAACGGGATCACTTCCTGCTCAGCGTGGACCGGGCAGACTTGCCGGAGTTGGAGGGCCTTTCACGTCTGCAAACCTCCGGCCAGGTACTGCGGTTCCTGGCTGAAACGGTCTCTGCACCGCCAGCCCCTGGCAGGCTGGGGAAGTTCATCCGCCGGCTCCGGCTTCGACTTCGATATGGACGTCTTAGCCAACTGGACCTGGGCGACAGCAACACAGTCCTTAGCCTCCATAAGGCCTTCTACGATCTCAAAGTCGCCGAGCTTGAGAAACAGGTGGAGAAGGCTTCCGGGCTGTTGGCTTCTTCGGAGTATGCCCGCGTTCAGACGGAATATTGCAGCTCTTCCAAGCGGCGCTTGGAGGGACTGCTCCGCCGGCGGTACATGGCCATGCCACGGCGGATCTACGCCAAGGAAACCTATAACAAACAGTTCGCAGACTTTACTGCCGACTACCCGGTACTTCTCAGCACGTGCCACTCCCTCCGCCGGAACGTCCCAAGAGGGCAGTTGCTGGACTATCTGATTATCGATGAAGCCTCGCAGGTGGATCTGCTCGTTGCCGGGCTGGCATTGTCATGTGCCAAGAACGTAGTGATCGTCGGCGATCTGAAGCAACTTCAGCACATAGCCACCCCAATCAGGGCCGCCAAAACCCCTCCGGTCCCCCACTTCGATTACAAACGGCACAGCATCCTCTCCGCCGTCATCGCGGCGTACGGGCAATCACTCCCCCGCACCATGCTCCGGGAACACTATCGCTGCGACCCCGCCATCATCGACTTCTGCAACAAGAAGTTTTACGACGGTCAATTGATACCGGTCCCTCCAGCGGGTCCACGACACCACCCGGCCCTGGTAGTCGTACGGACCACGGCCGGCAATCACATGCGGGCCCATAGCTCGGGAGGCCGCACGAATCAACGCGAAGCGGAGGTCATCGCGCAGGAGGTACTCCGCGATTTCTGCCAGGACGTGCGCCGGGAGAACATCGGCGTCATAAGTCCCTACCGCCGGCAGGTGGACAAGATAACGGACGCCCTCCTCGAGCGCATCCAGACGGACGATGCCATGATCAATGACATCCAGGCGGACACGGTCCACAAGTTCCAAGGCCGGGAGAAGGAAGTGGTCATCATGAGCACAGTCGTCGATGAAACCGCAGAGGGTCACCGCGGAATACAGTTCGTCGATGATCCCAACCTCGTCAACGTGGCAGTCTCGCGGGCCACAAAGCGGTTCGTGTTGGTCACTAATTACGACATGGTCCCCGAAAGCCGCCACCTCCGGGACCTCGTCCTGTTCATCCGCTACAGCAATCCGGGTGAAGGAGTGGTCGAGAGCACGGTCGTGTCGGTATTCGATTTGCTCTACAGGGAGTACTCGGCGGTGCTGCAACCCCTCGCGGACAGGCTCAAGAAGGATTCAGCGTTTGCTTCGGAGAACATCATTCACACGGTGTTGAGCGAAATACTCACAGAAGCCCCGTTCACCGACCTTGCGTTGGCACCCCAGGTCCTCTTGAAGAGTTTGCTGCGGGCGACCACGGCGCTCACACCGGAGCACATCAGCTACATCAATAACGGAGCTACTTTCGACTTCGTGATTTACAACCGCATCACGCGGCAGGCAGTCCTGGCAGTAGAGGTCGATGGCTTCGAATTCCACGAGAACAATGCCGTCCAGCGGATGCGTGACGCCCATAAGAATGCCATCTGTTCGGCGCACGGGCTTCCTCTCCTCCGCCTGGCTACTACGGGCAGCAGTGAGGAGGCCCGGATCCGGCAGGCGTTGTCGCACGCCTTGGACAACTAAGCATCCGCTGCCCTGGCTCCGAATCATCAGGAGATACAAAAGGAGCCGTGGCTGACGTCCCGGACGTCAACCACGGCTCCCGTGAGGTAGGGCTACTCGGACTTGAACCGAGGACCTTAGGATTATGAGTCCCGCGCTCTAACCAGCTGAGCTATAGCCCCGTGAAGCCCTTCAATCCGCCATGAAAGACGTTTGGAGGGCAAAGCACTCTAGCAATACTAATAGCTGGAAGGCAGTGCTCCGGTCACACCACCATGTCGTCATAGCTCGCGCCCCGGTACAGGTCCTCGAAAGTCTGCAGGGTGCTGTTGATGCTGTGCGGTTCCACCATCTCGCGGCTGACCTTGCCCATGGCACGCAACTGGTCCTCGGGAAGCTTCACCAGCTCGGTGATCTTCGCGGCGAGTTCGTTGCTGTCATTAGGAGTGAACAGGTAGCCGTTCTCACCGTCGCGGACCAAGTGCGGCAGCGCCATGGCGTTCGCCAGCAACACAGGCGTGGACGCAGACATGGCTTCGAGCGTTACCAGGGACTGGAGCTCGGCGGTTCCGGGCATGCAGAAGACATCGGCCTTGATGTAGGCCTCCCGCAATTCTTCATCACTGGCCAGGCCAAGGAACTTCACGCGATCCTGCAATCCGAGCTTTGCCACTTGCGCTTCCAGTGCCGGGCGGACTTCGCCACCTCCCACGATCTCAAGGTGCACGTTCAATTCGCGCGGGGTCTTGGAGACGGCGTCAATGAGCACGTCCACATGCTTTTCTTCGGCGAGGCGACCGACGAAGAGCACGGTGGGATGCGCAGGCCGCTCAACGGTCTCTCCGGGCTGCAGCTCGTAGGCGGCCGAGTCGATGCCGTTGGACAACGGCAGGACCTTGCGAAGGAAGGCGTGCTGGTGCATCGCCTTCGCCGCAAGGGGCGTTGGCGTGGTGACGACGTCCGCCTTGCCCATCACCTTGCCCATGTCCTTCCACGAGATCCGTCCGACGATGTCCTTGAACCACTGTGGGAAGGGCAGGAACGGGTTCAGGTTTTCAGGCATGAAGTGGTTGGTGGCCACGATCCGCACACCGCGCTTTACAGCCTCATAGAGGACATGCTCGCCGATCATGTAGTGGCTCTGGATGTGGACGACGTCAGGCTGGACCTTGTCGAAAAGAAGGCTGATTTCCTTCTTGATCTCCCACGGGAAGCAGATGCGGAAGTATTCGTGCGTGGGAACGCTGTGCGAACGAAGCCGGTGCACCGTGGCTTCATCCCGGAACTCCGTGAAGCTCTTGCCCTTGTCCTGCCGGCACGCCAGGACGTGCACATTGTGTCCACGCGCCGTCATTCCCTTGGCCAGGCGGTACCCGAACTGGGCTGCTCCGTTGACGTGCGGGGGGTATGTGTCCGCCGCAATCAGGATGGTAAGGGGTTTATTGGTGTCGGGAATGGTCACGTGGAGAACTCCTGATGGTCACGGTGCGGACAGCATGGAAGGTGGCTATGCTGCGGTGTCGCCGGTTTTGCCGGACCGCCGAAGCGGTGGCACAAGGTACTGCTTACCCCCTAGGCCTTCCGGTGAGGTCCCTTGGCTTCTTTCTTGCGCTTGGTAACTTCCGGGTGATGGCGGCTCAGGGCGATTACCCCCACGATAGCAAGGACGGCCGCCGCAGCCATGGCGATTGCCATGACGGTGTGGACATCGGGACGAAGCTCACCCAGGATGATGATGCCGATGGCAATGCCCACCATGGGGTCGATGACGGTCAATCCTGCAATGACCAGGTCCGGCGGTCCGCTCGAGTAGGCGCTCTGCACAAACCAGGAACCGAGTCCGCCCGCCGCGGCGATGGCGATCAGCGTGTACCACTGGACATTGAGCAGGAACAGACCGTTGGGATCCAGCAGGTGCTTGCCGATGATCCGGGTCAGAACGGCGACAAAACCGAACAGGACACCTGCCCCGATAATGTAGATGAAGGCGCTCATCCTGTGCTTGAAAAGCACGGCCAGTGTCCCGAACAAACCGACGGCCAGGGCCAGCAGCAAGACAATGGTCAGCTCGTCCTCGGCGCTCACATGGTGGTTTTCCTGCGTTACCGTCACCGCCAGCAGCACGAACAATGCCGATCCCGTGACGCACGCAGTGATGGCCACTACCGTGGCGCGGTTGATGCTGAGGCCTTGGTCCTTTGCGTTCACCACAGTGGTGATCACCAGCGCAATCGCGCCGATGGGCTGCACCACGGTCAGGGGCGCCGAGACGAGGGCCACCGCGTTCGCTGCCATGCCCAGCGCCAGCAGCAGGAGGCCGAACATCCACCGCGGGTTACGGAGCAGGCGCAGGAACCCGTTGGAGCTGAGGGCGAGGCCGCCGGTATCGGCTTTGACCGCACTGCCCTGCCGCTGGGCACCAATGGCGAGGAAAAATGCGCCAAGCACTGCCAGGAAGACCGCAAGCCAAACCATCAGCCGTGTCCGCCGTCGTCGTCGCTTTGCAGGTCCTTGCCTTTCCGCAGGATGGCCCAGAAATAGTTGTAGGCGGCGATCCAGTGCCCCACCAGGCCAAGGCCAAGGAACGTCCACGCCGCCACGAAGTACACGTCAGTGAAGGGAATCTGGAGTTTGGAAAGCACCAACAACGGAGTGCCCAGCAGCAACAGCGCCGTACGGATCTTGCCGACGACGCTCACGGGGAGGTCCGGGTGGCTGCGGAAGTAGATCAGGGAGGCAGTGGCCAGGATGATGTCCGGAACCACCAGCGCGGCCAGGTACCACCACTGCACGACGCCGGCAATCGCCAGGGTGACGGCCACCGCTATGAGGGCTGCCCGGTCCGCCATCGGATCCAGTATCCGGCCAAGCTTGGAGGTCTGGTCGAAACGCCGGGCGATGTAGCCGTCCACCCAGTCGGTGCTGCCCATGACCACCAGGACCAGCACGGCAAAGCCATACTCCCGCTGGGACAGGACAAGCCAGACGAAGAGCGGGACACCCATGAAGCGCAGGACGGTCAGGATGTTCGGGACGGTGACGATGAGGTCGTGGTCCACTTGGGGACGGTCGGGGCGTGACCCTGCACCGATCAGCCTCATGATGTCCCCCTCCTCTACTTCAGTGTGTGCGTTACTGCCGCAAGCTTTTACTTCTTGAGCAGCTTCCGCAGCGCAACCACGAAGACGGCGGCAGCGGCAGCAAACGCCACGAGGTCCTTCCAGCGGGCGGCAAGGCGTCCGGTGAAGTCCTCGGGAACCGATTCGCCGGCAGCGGCGAACTTGGCGGCCGCAAATTCACGGCCTTCCTGCAGTTTCTGGTTGGCAGTCTCCAGCAGTGCCTGACCCTGCTTCTTGACGTCAAGCTCCTCGCCGAGTTCGTCGCGGACTCCGGTAAGGTGCTCGCGGCGCTTGTCCAGCCGGCGCCGCAGTTCAGCTTCGGTGGGTGCCTTGGCGGCATCGGCGTCCTTCGCGGCCTCCTTGGCCGCTTTCTCAGCCTTCGCTTTTTGCGCTTCAGCTTCCTTTTGGGCCTTGGCCGCCTTGGCTGCGGGGGAATTGGGATCAAGGATGGACTCGTCGAAGGCCGAGCCTTCCTTGGCAATGCCCAGGTCATGCTTGATTCCGCGGATAGTATCCTCCGGAACCAGCGGCATGGCTGCCCTGAACTTGGCGGTGCCTATCAAGGCACCCAGGGCAACAATCAGCAGGAACACCGCAGCAACGATCAGGGCCGCGAGCCATCCGGGCATGATGGTGGCAAGGCCGAGGATGGCTGCCACCACCAGTGCAATGACCAGGAGCATCAGGAAGACGAGGGCAACGCCGAAGAACGCACCCGCCACACCTACCTGTGCGGCTTTGCGTTTGAGTTCGACCTTGGCCAGCGCCAGTTCGTCATTCAGTTGCCTGGGTGCCAAACGGGCAACGAGCTTGAGGGTCTTCGGCAAACTACGGATGGCTGGGCCTTTGCCGGTCCGACTGGTGTGACGTCCGCTCATGGGTTCCGCCTAACTGCTTCCTCTGGGCTTCGTGATGGGTGAAAGCGGCCAAACAGCACGCCGCAGGCACTTGTCCTCAAAACTATCATTCAGGTTCGTGCTGAACTTCAGCCATCGAGCCTGCGGCGCGCCCGCCATGGGCCCATAAATATGATGTTTCACCATAGGATGGATAATCGTGACCCATCACCTCACCCCGGGCGATTCCCTGAGCCGACGCGAAAAGCTTGTCTATATCCTGCTCCTCGGTGCATTGACGGCTTTGGGCCCCTTCACGGTAGACCTCTACTTGCCGGCCTTTCCCGCCCTTGAGGAGAGCTTCGACGTTTCCGCGGCCGCTATCCAGCTGACACTGACCGGCACCACGGTCGGGTTCGGCCTGGGACAACTGGTGGTGGGGCCCTTCAGCGACAAATTCGGGCGCAGGTTGCCGCTGATTCTTGCGACGGCGCTTCACATCGGTTCCTCTTTGGGCGCCGCCCTTTCCACGGACATAGGCGTCCTCTCCCTGTTCCGCGTGCTGATGGGCATCGGCGCGGCCGGCGGCGGCGTGGTGGCAATGGCGATGGTCCGTGACCTCTTCCACGGCTACGCCATGGTCCGGATGTTCTCGCGCATGTCGCTCGTGAACGGTTTGGCTCCCATCCTTGCCCCGATCATCGGGTCCCAATTGCTGCTGGTGCTTCCGTGGCCCGGCATCTTCTACTTCCTTGCCTGCTATGGCACGCTGGTGATCCTGGCGGCCATCTTCTTCATCAAGGAAACCCTTCCTGCCGAGCAGCGCGGAAAGTCCGACGTCACTGTCCGCCAGCGCTACAAGAAGGTACTGACGGACCGTATCTTCGTGGGCATGCTGATGGTGGGAAGCCTGAACTTCGGCGGCCTGTTCGCTTACTTGTCCGCCTCGACGTTCCTCTTCCAGGACATTTACGACTTCTCCGCCCAGGAGTACGGCCTGTTGTTCGGCGTCAATTCACTGGGCATCGTGGCAGGCGTGCAGATCAGTTCACGGCTCATCAAGCGGGTGGCACCGCAGTGGATTGTTGCCGGAGCCACGCTCTTCATGCTGGTGATGGCCGCGCTGATCATCGTCCTGGACCTGATGCAGATAGGACTGTGGGGCATCCTGGTCCCGCTGTGGTTCTACATCTGCGCCACCGGCTTCATGTTCCCGTGCGTCCAGGTCCTGTCCCTGGCCAATCACGGAGCACAGGCCGGCACAGCCGCCTCCATGCTGGGCGCAGCCCAGTTCCTCATGGCCGGAGTCGTGCCCCCGGTGGTCGGTTGGCTCGGCGTCAGTTCGGCAGTGCCCATGGGCGCTGTCCAGGTCTTGTGCATCTCCGGAGCCATTTGTGCGCTGTGGCTGGTGGTCCGTCCCCGTTCGGTCCCGTCCATCCACTGACGCGATTCACCCGTGGTGCGCATAGGCTGGAACCCATGGCGAAAAAACCGCACCGCAACGGCCGTGGCCTGTTCCTCGGAGCCTTGCTTGGCGCCGTCGTCGGAGCCTTGCTGGGCCGCCTCGCCGGCAGCGCGTTGTTTGGCGCCATCCTGGGCGCCGTCATTGGCTCGGCCCTGCTGTACCGCGTGAACCCCGGTCCCTGGAACAGGGAGTAGGAACGTCTCCCCTTCCAAGGGCCCGCAAGGCAGAATAGTGGCCAGCCGGGGTTACCCGCGCCTGCCTGTGGAGGGGACATCACATGAGTACGGCTGTGGAACAAAAGGGCAACTGGCGACGCTTGGCTGCCTTGCGCAAGTTGCCGTTGACGCTGGGACTCATCGCAGTCCTCTGGATTGTGGGTGCAACCACCGGTAGCCTGCTCGCCGGCCCTCCTGAACCGCTTCTTGAACAGGTGGGAATCGGCTTGGCCGTGGAGCCCGGGCCTTGGTGGGCGGTCTTTACGTCAGGGTTCTTTGCTTCCTCCCTCCTGGACTATCTCGCCTGCACCGTGATGATCCTCATCGGGGTGGGCATCGCCGAGCGGACCATGGGCCCTTGGCTTGCCTTGGCGGCCTTTGTGGCGGGTTCAGCCCTGAGCGCGTTGGTGCTGGTGGCACTGGTGGAATACGGCACGGACAACAGCGATCAATGGCTCAGCTTCCTGGGCGGCGAGTATGTGGTGGGTGCTTACGGCGGTGCCGCTGCCGCCCTGGGATGCTCGACGGCGGCGCTTGAGTCCCTGTGGCGCCGGCGGCTGCGGACGTGGCTGGTGGCGGCGACGCTCATGTTTGCGCTCTTCGTGGGCGTGGCCCAGACCTTGCAGGCCCTCAGCGGCGCAGTCATCGGCATCCTGGCGGGCTGGGCCGCCCAATCGTGGATCCTCCGGCGCCAGGCAGGGAACCTCCATTCGTCGAGCCTTCGGGAGACCCGTTTCCTGGTGGGCACCGTGGTGGGCGTGTTCGCTGTGGGACCCCTGCTGACGCAGCTCACCGGCACCCTGGACGTCGGTCCCCTGTCGGTGGTGTCGCAGGTGATGCTGCAGGCCAGTCCGACGGCGGACGAGGTCCGCGAGGCCTGCGACGACGACCAAAGCTGCGTCACCCTGCAAGGCGTGGTGGGTGTCCAAAGCTTTGGTGCCACCATCCTCAGCCTGATACCGGTCCTGCTGCTGCTGGTGTGCGCCGAGGGCCTGCGCCGCGGGCGCCGCCTTGCCTACCGGCTGACCCTCACCATCCAGTTGTACCTGGCAGCTGTCACTACCTTCGCCGTGCTCAAGTACGTCACCGACCCCGACGTGACGCTCGGCAACGACGACGTCGGCTACTTGCTGCTGTACGCCATCCCCGCCATTGTGGCCCCTCTGATCATCGCTTTCCTCCTCCTGGCCAACCGGCATAAGTTCAGGGTCGAATCCAGTGACGCCAGCTATCGCGCGCTCGGCCGGACCACGTTGATCATGGCTGGCGCGGCGGTAGCCCTCTATGCGCTTTTTTGGTTCCTCGAGGGAAATCCGGGACGCTCCACAGGGTGGGACCTTGCGGGGCAGCTGACGCACATCCTCGTACCATTCCCGGTCCCGTTCGTCACCGAACTTCCCCAAGGTCTTCTCAGCACCGTCCTCTACGGCCTTGGCGGGGACGTCATCTGGCTGTGCATCCTGTTCCTGGTGCTGGGCAACTACCAAAAGTTCCGGGCCGTCGCGACCGACCCTGCAGCCGACCTTGGCCACGCCCGCGAGCTGATCCACGACGGCGGCGGGTCGTTGTCCTGGATGGCGCTGTGGGAGAACAACCAATACTGGTTCACGCCGGATCGCAAAGCAGGCGTCGCCTACCAGGTCCACAACGGCGTTGCCCTCACGGTGGCCGGGCCCTTTGGTGCCGCGGAACACCATGCGGACGCCGCCACGGGATTCCTGGCCCACTGCTCGGCCCTGGGCCTCACTCCCTGTTTCTATTCGGCAACGGATGAGCTGGATGGCCCGCTCCTCCCCCGCGGCTTCCGCAAGCTCGAGGTCGCCGAAGAGACCCTCCTGAACATCCAGACGATGACGTTCAAGGGCAAGGAATGGCAGAACGTCCGCACGGCCCTCAATCGCGCGGACAAGCTTTCCATCACGGACCAGTGGCACCATTACCGGATGATGCCGCCGGGCATCCGGGCACAGTTGGCGGAGATCTCCGAGGAGTGGGTGGCGGACAAAGCCCTGCCGGAGATGGGTTTCACGCTGGGCGGCCTTGACGAACTCAAGGACCCCGAGGTCCTGTGCTGCGTGGCTGTGGACGATGACGGCCTGGTCCACGGTGTTACCAGTTGGCTGCCTGTCTTCACTGATGGAGCAGTGACCGGTTGGACACTGGACTTCATGCGGCGGCGCACAACCGGCTTCAAGGGAGTGATGGAATTCCTCATTGCTTCGGCGGTAAACCACTTCAAGGAGGACGTGCCGCAGATCTCGTTGTCCGGCTCCCCGCTCGCCAACACTGACGGCCGGAACACCACAGGCAGCGGCGACGGTACGGACCCGGGCGAGGGCGACCACAGCGCCTTGGACCGGGTGCTTGCCCTCCTGGGGAACGCCTTGGAACCCATGTATGGCTTCAAGTCGCTCGCGGCCTTCAAATCCCGTTTCCAGCCCGAGCACCGGACCCTGTACATGTACTACCAGGATCCCCTGTCCCTTCCGTCGATCGGCCTGGCGGTGGGCTCGGCCTACCTGCCGGGATTGTCCCCTGCCCGGAGCGCCGGACTGCTGCGCCACATGGTGGCCCGGGAACCGGCGCAGTGAATGCCATCCTGAGGACCGACATCACCGGTCCCGTGGTGATGTCCATAGCCATTGCGATCGGCGTCGGCTTCTTTCTCCTGCTGCTCCTTCGTCCGTCGTGGCGGTGGCTCAGGACCGCACTCCTGGCGATCCTGGTGGCCGGCCTGCTGGGCTGGCTGACAGTGTGGCTCGTGGAGGACGTCATGGATGTCTTCCACGTGGGCCTGACCCCATGGGTGTGGTTCTGGTCCATCGCTGCGTTCGCTGCCCTCGGACTGGCGACGGTGAGCTTCAGGAGCAGCTCAGTCCGGCGGAAGGTACTGGCGGCTTTCTCCATCCCTGTCTTCCTCGTGGTCCCGGCACTGGGCATCAACACCGAGTTCGGTCTGAACAACACCTTGGGATCGGCCTTTGGCATCTCAACCGAGGGCCAGATCCAGCTGGAGAAGCCCAATCCGGACTCCGCCATACCAACCGGACCGCTGTGGCAGAACTGGGAGCCCCCGGCGGACATGCCCACGGCGGGCAGGGTGGGCACCCAGGTCATCCCGGCCACGGCCTCGGGCTTCAATGCGCGCCCGGCGGGCATCTACTTGCCACCTGCCGCGCTGACGGAGAACCCGCCACGGCTTCCGCTTTATGTGCTGATGATGGGGCAGCCGGGGCTGCCCGATCCCCAGTACGTATCTGCTGCCCTGGACGATTTCGCGGCGAAGAACAAGGGCTTGGCACCCATCGCGATCGTTGCGGACCAGATCGGACCGGACCAGGACGACACGCTTTGCCTGGACACGGCCAAATACGGCAACGTCGAAAAGTACATCAACGTGGACGTCGTCACGTGGGCCAAGGAAAACCTGAACATCCTCCCGGACCGCAAATACTGGACCATTGCCGGGTACTCGAACGGTGGACAGTGCGCCATTTCCTTCGCGGTAAAGTACCCGCAGATGTGGGGCAACGTGGTTGACATCTCCGGCGAAGAATTCCCCGGCGCCGAAGATCCGTCCGGGAACCTCGCGGAGATCTTCCACGGCGACCAGGCAGCGTACGATGCCCTGAAGCCCATCAACATCATGAAGGGCCGGCAGTTCCCGGACACCACCGCCATCTTCACGGTCGGGTCCGACGACGTCACTTACGTAGCTGCCGCCAAGGCCGTTTCCGCGGCGGCCCGGGAGTCCGGCATGGCGGTGACGTATTACGAGATACCCAACGGGGGCCACGTTGGCATCGCCCTGAACGCAGGATTGACCAAGGGATTCGACGTGCTCTATCCGCGGCTGGGGCTGGCTCCCTGAGCCGCAACAGGCCGTCCGGCAGGCAATCCGGCCCCTGTTGCGGGCCCGTCCCGAACGATAAAGTTGATGTGTGCCTCACTGGCAAGAACTGCAGCCGCTTCCGGCACCGTGGCAGCGCAGGGATGAACGCATCCTGCCGCTGTGGTGGGACAGGCTGTGCTCCGTCACGAGTCCCCAATCGGCGGCGCTCTATGCCGCAGGGCTTTTCACGGATGATCGTCGCCGTCCCATAGCCCAGTGGTACAACCCGGATGCTGATGCCGCCCTCTTGGTGGCCCCCGAGACGTCCCCCGAATGGCCTGTGCAGCGCTTCGGAATTTTCTACGCCCCGCCCGGGGGTGGCTTCACGCGCGTCTACTCGGCTCCGCACGAATGGCATCCTCGGGAACCGCGGACGCCGCCCACCGAGCACGAAGCTTTTGAGGCGGCCGTTGCGGAGGCGGCCCGCTTCCTCCAAGTGGAGATGGACTTCGTATAAAAAAATGAACCCCGCACCAGGAAGATCCGGTGCGGGGTTCTGTACGCTCCTCCGACTGGACTTGAACCAGTAACCCTTCGATTAACAGTCGAATGCTCTGCCAATTGAGCTACGGAGGAATGAAGCGGTAATTAGCTTAACAGGGCTCCGGCGAAAAGCGAAATCGGCCCCGCATACCTCCCGGGGGTATGAAAAAACCCCCGTTCCGGCTGACCGGAACGGGGGTTTTGCGCGCTCCTCCGACTGGACTTGAACCAGTAACCCTTCGATTAACAGTCGAATGCTCTGCCAATTGAGCTACGGAGGAATGAAGCGGTAATTAGCTTAACAGGGGCTGGCCGAAAAGCGAAATCGGCTCTTCCGCGGGCTGCGACGCCTTCGGGGAAGCCTCACGCCTCGGCCCGAAGCGCCCGCCGCTGCATCTCCAACTGCATCAGCTCACGGTTCAGGCGCTGGAATTCTTCCGGGTACGCGGCCGCATCCAAGCGCTGCAGCTGCCCCATCTTGTCCGCCTTGATGCGGGTGATCTGCAATTCGAACAACCGGGCCAGAATGTCCCGGCAATACCTTTGCATCGCTTCGGGGGTGCTCGCCGGCAGCGGGGTGACAGCGAGCTCAGAGACGAGGGGACGCAAGGGGTCCGGCACTTCTTGCCGCACCTTTTCCACCCAGGCCACGGGGTCCGCTGCCTGGGCAACACCGGTTGCCCTGATTCCCGCATGAACAGCGGCATAGGCCGGCGTCGAGAAATGCGATGCTTCGAAGCGTTCCCAGTTTCCCCCGCCCAGGACGGAGGGTTCCTGAAGCACCACCTCGAGCGCCTGCCGCTCCATGCCCGCCACGGGATCGCGCGGGTCCGGACGGTTGAATGCCGGAGCGTTCGACGGCGGTGCTGTCGCCGCCGTCGGCTGCTCCGGCTGGCCGTTGGGGGTGCCACCTGAGGCAGCACGCTTGGCAGCAGCCCCTACGTAGCGGCTGACTTCCTCGATGGGCATGCCAAGCCACCCGGCGAGTTCCCGGGTGTAGGCAGGCCGGATTCCGGTGTCGCGGATTTGTGCCACCACGGGAGCGGCTTCGCGCAGGGCAGCCACCCGGCCCTCCACGGTATCCAGGTTGTGCTTGCGAAGGGTGGCACGGATGGCGAACTCGAACAGGGGCTTGCGGCTGTTGATCAGCTCACGCACAGCAGGATCACCTTTGAGCTGGCGCAGGTCGCAGGGATCGGCGCCCGTGGGTTCCACCGCGACGTACGTCTGGGCGACGAAGCGCTGGTCTTCCTCGAACGCCCGCAGCGCCGCCTTCTGGCCGGCTGCGTCGCCGTCGAAGGTAAACACCACCTCTCCCCCGGTGCCGTCGTCGGAAAGCAGGCGCCGGGCGATCTTGATGTGTTCGGTGCCGAACGCGGTTCCGCACGTGGCCACCGCCGTCGTGATTCCTGCCAGGTGGCAGGCCATGACATCCGTATATCCCTCCACCACCACCAGCTGCCGGTCCTTGGCGATACTGCGTTTGGCGAGGTCGATGCCGTAGAGGACCTGGGACTTCTTGTACAGCGTGGTCTCGGGCGTATTCAGGTACTTGGGGCCTTGGTCGTCCTCGTAGAGCTTCCTGGCACCGAAGCCGATGGTATCCCCCGCGATATCGCGGATAGGCCAGATGAGCCGGCCGCGGAAACGGTCGTAGATGCCCCTGTTGCCTTCGGAAAACATGCCCGTCAGCTTCAGCTCCGCGTCCGTGAAGCCGCGGCCGCGGAGGTGCTTCAGCAGCGCGTCCCAGCCCTGCGGCGCGTATCCCACCCCGAAGTGTTCTGCCGCGGCGCGGTCGAATCCGCGGCCGTCCAGGAAGCTGCGGGCTTCCCCGGCACCGGGAGTCAGGAGTTGGGCACGAAAGAACTCATCGGCAATTTTGTGGGCATCAAGAAGGCGCTGCCGCTTGCCCACTTCTTCGCGGCTGGGGCCCGTTCCGCCGTCCTCGTACCGGAGCTCGTAGCCGATCCGGGCCGCGAGCTTCTCCACGGCCTCATGGAAGGAGCTGTGGTCCATTTTCTGGATGAAGGAGATGGCATCGCCGTCCTCCCCGCAACCAAAGCAGTGGTAGCGGCCTACCTGCGGGCGGACGGTGAAGGACGGGGAACGCTCATCATGGAAGGGACACAAGCCCTTGAAACTGCCCAGTCCGGCCGTCTTGAGGGTGACGTAGCCATCAACGATTTCCTTGATGTCCGTGCGCTGGCGTACTTCGTCGATATCTTCACGTTTGATCAAGCCAGCCACGTGACCATCCTAGTGCTTACCACAGCGAGGGAAGGCTGCCCACAAGGCGTTCGTACATGGCCAACGCCGAGCCGTCCGTCAGCGAGGCAACCTGGTCGATCACCACACGCAGCCTTGCGCCGTCGTCGACGGCGGCCCGCCAGTCAGCAGCGAACATGGGCTCCAGGTGACGGTCGCCGGTGGCATTAAGGACTCCGACCAAGGCGTGCAGGACTTCGCGCTGGCGCTCGTACACGGGTTGCCGGTGGTCAGTGGAGATGACGAACGTCGTTGCCAGTCCCTTGAGGACCGCAATTTCAGTGACGGTCTCCTCGGGCACCATGAGCTCGGCCCCGTACCGCGTGAGGTTGGCCGGGCCGAAGTGCGCCCGGGTGGTCTCCATGGCACTTTGGCAGAACCGGCCGATCAATTGGCTGGTCATGTCCTTCAACGCGGCCATGGATTTGCGGCTGCCATCGGCTTCCCGGACCCACACACGGGTGGCTTCCAGGCGTGCCAGGGCGGCATCGATCTCGGCGGGATCGTTATGCGGCAGGTACCACTGTTGGGTGTAGCCGACGACGCGTGCGCGGTGGTCCGGGTTGTCCATCCATTTGAGCTGGAAGTGTCCGGCCACGATGGCATCCTCCACGTCATGGACAGAGTAGGAAATATCGTCGGCCAGGTCCATCACCTGGGCTTCGATGCACGAACGGTTGCCGGGGGCGCCTTCGCGGAGCCACTCGAACACCGGAAGGTCGTCCTCGTAGGCGCCAAACTTGCTGGTGCGGTGGCCGTGGATGACGGGGGCATCCAACGCTGACCACGGGTACTTGGAGGCGGCATCGAGACTGGCACGGGTGAGGTTGAGCCCGGCAGGACGGCCGTCATCGGTCAGGACTTTGGGCTCCAGCCGCGTGAGCAGGCGCAGGGTTTGCGCGTTCCCCTCGAATCCGCCGATTGCGTGGGCAACCTCGTTCAATGCCGATTCACCGTTGTGGCCGAACGGCGGGTGGCCGAGATCGTGGCTCAGGCAGGCTGTGTCCACGACGTCCGGATCGCACCCCAGCGAACGCCCGAGTTCCCGGCCCACCTGGGCGACTTCCAGGCTATGGGTCAGCCTGGTCCGGACGAAGTCGTCCGTATCCGGGGCAACCACCTGGGTCTTCGCTCCCAGCCTCCGAAGGGCAGAAGAATGCAGGACCCTGGCGCGGTCACGTTCAAAGTCCGAGCGGTAGGTGGTCTTGCTCGGTTCTTCGACCCAACGCGCCGAGTCCGCCTCGGTGTAACCGGGGATCGCCTGGACATAGTTGCCTGCGTTGCCGGTGCGGCCGATTGTCGCTTCGGTTCCCATGGGTCTCTGCCTCCTTCAAGCGCCGGGGTGGGTGCCTCTTGAGCCAGTCTTTCACGCGGAAAGCTACCCGCCTGACACGTCCAGCTCGGCAGCGGCGATGTCGGCACTTTGTTCAGCGTTCAGCTGGCGGCTGTCCAGCCAGTCCTTGGGCAGGGCGGGCCGTTTGGGCGAGCCGGCACGGCCCCGGGGGCCTTCCGAATCGACGCCCGGGTACGGCAGGTCCAGGTCCAGCTGGTCCAGGAGTTCCCGCAAGACCGCCAGGGTGGGAA
Organism: Paenarthrobacter sp. YJN-5; assembly: GCF_015040095.1. Taxonomy (NCBI): domain Bacteria; kingdom Bacillati; phylum Actinomycetota; class Actinomycetes; order Micrococcales; family Micrococcaceae; genus Paenarthrobacter; species Paenarthrobacter sp. YJN-5. Next base: position 3,044,423 of record NZ_CP053544.1, read on the forward strand.
CCGTGGCCAGCTTGGCGCGGAGCTCCCCGCCCACGACGTAGCCCTTAAAGTACCAGGCCATGTGCTTGCGGATCTCCCGCAGGGCCTTGTATTCGTCGTTGCCGAACGTCTCCACCATGAGCTCGGCGTGCCGGTAGACGCCCTCAGCCACTTGGCGCAGGCCGGGACGGTGCCGCTGGTCGCTGCCTTCGAACGCTGCCTGAAGGTCACCGAACAGCCACGGACGCCCTTGGCAGCCGCGTCCCACAACAACGCCGTCGACGCCGGTCTCCCGGACCATGCGGACAGCGTCCTCCGCGGACCAGATGTCGCCATTGCCCAGGACCGGGATGTCCGGGAGGGCCTCGCGCAAGCGCGCGATCGCGGACCAGTCAGCCTGGCCCGAGTAGAACTGCGCCGCAGTGCGGCCATGAAGTGCGACGGCGGCCACCCCGGAATCGCGGGCAATCCGACCGGCCTCGAGGTACGTCAGGTGGTCCTCGTCGATGCCCTTGCGCATCTTGATGGTCAGCGGCAGCCCGCCCTTGGAGGCTTCCTTGACTGCCGTTTGCACGATCGCGGTGAAAAGGTCGATCTTCCACGGCAGCGCGGATCCACCGCCGCGGCGCGTGACCTTGGGCACAGGGCACCCGAAGTTGAGGTCGATGTGGTCCGCACGGTCTTCCTCCACCAGCATCCGGACTGCTGCGCCCACGGTCTTGGGGTCGACGCCGTAGAGCTGAACCGACCGGACTTTTTCGTCCTCATCGTGGGAAATGATGCGCAGCGATTCCGGAGTCCGCTCCACCAGGGCGCGGGAGGTCACCATCTCCGCTACGTAGAGCCCGCCTCCGTATTCACGGCACAGGCGGCGGAAGGCGGAGTTGGTGATTCCGGCCATGGGAGCAAGGATCACCGGGGTGTCCACGGTGATCCCGCCAAGCTGCAATGGCGGAAGTTCAAGCTTTGGAGTGGGGGGCGTTGCTACGACGGTCACTTATCCATTGTTGCAAATCAGAACAAATCCGCCGATCCCGCTGATCCCGATCAGTCGGATCCGGCCTCGCGGCGCTCGGCCTGGCGCCTGGCCCGCCTGCTGCCGGGGCTGGCCGGTGACCCGCCGTCGGCGGCTGTGCCGTCCTGGTGAGTTCCGGCGTCGTGCGTTCCGGCGTAGTGCGTGTCGTCCGGAGTGGAACCGACGACGGCGGCCGCGGCAGCCAGGGAACCGGCGTCGTTGACGTCGTCCGGGCCCACGGCAGACGTGCCGGCCAACCGCCGCATGCCGGTCGCCTTGACGACAAGCACTGCGATGAAAGTGGTGACCGGAATCGCGAGGACCAGGCCGATGGAGCCGACGAGCGTGCGGATGACTTCCTCGGAGAGTTCGGCGCTGGTGAGTGCCTCGGCGAGGGGGCGGTCGTACAGCATGACGATGATGAGGATGGGAAGTGCGGCACCGGCGTAGGCGAACGCGATGGTGTAAACGGTGGACGCGATGTGGTCCCGGCCGATCCTCATGGCGGAGGTGAAGAGTTTCCGTGCCGTCGTGTCCGGGGCGAGTTCGTAGAGCTCCCACACCGCCGAGGACTGGGTGATGGTCACGTCGTTAAGCACTCCAAGCCCGGAGATGATGAGGCCGCAAAGGATGATGCCGGAAATGGAGATGTTCCCGGACATGTTCACGAGCGTCGCGGCGTCATGGTTGCCTACGCCCGCGAGATTAGCGGCGTCGGTGGCCCACGCCGCCAGGAGCGCAGTGATTCCCAGCCCGAAAATAGTGCCCAGCAAGGCGGTGGATGTCCGGGCGGAGAAGCCGTGGGCGAAGTAGAGCACCCCGATCATGATCACCGTGGAACCCACCAACGCCAAGAGGAGCGGCGGTTTGCCCTCCACCAGTCCCGGAAGGATGAAGCTGACCAGGACGGCGTACGCGCCCACCAGGCCCAGCAGGGCCCGGAAGCCGCGCCACCGGGCGACGGCGATCACCACGACGGCGTAGAGGACGGCCAACAGGGTGATCGGGACGTCGCGGACAAAGTCCACAAAGACGAACGATGGCGAACCATTGCTTGCCGCCGCGCCCTGGACGCCGGAGAGATTCAGGTAGCGGATGGAGTCGCCCACGTCCACGCCGTGGGACTTGGCGACATCCGGGTTGATGACCACCTTGACGGGTTCCCCGCCCTTGTCCGGCCCGGTGAAAGCAAAAGTGCATTCCGAGCCGCCGGACTGGCCCCCCGTTTCACCGGTGGCCTGCCCGGTCTGGGTGCAGCTCTCCTGCACCACCCTTTGGATCTTGCCGGTGTCGAACGTGACCCCCGGGGCTGCCTGGTAGGGACTCGCGAACGAGATCCCTTCCCGGCTGCCCGAGGGCCACATCAACACCATGGCCACGAGCGTCAACACTCCCAACGGAACCAGCACGGCCGCGAGGAGCCAGTTGGCCCGTTTGCGGGAGGCGACCGCTTCAGCGGTTGGAGCGGCAGTACCGGAGTGCGGGTGTCCGTGGCCCATCAGGAATACAACCTCGAGTTCAGTCGCTGACGATCAGTGTGTCCGCGCCGCGTACATGCGCTTTGCCGGATTCAAGCAACGGTTCCAGGACGGCGCCGAGGGCAGTCATGGATTCGTCCACTTCCAGCAGCACCGGGTGCTGGTACGCAATGAGGGCCAGCAGGTCCCGGACGGCTGATTCGGCGTCTTCCGCGGACAGCTCGGGATCGTGGCCGAGGAACACGTCCGAGGGCTCTTCCGAGTTCCCCTGGGCATAGCTGATGGCAAACGCCTGGAGCTTGCCCTTCTTCGAAGCGGGCACACCGGCTCCAAAGGCGCTGGCCTTCGGCGCACGGAGCACAATCGCACCGTGAGCCCCTGTCAGGTCATGCAGGAACAGGCGCTGGACGGTGGCGATGCTGAGCTCTCCCGGGCTGTCCCAGTGGTGCACGGCAGAGTAGTACCGTCCTACGACGTCGCTCAGTTCCACCGAACCGGTGGCCAGGTCTTCCACGCGCTCGGACGCGGCTTCTTCCGAGCCGTCACCGAACCGTGGCAACTTCAGCGGCTCGGGATCCACCACCACAAGCCTGGAGCGCTGGATGGGGGCAAGCCCGGCCGCCTGCGCAAAGGCAGCACCCGGCGTTCCCGGCTCCACTTTACTGCGGAGCTTGGAAACGCCCGACGGCGAGTTCGCGGCTTCGCGGCGCAGCATGGCCAGGATCATGGCGCCTATGCCCGAGTGACGGTGGTCCTTGGCAACCTCGATGTAGGCCCACAGCCGTTCAGGATGCAAGGAAGCCTCATGGACCACGCCTGCTGCCACCGGAATGCCGACTCCGTCCACGACGTCCTCAGCCACGATGCACCGGCGCCACGGCTGGTTGCTTGACGGCGCCAGGGCAGCACGGAACTGCTCCGCGGGCAGGGTCTCAGGGTCTCCCCAGATCTCCAGGAGGGCGAGGTCGTCGCCCTCCTTCCATTCGCGGTACTCGATGGCCACTGCTAGGCGCCGATCAGGCGGGCTGCCAGGTAGGACTCCACCTTGTCCAGGGAGACGCGTTCCTGGCTCATGGTGTCGCGCTCACGGATGGTCACGGCCTGGTCTTCGAGGGTGTCGAAGTCAACGGTGATGCAGAACGGAGTGCCGATCTCATCCTGGCGGCGGTAGCGGCGGCCGATGGCGCCGGCGTCGTCGAAGTCAATGTTCCAGTTCTTCCGCAGCTGGGCGCCCAGGGCCTTGGCCTTCGGGGACAGGTCCTCGTTGCGGCTCAGCGGCAGGACAGCGGCCTTGACCGGCGCAAGGCGGGGGTCAAGCTTCAGGACCGTGCGGACATCGACGCCGCCCTTGGCGTTGGGTGCCTCGTCCTCGGTGTAGGCATCGATGAGGAACGCCATGAAGGAACGGGTCAGGCCTGCCGCGGGCTCAATCACGTACGGCGTGTAGCGTTCGTTGGTGGCCTGGTTGAAGTAGCTCAAGTCGGTGCCGGAGGCCTTGGCGTGGGTGGAGAGGTCAAAGTCGGTGCGGTTGGCGATGCCTTCCAGCTCGCCCCACTCGGAGCCCTGGAAACCGAAACGGTATTCGATGTCCGTTGTGCCCTTGGAGTAGTGGCTCAGCTTCTCCTGCGGGTGCTCAAAGAACCGGAGGTTTTCTTCGCGGATACCCAGGCCCGTGTACCAGGCCATGCGCTCCTTCATCCAGTACTGGTGCCATTCTTCATCCGTGCCGGGCTCGACGAAGAATTCCATCTCCATCTGCTCGAACTCGCGGGTACGGAAGATGAAGTTGCCGGGGGTGATCTCGTTGCGGAAGGACTTGCCGATCTGTCCGATGCCGAACGGCGGCTTCTTCCGGGACGTGGTGAGCACGTTGTTGAAGTTCACGAAGATACCCTGCGCCGTCTCCGGGCGCAGGTAGTGCAGGCCTTCCTCGCTGGCCACCGGGCCAAGGAAGGTCTTCAGCAGGCCGGAGAACTCCTGGGGTTCGGTCCACTGCCCGCGGGTTCCGCAGTTGGCGCAGGCGATGTCCGCCAAGCCGTTTTCCGCGGGGCGGCCCTTCTTTTCCTCGTACTCTTCTTCGAGGTGGTCGGCCCGGTAGCGCTTGTGGCAGGAGAGGCACTCCACCAGGGGATCGGAGAAGACCTCCACGTGGCCGGATGCTTCCCATACCTGGCGGGGCAGGATCACCGAGGAATCCAGGCCCACCACGTCTTCACGGCCGCGGACAACGCTCTGCCACCACTGGCGCTTGATGTTTTCCTTCAGCTCTGCACCGAGGGGACCGTAGTCCCACGCAGAGCGGGAGCCACCATAGATCTCACCGGCCTGGAACACGAAGCCCCTCCGCTTGGAGAGGGAAATGACCTGGTCGAGGACGGATTTTGCTGCCATGGGGTACTCCATATTTCTACAGGGCCGCTGGGTGCGGTCCGCGGTTGCTTGGGACAATGCCTGTTCTAGCCTACCGGCCTTTGGCGCTTGGCCTTCCGGGGAAGGATCCCCTGGGCCAGGGAAGGCTGGCCACGACGATCGCCGCCAGCGTCAGGAGCGTGCCCAGCACCGTGGGCAAGGCGACCACCGTGCCCGCAGTGGGGATCACGACGTCGAGCACCAAGGACCCCACCAGTTGCCCGGCGATCATGCCAAGCCCGGTGACCAGGACGCCAAGGCTCCGCACCAGCAGGGCCGCCAGGCCGATGGCGATGCAGCCCAACGGTCCGCCGGCGAAGTACCACCACTCGGAGGGAAGGGGGTTCCCGGCCCCGGCTACCGCGAGCTTGATCAGCAAGGCCACCCAGAGGACTGCGGAGCCGGCCAGGAAATTGACGAGCGTGGCCGCGATGGGGGTGCCGTAGTGGACGGTGGCGGTCCCGTTCATGGCCTGTTGAAAGCTCATGAGGAAACCCGCCACCAAAGGCAGGATGACCGGCAGCACCAAAGCGCCGACGTCGGCCGTTCCACCAAAGCGCGGGGACACGGCCCAGGCGACCGCGGCCACGGTGAGGACGCTTCCCAGGACCCGTACGCCCGTGATGGACCGCTTGCCGCCGGGAGCGATGCCCATGCGGTCCACCAGCAGGCCACTGAGGGTCTGTCCGGTAACGGTGGCAACGGTGAACAGCGCGACGCCCAGCAAGCCGACCGTGAAGGATTGCGCAAAAACGAAAAGGGCGCCGACGGCCCCGGCCATGACGTAGTACGGCGGGAAGCTGCGGTTGCGGACGGCCGGGAGAATACTCTGCAGCCCCGACCTGCCTCTGGGCGTAGCGAGCGAGATAGCCGCGATCACCACCAGGCCTGTGGTAAAGCTCACCACGGAAGCGGTAATGCCATCCTCGAGCTTGACGGCGAGCGCCCCGTTAATGCGGCCTTGGAGCGGCAGGACCAGGCCTGTCACCAGGGCAAGCGGCAGCCCGAGGGCAAGCGGAAACGCGGGACGGTGGGAAGGATTCGGCACTGTCACCACACTACTTCAGGCATTATTGCTCTATGAGCAATCCCGAAATCGAAGAGATTCCCATCCGCGACGACATGATCCGCCTGGGGCAACTGTTGAAGCTTGCCAACCTGGTGGAGGACGGAGTCGAGGCGACGGAGCTCATCAAGAACGGACTGGTCAAAGTCAACAACGACATCGAAGAACGCCGTGGCCGCCAGCTCCATCCCGGCGACACCGTCACAGTGAACGGCCAGACGGTCAGGATCGCCGGACGTTCCTAGCCGAGTACTTTGTGGGTGAGGAATTCGCCCACATGGCCGATTTCCTGCTGGTTGATGCCGTGCCACATTCCCGTGTAAAGCACCTTGGTGAGGTCCACATGCTTGCGGACCCAGCCCATGGTGTATTCGATCTTGTCCGGAGTGATCACCGGATCCTGCTGGTCGCGTCCCCAGAACATCGGCACCGAGCCGTCCAGTTCGTCGTCGCGGAAGTCCGCGTCAGCTCCGGCGTCGATCACGAAGCCTGAAAGCCCGACGACGGCAGCGAAGTCGGCGGGCCGGTACCGGAGCATGGTGGTTGCCATGGCCATGCCCATGGAGAACCCCAGCAACGTCACGGACGAGTGGTTCGCCTTGACAGTGTCCAACCATTCGAGGGCGTACTCTGCCGCCAGCTTCACGGCGTCCAGGGAGTAGTCGATCGAGGCGGTCAGCGGGAACCACGTGAACCCGGGGCCCATGGGCATGGGAGCCCGCAGGGAGGCCACGACGAAGTCGGCGGGCAGCAGGCCGGCGAGGCTGAAGAGATCGTCCTCGTTGGAGCCGTATCCATGAAGCAGGACCAGAAGGGGCTTGCCGGCCCGTTCGGCTTCGTCATGGGACCACAGGACAACGGGTGAGGGAAAAGCTCCGGCTTCAGTCATGGGTCCATTCTTGCAGTTACCCGCGGGTAACAACTTACGGTCGCGTAGGTTCGCATGTACGGGGCAGGATATGAATCGTGAGTGAGAGCAATTCATTGGTGACGCACGGAGGAACTGTCCAAAAGCATCCCTGGAGCCGGTACGTGGCGCTGGGAGATTCGTTTACCGAAGGCATTGGAGATCCTGAACCCGGGAGCCCGGGCGGGTTCCGCGGCTGGGCCGATCGCGTGGCGGAGGAACTCGGGCGAGGGCATGATGATTTTGCCTACGCCAACCTTGCCATCCGCGGGCGTTTGCTGCAGCAGATCCTGGACGAGCAGGTGGGCCCGTGCCTGGCACTCCAACCGGACCTGGTCTCCATCTCGGCCGGCGGCAACGATCTCATCCGCCCCGGCGGCGACCCCGACGTCCTGGCCAACAAGCTCGATGCCGCCGTGCAGGAACTCAGTTCCGGCGGCGCCACCGTGGTGCTGTTCAACGGCCCTGATACTGCGGCGTCGGTGCTGAGCCGGATCCGCGGCAAGGTGGCCATCTACAACGAGAACCTGCGAACCGTCGCCGCCCGGCACGACGCAGTGGTCGCCGACATGTGGTCCCTGCGGCAACTCGCTGATCCGCAGATGTGGGACGTGGACCGGCTGCATTTCTCGCCGCTGGGCCACCACACCATCGCTACCATGGTGCTGGAGGCACTGAACGTGCCACACACCCTGGAACCGATGGCACCCAAACCCCTCCCGCCGCGCACGTGGCGCGAAGCCAGGTCCTCGGACCTCGTGTGGGCCCGCGAGTACTTCGTCCCGTGGGTCATCCGCAGGTTGCGGCACCAATCTTCCGGGGATGGCATCACGCCTAAGCGCCCGACGCCGGGTCCCGTCTTCGGTCCGGATGTCACCGGATTGCCGCGCGGCTAGCGTGAACCTCCCGTGAACGCGGTGACTGCTGCATGGGTCCGATGATTGGTGCGTGGGCCCGGTGACTGCATCGCAGTGGCGGCCGGACGATGTGGTCGGGGCCCGGCTGGGCCATCAGCAACTCCGGGCCCCGTTCGCCGCCAACGCAGCAGAGGTTGTCCGCAACCTCCTCGCCGTCCAGGCCCAGGAGTTCCCCTACGCCCGGTGGACGGTGGCACAGCGCGCGGCCAGTGCCACCGCCGCTGACGTCGAGGCGCTGGTGGCTGATGGGATTGTCCTGCGGACCCACATCCTCCGCCCCACGTGGCATTTTGTGCATCGGGATGATCTTGGCTGGTTGATGGCCCTGTCTTCGGAGCGGCTCCATTGGGGCAACAAGGGCATGTACCGGCAGACCGGCGTCGATGGGGAGAGTGCCGGACGCAGCGCCGCTGTGCTGGCTGCAGCCGTGGAAGGCGGTGCGCACAAGACCCGCGAGGAACTTGGCGCGGCCATGGAAGAAGCAGGCCTGCCCGGCAAGGGACTGGCGTTCGTGTATCACCTGATGCACGCGGAGATCAGCAGGGTCCTCGTCAGCGGAACCCCCGTCCGGTCCCCCGGGGGCGCACTCAAGCAGACCTACGCCTTGTTTTCGGAGCGGGTTCCGGATGTTGGTCCGGCAGATCTTTCGGCCGAAGGGCGCGACGAGGCCTTGGGACGGCTGGTGCTGCGGTACTTCAGCAGCCGTGGACCGGCCACCGTCAAGGATTGCGCAGTGTGGTCGGGACTGACCATGAAGGACGTAAAACGCGGCTTGCAGGTGGCCAGCGCGCTGTCTTCGGGAACGCTGTCCATCGTCAGGATCGACGACGTGGACTACTACGTGGACGCGGGGTTCGCCAGCGCTGCGAACGATGACCGGAGCTTTTCCGCACCGGACCCAGGCGCCGGCTATCCCCGCGTGGACCTCATCCAGTGCTACGACGAGTACGTGATGGGCTATTCCCAGTCGCGGCACTACCTCGGCGGCACTGCGCCCTATTTTCCCGAGGACAACGGCCCCATGCACGTAGTGCTCCTGGACGGGCGCCTGGCCGGTTGGTGGCGGCATCACTTCGCCGGCGGAGGGTGCGACGTGGAGGTCCGCATGAACCGCCCCGCCACCCCCGAAGTACAGGCCGCCCTGGAAGCCGAAGTGGACCGTTACGGGCGGTTCCTGGGAATGAGAACCAGGCTGGTCTGACGCGACGGGGCTAAGCTGGGATAGGACCTAGGAGGGCTCCACTGTGAACAATCTGATCTTCTGGATCATCGTCTGCTCATGGGTGATTCCAGTTGGAATCCGCATGTACAACCGGTCCAAGGCGCGCCGAATCCATAACGACGGCTTCCGTGGCTACCCGCCGCAGAACCTGCCCGGGCCAGGCTACCCGCCGCAGAACTACCCCGGCCAGGCCTATCCCCCGCAGAACTACCCCGGGTACCCGACGGGACCAGCCGACATCCGCCCGGCTGATGCAACGCCGCCGGAGGTACCGCCGTCGGGCGCTTCACCACAGGTGCCGCCCCCGCCAAGTGGAGGCTCTGCGCCGCAGGGCTACCGGGCGCGGAAGCTCGCAGAGCTGGACGCGAAGTTCAGCAACGGCGAGATCGCCATGGAGGACTACATGAAGCAGCGCGGCGAGATCATGAACGGCTGAGGTCTTCGGCAAAGAAGGCTGCGCCCAGCTGGCCCGCGAGCTGGCCGATCTCCGTGAGGAAGCCGTCGTGCCCAATGGGGGCTTCGATGATGTGGACCGGGACGTCGCCCGGCAAGGCTTCGGCGAGTTCGTGCGACTGTGCCGGGAAGTAGAGCCGGTCGGAGTTCACGGCCGCCACAAAAAACTGTGCCGTGGCCCGGGACAACGCTTCCTTGAGCGGGCCGCGTCCCCGCCTGACGTCGTGGGACATCAGGGCCTCGGTGATCGCAATGTAGCTGTTGGCATCGAAGCGGCGCACCAGCTTGGTGCCCTGGTGGTCCAGGTAACTCTCCACCTGGTAGCGCCCCCGCTCCCCCAGCACGGCGGCGGCCAGCGGTTTCTCCTGCGGCTGCGCTTCCCGGCCGAAGCGGAGGTCCAGCTCCAGCGCGGAACGGTACGTGATGTGGGCAATCCGCCGCGCCAAGGCAAGGCCGGTTTCAGGTGCCGGGCCATGGTAGTAGTCGCCGTTGTTGAAGTTCGGATCCTGGCGGATTGCGAGCGTCTGTGCCTGCGCAAACGCGATCTGCTCCGCGGTGCTGTAGGCACCTACGGAAATCACGGCGCAGCGCTCTACCCTGTCCGGGAAGGTCACCGCCCATTCCAAGGCGCGCGCCCCGCCCATCGAGCCGCCCAGCACTGCATGCCACTGCCGGATCCCCAAGGCGTCGGCGAGCCGGGCTTCGGCCACTGTGCTGTCGCGCAGGGTCACCAGCGGGAAGCGGGAGCCCCAAGGCTTGCCGTCCGGGGCTTGCGACGACGGCCCGGTGCTGCCGTAGCAGCCGCCCACGATGTTGATGGAAATGACAAAGAACCTGTTGGTGTCGATCGTTGCGCCCGGGCCAACCAGCTGCTCCCACCAGCCCTCCTCGTCCGAGGCGCCGCGTGCAACGTGCGTACTACCCGTGAGGGCGTGCTCCACGAGGACGGCGTTTGAGGCGTCGGCATTGAGCTTGCCCCAAGTCTCATAGGCCAGGACAACGTCCGGGAGAAATCCGCCGGCTTCCAGCTCCAGGGAACCCACCCGGGCGTATTTGACGGTTCCGTCCTGTTCTTCCGATGTGGGAAGGGATGTGGCAGTAATGGTCATTCCTTTGACACCTAAACCTCGCGCTTGCCCGCCGCCGTTATTGCGGCAGGCCAGGTCCTCACCCGGGGCACCCCACCGCGGAGGAGGGTTGCCGGCCAGCAAGCCGGGGCTGATCGCTGGCACTCATGACCTAACACCTAGAGTTTAGGAAGAGAACGGCCGTTCTGGCGAAGAATGTGACAGCAGTATGACGGTTCAGGGCGTTTTAGTTCACGAATGCGCACGTGACGGGGCCGCCCGGCGAAGAATCCTCAGTCCGGGCGGCCCGCCGCGACGCACGTCAGGCGGGGTCAGGCACCCTTTGCCGCGCGGAATCCTGCCTCGAGGTCGGCAATGATGTCATCGATGTGCTCGATTCCCACGGACAGGCGGACGAGGCCCGGGTTCACTCCGGCAACGGCCTGCTGTTCAGCGGTCAGCTGGCTGTGGGTGGTCGACGCAGGGTGGATGACCAGGGAACGGACATCACCGATGTTCGCCACATGGGAGTGCAGTTCCAAGGCATCGACGAAGCGCTTGCCGGCTTCGACGCCACCCTTGATGGTGAAGGCAACAACGGCTCCCGTGCCGCGGGGACCGTACTTGCGGCCACGGTCGTACCAGGGGCTTGATGGCAGGCCCGCATAGGCGACCGCTTCGACGTCGTCACGGGCTTCAAGCCATTCGGCCACCTTGGTGGCGTTGGCCACGTGACGCTCCACCCGCAGGCTCAAGGTTTCCAGGCCTTGGGCAATGAGGAAGGCGTTGAACGGCGATACTGCGGAACCGAGGTCGCGCAGCAACTGGACGCGGGCCTTCAGGATGTAGGAAAGGTTGGCGCCGAGGGCGCCGTCCTTGCCGAGGTCCCGGGCGTAGACCAGGCCGTTGTAGCTGGGGTCGGGGGTGTTGAAGTTCGGGAAGCGCTCCGGGTCCTGGCTGAAGTCGAAGTTTCCGGAATCCACGATTACCCCGGCAATGGCAGCACCATGACCACCCAGGTACTTGGTGGCCGAGTGGACCACAATGTCCGCACCCCACTCGATGGGACGGATCAGGTAAGGCGTGGAAAGCGTGTTGTCCACGATCAGCGGGACACCCGCTTCATGGGCAACCGCGGCGACGCCTTCGATGTCCAGCACGTCCTGGCGGGGGTTGGATACAACTTCGCCGAAGAACAGCTTGGTGTTGGGCTGCACGGCGTTGCGCCACTGCTCCAGGTTGTCCGGATCCTCGACGAAGGTCACGGAAATACCGAACTTCTTCAGGGTGTGCGCCAGGAGGTTGTAGGTTCCGCCGTACAGGCTGGGGCTGGCCACCACGTGGTCACCGGCCTCGGCGATGTTCAGGATCGCGAAGGTCTCCGCCGCCTGGCCCGAGCTGAGCAGCAGGGCCCCGAGCCCGCCCTCAAGGCTGGCAATGCGCTGTTCCACTGCGTCCTGGGTGGGGTTGCCAATGCGGGTGTAGATGGGAGCCAGTTCCGCCAGCGCGAACCGGTTGGCGGCACTCTCCGCGCTGGGGAACACGAAGGAAGTGGTCTGGTAAATCGGCAGCGAGCGTGCACCGGTTGCAGCATCCGGCTCCTGGCCGGCGTGGATCTGGCGGGTTTCGAAAGACCATCCCTGGGACATGACGTGGCTCCTCTTCGTAGCGCATGGGTTTAGTAACGGGGAGTGCTTGGAACTGCGGCCAGTCTAGGAAGCCGGCACGGAATTACCCACCTTTATGACGAAGACAGTATTTTTCGGTCTTTCCGCGACGGGACAGGGCCGGGGTCGGTGCCCGGCCTCAGGGCACACCGTAACATCCCACCTTAGTTAGGCAAGACTTAGCTGAGACCCGAATCACAAAGTGCCAAGATGAAGCCATGCGCATGGATCACGTCTCTTACGCTTGTGAAAAAGATGGCCTCCTGGCCACTACCGAACGAATTTCCGCAGCACTGGGAGTGGACGCAGTCCGGGGCGGAGTGCACCCCCGCTTCGGCACCCGGAACATGATCATTCCCCTGGCGGACAGCAAATACCTTGAAGTCGTGGAGGTCCTGGACCACCCCGCTTCGGATAAGGCACCCTTTGGCCAGGCAGTCCGGGCACGCTCGGCAGCCGGCGGTGGATGGATGGGCTGGTGCGTCGCCGTTGACGACCTTGCCCCGTTCGAAGCACGCCTCGGCCGCTCCGCAGTCCCGGGCAACCGCAAGTTCCCGGACGGCCGCGAACTGGTGTGGCAGCAGATCGGCATCCTCGGCTTGATCGCCGACCCCCAGGTGCCGTACATGCTCAAGTGGGAAGGCGACCCGTCCCTGCACCCGTCCAAGGTCTACGAGAGCGACGTCAAGATGTCCAGCCTCACCATTGCCGGTTCCGCAGAGCGCGTGACCGAGTGGTTGGGTGAACCCGTGGAGAAGCCGCTCGAGGACGTCGCCGTCCAGTGGATGGCACCGCACGGAACCCCCGGCATCATGTCCGTCACTTTCGAAACCGCCGCAGGAGCCGTCACCATCTGACGCTGTTCCACACAATACTTCGGCCGCCATCAGCGGGTGCCAATGACGTCACCCACCGATGGCGGCCGAATACCTTTAAGGGGCGGGTCCGGGCTTCCAGGCCCACAGGCCTCCCGGTCCTACGCCTACCCGGTCAGCCCAGCCCTACGGCCTTCCCGAAGAGGCTGAAGCCCACGAATGCCACAATGTCCAGCAGCGCGTGGGCTATCACCAGCGGCATCACGCGCTTGGTCTTGGTATAAAGCCACGCGAACACCAGGCCCATGACGACGTTGCCGATGAACGGACCGAACCCTTGGTAGAGGTGGTAGCTGCCCCGCAGCAACGCGCTGACCACGATTGCCGCGGCTGTGCTCCACCCGAACTTGCCGAAACGGTCCAGCAGGTAGCCCACCACAATGACTTCTTCGACGATCCCGTGGCGGATGGCGGAGAGCACCAGCACGGGCACGGTCCACCAGTACGTGTCCAAGCCGCTGGGAATGATTGCCGTGGTGATGCCCAGTGCCCGGCCCGCGGCATACAGGCCCAGGGACGGAATCCCGATGGCCGCAGCCAGGCCGAGGCCTTGCAGCGCATCCTTGCCTGGCCGGGCGAAGTTGAAGCCAAGACGGGCAAATGCTGATCCTCCCGAGGCATGGAGGGACAGGAAGTAGAAAACCAGGACCACCGGCACCAGGGCGAACAGGATGTCCAGCAATTGGTAGGTGAGGTCGAAGTACTCGCGCGTGCTTTGGGACCTGTTGAGCGTCGAGGTTGCCTCCGACAACGGCGCCCTGGTCATCTTGTCCAGGAGCTGGACCACCGAATACACGGCAGACTGGCCCAGCGAAAGACCCAGAACAATGAGTACTTCGGCGCGCAGGCGGCGTCGTGAGGCTAGGAGCATGTTCCTATCTTGCCTTCAGATCCTGTTGCTTCCCCGGGAGCGGTCAGTCCGCAAGGTGCGTGGCGGCGACGATGACCTCGGTTCCCTTGGCTTCAAACGCCGCGCGGTCTGCGGGCTTGATCCCGGAGTCCGTAATGAGGTGCCGGAACTCGTAGCCGGCCATCGCGGCAAAGGCCCGGTGCCCCACCTTGGAGGAGTCAGCGAGCACGTAGGACTCTGTGGCCCTCCCCGCCATGACCGTATTCACCATGGCTTCGCCCTCGTCGGTGATGGTGGGTCCCAGCTCCGGGTCCACGCCGTTGACGCCGATGAACGCGATGTCCAAGGCCACTTTCTGCATGATGACATCCGTGTAAGGTCCCACGAGTTCATAGGAACGCGGATTGAGGATCCCGCCGGTCACCATGATCTTAATGTGGGGACGCACTGCCAGTTGCGCGGCGATGTTGATGGCGTTGGTGACCACCGTGAGGGTGGGCCGGTTGGAGGGGGCGTTGAGGTCCTCCCTGGTGGAGAGGATCTGGGCCAAGGCCGTGTTGGTTGTTCCCCCGCTGAGCCCGATGACGGCGCCGGGCCCTATCAGCTCGGAGGCCGCCTGGGCGATCGCCTGCTTGGCCTCGGCGTGGTCGTCACGGTTGTAACGGCCCGGAAGGTCATAGGCAACAGAGCCCGTGGTCGCCCCGCCCCTGGTCCGGCTCAGCAGGCGCTGCTTGGCCAGGCTGTCCAGGTCCCGTCGCGCCGTTGCCGGCGACACCCCGAGCCGGGTCACGATGTCCTCGACCTCGATCCGGCCGGACTCGGCCAGGAGGTCCAGGATGGCGGTCAACCGGTCGGTGCGGGTCATGACTAGCCTTTCACGGTCCGGCTATTTCGCCTTGGCGAACAGCGTGAGCATACGAGCAGATTCCAACACCAAGGCGTCCCGCCCTGCCTTGATGTACTTTCGGGAATCCACCACTGCTGGGTTGGCATCGAGGTACTCACGGACGGCGCGGGTAAAGAACCCGTTCAAATGTGTGGATACGTTGATCTTAGTCATACCAGCGGCAATAGCCGCTACGAGCATCTCGTCTGTGACGCCGGAGGAGCCATGCAATACCAAAGGCTTCCCGACGGCGGACTTCAGTTTGGTGATCAGGTCCAGGTCAAGGACGGCGCGGCGTTCGGTCATGGCATGTGAGGAGCCCACCGCCACGGCCAAGGCGTCGACGCCGGTCGCGGCCACGAACGCTTCGGCTTCGGCGGGATCGGTGCGGACCCCCGGGGCGTGCGCGCCGTCCTTGCCTCCTACCTCACCCAACTCCGCCTCTACGTAGACCCCGCGTTGGTGCGCGTAGGCGGCCACGCGCCTGGTGACTTCCACGTTCCAGTCGTAAGGGAGATGGGCGCCGTCGAACATCACCGAACCGAACCCTAGATCCACCGCTTCCAGCGCCAGGTCCTCGGATTCAGCGTGGTCGAGGTGGACCGCAACGGGAACCGCGGCAGTCCGGGCAATGGCAAGTGCTGCCAGGCCGATTGCTTCGAGCCCGCCGTGGTACTTGGCGCAGTTTTCTGAAATCTGCAGGATGAGCGGCACCCCCGCCGCCTCCGCACCTCCCACCAGCCCCTCGGCCGTCTCCACGTGGATGACGTTGAAGGCGCCTTGGCCGGTTCCTGTGGCGGTGGCCCTGTCCATGAGTTCCCGGGTGTTGACCAGGGTCACGGGACCTCCTTCCATGTCACGATCAGTTGGTCTTGGAGTTCCGGGTACCGCGGCGAGATTTCGCCTGCGGCGGGCATGAGCACGGCCGCGGCGGACCATGCGGTGGCCCGGCGGAGGATTTCCCGCGGTTCGGTGATGCCTTCGGCGAGCGCGACGGCGGCAGCAGCCACACCGGCGTCGCCCGCCCCTGTGGGGTTGCCGCTGAGCGCCTCCGGCAGGCGGGCGCTCCAGTATCCGCCCGGGGCGGCGTGGTCGAAGGCGAGCATGCCGTCCGCGCCGGCGCTGACGAGGACCGTGCGGGCACCCATGTCGATCAGGGCGAGGGCGGCAGCTTCGAGGCTGGGCTCCCCGGTCGCTTCGGCAAGTTCATGATGGTTGGGTTTAAGGATGTCGGCGCCGGCTTTCGCAGCGGCGATGATGCCGGGACCGGAGGTGTCGATGATTGCCGGGATGCCGGCGTCGTGGGCCAGTCGCACCAGCTCCGGGTAGAAATCCGCGGGAGCACCCGGCGGCAGGCTTCCCGAACCGACCAGGACGGAGGCTGGCAGGTTGCGGTTGCCGCTCACGGCATCAACGACGGCGACCCGCAGTGAACGCCACTCGTCCGGCAAAAGGGCCTGGCCTTCCTCGTTGAAGATGGACGTCTCCCCCGCGACGGTATCCACCAGCGCTATACTGCGGCGGGTTTCGGCGGCGACTGCCACCAGCGTGTGCGGAACACCGCTGGTCCACAGTTCGGCCGCGAGTGTCTGCCCTGCCGCGCCACCTGTAGGTGCAATGGCGAGTACGGGGTATCCCAGCTGGTGGGCGACCCGGGCTACGTTGATGCCCTTGCCCCCCGCACGGCTCAAGGGCGTGGGAACCCGGTGGCTGGCACCCTCGGTGATCCCCTGCACGGTGTAGGTCATGTCGATGGCCGGATTGGCAGTCACCGTAATTATGCGGTTCACGCTGGCTCGTTTCATGGGGTGCCTCCCAGGAGGGCCCGGGCATTCAGGGCGGCACCGAGCAAACCGGCGTCCTGCCCCAGCTGGGCACGGATGAGTCGGGGCCTGCGCTGGAAGTCCAGGATGGCGTCCACCCGTTTCCGGAGTGGCTCGAGCAAGTCGTCGCCTGCTTCAGCCAGCCCTCCACCGACCACCACGGCTTCGGTTCCAA
The DNA here is from genome assembly GCF_015040095.1 of Paenarthrobacter sp. YJN-5. Lineage (NCBI taxonomy): Bacteria > Bacillati > Actinomycetota > Actinomycetes > Micrococcales > Micrococcaceae > Paenarthrobacter > Paenarthrobacter sp. YJN-5. The sequence continues at coordinate 3,061,212 of NZ_CP053544.1, forward strand.
TAATGTTCACGCATTGGCAGATAGTGAAGGCCAGGGCATCAACGGCATCAGCCCAGACACGGGCGGCAACTGCATCTCCGGCGTTTGCCCGGAGCAGCACACCGCGTGCACCGTCCACACGGATTCCCGATTCCCGGTGGTAACGCTTGGCAATCGCCCCTGCCGAGCCCACTGCTTCCAGGATGGTGGAGCCTGCGGCGTCGGGGTCCGGAACCTGGGCGTGGCCGAGCTCGCCGGCGAAACCGCCTGCGGTGACAGCCCTGCCACCCGAGAACACTGCTGCCGCAATCCCTGTCCCGACCACCATCACTACAACGTCGTTGAATTCCTTGGATCCGCCAAAGCTGTGCTCAACCGCGGCCGCGGAGCGGACATCGTGATCGAACGCAACGGGGATGCAAAGCCTTTTTGTGGCTTCGGCCGTGAAAGGGAAGTTGCGCCACCCAAGGTTGGCGGAATAGATGCCCACCCCCGCTACGGAGTCCACGATTCCCGGGACGATGATGCCTGCCGCTTTGGCGGGCGCTTCAGGAAATTCCGATGCCAACTCGGCTTTTAGCTCAGCAAGCCTGTCCAGGACGGCTTCGCCGGGTCGGGCAGGGTCCAACGGCGTAGGGACGCGGCGCATGCCCAGGACCTGCCCCTTGGCATCCACCACGCCGGCCTTGATGTCCGTCCCGCCAACGTCGAAACACAAGACCGCTGATTCTGCGGTTCCGAGAACCATGACCGGTTGCCTAGGCCGGGGCGTCGAGAATAACGGAGCGCGTCAGGTTTCGCGGCAGGTCCGGATTCAAGCCACGAACGCGCGCACGTTCCAAAGTGACCTTATGGACACGGACCAGTTCAGCCAGCGGATGCTTGTCCGTGTGGATATAAAGAGCGCCGGTGACGGCCATGTCGCTGTCCAAGCCTTCCGGCTGTGCACCGAACAACCACGTGACGCGGCCCGGTGCCGCGATGGAGATGGGGCCATGGCGGTACTCCATGGCGGGGTAGGACTCAGTCCACCCCTGCACGGCTTCGCGCATCTTCAAGCCGGCCTCGTGGGCCAGCCCCACTGTCCAGCCGGTGCCGAGGAAAGTGAATTGCTCTGCGTCCAGAAGTTCCCGGGAGACCGGCGCTGCCACGGCGCCACGGGCGTCATCAATTGCTTGCTGAACGTCGATGCCAAGGCTGGTGAGCATGTAGACCAAGGCCGTGGTGGCGAAGCGGGTCTGCACCACCGAGCGTTCATCGGCGTAGTGGAGGTCCACCACGGTGTCTGCCAGCCCGACGATCGGCGAGGAAGTGTCGCCGATGATGGCTACGGTGGGGACATTCCCCTGCAACTCAGCCAGAATGCCGAGCACCTCCGTGGTGGTGCCGGAGCGGGTGATGGCCACAACGGCGTCGTACTTCCGCCCGGGGCTGTTACTGTTCAGGAATGCTTCCGACGCGGCGAACGCGTCCGTCACGCCTTTGCCCGCGCTTTCCCTGGCAGCGGCATAGCTCTGGGCCATGAACCATGACGTGCCACAGCCAATGACGGCGACCCGTTTGCCGTCCCCCGGCAGCAACTGCTCGGTGCGGGCTTGTTCCATGGCGCGCTGCCAGACCTCGGGCTGGGAAACCAGCTCTTCTTCCATAAAGGCACCCAGCATGTTCTCGCTCATCGTCCGTTTCCGCCCCTGCTCATCTAATGACGTTTTCTGATCTATAGAAACACTAAACGATCATTTTCGATCTAACAAGGATCATTGGCGGGGATGGGACTGCCCACTCGGTGCGCATCGTCGGACAGCAGTCCGGAAAGCAAAAGAGGGGCTGCGTTCCACCCGGAACACAGCCCCTCTTTGTTGTACTTCTGAATCGTCCTCAAACAGCCTGCACGCCGGCCCGCCACACCGAATACGTCAACGGAATCCCGGGACGGTACGCCAAATGCGTAGCCGAAGGAGCCTTCAGCATGTGCAAATCCGCGCGATGACCGACGGCGAGCGAACCCACCGCCCGCTGACCGTCGACGTCGTTCCCTGACTCCCTGCCAAGCGCCAACGCGCCGCCGTATGTCGCCGCCCGGACCGCTTCATGGACGCTCAAGCGCATCTGCAGCACGGCCGTGGTGACACAGAACGCCATGGACGTGGTGTAGGACGTGCCGGGGTTGCAGTTCGCCGCCAGCGCGATCTGCACGCCCGCGTCGATCAACTCACGGCCGGGCGCCAAGGGCTGTCGTGTGGAGAGATCGCAGGCGGGAAGGCAGGTAGCCACTGTGCCGCGCGTGCCGGTACCGGTGGCCGGGTTCCAATGGGCCCACGTTTCGGCGAGCGCCAGCACATCCTTGTCCGAAAGGTAGTTCACGTGGTCCACGCTCGCGGCGCCGAACTCGACGGCCAGCGCCACCCCCGGCCCTTCGCCCAACTGGTTGCCATGGACGCGCAATCCCAAGCCCGCATCCTTGGCGGACTTGAGGACGCGCCGGGACTGGTCCTCGGTGAAAGCGCCCTGCTCACAGAAGACGTCCGCCCAACGGACATGCGGCAGGACGGCGTCGAGCATTGCTCCGCACACCAGGTCCGTATATTCCTCCGGGTCCGCACCTGCCGGCACCAGGTGCGCGCCAAGATAGGTGACCTCGTCCACCAGCTCCGCAGCGATGCGGGCACTGCGTTCCTCGTTCGCCACGTCCAGCCCATAGCCGGTCTTGCTTTCGAGGTACGTGGTCCCTTGGGAGACGGCCTCGTGGACCCGCTCCCTGACCAGGCCCGCCAGCTCGGCATCGCTGACACTGCGCGTGGCGCCCGTGGTCACGGCGATCCCGCCCGCGGTGTAGCTCTCCCCCGCCATCCGGGCTTCGAACTCCGCTGTGCGGTCCCCTGCGAAAACCAGATGGGAATGCGAATCGACCCAGCCCGGCAAGACGGCGCGGCCACCGGCGTCGACCCTTTCATCTGCGGCGGGAGCAGCGGCGCTGGACCCGATCCAGGAAATCCGCTCGCCTTCGAACACCAGAGCTGCGTCCTTCAAGACCCGGTGTTCCAGGTCCTGGGTCATCAGCTCCCCGATGTTGGTGATGAGTGTGCTGGCTGGGGTTGTTCGGCTCATGTCCCTATTGTTCAGCGCCGGATGGACCAGCGGACGGCAGCCAGCTGTTCAGCTGTCCGGGATTCCGGACTGTCCCCCATGATGATGGCGGTGGCCAGCTCGGCTATTGCCGAGGAGGTCTGGAAGCCGTACCCGCCCTGGCCGGCGAGCCAGAAGAAACCTTTGGCCTCGGCGTCGAACCCCACCACCGGGACGCCGTCAGCTGCTTCGGTCCGGAGGCCGGTCCATGATCGGTCCGTGCCCTGGATGCCCAGGGTGGTGACCGAATTCAGCACGCTGATCAGCTTGTCCACGTCGCCTGCATATGGTTTGGCGTCTTCGGCGCCGCTTGGCACATGCTCCGACGGCGAGATGAGAACCTGCTGACCTTCCGGGCGGAAGTAGAACGAATCGTCCGCGGCGCACACCATAGGGGTTTGCGGCGCGAGCGGTGTCTGCACGTTGACGATCGCCGCGGTCCGGCGGTAGGGCTGCAAGCCCAGTTTTTCCACGCCGCTGATGACGGCCAGTTCGTCAGCCCAGGCACCCGCGGCATTAACAACGACGGCGGACTGGAAGGCCTCGACGCCGGCGCCCACCTCCCAGCCGCTTCCCAGTCGCTGTGCGGAATGGACCCGCGCGCCGGTGATGATGTCGACGCCGGCAGCCTCGGCCTTTTGGCGGTGGTCCTCGAGCAACAGCGGGGCATTACAACCGAAGGAGCCGCTGTCCAGTCCGGCTGCAGTGAAGGAATCCGGCTTGAGGACGGGACACAATTCGAGCGCCTCGGCGTGCGGAATCGGCGTCATGTTCCCGCTCGCCTCGGCCCGAACGGTTTCCTCATCGCCCACCAGCATGAAGCTGCGCGGCGTCAGGACGGGTTCCGGAGCGTCGTCGTCCCTGGCCTTCAAGAGTTCCAAGGTCCGCATGGTCAGTTCCTGCACCACCGGCGGGCCATAGCTGGGAATCAGCTGGCGGGCGGATCTGGAGGACGTATGGAAGGCCAGCTCCTGCTCCGCTTCCAGGAGCGCCACCGAACACTTCCCGGCCAGCACCGAAGCGAGGGACAAACCGGCGATTCCGCCGCCAACGATCACAACGTCATAAATCGAAGCCATGGGACCATCCTCTCTCACATCCCACCCCAAAACCCCCACCGCTCTATCACATCCCACCCAAAACCCCCACCGCTCTGCCACATCCCACCCCAAAACCCCCATCGCTCTATCACTCTCCTGAAGAAAGCTGGGAGCGGCGGGACCTGACAGAGGAACGCCAGAAAGGCGACGGGACGTGACAGAGGAATGCCAGAAAGGCGACGGGAAGTGATAGAGGGACGGGTGGGGCGTTTAGGCGACGGCGACCGCGGCGCGACTCTTGACGAACGCCTGAACGCAGGCTTCGACGTCGTCCGTGCTATGGGCGGCAGAAAGCTGGACGCGGATGCGGGCGGCCCCCTTGGGCACGACGGGGTAACTGAAGGCAGTCACGAAGACGCCGTTGTTGAGCATCTCGTCGGCAATACGGGCCGCGACCACGGCGTCGCCGAACATGACCGGGATAATAGCGTGTTCGCCGTCGAGCAGCTCGAAGCCTTCCTCGCTCATCCGGCGGCGGAACAGCGCGGCGTTTTCGAAGAGCTTGGTGCGCAGCTCCCCCGAGCCCTGAACGAGCTCGATCGCATTGATGGTTGCCGCAACGATCGCCGGGGCAAGCGAGTTGGAGAACAGGTAAGGGCGTGCCTTTTGACGGAGCATCGCCACGATTTCGCCGCGGCCGGAAACGTAACCACCGGAGGCGCCACCCAGTGCCTTGCCGAACGTGCCCGTGTAGATATCCACGCGCCCGGAAACCCCGGCGTGCTCCGGCGTGCCGGCACCAGTGGGGCCCATGAAGCCGACTGCGTGGGAGTCATCCACCATGACCAGTGCGTCATGCTTCTCGGCGAGGTCGCAGATGGCCTCGAGCGGGGCGAGGTAGCCGTCCATCGAGAACACACCGTCGGTGACGATGATCTTCCGCCGCGAACCGGAGGCTTCAAGCAGCTTGGCTTCAAGGTCAGCCATGTCCCGGTTGGCGTAGCGGAAACGCTTGGCCTTGCTGAGGCGGATGCCGTCGATGATGGACGCGTGGTTCAGGGAGTCGGAAATGATGGCATCGTCCGGCCCGAACAGGGACTCGAAGACACCGCCGTTGGCGTCGAAGCAGCTGGAGAAGAGGATGGTGTCCTCGGTGCCCAGGAACTGCGAAACACGGGCCTCGAGTTCCAGGTGAAGGTCCTGGGTTCCGCAAATGAACCGCACGGAAGCCATGCCGAAGCCGCGCTCGTCCATTGCCGACTTGGCCGCGGCAATGATGTCCGGGTGGTCGGCCAGGCCCAGGTAATTGTTGGCGCAGAAGTTCAGGACCTGGTTGGCCGGCTGCCCCAGCTGGCCCGCTGCGATGTGGCTGGCCTGCGGCGAATCGATGTGGCGTTCGGTCTTGAAGAGTCCGGCGCTCCGGATCTCGTCAAGTTCGGCCTGCAGTTGGTCTTTGATGGCTGAATACATGGTGCTCCTCAGTCTTTCCGGGGTCGAATGCGGTGCGGGGCGGTTACAGTTCAGTCCAGTCAAGGACCACTTTGCCGCCCACACCGTTGCGGGCGATCTCGAAGCCCTTCTCCCACTCGGTGGCGGGCAGCTTGTCCGTGACGACGGCGGAGATGCTGCGGTGCAGTACGGGGTTGGAAGAGAGCATGGCACTCATCGCGTACCAGGTCTCGAACATTTCACGGCCGTAAATGCCCTTGAGGGTGAGCATGTGGGTGACAACCTTGCCCCAGTCGATGTCGATGGATTGGCTCGGAAGGCCAAGCATGGCGATGCGTCCGCCGTGGTTCATGTTGTCGATCATCTCAGGCAGTGCCGTGGGGTGTCCGGACATTTCGAGCCCGATGTCGAAGCCTTCGCGCATGCCCAGTTCCTGCTGCGCTTCACGGACGCGCATCTTGGAAACATCGACGGCGAGGTCCACGCCCATCCGGCGGGCCAGCTCAAGCCGCGGAGCGGACACGTCCGTGATGGCAATTTTCCGGGCGCCAGCGTGGCGGGCGACGGCGATGGCCATGAGGCCGATGGGCCCGGCACCGGTAATGAGGACGTCCTCGCCCACCAAGGGGAAGCTCAGCGCGGTGTGTACGGCGTTGCCGAAGGGATCGAAGATGGCGCCGAGTTCAGGGGTAACGGACTCGTCGTGGTGGACCCAGACGTTGGTTTCCGGGATAACGACGTATTCGGCGAAGGCACCATCGCGCTGCACGCCGACGGAAACAGTATGAATGCACATCTGGCGGCGTCCGGCACGGCAGTTGCGGCAGATTCCACACACCACGTGGCCTTCGCCGGAGACCCTGTCCCCTACTTTGACGTCGCGGACGGCCTCGCCGATTTCCACTACTTCGCCGTAGAACTCGTGGCCGGCGATGAGGGGCGTTTCGATGATGCCCTGCGCCCAGGCGTCCCAACTCTGGATGTGGAGGTCGGTGCCGCAGATGCCGGTGGTCATCACACGGATCTTGACATCGCCGGGACCCGCCTGGGGCTCTGGACGTTCGACGAGTTCGAACCCTGCGTGTGGTCCGGATTTGTAGAGAGCCTTCATGGAATTCCTCACTGCCAGGGCTGCTTCGCTGCTGCTGACTTCTATTAGAGCCTCGCCAACGATTTAGCACAATTAGAATCTTCTCAATCAACGATTTAGGATTTGCTAATGGAAATTCACCAGCTGCAGATGCTTCGCGAACTCGGCGACCTGGGCAGCGTCAAGGCCGTCGCAGACACGCTCATGGTGACGCCCTCAGCCGTATCCCAACAGCTCGCGCTGCTGCAGAAATCCGTGGACGTGCCGTTGACGCGCAAGGAGGGCCGCGCCCTGGTGCTGACCGACGCCGGCCGCGTCCTCGCCGAGGCGGGCGCCGCCGTCGTCAACGCCATGGCGGATGCGCGGGCGGCGATTGGCGCCTACCACGACGCCCCGGACGCGCCCGTCAGCGTCAGCGCCTTCCATAGCGCCGGGCAGGCGCTGTTCGCTCCCCTGGCAGCGCTGCTGGCTTCGAAAACAGAGTCCGACGGCGGGAAGTCACCCCGCCTGCGCCTCGCAGACGAGGACGTGGCCCAGGAGGATTTCCCGGGGTTGGCAGCGCGCTACGACCTGGTCCTCGCCCACCGCATGGACAACAGCCCGCCATGGCCCGAAGACAAAGTTGCCGTTATTCCGCTGGCCGATGAACCCCTGGATGTCGCTTTGCCGGCAGGACACCCGCTGGCTTCGCGGCGCCAACTGGGTCCGTCCGACGTCGTGGATGAACCGTGGGTGACCAGCCGCGATGGCTATTCGCCCGCGGACGTCCTTGCCGCCGTCGTTGCCGTGAGCGGGCGGCCTGCCGAGGTGCTGCACCGCATCAACGACTATTCGACCGTGGCGGCGCTGGTATCTGCCGGTGGCGCGATCGGCCTGCTGCCGCGGTTCACGGCACGGCGGGTGCTGGACGCCGGGGTGGTACTGCGTCCACTGTCGGGCGTGAATTCGGTCCGCAAGATCGACATCCTTGCACGGCCCGAAACGCTCAAACGGAAATCGGTCATGATGGTTTGCGAGTCACTTCAAACCGTCATGGCCGGGCTCTCCTCACCCAGGTAGACCGCAGTTAACCGCGTGGCGAGCGGGCTGGCCGGCGTCGAAGTACGCCACCAAATCGGCCGGAAGCTCCGGTACCTCCCGGGCCGAGCCGTCACTGCGCAGCGATTCCGTGGCGAGGATGCCGGCCACTACTGCCTGCCGGGCGGCAACCGGGCTTGTCCGGGTCCGGCCGCCTTCGGAGGCGAAGCGCAGGAACTCCCCGATCAGGAGAGGGTCCGCACCGCCGTGGCCGCCTTCGCCGTCCTGAATGGGGATGACCTGGTCCGGCTCCGCGTAGCCGGAGGTCCGGCTGGTCCACACTTTGATGGTCTCCCCCGGCCCGTCGCCGAAGTTCTCGATCCGGCCTTTGGTGCCGATAACCGTGTAATTGCGCCAGTAATCAGGGGTGAAATGGCACTGCTGATAGCTGGCCAGGACGCCGTTGTCGAGCACCATGTTCATCATGGAGATGTCCTCGACATCAATGATCTCCGCCAGGTCCTTCTGCTCGGTGGGTGGCCAGTTGTCGATCGAGAACCAGTCCCCCATGCGCTTGCCGGTGTTATCACCGCGGTTGGCCACTTCACCATAGACTGCGAGGTCTCCGACGGCGGCAACCCGCTTGGTGTACCCGCCGGCCAGCCAGTGGATGACATCAATGTCGTGGGCACCTTTTTGAAGGAGAAGGGACGTGACGTTGGCGCGCTGGGCGTGCCAGTCCTTGAAGTAGAAGTCTCCCCCGTGGCCGACGAAGTGGCGGCACCAGACCGCTTTGACGTCGCCGATCCTGCCTTCCTCGATCAGGTTGCGCATCTGGACCACCACGGGCATGTGGCGCATGTTGTGGCCTACGTACAGACGGGTTCCGGTTTCAAAGGCCGTCTTCAGGATCAGGTCCGCAGCCTGCACCGTGATGTCCAGGGGTTTCTCGCAGAAAGTGGGGATGCCCGCCTTAAGCGTTCGGACGGCGACGGCGGCGTGCTGGTTGTCGGGGGTCAGGACGAGGACGGCGTCGATCCCGCTGTCCAGCAGTTCCTCAAGATCTCCAGTGATGCGGGCCGTCGGGATGCTGCCGGCGGCGTCTGCCCGGCCACGTTCACTGAGGTCGCAAACAACGGTGACTTCGGAGCCTTGGCCCGGCTTGTGGGCGTGCTTCCACAGCCCTGAACGCAAGCCGAAACCCACGATGCCGACCTTCAAATCCTTTTCCATGGCGTGTAATTTTTCCTTCTGCTGTTTTAGTTGAGTCTGGTTTCGGCATTTCGGTGCGGCGCCGATTCGCGCACGAACAAGTGCCAGGGGAAGTCGAGGACTCCGGGTGCCTCCGGGACGGCGTGACCGGTTGCCCGCCGCAGGAGCAGTCGGGCGAGTTTGTCGAAGAAATCAACGGGGCCCACAGTGCTCAGCGAGGGCGACATCCGTTCGCCTTCCACTGTGTTGCCCACACCGATGATGTCCACGTCTGTGCCCACGGCGAGGCCCAGGCGTTGGGCAGCGTTGATGGCGCTGACCGCGGCGTAATCCGTGGTGGCGTAAATAGCTGTGGGCCGGTCCGGCATGCTGAGCAGCCGTGTTGCCGCAGCGTAGGCGCCGGCGGTGGTGCCGTCGAACAGGCCTACGTAATCCTCTCTTTCCGGGATCTTCGCCGCAGCCAAAGCGGACGAGTAGGCCTGGTACCTGGTCCCTCCGGTCTTGCCTCCCGCTGATGCCGGGGTCAGGCAGGCAATCCGCCGGTGGCCGTGGAGCAGGTGCTCCACGGCCACGCGGCAGCCTGGTCCGGCGATGGAGCGGATGACATCGAAGCCCTCCGCGGGCAGCTCCTCGTCAAAGACCACCAGCGTGGTGCCGTGCCCGGCGAGCCGGCGCAGGGCTTCCCGCTGCTCAGGACGGACTGCGTCCACGAAGACCGCATCGGCATTGTGCGTGCCCAGCACCTTGACCCAGTCGGCGTCACCCAAAATCATCGGCGTGATGCCCAGTGGAGCTGACGCTTTCTGAACGGCCTCGATGACCGACAGCGACCAAGGGTCGGAGAGCATGGTCAGGGACAGGATCACCGTATTTGTCCGGCCTGTCCGAATGGCCCGGGCAGCCTGGTTGGGGCGGTAGCCGAGCCGCTCGGCTACCGCCTTGACCTTGTCCGCCGTCGCATCCGACACCCCGGGTCCGCCCTCACCGCGGCGACCTGACAACACATAGGAAACCGTGGCTGTGGAAACGCCCGCGAGTTCGGCCACCATGCGGATGGTGGGCCTGACTCCTGTGGTGCCCGCTTTTGCCATGGTTCCCCTTGCTGTGTTCTTCGCGTCCGAGTGGTTTCGTTGTTGGTTTGAGGCTAGCTCCTGAAGACAGGCGCGTTGGGGTCCAACGCGGCCTGGTACTCATCGCGCATCTTGTCTCCGCCTTCGCTCTTCCAGCGCTTGACCGCGTCCTTGAGTTCGTCGATCTTTGCGCGGCCGGTGATGATATCCACCACCTTGTCGCGCAGCTGCTTGGTGATCTTGGCACCCACCTTGGCGTTGGTGTCCGAGTAGGAGCCGTTGGTGGGATTGCGCCAGGCAAACTCGAGCAGTTTCTCTTCCTGCCGGCTGACGTACCGGGTGTCGTCGTCGAACCCGGGGTTGAAAATGACGTTCTCGGGGCTGGACATGATGTTCAACGCCGACACCAAACCGGGTGCATTGATGGCTCCTGCCTCCGTCAATGCAGGATTCCCTGAAGCATCAAGGGTGTAATCCTGACCAAGCTCGCCGAAGTTCTTTTGCATGTACTCCACCGTGCCGAACGGCGCCGACAGGTAGTTCATCAGCGCCAGCAACTCACGGATCTTTCCCTCTTCCGCCTTCTTGAACGGGGTGAAGCCCACCGTTCCATAGCCCATGTCGTAGACGGGCTTGACCTTGCCGTCGGCACTGAACGGGATCAGGATGTCGAATTTCGCGTTCTTGTTCAGGGCGCGGTAGCTGCGGATATCGTGCGGGCCCACCAGCACCTGCGCGGCAACGCTGCCGTTGGCCACCCGCGTGCGGATGTCCGAGGCCTTGGCGTCCGGGTAGAAGACACCGGCCGCGAACATCTTGGCCGTGAACTCCACGCCCGCCATATATTCGTCGGTTTCATACAGATGGGTCAGCGTGCGGTCTTTATTGACGGCCCAACTGTTCGGCGCACCAAACCACTCAGTCACCATGTGGAGGGCGTTGATGTAGGCAGGTTCCAGCGCGTATTTCTGTTCACCGGGACGGGTCAGCTCCTTGGCCTTCTCCAGGAATTCCCCGGCGTTGGCAGCTTCGAAGCCACCCACCTGCGCCCACACGTCATGGTTGCCCGCGTAGACCTGCCCGAAGGGGGTACTCGGGATGGGAGCTCCCCAGATCTTGCCGTTCACGACGGCGGTCTTCCAGGAATCGGGCTTCAGTGCGGCAAGGTTGGGGTACTCAAGGACTGCGTCACCGGAAAGGTACGGCGTCAGGTCCTGGAACTTGGCCTCGAGCATCGGGCCAACGTTGGGGATACCCTGGTTCGGCGGAACCCACATCATGTCCGGAAGATCATTGCTGGCAAGCACCGTGGCGAACTTGGCCGGATAGCCGTCGCCAATGTCTTCGGCAATCTGAAGCTCCAGGTCGCCGCCGAGCTTGGCATTGAGCCGCTGCCAGAAGGGATTGTCCTTCAGGCCGGGGCTCATGGTTTCGAAGGTTTCCGTCAGGCCGGTGACTTTGCCTTTGAGCGGCGGCGCCTTCACGGACTGCACGGCGGTGGGCAGCTTGAAGTAGGCGGCTTGGAGGCCCTTTGCGTTACCGGCGATATCCGGAGTGACGCCGGTGAATTCCTTGTACGTGGGCAACGTGACCGACGCGGAGGCGGCGGCGCCTCCGTTGCCTGCGGCCCCGCCGCCACCACAGGCGGACAAGCCTGCGGCGGTGACGGCCAGCCCGGCGAGGCCAAGGAAACCGCGGCGGCTGAATCCAGCCTGAGAGGTAGTGCTGGTCATGGCATAACCCTTTCTGGTTACTTGCTTCATAGCTGATATGCGTGATTGAAGTGCTTGGTGAACGCGTGTTCCCGGCGGGGCGCTAGCCCTTGACGGCGCCGGTGATCACGCCCTTGGCGAAGTGCTTTTGGAGGAACGGGTAGACCATCAGGATCGGGACAAGCGCTACCACCACCACTGCCATCTGGATGGACTGGGGTGGCGGTGAGGTGGTGATTCCCAGCTGGTCCGCCGCACCGCTGCCCTGGACCACGAAATTGCGGAGCAGCAACTGGATGGGCCACTTGCTGTGGTCGTTGATGTAGAGCAAAGCGTTGAAGAACGAGTTCCAAAAGCCCACTGCGTAAAACAGCCCGACGACGGCGATCACGGCTTTGGACAGCGGCATCACGATGCGCCACAGGATCTGCCAGTCGTTGGCGCCGTCGATCCTGGCACTTTCGATGAGCTCGCCCGGGATATTCATGAAGAACGAACGCATGACCACAAAGTTGAAGGCCCCGAAAATGCCCGGAAGGATCAGCGACCACAACGAATCCAGCAGGCCAAGCTGGCGGATCATCAGAAAGGACGGAATCAGGCCCGGTGCGAACAGGAGGGTCAGCAGGACCGCAAGGACCACCGGCCGGCCAAACAGGACCGTGCGGCTGGTGGCATAGGCCATGGTGATGGTCACGAACAGCGCCAGGATGGTACCCACCACGGTTACCAGCATGCTGACCCCGAGGGATTGCAGCACCATGGGGCCCTTGAAAATGGTGGCGTAGGCTTCCAAGGTTGGACGTTCGGGCCAGAGTACGAACCCGCCGGCCTTCACGAGTTGTTCGTTGTCAGCCAGGGACGTGGAGACTACCAGCAAAATGGGCGTCAGGATGGACACGCTGAAGACAACCAGGACTACGGCTTTGACCGTTTGATACAGGGCGGAAGGCTTCTCCTTCCACACGGGGCGCTTGGGGTTGTAGCTAAGCTCCCGGGGTTTCATGGTGAAAAGTGTTGTTGCCATGGGGTTTCTCCTAATGCGGCGGGCGCAGCGCGGCAGGCGCGCGGGTCAGCGTGGCTTTCAGCGCACTCGTTGTGCGAAGATTCCGTCTTCGCCGAAGCGGTGGGCAAGTTTGTTGGCGCCATATATCAGCAGGGCGCTGACTATGCCCTTGGCCAGTCCGGCTGCCGCGCCCGAGCTCCAGCCGCCTCCCACCACGCCCGTGTAGTAGGTGAAGGTGTCAAGCACTTCCGCGGCGCCTGCTCCCACGGCGTCGCGCTGCAGGATGAACTGCTCGAAGCCCACGGAAAGAATGTCGCCGATGCGAAGGATGAGCAGGAGGACGATCACGGGCCTGAGGCCGGGCAGGGTGATGTGCCACATCCTGCGCCAGCGACCCGCACCGTCGGCCGCTGCCGCTTCGTAGAGCGAGGCATCAATGCTGGCAAGTGCCGCAAGGAAGATGATCATTGCCCAGCCGGCGTCCTTCCAGATCATCTGGACCACCACCAACACCGGGAACGTCTCCGGGTTGGTCATGAACGGGATCGGTTCCATGCCCCAGTCCCGGAGCACGTTGTTGACGAAACCTGCGCCGCCGAGCATCTGCTGGAAGAACGCGATGACCAAGACCCAGGAAAGAAAGTGCGGCAGGTAGGCGATGCTTTGGAAAATCCGGCGGACGCGGGTGCTGATCAGTGAATCCACGATCAGTGCCAGGACCAGCGGCACCGGGAAGAGGAAGACCAACTGCCAGGCGGCCAGGTACAAGGTGTTCCAGAAAGCGTGGATGAAGTCCGGATTGCCGAAAAGGTCCACGAAGTTCTGCCAGCCCACCCACAGGCTGTCACCGATGCCCAGGTAGGGCTGGTAGTCCTGGAACGCGATGACGTTGCCCAGGATGGGTATGTAGAAGAAGAGCAGGAGAAAGGCCACTCCCGGGAGCATCATGAGCAGCATCTGCTTGTCGCTCCGCAGGCGGGCCCGGAAACTCTGCTTCTGGACGTTGCTCCTCTTCCGCTTCTTCGGACCGGAGGAGCGGACTGTTACGCCCGCCCGATCCGGGACTCGGCGAGCTTCGGGCAATACCGGAGCCTGTTCCGTCGTCGAGTTCATGCAGTCTCCTCAAGTGCTGAGCGAAACCATCGATGTGATTCAAGCCACGCTCGTTAACCGTTTAACAAACCATAAGTGACTCGCATCTCTTTTTGCAACATCGTGATCGAAACTGCGTTTAGAAATCACTTTTCGTCACAGCGCGCGGCTGAGACAAAAAAATAGCTGGCAGCAGTGGTTGTTTTGACCGCTCAAAACAACCACTGCTGCCAGCTGGTTGGGCTAACTAGCCCTGGACCCCGAGTTTCTCGAGGATCAGCTCACGGACGCGTCCGGCATCGGCTTGCCCGCGCGTGGCCTTCATGACCCCGCCCACGATGGCGCCGATGGCCTGGATCTTGCCGCCGCGGATCTTCTCGGCGACGTCCGGCTGGGCTGCAAGGGCTGCGTCAATGGCTTCCAGGAGGGGGCCGTCGTCGGAAACTACGGCCAGGCCGCGCTTGGCGATGATCTCCTCCGGCGTACCTTCTCCGGCGAGGACGCCGTCCAGTACTTGGGATGCCATCTTGTTGTTGATCTTGCCGCCCTCAACAAGCTTGTTGAGTTCAACAATCAGCTGCGGGGTGACGCCGAGTTCTGCCGGTTCCACGTCGGCAACCTTGGCGCGGCCAACAACCTCGCCCATCCACCACTTGCGGGCTACGTCGGCCGTGGCACCGGCAGCGACGGTTTCCTCGACGGAGTCCATGACCCCGGCGTTGACGACGTCGCGGAATTCGAGGTCGGAGTAGCCCCAGGCTTCCTTGAGGCGCTTCCGGCGCTCGGCCGGCGGCTCGGGGAGGGTGGCGCGAAGCTCCTCCACCCACTCACGCGAGGCAACCACGGGAACCAGGTCCGGCTCCGGGAAGTAGCGGTAGTCGTCGGCGTCGGACTTGGCCCGGCCCGACGTCGTCGAACGTGTGTCCTCGTGCCAGTGGCGCGTCTCCTGGACAACCGGCTGGCCGGAATCCAGCACCGCGGCGTGACGCTGGATTTCGTAGCGGACGGCGTGTTCGACGGCGCGCAGCGAGTTGACGTTCTTGGTCTCCGAGCGGATACCGAAGCGCTCCTGGCCGTGCGGGCGCAGGGACACGTTCGCATCGCAACGGACGTTGCCGCGTTCCATGCGGGCGTCGGACACGCCAAGGTTCTTCACGATCTCGCGGACGGCAGCCACATAGGCCTTCGCGAGTTCCGGTGCGCGGCTGCCCGCGCCCTCAATCGGCTTGGTGACGATTTCCACGAGGGGAACACCGGCGCGGTTGTAATCCACCAAGGAGTAGTCGGCGCCCTGGATGCGGCCTGCGGCGCCACCCATGTGGGTCAGCTTTCCGGCGTCCTCTTCCATGTGGGCACGCTCGATCTCGACGCGGAAGACCGTGCCGTCCTCGAGCTCGATGTCCAGGTAGCCGTCGTAGGCAATGGGCTCGTCATACTGCGAGGTCTGGAAGTTCTTGGGCGTGTCCGGGTAGAAGTAGTTCTTCCGGGCAAAACGGCAGGACTCGGCGATCTTGCAGTTCAGGGCGAGGCCGATCTTGATGGATGACTCCACAGCCGCCTTATTGACGACGGGAAGGACACCGGGCATGCCCAGGTCCACCTCGTTGACATTGGTGTTCGGCTCGTCGCCGAAAACGTTCGGGGCTGAGGAGAACATCTTGGTCTTGGTGTTGAGCTCAACGTGGACCTCAAACCCCAGGACGGGATCGTACTTCTCCATGGCTTCCTCGAAGCTCAGGATTGCGTCGACGGACATTAGTTGGAACCTCCGGCGGTAGATGTAACAGTGCCGAGCCCGGCTTTATTCAACAGAGGTGCCTGCGCAAGCATCGGGCCGCCCCACTTCTCTTCGAGGGCGGATTCGAGCACCGCGCCCACGCGGTAGAGGCGTGCATCCTCGCGGGCCGGAGCCAGCAACTGGATACCAACCGGCAGACCGTCTTCATCGGCCAGGCCGCCCGGCAGCGAGAGACCCGGAATGCCGGCCAGGTTGGCAGGAATCGTAGCGACGTCGTTCAGGTACATGGCCAGCGGATCGTCGAGCTTCTCCCCCAGCTTGAACGCCGTGGTGGGCGCCGTCGGGGAGATCAGGACGTCCGCCCGGGCGAACGCAGCATCGAAGTCGCGCTGGATGAGCGTGCGGACCTTCTGCGCGGAACCGTAGTAGGCGTCGTAGTAGCCGGCGCTCAAAGCATAGGTTCCAAGGATGATGCGGCGCTTGGCTTCGTCGCCGAAACCAGCGGCGCGCGTGGCTGCCATGACACGTTCAATGGTCATGGGACCGTCCTTGGGCAGTACCCGCAGACCGTACCGGACGCCGTCGAACTTGGCCAGGTTGCTGGAGACCTCGGAGGGCATGATGAGGTAGTAGGCGCCCAGGGCGTACTTCAGGTTGGGGCAGGAGACCTCAACGATTTCCGCTCCGGCTTCCTTGAGCAGCTCGAGGGATTCGTTGAAACGGTTCTCGACGCCGGCCTGGTAGCCCTCGCCGTGCAGTTCCTTGATGATGCCGATCTTCATCCCGGCAACGTTGCCCAGGCGGGCAGCCTCAACCAGGTTGGTGAACGGATCGGTCAGTGACGTGGAGTCGAAAGGATCGTGGCCGCCGATGACTTCCTGCAGGAGTGCGGAGTCCAGCACCGTACGGGACACAGGACCGATCTGGTCCAGCGACGAAGCCATCGCAATGGCTCCGTAACGGGACACGGCACCATACGTCGGCTTCATGCCCACGGTTCCGGTGACGGCACCGGGCTGGCGGATGGATCCGCCGGTATCCGTGCCCAGGGCGAGCGGCGCTTCAAAAGCAGCGACGGCGGCAGCGGACCCGCCGCCTGAACCGCCGGGGATCCGGTCCAGGTCCCACGGGTTGCGGGTGGGCCCGAACGCGGAGTGCTCCGTGGAGGAACCCATGGCGAACTCGTCAAGGTTGGTCTTGCCGAGGATCGGCATCTTCGCGGCACGGAGCTTCTTGATCACCGTGGCGTCGTAGGGGCTGTGCCAGCCCTCGAGGATCTTGGAGCCCGCCGTGGTGGGCTGGCCGATGGTGACGATCAGGTCCTTCACCGCGATCGGCACACCGGCGAGGGCGTGCAGGTCCTCGCCGGCTGCACGGGCGGCGTCCACCTCGGCAGCGACGGCCAGGGCCTCTTCGGCGTTGACGTGCAGGAAGGCGTTGACCTGGCCGTCGACGTCCGCGATCCGGTCCAGGTGCGCCTGGGTGACCTCGACGGCGGAGACGTCGCCGGCGCCCAGCTTGGCGGCGAGGTCGGCAGCTGAGTGGCGAATGAGTTCGTTGTTCTGTTCAGTCATCGTGTTAGTCCTCATCCAGGATTGCCGGGACCTTGAAGCGGTTCTCGGCCGCATCCGGGGCTCCGGACAGCGCCTGGTCCGCCGTGAAGGTGTGGCCAACAACGTCCTCGCGGAACACGTTGGTCAACGGAATAGGGTGGGACGTGGCCGGTACATCATCCCCGGCGGCTTCACTCACGGACTTCACCGCGTCCACGATGACGGCCAGTTCGCCCGCCATCCTGTCCAGCTCTTCGTCACTCATCTCAATGTGAGCCAGACGCGCAAGATGCGCGACGTCGTCACGGTTGATCGCAGCCATGGATCTCCCCTGCAAAGTTCAAATGGTTTTCCGAACCAGTCTACTTGGCTTGGCTGCACGGACGTGCGACGGTCAGCCGATGCCGATGGCTCCGGTCAGCATGCCCACGGCGAGCATGACGAGCGAGATGACGGCGGTGCGCCACAGGACCTTCTTGTGATGGTCGCCGAGGTCCACCTTGGCCAGGGAGACCAGCAGGAGGATTGCCGGAACCAGCGGGCTCTGCAAGTGGAACGGCTGGCCGGTGACGGAAGCCCGGGCCATGTCGACCGCATCGACTCCATAGTGTGCCGCGGTTTCGCTGAGGACCGGGAGGACACCGAAGTAGAAGGCATCGTTGCTCATGAAGAACGTCATGGGAATGCTGAGCACGCCGGTGATGACGGCCATAAAGGGGCCCATATCCGAGGGAATGATCTGAACGAGCCACTCGGACATCGCCTTGACCATGCCCGTGCCGTTGAGGACGCCGGTGAGGACTGCGGCTGCCATGACCATGCTGACCACTGCCACGATCGAGGGTGCGTGGGCGATCAGCTGTGCGCCTTGGTCCTTGACCTTGGGGAAGTTCACCAGCAGAGCGATTGCGGAACCGACCATGAAGACGAACGGCAGGGGGACGATGTTGGCAACCAGGGTGACCATGACGGCGACCGTCAGGCCGAGGTTGAACCAGAACAGCTTGGGACGAAGCGTTGAACGGTTGGGGTCCAGTGCCGTATCCGCCATGGCGGTGTCATGCTCGTCCACCAATTCTTCGGTGCGTTCGAGGACTGCGACGCCGGTGCCTCCCCCGGTGCCCGGCTTGCCGGCGCCTGTGGCTGTGCCGGTGCGGCCAATGCGGGGTCCGCCGTTGCGCGAACCGCCGGCGACAGAACCGCCGCGGCCCTTGCCGCCGTCGAACGCGTCCGAACCGCCGGCGACGTCACCCCAGATTTCCGGAGCGGTGGCGCGGAGGCGGTTGCGTTCCTGCAGGCCGAGCAGCCAGGCGAAGACCAGGACAACGATGAGGCCGACGATCAACGACGGGACCATGGGAACGAAGACGTCGTTGACGTCCAGGTGCAGTGCGGTGGCGGCGCGGGCGGTGGGGCCGCCCCACGGCAGGATGTTCATGGTGCCGTTGGCGAGGCCTGCCACGCAGGTGAGGACCACGGGGCTCATCTTGAGCCGCAGGTAGACAGGCAGCATCGCGGCCGTCGTGAGGATGAAGGTGGTGGAGCCGTCGCCGTCAAGGGAAACCGCCGCAGCGAGGATCGCGGTGCCGAGGACCACTTTGGCGGGGTCGTTGCCGAGCTTCCGGAGGATGAACTTCACCAGCGGATCGAAGAGCCCGACGTCGATCATCAAACCGAAGTAGATGATCGCGAACATGAGGAGCGCGGCCGTGGAGGTCATGGACTTCATCGAATCCATGACCATGGGCCCGATTCCCAGCCCGGCGCCGGCGAAAAGTCCGAAAACGGTGGGGACGATGATCAACGCCAGGACTGGCGTCAGTTTTTTGGTCATGATCAGGACCATGAATACCGCAATCATTGCGAATCCAAGCAAAACCAGCACGGCCGGCTCCTTACTACTGTGAATGGCACACTTCGGTGTGATGCGCACTACAAACTTAGGGTGGTCCGGGTCACGTGCCGGGGTTTGTGGGAATTGATGGAAGTACTGCTCGTTGCGCACGTTTTGCGCATTGTGCTCAATGCTTCAATGGAGATAACGGAAAGGAGCGAAGGTGCGCAGCAGCAATGTCAGCATGCGGTTTTCCACCCAGACGCTCCTTCTCCAACTGGGCGTCGTGCTTCTGGTGGTGCTGCTCAGCGGCGCCGTTCACGCCTGGCTTGTCTATGACCGGATCGGCACTGAGGCGGAGAACCAGGCCTTGACGCTCGCCCGGACCGTCGCCGCCGACCCCGATGTACGGGCCGACGTCCAGGAAATCAGCAAGGAGGAAGGCACTCCTCCCCCGCCGGTCCTTCTGCAGGGACCGCTCCAAGCCGCAGCTGAGGCGGCCCGGGTCCGCACCGGCGCCCTGTTCGTGGTGATCACCGACGAAACCGGCCTGCGACTGGCCCACCCCGAACCCGCCCGCCTTGGCGAACGGGTCAGCACGGATCCTTCCGTTGCCCTGGGCGGCGAAGAAATCACCACGCGCAACACCGGCACGTTGGGCCCCTCCGCAGGCGCGAAAGTTCCCGTCTATGCCCCCGGCCCCGCGGACCGGACCGGCACGATCGTGGGCGAAGTCAGCGTGGGGTACTCAGTGGAGTCACTGACCAAGAGCCTTGCCCGGGACATCGTGCCGATCGCCCTGACCGCCGGCGGCGCCCTGCTGGCCGGAGTCCTGGCATCGTTCCTGCTCCGCCACCGCCTGCAGCGCCTGACGTTGGGGCTGGAACCGGAGGAAATCAGCACCCTGGTCCACGATCAGGTGGCCGTGTTGCAGGGCGTGGACGACGGCGTGATCGGCATCTCTGCCGACGGTCGGATCTCGGTCTTCAATGCTGCCGCATCACGGCTCCTCGACCTACCGGACATCACCGGCCAGGACTGGGTATCCGCCAACGTTCCCGGCCAGCTCAAGCAACTCACCCGCCCTGCGGCCCAAGACGCCGAGGCCGTGGAGGTTGTGGCCGGTGGACGCGTCCTCGTGGCGAGTGCCCGCAAGGCCTGGCACCGCAAGGAGGACCTCGGGTGGGTAGTCATGCTGCGCGACCGCACCGAATTGCAGCAGCTCACCCGGCAGTTGGACGCGGTCGGAACCATGTCCACGGCCCTGCGCGCCCAACGCCACGAGTTCGCCAACCAGCTCCACACGATTGCCGGCTTCATGAGCATCGGCCAGCACGAACAGGCCAAGACATACCTGGAACGGCTCTCAGCCACGGGACCGCTGAAGTTCCCTGTGGAACAGGCGGAGTTGCTCCAGGATCCCTACCTGCAGGCATTTATCGGCGCCAAGAGCGTGGAAGCCTCCGAGCGGGGGGTCACCCTGCGCATCGGTCCGGAAACCCTGGTACGCGGCCACGTCGTGGATCCCCAAGACGTCACCACAGTGCTCGGCAACCTCATCGACAACGCCGTGAGTGCCGCCGTCGGGGGTTCCGCAGCCGAACGCTGGGTGGAAGTGGAACTGTTGGACGACGCCAGCCACGGCGGGACCCTGCACATAGTGGTGGCAGACTCGGGAGATGGTTTGGCAGGTGCCGGACCCGAGGAGGTCTTCGCGGAAGGATTCACGACGGCGGCGCAACCGTCCGGCGCGGCAGCCGGGCAAGGTTTCGGGCTGGCGTTGGTCAGGAACCTGGCACGTCGCCGGGGCGGCGAGGTCAGGGTTCTGGAGAGCGGCACGCCCGGCGGACCCGGGGCGGTCTTCATGGCCACCGTTCCCGGCGTCATGGGCGGCACGGGTGTGCGGGACGACGACATGGATGCACCGGAAACCGGGACGGGGCCAACGGCGAGGAAGGACAGCATTGGCTGAGGACTTGAGAGTGTTGATCGTGGACGACGACTTCCACGTGGCCAGGCTGCACGCGGCCTACGTCGATTCCGTGGCGGGATTCATGGCGCTGGCACCCGTGGGCTCAGTGTCCCAGGCGTTGCAGGCGATCCACAGCCTGCGCCCGGACCTCGTGTTGCTGGACGTCTATCTGCCCGACGGTTCAGGGCTGGACCTGCTGGGCCAGCTCGACGTCGATGCCGTGATGCTGACGGCGGCCTCGGACGCGCAATCCATCCGGGTGGCCCTGCGCCGCGGTGCGCTGGGCTACATGCTCAAACCCTTCACCGCGGAATCCCTGTCCCAGCAGCTACGCTCCTACGCCCGGTACCGCCGCATCCTGGGGCAACAAACCAGCGTTGACCAGGCAAGCATCGAGCGGGCCAAGCGTGCCCTGATCCCCGGCGACGTCACGCCGTCGGCCAAACCCCGCTCGGCTACCGAGGCAGCAGTCCTGGAGTCCTTGGTGCCTGGCGAGCAGTACTCGGCTGCCGAAGTCGCAGACCGCGTGGGCGTGTCCCGGGCCACGGCGCAAAGGTACCTGTCCTCGCTCGCGGACGATGGCGCCGTCGAAATCCAACTGCGCTACGGGACCACGGGCCGCCCGGAACACCGTTACGGCATCCCGGGCTGACCCATCTGAGTCGCAATTGTGCGCGTTTTGAGCACGCTAAACGCGCTTAAATGCGACCCAGTTGGGTGCGCTACGCGGACTTCTGCGCCACCAGTTCGATCTCCACCAGCATCTGCGGATCAAGGAACGGCAGAACGTGCACCAGGGAGAGGGTGGGCCTGATTTCGCCGAAAACTTCACCGTGTGCGCGGCCGGCGTCTTCCCACTTGCTGATGTCCGTCAGGTAGAGCTTGGACTGGACAACGTCCGCGTAGGAGAAGCCGGCTTCTTCCAGGACGGCGCCGAGCTTCTCGAGGATGTACTTGGTCTGCGAGTAGAAGTCATCGCCCACAATGCCGTCGAGTCCGCTGGCCGCCGTCGCGGAAATGTAAAGGGTGTTGTCCACCTGGACCGCACGGGAGTACCCAAGGGTCTGTTCCCACACCGAACCTGAACCGTATGTCTTGCGCATGCCGCGCCTTCCTGTTCATCTCCCGGCCTGCTGCCGGGATTTCCGAGGAAAACTCTAGGACTGGGAGAGCTCAAGCCTGTAAACGAACAACTTTATGTCGGTGCCGGGGACGAACCAGTCCCGTTCGGGGACCCGGTCGAAACCGGTCCGGTTGTAGAGGGCGTTGGCGCTCTCCCACGTGGCGCCGGTGGTGAGGCACACGGCATTGATACCGTCGCTCGCCTTGGCCTGCTCGACGACGGCACTCACCAAAGCAGTGCCCGCGCCGGAGCGCTGCACCGCCGGATCCACCACGAGGGTCCGCAGCTCCAACTCGCCGTCCAAGCCAATGTCGGAGAAGCCGCCTCCGGCGGGAGCAGCGGTCACTGAGCCGATGATGGTCCCGTCGCGTTCGGCCACCAGCACGTCCGCATGCTGCGCCCGGCCAGCCACGTTCTTAAGTTGCTGCAGGTACGGGTGATCCGCGCTGCCGTAGTACCCCGCAGTGACGTACGAATCCTGCGTTATGCGGGCAACGGCGTCGTAGTCTTCGGGTACGGCTGGACGGACAGTAATCGGCGAAAGCACCTGTCAATGGTAGTGGTAACCGGGCGTTGCATTCGGCGAAACAGCGCTTTCCGTGACAGAACTATCACTCCTGTGTGTGTCACCCGGTATCGCGGGATTGAGTCGGATTGCGCGCCATGAAGCCCGGTTTCGCACCGTTGCGGCCTTGTTTCGGAAGGCTGGCGCCCCGAGCCGCGGCCGTGTTGAAGTGGGCAAACCTGACCACGCCACCCCAAAACCAAAGGATTCGATCATGCCCACACCACCGCGTCAGCTGCACCTCAACGCGTTCCTCATGAGCACCGGCCACCACGAGGCCTCCTGGCGGCTCCCGGAAAGCGACCCCTTGGCCTCCACCAGGATCGGTCATTACCAAAACCTGGCCCGCACCGCCGAACGCGGCAAGCTGGACTCGATTTTCTTCGCCGACTCCCCCGTGCTCTTCGGCGAGGTGGGGCGCCGCCCTGCAGGCAAGCTGGAACCCACCGTCCTGCTCACCGCCATCGCAGGAGCAACACAGAAGATCGGCCTGATCGCCACCGCCTCCACCACCTACAACGAGCCCTTCAACCTGGCACGCCGTTTCGCTTCGGTGGACTGGGTCAGCGGCGGGCGGGCCGGGTGGAACGTCGTCACGACGGCGGGTCCGGACGCGGCGCGCAACTTCGGCGTCGCCGACCAGCCGGCCCACGCCGTCCGCTATGAGCGCGCTGCCGAGTTCATCGACGTGGCCCAAAAACTCTGGGACAGCTGGGAAGACGACGCCGTGCTCGCGGACAAGGCCGCCGGCGTCTGGGGCGACTCCACCAGGATCCGGGCAATAGAACACGAGGGCAAGCACTTCCGGGTCCGCGGCCCGCTCAATGTCCCTCGTTCTCCGCAGGGCCACCCGCTGATCGTTCAGGCCGGCTCCTCCGAAAACGGCAAGAAGCTCGCAGCGCACTACGCCGAAGCCGTGTTCACCGCCCACCAAACACTGGCAGACGCGCAAGCCTTCTATGCAGACCTCAAGGCACGGACCGTGGCGGCGGGCCGTGATCGTGACAGCATCAAGATCCTCCCGGGCATCGTTCCCGTGATCGGGTCCACCGAGGCCGAGGCCCTTCGGCTCGAGCGCGAACTCGATGAACTGATCAAACCCGAATACGCCCGCGAACAGCTGGCCAAGACTCTCCGGCTCGCACCCGAAGACCTCCCACTGGACCGTCAACTCCCGGCCGATCTTCCATCGGAGGACGACATCGAGGGCGCCAAGAGCCGCTACACCCTGATCGTGGAATTGGCCCGGCGCGAGCAGCTCACCGTCCGGCAGCTCATCGGTCGTTTGGGCGGCGGTCGCGGGCACCGGACCTTCTCCGGCACCCCCGAACAAGTAGCGGACGCCATTCAGGACTGGTTCGACGCCGGAGCAGCGGACGGCTTCAACATCATGCCCCCGGTGCTTCCTTCAGGTTTGGAAGTGTTCGTGGATCAGGTGGTGCCGATCCTTCAGCGGCTTGGTCTCTTCCGTACCGAATACACGGCATCCACCTTGCGGGGACACTATGGCCTGGACCGGCCGGTGAACCGCTTCGCGGGCGCACCCGCACGGGAGCTGACCTCGATCGGATCCGGCTTCTAGCGGTAGTTGGCGATGGCCAGTGCGCGGATCATGGGAGCCCTACAGAGGGAACTTTCCGGAGAGCTCCAGCGTGGCCGCGCACGTCCAGGCCGCCAACCGGTCTTCGGTGCTTGGGCCGCCGTCGAGCGGGCTTGTCAGCTTTGGCCTGCGGACCCAGCAACCGGCCTCCTCGGCTATCAAGGCCCCGGCGGCGTAATCGTGTTCGTTCAAGCCCCGCTCGCCAAAGGCGTCCACGGTGCCGTCGGCGACGAAGCACAGGTCCAGTGCTGCCGAACCCAACCGCCGCACATCAGCGAAGCCCTCCATGAGTTCGCCCAGCCCCTCCACCTGGTTGGCGCGGGTGGAGGGGTCATAGCTGAAGCCC
Source organism: Paenarthrobacter sp. YJN-5 (assembly GCF_015040095.1). Classification (NCBI taxonomy): domain Bacteria; kingdom Bacillati; phylum Actinomycetota; class Actinomycetes; order Micrococcales; family Micrococcaceae; genus Paenarthrobacter; species Paenarthrobacter sp. YJN-5. The sequence continues at coordinate 3,085,736 of NZ_CP053544.1, forward strand.
GTTGCCAGGATCAGCCCTTTCCTCCCCGGGACCGGGCCCGTCAGCTGCGTTGAGGTCCCGGCAACCTCAACCCATGCGCCGTGCCCGCGGGCAGCCGAGTAGACGCGGCCCAGCGCCGGCGCGTGGACCACGCCGGCAAGCCACACGCCGTCGGCATCTGCCACGGCAACGGACGTGGCGTAGTAAACAATGTTGCGGATGAAGTTGGTGGTGCCGTCCAGCGGATCGATGGACCAGCGGTAGCCGGACGCCTGCTCCGGCCGGGTGGTTCCTTGTTCCTCGCCCGTGATCGTGTCGTGTGGCCGTGCCTGGGCGATGGCCCGGCTGACGGCGTTCTCCGCTGCGAGATCGAACTCCGTTACCCAGTCCCCGGCTTCGCCCTTGTTACTCATTCCGAGGCCGTCACCACCGCTTCCGGTGACCGAACGTTGGGCAAGCACTGAGGCTCCCGCTGCGGCCGCCGTTTTGGCGACCTCCAGCAATTCCAGGACTGCGGCGCGCGAATGCCCGGCGGTCATTCGGATTCCCCTTCCCGCGCGGCAGCTTCATCGCCATTCTCCCGGTCTTCGGACGTGGCGGGCTGACCTTCCGGCGCAGCTGGCCCATTGGCCAGGAGCTCACGGAATCCGTCCTCATCCAACACCGGGATCCCGAGCTGTTCCGCCTTGTCCAGCTTGGTACCAGCGCTTTCACCGGCCACCAGATAGCTGGTGTTCTTCGATACCGAGCCTGCCGCCTTGCCACCACGGATGATGATGGCTTCCTTGGCCTCATCCCGGCTGAAGTTCGGCAGGGTTCCCGTGACCACCACGGTCAGTCCTTCAAGCGTGCGCGGAGTAGCCGTATCCCGGTCATCCTCCATCCGAACGCCGGCGGCAGCCCACCTGTCCACGATCTCGTTGTGCCAGTCAACCGCGAACCATTCCTTAAGGGCAGCCGCAATGGTCGGTCCGACGCCGTCCACATGGGCCAGTTGTTCCTCGGTCGCATTCCGAATGGCATCCATGCTTCCGAAGTTGGTTGCCAGTGCCCGCGAGGCGGTGGGTCCGACGTGGCGGATGGACAACGCTACAAGCACCCGCCACAGGGGCTGCTTCTTGGCTTTCTCCAGCTCCGCGAAAAGCTTCTCCGTGGTGGCAGTGGGCTTGGACGGCGTCTTGGCCGTGGCCTTCGTATAGAAGTAGGGAACGAGTTCGTACTGGCCTGTGCCGACGCCCTTGGATTTCTTCTCGCGGCGGATCATCACGTTTGCCAGATCTTCGCGGGTCAAGTCGAACAGCGCGGCCTCGCTGGTCAGCGGGGGAATCTCCGGTACTGCGGGCTGGGTCAACGCGATGGCCGCTTCCCAGCCCAGGGCCTCGATATCGAAGGCGCCACGGCTGGCCACGTGGAAGACCCGCTCACGCAACTGGGAAGGGCAGGACTTTCCGTTGGGGCAGCGGATGTCCACGTCGCCCTCCTTGGAAGGCGCGAGCGGAGTGCCGCAGGAAGGGCATTCGGTGGGCATGACGAATTCGCGGACGGGCGGATCCTGCTTATCGCGAAGCGCCAGTACCGGACCGACAATTTCGGGGATGACGTCACCGGCTTTGCGAAGAATCACGATGTCGCCGATCATCACGCCTTTGGCCTTGACGACGTCCTGGTTGTGCAGCGTAGCCATGCCCACGGTGGAGCCGGACACCTTGACGGGTTCCATCAACCCGAACGGAGTGACACGCCCGGTCCGGCCGACGTTGACCATGATGTCCAGCAGTTTGGTGTGGACCTCTTCCGGCGGGTACTTGTACGCGGCGGCCCACCTCGGCACGCGGGAGGTGTAGCCGAGTGCGCGTTGGGTGGCGAAGTCATCGATCTTCACCACGATGCCGTCGATCTCGTGCAGGAGGTCGTGGCGGTGTTCGCCGTAGTGGGCAATGAATTCCAGGACGCCGTCGTAAGAGTCCAGGACCTTCGAGTAGGGACTGACCGGGAGTCCCCATTCGCCCAGGAGCTTGTAGGTCTCCGACTGGCCGGCCGCTTCCAGCCCTTCCCGGGCCCCGATGCCGTGGACGAACATGCTGAGGGGACGCTTGGCTGTCTCCGCTGGATCTTTTTGCCGGAGCGAACCCGCGGCGGCGTTGCGGGGGTTGGCCAGCGGCGCCTTGCCCGCTGCCACCAACGACTCATTGAACTCCGCGAAAGCCTTGGACGGGATGAAGACCTCGCCGCGGATCTCAACTTCGGACGGATACCCCGAGCCGCTGAGCTGCCGCGGGATTTCCTTGATGGTCAGGACGTTGTGGGTGATGTCCTCACCCGTGGTGCCGTCGCCGCGGGTAGCAGCACGCACCAGCTTGCCGTCCCGGTACAGCAGGTTCACGGCCAGGCCATCGATCTTCAACTCGGTCAACCACGAGATCGGCGGGACCCTGTCCCCGAGCTTGGCCACCGACGCCTCGACCTTCCGCACCCAGGCCTCCAGCTCGTCGAGCGAGAACACGTCATCGAGGCTGTACATCCGTTGGAGGTGCTCGACGGCGGCAAAAGCCGCGGAGACCTCGCCGCCCACTTCCTGGGTGGGTGAATCATTCGCGACGAGCTCCGGATGGAGGGCTTCCAATTCCTCCAGGCGCCGATACAGGAGGTCATACTCAGCGTCGGAAACAGTGGGAGCGTCTTCCTGGTAATACGCATACCGGTACTTCCGGACCAGGTCAACCAGTTCCTGGTACTCTTCCCGGAGGTTTTCCGACGGCGGCGCACCCTCCTCTACGGCGACGGCGGCCGTGGATGTGGTGCTGACCCGATCTGGATTCTCTGGTGTGCTCACAGGTCTATCTTGCTATACACCCCGGACATTATGTGGCGGGCCGCTCAGTGCGACGACAGGCGGTTCTTGCTCCACAGCGCGAACGCAAGGCCGCCCAAACCAACAAGCAGTACCCCGCCCAGGATGCCGAAAAGCCCCAGCATGTTGGGCCCGGAGAAGTTGCCCGTGGCCAGGACTGCGGCCTGGGTTTCCTTGCCCTGATCGATCGGCGTGTCCCAATTGGAGGACTTCGAGGGACTCGGCGAGGCAGACGGCGTCGCACTCGCCGTGGCGGTGGCTGTAGCGGTGGGTGCCGCCGTCGGAGTTTCCGACGGCGTTTCGGCCACCTCAGGCTCTACCGTCGCCGGGGCTTGGACGACGGCGGGCTGCGGCGCTTGGACGGCCGGCGCGGGAGCTGCCGGAGCCGGAGCAGGCGCGGCCGGTTGCTTCCGGTCGTGGACGCGGGTTGGTTCAGGCGCGGGCTTCACGTCACGGTCCGGCGCCGGCTTGGTATTCGTTACTTCAGGTGCGAGGACCTGTTCGGTGGGAGTTGGATCTCCCGGGGCTTCCAAGGAGGGACAACTTCCCGCCGCCTCCGGGATGCAGGGCGCTGCGTGGGCAGCGCCCTGCGGTGCCAGCCATACGGCGGCGGCGAGCAGGACGCCCGCCACAACGGCAGGGACGCGGCGCCGGCTGGAGGCGGGCACAGCGGCAGGGGGAACGGTGGGTTGCATGGGGCATGACCTCGCTGGGGGCGTTGGGGCGCTTTGAGCGGTCCGGAAGTGCGGTACGTTTCCGGCATCCTCCTACACACACCAGCGAAGACGCAAATCCTAGCTCCGGTTTTCGGGCGGCATGGCAACCTGCAGTTTCCGTACTTTGCCGCGTCCCACGATGTACCCGCGGCCCGGGATGAAGTCCTTGCTGAGCCGTCCCAGTGACGTGTTGAGGAGGCTGTCCCCTTCCACGTCGCCGGGGTTGAGCAGCAGTCCCCTGCGCCCGGATTTGAAGGGCTGCGCCAAGGACCACGCCTGCGACCATGTGGAGGTTTCGGACTCGCCAACTACCCACTGGTCGGCCTTGATGGCGGCCGTCACCAGGCGCCCGACGCCGGACTCGGCGAGGGTATCGGTGAACTCCGTGAGGCCCTCAATGAAGATCGCCATGGTGCCCGGGTTGTCGCTTGCCTTGTCCACCAGGTCATCCACGACGTCGGACACCTCATCCGGACCCACCAGGGCACGGCTCCAGATGTTCAAGGAGGCAACCGTTGAACGGCGCGAGCCGATGTAGATAAGGTCGGTCCGCGGGTTGGACCGGCGCAGTGCGTAGGCCAACGTAACCAGTGCCACCGTTCGCCCGGAACCCGGAGGCCCTGCCAGCAGCAAGGGGCCTTTCGCGGCAATGGCGGCGGAACCGAGGGTCTCGTCGTCGACGCCGATGATGGGATTGTCCACGGCTCCCACGGGCAGGATGTCCAGGTCCACCAGTTCGGGGAGCCGTTGGATCTGTGGAGCCTGGCTGAGTCCCTGCCGGAGCATGGCTTGGCTGAGCTTGGACACTTCGCGCGCCTGCAGGGCCAGGTTGGAATTGCCGCCCAGCACCGCCAACTGCACTTCCAATCCGTCCAGGAGCCCGCGCCCAGGAGGTGACGCTGCGTTCAGCACGTCCTTGGGGACGTCCAGCGTCATGTAGTCGTCTTCCGAGCTCAAGCGAAGCACCAGCCGCTTCTGTATGGAGGCCAGGAGCGACGCCGGTACGGAGTTGGGACGGTCGCCGCTCACCACGAGGTGGATACCGAGGGGACGGCCGTCCGTGGCGAGCTGCAGGAAGATATCCCACAGCGAAGAAAGGTTGCTGTATTCGTAGGATTCGCGGAAGGAGGACATGCCGTCCACCATGATGAAAATGCGCTTCTCATCCGGCCGGTCAGCCAATTGGCGGTATTCGACGATGGTGGAAGCCCGGACTTCGGCAAACCTCGTGGCCCTCTCATCCGCGATGTCCTTGAGCCAGCGCAGCAGGCGGCCGACGCGTTCGACGTCGTCGCCGTTGATGATTTCTCCCACGTGCGGAAGGCCCTCAAGCATCTTCAGGCCCGAAGATCCGCAGTCGATGCCGTAGACGTGCACGGGACCGCCGCGGGGCGTCACGGCAGCGGCGATGGCGATGCCGCGCAGTGCCGCCGACTTACCTGAACCACCCGTGCCGTAGACGGCCATGTTGCCGTCCTTGTCGGGCTCGTAGAAGACCGTGGGCTGGTCCTGGTGGGCGGGATCGTCCGCAACGCCAAGAAGGAGGCGTTCATCGGTACGGGGGTTGGGCAGCTTGGAGAAGTCGTACGTGGTGGCCAGCTCGTTAAGCCAGGGCTTGCGCGGCGGCTCGATTGCCAGGACGTCAGCCGCCCTGATGATGTTGGCCGTCATCCGTGCGATGTCGTTCGGTCCGGCCGGTTCCTCGGTGATATCCGTCGCGGGCGGCGGCTCCCAGGAAGGTCCGGAGCCGAAGGCCATCTCCACGATGTCGATGCGGGGCCGTTGCGGCTTCTCCGTGGTCCACCCGCCGGCATAACCGGTCTGGAAACCCTGGATCCTCCCGGGCCCGGTCTTCGCCGCACCGCGGCCCGGGATGGAGGGATCGAAGTAGGCGGCTGTCGGAACACCAAGAATGTCCACGGCATCCACTTCATCGGCCATGCGCAGGGCGACCCGGAGGTTGGTGTTGGCGCGCAGGTTGTCCTTGATGACGCCGGCCGGCCGCTGCGTGGCAAGGATCAGGTGCAGGCCAAGGGAACGGCCACGCGCGGCCACGTCAACAACGCCGTCCACGAATTCGGGGACCTCGGTGGCCAGCGCGGCGAATTCGTCCACGATGATGATGAGGTAGGGCGGAGCCTCGGGGTCCGCTTCGCGCTGCAGGGCGAGCAGGTCCTTGGCCTTCTTCCGGTTCAGGAGCCGTTCGCGGTAGTGCAGCTCGGCACGGAGCGAGGTCAGGGCGCGCCGGACAAGGTGCGGCGAGAGGTCGGTGACCAGGCCAACGGTGTGCGGCAGGTGCAGGCAGTCCGCGAACGCGGCTCCACCTTTGTAATCGACAAAGAGGAAGCTCACGCGGTCCGGGCTGTACGCAGCAGCCATGCCCATGACCCAGGACTGGAGGAACTCCGACTTGCCTGCACCGGTGGTTCCACCCACCAAGGCGTGGGGGCCTTCGTTCTTCAGGTCCAGGTAGAACGGCTCAACACCCTTGGAACCAACCAAGGCCCGGAGGCTGCCGTTGTCCTTGCGGTTGGGCACGGCGGTGGCATGGACAGAGTTGTTTTCCTGCCAGCGCTCGGCCACGGCCTGGGGGTTGTCCATCAGTTCCTTGCCGATCAACGTGGCGTAGGAAACGGCGCGCGGGAGGTCCGAGTCGTCCTCGAGCGGGTTGCCGACGTCCACCAGTGGAGACATCATGCGGGCCAATTGCGTGGCCAGCTCAACGTCGAGGCTTTCGCAGCTCACCGGATAGGTGTGCCGGCCCAGCCGGACCTGGCCCGTCGTGGTGCCGTGATCGCCGTCGACCGAGAGGAAGTCCCGGCATGCGGCAGGCAATGACTGCACGTTGGCGGCCACCCACATGACGTGGACGCCAAAATCGGGACCGCGTTCCACCAAACGGGTAAGGCGTCCACGGTCCACGGGTGCATCGTCTTCCACCACCACCAACACCGTGGGCACAACAGGTCCGGGAGTCTCTTCGTGCTCATTCTTCAGCCCGGGCCGGGGCTGTTGGCCCGGTTCCTTGGCCTGGGCTTCACGCTGCTCCACCAGGTCTTCCAGCCGGGACAACAGCGCGGAGCCTGCACCCGGGCCGGCGGCAAGATGGTCGCCCGTGAGGGGGCTGTGGCCTGAACCGACGTGGGGCAGCCATTGCAGCCAGTCCCAGCGTTCCCGGGACCGCGGGGACGTCAGCGCCGTGAGGACGAGTTCCGCGGGCGAGTGGAGGCCCACCAACTGGAGCACCATGCCGCGCGCGACGTCGTCCACCACACTGCGGTCTCCGGCGACGCCGAAGGAGCCGGACGCGCGCAGCTGCGACACGATGGGCACGCCTTCGATCACCCGCACCTGCTGCAGGCATTCCTGGATTTCCCGCATGTACTTCGGCTCGGTTTCGTTGGCCCCCGGCTCGTCGAACTGGATGCGGGACGGCGCGGAGCCCAGGCCGAAGCGGACGCTCAGGAAGTGCTGGTGTTCGGGCCTGTTGGTCCACAGCAACGGACCCAGCTTGTAGATGGCATCCACTGTGTCGCTGACCGATGGCGCCTCTTGCAGGCGGACCGCACGTTCGATGTTCTGCTGCCGGTCGATGTCTTCCCGGAACGCCAGCATGGCGGCGTTGAACTGCTTGTGCCCTTCCTTGGCCTGGCGCTTGCCCTGCATCTTGTGGTCCACGTAGTGCCCCACGATGAACAGCGGCATCATGGCCATGAAGATGACGGAGAGGATGTTTTGCGTCAGGGCGAAAAGGACGCCGCCCATCAGCAGCGGCGTGACCAGCATGATGTACGGGAACGGCTGGTGTTCAGGGCGTTTGGGGCCCGCCGGAGGCACGCGCTTGGGCGATTCGAACCGGGGAACCACCCGCGGTGACCTGTTGAAGTCGACCAACGGCGAGGTGGGTCCTCCGGAGTGGTTGCGCGAGAGCGAAACGACGCCCACGGTGGTGTCGCCCAACGTCACGGTGTCCGAGGATTCCAGCGTGGCCCGCGTGACGGGCAGCCCGTCCATAAGGAGGCCGTTGGCGGAGTTCGTGTCGACGATTTCCACCGTCTCCCCCACCGTGATGCGGGCATGCCGCTTGGACGTCAGGGGGTCGGACAGCCTGACGTCGGCGTCCCGGTCCCGGCCGATGTAGCTGGTACCGAACGGCAGCGAAAACTCGCGGCCGGCGTCGGGCCCTGCCATGACGCGCAGGGTAGCTGCCGCCGGTCCGCGGTTGGTGCCGGGCGCGTTCGAGGCGAACTGTTCGCTCACCTGTGTCAGGGACACCTTGGAACCGGGCCGCAGCCCGGATTCCAGCAGGTTGTCGGTCGGGCGCAGGACCTGCCCGGACAGCCCGCCGCCAACAAACGCCTCATCCACGCTGATGGAGAGGTTCGACGGCGGTTCGGTCCCCTTCCGTGCGGGGTCCGCGGCCCACAGTTCCGTGGCGATGTCGGCCACTGTGGCACGGCCATCCACCGTGACGGCCAGGTCCTTGGCTTCCGCGGGATCCCGCCGCAGGGTCAGGCGAAACTTCATCCTTCGTCGACTCCACTCTCAGTCTCAAGCAAGTACAGGTCGGCCGGGGTGACCAGGTGTGAGGTCACGGCGTGCTCCACGAGCCGGGCACGCCGGTTGGTGGCGAGCTTCCCGGCGCCGCCGCGGAGCCCCACGACGCCCACGCGATCGAGTTTGTCGCACACGTTGTCCAGCTTCCGGTTGAACCGGGTCAGCGCCCATCCCAAGCGTTTGGCGGCCTCCGCGGACGACGGGATGGCACTGAATCCGGTGCCATCCCGTCGCAGCATGGGTTCGGCCAGGGCCACGATGAGCGCCTTTTGCGAATCGGTGAAAACAACGGGCCCGATGGTGGTGTCCCCCGCCTGGTCCTCGTCCCGGGCTTCGTGCCGGAAGGACGGAGTCTTCAGGTGGACGGCGAATTCGTAGGTGGTGGGGCCCGCCGTGAAGATGACGTTGGTGTGGCTGAAGACCAGCGGGATCCGCGCGCCCGGAGCAAGCCAGGCCTGCATGCCGCCCGAGCCGTCGGCGATGGTTGCCGACAACATGCTCCCCACGTTGCTCAGCCACCAAATTCCGTCGTAACGGGCAATTTGCAGGAAGCGGCGGTGCAGGTAGGGATTGTCATCTACTTCAAGGTCGCCTTCGCGGCCGATGTCGAATACATCCTCATCTGACGGTTCGTACCATTCGCCACAGAAATCTATTGCTAGATCCCCCATGATCTGTGCCTCCTTGCAGGACTGTTTGTTACTTTCGGGAACGGGCTACTTTTCAAGGCAGCCGATGGATTCAGGACCTCCCGGCGACGCCGAGCCATCGGCCCGCACAACGATCACCTGGATGCACACCGGCAACTGCGTGGTACCGGGGAGTACCACGTTGGAGGCCAACGTCGATTCGTACGGTCCGTCCGCCTTGGCCGACTTGGTCCGCCACTTGTAGGTGTCTCCGGAATTGAGCGCGACCGGATCCCACCTGAAGATCACCAGCCCGGGGCCGCCGCCTTGCTGGACCTCGGCGCGGATGCCCGTCACATCGGGCACATTGCCGTCGCTGATGGCGTCTGCGGGCGGTTTGCTCGCGGTCTCGCTGGGAGCCACTTTGGGCTGCGCGGAACCGCCCAGCACCACACCGACGACGACGGCGACAGCCAACACTGCTGCACCGCTCACGCCTAGCCAGAGGTTGCGTTTGCTGTGGTCGGCTTCCGGGGCCCCGGCTTCTTCGGCTGCGGGACCCGAACGATTGACCGTGGCGGCAAGGTCATCGTGCGCGGGCGGCTGCCAGCCGCGCAAAACCGTCGACTCGGCCGTTTCCGGTTCCGGGGCGGCGTTGGGCGCGTGGACACCAGGTGATTGGAACTGCGGAAGGTTGGTTTGCGGTGCCGGGAACTGCTGCTTTGGCCGCGTAGGGCTGGTGGAAGTGCCGGCGCTGGTGGACGTACCCGGCATGGTGGACGGGAACGTCCGCGCAGGAAACGTGGGGGCCGATCCGGTGGTTGTGGTTCCGGACGCATCGGGATCGATCGAAGCGATGCTCCGGACACGGGTCTCTTCCACGTTGTCGTCCGGGTGCTGTTCATCCCCGTGCCCCGGGTCCGCCAGGACTTCGAACGGCGTCACTGACAGGTTCAGTTCCGCCTGGATGCGCTGCAATGCCAAGGCGAAGGCATGCGCCGACGAATACCGCGACTCCGGGGACTTGGCCATGGCGGTGGCAAGGACCAGTTCCAGCGATTCGGGAACATCCGCGCGGCCCAGGCGGGGCAACGGGGAGTTGGTGATGCGGGAAATCAGTTCCCGCTGCGAGTTGTCCTGCCCGGGCAAAACGAACGGGGAACGTCCGGCCAGCAGCGTGTACAGGGTTGCGCCCAAGGCCCAGATGTCCACGGGCACGCCGTCCACGGGCCCGCCGCGGAACTGCTCAGGGGGCGACCAGGGGATGGACATTCCGGCGTCGTCGTCGTTGTCCCCGCCGATGGTCCCGGAGATGCCGAAGTCGGTCAGGGCGGGCCGGTTGTAGTCGGTGACCAGGATGTTTGCCGGCTTGATGTCCCGGTGGACAATGCCGGCGCGGTGCGCGGTCTCGACGGCGGAAGCCACTTGGATCCCGACAGCCAGGACTTCGTCAACGCTGAACCGCTGGCGCCTGTACCGCACATCGAGGCTGGGCCGTGAGCAGTACTCCATGGCCAGGTAGGAGTGTCCGTCTTCTGTGGTCTCCGCTTCGAAGATGGTCACGATGTACGGGTGGGAGGAAAGTTGCGCCATCAGGTTTGCTTCGGACTCGAAGCGACGGCGCGCACCCTCGGTCTTCAGGTCGGACAACAGCACCTTGACCGCTACCTTGCGGCGCGGCCTGTCCTGTTCGTAGAGGAAGACGTCAGAGAAGCCGCCCGATCCCAGCAGGCTGACGTACTTGAAACCCGGGATGTGGGGAGGCGGTGCAGGGGGCCTCTTGGAACTCAAAGAATCTCCTCGAAACGCAATGAAATGTCGTCACCCAACTCGGCAATATCGCCGTCGAGCAGGATGGCCATCTCGTTTTGGGCGAGCCGGCGCGGTGCCTGGCCCTCCCGGATAAGAACGGTGCCGTTGGTCGCCTTCAGGTCGCACAGCATGACGTGCCATCCTTCCAAGCGGACCTCGACGTGCGACCGGGAGATGTCTCCCCCGGGGCTTTCCACCTGGACGAGGCGCGGCATGGTGCCGCCCTGGACCCTGGAGACGGACGGCTGCCTGCCGATGATCAACGACTTATCAAGGTCGATCAACTCGCCCGTGGAGATACGCATCCGGCCAAGCCTGGGGCGTGGCACCTGGACCGCGTCTCCGGACAGCGCGAGGCCGCAGGAAGCGCACTGCGGATAAGTGGGCGGGTTTGCATGTCCCTGCCCGCACACCCGTGCTAAAACGCTGGGTCCCGTGGCGTGGTTGCCCGCGCCTTCCTGGCCGGTTGCGGTGCCGGTTGAGGAGCCACCTGCGGCCATTCCCTCAGGAACGTCCGCTGCAACACTGCTCTTCATGATGGTCTGGCCATCATGGTCCGGATCATTTTCCTCGGGAGCCTGCACCGCGGGTGGACTGGAAGTGAACTGCCGAACGGGCGCTGCCGGTTCAGGAGCCTCGGAGGAGGCACCGCTGCGCAGCCACGGCACGGAGTCAATCAGGGCCGGTACACCAAGAGGGGCCTGGCCTGCGGACCCGTCGCCGGTACCCGGTACGGCTCCGGCCGGACCAAGTACGACGCCGGTCCCTCCTTCGGCGGCTCCGTCGCTTTCCGCGTCGGCCCGTTTCGGCGCCGGCAGCGGCACTCCTTCGGGGATCGGCGGCGAGGGCACCTGGGCTGCAGGAACGTCGTGGTCGTCCTCGTCTCCCACGATCCTGACCGCTGCGTCCTCGATGTTCCGCATGACGGTCTTATCCCACAGGTGGTCATAGTTGGTGGTGGTTTCCAGCGTGGGAACCATGGGATCCGTGGTGCTGGTGTGGACCGGAACGCCACCGGAGTCCTCGGAAGCTTCGGCTGCCGCAGGAGGGTCCACGGACTCATCCGGCTGGAATTCGTCTGAAGGGTCCTCCCCTGGAACGACGTCTTCCGCGGGCCCGGGAGCGGTTTCCGGCGCAGACGCTGCGGCGGCCTCCGGACCGGCAACAACAGGCAGACCGTCCGTGTGCGGAGCGATCGTCAAGCCAAGGTCCACGTCGGTGTAGCCAAGCACAGTCTCATCCGAGACCCGTCCGCCGCCCGGTGCCGCCACGGGCTCAGCGTCCGCCGGTGACACCACGGGCTCAGCGTCGGCTGCGGGTGTTTCAGTTCCGGGGGCCGGGGCAGCCGCCGGAACGCCGGCAAGGACGACCTCCAGCGCGGCAAGCCGCACTACTCCCTCAACCACCGGCAGGCCCAGCGGGACGGTACCAGCCGCCGTCGTGGTTCCGCCGGAACCGATCCGCAGGCTGAAGGAGTCCGGTGACTGCAGCCGCCGTTCCGTCCAAGTGGTCACGTCCCGGCCGGACAACTGCTCGCCGCCGGTGGCCGAGTGGACTTCAAGGTCGAGGTCGCCGCGAAGGAAGACCCTGAGCTGGTCTTTGGAATCGATGATGCCGAAGGGCGGAATCCGGGTCAGGGATACGCCGAACGCCTCCGTGACCTCATGGAGTACCTCGTGGGCCTCGGGCGCGGAGGCCAGGAGCTCCCACACGGACTCCACCAGCGACTCCGGAGTCTCCGGGCCGAGGAGGACGACTGTTCCCCGGCGCAGCACTCCAAACCAGTCGCCGTGACGGTAGCGGGCGACGGCAGGTACGCCATTACTTGCCATCAGCACCGTCCTCCGTATCCGCGCCGTTGACCCAAGCCCGTGGCAGGGTGTCCTCTTCGACGTCGTTGCCAACTTCCGGGCGCGGCGCAGTGGTGGCAATACCGGCGTCGTTCAGGACGTTCTTGGCGTCCACCACAATGACACTCACGTTGTCCCGGCCGCCGCTGCGGAGGGCCGCCTGGATCAGGGCGTCCACCGCGTCCTGCGGGTGGGCAACGGTGCTGAGGATGCGGAACAGGTGGTCGTCCCCGAGTTCCCCGTTAAGTCCATCGGAGCAGACCATGATCCGGTCGCCCTCCTGGATGGGGAGGAGCCAGAAATCGGCCTCGGTCTCATCGCCGGTGCCCAGGGCCCGGGTGACCACGTGGCGGCGCGGATGGATGGCCGCCTGTTCTGCCGTGATGTCCCCCGAATCCACCAGTTCCTGCACTTCCGAATGGTCCACGCTGACCTGCGAGAACTGGCCCTGGCTCAGCAGGTACGTCCGGGAATCGCCGATGTTCATGACCAGCCAGTACGGCACACCCATCTGCTCGACCACCACGACGCCGGACAACGTGGTCCCTGCGCGTCCACCGGTGGCATTGCGGATGGCCGCGTCCGCCTTCAACAGGCAGCCCTGCAGCTCACCGGCCGACGCCGTCCGTGTGCCCGTTGCCAGTTCCGGGGCGCTGCCCAGGGTGCGAACGCACATGCCACTGGCGATCTCTCCCGCTTCGTGGCCCCCCATGCCGTCGGCCACGGCAAAGACAGGATCCGAGGCAATGAACGAATCCTCATTCAACTCGCGGCGCAAACCGCGGTCCGTACCGTAGCCGTAGCTCAATTGGAAGCTGGAAGCGGCTGCGTTGGCGTCGGCATCGGGGGTTGCCGGCTGTGAATTCATGCTTGTCCTAGGTGGAAGGAACGGTCACCGAAGTGGACGGTGGAACCGGGGCGGACGAAAACTGCAACACCTGGCTGCAAACGGGTTTGGAGGCCGTCGGGGGTGGTGACCGCGCTGCCGTTGGTGGAGTTGCGGTCGGTGACCCAGACGCCGTCACCATCCACCCGCAGGTGCAGGTGCGTCTTGGAGATGGAGCGCCCCGGGTCGGATACCGGCAACAGCTGCTGGGTAGCTTCGCCGGGCTGTCGTGCGGGGTTGCGGCCAAGGAGAACCGTGCCGCCGAGCTGGACATCCTGGCCGTCGTCAATGCGGATCCGCAGGACTGCCTCGGCCCGTGCCGCACCCGGTCGCATCCGGGTGCGGTCGAGGTCGTCATCAGGATGGGCAACGGCGGGCACGGATGCCTGCGGGACCGGACGCGGTGCAGTGGGCGGACGCCACTGGTTGGGATCGTGCGGAGGCAACGCGCCCTGTGCGGGCACAGCAGGCGAGGAGCCCGACGCCGGTTCGGTCGCCGCCGGTGCGGGGACGGGAGCCGGTGCCGGAGCTGCCGACGGGCTCGGAACCGGCGAGATAACGGGCTGCACCGGAGGCAAGTCCACCGGCGCGAAGCTGTACGGTCCTTGGATGCCGCCGGTGGCTACGGGGTTGCGACCCGCATGGACATCGAAGACCAGGGTCTTGGCTGCCTTGTCCTGCCATCCCTTCAGCTTGCCGTTCTTGTCCCAGGCGCTGGAGACCACCACGAGGATGGCCCAGATAGCGCCCAGCACCATCAGCGGGAGCGCGATGAAAAGAACCAGGCCAAGCTGGCCGATGGCGAGCAGCACAGCACCGACGATTGCCCCCAGCAACAGGCCACCGCCGGTGACGATGCCCCGGACGAAGACGGCTCCAGCGCCGGGAGCGTAACCGTCGGCGTCAGAGCTCCGGATGCCCATGAGCTGGTTGCCGATGGTGTTGCCGGACTTGGCCTCGATGCCGAGCAACACAAACATGTAGGCCACGGTGACGGCCAGTCCGATGCTGCCGAGCAACACAAGCAGGCCGGTGTCATACACAATGAAACCGTTCCGGCGGGTTTGCGTGATCCCGGCAATGCCGATGGCAAAGGTAGTGACCAGGACGGCAAGGGGAAGAAGCCAGTCGAGCACGGCGGCGCCCAAGCGCTTGCCCGCTGAAGCCGGCACAAGTTCAAGCTTCGTCGACACCGTGGTCCCTCCCCCTGGATTCACCCCTGTGCCTGCCATGGTTGCAGGCATCGCCGCGGCTGTCCGCCCCGCAGCTTCCTGAGCGGACACTACCGAGATACTACCGGGACCGGGCCCGCCTTGATGGTTCGCCTGGTCCTGGGCAGCCAGGTGCGCATGGTTCACGTTGCGTTCCCGACGCGCTCCCCGGTTGCTCAACGGAGAACTGCAGAAGGTGCAGAAAGCAGCGCCGGGCCGCACTCCATGGCGGCAGGCCGGGCACAGTTCAACATCACTGTTCACCCGATCCGCCCTTCCTGAAGAGGGATTTCAGCTTGGCAAGTACGCTCACGCTTGTCCGCGGCCCGCTGCCGGGAACGGTCTCCCGCTGTTCCCGTCGCCTCAGGGCGGCGCGTCCATCCGCCAGCAGGGACCGCGGCGAGAACCGGGCCTGCTGCCGTTTCCAGAAGCCAACGCTTCCCGTGATGTCCTCCAGCGACGAGTCAACGATCTTCCAATACTCCTTGACCTCATCCTCGCTCGGCTGCCCGGCTCCGAAGACGGCAGCGTCGGCACGGTGGGCAAGCACCGTGGTGGTGCTGCCTGCCACGGGGAAGGCATCCGCAATGACCGAGGCCGATTCGCGCCGCGTCGACTTGTTGTCGATTGACGCACCCATGTCAGTGGCAAGGCTCAGCACCTCGTTCCATCCTCCGCCGACCCGCTGGGCGGGGTGGCCGTCACGGAAACGCGCCTTCCGGCGTCGTGCCTTCAACAGAAGGATCAGCAACAGCGGAATGGCCAGGATCCCCAGCGGAATCAGGGCAACGCCAATGGCGGCCAGCAGCGGACCCCAGAAGAGCCAGGGGTTGTTCTTCTTCTCGTCGGCATCCAGGGCGTCCGGGGTGGAGTCCGGCGGCAGGTCCGCGGGCTCCTGCGGCGGGGGCGGCGGCTGCAGGACCTGCGGCTTGGGCTTGGATTTGCTCTCCGGGTCCGGCGGGATGGGCACGTTGTCCTTGGGCGGCGTGGGATCGAACGCCACCCAACCCACCCGGTCAAAGGCAACCTCCACCCAGGCGTGCACATCCTTGCCTGTGATCTTGATGTCGCCGGCACCGTTTTCCGGGCTCTTGGGGTCCGGGTAGAACCCCATGACCACGCGGGAGGGGATGCCCAGGTGGCGCAGCATGAGGGACATGGCAACCGAATATTGCTCGTCGTCGCCCAGCATTTGCTTGGCGGAGAGCAGGTTGCGGACACGTGCGGCACTATGGCCGGGCAGGCTGGGCAACTGGCCCTCGGCTACCAGGCCGTTACTGAACGCACCACTCTTCTGGAAGTGCGCCTCGATCTGGCGGACCCGGTCGATCGCCGTGGGAGCATCAGCCGACAGTTCGTTCGCTTGCGAAGCCACGATCGGCGGAACTTCCTGGGCGTCCGGCAGGGTGATCTTGGCGAAGTCGTACTGGGTGAGCTGACCGTGCTCCAGTTTCCCGGGGTCCGAGACCTGCACCGTATACGAGTCACCCTTGCCCAGGCCCTGCGTGGTCACCGCGGTGTCCGTCCCGGCATTGAAGTACAGGCCCGAAGCCGCTCCCGCGGCCTCCGCGAAGCTCAGGCCGGTGGTGTGGCGCCCGCCGGGGACGAAGTACCCCTGGTAGTCCTCAATAGTGATGTCCAGCGAGTAATTGGTGCTGGCGACGGGGCTGCCCGTATCCGCCAGCGTGTTCAACGACCGGGCGTCACCGACCTTGCTGAAGTTGCCGGAGCTGTTCGGATCCATGGTGTAGTTCAGCCCGTTGAACGAATCGAGGGCGGCCAGCCTGACCCTGCCGTCCTTGGGCAGGCCCTTCACCGAGAAGAGCGTGCTGTCCTTCTGGTCCTTCACGAAGTTCCGGAAACTGGCCAGCGGCGTGACGTAGTCGCGTGGATCGAACGGCGGCACGATTGTGTTGCGCAGCACCTTCCGGTCATCGCTGGCGGTCACCAGCGGCGATGCGACGGCGGTAATGGCGACGGCGGCGGCAATGACCGCTGCCCCGGTCCCCAGGCGGCGGAGCTTGCCGCGGTGGGCCGCACCGGCGTCGTGGTCCGTCCGGTTGGCCGACACTGTCTTGGTGCTGGACTGGCGCAGGGCGTCGCGCCGGAAGGTTGCCCACACGATCGCGATGATGGTGAGGGAAACGCCGCGTTCCACGTTGAGGAAACCGGCGCTTGTGCTGAAGGCAATACCCGTCACAAAGAGCGCCAGGACCGGCAAGAGCGGCCAGTACGGGCTCTTGAGCCGCCAAGCCAACAGGCCTGCCGCCAGCGCGGTGATCAACGAACTGAGGAACGGCACAATCAGCATGCCGTTCGCGGTGCCCACGGGCACACCGACGGTGAGCATGTCCTTCCAGGCGAAGACAATTCCCAGAAGCAGGGTCCTGAGCGAATCGAGGCTTGGCAGG
Organism: Paenarthrobacter sp. YJN-5; assembly: GCF_015040095.1. NCBI lineage: Bacteria > Bacillati > Actinomycetota > Actinomycetes > Micrococcales > Micrococcaceae > Paenarthrobacter > Paenarthrobacter sp. YJN-5. The sequence continues at coordinate 3,102,638 of NZ_CP053544.1, forward strand.
AACCCCAGCACTGCGGTGTCAGGGACCGCCAGGGCCGATCCAAAAAGCATGTAGGCGCCGAACGCCAGCGCCGTGGTAATCAGCAGCCCCAGGCGAAGGTGCGCATTCAGCACGGCAATTCCCAGGCCCAGCAGGATGCCGCCCAGCCCGGCAATGAGGTAGCGCGGGTCTCCCCCGAAGCTCAGGCTGAAACCAAGGACGCCCAGGAACAACAGGACAACCAAAGCGCCGCAGTCGATGGCGAAATGCCATGCCGGCCGGCCGTCGGCGAAGAAGGACGGTACAGGTTTGGCGCTCCGGCTGCGGTCGCGGGTGCGAAGATTCGGCGCGGTGCTCATGCTGCCGCCTTTCGAAGGACAATCGCAAGGTCATCCAGGTCACCGACGGTCAGGACCGTGAGGTCCGCGATGTTCGCCCTCGACGGCGCCGCGCCCGGCTGGACGCGCACGGCAAGGCTCCGGACACCCGGCATGATGGAGGCTGCAGCCGAACGCAGCTCCGTCGCGGTGACTTGGCTGCCCACGACGAAGAACACCACGGAGGCGTTTGGGACGGTGTCCGACAACGTACGGGCAAGGTCGACGGCGGTTTTCCGCATGGGTGCCCCGACGATCCTCGTCATGTCATCGAGCAAGTTGCGGCCGGTCTCGCAACGAAGCGGCCCCTTCTGCGTCAGAACGTCCAGTTCGCGCTGCTCGCGGATGGCCTGGCGGCCAATGGAACCAGCCACCGAGATGGCCATCTCGAACTCATGTTCGGAATCGTATTCGTCGGTGTTGATGGACAGTGAGATGGCGAGGTGGGCCCGTCGGGTTTCCTCGAACTGCCGGACCATCAGCTTGTTGGTGCGTGCCGTGGTCTTCCAGTGGATGTGCCTGCGGTCATCGCCCGGCACGTAATCCCGGAGGGCGTGGAAAGAGACGTCCGCGCTGGAAAGTTCGGCGGTGGGCATACCTTCGAGGTCACGGATGAAACCTGCGGCAGAACCACCCAACGGCACCGTCCGGGGATGGACGTACAGGTCCACAGGTTCAGTCCACAGCACCCTTCGGCGCAGGAGGTGGAGGGGGTCGGCGCGCACGGAACGCACGGGACCCACCACGATCACGGCCCGCCGGGCAGTGGGGATGGTGAAGAGATCCTCATGGACCTGCGCGGGCTTCATGCGGGGCAAGTGGAAGACGGCGGTGTTGGCCCCCACCGGAAGCTCCAGTGATGCCGGGAGCAAAGGCCGTGCGGAGACGTTGGAGACGGCGATGCTGCCCACCGCGTCATCGCCCACGGCAACACGGGTGCGGGCCAGGTCCAGCACCACACCGTACGCCGAGCGGCCCACGATGAAAGCGATGGCGAACACGAACAGCAGGAATGCCACCATCGCGGCGGATTTCGCTTCCTGCCAGCCCCAGGACTGCCCTGCGATCCACAAAGCAATGGCCGCTGCCAGCACGACCCAGCCCAGGACGCTCACCACGGAAAGCACCGGCCAGGCAAAACGCAACCAGTAGGTCCGGACCTTGGACCACACCGGGGCAAGCAACTCCCCTGCTGTCCCCGCGGCTTCAGCCCACACGGCCGCCGGGTGGAGCTTGCTCTGCTTGCCCCTGCCGTTTCCCGCGCGGGGCCGGTTGCCGGGTTGGCCACCGGGTTGGCCGCCCGGGTGCTTGCCGGAACCGCCGACTGAGCGGATCTTGCTGCCAAGCGCCGATGTTGCACGCTTGAGCGAATCAGCAGCCCTGTTCAGGGGTGTGCTGGAGGACATGTGGAGACCTTTGTTCGTGCCGGGGATGCGGGTGTGAAGCTGCAGGAACTATGCGCTGGCGCGTTGCTGCGGCGCGGCTACGTCAGCCAGGACACGCGTCAGGACTACCTCGGGCGTGGCGCCGGAGAACTCAGCCTCCGGGTCCATGACCAAGCGGTGCGTCCACACGACGGGCGCCAGTTCCTTGACGTCATCCGGCAGGACGAAGTTGCGTCCCTGGCTTGCTGCCCACACCTTGGCGGCGCGAACCATCGCCAAGGCACCACGGACGGAGACGCCAAGGCGCGTCTCGGAAGCGTTGCGGGTCTCCTCACAGAGGCGCGAGATGTACTCAAGCACTGCAGTGTCCACGTGGGTGGTAGCGGCGAGGTCGGCCATGTCGGCCACAGCCTGGGTGGTGATGATCGCCGAGAGATCCCTGGAGCGGTCCTTCAGGTTGCTCCCGCCCAACAGACGCACCGTGGAGGCGTGGTCCGGGTAGCCGATGGAAGTCTTGATGAGGAAGCGGTCCAGCTGTGCTTCCGGCAGGCGGTAGGTGCCCGCCTGCTCGATCGGGTTCTGGGTCGCCAGGACCATGAACGGCCGGCCGGCGTCGTACGTGGTGCCATCCACGGTCACCCGGGACTCCTCCATGACTTCCAACAGGGCGGACTGGGTCTTCGGCGACGCACGGTTGATTTCGTCAGCGAGCACGATGTTGCTGAACACCGGCCCCTTGTGGAACTCGAACTTCTGCGTCTTCTGGTCGTAGATCGTTACACCCGTGACGTCCGAGGGCAGGAGGTCAGGGGTGAACTGGATGCGGTTGTGGGAACCTTGCACCGTCGCCGCGAGGGCACGTGCCAGCGAGGTCTTACCGGTACCCGGCGCATCCTCGAACAGCACGTGGCCCTCGGCCAGCATTGCGGTGAACGTCAACCGGATGACGTGTTCCTTGCCCAGGACTGCCTGGCCCACGTTGGCAACGAGCTTCTCGAACGTTTCTGCAAACCACGCGGCCTGCTCGTTTGTCATGGTCATCGCTTGGGAGTCCTTTTCTTCAGTCCGAAGTGTTCTTGTGGAGTTGAGTGCGGTGGTGCCACGCGGGTCATCAGCAACCACCGGGCCGGGGTCCGTAAAGGTCCACGGTGGTGGACTTCACGTACCAGCCATCCTTGGGGCTGCCCTTGAGGCGGTACCAGGCAGTACTACCGCCATAGATGTTCTTGGTGCAGTCGATGGTGATCTTGCCCCACGAGCGCTCTACCCAACCGACGCCGCATTTGGCCGGGCTGCCGGGAGTGTAGGAGTCGGGCAGGCCCGGTTTACCCGGGCACGTCCGGACGCTGGCTGCTTCCACCTGGATCTGCGACGGCGTCGGCGGTGGTGGCGGTGGCGTGGGGTCTGCTCCGCTGGTGGCCGTCACGTTCCCACTGGGCGGTCCTGCCACAACCGTGACGGCACGGACGTTCAGCCTGCGGGTCTTCTCCCAACCTCCGGCGGAAACGTCGTAGCGGTTTGCCTTGCCAACGCTGGTCCAGCCGCCGCCGTCGAGCGAGACTTCGAAGTGATCCAAGGGGCGACCGTTGGTGGCCGGGTTGTTCCACGTCCAGTGCACCTGGCCGTCACCCTTGGCCGATTTGCCACCGCTGACGTTGGGCGCGTTCGGCGGACCGTAGGGGTTGCCGGTTCCAACTGCTTTGGCGTCGCCGGCCATGTTGTTCTTCACGGAGGTGGCAATGATATTGACCACCACGTTGGTACCGTTCGGCTGTCCACCGATCACACCGCCACCGCGCGCGATGGGTCCGGAACCGGACGCCGTCTGCCAGCGGTAGGTGATCTCGTTGTCCTGGGAACCGTTGCGTTCGGCCGCTGTCAGCGGGGTGAAGGTCACTTGCAGCTGGCCGCTGGTACCCGTTTCCTTGACCGACCCGCTGCCAACTGTCCCTGGCTTGCCCGCGGCACGGATCGCCGCCGATTGCTGGCTGACACCGCTGACTCCGGCCTTGTTGGTGGCGGAGACCGTGAACGTGTAGTCGGCCTCGGAGTTGGCGACGGTCACGTTCTGTGAGGTGGCCGCTACAGTCTGCGTCGTCACGACGGCGCCGCCACGGTAGGTGGTCAGCGTGTAGGCGGAGACCGGGTCACCGTTGTTGTTGGGGGCTGCCCAGCTGACCTTCAGCTGGCTCTGGTTGCCCACGGACCCGGCGCCGGACACCGACGGTGCCGACGGCGTCGCCGGAACACCGGCAGGCGTTTCTGCCGCCGAATAGGGGCTCCACTCGGACGGTTCCTTGGCATCGTTCCTGGCAAGCACGCGCACCTTGTAGGCCACGCCGTTCGTCAGGCCCTTCCATACGTAGCTGGCCCCGGTCAGATTCTGGATCTGCGGGTTTTGCCCGGCAGGGGCAGGCGAGATCTCCAAGTCGTACGACTTCACCGGAGAGCCCTTGCTGGCCGGCGGAACCCACGCGACAGACAACTGCTTGTCGCCGAACTTGAGGGTCGGAGCCAAGGGGGTGTCAGGCTTAACGTCGGGCCGGACCTCCGCGGACACCGGTGAACGCTCGGATTCATTGATTGCGTTGGTGGCCGTCACGGCAAAGTGGTACTTCACGTTGTTGGTCAGGCCAGTCAACGTACACGTGTTGGCCGGGCAGTCCTGCTTGAATCCGCCCTCGCCGTAGACGGTGTACTTGGTGATGGGTGAGCCCCGGTCTGCCGGCGCAGTCCAGGTCAGCAATGCCGTTTGATCGCCCACGCTCTGCGCCAACGGCGTGGTGGGGGCAGCCGGCTTGTCCTTCACCGTCAGGCGGATGCGGGCCGTCGAGTAGCGGGACAGCTCCCCGGTCTTATCGGACACGGTGTACGCAACCACCATGGTGCCCGTGAAACCGCCGCCAGGGGTGACCGTCACACTGTCGCCGCCGGGTTCAGCCGCGCCCTCGCCGGTTTCCACCACGGCGGAGACGATCTTCAAGGCCGTATCCGGGAACGGGTTGGAGTCATTGGCAAGGACATTGACGGTGACAGGCTTGCCTGCCTGTGCGTCCGGCTCAACGTCGTCATTTGCCACCGGCTTGGGGCGGTTGGACGCCGTCAGCGTCAGCTTGTAGCTCGCCAGGGCTTCGAGTCCGCGAGGGTCCTTGGCCTTGACCTGCACCGTGCCGCCCTGGCCGATCTGCACCGAATCGTTGGCGGATGCCTTCAGCGTCTTGCCGTCGAGCTGCACGCGGAAGCCGCCGGGCGCGGAACCCACCAGCTCATACTTCATGTTCCGGACATCGTCCGCGTCCGGGTCCGACGTCAGCTTTTCCAGGTCCAGGCTCGCGGAGTCACCCTTGGGCACTTCAAGGTCGCTGCCCAGCAACTCCGGCGGGTTGTTCTTGTTCGGGTCCGGCAGCACCTTGGTCCGGATGCTGAGCGTGGACTTCAAGCCGTTGGGATCATCCGGGCCTGAACCGTCGGTGACCTCGAAGCTGATGGAACCCGGGCCAACATACTCCGCACCGGCGGTGTACTTGATGGCGGTTCCATTGCCGGCGATCGGATCGCTGCCGTCGGAACCGATGAGCTTGATGCGGTCGGCCTGGGTAAGCCGCGGTGACTTGCCCTCACGGACCTTCACCCACTCGGAGAGGTTGACAGTGACGGACTGGCCGGAGACCAGCTCCACTACCTCGTCCTTGGCGAGTGTGGGCACCTGCTGGCCGACGCCGGGGACCCAGATGATGGCCGTGGACTTCTGTCCGTCCACGTCCTCCACGGTGTAGGGCACCAGCTGCGGCTGCTCGGTGAGTTCCACAAAGACGTTCCCCTCGGCACCAGGCCGTGCGGTAGGCGAGTCGGTGGCGATCTTGAGGTTCTCGCCCACTCCGTCCGGGTCCTCGTCATTCTTGAGCACCGGAACATCCACGGCGGTCTTGCCGAGGGTCTGGGCGGACGTGACGCGGTCATCGCGGGCGATCGGCGCCTGCAGCGGGACGTCGTTCTCGACCACCACGCGAATGGTGGCCTGTCCTACGGCATCGCGATCGTCAGCCACTGCGTAGCGGACGTTGACGGTGCCTTCGGCCGCCGGAGCGGTCAGAAGGATGCGGCCGCTGGTCTTGCTCACGTGGGCGTCCAGGGCGGCGTCGGCCTCAATGCTGTCGGTCAGGATGCGGATCTGGTCGCCATCAGGGTCGGTGTCATTGGCTGTCGCATCGACGGCGATCTGGCGGCCCGGGCGAACCTGGACCTCGTCGTCCACCGGGGTGGGCTTCTGGTTGTTTTCGCCCCGGGGTGCGACGCCGACCGTTACGGTTCCGGTGTTGACGGCACCCTGCCGGTCGATCACCTTATAACGGAAGGTGTCCGTCCCTGCGCCGTCGCCTGCAGCGACGAAGTCGATGAAGTTGCTTCCCGCCGTCGCGGTTCCCATGGTGGGCGTGCTGTCGATGCCGGTGAGCTGGACCGAGTCGCCGTCGGGATCGATGCCGTCCAGCGGGACGGGAATCCGAACGGTTCCACCGGCAACCACGCGGGCCGTCAGGTTTTGCGGCTGCGGCCGGGAGTTTTGCGCGCCTTCGAGCGGAAGGATGTGGATAGTCACCGCTGCGGCGCTCTTCTGGCCCTGGGGATCGACGGCGTTGTAAATGGCGCGGACGGTCTTGGGCGTGGGGCCTGCGATGAAGCGGAGCGTGTTCTCGGAGATGAAAGCCTTGCCGTCTTCCTCGGCAACGGTCTGGGCCAGCACCGGATCAACGGTGAGTTCCTGGCCCTGCGGGTGCGTGTCGTTGTCCAGGACCGGAACGGTCACGACGTCGTTCACGCGTACGTTGACCTCGTCCGGCTTGGGCTGGGGAGCCTCCACGACGGCGGGTGCAGGCACCGGGACGACGCCCACCGTGCCGGTGGCCGAGGCCCGGCCGTTGGACATCGTGTAACTGAAGACGAACGGTTCCTTGGCGCCGAGGACGTCGGTGATGCGCAGGACGCTGTGGTCGATCACGCTCACCGAAGCTGATGAGCCCTCCGGAACGGTGACCGATTGCAAAACGAGCACTCCCCCGGACGGGTCGGAGTCGTTGGCCAAGGGATCCACCAGGACACTTCCGCCCACAGGCAGCAATGCCACGTCATGGACGGCAACGGGTGCGCCGGTGTCCTTGCCGGATTCAACGTCCACCCGGATCAGCCCCTGGCTGCTCTGGGGTCCGTTGCTGGCGATATACGTCAGGTACACCGGTCCGGGGGTGTTGCTGCGGAAGGTGAACGTCCCGCCGTCGGTAATGGGACCCAGCTCGGCTTGGCCGGCCGCTTCCACGTGGGCAACACGCAAAGCGCCGCCGTTGGGATCGACGTCGTTCTTCAGCGGAGAGATCACCAGGTCCTGGCCCACAACAGCCGTGACGTGGTCGGCGTTTACCACCGGCGCCAAAGCTCCCGGCGGCTGGACGTTGACCACCACGCGGCCCGTCGTCGTGTCCCGTCCATCCCAGACGGTGATGGTGACGTTTTTCTTGCCCGGGGCAGCGCCGGAATCCTGGTAAGTCAGCAGGCCGTCCCGCCGGACCTTCACCTGGTCCTGTTCGTTGTCGGCTTTGGCGTCGAGCAGAACGAGGTCGTCACCGTCGGGATCCATCCAGTCAGTCAGGATGTTCTGGCTGACGGACTTGCCCTGTTCCACCAGCATGGTGGTGGGCTCAGCGCGCTTGAAGAACGGCGGTTTGTTCTCTTCCGGACCGACGACCCGCAGCGTGACCCTGCCGGCAGCGGAGAGTCCACGCCCGTCGGAGGCGTTGTAGTCGAAGGTCTCCGTGCCGGGCTTAGCCTCGGCAGGGACCTTGATCTGGAACGCCGACCCTCCATAGATGTTCTCCAGCGCACCTGCCTTGGGGGCATTGGCACCCACGGCGGCTGTCAGGACGTCACCGTCGGGGTCCGAGTCGTTGTCAAGGACACTGAGGATGGTGGTGCGTCCGGGCCGTACTCCGAACTCGTCGGGCTTGGTCTCGGGTGCCCGGTTGGGTTTGGTCCGGTCCGGAAGGACGTTGATGGTGTTGTTGTCCGCGGACTCCTGGTCCTGGTCGTCGGACTGGTTCTTGGGCGGGACAACCTCGTCCCAGTTGTTGACCAATTGCATGTTCTGGTTGACCAGCCACACGCTGCCCGAATTGATGTCGTTCAAGACCACCAGGTCCCGGTTGACGCGGAACACGTAGTTGGGCGAAGCGCTTGCCTTGGGGACGTCGTTCTTCTTGTCGTCTGCGTCATTCTCGCAATCACGCACGTATTTGTTGGCTCCGGCCCACGCGGCGTGGACGCACTTGCCCACCTGAACGGGCGCGGCGGGAACACCTTCGCCGTCGGCGCTGACCGTATCGGCAGTGGAGCCGTCCAGCGGCTGCTTCAGCAGGTTCTTGCGGGTGGAGATGGCCACGAAGCCGCTTTCCGCGCTGGTCTGCTGGAGCTTGGCCTCACGGGCATCGGCCAGTTGCAGCTTGCGCCCGCCCGGCAGGAACAGGTTGCCGGACGCGGCATCCAGCGCCACCGGATTGTCTCCCACGACAGCCAGTTGCAAGTCCCCGGCGCCCTTGAGCTCATCGACTTTGGTGACTTCCGAGGCGGTCCTTTCCCCGTTGACGTCCACGGTGGTAACGGTGATCTCGCCCTTGCCCGGATCCGCGGTGTAAATACGGTTGTCATTGCCAACCGCGGACACGAGGCCTTGGGAACCGGTCAGGACGGGTTCGGTCCCTTCTTCATCGAACCCGTTGACGGTGGAGGGAGAAAGCGCCCAGACCTTGCCCTTGGCAGGATCAGTGACCGAGAGCACCGTGGAGCCGTAGCTGACCTGCGCCGACGACGGAAGCTGCTTATCGCCGCCAAGTTTCAGGTTCGCGGCGGAGACCTGGTTGATGGTGGAGCCGGATTCGTCGTCGACAAACACGTTGCTGTCGTGCTGAAGCACGTCGAAGGTGGTGCTGGCCGGAGTGACCGCCCCGTCCAGTACCCGTGAAGGGTAATTGAGCCGGCCCACGGCGTTCTTGGTCTTGCTCACAACCCATACGCCGCCGTCGTTCAAGTCCACCTCGGTGGTCTTGAATCCCGGGTACAGCACAGCTGCCGCCACCAGCACGGCACCTGCTGCCGTTGCCGCGGTTGCGGACACCAATTTTCTGTTTCGACGCTTTTTCAGCCCCAGCTTGCCGAAGAAAGAAGTCACGACCCCAAAATTCCCTTTTTATAGCAGCCGCCCCGAGCAGCTTCCGAGCCCACCGGCAATCGCCGGCAGCCGTTCATTCCGCAGTACCCCCATACGGCGGCGGAATTTTCAGTCCCTAAGACTATCCCACTCACCACACGGCCCATCATGGAAAGCCGATACCGGACTCTCCAATGGCTTTGACAGCATACTGTCTTAGTCCCGGTCGCGGCGATGGGGACCTCTCCCCTGTTGCCGGCCTTGCGACGGGTCAGCATCGGGGCGCTCCGATGCCTGCTGGATCACCCAGATAGGTGTGACCTGCAATGATGTACCGGCCTACGTTCCGGTAGGAGCCTGATTCAATGCGCCACCAACGCTGCATGCCCACCCAGCCATCCGACTGGTCGATGTAGCAACGGACAACAATCTTCCCTTGATCCGAGGTGTACATCCATGGCGGCTGGTTGCCGCCCTTGCCGTCACACGTGAACCTGTTTGGATCGTAATTGGCTCCACCAAGGGTGTAACTGCAGGATCGTTCCACGGCACCGGGGTTCATGGTGGTGGTCCATTCCCCCTTCTTGCCGGATGTGGCGCTGGCGCTGGCTACCGGCCCACCGGTACCCAGGGAGTTGAAGGTCTGCACGTCAATGGTCCGTGTTTGTTCGTAGCCGCCGGTATTGATAGTCCGGCTGCCGGATGCCGCAACCGTCTCCCACGCGCCGCCGTTGATCCTGATCTTGGTGGTCTTGACGTCATTGGTGGATGTTGAGGGCGAGGACCAATTGAGGGTGACCGAGGGATCATTCATCGCACCGTTCGTTCCCGATGCCGACGGCGTTCCGGGCGAACCATACGGCGTGGCCGTAGCGGGAGCACTCGCATCCGAGCTCGGTGCAACGGAAGATTGGGCAGTCACCGTGATGCTGATGGCCTGGCCATTGGCGAAACCTCCAACGGTCTGCCCCGGTTGGATGGGGCCGGACTGGCCGGTGCTGGCGCGGTAGGTGTAACTGACTTCATTGGCGCTTGAACCGTTGCGTTGGGCTTGGTTCAACACTGTGAAGTTGATGGTGAGCTGGCCGCCTGCTCCCCCGGTGTTGGCCGGTGTGGCACTGACGTTGCCCACGGTTCCCAGCTTGCCGGTTGCCCGCCGTGGAGCAGAGGCCGCACTGACCGCACCCTTGCCGGCCTTGTTCTCGGCCTGAACAGTGAACGTGTAGCCGGATTCCGAGTTATTCGCCGTGAAGGTAGCTGTACGGGTATTGCCCGGAACGGTCTGCGTCTGCGTAGCGCCGCTGCCGCCGCTCATGGTGACGTAGTAGTTCTTGATGGGGTCGCCGTTGATGTCCGGCTCTGTCCAGTCAGCCCGGAGCTGGTTCTGCGAACCCACGGAAGACACGACGGCGGTGGTGGGCGCCGCCGGGGCGCCGGGGAGACCGGCCGGGTGGTCTTCGGCGGAGTACAGGCTCCAGTCGGAAGGTCCGAGCTCGTTGACCGCCTGGGCCCGAACCTTGTAGTTGACTCCGTTGGTGAGTCCGGTCCAGGTGTAGGAGAGTCCGGTGACCTCGTTCTTGACCGCCACTCCGTTGCCCGGGGGCGGGGAAATCTCAAGGTTGTAGTGCTTGACGGGTGAGCCCTCGGTCTTCGCGGGGGTCCACGTGATGGCCAGGTCCTTGTCCCCGGCTTTCACGGCGGGAGCGTCCGGCGGGGACGGCTTTTCGTCAGGCTTGATCTCGTTGGAAGCCGGCGACGCACCGGACTCTCCGACCTCGTTGGTGGCCGTCACGGTGAATACGTAGCTCACGTTGTTGGTGAGCCCCGTCAGGGTGCAGGTGGTGGTGGGGCATTCCTGTTGGAATCCCGCAGCCTTCACGGTGTATTTGGTGATGACTGCGCCGTTGTCCGACGGCGGGGCCCACTTGAGGACGGCGGTGCGGCTCCGGACATCGGTGGCAGCAGGCGCGGAAGGAGCATCGGGCTTATCCCGGACAGTGATGCGGACGCGGCCCACTGCCTGGCGGCTCGGATCGTCAGTCTTGTCCTTGATGGTGTAGCGGACTACCAGCACGCCCTTTGAGCCCGCGGACGGCGTCACCGTGATGGAGTCGCCCGAGATTTCGGGCTGCCCGGCTGAACCCATCTCCACCACCGCGGACACGATGCCCAACGGCTCGCTGAACGGATTGAAGTCATTGCCGAGCACATTGACGGTTTGCGGCTTGCCGGCATCGGCCTTCTCCACGGCGTCGTCGTTGGCCACCGGTTTGGGCCGGTTGGAGGACACCACCGTGACGGTCACGGCCGCACGGACCGGATCGGACCGGCCGTCGGTCACCTTCAGCGGCACCACGCCGCGTGCGCCCGGGTTGAGGGATCCGCCGGGCGTGATTTTCAGGACCGTGCCGTCGATCCGGGCCTCGAACCCGCCGGGCTGCTGGCCGTCGAATTCGAACTTCAGTTTGCCCTGGTCCTGCTCATCCACGTCGCCGGCGAGGTTCGACAGGTCCAGTTCGGTGACATCGCCCTGCGGAGCGTCGATGACGGCACCGCTGAAGGTCGGCGGATGGTTGGCATTGGGATCCGGCAGGACCTTGGTCATGATGGTGAGCGTGGACTTCAGCCCCTCGGGATCGTCGGGACCGGAACCGTCCGTGACCTCGAACGTCACAGAGCCGGGACCCACGTAGTCCGCCTGCGCAGCGTAGCGAAGGGCACCGCCGTCGCCCGCAATGACATTCAGCGGGTCACCGCCCTGGACCTTGATCTTGTCCGCCACCGTGATCCGCGGGCTGCGGCCGTCACGGACCTTGACCCACTCCTTCAGTGACAGCGTCACTTCCTTGCCCGCGGTGACTTCCACGACGTCGGTCTTGGAAAGGGTCGGGTACTGGAGGCCCTGTCCGGGAATCCACATGACAGCCGTGGCCGTTTGGCCGTCAATGTCCGTCACTGTGTACGGAATGAGCTGGTCCTGGGGCGCCAGCGTGACCACCACGTTTCCCGAGGTGCCCACACGGGCGTTGGGGTTGCCGTCAGGCAAGGAGATCTTGAGGTCTTCGGCTACCCCGTCAGGATCGGAATCATTCTTCAGGACGGGCACGTCCACCGCGGTCTTCCCCAACGTCTCCGCGAGGGTCACATGGTCATCAACGGCGATCGGTGCATGCAGCGGGGCCGACGGACTGGTCTGGACGCGGATCACGGCACTTGCTTCGGCCTTCTTGTCATCCTGGATCCGGTAGCCGATACTCTCCACGCCGGCGGTACCCGGCGCGGTCAACACCGCTTTACCGGCAACGGCTTCGACCTCCAGCCCGGGTTTGGCATCGAACGTCGGCACCAAGCCGATGGGGTCGCCGTCGGGGTCGGAATCGTTGTTGAGGACATCGACGGCGACGCGCCGCCCTGGACGCACGTCGATGGCGTCATCCACTGCTATTGGCTTTTGGTTGTCTGCTTCCGCCGGCGCGATACCGACAATGACGTTGCCGGTATTTTCCGCGCCGATGCGGTCCTTCACGCGGTAGCTGAAGGTGTCGGTCCCCGCCGATTTACCGCCGGCCGTGTACTCCAGGTAGCCGTCGCGGAGTACGGCGGTCCCCAGGGACGGGGCTTTGTCGATGCCGATCACCTGGACCGAGTCTCCGTCGGCGTCGATGCCATCCAGCGGAACAGGGATCTTGACTGTCATTCCCGCCACCGCACGGGCCGTCAGGTTCTTCGGCTCCGGCCGGGTGTTGGTGGCGTCGTCCCGGGCCCTGATCCGGATGGTGACCTGTTGGGAATCCGATTGGCCGGAAGCGTTGGTGACCTTGTAGATCGCGTAGACGGTCTTGGCCTCTTCTCCGGCAATGAAACGGAGGGTCTTGCCGGCCACGAACATCCGGCCGTCCGCCTCGTCCGGCTGCTGTGCGAGGACCGGGTCCAGGGTGAGTTCGCCCCCGTTGGGATCCGCATCATTTTCCAGCACCGGGATGGTCACCACGTCGCCTGCCCGCACCGTGACGTCGTCGGGCTTTGCCTGCGGCGCCTGGAGCTTGGTGGGCGCCGGCACCACCTGGACCGAGATGTCACCGGTTGCAGAAGCCTTGCCGTTGGAGATGGTGTACTTCAGCGACAGCTGGCCTTCGGCGCGGATGTCAGTGATCTTCACGACCGAGTGGTCCAGTACGGCCACGCTGACGGGCAGGCCGTCCACGGCCGTCACCGACTGCACCACCAACACGCCTCCAGCCGGGTCCGAGTCGTTGCCGAGGACATCAACCACTGTGCTGCCTCCGCTCGGCAGGAGGGCAATATCCCGCACGGCAACCGGCGCGTCATCGCTGTTTCCCGAGACCACGTCTACCCGGACCAACTGCTGCGCGCTCGCTGGCCCGTTCGTCACCATGTAGGTCACGTAGTGGGCGCCTACGGCACCGGAGTTGAACGTGAACGTCTGCTGGTCAGGCCCGATGACCGCCGTGGACTGCCCATCGGGTTGGGCCTGCGCCAGGCGGAGCGTTCCGCCCTGGGGATCGGTGTCGTTCTTGAGCGGCGCAATCACGGTGTCCTGGCCGGCCACCGCAACGACGTGGTCAGCGTTGGCGATGGGCGGCAGGGCTCCGGGGGCGCGGACGTCCACGACGACCTGCCCATCGGTACTGTCGGTGCCGTCCGACACCGTCACCGTGATGGTCTTGCGGCCGGGACCGGTTCCGGAATCCTGGAAAGTCAGCAGGCCGTCGGGCCTGATCCGGACCTGGTCGGCAGGATCGCTGCTCGAGGCCGACACGGCAAAGATGTCGTCGCCGTCGGGATCGATCCAATCCGTCAGGATGTACTGGTTGGCTATCTTGCCGGCCTGCACCACCAGCGTGTTGTTGCGGTTTGGCTTGGGCTGCGGCGCGTTGTTTTCCTCCGGCGGCACCACCCGCAGGTCCACCTCGGTGGCAGCGGTTCCTCCGCGGCCGTCGTCCACGGAGTATTTGAAGGTTTCGGTGCCTGTGGTGCCGGCCGGCACCGCAATCTGGAAACCCGTCCCCCCGTAAACCGGGGACAATGCTCCCGATTTGAGCGGTTCGGCCGCACTGACGGTCAGGACGTCGCCGTCGGAATCGGCATCATTGTCCAGTACCGGCAGGATGGTGGTCTTCCCGGCGCGCACTCCGAAGGAATCGGGTTTGGCCACCGGCGGGGTGTTCGGCTTGCTGCGATCCGGAAGGACTGTTTGCTGGACTTCGTCGGCGGAGTCCTTGTCTGCATCGTCCGAGGTCTGCTGGGGCGGAATGACATCGTCCCAGTTGTTCACCAGCTGCATGTTCTGGTTGACCATCCAGACGTTGCCCGAGTTGACGTCGTTGAGGACCACGAGGTCGCGGTTGACCCGGAAAACGTACGACGGCGACGCACTCGCCTGGGGCACGTCGGCGCGGCGGTTGTCGGCTTCATTGCTGCACTCCCGGACGTACTTGTTGGCCCCGGACCACGCCCCGTAAGTGCACGTACCCACATGGACAGGCGCCGCCGGGGTCCCTTGCCCGTCGGCACGAACGGTTGTGGCCGTGCCGCCGTCCAAGGGCTGCAGCAACAGGGCATCCTTCGTGGCGATGGCCACGGTGCCGGCCTCCGGACCGGCCTGCTGCAGCTTGGCGTCCCTGGCATCGGCGAGATGGACCACTGAACCGCCCGGCAGGATGATGTTGCCGTTGGCCTGGTTCAGCACAACCGCCTTGCCGCCAACGGCCGTGAGCTGCACGTCGCCGTCGGCTTTGAGGGAATCGTCGGAGCGGACCTGCGAGTCGACGACGTTGCCGTCCGCATCCACTGTGGTGGCGGTAAGCTTCCCTGCTTTGGGGTCCAGGGTGTGGATGGTGTCGTCCGTCCCCACAACGGACGTGATGCCTTGGGACTGTTCGAACAATGGCGTGGATTCATCGCTGAAGCCGCCCAAGGAGGTGGGCGAAACGGCCCACACTTTGCCCTTGGCTGAATCAGTGACGGCCAGGACTTTGCTGCCGAAGCTGACGTGGGCCGCTCCCGGAAGCTGCTGGTCCCCGCCCAGGCGCATGTTGGCGGCGCTGACCGGGTTGATCGTCGCCCCGCCGGCGTCGTCAATGAAGATGTCGCTTGCCTGTTGAAGGATCTCGAAGTCGTCGCTGGCCGGAGTGACGGCACCGTCGAGGGATTTTGAAGGGTAATTCAGCCGGCCGGCGGCGTTCTTCGATTTGCTGACAACCCAGACGCCGCCGTCGTTGAGGTCCACCTCGGTGGTTTTGAAACCCGGGTAGAGGATGGCTCCGGTTACAAGCACAGCCGCAGCTGCCGTGAAGGCGGTGACACCCAGGATCCTGGCGTGCCGCTTCCGTGATGATTGCCGCTTGGGCGCTCGTTGGGCGGGCCTCCTGCTCGGAGCCATGGACTTCCCCCGGTTAAGTAGGCAGCCGTCACCCTCCGCGCGGCTGGCTTGACGCGAACAGTCCCCAAGCCTACCGGGTTAATCCATCGATTTGCGAAGATGTGACCTGGACTACTGCCGCCCCTCCACTCAGTCCAGGACGAGCCCTTTGCCCCGGCCGCGGGCCAGCATGACGGGGTGGATCTCCCCGAAGCCGCGGACGTTTTCCGAGGCCTGCGGGATCAACACAAAGCGTTCATCCTGGCCAAGGGCGGCCGCGGTCATGGCATCAACCAGCACAGTGCCGGGCTGCGCCAGGCTGGTGAGCCGTGCGGCGAGGTTGACCGTGGGCCCGTAGATGTCGCCAAGGCGGGAAAGGATGCGCCCCCAGACCATGGAGACCCTCGCCTGCGGGAGGATCTCATCCTCCGTGAAGGCCTGGGCCAGGGCAAGGGAGATCTCCGCACCGGCCGCAGGCGTCTCGGCAATGTACAGGACTTCGTCACCGACTGTCTTGACCAGCCGACCGCCGCCAATGGAAATGATCTCGGCACACTTGTTCTCGAAACGCTGCACCATCTGCGCCAGCGTCTTCTCGTTCATGCGCCGGGAGAGGCTGGTGTAGGAGACCAGGTCCGCGAAGCCCACCGCACGGGCCAACGGCAACGGCGAATCGTCTTCGTCGCCTTCGCGGCCCTCTTCGCTGGCCTGCAGTCCGGCTTCCGCCCTGACTGCCAGCCGCTGCACACCGGCATTGAGCTGGCGGCGGTAGGAGTAGACGAGGATCTCCTCCAGCGAATCCACCAGGGCAGGCAGCTGGCCCACCAACTGCTTGCGCGCCACGGCATCGCTGATCCCTTGTTCCTGGACCATGTCCTCCACCAGGGCCTCGATCTGCCAGACCACCATGCGGTCCGTCATCTGGCCAATGGAACGGGTGATGGAGATCGCGGCTTCTTCCGTCAGGAGACCGGCACGGACGAGGTCAAGAATGGTTGTCAGGGCAGCCTGGTCGCGCTCAGTGAAGGCAACGTCGTCGTCACCGAAGTTTGGAAATCCGAGAGCGCGCCACAGTTTTCGGGCAGAAAGCACCGACACGCCGGCACCGGCAGCAATCTCACGACGGCGGAGCTTGCGTTCACCGCCCAGCAACCTGGCTTCCAGCGCTTTGATCGCGAGGCGCTCTGCGGACATGACACCGGTAGGGGGTCCGGTGGGTATGGCCTTGGCTGGTTCCGGTACCGCGTCTTCATTCTCTGAAGGTTCGGGTACGGCGTCGAACTCCTGGTCCAGGTCCTCGTCGGACTGATCCTCAACGCTCATCTCTTCCACCTTCTCTCACTTCCCACGGCAAACCACTCACATCGACATCCGGCAGAACTTCACCTTCAAGAACCTCGCCCCGGGGCAGCTGGTCCATGGCATCAAGAATGAAGCCCCGGAATTTCCCGACTTCCGGGACATCCTTCAACAGGTAAATCCCCGAGTGCCCGGTATCCAAGGATATATTCCCCGAGCGCAAGGACCGCTGGATCATGCCCTGTTCGATTCCCACATTCCGGACAGCCATCAAGGACACCTGCCACTCACCGCGGCGGAACATTCCGGACTTGGCCAGGACCCTGCGGCTGGTCAGGATGTAGCGAACGGAATGCCAGCGCAGCACCCGTTTGAGGCAATATGCGAGCAGGACCCATGCCGCCAGGCCAAGGCAGGCTCCTACGAGCCAAGGAGTCCAGGCCGCCGTGATGAACGGGGCCAGGCGCTGTGGATTCCCCTTGATAATCCAAGCACATGCGTATCCTGCCAGTGCCGGAACCAGGACGAAGACCAGCGCCGGAAAAACGAGTGAACGGGCCTGCTGGCGCGTGATGGTCAGGACCTGCTCCCCCGGAAGCAGTTCTTTACGCATAACCGCTTTCTGTGGCACGCAGGTGCACCACATCCCCCGCAGTCACCACATGCTCCCGCCCGCCGTGGTCCACCACCAGCAACGATCCGTGGTCGTCCAGGCGCGAGGCGTGTCCCACCAGCTCATGGTCGCCCGGCAGGTGGGCCCGCACTTCGCGGCCCAGGGTGATCATGGCCGATTCCACCCTCTTATGCAGAGACGGACCACCTGCGAGCCCGGCGTGCGGATCGCCCTCGGCATTGCAGAAGCTGCGGTACAGCCTGGTGAAGTGCGTCAGGTAACCCTTCAGCAACGCCGTTCGATCCGTCGTCGTGCTACCTTCGAGGGCAAGCGACGTGGCCGTCGGGACGGGCAGTTGGTCCTCAGTCAGGGTGACATTAAGGCCGACACCCAGGATGACGGCAGGTACGGAGCCGTCGCCAAGCGCCGTTAGTTGCGCCAGGATGCCGGCGATCTTGCGCCCGTTGACCAGGACATCGTTGGGCCACTTGATCTGCGCCTTCACGCCTGCCGTCTCCTGCAGCGCTTCCCGCAGCGCGATGGCAGCCAGGAGGGACAACCATGAATAGCTTTGGGTGGGGACCGGCATGCCGTCCGCCGTGACGGGCCGCAGCACCATGGAAACAGAAACTGCGGAGCGTTCAGGGGATTCCCAGTGCCGGTCCAACCGGCCTCGCGCAGCGGTCTGGTGCTCTGCGGTCAGGACGGCCAGGTCTGCCCATTTTTTGGGTTCCATGGTCACGGCGCGCACCAGGTCGGTATTGGTGGACCCGGTGGACTCCACGACGTCGAGGCGGGAGATGCCGGTAGCGGACAGGAAATCAGGCGCCAACAGCGACCGCTGATCCAGTGCGGGGTTTTCCCCGGAACCGGGGCTTTCACGTGGGGCGGGCTGTTGGGCATCCATAGCTGAATCCTATCCAGTCAAGGAGCTCCAGGCTCTCCTCCGAGGGTATGAATCCGGTCAGAGGAAGATGTCCGGGACCAGGCGGTCCTCCGGCGCACCGAGGCTGTAGGGGGCGAAGTCGGAAACCCCTGCCGCGCGCAGGACCTCTTCATCGGTGTAGAAGTTGCCGCTCGTGGAACCGCCCGCCGTAAGGTTGGCACCCGTCAGGATCGCATGGGCTGCATCGGCCATGATCTCCGGACCACGCGCAGCCTTGACCATCTGCCGGCCGCCGGGCATGTTCCGGATGGCCGCAGTGTCAATCAGCGTGCAGGGCCACAACGAATTGACGGAGACGCCATCATCCTTGAGTTCCTCGGCCAGGCCCAGCGTGGTCAGGCTCATGCCGTACTTCGCCATGGTGTACGCCAAGTGCATCCCGGCCCACTTGGGATCCAGGTTGAGCGGCGGGGACAGCGTCAGGATGTGCGCGTGTTCCGACTCGCGCAGTGCCGGCAGCGCCAGCTTGGACAGCAGGAAAGTGCCCCGGACGTTGATGTCCTGCATCAGGTCGTAGCGCTTCATGTCGATCGCGTCCGTGCGGGACAGGTCGATGGCCGAGGCATTGTTGACCACGATGTCCACGCCCCCGAAACGCTCGACGGCGGCACTCACGGCAGTGGCGACGTCGTCATCATTCCGGACGTCCCCGACGATCGGCAGGGCCTGTCCGCCGGCGGCGACCAGCTGCTCCGCGGCCGTAAAAACCGTGCCTTCGAGCTTCGGGTGCGGTTCACCCGTCTTGGCCATGAGCACGATGTTGGCGCCGTCGCGGGCGGCCCGGGTGGCAATGGCAAGACCGATCCCCCGGCTCCCGCCGGACATGATGATGGTGCGGCCTTTGAGCGAGCCGGTGGCAACGTAAGCGGCATTGCTTTGAGTCATGCAGCCACTCTAACCCAAAGATGTTACTGACGGGTAACATCACTCGTGCCCCGGCAAGCAGCGCAGGCAGGGCTTCGGGCTTGGGCGCAGAAAATTGTAGGGTTTCTACAGCGGTTCGCGGCTATTGCGTCACTAGACTGGCCATCAGGGCCTGTTCTTTGTACGGAAGCTACTTAATCAGCTGTTTGCCGAACCAGAACCGCGCCAGCGAATATCAGCTACAGAGCCGGAGACACTTGATGAGCCACGATCTGACAACGACAGCGGGAAAGATTGCCGACTTCCGCGACCGCCAGGCCCGTGCCGAGCAGCCTTCCGGCCCGGAAGCGATAGAGAAGCAGCATGCGCGCGGCAAGAACACTGCCCGCGAGCGCATCGAGCTGCTGGTTGATCCCGGATCGTTCGTCGAGTTCGACGCCCTGGCTGTCCACCGTTCCACCGCCTTCGGCATGGAAAAGAAGAAGCCGCTCGGCGACGGCGTCGTTTCCGGCTACGGCACCGTTGATGGCCGCCTGATCGCTATCTACAGCCAGGACTTCAGCGTCTACGGCGGCTCCCTGAGCCAGGTCAACGGCGAGAAGATCGTCAAGGTCCAGGAATTCGCCCTCCGCAACGGTTGTCCGGTGGTTGGCATCAACGACGGCGGCGGCGCACGGATCCAGGAGGGCGTCGCGTCCCTGGCAATGTTCGCGGACATCTTCCGCAACAACGTGCACGCATCCGGCGTGGTCCCCCAGATTTCCCTCATCATGGGTCCGTGTGCCGGCGGCGCCGCATACTCCCCGGCGCTCACCGACTACGTGGTGATGGTGGACAAAACCTCACACATGTTCATCACCGGCCCCGACGTCATCAAGACCGTCACGGGCGAGGACGTGGACATGGAGACCCTGGGCGGCGCCCGCCAGCACAACGCCACCACAGGTACCTCCACCTACCTCGCCTCCGATGAAGCCGACGCGATCGAGTTCGTCCGTGAACTGCTCGACTTCCTGCCGTCCAACAACCTCTCCGAAGCCCCCGTGGTGGAGCACGACCAGGAACTGGAACTGGACGAGGACGACCTCGCCCTGGACGGGCTCATCCCTGATTCCGCCAACCAGCCCTATGACATGCGCAAAGTGATCGAGCAGATCGTCGATGACGCGCACTTCCTGGAGATGCAGTCGCTCTACGCCCCGAACGTCATCATCGGTTACGGACGGGTGGAGGGGCACACCGTGGGCATCGTGGCCAACCAGCCCATGCAGTTCGCCGGAACCCTGGACATCTCCGCCTCGGAGAAGGCTGCCCGCTTTGTCCGCCACTGCGACGCCTTCAACATCCCCATCATCACGCTGGTGGACGTCCCCGGCTTCCTCCCGGGCAAGGACCAGGAATTCCAGGGCATCATCCGCCGTGGCGCCAAGCTCCTGTACGCCTACGCCGAGGCAACTGTCCCGAAGCTCACTGTCATTACCCGCAAGGCGTACGGCGGGGCCTACATCGTGATGGGTTCCAAGAAGCTTGGAGCCGACCTGAACCTTGCCTGGCCCACCGCACAGATCGGCGTCATGGGAGCACAGGGTGCGGTGAACATCCTCTACCGCCGCGACCTTGCCGCCGTTGCCGAGGCAGGGGGCGACGTTGAGGCCCGCCGTGCCGAGATCATCCAGGGCTACGAGGAAGAACTCCTCAACCCGTACCAGGCTGCTGAGCTTGGATACGTGGACGCCGTCATCGCGCCGTCGGACACCCGCCTGCAGATCATCCGGGGCCTCCGTGCACTGCGGGACAAGCGGGCCAGCCTGCCCACCAAGAAGCACGGGAACATTCCCCTGTGAGCGCGGCAAAGAGCCCCCTGCCGGCCGAGGAGCCGGCACTGCCCATGTTTTCCGTGGTCAAAGGCGATCCCACGCCGGAAGAACTCGCGGCACTTGCCGCCGTCGTCGCCTCTGTGGGAGTACCCCCGACGCCGGAGGCAGCCAAGCCGAACGTGCGCCACTGGGTGCGCCGCCAGCAATTGCGGCTGGACCCGACCCCGGGTCCGGGCGCATGGCGCCGCAGCCGCGGCTAAAGCTTTCAACAACCCTTTCACGTGACGGAGGTGGCGGCTAGGCTCTGGGGGTGACTACTGCAAACACCCCCGTACGCGCCAAGACCGCCATCGACGCCGTAGCTGATGCGTACACAGAAAAGCTGATCGAACTCAACCCCAGCTTCGCCACCACCTTGGGGTTGCCGGGACACGAAACCGAGTACCAGGACTTCTCCCCGGCGGGGGCCGAAGCCCACGCCGAAGCCACCCGGAAAGCCTTGGAAGCGCTGGCGGCCCTGGAACCGCGCGACGATACCGACGCGGTAACCCTCGACGCCATGCGCGAGCGTCTGGGCCTGGAGCTGGAAATCCACGAGTCCGGTTGGGACGCCGCGGACCTGAACAACATCGCTTCCCCGGCGCAGGACATCCGGGCCATCTTCGACCTCATGCCCACGGACACCGTGGAGCAATGGGAGCACATTGCCGGCCGTGCGGCCAACGTTCCGGAGGCCATTGCCGGTTACATCTCGTCCTTGCGCGCCGGCGCAGCCGCAGGGAAGGTTTCCGCAGCACGCCAGGTCCGGATCGTCATCGACCAGACCAGCCGCTACGCCGCCGCGGACGGTTTCTTCGCAAAACTCGCCTCCGATGCCCTCGCCGGCGGGGCGCCGTTGCCGGCGGACGTCCAGGCAAGGCTCGACGCCGGAGCCTCCGCGGCCCGCGAAGCGTACAGTTCGCTGGGTGATTTCCTGCGGGACGAACTACTCCCCCAGGCCCCCGACAAGGATGCTGTCGGGAGGGAACGGTACGCCTTGGCGTCGCGGTCCTTCCTCGGTGCCGCCGTCGATCTTGAGGAGACTTACGCCTGGGGCGTGCAGGAGCTGGAACGGCTCATCTCCGAACAGGAGAAAGTGGCAGGGCAGATCAAGCCCTGGGCAAGCATCGAAGAAGCCAAGGAAATCCTCAACAACGATCCCTCCCGGCAGATCAAGGGCACAGATGCCCTCAAGGCCTGGATGCAGGAGCTGTCGGACCGGGCAGTCGCAGAGCTGGCCGACGTGCACTTCGACATCCCGGATGTCATGAAGACCCTGGAGTGCATGATCGCCCCCACCGACGAGGGCGGCATTTACTACACCGGCCCCTCCGATGATTTCTCCCGCCCAGGCCGCATGTGGTGGTCCGTCCCCGCCGGCGAAGACACGTTCACCACGTGGAGCGAAACCACCACTGTGTTCCACGAAGGCGTGCCCGGCCACCACCTGCAAGTAGCTACGGCCACCTACCGCCGCGAACTCCTCAACAATTGGCGCCGCAACGTCTGCTGGGTCTCCGGACACGGCGAGGGCTGGGCACTTTACGCCGAGCAGCTCATGTTGGAACTGGGGTACCTCAAGGATCCCGGCGACCACATGGGCATGCTGGACGGCCAGCGCATGCGTGCCGCGCGTGTGGTGTTCGACATCGGAGTGCACTTGGAGCTGCCCGTTCCCGAACGCTGGGGCACCGGAACATGGACCCCGGAGAAGGGCTTCGACTTCCTCAAAGCCAACCTCGACATCAGCGAAGGCCAACTCCAGTTCGAATTCGCCCGCTACCTGGGCTGGCCGGGACAGGCTCCGTCGTACAAGGTAGGCCAGCGCTTGTGGGAACAAATCCGCGCCGAACTCGAGTCCCGCGAAGGCTTCGACCTCAAGTCCTTCCACAGCAAGGCCCTGAACATAGGCTCGGTAGGCCTGGATGTGCTGCGAAGGGCTCTGCTGGGCTGAGTATTGTCGGGGAGAGTAACGTCACAAACGCACAGGGAATAACTTTTTCGCACGTAACATTTCTAAACGTCCGTTCGCTATGTTATTTGCGAAGCACCTACCGTGTTCCGGTGAGCACCTCAAATACCATCACTCCTGCATCCGGCAAGGCCGGTCCGCGGCTCCCCAAGTGGGCGAGCTCCTTCGGCGTCCAAATTATCACCGCCCTCATCGTCGGCCTGGTCCTCGGCCTGGTCGCCAAGTACACGGGCAGCACCAAGGCTGCTCCCAACGGACTGGGCGCCACGCTCCAGACGATCGGTTCCAGCTACGTATCACTGCTGCAAACCGCCGTCGTTCCGTTGATCTTCACCGCCGTCGTGAGCTCCATCGCGAACCTGCGCCAAGTGTCGAACGCCGCACGCCTGGCCTGGAACACGCTGCTCTGGTTCGCCATCACGTCGTTTGTCTCGGTGCTCATCGGCATCGGCCTGGGCGTGCTGCTGCAGCCCGGCGCCGCCACGGGTATCACGCAGAAGGCCGAGTACGCCGGCAAGACCGGTGACTGGTGGGCCTTCCTCACCGGACTCTTCCCCAAGAACTTCCTTGGCCTGGGCGCTAGCTCCACCGTCACCGAAAGCGCCAACGCTGCCACGACTGTCAGCACGTCCGTTTCCTTCAACGTCCTGCAGATCCTGGTTGTGGCCATCGCCGTCGGTATTGCAGCGCTGAAGGTAGGCAAGCAGGCTGAAGCCTTCCTCACCTTCAACGCCTCCGCCCTCGCAGTCATCCAGAAGGTCCTGTGGTGGATCATCCGCGTTGCTCCGATCGGTACCGTGGGCCTGATCGGCAACGCTGTAGCCATCTACGGCTGGGACACCATCGGTTCCCTCGGAAAGTTCACCGCGGCCATCTACATCGGCCTGGCCCTGGTGCTGTTCGTTCTCTACCCGGTGCTGGTCCGCGTCCACGGCCTGTCCATCAAGCAGTACTTCTCCGGTGTATGGCCGGCTGTGCAGCTCGCCTTCGTTTCGCGCTCTTCCATCGGAACGCTCCCGCTCACGCAGCGTGTCACCGAGCGCAACCTCGGCGTTCCTTCCGGCTACGCGTCGTTCGCCGTGCCACTGGGTGCCACCACCAAGATGGACGGCTGCGCCGCGATCTACCCGGCCATTTCCGCCATTTTCGTGGCCCAGTTCTTCGGTATCAACTTGGACTTCAGCCAGTACCTGCTGATCGTGCTGGTCTCCGTCCTCGGTTCCGCGGCAACGGCAGGCACCACGGGCGCCGTCGTCATGCTGACGCTGACACTGTCCACGCTGGGACTGCCGCTGGCCGGCGTCGGGCTCCTGTTGGCGATCGACCCCATCCTGGACATGGGCCGCACCGCCGTCAACGTCGCAGGCCAGGCCCTGGTGCCGACCCTCGTGGCCAAGCGCCAAGGCATCCTGGACCAGTCCTTGTACAACGCTCCCCGCAACGGTGCCGCGTTCAATGACGAGTTCGCTGCCGACAAGGCTGCAGCCGTTGCTGAAGAGCGCGAACTGGCTGACGCCAAGCGCTAAGGGCTTCCGTAATCCCCTCCGCAATCCCCCGGTGAGAAACCCCGGGGGATTGCGTCGTTTAAGGTCGGATCCTGAGTAGGCTCGGGGCATGCTGATTGTCACTTCCAATGAAATTCCGGGCCACCGCATCGACGCCGTCTTCGGCGAAGTGATGGGCCTGACCGTGCGTTCACGGGACATCGGGTCCCAGATGCTGGCCGGCTTCCGCTCCTTGGGCGGCGGCGAACTGCCCGAGATGACGCGCGCCCTGTACGAGAGCCGGCAGGAAGTCATGGCCCGCATGGTCAGCGAGGCCCAGCAGCGTGGAGCCAACGCCATCGTGGCCATGCGGTTCGATACCTCGGAGATGGGCACCAACTGGACCGAAGTGTGCGCCTACGGCACTGCCGTCTACGTGCTTCCCTTGGGCGAAGGGGAACCGGGCGCCACGGGGCAGTCGATCTACCTGACCAAGCAACCCCAGCAGGGAGCGGGCCAGCCTGCGCCCCCGCAGCCGGGTCCCCCGGTCCAGCCGCAAATGGGCGGGCAGCAGCCGGGCCAGTCGCAGCCTTTCCCCGGCCAGTCACAGTACTAAGCCGTCCGGGCCAGGGTCCAAGCTACACCCAGGCAGGACCATGCCCCGGCAACGGTACCGCTCCCGGCAACGGTGGTGCTTTGGACCGGTACGTGTGGCCCGTGGGCGTGGTCAGGTCCAAGGCGTGCACCCCGGAGGCGTCTGCCAGTGGCTTCGCGGCCCACCCGGGGTTTTCCTTGGTGTGATTGCACTGTTCGCACAGCCCTGCGCCGTTGCCGAGGCTGGTGGGTCCACCGCCTTGCCATGGAACGATGTGGTCGATGTGCCGGATAGGCGCATCGCAGTAGGGTGTTCGGCATGAAGCATCGCGGGCCTCGATGAATCGCCGCATGCCGGGTGGGAAGAGCCTGGCTTTGGAATCCATGCCCACGAGTTCCCCGGTATTCGGTGCTGTGTACAGTCTTCGAAGCCAGACCACGAAGCCTGGGTCCGCTGGCAGCGCTTTGATGTTCCCGGAGGGACTTGCACCCCTACCCAGTCCCACAAGCTCCCTGGCCCAACCACCCGGCACTATGCCGTAGCCCTCAAGCCTTGCGGGTTCGCTGTCGCCCTGGAACAGAGTGCGATCCGTCAGGACCAGCTGCACTTCCACCTTGGAAATACCGCCCGGCGTACCCGTGAGTCTCTCCACTAGCGTGTCCGCCATGACTTGGCCGCGGGAGCGTTCGTCACCGGAGCATCGGGCTGAGTCAGCAGCTTCTTTGAGAGCCTTATAGGCTGCGACGCCTTGGGCAACGGGCAGCAAAGCAGTCAGATACGTCATCGTGTCCGGCGCGGGCCGGATGCTGACGTGCCTCTCCTTGGCAGCATGTGCGGCCCGCCGGGTAACCGATCGCGGGTCACGTCGGTACGCAGCGGCTTTGGCAGCGGCGATGATCGCCCGATCCCCCATGCCGTCCAAAGTCCCGGTGTCCGGAGCCAACTCTTCATCCACGGCGCAGCGGTCCTCGGCGGACAGGCACGCCGTTTCCTTCACCAGAAGGGTGGCGCGCCACTCGTTGAGCAAACCGGAGTCGAGGGCGGCGAGGGTCCGTGGCATCTCCTTGACCAGTGCCTTGGCGAGCCCTAGGAGCCTCGATCCGCGATGGGGCGACTCGCGCCGGGCCAGGGCGATCTGCGCCGCAGCTCCCCCGCCCTGCTTCGGGGCGGGCACGCCTGCCGCCGCATCTGCCTGGCGTTGGGCGAGCTCGAAGGAGGCTGCGATCTTTGCCTGCAGCCCGGAGATGGCGGACTTCATATCTTCCAACACTCGAAGCTGTTCGATGAGTGCTCGGGCGGTCTCATGGGGCTCAACTGACGCCTCTACGGCCAGAGGCTGGTCAGAGACAGGCAGCATCGCCGCCCCGGGCGCTGATGCCCTGGTTTCCACGCGAAGCCTCTGCCTGTCCTCCATGAATCCAGTCTGCCAAGGGGGTCGGACATTATTAGGCCCCCAGTATCACGGACTGGGTCGTTCTGCCCTCATGAGGAGACCCACGCCTCCGGCGAAGGTGGTCGTGTGAAACTGTGGGCTGCGTCCTACTTCGATGAAGTGCCACCTTTTGTGCAGCTCAATGGACTCAGTGTTGCCGGCATTGACGACGTACCAGGCCTGTGGCACCCGGGACCAGATCCATTGCAACCGCGCCTCGGTGAGGGCACTCGCTACTCCGCGTCGGCGTTCGGAAGGCAGAACCGAGACACCACCGAGGTAATAACCCGCGGGCGCGTTTCCGTCTGAATAATCCCAGAAGTGCGTCTTTCCCCATCCGATCAGATTGGACCCACGGCAGGCCACGACAACGTGCCGGTTTTCGTCATTCACGGCCGCCGACAACGCATGAGGATCGGTTTGAGCCCAGCCGGTTTGGCGCAACAAGAAGACGATCGACGCTACGTCGCGAAGCAGGGCGGGACGTACTTCCAGCTCAGCAGTACTGGTTTTAGTCACGCCCGCCTCCTGCCACCCAGTCCAGTCAGTCCCGCGTCTACCCCAAAGACACCTTCCTGCGCGTGCCATCTAATCCGCAAATTGCGCAGAGTGCAAGTTTGCACTTAGTGTAATTATGTGACCCAAACAAGCAGCCAGGAGGACACCTCCACGCAGCCTGCGACCGAGTCGAGCACCCCTTCCCGGCGGGAGCTCAACAAGGCCGCCACCCGTAGTTCCATCGCCGCAGCAGCCCTTGAATTACTCCGGGCCAAGGGCTCGGGAAACTTCACGGTGGAGGACATTGCGGCCAGCGCCGGTGTCTCCCGCCGCACCTTCTTCAACTACTTCCCCAGCCTCGAGGCGGCCCTCGCGTCGGTGGCTGACGGGTTCATGGACCGTGCCCTCGAGCAGTTCCAGCTACGTCCGGCCGACGAGACCATCCTCGAGTCGGCCCAGGCCGCGCTCATGGCCCTGGCAGACCCCATGTCGGTTGCTCCGATGGCCGAGTTGTTCAGCCTGACCCAGGACAACCGCTCCCTGGCCCGGTCCGAGCTCGAGGCCTGGGACCACTGCACCGAACAAATCATCGCCGCCGCACGGACAAGGCTGGGACCGGACGTCAGTGAGCTCTACCTGCATGCCCTGGCCGGCTCGGTCATTTCCTGCGGCAAGGCTGCCATGAACGTCTGGTTCGCCGAATGCGGACCGGACCTCTCCCCCGAATCCCTGGCGGTGCTCCGCCAGCACCTCATCGACGCGATGGGGCTCCTCGGAGCCGGCTTCGCGCCGTCGTCGTCCCCGTCTTCGCGCACCGAAGGCACTTCCTCCGTTCCACCCACCACAGATCGGTTCTGACATGGCATCGTTCCTCTACCGACTCGGCCGGTTTTCCTACCGCCGCCGTTGGCTGGTCATCTCACTATGGCTGGCCGTTTTGGTCGCTGTGGGCGGCTCTGCCGCCGCGTTCCACGGCACCATGTCCAACAACTTCACCATCCCGGGCACCGAAACCCAGCAGATGGCTGACAAGCTGAAGGAAGCACTCCCTGACGCGTCGGGCGGGTCCGCAAGCGTGGCGTTCGAGGCAGGCGCTTCAGGTTTCGACCAAGCGGGCAAGGACGCTGTGGCCGACGCCCTGGCCCAACTCGAAAAACTCCCCGACGTCCAGTCCGTGGTCAACCCCTTCACCACGCAGGAACAGTTGGACCAGGCAGCCGCCAAGATCTCCGAGGGCGAAGCCCAGGCTGCAGCAGGCAAGGCCCAACTGGACGCTTCCCGCGCACAGATTGCGGCAGGCGAAGAACAGCTGGCCGCGGCCGAACAGCAGCTTGCGGCGGCCGGATTGCCGCCGGCGCAGATCGAGGCACAGCTGGCTCCCCGGCGTGCCGAGCTCGCGGCAGGCAAGGAGAAGCTCGACGCCGGAGCCAAGGAAGCTGCCGACGGCGCCGCCGCGCTGGCCCTCGGCAAGCGGGAGGCGCAAGCCTCTGAAGGATTGCGCTTTGTTTCCAGCGACAACAAGGCAGCAATCGCGCAGATCCAGTTCAAGACGTCCATCAACGCCGTCCCGCCCGCCGTCCGGCAGGAAGTACAGGACATCGTCCACGGGGTCTCCTCAGCAGGCGTGACTGCCTATGCCAGCAAGGACATCACCGAAGACGTTTCGCAGATCTTCGGCGTGGCGGAAATCGTTGGTGTCGCGGTTGCCGCACTGGTCCTGATCCTGATGCTCGGCACGCTCATTGCTGCGGGCCTGCCCCTCATCATGGCGCTGATCGGCGTGGCCGTGGGCGTCGGTGGCACGTTCGCGCTGACCGGCGTGATCGACATGAGCTCCATCTCCCCCATGCTCGCACTCATGCTGGGCCTGGCCGTGGGCATCGACTACTCGCTGTTCATCGTCAACCGGCACCGCAACCAGCTGCTTGCCGGCATGGATGGCGAGGAATCCGTCGCTTTGGCCACAGGCACCTCGGGCAATGCCGTCATGTTTGCGGGCCTGACGGTCATCATCGCCCTCGCCGCCCTGGTCATTCCCGGGCTGCCGTTCCTGGCAATCCTCGGTGTGGCAGCAGCAGCGACTGTAGCCGTCGCCGTCGTCGTTGCCCTGACCCTGACACCCGCCGTCCTGAGCCTGATCGGCCGCCGGCTTATCTCCAAGCGGGCTTGGGCAAAGGCCGCCCGGCACAACGCCGAACCGGGCCATGAAGCTGCCGACCGCGACCTGGACGAGAAGCGCAGCACGCGCGGTTGGGGTGGCTTGGTCACCCGCCATCCGTGGGTGGCGCTGATTCTCAGCGTGGTACTGCTCGGGGCAGTTGCACTGCCCGCTTCGCAGCTGAGGCTGGCACTGCCCGACGGCGGGTCCGAACCTGTGGACTCCCAGGCTTACAAGGCGTATGACCTGACACGCAACAGCTTCGGCGAAGGCGTCACCGGCCCGATCATCGTGGTTGGCGAACTGCCCGCCGGGCTCAGCGAAAACGATGCCAAGAACAAGCAGTTCGATGTCGCCGAGCAGTTGCGCAGTGTTGAGAACGTGGTTGCTGCCGTGCCCTTTGCCCTGAGTGAGGACCGTAGCACCGCGGTTTACCAGGTCATTCCCAAGGAGGGGCCGGCAAGCGCCAGCACCGTGAAGGTGGTCTCGGACCTCCGTGAAAAGGGCGCCCAGATCCGCGAGGACACCGGGGTTTCCATCGGCTTGACCGGCCAGACCGCGGGCAACGTGGACGTCTCCGAGAAACTCGGCGCCGCCCTGCCGCCGTACCTGGCGATCGTCGTCGGGCTGTCCCTGATCCTCCTGCTGCTGGTCTTCCGCTCAATCGTGGTGCCGCTGCTGGCCACGGGAGGCTTCCTGTTGTCGCTGGCCGCAGCGTTTGGCGCCGTCGTGGCTGTTTACCAGTGGGGCTGGCTCGGCGGAATCTTCGACGTCGCCAATCCGGGTGCCGTGCTGAGCTTCCTGCCCATCATCCTGATCGGCGTGCTGTTCGGCCTGGCCATGGATTATCAGGTGTTCATCACCTCGGGCATGCGGGAATCCTACATGCACGGTGAAGACGCCCGGCACGCCGTCCGGACCGGTTTCAGCCACGCAGCTGCCGTGGTGACGGCCGCCGCGATCATCATGGTGAGCGTGTTCTCGGGCTTCATCTTCAGCCACCTCACCATGGTCCGCCCGCTCGGTTTCGCCATGGCCTTCGGTGTGCTGGTTGACGCGTTCGTTGTCCGCATGACGATCGTGCCCGCGATCATGTACCTGCTCGGCGAGAAGGCCTGGTGGCTGCCGAAGTGGCTGGACCGCCTGCTGCCGGACGTCGACGTTGAGGGCGCCAAGCTGAACCGCAGCGACCGCCCGAAGGCCGGCTCGGCGGAACTCGTCCACTAACCCTCTATCACGTCACCACCCACACCCCCGGTTCCTCTATCACATAACCACCGGTTATCCCCGATGCTCTATCGCTTGCCTGAAGGAAGTGATAGAGCATCGGGCGTTTAGGGGCGGGAAGTGATAGAGCACCCGGCGTTTAGGGGTGGGACGTGATAGAGCAACCGGCGTTTGGGGGCGGGAAGTGATAGAGCGTCGGGGGGCGGTGGGGGTATTAGGCTTGGTGGCGTGACCCGATTGATCCTTGCCTCCCAGTCCCCTGCCCGCACCAAGCTCCTCGCCGAAGCGGGCATCCAGCACGACATCCTGGTGTCGGACGTGGATGAGGACACGGTGCAGGCCAGGTACGGCGTCACTGATCCCCACGACACCGCACTGCTGCTCGCCCGGGCCAAGGCAGAGGCCGTAGCGGCGCTCCCCGAGGCGGACGGCGCCCTGGTGATCGGCTGCGACTCGGTCTTCGAGTTCGACGGCGAATCGCACGGCAAGCCTTACACCGCCGAGGTTGCCCGCGAACGAATGCTGCGCATGAGCGGATCCAAAGGGGTCCTCCACACGGGGCACTGGCTGGTGGACTGCCGGGAGACTGCCGCCGACGTCGACGACGACGAGCCCGCCACCGGGACCGGCGCCACTTTGGGTGCCGTCTCCAGCGCGGAAGTACACTTCGCCGAGATGTCCTACCAGGACATCGACGCCTACATTGCCACCGGTGAACCGCTCCACTGCGCGGGCTCATTCACCATCGACGGCCTTGGCGGGGCCTTCATCCGCAAGGTCGACGGCGACCCGCACGCCGTCGTCGGGCTTTCCATCTCCACGCTCCGCGAGCTGCTCAGCCACGCGAATGTGGGAATCACCGAACTGTGGGCTGTGCCCGGCGCGAACCCGGCTTTGTAGCAACCCTACAAAGGAACAGCGCTTCACACACGGAATCCGCCATCAATATGGGCGGAACCCTCACAATCGCGCTAGGCTCCCTGAAGGACAGAAGGAGTCAACAACTTGT
This sequence comes from Paenarthrobacter sp. YJN-5, assembly GCF_015040095.1. Lineage (NCBI taxonomy): Bacteria > Bacillati > Actinomycetota > Actinomycetes > Micrococcales > Micrococcaceae > Paenarthrobacter > Paenarthrobacter sp. YJN-5. Next base: position 3,133,906 of record NZ_CP053544.1, read on the forward strand.
CAGCTAACCCGGCGCAGCCCATTTCCAGCCCTCTTACCAAGGTCTTGATTGCCAACCGTGGCGAAATCGCGGTCCGCATCATCCGAGCAGCCCGGGACGAAGGCATTGCCTCCGTAGCCGTCTACGCAGACCCGGACCGCGATGCCCTGCACGTCCGCCTTGCCGACGAGGCGTATGCACTGGGTGGCAACACGGCTGCCGAGTCGTACCTGGTGATGGACAAGATCATCGACGTCGCAAAGCAGGCGGGCGCCGACGGCATCCACCCCGGCTACGGCTTCCTGGCCGAGAACGCGGAATTTGCCGCCAAGGTGATCGAGGCCGGCATCACGTGGATCGGCCCCTCCCCCGAGGCCATCTCTGCCCTGGGTGACAAGGTCCAGGCACGCCACATCGCGGAGAAGGTCGGAGCCCCGCTGGTCCCCGGCACGGCAGACCCCGTCAAGGATGCCGATGAGATCCTCAAGTTCGCCGAGGAGTTCGGCCTGCCCGTAGCCATCAAAGCAGCGTTCGGCGGCGGTGGCCGCGGCATCAAGGTAGCCCGGACCATGGAAGAGATTCCGGAACTCTACGAATCCGCCGTCCGTGAAGCCGTCGCAGCCTTCGGCCGCGGCGAATGCTTCATCGAGCGGTTCCTGGACGCGCCCCGCCACGTCGAAACCCAGTGCCTGGCCGATGCCTACGGCAACGTCGTTGTGGTCTCCACCCGCGACTGCTCCCTGCAGCGCCGCAACCAGAAGCTCGTGGAAGAGGCCCCGGCTCCGTACCTCACCGAAGAGCAGAACAAGCGCCTTTACGAATCCTCCAAGGCGATCCTGAAGGAAGCCCATTACCTGGGCGCCGGCACCTGCGAGTTCCTGGTGGGCCAGGACGGCACCATCTCCTTCCTCGAGGTGAACACCCGCCTCCAGGTTGAGCACTGCGTCTCCGAGGAAGTCACGGGCATCGACCTGGTCCGTGAGCAGTTCCGCATCGCCCGCGGCGAAGCCCTCGGTTACGAGGACCCCGAAGTCCGCGGCCACTCCTTCGAATTCCGCATCACCGGCGAGGACCCGGGCCGCAACTTCATGCCCGCGCCCGGCACCATCAGCACGTTGAAGAACCCCACCGGCCCCGGTATCCGCGTGGATTCGGGCGTGGAAGAGGGCGATGTCATCAGCGGCAACTTCGACTCGATGCTGTCCAAGCTCATCGTCACCGGTTCCAGCCGCGAACAGGCACTCCAGCGCTCCCGCCGCGCCCTCGAGGAGATGGTGGTGGAAGGCATTCCCACCGTCATTCCTTTCGACCTCGCCGTTGTGACCGACCCCGACTTCGCCCCGGCAGAAGGACCCTTCAAGGTCCACACCCGCTGGATCGAGACCGAGTTCGTCAACAACATTCCGGCGTGGCAGCCCACCGGCACGGATGCGGAAACCTCCGACGCCGGTGATCGCCAGCGCGTCGTCGTCGAGGTCGGCGGCAAACGCCTTGAGGTCGTCCTGCCTTCGGGCCTCGGCGCCGGTATGGCAGCTGCTTCCGGAGCCGGAACCAAGACCAAGGCCGGCAAGTCGAAGAAGCGTTCACGCTCCGCCGGCGCTTCCGCCGCGGTAGCCGGCGGCACCGCGCTGACCTCCCCCATGCAGGGAACGATCGTCAAGATCGCCGCTGCCGAGGGCGACGTCGTGGCCGAGGGAGACCTGATCGTGGTCCTCGAAGCCATGAAGATGGAACAGCCCCTCACCGCCCACAAGGCCGGAACCGTCCGCGGCCTGACGGCTTCGGCGGGCGAGACCGTTTCAGCGGGCGCCGTCATCGCCACCATCGAGGACTAACGGCAAGTACCCCCATCACGACGCCGGCCCCGCACCAAACGGTGCGGGGCCGGCGTCGTTATCGGGCTGCTTAGGCGACGTTGTTTTCGTAGTCCGTGTCCCGCGTTTCCTTGGACAGGAAGAGCGCGATGAGGGTGAGGACGGACATGATGCTCAGGTAGACACCTACCCAGAACGTGCTGCCATCGCCGAGTTCCCAGAGCCACACGGCAATGAACGGGGCCACGGCCGCACCCAGGATGCTGGAGACGTTGTAGCTGACTGCCGAGCCCGTGTAACGGACGTTGGTGGGGAACAGTTCCGGCAGGAGCGCACCCATTGGTCCGAAGGTCAGGCCCATCAGGGTGAAGCCAATGATCAGCAGTCCCATGGTTCCCACGAACCCTCCGCTGAAGAGCGGAACGAAGAGCAGGCCGAAGAGGAGGATACCGGCCGTCACGGCCATGAGCATCTTGCGGCGGCCGAACTTTTCGGCGAGCGGTCCTGCCACGAGGGTGAAGATGCCGAAGAACACGACGCCGGCAATCAGCATCCACAGGAAGTCGTTGCGGGTGTAGCCGAGGCCCGGAATGAATGCCGCGGCTGCGGCTTCGGTCATGGGCTTGCCGGCCTTCTCCGCAGCCACCTGGGCGCCTTCGAGGGTGGGCTTGGTGCCATAGGTGAGCGTGAACGTGGTCATCAGGTAGAAGAGCACGTAGGTGGCCAACATGATGAACGTGCCAAGGATCAGTTCGCGCCAGCTGCTCTTGAAAACGCGGCCGATGGGCAGCTTGGCCACCTCGTTGGACTCCACCACCTTGGTGAAAGCAGGAGTTTCAATGAGCTTGAGCCGGACGTAGAGTCCGATGATCACCATGACGGCGCTGAGCAGGAACGGCACACGCCAGCCCCATGCCGCAAAGGCCTCCGGGGACAGGGTGTAGCTGAACACCAGGAAGATGACGTTGGCCAGGATGAAGCCGAAGGGGGCTCCCAGCTGGGGGAAGGTGCCGTAGATGGCGCGCTTGTTGGCGGGTGCGTTCTCGGTGGCCAGCAGGGCGGCACCGCTCCACTCTCCGCCCAGCGCAAGGCCTTGTGCGAAGCGCATGACCACCAGCAGTGCCGGAGCCAGGATGGTCCACCCGGGGACTTCGGCCGTGGGGAGGCAACCGATCAGGAACGTGGCGATGCCCATGGTGAGCAGGGATGCCACGAGTGTTCCCTTGCGGCCGAACTTGTCACCGAAGTGGCCGAACACGATGGAGCCGAGCGGACGCGCTACGAAGGCCACGCCAAAGACGGCAAAGGAACTCAGGAGCTGAGTGGTGGCATTCAGGTTCGGGAAGAACAGGCTGGGGAAGACCAGCACTGCGGCTGTGGCGTAGACGTAGAAGTCGTAGAACTCGATGGTCGTGCCGATGAGGCTGGCAACGATCACCCGTCCCCGCGAGTTCACCGGTGCAGTGGACCCGCTTCCCTGGGATGTAGCGGTGGAAGACATGTAAATGCAGCTTTCGTTCACGCCGGCCACGCACCAGGCGGGCTGCCGGCGAAGGCGTATTTGAGAGTTCAATAATAGTTCCCGCAGTCCATCGACTGGACAATCACGTCCGCCATTCGGACAAGTTGGAAAATCTCACCCTGTGGGCCGCGCCACAACCTCACCATCGTCTCACGCATCCGTGATGCCTCAGATAGGGAAATGTCACAGCACGTTTACAAAGGGCGACGGTCCGCGAAATGCGCGAAACCTACCTTGGAATCACAACGTCCCCCACCAAGGAGGCACTCCCGTGACTGTTGACCGCACCGCAGAACTGGCACCCCACCAGTCCACTGCGACCACCACCCCCGCCCTTGAACACCGCCCCGGCCGCTGGATCGCCAACTGGGATGCCGAGAACAAGGAGCAGTGGGAGGCCGCAGGCCGGTCCATCGCCAAGCGCAACCTGTACTGGTCCATCTTCGCCGAATTCCTCGGCTTTGTTGTCTGGCAGCTCTGGTCGATCGTGGTCGTCCAGCTTCCCGCCGCCGGCTTCGCTTTCGACACCAACCAAATCTTCTGGCTCATCTCCATCCCCAGCCTGGTAGGAGCCACCCTCCGCATCCCCTACACGTTCATGGTTCCCAAGTTCGGCGGACGGAACTGGACCATCGTTTCGGCCCTGCTCCTCCTCATCCCCGCCTCGGGCCTGGCCATGTGCGTCTCCAACCCGGAAACGCCGTTCGGGGTCATGCTCCTCGTGGCAGCGCTCGCAGGCTTCGGTGGCGGCAACTTCGCCAGCTCGATGGCGAACATCACCTTCTTCTACCCCGCCCGCGAGAAGGGCTGGGCACTGGGCCTGAACGCCGCCGGAGGAAACCTGGGTGCCGCCGTCGCGCAGTTGGTTGTTCCCATCGCCGTCACGGTACTGGCCGCCGGAACCGTCAACCTCCCCATGGCCGGCCTCATCTGGATCCCGTTGATCCTGGTCGCGGCGTTCGGTGCCTGGAAATACATGGACAACCTCACCAGCGCCAAGGGCGACATCGCCGGATCCGTTGCGGCGCTGAAGGAACCGCATCTGTGGATCATGGCGTTCCTCTACATCGGCACCTTCGGCTCGTTCATCGGCTTCGCAGGCGTCTTCCCCAAGCTCATCAAGGACTACTTCCCGGAGTTCTCCTCCATCCACGTCGGAGCGGTGGCGCTCTCCCTGGCGTTCCTCGGTCCGCTGGTCGGTTCCCTGGCCCGTCCCTACGGTGGCCGGATGGCCGACCGGATGGGCGGAGCCCGCATGAGTATCACAGCGTTCGCATCGATGGCTGTCATCACGCTCACCATGATCTGGACGCTGCCGCTGAAGAACTTCTGGCTCTTCCTGGGCCTGTTCCTCCTGCTCTTTGTCTCCAGCGGTTTCGGAAACGGCGCCACGTACCGGATGATTCCGGTCATCTTCGCGACCTCCAGCCGGGCCGCCCGCTCCGGCGCCGGCAGCGCTGAAACCGCCCGGCTCGCGGCCTCGTCCCTGGGCCTGATCTCAGCGATCGGCGCCTACGGCGGATTCGTGATCCCCCAGGTGCTCAATGCCTCCAACACCGCCTCCGGTTCCTACACCCCTGCTTTCTACGGATTCGTCGCAGCGTATGTCCTGATGCTCACCGTGTGCTGGGCCTGCTACATCCGTCCCGCCCGGAAGCGCAACATGATCGGACACATCTAGATGCCCAACGGCGCCGATACCCACTGCCCCTACTGCGCGCTCCAGTGCGCCATGACGCTGACCCCTGCCCCGGACCACGGGGCGGGGGCAGCGCCCGCACCCGCCGCAGAGCCTGCCAAGCCCACCGCGCCCCTTGACGTTTCCGGACGCGACTTTCCCACCAACCGTGGAGGGCTGTGCCGCAAAGGCTGGACGTCGGCGTCGTTGTTGAACCACAACGGCAGGGTCACGGAACCGCTGCTGAAAGGGTCCGACGGCGTCCACCAGCCCATCTCCTGGGAGCAGGCCCTGGCGCTGATCGTGGCTGCCGTGAAGGATACGCAGCGGCAGTACGGGAACGACGCCGTAGGAGTCTTCGGCGGGGGCGGCCTCACCAACGAGAAGGCCTACATGCTGGGCAAGTTCGCCCGGCTGGCCCTCCGCACCTCACGGATCGACTACAACGGCCGGTTCTGCATGTCCTCCGCAGCGGCTGCCGGGAACCGCGCCTTCGGCGTAGACCGGGGGCTGCCGTTCCCGGTGGCCGATCTCGATTCCGCGTCGGTCATCCTGATGCTCGGCTCCAACGTCGCCGAAACCATGCCTCCGTTCGTCCAGCACCTCCAGGGCGCACGGGACGCGGGCGGCCTGATTGTGGTGGACCCCCGCCGCTCGGCGACTGCCGCGTTCACGTCCGACGGCGGCGGCCTCCATTTGCAGCCGACGCCCGGTACCGATTTGGCCCTCCTTTTGGGCATCAGCCACGTGGTGGTCCATGAGGGCCTCGTGGATTCGGCCTTCGTGGAGGAGAAGACCTCCGGCTACGCCTCCGTGGTGCGCAGCTTGAACGCTTTCTGGCCGGAGCGCGTCCAAACGATCACCGGAGTTCCGGCCAACCTCATCCGCGAAACCGCCCGGCGGCTGGCACAGGGCGCACGTACCGGGGGCAGCTACATCCTCAGCGGCCGGGGCGTGGAACAGCACGTCGATGGTACTGACACCGCCACGGCCGCCATCAACCTCAGCCTGCTGTTGGGCCTGCCCGGCTCGGCCCGCAACGGCTACGGCACCCTCACCGGGCAGGGCAACGGCCAGGGCGGCCGGGAACACGGCCAGAAGGCAGACCAGCTCCCCGGCTACCGCAAAATCACCGACCCCGCCGCCCGCGCCCACGTCGCCCGGGTGTGGGGCATCGATGAGTCGCTGATCCCAGGACCCGGCCTGCCCGCCGTCGAACTTCTTAAATCGCTGGGAAAGCCCGACGGCGTCCGGTGCCTTTTGGTGCACGGCGCCAACGTGGTAGTTTCGGCACCCGACACCAATGCCGTCACTGCCGGGCTGCGTGCCCTCGACTTCCTGGTAGTGTGCGATTTCTTCATGTCGGAGACGGCTTTGGAAGCCGATCTGGTGCTTCCCGTGACCCAGTGGGCGGAAGAAGAAGGCACCCTGACCAACCTCGAGGGGCGGGTCATCCGGCGCCGGCGCGCGCTGACCCCTCCCCCGGGCGTCCGCAGCGAGCTGTGGCTCATGGCAAGGCTCGCGGAATTGCTTCAGGCTCCTTCAACGTTCAGCGACGACCCCGAGACCGTTTTCGAAGAGCTTCGCTTGGCTTCCGCCGGTGGTTTGGCCGACTACTCCGGCATCGACTACGCCATGCTGGACCGTGGCGAAGCAGCCTACTGGCCGTATCCCGTTGGCAGCAGTGGCACACCCAGACTGTTCACCGACGCTTTTGGTCACCCGGACGGCCGGGCAGTCATGGTTCCGGTGAAACCCTCCAAGCGGGCCTCGCGTTCCTTTGCCGACGATTCGCTGGCCCTGGCAACCGGCCGCCTCCTGGAGCACTACCAGTCCGGCGCCCAGACCCGCCGCGTTGCGGAGCTGTTGGCGGCCCAACCCCAGGTCCGGCTGCTGATCCATCCTGCTACGGCTGCTTCACGCGGGATCACCGACGGCGACTACGCCACCGTGACCAACGAGCGCGGCGAAGTGCTGTGCCGCGCCGAACTGAGCAACGCCGTGCGGCCCGACACCGTGTTCCTGCCGTTCCACTTCCCCGGCCAGGAGAACGCCAACCGGCTCACGGAGGCCGCGACCGACCCCATCTCCGGCATGCCGGAATTCAAGACCAGCCGGGTATGGGTCCGGCGGGCAGCGTCCACCCCGGTTCCCGCGGTCCTTGCGGATGCGGGACTGCCCTTGCACTCCAAGGAGGCTTCATGAGCGAGCGCATTGTTGTTGTTGGATTCGGCCCCGTGGCCGCAAGGTTGGTGGAGGAACTGGTTCCTGCCGTCCGCTCCGGCCTGGTGCAACTGCTGGTTGTTGGACAGGAGGCCGAAGCTGCCTACAACCGCGTGATGGTGGCTGAACTGGGCGTGGGACGTACTTCAGTGGAGGCACTGGCAATGGCCGACGCCGCGGAGCTGGAGGCTGCCGGCGTGCAGGTCCGCCTGGGCACCAAGGTCCGCCGGATCGACCGGGCCCGGCAGCACGTCGTGCTGTCGGACGGCTCCGCCGAACACTATGACCGGTTGGTCTTCGCGACAGGATCACGGCCCGTTATCCCCAACCTGACGGGCTTGAACCCGGATCCTGCCGGGCCGGTACTGCCCCCGGGCGTGATCACACTCAGGGACCTCAATGACGCCGCCGTCCTGCGCGAAGCTGTGGCCGGACGCAAGCGGGTGGTAGTCCTCGGCGGCGGCGTGCTCGGCCTGGAGACGGCCCTTGCTGCCTCGGAAGAAGGGGCGCAGGCCACGGTGGTGCACAACGGCCCCTTCCCCCTGGGCCGCAGCATCGACCGCGGCAGCGGATCGGTCCTGACCAACAGCCTGCGGGCCAGCGGCGTCCGCATGGCCGGCAATGCCCGCTCCACCGCAGTGGAAACGTCTGGTCCTGACGGTTCGTTCTCAGCTTTGCTCCTGGACGACGGCTCCGCGATCGACGGCGACCTCCTGGTTTTGTCCTGCGGCGTCCGTCCGCGCATCGGGCTGGCCGAGGGCTGCGGCCTTCCGGTCGGCACGGGAATCCTGGTTGACCACCACCTGCGCACGTATCACGAACCCCACATGTTCGCCATCGGCGACTGCGCGGAAGTGCGCTGCCCTGATGCTTCCTGCGTTGAGTGCCGGACAGCCGGCGGTCCTTCCGGCCTGGTGGGACCGGGGTGGCGCCAGGCCGAGTGGTTGGCCGACTACCTGCTGGTCCTGGCACGCGACGGCCAGGAGGCAGCCGATGCCCTTGAACCGCTCGCCACCGAGAAACCGGGTGTTATTATCCTGAAAGCCCGGGGCATCAACCTGGCCCTGGCCGGAGACAACCAGGCCGATCCCTGGGATGACGAACTCCTCGAAGCCGGGGCCGTGGCGGGACGCGCCCGCCGGCAAGTCTCCCAGTGGGCGGATCCCGAACACGGACGCTACGTCAAGATGACCACCCGCGGCGGAGTGCTGGAAGGGCTCGTCGCCGTCGGAATGCCCCGGACCGCGGCCGAGCTCGTGGTGCTTTTCGAGCGTGCCTCGGAACTCCCGGCGGACCGCTCGCTGCTGCTGCGCCTGGATGGACCTGACCAGCTGGACTCCGGGGCCGCCACCAGCAACGACCCCCAACGCACTGTGTGCCGGTGTGCAGGAGTCAGCGCGGCCAGCATCAGGGATTCCGTGGAGGACGGGTGCTCCACCGTGGCCGAGGTTTCCAAGGCCACCCGTGCCGGAACCGGATGCGGCGGCTGCCACGAGGACATCAAGGGCCTCATCGAGAAACACTTCCAGGCGGCGGTTGCCTGAGCCCGGCCCGCCGCCGGCTACATGTGTACGTGCAGGCGCCGGGCTGCTTCCGAGATGGATCCGGTCAGCGACGGGTACACCGTGAAAGTGCTGGCGACGTCGTCGACGTGGAGCTTCTGCGCCACGGCCACGGAGATCGGGAAAATCAGCTCGGAGGCGTTCGGCCCCACCACGACGCCGCCAATGACAGTGCCGGAACCCTTGCGGGCGATGATCTTGACGAAGCCATCCTTGGTGTTGCGCATCTTGGCACGGGCATTGCTCAGCAGGGACAACATCACAACGTCGCCCTGGTACTTGCCGGACGCAAGATCCGCCTCGGACACACCCACGGAGGCGATCTCCGGGGACGTGAAGATGTTGGAAGCAACCTGGTTGAGCTTGAGGGGCTTCACGCCGTCACCCATGAAGTGGGCAATGGCGATCCTGCCCTGCATCGCGGCGACGGAAGCCAAAGCGAACACGCCCGTGCAGTCGCCGGCAGCGTAGATGTTGGGGGCTGTGGTGCGGGAAACACCGTCAACCTTGATATGCCCGGACTCCGTCACGGCCACGCCGGCTTCTTCCAGCCCGATCCCTGCGGTGTTCGGAATGGAACCAACACACACCAGGCAGTGGGAGCCTGTCACTTCCGATCCGTCACCCAAGGTGACCTTCACGCCGTCGTCCGTCCGCTCAACCGCGTTGGCGCGGGAACGGGACAGAACGCGCACGCCGCGACGTTCAAACACACCTTCCAGGAGCTTGGCGGCATCGGTGTCCTCGCCCGGGAGGACCTGGTCGCGGCTGGAGATCAGCGTGACCTTGGAACCCAGGCCGTTGTACGCAGACGCGAACTCGGCGCCCGTGACACCGGAACCCACCACGATCAGTTCCTCGGGGAGTTCGTCCAGGTTGTAGATCTGCGCCCAGTTCAGGATGCGTTCGCCGTCGGGCTTTGCCGTTGGAAGTTCGCGGGGGTGGGCGCCGACGGCCAGGAGGATGGCGTCTGCGTCGATAGTGCGCGTGCCCTCAAGGGTGAGGACCTCAATGGTGTTGTTGTCCAGCAGCTTTCCGGATCCGATGACGATGTCTACGCCCAGGCGCTCGAGGCCTGCACGGATGTCGTTGGACTGGCCCCGCGCAAGGTTCAGGACGCGGTCATTGATGTGTTTGAGGTCTGCATGCGGCTTGGACGCGGAATCGTCAAACTTGACGCCCAGCTCATCGGCTTCGCTGACACGCGTCATCAGGTCTGCGGTGGCGATGAGGGTCTTGGAGGGCACGACGTCGGTCAGCACCGCGGAGCCGCCGAGGCCGGCCCGCTCGATGATGGTGACTTTCGCACCGAGGGAGGCAGCCACCATGGCAGCTTCGTATCCGCCGGGACCACCTCCCAGGATCGCGATTCGGGGGGAACTGAAATCAACTTGGGTGGTCACAATTCCCAATTCTCGCGTATCCATGCCCATGCTGCCAGTCAGCCCTGCCTCACCCTCCATGGCGGCCCCGGATGAGGCCGGACGCGTCCCTACCGGTTTGGCGCGCGCGCAAGGTAGCTTGTACCAGTGAGTAACACTGAGCTGATGAACACAGACCCCTTCGAAGCCGCCAAAGCCGCCGCCGACTACATCGCGTCCGAGACCGGCGTCGAGTCCCACGACGTCGCCCTGGTTTTGGGCTCCGGTTGGGCCGAGGCCGCCAACCTGATCGGCGAGACCACCGCCACGTTGAACGCCTCGGAGGTTCCGGGCTTCCACAAGCCCGCTGTGGTTGGCCATGTGGGCACCATCCGCTCGGTCCTCACCACCGAGGGCAAGCGCGCACTGGTCCTGGGCGCACGGACGCACTATTACGAGGGCAGGGGCGTCCGGTCCGTCGTCCACGGCGTTCGGACAGCAGCAGCCGCGGGGTGCAAGACACTGGTCCTCACCAATGGTTGCGGCGGACTCAATGAGGACTGGAAGCCCGGCACACCCGTATTGATCAGCGACCACATCAACCTCACCGCCACATCTCCCCTGGAGGGCGCCACCTTCGTGGACCTCACCGACCTCTACTCCGCACGGCTCCGCGACCTGGCCCGTGAAGTGGACCCCTCCCTGCAGGAAGGCGTCTACGCACAGTTCACCGGACCGCACTACGAGACACCGGCCGAGGTCCAGTACGCCAAGCGCATCGGCGCCGACCTCGTGGGCATGTCCACGGCCTTGGAAGCCATCGCGGGACGGCACGCCGGCATGGAGGTCTTCGGCATCTCACTGGTGACCAACCTCGCCGCGGGCATCAGCCCCGTCCCCCTGAGCCACGCCGAAGTCCTGGAAGCGGGCGAAGCGGCAGGCAAGCGGATCTCGACCTTGCTAGCGGGAATCATCGCGAAGCTGTAGCGGACCACCAATAAGTCTGCAGTAGGCACCCAACTGGGTCGCAGCACTGCGCGTTCTGAGCGTCCAAAACGCTGTGAGGATTGGGGTGGCTGGTCTGGGATTGGCTGGCAGAGTGGGTGCAGGTCGTTCCACCCCGCGGTCGTGACTCACAAAACGCTTGGCCCCCTGTCTTGGGTGTGCCTTTAGTGCGACTTGTCCGTCTGCGGGGTGGGCGGCCGGTACCTGCCCGGCCCACCTCGGTGACTTGATCAGAAGATTGTCCGCCCCCGGCGCGGGGGCGTGACTCGTCACAGTGCTGTTCCGAAGTGACCTCTACCCGGACTGGTACCGGCCCGTAACGGCCCTGACCATGTCCGCGAAATGAGGAAAGTGCCAGAACCGCTATGACTAGCGTTGCGTATTCCCACCCGTTTGTCGTCGGCGTCGACACCCACGCCAGGAAACATGTGTATTCCATCCTTGCCGCGCCAAGCGGCGAACGGATCGACACCCGGGATTTCCCGGCCACCGGGGCCGGGATCGACCGTGCCATTGCCTGGGTAGCGCGCTTGACCGGGGCCGATCCGGCCACTTTGTGGGTGATCGAGGGCGCGGCTTCTTATGGTGCGGTGCTGGCCGGGGCTGTCGCAGCTGCCGGCTACCAGGTCGCCGAAGCCGCCCGCATGGATGCCAAGACACGTCGCGGGATCGGTAAGTCCGATCCGTTGGACGCGCACCGGATCGCTTCAACAGTCCTTTCCCTGGAAGAGGACAAGCTGCGCCGGCCACGGTTGAACGAAGGGGTCCGCGCAGCCCTGCGGGTCCTGGTCAGTGCACGTCAGTCAATGACCACCGACCGGACCAGGACCGTGAACGCGTTGACCGCGCTGCTGCGGGTCAACGATTTGGGTGCCGATGCCCGTAAGCCCTTGACCGGGACCCAGATCCTGGAGATCTCCAGATGGCGTGCCCGTGAAGAACCCCTTGCCCTGTCGGTGGCCCGCTCCGAAGCCGTCAGGCTCGCCAAGCGCATCAACGACCTTGACGCGGACATCAAAACCAACGGCAACCGGATCACCGAACTCGTCGAGATCAGCGAAGCCGCGCCCCTGCTACAAGAACCCGGCTTCGGACCAGTCACCGCAGCCATTTGTCTCACCGCATGGTCCCATCGCGGCCGGGTACGTTCCGAGGCTGCATTCGCCTCCCTGGCCGGGGCCAACCCCATTCCCGCTTCATCCGGAAATACCGTCCGCCACAGGCTCAACCGCGGAGGCGACCGGACCCTGAACAAAGCCCTCCACATGGCTGCCCTGAGCAGGATGGCGTTCGATCCGGAAACCATCAACTACACAGCAAAACGTGAAGCAGAAGGCCGTACCAAAAAGGAGATCCGCCGGTGCGTCAAACGCTACCTCGCCCGACGGATCTACCGCACACTCAACGCCAACAGCCCCATGCCATCGTTCCGTTGACAACCATAGAAGAGTCGCACTACTGCGACCCAGTTGGGTGACGGGGGTCAAGAGAGTCCCCGAATAAATCTGCTTTAAGACGCAACATTTGATTCCCCACCTTCATCCGTGGCACGCGCGCGTGCTGGCAATGTAAGCGCTTGCACCATCAGCGCCACCGCCGCCTTCGGGAGGAAGAAACAGGCTTTGCACTCGCGCCTCACACGTGTTTAGCGTGGAGACAGTTCCGGTAAGTCGACGTGCCGGGACAACTCCGGCGGTCACCGAATCCGGCCCGCCGCACCTCGAAACGATGGCGTCCCTCGATGACGCCACCAGCGGATCGACGGACGCCTCGGCTGAGGACTCCCTCATCAAGGGAATCCTTGCCTCCACGAAGTCCAACACTCCGCGAGAAGAGCAAGCATGAACACGCACCCAAGCCCGTTACGGCCGCGCCGCCGTTTGCGAAAGGCAGCCGCCGTCGCAGCGGCGGCAAGCGTTGCTGGCAGCATCCTGCTGGTAACGCCTGCCGCACAGGCCAACCTCCCTGCCGATCCGCCGTCGAGCACCATGCCGGCGCCCACCCCCGGTTTCCCGCTGCCGACCGTCCACACGCAGCAGGCCTACGATCCGGCAGCCGACTTTACGTCCAAGTGGACCCGCGCCGACGCCAAGCAGATCATGGCGCAGAGCAACCCCAACGTCGCTCCGGGACAGAATTCCATGAGCCCCAACGTCACCATGCCGGAAATCCCCAAGGACTTCCCCGCCATGAACGACGACGTGTGGGTCTGGGACACCTGGTCCCTGACTGACGAGAATGCCAACCAGATCAGCTACAAGGGCTGGGACGTCATCTTCTCTCTGGTCGCTGACCGCCACGCCGGTTACGGTTTCGACCAGCGCCACTGGAACGCACGGATCGGTTACTTCTTCCGCAAGACCAACGCCGACCCCGCCAAGGACAAGTGGAACTACGGCGGACACCTGTTCCTGGACAACACGTCCATCGGCAACACCGAATGGTCCGGCTCCACTCGCCTGATGCAGGGCAACAAGATCAACGTCTTCTACACGGCCACCACCTTCTACGATGTGGCTGAGCGGAACGCCGGCGGCGGCGGAATTGCTCCCGACGCCGTCATCGCCAAGGCCCTGGGGAACATCCACGCCACCAAGGACGGCGTGACGTTCGACGGCTTCCAGCACACAAAGCTGCTTGAGCCGGACGGAAAGCTCTACCAGAACAAAGCCCAGAACCCGGGCTTCGCCTTCCGTGATCCGTACACCTTCGCCGACCCGGCACACCCCGGCAAGACCTTCATGGTGTTCGAAGGCAACACCGGCGGCAACCGCGGCGCGTACAAGTGCAAGCAGGAAGACCTCGGCTACCGCCCGGGCGATCCCCACGCAGAAACCGTGGACCAGGTGAACAGCACCACCGGCGCCTGGTACCAGACCGCGAACGTGGGACTGGCTGTGGCGGACAACAAGGACCTCACCAAGTGGAGCTTCCTGCCGCCGATCCTGTCCGCCAACTGCGTCAACGACCAGACTGAGCGCCCGCAGATCTACATCCAGAACGAGAACGGCAAGAACAAGTACTACCTGTTCACCATCAGCCACCAGTTCACCTACGCAGACGGAATGCGCGGCCCCGATGGCGTCTACGGCTTCGTCGGCGACGGCGTCCGCTCCGACTACCAGCCGGTCAACAACAGCGGCTTGGCTTTGGGTTCCCCCACGGACCTGAACATGCCTGCCAACGCGCCCGAAGGTCCGGACCCGCGCCAGAACGGCCGGCAGTTCCAGGCGTACTCGCACTACGTCCAGCCCGGCGGCCTGGTGCAGTCGTTCATCGACAACGTGGACGGCGTCCGCGGCGGCTCCCTGTCCCCCACCGTGAAGATGAACTTCAAGGCCGGCGTGACACAGGTGGACCGCAGCTTCGGCAAGAACGGCCTCGGCCCCTTCGGCTACCTGCCCACCAACAAGCGCGTGGGCGGCGAAGGCCTCTACAAGTAACACCGGCCACCGGCCGGCAAGACCGGCCCTGAGCCACGGCTGGTGTGCCCGGACCATCACCTCCGGGCACACCAGCCCCCCCCAACCCCAGGATCTTCCCCATGACTTCTCCCAGCCATCACCTGTCCCGCCGCAACCTGCTGGCGGCAAGCGCCGCCGTCGTGGTGTCCTTCGCGGCCGCCTCCTGCACGCCTCCGCGCGGCAGTGAAAGCCCGACGCCGGCCCCGGTCTCCCGAGGTCCCAGGTCGTCCGCTTCGGATCCGTGGCGCCCGGCGGTCCACCTGACAGCCGAAAAGAATTGGCTTAACGACCCCAACGGCCTGGTGTACCACGACGGCACCTACCACGCCTTCTACCAATACAACCCGCGCGGAAACTCGTGGGGCAACATGTCCTGGGGCCACTCCACCAGCAAGGACCTGGTGCAGTGGGAACAGCAGCCCGTGGCCATGGAGGCGAGCGTGGACGAGGAAATCTTCTCCGGCTGCATCGTGGTGGATACCAACAACGCCTCCGGCCTTGGCTCCGCACAGAACCCGCCCCTGGTGGCCCTCTACACCAGCGCCTACGGCAAGAACGGGGCGCTTCCCCAGGGAGCGCAGGCGCAGTCGGCCGCGTACAGCACCGACGGCGGAACCACCTGGCAAAAGCACCGCGGCAACCCCGTGCTGAACCTTGAGCCCACCAACAACAACTTCCGCGATCCCAAAGTCACCTGGTACGAGCCCGGCCGCTACTGGGTCATGACCACCGTGGTGGCCGACGCGCAGGTCGTCAAACTGTTCAAGTCCACCGACCTGTTGCACTGGGACTTCCTGAGCGATTTCTCCGGCGTCGGAGCACAGGGCGGGCTGTGGGAAGTGCCCGAACTCCTTCAGATGAGCGTCGAAGGCTCCACGGCCAGGAAGTGGGTCATGCTGCTCAGCATCAACCCCGGCGGCATTGCCGGAGGATCGGGCATGCAGTATTTCGTCGGCGAATTCGACGGCACACGGTTTATGGCCGAAGACGCCGCTGCGCCGGATGCTCCGTTGCAGGAATCGCAATGGCTGGACTACGGCGCCGACTACTACGCCGCGAACTCCGTTTCCGGAGCTCCCGGCGGCAAGCCGGTGCTGCTTGGCTGGATGGGCAATTGGGACTACGCCCAGCACGTCCCCACCACACCGTGGCGCGGTGCCATGGCGATTCCGCGTGAGTTGACCTTGGTGCGCGGTGAAAAGCGGTTCGAACTGCGCTCCGGCGTCGCCGCCGCAGCGCGGGAGGTCCTGGAGCGCGGTGAGGAAAAGGGCAAGGACCTCACCGTGTCCTCCGGAAGTGAAGATCTTGGGACGGACTTCGCCGCGCGAACCCAGCTGATCGACCTCGAACTGGACCTCGGCACGGCCAGGGAAGCGGGGATCCTGCTCCGGCACTCCCCCGACGCCCAAGACGGCCTTCGGATCTCGTATGAGAAGGACTCCGGCACCCTCAAGGTGGACCGCTCAAACGCCGGAACCAGCAACTTCTCCGAGAAGTTCAGCCCCTATCACCAGGTGACCGTACGCCCTGCCGACGGGAAGGTGCGGCTGCGGATCCTCCTGGATACGTCCTCCGTGGAGGTCTTCGCCCAGGACGGCCAGGCCGTGGTCACCGATACCTTCTTCCCGGATTGGGACCACATTGGCGCCTCCGTCTTCAGCATGGAGGGCGAGACCGCGTTCGCGGTGCGGTCGCGGTCTCTCTAGCTTGCGCTGAGGGGTGGGATCCCGGCATTTACGACTCCCCGTAATGCCGGGATCTCACCCCTCGTTGCCTGTCAGGGCCGGATTGAGGATAGTTTTGTGCTTATGACCTCGAGCGATGCCGCACTTGAACAGCTGATCCGCGACGCCCGACAGTGGGCTGACGAGGACCCGGATCCAGCCACATCCGCGACGCTCCGCGACCTGCTCACCCTCGCCTCCGAAGGTGACGCGGTGGCGGCACAAGAGCTCGGAGACAGCTTCAGCGGCACACTGCAGTTCGGCACGGCCGGCCTCCGTGCAGCGCTAGGGCCAGGACCGAACCGCATGAACCGCGTGGTAGTGCGCCGTGCCGCCGCAGGGTTGGCAGCCTTCCTGGTTGACGCGGTTGGTGCGGCTTCGCCGGGAACCCGGCCGCGCGCCGTCGTCGGTTTCGATGCCCGCCACAACTCCGACATCTTCGCCCGGGAGACGGCAGCCATCTTCGCTGCCGCCGGCATCGAAGCGTTCCTCATGCCGGCAGCGCTCCCGACGCCGATCCTCGCCTATGCGGTCCGCGCCCTGGATTGCGACGGCGGCGTGATGGTCACAGCCAGCCACAACCCTCCGCAGGACAACGGCTACAAGGTGTACCTGGGACGGCATGCAGTGCCGGAAAGCGGCCGGGGAGCACAGATCGTCGCGCCTTACGACGCTGAAATCGCGGCGAAAATCGATGCCGTGGGTCCGCTGTCCTCGATTGTCCTGGCCGGGGACGGCTGGACGGTACTGCCGGAATCGATCGCTGCGGACTACGAAGCCGCCGTCGCCGGGCTGGTGGACAGGGAGCACTTCCCGGCCCGCGACCTCAAGATCGTCCTGACGCCCATGCATGGCGTGGGTGGTGATACTGCTGTTTCGGTCCTCAAGGCAGCAGGCTTCGATGACGTCACGCTCGTGGCAGAGCAGGCCCGCCCCGACCCCGACTTCCCCACTGTCGCGTTCCCCAACCCTGAGGAACCTGGCGCGTTGGACCTGGCGCTGGCTGCCGCCGAAGAGCTGGGCGCGGACATCGTGCTGGCCAACGACCCCGACGCCGACCGTGCCGCGGTAGCCGCGCTGGACCCTGCCACCGAGGCTTGGCGCATGCTGCGCGGCGACGAGGTGGGCGCCCTCCTGGGAGCGCACACGGTGGCCCGGCTTGCCGCCAAGGCCGGCGAGACCGCCAAGACAGGCGAGCCCGCAAAGGCCGGCGACGATGGAGTCGAGGGAGTCTTCGCCAACTCGATCGTTTCCTCCAGGCTGCTCTCCCGCATCGCCGCCACCGCCGGCTACGCCCACCAGGAAACACTGACCGGTTTCAAGTGGATCTCGCGTGTTCCGGGCCTGCTTTACGGGTACGAGGAGGCGCTCGGCTACTGCGTCGCGCCGGACCTGGTCCGGGACAAGGACGGAATCTCTGCGGCAGTGCTGATCGCGGAGATGGCCGCCGCTGCCAAGGCTCAAGGCAAGACCGTTTTTGACACCCTCGATGAGTTGTACCTTGTGCATGGCCTGCATGCGAGCGACCAGTTGAGCATCCGCGTGGCAGACCTCGGTTTGCTGGATGCCATGATGAACCGCTTGCGGGTCAACCCGCCTGAAGCGTTCGGGGGTTCCGCCGTCGAGGTCTTTACGGACCTTGCCGAAGGCAGCGAAGCCCTGCCGCCCACGGACGGCCTGCTGTACCTGACCCGGGACCAGAGCCGCGTGATCATCCGGCCCAGCGGCACGG
The DNA here is from genome assembly GCF_015040095.1 of Paenarthrobacter sp. YJN-5. NCBI lineage: Bacteria > Bacillati > Actinomycetota > Actinomycetes > Micrococcales > Micrococcaceae > Paenarthrobacter > Paenarthrobacter sp. YJN-5. The sequence goes on from NZ_CP053544.1 coordinate 3,151,970, forward strand.
AGCCAAAGCTGAAGTGTTACCTGGAGGTCATCCAGGCTGTGGAGTCGGCGGCGGAACTTCCCGCTGCCCGCCAGGCAGCGCGGACATCCCTGGATAACGTCCTCAGGGATGTCCGCGAAGCGCTGGGACTCTAGAGTTCAACCTCGATGTAACCGTCAACGACGCGCGTGGCGAAGGTTGCCAGTTTCAGTTCCGGGTTGGTGAAGCACTCGCCGGTTTCGAGGTCGTAGACCTCCTTGTGCAGCGGCGAGGCAATGGTCGGCCGGCTGCCCCGGGAACCGATGATGCCGCGTGCCATGACGTTGGCGAACGTGGCGGGGTCCTGCTGCACGACGGCGTAGACCTCACCGGGCGCCGTACGGAACAGCGCTACCTGGCGGCCGTCGATCAGTGCTGCCTCGCCCCACGCCGGCTCAAGCTCATCCAGCGGGCACACGCGGTGCCATGTGCCGGTGGTGGCCAGATCCTCTGCACGGTCAAGAATTACGGTCATGTCAACCCCTCTCACAGTGTCCGGGTGCTGGCACTTTCCACCGTCACTCCCCCGGACCGGGCCACGCCTGCGGCCACTCTCCAAAGCTAGGACGCCACTGTTTCAGCTGGAGTCCCGCATTGTGTCCGATGGGTAAAAGAGACCTCACACCCTGCGAAATGCGTTCGTGATGCAGAAGTTAAGATCACGAAACAAAAGGGAAACTGAAGTGAAACTGCCCGTCCCTAGGCTGAATTCACAAGTTGCGGAGATCCGTCTGCGACATTTGCGAAAGGCCCACCAGTGACCGGACACACTTCAAGCACAGAGAACCCGCGCCGCATCGTCGTTGTCGGAGGCGGCCCAGCAGCCCACCGCTTTGCCGATGCCATGTACAACCGCGGTCTCGAAGGCTGGCAGGTTACCGTCCTCACCGAGGAAGCCCACCTCCCCTACGACCGCGTGGCGTTGAGCAAGGCGCTGACCGAGACCGGCGTGGACCTTACCTTGGGCGAGGCGTCCATGTGGGACCACGAGGCCCTGACGCTCAAGACCGGCGAGCGCGCCGTCAAGATCGACGCTGAAGCCAAGAGCGTCCTTACCGCATCGGGCAACAAATACGAATACGACGAACTGGTGGTCGCTTCCGGCTCGGACGCAGCGCGGCTCCCCATCCCCGGCGCTGAGCACACCCACGTTTACCGCACCCTCGAGGACGTCTGGGCCATCAACAAGGCCATCGCGGACCTGGGCGCCAAGCTCGGCCGCAGGGTCAACGCCGTCACGATCGGCGGCGGCCTGTTGGGACTGGAATCCGCTGCCGGCACCGAGCAGCTGGGCGCCAACCCGATCGTCATCAACGGCTCCCCCTGGCTCATGAACACCCAGCTGGACGAAGGCGCCGGCCAGGCCCTCGGCAGGTTGATCGAGGCCAAGGGCTTTGAAGTCCACGGCGGCGTGTTCCCGTCCGAGGTACTGACCGACGACGACGGCCAGGTCACCGGGGTGCTGATGGCGGACGGCCGCACCATCCCTGCCGACCTGGTGATCGTGGCAATCGGCGTGAAGCCCCGCGACGACCTTTTCCGCGCAGCCGAAGGCGAGGAGCAGCTCTTCAGCCTGGGCCAGCGCGGCGGGGTGGTCATCAACGACTTCTGCGCCACCGAAGTGGACAACATCTGGGCCATCGGCGAGGTAGCGAACTTCGGCGGCATGTGCCTCGGCCTGGTAGCCCCGGCCAACACCATGGCGGAGATCGTGGCCGACCGGCTGCACGGCGGCGAGGCAACGTTCCCGGGCTTCGACACGGCCACCAAGCTCAAGCTCTCCGGCGTGGATGTGGCCAGCTTCGGTGATGCCTTCGCCAAGACCGAACATGCCTTGGAAATCGTCTACGCCGATCCCGCCCGCGGTGTCTACCAGAAGATCGTGACCACCGATGATGCCAAGACCCTCCTGGGCGGCATCTTCGTGGGCGACGCCTCCCCGTACATGAGCCTGCGCCCCTTGCTCGGCCGGGAACTGCCCGCCGAGCCCGGTGCCTACTTGAGCGCAGCCGGGGGCGGCGAAGCTCCCGAGACCGAGCTGCCGGATGATGCGATCCTGTGCTCCTGCAACAACGTGGCCGCAGGTTCCATCCGTGACGCCATCAATGGCTGCGGCAGCTGCGAAGGGAACGCCCCCGTCCAGGAACTGGGCGGCTTGAAGGGCTGCACCCGCGCCGGTACCCAGTGCGGTTCCTGCGTGCCGATGCTCAAGAAACTCCTGGAAGGTGAACTGAAGAAGTCCGGCATTGAGGTCTCCAAGGCCTTGTGTGAGCACATCAGCCTTTCCCGCCAGGAACTGTTCGAAACCATCCGTGTCCTGGAGCTGAATTCCTTCGAGGACATCATGGCCAAGTACGGCACGGGTGAAGGCTGCGATATCTGCAAGCCGACCATCGCCTCCATCCTGGCCAGCCAGCACTCCGCCTACGTGCTCGATGCCGGCCGCGGCACTCTGCAGGACACCAATGACCGGGCCTTGGCCAACATGCAGAAGGACGGCACGTACTCGGTGGTTCCGCGCATCGCCGGCGGCGAGATCACCCCCAAGGGCCTCGGCGTCATCGCCGCCGTTGCCGAGAAGTACGGCCTGTACACGAAGATCACCGGCGGACAGCGCATCGACATGTTCGGTGCACGCCTGGAGCAGCTTCCCGATATCTGGAAGGAACTGGTGGACGCCGGCTTCGAGTCCGGCCAGGCCTACGGCAAGAGCCTGCGCACGGTGAAGTCCTGCGTCGGTTCCACGTGGTGCCGCTTCGGCGTGCAGGACTCCGTGCAGATGGCCATCGCGCTGGAACTGCGGTACCGCGGCCTCCGCAGCCCGCACAAGCTGAAGATGGGCGTCTCCGGCTGCGCCCGCGAATGCGCCGAGGCCCGGGGCAAGGACGTTGGCGTGATCGCCACCGCCGACGGCTGGAACCTTTATGTGGGCGGCAACGGCGGTGCCACCCCTGCCCACGCCCAGCTGCTGGCCAAGGACCTGGACGACGACACACTCATCAAGTACATCGACCGCTACCTCATGTACTACATCCGCACTGCGGACCGCCTCCAGCGCACCGCCCGGTGGCAGGAAGAGCTCGACGGCGGGCTGAAGCACGTTGAGGACGTGGTGGTTCACGATTCCCTTGGCATCGCCGCGGAGCTTGAGGCAGCCATGGCCAAGCACATCGACACCTACGAGGACGAATGGGCCGAGACCCTGAAGGATCCGGAGCGCCTCCGCCGATTCCGTTCCTTCGTCAACGCCCCCAACCAGAAGGACGACTCCATCGCGTTCGTTCCCGAGCGCGGCCAGATCCGTCCGGCAACCCATGAGGAAAAGGGCGCCGTACTCATCGCCTCCACCATCCCGGTCCGCAGCACTGCCGGCGCAGAGAACTAGGGGAATTCCATGCAGCTCACCATCGACCTCACCGGCCGGGACGTCCTGGTCACCGGCTCGGACGTGACCGCCCGCCAGGCAGTGCGCCGCTACGAGCAGGCAGGTGCTACCGTGTACCGGCTCAGCGCTCCGGCCGGCGCGGCTTCCGACGGTCCCCTCCCCGAGCGTCCGTTCCTGGTGGCAGCAGTGGACGACGGCGACGACGGCTGGCTTCCGCTGCTGGAACGCTGCCGCGAGGCCGGCATCCCGGTGGCACACGAACCGGCTGCCGGTCCGGAGGGCCACGTCACCCTGGTCGGCGGCGGACCCGGCGCGCTGGATCTGTTGACCGTGGGCGCCGTCGCCGCCCTGCGCGATGCCGACGCCGTGTTCTACGACCGGCTGGCCCCTTACCAGGAACTGGCCGCTTTGACCTCTGCCGAGTTGGTGGACGTTGGAAAGCAGCCCGGACATCACAAGGTGACGCAGCGTGACATCGAGAAGCTCATGGTGGAAGCGGCCCTGCTGGGCCGGAACGTGGTCCGGCTCAAGGGCGGCGACCCGTACGTGTTCGGCCGTGGCGGGGAAGAAGTGGCAGCATGCGTTGCCGCGGGCGTTCCGGTGCGGGTGATTTCCGGTGTCACCAGCGCCATCTCCGTCCCCGCGGCCGCCGGAATTCCGGTGACACACAGGGAAGTAAGCCACATGTTCACCGTCGTCTCCGGCCACGCGCCGCTGACCGAGAAGGAGCACCTGCACCTGGCCGGGCTGGGCGGCACCATTGTGGTCCTCATGGGGATCGGCACCCTGCCCCAGCTCGCGGCAGGCCTTCGCCGTGCCGGCATGGAACCTGACATGCCCATGGCCGTTGTGGAGCGCGGGTACCGCCCCGGACAGCGCACTACCATCGCTGATCTGGGTACCATCGAAACGGCAGCTACGGGCTGCAGCAACCCGGCCGTGCTGGTCATCGGCGAGGTAGTCAGGGTTGCCGAGGCCAACCGTAGCCATGCCGATGCGTCCGCTGAACTGAGCCGCCTGGCGGCTTCGCTCCTTGAAGCCTGAAGGTAATTCCATGACTGTTGCACACGCCCTCGACTCCGTGACCCCGTCGGCAGAACCGTCCGAGGCTACGGATTCCGCTGATTTGCCATTGAATGGTTTTCGCATCGGCGTCACCTCGCACCGCCGCTCACGGGACCTCATCGAGGCCTTGGAACGCCGCGGCGCCAGCGTGCTCCACGCCCCGGCGTTGAAGATAGCCCCCGTCCAGGAAGACCTGGTGCTCATCGAGGATACGCGCACCATCATCGAGGCGCGGCCGGACATCTGCATCGCGACCACCGCGTACGGCATGCGCCGCTGGTGCGAGGCCGCTGACTCGTTCGGCATCGGCGAGCAGCTCCTGGAAACCCTTGCGGCGTGCCGGATGTTCGTCCGGGGACCGAAAGCCCGCGGCGCCGTCCGCGCGGCCGGTCTTGCCGACGTCGGAATCAGCAGTGACGAAACCACCGCAACGCTGGTGGACATGCTCCTGGCCGAGGGTGTCCGCGGCAAGACCGTGGCGGTGCAGCTGCACGGCTACACGGATGTTCGGCAGCTGGAGCGGCTGCGCATGTCCGGCGCCACGGTCCTCACCGTCACCCCGTACCGGTGGGTCAAGCCCGACGGCGAGGACAAGCTGCCGCGCCTTATCGAGGCCGTGGTGGGCGGGAACCTTGATGTCCTCACCTTCACCAGCGCCCCTGCGGTGGATGCGATGTGGAGCACGGCCCACGAGATGGGCCTGTACCGCCAGCTGATCGAGGCCCTGAAGGGACCGGTAACCGTGGCGGCAGTGGGTCCCGTGACCGCCCAGCCGCTCGTCGACGCCGGACTGTCGCCCTTGATCCCGGACCGCTACCGCATGGGTGCCTTGATCCGGTTGGTGACCGAGCATCTGTCCCTGAACCACGTCCGCCGCCTGGAAACGAAGAGTGCCACGATCGAGCTGCGTGGCCGCTGCCTGCGCATCAACGGCGAAGTGGTGGAGCTTGCCCCCGCCCCGCTCTTGCTGCTCCGCGCCCTTCTGGGTGCCGGCGGGGCCGTGCTCTCGCGTGAGGCGTTATCGGACCTCCTGGACCTCCGTGGTTCCGTCCACGCGCTGGACATGACCGTGAGCCGGCTGCGTTCGTCCCTTCCGGACCCCAAACTCGTTGAAACGGTCGTCAAGCGCGGGTACCGGCTGCGCGCCTAGGTTCCGGGCTCATCCTTCTACCCATCCCCGCGTACGCTTGGTACACTAATTGATGAATTCATCAATTAGTCAATCAGCGTGTATTGGAGATGAGCCTCGTGGCCTATTCGGATGCCCGGGCACCGCTGTATGAGGTCAAAGCCAACTTGTTCAAGGGCTTGGCGCACCCGGTGCGCATCCGGGTCCTTGAATTGCTGGCCGAAGCGCCCGAGGTATCCGTAACGGACCTGTTGTCCGCCACCGGCCTGGAGGCCTCCCATTTGTCGCAGCACCTCTCGGTCTTGCGGCGGTATCAGCTGGTGGTGTCCGAACGGCGCGCTCTGCAGATGTTCTACTCCCTGGCCTACCCGCAGGTGGCCGAGCTGTTGACGGTGGCCAGATCCTTGCTCGGAGAGATCCTGCGCACCACGCGGGACAACCTCGAATCCTCCGATGCTGCAGAGGCATTTCCGGGCGGCACGCCGTGAAAACCGTCCACGCCGGCTTGGCTGCCGCCCGGGCATTATTGCCGGGCCGGGGCGATTACGCCGGGCTGCGTGCGTCCTGGCGTGCTGACCTTGTGGCCGGCCTGACAGTAGGCATCGTGGCATTGCCGTTGGCGTTGGCCTTCGGCGTCAGTTCAGGTGCCGGAGCGGCCAGTGGTTTGATTACGGCAGTGGTTGCCGGCCTGGTAGCGGCGGTGTTTGGCGGTTCGCATGTCCAGGTTTCGGGCCCCACCGGGGCGATGGTTGTTGTCCTCGCCCCGGTGATAGCCGCCCACGGACTGGGCGCCCTCGCCGCCGTTTCAGTGCTGGCCGGATTGATTGTCCTGGCTGCAGGGGCGTTGAAACTGGGCCGCGTGGTGACGTTCCTTCCCTGGCCCGTGATCGAGGGCTTCACGGTGGGCATTGCGGCCATTATCTTCCTCCAGCAAGTGCCTGCTGCCCTGGCAACTGACGGCGGTGACTCCACCAATGCCGTGCTGGCCGCAGTGCACGCGGCAGGTGCCGTGAACGCCGCCGGAGCGGGATGGGTTTCGACCGGCGCGTCCCTGGGGATCGTGGCCGTAGTGGCGGCGGTCATGGTGCTGGCCCCGAAAATCCATCCCCGCTTGCCCGGGTCCTTGGTGGCGATCGTGCTTGCCAGCGTTATTGCCGAGGTTTTCGCGCTTCCGGTGGCCAGGATCGGCGCACTGCCCACAAGTTTGCCGGCCCCGGCGCTTCCCGTGCTGAACATGGAGGTCCTGTCCGCCTTGGTTGGTCCGGCGGCAACCATCGCTGCGCTTGCGGCCATCGAATCCTTGCTCTCGGCCAGGGTCGCGTCCTCGATCTCCGATACCGGCGCCTACGATGCCGACCGGGAATTGTTCGGCCAAGGCCTTGCCTCGATCGCGTCCGGGTTCTTTGGCGGCATGCCTGCCACCGGTGCCATCGCGCGGACCGCCGTGAATATCCGTTCCGGAGGCCGGACCAGGGCGGCAGCCATTACCCACGCCCTGGTGCTGTTGGCCGTCGTGTACCTGGCAACCAGCGTGGTGTCCCGCATCCCCTTGGCAGCGTTGGCCGGGGTCCTGATGGTGACGGCGGCCCGGATGGTCTCGCTGCCGACGCTGCGGGCGGTGATCGGCTCCACACGGGCTGACACGATCGTCTTCTTCGTCACCGCCGTCATCACGGTCTCGTTCGACCTGATCGAGGCTGTGGAAATCGGCATCGTCGTTGCCGCGTTCTTCGCCTTGCGTTCCCTGGTGCGCTCCTCCGGTGTCCACCGGGAAGAAATCCCCGGCCCCATCATGGACGGCGATGAACACATTGCATTGTTCCGCCTTGACGGTGCCTTGTTTTTCGGCGCCGCCGAACGCGTGCTCGAACGCGTCACCGACATCCGGAACGTCGACGTCGTCATCCTCCGGATGTCCCAGTTGCAGATCCTGGACGCGACCGGTGCCCGCGTCATCACGGACATCATCCAGGCTTTGGAGCGGCGCGGGATCACCGTCCTGATCAAGGGCATCCAGGACAGGCACCTGCATTTGGCCACAAAGGTTGGCGTGATTGAGTCCCTTCGCCACCATAAACACCTGTTCAGCGACCTTCCAGCCGCCGTCGAACACGCACGCAGCCACGTCAGCCGGGCCGCTGCAGCACGAACGGCCCAAGCAGCCACCGAGAGAAAGAAAACCGAACCATGAGTGAATCCCTGCCCCCGTGCCCCGAGTGCTCCAGCGAGTACACCTACCAAATGGGCGAGCTGCTTGTCTGCCCCGAATGCGCCCACGAATGGGAGCCCCAGGGCGAAGACCCCGACGCCGGTGCCGCGGAGAGGCTGATCAAGGACGCGGTTGGAAACGTTCTCAACGATGGCGACACCGTGACCATCATCAAGGACCTGAAGGTCAAGGGCAGCCCGACCTCCATCAAAGTGGGCACCAAGGTGCGCAACATCCGCTTGGTGGATGGCGTGGGCGATCACGACATCGACTGCAAGGTGGACGGCTTCGGTCCGATGCAGCTGAAGTCGAGCGTCGTGAAGAAAGCCTGACCGGGTCCGGGACCGCAACGGAAGAAGCCCGCCGCTCCACGAATGGAGCGGCGGGCTTTTTCTGTTGACCGGCTACTTCTTGTGCACCAGGTAGATGGCACCCGTGGTGACATCTTCCTCGAGTGCTTCAAGCGTGCGGCCGCGGGTTTCCGGAACCTGCGTGTAGATGAAGATGAGGGCCGCGATGCCCACCACGCCGAACAGGAAGAACGTTCCCGTGATGCCTACTCCGGCCACGAGCGTGGGGAAGAACAGGCCCAGGAGCGCGTTGGCGATCCAGAGGCAGAACACCGAAAGCCCGATCGCAAAGCCGCGGACATGCAGCGGGAAGATCTCGGAGAGCATCACCCACACCGCGATGTTGAGGAAGGTCTGCATCGAACCGACGAACGCCACCACCAGGAAGAGGATCACGAACGGCCGCGCCTCGTTGCCGACCGGCAGGACGATCGACGCGATGCCGATCAGGAAGTGGCAGATGGTGGTGAGCGTGAAACCGAGCAACAGCGTGGTGCGGCGGTTGATGCGCTGCATCAACGTCAGGGCGATGACACCACCGACGACGGCGATCACGCCGGGCGCGATGTTGGCGATCAGTGCGGCGCTGGAGTCGAAGCCGGCTTCCACGAGCACGGACTGTCCGTAGTACATGATCGAGTTGATACCGGTCAGCTGCTGTGCGACGCCCAAGCCGATGCCTACCAGGATGATGCGCAGGATCCACTTGTCCTTCAAAGCCGCCCATGAAGTGGCCCTCGAAGCCTTCTCTTCATCGGCCAGGTGCTTGACATCGGCCATCTCGGCCTCGGCGCGGTCTTCGGAGCGGATGGTCTTCAGGACGGCCAGCGCCTCGGCGGACCGGCCCTTGGAGATGAGCCAGCGGGGCGATTCGGGCATCCGCAGCATGCCGAAGAACAAGGCAATGGCCGGCAGGGCGGCAACGGCGAGCATAATGCGCCACACCCCGCCGAATTCGCCCCAGATGTTGCCGATGATGGCATTGACCACGAATGCGGCGAGCTGGCCGATGACGATCATGAGCTCATTGCGGCCGGCCAGGGACCCGCGGATCTCGTACGGTGCGAGCTCGGCGAGGAACACGGGAACCACGGTGGACGCGCCGCCCACGGCGAGGCCAAGGATGATGCGGCCCAGGACCATGACTTCGAAGCTCGGAGCAAAGACGCACGCCAGCGTTCCGAGGAAGAAAAGGATGGCCAGCAGGATGATGGTCTTCCTGCGGCCCCAGCCGTCGGAAAGCCTTCCGCCCGCCACCGCTCCTGCGGCCGCGCCGAAGAGCAGCGAGCTGGTGACGATTCCTTCCGTCAGCGGCGTCAGGGAAAGGTCCACCGTCATAGGCCGGAGGGCGCCGTTGATCACACCGGTGTCGTAACCAAACAGAAGGCCGCCGAACGTGGCGACCAGGGCTACCAGGCCCAACCGCTTACGGTGGGGGCCGTTCGTCAGCGGAGGCAACACCGCATTATGCGCACTCTCCCGCTGCGTTTGCGTAGCAGACATCAGGACTCCTTTGTCAGTGTGTTGCGGGTCATACCCACCCGCTCTGGAACAAGACTAACGCGCGAAAGGCTTAAATGTAAGGTCAAACTAACAAATGACTTTAATTGTTCGGTTTTGTGTCATGGCAGGATGTAGCCATGGCTTCCGACCGTCCTCCACGTCCGGCCACGCAAAGCGATGTCGCACGCGAGGTTGGGGTATCCCGCACGCTCGTTTCATTTGCCTTCCGCGGCGCGCCCGGAGTGAGCGATGAAACCAAGCAGGCCATCTTCGCCGCCGCCAAACGTCTGGGGTACCGGCCCAACGCAGTAGCCGCCGACCTTGCACGCAAACACCGCTCCGCCGTCGGGCTTTACCTCCTGGACATCCGCAATGAAATCTACGCCGATATCCTCAGCGGCGTCCGCACAGCGCTCTCCCAGGAGCCCAACCGGCTGATCCTCAGCGTCTCGCGCTCCGTTGACGGCGAGGACCGCGGCGCCGTGGAGTCGTTGATCGAAGCCCGGGTGGGAATCATCATCGCCGCCACACTGCTGGATCCGGACGAGGCCGTCCATGAGATGGCCGCCTCGGTGCCGCTGGTCAGCGTTACCCGGCCGGTGGCCGGGGTTGACAGTGTCTACTCCGATGACTCCTTCGGTGCACGCGCCGCGGTGGAGCATCTGTTGGCGCTGGGACACACACGGATAGCCCACCTGGCGGGCCCCGCCCATGACGGGCACGTGGTTCGCCGCCGATCCTATGAGCAGGCAATGCGCCGGGCCGGCCTCGTGCCGCAAACACTGTGCGCGGACGATTTCACGCAGGAATCCGGGCACCGGGCCGCAGCACGCCTCTTGGGGCAGTCGGACCGGCCCACCGCGATTTTCTGCCACAACGACCAACTGGCACTCGGTACCCGGGAAGCTGCCTATGCCATGGGCCTGTCGATCCCCCGGGATTTGTCCCTCATCGGCTATGACAATTCACGGACCGCGGGGCTGCACGGCATCGACCTGACCTCCGTGGACCTCCACGCCGCCCGGCTCGGGGAAGCAGCAGGCCAGGTTGCCCTGGAACGCCTCCGCAACCCCGAGGCACCGGCTGCCGACCGCCGTTTCACTCCCCGCCTGGTGGTGCGGAGCTCGACGGCGCGTCCCGCGTGAGGTTCCCGCGACCTCGCCGACTTCGCTGGAACAGTGCCCGTTCGCAGGGAAGTCTACAGCGAACGGGCAGCTTTCCCGCGAAGTCGACGGCGGTTCAGCCCACTTTGTAGCGCAGGTGTGAAACCAGCGGCGTCCCACGAACCTCCACAGGCTCGAGCTGCACCTCGCCCACCCCGTCCAGGAGGCGTTCCCCGCCGCCGAGCACAATCGGCGCGACGTGCAGCCGCAGCTCATCGATGAGTCCCGCGGCAAGGAACTGCCGGGCCGTCGACGCTCCACCGGCTATGGCGATGTTCTTCCCGCCTGCAGCGTCCCGGGCACGGGCCAGCGCGGATTCGATGCCCTCGGTGACGAAATGGAACGTCGTGCCGCCTTGCATCTCCAAGGGCTCGCGGGCATGGGATGTCAGCACGAAAACGGGCGCATGGTACGGCGGATCCTCACCCCACCACCCGCGCCAGTCATCCGGCCATGGCCCGTCTCCTGGACCGGCGAACATGTTCCGCCCCATGATGTAGGCGCCCGCTTCAAGGATCCCGGCGATCTCGGCGGCGTTGGCGTCCTGCTCCTCGAATTGCCAGCGGTGCAGCCTTTCACCGCCCGCGCCAAGCGGTGCCTCCATGGTCTGGTGGGGACCTGCCACGAAGCCGTCAAGGGACACGGTCAGGTCACATGTAACTTGGCTCATGCGCCCATCCTGCCACCGGGGCGCCACAGGTCAAGAAGCGTTGAACCCGCCGTTGCTGTGCAGGACCTGACCGTTGATCCACGAGCCCGCATCCGAGAACAGGAACCGCACCAACCCCGCCGTGTCCGCAGGCGTGCCGAGTCGACCGGCCGGAGTGGCCGCCGTGGTCCAGGAGCGCACGGACTCGTCCATCCAGCCGGTATCGATGGGACCGGGGTTGATGACATTGGCCCGGACGCCGAGCCCGGAAAGCTCAACGGCGGCTGCGGTCACGATCCGGTCCAGCGCACCTTTGCTCGCCCCGTAGGGCAGGTTGTTGACGGTGTGGTCGCTGGTGAGTGCCACGATTCTCCCTCCCGCCTCGCCCGGGGAGACGGAGGGCAGTTGCTCCGCGAGTGCCTTGATGAGGAGCCACGTGGCGCGCGCGTTCACGGCGAAGTGTCGGTCCCAGCTCTCCACGGACGTGGTGAGGATGTTGCTGTCCAAGGACTCGCAGTGGGACATCACCAGGCCTGTCACCTGTCCAAGCGGCTGTCCGGCTGCGATCAGTTCGGCGGCAAACCGGGGATCGCTGAGGTCGCCCGGAACCAGCACGACGCCGGCGCCCAGTTCGCGGCATTCGGCGGCTATGGCGGCGGCATCGTTCGGGGACGCTTCGAGGCCGAGCCGGTCGTCGTAAGGCTTCCAATAGTTGATAACCAGGTTCCAGCCGTCCGAGGCAAGACCTGTGGCCAGGGCAGCGCCGATGGAACGCCTTCTTCCGACGCCGGTGATGACGGCGACCTTTGCAGGGTTGTGCGGGCTCATGATCCGACCCTACGTGTCCGGCCGGCTCTGTTCCTTCACCGGGACCGGTCCTAGGCTGAACGTGTCCACATCATTGAAGGCAGGGGTGGCCATGGCACGCGAACCGGAACCCGCTTTGGAGCAACTCGACGTCCTGGTCGGCGACTGGGAAACCAGCATTCCCGGTGCGGAGACGAGGGGGCGAACCACTTTCGAGTGGCTGGAGGGTGGTGGCTTCCTCATCCAACGATCCACCGTGGAGAGACCCGAATACCCCAATTCCGTCAGCATCATCGGAGCCACGGGATCGGACGGCGCGTTCCAGCAGCATTACTACGACTCCCGCGGGGTGGCACGAATCTACGACATAACGCTGAAGGACAACGTCTTAACCCTTTTCCGGGACGGGCCGGACTGGCCGCAACGCTTCGTCGGCCGCTTCAGCGAGGACGGCAACACCATCACCGCCCGGCTGGAACGCGGCACCTACCCCGGCGGACCCTTGGAACATGACTTCGACATGTTGTACACCCGGGTTACTCCACAGCATGGACAGATACCCGGACCGGTGGGAACATAAGGGCCATAATCCGCGGAGGCATCACCCGGGGCACGTTCGGGTAACTCCAGGTCAGCTCTCGTTTGAGGGGAACGGCCATGGTTCGGCTGGGGAACACGAACACTGGGAACCCGGGTCCACAGCCCGCCGTCGATACACCACGGCGGGGTGCCCCACCGGAAAAGGTGGACGCAGTAGTGGTCGGGTCCGGTTTCGGCGGTTCCGTGGCAGCCCTTCGCCTGGCCGAGGCCGGACAATCCGTGGTGCTCATGGAACGCGGCAAGCCCTACCCGCCGGGCAGCTTCGCGCGCTCGCCGTCGGAGATGGGCCGGAACTTCTGGGATCCGGACCGCGGCCTTTACGGCCTGTTCGACGCATGGACCTTCCGCGGCACGGAGGGGCTGGTATCCAGCGGACTCGGCGGCGGCTCCCTGATTTACGCCAACGTGCTGCTGCGCAAGGACGAGAAGTGGTTCGTCAACGAATCCCCCATTCCGGGCGGCGGCTACGAAAACTGGCCGTTCACGCGGGCGGACCTTGATCCTTACTACAAGCTCGCCGAGGACATGCTCCGCCCCGTGCCCTACCCCTACAACGACACCCTCAAGACGCTCGCCATGGAAAAGACGGCGGCCAACCTGGGGTTGTCCATCAGCAGGCCTCCCATCGCCGTCACCTTCGCCACCGGACCCAACGAGGAACCCCGGACCAACCGGCCGCTTCGCCTCCCGGAGTACGGAAGCATCCACGGCCCGGACACCGTCCGGACCACGTGCACCCTCAGCGGCGAGTGCGACATCGGCTGCAACTCCGGCGCCAAGAACACGTTGGACCACAACTACCTGTCGGCCGCGGCCGCGAAGGGCGCCGACGTCCGGACGTTCCACGACGTTCGGGGCATCAGGCCCTTGAACGGCGGAGGCTATGAAGTCCGCTATGTCATCCACCACCCGGACAACCAGGGCGGGCTGCTGGACGAACACATCATCCACTGCCGCAGGCTCCTCCTTGGCGCCGGCACGTTCGGCAGCAACTTCCTGCTCCTCCGCAACCGGGGTTCGCTCCCGGCCCTCAGCGACGCCCTGGGCACCCGGTTCAGCGGCAACGGCGACCTCCTGACGTTCGTCATGGGCGCGAAGACGCCCGGGGAAAACGGCATGCCTCCGGGCGTCCGCACCCTCACCGGCAGCCGGGGTCCGGTCATCACCACTGCGATCCGGGTGCCGGACAGCAATGACGACGACGGCGACGGCCGCGGTTACTACGTGGAAGACGCCGGGTATCCGGCATTCATCAACTGGCTCATGGAAACCGCGCAGCTTCGCACCACCGTCAAGCGCACGGCCAAAGTTGCCGCGCGATTGCTCACGGACCGGCTCTTTGACGCAGGGCGGTCCAACGTGTCGGCCGACCTGGCCGCTGCCCTCGGCGATGGAAGATTGTCCTCGAGTTCGGTCCCGCTGCTGGGCATGGGCCGGGACGTTCCCGACGGCGTGCTGACGCTCCGGGACGGACGGCTCGCCGTGTCCTGGACCATGTCCACCTCGAAGGAGTACTTCGGGCGGGTGCGGGCCACGATGTCCGCCATTGCCGGGGACCTGGACGGGGACTTCGTGGACAACCCGCTCTGGTGGGCCAAACGGGTCATCACCGTTCATCCCATCGGCGGGGCCCCCGCGGGCAGGCACCCCGGAGAGGGCGTGTGCGATTCGTACGGGGAGGTCTTCGGCTACCCTGGCCTGTTCGTCGTGGACGGCGCCGCGATGCCCGGGCCCGTGGGCGCCAACCCGTCACTGACCATTGCCGCCTTCGCCGAGAGGGCGTGTGCCCGGATCGTGAACGCCCCGGCCCATCGCGGGATCGTGCCCTCTGATGCTGCCGGCGGCCCGGTGGATGCTGCCGGCGGCCCCGCAAACGCGACCGTCGGGCAGGAAGCCGCGGGCGCCGTCGTCGACGTCGATGCGCTGGCTCCACGCGCCCTGGCGCCGGACGCTACCAAGGGCAAGGGCGCGCGCCAGGAGCAACCCGCAAGCGTCCCCGCATCGCAAACGCGTAGCCGTGGGCTGACGCCGGACGCAGCCAGCGCCGCGCCTTCCACGTCCGTGAGTTTCACCGAGCAGATGCACGGCTGGTTCAGCCCCGGCGTAACAGACCCGGAGAAAGGCCGGAGCCTGGGCCGGGACCGCAACCGGAAGATCATGTTCGAACTAACCATTACCGCCGAGGACATTGACGCCTTCGTGGCCGATCCAAGCCATCCGGCAAAAGCGGAGGGGTACGTGCTGGCCGATTACTTCGGCGGCCGGATGCCGGTGGAACAGGGCTGGTTCAACCTGTTCGTCGAGGATGATTCCACCGATGGGCGTCCGGCGCGCCGCATGCTGTACCGGCTGTGGCTGCGGGATCCCGGCGGCACGCCTTTCACCTTCACCGGGTACAAGCAGATCCACAACGAGGCCGGCTTCGATCTCTGGCCGGACACCACCATCCTCTATGCCACGATCCTCCGTGGCCACGTACCACCAGGGGACGGCACACAGGAGGCACCGGAACCCTCCGGTGCGGGCATCCTGTATATCCGCCCCCTGGACTTCGCCAAACAGCTCACCACGTTCCGGGCGGAAGGCCCCGCACCGGCCGCGGGCCTGGCAGCGTTCATGAAGCTCTTCGGGGGCGAGCTCTGGCGGGTGTACGGCCACGGGATCAGGCGGGTGCCCTTCCCTTTCCGGGGCCAAGCCGGCCCCTCGAAGCGGCCAGGACGATGACCCCGCGATGAAAAGCCGGAAGCTCGGGAAGCACCGGGCGCTGCTGGGATTTACCCCGCAGCCGGCTGTTCGCTGGCTCTCCCCCATGTCCCTGGCGCGGACGGCATTGAAGGTCATGGCGGCCACCGTGTTCGCGGACTTCGGCGACAAACGCGAACTCGAAGGCAGTTTCCCGGACGATCCGCTGCGCCTGGACAAGCTTCCCGTGCCGGGGCAACCGGCCCAGCCGCCTGTCACCAGCCGGGCTATGCCGACCCCCGGGATGGGCGCCGGCACCCGCACTGAGGGCCCGCGTTCCACGCCCGGTGAGCTCTGGCTCGACTTCACTGCCGACCTCGGCGACGGCTTCGACGCCACCTACACCGTGGCCTCGCTCCTGGCACAGGAATCACTCAGGGTGGACGGCCACGAGCTTCCCCGCGGCCGGGTGCTGGTGCTGGGCGGCGACGAGGTGTACCCCGTGGCATCCCCGTCAGCCTATGAGAACCGCATGGTAGGGCCGTACCGCACAGCGTTCCCGGCCTCGCGGTCCCCGGCGGGCACCCCTACCCCGGGAGAAACCGCGCAGATCCCTGTGATGCTCGCGCTCCCCGGCAACCACGACTGGTACGACGGCCTGACCTCGTTCATCCGGACGTTCACCCGGCAACGGAACATCGGCGCGTGGCGGACCATCCAAAGCCGCAGCTACTTCGCCGTCCGGCTGACAGGGGAAGGCCCCGGCCCCGGCCGCAAAGGCACCCCCGGCTGGTGGCTGCTGGGCCTGGACAGCCAGTTGGGCCAGTACATCGATGAACCCCAGCTGGACTACTTCTACCGCAATGTCACCCTCCAACTGCAGCCCGGGGACGCGGTCATTCTGTGCGTTGCCGCTCCCGTCTGGGTGGACGCCGACGCTGACCGCACCGGGGAAAAGCCCAACGAGTTCCGCCAGGCCGACTTCTTCGAACAGGACTACCTGCGGCGACGGTTCAACCCGGAGACCGGCTTGTTCGAACCCACCGGGGCCAGTGTCCGCTTGTGGCTCACGGGGGACCTCCACCACTACTCCCGCTACGAAGAAGCCAGTCCCGAACCAAGCAACCCCATCACCGGTGCCGCCAAGACCCAGATGATCACGTGCGGCCTCGGCGGAGCCTACCTCTCGGACGCCCACTGGCTCCCGAAGGAGCTGCTCCTCCCCGCACCGGCAGGGGCAGGAGAAACCTCCGGCGCCCGCGCCCGCACGGACACTGGCCCAGGCACGGACACTGGCCCAGGCACGGACACTGACACAGGAAGGGACACTCCGCTTGCCGGACGCCGCTTCACCCGCGCCCCCACCATCTACCCCGACCAATCCGAGTCCCACCTCCTGGGCCCGCGGCTGGCCAACCCGTTCTCGCCGTCGTGGCTTCCCGTACGCAACCCCGGCTTCGGCCTTTCCATGGGAGCCGTGCACGTCGTGGCCGCACTCACCGTCTGGACCGTGTTCAGCGCGTTCCAAGGCGAGTCCTTCGTGGACGCCCTGCGCGGGGCAAGCACCGGAAACCTGCCCCTGACCATCACCGTGCTGGTCCTCGCCATGCCGGTCCTCCTGCTCGTGGTCTCCCTGCTGTCACGGGCACTGGGAATAGCCACAGCCGGCATCGTCGTTTTTGCCCGCGGCACGCTGTACCAACTGTCCGCGCTCGCGGTGAGTGCCGCCGTCGTGATCCTCATCCCGTGGCCGCGCCACTGGCCGGACATCCTGGTGGTGCTCGTGGCGCTGGCCCTGGTGCACGGCGGCGGGTGGGTGCTGGGGAGTGAGGCGTTCGCGCTGTTCATCCTGGCCACGCCCAGCGGCGAGGTGGACTCGTGGAAGATGTCCGGGCAGTCGATCGAGGACCACAAGGGCTTCCTCCGCATTCATCTGGGCACCGACGGCAACCTCACCGTCTACCCGCTGGTGGTGGACACCATCTGCCGCGACTGGCGGCTGGCAGACAACGACGACGGCGCGCGGCTGGTTCCGGAGTCCGGCTTGCCGGCCGTGCGGCTTCTTGAAGAACCGATCACCATCGCACGGAAGGGAACCATGCCATGACCATCACCCGCGCCGCGCACCGGACCGAGGTGATCCCGTTCCGTGCCCGGGACAACACTCCCCTGAGCCTGGTCCACGTCACGTCACCGGCCGAACCCACCAAGGGCCCTGTGCTGCTGGTCCACGGTTCCGGCGTCCGGGCCGAACTGTTCCGGCCGCCCATCCGGACCACCATCGTGGACGTGCTCTTGGAGGACGGCTGGGATGTTTGGATGTTGAACTGGCGCGCCTCGATCGACCTCGAGCCGTTGTCCTGGACGCTCGCTGACGCGGCGGTCCATGACCACCCGGCCGCCGTCGAGTACGTGCTGCGGGAGACCGGCGCCGAAACCATGAAGGCAGTGATCCACTGCCAGGGCTCCACGTCCTTCACAATGTCCGCGGTTGCAGGCCTGCTGCCACAGGTGGACACGATCGTCTCCAACGCGGTCTCGCTGCACCCTGTGGTCCCCGCGTTCTCGCGCCTGAAGATCGACTACCTCACGCCCGTGGTGAAACTCTTTACCCCCTACCTGTCACCGGCATGGGGCTACAAGTCGCAGGGCTACTTCACCCGGGCCATCCGCGGCCTGGTCAAGGCCACGCACCACGAGTGCGACAACACCGTGTGCAAGATGGTCAGCTTCACCTACGGCAGCGGACGCCCGGCCCTGTGGGCCCATGAAAACCTCGACGACGCAACGCACCAGTGGCTCAGCGGCGAGTTCGCCGAAGTGCCGGTGACGTTCTTCGAGGAGATGGGCCGCAGCATCAAAGCCGGGCACATGGTCGCGGCGGGGAACCATCCGGAACTGCCGAAGGACTACGTGGCCGAGGCCCCGCAGACGGATGCACGGTTCGCGTTCATCGCGGGACTGGACAACCTGTGTTTCCTGCCCGAGAGCCAGCAGCGCAGCTACGAGTTCTTCCGCAAGCACCGCCCGGGCAAGGACTCCCTGCACCTCATCCCCGGCTACGGGCATCTGGACGTCTTCTTTGGCGAACACGCCTGGCAGGACACTTTCCCCATCATCATCGACGAGCTGAACGGACACCAGGAGCTCAAGCCATGAAAACCCTCACCGAGCTGATCACCCCACTGCTCAAGGTCATGCCCTCTCCCGTACCGCGCCGCCAGGAGCGGTTGCGGGGCCAACACGCCCTGGCGGACGGCATCAAGTACGTCATGCCCGTCAACTCCGACGATTCACCGGTGCTCATGGCGGCCTTCCCCATCAACAAGAAGGCTGCGGCCGCCATCCTTCCCGGACCTGAGCTGCGGCCATTCAGCCTGGGCGGCAAGGGCTTGCTGGTGGTCACGGTGGTCAATTACCGGTCCACGGACATAGGCAAGTACATCGAGTATTCGCTGGCCATCGCCATTACCCACGGCCTGGGACCTGCGCCACCGCTGCTTCCCTTGCTCTTCCAGAAGACGTTCAAGCTTGGCCAGTTCGTGGTGGACCTCCCCGTCAGCACCGAAATCTCCGTCAAGGGCGGCAAGGGCATCTGGGGCATGCCCAAGCACCAGGCGAACCTTGACTTCGTGGTGACCGATTCCACGGTCTCCGCCCAGTACGACAAGGACGGCAAGCTCGGTTGCTACATCGAGATCGACCGCCCGGATCCGCTGGGCATCCCGCTGAAACTCGCAGCGTCAAACTACTGCGCGTTCCGGAACATGCTCTGGAAATCGGACATCTACTTTGAAGCCACGGGAGACATTGCTTTCGGGGCACAGGCCAAGGCGCGCCTCATCCTTGGCGACGCGCCCGGCGTCGCACCTTTGAAGAACCTGGAGCCGGAAGCGAAACCGATCTTCACCGCGTGGCTGCCCACGGCGCACGGCGTCCTGGACGACCACTATGAGGCCTGGTTCCTGACGGCGCCCACCGAGGCCGGCGCTGCGGGCCTGCGGGGCGGAGAGATGCTGGACAGCGTGGTGAACCTCGGGCAGGGCCAGGAGTGGCTGGCGCCGCCTGACCGCAGCCGGGTGCCGGGCGCTGCGGCCAACACCCCGGGCGGTACCCGATGAACTGGCTGCTGCTCATCAACGCCCTGTACTTCCTGTTCGGCGCCACCATGTACGTGGGCACCATGTGGGTCCTCAAGTTCTTCCTCTACCCCACGTGGCGTTCACTCGCGCAGGACAACGTGGACATGCACTTCGGGATTCCCACCCGTGCCGCCACCAAGTTCTTCACCGTGGTTGTGCCCGTCATGTTCATTTCCGGCGGCATCCTCGTCTGGTCCGAGTGGGGCACCATCCGGGTTGTTCCGGCCATCATCTGCCTGCTTGGCATCATCGTGTTGACCTGGGTGGGACAGGGCATCATCATTCCCATCAACGTCCGGATCCGCGGCGGCGACTTCAAGGACGACGCCGAACTGCGCTCCCTCCTCAAGCGGTGGATGATGCTCAATGACATCCGTTTCTACGTCTCCACCCTGACGTGGGCTGCCATGGTGTGGCTCCTCGTTGACCGGGGCCGGCTGCTGGAGTCGTTCGGGTGAGCGCCCACGCTGAGTCCCGCAAACCACACCCGCCGGGGACCGTGGCCTGGGCAACGGCCGATCCCCTCCGGGCCGTCCTGGCCCTCATCGCGATCATCACGGTGCTGACGGGCGTGGTGGAAGTGCCCTTCGGAGGCCCCCTGCTCCAGTTGCTCGGCGCGGACTCGACCCCGGAAACCCGGCAGCTGTTTGGCACGGTGGGCATGTTCATGGTGGTGGTGGGCGGGCTCCTCCTTCACACCCTGCTCAACACAGTGCCCTCTCCCGAGGTGGTCCTGTGGTCCGGCGTGCAGAAGACCGGGGCCTTCGGAGCCGTAGGGATCGGGGTCCTCAACGGCGTTTTCTCGCCCCTGGCCCTGCTGGTTGCCTTCTTCGACCTCGCGACGGCGGTGCTCCTCTTCATCTACTGGCGGCGGCTCGGTGCCGCGGCCCCGGCGGGACTCACGCCATGAAGCGGTCCTTGGTATTGGCGGGCGGCGGGATGCGCGTTGCATGGCAGGCAGGAGTGGTCAGGGCACTGGCCGAGGAAGGGATCGATTTCCATCACGTGGATGGAACGTCCGGGGGTATCCTCACTGCCGGGATGCTGCTGTCCGGCGTATCCCCGGAGGACATGTGCAGGCGGTGGCTGGACGTGGACGTCAAGGACTTCGGCTCCGCACTGCCCGTGGGCGACTACCTCAAGGGTCCGTGGTCGCTGCCCGCCATCGGCGACGCCGACGGCATCCTCAACAAAGTGTTCCCTGCCCTGGGCGTCGACGCCGATGCCGTGCGCCGGCACGCAACTGCGCCGGACGCCGTCGAAGGTTCCTTCAACGTTGTTGAATTCACCGAGAAGCGGTGCCACGCAATCGATGCCAGGGACATCGACGCCGAACTCATGGCCGCGGGCATGTCCCTGCCGATCTTCCTCACTCCCCTGCGCCGCGACGGCAGGATCTGGACCGACGCCGTCTGGGTCCGGGACGCAAACGTCGCCGAGGCGCTCCGGCGGGGCGCCGATGAAGTGTGGCTCATCTGGTGCATCGGCAACTCCCCGTATTGGGGTGACGGTCCGCTGGAACAGTACGTCCACATGATCGAAATGAGTGCCATGGGCGCGCTGCTGGCGGACTTCGAGGCAGCTGCGGCGACGGGCCGGCACTTCGTGCTGCACGTCATCAAACCCGAACACCCGCTTCCCCTGGATCCCGAGTTCTACCTGAACCGGGTGGACGCCGGGACGTTGATCGGCATGGGGTACCGCGACGCCCGCAGCTACCTCGATTCCCTGCAACCGGAGGGCGTGGCCAAGGACGCCGGCTGTACTGCCATGACGGAACCGCCCCCCGGAGTCCGCTTCAACGACACCCTGCGGGGAGACATCGGCGGCAGCCCGCTGACGTTCCGGGCCACCGTGGTACTCCCTACCGCTGCCGTCGCAGGGCCGCCCCGGTTCACCGGCTACGTCGATCATGCGGGGGTTGGCGGCCGTGTGTTCGTGGCAGACGGGCGGGTGGAGTCCGACGGCGACCAGGTCACCTACCGCGGAAAGGTGCGGCTGGGCGGTTCCTGGCAGGAACTGACCGTGACCCGGACCCTCCACGACGACCCCGGGCCGGACGCCTGGATGGACTCGCGCCGCGCAGAACTGGCCCTCGGGGATACGCGCACCGAAGTGCGGATGACGTTGGCGGACGCGGCCGGACTCCTGGCCTCCGTTGAACCGGTAGGCGCCCACGGCTTTATTGACCGGGCCGGGGCCGCCGCGGGATTCGCCGCAAACGGGCTCCGGGAACTGCTCCACCGCTACTGACCTGCAGCTTTGGTCACATCACCCCGCAAGCGAGAGTGTGATCCAGCTTATTACCGGCGGGTAAACGCCGCGCTACAAACGCGCCTCCAATGGCAACAGCGGGGAAACACCCCCGAAAAACCCGGCTCCTAGGCTGATGGACACAAGCACCAGGCAGGTCACAGCGAAAGGGCCCACCATGTCCTCCTCTTCCCGGCACATCGTCATCGCAGGCGCAGGTCCGGCCGCCCAGGCTTTGGTTCGGCGGCTGGCGGGCAAAGGACCCCGGCCGCAGGGCCAACGCCTCTTCGACGGCACCATCACGGTCCTGAGCAACCGTGATGAATGCCCGCAGGAACTCCTCGAACTGGCCGGACTCCCCCGCGTGTCCGTCCGCTTCGGCCAGGCGGCAAGCTACATCGATGCTGAAGCCAAGGCAGTCACCACCGTGGACGGCATGGAGTTCGCCTACGACCAACTGGTCATCGCCACCGGCTCAGCTCCCTTGCTGCCGCCGGTCACGGGCGCCTACTGCGGCCTGAGCTACTCCACCATCGACGACGCCGGGCCCATCGGGGAAGCCATCAAGGACGCCACGCGCGTGGTGGGTCACCGGCCTTTGGGAATATTGGTAGGCACCGGACCCGCTGCCGGACAAGCCGAGGCGGTCCTCCGGGCCCGCGGAGTCCGTCCCGTCCGCACCACGCTGCGCCCGGCCGCCGTCGTACCTTCCCTGGCCGGTTCCCCGCTGCCGGCCGCCGGCATCCTGTTCGAGGACGGCAGCAGCATGAACGGCGACCTCGTGGTCCTTGCCGAAGACCGGATCGCCCGCACCGAACTCGCCCTGACGGCGGGCCTGCGGATAGCCTCCGACGGCGGCATCGCAGTCGGGCGCGACCTCGCCACCTCGGTGCCCGGCATTTGGGCGATCGGCGACGCAGCTTCCTGCGACGGCCTGCGGCTGGGGCTGCTCCTCTCGGCCGAATCCTCAGCAATGCTGTGTGCCGCGGGGATTCTTTCAGGTGCCCCGGCGGCCGCTTTCGGGAACGCGGAGGACACCCGGGAAGCGGCGTGAACAACCACCTGATCGGGCCGTGCAACCTCCGATCGGGCCACGGCACTTATGGCAAGATGGTCCTTTGACGGGCAGTGACAACCCTGCGGCCACCGGGCCGGCCACGCCCGGCACGGAAGGATCCCATGAGCACTGAAGCCGGCATTGCCTCCTACATCGACCACACGCTGCTGAAGCCCGAGGCCAGCGAGGCGGACGTCCTGAAGGTGTGCGCTGAGGCCGTCGAGTACAAATTCAAGTCCGTCTGCGTCAACCCGGTCTGGGTCAAGACCGTCAAGAACGCCCTCAAGGGTTCGGGAGTGCTGACATGCTCCGTGGTGGGCTTCCCGCTCGGTGCTACGCCCAGCGACGTCAAAGCGTTCGAAGCCCGCGGCGCGGTCCTGGACGGAGCGGACGAGGTGGACATGGTGATCAACATTGCCGCCGCGCGTGCCAATGACAAAGGCGCCCTGGTGGAAGACATCGCCAAGGTTGCCGAGGCTGTCCACGGAGGCGAGGCCATCCTGAAGGTCATTATTGAAACCTCCTTGCTGAGCGACGAGCAGAAGGTCATTGCCTGCGAGGCTGCCGTGGAGGCGGGCGCCGACTTCGTCAAGACGTCCACCGGTTTCAACGGCGGAGGCGCCACCGCAGAAGACGTTGCCCTGATGCGCAAGGCCGTGGGCCCGGATCTCGGCGTCAAGGCCTCGGGCGGAGTGCGCTCCCTGGCCGACGCACAGGCTATGATAGCTGCTGGTGCAACACGTATCGGAGCGAGCTCCGGGATTGCCATCGTCAAGGGTGAACAGGGTTCATCCGACTACTGAGGCTTCCGGAAGCCGCCACGGAATTTGAGCCCTGCGGGGCCGAGGAGGAATGAATGTCCAAGAACACTGCCCCGATTGAAAAAGAGAACAACCTGGGCACCAGCATTGTCCTGTTCCTGGTGATCATCGTCCTGTTCCTCGGCGCAATCTACTCGCTGTCCTTCCTGACGCTGGACAACCCGTGGCCGATGGCCGTGTGCCTGGGTCTCTTCGCCCTCGCGTTCTGGATCCCGCAGACCATCCTCGGCCGTTCGGACTCGGCAGGCGAAAACTAAACTTCGTATAACGGCAAGACGAACAACAGCAAGGCCCGGGCGGATTCGCCCGGGCCTTGCTGTTTCAGAATCCTTGCTGTTTCAATGGCCCCACGGGATCAGTCCGGCCCCACGGGATCAGTCCGCAGCGAAATACGTTTCCGCTTTGACGGGAATCACGCCGCTCGGGAACAGGGCATCAGCTTGGGTGGCATATTCCCGTATGCGCGAAAGCTTGGAGGCAGCGCCGGCCTCCCACGTCCAGGGGCGGTAGCCCTGCCGCTCCAGCAATGCCGCGTCCGGTGGTGTCGCCACGTTATAGGGGAAGTCCGAGTACAGGACGACGTTGTCCGGGTGCCCTGCTGCCGCCTCCCGCGTGATCAGATGGTCAACGTGCCGTCCCACTCCCACCGGACAAAAAAGCAACTCCGCCTGGGTGCTGGCCATGAGCCCGGCAACTTTGTCCCTCAGCTCCCCAATGAGCGCTTGATCGCCCGGCGCCACTCTTCCCAAAGCGATATCGAACCGGTAGGTCGGGTAACGGTGCGTCAGTTCAGGAGGCAGCTTGCACCAGACCTTGTCCACGAGCCCCTGCCTAAGGAACGGCCTGCGATGGCGGAGTGGTTCGCGCTTCCGGAAGAGGGCATCCACCTCTCCCAGGTGCAGGTACTGGACACCCATGGCAGCCAGCACGGCCCTGTCCTCGGCCTTGCGGGCTTCAAAGAGTCCCCCGGCCTCGGTGATGCAGCACTGGCCCAGGAACGATCGCGCCGCGCGAGTGTGCGGCGGGGAGCCCTCCTCCGTGAACACGGTGGCCACCACGATGGTGCGCTTTTGCGCCTGGGCCTCGAGCAGCGCACCACAGGAGAGCACTGCATCATCAAGATGGGGCGACAGCACAAGCCAAGGAGCATTTCCTGCCATGGAGCGTTCAACCCGTGTTTGCTGTGTCATCTAGTCCCTTTCAGCGGCACTGTCCTGCCGACCGGTTGTTGCGGAAAGTGCCTCCAAGGCGGCACGGTATGCCTCGGCCTGGCGGTCCGCGAGCGCATCCCAGTTGTAGCCGGCCGCGAACTTCCGTCCTTCCTCAGCCACGGCTTCCAAGCCGGGTTGTGCGTATCGGCGCGTTATCTCATCTGCGAACGCGCCGACGTCGAACGCCTCAACCAGCCACCCCACCCCTGGCGGGACGATCTCCCGCAGGCACGGGATGTCGAAGGCAATCACCGGCGTGCCCGTCGCCAGGGCATCGATGGCCACGAGTCCAAAGGTCTCGTGCCGCGAAGGCACCACCACCAGGCGCGCCTCGCTGAAAGCGCGGAACTTCTCCTCCCCGGAGAGCCACCCGAGCAACCGCACGCGCTCTGAGAGACCGGCGTCGCGGATGAGCACACGCAGCTTTGCTTCGTCCGGGCCCGTGCCGGCAACGAGGAGCATCCCGTCCACTTCCGCGCAGCACTTGGCCCAAGCCGCCATCAGCAGGTCCAAACCTTTGTGACCGAGTTCCAGGCGCCCTACGAAGAGGACATTTTGGCCTTTGTGGGGCGTTGGTTTCCACGCGGCGGGATCCACGCCGTTTCCGATCACGTCCACATGGAGGGCCGGATTCAGTGCAGCAAGGTTGTCTGCGATGCCCCGGGACACTGCAATGAGCCTCCGGTGCTTGCGAACGCCCCACCTTTCTACCCAGTGCAGGGGCAGTTTGTATTGCCGTGCTTTGTCCCTGGCATGCAGCCATTGGACAACGCCGATAGTGGGAAGTTTGGTCCAGAGCGGCGCAGCCATGGTGGAGAAGGGTGCGAAAAAATCCTCCACCACCAGATCGGCCGCCACCCGGCGCCGCCGCACTTCGAAGGGCAACCGCAGCACGTACGCCACCAGTCTGGTGAGCCTGGTGCCGCCACCGCCAAGGCCGATGGGCACATAGCGGACGCCGTCCTGGACCCGTTCCTGCCACCCGGGATACCTAGTGGTGAGCACAGTAACGTCGAATCCCCGGGCGGCAAGGCGCCGGTTGATTTCATGGGTCCTGACGGATCCGCCGCCGGCCCCGGGCATGCGGGGGTCCTCGAACCCCAGATGCAAAACTCTCATGATTACCTTTCTGTCCCGTAGCTCTTGGAGGGCACCCCGACGTTGGCAGCGGCTGCTGCCTGACGTTTCGCCGGATCCACATACCAGATGGTGGTTTCGCCGTTGGTTGGGCCGGCCGTGGTGACCATGGGCGTTGCGTGTTCCTCCAACCAGGCGAGCATGGCGGGATTGGCGTATCCGTATCCCTGCCTCGTTGGTTTCGATTGGGTGAGGACATAGCTCACGCCGTTCTGTTCCATCAATGGCGCATCCGGCCAGATGCCAAAACGGGGATCGTGCATGTAGGCGAAGTGCCCCGTGCTGTTGGTGACGCTGATCCGCGCCTCGGCCGGGAGGTTGGCCTGGATCCACTCATCGGCGCGGACAAATCCGTTGTCCTGGGTCAGGGCGGTCCGCAGTCCCAGCGCCACCGTGAGCAGCACGTGGACCACGGCGATCACGGCCAGCACCTTGCGCGTGCCCGGAAACCTCTCCCTGAGCTCCACCACGAACAGGACGGCGCACAGTGCGCCAACCACCATGACGCCGTACCCGTACTGTTCCTCAAAGGTGCCGAACAAAGCGCTGTAAGTTCCCGCGGCGCCAAGCGCCAGGCCGGCCAGCCCCATCAGCCGCCGACCGGCGTGAATGCTGAAGCACAGCAGCAATCCGGCAATAGGGCACAACACCAGGAGGAGATAGCTGGTACCGAATTGCCCTACCTGCTCCACAAGCCGGGAGACGATGCTCGGCGACCCCTCCGCGGTGAACCCGGTGGACTTCTCCACCCCGGACATGCGGACAACTCCATGGCTCTTGGCCCACTGCCACGCAGGGAAGTGTCCATGGACAGTCACCACCAGCAGGTAGACGGCGTAGGGAACAATGCCGAAGCCAGTGACCACCAGCCCTTGACGCCACGGGAGGGTCTTCTTCCACGCCAGGGCCGCAAGCACGGTAGCGATAGTGCAAATGAGGAAGAAGTCCTTGCACACCACCGAGTACCCCAGCAGTAAGCCGGCCCCTGCCAACCTCGCAAAGGAACGCAGACGGCCTTCCCCCTCCCGGCTGCCCACCAGGAGCACCAACCCGGCCAGCGCCGGCACCATGGCCGAGGTCTCCAGGAAAGCATGGCTGTTGTTGCGAAGGATGAACGGCTCGAAGGACAAAATCACCGCAGTCAGCCACGCGGCGGCCAGGCCGGCCAGTTTGCGGATCAGCAGGTAGCCCAAACCCACAGTGACGGCTCCCAGGACGGCGTTAAGCCAGCGAAGCTGCAGGGTCATCGGGATGATGTCTCCGGACACGCCGAACACCTTGATGACGCCGGCTTCGAGCAGGAAGTAGCCCGGAGGGTGCAGGAAGAACGGACCGTCAGGCAACGTCGGAAATTCACCCGCGCCCACCGATTCGCCGAGCCTGACGTACAGCATTTCATCAACCCACAGTTCAAAGCCCCGCTCCAGGCCAAGGGCGCGCACGCCGAATCCTGCCACCGTCACCAGCACGAACGTGGCGGCCGTGTTGGCGGAGAGGCGGGCTCCGATCCGGGCCAGCCGCCCTGCCGAAAGTGCCTGCGGCTTGGACCGCCGGCCCACGGGCTTGGACCGCCGGCCCACGGGCTTGGACCGCCGGCCCGCGGCCCGCCGCCGTCGTAATATCCGGAGGTCGTTGCGCGTGGGCAGAAGTCCCCGTTGATGGGCAAGGACTCCTGTTCCGCCCACGCCGGCCAGCAACAACCACACAACGGGCTGCAGCCAGGCGGCCACACCGAGGACCACCAGAAGGGCCAGGACGCCCGCCGCCCAAGCGAAGCCGGACCGCCCCGAACCGGAGGAGGCATGGACGGCCAGAACCGGCCGGGCAATGACAGCCAGCGCCAAAGCCGCAGCCACGGCACCTACGCCACAACCAATGGCCATGCCCCGCACGCCATCGAACTCCCAGCCGGCCCACAAGCCACCCAGCACCAGGACGGAGGCAATGGCGAGGCCCAATTGGCAGCGGCGGTAGGCGCGCAGGGCCAGGAGGACCGTGGTGAGGACCATCAGGACCGCATAGCCCAGGCCGGCCGCAGCGAGCCACGGCAGGAGCCCCAGGGATCCGTGGTATTTCTGCGGAACAATGAGCCCTGACATCATCGGTGGCGCCGTGGCAATGACGGCAAAAGCCACCGTCCCGAGCTGCCCGAAGGAGACAAAAGCCTCTGCAAGGACCTTCCGGACATTTGCTCCCGGACTGCGTAGCAAGGGAAACGCAACCAGCGCGGTCCCCGCGGCCACATAGACAGGTCCTTTTGCGATGGTGGCCAACGCTTGGAAGCCTGCCGCTTCCGCGGAGCCGCCGCCCAGGAAACCGACCACGACGACGTCGATGCCCACCAGGACGGACACGACGCACAGGACCGAGGCGATGTCGCTGGTTTCAGCCCAGCGCCACTTCTCCCGAAGCACTCCCGGACGCCACGTCAGATCCCGGTAGAAGGACCGCGGCACGGCAAACTGCACCAGGGAGCCCACCGCAAATCCCGCCACTGCTCCCCCTGCGCCCCATGCCAGGGCGATGACCACCAGGCTGAAGAGCAGCCGAACCAACACCTCGACGATGGTGGTCAGGGAATACCACGGAAACCTCAGCTCGCCCTGAAGCCAGCCGGCATGCGCCGTGACGACGAAGATCCCTAGGGAGCCCAACGCCACTGCTGCCGCCAGGTCCGGACCTGCGAAAACAAGCGCCAACCCTCCCGTGAGCAGCGCCGAAGCCGCGCCCGCCGCCCACGAAACGAAAACCGCGAAGGCCATCCCGTCCCTGCGCTCCTCCGAACCCGCAGGATGGACCGCCACGATGTGGGACAGCGGCAACGGAACCAACGCCGAGGCCACAATTCCCACGATGCCCATGAGCATCGCGGCTGCGGCGAAATGCGTGTAGTCGGTGGTCTCAAGCCTGTTGGCCATGAGGAGCGTGCAGACGTAGCTCACTACCCCCACCAGTCCCGCCGAGACCGCCAGGATGCCGCTGTTCTCCGCTACTTTGCTTGCCTGGCCGGCTTTGGCACGGCTTCGGTATGCCGGCGCGCTGCCGGAGCGTGTCCCGCTATAGGTCATGAACAGCGTCGGCAGGAGTGAACCCGTTGCCCGGTCCGGCGAGGAGGCTGCTCCTCCCTGCCGGCCGCACCTCCGCGGCAATCACACCCACGCTTTTCAAGGCAGCGAACGCCTCGAATTCATCGCGCCCTTTGATGAGCACTTCCACGTCGCCCTCGGTCTCCCGCACTTCATCCGTGGGCCTGAGGACGCTCCGTATGCTTCCGAGGTCCACTCCCGCGGGAAGTTCGAAGCGTGCCACGGTGGACATGTCCGAAACGCTGGCATAGCCATCAACGCCCCGGCGGCGCAGGGTCTCCTCCAGCAGGACTCCGGCCAGCAATTCAGAGGAGCGGTCCCAGGTGAAGCACCGGGCCCACTCCTGGCACTGGGCAGAGATGCCCTTGGCGATGTTCGCATCAGCCAAAGCCTCCAACGCGGAAACCATGGCAGCGCCAAGTTCCGTGGGTGTGTCCACGAACCAGCCCGTCCGCCCATCCACCACTGAGTCCCGGATTCCCGGGACCTGCAATGCCAGGCAGGGGACGCCCCACGCTGCGGCCTCCACTACCGAGCATCCCCAACCTTCGGAAGCGGAGGTCGATGTTGTGAGCCAGGCGCGGTTCAAGAGATCGTCGCGGACTTCGTTTGGCTGGTATCCGTGAAACGTCACTGCGTGGTCCAGTCCGAGGTCCATGGCCAACTGCTGCAAACGGGGCTTCTCCGGACCGT
The DNA here is from genome assembly GCF_015040095.1 of Paenarthrobacter sp. YJN-5. Classification (NCBI taxonomy): domain Bacteria; kingdom Bacillati; phylum Actinomycetota; class Actinomycetes; order Micrococcales; family Micrococcaceae; genus Paenarthrobacter; species Paenarthrobacter sp. YJN-5. The sequence continues at coordinate 3,181,930 of NZ_CP053544.1, forward strand.
CTCCCACGATTTCCAGGCGCAGATTCGGAATACTCCGCGCCGCAACCGCGAACTGCCCCAGCAACAAGTCCAGCCGCTTGTGGGGAACCAACCGGCTGACGACGCCAATGGTTGGTTCCGGGTCCCTGGGCCCCGGCCTTGCGGGCACGTCGATGGTGCCGTTCGGGACCACATGCACGGGACCGGTGAAGCCAAGCTTGCGCAGCTCCAGCCGCGTGGACACCGATACTGCCGCAATGGCCCGCTGACCGTAGACCGCCTTCGCGCCGCTGTTCTCCAAGAAGCGGCCAAGGGCTGCCAAGGGAGGAGCGAACCTCGTGGCGAACTGCTCTTGATGGACGTGGTGGATCAGTTGGACGATCGGGGTATCGGCCGGTACGAACAACGGAGAGAAGAAAGGGATTCCGTTCTGGCAGTCAACAATTGCATCGAACGTTTCGCCTGACCTCAAAAGCTTGAGTGCTGACCGGGCATAGATGGCCAGGGGCCCGCCGGCACGCAGTACCCGAACGCCGTCGATGACGTCAGCGGCGGCTTGTCCGGTATCCCGGCCGGTGAACCAGGTGACCTTGATTCCGTGCTCAACCCACCTCCGGGAAATCTCGTGCATATATTGCTCTGCCCCGCCGGCCTGTGAGTGCAACACGTCCCGCCAGTTGAGGACCAGCACGTGCTTTCCAGCCAGCCGCGCGACGGCGGTTTCGTGCGTCAGTACCGCGGTCACGGCGTTGACTTTGGGAGCTGGAAAACGGCGGCGAAACTGGCTACGCCGTCATGGAGGGGCCGGAAGGACGACGATGCGCCATCCGTCCACGCGACCGGCAGTTCAACAATCGGTGCGTCCTGGAGTTGAAGCCTGAGAAGCAGCTCGACGTCGAAGGCGAAGCCCGTTGCCCGGCACTGCACCATGGCAGCGGTGAGCGCATCACGTTCGAAGAACTTGAAGCCGCATTGTGTGTCGGCGATGCCCTTGACCTTTGTCCTGGTCAAGGCCCTGAACGCCCTGCCGCCCAGGCGCCGGCCCAGCTGTTGGGGCCGGACGAGCGTGGCTCCGGGCGCATGCCGCGACGCGATCACGGCTGCGGCACCATGCTGCAGGTGGGACATGGCAGCAGCCAGGGTCTCCACGGGAGTGGCCATGTCGGCGTCGAAGAAACCAGTGAACCGCGAGGTCCCGCTCAGGAGCCCCCGACGGACGGCAGCGCCCTTGCCACGGCGGGCACAGCCGATCACCGAGATCGGCACCGGGCTTCCCGCTTCCCTGGACAGCTTCCGGACCACCGGTCCTGTTTCGTCCACGCTGGCGTTGTCCACCACCACAATCCGCGAAGACCACGGCTGCGCGGCGAGGAAGTCGGCTGTCTGTCGCAGCGTGCCGGGCATCCTCGAAGCCTCGTTGTACGCCGGAATAATTACCTCAAGGTCAACGTGTGAGCGCCGCAACGATTGGGTGCGTCGCTGTGCCTCACTTTCCTTGCTGCCTGAATGGATGCCGTGCGAACGGAACAAGTCCATGTGAACCTCCAAGTTCCCCAAACCAAAGTCTTACCGGGGCAAAGGCGCCCGTTTGGATGTGGAGGGAGGCCATGAGTCATGACGCGAATTTGATGGACGTTTCAAGCAATGGACCAAACGGGGAGCTCAAGGAAGCTGCAGTGCACCGCCCAAAGCAGCCACCATTCCGGGCCAATGCTGCCGGGCAAGGGCCCAGGCGGAGACGGCCATTCCCACCATGGCGTAGCCGCTCACCGGGATCAGCACCAGCCACTCGCGACGGGATCCCGCGCGGCCGAGCAAGGGCAGGGAAAACGCGCCGTTCGGCCGCCAGATTCCCTTGATGGCCGATTTGCGGAGGAACTTGGGCGGCTTGATGACGATGGGCCATAAGAGGGGCACACCGCCCACAGTGATCATGTCCCCCACGATGTGGACCACCACGCCCGTCAGCATGGACAGAGGCAGCCAACCCCACTGGTCCGGGGCGAACCACGTCACCAATCCGGCCATGACAAGGGCGAAGATCCAGTTGGTGATCCAGCCGGACTTGGGAAACAGCTTCAGGGCCTTGGCCGCGAGGTTGATCATGAACATGCACAGGAGTCCGGCGCCCACGGACAACTTCCCCACCGGCGTGACCATCTGGAACTGGGCGGCCATTGCTGCCAGCACCACGAAGGCGGAGGCTCCCAGCAGCGAGTGCGTCCCCTGGCGGTGCCCGCCGCTGGCCTTCTCGATGCCGACGGCGATCACGTTGGACACCGGGGGCAGCGAGTTCGCAATGGTGCTGTGCCGGTGGTCCCAGTCGCACACGAGTGCTGTTCCCGCCGTCGCCATGGCCCCGATGAGGATGCCCGTGGAATCCAGCGGGTACCAGCCCAGTGCGTACGGCCCGGTCGAGGCAATAGCGATCCACGCCGCGGCTCCCGACGCGGCGTGGTGTCCTCCCATCATTGAAGTCAGCCGGCTTTCACGGGTACATCGGCGAAGATCGCCTCGATGACGTTGTTGGCCCACTCCAGGATTTCGGCGTCCTGCAGGTCGCGTCCGCCGATCCGGGCGGTCTTGGGTTTGGGGATCAACACGGCATCCAGCGCAGGCTTCACCTGGGAACCGGGGTACATGCGGTTCAGGCGCATGACCTTGGATTCGGGCAGTTGCGCCGGCGAGAAACGGATGAAGTTTCCCTGGAGCGCGACGTCGGACAGGCCGGCTTCGCGGGCCCCCACACGGAAGCGCGCCACGGCGATCAGGTTTTGCACGGGCAGCGGGAGCGCGCCGTACCGGTCCACGAGTTCGGCCAGAACTTCCTCGATGGCCTCGTTGGTGACGGCGGCCGCCAACTTGCGGTAGGCCTCCAGGCGAAGCCGCTCGCCGGGCACGTAGTCATGCGGCAAGTGCGCATTGACGGGAAGCTCGATCTTCATCTCCGCGGCCTTCTCCTCCGCGTCTCCGCGGTACTCGGCCACGGCTTCGCCCACCAGGCGGATGTAGAGGTCGAAGCCCACGCCCTGGATGTGGCCGGACTGCTCGCCGCCCAGGAGGTTGCCGGCACCGCGGATTTCGAGGTCCTTCATGGCCAACTGCATGCCGGCGCCCAGCTCGTTGTGGGCAGCCACGGCCTTGAGGCGTTCCAACGCCACCTCGCCCAACGGCTTTTCCGAGGGATACAGGAAGTAGGCGTAGGCGCGTTCGCGCCCACGGCCCACCCGGCCACGGAGCTGGTGCAGCTGGGACAGGCCATACTTGTCCGCGCCGTCCACAATCAGGGTATTGGCGTTGGAAATGTCCAGGCCGGTCTCAATGATGGTGGTACACACCAGCACGTCGAAGCGTTTCTCCCAGAAGTCCACAATGATCTTTTCCAGGCGGCTTTCGGACATTTGCCCGTGGGCCACTTCCACGCGGGCCTCAGGAACCAGTTCGCGGATCTGTGCCGCGACACGCTCAATGGAAGAGACGCGGTTGTGCACGAAGAACACCTGTCCTTCACGCATGAGCTCGCGGCGGATCGCAGCCGAGGTCTGCTTGTCCGTGTACGGGCCAACATACGTGAGCACCGGGTGGCGTTCCTCCGGCGGCGTGGCCAGGGTGGAGGTTTCCCGGATGCCTGTCAGGGACATCTCCAAGGTGCGCGGAATCGGCGTGGCACTCATGGCCAGGACGTCCACGTTGGTGCGCATCTTCTTCAGCGCTTCCTTGTGCTCCACGCCAAACCGCTGCTCTTCGTCGACGATCACCAGGCCGAGGTCCTTGAACTCGAAATCCTTGGACAGCAGCCGGTGGGTTCCGATCACGACGTCCACGGAACCGTTCTTGACGCCCTCGGCGGTTTCCTTGGCCTCCTTCGAGGTCTGGAAACGGGACAGGGGCCGCACCCGCAGCGGGAACCCGCTGAAGCGTTCGGTGAAAGTTTCATAGTGCTGTTGTGCCAGGAGCGTCGTCGGCACGAGGACAGCCACCTGCTTCCCGTCCTGGACGGCCTTGAACGCGGCCCGGACCGCGATTTCGGTCTTGCCGTAGCCAACGTCGCCGGACACCAGCCGGTCCATGGGAATCTCGCGTTCCATGTCCGCTTTGACCTCATTGATGGTGGTCAGCTGGTCCGGTGTTTCCACATACGGGAAGGCTTCTTCAAGCTCGCGCTGCCACGGGGTGTCCGGGGCGAAGGCGTGCCCCCGGCTGGCCATGCGCGCCGAGTAAAGGCGGATCAGCTCCCCGGCGATCTCCTTCACGGCCTTGCGCGCCTTGGACTTGGTGCTGGCCCAGTCGGCGCCGCCCATCTTGCTCAGGGCCGGAGCGTCGCCGCCTACATAGCGGGTCACCTGGTCCAGCTGGTCGGTGGGAACGAACAACCGGTCCCCCGGAGCGCCGCGCTTGGAGGGAGCATACTCCAGGACCAAATACTCCCGAAGGCCCGAATCGGAGGCCGACGTACCGGCAACCTTGCGCTGGATCAACTCAACGAACTTGCCGATTCCGTGCTGCTCATGGACCACGAAGTCGCCGGCATGCAGTTGCAGCGGGTCCACGGCATTGCGCCGCTTGGACGGCATGCGCCGCATGTCCTTCGTGGAACTTGCCGACGCCCGTCCCAGCAAATCGGCTTCCGTGAGGAGGCCCAGTTTGAGCCCGTCCAGCACAAAACCGCGTCCGACGGCGGCACAGGTCACCTCGATGATTCCGGGCTGCGGTTCCTTGTCCAGGGAGTCCACGCGGCTGCACGGAATCTCGGCGTCGTGGAACAGTTCGGCCAGGCGCTGGGCCGGGCCCGGGCCGTCCGTGACCACCACGATCCGCCACTGGTCGCGGACGCGGGAGCCGATGAACTCCAGCATTTCAGCCACGTCACCTTGGTATCCGCGCGGTTCGCGGGCGTGCAGGTTGAGGACGTCGATGTCCAGGACCAGGTCCTCGTCGGAGGCAAGGGATGTGATGGACCACCAGGAAACGCCGTGTTCCAGTGCTGCGGAGCGGGTGTCGGTGAGGGATCGGAAGCTTGCAGCATGCAGGTCCGTGGACGCCCGGGACAACAAGTCCAAAGGCGCGGCGCCGCCGTCGGACGCCGTCGACCAAGCCGCCTCCAGGAATTCCTCGTTCGTGGCCGCGAGGTCGTGTGCCCGCGTACGGACCTTCTCCGGCTCAATGACTACCGTCATGGAGCCTGCGGGAAGCTGGTCCACCAAAGGAACCATGGCGTCCACCAACACGGGCGCCAGGGATTCCATGCCCTCCACGGCAATGCCGCCGGCGATCTTCTCCAGCATGTCGGCCGCGGCCGGCATGTCCGGCTTCAGTTTGGCCGCGCGGGACATGACCGCAGGGGTGATGAGGATTTCGCGGCACGGCGGAGCGTGGAGCTCCGTGGGGTGGTGGATGCCCGGGGCGGACAACGACCTTTGGTCGGCCACGGCGAACCAGCGCATCTGGTCGATTTCGTCGCCGAAGAACTCCACGCGGATGGGGTGGTCTTCCGTGGGCGGGAAGACGTCCAGGATGCCGCCACGCACCGCAAATTCACCGCGATGGGTCACCATGTCCACCCGGGCGTAGGCCGCGTCGGACAGCGCCCTCACCACGTCGGTGAAGGAGCGCTCCTGCCCTACCTTCAAGGTGACGGGGACGAGGTCGCCCAAGCCGGCCACAATCGGCTGGACCACGGCGCGAACGGGTGCAACCACCGCGCGGAGCGGGGCCGACGTCGAACTTTCCGGGTGGGCGAGCCTGCGCAGGACCGACAGGCGGCGTCCCACCGTGTCAGAGCGGGGCGAGAGGCGTTCGTGCGGGAGGGTTTCCCAGCTGGGGAAAGTGGCAACGGAGTCGGCGGGCAGGTAGGAGGCGAGCGCGGCGGTGAGGTCCTCGGCCTCGCGCCCGGTGGCTGTCACGGCCAGTACCACCGGATCACCGGCGGCACCGGTGGCCAGGGCGTCGGCCATTTCGGCGAGCAGGACGGATCGCATGCCCGTGGGCGCGCTGATTTGATAGTCGGTGCTTCGGGACTCGAAAGGCCGCCCAGCCTCTGTTCGAACGCGCGCAAAAGTCTTGTCTTCCGCCAGTGCGCGGCGCAGGCCGTTGAGGCTCATGGCTGAAACTCCTAGGGTGGGTCCAAGGGCAGGCAACACAAATGCCCGGAAATTCGAATGAATGCCGGGTTGATTCCAGCCTACCCCTCCCTCCAGCCCCAGGAGTTCCTTTGCAGCCAGCGCCCGAACAGCAACCGCTTGAAAAACAGCCTTCCCGCAAGACCGTCCTGGTAACGGGCGCCACCGGCTACATCGGCGGCCGCCTGGTTCCGCGGTTGCTCGAGGCCGGCCACCGGGTAAAAGTCCTGGTCCGCTCCCCGCAGAAGATCGCTGACGTCCCGTGGCACGGCGACGTGGAAATCATCCAGGATTCGCTGGACAACCAGGACACCGCAGCGAAGGCCATGGAAGGCGTGGACGTGCTGTATTACCTGGTCCATTCCATGGCATCGGGCGGCGGCTACGAGGCCAAGGAAGAAGCGATGGCCCGCCTGGTGGCAGCTGCCGCGTCCGCCGCCAAGGTATCCAGGATCGTTTACCTCGGCGGGCTCCATCCTGACAATGCGCTGCTTTCAACCCATATGCGGTCCAGGGAAAAGGTGGGCCGGGTGTTCCTGGAGTCCGGGGTTGATTCCATCGTGTTCCAGGCGGGCGTGGTGATCGGTTCGGGCTCCGCGTCCTTCGAAATGATCCGTCATCTGGCTGACACGCTGCCCGTCATGCCGGCGCCCAGTTGGGTTAATAACCGGATCGAGGCGATCGCGGTGCGGGACGTGCTCCACTACCTCGTTGCCGCTGCCACCCTTCCGGACAAGCTCAACCGCACCTTCGACATCGGTTCCCGCGACGTCCTGAAGTACAAGGACATGATGAACCAGTACGCCGTGGAGCGTGGCCTCCCCCGGCGGCTGGTCATTGCCCTGCCGGTTCCCGCACCGAAGCTGGCCGGGCTATGGGTTGCCCTGGTGACACCGATTCCGCTGTCCATGTCCTTCCCGCTGGTGCAGTCACTGCAGCACGACGCTGTGTCGCGGGAGCACGACGTCGACCGTTACATTCCCCTGCCCGACGGCGGCCTGACGCCGTACCGCCGCGCTGTTGCCTTGGCGCTGGGCAAGGAACGCGACGGGCAGGTGGAGACCACGTGGGCCAACGCCGGCGTGGACTCCGATCCCCTCCCGAGCGACCCCGACTGGGCCGGGTACAAGGTGTACGTGGACGAACGGAAGTTCCACAGCCCCGCCCGGCCGGAGCATGTGTGGACCATCATCGAAGGCATCGGCGGCAAGAACGGCTGGTACTCGTTGCCCTTGGCCTGGCGTATCCGCGGCTGGATGGACAAACTGCAGGGCGGGGCCGGCCTGCTGCGCGGGCGACGACACCCTAAAACACTCAATAGTGGGGAGGTGGTGGATTGGTGGCGGGTGGAGGCCATTGACCGTGGCCACCTGCTGCGCCTGCGGGCGGAGATGCGGGCGCCCGGGCGCGCGTGGCTGGAGTTGGCGGTAGAGCCCGACGGCGACGGCAGCCTGTATCGCCAGCGCGCCATTTTCTTCCCGCGCGGCTTGGCAGGACGGTTGTATTGGCTGGGCGTTTACCCGTTCCACGGGGTGATCTTCCCGTCCATGGCGCGGAACATTTCGGCGGCCGCCACGGCCCTGCAGGAAGCATCCCGCGAGCAGGGTGCAGCCGGGGCCGGTTCGGGCGCGGCCAGCGACACCCCGTAGGATGTTGGGAGCTAAAAGAGCTTCAACACCACCACATCCACGGAGGACCCATGGCCCTGAGCGCATCCACCACCCTGCCGCATAGCGTTGACCGCGTCGCCGCTGTATTCGTCGACGAGGACTTCCTGCGTCACACGAGCGAACTGGTGGGCGGCTCCTTGGAATCGTTCACGATCGACGGTGACACCGCCGGCGCGTTCAGCACCACCACCGTCCGCACGCTGCCCACGACGCGACTGCCGGACATCGCCCGCAAGTTCGTCGGCGAGAGCCTCACGGTCACCCAGACCGAGCAGTGGGAGGCCCCGGCAGCTGACGGATCCCGCGCCAGCACCATCGCCTTGAAGGTGGCCGGTGCGCCCCTGGATGTCACCGCTGTCCAGCGCCTGGTGGCTGAAGGCGGCAGCACCCGGATCGAGCTGGAGGGCAACGTGAAGTCCTCTGTTCCGTTCCTCGGCGGCAAGATCGCCGACGCCGCGGAACCGATGGTCGGCAAGGCCCTGAACATCCAGTCCCAGCAGGCCCAGGCCTGGCTCGAAAGCCACTAGCGTGGAACTTCCCGCAATCCTGGCGGTTGTCCTGATCGTCGCGGGCGTTTGGTCACTGGTTGTGTGGCCGCAGTTCCTCAAACGCGTGATGAAGGATCCGCGTGCGCGGGACGCGTCGGGCAAGGCGACCCGGTTCCTGACCGTGCACGTGGTCCTGGTGACCATCTCCATGGTGCTGGGCCTCGCGACGGCGGCGATCGGCGTCGCGGGTTTGCTCCCCTAATTTCTCCCAACTGGGTCGCAGTTAAGCGCGTTTTGACGTCTCTAAACGCGCACTACTGCGACCCAGTTGGGTAGGATGGACGTTGGTGTGCCGGGAAGTCTGGTCGGCGGAGTCATTGTGATACCCCGAATACCCCGAACCGGACAAGGAGCCCCTGTGGCTGACCGCTCGCCCACGATCTTCACCCGCGCCACCTACCCCGAGTACCGCCGGATCCTCGCCATCCTTCGCACGGAAACCGTGGGCGGAGCACTCCTCCTCATCGCCACAGTCATCGCACTGCTCTGGGCCAACTCCCCCGCAGCCGATGCCTACTTCGCCCTCCGGGACTTCACCATCGGCTACGAGCCCTGGCACCTGGAGCTCAGCCTCGGACATTGGGCGTCCGATGGCTTGCTGGCCGTTTTCTTCTTCCTCGCCGGCCTTGAACTCAAAAGGGAATTCGTGGCTGGAGAGCTGCGTTCTCCCGCCAAAGCAGTTGTTCCCGTCGCCGCAGCCTTTGGCGGGGTGGTCATACCGGCACTGATCTACGTGCTGGTGAACCTGGGCTCTGCCGGGGAAACCCTCAAGGGCTGGGCCATTCCCACCGCCACGGACATCGCTTTCGCCCTGGCCGTGCTGGCTGTGATCAACACCCACCTTCCGGCAGCCCTGCGGACCTTCCTGTTGACGCTCGCCGTGGTGGACGACCTGATCGCCATCGGCATCATCGCCTTCTTCTACTCAACCGGGCTGCAGCCGCTCATGCTGTTGGCCGCACTCGTCCCTTTGGCGCTGTTCACCTTCCTCGTCCAGAAGCGGGTCCGCAGCTGGTACCTGCTGCTCCCGCTGGCCTTCGCCACGTGGGGCTTCGTGCACGCCTCCGGTATTCACGCCACGGTTGCCGGGGTGATCCTCGGCTTCGCCGTGCCGGTGGCCGCGAGTGGAAAGAAAGGGGAACCGGCGGAGGGACTGGCCGAAAGCTTCGAACACCGCCTCCGTCCCTTCTCGGCAGGCTTCGCCGTCCCCGTGTTCGCGTTCTTCTCCGCGGGCGTTGCGTTGGGAGGCTTTGACGGGATGGCCGCTGCGCTGCAGGATCCTGTGGCGGTGGGAGTCATCGCGGCGCTGGTCATCGGCAAGGCAGTCGGCGTCTTCGGTACCACGTTCCTGGTCACCAAGACGACGCGGGCCAGCCTGGATCCCAGCATTTCATGGATCGACCTCTTCGGCCTGGCGCTCCTCGCCGGCATCGGCTTCACGGTGTCGCTGCTGATCGGCGAGCTGAGTTTTGGGTCCGGGTCCGCCCACAACGACCACGCCAAGGTAGCCATCCTGGCAGGTTCGCTGATCTCGGCACTGCTTGCCGCGATAGTGCTCAAGGCCCGCAACCGGCGCTACCGGCTGGTGGCGGCGGAAGAAGCACGGGATGACGACGGCGACGGCGTACCGGACGTCTTCGCCCGCGGCTAGGCCGTTGTGGCCTGGGCTGGCCTATGCTGTGGCCTGGTTGAGGGCGTCCTCGGCCGCCACCCAGGAAATCATGGCGCACTTGACGCGGGCCGCGTAGCGGGACACGCCTTCAAAGGCTGCGGCATCCCCAAGGATCTCCGGGTCCGCCTGGACCTTGCCCCGGGACCGGAGGACCTCGCGGAAGTTGTCGATGACCTCGTGCAGCTCCTCCACGGACAGCCCTTCCGCCAGTTCGCTCAACACCGAGGCCGAGGCCATGGAGATGGAGCAGCCGGCACCGTCCCAGCTCACTTGCTTTACCGTGCCATCGGCTACGGCAAGGCGCAGGGTGACCTCGTCACCGCACACCGGGTTGAGCTGGTGTGATTGCCCGGTTGCTGCGCCTTCGGGTGCGGCGGTCCGCGCCAGGCCGCTGCCGTGGCGCTGCTTGGAGTGGTCCAGGATGATCTGCTGGTACAACTGGTCGAGACTCATGGTGCTTGCCTGTTCGTCGAAGGGTGAAGGACCGGCGTCAGGCCTGGAAGTAGGCCCGCACGCCGGATACGGCATCGAGGAAAGCGTCGACGTCGTCGGTGGTGTTGTAGAGGTAGGTGCTGGCCCGCGTGGTGGCGGTAAGGCCGAGCCTGCGGTGCAGCGGCTGCGCGCAGTGGTGCCCCACGCGGACGGCGATGCCGCGGTCATCAAGGAACTGTCCGACGTCGTGCGCGTGCACGCCGGCGACGTCGAACGCGGCCAGGCCGATGCGTTCGGAACCGGAGGCCGGGCCCACCACCCTGACCCCGTCGATGGATTCCAGGCCCCTGACCAGCCGCTCGCCCAACTGGGCCTCCCACGCGTGGATGCGGTCGATTCCCGTTTCGGACAGGTAGTTCACGGCCGCAGCAAGGGCAACTGCCTGGGAAATCCGTTGGGTGCCGGCCTCGAAGCGCTGCGGTGCCGGCAAGTATTCTGCCCGGTCCATGGTGACCGTGGTGATCATGGAACCACCCGTCAGGAACGGCGGGAGCACATCCAGGAGCTCCTGCTTGCCGTAGAGCACCCCCACGCCGGTGGGTGCGAGCATCTTGTGGCCTGAGAACACCGCAAAGTCAACGTCCAGGTCCTTGACGTTGACAGGCATGTGCGGCACGGACTGGCAGGCGTCGAGGACCACCAGCGAGCCGGCACGGCGGGCAAGGGCAACCAGTTCACGCACGGGGTTGATGGTGCCCAGGACGTTGGAGGCGTGCGTGAAGGCCAGCACGCGGGTCCGCTCCCCCACGATTTCCGCCGCGGCATCCAGCCGCAGCATTCCTTCGTCAGTGACGGGGATGTACTTGAGGGTGGCACCGGCGCGGAATGCCAGCTCCTGCCACGGGATCAGGTTGGCGTGGTGCTCCATTTCCGTCACCACGATCTCATCCCCCGGACCAATGGAGAGGTCCTTCAGCGCCGAACTACCGCGCCCTTGAGCGGCCCACAGCGCGGCGTTGGACAGCGCATAGCTGATGAGGTTCAGGCCTTCGGTGGCGTTGGAGGTCCAGACCGTCTCTTCGTAACGGGCACCGATGAAGTCCGCCACCGTCTGCCGTGCGTCCTCGAACGCCTCCGTGGCTTCGACGGCCAGATGGTGGGCGCCGCGGTGCACTGCCGCGTTGCGCTGTTCGTAGAATTCCTGCTCGGCTTCGATCACGCTCAACGGGTTTTGCGATGTTGCGCCGGAATCCAGGTAGATCAGTGGCTTGCCGTTGACCTGCTGGTTCAGGACAGGGAAGTCGTTCCGGATCCTCAACACCTCGGCGTTGTCCATGGCTTGCACGGACTGCTGCAGCGATGCGGGAGTTGATACGACGGTCAAGGGTGACTCCTCGGAAAGCCTTCAGGGACACTCAATTATCCCACGGGTGGCCTCAACCGTTGATGTGCTTTCGGGCACGTCAGCGTCCCGCCGGTCCCGGAAGCCAGCCGAGCGGGGGAACATCGCCGCTGTCGATCACCGCACGCAGCCGCTCCGCCATCAGCGAAGCCCGGCGGCTCGCTGCGCCGCGTGAGCGCGCTTCATACTTGTCCGCCGCTGCGGCGTAGCAGAGCACAGCATGGGCGAACTGCCTGTTCCCGGACAGGCTGCGGGCCGCGGCCTCCAGGGCCCTGGGCTCCCCGTCGCACCAGGCCTGCACAAACGTCCGCAAGGAAACCCCGCCCGCGCCCTCCAGGTTTTCGGCAAGCCCGCCAAGGCGGTTCAACAGCGGCAGATCGTCGACGACGGCGGCACCGGCCTTCAGCGCAAGGAGGGAGAGGGCCTCGGCCGCGATCATGGAGTTCGTCGCCTGGAATTCCTCGGCGAGGGCAAGCAGGGCACCTGGACCAGCCACGTAGTCCTGAGCGGCGGCGATGAACAGTGCACAGTAATCGCGCAACACCCCGGAGTCCATGGCGGCTGCCCGCGGACCTGCTTCGGCCAAGGCCGCCTGGCTTTGGGCGATGCTGGACTGTGCTTCCCGCCCGGCGCCGTCCTGTGCTTCACAGAACGCCAGCATGGCCGCGCCGAGAGCCACTACCAACGGCAGGCCGGCGTCGGCCATGTCAGCAACCACCGGTTCCAGCGTCCGGCGGGCAGCGCGGGGAAGTCCCTGGCTCAACTGTGCATAGCCCCGGGCAACCTCAAGGCAGCCGGCCAGATGGGCGGGCATGGCATAGCTCGCCCGTGCGTGCAGCACCGTTTCCAAGGGCGCCCACGCGAGGTTGTGGCGCAGGCACATGGCGTGCCGGAGCAGGAGACCCGGCCGGAAGATTTCCGCATCCGGGTCTGCACCGATGGCCAGGACGGCCGCCGTCGACCTCGCCAGGGCTTCCGGGGCGTTTCCTGCCGTGAGCAACTGTCCGGCTTCCCGGACGACGTCGACGATGGTCGCTGCCGGTTCGGAGACATCAGCAGCTGCCGGCACCGGGGCCGCGCCCATGAGGCTCAAGGCCGCCAGCCGGTTGGCCGCCGCGGACCTCACACCCGGCTGCCGATCCGCGGTGGCCAGTGCCCGCAGTTCGGGTGTGGCCGCCTGCAGTTGGCCTTCGGCAATGAGCGCCCGGGCCCTCAAGAGCTTGGCTTCAGGCACATTCCCGGGTTCTTTGACGGCTGCGGCGGCACGGAGGGCCAGCTCTGCGGTGGACGGACTATCCGCGGCAGGCGCAGCAGACAGGATCAGTTCATCGGACAAGCTCAGCCCGGAGTCCAGTGTCCAGGTCATCCAGCGCAGCATCGTTGGAGCGGACTCCTTGGTCAGCTTGGGACCCTCGACGCCGATCCGGAGGGCCGTGCTGCGCGAACGCGGAACGGACAGCCGGGTGCCCTCGCCCCAAAGCCAGGAACTGGTCCGGACCATGGGCGGGCTGCCGGGGATCAGCCGGATCCGGTTTGCCGCAAGCAGGTTGTCCATGGTCCGCTGCCCGAAGCTGCGTTCCACGGTCTCCAGTGCCACCGGCTCCCCCAGCGCGATGACCTCCAACGCCTGGCGTTCCTCGGGCGGGCAGAGTGCATTTTCCGCCGCAACGTGTTCCACCACGCCCGGCCACCGGCAGCGGGCACGCGGGTCCAGGGTCCAGAATCCGCGCCGATGCACCAGCAACTCCGCTCGCCGGGCGTCCTCGACGGCGAGGCACAACAGACCCACGTTGAAACCGCTGATGACCGCAAAGACGCTGCTGACCCGGCGCTGGATCCGTCCGCCCAGGAGGTCCTCGCACAGCGCCTGGGCTTCCTGGAAGGTGAAGGGCGGCAGGAGATACTGCTCAAGGAAGCCGTCTTCCCATAGCTGGTAGAGGTCCTGCGGCAAGGGCCTCCTGCTGTCCGCGGTAGCCACCAAGGTGGCACCGAAGCCGGGCATCAACTGCAACAATACGGCCAACGAGTCCGGGTCGACGTGATGGATGTCATCCACCAACAACACCAGCGGAGGACGCCGCTGCGCCGTCATGCTTTTCCGGCCGCGGCGGCGCGGCGCGGGCGTATATAAATAGTCGGCAGGACCGAGGGCTGCGGTGAGCGCCCGGAAAACATGCAGCCCCGGAAGACCGGAGTACTCCCCCGCAGCTTCAGCGCGCGATGTCAGGGCTCCAAAAGGTATCGCTTCGAGTTCAGGCGTGCCTGCGTATGTTCGGACATCCATCGATTCGGGCAATCCGGCCTGGATGGAGAGCAGCAGGTGGCTCTTGCCCGAGCCTTTGTCCCCCACCACCACTATGCCGTTGGTTGACGGTGACGCTATGGCTCCGACGATGAGCTCCAGGAGCTGCCGGCGGTCCGGAAGTGCCGATGGCCCCGACCCTGCTGCGACGGTGTCTTCGTCCAGCCAAGGGTCCGGCAACATGCGCACTCCAATAAGCAGCAAAAGTCCCTTGTTCGGGGAGAAGGTTGAATTTCCGCGAGCGCGGATCCCTGGCCTAGAAGCCGGCGACGGCTGGGGGGAGAGTCTCGGTCTCAGAAGACTCTGTCGCCGCCGGCTTCGTCCAGGGCCGGACCGTCTTGCGACGGCCGGAGCACCGGTTCAAAGAGACCACCGATGCGACTGTTGCGACTGGAATTCCGGCGATGCTTGGGGCTAACCGTCCTTCCAAGAAACAGTTAACCGTCTGGCCGAAACCGGATCACCAGTAGTTGGTACTCGATTCCCTGCGCTGTTTGCGGGCCCGGGTACTCCTTTGTACTCAGTCCTTTCGGGGCGCACTACTTGGTCACGGCGCACCGCAAGCAGGTATTACTCCATTCATTGGTTAAAATCCGCTGAGTGGCGCGGGCCAGTGGTTTCACGAGTGGTTGGACGGTACTCGGAACGCGCCTTCAGCTGCGGACCGCAGCACCCAGATCTTCACGACGCCGGATTCCCAGTTTTGCGTAGCTGCGGTAGAGGTGACCCTCCACCGTGCGCACCGAGACCATGAGTTTCTCTGCGATCTGCCGGTCCGTGAGTCCGGAAACAGCGAGGGCAACAATGTCCTGTTCCCTGCGGGTCAGCGGGACGGACCGGTCGGTTTCCGTGTGCGGGTCATGGACCAGGGCACTGCCGAGGTTGGCTTCACTGGCATCACGCAGCACCGCCGCCTGCCGCGCTTCGGGGCGCTTGCCCTCGGCGTCGAAGGCGTTGGCCGCCTTATCGAATGCCACAGCGGCCGGCCCGGGCATGCCTGCCGCGGCAAGGAGGTTGCCGGCGTTGACGAAGCCGTCCCCTGCCCCGCCGAGCTGGGCCACCGCCAAGGACTCCCAGCCGTTGGCCCACGATCCACCCATGGGTGAAGCGGTGTCCCGGATGGCCTCCATGGCGGGAAGGTCGCCGAGCTCGGCACGGAGGACGACGTTCTGCAGGAGGACTCCGGGCAACCGGTGCAGGGCGGACGACTCCGGCAGCTCGCGCAGCTTTTCCAGCCCCGCGCCCCTGTCCAGGTGTTCTTTGGCGGCCAGTACGAACAGTTCAGCCAGGGCTTCGATGTAGGCTCCGCCGGCTGCGGCCGTGTCCACTTCTCCGGCCAGGCGCCTGGCCAGATCCTTGTCGCCCGTCCGCGCCGCCGCATAGAAGGCCAGCGCAACGCCCAGGCGCCGCAACCGCTGGGGGTCCCTGACCTTGAGTGCTTCCACAGCGGGCGTCAGCACCGCAGCGGCCTGCTCCAGCCGGCCTTGACGCAGCAGGGACAAGCCTTGGAGCGTCTGGATGTCTCCACCAAAGATGATCAGTCCCATGGCAGAACTCGCCGCGTAACGGTCCAGCGCAGATTCCGCGGCCGGCCATTCCCCGGCTTCCAGGGCTGCCAGCGCGTACCGGACCACGATGAAATCACTGAAGTAGAGGAGATCATCCTTGTGTTCGTCCAGGAGCACCAGGGCGTCCCGCCCCTTGTCCAAGGCCTGGACCGCCTGGCCCTCCACCATGAGGAGCTCGCACGTCATGGCAAGCAGGAAGAGTTGGTTCATGACGAAGTCGGGCTCATCGGCTGCCATGCCCGCCTCGAACTTTTCCAACCCTTCGCGCAGTTCCGCATAGTGGCCCGAGTGGGCCAAAGCGGCAAGTTCCAAGGCGTCTGCGTGGCGGCGGATCTCGGCCACCTTCGCCGGATCCGCGCTGTGCCGCGCAGCCAGGCCCTCGGCAGCGGCCCGGGCGTCAGCGGCAATATCTGCCGACGAGTCGCCCAGCGCCGATCGGGCGGCCGCCCACAGGAGGCCTGCTCCCAAAGGACCGGACGGATCTGCGTCCAGGAAACCCGAATCTTCCTCGAGCAGCCGGACGGCAGCGCGGTAGTCGCCGTCGTTATAGCTGACCATTGCCATGACCACGCGGGCCCGGGGACGCAGCACCTCTGAACGCACTTTCGCGGCCGCCGCCATGGCCAGCTGGTTTTGCAGCAGCTTCGCTGCCAGGAAGGCGGCCTGCAGGAGCTGTTCGTCCTCGACGTCGGCACCGCAGTCCAGCGCCCAGCTCACCATCCGCAGCAAGCCCTCAGCGGTGGCCGGCTCCGCGGCCAGGTGGTGGACCATCCGCTGGCGTATCTGGAGGCTGCGCGCCGGGGACACGATCTGGCGCAGGGCTTCCCCGTACATCGGGTGCCACATCTTCAGGGGACTTCCGATGCCGTTCGTGGACAGGATCAGCCGGTTGTCCATTAACGAGCGGACGGTCTCCCTGCCGACCAGTGAATCCAGCACGGCCGCCGGGACCGGCTCGGACAACGCCACCACGAACATCGCTTCGCGTTCTGCCTCGCTGGTCCGGAGGACTTTGTTCCGGACAACCTCTGCCAACCCTTCGCCGCTACCGGTCAGGGCGCGGGTCAGGAACCAGACTCCGTTGCGCCTGACGAGGTTCCCGTCAGCTTTGGCATCCTCCACCAGGGAACGGAGTAGGAGCGGATTGCCCTCGGAGACCGTGTGCAGGACGTCGGCGGTGCTGGCCATGACGGTTCCGCCCAGCATCTTCTCTGCCAGTTCCGTGACGGTTTCCTGCTCCAAGGGGTGCAGCTCCAGGCGTTCGGCCAAGCCGTCGTACCAGAGCTGGAGCAGGGCGGGCGGGAGCCCGGGCCTCGGGCGGCTCGTAGCCACCAACCTGGCCCAACCCGCCGTCACCAACTCAGCGAGGATCTGCGTGCTCCCCTCATCCAGATCGTGGGCGTCGTCAACCACCAGCAACAGGCGGTTGCCTTCGCTGCCCCGCCTTTTTTCGAACTGGGACCAGAACTCCCGCAGGATGGCCACGGGAGAGGTGGCTTGGTCCACGGGCAGGTCCAGCAAGTACGGCGCCAGCACGCCGAACGGAACAGCCGACAATGCAGGACTGCCGTGGACGTGCATCACCACCATTTCGCCGGACAGGCGGGACGCAAGCTCTGCCGCCATGGCCGTCTTGCCGATGCCCGGGTCAGCGATGAGCAGTACTGCCCCCGCGCCTTCCTGTGTCAAAATTTCCGTGGCCAGGTCCAACTCTGCTTCCCGGCCCACCAGGTACTCAGCCTGCATCGGCGAATCTCAACGAGTAGTCCGTCATCGGGTATGCCTGCTCAGAGGAGACCATTGAGCTCACCCCGCGACGACACCCCGAGCTTGGTAAACACCTGGTAGAGGTGGCCTTCCACTGTGCGCACAGACACCCCAATATCCATCGCGATTTCACGGTTGCTGACACCCTTTCCAGCGAGTTTGGCGATTTGCCGTTCGCGCTCGGTCAACACCGGCGCGTCACTGCGAGGTTGGATCGGCAGGGCCGACACGGATTGTTCGAGTCGTTCCAGGCGGAGCTGGGCTGTCCGGGCCGTGGTGGTCTCGCCGGCGTCGCGGGCGAAGTCCAGGGCCATGGCGACGCACCGGGCCTCCACCACCAGCAGGTCCAGCGCTGCCGCGGCATCGGCGGCGGCCAAAAGGGCTTTGGAGCTGCGGCCCAGGGAGCCCCTGGCCAGTTGTCCGGAAATTTCGGCCAAGGGACCCTGGCGGTTCCCGGCGATGTCCTCCAGCAGGCGGTATTCGGCGTCCGTACCTTCGACCGTCGCGCCGAAAAGGCAGATCCCCGCCGTCGTAAACCGCTGGTTGTCGAAGTCCTCGCGGACCTTTGCCAGGAGCCGCTGCTTGACGTCGGGGTCACCCATCCAGCGGCCGGCCATGTCCGCGCAGAAACCGGCCACGGATTCCGAGAAGAACGTGCCCGTCCCCCGGCAGGTCCGGTACAGGTCCAGGTAGCGTCCGGCTTCCAAGGAATTGCCCAGTTGTGCGTAGGCGAAGGCCGTGGCGGCGTAGGCGACTTTGACCAGGTTCATGGCCGGGCGAAGCTCGAGTTGGGCAGCCGCGGAGCGCAGCGGTTCAATGGCGCTGGAGGGCTTGCCTGCATAGGCATACGCCAGGCCGATGCCCAGCTCAGTGATGGCTCCACGGAACTGGAGGCGGGAGGGCTTGGACGGGGCGCGGCGCATGAGCTCGATGCACTTACGCCACTGGCCGGACAACAACAGGGCCAGGAACGCATGCCGGGCCAAGGCCTCCTCCAAGGGCGCGGGGCTCCCCGCCTCACGCAGAGCCTGGGACATGCTCCGGGCCAGTTGCTGGGCTTCCAGCTCCCGGCCCAGGATGCAGCGGGCTTCGATCAGGAAGAAGCCGGACCGCAGCCAGTGCTCCCGGTCAAAGTCCGGGTCCTGCTGCAGCTCCGCCTCCAGGTCCTCGATGATCCGTGCGTACTCTCCCATGTAGGTCTGGTACTCGTAGTTGCACAAGCGCATGCGGTTTCTGGCAAGGCGGAAGGCCCGCGCTCCGTGCCCGGCCCTGGCCTCCATGTCATCCAGGGCAGCGTTGGCCTCCGCAATGACGCCGGGAACCATACCGGAGCGGCCGTCGATCCACGTCATCGCCTGGCACTTGGCCGCCATGATTTCCGCGAATTCAACGGGTTCCAATGCCGCCAACTGGTCCTCGGTGACCTCATCGAGGGCTTGGGCGGCATGCAGCGGCAGATCGAGCATCAGGTACGCGGCTGCTTTCACCCGCTGCCCCGGCACCCATTCGGGGTCCTTCGGGTCAAGGGAGAGGGTGCACTGGATGGCGAAGTTGGGATCGTAATCGTCCAGGGCTGCCCGACCGGCGGCAAGCGCGTGGGCAGGCGACGGCGACGGCTCATCCTCGCAGGCATGCATCCACGCCGCGTAGCTCAACAGGTCCTGCGGTGCCAGGCCCTCGAGTTCGGGTTCCTTTGGCCCCAGCAGCATCAACCACAGTTCCCTCCGGCGCCTGGTGCTGAGCCAACCGCGGACCACTTCGCCGAGGTACGGATCACGGAGCGACACCCAGTGCTCACCGGCCCGGTCGATTGTCAGGAAACCGGATTCCTCCATCTCCACCAGGGTCTCGGTGCTGAAAATCGCTGCGAGGTCCACCAGGGTTGCGCGCTGCGCACACGCCAGGATTTCAATGACGGTCCGGTTGGTTTGTGGTTCGCGCGCCAGCCTGGAACGGACAAAGTCCTCCACCACCGTGGCACCTTCGAGCTTGATCCGGTCGCGCAACGTCCACACCGAGTCATTGAGGACCAGGTTGCCGGAGTGCCGCTGTTCATCCAGCAGGGCGTGCAGCAGCATCGGGTTGCCGCCCACGGCCGAGTGCAGGGAGCCGACCAGTGTGGACGACACGTAATGTCCCAGCACGGAGCCGAGCACTTGCTTGGTCTGTTCCTCCGTCAAAGTGTTCAGATGGACCTCGCCCAACTGGCCTTCCAGGACCAGGCGATGGAAATCTGCAGGGAGGTCGCTGGCGCGTTGCACGGTGGCAATGACCTTGGCCGTTCCAGTGGCCATGAGGTTGAGCAGCACGCCGGTGCTCATGGGGTCCATGCCTCCGGCGTTATCCACGATGAACACCGTTTGGCGTCCCGCCGCTTCCGCCCGGATCAGGGACGTCACCGAGTGCAGGATCCCGGTGGGAGTACTCACTGCTTCCGAAGGGAGGCGGGCGAGGAGAAAGCCGAGGCACCCGTACGGGGTTTGTCCGCCGGCCAAAGTGTTGCGCAGCTGCAGGCTGTGGACCTTCGGACCGAGGGAAGCAACCACAGCGCGGGCCAGTCCGGATTTTCCGATGCCCCGGTCTCCGGTGAGTATCACGCCGTAGGAGTCCGGAGCTTCAAGGTGCTTGCCGGCCCTCGCCAAGTCATGGCTCCGGGCCAGGAGGGACCACGTTTGACGGTCGGATGGTCCGCCAACAAGATCGGGAGCCGCAGCCCTGGCCGCGCCTCCCCGGTTCCTGTTAAGCAACTCCGCCGACACCCGCACCCCTCGCTCAGTTCCCCCGTGCACCTGCGTACCATGCACACTACCGCCGGGGCGCGACACTTTATAGGGCCAAGGGTCCCATCGACCGTAAGGCTTTGATCAGGCTTTCCTCAAGATTTGCTCAAGATCGTGCGGCGTGGTGTTTTTGTTGGGCAGACAACAAGCCCTCAGTGATAAGGAGCTCCACGGCATCAGCCGCCTCATCGAGCAGGAACGGCAAGTCCTTCTTCTCCGGGGTGGCGAAGTCACGGAGCACGAAGTCGGCTGTATCCATGCGTCCCGGAGGACGTCCCACGCCCACGCGGACCCGCAGGTAATCCTTGGTGGCGAGGGCCTTGGAAATGTCGCGAAGACCGTTATGGCCGCCTTCCCCGCCACCGATCTTCAGTTTCACCGTGTTGAACGGGATGTCGATCTCATCGTGGACGGCGATCACGTGGTCCGGAGCCACATCGAAAAACTTGGCCAACGCGGAGACAGGCCCGCCGGAAACATTCATGTATGTCATCGGCTTGGCAAGGACCACGCGCGGGCCGCCGATGCCCATACGGCCCTCCACCACTTGGGCGCGGGATTTGTGGACCTTGAACTTGCCGCCGATGCGCGATGCGAGTTCATCCAGCACCATCTGGCCCACGTTGTGGCGGTTGCCGCTGTATTCGCTGCCGGGGTTGCCGAGGCCAACAATGAGCCAGGTGTCAGTCATGGATTCAATCCTAGGGAATGGAAGAAGGTGCAGGTCAGGCGACAAAGGAAAGTGGCCGGACCCCCATGGGACCCGGCCACTCTCAAGGCAATAACAGCCTCAGGCAGTCAGAAGACTACTCAGCGGCTTCTTCGGCTGCGGGAGCCTCTTCGCCTTCAGCAGCTTCTTCGCCGGCTGCGGAAGCGGTGGCCTCGGAGATGTTGACCACCAGGGTGTCGGCTTCGGTCAGCAGGCTGACGCCCTTGGGGAGCACGACGTCGGAAGCGTGGACGTGCGCGCCGGCTTCGCGGCCTTCGATGTCAACCTCGAGGGCGGTCGGCAGGTGGGTTGCCTCGGCCTCAACGGAGATGGTGACGGCTTCCTGGTTGGCAACGGCGCCCGGAGCAACTTCACCGGTTACGTGTACGGGAACGTCCACGGTGACCTTCTCGCCCTGGCGGACGGTCAGGAGGTCCATGTGCTCGATGGTCTGCTTGATCGCGTTGCGCTGGATGTCCTTGACGATCGTCAGGTGGGCTTCACCGTTGATGTCCAGGTTCAGCAGGGCGTTGGCAACGCGGACTGCCAGGGTGGTCTCGCGGCCCGGGAGGGTTACGTGGACCGGCTCGGCACCGTGGCCGTAGATGACTGCGGGGATGCGGCCTGCGACGCGGGCACGGCGGGCGTAGCCCTTGCCGAATTCGGTGCGCAGTTCTGCTGCGAGCTTCTGCTCAGACATGTGTACTCCTTGATTACTGGTGTGCCGCTGAGGCGGCGTGGTGATCAGCAAGGGCGGAGGTCTGGAGTGACCTTCCACGCCCGCGGGCCCGGGCTTGAGCGCCGGCCCGCCTTCGTCGAAGGAGGTTACAGACCCAGTCGATGACGGAGACACTTTCCCGGTTGCGAAACCAGGGGTGCTCTCCCTCGCCAAGGTATCCCCGAAAGTTTACCAGCGGTGCCGGGCAAAAATGAAAACGGGCCATCGGCCGCCGCTGGGGCGGCCGATGGCCCGTCTACGTACAGCAGTCCGGCGTTACGCCTTGCCGTCAAAGAGGCTGGTGACCGAACCGTCGTCGAACACTTCACGGATGGCGCGGGCAATCAGCGGTGCGATGGACAGCACCGTCAGCTGCGGGAAGCGCTTCTCGGCAGGAATCGGCAGGGTGTTGGTGACCACCACTTCACGTGCACCCGACTCGGCCAGGCGCTGGGCTGCGGGATCGGAGAACACGGCGTGCGTGCAGGCGATGATGACGTCCTTGGCCCCGGCGTTCTTCAGGACCTGGACGGCACCGGAAATGGTTCCACCGGTATCGATCATGTCGTCGATCAGGACGCAAGTGCGGCCTTCGACCTGGCCCACGACGGTCTTGGACACGGCCTGGTTGGGCACGGTCAGGTCGCGGCTCTTGTGCACGAAAGCCAAGGGGGCGCCGCCAAGGCGCTCGGCCCACTGTTCGGCAACGCGGACGCGGCCGGTGTCAGGCGAAACGACAGTGATGTTGTCAGCTTCCACCTTGGTGCGGATGTAGTCGGCCAGGAGCGGAATGGCCATCAAGTGGTCAACGGGGCCGTCGAAGAAGCCCTGGATCTGCGAGGTATGCAGGTCCACCGACATGATGCGGTCAGCGCCGGCGGTCTTGTAGAGATCAGCAACCAGGCGGGCGGAGATGGGCTCGCGGCCACGGCCCTTCTTGTCCTGGCGGGAGTAGGGGTAGAACGGCGAAACCACCGTGATGCGCTTGGCAGAGGCGCGCTTGAGGGAGTCGATCATGATCAACTGCTCCATCAGCCAGTTGTTCAGCGGTGCCGGGTGCGCCTGGATAACGAACGCATCCGTACCACGAACGCTCTCGGCCGACCGCACATAGATTTCCCCGTTGGCGAAGTCGTACGCGTCCACCGGAAGGAGTTCGGTTTCCAGTTCCTTTGCGATTTCCTGCGCCAGCTCCGGATGCGCCCGTCCGGAGGCGAGAACCAGTTTCTTCTCGCCGTGTGCGGTAATTTCGCTCATTCCTATTTGCCTTCTTCTGTGGTTGCCGGGGATGGTGAAGATGTGGGGGCGGCAGCCAGCCGCGGTTCCAGTGCCGCTTCGGCAAGGCGGGCGGAGACGGAGCCTTCGCGGTTGGCCAGGACCCAGCCTTCGGCGTTCCGCTGGGCGGCGACGTTCAGGGCAAGGGCGCCTGCGGGCACATCCTTGCGGATCACGGCGCCGGCACCGCTGTAAGCGCCGTCACCTACGGTCACCGGGGCCACGAAGACCGTATTCGAACCGGTGCGGACGCCCGAGCCGATCACCGTACGGTGCTTCTTCTCGCCGTCGTAATTGGCTGTGATGTTGCCGCAACCAATGTTGGTGTCCTCGCCGATTTCGGCGTCACCGGCGTACCCGAGGTGGGACAGCTTGGAGCCGCGGCCAATGGTGACGTTCTTGGTCTCGTAGAAGGCGCCGATCTTGCCCGTTTCGCCAAGGACCGTGCCCGGGCGAAGGTACGTGAACGGTCCAACGCTTGCCTTGGCACCGATGGTGGAACCGGATCCGTGCGTGCGGACAACCTTGGCGCCCTCACCCACGTTCACGTCGGTGAGCGTCGTGTCAGGACCGACGACGGCGTCCCTCGCCACGGTGGTGGAACCGTGCAGTTGCGTATTGGGCAGCAGCCTGACGTCCTCGTCCAGGGTCACGGTGGAATCGATCCAGGTGGTGGCAGGATCCACTACCGTCACACCGGCGCGCATCCAGGATTCGATGATGCGGCGGTTGTGCTCGGCGCCCAGCGCGGACAACTGGATGCGGTCGTTGGCGCCTTCAACCTGCCAGCGGTCAGTGGTGACGACGGCGGCAACCCGGCCACCGGCGTCGCGCGCCAGGCCAAGGACGTCGGTCAGGTACATCTCGCCCTGGGCGTTGTCCGTGGTGACGCTTTCCAGGGAGGTGCGAAGGACGGCGGCGTCGAAGGCGTAAATGCCGGAGTTGATCTCGCGGATGCTGCGTTCTTCTTCGGAGGCATCCTTGTGCTCGCGGATGCCCAGCACGGTTCCGTCTTCGGCACGAAGGATCCGGCCGTAGCCGGTGGCGTCGTCCAGGACCGCGGTCAGGACGGTTACTGCGTTGCCCTGGGATTCGTGGGTGGAGACCAGTTCGCCCAGCAATTCACCCGTCAGCAGGGGAACATCGCCGTAAGTTACAACCACGGTGCCGGTGACGTCGCCCTGGGCATCGAGGGCCTTCAGCGCCACTTCCACGGCGCGTCCCGTGCCGGGAACGTCGTCCTGGTCCACGATCAGGGCCTCGGGGTCCTGCGTGGAAATGTGCCCGGCCACGCGGTCACGCTCGTGGCGGACCACAAGGGCAAGCCTCTGCGGGTTAAGCGAACGGGCGGCGAGGATGGCGTGGCCAACCATGGAACGGCCGCCGATTTCGTGGAGAATCTTGGGAGTCCGCGACTTCATTCGCGTTCCGGCACCTGCGGCCAGGACGATGACCGCTGCGGGACCGGTGGTTTCGGGGCTCACGTACTGGCTCTCCTTGCTCGGTTTGTCCCGGATGACCCGGCTTCGGAATACTGCCATCCAAGCCTTGGACCCAGACACCGCTCGAGCCGTTCCAGGTACAGAGTGGAGCGCATTCCGACCGTTCCGCCCATAGGATTCGAACCTATACTCCACGGCTCCAAAGGCCGGGGTGCTGCCGTTACACCAGAGCGGACCGTGCATGCCCGGCGAGCCCAAGTCCTGAGGCTTGGAAGCCTTCCCGGCTAACCGGGATGCACACACAAGAAACTAGTTTGCCATGACCTTTGCGTGCTTCGCGACTTGACCGGCGTGGACCGGCCCGGAAATGCCCGTTCGGCACGGTATCAGCGGTCCTGTCCGGCTCCAATACCGCCGGTGGTGCATGATGGACAAGTGAGCAAGCGCACTGAATTTTCCCGGTCAATCCCGTCCCGCGGGCCCTCGGAACACGCCTCCGGCGGCACCACGGTCCGTGCCAGGATGACCGGCC
The DNA here is from genome assembly GCF_015040095.1 of Paenarthrobacter sp. YJN-5. NCBI lineage: Bacteria > Bacillati > Actinomycetota > Actinomycetes > Micrococcales > Micrococcaceae > Paenarthrobacter > Paenarthrobacter sp. YJN-5. The sequence goes on from NZ_CP053544.1 coordinate 3,206,845, forward strand.
AACAACGTCGCGAGCAGCTCATCGGGATTGGCCGGTCATTATTCGCTACCCGCGGGCTGGACGGCACCACCATCGAGGAAATCGCAGCGACTGCCGGGGTTTCCAAACCGGTCATCTACGAGCACTTCGGTTCCAAGGAGGGTCTCTACCGGCAGGTGGTCGATGCGGAATTCCGGATCCTGCTGGACTCCATCACCGAGGCCCTCAGCACCGAGGCCAAGCCCCGCGTCCTCGTGGAGCGGGCGGCCTTGGCACTGCTGGGCTACATCGAGGAACGCACCGACGGTTTCCGCATCCTCATGCGCGACGCACCGCCGTCGCAACCCGAAGGTGCCTTCTCCACCCTGCTCTCGCATGTCACCGCCAGGGTGGAACACCTGCTGTCCGACGAGTTCGCCCGCCGCGGTTTCAGCGCCGCGGACGGTGCCATGTATGCGCAAATGCTCGTGGGCATGGTGGCGATGACGGGCCAATGGTGGCTTGACAGCCGGCAGCCGGACAAGAGGGCCGTAGCGGCACACCTGGTGAACCTGGCGTGGAACGGCCTGACCGGCCTCCAAAAGGAGCCCGCCCTCCGCTCCGCCCCCTGATCCTCTATCACTTCCCAGCCGCCTACGGGCGTTCCTCTATCACATCCCGGCCGCCTACGGGCGTTCCTCTATCACGGCGGATAGGATCCCGGAATGACTCCACTGCAGATTTACGCCCTCTTCCCCGGCACTGCGCGCGAGGCTCTTACCTTCTACGCGGGAGTCTTCGGCGGCTCTCTTGCCCTCTACTCCTATGAGGAATTTGGACGCGTTGACGGACCGGCAGACGCAATCGCACACGGCGTCCTCGACGGACCAGTGAGCCTAGCTGGAGCCGACGCCTCGGAGGGTGGGCCGAGCGTCCGCATGGAGGGCCTCATGCTCTCGCTCCTTGGCACAGCTGCCCCGGCGGTTCTCCACCAGTGGTTCGACAAACTCGCCGACGGCGGCAAGGTAGTCGATCCCTTGGGCCCGAAGCCGTGGGGCGCATCTGATGGTCAGGTGATAGACCGCTACGGCCTGCACTGGCTCCTGGGGTACGAACCGGCCCCGCAAACCGACGGGACGTGAAAGAGCAACCCCCGCAAACCGACGGGACGTGACAGAGCAACCCCCACAAACCGACGGGACGTGAAAGAGCGTTGCTGGGGCGGGCTTACTCCCCGAGGACTTCAGCGGCTTCGAGCCACTCGAGCTCCAGGCCTTCCTTCTCCTCGAGGAGTTCCTGCAGCTTGGCGTTGAGCTCCCCGAGGGCGTCGAAGTCTCCGGATTCGGACTTGGCTGCCATCTGGGCGTGGAGCTTCTCCTCCTGCTGGGCCAACTTTCCGAGCTGACGGTCGATCCTGTTGAGGTCCTTCCGCGCTTCGCGTTTTTCGGCCTCGCTGGGTCCATCCGCCGACGTCGGAGCGGAACCTCCCGCAGAACCGGCGGTAGGTGCGGTGGAACCGCCGAGGGACCCGGAAGCCAGGGCGGCTTCGCGCAGTTCAAGGTACTGGTCCACGCCGCCGGGCAGCCCACGGAGCTTCCCGTCACCGAGCAAGGCCATTTGGTGGTCGGTGACGCGCTCCAGCAGGTACCGGTCGTGGCTGACAACCACCAGCGTTCCGGGCCAGCCGTCCAGGACGTCCTCCACGGCGGCCAGGGTGTCGGTGTCGAGGTCGTTGGTGGGCTCGTCCAGCATGAGGACGTTGGGCTCCCCCACCAGCAGGCGCAGGAGTTGGAGGCGGCGGCGCTCACCACCGGACAGGTCGGAGACCGGCGTCCACTGCTTTTCCTTGGTGAAGCCCAACTGCTCCACCAGTTGCCCGGCCGTGAACTCCTTGCCGCCAACGCTGAACGAGCGCTTCTCGCGTTCAATGACCTCAATGACACGGAGGTCCGAGACCTCGTCAAGTTCCTTCACGTCCTGCGTAAGGACAGCCGTGACCACGGTCTTACCGCGCTTGAGCCGACCCGACGTTGGTTGGATGTCGCCGTTCAGGAGCCGCAGCAGCGTGGACTTGCCGGCGCCGTTGACCCCTACCAGCCCCAGACGCTCCCCCGGCGCCAACCGCAGCGTGATGTTGTTGAACAGCTTCTGCCCGGATTCGCCTCCCTCAAAGTCGAGGGTGATGTTCTCAAGGTCCAGCACGTCCTTGCCCAGCCGGGCGGTGGCCATCTTGCTCAGCGCCACGGAGTCGCGGGGTTCGGGGACGTCGGAGATGAGCTCGTTGGCGGCTTCGATGCGGAACTTGGGCTTGGAGGTCCGGGCCGGTGCGCCACGCCTCAGCCAGGCGAGTTCCTTCTTGACCAGTTGCTGGCGCTTATTCTCGACGACGGCGGCCATGCGGTCGCGCTCGGCGCGCGCCAGGACGTAGGCGGCGTACCCGCCGTCGAACATGTCCACCATGGCGTCGTGGACTTCCCAGGTGTAGTTGCAGACCTCGTCGAGGAACCAGCGGTCGTGGGTGACCACCAGGAACGCGCCTTGGTTGGCGCGCCAGCGTGATTTGAGGTGCCGCGCCAGCCACGCAACGCCTTCGACGTCGAGGTGGTTGGTCGGTTCGTCCAACATGATGACGTCGTGGTCGCCGATCAGGAGCTTGGCCAGTGCCACCCGCCGCTTCTGGCCACCGGAGAGCGAGTGCACGTTGGCGTGCCAGTCAACGTCGCCTACCAGGCCGCCCATGATTTCCCGGATCTTCGGGTTCGCTGCCCATTCGTGGTCCGCTTGGTCGCCGACGATCGCGGCACCCACCGTCAGGTCGCCGTCGAGCACGTCGCTTTGGTCCAGGTAGCCCACAGTGACGTCGTTGCGTTTGGTGACCCGGCCCGAGTCCGGAGTGGATCGCAGCGCAAGCAGCCGCATGAGGGTGGACTTTCCGTCGCCGTTGCGGCCGACCATGCCAATCCGGTCGCCATCCTCCAAACCGAGGGTGACGCCGTCGAGCACGGTGCGGGTGCCATAGGTGACAGAGAGGTTTTCGCCGCCAAGCAGGTGGGCCAATGGGTACTACTTTCTGGAGCTGGTGTGCAGGGAGCTAATAAAGGCAGGGAGCTACTAAAGGAGGGTATCGGAGATGATCCGGGCGCCTGGCACGGGTCCGTGCACAGCGATGGCGTTGTGCCCCCGGTGTGTCAGGTCTTCGGCCAGCACGGAGGCGGCACCGGGATCCCTCGCAAGGAGGGCCACGGTGGGTCCGGAGCCGGAGACCATGCCGGCCAGGGCGCCTTGCGCCTCCCCAAGCCCGATTGTGTCGCGAAGCTGCGGGGCCAGGGCTATCGAGGCTCTTTGCAGGTCGTTGACGAGGACCCGGCTCAGGGTTTCAGGATCGCCGTTCCGTAGGGCCTGGAGGATGGTTGGATCCACCTCCACGGGTTCCGGAACGTCCGCGCCTTCCGAATCCCGCAGCCCGTCCAGGGTGCGGAATACGTCCGGGGTCGACAGTCCGTAGTCGGCGAAAACCAGCACCCAGTCCATCTGTGCTTTGGCCAGTGCCGGCGAGAGCTTGTCCCCTACCCCGAGCCCGACCGCGGTCCCGCCCAGGAGCGAGAACGGCACATCCGCGCCAAGTTCGGCGGCCACGTGCGCAAGTTCCTCGCGGGAGAGGCCGCTGTTCCACAAGGCATCGCACGCCAACAGCGTGGCCGCGGCATCGGCGGACCCCCCGCCCATCCCGCCGGCGACGGGAACGCGCTTGGTGATCTCCAAGTGCACGCCGGTTGGTTTCTCCGACATCTCGGCCATCACAGCGGCTGCCCTGTAAGCCAGGTTGCGCTCATCCAGCGGGATATCGACGCCGTCCAGGTCCAAGGTGCTCGCCGGGCTGATGCTGACGGTGATCCCGGGGGCTTCAGTGCTGGTCGCAGCAACCTCCTCGTACAAGGACACTGCCAGGTAGACGCTGGCCACGGAGTGGTAGCCATCGGGTCGCAAGGGTCCCACGGCCAGCGAGACGTTGACTTTGCCGGGCGCTTTCACCCGGACCGTGCGTGCACGGAAGCGCTCCCCTTGGTAGGGCAGTTCCCCGGGCCTGCGGATTCCCGGGGTCATACTGCTGCGGGGTGGCGCGCTTCGGCGATCCGCACGTACGCGCCAATGTCCAGGACTTCGCCGCGTGCGGTGGGGTCCACCCCTGCAGCTACCAGGCACCGTTCGGCCTCCACGGCACCGCCTGCCCAACCCGCCAGCGCAGCCCTGAGCGTCTTGCGCCGCTGCGCAAACGCGGCGTCGATGACGGCGAAGACCTGGTCCCGCGTCACGTGGGTGGCGGGCGGCTCGTGGCGCGTGAATTCCACCAGGCCCGAATGGATCTTGGGTGCCGGCCAGAACACGTTCATGCCGATCACACCGGCCTTGCGCATGCGCCCGTACCAGGCGGCCTTGACGGACGGGACGCCGTAGATCTTGGAACCTGGCGACGCCGCGAGGCGGTCGGCCACCTCGTCCTGCACCATCACAAGGCCGTGGCGCAGGCCCGGGAAGTGCTGGAGCAGATGCAGCACCACCGGGACGGCCACGTTGTAGGGCAGGTTGGCCACCAAGGCAGTGGGCTCCACCGGCAGTTCGGTCACCTTCATGGCATCGGACAGCACCAGGTGGAAGCGCTCCTCAGCCTGGGGCCGCCAGGTACGGACCGTCTCCGGCAGCTTGCCGGCCAGCACTGGATCGATTTCGACGGCGACCACCTCGCGGGCCGCGTCCAGCAGGCCCAACGTCAGCGAGCCAAGGCCGGGTCCAACTTCCAGCACGGTCTCGTCCGGGTCGATGCCGGCCGCGGACACGATCCTGCGAATGGTGTTGCCGTCGATCACAAAGTTCTGCCCCAGGGTCTTGGTGGGGCGGACACCGATTTCCTCGGCTAACCGTCGGATGTCAGTTGCGCCCAGCAAAGGCGCGACGGCGGCGGGTTCGGAATTCGGTTCAGTCACCTAGGTATCGTATCGTCTGCGCCGGGCTAGGCCGCGTGCGCGCAGCCCCAGTCGCGGAGGCCGTTCTTGGCGTAGAGGCGGTTGGCGATATCGATCTGCTGTGCCTTGGTGGCAAGGTTGGCGGTCGGTGCGTAGGCGCCACCACCGTTGGCGAGCCAGGTGGGGCTGGAGAACTGGAGGCCGCCGTAGTAGCCGTTGCCGGTGTTGATGGACCAGTTGCCGCCGGATTCACACTGGGCAATACGGTCCCACATTGCTTCGTTGGGAGCACCGGTGGGGCCGCTGGATACGGGAGCGGCTGCCTTCGCTGCCGCCACCGGACGTGCCTTGGTTCCAACAGCCACCTTCTCGGTGACGGGCTGGGTGGTCACGTTGCTGGAGACCAGGGTGCGGGAGGCTTCACGGCCATCCACGAGGACCAGCTTGAACGTCTTGACCACGGAGCCGGCGACGCCCTTCTGCGTTACCTTTTCCTCACCCTTGTAGAGCTCCGCGCTTTCGCTCTTGACGCTCTCGAACGGGACTTCCTCGGTGGTCTCGGCAGTCTTGCTGGTGTCCACGCGGGAGACCTTGATGACCATGTCCTGGACAATGGGGGCGTTGCTCGGCTGGGAGACGCGGTCATTGGCACCCACGGTGATCCCGGCGTCCTTGAGGACCTCGGCGACGTCGGAGGCCGTGGTGGTGGTGCTGGTGTCCTTGCCGTCGGCTACGAGGCTGATGGTCTTGGGCGTGGAGATGGACACGAAGGAACCCTGGACTTCGAGGGAAGCATCCTTGGGCTGGGAAATTTCGGAAGAACCGGCGACGCCGAGTTCGCTGACCAGGCCTGCCACATCGGGAGCGTTGGTGTTGACCGTCTTCCGGGCGCCGTCCAGTTCGATGGAGACGGCCTTGGCGAGGTTGACGTTCACCACGGAGCCGTTTTCCACCCGGGATTCCAGCGCGGGAGTCACCCGGTCATCGTTCTTCAGTTCAACCTTGGCTGCTTTGACCACCTGGTCGACGGTTCCGCCAAAGGTCTGGATGGAGCTCACTTTTCCGTCGACGTTCAAGGTGACCGTCTTGTTGTTGCCCACGAAGGCAACAACACCGGCTACCAGTGCCACTAACACCAGCACCTGGGCGCCCACTTTGAGGAAACTGAACTTGCCGTCCGTTGTGAAGAACTTGATCACGTTTGCCCATAACTCTCAGACCATCCGGGCACGGGGAAAAGCGCAAAGAAACACACCAGCGGCAAAACAGAGGGGCCTGGCTCACGCCCGGTCCCACGCTTCACTGCCGGCTGCTGCGCCGTCACGACATTCAACTGGTGAGTCCGGATCCTGCCGAACCAGTTGTCCGAAGGCCTTCCCCGACCCCGGCTATTTGGTTCACAGTAACCGATTTGTTATAAACGAGCCAATCAAAATGCATACCGGGTATTCAGCATCACATCGAATACCTGCACGTCAGATGGCCCTTATGCCCATGATCCGTAGGCATTGACGGTGTTTTCCGCGAGGCGCGAACACAGCTCGGAGAGGTCACCTCCAGTCACATCGGCCATGGAGCGGACAGTGTAGGGAACCATGTAGCTTGCGTTGGGACGTCCCCGGTAAGGGTGCGGGGTGAGGAACGGCGAATCGGTCTCCACCAGCACCCTGGATGGTTCCGCGATGGCCAGGGCGTCCCTGAGGTTCTGCGCGTTCTTGAACGTCATGGTCCCGGCGAAGGACATGTACCAGCCGTTGTCATTGCAGATCCTCGCCAGCTCCTCGTCGCCGGAAAAGCAATGGAAGACCACCCGCTCCGGAGCGCCCTCTTCCTTGAGCACCTGCACCACGTCGTCGTGGGCATCGCGGTCGTGGATCTGCAGGGTGAGGTCAAGGCGCTTGGCAATATCTATGTGGCGCCGGAAGGAATAGCGCTGATGCGCCAGTCCCTCGCCGTGCGTGCGGAAGAAGTCCAGGCCGGTCTCGCCGATGGCACGGACCCTGGGATGGCGGGCAAGGTCTTCGATCTCGGCGAGCGCTGACTCCAGCTCTCCGCGTCCGGCGTAAACGGGAGCATCGTTCGGATGGATCGCCACTGCGCCCAGAAGCCGCGGGTCGGCTTCCACCGCTTGCACGGTGAACCTGGACGACTCGAGGTCGCACCCTACCTGGATGGCTCCTTGAACACCGACGGCGGCGGCTGCGTCCATGGCGTCGGCGACGCTTACCTCGATCAGGCCGTGCCGGAAGTCCAGATGCGTGTGGTTGTCCATCACGGGGACGGGGAGCGGTTGGGGCGCGGGTGGATATTCCTTGCGCGATGCCTTGGCATCGTCTGGGTCTGCGGACGTGCGATAGGGAGCAGGGGCGAGGGAATTGCACATGCTCCCACCTTAATCGGACCGCGGTCCTCCCCCATCCCCGCGGCCCGCGGTGACGAACTCCATGCAGCACACAAATTCCCCCTGCACTATGTCAGCGACGCCCAAAGTCTGGGTAGGCTGGAACGGACAAGGCGGCCAACGCCGGCACGTTGCCGGGCGGGCGGCCACGGCTGAAGGGCATTCCATGGAGTCCAAGCGACGCGCCACTGTTGAACCAGCTTCTTTTCAGGGCGAGGCGTACAGCGCTGTGCCCCTGGACGCTGCAGACAACGGGAATGCTTCGCGCAACCCGGACGCCGTGCACAACGGGCACAAGCCGCACGTCATGGATGCCGAACGCTTCCACGATTCCAGCGAACGGATCCTCGGTGCGATCAGCAAGGTGATCGACGGGAAGGCCGATGCCGCCAAGCTGGCCCTGACGGTCCTTCTGGCCCAGGGGCACCTGCTGCTTGAGGACGTGCCGGGAGTAGGGAAAACCCTGCTGGCAAAGACACTTGCCAGAACCGTTGACTGCACGGTTTCCCGTATCCAGTTCACCCCGGACCTGCTGCCTTCGGATGTCACGGGCGTCTCCATCTATAACCAGTCCTCCCGGCAGTTCGAGTTCCGGCCCGGAGCCGTTTTCGCGAACATCGTGATTGGTGACGAGATCAACCGTGCTTCGGCCAAGACCCAGTCCGCACTGCTCGAGTGCATGGAGGAGCACCAGGTCACGGTGGACGGGCACTCCTATCCGTTGGCCCTGCCGTTCATGGTGGTCGCTACCCAGAACCCCATCGAGATGGAGGGCACCTACCCGCTCCCCGAGGCCCAGCGCGACCGTTTCATGGCGCGCATCTCCATGGGGTACCCGGACCGGGATGCGGAAATCGAAATGCTGGAGACCCACCAGGCTGTTTCGCCCTTGGCCAAGGTGACGCCGGTGGTCACCGCCAACGACGTCGCAGCCATGATTGCCACGGTCCAGCAGGTGTACGTGTCCCCCGCCATCAAGGAGTACACCGTAGCCATAGGCCGCGCCACCCGTGAAAGTGCCCGGTTGCGGTTGGGTGCCAGTCCGCGCTCCTTGCTCCAGTTGCTGCGTGCTGCGAAGGCAACCGCGGCCTTGGACGGCAGGGACTTCGTTCTCCCTGACGATGTGGTGGACGTCGCCGAGTCCGTCCTGGCGCATCGCATCATCCTGGACAGGAAAGCGGCGAGCGCCGGCGACACCCCCCAGACCGTCCTGCGCGGAATCCTTGCCTCGCTCCCGGTCGCCCAGGAACCGCCCGGCGCGTGGCGCAGGGATAAGCAAAGCGCCTAGGCGGTCCGGATGGCACTCGTGGATCGGCTTCCCAAGCATCTGTTCACCAACCGGGGTTGGGGTTTGTTGGCCGCAGGCGTGGTGTCCATCGTCTGTGCCCACATCATGGGCCGGCGCGACTTGCTCACCTTGGCAGTGTTCCTGATTTTGTTGCCCCTTGTGGCACTGGCGGGGGTCCGTATCCTCAAACCTAAATTCCAGGTGTACCGGGAGTTCAATCCCTCCACTGTGGAAACCGCCATGGCAACCACCGTGCGGTTGGCCGTGGCCCGCACCTCGTACGGCACCGGCCAGGTGGTCATGGAGGAGCAGCTTCCGCCCCGTTTCGGGGATCCGCCTGCGTTCCGCTTCCCTGCCCGCTCCGCCACCGGCGGAACCAGCCGCTATGAGTACCACCTCCGTTCCGGGAAGCGCGGCCAATTCCGGATCGGTCCGGTCACCGCGGAGTTCAGCGATCCGTTTGGCCTGTCCTTGCGCCGCCATTCAATCGACGACGGCGACCTCCTCACCGTGACGCCCGCCGCCGTCGAACTTCCCGCGACGGGACTGGCCGGTGCCCGGGGAAATGACGGCGTCACGGCAACCCGGATCCGCGCCAACCCGAGCGATGACGACATCATGACCCGCGAGTACCGCCATGGTGATCCGATGCGCCGGGTTCACTGGCCGGCAACGGCGCGCCACGGGCAATTGATGGTGCGCCAGGAAGAGTCCGTGACCACTCCCGAGGCCACGATCGTCCTGGACCAGCGGCTGGCAGCCTTTGCTCCAAGCACCGGATCGGTCTTCGGGAGCCATGACGAGGACACTGATCTGCTGACCACGCCCGGTTTCGAGTGGGTGGTGACGGCTGCGATGTCCATCAGCGCACACCTGTCCGAGCGGAACTATTCGCTGCGAATGTTGGACGCCTCGGGGCATCCCGCTTTCAGCCACTCAAAATCCGCTCCTGACGCCACCGCGGAGGAATTCAACGGGGCGGGCGGCCTGCACGCCATCGCCGAGGGCCTGGCAGCAATTGAGTTGTCCGGTCCCCGGCATCATCGGCCCGAGCACGCCCGTCAGGACGAAGAAGCGTCTGCGGACCGGCGCAACCCGGGCAGGACCGCTGCTGCCGGCCGAGGCCCTGGCCGCGGCGCCAGGAACGTCGATGAATCGCCGGAAGGCGGAGAATCGGCTTTCGATGACCTGCTCATGGACAAGCTCGCGGCCCATCGGTTGCGCGGCCCCCTCCTGGCGCTGCTTGGCAACCTGACCGTGCCCGAGGCCAAAGCCCTGGCTCCGGCTGCAGCCTACGGGGCCAACGCTTTTGCGCTGCTGGTTACTGATGCCTCCCGCAACAACGAGCAAGTCCTGGAGATTCTGCGGCAGGGTGGATGGCGGGCCGTCGCCGTTACGTCAAGGACGCCGTTGGCGGCTGCCTGGGCCGCGTTCGATGAGGGCGGAATGGTGGCTGCGGCTGCGGCTGCCATGGACGTCCGACGGGGAGCGGCGGTGCCGCGATGACCGTCACTTCGCGGCCGAGTGCAGATCCCCGGAGCAAAACTTCGACGCCGGGCACACGGCGCCGCACCTCGGGCCCGGGTCCGGGCGCGTTCCCTTGGGCGATGGCCGGGGCCATTTCCGTGGGCGTACTGGGTGCCGCGCTTTCACTGAACGGGGTTTTCCGGGGCTGGGCGTGGTTCATGCCGCTGATCACCACCGTGGTTGCCGTGGCGCTGACGCTGGCCGTGTTGCGCTCCTTGCGCGTGCAACCGTTGCTGGCCACCATTGGCTCCTTGGCTTCCCTGATCGGGGTCCTGGCCTTCACGTTCTGCCGGCAGGAAAGCCTCCTGGGGTTCATCCCCACGCCGGAGACGCTCCAGGCAGTGGGAAGGCTCATCAAGCGTGCCGGGGAAACCGTGGTTTCCGAGAGCGCTCCAGTGGCTCCAAACGTCGGCATCGTCTTCGTCACGTGCGCTTGCCTTGGGCTTTTGGTGGTCTTGATCGATGCCTTGGCCGTCCCCCTTTCCATGCCCGCGGCGAGCGGCATCGGCCTGCTGGCCATCATGGTTGTTCCGGCCACCATCAAACCGCAAAGCGTCGGCGTGCCGGGCTTTATTGGCGCGACCATCGGGTTCCTGCTGATCCTCGGCTGCAGCCAATGGTTCGCTCCCGACTCGCGGCTGCAATCCGGGGCTCCGCGGGGCGCGGGCCAGTTCAAGCGCCTGGTGGTCACAGGGGTGCTGACCCTTGGCCTGGCGATGGTGGTGCCGCTGGCAATACCGGGTTTCGACAACGGTACCTTCCCGCAAGGCTCGCGGCTCACGCCGTGGGGAACCTCGAACGGGCTCAACCCCATGATCACCTTGGGCAACAGCCTCCGCAGCCCCAGCGGCGCGGGCCGGATTACTTACGCCACCAGTTCCAGCGGACCTTTGTACCTGCGCTCGGTCACCATTGACCACTTCGACGGCGAAACCTGGGCGCCGGATGATCGTGCCGGCTCGCGGCGGGCGGGGGCGGACCGGATCGAGGCCGGGTACTCCGTCCAGGGAGAAATAGTCAACGCCGTCACGTCCATCAACGCAGGACTCTTCACCAGCCCGTATCTGCCTGCACCCTTTGCACCAGTGTCCGTCAACGGGCTCAACGGACGCTGGACGTGGGACCCCGACACGCTGACCATCATGAGCACGGAAACCAGCACTTTGGCACAGCGGTATGTTGTGTTTTCTGCAGCGCCCAAGGTCACGGCCCAGGCTTTGTCGCAGGCGAACGCTGCGCCCCGCTCCATTTCCGAAGACTTCCTGCGCATCCCCGGAAACCTCCCGGGCATCGTCCGGGACACAGCCCGGACAGTGACGGCATCGGCGGGCAACAATTACGCCAAGGCGCTGGCCATCCAGAAATACCTCCGCTCAGGCGAGTTCATCTACTCCCTCCAGGCTCCGGTCCAAAACGGGTATGACGGCAACGGCCTGTCAGTCCTGGCGGATTTCCTTTCCGTCAAGAGCGGCTACTGCGTCCATTTCGCATCGGCGATGGCTGTGATGGCGCGGGTTGAGGGCATCCCCAGCCGAATCGCCGTCGGATACGCACCGGGCCGGCTGACCGGCGAATCCGTGGCGTTGGTGGGCCAAGGATCCTTCCCCGAGTATGAAGTGGACGCCCGTGATGCCCATGCCTGGCCGGAACTGTACTTCGAAGGCCTCGGGTGGGTTCCTTTTGAGCCGACGCCTTCCCGCGGCGTCGTTCCCGAATATGCCACCGAGGCTTCCACCACCGGAAACCTCAGCACGAACACCGATGAGAAGGACGTTCCCAGCACGGCGCCGACGCCCGTTCCCACCACGGCCCCGCTGCCCGGTATCGACACCCCGGCCCAAGGGCCTGTTCAGGGGAACCCGCTTCCCGCTATTGCCGCGACATCCGCCGCCGTCGTCCTCCTGGCGGCGTTCCTGGGTTCTCCGCGCCTTACCCGCTCCGTGCTTCGCCGCCGCCGGCTGAAGCGCCGCAAACCCGGGGACGACCAGCCACTCCCGGAGTACCCGTCCGCAGGATTGGCATGGGCCGAATTGCTGGACCTGGCCGCGGACTTTGGCGTGCCCTCCACACCAAGCGAAACCCCACGGCACTTCTCGGCAAGGTTCCGCTCCAGCCCGGTGCTTGGTGACCCCGGCGGATTCGACGACGCCGCCCACCGGGCGGTTGCCTCCCTCACCGCCGACTTCGAACGGCAGCGCTATGGCCGCCCCTCGGATACCGCCGCCGCGCCCGCAGCGTCCAGGATCGCCGTCGTCCGTGAGTCGTTGCGCAACAATTCAGGCTGGTGGGTCCGTTTCCGGGCGGACTGGCTTCCGCCGTCGTTGATGCGACGGTGGCTCCACGCGCTCGGCGCGCCTTTCCGGGCGCTGGCCTCGGTCACGAGGCGGGCCGGTGCCGGGCTTGCCAGGTCATGGCGGGGGTTGCGGCAACTGCTCCCCCAGCGCCGCTGACCCGCGCGGGGTCACAACCGGACCCATACAGGGCCGCACAGTAAAAAGACCCTGCCCCTCGGAACGTGTGGTTCCAGGGGCAGGGTCTTTCTTGCATCTACCGGCTTGTTGCGGGAGCGGTGGACACGGAAGGGATGCTAGTCGGCGTACGGGTCCGCGATACCTACGTACTGGGTGTAGAGGTACTCTTCGATGCCTTCTGCGCCGCCTTCGCGGCCCAGGCCGGACTGCTTGACGCCGCCGAACGGAGCAGCGGCGTTGGAGATGACACCGGCGTTCAGGCCGAGCATGCCGGTCTCGAGCTTCTCGCTGACGCGCAGGCCGCGGTTGAGGTCCTTGGTGAAGACGTAGGCCACAAGGCCGTATTCGGTGTTGTTGGCCAGGCGGACTGCGTCGTCTTCGGTGGAGAACGTGATGATCGGGGCAACCGGACCGAAGATTTCTTCCTTGAGGATGCGGGCACCCTCGGCCACGTTCTTGAGCACCGTGGGCTGGTAGAAGTAGCCGGGACCGTCGACGGCGGCACCACCGGTGACTGCCTCGGCGCCGCCTGCGACTGCCTCGCTGACCAGGGCGTGGACGCCGTCACGGGCTTTGCCGTCGATCAGCGGGCCGACCTTGGATTCGGGCTCGGTGCCGCGGGCGGTGGTGAGGGAACCGATCTTCGCTGCGAACTTCTCAGCGAAAGCGTCGGCGACGGACTCGTGGACGATGAAGCGGTTGGCTGCTGTGCAGGCCTCGCCCATGTTGCGCATCTTGGCAGCGATGGCGCCTTCGACGGCCTTGTCCAGGTCGGCGTCTTCGAAGACGACGAACGGGGCGTTGCCGCCCAGTTCCATGGAGGTGCGCAGGACCTTGTCCGCGGCCTCACGGATGAGGGCCTGGCCCACGGGGGTGGAGCCGGTGAAGGAGATCTTGCGGAGGCGGTCATCCTTGATCAGCGGGCCGGTGACGGCACCTGCGGTGGAGGTCTGGATGACGTTCAGGACACCTGCGGGAAGGCCGGCTTCCTGCATGACCTGTGCAAAGAGGAGGCTCGTCAGCGGGGTGAGGTTGGCGGGCTTGAGGACCATGGTGCAACCGGCGGCAACGGCGGGGGCAATCTTGCGGGTGGCCATGGCCAGCGGGAAGTTCCACGGAGTGATCAACAGGCAGGGGCCCACGGGCTTCTTCTGGACCAGGAGGCGGTTCTTCCCGTCCGGGGCTGCGGAGTAGCGGCCGGAGACACGGACTGCTTCTTCGGAGAACCAGCGCAGGAACTCGGCGCCGTAGGTTACTTCACCGCGGGCTTCGGCCAGGGGCTTGCCCATTTCGAGGGTCATCAGCAGTGCGAAGTCTTCGGCGCGCTCGGTCACCATGTCGAACGCCCGGCGCAGGATTTCGCCGCGTTCGCGCGGTGCCGTGCGGGCCCAGTCGGCCTGGGCAGCCGCGGCTGCGTCCAGGGCAGCGGCGCCGTCTTCCGGACCGGCGTCGGAGATGCTGAGCAGCACCTTGCCCGTGGCCGGGTCCTCAACATCAAAGGTCTTTCCGGATCCCGCGGGGCGCCACTGACCGTTGATCAGCAGGCCAGTAGGGACGGAAGCCAGCAGTTCGCTTTCGCGTTCAACCGTGACAGTCATGGCGACTCCTTCGTCTTGGGTGCTTTGGAGTGTTGCACCACTAGGGTTCCTTGCCAGAAGTGGCTTGAATTACTGCCACGGTACTGCCCGGCCGGAAGGAGTGTCTACGCCTGTGCGCACTGCACAGTGCCCCCGTAATTGTGCAGCTGCACAGCACTTCCTAGCGCGCCGCGAGGACCGCCGCGTAGAGTTCGCGCTTGCTGATGCGTGCGTCTTCGGCAACTGCGGCCACGGCCTCTTTCAGGCGGATGCCTTGGGTTACCAGCTCATTGACAGCCGCCACGTGGTCTTCCGGTTTTCCGGGCGCCTGTTCAGGTGCACCGCCCACCACCACGGCAATTTCCCCACGGACCTCGTTGTTCTCGGCCCATTCCAGGAGTTCGCGCAAGGACCCGCGGATGACTTCCTCGTAGGTTTTTGTCAGCTCACGGCACACCGCTCCACGCCGCTCCGGGCCAAACCGCTCATGGAGGGCACGCAACATCACTTCGAGCCGGTGCGGGGCCTCGAAGAACACCATGGTGCGGCGTTCGTCGGCCAGCTCGCCCAGCCGGGAATTCCTTTCCCCGGATTTTCGGGGCAGGAAGCCTTCAAAACAGAAGCGGTCCGTCGGGAGGCCGGACAACGCCAGGGCAGTCAGCACCGCGGAGGGGCCGGGAACAGCGGTGACGGTCAGGCCCGCGGCAACAGCGCCTTCGACCAGACGGAAGCCGGGGTCGGAAACCGCCGGCATGCCCGCGTCACTGACCATGAGGATGCTCTTGCCCTCGCGCACCTGGTCCAGGAGTTCGCCGGTCTTGGCCACCTCATTGTGCTCGTGGTAGCTGATCACGCGGCCGGATACCTCAACGCCAAGGGCCTGGACCAGGCGATGGAGCCGGCGGGTGTCCTCCGCAGCGATGATGTCCGATGTGCCCAGGAGCTCGATCAGCCGCGAGGATGCGTCGCCCACATTCCCGATCGGTGTGGCGGCCAGGACGATCCTGCCAATACCGGGGGTGCCCCGCTCCGGAGACTGCACGGTTTCCCCTGCGGAAAATTCGTCGTCCAAGGGGTTCTCAACAGGGGTGCTGCGTTCTTCGTCCACTTGCCAAGCCTACTGCCCCGGCCAGCCGTTCAAAGGCAGTTCCGGTTTCTCCCAAGGACGGAAAGGTAGCATGGGGCGGGTGAACCAGTCGTCCGTTCCTGCCACCGATTCCGGAACTGCCGAGACGCCGGTCCCCTCCCGGGACACCGACGGAACGGCGGCCGCTGACACAAAAGAACCGGTAAGGGAACTGACTACTTGGGAGCTCCCGCAAAACCACCGAAAGGACGCCCGGCTTAAGCCGCGCGGGCTGGAGCGGCAATCCTGGATCGCACGGCCGGCTGAAGCCTTCACCTCGAAGAGCCTCCGGAACCGCCTCATTGGCGGCATACACAGCTGGCGGGACTACCCGCCGTCGTTGCGTCTCTGGTTCTGGCTCATCCCTGCCCTGACCGCCGTCCTGGCCGGCGTACTCCGCTTCGTCCGCCTTGAGGTTCCGCACAGCCTCGTGTTCGATGAGACCTACTACGTCAAGGACGCCTACTCCTACCTGGTGAGTGGCTACGAACGGAGCTGGCCGGCCAAGGCCAATGATTCCTTCAACGCGGGCAACCCCGACGTCCTCCTGAACAGTCCTGAGTATGTAGTCCACCCGCCTGTGGGCAAGTGGATGATCGCGTTCGGCATGTGGCTGTTCGGAGCAGACAACCCCTTCGGGTGGCGCTTCGGGGCGGCTCTCATCGGAACACTGACGGTTTTCCTGGTGTCCCTGATCGCGCTCAAGCTCTTCCGCTCGCACACCCTCGGTATGGTTGCCGGAGTGCTGCTTGCAGTGGACGGCCACCACCTGGTGCTCTCCAGGACATCCTTGCTGGATATTTTCCTGGCCTTCTGGATCCTGGTGGCGTTCGGCGCCCTGCTGTTGGACCGCGACGACGGCCGCCGTCGTTTGGCTTCCCGGCTCGCCGCACAAGCGGCTGCTTCGCCCGGCGGGGTGCCATCCCCGCTTCAGCTCCTCTCCGGTCCATGGCTGGGAATGCGTTGGTGGCGCCTGGTTGCGGGCCTTTGCCTCGGCTTGGCGGTGGGCACCAAGTGGTCCGCGCTCTCCTTCGTGGCCGTATTCGGTCTGATGACGGTCTTTTGGGACATGAGCGCCCGCAGGATTGCAGGAATCCGGAGCTGGGCCAGCGGGGCGATCATCAAGGACGGCATCGCGGCCTTCTTCACCATCATCCCCGTCGCATGCGTGACGTACGTGGCCACCTGGACCGGGTGGTTCCTGTCGAAGGACGCCTATTACCGCCAATGGGCTGCCACCAACCCTTCGCCCGGCTGGGACTGGCTGCCGAACCCAATTCGATCCCTGGCGCACTACCACCTGGAGGCGTACAAGTTCCATCAGGGCCTCAGCTCGGACCACCCTTACGAATCGAGTCCCTGGACGTGGCTGGTGATGGGCCGGCCCACGTCCTTCTACTACCAGGCCCCCAAGCAGGGCACGTCCGGTTGCGTCGTTGAAACCTGCTCCTCGGCGATCCTTCCAGTCGGAAACCCCGTCGTGTGGTGGGGCGGAACCATTGCCCTGGTCATCCTTCTTTTGTGGTGGGCGGGCCGGCGTGACTGGCGTGCCGGAGCCATCCTGGCCGGGGTTGCCGCAGGCTATCTCCCGTGGTTCATGTATCCCGAACGCACCATGTTCGTCTTCTATGCAGTGTCCTTCGAGCCCTTCCTGGTCCTTGCCCTCACCTACGTCCTCGGCCTGGCGCTGGGGCGGAGCAACGATCCACCCTGGCGGCGCCGCTCAGGGCTGTACGTCGTTGGTCTCGTGGTGATGCTCGCTGTGATTGCCACGGCATTCTTCTACCCCGTCCTGACTGCAGAGGTCATCAGTTACCAGGACTGGCGGATGAGGATGTGGATGCCTTCATGGATTTAGGCTGATCCATGGAAGAAATGCGCAGGCAAGGGCACACAGCCAAGCCCAGGAAGCGAGGAGGGTCGTGAGGGAAGCAAGCACAGAGCTTCTGGTGGAGGCCGATGAGGACAGCAACGTCACGGACCTCCTCCTGGAACGGTGCACCAAAGATCCCTTTGGCATCCTCTATGCCCACAAGACACCCAACGGCTGGTTGAACGTCACGGCATCCCGGTTCCTGGCCGACGTCAGCGCACTCGCCAAGGGCTTGATTGCAGGAGGACTCAACCCTGGAGATCCGGTGGCTGTCCTCTCCCGCTCCAGCTTCGAGTGGACGCTGCTGGATTTCGCCATTTGGATGGCCGGCGGGGTCACCGTTCCTATTTACGAGACGTCATCGGCAAGCCAGATCGAATGGATCCTGGTGGACTCCGGAGCCCGCCGCGTCTTCGTCGAGGACACAGCCAAGGCTGAACTGGTCCGGACTGTGGTGGATAAGTCGGCCGCCCTGGGTGATGACCTGGTCACCATCATCCGCATGGAACACGAAGGTGAGGCACCGCACCTGACCAGCGTGTCCGCCGTCGGGACCGGCATTACCGACGCTGAGCTGGAACGGCAACGCAGCGCCGCGAACCTTGCCGATGTCGCATCGATTGTCTACACCTCCGGCACCACGGGCAGGCCCAAGGGTTGCGAAATCACCCATGGCAACTTTGTCCGCATCACCCGCAACGTCATTCCTTTCCTGCCTGAACTGCTCATGCAGCCGGGGGCGAGGACCCTGATGTTCCTGCCGTTGGCCCATGTCCTGGCGCGGGCCGTGCAGGTGGTCTCAATGACCGGCGGGATCACCATGGGCCACAGCGCAGGAGCGAGCGGGTTGATGGATGACCTCGGGGCCTTCAAACCGACGTTCCTGCTGGCTGTCCCCCGCATCTTCGAAAAGGTCTACGCAGGAGCCGGGCACAAGGCTGCCATGAGCGGCAAAGGGCGGCTCTTCGCCGCGGCGTCGTCAACGGCTGTGGAGTATTCGACGGCGGCGGACCTCGCCTCGCGCGGGCAGGGCACCGGGCCCGGCTGGACGTTGCGCGCAAAGCATGCAGTGTTCAACAAGCTCCTCTACCCCAAGGTCCGTGAGGTCTTTGGCGGGGCCGTGGGCTACACGGTCTCCGGTGCCAGCCCGCTCAGCCTTCGGGAGAACCATTTCTTCCACGGGGCCGGCGTTCCCGTCCTGGAAGGCTACGGGCTGACCGAAACCACTGCTCCCTGCACGGTCAACACACCCAGCATGTTCCGCATCGGCACCGTGGGCATTCCACTCCCCGGGACCACCATCCGGATAGCCGCCGACGGAGAAATCCTGGTGAAGGGCATCGGCGTCTTCAAGGGTTACCACAACAACCCGGCCGCCACGGAGGCAGCGTTCGTCGACGGGTTCTTCCGCACGGGAGACCTCGGCGAGCTCGACCAGGACGGATTCCTCACCATCACCGGCCGCAAGAAGGACCTGCTGGTCACTGCCGCTGGCAAGAACATCGCCCCGGGACCGCTGGAGGAGAAGCTCCGTGAACACCAACTGGTGGGCCAGGCAGTGGTCGTCGGCGATGGAAAGCCGTTCGTTGCCGCATTGATCGCCCTCGATCCTGAAGGACTTGCGGATTGGTGCGCGGAGAACAAGCTCGGTGCGCTTTCCCTCCAGGAAGCATCCACAGACCCGCGGGTACGCGCTGAAGTGCAGTCCGCGGTTGATGAAGCCAACAAGCTGGTGTCCGCCGCAGAGTCCATTCGGAAGTTCGACTTCATCACCAGCGAACTCACCGAAGAATCGGGCCACCTCACGCCGTCGCTGAAGCTGAAGCGCGATGTAGTGACGAACGACTTTTCCAAGCTGGTGGAGAAGCTTTACGCAAAGTAGTGCCACCTACGCTGAACGCAGCCTTACCGCTTGGTGGTTGCTGATTCCTCGGTGGGGTCTGCAGCCTCGGCCTCAACATCGGCAGCTTCGTTGGCATCCGCCGACTTGGCTCCCAGACCGCGACGACGGCGCGTGGGCCACGTCAGGATGAAGGTCACCGTTGCTGCCAGGAACACCAGGGCGCCGATGACGATTCCGGCGTCAACCCAGAACTGGCCGGGGAAGAGGCGGATGAGCGTATCCTCGAGCGAGAAAGTCCACGTGCCGCTGGCGAAGAAGATGCGGTGGAACTCGGTGAAGAACTGCTGCCAGCTCAGGACCGCCAACACGGCAAGACCGATGATGATCACAAGCGTGACGATCGAGCCGGCGAACAGGCCGCGGCGGACACCGCCGTCGCTCTTCTTCCGGAGGTACATGATGGCGATGAAGCTCAGGATAATCAGCAGGAGACCGGCCCCGAAGGAAGACAGGATGACCAGCTTGACGTCGGCCATGTGGGAAACTTCGGAGTCCTTGAACAGCTGGTTGCCGTCCTCATGGACCAGGCCGCCCAGGTACCGCGGACCCGCCCAGTTGCTGAGGTAGTCCACTGCATAGGAGCCGTAGGTCATGCGGTCTTCGGTGCTGAACCCGTAGCCGTCCCCGGGGAAACCCGGCCGGTTGTACTCGATCCAGAGGAACAGGGGGCTGGCTACTGCACGGACGGCAAGCACCAGCAAGATGATGGGGAAGAAAATCGCGAGCAGCACTTGGAAGATGCGGGGCGCCAGCGGCTTCACCTTGGCCGCTTGCTCGCGCTCTGCGTTGCGGCGGGCAACTTCCTCTTCGGGCGGACGGACCTGAAGGGCCGACGTCGGTAACGGCTCCGAGTGCGACGCGCCGCCGGTTGGTTTGCCGGCAGGGGAAGAACCTGCGAACAGCGGGGGCTCGGGCTCAGTTTCCGCAGCTTCGGCCGCCTTGCGGCCGGCGCGGCTTTCGGGCTGGGTTCCAGTCGGGGCCGCGGGCTGGGATCCAGTCGAGGCCGAGGACGCCGGCTGGGCTTTTGTTGCTGCATCGGCTGGGGCGGAGTTCCCCGCAGCCGACGTGGCGTCGGACGATGCGGGCTTCATCCATTCGAAGGCCGGTTCATCGGGATCGTCGTGGACGTCCGTGTCCGGTTCTTGTGGTTTCGGGCTCTTGTCGCTCACAGCGGTTTCACTTCCGTAGGCATCGACCGGCCACTGCGTGCTGCCGGATTCTTGTCTGCATTCGAGCCTACAGTCCGCCCTTGCACCGAAACAGGAGCCACCCCGCCGTCGGCAAGATTGAAACGTAACTGTAAGGTGCCTACACAGCTATGCCCCGGTATCCGGCGTCGTTCGTTTCCAGGTCTCCTGTTTCCCCGGCGCGGAAGGCACGTCCGCCCAGCAGCAGCGCGTACACCCAGTAGGCGGCGAGGACCATCGCCCCGATGGTGATCTTCGCCCACACCGGCAAAGGGCTGGGCGTCACGAATGCTTCTACGACGCCCGAGACAAGCAGCACCAAAACCAGTCCCAGCGCAACGGTCACCAAGGAGCGGCCTTCCTCCGCAACAGCCTGGAGCCGGGTTCTCGGGCCCGGTTGGACCATGGCCCAGAAGATCTTCAATCCGGCTGCGCATGCAATGAAGACGGCCGTCAGTTCCATCAGGCCATGCGGAAGGATGTAACTGAAGAAGATGTCCAGCTTCCCGGTCGCCACGAAGACTCCGGCCGCGGCTCCTACCGCCTGGGCGTTGAGGAAGAGGATCATGGGCACCCAGAATCCGGTGATGCCGAAGGCAACAGCCTGCGCGGAGATCCAGGCGTTGTTGGTCCACACGGCGCCGGCGAATGATGCTGCGGGGTTTTCGGAATAGTAGTCGATGAAGTCGTCCTCGACGTACCGGCGGATATTGTCGTCGCTGCCGAATACCGCCCGCAAGGCCTCCGGCGAGGTACCGATCCACAACGCATACGCCCCACCCACCGCCAGGAAGAAAAGTCCGCACCACACAGTCAGCCAGCGGATCCGGTAGAAAGCCGCAGGCAACGCGATCACAAAGAAGCGGGCCAGGTCTTCCATGAAGTTGGACCTGGCCCCTGTAAACCGGGTACGTGCCTGGGCCAAGGCTGCGGACAGGGACGACGACAAGGCCGATTCCGGCGCCACGGAACGGATCAGCGAGAGGTGCGCTGACACGGTTTGGTACAGCCGCAGCAACTCGTCGGCCTCTTCCCCGGTCAGCCGCCGTTTATGGGCCAGGTAAGTAAGCCTGGACCATTTGCTCCCGTTCACGGCTGAGAAGGCATCGATGTCCACGGCTCCACCCTAGCCCCTGACGCGCGCGCGGCAGCGGGGACGCGGCTAGACTCAGTGCAGCAAAGGCAGGTCATGCCTTTCGCAGGGCAAAAAGCTACGAGAGAGGCGGCGCCCGGTTGAGTTCAATCGTCACAGGCGAGGCAGTAGTCCTTGAACTGCGCCCTGCCTCATTCGCCGCCCGCGCCCTGGGCCTGGTCCTGGACGTCATCGCGAACGTCGTGCTGCTCATCCTGCTGATCATCCTCGTCGGCTTCGCCGCCCCGGACCTGGACGCGGCCGCAACGCGGGCCATCATCCTGGCCTGCGTCGTTTTCTCGTTCGTCATCGTCCCGGTCACGGTGGAAACCCTCACCCGTGGTCGTTCCCTGGGCAAACTTGCCGCAGGACTCCGCATTGTCCGCGACGACGGCGGTTCCATCCGGTTCCGGCATGCGGTGATCCGCGGGCTGCTCGGGTTCCTCGAAATCTACGTGACGTTTGGTGGACTCGCCATTGGTGTGGCGCTGTTCAGCGAGAAGTCCAAACGGTTGGGTGACATCGTGGCCGGAACATACTCCCTTCGCCAGAGGGTTCCTGTGGAACCGCGTATCCTGCCTGCCGCGCCACCGTACCTTCAAGGGTGGGTGGCCATGGCCGACATCGGGCGCATCCCGGACAATACCGCGCGCCGTGCGGCGACGTTCGTCCAACAGGCATATCGGATGGCGCCGGCATCGCGAACCAACATGGCCATTGCCTTGGCTTCCGAACTTGCCAGCTATGTGGCTCCGCCCCCGCCGGCAGGAACCATGCCCGGAGACTACATCGGGGCAGTCCTGGGCGAACGCCGGAACCGGGAGTACGAGCGGCTCAAGCGTGCCGAGCAGCGCAATCTGGCCACCGGTGAAAGGCTCCGCAAGCTGCCGTTCACGGAGCGCTGACCGCACCCAACCAGGTCGCAATAGTGCGCGTTTAGACCCGTCATAACGCGCTTAACTGCGACCCACTTGGGCTAGGGGCCTACCTTTGGGCGTAGCTTGCCCATGGAATGTTCCAGTCACCGAAGCCTTCGAGCGGCTCGACGGCGGGGGCGCCCGTGTTGAGGATCTGCACGACGTCGCCGGTCTTCATGTTGTTGAAGAACCAGGCGGCATCCTCAGGCAAGAGACCCACGCAACCGTGCGACACATTGGCGCGTCCGATGGCACCCCACGCGGCCTCCAAAGCCTGGTGAACGTAGACGCCGGACCACGTCAGCCGGTTGGCGTACTCCACCACCAGCGGCGGATAGTAGCCCTTGTCCCCCGGCTTCAGCCCGATGGTCCCGGCGTTGAAGTTGGAGTGGCGTTCCTGCTCCATGATCACCGCATAGCCCGTGGGCGAGAGCCAGTCCTCCCCGCCCAGGGACACCGGCGCTGTGTGTGCCAGCTTGCCGTCGATGTACACGTTCATGGTCTTGGTGGTGTCGTCAACCACGGCTATGCGCTGCGGACCGGTGGTGAAGGTGGACGTGACGTCCCCGTTGCCGATCATTCCGTTGCCGAAGTCGACGCCCAGGAGTTTCATGTCCACCGTGACAGTGGTTCCCGCGGCCCAGAAGGCTTCGGGCCGGATGCGTACTTTCTTGTCCGAGTACCAGTGCCAGGCCACCGGCTGTCCCGAGGAGACAGTGATGGCAACGCGCTTTTCCATGGCGGCCTTGTCCAGGACCGGTTCACTGAAGTTGATCTCGATCGGCTGCCCTGAACCTGCCACGGTGCCGTTGCGGGGGTAGATGGACGCATCCGCTTCATAGGCTGCCGAGACGGTGGTGAAAGTTTGGTTTCTGGTGGTTTCCTTGCCGGCAGAGTCAGCCACCGTGAAGGAGTAGTTGTATTGGGTCTTGAACTTCAGGACCTCCAGCGTGGTCCACGTGCTGCCGTCCGGACTGATCTTCCCTTGCACGGGAGTACCTCCGTCAGCAGGAACCAGGCGAACGTCCTTGATTTTGCCGTTGACAGCTTTCACCTGCGGACCAACCACCGGATTCCACTCCACCGCACCGTCAAGCGGAGTGACGCCGAGCTCCACGGGCTTGGCCTCGGGAGCGGGCGACTGCACCATTCCTGGGTCATTGGAAGCGGAGCCCGGCAGGAGGCCGGGGACGGTGGCCACACCGATTCCGCCGGCCGCAATGGCCGCGCAGATCCCGATGATGGCAACGACCTTGCCT
The DNA here is from genome assembly GCF_015040095.1 of Paenarthrobacter sp. YJN-5. NCBI lineage: Bacteria > Bacillati > Actinomycetota > Actinomycetes > Micrococcales > Micrococcaceae > Paenarthrobacter > Paenarthrobacter sp. YJN-5. Next base: position 3,230,425 of record NZ_CP053544.1, read on the forward strand.
GTCTTCCGCTTTGCGACTTCGGTCATGGTTCCCGTCTTCCTGTCCCCCGGCAGCTTTACTGAACAGTCAATTTTAGCCGAAAGGCCGGCCACGCAGGTTCGCGTGTCCGGCCTTCCAGTTCTTGTCACAAGGCTTAGTAGCGGTAATGCTCCGGCTTGTAGGGCCCGGCAACGTCAAGGCCCAGGTATTCGGCCTGTTCCTTGCTCAGTTCGGTCAGCTCCACGCCAAGCGCGTCAAGGTGGAGGCGTGCCACCTTCTCGTCAAGGATCTTCGGCAGGACGTAAACCTGCTTCTCGTACTCACGCTCGCCGGCAGGCTGGTCGTGCTTGGTCCACAGTTCGATCTGCGCGATGGTCTGGTTGGCGAAGGAGTTGCTCATCACGAACGACGGGTGGCCCGTGGCGTTGCCGAGGTTCAGCAGGCGGCCTTCGGAGAGCACGATGATGGAGCGCTCGTTGTCCGTTCCGGAGTCGAAGACCCATTCGTGGACCTGCGGCTTGATTTCAACCTTCCTGACGCCGGGAAGCTTGGCAAGGCCGGCGATGTCGATCTCGTTGTCGAAGTGGCCGATGTTGCCCACGATCGCCTTGTTCTTCATGCCCACCATGTGCTCGGCCAAGATGACGTCCTTGTTGCCGGTGGTGGTGATGAAAATGTCACCCTGCGCCAGAACCGTCTCCAGCTTGGCCACCTGGTATCCGTCCATGGCGGCCTGCAAGGCACAGATGGGGTCGATCTCGGTGACCACGACGCGGGAACCCTGGCCCCGGAGCGCCTCGGCCGCACCCTTGCCGACGTCGCCATAGCCACAAACGACGGCGACCTTGCCGCCCATGAGGACGTCGGTGGCCCGGTTGATGCCATCAGGGAGGGAGTGGCGGATGCCGTATTTGTTGTCGAACTTGCTCTTGGTCACGGAGTCGTTGACATTGATGGCCGGGAAGAGGAGCTTGCCCTGCTCGGCGAGCTGGTACAGGCGGTGGACACCCGTGGTGGTCTCCTCGGTGACGCCCTGGATGCGGGCCGCGGTGCGCGTCCACTTCTGCGGGTCCTCGGCAAGCGTGCGGCGAAGGACGTCCAGGATGATGCCGTATTCCTCGGGGTCCTCTTCCGTTGTGGCCGGGACAGCCCCGGCGGCTTCGAACTCAACGCCCTTATGCAGCAGGAGCGTTGCGTCGCCGCCGTCGTCGAGGATCATGTTGGGGCCCAGCTCCGGGTTGCTGTCGGCACCCGGCCAGGTGAGGATCTGCTCTGCGGTCCACCAGTACTCTTCCAGGGTTTCGCCCTTCCAAGCGAAGACGGGAACACCCTGCGGGTCTTCCGGAGTTCCCTTGCCAACCACGACGGCGGCCGCGGCCTCATCCTGGGTGGAGAAAATGTTGCACGATGCCCAGCGGACTTCGGCGCCCAAAGCGGTGAGGGTCTCGATCAGCACGGCAGTCTGCACGGTCATGTGCAGCGAGCCGGCAATCCGGGCACCCTTCAGGGGCTGGGAGGCGCCGAATTCTGCGCGCAGCGACATCAGGCCCGGCATTTCATGCTCGGCCAGGCGGATCTGGTGGCGTCCGGCCTCGGCCAGGGAGATGTCGGCTACTTTGTAGTCAAAAGTCATGGGTGTCCTTCGATGTACCTTGTGGAATTCGTGTCTTGGGAGAATCAGGCGTCGGCGGCCGGAAGAAGGTCCGGCGGCAGGAGCAGGGGAATTCCGTCTTCGATTCCGTAATGGACCTTGTTGCCGGCGGCGTCGGCCTCCGTGGAGACGAGCTCCTCGCCTTCCTGCACCAGCGCAGACCCTGTCACCGGGCAACGCAGGATGGACAACAGTTCAGGACTTACCTTTGGCATGGTGAATGCTCCCTGGATGGCGCCGGGCATGGCGCCACGGGCTGATTATTCTGCAGGTTCCAGCCTACCGCGCGGGACTATGCGTCACGGAGCCGGCGAAATATTGCCTCCGTCCCCGGGCTGGCTGCCGGGTCAGGAAGGTTCGCGCAGGACCCTCAGGTGTCCCCGTCGGGTGCCCTCAACTGCGGCAGGCGGTTCCACCGGTGTGCGCGGGGTACGGGCAGGGCTTTCCGGTGCTGCGGATGCGGCTTCCCGCACTGCGTTCGCAAGGGCCAGCAGATCATCCGGCCCCGGCTGCGGCGGGGTGCCCGGCATGGCCAGGCGAAGCACTTCCCATCCCCGCGGCACTGTCAGCGTCTCCGCGTGCTGGGCACAGAGGTCATAAGCGTGGGGTTCGGCGTACGTTGCCAACGGGCCCAGAACGGCGGTCGACTCGGCATAGACGTACGTCAAAGTAGCTACCGCTGACTGGCGGCAGGCTGATCTTGAACACTGGCGAATAGCACCCACAACATCCCAGATTAGCCGCTGTTGGCCCCTGGAGCGTGCATTGACGGGCACAGCAGGCTGCATTTCGGCTCCGAAGCAGGGCCCGACGGCGGCGCCGGCCCCATGATGTCGCGCTGGCGGTATGGCGGGACTACAGTCGTTGTATGCAGTCACAGCCACAGGTTCCTGGCTTCACCATCCAGTGGAATGACGCCAACGGCAGTCAGGCCACTGACCCTGCTGCGCAAGCCCCCCGCGGGTTCCGGCGGCGCCGTCGCAACCGTCACGGGCGGGGCCTGCGGGGCGAGCTGATGCTCCCCAACCTTCCGGGCTTCCGGTCCCGCTCCGAGCGCTTCGATGACATGGTGCTCGACTCGGCCGAACGGCTGCAGGAGATGTGGGGCCAGCAACTCGATGGCGTGCTCTTTGCCGTGGATGAGATCCCGCCCCGGCTGGAGCAGCTGGTCGCCGAACGCACGGCAGCGCCCATGGGGGCATACACGCCGGCCCGTGGAGGCGAACCTCCCATGATCACGGTGTACCGGCGGGTTGTTGAACAGGCTGCGGGCACCCGCGAGGAACTCCAGGACCTGGTCCATGACGTTGTGGTGGAGTACACGGCCGAGATGCTCGGAGTGCCACCTGAGACGCTCGACCCCGTGTACCGCCGTCGTTATCAGTAGGGCGGTGTGCCGGCAGCCTCAAGCCGGGCCGAACCGGCTGCAGGCCGCTCAGTAACCGACCGTGACGGGCACCTTCCGCAGGCCGTCCGCGGCGTCCTGAATGGCCAGCACGGACACGTCGGGACGGTCCTTGTTTCCCAGGACCACGGAACCGTAGACGGGATCACCTTCAGCTGAAACCACGTAACCGGCTACCGCAGCACCGCCCGACGTGGCCGGGAGCTCGATCAGGGACGTCGTGCCGCCGGACATATCGACGTCCACGGACTTCCCGACCTTGCCATCGGCGGTTACCGGGGCATAGCTCACGGTTGCCCGCCCTTCCGGCACCCCGAAACTGAAGAAGCTCTGGCCCGCGCGCGGGGCAGCTACCAAGTGCTGGCTGCCCAAGCGGGAAGCAGAAGGGGACCAGGCAAAATCGGCCGGTGAGTCAGCCTTGGCTCCCCGGACAACGCGGGAGGAGGCCACGAACGCCACGTCCGAGCTCGCCGTGACGGTGTAACTGCCGGAAGGAAGTCCATCCAGCTTCAACGACGCAACAGTGCCGCCCTTCACGGTCACCACTCCCCCGTCGGGGATTTGCCGTTCTCCGTTGGCGCCGTAGACCTTCACCTGCACCACGGCGTCACTGGAGCCCGGAACGGCCAGTTGGAGCGACGGGACAGCATCGGTGAAACCTGGCTTCCCGCCGAGCGCCTGAACAGCTGCGGCGTCCTGGATATCGACGCCGGACATCACCTGAAGCGTGGACGGCGCCGTGCCGGGCGAGAGGAAGTCGACGCCGCCGGGGACAAGCCCCCGCAGGGCGCTCTGCTGGATGGTTCCAGCCACGGGCCCGCCGGTACTGCGGACGTGCACCGCCAGTTCCGACTCGTTCGGAGCCAATCCAGCCAGGTTCACCGAACGCGTGGTCCCCGGCGCGACCAGGAGTCCCCTGGCGCCGGGGGCTTGGATCTGCCCCTGGGCACCAAAAAGGTCCAGGCTGACCGTGGCAGGGGTCTCGGACGCATTGCTGAGATTGAGCACCGCAGTCCGCCCCAAAGCCGTGTTGGCGCCGAGCAACCATGAGTCGTTTCCGGGTTGCTGGCACTGCGCGGCCGCCATGCCCCGCAGGTCACCGTCCGTGGCCGAATAGCTGAGGTTTGCAGACAGGGAAGCTTGTTCGTTTCCGATCGGATCCGCGCCCACCACTGCCGGGGCCGTCACGGACGTGATGGAAGCAACGGCTGCGGCCAGCACGGGCGGACCCGGCGTGGGCGAAGGCTTGCTGGCGGGAGCCTGGGCGATCCTGGCTATGCCCTTGCCGTCCAGGGACGTGACGTTGCTGCCGGGGACCGTTCCGGCCGGATTGCTGAGGACGACGGCGTTGAGCGCACTCGTCGCGGTTGTCGATACCGGGCTGAAGTCGGCATCGGTATCCACATCGGTTCCAGTGACCAACCGGGCAGGCTCAGGGCAGACGCCAAGCGACCGCCCGGCAGGGACATCGGCTTGCTTCACTTCGACGTTGCTGCTGCCCGTTGGACCGGGAACCATTCCGGATGCTGCCACGGCGCCTCCCCCGGCGACCAGGATCACCACCGCGGACACCACGCCGCCGACAACGCCCTTGTTGGAACCGCGCCGGCTCTTGGAATTGCGCCGGTTGTCCCGGCCCGCTTTCTCCTGCTCGTCAGACACTGCTGTACTCCTTACGGAGGGAAACTTCGTCCCTTGTCATGCCGGTCCGGGAACGGCGGGCGGGTACGGGTACGGCCAGGAGTGCCGTGAGCCCGAATACCAGTGCCTGCAGGATTCCCAGCCATAGGGCCCAAGGGTTGGTGTGGCGAATTTCAAGGTGCCCGCCGGTGGCGGGAAGTTCGAAGGCCTGGGACCAGCCGGACGTCGTGGCCGGGAGCTCCTTGCCGTCCAACCACGCCTTCCAGCCGGTGTCGAAGCGTTCAGCGAGTACTACCTTGCGTCCCGGGTCGCCTGAGGGCACGTCCCCGGCCACGCTTACGTCCTCGGAAGGCAGGGCACCGATCACGGTGTCCTTGGCGTCAATGATCCGTGCGCGGACTGCGGTGTCCGAGACCGTGGTGGCCGCCGCTCCGCGCGGAGTAACGCGCCACAGCCATCCAGCTTCGGTTTGCCCCACAGCAACAAGTCCGGGAACTGCGTCTATCCGGCTGGCGGTCAGTTGCGCGGCGCTGTCTGCAGCCTTGAGGACCACAAAACCTGCGCCGAGTTGTTCCAGATCGGCACGTGGATCCACGCCCGTGCTGGCCACGATCGTCGCTACGGCCCTGCGGAGCGAGGCGGTTGCGGCGTCGTCGGTGTTCATTTCCTCCCGGCCCGGCGCACCGCTGATGGTGCGGGCCGAGGCGATCGTGGAAAGGCTGTCCAGAGTGGTCCCGGCACCCCGCATCAATGACGACGTGAACTCGCCCTGCTCGCCGCTGGTGATAACCAGCGTCCTGGTGCGCTCGGGTCCCACGCCGCGGTCGACGGCGGTGGCCGGCAAGGTGGCGGTCTCCACCGCCCGGACGTGTCGTGAAGCGCCGAGTGAGGCGGCCGCACCGGCCTCCGCACGTTGCGTCGTCGGGGCATCCGGTTGCAGGACGTTCTGCGCTACCCAAGCGCCCATGCCGGCCAACGGGCCAGCCAACAGGACGGCGACGGTGACGCCCGAGACGGCTCCGCGCAGCGATGGCTTCCAACGCACTGCACCCGCGGACCGGGACGTGCCGAAGATGCGGTCGGCGCCGATCATCGCAGCACCCAACAGCAGTACCCCGGCCGCCGAAACAGCCGGTCCTGTGAAGGGGCCGGCCAGTACGTTGTTGTTCACGCCCGTAGCCACATGCCCGAACAACCAGCTGCAGGCAAGAGTGGCCAGGGCGGCCAGCCAGAAAATACGGGCCAGGACCATGCGCTTACCGGGCAGGAACAAGGCGACGACAGCAAGCACCAGCACCGGGACGCCGATCAGCAATGCAAGGATCAGGGCCCACGGAACCGACCCCGGCCCAAAGAGCCCCAGACCGGTTAGTCCGCCGTCGACGTCGAACGCCAGCGGCTGCCCGAGGAGTTGCTGCCAAAGCGGTGCCGCTTCAAAGAACCGGGGCACGCCGGGATCGGCGAGCAAGGAGCGGGGACGGTCCGCGGCGGAAATCGCATACGGGATGAAGAGTGCGGCGCTGGGCAGAAGCGACCACCACAGCGTTTTTCCCCGACGTCCCAAAACAACGGCAGCCAGGACAATGGCTACGGCGATGGGCCCCAGCAACGAGGGAGCTGATGCCGTAATGGCAGCCATGACCAGGCCCGCTGCAGCAGCTGCTGTCCATGAGGGCACTCCGTTGACCCCGGGCTTGCTTCGGCCCGGGGCGGGACGACGGGCGGGGAGTTGGTGACGGCCACCGTTGGCCAGTGCTGAACCGGACGCCCGCAACAGCGCCAAGAGCAGCAAGGGCATCAGGACATGTGCCACGAGGGCCCCAAGACGGCCCTCGTTGACGGCAATCAAAAGTGCAGGCGCGCTTCCCCAGACAAGGGCCGCTACCATCCTGAAACGGCGGAGCCTGGTCAACGCACCAACGGCGAACCAAGCGCCCAGTGCGGACAGGGGCAGGGCCAGGACCAACAGCCAGCTCATCGCTGCGTTTCCGTCGCCACCGCCCAGGATGGAGATTGCCCACAGAACGTATCCGAACGGATCACCATGGCCGGGCAATCCGGCGCCCAAGGAAATCCACCACGTGGAGGCGTTGTCCCACATGGCTCCCGGAGTCGCGGACACCGGCAGGAGGCTTCCTCCTGTAACTGCTCCCGTGCGGAGAAGCCCGAGAAGTCCCACCATCGCTGCGGCAAGGGTGACGAGGACCGCTGCCACCGCTCCCGTTCCCACCCAACCGCGCTCGTTCGTGGCCAGTGCCGCGAAGTCGTCCGTGGAGTCTCCGCTGGGTTCCGGTGCCAGGAGATCGGAGACCTCTTGGCGCTCTTCAGGGGGTCGGATGGCTTCCAGCAGGGAACGCCGGTGCGCGCGGACCTCGCGCGAGGAGCGTTGGAGTCCCCGGACCACGGTCCGGTGCAGGCTCCGCGTCCGGGCGGCTGAGCGTCGGCTTCGCACCACTGCCATTGGACGGGCTAGGGCGGAAACCGTGGAGGTGAATTGCGAGAAGCCGTAGCCGGGTTCCTTCACCAGGATGCTGAGGACCAGGCGCAGCAAAGAGCCCAGCAGCGCGCCCACAGCGTGGAACGGCACTTTCCACCAGGCAGTGTGTTTGAGGCGGAGGTGGATCTGGGCCTTACGGGCAGCCGCGGAGGTTCCCAGGCCGTTGGGGCGGTGCTCCACGTGGAACATCCGTGCGCTGGGAACAACAACCACGCGGTTGCCTGCAAGCCAGTTCCGCCAGCAGAAGTCGACGTCATCGCCGCTCCCGGGCAGTGCGGGGTCGAAGCCGCCAAACTGCTCCCAGACGTCGCGTCGGATCAACATGCCTGCCGAATTGACTGCGAAGGTGTCGGTGCGGGCATCGTATTGGCCCTGATCCACCTCGTCAGCGTCGATCAGCGTCAGGCGTTCTGCCCATCGGCTCGTGGACAAGCCCACATCAACCAAGTGCCGCTCGTCGTCCCAGCCCAACTGCTTGCAGCCGGCAACTGTTACCGACGTAGTCCGCTCAACGGCATGGAGGAGTTCCGCCAGCGCATCCGGGGCCGGGGCCGCGTCATCATGAAGCAGCCAGATCCATTCCGTTGTTTCCGACGACGTTGATCCGGCGGGAGCCAACTGCTCCAATCCGGACCGGACGGCAGAACCAAACCCGGCTTTTGCGTGGTGGTGAAGTTCCACCACGTTGGCATCGCCGAGCACATTACGGAGCAGTTCCGCCGAATGGTCGGTCGATCCCGCATCAACGCCAATGGCGGCATCTGCCGAACGCGTCTGGTTCGACAATGCCGCCAATGTCCTGGGGAGATAGTTCCCGCCGTCGTGGGCAACCACGACGGCGGTAACGTGCACTTCCTTAAGAATTAGACCGCTCGCTTCCTTAGCCGACGACGCTCACGCTCGGAGAGGCCGCCCCAAATGCCGAATCGTTCGTCGTTCGCGAGGGCGTACTCAAGGCACTGCGAGCGGACGTTGCACGCTCCGCAGACCTTCTTGGCGTCCCTGGTGGAACCGCCCTTTTCAGGGAAGAAGGCTTCGGGGTCGGTCTGTGCGCACAGCGCATCCGTCTGCCAGCCAAGCTCACCTTCATCATCGAAGTCAGCGTGCGTAGGCAACCCGATCCAGACAGGCTGCACCGGGTTTTCAAGCGGACGGCGCAACTCCATGGGTGGATCGTCAAGTTCGTCCTCAGCCGCGGCGGGGTCGTCCCCGATCAAGGCCTCGTGGGCTGCGAGGAGCGCCGTTGCCTGCTCCTCCAGCGATTGCTGCACGTTCTGGTTGTATTTCTCTGCCGCTTCGGGATCCGCCGGATCCACATACCAATCCCCGGGTACTTCCCGCGACCGGTATTTTACCGACGCGTGTTCTGCGACGACTGCATCTTCCTGGATACGCAACGCTTGCCCCATGGCGTCCCTCCTGATTTTGCAGCTGCTGCTTGGATGTTTTCCGATTCCCGGTGTTCGTTCCGGTCCTCTGTGCAGCGGCGTTTGATTACTAATTACACGTGTGTAACTAGCTGCCAGTCAAGCCGCGCCGGGATAATAATCAAGAATCTGTAGAAACGTGGGCTGCGCCACGCCCAACGTTTTGGTACTGGTCCCCGGGCGTGGCGGAACCAAAACGAAAGCGACATCCTGCTTGCCGCCCGCGTACCCCGGCTTTCCGCGGATTCCCGCCATGGCTGCCGGCCCCGCCAGCGAATGGACTAATCCCGGTGTGCGGCATTTCACACAGGGCATCCCGCTGCCAGTGCAACGCGTGCCAAGATGGACCCATGAGTATCCCGGCAGCCAACTTGATGTCCGCCCTGCGATCCGGCCACTCCACCTCGCCGAGGCTCACGTGGTACGGCCCCGACTCCGAACGGGTGGAATTGTCCGGCCGGGTCCTGGACAACTGGGTGGCCAAAACCAGCAACCTGCTGCAGGACGAACTCGACGCCGAACCGGGCACGGCCATCAGGATCGACCTCCCTGCGCACTGGAAATCCTTTGTGTGGGCGCTGGCCGCTTGGCAACTCGGCATGGAAGTTGTTCTGGACGGCTCAGCCGCAGATCTGCTGGTGACCAATGAACCCTCTGACCACCCGGGCGCGGCATACGACGCTGTCGTGGCGGTACCCCTCGCGGCGCTGGCCATGAGCTGGCCGGGCGAGCTGCCTCCCGGCGTCGTTGACTACGCTGCCGAAGTGCGTTCCCACGGTGACGTGTTCATGGTGCACAACGAGCCCACCCCGGAACTCGCAGCCGTGCGTGGCAGCGCCGGCTGTGCCCACGCGGAACTTATGGAGCGGTTTGCGGAAGCCGCCGAGCCCGGCGTCCGCCTGCTGGTGCGGGCCTCCGAGGGACTGGAGTCCGGACTGTCGGCAGCTCTTGGCGCCTGGCAGGGGGACGGTTCAGTGGTGTTGGTGCACGAGGATGTGGATGTGACCGAACATCTGCTCGAGAACGAGCGCGTCAGCCGTTCGTAGGCCCGTCAACCGTTCTTTATACGGGGAAACTCGCCCGTCGGAGGTCCGGCGTGGCCGGCACCGGCGGTTCCGGTCTGGCCTTTGTGGTGGACCTCGAGGATCTCGTGGTCGTGCGAGAACTCGGGCTCTGCATCGAGTTCTTCGTTGAAGACCCAGAAACGGTAGGCGAAGAACCGGAAGATCGTCCCGAGAATCAAGCCCACTACGCTGCCGGCAATGAACAGTGATGGTTTGTCATTGAGGTTGAGGATGTACTTGGCAACCCACACGCAGCCCGACGCGATGAGAAGCCCGACGAAGTTCATCACGGCAAAGAGAATGGCCTCACGGACAACGTTCGCTTGCTTCCGGTGACGGAAGGTCCAGAACCTGTTGGCAATCCAGGAAAAAATACTCGCAACGATCGTCGCGATCGCCTTGGCCCAGACCTCGCTGCCGTGCATGGGACCCGAAAAGAGCCAAATGAAAACGGCGGAGTCAATGACGAAAGCTACACCTCCAACGGCGCCGAACTTGGCTACTTCGCGCCAGAAGAGCGAGGCAAGTCCGCGGATGCGATCTGCAAGTGTGGTGATCATGACCCTCCAAGGCCGTTGAAAATTAGGGCCGGTGGGCCTCATCCATTTTAGCGCCGATTTTTTCGCGTTGCCTTGGAGCAGCCTGTGCAGACGCTGTTTGACGGTACTTCCAGGGTCCCCCGCGGCCTTTAAAACACAGGTGGCTACGCTCCTGAACACAGTTGACTACGCTCCTGCAAACAGTTGACTACGCTGGGGAATCCGTGATCGAGCCGCTGGTTCGGTAGGCTGAACCTTGTGACTTTTCCTGTTATTGGCGTTGTTGGCGGAGGCCAACTCGCACGCATGATGGCCCCGCCCGCTACTGCACTGGGCTTTGAACTCCGCGTCCTGGCCGAAGGTGAGGACGTTTCAGCGGTAGCCGCCGTGGCCACAGCGCCTGTTGGCGATTACAAGGACCTGGACACCCTCCTCGAGTTTGCCAAGGGCGTGGATGTCCTGACCTTTGATCACGAACACGTTCCCACGGACCACTTGCACGCCCTGCTTGACGCCGGCGTGAACGTCCAACCCGGGCCGGAGTCACTGGTGAACGCCCAGGACAAACTGGTGATGCGTGCCGCGATCGACCGCCTCGGACTTCCCAACCCCGAGTGGGCTGCCGTGAACACGGTGGAGGAGCTGGTGGCGTTCGGAGACAAGATCGGCTGGCCGGTGGTCCTGAAGACACCCCGCGGCGGTTACGACGGCAAGGGCGTGCGCATCGTCGACTCCCCCGAGGATGCCGCAGACACCGCCAGCTGGTTCCAAGCCATGAGTCCCCTCCTTGCCGAAGCCAAGGTGGACTTCAGCCGCGAGCTCTCCGCCCTGGTTGCGCGGACACCCAGCGGCGAAGCCCGTGCGTGGCCAGTGGTGCACACAATCCAAGTGGACGGAGTGTGCGATGAAGTCATCGCCCCCGCCCAGAACATCTCAGTGGAAGTGGCTGCCGCAGCCGAGGATGCTGCCCTGCGCATCGCCACCGAGCTTGGCGTCACGGGCGTTATGGCGGCCGAACTCTTTGAAACCCCGGGAGTCGGTGCCGGCTTCCTCATCAACGAGCTCGCCATGCGCCCGCACAACACGGGTCACTGGACCCAGGACGGTTCCATCACGAGCCAATTCGAACAGCACTTGCGAGCGGTCCTGGACCTTCCGCTGGGTGCCACGGACGCCCTGGCACCCGTGGCCGTCATGAAGAACTTCCTGGGCGGGGAAAACCAGGATCTTTTTGCTGCCTTCCCCCTGGCCCTGGCCTTTGAACCGGCTGCCAAGGTGCACTGCTACGGCAAGTCCGTGCGCCCCGGCCGCAAGATCGGCCACGTCAACCTGTTGGGCACAACCGCCTCCGACGTGGATTCCGTCCGTGCCCGCGCAACGGCAGTCGCAAACACCATCCGGGACGGCCGCGTCCCGTCGGAATCCTCTGAGGAGAACGCATGACAAACCCCACAGTCGCTCCCTTGGTAGGCCTCGTGATGGGTTCGGATTCGGACTGGCCGGTCATGGAGGCCGCGGCCGATGCTTTGGCGGAGTTCGGCATTCCGTTCGAAGCAGACGTCGTTTCCGCCCACCGGATGCCCACGGAGATGATCCGGTACGGCCAGACTGCCCATGAGCGCGGACTTCGCGTCATCATCGCCGGCGCCGGCGGAGCGGCACACCTGCCGGGCATGCTGGCCTCAGTCACCCCCCTTCCCGTGATCGGTGTTCCTGTTCCCTTGAAGACCCTGGACGGCATGGACTCGTTGTTGTCCATCGTCCAGATGCCTGCCGGCGTTCCGGTGGCCACCGTCTCGATCGCCGGTGCCCGGAACGCAGGCTTGCTGGCCGTCCGGATGCTGGCATCAGGAACTGACGACCTCGCTGTCCGCCTCCGCGACGACCTCCTCACCTTCGCCCGGGAACTGAACGATACCGCCACCAGGAAGGGCGAAAACCTGCGGCAAAAAGTCAGCGAGGTCTTCGCTTCCGCAAACACTTCCGAGGGGAGCACCCGCTAGGAAGGCCGCGGATGACCACCATGAACCAGAACACCCGTCAGCCAGGCGGAGCCCTGACTGATCCCGTCAGATATCCGTCCGGGGCCAGCGCCCCGGTGCGGACCAAACGCGCGTTCGTGCTGGTCCTCCTCACCTTGTTCGTCCCCGGCAGCGCCCAGATCGTAGCCGGCGACCGGAAACTCGGCCGCCTTGCCCTGCGCGTAACCCTCGCAGTCTGGGCGGTAGCGATCCTGGCTTTACTGATCGCCGTCCTTAACCGCAGCCTCCTGCTGGGCATAGTCACGCACCCCGTCGGCTCCCTTGTGATCATCGTGGTGCTCATTGCCTTGGCCCTTGGCTGGGCCTTCCTGTTCCTCAACACCCTCCGGATCATCCGTCCGGTTTTGCTGGCCCCGGGCATGCGGCTCATCATCGCCGTCGTGCTGGTCGCTGCCACTGTCCTGGGGAGCGGTTCACTCGGCTACCTCGCCTACGTCCTGAATGTCAGCAGGAACGCGATCGGCAGCATCTTCAATGCCGGGCCCGCCATTGACCCGGTGGACGGACGCTACAACTTCCTCATGATGGGCGGCGACGCCGGAGATGACCGCACCGGCCGCCGTCCGGACAGCCTCTCCGTCATCAGCGTGGACGCCAAGACCGGCGAAAGCGCCATCATCTCGGTGCCCCGAAACCTCCAGAACGCGCAGTTCAGCGAAGATTCGCCGATGCGCAAGATCTACCCCGACGGGTACAACTGCGGCGACGAGTGCCTCATCAACGCCGTCAACACGGAAGTCACCAACAAATACCAGGACCTGTACCCCGGTGTGGCAGACCCCGGGGCCCAAGCCACCCTTGAGGCTGTGTCCGGAACACTTGGCATCACTGTCCAGGCCTATGTCCTGGTGGACATGGACGGTTTCGCCAAACTGATCGATGCCATGGGCGGCATCCGCATCAAGGCCGGCGGCTGGGTTCCCATCAGCGGTCCCGTCACCGACGAAGCCAACGGAATCCACGGCATGCCTGACGGTTGGATCCCGGCCGGCGACCAGCACCTGGATGGCTTCCACGCCCTGTGGTACGGACGGTCCCGCGAGTTCGTGGACGACTACGCCCGCATCGCCCGCCAGCAGTGCGTGCAGCAGGCCATGCTGAAGCAGTTGGATCCGGCAACCCTGCTGACCAAGTTCGAGGACATCGCCAACGCAGGAACCAAGGTGGTGGATTCGAACATCTCGTCCTCCCAGCTGGGCAGCTTCGTCGACCTCGCTCTGAAATCGAAGAACCAGCCGGTCAAACGCCTCACCATCGGCCCGCCGGACTTCGACGCCTCCTTCTCCACGGTGCCCGATTTCGACCTGATCCATTCAAGGGTCCAGCAACTGCTGACGCCTTCCAACGGGCCCAAGGCCAACGACTCCCTGGTGTCCAACACCGTGCAGGGAGCGGGCCCGATAGCCGCCTCCGGTCCGGTTCAACCGCAGCTCTCCCTCCAGCAACAGGCAGCCTTCCAGCCAGCGGCACTCAAGCCCGCCGGCCAGCAGCCCTCGCCGTCGTCGTCGGACTTCACTCCGGTCACCACCACCCCTGACGGCACCCCGATCACGGAGGAACTGCTCAACGGCCTCAAAGCGCAGGGTGACGAACAGGGTATCCGTAACCTCGTGGCCACCAATGGCCAGTGCGCCCCGCTCTAACCGCCCCTTTTCATCCCATTCCGAGCAACATAAGGACTTCTTTCCGTGTATCAGATTGAGAATGTTTTGCGGCCCTACGTGTGGGGTTCGACGACGGCGATCGCGGACTTGCTGGGGCGGCCCGCTTCGGGCGGTCCGGAAGCGGAGCTTTGGATCGGGGCCCATCCGGATTCGCCGTCCACCGCCATCCACCCCAACGGCGTGACGCAGTCCCTGGATGAATTGATCGCCTCGAACCCGCTGCACCATCTGGGCGCAGAGAGCCTGGCGGAGTTCGGCCCCCGGCTGCCCTTCCTGACCAAGGTCCTCGCAGCTGAGCAGCCGCTGTCGCTGCAGGTACACCCGAGCCTGGAGCAGGCGCGTGAGGGTTTCGCGCGGGAGAATGCTGCGGGGTTGCCCGCCGGTGCCGCCGAGCGGAACTACCGCGATGACAACCACAAGCCGGAGATGATCTTCGCCCTGACGCCATTCCGGGCCCTGTGCGGTTTCCGGTCCGCCGCAGCCGCGAAGAGCATCTTCGAACACCTTGCGACGATCCTGGATTCGGCAGCCATGGATGTCCCGGACACCATTACGGGCGTCATCGCCGATCTTGGCCAGCCTGACGAGTCGGCAGCGCTCCGGGCCGCTTTTACCCGGCTGATTGAAGGTGGACGCACGGTTTCCGGAGCCGTGGTCGCCGTGGAATCCGTGCTCCGCGCAGGTGCGCCGCGGGAACCTCACCAGGAAGCGCTGACCACCCTCCTGGACATCAACGACGCCTTCCCCGGCGATCCCGGCGTCCTCATTTCGCTGCTGCTGAACCTTGTGTCCTTGGAGCCGGGGCAGGCAATCTACCTCCCTGCCGGGAACATCCACGCCTATATCCGGGGCTTGGGCATTGAGGTCATGGCGTCCTCGGACAACGTGCTCCGCGGCGGGCTCACGCCAAAGCATGTGGATGTGGACGAACTGCTCAAGACCGTCCGCTTCGAGTCTTTGGGCGTGCCCAGGGTGTTGGCCGAGGGCACGGAATTCGGGCAGGAACTGTACCGTCCGCCGTTCAAGGAATTCCAGCTCCAACGGATCGAACTGGGTCCGGACGCAGCCCCGGTGCCGTTGGCACAAACCGGTCCCGCCGTCGTCGTGGTTGTTGCCGGAGCAGTGGTCCTCGACTCCCCCAAGAGCGATCTCCGCGTGCAGCGCGGTGGTGCCGCGTTCATCCCGGAGATTGAGAACCCGGTCAACGTACACCCTGTCCAGGGTGCCACGGGGACCAGCGTGGCCTTCGCCGTGACCACCGGACTGGGGAAATAAGCATGGACCATTTCCTGCAGACGCCCGCGTGGGCCGATGTCCAGCGTGCCCTCGGCCGCCGGGTCCACGAGAAATCGGGACCGGGCTGGAGCTTCCTCGCGATCGAGGAAAAAAACCCCGCCGGCAAGGTTCTCTACTCCCCCTACGGACCCGTGGCGGATTCCGTGGAAGCGTTCGACGCCGCCACGGCGGCTCTGGTGGCCCTGGCCAAGGAGGTCCATGCCGTCTTTGTGCGCATGGAGCCTGTCGCGGCAGGATTCACAGCGTCCGACGCCGGCCCCCTCCTGCGAGCCCGCGGGCTGCGGCCGGCGCCGGTCAACCAGCAGCCGGAGCTGAGCTGGGTGGTTGACCTTGAAGAGGACTTCAAGGATGTGCTGGCCGGGATGAAGCCGACCAACCGCAACCTTTACCGCAACATCCACAAGAAGGGTGTGACGTTCCGGACGTCGCAGGACCCCGCCGACATTTCCGTCCTCCTGCACTTCCTGCACCTCACCGCGGCCCGGAACGGGTTCAAACCGCAGAGTGATGGGTACCTGACCACCGTTGCGCAGTCGCTGCTTCCCTCCGGCGCGGGCATGTTGTTCATCGCCGAGCTTGAGGGCGAGCCGATCGCGGCGGCCTTCGCCTATGACTCCGCCGATACCCGCGTCTACGCCCATGCAGCCCTGGACGACGCCCACCGGAAGCTCAGCGCGGGCATCCCCTTGCTGGTCAACCTCATGGCCGATGCCAAGGAGAAGGGCCTCAAGCACGTGGACCTGTGGGGCGTGGCCCCGGAAGGCGAACCGGACCACAAGTGGGCGGGCTTCACGGCCTTCAAGAAGTCCTTCGGCGGACGCGAGGTGTCATACCCCGGCACCTGGGACCTCCCGGTCAACAAAGCCCGCTACGGCGCCTACCAACTGGCCAGGAAACTCCGTGACGCAGCAAAAACCCTCCGCAACAAACTCCCCCGCCCCTAATCACCCCAAAACGCGCCAAGGGTTAAGCGCGGCACCAAACGCACCGGGATAGCGAAAGGCGCCCCATCGCGTCAGCGGCATCAAATCGACGAGGAACGAGGAGATAGCCGCAGAGCGATGGGGCGCCTTTCGCGCCCAGGGCGCGATGAGCCGGGGGTACTAGGCCTTGCGCGCGTACGTCTCCCACTTGGACGCCAGGTGCTCTGCGTCCACGAAGCGCACGGTTCCGGACTTGGAGCGCATGACGATCGACTGGGTGACCACGCGGTCCTTGGTGTAGCGGACGCCGCGCAGGAGGTCGCCGTCGGTGATGCCGGTCGCTGCGAAGTAGCAGTTGTCCGAGGTGACGAGGTCGTTGGTGGACAGCACGCGGTCGAGGTCGTGGCCGGCGTCGATGGCCTTCTGCTTCTCGTCATCGGAGGTGGGCCAGAGACGGCCCTGGATCACGCCGCCCAAGGACTTGATGGCGCAGGCTGCAACGATGCCTTCGGGGGTGCCGCCGATGCCCATGAGGGCGTCGACGCCGGTGCCGGTACGGGCCGCGGCAATGGCGCCGGCTACGTCGCCGTCCATGATGAACTTGGTGCGCGCACCTGCTTCGCGGATTTCCTCCACGAGCGGGCGGTGGCGGTCGCGGTCAAGGATCATGACGTTGAGCTGGTTGACCTTGACGCCCTTTGCCTTGGCAATGAGGTGCAGGTTCTGCTTGACCGGGAGGCGGAGGTCCACCATGTCGGCGGCTTCGGGGCCTGTGACGAGCTTCTCCATGTAGAAGACGGCCGAGGGGTCGAACATCGATCCGCGCTCGGCAACCGCCAGGACTGCAAGGGCGTTGTTGATGCCAAGGGCGGTCAGGCGGGTTCCGTCGATGGGGTCGACGGCGACGTCGCATTCGGGGCCGGTGCCGTCGCCAACCTGCTCACCGTTGAACAGCATGGGGGCTTCGTCTTTTTCGCCTTCACCAATCACCACGACGCCGTTGAAGTGGACGGTGTGAAGGAACGAACGCATGGCATCCACGGCGGCGCCGTCTGCCTTGTTCTTGTCGCCGAAACCAACCCAGTGGCCACCGGCAATAGCCGCGGCCTCGGTGACACGGACGAGTTCCAGCGCGAGGTTGCGGTCGGGTTCGTCGGTGCCGACGGCGAGCGACGGCGAAATCGTGGAATACTGCTGGGTCATTGGTGCAGGAGACACTTGAACCTCTTCTTCGAGTGACGATTCACGGGGCCGGACACGGTTGCACTGGGGCTAACCCGGGGTCCCTACCAACGATCATAGTCGCCGGAGCGGCTTGGAGCCTCTGAATGACCACCGCCCGCAATACCCGCGGTGAGGTTCCCGGTTGTGTGTTAGGTGCGGCGATAAGGGACTATGGAAGTGTGAGTGAAACGCAGGACAAGCCCGCCGCCGGCAATGACCGGACCGCCCCGGAGCCCGATTCGACCAACGCCCCGGACGCCTCGGAAGCCCCGTACAAACCCGTCATTGCGGCGAAGGCGGCAAAACGCGCCAATGCTTCGGTCGTCGGCATGGTTATTGCCTTGGTCCTCTGCGTCCTCGCATTCCTTCCTGTGGTCTTGATGAATCCGGCCCCCAAGGGCGAGAACTTCCGGCCCGCCGTCGACGTCCCTGCGATCGCCCGGAACGCTGCGGATGTGGCCGGATTCACACCCGTAACTCCGGATACCGGTGACACATTCCGGCCCAACTACGCCCGTTGGGAAAGCGGCACGGGCACAGGCGTCCCCACGTGGGAAGTCGGCTACCTGACGCCGAAGGAAGCCTTCATCGGCCTGACCCAGACCCGGGAAGCGAACCCCACCTGGGTCCTCCAGCAGACCGGCAACCTGCCCGTGACGGGTACCCGGAACGCCGGCGGACAAGACTGGGAGCTTCGCGATTCCGGCAAGGAAAAGCGCAGCATGACCCTCGAGTACAAAGGCACCACCATCATCCTCAGCGGCACAGCGAACCTTGAGGAATTCGCGGCCCTGGCTGCCGCCGTCGTGAAGTCTGCAGACGAGGCTCCTGCGGCCGGTGCGCCGGCCACGACTCCGGCTCCCTGACGCCGGACGCAACACTTCGTGACCTAAGGGTCGGGCGCCGTAAAGTAATAAGGTGCCTACTTATTTGACTCCAGCCCTTGCCTGGCGCCGGCTGCGCGAGGGTAATGAACGCTTTGTTTCCGGCGAATCGCGCCACCCCAACCAGGATGCGGCCCGTCGTTCGTCGCTTCTTGAGGGCCAGAATCCTTTCGCGGTCATCTTTGGCTGCGCGGATTCGCGCCTCGCGGCAGAGATCATCTTCGACCTCGGACTGGGCGACGCCTTCGTGGTGCGGACAGCAGGCCAGGTGATCGATGACGCGGTTCTGGGTTCGCTCGAGTACAGCATCAGCGAACTCAAAGTTCCGCTGATCGCCATCCTGGGCCACGACAGCTGCGGGGCAGTCACCGCCACCAAGGGCGCCGTGGAAACCGGTGAGATGCCCCCGGGCTTCATCAGGGACCTCGTCGAACGCATTACCCCGTCGGTGCTCACGGCCAAGCGCAATGGCCAGGAAGAGGTCAACGACATGGTGGTGGAGCACGTCAAGCAGACCGCGCAGCGCCTCGCGGACAGCTCCCGTGTGATTTCCGACGCCATTGAAGAAGGCCGCGTTGCCGTCATCGGCCTTTCCTACAAGCTCGGCGAGGGCCAGGCGGCCCT
Source organism: Paenarthrobacter sp. YJN-5 (assembly GCF_015040095.1). Taxonomy (NCBI): domain Bacteria; kingdom Bacillati; phylum Actinomycetota; class Actinomycetes; order Micrococcales; family Micrococcaceae; genus Paenarthrobacter; species Paenarthrobacter sp. YJN-5. Next base: position 3,249,285 of record NZ_CP053544.1, read on the forward strand.
TGTTTCCGCGATCGGCGACGTTTAAGGGCTGGTGCCCCGGCCTTCCAGCCGGGGCACGTAGCACTGACCTCCTGGTTTTCGATGGAGCCTGAAGTCGCCCTAAGCTAGCCCCATGACTTCCACCACTGAGTTCCGTATTGAACATGACACCATGGGCGAAGTTCGCGTCCCCGTGAACGCCCTGTACCGCGCCCAGACGCAGCGCGCCGTGGAGAACTTCCCGATTTCCGGCAAGACCCTGGAACGTGCGCACATTGAGGCCCTTGCCCGCGTCAAGAAGGCTGCTGCACTCGCGAACGCCGAACTGGGGGTGCTCGATGGCGAGCTCGCCGAGGCCATCGCTGCTGCAGCCGATGAGGTTGCCACCGGCAAGTACGACGGCGACTTCCCGATCGATGTTTTCCAGACCGGTTCGGGCACGTCGTCCAACATGAACACCAACGAGGTCATCGCCGAACTCGCTTCGCGTGCTCTCTCCGCTGCCGGCAGCGACAAGGTGGTCCACCCCAACGACCACGTCAATGCTTCCCAGTCCTCCAACGACGTCTTCCCGACCTCCGTGCACGTTGCCGCCACCTCCGCCCTGATGAACGACCTGATCCCGGCGTTGGAGTACCTGGCAGCATCGCTTGAGCGCAAGGCCGCTGAATTCAAGGACGTCGTCAAGTCCGGCCGTACGCACCTCATGGACGCCACCCCGGTCACGCTCGGCCAGGAGTTCGGCGGCTACGCTGCCCAGGTCCGCTACGGCATTGAGCGCATCAACGCCGCACTCCCCCGCGTTGCCGAGGTTCCCCTGGGCGGCACGGCCGTGGGCACCGGCATCAACACTCCGGCTGGCTTCCCGGAACGCGTCATTGAACTCCTCGCAGCCGACACGGGCCTGCCCCTCACCGAGGCACGCGACCACTTCGAAGCCCAGGCCAACCGCGACGGCCTCATCGAGGGCTCCAGCCAGCTGCGCAACATTGCGATCTCCTTCATGAAGATCAACAATGACCTCCGCTGGATGGGATCCGGCCCCAACACCGGCCTCGGCGAAATCGCGATTCCGGACCTGCAGCCGGGCTCCTCGATCATGCCGGGCAAGGTCAACCCGGTCATCTGCGAGGCGTCCATCATGGTGTGCGCCCAGGTCATCGGCAACGACACCGCCATTGCATGGTCCGGCACCAACGGCGCTTTCGAGCTCAACGTCGGCATCCCCGTCATGGCCGCCAACCTGCTTGAGTCCATCCGCCTGCTGGCCAACACCAGCCGCGTCATGGCCGACAAGATGATCGACGGCATCACCGCCAACGTCGAGCGCGCACGCTTCCTGGCCGAGGCCTCCCCCTCGATCGTGACCCCGCTGAACAAGTACATTGGTTACGAGAACGCCGCGAAGATCGCCAAGCTCGCCGTCAAGGACGGCTTGACCGTCCGCCAGGCCACGGAACAGCTTGGCTTCGTGGGTGAGGGCGAAGGCAAGGTCTCCGAGGCGGACCTGGACAACGCCCTGGATGTCACCACCATGACCGCCCCGGCGCACAAGGCATAGTCCCCGCCGCCTCCGGCGAGGCATGAGTGAGTACGACGACGGCCGGTTGCCTTCCGCACGGAAGGTAACCGGCCGTCGTCGTACTCTGTGGGCTCAAGCTCTGCGGGATCAAGCCGGCAAAACCACCATGACGGCGGCCGCGCCGGCCAGCATGAACGGACCGAACGGAATAGCGGAGCCAAGATTGGCCCGGCGCGCCACCAGGACTACCACTCCCCACAGTCCGCCCAGGAGGAACGCCGCGAACGTGCCCGCGAAGACGTGCCCCCATCCCAGGTACCCCAGGTACAGGCCGAGCACCCCTGCCAGCTTGACGTCCCCGAACCCCATGCCCGGCGGGTAGACGGTGCGCAGCAGGAAGTAGAACAGCCACAGAGCCGCACCTCCGGCAAGGACATTGAGGCCCGGCACGCCGAAGAGGGGTGCGCCGAGGTCCCTGTCCGCACCCCCTATGGCGGCGACTACCGCAGCGCCCGGAAGCAGAACCCCTGCCACTGCGTAGGAGGGAAAGACGATGCGGTTGGGCAGAAGGTGGCTTCGGATATCGATCACTGTCAGCCGCGCTGCCATGACCAGGAAGAACAGGCATGCCAGCAGCACCAGCCAGAATCCAAAAGGGCTGGCGGTCCAGAGCTCGGCAAGTCGTCGAATCACCATCGGATGCTACCGCGGATTGGGCCCGGGACCGGATTGCACCACTGGGTACACTGTGGATATGGGGTTCCGGAACCTGTGCCGCTCTTCACCGTGGAGATGGACAAGCCTGCGTTTCGAATACCTCGAACTGCCGGGAACGGGCGCTGCCATGGTCCGTGCCTGGTTGAGGCGTCCGGGGGCCCTGAGGCTGGAGAGCCCCGCCGGCAAGCTGCTCTACAGCACCACCGGCATCAACGACTCCAAGGATGAGTTCTACGTCAGCTCCACACGCCGTTCATGGCTCCTGCCTCCGCATCTGGTGACCCCTGTCTATGACGACGCCGGCCTGGTGCAGCGGCGGCCGGAAGCGGCCTACGGTGAACCGTCGTTCGGCAACGGCAGGCTGGCGGCGGCGCTGGACCCCGTGGAGTTGGCGGGCAATGCCCCCGTGCCCCTGGAGTTTCCCGAGTCCAACCCGGTCTCCTTTCCGGAGCCGCGCGAGGTGGACCATGAGGGCCGCCCGGCTTTGGAGGCCATTGTCACCCGCGGCCGGACATACCGCCCCTTGGACCCGGACCAGCCTTTGGCGCATCCGGGCCGCACGCTCATCCGCATCGATATCCAGACGGGCGTTTGCGTCGCGAGCCGGTCGCTCGACGGCGATTCGTCCGGAAAAGGTCATTGGCTCAAGATCCTGGGCGTTGACGAGTACATGCTGGACGACCTTTTCCTGGCCGAGTCCATGAACCTCACAGACGTCCGCCGGCACATCCCTTGGGACATCGGCCCTGCAGCCTGACCACGCCGAACGGGAAGCTTGGCTAGACTACGGCGATGACCTCGTTGGCAGACATCTGGCCCCCTTTCGCCCTTACCCTGGCCACGCCGCGGCTGACTTTGCGGCCAATTCTCGACGCCGACATCCCGGCTGCCGTCGCGGCCGCCCGTTCCGGCGTCCACCAGCCGGGCAAGAGCCCGTTCAGCACCCCGTGGGCGGAGCTACCGGAGGACGAGCTGGCACCGAACATGGCCCAGTGGTACTGGCGCTGCCGTGCCGGCTTCACCCGCGAATCATGGACGCTCCTGCTGGGCGTTTGGCAGGACGGTGAACTCCTCGGCGTCCAGGACCTTGGGGCCAGGAACTTCGCCGTCCTCAAAACGGTCAGCACCGGGTCCTGGCTCAAGCAAGCGGCTCAGGGCCGCGGCATCGGCAGGGAGATGCGCGCCGCCGTCGTGAGCTTCGCGTTCGATTACCTGGGCGCCGACGTCGCCGAATCCGAAGCTGCCGCCTGGAACAAACAGTCCCTGGGCGTCTCCACCAGTCTCGGCTACGAACCCAACGGTCTCTTCCGGGACTCCTGGGGCACCGAGGTAGAGGAAGTCCAAAGGGTCCGCCTCACCCCACCCACCTTCAAACGCCCCGACTGGCCCCTCAAAGTCCAAGGCCACGAAGGGCTGAAAACCTACTTGGGCCTCTGACGGCGAGCCCGAGCGCGACGGCGGGCTCCCGGAAAGGAGCGCATCGCGACGCATCGGCCCCCTAAGGTCGCTTAGCGACCGAAGGGGGCCTTATGCGTTGTGTCTAAGCGACGGCGGGAGGCCGCTGTCGCGCGGACCTAACCGTTGCGGCAGACACCCTAGATTTCTGCCCCTTCGAGCAAGTCCGTTACGAGCGCCGCGATCGGTGAACGCTCGGAGCGGGTGAGGGTGATGTGGCCGAACAGCGGATGGCCCTTGAACGTTTCGACGACGGCGGCCACGCCGTCGTGCCTCCCGACGCGGAGGTTGTCGCGCTGGGCAACGTCGTGCGTGAGGACAATCTTGGAGTTCTGCCCTATGCGGCTCATGACCGTCAGGAGCACGTTCTTCTCCAAGGACTGAGCCTCATCCACGATCACGAACGCGTCGTGCAGCGAGCGGCCACGGATGTGCGTGAGGGGAAGTACCTCGAGCATCCCGCGGTCCATGACTTCTTCGACGACCTCTTCGCTGACCAAGGCGCCGAGGGTGTCGAACACGGCCTGGGCCCACGGGTTCATCTTTTCCGACTCGGACCCGGGGAGGTAGCCCAGCTCCTGGCCGCCCACCGCGTAGAGCGGGCGGAAGACGACGACCTTGCGGTGCTCACGGCGTTCCAGGACTGCTTCCAGGCCGGCACACAGTGCCAAAGCGGACTTGCCCGTGCCGGCGCGTCCGCCGATCGATACGATGCCGACGGAGGGGTCCATGAGGAGGTCGATGGCGAGCCGCTGTTCGGCGGAGCGGCCGTGCAATCCGAAGACGTCGCGATCGCCCTTGACGAGCCGCACCTGCTTGTCGTGGCCAACCCTGCCGAGGGCCGAGCCACGGTTGGAGAGGAGCACCAGCCCGGTGTTGACGGGCAATTCCGCAGCCGCCGGGATGAAGACGGGTTCGTGGCCGTAGAGGGTGCTGATCTCCTGCTCGTTGGCCTCGATCTCGGCCATGCCGGTCCAGCCTGAGTCCTTGACCAGTTCGTTGCGGTACTCGTCAGCCTGGAGGCCCATGGCTGATGCCTTGACCCGCATCGGCAGGTCTTTGGAAACCACCGTGACGTTGCGTCCTTCATTGGCCAGGTTCTTGGCCACGGCCAGGATCCGGCTGTCGTTGTCGCCGCCGCGGAAGCCCGCGGGGAGCACCTCCGGGGAGATGTGGTTGAGTTCGACGCGCAGCATCCCGCCCTCCGAGCCTATGGGGATGGCGTGGTCCAAACCGCCGTGTTCGATCCGGAGGTCATCGAGGAGCCTCAATGCCTTACGGGCAAAGTACCCCAGCTCGGGATCGTGGCGTTTGCCTTCCAACTCGCTGATGACCACGATCGGAACGATCACCTCGTGCTCGGCGAAGCGCAGCAGGGCGTGCGGATCGGAGAGAAGCACGGAAGTGTCGATGACGTAGCTGTGGCCAGTGGGTGACGCGGCGCTTATTGTCCCTTTGGTGGCGCGCTTGGCGCGGGAGGTAGCTGCACTTTCCCCGTCGGAAACCATTGCGGGCAGTTGCTCTGAAATAGCCACATCGACTCCAGCCCCGGGCGTTTGCCCGGCCTTATGGTGAAAGCGGCTCGGCCGGAAGGCCGGGCGTGGCCTCCCCTGTAACTGGTGCGATGTTCCGCTCCATCTACTGGCCTCCCCGATCAGCGGGCGGTTTTGCCTGCTGATGGGAATAACGTAATCCCGCCCACAATCATTTCCGTGGTCCTCCCCCGGCAAGTCGCGGGTCGGGAGGATGAATTTTTCGTAAACCGGATGTCCCGGCTACCGAGGACCAAGCCTGCAGTGTGGTGCTAGGAACCGAAGCGCCGCTGGCGGCCTGCGTAATCGCGGAGGGCGCGCAGGAAGTCGACCTTGCGGAAGGCAGGCCACAGGGCTTCACAGAAGTAGAACTCGCTGTAGGCGCTCTGCCACATCAGGAAGCCGGAGAGCCGCTGTTCGCCCGAGGTCCGGATGACCAGGTCCGGGTCCGGCTGGCCACGGGTGTAAAGGAAGCGGGAGATGTCGTCCACCGACAGCTCGTCCGCCACGTCGGCCATGTTCCGGCCCTTGGCGACGGCGTCGTGCAAAAGTTCGCGGACGGCGTCGACGATTTCACGGCGGCCCCCGTAGCCCACAGCGACGTTGACGTGGATCTTCTCGTGGACAGGCGTCCTGGCTGTCAGCTTGTTGAGGCGTTCAGCGAGGTAATCGGGCAGGAGCTCCGGTGCGCCCATGGCATGGACGGAGATGTCGGCGTTTTCATCCAGCCGGTCCATGGTGTTGGCGATGATGCCCATCAGGAGGTCGAGTTCCTCCCCCGAGCGGTTCATGTTGTCGGTGGACAGCATGTAGAGGGTGACTACCTTGACTCCGAGTTCCTGGCACCAGCCAAGGAACTCGTGGATTTTGTCCGCGCCCGCTTGGTGGCCCTGGCTTGTTGGGGCGTTGAATTGCCTGGCCCATCTGCGGTTGCCGTCGACCATGACGCCTATGTGACGCGGAATTCTTTCATGGTCCAGGGATTTGAGGAGGCGGCGTTCATAGAAGCCATAGAGGAAACCGGGTAGTTCCACCGGACTCTCACCTGACTTCCTTGCTGTTTTCGATCAACCGCCTGTTTCGATCAACCGCCTGTTTTCGATCAACCGCGCACAGTCAAGGCTACCTGCCCGGACAGCCCGGCCAGTGCAGCCAGCACTCCGGAGTGAAGCCAAGGAGGGGTTACCAGCCAGTAACTTACCGAAGCGTAAGTTATGCTGGAAGGATGGTCGAACTGCTCAATGACAAGCCGCTGTGGCGCGGTTGGATCCACGCCGTAGCCACGCCTTTTGCCTTGGCCGCGGGAATCGTTTTGGTGGTACTGGCCCCTACCGTGGACCGCAAAATCACCTCCGGGATCTACGCCCTGACGGGGGTCCTCCTGTTCGGCGTGAGCGCGGTCTACCACCGCGGCAACTGGGCCCCGACTGCCAGGATGGTCCTCAAAAGGCTGGACCACACCAACATCATGCTGGTGATTGCCGGCAGCTACACGCCGCTCGCCTGGTCCCTGCTGGAACGCTCCCAAGCCGTAACGCTCCTGTGGATCATCTGGTCCGCCGCCATCGCAGGCGTCCTCTTCCGGGTCATCTGGACCCATGCCCCGAGGTGGCTTTACGTCCCTGTCTACATTGCACTCGGCTGCGGGGCCTTGTTCTACCTTCCGCAGTTCTTCACCGCGAATGCCGCAGCAGCGATTCTGATTTGCGTGGGCGGGGCTTTCTACATCGCCGGAGCAGTCTTCTACGGCCTCAAGAAGCCCAATTTCAGTGCCACCCACTTCGGTTTCCACGAGCTGTTCCACGCCTTCACGGTGTTTGGCTTCGCCTCCCACTTCATCGCGATCATGATTGCCGTGCTCAGCTAGTCATCGCCGCCAGCCGGACCTTCACCTCAGCCGCCGTTTGCAGGGGGCGCTCACACACCATGTCCCGGCAGAGATACACCCGGGGAGAGCCGTCTGCAGCCCCTGAACGGTGCTGCAACAAAGGCACCTCGACGCCGGCAGCCGGGGACCCGCCGTCGTCATCGGACTGCAGCGCCACCACCAAGCCCGGGCTTGGCGAGCCCAGCAGCGAGGCGTGCAGTTCCGCCCGTGCCGGTAAAGCAGGACCAACGACGGCGGCTTCCACCGGCCCGGCAAGTGCGGCTTGCGCCGTGGCCAGGAGCCACCCTGCCACGCGGGGTGCACGAACGGCCAGCGGTGGGAGCAACCCGAGGATGTTGCCTGCCATCAGCCGGTGGGCATGGGAGCCGGAGTACGCGGCGTAGCTCAGCAGCGCCCCTGCAAAGGCCGAAGCTCCGCTTGGGGCGGCGTTGTCGAACGGGTCCAAGGACGTTTGCTGCCCTTGGGCGTTGAAGACCTGGGCGGACTCCCCTGCCGAATCAGCCAGCTTCCCGTCCTCCTCAAAGCGGTCTGCCGCTGCCAGCACCAGGCTTTCGGCGAGCGCGTACCACCGCGTCCTTCCCGTGACTGCGTAGAGGGCGAAGAGTCCCTCGGCGCAGAAGGCGTAGTCCTCCAGCAAACCGCCGATCCCCCGGACCACGGATTCATGCGAAACCCTGGTGAGGAGCCGGTCCGGAGCGTTCCAGTGCACGCGCTCCAGATACGAGGCGATGTTTTCTGCCGCGTCCACGTAGTCCGTCCTGCCCATCACCGCGCCGGCTTCCGCCAGGGCCGCTACAGCCAAGCCATTCCAGCCTGCCACCACCTTGTTGTCGCGGGCGGGCTGATTCCGCTGATTCCGTGCTGCCAGGAGTGCCGGCCGGACGCGTTCCCACAAGGCCTGCTCCGCTTCGTCGAAGGCGCGTCCGGGATGCAGCGGCGAACCCAAACCGGACACCGTGCCCTCAGGGGACACGTTCATCAGGGCACCCACGGCGGCTGCATCCCCGGGGCCCAGGACCTCCCTCAAGGTGTCCGGCGTCCACAGGTACGCCGCGCCCTCGTGGTGCACGCCGTCAACCACCGTGTCGGCGTCCAACGACGACGCCAGCGCGCCACCTTCCAGTGCCAGGGAGTCGAGCATCCAGTCGGCGCAGCCGGTGGCAACCTCAGCGGCCTCCGCAGCGCCAATAGCCGGGTTCCCGCCCAGTCGCACCCAGTGGGTGTAGACGCGCAGGAGCTGGGCGTTGTCGTACAGCATCTTTTCAAAATGCGGCACGGACCAGTCCGCCGTCACCGAGTACCGGGCAAAACCGCCGTCGAGCTGGTCCCGCAGGGCGGACCGCGCCATGGCGGCCAATGCCCGGCCGGCCATGTCGCGGGCGGCTTCGGCGGTATCCGAGGGCATCGCGGCATGGCGGATCAGGAATTCAAGGACGGCCGACGGCGGGAATTTGGGGGCGGTGCCGAACCCGCCGGCGTCGGGGTCTTCCGACCTCGCCAACGCGCCGACAGCCTCGGACAGCAGCCCGGCGTCGAGCGTTTCGGGCGGGCCGTCCAGCCTCACGGCAGCACTCAGCTGGGCGCTGCGCATACTGGCGGCGAGCCCCCTGGCGTTCTGCTCGACGGCATCGCGACGCTCCACCCAGGCCTCATGGACGGCCTCCAGGACGTTCCTGAAGGAGGGCCTGCCGGGCAGCGGCACGGGCGGGAAGTATGTGCCGGCATGGAAGGCCAAACCATCCGGGGTGAGGAAGACCGACATCGGCCAGCCGCCCTCCCCGCTGATTGCCTGGGTGGCGGCCATGTACACCGAATCGACGTCGGGACGCTCTTCGCGGTCCACCTTGACCGGGACGAAGTGCGCGTTCAGGTAGTCGGCAGTTTCCTGGTCTTCGAACGACTCGTGGGCCATGACATGGCACCAGTGGCAGGCCGCATATCCGATGGAAAGGAAGACGGGAACATCCCGGGAAGCGGCCAAGGCGAAGGCTTCATCACCAAAGGGACGCCAAAACACCGGATTGCCGGCATGCTGGCGCAGATAGGCAGAGGGTTCGGTGCCCAGCGCGTTGGATGCGCCGGGCCATGGTGCTTCCGGGCGGTCAGCGTGACCCGGGAGCGTCATTGCCGTTCTCGTCGCTCGAAGGTCCTGCCTCCGCGGCCAAGCGGGCCTCTTCGACCTGTGCCCGATAACGCACGCGGCGGATCCGGCGGACCATGTCCACGATCAGGAAGGTGGTGAGGATGACGATGAATGCCGTGAGGACGAAACCCCACGTTCCCGGCGTCACCTGGTCCTCGGACAGGCCCGGGCGCAGCGTGCCGGTGGGATCGGGCGACGGGCTGACGGTCAGGGCGAGGAGCAAGTGGTGCACGTTCAAACCTTCTATGGGAGTTGATGCATACCGGTCCGGGCGGAACTGGAAGCCTGGGGGCGTCCGGGCAACTTCTACAAACGATAGAAAGCCGGCTCTCCCTATCTTATCCCCGCGAAGAGATCCTTTTCCGGCAGTTCCGATTCCACCTTTGACTGGATGAGGGTGTAGTCCTCCCACGGCCACACCGTACGTTGGAAGTCCGAAGACACCGCGAAGAAGAAACCCACGGGGTCGATCTGGGTCTTGTGGGCCTTCAGTGCCTCATCCCGCTTCCCGAAGAAGTCCCCGCAGTCGATCTGGGTGGTGGTCTGATGGGCCGCGGCCGGCGGAGTGTGGCCTTCGGCGTCGGCTTCCAACCACGCTGCGAGCCTTTCCGCGTACGGCGACTGCAGGCCGGCCTCTTCCAAAGCGAAGTGCAGGGCGCGGAAACGCTCGGGACTGAAAGCGCGATCGTAGTACAGCTTGCTTGGCTGCCACGGTTCGCCGATGCCTGGATACCTGGCGGGGTCGCCTGCTGCTTCGAAGGCCTCAACTGCGACCTTGTGGGCCATGATGTGGTCCGGGTGGGGGTACCCGCCGTTCTCGTCGTAGCTGATGATCACGTGCGGCTTGAAGTCCCGGACCAACCGGACCAATGGCGCAGTGGCCCGCTCCAGCGGCTGCAACGCGAAGCATCCCGGAGGAAGCGCGGGAAGCGGATCGCCTTCGGGCAGCCCGGAGTCGACAAAACCGAGCCACCGTTGGCGGATGCCCAGGACGGCGGCCGCGTTGGCCATTTCCAGCCGGCGTGCCCCTGCCATATCCCGCTTGGGATGCGGAGCGTCCTCCATGGCGGGGTTCTGGATATCACCGCGTGAGCCGTCCGTGCACGTGGCTACCATGACCTCGACGCCGTTGGCGGCATACATTGCCATGGTCGCCGCACCTTTGCTGGACTCATCGTCCGGGTGTGCGTGGACGGCGAGCAACCGAAGCTGCTCCGAAGTGCTGGACGCGGTCACGGGACGGCTCCTCTTCCATGGTGTTGCGATGCAGGCTGTGCCGGCGGTGCCGGGATCGGCACTAAACTGGATGGGTGACTTCTGAGGATCCATCGGCCACCGAATTTCCGGCAAGCAACAGCCTAGCCAATCGCTACGGCGGTCAAAAGCGCGGCCTGAGCCGGAAGGCCAAGCGAAACATCGTCATTGGCGCCCTGGTTGTGAGCATCGGCTTCGCCGCCTACGTGGCCACCGGATCCGCTACTGCCCCTGTGACGTTCAAGGACATCGGCTACAGCACCGTGGACGGGACGCAGGCCGAGGTGGACTACCAGGTCAGCAAGTCCCCTTCAGCAACGGCCAAGTGTGCCATCAAGGCCATGGATTCCAAGTTCGCCGTGGTGGGTTGGAAGGTCGTTGAAATTGGTCCCAACAATCCGGAGCAGGATGCGGACGGCGGGCGGACCACTGCCCAGCGGACGGTCCTGGCCACGGAATCCCCGGCAGTCTCCGGCGTAGTGGACAACTGCTGGATCGTGGATAGCGGTAAATAACAAGAATGTGACCCGTGACGCAACCAGTTTGGGTTCATCCAAAGGATTTACTACAATGGATGAAACCTTCAACCCCGTTAAGTTGGTTACTGAGTTTCACGAGTGGCCACCTCGGCGGGGTCTTTGCTTTGTCAGATCAAAAGGAGAAATCCGTGTCTACCACCAACAGCGCCACAGCAGCTTGGCTTACCCAGGAAGCTTTCGACCGCTTGAAGGCTGAGCTGGACCACCTTTCCGGCGCTGGCCGGGCGGAAATCGTCCAGAAGATCGAAGCCGCACGCCAAGAAGGCGACCTTAAGGAAAACGGCGGCTACCACGCAGCCAAGGAAGAGCAGGGCAAGATCGAAGCCCGCATCCGCCAGCTCACGGTGCTCCTGCGCGACGCCCAGGTCGGCGAGGCTCCCGCAGACGACGGAATCGTCGAGCCCGGCATGCTGGTTGTCGCCAAGATCGCCGGTGACGAAGAGCGGTTCCTGCTCGGTTCCCGCGAAATCGCCGGCGACTCCGATATTGACGTCTTCAGCGAGAAGTCCCCGCTGGGCGCCGCCATCATCGGCCACAAGGAAGGCGACAAGCTGAGCTACACCGCCCCCAACGGCAAGGAAATCACGGTGGAGATCGTTTCCGCCAAGCCGTACTCGGCCTAAAGTACCAAACGCTTAAAGCACGACGCCGGTCCTCCCTTTGCGTGGGAGGGCCGGCGTTTTGCGTCCCCGACTCCCCCCAACCAGGTCGCATTAGTGCGCGTTTTCAGCGTTCAAAACGCTGTGAGGATTGGGGTGGCTGGTCTGGGATTGGCTGGCAGAGTAGGTGCAGGTCGTTCCACCCCGCGGTCGTGACTCACAAAACGCTTGGCCCCCTGTCTTGGGTGTGCCTTTAGTGCGACTTGTCCGTCTGCGGGGTGGGCGGCCGGTACCTGCCCGGCCCACCTCGGTGACTTGATCAGAAGATTGTCCGCCCCCGGCGCGGGGGCGTGACTCGTCACAGTGCTGTTCCGAAGTGACCTCTACCCGGACTGGTACCGGCCCGTAACGGCCCTGACCATGTCCGCGAAATGAGGAAAGTGCCAGAACCGCTATGACTATCGTTGCGTATTCCCACCCGTTTGTCGTCGGCGTCGACACCCACGCCAGGAAACATGTGTATTCCATCCTTGCCGCGCCAAGCGGCGAACGGATCGACACCCGGGATTTCCCGGCCACCGGGGCCGGGATCGACCGTGCCATTGCCTGGGTAGCGCGCTTGACCGGGGCCGATCCGGCCACTTTGTGGGTGATCGAGGGCGCGGCTTCTTATGGTGCGGTGCTGGCCGGGGCTGTCGCAGCTGCCGGCTACCAGGTCGCCGAAGCCGCCCGCATGGATGCCAAGACACGTCGCGGGATCGGTAAGTCCGATCCGTTGGACGCGCACCGGATCGCTTCAACAGTCCTTTCCCTGGAAGAGGACAAGCTGCGCCGGCCACGGTTGAACGAAGGGGTCCGCGCAGCCCTGCGGGTCCTGGTCAGTGCACGTCAGTCAATGACCACCGACCGGACCAGGACCGTGAACGCGTTGACCGCGCTGCTGCGGGTCAACGATTTGGGTGCCGATGCCCGTAAGCCCTTGACCGGGACCCAGATCCTGGAGATCTCCAGATGGCGTGCCCGTGAAGAACCCCTTGCCCTGTCGGTGGCCCGCTCCGAAGCCGTCAGGCTCGCCAAGCGCATCAACGACCTTGACGCGGACATCAAAACCAACGGCAACCGGATCACCGAACTCGTCGAGATCAGCGAAGCCGCGCCCCTGCTACAAGAACCCGGCTTCGGACCAGTCACCGCAGCCATTTGTCTCACCGCATGGTCCCATCGCGGACGGGTACGTTCCGAGGCTGCATTCGCCTCCCTGGCCGGGGCCAACCCCATTCCCGCTTCATCCGGAAATACCGTCCGCCACAGGCTCAACCGCGGAGGCGACCGGACCCTGAACAAAGCCCTCCACATGGCTGCCCGGAGCAGGATGGCGTTCGATCCGGAAACCATCAACTACACAGCAAAACGTGAAGCAGAAGGCCGTACCAAAAAGGAGATCCGCCGGTGCGTCAAACGCTACCTCGCCCGACGGATCTACCGCACACTCAACGCCAACAGCCCCATGCCATCGTTCCGTTGACAACCATAGAAGAGTCGCACAGCTGCGACTCAGTTGGGTCAGACGGGGAAGCGGGAGCTGCTGCTTGGAGTGTCCCGGGGCTTGGGGCGAAGGAGGATGGCAGCAACGACGCCGCCGATCGCGCCGCCAAGGTGTGCCTGCCAGGAGATGAAACCCATGACAGTGGGCAACACTCCGAAGAGGATGCCGCCGTACGCCATGAACAGCACAATGGACAGCAGGATCTGCCACCAGTTGCGGTTGAAGAACCCGCGGACCAACAGGAACGCGAACAGGCCGAACACCAGGCCGGACGCGCCCACTGTGACGCTTCCCCCGCCAATCAGCCACACGGTCAGGCCCGAACCCAGCCAGCTGAAGGCCAAGGCAGTGATAAAAACACGCAGGCCGGCCAGGAACACCAGGAACCCGAAGATCAGCAAGGGCAGGGTGTTGGACAACAGGTGGTTAAGGTTGGCGTGCAGCAAAGGAAACGTCAGGATGTCCAGGACGCCGTCAAAGGTGCGGGACCGCAGGCCGAAAGTGCGGTTCAGTCCATGCAGCATCAGGGTGTTCACGAACTCGATGGCGTAGAGCAGTGCCACGAAGCCGCCCATGAACAGCAGGCCGCCCCTGGCCCTGGCCGCCAGCGACTCCCGGGTCTCTGCACTGGATCCGTCAGGTCTTCCAAGCACCATGGCGCCCCCTTAGTGCACCACGATCGGCTGGAAGCCCTCGGCCCGTAGCGCGCCAAGGACCTGTTCGCCGTGTTCGTGTCCCTTGGTTTCCAGGTTGATGGTGATGGACACATCGCCCATGCTGATCGAGCCGCCCAGGCGGGTGTGGTCCAGCCCGGTGACGTTGGCGTCGTTTTCGGCGATGATCCGGGCGATAGTGGCCAGCGAGCCGGGACGGTCGTCAAGCATCATCCGGACGGTCATGAACCTTCCGGCCGCGGACAAGCCGCGCTGGATGACTTTCAGCATCAGCATGGGATCGATGTTGCCGCCGGAAAGTACGACGGCGGTGTTCCCCGGGTTTTCGATCTTGCCGTCCAGCAGTGCGGCTACGCCCACGGCACCGGCAGGTTCCACAACCATCTTGGCGCGTTCGAGCAGGAAGATCAGTGCCCGGGCCAGGGAGTCCTCGCTGACAGTCACTACATCGTCCACCAACTCGCGGATGATGCTGAACGGCAACTGTCCCGGCCGTCCCACGGCAATGCCGTCCGCCATGGTGGAAACCTTCTTCAGCGGCACCAAGGCATCGGCGGCCAGGGACGGCGGATAGGCGGCAGCGTTCTCCGCCTGCACACCAATGACGCGGATTTCCCGGCCGAGCTCCTTGGCTTTCGCCTTGATGGCCACGGCTACGCCGGCCAGCAGTCCGCCACCGCCGACGCCCATGAGAACAGTGTCAACGTTGGGGATCTGCTCCAGGATCTCCAGGCCGATGGTGCCCTGTCCCGCTACGACGTCCACGTTGTCGAAAGGATGGACGAAGACCGCTCCGGTCTCGTTGGCGTAGCGTTCGGCTTCGGCGAGTGCCTCGTCCACGTTGTGGCCGTGCAGCACCACCTCTGCGCCGTGGCTTCGCGTGGCGGCCAGCTTGGGCAGTGCCACGCCCAACGGCATGTAGATCCGGGCTTTGATTCCAAGGCTTTTGGCAGCAACAGCAACGCCTTGGGCATGGTTACCGGCCGAGGCCGCAACCACGCCGCGCTTTTTCTCCTCCTCGGACAAACGTGCCATCCGGACATAGGCGCCGCGGACCTTGAACGATCCTGCGCGCTGGAGGTTTTCACACTTGAAGAAGACGTTCCCGCCCACGAGGCTTCCCAAGGCACGGGACGACTCCACGGGAGTCTTGGTAATAATGCCCTCGAGCAGCTCCTGCGCCTTAAGGACATCGTCCAGGGTGACGGGCAGGGTTTCGAGGGTATTCACTGACTATTCTCCTTTTGTGGTGTCGGCTCCGGGTCGCTCCTCGGGGATGCTTCCTGAAGCCCTGGCCTTGCTTTCGGTACCGGTGGCGCCGCGTGATTGAACTACGGGCAACTCCACGTCCTTGAAGTTGGAGTCACCGTCCGGTCCCGGCGAACCTTCAGCCGTTGGAGCTCCCACGGCACCCGGTCCCCCATCATGTTCCCACGATCGGCCGGCAATGTACCGAACGGCCGTGTTTACTACGGCGAGGATGGGGACTGCGAAGAGCGCTCCGGGAATGCCTGCGAGGTAGGAACCAGCAGCGACGGTGAGGATGACGGCCACCGGATGCAGTGCCACGGCCTTGCCCATGACCAGGGGCTGGAGGATGTGGCTTTCCAGCTGCTGGACCAGCAGGACGATCGCCAACATGATCAGGGCGTTGACCGGACCGTTGGCCACCAGGGCAAGCAGCACGGCGATGGCACCGGTAACCAGGGCACCGACCACGGGGATGAATGAACCGATGAAAACCAGTACGGCCAAGGGCAGCGCCAGCGGTACCTGGATGATGGCGGCACCGACGCCGATGCCCACGGCGTCAACGAAGGCGACGAACATCTGGATGCGTACGTAGTTGACCATCGAGGTCCAACCGCGCCGGCCGGCTCCGTCAGTGGCAGCACGGGCCTTCTTCGGCAGGAGCCGGACCAGGAAAGCCCAGATCCGCTGGCCCTCGAGGAGGAAGAAGATCAGGATGAACAGCGCCAGGACCAGGCCTGCGGCGAAATGCCCGGCGGTGCTGCCGAAGGACAGGGCACCGCTGAGGATGCTGCTGCTGTTGTTCTGCAGGGCGTTGGCGGCATCGGCAATGTACTGGTCGATCTGGTCCGCGGTCAGGTGCAGCGGTCCGTCAGCAAGCCATGTCTGGATCTGTTGGATGCCGGCGAGCGCTTCCTGCCACAATTCCCCGAATCCGGAAACAAGCTGGCGGCCCACCAAAGCGAGCGAACCGGAGATCAACCCAATGAAGCCGAGGACCGTAATGGCCACAGCCAGGCCGTTGGGTACCTTCCGATTGCGGAGCCACACCACCACCGGGTACAGCAGACCCGCCAGGAGCGAGGCCACCATGACGGGAATGATGAGGAAGCTGACCTTGCCGAGCAACCACACCAGGATGCCGATCATGACCAGGATCAGGCCTACCCGCCATGACCAGGCTGCTGCTATGCGCACGCCGTACGGGATATCTTCGGCAATTTGGCGGTCACTACGGGTTTTGGCGTCCGGTGTTGGCGTCATGAACCCATAATTCCGTAGCCCGGGCCGTATGGGAAACTGAGCGGCCCGGACGCGGAAAGTCCTGCTAAAGCGCCGCCGTGATTCCCCAGGACATGGTGAACGAACCGCCCGGCGGCAGCCAGCGCAGCCCGTCTCCGCTGTTGAAGGCGTTGGCAGGACCGGTCATGGGCTCCATGGCCACTGACTTGGGACGTCCAGGGTACTTGTCGGTCACGAAGACGTGGACGTATCCGGCGCTCTGGTCATGGACCAGGCTGACGCTGCGTCCGTCCGGTGCCGTCAACGTGTGCCGCGCGATGCCGCCGTCGAACTCCAGGTCCGTGTAGGAGGCGTCGATGTCCAACCCACCAACGGTCCGGCCTGCCGAAAGGTCGAACTCCCCGTCCACCGCAGCTGCGCTGCGGGGTATCAGCCGATCGTCGGCGACCAAGCGCGTACCGGCTTTGACGGTGAGGGTGAGGTCCTCGCTCGCAACCTCGCCGATCCGGAGATAGGGGTGGGCGCCGAGGACGAAGGGGGCGTCCGCCGTCGAGTCGTTCACCAGGGTTTGCCGGACGCGAAGGTCCATGTCCGCGTCCAGTTCGTAACAGACGCGGTGCCGTACCAGGAACGGGTACCCGTGCTGTGGGAAGACGGTGGCTTCGAGCGTGACGGAGGATTCAGATTCGTCCACCAGGGCGTACCCGGTGTTCCTGAGCAGTCCGTGGCTGGCGTTGTTGCGGGCGACTTCGGTGATGTCCAGCTGCTGCTTCTCGCCGTCGAGGTACCACGCACCGTCCTCGATGCGGTTTGCCCACGGTGCGAGCGTGATTCCCGTGCCGCCCGGCGGGATGTCCGCGTCGCCGTACGTTTCGGTCAGGTGCACGCCCGCCCGCGCATAGAGCCGCAGTCCGGCAGCCAACTCGGTAACGACGGCGACGGCGTCACCTCGCCGGAGTTCGAACTGGCGGCCGGTGGCGTACCGGCGGGGTGCGGTTTCGGGAGTGGTTGCTGGGGGCGCGGAAGAATCGGGCATGGCAATACCGTACTCGTCCGGCCCGCACCATCGACCGATGTTAAGTTTTGTTAGTAATTATGCGTTTTTGATCGATTGTGGAATCATGGTCCATATGAGCCGTCGCGTTACCAGCACCCGCCTCTCGGACAACCGCGAGTTGATCTACTTCGATGACCCTGAAACCCCCTCGCGCCCGCCAGGGGCTTTGGTGGACCACCGCAACCTCCCGCCCCGCGGGGAACCCGGCGAAGTCCGGTTTGACGCGTTGTCCGGAGAATGGGTGGCCATCGCGGCCCACCGGCAAAGCCGCACCCATCTGCCGCCGGCCGATCAATGTCCCATTTGCCCCACCACGGCGGCGAATCCGTCGGAGATCCCGGCACCTGATTACGACGTCGTGGTGTTCGAGAACCGCTTCCCGTCCCTGGGACCGGTTGCGGGCGACATCCCTCCGGCGCCTGCGGTCGGAGGCCACGGACTCAAGGGACCGGCATTGGGCCGCTGCGAGGTGGTCGCCTTCACCCCGCAGCACACCGGATCCTTCGCAGAGCTGGGGGAAACCCGCGCCCGGACCGTCATCGAAGCCTGGGCTCAACGGACTGAAGCCCTCAGCGCCCTGCCCGGCGTCAAACAGGTGTTCCCGTTCGAGAACCGTGGCGCGGACATCGGGGTGACGCTCCACCACCCCCACGGCCAGATCTACGCCTACCCGTACGTGACGCCGCGGGCAGCGAACCTGGGTGCGGTCGCCCGCCGCTACTATGACGACGTCGGTGCGAAAGAAACGCTGGCGGCATCCCTTCTGCGGGCGGAAAGGGAGGACGGCAGCCGCATGGTCCTCGAAGGCAAGCACTTCAGTGCCTATGTTCCCTTCGCGGCGCGGTGGCCCCTCGAAGTGCACCTTGTCCCCCACCGCCATGTGGCCGACCTGGCGGGCCTCAAGGGTGAGGAAAAGGAAGAGCTGGCCCACGTCTACCTTGACCTCCTCAAGCGCCTGGATGCCCTCTACCCAACGCCCATGCCCTACATCTCAGCGTGGCACCAAGCCCCGCTGGACCCGGTGCTCCGGCCGTCCGGACAGCTGCACCTCCAACTGACCTCACCGCGGCGGGCGGCGGATAAGCTGAAGTACCTTGCCGGATCGGAGGCCGCCATGGGCGCATTCATCAACGACACCACCCCGGAGGCAGTGGCTGACCGACTGCGCAGCGTTGCCGTGGCACCAGTCTCCGCCAAGACCATGGAGGACTCCCCCGCATGACCACCAGCACCGACGTCTTCGCCCTGACCGCGGCGTTCCATGAAGCATTCGGAACAGCCCCGGACGGCGTCTGGCAAGCACCGGGGAGGGTCAACCTCATCGGGGAACACACCGACTACAACGAGGGCTTCGTCCTGCCGTTCGCCATCGATAAGACAGCCAAGGTCGCTGTGCGGGTCCGCGACGATTCAACGGTCCGCTTGCTGTCCACCTTCGGCGGGCACGGGTTGGTCGAAGCCAGCCTTGACGGCCTTGAACCCGGTTCCGGGGAAGGGTGGTCGCGCTACCCCTTGGGCGTCGCCTGGGCACTGAAGGAACGCGGGGTCAGCGTCCCCGGCTTCGAACTCCTGCTGGACTCGGACGTTCCCCTCGGCGCCGGCTTGTCCTCCTCGCATGCGATCGAGTGCGCCGTCATCACCGCCCTCAATGAGCTCACCGGAGCCAACCTTGCGGCCGAAGAACTGGTTCTCGCTACGCAGCGGGCCGAAAACATCTTTGTGGGCGCCCCCACAGGCATCATGGACCAGTCCGCTTCGCTCCGCGGCGCCAAGGGACAGGCCGTGTTCCTTGACTGCAGGGACCAGCACGTGGAACTCGTTCCGTTCGACGCCGAGGCTTCCGGACTGGTTCTCCTGGTGATCGACACGAAGGTCTCGCACTCCCACGCGGACGGCGGATATGCCTCCCGGAGGGCTTCCTGTGAGCTCGGCGCCCAGGTACTGGGAGTCACGGCGCTACGGGATGTTGGCGTTGAAGACCTGGAAGCGGCCTCCGGGCTGCTGGATGAGGTGACCATGCGGCGGGTCCGGCATGTGGTGACGGAAAACGACCGGGTGCTGCAAACGGTGGAATTGCTTGGTGCGCAAGGACCGGCCAGCATCGGGCCGCTGCTGGATGCGAGCCATACGTCCATGCGGGACGACTTCGAAATTTCTTGCCCGGAACTCGATCTTGCGGTGGACACCGCCCGTGCCAACGGGGCCATCGGGGCCCGTATGACCGGCGGCGGCTTCGGCGGCTCGGCCATCGCCCTGACACCGGTGGGTGAGGAACACAAGGTGCGCGACGCCGTCGTGCGTTCCTTCGCCGAAGCCGGCTACACCGCACCGGACATCTTCACTGTGACGCCGGCCGAAGGGGCTTTTCGTCTCGCCTAGGCGCCTGCGGCCCGGCCCGCACCGCGGGCGTAAGCTGGGGCAATGACTGAGGCTGTGATTGTTTCCACCGCCAGGAGCCCCATCGGGCGGGCCTTCAAGGGCTCCCTGAAGGACGAGCGCCCGGACGATCTTGCCACCGCCATGGTGGAAGCTGCCCTGGCCAAGCTGCCCGGATTCGATCCCGGAGCCGAGGATGGCCGTGGCTTGGACGATCTCCTGCTGGGCTGCGCCGAACCGAGCGGCGAGGCCGGCTCCAACATGGCCCGCGTCGTCGGTGTCCTCGCCGGGCTTGACCATGTTCCGGGCGCCACCATCAACCGCTTCTGCGCGTCCAGCCTACAGACCCTGCGGATGGCCTTCCATGCCATCAAGGCCGGCGAAGCGCACGCGATCGTGTCCGCAGGCGTAGAAGCTGTATCCCGTTACCGGGACTGGGCCGGGGCCGGGGAAACGGACGCAGCCAACCACAACCCGGCCTTTGAATCTGCCGCCCAGCGGACCGCCGCCCGCGCGGCGTCGAACATTCCGTGGACCGACCCCCGCCTCGGCGGACGGCTGCCTGACGTGTACATCTCCATGGGCCAAACGGCCGAGAACGTGGCGACGTCGTACGGCATCAGCAGGGCCGAACAGGACGAATGGGGCGTGCTGAGCCAGAACCGGGCAGAGGCTGCCATCGCTTCGGGCTTTTACGCCCGCGAAATCACTCCGTACACCCGCAAGGACGGATCAGTGGTGGATCGCGACGATTCGCCCCGGCCCGGCGTGACGCTGGAGGCGGTCTCGGCCCTGCAACCGGCCTTCCGGACCGAGGGCACAGTGACCGCGGGCAATGCGTGCCCGCTGAATGACGGCGCCGCGGCCATGGTGGTCATGAGCGATGCCAGGGCCCGCGAGTTGGAACTTGAACCCCTGGCGCGGGTGGTCTCCACTGGCGTCAGCGCACTCTCCCCCGAACTCATGGGCATGGGCCCCGTTGAATCCACGCGCCGCGCGCTGGCCACAGCCGGACTCGCCATGGCGGACATCGACCTGGTGGAACTCAATGAAGCCTTCGCAGTGCAGGTGATCGCGAGCGCGAGGGAGCTCGGCATCGATCCGGAAAAGCTCAACGTCCACGGCGGAGCCATTGCCTTGGGCCACCCCTTCGGCATGACCGGGGCCCGGATGGCTACCACCCTGATCAACGGCCTGCAGGAACGCGACAAAACCCTGGGCCTGGCCACACTGTGCGTGGGCGGCGGACAAGGAATGGCCGTGGTGCTGGAACGCCTGCGCTAGGCCCGAGGAGCTGGCTCCCGGCCCCCGGGCGCCGTCAGGCCGGCCCTCAGCCGCGTGCTGGTACAACAATGCCCCCGAAGACTCTTCGGGGGCATTGCGTTGCTTGGGTCCGGGCTAGTCGTCGCCGCGCAGGATTGCCAGGAGGCGGATGATTTCGACGTACAGCCACACCAGGGTGACCGTCAGGCCGAAGGCAGCCGTCCAGGAGTAGCGTTCCGGAGCGCCTGCACGAACGCCCTCCTCGATGCTGGTGAAGTCCATGATCAAGGAGAAGGCTGCAAGGCCGATCGCAAGGATGCCGATGAAGACGCCCAGCGGAATGCCGAAGATTTCAACGCTGGTGCGCAGGCCGAACGGCTCCTGCACGGCGCCGGTCCACATCATCACCAGGTTGATCAGGGCGAATACTGCGTAGCCGATGGTGGCGATCATGAAGAAGCGGACCATCTTGGGGGTCGCACGGACCTTGCCGCTCTTGAAGAGGGCGAGGGTCACGCCGAAGACGGCCAAGGTGCCGATGACTGCCTGCAGGCCAACGCCCGGGTACATGGCGTCAAGGAAGCGGGTAAGACCACCCAGGAAGAGACCTTCGAGGCCGGCATACGCGAGGATCAGCGCGGGCGAAGGCTGCTTCTTGAAGGTGTTGACCAAGGCCAGGACGAAACCGCCCAGGGCGCCGACGATCATGAGCATGGTGGCCATGGCCGGTGCCACGAAGAGCGTGACTCCGGCACCAAGCACCAGGACAACAAGGCACATGACGGTCTTCATGATGACGTCGTCGTACGTCATCCGTCCGGTGTCGGCCGGGCCTGCCGCAGGCTGGTTGTACATCTGCTGCAGTTGCTCGTTGGTCATGTTCTGCTGCTGCGCAGACCAAGCGGCGTGGCCGTCCATGACCTGGCTCGGAGCACGTCCGGGGGCCTGGTTGAACTGCTGACCGTAGGGGTTGCCATACGGATTCTGCGGTACAGGCGGGGCCTGCTTCGCTCCACGGAAATTCTTTCCGTTGAAGATCGGGTTTCCGCCAAGGGCCATTGCGGGTGTCCTCCTGAGAAAGGGCTAAGTGATAATTTACGGTACCAATTACCACGACCGGACGGCAGGGATAGTTCCCTGCCGTCCCCAGCCGCAACCGAAACGTGATCCGCACCCTTGTTGCCCGTGGCGGCACAGTTGTTATCCGATCGCGATCTTCGCGCGCCTGACGTGGACCTTTTTTCAATCCCACCGGGCGGTAACATAGGCCACACACGGGTGACTTGGATCACATTCGAGGCAACTAGGTATGACCGTTTTCCGAGCCCCCTAACCGTTCGCACCGGCCGCAATGGCGCAGCCGGGACCACCCCCACTGTGGAGGTTTTCCATTTTGAGAAGCACACTGCGCGACCCGTCTACCAGACGGTCCAGAGGACTGCAGAGATCCGTGGGGGCGTTCTTTGCCGCCCTCATTGCCGTTCTGCTGATCGCCGCCCCCGCGGCGCAGGCAACTACCCCTTCGCCTTCGCCGTCAGCCACCAATTTCCAAAACAGCATCAGCGGCTTCCTCCGCGATGACAGCCGGAATCCACTGTCGGGCGTCAAAATCAAGGCAACCGGCAACGGATTCGAAGGCGAGGCCACCTCAAGCGAGAACGGATCCTGGCGCATCGGTGTTCCGGTCCAGGGCACCTACAAGGTGGAACTGGACGAATCCACCCTTCCGGACGGCATCAAGCTCGCGGACGGCCAAGAGAATCCCCGCGATGTCACCTTTAGCCAGACGTCCAATCTGTCCGTGATCTTCGCCTTCGGCGAAGGCATCGTGGTCCAGCAACAGGACTTCGGACAAAACCTGCTCAACCGCCTTGTGGCGGGCTTGAGCTTCGGCCTCCTGCTTGCCTTGGCGTCCGTGGGGCTCTCCCTGATCTTCGGTACCACGGGCCTGACCAACTTCGCCCACGGCGAGATGGTGACCCTGGGCGCCGTGCTCGTGTTCCTTTTCAATGGACTCGGATTCCCCTTCTGGCTCGCCATCCTCCTGGCGCTGCTGGGCGGCGGCCTCTTCGGTTACGCCCAGGACGCGGGCCTCTGGCGTCCTCTGCGGCGCCGCGGTACGGGCCTCGTTCCCATGATGATCGTGAGCATCGGCCTGGCATTGGCCGTCCGCTACGTCATCCAGTTCTTCTTCGGCGGCGCCACGCAGCAGCTGCCCGGGGCACAGAGCGCGGAGATCCAGATCGGCCCCGTCTCCATTTCCCCCAACAACCTGTGGTCCCTCATCATCAGCGCCGTGGTCATTGCCGTGATCGGAATCGTCCTTTTGAAGACGAGGCTCGGCAAGGCAACCCGTGCTGTCGCTGACAACCCGGCACTGGCCGCCGCCTCGGGCATCGACGTCGACTCCGTCATCCGCATCGTGTGGGTAACGGGCGGCATCCTCGCCTCCCTGGGCGGTATCCTGTGGGCCTACTACCGCCCCGGCGTCACGTTCGACATGGGCTCGCAGATCCTGCTACTCATCTTCGCCGGCGTTACCCTCGGTGGCCTTGGAACCGTCTTCGGAGCCCTGATCGGTTCCATCGTGGTGGGAATCTTCGTGGAGCTGACAACAGTGTTCGGCCTTCCCGCCGACCTCAAGTACGTTGGCGCCCTGTTCATCATGATCGTTGTCCTTTTGTTCCGACCGCAGGGCATCCTCGGCCGGCGTGAGCGTGTGGGTTAGGAGCGGGCCATGGATTTCGGATTCATTTTTTCCAGCGCCCTTGGCGAAATTTACAGTCCGACGACGGCGGCCTACGCACTTGCCGCTTTGGGCCTTGCGGTCCACTTCGGCTACTCAGGCCTGCTGAACTTCGGCCAGGCAGGCTTCATGGCCGTAGGTGCCTACGGCTTCGCGATCTCGACCCTGACGTTCAAGGCTCCGTTCTTCGTAGCACTGCTAATCGCCATTCTCTGCTCGGTCATCTTCGCCTTCATCCTCGGCATACCCACACTGCGCCTCAGGGCCGACTACCTGGCTATCGTGACCATCGCATCGGCGGAAATCGTCCGCTATGTAGTGACCACGAACCAACTGACCAGCGTGACAGGTTCAGCCAATGGCCTGGCAGCCTTCGAAGGCGACTTCTACTCAATGAACCCTTTCCCGGAGGGGTCCTACCTGGGCATGAACAACAGGGACTTCTTCATCCGCGTCGTCGGATGGACCCTGGTGATCATCTGCTGCCTCCTCGTCTGGCTCCTGATGCGCAGCCCCTGGGGCCGTGTGCTTAAGGGCATCCGCGAGGACGAGAATGCGGTGCGCTCGCTCGGCAAGAACGTCTATGCCTACAAGATGCAAGCGCTCGTCATCGGCGGTGTCCTTGGCGCCCTGGCCGGCATGATTTTCACGCTCCCCCGCGGCGCCGTCCAGCCGTCCAACTATGGAACCGAACTGACGTTCTTCCTGTGGACCTGCCTCCTGCTCGGCGGCATGGCTACCGTGCTCGGGCCGGTGATCGGCGCCATGATCTTCTGGGTTGTCCTGTCCCTGACCCAGAGCATCCTGTACGGCCTCATCGAATCGGGTGCCATCACGTGGCTGACCACTGTCCAGGCAGGCCAGTTGCGGTACATCCTTGTAGGTGTAGCCCTGATGCTCCTGATGATCTTCCGCCCGCAAGGCGTCTTCGGCAATAAGAAGGAGCTTGCATTCGCATGAGTGAAAGCAACAACCAAACCAGCCCCGGAATCGGCGGCTCCGGAACAACGGAGAACGTCGACTACATGACCGACACCCGCCCGATCGCTGTCGGCGAGAACACTCCCGGGTGCAAGAAACGCGATCCTATTGTGGTGGCGGAGAATGTCACGCGATCCTTCGGCGGCATTAACGCCGTCGACGTCGAGTACCTCGAGATTCCCCGGCACAAGATCACCGCTTTGATCGGCCCCAACGGCGCGGGCAAAACCACGCTGTTCAACCTGTTGACCGGCTTCGACACCCCCAACTCGGGGCAGTGGCAGTTCGAGGGCAACAGCCTGGCGGGCGTGTCCTCCTACAAGGTGGCGCGCATGGGCATGGTCCGGACCTTCCAGCTCACCAAAGTGATGGGCAAGCTGACGGTCATGGAAAACATGCGCCTGGGCGCTGCCAACCAGCCCGGAGAACGGTTGTCCAAGGCCCTCTTCAAGGGCATGTGGGGCGGCCGCGAGAAGGAGATCACCGCGCAGGCCAACGTCCTGCTGGAGAAGTTCAAGCTGGACGCCAAGAAGGACGACTACGCCGCTTCCCTGTCCGGTGGCCAGAGGAAGCTCCTGGAAATGGCACGCTCCCTCATGGTCCGTCCCAAGCTGGTCATGCTGGACGAGCCCATGGCCGGCGTCAACCCTGCCCTGACCCAGTCGCTGCTTGACCACATCAAGAACCTCAAGGCCGAGGGCATGACCGTGCTCTTCGTGGAGCATGACATGAACATGGTGCGCCACATCGCCGACTGGGTGGTGGTCATGGCCGAAGGCAAGGTGGTGGCTGAGGGCCCTCCAGGGGAAGTCATGAAGAACCCCGCCGTGATCGACGCCTACCTCGGCGCCCACCACGACGTCGACCTGGGCGACGCCCAAGGTATCAAGGAACTCGAAGCCGAACTCGTTGCCGATGACGAGTCGGTAGTGGGAACCGAGGACGCCGGCATCCTTTCCACCGACGTCACCGAAACCAAACAGGAGGAGGGCAAGTGAGCGCCACCAGTGCCATGCCTGCCGCCGCAGGCAGTCCCACGGAAGAAGCCGTCGTCAAGGTCACCGACCTCGTGGCCGGCTATCTGCCGGGCGTCAATATCCTCAACGGGTGCAGCATTGAAGCCCGGAAGGGTGAATTGATTGGAATCATCGGTCCCAACGGTGCCGGCAAGTCCACTCTCCTGAAGGCGATGTTCGGACTGGTCAAGGTCCACTCAGGCACTGTCGTGGTGCGCGGCAAGGACCTTACGGGCCTCAAAGCCAACAAACTGGTGACGCAGGGTGTGGGCTTCGTACCGCAGACCAACAACGTCTTCTCCACCCTCACCATCGAAGAGAACCTCCAGATGGGCCTGTTCCAGAGGCCCAAGGTATTCAACGAGCGCTTCGACTTTGTCACCAGCCTCTTCCCCGAACTCGGCAAGCGGCGTGCGCAGCGTGCAGGCTCGCTGTCCGGCGGTGAACGGCAGATGGTGGCCATGGGCCGTGCCCTCATGATGGACCCGGCCGTGCTGCTCCTGGATGAGCCCTCGGCCGGCCTCTCCCCCGTCAAGCAGGATGAGACATTCCTGCGCGTCCACGAGATCAACCGTGCCGGCGTCTCGGTGATCATGGTGGAACAGAACGCACGCCGCTGCCTGCAGATTTGCGACCGCGGATACGTCCTGGATCAGGGCAGGGACGCCTACACGGGCACCGGACGCGAACTCATGAAGGATCCCAAGGTCATCCAGCTCTACCTGGGCACCTTGGCCGACGAGGTCTAGGAGGCCTCTGCTTCCAAACAGGTCCCCTTCCGGTTGGAAGGGGACCTGTTCTTGTTAAGTCGGCTTGTTGGGCCGGATTCTTGTTAGGCCGGAGAGTGATTGGCCGAACGGCCGCGTGCCGCCACGACCCACTTTGCAGACGTCAGCGCCCGACACGCACAACGGGTCCCCCTCCGGCTGGAGGGGGACCCGTTTGGTTACTGAGGAGCGTGCGGCTTAGAGCTTGCCGAACTCTTCACGAACCGGCTTGTAGGTGTTGTCATCCTGGTATTCGTAGATACCGATGTACGCCTCGGTGGGGTCACCAGCGTCGGAGAAGGTCACCGGACCGGACTGGCCGTCGTAGTCGATGTCCTTGCCTTCGCGAAGGAGCGTCACGCAAGCAGCGTAGCTGTTGCACTTTTCGCCGCCCTCGGAAACTTCCTTCAGCTTGGCTGCGATGTCCGGACCCTTGGTGCTCTTGGCAGCCTCGGCGGCCAGGGAGATCAGGTTCACGGCGTCGTAGGACTCACCTGCGTAGCTGTAATCCTTCAGGGCGGGATCGATGGCCAGGAGCTTCTGCTTGAAGGCGTCCTTGGCGAAGGTACCCGGGATGGTGCCCTGGGCGCCCTTCAAGGTGCCTGCCTGGAAGTCCTTGCTGTAGTCGGAAGTGTTTCCGTCAACCATGAACAGCTGCGTCGGCTTGATGCCCTTGCCGGTGATCAGCGGAACGATGCTCTTGGCCTGGTCGAAGGTGATCAGGGCAATGGCATCCGGCTTGGCAGCGAGGACCTTGTCCACCTGGCTGCTGAACTGCGAGTCGCCTTCGTTGAACAGTTCCTCAGCCACAACCTTGCCGCCGGCAGCCTCGAAGGCTTCCTTGACGTTCTTCTGCAGGCCGGTTCCGTAAGCGTCGTTAAGCACGATCATGCCAACGGTCTGGGCTCCACAGGTGGCCATGTAGTTGCCGAGGACCTTGCCCTGCAGGACGTCGGAAGGCGCAGTACGCCAGTACAGCCCCTTGTCACCCCACGTAGTGAAGTCCGGCGAGGTGTTGGCCGGCGAGAACTGGATGACACCGGCACCCGTGATCTGGTTGATGACGGTCTTTGAGACACCCGAGGAGGCTGCACCGATGATGGCGCTGACTCCCTGGCCCAGGAGGGCGGTGGTGGACTGCGTAGCGATATCGGTCTTGGTATCACCGGAGTCACGGTGGATTACCTCGACGGGAGCACCGAGCACGCCGCCTGCATCATTGACTTCCTTGATGCCGAGGTTTACACCGGCAATTTCGGGCGGGCCAAGGAACGCCAGCGACCCCGTTGTCGGCAGGAGCGATCCAATCTTGAGCGGAGTGGAGGTAGTGGTGGTCGAGGGAGGTACGGGGCCAGAGTTGGTAGCGGCCTGGCTGTTGCCTGCACCCGCCCCTCCACTGGGTGCCGGGCAGGAAATGCCTGCTGCGGCGGCCGAGCTGGAGCCGGTATTGGACTGGCTCGGCGTTGAAGACCCGCCACAGGCTGTGGCGAGCAGAGCGACCCCAATGCCAAGCGCTGTCAGCTTGGCGGCCCGGGGCGCCGCTTGGGAAAGATCAAACATTCGTTGTCTCCTCGATCGAAAGGTGCGAACCGCCTTTGATGCGATAACTCAGGTATTCCTGATTAAGACTCAAACTAGTGCAATTGATCGGCGAAAATAAGTGATTGAGGTCACATCCCTATAACACTCGTTGCCTGTGGGGAATCTACGAGCCAGCTGGGAAAACTCTTCAAAAAGAAAGCAGGAAAGGGAAGCGGATTTCCGCTTCCCTTTCCCGTTGTGCCCCAGGTGGGACTCGAACCCACAACACGCGGATTTTAAGTCCGCTGCCTCTGCCAATTGGGCTACTGGGGCGCCCGGACCATGTTATCCCAGCTGAAGATGTCCTGCGCTAAAGGCGCTCAAACGGCGCCGCGTAGCGGAAGGTTCCCCGCACGCCGTCGGGCCATGCCGGAAGCCGCAACAACTGGAAGTGATCGCCCCACGCGGCGTCCGGCGGAGCGACGCCAACGGTTGCCGCCGGGACGTAGCCGAAGCGCGGGTAGTAGCTGGTACTTCCCAGCAAAGCGATTCCGCGCTCCCCTGCCGCTGTGGCCCGCAGCGTGGTCTCGCGCATCAGCGCAGAACCGATCCCC
The DNA here is from genome assembly GCF_015040095.1 of Paenarthrobacter sp. YJN-5. Classification (NCBI taxonomy): domain Bacteria; kingdom Bacillati; phylum Actinomycetota; class Actinomycetes; order Micrococcales; family Micrococcaceae; genus Paenarthrobacter; species Paenarthrobacter sp. YJN-5. The sequence goes on from NZ_CP053544.1 coordinate 3,277,967, forward strand.
CGCCGCTGGAGCGTGGGCTCCACCGCTATGGGCCCGAGGCCAAGGAGTTCCAGGTCCCCCACCCATGCCCGGGTACTGATCACGTGCCCCACGATCTCACCGGCGATTTCCGCCACGACGCTCAGGTTCGGAATGTATTCGTCGCACTCGAAGAGCTCCCGCAGCAGGCCCACCTCCGCTGGCGTACCTTGGACGGGTTCCCCCGTGACCGGCGAAACGGAGAACGCCTTCGCGGCGAGTGCCAGGATGGCCGGACGATCCTCCGGCTGCTCGTCCCTCAGCACTATTCCGCGTCCCAGCAGGCGGAGCACATCAAGGGCGCGTCCGGCCTCGGCAGCCGGTACCAGCAGGTGGTCGTGGTGGAAGCCGGCCAGGACGTTGCAACTGATGCCGGCATGGGTGAGGGCCGAACTGACCGCAGCAGTCAGTCCAACAGCTTCCAGGGCCGAATGGATCTGCAAGGTGATCCATGCAGCCACGAAGTCATAGTGCAGGCCGAGCCGGTCCGCTTCGTCGCGCCGCAGCACCACGGTCAGGCCCTCCGCTTCCCGGACCGCAGCCTCGATGTCGCCTTCCAGCGGCTTTCCGTGCGGCCACAGTGCGTAGACGTAGTCGCCCTCGCGGACAACGGGGTGCATGGATTCGAGAAGTGTTTCCAAGTCGGTTTCGCCGGGCATGCGTACAGTCTAGGCGCGCCCGCCACGGTGTGACGGCGGGGCGTTAAACGTCGACGGCGGCCACTCCCCTCAGGGGAGCAGCCGCCGTCGTACTTCTTGCTATTTGGCGTCAGCCGTTACCGGGGTCTTGACCTCAGCGGGCTTGGCTTCAGCAGGTGCGGGAGCGGCAGCAGCCGGCTTCGGGGCCGGGGTTGCTGCGGCCACGAACGCACCGCGCGGGTTGTCCAGGTCCATCAGCTGCGTGGTGTCGCGGCCGGCGAAGAAAGCCAGGATCCAGCCGAAGACCACGCGGAACTTGCGCTCAACGGTGGGCATGGCCATGCCGTGGTAGCCACGGTGTGCCAACCAGGCGAGTCCGCCCTTGAGGCCGATGCGGCCCAGCAGGTTGATGTTCGCAACACCCTTCCACTCACCGAAGCCGGCTACAGCACCAAGGTTCTTGTGCTTGTAATCGTGCAACGGCTTGTCCCAGCGGGAAGCCCAGAGGTTCTTGGCGAGCTTCTTGGCCTGGCGAAGTGCGTGCTGTGCGTTCGGTACGCAGGTACCGTCCGGGAGGCCCTTGCCGGTCAGGTCCGGAACAGCGGCGATGTCGCCGGCAGCCCAGGCGTTCTCGATGATGCCTTCGTCGCCTGCAATGCGCAGGTCCGGGAGGACGCGGACGCGGCCACGGGGTTCGAGCGGGAAGTCGGTGGAGCGGATCATCGGGTTGGCCTGCACGCCTGCAGCCCAGACCAGGGTGTCTGCTTCGACTTCACCGGCGGACGTCTTGTCCGGGAGGTTGATGAGCTTGAGGTTGCCTTCGGCGCTGTCCAGCGAGGTGTTCAGCAGGACCTCAATGCCGCGGCTGCGGAGGTGTTCCACAACCCACTCGGCCTGGGAAGCGGTGACCTCGGGCATGATGCGGCCCATGGCTTCGACCAGGATGAAGCGGACTTCCTCCTGGCGGATGCGCGGGTTGTTGCGCACAGCTGCGCGGGCGAGGTCTTCCATTTCGGTGAGGCACTCGATGCCGGCGAAGCCGCCGCCAACAACAACGAACGTCAGGGCCTTGGCACGTGCGGCCGGGTCCGTCATGGTGGATGCGGCTTCGATGCGCTCAAGGAGCTTGTTGCGCAGTGCAACAGCTTCCTCGATGGTCTTCAGGCCGATGCCCTTGTCCGCGAGGCCCTTGATGGGGAACGTACGGGTGATGGCACCAGCGGCCATGACGACGTCGAAGTACGGGATCTCAAACGGAGCGCCGCCGTCCGAGGGCGCAACCACAGCGGTGCGGTTGGCGTGGTCGATGCTGGTGACGCGGCCCTGGATGAGCTCAGTCTGCTTCAGGTGCTGACGGTGGGAAACAACGGCGTGGCGTGCCTCGATGTTGCCGCCGGCTACCTCGGGGAGGAACGGCTGGTAGGTCATGTAGGGCAGTGGATCCACGACGGTGACGATGCCACCTGCATTCGCGATCTTCTTCTGCAGTTTGAGTGCTACGTACAGGCCGACGTAGCCGCCGCCGACGACGAGAACCCGGGGACGGTCAATGAGCTCTGGGGTGGTTGCCATGACACCAGAGTACATTACTTTGTGAAAATCTTCACTAACTACGTTTGGTAGGTGGATCCACCGCTTCCATGACGCCGGTATCGGCCTCCTCCGGCGTCGCCGGCGGGTTTTTATAAGCCCGGCGCAACTGTATTGCGGCACCGGCAATGATGGCGATGAACAAGGCGCCGAAACCAAGCACGACGGCGGCCGGCAGAGCATCGTCGACCGTCGCCGGAGCCTGCGCCACGGGAACGGTGGGGTCCGCCAAGGTGGGAGGCGCGCTGGTGGGACTCTCGACCGGAGCCTGGGTCGGAGCGCTGAGGTCGCCGCGTCGATGGACCCTGATCCAATCGCCGATGGAGCCCAACGGGTTGGTACTGGTTGTGGGGACAGTGCCCTTCAAAGCAGCCTCGGCATCGAGGATCCCGTAGCCGTACAGCGGGTCCTTGCCCGGGGAGCCTGCATCCTTGGCGGTGCTCACAATTCGGTTGATGACCTGCGCTGCACTCATCTCCGGCCACTTGGACCGGATGAGCGCGGCGACCCCGGAAACGATGGGCGCTGCACCCGAGGTTCCGGCCCACTCGGCGTAACCGCCGCCCGGGATGCCGCCCACGAGGTCTTCAGCGGGGGCCGCCACACCGATGCTGATGCCCTGGGAGGAGGAATCCACGCTGGCTTTGCCGTCGCCGTCCAGGCCTGCGACCGTGAGGACCCCGGGGATGGTGGCGGGTGCGCCCACCTGGACGTTGCCGCCAACCCGGTTCCCGGCGGCAGCAACGATGACGACGTCCTTTTGTTCGGCGTAAAGGAAGGCCGCGTCCCAACTCTGCGGCCAGTCCGGAGACGTGCTGCCCAAGGAAATGTTGATGACCTTGGCACCGTTGTCCACGGCCCAGCGAACGGCATCCGGGATTTGTTCCTGGTCCGTTTTTCCGCCGGGGTTCGGCGAGCCAAGCCACGTTGAGACGGACAGAAGTTCGGCTTCCGGCGCTACGCCCACTATCCCGTCAGGCCCTCCCGCAGGTGGCGTGGTGGGGGCCGCTGACGGCGAGGCGGACGGGGAAGCTGTCGGCGTTGTGTGTCCGCGGCCGGCCAGCATGGTGGCCACCAATGTGCCGTGCTCCGGTTTGGCGCCGATGCTCTTCTGGCCGTTCGGCGCTCCCGCTTTCGAGGCATCAGCGCCGCCGGTGACAACTCCCTTGAGGTCCGGGTGGTTGCCGTCAACACCGCTGTCGATGATGGCTACCTTGACGCCGGCCCCTTTCGAGACCTGCCAGGCGTTGGTGATTCCCGATTCCTTGAGCCAGTGCTCTTTGTCCCGCCACGAGTCGGCCATCGCCGCCGGTGCGGTCGCCAGCGAGCCCACCAGCGCTCCCCCGGCCAGGAAGGCCGCGAGCGAGGCGGAAAAGCTGCGCCGGAACCGCATACTCATGCAGAACCCCGGATACTCAGTGCAATGCCGTCCAGGATGTCGTGCTCGCTGGCCAACGCCCCGGTGATGCGTCCGTTGCCCGTTTCGACCAGTCGGGCGACGATGCGTCGCCACACCAGTGCGCCGGCTCCGATAACATCCACCCGGCCAGGGTGCATGTAGGGCAGGGCGGCACGATCGGCACGGCCCATGTTCAGCAGGTTGGTCGCAGCATCACTGATGGTGGCGGAATCGAGGTAGGCGCCATGGATCCGGTTCGGCTGGTACTCGCTCAGGCCCAGGGCGTGGGCCGTGATGGTGGTAATGGAACCGGCAACGCCCACGACGGCGGTGGCACGGTGGAAGGGAACGGTTTCCGCTGCGAGGTTGATGGCTGCGTCGACGTCGGCTTCCGCTGCTGCGATCTCTTCCGCGGTGGGAGGATCGCCCTTGAGGTGCCGTTCCGTCAGGCGGACGCAGCCGATGTCCACCGAACGGGCAGCGATGACGCCGTTGGAGTCACCCAGGACGAACTCCGTGCTGCCGCCGCCGAGGTCTACTACCAGGACGGCGTCGTCGTCTTTGACCGGCAGCACGCTGCTGGCACCGGCGAAGGACAGGGAGGCTTCCTCGTCGCCGGAGATGACCTCGGGTTCCACGCCCAGCAATCCGCGGATGCCATCGACGAAGACGTCCCGGTTCCGGGCGTCCCGCGTTGCCGACGTGGCGACGAAACGGACCTTGCCGGCGTCGTGCTTGTTGATCAGTTCCGCGTAATCCTTGGCGGCAGCGAAGGTACGCTCAAGGGCCTCGGGAGCGAGCTCCCCGGTTGCGTCAACGCCTTGTCCCAGGCGGACCACGCGCATTTCGCGGACAACGTCAGTCAATGGCCCGGATCCCCCGTTGGGGGAATCGGCGATCAGCAGGCGGATCGAGTTGGTTCCACAGTCGATGGCGGCCACACGGCTCATGGATGCTCTTCCGTCGTTTCGGCAGTGGTGTCCTCAGGGGTCTTTGACTTGCGCACCGGGGCCGGCCGGCCAACGATGCCGGGCAAGCCCTGCGGGCCATGGCGGCTGAGGTCCCTCGACGGGGCCTCACCCTCAGTGTCCCATGCGCCGTCGCAATAGCAGCGGTCCCTGGTCCACCACTCCGAGATGGCTTCCAGCGCTTCATCACCCAACGGGTTCACGCCGGGACCGGCCGCCAGTGAGTGGCCCACCAGGACATGAAGGCATTTCACGCGGGTGGGCATGCCGCCTGCCGAGACTCCGGCAATCTCCGGAACCGCACCCGTACCGGAACGTTCGGCGATCTGGTCCCGGGCCTGGAGGTAGGACTCGTGGGCGCCGCGGTAAGACTCGGCGAGATCTGGCTCGGCGGACAGGCGGTCGTTCATCCGGTTCATGAGCCCGGCTGCTTCCAAACGGGACACCGCCGACGTAATGACCGGGTGGGTCAGGTAGAACGTCGTGGGGAACGGGGTCCCGTTGCTCAGCCGGGGTGCCGTGGCCGCAACCAGCGGGTTGCCGCACACGCAACGGGCGGGGATCTCCACGACGTCACGGACGGGACGGCCGAGCTGGCGGCTCAGGACATCCAGGTCGTGTTCTGATGGCTGGCGGGATTCCTGCGGCAAGGCTGCCGTGTTTGCTTCCACTTGTGCTGCCAACCTTCCTGCCCTTTGTGGTCGCCTCCCCGGAGGGCACGACGGCGGCGGGCACCGCGTCTAGTCTGTTGCCGATCGTCTGATGGACTCCCAAAGCGCATCCACCCAGGGCAAGTTGGCCGGGTTTTCGGATGTGCCGGAGCCGGTGCGGCCCCCAGGCGTTCCGGCGGCATCTTCCCCGCCAAACACCCAGTATCCCGTTTCACCCGGCATAACCATGTTAATGCGGTCGCGGGCCTGCTGTTTCACGTAGTTGGGGTCCTGCCACCGCGATAGCTGCTTGTTCAAGTCCTCCTGCTCGGCTTCCTTCGCCGCGATTTCCGCTTCCAGGGCCGAGATTTCGGAGCGTTTCTCGAGGAACACCTTGACCGTGGGGGCCAGCATGACCGTGATGGCAATCATGACCACTGCAAAGGCCAACAGGCGTCCCGAGAAGGCCTTGGCCGGTACCGGATCGATGCTTTCAGGATCACCCGGGACCTGTTTGGCGCCTCCTGACTTACTGTCCGGAGCGGAGGCCCCGCGGAGGGAAGGAGCGGATTTCGACGACGTGCCGGTACGCGCGGACGGCTTCCTCACGGCAGTCGCGGCGCCGGCACCGCCCTGCGCGCCCGCTGCTTTTCCCTTGATGGCGCTACCGGTCGTTCCTGCCGGCGTGGTCGAGGGGCTGCTGCCGAATGAGGCCTCGATGATCTCACCGGCCGTTTCATCGGCGGGACCGCCGGCCTGGTGGCGTTCGGGGGCGGGCGGGGAGCCGGACGGCCTGCCGAGGGCGTCGGCCCTGGGTACCTTTGGACGACGGGTGGCCATGACACTCCTGTAATGCCCGGTGCTTGCCTGGCGGGTTGCTGCGCTTGCCCTCGCGCCTGACATTCTTGCGTTGGTTCCTTGGCCCGCGGTCCAGCAGGCAAGCGTTAAACAGAACCGGCGGCTATGGTCTTTCCACCATAGCCACCGGTCAGCTGTTTTCGCGGAAGGCTAGCCCTTGAAACGCGGGAAGGCGCTGCGTCCGGCGTAGCGTGCGGCGTCGTCCAGTTCTTCCTCGATGCGCAGCAGCTGGTTGTACTTGGCTACGCGCTCGGAACGGGCCGGGGCACCGGTCTTGATCTGGCCGGCGTTGGTGGCAACGGCGATGTCGGCAATGGTGGTGTCCTCGGTCTCGCCTGAGCGGTGCGAGGTGATGGTGGTGTAGCCGGCGCGCTGTGCCAGGGACACGGCGTCGAGCGTCTCGGTCAGGGAACCGATCTGGTTGACCTTGACCAGCAGCGAGTTGGCCGTGGCGGCGTCGATGCCCTGCTGCAGGCGGACCGGGTTGGTCACGAAGAGGTCGTCGCCAACCAGCTGGACCTTGTCGCCGATCGTGTCGGTGAGGGTCTTCCAGCCTTCCCAGTCGTTCTCATCCAGCGGGTCTTCGATGGAGACCAGCGGGTAGTCGGCAACCAGCTCGGCGTAGTAGGCGCTCATCTCGGTGGAGTTCAGGGCCTTGCCTTCGAACTGGTAGGCGCCGTCCTTGTAGAACTCGGAGGAAGCGACGTCCAGGGCCAGCGCGATGTCCGTGCCCGGGGTGTAGCCGGCGTTCTTGATGGCTTCCTGGATCAGGTCCAGTGCAGCGCGGTTGGACGGCAGGTTCGGAGCGAAGCCGCCCTCGTCGCCGAGGCCCGTCGAGAGGCCCTTTTCCTTCAGGACGGACTTGAGGTTGTGGTAGACCTCAACGCCCCAGCGGAGGCCTTCGGAGAAGGTCTCGGCACCGATCGGAGCGATCATGAATTCCTGGATGTCAACGTCGGAGTCTGCGTGCGAGCCGCCATTGAGGATGTTCATCAGCGGGACCGGAAGAACGTGGGCGTTCGGGCCGCCCAGGTACTTGTACAGCGGCAGGTCGGCCGAGGCTGCGGCGGCGTTGGCGACGGCGAGGGACACGCCGAGGATGGCGTTGGCGCCGAGCTTGCCCTTGTTGGACGTGCCGTCGAGGTCGATCATCGCCTGGTCGATGCTGCGCTGGTCCGTGGCGTCGAAGCCGATCAGGGCCGGGGAGATCTCGTCGATCACAGCGTCGACGGCCTTCTGGACACCCTTGCCGAGGTAACGGCCCTTGTCGCCGTCGCGGAGCTCAACGGCCTCGTGCTCGCCGGTGGAGGCACCGGAGGGAACTGCTGCGCGGCCGATCTGGCCGTCGGAGAGCAGGACCTCTACTTCTACGGTCGGGTTTCCGCGGGAATCAAGGATCTCGCGGGCGTGGATGGCATCGATAAGCGCCATGGATGTGCTCCTTATGGTGAAGCGATTTACAGGAATCTAGAGGGGAATTCTCGACGTCCTCGTCGCTACTAGCGTAGTCGAGAGTGGCTTAGGTTACGGAACGGTTTCCTCGGGAGCACGTCACGAATGCCGTTCGTGACCATCGTGGAAGGCACGCACGGCCTTCCGGAGTGCGCGTTCGGCGTCGAGTCCCTGCCGGTGGGCGCCGGCGACGACTGCCAGCAGCAGCTCGCCCAGCGCCTCTTCGGAGTCCGGCACCGCAACAGGCCCGACGGCGGCCGGCGCACCTTGCTGATCGATGGCCAGGCCGGCGCGCGCGGCCCTGTCCAGGGATTTCTGCGCCGCCGCCAAGGCGGGCAGGTGCGGCGGTATTCCCTCGAACGGATCGGCGCGCTCCGGTTTCTCGGCGCGTTTGGCCGCATCCCACCGGACGATGATTTCCTCGACGCTGGCCGGGAAACTCTCCTGCAGGGAACCGTCGGCCTTGAAGACGTGCTGGTTCCGCCGGATCATCTTGGCGTTGATGCCCTCTGCGACGGCTTCGAAGTCGAAGCTGCCGCGCTCCTTGGCGAGCCGGGCGTGCAGCACCACTTGAAGCAGTACGTCGCCCAGCTCACCGCGGAGTTCGTCATCAACGGAACCGGCTTCGATCGAATCCACTACCTCGTAGGCTTCCTCGATCAGGTATTCCACCAGCGATTCATGCGTGAGCGCACCCATCCAGGGGCAGTGCTCACGCAGGGCGGCAATCGTCCCCAGCAGCCGGTCGATGCTGTTGGCGGGCTCCTTAGCCGAGGTTGGCGTAGGCATCGTTGATGTACTCCACCAAAGCCTCGCGCTCATCCAGCGGCAGGAAAGCTGCCTCGGCAGCATTGAGCGTCAGTTCCAGGAGATCATCGAGGTCGTAATCGAAGGTTTCCACCAGGAGTTCGAACTCGTCCGTCAGGGTCACCCCGCTCATGAGCCGGTTGTCCGTGTTGATGGTGACGTTGAAACCGAGCTGGAAGAGCATGTCCAACGGGTGGCTTTCGATGCCTTCGCCGAAGTTGGCGATCGCACCCGTCTGCAGGTTGGACGAAGGGCAGATTTCCAAGGGAATTCCCCGGTCCCGGACCCAGCCGGCCACGTTGCCCAGGGTGACCAGGCCGACCGTGCCCTCGCCGTCGTCGTCGGCGTTGTCTTCGAACTCAACCGTGATGTCCTCCGCGATGCGGACGCCGTGGCCCAGACGCAGCGCGCGGCCGTCCACCAGGGCTGACTGGATGCTCTCCAAGCCGGCGGCCTCGCCCGCGTGGACTGTCGCCGGGAAGTTGTTGGCCGCCAGGTAGGTGAAAGCGTCCTTGAACCGGGAGGGCAGGAAGCCGTCTTCCGCTCCGGCGATGTCGAACCCAACTGCGCCCCGGGTCCGGTGGCGGACGGCGAGTTCGGCGATCTCCTGGCCACGGTCAGCGTGGCGCATGGCGGTGATCAGCTGTCCCACCTGGATCTGCCGGCCGCTTTCGTCGGCTGCGTCCACGCCCGCTTCGAGTCCGGCCTGGACGGCTTCCACGGCCTCGTCAAGCGTCAGGCCTTTCCGGAGGTGCTGCTCGGGAGCCCAACGGACTTCGCCGTAGACCACGCCATCCTCGGCGAGGTCTTCCACGAACTCCTTGGCAACCCGGAAGAGACCTTCCTTGGTCTGCATCACGGCAATGGTGTGGTCGAACGTTTCGAGGTAGCGCACCAAGGAACCGGAATCCGCCGATTCGCGGAACCATTCACCCAGTGCCACCGGATCCGTCGAAGGAAGGGTGTGGTCCACGGCTTCGGCCAGTTCGATGATGGTGGCAGGGCGCAGGCCGCCGTCCAGATGGTCGTGCAGGGAAATCTTGGGAAGACTCTTCAGATCAAAGTCGAGGGCAGGGGCAGCGTCAACAATTGGCTCAGTCACAGACCAACTCTAGGGGGATGACAGGTCCTTAGCCAGCAGGCTTGGAGAGGTCAGCGCCCACAACCGGCTTGCGGTCCACAGCGGGCGCGGCAGATTCAGAGGCTTCCCGGGCGGCTGCGCGCGCAGCGTCCTTACGCTCCAGGTACTTGTGCCACCAGCGAAGGGCGTGGTCTACGACGATGCCAAGAAGCACCGCGAACGCCACGGCGATGCCAACGCCCAGCAAAGGATTGTTGTGCACCCACTGGCCGGCGAGGAGTCCGATGCCGATCGAGTAGCCCACCCACGTGATACATGCGAAGGCATCAAGGATGAAGAAGGTGCGGTGGCGGAAGCCGGTCTGGCCGGCCACGTAGTTCACGGCCACGCGGCCCCACGGGATGTAGCGGGCGGTGAAGATGAGCACGGCTCCGCGCTTGTCCAGTTCGTATTGAGCCCACGCGAACATTTTCTGGACCTTGGGCCGGCGCATCCATTTCCACCGGGTGAGCCCGATCTTCCGGCCGAGCATGTACGCCATGTTGTCCCCCGCCATGGCACCGATGAGGGCCGTGAACCCAAGGATCCAGAGGTTCGGCTGGCCGCTGTGGAGGGACAGTGCCGACAGGCCTACGATCGCTGTTTCGCTGGGGAGGATGGTGGCGAATCCGTCGATGAAGAAGAACACCAGCAGTACCGGGTAAATCCAGGGCTGCCCGGCTGCATGCTCGAGCATTTCGTTCAAAAACTCCACGCGGCGGTAGCTCCTAGATGAATGTGACTTGACACTGTGACGTAGATCGCTCTTAGTGTCCCATGGCCGGGACGTCGTTCGCTACGCCCCAGCCTCGGGATCACACGTTTAACGCTAGCTGCGCGGCGGAGGTTCCGGCGTCACCCGACGGGGTGATCTTGGGCTACCTGCAGGCTCATACCGTAGGTGGAGCCCCGGTGCCTTCTTCCGTTGGTTTCTGGTCCTCAAGAAGGTTCTTTCCGTCCAAGGGAGCGGCCCCGCGCACTTTGCTGATGATGCGGTCAATGATGATGCCCAGGATGACGGCCACCACGATCGCGATCACAGCTCCCAGCAGATGGTTGTCTTCGAACCAAACGCCGAAGAAATACCCGAGGACCACCGAATAGCTGGCCCACAAGACGGCCGACAAAGAAGTGAGGGCAACAAACCGGCCGTGATGGAAGTGCGTGGCACCGGCCGTGAGGTTCACTGCCACCCTGCCGATCGGAATGAACCGGGCCACCATGATCAGCGAGGCCGACCGCCGTCGAAGTTCTTTCCCGGCCCAGCGGAAGGCGCCCTGCATGCGCTGGGTGCGCATCCAGCGCCACCGCCGGATCCCGATGCGGGCGCCGATGATGTAGGCGATGTTGTCCCCGGAGAATGCCCCGATGGCCGCCACCACCCCCAGCAGCCAGACGTTAGGCGAGCCGCTGCTGCCGGAGACAGCACTCAAACCAACCACCACCGATTCGCTGGGAATCGGCGGGAAGAAACCATCGATCAGGCAACAGGCCAGCACCAGGAACAACACCCACGGCTGTTCGGCCGCGGCGAGAATGAAATCATTGATGGCCTGCACGGTAATTAAGCCTAGGCGATCCTGTCGATGATGAGCCGGTGGGCGGGACGGGATCCCTCCGGTGCGATCACCACCGCGTTCGCCAGGGCTTCCTTGGCACGATCAAACTTCTCCGGAGTGTCCGTCAGCAGCGTCATGAGGGGCTCCCCTGCACGGACCAAGGCACCAGGCTTCGCGTGAAGGCGGACGCCCGCCGCTGCCTGGACGGTGTCTTCCTTCCTGGCCCGGCCCGCGCCCAGGCGCCAGGCAGCCACGCCCACCGAGAGGGCATCCAGCTCCACCAGGACGCCGTCCGCCGGGGCGTACACCACTTCCGATTCCTTGGCCACGGGCAAGGCAGCGCGCGGATCTCCGCCCTGGGCCTCGATCATCCGGTTCCACACATCCATGGCCCGGCCGTCCTTCAGTGCCGCGGCAGGATCTGCGTCGTGGATGCCGGCGCCGGCCAGCATTTCTTCAGCGAGCCGTACCGTCAGTTCGACGACGTCTTCCGGGCCACCGCCTGCCAGGACCTCCACGGACTCCTCCACCTCAATGGCGTTGCCCGCGGTCAGCCCCAACGGCGTGGACATATCGGTCATCAGCGCAACAGTGTGCACCCCGGCGTCCTTGCCCAACGCCACCATGGTTTCCGCGAGTTCCCGGGCCCGGGCTTCGTCCTTCATGAACGCACCCGAGCCCACTTTCACGTCCAGCACCAGCGACCCCGTACCCTCGGCGATCTTCTTGCTCATGATCGACGACGCAATCAGCGGGATGGCTTCGACGGTGCCCGTAACATCGCGGAGGGCGTACAGCTTCTTGTCAGCCGGGGCCAACCCGGAGCCTGCCGCGCAGATCACTGCTCCGACGTCCTGGAGCTGGGCCATGATTTCCGCGTTGCTGAGGTTCGCGCGCCACCCGGGAATGGCTTCCAGTTTGTCCAGCGTGCCCCCGGTGTGCCCCAATCCGCGGCCGGACAGCTGCGGTACTGCCACTCCGAAGACGGCCACCAACGGAGCCAGGGGAAGAGTGATCTTGTCCCCTACCCCACCGGTGGAGTGCTTGTCGCTGGTAGGTTTCCTGCCGCCGTCGGGCGTTGTCAGCGACGAAAAGTCCATCCGCTCCCCGGAGGCGATCATCGCGGCCGTCCAGCGGGAGATCTCGGCCCTGTCCATGCCGTTGAGCAGGATGGCCATGTTCAGTGCCGCCATCTGCTCTTCGGCAATGACCCCGCGGGTGTAGGCGTCAATGGTCCAGTCGATCTGTTCCGGCGTCAGGGTGCCTTTGTCCCGCTTGATGGTGATGATCTGGACGGCGTCGAAGGCTTCGGTGCTGGTCACGGGGTTTCCTCCAGATGTTCCGGACCGAAGGCGTCAGGCAGCACCTGGTCCATGGTTTTGATGCCTTGACTGGTCATGAGTTGCATGCCGGGCGCCCGGAATTCGTAAAGCAGCTGCCGGCAGCGTCCGCACGGCATCAAGATGCTGCCGTCGCCGTCCACGCAGTAAAACGCCACCAGCCGTCCGCCGCCGCCCATGTGCAACTGGCCCACCAACGTGCACTCGGCGCAGAGGGTGAGCCCGTAGCTGGCGTTCTCCACATTGCAGCCACTAATGATCCGGCCGTCGTCGGTGAGGGCTGCGGCCCCCACCGGGAATTTGGAGTAGGGCGCGTAGGCCCGGTCCATGGCGTCTTTCGCCGCGGCTTCCAGCGCTTGCCAATCGATGTGGCTCATCACGTCAACCCTTCACGTACGGTATGCCGCTGGCCGCGGGCGGCCTGGACCTGCCCACCAAACCGGCGACGGCGAAGATGGTCACCAGGTACGGCAGCATGGCCATGAACTGGCTGGGCACCGGAGTACCAATAATGCCCAGAATCGACTGCAGGTTGTAGGCGAAACCGAACAGCAAGGACGCCAGGAAAGCGCCGATCGGGTTCCAGCGCCCGAAGATGAGCGCAGCCAGGGCAATGAAGCCGCGACCTCCGGAGATGTCCTTGGTGAAGGAGTCGATGGTCACCAACGTAAACACCGCTCCGCCGATGCCTGCGATGGCCCCGCCCAGGGTGACGTTCCAGAAGCGGGTGGCGTTGACATTGATGCCCAGGGTGTCGGCGGCCTGCGGGTGCTCACCCACGGCCCGGACCCGGAGGCCCCACCGCGTCTTGAACAAACCGAACCACACAACAGCCACTGCAATGTACATCAGGTAGCCGGCCACGGACTGCTCAAAAAGGACCGGCCCGATGATGGGGATATCGGAGAGCAGCGGAATCGGCAGGATGTCCAGGCGGCCCGGGGTGTTGAACTGCTCTTTGTTCGGTGCCATGACCGTGCCGAACAGGAAGCCGGTGAGGCCTGATACCAGCACGTTCAGGACCACGCCCACAATGATCTGGTTCACGAGGTACTTGATGCTGAAGACTGCCAGCACCATGGAGACGGCGGCGCCCGCGGCAGCAGCGGCGAGCAGCCCGATGTAGGGGCTGCCGGTCACGGTGGCCACGAGGGCAGCGGTGAAAGCCCCGCCCAGCAGCTGGCCCTCAATGGCGATGTTGACCACGCCTACCCGCTCACAGAGCACACCGGACAGGGACCCGAAGACGAGGGGAACCGCCAGCGTCACCGAGCCTGCCACCAGGCCGGCCAACGAGATGGACGGTTGCCGGGCGCCGGCCACGATCCACACGAGCACGGCAAAGACGAAGACCACGGCGAAAGCAATGGGCAACCACTTCGGTGAACGTTCTCCGCGCGTCCAGAGGTAGATCGAGTAGGCGGCCATGGCCAGGAGCAAAACGGCCAGCACAATGCCGCCGGCCTGTCCGGGAATCATCAGCGCAGGGATCTGGACCGCATCGCCGGGATCGCTGACCTTCATCTCCGCCGTTTGCCCGGAGCCCAGCAATCCGAAGAAGACCAGCGCAACAAGGGCCAGGACGCTGAGGGAAACAGGGACTTTCAACGAGGGGCGGAAGCCCGGAAGGGACGGAGCTCCGGCCCGGGGGGCGGTTGCTGTTGCGCTCATTTGGCACCTCCGGTGGCGTTGGCAAGGGCGGCCTTCCGGGCGACCTTTTTCTTCTTCTTGGTGCTTTCCAAGCGGAAGATGGACTTAATGAGCGGCGGGGCTGCGATGAACAGGACGATCAGCGACTGCACCACCAAAACAATGTCGATGGGTGTTCCCGTCTGGATCTGCATCTGCACGGCTCCGGCGCGGAAAGCGCCGAACAGGAGGCCGGCAAAGAACGTGCCCCACGGCGTACTGCGTCCCAGCAGGGCCACGGTGATGGAGTCGAAGCCAATCTGTGCCGCGACCCCGCCGGTCAGGACCTTCTCGGTACCCGCTACCTGCGCCACGCCGCCGAAGGCTGCGAGGGCTCCGGCGAACGCCATGACGAGGATGGTGGCCCGCGGAACCTTGACGCCGGCCGTGCGCGCAGCAGCGGGATTTGCGCCCACAGCACGGAATTCGAAGCCAATGGTGGAACGGTTGAGCATCCACCAGACACCTGCCGTCAGCGCAACGGCCACCAGGAAGCCCAGGTGCAGCCGCGAGCCGGGTATGAGCACGGGGTAGGTAGCCGATTCATCCAGCCGGGGCGAAATGGGGCTGTTGTCCCCCGGACGCCGGAACGCCGCGGTGTTCAGGAGGAAGTCGAGCAGGAACAGTGCCACGTAGTTCAACATGATGGTCACGATGACCTCGTGGGCGCCCGTCCTGGCCTTGAGGATGCCCACAATGCCTCCCCAGACCGCTCCACCCAGGACACCCATAATGATGACCACCAGCAGGTGCAAGCCGAAGGGAAGGTCCCAGGCGAAGCCGACATAGGCGGCCAGGGTGGCGCTGATGATGATCTGGCCCTGGGCACCGATATTGAACAAACCTGCCCGAAAAGCCAGGGCCACGCCCAGGCCGGCGCAAATCAACGGGGTGGCTACGGTCATGGTCTCCAGCAAGGGCATGAGGCCCTGCCGGGGGTTGAAAACCGCTCCTTGGAAGAGGGCAACGTAGCTCTTGGTCATGGCGCCCCAGAGCGCCGACAGGAAGTCGGTGGGGCGGGCAAAGAAGTACCCTGCGGTCCTGGCGACTCTGTCGTCGGTGCTGGCGATCAACAGGCCGCCGAGGATTAAGGCAACAAGGACGGCCAGGACGGAAACGAATCCATTCCCCATGACGATCCGGCGGAACAGGCTGCCTTGCTGGCGCCCGACGTCTCCGCTTTGGGAGGACACCGGAACAATGGACGGTTCCAAGGTGCCCCCCGCAGTGTCCAGTGCGACGTCGGCGGCCTGGACGTCGGTGGTGGATTCCTGCCGTGCCGCTTCCGCGGCCGGTTCGTTCTTCTTCTGATCGCCGGGGTTGCCGGTCGGTTCACTGGGTGTCATCGGAGCCCCCTTCCGGGCTGACGCCGGCCATCATCAGGCCGAGGGTGTCGCGGGATGTGCCCGAGGGAACGATGCCCACGAGCTTGCCTTTGTAGATCACCGCAATGCGGTCTGCGAGCTCCATGACTTCGTCGAGTTCCGTGGAGACGATCATCACCGGCGTTCCCACATCCCTCTCCGCGACGATTCGCTTATGCAGGAATTCGATGGAACCGACGTCCACGCCGCGGGTCGGTTGGCTTGCAATGAAGAGCCGCAGGGGGCGGGACAACTCACGGGCCATAACCACCTTTTGTTGGTTGCCGCCCGACAACGTCCCTGCCGCAGCGCCCGCGGACGGGGTGCGGATATCGAACTCCTCGATCTTGGCCCTGGCGTTCTCGGCCACTTTGCCCGGGTTCATGCTGACGCCGCGGGCAAAGGGAGCTTGGTCGTAAAGGTCCAGCACCAGGTTCTCGGCCACGGAGAACGGACCCACCAGGCCATCGACGGTGCGATCCTCCGGAACGAAGCCGACGCCGGAACGCAGGACTTCCTTCACCGGCAGTCCCAGCAACTGCTTTCCGTCGAGGGTGACCGATCCGGTCACGTGTTCCTGGACACCAAGGATTGCTTCGGTCAGCTCGGTCTGGCCGTTGCCCTGGACACCTGCGATCGCAAGGATCTCGCCTTGGGCGATGTCGAAGCTGATTCCGTCCACGATGTTGGTGCCGTTCGGCGCCCGCACCGTCAGGTTCTCCACCTTGAAAGTGGTCTCTTTCGGTTGGGCCGCGGCTTTATGCAGACTCAGGCTGACAGGCCGGCCCACCATCATGGAGGCAAGCTCTGCCGCAGAAGCAGTAGGCGGGGCATCGCCGACTACTTTTCCGCGTCGGACCACGGTGATGACGTCCGAGACAGCCTTGACCTCACGCAGCTTGTGCGAGATGAACACGATCGATGTCCCGCCGGCCTTAAGCTGCCTCATGATGTCCAGGAGCTCATCGGTTTCCTGCGGAGTGAGCACGGCGGTGGGCTCATCCAGGATCAGCACCTTCGCCTCCCGGACCAGCGCCTTGATGATTTCCACGCGCTGCTGGACCCCAACCGGGAGGTCTTCCACCAAAGCATCGGGATCGACGTCGAAGCCGTACTTTTCGGAGATATCGCGGATCTTCCGGCGGGTTTCGTCCATGCTGAGGACGCCGCCTACGGACGTTGGTTCCGCGCCGAGCGCAACGTTCTCTGCGACAGTGAACACCGGGACGAGCATGAAGTGCTGGTGCACCATGCCGATCCCGGCAGCCATGGCGTCCCCCGGTCCCCGGAAAGCTACCGGCTGGTCGTCAACGAGGATTTGTCCGGCCGTAGGCTCATAAAGTCCATACAGCACGTTCATGAGGGTTGATTTTCCGGCACCATTCTCGCCGAGGAGGCAATGGATCTGTCCGGATTCGACCACAAGGTCGATGTCTTGGTTGGCGTAGAAGCTCCCGAATGCCTTCGAGATCCCCTTCAATTCGAGTTTCACAACTCCCACCGTTCTGTGAGTCCGAGGGACGGCTGTATTGCTCACTACCTGTAGGCAGCAGCGTAGTCAGGGCAAAAACGTGCCGCCAGTACCGGGGCCCGGTACTGGCGGCTTGTTCGAGAGTTGTTACTTCTTCGGGCTGGCCGCCGATTCAACAACCAGCTTGCCCGAAATGATGTCTGCCTTGAGGGCGTCGAGTTCGGACTTGGTTTCGGCCGAAACTACGGAGTCAAGGTCGTGGAACGGTGCGAGGGCGACGCCGTCGTTCTCCAGCGTGCCAACGTAGGCTTCGTTGCTGAACTTGCCGTCCTTGTCATCCTTCACCACGGACTCCACGGCTTCACCCATCTGCTTGACCACGGAGGTCAGCATGAGGTCCTTGTACTCCGGAGCGGTGAGGTAGCCGTCGGAGTCGACCCAAATGAGCTTGACGTCCTTGCCGGCAGCCTTTGCTTCCTTCAGGGCAGCGCCGGCACCCTTGCCAACCGGACCTGCAACGGGCATCACGATGTCCGCGCCCTGGTCCAAAAGGTTGATGGTGATCTGCTTGCCGGTGTCCTGCTTCTCGAAGTCACCCGTGAAGGAACCGTCCTGGGTAGCCTTGTCCCAGCCCACCACCTGCACGGACTTGCCCTTGGCCTTGTTGTAGGCCTGGACGCCGTCATAGAAACCGTCCATGAAGATGGTGACCGTGGGGAGCTTGATGCCGCCGAACGTGCCCACCTTGCCGGTCTTGGTCGTGGCAGCCGCCGCGTAGCCGGCCAGGTATGCAGCCTGTGCGGTGTCGTAGACAACGGGCTTGACGTTGGCGATCGGCGTTTCGTAAGCGAAGTCGATGATCGCGAAGTGCTTGTCCGTGTTCTTCTCCGCAGCAGCCTTGGTGGCGTCGCCCAGGAGGAAGCCGACCGTGACGGTCAGGTTGCAGCCGGCCGAAATCATGCCGTTGAGGTTGGTCTCGAAGTCGCTGTTGGCCTTGGACTCGGCCGACTTCGTGGTGATTCCCAGATCCTTCTCTGCCTTCTTGAGGCCCTCGAAGGAGGACTGGTTGAAGGACTGGTCATCGAAGCCACCGGAGTCGGAGACAATGCAGCCCGTGTAGTCGCTGGCGGCGTTGGTGCTGGAACCGGCGTCGGGTGCCTGTCCACAGCCACTGAGCAGGAGCGCTGCCGCGCCCATGGTGGCGACTCCGGCCATCGAACCGCGCTTAAGGGTGGCACGCAGTGGTTTCTTCAATGTTCCTCCAGGAAGAAAGTGTTTGGCGCTACGACTGGTGGTCAATGAGTGTCCGTTTCCAAAACCCCGGGGCAGAAATTCTGTTTTCACTGATGCTTCGCAGCACTGCGCCGAAGCGCACTGATGCAACCAGACTAGTGGCGAAAAACACATGGAGGTAGCACAAAAGCAGCCTCTGGCACAGATCGTTGACTTTTTGTTACCAACCAGTAGGGCGCCCCGCAAGTCACAGGCGGACGAGCATCTTCCCGGTGTTCGCACCCTCGAGCAAATCGATGAATGCCCCGGCCGCATTTTCCAGCCCGTCCACGATTGTCTCGTCGTAGCGGACAGTGCCGTCCGCCAGCCATGCCGCCATCTTTTCCCGGAACTCCGCCGCGTGTGCGCGCTGTCCCCCAACAAGGAAACCCCGGAGCGTCAGCTGCTTGCCGATGGCAACGGCCAGGTTCCGCGGTGCCGCAGGCGGCTCGGTTGAGTTGTACTGGGCAATGGCCCCGCACATGGCAACCCGGCCACCGACGTTCAACATTTCCAGGGCCGCTTCCAGATGGTCGCCGCCCACGTTGTCGAAGTACACATCGATACCGCGCTCCCCCGCCGCGTCGCGCAACTGATCCACCACGGGAGCGTCGTTGTAGTTGAAAGCCGCGTCGAAGCCCAGTTCCAGCAGCCGTGCCACCTTCTCCGGCGACCCTGCGCTGCCGATCACCTTGCCGGCGCCCATCGCCTTGGCGATCTGCCCCACCATGGAGCCAACGGCCCCGGCCGCACCGGAGACAAAAACGACGTCGCCTTCCTTGAACTCGGCCACCTTGAGCAACCCCGCATAGGCGGTGAGGCCCGTCATGCCCAAAGCACCAAGGAACGCCGAATCAGGCGCCAGGCCGGCAGGAACCGTGCTGGCGGCCGAGCCGTCCACCACCGCGTGCTCGCGCCAACCCAGTTGATGCACGACGACGTCACCCACCTTGTGCGCGCCGGACCTGGACGCGATCACCTCACCGACCGCACCGCCGTCGAGCGCTGCATCAAGGCGGAAGGGGGCCGAGTAGGATTTCCGGTCATTCATCCTGCCGCGCATGTACGGATCCACCGACATGAAGCGGTTCTCCACCAGGATCTGCCCGTCCTTGAGTTCGGGCAGGTCGGAGGAGACCAGCCGGAAATTCTCCGGAGTCGGACGGCCCTCCGGCCGGGAGGCAAGGTGGATTTCGCGGGTCTGCACAGGAGTGCTTGTGGAAGTGCTCATGCGGCGAACTCCACGAGCTTGAGGTCGACCGCCATGTTGCCGCGGGTGACATTCGAGTACGGGCAAATCTGGTGGGCCTTGGCCATGAGTTCTTCCGCCGTGGCCCGGTCCAGCGCAGGAAGTGCGATCTCGAGTTCAGCGGCGAGCCCAAACCCGTCTCCCTCGGCGAGGGGGCCGATGTGGATCCTGGCCGCCACCGCCGAATCAGTGAGGTCGGCGCGTTCCTTGCGTCCAACCAAGCGCAGGGCCGAGTGGAAGCACGCGGCGTAGCCTGCAGCGAACAGTTGTTCGGGGTTGGTTCCCTGTCCGTTTCCGCCCAGTTCGACGGGGCTGGCGAGGGTGACATCAAGCTTGCCGTCCTTGGTGCGGGCGTTGCCGTCGCGGCCTTCTCCCGAAGCCAGCGCCTCGGCTGTGTAGAGGGTCTTCATGGGTGTCTGCCTTTCTGGTTGTGGCAAATCTTTTCTTGCGAGGAAAATTCAGAGCGATTTCTGCAATGCGGCGGTGAGCTTGCCCAGGGTGGCGTGCAGCTGCCCGATTTCTGCAGGCGTGAGCCCCGCCGCGTCCGCCAACCTTCGTGGCACATCCCCGGCCCGTTCGCTGAGCTTGGTGCCGGCGTCGGTCAGCACCACGTCCACGCGGCGCTCGTCCTCGGATGACCTGCGCCGTTCGACGAGCCCCAGGGCTTCGAGCCGCTTCAGCAGTGGCGACAGCGTGCCCGAATCCAGCCCGAGCTCGGCGCCAAGTTCGCGCACGCTGCGGGGATCGTTTTCCCACAGCACCAGCATCACGAGGTATTGCGGATAAGTCAGCCCCAGTTCATCCAACACAGGGCGGTAGACCGCCGTCGCAGCCTTGGATGCCGAGTACAGCGCAAAGCAAACCTGATGACGGAGCCGGGGTGCATCACTCATACCGGAAACGATAGTGCACAATTAAGTTGTGCACAACTTAATCTCCCGCACTTCACCCAACTGGGTCGCATTAGTGCGCGTTTTCAGCGTTCAAAACGCTGTGAGGATTGGGGTGGCTGGTCTGGGATTGGCTGGCAGAGTAGGTGCAGGTCGTTCCACCCCGCGGTCGTGACTCACAAAACGCTTGGCCCCCTGTCTTGGGTGTGCCTTTAGTGCGACTTGTCCGTCTGCGGGGTGGGCGGCCGGTACCTGCCCGGCCCACCTCGGTGACTTGATCAGAAGATTGTCCGCCCCCGGCGCGGGGGCGTGACTCGTCACAGTGCTGTTCCGAAGTGACCTCTACCCGGACTGGTACCGGCCCGTAACGGCCCTGACCATGTCCGCGAAATGAGGAAAGTGCCAGAACCGCTATGACTATCGTTGCGTATTCCCACCCGTTTGTCGTCGGCGTCGACACCCACGCCAGGAAACATGTGTATTCCATCCTTGCCGCGCCAAGCGGCGAACGGATCGACACCCGGGATTTCCCGGCCACCGGGGCCGGGATCGACCGTGCCATTGCCTGGGTAGCGCGCTTGACCGGGGCCGATCCGGCCACTTTGTGGGTGATCGAGGGCGCGGCTTCTTATGGTGCGGTGCTGGCCGGGGCTGTCGCAGCTGCCGGCTACCAGGTCGCCGAAGCCGCCCGCATGGATGCCAAGACACGTCGCGGGATCGGTAAGTCCGATCCGTTGGACGCGCACCGGATCGCTTCAACAGTCCTTTCCCTGGAAGAGGACAAGCTGCGCCGGCCACGGTTGAACGAAGGGGTCCGCGCAGCCCTGCGGGTCCTGGTCAGTGCACGTCAGTCAATGACCACCGACCGGACCAGGACCGTGAACGCGTTGACCGCGCTGCTGCGGGTCAACGATTTGGGTGCCGATGCCCGTAAGCCCTTGACCGGGACCCAGATCCTGGAGATCTCCAGATGGCGTGCCCGTGAAGAACCCCTTGCCCTGTCGGTGGCCCGCTCCGAAGCCGTCAGGCTCGCCAAGCGCATCAACGACCTTGACGCGGACATCAAAACCAACGGCAACCGGATCACCGAACTCGTCGAGATCAGCGAAGCCGCGCCCCTGCTACAAGAACCCGGCTTCGGACCAGTCACCGCAGCCATTTGTCTCACCGCATGGTCCCATCGCGGACGGGTACGTTCCGAGGCTGCATTCGCCTCCCTGGCCGGGGCCAACCCCATTCCCGCTTCATCCGGAAATACCGTCCGCCACAGGCTCAACCGCGGAGGCGACCGGACCCTGAACAAAGCCCTCCACATGGCTGCCCGGAGCAGGATGGCGTTCGATCCGGAAACCATCAACTACACAGCAAAACGTGAAGCAGAAGGCCGTACCAAAAAGGAGATCCGCCGGTGCGTCAAACGCTACCTCGCCCGACGGATCTACCGCACACTCAACGCCAACAGCCCCATGCCATCGTTCCGTTGACAACCATAGAAGAGTCGCACTACTGCTACCCAGTTGGGTCTATTGCTGCTGGTCGCGGATGGTCCGCAAGGCGGCCGCGCTCAGGACGCGGATCGCGTAGCCCAATGCCCGCTCGTCGACGATGAAATCGCCACGGTGAAGGTCATAGACTTCGCCGCCGGGGGTATGCGTGCCGAGGCGCATCATGGCGCCCGGCAGGTCCGCCAGGAACCAGGCAAAATCCTCGCCGCCCATGGATTGCGGGGTCAGGACCACGGCGCTCTCGCCGAGCTCCGCACGTGCAGCGGCTTCGATCAGCGCCGTCTCGTGTTCGGAGTTCACTACGGGCGGGACGCCGCGGGTGTGCTCCAAATGGACGTCCACTCCGTACGGGGCGGCAACCTGCTTGACCACTTCGTCCAGCAGTTCGCCGGCATCGTGCCAGGCATCGCGGTCCAGGCACCGCATGGTTCCGGCCATGTAGCCGGTACCCGGAATGGCGTTCGGGGCGGAGCCTGCCGAAATTTGGCCCCACACCACGGACACGCCGCTGCGGACGTCGACGCGGCGCGACAGGACCGCGGGGACGTTGACCGCAATTTGGGCCAGGGCGAAGACCAGGTCTTCGGTCAGGTGCGGGCGCGAAGTGTGGCCGCCGCGGCCCGTCAACTCGATCTTGATGGTGTCCGACGCCGAGGTAATGGCACCGATGCGGGTACCGATCTGCCCCACGTTGATGCGCGGATCACAGTGCAGCGCGAGGATCCTCGGCACGCCCTCCAAGACGCCTTGCTCAATACAGGACAACGCCCCGCCCGGCATGGTTTCCTCGGCAGGCTGGAAGATGATGCGCACCGATCCACCCAGCGGGGTGTTCTTGTGCATACGCTGCAGGACCAACGCGATGCCCAGCATGGTGGTGGTGTGGACATCGTGCCCGCAGGCATGCGTCACGCCATGGTTCTTGGAGGCGAACGCTAGCCCCGTCTCCTCGATGATCGGCAGGGCGTCGATGTCGCCGCGCAGGGCCGTTGCGATGGGCCCCTCCCCCACGTCCACGGTCAGCCCCGTGCCCTCGAGCCGGCGGGGTTTCAGGCCTGCGGCCTCCAGCCGCTCGACGAGCTTGTCCGTGGTGCGGAATTCCTTGAAGGACAGTTCCGGGTGCGCATGAAGGTCACGCCTGAATTCGATGAGTCCGGGCAGGAGCTCATCCACCCAAGGACTCACGACGGGTGTTGGCTCGGTTTCAGTCGTGTAATTGCGCACGAAACAACTCTAGCCATCCACGGCCCCCGAAGACCGAAAGCCACCTCTTGGTTACGCTGCGTTCAGTCGCAGGCAACCAAGGGTGGCTTCCGGTACGGGGATCAAAGCCCGGGAATCGGACCTAGAGGACGTCGGTATCTCCGCTGGCCTTCAGCGCATCAACTGCGCCCTTGACCCGTTGGGCGTGCTCCTTGGTGGTCACCAACAGCGCGTCCGGCGTGTCCACGATAACCACATCCTTGATGCCGATGAGGGCGATCACCCGCTTGGTGTCCGTAACCACCACGCCGCTGGCATTCTCCGCGAAAACGCGTGCCCCATCACCCAGGACGGTCACTTCGTCGACGTCGCCCGCGTTGTTGAGGCGGCCAATCGCGGCGAAGTCGCCGACGTCGTCCCACCGGAAGGTACCGGGCACGACGGCGACATCCCCGGCTGCCGCTGCCGGCTCAGCAACGGCGTAGTCGATGGCGATCTTGGGCAGGGTGGGCCACACACGGGACGTCACTTCTGCCCTGCGCGGCGTATCCCAAGCCTCTGCGATCTCCTGGACGCCTGCGAAGAGTTCGGGCTGGTTGGCTTCGAGGTGCTTGAGCATGAGGGCTACGGGTGCAACGAACATGCCCGCGTTCCAGACGTAGTCGCCCGCTTCCACGTATTTGCGGGCGACGTCTTCGCTGGGCTTCTCCACGAACTCGGCTACGGCCAATGCGTTCGGAGCGCCGTCCACCTTCAGGGCTTTTCCGGAGCGGATATACCCGAAGCCGGTGGATGGGTGGGTCGGCTTGATGCCGATGGTCACGATCTTGCCCGTTGCGGCCGTGAAGATCGCTTCGCGCACGGTGTCCTGGAAGAGGTCGTCAGGGCTGATCACCTGGTCCGCGGCAAAGGAGCCCATGATGGTCTCCGGATCGCGGCGGTGCAGGATGGCGGCGGCAAGGCCGATCGCGGCACCGGAATCCTTGGGCTCGCTTTCCAGCACGAGCTCGTCATCCCCTACCTCGGGGAGTTGGCGGCACACGGCTGCACGGTGGGCTTCGCCGGTCACCACGAGGACCCGCTCACCGGCCAACGGCTCCAGGCGGTCGTACGTGGACCTCAGCAACGTGCTGCCGGATCCGGTCAGGTCATGGAGGAATTTGGGCGCGGCGGCCCGCGAAAGCGGCCACAGCCGGGTCCCCACACCGCCGGCTGGAATTACCGCATGAAAGCGGTCCAATGGCGATTCCGGAATTGTCGCGTCTTCTGTACTCACCTCAACACTTTATCCGACACGGTGCCTTGCACCCGGGCACGACGCAGATGTGGCTTTCGTCTCATGTTGTCCGAAAATCGGCGGAAATACAGGCAGGAAACGCCGGACGGCCAAGCAATGCAGCCGGTCCTGAATTGAATAAGCTGTGAGCGAAGCCTAGATTTAGGCGTGAGCTACGAGTGCTCTCGCAGCAGGCGTTCCCCCCGCGTGGATCCCATGCCAGCGCCGCTGTGTTGCAGGAAGGTTTATTCAGTGCCGACAAAACCAGCTGGCACCTTGTACCGCGGCCGTGAAGGCATGTGGTCCTGGGTTGGACACCGTATTACCGGTGTAGTGATCTTTTTCTTCTTGTTGGTCCACGTGCTGGACACCTCATTGGTGCGTGTGTCCCCGGAGGCCTACACCGCCGTCATTGGCGCTTACAAGAACCCCCTCATGGCCCTGGGTGAAACGGGCCTGGTCGCTGCGATCATCTTCCACGCCTTCAACGGCCTGCGCGTGATCGCCATCGACTTCTGGAAGAAGGGCGCAAAGTACCAGCGCCAAATGCTGTGGGTCGTACTTGCACTGTGGCTGGTTACGTTCGCAGGTTTCGCTATCCGCCACCTTTCCCTCGCGCTGGGAGGCCACTAAGCCATGACTACTATCCAGGCCCCGCGTTCGGGCAAGATCGCCCCCAAGTACAACCGCTCCGGCTCCAGCCGCGGCAACTTCGAGATGATCGCATGGCTCTTCATGCGCCTGTCCGGCGTCGTGCTGGTGGTCCTCATCTTCGGTCACCTCTTCGTGAACCTGCTGGTGGGCGAAGGCATCCATGCCATCGACTTCGGCTTCGTGGCCGGCAAGTGGGCCGATCCGTTCTGGCAGTTCTGGGATCTCGCCATGCTCTGGCTCGCGATGCTCCACGGCACCAACGGCGTCCGCACCATCATCAACGACTACGCGGAAAAGGACTCCACGCGCTTCTGGCTCAAGGGCGTCCTGTACGCCGCCACGTTCGTCATCGTCATCCTCGGCACCCTGGTGATCTTCACCTTCGACCCGTGCCCCGTAGTCGACGGTGTCCAGCTGCCGGGTGGATTCTGCCCGGCACCGTAGCGGTTCCGGCGGGCCGGTTCCAACCGGCCACCCGACCAGCGGAACAGACTCCGCCGACCATCTGAATTTTTGAAAGAGAGAGCATCTGGTATGCAGGTCCATAAGTACGACGTCGTTATTGTCGGTGCAGGTGGCGCCGGCATGCGCGCCGCGATCGAATCCGGTCAGCGTGCACGCACCGCGGTACTGACCAAGCTCTACCCCACCCGCTCGCACACAGGTGCAGCCCAGGGTGGCATGTGTGCAGCACTGGCCAACGTCGAGGAAGACAACTGGGAGTGGCACACCTTCGACACCATCAAGGGTGGCGACTACCTGGTTGACCAGGACGCAGCCGAGGTCATGGCCAAGGAAGCCATCGACGCCGTGCTGGACCTGGAAAAGATGGGCCTGCCCTTCAACCGCACGCCCGAAGGCCGGATCGACCAGCGCCGTTTCGGTGGCCACACCCGTGACCACGGCAAGGCTCCTGTCCGCCGCGCCTGCTACGCAGCAGACCGTACGGGCCACATGATCCTGCAAACGCTGTACCAAAACTGCGTCAAGCACAACGTTGAGTTCTACAACGAGTACTACGTCCTCGACCTGCTGCTGGTTGAGGAAGATGCCGTTCGCGAAGACGGCACGCCCTACAAGCAGAAGCGCGTTGCCGGCGTCGTCTCCTACGACCTCGCCTCCGGTGAGCTGCACGTCTTCCAGGCCAAGTCCGTGGTGTTCGCCTCCGGCGGCGCGGGCAAGGTCTTCAAGACCACGTCCAACGCACACACCCTGACCGGTGACGGCATGGGCATCGCATTCCGCCGCGGTATCCCCCTGGAAGACATGGAGTTCTTCCAATTCCACCCGACCGGCCTCGCCGGCTTGGGCATCCTCCTCACCGAAGGTGCCCGCGGTGAGGGTGCCATCCTGCGTAACTCAGAGGGTGAGCGCTTCATGGAGCGTTACGCCCCCACCATCAAGGACCTCGCGCCCCGCGACATAGTGGCCCGCGCCATGGCCAACGAAGTCCGTGAAGGCCGCGGCTGCGGCCCGAACAAGGACTACGTCCTCCTTGACCTGACGCACCTTGAGCCCGCGCACATCGAAGCGAAGCTGCCGGACATTACCGAGTTCGCCCGCACCTACCTCGGTGTGGAACCGTTCACGGATCCCGTGCCGGTGTTCCCCACGGCCCACTACGCCATGGGTGGTATCCCCACGAACATCACCACCGAGGTCCTGCAGGACAACGACACCACTGTTCCCGGCCTGTACGCCGCCGGCGAAGTGGCCTGCGTTTCGGTCCACGGCTCCAACCGCCTTGGCACCAACTCGCTCCTGGACATCAACGTGTTCGGCAAGCGTGCAGGCATTGCGGCCGCGGAGTACTCCAAGACCGCGGACTTTGTTGAACTCCCGGAGAACCCGGAAGCAATGACCCGCGGAATCCTGGACAGCCTGCTCAGCGGTACCGGCACCGAGCGTGTGGCCCAGATCCGCAAGGAACTGCAGGACACCATGGATGCCAACATGCAGGTGTTCCGTACCAAGGAATCCCTGGAGCAGGTCCTCCGCGACATCGCCTCCTTCGAGGAGCGGTACAAGAACGTCACCGTTCAGGACAAGGGCAAGCGCTTCAACCTGGACCTCCTGGAAGCCGTTGAACTTGGCTTCCTGCTCGACATGGCCAAGGTCATGACTGTCGGTGCCCTGCACCGTGAGGAATCCCGTGGCGGCCACTACCGCGAGGACTTCCCGGACCGCGACGACGAAAAGTTCATGAAGCACTCCATGGCTTACCTGGACAACACCGTCACCGCCGACTCGTCTGCCGAGTCCGTTGCGGGCATCCGTCTTGAGACCAAGCCCGTTGTCTTCACCCGTTACGAGCCAATGGAGCGTAAGTACTAATGACCACCGAAATGGCGGAACCCGCTTCCAAGATCGAGCTGCCCGCAAGCGTTGCCGGCGAGGGTGAGATCCCCACGTTCCATATCACCTTGAAGGTGCGCCGCTTCGACCCCGAGATCTCGGACGAAGCCCGCTGGGACGAGTACAAGCTGACCATGTACGGCACGGACCGCGTCCTGGATGCCCTGCACAAGGTCAAGTGGGACATCGACGGAAGCCTTTCCTTCCGCCGCTCCTGCGCCCACGGTGTTTGCGGATCCGATGCCATGCGCATCAACGGCCGTAACCGCCTGGCCTGCAAGACCCTGCTGAAGGACCTGGACACGTCCAAGCCCATCATCGTGGAGCCGATCAAGGGCCTTCCCGTGGAGAAGGACCTGATCGTGGACATGGAGCCCTTCTTCCAGTCCTACCGCGAAGTCATGCCGTTCCTCATCAACAAGGGCCACGAACCCACCAAGGAACGCCTGCAGACCGTTGAAGACCGTGAGCGCTTCGACGACACCACCAAGTGCATCCTCTGCGCCGCCTGCACCTCGTCCTGCCCGGTCTTCTGGACCGACGGCCAGTACTTCGGTCCGGCAGCAATCGTCAACGCACACCGCTTCATCTTCGATTCCCGTGATGACGCCGGCGACATGCGCTTGGAGATCCTCAACGACAAGGAAGGCGTGTGGCGCTGCCGCACCACATTCAACTGCTCCGAGGCATGCCCCCGCGGCATCCAGGTGACCAAGGCCATCGCCGAGGTCAAGCAGGCCATCCTGTCCCGCAAGATCTGATCCACGGTTCCCCAAGGAACACAGCGAAGAACGGCGCCGCCCACCTCCAGGTGAGCGGCGCCGTCGTCGTTAATCATCAACCGGCCACAGCGTGCCGGATCCAATCACCAAGGAGGCCGCATGTCGCGCCCAGAGAAAATCACCTTTACGGGCAGCACCGGGGACGCTTTGGCGGGAATCATCGATGTTCCGGAAGGTCCCGTCCGCGGGTGGGGCATCTACTCCCACGGGCTGACGCTGGGCAAGGACAGCCCCGCCGCCTCCCGGATCTGCAAGGGCCTCGCGGAGCAGGGAATCGGGATGCTGCGTTTCGACAACCTCGGGCTGGGCGGCTCCGCCGGAGAGTGGTCGGCCGGCTCTTTCAGCGTGAAGGTGGCGGACACCATCCTGGCCGCGAAGTTCATGCGGGAGCAGGGCCGGGGAATCTCCCTGCTGGTGGGGCACTCCTTTGGTGGTGCGGCCGTTCTTGCCGTCGCCCGCGACGTTCCTGAGGCAAATGCGGTGGTGACGGTCGGCGCACCTTACGAGCCCAAGCACGTTGAGCACATGTTCGACGCCGAGATCGAGGCCATCCGCCGCGACGGCAGCGCAGTGGTGGACCTCGGCGGTCGTCCGATGGAGATCCGCAGGCACTTCGTGGAGGATGTGGAACGGGCCGACCTGCGCGATTGCATCCGCACCTTGCACAGGCCCCTCATGGTGATGCACTCCCCTACGGACAACACCGTGGGGATCGACAACGCCAGCGAGATTTTCCGCACGGCCCGGCATCCGCGGAGCTTCGTTTCCCTTGAAGGCAGTGAGCACCTGCTCACCGGCAAGGGCCAGGCTGCCCGGGTGGCACGGATCATCGGCGCGTGGGCGGATCCCTACGTGGAGCTGCGCGAAGAAGACCCAGCCTCCTAGGCACCCAACTGGGTCGCAGCAGAGCGCGTTCTGGACGTCCAGAACGCGCTCTGCTGCTACTTAGTTGGGTGCTACTTGCCGATGGCCGCCTTGCTTTCGGCCAGCCACTGTTCTGCGCCCTTCTCCGGGCTCAGCCGCTTGAACAGGACCTCGGTGTTGATGCGGGCCGTGATCTCGGAAACGGCGGTGGAACCTGTGGGGCCGATGTAGGTGGGTGCGAATTCCATCTTGCCGATCTGGTCGATGTAGGCCGCCTCGACCTTGCCCTGCGGCGTGAGCTGGTCCTGGATAGCGCTGCGAATGGCCGAGTTGCCGGGTACGCCCCGGTCGCTCTGGATGATCTTGCCCGCGGCCTCGTTATTGACCAGGAAGTTCACCAGCTTGGCTGCGGCGTCGGTGTGCTTGCTGCGGGCGGAGATGGTGTAGAACTGCGAGGACTGGAGCCAGATGCCCGGCGTGGGGGTTTCGCCCGGGAGTTTGAGCAGCTTCAGTTCGGCACCGGAGGCCTTGCTGAGAGCAGAGAGCGAATTGCTCCAGGTCAGCATCATGCCGGCCTTGCCCATGCCCATAAGGGTCTGCTCGGTGCTGACGTTCAGTTTTTCCACTGTCTCGGAGGCGCTGGGGGCAGCGCCCGATTCGCTGAGCTTCAGTGAGTAGTCGAAGTAGGCCTGCACTGTGTCCTTTTCCACGCCCAGCTGACCGTCCTGCGTATACAGGGACTGGCCGCGCTGGCGTGCGAAGGCATCCAGGGAGTCGTGCGTCAGGACCGTCGCAGTCCCGTACGTTCCTTTGGGACTCTTTTCAGTAACTTCCTTGGCGATTTTGGCGAAGTCGTCCCAGCTCCAGGCGTTGTCGTCCGGCATTTCGACGCCGGCGGCCTGGAAGACAGCTGGGTTGACCACGATCGCCAGGGCGTTGGCGCCCGTGGACACACCGTACTGGGTACCCTTCACCTGACCGTTTTCCACGGCGCCCTGGTCCAGCTTGGAGAGATCCAGCGACCCGCTGACTTTCGACAGGTCCAGGAGGGCGCCGCGGTTGGCGTACTCGGCGGGGTAGGCTCCACCCATGGTGATGACGTCCGGAGCGTCATTGGCTGCGACTTGGGTGGCCAGCTTGTCGAAGTAGCCGTTGATGTCGCCATACTCGGGTTTTACTTTGATGTTCGGGTTGGCGGC
This sequence comes from Paenarthrobacter sp. YJN-5, assembly GCF_015040095.1. Classification (NCBI taxonomy): domain Bacteria; kingdom Bacillati; phylum Actinomycetota; class Actinomycetes; order Micrococcales; family Micrococcaceae; genus Paenarthrobacter; species Paenarthrobacter sp. YJN-5. Next base: position 3,308,139 of record NZ_CP053544.1, read on the forward strand.
CTCGAACTCCGCGATTGCCTTGTTGGTCAGCTCGGCCCTTGATGCGTTGCCCCACCAGGAGAACCTGATCTCCACCGGACCATCCTCGGGCTGGTTGTTGCTGCCGCCGCCGGCACAGCCCGTGGCCAGGCCGGCAAGGCCCATGGCCACGACAAAGGCCATTGTTTTTCGGACACTCAGTACAGGTTTACGCACCATTGGGTAAGCTTCCTTTACGCTCAGAAAACGGTTCCTGAAACGTATCAACTACGATAGAGTGCGTCAATAGTTCCCGCTGTTAACTATTTCGCCGACGCCCCGGAGGCTCTCCCTTGACCAAGCTGGCAGACATCCAAATCCGTGACCCGTTCCTCCTCACACTGCCCGACGACGCCGGGTATTTGCTCTTCGGCAGCACGGACAAGAACATCTGGTCCGGTCCTGCCACAGGGTTCGACTGCTACCGCAGCCGCGACCTTGAGGATTGGGACGGACCCATTCCCGCGTTCCGTCCCTCCCCCGGGTTCTGGAGCAAGGAGCAATACTGGGCCCCTGAAGTGCATGGCTACCAAGGCCGCTACTTCATGTTCGCGACGTTCACCGCACCGGGACACTGCCGCGGAACCCAGATCCTTTCCGCCGAGTCACCGGAAGGTCCCTACACGCCCTGGAGCGACGGACCCGTGACTCCCCTGGACTGGGAATGCCTGGACGGGACCCTGCATATCGACGCGGGAGGAACGCCCTGGTTGGTCTTCTGCCATGAATGGAAGCAGGTCAATGACGGCACCATTGTTGCCCAGCAGTTGAGCCACGATCTGCGGACAACCGTGGGTGAACGGACTGTTCTGTTCGCCGCCTCCGAGGCCCCTTGGTCCCGCGCGCTGGATGTGCCCGCGGTAGCTGACCGGGAAGCCCCCGTCTACGTGACCGACGGTCCTTTCCTCCACCGGATGGCCAACGGCAAGCTGATCATGTTGTGGTCCGGTTTCGGGGATCACGGTTATGCCATAGGAATCGCACGCAGTGCATCAGGCACCGTTCTGGGGCCCTGGATACAGGAGCCCGAACCTATCTGGGGCAGGGATGGCGGCCACGGCATGATTGCCCGGAAACTCGATGGCGGGCTCATCCTTACGCTCCACCAGCCCAACCAGAGTCCCCACGAGCGGGCCGCATTCTTCGCCCTCCGGGAGACCGAGGACTCGGTAATTCTGGACGTTCCCTTCCCGGGCGCAGGGAACCCCATTGACCGTGAGGACCTGGTTCGCCGCCACCACGTCACGCAGCAGGAGCTCGATCCACGCAGCCCCGTTTCCGTTGGCAATGGCGAGTTCGCGTTCACCATGGACTTGACGGGCCTCCAGACGTTGCCCGCCTCCTACCCCGTGGGAGCCCGCGGCGAGCTTCCAGCGGGCACCCTGCTGGGCACGCAAGCCCAGTGGGGATGGCATTCCATCCCACCTGCATCGCCCCACGATTTGGCCGGATCCACCGTCCTCTATGACTCCCCGCGGGGCCCGGTGCCCTACGTCGACATGATGGGAGACATCGTCAATGACCGCGAAACCGGGACGTCCGCTGCGGAGACATGGCTCCGGGCAAACCCGCACCGGCTGGACCTGGGACGCATCGGATTCCGGATGGTCCGTGACGGGCTGGATCGCGGCATCACCCCCGAGGACATCACGCAGGCCACGCAAACGCTGGACCTGTGGTCGGGAACAGTGACCAGCACCTTCACGCTGGCAGGCCAGCAGGTCAAAGTCACGACGGCGTGCCACCCCTCCCGCGACGAGCTCGGCTTCCGAGTCGAGTCACCCGCGTTGGGCTCGGGCCTAGTGGTGGGCATCGACTTTCCTTACGGGTCTGAATCATGGCATGACGCCGCGGACTGGTCCAAGCCTGAGGCACACAGCACGGTGTTGGACGGACAGTGGGTGGCGCACAGGGAACTGGACGATTCGCGCTACGACGTTGCCATTGCCGGAGAAGAACTGATGGTGGAGCAGACCGGGCTGCACTCGCTTCGTATCGCGCCGCAAAGCCAGAACACGGTCCTCGATTTCTCCCTCACGTTCACCCCGGGTGAAGGCGGCGACTGCACCCCGCGGGGCAACAACCGCCACAGCGGGGTAGCGCCTGCGGCAGGTTTCGACGCCGACCCGGCCTCCGGCGTCGTACCTTCTTCCGACGGCGCCGGGAGCCGGGTAACGGCGGCTGCGGCCGCCCATTGGCCCCGCTTCTGGACTTCCGGCGGGGCAATCGAACTGAACGCAACGAACGATCCGAGGGCAAAGGAGCTGGAACGGCGGATTGTCCTTTCCCAGTACGTGACCGCCATCAACTGTGCGGGCTCGTTGCCGCCGCAGGAAACCGGGCTGGTTTGCAACTCCTGGCGGGGCCGCTTCCATCTGGAGATGCACTGGTGGCATGCTGCGCATTTTGCGCTCTGGAACCGCACGGAACTGCTGCTGCCGTCGTTGAGATGGTATTCGTCCATCCTGGAGGCCTCGCGGCAGACAGCCAAACAACAAGGCTTTGAGGGTGTCCGCTGGCCGAAGCAGGTGGGACCGGACGGGCGCGAGAGCCCCAGCACGATCGGCACCTTCCTGATCTGGCAGCAACCACATCCCATCTACCTGGCTGAACTCGCCTACCGCGCCACTCCGGACCGCGAGGTGCTGGAGGAATTCGCCGGGATTGTGTTCGAGTCCGCGGCATTCATGGCCAGTTTCGCCCACCCCACGGGGCGAGGCTTCGAGCTGGGTCCGCCGCTGGTTCCGGCACAGGAAAGCTACGGGTTCATGCGCGGTGAGGTCAGCAACCCCACGTTCGAGCTCGCCTACTGGCAATGGGCGCTGCGCGTCGCTTCCCAATGGCGGGAAAGGCTGGGCCTTGACCCGTTCCCACTATGGGATGAAGTGGCTGACAAAATGGTTACGCCGCACGTGGCAGACGGCGTCTATACAGCCATTGACGTGGAACCCTTCACCATCCGGACCGATCATCCCTCGATGCTCTGCGCCCTGGGCGTACTGCCCCGCACCGGGCTCATCGATCCGGCCATCATGAAAGCCACCCTCGCCGACGTCCTGGCGGATTGGGACTGGGCCAGCACCTGGGGTTGGGACTACCCGGTGATGGCGATGACGGCAGCGCGGCTCGAAGACCCCGAGGCCGCCGTCGACGCACTTCTCATGACCGCCGGCAAGAACACTGTCCTGGCCAACGGACACAACCGCCAGACCGATTCCTTGCCCTTGTACCTTCCCGGCAACGGCGGCCTGTTGGCGGCAGTGGCGCTCATGGCTGCGGGGTGGGACAACGGTCCGGCACGGCATGCGCCAGGTTTCCCTGCGGACTGGACCGTGAAGTGGGAGGGACTGGTACAGGCACCGTAGGCTCTCACTCCCGCTTGGACCCGAGCGAGGCGCCCACCAAAGCGCCCAAGCCCACCCCGACCAGGATGCCCACGAACGGGGAATTGAACACGAGCTGGCCAATCACCAGCCCGGCCGCAGCTCCGATCAGGCAGGCAATCCACAACTGGTTGTTCATGGCGGGGCTCCGGGCTCGGTCAGGTCTGGGGAGTTGCGCGCCGGGCACCGAGGAACCGCTTGCGTGGCTCCTCCCCCGCCTGGGCGTCGGCTTCGCGAACGGCTGACCAGGACGCGGAGATGAGGTACACCTGGCTGACCAGGTTGAACCAGATCAACAAGCCGATGATGATGGCGAACGATGCAAGGACGGGGTTGTTTCCGGCACGCGCAAGGAGTTCGGTGCTGAACAGTTGGAGCACCGTAGTACCGGCGCCTGCCAGGAGCACCCCTTCCACGAATGCGCGGCGCCCCAGCTCAAGGCCGCCTGCGACCCGGAACAGGACTGCCGCCGTCGCGCAGTTCAACAGCAGCGGAACAACGATCTTGACCACTGCGGCAATAGGACCGGCCACCGCCTCATCCAAGCGCAACAGTTCGAAGAACCAGTCCGCCGCAGTGCCGAAGACGAGCGACGCTCCGGCGCTCACCACCAGGATGACTCCGAGAAGCAACAGCGTTCCGGCATCGACGAGCTTCTGCAGGAGGGCATTGCGCTGCAGCGGGCCCTCCTCCATGACCCCGCGCAGCCCTTCCCGGACGCTGGCGATCCAGCCGAGCGAGGTGAAGATGGTGACCACCGCGGCGATCAGGGCAGTCCAGCCGAGGCCGGAGGGATTCAGGAGGGTCTGCGGATCCACCAGGCCCTCCCCGCCGTTAACTTGGAGGAGGCCGGGAGCAGCGGAGGCGACGCTGCGGATGACAGCATCCTCAAGCACGGGATTGCCGCCCAGTACGATGCCGGCAACCGCGAAGCCGGTGGTCAGGAGGCCCGTGACGGAGAAGAACATGTTGAAACCAATGCCTGCACTGAGCAACGGCCCATGCTGCCGCGTGTAGTGCTGAAAGGAACGCATGCCGCGGTTGGTGTTCAGGCGGGCCAGGACGAGGGCGAAGAATGCGCCGGCCTTCCGGGGCAGGCCGTCCCCGGCCCGTTTGCTTTTGCCCCAGTCCTGCCGTTTGTGGAGAAGTTCGAGCCTTAGCTTGGCGAGCTCAGTTGGAAGCGGCGGACTGTCCGCTTGAGGACGAGGGTTCCGCCTGCTGTGCTTCGTCAGTGTCGCCGCCAAAGTCGAGCTCTTCCCGTAGCTGCCATATTCCATTGGTGTCGTGCTCGTAAAGACCCATGCTAACCACAGGGAAGGTGGCCCGGTAATCACTGAGGACCGTTTCGGCCTCATCAAGATTTTCCTGGGCTACATCGTGAGCCACCGTGACATGCGGGTGGTAGGGGAACGGGAGGCGCCGTTCAAGGGGGCCGCTCTGGAGTTTCTCGTGCAACTGCACGCACTCCTCAAAACCCTGTTCCACGTTGACGAACACTACCGGCGACACCGGACGGAACGAGCCGGTTCCGGAGATTGTGATGGTGAAGGGCGCTTGGGTGCGGGCGACTTCACGGACATGGTCCCTCGTCGCTTCCCAGTCGGAAGTAGGGGTGGTGGTGATGAGGGTGATGTGGGCGGGAATCACCTCGGCCATGGGATCGCCGAAGGAAGCCCGCCATTCCTGGAGCTCCTTGGCGATCTCCGGCGGGAAGCCAAGGATGACGCCAACACACATGGCGCCACCGGCACCGCAATCGGTGCCGGTGACTTCCGGCTGGCGGGCATCGTCCGGACCGGCGCCCTGCTGGGGGTCGGTCGTGACGTTGAGCTGGCCGGCGGCGCACATGGACTTAGCGGACTCCCTGCTCGCTGAGGTTTGCGGTGCCGCGGTACGGGAGGAACCCGACCTTGGAGTAGACATCTGCCAGGGTGACCGAGGCGATCTCGCGTGCCTTGTCCGCCCCGTGGGCCAGCAGGCGGTCAAGCTCGGCGGGATCGGCCAGGAGCTCGTTGGCGCGTTCGCGAATGGGAGCCAGGTGGCCGGAAACCAGTTCCGCGAGGTCCACCTTCAGGTGCCCGTACATCTTGCCTTGGTAGTCCGCAACGATCTTCTCCACCGGGGTACCGCTGATGGCTGAGTAGATGGTCAGGAGGTTGGAAACGCCCGGCTTGTTCTCCCGGTCATAGCGGATCTCGGTCTCGGTGTCCGTCACCGCGGACTTGATCCGCTTGGCCACGGTCTTGGGGTCATCCAGGAGGTTGATGAGCCCGGCAGGCGACTCGGCCGACTTGGACATCTTGGCGGTGGGATTCTGGAGATCGTAGATCTTGGCCGATTCCTTCTGGATGAAGGCCTCGGGCACTTGGAAAGTCCGGCCGAACCGGCTGTTGAAACGGTTGGCCAGGTCACGGCTGAGCTCTACGTGCTGCCGCTGGTCTTCGCCCACCGGGACGCCGTGCGGCTGGTACAAGAGGATGTCCGCGGCCTGGAGGATGGGGTAGGTGAACAGGCCGACGCTCGCGTGGTCAGAGCCCTGCTTCTGTGCCTTGTCCTTGAACTGGGTCATCCGGCCGGCCTCGCCCATACCGGTGATGCAGTTCAGCACCCAGGCGAGCTGGGCGTGTTCGGGAACCTGCGACTGGACAAAGAGGGTGCATTTCTCCACGTCCACTCCCCCGGCGATGTACTGGGCAGCGGTGACGCGGGTGCGGTGGGCAAGCTCTGCAGGGTCCTGCGGGACCGTGATGGCGTGGAGGTCCGGAATGAAGAAGACGGCGTCGTACTCATCCTGCATCCGGACCCAGTTGACCAGGGCGCCCAGGTAGTTGCCAAGGTGCAGCGAATCGGCGGAAGGCTGCATGCCGGAAAGGACGCGGTGCTTGGCGCCTGTGGCAGGCTGGGCGGGGTTTGCGGGGCTGCCGGCCGGGAGGACGGCAGCGTCTGTTTCAGCAGTATTCATGGGGTAGGAACTTTCGTCAAGCTTAGAGCCGGTAGTCAACAACCAGCGGTGCGTGGTCAGAGAAGCGGGTGTCCCACGAGGGTGCCCGGTCCACTACTGCCGAGAAAGCGGCGGCAGCGAGGGCCGGGGTAGCCAGGTGGTAGTCGATGCGCCAGCCTGTGTCAGTGTCAAAGGCTTTTCCGCGCTGGGACCACCACGTGTAGGGGCCGGCGACATCTCCTGCCAGGCCCCTGTGAACATCCCTCCATCCGATCTCTTCACCGAAGAAGCGGTCAAAGTAGGCCCGTTCCTCCGGGAGGAAGCCGGCACGCTTGACGTTGCCCTTCCAGTTCTTGATGTCCAGCTCGGTGTGGCCGACGTTGAGGTCACCGACAACCAGCGCGTGATCGCTGTGCTTTGCCAGCTCGGGCAGGCGGGTGGTCATTGCGTCCAGGAAGCGGTACTTGTCATCCTGCTTGGGCGTTCCGGCCTCCCCGGAATGCACGTAGGCGCTGACGGCCGTGAGCGTGGTGGCTTGACCGGCGGCATTTGTCAGGAGGAAGTCCGCTTCAACCCATCGCCCGGATTGGTCGAAGTACTCATCGCCGTTGCCGACGCGCGTGGCTGTGGGCTCCTGGCGGGAAGCGATGGCGACGCCCGCCCGGCCCTTGGCCTCGGCTTCCGCGTGCAGGATGTGCCAGCCTTCACCGATCAACGAATTGACGATCTGGTCAGGAGCACGGACTTCCTGCAAGCAAAGGATGTCCACGTCGCGCGGCTCCAGCCACTCCGCCATGCCCTTTTTGTAGGCAGCCCTGAGGCCATTGACGTTGACCGATGCGATGCGAAGGAAATCCTTCTTCAATGCCGTACTCACCCGCTCTACTCTAGTCGATGATGGTTCCGGCCACCGGTTCGTCCGAGTCTCCGGAGGACTTGATCATGTCCCGTGCATTGGTGGACGTAATGGCGATGGTTTCGAGTGCGCGGTTGATGGTGTCCTGGTTTGCGGCAGCACCCTTGGCGCGCTCCTCCTCCACGACGCGGACCTGCACCTGGACAATCTTGAACGAGTGGTCCAGCTTCAAGTCGCGGACATCATCGGCCTGCGAGCGTTCAGCCACCACCCGGGTGCCGCCATGGTCCGCAGCGGACGACGACGGCGCGCGGCCGGTTGCCGCGGCGAACGCATTCTGGGCCTCAGTCAGCTTGGCCCCGGCGCGCTTCGCGGCGCGCTGGATGCTGAAGACCACGAATGTTGCGAGCGCCAGCCATCCAAAGGAGACCACGGCAACGACCCAGCCCACGACGTCATTCTGGTTGGCCGCGAAAAGCACAGCCACCAGGAAGGCGATGATGACGACGGTCATTCCCAGGCCGCCTATGCGGAAGCCCTTGAAGGGTCCCCGGGCGGATGCGGACGTGGTTGGGTGGGGGTCACCGAGAGATTGCATGGTGCAATTGTCTCAAATGCCCGGAGGTGCCTGCGCCGCCTTCCACGCACGGCGAACATCCACGGGTTATTTGAGGAACAGTTGGCGCAGCCGTCCCGTGGTGAGCATGATGCCGAGGACGATCATCACCAGGTAGTACGCCACGTGGATGGCCGTGGCCGGGCTGAAGGATCCCGCGCTGATCTGGCGCAGCAGCTCAACCCCGTGCCACAGGGGCATGGCCTGGATAAACCACTGGATGGGCTGCGGGTAGACGCTCAACGGGTAGAACGTGGCGCTGAAGAGGAACATGGGCAGGAGGAAGAAGTTGATCCAGTCCATCTGCTGGAAGGTCTTCATGAAGCTGGTGATCCCCATGCCGAAGCTCGCGAAGCCGAACGCGATCAGTACCGACGCCGGGATCACCAGGATCGCCCACCACGTAGTCAGCAGTCCCATGACGCCCATGACCGCGGTGAAGCCCGTGGCGTAGAGGAGTCCGCGCAGCAGTGCAAGGAAAATCTCGCCCATGGCAACATCCAGCGGACCGAGGGAGGTGTAGAGCATGCCCTGGTACAGCTTGGCGAAGTTCATCTTGAAGAAGACGTTCCACGTGGAATCGTAGATCGCTCCGTTCATGGCCGAGACCGCCAGGAGTGCAGGGGCGATGTAGGCCGCATAGCTGATTTCCGTACCGCCGGGGCCCTCGACCGTGCCGACGATCGATCCCATCCCCACTCCCATGGCCAGCAGGAACAGGACGGGTTCGAAGAATCCGGAGAGCAGGACCAGCCAGGTGCTGGACTTCGCGGCCATGAGTCCCCTGGCCACAACGGCCTTGGCGTTGCGCGAATACAGGGGCCCGAACCTGCGTTCGCGGGCGAGGTCCGTAGCGCTGTGCCCGCCGGTCAGGATGCTCATGAGCCCATCCTTTTGACGAAGCGGCGCCGGGTCAGGATGAAGCCCGCCGTTGCCGTGGCCAGGAGGTACAGAACGTGCACGAGTGTCAGCAAGGGATTTTCCTCCATGCCATAGGTGAAGACGCGCCCCAGTTCCGTCCCGTGCCATACCGGGGAAATCCAGCCGATCCACCGTACTGCCAAGGGCAAGGTATCCAGCGGGAAGAACGTTCCGGAGAAGAGGAACAGCGGCATGACGATGAACCTCTGCACCAGGGCGAACTGCCCCTTGTCCTGCGTGATGCCGGCGGCATAGGCCATCAGCGGGAGTCCGAACGACAACGCGGCAAGTGTGGCTACCAGTGCCGACACCCACCCCCACGCTCCCGGGGATGCGCCGAACATCGCAACCACGGCAAAGTACACCACCGATTGCAGCAGGAACCTGAGGCTGCTGGCCATGATGTGGCCCGTGGCGATCTGCTCCGGGACCAGCGGAGAGGCATGCGGGCCGAAAAAGACCCGCCGCCACTTGAAGCCATCCATGATCGGGTAGGAGAACTCCCCGGACGCCGTCATCACAGCGGCGGACACCAGGAGCGCCGGCGCCACGAACTGCAGGTAGCTGACGCCGCCGAACACGGAATCGCTGTTGGCATCCACCAGGCTGGCCAGGCCAACACCCATCGCGAAGAGATAGGCCACGGGTTGCCCCACGCTGTACAAGACAACTGACCAGCCATAGTTCCGCATGACGCGGAGCACCTGTTCGGCGTAAAAGAACGAACCCCACTTCCGCGCCCTGGCCGCCGAGACGGCAGGCGGGTGAGCCCGCAGCGGAGGGACCGGCGTCGTTGGTTTGCTTCCCGCCATCCCGTCCCCGCTAGTCAACGAGGCTCCGGCCCGTCAGCCGAAGGAACACGTCCTCCAGGGACGAGCGGCGTACCAGCGATGTCAACGGGCGCAGCCCCCGTGCCGACACCTGTTCCAGCGCGGCCTCGCCGTCGTGGGTGTAGATGAGCACGCGGTCCGGCAGCGTTTCCAGCCGGTCGCCGATGCCTTCAAGCTCGACGCCGATCGTCCCGTTGCGCTCGGACCCGAACCTGAGCTCGAGTACTTCGCGGGAGGAATGTTCGCGGATGAGGGTTGCCGGGGACCCTTCGGCCATGATCCGCCCCTTGTCCACAACGATCAGCCGATCGCACAACTGTTCGGCCTCGTCCATGTAATGGGTGGTGAGGATCAGGGTGACGCCGCTTTCCTTGAGCCGGAACAGCCGGTCCCACAGGATGTGGCGCGCTTGCGGGTCGAGTCCGGTGGTGGGCTCATCCAGCAGCAGGATGCGCGGTTCGTTGATGAGCGAACGCGCGATGGTGAGCCTGCGCTTCATCCCGCCGGACAGCGCATCCACCTTGGAGTTGGCCTTGTCCGTCAGCTGGGCGAACTCCAGGAGCTCATCGGCTTTGGGCCTGAGGTAGCTGAGCGGGAGTCCGAAGTACCGCCCGTAAACGATCAGGTTCTCGCGGACCTTCAGCTCTTCGTCAAGGTTGTCCTGTTGCGGAACCACGCCCAGGTGCGCCCGGACCTCCGGGCCGTGTGTCTCCGGGTCCAGGCCCATGATGTCCAGCGTGCCGGAAGTCCGCTGCGAGACCCCGCCGATCATCTTCATGGTGGTGGACTTGCCTGCGCCGTTGGGACCCAGAAGGCCGAAGGACTCCCCCGCGGGCACATCGAAGGAGATGTTGTCCACGGCAATCAGCTCACCGTAGGTCTTGGTGAGGTTGCGGGCGCTGATGACTGTTGGCGGATTCATGTCTGGACGGGCCTGCGACGGCGCAGGACGCGTGGCTTCATTGTGCACCCTCAGCAGACTAGTAGCGCCGGGGAATATGTGAAAGAGATGTTCCGCAAATCGTGGGATCAAATTCCATTTAACGAGCAAGGCGCCCACTCCACAGGGAGCGGGCGCCTTGCTGCGCTTGGTGTCGGCTACGCCAGTCCGGCTTGGCGTTCGGCGCTCTCCACCACGTTGGCCAGCAACATGGCACGGGTCATCGGACCCACGCCGCCGGGGTTCGGGGACAGCCATGCGGCGACGTCCGCCGCAGCCGGGTCCACGTCTCCGGTGACAACAGCCTTGCCGTTGCCGTCCTCCACGCGGCTGACGCCGACATCGAGCACCACGGCGCCCGGCTTGAGGTCCTCGGCCTTGATCATGTGCGGCACGCCGGCAGCAGCAATCACGACGTCGGCCTGCTTCAGTTCCGCAGGCAGATCCACCGTCCCGGTGTGGGCCAGGATCACCGTGGCGTTGACATCCTTGCGGGTCAACAGGAGGCCTACGGGACGGCCAATGGTCACACCACGGCCGACCACCAGGACACGCTTGCCGCTGAGCTCGATGCCGTGCCGGCGCATCAACTCCACGCAGCCCTTAGGCGTGCATGGCAGGGGGGACTTCATCTCACCGTTCACGTTGGCCACGAGGCGGCCAAGGTTCATGGGGTGCAGTCCGTCGGCGTCCTTGTCCGGGTCCATGGCCTCCAGGATGACGTCCTGGTCGATGTGCTTGGGCAGCGGGAGCTGGACGATGTACCCGGTGCACTCGGGGTTCTCGTTGAGCTCCTGGACAACCTTGAGCAGCTCCTCCTGGGTGATGTCCTCGGGAAGGTCGCGTCGGATGGACTGGATGCCCACCTCCGCGCAGTCCTTGTGCTTCCCGCCGACGTACCAGGTGCTGCCCGGATCCGAGCCCACCAGGATGGTCCCCAGACCCGGAACGACGCCCTTGGATGCGAGGACAGCAACCCGTTCGGTCAGTTCTGCCTTGATGGCCGCGGCGGTTGCCTTGCCATCAAGGATCTGTGCTGCGTTCACCACTGCTCGTGCTGCGGGTAGAGCGGGAAGTCAGCAGCGAGCTTGTCCACGCGTGCCTGGAGGGCTTCAACATCCGTGGCGGAACCGGACTTCAGCGCTGTGGCGATGATGTCGGCAACCTCGGTGAACTCTGCGGCGCCGAATCCACGGGTAGCCAACGCAGGCGTACCGATGCGGAGACCGGAAGTGACCATGGGCGGGCGGGGGTCGAACGGAACGGCGTTGCGGTTCACGGTGATGCCCACGGAGTGCAGGAGGTCCTCGGCCTGCTGGCCGTCCAGCTGCGAGTTGCGCAGGTCAACGAGGACCAGGTGCACATCGGTGCCGCCGGTGAGGACGGACACGCCTGCCTCGGCAACGTCGGACTGGTTGAGGCGGTCGGCAATGATCTTGGCGCCCTCGAGCACGCGCTCCTGGCGTTCCTTGAATTCCTCGCCGCCGGCGATCTTGAAGGCAACAGCCTTGGCCGCGATGACGTGCATCAGCGGTCCGCCCTGCTGGCCGGGGAAGACGTTGGAGTTGATCTTCTTGCCGTACTGTTCCTTGGCCAGGATCACGCCGGAACGCGGGCCTGCGAGGGTCTTGTGCACGGTGGAGGTGACGACGTCGGAGTGCGGCACCGGGCTCGGGTGCAGGCCTGCTGCAACCAGGCCGGCGAAGTGCGCCATGTCCGTCCAGAGGAGCGCGCCAACCTCGTCCGCGATGGAGCGGAAGGCAGCGAAGTCAAGGTGGCGGGGGTACGCGGACCAGCCGGCGATGATGACCTGCGGCTTCTCGGCGATGGCCTGCTCGCGCAGCTTGTCCATGTCCACGCGGAAGGTGTCTTCTTCCACCTGGTAGGCAGCAACCTGGTAGAGCTTGCCGGAGAAGTTGAGCTTCATGCCGTGGGTCAGGTGGCCGCCGTGTGCCAGGGAAAGGCCGAGGATCTTGTCGCCGGGGGTGATCATGGCGGACAGTGCGGCGGCGTTGGCCTGGGCACCTGAATGGGGCTGGACGTTGGCGTACTCCGCACCGAAAAGGGCCTTGACGCGATCGATGGCGAGCTGCTCGGCAACGTCAACGTACTCGCAACCGCCGTAGTAGCGCTTGCCCGGGTAACCCTCGGCGTACTTGTTGGTCAGGACGGAGCCCTGGGCTTCCATGACTGCGCGCGGCGCGAAGTTCTCGGAGGCGATCATTTCCAGGGTGCCGCGCTGGCGGCCGAGTTCCTGGTCGAGGACTGCTGCGATCTCGGGATCGAGTTCGGCGAGCGGCTGGTTACTGACAGACGCTGAAGTGGTGGTAGTCACGGAGATCTCCTGGCTAGGGAATGGGAGGTGCTACAGGTCAGGCTACCGGCAGCAGCATTCCCGCGTCCTCTCAATGACAAGAGGCATCGGTCACGCTGCATGCATCCGGTAAAACATGACCCTCGGCCCAGGCGTACGATCCGTGGTCTTCGTGATTGCCGCTCCCTGGTGGTTGTCCACCTCACGCCAGTTGCGACCCGTTAACAATACAACAGGGCCCCGCGGGTAGGCTTGTCCGCGTGACTGACTCCGCTTTCGTTGTAACCCTGTCCTGCCCCGACCGTCCCGGCATCGTCCACGCTGTTGCCGGCGCCCTCCTTGAGGCCGGTTGCAACATTGCCGACTCCCAGCAGTACGGAAGCCCCAGTACCGGCAACTTCTTCATGCGCGTGGAGGTTACGACGTCGAGCCCCCAGGCGGAACTGACGGAGGCCATGCGGCCGGTTGCCGAGTCCTTCGGGATGACGTGGCAGATCAATCCGGTAGGCCGCAAGGTCCGGACCATCATCATGTGCTCCAAGGACGCCCACTGCCTCAACGACCTCCTCTTCCAGCAGCGTGCCGGGACCTTGCCCATCGAGGTGCCCGCGATCGTGTCCAACCACCGGGACCTGGAGTCGCTGGCCGAGTTCTATGGCATCCCCTTCCACCACATCCCGGTCACGGCCGACACCAAGCCGCAGGCCGAGGCCGAGCTCCTGAAGCTGATCAAGGAACACGATGTTGAACTGACGGTCCTGGCGCGTTACATGCAGGTCCTCTCCAACGATCTGTGCAGGGAGTTGAACGGCAAGGCCATCAACATCCACCACTCCTTCCTTCCGTCGTTCAAGGGCGCCAAGCCCTATCACCAGGCCCATGCCCGCGGGGTGAAGCTCATCGGCGCTACAGCCCACTACGTCACCGCAGACCTCGACGAGGGTCCCATCATCGAGCAGGAAGTGATCCGCGTTGACCACGCCCGCACTGCTGCCCAATTCGTCCAGATGGGGCGGGACGTGGAGGGCCGCACGCTGGTCCAGGCAGTCCAGTGGCACGCCGAACACCGGGTACTCCTGGACGGCACCCGGACCGTGGTGTTCAACTAACTCCCTTCCCAACTGACTGGCAGCAGGGGTTGTTCTGAGCGCTCAGAACAACCCCTACTGCCAGTCACTTTGGCGATCTACGCTGGGGCTATGCAGGGCATGCCCGATCCCGACGCCGACTTGGCCACCTACTACGACCGCCACGCCGCGCTCCGCAATACCCGTTCCCTGACGCCGCACCGTGTTGAGGCCCGGGAGTGGTTTGTTCGGCTGCTGAAACGTGAACACCGGCACTCCTTGATGGAGCTGGGCTGCGGCACGGGCGTAGAAGGACTGGCTTTTGTCCAGGCCGGGCTGCACTACACCGGGGTCGACCTATCCCCCGAGAGTGTCCATGTGGCGCGTGCCCACGGACTCGACTGTTCCGTGGCGAACGGCCGCAGCCTGCCCTTTCCCGACGGCGCCTTCGATGCGGCATGGAGCATGAGCACGCTTCTGCATGTGCCGAACAGCAGTATCCACGACGTCGTCCGCGAACTTGTGCGGGTCACATCGGCAGGTGCCCCGATCGGCGTCGGGCTCTGGTCCGGGGACGACGAAGAGGTGCTGAACCCCGAAGACCTCGACGAGCCCCGCCGCTTCTTCAGCCGCCGCAGCGACCTGACCTTGCAGCGGATCTTCGGTGAGCACGGCAGTGTGGAGCATTTCCAGACGTGGCCCGAGGGAACCGGTGAGGAATCCGGGCCCGGCGCAGGCAACTGGGCCCAGCACTACCAGTTCCTGGTTCTGCGCACCCCCTCCCCCAAGCGCACCCCCGCCCCCAAGTAGGTCGCAGTAGTGCGCGTTCTGAGCCCTCAAAACGTGCTCTGCTGCGACCCAGTTGGGGAAGGGCGTGACTTAAGCTGGGAGGCATGGCTCCCTCTTACACCTTTGCCGGGGACACCCCGGACATCCATGAAACTGCCTTTGTGGCCCCCACGGCGTCGATCATCGGCAAGGCAACGCTGGCCGAAGATTCCAGCGCCTTCTACGGCGTCTCCGTTCGCGCGGACACGGCCGCGATCAGCGTCGGCGCAGGCTCCAACCTCCAGGACAACGTGGTCCTGCACGCGGACCCGGGCTTTCCCTGCACGGTCGGCGAGCGCGTGTCAGTCGGCCACAGTGCAGTGGTCCATGGCTGCACCGTGGAGGACGACTGCCTCATCGGCATGAGTGCCACCATCCTCAACGGAGCCGTGATCGGCACGGGTTCGCTGGTGGCCGCCGGTGCCGTGGTTCTTGAAGGCACGGTCATTCCCCCGCGGTCGCTGGTTGCCGGGGTGCCTGCAAAGGTCCGCCGCGAACTGACCGACGATGAGTTCGACGGCGTAAAGCACAACGCCGCCCACTACAGGGAGCTCGCCGCGGCGCACCGCCAGATGCACGGCGCCTAGGCCGCAACTAGTCCAGGCTGATTGGCCCGAGCTCGTCCAGCAGCTCACCCGGCCCCGGGTTGGCAGCTGCGGAGGAACCGCCCAGGTGGTTCACCACGCCCCATACGGCGTTCAGGCCCGTGGTCACGGCGCCTTCGGCCCATCCGGCGGTGAAGGACACGTCATCCCCGGCAAGGAAGATCCCGCGCTGGCTCTCCGGAAGCTTGTCCTGCTTGAAGTGCGTGAACAGCCGCTGCTGGTAGCGGTAGTGGCCGGGGAGGTTGGCCTTGAACGCTCCCATGAAGTTGGGGTCGGCCTCCCAGGACACGGTGATGGGCTGGCCCACGATGTGGCTGGCGATGTCCACGCCGGGGTAGATCTGCTCCAACGAGTGCAGCATGAGCTTGACGCGCTCTTCGGCGGTGAGGGCGAGCCATTTCAGGGCGTCGTCGTTCCATGTGTAGGACAGGAGGATGACCGCGGGCTTGTCCGGGCCGTCGTCGAGCAGGTACGTTGCCCGGTTGAGGCGGTCGGTGAGGGTCATGGAGAGGACTTCGCGGCCGGTTTCGGGATCGATGTCCTTCCAGAACGGCCGGTCCACCATCACGAACGTCTTGGACGACTGCATGTAGTGCGAGCGTTCAATGGCAGTCCACAGCTCGGACGGGAACAGGGCTTCTTCGGTGTGGATACGTGTGGAAAGCAGCCACGACTGGCACGTTGTCACCACTGCCGGGTACGTCGCCTCGCGGCCCCAGCTTTCCCGGACCACCAGGTCGCCGTTGGCTGCGCGCCGGATGTTGTCCACCGCGCCGCGGGGCGAACCTGAGTGCAGGGACGCCAGCGAGGTGCCGGCCGGCCAATGCTTGATGTCCGACGGCGCGTGGTTCCAGAGTGCCTCGGGGAGCCTTTGCGCTCCGCCCCGGATAAGCCGGTGCTGGTCGTCGGCGTCGGTGTACACGACGCGGAGGATTTCGAGGATGGAGTTGGGGAAGTCCGTGTCCCAGCCTCCCGTGCCGAAGCCCACCTGGCCGAACGCTTCACGGTGCGCGAAACCGGCGTCTTTGAAGGACTTGCTCGCGGCGATGAACCCGTAGAAGGTCTGCTCGTCGAGTTCGGGCAGGAGTTCGTTCCAGAGTTCCTTGATGCGCTTGGTGTCGCGGACCTTGATGGCTTCCTGCATCTCCGTGAAGGCGGCACCATCCTTGATGGCGTCTTTCCAGGCGTCGGCTACCTCATGGAAGAAAGCGGGCAGGTCATCAGGTGTGGCGGCGTAGTGCTTCTTGCCTGCCAGTTCGATCACAGTGCTGGACGTGACCGGGGCCAGCGGGTTGGGGAACTCCTGCGTTTCCAGGCCGAGCAGGTCTATGTAGTGGTAGAAGGCCTTGCCGGAGACGGGGAAACGCATGCCGCCAAGGTCGGCCGTGACGCCGGGTGCCGACGGGAAGCTGGCCGTCCGGAGGCGGCCGCCGATCTGGTCGGCTTCGTAGATCACGGGCCGGAGTCCCAGCTTCATCAGCTCATAGGCGGTGACAATGCCGGACAGTCCGGCGCCGATGACGGCTACCTCGGTGCCGTAACGCTCTTCGGGAACCGAGCCAAGGCCGGCCGGGTGGGCGAGGTAGTGGTCGTAGCTGAACGGGAAGTCCGGGTTCAGCATGGTGATGGGCGCTTCGGCAGCGCGGTCGGCTGCCCCGGCAGCGGCGTCGGCAGTGGGAAATTCGGTGGCGATGGTCATGCGTTCTCTGCTTTCACAGGTTCCGGGCTCACGGCCCTGGTGGTCAGTTCACGGTAGTCCTGCTCGCTGAGCGCGGCTACCTTGGAATTCCGGCGTCCATAGCCGAAGTAGATCGCGGTGCCTACCAGCATCCAGGCACCGAAAACGAGCCATGTATCGGCGCCGAGGTTGGCCATGAGGTAGGCGCACATGAGCGTTCCCAGCACGGGAGTAATCGGGTACAGCGGGACCCGGAAGCTGCGCTTGAGGTCCGGACGGTTGCGGCGCAGGTAGATCACCGCAACGTTGACCAAGGCGAAGGCGAAGAGGGTTCCGATGCTGGTGGCGTCTGCCAGTGCTCCCAGGGGAACCAGGCCGGCGGCGAGCGCGACGGCGACGCCCACGATCAGCGTTCCCGTCACCGGAGTGCCGGTGCGGCGGGAGACGCGGCCGAAGACCTTTGGCACCATGCCGTCGCGGGACATGGACAGGAGGATGCGGGTCTGGCCGTAGAGGACGGTGAGCACAATGCTGGCGATCGCGAGGACTGCGCCGACGGAGAAGACGAGGGCAATCCAGGGCTGACCCGTGATTTCGTGCAGGATCTGCACCAGCGCAGCTTCGGTACCGTCGAACCATCCCCAGGGCCTGGCTCCGATGGCTGCAACGGCCACCAGGACGTAGATGCTGGTGACGATCACCATGGAGAGCATGATGGCGCGGGGCATGTCCCGCTTGGGGTTCCGGGCTTCTTCGCCGGCAGTGGATGCTGCATCGAAGCCGATGTAGGAGAAGAAGACGCTCGAGGCCGCTGCGGAGACTCCGGCTGCGCCCATGGGGAGGAGGGGTTCGAAGTTGCCTGCGTTGAAAGCAGTGAAGGCAACCGCGCAGAAGAACAGGAGGATGCCCACCTTGACGGCGACGATCGCGGTGTTGATCCAGGCGCTCTCCCGGGCTCCCCGGACCAGCAGGGCCATGGCCAGGAGCACGATGACCATCGCGGGAATGTTCACGACGCCGCCGTCCCCCGGCGGCTGGCTCATCGCGTCAGGCAGGACCTGCCCAAAAGCGGCGAGTGTCTCGTTGACGTACTGTCCGGCACCGACGGCGACCGCCGCCACGGACACGGCATATTCCAGTACGAGGCACCAGCCACAGATCCAGGCCATGCCTTCGCCCATGGTGGCGTAGGAGTAGGAGTAGCTGGAACCGGCGACCGGCACCAGCCCGGCCATCTCCGCGTAGGAGACCGCCGAGAGCAATGCCGCGAGGCCCGCAATGACGAACGAGATCCAGATGGCCGGACCGGCCAGCGGGACGGATTCGCCGAGGATGACCAAAATGCCGGTGCCGAGCGTGGCTCCGACGCTGATCATGGTCAGCTGCAGGACGCCGAAACTGCGGACCAGGGGCGTGCCGCTTTCGCTGCTTCCGGCTTCCCCGGCCATCTGCGCGATGGGCTTCCGGCGCAGCAATTGGGCGCCGAGGCCAAGCCGGGCCAGGCTTGCCGGGGTTGGGTCTTGGGTGTTCACAGGCACAGTCACCGTTGACGTCCCTTCTGAGTAGTTGTCGGTTTCCCCTCATCAAGACTGGCATGTGGGCCAACTCTCAGGCTGGTGCAAAATGACCTATAGTGATCCACCATGAGACGTAATGCACATCAATTATCGCCCCTTGCGGCGACTCTTTCCGGCCAGGTCAGCGTGGACCTGTCTGCTATTTCAGACAACGTCAAAGCCCTGAAGAAACGGGCCAAGGCGCCCTTCTTCATGGCCGTCGTCAAAGGCAATGCGTACGGTCACGGCCTGGTGGAAGTGGCCCGCACGGCAATCGAAGCGGGGGCTCACTGGCTTGGCACCGCGCAGCTGTCGGAAGCCATCGAATTGCGGAAAGCCGGTATCACCGAACCCATCCTTTCCTGGTTGTATCTGGCATCACAGACGAGCGACACCATCCGCGAAGCCCTCGAAAACTCCATCGATGTGTCACTCGGAAGCGTCCACCAACTGGACGTGCTGGCAGGCATCGCGAAGGACTTGGGCCGTCCCGCCGTCGTACATCTGGAACTGGACAGCGGCCTCAGCCGCGGCGGCGCGCGCAAGGAGGACTGGGCCGCACTGGTGGCGCGGGCGCGCCAGGCCGAACTGGAAGGGACCCTGCGCGTGCGCGGCGTGTGGACGCACTTGGCCTGGGCAGACGTTCCCGCCCACCCCGGCAACGCAGCAGCCGTGGCCGGGTTCGAGGACGCCGTCAGCGCGGCGCGGGAAGCCGGGCTGACGCCGGAACTGAGGCATGTTTCCAGCTCGGCCAACATCCTGGAACGGCCCGAATTCCATTTCGACATGGTGCGCGCCGGCCTCGCCATCTATGGCCTGGCGCCGGCGGACCACCTGGATCCGGCTGACTTCGGACTCCGCCCGGCCCTCAGCGTCACAGCTCCCCTGGTGATGGTCAAGAAGGTCCCGGCGGGAACCGGGGTCAGCTACGAACACCAAGCCATCACCTACGAACCCCGCTACCTTGGCCTCATCCCCTTGGGGTACGCGGACGGCATTCCGAAGGGCATCAGCGGTCGTTCCGTCGTAAACATCGCAGGGCGGAGGGTGCCGGTGATCGGCAAAGTCTGCATGGACCAGTTCATGGTTGATCTGGGACCGGATGCCACGGGAATCGACGTCGGGAACACTGCAGTCCTGTTCGGCGACCCCGCGGAGGGAGCCGCGAGCGCGGATGACTGGGGTGCCGCGATCGGCAGCCATGGAGATGAAATCATCAACCGGATCGCGCCGCGGCTGCCGCGTGCCTACCGGAGCAGCGCATACCAGTGCCCGGACTACCAGGAGCCGGCCGCCGCCGGGCAGGGCAATGTTGCCTGAACCCGCCGCCGCCCGCCTGAGTTTCGTCACGCTTGAGCAGTTCCTGGAGCAGCTGCCGCCGGAGTTGAAGATGCTTCACGACGGCGGCAGCGGCGCCTCGCTGCTGCGCTGGGTGGAACCGAGCGAGCTTGAGGATCCGACGCCGTATCTGCCCGAGGGTGAGTTCCTGCTTACCTCCGGGCTGCCGTTCCTGGGCGAGGGCGGCTCGGCGGACAAAGTGGACGCATATGTCCGAAGACTGGTCGATGCGAAGGTGGCCGCACTCGGGTTCGGTATCAGGCCCTATTTCGACGCCGTTCCCGACGTCCTGCTTGACGCTTGCCGAACGCACAACCTCACCTTGTTCGAAGTGCCCGAGTCCCTGCCGTTCGCCGCGATCGGGCTGGAATTTTCGCAGTTGTTGGAGTCGGACAATGCACGGGTTTTCCGGCAGCTCGCGGAAACAAACCGCCAACTGATGCGGGCAGTCCTCTCCCCCAGGCCCGAGCACGAACTCCTCGCCGCCCTGGTTCAGCGGGTGCCGGTGTGGGCGGTGCTGTTCGGCGCGGACGGGCGCATCCGGGCCCGCGGCCACAGCACCGGCGGCAGCACCGGCGTCGACCATTCCCTGCTGGCACCCATGCTGGAACGGCTGCTGTCCGGCAGCGGCCCGCGGGTGGAGATGGACGGGTTCGAACAGCCGGGGTCGGCCCTGGTGGTGGGGCATCCGCTGCGCAGCACCAAGGACGCCAACCTCGGGGCGCTCATCCTGGGTTCGGACGTTGCGCTCACGCCGGCCCAGAACAACGTGGTGCAGTCGGCCGTCGGGTTGTTGGAGTTGCTGGTGCGGCAGCGGACCAGCGGTTCACTGGCGCCAAGCCAACTGGCCACGGCCATGCTGCTTCATCCGGAAACGCTGGTCTCGGGCGGGACCAAGCAACTCAACGGACTCAAGGACCTCTTGGCACAAAGCCTGTCCTCTACCCGGTCAGGCCAGATGCGGGTCATCCAGGGCGTCAGGGTTGACGGTTCCGTGGATGACGGACCAGTGCGTGAACTGCTGCAATGGCGTCGCCTGTTCGACACCAAGCTCGTGGAGATCACGGACTACGGATTCGCCGCAATCACCCGCCTGCGTGTTGATGATTCCCTGCTGGCAGATGTCGAGAAACTCGGCTGGCGACTGGTGATCGGCGAACCCACCGAGCTGGGCGGTTTATCGGCGGCCTACCAGCGCGTGGGCTCGTTAAGGCCGCGCGTGCTGTCCACCGGCGTGAGCGCCCGCGTCGATGAGGTGAACTGGTCCGTGACAGGACTGCTGGGCCGGGACGCAGGGACCATGCTCGCCGAGCGCCTGCTGGGTCCCCTGCTTTCCTTGGAGCCCGAGCGTCGCGATCCACTGCTGTCCGTCCTGCGTGGGTGGCTTACCGAAAACGGCAGCTGGGACGCGTCCGCCAAACTGCTGGGCCTGCACCGCAACAGCGTCCGGCGCCAGATCGGCGTGATTGCGGAACTACTGGACATGGACCTCAACGCTGCGCAGGTGCGGGCGGAGCTGTGGTTCGCCCTGCAGTATGTGGAGGAGCAGACGCCGGGTACCACCTAGATTTCCCATGTCGCGTAAAGGTCCGGGCGGCGTTCCTTCAAGTAAGGGACCTCGGCACGGGCCGCTTTGACCGCTTCCGTTCCAACCTCGGCGAAAAGCAACGCAACCCCCTCCCCCGCCGCGGCGAGCAATGAACCGTCGGGACCGGCTACGACGCTTCCGCCCAGGAAGTTGTAGATGTCCTCGTGTCCGGAGTGGTTGGCGTAGGCCACATGCAGTTGGCTCTCCAGCGCCCGCGCGCGGATGAGGACCTGGGGCACGTTGTCGAAGCCGGCGGATAATGCCGTGGGTACCAGCAGCAGTTCCGCACCGCGGCTTGCTGCCGCGCGCACGGCTTCCGGGAACTCGACGTCGTAGCAGATCAGCATCGACGTGCGGATGCCGTTGAAATCCACGACGGCGGGAGGTTCCTGGGAGCCGACGAACGCCTTGTGCTCTTCCTCGCCGAAGAGGTGGACCTTGTTGTAAGTCAGGATTTCTTCCCCGGAGGCGTCCAACAAAGTAGCCGAGATATGCCAGCGCCCCTCCGCGGACGCTGGCTCCGCGCCGTCGTCGTGCGCTACTTTGGCAGATGCCGGGAGGCTGTACACCAGGGCGATGCCATGAGTCCTCGCGATCCTGGCAAGCTGCTCGCGGATCCCGGACAAGGTGGCCGGATCCATCTCAGCGTGGATCCGGAGCGGCGCATAGCCCACCGGGAAGAGCTCGGGCGTCAGCAATAACGCAGCCCCTGCCTTGGATGCCCGTTCTGCGGCGTCGTCAATAGTCCGAAGGTTTGTGTCCACGTCCAGGACGGAGGCGTTGGCCTGCAGGACTGAGAGCAGCATCGTTACCACCTTGGTTCTCCGGGGCCCGGCGCTGGTAGGTCCGGGGTACTTGGTTCCAGCCTAGGCGTGCCGGGCCATCGCGGGTTGGGACGTTTGGACCCGGATGCTTGGCAGGCAGGGCACATCGCCCGGCCTTACAGGCGTCGCTGCGTTGGAGTATGTCGCTCAAGGTTGACTCGTTGTGTTCACTTCTTGACTACAAGGCTCTTTGTGGGGCACTCTTCTTGTCATGCCCGCTACGCAGCGCTCAACGAAGAGCCATCCGAGAAAACCCGGCTCACAGTCCGCACTTCGCCACCTGAACCAGCAGCGGATCATCGAGTGCCTACTGAGCGGGCCATCCACCCAGGCCGAGCTTTCCCGGCAGACCGGCCTGTCAACGGCCACCGTTTCCAACATTGTGAAAATCATGCAGGATGCAGGCCTCGTCTCCACGGAGCCGACCACCAGTTCAGGCCGCCGCGCCACGAACGTCAGGCTCAACAGCAACGGGGCTGTTGCCGTCGGAATCGACTTCGGCAGGCGCCACTTGCGGGTGGTACTGGCCTCCCTCGGCTACCACGTGATCGCCGAGGAGTACATCGAGTTGCCGCTCGGCCACAAGGCAGAAGAAGGCATCGCCGCAGCTGTGCGTCTCCTGGGGAGACTCCTTGAGGAAAACAGCATCGACCCCAGCGCGGTAGTCGGGGCCGGAGCCGGCATCCCGGGGCCCATCGACCGCCGCAGCGGCACCGTAGCGCAGGGGGCAATCCTCCCCGAATGGGTGGGCATCGACATCCTCCACAGACTCGAAGAAGCGCTCCAATGCCCCGTCTTTGTTGACAACGACGCGAACCTGGGCGCCCTGTCAGAGGTCACCTGGGGACCGCACAGCGGTGTGTCCAACCTGATGTTCCTCAAGATCGGCTCGGGCATCGGCGCGGGCTTGATCCTGAACGGCGCGCCCTATTACGGCAACGTTGGAATCACCGGAGAAATCGGCCACGCCACCATCCACGAACACGGCCTTGTCTGCCGCTGCGGGAACCGCGGATGCTTGGAAACCATTGCGTCCACCACCACCATGATCGAGCTGCTGAGCCGGGGGCAGGACGCCCTCCTGACGCCCCAGGACATCGTGCGCAACTGCCTCGCAGGGGACTCCGCCACCCAGCGCGTCGTGGACGATGCCGGGCTTGCCGTAGGGCGTGCCCTGGGCAACGTTTCCAACCTGATCAACCCTGAAGTCATCGTGGTGGGCGGCCCCCTCGCCGGCCTCGGGGACCTGCTGCTGGACCCCATACGAAGGGGCCTTGTACGCCACGCAGTGCCCGTCGTCGGGGAGACGACGCATCTCGCCATGTCCTCGCTCGGCGCGCGCGCAGAGGCCTTGGGCGCAGCCGCACTGGTGTTCCAACACGCCGGTATTACCGGCTAGTAACCAAATTGTTAGCACCATCTTGTGTTCAAGTCTTGACGACAAGATGGTGTTTACAGTTTACTTTTTCATCAGACAGCTCCGCCGCCGCGGGGCCGACAACGAAGTCAGACATTGGAGGCGCAAGGGCTGATGACAACCCTCGACACGCAAGGTGATCCCATCCTTTTGGAGATGCGCTCGATCACGAAGGAATTCCCCGGCGTGAAGGCCTTGTCGAACGTGAGCCTGCGGGTAAAAGCCGGCGAGATCCACGCAATCTGTGGAGAAAACGGTGCAGGCAAGTCGACCCTCATGAAGGTCCTGTCAGGTGTTTACCCCTACGGCAGCTACACCGGGGACATTGTTTACCAAGCCGAAGTCCAGCAGTTCAAGGACATCCGGGCAAGCGAAGCCGCCGGCATCGTGATCATCCACCAGGAGCTCGCTCTGATCCCGGAACTCTCCATCATGGAGAACATCTTCCTCGGCAACGAGCCCACCAAGTGGGGCGTCATCGACTGGGCCGAGGCCCGGCGTCGTTCCGTAGAGCTCCTGGCCCGCGTAGGCCTGCGTGAAGACCCGGATACCCCCATCAAGGAAATCGGCGTCGGCAAGCAGCAGCTGGTGGAAATCGCCAAGGCACTGAACAAGTCCGTGAAGCTCCTGATCCTCGATGAGCCCACGGCCGCGCTGAACGAATCCGATTCGCAGCACCTGCTGGACCTGATCCTCGGCCTCAAGGGCCGTGGCATTACGTCCATCATCATTTCCCACAAGCTCAACGAGATCGAGCAGATCGCCGACGAGATCACGATCATCCGCGACGGCAAGTCCATCGAGACCCTCAACGTCAAGCGCGACGGCGTGGATGAAGACCGGATCATCAAGGGCATGGTGGGACGCACCCTGGAATCCCGCTTCCCGGACCACGAACCGAAGATCGGCGAGGTCTTCTTCGAAGTCAAGAACTGGACGGTTGGCCACCCGGTCATCCAGGACAGGCTCATCTGCAAGGGTTCCAACTTCTTTGTACGCCGCGGCGAGATCGTCGGCTTCGCCGGCCTCATGGGCGCAGGACGCACCGAGCTTGCACGGTCGCTCTTCGGCCACTCCTACGGAAAGTTCATCTCCGGCGAGGTCTACAAGGACGGCAAGCGGGTCAACCTCCGCACGGTCAAGGCAGCGATCGACGCCGGCCTCGGCTACGTGACCGAAGACCGCAAGTCCCTGGGCCTGAACCTGCTGGATGACATCAAGACCACCACCGTCGCTGCGGCACTGGACAAGATCAGCAAGTACTCCGTGGTGGACACCCGCAAGGAATTCCAGGTCGCAGAGGAATACCGGAAGTCCCTTCGGACCAAGACTCCCTCCGTGGAAGAGGGCGTGGCAAAGCTCTCCGGCGGAAACCAGCAGAAAGTCGTGCTGGCCAAATGGATGTTTACCGATCCTGACCTGCTGATCCTTGACGAACCGACCCGAGGCATCGACGTCGGCGCCAAGTACGAGATCTACGGCATCATCCAGCGCCTGGCAGATCAGGGCAAGGGAGTAATCGTCATTTCCTCGGAACTCCCCGAGCTCCTGGGCCTCTCCGACCGGATCTACACCATCTTTGAAGGCGCCATCACAGGTGTCCTTAATAAGGACGAAGCCAGCCAGGAAAGCCTGATGAAGCTCATGACGTCCAACCGCAAGACCGCAGCCTGACCCCCAGTCGCCCCGAAACGCCCCTTCCTGACTCAAGGACCAAAACAATGAACGCGCTCAAGAAGCTATTTGGTGGCAATACCCGCCAGTTCGGCATGATTTTCGCCCTGGTGGCACTCATCATCTTCTTCCAGATCTTTACCGAGGGCCGCACGCTGACCCCCGGCAACGTGATCAACCTGTTCAACGGCAACTCCTACATCCTGATCCTGGCCATCGGCATGGTGCTGGTCATCATTGCAGGCCACATCGACCTTTCGGTAGGTTCGGTGGCCGCGTTCGTCGGTGTTTCCGTGGCCCTCGCCATCCGTGACTGGGGAATCCCTTGGTACATGGGCGTGCTCTTCGGACTCGCGCTGGGAGCCCTGATCGGTGCCTGGCAAGGTTTCTGGACAGCCTACGTAGGCATCCCGGCCTTCATCGTGACGCTGGCAGGCATGCTCCTGTTCCGTGGTTTCAACCAGTTCGTCGGCAAGTCCAACACCATCCCGGTTCCCAGCGACTTCCAGTACCTCGGTTCCGGCTACCTCCCGGAAATCGGGCCTGACACAGGCTTCAACAACCTGACCCTCCTGATCGGCCTCGTTGCCGCCGCGTTCGTCGTCGTCATGTCCCTGCGGGCCCGGGCTGCCAGCAAAGCCCTGGGCGCCGACGTTCCCGAACTGTGGGTTGAGGTCACCAAGCTGGTCCTTATCTGCGGTGCCATCCTCTACGCCACGTACCTGTTCGCAACCGGCCGTCCCGGAACCTCCTTCCCCATCCCCGGCCTGATCCTCGCCGTCCTGGTCCTCATCTACGGCTTCATTGCGGACAAGACCGTCATCGGCCGCCACGTCTACGCCGTGGGTGGCAACCGCCACGCAGCTGAACTGTCCGGCGTCCAGTCCAAGAAGGTCAACTTCCTGGTCATGCTCAACATGTCCGTCCTGGCCGGGCTTGCAGGCATGATCTTCGTCGGCCGTTCCACCGCTTCGGGTCCGTTCGACGGCGTCGGCTGGGAACTCGATGCAATCGCAGCCGTCTTCATCGGTGGCGCAGCCGTCACCGGTGGTGTGGGTACCGTGATCGGCTCAATCGTCGGTGGCCTCGTCATGGCTGTCCTGAACAACGGCCTGCAGTTGCTGGGCGTCGGCGCCGACCTCACCCAGATCATCAAGGGCCTGGTGCTCCTGGCAGCAGTCGCCTTCGACGTCTACAACAAGTCCCAGGGCAAGCGCTCCATCACGGGCATGTTGATGAAGAACTTCCAGCGGAACAACAACGACATCAAGCCGGACGAGACCACCTCCACCAAGGAAGTCATCTCCAAGGAAGCCTGAGCTTCATACACGAACTTCATTACCCAGAAGACTCGCTCCACCCCACCAAAACAGAAAGTGAACCAAGATATGCGAATGTTTGGTAAAGCAGGAAAGGCAGCAGCAGTCGCTGCCATCGCGGCACTGGCGCTGACAGCCTGCGGCCGCTCCGACAGCGGCTCAAGCAGCAGCACAGCTGGCGGGGAAGCGTTCCCCAAGGACTCGCTGATCGGCGTCGCACTTCCGCAGAAGACCAGTGAGAACTGGGTCCTCGCGGAGAAGCTGTTCAACGATGGCCTCAACGAGGCCGGCTTCAAGCCGGACGTTCAGTTCGCCAACGGCGGCGTTTCCGAGCAGCAGAACCAGATCAGCGCCATGGTCACCAAGGGTGCCAAGGTGATCGTTGTGGGTGCCATCGACGGCGCCCAGCTGGGTACCCAGCTCAAGCAGGCCAAGGATGCCGGCGCAACCGTCATCGCCTACGACCGTCTGCTCCTCAACACTGAGAACGTGGACTACTACGTGGCCTACGACAACTTCAAGGTTGGCGAGCTGCAGGGACAGGCACTGCTGGACGGGCTGAAGGCCAAGAAGCCCTCCGGCCCGTACAACATCGAACTGTTTGCCGGTTCTCCTGACGATGCCAACGCCAAGGTCTTCTTCGACGGCGCCATGAGCGTCCTGAAGCCGAAGATCGACGACGGCACCCTCAAGGTACTCTCGGGCCAGACCGCTTTCGAGCAGGCTGTTACCCAGGGTTGGAAGGCTGAAAACGCCCAGCGTCGCGCCGACACCCTGCTGACCGGCAGCTACGGCTCCGCTTCGCTCGACGGTGTTCTCTCCCCGAACGACACCCTGGCCCGCGCAGTCCTGACCTCCGTCAAGGCTGCCGGCAAGCCGCTCCCCGTTGTGACCGGCCAGGACTCCGAGGTTGAGTCCGTCAAGTCGATCATGGCCGGCGAGCAGTACTCCACCATCAACAAGGACACCCGCAAACTGGTTGAGCACGCCATCACCATGGTGAAGGACCTGCAGGCCGGCAAGGAACTGGAGATCAACGACAAGGATTCGTACAAGAACGGCGTCAAGACCGTTCCGGCGTACCTCCTGCCTCCGCAGATCGTCACCGCTGAGAACGTCAAGACGGCTTACGTCGACGATCCGGTACTCGGCCCGATCACCAAGTAGTCGCGCTACCCCTTAGCAAGGAGCCCCGGCCCGCCAGAACAGGCGGACCGGGGCTTTTTGCATTCCGCGGTTTTGGGGTTCGCCGCCGTTGAAGAGGTCAGAACCGGATCGCATCAATGACTTTGACCCGCACTGCCACGAGTGCAGGAATCGCTCCGGCGAGTGCTCCAACGAGGACGGCTGCACCGAACCCGAGCAGGGCGGCATCGATCGGAAACGGCGGATATTCTGTCAGGCTCGGCGCCACCTTCGACTGGATCCAAGGATTCTTCACCACGGCAACTGCCACCATGACCCCCAGCAGTCCGGCGCAGGCAGTGGCCACCACGGACTCCATCATGACCCCGAAGAAGATCCGGCCGGAGGTAGCACCGAAACTCCGGCGGATGCCGATCTCCCGCACCCTGTAGCGCACGGTGACCATGGAGATGTTGAGCATGCCCACGGCACCGAGGAGGAGAACCAGTCCTGCGACGCCGCCGATCACCAGTTGGGCCGGCCCGAGCGGATCACCGTGCGCCGCATAGTCCATGCGGTTGGCCTGCGCGGAGAACCCCGGAAACTGACTCTGGAGATCGGCGGTGATGGCGGCCGCCAGGGCCTCAGCCTGCTCCTCCCCCACCCAGATCTTGAATTCGGACATTTCCGACCTCATGCCCGCCATGGCCGCGCCTTCGGTGAGAATGAACGCGGCCGGCGGCGTATCGGGCCACACGTCGGGAACGACGCCGATGATCACCACGGTTGCCGGATGATCACCCGGGACGGTAACCGTGGGGTTGTTGGCCAGGTTGGGCCTGCCAGCCCTGTTATAGAAGGCTTCGGAGACCACGACGGCGGGCGCCAACCTCCGGTGGTCATCGGAGGCAAACCACGTTCCTTGCATCAAGGGAACACGGTGGATCACGCCATATCCGACGTCCACGATGGTTGTGTCCACCTTCGTGACGCCACGCGGAAGCTGGAACTCGGCCTGCGTGCGCCCCACATGGGTGGATGTGGTGATCCCATAGCGTTGCTGGACGCCCTGATAGGCCTTCTCCAGGGTCGCCGGGTCCGGAGAGGAGGGCCCGTACACACCGAGGGATAACGTAGCCACCCGGCCGCCGTTCCGTTCGGATTGCTCTTTGTAGCCTTCTCTGGCCAGGTTTCCGACCCCCACCACGGACGTCAAGGCAGCAACGGACAATGCCACGCCCATCAGGGCCAGGAGTATGCGGACCTTGTTGATGCGCAGTTCCTGCCATGCCTCAACCAACGATGACACGAAGCCGATCATACTGGCGCTCCTGTTTCTTCAAGGCTCATAGGACCCAGGACACCGGAATCGAGCCGATAGCAGGCGCGGGCGAGCGCAGCCACGTTGACGTCGTGTGTGATCGTCACAAGGGCGGCGGCAGTTTCAGTGGCCACTGCATCCAGAAGGGCCATAACGGATTGTCCGGTTTCGACGTCGAGAGCGCCGGTTGGTTCATCCGCGAGAATGAGACGTGGCCCGCGGACCAAGGCACGTGCGATGGCCACGCGCTGTTGTTCACCACCGGAGAGCATATTCGGCATAGTGTTGGCGCGGTCGGCCAAACCAACCCGGTCCAGCATGTTCATGGCGAGCTCCCTGCGACGCCAAAAGTCCCTGCCCTTGGCGTAGAGCAGCGGCGTGATGACGTTGTCCAAGGCGCTGCGCCCCGGCAAGAGGTTGAACTGCTGAAACACAAACCCCACCGTTGAGCCGCGTAACCGGGCCCTGGCGTTACTGCCGAGCCGCTCCGCGGGCTGCCCAAGGAACTCCAGCTCGCCGGATGTTGGAACGTCCAGGAGACCGAGGAGATTGAGCAAGGTTGATTTGCCGCAGCCGGACCTTCCAACGATTGCTGTGTGGTCGCCGCTGAGCACCTCCAGGTCAATGCCTCGAAGGATGTGCAGGTGCTGGGCATCGGGCAGCGTCACAGAGCGTGTCACCGCGCGGAGGCTGACCAGGGTTTCGCTCGGGCTTAGTGAGGTCATGCCTAGCCCGCCGGAATGTAGGTGCCCTGGGCAGGTCCCATCATCGGGTCTTGCGCAGCCGGAGCACCCGGAACGAATTCAAGGACCTGCTCGCCCTCCGACAAGCCGGACACCACCTCAACAGCGGAGCCATCGTTCAAGCCGAGCTGCACTTGGCGCTGCTC
Organism: Paenarthrobacter sp. YJN-5; assembly: GCF_015040095.1. NCBI lineage: Bacteria > Bacillati > Actinomycetota > Actinomycetes > Micrococcales > Micrococcaceae > Paenarthrobacter > Paenarthrobacter sp. YJN-5. The sequence goes on from NZ_CP053544.1 coordinate 3,338,187, forward strand.
CGGTGCTCCTCCGCTTGAACCCGCGATCCAGACAACACCGTCCTTTACGCTGCCCTTCACCGAGGTCAACGGCACGGTGACAACATCCGTGGCTACTCCCGCGCTGACCGTCATGGTGGCACCGAGGCCGGCGAACACCTGCTGGTCCGACGGCACGGCGCAACTTAGCGTGCCCGTGGGGGTGCTGCCGCCGTCCTGCTGTCCCCCGCCGCCCCCTGGGCCAGCCATGGCAAATCCGACGCCCATGCCGGGACCCCCGCCCGAGCCGGACATGCCCACTGAGCCGGTTCCGCCGTCGTCGGATGCGTTGTTCTTAAGCGTCACCTCACCGCACTGGAACGGCGCCGGGCCTCCTACCAGTTCGATCTCCGCGGGACCGGGCTTGCCAAGCAGTCGATACTGCTGCGCGGCGGTGACGGATCCGGCAACAGTGTACGTGCCGGGGTCGATCTTTCCGACAGTTTCGCCGACGCTGACCTGCTGGTCGATCAGCGTACTGAGCGACTGCAGCGTCCCGGTGCCGGGGGCTACGACGTTGAAATAGTCATAGACCGGCTTCGGCGGTGTTCCGTCCTTGGACACTTGCGGATTGGTCACGGCCCGTTCGGCCTTGACCTGGAACAGGGGGTCGCCTTGGGACACTGTGGTCCCCTGTTCAACGAAGACCTTATTGACGCTGCCGGCTGACGTACTGCGCACGGATTCCGCGGCATCGCTCTGCACCGTGCCTTTGATCTGCACTGTATTGGTGATCGTGGCCCGCGTGGCTGGAACGGTCGGAATGGCTACTTCCGCCAGTGGCGCCGGCTCTGAAGCTGTGGATTTAAGTCCGTCAATGAAAGCGATCTTGACCAATGCCACTGCGATGATGGCAAACACCAATAACCAGGCAACCGGCAAAATGACACGCCGAAAAACACCCATCCCTGCTCCGTTTCGGTAACTCCCCACAGAACCTCTGCGAGGGATGATTGCTCCAGCCTAAGCGAAGCCTTGGCCGGTCGCCGTCATCCGGAATGATGAACAGGATGCTTAGCGTGTCAGGGAGATTTGAGCCGTTGGCCCTCAGACCCGCGAATTACCCCGGGACTGCTGGACAGCAGTGAGAGACTGTGAGGCATGACTCTCCCTATCGCCAAACCATGGCTGTCCACCCAGATCAACCAGGACCCCCGAGCTGCCACCGGGCGGCGCCTGCGGTGGGGCGTAGTGTCAACGGGGAACATCGCCGGCAGCGTCTCGCAGGACCTGTCGCTCCTTGAGGATGCCGAGCTCTACGCGGTCAGTTCCCGCACGCAGGAAGCGGCGGACGCCTTTGCCCAAACCGTCGGTTTCAGTAAAGGGTACGGAGACGACGGCGGGGTGCCCGGCTACCAGCGCATGTTCGACGATCCCGCCGTCGACGTCGTTTACGTCGCCACTCCCCATGCACAACACTTCCACATAGCATCCGCCGCGTTGCGCGCCGGCAAGCATGTGCTGTGCGAGAAGGCCCTGACCATCAACGCCCGGGAAGCCACGGAGCTGGTCAGGCTGGCCAGGGAACAGAAGGTCTTCTTTATGGAGGCCGTATGGAGCCGCTTCCTTCCGAGCATGCAACGCGCTTTCGCTATTGCCGCCTCCGGAGAGATAGGCCAGGTCCAGTGGGTTTCGGCCGACCTCGGATTCCCTGCCCCGTACGATCCCACGGCCCGCCTTTGGGCCCTCAACGACGGCGGGGGCGCACTTTTGGATATCACCGTGTACCCGTTGCTGTGGGCCCTCGGCACACTGGGCTTTCCGCAGTCCGTGACCGCCATCGCATCATTGAACGAGGACGGAGTGGACAGCCAGAATGCACTTACCCTCGGCTACGACACCGGCGCCCAGGCCCAACTGACCTCGTCCCTGACGGCACACGGACCCCGCAACGCCAGTGTCGCCGGCGGACTCGGTTATGTGCAGACGATCGGATCCGTGAACAACCCGCGTGAGCTGGTGGTTCGGGTGGGTTGGGACGAGCCACGCCATGAACGGTTCGACGTCGTTGGCATCGGTTACACCTACGAACTCCGGGAGGTGACCCGCTGCATCCAACAGGGGCTGACCGAAAGCCCGACCATGCCGCTTGAGGATTCCATCAACGTCATGCGGCTTTTCGACGGCGTTCGGTCCCAGTTGGGCATCCGGTACCCAAACGACGCCCGGTAGGCCGCCGTCGTCGTCCTCATTTAACCCAAGTGAGTTAACGGCGGGCGGGTTGCTTCGCCAGCTTCCGGTCCAGGGACAGGGCGCCGGGGCCGAGAAAAATCAGGGACACTGCGATCGCGAAGTAGATGATCAGCAGCTCCGCGGTAACGCCCGACGCGTCGGTCAGCAGAGGCTTGCCCGCTTCCGTGACGAACCAGATGGAACCGATGAGGATCGCCGCGAGGAAGCCGGCCACCCGGGTCAGCGCACCGAGCACCAGCAGCAGGCCGAGGCCCAGCTCGCCGGCGATCACCAGCCAGGCAATGATGTCCGGCTTCTGCACGCCCATCGCGGCCACGGAGGCGGCGAACGCTGCGTGTCCCGCCATGAACTTCTGCACGCCGTGGACCAGCAGCAGCGCACCGAACGCGACGCGCAGGATGGTGATGCCGCGGGAAGAGGACTTGGGAGACGGGTGAAGGAATTTCACGCATCCCAATCTTCCATGCCCAAGCGCGGCTCACCAAACCGGCCCGCCGCCGCCCCAACCCGCCGCGCAACCCACCCAACCCGCTGCGCGCCCCACCCAAGTAGGTCGCAATTGTGCGCGTTTAGAGACGTCAAAACGCGCACAATTGCGACCCAGTTGGGTGAGTGGGGGCAGAATGAGAGGTGGCCCCCGGATCCAGGAGCCGCGCGAGGAATGGAGCGGGTATGCAGGTTGATGTGGTGGTAGTCGGCGGCGGAGCCATGGGATCGGCTGCCGCATGGCAGTTATCCCGGGCCGGCAAATCCGTGATCCTCCTGGAGCAGTTCGAAGCCGGGCACCACATTGGTGCTTCCCACGGGGCCACCCGCAACTTCAACACCGCTTACGCGGAGGCCGAATACCTGGACCTCCTGGCCGAGTCCAAGATCCTTTGGGATGAGCTTGCGGCCGAACACGGCGCTCCGCTCCTGGACCTGGTGGGGCTGGCCAACCACGGCAACACCCCTAAGCTGCAGCAAATCCACGCGGCTCACCAGGAACGCGGAATCGAAAGCTACTTCATCTCCCCCACAGAGGCCGCCGACCGCTGGAAGGGCATGAACTTCGCCACGGACGTGCTGTTCGTCCCGGGTTCAGGCCGGGTCCGCTCAGCTGACGCGCTGAAAGCACTGCGGACGTCCGCCGAATCCAAGGGCGCAGTGTTCAAATACTCGACGCCGGTCCGCGACATTCGCGTGGACGGTCCCGATTCGGTGGTGGTGGTGACGGAGGAAGAGGATTACACGGCCCGGCGGGTTGTGGTCACGGCAGGTGCCTGGACCACCAAAGTGCTCGACGGACTGGCGGAACTGCCGGCCTTGGTGGTCACCCAGGAACAGCCTGCGCACTTCACCCCGGTGGACAACACGTTGGTGTGGCCGAGCTTCAACCACAACCCGGACCCCGATCCCAACAACGAACTCTACGAATACTGGTACAGCCCCGTTTACGGCATGCTCACCCCTGGCGAGGGTGTCAAGGCGGGCTGGCACGGCGTAGGGCCCGTCATGGATCCCGACGAGCGCACGTTCCAGCCCATCCCCCAGCAGCTCGAAGCCTTGGTGCGCTACGCCGAAGAGTGGCTTCCCGGCGTCGACCCTTCTACGGCGGTTCCCATCAGCTGCACCTACACCACCACGCCCAACGAGGACTTCGTCCTGGACCGGTTCGGCCCGCTGGTGGTGGGCGCGGGCTTCTCCGGCCACGGGTTCAAGTTCACCCCGGCGATCGGCCGGGTGCTGAAGGACATCGTCGACGGCGGCACGGCTCCCGCACGGTTCGCAGCGGACCGTTAAACGCAAACTGACTCGCAGTCGGGGTTGTTCTGAGCTCTCAAAACAACCGCAACTGCGAGTCAGTTGGGGGCTTACTTCAGGGTCGCGAGGACCTTGTTGAAGGTTGCCGACGGGCGCATGACCTCAGCGGCCTTGGCAGCGTCCGGACGGTAGTAACCGCCAAGATCGACGGCGGGGCCCTGGACTGCGTTAAGCTCGCCGACGATTGCGTCCTCGTTGGAGGTCAGTTCCTCGGCGATCGGTGCGAAGGCTGCTGCCAGCTCTGCATCGGAGGACTGCTTGGCCAGTTCCTGCGCCCAGTACATGGCGAGGTAGAAGTGGCTTCCGCGGTTGTCCAGCTCGCCGACGCTGCGGCGCGGGGACTTGTTCTCCAGCAGGAACGTGCCGGTGGCGCGGTCGAGGGTGTCGGCCAGGACCTGGGCACGGGCGTTGCCGGTGGTGGTGGCAAGGTGCTCGAAGCTCACGGCCAGGGCGAGGAATTCACCCAGGCTGTCCCAGCGGAGGTGGTTTTCCTTGACCAGCTGCTGGACGTGCTTCGGGGCGGAACCACCGGCACCGGTCTCGAACAGGCCGCCGCCGTTGATCAGCGGAACGATGGAGAGCATCTTGGCGCTGGTGCCGAGTTCGAGGATCGGGAACAGGTCCGTGAGGTAGTCGCGGAGCACGTTACCGGTAACGGAGATGGTGTCCTGGCCCTTGCGGATGCGCTCCAGCGTGAAGGCGGTGGCCTCTTCCGGGGAGAGGATCTCGATCTGCAGGCCCTCGGTGTCGTGGTCCTTGAGGTACTCGTTGACCTTGGCGATCAGGTTGGCGTCGTGGGCGCGGCCCTTGTCCAGCCAGAAGACGGCCGGGGTCTCCGAAGCGCGGGCGCGGGTCACAGCCAGCTTGACCCAGTCACGGATCGGCACGTCCTTGGTCTGGCAAGCGCGCCAGATATCGCCCGGGGAAACCTGGTGTTCGATCAGTACGGTGCCTGCGCGGTTCACGAGCTGGACGGTTCCGGCTGCTTCGATCTCGAACGTCTTGTCATGGCTGCCGTATTCTTCGGCGGCCTGGGCCATGAGGCCGACGTTGGGGACGGTGCCCATGGTGGTGGGATCGAACGCACCATTGGCGCGGCAGTCGTCAATGACAACCTGGTACACACCGGCGTAGGAGCTGTCCGGGAGGACTGCCAGGGTGTCGGCTTCCTTGCCGTCCGGGCCCCACATGTGTCCGGAGGAACGGATCATGGCGGGCATGGAAGCGTCCACGATGATGTCGGACGGAACGTGCAGGCTGGTGATGCCCTTGTCCGAGTCGACCATTGCCAGGGCGGGACCTTCTTCGAGTCCCTTGGTGATGGCTGCCTTGACGCCTTCGCGGACATCCTCGGGCAGTTCGTCGAGACCATTGAGGATCGCGGCGAGGCCGTTGTTCGGGTTGATGCCTGCGGCAGCCAGCTGCTTGCCGTAGGTGTCGAACAGCTCGGAGAAGTAGGCCTTCACGACGTGGCCGAAGATGATGGGGTCGGAGACCTTCATCATGGTGGCCTTCAGGTGTGCGGAGAAGAGGATGCCCTCTTCCTTGGCACGGGCAACCTGGGCCTTGAGGAATTCGTCCAGGGCTTCGGCGCGGAGGACGGTACCGTCCACAACCTCGCCGGCCAGAACGGGGAAGTCCTTCTTGAGGACCTTGACGGAGCCGTCTTCGCGGACCAGCTGGATGGAGAGGGCATCATCGGCTTCGATGACAACGGACTTCTCGTTGGAGCGGAAGTCGTTCTGGCCCATGGTGGCCACGTTGGTCTTGGAATCAGCGGTCCAAGCGCCCATGGAGTGCGGATTCTGGCGGGCGTAGTTCTTCACCGACAGCGGCGCGCGGCGGTCCGAGTTGCCCTCACGCAGGACCGGGTTCACGGCGGAGCCCTTGATCTTGTCGTAGCGGGAACGGATGTCCGTCTCAGTGTCGGAAGAGGGGTTGTCCGGGTAGTCCGGGAGGGCGTAACCCTGGGCCTGGAGCTCGGCGATGGCGGCCTTGAGCTGCGGGACGGAAGCACTGATGTTGGGCAGCTTGATGATGTTGGCTTCCGGCTGCTTTGCCAGTTCGCCAAGTTCAGCCAGGGCATTGCCCGTGCGCTGCTCCTCAGTCAGGAAATCGCCGAATACGGCGATGATGCGGCCGGCCAGCGAGATATCGCGGGTCTCGACCTCCACACCTGCGGTCGAGGCATACGCTTCCACAATCGGCAGGAATGAGTAGGTAGCCAGCATCGGCGCTTCGTCTGTGTGGGTATAGATAATCTTGGCCATTGGCGGGGTTCTCCCTGAAAGTCTGCAGATTTCAACATCTCTAACTTACCCGAGCGCACCTGTTTGAGGGCCGTTCGTGTCCGGGATCACGCCTTGCGTTACCGCTTTCACAAGCACCTTGCCCGTACCTCCGGACCGTCGCAAAGCGCGACGGCAGGCCAAACAACAGTGGCGACTTCCCGCCGTCGTACCTCCCCGCCAGCCGTCCCGGTCCAAGTGACAGCAAAATATCACAAAATCTGAAACATCTCTTTACAAACTTGTCACACGGCGGGTAGCTTCGATTCCGTCAGTCGGCGGTCGCCATCACTGGCCGCCTCACTCCCTCGATTAGGTAGGAACAACGTGACAAAAACCAAGACCCTGGCCACAAGCCTTCTGAGTCTGTCCGCCGCCGCGATCCTCGCCCTGGTTGGAACAACCAGCGCAAACGCGGCCCCCGCGAAGGACACCGACTCGAACGGCGCTGCGGTCAGCCGCCACGTAGCCTCAGACAACGGCGCTGCAGACTACTGGACCCCGGAGCGGATGAAGTCCGCCAAGAGCGGCGATGTCCTTGCCAGCAAAGCCCTGCAGCGCAGCGGGCTCTTGAACCTCGGCAAGGCTCCGGTGGCCGAAGCTCCGGGCGTCGTCACCAGCATCGAAGGCCAGCAGGCCGCCGCCGACAAGAACATCAACCTCAAGGTCAACCAGTCCGAGACGCCGGTCAAGCACATCGGCAAGATCTTCTTCACCCTCGGCGGCTCCAACTACGTCTGCTCCGGCAACTCCGTCACGGCAGCGAACAAGAGCACCGTGTCCACCGCCGGCCACTGCGTCAACGAAGGCCCCGGAGCGTACGCCACCAACCTGGTCTTCGTTCCCGCCTACCTGAACGGTTCCGCACCGTACGGCAAGTGGACGGCCAAGGCCCTCTACTCCCCCACCCAGTGGGCGTCCAACGGTAACATGCAGTACGACACCGCCTTCGCAGTGGTGAACACCCTCAACGGCAAGAGGCTCGCAGACGTCGTGGGCTCCTCCGGTGTCCAGTTCAACGCCGCCCGCGGCCTGAGCTACAAGTCCTTCGGCTACCCGGCAGCTGCACCCTTCAACGGTGAATCCCTCAAGAGCTGCTCCGGCACCGCCACCAACGATCCCTACAACCCGCAGTTCCTCACCCAGGGCATCCCGTGCAACATGACCGGTGGATCCTCGGGCGGTCCGTGGTTCATCGGCAACAGCTCCAGCGGTTACCAGAACTCCGTGAACTCCTACGGCTACGGCAGCAACTCCAGCACCATGTACGGCCCGTATTGGGGCTCCGTGATCCAGTCCACCTACACGGCGGCTGCGGCTTCGTAACCGATCCTTTGTAGCAGGCCCCTGTTAAGTACGACGGCGGCCGTCCCCTTTCGGGGGCGGCCGCCGTTGCGCTGGGTGGGTGGGGACTAGTGGAAGAAGTGGCGTGCGCCGGTGAAGTACATCGTGATGCCTGCAGCATTCGCGGCAGCGATGACTTCCTCGTCGCGAACTGATCCACCCGGCTGGACGACGGCGCGGACACCGGCGTCGATCAGGATCTGCAGTCCGTCAGCGAAGGGGAAGAAGGCATCCGAAGCTGCCACGGCACCGCGTGCGCGCTCAGGAGCGTTGGCACCGCTGGCGTTGGAGGCACCGCCGGCACCTTCGACGTCGGACTCCACCTGGACGCCAAGCGTGTTGGCGCGCTCAACAGCCAGCTTGCAGGAGTCGAGGCGGTTGACCTGGCCCATGCCGATGCCCACTGCTGCGCCGTTGTCCGCGAGCAGGATGGCGTTCGACTTGGCCGCCCGGCAGGCAGTCCACGCGAAAGCGAGATCCGCCAGGGTCTTGTCGTCAGCGGCTTCGCCGGCGGCGAGGGTCCAGTTGGCGGGGTTGTCGCCGTCGGCGTCCACCTTGTCCGTCATCTGAACCAGGACGCCGCCGGATACCTGGCGCATCTCGGAGGGGTAGCGGCCGTAGCCTTCGGGCAGGGCGAGGAGGCGGATGTTCTTCTTCTTGGAGAGGATCTCCACGGCTTCCGGTTCGAAGTCCGGAGCGATGACAACCTCGGTAAAGATGTCCGCGACCGTGCGGGCCATGCCTGCAGTGACGGTGCGGTTCGCTGCGATGACGCCACCGAAAGCGGATACGGGATCGCAGGCGTGGGCCTTGGCGTGGGCGTCGGCGATCGGGTCTGCAGCATCAGCGGAGCCAACTGCAACACCGCACGGGTTGGCGTGCTTGATGATCGCTACGGCGGGCTCAGCGAAGTCGAAAGCAGCGCGCAGGGCGGCATCGGCGTCGACGAAGTTGTTGTAGCTCATGGCCTTGCCGTGGAGCTGGTCAGCCTGGGCGATGCCGGCCGGCGCGGCCTTGTCCACATAGAGGGCAGCCTGCTGGTGCGGGTTTTCGCCGTAGCGGAGGACCTCGGAACGCTCCAAGGCCAGGCCTGCGTAGGCGGGCCAGTCAATGACGCCGTCTCCGTCTTCGTCCAGGAACTGGCTGGCAGTCCAGGAAGCAACAGCGTTGTCGTAGCTCGCAGTGTGGGCGAAGGCCTTCGCCGCCAGGCGGCGGCGCGTCTTGAGGTCGAATCCACCGTGTGCGGCGGCGTCAACAACGGCACCGTAGAAGTTGGGGTCCGTGACGATGGCGACGGCGGCGTGGTTCTTTGCGGCCGAGCGCACCATGGCCGGGCCTCCGATGTCGATCTGCTCAACAACGTCGTCCTGTGCGGCGCCGGACTTCACGGTCTCGACGAACGGGTACAGGTTCACCACCACGAGGTCGAAGGTCTCGATTTCCATGGAGGTGAGTGTTTCCATGTGCGCCGGGACGCGGCGGTCGGCGAGGATGCCGCCGTGCACGCGCGGGTGCAGGGTCTTGACGCGTCCGTCCAGCATTTCCGGGGAGCCGGTGACTTCTTCGACTTCCTTCACCGGAATGCCGGCTGCGGCGATCTTCTTGGCCGTGGAGCCGGTGGACACGATCGCGACGCCGGCTGCGTGCAGGCCCTTTGCGAGCTCCTCCAGTCCCGTCTTGTCGTAAACCGAGATCAGTGCACGGCGGATGGGAACACGGTCAAGCTGCGTCAAGCTCACAAAAGTCTCCGTCTTAGGTCGCGTAGATAGCGCGGGTGGTGTCGCGTTGAGTGGGGATAGGGGCAGTTTATCGTGTTTCGATGGCGGCCTCATTTTGCGTCTCCGGCCCCACAAGGAGTGGCGCATCATAGGGTTGACCCATGGATGCCACGGACGTCGTTCTTGTTGCCGACATAGGGAAGAGCCGCTGCCGCGTTGAGCTTCGCTCGGGTGATGAATTGTTGGGCGCGGCAGACCAGCACGGATTCCCCGGAGTACACGTGGAGAACGGTCCCACCTTGGCGTTCGACCTCGTCTTGGAGACCACCACCCTGCTCCCGCCCGGCCTGCCCGTCAGCACCCTCACCGGCGTCGGAACTGCCGTGGCCGGCGTCGAGGCTTCGGAGGCAAAGTCCCGGGAGCTGGCCACCATGTTGTCGCGGCATTTCGGTGTTCCTGCGGCCGTTCTCTCCGATGCCACTGCCGCCCATCTGGGCGCGTTGCAGGGCGGACCGGGCACCACGCTGATCGTGGGAACGGGTGCGGTGGCATTCCGCTTCGATGAGGCGGGCGTCCTGCACCGGGCCGACGGTTGGGGCCCGTACCTCGGCGACTTCGGCAGCGGACGCTGGATCGGCCAGCAAGGACTCCAGGCCGTTTTGTTGGCGTTCGACGGCGGCCCCGCCACTTCCCTCTCGGCGGCAGCGGGGGCACTCGTTGAGTCCCCGACCATGCTGCCCGCCTGGTTGGCCGAAATGGATAACCCTTACCGGGCGATGGCCCGTTTCGCGCCCTTGGTGCTGCACGCAGCGGAGGCGGGTGACGCCGTCGCACACGGCATTGTCAGCGAGGCGTGCCGGGGCCTGACCCGCACCGTGCTCCTGGCCGCCAGCGGCGATCCGAGCGGGACGCCACGCGTCGCAATCCTTGGCGGCGTGGCCAACTCGGAGTTCTTCGAGGGACTCTTGCAGAAGTCCCTGGCTTCGGCTGGGATTGAAGTGGTGGCCCCGCTCGGGGACGGCCTGGACGGCGCCGCCCTCGCAGCGCAGCGCCGCGGGCTCCTCCAGGAAAGGTACATCCACCGTGACGGAACAAACTGGCCCGACTGACGCTGACAAACTCGCAGGTCTCCGCACCGAACTCGCCGGACTGCAAACCGAGGCTGCGACGGACAGTCTCAAAGACCTGGACATCCTGGGCACCGACGAACTCGTCGCTGCCATGCTCGCCCACAGCTCCGGGGTGCACGCCGCCGTTTCCGAGGCGGGTCCCGCGATTGTGCAAACCGTCGACGCCGTTGCGGAGCGGCTCCAGCGCGGGGGGCGCCTTTTGTACGTGGGCGCCGGGACCGCGGGGCGCCTGGGCGTGCTGGACGCCAGCGAGTGCCCGCCGACGTTCGGCACCCCGCCGGGACTCGTCGTCGGGCTTATCGCAGGAGGCCCTGAGGCGATCCGGAAACCCGTGGAGTACGCCGAGGACAACGCCACCGCTGGCGCGCGGGACCTGCACCATATCAACGTGACGGAAGCGGACGCCGTCGTGGGTATTACCGCCTCCGGGAGGACGCCCTACGTGATCGGTGCGTTGGAGGAGGCGCGGAAAAGGGGTGCCTTCACGGCGTCGCTCGCCTGCAACAAAGGCTCGGCGGTGAGTCATCTGGCCGACGTGGCGATCGAGGTGCCGGTGGGGCCGGAGTTCATTGCGGGTTCCACCAGGCTCAATTCCGGGACGGCCCAGAAGCTGGTCCTGAACATGATCAGCACCTTGGTCATGGTGAAACTCGGCAAGACCTACGGGAACCTGATGGTCGACCTGCGCGCGACCAACGAGAAGCTGCAGGCCCGCTCGCAGCGGACCGTGCAGCACGCCACCGGTGTCTCAGCCTCGGAAGCTGCGGCGGCGTTGGACTCGGTTGGGGGTTCGGTGAAGGCCGCGATTCTGGTGTTGCTGACCGGGATGGATCCTGCCGATGCAAAGCCCGCGCTGGAGGAAGCCGGCGGTTTCCTGCGGAGGGCCATCGAAACCCGAAAGTAATGGTGCTGAGGGCCTAAAGTTGCATGCAGGAGGCCTCATGAATACGTACACGACCGTGCCCAGCGGCGAACAAGTGGTGCAGGAACTGCCTTGGCGGTGGAAGGTCCAGGGCAAGATCTTCCTCATTGGCGGCCTCGGCTTCATGTTCGACGCCTGGGATGTGACGCTCAACGGCATCCTCATTCCCCTGCTGTCCAAACATTGGTCCCTGCAACCGGCCGACGCCGCGTGGATCGGCACGTCGAACCTGATCGGCATGGCCGTGGGCGCGTTCGCGTGGGGCACCATTGCGGACACGATCGGGCGGAAGAAGGCCTTCACTGCCACGCTCCTGATCTTCAGCCTCTTCACGGTGCTGGGTGCCTTGGCGCCGGACATCGTGTGGTTCTGCATTTTCCGGTTCATGGCCGGTTTCGGCCTGGGCGGCTGCATCCCGGTGGACTATGCCTTGGTAGGGGAATTCACACCCCGAAAACAGCGGGGCAAAGTCCTCACTGCCATGGACGGTTGGTGGCCCGTGGGCGCGGCCCTGTGCGGATTCGTCTCCGCCGGCCTGGTGGCGGCCTTTGCCGACTGGCGGCTGACGATGGTCATCATGGTGATCCCTGCCCTGTTGGTGTTCTGGGTGCGGCGGTCCGTTCCCGAATCGCCCCTGTTCCTGATCAGGAAGGGTCGTCGCGTTGAAGCGGCTGCGGTGATCGACGGCCTCGTGGAAGCAACCGGTGCCACGCCGCGTGCCTATAGCTTGCCCGAACCAAAGGATGCGCCGCGGCTCTCCCCCGGCAGCGCGTGGCTCCAACTCCGAAACATCTGGGCGTTCAATTGGAAGGTCACTACGGCTGCGTGGGCGTTGTTCTTCTCCGTGCTGCTGGTCTATTACCTGTCCCTCACGTGGATGCCGCGAATCCTCATCGGCGCCGGGTTCGAGGAGTACAAAGCCTTCGTAACCACGGCGGGGATGGCCGCCGTCGGGCTTTTGGGCGTTATTGTCGCGGCGCTCCTGGTGGAGCGTGTGGGCCGCAAGTGGATCCTGGCCATCACTGGTCCGTTGTCCGCCGTGACGCTGGTGATCGTGGCGTTCGTGGTGGACGTGCCCTCGGCCGCGGTGGCCTGGCTGCTGGTGTTCGGGTTCATGGTCCAGGTGGCCATTCCCGTCCTGTACGCCTACGTGTCCGAGCTGTATCCCACTGAACTCCGTGGGTCCGGCTTCGGCTGGGCGTCGACGTTCTCCCGGATCGGCGCCGGCTTCGGCCCGCTCGTGTTTGCCTCCTACTTCTGGCCGGAGTTCGGCTTGGCGACGTCCTTCGCCCTCGCCGGCGGGCTTGTCCTGCTGTCCGTGTTGTGGATGGCATTCTTCGCCCCGGAGACGAAGCAGCGCGAGCTGTCGTAGGACTCCCTTCTTTCCCTAGTTGGGGGAAGGGGCGGCGGCCAGGTCTGCCAGGGTCTGCACCAGGAGGCGGCGTTCCACTACCTTGATGCGTTCGTGCAGGGTTTCCTCGGTGTCGTCCGGCTGGATCACCACGGCCTCCTGCGCAATGATCGGGCCCGTATCCACCCCGGCGTCGGCCCAGTGCACGGTGCAGCCGGTGACCTTCACGCCGTAAGCCATGGCGTCGCGGACCCCGTGGGCGCCCGGGAAGGACGGCAGCAGCGCTGGGTGGGTGTTGACGTATTTGCCGTCGAAGGCGTCGATGAAGTCGGCACTCACAATGCGCATGAAGCCCGACGACACCACGACGTCCGGCTTGTAGGAAAGGACCTTGTCGCGCAGCGCAGTGTCCCACTCCTCCCGGGTTTCGAAGGAGTTGAAGTTCACTACGAACGTCTCGATCCCGGCCTCGTCGGAGCGTTCCACGCCGTATGTGTCAGGGCGGTCCGCGCCGACGGCAGCGATCTCCACATCCAGTTCACCTGACTTCACGGCGTCGATGACAGCCTGGAGGTTGGAGCCAGTACCGGACACGAGGACAACAATGCGCATTGCACTAGCTTATGGGCGGCTCGCGTAGGCTGGAAAACATGAATCCCGACGTCGGTCCCCGGCCGAGCCCGCAGCCGGGCACCGAGGCGCAAAAATCCGCTCTTGGCGTGACGCAGATCCTGTTCCGGGCGTTCCTGTTGTCGACTTTGGGATCGTTCTTCGTGTTTTCGCTGAACGTCAATTATGTGTGGCTCAGTGCCATCCTGACCCTCGCCGGCATTGTCCTGGGGATCGTCGTCCTGGTCCGTGCCGTGAAGTACAAGCATTCCAAGTTGGTGTTGTTCGGGACGATTTCCGGATTGGTTGTCTCGGCGATCATGTGCCTGCTGATCCTGACTACTGCCCTGTTCTTCAAGCAGGTCACAACGTACCAGGACTGCACGCGGTCGGCGCTGACGGAGACCGCGAAGTCGCAGTGCTTGTCCGAGTTGGAAAAGTCGATGCCGGGCGCGTTGCGCTAGCCTCCTTCCGCTGAGCGGACGCCGGGCGGCTTAGGCGTGTTCGTCGTCGAGCGCTGGTTCGTCCAGGTTCGCTTCGCGCAGCTTCTGGCTGCGTTCCAGCCACGGCCCCACTGCGTAACCGATCACGACGCCGATACCCACCTCGGCTGCCACCCAGACTGCCGTCCACAGCGGGTTGGGGCCGATTTCCGTGAGCCGGCCAATCCCGGCCGAGCCGCGGGCGATCCACGCCAGCGCACCGCTGAGCGCGCCCGCCACAACGCCGATGAACGCACCAAGGAAAAGGGTTGAAGCGGCCGCCGTGAACCACCGGGCTTTGATCTTGATGGACAGCCACTCGTCAAAGTGGTTCTCGCCCTCACGGAGGAACCACCAGCCGGCCAGGATGCCGGCCACCACGGGGAGGGCGAGGGCCATGCCGCCGAGGTCGAGCTGGCCCGCGGGAAGCGCGCCAAAAATGGGTACAGCAGGCAGGGGTCCGACTGCGGATCCCAAAGGTCCGGCGGTGGAGCCCACGCCGAGCGAGAAACCCGCGCCGGAGGACCACGCGAGAGTGAAGATCACCAGGTTCGGCAGGAACCCGAGCTGCGCAATGGTCAATACGGCGCCGCCCAGGGCACCGGCTTTCAGTCCTTCGTAGACGGCGATGATGTCCGTCCAGTGCCACACGATGTCTACCGCCAGGAGCAGGGCTGCCAGGGAGACTGCGGCCATGGTGGCGACGAATCCGGCCTTCAACGCAGAGCCGACGTACGAACCTGCCCAGCGTGAATGCTGGCTGGTCTTGGCCAGCCACGCGACGGCGTCGACGCCGATGAGGCGGCTCCACGAACCCGCCTCACGCCGGGCCCCGAGCACCATGCCCAGGCCGAAGGAAATCAACGGGATGGTCATCGCCAACCACAGGTTAATGACCACGTCCGGGGTGCGGCACACGAAGCCCGTCGCGGTCCCGAAGGCGGCATAAACCACGGACGCGCCAAGGAACGCCTGCCAGAGCTGGTCGGTATAGGAGGCGCGGGCAAGCCTGCGGCCGGCACGCCATGCCAGAAGAAAAGGAATGAGCGTCAGGCCGAGCGGGATCAGGGACAGCATTCCCGAACCCGGCTGGGCCGCGGTCCCGAGGTTCACCTGCGCCAGATGAAGGGGCACTCCGTGGATCAGGAGCCAGGCTTGCCCGGCCAGGCGAGCCAAAGCATCGACGTTCCGGTTTTGGAATCCATCCGTGGCCCACACTCCCACCAGGGGAAGCACCACAACGATGGCCGAGAGGATGGCTGCCTGCCCCGCTTCCAGACCACCCTGCAGCCAAAGGGGCATCGGGAGGCCACGGTTTCCGGTCTGATCAGCGCGCAGTTTCATCGTGATCTATCGTGCCACGGGGCTCCCCGCTCCCCCGGCAGGCACTCGGCGGGACCCCCATTTTCCGTGCAATTTGGGCGTTAGGGCCGTAAAATTGGAGATGGCGTCACAGACTTCAGAAGGCCCGGAAAGTCGAAGCCGGGAACTAGGAGCGGCCAATGAATAAGTGTCACAACTAATAACAGAACGTCGTACTAGCAGCTGGTGCAACCACCTACGGATACTCTCCAGGTTGCACCAGCCTTCTTTTTGCCTTTTGGGGCGTCGCGAGGGGTGAGCTCTCGGCACTTAGACGCACGGTAAGTGCCGGGATCTCACCCTTGGGCGGGTCTGGCTCACGGCTGGGGCCCGTAGATGAACTCCTTCGCGTGGTTCACGGCCTTCTTGAACGCATCGTTTCGCAGGGACACCTGCTCCCGTGAAGCGCCGGCAACGGGCTCAACGAACGTGGTAGGCCCGGGGCGGAGGATCCAAATGTCCCCGGAGGGCGGCAGATAGAAGACTCCGAAGGAGCGGTGCTGGGGGTCCTCCGTCCAGATCGGGACCACCGCCACCGCAGCTCCAGTGTCCACGTTGATCCACTGCGCGCGAGGCATGGGCTGCTCGTGGACCTCGGGGTCCAGGAATGGTGCGGTTCCCTTCCCCCAGCGTTGCTCGAAGCGCTCGTAGAACGCTGGGATCAGGTGGCTATCGTACGAACGCCAAGCACTCATGTACGTCTCCTTGGTGTTGGGTGGCCGCGAAGGGGTGACCATCGGGTGGGTCCGAAGATCAGGGGCTCACTGCGGTCGGGGCCGCTTCCAGACGGAGCACGCCTGAAGTCCTCCCCCGCAGCATGTGGTTCCGTTGCCGCCGTCGTGCGGTGGATGCGGACGTTGACGGGTGTCCCGGCGCCGATTCGGGGCGACCCGGAACGGGTGCGGTCGTACTCGGCTCTCCGCACCGGGTCAGACAGCACGACGAACGCCTGCATAATCGCGTGCAAGCGGTGGAGGTTGGAAGCTTCGGAGGCCCCGCCGTCGTGGTCCGCCTGCCGAGTGTCCGGGTGGTGCCGGCGCAGCAACGAACGGTAGGCGCGGGTGATCTCGCGGGCCGATGCTGTCGGCTCGACACCGAGGATCGCGTAGTAGTCAGGCTGGCTGTTCCCCAAGGCCGGTTCCCGTGAAGTTGCTGTGGACTGGGCGATGGCCCCCGGGCGAACTTCGCAGTTCGGACGGGGGCCATCCTTTCGGGAGGCAACGTCGGGGGCCGTGTTTCCGCTGCGCAACAAGCGCTATGGCGTGGCGCGAAGCCTGCGCCCATTTTTCCGATGCGGCCGGTCTGATGCTCCCGCTTGCGCGCTCCGTCGGTGGCCACCCCCGGGGAGGCCCCGGCGGAGCGGGTTCGATTATGCGTTGATCTCTTGGCGCTGTTGTCCGTTGGCCGAGATCTCGATGCGCCGCGGCTTAGCCTTCTCGGCGACCGGGATACGGAGCGTCAGGACGCCGGCGTCGTAGCTGGCCTTGACGCCGTCGGTGTCCAGGGTGTCACCGAGAATGAGCTGCCGGCTGAAGACGCCTTGGGGGCGTTCAGCCGCGAGCATCTCGGTATCCTCGCCGGCGAGTGACTTTCGTTCGGCCTTGACGGTCAGGACGTTGCGTTCGACGTCCAGCTCAATCGACTCGGGGCTTACACCAGGCAGGTCGAGAGCGACGATGAATTCTTCACCCTCTTGCCATGCATCCATCGGCATGCCGGCCGGGCGTGCTGTTGTGCCAAAAACCTGTTGTGCGAGCCTGTCGAATTCGCGGAACGGGTCAGTGCGCATCAGCATTGTGGTTCTCACTCCTTCAAATCTTGATGCGATTCTGTTGTGGTTCCAACCTTCCAGATCTGTGGTGGTTGGTATAGATTTTTTATAGCACTCGCATGAGAGTGGTGCAAGTGGTTTCTCAAGAGATTTTTTGGAGTGAACTTGATGGCTGGTTTACAGGGGCCTTCCAAGGAGTACGACGGCGGTGGGCCGGGTGCCGGGGGCACTTCGGGCGGGGGTTCCGCACCGGACGGCGCGCCGGGTTCGCGGGACGACCAAGGTGTCTATGCCATCTCCGTAGCGGCCCAGCTGGTGGGCACAGGGCATCAGAACCTGCGGCTGTATGAGCGCAAGGGCCTTCTCACGCCGGAAAGGACCGACGGCGGCACCCGGCGCTACAGCGAACGGAACCTGAAGACGCTGCGGCGGATCGGGGCGCTCCTTGATGAGGGACTGAACCTGGCCGGCGTGAAGCTGGTGCTGGAACTCGAGGAAGAGAACCGCGGATTGGTGGAAGACAACCGTGGGCTCTCGGAAGACAACCGCGAGCTGCGTGCTGACAACAAAGGGCTGCGGGCGGATCTAAAGAAGGCGCGCGGCGGGGACTAAATGCGCTGGAGTTCAGTCAATACCACAAAAGAATAAACTCTCCGGGGTGTCATAAATATGCCGGGATGTTGGGGCTTCGTGTCTAAAAACCCTGGAAACGTTGTGCTCTGTCATAGTTATGCCATGACAACTCCAGAGCTCCCGGGGGACGGCGCTCAGCATCCCTCGCCCCACCCTTATCAACCGCCCTATCAGCAGGCCGGTAATGCCCCTGCATATACAATGCCGGCGCCGCCTGTTGCACCAAAAAAGCAACTCAATGTTCTTGGACTGATCGCACTCATAACCGCAGTGCTGGGATTCATCTTTGCGTGTGTTCCTGGCGCTCTTATAATCGGCTGGGTCCTGCTTCCCATCGCCTTCATCCTGGCTATCGTCTCCCTTTTCCTCAAAGACAAAGCCAAATGGATGGGAATCGCGGCCCTCATCACCTCCGTTGTGGGCACCATCGTAGGGTTCATCGTCTTCACCGCGGTGGTCGCTACCTCCTTTGACAACGCCTTCGGCAGCGGAGATACCACTGTGGTGGCGCCTTCCAACGAGGCGGGAGCCACCACAGGCGCTCAAACCAACACAAACGCCGGTGCTGGAACCCGAGAGAATCCATACCCAATCGGCTCGGTCATCGAGTCTGACGAATGGCGCGTGGTAGTCAACTCGGTGACGCTCGCCGCTACCGACGCCGTGGTAGCTGCTAACTCGTTCAACGACCCGCCCGCTGCGGGGTCGGAGTATATTCTGGTTAATTACTCCGTCACTTATAAAGGGGACGACCCTAACGGCCAGACCCCCATGTTCGTCTCAGTTGATTACGTAACCGCAGATGGCACAACGGTGGACGGGACCGAAAAGATGGTCGTGGCACCCGATTCCATCAACAACTTGAGCACGCTGTACAAGGGTGGCACAGCCACTGGCAACGATGCCTTTGAAGTTCCGAGCGCGACAGCCGGAGACGGCGTTCTTGCAATTCGAGCAGGCATGTTAAGCGACAAGGTATTCGTAGCCGTAAAGTAGGCTCCCTCAGCAAGACATAGGAATGCCCCGGCGAGAAATTGGTTCTTCGTCACTAAACCCACATCGGGTAGTGGTCTCAAGTATCCAACTCTTGCCGGGGCATTCGTCGTCCTAATAGTCGTGTCTCAATTCCTCGAATCATTGAGACAATGTTCGTCTTACAGAATCGCCGTCATTCCGTTCCACCCCGTGCCCACCCGGCTGGCTGACGGCCACGCCGTTCCTCCGGCGCCGGAGTACAGCCACAGCTCACCCGCAGCGTTGCGGGCAAGGACGTCGGCCCGTCCGTCGCCGTCGAAATCCCCGGCTCCGACCAGGGAGTTCATGACGTTCCAGCCCTGGCCGATCGTCTGTCGTGGAAGCCATCCACCGATGCCGTTCGGCGGGTAGAGCCACAGAGCGCCGGAGCTGTCGCGGGCAGCGAGGTCAGTGACGCCGTCGCCGTTGAAGTCCGCTACGCCAGTGAGCTCGGACATGCCGTTCCAACCTGACCCAATCCACATCCGCGGGAGCCAGCCGCCACGGCCGTCTCCCCGGTAAAGCCACAAAGTCCCGCTAGCGTCCCGCGCTGCAACGTCAGCGAAACCGCCACCGTAGAACGAACCGATGCCGACAATCTCGGTCATGGCGTTCCATCCCTGGCCAACAGCAACCCGCGGAAGCCAACCACCGGACCCATTGCCCGGATACAGCCAAAGCACCCCGGCACTGTCACGAGCCAGGACGTCGGGCAGAGCGTCACCGTTGAAGTCACCCGGCGATACCAAGACCGTCATCACGTTCCAGCCCACGCCCACTTGCGCACGGGGAAGCCACCCACCGGATCCGTTGCCCGGATACAGCCAAAGCGCTCCGGCAGCATCCCGGGCCAGGACGTCCGAGTGCGCGTCGCCATTGAAGTCGTTCTTCACCGGAGCGGTGACGTCAGGATCGATGATGGACACCGACGAACTGTTGTTGTTAGCCACATACACCTGACCCGTGGCTGCGTTCACGGCAGCGTCAATGGGCTCCTGGCCCGTAAAGACCGAACTCATCCGAAGCGTGTCGCCGTCCACCACCATCACTCCCCTGCCGGACAGGCTCGCGTACGCCTTGTTATTGGCCGGGTTAAGCACGATGTCCCGAATGCGCGATGCAGTCCGGAGCTGGGCGACCTGCTTCTTCGTCGCGCCATCAATGACTTGAACAAAGCCATCGATCGAGGTGCTGTCACCAGCCACGTAGACCGTGTTCGTCACCGGATTCACGGCAAGCTGACCGACCAAGTTGGCCGAAGGGATGGTATCCGTCACCGTGTCTGTAGCGCCGTCGATCACGCGAACCCCGGCACCATAGCGGCCCAGAGTTGTGAAGTAGATCTTGTTCGTCCCGGGGTTTACCGCGAGCGCCAAAATGCCGCCGGCTCCGATGTTGACGGAGGCAGTTACCGTTCCGCCAGGTCCCAGAACCTGGATTGTTCCGCCGGACAGGACGTACACCTTGCCGGTGGCCGGGTTTACGACGATGTCCTGCGCTCCCCCCGAGAGCGACACTGACGACGTAGCCAAGGTGGAACCATCAATGATGGTCACCCCGCTTTTCACGCCAACGTAGATCTTGTTCGTCACCGGATTGACCGCGACAACACCCGGCGACGAGCCAACAGGCACGGATGCAACTGCTCGGGAAACGCCGTCCACCACCGCAACTGACCCGTCGGTCTCACTGACGTAGATCTTGTTCGTTGCCTCATTCACGGCAACGTCTATGGGTCGGTCTCCCTGGTACAGAATCCCCGCTGACTCCACACCGTCCAGCACGGAAACACCATAGTCCGTGGCTACATAGGCCTTGCCGGTCACGGAGTTCACGGCCACTGCTGATGGCTTAGTGCCGACGGGAACTACGTCAGTAACCGCGTCCGCGATGGCCGGCGAACCTACCAGCCCTAGCGAACCAACCAGCGCCAGCCCAAGCCCGACGGCGACAGACCGCACCGCCGCTGGGCGCCGCCGTCGTCCGTGACTAAGCGCGCGTAATCCAGCCCCGACTGCACTCATTGAAAAGACCCCCAGCATCAGGAACGCCCCAGCGCGTCCGTAGACCGTGAGTCTATCGCCGGCCTGTGACAAAAAGGAGAACCTGCTGTTTACCTACTCTTCCCTTTGAGGGCATCTGTTCGAAGGCAGCCGGCCAACCGTCGGGACGAGCGTTGAAGCCGTGGGGACGATGAGCACGTTGGGCGGTGAATCGGGTCAAGCAGAATCCTTGCCGATTCAGCCACGTCAGCGGTGGCTGGCGTCCAAGCGTCGCTGCACGTCCAGCAAGAACTTGATGCCGGCGTCGGATAGCTTCGGCTCTGGGCCTTTCCACATGCGGGAGCCCCAAAGAGCCAACAGGCCAAGGGGCCGCCGTACGTCCAAATAGAGATCGCGGGCCAGGTCCAACGGGATGCCGCCGTTGCCGTCCTTCATGACAAAGCCGCGGAAAGTAAGCTCGGAGCAGACCACCTCGTCGATCGTCCTCCAGTCTGGTTTTGTTCCAGTGAGCTCCCAATGAACAAGGAGCCTCATCACCACATCGTCCGCAGGTGTGTCCGGGGACGCGAGCCGGTCCACCACGAATTCCCAGAGCGCCGCGGGGTCCTGCACCACACGACGGCCCAGAGGAGTGAGCAGCAACTTGTTCTTGCTCTTCCGCAGCAGCTTCCACCGTTGCAGCTGTTCCCGGAGGTCCATGACATGGGGAATGTTGACCTCGTTGCGGCCGGACCCGAACCAATCGTCGTCCCAGTTGAGTTCAGTCATCATCCGCTTGATGATCGCCGGTTTAAGCCATCCTGCCGATGTGAGGTCCAGCCCGTCCGGATCGGCTTCCCGCAAAAGCCAGAGGAGGGGTGCAAGGACCTCGTTCCTATCTTCCGGCGTGGGTGGCTTCGCCCAAAGCCTGCGCGCAAGTCGATCCAGCGCCGTATTCACGCCCTCCAGGTCAAAGGCGGATGGGTCGAACCCGGTGGCCTTCTCCCCGGTCACCGTTTCGAACCAGGAAACGGCATTCCGATGTTCAGGATGGTTCGGATCTCCTATGACGCGGACTACGTTGGCGTATCCGTGCACACCGCCGGAGTCTTCCACCGGCCCGCGCATCGCGCCGCCAGTGCAGAGCACGGTATCGGCCGGTAGCTCTGCTGCCCCGATGACATCTATCTGGTGAGT
The DNA here is from genome assembly GCF_015040095.1 of Paenarthrobacter sp. YJN-5. Classification (NCBI taxonomy): domain Bacteria; kingdom Bacillati; phylum Actinomycetota; class Actinomycetes; order Micrococcales; family Micrococcaceae; genus Paenarthrobacter; species Paenarthrobacter sp. YJN-5. The sequence goes on from NZ_CP053544.1 coordinate 3,360,004, forward strand.
CCAGCTGTCACCGAAGTCGTATTCGTACTCGAACGCCGACTTACCGGGCGAGGACGGGTTGAACAACTCAACCAGCCCAACTTCTGCCGAGGATTCTGTACCTTCCGGTGAGTCGTCGTCGAGCATCCCAATGGCTCGCCGCTTTCCCCCGGGCTCCGTTCCGTAAAAGATGTAGAGATGTGCGTTGTTCCAGCCGAACACCGCCTGGATCGCCTCGTGCAGATCGGCAAGGGTTGCGCTCTCCGGGACTATCAACTGCCGCCAGATAGCCGGCTCAGTTTCGCTGATGGTGATGCGCAATTTGACGGCGGGTACCCGGGTGTCAGTCATACGGCCATTCTGCCAGCCGGGTCCGATCAGGCGGCCAACACGAGCCCCCACCACCTAGAGAGCCGCTCTGACCACCTAAATTTTGGACCGCGGGAAGCGAAAGCACCTGAAAGGGTCCGGAATAGCCCTCTTCCACCACCTAGAAAAACAAAACCGACACCTAGGCCCAAAATCTGCCCGTACTCTCGGAGTGTGCTTCCGGAACGGGAGACCCGGTGTCCGGCGGGAACCCCCATCCGTTCCAGGCGTAGGGAGCACAAAGCACGGCTCCATCGTTCCTAACCCCATGGTGGAGCCGTGCCCCACCTATCGAGTCCGCAGCCGCACCATCCGGTACACGATGCCGACGACGAACATGGCCACGCCCAGCGCCACAGACAGCGGCGGCAGCGTAGCAACCAGCGCGACGCACGCAGCCGCACCCAAAACCTGCAGCACCTTCGGATACCGTCGGTCCGCGTCGGGCTGCGTAAACGCGGCAATGTTAGCCACCAGGTAATACAGCAGCACCCCGAACGACGAGAACCCGATGGCCCCTCGAAGATCCGCCACGACTATGACCAGGCAGATCACGACGGCGATGGTGAGTTCGGCCCGGTGGGGAACCTTGTAACGGGGATGAACGGCGGCGAGGGCGTGCGGAAGATCGTGCTCGCGTGCCATGGCAAGACTCGTTCGCCCCAAGCCGGCAATGAGTGCCAACAACGCGCCGAGCGAGGCAACGGCAGCCCCGACGCGCACCACCGGCGAGGCCCACGCCAAGGTCCCGCTCTCGACGGCGGCCGCCAACGGCGTCGGGTTACCGGCCACGCCGTCGGGCCCCAGTGCTGAAAGCAAGGTCACGGCGATCACGGCGTAGACAACAACGGTGATGCCCAGCGCAATAATGATGGCCTGGGGGATGGTCCGCCGCGGCTCCATGACTTCCTCGCCCATGGTCGCGATCCTCGCGTACCCGGCGAAAGCAAAGAAAAGCAGCCCGGCCGACTGGAGTATCCCGTACCAACCGTTCGCCAGCAGCCCTTCGCCCAGCACGTTGTCGAGCGCCGGCCCGGACCCGCCCCAGCACGCCGCAACTGCCACCGCCAAGGCAGCCAACACGGCAATGACAAGGATCCGGGTCAGGCCCGCTGTCCGCGTCACCCCGTGATAGTTCACAGCCGTGAGAATCACGACGGCGGCAATCGCCACCGGTCGCTCCCAACCGGGAGGCGCGGCGTAGGCGGCAAAGGTCATTGCCATGGCCGCGGCGCTGGCGGTCTTGCCGATGACGAATCCCCAGCCTGCCAGGAAACCCGGCCATGGTCCGAGCCGCTCGCGGCCGTAGACGTACGTGCCACCGGATGTGGGATAGGCGGCAGCCAGCTGGGCTGACGACGTCGCGTTGCAGAAGGCCACGAACGCGGCCACAACCAACCCCACCAGCAAACCTGATCCGGCCGCTGCGGCTGCGGGCGTGAAGGCCGCGAAGACTCCGGCTCCGATCATGGAACCGAGGCCAATGAGGGAAGCGTCGAATGTACCGAGTCTGCGGGCCAGGGCGGGAGGGTTGTTCACCCAGCCAGCCTATCGAGGATCACTTGGGCGGAAATGTATTACCCACCAGGATGAACAAACTTGTCCTTGACGAGGCTCCCGTCTTCCGGAGGGCATTGGAGATGTGGTTTTCCACCGTCCGTGCACTGATCCTGAGCCTCTCCCCGATCTCCACGTTGGACAGGTAGCCGGCAAGCGCTGCCACCTCGATCTCCCGTTCAGTCAGCGAGCTGGCCTCGAACGTGTTGAATGCCAGCTGTTCGTTGGCACTGGGGAATCTGGCGGCAAAGGATGACGATGCCTTGGCCAACGCTTCGGCTGCGGCATTGTCCCCTTCCACCACGCGTCGTTTGAGGGCACTCCTCAGGAGCATGCCGATTTGGTACACGTCCGTGTCCGGCTCGTAATGCTTCAGGAGAAGGCCAAGAAGCTGATGGTCTGCCTCCACCACGGCAGAGGCGATGGCGGTGAACTGCTCGTGGACGGTGACTCCGCTTTCCCGGACTATCCGCTGCAGCAGGTCCAACACCGGACGCCCGGGGACGAGGCAGGTGAACAGCATCGCGGCCATCATCGCTTCCAGAGTGTAGCCGCTCCTCAACTGCTGCTTGATGAGCCTGCTGGCTTGCCGATCGAAGCCGGCGGGCTTTTGGTTCTCCTTGGCAATGAGCACGTAAACGCCCTTGCCCACCCCAGGCAACGGCCCGACGTCGGGCACTCCCGCCCGCGCCTGCGCGGCAATGGACACTGTGGCCGTGGTTGTGGTGGTCGCCTGCCGCAGGCCGGCGAGGCGGAGCATGGCGTCATAGAGAATGTCCACCACGAAGCCCGGTCGCCCCATGGCAAAGACGCTGCTCATAAGGTATTCCGCCTCGTCGAAGTGTCCGCTGTACAGCAACCCGTGGGCGGCGACGTAGCTGCTGGTCACCACGCCAAACTGGTCCAGGTTCTTCCGGGCCTCGGCGCGCCAATCGAGCGCGAAGACCAGCGATTCATCCACCCTGCCCACTGCGAACAGTCCGAAGCCTTTGATGAATGGCCGCAGGTGTGGGAAGAGTTCGTCATCCTCTGCTTCATCAACAATTCGGAGTGCTTCGAGTGGCTTGCACCTGTACAGCTCCAATAGCGCGCGGGTCAGGACTGCGAGCGTTCCGGGCTTCTCCTCGGAACTTCCATCCGGCGAACTTCCCGCATCCGGCGGCGGCACCCGCCCGTGGGAGGCACTGAGGAACTGGATGGCCGCTTCGGCTTCTGCTTTGTGCGCCGGATGCGCTTCGGCAAACTGCAGCAAAACCTCGACGGCGGAGCTCAGGCCGCCTGCCGGCATCGCAAGGAGCGCCTTCGTGATGGTGAGGAAGAGCAGGTCGGCGGGATCGGCGTCGTGCGTTGATGTTTCGTTGACGACGCGCGCGGCCCGTAGCGGGTCCACCGGGGCTCCCCAGTAAACGCGCAGCAGGGCAGCTGCGTTGGCGGCCGTCTTGTTGAGCTCCCAGCGTTCGAAGCGCGACCGTTCGCGGACGGCACTGTGCTCGTGGAAGTGTCTGGCCGTGACGGCGTCATCGTTGCCGCGTTCCGAACGCAACGCCGAAAGCACCCGAGGGAGGCAGTCCGCCGTGGTGGCTTCGATACCGGGTATCTGTGGTGTGGAGTCGAGCATGCCGGCGATTTTGCTTCTCAACATGTGCCGATCGCGGAGAGTGCGTCTGCCCCGGAAATAGTCCACGATCATCGGTGGGCTGATGGCTGCGATGGTGCCGTTGTGGTGGTCATCCATGATGGAGAGGAATCCCTGGCGTTCAAGGCTGTCCAAGGCGTCCGCGGAGACGATCTTCTGCAGGACATCAATCCGGGCAGTTCCGAGGATAGCCATGCTGTGCAGGGCGGTGACGTCCTCCGGCGGAAGCTCTGCCAAAAGAGCCTCGACGGTCCCACGGAGGTGGTCGTTCCACAGGGATGTGCCGGACATCTGCCATGTTCCATCGCGCCGGACAAGGAGGTTGCTCAGGGAAGCCGTTTCCGCGATCCGTACGACGAGCCGCGGGTTGCCGCCCGATTTGGTGAGGATTCTGGCAGTGGTATCAATGTCAGCAGGACCGCCCAGCACGCGTGCTACGAGCGCGTGGACCTGCTCGTAATGCAGCGGATCCAGTTGGAGGACAGCCTCACGGCCTTGATTGAGAACTGCCAATTGTCCACGGGTGAAAGCGTGCGTTTCCGGTACTGTGGCGATCATCGGCGCGGCCGACTGTTGCCTGACCGCTTCCAGGACAGCCAATGACTCATTGTCCAGCAAGTGAAGGTCGTCCACGAGCAACAGATGTTTGCCGGCTTTGGCGAGCTGGCTGGCAAGAACGTCCGCCAGGTCCAGCACTCCGCTGCGGCCAGGCCGCATCTCCATGCCGAGGCCTTTGACGGCGGCGTACGGGATGGCCCGGTGGGTCCTCAGTCCGGTGACCGCGTGAATGGTGAACCCGGTCTTCTCCAGGTTGAACACCGCGCTGGAGGCAACCGTTGTTTTGCCGCTGCCCGGGGCACCTACGATGCGCACGCCGATGCCATGCCCCACGTAATCGAGGATGCGCTGAACTTCTGTATCGAACACCCGATCCAACCTTCTGTTTCCCACCATCACCGGCATGTGGCTCACCCCGGAGACTAAAGCCGAAAATCGGGACTAGGGGTCCAAAAGGGCCCTGCACAGGCCGATTGGACCGGAAAAGCGGCCTGTTTCCTGCGAATTAGGTGGTGGTTCGAATCCTCTAGGTGGTGCAACTGTGGTTGGAGTTGGGTCTGGTTCATGGTCGGGCAGATCATCGGTACCCCTTGCGTATCGGCCTGTTGAACTCAACGTTATGGGCCTCCGGAAGCAAATTACATGGGTGTAATTCGCTATGTGGATATGTGTTCTATGGGCACCCGACCCAGTAGTACATATATACGAAGGGCACGACAAAAAGCAGGGCCGGTCATGAGACCGGCCCTGCTTTTGAGTTATCCGAAGACTAGATAGCCTGGATGTTCACTGCCTGGGGACCCTTGGGGCCCTGCTCGACGTCGAAGGAAACCTTCTGGTTCTCTTCGAGGGAGCGGTAGCCCGAGGAATTGATTGCGGAGTAGTGAGCGAAAACGTCCTGGCTGCCATCTTCCGGGGAGATGAAGCCGAAGCCCTTTTCAGCGTTAAACCACTTGACGGTACCTGTAGCCATAATTTCAGTCCTTACTGAAGGTGGAGATTGTTCCCGACTTTCGGGTCTCCGGGTGTGGGGTGTTCTCCACCGTTACTTCAGTAGACCGCGATCCAAAGGACCGCGGGGACTGCCTGAACTACGAAATGCCAAACACAACAACACCGTCAAGTCTACAGACTTCTGCGGGGATAGCTAGTGCTGGAGCAGATTAATCAATCCGATGGGGGTTAGAGCAAGAAGAAACTGTCAGGGATCTGGCTTAGCCTTTGAAACAGGAACCCTGTCCAAGGCAAGAAGGACCAACTGTTGAAGGGCCAGATGGACTACTACGCGATCAACGCGCTGCGCGAAAAGCATCCAGGCTGGGCATTGCTTCGAGCCCAAAACGCGCCCCTCGCCCTGCACTTCTTCATATCCGCCTTCACGGACCCCAATCAGCGGAACGTCGGGCGCCAACAACTGATCGACGTTCTGGACGACGTCTTGTTCGGCGTGCGGGAGACCTATGGGGAGGAGAAGTTTCCGCGCAACGCCTCGGAGTACCTGGATGACTGGGCGGCGTCTGAGCGCGCTTGGTTGCGAAAGTACTACGTCCAAGGCGAAGACGAGCCGCATTACGACCTCACACCGGCGGCTGAAGACGTGGTGCGGTGGGTTGAGAGCCTCAAAGGCCGCGAGTTCGTGGCCACCCAATCGAGGCTGACAAGCATCTTTGCCGTGTTGAAGACCCTCGTACAGCAGTCAGAGACAGACCCGGACGTGCGATTGGCTGAACTTCAACAGCAACGGGACCAGATTGATGCCGAGATGCAGCGGATTCGTGAGGGAGACCTCAAAGTCATGACTGCACCGGAGGCCCTGGACCACTTTCAACAGCTCACCACCCTGGCAAAGGACCTGCTCTCCGACTTCCGCGAAGTCGAGCAGAACTTCCGGAAACTGGACAGACAGGTCCGTGAGCAGATTGCTACGTGGGACGGCAGCCAAGGAGAACTCCTGGACTCGATCTTCGCCAACCAGCAAGACATCGGAAGCTCGCTCCAAGGCCGCACTTTCCAGGGTTTCTGGGACTACCTCATGTCTCCGCAGCTAAGGAGAGAACTCAACGACCTCCTCCACAGGGCTACCCAGATCGAGGCGTTGGCCCGGATGGATAACCTCCACACCATCACCAACCTCCACCAGGATTGGCTACCCGCAGTGGAGCAAACTCAGGCCACGGTTAGACAGCTCTCACAACAGATGAGACGCCTCTTGGACGACAAAGTCTTCCTCGAGAACAAACGCATCATGCAACTTATCCGAAGCATCGAGGCGAACGCGCTGGACCAACGGGACCAGCCGCCGTCGAACTTTGCCATGGAGATTGAAGCGTCCTCCGTGGACGTCGCCTTACCGTTCGAGCGGCCTCTTTACGAGCCGGGCAGCCGCGTGATGGTGATGGATGATGTTGTTACCGCGGATGATCAGGACCTGGATGCGAGCGCGCTGTTCAGTCAGTTTCATGTGGACCGTGAGCGCCTGAAATTCAATATCGAAAGTGTCCTCGAGGAGGAGAGCCAGGCGACGCTGGCGGACATCACGGCGGCCCATCCGTTGTCCCAAGGGCTCGCGGAGATTGTGGCGTACTACCAGCTCGCTGCGGAGTCGGACTGGGCCAGCATCAACCCCGAAACTACGCAGCGCCTCCATTGGACTTTGGAGGATGGCAGCGTCCGGGAAGCAGTCATCGATCAGATCATTTTTGTGAGGCCGGCATGAATACTGCAAGCGAAACGTCCAGCCCGGAAGAGTTGCCGGGAATCGTGACCAAACTGTTCAAGGGTGTGGTCTACGCGGAGACGGATGAGAAGGTCTGGCAATCGCTGCTCGCCTTGACGTCCCAGGTGCGCGATTATGTGGCAGTGCTGGGGCTGAACCTGATTCTAGACGAATCCGAGGGCTACGCCTTTCTGAGGTCCCGGGAGGATCCCGAGGGCACGCTCCCGCGGCTCATTCCCCGCAGGCAGCTTACTTTCGATGTGAGCTTGCTGCTTGTTTTACTCAGGAAACGGTTGTTGGAGTTCGATACCAACAGCAGTGAACTCCGGTTGATCATGACCGAAGAGGAGCTAAAGGACATGGTGGCAGTGTTCCTGCCCGAGTCCAGCAACGAGGCCAGGATTCTGGACCGGCTAGGCACCAACATCAAGAAGGTGGTGGAGCTCGGCTTCTTGAGGAAGCTCCGCGGCGAAACGGGGACTTACGAGGTAGCGCGCATCTTGAAGGCATACGTTGATGCTCAGTGGCTGGAAGAGTTCGACGCGCGGCTGGCCGACTACCGTGAATCACTCACCGGAAGCAAATAACCATGAGCACTGACGTTCAGGACAGCCTCTTCTCCCTCGAGGAACCCTCCGAGGAACCCTCCGACGAGCAAGCGAACGACGGCGGCCTTCCGCCCGGGTTCCGACTCCACCGTTTGGAGCTGCTCAACTGGGGCACGTTCCACGGCGGTGTGCGCACGTTCCGTTTGGACGGGGCCAACAGCCTTCTGACGGGCGACATCGGCTCGGGAAAGTCGACCGTAGTGGATGCAATCACCACTCTCCTGCTTCCTGCCAACCGGATCGAGTACAACAAGGCGGCAGGGGCTCAGAAGCGTGAACGGACCCTGATGTCTTATGTGAGGGGCTTCCATAAGAGCACGCGCAGTACGGGCGGCGAGTACTCGAAGCCGGTTGCTTTGCGAGCGCCCGGCACGCTCACTGTTGTCCTTGGGGTCTTCCATAACGCCGTCATGGACAAGACCATCACGCTGGGCATCACCCTCTGGACCATGCAGGAGGCCGGCCAGCCCACACGCTTCTATTCCCTTGCCGAGGGCGAGCAATCGATCGCGGATGACTTCTCCAACTTCGGGCAGGACCCCGCCAAGTTGAAGAAGAAGCTCCGCGCCGCGGGCGTCGCTGTCCACGACACTTTCGATCCCTATGCTGCAGCTTTCAAGCGCCACTTTGGCATCAGCGGCAACCAGGCGATGGAGCTGTTCCACCGCACTGTTTCCATGAAGCAGGTGGAGAACATCACCCACTTCGTGCGCACCAACATGCTGGAAGACGATGACGTCCAGACACGGATCAACAAGCTGATCAGCCATTTTGACGATCTGAAGAAAGCGCACGAGGCTGTGGTCCGGGCAAAAGACCAGATCGAGCTTTTGAAACCGATCCGCGATGGCGCCGCCACCCACCGGAAGCTCAGTTCCGAAGAAAACCAGGCCCGCAGGCAACGCGACCAGCTGCATCCCTGGTTCATTGACCAGCAACTTACGTTAAGCCTCGAACATAAGGAGGAGCTGGAGCGGACTGGTCAGAAGCTTCGCGAAGACAGCGCCCAGCTGGCCTCGGACGTGGCCAGGCTCCGGCACGAGCTCGCGATCGTCCAGGAGGACATCCGTACAAACGGCGGTGGCAGGCTCGCCGCGATTGACGCGGAGGTCTCCCGACTTGAGGAGTCGGCGAAGAAGCAACGCAACCGTTTCGAGGATTACGCGGCTGCCGCCGTCGAGCTTGGACTGAATGCCCCCGAAGACCGAGTGCTCTTTGACGCGAACCGGTCCCGGCTGGGCGAGGTGGAGGGAAACCTCGCGTCCAAGGCGGCCAAACTGCAGGAGCAGCGCACGGCGTTGCATTCAGAGCTCAACGAGCTAGCCGCCCGACGGGACGATCTGGACGCCGAGCTTGCCAGCCTTGGCTCCCGCCCCACCTTGCTCGAACGTCCGCAACTTGAGCTCCGGCGTCGTATCTGTGACGGCACTGGCATTGCCGAGTCCGCGCTCCCCTACGCGGCGGAGCTGCTGCGGGTCCGCGAAGGCGAGGCCGAGTGGGAGGGTGCTGCCGAACGCACGCTGCGGAGCTTTGCGCTGTCCCTGCTGGTGTCAACGGAACACTACGCGGCTGTTAGCTCGTGGGTGGATGCCAACAATCTCAAAGGCCGACTGGTGTACCGGAAGGTGGGTGACTCCTATTCATCGCGTCCGCCCGCACCTGGGACATTAGGGGCGAAGATCGCGATCAAGCAGGGCACGCCGTTCCGGGATTTCCTGTTGGACGAGCTCAGCGCACGGTTCGATTACATGTGCTGCGACACCATGGATGAGTTCCGCCGGTATCCCAAGGCCCTGACGATCAATGGTCAGATAAAGGGCGCGCGGGGGCGGCATGAGAAGGACGACCGCAAGGGCCTCATGGACCGGCGCACCTTCGTGCTCGGCTGGGACAACCACGACAAGATCGTCCGCATCAGGGCCGAGCGTGACCACATCGATGGCAAGCATCGCAGCGTCGGCACCCAGTTGGCGAAGGTGGACGCCGGGCTCGGTGACATGGGCCGGTTACGGCAATTGCTGGGCAACGTCGGCTCCGTGGCTGAGTTTTCCGACATCGCCTGGCAGCTGACCGCCCGCAGGGTTCAGGAGCTCAAGGATGAAAAGCTCGAGCTTCAGTCGGCCAGCAGTGTGTTGCAGCAGCTGACTGTTAAGGAATTGGAGGTGTCCGGCCGCATTGAGCGATTGCAGGAGCGCTCGGACAAGGTTCAGCAGAGGCTCGGCGGCAATGAGAATGCTGCCCGGGAAATCGCTGCGGCTATCGAGGAATGCCGCCTGACTCTCGTCGAACAACCACTGACGGACGACGGCGATGTGCTGGCCGCCGTAGCGCAGCTCACCGCCGAGGCGTTGGGTGATAAAGCCCTGACGTACCGCAACACCGGCGCCGCCGAGAGCTCTGTCCGGTCGAGCTTGACGGCAAGGATCGATGCTCTGACGAAACGTATCGCGACGGCGGGTGCCACCACGATCCGGCTTATGTCTGATTTCCGCCATAAATACCCCAACGAGACCACGGACATCGACGCGACGTTGGAGTCCGCGGAGGAGTTCAATCGTTTGCTTGAGCAGCTGGAGCGTGATGATCTGCCCAGGTTCGAGGCACGGTTCAAGGACTCGCTGACGCAGAACACCATCCACGAGGTGGTTGCGTTCAATGCGTTCCTGGACAGCCGGCGGCAGGACATTGTGAACCGCATCAACGAGATCAACCAGTCGCTTTCGGAGATCCAATACAACCCGGGCCGTCATATCCAACTGGAACACCAGAGCTCGTCAGATCTTGATGTGAGGCAGTTCGGCATTGACTTACGTGCTTGCTCCGAGGGCACCATTGGCGACGACGAGCAGTACTCGGAGCAGAAGTATCTGCAGGTTGAACGTCTGATCGAACGCTTTCGGGGTCGCGAAGGCTTCACCAGTCTTGACGAGCGCTGGACGGCCAAAGTCACTGACGTGCGGAACTGGTTTACCTTTTCAGCTTCCGAAAGGTGGACGGAGACCGGCGAGGAATTCGAGCACTTCACGGATTCGGGCGGCAAGTCCGGTGGACAGAAGGAAAAGCTCGCGTACACCATCCTGGCGGCGGCGTTGGCATTCCAGTTTGGGCTCGCGGCCGGGAAGGGAGCTGCGCGGGGAGGCGGTTCCGGGAAGGGCCGGAGTTTCCGGTTCGTGGTGATCGACGAGGCTTTCGGTCGAGGCTCCGACGAGTCCGCACGGTACGGCATGGAGCTGTTCCAACGCATGAAGCTCCAACTGCTGATCGTCACTCCGTTGCAGAAGATCAACGTCATCGAGCCGTTTGTGGCACACGTGGGCTTTGTTGCAAACACCAACGGCAACGATTCCCAACTTCGGAACATGACCATCACTGAGTACCGTGAGGAACGGGAGCGGCGTGCCGGGTAAGTCAGCTGCTTCCCGGTGGACCTCGTTGGCTGACTTGCGAGCGCTGTCGGCAGCTGTGTGGGATCGCGGGCAGCTGCTGCGGGAAGCTCTTGATCCAAGCGGAGTTTATCCACGCCGCCGGGTGTTGAAGCGCCCATCGGCTACCGAACTGCGCGGTGACTACGCGGCCGCGCGCGAATGGGCAGCCAGGCTCTTCGCCGCAGAGGGTCCGTTCAGTTTGGAAACCGTCGACGTCGGACGCACCACTATCGGTTCAAACCGCCTTCCCGCTGTGGCCGTGTTTGCTTCTGTGGAGGACGAGATTGAGTTCGCCGGTAAGCAGCGGGAAACGAAGCAGTTCCTGTCTTTGGCCGCCGAGCTGGGCGGCTTGGACCCGGCGCTCCAAGCTTGGGCCGCGAGACGTCCGAAGCAGTTGCTGGTTCTAGGTCAAGACGCTTTGCTCGCTGCCCGGGTGGCACTTTGGCTTAGGGATCACCCCTCCCCCGCCGTTTATGTGAGGCAGTTGCGTCTGCCTGGCGTGCACACCAAATTCATCGAGGCGCACCGCAGGACTATTGACGAGATGGTGGAGGCGCTGAGGCCGGCCCTGGCAGGAACCTTGCCCTCGGACGACGATTCAGGTGCTGCAGACCCGGGCCTTGACGACTCTGTGCTTGGCACGCCGATAGCCCGCACTCCCGCAGCTCGTTTCGCCGAACGCCACGGCTTCCTTCATCAACCGGAGCAGGTGCGTTTCCGGCTACTGGACCCGTCCATACCGCTGCTGGGTGACGCGCGGGACATTACGGTCACGGCCTCGGCCTTTGAATCACTCCGGCTCCCAGTCACCCATGTGATCATCACGGAGAACCTCGTGAACTTCCTTGCTTTGCAAGAGCGGGCCGGAACACTCGCCATCTTCGGGAAGGGCTACGGTTTCTCATCGTTGAGGGACGCTGCCTGGTTGCAGTCCTGTCAGGTTCTCTACTGGGGTGACTTGGATACTCACGGCTTCCGCATCTTGGACCAGCTCCGATCCGTGCACCCGCACGTGTCGAGCGTGCTCATGGACGAAGAGACTCTCCTGGCCCACCGGGACGCGTGGAGCGTGGAGGCGTCGCCGTCGCGTGCTGCGTTGACACGCCTGACGCCTAACGAAGCCCTCGTGTATCAGGGACTTCAGGCCGGGACTTATGGCGACAGGGTCCGCTTGGAACAGGAGCTGATTGCCTGGGAGTGGGCGCTGGAGCGACTAAACGTCAACGCGCCACCTGCCCCGAGGTCGCTGTAGCCGTCGGAGCGATAGTTTTAGGCGGGGTTGTAGTCGGGGTCGTGGGCCCAGTACTGGACGTCGCTGTTGCCGAGGATGACGATTGGCTTGAGCCCGACCTCCTACCATTTCCTACTAGATTGGCGACCTTGAACGTGTTGTCACTCATAACCACCACTAATCGGCCCCGGTCGGTAGTCGCTTGACCGTCATCGAGCACCATCGCTGCGCAGACGCCTCCCGTCGACGGCGGGAGGAGGAAGTTCAGGCAGCTCGTGCTCCCAAGCGAGAAGGACGTACCCACGTCATTCAATACCTCGACTGAAACGACAGTCAGCTCCTGAACGGAGGAATTAGCTACCAGGTAGTTCGTCAATGAAGGCCCAACAGGTCCAGAAGGCATTAGTCCGGTTCCAGTCAGTATGACCGCGTTGGATTCCACGGGTGGACCGGAGCTGGTGGTTGCGGCACTCGAGTTGGAACTACCTGTTTGGTTCGTAGAGGACGCGGAGCTTGCCTCCGTGCTTCCGCCACTTGACCCGGCCGATGACGTGGATGTGGAGGAAGTCGACGCAGAAGAAGAAGTAAATGAGCTTCCCGAGCTTTGCACTTCCGGTAGAGGCGGGACACTACACGAGCTCGACGCGAGGCCTAGAGTCAACAAGAGAAACGTGCACTGCCAATAGGTTTTCATGATTTTCCCGGCGTGAATTCGATGCGAATATCTGAGCTGTCCTGAAGGACGAATGTTGTTCCCGACTCGTGGGTCCAATTGTCAGGTAGCAGAAAGTACTTACCTGCGGAGTAAACCAGTAGGCGAAGTCCTGAGTACTCAAATCGGTAGTCCGAGTCCAGTGTTTCCAGCTTCGTCTCAACGATGGCAGGATGCCGAAGAGCCAGTGACTGTTTGCTGTAGATTTTGACCCCCGGCCGTGCCGCCAGATTGTTTTCCAAGGCCTGCGCTCTCCCGGTACCGAGAGCCCCCGCATACAGAGTCATTCCCCAGAAGAGGCTCAGTATGACCAGCAGGGTCACAATGACATACCCTGCCCGCTCCCAGTCGGGCACCTCTGGCCTAGTGACCCGCGAGGATTTCGAATCGAAGTCCGCCCGGAGCATATGGAACGAATAGCCTGCCAAAGCGGCCCCACAGCCCAGAAGAATCGGCGGAAGCAAGTAGTAACCTCCAAGCGAAACAAACATGCCTCGAATGGCCAACACCTGCGCAAAAACCCCCAGCGCGATGAGGACTATGAAGGTGGCTTGCATGGCCCGTGAATGCTTCGTCCTCCTCAGCAGCTGCGCGACCAGGGCATGCAATGTCAGGACTACTAAGCCGACAGCCAAGAGAACGGCAATTGGAACAATGACGGGTTCGCCGCTACGCAGCAAATATTCGATCGTCGAATAACCCAGCATGTTTGCGTCGACGCCAAGGTAGTAGGTCCGGGTTGCCGTGTAGTTATAGCCGAACCAGAATGCCAAGGCCGTGACCAGCGTTGTGGGTGGCAAGACAACCAAGACCCAGCCCCGAAGGCTGGCCCATGGGACCCTACCTTCGTTTCGGCGCCGGGGAGAAGGAAAGCGAGATACCTGGGGTGCTCGCTTTAAGCTAGATAGAGTTTTGCGCGCGCGAACAGGCGGCGCTTCCTGGGGTCCAGTCACTCTGACGCCACCCGATCTTGGAAGAACGCTGGACACATTATTCCACCGAAAAGTCTTAGTGGATAGTTGCCTTGAGTTCCGGGCTTTGTGGAGGGTATTCCGTCCCGATGCGCCCCCTAAGCCTGCATAGACGAAGGAGGAAAAGAAGAGACCCAGTTAAGGCAGGTGAACGGATCTCTCCAAGCCAGCCAGCCCCAGTGATGACCAACCACCCGCACCCGCCGTATGCTGCACGCATAGTTCCTCACCCATGACTCAGGACCAGGAGGACAAATCGATGCAGATGCCTAAGCCCTCGGAGGAAGATAAGGAACGCTTCCGCTCTGTACTGCCTGATCACCCGGATGTAGTCGTCAAACCGATGTTCGGCAACCTGGGTGCGTTCGTGAACGGCAACATGTTCGCCGGCTTGTTCGGCCCCACCATCGGCGTCCGCCTTTCCGAAGCTGACAAGGCCATGCTGGAAGCTGAAGAAGACACCCAACCCTTCGGGCCGGAGGACCGACCCATGGGCGGCTACGTCGGCTTGCCCGAAGCATGGAACCGCGATGCTGCACAGGCTGAGCCGTGGGTGGCACGTGCTTTCGCCCATGCGGCAGAGCTCCCGCCCAAAGCACCTAAAGCCAAGGCGAACAAGCCCAAAAAGTAGGCTGGTCGCACCAAAGGACTCTCGCCAAATACGTCCGGAAGTGCTGTGATCGAGCTATGTCCTCCATGACCGGGCGAACAGCACTTGTGACCGGTTCCACCAGCGGCCTTGGCAAGGCCATCGCAACTGCGCTGGCCCGCGAAGGAGGGACCGTCGTCGTGGTTGGGCGTTCAGCAGCCCGCGCTGAGGACGCGATCCGCGAGATTCGCGCCAAAGTCCCAAATGCAGCGCTTGAGCCGCTTGCGTGCGACCTCTCGAGCCAAGCCTCGATCCGGCAAGCCGTGGACGAGTTCTTGTCCCGGCACCAGAAGCTCAATGTGCTGGTCAACGCCGCCGGAGTTTTCCGTAAGGAGCGTGAGGTGACGCCGGACGGCTTGGAAGTCACGTTCGCCACCAACGTGATGGGCTACTTCCTGCTGACCAATCTGCTCACGGACGCGCTCAAGCACGCGAGCGCCGAGGATGCGTGGACGTCGCGCGTGGTCAATATTGCGTCAAAGTATTCGGGTGGCCCCCGAGTCACGAAGATCGACTTCGCGGATCTGCAAAGCGCCAAGGGTAAATACAGTTTCACCCGCGCCACACCGCCGACGATGCTCGGCCGGGTTCTGTTGACGCAGGAGTTCGCCGAGCGCCTTCACGGTACCAAAGTGGTGGTGAATGCCGTGCACCCGGGCCTGGTCAAGAACACGGGTCTGCTGCAGGACGTGGGCGGCCCCTTCCGCTGGCTGACAAACACCTTCGGCAAGCCGGCTGAGGAAGCCGCAGATACGCCCGTGTGGCTGGCGACGTCACCGGAGACCGCTGCGATGACCGGCAAACTCTGGGCGAAGCGCAAGCAACTGCCAACTCCGGGCATGGGTTCCGAACCGGCCGCGCGGAAGCGGCTGTGGGAGGAGTGCACGCGGCTGGCTGGCAGCGTTCAGTAGCTGCTGAACCCATCCCCATTTGCAGCCTCCGGGCGTACAATCCAGCCCATGGGATCTGCCCCAGATACCGTGATCATCGGCGCCGGCCAAGCCGGTCTCGCCACCAGTTATTGGCTCAGCCAAGCCGACGTCGAGCACCAAATCATGGAACGGCGCGACACCCTCGGCGGCGCCTACCAGGACCGTTGGGACGGATTCTTCATGAACACCCCCAACTTCACGCTGGAGCTCCCCGGCATGCCCTACATTGGCGATGACCCCGAAGCCTTCCTGCCCCGAACCGCCGTCGTCAATCTGCTCAGGCGATACGCCGAGGTGATCAACGCACCGGTCCTGACGGGCGTGGACGTCACCCGCCTTTCGGCCTCTGACGGCACCTTCAGCCTCGAAACCTCGCAAGGCAAGCTAGCGGCCAAGAAGGTGGTCCTCGCAACCGGCGCCTACCAGGTGCCGAAATTGCCCGCCATGGCCGCCAAGCTTCCCAAGGGAGTCACGCAACTCCACACGCACCACTACCGCAGCCCGCAGCAACTGCCCGAGGGCGCCGTCTTGATTGTCGGTACCGGTCAATCGGGCGGGCAGATTGCCGAGGAACTGCACGACGCCGGCCGGGAAGTCCACCTCGCCGTTTCTACCTGCCCCGAAGCTCCCCGCCGATACCGCGGCCACGACATCCTCTACTGGCTCCTCGAAACCGGCAAACACGGCCCCGAATACGGCGTGAACGCCCTCACCCGCGAGGCACTCCCCTCCCCCGCCGCGCGCCTGGCCTGCAACCCGCTGCTCTCCGGCACCGACGGCGGCCACGACATCCACCTCCGCGAACTCGGACGCCGCGGCATGCACCTGCACGGCCGGCTGGAAGACATCGATGACGGCGACCTCACCTTCACCGACGACCTCCCCGAACGGCTCGCAACAGTCGAGGCCGGGTTCAACAACCGCATGCGGAAAGCAATCGACGGGTACATCGCGGCGGCCGGCATTGACGCACCCGAGCAGCCAGCCGTTCCTGACGACGACTGGCTACCGTCCGAACCGGCTACCCTGAACCTGGCCGATGCCGGTGTCACGTCCGTTTTGTGGGCGACCGGCTACGGGCTGGACCTGTCCTTCATAGACCTCCCAGTGCTCGATGAATGGGGCTACCCGAAGCACACTGCGGGTGTCACCGAGCAGGCAGGCTTGTATGCAGTCGGACTTCCTTGGCTCACCCGCCACTACTCGTCGATCCTGGGCGGGGTGGGGCTGGACGCGGAGTCCGTGGCGGGCAACCTGGCGCATGCCTGATTCGGGCGGTCGTCCCAGGACTACCCCGCGTCTCCTTCAGCCGAACCGTCGTCAAAGCTATGCCCGTCCGATGTGGCATCGTCATCCACGAGCAGTGGCTCTGATCCGTGAAGAGGGCTCAGAGATAGCTTCAGGGTTTGCGTCGAGGCCGCGTCCCGGGATGCCTCGGCTCCTGCTTCAACGAGCCACCATTTGATGCCCGCCTTGCCTCCGATGGTCTTAGTGACAGCTGTTTCCAGGGTCAGATCGATGCTGTCGATGCGGAACCTCACCTCGCTCCCGGTGCCGGCCACCATAGCCTCCCAGAGCTCCTGCCTCAACGCTTGGATAGCCTCTGCCAACCCTATGCTGGAAGAATCCTTTTCCATTTCGCTCATGTGCGCCGCTCCTAAACCTCATGGAAAGCTAATAATCGGAGACTTGGCTTTGCCAGTCAAGGCATGCCCATATAAGCGTCAATAAAGGTTGCGAAGTTCAAATTTAGCAATACCAACGGCGGCATCCTTGAACTAGACTCGCAGCACGGTGGCTTGTCCCGGGGTTTGAAAACTCCGGATCGGACGACGAGGAGTGTCATGGAGAATCCACATGGATCCGCTTTGTCGGGCCGCGAAAACGACGGAAAACTCTCGAATACGAACGTCCTCGTCTACCCGTCCGGCGCCTCGTTCCCGGCTGTAGCGGAAGAAGAAGCGGGAGTCACCTATTCGGATCCGGTCGATAATGCCCGGGTTCCGCTCATCAAGCTCGAAGATAATCTCCGGACCCACTTATCGCCGAATTTCACAGTAGGAAGCTTTGTGGGGAAAGTAGGACGGGACTATCAATACGCCCGGATCTCCGTAGATTTGGTTCGAATTATTCAAGCAATTCAGGAGCGTGCCCAGGCTCCCTTATTTATCGTTTCCGGCTACCGCCCTCCGGCAGTAAATGAGCTTATTAAGGGTGCGGATCAAAGTCCCCATATAGCGGGACGAGCGGCAGACTTCAAGATTAGCGGGATAGAACCCCTGGAAGTGGCCGCGTTGGCGCTTGATGAGATGGGGCCGCACGTCGGGATCGGGTTGGGTGCCGGAACCATCCACATAGAGCTGCGGGACAGTTTGAAGTCGTGGGTGTATACGGGCGCCAAGCTCAGCCACGAAGAATTTTCTGCCTGGGTGCAGGAAAGGACAAAAAGAGCGTCACTCTAGGCCCGGAGCGAAAGCGGTACACCTCAATGGCACTCCTTGAAACCGGACGTGTAGTCAACATTGCCTACAACTTCAACGGCAAGCCACGGGTTGGCTCCGGCCTCATGGTCGGCGGTTCCGTGGTGCTCACTGCAGACCACGTCGCCAAGGGTTCTGGTCACGAAGTTCTAGGGCTGGAGGGTACGTTTCCCGCCAAGGTCTTGATACGTTCCGGATCGGCCACCGTGGACATAGCTCTATTGTCAGTCGATGGCGCGGTGGGCTTCCCCCCACTAACGTTCGGACGAGTCGATCGGCAGAATCTCGATGTCCTTCACGATTGCATGGCGGTGGGTTTTCCACGGTTCAAGGCTGTCAGCGGAGGCCGCATCGCCGTTCACACCTACGGGAGCATCCCCACCGCGGAGGGGCTCCGCGCAGTCACTGGTAAGGGTCTTGTTCCCGGGTATCTGGCTTTTAAAGTGGACAACACACCCAGGGACTGGCCACCTATCCTTCCGGGAGACTTGGAAACTTCCCAATGGGCGGGAATGTCCGGTTCCGGGGTTTTGTCCGCCACGAATGACGTCATCGGAGTGATCCGGCATCACAATCCAAGTGAAGGGCCGGGAAGTCTCGCATTAACCCCGATCGACGCCATAGAAACCCTACCCGCGGCCACACGAGAGGTCTTCTGGAGCCATCTGGGCCTGAACGGACTCCAGGACTTCAAGCTCGTCCCCCGTCAGGAAGCCAAGCCTGACCTCAGCAGGGCCTTTACCCCCCTGTTTAGGAGCAGGCGAACTGAAGGCTTTGTCGGGCGGCGGGAGGAAATTGCCGCTCTGTCCGCTTTTGCACACGGGCCGGGCGGCGTGTTGGCCATCACCGGCCGTCCCGGGTTCGGAAAGACTTCGCTGCTGGCTGAGTTTGCCCAACAACTTGGTGCCCGGGCCGCCTTTCACTTCTTTACGAGCAGGTATGACCCGTACTGGTTGGACGAAGTATTTTTCCTCAGGAATGTCCTGCAGCAACTGTCTGCGGACCCAACAGCTGATGACTATCCGAATTTGGACCGGTTGTCTCTTCAGTCCATGCTGCACCAGCGCCTGGGCGAGGCAACCCATAGCAATGGAACCCCCGATGTGCTCATATTGGATGGCATCGACGAGATTCAAGGCTGGTCGATTGCCAATTACGTGGCAGGCGCATCTCCCAAGCACCTTCACGTCATAGTTTCCATCCGCGACACGGGCCAGGAATGGCGGAGCAAGTACCGCTTGCAAGGACCGGACGTCAAGGAATTGCGGCTCGACGGCTTCGGTGAGGAGTCCGTCGTCGAACTCTTCTCGGCGACCGGTCCGCACACCGCAGCGCTCATCCAAAAGCCGGGAGCTCTGGCCGCTGTCATGAAGGCGGCTGCCATCGGCCCTGTGGACGCAAACACCAACAGGGCGGCGACGAATGCCGACCCCCTGTACATCGGCCTCCTGGCCAAGGAAGCTCTGGAAAAGGAGTTTGACGTGGCAGATCTCGAGCAGCAGCCCGAGGGGTTGGCAGCGTACTTGGACGTTTGGTGGCAAGAGCTCCTGGATGTGGCCGGAGAGCGTCCAGCGCTGTTGCTCTTCGCCACGTTGGCTGCTGCCCACGGACCCCTTGCGCGAAGTGACCTTGAAGCCCTTGTTCCGGAGGCTTTCGCTGATCCCACAGGAATGCTCCGCGACCACTTTGACCGCAACATCCTCCCCAAAATCCGCCGACTGATCATGGGAAACGATGCCGTTGGCTACACGTTGGCGCACCCAAGGTTCGGGCAGCATCTGTCCACAAAGTTCACAGAGGACGTCCTACAGTCAGTTCAGGAGCGGCTGCTGGAATACAGCCGTAACTGGTCTGACAACGCAAGCGGGTATGCACTGACACACCTCCCTGTCCATACGGCGAAAGTGCGGCCGAATGAGCTTGCCGCTCTCTACCAAGACGCGCACTATCTGGCGAAGGCAATTGGCACTCTCGGTGTGGACCGGGTCATCGGCACGCTTCGCCGCGTACAGTCCGAGGCGCAACTGAGTCGCGAGGATGAGAAGACGCTGCATAGGAGTCGCATGGTCCTTGAGCACGAGGCCCACAATCTCCGCGGAGAAGCCGACGGCGCTGCAGGAACCTCCGAGGCGTACGCCGCCGGACAGCTGGCCTTACAAGCCCTGGTGATGAACGACCGCGAACTCTACGAATCCGCGCGAACGTACCTCGCCCTGATCGTTCCGAACGGAATTTACCCCGCGTGGACTACCAACACCAGCAGCGACGCCCTACTGCGAACGTTGTCCGGCCACACCTCCGTGGTGGAGCGGGCTACGATAACCAGCGGTGGTTCGCGGGTATTCACGCTCAGCCTGGACGGATCGGCCAAGCTTTGGGACATCCAAACAGGCGCTCTCCTGCAGACTCTGCAAGATTCAGACAGTCCCATTTCCGCCGGAGCCATAACGTCCGACGGCGACATTGCCGTGACGGCCAACGGCCAGGAAGAGTCGGCGAAGGTTTGGGACGTTGAAAGCGGAAACCTCCTGTTCGTTCTGGAGGGACATACCGAAGAAGTCACCGACGTCGCCATTGCACCGAACAAAACTTTCGCCGTCACCACAAGCAGGGACGGAGCCTATGTTTGGGACCTTACTTCGGGGAAACGGGGCCATTTCCTGAATGGTCACGAAAACTGGCTGACCTCGGTAGCCATCAGTCCGGACGGGCAAAAGGCCTTGACCACCAGCTGGGACAGTACAGCGTGTTTGTGGGACCTGGCCGATGGAAAGCTACTCTTCCGCCTCGAAGGTCACAGGGCCGGGGTGTCAAAGGGCTTGTTTTCGAGTGATTCCAAGCGGGCCCTCACCATCAGCAAAGATTCCACAGCGAGGTTGTGGGACCTTGAAACCCTGGGGCTTCTGCACGAACTTTCCGGCCACGAATCAGAGCTGACCGCCGCCGTCTTCGTTCCCGACCGGGACGAGGCAGCTACGGCAGGACAGGACGGGACCATTCGCGTGTGGAATCTTTCTACCGGCCAGGCCACAGCGGTACTGCAGGACCATGGCGAGTGGGTAAACGACGTCGTTCCTTTCGGTCGGAAGGGAAATATTGCTTCCGTCAGGCGGGACGGAACCATCGCTGTCTGGGATATCGCTGCGGCGGAGATGATCAAGTCTTGGAAGGGTCACCCCGGCCCGGTGAAGAGCATTGCTATTTCCGAGTTGGGTGACCTAGCGGTCACCGCGGGCGATGACGGCTCTGCACGAGTGTGGGATTTGGCCGCCGCCATCAACGCACCAGCGCCCCACGGGCATCAGGAAGCCGTAACCTCGCTGACGTACCACAGTGAGAAGGAGGAGCTGATGTCTGCGAGCCGGGACGCAACCGTGATGGTGTGGGACTCCGGGTCAGGAGATCGGCGTCTGGTACTGGACGACGGCGGCGGGCCGGTCACCGCTCTGGCACTAGCCCCGGGAACCGGAGTGTTGGCCACCGGAAGCGAAGACCGTTCGGGAAGACTGTGGGACCTCACCGGCGGCGGGCTGATGAGCAGGCTCACGGGCCACAAAGCCGGGGTCACGGCTGTTGCCGCGAGCGAACCTTCCGCCCGGGTGGTCACCGGTGCGCAAGACGGCTCGGTGCTCGTCTGGGACCTTGAAGAGGGCCTGCGCGTGTTGGAGTTGGTAGGCCACACCAAACGGATTGCCAGCATCCGGGTCACTACGGATGGGGCCCAAGCGGTGTCAACCAGCTGGGATGGCACCGCACGGGTCTGGAATCTTGAGACGGGCGCCTGCACGAACGTCTTGGAAGCGCATCCGGGACCTGTGACTGACGCCGCCCTCGCTAAAGACGGCCGGCTGGTTACGATCGGACACGACGACAAGCCCCGCGTATGGAACCTGGCCGACGGATCCCTGCTGGGCTGCTTGGAAGGGCACACCGGGCCGCTGTCCACACTCGCGCTATCCCTGGACGGCGCCTCAGCCCTCACTGGAGGCTGGGACGGCAGCATCTGTCTCTGGGATCTGGAAGCGAGAGCCTCCCGGCTGGTCATCGCCCCGACGGAATCGGGAAAGATAGTAGCCATCGCGTTCCTCGCCGACGGCGAGCATTGTTTATCTGTGAATGTCAGTGGTCTTGTTGCGCTGAGGGCACTTCCTACAGGAGAACTTGTTCAGAAGCTTCAGCTTCCTTCCCAACCCACCGCGGCAATTATCTGCGGTCAGGAAAGCAATCTTGTAGCAGCAGGTGAAAACTCCGGTGCCGTGACAGTGTTCGGATTCACTGCGACGTTGGAACACTCCATGAAATGAGGCTCTTCCCGCTTCTCCGGTCGCCAGCCGTTTGAATCCACCCATGCATAGAGTTGCGGCTCGACGTAGTCGCGAAACCACAACTTCTTTTCCGCCGCGTAGTTCAAGGCGTTGACATCGTTCGCGTACTTGCTGGCAATCCTTTGTTTCTCTGCCGCGTATCGGCGGACATGACCTGCGTCCGCCCGCATCCAGTCGCGAAAGCTGAGGGTAAAGAACCACCCAGCCGACCCTACAACCCGCACATGGATATTGACGTTTTGAGCCGGGTCGGAATTTACGTGAAGGTGCTTGGCCCACTGCTCGGGTTCGGGTTGATAGCTGGTTGGCACGTCCCACCACTTGCCCGGTACAGCCCGGTAGCCTGCAGCGTCCAGATGTGCGGACACCTGATCCAGGTCGCTGATGTTCGCGACGCCGACTTGCAGGTCAATGACGTTCTTTGCCGGGAGCCCCGGGATCGACGTGGAGCCGATGTGGTCCACCCGAACGATCAGAGGGCTGGTCCTCAGGATCCTCTCGGCAGTCCGTGCCGCAGTAGCCGACCACGCCGGATCCGGCGGACTCATCACTGCCGGCCCTTTCCGATGCTTCGGCCTGGGAGCTGCCTTGTTGCGGCTAAAGGGAAGGAGACGGTTCTCCCACAGCTGGTCCACCGCGTTGCGCAGGAGAGCCGGGTCCGTCTCCATGAGAACCACATCCGGGCTGTGCCGGGGGCAGCATCGTTCAGTACTGTCTGCTACCGAAAGCACGAGGTCGAATTTGGAAGCCGGAAGAGATTTATCCGCGCAGCTCACCAGAATAGGGCTGTCCCGTTCCTTTCTCAGCTCCGGCGCTGAACGTGCCTGGGTGACCGCACCATGGTCAGCCAGCCGCTCCACAACCAGGGACGCGAGCTCGTTCCCTGATACGACTCCAACGTTCAGCATGGGAACAGCATAGGTCCGGGGTGGTGGTGACTGAGTAAGCAACCCGCCTAAGCCCGATCTATGAGGCCTTGCTCTCCCCGGCCGCCAGCCGCGAAGTCCACCTCGCCGTGTCCACCTGCCCCGAAGCTCCCCGCCGATACCGCGGCCACGACATCCTCTACTGGCTCCTCGAAACCGCCAAACACGGCCCCGAATACGGCGTGAACGCCCTCACCCGCGAGGCACTCCCCTCCCCCGCCGCGCGCCTCGCCTGCAACCCGCTGCTCTCCGGCACCGACGGCGGCCACGACATCCACCTCCGTGAACTCGGCCGACGCGGCATGCATTTGCACGGCCGGTTGGAAAACATCGACGACGGCGACCTCACCTTCACCGACGACCTCCCCGAACACCTCACCACAGTCGAGGCCGGGTTCAACAACCGCATGCGCAAAGCAATAGACGGGTACATCGCCGCCGCCCGGATTGACGCACCCGAGCAGCCTGCCGTATCTCTGGATGATTGGCTGCCTTCCGAGCCGTCTACCTTGAACCTGACCGATGCAGGTATCACGTCCGTGTTGTGGGCGACGGGGTACGGGCTGGACTTGTCCTTCATCGACATTCCCGTGCTGGATGAGTGGGGCTATCCGAAGCACACCCGGGGCGTCACCGAGCAGGCCGGGCTGTATGCCGTGGGACTTCCTTGGCTGACGCGGCACTACTCGTCGATCCGGGGCGGGGTTGGGCTGGACGCGAAGTTGGTGGCAAATGCCCTTCAAGGAGCAGACGGGAGAACGTAAGCAGCGCCCAATAGAATCATTCGGTGAACGATGCGCTTTTCGACCTCGAGTCAGCAAATTCAGACAGTCAAGTCCCTGCGTTGGCCGATCCGCCAATACTTGAACATCAGATCACTGCTATCCGCGAAGCCTTCAGTCACGCCGGTATAGACGATCAAGGCCGGCGCCAAGAAATCGTTCAGGGTTGCACCGTACGCCCGATCGCTTCACTCAGGGAGCTTACAGCTGCCGAAGCGCACCGCGTCGTACTTCGGGTCAAACAGATCGCTTACTCCAAGCCACGCCCAGAGGGAGCTTCAAGTTGGGACCTGCGCGAAGAGGAAACTTGGATAGACAAGCTGTGAAGCGCCAACCTCATCGCTCCTCGTGGGACCGTTCCGTCATTTCTTGGTGAGCCACCCTCCTCGCTCCATCCGTATCTGCGAAACGCTCGCCAAGAGTCTGGAGCGCGGTCGCCATAGGCAGTGCCGCAGAGAACTTTAATTTTCCCACCATCTCAGCGGGAGTGTAAGGTACGACGCCGTCGAAGGTCATTCCAGCGAGCGTCCGAAAGTCACCTTCACCTCGAAGAATTAGGACATCGTTGTACGACTGACCTTCTATACCTCCAAGCGCTGCGCGGAGCGTCTCGTTGGCCTTGAGCCCTGCCCACGTCCAGACGTGTGTGCCTTGCCCCGACCGTTCTACGACGAGTCCGTCCCGTGAGACCTGATGCATGCGTGTCTCCCGAAGGACTTCGAGCTGCTCAGTCGCTCGCCGTGACAGCGGAACATCTGGGGTTTCGCCGAGAAGCACATCACGTTGAGCTCGCATCATCTCAAACGAGAGTGCTATTGCACCGCTCTGCCATCGGACGTCGCCCTTATGGGCCACCGGGCTGACGGCAACTTCGAACCGTTCCCAGTTCACATGGTCGACATGCCAGGCCCGACCGTTCATGAGGACAGGCTTAGCATCGAGCTTCTTAGAGCCTTCCCGCGGTAGAGCGAGCGGTGAAATGAACCCAAGCTCCTTGTTTCCGTTCACCACACGCAGTTCTTTCTCTGCGTCGAATGAACTGAGTAAGTCCATGAAGTGGCGGCGACCGAAGGACTTCTCGGCGACCGGACCAATCATCAGCAATCCCCCGTCCTCTACGAGGAAGCCTTCGCTTCGGAGATAGGCGAGGACTTCGGCGCCGTCGTCCATCAGGCCCAGACGTCCCCACCACTCGCGCCAGGTGTTCGATCCGTAGGCGCCTTCTTGCAGTGCAAGAGCCAGAAGTTGCTGAGCGGTGAGGTGGCGCGGATGAGGTGGCGGCGTGATCGGCTCAACGAAGCCCCGTTTCCACAAAAGGAGTAGGCCTGCGGTCTCGAGCAGCGTGTCAGAACTCGTTGCTAGAAACAGTGTATTGCGGCGTGTCCGGGCTCGGCGTCCCGTTCGACCAAGCCTCTGAAGGAACGAGGCAACAGTTCGGGGCGCGTCTATCTGGATAACGCGATCTAGGTCTCCGATGTCAATCCCGAGCTCAAGTGTAGAGGTGGCGACGATTACGGTGTTCCGTGTCTCGGCGAATGCCTGCTCGGATCTACGTCTCTCTTCCGCAGAAAGCGACGAATGAGACACGAACGTCTCGACACCGAGTGCGCGTAGTTCGAAGGCCAGCTGCTCGCTAATGCGGCGGGATTCGCAAAAGACCAACCGCTTCTCACCGCGGTGGAGTTCCGCGACGATCCTCGCCGCGTTGGTCACCGAGCCGACATAGTCGAGCATTACTTCAGGTTTGGGCGAAGATACCGCCGTCTCCTCGGAGATCACACGAAGTTCGCGCTCCCCTGCTCCGCTTGTGGCCTCGCCACCTTGTAGCCACCGCCCGATTTCTTCCGGGTTGCCGACCGTCGCCGAGAGTCCGACCCTTTGGATCGGGCGCTGTGCTATTCGTTCCAGACGAGCGAGAACGCCGAGCAGGTGCCATCCTCGGTCAGAGGCTGCGAACGAGTGCAATTCGTCGACGACGATAGCCCGCAGCCCAGAGAAGAAACGGTCGTGGTCGACGCGTCGCGAGACGAGCATCGCTTCGAGTGACTCAGGTGTGGTCAGCAGAATGTCTGGCGGGTCCGCGAGGATACGCCTGCGCTCCGCTTCGCCGATGTCACCGTGCCATAGCCCGACCCTACGGCCCAGCCAATCGCCATACCTGCTGATACGCGGGTGGAGGTTGTTCAGCAGCGCCCGTAGAGGGGTCACATAAAGGATTGACAAACCGCGCCATTGCTCGAGAACCATCGTAGAGAGCAGCGGAAAGATGGCGGCCTCAGTCTTGCCACCGGCCGTAGGTGCGATGAGCAGGCAGTCAACGCCCGATCTCACAGGATCGACGGAGGCCGCCTGTAAGGGGCGCAAACTGGGCCATCCCAGCGAGTTGACCACGTGATACTCGATGGCTTCATCAAGTCCGGTTTCGCCTGTCATAACGCTAGAAGCCTAAGTCGACGTCGTCGACAGACAACGCAGCGCGTAGATCACCGCGCGTCTGAGCTTCCCGCTCGACCTCGGTGAGTTCAGAGGCGCCGAGCGTGAGCTCGTAGTGTTCGCGAGGGTCGAAGTCAGGGAACTGGTCAACGCGATCGAGCACGTCGGAAACCAGCTTCTTGAGGAAAACACGAGGGGCCACCCCGGTCCGGCCGCCCAGTTCTCCGGCGACGGCAGCCGCCAGGTCAGCGATGTAGGCGTCGCCGACTACCGCGTGGATGCGTTCGCTCGCCACGGTCCCCGCGGCGTAGATGTCCCTGACCCTGCTGCCAAGCTCCACCAACGAGTCAGGCGTGAAGCCATGCAGACGGATCTGTGCCGCGCGAGGGTTATCAAAGCGCGCATCGGTCCCAAAATCCGTTTGCAGCCTCTGGGCGAGCGGTGCAAGACGCTGGACGCCCTGATGGCCGTCGTAAAAAGCCGGCGTGCCGGTCATAAGGAGGTACAAACCCGGGAAACGTCCGCTGTCGACTTCGTCCATGAGCTGGCGCAATGCGTTAAGCGACTTCTCCCGCACGTCGGATCGCATGCGCTGGAGCGTCTCGACCTCGTCCAAGACGAGGACGAGCCCCGCGTAGTCCGAATCGCGCAGTACCGTCAGAAGCCCCTGGAGGAAACCCAGCGCGCCAAAGTGGTCGAGCTCGCCTCGAACCCCCGCGGACCGGCGAGCGCTTGCAGAGACGTGCGGCTGACCACCGAGCCACGCGAGAAGGGCATCCGCTTCGGCATTATTCGAACTCGCACTCATCTGGCGGTAGGCGCGCAGCGCCATCGCAAACGCCGGCGCTTCCTTTGAAACCGACGCGAGGCGCTTCTCGAGCAACTCATCGGTCCGAGTCTCGAGGTCAGCCGCGTCAGGAAGACCAGCTAACTGCACGTCCTGCCCGAGCACATACAGCCAGCCATCGACTACATCGCTGAAGGCGCCACTCGACACCGTCGGCGTCGAAAGGTTTTCCACTACCCGCCGATAGACCTTCTCCAGTTTGTACAGCGGCGTCTCAGTCTCGGAGATCTGGATCTCGGCGGTCACGAAATTCTTCTTCTTTGCCCGCTCCGTAATCCATCGGGAGAAGAATGTCTTGCCGGAGCCGTATTCACCCCGGACGGCCTTAAATTGGGCCGCGCCGTTTTTTACAGCGTCCAGCTCGTCGTCGATCGCGGCCTCGAAGCCGCCAAGTCCAACGGCCATGATGTCGAGTCCTTGCTGCGGCACGGTGCCTCGACGGAGAGCATCGATGATTTCGCGGCGCCGTCGCGGGCTGATCGCAATATCCGTCATCACGACACTCCGAACTGATCTTTGAGCAAGCCGATGTCGAGCCGCAGGGTCTCACCGTCGCTGTCGTAGGACAAGATGTCGTAACCCTCGACGTTCAGGATGCGTTTGACCACCGCCAGCCCTTGCCCCATACCGGCATACGGTAAACCGGCGGCCGATGCGACCGTGTCCTGATGCGCCCTTCCACCCCGGCCGACGAGGGCGCGAAGCACCGTTTCCACGAGCGGCCCGGCACCGGCAGCAGCACGCCCGGCAAGCGACATCTGTTCGGAGTAGACCGTCGACGCGAGCACTCGGCTTATGAGGTCGTCCTGCTTCGCCTCGACCGGAACATGCGGCTCATCGAACTCGAACAGAGTGGGAGTCGTCTTACCCGCGGGGGCCTTCTCGGGTGCTTTCTTCGCCGCCCGGGGCTTGGGCACTGGCGGCGCATCGATGACCGGGTCGTTCCACCAGGCAGGCGCCTGAGGGGGCGCTGCTTCCCAGCCCTCTGGCGCCGACTGTGCCAGAGACCGCTGGTATACCAGCACCGGAACCGTCAGTTCCGCCAATGACGCGCCACCGTGATACCCGGCCCGAGCCGGCCCGTAACGCGCATCGTCTCGCCAAAGGAGCACGGCCTTGGCAACTTCGAGCCCGACACGGGGCCCGCTCACCAACACCTCGCCATCCTGGACCGGTCCCGAAGCTGCAGGGCGCCAGCGCGCATCGCCGCCAGCTACAGCGGGAAGCAT
The DNA here is from genome assembly GCF_015040095.1 of Paenarthrobacter sp. YJN-5. Lineage (NCBI taxonomy): Bacteria > Bacillati > Actinomycetota > Actinomycetes > Micrococcales > Micrococcaceae > Paenarthrobacter > Paenarthrobacter sp. YJN-5. The sequence continues at coordinate 3,388,369 of NZ_CP053544.1, forward strand.
CTCGGTCTGCCGCTCGACGACATGGCCGTGGTCGGAGGTGAGCACGACCGTGCGTCCGGCGATCGATGCCGCATTGAGGAGTCCCCGCAACGGTTCCAGATCCCCTATTGTCCACGGCCGGCCGGCAGTGTCGTTCTTATGCGTTGCGTCGTCAATGACGTTGATCACCGCGCCCACCACCGGAACAGATTGGTCGGCGATCGCTGATGCGATAGTCTCCGCGAGTTGTACCCCGCCTGGGGCCCGCAGCTCACCCTTGTGAAACATCCGCGCGCCTGGAAACGCCGCGGCCAGACCGGCTTTCTCGATCGCTGAATTGCCGCCGCGAATCTCGCCGCACAGCAGACTCGTGCGGGAGATCCCCGTCATCGACGGCAAGGCGGCCGCAGCTGCAAGCCGGCGTTTGGTGACGGCAGGGACCCACTCGACGAGCCCAGAACGCCCAACCTCGGTGGCGAGATCGACGGCGACTGCCGCGCTCATCCCGTCTAATACCACCATGAGCACGCCGCCAAAAGATTTCCATGGATTTACGACGACGCGAAGAATGTCCTCAACTCCGAGCCCTACCCCATTGGCCAGCAGTTCCGCGAGCGACCGTTCTGCGGGCGAGTCGCCCAAGTGCATCGCAGCTGACTCATCGCGAGTACGACGCCGGGTGCGCACGCGCTCGATCAACCTCCCGTATGCAGCACCCACTTCTGAATCAAACGAGCCGCTCCACAACACGCCAAGTGCAGCGTCAACCCAGGCCCCGTCATCGAGCTGCCGCTGCAAATCAGCTCCGAAGCTGTGCGTGTCCTGCTCACTCGTAGTCAGCCAGCGGGAGAGCCGGACAGCCATCCGCGGTGCAACGTCCCGGTCAGAGTGAGCTGCTTCGCGATGGTCAAGAACCCCGGTCAGGGCTTCTTCCACGGAGGAGCCCTCATCCAATGCCTGGGCGAGCACACGAAGCCGAGCGGTGAACCCGGGACGCAGGATGGATGAGCGCTCTGCGCCAGCAGGCCACCCGAGGTTGTCGCGAAGAAGAGCCTCAGCTTGGTCAAGCACGACGCCGAGTCTTCCCTCCGGATCGCTCTCTCGCGAAACCCTCAACACAGCAGATACCGATGCGTTTGCAATCTCCCGCGCCTGGAGCGGCGTGATTGACCTGCCGCCGACGTAGCGCTCGAGCAGTCTGGTACGGGCGGCCACCTGCTCTTCAGTGAGATCACCGGCGGGGCTGGGCCACAGCACGTCGACGGCCAGCCCGAGGGCGAGGGGTTTGACTAGCCCGCCGGGGACGGCCGTTGTTCGCAGCGCGAAGCCAGCCGCGGCCCCGTATTCCTGCTCGCCCCACTCGATCAGGTGGTTCTGCAGGGTCGGATCCACCGCGGACCAGGAAGCACGAGACCCGTTGCTCAGTGAAGTGAGGATGATGACACCGTCCAGCTGGGCCGAATCGATTTCCAGCAGGTGTGAGAGCAGGTTGCCGATGGCGTGCTCGGCGGAGACGGCAAGGTCCGTCGACGGCGCCCAGCCGCCGGCGGGCTCGTGGTCAAGCAGAGCAGCGGCCGCCCAGTCGAGCCGGCGGAGCTCCCTGCTGACCTCACGCGCTCCGCCGAACAGTGCCGGGATGCTCCCCCATTCGTCCGGGTCTTCGATCTGCTGGTGGTAGGCCCGGGCAAGCACGGTGTCGCCAAGGTCGGTTCGTGGCCGGTCAGTGAGCACCACCAGATATTCGCCATCGGTCTGAGCGGCATAAGCATCGAGGATCGCCAGCTGGGAGATGCCCTCAACCACCCGGACAGGGTGACCGTCAACAGTAAGGTCCTCGCCGAACCACCGTGGCTGGGCGCGCATCACAAGAACCCGAGACTCGCCGCCCTTCTTGATGAGCTCGGCTGCTCGGGACCTTACCAGCGCCTCGGAGACGGCGACCGTGCGGGTGGCTCCATGCCCGGCGCTGTTCACTCCCACCTCCAGCTCACACGCAGCTTCTTGCCCTGAACCGGGTTGGCCAGCTCATCACTGATCTTCCGCCCGATCTCCTGGATCTCGACCACACGAGCGATGACTTGGCTCTTCTCGGTCATCCGCTGCCGCTTGCGTTCGTCTGCCTCGAGCCGGATCTGATCCAGCTCGGCAAGCTTGCGCGCAATGTCCGCCTCGCGCTCTTCTTGCTGGCGACGCTGGGCCTCGAGCCGTTCTTGCTCCTTCTGCAGCTCCACCTCACGGGCAGCTCGCTCTGCAGCCGCGATCTGTTCGGCCTTTTCGCGCTGCGCCCGTGCTTCTTCTTCGCGGCGGCGCCGCTCCGCGTCCTCCCGTTGTCGGCGCTCGATTTCGTCTGGGTCCTCCACCAGGGCCTCGGTCGCTTCGTGAGCTGCAGCATCCAGGGCAGGCTTAAGTGCGGCATGAAGTTCCGCCTGGTTTGCGACTCCTCGAAGTTGCGTCAATGCGTGAGCCGCGCGTTGACCGCCCAGCGTCGGCAGCTTATCGATCAGACCCCAGTTGGCGCCGCGAAGCGCGGCCAAGACATCGCCCGAGGTACGGATCGATCTGGCAACGGCCTGGGGCTCGGCTGGCAGGTCAAACTGGGCGAGTGACTCGATCCTGGCCACTGGCCCTTCGGCTGCGGCAAGTACCGCGACAAGGTCCCGGCCGCGGGTGTCTGATTGCCACCGCGGGGCGGTCTCATCCAGGCCGAGCGTGTCGCGGTGCCTCGTCAATTCCGTCACTGCATCAGCGGTCGTGCTTACCGCAGGGCGCACTTTTGCGAGAAGCCCATCACTGACACGCTGCAGTGACGCAGTGGAAAGGTGGTATTCGTCGGCCCCGACGCCGAAGATCGACTTGGCCCGGGTCATGGCTACTTGCCATTCATCCTCGGATGGCAGCACGGGCTCGCGCAGGAGCATGTCCGGCGTGGCCCCCCCGATTGCCGGTTCCTGTGTGCGGGCGCCCGCCCGGAACCACTCCCGGTCAGTGATTTTCGCCCATGCGAGTACCAGCAGGTCCATGGCGTCGGTCGTCATTCCACGTTCGGCGAGCACCCCGCGCAGGGTCCAGACGGACACGTCGCCGGTGCCCGCGACGCGGGTGAACTCATCGAAGAAGCCGAAATGCTGTGCATCCAGGGCATAGGTGCTCTCACGCAATGTTCCTACGCCGTATGCAGTCACCACGCGGCGTACCCGGGTGCCGGTGGCCCTGTCAACATCAGCCAATCGACCGCCGGCGTCCACCGCCTTGCGTGCGAGGTCCAACACCGCATTCAGCTCGGTCCGGCGGACTTCCTCAGTGCCGCGCTCGATCTCCGGGTGCTTAGGGTACCGGGCGGTCAGCGCCGAGCCCAGCACGCCGACAACAGCATCCCGCAGGGTCGCTGCCGAGGGTTGGGTCGGAGTGAAACCCTCGGCCAGGGTAACGAAGTTCGATCCTGGAAGCTTTGTGCCGATGTTCTCGTCGTTTGCTGAAGAATCGACACCGTACGCCTGCCGCAAGAGGGCGCCAAGCTGGCTTCTCAATGAGTCCCGCTGGCTCGTCAGCAGTCGCCGAGCCGGTTCGCGGTCGTTGACAGGCAGGTTGGCAGAGTACTGGTCGAACCGGTCGCCCGTGAGCAGGTATTCGAGCTGCACGAGCTTCCCTACGTCTTCCATCCGCTGCGTGGTCAGGAAGTGCGGAACCCACGCGATGGTGTCGCTGACGATGCCGTCTTGGCGAAGCGTGTATATGCGCTCAATGTCATCTGACGGACCACGGTCATCCAGGTCGTCGAATGGGAAGTCCACCGCGAGCTTCCACCGGCCGTCCGAGGCCTTCAACGTCTCCACAGGCATGACCGCTTTGTCTCGGACGTTGCCGAAGACGACGTCGACCATGCGCTTCTGCCCCCGCCAAACGTGGTCAATGCTGTACTCGCCCGCGTAAGAACCGGTGGCAGCGGCGCCGATCTCGGCCACGAGCGTGTCACGAATAAGCCGACGGCGGTTCGCCTGGGAGTCTTCCTGTGTTACGTGCGCAAGGATCGCGTCGAAGTCCACGCCTGTCAGCTGGAGGCTGATCACAGGGTCCGCGGTCGAGCCGACGGTGATCTCAGAGAACTTGCCCTGCCATTCGGTGGCCAGCGTCACAACTTGCCCGGAGACGTTGCCGCCGAACATTGATACGACACTACCGAAGTTGAGTGCAGCGAGCTTGGAGGCTGTCAGATCCTTCAGCGAAGTAGCCGCTGGGGCGATCGCGGCAACAAGAAGTGTCTTGACGAGGCGGTCCTCGCGACGGAACGGGTGGTCGCGGTCGAGAGTCCGGGCCTCCACGTCGCTGACGCGATGCTTTTCCAACAAGTATGGGCGCATCTTGCCTCGATAGAAGGAGGCCGCGGCCTCAAACACCTTGACCATGTCATCCGTTAGGGGTTTCGCGTCACCAAGAACGACGACGTCGAACAGGTCACCGACGGGAATGACATCTCCCACCGTGAGCTCATCCCGCCCGCGGTACAACAGCTCGCTCATGATCTTCAGCGCGGTGCGCTCACGCTGCATGATGGCCGACAGTGCGACCATGGCATCCACCAGGGCAGGGGAGAAAGGGTATACCTTTGCGAAATCGACCGCGCCCGAGCCGGCGGCGTCCGTGAGGAGGTGTTTCCAGTCTGTGGGGTTTGCCCGCACTCGGGCAACGGCTGCAGCAAGGGCATTCTTACCGGTCTCAGACGTAGGGGTCAACAAACGCTTGTTGACGATCTCGGGAAGGTCTGCTGCCGCGAGGGTGATCTTGTCGAATCGGTCTTCCCACCATTGAAACGAGTCTTCGAGTGCGACTTGCTCGGCGCCAACGTTGCCGCCTCCGAGGAACTCCTTCAGCGCCCTCTGCCGGGCGACGAAGGAGATCATCGGAATTGCCATCTGCCCCGATCCGGTCTCGACAAGCTTGGCCACCTTGGACGTCTCATTCTGGATGAATGCTGAGTCCCGGAGATGATTAGCGAGCCACAGCACCAGCTCGTCGAGAAACAGCACCAGTCCGTCGTAACCTAGTTCTTTGGCGTGAGCGGTCATGATCCTGAGGCCCTGGTCGATCGGAAGCCAGGCTGAGGTGGAGGTGTAAGCCGGGAAGTAGGTCTCCACGAGTTTCGCGGCCACATCTTGTCGGTCACGTTCACTGGCTCTGCCATCCGCAGCGGCGTCGAGCTCGGCAGGGGACAGTCCGCCCTCGCTGAGGGTGCCGAGTACGGGGTCAAAGTCGGCCTCGAACTTCGAGAAGAACACCTCATCGCCAATTTGTGCACGCAGCGCTTGGGCATTCTGGAATAGCAAGTCGCTCTGATGGAGCACCGGGGCCGCAGCCTCGGGGTGCTTCGCTTTTACGGTGTTGATATATCCAGAAAACAGTGCACTCTCGAATGACTCGGCACCAATAAGGTGGTAATCGACTGCCAGGAACGCCCGCGACAAGACATCCGAGTGGTCTGCCACCACGGCCTGCAACCCTTCAAGCGCCCGGGCCTTTGAATTGCCGGTGAGCAGAAGATGCATCACGGCCATGTAGTGGGACTTACCTGCACCGAACGAGCCGTGTATGAACGCACCCTTGGCATTACCTCGGCTAAGTGCAGACTTCACCAGGGACAGACCCTCGTCAAAGGCCTCAGCGATCTTCTCAGTGACGACATAGTCCTTGAGAGTCTGCCCTGCTGCCGGGACGCCCTCGTGGATACGCATGACAAAGTCATCGTCGTGGACAGCCTCGGGTACGTGGATTGCATCGCGCAGCATCATGGCCAAGGCGCCTGCGGTGGGTGTGCTCATCGGTGAAGACTTCCGTTCATCAGGTACATCGTTTCTGTTCGGCTACGGCATCAGAATCTGAGGCCGCTCAAGCCGTACGCCGCCGCCCCCGCGCTGGTGCGGGCTGACGCCACGCGTTCACATCGTCGCGGGTCATCTGCAACTGGGCAAGGAACTGCTCGATTTGGCTCGTGACCGCCTGCGCCGCGCTGGACCCGAACTCGGGTTCGAGCTCGGTATGCCACTGGTGCAGCCATGGTTCCAGCTCAACAAGCCCGGCGATCAAGGGCACAATGGCTTCGTCAGAAGCACCGAGGCCCCGCTGATTCATGATCTCGCGGACCAGCGCGACCGCCTGGTCGCGATGGTTCCAGCCCGCCCACCCCAAGACGGGGCTGGAATCGCCCTCACGTCCGACCCCCGGGTAGAGCACAAACCGCTCTTTGGGCACGTCAAGCTTGCCACGGGCCTTCCAGTAGTCAACTTTCTGGAAGTCCGGCGTTGAGTACTTCGGCGGAACGGGGATTGTAACCTTCTCCCCCGCGTCCTCGCGCCGCTGCAGGTCCCAGACCGCCTGCCACTCGCGGAACTTTTCGAGGCCCGAAGGCTTGTACCGGTAAGCCGCGAGATAGGGGACACCTTCGGTTGGAGCAAGTGCGGCGATCACCGCCGCTAGATCTGGTTCGGGGCTCCCTGTCAGCTCCCTGGCCAGTTCCAGCAGAATATTGTCGTTTCGCAGCAAGTCCGCGAGCTGAGCCACCGAACGAGCGGTGGGACCCTGATAGTCACGCCACAGCTCCGCGTTCTCCAATCGGTCAAGGATGGCGCCCTCCAGCGCCTCCCGAAGTTGCTTGTCCCATGGAACTGTCGCCCAGCGGCGCTTGTACTCCGGTCGCTCCAACAGGCCTATGCTCCGGTCTGACTCCATGAGTGCAAGCCGCTTCTCAATGAGCGCTCGGTAATCTGCGGGCCACTCCACAGGCACGTCCTGAATCGCGACGGACCCATGCCGTTCGAACCAGACGGATTCTTCTTTCCCACTCCCGATACGCCGAGCAAGCTCGAGTTCAAATGCGCGCTGTCCAAGGCGAAGGACATCGATTAGCGAACCCTCATAGGTCATCGACTCGTCCGTCAAACCAAAGAGGGCGTATGTCTCCCAGTCGAGCTCCTCCTGCTCGAAGACAAGACGCTCTAGCAACCCAGATGACTCTTCATGCGCTCGGGCCAGAGAGCTCCCCAGCCCGCCATCTACACGGCCGCCGAGCCAATCGGCAATTACGGAACTTGGCGCCACAGCGTCAAGGGCACGCGCCAGATCATCCAGGACCGCACCTCGCGCCCCAAGAAGGCGCTCAGGGAGCGGAAACTCCTGAAGCTTAGTCCCAGTGAAATCGTAGAAGTCCTCCCATGGGGCCAGAGTCTGCCGAGCGCCGCTGGTGTCAACCGTACTGCCCTTGTTGTGGCTAACCTGCTTGAGCCAGAAACACGCCACAGAGCTATTGAGCACTGACAACAACTCGAGATGCTGTTCAACGGTCGCGTCCTCCGGCAGCGTGATTACCGGCGCGGACTGCTTGAAGACCTTTCCGCCGCAATCGAGTACGAAGTGGTTGTGCGTCGCAACAGAAGCGAACACGAGCTTTCGAGGGGCCACGTTCCGTGCCGGGAACTGAATCGCGTACTCGAACCATCGAAGGCCGCGTTGGCTCGGCGTCTTATCGAAATACTTTCGGTTGGAGAGCACGGTCCGTCCTCTCCAGAGAAATCTGGCAAGTTCCACCGATGGCTCAAGTGCAACACCGTCAAGTCCCGTAGGCACTAGCGACACAAGCGACTTCGAAGCGCACCAGTCGCGTATTTCATCGCCCACCACGAATGGAGGTGCACCCACCTCGCGGAGTCGGGCCGCAATACGATTCGGCGCAGTCAGAAATTCATCGTCACCAGTAATAGCAGAGAACCCGATCGATACTATTTGCGTGCGGAGCTTTCCTCTCGCCGCACCCTCGATCATTGCCATCATCGACACAGCGCCGCCGCCGCTGAGCGACCAAGGAAAGGTCGACAGAGTGTCTCGGCTGAGGTCGGCAACGCTGATGTAGGTGCCCTCGAAGCCCGGGCTGTCTATGTTCGCGGTGATCTCGCTCCAAACAAAGCCCTTCGATGCGTCCTCTGGCGTGCTGGGCTCACCGCGAACCCCGAGGACTGCCCGCACCTTGCTAGCAACGGGTCGGCGTCGTCGTCCAACGAGAATAAGTGTGGGGGTCCCATGGCCCGGGATGTAAGCGCCCGACGTGTCGATGACGTTGGTCAGATCGACAGGGTTGTGGATGTGATGCCCCGCGAAGAGGTCCTCGATGACTTTCTTTCCGAACTCACGTTTCATGAAGGAGTTAGAGGTGATTTGCCCGACGTGCCCGGCGCCCTGACCCGATCCGCCCCTGATCGCGAGACGGAAGAATAGTTCCATGAACGGCACAGACAGCGCGTATTTGCCGGCGGCCGTTTTGTAGGCCTTTCGGTAGATTTGGTTGAGGACCTTGTCCTTCACGGTGATGTAGGGCGGGTTCCCTACGACGACGTGGTATCGCCCGGGCTTAAGGATGTCGACGTATTCACCGAGGTCCTCGGTGGCGTAGGCATAAGTGTCCTCGCCGAAAAGACTGTCAGTGACGCCCTGCTCCCCGAGGAGTGAGTCCCCGATGGCGAGATGGAATCCCCAGTCCTCTATACCAACCAACGAATTCTCACCTGAGGCTAAAATGCCTGCGACCGTCAGTCGGAAACGGGCGATGGCGACGGCGAACGGGTTGAGATCGACGCCGTGGATTGAATCCATCGCCTTACGAACACGTTGCTTGGGGTCCAGACCGGGCGCGTCGACGGCCCACTGCTGGTTGACACGCTCGAATGCTCCTAGCAGGAAGTGACCCGATCCGCAGGTGGGGTCGATAAGCTTCAGCCCATCAACTCCAAATTCGGCGATCGCGGGAGTCAATGTGCGGTCGAGGATAAATTCCTCGACGAACACCGGTGTCTGCAGAAGCGCGTAAGTCTTCTTTGCGTGTTCAGACAGGTCCTGGTACAAGTCGCCGAGGAACCTGGTATCCAGTTCGGGGTCGGTAAAGTCGTGCACCAATGCGTCGTCAGCATTGGTGCGGCGCCAGAAGCCGATAAGCCCTTTCGCGGCCTCGGCGCTGATCTCTGCCGTCCAGACCGGATTGTGCTGGGCGTCAACGAGCGATGCTCCAGCGGGCTGGGCGGACAGAACCCGGAAGGACTGCTGGAGCCAGTCCCGGTCATGGTGGCTCCTGTTGAGGCGAAAATACGCGGTCTGGTTCTCCCGCGCGCGGCGGGTCCGGTCGCCGGGGCCAGCGATCCAGCCCACTGGCACAGGCAATCCGTCGAGGGTAGCCCCGTTGAGAAGGTCGTTATCCTCGCAGAACCGGATAAACGTCGTCGCAACGATCCAAGCGACGGCAGCTTGATCGACCTCGTTGTCCCGCCATGCAGTCCAGGACAGCCCTGTTCGCTCGCGTCGCAGCGCTTCGGTGTGATCCTTCTGTAGGGCTGCACCCCAAACGTTGGTCGCATCCTCGGCCCGCTCCTTCAGGTCGGCCTGCAGGGCCCGCAGTTGCGCCTTGAGGTCGGTGAGAAGGGTGGATGAGTCGATCATGCGTGGTCTCCGGTCGGGTTTGTGTGGTGCGGTTTGAGGGCCTCGTCGTTTGCGAGCTGGGTTATGTCACGAGGAAGGTCTATCCAACCACTCGGGCCCAGCGGTACAGAGCGGCCCTCCAAGAGCGGTGCACGTGCATCGCCGGCTTTAGCAACCAGAAGCCAACGGGCAGCGGGCCTCTTCGTCCCAGTATCCAGCAAGGTGGCCAACAACGAAGTCATTCCATAGCGGACGAGTGGGCCTGCGTTTGTCAGCAACAGCGGCCGGTTCGAGCTCAGCCAGTCTTCCCAGACGGGCTGGACCGATTTTTGGACAACACCCTCCAGTGCTTTCCACTGCTTGCTGTCCCGGTCCAGAGCGTCATAGCCGAGCAAACCGCTCCAAATACCGCCCGCCTCCTCTATCTGCTCTTTGGTCGAGCTGATAACGAGCCCGGCGACATCGACCACCTCAATATCGAACTGCGAAGCAAGGGTCCGGACGGTGGCAAGATACCGCTTTGGGGCCACAGTGAGAGTTAGGGCAGAACGCCTCGAAAGCGACTCAGTGAGCTTCCGTGTGACCTCGGCGACAGGTGTAGCAGCAAATTGCGTCGTCGAGACCGTGCCCGTGCTGTAGAGGACCGTACTCTTGGGCGCATATACGCCGTTGCTGCTCACCAGCTCGGGGTACAGCTCGCGCATAAGGGTGTTGAGGCGGTCGGAGCTTGGCGGCGGCTCGGTTAGATGCGGGAACCGCGCACTTAGGGTGCGCCGCACCGCCGTCTCGCTGATGGAGCGACCGGGCTTGCCGCGCATTGCGTGCTCGAGCGCTTCCTTGACGGGAAGCGCGCGTGGGTAGAGCTCTTGAAAACCCGAGACTGCTGCCGTCTGGCTCGCGGCTGCCGCCAATCGCAGGAGGCGAGCATCGGTCACCTGCCACTGGCTATCGCCGTCGAGGTCTTTGACGACGCCACGGAGTGCGGTGATCGCCGCACTGGCGGCGGCGACGCCACCGGCAACGAGATCATCGGCCTTGCTGCCAAGCTCGCCTGCCAGCTCGGTGAGCAGATCGCTGGATGGGGCTGCGCCACCGTCATCCGAAGCGGCGGCGTCCTCGTTCAGCGCCAGCAGGTCACCCTTGGCGCCCGCCCGGCGCCGAAGGACGAACTGCGGTTCAGTGTCTCGGGCATCGAACTCGACGATCGCCCGGACCAATGCCGTGCCGTAGCTCGTTCGCTGGGCACCGTCGAGCGTAGAGCCTCGGAGGGTTACAATCGCTGCAACGGCCTCGGCTACAGTCATGACGCGCGCGGCGTTTGCGACGATGTTGGTCAGCTCGCTGCGAGCGGCAATGAACGGCTTAACTTTCGACCACTCACCGACAGCGTCGTCGAGCATACCGATGACCCGTTCGCGCGTCGTCTGGAAACTGGCCGCGATTTCGGCCGCCGTGGGCCACGGGACAGCGTCCCCCAAGCCTAGGACGCTGTGGGCAAGCGACTTGTCCGCGGCTGGAAGCATTTCGATCAGGGTGTCGACGACACGATCCACACCGAGAGCCACTTCCACACCTGGTACAGCGTCGGTGTGGCGCAGCCCCGTTCGCCATTGGGCAATTCGCGCCTGAATTTCCTTGCGGTATGTCTCCCCCAGGCCGCGAATGCCGTTGATCTTGACCGGATGCACACCTAGCACGTCCCCTACAGTCACGATCCCGTCAAGGCGACGCAGAGCGGACAGGGCGTGGGCCGAGAGGCCGGACTCTTCCAGCGACGTCTCGAGCGTTACCCGGGAGGCGAGTTCATCATCCTTCTGCCGGGCGTCGACGTCGAGAGCGAGGCTTGCGAAGACGTCAACCCAGGCGCGCAACAGGTCCTCAACATTGCCGAACCGCTCTTTGACGTCCGGCGACAGCGCCTTGCGGAACAGTTCAGCGAGAGGAGCGCCAACTGCCGGGTCAAACGACGTTGGCTCGACCACCGGCCGGTCAGCCGCGTTCACGGGGGCACTCCCGCCGTTTGGCCACCAGGGCAGTACACCCGTCGCCATCTCGAACAGCGTGGCGGAGACCGCCCAGAGCTCCGCCGCCCGGTCATAACGGATTCGGCGGCCCTTACCCAGGAACGGGTCAAGGTAGCCGGGTGTGCCAGAGGCTATGTTCTCCAGTGGTTCCCGTGCCAGCGAGAAGTCGAACAGGGTCAGGTGCGGCTTGCGGTACGCAGGATCCGGGGCGATGCCAAGGTTCGCGGGCTTGATATCCCTATGGAACACGCCCTTTACGTCGACCAGGTATGCCATCGCCTCCAGCAGGTCGGTTCCCCAGCGCTGCAACTGCTCCAAGGTTGACTGGCCTTCCTTGACCAGACGTGAGGCGAGGGTCTCTTTGCCAGCGTCGGACATCAGCAGGACGTTACGGCCACCGAGCTCGAGCCTCTCGACGAGCCGAACGACACGCGGGTGCTCAAGCCCGCCCAGCACTTCAGCCTCAGCGTCGAGCCGCCGTCCTGCTGCATCGTCACGGGCGACCTTAAGGATGAACTCTCTGTCGTCGCCTGCTGCGTCATCAAGCACAGCAAGAGCAATGCCCGACGAACCCTCACCGCGGCGACCGGCCACGAGGAATCGCTCCCCGATCATGTCACCGGTCTGGGCGTCGAGCGGGTCTGCGATCTCCTCAGGCGGGGCTTGGTCGTCAGGGCGGCGCACCTCTGCCCAGGCGATCCTGATCAGTTCCAGCGCGTCCTCCATGGAAGCGGGACGTGCTTCCTCATCGACCGAAGTAAGGTCGCCCACGACTTCAGAGAGCGTGTCTGGCAGGGCCGCGGTTACAGTCCGGGGATCGAATCGCCCGGCTTGCTGCTGCAGCTCCTGGACCTCGACAATCGTCATTGCCGGCGCCTTGCCGGTCAGAATCAAGAACGCCAACGCGCCAAATCCGAAGATATCCAAGGGAGCGCCCGGCACCTCGGTGACCGACTGACGCGCCTCTGGTGCGAGCCACACAAGGTCTTCAGCGCCTGTGACACCAAGCAGATCGGTCACGCCACGGCTGATGACAGTCCAGCTCGTCGAATTGGCCGTCTCGCGATCCTTCTGCGCCGAGTACCAGTCACGCACCTCGAGACGGGGACCGTTGAACGAAGGCCGAACCCAAACCCGCTGCGGCGACAGGGCGCGGTGGAACAGATGGCGGTTGTGCGCGAATCGGAGAATGTCGCCCAGCTGCTCGACCATCGCAACGCGGTCGTCGAGCGTGAGGTTCCCTTCCTCATCGTCGAGAAATGCATCAAGTGACCGTTCTGCCTCCTGGTATTCAAAAACCAGGGCGGGACCGTCGTCGGTCACCAGGAACTGCTGGGGCACGGCGATGCCCTCATGACGGATGCCAAAGGTGAGCTGATACTCGCGCTGGGCGAGCTGCTCGATCCGCTTGCGCTCCGACACGGATGCTTTCGGAGGTACGTCGTACAGGCGCAGCCGCTGCTTGATCTTGGTCAGGTTCGGGTGTGTAACTACCACGTCCTGCCAGTCGACGCCCTCAGCGACCGGGTCGGAATCAGCCACTACATAATCGCCGACCATCCGGGTTTTCGGGGTTGGCCGGAAGTCCGCTTTGTCGCACAAGTGCCTTACGAGTTGGGTGCGCTGCGGATCGATAAGATCCCTCGGGTTGGCTGGCGGCGTCGCCAAGAACTCGCTCAGGCTCTGCAAAGGGGGCTTTGAGGTTACGTTATATCCATCAAGTTTGACTACGCCGGCACGGCCGGAGGGATCAACCGCGAACGTGGACCCTTGGCCGTGCAGGACGACGAGCGCGTTGACCCACGGGACGCTTCGTTCCATGTGAGGGCTGGACGCGTATGACTTAAGCAGCGAAGCGAGGCGCTTGCCCTTGCGATCCGTCACCAAGAACGGATTCGCGTGGGTCTTCCCGGGCTGATACCACCGTTGGGAGTCGCCAGTGATAGTTCCGTGCCATCCCTTGAGCTCAACGCAGAAGAATCCCACCGGAGTAAGCAACAGGACGTCAACCTCGGCGGTACGGTTATTAGTGTCAATGAAAGTCAGATTGACCCAAGCCGTCGTCCGACCGTCATCAGGCAGCACCTTACGGAAGGCCTCTAAGGCTGCGTCCTCTTCCGGCGTCGCCGGCGGGCCCATCACCTTCCAATGGGGCGAATCGGCCTTCATCTGTGTATCAGTTCTCCGTTTGCGTAGAGGTCGGTATGCAGGCTGCAGCTCAGTACAAAAGCTTAGTTGGTTATTGCGCGGCGAGTTGCCCTGACACGAAAACTTGGCCTGGAGGCCTACCGTTGCACGAAATCGCTGGTGCTGCACTCTGCGCGAATAGACGACAGCCACTCACCGACCAATAGAATCAGCAACGATTAGTGCCTATCAAAGGAGCTCGCCATGAGGCTATCCACCGTTTTAGATCAAATAGATAGCCAGGACATTGCTTTGCCAGAGTTCCAGCGAGGCTACGTTTGGAACCGCCAACAAGTACGAGGCCTCTTTACCTCCTTATACCGGGGTTACCCCATCGGCGGGTTCATGACATGGAACACGTCAGTACTGACAGCTTCAGCACGTGGCGAGAGTATTGAACGCGACGGCAGTGTAAAACTGCTGCTCGACGGCCAGCAACGCGCCACCACCCTCTACGGAGTCATCCGTGGGGTACCCCCGAAGTTCTTTGAGGGAAACGCTCAGGCCTTCTCGGACCTCTACTTCAATGTTCAAGACGAAGTTTTCGAGTTCTTTGCCCCGGTCAAGATGAGAGACAACCCCTTCTGGATTGATGTTTCATCCTTGATGGTGGACGGCGTCGAGAGGTACCTGGAGACTCATCCTGAGATTTCAAACCTGGGGGCGGCTGAACTAGTGAAGTTCATGGCCAGGATGACCAAGCTGGTTGAAATTCAAAACCGTGAGGTCCATATTGAAGAGGTAAGCGGCACCGACAAGTCTATTGATGTTGTGGTCGACATCTTCAATCGGGTCAACTCTGGCGGAACCAAGCTCTCCAAAGGCGACCTAGCGCTGGCCAAAATTTGTGCTTCTTGGCCAGAGGCCCGCGCTGAGATGAACCTGCACCGCACGAAGTGGCACTCTGCAGGATACAAATTCACACTGGACTGGCTGCTTCGTAACGTCAACGCAGTATTGACCGGAGAAGCACTCTTTTCGGCACTGGCCTTCGTGGAAACAGAGAAGATTCGTGTCGGGCTCAAGGAGGCTGCAGGCCTAGTCTCTATAGTGCTTGACGTAGTGGCTGCGCGGCTGGGTCTTGATCACGACCGTGTCTTCCCTGCCCGCTACGCCGTCCCCGTGATCGTCCGCTATCTTGCAAATAACGGAGGGCGTTTCCCGAGCGCCATCGAGCGCGACCGCATCCTAGCTTGGTATATCCACGCTGCCATGTGGGGGCGCTTCGCCGGATCCACAGAATCTCTGCTCAACGTAGACCTGAAAGCCGTCGATGCGGAAGGAATCGACGGGCTGATGGAGCAAATGCTCCGGACCCGGGGCGACCTCGTAGTACGAGAAGGGGACTTCGGCGGCAATACTATAGGCGCCCGCTTCTATCCCATGCTCTACATGCTGACACGTACCCAAGGAGCGAAGGACTTCACTACGGGCATTCCTCTTTCGGCGCACATGCTCGGCCGAAACTCATCTCTACAGGTCCACCACATCTTTCCCAAGGCTCGCCTCTATGAAGCCGGCTACTCCAAAGAAGAAGTAAATGCCGTGGCCAATTACTGTTTCCTCACCCAAGATGCGAACCTCGATATCACCGATCGTGACCCGGCAGAGTACTTTCGAGCTCTCGAACGCGATTTTCCTGGAGCAATCGCGAGTCAGTGGATACCGATGGATGAGAAACTCTGGTCCATCGACCGCTACCGCGAGTTCCTGGCCGCACGTCGCCAACTACTCGCCGACGCCATGAATAGCGTGCTAAACGAGCTGTGGCAGGGAGCCCATACCTCTGACGTAGAGCGCACTGAGCAGGCGCCACTTGATTTAACCCTTCGCTCAGATGTCATCGACGAACTCGTTCAAGACATCGCCGATCTTGGACTCGCCAGGGGAGAAATCGATATCGAAGTCCGTAACCCGGAGTCGGGGGAACTCATCTGTGTCGCCGAAGCCTATTGGTCAGACGGGCTGCAGCCAGGAATGAGCTCGCCCGCAGTTCTCGAACTCGACGGTACCGCAGAGGAATTAAACATCCTGGCAGCCCTTGGCTACCTTGTTTTTACCGATGTCGAAGCGGTCCGGAAACACGCTGCGGAGTTGACCCTCCAGACGACAAGCATCTAGTACGAGTCCTTATGCCGCAGCAGCCCCCCGTGAGGCATAAGGGCTGCCAACAGCTTCTCGACACGCTTCGCGTCCGAGGTCGCACTAAAACTTGCATTTACAATCACTGTATCCAGGCGACGTATTCATAGGTCACGTTTGCTTTTTCGACATGGGGGTTGTGCATGGGGTTCATCAGGGCCAGGTCTGGGGCGACTGTAAGCGAGTGCTCATGACAGCCGATAACAGCTGTGGGTATCACCCGCAGATCTCGGACCTCGGACTACTCCATGACGGAAGCGCCGGCAGAATCCTGCTTGTGGCCCCTCAACCAAAAGACTTGAACCTAAGCCACGAATATCGAGTCCTGCACAGCCCCGACCATGAAGTTTCACTCAGGCCGGGAATCTACTGGGCCAAAGTGAACGGCGAGATGAACGCCCTTGTCATCGACGGACAAGCTGTCCCCGGTCGGACGCCGATGCCCCCCGAACAGGTCAGTCTTGAGGAAGCTGACGAAAGTTCTCTGGGCGTCATCGGGATGGACTGGCTCGAATCCTGGTGGAATGAAGCCCTTCTCATTGATGCGCCCAAATTTCCGGCATCCGGTGGAGCAATTTCCAAGAGCACCGGCAGAGACACTCTCATCATGCGGCGACTGTTGACGGGACCTCGCTGGTCTTACGTGATTCGTCAGGATGGCCGAACGGTGACGGTATCGGAGTCAGACCTAGAACCGATTCCGGATGTTCCCGCTGCAGAGTCCTGGCTTCGTGAAACGCCCGCCTCCCCGGAGGCATTCTCAGCTATGGTCACCAGGGCCAAGCTCAATAAGGGTGTCACAGACACAATATTCTCCTACGGCGTCACGAAGACCATCATCAACCCTTTCCAGTTCAAACCGGTCTTGAAGTATTTGGATTCGGCAATGGAACGGATGCTCATCGCGGACGAGGTTGGCTTGGGTAAAACCATTGAAGCTGGTCTGCTATGGACGGAGATGGCGGCACGAGGTCAAGCGAATAGAGTCGTGGTGGTTTGCCCGGCCGCGCTTGTGCCGAAATGGCAGCGTGAGATGAACGAGCGGTTCGGCTTTGACCTGGAGCATTACAGAACGGCTGACCTCCGCCGGGTCATCGAGAGGCTCGAGGCAGGGACACTCCCCCAGAATTTCGCGGTCGTAGTCTCCATCCAAACTTTTCGGACGTTTGAGGGCCTTCAGCAGATGGAGGAGCTGAATTTTGCACTGGATCTGTGCATCATTGACGAGGCACATCAAATGCGAAATCAAGGAACAGCAAGCCTCAAACTCGGGCTATTCCTTCGTGACGTCTCAGGCTCCCTGGTCTTGCTGAGCGCCACCCCGCTCAATCTCGGCAACGACGATTTGCTGTCAATGATGCGCCTCATCATGCCCGGCGAAATCGAGACAAGAGCAGACCTCGACCTTCGTATCGACCACCACGAAGCCCTGCAAGCGTTGCGAAGGAGTGCAACAAATCCAAAGGTCTCCAATGCTCAACGACTACAATGGCTCAGCCAAATAGCGAGTGCTCGCATGGGGCGCGCTCTTCGCGAACGGGCCGCTTTCAAGAAGCTCGAGGAACTCCTCAGCACGGATGAGTATTCAGTGGTTTCGGCGCCGGTTCTCCGCGATGCTTGCAACCAGCTCCACGGCCTATCTTCGGCCATCACACGGACTAGAAAAACTGAGGTGCACACCGCCCGGTCAGTTCGCGAAGCAGTAAACGCAGTTGTCGAGTGGACGCCTGAGGAACAAGCCTTCTACGACGCATACGTAGATTGGCTGAGGCAGATCGCACAGGTGCGGAACCTACCTCCCGCTTTTGCTCTGCAAATGCCTCTCCGACTTGCAAGTTCGTGCCTACCCGCCACAGCCAGACAGGTTCTAGGATCTGAAAAGGAGGAAG
Organism: Paenarthrobacter sp. YJN-5; assembly: GCF_015040095.1. NCBI lineage: Bacteria > Bacillati > Actinomycetota > Actinomycetes > Micrococcales > Micrococcaceae > Paenarthrobacter > Paenarthrobacter sp. YJN-5. The sequence goes on from NZ_CP053544.1 coordinate 3,406,040, forward strand.
CGAACGACGGTGACGGCTCACCAACTGTGGTCAGAGGAGGCAGCCTGCTCTCGGCTGAGGTCCCCCCAGCGCACGTCCAAACGCTCGCGCGGCGTCTCGCGGGTATCGATACCAAATTCGATGCGTTCTCCAAAGCTCTTCGAGGTTCAGAAATGACCGGGCGGTCCGCCCTCGTCTTCACTTTCTCGCGAAACACACTTAGTTACCTTTGCAGAAAGCTGTCCCAGACCCATCGTGTGGCGGCGCTACACGGAGGAGTCACGCCTGATGAACGTGAGTCAATAATGCGGCGCTTCCGTACCGGTGAATTCGATATCGTGATCGCCACCCGAGTGGCCAGCGAAGGCCTTGACTTCGAGTTCTGCTCTCTGATCGTGAATTATGACCTGCCCTGGAATCCGATGGAGGTGGAACAACGGATCGGTCGTCTCGACCGCATCGGTCAAAAATCGGACAAAATCCTTATCTTGAACTTCTCGACTCCGGGAACTATTGAGTCTCGAATTCTAGAGAAATTAATGGCTCGGGTTGGTGTCTTTGAGCATTCCATTGGTGAGCTGGAGCCTATTCTTGCGGAATCTTTTGAGAGCCTAAACGAGCTCGTAGTGGACTTCCGTCTGACGGAGAGCGAAAGGGACCGACGGATAAATGAGACGATTGCCGCCGTCGAACAGGGCAAGGCCGATGCAGCTGAGCTGGATGAACATTCGTCCAAACTTCAAGCTGAGGATCAATTCGGCATCAACTCGGTTGCGGACAGGATCAGTCGCGGCCGCTACTTAGGCCAGATCGAGCTTGCTCATCTGGTGGCGGACTGGGCTCGGCTCCGCGGGGGTTCAGTCAAAGTGGACGTCAAGAGTAAGCAGCTACGTGTCGACGTGAGCCAAGAGATGCTGCTTAAGATTGTCGACTGGAGAAGGAGCGAAGGTCAGACCTCAGCGGAAGTTTCGCGGGTCGAAAGGGCTGGGCGGGCAAAGACTCCCCTTGTCATGAGTCTTGACGCAGAGGAAGCCCGCGTAGGGGGCGGCTCACTCCTCAACGGACACCACCCGCTGGTCCGGGTGGCCTCCCGTGACTTCAAGCCCCATCATGTTCCGAGATTTGCGACCCTTCGTGCTACAGCCGATGCAGACTGCCCATCGGGCACGTATTTGTTGGCGCTGGCTGCGGCCGGTTGGTCCGGGCTTCGCTCAACCAGCGAACTGTGGGTTGAGGCGGTCGATCTGGAGACAGGTGAGTCACGGAGCCTCGAAGCAGGAGCCCTCCTCATGACCAGCGTGGCTGAGGGGACATTGACAGCATCGCATAGCACCGCTTTGTACCCTAACGCGGATCTCTATGCCGAGCAGCTGCTAATGGACTTGGAAGAACGACGCCATTCTGAACAAGATCGTCGTCAGTCGGAAAACGATGCGCTAATCCTGGAGCGCAAGGTCCGCGCAGAAGAAGTATTCAAGAATCATCAAAGGTCGATCCGTGAGCGGTTGGTTCAGGCCACCTCTCAGACTGTGCACATGTTTGAGGGACAATTGCGCAGAGCTGAGGAGCGACGCAACGATGCTCTTGCGAGGATCGCCCAGTGCGCCCACTCGAGTCTGGATCTGGAGAACCTGGCACTCCTGCAATTGGAAGTGATCTAACTAGTGGACGATAAGAAGCAGGTCCTTGCGTACGAAAACGCCATGAACGACCACTACCTGGAACTGGTAGCGAAGCAGGAAAAACCCCGTGTTGCCGGTCTCCGTGAGCGCAAGAAGACCGATTTCAGTCCGCTTACCGGCCGCATTTCCCTAGAGGGCGACGAACCCGGGAAGGTCGAAAATTACTACATCGGGCCCATGCATATCGATCAAGGTGACCTTTTTGTCATCAGCTGGACGGCCCCGGCGGCCGAAATCTTCTTCAGGCATCTGAAGACGTGGCAGACGAAGAATGTCCGCGTTCAGCGCCGTTTTGTTCAAAAAGTTCGCCGTTTAAGCAATTATGCCGACTTGTGGATTGGTCCACGGGAAAACCAAGCATTTCCCCAGAGCAGCGACGCTGAAAGACCCACCCCACCCAAACCCCAAGGTGGCTCAGCCTGGTTGGCAGGCATCAGAGCTACTGCCCGCCTGGAGCAAGCGCCACCGGAACCTGTGCTTTCGGTTGCACCCGCGGAACGCATCGTTCCAGGAGATGCGGCAGCTGCAACTATGGAGGACCTGCTCCGCGAAACTTTATCCGCACCTCGATCCCTTGGGCTTTCCTCTGTTCTGGCGACGCTGCAACCGGAACAGTACGACCTAGTTACTCGTACGACGGAAAAGTCACTTGTGGTCCAAGGACATGCCGGCACGGGAAAAACGATCATTGCCACCCACCGTGCCGCCTGGCTGGTACACGAGGATCGCGAGGCGGCGCTCGGGCAAATCTTGCTTCTCGGACCTACTCCAGCGTGGGAGGCGCACGCATCTACCGCGGCGGTCGATTTAGGGATCGGCAAGCGAAGGATCCTTGTGAGCTCCGTTCACGGACTGATCCTTGAAGTTTTGGGGTTTGAACCCGATGCTTACCGGCCTCGGCCTGTTGATTCAGTGAGAGTTCCGGAAGGAGCAGACGACGTTGTTAGGGCTGCAGCCCTCAAGTCGCGCCGGAGTGATATCAAGGGACTCGAAGCGCTCGGTGTTTTTTACGACGGTTTCGTGACAACCATGCACTTGGAAGGGCGTTCGGCGAAATTCCGCGCTTGGGCTGGCGACCTTCCAGCTACATTCAAGAGTGCACGAAAGAACCCCTTGACGTGGCCCCTTCTCGCCTATATGCAGGTCCTTCTCGAGCCAGGTGAAGTCTTCGAACACGTGGTGGTAGATGAGGCCCAGGATCTCAGCCTCTTCGAGTGGCGGATACTGGAGGAAATGAACGCTGGCAGCTGGACGCTGGTAGGTGACATGCAGCAGCGCCATTCCCTACAAGTCAAAACTTGGTCGGACATCACAACCCGCATCCCCGGTACTCAGTGGGACGAGAGCACCATCAACACCGGATATCGCACATCCCAAGCGATCGCAGACTTTGCCGCAGCGCTCCTCCCGAAGGCGGCTGGTTTCCGCAAGGCTTCGCCTCTGGGCCGTGGTATCCCACCACGAATTATCAACGCCGCCGCCATCCGGCGAACTGTCGAGTCCATCACCTTGGAACAGTGCCAGCGATTGGCCACGATTCGACCCGATGGCACGGTGGCGGTTATCACACCAAGGTCAAGTCCCGTGGAGTGGTGTAACCGTTTCGTGATCCTTCAAGGATGTGGGGGCTAGTTTTCGTTGTGATTGCAGATGCTCGCGACGAGCTCACTCACGGTGTCGGAGTACAGCCCAGGAGTGGGGGCGCTCATGCTGCGGCCCCGAGCTCGGGGAGCTCATGGTGCTGGCCGATAGTGTCGGTACCCACGAGCGTGAGGCGGCACCTCGCGAGAACGTCAAGACCGAGGTAACGACGACCCTCGGCCCATTCGTCAGACTGCTCCGCAAGAACGGCCCCGACGAGGCGGGTGATCGCGGCCCGGTTCGGGAAGATCCCCACCACATCGGTCCTGCGGCGGATCTCACGGTTCAGGCGCTCGTTCGGGTTATTCGACCAGATCTGCTGCCACACATCTTTCGGGAACGTGGTGAACGCGAGAATGTCAGCCCGGGCAGCATCGAGGTGGTCGTGCACTTCGGGGAGTTTGTCCTCGACGTAGTCCAGGAGCCGGTCGAATTGGGCCTCAACACTTTTCTGGTCGGGTTGGTCGTACACGGAATGCAGCATCGCTTTCACCGCCGGCCACATGCTCTTCGGGGTCACTGACATCAGGTTCGCAGCGTAGTGCGTGCGACACCGTTGCCACGACGTCCCAGGGAAGTTCGCGCGCATCGCTTCAACGAGGCCAGCGTGCGCGTCAGAGGTGATGAGTTTCACCCCGGTGAGGCCGCGCGCGACAAGGTCTGCGAAGAACCCGTTCCACGCCATCGTGGTCTCCGCGGTCGCCACTTGCATGCCCAGGACTTCCCGATGCCCGTCAGCGTTCACCCCGGTCGCGACGAGCACCATGGTGTTGATCACCCGCCCGCCCTCACGCACTTTCATCGTGAGTGCGTCGCACGCGACGAACGTGAACGGGCCGGCCTCACCTAACGGCCTCGTGCGAAACTCACGCACATGCTCGTCCATATCGGCGGCCATTCGGGAGACCTGCGACTTCGACAGGGAATGGATGCCAAGGGTCTTCACGAGTTTGTCCATCCGCCTCGTTGAGACGCCAGCGAGGTAGGCGTCAGCGACGACGGTGATCATCGCCGCTTCTGAGCGTTTGCGACGTTCGAGGAGCCACTCGGGGAAGTACGTGCCGGAGCGGAGCTTCGGGATCGCGACGTCTATGGTTCCGACACGCGTATCGAGTTCACGGGTGCGGTATCCGTTGCGGGAATTCACTCGGTCAGCAGAGGGCTTCCCGTACTCGGCGCCGCAGATCGCATCTGCTTCGGCTGAGAGGAGGGTGTTGATCATGGTTTGCAGCAGGGTGCGCATCAGATCCGGTGATGCGTCGCCCAGCGCGTTGGTGAGGACGGTGGCAGGGTCGACAATAGAGGGAGTGGTCATCGGTGTGACGCCTTTCGAGTGGGATGTGAGAGTTTCCTCGAAGGAAGATCCCGGTGGCCACGCTGACGTTTACTGGCCGGGATCGTTACACCACTCTACGGGGCACTACTCACACCAAACGTTGACGCGGTGATCCGGGAGGCCAGGCTTTCGGGTTGGATGCCAAAGGATAAGTGGACTTGGGGGGACAACGCGGATCGGACCTACTCGTTCCTGACCCCGGAAGAAGCACGGGGCTTGGAATTTGACGCCGTTGTAGTCGTCGAGCCTTCCACATTTCGCGCCAACTCTGGGTCAGATGGAAGGCTGTACACGTCCCTGACTAGGGCCAATCTGGAGCTTGTCGTAGTCCACTCTCGACCGCTTCCGGTTGCGCTGGCACGGGTGCTCAACGGCTGACACTGGAGAATCCTTTTTCGTCCTGACCTCGCGGCAAGGAATCTATGGCCACTGCCTTCCCGCTAGCTGGCTCAATGTCCACCCGCCTACTGCGCCACGGCTCTAGCCTTTGTGTAAATGTCGCCCGACATCGGCCGGTGCAGCTTCCACGTGATCGCGATCGGCTTCTCTCCCGTGTGCCGCACGTAATCGACCTGACCAAGGCAGATATATGGAACTGTCAGACCCGTCTCGTCTTCCGCTGTGTCGCGCGTGAAGAGGACGATGTGCGAACCGTGAGCGCGCCGATCCAAGTACCGCTTACCGGTTGGGCTGGTCTGCGAGGTGGCATTCTGCGACTCCCAGTGAAAGAGCTCTGGGCTAATGGCATAGTCCTTGTACATCGTGGTCGCGGAGTGCTTTCGATCGTCCTTGTTCAGGGTAACGAAGAAGGCGTCCGTCGACGTCGCCGGGCACCAAGCAACGCCTTCACGATGCTGCACGTTCTTCCCGAGTTCCAGCGAGCCATACTGAAGGGCAGCGAGAACTTCTTCACGCCGGTAGGTCGCGTGCGACAACAGTGGAATGTGCTGGAGTCCAGCCCCGAGACTCTTGCCCGCGTGCTTTGAGGCTGCGACGCCCAGGCGCAGGATTTGTCGGATCTCGCTGCACGCAAACCCATATGCGCGAAGGTGATCGAGACCGTCGTCGTACGTCTTGAAGCCACCGCCGTCGTCCCAAAGTGTGTAGAACAGCATTCTCGCGAAGGTCTGCTCTCGCGCACCCAGTTCGGCGTAGCGGGGCGCGTCGGCTGAAACCAGCATGGAGTAAGCGTCAGCGCGTTCCGGATCATCAACGTGAATCAGAGCAGCCATCCGCCCAAGGAGTTTCTTTTCGTCCGCACTTGATCGATCGTGATGGATCCCTTTGAGCACTGATTCAAGGGGAGAGAAACCTTCAATCAGTTGAGCTTGGCGCAGGTAACCCGTCCAGGAGTCACGGGTCGAGCGATATACAGCCTTCAGCTCATTACCCGACTCCCGCAGGTACGAGGCCAGTTCCGTTTCGCCGTAAGACGCCACGTCGTTGATCAACTGATTCCGGTTAAAGCGAAGCTGGGCCTTGATGTTGTCCAGCACCACTTTCTGAGCCACACGATCCAACACAATTTGCGAGCCTGAAGGAAGGTATGGGAATTCTTCCTCGACAGCCTTTTCAAGTTGTTTTCGTCCATAGCCAGTCAGCGCTCTGTAACGAAGATCGAAACGGAACTCGCGACGCTGCTGGCCGATAAAGTCCAAGACCGTGAGGACAGCCTTGTCGTCCGCGCGGCGCAATCCTCGGCCCAACTGCTGTAGAAAAATCGTGGCGCTCTGGGTCGGCCTCAACATGAGGATGGTGTCGACCTCGGGGATGTCCAGTCCCTCATTGAAAATGTCGACCGCGAAGATGCAATTTACTTCTCGATTACGCAGCCGGGCAAGGGCGTCTGCGCGTGCGGCCTCGTCGGTTCCGCCGTCGACGGCGACCGAGGTGATGCCGGCGTCGTTGAAAACCCGGGCCATATAGTGGGCGTGCTGGACCGAGACGCAAAAGCCAAGCGCCCGCATGTGTTCAGTGCCGACGACCTTGTCACGAAGTTCTCGGATGACCTTCGCTGCCCGAGCATCGTTACCTGTGTATAGGCGGTCAAGCTGAGCGGTATCGTAGTTGCCGCGTTTCCACTCCAAACGGCTGAGATCCACATCATCGGAAACGCCGAAGTAGTGGAACGGCACGAGAAGATCGGCATCCAGTGCGTCCCACAGCCGAAGCGCACTGGCGGTTCTTCCCTCGAAGAACTCTTTAGCGACGTTTCCGCCATCGCCGCGCTCCGGGGTAGCCGTGAGACCGAGCAACTGCTGAGGCTGCAGGTAATCAAGCAGTTGGCGATAGGTCGGCGCAATGGCGTGGTGGAACTCATCGATGACTACGACGTCAAACTGGTCTGTGCTGAAACTCTGGACCCCGAAGGACGCCAGAGACTGCACTGAGGCGAAGACATGCGTCCATTGCCGAGGCTTGTAATCGCCGACGTAGAGTTCACCAAATGCACCGTCATGCATGACGTTTCGGTAGGTGCCTAGGGACTGCTTGAGAATCTCTTGCCTGTGAGCCACGAAAAGCAAGGACAACGGCCTTCCAGCTGCTTCGCAGAGACGCTTGTAATCGAGTGCTGCGATGACTGTTTTGCCGGTCCCCGTGGCCGCAACGAGAAGATTCTTGCTAAACCCTTTTGACCTCTCTGCTTCCAGGTCTTCGAGCATTTCTTCTTGGTGCAGGAATGGCACGACCTCGAGCCCAGTGACAGTGTCCGGCGCGGCCGTTCGTCTCCCACCATTACGTTCCAGTGCCGCATCCAGCTTGTCGCCGTCTCGATCCGGATCGTAAGACTGAAAGGCCTTTTGCTCCCAATAGCTGTCGAACGTGACCTCAAACTTTTTGAGCAGCTCCGGTGTTGCAATCGAACTTAGCCGTACGTTCCACTCCAGTCCGTCAAGCAACGCCGCCTGACTGAGGTTCGAGCTACCTACATAGGCAGTATCAAAGCCAGTGTGCCGTCTGAAGAGCCACGCCTTGGCATGAAGTCGGGTGGCTTGGGTTTCGTAGCTGATCTTCACTTCGGCGCCATAACGCCTGACCAGTTCATCGATCGCGCGACGTTCTGTGGCTCCCATGTACGTGGTGGTAATGACCCTGAACTTCACACCACGCTCGTTCAACTGCTCAAGGGCAGGCTCAAGAAGCCTCAGACCTGTCCATCGCACAAAGGCGCAAAGCAAGTCGACGGTATTTGCCGATTCGATCTCCGTGCGAAGTTCAGCTGCAAGGTTGGGGTCGTCCTTGCCGTTGGTGAGAAGTGCCGTATCGCTGAGTCTAGTGGTGGGCCGTCTGAGCTGACGTCGCTTCAGTGCGTCCGGCCTATGGAGGGAGAGCAATTGACGCGGGCCGGGCGTCACTTGGTTGTCCTGTTGCAGCTGTGACAGGAGCCTGTTCGTGAGAGCCACACGTTCTTCGGGCTTAGAGGCGGCCAGCGCACCCCTCACAGCGTCGGCGATGTAGCGGGAAAGCACCTCAGGGCTGTTAGCCGGGTCGACGTCGCTAACAACGGCGTCGAAATCCGGTAGCAAGGACAATTTCGACTCAATGCCCGATGTGTGTAGAAGTTCGTAAAGTCCCTCGGGGAGCACTTCCCGGCTAAGTCCCCCATCAAATGTGTTCACTGCGCCAGGGTATGGGGCGGGGACGACAATAAACAAAGATTTCAGATGCCTCAATTAGCATTGGCGCATGACAATCTCTGTGGGGGAACTTTTCGCCAAGACCGGACTGGATGCAGCAGGAGTAGTTCGATGGCGCACGCCCATTCCCCTCAATGTTCCAGGGGTGTACGTAGTGGCATCGACTCCCTCCCTCGATGACGCCATAGGTCGCGTTCCGGCCTATCGGCCGGATCAGGAGGCCTTCCGCTCCCTCAGAATGCTTTGCCCGAACCCGACCGTTGACGGTATTGCGGCTTCCGATCAGGAGTTGGCCGATCGTATTGGTGCTTTTTGGATTCCAGAAACACCTATCCTTTACGTGGGCCTGGCCGGAACATCTGTCCAAAAGAGAGTCGGGCAGTACTACGCCACGGGCATCGGAAAGCGATCACCCCATGCAGGCGGCTGGTGGCTCAGAACGTTGGCAGAGCTAGAGAACCTCTACGTTCACTACGCGGCAGCATCTGACCCACAAAAGGCGGAAACGCATTTGCTCAGCACCTTCGCAGCGTCCGTTCCGGCAACGGTCAAGGAAGCACTTCACGACAATGAGCGTATAGCCCCGTTTGCCAACATAGACGCACAAAGGGGACTTAGGAAAAAGCACGGATTGCAAGGCGTGAAGATGTCCCGCATTCCTGTGGACGTAACCTCCACATCCAAGGTGGAGAAGAAGAAGCCGTCCTTCGAGTCTGAAGCCATGGTGACCGGAAGGAATGAGAAAACCGCCGAACATGGAGCCGTGCGAATCGAGTCACAAGTGATTACAGAGGGAGATCGCACTCGTTCTAACCTTCGCATCCCTTCCCGATCGAAATACGCTTTGCCGGCAAACGATGGGTACTTGAATGTCATTGTCAGTGGCGTGTCCTTACAAGCGCGATGGCGCGTCAACGGTTCGCGTTCTGGAACCATCGGGCTTGGAAACGACATCATGCGGACCCTTGGGACCACCGCTAAGAGCGTCTGGCTCCGTGTTTTGCCGGACGTAGTCATAGTTGAGGATTAGAAACTGATGAATTCGCCCCACGTCTTCGTCGCAATGGCAGACATCCTGAATCTGCGCTGCGATGCTTGGCTGCTCCCGACGGATTCGCGTGTTCGGATCGAGGAGCACTGGCTGGCTGCTCATGAAGATCTGCGAGATGTGGCTTCCAAATCAGCCTCTCAGGCGTTCCGGGAAGGAACTCGCCTTGCCGAGGTCATTCGTCCATGGGATGTAACGAAGCCGGTGCCTGTCCTTACAGCGGTCCCAATCGACGGTCGATGGGACGAATCTGCGGTGACTCAGCGGATCGAGGCATTCATCGAGTGTTGCGTTGGGGAGATCCCCCAACCGACCCACAGACCTTACAGACTTCTGGCTCTACCCTTCTTCGGGACTGGGTTCGGCGGTGCGGGACAGCATCTAGGAGCGGCACTCCGGGCCATCCTCACCGCGAGTCATGACCTTTCGAAGAAGTACCAAGTGGACATTGTCCTGGTCCTGAGGGACCGTGCCGCATTCTCCTTGGCTCAGAAGCTGCGACGTGACGAGGGCGAAACATCCGCATGGTCGGGACTCGACGTCAAGCTTCAGGAAAAGGCCCAATGGCTTGGGCGTCAGGCCCGAGCAGGTCACGTGGTCCCCTTCCTTGGGGCCGGCGTCAGCGTCAGCGCCGGAGCTCCCAGTTGGAAGGATTTGTTGCAGAAGCTCAAGGAAGGCGTCGAGCTGGATGCGCAGGACGATGCAGGCTTCAGCGGACTTCCCCTGGTTGACCAGGCAGGAATTCTCTCGCAGTTGTACTCCGAACAGCACAGCACATCTGAGGCTTTCGGAAAGGCCATATGCGATGCGGTAAGTCTCGAGAAGTACGGCTTAGCACCCGCCCTCCTGGCAACGTTGCCGTCTAACGGAGCCATCACGTTGAACTACGACCAGCTCTTTGAAATGGCATGCCGGGACGCCCAGCGCCCGCGGACGGTACTACCGGAAGACGTCCCCGCTGTAGGTAACAACTGGCTGCTGAAACTGCACGGTTCCGTGAGCCAGCCGGAAAGCATCGTCCTCACGCGCGACGATTATCTGGGCTATAACTCCAACCGCGATGCCCTCTCCGCGCTAGTCAAGGCGCACTTGTTGACGCATCACCTCCTCTTCGTTGGATTCGGGCTGGCAGACGACCATTTCCACGAAATTGTCCACGACGTCCGACGGGCTCTTCCCGCGCAGAGCACAAGTGAACGAGGAATGGGAACCGTCCTTTCCCTCTTCCATGAACCCATGCAGAACCTCGTATGGAAGGGAAAGCTGGACATCATTCCGATGTCCGAGGAGGAGTTCCCTTCGAACGAGGACGATAGTCGAAGGGCAGCAGCAAAGGCTGGCCGGGAACTGGAAGTATTCCTGGACATGATGGCGGCCTACGCCACCGAGAACCACTCATACCTGCTCTCACCCCTGTACTACCAAGGCATGACTGAGGCTGAGGCTAACCTTCGTCGCCAACTCCTGACGATGGCAAGCTCGGAACGGCTAGAAGGCACGGCTGAAGTATGGGGTGTCATCGACGACATGCTGCGGAGGCTGGGTTGGGCACCCTGATTCGAACAACTTCACGTCTCCCACAACCTTCGCACCCACAACCGGGAGGGACGACCCCTGGTTCCGTCTGACATCTTTCCGTCCTCTTCAGCTGCGGCTCCATGTATCGCCGGAACACGGCGGTCCACTGGCCGGCATCCGAAACCACGGCCCGCTGCGCAGACGGCCCCTGACCATGCAGCGCGGCGCCTTGCATGGCACCGGCAGCGCCGTCGAGCTTTCCAAACGTCAGCCCGAGATAGCGCACCTCGCGCTCTGGAATGTCAAGCACCCGTTTATAGCGAACGTTTGAAATTCCCTGTTCGCTTATCGGACACGTCACGCATAACCGCCCGAAAGCGTGATACAACAACCAAATAAGCTAACTGGGGGAAACATTGATCATTGAGTCTGGCTCGTTTCTTTGCTGCTTAAATGGGGCATTCCATGTTCCTACACCCTGCAGAATGGCGGGCTGAGATGACTCGCTGCATTCCGGAATCGCCACTGTTCACAGAGGGCCAAAGCGCCGAACGTTCTGTTTGGGAAGCTCTGAAACAATGCCTTCCTGACGACGCAGTCATGGCCCACTCCGTCCAAGTGCGCGATGGCCGGGCGGAACATGAGATCGACATCCTGCTCCTCTGGCCCGGGGTTGGTATGGCAGCCATTGAAGTCAAGGGCGGTCGCGTGTCAGTCGAGAACGCTCAGTGGTACCAGTCGGACCGAGCGGGTCGCCGCCACATCCAGAGCCCGGTGGCCCAGTCGCAAGGCTCCGCTCATGGGTTCAAGAATTGGCTGGGACGTCAGCTGGGAACACCGCTGACGAGCCGGTTCGCGTACATGGTGGCATTTCCGTATACGACGGTGCCGGCAGATTGGGAAATGGCCGGGTGTCCACGGGCGCTCGTTCTGGACGAATCGCAATGTGAATCCCCCGCAGAATTCATCCGAGCGGCTATTGAGAAGGAAGGAAACGGCGCTACGCCCTTAGCGTCAGCCTTCCTGGAGCGCATTGTTCGGCAACTCAGCGGGGATCTCGGCTCCAGGTCGGACTCAGCCACGAACCCGAAGGAAGACGAGGATACTCAGGACCATCTGACTGAACGACAAACAGTTCTTCTTCAAGCCACACGATCACTGACGCGCGTCCGTTTCACCGGAGGTGCCGGCAGCGGCAAAACCTGGCTGGCCGTGGAAAAGGCCCGGCTCCTCAGCAAGCAGGGCAAATGTGTTGGGCTCTTTTGCTACAACAAGGGGCTTGGCCAGTATCTTCAGGACCGCGTCTCAACTTGGCGGCAGGCAAAGCCGGTGTTCACGGGCGAATTTCACGAATACGTTCGGGGACTCGGAGTTCCGGATGGCACCGGGCAGGATTATTTCGACGTCGAGATGCCGCAGCTTTTGAAGGTGCTGGCGGCCGACATGGCCCCTGAGGATCGTCTGGACGCTGTCATCGTTGACGAAGCCCAGGACTTCGCTCCTCTATGGTGGGAGGCCCTTCTTGCCTGTACCTCCGACCCGGACAATGGCGAGGTATACGCCTTCATGGACGACCGGCAAGACGTCTACCGAAGGTGGGGAGGAGCAACGGCCGATTTTTCGAATGGCCCGACTGCCACCTTCGTCCCCATCCACATAGACGAGAATCTGAGGAACACTCGAAAAATCGCGGAAACCTTCAAACCTTTCGCTGGCGAACACTTCACGCCCCGAGGATGCACCGGGCTTCCAGTGCGCAGGGTTCAGTGCACGAGCGAGTCCGCGTTGGATGTCGCCGGGGACTGCGTAGATGCTCTCATTGATGAGGGCTGGGCGAACAACCAGATTGCCCTCCTGACGACTAAGGAACGTCATCCTGTTCATCTGGACTACTTCGAGCGGGGAGCCACCGATGAGTACTGGCGAGAGTTCCACTCCGGCGAGGCGGAGTTCTATGGACACGTTCTTGGATTCAAGGGCCTGGAACGGTCAGTAATCGTGCTCTGCGTCAACGGATTTAAGGACATGGACCGGGCGGTCGAGCAACTCTACGTAGGCCTGTCCAGGGCACGGAGTCTGCTGGTTGTGGTGGGTGACTCGGCCGTGCTCGAACAGGGCGGTGGCCGGGAACTGAAGCAGTCGCTGGCGAGGGCGCAGGCTTGGGAACCAACTTCTCTTACACCGCGATAGCCAACCCATGACTGACCCATCTACGGGCAACCAATCGATAGGACAAACTTTGACACTCCCAGACATTCTCTCAGCCGACCGCACCAATGAGGCTGCAGCGCTGCTCAAGAAGTACTACACGAAGCTCTACGACCTCGGCGTTCCGCAGAGCGGAAGCCGATTCGACGATTGGGCCGGTGGCGGCGACCGGCCCAATGCAGTGGATACTCTTACCGCCGACGATGTCCTTGCAGTGTCGTTCCTGTGTGTCCAGGTGCCCGCGCAGGCAGTTATTGGTCTCCTCGAAAGAAGCGCCAAGGAAGTATCAGAGCTTCTGGCCCAGATTCCGTCGGCCTTGGACCTCGCATCCGTAAAGACCGAGGAATATGAGGCCCTCCTCGGTCCTGAGAGCGCCGCAATTGGCCTTTGGCGGCTGCTGCGCGGAAACGGAAAACTCTGGGGCATCGGACCGACAACTGCAAGCAAGATCATGGCCCGGAAACGCCCGCGTCTGATTCCCATCTTCGATTCGGTTGTTGGCCCCCTCATGGGCCATACAACGCCCGAGGGGCAATGGAAGACCTGGCATAGTGTTCTCACCGACGGTTCAGGCCTTCAACAGAGGCTGCGATCGATCAAGACTGAGTCGGGGATTGACAAAGACATCAGTGAGCTTCGAACCATGGACGTCGTGCTTTGGATGCACGGCAAGGAGCAGGGGATGAAAGTAATCGAGGATTCCGGGCATGACGATTTAGCTAACTGAAGAAAAGAGAACTCGCTTCCGAATACCGACTGAAACTGAATGGGGAGTTATGCCTGTCTACCTTGAAGAACTTGCTCTAAGCGTTGCCAGATGCGATGAATTGGCTTCTGCCAACGATCCGCTTCTTGGTGAACAACATCCGTGTTACAAGATCGTCAGGTCCCAAGATGGGCATTCTGGGTCCTTTCAGGTGCCAGAAGCGTGGGCTGGAAACCTAGCGCAGGCTCGGGTTGTGTTTTTATCGTCAAATCCGGCTATCAGCGCAGGGGACCCTGCAGCAAAACTGCCAGCCAAGAGATTCGCCGAGAAGTACCCCACCACGGAATGGCCCGACACCGAGATCGCCGACTTCATGATCAATCGCTTCAGCCCAGAACATGTCTGGGTTAGTGATAGACGGCACCGCAAAGTAGACGAGGCATCTCTGGCTGGCGGACCGGCTTGGGGATCGAAGGAGCGCTATTGGGGCTGGATCGAAAAGCAGACGAATGCCCTGCTGGGCGACGAACTTCCTTGGTTTGAAGGCGCCGTAATGACCGAGGTTGTGCATTGCAAGTCTGGAAACGAACAAGGCGTCCAAGAAGCCGTTGCACTTTGTTCCACAAAGCACATGGGACGCATCTTAGGAGCCAGTCCGGCCAAGCTCGTAGTCGTGGTGGGAGGCAAGGCCGCTACTGCGCTCCGTGCTGCCTACCCCGACGAGTTCGAGGACAAGCCGTTGTTTGGGAAGCACGGTGTAGATGGCCTACCGGATCCCGGACAGAACATCTTCGAACTCCATATCGGCGGACAGCGCAGACTCATCTGCTTCATCAAACACCCAAGTGCCTTCGGTGGATCGGCGCATCTTACGAGCTCCTATCCTGCGGATTTTGACAGGCTCCAAGCGGCAGCCACAGCCAATGACTGACGGCAGAATAAACCCTGCCTCCAAGTTCCCCAGCACTACCATGGACCGGACGCCCGTGCTCGTTGACACCTCCTTCCCCACCCCCGAAGGCAGTCGGCCGTCATCGACCAGGTCTACCCGCGCTCGTCCGCGAACGGGAACAGCGACGGTGTGGGCGACCCTCGCCGGCCTCACAAAGCGTCTCGACTACATTGCCTCCCCCGGCGTCGACCAAGGCTACGACGCAAGCAACTACCGAGACGTGGGCCCTCTCTTCGGCATCATGGCCGAGTTCGACCCGCTCCTGGCGAAGGCCCACGCCTATAACCTACGTGTGCTGCAGGACGTCATGCCGAACCGCTGCTCCTCCGAGCACCCGTTGTTCAAGCCCGCCTTGGCTGCTGTGCCGGGCTCGCCTGAGCGGGAGATGTTCCACTTTGTCGGGCGGGCGGACGGCAACCCGGACCGGCCGCCCAACAACTGGCAGAGTGTCTTCGGCGGACCCGCGTGGAGCCGCACCAGCCCGCCCGGTGCTCCTCATGGGTGCCGTGCCACTGACATGTCACAAAAGTGGACGTAAATAGTTGAGCCTTACACTTCTTTATGTTCGTGATTCGCGGGAACTAAATGGGGCGACAGAGTTTAGAGAACTTCGTCGTAAATGAAATGGGGAATCTTGAAGAAATCCGTATTTGTGGTGGTCGTGTCATGTTTGGCATTGGCGGGTTGCGCAGGGACACCAGCCGCAGCTCCTACCGTCACGGAAACCGTAACTGCGACCGTCACGGCCACTGCAACCGTGACAGCATCAGCCGCGCCTGCGCCGGTTGTCACACCTGCTGCTGTCGTAGCAACTCCCGCAGCGACGACCGCGGTCATACCCGCGAATGTTGTAGGTATGAATGCCCAAGCGCTCGAAGAAGAGTTGGAAGCGCTCGGCTTTAAGAAGGTCATATTCAACTCCGACACCGGCAAGACGGTTCTGCTCCTCAGCAACTGGACTGTCACTGGCATTGACAACCCCGGAACTGAACAGGCCACAACCAAATCAGTTGTCGTTCACGTAACCAAGTAAACGGCTCGATTGGGTCAGAGCGGTCACGCGTTGGTCGCTCTGACCCACCGGATTAAGGGTCATGCTGCCTTGACGGATCTTGGTCGGGTTGCGTTAGGGCAGCTTCTTGAAGTGGAGGCTATCAGCGTGCGGACCGAGCCGCTGCCTCGCGTAAAGCCACGCCACAAGGCCCAATAATGGGACAGCCAACAACAAGAACAGCCACCAGGCCGTCGTCGTCTGGTCCAAGCGGTCGTCTTTCCTCACGTCGAAGATGCTCCAGAGGATAGACGCCATCACGAACACAGCCGAAATTGCAGCTAGAACAACTGGCGCCCATTGCCACGCGTTCATGAGCATTCACGCCTCGCCTTGATGGATCCTGGTGCCGGTCCGGGTAGTGGGTTACTTACGCAGTGGCTCGATTGCACAGTTCATGACGCAGGCAGAGCTCCCGTTCAAGGAGACGAGCGTTCAAACGGAGACCTCGTCCCCCGACGCTGTCATTTCGGAAATTTCGACATATTTACCCTCGAAGGCATGGGCAACGGCTGGCCGGGCCTACTCACGCGGATTGATCAGGTGCTAGTCCAAGTGAACTAGTCAGTCCTCAGCCCTTCCCTGGTTGTCCGGCTAGCCCTCCCCCGGTCCAGGCTCGGAGCTTTGCCGCTTCGCCTTTGTCCAGTTGGAGCCCGGCCACTCGGCACATGCCCTCCACGTGACCCACCCAGGCCCTGGCAAGCTCGGCTGAGGACAAGCCACTGACGAGAGTGACCTTGGCATAGATCAATCCCTGAATGACGTAATTCACGGAGGAACGGGCCACAGGAACATCCGAAGCTAAGCACTCATCCCGGACCAGTTTTGCGAGCTCACTCCGATTGGTGGTCTCGGCCAGTTTGTCGGCCAGAGTGACCAGAATCTGTCTGTATTGCACCGCCGACAAAGCCGGGATATCCGTGACCCGTGCAATCTGATTTTGGAATGAAGCGTCTGGATCTTCCACCATAGGGAGATCTCCCTGCGAGAACCGTTTTGCATCCCAAACCCACCCCGGGGAGGGAATAGGCGCAAACTGTATTCCGTCGTCGATGCGGGTTATCCAAGTACCGAATTTGCCTTGGCCGCCCCAGTCGCTGCTGAGCGTCGGATCCACAGACAATGCTCGCTGGGCAACTACCGCGGATTTGATCGGCCCCTCAGCGGCCTTGACCATCTCGCGTACCGCAACTGCTGCACTTGAAGCTAACGAGGCCTTCTTGGCCGCAGGCTTAGCAGTATCCCCAGCCCGTGGCCGGGCCGGCCCCACCGCGAGGGCGGTGCTCGCCACCCCACTCAGTAGCGCAAGGAAGTCGTGCGACTGAATAACCGTGTCCGCCATCTGTCTGTATGCCGCAGCAACTGGTCCAGCGACTATCACGGTCGTTCGGCGATCAGCAGCCCGGAACCGCTGAACGAGGGACGTGAAATCTGCGTCATCTGAAGCGATAAAGAATTCCTCCACATGCGCAGCACCAGCCAGAACATCTACTGCATCCAGCACCAGATTGATGTCCGTACTGCTCTTTCCTTGCTGAGTAAGGGAAGGACAGTCGATGACCCTGAAACCTGCGCGAGTCCAATAGGTCCGGTACTTCGCGTAAACAGTCGGGTTGAGGTAGCAATTGCGAATGAGGAATCGCACGTGTTTCCCGCCCGCTTCGTCCGCCTGTGTAATCGCGTCCAACCACTGGCCGGGATCAGTGGCAAACCGTTCCGCGGCAGAGGGATCAAGTGATTTGAGCCCGATATAGACGTTGTCGAAATCAACGAATATGGCTGCACGGACTCTGTTAGACGAGGTGGCCCCCACGAAAGGTACGGTCATCGCCCCATTATGGCCTTTACCAGTCGCCGCATCCGGCAAGCCACCGCACCCAACCCAACCACATGCCGTCGTACGCCACTCTCAGCCCGCAGGGACTGCACCGGGTTTCGTTGACTCTCAGGGTTAATAGTTTTCAGGCCGCTTGAAGGCCGGTTTCGATTGTCCTAAACTACATGGGCGTTTGACGACCGAGCCTGCGTTGGCGGCGCCGGTGGTGGTGGTAGGTTTTCTCGATCCAGGTAACGATGGCCAAGCGCAGTTCCTGTCGTGAAGTCCAGCGTTGTCGGTCCAGCCCGTTCTTTTGCAGCAGGGAAGAGAATGACTCCATGGCGGCGTTGTCGCCGCACGCCCCGACGCGGCCCATAGAGCCGGTCAACCCGTAGTTTTTTGCGTCCTAACGTGCTGGATGAGTAGGGCTACCCCCGGCACACCGGCGGCGTCACCGAGCAGGCCGGGTTATACGCCGTGGGGTTGCCTTGGCTGACACGGCACTACTCGTCGATCCTGGGCGGGGTTGGCATGGACGCGAAGTTCGTGGCGGAGCGGCTTTCCGCGTGAACAATAACCAACGAATCACCCAGCGCGCTTCCGTAGAGCGGGACTGTCACCCAGTCTTGGGTGCAGCGAGTGGACGGAGCCCTAGGCGATTTCGGCCATGTCCCCCACCCCAGGCGTCCCCTCAACCAAGGCATACCGCTGCATCACCGCACCCTTCGGCGAGGCAACAACCGGTTCGATAAGTTGAAGGTTCGTCGGCACCGCTCCATCCGCGAACACCTTCTTCCCACGGCCCAGGATGATCGGATAAACCCACAGATTGAGCCGGTCGAACAGCCGCTCCGCGAACAGGGTCTGCACAAAGTCAAGGCTGCCGATCACGTGGATGTTCTCGTGCTTGTTGCGGAGCTCGCGCAGGGAAGCCACCACGTCAGGACCGAGCTGTGAGGAGCCATCCCACCCCAGGTTCAGCGACTGCCGCGATGCCACGTACTTCGGAATGCGATTGAATAACCGCGCGATTCCACTGTCCTGGTGCGGCCAGTACGAAGCGAAGATGTCGTAGGTCCGGCGTCCAAGCAGCAGCGCGTCCATCCCCACCATCCCCGATTCGACCTGCGCGCCAACCACATCGTCAAACAGAGGCGCCTGCCACCCACCAAACTCGAAACCGCCCTCGGGATCTTCCTCAGGTCCCCCGGGCGCCTGCGCGACGCCGTCGAGCGTGGTGAACAGGTCAATTTGGATCAGTCCCATGTCGGGTTCCTTCCCTCCTGCCCGTCGTCACCCCGGCGACAGGACCATGTCGAGGCTTCCACACGAACCCGCGCGAGGCAATGGTCAAAACCTCCACGACGGCGACGCTCACCCTCAGCGGCGGTCCCACCCCGTTAGTGGACTCGAGTTTGCGCTTCAACGTCCGGGGCCGCCAGCCGCATCGACAGCGAAACATAGATCCCCAGTACAGGTGGCGGTTTCAACCTGGACACCCCTATGGGCCAACAGGCCATCGAAGGCATGGGCAACGACTGGCCCGGCCTGCTCGCGCGCATCGACGAAGTCCTGGTCACTGCCAGCTAAGCGCGCGGCACTAAAGGCGGCATCCGCCGTCGTGCTTTGACAACAAAACGTCAGCCGCCCGCAATCTCCCGCAGCGTCTGCAGGTGCGCCGCCCAGACGTCCCGCCCAACAGCCGTCAGGCTGGCAGAGGTTCGGGGCATCTTGCCGGCGAAGCTCTTTTTGATCTTCACGAACTCGGCCTTCTCCAAAATCGAAAGCTGCTTGCTCAGCACAGAGTCACTGACTTGGATGGCATCGCGGAGGTCCTTGAAGTCCAACGACTCTGCCTTCGCGAGCGCGGCCATGATGGAGAACCGGACCGGCGAATGCACTACTTCATTCAGCTGGTGGCGCGGGTGTTCCGCAGGCGTGTTCATGCGAGAAGCTCGCGGAAGGCGGCAGCGAGGCCAATAGCGGCCAACGCGATAGCGGCCGGAATGAAGAACCACAGGTTGCCGTCCGGGAAGAAGTAGGTTCCTCCTACCAGCGCCACAACGTACAGGGCGAAGTAAGCGACGAGCGACGTGAGGAACCGTTTGGTGTAACCAGCCTTTGTTGACCTTTGGAACATGGGCCAGATGCACGCCGTCACCGCGCCCCACGCGCCCACCGAACAGGCCAGAAGCGCCGCGCCGTATCCGGTATGCAAGACGATTTGCATGCCGATCATAAGCAGGGAACCCATGATCGCGAGGCTCGTGAAGAGGACGGCTACGGGCCAAGCTGCTGCGTTGATTGACGTGGCGCCCAATGAGTCCGCTTTGGCCAGCAGTTCGCGTGCTTCAGTTGCCGAGATGTTGCCTGCGTTCTCATTCATGATTCCCCCAAAGTAGTCGTGACATTCAGTACATCACTGTAAGAAAGTACTTTCCATATTGTCAAGTACTTTCCAATGATGGCCGTTGTCGTGCGCCCCACCCGACCCGGTAAGTTGGAGGCAGAAGTTACACGACCCTCGCTGAGTTCCACGCCCCGCCTCACGAAAGCAGGATCCAATGACTGTCTCTCCCCTGATCTGGGGCATCACCATCGTCGTCATTCTGGCGCTCCTGGCGTTCGACTACTTCTTCCACATCCGCAAGGCCCACGTCCCCACCCTGAAAGAGGCGGCGGTCTGGTCGTCCATTTACGTGGGCCTGGCTGTGCTGTTCGGCATCCTGGTCCTGGTGTTCGGCGGAGCGCAGATGGGGTCGGAGTACTTCGCCGGCTACATCACGGAGAAGGCCCTGTCCGTGGACAACCTCTTCGTCTTCCTGATCATCATGGCCAGCTTCCGGGTTCCGCGTGAGGACCAGCAGAAGGTGCTCCTGTTCGGCATCGTGTTCTCGCTGATCGCCCGGACCGGCTTCATCTTCCTGGGCGCGGCTCTGATCAACTCGTTTGCTTGGGTGTTCTACCTGTTCGGCCTGATCCTCCTGCTGACCGCCGGCAACCTCCTCAAGCCCGATGGCCACGGCGACGATCAGGCGAACAACTTCATGATTCGGCTCGCCAAAAAGCTCTTCCACACCACAGATAAGTACGACGGCGACAAGCTCTTCACGATGGTTAACGGCAAGCGTGCGCTAACCCCGATGCTCCTGGTGATGGTGGCAATCGGCGGCACGGACATCCTGTTCGCGCTCGACTCCATTCCGGCGATCTTCGGCCTGACACAGAACGTGTTCATCGTGTTCACAGCCACGGCCTTCTCGCTGATGGGGCTGCGGCAGCTGTACTTCCTGATCGACGGCCTGCTGGACCGTCTCATCTACCTTTCCTACGGCCTGGCCGCGATCCTGGCGTTCATCGGCGTGAAGCTGATCCTCCACGCTCTCCACGAGAACAACCTCCCCTTCATCAACGGCGGCGAGCACGTGAACGTCGTCGAGATCTCCACCGGCCTGTCGCTCAGCGTCATCTGTGGAACGCTCATCGTGACAGTGGTCCTGTCCCTGCTCAGCCCGGCCGGCAAAGCACAGACCGCCATCAACAACGCCCGCCGCCACGCCATCGACTACATGGACCTCGACTACACCGCCGACGCCACAGAACGCGAACGCATCTACCGTGCCCTGACCGAGGAAGAAGCGCAGATCGTGCGGATGCCGTTGAAGTACCGGAACAAGGCCAAGGACATCGAGAAGATCCGCGAGCAGGTTGCCGAAGCTCACCGGCAGCACGAGGAGTTCCTGCAGCGGTAGGCCCTGAGCTGCCCGATTCGATGACTAGCTGCGTGTTAGACGCTTCCTACCGTCTAACACGCAGCTAGTCGTCTAAACGGGCAGCCGGGTGCGTCCCAAACGCGCAGGCCGGCCACCCAAAAAGCCCACAAAAAAGAGGAGAACGCCTCTCCTCACTTTCAATCTATACGGCACAGGGGGCCTTGCCGCAAGGGCCGGGGTCTGCCGCACAATGGGGAGCTGAATCCGGACCAAGGAGCTCCCCATGCCTCTCGCAACCAGTGCCTTCAACCTGCCCGAGCACCTATCCCCCAAAGCCGCACCCTCCCTCATCGCCCAGGACGAGCAGCACTTCGCAGCCATCGCCGGGAGCCTGGAGCAAACGATCGCGGACCTCGAAGGTCAGCTGGAAGCCATCAAGAAATCCCCCAGTCGCTTTGGCCAGGAGGCCGTTGAGAAGGACGTCGAAACCCGTCGCCTCACGGGCAGGCTCAAAGCACTGAAAGCGTACGGCCTGGACCTCTGCCTGGGTCGGGTCGTCGCCACGGAAAGCCACGAACCCCTCTACATCGGCCGACTCGGCCTCACGGACAGCGACGGCCAACGCCTCCTGATCGACTGGCGCTCCCCCGCCGCTGAACCCTTCTTCGGCGCAACCCACGCGAACCCCATGGGCCTGGCCAGCCGCCGTCGGTACCGCTGGACGCGTGGCCGGATCACCGACTACTGGGACGAGTCCTTCACCAGCGACAGCGAAGAGAACCCGGCCTTGGAGGATCTCTCCGCCTTCATCGCCAGCCTGGGCAGCAGCCGCTCCGCGAAAATGCGCGACGTCCTCGGCACCATCCAAGCGGACCAGGACGCCATCATCAGGGCATCGTCCCGCGGTGCTTTGGTGGTCGACGGCGGCCCGGGTACCGGCAAGACAGTGGTCGCCTTGCACCGGGCAGCGTACCTGCTCTACTCCGATCCCAGGCTCGGGCACAGGCGTGGCGGCGTACTCTTCGTCGGTCCGCATCGGCCCTACCTCAACTACGTGGCCGCCGTTCTTCCCAGCTTGGGCGAGGAGGGCGTGCAAACGTGCACCTTCAGGGACCTGGTTCCCGAAGGAGCCGCCGCGGCACCCGAGCCGAGTGCCGCCGTCGTACGCCTCAAAACCACAGCAGATATGGTTCGGACCGTTGAAAAAGCCGTCCGGTTCCATGAGGAACCGCCCAAGGATGGTATTGAGGTGGAGACGCCGTGGGCGGACGTGTGGCTCAGCGCGGACGACTGGGCCGAAGCATTCAACGCGCCGTCGCCCGGGACGCCGCATAACGAAGCGCGCGAAGACGTCTGGGAGGAGCTTGTCACCATTCTGCTGGACAAGTTCGATACCGACGAGATCCCCGAGGACCTCCTCAGAAGGACGTTCGCCCAAAACACCGAGCTGACGGACGCGTTCAACAGGGCTTGGCCGTTGCTGGACTATGCCGAACTGGTCGCCGACCTGTGGCGCGTTCCGGCGTCCCTTCGGCTGAGCGCGCCGTGGCTCACTCCGAAAGAAGTGGCCACCTTGCAACGAAAGGAACCAAACGCCTGGACCGTAGCCGACCTCCCGCTCCTGGACGCTGCCCGTCAACGCCTTGGCGACCCGCGTGCGGCCCAGCGCCAGCGGCGTCGGAACGCCGAAGCAGCTGCCGAAAAGGAACTCATGGACCGTGTGGTTGAGGATCTCATCGCCGCCGACGACTCCGAGCTCCAAGTCATGTCCATGCTGCGCGGCGAGGACATGCAGGAGAAGCTTGCCGACGATGACCTGCCCATCGCGGATCCCGACGCACTGGCCGGACCCTTCGCGCACGTGGTGGTGGACGAAGCCCAGGAACTCACCGACGCTGAGTGGCAAATGCTCCTTCGGCGCTGCCCGTCGCGCAGTTTCACGGTGGTCGGCGACCGCGCGCAGGCCCGCCACGGCTTCACCG
Source organism: Paenarthrobacter sp. YJN-5 (assembly GCF_015040095.1). Lineage (NCBI taxonomy): Bacteria > Bacillati > Actinomycetota > Actinomycetes > Micrococcales > Micrococcaceae > Paenarthrobacter > Paenarthrobacter sp. YJN-5. The sequence continues at coordinate 3,429,310 of NZ_CP053544.1, forward strand.
AGTCCTGGCAGGAGCGGCTGGAGCGGGTGGGATTGGGCACCATCAATCTGACCAGTCTCAGCATCAATTACCGCACGCCCGAGGAAGTCATGGCCGAGGCCGAGCCCGTCATCCGCGCCGCCCTCCCCGACGCCAACGTGCCCACCTCCATCCGGACCGGCGGCCTGCCGGTGGCGCACGGCTCCATCAGCGAGTTGGGAACCGTGCTCACCGACTGGCTTGAAGCGCACCCTGAGGGGACGGCTTGCGTTATTTCCAATTACGACGCCGGAACAGGCCCGGTCCCAGCGTCGCCGCGCATCCGGGTGCTCGCGCCGGAACTGGTGAAGGGCCTTGAGTTCGATCTGGTGGTCCTGGTTGATCCGGAGTCGTTCGGTGACGGCATCGAAGGAGCCGTGGACAGCTACGTCGCCATGACCAGGGCAACGCAGCAATTGATGATTCTTAAAATCTGACCGCTTTTCGCGTCACATCCCGTCCCGTTGTGCCACTGAGTCTGAAAAGTACTCGCGGTTGAAAGACTCGTGCGCAAAAAGAGGGATGACTCATGAACCAAACCAAGGACCCCGGGGACGCCGTGCAGGCAGATGCAGGCTGGATTGTGGCCACCGACTGGACCGGGGTGCGGGGACGCAACGTCGAGGTCTATGAACACGGCGAATTCATGGACCGCGGCAAAGTGGACACCGTCACCTCCGATGGCAACATCCTCTGGTTGTCCTTCCAAGGCAACATCCCGCGCCGAATCATCGAGAAACTGCCCGAGACCACCATCCGGGTGCTGCCGGATTAGTCCACTTGATTCACCAGCCAGGGGTCAAAGACCGCCCTGTCATTCGGCGCGCACAGAAAGAGGTTCAATGAAGAGTCATTTCCCCGGGCGGGCGTGGAGATCAGCCGCCGCTTTGCTGCTCGGTAGCTTGCTGGCCTTTTCCATCACTCCAACGGCGTCGGCAGCACCGCTGGTTGATGCGGATCAAACTGGCTCCATCACCGTACACAAGTTTGAAAAGCCGACGAAAGGGGGCGGCGGCAACAACGGCGGTGGCGGCCACAACAACGGCAGCGCGGGCAACGGCGGCGGCAACGGCTTCGGCACGTTCGCGGCTCCGGACACGTCAGGCTTTACTCCCTTGCCGGGGGTCGAGTTCACCATCCAGCAGGTCAACATTCTGGACCTGTCCACCAACGCGGGATGGGAGGCCGCCAACAACCTAAGCCACGTCTTCGATCCGTTCAACGCTACCGGCTCGATTTCGGGAGCAGGCTACACGCTGGGCACAGCCGTCTCGCAGACAACCGCCGCGGACGGAACGGCCCTTTTCCCCAACCTCCCCGTTGGTTTGTATCTGGTCACGGAGACGAGCGTCCCGGCAGGTGTCACACCGGCCGCACCGTTCCTGGTAACCATCCCCACCACGGATCCGGACATTCAGAACAACTGGCTGTATGACGTTGACGTCTATCCCAAGAACTCGGTCTCCAGTGCAGAAAAGTCCGTCAAGGATGCCCCGGATGTGAAGCTGGGTGACCAGATCGACTTCACCATCCTCGGCGACATCCCGAACGAAGCGGTGATCGACGGCTACAGGATTGTGGACCATCTGGATACCAACCTCACCTACGTCGGAACAGAGGTGACCCTTGCTGACGGGACCGCACTGATCTCGGGCAATGACTACGACGTCGTCTTTGATTCCGGCACGAACACCGTCTCGGTGATCTTCACCGAAGCCGGCCGGCAACTGCTGGCGGCGCGTACAGACACGCGGGTCCAGGTGGTAGTTTCCGTGCTGGTCAACGCCGTGGGCGAGATCGAGAACGAAGCTCTCCTCTACCCCAATGCGGCCAGCGTCAGCGTTGATCCCGGACAACCCGGCGGACCAGTGGTCACCCCTCCGGTGGTTACCAAGTGGGGCGCGTTCACCGTGGAGAAGATCAATGAAAGCGGAGCTGGGCTCTCCGGCGCTTCCTTTTCTGTCTATGCCTCCCTGGCTGATGCAACGGCCGGTTCGGACCCTATATCCATCGACGGTCAAACATCGTTCACCGTTGCCAGCGACGGAACCCTGACCATCCCCGGACTGCGCTATTCGGACTGGGCTGACGGGGGCGCCGTAGCACCGGGCAGCCCTGACTTTCGGACCTACTACTTGGTGGAAATCAACGCGCCCTTCGGTTACGAGTTGCTGGCTGAGCCCATCCCTTTCCTCGTCACCGCAGCCACCACCACGGTTGGGGTGGACCTGCAGGTCAAAAACATTCCCTCCAACGGCGGCTTCCAACTGCCTTTGACCGGCGGCACAGGAACCGGCCTGATCTACACAGTCGGTGTTTCGATTCTGATTGGCGCTGTCATTGGGATCCTCCGATCCCGCAGGTCCAGAAAATGACCGCCGGCAGTCCGCAAGCGGTGAACCTACAGACGGCCAACCCCATCGGCCGGCTTCTTCCACATCACGGAGAGCACAATCACCACCAGGCTCAGCGCGAGCATCACCCAAACCATGAGCCCCCAGTTCGCCTGGTTGACGCCCGGCCCGTAGAAAACACCAATCAGTACAGTGGCCGTGATCGCGCCGAGATACCGGCACGTCTGGAAGATGCCGGCGGCAACACCGCGTTCCTCGGGCCGGGCAGAAACGTACAGGGCTTGGTTCGAAGCCGTGCTCACCGCACCGTACGGCACACCCATGACGGCGGTGACCACCAGCACCAGCGGCGGCCACAGGGACAGGGTCAGCAGCCCCAGCCCCGCCGAAGCAACGTTCAGGACGCAGACTCCGGTGACGAGTACGGCCCTCACCCCAAACCGCTCAATCAAGCGAACGGTGAAGGGCGTCACCACAACCGACAACGACGCAAGGGGCAGCATCAGCAGGCCCACCAGTCCGGCGTCGTAATTTCCTGCCTCCTGCAGCAACTGCGGAACGCCGAAGAACGCAAAGTAGTAGACCCCGCTGAACACAATGAACACGAGGTAAATCAGCAGCAGCGGACGGTTTCGCCCCAAAAGCCGCAGGTCCAGGAACGGCGGGCTGAAGCGGAGTTCACGCCACGCGAACAGCGCACCGATGACGACGGCGGCGGCCAGCAAGTGCCAGCGGAACCCGGGCATGACGTTGAGCAGGGCCATCATGGCCAGCATCAAGGACGCGACGAAGGCGAGGATGCCCGGGATGTCAGAGTCGCGGATGAGCTTGCCGAGGGAACCCGTTTCCTGCCCGGTATCGACGGGCGCGGTGCGGTGGACAACCAGCAGGGCGGCCAGGGCCAGGGGGACGTTGATGACGAAGAGCGCCTGCCAGTCGAACAGGCTCACCAGCAACCCTCCCACCACGGGGCCAACGGCGGCGGCGGAAGTGTTGGCCATTTGGATGCGCCCGAGCGGACGCGTGGTGGGCTCGTTGGCCAATCGGCTCAGTTCGGTGACCATGACCACCGCGCAGGGATACGCCGTCGCGGTACCTACCGCCATCAAGGCGCGGGCCACACAAACCAGCGCGAAACTCGGAAGGAACGGGGCGATGGCGCAGGTCACGGCGACGAGCGCCATCCCGAAAGTGAACAAACGGCGTGGTCCGAAGCGGTCGGCCAGCCTGCCCATGAGCGGCTGGCCCGCCGCGGAAGCAAGGTAGAACGCCGTGATCACCCACGTGACCGTTGCAACGTCGAGGGAGAAATCCTCCCGCAGCACCACCAGCGCCACCGCGATCATGGACGAGTTCAGCGGGTTGAGCGCGGTACCGATGCTGAGCGCCGCGACGGCGAGGCCCGGGCGGGAGTTCTTATGCGTCACGTACCCAGTCTGGTCCAAGGTTGCCTCGGGTCACGAAACGCGGCCGGAGGGTGGAATGCATTAGCCCGAACGCCTGTCCAGCATTGAAAACACATTCATCGACATTTAGCACCCTGACCAGATGCAGCTCGCATCGCAACAAAACAAGAGGATCAACATGAGTGAACGCTATTCCCCGCCGGCCGCCCCCAATCAATCCCTCCCCGGTTACGAGCAACCCGCCAGGGGCAACGGCTTTGGAACCACTGCACTGGTTCTGGGCATAGTTTCCGTGGTTTTATCCATCATTCCCATCATTGGATTCCTGGCCTTCATTCTTGGTCCCCTGGCCATTATCTTTGGCGTCATTGGGGTAACCAGGAAGTTCACTAAGAAGGGCACTTCCATCACCGGCCTGATCCTGGGCGGCGTCTCGATCATCATCGCCATCATCGTGACGGTGATCCTCGCAGCCGCGGCGAGCAGCGTGAACGAGTCCCTGAACAAGGAACACAAGGTCGAGTATGTGGTAACTACTACCGGCCCCGCGCAGGTGAATTATTGGAATGGTTCGGGCTCATCCGCGGAGGACATCACGGCGGATTGGAAGAAAGAATTCACGGCCAAAGGGTTTGAAGTAACCTCCCTTACCGTCTCCGGCGATTTCACCAGCGAGTCCTCAGTGACTTGCGAAATTTTTGTCGACGGAAGCAGCGTCTCAAAGAACAGCGGCACGGGCACAGCTGCAACGGCAGCATGCGCGGGAACGAGCAGCCTGGCTAAATAGTCGGGCAGCAACGGAACGCGCGGCGGGTGCAAACAACCCGCCGCGCTGTTGTTTTAACCAACTCTTACTCCTCGAAGTGCGTCGTGACCTTGCCCGAGGACACGGCCGCGATGATCGACTGGGCCAGATGGCGGAGTTTGATGTTCCGGTTGCTGGAAGCCGTCCGCAAAATGGTGAAGGCTTCCTCTTGGCTGCAGTGATTCTGGGCCATGATGGCGCCCACCGCAAGATCGATCACGGTCCGCGACTGCATTGCTGCGGCGAGGTCGTTGCGGGCGTCGCTCAGCTGGGCGATCTTCAGGGCCAGCCGAAGTGACTTGGAAGCGTGGGACGCGAAGACCTCTGCGCGTTCGACGTGGGACTCGCTGAAGGCGTTGGCATGTTCGGAGTAGAGGTTGAGCGCTGCGCGCGTATCCCCCTCAACCAGGAGCGGAACATTCAGTAGGCAGCGCAGACCCTGCCTTGATGCCGCGGCAACGTACTCGGGCCAGCGGTATTCACGCGTGAGATCCGGCACCAGGACTGAACCCATCTGATCCATGGCAGTGCGGCATGGACTATCGAAGTCGTTCTGGAGGTCATCCATCACCCGGGCGCGATCGTGGCTGGTGGCAACTGTGGCGGCGCGCTTTTTTCGCAGGACGGTGATGCCGCAAAAAACCGGCGAGTCGGGGTGGGAGAGACTCTCTGCCGAGAAAATTGCCAAGTCCGTTAGGAACGCCTCGACATCTTCACTACCGAGGACAAGATCCAGAAAGTATCCATTCTGGAGAGCTTCCTGCTCGGGGTGGGGGTTGACCATGTGACGTATTTCCTACTGCCTGAAAGCGTCCCTGGCCTAGAGCAAAGGAGCGAAAAATGCCGCCCTCTGCAAAACGGTCTGGGAATACCTTATCGTCCAACGATGAACGGTACAAAGTGCGCCACGGTCTGGTTGACCTGCGGCTTCACACCCCGTCCGCCCGTCGTTGGAGAACACCTTCTACCTGTCACTTTGCGCGGAAACTAAGTAGGCTTACTTTTATAGTCCGCAGTGCAGGACCAACAGCGCAAAGGAGTTATCTGATGGGCATCGAAGAGAGCATCAATAAGGCCGCCGAGAATGCGATGGAAGACTTGGCCGGCACGTCTGAACCCGTCAAGGGCGGGCAAGTGCCGGAACCGAACCAGAAAGCAGACGACATCCAGGTGCACTCCTCGCTGAGCGAAGGATCCAACGCCATGGATTCCGACACCCCGGAAGAGCAGGCCCAGGCAACGTCGGGTCGCGCGGGCTCTTCCGACTCAGGGGTGCCGGCCACTGGCGATGGCGGTGTTGAGCAGGACACCGGAATCACGGACAGCGACATCAATCAGGACCGCGAAGGAGACCGGGACATTCCCACGGCCTCCGGCGACGTTCCAGGACCGGCGGGCCTCCCCGACGGCGATCCGGACGCGCTCAGGGCAGATCCGTCCGAGGGCGGCGAGGACCCGTCGACCAATATGGGTCGAGGCTAGGGCCGGGCGTACTGCCACGACCCGCCTTCACAGTCGAACGGCCACTTTGCAACCGGCTGCAGTTGCGGAGTGGCCGTTCTTTGTCCAAAGAAGGTCGCGGAGGCAGGCCGGCCAAAAGCACGCCGGCCAAAGGCATGCAGCTACGAGCCAGATCTAAGACACCGCGGCCGTGGAACCCCGCACAACCAGCTCCGTTCCCAGCTCGATCCTCTGCGGCAACTCTTCGTCGCCCTCCAAATGGCGAAGCAACGCCCGCATGGCAGTCTCCGCCATCTGGACTACGGGCTGGCGGATGGTGGTCAGGCCCGGTTCGATCCATTCGGCCGCCGGAATGTCGTCGAAGCCGATGATGGACAGGTCTTCCGGGATGCGCAGGCCTGCCGATCTCGCGGCGCGGTACGCCCCGACGGCCTGGGCATCGTTGCCCGTGAAGATCGCCGTGGGCCGATCCTTCAACCGCAAAAGCGAAGCAGTCCCCCGCTCACCGGATTCGATGGAAAAATCTCCGGGAACCATCAACGACGAGTCCGCCTCCACGCCTCCCCGACGGAGGGCTGCAAGGTAGCCGTCCTCGCGGGCACCACTGCACTGCAGGTCCTCACGGCCGCCGATCATCGCGATCCTCCGATGGCCCAGCTTCAGCAAGTGCTCGGTGGCAAGGAACGCACCATCCCAGTTGGCGGCACCGACGGTCATCAGCTCCGGCCCGGGCTTGCCCACGGGGTCAATGAGAATCACCGGAATCCCGAGGGACTTGATGCGTTGAATCTGCTTCGAGTCCAGTTCGTAAACCGCCAGCAGGACGCCGTCGGACTTTCGCTCTGCGAGGTTCGCCAGCCACGGACGGATCCGCGAGCCGTCCAGCGACAGGCTGCTGACCACGGTGCCGTAGCCCGCTTCCTGGGCCACGCGCTCGACGCCCTCAATGATCTCGCAGGCCCATTCCGACCCCATGCCCGGGAACACCAGGTCGATGAGTCCGGCGCGCTTGCTGCGTTTGGCGGGGCGCCGGGCATAATCGCGCTTGGCGATGATTTCCTCCACGCGGGCGCGCGTTGCCGCAGCTACATGGGCGTGTCCGTTGAGGACCTTCGAGACGGTCGGCACGGAGACCCCTGCCTCGCGGGCGATCTCGCTGATAGTGGCCCGTCCCGAGTCCTGCTTGGTCCCCATGTGTGCCTACCCCTTTCGGCCGGGAATCACCTCCCGGCAGCTTCAGTTTCGGAAAGTTCCCACGCTTGGATCCGGCCGCACATGCCGTAAATCCTGCGGGATTTCCGTTCGCCCATCGTAGTCCTCGCTTCCCGGAGGTAGAAACTTTCCGTCGACCCGAGGGAATCCAAATGTGCGGCGGTGATGTGCGCTTGACGTCCCGCTCCGTCGGCCAAGTACTTTCGCCATAGCCCGGTCCGCTCCCGGACCAGAGCGGCAGCGGCTGCGTGGAAGTCGGCGAGCGCGGAGACCCCGGACCTCAGGACGGCAGATTTCAGTTCCAAGTAGCCCTCTAGCGCCAGGTCACGACGGCGGCGCGCAGCCGCCTCGGCCGCCGCATCGCCGGCGTCCGCGTCTGCAGCCGGAAGCCGCACGGCGCGTGAGTAGGCGTCCGCGTCCCTGAGGTACTCCGCCGGGAAGGTCAGCACGGCATCGCCGTTTTCCGGCAGGCCGGCATTTTGCATGACGACCAGCACGCGAAGATCACCTGAGTCATTGATGGCCCGGTGCACTGTCCCGGGCGTGAACCATACGACGGTCCCCGGTTCCAACGGCGTTGAGGTAAAGCCGCGCGAATCGAGCGTCTCCAGCCGGCCAGTCCCCTGCTGCACCACATAGGCCTCGGTGGAAGCCGTATGCATGTGCGGCGATCCCCCGGCCGCGCCGTCCATTCCAGGCCATGAATAGATGCTTACTTCGGAAACGGCAGTAGCTCCGGGGAACGACGTGCACACTACGCCCAAGCCTCCAATGCCTCGCCGGCGGCGGCAGCCAACGTGGCGGCGGCGTCCGCGTCCACTGCACCATCGGAAATCACGACGGCGTAGCGGTACGTGAGCGGTTCACCCACCTTGAGCGGGACTACTTCGCTGAAGAAGGGCGCCGAGCCGAGGCAAGCGAACATCGACGAGCGGGCGAACCATTGGTTGCACGCACCGGGGTTGCCCTGATCCTCGACGAACATAATGGTGGACTTCCGGCACGTGGAGTCGTGCTGGCCGGTGAATGCGATCCAGGAAGAACGGGTCCCCATAAACTCGTCCGCCCCTGTTCCCGACTCCGATCGGAACTCCCCTCCGGTGAAGGAGCGTGGACCGCGCCAGAACAGTCCTCCGTATCCGGCGTTGTCGCGGCCCTCAGTGGTGGGGCTGCCAATGCCGATTTCTGTACCTGAGATGTTGTCCATGGTGCTCTTGAAAAGCAGCACCCACGCCCCCGGAGTTGGCAGCAACCCGATGGCGAAGCTGCGTTGCTCTTTGATGAGTGGCTGTCCAGCCTGGCCATCGGAAATTGCTTGGCCGCTGGAAGGCTGCGCGGTCCACACCAGTGACTCGGTCACGGTGATCCCATTGGTGGATTCCTCGATGCTGGTGAACGCCTCATGGCCCATGGCGCCGTTGTTGTCGAGGTTCGCGTAGCCCGTGGCCCGGGTGTAGGTGGCGCCGCCCCAGAAGTTGTGGTCGCCCACATTGGGAAGTGCCCACGACAGGCCCTTGTGCCACACATGGTCCCACGGCCGGTAGATAGTTACTTCGTCTCCGCCGAGGGTGGTGAGGGGATGGAAATAGGGCCGCGGGCTTTCGTATTGCTCGTCCTCAGGTTGGTACGTGTACGTGGCGATGGCCAGATCGCCCGCTGTGAAGGTGAGCGAGCGCCCATCGTCCGAGTAGGCAATTGACGCGGCTGTTGTTGTCTGGGTTGTGGTTGTCATGAGTGTCTCTCCGGAGGGTGGTCAGGCGCGGGCGGTTGAGGCGAGGACACGGGTACCGAGGCCGTCGCCGTCCATGCCCCCATAGAAGGGGTGGCCGGGGACGATCTCGCCCCGTCGGACCGCTTGGCCCGTGAAGGCTGAGGCGTAGATGGCGGCAGCGAACTCCAGCGTCTGCCGCGACGACTCGGCGTCGGCCGGGAGCGGCCGTCCGGCGTCGAGCGCGTCATACATCGCCAGGAACTGTGCGGAGTGGCCGCTGCCCCGCTCCAGCGGTTCGGCCTTCCAGGCCTCGGCGACGGACAATTCATGGTTCGGGGCAGGAGTGACGGTCCAGTTGCTGGTGCTGTAGCCGTAGAGATGGGTGAGCTCCACTGTGGCGAACTCACAGTCGATACGGATCTCTGATGTTTCGCGCGGAGAAAGCAGGGAATTGATGACCGTTGCCGTGGCGCCGTTTTCGAAGCGGACCAGCGCAGCGGACAGGTCCTCGGTGGAAGTGGCCCTGGCTTGGCGGGCGGCGATCGCCACCACTTCCTCCCACGGTCCAAGGAGGTGCAGGAGAAGGTCGAACTGGTGGATGCCGTGGCCCATGGTTGGACCGCCACCCTCTGCCTTCCACGTTCCGCGCCAGGGCAGGTCGAAGTAGTTATCCGGCCTGTACCAGAGAGTGTCGCAGCGGGCTACGAGGGGACGTCCGAAATCGCTGCCTCCAATCAGTTTCCGCGCGGCCGCTGAGGCGTCGCCGAAGCGGTGCTGGAAGACGCAGGAAAACTGGGCTCCGTTGGCTCTGCCCGCGGTGTTCAGCCGGTCGAAGTCGGCCAGACTGAGAGCCGGCGGCTTCTCGGACAAGACGTGGGCTCCGGCTTCCAGGCATTCGATGGCCTGATCGATGTGCAGCATGGGCGGAGTGCAGAGATGGACGATGTCCGGCTTGGCCTCGGCCAAGAGCTCACTGAGGCTTTGGAAACCGGCCGCTATTCCGTGCTCGGCCGTGAAGGCCTGCAGACGCGCTTCGTCCACATCGCAGGCTGCCACGAGCTCGGCCCGGCCGTCCGTGCGGGCCAGGTTGGCGGCGTGCACGGCGGCGATGCCCCCGGTTCCAACGATGGCCACTCTGTAAGTCTTCATGTGATCTTTCTGTTGTCGATTCCGAAAGTTTCCGTTGTCGAAGGCGCGAATGAATGTATCCGTCAGATTCTCTTTCCGCTCGTCTATCAGCAGATAACGCCCTCTATGACCTAGCGGCCACCCTGCAAGTCAACACTTCTGCCCGTAGAAAGTAAACAGAATTTTCTGATACTTTCTAAAAATCACCGCCAACTACAGGGAGAACCCATGAGCAGCGGCGCTGCCGAAAAGCAAACACTCGCCCGCGTTCCGGCCGAGGACGTAGTGGACTACCTCATCGCGGAAATGACGCTCGAAGAGAAGCTCGCACAACTGGCCGGCGTGTGGGTCAACGCCTCCACGGACGGCGATTCGGTGGCTCCTTTGCAGAGCCAGATGGCCGGTGATCTCCGCTCGTGGGAGGAAGTCATCGCGAACGGGCTGGGCCAAATTACCCGCATGTATGGGACCGTCCCGTTGGAGCCCTTGGACGGTGCCCGGCGGTTGGCCAGTGCGCAGGAGCAGATCATGACCGCGTCGCGTTTTGGAATCCCCGCGCAGGTACATGAAGAATGCCTGGCGGGACTGGCGGCGTGGAAGGCTACCGCTTTTCCGGTTCCACTGGCGTGGGGAGCCACTTTCAACCCCGACTTGGTCAAGGAAATGGCCCGACGCATTGGAACCAGCATGAAAGCACTGGGTGTTCATCAGGGCCTGGCGCCCGTCCTTGACGTCGTCCGGGACCTGCGCTGGGGCCGCGTGGAGGAAACCATCGGTGAGGATCCGTACCTGGTAGGAACCGTCGCCACAGCATACGTTCAAGGGCTCGAGTCCACCGGAATCGTTTCCACCCTGAAACACTTTGTGGGCTACTCCGCTTCCCGGGCCGGGCGCAACCACGCACCGGTATCCATGGGGCCGCGCGAATTGGCTGACGTGATGCTGCCACCGTTCGAAATGGCCATCCGGCACGGCGGCGCCCGTTCCGTCATGCACGCCTATACCGACGTCGACGGCGTACCGGCCGCCGCGAACCGCGCCCTGCTGACCGGGCTGCTTCGTGAGGAATGGGGCTTTTCGGGACCCGTGGTGGCCGATTACTTCGGCATCGCTTTCCTCGACGTCACCCACGGGGTAGCCGCTGATCCCGGTGAAGCTGCCGTCCTGGCGCTGACTGCCGGCGTCGACGTTGAGCTCCCAACGGTGAATTGCTATGGCGAACCCTTGCTCCGGAAAGTCCGCGAAGGATCCATCGCAGAGTCGGTCGTGGACGAAGCGCTCCGGCGGGTGCTGCGGCAAAAAGCCGAACTCGGCCTCCTCTCACCCGGCTTCAGCGCCGCTCCGGCCGCACTTTCCGGGCCGGTGGACCTCGATCCCCCTCAAGACCGCGCCCTGGCACGGGAGCTGGCAGCGCAGTCCCTGGTGTTGTTGAGCAACAGGAACCACAACGGCACGCCTGCACTGCCCCTTTCTGCGCCAGGCTCCGTAGGAGTAGTTGGTCCGCTGGCCGACGATCCCTTTGCCATGCTGGGGTGCTACTCGTTCGATGCCCACGTAGGCGCCTCGCACCCCGACGTGCCAATGGGCATTTCGATTCCTTCGGTGGCCGGAGTAGCCCGTGAGCGATTCGGTTCCACGCGGGTTGCGGTCACAGGGAACTGCGAAGCGGCAAGCAATGAACAGATCGCTGAGGCCTGCGCACTTGCCGCCTCAGTGGAGACGTGTGTTGTGGTGGTGGGCGACAACGCCGGACTCTTCGGCAGGGGCACGTCAGGCGAAGGGAATGACGCCGCGGACCTCCGACTGCCCGGAGACCAGCACTCAATGCTGGACAGCATCCTGAGTGCGTGCGCCGAATCCGGAACCCGGTCGGTGGTGGTGGTCCTCAGCGGCCGGCCGTATGCTCTCGGGGCCTTCGTGGACCGCACGGACGCGATCGTCCAAGGCTTCTTCCCTGGCGAAGAGGGAGGCGAGGCACTCTGGGACGTACTTACCGGCGTCGTGAATCCATCCGGCAAACTGCCGATTTCAATACCCCGCTCCCCCGGCGGCCAACCCGGCACCTACCTCCATTCCAAACTGGCAGGCCGCACGGAGGTCAGCGCCCTTGATCCTTCTCCCTTGTACGGATTCGGGCATGGGCTGTCCTACACAAGTTTCGAACTCTCAGCCCACCGCTGCAGCGCGCCGACCATGCCGACGACGGGCACGGTCACCGTCAGCTGCACGGTCACCAACACCGGACCCCGCAGCGGAGCCGAGGTTGTCCAGCTGTATTTGGAAGACCCGGTGGCCGAAGTGGTCCGACCCGTGTGTGAGCTGATCGGTTATGCCCGGGTGGAGCTGGCCGCGGGCGCGTCGGCCACCGTGGACTTCGTTGTCCATGCCGATCGCACATCGTTCACTGGCGTGGACCTTTGCCGGGTTGTGACTCCCGGGCTGGTCAGGCTCCGCGTAGGAACGTCCAGCAACGGCAACTCAGCAACCCACGAGGTGATCCTGCACGGCCCGCGTCGAGTGGTCGGCTTTGACCGTGAGATGTTGACGCCGGTGAAGATTCGCCATGACGGGTAAGCGGGGTGCTTCGCGGCTCTAGGCCATCTGAGCGTCCGCCTCCGGATCGCGCCTGGCGTCGATCATCCCGGCCACCTTTGCTTCGAGGGCGGCCAGGGTAACGTCGGGCAGCATGATCAGGCCATCAAGCTCTTTACGGGCACGCTTGTAGGCCGTCTGGCGCTCGGCGGGCGTCGCGGCAACGTCCTCGGCGATCCTCAACAGCTTCCGTGCCGTGGCCAGTCGATCGCGTTCGGGGCCGGTGAAGTTGGCGTCCTTGATGCGCTTGGCTTCGTGCTCGGCAATTTCGAAGGCGATCTCGTAGCTGCGGACCGCCGATCGGTATTCGGCGAGCCTTGCCGCCGTCGTGATGTCAGCAGCAGCCGCTGGACGCAGGCCGTCGGCTTCTTTCTTGGCCCGCAAAAAAGCTACCGTCAGCGGTTCCCGCACATCACTCATCAGCGGATAGTCGATGAGCTTTCCAACGTCCAGTTCATAGTCGAGCCACTTGTGGTTCACGGCGTCGTGAGCGGCCATAAGCACTGCGACCTCGGCTTGGCTTGCCTGCTCCGCAACCACCTGCTGGTTCTTCAACTTATACAGCTCCACCTTGCGACGGTGGCGGCGCTCGTTGGCCTTGGAGATCGACTTGGCCCACCCGCCGGCCATGCCGCCAAAGACGAAAACCAGCCACCAATAATTGCCAAGGAAGTTGAAAAGGGGTTCCACAGAGCCATCCTCCCACCTGCTCTCAACACCCAACAACCCGCAGCCTCAGGGCGGCAAGCACGTTTCCAAGCAGGAGTTCTTCTTATGCTCGGTACGTCAAAGCGTTAGTTTGACTGGTCACTCGGTACGCTTCGTAGAACATCGTCACCCGCATGGAAGGACACCATCGTGCCCAACACGAACGACCACAACGACGTGGCAACCTCTGCAACCGCCCCGCAGCTCAACGTAGTCGTGGCCGGTTCCACCAGCGCTGCAGGGCAAGCGGTGGTCAAGGCGCTCGTCGCGCTGGGAGCGCGGGTGGCCGCCGTCGATCTCGATGCCGCCCGCCTTGAAGCGCTTGCGGAAGACTTCGACGGCGTGACGCCCTACACCTGCAATCTCGCCAACCGCGAGGCAGTGGAAAAGCTTGCGGCCTCGGTCCGCAATGACCTCGGGCACGTGGACGGGCTCATCCACCTGGTGGGCGGCTGGCGTGGCGGCGAAGGCATCACGGGCCAGAAAGATGAGGACTGGGACGTCCTCCACACCAGCATCATGACCACGTTGCGCAACACCTCGCGCGCTTTCTACGCCGACCTGGAAGCTTCCCCGCGAGGCAGGCTGGCAATCGTGTCGGCCACGAGCGCGGCCAAGCCCACGGCGGGCGGCGCTGCGTACTCGGCCATCAAGGCAGCCTCGGAAGCGTGGGTCCTGGGAGTTGCAGACGGTTTCAACGCAGCACAGTCCGGCCACAAAACCGAGCCCAAGGAACAGACCTCGGCGGCAACCGTGTTCGTGGTGAAGGCACTGCTGGATGACGCCATGAAGGAAGCGGCCCCGCACCGCAAATTCCCCGGCTACACGCACGTCAACGAGCTGGCCGAACACATTGCGGCGCTCTTCGCCGCTCCCGCGGCGGACATCAACGGCACCCGCCAGCACCTCAGCTAGCCTCCGCAGCGGGGCCTACGGACTAGCATTGCCCGCATGGACCAGCGACTGCACTTCATCACGTTTGCCACGCAGGACCACAACCGGGCCCGGACCTTCTACCAGGACGGGCTCGGTTGGGAGCCCCTCATGGATGTGCCCGGGGAGATCATCTTCTTCCAGGTTGCACCCGGCCAGGTACTGGGCCTCTTCGACGCCGGCAAATTCGACCAGGACCTCGCCTCAGGAACAACAACCACCGGTGTCAGCGGGGTCACCCTTTCACACAACGTCGGAAGCCAGGAAGAAGTGGTCGCCACCATCGAGGAGCTCGTCGCAGCCGGCGGCACCGTGCTGAAGCCCGCGCAGGCAGGGGCATTCGGCGGCATCTTCCACGGGCACGTCCAGGATCCGAACGGCATCGTGTGGGAAATCGGCTACAACCCCGGCTGGAGGATCGAGGAGGACGGTACGGTAGTCTTCGGCTGATTGGCATACCAAACCATCCTTGCGCTTCCGGGTTTTGACCTAAAGCTTGCTTTTCCATATCAACTTCCTGCACTCTGGAATACCAAAGTGGAACCCATGGCCATTGCGTTCCGGCATTTCCTCCAGGAGTACAACGATGTGCAACCACGACCACACCTCAGCACCCACGCCAAAAAGTGAGCTGCCCCGCCGCGGAGTCCTCGCCGGAGCTGCCGCGCTGGCAGGAATATCGGTAGCCGGGCTCGCCGCCCAGATGGTCTCGGCTCCCCCGGCCCTGGCCGACAACCCCAATTCTGGCTCGAACTACCCGGGCAAGCCCCTCACCACCCAGGCCCTGATCATCGAAGGCGGAACGGTGGTCGACCCCAAGACCGGCGACGCCGTGGCTGACGGCGTCGTGGTTCTCGACGGCGGCAAAGTGGCTGCCGTCGGTAGCCGCGACGAAACGCGCAAGGCCGTTGCCGCCGTCGTACAGCGTGCCCGTGTCCTCAACGCAACGGGCCGGTGGGTCCTTCCCGGCCTTGTGGACGCGCACGTCCATGCCAACGCGCTGGCCGATGCCCGACTCCTGCTCCAAAGCGGCGCCACCAGCGTCCGCAGCGGTTCAAGCTCCTTCTACCAGGACATCGCTTTGGCTGCCGTACCGTCCTGGGCTCCGGGCATCTCGCCACGGATGACAGCCGCCGGCCTCTTCATTTCACCGGACCAGGGCGACTCGCTGTTGGCCGACCCGGACCTGGCCCCCTTGGCGATGCTCAAGGACGGCGTGACGGAGACCCAGGACCTGGCTTACCTGACCCGGGTCAACATCAAGCGCGGCGCCGAGGTGATCAAGACCCGCGCCAACCCGCGGGCGGGCCTTCCCGAGCAGGATCCCCGCGAACTGGTGTACGACGTGGAGCAGATCGGGGCAATCGTCAAAGCCGCCAAGGGCGCCGGAGTGCTGTGCCACGCGTACAGTGCTGAAGGCATCGACGGCGCCGTCCGGGCCGGCGTGCGCAGCATCGAACACGGTGTGTTCGTCAGCGAAGCAACCCTCCATGACATGGCCCGCCGCGGAACATACTTCACCCCCACCATGGATGCGATCACCAGCATGGCCACGTCGGCAAACCCGATCCTCGCCGCCCGGGGCAAGGAATACACGCCCATCCTTCAAGCTGCCGTCCGCGCGGCCAAGGACGCGGGCGTGACGATCATTGCCGGCACCGACTCCTTTGGTTCCGACGTCACTCCGATCGGTACCGAGGTCCGGTTGCTGTCGGAGGCCGGCCTGACCCCGCTGGAAGCCTTGCAGGCCGCCACCACCAACGCCGCACGGCTGCTTGGCCGTGGCGACGCCGTCGGCCGCCTTGTACGGGGCTCGCTCGCCGACGTCGTCATTGTCGACGCCGATCCCCTGGCCGACGGTTCGGCGCTCGAGAAGGTGAGCACCGTCGTCGCACAAGGCGCAGTGGTGCGTACCAACCTCTAATCGACAGCCTCGGTGAATTTGGTTTCCACCAGCATCAGCAGCGGTTTGGAGTTCAAGCACAGCAGGTAGAGCACCGGCCCTGCCGTAAAGGGCACCAACCACGCCGTGTTGGCCAAAAGGACGAAGCACCAGACAAACAGAATCCCTGCGTTGCCTAGCGAAACCCGCTTATTCGCCGCCATGCTGTAGATGGACAAACGGTAGATGTCCGTTGTCCGGAAACTGAACCGCGACACAAGGGCCATTGCATGCACCGCAGCTGTGCCCACCATGATGCCCAGTCCCACCAGCCCTACCCGGGCAGCAACCGCCTCAAGGTTGCTGCCCGGAAGGCTGATGAGATTGCCCGCGATAACCGTGAGCAATGCCAGGTACGGCAGCCACACCAGCAAAGACTGTCCAAAGTCCCGCCGGTAGGACTTGAGGAAGTCCCGGAACACGCTGGAGTCTTCCCCGGACAGGAGCCGGTTGAAGGCATAGCAGGCGGCAACTATGGAAGGGCCGGTGAGCGCGAAACCTGCCAAGGCCAACGGCCCCAACAGCGGCGCGGCCAGGACCAGCACATTCGCCAGCAGCACCAGCCCGCTGCACACCATCACGCCGTATACAACGCCCGCAGCCTTGAACAGCGCTCCTGAACCGAACTCCGCCTTGGTGGCTGACATGGGTCCTACTTCTTGTCCGCGTACGCCTTGTAGGCCTTGTTGGCGAGGTCGACGTACTTGCTCATGCCCTTGCTGTCGAGCTCCTTGGTGTACGCATCAAACTCCCCGAGCGGGCGCTGACCGGTGATGAATTTGAGGGTGTTCTGCTTGACGTGGTCCTTGAGCGGGGTCAAGGCGAGGGTGGCTTGCTCCCGGTCCACATCGTTGAACGGAACAGGCGGCGCAACCGGACGCGGTGTCTTGGACTTCATCGCTTCCTGGAACGCGAGTTCCTCGTCGTTGAACGTCGATTGCAACAGATCAGTTGTTCCGCCGTACGCGAAGTTGCCGCCGGAGAACCCGTAGTCCACGCGCAGGTCCTTGGTTCCTGATGGGTTGAGGCCCTGGAAGTTGATATCTGCAGCGAGCTTCCTCTTGCCGCCTTCCTTGGTGTACGTCGTGCCCTCCACGCCCCACTTGCTGAACTCCTGGCCGGCGTCGCTGTAGAACAACCAGTCGATGTACTGGATGAGGGCCACAAAGCTGTCTTTGTCCTTCACCGAGGAATTCAGCATGATGCCGTTCTCCAGGCGGGTGCCGCCGATGATGTCTCCGGCAGGTCCGGAAGGTACCGTGATCTTGCTGATTTCGAAGTTGCCCTTGCCAAGGGACTGCTCCATGGACGTCCTGTAGGTGATCACGTTCTGCGAGTTGGCGCTGATCACGAAGGACTTGCCTGAGACGAACTTCTGGATGGCGGCGTCATCGGTTTGGGTGAAGCTTTCCGGATCCATGAGGCCTTCGGAAACAAGCGAGTTGAAGTACGTTGCCAGTTCCTTGAACTTGTCCGAACCTCCGGCGAAGGCAAACTGCTTCTTGTCCTGGTCAAAGAGGAGACCGTCAACCAGGCCCCACCCCGCCACCGTGCCGAAGGACGGCGCCGCAATGTTCAGGACGCTGTCGCCCTTGAACCGGTCGGAGAAAGGCACGACGTCGGGATAGGCCTTCTTGAGCGACCGCAGGACCTCGCGAAGTTCGTCCCAGGTCTTCGGTTCGGACAGGCCTTCCTTCTTGAGGATGTCTTTACGGAAGCACAGGGAGTAATCGGGCCAGAGTTCCTCATGGAGGCCCGGGAGGACGTAGTACTTGCCGTCTTCCTGCGTCAGGGCTTCGATTTCCGGCTCAAGCTTCCACTTCTTGACCTTGTCCTGGAAGTGGGGCATCAGGTCAACGTAGTCACTGACGGGCAGCACTGCGCCAGCCGATACGAACGCTGCTTCCTGGCCGGGGTAGGTCTTGGCGATGATTTCAGGTGCGCTTCCCGAGCTGATGAGAAGGCTGCGCTTCTGTTCGTAGTCGCTGTTGGGAACAATGGTGGGTTCCAGGGTGACGTTGTTGTCGCTGGCCATCTTGGTGAAGAGCAGCCAGTCCTTCTTGTACGGGTAGGTGGGCTGATCCGAGAAAAGGAATGTAAACGTCAACGGCTCCGTCGCCTTGAAGGTGTCCCCCACCCCGAAACTGTCCATGGCGCCCTTGCGGGACTTCGAGGTGTCTACCTTCTCCTCGCCGCCCTCGTCACAGGCGGTCATGACCAGGCCTATCGTGACGACGGACGCGAGCCCAAGGAAATCCCGCCTACGGAGTTGGCGTTTGGTGATCATTGCTTGTCCTTTCATGAGGGGTTATTCCTTGACGGAACCGAGCATCACGCCCGAGAAGAAGTACTTCTGGACGAAGGGATAGACGCAAAGGATTGGTATGACGGTCAGGACGATGGTGACCGACTGGATGTTGGCGGCGATCTGGCCAACGTTCTCGGCCGTGCCTCCCGCCGATCCGGCCGTCGTGACTCCGGCGATCATGTTGCGGAGGTAGATCGTGACGGGAAAGAGATCCGGGTTGTCCAGGTAAAGGAATGCCTGGAACCAGGAGTTCCAGTTGGCCACGGCGTAGAACAGCACCATGGTGGCCACAATCGCCTTACTCAGCGGCAGCACAACCTTGAACAGGATCCCGTACTGGGTCAGCCCGTCAATGGACGCAGCTTCCTCCAGTTCCCTCGGCATGTTCTCGAAGAACGACTTCATGATCAGCAAATTGAAGACGCTGATGGCGTTAGGCAGCACCACGGCCCAAATGGTGTCCCGCATTCCGAGGGAACTGATCAGCACGTAGTTGGGGATCAGGCCACCGTTGAAGAACATGGTGAACACGGCCAGACCAATGAAGACGCTGCGGCCCTTCAAGTCCTTCTTTGCTATGGCGTAGGCAAAGGATGTGGTCAGGACCATCGAGATGGCAGTGGCCACCACCGTGTAGAGCACCGTATTGCCGTAGTTCGTCCAGAAGGCCGAGTCAGCCAGGATCAGCTTGTACGTCTCCGTATTGAAGCCCATCGGAAACAGGTTGACCTGCCCGGAGTTTATGAAACCCTCACTGGAAAACGACTGCGCAATGATGTTGAGGAACGGGTAGGCAGTAAGAAAAACCACCAGGATCAGGAACAACAGGTTGAAAGCCCTGAAGACCTTCATACCGGTGGAAACCTGCATTTCACTCAAGAGGACGCCGCGATCGGCGGAGACAGACTTTTTCACCACAGGCTCGTTCCTGCGACGCGCTTTGAAATGGCGTTCGCTGAGAGGATCAGCGTGAGGCCGATGACGGATTCAAACATTCCGATCGCGGCGGCATAGCTGAAGTTGCTGGATTCCAGGCCCACCCGGTAGAGGTAGGTGGAGATGACGTCCGACGTTGCGTAGTTCAACGGGTTATAGATGAGCAGGATCTTCTCGAAGCCCACCGCCATGAACGTCCCGATGTTGAGGATCAGCAGGGTGATGATGGTGGGCCTGATGGCCGGCAGCGTCACATGCCACGTCTGTTGCCAACGGTTTGCCCCGTCGATCCGGGCCGCCTCGTACAGCGATTCGTCCACCCGGGTCAATGCGGCAAGGTAGAGGATGGCGCCCCACCCCATGGTCTGCCACACCTCGGAGCTGATGTACATGGGACGGAACCAGTTGGGGTCCTGGGTGAAGTTCACCGAGGTGCCGAACAGCGCTTCCGAAATCTGATTGACGGTGCCCGTCATGGAGAAGTTCTGCAGAATCATGCCGGCAATGATCACCACGGACATGAAGTGCGGGAGATAGGCCACCGTTTGCACGAACTTCTTGAACTTCTGGGACCGTAGCTCATTCAGCATCAGCGCAAAGATGATGGGCATAGGGAAGCAGAAGGCCAAGGTCAGCACGCCAAGGACGATCGTGTTCTGGAATGCTTGCCAAAAGCTGGGGTCGTTGATGAACAGGGTGATGTATTTGAACCCCACCCACTTCTCGCCAAAGATGTTGCCGCCCGGCTGGAACTGGCGGAAGGCAATGACGTTTCCGGCCATGGGCAGGTACCGGAACACCAGGAAGTACACCAGTGGTAGCGCTAACAACGTGTACAGTCGCCAGTCCCTCTTGAAGGCCAGCTTCCAGCTGCCCGGCTTGTCGCGTTTCTTCCCCGGCCGCTTCTCATCAACAACCGCGGCGGGTGGAACGTCCAATCTCAGTGCCATGCGGGTGCTCCTGTCTTGAGGATCAGTACGCCATTCGCTCCGACCTCCACCGCCCCTCGAACGGGACTGTCAGTGAAAACGTCGGTGCCGCCGTCGTTCACCTCTACGGTGACGGGAGCGTCATTGTGGTTGAGGACAAAAAGGAAGCTGTTAACCTTGCCGTCAGGCGTGGTGCTGGTACGACGACGGACCTGCACTCCTGTGGGCACGTCCAGGACGGCGGTTATGCCGGCGGTCCGGAGGACGTCAGCAAGCAGCTGCTGCAACAAGCCGTCCTCCACCCTCGCGGAGATATACATCGCAGTTCCGGCACCAACGGTATTTTTGGTAACTGCAGGCATTTCGGAAAGCCGGCCGGAGGCGTAGCTCGCAACGACTTCCGCCGTTTCGGCGTGCACATGCTCAGTCCAGTAGTCCGCGGAGGACATGCCGCCGTCGAACGTTGCCAGCTTGACCAGATCTTCCGTTTCGGCGAGCGGGTGCATCTCCTCG
This sequence comes from Paenarthrobacter sp. YJN-5, assembly GCF_015040095.1. Taxonomy (NCBI): domain Bacteria; kingdom Bacillati; phylum Actinomycetota; class Actinomycetes; order Micrococcales; family Micrococcaceae; genus Paenarthrobacter; species Paenarthrobacter sp. YJN-5. The sequence goes on from NZ_CP053544.1 coordinate 3,450,266, forward strand.
CTCCAGGCACCCAGTACGTCGCGGAGGGCGCCGGGGTAGCCGCCCAAGCGGATCGAGTTGTTCTCGTCAACGATTCCGGACAGGTAGGAAACCACCAGGCGTCCCCCGGAAGCGACATACTGCTCAAACCGGGAAGCGGAAGCATCGGTCAGCAGGTATGAGGCGGGCATGATGACGACGTCGTAAGGGGAAAGGTCGCTGTTCGTGTTGACGAAATCCACCGCGACGTTGGCTTCGAAAAGGGGCCGGTAGAAGCGCAGGACCTCTTGCGGATAATTCAGGTCCGAGCGGGGCGAATTGCCCAACTCCAGCGCCCACCAGCAATCCCAGTCGAAGACAATCGCCACCCTTGCCTCTGAACGGGATCCGGTCAGGTCACCGAGCACCTTCAACTCCTGGCCTAGCTGGCATACTTCGCGGAAGATCCGGGTGTTGGGACCGGCGTGGTTGACCATGGCTGAGTGGTAGCGCTCGGTTCCGCCCTTGGCTTGGCGCCACTGGAAGAACAGGATCCCGTCAGCACCCTGCGCTATGGCCTGGTACGAGCCGAGCCTCATCGTTCCGGGGAGCTTGGAGACATTGATTGACCACTGGCTGACCGCGCCGGTCGCTTGCTCCATCACCATCCATGGCTGGCCATGGCGGAGGGACCTCATGAGGTCGAAATTCAGTGCGGCCGCTACATGGGCATCGACTTCCCGCGGGTCGGGGTAGATATCCAAGGCGGCGGCGTCCTCTTCGGCCGCCCATGCCCAATAGTCGTTGGTCTTGTAGAAGCGCATGAAGTTGGTGACGATCGGAAGGTCCGGCGTGTGACGGCGGAGGATGTCCCGTTCAGCCTTGAAATGCTCCAGCATGCTGTGCGACGTAAAGCGGTGGAAGTCCAGTCGACGCGACGGGTTGGACCAGGTGCGTGGCTGTTCCGGAACCCGGACTTGGCTCCAATCCGTGTAAAGCTGACCCCACACGCTGGTACTCCACGCATCGTTCAGCTGATCGATCGAGCCATACTTTTCCTGCAACCAGGCGCGGAAGGCGTCTTCAGCCCACGGACCATAAGACGTGGGGCCGTATTCGTTGCCCACGTGCCACATGCGCAGCGCCGGATGCGAGGCATAGCGCTCCCCCATTTTCTCCGTGAGCTCCAACGACTTTGCCCGGTAAACAGGATGGGACACGTCAAAGTGCTGGCGCGACCCGAAGCCGAAGATACTGCCGTCCGCCCTCTCCGGCATGATGTCCGGATACTGCTGCACAAGCCAGGCTGGAGGGACAGCGTCCGGAGTCGCCAGGTCCACCCCGATGCCGTGGGCGTGCATGAGATCCATAACCTCATCCAGCCAGTCGAAGTCGAAGATGCCGTCCGCTGTTTCCAAGCGGCTCCAGGAGAACACGGCCAACGTCACCAGGTTCACCCCCGCTTGCTTCATGAGTTCGGCGTCCTCGCGCCACACCTCCCGCGGCCATTGTTCCGGGTTGTAGTCACCCCCGTAGGCAATGCCGCCGAGTCGATCATGCATCCGTTTGAGGCGCTCTTCAGCCCGCAGTAAGTCTCCCGGGTGGATGGTCATCTTTGTCCTTCGATAGGGCGTCGTCGCCCCGAAGCTTCAGTGCGACCTGCATCACAGGGAGAAACTATCGTAAAGTTTACGAGATAACAACAGCCAGTTTCGAAGCAATTGTCCGGCCTCAGTTCGGTGGTGGGCAGTCCTCTGGTGGGCTTTGAGAGTGCCCGAGCCCGTCTGTGGCCGCGTCGAGGGATGCACTTATTTCGGCACGTCCTCGGAAACTTTCTATGACTAGAGCCCTGGGTGCACCTTCGCCCGCGGAGGGGAAACCGAAGAGAAACCGTTGACATGTGACTAAATGGTCACCTATCGTAGGGCTCATGGACCTCGTGTTCAAAGCCCTCGCTGATCCAACCCGTCGGGAATTGCTGGACGAGTTGTTCCGCGAGGACGGGCAGACCCTTTCTGCCCTCGGGTCCCGGTTCGAGATGACCCGTTTCGGCATCGCCAAGCACCTCAAGCTGTTGGAAGAGGCAGGCCTTGTGGTGACCCGCCGTCGGGGGCGTGAAAAGCTGCACTTCCTGAATCCGGTACCCATCCGACTCATCCACGATCGTTGGGTGAGCAAATATGCAGAACCATGGGCCGCTGCCCTCAGCGACCTCAAATCCAGATTGGAAAGTCCCATGGAAAAGATCTTCGAGATTTACATCAAGACCACCCCGGAGCGGCTCTGGGAGGCCATCACCACCAGCGAGATCCGCAGCAAGTACCAGTTCGGAAACACGTTCACCTCGGACTGGACCCCTGGCGGGAAGTTCCAGATGCACAACGTGAAAGCGGATGCCCCTCTAGGCGAGGGTGAGAACATCGAGGTGGATCCCCCGCGCCGGCTGGTTCAGACCATGACCGCACTATGGGGCGAGGACGTGAAGGCTGAAGGCACGTCGCGCATTACGTGGGAGATCGAGCCGGTGGGCGACTCGTGCCATCTCACCGTGACTCACGATCAGCTCCGCGAAGGCGCCAACGACCAGCTGTACGGAGGCTGGCCCATGATTCTCTCCGGCTTGAAGACCTGGCTGGAAACCGGTGAAACCCTGACTACCCCGGGCTCGTTGATGTACGCCTGAACAGCCCGTGAACAATCGCTAGGATTGCTAAATGACCCACGATAGCGAAGTTGAGGTTCCGGCAACCACAACACCGTTCCAGCTATTGCTGCAATCGGGAAGTGTGCGACCCGCAGCGGCAGCCGCTGTGGATTTCGCCAACATTAATCGCGTGAAGTTGACGACGGACACAGCCATGATCCTGGCTGAAGAACGAGACAACTCGTAGGGGACCTAGCCGGCTATCCCAAACCCTGCGAATTCGCCCGTGGCCTCGGACAACTCCGAGTCCACGCGCTCCACACGGCCGGGCGCGTGCGAAGAAGCCAGCCAGTCCAGGAGCCGTTGTACGTCGTGGCGCGGGCCCTCGGCAACAACTTCCACTGTGCCGTCGGAATGGTTGCGGACCGTGCCCGTGAGCAGCAGCTCGTCGGCCTTACGGGCCGTCCGGTAGCGGAAACCAACCCCCTGGACCACGCCGGAAACACGCGCGGTGAGTCTCACTCCATCTGCTGCCATGGACCCACCTTAACGAATCCAGCCCTTGCCCGCTGCTCCCCCTGCAAGGGAAGGATCAGCGGACAAGGGCCGGATTCGTGAGTCTTACTGCGGTTGGAGGCTAGGCCACCACGATGTCGTGCGTTGCGTGGCTGTACGTGATGGTGACCGGGCCGCCGTCGTGGTTCAACTCGTGGTTGGCACCGTCGCGGACTCCGAAGGCACCGTAGTTCTCGTTCCACGAACGGTTCAGCGCGATCTTGTACGTGTAGAAACCGGCCGGGAGCTCGGCCGACAGGGACCAGACCTGCACCAGCGGGTTGAACTCCATCTGGGTTTCGTCGTACTGGGGGGCCCAATCCTCGGGGGCACCGAGGATCTTGTTGAAGTCCCCGGCAACCGCAACGGCTTCTGGCTGAGGCAAGGTCTCGACGGCGGATGCAGCTTCAGCCTTGGCCGGTGCCTTGCGCGTCGTCTTCTTGGCAGCCGTGGCCTTGGGCGCGGCTTCCTTCGCGGCAGCGGCCTTGGGGGCAGCTTTCTTGCCGGCAGCACGCTTGGTCTTCGGCTTCGCAGGCGGGGCAGTCGGGACGGCGACGTCGTCCGGGATGGGGGTTCCGGCGTCGAGCGCTGCCGCGAAAGCCGCAGCGTCCGGGAAGGCGACGGTGGCGCGCAAGCCCTCTTCCGGGATGGTCCAGCCGGAACGTCCCTTGACCAGCCAGCCCGCCTTGACCAGCTTGGCCGAGGCGGATGTCAGGGTCTTGTGGCCGCGCGGAATCCCACCGCTCAGCAGTTCAGCCTCGTGGGCGTTGAACGGAACGCGGGCGGTTGCTTCGGCCAGGACTTCACCGGCATTCAGCTTCTCCTCGGACCAGACATTCTCGGCGAGGATGTCCAGTACGGCCTTCAAACGAAGATTGGTGTTCTCGGCGGTGTTCGCGCCCATGCTTCTCCTTCAATGGGTGAATACTCACCCAGCAGTTTGCCAATGATTTGTTAATTCCCGCGACTGCGAAAGGTAAACACCGTGTGTCGTGACCGAGTGTGACATTCACGACGCCCCAAGTGATGGAGGAGTCTCGGCAACAGCGGCGAAATTACTGCGGCGGCAGCGACTCCTTGACCCACTGGGTGACTTCCTCCAGCAACTCCGCTTTGCGCTCATCGCTCGCGAACGAACTCCGGATGGAGTTCGCCGCCAGAGTTGCCTGCTCCGGAACGGAGAAGCCGTGGACTTTCACCAGTTGCTGGTAGTTGTCGTCCACGTAACCGCCGAAGTACGCGGGATCATCGGAGTTAACACTAACGTTCAGGCCGATGGCGAGCATTTCCGGCAAGGGATGGTCTTCGAGTTTGTCCACAGCCCGGAGCCGGACGTTTGACAAGGGGCACACAGTCAACGGCACCTGTTCGGCAACCAGCCGCTGCACCACCTCGGTGTCCTCCATGCACCGGATGCCGTGGTCGATCCGCTCGACGTGCAGGAGGTCCAGGGCCTCGGTGATGTACGACGCCGGACCCTCCTCGCCCGCGTGCGCGCTCCTCCGCAGGCCCGCCTCGCCGGCGCGCTGGTAGAGTCGCTCAAATTTCGACGGCGGATTGCCCACCTCTGCGGAGTCCAGCCCGATGCCGGCGATCGGTGCGTTCATGTCAAGGAGCTGCTCCAACACGTCCAACGCGGAGTCCTCGGGCATGTCCCTCAGGAAGGCGGCAATGAGCAGCGTAGAAACGCCGAAATCCTCCTTGGACGTTGCCAGCGCTTTGGCCACGCCGTTCACGCAGGTCTCCAACGCAACACCACGGGACACGTGTGCCTGAGGGTCCATCATGATCTCCGCATGGCGCACGCCACCGGCCGCGGCCCGCTTCAGGTAGTCACGGGTCATGTCCGTGAAATCCTGCTCGGTCTGCAGGACAGCCATGTTTGCGTAATAGAGGTCCAGGAAGGACTGGAGGTCCGTGAACTCGTACTTCTCCCGCAGTTCGTCGATGTCCTGGTACGGAAGGTCGATCCCGTTGCGTTCAGCCAGGGAGAAGATCAGCTCGGGCTGGAGAGTCCCTTCGATGTGCAGGTGCAGTTCGGCAACCGGGGGCGCCGTTGTCGTCGTTTTCTCGCCAATAGTTTCCACTCGACAACTCTAGGCCGAATCGTCTTCGCGTGTCCCCGGACACTCAACTTGGATCTGCGGCGATGCACCCCCAAACTGAAAGGATGCAGACTTTCCTCCCCTTCGCCGATTTCCGTGAGAGCGCCGCCGCGCTGGACACCTCAAGGCTCGGCAAGCAGCGCGTCGAAGCCCTCCAAGTGCTCCGCGCATTGGTCATCCCCGAGTACGGCTGGCAGAACCACCCCGCTGTGCGCATGTGGATGGGTCACGTTCCCGCCCTCACCATGTACGGGCTGGCGATGGTGGATGAATGGGTCAAGCGTGGGCACCCGGACAACACCCGTGAGAACATCGCGGAGTTCGCGCCGCAGGCTGCGCACCCTGACTACGCCGCCAAGATCCCCATGCCGTGGTGGCTCGGTGAGGAAGAACTGCACCTCAGCCACCGGTCCAAGCTGGCGGGCAAGGACCCCAAGCACTACCGCGAACTCTTCCCGGGGATCGAGGAACGGCTGGATTACGTCTGGCCCGAGCCGCGGCACGAATTCCACCCCGAGGACCCCGAAGAGGACCGTCTCTGGATCGTCCGCGCACCCGTGGGTGAGCTCCGGCCGGAGCAACTGGAGACCGTGAGCCTGCCCCCGCACGGGAAGGCGCGCCCCATCGCCAGCCCGGACGAGTACCAGTTCGTGTACGAGGAAGAGAAGTCCCGCCGCAACCTCGGTGCTCCGAAGAAGCGTCCGGTGCAGCGGGAGAAGAAGCCCACGCGTAAGCGCGCCGCCCAGGACCAGGCCTTCAGCACGCTCCCCGGCAAAACGGAGGTCGCAGTCCCGTTCGACGGTGGACAGACGTTCGCTGTCGGGCTCATCCAAGGCCGGCCCATCTCGGTTGAGGGCCGTTTCGCCCGCAACTTCGAGGTCACCAACGTGATCAAGCGCTCCGATTTCGACTACCCCGCACTGCTGCAGGACCCCCGCGTGTTCTTCCCGGTTCCCGCACCCGCACAGTAACTTCGGTTTCTGCGGCGCCCGGATATAGCGCACGACGGCGGCAGCATAACGCACGACGGCGGCAGCCGGGTTCTGTTTCTACGGAACCCGGCTGCCGCCGTCGTTTGTTTGTCGCAGTTTGTTTGCTGCCTAGACGAGTTGCTCCTCATCCAGCTGGACGTCTTCCGAGATATCCATGGCGGGCGGCTTCCTCAGGCGGTAGGCCACCACATAGCTGCCTGCCGCAAGGGCCACTGTGATGAGCGGCGCCAGCTGCGCCAACACGGGTGCCGCTGTTTGTTCGGTCAGGAAGATGCCGACTCCGGACGCAAGGATCCAGGCCACGGTTCCCGGGCTGAAGGCGGACAACCGTTCCCGGCGGATCTCCGGGACTTCGTTGATCTTGTGCCGGTTCAGGGCGATGTAGACCAAGGCGATAGCCACCCACGCGGTGACGAACACACCCTGCCATGCCAATGCCTTGAGCAGGTAGGACAGGACGTTGGTGAGCATCAACAGGTAGGCAATGGCGCCGGCAACAATCACCCACACCCACCGGGGAAGGGCCAGGCGGAACACGCGGGTGGCAAAGGCATCCAGGTTGGACGAGGCCAGATAGTAGTTGGCCGTGTTGATGCGGGTTTGCGAAATGAAGATGACGAGGACCCCGAAGATACCCAGTGATGAGATGAAGGCGTCCACCACCCCGGTCTCCGTTCCTTCCAGCCCCCACGCGCTCATGATGTAGATGCCCACCAGACCGTTGATGCCGAACGTGAAGGCGTAAAAGACCCAGCCAAAAGTGATCCGGCCGTGGAACTTCTCGTCCTGCTTGCGGGCCATGCGCGCGTAGTCGAACGTGTACATCATCATGATCCACACACCCATGTAGGTCAGGTAGGACGTCAGCCAGCCCGGAACGGGACCGTCGGCGATGCCCTCGGGGAAACCGACCGGAACACCGCGGATGGCAGTGGCCGCGACCACCACCGCCACCAGCCCGGCGAAGTACAGCGGCAGCAACCAGCCGTTGAGCCGGTCAAGCCAGTTCTGCACCCCACCTGCCACCAGCGGAAGGGCGTAGATCACCACGATGGCGTACCACATGGTGATTTCACCGCCGAAGAACTTCTGGAATGCCACCGCGATGATGGATCCCTCAAACACTGCGTAGTAGATGGCCGTGGCGGCGAAGATCAGGGAAGCCAGCGCTGAGCCGACGATTCCAAACAGCGTCCGGGAGAGGAGCTCCACTGTGAGCCCCGTCCTGGCCGCATACCTGGAAAGGACCAGGTTGATGATGCCGTAGGTGGCAATGGTGAGAACCATGCCGATGATGGTGTTGACGGTACCGACCGCGTTTGCGGAGGCAACGGCCACATAGATCCAAAACATGGCCGAGAAAAGAGCCCACCAGGCCATGGTCAGGGACCAGCGCGGAGCACGGCGTGCTTCCGGCATGACGTAATTTGCGTAGGACAAAGCAACCCCTAGGGTTCGGTCGAACGGAGAGGGCCTGGATTCCTGCCGCCGTGAGCGATGTCCCGAGAGGTTCACGTATCGTGGCGGGCAATTATGGCCCGCATCTGAGGCTAGTGATGGCCACCACAGGCGGGCATCGGGATTTTCGCCCAATTTTGGGGTCTCCCGTTATGCAGCCTGCACATTTACTCACGCGTTGGCGGCGACGATACTCAGCGCGAGCAGGCACGTCGCCCTGACTTCCCCGTCGGACAGGTCCAGCCCCAGCAGGTCCTCGATCTTACGGAGCCGGTAGCTCAGGGTGTTCCGATGGATGAACAGTTCCTCGCAGATCTCCCGGGAACTCCCGCTGTGCCGCAAGTAGCAGGCGAGGGTCTCACGCAGGGCGCTGCCGCCGTCGGCCGCCAAGGGCGCCAGCAGGCGTTCGGACATCGAGACCAGTCCCGCGCTCGGCAGCCCTTGGACGATCCCGGCAAGGTCTGCGAGCGGGGCGGTCCGGACACCGGGCTTACCAAGGTGCCGTCGGGCGAGGCTGAGGGCCAGCGGAAGTTCGTTCAGCGTCGAGTTTTCCATGACCAGCACGGATAGCTCAGGCGCGTCCTTGAAGAAGTCCTTGACCATGTCGAACAGCGGTGGCGTGGCTCGCTTCTGCTGCACCAACAGGGTGGTGAGGCCCTTCTCCTCCATGAAACGAACAATGCCGAAATTGCTTTCGAGCCCAACCCTCGCCCGCCACGCGATGGCCCGCAATTTCAGGCGCGGAATGTCCTTGGAGGCCCCGATGAGCACGGAACCCCAGGAATCGTCGGGATCAAACCCGGTTTCCGTAGCGAGCTTCTTCAGCTGCCCGGGCCGCACCCCGCCGTCGTACAGCGCTTCCATGAAGCGGGCGGCCTCCCTCGAGTGGAGAGGCGACCGCGAACCCAGGGTGTAGCTCAGCTGCATCGCGATCACGGCCGCCACGGGACCCAGGATCGGCTGCAAAACCACGGTGCTCTTGATGCCCTCGATCATCAACCGGAACCGTTGCGACTCTCCGCTGGGGATACGCAGGGTTGTGCGCGCAGTACCTCCCGCTGCGTCCCCGGCCCCGATAAGTTCGAACCCGACGTCGTCCACCACCGTCACCCGCGCGTGGACGAAAGCGGCAACACGCTCCAGGACCGTTGCCAGCGAGCGGCCCTCGGCGGCGAGCCGGGTACATTCATCCGCCAACTCCCACCCGGACCGCAGTTCCTCATACCGTTCGGTGGCAATGACGTGTTCCACGTGCCGCATGACCAGCACGAACGGCACCTCGGGTGGCAGCTCCAGCAGAGGCAGTCCGTGAACTTCGCAGGCCTCCACCAAGCCGGCAGGAAGCTCGCTGTGCGCTGCCCCCAGCCCGAAGACAAGCCCGGAAACCGGCACCTCCATCAGCCGCTCCACGTAGGCGTCCCAGATCCGGTAGTCCTTCACGTTGAGGCCCATGCCGTTGGTCAGCACCAGGGCGTTGACGCTCAGGAACGGTGTGGGGTCCATGTGCTCGGTGGGTGCGCACCAGACGATGGGCCTGGCAAGGCGGCCCGGACTCCCGGGAACACGAAGGGAGATCTTGAGGTCGGGGTCGTCCACCAAGTCCGAAACACGCATTTGGGCCTCCGTCAGTTGCAGGCGGATCATCGCCCGATAGTGCAGACATCATAATCCGTTGTGCGAGATTCAGCAGCCTGCACAATTACTATGCGAGGTTCACTTGGATAGCGTTGCCCCCATGCAAGCGAATGTGACCTCAAGCACTTCTGCGCCCAGCCCTGCGAAGACCGTGCTCCTGAACTCGGACATGGGCGAAGGCGTGGGCCTCCACGAGTTTGGCAATGACGAACAGCTAATGAGCATCATCGATGTTGCCAACGTGGCCTGCGGCTACCACGCCGGCGATCCGGACGTCATGAACCGGACCGTGGAACTTGCCGCTGAACACGGTGTTGCCGTGGGCGCCCACCCCGGGCTCCCTGACCCCGTGGGCTTCGGCCGTCGCCGCATGGTGCTGCGTCCGGAGGAAGTCGAATCCATCATCCTCTACCAGACAGGCGCACTGACGGCCTTCCTGGCGAAGCACGGCCTGCCCCTGAACCACATCAAACCGCACGGCGCGCTGTACGGCATGCTGGCCGGCGACGAGGAACTCATGGCCGCGGCCGCCGGCACTGCCAAGCTGTTCGGCGTCCCGTTCTTCGGACTCGCCGGGACCGCCCACGAGTCCGTCTGCAAGGCCATGGGCGTGGACTTCGTCCCCGAGTTGTACGTAGACCTCAACTACGGACCCGCCGGTGAGCTCTTGATCCAGCGCCGCCCCGAGCCGACCGACCCGGACGCCGCTGCCCACCGCGTGCAAAAAGCGCTCGACGGCGGTCCTGTCCTTGCCGTCGACGGCACCGAACTGGACATCACCTTTGGCAGCATCTGCGTCCACTCCGATGCACCCAACTCCGTTGCCGTTGCCTCTGCCGTGCGCGCAGTGCTCAACGCCCGCTGAAACTTTCCCCTTTTCCAACCCCACTTTTCTGAAAGCGAGAACACCCCATGGGAACCATCGTCTCCCCGCTCCCCGGCATCTTCTACCGAAAGCCCGGCCCAGGAAAACCGCCGTTCGCCAACGAGGGCGACACGATTGAGGTGGGACAGACACTGGGCATCGTGGAAATCATGAAGCAATTCACCGAAATCCAGTCCGACGTGGCAGGCATCCTCGAATCGTTCGAAGTGGCCGAAGGCGACATGGTCAACCCCGGCGACCCCATCGTCGTCGTACGCGAAGGATAGGCACCCATCATGAAGAAACTGCTGATCGCCAATCGCGGCGAGATCGCCGTACGCATCATCCGCACGGCACGGGACATGGGCCTCGGCGCGGTGGTTGTTGTCAGCGAGCCTGATTCAACCTCCCTCGCCGCACGGACCGCCGACGAATCCGTGGTGGTGGGCCCCGCCCCCGCCCCCGCCAGCTACCTCAACCAGGACGCGATCATTGCCGCAGCCCTGGACACCGGCTGCGACGCAATACACCCCGGCTATGGCTTCCTCTCGGAGAACACTTCCTTCGCCCGCAAAGTAGCGAACGCCGGGCTCATCTGGGTGGGCCCCGACGCCGACGCCATCGAAATGATGGGCAACAAGTCACTGGCCCGCGAATCAGCACATAAAGCCGGAGTCCCCGTGCTCCGGGGTACCGACGGTCCGCTGGACCCGGACGCGGACGCCGTCGAAATTGCCTCCGGCATCGGTTACCCCTTGGTGGTCAAAGCATCCGCAGGCGGCGGTGGCCGTGGCATCAGGTTCGTCAGCGCTGAAGACGAACTGCTGGAAACCATCGAGATGGCCCGCGGCGAGGCAGCCTCCGTGTTCGGTGACCCCACGGTGTACCTGGAACGCTTCGTGGAGCACGCCCGCCACGTGGAAGTCCAAATCCTGGGCGACGGCACCAACTTCATCCACTTGGGCGACCGGGATTGCTCCATGCAACGCCGATCGCAGAAGGTCATCGAAGAGGCTCCCGCACCCGACCTCCCCGACTCCGTGCGCCGGACCATCCGCGAGTCCTCCGTGGAGCTTGCCCGGCAGTGCGGCTACCAAGGCGCCGGCACAGTGGAGTTCCTGTACGACCCCCTGAACCATGAAGCTGCGTTCATCGAGATGAACACCCGTATCCAGGTGGAACACCCCATCACGGAGCAGATCACCGGGGTGGACCTGGTCCGCGAGCAACTGCTGATCGCAGGAACAGGTTCCATGTCCCTGAGCCAGGAGGACATCACGTTCACCGGGCACGCCATCGAGTGCCGGATCAACGCCGAGGACCCGGGCAACAACTTCTTCCCCAGCCCCGGGCGCCTGGACTCCCTTGAATGGCCCACCGGCGAAGGAATCCGCGTGGACACGGGTGTGGACACCGGATCCGTGGTGAGTCCGTTCTACGACTCCATGCTGGCCAAGTTGATTGTGCACGCGGCCGATCGGGACTCCGCCATCGCCGCCACCCTCGCTGCTTTGGACCACGTCCACGTCGAAGGCGTCAAAACCACGGTCCCCGTGCACAAGATGCTGCTGGCCCGCCCCGAATTCGCGGCGGTCACCCACCACTCCAAGTTCATCGAGTCCGCTGCCGATCTGTTGGAGGCGAAATGACAAGCCCAAGCCCGGTCCTGAAGGAAGCACGGTACACATGGGGCGGCGACGAGTTCCTGTTCGTTGAGGTCGACGAATCCATGAGCCTGGCGGCCAACTTCAAAGTGATGTCCATCGCCAGGAAACTGTCGGACGCTGCGCTGCCCGGCGTCGTCGACATCTGCCCGGCCAATGCGTCACTGCTGGTGAGGTTCAATCCCGACGTCCTGCCGCCGTCGAGCCTTGAATCAACGGTCCGGAACATCGAGCTGGAACTGTTGAACCACAACGAACAGGTGCTGGAGACCCGGATCATCGAGGTGCCCGTCTGGTACGACGACCCCTTCACAGCGGAAGTAGCGCAGCGCTTCCGGGAAGGATTCCATCAGGAACCGGACGGTACCGATCTGGATTACGCCGCGAAGGTCAACGGTTTGCAGGACGCCGCAGAGTTCATCCGGCGCCACCACGAACAGCCGTGGCTCGTCTCCATGGTGGGTTTCGTGGCCGGGCTGCCGTTCCTGTTCCAACTGGTGGAGCGGGACAAGCAACTGCAGGTTCCCAAGTACCTCAGCCCGCGCACTGACACGCCGAAACTCACTGTCGGGCACGGCGGTTGCTTCGCAGCCATCTACTCCGTGCGCGGCGCCGGCGGCTACCAGATGTTCGGGGTTGCAGCGGCTCCGATTTACGATCCCGCGCAGTCTCTGGCCGACTTCAAGGACTTCATGGTCTTCTTCAGGCCCGGCGACATCGTCAAGTTCAAGCCAGTCACCGAAGACGAGTACAACGCAATCCAGGCGCAGGTCGACGACGGAACATACCGCTACCGCCAAGTCCCCGTCACCTTCGACGCGTCCAAGGCTTTGGCTGATCCGCAGGCTTACAACCAGGAACTCATGGAGGCCCTCAATGGCATTTGATATCAAGAATCCTGGCCTCGCCACCACCGTCCAGGATCAAGGACGCGTGGGCTACTACAACGTGGGTATCCCGCAAAGCGGCTCCATGGACCAGTACTCGGCGGAACTTGGCAATGCCTTGGTAGGAAACAGTGCCGGAGACGCCGTCCTCGAATGCACCTATCTGGGACCTGTTCTGGTGACAGACACCGATGCGACCATCGCCGTTACCGGCGCTCCCGTTGAGGTCAAGATCAACGGACAACCCCAGCCGCAGTGGACGCAACTCCAGCTCAAGGCCGGCGACGAACTCAGCTTCGGCGTCATCCAAGGTGGCACGCGCTACTACATCGCCGTCCGCGGCGGAATCGACGTGCCCGTAGTCCTCGGGAGCCGGTCCACCTATGTCCTTGGCGGCATTGGCGGGCTCAACGGCAGGAAGCTCGAAGCCGGGGACCTGGTGCCGGTGGGTGAGCCAACGGGTGACCTTCCAGCAGTCCGGGTCATGCCTGAGCACTTCCTGCCTTCCTACGACAAAGAGCAAACCGTGCGGATTGTCCTGGGCCTGTACGACCACAGGCTCACGGACACCGGAAAGGAGAACCTCCTGAACGGCGAATGGAAAGTCACCCCCGTGGCCGACCGGATGGGCCTCCGCTACTCCGGGCCGGGGGTCGAATGGAAAGAACGCGATCAACCGTTCGGCGCCGGATCAGACCCCTCCAACATCGTCGATGCCGGCTATGCGGTGGGTTCCATCCAGATTCCCGGCGGCACTCAGCCCATCATCCTGCACCGGGATGCTGTTTCCGGCGGCGGCTACGCGATGGTCGCCACCGTCATCAGCGCGGACATGGACCTTGTGGCCCGTGCGGCCCCCGGCACGGTCACGACGTTTGTTGCCGTCAGCCAGGACGAAGCAATCGTGGCACGCAAGGAGCGTTCGGAACTGAAGAGCAAAGCCTGGGAGGCCTTGGCGGCAAAGGCGTAGTCCGGCACCCAACTAATACGAAAGTAGTGGTGGGTTAGGCGGCGGTGACCGGGGTGATGGTGACGTCGTAGCCGAGGTTGTTGAGTTGTTTTATGGCGCGGTTCTTGGCTTTGGTCGGGTTGATGCGGGTGTAGTGGTCGGCGCCGGGGTCGTTGTAGATTTCTCCGGTGCTGAGCATGTGCCAGGCTGCGGTGAGGATCGAATGTTCGACGGCGACGAGGGCTTTGTTGCGTCCGGCGCGGGTTGTGATGCGCCGGTATTTCGCGGCGAGGTAGGTGTTTTTGGATCGTGTGGCGGACATGGCCGCGGTGCCGAGCGCTGCTTTGAGGTATTTGTTCCCGGGCATGATGTGGCTGGATTTGATGTGTCCGGCGGATTCGTTGGCGCTGGGACAGACCCCTGCCCAGGACGCGAGCCGGCCCGGGGTTTGGAAGACTGCCATGTCCGCCCCGGTTTCGGCGATGATCACTTCGGCGACGCGGTGGGAGACTCCGGGGATGGTGGCCAGGGCTTCCCTGGCGTCACGAAAGGGTTCCATCGCCTCCTCGATCCGTGTCGTGAGGGTATCGATGGTTCGGGTGTGGGCGTCGATCTGGTCCAGGTGCAGCCTGGCCATGAAGGCATGGTGTGGTTTGAACCGGCCGGTCAGGGCGTCGACGAGGGCCGGGATTTTCGAACGCAGCATTCCGCGGGCCATTCCGGCCAGGACTTCGGGGTTCCGTTCACCGTTGATGAGGGCTTCGAGCATGTCCCGGGAGGAGACTCCGGTCAGGTCCGAAACGACGGAGGAAAGTTTGATTCCGGAGCTTTCAAGGAACTTCTCCAACCTGAGGATCTCCCGGGCCCGGTCGCGGGTCGCGATGGCGCGCGCCCGGGTCAGGTCCCGTAGCTCGCGGATGGGTTCGGGCGGCACGAACGAGGCCCGCAGGAGCCCGTGCGCGGCCAGTTGGGCCAGCCAGGCGGCGTCGGAGACATCGGTTTTGCGTCCAGGGATGTTCCGGGCAGCTTTGGCGTTGACGAGCATCACGGGCAGGGTTTCTTCGAGCAGGTAGAAGAACGGTTTCCAGTAGTCGCTGGTCGCTTCCATCACCACCACGGTGACATGTTCGCGTTCGAGGAACTCCCGCAGTTCCAAGATCTGATGCGTGGTCGCGCCCCAGGTCGTGACCTTTGAGGTGTAGGTCCCGGCCCTGGCGCCTGGGATCCGCACGCAGACCTTCGCGTCGCGTTTGGAGATATCCATCCCCGCGGCCCGTTCATTAACGATGTCCATCTTCTTCCCTCCAACACTGTTTGACGGTGATGACAGTGTCTGTCTCGGGGAGGACTGGGAATATTCAGGAATCTAATACTCGTGCTCAAGGGCAACAATCCACGGTTCCCGTGGAGGTCCTCCACACCACGCTGGGTCACGGACTCGCGGCACCAAGTTGGGTCGGCGTTCACCGAGACGGACAGCCCAATGATCTACCCGGAAGGCCAGAGTCCGCCAGAGCCCTGGCGAGCCACCCCGTACACTTTCCCGGCCCCACGGCGCGCCAGCGGCGCTCACACGCTGGGTCGCAGTTAAGCGCGTTTAGAGCGGTCAAAACGCGCAGTACTGCGACCCAGTTGGGTGTCTTTTTTGTGCTCGGTTACTTGCTCGGTTACTTGCCCAGGCCGGCGCGTCGGAGGGCTTCCGCCATGGCTGTGTCTGCGGGCGCGGCGCTGCCCTGCCGAGGGTTGGCGTTGCGGGGATTGCCCTGCCGCTGACCGCCTTCCTGCCGGCGATCCCGCGGCCCTTGTCCCTGGCCCCCGGCACCGCCGGCACCGCCGCGCTGGCCTCCGGCGCGACCGCGGCCGCCCGAAGCGCCCGGCTCATCATCCAGCCGAAGCGTGAGCGAGATCCGCTTCCGCTCGGGATCGGCTTCGAGCACCTTGACCCTGACAACCTGCCCGGACTTCACGATCTCGCGGGGATCGGACACGAACTTGTTGGACAGCGCAGAGACGTGAACCAGCCCGTCCTGGTGCACTCCAACATCCACGAACGCACCGAATGCCGCGACGTTGGTGACGGTGCCTTCAAGGATCATGCCGGGCTTGAGGTCCGAGATCTTCTCGATGCCCTCGGAGAAGGAAGCCGCCTTGAACGCGGGCCTCGGGTCACGACCCGGCTTTTCCAGTTCGGACATGATGTCCTTCACCGTGGGCAAACCGAATGTGCCGTCAACAAATGCCTGCGGATCCAATGCAGTGGCAGAACCTCCGGCCGCAGCGGCAAGGATTTTGCGGGCAACCGAGTAAGCCTCCGGGTGCACGCTGGAGGCGTCCAGCGGTTCCGCTCCCCCGGTGATCCGAAGGAAGCCGGCGCACTGTTCAAAGGCCTTGGCTCCCAGCCGGGGCACCTTCTTCAGATCGCTGCGCTTGGCGAACGGGCCGTTCTGGTTCCGGTAGGCCACAATGTTTTCGCTGAGCAGCGGACCAACACCGGCCACCCGGCTCAGGAGCGCGGGCGAGGCCGTGTTCACGTCCACACCCACGGCATTCACGCAGTCCTCCACCACGGCATCCAGGGAGCGGTCCAGCTTGGAGGCAGTAACGTCGTGCTGGTACTGGCCCACGCCGATCGACTTGGGCTCGATCTTTACCAGCTCCGCCAACGGGTCCTGGAGGCGACGGGCGATGGACACGGCACCGCGGAGCGAGACGTCCATTCCCGGCAGCTCGGACGCCGCCAACGCCGAGGCCGAGTACACGGAAGCGCCGGCTTCGGACACCACCAGTTTCTGGACGCCTTTCACACCGGCTGCGTCGAGGGACTTGATGAGCTCCGTGGCGAGCTTGTCCGTCTCCCGGGAAGCCGTGCCGTTGCCGATGGCCACCAGCTCGATGTTGTGCTGCTTGGCGAGCCGTCCCAGGGTGGCCAGGGCCTCGTCCCATTTCTTGGCGGGGGCGTGGGGGTAGATAGTGTCCGTTGCCACTACCTTGCCGGTACCGTCAACAACGGCCACTTTCACGCCAGTTCGGAGTCCCGGGTCCAGGCCCAGCGTGGCCCGGTTGCCGGCAGGCGCCGCGAGCAGGACGTCGCGCAGGTTGGCTGCGAAGACGCGGACGGCCTCGTCCTCGGCGTCGGCGAACATACGACCGCGAAGGTCCGTCGTGAGCCGGTCAAGGATGCGTCCTCGCCACGCCAGCTGCGCCGTTTGGGTGAGCCAGAGATCAGCGGGCCGGCCCTGGTTGGCGACCCCGAGGGACTTGGCCACAGCGTTCTCGTACCGTGTACGGGCGGCGGCCAGGGCGTCGTCGTCGGCGGGGTCCGCTTCGGCGAGATCCAACTCCAGGACGCCGTCCTTCTCACCGCGCAACAGCGCGAGCACACGGTGCGAGGGCATGCCCGACGGCACCTGCGTGAACTCGAAGTAGTCTTTGAACTTCTGGCCCTCGGCTTCCTTGCCCTTTTTCACACGGGAAACCATGCGGCCCTGGGTCCACAACCGTTCGCGGAGGTCCTCGGCAAGGTCCGGATCCTGTGCCACCCGCTCCACAAGGATGGCGCGCGCCCCGGCGAGCGCAGCAGCGGCATCTTCGATGGAGTGCCCGGCGTTGAGGTACTTGGCGGCCTCGGCCTCGGGACTGAGTTGCGGGTTGGCCAGCAGGGCGTCGGCGAGCGGTTCGAGTCCGGCTTCGCGGGCGATCTGCGCCTTGGTGCGCCGCTTGGATTTGAAGGGGAGGTAGATGTCCTCCAGCCGCGCCTTGGTATCGGCCCCGACGACGGCGGCTTCAAGTTCGGGGGTCAACTTTCCTTGCGCTGCGATCGCTTCGAGCACTGCCTTCCGGCGATCCTCCAGTTCGCGCAGGTAGCGGAGGCGTTCTTCGAGGTCGCGCAACTGGGTGTCATCCAGCGTCCCGGTGGCTTCCTTGCGGTAGCGGGCGATGAAGGGGACGGTTGATCCGGCGTCGAGCAGTTCCACCGCGGCCTTGACCTGCCAGGCCTGGACGCCCAATTCCTTGGCGATGAGCTGGTGGATGGCAGAGTCGGCTGACTGGTGTTGGAGAAGTTGAGTCACCATGACAGTTTGCCTCACCCGGCCGACAGTTTCAGGTCCGGCCCTATCCCGGCGGCCGCGTTAGTGCTGTAGTTGGACCATGCAGGAACTGCTGATTATCCTCCAGGACGGCTTCGAATCCGATGACGTGACGGTCACCGTCAACGGCAAGGAAGCTGCGTCGGAGCGGGAGGTGTCCACCAAAATGCTGCTGGGCATGGCCGATGAAATGACGGTGGAACTTCCCGCGAAGGGCGCCACCGTGGGGGTGGAAGTCAGGAGTCGGAATCTCAGCGCAAGCAGGAAGCTGGCAGGTAAGCCCAAGAGCCTGATCGTCTCGATCGAGGAGGGCGAACTGGTGCTGCGCGAAGGAACGGGCCGCGAGGCGTTCCTCTAGGGAGCGCTTCGCGGCGGCTGGATTGGTAACGCGGAGAGTGCACCCTCGCGGGCGCCCTCCCGGGGCGTGCGGGCGGCTAGTGGGCCATGTGCTCCTTGGCGGAAATGTGCTCCACCAGTTCACCGACGCGCTGCTCGCTGTAGTTGCGGGCGATGTCCCCTTGGCTGATGATGCCTACCATGGCGCGGTTGCTGATGACAGGTAGCCGGCGCACCTGGTGTTCTTCCATCATGCGGATGGCTTCGTCAACGTTGGCATCAGCGTCGATCCAGTACGGCTTGCCTTGGGCGAGTTCGCTGGCGAGGACCTGACGGGGATCCTTTCCTTCGGCGATGCACTTGACCACAATGTCGCGGTCGGTGATGACGCCGGTCAGTTTGCCGTCGTTGCCGCAGATGGGAAGCGAACCGCAGTCCATGTCCCGCATCATGCGGGCGGCCACTTCAAGAGTCTGGTCCTCGACGACGCACTTGGCATCTGTGGTCATGAATTCACGTACGACACTCATGGGTCCTCCTTCATCGAATGGGTTCTCGACGCGGGAGCTACGGGGTCCTCGGGGGTATTGCAGATGGGGTCCTCGGCACCGACGCCGATGATGCCAGACTACGCCGGGCGGCTACTACTGGCTAGGCGCGGAGATGGATTTCCGGCTCCTTCCACCTTGTCCTTCGGCTATCCGATCTCACCGCCGGATGCACCATTATTCCAGCTGCCCTCTATAGCCGCGATGGCCTGCTCGAGCCACTGTCGCGCAGACTCCATCCCCTGCAGCACGGAGGAGGTGCCGTTGATTTCAGTCTCCTCGCGGGCTTCCCCATAGGCGATGTTCCATCCGGTCATAGTGCGCAGCGGGATGGGCGGCCACTTCTGCGCGCGTCGGAACGCGAACGTGCGGACACAGTGTCTGCGCACTGTTGACAGGTCAGGATTTGCAGACCACAGCAGTTGGAGGTCCACCAGATCGTGCGCCCTGGCGTAGTCGGGGTCGGTCAGCGAGTGGATCTTCTGGGCGATCTGATGCTCAGGATCAATTACTTGGACCGGCCGGAGCTCCCCGAATCCGAAGCGCGAACTCAGCTCAATTAGTTCACCGTCGACGTCCAGCCGGGCATGGGCATGCGGCTCGATCTCCGGGTCGGAGACCTCCACGTCAATAGCGGCCCACTCTCTGCCGAGAAAAGACAACGTCACTCTGTACGGGTGCATGACGTACTGCGGTCTGCTCAAGCCCGGGTCGTGTAGCTCCTGTGGCTTAAGTGCGGCGGTAAAGGCCACGCGGTTTGGGGCACCGGGGTCTTTGCGCAGAGCTCCTTTGGAGGGGGGAACCTCACCCCACCCCTGCGCCAACTGCTCACGGAAAGACTCTTCGAAGTCCACGCCGCGTTGCCCACTGGACACGTCCAGATCGGAGGTCGCCCGCGTGCCCGTCTCCCCCATCCTGAGTTTGATTCCCATGCCACCTTTGACGGCGACAGCCTCAGGCAACATCTGGCTCACGATGAGAGTGCAGAGCATCCTGCGGACACGCGCCGCGGTGACCCCAAGGTCCAGGGCAGCCTCCTCCAGCCGGGCTTCCAACTGCGCGTGAGTCAACGGCGGCGCTGCAGCACTCATGCGGGAAGCCCGGCTGGGGTGCCCAACGAGGTAGCCTCCCGAACGTCGATTAACTCGAGTCGGCGCGCTTGAGCAACCAAGATCTCCCAGCGCTCCGGCGGCATCCTGTCACGTACATCTTCCAAGGCCCGACGAACGGTGGTTGCAGGGATGCCGAAGTACTGGGTCAGGTCCTCGTCAGAAACATCGGCACGTGCCTCGAGCTCGACCCACTGCGGGAGGCTGCGGCGCACACGACGCCGGGTCCCTACTCTGATCCGGCGGGGGTTGAATTGGCCTACTCCCAGCAAGTCGAGCACGGCTTCCCGGTGAAGGAAGGCGTCGGCACCAGCCAGTGCCGCTGCTGTCGCTGGCTCAGTTCGTTCGGTCACCGGAACATCCCTATGAACGTAGACGCCGTTGCCGTAGCCCCGCAGAGCGCCCCGGTGCGCGAGTTTGCGTACCTCCACTGCGGGAACGCCGGCATCTTCGGCTTCGGGGACAGTCACGACGCCATGCCGCTCGGCCGCGATCTCCCACAGGTCCCGCCGGTAGCTCACCATGTCCCCTTCCGCCGAATGAGACATTAGCGTACCACTTTCGGTACGCTTTTGACATACAATCATCCAGCCTCAGCATGCGACTGCCGCTCAAACCCCACCCCCGGACAGACGGCTCATCGAAGTTTGCTCCAGTCTATTCAAATAATCCATTCGCTGGAGTATCATCCGTTGTGGGTTATTCACGGCTTCCGGGCACGGCCATTCAACCTCCTCAGGACTCCCCACTCGCACCGCCTGCCCCCGAGCCGTCAAGCCGTCACCGTCCGCCCCGGACCGGCCCACAGGCCGCGTTCGCCGCGAACGGCTTGGGCAAATATTGATTGCTTGCAGCGCGAGAAAGATCCTCCCATGGACACCCCCAACGTCCCCAGCACCCTCCTTGACCCTGTCCCCCACCACCCCTCAGCCATTCCGTTCCCTCCCGCACCCGGGCCGTCTCCCGCCTCGTTCCCCTGGCCATCGGAGGACTGGTGGCGCTGTTGGCGGACCGCCGCCATCAGCGGCAGGTATGAAGGCAACCAGGCCGTCACCGGGCCTGTTGGCAGCGCAGTTGAACTAAGGCTCGACGTCGATCCCCGCCAAGGCGTCGAATCTCCCGTACTGAACAAAGTCAGCGGGGACTTCTTCAGTACCAGGACTGTGAAAGTCGGCGGGCTCACCCAGGTAGTGAAGACGTACGTCGAATCATGGATCGTCGATGCTCCGGTGGTGACCATCAACAAGTCCGATGCCCACATCACCGGCACTGTGCGCTTCTGGAAAGGCACCCACCCGGTGACCTCAGTGGAGGTTATTGTCTCCTGGTCGAACGGCGCCATCACCGGTGCGGTTGCCACGTTCACGGGCGGGGGCGTCGCGGGGGCACCGTATGCCTGCAAGTACCGCTCTGATTGCTTCAGGGACGTGAACCTTGAACTGGACTATTGCCAGTCGGTGGATATCGAACCGAAAGTGCCCGTCTATAACAGCCACGGGCACAACAACAGGCCGGCCGATCTGGCCGAACGGACGCTGACGATCGAGTCGTCCTATAAAGACGCCGGAATTGCGGTCACCATCGACGCCGTCCACACCGTCATTGACGACAGCGCTCCCGGTTTCGCTTCGTGGAGCGTCGGTGAGCTGCACGACGCCATGGAGACCTCCTTCGGCAAGTACAACTCCGGCTGGCCCGCGTGGAACCTCTGGGGTGTGCAGGCAGGGCTGTTCGACTCCGCAGGCGTGGGTGGCATCATGTTCGACGCCGCTGCCGGGTTTGGCGGCGCAGGCCGGGGACCCGATCGCCAGGGTTTCGCCGTTTTCCGCAACCACACGTGGTTCACCAACCTCGTCAGCAATCCCGCCACCCAGGACGAGGCGTGGGCCATGCGCCATTTCCTCTATACCTGGGTCCACGAGGCCGGACACGCCTTCAATTTCCTGCACGCGTGGGATAAAGCGCGCCCGGATTCCCTGTCCTGGATGAACTACGACTGGAAATACGATCAGCGCAACGGCGCCGATGCGTTTTGGGGCAACTTCCGGTTCCGTTTCGACGACGACGAACTGCTCCACATCCGCCACGGCGACCGCGCCGCCGTCATCATGGGCGGTGACCCTTGGGCCTCCGGCGGCCACCTGGAATCTCCCCCGGGCGCCATGACCGTGTCCGGGCCGGGAAGCGACATCGAGCTGACTCTTTCGGCCAAGGACTACTTCGACTACATGGAACCTGTAGCCGTCGAGTTCCGGTTGCGGAACACGGGCGACACCCCGGTACTGGTGGACTCGCGGTTGGATCCCCGGTACGGGAACACCAGCGTCTACGTCCAGAAGCCCGACGGGACCGTAGTGCTGCACGAATCGGTTGTCTGCTTCTATGGCCTACCGGAACTGGTGACCCTCGCGCCGGCGCCGACCGATGGCGGAAGCGACGGCAGCGACCGTTACAGCGAGCTGGTGCAGTTGGCGTACGGGACGGTCGGCTTCGTCTTCGACCAGCCGGGCCAGTATTTGGTCCGGGCCGTGTACAGCACCGACGGCGTCGTCCAAGCCTCCAACACCTTGCCTTTGCGGGTCGGTTTCCCCGTCTCCAAGGAGGAGGACCGCTTTGCTCCGGAGTTCTTCACCCGCGAGGTTGGGCTCACCCTCGCGTTCGAGGGTTCCATGTCGCCGTACCTGAGCCGGGGCCTGGATGCCTTGACCGAGGCAGCCGAGCGCTTCAGCGGCGCGCCTTTGGGCGTAAAGGCGGCCACCGCCGTCGCGCAGTCCGTGGGCGATGACTTCTACCGCAGGCAAAAGGACAAGATGGTGAAGCATCACAGCGCGGACCCGCAGAGGGCACTCAGCCTGACCGAACCGGTCCTCGCCAGTTACCAGCAGGAGGGCGGCCGGAGCAGCAACCTGGCCTACCGGAAGCTGGTGGAGCTGCGCACTGACCTGCACGCGAAGTCCGATGACGCCGCGGCTGCGAAGTCGGAGGTGGAAACCCTCGCCAAGGACTTGGGCAGCCGCGGCGCACATGCCTCCGTTGTGGCCCAGGTCAAGGAACTCATCCCTTCAGCCCCGGCGGCCCGTTCCCGCCGGTCGGCTCCGAGGAAGCCCGCCAAATAGCCGTCGGATGACTCTTTGACGTACGGCTCCCAGCAGCCGGCGACGGCGGCACCCCGCCCTTGGTGCCGCCGTCGCTCTTTCTTTGCGCTTTGCTGAATTCCCTTGCTGTACGCCGGTGACCTATTCGGCGATGTCCTCGGCCCAGAGCTCGGGATGCTCTTCCTGGAACGTGCGCATCATGTCGACGCAACGGGGATCGTCCAACACCACCACCTCCACGCCGCGGGAACGGAGGAGGTCGAATTCGCCAGGAAAGGTCTCCGCTTCGCCCACCACAACGCGCGGAATCTTGAACTGGATGATGGTTCCGGTGCACATCGCGCACGGCGCAAGAGTGGTGTAAAGCGTGGTGTCCCTATAGCTCTTCTGGCGGCCCGCGGCCCTAAGGGCCGACATCTCGCCGTGGGCGATCGGATCGCCGTTTTGCACCCGCTCGTTGTGGCCGCTGGCAATGATCTCTCCGTCACGGGCCAACGCTGCGCCGATAGGGATGCCGCCTTCCCTCAGGCTCTTCTGCGCGGCTTGGTAGGCAGCTTCGAATGCTGCGTCGATGGCATGTGGCGATTCAGTCATGGGGGCAGTCTAGAACGGCCACACGCTAAATTGTCCGAGCCCGCTGATAGCTTGGCTGCAAGGGTTTCAGCTTTGCTCGGCGTTAGGAGTAGGTACCGTGTTCTTCCTCGATCCGGAGGCAGCGGGCGCACCGCAGGACCTGGTCTTTTCGGCCAGCGACCTCGTCATTGCTGCAACCTGCGAGTACCAGCTGCTCCGCAAACTCGACGAGAAACTTGGTCGCTCCCCGGTTGCTTCCTTTACCCCTGACGCCATGCTGGAAAGGACCGCCAAGCTGGGGGATGTCCACGAGCACAGGGTTTTGGACGACTTTATTGCCGAGTTCGGACCCTGGGACGCGGAGACGGGAAGAGGCGTTTACGACGTCGAACCCGCCACCACGATGGACCGCGCCACCCTGACCGCCAAGCATGCTGAATCAATCACGGCGCTCCGTTCCGGTGCGGACGTCGTTTTTCAGGCGGCGTTCTTCGACGGTACGTTCCACGGCAGATCGGACTTCCTCGTCCGGAAACCCGGCGGCGAGTACGCGGTTTTTGACACCAAGCTGGCCCGTCATGCCAAAGTCACTGCACTCCTTCAGTTGGCGGCCTACGGGGACCAACTCCTTCAGGCCGGCATCACCCCCGATCCCGTGGTCACGCTGGTCCTCGGCAACCGCGAGCACAGCGACCACCCCTTGTCACAGATCCTGCCGGTCTTCAAAGAACGCCGCAGCCGATTCCTGGATCTGACCGCTACCCACATCGCGGAGTCCGGGCCTGTGGCGTGGGGCGACTCCCGCTTCACCGCATGCGGACGGTGCGATTACTGTGCGGAGCAAGTCCAGCTTCACCGGGACCTGCTGATGGTGGCAGGCATGAGGATCAGCCGCCGGAAGAAACTGATCGAATCAGGCGTCACCACCATCGACCAACTGGCCGTCCTGCCTGTTGAAGACGACCACACCCTGTTGCGGCTGCGCGAGCAGGCCCGGCTTCAGACCGGCGTCGGCTCCGCTGACGGAACGGTCAATTACACGGACAAAGCAGGCGAGGCCAAGTCCGTCAGCTACAACATCCTGCCGGACAACACGCTGGGCAGGCTCCCTGCACCTGATCCGGGCGACATCTTCTTCGACTTCGAGGGTGATCCCCTGTGGCAGGATCCAGTAACCGGCAAGTGGGGGCTGGAGTACCTCTTCGGCGTCATCGAAAACCCCCAGGAGCCGGGAGCCACGGCGGTTTTCCGGCCCTTCTGGGCGCATTCACGGTCCGAAGAGGGACAGGCCTTCGTTGACTTCCTGGACTACGTGGCCAAGCGCCGCGCCCAGTTCCCGGGCATGCACATCTACCACTATGCGGCCTACGAGAAAACGGCCCTCCGCAATCTTTCCCTTACTCACGTGCTGGGAGAATCCGCCGTTGACGATCTCCTGCGGCAGGGCGTGCTGGTGGACCTTTACGACACCGTCCGCCATAGCCTCCGGGTGTCCGAGAACTCCTACAGCATCAAGAAACTGGAGCCCTTGTACATGGGCCGGCACCTCCGCTCCGGCCAGGTCACCGACGCGGGTGCATCGGTGGTGGCCTATGCGGATTACTGCACGGCAAGGGATACGGGCCAAGTCGACCAAGCCGCGGCCATCCTTGAAAGCATCCGTGACTACAACGAATACGACTGCCTCTCCACGTTGGAGCTACGGAACTGGTTGCTGGCACGTGGTGCGGAGCGGGGCATTGTTCCCGGTGCTTCTGCTGCCGCGGCCGGGGAGGCGCCGGCAGGAGAGGCCCAGCCCGCGCCGGATCCGGAAAAGTATCAAGCGGCGCCGGAGGAACAGGCGCTGTTCGACTACCTGGACGGTTTGCCCGAGGACCAGCGTGCTTCGGCCGATGCAAAGGCCATTGGCATCGTGGCGGCAGGAGTCGGGTATCACCGCCGCGAGGACAAGCAGTACTGGTGGGGGCATTTTGATCGCCTCGAGAAGCCCACCTCGCAGTGGGACGACGCGCGCGATCTCTTCATTGTGGAGCACGGCGAGGTGCTGCAGGACTGGGCCAAGCCAAGTCCCCGGAGTAATCCGGCGCGGATCCTGAAATTGGTGGGCCGTTCAGGTGACGGGGCAGGGCTGGAGGTTGGCAAGAAGTACTTCAGAATGTACGGGCCGCCGTTGCCGGATGCGTTGGTCGGAAAGGAGTCGTCCGTTCTGGGCCGGAGTGGGTGGGACGGCACAGAGGTCGTGGAGACCGGCGAGGAAGACGACTTCGAGTTCGTCATCGTCAAGGAAGGGCTGCGGAATGATTCTTCCGAGTTCCAGCAACTCCCCATGGCCCTCACTCCCAGCCAGCCCATCTTCACTACAGGACAAAGGGCTGCACTGGCCGCCCTCGCCACTCGGCTGCGGGACTCCCTGCCGGACTGGCCGGACCACCCTGCCCTGGACATGATCCGCAGGAACCCGCCCAGGCTCCGCACGTTGAGCGCGCTGCCGCCGGTATCCCCCGGCCCGGACGGATACATCGAAGCGATCACGGCTGCGGTCAAGGACCTGGACAACTCATACCTGGCCGTGCAGGGTCCTCCGGGCAGCGGGAAGACCCACGTTGGTGCACACGTCCTGGCACGGCTGGTGGACGAGGGCTGGAAAGTCGGAGTAGTGGCACAGTCCCATGCCGTGGTGGAAAACATGCTGTGCGCTGCCGTGGAGAAGGCCGGCGTGGACCCACTGCGGGTAGCCAAGGAGGTCAAACATGGCGAGCCTGTGCCGTGGGAGGGCTGCGGTAAGGCAGATGTCACCGACATCCTGGCCAAGCCCGGTGGCGCCCTGATTGGTGGCACGGCCTGGGCCATGGTGGGCAAAGAGGTCCCGCCGGGGTCCTTGGACTTGCTGGTCATTGACGAAGCCGGGCAGTTCTCGCTCGCCAACACCATGGCCGTCAGCCGGGCCACCAAGCGGCTTCTGCTTCTGGGAGATCCACAGCAACTTCCGCAGGTTACCCAAGGAACACATCCGGAACCCGTGAACGAGTCGGCACTCGGCTGGCTCTCGGACGGCCACAACACCTTGCCGGCCGAGCTTGGGTACTTTCTGGCCCTGTCCTGGCGCATGCATCCGGCGCTGTGCCAGGCCGTGTCCGAGCTCTCCTATGATGGCCGGCTTCGGGCTGCGGAGGCGGCATCGGCACGCACCTTGGAAGGCGCCGCTCCGGGGGTCGCGTGTGTCTACGTGGAGCACTCCGGCAATTCGACCTCGTCCCGGGAGGAAGCACAGGAAGTAGTCCACCAAGTCCAGGCCCACCTCGGCCTGGACTGGCGTGATCCTTCCGAGCAGGAAGGATCCCCCCGCCCGCTCCAGGAGACGGACATTTTGGTGGTTGCTGCCTATAACGCCCAGGTCCAGCTGATCAAGCACCACCTTCGCGAGGCTGGACTCGGCAAGGTCCGGGTAGGCACCGTGGACAAGTTCCAAGGCCAGGAAGCGCCGGTGGTGGTCGTCTCCATGGCCGCCTCCGCCGCGGGGGAAGTACCCCGGGGAATGGAGTTTCTCCTGTCACGCAACCGGATCAATGTGGCGGTCTCCCGCGGCAAGTGGCGTGCCGTCGTCGTGCGTTCGCCCGAACTGACCAACTACCTCCCGACGCATCCGGAGGGACTTGAGAACCTGGGCGGTTTCGTTGCCCTCTGCTCCCCCGAATAGCCCGCTCCCCCCAAAGTAGATGGCAGTAGGGGTTGTTCTGAGCGTCCAGAACAACCCCTACTGCCAGTTAGTTGATTCAGTTGGTCAGGGCCAGGGCCTCGTCCAGCACGCTTCCAAAGTTCGCGGGATCGTGCGCGAATCGGCCCAGGAAGAGCCCGGAAACACCCGAAAGCTGCGGGAGGAGCCCAGGCTTGGCCGAGCCGCCATAGATGATGGGCAGCCCCGCCAAACCATGCTCAGCCAGCAGCGCCCGCACACCGGCCACTACCTCGGAAACGTAGTTCGCCGAAGCCGGCTCCGCGGCGCCGATGGCCCAGACGGGCTCGTAGGCCACAACGATCCTGCCAGCCACAACCCAGTCTCCGGAAACCGCCGCTGCAATCTGTTCGAAAACGGTCTTCGCTGCGCCGCCGGGCTCTGCCAGCTCCGTCTCACCCACGCACAGCAAAGGCGCCACGCCATGATCGACGGCGGCCCGGACCTTCAAGGCGATGGCGGCATCGTCTTCGGCAAAGTGCTTGCGCCGCTCCGCGTGCCCGATCTCCACCATTCCCACGCCCAGTTCGGCCAACATCGACGGGGACACTTCGCCGGTCCAGGGACCGTCAGCCCAGCCGCAGTCCTGCGCGCCCAGAACCACGGGGGTGCCTTCGAGCTGCTGCGCAGCGGTGGGAAGGACCGGGAATGAAGGGATGACAAACGGGACAACCCGCCCGGCCGCGAGGGCCGGACGGGCGTCCACTTCCTTGATCAGTCGCTCAAGCCACGCCAATGTTTGCGCGTAGCCCATGTACATCTTGGTGCTGACACCGATGTACAGAGCGCCGGAGGAGGCGTTGGAAAGGCTCACTTACCCAGCAATTCGTCGGCCTTGTTGTTGAAACGCTTGGTGCCGAACATCATGATGGCTGCCAGGAACGGCAGGACACCCAGCGCGTAGACACCCATGGTTCCGGTGTCCGAGGCCGTGACCTCGTTGACCGTGGTGCGCAGGATCGGTGCTACGAAGCCACCGAGGTTGCCCAGGGAGTTGATGAGGCCGATGCCTGCAGCTGCGGCGGTACCGGTGAGGAACGCGGTCGGGTAGGACCAGGAGATCGGGCCGATGGAGAGGAAGCTGCAGACTGCGAGGGTGATGAAGATGATGCCCAAAGCAGGCTGCTGATTGGCCCCCGCCCACGCGGATCCGAAGATGCACAGGCCAGTGGAAACGAACAGTGCCGTCCCCCAGCGCCGACGGCGGACCACGCTGTTGGCTGCCTTACCGATGAGGTAGCAAGCAAAGATGCCGAAGAACCACGGGATGGCGGACAGGAGACCAACTGCCAGCCCCACCTTCTGGCCCGTCAACTGGGCAACCTGCTGCGGGAGGTAGAAGGTCACACCGTACACCGCGATCTGCAGGCAGAAGTAGATAACGGTGAAGTACCAGACGCGGCCGTTCTTCATGGAGGCGAGGACGCCGCGGGGACCGGACTCTTCCTTGACCGTGTCTTCCAGTGCCATGACATCGCTCAGGGCGGTCTTTTCTTCCTTGGTAAGGAACTTGGCCTCCTGCGGGCTGTTGATCAGGAAGAAGAAAGCTGCAATACCTGCAAGGACTGCGAGCATGCCTTCAACGAAGAACATGACCTGCCAGCCTTCTACACCGGGAACCTGGTCGCCGATGTTAATGAGCCAACCGGACAGCGGAGCGCCCATCATCTGGGAGAACGGCTGTGCCAGGTAGAAGATGGCGAACATCTTCACGCGGACCTTGTTGGGGAACCAGGCGGCGAGGAACATGATGACGCCCGGGAAAAGGCCGGCTTCGGTAACGCCCAGCAGGAACCGGAGGATGATGAACGAGGTCTCACCCTGCACGAACGCGAAGCAGGCCGAAACGATGCCCCACGTGATGGCGATGCGGGCAAGCCACACTTTGGCGCCGAACTTGGTCAGCAACAGGTTGGAAGGGATCTCGAACAGCGCGTAGCCGATGAAGAAGATGCCTGCGCCCAGTGCGTACGCGCCGGCGGTGATGCCCCTGTCCACTTCCAGCGCAGCTTCTGCGAAGCCCACGTTGGTGCGGTCAAGGAAAGCGACAATGTACAAGATGACCAACATGGGCATCAGTCGCTTCGAAGCCTTGGAAATAGCCGACTTAAGTACCGGCGAATCCAGCAACTCCTTAGTGGAAGTTGAGGCAACGGACATGGAAACTCCTCTTTGAGTAGTCAGTTGGGGGGTGATAACCGGAGCGGGTTATCAGCGTGTGAAAGCAATCAGGAATACGCCCACGGCGCAGGCAAGGATGCCCACGGCGAGGTAGATCTTGCGTTCTTTGGTCCAGGTCCTCATGCCGGGCCTAGTGCATGTACAGCCCGCCATCCACATTCAGCGTCTGGCCGGAGATGTATCCGGAGTCCTCGCTGATGAGGAAGGCGATGGCTGCTGCGATGTCGCGGGTGCTGCCCACGCGGTTCACTACAAGGTCCTGGGTCAGTTCGGCCTTGCGTTCCTCGCTCAGGGTTCCACCCATGATGTCGGTGTCGATCGGGCCGGGCGAGATCGCGTTCACCGTGATGTCGTACGGACCAAGCTCGCGCGCCGTGGCACGCGTCAGGCCGATCACTCCGGCCTTCGCCACCGAGTAGGGGGTCTTGGAGAACGTTCCGCCGCCGCGCTGTGCGGATACGGAGGAGATGTTGACGATGCGGCCGATCTTGTTCTTGACCATGGACTCGGCAACGCGGCGGGTGGCGTAGTGCACGCCGTTGAGGTTGATGCTCAGGACGCGGTCCCATTCGGCCGGTTCCAGCTCGAGGTAGCCGATGGGCGAGCTGACGCCGGCCACGTTGGCCAGGGCAACGATCTGGGGCAGTTCAGCCTCGAGTTCGTCGATGGCTGCACGGACCTCGGCTTCGCTGGCCACGTTGGCGCCAACGCCGTGGGCCTTGACACCGAATTCGGCGGCAACTTCCTTGGCGGCTGCCTTGCAGGCGGCATCATCAAGGTCGATGATGCCGATGTTCCAGCCCTGTGCGGCCAGGTAGTTCACGGTTGCGCGGCCGATGCCGCGTTCGGAGACAGCGCCGGTGACGATGGCGGTGCGCTCAGCGGGGAAAGTCATGTGATTTCTCCTTGGTGGAATCAGTTGATGGGTGCCGGGCCAAGCTCTTCAATGAGCTTTTGCATGGCCACGTAAGCCTTGTTGCGGTACGCGATGAGTTCCGGGGTGCGCTCGGCGGGAACGTTGAGGAAGCCTGCGCCGGTCTTGGTGCCGAGCTTGCCGGCTTCCACGAGGTCGGTGAGGATCTTCGGCGTTGCGAAGCGTTCCGGGAAGCTGGTCTGCAGCGACTTGTAGCAGAAGTTGTAGACATCCAACCCGGCCATGTCGGCGATGGCGAACGGGCCAAAGAACGGCAGGCGGAAGCCGAACGTCGTACGCACCAGGGTGTCGACGTCGTCGGCGGTTGCGATGCCCTGCTCAACCAGCTGGGCTGCCTCGTGGAACAGCGCGTACTGCAGGCGGTTCAGAACGAAGCCGGTGACATCCTTGACGACGGCGGTCTGCTTGCCGGCGGCGTGCACCATTTCCTGCGATGCGGAAACCGTCGCGGCCGAAGTGCCTGCGTGCGGGATGACCTCGACGCCCGGGATGAACGGGGACGGGTTGGAGAAGTGCACGCCCAGGAAACGCTCCGGGTTGGTGACAGCCTCAGCCAGCGCGGCGATGGAGATGGTGGAGGTGTTGGAACCGATCAGGGCGTCCGGCTTTGCAGCAGCGCTGATCCGGGCCAGGGTCTGGTGCTTGATCTCCAGGACTTCCGGCACTGCCTCTTCGATGAAGTCGGCATCGGCCACGGCTTCCTCGATGTCCTTGGCAGCCCACAGGTTCTGCTTGAGGATCTCAGTGGAGCCCTCGGGGAACAGGCCGTCCTTGATGAACTGGTCCGATTCCTCCAGGAGACGGTCGAAGTTCTTCTGTGCCACCTCGGCGGAAACGTCCGCCAAGGCAACACGGGCGCCGCCGAGCGCCAGGACCTGGGCGATGCCGCCGCCCATGTAGCCGGAACCTACGACGGCGATCTTCCGTGCTGCGGTGTTCGGGGCACCGGCGGTGGAGGTGCTTGTCTCGGTCATGATCAGACTGCCTTCGTGTAGTCGGGCTCGTAGGAGCAGATGGCATCCACCTTGGCGGCGGAAGAAGAGTTTTCATCGAAGCGGTGGTCGAGCCATTCCCCCACGAGCTTCTTGGCAAGTTCCAAGCCAATCACGCGCTGGCCGAGGGTGAGGACCTGTGCGTTGTTGCTCAGGACGGAGCGCTCCACCGAGTAGCTGTCGTGCGCGGTGACTGCGCGGATGCCGGGAACCTTGTTCGCGGCGATGGCCACACCCAGTCCCGTGCCGCAGATCAGCAGGGCTCGGTCGGCTTCGCCGTCAGCTACCTTGCGGGCTGCGTCGACGGCCACGTGCGGGTAGGCGGTGGAGTCGTTGGCTCCCACGCCGACGTCGGTAACGGACTCGACGCGCGGATCTGCTTCGAGGAGGGCCACCAAGGCCTGCTTGTATTCGACGCCTGCTTCATCGTTGCCGACGACTATGCGCCAGCCTGCTGCTGTACTCATTCTATGGCTCCGTTTCCGGCCGGTGCCGAAGCGGCGGTGGCCAGTTGTGAATCAATGAACTGCGAGATGCGGTTGACTATCAGCCCGAAGGAGACAGCACCGGGGTCCGGGTGGCCAAGACTCTTCTCCGCGAGTGGACGTGCCCTGCCCTTGAGCGGACGGAGGTCCGCGGTTGCCGCGGCAGCGGACTCGGCAGCCGCAGCAGCTGCTGCCAGTGCCTCGTTAGCCGACGCTCCGCCGTCGAGCTCTGCGAGGAAAGTGTCCCGGAACGGCAGGAGGGCATCGACCATGGTCTTGTCCCCCGGTTCTGCCTTGCCGAGCTCCGTGATGGCGTTGGCGAACGCGGTCACTGCCGCGCGTGCGTCCGCGTCAGTGTAGGAGTCGCGGTTGCCGAGGGCCTGGCCAGCCGCGATGACCGCGGAACCCCACAGCGCGCCGGAGGTGCCGCCGGCCTTTTCGCTCCAGGCCTCGCCGGCAGCCAGCAGGATCCTGGCCACGGATGATCCCGACGCGGCCTCGCCTGCTGCGGCCGCAGCGTCCACGCCGCGGCGCATGCCTATACCATGGTCGCCGTCGCCGGCGATCGCGTCGAGCTTGCCGAGTTCTTCTTCATGCTCGACGACGACGTCCCTCACCTGGGCGAGCAAGGCAACTGCCTGCTGCCCGAGTTCAGCGGCAGCCGGTGTGGCCTGCTCGGTCTCGGTGGCTTCGGCGTCGTCCGCAATTGCCTGGGTGCGGGCAGCGCGCGGTGCCATGCTTCCCTTGCGGAACGCCGGGGTGTCGGCGGGAGCGGACCAGTACTGCTCCAGTTCCTCATCCAGCCACAGGAGCGTGAGCGAGAGTCCGGACATGTCCAGGCTGGTGACCAGCTCGCCGCACTCCGGCTCAACGACGGTGAGCCTCTCTGCGCTCAGCAGCTTCTCGATCTTGCCGAAGAGCAGGAAGAGTTCGTCGTACTTGACCGTGCCCAAGCCGTTGACGATTGCCACCACGCGGTCGCCGGCATCGTCGGGCTTGTCTGCCAGAAGCTTGGAGACCAGCAGTTCGGCGAGCTCGGACGCAGTGGGCATCGGGTGCTCGGAGATGCCGGGCTCGCCGTGGATACCCAGGCCAAGGGACATCTGGCCGGGCGGAACGTGGAACAGCGGTTCCTTGGCACCGGGCAGCGTGCAGCCGTCAAAAGCCACGCCCAGCGAACGGGTGCGGTAGTTGGTCTTGATGGCCAACCGTTCGACCTCGTCCAGGCTCAGGCCCGCTTCCGCGGCGGCACCGGCGATCTTGAAGACGGTAAGGTCTCCGGCGATACCCCGGCGCTTCTCCAGCTGGTCAATCGGGGCGCTGGCGATGTCATCGGTCACGGTGACGGTGCGGGTCTCAATGCCTTCTGCGTTGAGGCGAAGCTGTGCCTGGCCAAAGTGCAGCACATCGCCCGCGTAGTTGCCGTAGCTCAGCAGGACGCCGCCGCCGGCGTTTGCGGCTTTGGCTACGCGGTAAACCTGCCCGGCTGCGGGGGAAGCGAACATATTGCCGCAGGCTGAGCCGGCAGCCAGGCCCGGACCCACCAAACCGGCGAATGCCGGGTAGTGGCCGGAACCGCCGCCAACCACCAGTGCTACCTGGCCGGCGGGAACTTCGGTGGAACGGACCACGCCGCCGTCAACGCGGGCAACGTAGTTGCGGTTCGCAGCGACGAAGCCGTCCAAGGCGTCGTCGGCGAATTCTGCCGGGTTGTCGAAGATCTGCGTCATTCCTAGACTCCTGCGAACTGGGTAGATGCGGGCTGCCGGCGACCCTGGGCTACCTTGCTCCGGCCCAGTGCGTAGCCGTCGTTCTTGGGGAGGACGTGGCGGCGCAGGTAATCCTGGTTGCTGGCAGTGACGCTCAGGCCGTCTCCGCCGTAGTGCTCAACGCAGAGGATGCCCTGGAAGCCCACGGACAATGCGTACTTGAAGGCCTCGCGGTAGTTGATGAGGCCGCTTTCCATGGGGGCAGGCATGGTGATGTAGCTGTCGCGGGCAACATCCTCGTCGCGGATGTAGTTCTTCATGTGCCAGTAGTTGGAGTACGGCAGGGTCTTCTGGACAAGCTCGCGCCAGTCCTCGATGGGGCGGTGCAGGCGGATCAGGTTGCCAAGGTCGGGGTTCAGGCCGACGTTGTCCAGGCCGATGTCCTGGACCAGCTGCACGGAGGAATCGCCGGTGCCGAGGTAGGTGTCCTCGTACATCTCCAGGGAGACCAGAATGCCTGCTTCAGCGGCGTGCTTGCCGATTTCACGGATGCGGGAGACTGCGTTGCCCCACGCTTCCTTGTCGCCAACAGGATCCTTGTAGCCTTCCACGGTCCAGAACCACAACTGCTTCTGCTGTTCCGGGGTGATGGCCTGGTGGAGGCCGATGGAAACCACTTCGCAGCCAAGCTCTGCTGCGGCGTCAATGGTGCGGTGGCTGTAAGCCAGGTTGTCTTCCCAGTCGCGCTCGTGGATGACGCTGCGGCGGATCGCGGAGATCACCGGGATCCCGACGCCAACTTCGTCAGCGGTCTGCTTGAACTCGGCCAGGCGCTCCTTGCTCAGGTCGCCGGGACGGACCCAGCTGTCCGTGAGGTCTGCGTTGGCAAAACCGGCGTCCTTGACTTCCTGGAAGACCGAGGCCCAAACGGAAGCGTCGGCGTCGTTGACCTGCTGGCCCGAAGCATCCGTGCCCGGGAACTGCAGGAGGGCCGCGGTGATGGGCCAGTTTTCGGCGGTGTACGCCATGATGATCACTCCTTCGTGGAATCCTGTTTCCTATAGGATTTACGAATAAGTTAACGCTGTCAACCCTGAATGCGTAACTTCCTAGATCCTATATGTCATACAAATGTTTGTGAAGCCCGTCACGGGATCAGGAGAGCGGCGTCATAGGCGTCCTTGACGTGCGGAAACACGCGGCGTCAGGGCGCCTGGCGGCGTGCGGGCCCCGCAGAATCATGGACGCTGGAAAAATTCTTATGGCTTCCCCGGCCGCGGGCAGGGACTGAGGGACCTCAGTCTTCGGGCGCGTCAGCCATCGCACGGCCCCGCACGTTCTCTACGTGCTTGGTCATGGCTGTGGCAGCGGCTTCAGGATCGCCGCTGAGCAGCGCGTCAAGCACTGCCTGGTGTTCGGCGATCGCCTGTTCGGCGTCGGTAATGCCCACTCCACCGAACAGCCGGAACCGCTGGATCTGCCCGCCCAGGGTGTTGTAGGCCGCCAGGAGGAACTGGTTGCTGGCCTGGGCTGCAATCAGCTGGTGGAAACGTTCGTCGGCTTCGAGGTAGCTGCGGTACTCCGCAAAACTCCCACCGCGCGGAGCTGTCCGCAGGTCCTCGACGGCCTGCTTCAAGGCTGCGAGGCCGTCCGGCGTCATCCGCGAACAGGCCAGGCGGGCATTGACAGGCTCGATGGAAAGCCGGGCTTCCATTAATTCCGCGAAGTCCTCGCGGGTGAAAACGGGGGCCACCCGGTACCCCTTGAGCGCCACCCGACGGACCATCCCCGTATGCTCCAAACGTGCCAACGCTTCGCGTACGGGGGTAGGTGAGACTTCGAGTTCCCTGGCCATGCCGTCGATGCTCACAGCCGCTCCGGGCTCGAGCCGGCCATCCATCAACCACTCGAGCAGGGCCTCGTAAACGTGGTCGGCAAGGACCTGCCGGCTCACGGGAAGGCCGGTACGGACGGAGCTCGGGGAAGCTGCAGGCATGAGCAAATCCTATAGGAATGCTTCCCCGGAAGGGAGGAGGACGCCCGGACGCCCCCATTCTCCTGCTATTCCCCTGCTATTCCCCAGCCATTTCCCCAGCGTCACATTTCGTCCGCACGCCCCCAACTAGGTAGCAGCAGAGCGCGTTTAGACGGCTCTAAACGCGTGTGGAGTCTCATGACTTAATAGACAGTTCTGTCTCATGACTTCGTAGACACTCTGTCTCATGACATCGTGGACACTTTGCTGGCGGGTTTGCTGCTGTTCATGAGTAAATCCCAGCCGGATATCAGGATTCGGCATGCTGTCGCGACGTGGCCCGAGGATTCGCCTAGGGGCGCGGTCTCGGCTTTTTGCAGGAAGCACAATGTCTCCCGGGCGTGGTTTTACCGGGTCCGGGCAGCGGCTTCGGAAGTGGGACCAGTGAAGGCGTTGGAGAAAAAGCCCCCGCTTCCGAAGTCCATGCCCACTGTCACGGCTCCGGTCATGATCGAACTGCTGCTCGGTACCCGTGCAGAACTTCAGGAGAGCGGGTTTGATTACGGCCCGCTCTCCGTTATCGCGAAGCTCGCAAGGCAGGGCTTCAAGCCGCCTTCGCGTGCCACCGTGGCCAGGATCTTTGTCAGGGCAGGTGTCGTGGTGCCCGAGCCCAGAAAGAAACCACGAAGCGCGTACAAAAGGTTCGTCTATCCCCAGCCGAACGCCTGTTGGCAGATCGACTCGACCGAATGGCAACTCGCCGGCGGACAGAAGGTAGCGATCTTCCAGCTCGTCGACGATCATTCACGTCTGGCACTGGCGTCCCTGGTCGCAGCCGGGGAAACCAGCGCCGCTGCGATCGCCGTTGTCACGCAAGCGATCGAACGCCACGGGACACCGCAACGATTCCTCTCCGACAACGGTGCGGCACTGAATCCCACACGCCGCGGTCGCACCGGTGCGCTTGTGGAGTTCCTCAAAGCCAAAGGCATCGAACCGATCACAGGCAAACCCTACAAACCGACCACCCAAGGCAAGAACGAACGGTTCCACCGGACCCTGCACCGCTACCTTCACCGGCAGCCACCGGCAACCTCTATGGCCGCCCTCCAGTCACAGGTGGACGCCTTCGATCTCTACTACAACAACGAACGCGAACACCAAGGCCTGCCCAACGCAATGACACCCCGTGAAGCCTGGAACGCCACCCCCAAGACGTCCCCGCCAGCGGCCCCTGAACCGATTGCGCCCCGTCCGGACAGGCGAAGCGCACAACGGACAGTGAACAGAAACGGCTCAGTGACGATCCTGGGCACCCATTTCAAAATGGGCAAGGAACATACCGGCACCACCGTGCACATCCTCTACGACGACACCACCATCATGTTCTTCGGAGCCCAAGGCACCGAGATCATCACACACCCCAGACCACCACAAGGAACCACCTACGTCGGCAACGGCAAACCCTCAGGCGTCGCAGCCGACCCCCGAGGCACACGCGCCAAACGAACCATCTACCCACAGCTCAAAAACCGGAACCCCAAACCATCGAACGAACTGTCCACGAAGCCATGAGACATCAAGTGTCTACGAAGTCATGAGACATGAAGTGTCTACAAGGTCCTGAGACATGACAACGGCTCTAAACGCGCTCTACTGCGACCCAGTTGGGTGCCGGGTTAGTGGGGTGCCGGGTTAGTTGGCGTAGAACGGGTAGTCCGTGTAGCCCTCCGCGCCGTCGGCATAGAACGTGGCGGCGTTCGGTTCATTCAAAGGCAGGCCTTCGCGCCAGCGGCGGGCAAGGTCCGGGTTGGCGATCGCGGGACGGCCCACCACCACACCGTCAGCAAGGCCATCGGCAACAAGCGCGACGGCTTCCTCGCGCGTGGTGATCTCGCTGAACCCGGTGTTCACCAGGAACGTGCCATTGAAGCGTTCACGCAGGTCCTGGACCAGGGCACCCTTGGGATCGTGGTGCAGGATGCTGAGGTATGCCAGGTTGAGCGGCGCAATAGTGTCAACCAGGACCTCGTAAGTGGCCCGGACGTCCGCCGCATCGGTCTCTGCGATTCCCTGGACGTTGTGCTCGGGCGAGATGCGGATGCCCACGCGGTTGGCGCCGAGGGCCTCCACGACGGCGTTGACCGTTTCGATGACGAAGCTTGCCCGGTTTTCCGGCGACCCACCGTAGCTGTCCGTGCGGACGTTGGAGTTCGGAGCGAGGAACTCGTGAAGGAGGTAACCATTGGCGGAGTGCAGCTCCACGCCGTCGAATCCTGCCTCAATAGCGTTCTTGGACGCTGTCACGATCTCCTGGAGCACGCCGGGAAGTTCGTCGGTGCGCAGCTCGCGGGGAACCGGGAAGGGCTGCTTGCCGTTGGGCGTACGGACGTCGCCGTCGATCGCTACGGGGCTGGGGCCAACAATTTCATGCCCGCCAGTGATGTCGGCATGGGAGACGCGGCCGCCATGCATCACTTGGGCGAAGATCCTGCCGCCTTCAGCGTGGACCGCATCAGTCACCTTCTTCCAGCCGGCGATCTGTTCCTCGGTGACCAGGCCGGGCTGCCCGGTGTAGGACTGGCCGGCGGGCGTCGGGTAGGTGCCTTCGCTCACGATCAGGCCCAACGAAGCCCGCTGGCGGTAGTGCTCTGCAATGAGGTCATTCGGCACGCCGTCCAAGCCTGCACGCAGTCGGGTCAGCGGGGCCATGACAAGGCGGTTGGGAAGTTCAAGCTCACCGAGTGCCAGCGGGGAAAACAGCATGCGCAGTTCCTTTCAGAGTGAATCGGGGTCACCCTCGGCAACTGAGCGGCGTCTGCAACTATTCCGTCATGAGTCGCAAGTCACACCGGCGACTCCCCCTCTTTCCATCCCTCTCTCACATACCAACGGGTTTTGCGCATAGCTCTGTCACCTGATCGGGTTAGAGGCCGCTCCCCTATCCGCCCGGCGCACCCCGTGTGACTTCCCGCCGCTCCCCTATCCGCTTGACGCACCCGTGGTACCGGACGCGATGGGCGGCAAGGCGTGCGCCGCGACTGGAGCCCGGCCAGCCGACAAAGTTCGACGGCGGCACTCGGCGAGCGCCGCCGTCGAGCCTTTCCGATGCGGGACGTGAAAGAGCAAACCAAAAAGCCCGACGGGAAGTGATAGAGCAACCCGAAAAAACCGGCGGGAAGTGATAGAGCAACCCGAAAAAACCGACGGGAAGTGATAGAGGGAGTGCTACTGGTTGACCTCGCGCATGGCCTCGTCGAAGCACTCGCACAGGGCAAGCACGGCGACGAGGTGCGCTTCTTCGGCGTGCGGCGGATCCGTATTGATATTGACGGCCTCGTTGACGGCCTGGGCCAGGTCCTTGGATTCCCTGCCGGTGAGGGCCCACACCTTGGCGCCGGCTTTCTTGGCAGCCGATGCGGCGTCCCGGAGATCGTCCGTGATGCCCTTGGCAGCCAACAGCACCACGATGTCGCCCCGGTTGACCAACTCCGGAATCTGGCCGCTGATGGTTTCCCCGGCTTCCTTGTTGGCCACGATCGCCCTAAAGGTGCCCGGGTTGCCGTCGGGATGGTGGGCGGCGTCGTGGGCTGTAAGTTCGGAGGCGAAGCGCTGGGCCTCATGGGCTGAGCCATCGCTGCCGGCAGCAAAGACCTTGGCGTCGCGAAGCCTGGCCCGGGCCAACTCTTCACCCCACTCGGCAAGGCGTGAAGACTCGCGCCGCAACGCTGCCACGGCCGGACCGATCTCGCCAAGATGGCTGAGGACTACGTCTACTGCGTGCCTGTTTGGCTTTGCGTCGCCCGACCGCACCGTTTGTCCTGTTCGCCTCACCACGATGCTCACTTCCCTGCCCTCCAGAGTCTTGTTCGAAAACTAGGCGTTCCTGTCGCCGTCCCGCACAGAACCGTCCCGCACAGCGTTGCCTTGGCCTGCACCGTCCCGGTCGCGGGCTGCGTCGCGGGCTGCGTCGCGGGCTGCCCCGTCATTGCCGGCGGCTTCGCGGTGCGAGCGGTCCCGGGTCAGGCGGTGGCCGTCGTGTTCGGCGTTCTGGACGCGGGCGTCGTGTTCGGGGACATCGGCGTCCCGGGAGGAGCCGTTGCCGCGGGTGTTGGCATCCGGGTCGAGTTTGTCTGCGTGCCGCAGGTGCTCTTCAACGCGGCCGCTTGCTTCCTTGGCTTTGGCTGAGTTGCGCTCGGCTTCGCGGCGGAGGCGGTTCGCCTCGGCTTCGGCCTGGACAGCAGCTGCCTCGGCCTGCGCGGACTCCACCTTTGCCTGATGTGCGCTGACCGCCTCTTGGTCTGCCTTCTCCCGCAGGTCGAGGGCGCGTTGGCGGTTGGCTTCGGCCCTCTTTTTGCGTCCCACCATCAGCGCGATGATGATCGCGGCTATGACGACGACGGCCACTACGATAATCAGTACTATTTGCCCGGTATCCATGTGGATTGCCTCCTTGGTGAACGGCTTGGGTGGTTTTCGAGTGTCTTAGGCCGGGAGTTCCATGCGGAATCCGCAGGTGCACTGCAGCACCCGGGTTTCCAGGTACACGTCCATGAGGGCCTCTTCGTCCTCTTCGGTGGACAGGGGCGTGTAGATGCTCCGGGCCGATGACCGGGCGAACTTCATGGGCTCGCCGCAGTGGATGTACTCGCCGTGCACCTTAAGCAGGCCGGACAGGTCGGCATGCTTGCGTGGAACGCCTTCGGGAACCAGCGGATTCTCTATGATTGACAACTGCCCACTCCTCGTCAGTTCAGTTCGATATGTTGTGCCTTACATCATCTTAACCTATTTATCAGGTTGCTTACTAACGATTTGGACGCAATTGTCCGCCGACAGCGGCACGCAAGCTCCGCCGTCGCCATTCGGTGGTCAGCTGCCGGTAGCCTCCGGATGCTCGCGCGCCCGCTTCTCCTCCGGCGATTCACCGCTCTCATCCGGGACAAACGTGGGGTCGACTTCGGTGGTGAAGTCACCGCTTCCGGGCTCGCTGTGGGGAGGTTCGACGCCGGCCGGTTCAGTCGGTTGCTGCGGTTCGGCGGGTGCTCGCTTCTGTTCGTTCGGTTCTCCGCTCATGGCCTCAATCTATGACGGGGGCCAAGGGGTGTCGAGGCCCGCCGTCCCTTGTGCGGGTCATCCAACTCTGTTTGGCTGGGATGGTCTCCTGCAGCGTGGGACACCTCCAGCCAAAAGCAGGGAGAGCACCGGTATGAAAGCAGTGACGTGGCAAGGCAGGCGCTCATTGGGCGTCATCGAAGTCCCCGATCCAACTATTCAGGAACCAACGGACGTGATCGTCAGGATTACGTCCACGGCCATTTGCGGCTCCGACCTGCACCTCTACGAGGTCCTCGGCCCCTACATGCACAAGGGCGACGTGATCGGCCATGAGCCCATGGGCATCGTGGAAGAAGTGGGCTCGGAAGTCCACAGGCTAAAGAAGGGCGACCGTGTTGTGGTGCCCTTCAATATCTCCTGCGGCCGCTGCTACATGTGCAACCAGGGTCTGCAGTCCCAGTGCGAAACCACCCAAGTCAAGGAGAAAGGCTCCGGGGCTGCCCTCTTCGGCTATTCCGAACTTTACGGATCCGTGCCCGGCGGCCAGGCACAGTACCTGCGCGTGCCTTTCGGCGACTACGGTCCGGTCAAAGTCAGCTCCGACCTTCCCGACGAACGGTATTTGTTCCTCTCCGACATCCTGCCCACCGCATGGCAGGCAGTGGAGTACGCCAACGTCCCCGACGGCGGCACGCTGGCGGTCCTGGGGCTGGGACCGGTGGGGCAGTTCGCTGCCAGGATCGGCAAGTACAAGGGCTTCCGGGTGATCGGCGTGGACCCTGTTCCGGAGCGGCGTGCAATGGCTGAAGCCCACGGCATCGAGACCATGGACTACAGCCCGGATGTTGCCGGGCAAATCAAGGAAGAGACCGTGGGCCGCGGACCGGACTCCGTGGTTGACGCAGTGGGCATGGAAGCGCATGGCTCCCCCGTTGCATCCTTCCTCCACAAGGCCGTGTCCTTGCTGCCGGACAAGCCGGCACAGGTGGCCATGGAGACCATGAGCGTGGACCGCCTTGCCGCGCTTCACACCGCGGTGGACCTGGTCAGGCGCGGTGGGACCATTTCACTGAGCGGCGTATACGGCGGCCAGGCCGATCCCATGCCCATGCTGACCATGTTCGACAAGCAGATCCAACTCCGCATGGGCCAGTGCAACGTGCGCAGGTGGACGGACCAGTTGCTGCCCTTGGTGGAAGACGACGCCGACCCCTTGGGAGTCATGCACCTGGTGACCCACACCGGTGGACTTGACGACGCTCCCGAGCTCTACGAGAAGTTCCAAAAGAAGCAGGACGGCTGCATCAAGGTGGTGCTCAAGCCGTAGGTCTTCGCGCTCCAAAATCCGGGGGACTGCTTTGTGCCGACCCTCCAAAATCGGCCACGCGTCCCCCGGATAGCGTCGAGTCCATGACCATCGACGCAACGCATGAAGCCACTGGTTACGCCATTCTGGACCTCGCAAAGGACCAAGTCCTGGAGCGGGGCGAAGGACTCACCGAGGATCAGCTTGTAGAAATCCTCCAACTCCCGGACGATGCCATTCCAGCCGCCCTGCAACTGGCCCACGAGGTGCGGCTGAAGCATTGCGGGGAGGACGTGGAGGTGGAGGGAATCATCTCCATCAAGACCGGCGGATGCCCGGAGGACTGCCATTTCTGCAGCCAGTCGGGCCTGTTCGACTCTCCCGTGCGCGGAGTGTGGTTGGATATCCCGGAACTGGTGAGGGCAGCCAAGGAGACAGCCGCCACGGGAGCCACTGAGTTCTGCATCGTCGCCGCGGTGCGCGGTCCTGACATCAAGCTGATGAACCAGATCAAGTTCGCGATCGACCGCATCAATGAGGAAGTCGACATCAACATCGCCTGTTCCTTGGGCATGCTGACCCAACGCCAGGTGGACCAATTGGCTGAATGGGGCGTCCACCGGTACAACCACAACCTGGAGACCGCACGCAGCTACTTCCCGCAGGTGGTCACAACGCACAGCTACGAAGAGCGCTTGGACACGTGCCAGATGGTCAAGGAAGCGGGCATGGAACTGTGCTGCGGCGCCTTGATCGGGATGGGCGAAAGCCTGGAACAGCGGGCAGAGCTGGCCGCGCAGCTTGCCGCCCTTGAACCGCACGAAGTCCCCCTGAACTTCCTCAACCCCAGGCCCGGAACCCCGCTGGAAAACCAAGGCATCATGGACGGCAAGGATGCGCTCCGGGCCATCGCGGCGTTCCGCCTGGCGATGCCGCGCACCGTCCTGCGTTACGCGGGAGGCCGTGAGTTGACCCTGGGCGACCTCGGTACCCGCGAAGGGCTCCTGGGCGGCATCAACGCGGTGATCGTGGGCAACTACCTCACCACTTTGGGTCGCCCCGCAACAGCCGACCTCGACCTCCTGGTGGAGCTCAACATGCCCATCAAGGAACTCCAGAAGTCGCTGTGAACAGCGCGGCCCTGCAAGAAACCACCTACTGCGGCCACTGCGGGGGTGAAGCCACCGGCGCCGCAGGCACCCACGGCGAGCGCCCGACGTCGGAGGCTCACCTGCCCTGCCTGCAGCAGTTGGTGATGGAACCGCCGCGCTATTGCACCGTGTGCCGCCGCCGGATGAAGGTCCAAGTGACGCCGCTGGGGTGGACCGCGGAGTGCTCGCGCCACGGCGTGGTCCGGTGATGGCCTCGCTGATCGACCGTGACCGCGCGAGCCTGTGGCACCCCTACGCGCCTGCGTCGGCAACGTTGCCGCTGTGGGAAGTGGAAGCGGCCGACGGCGTGGCGCTGCGGCTGCGCGACGAGGACGGCGGCAGGCATGAGGTGCTGGATGCGATGTCGTCGTGGTGGTCGGTGATCCACGGGTACCGCCATCCGGTGCTGGACCAAGCGGTGAAGAGGCAGGTGGATTCCTTCAGCCACGTGATGTTCGGCGGCTTGACGCACCGGCCTGCGGTTGAGTTGGCGGAGAACCTGCTGGACCTGGTGCGTGGCGGTGCGCTGCCGGGCGAAGGTTTGGAGCGGGTGTTCCTGGCCGATTCGGGATCCATCGCGGTGGAGGTGGCCTTGAAGCTCGCCGTGCAGTTCCAGACCGCTGCGGGCCGGCCCAAGCGCCAACGGTTCCTGACCATCAGGGGCGGTTATCACGGCGATACCTTCGCGGCGATGGGTGTGTGTGATCCGGTGGACGGCATGCATTCGGCGTTCCCGGGCATGCTGGCCGCCAACGTTTTCGCTCCGCGCCCG
Organism: Paenarthrobacter sp. YJN-5; assembly: GCF_015040095.1. Lineage (NCBI taxonomy): Bacteria > Bacillati > Actinomycetota > Actinomycetes > Micrococcales > Micrococcaceae > Paenarthrobacter > Paenarthrobacter sp. YJN-5. The sequence continues at coordinate 3,494,023 of NZ_CP053544.1, forward strand.
CCGGCCGCGGCCACCGCCACGGCTGAGGACGTGGATTCCTGGCGGGAGTCCGTCGCTGCTTTGGCCACCATGTACGCCGACCAACTTGCCGGCGTCATTGTGGAGCCCGTCCTGCAGGGCGCCGGCGGCATGTTCATCTACCCGCCCGAGTGCCTGCGGATCCTCCGGGACATTGCGAACCAGCATGGACTGCTGCTGATCCTGGATGAAATCGCCACCGGGTTCGGGCGCACCGGCGAACTCTTCGCGTCGGACCATGCGGGTGTCACCGCGGATATTCTCTGCGTCGGAAAGGCGCTCACGGGCGGTTACCTCACCCTGGCAGCAACACTGTGCACAGGTGAGGTGGCACGGACAGTGTCCAGGCACGGGGCCGGCGCACTCCTGCACGGCCCCACCTTCATGGCCAATCCGTTGGCCTGCGGCGTCGCGAACGCCAGCCTTGGGCTGTTGCGGGACGGTGGTTGGCCCAGCGACGTCCAGCGGGTCGGCTCCGGTTTGGCTGCGGGGTTGGCTCCGGCGTTGGCGTTCGACGGCGTGAGGGACGTCCGAACCATCGGTGCCGTGGGCGTGATCGAGTTGCGGGACGCGGTGGACGTCGAATCCGTCACGCGGGAAGCCATTGCGCACGGGGTATGGATCCGGCCGTTCCGGAACCTTATCTACGCCATGCCGCCCTACGTCAGCTCCACCCACCAAACCGAGGCCATCGCAGCGGGCATGGTCGCCGCTGCAGCCGTGGCTTCTGACAGGAGGGCAGCGTGAGTTCGTCCATGGAATCCTGGCTGGACGCACAGGCCGTGGTCCGGGAACGTCGCGGCCTGGTGCGCACGCCGTCGGTAGTGGACGCGGGCGTGGTGGACCTCGCGAGCAACGATTACCTCGGCCTGGCGAAGGATCCACGCCTGGCTGAGGCCGCAGCCCAGGCCGCGCGCCGGTACGGGACCGGAGCAACATCGTCCCGGCTGGTTGCCGGCACCACCGCCTTGCACCTGGAATTGGAAGACGCCTTGGCGGGGTTCGCCCAATCCGAGGCCGCCCTGGTCTTCTCCTCCGGATACCTCGCCAACCTGGGCGTGATCACAGCGCTCGGCGGCCCCGGAACCCTGATCGTCGCGGACGAGCACTGCCACGCCTCCATGATCGACGGCTTCCGCTTGAGCCGCTCGGAGTTGCGTTCCTTCAGGCACAACGACGCCGCAGAGGCCGCCCGGCTCCTGGCCGGGCGAACCCAGCCCCGGGCACTGCTTGCCGTGGAGTCCATTTACAGCGTGGGCGGCGATTCCGCCCCCTTGGAGGACTTGTTGACGGTGGCCGAAGAACACGACTGCCTGCTGCTGATCGACGAAGCGCACAGCCTCGGGGTCAGCGGTACCGGCCCCTGCCGAGGGGCGGGCGCGGTGGCAGGAACCCGCCTGTCCAGGCACCCTGCCGTAATACGGACGGCAACCCTGTCCAAGGCCTTGGGCAGCCAAGGCGGGGCCGTGTTGGGATCGGAGCCACTGCGGGAGCACCTCCTCAACAGGTCCCGCAGTTTCATCTTCGACACCGCCCTCGCCCCGCCCGCGGCGGCGGCCGCCCTCACCGCCGTCGGCATCATCCGGGACGAGCCGTGGCGGCCCGAAGCCGTACACCGCAACGCTGCCGCACTCGCGGCCGGACTGTCCCCTCTCTCCCCCGCCGCCGAACGCTCCCCCGGCGCTGTCCAGTCCATTCCCGTGGTGTCCTCCGAAGCCGCCGTCCAGGCCAGGAAGGCCGCGCTGCTGGAGGGTGTGCACGTGGGGTGCTTCCGCCCGCCGTCGGTTCCGGACGGCGTGTCCCGGCTCCGGCTGACCGCCCGCGCAACCCTTACTTCTGACGAGATTCACTACGCCTGCGCAGTGCTGCGCCGCAACCTGGAGGAAACACGATGAGCCTGCCCGGCACCATCCTCATCACCGGCACCGATACCGGCGTCGGGAAGACCATCACGACGGCGGCGCTGGCGGCCGTCCTTGAACAGCGGGGCGGTTCGGCGGCGGTATACAAGCCGTGCCAGAGCGGCAATGCGGCCGGCGATTCGGACTGCGCCGAAATTCAGCGGCTGGCGGCACCGGCCAAAGCAGAGGCCGGCATCGTCCTGGAGCAGCCACTGGCGCCCGTGCCCGCTGCCGCTTTGGACGGCGTTACGCTGCCTCCGCTGGAACACCACGCCGCACGCATTCGCGAGTTGGGCCGCACCCACAGCCACGTCCTGGTGGAAGGGGCCGGCGGGCTGCTGGTGGAGTTGGACCACGACGGCGGCACACTGGCCGGGCTGGGAACCCTCCTTGGCGGGGATGCTGCGTTTGTGGTGGTTGCCCGTCCGTCGCTGGGAACGTTGAACCACACAGCGCTGACCCTGGAGGCACTGAAAAACCGGGACCTGGCGGTGCTCGGCGTGGTGTTGGGCAGTTGGCCGGCGGAGCCCGGAGTGGTGGAGCTCAGCAACAGGGAAACCATCAACCAATGGCCCGTTGCGCTCCTCGGAGCCATCCCATACCTTGGCGCCGTACCGTTCCTTGGAGGTCCGTCCGGCGATGCAGGCGGATGGGAGACCGGCACGTTCCGCACGCAGGCCGCCACCTGGCTGGAGCTCCCGGCATGAGCGTTGGAGATTCAAGCACAGTGGCCACCTGCCCTTACACCGTCATCCGCCAGCCTGACGTGGTACGGGAGGTCCTTCACCGTCCCGGGGACTTCAGCCCGGCCAACGCGCTCCTGGCGGTCACGCCCCTCCGGGGACAGGCTTTGCGGGTCCTGCAGCGTGCCGGGTTTGCCCTCCCGGCCGTCCTTGCCAGTAATGCCTCACCCACGCATGCCGGAATCCGGAAAGTGGTAACGTCCTTCTTTACTCCGGCCAAGGTGGCTGCGGCGGAACCACGCATCAGGCAGCTCGCGCGGGAATCGGCCTTGGCAGCAGCTGCCCGCTTGCGCTCGGAAGGCTCGGTTGAGCTGGTCCAAAGCGTCGCTGCCCACCCGCCGGCGATCGTCATGCTGGAACTCCTGGGACTGCCCGTGCGGGACCTTGATCGGCTTAAGGCGTGGAGCGTGGAGTCCCTGGAGTTGTTCTGGGGGTGGCCGGACCCCGGGCGGCAACTGGAACTGGCCCACAGCGCCGCGGATTTCTACACCTGGCTGCGCGGGATGGTCCTGGAATCCGTGGCGCCGGCCAGTCCGGCAACTGCCAGTGCAGGGCCCACCAACCTTTTCCGGGCCCTGGCCGACCATGGCCTCAGCACCGCGGAAATCTGCTCACTCGGCTACTTCCTGCTGATCGCCGGACAGGAAACCACCAGTCAGCTCATCAGCACCTCATTGTTCCGCCTGGCAGAAGGATCCCGCGGAATCACGTGGGACGAGGCGGCGTCGCTGGCTAAGTCCCGCGAGCTGGTGCGGCACATCCTGGCTACTGAGTCCTCCGTCCCTTCGTGGCGGCGGGTGGCTGCCCGCGATACCGAGATCCAGGGAAAGGCGGTAGCCGCAGGTGAGGAACTGCTGTTGGAGCTGACCGGCAACCACGGCTTTCCCTGGGCAGACGGGGTTCCCACGCCCTACGGCCTTGCTTTCGGTTCCGGAATCCACCGCTGCCTTGGTGCCAAGCTCGCGGAACTCGAGGCCGCCGTCGTGGTTCACCAGACTGCTTCGGCACTCAAGGGAATCGAGCTGAAGGACCCGCAACCGGAGTGGCTCCGGCTGTTATCCTTCCAGGCACCCGGCACGGTGACAGTACGACGACGGCAGCAGTAGCCTGTCACCGGGCCCGGCAGCAGCACCGGGACACCGGAACCGGGCCGGCAACACGGCGGTGCGCTGAAGCCGGCGCTACTGTTGAGGGATGGGCGAGAGCCGGGATTTGCTGACACCGGAGCAGCGCAGCCGCAACATGTCCCGGATCAGGGGCAAGAACACCAAGCCGGAGCTGCTGGTCCGCAGCATCCTGCACGCCAAGGGGTACCGTTACCGGCTACACGGGCGGGCGGGCACGACGACGCTCCCGGGCCGGCCGGACCTGGTGTTTGCCGGCCGCCGCAAGGTGATCTTCGTGAACGGCTGTTTTTGGCATTTCCACGACTGCAAGGCAGGGCGCCATGCGCCGGCAGCCAATGCGGAGTTCTGGGCGGCCAAACGCACTAGGACCCGCGAGCGCGACTCCCTGCAGCGCGAACAGCTTGAGGCCTCCGGGTGGGAATCGCTCACGGTGTGGGAGTGCGAGCTCAAGGACCGCGGCGAGCTGGAAAGCCGGTTGACGGCCTTCCTTGAGGGCGGAAGCCAGCGCCTGGCAGCTCCCGCGGATTCGGCGGAATGATCCCCGTCGAGCGTGATCAAGACTGGCTCTGAGTCCGCTCAAGATTGGATCAAGCTTTCACTTTGGGGCCCGTGCACTGTTCGGCTGGTCCTACTGTTGAATCGTGAATCCATTGTTCGGCAGCGGCGGGAGGAGTCTGGTGTCAGAGTATGACGAATGCACAGACTCCCTGGTGGATCGCTCCGTCCTCACCGAACTCCGGGCCGACGTCGGCGGCGACCAAGCGATCGTCAACGCGTTCGTCCGCAACTACGTGGCGATGCTGCCGTGGCGGGTGGCCCGGCTTCATCATGCCGTGGACAACCTGGACCTGGACGAGGCAATGGACGCTGTGCTCAGCCTCAAGACGTCCAGCCACATGGTGGGAGCGATCTGCTTGCGGCGGCTGGCTGCTGAACTGGAAATCGGGATGAAGCTGCTCAGCGGCGGGGAGCAGCTGGCCGAATTGACGCCCCTGGTGGATGAGATCGACGCCTTCGTCTTCGGCACCATCAGCCAGCTGGAATCATCATTTTCCTAAAATTTTTTACTTTGCTGAAGAAAACCATTGACTCGCTAAAAATCTTCACTATAGTTGTGTGAGTTAGCTCACCAACGAAGGATGCGGCAATGACCACCGAGACTCCTGCTCCCCCGGCCACCAGCGAACTCCTGGCCACCGTGGGAAACAAGGTGCGCACCATGCGCAAGGCAAAGGGCATGACTCTGGCCCAACTCTCGGACATCACCGGCCTTAGCCAAGCAATCGTCAGCCAGATCGAACGCGGCATGGCCAACCCGTCCTTCACCACGTTGGCACAGCTGGCCCATGGCCTGGACATCCCCGTAGGGAGGTTCTTCATTGGCCAGGACGAATCAAGGTCACCCGTCGTCCGCAAAGCGGACCGGCGGAACCTGCAAAACGTCACCCGGGAATCGGTCGGCGAGGCAGTCCACGAGCTGCTGACCCCCAACCGGGACGGAAGCATCGAGGCGCAGTGGATCAGTACGCCCCCAGGGCACGACACCAGCGCCACCCCTTTCACACACAGCGGTGAAGAGTTCTGCTACATCATCTCCGGCCGTAAGGACGTCTATTTGGACGGCGTCTGCTACAGCCTTGAAGAAGGCGACTCCATCACCTACTCCTCAGAAATCCCCCACTGGTACAAGAACAGCTACGAAGAGGTATGCGTAGCCATCTGGGTCAACGCACCACACGCGTGGTAACGCACCCGCCCTCGGGCGGACCAGGCGTTTTCCCTTAACTGTCCGGACACGAACCCGTGGCCGCTGACACTCCTTGCCACTTTCGCATCAGGCGCTTCCTCCAACAGGCGTCCCTGCGTCATACCCTTTCACGCCCTCTGCGGCGTAAGCGTAAGGAAATTTCCATGCTCGACATCCAAACGGACAATGCCGTCCCCGCACCAAAGCCCATCACCGACTCCCGTTCCAAGAACGCCGGGTTCACACCCGAGGTCCGCAAAGGACTCCTTGGCCTTGGCCTGGGAAACGCCCTCGAATGGTACGACTGGATGGTCTTCGGACTCTTGTCAGCCTTCATTGGACCGAATTTCTTCCCCGGCACCGAACCCCTGTCCGCCACGCTGAACGCCCTGGCCGTGTTCGCCGTCGGATTCGCCTTCCGTCCGCTGGGCGGCATCCTGCTGGGAACCCTCGCAGACCGCATCGGCCGGCGCCGGGTGATGTTGCTGTCCATCATGCTGATGGCCGGCACCACCCTGGTCATCGCCGTCACCCCCAGCTACGCCACCATCGGCGCCTGGGCGGGCATCATCCTGGTGGTGTGCCGCATCCTGCAGGGCATCTCCACCGGCATTGAAGCTCCCCTCTCCACCTCCCACGCCGTGGAACTGGCGCCGGAAGGCCGTGAAGGCTACGTCGCCGGCATCATGTCCTTCTACGTCAACATCGGCATCCTCATGGCCTCCCTCGTGAGCTTCCTGTGCAGCCTCGTGCTCGGCGCCGCAGCCATGGGCGAATGGGGATGGCGCGTGCCGTTCATCATCGGAGCCCTCTTCGGCTTCGTGGTCCTCTACCTGCGGCGCTCCCTTCCGGAGACCCTCAAGGAAGAGGAAATGGCCACCAACACCCCGCGCGCCGTCTGGAAGGGCGTCAGCAAGCACTGGCTCTCCGTCCTGGCCATCATCTTCGTGGTCGGTGCAGCGCAGGCCTACAACTACGCCTGGAACGTCGGACTCCCCAGCGCCGCACGCAGCGGCTTCAAGGAAGACCCCACGACCGTCTTCGCCCTCACCACTGTTTTGGGCGTCATCCTCGTGGTGGGTTCCTGGGTGGTCGGCAAGCTGGCGGACGGCAAGGCAATGTCCAAGTGGTTCCTGGTCACCCGCGTCCTGGCCATCCCGGCCGTGTTCCTGATGCTGCTCTACGTACAGCCGGGCATCGGCGGTTTCGCAGCGGTCCTCCTTGGCGGCTCGATTGTCCTGGTCCTCAACATGACCCTCTACAACGTGGTCAGCTCCTCCCTGATGCCCAAGAACATCCGCGGCACCGGCGTCGCCCTCGGCTACGGAATCGGCGTAGCGATCTTCGGCGGCACCGCCTCCTACCTCCTGGTCTGGTTCCAGTCGCTGAACCTCACCTGGATCTTCCCGGTCTACGTGGCCGTCCTGTCCATCCTCAGCATCGTTTTCTACATCGCCGCACGCCGCACCAACGGCATCCACGTCGGCAAGTAAGGACTGAAAAAATGAACTCCCTCGAACTCGCCACCACGACGGCGGACCTCAAGGCGCCCGTGATCTCCCGTTCCGATGTACTGGTGGTCGGCGGTGGCCCCGCAGGCGTGGCAGCCGCAGTCACCGCGGCCCGCTCCGGCGCCAAGGTCACCTTGCTGGAACGCTACTCCTCCCTGGGTGGCCTTGCGTCCGGCGGCATGGTGCTGGTCCTCGACGACATGATCAACGGCCAGGAAATCACGGTCACGGGCATTGTCTCCGAGTACGTCGAACGCCTCCAGAAGCTGGGCCTCGCAATCGTCCCGCCGGCAGATGACCGCAAGACCTCCGAGGAACTGTGGAACAAGTGGGGCCGCTACGGCACCTTCGACTTCCACTCCCACACCAACCCCAAGCCCATCTGCTACGCCGCAGCCTTCGATCCCGACGGCTGGAAGCGCGTTTCCAACGACCTCGTCCGCGAAGCAGGCGTCGATCTTCGCCTGCACTCCTGGTTCTCCCGGCCGATCGTGGACAACGGCGTCATCAAGGGCGTCATCTGCGAAACCAAGCTCGGCCCGCAGGCCTTCACGGCCGACGTCGTCATCGACACCACCGGCGACATTGACGTTGCCTCCCGTGCCGGCGCCAGCTACGCCAAGGACAACTACCTCACCACCCTCGTCTTCCGCCTCGGCAACGTGGACACCAACGCGGCCGAAGCCTTCGAACAGGCCAACCCGAAGGAAGCACGCGCCATCAACCGCAAGATCAAGCGCATCCTCGGCGGCGCTTGGGAACTGTGGTGGCTCAAGACCCCCGTTGAGGGCGTGGTGTGGTGCAACGCCCCGCACATGACCGGCTTCGACGGCGTGGACCCCGCGGACATGACCGCAGCCGAGTTCGCAGCCCGCGACAAGATCTCGGAAGCAGTGGACTACGTCCGCGCCCACCTGCCCGGCTTCGAGAAGTGCTACATGCTGGATGTCGCTTCCCAGATGGGCGTCCGCCAGACCCGCCTACTGCAGGGCGAGTACGTCATGACCAAGGACGACGTCACCCAGCGCCGGCACTTCGCCGACACCGTGGCCCGCGGACGCGACTACTACTACCCCTACCGCTCGCTCCTGCCCAAGGAAGTGGACCAGCTCCTCGTGGCCGGCCGCCACTACTCCGCCACCCCCGAGGCGCAGAAGATGTCCCGCGAGATCCCGCCCTGCATGGCCATGGGCCAGGCAGTAGGCGTCGCGGCAGCCCTTGCCGTGGAAAGCAACATCTTGGTCCGCGACGTCGCGGCAGCGGACATCCAGCTCGGCATGCGCCGGCACGGTGCGGACCCGGGCGACGTCCCGTCGTCGAACGCCACCGTCGACTCCGAAGCAGCGGTACTGGCATGAGCCTCATGACCGTGGACCAGACCGAAACCGACCAGGCAGAACGCACGACGGCGGAACACACCGCCGCGGGCCCGGCACCAACGCCCCTCCCGCTGGAGGGCGTCAAGATCGTGGACTTCACCCAGGTGTTCATGGGCCCGTCCTGCACCCAGCTGCTGGGCGACTACGGCGCAGACATCATCAAGGTTGAGCGTCCCGGAGCCGGAGACATCTCCCGCAACTCCTTCCCGGACCAGGACGGCCAGGACAACCCGATCTTCCTGTCCATCAACCGCAACAAGCGCAGCGTCTCCGTGGACACCCGCACCGAAGAAGGCCGCGAAGTGCTCCACCGCCTCATGGCCGACGCGGACGTCGTCGTCAGCAACTTCCGCTCCGGGGTCATGGAACGCATGGGCTTCGGCTACGAGGACCTGAAAACGCAGAACCCCGGCATCATCTGGGCCTCCGGCACCGGATTCGGACCTGTAGGACCCTACTCCCACAAGGGCGGCCAGGACGCCATCGCCCAGGCCTACTCCGGGGTCATGTGGCGCAGGGAATCCGAGGACACCAAACCCTCCATCTACCCCACCACGCTCTGCGACTACATCACCGGCATGCACCTCATGCAGGGAATCCTCCTGGCCCTCCGCACCCGCGAAACCACCGGCGTCGGCCAAAAGGTGGAAGTGACCATGTACGACTCCATGCTGCACCTGCAGATGCAGGAAGCGTGCATGCAGCTCAACCGCGGCTACGAGGTCAACTGGGGCGCCATGCCGCTCTCCGGAGTCTTCGAAACCACCGACGGCGCCGTGTGCATGGTGGGCGGCTTCACCCCCGATCCCCTGGCCCGGATCTCCGACGCCCTGGACCTCGACGAGGACCTCACCGAACGCCCCGGGTTCGCAACACTGGAGCAGCAGTTCAAGAACAAGCCCGCCCTCCAGGCCATCTTCCGCGAACACTTCGCCACCAACACCACCGCCTACTGGACGGCGAAACTGGAAGAACAAGGGCTGCTGAATGCCCCCGTCCATACCCTGGAACAGGCGCTCGCAGACGCGCAGACCGAGGCGAACGGCATGATCGTCGAAGCCGAACACCCCTCGGTGGGCACGGTGAAAATGCTGAACGCACCCATCCGCCTCTCGGCAACCCCGCCGTCGATCCGCCGCACGGCCCCGCGCCTGGGCGAGCACAACGTCGAGGTCCTGCTGGAGAACGGCTTCGATGAGGAAACCATCGAACGCCTGCAAAAGCTGGGAGTGCTCCGATGAGCATCACGGTCGAAGAACGGGTTGACCAGGTAACACTGGACATCACCGACGGCGTGGCAACGGTGACCATCGACCGTCAGCACGTGCTGAACGCAGTGGACGGTGCCGCCCACGCACGGCTCAACGGGATCTGGTCCCAGCTGGAAAGCGATCCGTCCGTTCGGGCGGTCGTGGTCACCGGTGCCGGTCCGCGTGCTTTCTGCGTCGGTGCCGACATGTCCGCCGACGCCGTGGACAAGACCGGCCTGGAGTACTGGGCCGGCCTGGACCCCAACGGCTTCGGCGGGCTCAGCCTGCGCACCACCCTGGATGTTCCCGTCATCGCCCGCGTCAACGGCTACGCCCTGGGCGGCGGCATGGAAATCGTCCTCGGTGCAGACATCGTCGTCGCAGCTTCGGACGCGAAGTTCGGTTTGACCGAACCCCGCGTCGGGCGGTTGGCGCTCGACGGCGGCATCCACCAGCTGGTGCGCCGGGTGCCCTACACCCAAGCCATGGGAATGCTGCTGACCGGACGCAAGGCCGACGCCGCGGAGATGCAGTCCATGGGGCTGGTCAACGAAGTAGTGCCCGCTGACCAACTCGACACCGCCGTCCGGCGCTGGGTGGACCAGATCCTGGCATGCGCCCCCACCTCCGTGCGCGCCGTCAAGCAGATGGTGACGCAGACGGCGCACCTGAGCGCCCAGGAAGCCCGCGGCCTCAGGCTACCGGCACTGATGGCGGCACTGGACAGCGAAGACTCCGCAGAAGGAGTCCGCGCCTTCCAGGAAAAGCGTCCGCCGGTGTGGCCGGGACGCTAGACGTCCCCGGCACCACCTGCCCCGCCATCCCACTCAAGCAGTTCGCATCAAGCAGTTCGCATTGAAAAGGAACCACCATGCCTCTCCCTTCTGCGCCCAAAAACCGTGAATCCCTGCCCGCCGGCGTCTGGGGCGTCGTAGCAACCCCCTTCCAAGGCAGCACCCTGGACGTCGACCTGGACAGCCTCGCCGAACTCGTGGAGCACTACGGGAACATCGGGGCAACCGGCCTCACAGTGCTTGGCGTGTTCGGCGAAGCAGCCGCCCTGACGCCGCAGGAACGCCGCGACGTCCTGGAAACCGTCGTCGAATCCACCACCCTCCCCCTGGTGGTGGGCGTGACAGCACTGGCCACCCGGCCCGCCATCGAAGAGATCACGGCAGCTCAGGAGGTTGCCGGGCCACGCCTGGCCGCGGTCATGGTGCAAGCCAACTCCGCCCGGGCAGATGCGGTGATCACCCACCTCGACGCCATCCACCGGGCAACCGGGGCCAACGTAGTCCTCCAGGACTACCCGTTGGCCAGCGGAGTCAGCATCCCCACCCCCGCGCTGGCCTCCGTGGTGAACGCCTGCGGGTACGTCATCGCCGTCAAAGCCGAAGCCCCGCCCACCAGCGTGGCCATCGCGGAACTGAGTGCCGCCGTCGGGGTTTCCATCTTCGGCGGGCTGGGCGGCCAAGGCCTCCTGGACGAACTCATGGCAGGAGCCTCCGGCGCCATGACCGGCTTCTCCTACCCCGAAGCCCTGATCGCCTGCGTGCGGGCGTGGCAGGACGGCGGGTACGAGGCCGCTGAACGCGAACTGCAGCCCTACCTGCCGCTCATCAACTTCGAACAGCAGGCCAAGGTGGCACTGGCCATCCGCAAGGAATGCCTCCGCGAGCGCGGACTCATCAAGGACTCCGGCGTCCGGGCACCCGCGGCTCTTTTCCCCGAAGCTTTGCGTGGCTCCATGGCAGTGCATTTGAAGGAAGCGGCGTCAGCACTGGATGCCCGTACAGCAGTAGGGAGTTTCTGATGGACCTCGGAATCGCAGGAAAGACAGCACTGGTGGCCGCCTCCACCGGCGGGCTCGGCCTGGCCGTGGCCCGGGCGCTCGCGGCCGAAGGGGTCCGGGTGGCGGTGGTCGGACGACGCCGGGACCGTGCCAAGGAGATCGTGGCCGAACTCCAGGCAGCCTACGGAAGCGGCACCTTGGGCATCGGTTCTTTGGGAACCAGCGGCTTTGACGCGGTGGCCATCGAAGCGGACCTCGGCACCCCGGAGGGCATCGGGTCCGCGGTGGACCAGACCGTGGCCAACCTCGGGCCGATCGACATCCTGGTGCTCAACGGACCCGGCCCCAAGCCCGGTGCTGCGGCAACACTGACCTCCGAGGACATGGCCGCGGCGTTCGACCTCCTGGTCAAGCCACATCATGCCTTGGTCTCGAAAGTCCTGCCCGGCATGCGGGAACGCCGCTGGGGCCGCATCCTCGCGATCGGTTCCAGCGGAGTGACCGCACCCCTCCCCAACCTGGCAGTTTCCAACACCGGACGGGCAGCACTGGCCGGCTACCTCAAGACCCTCGCTGCCGAGGTAGCGCTGGACGAGGTCACGGTAAACCTCCTCCTTCCGGGCCGGATCGCCACCGATCGCGTCACCCAGCTGGACCAGGCCGCAGCCAAGCGCCGCGGCACCACCCTGGAGGACATCCAGTTGGAATCCCGCAAGACCATCCCCGCCCGCAGGTATGGGGAACCCGCCGAGTTCGGTGCCGCTGCCGCGTTCCTGTGCAGCGCGCCGGCGTCGTACATCACCGGAGTCGCGCTCAGGTGCGACGGCGGCCTCATCCGCAGCCTCTGAACCCCACCACGTAAGGACCATCATGACTTCCACAACTCTGGATACTGCCCTCACCGCCGAGGCCACCCTCACCGCCCAGCACCTCATCAACGGCCAATGGCTCGGCGAAGGCGTCACACGGCGCATGAACCCCGCCCGTCCGGATGAGCTCGCAGCACTCTCACCCAGCGGGAGCGCCGAGGACGTCGACGCCGCCATCACCGCCGCCGCCGCTGCCCAGCCCGCGTGGGCTGCGCTCCCGGCCCCCTCCCGTGGCGCCATCCTCCTTGCCGCCGGGAACCTGCTGATCGAACGCCAGGGGGCCATCGCCGAAGACCTCGTCCGGGAAGAAGGCAAGACCCTGGCAGAAGCAAAGGGCGAGGTGAAGCGGGCTTCGGACGTCCTGCGCTTCTTCGGCTCCCTCGGCTGGGCTGCCACCGGCGAAGTCCTGCCCAGCGGACTCCCGGACACCACCATCACCACCCGCCGGGAAGCCCTGGGCGTTGTAGGCCTGATCACGCCCTGGAACTTCCCCATCGCCATTCCTGCGTGGAAGACCGCACCGGCCCTGATCAGCGGCAACACCGTGGTGATCAAACCGGCTGAGCTCACTCCGCTCTCCGCCACCCACCTCGCCCGGGCGTTGCAGGACGCAGGCCTCCCTGCCGGCGTGTTCAACGTCGTCCACGGCAAGGGCCGGGTTGTTGGTGACGCACTGGCCCGCGATCCCCGCATCGCCGGGCTGTCCTTCACCGGTTCCACCAACGTGGGCCTGGGATTGCAGGAAATCCTCAACGCCCGCCGTGCCCGGGTGCAGCTGGAAATGGGCGGCAAGAACGGCGTCCTGGTCCTCGACGACGCCGATCCCCGCAAGGCCGCGCAAGTAGTGGCCGCCGGAGCTTTCGGACTCACCGGGCAGGCATGCACGGCAACCTCGCGGGTATACGTTACCCCCGGGATCCGTGCAGCGTTCCTTGACGCGTTGGTGGCCGAAGCCGCCACTTACAGCACCGGTGACGGCCTGGCGGATGGCACGCGGATGGGCGCCGTGGTGAGCAGGCAGCAATTCGAGCAGGACCAGGCAGCGGTGCGCACCGCCGTCGAACGCGGCGCGACCCTCCTGCACGGTACTTACGACGGTGACCCCTCCGGCGCGCTGCTCTTCCCGGCGGCGGTGCTCACCGACCTGCCCTCGGACGACCCCGCGGTCACGGAGGAGATCTTCGGGCCGGTAGTGGCCGTGCTGGAAGTTCCCGACTACGAGGCAGGCCTTGCCGCCGTCAACGACTCCCGATACGGCCTCACCGCAGGCATCTGCACCGATTCCCTCGCCCTCGCCACGGACTTCGCCGCCCGTGCGCAGGCCGGCGTGGTCAAGGTCAACCGGCCCACTGCTGGCCTGGACCTCAACGTCCCGTTCGGCGGGGTCAAGGACTCATCCACCAACACGTTCCGCGAACAAGGACGGTCCGCCCTGGACTTCTTCACGTGGGGCAAAACCGTCTACACGGGCGTGTAGCCGGTCATGAGTTACGTGATCGCGCAGCCCTGCGTGGATGTGAAAGACAAGGCGTGCATCAACGAATGCCCTGTCGATTGTATCTACGAGGGCGCGCGCTCCCTCTACATCCATCCCTCCGAATGCGTGGACTGCGGAGCATGCGATCCCGTGTGCCCCGTGGAAGCCATCTACTTCTCGGAGGACGTCCCGGATGAATGGGCAGACTACGTCCGGGCCAACGCGGAGTTCTTCGATGACGGCCCCGGGCGTTCCCTGCCGGACACGGACCACCCGGTGATCGCAGCGGAACCCGCCCGCGTCCCCCTCGCCTGACCCGTCCCCCTCCCCGCCTTTCCTCCCCAACTGAGTCGCAATTGTGCGCGTTTTGAGCGTTCAAAACGCGCACAGCTGCTACCCAGTTGGGTGAGCGGGGCGGGGCTTAGTTGTTGTGGACTGCCGGGGCCAAACGGTAGCCGACGCCGCGGACTGTTTCCAGCCAGCGCGGGCTTTGGATGCTGTCCCCCAGCTTTTTGCGCAGGTTGCCCATGTGGACCTCCACGGCGCGTTCGTCCGCGTCGCTGACGTAACTGCCGACGTCGTACGGTTCGTTGCGAAGGCGGCGCGCAAGGTCAGCCTTGGTCCGCACAATACGGCCGGTCTCCAACAGTGCCACCAGCAGGTCGAACTCGGTGCGGGTCAGCTTCAGCTCCATGCCGTTGAGGACGGCCGTGCGGGATCCGGCCGACACGGCAAGCCCGTTGTGGGTCATCTCGGGATCGGCGGCTTCCGGGGCGTGCTTGGCGTCCGACGACGACGACCGCGGCCTCCGCATCATGGCCTCCACCCGGGCGCGCAGCTCGCGGGGCCGGAACGGCTTGGTGAGGTAATCGTCGCCACCGGCTTCAAGGCCCATCAACGTGTCGAGCTCTTCGGCGCGGGCCGTGAGCATGATGATGTAGGCGTCGGAAGTCTTACGGATCTGCCGGGCGACTTCAAAACCGTCGATGTCCGGCAGGCCAAGATCCAGCGTAATAACGTCGGGATTCAATTCCCGGGCGGAGTTGACGCCGGCCGAGCCCGTGGACGCCACATGGACGTCGAAACCCGCCTGGGAAAGGACCACCCGGACCAGTTCGCGGATGTCCTGGTCGTCTTCGATGACCAGTCCCACACGTGCTTCACTCATTGCCGCCCCTCAGCCCGCTTCGATAACCCTTCGAAGTATAACCATTATGGTTAGGCTGATCTCATGAACCGTCTTCCTTCTGCCCCACCGGTGGTTAACCCATGAGCACACCCACCATGTGGGCCGTCGATGACAAGAAGAAACTGTTCATCTTCAAGCGCTCCTTCCATGAGCACAGCCTCCGGATGAGGGTGGTGCTGAGCCAGCTGCCGCTCTCGGTCTGCGTGTGCCTTTCCGCCATCCTCGTGTGGCTGTTCTTCCCGGCGACCCTCGGCAACCCGTTCTTCCTGGTGTTCCTGTTGAGCCAGGCATTCCTCCTGGCCCTTTGCATCGCCGTCCCGTGGCACAAGCTGCCCTTTGCCAGCTTCCTGGTCATCCCGATCCTGGACATCGTCTCCATCGCCTTCGGCCGCGAAGGCGGGCAGGAGGCGATCACGGGGATCAGCGTCCTGGTGGTCCTGCCGGTCATTTGGCTGTGCGCCTCCGGTTTGTATCCCCGTCTGGCCGTCGCCCTGGCATTCATCGGGCCACTGGCTATTGTGTGGGCACCGCTCTTCATCCGCGGCACCTTCACCGAGCAGGACCTCACCAAGCCATTGCTCTTCCCTATCCTGATCCTTGGCATCGGGGTCTCGGTCAGCGTCCTCACCCTGAGCATGGTCCGCCAACAACGGGCACTTGAAGAAAAGGACGCGGCCCTCAAAGAGGCTCTCGAAACCAGTACCAAGCAGGAGCGGCTCCTTAACACGGTCATGGAAGCGCTGCCGCTGGGCGTGGTGGCCGTTGACGGCGACGGCCACGACATCCTGATGAACCGCAGGCAACGGCAGACGCACGCCTTGGCCACTCCCCCGGACAACGACGATCCCAACGAATCCCAGCTCCTCGTTTTCGACACGGACCGCACCACCCCGCTGCCGCCGGAGCGCCGGCCCGTCCGCAGGGCGGTGCTGGGTGAGCGTTTCACGGATCAGCTGGTCTGGCTGGGATCCGGCGCCGGGCAGCGCGCATTCACTGCCAGCGCAAGGCCCATGCTTGACCCGGCCGGCAACTTCGCAGGGTCCGTAGTGGTCTTCAGCGACGTCACGGAATTGGTCAATGCCCTGGCAGCAAAAGACGAATTCGTGGCCAACGTATCCCACGAGTTCCGGACACCGCTGACATCCATCCTCGGCTACGTCGAGCTCATCCTCGATGACCCCAACGGGCTGGATCCGAAGTACCGCAAGCAGTTGGACATCGTCCGCCGCAATGCAGAACGCCTGTTGTCACTTGTGTCCGACCTCCTGGCCGTCAGGTCCGGGCAGATCGCCATCCAGCCGCACCCGGTGGATGTTTCCGAACTGGTGCGCGGCAGCGTTGCTTCGGCCGAACCCAGGGCAGCCAAAGCGGGCGTCCGCCTTTCCGTGGACGTGCCCGGGACGCTCCATGCCCGCGTGGACTCCTCCCGGATCTCCCAGGTCCTGGACAACCTCGTGTCCAATGCCATCAAGTACTCACCGGACGGCGGGGACGTGGTGGTATCCGCGTGGGAAGACGAGGACCACGTCTATTGCAAGGTCTCCGACACCGGCATGGGCATCCCGCAGGATGAACAAGCGGGAGTCTTCACCAAGTTCTTCCGGGCGGACGGGGTCCGCAACAGCACCATTCCCGGCGTGGGGTTGGGCCTGCCGATCAGCAAGGCGATCGTCGAGGCCCACGGCGGCAGCATCACACTCCAGAGTGAACCCGGGCAGGGCACCACCTTCACGGTGAAAGTGCCCGCCTAGGCTCGCCCCGGCGTCGGACGTGTCTTTCTAGGCTGCCCCGGCATCCCGCCGGCGGCCGAACACAAAGTAGCTCACCGGACCAAAGAAGTTGATGAAGGACGCAGCCCGCCAGAGGGCCTTCTTGCCCCTGATCTGCGCGTCCGGGGTCTTGGCCAGGCTCCGTTGCGCTGCAATCAGCAGCGTCAGGTTTACCGCGCTGCCCGCCATCATCATGGCCTTTTGCTTGGTGCTCAGATCACGCCAGGACTTCTTCTTCTTAGCCATCATGCCTCCATCGCACTCGGGGTTTACCTCTCAGGCTAGCCGGAGGCTCCCCGCCCCGCCACAGCCTGGCGCACCACTTCTCCCCACGACTGTTCAGCGAGGTCCTCGACGGCGGCAAGGATCTCCGCCGGGGGCAGCGACAGGTCCAACGGGTATTCGATGATGTCGATGTCCGTGTTGAGGATCCGCCGCAGCTTGACCTCACCCGTCCCGGCATAAACGAGCCACGCCGTAGGTACCCGCAAGGCCGTGCAATAGGCCAGCAATTGGTAGTGGTCAGCGTTGAGCGAAGCCCCGGTATCCCCGGCCGCCGTGTATTTGAAGTCGTACACCACCACCGGCTGACCGCCGAGGAAATGCACGGCATCCGGCCGGACCGTCAGGCGATCGGTATCCTGCACTGCTTCGTTCAGGAGTGCCCCGTACTGCAGCCGCATTTCACCGGGATGCCGGCCCATCGCATGACGCAGGGCGGCGCCCACGAACTCCTGGAAAACCTGCCCCATGTCCACCACGAAAGACGCAGACTGCTGTTTGCCCTCGCCTGCCTCGGCCGAGGCG
Source organism: Paenarthrobacter sp. YJN-5 (assembly GCF_015040095.1). Taxonomy (NCBI): domain Bacteria; kingdom Bacillati; phylum Actinomycetota; class Actinomycetes; order Micrococcales; family Micrococcaceae; genus Paenarthrobacter; species Paenarthrobacter sp. YJN-5. The sequence goes on from NZ_CP053544.1 coordinate 3,511,602, forward strand.
TTGCGCAGGATCACCTCCGCAAGCCGGAGTACGGCGTGGTACCTGAGGTTCATCCGGTTTGCCTGCCACGGCGGCAGCGGCGCGCCGGGCTTAAGCCGGGTGACGGCGTCGAGCTTTCCTTTGAGCTGCCGCAAGCGGCTCAGGACGTCGGCTCGCACGCCGGGGACCTTGCTCATCCGGTCGAGGGCGGCGCGCAGGATGCGGTTCTCCGCGATGTCCTCGGTGAATTCGTCATAGGACACTTCCAGCGGGACCAGCATTCCGGGCCGGCGCGAGATCTGGTCCGAGATGCGGATGCGGCCCTTGACGGTCCGGAGGGATTCGTCGATGGTCAGGTAGCCCTGGAGGACGCCCCGGTTCAGGGCCTTCTCCGCCAACTGCGCCAGGGACTGCGCCAACGCGCTCCACAGATCCGGATGTTCCGTTGCCTCCACGGTGTGGTCACGGAAGCCTTGGTCGCCGGCTAAGCTCAGCAGGAACAGCAAGCGGTTCAGGCCCAGGCGACCCTTCGGACGGACTTCCAACTGCACGGCGGCTGTCCGGACCGAACCAACTTTTCCCACCGGTTCGATCCTGTACAGGCCCATCCCCATGGGCGAAGCCTTGGCCAGGCCACTGGCGTTGATGAACGCAGCCGACTCCGGGTCAAGTTTGTCCACCACCCCGCGCGAGAGCTCGTCCATGAGGATGTGCCGCACCCCCGTTGGATTTTTTGCTGCGCTGGCCGGTGCCCGCCCGGGACGGGGCGGGATGGCGTCAGCGGGAAGCAAGACGTCCCAGCAACTGGTCCAGGCCGAAGCGTTCTTCCAGCTGCGCCCGGTTCAGTTGCCCGTGGTAGTGCTCCTCCAGCAGCGGCATGAGCTCGTACTTCCAGATCCGCCGCAGGCCCGTGGGGGTTTGGGCTGCCGGCTTCATGAAGTAGGACGGGCCGATCATGAGGTCCCTGTCCCAGTCATCGATGGCGGCGTTGAGGGCATCCAGCAGATCCGCGTTGAGGGTATCCAGGCCGCGGGCTTCCAGGAACCGCCGCAGCGAACCTTTCACCGGTTCCACATTCGGGTGCAGCTCAATGAACGCGAAGCGGCGCCGGATGGCGGCGTCCATCATGGCGATGGAACGGTCCGCCGTGTTCATGGTGCCGATGATGTACAGGTTGTCCGGCAGGCTGAAGGGCTCATTCGGGCTGTACTGCAGGTAGATGCGATCATCCCGGTATTCGAGCAGGAAGTAGAGCTCGCCGAAGACCTTGGCCAGGTTGGCCCTGTTCATCTCGTCAATGATCAGGAAGTAAGGCTTGTGGGCGTTCTCCGGCTTTGCGGCTTCCTCGGCGAGGCGGCGCAGCGGTCCGGCAACCAGCTTGAAGGAAACCTGGCCGTCGTCGGTCTTGTCCGGGCGGTAGCCCTCGAAGAAATCCTCGTAGGCATAGGAAGGATGGAACTGCACCAGCTTGACGCGTTCGTCCGTGCTGTCCCCCGCCAACTCCGCGGCAAGGTGCTTGGCCAGGTACGTCTTGCCGGTGCCGGGGGGACCATAGAGCACCAACTGCCGGTTCTCCTCCAACAGCTCCGCGATTTCCTTGAGCGGTTCGAGGTCCATGTGGAGCGAGGCGGCGAACTCTTCGGTCAGGGGCCGGAAGCCCTGCTGAACGACTTCGACGACGGCGGTGGGCGGGGTCTCGTCCTCGCCGTCCGTTTCTGCCTCCACCGGGAGGAGCTCCTGGAGCGCCTGGATCACCCTGGTGACGTCCACGATGATGCCGGGCGTGGACAGCTGGCGCTGTGCGTGGCGCGGCAGCTCCGTGATGGCGTAACTGTCGTCGAACCAGCGCACTTTGCGTTGGATGCGGCGGTTCTCGTGATCCGGTTCGCCCAGCACAACCCCCACGCGGACCCGTCCCGCCTGCTGGTAGAGCGTCAGGTCTCCGGGCTTCATGACGGTCAGGAAAGCGAAGACAGCGGTCTTGGTGTCCTCGCGCTCCACGTACCCAAGGTGTTTGCAGTCCTCGTCTACGGCGTGCTGGACCACCCCCGCGGTGACTCCGGCCTCCAGCGAGCGCAAGTGCTCAACGTCCAGGGTGGCTTTCTCCTCTGCCACCCAGGAGGCCAACAGGTCCGCGTTGTCATGGTGTGTGCGCAGCAGCCAGGAACGGCGGCCCGGGTCTCCCACCTTCCGCCACTGGCTCACCAACTGCCGGGCATACCAGTCGATCCGCTGGCCTGCCTGTTCGTCCAGGTGGAGGCGGATGCGGTGGATGTCAGCGGTGATGTCCTCTTCGGTATCGCCCTTGGCGCCGCCCACGAGGGAAGCGAAGGCATCCCGGATCTCGCGGCGTTCCACGTCCGCCACTACCGGCTCGAAGTAGCTGGGCCACACCAGGTATTCGATGCTGCGCCGCAGGGCGGGCTGGTCCTCGGGCGTACCGGCAGCGAGTTCGTGGAACTTGAGTGGATCGGCCAGCGCCCGGTTGATGGTCTCCGTGCTCTGGCTGTCAACGTGCTCCACGAAGCGGCACAGCCACGTCAGGTGGTCCCAGATGGTCCAGTTGAATTCCGCCGTGCGGTCCCGGATCACGCCGTGGTCCGTCATGCCTTGGTACAGCTCTTCAGGCAGCTCGACCGGCGGTTCCACCCAGGACGCCGCCTCGGCTACACGCGCGCGCTTCACACGCAGGGACTTGACCTCGTGAGCCAGCGGCAGCGACTGCAAATACAGCAGCTCGACGGCCAGGAGCTTCGCCTCGCGTGATGCGCCTTCCAGGTTCTGCCGCAGGTTGGTCATCATGGGCGCCTTGGAGTCCCCGACGCCCCGCTCCAGCCGTTCCAGCAACTCGCGGGCAGCCTCCGCTGTCCACGTCAGCGTCCGCCCGTCAATGGCTGAAGGCTTCCCTTGCAAAGCGGGCTGGAGTACGTACCAGGCAGCGTCCTCGATCTCTTTCGAGATTCCGGGGGCGCGGTCAACGGCAGGCAACACAGGGGAGGTCATTTAAGCCAACTTACCTTGTTTGGGTTAAGTCGGCATCTGGATATCCACAGGCTTCATTCAGCATTTAATGCATCCCGAATTGGTAAGCAGCCGGCACGGGTTCCCCGGCACACACCTCTTCCCACAGCGCCGCGATGGCGTCCTCTCCTTCGCGCAGATCCGGGATTTCCACGCCCGCACGGAGGATGGCCGCGGCCTCCGCTGCCCTGCCGCTGCGGGCCAGTGCAGTGGCCTTCAGGAACATCAAACGTCCGACGGCGGCGCCCTCCGTGGGAGCGGATCCGGTCAGTTCCAGCGCCATGGCGGGATCGCCATGGCGAAGTGCCAAGGTGGCCGCTTCCGTCAGCAACCAGGTGTTGGAGGGATCTGTCGGGACAGCCGTCCGCAGTTCAGCCAACCCCTCCTGTTCGCTGCCTGCTGCCAGGAGAACCAGCGCCAACCCCCGCCGGGCGAGCGCGATCGTCGCCGGCCTGACGCCGGTCGAGTCGAGGACGCGGCGGTACTCCTCCGTGACGCCTTCCAGATCCTGCCGGGCATGCCGCATGGTGGCCAGGTGGTAGTGGGCCTCGGGGCTCTCCTGCCCGGCCAACAACCCTTCCCAGTCCGCCCCCGCCACAAAGGAGGGAGCGCCGTCGAACGCTTGTCCCTTCAGCAGCCCCAGCCAGGGTTCCTGCTCTGCGGTCAGGCTCTCCAGCACGAACGGTGTCCCGCTTTCGGCAACCCAGCTCCGGCCGGCGCGCCGGCGACGGGCCCGCTCAAGCGCGCCCCAACCGCTGCCGATCCGGACCATGGTGGACGGCGGCACGTCAGCGTCGCGGATGGCTGCCGGCAACAGCGACTCCAGTTCCTCGCGGGGCATCAGCGTTTCCAGACGCTCCCCGGCGTGCGCTACTGCCGCCTGCCAGTCCTTCCCGTGGGAGATCCCCGGATCCAGGCTGCCGTTTCCGTAAGCCTCAACCCAGCACCATTGGCTGCCCGCGGGCATGGCGAGGTGTTCGAACTGCGTTCGGGCCAGTCCGGCCTGGATTTCCGCATAGGGACCGGCACCGGGGCTCAACCATTCCTGCCACCGCTTGCCGCCTGCGCCCTGGCCCCACACGAACAGTTTCTTTCCGCGCAGCAGGTCCGTGGACAGCATGGCCAGCCCGTCGCCGTCGTCATCCGCTGCCACCACCCAACGCCGCTCCGAAGGGTCGATGTCGAAGAAGAAATCCGCGGCATGGGGACTGTTGACCAACCATGTGCCGTCATAGCCTTCGTGGTTGGTGGGCGTGACGCGGGTGATGTCGGTGGCGTAATCGCTGCCAAAGGCCTCCTCGGCAGGTGCGATCACCCGGGTCCGGTCCGTCTCCGGAATCGCAGCGTTGCTCCACCAGTACATGGGGAGGTCATGTTCGTTGGGATTCCGGATCCTGACGGCAGCCAAGAGCACCTCCGAATCGGCCGGAAGCCAGATGTCCACTTGGAACACCACCTCGCGGAGCCGTTCGTACTCCCACATGCGGAGGATGTGCTTGCCATCAGCCGTGTGCACGATCGCCGTATGCAAAGGATCGCAGCTGGTGGGCGAATGTCCCCGGGTGCCGATGTTCCATTCCAGGCCGCCTGCAAACCAGGCCTTCCGCAATGCGATGTTGGCGATCTGGGGTGCCGCATGAGTGTGCAGGAGCTGCTTGCCGGTGGCCTTGTCGAAAAGCTCCCAGATCCGCCCGCCCATGGACGGCAGGACAGTCGCCTTCAGCTTGCTGTTTTCAAGAGCGACGGCGGTCAGCTCCCTGGGTGCGGCCGCGCGGCTGTAGCCGTCCTGCATCAGGTACGGATACACGTTGGGCACCACCCCATAGCGGGTAGCTGCCTGCAACTCCTCCGGGACGCCCTCCCCCACGCTGTAGGGTTCCTCAAGCTCCGAACCGACCACCGGCAACGGATTCAGAGGGCCCAGCTCGGCCATGGTCAGGGTTAGGGTGCTTACTGTGATGTTGGACGATGCCACGTCATGACCCCATCGTTGCCGCATTTACTGCCGCCCTCGCTGCACGGACGGTCTCCCGGTCGGTCACCGCGTAGGCCGTAGGATCGGCACCGTCCCGGCTGCCGAGGGCGACGGCAGAGTCCGCGAGCGTGGACACGGTGCGTTTCGCGGAGAGATGCACTGCTGAGAGGCCGGCGGCGTGCATGGCCGGGATGTCGGCGAGCTTGAGCCCTCCCCCGGCCACGATTTCCATGGCTCCGGAGGCCCGTTCAACCAGCCGTGCCAGTGTGTTCAGGCCTTCCCCTGCCGTTGATTCATGTCCGGAGGTGAGGACCCGGGTGAACCCCAGATCCAGGAGGAGGTCCAAGGCAGCCAAGGGGTCACGGGACTGGTCGATGGCCCGGTGGAAGGTGAGCCGGGCTTCCGGGTTCGTTTCCTTTGCCGATTCAAGGAGCCTTCGAACAACCGGAACGTCCACTTCCTGTTCCGCAGTCAGCGCGCCCACCACTACCCCGGCTGCGCCTTGGCGCAGCAGATGCTTGACCTCGTGGACCATGGTGTCCACATCCGAGGCAGAGTAATGGAAATCTCCGGGGCGGGGCCGCACCAGGGCGTGGACTTCCAGCCGTCCGTCAACGTGTTCAAGGCTCGCTTCCAAGAGTCCTTGGCTGGGCGTGATGCCTCCCAGTTCCAAGCTGCTGCAGAGTTCAACCGTGTCCGCGCCCTCGGCTGCGGACGTGCCTGCACCGGCGGCGCTGGTCACCGCGATCTCAAGTCTCATGAGGAAACTCTAGGTCGCCCGGACTGGGCGCACCACGCCTGCCGCTTAGGAATTCCACATCATTCGTGCGGCAGGGCGTGGGGATTTACGCGCGGTAGGCTTCGAGCTTTTCCTTCTGCTCCGGGGTGAGGCGCAGCACCCTCCCCGTTGACTCGGCCACGAAAGCCAGGTGCGTGCTGGCCTTGACGCACTCTTCCTTGGTGACAGGGTCCTTGATGACGTAGTGGAGATCGAAGCTGGCACCCTTGATGGCGCCAACCCAAATCTCGACGACGGCCGGCACATTGCGGTACTCCAGGGTGCGGACGTACCTGACCTTGTGTTCCACAACGAGCGTCATGATGCCTTCTCCGACGTCGTTGAACAACGCAGCGGGCGGCTCAACGCCAGGCAAGCCGGCACCGGCCGGCGGCCCGAAAGCGGCAATGCGGGCTTCTTCGAGCATGCGCACGATCTGCACGTTGTTGATGTGGCCGTACGCATCCATGTCGCCCCAGCGCATGGGTACCAGTACCTCCATGCGCCGGGGCGTTCCGATACTCAGCTGTGCACCGCCGTCGAATCATCCACCGAGACTTCCTCGGCGTCTTCACCCGCGAACTGCGACATGTACAGGCGGTAGTACGCGCCCTGCCGTGCCAGCAGTTGGCCGTGGTTGCCTTGCTCCACGATTTGCCCGTTTTCCATCACCAGGATGGTGTCGGCATCACGGATGGTGGAGAGCCGGTGGGCGATCACAAAGCTGGTGCGATCCGTGCGGAGGGCTGCCATCGCCTTCTGGAGCAGCAGTTCCGTGCGGGTGTCTACGGAGCTGGTGGCCTCGTCAAGGATGAGCAGTGACGGGTTGGAGACGAAGGCCCTGGCGATGGTGATGAGCTGTTTCTCACCGGCACTGACGTTGTTGCCTTCTTCATCAATGATGGTCTGGTAGCCGTCAGGAAGGGCCCGGACAAAGCGGTCCACGTAGGTCGCCTTGGCGGCCTCCATGATCTGCTCTTCCGTGGCGTCAAGGTTGCCGTACCGGATGTTGTCGTAGATAGTCCCACCGAAGAGCCAGGCGTCTTGAAGCACCATGCCCACCTTGGAACGCAGTTCCGCCCGGCTGAGCTCCTTGATGTCGACGCCGTCCAAGGTGATCCGTCCGGCGTTGAGTTCGTAGAAGCGCATCACGAGGTTCACCAGCGTCGTCTTGCCTGCACCCGTGGGCCCGACAATCGCCACGGTGTGGCCGGGTTCGGCACTGAATGACAGGTCCTCGATCAGCGGCTTGTCCTCCACATAGCTGAAGTGGACGTGGTCGAACTCGACGTGGCCATCGGTCTTGGGCGGCAGGTTCCTTGTTCCGGTCTCCGGGACTTCGTCCTCGGCGTCGAGGAACTCGAACACACGCTCGGCGGATGCCACACCGGACTGCAGCATGTTGGCCATGCCGGCGATCTGGCCCAGAGGCTGGGTGAACTCGCGGGAGTATTGGATGAAGGCTGTGGCATCGCCCAGGCTCATGGAACCCGACGCTACGCGCAGGCCACCGACAACTGCGATGCCTACGTAGGACAAGTAGGACACGAAGTTCATGGCCGGGAAGATGATGCCGGAGACGAACTGCGCCCCGAACGAGGCCTTGTAGAGTTCCTCGTTCTTTTCGTCGAAGCGAATCAACATGTCTGCATCGCGCCCAAAGACCTTCACGAGGTCGTGTCCGGAGAACGATTCCTCAATCTGGCCGTTCAGCGCGCCCGTGTTCTTCCACTGGGCGGCAAAGAGCTTCTGGCTGCGGGCACCTATGACACCTGCCAGGACACCGGACAGCGGCAGCGCGATGAGCGCTATCAGGGCCAGTTCCCAAGACACGATGAACATCATCACGATGATGCCCAGGACCGTCAGTACCGAACTGACCAACTGCGCGAAGGCCTGCTGCAGGCCCTGCTGCACGTTGTCGACGTCGTTGGTGACGCGGGACAGGATGTCACCGCGCTGGCGGGTGTCGAAGTAGTTCAGCGGCAGCCGGTTCAGCTTGGCCTGGACCTCATCGCGGAGATTCTTGATGACCCGCATCACAATCCGGTTCAGCAACCACCCCTGGGCCCACAGGAAAATGTTGGCCACGAAGTACATCAGGAGCACGATCGAGATCAGGAACGTCAGCTTGGGGAAGTCGATGCCGTTGGTCAGCGTCATCTTGGAAACCATGTCCGCGAAGTTGTCCTGGCCCTGCTGGCGCATGATTTCGGCGAACTGTTCCGGGCTCACTCCAGGAGGAAGCTGCTTGCCGATGACGCCGCCGAAGATGACGTCCATGGCGCTGCCGAGGATCTTCGGTGCAATGACGTTCAGCACCACGGAAACAACAACAAGCCCAATAACGATCGAGACGCCGATGCGCTCGGGCTTCAGCAACCCCATGAGGCGCTTGGCGGAGGGCCAGAAGGCCTTCGCCTTCTTGGCCGGCACGTCACCGAACATGCCGCCGTCGGCCTCCGTGGGGACGTACTCCTCTTCGGCGAAGTCCTCGTCTTCCATGGCCTCGGTGGCGACGTCCGCTGCGGCCGACGCTTTGGCGGCTTTGGCAGCTTCTGCCTTCGCAGCCCAGCCGCGCTTCTTCTGCTGGTCCTGCCCGCTCATGCCATTTCCTCTACGCTCAGCTGCGATTCAACAATTTCCTGATAAGTGGGCGAGGTTTCCAAGAGTTCGTCGTGCGTTCCGCGGTCCACGATCCGGCCATTGTCCAGCACGAGGATCTCATCGGCATCCTGGATGGTGGACACCCGCTGGGCGACGATGATCACCGTGGCGTCCTGCGTCTTGGCTTTCAACGCCTTCCGCAGGCGAACGTCGGTGGCAACGTCCAAAGCGGAGAACGAATCGTCGAACACGTAGACATTGGGTTTTGTGACCAAGGCCCTGGCGATGCAAAGGCGCTGGCGCTGCCCGCCGGAAACGTTGGTTCCGCCCTGGGAGATCCGGCGGTTCAAGCCGGCGGACTTCTCCTCCACAAATCCCTTGGCCTGCGCCGTTTCCAGCGCATCCCACAGTTCCTGGTCCGTGGCTTCCGTCTTGCCGAACCGCAGGTTGTGTTCGATGGTGCCGGAGAACAGGTACGGCTTCTGCGGAACAGCGGCTACGCGGCTGCTGATCTCCGAGGCATCCAGTTGGGTGACCGGGACGCCGTCGAGCAGTACCTCACCGGAAGCGACGTCATAGAGCCGCGGCAGCAGTGAAACCAGCGTGGTCTTGCCCGCGCCGGTTGAGCCGATAATGGCCAGCGTCTTGCCGGGTTCGGCCGTGAAGGAGACATTGCTCAGCACCGGGGCTTCGGCGCCCGGGTACTTGAACGTCACGTCCCGGTACTCCACGCGTCCCGCCTTGGCTGCTGGAATCACCGGGTTCTCGGGGTTGTGGATGGAAGGTTCGACGTCGAGCACCTCGCCAATGCGGTCTGCACACACCGAGGCGCGCGGAATCATCATCGCCATGAAGGTACCCATCATGACGGCGATCAGGATCTGGAGCAGGTACTGGAGGAAGGCGGTGAGTGCCCCCACCTGCATCTCCCCGGAGTCAACGCGCTGGCCACCGAACCACAGCACGGCAGCAGTGGAAAGGTGGAGGATCATGCCGATGGCAGGGAACATCAGGACGAAGAGGTTGCCGATCTTGACCGACACCGCGGTGAGGTCCTGGTTGGCATCACCGAACCGCTTTGCCTCATAGGGCTCACGGACGAAGGCACGTACAACGCGGATACCGATGATCTGTTCCCGGAGTACCCCGTTGATGGCATCGATCTTGGCCTGCATCGAGCGGAACAACGGCATCAGCCGGACCACGAGGTACCCCACCACTGCTACCAGTAACGGTACGGAAACCCAGACCAGCCAGGAAAGGGACAAATCCTCGCGAAGAGCCATGATGATGCCACCCACGCACATGATGGGTGTGGAAACCATGAAGTTCAGGCCCATCAGCACCAGCATTTGGACCTGCTGGACGTCGTTGGTGCCGCGGGTGATCAGCGTCGGAGCACCGAAGCGGTTGACGTCCTGCGCTGAAAAACTGCTGACTTGGCGGTAGACGGAGCGCCGGAGGTCCCGGCCGATTGCCATGGCCGTCCGGGAGCCGAAGTAGACGGCTGCGATGGCGGTAAGTACCTGGCCCAGGGCAACGGCGAGCATGAGTGCACCGGTGCGCCAGATGAAATCGGTATCGCCGCGGGAGACTCCCTCGTCAATGATTTTGGCATTGAGGCTGGGGAGGTACAGCGTGGCAATAGTGGACGCCAACTGGAATATCAGGACGGCCACTATCTGCGGCAAATACGGCTTGGAGTAGCGCCGTATAAGGGTGACAAGCATGCCCACGGATCCTTAAGGAGAGTGCGTGAATGAGGTAAAAGAAGTTTTAGCAGCAGGCGCTGACAGTATTAGCGTCCTTACTCTACGAGGTCGGTTGCCTCAGCGAAACAACCTCCGGAAAAGATCATCCCAGCGGAGTACCAGCAACGCGCAGGAACGACCCCTGCGGCGGCCAGCAAATAGGGCCCGCGACTGCGTGGGGATTCGTGGGAGCATTTTTCAAGCCGGTAGCGACCCACTGCAAAATAGCGGTGCTAGCCAAGCATCCCGAGGTACTTCGGGCGGCACTTCATCGCGTGGATCAGCTCTTCGCTACCGTCGTCCCAGACCAGTACTACGAGTTCCAGCAGCCGCCCGTGCGTATCAAAGCCGAGGCGAAGGAACCTGCGTGGATCCTCATCGTCCAAGGGGACAGACACCAGCGGCCAGTCGCCGCCTCGATCGCGTCATTGGAGCTGATACCGTGCTTGCGGGCGGAACGCCGGACATTCACGCCGCGTGCGACCAGGCAGCCAGGGCAGCGCGGATGGCTTCGGATCGGTTGAGGTGCTCGCGCTCGGCCCTTGCCATCACAGCAGCCAACTCGTCTACCGTCAGCCGTACCGGAATGACCTGAGATGCCTCGGCCCCGCGGGCGGGGCGTCCCATCCTCGCCTTCAACTCCTCAAGGTCATAGCCGGCTTCGGCCTCCTCCACCCATTCATCGATCTCAGCCTCCGAGACTTCCCGTCCGCGCATTTTGCGTTCCATGCAGACAATCGTATTACGAATATCTTCTGGTGACCACAGCGACTGAGGGCTGCCCACATGACAACCTCCGCTGGCCGGCAGCTCACGTCGCGCCGGCAAAGGCTGCCGGGATGGACTCCGAACGACGCTGGGCCCATAAACGCAAGGCGCTGGCAGGAACACCAGCCAGCGCCTATTGTCGAGCCCCTTGTGCATTTCCCCGCCCAGCCAGGCGGGCAACGTGAGCACAGGGCCGGCTGGCAAGCCTAGCCTGCGTGCTTGCCGTGGTCGGATCGGGACTCGACGCCCTGCAGGAGCATCAATGCCATGCGTTCCTGCTGCCGGCGTTCGCGCTTGAGTTCCTTGCGCAGTGCCTTCAGCTCTTCGGCGGTGCGGGCCTGCTGTTCGGCCAGTGACTGCTGTTCGCGCAGGCGTGCTTGAAGCTCCACGTTGGCCCGGCTCAGTTGCAGTTGCTGCTCCGCCAGGACGTACTGGGTGCGGGAGAGCTGTTCCTGCAGTTCCTTCACGTCGGCCGGCTTGGCATCGGTATTGGAGGCCTGGGAGTTCGTGCGTTCCTGTGTGAGGATCCGGGCGAACTCGAGGTCCAGGTCTTCCGCTGAGCGTTCGCCCATGGGTTTGCCACTTCGCCCGTGTCCCACGGCATTTCCGGCGCCGGAGGACCTCAGTCGGGTTCCGTCGTCGGGCTTGACCGCGTCGAGGGAGGCGGTGTCCAGGGACATGCCGGCGTCACCGGAGGCAGTGGCGATCAGTTCCTTCTCGGGTGCCGCGTCAACGGTGCGGCGCAGCGGACGTTCCTTGATGAGCAGTACTGCGATGAGCGCCACCACACTGATCACTGCCGAGATCAGGAAGATCTGGGCCGTGGCGTCGCCGTAGGCAGCGCGCATGATGTCCGCAATGGGAGCGGGCATGTCGGCGAGGTCCAAACTGGCTCCGGAGGAGTCACCTTGAACGGGAATGCCGGCCGCAGCGAGCCCCTCAGTGGCAAGGTCCTTCACATGGTTGGACATGATGGCGCCAAGCACGGAGACGCCGATCGCGCCGCCTACCGAGCGGAAGAACGCCACCGAGGCGCTGGCCGTACCGATGTCCGTGGCACGGACGGTGTTCTGTACTGCCAACACCAGGTTCTGCATCAGCATGCCCAGTCCGAGGCCGAACACTGCCGTGTAGATGGCCACAAGCCACAGCTCGGTGGTGTGGTCCATGGTGCCGGCGAAGGCCAGGCCGCCGATCAACAGGACGCTGCCGGCAATGAGGAACCTCTTCCACTTGCCGAAGCGGCTGATGAGGATACCGCTGGCAACGGACCCGATCAGGTTTCCGGCGATCATCGGCAGCGTCAGGAGTCCCGCCTCGGTGGGCGTGGCTCCACGGGCCACCTGGAAGTACTGACCAAGGAAGGTGGAGGAACCGAACATCGCGATGCCTACGGACACCGAAGCCAGGATGGCCAGGGCCGTGGTGCGCTCGGAGATGATCTTGAGCGGAATGATGGGCTGCTGGACCTTGCCCTCGACGAACACCAGCAGGGCCAACAAGACCACGCCACCGCCCACCATGAGGGCCGACTGCCAGGACACCCAGTCGTAGTACTCCGGATCGCCCGCGAAGGAGACCCAGATGAGGAGCAGGCTGACGCCGGACGTCAGGAGGATGGAGCCGAGCCAGTCGATCTTCGCCGGGCGCTTGATGTGCTGGATCTTCAACGTGATCTGGAGCAGGATCAGCGCAACCACTGCCAGCGGCACGCAGACGAAGAACGTCCAGCGCCATCCCAGCGGGCTGTCAACGATGAAGCCGCCCAGCAACGGACCACCCGCGGTGCCGACTGCCATGACGGCGCCCATGTACCCGGAGTACTTACCGCGGTCCCGCGGCGGAATCATGGAACCGATGATGGCCTGCGCCAAAGCGGTAAGGCCACCCATGGCGACACCCTGGATGACGCGGGCGGTCAGCAGCAGCGGAATGGTTTCCGACAAGCCGGCCATGACCGAGCCCGCCACGAAGATGATGATGCTCAGCTGGACCAGGAGCTTCTTGTCGAAGAGGTCGGCGAGCTTGCCCCAGATGGGCGTCGTTGCAGCGTTGGCCAGCAGCGCCGCGGTGATGACCCAGGCGAAATCGGTCTGGGTGCCATGAAGCTCGGACATGATGGTGGGCAGTGCGTTTGCCACGATCGTGCTGCTGAGGATTGCCGTGAAGAAGGCAGCGAGCAGGCCCGTGAGCGCTTCCATGATCTGGCGGTGCGTCATGGGCGCAGCAGCGCCGCTGGCCGAAGCCTGCCCCGCGCCCGGGGCCTGGGTTGATGATTTGGCCATTCGTGGCTCCTAAACTGAGAGTTTGGTGGTTGTGGAACCGGCCGCCGTTGCCCGGATGGAATCCTTAAGGGATGTGGAGAGCTTCTGCAGGACGTGCGTAGCTTCCAAGGCGTCTTCTTCACTCCAGTCCGCCAGGTAGTCACGCAACCTGCTGCTGCGCTGTTCTTCGAACTCGCGCAGCTTCACGAGGCCACCTTCGGACAGGGCCAGCAGTTGCGCCCTGCCGTCGGCCGGGTCCGGACGCCTGACGACGTAGCCCTGCTCCTCCAGTTCAGCAATGTGCCGGCTGAGCACCGGCGCGCTGACGCCGAGGCGGGCCGCCAAGTGCGTAGCCCTGGCCTCCCCCTCGCCGATGTAACGCATGACGCCTTGGGCAGCAACCCCGAGGTCGGGCACCCGGCCCAGTTGGGCGGCCACCACACAGCGCAGGGTCCTTTGCAGGTCGAAGATCTGATGGACAAGGTCGGTGGCCGTGGTTGAACCGACGGACATGAAATGCACCCCTTTTTGTTTGCCTAAAGCAACTATACCTCCGATTGATTACTTTGGGAAACTAAAAATGCGAGGACTGCTCCACAGCGAAAGGACCCCGCACGGCAGTGCCGTGCGGGGTCCTGTTGGTTCCTGCTAAGTTCCGTGGACGCGTTTAGTCGTCCAGGTGCGTGGGTCCAAACATCTTGAGCAGCGTTTCAACCACGACGACGTTGGGCCCGTCCGCGGCGAAGGAGGCCTTCAGTGCGTCCCCCACTTCCTCCGGGGCCACCCTGCGGGCCGGGACGCCGAACGACTCAGCCAGCTTGACGAAATCGGGGCGGGCAAGCTCCGTTGCGGTGGCTTTGCCGAAGGCGCCCACCATGTATTCGCGAAGGATGCCGTAGCCGCCGTCGTCCACAATGAGCCACGTGACCGGAACGTTGTGCTGCTTGGCAGTTGCCAGCTCGGCGATGGAATACATCGACGAACCATCACCGGAAACTGCCAGCACCCTGCTGGGTTTGCCGACGGTTTCCAGACCTACAGCAGCGCCGATGGCGGCCGGGAAGCCGTAGCCCAGTCCACCTGCGCCTTGGGCGGAGTGGAACTGGCCTTCGCGGGCATCCCAGCAACTCCAGCCCCAGTACGCCGCAATGGTCATGTCCCAGAAGGTCTGCATGGTGTCAGGGACAGCCTCGCGGATGTCGGACATGAACTTCAGTTCCTTGGCCAGGTCCTGGGATTCCAAGCGGGCCTTGACCTTGGCCAGGGATTCCTTCACCAGTTCTTCCGGACTGGTGCCGTGCCAGGAGCGAACCGCCGTGTTGGCAGCATCGGCCTCGGCAAGGGCCTGGTCCAAGGCAGCCAATGCCTGCCCGGCATCGGCACGGATACCCAGCCCGGGCCGGTTCGACTCCAGTACGCGGGGCTCGGCATCAATCTGGATGATCCGCCCACGCGGCTCGAACGTGAAGTAGTTCGAGGTCACTTCTCCCAGGGATGAACCGATCACGATCAACACATCCGCGTCCTCCAGGACGTCGGTCATGTACCGGTCCTCGATCCACGACTGCAGGGACAGCTCATGGTTCCACGGGAAAGCGCCGTTTCCGCCCGGCGTGCAAATGACGGGTGCCCGGAGCTGTTCGGCAATGGACAGCAGCGCCTTTTCGCCACGGCCGCGACGCGTGCCGCCGCCTGCGATGATCGCCGGACGTTCCGCCGTCGTAAGCCACTTCACTGCCTCACGGATCAGCTCAACCCGGGGCGGGTTGTCAAAAGCTTCAGCCAAGGCGTCCTCGACCGGCGGAACCACGATCGGGTCCAACAGCACGTTCTGCGGGATTTCGATCCAGACCGGGCCCTGCGGTGAGGAGATCGCCTCGGTCCAGGCGTCCTGGATCGCCGACGGGATTCCGGAGGCGTGCTGGATCAGGCGCTGGCTCTTGGTCACATTAGCTGCCGAGGCCTTCTGGTCATCAAGCTGGTGCAGCATGCCCTTGCGGCGGGCACCCAGTCCGTCCAGCGGAATCTGGCTGGCCACCACCACCATGGGAACACCCGTTGCGTACGCCTCCTGGAGACCTGCCAGCGACGTCAACGCGCCGGGACCCGTAGAGAGGAACAGCACGCCCACCTCGCCGGTGGCGCGGGAGTACCCGTCCGCGGCGAACGCCGAGTTGTTCTCCACACGCGAAGAGACGAAGTGCAGGTTGCCACGGCCCATCGCATCAAACAGGCCCAGCGCGTGCTGGCCCGGGATGCCGAATACCGTCTTGGCGCCGAGCGCTTCGAGGGTCTCGACGACGAGGTCCCCGCCGTTGCGCTGCCCGGTTTCACGGGTCGGGGCTGCTGTGCCCGGATCAAAATCGATCATCGCCGCGTCGCCTTGGCCAGCTCTTCGATGCGGGCGCCGAGGGCCTGCTGCGCGTAGCCGTTCGGCGCGCCGTGACGGTCGCCTTCCACCGCGTTGTCGGCCATCAGGGTAACCAGTTCGTAGGCAACATGGCTGCCGGCAACACCGGTAATTTCCGCGTGGTCATAGGCCGGGGCGACTTCAACAACGTCCGCTCCCACGAGGTTCATGCCGCGGAAGCCGCGGATGATCTCCAGAAGTTCGCGGCTGGTGATGCCACCGGCTTCGGGGGTGCCCGTGCCGGGCGCGTGGGCCGGATCCAGGACGTCAATGTCCACGGAGATGTACAGCGGACGGTTGCCGATGCGGTCGCGGATCTTGGCCACGGTTTCCAGGACGCCCTGGTAGTAAACGTCCGCGGAGGTGACGATTCCGAACCCAAAGCGGTGGTCGTCGTCGAGGTCTTTCTTGCCGTACAGCGGGCCGCGGGTTCCGACGTGGCTGATGGCTTCGGTATCCAGGATGCCTTCTTCTACCGCACGGCGGAACGGCGTCCCGTGGGTGTACTCGGCGCCGAAGTAGGTGTCCCAGGTATCGAGATGTGCGTCGAAGTGCAGCATGGCGATGGGCTCCCCGGCACGTTCCGCGGCGGCGCGAAGCAGCGGGAGGGCGATGGTGTGGTCGCCACCGAGGGTGACGAGCTTGCTGCCGTTCGCCGTGAGGTCCAGCGCATTCTGCTGGATGGTCTCGATGGCCTCGTTGATGTTGAAGGGGTTCACTGCCATGTCCCCGGCGTCGGCCACTTGGATGTTCTCGAAGGGGCTGACGTCCCACGCCGGATTGTACGGGCGCAGCAGGCGGCTGGCCTCACGCACATGGTTGGCACCGAAACGGGCACCGGGGCGGTAGGAGACGCCGGAATCGAAAGGAACGCCAACCACTGTCACGTCAGCTTTGGAGACCTGGTCCAGGCGGGGCAGGCGGGCGTAGGTGGCAGCGCCGGCGTAGCGCGGGATGCGGGAGGAATCGATGGGGCCAAGGTTCCCGTTGGCTTCGATGCGGAGCTCTTCCAAGATCGCGCAACTCCTTAGGTGGTGGGACGGAACTGGGTTTGTGACACCCATCATACACTCAAAGTTGCCTAATATGCATCACCTGTTTACACACCGAGCAATCGTCGAGATGACAAATAATGCCAATGTTCAACCCGAACATTGGCATTATTTGTCATCTCGCGAAGGGTCTTAGCGGCTCGCGGCCGGCACCAGGATCCAGAGCACCTCTACGGTCTCGTCCGTGGGATTGATCCAAGTGTGGGGCTCCCGGCCGGGGAAAGAAAGGGTGTCCCCTTCTTCGAGGTCATACTCCTCATTGGTAAGGATCAGCTTGATGCGCCCCTTGACCACATGAAGGACGTCCACGTCGCAGTCAACGGCATACAGTTCATTTTCGCCACGACCCCGCGGCTTGATGGTCGCGCCCAGGATCTGGAGGCGGCGCTCGGACCGGGCCGTCAGCAACCGCTCAACGATGCCCTGCCCGCCAAGCGAAATCCGCGGAGCTTCGTCGCGCCGGGTCAGATGCGTCTCCGGAGCTGCGAACAAGTCCCCCACGGAGACAGAAAGGACCTGGCACAGCGTTACCAGCGACGCCACCGAGGGGGAAGTCAGGTCGCGCTCCACGCGACTGAGGAAACCCTTGGTCAGCCCGGTGGCCTCTGCTACCTGTTCGATGGTTAGCCGCTGCGCCTGGCGCGCCGCGCGGATTCTTGAACCGATGGCAACGGGGACGTTGCTGGGTTCAACGGGGAGAGCCTTCATTCACGAACCTTTCAGGCCTGTTCAACCGGCCCTGTCATTGCAGCCAATAGTAGCCGCAGAGCAGCTTTCGGAAGCTATACAAAGCCCGAAGCCACCTAAAGCTTCTTGACTGTTACTCCGATCACAACATATCCTCAGAGGCAACAAGTGTTGTCTGTGAGGCACACAACACGAACGCAAATCTCCCATCGTCAGCACGGAGACTTCGACCCCGCCCCAGGAGCATCGTCGAAAACCCCAACCTCCGTGCATCAGCTCCAAGGACTCACTCATGGACTCATCGTTCATCAACATCGCCATTGTGGTGGTGTATCTGCTTGCCATGCTGGCGTTCGGATGGTGGGGCAAGTCCCGCACCAAGAACAACAGTGACTTCCTGGTGGCCGGCCGCCGCCTTGGCCCCTTCCTTTACACAGGCACCATGGCCGCCGTCGTCCTCGGTGGCGCGTCCACCGTTGGCGGCGTCGGCCTGGGCTACAAGTTCGGCATCTCCGGCATGTGGCTGGTGGTAGCCATCGGCGCCGGCGTGCTGTTGCTCAGCCTCCTGTTTGCAGGCACCATCCAAAAGCTCAAGATCTACACCGTCTCCCAGATGCTGACCCTCCGCTACGGAAGCCGGGCGACGCAAACCTCGGGCATCGTCATGCTGGCCTACACCCTGATGCTCTGCGCCACCTCCACCGGCGCCTACGCCACCATCTTCGTGGTGCTGTTCGGGTGGGAGCGCTGGTTGGCCATCGCGATCGGCGGCGCGATCGTTCTGGTGTACTCCACGATTGGCGGCATGTGGTCCATCACCCTGGCTGACCAGGTGCAGTTCGTCATCAAGACCGTGGGCATCTTCTTCCTCATGCTCCCCTTCGCCATGAACGCCGCGGGTGGCCTGGACGGCATCCGTGAACGCGTTGACGCCAGCTTCTTCGACATCGGCGGCATCGGCCTCCAAACGATCATCACGTACTTCGTGGTCTACACGCTCGGCCTCCTGATCGGCCAGGACATCTGGCAGCGCGTCTTCACGGCCAAGACCCCCAAGGTTGCCCGCTGGGGCGGCGCAACGGCCGGCGTGTACTGCATCGTTTACGGCCTGGCCGGCGCCTTGATCGGCATGGCCGCAAGCGTTGCCCTGTCCGGCATCGAGATCGAAGCCAAGGATGACGTGTACGCGGAAGTCGCCACCAACCTGCTGCCCATCGGCATTGGCGGCCTGGTCCTTGCGGCAGCCGTCGCGGCCATGATGTCCACCGCTTCCGGAGCGCTCATTGCAGCCGCTACGGTCGCCCGCGCAGACGTACTGCCGTTCGTGGCCGGATGGTTCGGCAAGACCATCAACACCGACGATTCCGACAACCCTGAGCATGACGTCAAGGCGAACCGCTACTGGGTCCTGGGACTCGGCATCGTGGCCATCATCATCGCCATCTCCACCAAGGACGTCGTGGCAGCACTGACCATTGCCTACGACATCCTGGTGGGCGGCCTGCTGGTTGCCATCATCGGCGGCCTGGTATGGAAGCGCGGCACGGGAATCGCGGCCGCGGCCTCCATGGCCCTGGGCTCCGTGATCACCCTGGGCACCATGATCATCCTTGAGATCAACGCCAAGGCTCCGCTGGACGGCATCTACGCGAACGAGCCCATCTACTACGGCCTGATTGCCTCGGCGATCGTCTACGTAGCCGTCTCGCTGTTCAGCAAGCCCACCGATCCTGCGGTCATGAAGGCCTGGACCGACCGTGTAGCCGGCACCCGGGTGGCCGAGGAGGAGCTCAGCTCACCGGCCAAGTAAGGGCACCCAACGCAGCAACGCCCGACGGCGGCGCTCCCCTTTCGCGGGGAGCGCCGCTTTGTCGTTTTCCACGGCACGCCCGTGGACCTGCTATCCGGGAGACGGGAGGATCAGACGGTTACCGAAGGCCAGGGCTAAAGTTCGTCGTCGCCTTCCCGGAATTCCTCTTCGGCGGGGTCGATCGGCACCACGCGTTCGTCGTCGTCCGCCACGTCTTCTTCCTCCACCCAGGCTTCGTCCACTTCCTGGTCCTCGCTGTAGTCGAAGGCCGGATCGGATTCGATGGTGGCCCGTTCAGGGTGGTTGAAGTGTGATCCAGTGTTCATGCTGCAACCTCCGTGTGGTGGGCTGCGGAACAGCCCGCTGACCGAATGCGGGAGTATTCCCGCGCCTGTCTATCCATCTGAGCACCGAGGGAGGACAGGGTCAATACGCTCGCCACCGGAGCCTGCGAATGCGTCCTGGCCGGTGGCGAAATTAAGGCGCACCGAACATTCCCGGTAAGGAATACCAGCCAAAAAACCGCGGAAATAAGCGGTACAGTGGGCGGTGCAATGGGGCCGCAACTACCCCACCCAGCCCAGGAGAAGCAGTGCAGAAGCACCAGGAATCCAACTATCCGTCGAGCCCCGCTCCGGACCCGCAGCCCCAAAACACAACGCCATCGTCCGCGGACATCAAGCGCTGGCGCCAGTACCTTGCCGATGAGCGTGCAGAGGCTGCCGTATACCGTGAACTCGCCCAGCGGCGCGACGGTGAGGAACGCCAGATCCTCCTGGCCCTGGCCGAAGCCGAAGGCCGGCATGAGGCACACTGGCTCAAGCTCCTTGGTGAGCACGCCGGCATGCCCAAGGCAGCGTCCGGCCGCAGCCGCCTCCTTGGGTTCCTTGCCCGGCACTTCGGGTCGGTCTTCGTTCTCGCCTTGGCCCAGCGCGCCGAGGGCCGCTCTCCCTACGGAACCGATCCTTCGGCCACGCCGGCTATGGTGGCTGACGAGCAGATCCACGAGGAAGTGGTCCGCGGACTCGCCACACGCGGCAGGAACAGGTTGTCCGGAACCTTCCGTGCAGCAGTCTTCGGCGCCAACGACGGCCTGGTCAGCAACCTCTCCCTGGTGATGGGCATGGCCGCCACCGGTGTTTCCAGCGCGGTGGTGCTCATGAGCGGCGTAGCCGGACTGCTGGCCGGTGCTTTGTCCATGGGAGCCGGCGAGTATGTGTCCGTGCGTTCCCAGCGTGAACTGCTCAACGCCACCCTGCCGACGCAGGCAACGCTGACCGCGGCACCGTCACTGGACGTGGAGCACAACGAACTGGTGCTGGTGTACCTGGCACGCGGCATGACCAGGGAAGCCGCTGAGCACCGGGCCGCCGAACGCATGGGGCTGTTCAGTTGTGACTGCGACCCCAGCCTTTCGCTGCAACCCGAAAAGGAACAGCCCGCCGTCGACCATGAAACCGTGGGCTCTGCCTGGGGCGCGGCGATGTCCAGCTTCTGCTTCTTTGCCTCCGGCGCCATCGTGCCGATCATCCCGTTCATCTTCGGCATGACCGGTTGGGCTGCGCTGATCGTCGCAGGTGCCTTGGTGGGCGTCGCGCTGTTGGCGACCGGCGCCGTCGTGGGCTTGCTGTCCGGAACGTCCCCGCTGAGCCGCGGGCTGCGGCAGCTGGGAATCGGCATAGGCGCCGCTGCCGCCACCTACGGGCTTGGCCTGCTCTTCGGAGCTGTGATCGTCTAACGCGGCGCGAATGGACGGGCCTGCGCCCGTCCCGTAATCTTGGTGCGTCCTCCACGCCGCCCCGCGTGCCGGGCGCAATGATGGGAGAACTGTGGAGCCTGAGGCATACCGGGTGCCTAGGCGCCGCCGGAAAGGACGCGTGCTGCGTCCGGTCCTGGGCCTCCTCACGGCAGCCGTGACTGCCTCCGTGGCGGTGGTCGTCAGTGGCTTCCTGCACAACGATCCCCGTATCACCGGCCTTGTCCCGGGGCTCGCCATGCCCAACGTGCAGCCCGACGGCCAGGACCAGGAACCGTTCCCCCGGGCCTTGAACGCACCTCCGCCTGGACTGGAGGAAGCGGACAAGCCGCTGGTCTCGCCGTCGGCTCTCCACCTCGCCAACGACTCCTACAAGTTCCTGGCAACCAACGACGACGGCACGCCGGTTGGCTACTCACCGTGCCGTCCGCTGCACTACGTCGTGAATGACGCCGCAGCGCCCGCAGGCACGGACGAGCTCCTGGAAACGGCCCTCGCCAACGTGTCTGCTGCGGCCGGCATCCAGTTCATCGACGACGGATCCACCGACGAACAGCCCGTGGACAAACGGGAGCCGTACCAGCCAGGGAAGTACGGCGAGCGCTGGGCGCCCTTGCTGATCTCGTGGACCACGCCGGAGGTTGCCCCTGCCTTGGCGGACAAGGTGATCGGCACCGGCGGCAGCACCATGTATTCGATCAACAACGGGACCAAGAGCTACATCACCGGAAGCCTGGAGTTGGATACACCCCAAATCTCGGAACTCCTGGCCGAGGACGGCGGCTCAGACTACGTACTTGCCGTCATGCAGCACGAGCTGGGACATGTGCTGGGACTGGACCATGTTGAAGACCCCATCCAGCTGATGTACCCGGAGATCGGAGCGCCCGACGGCTTGGCGGACGGTGACCTGACGGGCATGAGCATGCTGGCTTCGGCTCCCTGCCGGAAGGACATCTAGGCGTACCGTTCCCGCAGGTTGGTGACACGGGGTTGGCGGGTGCAGGCGCCTCGTGCCTGGCGTCCCGCCATGGACTTCTCCCGCTGGCGGGTCCTAAGCTGGCCCAAACGGCCGACGGCGGCAGCCCACCGCGCAGCTTCGGCCGCCGGTCAGGGGGCTCAATGGAACCTGATGGGTCGCCGAAAGGGCCGGACCCCTATCCGCCGGCGCGCCGATCCCCGGACGAGCCTGCCGGGGTGCCGCCCGCCGCTCCCGTGCCGCCCGCCGTCGGGGTGCCGCCTTGGTCCACGCACCCGCGCGGCCCCCTCGACCAGCCCACACGGCCGATCAAGCACAGCAGCATCGTGGCGGTCTTCTTCCTCTTCGTTGTCCTTGGGCTGGTGTGTGCCGGGGCGTACTTCGGCGGTGAACTGCAGCAGTGGATGGGAGGCAGTTCCACGGCCCAAAGCCAGGCGCCCCGGCCAGGTGTCCTGCCGTTCGGTCAACGCGAGGATCCACTTCCCGGGCGGGAGGAAGCGGACGCGCCGCTGGGCACCCCGCCGGTTGTCCGGCCCACCAGTTCTTCCTACAAATTCCTGGCCGTGAAGGACGACGGATCACCCGTGGCCTACTCCCCCTGCAGGCCGATCCATTACGTGGTCAACTCCACCAGGGCACCGGCCTCCTGGCAGCCCCTGGTCGAGGAAGCCATCCGGCAGGCGAGCATGGCCACCGGCCTCCAGTTCATCTACGACGGTCCCACGTCCGAGCTGCCGTCAGCCAACAGGGAGGGCTACCAACCGGAAATGTACGGTGACCGGTGGGCCCCCGTGCTCATTGCGTGGAGCACCCCCGACGAAGTGCCGCGCCTGGCCGGGCAAACCGTCGGCCTGGGCGGAAGCTCGTCCATCGGCCTGAGTAACGGGTACAAGGCGTATGTCACCGGTTCAGTGGCATTGGATGCTCCCCAGTTCACCGGAATCATGGATTCGCCCCGGGGCAGGGAGATCGGGGTGGCAGTGATCATGCACGAGTTGGGGCACCTGCTGGGCTTGGACCACGTGGACGACCCGCGCCAGCTGATGTACGACCAAGCTTCGTGGGTGCGCCAATACGCGGCCGGTGACCGGACAGGCCTCGCCGAACTCGGCAAGGGCCCCTGCAGCAAGAATTTCTAGGCCGGGCCCACCACGATCGCCACTGCTTCTTCCACCGTGTCCACAAGGAAGATCTGCCGGTCCATGGGACGGCCTGCGGCGAGGCTTTGCAGCATGGGCCACGCCGGGTATGTCCTCTCCCAGTGGTCGCGGCCCACCAGCACCATGGGGGTGATGGTTTCCGGGGCTCCGTAGTAGTTCTCGCACGCGTCCTGGAAGATTTCCTGCACGGTACCGGCCGCTCCCGGGAGGAAGATAATTCCGCCGTTGCACAGTTCCAGCAGGATGGCTTCACGAATGGCGTTGGCGAAGTACTTGGCAATGTGGGTGGCAAACAGGTTGGGCGGTTCGTGCCCGTAGAACCAGGTGGGGATGCCCAGCGTCGCCGTACCGTCCGGATAATTTTCGACGACGGCGGCTGCCTGGCGCGCCCACGCCGTCACCGAGGGACGGAACCCCGGGACGGCGGCGAGTTGCTGCACCGCGGTGCGGAAGTCGCCGTCGGGCATTGCGCTGAGGTAGGCACCCATGTTGGCCGCTTCCATGGCACCCGGACCGCCACCGGTGGCCACCGTGAGCCCCGCGTTCGCGAGCAAGCGGCCCAAGCGGGCGGCGTCGGAGAACTCCCGGCTGCCGCGCTGCGCCGCATGGCCACCCATGACGCCCACCAGCCTGGACCCGGCGAGCGCCCCGTTGGCCAGGGCCTCTTCCAGGGCGTCGCCGATCGCGTGGTCGTGCAGGGCCGCGGCGAGTGTTGAGTCAAGCCGGGAGCGCTGGCCGGGCAGGATGCTCCAGTGATAGACCCGCGCGTCCAAAGTGTGCTCATATTCCTCGGTAGAGATGCCGGGATACAGTTCGGCCGCCGTGTAAAGGCTGCCCCTGTAGGGGTTGAACGGAACACCCTGCAATTTGGGGAAGATGAGCGCCCCCTGGCTGCGCAGCTGATCCTCCACGCCGTCGTCGAACGTACAGCCCAGGAAGATCGCGCCCTGGGGGTTCAGCGCCAGCAGTTCACGGGAGCGCCCGCGCAGGTCCAGGGACTGGGCGTGCCAGCCGTGCATTGAATGCGCCCCGGCGCTGACCAAACGGTCGAAGTGGATGAGGCTTTCAACATCAAGCGTTCGCGGATTGGGATTCAGGGCACCTGACGGGGTCATGGACCCAGCGTAGTGGCGAAAAGTTCAACGGCAGGCCTACCCAGCGTTGGACCCGAGGAGTACAGTAGCGGTCACTGCACCGGTTTCCGTCTCCGACGGCAGCCGGCAGGAACAGCACAAATTTATTCGAATGGCGTTCATTACGGGCGTCTGAAGTTCGCCGGCTGGGGGGCCCAACGTCTGCTCAAGGAGCATTGTTGTGGTCCGTTCACATCTTTTCAGTCGACCGAGTCATCCGAATCCCTTGCATCCTTTGGTAAGCCACCGCTCCTTGGTGCGCCGTGTGCTTGGCATGGTTCTCAGCCCTGTCCTGGCCTTCGGCGGACTGGTCCTGGCCTCTGCCGCACCTGCCTCGGCCGCCGTGACCCCATGCGCGGGGACCGGCGGGGCCATGCAGATCGTGGGCCATACCGATGACGACCTGATCTTCCTGAGTCCCGACTTCATGCGCGACATCCAGGCGAAACGATGCGTCCAAACCGTCTTCACCACCGCAGGGGAAGCGGGCGAAGGGGCCACGTACTGGCGCAGCCTGGAGGCGGGAATCAGGGCCAGCTACGCCAAGATGGCCGGTGTGGCGGACTCCTGGACGACCTCCGACGCCGGTGTCCCCAACCGGCCGTTGACCATGCAGACGCTCAACGGCGCGCCGAACATCTCCGTGGTGTTCATGCGCTTGCCGGACGGCTTCCCCAACGGTTTGGGGAGCGCTGCCTACAATTCCCAAAGCATCCTCAAACTGTGGGACGGCCGGTTGTCCTCCATCAGGCCGGTGGATAACGCCGCCACGTTTACCAAGTCCCAGTTCCAGACTGCCCTCAACCGCTTGGTGGCGAACTTCAAACCCACCACGTTCCGCACGCAGGACTGGACCGGGAATTTCAACAGCCCTTATGACCACAGCGACCACTGGGCCACAGCCAAGTTCGCGCAACTGGCCACCCGCAGCTACACCGGGCCGCACACCTCCATGGCCTATGACGCCTACGTCATCGACGAATACCCGCAGAACGTCACCGGATCCGAACTGACCGCCAAGGTGGATACGTTTGTCCGGTTCGCAGACTTCGACATGTACGTCTGCAGCAGCCCTGGCGAAGGGTGCCCGGACTCCCCCTACAACGAGTGGTTGAAACGGCAGTACATCACGGCCATCGAGTGGGTTGGAAGCGCGGCCAAATCAACGGGCACCACAGTGAGCGCGTCATCACAGAAGGCCTCCGCCCAAAGCCCCGAAAAGGCCCGGGACGGCTACTTCTGGGGTGCGCCGATGGACGCGTCCCGCGAATGGGTGTCCGCCGGCGAGAAGGCAGGAAGCTGGATCCAATACAACTTCACACCCACCCGTACCATCAATGCCGTGACACTTGGCGACCGGCCGATCCTCAGCGACCAGGTGACCGGCGGAAACCTCGTGTTCTCGGACGGCAGCACGGTCCCCGTTCCGGCTCTGCCCAACAACGGCTCCGGGCTTACCCTCAACTTCCCCGCCAAGACTGTGAGCTCAGTGCGCTTCAACATCACCTCAGTCAGCGGCAGCACCACGAATGCCGGACTGGCGGAGTTCGAGGCCTACCTCGGTACGGACAATGTGGCGCCGGTGGTCACCGCGGCGCCCGAGGGCGGAACCTACGCCGCAGGCCAGGCCATCACGTTGACGGCCAACGAAACCGCGACGATCTACTACACCACCAACGGCTCGACGCCCACCACGGCCAGCACGAAGTACACGGCACCGATCATCCTGAACGGACCGCTGACGCTGAAGTACTTCGCGGTGGACGGCGCCAACAACTCCTCCACAGTGGCCACCCAGACCTACTCCACCGGGCCCGACGTCACCAAACCCATCGTGACGGCCAACCCGGCCAGCGGAGAATACGCAGCAGGGACGAACATCACCCTCACCGCCAATGAGGCAGCCGAGATCCGCTACACGAAGGATGGCACCGACCCCCTCACCGCAGGTCTGCTGTACACGTCACCCATCACCTTCACGGGCCCAGGTCCCATGACGTTGAAGTACTTTGCCAAGGACACCGCGGGCAACACCTCCGACGTGGCGACACAGACCTACACCATCCCCCCGGACACCACTGCCCCGGTAATCACGGCCAACCCGACGGGGCGGGCCCTCGCCAGCGGTGCCACCATCACCCTGAGCGCCAATGAAACGGCAACCATCTACTACACCACCGACGGCAGCACGCCGACCACCACCGAATCGGCAACCAACCTCAAGTACACCGTTCCCCTCGTGATGGGCAGCTCCACCCTGACCCTCAAGTACATCGGAGTGGACGCGGAGGGAAATGCCTCGGCCGTGGGGACCCAGACCTACACCGTTCCCGCCGCCGGGCCGCCGTCGACCCATGACTTCAGCGGTGACGGCCGCTCCGACGTCCTTGCGGCGGACACCGCCGGTAACCTGTACCTCTACCCGGGTGACGGCGCCGGCGGACTCCTGCCGCGGCAAGTGGCCCTCGCGGCTCCGGCCTGGTCCTCGGTCACCGACACCATCACTCCGGGCGACTTCAACAGGGACGGCAAGAACGATCTCCTTGCCCGTGCCGGAGACATCCTGTACTTCTACCCCGGCGACGGAGCCGGCAGCTTCGGGGCGCGGAAACAGGTGAGCACAGGCTGGACCACCATGTCCCAGATCTTCTCCCCCGGCGACTTCAGTGGCGACGGCATCCCCGATTTCATCGGCCGCAGGAGCAACGGAGAACTGCGTCTATACGAAGGAAACGGCAGCGGCGGACAACGCTCGCCCTACACCGTCGGCTGGGGCTGGGACGTTATGAACGCCATTTTCAGCACCGGCGATTTCAACGGTGACGGCAAGGGGGACGTACTGGCGCGGCGCACGGATACAGGCGCATTATGGCTATATCCGGGCAATGGCTCCGGAGGCTGGCTGACTTGGAAGCAGATCGCAACCGGGTGGAGCACCCGCACTGCGCTGGCCGGCCCCAGGGACCTTGATAGCGACGGCAAGAACGACGTCCTCGGCCGCATCGGAGACACCTTGTGGCTGTACCCCGGATCGGGTGGCGGAACGCTGGGCAACGTGCCGCCGATCAGCCTGGGCACGGGTTGGCAGGGAATGAAGGTCATCGCCTGATCCAACCCCCACATACCTGGCGCGGGTCGGAGTTTTCCCCCAGACTCTTCCGGCCCGCGTCAGCCACGCCCGATCCCTCTGCCACATCCCACCCCTTTTTCACCATCCCTCTGCCACATCCCACCGGGTTTTGCCCGTTCCTCTTTCACATCCCACCGGGTTTTGCCGGTTCCTCTTTCACATCCCACCGGGTTTTGCCGGTTCCTCTTTCACATCCCACCCCCTCCCCACCACCCCTCTGCCACTGGGGTTTGGGGCCCGCGGTTTGGGGCCTGACACGTGTGGAACAAGGGGTGCATTCGGCGGGAACGGACGGACCGACGCCAATGGGAGAGAAAGCCATCCGCACAGAAAGCTCGACGGCGGCACTCAGGCCGAGTGCCGCCGTCGGACCTTCCAGCGGGACGTGATAGAGCAACCGCGGAAGAGCGTCGGGAAATGATAGAGCGTTACACGGGGACTCTCACGGGACGCGCTTCGCCAACGATTCCTGTGCCGCGTCCGCCACACGGGTGGCGCACCCTTTGCCGCCGAATGCACCCGTAGCACTGGCTGCATTCGGCGGGAACGGTTGCGGGGTGGACGGGCCTGGGCGGAGGCGATCAATCGGGCAGGGAGCCATCCCCACCAAAAGCTCGACGGCGGCACTCAGGCCGAGTGCCGCCGTCGAACCCTCCCGCGAGACGTGATAGAGCAACCGCAGAAAGGCGTCGGAAAGTGATAGAGCAACCGCGGAAGAGCGTCGGGAAATGATAGAGCGTTACACGGGGACTCTCACGGGGACGCCTGTCTCCAACGATTCCTGTGCCGCGTCCGCCACGCGGGAAGCCGCCACCGCGTCCTCGGGAGTGCAGGGGTTCTTGCGCTCCCCCAGGATCACTTCCACGAACGCGGCCATTTCGGAGCGGTAGGCCTGGTCGAACCTTTCGGCAAAGGTCTTGTGCGGAGTCCCCGCCGGGAAGGTGATTCCGCGCTCTCCGGAACGCAGCGCCATCTGGTCGTCCATGCCCACCACCACGGATCCTTCCGAGCCCTGCAGCTCCAGCCGGACATCATGCCCGGCCCCGTTGTAGCGGCTGGCCGACACCGTGCCTACGGTGCCGTCGTCGAACGTCACCACTGCCAAAGCGGTATCGACGTCGCCCACCTCACCGATTGCAGGGTCGCCGTTGTTGGATCCCTTCGCGTAAACCTCCACGATTTCGCGTCCCGTCAACCAGCGGAGGATGTCGAAGTCGTGGACCGAGCAGTCCCGGAAGAGTCCGCCTGAGGTTGCCAGGAAGGACACGGGCGGCGGCGCCATGTCGCAGGTGACCGCTCGCAGGGAATGGATCCAGCCGAGTTCGCCGGCGTCATAGGCCCGCTTGGCCTCGAGGTAGCCGGAATCGAAGCGGCGCTGGTGTCCGATCTGGACCGTGCCGCCCTTTTCCCGGATGTAGTCCAGGACCGGGAGGGACTCTGCCACGTTGACGGCCACCGGCTTCTCGCAGAAGACCGGGATGCCGGCATCAACGCCCGCCATGATCAGATCCGGATGGGTGGCCGTCCCGGTGGCCACGACCAACCCGTCAATGCCGGCGGCGATCAAGGCTTCCACGGACGGCAAGTACTCCGCGCCGAAGTCCCGGGCCACCGATCGTGCGTGTTCCTCGGCAACGTCCGTCAGTTTGAGCCTGACGTTGACTCCTTCAGGATTGAGTTGCTCGTTCAACGCGCTGATGTTCCGGGCATGCATCACACCGATGCGGCCCACGCCCACCAGGCCGAGCGTTATTTCCTTCATGCCTTCTCCGGTGCTGCGTCGGCTACGTCTGCTACTTCGGCCTTGACCTCGTTGAGCGCTTCGGTGTGTCCACCGAGTTGTTCGAGTTCGTGGGCGAGTTCGGCCAGTTCGGCGCCGCCGGCCATTTGGGCCGTGAGTTCCTCGACCGTGATGTCCTTCTTCTCGTAGTAACCAATCGACTTGCCGCGCTTGAGCAGCAGGAACCGGTCGCCCACGGGGTACGCGTGGTGCGGGTTGTGGGTGATGAAGATGACGCCGAGGCCGCGGTCGCGGGCCTGCAGGATGTAGCGAAGTACGACGCCGGACTGCTTGACTCCCAGCGCGGCTGTCGGTTCGTCGAGGATCAGGACCTTTGCCCCGAAGTACACGGCGCGGGCGATCGCGACACATTGGCGTTCACCGCCCGAGAGCTGGCCAATGGGCTGCTCCACATCGCGCAGGTCGATGCCCATGTCCGCGAGTTCCTTCTTGGTGATGTCCTTCATCTTCTGGACATCCATGCGCTTGAACGGGCCTACGCCGGTGGTGAGTTCGGAACCGAGGAAGAAGTTCCGCCAAATTGGCATGAGAGAGACGACGGCGAGGTCCTGGTACACGGCCGCGATCCCGGCGTCGAGGGCTTCACGGGGTGAGCCCAGCTTGCGCTCCTCGCCCATAATCTTGAAGCTGCCCTCGTCGTGCTGGTGCAGGCCGGCGATGATCTTGATCAGCGTGGACTTGCCTGCGCCGTTGTCGCCCAGGACGCAGGTGACCCTGCCGTTGTCCACGGCCATGGTGACATCCCGCAGCGCGATGATGTTGCCGTAGTGCTTTCCGACCGCTTCGAGGGAGAGCAGATGAACGGGCGTGTGGGTCAAAGGATCTTTCTCGTCTCTTAGCAGGGTTTGCTGGTCGATTCGTTGTGCGTTCATTGGTCCGGCCCCTTACTTCAGCTCTGCCCGGCGTTTGACGATGAGGTTGACGATGGTAGCCAGCAGCAGCATCAAGCCCAGGAAGAACTTGAACCAGTCCGGATTCCATTGTGCGTACACGATGCCCTTGTTGGCCATGCCGAAGATGAAGGCACCGATTGCCCCGCCGATCGCCGATCCGTAACCGCCGGTGAGGAGGCAGCCGCCGATGACCGCGGCGATGATGTAGAGGAACTCGTTGCCGACGCCTTCGCCGGATTGGACGGCGTCGAAGGCGAAGAGGTTGTGCATGCCGAGGATCCAGCCGCAGAAGCCGACGGCCATGAAGAGGCCGATTTTGGTTTTGGTCACCGGCACGCCGACTGCGCGGGCAGCGTTCGCGTCACCGCCGACGGCGAAGATCCAGTTGCCGATCCGGGTCCGGAGCAGGATCCAGGAGGCCACGGCAACCAGGACGATCCAGAAGAAGACGGTGATCTTCACTTCCACCCCGCCGATGCTGATGGACGAGGCGAAGACTGCGCGGGCAGATTCGAAGCCGTCAAGCTTGGAGATCGACGGCGAGGAAACGGAACCGCCCACAAGCCGGGTGAGTGCCAGGTTCAGGCCGGTCAGCATGAGGAAGGTCGCCAGGGTGACGATGAAGCTGGGCAGTTTGGTCTTGATGAGGATCCAGCCGTTGATGAATCCGATGGCAAGGGAAACCACCAGTGCCAGCAGGACACCTACCCAGGCGTTCATGGAGAAGTACCAACTGAACAACGAGGCTGTCAGGGCCGAGGAAATGACGGCGACGCCGGTGGAAAGGTCGAACTCGCCGCCGATCATCAGGAGGGAAACACCGACGGCCATGATGCCGATGGTTGAGGACCCGTAAAGCACTGTGGCCAGGGCGTTGGGCTGGGTGAAGGTTTGCGATACGGAGGCGAAGAAGATGAAGAGGACGACTGCGCCAACGAGGGCGCCGACCTCCGGGCGGGCGAGGAATTTCTGGAACGGGTTGCGGCGTCCTACCCGTTCGTCACCGGACGCCGGGGCTGGTGCCGGTGGCAGGGTTGCTGTGCTTGCCATGGGGATGACTCCTTGTTGTTTCAGGCTTCGCGGTTGTTCAGGCTTCGCGGTTGGTCAGGCTGCGCGGTGTGGGCCGCGCAGCCTGATGCCTGGATTAGCGGACGCCCTGCTGGGCGAACTTGAGGACGTCAGAGGCGTTGGCCTTGTCCACGATGGTGGGACCGGTCAGGACGGGCTGGCCGCCACCGATCTTGAAGCCGCCGCGCTTGGCCTGCCACAGGGCGTCAACGGACATGTAGCCCTGGAGCCAGGGCTGCTGGTCCACAGTGAAGATGACGTTGCCATCAACGATCTTCTGGGCAAGTTCAGCATTGAGGTCGAAGCTGGCTACCTTGGAGGAGCTTCCTGCATCCGTGACGGACTTCAGAAGGGTCAGCGTGATCGGAGCACCGAGGCCGATGATGACGTCTGCGTCCTTGGAAGCCTGGAGCTTGGCGGTGGCGGTGGACTGAACCGCTGTCATGTCCTTGCCGTCCACGTAGAGGATCTCAGTGGCGGGGACCTTGGCCTTCACGCCTGCGCAGCGTGCTTCCAGGCCGACGTGGCCCTGCTGCTGGATGACGCAGACCGGGTGCTTGTACCCTTCAGCGGCGAGGCGGGTGCCCACGGCTTCGCCGGCCAACTGTTCGTTGGAGCCGAAGTGGGTAAATGCTCCGAGCTTGGCGGATACGGACTCACCGGCGTTGAGGCTGACTACGGGGATGCCGGCGTCGGTTGCCTTCTTCAGGACGTCCTTCAGGGCGTCAGGGGTGGCGACCGTTACTGCGATGCCGTCAACCTTCTGGTCAATGGCCTGCTGCACCAACTGGGCTTGCCGCCCGGCTTCGGGATCGCTCGTGTAAAGCAGTTCGACGTTGTCCTTGGCTGAGGCTTCCTCGGCACCCTTACGAACGATGTCCCAGAAGGTGTCACCTGCTGCGGCGTGCGTGATGAGGGCTACCTTGATGCGGTCGGTGGAGGCCACCTGGCCGGCGGCAGCTCCACCACCGGAATCGGACGGCCTGCCGCCCTGGCTCGAACAGGCGCTCAGTGCTATGAGGGGAACCACTGCTGCGGCGAGGGCCGCTTTGCGCCACGAGAATTTTGCCACCGTTATCTCCTTTGATGTCAGCTTGGGGTGTCCGGAGACTCGTATCCGAACCATCCACTACTCAGATCATGGTGACTGACATCACACTTTGTCAATACTTTGTCCTGACATTAGGATGTTTTTACGTTTCCACCCCTCGCACCAGTCAAGGAACACGTCCGTCAAGGGCGCTTCCTTGACGGCGGAAACCCGGCTGCTATGATCAGGAAAAGGCAGTATGTCCTATCAAGAGAACATGAACGGACAAATACATCCTTCCGGCAGAGGAGCCGAAACCCTGCTCCCGCCGGTCATGCACAGCCGTCCAGGAGGAAACCAGTGGCGAACCAACTCAGCCTCAGCATCGATCGTTCGTCCCCGGTGCCGCTCTACCACCAAGTTGTCCAAGGCATTGAAGCTGCCATCCACAGCGGCGTCCTGGAACCGGGCAGCCGCTTGGACAACGAGATCGACCTCGCGGCTCAGCTCAACCTGTCACGACCCACGATGCGCAAGGCCATGGACGAACTGGTCCGTGCCGGACTCCTTGTCCGCAAGCGCGGCGTAGGAACGCAGGTTGTTGCCAGTCAGGTCCGCCGCCCGCTGGAACTCTCCAGCCTCTACGACGACCTCAGCAACAACGGCAAAAAGCCCACAACGGATGTGCTGAGCTTCTCCCACGACGAAGCGGATGCGGCCACCCTCGCCGCGCTGCAGCTGCCTGCCGGTTCCAAGGTCTACCACTTCACCCGCCTCCGCAAAGTAGGTGGCAAACCGCTGGCCCTCATGGAGAACTGGGTCCGTGATGACATCGTCACCATGGACGAAGCCCAGCTCGCCAGCGAAGGCCTCTACGCCATCCTGCGGCGCGGCGGCGTCAACTTCCGCCTCGCCTCGCAGCGGATCGGCGCCATGATCGCCAACGACTACCAGGCACCCCTGCTGGAGACCGAAGTGGGATCGGCCCTGGTCACCATGGAACGCACCGCGGTGGACGACACCGGACGCATGGTGGAAACCGGCCACCACGTCTACCGCGGCGATTCCTACAGCTTTGAAATGACCCTCGTACAGCGCTAACGCAAGGACATTAACTATGGCCAACTGGGTATACCCTCTTGGATCCGCCGCCGACGGCAAGTGGGACACCTCCCTCGGCACCTCCGATTCCAGCCTCGCCGTCGACGGCTGGGCCCACACGGGACTGAAGGTGGCGACGCTCGCCGCGGGTTCCGCCGTCGAGCTTTCCGCCGCGGGCGAGGAACGCATCGTGGTGCCGCTGAGCGGCTCCTTCACGGTGACGGTCGACGGCGAGCAGTACCGTCTTCAGGGACGGCAGTCTGTCTTCCACGGGCCAAGCGACGTCCTCTACACCGGCATCGAGAAAGCGGTCACCATCAGTTCGAACGACGGCGGCCGCGTCGCCGTCGCGACCGCACCCGCCAAAGCGTCCTACCCCACCAGGCTGATCACCGCCGCAGAAACCCCGGTGGAACTCCGCGGCGCCGGCAACTGCTCCCGCCAGGTCCACAACTTCGGCACGCCCGCAGCACTGGAAGCCGACCGCTTCATCGTCTGCGAAGTCATCACCCCCGCCGGCAACTGGTCCTCCTACCCTCCCCATAAGCACGACGAGGAAAAGGACGGCGAAACCAGCCTCGAGGAGATCTACTACTTCGAAACCCGCGTAGCTCCCGGCTCCCCCGCCCCGGAAGATACGGACGCCATCGGCTACGCCCGCGTCTACGCCTCCGATGAGCGTCCCATCGACGTCTCCGCCGAAGTCCGCACCGGCGACGTTGTCCTGGTGCCCTACGGCTGGCACGGCCCCGCCATGGCAGCACCCGGCTACGACCTCTACTACCTGAACGTCATGGCCGGCCCCGGCCGCGTCCGGGACTGGCTCATCAGCGACGACCCCCACCACGGCTGGATCCGCCAGACCTGGGACGGCCAGGACGTGGACCCGCGGCTGCCTTTCTCGGCCTGATTTCAGACACTAAGCCTGATTCCAAGCACTAAGGAAGCCCCTGTGATTCACAGGGGCTTCCTTGGTGTTCAGCGCTACTAGGCCTGGGCGATGTAGTCCGTCATGGTCTTGAGCTGGTAGCGGGAGACTTCCTCGGCGTTCTCGTCCTCTGCAAACACGGAAGAGACCATCACGGTGTTCTCCTTGTCCAGGAAGCCGATCTCCTTGAGGCCACCAAAGAACTCGTTCCAGTTGACGTCCCCGTCACCGATCTTCAGGTGCTGGTGGACGCGTACGGCGTTCCCGGGCGGGTTGGTGATGTACCGCAGTCCGTGGGAGGCGTGGTGGTTCATGGTGTCGGAGATGTGCACCAGACGCAGCTTGTCACCGGCGGCACGCATGATCTCCAACGGTTTGTTGCCCATGTGGAACGTGTGGGAGGCGACGTAGACCATCCCGATGTTCGGCGAATTGACGCCGCGGATAACACGCAGAGCGGCCAGGCCGTCCTCCACGAAGTCGTCCGGGTGCGGGTCGATCAGCACATCAAGGCCTTCGCGCTCGATGATCGGCAGGAGCTCCTCCATGGAACGGTAGAAGGCACGCTCGGATTCCTCGGCCTTCTCCGGGCGCCCGCTGAACTCGGTGTTCATGGTCTGGACGCCAAGGTCCACGGCAATCCGGATGGCCCGCTTCCAGTAACGGACAGCGGCCTCACGGGCATCTTCGTCCGGCCCGGACCAGCGAAGCACGGGCAGGACGGAAGCGATTTCCACGCCGGCATCCTTGCACGCTGCTTTCAGCTTGCCTACCAGTTCATCGTCGGCCTTGGGGTGGTTGTAGAAGGGGATGAGGTCCGCGTGCGGCGTCATCTGCAGGTACTTGTACCCGAGGTCGGCAGCAACGCGGGGGAACTCCAGCAGGCTGTGGCTGTGGTGGAAGGGTGTGGGATCAAGTGCGATCTTCATGTTCAGTCCCCTACTTGTACAGATCCGGCTTGGCGTTCAAGTGGACCTTGACCTTCTCGCCGGACTTCTGCGCCTCAACGCCGGCCTCGCAGCAGGCGGCGGTGGCGTAGCCGTCCCATGCCGTTGGTCCGCCGATTTCGCCGCGAAGTGCCGCATCCACCCAAGCCTGCACCTCGACGTCGTACGCGGCTCCAAAACGGTCCTCGAAACCGGGCGTGACGTTGCCGCCCCACTTGCCCGCGGTCTGGACGTACGGGCCGCTGTCACCGCCGATGCTCACGATGCCGTCCTCGAAGGAAGCCTGCGTGGCCACCTGGTAGCCGAACTTGGCGTTGACGTAGATTTCGACGTCGGCCAGCACACCGGATTCGGTTTCGATCAGGACCTGCTGGGGATCGTGCTGGCCGTTGGGAGCGTTGCGCGTCGGCTTGCCCAGGCGGACCTGCACGGACGTGATCTCCTCGCCGGTGAAGTAGCGGATGGCGTCGAACTCGTGGACCACGGAGTCGTTGATCAGCATCTCATTGGTGAAGCCCTCCGGCGTGCTCGGGTTCCGGTGCTGGTGGTGCAGCATCAACAGCTCCCCCAATTCGCTGTTGCGGATAATGGAACCCAAAGCCGAGTACTCGGCGTCGAAACGGCGCATGAAGCCAACCTGGATGCGCTTGTGGCCCAGGGCGAGCTCCGCCTGGACAACCTTCCAGGAGCTCTCGGCGTCCGGGGTCAGGGGCTTCTCGCACAGAATCGGGAAATCTTTCTCCAGCGCCTTGTACAGGATTTCCTCGTGCAGGAACCCCGGCGTTGCGATCAGGACGGCGTTGACGTCGCCGTTGTTGAGGGCCTCGTCGGCACTGGCCAGGGCCACTGCACCGTCGATGCCTTCAATGGCGGCTTGCGCACGGGCCAGGTCAACGTCGACGACGGCGGCAACTTCAGCGCCGTGGATGCGCGTGCTGAGGCGCTTGATGTGGTCAGCACCCATGCGGCCTGCACCGATGACGGCTACGCGGAGAGTCTTTGTCACAGTTTCTGTCCTTTGGTGAGTGTGGTTTGGCTGCTACTGGACGGTGCTACTGGACACGGGTCCGGGAGCCGCAGGAGAGCAGGTAGTTTCGGGTGCGCTTGGCGATCGGCATCGGTACATCGAAGGCTACCGGGTACATGTCCTGTTCCACGATGCCGAAGATGGGGCGGTTCAGGCCCTCCACGGCTTCGATGACGGCACGCAGGTCCGGGAGACCGTTCGGCGGCTCGGTCATGACGCCGGCCAGGTTTGCCGCTGCCCAGGTCATGTTCTTCTCATTGACTTCGGCCAGGACCTCGGGGTTGATCTGCTTCAGGTGCAGGTAGCCGATGCGTTCCGGGTAGTTCTTGATGAGCTCAAGGCTGGAGGCTCCGCAGTATTCGGCATGGCCGGTGTCCAGGCACAGGTTCAAGTACTGGGGATCCGTTGCGGCGAGGAGGGTCTCGATGTCCTTCTGCGCCCCCACGTGGGAGTCGGCGTGGGAGTGGAACTGCTGGTGCAGCCCGAAGTCCTCCAACAGGACCTTCCCCATGCGGTTGTGGCCGGCGAACAGGTCTGCCCACTGTTCGTCCGTCAGTTCGCCGTTCTCCACGGCTTCGCCCGTGACGTCGTCGCGCCACATGGCCGGGATAACCACAATGTGTTCGCCGCCCATGGCTGCAGTGAGTTCGGCTACCTTGCGGGCGGGCTCCCAGGCTTCCTCGTACTGCTTGGCGCCGCGGTGGAAAGCAGTAAAGACAGTACCGGCGCTGACCTTCAGGTCACGCTGCTTGAGTTCCTCCGCGAGGCGGGCGGGGTCGGTCGGCAGGTAGCCATAGGGACCCAGTTCGATCCACTTGTAGCCGGACTCTGCGACCTCGTCCAGGAACCGCTCCCACGGTGTTTGCTGGGGATCGTCCGCGAACCAAACACCCCAGGAATCGGGAGCGGTGCCGATGATGAGTTTGTTCTCGACGTCAGTCATGACAACGGTGTCTTTCTTGATAGCCTCCGTTGCCCCGGCTTTGGTGCCGGGGCAGCGGAGGTGGGGGCTAGTTGGAGGGGAAGTTGTAGGAGGCGCCGGAGGCGTGGTGGGTTTCGGGCCAGCGGGAGGTGACTACCTTGCCGCGGGTGTAGAAGGAGACGCCTTCGGGTCCGTAGATGTGCTTGTCGCCGAAGAGGGAGGCTTTCCAGCCGCCGAAGGAGTGGTAGGCCACCGGGACGGGCAGGGGCACGTTGATCCCGATCATGCCCACGGTGACCGAGCGCTGGAACTTCCGTGCCGCCGCTCCCGAGGAGGTGAAGATCGCGGTGCCGTTGCCGTACGGGTTGGAGTTGATCAGCTTGATGCCGTCTTCGAGGGTGTCCACGCGGACCACCACCAGGACGGGTCCGAAGATTTCCTCGGTGTAGGCGCTCATTTCGGTCTTGACGTGGTCGATCACGGTGGGGCCTACCCAGAAGCCGTCTTCGTGGCCTGGGACGACCAGGTCGCGGCCGTCCACCACCATCGCGGCACCGGCGCTTTCTGCTTCGGTGACTATCTTGACGATGCGTTCCTTCGAGGCGGGGGTGATGACCGGGCCCATTTCGGCGCCAGGTTCG
Source organism: Paenarthrobacter sp. YJN-5 (assembly GCF_015040095.1). Taxonomy (NCBI): domain Bacteria; kingdom Bacillati; phylum Actinomycetota; class Actinomycetes; order Micrococcales; family Micrococcaceae; genus Paenarthrobacter; species Paenarthrobacter sp. YJN-5. Next base: position 3,549,220 of record NZ_CP053544.1, read on the forward strand.
GTGCCGTTGTTGACCTTCACGGCCAGGGCGCGTTCTTCGACCTTCTTCACCAGCAGGTCAGCGGCGTCCCCGACGGCGACGGCCACGGAGATCGCCATGCAGCGCTCCCCCGCCGAGCCGAAAGCAGCGGCGGCGAGGTGGTCCGCGGCGTTGTCCAGGTCAGCGTCCGGGAGCACGATCGCGTGGTTCTTCGCCCCACCCAGTGCCTGGACCCGCTTGCCGTGCTTCGTGGCGGTTTCGTGGACGTACTGGGCGATCGGGGTGGAGCCCACGAAGGAGATACCGTCCACGTCCGGGTGAGTCAACAGCCCATCAACGGTTTCCTTGCCGCCGTGCAGAACCTGGAACACACCATCAGGCAGGCCCGCTTCCTGCCACAGCTTGGCGAGCAGCAGCGACGGGGACGGGTCCCGCTCGGAGGGCTTGAGGATGAACGCGTTGCCGGTGGCGATGGCCATCGGGGCCATCCACAACGGCACCATCACCGGGAAGTTGAACGGGGTAATACCGGCCACCACACCCAACGGTTCGCGGAAGGAGAACACATCAATGCCGGTGGAGACCTGGTCCGAGTAGTCACCCTTGAGCAAGGTAGGGATGCCGCAGGCGAACTCGATGACTTCCAGGCCACGGCCGATCTCGCCCTTGGCGTCGGAGAGGACCTTGCCGTGCTCGGCCGTGATCAGTTCAGCGAGTTCGTCCACGTGGGCTGCGACGAGTTCACGGAACTTGAACAGCACCGCAGTGCGCTTGGCCAGGGAAATGTCACCCCAGGAGTCGGCGGCTTTCCGGGCTGCGGCGACCGTGGTGTTCAGGTCATTCCCGTTCGCCAGGCGCAGCTCGGCAGTGACCTGGCCCGTGGCCGGGTTGTACACCGGCTGGGTGCGGTCACCTTCACCGGCTGACTCAGCACCGTTGATGAAGTGGTTGATAGTGGTCAAAGTGGTGGTCGTCGTCGACATGCGGACTTCCTCGTCTTCAAGCTTTAGGGGCGGATGTCTGGGTTCTAGCCGAGCAGTTTGCGCTGGCGGTTCTTGTGGTCGGTGTAGGTCTTGTAGGCCTGCTGCGTGGATTCCAGTTCGGAGACCTGCGAGACGGGCACGTCCCACCAGGACTCTGAGGACGGGGCGTCCAGGAGCGGATCGGATTCGACGTGGATCACGATCGGGCCGGTCTCATCGGGGGCTGCCTTGGCGTCGCGGATGGCTTGTTCGAGTTCGGCGATGACCTTCTCGCCCGGTTCGATCCGGATGACCTTCGCGCCGAGGGATTCGGCGTTCGTGGCGAGGTCGATGGGCAGGTTCTCGCCGGCGTCGAAGGAGTGTTGTTCCTTGTCCAGCACCCGGTACTGGGTACCGAAACGCTGCGAACCCAGCATCTCAGAAAGGGAGCCGATGGAGGCGTAGCCGTGGTTCTGGATCAGCACCACGATCAGTTTGATGCGTTCGGCGACGGCGGTGACCAGTTCGGTGTGCATCATCAGGTAGGAGCCGTCCCCCACCATGACCACCACATCCCGCTCCGGGCCGCCTGCTGCTGCCTCGGCAAGCGCTGCACGCTTGACGCCCAAACCACCGGGGATCTCGTAGCCCATGCAGGAGTACGCGTATTCCACGTGGTACCCGAACGGGTCCCGGACCCGCCACATCTTGTGCAGGTCACCGGGCAGTGACCCGGCTGCGCAGATCACCACGTCCTGGGCGTCCATGGCCTTGTTCGTGGCACCGATGATTTCGTTCTGAGCCGGCAACGGCGTGAAGCGTGTCTCGAACGCTTCATCCACGGTCGCGTCCCAGCGCTTCTTTTCGGCGGCGACCTTCTGCTCCAGGTCAGCGCCCACGCGGTAGCCACCCAGGGCCTGGTTCAGCTTCACGAGCGCCTTGCGGGCATCGGCCACGATGGGCAGGTGCGTGCCGTGCTTGTACGCGTCGATCGCGGCGACGTTGATATTCACGAACTTCACGTCCGGGTTCTGGAACGCCGTGCGGGACGCGGTGGTGAAGTCCTCGTAGCGGGTGCCGATACCGATGATCAGGTCCGCTTCGGCAGCGATGGCGTTCGCCGCCGTCGTTCCCGTGGAACCGATCGCGCCAAGGGAGTGCTTGTGGTCCCACGGGAGCACGCCGACACCGGCCTGCGTGTTGCCCACCGGAATACCGGTCAGCTCCGCGAACTTCGCCAGTTCCTCATTGGCGTACGCGTAGAGAACACCGCCACCGGCGATGATCAGCGGACGCTTCGCTGCACGGATCGCTTCCACGGCACGGCGGATGTCATCATCTTCGGCTTCGGGACGGCGGATGCGCCACTCCCGCTCGGCCAGGAATTCTTCGGGAACATCAAACGCCTCCGCCTGGACATCCTGCGGCAACGAAATAGTCACCGCACCGGTCTCGGCCGGGTCCGTCAGCACCCGCAGGCCGTGGTGGAACGCGGAGAACAACTGCTCCGGACGGTTCACCCGGTCAAAGAACTTCGACAACGGCCGGAACGCATCATTGACCGTGATGTCGTACGCGTATGGCAGCTCGAGCTGCTGCAGCACAGGGTCAGCGGCACGGGTCGCGAACGTATCAGACGGAAGCAGCAACACCGGCAGCCGGTTGGTCGTAGCCAGGGCTGCACCGGTGAGCAGGTTGGAGGACCCCGGACCGATCGAGGTGCTGATCGCGAACGTCTGGCGGCGGCGCGTGTGCCGGGCATAACCCACAGCCTGGTGGACCTGGGCCTGCTCGTTCCTGCCCTGGTAGTACGGCATGATGGACGGGTCAGCGGCCTGATACTGCTTCAATGCCTGGCCCACACCGGCAACGTTGCCGTGCCCGAAAATGCCGAATGTGCCCGGAATCAGGCGCTCACAGAAGTCCACGCCACCCACCGAATCAACGGTGTACTGCTTGGACAGGAACTCGACCACGGCCTGCGCCACGGTCATCCGACGGGTTGCTGTTCCGGTTATGGTCCGCATGGCGAGATACTCCGATACTTTCACGGGGATACGGTCTGACGAGGTGAGCCCTGCGGCGTCCAGTGCCGCGGGCTCAGTGTTGTTCAGCAGCGAGGCGGCCGTCGCGACGGCACCTGCCACGTCGCCGTCGTGCGGGTACAGAAGCGTCCGCCCCACGGTGAGGCCCTGCACGCCGGGCAACGCCAGCGCGGCCTGCCACGATGCGAAGACTTCATCAGGGCTGCCGTCGGGGTCACCGCCGAGCAGCACGGTGGGCAGCGTGGTGGAGGCCATGACGCGTTCCATCTCGGCCACCACGGGCAGCTTCATCCAGGTGTAGGCGCTGGTGGAACCGAGGCCCTCGGCGATGCCGACAGACTTGATCACGGCATCGGCACGGAGATCGTTGCGGACCTTGCCGTTGGCGTCGCGCACGGACAGGAACGGCTCCACCATGGCGATCAGCTTCCGCTCGGCGAGCGAATCGATCGCCTTCGCCGTAGCTTCCAAGGTAGCCACCGTGTCCGGATCGCCCAGGCAGATGCGGGTCAGCATCTTGCCGCCATCGGCACCGAGCGCCTCAAGGGCTGCGGCGGTGTGGCCCGTGAAACGGTCATCGAACTCATTCACCAGGCCAGCAAGGCCGCCGCGGTTCATGGAACCGAAGACGAGCTTGCCTTCGAGGGCGCCGAGCAGCAGCAGATCATCCATGATGTCCGGCGAGGCCAGGATGCCGTCAACGGCCGGGTTAGCCAAAGCGATCTGCAGACGGTCCAAAAGATCGCGGCGGTCGGCCATGGCCATCGGGTCGCTGCCGACGGCGAGGGCGCCGCGGGCCGGGTGGTCGGCGGCAACAATGAAGTTCTGCACGCCGTGCTTCAGGCCGGGATGACGACGGCGGGTGGCGGCTGCGCGGGCTACGGCCTGCGGGTCCTCCAGCCGGATCCGGCTCAGGTGTTCGTAACGGCGGGGGTCATCGTTGAGGCTCAACGCACGGCTCCTTCTGCGAGTGCGGCGGATGCGCCGGGGATGGGCCGGCCGCGTTCGGCCAGCAGCGAGGTAACCTCGTCCGGCGTCGGCATCGCATCCGCGCAAGAGAGGCGGGATGCGACGATCGCACCGGAAGCGTTTGCGTAGTCCAGAACCTCGGACAGAGGCCAGCCGGACAGCAAGCCGTGGCAGAAGGCTCCCCCGAAAGAATCACCGGCGCCCAAGCCGTTGACCGTCTCCACCGGCACGGGTGCGGAAACCACGCGCTCGGTGCGGGTCTTGGCCATGACGCCTTCCGCGCCAAGCTTCACGACGGCGATCTCCACGCCGGCGGCCAGGAGGCGGTCCGCCTGCTCATCAGGAGTTCCCTCCCCTACGGCCACGGCGCATTCCTTGTCATTGCCGATCGCGACCGTCACGTGCGGGAGGATCTTGGCAACCTCGGCGCGGGCTTCCTCTTCGGATGCCCAGAACATTGGCCGGTAGTCGAGGTCCAGGATGGTGAACTGGCCGTCTTTCAGGCCGGTCCGGGGGCGTGCCTCGTGCGCCGCGATGTGGGCGCTGCGGGAAGGCTCCTGGCAGAGGCCGGTGACGGTGGACCAGAAGATCCCGGCGTCCCGGATTGCGTCCAGGTCCAGCTCTTCGGCCTTGATCTGCAGGTCCGGGGCCGTGGGGAACCGGCCGTAGAAGTACAGCGGGAATTCATCCGTTGCGGGCTTGATCGCACAGAAGGTGGCGGGAGTCTGCCCGGCCGCCGGCGTGACGAAGGAATCGTCCACGCCGAATTTGCGCAGTTCGCGGTGCAGGAAGCTGCCGAAGGGATCATCGCCGGTGCGGGTGATCACGCCGGTGCGGCGGCCGTGGCGGGCGGCAGCAACGGCCACGTTGGAGGGCGAACCTCCCAGGTACTTGCCGAAGGAGGTTACATCCTCCAGCCCGACTCCAATGTCGTTCGGGTAGATATCAACGCTGATGCGCCCGATTGTGAGCAGTTCGTGGGTCACGGTACTCGTTGACCTTTCTCTTGGAACTCTGAACCTTTGAGCGCTGGGCCCCAATGCCTTGCTACCCCTCAGTGAGCGGGGCCACATGACTACTTTGCACCAGATTTAATGTCCTGTCAAAGGTTTGTACTGACATATTTACAACGTGACACAGGGCCCGGTTATTTGGCCGGCACAGCCAACTCGCCGGTGACATACTGGCTGCGGCCAAAGCCGAACGACCAGTCCCCTGCAGTGTTCTCCACGTAGCCCACGAAGACGTCCTCACCGGCTATCCCCACCTCGCCCAAGCCCTTCGCAATCGCCGCAAAGAGGGCGCTCTTTGCATCTTGGCTGCGGCCGCCCTGGGTGAAGATCTGGATCATGACCACCCCGGAACTACGCTCAAAACCGAGGCCCGCGTCCTGGGCGACGATCTGACCCTGCGGGTGTTCGGTGAGGATATGGAAGTAGTCGCGCTCGGGGATTCCATATTCGGCCAGGATGGCGTCATGGACGGTGCGGCTTATGGTTGCCAACTCTTCGCGGGTGCGGCCTTCGTTGACGTCAATGCGTACCAGGGGCATGGAGGTGTCCTTTCCAGAAATTTGTCCTGACATACTAACAAACGTGTGGAACTTTGGGTACACCCGGTGCCGGTCGTTCGCGGCGGTTCGCTTAAAGCACGACGGCGGCCCGCCACCTTTCGCTGGAAAGGTGACGGGCCGCCGTCGTGGGTCAGCCGTAAAAACTAGAGCGCTGCGTAAACCTCGCGCAGGAGCTTGGCGGTCTCGGACGGCGTCTTGCCGACCTTCACGCCTGCTGCTTCAAGGGCTTCCTTCTTTGCCTGTGCGGTTCCGGCGGAACCGGAGACGATGGCGCCTGCGTGGCCCATGGTCTTGCCTTCGGGAGCCGTGAAGCCTGCCACGTAGCCCACAACAGGCTTGGTGACGTTGGCCTTGATGAAGTCGGCTGCACGCTCTTCAGCGTCGCCACCGATTTCACCGATCATGACGATCGCCTTGGTCTCCGGGTCGGCTTCGAACGCAGCCAGGGCGTCGATGTGGGTGGTGCCGATGATCGGGTCACCGCCGATGCCGATCGCAGTGGAGAAACCGAGGTCGCGGAGTTCGTACATCATCTGGTAGGTCAAGGTACCGGACTTGGAAACCAGGCCGATGGGGCCCTTGCCGGTGATGTTGGCCGGGGTGATACCGACCAATGCTTCACCGGGGGTGATGATGCCGGGGCAGTTCGGTCCGATGATGCGGGTGATCTGCTTGCCGTCGGCGTCAACCTTGGACTGGGCGAGGGCCCAGAACTCGGCAGAATCCTGAACCGGAACGCCTTCGGTGATGACCACGACGAGGCCGATGCCGGCTTCGATGGCTTCAACAACGGCGTCCTTGGTGAAAGCCGGCGGAACGAAGACGATGGAGACGTCTGCGCCGGTTTCAGCCATGGCTTCCTTGACGGTGCCGAAGACGTTGATTTCCTTGTCGCCGTGCAGGACCGTGGTGCCGGCCTTGCGGGCGTTGACGCCGCCAACAATGTTGGTGCCGGCCTTGAGCATCAGTGCGGTGTGCTTGGTGCCTTCGCCGCCCGTGATGCCCTGAACGATGACCTTGGAGTCTTTGTTGAGGTAGATAGACATTCTCGCGTCCCTTTACTTAGCTGCGTTGGCGAGCTCGGCGGCCTTGTCGGCGCCCTCGTCCATGGTGGCGGCCAGGGTAACCAGCGGGTGGTTGGCCTCGGTCAGGATGCGGCGGCCCTCTTCGACGTTGTTGCCGTCGAGGCGAACAACCAGCGGCTTGTTCGCGGAAGAACCGAGCTCTGCCAGTGCGCCCACGATGCCCTTGGCGACTGCGTCACAAGCGGTGATGCCACCGAAGACGTTGACGAAGACGCTCTTGACCTGGGAGTCGCCCAAGATGACGTCAAGGCCGTTGGCCATGACCTCAGCGGAAGCTCCACCACCGATGTCAAGGAAGTTGGCGGGCTTCACGTTGCCGTGGTTCTCGCCGGCGTAAGCAACGACGTCGAGGGTGGACATCACAAGACCGGCACCATTGCCGATGATGCCGACTTCGCCGTCCAGCTTCACGTAATTGAGGTCCTGCGCCTTTGCCTTGGCCTCAAGCGGGTCAGCTGCTTCCTTGTCCTCCAGCTCAGCGTGGTGGACGTGGCGGAAATCTGCGTTCTCGTCCAGGGAGACCTTGCCGTCCAGGGCAACGATCTCGCCTGCACCCGTGCGGACCAAGGGGTTCACCTCAACCAGGGTGGCGTCTTCCTTCTTGAAGACGTCCCACAGCTTCAGGATCACATCGGAAACCTTGCCGCGGAGTTCTTCGGCAAAGCCTGCGGCTGCAACGATTTCATCGGCCTTGGCCTGATCGATGCCGACTGCGGGATCAATGGCAACCTTGGCCAGGGCTTCGGGACGCTCGACGGCGAGCTGCTCGATTTCCATGCCGCCCTCAACCGAGCACATGGCCAGGTAGTTGCGGTTTGCACGGTCCAAGAGGACCGAGAAGTAGAATTCTTCCGCGATGTCGGCACCCTGGGCGATCATCACCTTGTTGACGGTGTGGCCCTTGATGTCCATGCCCAGGATGTTGGTTGCGTGCTCAAGCGCCTCATCAGCGGACTTGGCAACCTTCACGCCGCCAGCCTTGCCGCGGCCACCGACCTTAACCTGTGCCTTGACGACAGTAACGCCACCGATCTTCTCAGCAGCTGCCTTCGCTTCTTCAGGAGTGTGCGCCACGATGCCGGCGAGCACGGGTACACCGTGCGCTTCGAACATATCGCGCGCCTGATATTCAAACAGGTCCACGGTTTAGTGTCCTTCTACGTCGAAGTAGTTTCTGTCCAGCCGGAACCGCGATGACGCGAAGCCAGCTGCGGAAAGTACGCAGCGAAAATCCGAATCAACGTCCGGTCACATTGCGTAAGGTCCTCTCGGAACTTTAGCCCTTTGAGGAGTCCCGCCCCTCCCACACTACCGGTTAAGTGAGTAAGCTTACACTTCTATGGAACGTAGAAAATCCCCGTGATAACGGGGATTTTTGGCCCTCCGGAAGCCCCGGCGGTGTTCAGGAAAGTTCCTTGAGGCTCCCGCGGACCGTCTTGCCGCCGTCGGAAACCAGCTGGTAGCCCTCGCGGCTGACGAAGAACGCCACCCCGCCGGAAACGTTTCCGCAGGCAACCCCGCTGTTGTAGGCCGAACAACGCAGGCCGTTGCGCTCAATGTTCTGCCCTTCGCTCAACTCCCGAAGCTGCGAGACGGGTCCGTCCTTGCTGCCTTTGGGGCCGAACTCCGCCTCCATCTGTGTTACGCCGGAGCGACACGAGCCGTACACGGCACTGTCCGGAGTCAACAAGACCGTGCCGCCGAGGTATCCCAGGCCGGTGCCGCCACAGTCATCGGCGACGTCATCCACCTCGGGCTTGGGGTACGCCGCCAGCTCGCAATGGACCACCGGAACCACGGCAAACTTGTTGTTGGCCGAGTCCGAGTAGCTGTTCGGCTCGTAGGGCACGTTGAGGTGGCCGCCCCTGGCCGACGTCATGGCACAGACGATGTTGCGGTCCGGCGTCACAAAGGCCGTTACGTCATTGCCTGCAGCCAGGGTGGTCTGCTCCGTGACCGGGACCTGCTTCAACTGCTCCAAGGGAGGCAAAGGCTCCGGCGGAACGTAGTTGGGATCCTTGGTGGAGAAGGAACACGCCGTGCTGCCCAGCAGGAGCAAGGCGGCAAGGATCCCCAATACAGTCCGTCGCATGCGACCAATTATGCCGTGGGTGTCACGCATCAAGCTTGGTCAGCGGTGCGTAACGCAGAAGCAGCCGCTTCTCGCCGACGTCGAACTTCACCTTCGCCACGGTCTTGTCCCCGGCGCCTTCGACGCCCAGCACCACGCCGTTGCCGAAGCTGGTGTGGTTGACCTTGTCCCCGACGGCCACGGAAATGACTTCCTTTTGCGGCTGCACTCGGGTGCGTGCGACGGCGGCCGGAACGTCGGCGTCGAAACCCGCCGTTGGGCTGGCGGCAGCGCCGCGCGAGCCTCCCGCACCCCAGAATGACCCGCCGTATTGCTTGGACCCGATGGGCGCGTTGCCCCACCCTCCCACCTGGCGGCTGGTTCCTTCACGCTTCCAGTCCACCAACTCCGAAGGAATTTCCTGCAGGAACTGGCTGGCCGGGTTGTACTGGCTCTGGCCCCACATACTGCGGACCTCGGAGCGGGTGACATACAGCCGCTGACGGGCACGCGTGAGGCCTACGTAAGCCAAGCGGCGCTCCTCAGCGAGTTCCTTCGGGTCCGTGGCCGAGCGCTGGTGCGGGAAGATTCCGTGCTCCATGCCGGTCAGGAACACCACGCGGAACTCCAGGCCCTTTGCCGTGTGCAGCGTCATGAGCGTGACAACGCCCAGGCGCTTCGCCTCGGCAACAGCGGCATCGATGTCGGCGCCGGGGGCGTCCGGGATCTGGTCGGCGTCGGCAACAAGTGAAACCTGTTCCAGGAACTCACCCAGCGTCCCTTCCGGGTTGTCCCGCTCATATTCCCGGACAACCGCAACAAGTTCGGCGAGGTTCTCTACGCGGGACTCGTCCTGGGGATCGTTGCTGGCACGGAGTCCCGCAAGATAGCCGGTTTGTTCAAGGACGGCTTCCAACGCAGCCGACGCTCCCGAACCCGTAGCAACCTCGGCGAGGTCATCCAGGAGTTTCACGAAGCCCAACACTGCGTTCACCGAACGCGTGGCCATTCCCGGTGCCTGGTCCGCCCGGCGGGCAGCGTCCATAAAGGAAGTCCGGTCACGCTCTGCGAGGGCGGCAATGGCACCCTCCGCGCGGTCTCCGATCCCGCGCTTGGGTTCGTTCAACACGCGGCGCAAATTGACGTCGTCGTCCGGGTTCACCAGAACACGCAAGTAAGCCAGGGCGTCCTTGATTTCCTTGCGTTCGTAGAACCGGGTGCCGCCCACAACCTTGTACGGCAAGCCGACGCGAACCAACACATCTTCGATGGACCGGGACTGCGCGTTGGTGCGGTAGAAGATGGCCACATCGCCCGGACGCAGCCCTTCCTCGTCCTGCAGCCGGTCGATCTCCTTGGCGATGAACTGGGCTTCGTCGTGTTCGTTTTCACCGACGTAGCCAATGATTTTCTCGCCGTCGCCCTCGGCCGTCCACAGCCGCTTTTCCTGCCGGTTGGGGTTCCGGGAGATCACCGCGTTGGCTGCGCTGAGGATGTTCTGGGTGGAGCGGTAATTCTGCTCCAGCTTGATGGTCCGCGCATTCGGGTAATCGTGTTCGAACTCCACGATGTTGCGGATGTCCGCGCCACGGAAGGCATAAATGGATTGGTCGGAATCGCCCACCACCGTCAGTTCACTGGGGGCCACATCCGTGTCAGTGCCCAGTCCCACGATCTCCCGCACCAAGGCGTACTGGGCGTGGTTGGTGTCCTGGTATTCATCCACCAGGACGTGCCGGAAGCGCCGCCTGTACGACTCCGCGAGCGCCGGGAATGCCCGGAACATGTAGACGGTCTGGGCAATAAGGTCATCGAAGTCCATGGCGTTTGCCTGCCGCAAACGTTGCGTGTAGCCCTTGAAGACCTCGGCGACCGCAGTTTCGAAAGGATCGTTGTAGTTGGCCGAGGACGCGAAGGAATCATCGTCCACCAGCTCGTTCTTCAACGCCGAAATCTTGTGCTGGATTGCCTTGGGCGGGAACTTCTTGGGATCCAGGTCCAGGTTCTTGGCCACGAGCGTGATGAGCCGCAGGGAGTCCGCGGAATCGTAGATGGAGAAGTTGGAGTTCAGCCCGACGTTGGCCGCCTCACGCCGCAAAATGCGGACACAGGAGGAGTGGAAGGTGGAAATCCACATGGCCTTGGCCCGGCCGCCCACCAAGGCTTCGATACGTTCGCGCATCTCCGCGGCGGCCTTGTTGGTGAAGGTGATAGCCAGGATCTCGCCATGATGCGCCCGCTTGGTGGCGATCAAGTAGGCAATGCGGTTACTGAGGACGCGGGTCTTGCCGGAGCCGGCACCTGCCACGATCAGCAGGGGGCTGCCGGCATGCTTCACGGCTTCTTCCTGCTGCGGGTTCAACCCCTGGAGAAGCGCATCGGCGGCCGGCATCCCGCCGTCGTGATGACCCCAGCCGCCCGAGCCGGGGGCCTCCCCCGGGCCGCTGTTGTCCGTTCCCACCCGGGCGCCTCCCGCACCACCACCGGGGCGGGAAAGCTCCGGCGCAGCCTTGACTGCGGCCCGGGGGCCTGCGTTGAAGGGTCCGTCTGCGTATGGGTCAAACAACATATCCATGGTGCCTACCAGTCTAGGCGGTGGGTCTGACACTCCTTGGCCCGGGCCCGGTCCGTGGACGGGACCGGGCCACTGAAAGCCAGGCGAACTAAGCGAACTGCGGCACTGAGGTAAGGGCCGCGCTCAACTCCTTGACCGCCGTCGAGCCTCCCGCCACGAACCAATTCAGCCCGTTGACCTGCACCACCGCGGTGTCCCCGCCGGCAGCCCGGACGATCGCTTTGCCCGGAAGCCAGTCCCATTCGGGGCAGCTGTGTTGGAACCAGCACCCGAGTTCACCGTCGGCGACGCGGCCAAGGTCACAGGATCCTGAACCGAACATCCGCAAGGATGCTGCGGTGATGGCGGCTGCATGCCACGGCATGGCGGTTCGGGGGTCGGCGAGCCAGGTCGGATGGATGTACGTGGCCGCGCACAGTTGGCTCACTGAGGTATCACCCGAACCGGAGATCGCTTCGCCGTTAAGGGTTGCTGCGCGTTCTTCGCCGCCGAGCCAGAGCTTGTCCGTTTCGGGCTGGTAGATGGCGCCGAGGATCACGGAAGGATCCGCCACGGCATTGCCCCCGTGGTCCGAATCGTTCCTTTTGAGGGCTATGGCCGAGCACCAGTAAGTGGAGCCGTGCAGGAAGTTGTACGTGCCATCCACGGGATCGATCACCCACGTCCGGCCACTGGTCCCGGCTACCGATGCGCCCTCCTCGCCAAGGATTCCGTCATCCGGCCGGCAGCGGCGCAACTGTTCCAGCACGTAGGCTTCAGCGGCCCGGTCGGCTGCAGTGACGACGTCGGACACCGAGGTTTTGCGTTCGCCCTGCAGGCCGCCCATCCGCATCAGGAGCGCGAGCTGGCCTGCCTCGCGGACCAAAGCGCTGGCCAGTTGGTAATCGTCGAGGGATGGATCGAGTTCAGTTGCTGTGTGCCTGCCGATGGTCATGGTTCCAGCTTATGTGGCGGGATAATGAATCACATGGCCAAGACCCCAGCGCAGCGCATCAAGAAACACGGAGCAAAGGCAGTGGTTCCGGAACACTCGTTGCCGCCCGTCATTAATCCCACCACCGCCCGGACGCCCCAAAAGGCACAGAGCAACTCGAAACTGATTGTCATCGCCGGCGTGGTGGCCAGCCTTTTCCTGTTCTGGTACCTGCACCTGCTCACCCTGAACCAGATGACCCAGTTGTCCGGTGGCCTGGCCATGCCCGACTCGCTCATCGGAGGCTTCTCGCAGGACTACATCGCCCAACTGCACGCGGCCATGGACGAGGACGCACGCGGACAGTTGAACTACGTGCACAAGACCGCCGGGACCCTGTTTCCGCTGATTTTCGGTTTCAGCTGGCTCCTGCTCATCGGCACCAACGTTGCCCGTAAAGCATGGCGGTGGGCCATGTGGGCGGCTCCCCTGCTTTTTGCCGTGGCGCATTTGTGGTCGAACGTCGCCATCGATTCGGTACTGGCAGCGGAAGCGCCCGACGCCGGTTCGGTGGCCGTGGCGTCGGCGGTCACCGTTGCGTCGTGGGTGCTGTTCCTTCTCAGCTTGCTGTGTGGTGTGGCTGCGGTGTTCCTTGGGCGGAAGGATTCTGCTGCCTCCGCCGGACGGCCGGACGCTGCTAAAGGGCGGAACGCTACTGGAGGGCCGGACGCTACTGGAGGGCCGGGCGCCGCAAAGTCCTGACTGCCCTGCGTTCCTTGGTGACACGGCGGGCCACCACCAGGCCCACCAATGACAAGCCCAGGATGATGGGGTACGCCATGGTGCGTTCGATAGCGCCGGCCTCTTCCACCCGCAACTGGACTGCCAGGACGTAGATCGTGGTTCCAAGGGACACCACTCCGAATAACAGGACCATCCAAGACATCTGCGTGTGCCCCCGCCACACCAGGCCCAGGACCACCAGGGCCAGCGGTCCGGCAATGAAGTACATGCCGGCGCCGGTCAGATGCAGCGCGAGGTCCGTGTCCTCAGGGACCAGGCCCACCATTGCCTGTCCGATCCCGGCAACGAGGACCAATGCACGTACCGCCCACGCCGCGATCCAGGGAAAAGCCTCGGCGGACCTGCCTGCCATGGCTGGCGTGATGGCTCGCTGCCCGTGCTCCGCTGCCACGGACAATACGGCCGAACTCAGCAACACTGCTCCCAGCACCATGGCCACTCCTTGAAGCACGAACGAGGCGTTCATCAGCCAATTCAGGGGCGAACAGACCTCGTAGCCGTTGAACGGGCCACAGTGTGCTGCCCCTAAGTCGCTGATGACGTGTTCGCGCCGGTCGTAGCCAGGGTTGCCACGCCACGCAGCCATCGCAATCGCTTCCACCACGAAGTAATGGATGAGCGTGATCGCCGCCCAACCTCCAACAAGCTCGCGTCGCCCTGCGAGGTCCGGCAAAAGCCCCCGTTCACCGCCCCGCGGACCAGCCGCCGTCGTCATAGCGCCAAGGATAGACCTGGGCCGTGCACGACGCAGCCCTTGTGAGCATGGTTCTCGCCCGTTTCCGGACCTGTGTCGCTACCGTTCCCGCCCGTCGCACCCGTTCCGGACCTGCGAGCACCCCTACCGGGCCTGCAGGGCACGGAAACGCCGTTCCCGATGCACGCGTTGCGCGATCACCAGGCCCGCCGCAGCCAACCCGACGGTCACCGGGTACGCCATGAACCGCTCCAGCAAACCCGGCTGGGGCACATCCATGGCAGTCACGCCGCCAACAACCAGGGCCCCGACGGACACAACACCGCAAGCGGCAAGGAACCAGCTCACCGGAGTTTGCTTCACCCAGAGGAAGCCAAACAGCAGCAACGCGAACCCGCCGCCGATGAAGAACATGAGCGCGCCGGCCAAATGCCAGGGCGAGCCATAGTCCTCGGGAACCAGGCCCACGATGATCGTCCCCACGCCGGCAACACCCGTAAGGATCCGGATAGCCACGGCAAGGATCCACGGCTTGGCCAACACCCGCACGGAATTGGTGTGGAAGCGCCGGGCAGGAACCCCCGGTCGGGCGGCAACGCACAGCAGGCCCGCTGTCAGGAACAACGCACCCAACACCAGGGCCAGTCCCTGCACAACAAAGGACACGTTCATGAGGAGATGCAGGGGTGAACAAACGTCGCGGTCCTCGTAGACCCCGCAGGACACGGCACCGAGGTCGCTAATGAATCCGGTGGCGCGGCTGTAGGGCTCCGGGCCCGCCCATGCCTCGATCACAGCGGCCTCCGCCACGAAGTACTGGACAACGCTCAGTTGCGCCCAGCCACCGATCCCTGCCCGGATGCTCCGAACGTTCGGGAGGAAAGTTCCGGCCACTTCCGGCGCAGTCGCTTGTCCTTTCATGTCCGCCAGCCTAGCGGTGTTCGGGCACTGCCCCGGCAGCTTGTATGCTTGTAGTCGTGTCCGGGCCTTGGACCTCTCCGCGGAGGAATCCAGGACCAGGAAACATGCCCTCGTAGCTCAGTGGATAGAGCACGGCTCTCCTAAAGCCGGTGTCGTTGGTTCGATTCCAATCGAGGGCACTTGAAGGACCATCAGCCGCCGGAGGACTTGCTGGCCTACCTGGCCGGCGAATGGTCCGTGGAACGAACCCTTCTGGACCGCGCCACCGGCACCCGCGGAACCTTTACCGGCGTCGTGCGTTACACCAGGAACCCCGACGGCGGACTGGACTACCGCGAAGACGGAACCATGCACTGGCCCACGCACACCGGCCCCGCTTTCCGTGAGTATGTCCTGAAACCCGGCGCCGACCGGCGCACCCTGGACGTGTTCTTCCCTGATGGCCGTCCTTTCCACGTGATGAGCTTCTCCGGCCTGGCCACGGACAAGCACTGGTGCGACCCCGACGACTATCACGTCCGCTATTCCTGGCAAGGACCGGATGCCTTCAGCTTCACGTGGGACGTCCACGGCCCGGCGAAGGACCTGCTGCTGGAATCGCACTTGGAGAGAGCGCAATGAACGTGATCGTGGTCAGTGCCGTCTGTGTCTACAACCGGGCCGGCCAACTCCTGACCGTTCGCAAGCGGGGCACCGAAAAATTCATGCATCCCGGCGGGAAGCCCGAGGCCGGCGAGAATGCCGCGGAGGCAGCATCCCGCGAGCTGCTGGAGGAAGTCGGCATCTATGTGGCGCCCGCGGACCTCGAGCCCTTGGGCGTTTGGCATGCCGTGGCCGCCAATGAGGAAGCCACCACCATCGAGGCCACGGTCTTCACGGCGCCCGGCATCTGGGAGGCGCACCCGTCAGCGGAGATTGCTGAGATCCGTTGGCTCGATGTGACGGAGCCTTGGCCGGAGGACCTCGCACCGCTGCTCACGGACCACGTCCTCCCTGCCCTCGAATCCCCGAAGTAACTGGCATTAGGGGTTGTTCTGAGGGCTCAGAGCAACCCCTAATGCCAGTCAGTTGGGCTAGAACTCGCGGGCCACGGCCGTAGCTTCGGCGAACTGCGTCCGGTAGAGCTCCGCATAGCGTCCGTCCGCCGCAAGCAACTCCGTGTGCGTGCCCCGCTCCACAATCCGGCCGTCCTCAACCACCAGGATCGCATCCGCGGCGCGGATGGTGGACAAGCGATGGGCAATCACGACGGCGGTGCGCCCCTCGAGCGCTTCTCCCAAGGCCGCTTGGACGGCGGCTTCATTGGTGGAGTCGAGTGCGGCTGTGGCCTCGTCGAGGATGACGACGCGCGGCTGTTTGATCAGGAGCCGGGCGATGGTGAGGCGTTGCCTTTCGCCACCGGAGAGCCGGTAACCGCGCTCCCCCACCACAGTTTCCAGGCCATCGGGAAGGGAACGGATCATGCCTTCCAGGCGCGCCCTGCGAAGCACGTCCCACATGTCCTCTTCCGTGGCGTCCGGCCGTGCCAGGCGGAGGTTGGAGGCGATGGTTTCGTGGAACAAATGGCCGTCCTGCGTGACCATTCCCAAGGTGTCCCGCAGCGAATCGAAGCGGACATCGCGCACGTCCACGCCGTCCCGGGCTTCTGTGCCGCCCAGCCGTACTGCACCGGAGTCGACGTCGTAGAGGCGGGAGAGCAGCTGGGCGATGGTGGATTTGCCGGCGCCCGACGATCCCACCAGCGCCACCGTCTCCCCGGGTTCGACGCGGAAGCTGACGCCGTGAAGGACTTCTTCGCCGCCGCGGGTATCAAGCGTGGCTACGTCCTCAAGGGAGGCCAGGGACACCTTTTCCGCGGAGGGGTAGGCGAAGCGCACGTCGTCGAACTCAATGGCCACCGGCCCCGGCGGAACGGTGACGGCGTCGGGCTTTTCCGTGATGAGCGGCTTCAAGTCGAGGATTTCGAACACGCGCTCAAAGCTGACCAACGCACTCATGATCTCCACGCGGGCATTGGACAGCGAGGTGAGCGGTGCGTAGAGGCGGGTCAGCAACAGGGCGAGGACCACGACGTCGCCCGCCGCCAACTGGCCGCCGATGGCCAACCAACCGCCAAGCCCGTAAACCAGGGCCAAAGCGAGGGCGGAAACCAGGGTCAGCGCCGTGACGAAAGTGAACTGCAGCATGGCCGTGCGGATGCCGATGTCCCGCACACGGCCTGCACGGGCAGCGAACTCCCGTGATTCCTCATCCGGGCGTCCGAAAAGCTTCACCAACGTAGCGCCTGGGGCTGAGAACCGCTCGGTCATCTGGGTGCCCATGGCCGCGTTGTGGGCAGCAGCCTCGCGCCGGAGATCGGCCAGCCTGGAGCCCATGCGCCGGGCGGGAATGAGGAAGATCGGCAACAGGATCATGGCCAGCACGGTGACCAGCCACGAGGTGTTGAGCATGACCGCGAGCGTCAGGACAAGCGCCACCACGTTGCTGACGACCCCGGACAGCGTGCCGGCGAACGCGGACTGTGCGCCGATCACGTCATTGTTGAGGCGGCTCACCAGCGCGCCGGTGCGGGTCCGGGTGAAGAACGCGATGGGCATCCGCTGGACATGGTCGAACACGCGGGTGCGAAGGTCCACGATGACGCCCTCGCCGATGGTGGAGGACAGCCAGCGGGTCACGAGCCCAACGCCCGCTTCACCCACTGCGACCAGGGCGATCAGGACAGCAAGCCAGATCACCGTGCCAGCGCCGGCGTTGCCGATGATGGCGTCCACTACTTGCCCGGCGAGGACAGGGGTGGCGACGGCCAGCACGGCGCCCGCGATCGAGGCAAGGACGAACCCGATGAGCTTGCCCTTGTGCGGCGCGGCGAAGGCCATGACCCGTTTCAGGGTTTCCTTCGAGAACGGCTGCGAGCCGCTTTGGGCGCGGGTCAGTTTATGCAGCGAGCTCCAGGCAACGCCATCCATGCTCATGGTTACTTCTCCTGGCCTGGCGTGTGGTGCAGCTCCTGGACGCGGCCGTTTTCCAGGTGCCATCGGGAGTCGAGCCGGACGTTCTCCAGCAAGCGTCGGTCGTGCGTGACCAGCAGCAAAGCGCCATCGTAACTCTCCAACGCTTCCTCAAGCTGTGAGATCGCGGGCAGGTCGAGGTGGTTGGTGGGCTCGTCGAGCACCAACAGGTTCACGCCGCGGGCCTGCAGCAGGGCCAGTCCCGCGCGCGTCCGCTCCCCCGGAGACAGGGAGTCGACAGTGCGGGACGTGTGGTCCGCCTTGAGGCCGAACTTGGCCAGGAGTGTTCGGACGTCGGCGCTGTTCCAGTCCACGAGCACCGCTTCAACAGCGTCGACCAGCTTTTTGCCGCCGTCGAGCAGTCCGCGGGCCTGGTCAATCTCACCCACCGCGACGGAGGCACCCATGGAAGCATCGCCGTCGTCGGGAACGCGCGTCCCCAGCAGCAGCCGCAGCAGCGTGGACTTGCCGGCCCCGTTGGGGCCTGTGATGCCGATCCGTTCGCCGCCGTTGAGTTGCAGGCTCACCGGCCCCAGCGTGAAGTCGCCCTGACGTACGACGGCGTCCCGCAAGGTGGCCACGACGGCGCTGGAACGCGGCGCCTGGCCAATGCTGAACTGCAATTGCCACTCCTTGCGCGGCTCTTCCACTTCCGTGAGCCGGGCAATCCGCGACTCCATCTGGCGGACTTTCTGCGCCTGCTTTTCCGAGGATTCCGTACTGGCTGCCCTGCGGATCTTGTCGTTGTCCGGATTCTTCTTCATCGCGTTCCGGACGCCTTGGGAGCTCCACTCACGCTGCGTGCGTGCCCGCGCCACGAGGTCTGCCTTGGTGGAGGCGTACTCCTCATACCGTTCCCGGGCATGGCGCTTGGCAATGGCCCGTTCTTCCAGGAAAGCCTCGTATCCGCCGTCGTAAACGGCCACGGAGTTCTGCGCGAGGTCCAGCTCCACGATTGTGGTGACACAGCGGGCCAGGAACTCGCGGTCATGGGACACCAGCACGACGCCGCCACGCAGGCCCTGGACGAACGCCTCCAGCCGGGCGAGTCCGTCAAGGTCGAGGTCATTGGTGGGCTCGTCCAACAGGACGACGTCGAAGCGGCTCAGCAAGAGGGCGGCGAGCGCAACGCGTGCAGCCTGCCCTCCGGAGAGTCCCGTCATGAGGGCCTCGGAGCCCACTTCCAGGCCGAGGTCTGCAAGGACGGCAGGGATTCTTTCTTCAAGGTCGGCAGCGCCGGATGCCATCCAACGGTCGAAGGCAACCGAGTAGGCATCATCGGCACCGGGCGCCCCGGAACCCAGAGCCTCGGCCGTGGCTTCCATGTCCGCTGTTGCCCGCGCACAACCGGTCCGGCGGACGATGTAGGCGGCGATCGTTTCGCCTTCGGTGCGCTCGTGTTCCTGCGGCAGCCAGCCCACAAAAGCGTCAGCCGGGGCAAGGCTGACCTTGCCGCCCTGGGGCTGGTCCACTCCGGACAGGAGGCGCAGCAGCGTGGACTTTCCGGCACCGTTGGCGCCCACCACGCCCACGACGTCGCCGGGAGCAACGGTGAGTGACAGCTTGGAAAAGAGCGTGCGGTAGCCGTGGCCGCCGGACAGGTCCTTGGCAACCAACGTTGCAGTCATTCTCTAAATCCTCTCGCGGCCTGCCGCCGGTGGGCAGGCATGGAAAAACCCGCCGGTCCGGACTTGGGGGGTGTACGGACCAGCGGGTTCAAGAAACAAGCATAATTCAATGTGGCGTCCGCGTAAAATCGATTCGTACTCCCACTTCCGGCAATCTTTCAGAGCATGGCTGGAACCACCCTTACAGACCCGTAGAAAGTCCTTCATGCCCTTACAGTCCAAGGCGTTCCAGCGCTGGCTGCACAACGTTGCGCCCGACGCCAGCACGGCTGATGTCTGCAGGGTGTCCGGCATCAAACGCACCACTCTTGCCCAGCAGCTGGTCCGGGGAAAGGTGGCCGAGTCAACGCTGGTGAGCATCAGCCGGGCTTACGGCCTCAATCCGGTCCAGGAGCTGGCGACCTTCGACCTCTACGCGGTCCTGCACGGAGATCCGGTGCCTCCCACGCCCGCGGAGCTGGTCAGCCAGATCGCCACGATCGACCTTCTGCGTGCCGTGGTGCAGCGCAGCGAACCCGGGCAGGCTGCGCCGCCCGGACTCTCCGGGACACCGCACCCGACCGCGGTGCGCAACTGGGTGGACGCGATCGACGACGGCGAATTGCGGCACCGGGTCAGCGAAGCCACCGGGATTGCGCCACAAAACTTCTCCGCCCACCTGACAGCCAACCGCCTTCCGCCGGAACTGGCCATAGCCACCTCCCGGGCAGCAGGGGTGGGACCGGCCGGCGGACTGGTGGCCGGCGGGCTGATCACCGAAGCGGAAGCCGGTTGGCCGGCCGAAGGGCGCCAGGACGCACTGGACCGGATGACCCTGGGAGAGCTGGTGACCCTGGCCGGTGAACGCCTTCAGGCCCTCGGGAAGACCCTGCGGCGCCAGGAACAAGACCATGAACGAACTGAAAGAATTTGGGAGAACCTCGGATGACGGCTGTCCTGCCCTGGGCAACCCTGGTGATTTGCCTGGCAATCACAGTGGCGCGCATTCCCAGCGCGCTGCGCGGCGAGAACCGCGTGCTGTTCTACCTTTTCGCCCTGATCACCATGGATATCTTCCTTAGCATCGAGGCCCCCTACCTGGCCATCGACGCTGTGCTGGGGGGCATGAACGTCACCAACCTGATCCTGCGCTTCCTCCTCTACGGCACGTTCCTGTTGCTGGGCACCAAGGTCGCTGCCGGGTTCGACTCCAAGTCTGCCGGGCGGGCCATCCACGGGCCGTGGGGACTTGCGGTGTTGGGTGTCATCGCAGCCCTGACCACTTTCTTCTTTGTCATCACCGACACCCGGGGATCTTCCGTGGGCATGAACGGCCTGACATGGGGTCCATCCATGGAAGCCTACGCAGCGTTGGGGCGCTTCTACCCCGGGTACGTTGCCGCCTGCCTGCTCCCTGCCATCTGGCGAACAATCACGGGCCGCTTTCCTGCCCTGCTCCGGGGAGCGTCAGCGTTGCTGATGCTGGGCCTGACCCTGCTTCTGGTGTCCCAGTTGTTCCCCCTGATCCCTGCTGTGCACCTCTGGCTGCGTTCGGTGATCAACTACTCCGCTGTCCTCGCAACGTCAGTGGGGCTTGCAGGCATCTGGTTCTCCAAGGCCTATGCGAAGCGGAAAGCGCGTCGCACAACGTAAGACTTTCACAAAACCATTAGATCGTGGCACAATCATGAATGTGTGAATGCGGCTTGCGGCCTGGCAGCGGAATCAGAGAACGGGTTTCCGGTGGATGTGGCGCCCACAGGATCACAATTGGGGGGATGAGTGGTGGCGGGCTGTTGGGGACCGCCCCCACTCAGCCTTTTTAAGCGCCCACTTGGCCGTCGCCGTCAGACCTCGTGGCTAAGATGACTCCATGACCAGTCTTCGCACCCGTCGCTCTGTCCTTGCAGCCACTGTGGCCTCTGTTGCCCTTGCACTCTCGGCCTGTGGGGGCGGCGGATCATCCCAGTCCCAGTCCGGCGGGGACACCTCCTTGTCGGATGTAACGTCCAAGGGCGAACTGGTCATTGCCACGGAAGGCACCTACCGCCCCTTCAGCTTCCATGCAGACGGCGCCGGGGAACTCACCGGCTATGACGTCGAAATAGCCGAGGCTGTTGCCGGGAAGCTCGGCGTCAAGGCGACGTTCCAGGAGACGCAGTTCGACGGCATCTTCGCCGGCCTTGATGCCAAGCGCTTTGACACCATCGCCAACCAGATCTCCATCAACGACGAACGCAAGGCCAAGTACGAGTTCTCCACGCCGTACACCGTTTCCACCGGCGTGGTGGTTACCAAGCAGGACACGTCGGACATCAACAGCTTCGCCGACCTCAAGGGCAAAACCACCGCCCAGTCGCTGACCAGCAACTTCTACAAGATGGCAGTGGAAGCCGGCGCCAACGTGCAGTCAGTGGAAGGCTGGGCCCAGGCAGCAACCCTGGTCCAGCAGGGACGCGTTGACGCCACCGTCAATGACAAGCTCACGTACCTCGACTACGCCAAGACCACTCCCGACTCCGGCTTGAAGGTGGCTGCGGAGGCCCCGGAGAAGACCGAGAGCGCGTTCGTCTTCCGTAAGGGCTCAACCGAGCTGACGAAGGCGGTGGACAAGGCCCTCGCCGACCTCCAGGCAGACGGCACCCTGGCGAAGATCTCGGACAAGTACTTCGGCGCGGACGTCACCAAATAGATGGACTGGGACCTCGTCTGGAGTTCCTTCGGGCCGATTGTCACGGGGGCAGTGACCGGAACCATTCCGCTCACGTTGCTGTCCTTCGCCTTCGGCCTGGTCCTGGCGCTGGTAGTGGCCTTGATGCGGCTGAGCCCCAACGTGCTGCTGTCCGGGATCGGCCGGTTCTATGTCTCGGTGATCCGCGGCACGCCGCTCCTGGTCCAGTTGTTCGTCATTTTCTACGGCCTGCCCAGCATTGGCGTGAAACTTGATCCCTGGCCCAGCGCCGTCATCGCCTTTTCCCTGAACGTCGGCGGCTACGCGGCTGAGATTATCCGGGCAGCCATCCTTTCCGTCCCCAAGGGACAGTGGGAGGCCGGGCACACCATCGGCATGTCCGGCGGGCAGACCTTGCTCCGCATCATCCTCCCCCAAGCGGCAAGGGTGTCAGTTCCCCCGCTGTCCAACACCTTCATCTCGTTGGTGAAGGACACTTCGCTCGCTTCCCTCATCCTGGTCACCGAACTGTTCCGCAACGCCCAGCAGATCGCCGCCTTCAGCCAGGAGTTCATGGTCCTGTACCTGCAGGCCGCGCTGGTTTACTGGGTCATTTGCCTGGTCCTCTCCACCGCGCAATCAGCCGTGGAGAGGAGATTGGACCGCTATGTCGCCCACTGACGTCCCTTCGCAGGCCGGCCCGGCAGCTGCGCCGGTCCTCCAGGCCCGGAACCTTGCCAAAGCGTTCGGCATGAACGTCGTGCTCCGCGACATCGACGTCGACATCCGCCGGGGCCAGGTAGTGGCCCTCATCGGTCCCTCGGGTTCCGGCAAGACCACCGTGTTGCGCTCGCTCAACGGATTGGAAGTGCCCGACGCCGGTACGGTCACCTTTGGCGGCACCGAATCCGAGGGTGGCCTTTCCATCGATTTCGGCAAAAAGGTGGGCAAGAAGGAAATCGCCGCCTTGCGGGACCGCAGCGCGATGGTCTTCCAGCACTACAACCTCTTCCCGCACATGACCGTGTTGAAGAACGTCATTGAAGGCCCCGTCCAAGTCCAAAAGCGCCCCCGCACCGAAGCAATTGCCGAGGCCGAACGGCTCCTTGAACGCGTGGGCCTGGCCGACAAGCGTGATGCCTACCCGTTTGAGCTCTCCGGCGGCCAGCAGCAGCGTGTGGGTATTGTGCGGGCGTTGGCGCTGAAGCCCCAGTTGTTGCTCTTCGACGAGCCGACGTCCGCTTTGGACCCCGAACTGGTGGGAGACGTCCTGGGTGTCATCAAGGAGCTCGCCGAAGAAGGCTGGACCATGGTGATCGTCACGCACGAACTGGCTTTCGCCCGGCATGTGGCGGACGAAGTCATTTTCATGGACGGTGGAGTGGTGGTTGAACGCGGACCGGCGGCCGAAGTATTGAGTTCACCAACCCAGGAACGGACCAAGCTTTTCGTCAAGAGGCTGCAGCACGACGTCTAGACTCTATTGAGCGGATGAAAATTGGGGGAACAAGCTTTGACTGATAGCCAAGCTGTGAGTAGTGGCACCGAACAGGCACGCGCAAAAGGGCGGCGGAACGTCATCATCGTTGTGGTCGTGGCCTTGGTCGCCGCGGCCCTGGGAATCGGGGCGTGGTGGTACTTTTCACGCCCCGCGGGCGTCCAGCGCGCCGATGTAGTCCGTTTGGACAAGGAACGGTCGATCGTGGACAACTCCATGAACCTTTATGATCCCTTGGTTCAGGAATTCACTGCGCGGTACACCAACGTCTCCAAGGGAGATGCACAGGAAGAGCAGGACGCCGTCCTCAAACGCGAGGGTGACCTGCTCCAACGGGAATCCGCGGCCAACATGGCCAAGCTGGACCGGATGGCTGAATCCCCCGCCCTGCAGGACCCTGCCGTTTCCGACGCTTTTGGAAAGTTCAAGGAGAAGTATGGCGCGGTGGTTGCCTACAACGACCAACGCATCATCAACACCGCCAGCATTACGCGGTCGGTGGGCGGGCCGTGCGGGCCGCTCCACACCGAACTGAACCTGCAAAGCGACAACTACTCTGCGGAATACGTCAAAGTTGCCGATGCGTGCTTGAAAGCCATTGCGGAGGCAAAAGACGGCACTGATGCAGAGACCAACAAGCTGCTGACAGCCGTTGAAGGCGTCATCAAGGGCCAGCGGGACAAGCAACAGGAAGTCCTTGACGCCGACGAGGACCTGGTGCGCATCGCCAAGCGAACACTGGCGGCTGCGGCCATGTTGGGAATCAACGAGCCCCTGAACAAGGCACGGACCGAATACGAGGCCGCAGTGAAGGAGAAATCCACCAAGGTGGTTGCTGATGCGAACGCGGCCAACCAGGAATTGGAGAAAGTCTTGAAGAGCCGGCTGGAGCAGTTTGAGGCAGCATCCGGAGACGGGGACCAGTCATGAGCAACCAGTACCCTCCCGCAGGGCCGGCTCCCGAACAAACCACCAAGCCGGGCCCCCGGAAACGGAATCGCGCCGTCCTCATCATCGGCCTCGTCATCGCCTTGCTCGTGGCCGCCGCCGGGACTGCCGTGGCCTTGACGCAATCCGCCGCCCAGCAGCGCAAGGACACCCTGCTGGAAGTAAAGGACCAACGCCTCAATGACCTGGCCGCGGCCCGCGACAAACTGCAGCCCGCCGTTAACGCATACCTGGCGGCGTACAAGAAAGCACGGAACGCACCGGCTTCCAGAGACCAGGCCGTGCAGGACAGCAAAAAGGAGCTGGATGACTTCCGGCAGGCCGCAGAGGCGGCACGCACGTCGTTGCAGTCCGTGAAGGCCGGGCTCGACTCCAGTGAAGCCGTCAACACAGCGGTGCAACAGCTTGAAGAGTCCCATCTGGGCTACTTCGATTACATGGAGGGCCTCGTGGAGTCCTATCCCCGTTTCGAGGGCCTTTTCCGCGCTGATGATGCCGCAGGGTGCAACGGCTTGTTTGTCGGTAACAAGGCCGCCAACCTCCGGGAGCGCCAGCAATTGCTGGTTAAAGCGGCAGCCCCATGCCGGGAAGCGGCAAATGAACTGAGGCAGTCAGGGAACGTCGCCTACGAGGAGTTCGCCCGCACCTTCGACAAGAGGGTGGCGGACCTGGAGAAGCATGCCGAGGCGACGGCGAAGTCCGAGGAGAGCTACGAAGAGTTCGTCCGGATCAAGGACGACTTCGTGAAGAAACTGGCCGACGCCGAAGCCCGCAACGCCCCCGCCGACGAAGTGCTGAAGATCGCCGACGACGCCCGGGAGCTCAACAGCAAGATCCGCGCCAACCGGTCAGAGTTCGACTTCGCGGCGGAGCGCTACCTTGACGGGGTCAAGGGCATGCCGGACCTCGTGGATGAGGTCTTCACCAAGAACGTCACAGAGGACGTCAAGTACTACGAAGCTGTGATTCCCCTGCGCGTGCAGCTGGTGAAGGACGTCATCGACGCCGAACTGGTGGAGTAGGCGCCGCTCCTACTTGCCGAAGCCCGGGCTACTTGCCGAAGCGCAGGGTCACCAGCTGGAACGGGCGAAGGACGAGCCCGGCCACGGCAGTACCCGGATCTGCACCGCCCGCGTCTGCACTCCTGGAGGCCACGCCCGCGGTTTCCACCGTACGCTCCAGCAGGTCGGTAGCCACCACCGTCCGGGCCGGGAAGTTCGCCGTCACTGTTCCCGTGGACCTCTGGCCCAGGGATTCGTAAAGGCGCACAACCACGTCTCCGCTGCCGTCTTCGGCGAGCTTCACG
This sequence comes from Paenarthrobacter sp. YJN-5, assembly GCF_015040095.1. Taxonomy (NCBI): domain Bacteria; kingdom Bacillati; phylum Actinomycetota; class Actinomycetes; order Micrococcales; family Micrococcaceae; genus Paenarthrobacter; species Paenarthrobacter sp. YJN-5. The sequence goes on from NZ_CP053544.1 coordinate 3,574,852, forward strand.
GCCTCCACCACAATGCCTGGGTTGGACACCGATACCAACGGCTCAACCGGGTTCCCGCCCCGCATCAAGCGTGGCTTGAGGTTGGTCCTGTAACCCTCTTCGACCGCGTCGGCGATGTCCGCCCCGGGCCGGATGGACAGCTCCAGCACGTGCTCGCCACGGTCCGCCTCAGGGTCCGGGAACCGGGCCGAGCGCAGCAGCGAGGTGCGGACCGTCGTCGTGGTCCCGCCGTCTTCGCGGATTGCGCGGGTGACGTCGTGGCCGTAGCTGGACCCGTTGCTGACGGCAACGCCATAGCCGGGTTCGCCGACGTGGATCCAGCGGTGCGCGCAAATCTCGAACTTTGCAGCGTCCCAGGAGGTATTGGTGTGGGTGGGCCGGAAGACATGTCCGAACTGGGTTTCCGACGCGGACTGGTCCGCGCGCACATCCAGCGGGAAGGCGATCTTGAGCATCTTCTCGCGCTCCTGCCAATCAACAATCGTGCTGATGCCCAAGGACTCCGCCCCCGCGGCGAGCGTGAGGCGCTGCGTAATGGTGGAGGCGCCAACGGTCCGCTTGACCACCACGACGGCGGCTGCAGCCGTGCGCTCAAGGCCGATGCTTTCCGCTTCGGTCAGTGGCGTGACGTTGCGCCGGTAGAACTCCTCAATGTCCCAGGCGTCCCACTCGTTGGGCGTGTCCCTGAAGAGTTCCAGCAGGTTTCCTGCCTGCCCTGGGGCGATGGCGTCCCGGCCGCTGGCGTGGTCCACCAGGGAAGTCAGCAGCCCGCGATCGTCAAGCACGGCACGGATGATGCCGTTGTCCAGGACGTATCCGCCCGTCTCTTCGCTCGCCTGCACAACGCCGCCCAATGAGCCCGTCCGCGAGCTGCCGGGCTCCGATGCGCCCAATGCCGGCACTCCGAGTCTCCTGTGGGGTGCCGCGTTGAGCAGGAACTCGGTGTCGCCCGGGCCGAGGAGGGCCTGGGCAGCTTGAACGATGATTGCCTCGAGGTCGCGGGCGATCGCCAGATAGTTGCGTTCGGCGTCCTGGTGGACCCAGGCAATGGAGCTGCCGGGGAGGATGTCATGGAACTGCTGGAGGAGGACAAGCTGCCAGAGCCTCTTGAGTTCACCGGCAGGATACTCGTAGGCCGCGCCCAGGCGGACGGCCGCGGTGGTGCACCACAGTTCCGCTTCGCGCAGGAGGTGCTCGCTGTGCCTGTTGCCCTGCTTGGTCTTGGCCTGGCTGGTGTAGGTTCCCCGGTGCATCTCAAGGTACATCTCGCCCACCCACACCGGCAGTTGCGGGTACTCGGCCTCGGCCTTGACGAAGAAGTCCTTGGCGGTGCCCAGCCGGACCTTGGGAGAACCTTCCAGGTCCGCAGTGCGGCGCGCCGCCGCGACCATTTCGCGGGTGGGTCCGCCTCCGCCGTCGCCGTAACCGAACGGCACCAGGGAAATGGTTGCCCGGCCGTGTTCCCGGAAATTGCGTTCGGCGTGGGCAAGTTCCCTCGCATGGAGTTCGGCGTTGTAAGTGTCCACCGGGGGGAAGTGCGTGAACAGCCGCGTCCCGTCGATTCCTTCCCACGCAAAAGTGTGGTGCGGCATCCGGTTGACTTTGTTCCAGGAGATCTTCTGGGTCAGGAACCAGCGGGAACCGGCAGACTTGACGATCTGCGGAAGCGCACCGGAGTAGCCGAAGGAATCCGGCAGCCAGGCCTCCTGGCATTCCACGTTAAACTCCCGCAGGAAAAAGCTCTTGCCCTCCACGAACTGGCGCGCCATGGCTTCCCCGCCGGGCATGTTGGTATCCGATTCCACCCACATGCCGCCGACGGGCACGAACTGGCCCGCCTGTACTTTTTCGCGGATGCGGACGAAGAGCTCAGGATAGAACTCCTTCATCCACGCCATCTGCTGGGCCGATGAGCAGGAAAAGACGAAGTCCGGGTTGTCGTCCATCAGCGCCACGACGTTGGAGAAGGTCCGCGCGCATTTGCGGATGGTTTCGCGGACAGGCCATAGCCAGGCGGAATCGATGTGGGCGTGCCCGGTGGCAAGCAGCTCATGAGCTGACGCGTAGGCAGGCCGGGCCAACACCTCCGCCAAGGCTTCCCGCCCCGCAGCAGCTGTTCCGGCCACATCGTCCGGATCCATGACGTCGAGCATCCGTTCCAACGCCCTCAGGATCTCGTGGCGCCGGGGCATCTCCATGGGGAGCTCGTGCATCAGCCCGCTCAGTGTCCAGACGTCCTGGTTGAGCTCCCAGACGGTCTCGTTCAGCTCCGCGATGGCTATGCGGCCCAAGCGGTACCGCGGTTCATCTCCGGACGTCGCCTTGTCCCCCAAGGGCGTCGGTGCGAAGGACCACCCCTGCGCGACGTCGGGATTCGCTGCGGCCTCAACGTAGAAATCCACGGACAGGCCGCTGCCAATCAGCTTCAACGGGACGTGGTAGTTGCGTGGCGAGATTGCCTTGATGATGCTTCCGTCCGCGCGCCATGCGGTGCCCTCGCACTGGAAGCCGGGAACGTCGCTGTTGAAGCCCAAATCCACGATGATTTCCACGGCCGTGTTCTCTGCCGAGCCCCAGGCCTCCGGAACTTCCCCCTGCAGCCGCAGCCACTTTGTGCTCCAGGCCTTGCCCCATGCCGCACCGTGCTCTTGGGGCGTGAAGACCTGACGCAGGGCTTCCGCAGCGGGCACGGGCTCGCCGGGGGCTTCCCAGCTGCTCAGTTCAAGCGGGATCGAACGGCCGTAGATGGCCGGGAGCAGACGCTCACGCACAAACCTGTCCAGACGTTGTTCGGTGATCCTGCGGTCGTCGTGCAATTAAAACCTCTTTAGAAAATCAGCCGGGCGGCAGGAGTGGTTGGCTGGCATCCGGGCCTTCGTGGCGAGGGCCGGCGCGGGCAACCATGATTCCATTCGATGGATAAAATCTACGTCGTTCCCAGCTGATAGCCAAGTGTCAGTCAACTGAAACCGGCTCCAGCTAGGCAACGGAAGGGGCAAGGTCCTCTTCCCGGATGCGCCAACGCCCGGCGTAGGCATTAAGGCTGTGGCCCCGGCTGAAACCCACCAGGGTGATGCCGGATTCCTCGGCGAGTTCGGCGGCGAGGCTTGAGGGTGCGCTGACTGCGGAGAGCACCGGAATCCCGGCCATTGCAGCCTTCTGGACCAGTTCGAACGACGCCCTTCCGGAAACCTGCAGCACCGTCCCGGTCAAGGGCAACCGCCCCGAGCGCAACGCCCATCCCACAACTTTGTCCACCGCGTTATGCCGCCCCACATCTTCGCGCAGGCAGAGCAGCTCGGAAGTACCGTCGTCGTGGATCCTGAAGAGGCCGGCAGCATGCACCCCTCCCGTCTTGGAGAAAACGGCCTGTGCCTCGCGGAGCTTGTCCGGGAGTTCAGCGAGCACGCGGACGGGAACCGTGAGCGGGTCCTCCTTGGGGCTGTGCCGGGAAGACTTGCGGACGGCCTCTATCGAATCCGTTCCACAAATCCCGCACGAGCTTGAGGTGTACACGTTGCGGCCTGTTGCGGGGCGTTCGACGTTGGGGCGCAGTTGGGCGTCCACCACGTTGAAGGTCTGCACTCCGTCCTCGTCCTCCCCCGCGCAGAACCGCTCGGAGACCAGCTGGCCGGGTTCGGAGATGATGCCCTCGGAGACAAGGAAGCCGGCAACAAGGTCGAAGTCGTCCCCCGGCGTCCGCATGGTCACCGCGAAGGACATCTCCCCCAGCCGGATCTCCAGTGGCTCCTCCACTGCGAGGACGTCTTCCTTGAAGCGGACCGGGTGTTCCAGCGCTTGGGGTGAGCCATCCAGGACGAACTTATGGATCTTGCGGCGTTGGGTGACGCGTCCCATGGTCAGGCTCCCTTCTCCAGGTTCATGTGTCCATCATGGCAAGCCTGTTGCCCGCTGGCCACTTGGTTCCACCCGCGGGCGTCAAGCGTCGAGCGCGCTCCAGTCGACCGGTCCCTGGGGACCCTTCCGCTGGCCTCGCGCAGGCGCCTTGCGCGGCTTTTCCTCCGGCGGCTTGGGCACGGGCAGCGGCTTGCCCCACGGGAGCGCGAACGCCTGCACCAGCTCGCCGAGTTGGACTCCATGCGGCGGCACCACCATGACGCCATCTGCGTTGGCGAGCCCCCGCAGCATTCCCGGCCCTGCATGTTGGGCGGGTGAGGCCAGGCCGTAGACCAGTTTGAACGGCATCAACCGGGTGCGCCCGGGGTCGGCGTCGATCATGGCACCGGAGGGCACCTCGCCTGTGTCCGGCATGCTGCCATGCCCCAAGGCGGCCAGCAGTGGTCCACCCACCGTGAACAGTGCCATCATGGCGGCCAACGGGTTGCCAGGCAGGCCCAGGACGAACCGTCCATCCGGAAGCTCCGCCAAAACAGCGGGGTGCCCCGGGCGCATGGCGATGCCGTCGATCAGCAGCGTTCCGCCGAGCTCTGCGATCGCTTTCCGGAAGTGGTCGGTACCGGAGCGGCCGGTACCGCCCGTGGTAATGACGACGTCGGCCGGCGGCTCCGCGTCCACGTCCGCCAACCCCGCGGCTTCTTGGGGGACGTCCGGTTCGACGTCCTGCAGGGCGGCAAGCCAATCTTCGTAGCTGTCGCCGACCCTGACCTGCTCCCCCGCTATGCCGCCAAGAAGTTCAACCACCCCGCCAAGCTGCGGACCGAAGGTGTCACGGACCTGGCCCGGGCCGGGCATGCCCTGATCCACCACTTCGGAACCCGTCAAGAGGAAACGGACCAGCGGCTTGCCAAGCACCTCCACCTCGTCCAGTCCGGCCAAGGCCGCCAGGGCCAGATGGGCGGGATTCAGGACCACCCCGGCCTTGATCAGGACCTCGCCCTCGGCTGCTTCCTCCGCGGCTTTACGGATGTGCTGCCCGTTGCGGGGCTCCCCGGGTTTGGCGGCTCCGCCGAGCGCAAGTACCGGCAGGCCGTCGTCGTCCGTGGTGATGACGCCGCTCTCGCTGCGCAGTACTGCCTTGGCCCCGGGCGGAATGAGTCCGCCGGTAACGATCGGGCTGGCTTGGTACGGGGCAAGGCGCTGCCCCGGTTCGCTCAGTATCCAGGGTCCGCTGCCGTTGACAGCCCACCCATCCATGGCGGACGAGGCATAGTGGGGCATGTCCTGGAGAGCCAGTACATCCGAGGAAAGCGTCCGGCCGAGCGCAGCCCTCAGGGGAACGGGGCTCGCGGGGATGGGAGCAGCAACCTCAAAGGCGCGCTGCCGGGCCTCCTGCCAGGTATGTGCCGCGTGGTGGCCCTGTTCCGGGGCCGCGGTCATTCCGATTCTGCCCCGGGTTCCGGGTATTGCTTAGCCACTTGGCGTGCCAAGCCGAGGGCAGCACTCATGGCCGCGTCGTCGTTGGCTTGCCCGATACCCCGGGCCATTCCGGCCGCATAGCCGGCAATGAACGTGGTCAGGGGTGCAGCGGGACGCACTACGGAATGCGCCGCAACGCCGGCAACGGCGAGGACCTCGTTGACATCCACCTCGACGCCTTCAAGTTCGAATGCCTGCAGCAGCATGCGGCACCATTCCTCGAGAGTCTCTTCCTGGCTCTTCACGTCCGCCTCCTGCTGTTTGTCTATGCCCAGTACCGCGGCGTCTGCCCACGTGTCCACGTCATCCGTGGAACCACTGGGAACAGGCACCGCCATCACCTTCAGCCTAGCAAGCAGGCGGAACACTGAAGAGTTCGTTAACCCTCCCTCGCCCGATGCCAGGGCCACTTCCCTTTCCATGGCCTGTGTGCTGTAGATCCCCAGCAACGGCTGCTTGCGCCCGTCCGGGGACACGGCCATGGCGCCCTCGGTCTCCGGCGTGGCAATCAGCGCAGCCAACAACGCTTGCACACCGCGGGAGGCATGCGGCATGTCGCACGCGAGGACCAGGGTCCAAGGGGCGGCCCCTCGATCCGCCAGGGCAGCCAGGCCTACGGCAATCGCCGCAGCAGGACCGGCGAACACAGGTTCCTCCCGTGCAGTCAGCACGCCGGGCGGCAAGGTGCCGGGATCGGGGCCAACCACCACGGTTGCCACAGCACCCCGGGCTGCGTCCAGGGCATGCGAAAGCAGGGTGGCGCCGTCGTAGGTCAGCGAAGGTTTGGGCACACCGCCAAGGCGGGTGGCCCTGCCACCCGCCAAGATCACTGCGTTGAACTCCATCCGCCCAGATTACCGGTGCCGCACAGGATTGCCGGTGCCGCATAAGGCGGACGCACATCAATCAGGCAGCGGATTCCGGCAAGAGGAACGGATCCCAGTCCGGCGCAGGCTTCTCGAGTTCTTTGATCTGCCACATGGTTCCGGAGGGAACGCCGGGTGTGAAACGGAGTTTCCAACCCATCTCTGCCGGCGTGTGGTCGCTCTTGGCGTTATTGCATTTCAGGCACGCCGCAACCAGGTTTTCCCAGGAATCCGCGCCGCCCCTGGATTTGGGGTGGACGTGGTCTATGGTGTGGGCTGTCTTACCGCAGTAGGCGCAGCGGTGGCCGTCGCGGCGGAGAACTCCGCGCCGGCTGACGGCCGTAATCCTGTTGTACCGCGGCCGGATGTAGCGATTGAGGAGGATCACGGACGGGCGTCCCAGAATCTCCTGCGGCCCGACGACAGGTTCGCCGCCTTCGGCCACTACGCTTGCTTTTCCGGTGAGCACAAGGACCAGCGCCCGGCGGAAGGTAACTACCGCCAGCGGTTCATATCCAGCATTCAGAACGAGTGTGCGCATGCACGTACCTCTTAACGGCCGCACCCGCCAGGGGCACGAGGGCCGGCTGCCCTCTGCATGTACGGGCTGTGGATCGACACCATAAGAGTAAGCACCTATATGCCATATCAACGAATTATCAGTGGAATTAGCTTGTGATGTCGCCCACAGGCCCCGGCCCTGACCCTTAAGACGGAAATACCCCGCAGGTGAAACCTGCGGGGTATTTCCTTAAAGTTCGATCAGCCGTTGACCCGGATGAAGACCGGACCGGAGCCGACGTTGACGCTGAACAGAGCAGTGGTGGATCCGTTCCATCCGCCATGCACTGCCATGCCGTTGCCGACGTAGACGGCGATGTGGGCCTGTCCGGCCAGGCCACCGTTGGCGTAGTAAGCGAGGTCGCCCGGCTGGGCTTCCGCTGCGCTGACCGTACGTCCAAGGGAAAGGTAACCCGCAGGCCAGTCATGGAAGTTGATACCCACGGCTGCGAGGGAGTTGGTAACCAACATGGTGCAGTCCTGGGTCACGCCGAGCTGGGCGTAGGCTGCAGCGGCAATGGCCGCACCGAGGCCACTGGAAGCAGCCGGAGCCTTTGCTGCCGGTGCGGCGTTGCTGACTGCCACGGTCGCGCCGCCACCAGCGTTGGAAGCTGAGACAGTGGCTTCCCGTGCGGTGCTCTTCGCTTCAGCCTTGGCCGGGGCTTTCTCCACGACGGGCGCGGGCGCCTCGACCGTGGTGACAACCGGGCTCTCGTAGGAGATGGCAACGGTGGAGTCAGCGGCGATGGTGGATTGCACAACGGACTGGATGTCCAGGGAGGTGGTTGAGGTGGACTCGCGATCCACATTGGTATCCGCCGCATTGGCAGCAACGCCACTGGTCAGGACCAAGCCCGAAGCCGCGGCGATCACTGCTGCCTGGCGGCCGACGCCACCGGCGTTCACCGAAACTGCCTTTGCAATCACGGCAAGTGAGCTGGTCTTGGGAGCCTCGGCCCGGTGCCGCGCAACCTTGTTTGCACTGGTCATGATGATCTCTTTTCGTTTCCGCGTGCCGCTGGGAAGCACGCGGGTCATGGGCAGGCCAGCACCTGGGGGCGCGCTGGCTTACCTGGACGGTTCTTAGCGCAGGGTGAAGAAGGAGGAGGTTCCGGTAGAAGCTACCGAGTGAAGCAGCGTGCCCTGGCTGGGGTTCAGGGCACTGACCATCATGCCGTTGCCGACGTAAATACCAACGTGGGCACCGCCGTTCTGCATGACGAGGTCGCCGGGAGCGGGAGTGCTGGTGGGCTTCATGGCGGTCCATGCATTGACGCGGGGAATGCTGATGCCGGCCTGTGCGTAAACCCACTGGGTGAAGCCGGAGCAGTCCCAACCGTTGGGGGTGGTGCCGCCCCAGACGTACGGGTGGCCGATGCCGGTGTACGCGATTGCTGCGAGGCCCGAAGCCGCGGCGCTGGCTGCGGAATCCTTGGAGCCGGCGGACTTGGCGGTGACTGCGGCCTCGCCCTGGCCGGCATTCTGGTTGCCGTTGGCCTGGGAGCGCTGCGTGGTCTGGGAAGCGCGCTGGATCTTGGGGGCTTCCTTGGTAACCACAACGGGGCTCTCAAAGGAAACAGTGGCGGTTGGTTCCGCCGTGACGACGGCGGTGGTCACCAGCTGCTGTGCGCTGGACTCAGCCTTGGAAACGTCAGTATCCGCTGCCTGGGCAGGAAGGCCGACGCTGAGGACCAGGCCCGATGCTGCTGCAAGGACTGCGGCCTGGCGGCCGACGGTTCCGGCATTCGCTGAAACAGCCTTGGAAAGAGTGTTCAACGGGGTAACCGTCTGGGCGCGGTGGCGCGCAGAAGTAGTGCGTGATGACACGAAGGTAGCCTCTCCCAATGCCTGCGAGGTGAGCTGTCGGATTCGGATGGGAGTCATCCGGCCACACGCCGTTGGAAGCGTTTGTGACTTAACCCCAAGGCCCTCTTTCGAAGACCAAAATTGGTTCCCCCGCCCCTGCCAGACGAATTATGCGAACGGACCTTGAGTGGTGGCAGAGCTAGGCAATCCACCCAAGTGCATCGGCCCCCTAAAAAGCCGATGCGCTTTGTACGGTACAACAGTTGAACGCAAATGTCACATTCAGATCACGGGGCGTGTCAAGAATGCGAGAGACGACCATCAACTCGGGTTAGAGCCAGCCCATGGGGTCGACGACTTCGCCGTTGACCTGGACTTCGAAGTGGAGGTGGCAGCCGGTGGAAGCGCCCGTGGTGCCGCTCAAGGCAACGGTATCTCCGCGATTCACGGTGTCGCCGACCTTGACGTTGAATGACGACAAGTGGTTGTAGGTGGTTTCCAGGCCGTTGCCATGGTCCACTACCACGCGGTTGCCTCCACCGTATTCATGCCAACCCGCAAAGGTGACCTTGCCTGCCGCAGCAGCGTGGACTGCCGTGCCGCACTGGGCCACGAAGTCCTGGCCGCGGTGGAAATCGCCGCTGCCGCCTGTCAGCGGGCTGATGCGGTAGCCGAACGGTGATGCAGTGCTGAGGGTATCCAAGGGGCTGGCCATGGTGCCCTTGGAGGAGCTGGCCTGGATGCTTCCTACGGACTGGGCGCTCAGCAACTGCTTGAGCTTGCCGTCGGGATCCGCCTTGGTTGCCACCGCGGCGCGGCTGAAGTCGATCTTGGCGGACGCTTCCGCGGAGACCTCGGGCTGGCTCCCGCCGCCCACAGCCAGTGCGGCCTCAGTCTGCCCGGACTCGGACGTGGCCATGACGGGACTCGTTGCAGGCAGGCCGACAGTGAGCGCAAGACCGGTAGCAGCGAGTGCTACGCCGGCCTTCTGCCCTACACCACTGGCTGCTGCGAAATCGGCCACCTGGCGCATCGGGCTCTTACGGCGGCGCACCTGACGCTGGGTGTCGCGGGGCCGGATCTCCGATACTACGCGGGCTGGCCGCAGCTCAGTAGCGGGGCCGGTAGCGCGTCGACGGCCCCTGACGTTCTGCGAAGTCAAACTCTGTTCCTCTCTCAAAAGCCTGCGAAGTTAGCTGTCGGATTCGGATCAGAGAGTGCAAAGACCCGGCCCGCACGCAGCGCTCACGGCACACAGGTATCCCAGGAGGGAATTGCGTAAGTAAGGCACTGCTGCTGCGGACTTCACCCCAAGGCTGCTTCTCTAGGCAGCCGATTGTGGTTCCCCCGCCTCTGCCAGTAGATGTTTAACACCCCTGATCTGCTGGCAGAGCTCGGCTCCAGATCAGGTAACGCTTTGATATCGGCGCTAGTAGATAACTATAGGGGATTAAGGCCCGCGGTAATAAATTCGTTATCTACAGGGCGGTCGTCTTTTGACTGCTCCCCTTATCACCTATCCGCGGAAACCGCAGGTCACACCGCCGCGCGGCGGTGCAACGTGAGATCAACCACGCCCCTGGCAAGGCAAAGGCGCCCACATGGAGTGAGCGCCTGCAGCCGGCCGGCTTTCGCTTGCTAGCCGACTGCTACGAATACGTGGGCAGCTACTTCCGGCGGCAGCTCGAGGGCCCCTTCAATCCCCGGCACCCGGACGGAGATGTAGTCCCCCACGCGTTCCAGGGAAACGGCCGCACCCGGACGGATGCCGCCCTCGTCCAGCTGGGTCAGGAGTTCGGGCTCAACCTGGATGGGCTCGGCGAGCCGGCTCACCACAACGCGGGAGTCCGCAGCGTAACCATCCATTGCCTGCAGGAGGTTGACGTCCGGGCGGAAGGGAGCTTGGACAGCGAGGCCGCCCAGGGCCTCCAGGCCGGGAATCGGGTTCCCGTACGGGGATTGCGTGGGATGCTCCAGCAGTTCATACAGCCTGCGTTCCACGCGTTCGCTCATCACGTGCTCCCAGCGGCACGCTTCGTCATGGACGTACGCCCAGTCGAGGCCAATGACGTCGGCAAGGAGGCGTTCAGCCAAGCGGTGCTTGCGCATCACCTCCGTGGCGCGCTTGCGGCCGACTTCCGTGAGCTCCAGGTGCCGGTCATTGGACACCACCACCAGGCCGTCGCGCTCCATGCGTCCGATCGTCTGGGAGACCGTAGGACCGGAGTGGCGCAACCGCTCAGCGATGCGGGCGCGGAGAGCCACGATGTTTTCTTCTTCAAGTTCCAAAATGGTCCGAAGATACATCTCAGTGGTATCGATCAGATCCGTCATCCAGCTCAGCTCTCCTCGAACGCAGTTCTTGCGTAATGTCCACCGTACCGCGTCCGTAGAGGCTGCACGTCCCCCTGCGCCACCCTGTGAACGCGTACTCAAGCCTAGCTTATTTGGAATTACTCTTGATAATTTTCAAAGGGTCACAAAGGTTCCGGGTACCTTGCCTCCACCCCCTTGACGACGGGAACGCGCGCAACCACGTTCCACGTGGCGGACTATGACACCACCGGGTACGCGCACCCGCGCCTGTTCAGGCAGAATTGGGGGTGTCGAAGGGGCAGTTGATGCCACCTGCCACCTCCCCGTCTTTGACCGATACACATTGGAGCCACGCGTGAGCGACACCAGCATCACCATTCCCGCCGACCTGCTGCCCAAGGACGGAAGGTTCGGCGCCGGACCGTCCAAGGTCCGCCCGGAGCAGATCGAAGCCCTGTCCGCTGCATCGAAGACCATCCTTGGCACCTCCCACCGCCAGGCCCCGGTCAAGAACCTCGTAGGCTCCGTTCGTGAGGGCCTCAGCCAGTTCTTCCGTGCTCCTGAAGGGTACGAGGTAGTCCTCGGCGTCGGTGGCTCAACGGCGTTCTGGGATGTCGCGGCCTTCGGCCTCGTGGAAAAGAAGGCACAGCACCTGTCCTTCGGCGAGTTTGGCTCCAAGTTTGCAGCCGCCACCAACAGGGCTCCGTTCCTGGACGAGTCCTCCATCATCAAGTCCGAGCCCGGGACCCGCCCCGCTCCCGCTGCGGAAGCCGGCGTGGACGTATATGCGTGGCCGCAGAACGAGACGTCCACCGGTGTGGCTGCGCCGGTCAAGCGCGTTGCCGGCGCCGATGAGGGTTCCCTGGTGCTGGTGGACGCTACTTCCGCGGCTGGTGGCCTCGACGTGGATGTGGCTGAGTCCGACGTCTACTACTTCGCCCCGCAGAAGAACTTCGCGTCCGACGGCGGCCTGTGGCTCGGCCTCTTCTCCCCCGCGGCGCTTGAACGCGCTGCCCGCATCAAGGCAAGCGGACGCTGGATTCCTGACTTCCTTGACGTCCAGACCGCCATCGATAACTCGAAGCTGAACCAGACATACAACACGCCTTCGCTTTCCACGCTGGTAACCCTGGATGCGCAGGTCCAGTGGCTCAACAGCAACGGCGGCCTTGACTTCGCCAGCAAGCGCACGGCGGATTCCGCCAGCCGCGTCTACTCGTGGGCAGAGTCCTCCGAATTCGCGACTCCGTTTGTTGCCAACCCCGAAGAGCGTTCCAACGTCATTGCCACCATCGACTTCGACGATTCGATCGATGCCGCAGCCATCGCCAAGGTGCTGCGCGCCAACGGCGTGGTTGACACCGAGCCCTACCGCAAGCTGGGCCGCAACCAGCTGCGGATCGCGACGTTCGTTGCGATCGAACCGGACGACGTCTCCGCCCTGCTCGCCAGCATTGACTACGTGGTGGGCGAGCTGAAGAAGTAGCCCCCACAAACAATCGGCGCCTGCCGGGAGAAGCTCCCGGCAGGCGCCGATTATTTTTAAAGTCTTGGTGGATCAGGCTTCCGGGGAGTCTGCAGGCTCCCGCACGGCGTCCTCGGCGTCCGCGTCGGCATCGTCCGCGTCTTCGGCCGGTTCATTCCTGGAAGCCTCGGCTTCAGCTTCTTCCGCCTGCACGGCTTCTTCCGGAACTTCTCCGGCGGTCTCCTCGACCAACGGCGTCTCGTCTTCCGGCCGGACCCGCTTGGCCCACGGGACCCACTCGGGCGCGAGGATGGAGTCCTCCGAGGGCAGCAATCCCAGCTCGCTCACGGTCACAATCTTGGAACGCGAGTTCCGGGTGACCACCGCGTACCACTGCCACCCGCCATAGCCGGGCAGCTTGGATTCGAACAGGTGGGTGACAACGCGGTCGCCCTCCGATTTGGCCCCGATGTGGGCGCCTACCTCGCCGGGCTTCGCGATACCCTCCACGGCTGTCCGCGCCACGTCGACGGCGGCAGCCAGGAACGCGTCCGGCTTACCGGTGCGCCACACCGGAACTCCGGCGCGGGGTTTCGGCGCAGCACCCTTCCGCGCGGGGACTTCCCTGGCTGCCGGGCCGGCCCCGCCCGCAGGGGTCTCCCCGTTGGCAGGAGCCTCGGCAGCGGAGGCAGCATTGGATGCGTTCCCGGCGGCCTGCGTATCCTGTGCGGATTCGGAAGTCATGGCTGTTCCTTAGGCTTCCAGCTCGTCGGCAACCTTGCGCAGTGCCGTACCGATTGCCTTCGCCTTATTGCCTTCCGGGTACTTTCCGGAGGACAACGTGCCGGAGAGGTTGTCCAGCACAGTGACCAGGTCCTGGACGAGCGGCGCGAGGTCCCGTGCGTTCATACGCTTGGCCTTGGCGATGGAGGGGGTCTTGTCCAGGATACGCAGGCCCAACGCCTGCGCCCCGCGGCGACCGTCGGCAACGCCGAACTCCACCCGCGTTCCTGCCTTAAGCTCGGTTACGCCCGCGGGCAGGGCCGTCTTGGGCAGGAATACTTCCTGGCCGTCTTCGGCCGCGAGGAATCCGAAGCCTTTGTCCTTGTCATACCACTTGACCTTGCCGGTGGGCACGTAATCAACCTTCTTCGTTCTTGCGTGGGAAACACGTCAGGCCGGCGCCGCATCCACAGGGTCCTGCGGGATCAGGGGCGACAGCCCGGTCCGTGTGGGTCTGCTCCTTCAAGGTTATCCTGCCCGGCCCCCTATTCCCGCTTTGGCGCTTCGCGCTTAGCGGAAGCCCACGGCAACCGGATACCTTTGGAGCATGACTTCCCCGGGTTACCGCCGCCCCCTGACTGTTGCTGCCGCCGTCGTCGCCTTTGTTTCGCTGGCTGCCGTGGCAGCGGTCATGGCCATTGCCTTCAACGGCGGGGCCGCACCCGTATGGGTTACCTCGACTGCACTCTACGGACTGCCGATAGCCTTCATCATGGCCGTTTTCCTGGTGGTGGACGCAGCCCGCCAGCGCCGGCGCCAATAGCCGCTGCGGCGGGACAGGCATCTGCGTGCCGCTGGCGGTAACGTTGAACTGATGTCCCTGATTCGAGCGCTCAGCAAGGAACTCGAGGCGCGCAGCGATGCCTCGCTGCGGGCTTTGTTTGCGGCGCGGCCGGACCTCATCTCCCCCATGGCGCCGGACTTTGCGGCACTCGCGGCCAGGGCCAGCGCCCGGGTCAGCGTCCAGCGGGCCCTGGAGCGGCTCACCAAGCCGGAAATGCAGGTCCTCGAAACGCTCCATCTGTGTACCAACACAGATACCGGACACAGTGCCTCCGCTGCCGGCCTGAAGAAGGTCATTGCAGGGTCAACCTTGTCCGCGCTGGAACCGATCCTCGCGAAGCTGCAGGACCTGGCACTGGTCCATCGGGCGGAACCACCGGCATCTGCCCACATGCCGGCAGGCTCCAGGCAGCGTTTCTATTTGCCCGTGGGCAGCCTCAAGGATGTCATCGGCATCTACCCCGCGGGCTTGGGCCGCAGCTACACGGAACTTGTCAGGCTGCAGCCGGCCTTTGCCCAGCGCGTGGTCCAGCTTGTGTCCGAACTGCACCACAGCGGCATTGATATCCATCCGGCCAGCACCCCGATGGATGCTGCGCTGTCCCTGCAGAAATGGACTGCCACGCCGGAAGGCGTCCGGGCCATCCTCGCCACTGCTCCGGAGAGGACCACTGCCCTGCTGGACAAGTTCGGCAGCTGGGCCATGGGCGCCCTACCCCAGGCGCAAAGGCGGGCTTCGGTGACGCACGAAAGTGCCGACGTCGGACCGATCGACTGGCTGCTGGCCCGCGGACTGCTGGTCCCCCTCGATGCCGGGCACGTTGAGCTGCCGCACAGCGTTGGCATCGCCCTGCGTGGCGGCGTCATTGTGAACGACTTCAGCCTGACCCCTCCTGTGCCGGAACTGGGGCACACCAGTGGCGCCCTGCGGCGCAACGCGGCCATGGGTGCCATCGCGGAGACGCTCAGGCTGTGCAATGAACTGCTGTTCGTCGTGCGGGAGCAACCGTTGGCCACTCTTCGAAGCGGCGGCGTGGGCGTGCGCGAGCTGCGCCGGCTTGCCGAGTCGATCCGGTGCGGGGTGCACCAAACGGCTGTCCTGCTTGAGTTGTGCGCCCTGTCCGGGCTGTTGCGCCTGGATGTGGACAGCTCCACCTGGGTGCAGTCCCCGGCGCTCGAATGGCCGGGCCTGCCACGCCAGGAGCAGTGGTTGTGGTTGGTGAATGCGTGGCTCGCCAGCGAACGCGCCCCGTCCATGGTGGGCCAGCCCATCGCAGGAAACACCGGGGGCTCCCACCACGGCGCGGCCGGCAGCACCATCAACGCATTGTCCGCCGAAGCCCAGCGTCCCGATGCCCCTATTGTCCGGCGCAGGCTTCTGGAGATCCTGGACGAACTCACCGCCGAGGCGGCAGCGCCGGATGGAAAGGCGCCGGTGCTCGACGCCCGTGCGGTCCTCCAACGCGCGGAATGGGCGCAGCCCCGGATGGCCCGGCGGTTCAGTTCCCTGGTGCGCGGCATCCTCGAGGAAGCCACTCTCCTGGGCCTCATGGGTTCGGGGGCGTTCACGCAGCTCGGTTCGGCCATCGCGGCGGGCCGCCCCGAACATGCCATGACCATCCTTGGCGAACACTTGCCCGCTGCGGTGAACCACATCCTGTTGCAGGCGGACCTGACCGCCGTGGCTCCCGGATATTTGGCGCCTGAGCTCAGTGAGAGGCTGCTCCTGATGTCCGACGCCGAAGGGCAAGGACCGGCGTCGATCTACCGTTTCTCTGCCTCCTCCATCCGGAGGGCGCTCGACGCCGGAGAGGATGCGGAATCGCTGCTGGCGTTCCTTCGGGAGCACTCGGCCACCGAGGTGCCCCAGCCGCTTTCCTACCTCATCCAGGACACCGCGTCCCGGCACGGCCGGTTGCGGATCAGTTCGAGCGCGAGCTTCATCCAGAGCGACGACGAATCGGCCATCTCCGAACTGTTGCTGGAAGCCCGGACGTCGGCCCTGAGCCTGGTACGCCTCGCCCCGACTGTCCTGACCTCCTCGGCCAGCCCGCGGGAAACCGCCCGGGTGTTGCGCGAGCTGGGACTCTCACCTGCCGTGCAGGACGCCGAACCCGCCGTCGTACGCCTGAAGCGGACCACCGCCGTATCCGGCAGCGCCCGACCGGTTTATACAGCGCCGCGGACGGCTCCGCCGGACGACGACGTCGAGGCTCAACTGGCGATTCTGCGGCAGCACCGCAGCGTCCCGGGTGACGGGACGGGCGAGGCATCAACCCAGCTGGGCCTGGAGACCCTGCAGAAAGCAATCCGGATGAAGCAGGCAGTCACTATGAACGTGGTGGACAGCCTGGGGAATTCAAATACGGAAACCGTTGTTCCAGTCTCCGTATCGGGTGGCCGGGTGCGGGTTTTCGATCCCGCGAAGGACACCGAACGGGTACTGTCCATCCACAGGATCATCGATGTGGAGCCAGCCGGTGACCGGCACCCCTAGCTGCAGCAAACGGCGGGCCCGCGGAGGCGCGCAAGATAGGAATGAAGAGTGACCGACGGTCCGCTGATCGTTCAAAGCGATAAAACCATCCTGTTGGAAGTCGACCACGAGTTGGCAACCGAAGCACGGCACGCCATCGCTGCCTTCGCCGAACTCGAACGCGCACCGGAGCACATGCACAGTTACCGGCTCACCCCCCTGGGCCTCTGGAATGCGCGGGCCGCAGGACTGGACGCCGAACAGGTGCTGGACACCCTGTTGAAGTACTCCCGCTTTCCCGTACCCCACGCGCTGCTGATCGACATTGAAGAAACCATGTCCCGCTATGGCCGCCTGCGGCTGGAAAAAGACCCGCAGCACGGTCTGGTGATGCGCACGGACGACTACCCGGTGCTGGAGGAGGTCATCCGCGCCAAGAAGATTGCGCCGTTGTTGGGCCCGAGGATCGACGGCGAGACCGTGGTGGTGCATTCCTCCCAGCGCGGGCAGCTCAAGCAGTTGCTCCTCAAGCTGGGCTGGCCGGCCGAGGACCTGGCCGGCTATGTGGATGGCCAGCCGCACCTGATCATGCTGGACGAGACAGACTGGCAGCTGCGCCCATACCAGAAGGTGGCCACGGAGAACTTCTGGGCCGGCGGCAGCGGCGTCGTCGTGCTTCCCTGCGGCGCCGGCAAGACGCTGGTGGGGGCAGCGGCCATGGCCACCTCCTCGACCACCACGCTGATCCTGGTGACCAACACCGTCTCGGCCCGCCAATGGAAGGACGAACTCCTCAAACGGACCTCCCTGACCGAGGACGAGATCGGCGAGTATTCAGGTGCCGTCAAGGAGGTCCGGCCCGTCACCATTACCACCTACCAGGTGCTCACCACCAAACGCGGCGGGCTGTACCCCCATCTTGAACTTGTCGACGGCCATGACTGGGGACTGATCATCTATGACGAAGTCCACCTGCTTCCCGCCCCGATCTTCCGCATGACTGCCGACCTGCAAGCCCGGCGGCGACTCGGCCTGACCGCCACCCTGGTCCGTGAAGACGGTCGCGAGGGCGAGGTCTTCAGCCTTATCGGCCCCAAGCGCTACGACGCTCCCTGGAAGGACATCGAAGCCCAGGGCTACATTGCCCCCGCCGATTGCGTGGAGGTCCGGGTGGACCTGCCCCGGGACGAGCGCGTGGCCTACGCGATGGCCGAGGACGCTGACAAATACCGGTTGTGCGCCACGTCGGAGACCAAAACCGCCTTGGTGGAACAGCTCGTGGAGGCACATAAAGGCGAGCAGCTACTGGTCATTGGACAGTACATCGACCAGCTGGATGAGATTTCCGAAAGGCTGGACGCTCCCCTGATCAAGGGCGAAACCAGTGTCAAGGCCCGCCAGAAACTCTTTGATGCCTTCCGGAAGGGCGAGCTCCAAACTCTGGTGGTGTCCAAGGTGGCGAATTTCTCCATCGACCTCCCGGAGGCTTCCGTGGCGATCCAGGTTTCCGGTTCCTTCGGCTCCCGGCAGGAGGAGGCCCAACGCCTGGGCCGGCTCTTGCGGCCCAAGCAGGACGGCCGGGCCGCGCGCTTCTACTCGCTGGTTGCCCGCGACACGCTCGACCAGGACTTCGCCGCGAAACGGCAGCGGTTCCTGGCCGAGCAGGGTTATGCCTACCGCATCATGGACGCCAAGGACGTCGGAAAGGACGTCGGGACCGAACAGGGCCAGTAGCCTTTGGGGGCAGGGGGCCGGGAGCCGTTGGGGCGAATAACCCCCGCACCCTTGCTATTTATCTCCAGCAATTTTACGATTCCAAGTGAAGCTCTCCGCCCTTAAAAAGCTGCCCTTGGTCCAGGCAGCCTGGCGGCCAGTCATCGGCAGTGGGGGTAGCCCGCAGCCAAGGGTGCCGATGGCTTGAAGGCCTTTACTGAATCTGTGAAGTTCCTGTCAGAGGGATCCCCAATGCGTAAGACCCTCATGGTCCTTGCGGCCATCGTTCTGCTTTCATCACTTGCCCAGTTGTTTTTTGCCGGCTACTTCCACTTCCAAAACACCATCGAAGCCCAGCGCGAAGCGGGTGTTTACCACGTCCTGAACGGCCAGTACGTCCTCCGCTACGGCGCGCTCCTCGCCGCTATTGTGGCCGCGATCGCCCGTATGGGTTCCCGAACCATCTGGCTTGCCGCCGGAATTTTCCTGATGACCTGGGTCCAGTTGTTCATCTTCATCATTGGCGGCATGCTGACGGGCTCATCCGAGGATTTCATCACTCCATCCGGCTCGTGGGTGGCATCGATCCATCCCATCACCGGGCTGCTGATCATCTTCATGTCCTACTGGCTGTTCAGCCGGGCACGGGCTGCTGCCCTCAACCCGCAACCGCTGCCACCCAAGGACACCTCCTCCGACGCGCCCACGTCTCCCGCTTCGGCCTGACCACCTGCTGTCTTGAACACTTCACAGCTGTTGGCTGTGGACCTGGTGCTGGCGGTCCTGGCTGCCGGTGCCTGGGCCGCGGCAGCTTGGATGACGTGGACGTCAACAGCCAGTGAAGGCCATGCCAAGCCTCGCTTGACCGGTTTGGCGCTCCTCGCGACTGCCGTCGCCCTGGTGGCAACGGCAGCCCGCTACGCCTTACTCCCTGCCTTGGCGGCGGGCAGTTGGTGGTTTGCCAGCGAACGCATAACCATCAGCTTGCCGCTGACCGCCATCCCCGCGGCTTGGGCCGCGATGGCCGGTGTTCCGTTCTTGCTGAGGAGGCGGAACACCGGCGCACACCTTTCCCCCAACGACGACTCACAGGTGCCGACACCCCTCCGGGGGCGTGAAGCCGCCGTCCTGGCCATGGTGGCAGCCGGCGCCGGCGCTGTGGGTTCCCTCGCCCTGATGTTCGTTCTGGGACCCTTCCCCGCACTCTGGACCCTGATGATCCTGCTCTTCCTCGTCGCAGGGGTGGTTGTGCTGGCCAGAATGGCGCTCTTCCCGCGACACGCTGTTACCGCACTGGGCCCGGCTCGTGGCGGCAGGCATGCAACGGCAGCCACGGCGCTGGCGGGCCTGATGGCATGCACGGCCCTGGGAGCCGGCGTTTTCACGTGGCTGGGCAGCCGTGCCGCGGACGGCACCGGGATCATCACCGCCGTCGGACATCACGACGCCGGCAGTCCGGTTCCGGTGTCAGCCATGACGCCGGTGACTGCCCTACTGGGCGACATGCCTGCGAATGCCACAGTCCGGCGTTATGAACTCACGGCGAGGGTTGAACAAGTAACCCTGCCATCGGGGCGGACAACGGAAGCCTGGACGTTCGGCAGCCTGCCGGGACCTATGCTGGAAGCCCAACTGGGCGAAGTAGTGGAAGTAGTACTGAACAACCGTGACGTCCAGGCCGGGGTGACGCTGCACTGGCACGGCTACGACGTGCCGAACGCCATGGACGGAGTGGCAGGCGCCACCCAGGACGCTGTCCTGCCCGGCCAGTCCATGACGTACAGGTTTGCCGCGGCACAGGCAGGTACGTATTGGTACCACACCCATCAGGATTCGGCCGAAGGAGTCCGCAAGGGGCTCTACGGCGTATTCGTCGTGCACGATCCCGCCATGGTCCGTAGTGACGCGGA
Source organism: Paenarthrobacter sp. YJN-5 (assembly GCF_015040095.1). Lineage (NCBI taxonomy): Bacteria > Bacillati > Actinomycetota > Actinomycetes > Micrococcales > Micrococcaceae > Paenarthrobacter > Paenarthrobacter sp. YJN-5. The sequence goes on from NZ_CP053544.1 coordinate 3,594,868, forward strand.
CATCGTGGTGGCAGGGCACGACCTCGGCGGTCTGGGGATGCTGGGCTCCTCAGACCGTAGCAGTGTGTATACGGTGAAGCCGGGCTCGCTGGTTCGCGTGCGGTTGATCAATACCGACTCCTTGCCACAGCGCTACCTCGTGCAGGGAACGGCGTTCACAGTGGCCGCCGTCGATGGAACCGAAGTCAACAAGCCGGGCGAAGTGTCAGGAAAGCTGCTCCGTCTCGGCGCCGGCGGCCGGTATGACCTGACCTTTGCCATGCCCGGGTCTCCTGTAACCATTCGGATGGATGCTGCCGCTGACGCCGCGGTGGTCATCAGCCCCGGGAGTCCCGGCGAGATGTCGGGTGAGGTGTCGGGTGGCACTTCCGGCGAAGTTTCGGGTGGCACTTCCGGCGAAGTTTCGGGTGCCGTTTCCGGCGGAAACAGCCCTTCAGCGGGGAGCAACCCGGAGAAGGCCACTCCTGGAATTTTTGCGACCACTCCCGTCCTTGATCTGTTGGGCTATGGCGAACCCGTGCCAGGAAGGGTTGATACTCCGACGGCCGACCGTGAGGACGTAATCGTGTTGGACCGGCAATTCCGGTTTGTGGACGGGGTCCCCCGCTATGCCTTCACGGTGAACGGCGCGGCCTATCCGTTGGTGCCCTCCATGCAGGTCGCGGAGGGGGACGTCGTGAAGGTAACGATCATCAACCGGACCGCCGAACCGCACCCGATGCACCCGCACGGTCATCATGTCCTGGTACTCAGCCGGAACGGAGTGGCACCGAGCGGATCACCCTTGGTCCTGGACACCGTTGATATCCAGGGCGGAGAGGTCTGGGAAGTCCTGCTAGTGGCCAACAATCCGGGGATCTGGATGGATCACTGCCACAACCTGGACCATGCCGCCGAAGGGATGATGATGCTCATGCAGTACGAGGGAGTGTCCTCACCGTTCGTCCACGGAGGGCATGCCCACAACCGGCCGGAGTAGGCACGCTCCTCAGGCGGCGAGGTGGATGTAGGCCTGAATGTCGAAGCGCTCCACTACGGCCCAGCAATCTTCCGAGCGGAGTTGGATGGAAGCGAAGCGCTCGGCTGCCTGCAGGTCCTCGAACTCCTCTACCTGGACCCGGCCAACTTCCGAGTCAAAGTAGCTCACGTGGTATTCGTACTGAACTTCCACCGGGTGTGCGGCGTTGCTGACTGGTGCTGTTTTCTTTGCCATGTTTCAAGTGTGGAATGGGGCACTGACATTTTTGGAAGCATCGACGGGCGTGTTCCAAAACAACACTGTCCTGCGGCTTGTCAGGGCTGCCTGAGGAACTGCGCTGCTACGGTTCGAACGGTGTCGCTCACCACGTCCAGCACGTGAGAGGCGGTCTTCCACCGCTGCCAGTAGAGCGCCACATCGAGGGGTCGGCCCGGGGCAAGCTCCACCAGTGTGCCGTCCTTGATGTCCTGTTGGCATTGGATCTCCGGGATAAGGCCCCAGCCAAGGCCCAAGCGGATGGCATTTCCAAAGTCGTGACTGGATGGAACGTAATGCCGAGGCCCTTTGACGTCAATCGATTCACCGGCCGGCGTACTGGCCAACGACTGCACAAAGGCCCATTGATAGGTGTCTTTCCGGTCGAAATCCACAGTGGGTGCCGTGTTAAGTTTCCCGGGGTCGACGCCGTCGGAGAACCAGCGGGCAGCAAAGGCCGGTTCAGAGACCGCCAAATAGCGCATGACACCCAGCGGCTCCACCCGACAACCCTGCACAGGATCCGGTGTTGCTGTCACAGCCGCCATCACCTTCCCCGAGCGCAGGAAGGAGGCGGAGTGCTGCTCATCGTCGCGGTGGAGATCGAAGGTGACGTCAACCTCCGCAGCTACCTGCGCCAGGGCCTGCAGGAACCAGACACCCAGGGAATCGGCGTTCACCACAACCGGTATGGCCAAGCGCGGACCACTTGCCCCCAAGCCCAGTTCCGCTCCGGCATCAGCCTCCAGTTGCGCCACTTGGCGGGCAAGCCGAAGCACAACCTCCCCCGCCTCCGTCGGTTGGGCGGGGTTGCTCCTCTGCAGCAGCACCCGCCCGGCGGTTTGCTCCAGGGCCTTCAACCGCTGGGAAACCGCGGAGGGGGTGATGTGAAGCGTCCTGGCTGCTGCTTCAAGCGTGCCTTCGGAAAGGACTGCGGCGAACGTCGACAACTGTTCCGAAGGAAATCTCATAAGCAAAGCTTAATCCAGTGAAGAATCTTTAGCTGTTCTTAGTCGAGCTCCGCCAATACGTTGGAGGAGTGAATTTTCCTGACACCATCAACGCGGCGGGCCTCGGCCTCGCCACCGGCCTTGCCCTCATCGTTGCCATCGGGGCACAGAATGCCTTCGTGCTGAGGCAGGGTATCCGCGGAGAACACGTCGCCGCTATCGTCACCATCTGTGCACTCTCGGACGCCGTTCTCATTGCGGCCGGGGTCCTCGGTACCGGCGCCTTGATCGCGGCGGCGCCCACCGCCGTCGTCATCCTTCGCTACGTGGGCGCGGCGTTCCTTGTCACGTACGGCATCATGGCGGCACGGCGGGCGCTGAACCCGCAGTCCCTGACAGCTGACGGCAGTCCTCCAAAATCCGGAAAGAAAAGCCTCGCCGCCGCCATAACCACAGTGCTGGCACTGACCTGGCTCAATCCCCACGTGTACCTGGACATCGCGCTCCTGGGCTCCATTGCCAGCGCCCAAGGTTCCGGGGAACAGTGGTGGTTCGGGGCGGGAGCCATTCTGGGCAGCATTCTCTGGTTCTCGTCGCTGGGGTTCGGCGCCCGGTTCCTGAAGGGATTCTTCTCCCGGCCCCGCTCCTGGCAACTGCTCGACGGCGGCATCGCCGTCACCATGGTGGCTTTGGGAACGGGACTCGCGTTGGGGAGCTAGGAGCCCTGCCCGGCACCACCTTGCACGCAGTCCGCTCCCATAAAGCATTCAGATAACTCCCAGAATCCGGGAGCATCATGGATGCATGAAAAAGAACGGCCCCGAAGCCAAGCTCCTTGTTGTTGACGACGAACCCAACATCCGCGAGCTTCTCTCCACGTCACTGCGTTTCGCAGGTTTCGAGGTCGTTGCAGCGTCCAATGGTCGCGAAGCGCTTGCTGCTGCGGACACCCATGCCCCTGACCTCGCCGTATTGGACGTCATGCTCCCGGACATGGACGGCTTCACCGTAACCCGACGCCTCCGCGCAGCGGGCAAGCACTTCCCGGTCCTTTTCCTCACGGCCAAGGATGACACCGAGGACAAGGTCACCGGACTGACCGTCGGCGGCGACGACTACGTCACCAAGCCCTTCAGCCTGGACGAAGTGGTCGCGCGCATCCGGGCTGTCCTCCGCCGCACCCAGCCGCTTGAAGACGACGACGCCGTTATCCGCGTCGACGACCTTGAACTGGATGACGACGCCCACGAAGTCCGGCGCGGCGGCACGGTGATCGAGCTGTCCCCCACGGAATTCAAGCTGCTGCGCTACCTGATGCTCAACCCCAACCGCGTCCTCTCCAAGGCCCAGATCCTGGACCACGTGTGGGAGTACGACTTCAACGGTGATGCCTCAATCGTTGAGTCGTACATCTCCTACCTTCGCCGGAAGGTAGACATCGACCCCGACGCCCCGGCGCTCATCCAGACCAAGCGCGGCGTGGGCTACGTGCTGCGGACGGCAGAGAAGCGCTGACCTTGCTGCAACGCTGGAAAACAGCGTCCCTGAGGTCGCAACTCGTTGCCATCATCATGGGACTCCTCCTACTGGCCCTCGCGGCCACCGGGGCAGGCACGCTGACGCTCGTCAAGAGTTATCTCCAAGGCCAGGTGGACGACAAACTCAAGGCCGCCGTCGCCCTTGCCCTGGACCAGCAGTCCTTTGACAAGCTCTCCGAATACAACCCCGCGGTCCCAACGGACTACTCGCTGACGCTGTATGTACCCGGACTTGCGCCCTACCAATTTGGTGGAAGCCCCGACGACCGTCCGGCCATTTCCAGCATCACCCCGGCTGAGGCGAAGGCCCGCGGAAACACACCGTTCCAAGTCAACGGCACCGCAGGCAACAACTGGCGGGTGGTGGCCGTAGGTGTGACCGCCAACGGCAAGAACGGCGTGGTCATCATCGGCCTTCCGCTGGCACCCGTGGACAAAGTCATGGAACATGCCGTCCTGGTGGTGGTCGGTGTGGGGCTGCTGACCCTGGTGCTGGCCTTCTTCATTGCCACCTGGACTGTGGCCCGTTCCTTCCGGCCCCTGGCCAAGGTGGAGAAGACGGCCGCTGCGATTGCGGCCGGGGACCTGTCCCGCCGCGTGGAGATCGACAACATCCATACCGAAGTCGGCCGGCTGGGCGGCTCCCTGAATGCCATGCTTGCCCATATCGAGGCCTCGTTTGCGGCACGGGCAGCTTCCGAAGCACGGATGCGCCGGTTCGCGGCCGACGCTTCCCATGAGCTGCGCACCCCGCTGGTTACCATCCGCGGCTTCTCCGAGCTCTATCGCCATGGGGCCCTCACTTCGCCCGAAGACGTGGCAACCGCCATGGGCAGGATCGAAAGCGAAGCCAAACGCATGGGTTCAATGGTGGAGGACCTTCTCATGCTGGCAAGGCTGGACGAACAACGGCCGCTCAACCTCAAGCCCGTCGACCTGCAGTTGCTGGCCAACGACGCCGTGGTGGACACCAAGGCGTCCTCCGGCAACAGGACCATCAAGCTGGTGGGATTGGACGGCGCCTCCCCCGCTGCTGCTCCCGTTCAAGCGGACGAAGCCAAACTCCGCCAGGTGATCGGAAACCTCGTCGGCAATGCCTTGCGCTACACACCGGAGGGCAGCCCCATTGAACTCGCGGTAGGGGTCCGCAACGTTCCCGAGGGCAGGATGTCCGTGATCGAGATCCGCGACCACGGGCCGGGGATTCCCGATGACGAGGCCAACAAGGTCTTTGAACGCTTCTATCGGGCCGACACTTCCCGGACCCGGGAAACCGGCGGCAGCGGCCTTGGGTTGGCCATTGTGGCGGCAATTGTTGGCAGCCACGGCGGTTCCGTGCGGGTGCAGGATACCGACGGCGGCGGCGCAACACTGGTGGTCAGCCTTCCACTCCACGAGGAACCGGCCGAGGCGTTATCCACATAGCGGCGACGTGCTGTTCCAGGCGTTTGGGGTAGTTCATAGGCTCTTGTCTTGTGGCCCACGCACCCACCGCAAACCGCGGAACAACCTCGTCGAAAGGCTTTATCCATGAGTGTCATCTCCGTAGACACCGAATTGCTGCAACTCAAGGCGTCCAACGTCAAGACCACCGTGGACAGGATCAGCGCCGACGTTCAGGCCATGAAGATGGGCCTTGAAGAGCTGCAAGCCACGTGGCGCGGTTCGGCTGCCAGCAACTTCCACGCGCTCGTCCTTGAGTGGGCATTGACCCAGGGCAAGGTGGAGGCATCCCTCGCATCCATCAACGTGGCCTTGGCTTCGGCGGCAACCAGCTATGCCGAGGTGGAACAGGGCAATACCCAGCGCTTCGCCTACTAGGAGCGCTCCTTCCGCTGTACCCGGAGCCCTTATCCGGGACATGACCCCTGCGGGGCCGGCCGATGTCCCCCTTTCGGCCGGTCCCGCAGGCTACTTCCCCCAGGCTACTTCCCGCAGGTTACTTTCCACAGTCTGCTTCTCGCCGCCTGTTCCCCTCCGGTTGTTCCCCCGCAGGTTCCGACGGAATATCTTCAGGGTTCGCAGCCAGCAACGGTACCGCTCAGCTCTCCGGCGTCCCCTGATGGAAGCGGAGCCTCCACTGTCCGCGTTCCAACAGCCAGACCGAGCTTCGGAGCGCCGAACCCGAGTGCGCGAGGCTCCTGTAGTTGAGCAGGATCGTGTTTTCACTCAGACGGTCCGCGCTGAGCAGTTCCAGTTCCACGTGCTCGCCGGGATCTTCCTCCAGCGCCACCATCATCGCATCGCGGGTCCAGAACCTGCCGGACTGGCCGATCTCCGCGAAGTCCGGATGAAGCAGGACGCCTATCCGCCCGATGTCAGCACGCACATCAGGGCGGAGGAGCTCCCGTTCCAGTGCCACGACCAGTTCTTCCGGTGTCAGCTCCGGGGCGGCGGCATCTTCCAGCTCGCTGAACAGGTCCGCTTGGCCGAAAATACCGGATTCACCGAACAAAGTGGGCTCCGAATGCAGCCGTGGAGCCCGGTCCAGCCTCGAGGCAGGCAAGGGGCTGGAGGGGGCCGGCGCCTTGGCAGCCGGGGCTGAAGCTGGAGTTGCAGCAGCCACCTTGGCAGCAGGAGCTGCGGCCGATGCGGCGGCTGGTGCCGCGTGCACAGGGACAGGCTCGGCAGCTGCTCCGGAGGCTCCGGAGAAACCGGGGCCGGTGGGCGCAGCCACGCCCTGCTGATAGGCGGTTGCAACGGCCCTGGCGCGTTCGTCCGCGGCCTCGTTGAGCTCATGGCCTGCATGGCCCTTGACCCATTCAAAGGTGTACTTGCGTCCTGCGATCGCGCGATCGATGTCCTTGAGCAGATCGACATTCAACACGGGTTTACCGTCGGCCTTGCGCCAACCCTTGCGCTTCCACCCCGGCATCCACTTGGTGATGCAGTTGATGACATACTGGCTGTCGCAGAGAATCCGCAGCTCTTCGTGCGGGATGTGGGCGGTGGAACGGAAGAGGTCCAGCACCGCCATCAGTTCGCCCATGTTGTTGGTTCCGTGGGGCCATCCACCGGCGCGCCAACAGGAGTCGTCAACATACCAGGCCCATCCGGCCGGCCCGGGATTACCGAGGGCAGAACCATCGGCGGCAGCAATAATCGTCATGCAATCAATCCTGCCAGACCTCACAGACACTGAAGCCGCGTCCCTCCTCCATCGTGATCGCGGGAACCATGCGCAGTCGCCGCAATTTTCCCCACGAACTGGACGCATTCGCGGCTTTTCGCCGATCCACGCGTCAAACGGGCCCTGGCAGGAAACGCCGACGGCGGCCCCCACCCGAAGGTGAGGACCGCCGTCGTCGTTGCTAAGCGTAATGCTGCAGGACAGGAGGCTTAGAAGCCGCCCATGCCGCCCATCTCGTCGCCGCCCGGAGCCGGAGCGTTCTTCTCCGGCTTGTCAGCAACAACAGCCTCGGTGGTCAGGAAGAGACCAGCGATGGAAGCTGCGTTCTGGAGGGCCGAACGGGTGACCTTTACGGGGTCGTTGACGCCGGCAGCCAGCAGGTCTTCGTAGACGCCGGAGGCAGCGTTCAGGCCGTGGCCGGAAGGCAGGCCGCGAACCTTGTCCACCACAACGCCCGGCTCCATGCCGGCGTTGAAAGCGATCTGCTTCAGCGGTGCGTCGATGGCAACCTTGACGATGTTGGCACCCGTTGCCTCGTCACCCTGCAGGGTGAGGTTGGCGAATGCCTTGGCGCCTGCCTGGATGAGGGCAACGCCACCACCGGCAACGATGCCTTCTTCAACGGCAGCCTTCGCGTTGCGGACGGCGTCCTCAATGCGGTGCTTGCGTTCCTTGAGCTCAACTTCGGTAGCGGCACCGGCCTTGATGACTGCGACGCCGCCGGCCAGCTTGGCCAGGCGTTCCTGCAGCTTCTCGCGGTCGTAGTCGGAATCGGAGTTCTCGATCTCGGCGCGGATCTGGGCAACACGGCCGGCGATCTGCTCGGCGTCGCCTGCACCTTCAACGATGGTGGTCTCGTCCTTGGTGACAACAACCTTGCGGGCGGTGCCGAGGAGTTCCAGTCCAGCGTTCTCCAGCTTGAGGCCTACCTCTTCGGAGATGACCTGGCCACCGGTGAGGATGGCGATGTCGGCCAGCTGGGCCTTGCGGCGGTCACCGAAGCCCGGAGCCTTGACGGCAACGGACTTGAAGGTGCCACGGATCTTGTTGACGATCAGGGTGGCCAGGGCCTCGCCCTCGATGTCTTCGGCGATGATCAGCAGCGGCTTGTTGGACTGCATGACCTTCTCCAGAACCGTGACGAGTTCCTTCACGTTGGAGATCTTGGAGTTGACGATCAGGATGTACGGGTCTTCGAGGACCGTTTCCTGGCGCTCAGCGTCGGTGACGAAGTAAGCGGAGATGTAACCCTTGTCGAAGCGCATGCCCTCGGTGAGTTCCAGCTCCAGGCCGAAGGTGTTGGATTCCTCGACCGTGATGACGCCTTCCTTGCCCACCTTGTCCAGGGCTTCGGCGATCAGTGCACCGATTTCCTGGTCACCGGCGGAGATGGAAGCCGTAGCTGCGATCTCTTCCTTGGTTTCGATTTCCTTGGCGGAAGCAAGCAGTTCGCTGATAACAGCGTCCACTGCCTTCTCGATGCCGCGCTTCAGGGACAGCGGGTCGGCGCCGGCAGCAACGTTGCGCAGGCCTTCCTTGACCAGGGCCTGTGCGAGGACAGTAGCGGTGGTGGTACCGTCGCCAGCGACGTCATCCGTCTTCTTGGCAACTTCCTTGACCAGCTCAGCACCGATCTTCTCGTAAGGATCGTCCAGCTCGATCTCCTTGGCGATGGAAACGCCATCGTTGGTGATCGTGGGAGCGCCCCACTTCTTTTCGAGGACGACGTTGCGTCCACGCGGGCCGAGGGTGACCTTGACGGCGTCAGCGAGGGTGTTCAGGCCCCGCTCGAGGCCGCGGCGTGCCTCTTCATCAAATGCAATGATCTTGGCCATAACGGCGGTAGTCCTTTCGGGACAGTCGTTAAGAAGGTACCTGTCAGATGGGATGCCCGCGACGGACGGCCCTTCGCTCGCGGCCTCTGTATGCCCCGCGCTCCGGACCTCACCCCATCAGGGTGTTTCTTGTTCCTCCTTGGCAGCGGCGGTAATCCCTGCTCCGCGGACGGGGCCGGAATTAGCAGTCGATGCGTAGGAGTGCTAAATCAATAATTAGCACTCGACCGTTGAGAGTGCAAGCAGGAAGGCCCCGCTGCTACCCAACAGCGAGGCCCATTCAGCCGAAAGCTGAGCCGCTAGGCTACACGCACGCTTTCAGCCTGCGGCCCCTTGAGGCCTTCGCCGAGTTCGAACTCCACGCGCTGCCCCTCTTCCAAGGCGCGGTAACCGTCCATCTGGATCGCCGACCAATGGACAAAAACGTCGTCGCCGGAATCATCCACAGTGATGAAGCCGTACCCTTTTTCGGCGTTGAACCACTTGACGGTCCCCAAAGCCATAATGCCCACACTTTCACAGAAGCTGTTGCCGGCAGCCGGGATCTCCGCGCCGGAATTCATCCACTGTAACCACTGTCACGGCCGGTTCGCTGCTCCCGGCCAGTGAGGGGCTGCTTTTGTTATTGAGGCTTAACCGAGTTCTGCCGGATGGACTCCGGATCCCCGTATTTTCGGCTCTTTACTGGTAGCCGGGTCCCACTACGACGACCAAGGGCTGCTGCACGTCCGGGGACTCCACAACGGTGGTGATGCCCAGCAGGGAAGCTACGGCATCGGCGTTCGCCTTCTGCTCCGGAGCGTTGTAGAAGACCACGGACGTCTGCTGCGGAAGTCCTCCCCAGTTTCCTACCGCGCCCAGCGCCCATCCGTCTCCCTGAACCAACCCGGCGACGCGGCTGGCCAGCCCGGCGGTGGCAGTGCCGTTGTAGACAGCCACTGCGGTCGTCTTGTCGACAGGAGCCGAAGAAGGCGTTGCAGACGGCGACTCCGAGGCAGTCGTGTCCGGAGTGGGTTCGCCCGAAGCGATAGGCGCGCTCTCCGACGTCGTGGGTGTTGCCGAAGGTGCCGCCTCGCTCTGCTGTGCGGCCGGCGTCGAGGTGCTGGAAGATGCCGAGGGCGCCACGATGCCCAGCCGCGGAAGGATCAGGAATGCCACCAGGCCAAGAACCAAGGCCACGGCGCCCACAGTGAGGACCGGCCACAGAGTAGGCCGCGGCGTTTCCGTGGCGTCCCTGTGCACACCCTGACGGGACGTGTTTTGCGGAACCCGGTCGAATTCATCCTTGGCATATTTGGTCATGGTGAAGCGTTGTCCTTGCTGGTTGCTGCTGACAGTTCAGCCGTGCGAATTATGCGTCGGACCCCAAGCGACGCGCTGTGCGCGCACGTTGGCGCGACGTACGTAGTCTACGCAGTCTCTTGACCAGCATGGGATCGTGGGCCAAGGCTTCCTCGGTATCGATCAGCGCATTCAGGATCTGGTAATAGTGCGTTGCGGAGAGATCAAACAGTTCGCGGATGGCCTGTTCCTTGGCCCCGGCGTACTTCCACCACTGCCGCTCCAGGGCCAGTATCTGCTGCTCGCGCTCACTCAACGGAGAATCTGCCCGAACACCTGCGGCCAGGTCTGCAAGGGCGAAACCGGTGCCCTGCTCCGCCATCGATTCCGGCGCGGGTTCGGCCACGGCACACTCCTCAAGACGCGGGTAAGGGGATTTCCTCCTCCCCATGTTACGGGCGAATAACACCACTGTCATTCGGAAGTGCCGCGCGTCACGGGAGACAATTGCCGGGTGACTGGTGAGGAAGCGCTCTTTGACTTGGAACCTGCAAGCCCCTCGGGTCAGGGCTTTGATGAACTGTTGGACACGCCGCTGGAGGACTTGATGGCGCCGGACTGGGTGCAGGCCCTGAGCCCGGTTGAGCCGCAGCTTCGCGCGGCACTGGGCTTCGTCGCTGCGCAGGCCGGGCAGGGAGCGCAGGTCCTTCCCGCCGCCGGCAATCTGCTGAGGGCTTTTCGTCAGCCGCTGGCCGACGTGAAGGTCCTGATACTGGGACAGGACCCGTACCCCTCGCCGGGACACGCCGTCGGGCTTTCCTTCTCCGTCTCCCGGGAGACGCGGCCCATCCCCCGGAGCCTGGCCAATATCTACCGCGAACTCCACGACGACCTTGGACTGCCGCCACGCGTCCACGGCGACCTCAGTGCCTGGGCGGGGCAAGGAGTGCTGTTGCTGAACCGCGTCCTCAGCGTGAATGCCGGGAACGCAGGCTCGCACCGCGGCAAGGGATGGGAAACCATCACGACGGCGGCCGTCAGCGCCGTGGTGAACCGCACCGACGCCGACGGGCAGCCTAAGCCGCTCGTGGCCGTCCTTTGGGGGAAGGATGCGGAGTCCGTGGGGCCACTGTTGAACGGGGCACCGTCGATTGTGTCCGCACATCCAAGTCCGTTGTCGGCATCCCGCGGATTTTTTGGGTCCAAGCCCTTCAGCCGGACGAACGAGCTGCTGCGTCAACAGGGCGCCGAACCCGTCGACTGGGAACTCCCCGTCCTGTAACCCCACCCCTTTTCGCAGCCTCCTCTGGCACATCCCACCCCCTTCTGGTGATCCCTCTGGCACATCCCACCCCCTTCTGGGGAACCCTCTGGCACATCCCACCCGGTCGGGAATGGGCTCGGGGCGGGCGGAAGCCTGCAGCGGCAGGACAAGCGCACACGGCGGGTCCCGACGGCGGCACCCGACCGAGCGCCGTCGTCGAACTATCCGGCGGGGGACGTGAAAGAGCGACGCACAAAACGCGTCGGGACGTGAAAGAGCGACACACAAAACGCGTCGGGACGTGACAGAGCGACGCACAAAACACGTCGGGACGTGAAAGAGCGACGCCGGGTGGTATGTAACGTTCCGCTCATCCCCAGCAAATGCACAGTGGATCAGCTTAGGCTTGCCTGATGAATGCCGCCCTTCCCGCCACTTCGTCCGCCGACCGCAAAACGCGCCCCCAGGTCAACCTGACGGTGCTGCGCAAGGAGCAGTTGTCGCCGCACATGATCCGGATCATCGCGGGCGGCCCGGGATTCAAGGACTACGCGCATAACGAGTACGTGGACAGGTACGTCAAGATCGTTTTTCCGCAGCCGGGCGTCGACTACGAGCTGCCGCTGGACCTGTGGGCCATCCGGGAATCCATGCCCCGCGAGCAGTGGCCCCATACCCGGACCTACACCATCCGCTGGGTCAACCTTGAAGCGCAGGAACTTGCCATCGACTTTGTGGTCCACGGCGATGAAGGCCTCGCCGGCCCTTGGGCAGCGGCGGCTGAACCCGGTGACGCGCTGACCTTCACAGGGCCCGGGGGTGCCTACAATCCGGCACCCGACGCCGACTGGTACCTCTTTGCCGGGGATGACGCCGCGATTCCGGCGATCGCCGCGTCCATTGAGGCGCTGGCACCGGAGGCGCGGGGCGTGGCGTTCCTCGAAGTGCACAGCGCCGACGACGTCCTTCAAATCACCGCCCCCGCCGGCGTCGAACTGAACTGGCTGCAGCGGAACGGGGTACCTGCCGGATCCAGCGAACTGCTGCTCGAATCCCTCCGGACCATGGAATGGCTTCCCGGACGGGTGGACGTCTTCGCTCACGGTGAGCGGGGCTATATGAAGGGCCTCCGCGAGATCTTCTTCGTGCAGCGCGGCCTGGAACGCTCCCAGGTCTCCCTGTCCGGCTATTGGGCCCAGGGTCGCGTGGAGGAAGTGTTCCAGGCCGAGAAGAAACTGCCTGTCGGCAAGATTTAGCCGACAGGCAGGACCAGCGCGACTTACCGGCGTCGCACCCGGCGGCGTTCGTTGCTGGACAGGCCCTTCGTCAAGGGTCGGGCCAGGTTGTCGCCAAGCACAATGCCGGCAGCGACGCCAAGGACAATCGCCGCCGCATTGAGCATGCCACCGGCACCCACCAGGATGTCGCCGCCTTCGACCGTCAAGGCATACATTGACCGGAAGATCGTGAGGCCCGGCAGAAGGATCAACGCTGCCGGAACGGCGACCACGAGCTGCGGAGCACCAAGCTTCAGGGCCACGACGCGGCCCAACAAGCCGATGACCATCGCCGAGATGGCGGGCGACAAACGGTCACCAAGACCGAGTTCGCCAACGCCCCACAAGACAAAGAAGCCCGCCAGCCCGACTGCCGCCGTCGGAAGTAACAGCCGCATCTGTGTCTGTTCGGTGACACCAATAGCCACCACGGCGATCGCAATGAGGATCGCCTGTCCCCACAACGGGTAGGCCGGCGGGAAAGTATTGGTGACGTCCAGGACCTGGCTGCCCATCAGGGTTCCAACCACCACAGCGACGCCGATGCCCGCCACGATCGCGCCGAAAGTCAGCAGGGTGGACAGGAAGCGGCCTGCTGCCGTGACCGGAAAGCCGTTAATCGCATCCTGCACCGACGAAACAAGCCTGCCCGTGGGGAGCAGCAGGAGGATGCCTCCGGCCACCACAATGGACGGAGCTATGTCCGCACCCGCCCAACGCAGCATCAAAGCAACAAAGGTGACCACAAAAGAACTGGCCATGGTGACGAAGAAGTCCGGAGTCCGCCAGCGAATCAGCTGGCGCGCCAGGAGGCTGATCAACATGTTGGAGGCAAAAGCCAGTGCCGAAGCTCCGGGACCACCGCCGAGCACCCCGACGAACACGGCGGCAAACACACCGAACGCCACAGTGACCATCCAGCGGGGGAAGGGCTTGGCGCTGCGTGTGATCTCGTTGAGCCGCCGAACGGCCTCGTCCCGTCCCACTCCCCCGGCGACAATAGCCGAAACCAACTGGTGCACCTGGGCCAGACCCGCATAGTTATTGGTCCACGACCTCACCACACGCAACAGGGTGATGGGCGTTTGGTCCTTCGGCGCGTAGTTGATGGCCACCGACTGGTTGGTGATGTCCACCTCGACGTTCTTCAGGCCCAACGCCGCGGTCACGGCGATCATGCTCGTTTCGACCTCAAGCGCACCGGCCCCGTAACGGAACATTGCCTCGGCCAGGTGCAGTGCGAAGTCGATGGTCTTGCGCGCCGAGGCGTCGACGCCCACCACCTGGATGGTGGGGTTGGCGTAAGGGCTGCCGGCCAGGCGGTCCACGATGTTCATGGGCGCCGTTGGCGGGCTGTCACCTTGCACCAAGCGCATCAGCATCCGCTTGGCGTACGCATTCTGCCGGACCTGCGAGGGCCGCAGCGGCTGGGTTTTCGGCAAGCCGTCCGTATGAGGCCTGCCGCCATTGCCCTCGGGGCGTTCAGTCATGCAGCATTCCTCCTTTGGATTAGTTCTTCCTGAGGAACTTCCCGATCACCGGCAGTTTTGCCGGTTCCCGCAAGTTTCCCAAAACGGTCTGGGCGGCTCCTGCAAGCTTCCTGGCCACCCGGTAGGCGGTGTACTTGACCGGACTGACGGGAGCAACGAAGTCGCCGATGAGCTGGACCACCTCTCCGCCAAAGCCCTTCTTGAACTCGTACCCACCATGGCCCGATTCATCCTGCCCCTGGATGCCGAATGTGCCATAGAAGTTGTACCGCGAGTAGCCGTTGTTCAGGGCGTGGAGCATCATGCCCCAGTACAAGGAGGTGGCACCGTTGAAGTAGATGTAATCCTGGACGGTTCCACCAATGACGCAGGTGAGTTCGTCCCCGGAGCAAGCGAAATGGATGGCTGCCACGGTGGCAACTCCCACGGAATCCGGGAAGCGCTCGATGTCCTTGAGGCTGCGCTCGTAGCTGTCCACCAGGTCTTGGACAACCTTGACCTTATTGGCCTTTTTCTTGCTGCCGGTCTCCTCCACTTCGCGTTTCAGGTCCGCAAGGTTCTTGGATTCCGCCTCGAGTCGCTCAGTGATGGAGGCGCGGTATTCCGGGATGTTGATCTTGGCCATCATGAGCTTGGTGAACTCATCGGAGGTGTTGCGCAGCAGTTGCTCGTAGTACTCGCGTTCGCGGTAGGTGAAGCCCTTCTCGTCGCCGGCGGTCTTCAGCGCGTTGTAGAAGTCGTCCAAGGTTTCCAGCGTGGCCTGCTCCAGGTACACACCGTTTTTTTCGGCCTTCCGGATGGCCTTGCGGGTCCGGTAGTTCATGCCCATGATGAGCTCTTCGGCGTCCGCGATGCCGTCCAGGGTCTTGATGAACATCCAGTTGATGTTGGCGAAGTTCATGTCGAAGCCCTGGTGTTTGAACCCGAAGCCCTCGAGCTCCTTCAGCAGCGGCCGGTTGTCTTCGATCTCGGGGTGCTCCGCGCCGTCTTCGTCCCGGGCAATGTATTTGACGTTGGGCGAGATACGCAGTTCCGCCGCCTTCTTCGAGGCGGCATGCTTCTTCAACTGCCCGACGACGAACCTCACCGCAGCGGCGTCGCTGTAGTCCATCAGTGGTCCCTTGGCGCAGTCCGCCACTTTGTAACCGATGCGGTTGGACGTGTAGACGAGCTTTCCGGCGGCGATGAGGCTCCCGCCCTGGGTGACGCCGAACAGTTCGACTTCCTGCCCGCGGGCACGCTGGAAGCGGGTGAGGTCCATGGATTGAATAAAACTTCCCTGGGGGTGCCCCTTGGCGAAGGTCTCAAATTCAGCGTCGCTGAGAAGAACGAATTCCATGGAGTTTCCAGCTTCAATCGGAGTCAAAGAAATTACCTCATCTAGTTGGATATGCACCGTTGGTGGCCGGGGCGGGCCTGGTCTGTTGGCTGACGCTTCGAGTTTTCGGCGCGTCAGGCGCCGGTCAGTAGAACTGGCCGCCCGTGCGCATGATCTCGAGCCGGCGGAGGACCTTCTCTCCGCCCTTGAGCCAGAGCTTGTACCGGAGAGGACTCAGGACGAGGTCATAACAGCCGACGAAGTCCGTGACGGTCTTAGTGAAGCTCGTCTTGAACAAGCCCATGCCGTACAGCGGGTGGGTTTTGTCCTTGATAAGGGCTGAGGACGGAGTGCCGCAGAAGTCGTATTCGACGCATCCGAGTTCCTGCATGCGCTGGATGGCCGCCCACTGGGTCAGGTGCGAATCCCCGTACTGCTTACGGTTCTGGGTGGAACCGCCATCCTTGTACGTAGCTTTGGACCCGTAGTTGATCACGAAGGCACCCACACTCGGTTGGCCATCCTCATAGACGAAGAAGAAGTGGCCTTGGCCGCGGCTGCTGAACTCGTTCCAGAATTTGGTGTAGTAATCGTAGCTGCGCAACGGCATGGCACCCTTGGCGTTCACGGTGTTCTGCATGAGAGCGTACAGCTTCTTGTAGCTCTGTTCGCCGGCCTCTTCCTGGATGACTTCGCACCCCTCGCGCCCTGCCCTTCTTAAAGCATTGCGGGCACGGGAAGAGATGCTGCGGAGGACCTCGTTGGAGGGCTTCCTGATATCCAGAATCGCGGTGGAGTCGTTGGACTGGATGTTGGGAGCCTTAACCAGCCCAGCCGCCTTCAGGTGCGCAGCCACCTCAGGTGACTCCACGACGTCGGGCTCTATCTTGACGGTGAAGACGTTCAGCTTCCGTTCCCTGGCCAGGGTTGCGACGGCGTCCAGCATCGGTTTGATGTCTTCGACGGACTCTGCGTCGGGGCCCTTGATCAGGTACCAAAGGCGTCCCAAGACAGGGAAATTTTTCTCCAGCAGCAGGTTGTAGCTGGAGTACTCAGCAGTCTCGATGACGAGCCGCCGGACCAGCCAGCCGTTACCGTCCTTAACCGCGGCATAAGCGTCCGACTGCAGCATGTTGCCGCCGTTCGGGTTCGCCGTGACGTGCTTGTCCCAGTTATCGGTTTCCTCGGCGGTGGCAAAGCGGGCGGTAAATTCTCGCAAGGTGGCCGTGTCCAATCTCAGGGTTCGGTGCAGTGTTCAAGCAGGGTTCAAAGCGTGGTGCGCATGCGGACATGCAGGATCAAGTCTATCGGGGATGCATCTATTCGCCCGATTTCGGCTGGTCTACCAGAAGATTTTGATCCTTCAGGGTGCACCTAGAGCCGGACCTGCTCCATGCTCTCCAACTGGATGGCCTTCGGCGCCTTACCCAGTTCACGCATACCGCTGGTCAAGCGGTCGGCGTTGGTAAGCCGGCTTAGGCTCAGCCCGGTCAGGTCCGCAATCTGCCCGATGGGAACCTGGAAGGTGCGGAAAGGGCCCAGCGGCGGTGGTTCACCCTCCAAGAGCCGCTCAGTGATCGCCTTCTTCAGTTCCACCTTCCCCAGCAATGGAGACTGATCCAGCACGAAGCCGGCAGCACCGAGGGTTCCCTCATTGGTCCAGGCCGCGATCTTCCAGAATTTCTTGGGAATCCTGACGCCCCGGTACTCAGAGTCGTCATCAGCAAAAACCGGCCCGGTGAAGACGCTCAGCCTCGCGTCGAAGGCGTCCGCATGCTTGAGAACGTGATCCTCCAGGCCAACCCACAGCTCCTTGCCTTGATTGAAGTCGTCCACTTGGGGTGCGGCGTTCGTGAAGGCGAAAGTGTCCTGGTTTGCTTTTTTGGCTGTGGCGGCATCGCCCCATACGGGGTCGAGCCGCCGGACCAAGTGCCCACGGTCGAAGGCGTTGTTCTTGTAAACGTCCGGACCGGCCTGTTGCTCGCGGGGAATCCGGTCGTCAAAGTGCCAGGTTCCCTCGCGGGCCAAAGGATTCAGTTCACCGCCGCTGATATTCACCCCGACGATCGCTGCGAGCTTCCGCGCAGCCCGGAAACGCACCGAGAAGTGGGTGTAGTCCAGCAGAATCGTCGTCGCCGACGGACTGGGCAACTCAAGGCGTGCCCGCAAGAAATCCCGGTCATATCCCCCGCTCATGCATACAGCATGGCACTAGGGACTGACAGGGAACAGACTCAGCATTCGACGACGTTGACGGCGAGGCCGCCCATCGCGGTTTCTTTGTATTTGTGGGACATATCCTTGCCCGTCTCACGCATGGTCACGATGACCTCATCAAGGGAAACCCGGTGCGTGCCATCACCCCACAACGCCATCTTCGCAGCGTTGATCGCCTTCGCCGCAGCGATCGCGTTCCGCTCAATACACGGAATCTGCACCAACCCACCGATCGGATCACACGTCAACCCCAGATTGTGTTCCATCGCGATCTCCGCAGCGTTCTCCACCTGAGCCGGTGAACCACCCATCACCTCAGCCAACCTCGCAGCAGCCATCGAGGACGCCGAACCGACCTCACCCTGGCAACCAACCTCCGCACCGGAAATCGAGGCCTGCTCCTTATACAACACACCCACCGCACCAGCAGCGAGCAAGAACCGCACCACCACATCATCCCGGTCCGCCTGGGTGGCCTGATCCATGCCCGGGGCATAATGCAACGCGTAATACAGCACCGCAGGAATGATCCCCGCCGCACCATTGGTCGGAGCCGTGACTACCCGGCCGCCCGAGGCGTTCTCCTCATTGACCGCCAACGCGATCAGGTTCACCCACTCCTGCCAATACTTCGGATCGTTCCGGTCCTTGTCCTCCTTCAACAACCGCTCCAACCAATCAGGAGCACGACGGCGGACCCTCAGTCCCCCGGGCAGCACACCCTCGCGCTTCAGCGACGTTTCAACACAGGCCTCCATCACCGACCAGATATGCAGCAAACCTTCCCGGATCTCCTCCTCGGACCGGGACGCCCGCTCGTTGATCAGCATGATGTCGCTGATGCCCAGGCCCTTGGACGAGCACCGGCCCAGCAACTCCGCAGCGGTCCGGAACGGCAACGGCAACTCCGCCTTGGACTCCTCCAACTCAGCCCGCGCCGCGTCCTCCTCGCCCTCACGAACAATGAACCCGCCACCCACCGAGAAAAACGTCGCTTCCTTAAGGACATTTCCCCCGGCATCGGTAACAGCGAACTTCATCCCGTTCGTATGCCGCGGCAACACCGTCAACGGATGCAACACCATATCCCCCACTGCATACGGCAACAGCACACCCTCACCCGAAGCCCCGGCCAGGTTCAGCATGCCCGTCTCCGCGATCGCAGCCAGACGTTCTTCCACCTCATCAGGCAGGATCAACTCCGGTTCGAACCCCTCCAGACCAAGCAAAGTAGCCGTGAAAGTACCGTGGCCTTTACCGGTCGCAGCCAGGGAACCATACAGATCAACCCGCAACCCCGCCACAGAAGACAGCACACCGGAATCACGAAGCTCCCGCGCAAACACCGCCCCAGCCCGCATCGGACCCACCGTATGCGAACTCGACGGGCCAATACCCACGGAGAACAAATCGAAAACACCAACAGCCATAACCGGGATCCCTTTTTATACAGCATGAAACGGTCCGGCAGATGGTCCTGCCGGATGGCCCCTCCCGCTTGTGGCGGAAGGCGACCGAAGTACGACGCCGGGCGGCCCCCTCAGGCGGCAACCCGGCGTCGTAAGTTTATTCAGTTACTACAAGTCCACGTTACGCCAGAGCGTACTTGGCCAAAACGGGGCATCGCTGCGGAGTGTGCCGTGCGCACGGCACACCCCGCAGCGAACCCTCGAATCGGAGAGTGACACACGGAGCCCCTATGGGTTCGGCATCCGGCAGCGACCGTCCAAGGGAGTGTCACGTCCGCCCAACGGGCGTCTACACGACCGAGGTCGCAGAGGATGCCGGACCCGTCGGGCACACCGGACCCGTCGGGACTAGCCCAGGTCGCCGCCGTTCTTGGAGGCGTATTCCTGGGCGGAGAGCAGCGGGCCATCGGATTCAGCAGCGACCTTGAACAACCAGCCCTCACCGTAGGGGTCGTTGTTGATGAGGGCGGGGTCGGACACAACGGCGTCGTTGATCTCAGTGACCTCGCCGGTCACGGGTGAGTAGAGGTCGGAGACGGACTTGGTGGACTCGACCTCTCCACAGGTTTCGCCTGCGGTCACGGTGGAACCGACCTCGGGCAGGTCCACGTAGACAATGTCACCCAGTGCGTCGGTGGCAACCTCGGAGATGCCAACGGATACCGAGTTCCCCTCCCCACGCAAAACCCACTCGTGCTCGTCGGAGTACTGAAGTTCAGGCGCTACTTTGGGCATTCTGTTTTCCTAACTGTGGGTGATCAAAAACTTAGCGGGACCGTTTGTAGAACGGCAGGGCCACGACCTCGAACGGCTCTGCCTTGCCGCGCAGATCTACGTCGAGGGCAGTTC
Organism: Paenarthrobacter sp. YJN-5; assembly: GCF_015040095.1. Taxonomy (NCBI): domain Bacteria; kingdom Bacillati; phylum Actinomycetota; class Actinomycetes; order Micrococcales; family Micrococcaceae; genus Paenarthrobacter; species Paenarthrobacter sp. YJN-5. The sequence goes on from NZ_CP053544.1 coordinate 3,614,720, forward strand.
CCGGCTCGGCGAACTGAACGTCAACGTAGGCCATCACTACGGGGTACCCAAGCGTGGGGCTGGGCTGGCCGGAGGTCACTTCGCCAACAACGGCACCGTCCTTCAAAACCGGGTAGTGCGAGCGTCCGGCGCGGCGCCCGAGGCCCTTGAGTCCCACGAGCTTGCGGCCAGTGGACACACCAGCACCGGACGCCTTCAAAGCAGCCAGGGCTTCCTTGCCAACAAAGTCGCCTTCCTTGGACAAGGCCACTACAGGGCCGAGCCCGGCCGCGAAGGGATTGCCTTCACGGGACAGCTCATTGCCGTACAGGGGCATGCCGGCTTCGAGGCGCAGGGAGTCGCGGGAGGCCAGACCGGCCGGAACAAGCTCGCCTTCCTCGGCGACGGCGGAGATGGCTTGCCACAGCGCGGCTGCGGATTCGTTGGGCACGAAGATCTCGAACCCGTCCTCGCCGGTGTAACCGGTGCGTGCCAGGAGAAGATCCTGCCCACTGCCGGCCACCAGGAAGGTCACCTCGACTGCCGCGTAGTACTTCAGGTTCGTGACCAGCGCGTGCTGCCCGGCCGGGACCAAGCGCAGCAGGATCGCTTCCGCGAGCGGCCCCTGAACGGCGATCAACGACGTCGACGATGAAGCATCCTCAACAAGCACGTCATAGCCTGCGGCGCGCTGCAGCAGCTCAGAAGCGACCACAAAGGCATTGCCTGCGTTCGGTACCACCAGGAACTTGCCGGCGCCGCGACGGTAGACGATCAGGTCATCGATGATGCCGCCATCTTCCTGGCAGATCAGCGAGTACTTGGCTTTGCCCTCGGCCATGGCGGAGATCTTGCCCACCAGCGCGTAGTCCAGGAACTCTGCTGCCTGCGGCCCGGTGACCCAGACTTCGCCCATGTGGGAGAGGTCGAACAGGCCGGCAGACTTCCGGACGGCGTGGTGTTCGGCGAGCTCGGAGGTGTATTTGAGCGGCATCTGCCAGCCACCGAAATCGGTGAAGGAGGCGCCGAGCTTCTTGTGCTCCTCGTACAGGGCCGTGTGCTTCTCAGTCATTTTCCGGATCCCCTTAGTTCTCGAAGTCTTCGATCGGAGGGCACGAGCAAACGAGGTTGCGGTCGCCCGCTGCACCATCGATGCGGCCCACCGGCGGGAAGTACTTGTCCTGCTTCAAGTGGTGGACGGGGAAGGCGGCCTGCTCACGCGGGTAGGCGCGGTCCCAATCGGAGCTTACGACGGCGGCTGCCGTGTGGGGTGCCCGGCGAAGCGGGGAATCCTGCACGGAGAAGTCGCCATGTGCCACCTGATCGATTTCCTTGCGGATGGTGATCATGGCTTCAATGAAGCGGTCGATTTCCACGAGGTCCTCGGACTCCGTCGGCTCAACCATGAGCGTGCCGGCCACCGGGAATGCCAGAGTGGGGGCGTGGAAGCCGAAGTCGATGAGGCGCTTGGCCACGTCCTCGGCCGTGACGCCGGTCTTGGCCGTCAGCTCACGGAGGTCCAGGATGCACTCGTGGGCCACCAAGCCTGCTTCGCCCGTGTAGAGCACCGGGAAGTAGTCGTTGAGGCGGGCTGCGATGTAGTTGGCAGCCAGCAGTGCGGACTTGGTTGCTTCGGTAAGGCCCTGGCCGCCCATGAGCTTCACGTACGCCCAGGAAATGGGGAGCACACCGGCCGAACCGAAGCGCGATGCCGAAATCGGAACGTCATTGCCCTCGGTCCATGATGCGGCGTTGCCCGGCATGAACGGTGCCAGGTGGGCCTTTGCCGCAACGGGGCCGACGCCGGGTCCGCCACCGCCGTGCGGGATGCAGAAGGTCTTGTGCAGGTTCAAGTGGGACACGTCGCCGCCGAACTTGCCCGGCTGGGCCAACCCGACCAGTGCATTGAGGTTTGCACCGTCAATGTAGACCTGGCCGCCGGCTTCGTGGACGGCGTCGCAGACTTCCCGCACATCGGCGTCGTAGACACCGTGGGTAGAGGGGTAGGTGATCATGATGGCCGACAGGACCTCACGGTTGGCCTCGATCTTGGCTTGGAGGTCGGCGTGGTCGATGGTGCCGTCGGCTGCCGTTGCAACCACCACCACCTTCATGCCGGCGAGCACGGCGGACGCTGCGTTGGTGCCGTGTGCCGAAGCGGGGATGAGGCAGACGTTGCGCTGCTGGTCTCCGCGGGAGTGGTGGTAGCCGCGGATGGCGAGGAGCCCGGCCAGCTCGCCCTGGGACCCGGCGTTCGGCTGGATGGAGACCTGGTCGTAGCCCGTGATCTCGGTCAGCTGGGCTTCGAGGTCGGCGATGAGTTCACGCCAGCCCTCGGTCTGGGAATCAGGAGCGAAGGGGTGGATGGAGGCGAACTCGGGCCAGGAAATGGCTTCCATCTCCGCCGTGGCGTTCAGCTTCATGGTGCACGAACCCAGCGGAATCATGGTCCGGTCCAGCGCGAGGTCGCGATCGGAGAGCTTGCGGATGTAGCGCAGGAGCTGCGTTTCGGAGCGGTGGGTGTTGAACACCGGGTGCTGCAGGTACTCACTGGAGCGCTCAACGGAAGCCTCCAGCGCAAAGCCCTCTGCGGACTCAACCGCGGAGGCACCGAAAACTTCAAGGACACTGCCGACGATGTCAGTTGTTGTTGTCTCATCCACGGAGATACCCACGGTGTCCCCGTCGATTCCACGCAGGTTGATGCCACGCTCTTCGGCAGCAGCGACGAGCTCGGCGCCGCGGCCCGGAACGCGAACCGTGATGGTGTCGAAGAAGGACCCGTGGAGGACCTCGACGCCGGCAGCCTTCAGTGAGGCCGCAAGGGTGCGCGCGTGGTGGTGGGCGGTCTCGGCGATGGCCTTCAGGCCTTCGGGGCCGTGGTAAACGGCATACATTGAGGCGACGATGGCCAGGAGAGCCTGCGCCGTGCAGATGTTGGACGTGGCCTTTTCGCGGCGGATGTGCTGCTCGCGGGTCTGCAGCGCCAAGCGGTAGGCGGGGACACCTGCGTCGTCCTTGGAAACGCCCACCAGACGGCCGGGCATGGAACGCTCCAGCCCCTTCTGGACTGCCATGTAAGCGGCGTGCGGGCCGCCGAAGAACAGCGGAACACCCAGTCGCTGGGCGGAGCCGACGGCGATGTCCGCACCCTGTTCACCCGGAGGGGTGATGAGCGTGAGGGAAAGAAGGTCGGCAGCAACCGTCACCAGCGCGCCCCGCTCTTTCGCCTCGGCGATGACGGCGGAGTGGTCGAAAACCCGGCCCGAAACGCCCGGCTGCTGGAGGACGACGCCGTTGATGTCGCCGTCGGGCAGTCCCGCGGAGAGGTCCGCAACCTCCACCTCGAAGCCGAGCGCCTCAGCGCGGCCCTTCACGATCGCAGTGGTCTGCGGCAGGCAGTCTGCGTCCAGGACGGTCTTGCCGTCCCTCGCCGTCTTGTCCTTGTTGGCGCGGCGCATCATCAGCACGGCCTCGGCAACAGCGGTGGCTTCGTCAAGGAGCGAAGCATTGGCGATCGGAAGGCCAACGAGGTCCTGCACCATGGTCTGGAAGTTCAGCAGCGCTTCGAGGCGGCCCTGGGAAATTTCCGGCTGGTAGGGCGTGTAGGCGGTGTACCAGGCCGGCGACTCAAGAATGTTGCGGCGGATAACCGGCGGCGTGATGGTGTCGTAGTAGCCCTGGCCGATCATCTGGACAGCAGTCTTGTTCTTGGAAGCAAGCTTGCGGAGTTCAGCAAGGACCTCCACCTCGCTCAGCGCGTTCTGCAGCGTCAGGGCAACGTCCTGGCGGATGTCGTTGGGAACCGCGGTGTCCACGAGGGAATCCACGGAGTCGTAACCGACTGACCTGAGCATGGTGCCGATGTCGGCCTGGCGGCGGGCACCGATGTGCCGATCGACGAAGGCGGTGGAGGCTGAACTAACCGTCACGAAGGAACTCCATTAGTTGGGCGGCGCTTGGGTACGCCGCAGTGGCTCGGGTTCCTCCCCGCTCTGTATTGGACCTGAGAGTTTCCGCGGGTTGCCTTCGCAACGCCGCTTGCACCGTCGGTGAACACAACAATCGTCACCGCTGACGGCGGATTGCCTGCTGCTTTCCAGAGTTGCCTAGCCGCGGCGGTGCGTGGGCCTGAGAGATTCCTGGGGAGGATTTGCTCCTACGGCGCCTGCGTCACGTGCTTTGCAGGACTCTCCCGCCGCAGATCATAGGCTTATGCAGTTGTTCGCGGCCCGCTGCAAGGCGCACCACAATTGTTAATTGTCCTACGTGCCCGGCGTCGCGGCAAATAGGCGGAGCGCTACTTCCGCAGTCGCTCCAGAACCTCGAGCAGGATCCCGACGTCGGCCTCCCGCCCGGCACTGCCACCGGCCTGCCCGCCTTCGAACATGGCGTTGAAATAGAGTCCGTCGCCCATGTAGCTGACGGCTTTGGCGACTTCCGGCCCAACGTCCTCGGCGAGCACGTCCAGCCAGCGTTGTTGGATGGCGGCAAACCTCCTCCGCGTCTCCTCGTGGGCTACCTCGGCCAAGCGGGTGGTCGCCACGAAGGCCCGGTCCATGGGCGTACCGGCCCACACCGAAGACCGGATGAAGTACGCAGCTGCGCCGTCCGGGGCCGCGATCATTTGTTCGGTGTCTTCCTCCGCCAAGCGGTCGAGGCGTTCCAGCAAAGCGCTGATGAGGGCCTCCTTGTTGGGGAAGTGATAGAGGAGCCCTCCCTTGGAGACTCCGGCGCGCTTCGCGACGGCGTCGAGCGTTGCTGCCCGCTCCCCCACCTCGATCAGGAGCGCCTCGAAGGCATCCAGGACGGCATCCTTGGCAACTGGTTTTCGCGGCATGTGTCCATCATTCCCTAAACAGGCGTGTTGAGCTCCTTTGAAACTATACCGTCTGGACGGTACAGTAATGTTCATGTTTTCGTCGTCCGCAACCAAAGCTCCCCGCACTTCCACCCGTCCCCTCCCCGGCAGGACGGCAGGATGGCGCGACTGGACGGCCCTTGCCCTGCTCATGTTTCCGGTTCTCCTGGTGGCCGTGGACAACACCGCCCTCACCTTCGCTCTGCCGGAGATCGCCCGCTCATTGGAAGTCGGGGGCATCCAGCTTCTGTGGATCCTTGACGCGTACCCGCTGGTCCTGGCTGCATTGCTGGTATCCATGGGCAACCTCGGCGACAGGATAGGACGACGGCGGCTGCTTCTGGCCGGCAGCACAGGCTTCGCTGCGGTGTCGGCTGCTACGGCGTTCGCGCCCTCGGCTGAATGGCTGATAGCCGGCCGCGCAGCCCTTGGAGTCTTCGGCGCCATGCTGATGCCCTCAACACTGTCCCTGATCAGGAACATCTTCACCGACCCGAACCGGCGCCGCCTCGCCATCGCCGTCTGGGCAGCCGGGTTCTCGGGCGGCGCAGCCCTCGGCCCCATCTTTGGCGGCTGGCTCGTGGAGCACTTCTGGTGGGGAGCTGTCTTCCTGGTGGCAACGTTCCTGCTCCTGCCCCTGCTTGCGTTCTGCAGGATCCTCATTCCGGAGTCGAAGGACGCCAACCCTGGCCGCGTGGACGTACCAAGCATCGTCCTGTCCGTCCTCACCATGGCTCCGCTCGTCTACGGCATCAAGGAATTCGCCGTGCACGGCTTCGGGCCAACCGCTGCTTTCTTCATGCTCTTCGGCGCGGTACTGGGCGTGCTCTTCGTGCGGCGGCAGCAGCAGTTGGCCAGCCCCCTGCTGGACGTGCGCCTCTTCAGCAACAAAGTGTTCAGCACGGCCATCGTCGCCAACGCGCTGTCCCTGTTCTCCATGACCGGGTTCATCTACTTCTTCGCCCAGCACCTGCAACTCATCGAAGGCCAGTCGCCCATGGAGGCGGGTATTGCCATGATCCCGGCCCTCTTGGCCACCATCGTGGCAGGGCTGGTAGTGGTGCCGCTGGTGAAGCGGATCCGCCCCGGCTTTGTGGTGGCGGGCGGCCTGGTACTCAATGCAGTGGGGTACCTGGTGGTTGTCGTGGGCGATCACGGAAGCGGCCCGGTGTTCCTGCTCTCAGCATTGACGGTGTTGGCAGTCGGCGTGGGAGCTGCGGAGACCATCTCCAACGACCTCATCCTGGGCTCGGTCCCGGCGGACAAGTCCGGCGCGGCATCCGCCATCTCGGAAACAGGCTACGAACTGGGATCGCTCCTGGGCACCGCCGTCCTGGGCTCCATCCTGACCGCGTCCTACCAGCACAACCTGGTGATACCGGACGGAGTATCCGCTGCCGCTGCGGGCCAGTCAGGGGAAACCTTGGCCGGAGCGGTTGATGCGGCGGCCGCACTGCCCGCGCCCTTGTCCGAGGCACTGACTGCGGCCGCAGGGGTGGCCTTCGAATCCGGAGTGCACGTCACCGCGGCGATCGGGCTGGTACTGATGGCCGGAGCGGCAGTGCTTGCCGCCGTCGTACTTCGCCGGGTGCCGAGGGCGCAGTAGTCCTGTGCTTTCTATACGGCTTGGTTGAGCGTTGAACCCAATCCCAGGCTCCGGGTGATTCCGCCGGTAGTGGCCGTGGCGAGGGCGGAAAGGTAATCGTTCCGACGCCGGGCGGTGATGCGGGACTCAGGTTCAAATGCCCGGTCCGGGTTATCTGAATAGTGGGCGGCCAGGCCGTCGCGCAAAAGCCGGATGCCTTCGGCCCGCTGCTGCGAAACTGCCGCGTGGGTGGAGCCCAGTTCCTCTGCGAGGTCTTTGACCGAACGGCCTGCCAAGTAGATCTCCCTGACGACGAACCGCATCTTCTCAGGCAAGGCATCGACGGCGGCCCGGAGGTACTTGATGCGCTCGTCGGCGAGCACGGAGTTCTCCGGTGACGGAGCTACCGAAGCCACGGTATCCACCACGACCTCATCCAGCGACGTCAGGGTTCTGGCTGCATCGGCCAAGGCCGCCTCGACGTGGCTGCGCTCGACGCCAAGGGCAGAGGCCATCTCAGCAACGCTCGGACCGCGTCCCAGCACACCCGTAAGGGTTTCCTGGACGGCGAGGGTTTCCTTGATGCGCTTGCGGGCCGAACGGGTAGCCCAGTCTCCCGCGCGCATTTCGTCCGCGAAAGCCCCAATGATTCGACGGCGTGCGAAAGCCCCGAAAGGAACACCCAGGTCCGGGTCAAAGGAATCTGCCGAACTGATGAGGGCGAGGGAACCAACCGAGGCAAAATCATCGCGCGACAAATGAGATGCGCGCGCACAAAGGTCAGAGACCAAGTAACCAACGAGCGGGAGGTGTTGCAACACCAGCTCGTTGCGCTGTTCGCGATTCAAAAGATAGTCCCCCCATGAGACCGGAATATTGAGTTTGCCATGCCCTGGATCCGCATTCCGGACGGCGCTTGGAGACCAATCACAGCGCCGTAGTGGGACTTTGTTTCAGGTACGTGTTCAGTGAACATACCACCTGCAAACCCCTAAACGTGTACGCTCGACACAAGAAATTCAAAACCCTGCTGAAACCTGCTTTCCGCCGGGCAAATAAGGATTGAGGAACCGTGGGGGCGGACGAGCTATCGGCAACGTTGTGGCGGGAGAGAAGGCAACTCGATTTCTTGCTTTTCCTCCTCGAAACGCAACTCCTGCATCTGCGGGCAGGCAACTGGCACCGCCTCGAATACACCGCGTCCGAGCTCGAAAAAGTGGTGGAAAGCCTACGCTTCGAGTCATTGGCCCGCGGCGTGGAAGCGGCTGCCCTGGCCGCGGAATGGAAAGTGCCGGATCAGACTTCGTTGCCTTCACTGGCAGGCATGGCGCCGGCCGGAATTTGGCCTGATCTATTGAAAGAACACCACCGCGCATTGGTTATTCTCTTGGAATCCATAGATGCCGTGGCAGCTGATAACCTCTCCGCGCTCGAGCAGGAACCGGAACCCGCGGACGCTGAGCCGGACGATCTCACCATAATGACCCTGGACGTCAACGTTCAACGTGCGCGTGCGGCGGTGACCAGCGCCGCACTCCCCTCTTTGCGTGATTTCCTCGGCACCACCTGACGGGATGTGAAAGAGGACCTGGCGAAAACCCGACGGGATGTGAAAGAGGATCAGTTGTTGGTGGGGGCCGGCGGGCGGAGGTTCGCCAGGAGTTCCTCGGCGTCGGGGCCGGCTTGGGCGGCTGCGAGGTTTGCGGCGGCGATCGCCTCAACTACTTCGCTGCGCTGGATGGAAACACCCCGAGGGGCTTCAATTCCGATCCGCACCCCGTCACCGCGGCCCTCCATGACGGTAATGACAATATCGTCACCAATCATGATCTTCTCGCCCGGTTTGCGCGTCAGTACCAGCATGCTTTCAATGTACCTTTCCGAGCGAGGTCCTTCGTGCCGGTTTGCCATCCACCCAGCCCACCGGGATACCCAGCCCGTCCACGGTTTCCGGGCTGGCAGTTTCCGAGGCACCGATGACGGCCAGTGCGGAGACGCCAACCGGTTCCGTTGAGAGCAGTGTTTGCAGGGCACGCACCCACGCGGCCGTGTCCCCGGCTTTCCGGCGTGCGTCGGCCACCACCCAGACCTGGTCGGCGGACAGGCCGGCGATGGCGTGCGCCTGCTCCTGAATGTCTGATGCCTTACCCAGCCCGTAGGCGACCACCACGTTCTGGCCGGTCAGTACTGCCTGGGCGCGCGCAGCCATCGCGCTTTGACGGCCTGACACATGCAGGTGGCCGAACGCTGTCAGCTCTCCGGCGGTACGGACGTCGGAGCCCCCGGCGGCGATCGACATTTCGAGGGCCGGTCCCAAGGCGTCGTCACCGAGGCCCAAAAGGAGGATCACGTTGCCGTTGCCTTCCAGCGGTGCAGGAACCTTTTCGTTCGAAGCGTCCGACGGCGGTAGTGGCGGCTCAAGCGGCGGGTGCACAGCCGGAGCCGCCTCAAGTTCCTTGCCCAGTTGTTGCAGCAGCCCGGCGAAATCGGGTGAGGCCGTCGAAACGGGATCGGGCCGGTGCATCTCCCGTTCCGCTGCGTCGGCCCGCTCCAGCAGTGCGGCAATGGCAGGGCCCTGCAAATCGTGGCCGGCAACCGGGTTCGCGGCGGTCTTGCCGGTTGAGGCGGGTGGAGCGGCAGGACCGGATGCCAGGGCCGCTGGGGCAATGCCAGCCGCTTGGCCCACCTCTACCGTCGCTTCAAACCGGGCAGCTGCGAACAGGCCCACGATGCCTGGATTGATAACCTTCTCGGCAGCCACAATCCGGGCCTGCGGACCATACTGCGTCAGCGCCTTCTCGCGGATAGCGTCGAGGGACGCTCCCCTAAGCTTGTAGCGCTTCGGCATGGCGAACCACCCCCACTGTTTCTATGCGTATGTTGGCCGATGTCACTTCGCGGTACGACAAGACGGGGACACCGCCGTCGGGAGCGGCCACCAGCCGTCGAATCGCGGGTCGCAGGGCGGGGGCGCAAACGAGGACCGCTTGACGTCCCGTGGCCGCGGCTCCCTCTACCGCGGATTTAAGTGAGGAGAGCACAGAATCGAGCTTGGCTTGACCCATCACGATCTGTGTACCGCCCTCGCCCGGGCGCATGTCCTCAAGCATCGACTGCTCCAGCAGGGGATCGATCATCACCACCGGAAGAACGTCGCCGTCCAAATACTTGTTGGCCAGGACAGGCCCCAGAGCTTGCCGCGCCGATTCAATAAGGGCTTCCGGGTCCGTAGATACCTTCGCCCGCAAGGACAGTGCCTCGTAGATGCGCGGCAGGTCGTTGATGGGGACCTGCTCCTCGAGGAGGCCCTCAAGGACGCGTTGGATCTCTGCGAGCGTCAGCAACCCGGGAGTGAGCTCCTCCACTGCGGAAGGGCTCTGCTTGCGGACTCCCTCGGTGAGGACGCGAACGTCTTCGCGAGTGAGGAGCCTTGCTGCGTTGGCGGTGATGACCGAGGACAAATGCGTCACCAGGACAGACACCCTGTCGATCACCGTGGCGCCTGTCATTTCTGCGCTGTGGCGCATTTCCGTGGGCACCCATTTGCCGTTTAAACCGAAGACTGGTTCCACGGTGGCCGTACCCGGGAGGGCGTCCAGGAACTCGCCCAGGGCCAGGAGTTTGCCCGACGGCGCCACTCCCCTTCCGGCCTCGACACCGGCGATGCGGATGGCATAGGTGGAGGGCGGCAGATCCATGGCATCCCTGGTGCGGACGGGCGGGACAACCAAGCCGAGCTCCATGGCGATCTTTTGCCGAAGCGACCTCACCCTCGCAAGAAGGTCGTCGGAAGCTCCGGAAACGATGTCCACCAGGTCCGGAGCCAACAGAATCTCCACCGGGTGGACCCGCATGTCTTCCATGAGCCGCTCGTTTGGATCTTCCTCCGAGGCCACCGCGGCGTTGTCTGCTGCCTCCGCCGCGGCAGCAGCCTTTTGCTGTGCGGCCACGCGTCGCGACGCGACCACCAACAAGGCACCCACCACAAGGAAGGGCAGGACAGGCATCCCTGGAATCAACGCCATGCTTGCCGCTGCAAGGCCTGCGATCAACAGCGCATTGGGTGACTGCATGAGCTGTGAAGATGCGGTGCGGCCCATGTCCTCCTCGGCATTGGACCGGGTGACGATCATGCCTGTGGAGACGGCCATGAGGAGGGCCGGGATCTGGGTGACCAAGCCGTCGCCCATGGTCAGCAGGCCATACGTGTTCAGGGCGTCAACGGCCTCCATGCCGCGCTGCAGCACGCCGATCGCGATGCCGCCCACAAAGTTGATGATGATAATGATGATGCCCGCGATCGCGTCGCCTTTGACGAACTTTGAGGCACCGTCCATGGCGCCGTAGAAGTCGGCTTCGGCAGAGACTTCGGCGCGGCGCTTCCGGGCTTCGGCGTCCGTGATGAGTCCAGCATTGAGGTCGGCGTCGATGGCCATTTGCTTACCCGGCATGGCGTCGAGGGTGAAGCGTGCGCCCACTTCGGCCACCCGCTCGGCACCCTTGGTGACCACCACGAACTGGATGACCACCAGGATCAGGAACACCACGGCACCGATGATCAAGGAACCGCCCACCGTGACCTTGCCGAACGCCTCGATCACCTGCCCGGCAAAGCCTTGTCCCAGCACCAACCGGGTGGACGCCACATTGAGTCCCAGCCGGAACAGGGTGGCCACCAGCAGCAGCGACGGGAACACGGAGAAGTCCAGGGGTTTCTTCACGAACATGCTGGTGAGCAGGATCAGGAGTGCCAGCAGGATGTTGCAGACAATCAGGAAGTCGAGCAGCGGAGCAGGCAGCGGGACCACCAGAAGCAGGACAATCCCCACGATGCCCACCGGGACCGACAGCCGGGCGAACTTGCTGTTCTTCATGCCAGCAAACCTTCCTTCATGCGATGGATTCCGCGGGCAGCGCCGCGCGTCTTGAGGGACATGACGAAAGCCAGGACAGCGGCCACCGAGCGGTACAGCTCCACGGGGATCTCCTGCCCCAGCTCACACGCCGAATGCAAGGCACGGGCCAAGGGAATGTCCTGGACCATGGGCACCCCTTTGCCCTCGGCCTCCTCCCTGATGCGGGCCGCTATGACCCCTGCCCCCTTCGCCACGACGCGAGGTGCCGATTTGCCGGCGTCGTACTTCAACGCGACTGCCACGTGCGTCGGGTTGACCAACACGACGTCGGCATCCCCGATCGCGGCGATCATGCGGTTCCGGCTCATGCTCAGCTGGCGCGAACGCCGGTGGGACTTGACCAGCGGATCTCCGTCGGTGTTCTTGTTCTCGTCCTGGACTTCCTTTTTGGACATCCGGGTCTTCTTCCGGTTGCGGCGCATCACGACGAACATGTCGGCGGCTGCCAACACGAGCCCGGCCGCGACCGCGAACTGGATGAGCGTCCCGACGCCCCCTGCGGCGGCCGCGAGCACACCGGCCACGGGCAAGCCCCCGGCGGTGAGGAGAACGGGCATCAAGCCTTGGATCACGGTGTAGAGGACAAGACCTACGACGGCGGTCTTCAGTAGCGCTTTGGCCCCGCCCCAGAGCGTCTGGGCACCGAACATCCTCTTGAAACCGGCCAGCAGGTTGAAGTGTTCGAACTCGGGCCGGAACTTCTTGAAGCGGATACCGCCCTGCAAGGCAGACCCTGCCAGCACCACCACGGTAACCACCAGGAACAGTGGTCCCAGGATTCCCGCCAGAGACCCGAGCCCGTCCTCCAAGGCCGCCACGGCTTTGGCGGGATCCGGATGGTTGATGATGCCCTTGACCGTGAAGAGTTGGTCCACGGCCGCGTTGGAGGCATGGTCGATGGTGGCCGGAAGCATTGCGGCGGCACCGCCCACCGCCAGCCAGGCCATGAGGTCCTGGGATCTGGAGAGCTGGCCTTTTTCACGGACCTCACGCATGCGTTTGTCCGTGGCTTGTTCGGTCTTTTCCTGTGAGTCCGCCACTAGCCCACCCCCAGGACTGTCCGTGCGGCCAACTCGGCCAGGGAAGCGACCAGGCGAGGCAGGGCAAGGAAAAGGAAGCCTGCCAAAGCCAGAGTGATGAAGATCTTGAGGGGGAAGCCCAGGGAAAATGCATTCAGTGCCGGGGCCACGCGCGTGAGGAGACCGAGTCCGACGTCGGCCAGCACCAAAACCACCAGCAGCGGACCGGCTATTTGGACCGCGGAGATGAACATGCCGGTGACAGCGCCCACCATGGCATCCACGGGTTTGCTGAGGTCCAGGCCGCCGGCGAGGGGCAAGGCACTGAAGCTGCCCGTCAGGCCCCCGATCACCAGCTGATAGCCGTCCGAGGCGAAGAGCAGCGCGAGTGCCGCCATCTGGAACAAGCGCGTGAACTGGGCGCCGTTGACCATCATCTGGGGATCGAAGGCCTGCGCCATCTGGAACCCGCTGAAGAGATCGATCAGGCTGCCGGCCGACTGGATCGCCGCGAACACAGCCATCACCAGGAACCCCAGCACCAGGCCCGTTGCCAGTTCCAGGACGACGCCGGTGATGAATCCCGCGGTGTCCTTGGGCACCGCGTCCGCGGACAGCCGCTGGGACACTGCCAGGCCAAGGCCTATACCCAGCATGGCTTTGATCCTCGCCGGAATGGCATGATGCGCAAAGGGTGGCGCCACCACCAGGAAGGCCGTCATGCGGACCGAGGCCAACAAGAGAACCTGGATCCATGACTGGTCGATGGGAATGTCCACCTCACGCGCCACCGATCAATCCGGGGATGCGCAGGAAGAGTTCATTGGTGAACGTGACCATTTCCGAGATCATCCAGTGCCCGCACACCGCCAGCGCTATGGCTACGGCAACGGCCTTGGGGACGAAGCTCAGTGTGGGCTCCTGAAGCTGCGTGATGGACTGCAACAGGGAAATGCCCAGGCCAACCACCAAGGCAGTGAGAAGGGTGGGAGCTGCCAGTTTGGCCGCGACCATCATGGCCTGCAGGCAAATGTCCAGGACTGCGTTGGTGTCCATCAGCCGCCCGAATAACTCTGGATCAGGGACGTGATCACCAGGCCCCAACCATCAACCAGGACAAACAGCAGGATCTTGAACGGCAAGGAAATCATCACCGGCGGGAGCATCATCATGCCCATGGACATCAGTGCGGCGGACACCACGAGGTCGATGACCAGGAACGGTATGAAGATCACGAAGCCAATGATGAACGCCGCCCGGAGTTCGGAAACCATGAAGGCCGGCACCAAAGTCTGCAGCGGGACGGATTCCGGGTTCTCCGGGTTATCCATTCCGGCCGCGCGCGTCATGAGCGCGATGTCTTCCTCACGGGTATGGGCAAGCATGAAGTGCTGCAACGGAGTCCAGCCGGCGGACATTGCGCCGTTGAAGTCGAGCCCGCCGTTCAAGTAGGGCTGCACCGCCACGGCGTTGATGTCCGACACCACAGGCCACATCACGAACAACGACAGGAAGAGTGCCAGGCCGGCGAGGACTTGGTTGGGCGGGATGGCCGGGAGGGACAGGGCGTTGCGGGTCATCGCCAGCACAACGAAGATCTTTGTGAACGAGGTCATCATGAGCAGCAAGGCAGGCGCCACGGACAGCAACGTGATCCCGACCAAGGTCACTACAGCCGTGGACGGGGTCCCGTCCAGACCATTGATGTCTATGCTCACATTGCCTCCGGACCCCGGGGCTGCCGGAGGCGTCGGTGGTGTGGGCGGCGTGGGATCGATCGGCGAGGCATGGCCAACAGCGGTTCCAGCCCACATCAAGACCGCCGTGAGCAGAAGGGCCCACAGCGCTACGAACCACACCCGGTACAGCCGGGAGGAGGGCAGTCCCGGCAAGCCGGAACCAGCGGAACGAATCAATTGCGGCGTCCCCTGAAGGCATCGGAGGCCTGGCGCCACGTGGAAGCGGAAAGGATGGAGCCGTGCAGGGGGTGCGCCGGGGTGGCCGCCCGCCGGTGCAGGTCCGCCCGACGCCGGACCACGGGAACCTGCCCGGTGACCAGTTCAGTGCGCGGCACCTGTTCCCCGGATGCCTGCCGGAACAACTGAGCGAAACTCTGTTCCTCAACCATCGGCCGGGGCACCGAATCCACCACCTCAGCTGCAAGCACCGGTGCGTCACTGCTGTGCAGGACCGTGACGTTATGCTCCGTGACACCCAGCAGAAAGCGCTTGTCACCGGCATCTACCACCACCACGGAGGCCTTCTGCCCCACGGCCTGGCGGCTCACCACGCTCAGCGTGGAATCGGCACGACGACGTCCCTTGCCTTTGCCGAGTCGGCGCTGAAGTAGCCAGATTGCGGCCAGCACGGCGCCGAGGGCAACGACGACGCGCAGCCCGAGGAGGAAGGAATCCATTTACAACGTTCCCTCTGCCCCGTCCAGGACACGGGTGATGCGCACGGCGTAGTCCTGGTCCACCACCACAACTTCGCCGTGGGCTATCAGGCGTCCGTTCAGCAGCACATCAGCGGGGGCACCGGCCGAACGGTCGAGTTCAATGACTTTCCCCGGTTCAAGTGCCAAGGCGTCGCGGACGGACATTCGAGTACGGCCGATCTCCACCGTCAACGCCATCTCCACGCTGCTGATGAGGCCAAGCCGGGCCGTGAGATCGGAATCGCGGCCGTTGCGGGAAGGCCCGGAGTCATTGTTCCGCACCCGGACAGCGAACCATCCGAAAGGCACTGTGCCGTCGTGAAGTTCAAAAACAACCGTTGCAGGGTCCTGCAGCAGTCCTGTTGCATCTTCCTCGCGCAACTCCCCCAACACCCCGGCGTCGAACGCTGATGCAGCCTGCTCCAAGGCGGGACGAAGGACGTCACTTGCGGAGAAGGGCGCCCCGGTGGAGGCACCGCCGGCAGCGGCGAGAAACGAGGTGTCCACCAGCAGCAGGGCGAAGTCAGTCGTCGACGCACCTACAAATGTGGCAGTGACAGCCGGAGAGGCATAAGCTGCCGCGGACTCCGCGGGGACGATCCCGGCAACCGTCAGCAGTGAGGACGCTGGAAGGTGCTGTGCCAGGCGTTCGGCTGCCGCTTCCTGCACGGTAAGGGTAATGCTCATCGCTGGTGCTCCTCGGTAGTGACAATGACGGCGGCGGCCCTCGAACCGTTCCGTGCGACGGCGGCTGTGGCCAGCCGGGTGCCGTTGATGGTGACGTCAAACGGCCGGTTTTCCAGGTGGGGCAATGGAAGGACGTCCCCGACGCCGAGTGCCAGGATCTGCGCCGGCGTCACCTGGGCGGGGGTTAGCTGGACAGCCACCTCAACGGGTACTTGGGCCAGCTGTGTCCTGACGAGGGCTTCGTTGTCCACGCTATGGACTGTTGGGTTGACCTCTCCCAATCCGCTGAGCAGGACATCGGCCGGAATGGCCAGAGTTGCAGCACACTGGGTCTCACCCACGTTCACACTGAAGGCGGCCACCACCATCAGCTCAGAGGGCGCAGCGGCCTGGGCGAACTGGGAGTTGTATTGGATCCCGTCCATGGTGACGGACTGGGTCAACAGGTTGCCCAGGGAGTACTTCAGGTCCTCAAGGACTTCCTCCACCATGCGGCTGATCAACGAGTGCTCAATCTGCGTGAACTTGCGTTCCGGCACGTCGGTATCTGCTGATCCCCCCAGCATCCGGCTGAGCCAGGACAGCGCCGCCGTGGCGGGGAACTGGACCACCAGCCTGGACTCGCAGTCCTCGATCCGGCATAGGATCATCGACGTCACCGAAGGCAAGGAAGCAGAGTATTCGTCGTAGCTCTGCATGCTCAACTGTTCAAGTGTCGCCGTGGACTTCAGCCGGACCTTCGCGGTGAGCTGCGTGCCCCATTGCCGGGCGAAGGTTTCGAAGGCAACTTCCAGGACACGGCTGTGCTGGCGCGGCAAGGTGGTAGGCCGGCGGAAGTCATAGACGTCCACGGTGCGCCGGCGGCCTTCCTGTTCTCCCACGGACGGGACTATCGACCAAGATGTTGCGGGCGTAAGGCTGTTTACTCTCCGTTATCCGGCGTTGGCTACTTCGCCTTGGCCGCAGCAGCGGTGTCCTGGGTTTGGGCTTCGATTGCCTGCGGAATGAGGGAACGGATGTCTTCCGGCCGGTCGGAAACCAGCACTACGTCCACCCGCCGGTTGAGCTCCATCAGTTCCTCCGTGGAATCATCCGTGACCTGCCGGGCGGCGCCAAAGGCCACGGCACCTATCCGGCCGGGCGGCATACCGGATTGGTCCACGAAGTACCTCAAGACGTTGACCGACCTTGCTGCGGACAGTTCCCACGTCGAAGCGTAGGCGGTATAGCCCTTGGCTGCGTGGCCCTCAATCATCACCTCAAGGCCTGAGCCAACCACGGTGGGAGCGATGGCGTCGAGGATCTTCAGCGCTTTGGGGGTGAGGTCCGGCATGTCAGGTTGGAAGAAGGTCTGGGAACCAACCAGCTTCACGGTCAGGCCCCGCTCCCCCACCACGAACTCCACATTCTGGTCCAGGCCTTGCGCTTGCAGCTGGTTCTGCATGGCGCCCTGCAGGGCAGTGAGCTTATTGACTTCCTCCGTGGCCAAATCAAGGGGTGAGAAACCTTCACCGTTGGCCGTGGCCAATTCGCCCGGCACCACCACTCCACTGGCGGTATCCACCTTCTGGCTAATCTCGGTTCCGAACCCCGTGGCCAGCGAATTGCGGAGCTTCTCAAATTTGATCTGGTCTACCGATGACATGGCGAAGAGCACGATGAACATGCACATGAGCACTGTGACCATGTCCATGTAGGAGGCCATCCAGCGTTCGTCCACGTGGTGCTCTTCAGGCTGCGCACCGCGTTTCCTGCGGGACCTCATGCGGCCCTGGACGTCGTCAGCTTGCCGGCCCTGCCGCCGTCGTCCGCTTTGTTCCTGGCGTTCTTGGCCTTGGGATCGGCCGGGACCATGGCCCGCAGCCGCTCCGCCAGGAGCAACGGCTGGGTCCCGCTTTGTACTGCGAGCAAGCCCTCCATCACGAGGTTCATCCGTTCCACTTCCAGCTCAGAGAGACGCTTGAGCTTGGCGCTGATCGGGAGCCAGATGAAGTTCGCCGACAGCAGGCCCCAGAGGGTGGCAACGAAGGCCGCGGCGATCATTGGACCCAGATGGTCCGGGGAGGACAGGTTCTCCAGCACGTGGGTCAGCGAGACCACAGTTCCGATGATGCCGATCGTAGGTGCGTATCCGCCCAAGGCAGCGAAGAACTTGGAGGCCACATGGTCCGCGCGCATCCGGGTATCGATTTCGTCCTCCATGAGGAACCGAAGCTCATCGGCGTCCGTTCCGTCGGCGATGTTCTGGAGGGAACGGGCCAGGAACGGATCCTTGGCGTTGTTGGCTTCTTCCTCCAAGGACAGCAAGCCGTCGCTCCGGGCTTTCTCCGCCAACCGGACCAGCTCGTCGATGCTCGCACTGGCCTTGGCCGGCTTGCCCATGAAGACTTTGGGCACCTGCTTGAACGAGCTGATGACATCGGGGAACGTATTGCCTGCCAGGCCCACGGCGATGGTCGCACCAAAGACCAGAACCATGGGTGCGGGAAGGAGCAATGACGTCAGGTTTGCGTGCTCCAAGGTGACCATGACCACCACTGAGGCAAAGGCGAGCAGCAGGCCAATAATAGTCACGGGGCTACCTTCCGTTTCGGGGGTGGTTGGGGTGTTCCGGTTCTTCTGCTTCGTCCGACTCGTCCGCTTTGGGCGGCGGCACCAGGCTCAACGGGTAGCCTGTCACCCGCGGAAGGTCCTGCGCCCGGCGCAGCACGGTCGCCCGGTATTCCGCGATCAGCTCCACCACTTCGACCAGCGATTCCCGCACAACGTAGGCGGCGCCGTCGAGAGTCACCAAATGGGTGTCCGGACTCTCGTGGATCCGTTCAAGAATGTCCGGATTCACGGCGAAGCGGGTGCCGTTGAGGCGGGTCACGACGATCATGTGCTGTTCTGCTTTGGCTTGAGGTGGTTGTACCTCCTACTGTCGGCCGGGACCGGCGTGGCGTTAGGGGTCCCACCTAAACCTGCCCTGTCTGTTGGATGAAGGACGGACGCGGTCCGGCGTGTGCCATATTTGGCACAATCGCGCCTCTTTGAAAAATGTGCCATATCTGGCGCAAATAAGGGACTTGGTGCGTATGATCAATATATGTCGCAAACTCCGTTTTACCGGGCCGTTGATGCCGCCTCGTTGGGGCGGGCTATCAGCGGTGCCCGAAGGGAGGCGGGCATTACCCAGCAGGAGCTTGCGGATCGTCTGGGAACTGCGCGGCGCACCATTGTGAGGCTTGAGCACGGCGAAGCAGTCTCGGTCGTCGTCGCTATGGAAGCCATCCGCGTACTGGGCCGCGATGTCGCTTTGGTCCCCCGGTTCTCGAAGCTGCAGGTTAAGCCGTGAGCCCGCGGAACACGAGCCTGGAAGTATTCCTGCACGGAAGGCACATCGGTGTCCTCACCGGGTCTGGCCTGAGGATGTCATTCCGCTACGACCCGGACGTCATTGCCGAGTACGGCGCCGCCTCTATTCTGCTTTCATTGTCGCTGCCGATAGACCGCAAGAAGATCGACGGGCCGGCGGTATACAACTACTTTGACGGGCTCTTGCCGGAGGGGCAGGTCCGTTCGCATATCGCTGCGGAGAACGGATTGTCGACCCCGGACGTCCTGGGGCTGCTCGCCATTCTGGGTGCCGATTGCGCCGGTGCAGTCCAAGCACTCCCATCGGGTATGACCCCGGACGCCCCTGTTGACTCCCAACTGATGTCCGCCGATGAGGTCGTCCGCGTCGTAGAGGCACTGCCTACCTGGGACCTGCCCGAAGACTTCGCGATCACCGCTTCGCTGGGAGGTATTCAGTCCAAGGTGCTGCTGAGCCGGCGCGGGAACGGCTGGGCATGGCCGGCCCGCGGGACCGTATCCACCCACATCATCAAGCCGGAACCGCTGGATTCCCCTGTTCCGCATCTGATAGCCGCCGAGGACTGGGCTTTGAAGGTTGCGGCTGCGGCCGGCTTGCCGGCCGCAAAGGCTCATGTGGAGACGTTCGGATCCCGCGAGGCAATCGTCGTAACCCGGTACGACCGCACTCCGGACAGCGATCGGCTGCACCAGGAAGATTTCACCCAGGCGTTGGCCCTGGCCAGCACCTCCAAGTACGAAACCTCCACCGCACCGCCGTCCCGACTGACCCAGCTCGCGAAGGCTGCGGGACCGCACACCCGCGACGACCGGGAATTCCGGCGCACGCTGCTGCGGTCCGTTACTTTCAATCTCGTAATCGGCAATGGGGACGCGCACTCCAAGAACTATTCGATGCTCATCAGGGATGGAGGCGAACTGGAGCTGGCCCCGCTGTACGACCTTGCCCCCACTTTGCTCCTCTATGCCCCGAGCAATAACGCGGGCCACGTTGTGGGTGGTCAGTCCAGGCTCAACTACCTCACGTTGGAGCATGTAGTACGCGAAGGTGTGGCGTGGGGCATGGAGGCGGGAGATGCGCAGGCGACGGCGATCGCCGTGCTGGAGTCGGTCGAAAGAGCTGCTGCCACGGTGCCCGCCCGGGAAGAGATCGGGTTCCTGGGAGAACTCGTTACAGCACGAGCCGGTGACTTGCTAAACGGCGGAACGGCCCGCCGCGCCCTTGCCGGCCAAGCGCCGGTCACCCCCTGACGTATGCCGGCGAAGCAGCCGATGCCAAAGAGACGGCCCGGGCTCCGATGGTCTTTGCAGCCCGGGCGGCCTCTCCCTTCTTCAGGAGACGTCTCCGGGCAATCAGCGCTTGAGGTTGCCCAGTTCCTGCAGGACCTCATCCGAGGTGGTAATGATGCGGGCATTCGCTTGGAAGCCGCGCTGGGCCACGATCAGGTTGGTGAATTCCTGGGACAGATCCACGTTGGACATCTCGAGGGAACCCGAGCTCAGCGAACCCAGTCCCGCATCACCCGGGACGCCGAGCTGTGCAGCCCCCGAGTTGGCAGTTGCGACGTACGTTGAGCCGCCGGCCTTCTCCAGGCCCGCGGCATTGGTGAACTTGGCCAGGGCCACCTGGGCGAGGACCTGGGTGCTGCCGTTGCTGAACGCGCCCACCACAGAGCCGTCAGCGGCCAGGGTGAAGGACTCCAGCTTTCCCGCTTCGGCACCGTTCTGGCCGGTGACGGTGACCGTGTCCATCTGAGCGAAGCCGGTGACGGCGCCAAGGTCCACGGTAATCCCGCCAACGTTGAGTGTTCCGCCCGAGGTCAGTGTTCCATTCGCGAACGTGAGCGCGCCCGAGCCGTTGGCTCCGTTGGCGTCCGCTCCGGCTACGCTCCACCCGGTGTTCGTTCGGCTGAAGGTGATGTTGAGCGCCCGTTCTGCCCCGTTGCCGTCGAACACCCTGATCTGGCGCTCCACGGCGGTACCCACGGCTGCATCAGATGGCAGGTTTCCAGCAAGCGCTGCGCGGGTTGTTGCCACAGCCGCAGCGGTAGCGTTCGGAGCCAGGGTAATGGGCTCCGTGGCAGCGCCCAGGTTCACCGCTCCGTTGGTGGCGGACCAGCCTTGGAGGATGCCGCCGTCGGGACTCACCAAGCGGCCCCCGGCGTCGAGCTGGAAGTTGCCCGCACGCGTGTAGAACTGCCGGGTCCCTTTCTCCGTGACGAAGAAACCTTCGCCAGAAATCATCAGGTCGGTGCCGCGGCCGGTGCTCTGCGATGAACCCTGGCCGAAGTTGGTGCTTACCCCGGCAACCCTGACGCCGAGCCCCACCTGGGCAGGATTGGAGCCACCGGTGTCCCCTTGGGGAGCAGCCGCGCCCTGGGCCATCTGTGAAAGGGTGTCCTGGAACTGGGCCGAGGAAGACTTGAACCCCGTGGTGTTGACGTTGGCGATGTTGTTGCCGGTGACGTCGAGCATGGTCTGGTGGGCACGGAGGCCGGAAATTCCGGAGTACAGCGAACGGAGCATGGTGTTGCCTTTCTTCGGTGGTCTGTTTGTTGTGTGCGCTTACGCGGCTGATGGTCCGGCGGTAATGCCTGTGATGCTGTCCAGCGGGACTTTCCTGTCGCCGATGCTGACCAGTGGAATGCCCTCGGCAAAGGACACGGACGTGGCCGTGCCGGAGCCCTTGGTTCCGTCGGCGAGCGCGTAATCCACGGTGGTTCCGATGATCTGGGCAGCAGCCGTGCGCATCTGCAACGAGAAACTCTCCTTGGAACCGGCAGTAAGTTCCGTCATTTTCTCCATCATGGACAGCTGCACCGATTGGCTCATCATCTGGTTGGTGTCCATGGGCGCGCTGGGATCCTGATATCTCAACTGCGTCACGAGCAGTTGCATGAAGACCTCGGAATCCATGGTCTGGACGGGCTGGCGTACGGTTTGGCCTGGGCTGGCTTGGGCCGCGCCGGGTATGGCTTGGATGGTCACGCTGTTCTCTCCTTCACGTCAGACGAGGATGTCGAGGCGGGTTTGTTGTGGTCCAGGGTTGCGGGAACCATCCAGGGTCGGCTCCCGTGGGCCTTGCGGGACCGGAGCCCGGAGTTCTGTATTTCCACTGGCTGGCCCTTCACCGGTCGGGACATGGCGGGGGTTGTCATGGGGATGATGTTGCCCTTGGGAGTTGTCGTGGGGACGGCGGTTCGTCTGGGGGCTGTCATCCGACGACAGGCTCAGGCTCGCTCCCATCTCCTCCAGACCCCGCCTCAGCTCAGGGAGCACGTGGCGCACAGCTTCACGTCCCGCATCACCCGCGGCGAACAGTTCGATCCTCACACCCCCGCCGTCGATGTGCGCCCGCACAGTCAGCGGGCCCAGGTCCTCCGGCGACACCCTCAGCGTCATGAAATGCTCGCCTGGCTTGGCCGACGCCAGCGTGAACAGGGGTTGGGTGAGCTGGTGCGCAAGGGGCTGGTTCGTTGCTTGGTGCGGGGTTGCGGATTGGGTATGCGCAGGTTGGAGCTGGACGGGTTGCGCCTGTGGCTGCACCTGCGCGTGATGAACGACGGCGGTGGGCGTCGCCTGCCCTGCCTGCGCTGGAACTCCCTCCGATTCGATGCCTCGCTGCGGGTCATGCCGTGCGCTCGGCACACTGCGCAGCGAACCCACGAATCGGGCCATATCCCGCATCTCGCCGTGACTCCCCGCCGGCCTACCCTCCACCGAAGCAACGGGTACCCCACCGCCCACTCCCAACCCTGATGACGAAGCGGCATCCGGCACAGGAATCACCGCTGCACCCTCCACTTCGACGGCTTCCTGCGTATTAGACGGTAGGAACCGTCTAATACGCAGGGAGTCGTCTAAACGGACCGGGCCAGGGGCTTCGCCTACTCCGGACAAAGCTGCCTCAGGCGCAGGAGTTCCCTCCACTTCGATGCCTCGCTGCGGATCATGCCGTGCGCCCGGCACACTACGCAGCGAACCCACGAATCGGGCTTGCGGGTCCTGAGCCGAAGCCACGGGTCCGTCCTCGGACAACTTTGTACCATCCGCGTTGGCGAGGCCGAGCAACCGCTCGAGGATGTCGCCAAAGGCCCCCGGACCCCCCGCTCCTTCGGCAGTCGGGAGGCCCATTGCCACCGACGAACCCCCTGCAACAACGGAACCAAGGGCCAACGGCGGCCCCTCCTGCACGGAAACCGACGACCCCTCCTGCGCAGAACCGGAAGCACCACCCGGCCTAACAACTCCGGACGGGCTGCCCGAAAAAAGGAACCCCACCTGCATCAGTCACCCCCGGACGGAACAATCCGGCGGATGGAGGTCAGGTTGGAATACTTCTCCCACGCATCCCGGATCTGGATAGTCTGGCCCGGCACAGGAGCATCAATGGCCTTGCCATTGCCCAGATAGATGGAAATGTGCTCGCCGCCATAGCTCACCAGGAGATCCCCGGCCCTGGCTTCAGCGAGCGAGGCTACGGGACTGCCTTTGTGCATTTGGTCGCTCACCACGCGGGGCAGGTCAACACCCAGGTCCTTAAACACGCGCTGCACGAATCCTGAGCAGTCCATGCCGACGGCCGGGTTGGTCCCTCCCCACACATACGGCACTCCGATGTACTTCTTGGCTGCAGCAACCACGGCGTCCCCCGTGGCTCCCCCGCCCGTGGCAACCGGTGCGGCGGGGGCCGTTGCCGACGTCGTACTACCTGCGGCGGCGAGCATCCGGGACATATCCACAGGAGCGGAGGCGTCGGCAGTTCCCAGGGCCGAATTCAATGCCGAGGCGAAGGAGGAAGAAGAAACGGGCGTGACCGAACCAGAGGAGGCAGGAACAGGCCGCTCAGCCAACTGCTGCAGCGATGCTTCGATGCTCTGGATCCTGCCCAGCGCCTCAACCATGCTCATGAGCCGGCCTTCCTGTGCCACGCCGCTGAGGCAATCTCATCCAGGGCGCCCTGTTCGGCGAGAAGTTCGGAAGCAGCGAAAGCTGCATCGTGCCGGGTCTCCAGTTTCTCGAGGCCGACTGCGCGGCGCCGCGCCTCTGTGTACTCAGCCTGCGCGGCGGCAGCCTCCTCAGCGGCAACGGCTGCCAACGCATCAAGCTCTGCGAGCATGCTCTGCGAGGATGCCCGGGCAGCTGCGATGGCCAGCAAGGTAGCGGAATCTCCGGCGGTTCCGGCCGACTCCGCGAGGGCGGCGCGGGCCTCGGCGCGTCGGGCACGGACGGAGGAGGAACGGGAATTGGCTGCAGCCAGCCCCGTTTCGGCGGTCTTTTGCTCGGCCTGTCGCAGCCTCAGCAATCCTGCGAGGGAGAACTGTCGGTTCACGCGGCTCCTTCCACGTCAAAGCGGGTGGACAGTCTGGAAAGCCAGGCCCACGATTCGGCCATAGCGGAGGGCTCGCCCATGCCCTGGCGCAGGAACTGGTTGATGGCGGCCTCGTTGTCCAAGGCGGCGTCCACCAACGGGTTGCTCCCCCGGCGGTATGCGCCGACGTCGATGAGGTCCTGGGCTCCGCGGCGGGCAGCCAGTACCCTCCGCAACTGCACGGCGCACGCGGCATGGACGGGGTCTGTTACTTTCGAGGCCACCCGGGACACGGAGCCCAGCACATCGACGGACGGAAAGTGCCCCGTGACGGCGAGCTTCCGGTCCAGGACCACGTGCCCGTCCAGGATGGAGCGTGCGGCATCGGCAATGGGTTCGTTGTGGTCATCGCCGTCCACCAGGACTGTGTAGATACCCGTGATGGAGCCGGTTTCGGCGGTTCCGGCCCGTTCCAGGAGCCTGGCTAAAACAGAAAAGGTCGACGGCGGGTAGCCCCGTGTTGCGGGCGGTTCACCTGCGGAGAGGCCGATTTCGCGTTGGGCCATGGCTACACGGGTCAGGGAGTCCATCATGAGGACTACGTCCTGTCCGGATTCACGGAATGACTCCGCGATCCGTGTTGCGGTGACGGCTGCGCGGAGGCGCATCAGGGCCGGTTCGTCCGAGGTGGCAACCACCACCACGGATCTGGCCAAGCCTTCGGGACCAAGATCGTCCTCAAGGAACTCGCGTACTTCGCGGCCACGTTCGCCCACCAGCGCGATCACGGAAACTTGGGCGTCGGTGCCGCGGGCCACCATGGACAGCAGCGAGGACTTGCCCACCCCGGAGCCGGCAAAGAGGCCGATTCGCTGGCCCCGGCCGAGGGTGGTCAGGGTGTCCAGCACCCGGACCCCTGTCTGAAGGGGTGTGTCGATGCGCGCACGGATCATGGGGTTCGGCGCTTCCTGGTCCAGCGGCACAAAGTGTGAACAGTCCAGCGGCCCCTTGCCATCAAAGGGCCGCCCCATCCCGTCCAGCACACGTCCGAACAGGCCGGCACCGGTGGGTACCATCACGGGACGTCCGGATGTGCGTGCCGGCGCCCCCGCGGCAATACCCGTGAGCCGGCCCAGGGGCATGCACCGCACTCCCCCGCGCACCGACGCCACCACCTCGGCGTCGAGCGCTTCCGCGCCGGATCCCACGGTCAGCAACTCGCCCACCGCGCAATCCAGCCCCGCTACCTCGAGCCCCAGCCCGAGGACGGAGGTCACAGTGCCCACCCGTTGCGGAGCGGCGGCGGCCACGGCGGCTGCGAGGCCCTTCATGCGCGGCTTCCAAGCAACGCCTGCCGGGCACGCTCCAATGCTGAGCCCAACCGCGCGTCAATCCACCCTTGAGGGTGTTCGGCGACGGCGTCACCAGGGTTGAGCGCGGGGTCGGCCTTGAGTTCAACACCGGCGGGGAGCACAAAGCCGGAAGCCTCCAAGGCGGCCAGGTCTCCCGGGTGCAGGCGAACCGTGGTGAGGGTTCCGTCGGAGTGCTTGAGCGCCCGGTCCAGTGCAGCCCGGGCCGTCCGTTCGCCGTGCGCCAGTTCGTAGCCAAGAATGGCCTCGGCGAGCTTCAGGGCAGTGGCGGCGAGCACGTCCTCGATCTCGGCAACCGTTGTCTCCCTGCGGCGCTGCGCGGCCGAAGCTGCTGCCTCCAGGACGGTGACGGCACGCGCAACAGCCAAGCGGCCGGCGTCGAGCGTTTCCGCCTGCTCAGCCAGCAGCTTTTCCCGCAAGCGGCGTTGCTCTTCTGCCGCTGCGCGCATGCCCGCTGCGTATCCGGCCGCGTGGCCCTGGGTGAACCCGCGCTCAGTGGCGGGAGCCTCGGAGCGGAGGACGGGGAACGTAACGCGGGTGTAGGGCTCAGTAGACAAAGTCGTCCTCGTCTCCGCGCCGGACAACAATAGCGCCCGCCGCTTCGAGCTCACGGATGGACCTGACGATGTCTGCGCGGGCTTCCTCTACCTGCGAGGCACGGACAGGACCTGATGCGGCCGTTTCCGATTCGAGGATCTCCAGGTTCCTGCCGGACATGTTGGCCCTGATGGTTTCCAGGACAACCTGCGGGGCGCCCTTCATGGCAATGGCCAAGACGCTGGCGCTGACACCGCGAAGGATTTGCTGGATATCGCGCGGTTCCAGTTTGACGATGTCCACAAACGTGAGCATTCGCGCCCGAACCTCGGTGGCGAGGTCCGGGTCCACAGTGCCGAGTCCGTCCAACACCGAGCGCTCCGTGCTGACGTCGGAACGGTTGATAATATCCACCAGCGGCTGGATGCCGCCCACGACCTCGTTGGATTTGCGTTGGGACATCACCGCCCCGGCTCGGACCTTGAGTGTTTCGGCAACGATGCTGACAGCTTCGGGGGATGCCGAGCCCATGGTCGCGATACACCGGGCCACATCGATGCGTTGGGCATCTTCCAAACCGGACATGACAGCGGAGGCTTTGCCGGGCCGGAGGTGGGCCAGGATCAGCGCGATGGTTTGCGGCAATTCCCCGTCGATCAGGGCAAGGATCTGCCCGGGGTCCATCATTTCCAGGAATTCGAAGGACTTTCCGGCCATGGTTGAGGCGAGGCGGTCCATGAAGCCGGCGGCTTTGTCGGCACCGAAGGATGCTTCAAGAAGTCCGACGGCGAATTCCTGGCCCCCGCGGGCGGAACGGCGGCCGCTGACGGCCAGTCCATGGAACTCGTTGATGACGTGATCTGCGACGGTGGACGGAACGCGGCGGAGACGAACAATTTCCGCGGCGATGTCCTCTGCCTCGGATTCGGAAAACTGGGCCATGACTGCAGCGGCACTGGCAGGCGTCATCTGCATGAGGACCACAGCCACCTTCTGGACCCCGCTCAGGGCCGGTGCTTCGGGCAGGCTCACACCGACTGCCTTTCATCCATGAGGCCGCGCAGGTATTCGGCGGTCCGGGCCGGGTTGTCGGCAACCATCGCTTCGATCTGTGCACGTTTGAGTTCGCCGTCGAGGGCATCCGAATCGGACAACGGCAGGGCTGGGGTGGGCTCCAACGGTGCAGCGGGCTGGATGGATGTCAGTTCGATGGCCGTGGTGGGCGGACCTGCTATGGCAGGGGTTGGGATGGCTTCAGGCAAAGCGTCGTACTCCACGCGTTCTCCGAGGTCCACCGGTTCCCGGCGCTGGCGGCGCTTGAGGATAATCAAGACGGTCACGATCAGGGCGATTGCGGCGAGCAAGATGCTGCCGGCCATGATCAGTGTGTTCATGAGCGCTGCTTCTTTGGCTGCCTCGGCATCGGCCTGGGCAGATCCGAGTGCTTCAGCGGCCTTGTCTGCGGCGGCGGTGCTGAAGGGCAGGACCTCCACTGTGACTACGTCGCCGCGTGCGGTGTTGATGCCGGCAGCGGCAGTAACCAGTGATCGGACGGAGTCGATGTTCACGCCCCCGGCAGCTGACTGGTTGATGGCAACGGAGATGGTCTGCCTTTTTACGGCTCCCTGAGGGATGGTCCGGTCTTCGGTGACCTTGTTGACGGCGTTGTTCTTGGTGGTATCGCTGGAGTCGTAGCTGCCGTTCGCCGAGGTTCCGCCGGGAACGGCAATGTTATCGGGACCCAGGACGCCTGCTGCTCCGCCGCCCGTTCCGGTGTATTTCTCAGTCTTCGTGGACTCACTGAGTGCCGGCGTGTTGGTGGCAGGGCTAAATGTTTCGCTGCGTTGCTGGGCCGATTCGGCCGTGACATCGGCGGCCACTGCAACGGTCGAGTTCCCGGGGCCCACTACGCTGTCCAGCACTGTCCGGACCGCATCCGAGGTGCGCTGTTGGTAATCCGAGGCTTGCTTGGACGATGACCCGGTAGCTCCTCCGCCCACTGTGGACAGGACGTTGCCTTGCGAATCGACCACCGAGACGTTGGTTGGCTTCAAGTTCTCGATCGCCGCGGAGGTCAGGTGCACTATCGCCTGGACCTTGTCCGAGGACAAGGTCGTGCCCGGCTGCGTTTCCACGAACACCGAGGCGGTGGCTTCGGGGGTGGTGGCCACGAAGACCGACTTCTCCGGGATGGCGAGTTGCACGGCGGCGGACTTTACGCCGTCCATCGCCTGGATGGTGGTGCTGAGTTCCCCTTCCAAGGCCCGTTTATACGTGACGGACTGCTGGAACTCAGAGGAAGTGACGCCCAGCTTGTCCAGCAACGAATAGCCGGTGGCCGCGGCGGTAGGCAATCCTGCGGCCGCCGCTTTCAAGCGCTCGTCGTACACCTTGTCCTCGGGGACCAGGATGGTGGACCCGCCGTTGCTGAGCTCGTAAGGGATGTTGTCCTTGCGGAGCTGCTCCACGATGCTGTTCGCGTCGGTGTCCTTCAGCCCGGAAAACAGTGGTGAGTAGGCGGGCTTCCCCAGCCACGCAGTCAGGGCGACGCCGCCTAGCACAATCACGGCCACGCCCAGAATGGCGAGTGTGCGCTGGGCAGGGCTGAACGCCTGCATGCCGCTGCCAAGCTTGCGGAAGAACTGGGAGATCGCCGGTGGCATCAGGCCTGCATCCTCATGATTTCGTTGAACGCGTCAATGCCCTTGTTCCGCACCGCGGCAACAAGCTCGAACGTGACCTGCGCGCGCGTGGCAGCCAGGGTTGCCTTGTGGATATCGTCGAGGTTGCCTGTCACCGCGGACACAGCAAGTTCCTTTGACGTGGACTGCAGGGACTGCAAATCGTCGACGGCGCCGGTCAGTGCGGTGCCGAACCCACCCCCGGTGCTGCCGGGGGCCTTGGTGCTGCCGGGGGCCTTGGTGCTCCCGACATACCCCGTTCCGCTGACGCCCTGGACGCTCTCGATGGGACTCAGGGACATCAGGATTTTCCGATCTCGAGTGCTGCCAGGTACGTTTCGCGGGCCCGGTCAACTACTTGTGCGTTGGCCTGGTAGCCGCGCTGGGCGATGATCAAAGTTCCCATTTGTTCGGCAAGATCTATGTCCGGGTACTTCACGTTGCCGTCGGCGTCGGCCAAGGGGTGGTCCGGCTGGTACACGATCCTGCCGGTCGCGTCGCCCAGCGGAGTGCTCTTGACGTAAACACCTTGCCCGTCGTTTCCCTCGGCTGCTTCGATGTACCGGGCCCGGAAGACCTCTCCGTCGGTGCTGGAGGCGTTGTTCATATTGGCCAGGTTGTCTGACACCGCGTCCAGCCATTTGCGGTGGACGGTGAGTGCGGAGCCTGCGATTCCGATCGCATCGAATGTCATCAGGAGCTCCTCAACGCAGTGCGGAGGGAGGTGAATTCTCCGGCAGCTGCGCGGGCCGCAAACTGGTACCGCAGGACAGTGTCGATATTGGACAACGTCTCCGTGTCCAGGTTGACGTTGTTTCCGTCGGTACGTGTTGGCTCTTCCGACGGCGATACCGTGGCGTTCACATCTCCATCGCCCGCACGAACCGAGGCCGCCAACTGATCCTCGAAGGAAACCCTTTTGGCGGTGTAGTTGGGCGTGTTGATGTTTGCGATGTTGTTGGCGATGGTCCGCTGGCGCAAGGCGAGCGCATCCATGGCGCTGGCCAGTGCGGCGGATGTCACGGATTCAAGCACAAGTCCTCACCTGGTGGTGTTCCTAAGGCCAATCCGTGGCCACGCATCGAGCGATCCCTGCTCAGCATCAGTTATCGACACTGTTCAGGCCGCCGTTAGCGGAATTCGCCAGCAAATTTTGTAAATGCCGGGCGTGCTTCCATCACCGAGCCTGCCCGGCGTCCCATGCCGACCTTCCAGGCCGGCGACATGAGTGGCAATGAAGCCCTCACACGGCGTCGGTCGGAGCCGCCTTGTTGTCCACTTCCGCGGTCAGGGCATCTATCCGATCCAAGGCACCGCTGAGCCGGCCAACCGTTTCCCACAGTTCGGGGTGTTGGGAGCGAACCTCCTCCAACGGTGTGCCGCCTTTGGCAAGCGCCGCGAGATCGAAGCTGACGTTGGTCCGTGCACCGGCAATCGCAGCCCGGAGCGCCCCGAAGGCCACCACGACGTCGGCGATCAGGGCAGGATTTCCGTTCGCAGCCAGCCATTCCAGGTCTTCGATGGCCTCAATGGCGTGATCCCCCAACACCGCGGAGGCTTTGGCCGCTTCCACGGATGCTTCGCGGATGGCCTTCTCACGTTCCGGACCGGGGTCCAGCCGGAACGCTGCCCCGAAAGCTTTGGAGGCTACGGCGTCCTCGTCTGCCAGGCGAAGGGCCGTCTCCCGCAAGGCGCGCGCCCGGCCCAGCAAGTCCTCCCCCGCGTTCTCCGAGTAGCCGGCCACCATTGAGGTCAACGATGCGGCGATGCCAAGCATCACCCCGGTCCCGGCCCCTCCGCCAGGTGAACCGCTGGACTCCGCCAGGGCCTTGGTCCATTCCTCGACCGTGGAGTGTTGGGTAGTGATCTCTTCTGAATCAGCCATGCAGCCCAGTCTCGCATTCCAAGACCTGACCAACACCACTGTCCCCCCGATACACTGGCCATCCCGGCGTCGAAACTGTGAGGGGCATCCCTGTGGGCATTGACCTTGAAGAACTGTACAAAGACCTGCACGCTCACCCGGAGCTGTCGTTCCAGGAGGTGCGAACGGCTGGAATCGTGGCCGGACACCTTGACGGTCTGGGCCTCCAAGTCCACCGGAACATCGGAAAGACCGGCGTAGCGGGCGTTCTCCGGAACGGGGAGGGCCCCGTTGTTATGCTGCGTGCTGACATGGATGCACTGCCCGTCAAGGAAGCCACCGGGCTGGACTACGCAAGCACTGCCATGGGTGTGGACCACCAGGGCCTTGAGGTACCTGTCATGCACGCCTGCGGTCACGACGTCCACGTCACCTGCCTGATTGGCGCCGTGGCGGAACTCGTCCGGACACAGCTGGAGTGGCAGGGCACGCTGATCGCGATCTTCCAGCCGGCCGAAGAGTTCGGTGGCGGGGCGGACACCATGGTCAAGGACGGCCTCTACGACCGCATCCCCAAGCCCCAGGTGGTCCTTGGCCAGCATGTGGCGCCTGTCCCCGCAGGCTGGTTCGGACTTCGCTCCGGTGTTGCCATGGCATCTGCTGATTCGCTCAACATCACCCTGCACGGTCGCGGCGGGCACGGTTCCCGCCCTGAAACCACCGTGGACCCGGTCCTCATGGCCGCGGCTGCCACGGTCCGGCTCCAAGGGGTAGTGGCCCGCGAAATCGCCGCCAGTGATTCGGCCGTGGTGACTGTTGGGCAACTGCACGCAGGCACTAAAAACAACATCATTCCGGAAACGGCCACCCTCGGCCTCAGCATCAGGTCCTTCAGCGAGCCCACGCGCGAAAAGGTGCTTGCCGCCGTCGAACGTATTGTGCGGAGCGAAGCGGCCGCATCCGGTGCCGCGCGGGAGCCCGATTTCAACTACGAGGAACGTTTTCCCCTCACCGTGAATGATGATGCAGCCGCGCAAAGGGTGGATGCGGCCTTCCGGCAAAAGTTCGGCGCCGGGCAGGTCATGGACCCAGGCCCCGTTTCCGGCAGCGAGGACGTGGGCATGCTCGCCACGGCAGCCGGCGCGCCGTTGGTGTTCTGGTTCCTGGGCGGCATCGAGCCGCACTACGCCAAGGAGTTCGCGGAAAGTGGGCGGCTTCCTGAGGACGTTCCTTCCAATCATTCCCCGTACTTTGCACCGGTCATCCAGCCCACTCTCACCCTCGGGACGGAAGCACTGGTCACCGCCGCCCGCGAGTTCCTCGCCTGACGCTCATAGCACCCAAGTAAGTCGCAGTAGCGCGCGTTTTGGGCGCTCAAAACGCGCAGTAATGCGACTCAGTTGGGAGGGCGCAGCGGAGGTCAGCCGCGGACATCCAGCAACAGCGGCCGCTCAAAAACGGGGCCGCCAGGGACTGCAGCCAAGGCACCGAGTTGCGTCCCGGCGTCGTGCTTCATGCGGGCCAGGAGATCCATGGCGTCCGCCTGCGCCTCCAGGACCCGCCGCGCCTGTGGCGCCAGCTCAGCGGGCAACGGTCCTGCATCCAAGGGCGGTTCCCACGCGGGCGGGAACCCTCCGGAAACAGCCAAGGCTATGTCCGCCTCAAACCTGTCGAGGATGCCGGTCCAGATCTTAAGCGACGCCAAGCGCCCGCCCGGGGACGGAACCGGAAACCGCAGGCGACTCAGTCGTCAACAGCGCCGAGGCCTCATGCCAGCCCTGCCGCAAGGGCTCCAAAAGTTCAATGCATTCCTTGGTGCGCTCCACATCCCGGTAGATGTTTGCACCGATCAAGGCTTGCATAGCGTACTCGTAAATGCTCGCCAGGGAGGCCGCACCGTCCCAGAGGTCCACCCGTAGCGTGGACTGAAGTTCGGCCACGATCGCCTGGGCGTGGAGCAGGTTCTCGCGGGCGGAATCCCAATTGGTGTTCTCCTGTGCCAACCGGGCCCGTTTCAGGTCCAGGAGCAGCCGGTCGTAGAGCATGGTGAGCAGGCGCGCCGGAGGTGCGGAAAGGACGGCGTCGTCGTTGTAACGCGAGACTTGCTGGGCGCGGAGTGCACTGTAGGTCATGGCTATTCTCCTGTGGACTGCTGGGGGAGGCTGGAAATCTGCCCGGACAACCAGGTTGACTGCGATTGAAGGCCGCCGAGCAGGACCTCCATGTTGGTGTAGACGGCCTGGAGGGTAGCTCGGCGCGTGGCGAGCCGCTGGTCCCAGTCGGCAATCCGGTTCCCCAGATCCCGGGTTTCGGATTCCCTGCCTTTGATAAGGCTGGAAACGGAGCCGGTGTAGGGATCGGCTCCGGCGGTGGCGGCGTCAGCCACCCGGGCGGCGAGGGCCTGGACGGCGGACTGCGCGGCTGCGGGATCCGCCGTCAGAGCTGCGGAGAACTTTGCGGAATCAAAGGTGAAGTTTCCATCCTTGGTGATGTTGATTCCGTACTCGGCCGGCGATTTTCCGTCGATGGGCCGGGAGAGCGCTGCGAGGACCTGGTCGTTGACTGCCCGCACGGTGCTGTTCCCGGTCAGGATCCCGGCTTTGGGTACGGACGCGCCGCTGGAGTTGGTGCCTTTGGACACCGCGCTGTACATGGAGACGAAGCTGAGGACGTCGTTAACGGAGGTCACCAGATCTTCGGCTTTCTTGGTGATCCCGGGAACGTCGCTGGCCACAGTAATTGTCACGGGACCCGCGGTAACCGCCGTTGCCGTCACGGAAACACCCGGCAGGACGTCGGCGAACGTGTTGCTCCCGGAAGTCAGGACCTGGGCGGCTGCGGTGCCGGCGTACAGTGTCGCTTTGGCATCCTGGGCGGTACGTACGACGGCGGCTGTCGGATCCGCCATGAGGTCGACCGCAGTGCCGCCCGCGACTTGGGCGGCTGTGCCTTGGTAGACAGTGAAGGCTCCGGCCGCACCGGACTGCGAAGCCGTGAGTTGCAGACGATAGGTGCCGTTGCCGGCCGGAACCTTCACCGCTTGTGCGCCACCGGATGCTGCGTTGATGGCCGAGACCACGTCATCCAAAGAAGTGCCCGCGGGCGCAATTTCGGTCGTCTTACCCGTGGAATCCACGATCGTCAGCTTGGCGGGCGCACCGCCGTCCGTGGGCCATGACGCCATGGCCGCGGTGACGTTTACCTGCGTCTGCGCCAACTGCGTAACGGTCAGGTCAATCGATCCCGCAGTGGCCGCCGTCGTGGTTTTTGCCGTAACGGAAGCGGCACTGCTGGTGGCAGTGAACAGATTCAGCGCACCTGTGGCGGAACCTGCAAGGGACAGGTCCTTCAAGGACGTGAGCTTGGTGTTGAGGGACTGCAGGGTAGAGATCAGCGTCTGGTTGGAGGCCAGCTTGGTCTTGAGCTGGGTCTGCGGCAGCGCCTCAACGGACATCAGCGAATTGATGATCGCCGTGGTGTTCAGTCCGCTCGCGAGGCCGTCGATGGCGGTTGTCACAGGTCTCCTCCCGGTTCCGATCAGTTACATGCCGATGGCGGCCGGCCAGGATGGGGCCTGGCCGGACGCCGTTTCACGCCGGTTTTAGCGCATGAGCGCTAAAACGGGGAGTCCTTAGCGAAGGAGCGAAAGAACGCCCTGGCCGGACTGGTTGGCCTGTGCCAGCATGGCGGTACCTGCCTGGGACAGGATGTTGGCCTTGGTGTACTTAACCATTTCCGCAGCCATGTCCGTGTCCGCAATGCGGGACTGGGCGGCCTGCAGGTTTTCCCCGGCAACGTTCAGGGACTTGATGGCGTGGTCCAAGCGGTTCTGGCTTGCGCCGAGGTCCGAACGCTGGGTGGATACTGCCTTGATGGCAGTGTCGATTGCCGTGATGGTGGTCTGGGCGGTGGCGTTGTCCGTCACAACGAAGTCCGTGGAGCCGGTTGCCGAGGCCAGCGCACCTACAGCGGTTGCCACATCGCCGAGGTTGACGGCGATGACGTCGTTGGCCGAGCCTGCGGTGCCCACCTGGATGTTCTTCGAACCGCCCTTGAGGAGGTCGATTCCGTTGAAGTTGGTGGACTGCGTGATGCGGTCCAGTTCCTTGCCGAGCGAGTCAGCTTCCTTCTTGATTGCTGCCCGCGCGTCGCCGTTGTTGGTGTCCGATGCACCCTGTACTGCGAGGTCTCGCATGCGCTGCAGAACGGAGTGTACTTCGGTCAGGGCACCTTCCGTGGTCTGGATGATGCTGATGCCGTCCTGGGCGTTCCGCGCGGCAACTGCCGAACCGCTCACCTGGGACTTGAGGCCCTCCGAGATGGCAAGGCCGGCAGCGTCATCTGCGGCACGGT
This sequence comes from Paenarthrobacter sp. YJN-5, assembly GCF_015040095.1. Classification (NCBI taxonomy): domain Bacteria; kingdom Bacillati; phylum Actinomycetota; class Actinomycetes; order Micrococcales; family Micrococcaceae; genus Paenarthrobacter; species Paenarthrobacter sp. YJN-5. The sequence continues at coordinate 3,649,677 of NZ_CP053544.1, forward strand.
TGATGCGCAAGCCGCTGGAGAGCTTTTCCATCGACTTGGACAGGGTGTCCTGCGTGGCGTTCAAACTGCGGTAAGCGTTGTTTGCCATCAGGTTGTTGTTGATCTGCATGCCCATGATTTTTCCTCCGTGATCTGGACTTACTGTGTGGCAGCCCATCCGTGGGCCGTCACAGGGCACTATCGGCGGGCGGCGCGGACGGCGTTAGTTAAAAGTTGCAAGTGGTTTTTCACTGGAGGGCCGCCTAACGCCGCGCCGCTGCCGGCCGATAGTTATTGGCGAGTTGGCGGACAGGGTTCCGTCCCGCACCCCCATCCCAAACCAGAACTGGAGTCGACCGCGGTGGCCATCCATGAACTGTCAGCCCTGCTGTGGCGCGAACGTGAGCTTCTGGATCTTCTGACCTTCAAGCTCGAAGAGGAGCAGTTGCTGCTGACGGCCGGCAAGTCCAGGTGGCTGCCGCACGGGACCCGGGAGGTCGAACAGGTTCTTGAACGCGTCTCCCAGGCCGGCCTCACCCGGGCGGTGGAGATTGCCGCTGTCGCGGAGCAATGGGGCCTGTCTGCGGATTGCTCGCTGGCCGAACTGGCCGCGGGGGCGCCGGATCCGGCGTGGGCAGACGTGCTCGAATCCCACCTCACGGCCATGCGGCAGCAAACAGCAACCATCAAGGAACTTCGCGATGCCAACGAACAGTTCCTGCGCGCGGCCGTTCGTTCCACCCAGGAAACGCTGGCCAACCTGAAACCGGCAGCCGGCACCTATGACTCCCACGGCAGGACGGGCGACTCCTCGCCTGCCCACCTCGTGGACCGGAAACTCTAAGAAGGCAACCCTGTGAGCACATTCGGCGGACTCAACACGGCCTACCGTGGCCTCACCGCAGCCCAGCAGGCCATCAACCTGGCAGGCCAAAACATCGCCAACTCCGCTACGCCGGGCTACACGCGGCAGCGGATCGAGCAGTCGGCCATCGGAGCGCCGGGTCAGACCGGCGTAAACCCTGGTGGCGTCCAGGCGGGCCAAGGCGTTTCTGTGGATGGCATTGCGCGGTTAGGCAACACCTTCCTCGACGCCGGCGTCCGGAACACGGCCGCCGCGTCCGGATACGCCACGGTCCGATCTACGGAAATGCAGCGCCTTGAGGACTCACTCCAAGAGCCCGGTGAGCACGGGATTTCGACGGCGTTGCACAGCTTTTGGGCTTCCTGGCAGGGAGTTGCCAACCACCCTGGCGAGTCCGCTCCGGCGTCGGTCCTGCTGGAAGCCGCAGCCACGCTGTCGGAGACAGTATCGGCAGGATACGGGGCGTTGGATGCACAGTGGAGCCGGGTGCGCGGCGAAGCAGCCGCCTCCGTCAACGAGCTCAACGCCGCTGCCGGCCGCGTGGCGAACCTCAACGCGCAGATCCGTTCAACACTCGCCGCCGGCGGCTCCGCGAACGAACTCATTGATGCCCGGAGCCAGATCACGGAATCCATCGCGTCCTTCTCCGGCGGCAGTGTCCGCGTGAACGCCGATGGCACTGCGGACGTTTTCATCGGCGGCAATGCCCTGGTCTCAGGAACCTCCGTCCGCCGGCTTACCCTGACAGGCCCGACGAGCCTCAGTACCGCAGCTGCGCCGGTGCAGCTTGAGTGGGCCGACAGGCCCGGTACTGCGGTGAACCTCGACGGCGGCGAACTCGCCGGGGCGGTGTCGCTGCTGGCTCCATCCAACGGGAACGGGACGGGCGGCGTGATCGCGCAGACCGCTGACGCGTACAACTCTTTCGCCACGCAGCTCATGAGCGAGGTCAACGCGATCCACCGGACCGGGCAGTCCAGCAACGGCGCAACTGGCCTGGACTTTTTCACCAGCACGCCGGGGCTGCCCGCCGCAATGTCGATCCGGGTTGTTCCTACGAATGCCGCCGCCATCGCCACGGGAGCCGTCGGATCCGGCGCGCTGGACGGGAGCGTGGCGGACAGACTCTCCCACATCGGTTCCGCTGCATCGTCACCCGACGTTTTGTGGAGCGGGGTCGTCTCGGCGATCGGGATGGCTTCCCGGGCAGCCCAACAGCATTCGCAACTGGCCGACGCAGCGGGCGTATCCGCCGTCGTACACCGGAACTCCGGTTCAGGTGTGAGCCTCGACGAGGAGAACATCAGTCTCCTTGCAGGGCAGCACGCGTACCAGGCCGCTGCGCGGGTCATGACGGCAATCGATGAAGCCTTGGATGTCCTGATCAACCGCACCGGACTTGTAGGAAGGTAAGCCATGCTCAATCGGGTTACTACGCAGATGATGGCTGCCTCTTCGCAGCGAAGCCTGGAGTCCGCGCAAGCGAAGTTGGCTGAGGTGCAGGACAGGGCGCTCACGCTGAAGAACATCAACCGCCCTTCGGATGATCCCGCTGGAGCAGCCCAAGCCATTGCCCTGCGGGGCCAGCTGAATGCAGCAAGCCAGTACGGCACCAACATCAGCGACGGCAACGGCTGGCTCGCTGCGGCGGACACTGCGCTGGGACAGGCGACGAACATCCTCAACAGGGTGCGCGACCTCGTTGTCCAAGCAGCCAACGGCACACTCAGCGATTCCGCCAGGCAGGCGATCGCCGTCGAAATCGAGGGCTTGGGCGAGGACCTCCTGACGCAGGCCAATACGCAGTACCTTGGCCGTCATGTCTTCGCGGGCAGCTCGGACACTGACAGCGCCTTCACCAACACTGTCCCCCCGGTGTTCAACGGGGTATCCGGCAGTTCGGTGGAACGCCGCGTTGACGCCTCGCGGACCGTGCGCGTTGATTCCGACGGCGGTGCAATCTTCGGCACGGGCGCCGGCTCGGCCTTCGCGGTAGTGGGTGACGTCGTCGCGGACATCCGTGCCGGCATCAATCCCAATGGCCGCCTGGCAGCCATCGGCGGCCGCATCCAGGCCGTCATCGACGGAAGGGCCGACGTCGGGATGCGCCAGACACGCCTGGGCCAGGCCCAAAACTCCTTGGAAGGGATGAAAGCTACTCTGGAAACGCAAAGGTCCCGGGTGGAAGACCTGGATTTGGGAAGGGCTGTCATGGATTTGAAAGTGCAGGAAGCCAACTATCAGGTTGCCCTCGCGGTGACCGCCAAGGTGCTGCAACCGACGCTCATGGATTTCCTGCGATGAGCACGGCGTTGACATCCCGGACACTGCGCTTCGCGTCGCCCTTGCCCGGACTCGAGGATGCTGAGGGTTTCTCCCTGCGGGAGATCGCCGGCGCCGAAGGTTTGTTTGCCCTCGAGGCGCTCGAACCGAAGGTACGGATGTTCGTGGCGGACGCGTCAGTGTACGTACCTGCTTACGCTCCGGTCCTTCCGGCGTTCGCGGTTGAAGCTGTTGGCCTCGCTTCGCCGGCTGACGGCAGCGTGTTGGTGGTGGTGAACCCGTCCGCGGACAAGACCACCGTGAACCTCATGGCCCCGATCCTGCTAAACCCTTCCAACGGGGTGTGCCTTCAAGTGATCCTCGACGGCGGCAAGTACCCGCTGCGGGCCGAACTCGCCAACTGACTGGCACCAGGGGTTGTTCTGACGCCTCAGAGCAACCGCTAATGCCAGCCAGTTTCGGCGTCAGGCCGGGATGTTCAGCGAGGCCTCAAGAGCTGCATCAGCGTCACGGAGGACTTTGGCAGCCACTTCGAGCCCCTCGATCCGTCCCAAGGACGTGTCCTCATGTTCGATGTTGACCAGCATGTCCGGATCCACCTCGTACAGGGCGCGGAGGAACTCGGTCCAGTAGGCGGTGTCGTGGCCCCGGCCGAGGGCTCGATGCCTGTCAGGCCGAGGTCCGCGATCACTTTCAGGGCTTCGGGAAGGGACCGGTCGTGCAGGATCGCGTTGTAGACGCCGAGTTTCATAGCGTGATCTTCTTTCCGTTGTTCAGGGCTGATTCGGTAACGGCTCCAAGGAGTTCCATGTTGCGGACGCCCTCGTCGAATGTGGCACAGCGGGGCAGCGACTCTGCCTCGGAAAGTCCGGCAACTTCTTCCAGGAAGGCGCGGGCCTGATAACCGAAGGCGTCGTTCTGGCCGAAGCCGACCTCCGGCGCGTCCATGGCCAGGCCACCGGCAATGTACGGGTGGCCCGGGCCCAGGATGACCTGGCGGTACCCGTTGTGCAGGCCGGACCCGTCGTTGAGGAACAACTGGATTTCATTGGGCCTGCGCTGGTCGAACTTCGCACCCCCGTTCTCGCAGAACACTTCGAACTGGAGGCTGTTGGCGTGCCCGGCAGCCACACGGGAAACCTCGAAACTGCCCGCTCCATTGGCGAACTCAGCGTTGAAGGCCGCGTAGTCGTCGTTCTCCACGGCCTCGAAAGTGTCGCTGACGGCCACGTGGTCATGGCCCATGACTGCGCTCAAAGGCAGCGGTCGCTTGTCGATGGACGTTGCCAGGCGGCCGCCGCTGATGGACTTGATGTCGCCGCACAGGAACTCGGAAACGTACGTCAGGTGGCTTCCGACGTCGGCCAGCGCACCGGAGCCGGGCCCCCCTTTGTATCGCCAGCTCATGGGAGCTGAGGGGCTGAAACCATAGTCGGTCCAGTACCGGCCACTGAAGTGCAGTACGTTTCCGAGGGCGCCGTTCCTGATCAGTTCGCGGATGTAGGCAATCCCGGGTGTCCGGCGGAAGGTGAAACCGATGCGTGCCAGGTTACCGCGGGCTTCGGCAGCCCGGGCGGCCCCGGCCATGGCGCGGGCGTCGTCCAAGGTGTCGCTGAGCGGCTTCTCGCACAGCACGTGCTTGCCGGCCGCCAACAATCCCTCCACCACTTCCCGGTGCAGCGGGTTGGCGATGACCACACTGACCACATCAATGTCGTCGGCTTCGGCGATTGCCTGCCAGGACGTGTCGTTGCGCTCGTACCCGAACCGGCGGGCCGCCAGGGAACCGAACTCAGCGTTGACATCGCCGATCGATACAAGCCGCACCTGGGGCAGCACCGGGCTGTAGAGGGCGGATGCCGTGCGGTACGCGGCGGCGTGGGCTTTGCCGGCCATGCCTGCACCGATGACGGCGACGCCGAGGCTTTCAGCCATGATTTCTCCTTCGAAATTTCGCCGCTTCGTGGGGCACGCGACGGCATTTTGTAGCGCTACAATTTTTGCACTGGCATTGATCGTAACCATGTCCATATGTCCTGTCAATGATGTGCCGACTATCCTCGATAGCAGACCCGAAAGGCATGCCTGAACCCGTGAACAGTCCCCAGACCCGACGCCCCACCCTCTACGACGTCGCCACCGAAGCCGGCGTCTCGCCGTCGTTGGTTTCACTCTTCCTCAAGGACCCTGAAAGGGTCAGTGCAAAGCGCCGCGACGCCGTCCACGCCGCCATCAACCACCTCGGCTACAGGCCCAGCCGCGCGGCCACCACCTTGGCGAGCAATCGGACCAAGAGCATCGGACTGCTCATCGACGACTACCGGAATCTCTGGTTCGTGGATCTCCTCCGCGGCATGGAGTCGGTACTTTCGGACCTCGGCTACCAAGTCACCGTGGCCGATTCGCGGCCCGGCGAGAACAGGATCAAGGAAGCGACCGACGGCCTCCTGGCCATGCACGTGGACGCGCTGGTCATCGCGGCCGAGCCCAGCGAATCGATGCTGGCACGTACCTGGGTGCCCACCGTCGTCGCGGGTTGGCGCAAGGGCGTGCCCTCCGGAGCAGACCTCATCACCAACGACGACGATGGCGGCGGCGCCATGGCCGCCGAACACCTGCTCGGGCTGGGCCATACGCGCATAGGCCACCTGTCAGGGTCCGACGGCGCCTCCGACCACCGGCGGGCCGGTTACCGCCGCGCTATGGAGACCGCCGGCGTCGAGGTCCTGGTTGCGGACTCGAGCGGAACCTCGGAAGAAGACGGCTACGCCTCCGCGTGCCGGCTGCTTGACCGCCACCCGGACACCACGGCGATCTTTGCCGCCAACGACACCATGGCCCTGGGTGCCTTCGCCGCCTTGAAGGCCCGCGGTTTATCGGTGCCGCATGATGTCTCCGTGATCGGTTATGACAACTCGCCTTTGGCCAAATCCCGCTTCCTCGATCTGACATCCATCGACAACCGGAGCGACGTGGTGGGCACCAGCGCTGCCCGAAGGCTCCTGGACCGTTTGGAGGACCCCGAACTCAAGCCGGAGCAGACCCTGATTGAGCCAACATTGGTGCTGCGCGGGACAACATCCGTCCGCACCCGGTAAGCCCGCCACAGCACCACGCGGGCTGCTATTTGCCCGCCCGCAACGGTCCCGCCACGCGCAGTTGTTCGTTGTCGATCAGCCACTGCACGGACTCGAAGATGGCCTCCTCCGGTTCATACCTCGGCGCATAACCGATGAGTGACTCGGCCTTGCGGATGGAAAAACAATGGTTGCGGTACAGGTGCTGCCAGCTTGTTTCCGCATGCCCTTCCGTGTCCGATGCCCGGAACTCGTCCCACGTGATGGATTCAAGTTTGGCCTCGCGGCCGAACCAACCCGCAGCAATCCCGGCGAACCCCCGGGAGCTCAGGGCCGAGGGAGCAACGATGTTGAAGTCCTCCCCCGCAGCTGCCTCGCGATGTTCCACGGCTTTCTGGAATGCCTGGGCAAGGTCGTCGGCGTGGACGTGGTGCATAAGTGCCGTGCCGCCGTCGGGGACCTTCAAGGCGTGACCGGCCGAGAGTGTGTACCAAACCTCCGGATCCAGGTTCCCCAACGGCCCGATCGGTTGCCAACCCGGACCCACGATGTGCCCCGGGTGCAGGGAAGTGGTTGTCAGGCCGCCGCCGGCCGTCTCCGCCTTCAGCATCCGTGCTATCGCGTCCTTCCGGATCCCGTATTCGCCAACGGGCGGCAGGTCAGCGTCCTCGGGAATGGGCACTTTGCGGCTGGGACCATACCGCCAGATGGAACCGCAGTGCAGCAGATGACCTGTTGCGCCGCGCAGCTTTTCGACCAGCCCAACAGCGGACTCCAGCGTGAAACAGACCAAGTCAATGACGACGTCGGCGTTCAGTCCCGCCACCAGGTCACCGAAGGTGCCTGACCGGTCCTCCTGCTCGCGGTCCACGGCCACATGGCGCACATCCTTCCACTCGGGCACGTCGACATAGGGCTTTCGGTGTCCGCGGCTGACGTTGGTGACCTCATGGCCGGCGCGCACCAGCCGCGGAACGAGGAAGCTGCCGATGTGCCCGCTGCCGCCTATGACGACGATCTTCATGGAGTACCCCTTTGGCCTTGGACGGGTTTTGACCCACGCTATCCGCTCAGCGCCCGACTGCGGGAGACCCCGCCGTCTGGAGTCGCCGGGATTCCGTTGCTGCCTTGGTTTCAGCCATCATGAGATCGGCGTTGATCACGGCGCCGGCCATGTTTCCTGCGGCGGCCGATGCCATGACCTGCCCGGTGGGATCCGTGATGTTTCCGGCCACCCAAACCCCCGGGACTTCCGTTGCTCCGGCGGGTCCGTTCGACTCCACATAGTGACCAATGCCGCTTGGGTGCCGGACTGACCTGATGCCCAACGATTCGAGGACGGCGCTCCGGGCTTCCAACTGCGGAGCAACAACAGCCGCATCCACCGGAAATTCCTTGCCGGATTCGAGGACCACGCCGGTCAGGACATCGTCCCGGACCACCAAGGAATTCACTTTTCCCTCCACTACGGAGACGGAGCGGGCGGCCAACTGCTCCCACTCTTCATCGCTAGGCTTCAGGACGTCGTTGAGGAACAGTGTGATATTTGGGCTCCACTGCCGGAACAGCAGGGTCTGGTGAATGGACATCGGCCCCGTGCCCAGGATGCCTATCTTCGTGTTCCGGACTTCCCAGCCATGGCAGTACGGGCAATGGAGGACATCCCGGCCCCAGCGTTCATGGATGGCCCCGATGTCCGGGAGCACATCGCTCAACCCTGTGGCCACCAGCAAGCGCCTGGATGCCACACGCCGCCCATCCGCCAGTTCCACCGCGAAGGCGGGTTCCGCTCCTGCGCCGGGCTCCGCCGTCGAACGCGCCGCCACGGCCGTCCCGCTAACCACATCACCGCCGTATTTTCGGACCTCTTCGCGGCCAACGGCCAACAATTCCTTCGGATTCATGCCGTCACGCGAGAGGAATCCATGGACTCCGGCCGCCGGTGCATTTCGCGGCTCCCCCGCGTCAATGACGAGGACAGAGCGAAGGGCCCGCCCCAGAGTGACAGCGGCGCTCAGCCCTGCCGCGCCACCCCCGATCACAACGACGTCGTATTGCTCTTCCACGCTTCCGTCCCATCCACTGCAGGCCCCGGTCTTCGACGTGTTGTGGAGATCCTAGGGCTTGAACACTCTTTATCAATGGTTTCGAGACCACCCCGGACTGGCAAGATAGTTTGCTGCAATGGCAAACTACTGTTCATGGACCCGGATTTCAGCAAGCTACTCGGCTCAGTGGGACCCCGCCTCAGGGCCCTCCGCACCCAGCGCAACGTCACGCTCGCGGAGGCCTCGGAGGCAACCGGCATTTCGGTGAGTACGCTCTCGCGCCTCGAGTCGGGCCAACGGAAACCGACGCTGGAATTACTCCTTCCCCTCGCCAGGCTCCACCAAGTCCCGCTTGAGGAACTCATTGACGCCCCGGAGACCGGCGACCCGCGCGTACACCTCAAGCCGCATGTCCACGAGTGGGGCACCGCCCTGCCGCTGACTCGACGGCCGGGCGGGATCCAGGCATTCAAGATGATCCTCCCCGGCGCCAGCGGAAACGAGGTGCCCAATCCGCAGTCCCACGAGGGATATGACTGGATGTACATCCTCAACGGGAAACTCAGGCTGATCCTTGGAGAGAACGACTTCGTCCTCAAAGCCGGCGAGGCCGCGGAATTCGACACCCGCACGCCGCATTGGTTCGCAAGCGCCACAAGCCAGCCGGTGGAACTCCTGACCCTGTTCGGACAACAAGGCGAGCGCATCCACCTGAGGGCCAAACCGAAGCGCTGAGGCCCTGACCCGCCCGCGAGATGGCAGTTAATGCCAATGTTCGCCCCCAGCATTGGCATTAAATGTCATCTCGCGCCCAACAACCCCGACTCCGCGCCGGTCATAAAAGAACGGGGTTCATTTAAACCCTTGCGCTCCGGGACGTCTACCGCCATACTAAATGAACGCTATTCATTTAGTGACAGTCGTCTCACCGGAGAACATGCCATCATGATTGAAATTACCCGCCTCGAAGCCCCGACTTCCCTGGCGCGCACCGAGCCCTCCACCCGCACTCCCCTGCGGGTGGGCGTCGTCCAGCACCGTTGGCACGCGGACGATGCCGTCCTGCGCGCCGAATTGAACGAGGGCATCGAACGCGCAGCCAAGCTGGGAGCCGCAGTCGTCTTCCTGCCCGAGCTGACCCTGTCCCGCTACCCGGCCGATACCCGCCCGGCCAACAATCCAGCCGCAGGGGTCCGCCCGTCCGACATCGCCGAGGACCTGCTCACCGGCCCCACGTTCACCTTCGCAGCAGAGGCAGCCCGTAAGTTCGGGGTCTCCGTTCATGCTTCCCTCTACCAGCGCGCCGAAAACCCGGACGGCACCGACGACGGCCTGGGCTTGAACACCGCCATTCTGGTCTCCCCCGCCGGGGAACTGGTGGCCCGCACGCACAAGCTGCACATCCCGGTGACGGCCGGCTACTACGAGGACAAGTTCTTCCGGAAGGGCCCCGACGCCGATGACGCGTACGCCGTCCATGCTCCGGCCGAACTCGGTGGAGCACGCCTGGGCATGCCCACGTGCTGGGATGAATGGTTCCCGGAACTCGCACGCCTGTATTCGCTGGGCGGCGCGGAAATCCTGGTCTACCCCACGGCCATCGGCTCGGAACCGGACCACCCGGACTTCGACACCCAGCCCCTGTGGCAGCAGGTCATCGTGGGCAACGGAATCGCCAACGGCCTGTTCATGGTCGCCCCCAACCGCCACGGCAGCGAAGGCACCCTGAACTTCTACGGTTCGTCCTTCATCTCCGATCCCTACGGGCGCATTCTGGTGCAGGCGCCGCGGGATGAGTCCGCCGTGCTCGTTGCCGACCTTGACCTCGACCAGCGCAAGGACTGGCTCACGCTCTTCCCGTTCCTGGCCACCCGACGCCCGGAAACCTACGGCCGCCTGACCGAACCCGTCAACCACGACGCTCCGCTCGGCGCCCAACCCCAGGCAGTTCCCGCATGAGCACCTGGCGCATGCCCTCCGAGACCGCCCCGCAGGACCGGGTATGGATGGCGTTTCCCACCGGCGGGTACACGTTGGGCGGGACGGAGGAAGAAGCACACGCTGCCCGGTCAACATGGGCCGCGGTTGCGAACGCCATCCTAGAGTTCGAACCGGTCACCATGGTGGTAGCGCCCGACGACGTCGAAACAGCCGCGCGCTACCTGGACCCTCGCGTCGAGGTACTGACCGCGGAACTGAACGATGCCTGGATGCGGGACATCGGCCCGTCCTTCGTGCTCGACGCCAACAGGCAGTTGGGTGCCGTGGATTGGATCTTCAACGGTTGGGGCGGCCAGGATTGGGCTGCGTGGGACAAGGACTCCCTGATCGCCGACTACGTAGCCAGCCGTGCCAACGTACAGCGTGTTCCCTCGGGCATCGTAAACGAGGGCGGCGGCATCCAGGTCGACGGAGAGGGAACGGTCCTGGCGACCGAGACTGTCCAATTGGATCAGGGCCGCAACCCGGGCCTGACCAAGGCAGACATCGAACAGGAGCTGGCGCGTACCATCGGCGCAACCCACGTGGTGTGGCTTCCCCGCGGACTCACCCGCGACTCGGAGAAGTTCGGCACCCGAGGCCACGTGGACATCGTTGCCGCCATCCCAAGCCCGGGAACGTTGTTGGTCCACTCACAGCAGAACCCGGACCACCCTGACTATGAAGTCTCCCGGCAGATCATCGATTTCCTGCGCACCACCCATGACGCAGCCGGCCGGGAATGGAACATCATTGAAGTTCCGGCACCGGAAACACTGACCGACGACGAGGGTTACGTGGACTACAGCTACATCAACCACCTCGCGGTCAACGGCGGGGTCATCGCCTGCAGCTTCAACGACCCCATGGACGAGAAAGCACTCCGCATCCTCTCTGATGCCTACCCCGGCCGCCGCGTGGTCAGTGTTGACGCGCGGGAGCTTTTCGCCCGGGGCGGCGGCATCCACTGCATTACGCAGCAACAGCCTTCGGCCATCTAGAAAGGGCCTTTCATGAGCCAGACAATCCACAGCGGCGCAACCGACGCTGCAACGTCGCACAACATCAGCGGCAAGGGACTGAAGACGGGGCAGTTGGGGCTCCTCGCCGTCGTCGTTCTTGGCATCTCCACCATTGCACCCGCCTACACGTTGACCGGGGCTCTGGGCCCCACCATCAGCACAGTCGGCCTGCAGCTTCCCGCCATCTTCCTCATCGGGTTCATCCCGATGATCCTGGTATCACTCGCCTACAGGGAGCTCAACGCAGACTCCCCGGACAGCGGGACCACGTTCACCTGGGTCACCAAGGCATTCGGCCCATGGGTGGGCTGGATGGGCGGCTGGGGGCTGCTCGCGGCCAACATCATTGTGCTGTCCAACCTCGCGGGCGTGGCCGTGGACTTCTTCTACCTGTTCTTGTCCCAGTTGGCGGGAAACCCGGAGATTGCCGACCTCGCGTCGAACAAGCTGCTCAATGTGCTCACGTGCCTCGTGTTCGTAGCGCTGGCCGTGTGGGTCAGCTACCGTGGCCTGCACACCACCAAGATCGTCCAGTACGGACTGGTGGGTTTCCAGTTGCTGGCCCTTGGCCTCTTCGTTGGGATGGCCTTCGCGAACTGGTCAACCTCCCCTACCGCCATCCCGTTCAGCTGGGACTGGTTCGACGTCACCAAGATTGAGACGTTCGGCCAGATCGCAGCAGGCATCTCCCTCTCGATCTTTGTTTACTGGGGCTGGGATGTGTGCCTCACCGTCAACGAGGAAACCGCCAACGGCAAGAAGACCGCAGGCGCAGCAGGAACCCTGACAGCAGTGGTGGTGCTGGGCATCTACCTGCTGGTGACCATCGCCACCATGATGTTCGCCGGCGTCGGGGACACCGGAATCGGCTTGAACAACGAAGAAAACCACGCCAACGTCTTCACGGCCTTGGCCTCGCCGGTGATGGGACCGTTCGCGATCCTGATGTCCCTGGCAGTCCTGTCCAGTTCTGCAGCCTCACTTCAGTCCACCTTCACATCACCTTCGCGCAGCCTCCTGGCCATGGGCCACTACGGCGCACTGCCGGAACGCTTCACGCACCTGAGCAGGAAGTTCTCGACGCCGGGCTACGCCACCATCGCTGCCGGCATCCTGTCCGCGGGCTTCTACGCGGTGATGCACGTGATCAGCGAGAACGTACTCAACGACACCATCCTGGCGCTGGGCCTCATGATCTGCTTCTACTACGGACTGACCGCGATCGCTTGTGTGTGGTACTTCCGCCACAGTGTTTTCAGCAGCGCACGGAACTTCTTCCTGCGCCTCGTATGCCCGCTGCTGGGTGGCGTGGGCCTGTTCGTGGTGTTCATCCAGACCGCGGTAGACAGCTGGGCCCCGGAGTTCGGCAGCGGTTCGGAAATCTTCGGCGTGGGACTCGTGTTCATCCTGGGCGTCGGCATCCTGGCCTCGGGAGCAGTGGTCATGCTGATCATGTCCCGCATACGTCCAGGGTTCTTCCGCGGGGAGACCATCCGCAAGGACACTCCCGCCCTGGTGGTCCCGGAGTAGGTAGGTCCCCCGAGTTCGGCTCGCCGATTTCGCCGGAAAGCTGCTGGTTCGTTGGGAAACTTCCCTGCGAACCCGCAGCTTTCCCGCGTTTTGGCGGGGGTTTGGTTTTCGGCGAGGGTTACCAGTGGTGCGCCACGTCCACCACCAGGCGCGAACCGCCGTCGGGCCCGTCCAAAGTGAACACCCTGAACGGAAGCCGGGCACGGACCCCCAGCCCGATGCTCGTGTAGCCCTCGAAGCTGCCCGCATAGACCACCTGCCGGAAGGTTTGGTAACCGGACACATTGGACAGTTCCGCCTTGGCCGCCGGCGAGTAGGTCGACTGGCCGTTCTGGTCATAGGAAGGCGCGGTTACCGTGATCTGGAGGTCGGCACCGCCAAGGGTCGGGATCTGGAACCCGGAACCGTCCTGGATCACCACGGGGACGTACTGCACTGAGTAGCCGGCCACATTGCCGGTCAGGTCGATCACCAACCTGTCGTAGCAGGCCTGCTGCCCTGTCCGCACGTTGGTGACATGTGCGGAACTCATGTCGGGGTCGGCCTTGGCCAGGGAACCCCACATAATTCCACAGTACGGTGATGCCGCCGAGGCCACCCCCGACCCTGCCAGGCCGAGCCCCGCCGCCATTATTGCGGCAGCAAACCCGGCCCCGATTTTCCTCATTTTTTGCCTCCTTAAAGGCGGGTTGGATACCTCAAGCGTAGAAGTTGCGGCGGGCTTTTGAGCGGGTTGTTTCCGCATCGGCATTCAACCGTTAGAGGAAGCCCGGGTCGGTCACGGAAACGTCATTCTGCACCGTGCCGCGTGTCCCTTTGGCACCGTATTGAAGGCCACCGGCGGCAAATTCGTAACCGTGGATCACAAACAAAAAACCCCGTCCGCCGGAAGGGCGTGACGGGGCTCGTTGGCTGGTCCCCGGGGTCAGCCTTCGCAATCCTTGCAGTACTTCAAGCCGTTCTTTTCCAAGGCAATCTGGGACCGGTGACGGACCAGGAAACAAGAGCCGCACGTAAACTCGTCGGATTGCTCCGGAACTACTACAACGGTCAGCTCTTCACTGGAAAGATCGGCGCCCGGAAGGTCAATACCTTCGGCAGTATCGTTCTCATCGAGGTCGATCACTGCAGTCTGGGCGCTGGTCCCACGGGACGCCTGAAGGGCCTCAAGCGATTCGCCGGGAGACTCGTCTTCAGTCTTGCGCGGGGCGTCGTAATCAGTAGCCATGAGGGTTCGCTTTCGTTGCTGCACAGTGCCATTCCGGCACCTCAGTGCAGCAGTTTAGGGCAAAGCCCAAGGAATATCCGAATAGTGTGCCGAACACGACATTGCCGTGTTTATCCGGCCTGCATCAATGCCCCTGCAGCGCCTGCTGCACGATGTACTCGGCAATGGCCATGGACGAGGTTGCCCCGGGCGAGGGGGCATTCCGCACCAGGACGGTGTCCCGTCGCCGGGCAATCACGAAGTCGTCCACCAGCGAGCCATCGCTGTTCATCGCTTGGGCCCGCACACCGCGGGTTCCGGTCCGCACCGACGCGCCTTCCAAGGAAGGCACAAAGCGCACGGCCTCCTTGACGAACTTCCTGCGGCTGACCACCGTCTGGAATTCACGGACCGCGGAGGGAATGTTCTGCCGGGCAAAATTCCAGAAGCCGGGGAAGAGGGTGTAATTGAGGATGTCCCTTACGTCGATGTCCTTCCAGGAATACGATTCCCTGCCGAAGGAAATGAAAGCATTGGGTCCCAACATCATTTCTCCGTCAATGCGCTTGGTCAGATGGACGCCAAGGAAAGGGTGTTTTGGATCCGGTACAGGGTAGATGAGGCCGTTGACCTTGTGCCGGGCTTCCTCGCCGAGCAGGAAATACTGGCCGAAGAACGGCACGATCCTGGGCGACCGGCCTTCGCCCGTAGCCGCCGCCAGCCGGTCCGACTGGAGACCGGCGCAGGCCACCACCAGGTCGTAGTGGTCCGCCCCTGACTTCGTCCGGACCACCGCACCCCTTCCCCTCTGCTCAATCGAGGTGACTTCCTGTCCAAGGCGGATATCACCACCCGCCGCGCGTACGTCGTCGGCGAGCGCGTTCGTGATTGCGCGGTAGTCCACGATCGCCGTTTCCGGTGAGTGCACGGCAGAAAGCCCGACGGCGTTCGGCTCCACCCCGGCGATCTGCCCACCTGCCAGCATCCGAACACCCGGAACCTTGTTTGCGGTAGCCCGGGCAAAGATGGCCTCGAGCCGTTGTGATTCCTCCGCGGTCTGGGCGATGACGAGCTTTCCACATGCTTCGTAAGGAAGGTTCTTGGTGGCACAGAAGTCCCGGAGCAGTTCCACGCCCCTGCGGCAGAGGGTGGCTTTCAGCCCACCGGGCTCGTAGTAAAGGCCCGCGTGGACCACCCCCGAGTTGTGCCCGGTCTGGTGTGCGGCGAGCCGGTCTTCCTTCTCATAAACAGTGATGTGGGCGTCAAGTTTCATGGCCAGTTCCCGCGCCACTGCGACGCCGATGATGCCGCCGCCTATGACGGCACAACGCTTGATGTTGCTTGCCGGGAAATGGGCCATGACACTCCTCGTTGTTGGGGGCCTTGCCGGTATCTGTGCACAGCATGCCACGAGGCGCTGCGGGCCGGGGCTTGAAACGCGAAAGACTCGAAACGCGAAAGAGGGGCGGCCCGTAATGGCCCGCCCCTCTCCCTGCACTTTGTAGCTAGACGCTGCCGGGAACGTCGAAACGCTGGCCCGCCGGGTTGGAAGGCAGCAGCGTGAATACCAGGATGGCCAAGGCTCCGAGGAAGGGAACCAGGACCAGGAGCAGGAGCCAACCGCTGAAGTTGGCGTCGTGGAGGCGGCGTACCCCCAAGGCGATGGACGGGATGATGGTGGCAAGCCCCCAAATACCCCACAGGATGAAGCCGATGATCGCTCCCGGGCCAGGAACAGCTGTTCCGTCGGCGGCCATGGTGGCTCCGGTCGCTCCCAGAATCGTGGTCAGCAGCTGCAGCACGAAGTTGACCACTGCAGCGATCAGTGCCCACCACCAGTATTCGCTGCGGCTCGCGCGGCCCGTAAAGACGGTGTATTTCTTGAAGAAGCGCTTAACAGCCGCACCGATGGGCGCCCCGTAATACGGTGCCCAAAGCGGCGGTTCTCCGGCTTGCGCGGCATAGGGCTGCGTTTGTGGTTGTGGTTGGTAACTCATTGGTAGATCCCCCGCTTATTAGTTGAGTCGACTGCGCTCATTGGCATGAGACGTTGCTTATGCTAGTTGCCTTTTGACCAATAAGCACTGCCGGTTGAAAAAAGTTAACGGGGATTTGACTGATTACCGATTGTTTCCGGGATGGTTTTCAGTGGAAACAATCATCCGGCAATGAACAAGAGAACCACGAAAGCCGCGAATCCGACGCCTGCAAGGACGAGCCCCAGGGCGCCGCGGCGGCGTCCCGCCCCCTTGCGGGCAGCCGCATAGGCGAAACCGGTTCCAAAGAACCAGATGGGTAGCCAGACAAGGCCCACGGCCCGTACCCAGCCGGGCGGGTTGAAGCTTTCGCTGAGGCTCAGCGCGTAGGTGAACACCGTGGCAGCCAAGGCAAGTGCCCCGAGCACGACGGCGAGGGTGCCTGCGCGTTCGGACTTGGAGTCCTCATGGGGGTTGCTGCGGCCAACGTCCAAATGCCCGCTTTTCCTGCCCGTCACCGCACCTCCTTGGCTGTTGAATCCAGACTGCGCCAATCCCGCGTGGGCCCGGTAGGGGCGTTAGCCCCTGGGAGCGTCAAGGGAGGACCCAAACCGACCCGTCGTGATCGCGACGCACCTCGTCATGAGATGCTTGTCCTGGTCATGGGGGCGTCGCATCTGGTTGAAAAATGTAGCGGTCGCGGTTGTTTCTAGTTTTGGAGTTGTCATGGGTCCGCTTATCGCCGATGTTGTCACGCCGCGCCTGGCGGCCGCGGAAATCGGCAATGACGTGGGCTTGCTGCTTGGAAAGCTGCACGCGGCCGGGTCAGCCCTGAATAAACGCATCCTCAGCGACTTTAGGCTGCGGGAACGGTCCTTCTCCGTACTGACGCTGGCTTGCAGCGGCCTCGAAGCCACCCAGCGCGAAATTGCCGAGTTCCTGGACCTTGACCTCAACCAGGTTGCCGGGCTGGTGGACGACCTCGAACACAGGGGTCTTGTTGAGCGGGTCCCCGGCCAACGGAACAGGCGTTCCCGGGCCATCGTCTCCACGCAGGAAGGACGGCGCATCCACAACAAGATCCGCGCTGAGCTGGATGTGTGCGAGCAGCAGCAATTAGCACGCCTGTGCGACGACGAGGTTGTCCACCTGAAGCAGCTTCTCCGGAAGGCACTCTGGGGCTGATCGACGACGCAGGCGGGCATTACGCCCTGCACGTCATGGTCATCTGCACAATCAAAGGCCAAGACTGCTGGACATCTGTCCACAACATGGCGAATGCGGTTATGCAAGGATCAAGTTTCATATCCTGTCGAGCGCTTTGAGGCTGCCCACGCGGCCTGGACTTCCCGGAATGGACCCATGAATCTGCCACTCTTCCACGACCCCCTGCAGGGCACCGTCACCGTCGACGCGCCTGTACGTGATCCGCGACGCGACGTTCCCTTCCGAAGGGACGCCCAAGCCCGCACCAACCAGCCCCGCGGCAAGGCGGCGAAGCCGGGCCGCGTGGAGCACGCATCCGCACCGACGCGCACCGCCCGCCAGCTCAAGGTGGCCGAGGATCTCCAGGCACTGATGGCCAGGTCCGGCGCCAGGCACTGACTCCCTGCAACGTCCCGCCAGCGTGTCCCGGCACTGTGCTGCCGGAAGCACTAGCATCCAATCATGGGCATCCACATTGGCACTTCGGGCTGGAGCTACGACCATTGGAAGGACGTGCTCTACCCTCCCGGCCTGCCCACGGCGAAACGGCTGGACGCCTACGTTGCACGCTTCTCCACGGTTGAGCTGAACGCGAGCTTTTACCGCTGGCCCCGGGACACTACCTTCGCGGGGTGGCGTGAGAGGCTTCCACCCGGGTTCGCGATGTCCGTGAAAGCTCCCCGCGGGCTGACGCATGGCAAGAAGCTCTACGCCCCGGAGGTGTGGCTTGAGCGCATCACGCGCTGCTGGCACGAGCTCGGTGACAAAAGGGCAGTCCTCCTGGCCCAGTTACCGCCCGATTTCGCCCGCGACGACGCCCGCCTGGACTACTTCCTGGCCGCCGTCCCCGAGTGGATCCGGGTTTCCGTGGAATTCCGCCACGACAGTTGGGACCACCCGGACGTCTACGCCATCCTTGAGCGCCACCAAGCCGCCTACTGCGTCATGAGCGGGGCCAACTTGCCTTGCATCCTGCGCTCCACGGCGCCATTTGTATATGTCAGGCTCCACGGTCCGGACCAGGAGCACCTTTACGGCGGTTCCTACACGGAGGAGGACATGCGGTGGTGGGCGGACCGCATCCGAGAATGGAGCGGTGACGGCAAGGATGTGTTCGCGTACTTCAACAACGACGGCGGCGGCAACGCCGTGCGGAACGCTGACACGCTGCGGGGGCTGCTGGGCGTGAATTGAGCAGCAACCCCCGCAAGCATGTCAGCCCAGGCGTGCCCTGACGATTTCGCTGACGGTCTTGCCGTCGAACCGCCCGGCCACCTTGGCCGTCACGGGTTTCATGACCGCCCCGAGGGAACGCATGGAGAGTTCCTGCCCGCTGGCCTTGAGAGCGGCAATCTCCTCGTCAACAATCGCCTCGACTTCCTCACGGGTAAGCGGCTTCGGAAGGTAGGCCTCGATGATTTCCGCTTCTGCGACTTCAGCCGCTGCACGTTCACTTTCGCCGGCTTCGGTGTAGATCCGGGCGGTGTCCCTGCGCTTGGCGGCCTCCTTCTGCAGCAACGAGGTCACCTGGGCGTCGTCGAGGTCCACCGGCGTCTTGCCGGATTTCTCGCGCGTCGTGATCTCGCCCAGGACATTGCGCACTGTGGTCAGGGCAGTCTTGTTGCCGGCTTTCATGTGCTCCACAACGTCTGCCTTGAGACGGTCTTTCAATGACATGCTGCTCCTCGCTCCGGGTTCAACCTCCAGCTTATTGCCCGGCGGGCGGCAACCCGGTGCCGGGTTGTTCTCCCACCGGCAACTTCTCCGGGGTGTCCGGGCGGGCGGGATCCTCGTCCTCCATGGCCCTGTCCACCGGCCCACTCACCACTACCTGCGCAGGGCTGTGCAGGATGTAGCCGTTGAGCCAGGAGAACAGCGCCCTGACCTTCTGCTGGATTCCGGACAACAGCGCCAAGTGCACCAGGAGCCAGGAAAGGAAGGCAAAGGTGCCCTGCAACTGGTAACGCCTCCGCCCCAGCTCGGCCACCGCCGCGCCGCGGCCAACCATCGCCATGTAGCCCTTGTCCACGTAATGGAAAGGCTTGCGGGTACCACCGTTCAGGTCGGCAATGATGTTGTGGGCCGCCCACTTTCCCGCCTGCTGCGCAACTGAACCCAGTTGGGGAAGCTTGTTTCCGGCGTCGTCGGTGATGTTGGCGGCATCGCCGAGGACGTACAGCCCGTCAACGTCCGGCGCGGTAAGGTCCGGCCGGACATCGATTCGCCCTCCCCTGCCTTGTGCCAGGCCGGATCCGGAGATGAGGTCGCCGGCCTTCAGGCCACCGGCCCACACGACGATTTGCGCCGGAATGAACGTGCCGTCAGCAAGGGAAACCCCGTCGGCCCGGACTTTCGTGACTCCCACCCCCATGCGGAGTTGAACGCCGACCTTCCCCAGATGCTCGGCCGCGTAGGCCTGGGATTTCTTCGAGAAGGCATTCAGTACGCTCGGGACCATGTCCACCAAGTGCACGCGGCACCGTGACGCCAGCTCGGGCGAGAAATATTTGCGGACCACGTACTTGACGTTTTCGGCCATCGCCCCGGCAGTTTCAACACCGGTAGGACCACCACCCACAACCACCACGTCCACCATGCCGTCGTCGCGGTCCGCTTGGTCCAGGAGCCGCGTGATGCCGGTGCCCAGCTTTGTGGCATCCGTGACGGAGTACAGCGGATAGGCGTATTCCTCGGCACCTGGAGTATTGAAGAAGTTGGGTACCGCGCCCACGGCAAGCACCAAGATCTGCCCGCGGAGAGTCCGTCCGTCCGTGGTGGTAACCGTCTTCCGTGCCGTGTCCACTGAACTGACTTTCGCGGTCAGGACTTTGACGGATTTGTAGCGCCGGAACACGGACCGGAGCGGGCGGGCTATGGCCGAGACACCGATCTGGGAGGTGGCCACCTGGTAGAGCAACGGCTGGAATTGGTGGTAGTTGTTTGAGTCGATCAGCAGGACGCGAACGCCCTTTCGCCCGAGTTCCCTGGCTGCCGCAACACCTGCGAATCCGCCGCCGACCACAATGACCTGGTATGAGTCGTCCATCCCAGCAACTTACTTCACCCCGGCCGAAGGCAACAGGGCTTGACTGCGGCTCGAAGCACACGGCCACTCCGGAAGCAGCGCAGCACGCGGCAGCCCCGCCGTCGTGCGTTTATCTTCCAAAACCGTGGGTACCCGGTGTGTAGTGTTCTGCAGACAACTGGAGAAGGACAGCTGGATAATCAGCAAGACAACACTGATGGGGTGATTCCGGATGAACGACGACGGGCTGACAGATGCGGTGCAGGAAGCCGGTGCCGTAGAGCTGCTGTTGATCCGGCATGGGGAGAGCGAAGGCAACGTCGCAGCGACGGAGGCGCGGCTCGCCGGGGCAGAAGTCATTGAGGTCCCGGCACGGGACGCGGACGTGAACCTGTCGGACCTCGGGCAGGAGCAGGCAAAGGCGCTGGGAACGGCACTGGCAAGGATTCCGGAGGCTGACCGTCCCGACGCCGTCGTTTCTTCCCCCTACGCCCGGGCGAGGCAGACGGCGGAAATCGCCGTCCGGACGGCCGGCTGGCCTGTCAAAGTCCTGTCCGATGAACGCTTGCGGGACCGCGAACTGGGCATCCTGGACCGACTGACCCGCTTGGGGGTCGAATCCCGGTACCCGGAGGAGGCCGAGCGGCGGCTCTGGCTGGGCAAACTGTATTACCGTCCGCCGGGCGGCGAATCCTGGGCGGACGTGGCACTGCGGCTGCGCTCCGTGCTGGATGAACTGAATACGCTTAACAGCGGCAAACGGGTGATGCTGGTCTGCCACGACGCGGTGATCATGCTGGTCCGGTACGTGCTGGAGGGTATGTCCGAGGAAGAAGTCCTGGACCTGGCGGCCACAACCTCGATCCTCAACGCCTCCATCACCCGGTACCTGCGACCATCGGGCGCCGGGCCTTGGACGTTGGACAGCTTCAACGTAGCTGACCACCTCACCGAGCAGGGCGTTTCCGTTACCGAGCACGCAGGAGACGCCAGTGTCCACCCCCGCTAACACCCCGACGCCGGTCACCCCGTCGCTGCTGCGGGACTGGTCCCTGCCCGCGCCCGGTGAAGACAAGTACTCGCGGGGTGCCGTGCTGGTGGTCGGGGGTGGCCGTTCGACACCGGGCGCCGTCCTCCTCGCGGGCGCATCCGCGCTCCGGGCAGGTGCCGGGAAATTGACGCTGGCAGTAGCCGAATCGGTGTCCGTGCAGCTCGGCGTGGCGTTACCCGAATGTGGTGCCGTGGGGCTCCCCGAGGACTCCAAGGGCTCTATCACCGGAAAAGGCCTGGACCGCATTTCCTCGTACCTGGACCGGGCGGATGCCGTCCTGATCGGACCCGGCCTTGATGACCAGGAGTTGAGCCGGGACTTGCTGTTCGGCCTTCTTGAACGCGAGGAAGACCGCGGAGGACAAGCCCCGACGCAAGGTCCCGCCGTCGTGCTCGACGCTTTCGCTTTGGGGGCGCTGCCGGAACTGGAGGACCGGCTGGACCCGTGGCGGGGCCGCATGATCCTCACCCCCAACCCCACGGAAGCAGGAATCCTGCTGGGCCGGGACGTGGAGGATCTCGAGGCCGATGTGGCGGCGGTGGCGCGGAAGTTCGACGCCGTGGTCAGTTGCCAGGGCTACATCGCAGGTGCACCCGGCACGTCGGAAACGGAATCCGCACTGTGGAAAATCACCACGGGTTACGGCGGGCTGGGAACATCCGGCAGCGGCGATGTCCTTGCCGGCGCCATTGCCGGGCTGCGCGCCCGGGGTACCAGCAGCACCCAGGCTGCCTGCTGGGGGACCCATTTGCACGCAGCTGCCGCGGACAGGCTGGCCAGTACCATGGGCCCGCTGGGATTCCTTGCCCGGGAGCTTGCCGACCAGCTCCCGGCCTTGATGCTTGAGCTGAAAACCTAGGCAGGCCTGAGGAGTTCGTGCTCCATGACGGTCGAGCGGGACAGGGTTTTGTATCCTTCGTGCTCGAACAGCACGGTGATGACGTCGTCTTCGTGCCGCATGACAAGTCCTGGCCCCCATTCCTTGTGGATCACCGCGGACTGCAACGGGAACGGATCAGGCGAGGCGCCGGCGTCGGGCGTTTCCTTGCCGGTGGGCCGCACGTCGGGATGGTTGGCGGCTTCTGTACAGACGTCGCAGTTTCCGCAGGCCTTTGCCAGTTCTTCCCCGAAGTAGCCCAGCAGGAACTGCCGGCGGCAGCTGTCGGTCTCTGCGTACGCGCGCATCATGGTGAGGCGGGAATGGTCCACGCGCTGGCGTGCTTCGGCCAGCTCGACGGCGTGGGCCACCAGGGACCGCAGCTTCGCTTTGGAGGCAAGCCGGACGCCGCGCTTGCCCACCTTCACCGCGTCGGCTTCCTCCAGCTGGTTCACCAAGGCAGTAACGCGCCTCGGCGGGAACCCGGTCAGCTCGGCCAGGACCTTCTTGGTTGCCGGCGCCCCCGCGTTCTTCAGGACCTTCAGCACGGCGAGGAGGGACTCCTGGTCCGGAGCATGGGTGCCGAAGAACTTGCGCAGGCCGAGGTCCTCGGACCGGTAGTGCAGCACTGCCCTCGCCTTGTCCCCGTCCCTGCCGCCCCGGCCAATCTCCTGGTAGTAGGCATCGAGGGACTCGGGGATATCGGCGTGCACCACGAACCTGACGTTGGGCTTGTCGATGCCCATGCCAAACGCCGTCGTGGCAACCACTACATCAAGGTCATCGGCCAGGAACTGCTCGTGGATGAGTTCGCGCTCGGAGGCGGAACGGCCTGCGTGGTAGGCCTCGGCACGGATTCCCTGCGCCACCAGCTTGGCCGCGTACTTCTCCGTGTCCTTGCGGGTGGCCGCGTACACCAAACCCTTCTGTCCCGACGTCGTCAACGACGCAACCTGGGACAGCACGGCCTTCCGTTTGGCCTTGTCCTCGTGGTGGCGGACTACTTCCAGGCTGATGTTGGGACGGTCGAAGCCCCGGACCAGGATCAGTGGATCCTGCATGCCCAGGCGCTCAACAATTTCGTCCCGCACGGGCGGGGAAGCCGTTGCTGTCAGGGCCGCGACGGGCGGGTTCCCCAGGCTTTCACGGACGTTGCCGAGGTTGAGGTAGTCGGGCCGGAAGTCGTGTCCCCAGGATGAAACGCAATGGGCCTCGTCCACTACCAGCAGGGTGAGGTCCAACCGCGCGATCCGCTCCACCGTCTCTTGCTTGGCCAACTGCTCGGGAGCCAGGAAAAG
This sequence comes from Paenarthrobacter sp. YJN-5, assembly GCF_015040095.1. Classification (NCBI taxonomy): domain Bacteria; kingdom Bacillati; phylum Actinomycetota; class Actinomycetes; order Micrococcales; family Micrococcaceae; genus Paenarthrobacter; species Paenarthrobacter sp. YJN-5. Next base: position 3,673,101 of record NZ_CP053544.1, read on the forward strand.
ATAGACCGCCTTCCCGGACTCCACCGCGTCCCATGCGGCGTCCACGTCCGCGTCGCTGTGGGCCGAGTTGACCGCGACGGCGGCGCCCTCGCCCAGGTGCCTGTTGAGGCCCTCCAACTGGTCTTCCTGCAAGGCGATCAACGGAGAAACCACGACGGCGGGTCCCCCGGTTCGGCCGTGCAGTTTCTGTTGCTGTTGGTGCAGGTATAAGGCGGCGACCTGGTAGGTGGCGGACTTGCCATATCCGGTGGGCATCACGGCAAGGACGTCGCGTCCTTCGGCGAGCGCGCTCATGGCGGCAAGTTGCCCATCCCTGAGTGCATCCAGCGAGAAGGATCCGGCCGCGAGCGCGGCCAGGGCTGATTCGTCCGACATGGTGTAAAGCTCCGCACCCTAGTACCTGCGGCCGCGTTGCTTGAGCCGGGGGAAATCCAGCCTAGCGCGACCATGTCCACAACACTCAATCAATGCTTGCGGACCGAATAATAAGCATGCTTAGCTTATCCTGTTGCGCGCGAAGCCGCCGTCAACGCGCACATTGGCACCATGGCTACGAGGTTGCGAACGGGGAGGATCGTCATGCCGCTATCGGATCAGGAGCGCAAGGTCTTGCAGGAGCTGGAGCGCGAGCTCTTCATCCAGGACCCCGCGCTGGCCAAACAACTTGAAACGGGCATCCCGTCCGAGCCCGCACCTGCCCCCAAGGCCCTGCACGTCATCGCGGCAGCACTCGGCTTGGCGCTCATCCTGCTGGGGATCCCCATCCACCCATCGCCGCTCGGACTGCTCGGCTTCACGCTGATGGTGACGGGAATCGTTAGCCAGTGGATGGACCATCGCAGGTGGGCGGAAAGGCAGCGCACGGAACAGCGCAGGGCAAGAAGCCGCCGGCACGCCTGACTGCCCTCCGGGGAGAGCGGCCGCATCCCATACTTGCGACCACACCCGACCTTGCATAGGCTGAAAACCATAAGCCTACTTAGTAATTCATTGCAGGCCTGTCCGTGTTCCACGCAATACCAGGAGGACCGACCATGACTGATCAGTACACGTTCCGAAACCCGGTCACAGCATACGAGCACATTTCACCGCCCAAGCAGCACCAGCCGGAACCGGGACTGGATGCGGAACTCACCCCCAAGGCCGATCTCGGCGAAGACACCTACCGCGGGACCGGTCGTTTGGAGGGCCGCAAGGCAATTGTCACGGGAGCCGATTCCGGCATCGGGGCGGCAACGGCCATCGCCTTCGCCCGGGAGGGTGCCGACGTCGTTCTTTCCTACCTGCCGGAAGAAGAGGAAGATGCCTCACGCATCGCCGGCATCATCGAGGCAGCCGGCCGCAAGGCCGTGAAGGTGCCGGGCGACCTCAAGGATTCGGCAACCTGCCGTGACGTGGTGGACGCAGCAGTGTCCGCCTTGGGCGGGATCGACATCCTGGTCAACAACGCAGGCAAGCAAGTGGCGCAGGAAGAACTCGGGCAAATCAGCGATGAGCAGTTCGACCACACCATCAAGACCAACGTCTACGCAATGTTCTGGCTGACCAAGGCAGCCCTCCCCCACCTGCCCGCGGGATCCACGATCATCAACACCACGTCCATTCAGGCCTACAACCCGTCACCCACCCTGGTGGACTACGCCACGACGAAGGCCAGCATCAACAACTTCACCAAGGGCCTCGCCCAGCAGCTGGCTCCCCAGGGCATCCGCGTCAACGCCGTGGCACCGGGACCCATCTGGACTCCGCTGCAGGTCAGCAGCGGCCAGCCCAAGGAAGCCCTGCCCGAGTTCGGGAAGGACACTCCCCTGGGCCGTGCCGGCCAGCCGGCTGAACTCGCACCGGCCTACGTCTTCCTCGCCTCGCCCGAATCCAGCTACGTCGTCGGCGAGACCCTGAATGTCAACGGCGGCAGCCCCACCCCGTAACCTGCCCCGCTACGTGGGCCACAGCGGACCACGACGACGGCGACGCTCCCACGGCGGGGGCGTCGCCGTCGGTTTTTGTTGACGCAGTTATGGCGCCGGGAGGAACCCGACGGGTAGCTTTGGGTTTGTTCCCCGACTCGTCGCGGCGGAGGTGCTGCCGATGCAAGGCCTGAGCATGTCACTGCTGGTGATCGCTTCCCTTGCAGTCCTGGCGCCCTTGTTGGTCCGGGCGTTGGACCGTGTCATCAAAGTCCCCCTGGTGGTCTTCGAGATTCTGTTGGGCATGCTGCTGGGCCCGGCCGTCCTGGGATGGGTCCAATCGGTGGAATTCACTGACACCTTGGCGGATTTCGGACTGGCCATGCTGTTTTTCGTGGCCGGCACGGAGATCGACTTCAGCCTCATCCGCGGCCGGCCCGCCATGAGGGCAGGCATCGGCTGGGTCATCTCCCTGGCGGCCGGAATCGGCGCGGGCCTCATCCTCGGACCCGGTTTGGAGGCGGCAGTCATCATCGGCGTCGCCCTCTGCTCCACGGCGCTGGGCACGCTGCTGCCCATCCTCCGCGACGCGGGCGAGTCCCGGACTCCCCTGGGCATCGCGGTGACCGCCCTTGGCGCCGTGGGGGAATTCGGTCCCCTCGTGGCCATCTCCTTGTTCTTCAGCGGCAAGCAGTTGGGTCCGGCCACGGCAGTACTCCTGGGCTTTATTGTCCTGACCGGCCTTGCAGTCTTCCTCGCCTCCCGTTCCCGCCACAAATTCCTGCACGCGCAGGTCACCAGGACTCTTCACACCAGCAGCCAGTTCGCGGCGCGCTCCATCATGTTCATCCTCACCGTCCTGGTGGTGCTGAGCATGACCCTGGGCCTGGACATGCTGCTGGGTGCCTTTGCTGCCGGGATCCTGTGGAAGGTGGTCATCGCGCGGGCACCCGAACAGGACCGCAGCGTCATCGAGGCCAAAGTAGACGCCATTGCGTTTGGCTTCCTGGTCCCGATTTTCTTCATCGACACCGGAATCGACTTCGACCTCGGCGCATTGACCGCAGACCCCATGACCCTGGCGCTGATGCCGGTGTTCCTCATGCTGTTGCTGGTGGTCCGGGGCCTGCCCTCAATGCTTGCGGCGCCAAGGAATTCCACTTTTGCCGGTAAACGCGCCGTTGCCCTGTTCGGCGCAACAGGCTTGCCGATCATCGTTGCGGTGACGGGGATCGGGCAGGACACCCACCTGATCTCCAACGGGATCGCTTCCGCGCTGGTCGGCGCCGGGATGCTCTCAGTGCTGCTCTTCCCGATGCTCGCGTTGCGGCAACGCACACCTGGCGCACCAGTTTCCGCCCCGCGCTCCCGAAAGCACTGACGCGAACGGCGTTAGCGGTTGCGACGAAGCCCCGGACACACGGACGTGTGCTGTTCAGTTCCCGGCTGCGAACGAGGCGACCAGGAGTCCCAGCGGCAGTGGCGCCTCGCCGTCGGGCAGTGCCTCAACCAACAACTTCGCATAACGGACCTTGTTGCCGCTGCGGCCGTCGAAGAATCTCCGCAGTTGGTCCGTCACCGGGCGGTCCCGGAGCGACGGTTGACGCTGCAGGAGCCGGAACGATGCCAGTTCGCCCTGTTCTTCAATGACATTCAGGACGTTCTCCGTTCCAAGGGCACGGATGAGTTCGTCTTCCAGGTCCTCGTGGCAGACGTGGAACCCAAGTTCCGCCAACGTTCCGGGACCGATGCCCGCACGGCTCAGCGCCCTGGCAATGCCAGGAGATTCGCCTGCATCGCACAACCCCAGGAGCCTATGGTCTGCGCCGCTGGGCCCATAACGGTCCAGAAAGTGGATGATGCTGGTGGCGCCGCCCATGGGTACCACCGTGACACCCTCTGCCGCCAGGTCATGGCCAAGCTTGGCGGCCAGCGTCTCCACGGCCACCTTGTCGCTTTCACCTTCCACCAGCACAGTGGTCTGCATAGAGCCAGTATGCATGCCGCGGCAACGGCCCGGCACGCCATGATGACGCCTGTCCGCGAATACGGAAAACCCCTCTTTCCGGTGGTGGTCCGCCGGAAAGAGGGGTTAGTGGAGCCCCCTGCCGGATTCGAACCGGCGACCCCCTGTTTACAAGACAGGTGCTCTGGCCAACTGAGCTAAGGAGGCGCGCTAAACAACGCTAGACAAGGTTAGCCCAGACCGTCCCCCACAAGGAAATTCGAGGCCGGACAAGCCCTGCCCGGAGACAACAGCGGCCGGTCGCCTCCAAGAAAGAGGCAACCGGCCGCCGTCGTACTTGGCTGAGAATCAGCCCTTGGCGCTGATGGCCGCCTGGATCTCGGCGTTAAGGTCGGTGGACCCGTCCCACTGCTTGCCGTCAACAAAGACGGTAGGCGTGCCGGTGATGCCGATCGCGGCAGCTTCCTGCGTGGCGACCTTCACGTACGGGCGGAACTCCTTGTTGTCCACGCAGGAGTCGATACTGGCGGCTCCCACTTCGGTGGCCATGGCCTTAAGGTCCTTGTCGGAGATGCCTGCACCGCCTTCGGACGGCTGGCGCTCGAACAGGAGGTTGAAGAAGTCGGCGTACTTCTCCGGCGAGGTGTTCACGACGCAGGCGGCAGCGTTCGCGGCGCGTGAGGAGTAGTTGGTGGTGGACTGCTGGTCCAGGAAACCAAGCGGTCGGTACTCGAGGGAGATCTTGCCTTCGTTGCGCAGGTTGGTCAGCGATTCCCCGTAAGTGGTTTCGAAGCGCTTGCAGACCGGGCAGATGAAGTCGATGTAGGCAACAACCTTGACGGGCTTGCCTGCTTCCGCCTCGGCGCCCGGAGCAGCTACGGTAGCCGGCTTGGTGGTCAGCGGAGCCGGAACATCGGCCACGTTCACCGTGGCGGGCTCCGACTTGACTACTTCGTTGTTGGCCAGCAGCGTCACACCGCCGTGGACGTTGCCGTTGGCCGGGGTGGGGCCGCTGTCCGCGATGGGGGCGCTGTTCTGGATGTTCTGGACCACCACGAGTGCGATGATCACGAGGATCGCCACGACGGCAACCACGATGCCCCAGCCAATCAGGAGCTTGTTGCGCTTCTCCTTCTTAAGCTGTTCTTCGCGGATCTTGCGCGCTTGTTCGCGGGCCTGGGCTGTGCGCTCGGCCTTGGACAGGCGTGGTTCGTTTGCGGGACTCATCAATTCCTCGTGGTTACTCGATGTCGAAGTGGCAACGGGGCCAGTTTACGGGAGCAAACCTGAAGGTTTGCCGCACACGCAACCGCCCGGTTGTTGAACGATCAACCGCCCCTGAAGATTCCGCCGGTAGGCTGGGAAGCGAGTCACAGCAACCCCAGGGGGCAGTAATGCAGGATTTGGCAAGCGAAAAACTCACGACGGAACAGGGCGTTAGGGCCTCACCCACGCAGAAGCCCACAGCGAGCACGTTCGATTTCATGGTGGTGTCCAACCGCCTGCCCGTAGACCGTTACAGCAACGACGGCGACACTAACGGCGGTGACGGCTGGCGCCGCTCCCCCGGCGGCCTCGTGACCGCGCTGGCGCCCATGATGACGAAATCCGACGGTGCATGGGTCGGGTGGCACGGCGCCCCGGACGAGACAGTGCGTCCTTTCAGCCACGAAGGCATGGACCTCGTCCCGGTCCAGTTGAGCAGCCACGAAGTGGAGCTCTACTACGAGGGATTCTCCAATGCCACCATCTGGCCGCTTTACCACGACGTTATCGCGCCGCCGGAATTCCACCGGACATGGTGGGACTCCTACCGCCAGGTGAACAAGAAGTTCGCCGACGCCGTCATCCGCCATGCCGCGGACGGGGCCACGGTGTGGGTGCAGGATTACCAGCTGCAGCTTGTCCCCAGGCTGCTCCGGGAAGCCCGCCCGGACTTGAAGATCGGCTTCTTCAACCACATTCCTTTCCCGCCGCCGGAAATCTTCGCGCAGTTGCCGTGGCGGCGCGAGATCATTGACGGCCTGCTCGGCGCCGACCTCCTCGGCTTCCAGCGCCCCAGCGACGCCGGCAACTTCATGCGGTCAGCCCGCCGCTTCCTGGGCGCAAGCGTCAAGCAGCAGCAGGTCCACGTGAAGGGACAGGACGGCCAGGTCACGCACATTGCCCGCGCCCAGGCGTTCCCCATCTCGATCGACGTGGACCAGATCCGCCAGCTCGCCACGCGGCCGGACATCATCGAACGGGCCCGGCAGATCCGCAAGGACCTCGGCGATCCCAAGACCATCCTGCTGGGCGTGGACAGGCTCGACTACACCAAGGGCATCGGGCACAGGCTGAAGGCCTTCGAGGAACTCCTGGCCGACGGGCACATCAAGGTTGAAGACGCCACCCTGATCCAGGTGGCAAGCCCCAGCCGGGAACGCGTGGAGCAGTACCGCCTCCTGCGGGAAGAAATCGAAGGCACGGTGGGCCGGATCAACGGCACCTACGACACCATCCAGAACACGGCTGTCCGCTACCTGCACCACAGCTACCCCGTGGAAGAGATGGTGGCCCTCTACCTGGCGGCCGACGTCATGCTGGTCACGGCCTTGAGGGATGGCATGAACCTGGTGGCCAAGGAGTACGTCACGGCCCGTTCCGAGGATGACGGAGCCTTGGTCCTCAGCGAGTTCGCCGGCGCTGCCGACCAGTTGAAGCAGGCCCTGCTGGTTAATCCGCACGACATCGACGGGCTGAAGTCATCGATCCTGCGGGCCATCAAACTGGATCCCAAGGAAGCCCGCCGCCGCATGAAGCTGATGCGCAAGCAGATCCTTGACCACGACGTCGACCACTGGTCCGCGGACTTCCTGGCTGCGCTCAAGGAAAAGGTGGTGCGCGATGACAGCTGAGCAGACCCCCCTCTCCCTGGCGCCGGAGCTGCTCGATGCGGTCCGCCGCATCGCCGATACGGAACACCTGCTGGTTGCCCTCGACTTCGACGGCACGCTTGCCCCGATCGTCGACCATGCGTCGGACGCCCGCCCGCTTCCCCGGTCGGCTGCGGCTTTGGAGCAACTCGCCGGGCTTCCGCGCACGACGACGGCACTCATCTCGGGACGCGCCCTGGACAGCTTGCGCGCGGTCGCTTCCCCGCCGGAAACGACGCTTCTGATCGGAAGCCACGGGGCGGAGGTCTGGATGGGAGAAGGATCCCTCGGACTGGAACTGGATGACGAGCAGCGGCAACGCCTGGCTTCGGTGCGCGAGGTGCTTGCCGGCATCGTCAACGTCGCTCCCGGCACGTTGCTGGAAGACAAGCCGGCAGGCGTGGTGCTCCACACCAGGTTGGCGGACGACGACGTGGCCGAGGACGCCGTCCAGGCCGCCCGCCTGGAATTGCAGGACCGTCCGGGGGTGTACTTGAAATCCGGCAAACGCGTGCTGGAAACCTCGGTGATCCAAGCGTCCAAGGGCGAGGCCGTGGAGTTCCTCCGCCAGGCCACCGGAGCCACCGCGGTCCTGTTTGCCGGTGACGACGTCACGGACGAGGACGCGCTGGGCAGGCTCCTGCCCGGGGACGTCGGCATCAAGGTCGGCCTGGATTTCACGCAGGCAGCGTACCGGGTGGAAGCTCCGGTACATGTGGCCGAACTCCTGGAAGCGCTGCTCCGGGAGCGACGCCGCGCCGTTGGCTCCGCATGAATCGCGAACAGAATTTCATGTGATCTTCGTAACAGTTCGACAGTTCGTCAAAAAGTCTGACATACTCTCGTATGTGACGTGACGCACAGCATCGTGCGGCGCCACGGGCGACTCCTCGGCTCCGGCCGGGGAGTTTCAACTGAAAAACAAGAACCATTCACTACGGATCGTCCGGCACGTACCTGCCGGTGAAGGGATTGATAACTGTGGCAACAGTTACTTTTGACAACGCTACGCGTCTGTACCCGGGCACTGATAAGCCCGCCGTCGATAAGCTGAACATCGACATCGCCGATGGCGAATTCCTGGTCCTCGTTGGACCCTCCGGTTGCGGTAAGTCCACTTCCCTGCGCATGCTCGCAGGCTTGGAGGACGTCAACGCAGGCCGCATCCTGATCGGCGACCGCGACGTCACCGACGTTCCGCCGAAGGACCGCGACATCGCGATGGTTTTCCAGAACTACGCGTTGTACCCGCACATGACTGTTGCCGACAACATGGGCTTCGCCCTGAAGATCGCCGGCGTCTCCAAGGAAGAGCGCGCAGAGCGTGTCCGTGAAGCCGCAAAGCTTCTTGACCTTGAGCAGTACTTGGACCGCAAGCCGAAGGCCCTCTCCGGTGGTCAGCGCCAGCGTGTTGCCATGGGCCGCGCAATCGTCCGTAACCCACAGGTCTTCCTCATGGACGAACCGCTGTCCAACCTGGACGCCAAGCTCCGTGTCCAGACCCGTACCCAGATCGCGTCCCTGACCCGCCGCCTCGGCGTCACCACCGTCTACGTGACGCACGACCAGGTCGAGGCAATGACCATGGGCGACCGCGTCGCAGTGCTGAAGGACGGCCTCCTCCAGCAGGTCGACACCCCGCGCAACCTGTACGACCGCCCGCAGAACGTCTTCGTTGCAGGCTTCATCGGCTCCCCCGCCATGAACCTGCTGGAACTGCCCGTTGTTGACGGCGGCGTCCAGTTCGGCGGCACGGTCTACCCCGTTCCGCACGATGTCCTCGATGACGCTTCGGGCAAGACCGTCACGGTCGGTACCCGTCCGGAAGACCTCGAGACCGCTCCTCAGGGCGAAGGCCTCCAGGTTGAGGTGGACGTAGTGGAAGAGCTCGGAGCCGACGCTTACGTCTACGGCCACACCACCCTCGACGGCAAGAGCCACGACATCGTGGCCCGTGTTGACGGCCGCCGTCCTCCGATGAAGGGCGAGTCCATCTTCGTCCGTCCGCAGTCCGGCCACGTGCACCTGTTCGACACCAAGACCGGCCTCCGCCTGGGCGACTAATCCCCACCGACCCCCTAGCCTCGCTTCGCTTCGGCCAGGGAACCCTGTCGGCGTGGGCCCACCCACCGACCCCCTAGCCTCGCTTCGCTTCGGCCAGGGAACCCTGTCGGCGTGGGCTCACCACCACCTGAAGTAGCGATAACGGCCCGACCCCCGCGTCGGGCCGTTACCGCTTTAACCCGCCCCGTAGCGGCTACGGACCAGAAGGAGAACGGCATGAACGTCACGGAACTCCTCATCCCCAAGCCTGTGCACGTCGCCGTCCTGGATGGCCGGGCTTTCACCTTGGGCGGCGCCACCCGAATCTCCGCAACCGGCGCCGCCGTGCCCGTTGCCGGGCACCTCGCGTCATTCCTGCGTCGCGCTACCGGCCACGAACTTCCGCTGGTCAGCGATTTTCGGCCCGGTGATGTAGCACTGGAGCTGACAAGAACGTTCGACGGCGGCCCTGAGGCTTACGCCCTGACCGTCACCGACGCAGGCGCACGGGTCCGGGCTGACACACCGGCCGGGCTGTTCAACGGCATCCAGACCCTCCGCCAGTTGTTCGACCCCGCCATCGAAGCCCCGCCGGACGGGCCCGCGCGGAACTCGGACAGGCAACGCGACTGGACGGTCCCCGCCGTCGAAATCAAAGATGCTCCCCGCTTCCGGTACCGCGGTTTGATGCTTGACGTTGCGCGCAGTTTCTTCACCGTTGCCGAGGTCAAGGAACAAATTGATGTCATGGCGCAGCTCAAGTTCAACGCCTTGCACCTGCACCTGACGGACGACCAAGCATGGCGCATCGAGATCCATGAACCGGAGAACAACCCCTCCGGGCTGGAGTACGCCAACCTCACGGCAGTAGGCGGGGCCGTGAACCACCCCGGCGTTGGCCTCACGCCCGGTCGGACGGGTTTCTACACCCAGCAGGACTACCGGGACATCCAGGCCTACGCCGCCGCCCGCAACATCACGGTGGTTCCCGAGATCGACCTCCCAGGCCACGTCAACGCAGCATTGGCAGCCGTGCCCCGGCTCAACCCTGAGGGCGTTGCCAAACCCATGAACGCCACGGGTGAGGTGGGGTACTCCACGCTGAGCGCGGACCTTCCCGCCACCTATGAGTTCGTCAGCGAGGTCTTGGGGCAGGTCGCCGCCATCACCGACGGCCCCTACCTTCACATCGGCGGGGACGAGGCCCACGTGACCGGCCACGAAAACTACCTCGCCATGGTCCGGGAGTTCGCCAGGATCGGTGCCGCCACCGGCAAGACCGTGGTGGGCTGGAACGAGGCGGCCGAAGCGGATCTGCCGGATGGAAGCGTGGTGCAGTACTGGTTCGGAGACTTCGGGCAAGTACTGAACAAGGCCGAACAAGGTACTGCCAAGGTCATCATGTCTCCTGCCGACCGGACGTACCTGGACCAAAAGTACGATTCCACCAGCCCCATCGGACTGTCCTGGGTTGACGGCGGCCCCTTCACGTGGTCCGAGTACTACCAGTGGAACCCCGCCCAAGGCGGCCTTGAAGACCAGCACATCCTCGGCGTCGAAGGTCCCCTATGGACCGAAACCGTCCGCGGTAACCGCCAGGCCTATTGGCTGCTGTACCCGCGTGCGGTTTCCCTCGCGGAAGTGGCGTGGTCGCCACAGGAGGCCAGAAGCCTTAGTGACTTCCGACGTCGGCTGGGCGGCATCGGCGAGCGGCTCGCCAACCAGGGGGTCACCTTCCAGCCGGCTGCCGACGTCGAATGGTCCGCCACACCGGCCGATCCCTTCACTGAACCGAACAACACCACCGAATACGGAACAATTGAGGCATGAGCGAGCAAAACGGAGCCCAGTGGCACGACGAACCTACCGACTACGGGCAGATCGGCAAGCTCCCACGGAAGGAAGCTGCGAGCGCGCAGGACTCAACCCCGCCTGCGAGCGTCATCGGTTCGCTCAACATCACCGCAGCAGCGGCCGATCCTGAACTGCTGGACCTTCCCTGGCACATCGCCTTGGAGGACTGGCCGGCTGAATTCCTGGCAGCACTCCCCCGCGGTATTTCCCGCCACATTGTCCGGTTCGCGCACCTTGGCGGCTCCGTCATAGCCATCAAGGAAACCTCTGAGCACGTGGCCCGGCACGAATACCACATGCTCCGGAAACTGGCCCGGCTGGACGTCCCCTGCGTTGAGCCGGTGGCGGTCATCACCGGCCGGACGACGGCGGACGGCAAACCGCTGAACCCCGTGCTGGTCACCCGGCATCTGAAGTTCTCCATGCCGTACCGCGCACTGTTCTCCCAGATGCTCCGCAAGGACACCCTGACGCGCCTCATCGATGCACAGGCGCTGCTTCTGGTCCGCCTTCACCTCATCGGTTTCTACTGGGGCGACGTGTCGCTCTCCAACACCCTCTTCCGCCGCGACGCCGGTGCATTTGCCGCCTACCTCGTGGACGCTGAAACCGGTGAACTGTACCCGGACCTTTCCATGGGCCAACGCGAGTACGATCTGGAGATTGCCCGGGTGAACATTGCGGGCGAGCTCATGGATCTCTTGGACGGCGGCCTCATTGAGGAGAAAGTGGATCCCGTTGCTACCAGTGAACTGATCATGGACAGCTACCGTCGCCTCTGGGCCGAGCTGACGGAGAAGGAGTCTTTCGAACTCGGCGAACGCTGGCGGGTGGCGGCGCGTATCCGCAGGCTCAACGAGCTCGGCTTCGACGTCGAGGAATATGCCATCAAGACCACGGCGGACGGTTCCACGATCCAGCTGCAGCCCAAGGTGGTGGACGCTGGGCACCACCAGCGCCGGTTGCTGCGCTTGACCGGCCTGGACGCCCAAGAGAACCAGGCCCGCAGGTTGCTGAATGACATGGACCAGTTCCGTGCCGACAACAACCCCGAACTGGACGAGGAAATCAGCGCCCATGCCTGGGTCAGCCAGATCTTCGAACCGATCGTGCGGTCCATCCCCCGGCACCTGGCAGGAAAACTCGAACCCGCCGAGGTGGTCCACGAGGTCCTCGAACACCGCTGGTACATGAGCCAGAAGCAGGACCGCCACATCCCCCTCGCGGAGACGGTGCAGTCCTACATCGACACAGTCCTGCGGCACCGCCGTGACGAGGCCGCCATCATGCTGAACCCGGACACCGAGATGCTGAAGATCCTCGAAGTGGAAGTTGAAGAGTCCGGCCGGTACGACGAGGTGGAAGAGTACCCCGACGCCGACGACTGAGGTCCTGGAAGGAACGCACGGCGCCCTCAGGGCACCTTATGGTTCCAGGGTTTCCGCGAGCCCGGCCAACACGGGCTCGCGGCCCAGTTCTATATGGGAGTAGGCCAGCGAGTAAGCGAGCTCGGGACGTCCGTTGAGGATCGCGTTGCACAGCTGGGTGTGTTCTTCGCGCTGGAGTTCGTTGCTGCGGTTGTGCGCCAGGCCGAAGATCCAGCGCATGCGACCAAACAGGGGCTTCACGGACTCCATCAGGAGGCGGTTGCCGGAGAGTCGGACAATCTCCGCGTGCAGTTCCGCGCTGATGAGGACGACGTCGTCGGTACGGTCCTCGTCGATGGCAGCCTTGGATGCTTCCATGAGTTCCCCGAGGCGGCCGCCGTCGCCACCCTCGGCAACGCGGGCGGCCGCTTCCTTGGCGGCGAAGGTTTCCAAGCACAGGCGGACGTCGAAGAGCTCGTTGACGTCCGTCAGGGTGAGTTGGCGTACCACCGCGCCGCGGCGCGGGAAGGTGGCCACGAACCCGTCTTGTTCCAGCCGCTGAATGGCTTCCCGGACGGGGATGCGCGAGACGCTGTACATGTCCGAGAGTTCACGTTCCCGCAGCCGGGAACCCTGTGCGAAGGACCCTGACACGATGCCTTCGAGCACCAGTTGGTATACGTACTCCGCGCGGGCCTCGTCATCGCGGACGTTGCCGTTTTCCGGACCAGCCTCTGCCACTGTGGAACTCCCCTTCATGCCGGCGCCCAACCGAGTTCGCCGGACGGCACCGGTCAGCGCTCCAACCGAGCATACACGGGTGGAAACAGCTCGTCCGCAGGCCGCTTCAAGGTATCGCGCTGCGTGTAGCCGTCACGCATTTTGTCGAAGAGTTCCTGCCCCCGCGTGCGCCAGTAGTCGAGGTCGACGCCCTCGATCAGCCCGTCTGCCATGATGGTGCGCCCGGCTACCACCGAGAGGATGGCCTGACGCGCAGAGCCGTTGAGGGTCAGGGTGCGGAGGGGGTCATCGTGTACGCCGTCACGGATGTCGTCGAGCGCGAACGCAACCATATCGGCCTGCGCACCGGGTTGGAGCCGCCCCAGGTCGTTCCGGCCCAAGGCACGCGCCCCGCCGAGCGTTGCCGCGTCCACATATCCGGCGAGGTCACCGGCGTCGTTCCTTCCGGCGAGGATCTTGGCCAGCTGGACACCGGCGTCGATGCCCCGGATGAGGTCCGGCGGAAACGAGTCGGTGCCCAGTGAGATGTTCACGCCGGCGGCTTTGTAGTCGTTGAAGGAGTCCAGCGTGCTCCCGTAGCGCATGGACGTGAGCGGGCAGTGGATGATACTGGCCCCGCTCGAAGCCAGTCGGTGGAGATCTCCCCTGTCCTCTCCGTACACGGCCGGGTTGCGGTCGATGTACGTAGCATGCGGGATCAGCAGGCGCTCGTTGAGCAGCCCCGCCTGGTCGATGAGTTCAAGCGGCGGAACCCCGTACCACTGCATGATGAGTTCCCGCTCCACGAGACCCTGCAGGGAGTGCAAGCGCACCAGCGTGCCATGTTCGGCCGAGGCTGCGGCAGTGTCCTTGAGGAGATCGAGGTCCAAGGTCTCGATCCGGCAGGGCAACAGCACACCGTTGACCAGGGGATCGTCCAGTCCGGCCGCGTACTCGAGGAAGCGCAAGGCGCCAGCGAAGCCCTCACGGCCCCGTTCGACGTCGAACATCACGGTTCGCCCGCCATCGGCCGGCACGACGTTCACGCCTGAGCGGTACGCCGGGCCCAGGTAGCCCCGCAATCCGAACCGCCTGCTGGTCTCTGCCATGCCAACCAGTTCGTCATAGGACTCCGCCCACTCCGAGTGCACCTCGGACGCGATGGGCATGTAGGTGGTGATCCCGTGCAGGATCAGCTGGATCAGCGCGTACTCCCGGATGTCCTGGCGCTCCGATGCCGTGAAGACGTCTGTCCGGTGGTTCAGGAAGTAGTCCTCGGACCACTGGTGCCCCGCGGCCTGCTCGGGCCCTGCCCAGCTGTCCAGGATGAGGTGGTCTATGTCGGTGAGGGCGTCAAGGTCGATCAGGCCGGGCATGAGGAGGGCGTTACCCAGGTGCGTCTCCTCGTCCGCCAAGCCCGGGTATTCGTAGCCCACGTAGTCGATGGTTGAACCGCTGTAGACAACGCAGGCATTTTCCAGCAGTACGTGCTGTCCCTCGTGGAAGCCCACTACGTAGCGGGCGGTGATTTTGGTCGTGATTGTCATGGAAGCTCCTTTGCTGCTCGACAAGTCCTGTCTGGTATTCCAAACAACGCCCTGATCTGTGATTTACATCGCAATAATTGTGCCCTAATCTATTTTGGTATACAAAACCTCCCAAACTCAGCTCCCCTTCCTGAAATGAGCAAACGGTTGACCCAGATACAATCCGTCGAACCCACTACCGGCAGCCCACCGCTCCCGTCGGCAATGAAGCCCGAGGACAAAGCTGCACCAGCCGAGGCGCGCTCCCTCCTGGCCACGGCCTGGCTCAGGATCCGCCGCAGCAAGGTTGCGCTCGTCAGCCTGTGCGTGGTGGTGGCGATCGTCCTGTTCGCCCTCCTGGCCCCCGTGCTGACCGCCCTCTCCGGGAACGATCCCTTCACTTCCAACACCAGCCCCGAAGTCTTGGACGATTTCCAAACACCCGGCCTTCCCTTGCCCGGCTACATGTACCCCTCAGCCGAACACTGGCTGGGCGTCGAGCCCGGCCTGGGCCGCGACCTCTTCGCCCGCCTTGCGTTCGGCGGACAGGTTTCCCTGACCATCGCGCTGCTGTCCACCGCGGTGTCAGTCATCCTCGGCACGGTCCTGGGTGCTGCCGCCGGCTACTTCGGGGGCAAGACTGACGCCATCATCAGCCGCATCATGGATCTCTTCCTTGCATTCCCGCACCTGCTGCTGGTCCTGTCGCTGACACCCATCCTGCAGTCACGGCTCCGGGATACGCCGCTGGGTGAGGGCAGCTTCCTTCCCATGGCATCCCTCGTGATCATCCTTGGCTTCTTCGGCTGGGCCTACCTCGCCCGGATCGTGCGCGGCCAGGTCCTGAGCCTCCGCGAGCGCGAATTCGTCGAGGCGGCACGTTCATTCGGCGCCTCCCACCTGAGCGTCCTGTTCCGTCAGATCATCCCCAACGTAATGGGCGTCGTCCTTGTGTACGCAACGATGCTCATCCCCACCAATATCTCCGCTGAAGCAGCCCTTTCCTTCCTGGGCGTCGGCGTCAAGGACCCCACGCCGTCGTGGGGCCAAATGCTGAACGCCGCACAATCCGGCAACTGGTACCTCAGCGATCCCTGGTTCCTGGCCGTACCGGGCGTGATGCTCATCGTCACTGTCCTGGCCTTCAACCTCCTGGGCGATGCCGTGCGCGACGCCCTGGACCCCAAAGCATCCCGCCACTAACCCCGTTTCACCCACCCTTTCCCAGAGGAGCACCATGAAAACCCCCACGAAAGCACTGGCGCTTTCCGTGCTGATTGCCATGTCCGCCGCAGGCTGCAGCGCAGGGCAGAACCAACCTTCCAACTCCAAGCCGGAATCGGTCACGGAGCTGGCCCCCGTTGTGGTCAAGTCGGGATTCACCACCAAGGGCGGAAACATCAACGTCCTGATGTCATCCGACTTCCAAACCCTGGATCCGGGCAACAGCAACTATGTCCAGACCGCCAACGTCGGTCAGCTCTACTACCGGACGCTGACCATGGCGAAGGAAACCGCCGGCCAGCCGCCCACAGTGGTGCCTGACCTTGCCACTGATACGGGGAAGGTCTCCGAGGACGGCCTCAGCTGGACCTACACCCTCAAGGAGGGCGTGAAGTTCGAGGACGGCACGCCCATCACCTCTGCCGACATCAAGTACGGCGTGGAACGAACCTTCGCACAGGATGTCTTTACCCAGGCGCCGCAGGAGATGAACGCAGCCCTCGACGCCGGCGGGTACAAAGGCCCGTATAAGGATCCATCCGCTGTGTTCAAGGCAGTGGAAACGCCCGACGAGCGCACGATTGTCTTCCACCTGAAGAAGCCGTTCGCAGAGTTCCCTGCCCTGGCCTCACGCTCAAACACGGCCCCGGTCCCCAAAGCCAAGGACACCAAGCTCGACTACACCAACCATCCGGTGTCCTCGGGACCGTACATGGTTGAGTCCTACAACCGCGGCAAGTCCCTGAAGCTGGTCCGCAACCCGCACTGGGATCCTGCGACAGACCCCAACCGTTCCGCCCTTCCTGACACGTTCAGCTTCTCCCTCTCCACGTCGCAGGCCACATCAGCCAGCAACTCCTGGCCGATTCCGATCCCAACGCCATCACCCTCGATTCCAACGGCGCGCTGCAAACGTCGGACTCAGCGAAGCTGGCCGATGCCAAGGTCAAGGACCGCGTAGCCTCGGGACTCTTGGGCTGCAACGACGTGCTGAGCCTGAATACGGAGAAGCTTACGGATCCCGATGTCCGTAAAGCCATTGCCCTGGCCCTGGACCGCCAATCCATCCTGGTCCAGTACGGCGGGCGCCGCTTCGGCGAACTGACGCAGAGCCCGCTGAATGACAAGATGCGCGGCTACGTGGAGACAGAACTGGAACTCGACCCTGCGGGCAAGCCCAAGCTGGAAGAGGCCAAGAAACTCCTCGAGGGCAAGGACTACCCCAAAACCTTGACCTACGGCTATGCCAACAACCGTGACGCCTACAAGAACACCGGAACAGTGGTCCAGCAGAACTTGAAGGCACTGGGCATCAACGTCGAACTGGTGGCAATCCCTGCACCGAACTATTACTCGGTGATGGCCAGCGAGCAGCTCCCGGACCTGGGCCGCTCCGGTTGGTGCGGCGGCGCGGACCCCGCCTCGGTACGCACGTCCGCCGATCCCTTCCTGGGCCCTGACAATGAAGGCACCTCGTACGGCTTCTCGAACACCTCGCGGTACTACGATCCCATCGTTTCCAAGACGATGTACGAGCTCCGGAACACCGACGGAACGTCCGAAGAACTGGGCAGGAAGTGGTCAGAAGCATTCGGAACAGCCCTGAAGACCTACCCGATCGTGCCCCTCATCCGAAGCCACACCAACAGCGTGGTTGGCTCAAACGTCCGTAACGCCCAAGTCGGCTACTTCTTCGGCGGCATTGACCTTTCGATCGTCGGCGTCGAGCACTAATTCGGCACCGGGAACAAACCGGGCATAGTCCAGAAGGAGAAGCGGGCCGCCCGTCACTGCGGGCGGCCCGCAACCACCACCATGTTGAGTTTTATTCTTCGCCGCGCCGGATCCTTGGTCCTGCTCCTCTTTGCGGTCAGTTTCATCACCTTCAGTCTTTTTCAATTGGGTCCTTCGGACCCGGCGGCGGCCGCCTGCGGGCAGGAATGCACGCCCGAACGTGTCGCGGAGGCCCGCGTCGCACTCGGCATGGACCAGCCGTTCTTCGTCCAGTACTTCGACTACCTGCGCGGTCTCTTCAGCTCGCGGATGATCGGCGCTCCCGGCGCCCAGACGCTCTGCGAATGGCCGTGCCTGGGCAAATCGTTCCAAACCAATGAGAACGTGGCCGACATCATCCTCCGTTCCCTCCCCTACACCTTCTCCATGGCGATCGGCGCGCTGGTTCTGTGGACCATCACCGGCGTGGGCCTCGGCCTGCTGGCAGCCCTGCGCAAGGGTTCTCCGCTGGACAAATTCATTGTTGGCGCAGCGTCCGTGGGCGTCTCCCTGCCCATCCCCGTTACGGGGCTGTTCCTGCTCCTCCTGTTCGTCAACCAACTGCATCTGTTGCCCTTCACCACCAACGAGATCAACAGCCCGTTCGGCCCCCAGGGGCCCGGGGCATGGGTGGCCAACTACCTGCTCCCGTGGATAGCTTTGGCGGTGCTCTTCAGCGCTTCCTACATCCGGGTGACCCGTACCAACATGATCGAAACGTTCGGCGAGGACTTCATCAGGACTGCGCGTGCCAAAGGCCTCGCTCCCCGCACCGTCACGTTCAAGCACGGAGCCCGCGCCGGCATTACCCCTGTGGTCACCATGCTGGGCATGGACATCGGCCTCCTTTTGGGCGGGGCTGTACTCACGGAGCAGATCTTCTCCGTTCCCGGCCTGGGATTCACCGCGGTGCACGCAGCCATCTCCGGAGACCTGCCGGTCACCATGGCCATCACCATGCTTGCCGCGTTCTTCGTGATCGCCGCCAACGTCGTGGTGGACCTCGCCTATGCCGCCATCGACCCCAGAGTGAGGCTCCAATGACGCACACCCCGCCTACCCTGAGCTCCCCGGCAGGTACCACCGGGACCGGCACCGCATTCCTGGACGTCCGGAACTTGTCCGTGAAGTTCCCGACCGACGACGGCCTCGTCTCCGCCGTCAACGGAATGGACTTCAGCCTGGAGCGCGGCCAGACCCTGGGAATCGTCGGCGAATCCGGTTCCGGCAAATCCGTCACCAGTCAGGCGTTGATGGGTCTCCTCAAAGGCACATCAGCCCAGGTAACCGGGCAGGCCGTCTTCCAAGGCAAGGATCTGGTGACACTGCCCGAGTCAGGAATGCGCCAACTGCGCGGCCGGAACATCGGCATGATCTTCCAGGACCCGCTCTCGGCACTGCACCCGTTCTACACTGTGGGCCACCAGATCGCCGAGGCCTACCTGGTCCACAACAAAGCAAGCAAGAAGCAGGCCCGGGCGGCCGCGGTGGATATGTTGGGCAGGGTGGGCATCCCCAGCCCGGAGCAACGCTTCGATGAATACCCCCATCACTTCTCAGGAGGCATGCGGCAGCGCGCCATGATCGCCATGGCCCTGATCTGCGAGCCGGAACTGCTGATCGCGGATGAGCCGACCACCGCGCTGGATGTGACGGTGCAGGCACAAATCCTGGACCTGATGCTGGAGCTGCAGGAGGAAACCAACTCCGCCCTCATCCTCATCACCCACGATCTGGGCGTAGTAGCAGAGGTGTGCCACAACGTGCTGGTCATGTACGGCGGACAGTGCGTGGAATCCGGTCCCGTGGACGGGATCTTCTACGACACGCGCCACCCCTACACCCTGGGCCTGCTCAACTCGATGCCCACCCTGACCGGTTCCAACGGACAGCTGAACCCGATCCCCGGCCAGCCGCCGTCGCTCCTCGACCTCCCCAAGGGCTGCATCTTCAGCGCAAGGTGCCAGTACGCGGAACTTGCCGGCGACGGCGTCTGCGCCAAGCAGCGGCCGGAGCTGGTTGTCGAGGACGGGCACGGGAAGCGGTGCCATTTGGATGAGACCCAGCTCCTCACGATTCGAAATGCCCGATAGGACGGCCATGGAAAACCAAGCAATCCTGCAGGTGGAGAACCTGCAAAAGCACTTTCCGCTCAAGGGTGGTTTCCTGCCGGGTGCGGCGAAACGTTCGGTCAAAGCCGTCGACGGCGTCACCTTCAGCCTGGGACGCGGCCGGACTTTGGGCCTGGTGGGCGAGTCCGGGTGCGGCAAGTCGACGACCGGCCGGATGGTCTCACGCCTCATGGACCCCAACGGGGGCAGGATCATGATCGACGGCGTGGACATCGGCCAGTTGCGTGGCCAGGAGCTCTACGACTTCCGGCGTAAGGTCCAAATGATCTTCCAGGATCCGTTCGCTTCCTTGAATCCGCGCCAGACGGTGGGAACGGCTATCGCCGCCCCCATGGTCGCCCAAAAAATCAATCCTCCGGGCGGACTGAAAAACCGCGTCAAGGAGCTCCTGGACCAGGTTGGGCTGAAACCCGAACACTACAACCGGTTTCCCCATGAGTTCTCCGGAGGACAGCGGCAACGCGTGGGCATCGCGCGCGCGATCTCCCTGAACCCCTCGGTCATCGTGTGCGACGAGCCCGTTTCGGCGCTGGATGTTTCCGTCCAGGCACAGGTGGTGAACCTGTTGCAGCAGATCCAACGCGACACAGGAGTTTCGTACATCTTCATTGCCCACGATCTCTCCGTAGTCCGGCACATCTCCCATGAGGTGGCGGTGATGTACCTGGGCAAGATCGTGGAGCAGGGTCCCCGCGATGCGTTGTTCAGCGATCCCCGGCACCCCTACACCAAGGCGCTGCTGTCGGCCGTTCCGCTGCCGGACCCGAAAGCTGCCCGGGAACAAGTGAAGATCCGGCTCCGCGGCGACCTTCCCTCCCCCGCCAACCCGCCCAGCGGCTGTGTCTTCCGGACGCGATGCCCCTTGATGGAGACGCTCTCCGAAGAACAACGTCAGCTCTGCATAAACGACATTCCCGCTCCGGCCACACCGGCTGCTCCCGCATGCCACCACTCAGGCGTGGCGCGTGCGGTGCTTGCGGGTATGCAATAGACCCACATATCAAAAGGAGAAACAGTGAACACCCTGATTCGTGCCGTCCGTCCCTGGGGGCAGGCCCTCAGCGACGTCAGCGTCGCAGCGGACGCAGCGGGCGGCAAGATCACCGCCGTCGAACCCCATGACCCTGCTCGTGCCATCCCGGAGGGTACAGCGGTCATCGAAGGCCGCAACCGCATCCTTGTGCCTTCTTTCTCCGATGTCCACGTGCACCTGGACTCCACCCGGATCGGCCTGCCCTTCCGGGAACACACGGGCGGCCCGGGCGTCTGGGCCATGATGATGAACGACCGCCTGAACTGGCGCAACGCCGAGGTCCCGTTGCAGGACCGCGTCAATCTGACCCTCGAACGGATGATTGCCCGCGGAACCACCCGGGTTCGTTCCTATGCCCAGGTGGATGTGGATTGCCGGCTGGAACGCTTCGAAGCTGTTGCTGCTGCCAAGGAGAGGTTCGCAGGTCAAGCCTCCGTTGACATCATTGCATTTCCCCAAGCCGGGTTGCTTCGGGAGGAGGGCACAGTGGAGCTCATGGAAGAGGCGCTCAAAGCCGGTGCCGACGTCATGGGTGGCATTGATCCGTGCTCCTTGGACCGCGATCCCGCCAAGCATCTGGACATTGTGTTCGGCTTGGCGGAGAAGTACCAGGTGCCCATCGACATCCACCTTCACGAGCCCGGAGAACTCGGCGTCTTCAGCACCGACCTGGTGCTGGAACGTACCCGGGCGCTGGGCATGCAGGGAAAGGTGACAATGTCGCACGCCTACCAGTTGGGGAGCGTCAACGAGGCCACCACCCGCCGGCTCATCGATTCCTTCGCCGAGCTCGACGTGTCTTTGGCCTCGGTGGCTCCTGCGGCATCGGGCCAGTTGCCCATCCCCCTGCTGACCGAAGCCGGAGTTCGCCTGGGCCTCGGTGAGGACGGCCAGCGGGACTACTGGTCTCCCTACGGCAACACGGACATGCTGGACCGCACCTGGCAGCTCGCGTTCACCCACGGTTTCCGGAGGGACGAGTTGATTGAACACTGCCTGGCCATCGCCACCATCGGCGGGGCCAGCATCCTGGACCCGAATGCCACCCGGCTGAAGGACACCTCACACCGCCCCGGAGTCGACGTCGGCGACCCCGCCGAGCTGCTCCTGGTGGACGGGGAGACAGTAGCTTCAACCGTCATGGATCGCGGCAAGGACCGGACCGTGATCCACGCAGGCAAGGTGGTGGCAGACCAGCTGGAACTGGTCTAGGTCTTTAGGACGTTAGGACAGACACCGGGACATTAGGACACAACAAACCCGCCCTTTTTGGTTCCCTTCGGCACAGCGCTGGAGGGTCAGATAAGGGCGGGTTCGCTGTTTTGAGCAGTTCTTTGACACCTACTCGGCGCTGGCGGTGGGAGCATCGTCCAAGGGAGTCCACCACGTCGCGGGAGGTGTCACTTTGAAACGCCGCCCCGTCACGCTGTTGGGCGTAATCCTGATGAACTGGTCCTTCTGGCCTGCTTCCCATGGGAACAGCAGGAGTCCGATGGTATCCAGGACGTCCTGCGTCAATTTCACTGCGGACGCCCTCCCTTTGGCCACCACGCTCCAGGCGACGCCGGTGTCAGGGTTGACTCCGTCCGCCTCAATGGCCACCGGAGTATCGCTGAGTGCGGCGTGGAGCTTGGTGCCTTCCCCTGTACGGAACACCAGGCTTCCGTGGTCAACTTTGTAGTTGACGGGGAAGATGTCCGGGTGGTCGTCCACCCACACGGCTAACCGGCCCACGGAAACTCCCCGCAGGAGTTCCCAGCATTCGTTCACTTCAAGGATTTCGGTCGCGGAGCTTGGTTTGTTGGTCCCAGGTGTGTTCATACGCCGAGAATACGCTGGGCACCGGGCCGCGACCAGCAGCTTTACGGAACAAGCTCAGGTGTGGAGCTTTGGCTCGGGTTGTCCTTCGCGGTTGCTTTGTGGGTTTCAATGCTCACCAGCGGCCCGCGAATCGCCAGGTATCCGGCTGCCGCCAAGACCAGCGCTTCACCCGCCATGGCCAGGAAGGGAGCCTCCCAGCCGCCCGTCCAGGTGTGCAGCAGCCCTGCAGCAAGGGGGCCCAGGGAAGCCAGGGCAAAGCCGAAGCCCTGGCTCATCGCGGAGAGCCGGCCGGCTGTCAACGGTCCCGCTGATCGGATGACCACCAAGGCCATGGCCAGCCCGAAGCCGGCACTCTGGACTACGCCCAGCACGCCGACCATGAGGAACTGGGCCCCGGACGGAGCTACCAGCACACCAATGAGCGCCACCGCGACGGAAAGGCCCAAACCTGGGCCCAGAATCCGAAGGACCTTGGGCTTGCCGGCCAGGACAGGAGCCAGCAGGCTCGCCGGCAGGCCGGCCAGGCTGAACCACGCCAACAACGCTGCGGCATCCGCGGAGGAGAGTCCCTCGGAGACAAGGAAAACGGCCAGCCAGGACGTGATGGCGAAGTAGAGCATGGCCTGCAACCCGAAGAACGCTGTCACAGCCCAGGCCGTGCGCTGCTTACGCAGTGGAACAACAGCAGTGGGCACGACAGCGTTGGGCGCGACAGCCGACGACGGCGAATCCGGCGTCAGCGCCGCAGCTTCCCCAGCCGCTGAGGTGGCATTGCCCGCCTAGGTGGCATTCCCCGCTGAGGTGGCCTTGCCCGGGGAGGTGACATTGCCCGCGGAGGTGACATTGCCCGCTGCGGCCGGTGCCGACGTCGGGCCTCCTCCCGAGCGCTGTATCAGGAAGGCGCCCAACAGAGCGGGCACGGCCCACACGGCGAGTGCCCAGCTGAGGCTGCCGCCCAAGGCGTGCTCCAAGGGCCGGACGAGTCCGGCGCCCAAGGCTGCACCGAGCCCAAACCCCATGGTGCACAGGCCCGTCCACCAGCCCGTGCCGCGGTTGGTCTTGACGATCTGGGGAACCAACACACTGGCCGTCATGATCGCCATGCCGCACAGGAAGGTTCCGGGCAAAAGGAGCACCGGGACAGTGGCCCGCACAATGAGCGCCGCAGCCAGAACCAGCAGGGCGACTGCCACGGCGCGCCCAGCGCCGAGACGCCGGGCCAGCCAAGGCCCGATGGGCCCTGATACGCCGAAGGCAAGGACCGGGAGCGTGCCCAGGAGGGGCAGCCATTGCGGACCCAGCTGGAAGGCACCCTCGAGCTGGTTCATGACTCCGGCGATCGTGGTGATAGCCGGACGGAGGTTGATGGATACCAGCACCAGGGCCAGCAGCACCATGACCGTCTTCAGTCTTGGACCGTGTCCCGGTACGGCTCGGCGCTTTTCTCCCACATCCATCCCCTCATTGGCATTTTGGTATACCAAAATAGAATAGGGCGCAAAGACGTCAAAGTAAACCGCTGATAAAGCGCGGAGAAACATGACCGAAACCGCTGATCGGGAGTATTGGAATACCAAAGGCCTAGATGGCTAAATGGCCTTCCCGGGATTCAGGATCCCTGCCGGGTCGAACAGCTCCTTGATCCTGCGCTGCAGTTCACGCACAGGTTCAGGCTGCTCCAGCCCCAGCCAACGGAGCTTGTACTGGCCTACTCCGTGTTCCCCGGTGATGGTCCCACCCATCTCCAGGCCCACCCGGATGGACTCATCCAGGGCCGCGTTGAGCCGCACCAAGGCGTCGGCGTCTGTAACGTCGTCCACGCGGTCCATCCAGAACGTCGGATGCAGGTTGCCGTCGCCGGCGTGGGCTACCACCTTGAGCCGGACCCGGTGGCGGGCGGCCATGGTCTCGAGCGATGCGACGAACTCCACCAGCTTCGAGCGCGGAACGGCAATGTCCTCGCCCACGCGGAACTCGTCGTCGACCTCCACGCCGCGGCTGTTGCGGCGCAGCTCCACCAGCATTTCCGCTTCCGCGCTGGCTTCCATGGTGACCGCAGCGCCGCCGTCGGCAAGGACCTGCCGGACCACGGCCGCCTCAGCGGCCGCCCCAAAGCCGTCGGTCTGAATCAGCAACAACGACTTCCCGCGCTTCTGCAAGTCCGAGCCGTGCAGTGCGTCCAGTTGCTCCAAGGTTCCGTTATCCAGCAACTCCATGATGGCCGGCTGCACCCGCGCTTTGCCGACCGCCAGCACCCCGGCAGCTGCGCTGCGGAAATCCTGGTAGAAAGCCGCAATGGTGTGGACCTCGTGGGGCAAGTACTTGAGGCGGACCGTCACGCCCACCACTATCCCCAATGTGCCTTCAGAGCCCACCATCAGCGCCGTGAGGTCATAGCCTGCCACGCCTTTGAACGTCTGGTGTCCGGTATGCAGGAGGGAGCCGTCGGCCATGACGACGTCCAGGGCAAGAACAGAATCACGCGTCACGCCATACTTTGCACACCTCAGGCCGCCGGCGTTCGTCGCCACGTTGCCGCCAATGGTGGACATCTTGTAACTGGCCGGGTCCGGCGCATACATGAGGCCGTGCGCAGCGGCAGCAGCGTTCAGCTCCGCGTTAATGACGCCGGGTTCGACGACGGCGGTCTCGTCATCCGGGTTCAGGTCAAGGATCCGGTCCATCCGTTCCAAGCTGAGGACGATGCAACCCCGCGTGGCGTGGGCTCCGCCCGATACGCCGGTACCGGCACCGCGTGCAACGATTGGAACCCTGTACGCGGAGCACGTACGGACAATGTGCTGGACGTCCTGCACCGATTCAGCCCATACGACGGCGAGTGGCAAGTGACGCTCGAGCAGCGGGCCTTGGTCTGCGGAGTAGACCGTCAGTGTCGCCTCGTCCTCGGCCAGCTGGCCTGGTCGGAGGCCCGCCTTCAACTCCTCAACAAACTGTTGGCGGCCGGCCCCCCGGCTCGTGATGCTTTCCGCTGCTGTTCCGGCCGTAGCCGTTTCATCCGACAAGGTGGTCCCTTCACACTTGAGCACCGCGGACACGCCAAATCGGCAGTCTTCGCAGTGTTTTCAGTGGTCCCAGTCTAATCAGCGCAGGTCATGGCCGCCCATGGGAAGCGCCGTGCCCGGGAGAGCCCACACTCCGGCGGAGGTCCCCGCGGCGCACAACACAACATCACCCGTGACCGCGCTGCCGCGGCCGGTCCTGGCGGTAATCCCGCCCACCAGAAGCAGCGGCGGTTCCAGAAGCGCCTCGAGCTGAGGGACGGACAGTACCGACGCATCCAGGGTCACCTCGGACGCGTCCCGGGCAGCCATTACCAGCACGGAAGACTCTGTGGTTTCCCGGATGAAGACCACAGCATCACCTTCGGCATGGATCCAGCGAACACTCCCCTCCGCCAGCGCACGTTGCTCGCGGCGAAGCTGGCCAAGACGCGCGTAGTGGGTCCGGAAATCCTTGACCAATCGCTGCGGACGACCCCCGTCTCCTGCCGAAGACTCCTGTCCCGTCGCGGACTCCCCCTCCACAGCAGCCCAAGGCATCGGGGTCCGCGAATCCTCGCCGTTGAACCCTTCGAGACCGAATTCATCGCCTGCAAACACCACCGGAACTCCGGGCAACGTGAACATGAGGACCGCACCCAACTCCTGGCCGCCGTCGATCATCACAGTCGCCGCCCGGGCGGTGTCGTGCGTGTTCAGCGCATTCATGGTGTTTTTCCGGACACCCCAGCTAAATCCCGACGCGAGGTCTTGGTGAGTGGCCAGGAAGTCCTCGGCATCGATCCTGTTGGGCCCCGCCTGCGGGGAGCCGAAAAAGTTCACGTGCGGGGCATTTCCGGCGAGCCATGACCACAGCGGGCGGGTGAAATTGGAATAGGTCATAGCGCCCTGCCAGTGTTCGCCCGTGAAGTCCGGCGCAGCGTCGGACGTCGATTCTGCAAGGAGGGCAGCCTCCGGATTGATCTCACGCACGCGTTGAGCGATCAGCGTGGCGACCTCGTGGTTGAGGTCCTGCGCCCCGAGCCGTCCGGTCATGTTCCCGACGTCGATCCTCCAGCCATCCAGGTTGAAGGGCGGCTTCAGCCAACGGGCCACCACTGAATCCTCGTCCAGGACGAACCGCCGCCGCAAAGCATCCGAGGCCCAGTTGAACTTGGGCAGCGACGGAACGCCCCACCACGATTCATAGGAATGATGGTCCGGACTGAAATAGTAATAGCCTGCCTCCTCAGAGCCCGGGTCGGCGAGCGCCTTGGCGAACCACTCGTGGGCAGCGCCGGAATGGTTGGCCGTGAGGTCCCCGATCACCCGGATCCCCCGTGTGTGCGCCGCATCAATCAGGTCCACCAATGCTTTGTCTCCACCGAGGAGTGGATCCACGGAGTCGAACGTCGAGGCGTCGTAGCGGTGGTTGGAGCGGGCAGGGAAGAACGGCGTGAGGTAGATGACGTCCACGCCGAGACCCTGAAGGTGGTCAAGTTTGTCCATGATGCCCGGCAGGTCGCCGCCGTAGAACTGGATGGACGTTTCCGGTCCGGCCCCCACCACGGGTGTGCCCCAGGCACAGTCGATGGCCCAGTCCGGCACCGGGTGCCCGGCAGATTGAGCGGAGCGAGCGAAACGGTCCGGGAATATCTGGTACATGGTTGCCTTGTGCAGCCATTCCGGAGCCGGTGCGTAGGATGTGACTCGGAAATCGGCGTAATCGGACACGTCCCGGTTGAAGAGGCCTTGCGCGTTGAGCGACCAAAAACGCGGAACGCTGGCACCGTCTTCGGGCGATTCCGAAACTTCCAGCAGGAAGCGGTACTTGGCCACCGGGTTGGCCACCAGCACGGATGCCTCCCACCAGTCCCAACCATCGACCGTGCCGAGCCGGGTGGCGGCGTTGTAGCGCGGCTCGCCGTCCTGGATGGAACGTACCCAAACGCGCGACGCCGATCCCCAGCTTTGCGGGACACGGAGCCGGAGCCGGACGCTTTCGCCGAGGGCAGCGGAATCGGGTGCGTACAGCGCAGAGCCGTCGTGGTGCGGGAGGGCGATTGGCATGGTCAGCCTTTCACGGAGCCGGCGGTGAGTCCGCTGACGATGTACTTCTGCAGGAACAGAAACAGAGCCATGACCGGGATGGCGGCAATGACGGCGCCGGCTGCGAAGACACCCCAGTTCTCCGATCGCTGCTGGGCTACATACGAGTAGAGCCCCACTGCCAGTGTCTGGCTGTCCGGGTCCGTGAGGACAACACTTGCGATCACGAATTCACTCGAGATACCGATGAACGCGAGCAACCCCACCACGGCCAGGATCGGGGTGACCAGGCGGAGAATGATGCCGAAGAAGATCTGCACATGGCTGGCACCATCGAGCTTGGCGGCCTCGTCCAGGGACTGCGGAACCGTGTTGAAGAAGCCGTACATCAGGTAGGTATTCACTCCCAGGGCTCCGCCGAGGTAGACCATGATCAGGCCGAGTTGACTGCCGAGACCCAGTGCAGGGATCACCTGCGAAATGCCGCTCAGGAGCAAGAAGATTGCGACGACGGCCAACAGTTGAGGGAACATTTGCAACAAGAGCAGGGACAGCAGCCCGATCCTGCGGCCCTTGAAGCGCATGCGCGAGAACGCGTAAGCGGCCATTGCACCCAGGAACACTGTTGCGGCCGACGTCACGATGCCTACCACCAGCGTATTCACGAACCATCGTCCGAAGGGACGGCTCGGGTCGCTGAACAGGGCCACGAAGTTGCCTGTATCAAATCTGGAGAATAGTCCGTTGGACCCCACCAGGGTGCCGTTGGAGTCCAGCGCCGCGGAGAGTACGTAAAGCAGCGGGAAGATCGCGAAGATGGTGGTGACAATACCCACCAAGTGGCGCCAGCCTTTGTCCTTGAACCAAACCCCAAACGGCCTGCGGTGCGGCGCCAGGGGTGAGAGTCCGCCGTCGAGCGCTGCTTCCTTGGTGGTGGAGAGTGTGCGTACGCTCATGAGTTCACGTCCTCGAGTGCTTTGGTTTGCTTGAAGCTGATGGCCGAGATGGTGGCCACGATGATGAAGATGATGATGGCGAGAGCGCTGGCCAGGCCGTAATCGCGCCCGGTTCCTTGGCCGAAGGCCACCTTGTAGACGAGCGTGATCAGGATGTCCGTGGCTCCGATGTCCCGGTCGGTGTCAGCGAAGCGCGGGCCACCTCCGGTCAGCATGTAGATGACGTTGAAGTTGTTGAAGTTGAAGGCGAAGGAGGAGATTAGCAGCGGAGCCACGGACACCAACAGCAGGGGCAGCTTGATGGAACGGAAAACGCGCCATGCCGACGCTCCGTCCATGCGGGCTGCCTCGTCCAGTTCGGTGGGCAACGACTGAAGAGCACCCGTGCACACCAGGAACATGTACGGGAAGCCGAGCCACAGGTTCACCACCAGCACGCTGATCTTGGCCAGGAAGGGATCAGTGAGCCACCCGATGTTGGCGCCCCCCAGCAATGTCTGGTTGAGCCAGCCGAATTCAGGGTTGAGGATCCCGGACCACACCAATCCGGACAGGAACGCCGGGAACGCGTAGGGCAAAATCATCAGGATCCGGTAGACCTTCTTGCCTCGGAGATCTTCGCGGTTGAACGTGATAGCCAGGAACAGGCCAAGGACGAACGTCAAAGCCACGGAGGCAACCGAGAAGGTGAAAGTCCAGATGATCACACCCAGCAGTGGTCCGCGGAGGCTGGGGTCGGTGAAGGCCCGCGCAAAGTTGTCCATGCCGACGTCGATCTTCCAGCCTGTGGTGAGGGTCTCGCCGCCGGCGTTGGCGAACGCGCCTTTACCGTTGTCGCGATAGACCGTGCCGGTTTCGGTGTCAGTGAACGTATCTGCGGAGGCGTCGTAGCTCAGTGCCGGCTTGAATTGGTAGGCCGTGCTGCCATCGGCTGTGCGCAGGGTTCCGTCGGCGGGATCGGCGGACACCGGGACAGTGATTTTCAGGATTTCCTGCTGATTGGCCACGATCTCGTGGAACTTCAACGTCTCATAGCCAGGCAGGGAGTTGGCTTTGCCCGTGGAGTCCTTGCCGGCGTTGAAGGCGTCCTTCAATGGTTCCCCGGTACTTCCGAGCAGCGCCTTGCCGGAGGGATCCGTGAACAACAGGTAGTAATCATTGCCCTTGGTGAGCACCGATGCCTTGTACGCCGGCGAATCCGGGACCCGCTTCTGGGCTGTCAGCTGGATGGCCGCAATAGCATCGTCCTTGGAGCTGTTGTGACCATCGCCATAGTTGGTGAACGCGATGTAACCGCTGAAGAGCACCACCAACACCTGAAAGACCAAAAGGAACAGGACGCCCGGAGCCAAGTACTTGGCGGGAAGGCCGCCCTTTCGAAGGTAGATCCAGTTAATGGCGAGGACCACCACTGAAGACACCGACAGCGCTGCCCACGACTGGCTCAGGAACAGCATCATCAGGACGTACACAGCCAGGGCATCAACAAGTCCCAGCAGGACGATCTTGATGATGGTGCCTTTGAGGGAGTCGGGTCCGCGTTTCACCTTGCTTGGATTCCGTCCCTGGTCGGAAGAGTTACCCCGTCCTCCCAAGGACGCTTCGCCGCGGGCGGCGATAGGCCCCTCAAAGGCGACAGGACGGCGTGTGGTCGCGGGAGCACCGGCGTCGGACGCTGGCGGTTCGCGGCGGAGGTCTGGCTTAGGCATGGCGTTCCTTGGAGACAAGAGGGTGGCGTCTGCACGGGCCGTGCGGCGATGCCGCGCGACCCGTGCAGAATGATGGAGTCACCGGTTGGGCGTCAGCCGCCGATCTTGGACTTGATACTGGCTGCCATTTGGGCCCAGGCTTCAGCAGGGTCAGCCTGGCCTTTGATGATGGAGAGCTCCGTGGCGCCCCAGTCGGCCCACACCGCGCTCATTTCCGGAATAGCCGGCATGGGAACACCTGTGGCGCCGATCTTGCCGAACGCCTCCACTACCGGATCGCTTGCTGCCTTCTCAAACGAAGCTTTTAGCGCCGGCGGACGGCCACCTGCCGTGTACATGGAATCCTGTGCGGACTCCGACGTCAGGTAGTTGGTTACGAATTCGTTGGTTGCAAGGGCATTGGCGCTCTTGGCGCTGATGAAGAAGCCGCTAACACCAATGAACGGCTGGGCTGCCTCGCCACCGGCGGTGGGCAGCTCATCCACGGCGAACTTGATGCCCTTCTTCTGGACGTCCGGAACGTTCCACGGTCCGGTCAGGAAGTACGGGGATTCGCCGGCCAAGAACTTCTCCTTGGCGATGTCGCCCGTGATGTTCGAGTTGATGACCTTCTCCCCGGCGTCGCCCCACACAGCCAGTTTCCTGGCAAATTCGACGCCTGCAGCGTCACCGATCAGGAACTGCTTGGCGTCGTAACCGCCGTCGGCGTTCTTGCCGAAGACCTGCGATCCCATGGAGGCCTGCAAGGGATACAGATGGTACGGATCGGCCTGCTTGGGGTCCATTCCCACCAGGAACGGGAAGGTGGCTTTGCCTTCTGCCACGGCCTTCTTACCGTTGGCGACTACTTCGTCAAAAGTGGCGGCTTTGGCGTCCACGATGCTTGTGTTGCGCAGGAGGGCGATGTTTTCGATCGCGTAAGGGACGCCGTAGACCGCGCCGTTATAGGTCATGGCCTTGATGGAGGAGTCCTGGAACCCGGCAGCTTTGTCGCCGAGTTCCACTGGTGCGATTACGCCGTTCTGGACGAACTTGCCGATCCAGTCGTGCGGTCCGACGATGAGGTCCGGCCCCTTGCCCGTGGGGACCTGGGTGATGAAGTCATCCCGGACGGCGGCAAAGTCCTTGACCACGAGCTTCACTTCGATGCCGGTGTCCGTCTTGAACTTCTCGGTGATTTCCTTCAACGCCGGAGAGCGCTCTGCGTCCACCCACATAGTGATGGTGCCTGCACCGGAGGCCTTGAGGTCAGGCTTGGTTGATTCCGAAGCAGGTGCCGTGGAAGCGCTGCCACCACACGCGCTCAGCGCCAGGGCAGCAACAACGGAGATGGCCCCGGTGGCGAAGACCCGCCGGGTGGTGTGGGTCGCGAGGGTGTTATGCACCTTCATTGGTGTCCCTTTCGTCATTCTGGTTCCACGGAAAGGCTCTGCGCGCCTCGTGGCATCGTCGGTGATGTGGCTCACAACTGTAAGCGCTTCCAAACATAACACCTCAACAGTGACAAGCGGGAACGCCCGGCGTGTCGGATCACTGGACGGAAAGGATGAGAATTATTGGAAGCGTTTACAATTCTTGGGTTTCCCTCATACGATGGTCCCCATGTCCGTTGATTCCTTGCTTACAGCCGAGGCCGTTGACCCAGCCTTCGCCACTTTGACGCCAGTCCACCGCGCCTCCACGGCACACGGATGGTGGCGCTCCGCTGTCATCTACCAGATTTATCCGCGCTCGTTTCGGGACCTCAACGGCGACGGCATTGGCGACCTCGCAGGCATCACAGCCGAGCTCCCGCAGCTCGCGGAGTTGGGCGTCGACGCCGTATGGTTGTCGCCGTTCTACAGGTCACCGCAACGGGATGCCGGCTACGACGTCAGCGACTATTGCGATGTGGACCCCCTGTTTGGTCGACTGGTCGACTTCGATGCCCTCATTGCCGAGGCGAACCGGCTGCAGTTGCGCGTCATTGCAGACATCGTCCCTAACCACTGCTCAGATCAGCATGTGGCCTTCCAAGCAGCAAAGGCCGCTCCCGCCAACAGTCCCGAACGGGACATGTTCATCTTCCGCGACGGCCTGGGACCGGAGGGGACCGAGCCGCCCAACAATTGGCAGTCCCACTTTGGCGGACCCGCATGGACACGCATTACAGAGCCGGACCGGCAGCCAGGGCAGTGGTACCTGCACCTCTTCGACTCGTCGCAGCCGGACTTCAACTGGCACAACCCTGCAGTCCATGCTGAGTTCGAACGCGTCCTGCGTTTCTGGCTGGACCGGGGCATCTCCGGATTCCGCGTGGACGTGGCCCACGCGCTCGTCAAAGCCCCCGGCCTGCCCGACTGGGGTGGACGCCCGGACGGAAACAGCACGGATGGCTTCCCGGGGCAGGATGCACCGATGTTCGGTCAGCCTGCCTTGCACGACATCTACCGCCGCTGGCGCTCCATCCTTGAGGAGTACGGCCCGGACCGCATCCTCTGCGCCGAGGCCAACGTGGATCCGCTCCCCCGCTTAGCGCAGTGGGTCAGGCATGACGAGATGCATCAGGCGTTCAACTTCCCCTTCCTGCACGCTGGCCTGGACGTGGATCGCCTGCGGCACATCGTCACCGATTCCCTTGTCTCACTGGACGCCGTCGGTGCGCCCAGCACCTGGGTGCTGTCCAACCACGACGTCGTGCGGCACGCTTCGCGCTTCGGTTACGACGGGCCAGGGCCCCGCGACGGCGACGGCATCGGACCCAGCGATCCGCAGCCCAACGAACAACTCGGACGACGACGGGCTGCTGCGGCTACCATGTTCATGCTCGGCTTGCCCGGTGGCGCCTACCTCTACCAGGGCGAAGAACTTGGCCTCCCGGATTCCACCAGCATTCCCGGCAGCCTCCGCCAGGATCCAGCCTTCGCCCGCACCGGTGGCGCACGGATCGGCCGGGATGGCTGCCGGGTCCCGCTACCATGGCGTTCTTCAGAGATGCACGCAGGGTTCGGCGCGGGCCGGGATCCTTGGCTCCCATTGCCCGAGTCGTGGAGCAATCTGGCGAGGGACAAGCAGCAGGCCGATCCGGCGTCGCACCTTAACCTCTACCGGGAAATGCTTGCCCAGCGCTCCACGCTCCAACTTGGCCGCGGGTCTCTGGCATGGGTGGAGGACTACTGCAGCCACACCTCGCTTGGATACCTCAACGGCAGCACGCTTGTGGTCATGAATGTTGGAACGGAACCGATGCCGCTTCCCGAAGGCGAGGTGCTGCTTCGCAGTTCGGCAGCGGACCGCAACGATCCATTAGGCTCGGGAGAGACCATCTGGCTCATCACCAGCTAACTTTTCCACCGAGGAGCGCCATGACCGGCATCAAGGACGTGGCCGAACGGGCAGGGCTCTCCGTTGCCACGGTTTCACGCGCCCTAAGCGGCAAGGGCAATGTCTCTGCATCCAGTCGCGAACGCGCCCGTGCCGCTGCTTCCGAACTCGGCTTTGTGCTGTCCTATCACGCATCGAGCCTGGCGTCCGGCCGCACCCACAACGTTGGCCTTGTGGTGCCCTCGGTGGACCGCTGGTTCTTTTCGGCGGTGATCGAAGGTGCCTCGGCGGCGCTGCTTGAAGCCGGCTACGACCTTACCCTGTACAACATCGGAGGGAATCCCGCACACCGTCATAGCGTCTTCAACGACTTCCTGCTGCGGAAGCGCGTGGACGCGGTCATCGCCGTTTCCTTGGAGCTCAGTGAGGACGAAATCCAGAAGCTCCTTGCCGTTCACCGGCCGCTCGTGGGAATCGGAGGTCCTCTGCCTGGCGCCTCCACCATCCGCATAGACGACTTCACCGTTGCTGAAAGGGCCACAAACCACCTGATCGGCCTGGGACACCGCAACATCGCCCACATGACCGGCAACGAGGCCTACGATCAGGACTTCAAACTGCCCGGCACGCGCCGTGGCGGCTTTGAAAAAGCAATGAACGACGCCGGCTGTACAGTCCGCCCCGACTGGATCATTGCGGCGGACTTCACCATTGAAGGCGCATACGCCGCCGCGCGGCAATTGCTCGGCGGCTCATCTGAACGGCCCACGGCGGTCTTCGCGGCGTCAGACGAAATGGCCATAGGCACCATACTGGCCGCCCGTGACTTCGGTCTTCGCATCCCGGATGATCTTTCGGTGATCGGCATTGATGGGCACGACCTCGGCAACGTCATGGGCCTGACCACGATTGACCAGGACGCAAAGGGACAGGGCGCGCTGGCGGTCCGGGCCCTCCTTGGTGCCATCAACAAGGGGCTGGAGCCGGAGCCCGCCGACACTGCACACCCCACCAAGCTTGTGGTGCGTACCAGCACTGCTGTTCCCAAGGCCAGCGAGACGCGGTAGCCGCCCTCTTGGGTGGTGTTGCTTCCCGAGCTTACATCAAGCCAGGCGGCGCTCCATGGTCAGCTCACGTTTGGTCTTGTCCTGGGGGAAGGGCTTGGACTCCCCCGTCAGTGAGAAACCATGGCGTTGATAGAAAGACAGCGCGCGGGCATTGTCCTCGTGGACGCCGAGCTCCAGCACGTGGGCCCCCAAGTCATGGGCAGCTGCATCGCAGCACGCCACCAGCAGCTCGTCAGCCAAGCCCAGCCCCCGGTATTCCGGTGCCACGTAGACGCTGATCAACACTGCGTGCAGTGAATTCCCCAACTTTTGCGGATGCGTCAGGGCTACGCGCATGAGGCCCCTGATCCGGCGGGCGGGGTTGTTTTCCTCCGCGATCAAGGTGACGCTACCGTCTCCCGACATCGCCTTGGCCCGTTCCTGCCACTGCGCATCGGTTTGCCGCCGCGCCGCATCCAGGCTCTCGATATACGCCATGGGAGTATCGGCCAGCATTTCCAACCGCACGGCTTTCAGTTGCTGCCAGTCCCCGGCAGTGAGCCGTCTGATCCCGGCCGTGGATGCACCCGCGCTAGGCAACGGCTCCGCCCATGAACCGTGAGTAGTTCGCCAGGACGCCCGGCCATCCTTCAGCGTAGGATTCGCGCGTAGCTTTGGGGTCTTCAGCGCCCTCCCAACCATCGTGCACCAGGCGCACTTCGGTTCCCCCGTCAACGGCCCTGAAGGCTACCAGAAGCTCAGTAGACCAGAGCGGGGTGCTGGCAGGATACCAACTGGTGTGGAAGGACATTGGGGGCTGCCAGTCGTCGATCGTGCCCCAGACCGATGTGCGGCCGTCCTCGGCTGTCTCGAGGATCATATTCTCCTCAAATTCCACATGCGAGCCTGCCCCGTAAACGCTGTGTTCGGCCATGGGCCACCACAGGTGCGGGTGGTCCGTAAATCCCATGAATGCGTGCTGAATGGTGGTGGGTACCACGGTAGTGAACACCAACGGCTCCAGGTCCTCCCCGCCTGCGTTGGCCGGTGTGGAGTCAGGCGTGGGGTGGCTGAAAAGACTTTCCATGACCACCAACTCTACCCGTGGTTTTCGGGGGTGGGTTTTAAATGCAGTGAGCCCCGACCGTCGTGGTCGGGGCTCACTGTGTAATTTATGTCCGGCGGTGTCCTACTCTCCCACACCCTCCCGGGTGCAGTACCATCGGCGCTGTGGGTCTTAGCTTCCGGGTTCGGAATGGGACCGGGCGTTTCCCCCACGCTATGACCGCCGTAACCTTGTTACCCGTCCCCCTGTGTGGGGGTGGGAAGTGTGTGTGGTTACAACTGTGGTGCTTGTTTAGTTGTGTTGTTGTGTTGTTGTTCCCGGGTTGTTGGTTGGGAACCACATAGTGGACGCGTGCAGTGTGTTGTGTGTGGTGTAAGTTGTTGGCCTATTAGTACCGGTCAGCTTCACGAGTCTTTAGTCCTCGCTTCCACATCCGGCCTATCAACCCAGTGGTCTGGCTGGGGGCCTCTCACACATAATGTGTTTGGAAATCTCATCTTGAAGCGAGCTTCCCGCTTAGATGCTTTCAGCGGTTATCCCATCCGAACGTAGCTAATCAGCGGTGCACTTGGCAGTACAACTGACACACCAGAGGTTCGTCCGTCCCGGTCCTCTCGTACTAAGGACAGCCTTTCTCAAATTTCCTGCGCGCGCAGCGGATAGGGACCGAACTGTCTCACGACGTTCTAAACCCAGCTCGCGTACCGCTTTAATGGGCGAACAGCCCAACCCTTGGGACCTACTCCAGCCCCAGGATGCGACGAGCCGACATCGAGGTGCCAAACCATGCCGTCGATATGGACTCTTGGGCAAGATCAGCCTGTTATCCCCGAGGTACCTTTTATCCGTTGAGCGACGGCCATTCCACAATGTACCGCCGGATCACTAGTCCCGACTTTCGTCCCTGCTTGAGATGTCTCTCTCACAGTCAAGCTCCCTTGTGCACTTACACTCGACACCTGATTGCCAACCAGGCTGAGGGAACCTTTGGGCGCCTCCGTTACTTTTTAGGAGGCAACCGCCCCAGTTAAACTACCCATCAGGCACTGTCCCTGACCCGGATCACGGGCCGAAGTTAGATGTCCAAAGTGACCAGAGTGGTATTTCAACGATGACTCCACCCGAACTGGCGTCCGGGTTTCAACGTCTCCCACCTATCCTACACAAGCCACTCCGAACACCAATACCAAACTATAGTAAAGGTCTCGGGGTCTTTCCGTCCTGCTGCGCGTAACGAGCATCTTTACTCGTACTGCAATTTCGCCGAGTTTATGGTTGAGACAGCGGGGAAGTCGTTACTCCATTCGTGCAGGTCGGAACTTACCCGACAAGGAATTTCGCTACCTTAGGATGGTTATAGTTACCACCGCCGTTTACTGGGGCTTAAATTCCCAGCTTCGCCCGCAAAGGGGCTAACCGGTCCTCTTAACCTTCCAGCACCGGGCAGGAGTCAGTCCGTATACATCGTCTTGCGACTTCGCACGGACCTGTGTTTTTAGTAAACAGTCGCTTCCCCCTGGTCTCTGCGGCCCACACCCGCTCCACAAAGCTAAGTCTGTATCACGGGGCAGGCCCCCCTTCTCCCGAAGTTACGGGGGCATTTTGCCGAGTTCCTTAACCATAATTCTCTCGATCGCCTTGGTATTCTCTACCTGATCACCTGTGTCGGTTTGGGGTACGGGCGGCTAAAACCTCGCGTCGATGCTTTTCTAGGCAGCATAGGATCACCGGATCCCCCCATGCGGGGGTCCCATCAGATCTCAGGATCGTGCTCGAAACACACAGGAACGGATTTGCCTATCCCTGACCCTACATCCTTGGACCGGGGCTACCATCGCCCGGCCCGGCTACCTTCCTGCGTCACACCTGTTAATACGCTTGCCTCCCGGGATCAGGTCCCAGCACCAGCCCAACCATCACACCACAAGTGGCGCAACAAGAAAGAC
Organism: Paenarthrobacter sp. YJN-5; assembly: GCF_015040095.1. Classification (NCBI taxonomy): domain Bacteria; kingdom Bacillati; phylum Actinomycetota; class Actinomycetes; order Micrococcales; family Micrococcaceae; genus Paenarthrobacter; species Paenarthrobacter sp. YJN-5. The sequence goes on from NZ_CP053544.1 coordinate 3,710,456, forward strand.
CGGCGGTGGTTAGTATCCCCCGTTCAACATGGGCGGTTTTTCGCCGGTACGGGAATATCAACCCGTTGTCCATCGACTACGCCTGTCGGCCTCGCCTTAGGTCCCGACTTACCCAGGGCAGATTAGCTTGACCCTGGAACCCTTGATCATTCGGCGGACGGGTTTCTCACCCGTCTTTCGCTACTCATGCCTGCATTCTCACTCGTGTAGGCTCCACCGCTGGTTTACACCGCGACTTCACCGCCCACACGACGCTCCCCTACCCATCCACACCCCTGAACCACGAAGGCTAGGGTAATGCGTGAATGCCACAACTTCGGCGGTGTACTTGAGCCCCGCTACATTGTCGGCGCGGAATCACTTGACCAGTGAGCTATTACGCACTCTTTCAAGGATGGCTGCTTCTAAGCCAACCTCCTGGTTGTCTAAGCAACTCCACATCCTTTCCCACTTAGCACACGCTTAGGGGCCTTAGTTGGTGGTCTGGGCTGTTTCCCTCTCGACTATGAAGCTTATCCCCCACAGTCTCACTGCTGCGCTCTGACTTACCGGCATTCGGAGTTTGGCTGACGTCAGTAACCTTGTAGGGCCCATCGGCCATCCAGTAGCTCTACCTCCGGCAAGAAACACGCAACGCTGCACCTAAATGCATTTCGGGGAGAACCAGCTATCACGGAGTTTGATTGGCCTTTCACCCCTACCCACAGCTCATCCCCTCCATTTTCAACTGAAGTGGGTTCGGTCCTCCACGACGTCTTACCGTCGCTTCAACCTGGCCATGGGTAGATCACTCCGCTTCGGGTCTAGATCACGCCACTGAACACGCCCTGTTCAGACTCGCTTTCGCTACGGCTTCCCCACACGGGTTAACCTCGCGACGTAACACTAACTCGCAGGCTCATTCTTCAAAAGGCACGCCATCACACCCATACAACCCCGAAGGGCTGCAGATGCTCTGACGGATTGTAAGCACACGGTTTCAGGTACTGTTTCACTCCCCTCCCGGGGTACTTTTCACCTTTCCCTCACGGTACTGGTCCGCTATCGGTCATTAGGAAGTATTTAGGCTTATCAGGTGGTCCTGACAGATTCACACGGGATTTCTCGGGCCCCGTGCTACTTGGGATCCTCTCCAAAGGCGGTGCCACACATTACGGTTACGGGACTCACACCCTCTCTGGCCGGCCTTTCAAGACCGTTCACCTATACGCACACCCACACCCCACCGGTCCGGCAGAACCAGCACGGAAAGTCCCACAACCCCGCCCACGCAACGCCCGCCGGCTATCACACATGGAACGGTTTAGCCTCATCCGCGTTCGCTCGCCACTACTAACGGAATCACTCTTGTTTTCTCTTCCTGCGGGTACTGAGATGTTTCACTTCCCCGCGTTCCCCCCACGCACCCTATGAATTCAGGCACGGGTCACACAATCACCTTGCAGCGTTGTGCGGGGTTTCCCCATTCGGACATCCTGGGATCACCGCTCGGTTATCAACTCCCCCAGGCTTATCGCAGATTCCTACGTCCTTCTTCGGCTCCTAATGCCAAGGCATCCACCGTGCGCCCTTAAAAACTTGACCACACAAAACCACAACCCAAACAGGCTGCGGCTGATGCACTCAATCAATTCGAGAGAACCACGACCACAAAAGGGCCAGGTTCATTCATCAAAGAAATTGCTAGAACACACAACCCACACCCCCAAAAGAGTGCAGGACCATGTGTCCAGATGCTCGCGTCCACTATGTAGTTCTCAAACAACAACCCCGTCAACCACACCCACCCCACACAAACACGAGGGGGTGCCGGCCGCAGGAACAACAAGAAACACCAAGGATTCCCTGCATTGCTGCAAAAAGGCCCTGTTGCCTCAGGACCCAACAGTGCGCCAAACACAACCCGGCAACCAACACCCCGGACCGCTTTCCCAACAACCCCCCCACACACAAAAGTGCGAAAAGAGGGCCGCCGTACTCACGCCAGGACACCACCACCAACAGGCCATGCCAAAAAACTTGATTTGCTGATATTCCACCCATGAGCACCCACCGCAGAACAGACGCCTGCGCAATGGGCAACACTGACAACCCCGGAACCCGCCCATGCAGGCAGACCCGGACGCCGTTAGCAGCTCCTTAGAAAGGAGGTGATCCAGCCGCACCTTCCGGTACGGCTACCTTGTTACGACTTAGTCCCAATCGCCGGTCCCACCTTCGACGGCTCCCCCCACAAGGGTTAGGCCACCGGCTTCGGGTGTTACCAACTTTCGTGACTTGACGGGCGGTGTGTACAAGGCCCGGGAACGTATTCACCGCAGCGTTGCTGATCTGCGATTACTAGCGACTCCGACTTCATGGGGTCGAGTTGCAGACCCCAATCCGAACTGAGACCGGCTTTTTGGGATTAGCTCCACCTCACAGTATCGCAACCCTTTGTACCGGCCATTGTAGCATGCGTGAAGCCCAAGACATAAGGGGCATGATGATTTGACGTCGTCCCCACCTTCCTCCGAGTTGACCCCGGCAGTCTCCTATGAGTCCCCGGCCGAACCGCTGGCAACATAGAACGAGGGTTGCGCTCGTTGCGGGACTTAACCCAACATCTCACGACACGAGCTGACGACAACCATGCACCACCTGTAAACCGGCCGCAAGCGGGGCACCTGTTTCCAGGTCTTTCCGGTCCATGTCAAGCCTTGGTAAGGTTCTTCGCGTTGCATCGAATTAATCCGCATGCTCCGCCGCTTGTGCGGGCCCCCGTCAATTCCTTTGAGTTTTAGCCTTGCGGCCGTACTCCCCAGGCGGGGCACTTAATGCGTTAGCTACGGCGCGGAAAACGTGGAATGTCCCCCACACCTAGTGCCCAACGTTTACGGCATGGACTACCAGGGTATCTAATCCTGTTCGCTCCCCATGCTTTCGCTCCTCAGCGTCAGTTACAGCCCAGAGACCTGCCTTCGCCATCGGTGTTCCTCCTGATATCTGCGCATTTCACCGCTACACCAGGAATTCCAGTCTCCCCTACTGCACTCTAGTCTGCCCGTACCCACTGCAGAACCGGAGTTGAGCCCCGGTCTTTCACAGCAGACGCGACAAACCGCCTACGAGCTCTTTACGCCCAATAATTCCGGATAACGCTTGCGCCCTACGTATTACCGCGGCTGCTGGCACGTAGTTAGCCGGCGCTTCTTCTGCAAGTACCGTCACCCCCAAAGAGGGCTTCTTCCCTACTGAAAGAGGTTTACAACCCGAAGGCCGTCATCCCTCACGCGGCGTCGCTGCATCAGGCTTTCGCCCATTGTGCAATATTCCCCACTGCTGCCTCCCGTAGGAGTCTGGGCCGTGTCTCAGTCCCAGTGTGGCCGGTCACCCTCTCAGGCCGGCTACCCGTCGTCGCCTTGGTAGGCCATTACCCCACCAACAAGCTGATAGGCCGCGAGTCCATCCAAAACCACAAAAAGCTTTCCACCCCCCACCATGCGATGAGGAGTCATATCCGGTATTAGACCCAGTTTCCCAGGCTTATCCCAGAGTCAAGGGCAGGTTACTCACGTGTTACTCACCCGTTCGCCACTAATCCCCGGCGCAAGCACCGGATCATCGTTCGACTTGCATGTGTTAAGCACGCCGCCAGCGTTCATCCTGAGCCAGGATCAAACTCTCCGTTCAAAAACAAAAAACGAAACACAACCACCCCCACCGGAAATCACGGCAAGAAGCAGCTGCAAATCTGAAACCAGCTGAAAACCAAACCACCACACACGGGGGTGCGCAATGGCCCGGCAAAAATTCAACCAATCAAAAAACAATCGGTATCAACAAACTTGGCACACTATTGAGTTCTCAAACAACAGACACTTACCGGCACCACCACCAACCAAAGGCCAGCAGATCGCTCCGGAGCAACTTTTCAAAAGTACCCGCTGAACTCCTCCGAGTCAAATCGGCGATTCTGACTTCATTTTTCACCTTGCGGCTACTTGATGTTTTCCTTGCGGTAACTTGTCAGATCGCGATCTCCGCTCGGGGACCAGCGCGGGAATTAACTATACCCCCGCTCCGCCCAGAACGCAAAGCGTCCGCGAGCGCGGGTCCCACTCGGGCGGGAAACCCCGCAAACTCAAGGAAAAGGACCCGCATCCATGGATGCGGGTCCTTCTCCTCACGCAGCACGGCCAGTCACCGCGGACCTGGGTCGCGATGAACGGGACCCGCGCCTGTCCTACTCAGCCACCATGAACCACGAAGCGCCCAGCGGCGGGAGCGTGACCTTCAGTGCGGCTGGTTGACCATCCGCACCCGGAGTGGTCGCTTCCAGGGCGCCGTTGTTTACGACTCCCGAACCGCCGTAGCTTTCGGCATCGGTGTTCACCACTTCGGTCCATTCACCGGCGGACGGCACCCCAAGAACGTAGTCCTGGTGCGGGGCGCCGGAGAAGTTGACTGCACAGACGACGGCTTTGCCTTCACGGTCGTACCGGATGAAGGAGAGGACGTTGTGTTGGGCATCGCCGCCGTTGATCCACTGGAATCCGGCAGGGTCATTGTCCTGCACATGCAATGCCGGGGTAGCCGCGTACAACTCGTTGAGGTCCTTGATCAGCAACTGCAGCCCACGGTGCGCGGGGATGTCGGCAAGGAACCAATCCAGGCCGTACTGTTCCGACCACTCGGCTTCCTGGCCGAATTCCGTGCCCATGAAGATGAGCTGCTTGCCCGGGTGTGCCCACTGGTACGCAAAGAAGGCACGCAGGTTGGCCAGCTGCTGCCACCGGTCGCCCGGCATCTTGCGCAGCATGGAACCCTTCCCGTGCACCACCTCGTCATGGCTGATGGGCAACAGGAAGTTCTCCGAGAAGGCGTACACCAAGGAGAACGTGATGGTGCCGTGGTGCCATTGGCGGTTGATCGGATCCTCGGCGATGTACTTGAGCGAGTCGTGCATCCAGCCCATGTTCCATTTGAGCCCGAAGCCGAGGCCGCCGTGGTTGGTCGGTGCCGTCACGCCGGGGAAGGCAGTGGATTCTTCGGCAATGGTCACGGCTCCCGGATGGGTCTTGTACACCGTGGCGTTGACTTCCTGCATGAAGGAAATCGCTTCGAGGTTCTCGCGGCCGCCAAACTTGTTGGGCCGCCACTGCCCCTCTTCCCGTGAGTAGTCCAGGTAGATCATGGAGGCGACCGCATCGACGCGGAGACCGTCAATGTGGAATTCGTCCAGCCAGTAGAGGGCGTTGGCTACCAGGAAGTTGCGGACCTCGCGCCGGCCGAAGTCGAAGATCAGCGTTCCCCAGTCCGGGTGCTCCCCCAGCGCAGGATCCGAATGTTCGTAGAGCGGTTGGCCGTCGAACTGGGCAAGTGCCCACGAGTCTTTCGGGAAGTGCGCGGGAACCCAGTCCAGCAGCACGCCGATCCCGGCTTGGTGGAGGGAGTCCACCAGGAAGCGGAATTCATCGGGATGGCCGAACCGCGAGGTGGGGGCAAAGTAGGACGTGACCTGGTAGCCCCATGAACCACCGAAGGGGTGTTCGGCTACCGGCATGAACTCCACGTGGGTGAACCCGAGCCACTTGACGTAGTCCACCAGCTCCTTGGCCAGTTCCTTGTAGCCAAGGCCCAGACGCCACGAACCAAGGTGTACTTCGTAGACGCTCATCGGGGAGTTGTGCGGATCCTTGGCGGCACGCGCAGCCATCCACTCCGAATCTTTGAAGCGGTAGCTGGAATCGACCACGCGGGACGCAGTCAGCGGCGGGACCTCGGTACCGAAAGCAAGGGGGTCTGCCTTCTCCACCCAGTGCCCGGACCGGGTCAGGATCTCGAATTTGTAGCACGCCCCTGCTACAACGCCCGGAATGAAGACTTCCCACACGCCGGATGAGCCCAGGGAGCGCAGCGCATGCTGCCGGCCGTCCCAGCCGTTGAAATCACCGATGACCCGCACGGCCTGCGCATTGGGAGCCCATACGGCGAAGGACACGCCATGCACATCGCCCAAGGACGTGCGGTAGTTCTGGATATGGGCGCCCAGAACGTCCCAGAGGCGCTCGTGCCGTCCTTCGCCAATCAGGTGCAGATCCACTTCTCCCACCGTGGGCAGGTAGTGGTACGGGTCATCAACGGTGACGGAATCGGCGTCGTACTCCACTTCCAGACGGTAGTCCGGCACGTGGCCGGGCTGGAGCGGCTCCAGGACCGCCACCCACACACCATGGGCTTCGTGTTCCATGGGGGTGCGCCCGGCCTCGGTCACCACTGTCACCGACTTGGCCAGGTGCTTGACCGAGCGGACGGTGACGTGACCGTGGTCGTCAAGGTGTGCGCCCAGGACCGAGTGGGGCGCGTGGTGGGCGCCGGCTGCCACACGGGCCAAGGTCTCGGCATCCACCTGCCGGGGAACGCGGGGCCGTTCGGTGCGTGCAGAGCCAGTCATGTCATTACCTTCCGCTGTAGCCGCGGGCGTGCCGCGGTCCGTGTTATCAAGGATGTGCCGTGCCGCGTTGACCGGGATGGCTAACCAACCCGGCCGGTTCCGCAACTCATAGACCACCTCGTACAAGGCCTTGTCCAGCCACAATGCCACAAAGAGCGGTGAGCTGCGGTCAATGGCTCCGGGATTGACTTCCGCGTACCCGGCCAGGAAGGCCTCGGCGCAGTCATCCACCCAGGAGTCGGGCACTGCAGCTTCCGCGTTTTCGCGGATTGCCGCTCCTGCGGCATAGTCGAAGGAGCGCAGCATGCCTACAACGTCCCGCAACGGGAGGTCCGGCATATTGCGTTCGTCGATGGTCCGGAGCGGCTCGCCTTCGAAATCGAGGATGGCCCAGCGTCCCGGCTTCCCTCCGGCCTCCGGAACCCGGAGGATCTGGCCGAGGTGAAGGTCGCCGTGGACGCGTTGCAGCTGGCCTACGGCGTTGTCGTCGAGGGTCGCCAACAGCTCTTCAAGCCTTTGGTCGTAAGGCCCGACGGCGGTTGCCGCCTCAGCCCACGAGGCCCGGACCCGCCGTGCGAGCGTTGCGATGATCTCCGGGCCCTTTTCCTGGCCGGGGGAAGTCCCAAAGGTCCCGGCCAGCCTTGCGTGGACCGTGGCGGTGGCAGCTCCGAGCCCGTGGGCTTCGGCGGTGAAGTCAGTACCGGAACCCGCTGCCTCTACGGCCAGTCGCCAGGCGTCCTGTCCGCCGCGGAGGAATTCGTGGGCAACCGTGAGTTCGCCTCCCGCAGCCTCACCCTGTGCGTGCCACGAACCGGTGATCCAGCCGAGGGTTGCCGGAACTTCCCCCGTTTCGGCGGCGGTCAGGGCCGCGCCCAGCTCCACTTCCGGATTCTTCCCGGCCGCGAGCACCCGGAAGATCTTCACGATGGACGCCGAGTCACCGTCGTCCACGATCACAGACGTATTGGACTGTTCACCGGAGAGCACCTTCACGGACGTTGGGTTGTCCGGCAGGGTCAGGCGGCCGGCGGCGAGGTGGCCGCGTGCTGCCCCCTCTCCCGCTGTGCTTTCGGCGCGCATGAGTTCCAGCCAACCCTTGATGAAGGCTTCATCGAAGGCGGCGTCGTACACCAGCCGGAGCCCACCCCCGGGCTGCGTCACCTCACCGATAAGAGCTTCGGGGGCGTCCGCCAGCGGTTGGCTGTGGAAGCTCAACGGAACCTGCACGACGTCGGTCCGCGGGCCGCCGTCGGCCGTCTTGTAAGTGACGGCAAGCAGCAGGACTTCCACTGCATCCGCCCCGCCCGGTTCCGGAAGGGCGAAACCACCTGCACGCTCCAGGTCGAATTCCGGACTCTTGACCGGAAACCAGCGCCTCGTGGGGAGCCAGCCGCGCAGAAGGCTTTCAATTGAGGGGTCCAACGTTCCCTTGCTCATCTCATCCTTTCGTCGACACCACTGGGATCGCCTGCGTCATAGGCGACGAGGGATTGGAAAATGCGGAGCGGAGCCTTAGCCAGTAGAAGGCGTGGCTCCCCAACATCACAGTCAGCTGGCCGTTGTCACCCACGGCCGGGAAGGGTTGGCCGCCAAAGATGTCCCTGAAGCCGCGGCCGGCGAACTCAGGGAGGTCCAGGGTGGCCGCTACGGGATGCTGCGAAAGATTGAAGACGCACAGAATCGTCTGTGCCGTTTCCCCTTCCTCATTTCCTGGAGCGAGTTCCCGTACGTACGCCAGCACGGCCTCGTGGTCGGCCTCGATGTGGCGGAAGTTGCCCAACCCGAACACCGGATGGTTCTTCCGGACGCTCAGGATCTGGCGCGTCCAGCGCAACAGCGAGCCGGAATGGGCGGCCTGGGCCTCCACGTTGGCCATGGCGAAGTTGTAAACCAGCGACTGGATGATCGGCAGGTACAGCTTGCCGGGGTCTGCGTTGGAGAATCCTGCGTTGCGGTCCGGGTTCCACTGCATCGGCGTGCGCACGGCATCGCGGTCATCGAGCCAGATGTTGTCACCCATCCCGATTTCGTCGCCGTAGTAGAGGAACGGACTGCCCGGCAGGGAGAGCAGAAGGGCGTTGATTAATTCGATTTCGGCCCGGGAGTTGTCCAGCAATGGTGCCAGCCGGCGTCGGATACCGATGTTGGCCCGCATCCGGGGATCCGGGGCGTACCAGCCGAGCATCGCTGCCCGCTCGTCGGACCTCACCATTTCCAAGGTCAGTTCGTCGTGGTTGCGGAGGAAGGTGCCCCACTGCGCTCCCCGCGGAATCCTGGGTGTATCCCGCAAGGTCTCGATGATCGGGGCGGCCTTCTGGTCACGCAGCGCGTAGTACAGCCTGGGCATGATGGGAAAGTGGAACGCCATGTGGCATTCGGGCGCTTCCTCGGTTCCGAAGTACTCCACCACTTCATGCGGGGGCTGGTTTGCCTCGGCGATGATCACCCGGCCCGGGTAGCTTTCGTCCACCATCCGCCTCAGGTCCTGCAGGAAGGTGTGGGTCTGCGGAAGGTTCTCGCAGTTGGTGCCCTCTTCCTCATAGAGGTAGGGAATGGCATCTGCCCTGAAGCCGTCGATCCCCTGGTCCAGCCAGAAACGGACAACATCGTGCAGGGCGTCGATGACGGCCGGGTTCTCGAAGTTCAGGTCCGGCTGGTGGCTGAAGAAGCGGTGCCAGAAGAATTGCCGGCGGATGGGATCAAAGGTCCAGTTGGATTCTTCGGTGTCCACGAAGATGATCCGCGCGTCCTGGTACTTCTCGTCGGTGTCGCTCCACACGTAGAAATCTCCGTAAGGGCCGGTGGGGTCCTTACGGGATTCCTGGAACCAGGGGTGCTGGTCCGAAGTGTGGTTCAGCGGAAGGTCGATGATGACCCGAACGCCGCGGGCGTGCGCTTCGGCCACCAGGCGCTTGAAATCGCTGATGGTCCCGAACTCGTCCAGCACTGAGGTGTAGTCGGCGATGTCATAACCGCCGTCACGCAACGGCGATTGGAAGAACGGCGGCAGCCACAGGCAATCGACGCCCAGCCATTGCAGGTAGTCCAACTTGTCGATCAGGCCCTGGAAGTCACCGGAGCCGTCACCGTTGGCATCCGCAAAGGCCCGAACCAGTACCTCGTAGAACACAGCTTTGCGGTACCAGTGTGGATCATGCTGGAGACCGGGAGCGTTCAGCTCGAAGGTGTTCTTCGGAGTGAAGTACTGGCTCGGGTTTTGCGGAGAAAAACTCACTAAGGCTGCCTCCGGATGCTGAGCACGTGGGCCGGCTCAACGTGGGCGTCCAGCCGGACGTAGTTGTGTTCGCCCCATTCCCAGCTTTGTCCGCTGATGAGGTCGTCCACCCAGTAACGGCCCTGGTCGTTGAAGTCTCCGGGATCGAGCTGCAGCGCGGCGAGGTCCAGCGAAACCGTGCTCTCCCGCGTGCTGTGCGGATCCACGTTGACCACCACGATCAAAGTGTCCTTGCGGCCGTCCGGCAGCGTCTTGTGCTTGGAGTACACAACGGTTGCATCGTCCGTGCTCCGGTGCAGTGTCAGGTTCTGCAAATCGCCCAGGGCCGGGTGGTCCTTGCGGATGGTGTTGAGCCGGGTGATGTAGGGGGCCAGCGTGTGGCCGGACGCCGCAGCACCCTCCCAGTCACGTGCCTTGTACTCGTACTTTTCGTTGTCGATGTACTCTTCGGCACCGGGCCTGGCAACGTGCTCATACAGCTCGTAACCGGCGTAGACGCCCCATAGCGGGCTGGCGGTGGAGGCGAGGACGGCACGGATCTTGAAAGCGGCAGGGCCGCCGTACTGCAGGTACTCGGTGAGGATGTCCGGAGTGTTCACGAAGAAATTCGGGCGGAAGAACGCCGGGGTCTCGTGGCTGACCTCGTGGAAGTACTCCTCGATTTCTGTCTTGGTGTTCCGCCACGTGAAGTACGTGTACGACTGCTGGAATCCCGCCCGTCCCAGGGCGTGCATCATGGGCGGCCGGGTGAACGCCTCCGCGAGGAAAACCACCTCGGGATTGCGCTTGTTGATCTTTCCGATCAGCCATTCCCAGAACCAGACCGGCTTGGTGTGCGGATTGTCCACGCGGAAAATCTTCACGCCGTGGCTGATCCACAACTGGACGATGCGCAGGATCTCCTTGGAGAGGCCGGCGGGATCATTGTCGAAGTTGAGGGGGTAGATGTCCTGGTACTTCTTCGGCGGGTTTTCCGCGTAGGCAATGGAGCCGTCCACCCGGGTGGTGAACCATTCCGGATTCGACTCGACCCATGGGTGGTCAGGAGCGGCCTGCAGGGCCAGGTCCAGTGCCACCTCAAGGCCAAGCTCATTGGCACGCGCAACGAACGCGTCGAAGTCCTCGAAAGTCCCCAGATCAGGATGGATGGCGTCGTGGCCTCCGTCCTTGGAACCGATGGCCCACGGCGAGCCGGGATCCTGCGGACCCGGCGTCAGGGTGTTGTTGCGGCCCTTCCGGTGCTGGAAACCAATGGGGTGGATGGGCGGCAGGTAGATAACGTCGAACCCCATGCCGGCAACGGCATCCAGCCGCTGGGCCGCGGTGCGGAAGTTGCCGGAAGTCCATACGCCGGTGGCGTGGTCCAGGACCGCACCTTCGGAGCGGGGGAAGAATTCGTACCACGAGCCACGACCGGCAAGGTCCCGTTCCACCTTGAGCGGGAACTGCTCGGAAACCGTCACCAGTTCACGGATGGGAACACGCCCGACGGCGGCCAGCACCTCGCGGCTGAAACCGGCGGCAAGGCGCTCCTCGGGTGACTTGGTGGTATCCGCCAGCACGACTGACGCGGCACGCAAGGTGCGCTTTTCCGCGGCGCTGCGTCCGGCGTCGTCCCCTGCCGCCTCGGCGAGGAGCACGGAACCTTCAGTGAGCATGAGCTCCACGTCGATCCCGGCGGCAACCTTCACCTCGGCGTTGTGGTGCCAAGTGCCGTACCGGTCGTGCCAGGCTTCGATAACGAACGACCAGGCTCCCACACCGGTGGGGGTCAGGTGGCCCTCCCAGCGGTCCAGGCCCTTCCAGCGTTCCTCCTGGGAAGGGGCCAGCCGGACCCGCTGGCGTTCCTTGCCCCTGGGATCCAGGAGCACAGCGGAAACGCCGAGCTGATCATGTCCTTCCCGGAATACCGTGGCAGAAACCCGGAGGTCTTCCCCGGGCAATGCCTTTGCCGGGAAACGGCCCCCGTCCACCACCGGCTGGACAGCCGTGATGGGGAACCGGCCGAAGCGAAGTCCGTCGGTGATGTCCGTTTTTGTCTTGGATTTCAGAGCGGTGCTGGTTCGCTGGATATTCGTCACAAGCACGACGTTACTGACAAAAATCACAGAATGCTAAGCACACGACCTATATTCGGCGCGCTCATGTCTTTTACCTAAAAGAAACCCAAAGCGGTTCCGACTGTCATGGGAGTCGGTTAGTGTGGCGCTCGTGAAGGCAATCCGAAGGTTTACAGTCCGTACCGTCCTCCCTGAGCCCATCAGGCCATTAGCCCGTTTGGCAACGAACTTGCGTTGGTCATGGCACCGGCCCACGCGGGAACTTTTTGCAGGGCTCAACCCTGCGCTGTGGGAAGACGCGCAGCATGATCCCATTGCCTTGCTTGGGTCCATCAGCCGGGAACAGCTTCAGGACCTGGCCGCGGACGGAGAGCTCGTGGCGCGCGTGCAGGAAGCCGCGGCGGACTTGGACCGTTACCTCAGCGAGCCGCGCTGGTACCAAAGCCTGGGCGACGACGCGCCCAAGTGCATCGCCTATTTCTCCCCCGAATTCGGCATCACCGAGGTACTCCCGCAGTACTCCGGCGGCCTCGGCATCCTTGCCGGCGACCACCTCAAAGCCGCATCCGACCTCGGCGTCCCGCTGATCGGCGTCGGCCTCCTCTACCAGGCCGGCTACTTCAAGCAGTCACTCTCCCGCGATGCCTGGCAGCAGGAAACGTACCCCGTTCTGGACCCTGACGGGCTGCCCCTGACACTCCTGCGCCACCCCGCAAAGGACGGCGGCCAGGGCAAGGCCGTGCAGATTTCCCTGCCGCTGCCCAACGGACGCGAGCTGCATGCGCACGTCTGGCGTGCCGACGTCGGACGCGTGCCCCTGCTGCTGCTGGACTCCAACGTACCCTCCAACGACGAAGCCGCCCGCGGCATCACGGACCGCCTGTACGGCGGAGGCGGCGACCACCGCCTCCAGCAGGAGCTCCTGCTCGGCATGGGCGGCGTGAAGGCCCTGCGCGTCTACCAGGAACTGACCGGCACGCCCGCGCCGGAAGTCTTCCACACGAACGAAGGCCACGCCGGGTTCCTCGGTATTGAGCGGATCCAGGAAGCCATGTCCGATCCCGCTGATCCGCTCAGCTGGGAAGAGGCACTCGCCGCCGGCCGCGCCTCCACCGTCTTCACTACCCACACACCGGTGCCCGCGGGGATCGACCGCTTCGAAGCGGTCCAGATCAAGCACTTCTTCGAAGGGGGCCTCGCCCCTGCCGTCCCGGTGGAGCGGATCCTGGAGCTCGGCCGGGAAAACTACGACGGCGGCAACCCTGCGGTTTTCAACATGGCTGTCATGGGCCTGCGCCTGGCGCAGCGCGCCAACGGCGTAGCGAAGCTTCACGGCGTTGTTTCCCGCCAGATGTTTGCAGGCCTGTGGCCGGGATTCGACCACTCCGAGGTGCCCATCGCCTCCGTCACCAACGGCGTCCACGTTCCCACCTGGGTGGACCCGCGGATCTCTTCCCTTGTCCGCAGCCAGTTCGGCGCGGAAGCCGAAGCGATGGGGCGCTGGGACCTCGCCTACAACGTCAGTGACGAGGATGTGTGGGCGCTTCGCCGCGAACTCCGCGTCCAGCTGATCGAGGATGTCCGCCGCCGCCTGCGCGCCTCTTGGAAGAAGCGGGGCGCCGCCGACGCCGAACTCGGCTGGACCGCGAAAGTCCTGGATCCGGACGTGCTGACCATCGGCTTCGCCCGCCGTGTTCCCACTTACAAGCGCCTCACCCTGATGCTGCGTGACCCCAAGCGGCTCAAGGCCCTGCTCCTTGACCCGAAGCACCCCATCCAGTTGGTCATCGCGGGCAAGTCGCACCCGGCCGACGATGCAGGAAAGAAAATGATCCAGGACCTGGTCCGGTTCACGGACGACCCCGAAGTGCGCCACAGGATCGTCTTCCTGCCCAACTACGACATCGCCATGGCGCGAACCCTGTTCCCGGGATGCGACGTCTGGCTCAACAACCCCCTCCGCCCCCTGGAGGCGTGCGGCACGTCCGGGATGAAGGCGGCCATCAACGGCTCGCTGAACCTGTCCGTGTTGGACGGTTGGTGGGACGAAATGTACGACGGCGAGAACGGCTGGGCGATCCCCACGGCCAACAACGGCGCCTCCGCCGACGAACGTGACGACATCGAAGCCGCAGCCCTCTACGAGCTCCTCGAAACCCAGGTAGCACCCCGTTTCTATGGCACCACCGTGTCCCAAGGTGCCGGGGCTGCAGGGCCTTCCGAGTCCAGCACGGAGAAGATCCCCACCCATTGGGTTTCGATGATCAAGCACACCCTGGCCAACCTCGGTCCGGCTGTCTCCGCCGAACGCATGCTCCACGACTACGTCAACAACCTCTACTGCCCGGCAGCCGTGTCCGGTCGGAGGGCCTCTGCGGACTCGTACAGGGAGGCGAAGGAACTCGCAGCCTGGACCACCAAGGTCCGGAACGCCTGGCCCGAGGTTGTAGTGGAACACGTCGATTCGGTGGGTCTCTCCGAGGAACCCCAAGTAGGCGACACCCTCCAGGTCAACGCGTACATCGCCCTGAACAACCTCGCACCCGAAGACGTCGCCGTGGAGGTGGCCTTCGGACGGGCCGAAGAAAGCGATGAACTCGAAGACATTGTGGTTGCCGAACTGGACCCCAAGGAAGACCTCGGCCACGGACGCCATCTCTTCCACGGATCGCTGGTCATCAACCGCTCAGGCTCCTTCGGCTACACCGTTCGGGTGTTCCCGAAGCATTCAGCGTTGGCTTCCAAGGCTGAACTTGGGTTGATCGCGAACGCTTAGTAAATAGACCCATAGGCCCAACACGTCGCTGGCCCGCATTTCCATTGTTCGGAAGCGGGCCAGCCTCGTTTTAGCGCTGAGACGGCACCTCGACCATCGTGGAGAGACCTTCCCAGGTGTGCGTCTCGTTATTCAGAATCGTGGAATCCGAGCCTGTTCCCCGTATCTCCCTCAGACCAAACTGATACCCCGTGATGGCATACTCGCTGTGACTGTTGTCTTTTGGAGCTTGAGGCAACAGAAGTGCGACGTATTCTTTCCCCACTTCGATATCAATATCGTCCGTGATTTTAGCTTGGACATATTTTGAGTCAGTTGGCTTCTGACCCCGATTGAGCTGCAGAATCTTCTCCTGCTGTTCTTTGTTTAGGCTGTTCCAATAATCGTCATAGGTCACTGTCCCGCCCACCCGTGAGTACGCGAGCTGGGTACCCGGCTTAAGGTCTCCCTTGTAAACCTCGCGGACTGACATCTTCCCGAACGTCTGCGGGAAGACAGGCTGCTCTGACACCGGGCTGGAAGTCCGGCCACCGTCGATTGAGTCTATGTGCACCCGTGCAACGACGGGGTACTTGTTGAACCCGTAGAAGGGGTCCTTCGGATCCCAGAGGAAGTCCACCTCGGTGCCAGCCTGTCGTATCTGGTCCGGCGGGATGTCGGCGTAGGCATCGTTGGAGTTCTGCCCTACCAATTGGGACACCTGATGAGAGCCGGAAAGCTGTCCAGCACCCGGGTTTGCCGCACACGACGCTACGCCGGACACCGATACGATGAGTAAGAGAAGAACCAGAATTTTTGGTGAGTTCGACATGAAAAATTCCCCCATTTTTCTAATACAGAATATTGACTGCGTCATTATCAACTACTGTGACTCGCTGGACCACTCGACCAGCCGCTGTTTGACACATAACGCTAAAGGGATTCGCATTATAATGCGCCAGGCCAAATGCATGTCCGATCTCATGAATCGTTGTACCTAGGGCCGCCTCATTGCTAGTTCCTGGTGAACTGTACACATCATTATTTATGTGAACTTCTGCATAGGTCCAATTTGATGACGAAGGATCAACTACACCCCCGGTACTCGAGAAGAATGCTGTCCAGGCAAGGACATCGTGCGTTCCACCAAAGTAGGCATCGTTGTGTTGATGAAAATCGAGTTTTGATCCCATGTTACTGCTGGTGAAGCTAATGTAAACGGGGTTGTCCCAGCCCGGGTACATCCAGTTATTTGCCGCATTCGTGATATACCACTGCCAGTTGCCAACACCGGACGAATAGTTAAGCCAGGCTGTTACGTTACCGACTCCACCTGCATACCTATAGCCAAAAGTCGGGGTCGCAGCATTAGCACTTGCTATGGGCAGCAACGCCATAAAGACGGCAGCTACTGCCGCGAGCAAGGACCTTCTGATTCCATTTTGACGGTCCTTACCGCGTGAGTAGCATGCCTGCCGTACCTCTCGGCCCGGCACGGAGCTCAAAGTTCGAGCCCTGAGATCAATACGCGACCGTCGATTCAATAGACCATGAAAATCGGATGTGACTTTATACATCACTTGCCCCCCTTAGTGACAAAGAGAAATACTTCCATCGCAAACAAATACGCGCCCGGCTCTTTCCTTCCCAAATGAAGAGAACCAGGTAGGAAGTTGGCAGCAAATCGTTAGATTCTCGATCTCCGAACCGACGACACCCTCAGATGGTAGGCCTCCTCATCATTCAATGTCATCAGTTTGAGCTGAGGAATTCTATAAATTGCAAAAAAACTAGAAGGAAATCATCGATATTCAGTAATATACTGGATTATCACAGAAATATTCTGCATGTACCGTCACGAATGATGGATGCTCGCCACTTAAGCCCTCACGTATTGATCAGCGTGTGAAGCAGAAACAGGGCGCCCCGCAAGCAGTTAACGCCCTTGCCCCTGCGGGCGTCGGTCGGCCAGCACAAGGTCGGCGGTATCGCAGCGCTCGTCGCTCCCACCTGTGATCAGCACCGAGCACGAGGTCGCCGGATCGTCCGCGGCCAGCATGCACGTGGGCCGATTCGGCTGAGACGTATCAGAGAGTACGCGAAGGAGTAGATCCTCGTCCGCCACAGCCTGCCGTCGTTGGTTGCTTGTGCTCTCGTTGCCGGAGCGCACATCCGGGCGACATATTCAAAGCCGATGACCAAACGCCCGTTGCACGCCGCAATCCGTCCAGACGAGGAGTAAGGACCTAGCCACTGAATGAATAGGTGTTTCACCATGACCCCGATGTCACGGGCGTCACTACGCGATAACTGGGTAAATCTAGTGCTGGAAGACGGCGATCACTGCCAGGTCGCGGCCGGCGTAGCGCTCTGCGTCTTGGAGGATTTCGCAGACCACCCCGAATGAGCGGTCCGTCCGGTAAGCCGCGGGGACCTGCCAGATCATGGTGACCGGAGCATCGCCATCCTCCGACAAGGAATCGGCGAAGTCATGCAGGGAGTCATTGAGGGCATCCAGGTTCACGCCGTAGTACTCAGGGAAATCCAGGACCTGGCCGAAGACCTCGAGGACGGCCTTCTTGGTGTCCGCCGGGGGCACCAGGATAGTGCGGCGGCCTGCGTCAGAAACCTGCTCCTGCAGTTCTTCGAGCGTCCAGGTGTCAGCTGAGTAGATCTTCATGGGCTCCTACTTGTCCTCGACGATGAACTTGAACGATTCGTAGTGGTCCGCGGTGTAGT
Organism: Paenarthrobacter sp. YJN-5; assembly: GCF_015040095.1. NCBI lineage: Bacteria > Bacillati > Actinomycetota > Actinomycetes > Micrococcales > Micrococcaceae > Paenarthrobacter > Paenarthrobacter sp. YJN-5. The sequence goes on from NZ_CP053544.1 coordinate 3,727,681, forward strand.
ACTTGGCGGCGTCCTTGCCCACGATGATCCGCCGCGCGCCCCGGTCTGACTCCCCCGGCGTCGGCACCGTGTACTCCTTATAGAAGCCGCTTCCCTTCTTGGGCAGGAGTCCTTCGAAGTTACCGAAGTTCACGCCGTCACGGTCGTAAGGGTAAGGGCCGCCCTTCGCGATGAGGGCAAGGGTCTGCCGTGCTTCCTTGGGCAACTGGGAGGCGTTGACGGCCGGCAATCCGGAAGGATTTTCCGGTGCCCGGCCAGCAGCAGGAGGCGCCGACGTCGTACTTACCGCGGTGCCGGGTGACTCCACAGGTGCCGTTGGCACCTGCTGGCCGCTGACCATGGCGACAACCAGCAGGACGACGGCGATCACCAAACCTGCGAACGCCGCCAGCCTGCTGCGTTTCATGCCGGGAACTCCTCAGGTTTCAGGTGCGGTAGACGTTGATGGTGTTGGCATGCAGGATATCCCGTTCACCGGACGCTACCAGCGCACCCTTACGGCGTTCGTGGAGCACCGAAGTGGTGAAACGGAGCTCGAACATACGTTTCCCGACGCCCGTCTCGCTCAAAATCTCCGGCAGGACCATCCGAACGTCATGGTTGCTGCCGTTGATCACGATCAAGCCGCGCACTTGGCTGTCCTCGTCACCCATCAGAAGTTGGACACACCGGACGCCGGGATCGTTCCAGCGGGCCGGGGTCATGCGTTTGCCGTTGTCATCAAACCACTGAAGGCTGGAGTCGTCGGCCATCGCAGGGAAGCTCTCAGGCTGCTGGCTCAGGAACCATCTCCGAAGGCGGACCAACTCGCGGGTGGTCCGGAACAGTGAGTGGGCCTCGTGGGTGCGGCTCCAGTCCAACCAGGCAGTGGGGTTGTCCTGGCAATAGGCGTTGTTGTTCCCATGCTGCGTCCGCCCGAGTTCATCACCGGCTGTGATCATCGGAACGCCAATGGACAGCAAAAGGGTAGCCATGAGGTTGCGGACCGACAGGGCGCGGGCAGCAACGATCGCCTCGTTCTCACTGCGGCCTTCGAAGCCGTGGTTGTAGCTGCGGTTATCGCCGTGGCCGTCCCTGTTTTGCTCGCCGTTGTCTTCGTTGTGCTTACGGTCGTAGCTGACGAGGTCCGCAAGGGTGAAACCGTCGTGGGCCGTGACGAAGTTTACCGATGCCAGCCGCGTCCTGCCTGAAGCGGCAAACAGCTCCTGGGAACCGGCCATGATCTGCGCGAGCTTCGCTACCGACCCGCCGTGGCCACCGGCCTCGATGGCGGCGCGGTCGGAAAGCCAGAAGTTGCGGACGCCGTCGCGGAAATGGTCATTCCAGTCAGCCCAGCCGCGGGGGAACCGTCCCGTCTGCCAGCCGCCGTAACCGACGTCCCACGGCTCGGCAATCAGCTTGACCGAGGAGAGCACGGGATCTTCCGCGATCGCGCGCAGGAACGGGTGGTTCGGGTCGTATTGGTTTCCGGAATCGCGGCAAAGCGTCACAGCGAGGTCGAAACGGAAGCCGTCCACGTGGAAGTCGTTGACCCAGTAGCGCAACGAGTCCAAAGCCAGGTCCACCACAACGGGATCGCTGAAGTCCAGTGTGTTGCCACAGCCGGTGGTGTCCAAGTAGCGGCCGTGGGCATCGTGGCGGTAGTACCGTTTCTCCGCCAGTCCGCGGAAGCTGATGGGAGGCCCGTCCGGTCCGGCCTCGGCTGTGTGGTTGTAGACCACATCCAGGAGCACCTCGATCCCGGCAGCGTGGAGCAGCTTGACCATGCCTTTGAGTTCATCCTGGACCGCATGAGGCCCGGCGTTCCGCGCAGCTTCGGTGGCGTAGGAGGACTGCGGCGCGAAGAAAGCTATGGTGTTGTAGCCCCAGTAGTTGGTCAGGCCAAGGTCCTGAAGGTGCGACTCATCCAGGTGGAAGTGGATAGGAAGCAGCTGGACAGCCGTCACACCCAGTTCCGTCAGGTGCTGGATCATCACGGGATGGGCCATGCCTGCATATGTTCCACGCAGGTGCGCGGGGATGTCCGGGTGCAACATCGTCTGGCCGCGGACATGGGCCTCGTAGATGACCGTGTTCCGCAGCGGAGTCCGCGGCGCGGCGTCATCTCCCCAGTCAAAGTCCCGGGCCATATGCACGCTCGTCAGGAATTCGCCCCGCTGGTCCACGGCGCGGCCGTAAGGGTCCAGCAACAGGGGCTGTCCGCCGTCGTCGTCAAAATCCACCGAGGGCACGGACACCGGAAGTCCACCGCCTTCAGGAGCGGCGCGGAAACCGTACCGGGTGCCGGGCGGAACCCCGTCCACGATGCCGAAGTGGATGCCGTCGGCCTTGTTCGGCAGAGTGTGGACGCGCCATCCCTCGCCTGGCGCCTGGTACGCCATCTCCACACGCTCCAGATCCGGGGCGAACACTGCCACGTTGACGTGACCGATGGGTGCGGAGGCAGCATTAGTCTCCCCGGACTGCGGTGAGCTCAGTCCGAGCGGCGCGGGACGGGAGGCGTCCACGGCGGCTGCTGTTTCCAAAATAGGCATGACCATTGATTGCAAGTTTAGTTCCACGCCAACTATGTGCCGCTTCCTCCTTCCATGTGACGACATACGCGGCACTTCCTTGCAGCGCTGCCATACTGGGAGGTACGGAACTGGAGGTACACATCGTGCGCGTGGCACTTGCCCAAGTCATCACAGGCCGGGATCTGGACGGGAACCTGCGGATCCTGGAGGAGTATGCCCGACGAGCCAAGGAAGGCGGCGCCGGCCTTGTGGTCTTTCCGGAAGCCATGATGCGTGCGTTCGGCAACTCGCTGCTGGACATTGCCGAGCCCCTCGACGGCCCCTGGGCAGCCCGGGTCCGCGAACTCGCCAAGGAGCTGGAGCTGGTGATCGTTGCGGGGATGTTCACGCCCGGCACCCCCTCGGAGTCCGGAAAAGCCCGCGTACGGAATACCCTTTTGGCCACCGGCCCGGGCGTAGAGGCCAGCTACGACAAGATCCACTTGTTCGACGCATTCGGCTTTGCGGAGTCCGATACCGTCGAGCCCGGCACAGACCCCGTGACGTTCGACGCCGATGGCCTCACCTTTGGTCTGGCCACGTGCTACGACATCCGTTTCCCCGCCCTGTTCACCGAGAACGCCCGGCGTGGCGCGGTGGTCAATATCGTCTCAGCATCCTGGGGATCCGGCCCCGGCAAAGCTGAGCAGTGGCAGCTCCTTGCCCGCGCCCGGGCCGTGGATACCACCACGTTCGTCCTTGCCTGCGGCCAGGGTGATCCCGCTACCCAAGGAGTGGAAACCAAAGGCACGGCACCCACGGGAGTGGGGTACTCCGCCGTCGTTTCCCCGTTCGGCCAAGTGCTTGAATCACTCGAAGGCGAGCCGGGACTGATTTTTGCCGACCTCGACGGGACCGTAGTACAGGAAGCCCGCCAAAAGCTCCCGGTGCTGGCCAACCGCCGCGACTTCTAGCGTTCCTCTGGCACATCCCACCCGCTCCCACCGGTCGCTCTGGCACATCCCACCCGCTTCCGCCGGTTACTCTGCCACATCCCACCCGCGGCGGACGTACTGCGGGTGTCCGGGAGGCGCCGTCGTGAGCTGATCCACGCAGAACGGCAAACGCTCCCCCACCGGCTTGAGGTGAGAGAGCGTTAGCCGAAACGCGTCGGGATGTGAGAGAGGAACCCTCAAAACGCGTCGGGATGTGAGAGAGGAACGGGGCTAGTTTGCCGAGCGCTGCCGGGAGACCTCATAGAGGGAGATGCCGACGGCCATGGAAGCGTTCAGGGACTCCATGGCGGAGTCGATCGGGATGGAGACGATCTGGTCGCAGTTCTCGCGCACGAGCCGGCTGAGGCCCTTGCCTTCGGAACCCACCACGATGCACACCGGTTCGGTAGCGACCGTGAGGTCCGGGAGGGAGACGTCGCCGCCACCGTCCAGGCCCAGAACGTAGATGCCCATCTCCTTGAACTGCTTGAGGGCGTTGTTCAGGTTGGATGCCCGTGCCACGGGGACACGCACGGCAGCTCCCGCGCTGGTCTTCCACGCGGAAGCGGTCACACCTACGGAGCGACGTTCGGGCACGATGACGCCGTGACCGCTGAAGGCAGAAACCGAACGAATGATGGCGCCAAGGTTGCGGGGGTCAGTGATGCCGTCCAGGGCAACGAAGAGCGGAGCATTGGAGATGTGCCCCTTCTTCCACTTGGCTACCGTTTCTTCGGCGAGATCGTAAGCGTCCTCGTACTCGTACGGCGGAATCTGCAGGACGAGGCCCTGGTGCACGGCGTCCTCGGTCATCCGGTCGAGCTCGGACTTCCCGGCCTCCAGCAGCGGGATATTCCGTTCAGCAGCAATCTTGAGGGATTCCTTGACGCGGTCGTCCATCTCGATCCGGATGGCCACGTGCAGCGCCTTGGCCGGGATGCCGGCGCGCAGGGCCTCCACCACTGAGTTGCGGCCAGTCACCAGCTCTTCAGTGGCGCGGCCCTTGGGACCAGTGCTCCGGCGTGCGCCTGCGCCGCGGGGACCTGCACCGCGCTTGGCTGCCGAACGCTCGGCCAACTGCTTGTTCTTGTAGGCCTTGTGGTAGACGCGGTCCTCCGCCTTGGGGGTGGGGCCTTTGCCTTCGAGTGCCTTGCGGCCGTGGCCACCGGTTCCGACGGTGGGGCCCTTCTTCTTCTTGACCGACCGGTTACCGTTGTTGGCCATGGGATTCCATCCTTGATGTTGTAATGAGTCTGGAATCAAGTCTACTGACCCAATGCAATTCGGCGGACGAGCCGTCTTGTCAGCCGCGCTTCAGGCTCCACGTTGCGCCGTCGGGCCCGTCCTCAACCACGATGCCGGCTGCGGCGAGCGTGTCGCGAATCGCGTCCGACGCGGCCCAGTCCTTCGCCGCACGCGCGGCTGCCCGGGCTTCAAGCTGCGCCTCGACCAGCACCTCGAGGGCGGCGTGTTCACGGCCCTGCACGGCTTCGGGGCGTTTCACGGCGTCCAGTCCCAGGACCGAGGTCATGGCATTGACGCTGTAGAGGGCCTGCTTGGCAGCCTCAAGATCTCCGGCGGCCAGCGCCGTGTTGCCCGCACGAACCGTCTCGTGAAGGACGCCCAGTGCCTGCGGGACGTTCAGGTCATCGTCCATCGCGGCGGCAAAGGCGGCCGGCATGTTGGCCTGCGGCGCTACGGCATAAGCGCTCGGTCCGCCCATGTCGTGCTGAACCTTGGCAGACGCTTTCGCGATGAAACCGTCAATGCGTTCGACGGCGGCAGCCGCCTCCTGGAGCGACGTCGGCCGGTAGTCCAGGACAGAGCGGTAGTGGGCCTGCCCGAGGTAGTACCGGACCACCCTGGGCGAGGCCACGTCCAGCATCTCGGCCGGGCTGATGGTGTTGCCTATGGACTTGGACATTTTTTCGCCCTCGTAGGTCACCAAGCCGTTGTGCATCCAGAAGTTGGCGAAGTCATCCCCGGCGGCCTGGGACTGTGCCATCTCGTTCTCATGGTGCGGGAAACGGAGGTCGAGTCCCCCGCCGTGGATATCGAAGCGCTTGCCGAGGTACTTGGTGACCATGGCGGAGCATTCGAGGTGCCACCCAGGACGGCCGGCACCCCAGGGCGAAGCCCAGCTGGCGGTTTCCGGTTCGCCTTCCTTGAAGCCCTTCCACAGCGCAAAGTCGCGGGGATCTCGTTTGCCGCGAGGGTCTGCGTCCGCGGCTCCCTGCATGTCATCTACGTTCTGACGCGTGAGCGAACCGTACTTGCTCCAGGAACGGACATCGAAGTAGACGTCTCCGGAGTCATCGAGGGCAGGGTAGGCGTGGCCGCGGTCGATGAGCCGCTGAATCAGCGCGTGCATCTCCGGGATGTGGCCGGTGGCGCGGGGTTCGTACGTGGGCCGCTGGACGCCGAGGGTCTCATAGGCCTGCTCGAATTCCAGCTCGTAGCGGTAGGCCAGTGCCCACCATTCCTCGTCCTGCTTGGCTGTGGGCTCGGCGTCCCAATCGGGCCCGAAGGACCGCTCGGACTTTGCCAGGATCTTGTCATCAATATCCGTGACGTTGCGCACCACGGTGACCCGCAGGCCGCGGAATTCCAGCCATCGGGTCAGTTGGTCGAACGCGATCGCCGAACGGACGTGGCCCACGTGCGGCATGCCCTGCACGGTGGCCCCACAGTAGTAGACACTCGCCTTGCCGGGTTCGAGGGGAACGAAGTCACGGACTTCGGCGGAGGCAGTGTCATAGAAGCGCAGGGTCACCGCTCCAGATTAGCCGATGCCGGACCGTGCCCGGCTTACTTGCAGAACTCGCCGATCTTGTTGAACTGGACCGTGAGCTGCTGCTGTTGCTCCTGGGTAGCCGCTCCGAGCGACGAGGACGCGGCCTTGTCCATGATGGCCGCCATCTCCTTGATGGGGTCCGCGATCTCCGGGGCGAGTTTTTCCGAGAGTTGGTGATAGTGCCCGGCCAGCTGTTTGGACTGCTGTTGCTGGTTGCCGTCCGGCTTGAAGGAATCGTTGTTCAGGAACTCGCAACTGGCTTTCACGTCCATCTTTGGAGTTCCGTCGCAGCCGGCCAGCATCAGTGCCGTCCCGAGGGCTGCTATTGCTGCGGCGGCCGGAAAACGTACGACGCCGGAACGCGGCTTACGCATCCTGCCCGCCGTTCGCGGTGGCCGGCTGCCCGGCGTCCGCGGTAGCCGGCTGTCCAGGCTCCGGTAGCTGGTAAACCACGGCCGTGGCGACTGCCGAGATCCCTTCACCGCGCCCCGTGAATCCGAGGCCATCACTGGTGGTCGCCGTGACGCTGACGGGTGCACCGGCGGCTTCGCTGAGGACCCGCTGTGATTCTTCCCGCCGAGGGCCGAACTTGGGACGGTTGGCGACGAACTGCACGGCCACGTTTCCGATCCCGAATCCTGCGGCACGGACAATGCGCGCGGCTTCGCTCAGGAGCTTCACTCCGGAAGCGCCTGCAAACTCGGGGCGGTCCGTGCCGAAGTGCGTGCCGAGGTCGCCGATTCCGCAGGCGGAGAAGAGCGCATCCGCGGCCGCATGGGCGACGCAATCGCCGTCGGAATGGCCTGAGAGCCCCTGTTCGCCCTCCCAGAACAATCCTCCCAACCACAGCGGCTGGGGGTCGTCGGCGGGTGCGAAGGCGTGCACGTCAATGCCGATTCCGGTGCGAGGCAGGATCGGTGCGGCTTGGTTCATCAGCCCTCCACCCAGCGCATCCCCAAGGGGCCTTCCAACAAGCCTTCGGCGATGATGAGGTCCAGCGGTGTGGTGATTTTCAAGGACTGGCTGGCACCCCGGACCGCATGCACCGGAACTCCGAGGAGTTCCACCAACATGGCGTCGTCAGTAACCGACGCAGACTGTTGGTCATCGAAATCTGCTGCGGCCCCATGGGCACGGCGCAGCGTTGCCAGCTCAAAACCTTGAGGCGTCTGGACTGCGCGCAACTGCTCCCGGTTGGCGGTCCCCGTGACCACTTCCGGCGCGATCTCCGTCTCTGCCCCGCTTGTAGCCGCCACCGTCTTAATGGTGTCAACCACCGGCATCGCCGGAATGACCGACTTCGCCCCCGCAGCAAGGGCCTCGGCAACGCGCTGGAAGACACGCTCGGGCGCAAGGGCCCGGGCGGCGTCGTGCACCAGCACGAATTCAGTGCCTTCCTCCAAGGCGGCAAGGGCGGCGCGCACGGAGTCCGCGCGGGTAGACCCTCCGTCGACGACCGTCACTTCGGGTCCGCCGTCCACCAGTTCCACGGTGAAATCAGCGATCAGCTCACGCATATCCGTATCCCCCTTGGGCACGGCAACGCAGATCTGGCGTGCAACGTCTGCCGCCACCACCCCGCGGAGGGCATGCATGAGGATGGACTCACCGCCCAAAGGAACCAGGGCTTTAGGCATGCCGTAGCCCAGGCGCTCCCCTGAACCGGCTGCAACTACGATGACGGCCGTAACCGAGCGCATTGAAGGATTACTCATGCGCCAAGGTTACTGGAAGACAAAAAAGAAACCCGGCGGCGCTTTCGCACCACCGGGCATCAATTCTTAGGAAGCCAAGACCTCGTCGAGAACGCTTGCTGCCTTCTCTTCGTCTGTCTTCTCAGCCAGCGCCAGTTCTGAAATCAGAATCTGCCGCGCCTTGGCCAGCATGCGCTTCTCACCTGCGGAAAGGCCGCGATCGTGATCACGACGCCAAAGATCGCGGACGACCTCTGCCACCTTGATGACATCACCCGAAGCAAGCTTCTCCAGGTTTGCCTTGTAACGACGTGACCAGTTGGTGGGCTCTTCAGTGAACTCGGCGCGGAGGACGTCAAATACGTGCTCCAAACCATCCTTGCCCACTACGTCCCGGACCCCAACAAGGTCAACATTCTCTGCTGGAACTTCAATGGTCAGATCACCCTGAGCCACCTTGAGCTTGAGATACATCTTCTCTTCGCCCTTGATGGTGCGCATCTTGATTTCCTCAATTTTTGCTGCACCGTGGTGAGGGTAAACTACTGTCTCGCCGACCTCAAAAACCATGTGGACTTTCCCCTTTCCCGCAGACTAGTCTATCACGATTAAGGCATACGACTGGCATCGGACGGCCCCTCCTCCCGCGCAAATAAAGGGAAAAAGGCCCGAAAGGGCCCTAAAGAACCCCTTGACGAAAACTGTGAAAGATGCATTAGTCAATCGAAGTGAATGCCCGGGCTCTCCCGCGTGCGCGCCAGCGGGCACGCGGTCGCACGCGGTTGTATCCGCCGTCGCGGGCGCCACAAAGGCTTCCCGAATCCTCGTTTCGGCCTATTTGCCGATAGGCTATGGCTGAAAACTTTCCAATGACTCTTGAGGAGTAGGTGTCGTGCGCATTTCTGCGATGAACACTGTCCAGCGCGGCAAGCTGGCAATTGCGGCCGCTGCAATCGGCGTCGGTCTTCTGTCCGTCACCGGCTGCGGTTTCGTCAACGCCCAGCAGACTCAGCACCAGTACTCGGCTTCCGACGGGGTCAAGGCTGACCTCGGCCAGCTGCAGTTGCGCAACATCCTTATCGTGGCTTCCGGCGAGAAGGAGCCCGGACGCGTCATCGGCGCTGTCTTCAACCAGGGCACCTCGGACGCTACCCTGACCATCAGCGGCGCAAACGGCTCCCAGACCGAAATCCCGGTCAAGGCAAACTCCGAGACGTACCTGAACACCGGTTCCGACTCCGCGATCCTCAGCAGCGCTGGCATCAACCCCGGCGGCCTGACCCCGGTGACCATCCGCAGCGGTTCCGATTCCGCCACGATCAACGTGCCTGTTGTGGACGGCACGCTTCCTGAGTACAAGGAATACCTGCCCACCCCCAGCGGTTCGGCATCACCCACCTCCACGGAGTCCGGTTCGGCCTCGCCCTCCGCTACCTCCACCGAGTCGGCTGGAGCCGGCCACTAGGACCGCGCTCTTACAAGCAACTGCAAGGGAGGGGTTCCGCTACGGCGGAACCCCTCCCTTGTTTGTTTCTTCGTGGCCACGGCCAATCCGCCTTTGGGCCTACGGCTCGAACTTGTACCCCAGTCCGCGGACGGTGACCAAATAGCGGGGGGCCGAGGGATCCGGCTCAATCTTGCTCCGAAGCCTCTTGACGTGGACATCCAGGGTCTTGGTATCCCCCACATAGTCCGAACCCCACACCCGGTCGATCAACTGTCCGCGGGTCAACACGCGCCCGGAGTTGCGCAGGAGCATCTCCAGCAGTTCGAATTCCTTGAGGGGCAGGGAGACTTGCTGCCCATTAACGCTCACCACGTGCCGTTCTATGTCCATGCGGACAGGCCCGGCCTGCACGGTGGAAGAGATCAGCTCCTCGGGCTCGCCTTGGCGGCGAAGGACGGCCCGGACGCGTGCCACCAATTCACGCGAAGAGTACGGCTTGGTGACGTAGTCGTCGGCACCGAGTTCCAGGCCCACTACTTTGTCGATCTCCGAGTCCTTGGCGGTCAGCATGATCACCGGCACGCTGGAGCGTTGCCGCAATTGCCTGCACACTTCAGTTCCTGGTGTCCCCGGCAACTGCAGGTCAAGCAGGACGAGGTCTGCCCCGTTGCGATCGAACTCCACCAAGGCATCACTGCCGTTGTCCACTACTTCAACGTCGAAACCCTCCTTGCCCAATAGGTAGGACAGTGGGTCGCTGAAGGACTCTTCGTCCTCCACGATCAAAATCCGGCTCAAGCGCTGGCTCCTTGCTCTTGGGCGCCGCTGGCGCCCTCTTGTTGGCTTTCATTGCGAGCGTGGCCCGCTCGTTGGGGTTCGACGGCGGCGCTCCCCTGCTGCTGTCCGGGAAGCGGAACCGGGCTGGCAGCGGAAGGCGGCAGTCCGCCGTCGTCCTGGCTTTCTAGCTCCGGCAAGCGGATGGTGAACGTGGAGCCGTGGTCGGGCTGGGACCATACCGTCACTTCGCCGCCGTGGTTGGAGACAATGTGCTTGACGATGCTCAGCCCCAAGCCCGTGCCGCCGGTGTGGCGGGAGCGGGCGGCGTCAACGCGGTAGAAGCGCTCGAACACGCGCTCCTGGTCTTCGGGAGTCAGCCCTTCGCCCTGGTCCGTCACCGACACCGCGACGACGCCTTCACGGGTCCGGACGCCCACTCCCACCTGGCTGTTTTCGGGCGAGTAGCGGATGGCGTTGTCGATGAGGTTGCGCAGTGCGGTCACCAGCAAGTCCCGGTCGCCGAAGACTTCGGTGTCCGCATGGCCTCCCACCACTATCCGTATGTTCTTGCTCTCTGCCGGCAGCTGGGAGCGGTCCACGGCCTCCAGGATCACGGCGTTGACGTCCACGGCGTTGCCCTGCTGGGCGACGTTGGCGCCTTGCAGGCGTGACAATTCGATGATGTCCTGCACCAGGGCTGCGAGGCGGCCCGATTCCTTGTGCATGCGCTTGGCGAAACGGCGAACGGCCTCCCCATCATCCGCGGACGCTTCGAGGGCTTCAGCCAAAAGGGAGATGGCCCCTACCGGGGTCTTGAGTTCGTGGGAAACGTTGGCCACGAAGTCGTTGCGGATTTCCTCCGTGCGGGTGATCTCTGTGCGATCGTCGGCGAGCAGCAGTATGTATTCCTGCCCGAGCATCGCTGCCCGGACCTGCACAACAATCGCGCCTTTGCCCATCGGACCCCGCGGCAGCTCGTACTGTTCTTCCAGGATCACGCCGTCGCGGCGGACCTTGGCGGTCATTTCCAGAAGCTGCTTGTGGACCACCGTGTGCCCGCGGACCAAGCCATAGGCATAGGCGCCGGGGCTGGCCCGGACGACGCCGTCGATCGCATCCACCACCACGAAAGCACGGCCCACCACGGACAGTACTTCTGCTGCCCCTTCGGGAAGCACGGGCTCGGAGATGCCTAAGTCCTCGATCTTCCGTTGCCGCTCACTGATGCCGAAAGCGAGCATGCCGAACACGCCCAAGGACAGGCCAACCAGGCCGGCAATGACGCCTACGAGCAACGGATCCACTCGACCAGCTTATGCTGTGCAAACGTGGCGATGCATGGTTCCGGAGGCAAACCCGAACGGTTCAACTAACGTTCACCTAAAGGTGCGGAACCGTTCACGGGCTACTGTCAATGTTGCTTGTTGGACTACCCGTGGTTTTTGCGATCCCGGCCGCCGCCTGTGCCGGGTCTCGAAGGAAAGGACGCCTTAGTGCGCAAGGTTTTTCAGTCGGAGCTCACCCAGGTTGGCGACGACCTCATCGAGATCTCCAAACTCGTTCACGAAGCTATCACCAAGGCCACCACTGCGTTTGAATGTGCCGACGTTGACCTTGCCCAAGACGTCATCGCGGCCGATGCGCGCATCGATTTCCTGCAGAACAGCCTGGACGAGCGTGCCATCGACATCCTTGCCCTCCAGGGTCCGGTGGCAAGCGACCTGCGCATGATTGTTGGCTCGCTTCGCATGAGTGCCTCGCTGGAACGAATGGGCGACCTCGCACGGCACGTCGCCCAGCTGGCCCGGCTCCGCTACCCGGCCAACGTCATCCCCTCTTCGCTCACTGAGACTTTCCAGGCCATGGCCCGGTACGACGTTGAGATCGTCGCCAAGGTCATCGAGCTCCTGGAGACCCGCGACCTCGAAGTTGCCCGCGACATCCTCAAGATCAACATCGCGGTGGACGACCTCCACCTGAGCGTCTTCAAGGCGATCGCTGCTCCCGAGTGGAAGGAATCCGCTGCCACCACAGTGGATGTTGCCCTTGCGAGCCGCTACTTCGAGCGCTTCGCCGACCATGGGGTCTCGGTTGCCCGCAAGGTCACCTATCTGGTCACCGGAGAATGGCAGCCCGAGGGCTTCTAGTACAGGGCAGTTAAATCACGACGGCGGTCCGGTCACCCAAGGTGACCGGACCGCCGTCGTATGTCTACTGCTGAGGCGTTCTTCGCCGAGGCGTCGAAGCCCTACTTCTTGCCTTGGTTGGCCACTGCAAGGATGGCCTCGGCAGCGGCATCTGGGTCCAGGTAGGTGCCGCCCGGGGTGACGGGCTTGAAGTCCTCGTCCAGTTCGTAGACCAGCGGGATGCCGGTCGGGATGTTCAGCGAGGCAATGGCGTCATCGCTGATGCCGTCCAGGTGCTTAACGAGAGCACGCAGGGAGTTGCCGTGTGCCGTGACCAAGACGGTCTTGCCGGCCTTGAGGTCTTCCTTGATGTCCGACTCCCAGTAGGGAAGCAGGCGGACGAGGACATCCTTGAGGCACTCCGTGCGGGGAAGGGCATCGCCGAGGTCCTTGTAGCGGACATCGTTGGCCTGCGAGAACTCGCTGTTGTCGTCCAGGGGCGGCGGCGGAGTGTCGTAGCTGCGGCGCCATTCCATGAACTGCTCTTCGCCGAACTCGGCGAGGGTCTGGGCTTTGTCCTTACCCTGGAGGGCACCGTAGTGACGCTCATTCAGGCGCCAGTCACGCTTGACCGGGATCCAGCCGCGGTCGGCCTTGTCCAGGGCGATGTTCGCCGTGTTGATGGCACGCTTCAGCAGCGAGGTGTAAAGGACGTCCGGGAGAACGTTGTTCTCGACCAGGAGTTCCCCGCCGCGCGCTGCTTCCTTGCGGCCTTGGTCGTTCAGGTCAACGTCCACCCATCCGGTGAACAGGTTCTTGGCGTTCCATTCGCTGTGGCCATGGCGCAGCAGAATCAGCTTGTAAGTCATGGTTTTCATCCTAGCCGAGGCGTGTTCCCTCCCGCCGGGCATTACGCCGTGCACCGGGGCTGGGCTCTGGGGCTGGGCTCTGGGCTCTGGGGCTGGGCTCTGGGGCGGTGTGGTCCGTTGGGCGCTCGGGAAACACGGGTTGTTCGTGGGCGGCCGCACCCGTTTCCGCCCGGCGCGCCCGTAGTTTTGCGCCATCGCTCCCGTACACGCACAGCGCCCCCATAACCACGGGAGCGGCAGGCGGCAAAGGGTGCGCCCAAGACAACCCCACGCCGAACCACATGTCCCCCACACAACCGCTCTCGTTCCCGAACAGCGCACGGGTTCTTCGTGGCGCCGCACCCGTTTCCGCCCAGCGCACCCCTACATCGGCGCCATCGCTCCCGTTCACGCACAGCGCCCCCATAACCACGGGAGCGGAAGGCGGCAAAGGGTGCGCCCAAGACAAGGCCACCCCGAACCACATGTCCCCCACCCAACCGCTCCCGTTCCCGCACAGCGCACGGGTTCTTCGTGGGCGCCGCACCCGTTTCCGCCCGGCGCGCCCCTACTTCGGCGCCATCGCTCCCGTTCCCGCCCGGCGCCCCCATAACCACGGGAGCGGAAGGCGGCGAAGGGTGCGCCCAAGACAACCCCCAAGCCCCAAGCCCGCAGCCCGCAGCCGCAGCCCCCACCCCGGACCACCCGTAACCACGACGCCGCGGCCCCCCACACACCCCGCCTCGCGCACCGCCAGGGCCGCACCGATACAGTGGAGCCGTGGTGCAAAAAGCTGAACGGGTAGCCTCTCCCCGGAGCCGGGGCGGGAAGCCGGTGGGCAACGTGACCCGGGGCACCACGAATCCCAACAGGATGCGTCGGTTGGACAGGTGGTTGGCCGGCCCGCAGGCGTGGCGGCTCCGCACCGCCGTCGAGCCCCTTGTCATCGACCTGGGCTACGGCGCCTCGCCGACCACCGCCGTCGAACTTTTTGAACGGCTGCAAGCAGTCCGGCCGGACGTCCGCGTCTGCGGAATCGAGATCGAACCAGAGCGCGTGCGCACCGCGAAGCCGTTGGAACGGCGGGGCCTGAGCTTCCATGTGGGAGGGTTCGAGCTCCCTGTCCCCGGCAAGCCGGTCATTGTCCGGGCCTTCAATGTGCTCCGGCAGTACGAGGAAGCCGACGTTCCGGAGATCTGGCATCTGGTTCAGTCTCGGCTGGCGCCGGGTGGGTTGTTCATTGATGGAACGTGTGACGAAATCGGCCGTCGGGTCACGTGGGTGGCTTTGGACCCGCACCGACCCCTGAGCCTCAGCTTCTCCGTGCGTTTCGGCAGCTTGGAGCAGCCATCGGACGTGGCTGAGCGGCTGCCAAAGGCCCTCATCCACAGGAACGTTCCAGGCGAGCCGATCCACACGTTCCTGCAGGCCATGGACCGGGCGTGGCTGGAGGCCGCACCGCTGGCGTCGTTCGGGAATCGGCAACGCTGGACGCAGATGTGCCGCACACTGCGCGACGCCGGATGGCCGCTGCTGGATGGACCGTCGCGGTGGCGGCTGGGTGAATTAACAGTGGCGTGGGACGCCGTGGCGCCCCGCCGGGAGGATCCTTACCAGGGTCCGTAAGGTCCGACGTTGCGGTTGCCTCCGCTGCCGGCTTCGCGGACAGCAGGACGGACGTCGGCGAGGTACACGCAAGCCGCGGTCACGGCGGCGATGCCGAAGAGGCCCAGTCCCCCTCCACCACCGAGCAAGCTCAGCGCACCGATAGCGAAAGCGATGCCGGTGAGGGCGGCCCAGAACGTCTTGGTGCGCTTGGAGGCAGCGACAAAGAGGGTGGGGCGGTGGCGCAAGCAGTCCACGAATGCCCAGACCTCAAGAGCCAAGGCCACCAATCCCAAGATGAAGTAGACCCCGCTGGTGACAATGCCAATCAAGTATTTTCCGTCCACGCCTTTTAGCCTAGCTGCCCAGCGACTTCAGCGCTTGCTCGAGGTCGGCCCAGAGATCCTCGACGTTCTCGATGCCGACGCTCAGGCGCACCAGGTTCTCCGGAACGCTGAGTGGCTCTGCCGTGTGCCGGCGTCGACGTTCAATGAGGGATTCAACTCCGCCCAAGGAAGTAGCAGGGAGCCACAGTTCAAGGGCCCGGACCAGTTCATCGGCCGCGTCCGCCCCGCTGCGGGCGGCGTCCCCTGCGATCTGGATACACAGGATGGAGCCGAAGCCCAGCATCTGGTCCTTGGCGCGTTGGTGGCCGGGGTCCGACGGGAGGCCCGGGAACCGGATTGCCTCAACACGGGGGTGGAGGCTTAGCCGCTCGGCCAGGATCGCCGCCGAGGCCTGCGACCGTTCAATGCGAAGCGCCAGTGTCCGCAGGCCCCGCAGGGCAAGCCACGCCTCGAACGGACCGGCGATTCCGCCGTGGATGATGCGGTGGTGCAGAAGGGCGGCGCGCAGTTCCGGATTGGACGTCACCAAGGCACCGAGGACGACGTCGGAGTGCCCGGCCAGGTATTTGGTCACCGAGTGGAGTACGACGTCGGACCCCAGGCTGAGGGGCTTCTGCACCAACGGTGTCGAGAAAGTATTGTCCGTAACCACGATCGCGCCCACGGCGTGGGCAGCCTCGGTCAGGGCCCGGATGTCGGCGATGCCGAGCATGGGGTTGGTGGGGCTCTCGAGCCACAGAAGGTCGGCGGGCTTGCCGTCTGCAGGAGCGATCAACGCTTTGACGGCCTCGGTATCCGCGATGTCCACGGTCCGCAGTTCAAGGACGCCTTTTTCTGCCAGCTCCGTGGCCATGACAAGCGAACCTGCGTAACTGTGCGAGGGCATGACCACGACGCCGCCGGCCGGCACCAAGGAGAGTGCGGAGCTGACTGCAGCGAGGCCGGAAGCGTACAGCAGGCCGGGGAGCTCCGCGCCTTCGAGCTTGGCGAGGGCTTCCTCGAACGGGTCCCAGGTGGGGTTGGCGTAACGTCCGTAGCCGCGGTCGCCGTCTCCCAGCGAACCAGTTCCGAAGTATGTGGAGGACAGGACGATGGGTGGATTGACCGGTTCATCGTGCTTGCGTTCAGGCCGCCCGGCAGCAACCACAAGGGTTTCCGGGGACAAATCAGCAGCATGGTGATCGGAAAGGCTCATGGATTCAGGGTACGGCTGCAGAACCCTGTGGATGAAAGGCGTTACGCAGCTTTATGTCAGGGAAGCTCGGTAGGCTAGTCGGGTGAGTATCCAGAGCCCAGGTCTTTTCATCGCGTTCGAAGGCGGGGACGGAGCGGGCAAGTCCACGCAGGCCGCCCGGCTCTTCGACGCCCTCGAATCCAAGGGCCTTGAGGTGCTGCGGACACGCGAACCCGGCGGAACTCCCATTGGCGAGAAGCTGCGCTCCCTGGTGCTGGACCACGGCCACGGCACCATAGATGCCCGTACGGAGGCGTTGATGTTCGCCGCTGCCCGTGCTGCACACGCCAGCCAGGTGATCCGTCCGGCCCTGGCGTTGGGCCACGTGGTCATTACCGACCGCTACATTGACTCCTCCGTCGCCTACCAGGGCGCTGGCCGCGGGCTGGGCGCCGAGGACGTCAGGTCGCTCAACGAATGGGCAACCGAAGGGCTCCACCCGCACCTCACGGTACTGCTCGACGTCGAGCCCTCCGACGGTCGCGAACGGCGGACGGCGGGCGACGCCGCCGAGGACCGGCTGGAATCCGAACCCGACACTTTCCACACAGCAATCCGGGATGCCTTCCTCCAGTTGGCCGCCGCCGCGCCGGACAGCTACCTGGTGCTGCCCGCGGCCTTGGACATCGAGACGTTGGCTGCACGGATCCTCGAACGGGTGGAAGCCCTGTTGGGTGATCGGGTCAGCCAATGAGCGTATGGGATGACCTGCAGGGACAAGCCCCGGTAGTCGCACAGTTGAAACAGGCCGCCCAGTCAGAGAGCGGCCTGACCCATGCGTGGCTGTTCACGGGTCCGCCCGGATCCGGCCGTTCCAATGCCGCCAAGGCCTTTGCTGCGGCCCTCAACTGCCAGCAGGACGACGTCACTTTGCGGGGTTGCGGCGAATGCCCGGCGTGCCACACCATCCTTGGCGAAACACACTCGGACGTTACGTTCGTGCGGACCGAGAAAGTCACCATCACCATTGACGAGGCCCGGGAATTGGTAGCCAAAGCCGGCGACCGGCCTTCCACCGGCCGTTGGCGCATCATCGTGGTGGAGGACGCCGACCGCATGGCCGAACGGACCACCAACGTGCTGCTCAAAGCCATCGAGGAGCCCACTCCCCGGACCATATGGATGCTGTGCGCACCCTCCCCTGCGGACGTGCTGGTAACCATCCGTTCGCGATGCCGTCCGGTAACCTTGCGCTTGCCTCCTGCCTCCGACGTCGCCGATCTATTGGTGAGGCGCGACGGCGTCGAACGTGGCCTTGCCGAGCGGGCCGCACGCGCGGCACAGAGCCACATCGGCATCGCCCGGAGACTGGCCCGCGACGCCGACGCCCGGGAACGCCGCTTGGAAACAGTCCGCATTCCGCTTGGCCTGCGCGGAGTAACGGCAGCGGTGATGATGGCCGAAAAGCTGGTGAAGATCGCCACGGAAGAGGCCAACAGTTCCAACGACGAACGCGACGCTGCGGAAAAAGTGGCATTGTTGGCAAGCCTCGGGGCGCCCGAATCCGGCACCCTTCCGCCGTCGATGCGCAGCCAGGTCAAGCAGCTGGAAGACGACCAGAAGCGCCGCGCCAAGCGCTCCGTCACGGATTCGCTGGACCGGACCCTGACGGACCTGCTGTCCTTCTACCGTGATGTCCTCATCATCCAGCTTGGGAACGCGGTGGACCTGGTTAACGTTGAGCTACAAAGCGAGCTGGAAGAGTACGCGCGCCAGTCCGCCCCCGAAACCACGCTCGCCCGGATGGACGCCATCAATAAGGCACGCGTCCGCATCACCACTACCAACGTGGCACCGCTGTTGGCAGTGGAGTCAATGGCTACAAGCCTGATCCAGCAATAGGAGAATCCATGAAGTCCGCACCCCGCCGGTTCGCCGCGTTCTGCCTCGCCATGGTGTCCATGCTGGTGCTCAGCGCATGCTCCCTGCCGTTCCTTCCCGCCCCCACCGCCAAACCTTCCACCAGTACGGTGGACCCCTCAATCGCTGCGTCCGCGCCGGAAGGACTGGAGAAGTTCTACTCCCAGGGGGTGGAGTGGAGTTCCTGCGAAGACGGGTTCGAATGCGGCAAGGTGCAGGTCCCCCTGGATTACGGAAAACCGGATTCGGAGGAGATCACCCTCTCAGCCATCAAGCTCGCAAGCAACGGCAGCAAGAAAGGCACGGTCCTGATCAACCCGGGCGGGCCGGGCGGCTCCGGAGTCGACTTCGTCAAGGACAGCGGAAAGTCGCACTTCACCCAGAAGCTGCGCTCCAACTACGACATCGTGGGTTTCGATCCCCGCGGCGTTAAGAGGTCCGCACCTGTGACCTGCATGTCCTCGGATGCCGAACGGGACGCTGCGCGTGAGAAGGACTTCCGGAAGGACACGGATGAGGGACTGGCCGCTGCGCTGGCCTTCAACAAAACGGTGGCCAAGCAGTGCGCCGAAAAGACCGGGCCGGTCCTTGAACACATTGATACCGTGAGCGCTGCCAAGGACCTTGACGTCCTCCGGGCCGTGGTCAACGACGCCAAGCTCAACTATCTCGGTTACTCCTACGGAACGTTCCTGGGTTCCACGTACGCAGACCTGTTCCCGGAGAACGTCGGGCGGCTGGTCCTCGACGGCGCGGTTGACCCCTCCATCAGCAACGAAGAACTCACCGCTGGTCAGGCGAGGGCGTTCGAGAAAGCCATCCGGACCTACGTAGCCAACTGCCTGGGCCAAAACAACTGCCCGCTGAGCGGCGGAGTAGACAACGGCGTCCAAGAGATCCGGGACCTCATCAATGCGGTGGACGCGAATCCGCAGACTGCCCGGGACGGACGGCTCGTCACGGGAACCGAATTCGTGAACGGCCTGATTCTGCCGTTGTACGACAACCAAAGCTGGCCGGCTTTGACCCAGGCGTTGGAGACCGCTTTCTCCGGAGATGTCTCCCAGATACTCCGCATCGCGGACCTCGGCGCGGACCGGGACCCCAGCGGAAAATACACCTCCAACTCGGCCTTCGCCTTCACTGCCATCAACTGCCTTGACTACCCCATGGTCACGGACACCGCCGGGATGCGCGCAGAAGAAGCCAAGCTCAAGCAAGACTCCCCCACGTTCGGCAGCTTCTTCGCCTACGGCGGCCTGACGTGCAAGGAATGGCCGTACCAGCCCAAACGCCAGCCGGCACCCGTCGATTACACGGGTTCCGCACCCATCGTGGTGATCGGCACCACCGGCGATCCGGCCACGCCTCTGGAATGGTCGGAGTCCCTTCGCAAGCAACTGGAAAACGCCGCCCTGGTGACCTGGGAGGGTGAGGGGCACACAGCCTACGGCCGCTCCAACTCCTGCGTCAGCACCGCCGTCGACGACTACTTCGTAGACGGCAAGCTGCCGCAGGACGGCTTGAAATGCTAGGGCTCCTGCCCGTTTTGACCCGGGCCGCGTGACTCGATTACAGTTATGTCTTGCGTGATCGGCCGGAAACGGCAGATGGACGCGGTGCTTCCTTAGCTCAGTCGGTAGAGCGTTTCACTCGTAATGAAAAGGTCATCAGTTCGATTCTGATAGGAAGCTCGGTTGAACCCCCGGATAGCCCTGTTTCAAGGGCTATCCGGGGTTTTTTATTGACCGTTGTGACCCGCGGGCTGCTCCGGAAGCCTCGCACGCCCTACTTGAGACTCAGCACCTCGTCGATCGGCCGGTTGTTGACGAACACCTGCGCGCTCGTCGCTCCGGACGCGGCCATGGCGGTGTATTCCAGCTGGGCCTTCGCGCGCGGGACATCGCATACGCCACCCAGCATGAACTGCCCGGAGAGCCAGATGGTGATGGTGCTGCCGTTCAGCTCGCCGCCAAGGTAGCTGAGGTTGGACTGGTACAGCACGTTGATCAGCCCGGAGAGGCCGACGTCGCGGCTCTTGTTGGCAAGCAGGGCGTTGATGCTCGGGCCCACCTGGTCCGTGAAAGTGACCGGCGCCGTCGTGGTGGCCACCAAGCTGTCACCGCACCCGATGCGCGGCCCGGAGACGCCGTTGTCGCCGACGGCCACGTAGTAAACGGTGAGCGGTCCGGTCTGTTCAGGTAGACCGGACGGCACTGGTTCCTGCGTGGCTGGCGTGCTTGCGGGGGCGGACGACGGCGGCGCGACAGGCGTGGAGGCGGCTGGGGCTGAGGTTGTGGCCGACGCCGTCGTGCCCGCTGTTGAGGTGGGGCCAGTCGTCCCGCTTGGGCTGGCGCTGCTCGTGGTGGGCGACGGACCCGGCGGCCCGAAGCAGGCCGTCAGGACCATCAGGCTGCTGAGCCCGAGAATGCAGAGTGCCGAGAACCTGGGCTTGGCCATGATGCCCCCTTTGAAACCTGACGTCGCCGTTGCAGGCGCCACTTTCAAGCTACGCCTGAGGGTTATTCCACAACAGGGACCAAAGTCCGGGCTGTTGGGCCGCCCGCGTAGCAGGCCGGGGGCTTTGTGCCCTGTTTCCGATGCGGGGCCGGTCCTAGCCTGAGTTAAGCAGCGCGGTGAAGGGCCGGCTGCCGGACCCGGGAGGCACACGGTGAAATCGGCAAACGCAAGCATCATCGCAGGCGTCGTCATCCTTGCGTTGGGCGTCCTGCTGCTGCTGGACAGGGTGGGCATCATGGACAGCGCATCCTTTGCGGCACCGCTGATTTTCGCGGCCGTTGGGGTCCTGTTCCTGTCCCTGTTCATCCGCCGCCGGGAGAACTGGTGGGCGGCCATCCCCGGATCGGTGTTCCTGGGCCTTGCTGCGGTTATCACCACCACCCAGCTCACGGGCGGCGCTTGGGGTGCAGCCTTCCTGTTCGTCTTCATGGGTGCCGGCTTTGCCGCCGTGTTCCTCCGCGAACCGGGCAACTGGTGGGCCCTGATCCCTTCCGGCGTCATGTTCACGCTGGCGGCCATCGTGGCCCTCCCGCAGGAACTGCAGGGTACCCCCACCGCCGCCGTCCTCTTTCTCGGTTTAGCCGCCACCTTTGGTGTGCTTTCGCTGGTTCCGGTGCGCGTCGATGAAACCAGCGACCAACGGAAGAGGATGAAATGGCCGTTGATTCCGGCCGGGGCACTGGCGGTGATGGGACTGATCTTCATCCTCCAAGCCACGGTCCTGCTGATCCCTGCGGATTTCGCCTTCCCTGTGGTCATGATCGTGGCCGGCGCCGCCCTGGTGGTGTTCGCCTTTCTGTCCCACCGGGACGGACGGCGGAAGGCGCACGACCCCGGCCCGCGGGCAGGCTGAAGAACCCGGAACTGCGGATTTCCGAGGGTTCTTTGCTTTACAGCGCCCTTCCGGGATCATCAACGATCTGCGCCTTCTCAGGGTTCCGGTTTCAGCCTGCGGCGCACAAGAACGCCACGGTCCTCAACAAACCCGTAGAATGACGACATTATGGATGACCCTCCTTCACATATGCCCAGGCCCCTCTGCCCGCTGACCGGATTGCCGGTCTCCCAGGGAGAGGGGCGCCCGAATGTATGAATGGATCATGCTCGGCATAGGCCTCGTCCTCACTGTCGGCACAGGATTCTTCGTCGCTTCGGAGTTCGCTTTGGTCAATCTGGACCGGACCGAACTTGAAGCCCGCCAAGCCCGCGGCGAAAAGCGGCTGGGGCCAACCATCAAGGCCCTCAAGATCACCTCGACGCACTTGTCCGGCGCGCAGCTCGGCATCACGCTGACCACCCTGCTCACCGGCTACACCTTTGAGCCCGCCATCAGCCGCATGCTCAGCGAACCTCTGCAGTCCTGGGGACTCCCCGCTGATGTGGTTCCCGGGGTGGGGGCAGTTGCCGGCATTTTTCTTGCCACTGTGTTCTCGATGGTGATCGGCGAGCTGGTCCCCAAGAACTTCGCTTTGGCCCTGCCCCTCGCCACAGCCAAAGTGGTGGTCCCTTTCCAGGCGCTGTTCACCGCCGTCTTTAAACCCGCAATCCTGCTGTTCAATAACACTGCAAACAAGATCATCCGGTCCTTCGGCATCGAGCCGAAGGAGGAGCTCTCCGGTGCACGCTCAGCAGAGGAGCTGTCCTCGCTGGTGCGGCGGTCAGCCATGGAAGGCCTCCTGGATCAGGACCATGCCGAGTTGCTGAACCGAACCCTCCGGTTCTCGGAGCACACGGCCGGTGACGTCATGACCCCTCGAGTCCGTATGACGACGGTGGACGCTGACCAAACTGCCGCCGAGATCGTGGAGTTGGCTTCTGCTACGGGGTTTTCCCGCTTCCCGGTGATTGGCCGGGACCGGGACGAAATCCTGGGCGTCCTGCACGTGAAACAGGCCTTCGCCGTCCCCTTGGAGCAGCGCGATGCAGTGGTGGCGACGTCCCTGATGACCGAACCGTTGTATGTTCCGGAGTCCAAGGACGTGGACGCGTTGCTGG
The DNA here is from genome assembly GCF_015040095.1 of Paenarthrobacter sp. YJN-5. Classification (NCBI taxonomy): domain Bacteria; kingdom Bacillati; phylum Actinomycetota; class Actinomycetes; order Micrococcales; family Micrococcaceae; genus Paenarthrobacter; species Paenarthrobacter sp. YJN-5. The sequence continues at coordinate 3,750,418 of NZ_CP053544.1, forward strand.
TTCTGCTCCGCAAACAGGGCCTGCAAGTAGCGATCGTGTCCGATGAACATGGCGGAACTGCAGGGATTGTGACCCTCGAAGACCTCGTGGAGGAAATCGTGGGCGAACTCGAGGACGAACACGACCGGGCCCGCGCAGGTGTGGTCCGGGTGGGACGCTCCATCACGTTCAACGCGTCCCTGCGGCCGGATGAGCTGCTGGACCGGACAGGAATCGTCGTCCCCGAAGGGGAAGAGTACGACACCGTGGCCGGGTTCATGTCCGACCAGCTGGACCGGGTGCCTGAATTGGGCGATGAAGTTGCGGTGGCCGGGGGCGTGCTGCGGGTGGAAAGAGTGGCCGGCGCCCAGCTGGGGCGCATCCGTTTCACTCCGGACCTCGACACCGAACACATCAGCACCCATGACCAGATCATCAACAAGATCTCCGAGGAGCTTCGGCCATGAGCGAGTACCTTCCCGGCATCATCTGGCTGGTCATCCTGCTGGTAGTGAACGCGTTCTTCGTGGGCGCCGAGTTTGCCGTGATTTCGGCCAGGCGGTCACAGATCGAGCCCAAGGCCGAGGCCGGCAGCAAAGCAGCAAAGACCACACTGTGGGCCATGGAGCATGCCACCTTGATGCTGGCCACCAGCCAGCTCGGCATTACGGTCTGCTCGCTGGTGATCCTGAATGTCTCCGAACCGGCCATCCACCACTTGCTGGAGATCCCGTTGGGCCTGACGTCCCTTCCGGCGGAAGCCATTGGCATCATTGCCTTCGTGGTGGCCCTGGTCCTGGTGACGTTCCTCCACGTGGTGGTGGGCGAGATGGTTCCCAAGAACATCTCCTTCTCGGTGCCGACCCGCGCCGCCCTCCTCCTCGCTCCCCCGCTGGTCCTCGTGGCCAAGGTGTTCAAGCCCGTGATTTGGACGTTGAACGGGATCGCGAACTCCGTGTTGCGCCTGTTCCGTGTGGAGCCCAAGGAGGAGGCCACCAGCGCCTACACCTTGGATGAAGTAGCCACGATCGTTGAGCAGTCCACCCGCGTGGGTACATTGAATGACACCAGCGGCACCTTGACCGCTGCTTTCGAGTTCACGTCCAAGACGGTGGGCGAGGTTGAAGTACCGATTGCCGACATGGTGTTGTTGCCGGATTCTTCAACCCCGGCCGACATCCAAAGGACAGTAGCGGAGCACGGGTATTCCCGTTACATCCTCACTGACCGTGACGGCCAACCCTCCGGATACCTTCACCTGAAGGACGTGATGGACCTGACCACCACGGAAAAGTTCAACCGTCCGGTGCCCGAGAAGCGAATCCGCCGCCTGGCCTCGGTCTATGTGGGCAGCGAGCTTGAGGATGCCTTGGCCTCGATGCGCAGAAGCGGCGCACACATTGCCCGCGTCTTCAATTCCGACGGCGCCACCACCGGCATGCTGTTCCTGGAAGACATCATCGAAGAACTGGTAGGCGAGGTCGAGGACGCCACCAGCGTTTAAGGCCACCACGGCAAGGCCCGGTTTGCGCTCCAACATGACGACAGGACGCGCGGACCGGGCCTCACCTGTGCGGGCACGTTAGTCTGAGCCTATGGGGACAAATACCTTGAAATCCGGCGAGCAGCTCGACAAACAGTCCCGCATCCTCGAAGCGGCCTTGGAGTTGCTCTCCCGGCACGGTATTTCCGGGGTCAGCATGCGTGCTGTAGCCCGCGAGGCCGGAGTGGCCCTTGGCCTTGTGAACTATTACTACGACGACAAAACCAGCCTGATCCGGGCGGCCTTGCAGCACGTTGATGAACACGACCTCCTCCTCGTGGCACCGGATCCTGCCGCTGACCCCGTGGAGCACCTCCGCCGCGCCCTCCGCCGGGTGGCCGGCGCCGATCTGCTGACTACCCGTTATTTGTCCCTGCGCCTGCATTTGTGGGCCCTCGCGCAAGCCGATGAGGGCTACGCCGAGATCAACGCTGCCGCGTTTGACCGCTACCTGGACGGCTTGGCGTCCCTGATCTCCAATGCCAAGCCCGGGCTTTCCTGGGGTGAATGCCGCGACCGGGCCGCCGACGTCGTCGTCGTCCAGAACGGCATGTGGCTGACCTCCCTCCTCGGCATCGACGCGGCTGCCATCGAGCGCAGCATCGCCCGCACGGAAGAGATCGCTTTCGCCCCGGCGCCTGAAGCGAGCTAACGCCGACGGCGGATCGCCGGCTAAACGTCACAAACACACGGCTTGATATATCTGAGGCCGCAAAGCCTTGAACGATCGTTCAAAGTGTTCTACTGTCTTTCTATGACCTACGACACACTCAGTCCAGGCTCCTAGCACCACAGGCCACCGCTGCATCGCAGCCAGGCACGCCACCAACAGACCTTTGTGCCGGATCGACGGCTCGTAACTGCAACACCTCAGGCAACAGCCAAGGCCATACAAGGCCGGCCGCGCCGTGCCCGAATCCTGACGGACCCCGCTCTCCAAGCCCTGCACTTTGCCTGATTCCTAGGGAGAACAATGTCAACAACAGCATCCACGCTCTTCATCAACGGTTCATGGGAGGCAGCTGCTTCCGGTGCCGCCCGGGAGATCCGCAACCCGGCCGACGGTGAAGTTGTCGCCACCGTTTCCGAAGGTGGCAGGGAAGACGCCCAACGCGCGATCGCCGCAGCCCGGGCGGCCTTCGACTCCGGCGTTTGGTCTTCCACCCCCGCCCCCGAGCGCGGCTCCTTCCTGCTCAAAGTCGCAGCCGGACTGCGCGAACACCGCGAAAAATTTGCACGGGCCGAATCCTTGGACACCGGAAAACGCATCATAGAGAGCCGCATCGACATCGATGACATCGCTGCATGCTTCGAATACTTCGGCAAGCTCGCGGGCCAGCAACCGGGCCGGGTGGTGGACGCCGGGAATCCCGATGTCGTCAGCCGGATCGTCTACGAGCCCGTCGGCGTCTGCGGCCTCATCACCCCTTGGAACTATCCCCTCCTCCAAGCAGCCTGGAAGATTGCACCGGCACTGGCCGCAGGCTGCACGTTCGTCCTCAAACCAGCAGAGTTGACCCCGTCCACCAGCATCCTGTGCATGCAGCTCATGAAGGACCTGGGCCTGCCCGACGGCGTCGCGAACCTTGTCACCGGCCCCGGCCGCAAGGTGGGCGCACCGCTGACGGAACACCCCGACGTCGACCTCGTCTCCTTCACCGGCGGCCTGGAGACCGGCAAGAGCATCGCTGCTGCCGCTGCCGCAACCGTCAAGAAGGTGGCGCTGGAGCTGGGTGGCAAGAACCCCAACGTGGTCTTCGCCGACGCGGACTTCGACGCCGCCGTCGACAATGCGCTGAACGGCGCCTTCCTGCACTCCGGGCAGGTTTGCTCGGCAGGTGCACGGCTGGTGGTAGAGGAATCCATCGCCGAACGCTTCGTCGACGAACTGGTCCGCCGCGCAGAAGCCATCCGTTTGGGTGGCCCCTTCGACGAGGACGCGGAAACCGGCCCGCTGATCTCTGCCGACCACCGCGACAAGGTCCACGAGTACGTCCAACGCGGCATCGCCGAGGGAGCCCGGTTGCGGACCGGCGGCGGGGCGCCCGAAGGCGAGAAGTACGACGCCGGTTTCTACTACCGCCCGACCGTCCTGGACCGCGTCACGCGGGGAATGTCGGTGGTGACCGATGAGGCATTCGGCCCGGTAGTGACCGTGGAAACTTTCCGCACCGAAGACGAAGCCGTGGCAACCGCCAATGACACGATCTACGGGCTGGCCGGAGCAGTGTGGACGCAGGACGCCGGGAAGGCGCAACGGGTGGCGGGCAGGCTCCGGCACGGCACCATCTGGATCAACGACTACCACCCCTACCTCCCGCAGGCGGAGTGGGGCGGTTTCGGACAGTCGGGAGTGGGCCGGGAGCTCGGCCCCACGGGACTGGCCGAGTACCAGGAAGCCAAGCACATCTACCAGAACACCAGGCCGCAGGTAACCGGCTGGTTCGCTGACCACAGCAAGGAGAACTAGATGCACTTCGACACCATCGATGCCCTCGGCGAGCGCACGTTCGACTACGTCGTCATCGGCGGCGGATCTGCGGGGGCCGCCGTGGCCGCCAGGTTGAGCGAGGACCCTGATGTCACTGTCGCGCTGGTGGAAGCCGGCCCGGACGACCGCAACATTCCTGAGGTCCTGCAGCTGGACCGCTGGATGGAGTTGCTGGAATCCGGCTACGACTGGGACTACCCGATCGAGCCGCAGGAAAACGGAAACTCCTTCATGCGCCATGCCCGTGCCAAGGTGATGGGTGGCTGCTCAAGCCATAACTCCTGCATCGCTTTCTGGGCACCCCGGGAAGACCTGGACGAATGGGAGTCCAAGTACGGTGCCAGCGGCTGGAACGCTGACGCTGCCTGGCCGCTGTACAAGCGGCTGGAGACCAACGAGGACGCCGGCCCGGAGGCTCCGCATCATGGTGATTCGGGCCCGGTACACCTCATGAACGTGCCCCCTGCCGATCCTGCCGGCGTTGCCCTGCTGGATGCTTGCGAGCAGGCGGGCATTCCCCGCGCCAAGTTCAACACAGGCACCACGGTGATCAACGGAGCGAACTTCTTCCAAATCAACCGCCGTGCTGACGGTACCCGGTCCTCCAGTTCGGTGTCCTACATCCACCCCATCATCGAACGCCCCAACTTCACCCTGCTGACAGGGTTGAGGGCCCGCCAACTGGTGTTCGGCGCAGGCAAGCGCTGCACCGGCGTCGATGTTGTCGATTCGGCTTTCGGCCGCACGCACCGGCTGACGGTCAACCACGAAGTCATCCTGTCCACAGGCGCCATCGACTCCCCCAAGCTGTTGATGCTCTCCGGCATCGGCCCGGCGGCCCACCTCGCCGAGCACGGCATTGAGGCTTTGGTGGACTCCCCCGGCGTGGGTGAGAACCTGCAGGACCATCCCGAGGGCCTGGTGCAGTACGAGGCCAAGCAGCCGATGGTACGGACTTCCACGCAGTGGTGGGAGATCGGCATCTTCACTCCCACGGAGGATGGCCTGGACCGGCCGGACTTGATGATGCACTACGGCTCGGTTCCGTTCGACATGAACACCCTGCGCCACGGCTACCCCACGACGGAAAACGGCTTCAGCCTCACTCCCAACGTCACGCACGCCCGCTCCCGCGGCACGGTCCGTCTCCGCAGCCGGGACTTCCGGGACAAGCCCATGGTGGATCCCCGCTACTTCACGGACCCGGACGGACATGACATGCGCGTCATGGTGGCCGGTATCCGGAAGGCCCGTGAGATTGCCGCGCAGCCTGCCATGGCTGATTGGACGGGACGCGAGCTGTCGCCCGGCGTTGAGGCCCAGACGGACGAGGAGCTGCGGGAGTACATCCGCAAGACCCACAACACGGTGTACCACCCGGTGGGCACCGTGCGGATGGGCGCGTACGACGACGACATGTCACCTTTGGATCCCGAGTTGCGGGTGAAGGGGGTCACCGGGTTGCGGGTCGCCGATGCGTCGGTCATGCCGGAGCATGTGACCGTGAATCCCAACATCACCGTCATGATGATCGGCGAGCGGTGCGCGGACCTGATCAAGGCTGCCCGGACTGAAGCGAACCTTGCCGTCTCTGTTACCGCAGAGGAGGACTTCACGCCGTCGTACGCCTAAGGGGGCCGCCCCCAAACGGGGGCGCCTCCTATGGGGGATAAGTATCCACAGCAAAAATTTTCGATTCCGCCGCGCCCCAGGGCGGCCGATCCGATCTTGCTTTTCTGATGAGGAGTCCACAGTGGAACCCAGCAAGAGTAATGATTCAAGCGGCATGGACGAATTTGGCTACACGCAAACCCTCGACCGCAGCATTGGCAAGTTCGCCAGCTTCGCTGCCGGCGTCAGCTATATCTCCATCCTTACCGGTGTTTTCCAGCTTTTCTATTTCGGTTTTTCCATGGCCGGCCCGGCCTACGCCTGGTCCTGGCCCATAGTCTTCGTAGGCCAGCTTATGGTGGCCCTTTGCTTCGCCGAGCTCGCCGGACGTTACCCGGTGGCCGGTTCGGTCTATAACTGGGCCAAGCGGTTGTCGACCGGGACGATGTCCTGGTTGGCCGGTTGGCTGTTGTTGCTGTCCTCGATCATGGCCCTGGGTTCTGTAGCACTGGCGCTGCAGATCACCTTGCCGCAACTGTGGTCCGGGTTCCAGTTCGTCGGAGATGGCAGTGGTCCCTTCGACTTCGCCATGAACGGTGTGGTTCTGGCGACGATCATGATCACCCTTTCCACCCTGATCAACGCCTTCGGTGTGAAGCTCATGACCCGCATCAACAGCATCGGCGTCTTTGTGGAGCTGATAGCCGCGGTGCTGCTCATCCTTGCCTTGGGCTGGCACGTTGTCCGCGGCCCGGAGGTCTTCTTTGACACTTCCGGCTTCGGTGAAGGCCACGATCTTGGTTTCTTCGGCGTCTTCCTGATCGGTGCCATGGCATCCGGGTACGTCATGTACGGGTTCGATACCGCCAGTTCCCTGGGCGAGGAGACGAAGGATCCTAAGAAGACTGCACCCAAGGCGATCCTCCGCGCTGTCACGGCGTCCTTCCTGCTGGGCGGGCTGATGCTGTTGTTCGGCATCCTGGCCGCCCCCGACCTCAGCGATCCCAAAGTGGGACAGGCCGACGGCGGACTCCAGTACATCGTTTTGAGCGTCCTCGGCGGCCCCTTCGGCAAGGCGTTCCTGGTGTGCATCGTGGTGGCCGTAGTGGTCTGCACGCTCGCCGTGCATGCGGCGGCGATCCGCATGATGTTTGCCATGGCCAGGGACAACAACCTGCCGTTCAGCCGTCAGCTCAGCAAGGTTGATCCGGTCCGCAGGACCCCTACTGTGGCTGCCATCGTTATCGGCATCCTGGCGGTGGTTCCCCTGCTCATCAATGTGATGCAGCCGGCGATCTTCACCATCCTCTCCAGCATCAGCATCGTGTTGATCTACATGTCCTACCTGCTGGTGACAGTTCCCCTGCTGCGCAAACGGTTCCTGAAGAAGTGGCCCCTTGCCAACGACGGTTCCGAGCCCGGTTTCTGCATGGGCAAGTGGGGGCTCCCGGTGAACATCGTGGCTGTGCTGTGGGGCGGAGCCATGACGCTGAACCTCATTTGGCCGCGACAGGAGATCTACAACTCCGTGCCGCCTTTCGAGTGGTACCTCCAGTGGGGTGGAGTGATCTTCGTGGCCACGGTGACAATCGGCGGAGCGCTGCTCTACCGGCTGAAGATCAGGCACCAAACGGGTGTGCTGGCCGAGCACGCGGCAGCCGTTGCGGCACATCCATCCTCAGGTGAGCAGCCGAAGCCCGCAGGCGAAGCAGCAAACCCGTCCGCCGCCGTCGTACCTTAACCCCACGTCCCTTAACGCAGAAAGCCCCCACCCGTCTAAGTAGCAGTAGTGCGCGTTTTGAGCGATCAAAACGCTGTGAGGATTGGGGTGGCTGGTCTGGGATTGGCTGGCAGAGTAGGTGCAGGTCGTTCCACCCCGCGGTCGTGACTCACAAAACGCTTGGCCCCCTGTCTTGGGTGTGCCTTTAGTGCGACTTGTCCGTCTGCGGGGTGGGCGGCCGGTACCTGCCCGGCCCACCTCGGTGACTTGATCAGAAGATTGTCCGCCCCCGGCGCGGGGGCGTGACTCGTCACAGTGCTGTTCCGAAGTGACCTCTACCCGGACTGGTACCGGCCCGTAACGGCCCTGACCATGTCCGCGAAATGAGGAAAGTGCCAGAACCGCTATGACTATCGTTGCGTATTCCCACCCGTTTGTCGTCGGCGTCGACACCCACGCCAGGAAACATGTGTATTCCATCCTTGCCGCGCCAAGCGGCGAACGGATCGACACCCGGGATTTCCCGGCCACCGGGGCCGGGATCGACCGTGCCATTGCCTGGGTAGCGCGCTTGACCGGGGCCGATCCGGCCACTTTGTGGGTGATCGAGGGCGCGGCTTCTTATGGTGCGGTGCTGGCCGGGGCTGTCGCAGCTGCCGGCTACCAGGTCGCCGAAGCCGCCCGCATGGATGCCAAGACACGTCGCGGGATCGGTAAGTCCGATCCGTTGGACGCGCACCGGATCGCTTCAACAGTCCTTTCCCTGGAAGAGGACAAGCTGCGCCGGCCACGGTTGAACGAAGGGGTCCGCGCAGCCCTGCGGGTCCTGGTCAGTGCACGTCAGTCAATGACCACCGACCGGACCAGGACCGTGAACGCGTTGACCGCGCTGCTGCGGGTCAACGATTTGGGTGCCGATGCCCGTAAGCCCTTGACCGGGACCCAGATCCTGGAGATCTCCAGATGGCGTGCCCGTGAAGAACCCCTTGCCCTGTCGGTGGCCCGCTCCGAAGCCGTCAGGCTCGCCAAGCGCATCAACGACCTTGACGCGGACATCAAAACCAACGGCAACCGGATCACCGAACTCGTCGAGATCAGCGAAGCCGCGCCCCTGCTACAAGAACCCGGCTTCGGACCAGTCACCGCAGCCATTTGTCTCACCGCATGGTCCCATCGCGGACGGGTACGTTCCGAGGCTGCATTCGCCTCCCTGGCCGGGGCCAACCCCATTCCCGCTTCATCCGGAAATACCGTCCGCCACAGGCTCAACCGCGGAGGCGACCGGACCCTGAACAAAGCCCTCCACATGGCTGCCCGGAGCAGGATGGCGTTCGATCCGGAAACCATCAACTACACAGCAAAACGTGAAGCAGAAGGCCGTACCAAAAAGGAGATCCGCCGGTGCGTCAAACGCTACCTCGCCCGACGGATCTACCGCACACTCAACGCCAACAGCCCCATGCCATCGTTCCGTTGACAACCATAGAAGAGTCGCACTACTGCTACCCAGTTGGGTGGGGGCGTCTGTTTAAGGGATCAGGCGAAGTCGGAAACTGCGGGATCCGGTCCGATGCGGCCTTCGGCGCCGCGGTCCAGGCCGTTGATGGCCTCGACGTCGGCTTCATCCAGCTTCACGGACAGCGCGGCGAAGTTTTCCTGGATACGGGATTCGGTGACGGACTTGGGAATGACCACGTTGCCGATCGCGAGGTGCCAGGCAATAACCACCTGTGCGGGGGTGGCATGGTGCTTGGCGGCGATCTCGGCGATAGTCGCGTTCTCGAGCAGCTCGCCGCCCTGGCCCAGCGGCGACCAAGCCTGCGTGAGGATGCCCTGTGAGGCGTCGAAGGCACGCAGTTCGGACTGGTTGAAGAACGGGTGCAGCTCCACCTGGTGGATGGCCGGTACTACTCCGGTCTCGTCGATGAGGCGCTGCAGGCCCTCGATGCTGAAGTTGGAAACGCCGATGGACTTGACCCGGCCGCGCTTCTGAAGCTCGATCAGGGCCTTCCAGGTGTCAACGTACTTGTCCTGCTTGGGCTGCATCCAGTGGATGAGGTAGAGGTCCAGGGTTTCCAGGCCCAGGCGGTCCATGGAGTCCTCGAAGGCCGCCAGCGTGGACTCGTAGCCCTGGTCAGCGTTCCACAACTTGGTGGTGATGAAGATTTCCTCGGCGGAGAGGCCGGAGGAGGCAATGGCACGGCCCACGCCGGATTCGTTGCCGTAGATTTTGGCGGTGTCGATGTGGCGGAAGCCGGCTTCGAACGCCTGGCGGACCACCTTTTCGGCTACGTCGTCTTCAACCTGCCACACCCCGTAGCCGAGCTGGGGGATGGTGTTGCCGTCGTTGAAAGTCAGTGTTGGTGAGGAAGTCATGATGCCATCCTGCCAGCAGCAGACCGCTCTACGCGCCCGAAAACAGGAAGATCAGCTATCCGCTTAACTCATTGCAACAAGGGAATAAGGGCGGGCGCGGGTAGTTGCATGCGCCGCACGCTTTAGGGGTTTTCGCCTTGGTCACTCATCAGCCGCTCAGCGTCAGCGACCTGCTCGAAGACGGCCTCCGCGCGGCGGTGCACGGACAGGGCGCCCACAGGAACCGGCCCCACGGCGAGGCGAAGCATGGCTGCCGCCTCGGCAGTGGTGGCCAAGGCATTTCCTGCCTTGGACAGCGCCCGGTGCACTCCTGCCAAAGCACCGGGAACATCCAAGCCGTCGCTGGGTGAGCGCTTCTGGGCTTCCACGCACACCGCCCGAACCCGGGGCAGCAAGGCGGCCAAGGAATTCGCGATCTCTACCAGTTCGCCATACAGCTGATCGTCCTCGACACCCTCAAGGACCTGATGGTACCGGTCCAGCCCGCGTTGAAAACGGTCATGGGCCCGGCGCCACAGGCCCTTGCCAAGCTCAAGATCATCCTTCCGCCCTTGCCGGACGGCCCCAAAGAAACTCATGGACGAGCTTAGAGGTACTGGCCCGGACCGTGGTCGGGGTCCTCGGGACGTCCCGGTGATCCTGGCGCCGCGGCTCCTGGAGCAGCAGCCCTCTGAGGTTGGCCGTTCTCGCCAATAATGATCCCCGGCGCGATCACCGTACCCGGAGGCAACTGGCGCAGTTGCCGCTGGGCTGCTGCGTGGTCGCGCGCGGCCTGCTGGGCGGCGATGGCGGCTTGGATGCCGTGGAACAAACCTTCAAGCCAGCCAACGAGCTGGGCCTGGGCGATCCGAAGCTCGGCGTCAGAGGGTGCTTTTTCATCGGGGAACGGCAGGCTGATGCGTTCCAGCTCTTCAATCAGCTCGGGAGCCAGGCCGTCTTCCAATTCCTTGATGGAACGTTCGTGGATCTCGGCCAGGCGGCCCCGGGCAGCTTCGTCCAAGGGAGCGCTCTTCACTTCTTCCAGCAACTGGCGGATCATGGTTCCGATCCGCATCACTTTGGCCGGTTCATCCACCAGTTCCTGCAGGTTGGAGCCCTTCGGCTTACCGTCCCCGGCGTCGCCCGGTTTCCCGTCGGCCGCGGCCGGGGCATCCCCGTCCAGCGCGTTGCCTTCCACGGGAGTGCCCTCAACAGGGGTGTCGTCCGAAGCCTCATCCTTGGGCTGAATGTCGTTCAGATCGCTCATGGGTTTCATACTCTCACGCCCAAGCGGACCAACCGGGGTCGGTCGGCCTTTTTGGACTTCGTTCGTAGCGAAACTCCCCCTGGCCACCGGGATTCAGCAGCAGCGGCCTTGGGGGTTGGTGTCCTGCCGGTCCATCCGGTCCCGCCAGAACTCGCGTTCAGTCATGACGGGACCGGAATGGCCTACAGCTTCGAAGTGCTCAACGTACTTTTGGTACGCGTCGGCGCCCATGACCGCCCGGAGGTAACCGGCGAAGCCACGGAAGCCCTTGAGGACGGCATTCATCAGTGATGCCCGGCCTTCTCCAAACGCTTCTCCGGCGGCAGTGCGTTCCATGTTGCCTGCAACTCCTTCTCCGCTGCCGTCGGGATCAGGCCGGCGGGGGCGAACACCTTGGAGGGGAGGGCAGGGTCCTCATGGTCCTCGCCGCCTCCGGCGCGCAGGGCCCGCACCGTCGCGATGATGGCTGCGACGATCACAATGATGCTGAGGGTCACGAAGATGACCGACAACACTCCCTGAATCATGGTGTTGCGGACCACGGCTTCCATGGCCGCTACGGTCTTGGCCGTGCCGAACTCCGTCTTTCCGTCCGCCAAAGCCTTGCTGAAGGCTGCGTTGTTCGCGAAATAGCCGACGGCGGGAACAGGCGAGAAGATCTTGTGGAAGCTCGCCGTAATGGTCACGACGGCGGCAAAGGCCAACGGGACGGCAACGATCCACAGGAACTTGAACGTTCCGCGTTTCGCCGCGATGGCCATGCAGACCGCCAAGGCAATGGCAGCCAACAACTGGTTCGCAATGCCGAACAGCGGGAACAGGGTGTTGATGCCGCCGAGCGGATCCGTGACGCCCATGAGGAGGACGGCGCCCCACGCTGCCACCATGATGGCTGTGCAGCTCCAGGCACCCGGGCGCCATGACGCTTCCTTGAACTTGGGAACAAAGTTGCCGATCGAGTCCTGCAGCATGAAGCGGGCTACGCGGGTGCCTGCATCGACGGCCGTCAGGATGAAGAGTGCCTCGAACATGATCGCGAAGTGGTACCAGAACGCCATCATTCCCGGACCGCCGATGAACTGCTGCATGATGTGCGCCAAGCCAACGGCCAGGGTGGGAGCACCGCCGGAACGGGAGATGATGCTCTCCTCCCCCACGTCGCTCGCGGTCTGCGCCAGGACGTCGGGGGTGATGTTCACATTCGCCAGGCCCAGGCTGTTCACCCACTGCGCAGCGGACTCAACCGTTCCGCCGGTGAGCGCCAAGGGTGCGTTCATGGCGAAGTAGATGCCCCGGTCGATCGAGATTGCTGCCACCAGGGCCATGATCGCGACGAAGGACTCCATGAGCATGCCGCCGTACCCGATGAACCGGGTCTGCCGTTCCTTCTCAATGAGCTTCGGCGTAGTGCCGGAGGAGATGAGGGCGTGGAAGCCGGAGAGGGCACCGCAGGCAATGGTCACGAAGAGGAACGGGAACAGCGCACCGGAGAAGACCGGGCCGTTCTCACGGCTGGCGAACTCGCTGAAGGCCGGGACGTTGATCTCCGGACGGACCACGATGATGGCCACGGCCAGCATGGCGATCACACCGATCTTCATGAAGGTGGAAAGGTAATCGCGGGGCGCCAGCAACAGCCACACCGGGAGGATGGCGGCGATGAAGCCGTAGATGATGATGCCCCAGGCGATGGTCACCTTGTCCAGGTGGAAGAAGGCTGCGCCCCATTCCGTTCCGGCCACGGCGCCGCCGCCGATGATGGCTGCCATGAGCAGTACGAAGCCGATGATGGACACCTCCATCACCCTTCCGGGACGGAGGAAGCGAAGGTAGACGCCCATGAAGAGCGCGATCGGGATGGTCATGCCCACCGAGAAGACACCCCACGGGCTCTCCCCCAAAGCGTTGACTACAACCAGCGCCAGGATGGCGACGATGATGATCATGATCAGCAGGGTGGCCACCAGGGCGGCGGTACCGCCGATGACGCCGAGTTCCTCGCGCGCCATTTGGCCCAAGGACCGTCCGCCGCGGCGCATGGAGAAGAACAGCACCAGATAGTCCTGCACGGCACCGGCCAGTACGACGCCGATGATGATCCAGATAGTGCCGGGGAGGTACCCCATCTGGGCTGCGATGACAGGACCCACCAGCGGCCCGGCACCGGCGATCGCGGCAAAGTGGTGCCCGAACAGGACGTTCCGGTCCGTGCGGACGTAGTCCTTGCCGTCGGCTTTGTATTCGGCCGGGGTGGCACGACGGTCATCCGGCTTGGTCAGATACCGTTCAATGACCTTGGAGTAGAACCTGTAGCCGATCAGGTAGGTACAAACCGCTGCGAAGACGAACCAGATGGCGTTGACAGTCTCGCCGCGGACCAGGGCCAGCATCACCCAAGCGACGCCGCCCAGCAGCGCAATGGCTACCCATAGGCCGATCTTGGCGGGAGTCCATTTCCGTTCCTCGGCTTCGCGGACTGAATCGTCCACTGCCGGCGCCGGCAGCGTGGGGTCCAATCCCTCCGCGAGTCCGGTTTGCTCAGGTAACTTGCCCATTTTCTCCTCCTTGAGACCTGCCGCGGCGCTGTGCTGCCTGCGTTGGCGTCATGATGCCGTGCGCGGACACACGCCAAGCGCACGTTAGCAAGGAGGTTCCCCGGGGAAAGGTGACCCACCGTCCAAGCCCGCCAGGGTGCGGTGAGCGGTAGCGATGCTGCGATGAACGGCGGTCAGTTGGAGTGGTTGCGGCCTTGAGCCTGAACCATCCGGGCTTCGCACAGGTCCAGCCAGCGGACTTCGGCTTCCGCCTGGAAGATCAGGGAATCCAGGACCAGGAGCCAGGCCGTATCCGCCGGGCGCTGTCCCGCCGTGGCCGCCTTCCTGGCCTGGGTGTATTCCTGCAGGGCGCGCAGCGAAACCTCGCGCTGGGATTGGATCACCGCGGAAGGATCGACGTCGGGAAGGGTGACGGCGAGCGCCAGCTTGATGGCGATCTCGTTGCGGGGCGGGGTGCCGCGCTCAACCGCATCCTCAAACCAGGCATCGACCTCGGCTACCCCGGCGTCAGTGATGCTGTAGACGACGTGTCCCCCGCCGTCGTCGCCCTCTTTGCTGACCAGCCCGTCCCGCTCAAGGCGGTCCAGGGTTGTGTACACCTGCCCGATGTTCAACGGCCACGCGGCGCCGGTGCGTTCTTCGAATTCCGAGCGCAGCTCGTAGCCGTACCTGGGCTGGCCCTGGAGCAAGGCCAGGAGGCTGTGCCGGATGGACATGGGGCTCCTCGCTGTAGTGGTCGGGTCAGAGCAGCAGCAGGACTTTTCCTACGTGGTCGCCGGAGTCGAAGTACTTGTGCGCCTCTCCCACCTGTTCCAGCGGGAACGACTTGGCCACGAGTGGTTTGATCCGCCCGTCGGCGAGCATGGGCCACACCACCTCCCGGACGGCGGACATAATGATGCCCTTCTCCGCCACCGGCCGGGGGCGCAGGGCCGTAGCGATGACGGCAGCCCTCTTGCTCAGGAGTTGGCCCAGGTTGATCTCGGCCTTGGTGCCGCCCTGGAGTCCGATGATCACCAGCCGGCCGTAATCGGCCAGTGCATCGATGTTCTGCTGGAGGTACTTGGCGCCCACGACGTCGAGGATCACGTCGGCGCCTTTGCCGCCGTTTTGTGCCTTAAGGCTTTCGACGAAGTCTTCTTCGGCGTAGTTGATGGCGATGTCGGCACCCAGGAACGCTTTGGCGGTGCCCACTTTCTCATCCGTGCCGGCGGTGGTGGCCACCTTGGCGCCGTAGGCTTTGGCCAGTTGGATGGCCATGGTGCCGATGCCGCCCGTCGCGCCGTGGATGAGGACCGTCTCGCCCTGCTGGAGCTGTGCCGTCATGACGAGGTTCGAGTAAACAGTGGCCGCCACTTCCGGAAGACCCGCCGCCGTCACCAGGTCCACGCCCTCGGGTAGACGCAGCACTTGTTCGGCCGGTACCGCCACCTGCTGGGCGTAGCCGCCGCCGGAGAGCAGCGCGACTACCTTGTCGCCCAAAGTAAAGGCCTTGGTGACACCAGGCCCGAACCCCGCGATACGGCCCGACACTTCAAGGCCGGGAATCTCCGAGGCCCCTGGTGGCGGCGGGTAAAGGCCCCGGCGCTGTTGGACGTCGGCGCGGTTAAGGCCTGCGGCTACGACGTCGATCAGCACCTCGCCCTCGCCGGGCACCGGTGCCGGTACTTCCCTTACTTCGAGGACTTCGGGTCCGCCTGGTTCGGAAATAAAGACGGCTTTCATGACGAACTCCCGTTTTCTTGCTGCACTAACCGGCTCCGGGGCCTGAAAGTACGTGATGTTTTGGTACAGCCAACTCCCTATGAAACACTACTAGGCAGGGAAGGTTGTCCGAGCGGCCTAAGGAGCTGGTCTTGAAAACCAGTGTGCGGTAACCCCGTACCAAGGGTTCAAATCCCTTACCTTCCGCGTAACAAGTGCCCCGGGTTCCAGAACCCGGGGCACTTTCTGCTTTCCAGCCCTCTTCGCCGCCGCTGCCGTCCGATTATCTGAGAACCTGCCCCCGGATAGCCATTGAAAGTGTCAGGGGCCGCACATAGTGTTCTATCGGGCAACCTTCCGCTTACCGGCAGGCAATGCCCCATTCATCCGTTCGCGCTGAGCTAGACCCGAGGCAGCTTTACCCGGAGCAACTTCCGGTTCATCGTCCGCGCCATGGAACGTGGACGCCCTCAGCGAGCCCGGCTGGGCTCCCCTCACGAAAGTAAGAGCGGATGCGACGTAAGCACTGGAAATTCCTGGCGGGCACTATCCTGTCAGCGGGGTTGGCAGCGGCCCCACTGACGGCTGTGCCGGCCCTCGCAGCAGACGACCCCGCGGCTCCTGGTTCGCCGGTGGTCATCAATGAGGCGTACTTGCTGCAGCCGGAGTCCGGCAAAAAGACCATCGCCGAGATCCAAGGCACCGGCCCCGCCAGCCCACTCGTCGGCAGCACCGTGACCACCCGCGGCAAGGTGACCGCGGCCTACGCCACCGGCGGCCTGAACGGCTACTACGTCCAAAGCCCGGGGACGGGAGGCGACAGCAGCGGGGCGGCCAGGACGGCGTCGGATGCTTTGTTCGTCTATTCCCCCACGACGGCGGGTTCCGTTCAGCCGGGCGACTACCTGGAACTGACCGGCGTCGTGGGCGAATTCGCTAACCAGACGCAGATCACGGTGGACGCGGCGGGTATCACCAAGTTGACCGATGCCGCCCCGGAAGTGAAGGCCACACCGCTTTCCCTCCCGGCCAACGAAGCCGCACGCGAGCGCCTCGAAGGCATGCTGATCGCACCCCAAGGCGACTTTGTGGTGGCGGACAACTACGCTCTGAACCAGTACGGCGAAATCGGCCTCGCGGCCGGCACATCACCCCTGGTGCAGCCGACGGCGGTAGCCCCGTACGGTTCGGCTGAGTATTCGGCGGTTGTGGCTGACAACGCGGCGCGCGGCATCAAGCTCGACGACGGCGCGTCCACCAACTTCCTTAAGGACGCCACCACCAAAGCCCAGCAGCTGCCCTACCTCACTCCGGAAAACCCCGTCCGGGTGGGTTCGGCTGCCACGTTCACGACCGACGTGATCCTGGGCTACGGAAACAACTCCTGGAAGTTCCAGCCCCTCGCGCCGCTGACTGCGGCCACTGCGGACCGGGTGCAGCCCGCGTCCTTCGCTGTTGCACGCCCTGAAGGCCCTGCCGACGTGGGCGGCAACCTCAAGCTGGCCTCCTTCAACGTCCTGAACTACTTCCCCACCACGGGCGATCAACTCAGCGGCTGCGTGTACTACACGGACCGTGATGGCAACCCCATCACCGTCAAGGAAGGTTGCAACGCCCGCGGCGCCGCCAACGCGGAGAACTTCCAACGCCAGCAGGCCAAGATCGTCGCCGCCATCACCAAGTCCGGAGCCGACGTCGTCTCCCTGGAAGAGATCGAGAACTCGGCCCAGTTCGGCAAGGACCGCGATGCCGCTTTGGCCACGCTGGTGAACGCCCTGAACGCGAAGACCCCCGGAGTGTGGGACTATGTCCGCACGCCGGCGAATGCTCCCCCGCTGAGTGATGAGGACATGATCCGGACGGCCTTCATTTACAAGAAAGCCACGGCCGAACCGGTGGGTGGCTCCGTGATCCACAACGACACCGATGCCTTTGCCAGTGCCCGCAAGCCTTTGGCCCAGGCCTTCAAGCCCGCAGGCGCAGCAGATGACACCAAGTTCATCGCAATCGTCAACCACTTCAAGTCCAAGGGATCCGCCGCCACGCCGGAGGACACGGACAAAGGCCAGGGTGCATCGAACCTTGCCCGGACACGCCAGGCCGAGTCACTGCTCGCTTTCGCCAAGGACCAGCAGGTTTCCATGGGCACGGACAAGGTGTTCCTGATGGGCGATTTCAATGCCTACGCCAAGGAGGACCCCCTCAACGTCCTTACCGGCGCGGGCTACACCAACCTCGAAGCAGGAACGGGCAAGCATTCCTACTTGTACGGCGGAATGGTCGGCTCGCTGGATTACGTTCTGGCTTCTCCCGCCGCCCTCCCGACAGTCACGGGAAGCGACATTTGGAACATCAACTCCGTGGAGTCCGTGGCACTGGAGTACAGCCGGTATAACAACAATGTGACCAACTACTATGCGTCGGACGAGTTCCGGGCCAGCGACCACGATCCCGTCGTGGTCGGCCTTGACCTGGCACCAAGTGCGCCGCAGACCGTAGACCTTCAGTTCCTGGGGATCAATGACTTCCACGGCAGGATCGATTCCAACACCGTCCTGTTCGCCGGAACGGTGGAGAAGTTGCGTGCTGCCGCGGCACCGGGCGCCACGGCGTTCATCTCGGCCGGGGACAACATCGGAGCTTCGCTCTTTGCCTCCTCCGTGGCGAAGGACCAGCCCACCATCGACGTCCTGAACGCCCTCGAGCTGCAGGCCTCCGCGGTTGGCAACCATGAGTTCGACGGCGGCTGGGAGGACCTGCGCGACCGCGTCGCCGCGGGTGGCACCAACGCTAAGTTCGCCTACCTTGGCGCGAACGTCTACCAAAAAGGCACCACCACTCCCGTCCTGCCCGAGTACAAGGTGCTGGAACTCAACGGCCTGCGGGTGGCAGTGATCGGCACCGTCACCCCGGAGGTTCCTTCCCTGGTGACTCCGGCGGGCATCGCCGACCTGGAGTTCGGTGATCCGGTGGATGCCATCAACCGGGTTGCGGCGAAGATCAAGGCTGAGGGCGCCGCTGACCTGATCATCGTCGAAAACCACGACGGCGCAGCGTCCGGAACGCCCGACGGCGCCACGTTGGAGGAGGAAGTTGCCGCCGGAGGACCGTTCGCGAAACTCGTGAACCAAACCACGCCCGACGTCGCGGCAATCTTCACCGGCCACACCCACAAGGAATATGCCTGGGACGCCCCGGTGCGGGACGCCGACGGGCAAGCCACCGGAAAGACCCGGCCGATCATCCAGACCGGCAACTACGGGGAGAACGTGGGAACCGTGACCTTGACCGTGGACGTGGCCTCCACGTCGGTGACGGGCTACAAGGCCTCGATCGTGGAGCGCACCACCGATACTCCCGAAAGCCTCGTTGCCGCCTACCCCCGGGTGGCAGCCGTAAAAACGATCGTGGACAAGGCCCTGGCTGATGCCAAAGAGATCGGCAACCAGCCGGTAGGGGCAGTGACCGCTGATATCACCACGGCGTTCACGCCGGACCCCGAAGGCGGCGCCCCCAAGCGGGACGACCGCGCGAGCGAGTCCACGTTGGGCAACCTCGTGGCGGACTCACTGGTGGACACGCTCAAGGCGCCGGAACTGGGTGCGGCGGAGATCGGCGTCGTGAATCCCGGCGGGCTCCGCAACGAGCTGTACTACGCCCCGGACGGAACCATCACCTATGCCGAGGCGAACGCGGTGCTGCCGTTCGTCAACAATCTCTGGACGACGTCCCTTACTGGCGCACAATTCAAGACGCTCCTGGAACAGCAGTGGCAGACCAACCCCGACGGAACGGTTCCGAGCCGCCCGTACCAGCAGTTGGGGTTGTCCAAGAACGTCAACTACACCTACGACGCCGCCCGCCCGGCAGGTGAGCGCGTCACCGGGATCCGGGTGGACGGTACGCCGATCGATCCGGCCCAGCAGTACAGGATCGGTACCTTCAGCTTCCTTGCCACCGGCGGTGACAACTTCCGCGTCTTCCTGGAAGGCAGCAACACCAAGGACACCGGTTTGGTGGACCGGGATGCGTGGATCAAGTACCTCCAGGCGCACAACCCGGTATCGCCGGACTTCGCGCGCCGTTCCGTGGCGGTCGCCAACACCACGGCCGGCGACGTCACGGCCGGAGATGCCCTGAGCCTGGCCGTTTCCAAGCTGGACCTGACGTCCATCGGCAGCCCGGCGAACAAGACCCTCAAAGCCTCGTTCGTCGATGCCGCAGGCACCACCGTGGAGCTGGGCGATGTTCCGGTGACCTCCGGTGCCGCGAACGTCAACGTCACGGTACCCGCCACAGCAGCAGCCGGTACCGCGACGCTGGTGCTCACCGCCGTCGAAACCGGCACCACCGTCAAGGTCCTGGTCACGGTGGCGGAGAGCGTTCCGAATTCGCCGCAATGCACGGCACCGGTCAAACCATCCAAGTGGTACGACATTGCGGGCTGGCTCCGCTACGCCATCGCGTGGTTGGAATATCAGAGGTGCCTGAGGGGCTGACAAACCCCCGTTGGCAGTGAAGGGGCCAGGCCCCGCGTCCGTGTGGTCGCGGGGCCTGGCTTTTTGCTTCCTACTTGCGTGCGGGTTCAGGCTCGGGAAGCCGCCCGGCGTCCTCTTGCAGGCTCGCGCGGAACGCTTCGAACCGGGCCACGTGGGCCGGCCGACGCCGCAGGATGGCCCACGCGATGCCCAACGCCACGAACCACACCGGCGTGACAAGCAGCGCTATGAGGGTGTCCGGCTGCGTGGTCAATGCCCACATGATGAACCCGAAGAACGCGAAGACCACCCAAACCATCACAACACCGCCGGGCATCTTGAACGCGGAGCCATCGTGCAGTTGCGGACGACGCTTCCGGAAGGCGAGGTAGCTCGCCAGGATGATCGACCAGACGAACACGAAGCACACGGCCGACACCGTGGTGACCATGTCGAAGGCCTTGCCAACGTCCTGGCCGGCGTACATGAGGACGACGCCGGAGAGCAGCAGGACGCAGGAAAGGAACAGTGCGTTGCGGGGTACTTTGCGTCCGGAGAGCGCACTGAAGACTGCAGGTGCGTCGCCTTCCTGCGCCAAGCCGTAAACCATGCGGGACGTGGAGTAGATTCCGGAGTTCGCGGAGGACATCGCCGAGCTCAACACCACGAGGTTGACGATCGTGGCTGCGGCCCCAAGCCCGGCAAGCGAGAACATGGCGATGAAAGGGCTGTGGCCGGCCGCGAACTGCGTCCACGGAGTAACGGACATCAGGATGATGAGGGCGCCTACGTAGAAGAGCAGCACACGGATGGGAATGGAGTTGATGGCCTTGGGAAGGTTTTTCTCCGGATCTTTCGCTTCGGCAGCGGTGGTTCCTACCAGTTCAATACCCACGAACGCGAAGACTGCGATCTGGAAACCGGCCACGAACCCCATGAATTCGTTGGGGAAGAAGCCTCCATGGGACCAGAGGTTGGTGAAGCTGGCCGGGCCCGCATCGGACTGGAAGCCACTGAAGATCATGAACAGGCCCACGATGATGAGCGCCGCAATGGCCACGATCTTGATGAGGGCGAACCAGAATTCCGTCTCGCCGAAGGCCTTCACGGTTGCCAGGTTCAAGAGCAGGAGGATGCCGATCGTGATGAGTCCTGGAATCCAGAGGGGCAAGCCCGGCCACAGTTCTTCCGAGTAGCCGGCTATCGCTATGACGTCCGCGATGCCCGTGATAACCCAGCAGAACCAATACGTCCATCCAGTGAAGAATCCCGCCCACGGACCCAGAAGGTCTGCGGCGAAGTCGCTGAAGGACTTGTAGTTCAGGTTGCTCAACAGCAACTCGCCCATGGCCCGCATGACGAAGAACAGCATGAAGCCGATGATCATGTAAACGAAAATGACGGAGGGCCCGGCGGCGGAGATGGTTTTCCCGGAGCCCATGAACAGGCCGGTTCCGATGGCACCGCCAATGGCGATCAGTTGGATGTGGCGGTTGCTGAGTTGCCGTTCGAGGTGGGGCTCATGGTTGTTGTCTGTTGGCGGGCGCTGAATCGTCATGAGGAACTCCATTGTTCAGGCGGCACCGGAATGCCACGATGATTCGGGTTCCTCCCCGCTCTGTCATTGACCTGAGAGTTTCCGCGTCCCTGCAGGCAGGAACGCTTGCACCTTCGGTGAGCCCGGTGGGAACCGTGCTTCTTTCCAGAGTTGCCTCGCCGCGGCGGTACAGGGTGCCTGAGAGATTCCTGGGGAGGGTTTGCTCCTACGGCGCCTGACGGGATGTACCGGCAGGACTCTCCCGCCGCGGATCACTAGCGCGCATCACCAGTCGGTGACGCAGATCACACACTAGCGAAGGGCGGGCACCCGCTGCAAACGCCCGGCATCCACGGTCGTCATAAAAGGGATTAAAGCCCCAGGATGCTCCGCGCGATCTCGTCGGCGTCGCGCAGCGTCCGCTGTCCGCTGGTGTAGGCTTGGCCGGTTGCCGGTTTCGCCTCAGCGGCGATGGCGGTCCCCCACTGGGTTGCCGACAGCTGAAGGCCCAGCACGTACAAACCCTCGGTTACCGAGCCGTTCGCGGCCACGGGCCGGTAAGGATGTGGTTCCACATCCAGGCCGGTGGTCTGCACCGGTGTCCCTTCGACGCTCATCATGATCTTGGTTCGCACCAGGCCGTCCTCCATGAGCTGTTCCAGCAACGGGGAGACGTTGATACCCACCCGGTTGGCGGGCGACATCGCTTCAATCAGGGTCCTCGCCTGCACGGGCGCATCCCGCACCCAGGGCGAAAAGGCGCGGAAGACCTTGGCGTTGCGGTCCACGCTGAATTTCGGGTCCGGTCCCACGAAACTCACGACGCCGGCACGCGCCAAGGCGGCCAGCTGCTCCGAACGAAGTGCGGGAGGCCCGCTGGCCAGTCCCTCGACGAAGGATTCGAACCAGCCGCGCAGCTCCGCCACCCACGACTCATCCGTGATTCCACCGTCCGCCACCACGGTCTTAAGGATCGCGCGGCCCGTATGGAGCGCGCCGATCGCCATCTTCACAGGATCGGCTTCGCCGAGCTCCGAACGCAGGGCATCATCATCCAGGTAATCGGTGATGGCCTTGTCCAACTCGCGGCGGGACGCGAAGGTCCGGCCCGCCAACGGGGCGGCGAGCGCCCGGAGGTTCAGCCGGCGCGAAGCCACCACGTGTTTCTCGACCAGCGCGCCCACTTCGGTTTCCCAGTTCCCCGTTGAGTGCGCATGCGGCTGCAACGCGTCCTCCAGGTCGGCCAGGAATTGGGCCGAGTCCCGGATCGCGGCCGGTTGGGACCGTGCCAACGTTGCGTAGTACGCCCACAACGCGTCCCGGTGCAGGAGCGGCCACAGATCATGGTCGAAGCCGGGCTGGATCCCCGCAGCCCGGAAGCGGTCGACGGCGGCTTCAGTCAGGTAGCGGAGGGTGATGCTCGTGGCGTAGTAGCCGGACAGCCCGGCCTTGGCCCGGTACGGGGTGCCTCGCCTGGACGCTGCGATGATCCTCGGTTCGCGCCCGGAAGCACGGTACTCCAGTGCGCCGGTACCCGGGGCGACGGCGTCCACGAATTTGCCGCCGCGGCCCTCGGTCAGCTGCCCCATGACGTCGAAGAAGTTCAACCCCATTCCCCGGACCAGCACGGGTTCGTTGTCCGGCACTGCGGACCAGTCCACGTCGGCCGGAGGCGCCGGAGGGAAGTACAGCAGTCCATGTTCTTCGGCGGCCACCTGGAAGGAGCGTTGCTCGGGGTTCAGGCGGGCTTTGATGTGGCCAAGGGCGAGCACCACAGAGTCGACGGTGAGGGTACCGCCGTCGGCCAGTTCGACGTCGAACGCCTTACCTGCCGGGCGGGCCGCCAGCGCCGACGTTTCATGGAAGGTGACGTCCACGCCGTCGGGCACCCGCTGGAGCAACTCAGCCAGCGTCTGCTGCAGGTAGCGCCCGTACAGGGCGCGGCTCGGGAAGTTGTCGGACTCCAGCGCGGACAACTCGGCCTTTTCGGCATCGTTGAGTCCCTGGCCATCACGACGCCGGGTCACGCGCCATTCGTCGAACGAACCGCCCGCCAGGGGCGGGGCAAGCTCCGGCTCCTGGGGAATCAGGGTGGGATAGAACGACTGCGTGTTCATCAGGTACAGCCGCGACTGCTCAGGCTGCCACACGTGTCCGGAACCCGCCGGATAGGGATCGATGACGTGAATGTGGAGCTTGCTTCCGGTGTTCCCGGCCGCTGCCCGGTTCGCGAGCAACCGCTCAAGCACGCTGGTACCCCTCGGACCAGCCCCGACAAGGGCAACACGGTTGGTTTGGGAAGTAGCCACGCTCAAGCTTAACTTCTGCATGACTTGCTTCCCTTTCACCTGTGTTGCTTGGATGGGGCGATGACCACCACAGCAGCTGATCAGACGCCCCTGCCCGAAGAACGCGAAAAGTCAGGGCCGCGCCATGCCGCAGTCGCACCGGAGCCAACGGATGAGTTCGTTTGGCTCGAGGACATCCACGGCGAAGAACAGCTGGCTTGGGTTCGGGAACAGAACGCACGCACCGAGGAACTCCTGGAAGATGCCGGCTACGCGGCGGTGGAAGCTGGCATCCTGGAAGTCCTCGACTCCACCGACCGCATCGCCATGGTGAACAAGCGCGGGGACTTCTACTACAACTTCTGGAAGGACCGGGAGCACCCCAAAGGCCTGTGGCGCCGCACCACGTGGGAAAGCTACCTCTCCGACTCCCCGGACTGGGACGTGCTGCTGGATATGGACGCCTTGGCAGCCTCCGAAGGTATCGAGTGGGTGTTCCACGGGGCCGGTTTCCTTCGCCCGTCCGACGGTTCCGACTACCGGCTCGCCATGGTTTCCCTTTCCCCCGACGGCGGCGACGCCAACCGGTACCGCGAATTCGACCTCGCCACCAGGACGTTTGTGGAC
This sequence comes from Paenarthrobacter sp. YJN-5, assembly GCF_015040095.1. Taxonomy (NCBI): domain Bacteria; kingdom Bacillati; phylum Actinomycetota; class Actinomycetes; order Micrococcales; family Micrococcaceae; genus Paenarthrobacter; species Paenarthrobacter sp. YJN-5. Next base: position 3,774,573 of record NZ_CP053544.1, read on the forward strand.
CCGGCCGACGGTGGCTTTGACCTACCCACCGCGAAGGGCCATGTCAGCTGGCTCGATGCAGACACTCTCCTGGTCTCCAGCACCGCCGACGGACTAGCCGCAACATCCTCCTCCTACGCCCGAACCGCGGTGAAGCTGCGCCGCGGCGAATCCCTGGCATCAGCGGAACAGATCTTCGAGATCCCCGAAGACCACATGCTGGCCATGGTCGCCCACGACTCCACGCCAGGCTTTGAGCGCACTTTCGCCGTGGACTACATCGACTTCTACAACCAGCGGACGTCGCTGCTCCGTGACGGCGCCTGGACGGACATCGACGTCCCCACAGACGTCAACATCAGCGCGCACCGCGAATGGCTGATGTTCCGTCCACGGCACGACTGGTCCGTGGCGGGCGTCCAATACCCCGCCGGCTCCCTCCTCGCGGCAGGCCTTGAAGAGTGGCTGGCCGGCACACGCGACGTGGTGGTGCTGTTCACGCCCGAGGCCCACACGTCCCTGCAGTCCTGGAGCTGGACCAGGGACTACCTGCTGCTGAACCTGCTGCGGGACGTCTCCTCCGAGATCCGGGTGCTGGACCCCTCAAAACCTGACGAGTCCGGTTCCTGGGCCTGGAGCACCCTGGACGCCTGTCCCCCGCTCCATGACGTCAACGCCTATGCAGTGGACGACGAGGACGAATCCGGCGCCGGAAACGACTACTGGTTGGTGGCCACAGGTTTCACTACTCCCACGACCCTCACGCGCGGCTCACTCGGACCTGCCGGAAGCCACCACGAAGAGGTGAAGCGCTCGCCGTCGTTCTTCAACGAAGCCGGGTACGAGGTCCAACAGCACTTCGCTGTTTCGGCCGACGGCACCCGCATCCCTTACTTCCAGGTCGCTTCCAAAGACCTGGTCCTGGACGGTCAGAACCCCACGCAGCTCTCCGGCTACGGCGGGTTCGAAGTCTCCCGCACCCCTGCCTACAGCGGAACGATCGGCCGGGCATGGCTTGAACGCCGCACCACCGGGGAGGACGCCCACGTCCGCGGCGGGGTCTACGTGGTGGCCAACATCCGCGGCGGAGGCGAATACGGACCGTCCTGGCACCACGCAGCCCTCCGGGAAAACCGGCACCGCGCTTACGAGGACTTCGCAGCGGTTGCGCAGGACCTGATCTCGCGCGGAGTCACCAGCCGGAAACGCCTGGGGTGCGTGGGCGGCTCCAACGGCGGGCTGCTGGTGGGCAACATGCTCACGCAGTACCCCGAGCTGTTCGGGGCGATCTCCTGCGGGGTACCGCTGCTGGACATGCGCCGATACACGAAGCTGTCCGCCGGATACTCCTGGATTGCCGAATACGGAGATCCCGATGTGCCCGGGCAGTGGGAATTCATCCGCACGTTCTCCCCGTACCACTTGCTCCGTGACGGAGTGGAATACCCGGAAACGTTCATCTGGACTGCGACCTCGGACGACCGCGTGGGTCCCGTCCAAGCCCGGAAGATGGCCGCCCGGATGCAGGCCATGGGCATCCCCAACGTCTGGTTCCACGAAGCCTTGGAGGGCGGGCACGCCGGAGCTTCGGACAACAGGCAAGCCGCCGCGCTGCAGGCCAGGAGCAACCACTTCCTCTGGCGGGCGTTGGCCGGGGGCGAGTAAGGCCCGGACTTGGTTGACGGCTGTTTTGCACTGTGCCGCACGTTCTGCGTATCCTTGGTGGGCTAGCAATAGCAATTGGAGACGTGCCAGAGCGGCCGAATGGACTTCACTGCTAATGAAGGGTCGGGGTTAAACTCGACCGGGGGTTCAAATCCCCCCGTCTCCGCGAAGTGGTCCCGGTTTTCGAACCGGGACCTTTTGCGTTTAACCCGGGGCTGCAGGACCCCCTTCAAGGGTTAGCGGCGTTAGCGGGGTTAGCGGCCACGACCGCCTGCGCTGACCTCCGCACCGGCATCCCGGTGAAGCATCAGGCTGTCCACGGTACTCACGAGCATCAGTACTGCCATGGCCAGGAAGGCCCCTTTGTAAGCGGTGTTCTCCCCACCCAGGAACCCGGCGGTTTCGAACAACCGGAGGAACAGTGCTCCCACAGCAATTCCGGCGCCGGCCGCCAGCTGCACCAGCGTGGCAGAGATGGCATTGGCCGACGGCAGTTGCTCAGGGACGATATCCGCGTACTGCACCGAGGCGTACGCGGAGAAGCCGATCGACCGGAAAGCGCCGCTGAGCAGCAGCAGGCCGAAAATTACCGGCTCGGGAGTTTCGGCCGACAGGAAGGCGCACAGGACAAACGTCACCGCCGAGGCGAAGGAGGCAAAGACCAGTACGGGCTTGAACCCGAACCGCCGGATGAGGGGGGTGGTAGCCGGTTTGATGCCAATGTTGCCCACAAAGACCGCGGCCACCATGACACCGGCTTTCAGGGGGTCCCAACCGAATCCATCCTGGAACATCAGCGGCAGCAGGAAGGGAACCGAGCTGATGGTGAGCCGGTAGATGAAACCGCCCGTGGACGTGGCACGGAAAGTCCTCGTTCCGAAGACCCCAAGGTTGAACAGCGGGACTTTTGCCCTGGTCATCCACCAGACCGCTCCGGCCAAGGAAAGGACGCCGCCGCCAACCACCACCGCAGCCACCAGCCCCGGTGCGTGGCCGCCCAACGTTTCAAGGCCTACCACCAGGGCACCCACGCCAAGCGTCGTCAGCAACAGTCCCAGCCAGTCAAGCCTGCGTTTATCCCCGACGGCGGTCCGGGGAACCAGGCGCAGCGCGGCGATAAATGCGGCCAGGCCCAACGGGAGGTTGATGAGGAAGATCCAGTGCCAGGAGAGGAACGTCGTCAGCGCTCCGCCGACCATCGGGGCCAACACCGGTGCAAGAAGGCCCGGCCACACGAGGTAAGCGGTGGCACGGAGAAGCTCGGACTTCGGCGTTCCCCGGAGGACCACCAGCGTCCCGACCGGAACCATCATGGCCCCGCCCGCGCCTTGGGCCACCCTGCTGAGCGTGAGCATCGTCAGGTCCTGGCTCACCGCGCACAGCAGGGACGCGATGGTGAATACTGCAATGGCGAAGCAAAACACCCTCCGGGCGCCCATTCGTTCCGCCAGCCAGCTGCTCAACGGTATCCCCATGGCCACAGTCACCAGATAGGCGGTCATGGTGATGTTGACATCTGCTGCGGGCACGCGGAAATCGGAGGCGATGCTCGGGATCGCGGTGGTCAGGACTGTTCCGTCCAGGAACTCCATGAAGAAGGTGGCCGCCACCAGCAACGCGAGCTTTGGCTGCCACGTGCTCTCACTTGGGGCTGCGACGTCGGTGCGGTTCGATTCTGTGCTCATGGCTCCGGTCCGGATCAAACGGTATCCCGCGCTGGGAAGCGGGTGTGTTTCATCGATCCTATAGACGGGATGTGGGAGCGATCACAACATGACACAACCTGGCCGGGCATGACACGGGTCCTGCAGCGGTCCTGTCCGCAGCAAGGGGCGGCGGCCGCTATCCAGCCTGGGCCAACGCCAGAGGAAGGACCGCCCCCGCACCTGCTTCCCGGAGGCACCGGCCGGCCACCGTCATGGTCCACCGACTGTCGATGAGATCGTCCACCAGGAGCACAGGCTGTCCTTGCGCGCCCACCAACGCCTGGCCAAGTTCTTCACCCACCGCAAACCGTTCCCACACTCCCGCAAGGCGGTAAGCGCTGTTGCCACCCCGGGCTCCAACGGGTCCGCCATGGTGAGGTTGCAGGGCACCCAAGTACGGCATGCGCCCTATGCCGGCGATTCCCCGGGCCAGTGAGTCCACCAGCTGTGGCTTGCTCCTGGAAGGAACACTCACAACGGCCACCGGACGGCCCGCTCCACTCCACGCCGTCCCGCCCTCGGCACCGGACCACTCCCGCAGCACCTGAACGCAGGCTTGGAGCATGGCAGGGTCCACTTGGCGGTCAGGAGCACCGGCGGCAAAGAGTTCACGCAGCGCTCCGCCCCAGCCCAAGTCGGTCAGACGGGCCAGGACACGCCCTTCTGCCACGGACTGGTCCGGCTTGATCTTGCCCTTCACCGCCACACCCAGCCGGTCCATTCCGGACGGCCACTGCAGCCTCGGCCCCACCACAATTCCCACCCGGCGAAGCGTTTGCCCCGCAGCGTCAGCGGCTGCCTCGGCAATGTCCTTCGGGAACCACTGCCCGGCACAGTTGTCACAACGGCCGCAAGGTGCCGCGGTTTCATCGTCAAGGACTGAGGTGATGTACTCCATGCGGCACCCCGAGGTGTCCTCGTAGACGATCATCGATTCCTGCTCGTCCACGCGTGCCTCGGCAATGCGGGAGTAGCGTTCAGCATCGTAGGCCCAAGGTTGTCCGGTTGCCTTCCAGCCACCTCCAACCCGCTCCACCGCTCCATCCACAGCGAGCACCTTGAGCAGCAGCTCCAGGGGCGTCCGGCGCAGGTCCACCCTCGCTTCCAAGGCCACCGTGGAAAGCGCGGAACCGGCTTCACCCAGGACGTTCAGGACGGCCTGCGCTTTCTCGGCCGAAGGCATCGAAGCGGTGGCGAAGTATTGCCAGATCTCGCGGTCCTCGGAGCCGGGAAGCAGAAGGACGTCGGCATTCGCAGCGCCACGTCCGGCTCGGCCCACCTGCTGGTAGTACGCGACAGGTGACGACGGCGCGCCAAGGTGGATGACGAAGCCGAGATCGGGTTTGTCGAACCCCATGCCCAAGGCTGACGTCGCTACCAGCGCCTTGACCTGGTTGTCCTTCAACAATTGCTCCGCGCGCTCCCTGTCCGCGGGGTCGGTGCGTCCTGTGTAAGCCAGGACGTTGTGCCCCGCCTCGGCAAGCAGGCGGGCGGTGTCCTCGGCGGCGGAAACGGTCAGGGTGTAGATAATCCCGCTGCCGGGCAGATCGTTCAGATGCGTGAGCAACCAGCCAAGGCGGTCCCGGGAGTCAGGGAGGTTAAGCACTCCCAACCGCAGGGATTCCCTGCCCAAGGGGCCGCGGATGGTCAGTACCCCTTCCCCGAGCTGCTCCTCGATGTCATGGACAACACGCGAGTTCGCCGTGGCCGTGGTGGCCAGCACGGGGACGGTTTCCGGCAATTGCGTGATCAGGTCCGCGATGCGGCGGTAGTCCGGCCGGAAATCGTGGCCCCAGTCCGAAATACAGTGCGCTTCATCAACCACCAGCAGACCCGTCCGCCGGATCAACTCGGGAAGCTGGTTCTCCCGGAAGGAGGGGTTGGTCAGGCGTTCCGGAGACACCAGCAGGACATCAACCTCGTCCGCCGCCAGCTGGGCCAATACCGTGTCCCACTCCAATGCATTTGCCGAGTTGATGGCCACGGCCCGTACACCTGCCCGTGCCGCAGCGGCCACCTGGTCCCGCATGAGCGCCAGCAAAGGGGAAACAATCAAGGTTGGCCCCGCCCCGCGCCTGCGCAGCAACAGGGACGACACGAAATAGACGGCGGACTTCCCCCACCCTGTACGCTGCACCACCAGGGCCCTGCGTCCTGCGTCCACCAGCGCTTCGATGGCCTCGAATTGTCCGTCATGGAACTCGGCTTGGGGATTGCCGACGAGCTCCCTGAGGCATTCAAGCGCCTGCTGGCGGGTAGGCGACTGCACAGGAAGAGCGACATTTTGGGGGATGTTGGCCATGTCCCCAGTATTGCAGCAGGGCCTGACAGCGATGACGGGCAGGAAGGGCTATGTGGACAACCGTTCTCCACATAGCCGGGAGGCGGTTCATGCCCATTTGCACCCTCACAGTAGGATTGAGCGCGTGACTAGCGAGCAGACTAAGACCTTTGACCTCTCGGCCTCTTTCAAGGCGTATGACGTCCGGGGCATCGTGGGGGAATCAATCACGGCCGAGATCGTAGAGGCCGTGGGTGCTGCATTTATCGACGTCCTTGGGTTGGAGGGTGAGACCGTCCTGGTTGGCGGGGACATGCGGCCTTCCTCGCCCGAGTTCAGCCAGGCGTTCGCCAAGGGCGCTGCCACCCGTGGCGCCAACGTGCAGTTGCTGGACCTTATTTCCACGGACGAGCTGTACTACGCCTGCGGCGCGCTTAATGCAGCCGGCGCGACGTTCACTGCCAGCCACAACCCTGCCGAGTACAACGGCATCAAGATGTCCAAGGCCGGAGCCCAGCCCATCTCTTCGGAGAGCGGTTTGAAGGAGATCCAGGCCCTGGCCGAGGAATACCTGAACCAGGGCAGCATCCCGGCCGCCGCCACGCGTGGCCAGATCGGTGTGCGGGATGTCCTGAAGGACTACTCCGAGTACCTCCGCAAGCTCGTGGACCTTTCCGGTTCCCGGCCGTTGAAGGTTGTTGTCGACGCCGGCAACGGCATGGCGGGGTTGACCACCCCTGCGGTCCTGGGTGACAAAATCCTCCCGGGCCTGCCTTTTGAGATTATTCCGCTGTACTTCGAGCTTGATGGATCCTTTCCGAACCACCCGGCCAACCCCTTGGAGCCGGAGAACCTGCGTGATCTGCAGGCCGCCGTGGTCAAGCACGGTGCGGACATCGGTTTGGCTTTCGACGGCGATGCTGACCGGTGCTTCGTTGTTGACGAGAAGGGTGACCCGGTGTCTCCTTCGGCGATCACCGGCATGGTGGCCCGCCGTGAAATCGCCCGGGCAAAAGCGGCCGGGGAAGAGACTCCGGTGATCATCCACAACTTGCTCACGTCCAAGGCCGTGCCGGAACTCGTCGCTCTTGACGGCGGCCGTGCTGTCCGCACCAGGGTGGGCCATTCCTTCATCAAGGCCGTGATGGCTCAGGAAAGTGCCGTGTTCGGCGGGGAGCACTCCGCCCACTTCTACTTCCGGGATTTCTGGAATGCGGACACCGGCATGCTGGCTGCCATGCACGTCCTTGCCGCGTTGGGCGAGCAGGACGGTCCTCTCTCAGAGCTCGGCCGCCAGTACGAGCCCTACGTTTCCTCCGGTGAAATCAACTCCGAGATCGAGGACAAAGCCGCAGCGGTAGAGCGCGTTCGGATCGATTTCGAGTCCGAGGACGTCGAGATCGACAACATGGACGGCAGCACTTTCACCGCCAAGGACGGCAGCTGGTGGTTCAACCTGCGCCCGTCCAACACCGAGCCCTTCCTTCGCTTGAACGCCGAAGCGAAGGACCAGCCCACCATGGAGAAAATCCGCGACCGCGTCCTGGCCATCGTCAGGGCATAAGAGAGCGATCATATGAGCCACGAACCTCAAGCAGCGGGGAATGCGGCGGAGCAAGAACTCAGGGACACCTTGGGCACGGCCATCGGCACGGCCCAAGAACATCTCCTGCAGAACGGCGGCTTCCTCCCCTTTGGAATCACCATGTCCACCGACGGTGAACTCAGGATCGTCCTGGTAACCCCGGATGAGCCGGACGAGGACGGTCACCTCGATGCTGAGCAGATGCTCGCCGATGTGCAGGAGCTTCTCAAACAGGGTCGAAATGATTACCGCGCGGTAGCCGTTGCCTATGACGCCAGCCTGCCGGAACATGGTTGCGATGGAATCACCGGCGCGGCCGAACACCGGGACGGCACCGTACTGGCCGCGATAGTTCCCTATCATGTAACAGACGACGGGTTCACCTTTGAGCCCATGGAGCCGGACACCCACGAGCCGTCAGTCTGGGTGGACTAGACCCGCACTACCTTAGGTGAAGCGATGAAGATCAACGCGTTCGCAGATGTAAGTCTCCGCGCCATCATGGTGTTGGCAGCTGCGCCCGAGGGGACTTTGCTGACCACTCAGGCTGTGGCAAATGCCGTCGGCACCCCCTACAACCACGTGAGCAAAGCAATGGTCCGGCTCCGCGAACTCGGCCTCATCGACGTCGAACGTGGCAGGCTTGGCGGTTCCCGGCTCAACGCTGCCGGCCGTAAAGCAACCGTGGGGCAGCTCCTCCGCCACCTGGACAGCAGGCAGGACCCGGCGGAATGCCAATCCCCCAACGGTGACTGCCCGCTGCTGACCGAGTGTGGCTTGCGCCACGCCATGAAGCGGGCCAGGGAAGCCTTCTACAACGAACTCGACACCGTGGTGATCGCATCCCTCCCCCACGCCCGCCAGATGAATCCGGTCTTCGCTACCATCGGCCTGCGCCCCCAGTTCGGCGCCGATCCGTCGCCCGCTTCCCTGCCCGCCGTCACCACGGCGTGAGACCCCCGGCGTAACGAACCCCCTCGATTTGCACTTCTTTTCTACGGAGAGTAGAAATTGATCTAAATACAGGTATTTGAAATACATGTATTGATCCGGTCCGGCGCAGGTGCACGGACCCCAACCCCAGGAGAACCATGCTCTCGGAAAAGTCCCGCCCCGTCATTGAAGCCACCCTTCCGCTGGTCGGATCGAGGATTGGCGAAATCACCGCCGATTTCTACAACCGCTTGTTCACAGCACACCCGGAACTCCTGGATGGTCTTTTCAGCCGATCGAACCAGCGTTCCGGCGAGCAGCAGAAGGCTTTGGCCGGGAGCATTGCCGCTTTCGCCACGCACTTGGTGAACAATCCCGGCACGCTTCCGGAAAAGGTCCTCTCCCGCATTGCGCACAAGCACGCTTCATTGGGCATCGTCGAAGAGCAGTACGGCGTGGTTTACGAGCACCTCTTCGCAGCCATTGCCGCCGACCTGGCCGATGTCATCACCCCGGAGATCGCAGAAGCATGGACCGAGGTGTACTGGCTCATGGCGGACGCCCTGATCAAGTTGGAGAAGGACCTCTACGCCGCGCAGGCCAACACCCGCATGTGGATGCCGTGGCGCGTCGTCAGCAAGGAAGCAGCAGGCAAGGATGCCATGACCTTCACGCTGGAACCGGCCGATGAAACCCCCATCACGGAAGCCAAGCCAGGACAGTACGTCAGCGTCAAGGTCACCCTTCCTGACGGCCTCCGCCAAGTGCGCCAGTACTCGCTGTCCGGCGACGCCGGCACCAGCCGGATCTTCACCACCAAGCTCAACGACGGCGGTGAGGTCTCCACCGCCCTGCACACCGCCGTCGAACCCGGAGACATCCTGGAGATCTCCAACCCCTATGGCGAAATCACGCTCAAGGACGAGGCAGGCCCGGTGGTTCTCGCCTCGGCCGGCATCGGCTGCACGCCCACCGCTTCCATCCTGCGCTCCCTGGCAGATGCCGGCACTGACCGCGATGTACTGGTGCTGCACGCCGAGCGTTCCATGGACCGCTGGGCGCTCAGCGGCCAGATGACCGCCGACGCCGCCAGGATCGATGCCGACCTGCAGCTGTGGCTTGAGACTCCGCAGCCCGGCGCCAAGGAAGGTTTCATGTCGCTTCGCGAAGTCGACCTCCCGGCAGATGCCTCGCTCTACCTGTGCGGCCCGCTGCCGTTCATGAAGAAGATCCGCGACGAGGCCATCGAAGCGGGCATCCCGGCAACGCGGATCCACTACGAGGTCTTCGGTCCGGACGTCTGGCTCGCCAACTAAGGCAAGGAACGACGGCGGCCTGTCACCTTTAGTACAAAAGGTGACAGGCCGTCGTCGTTCACTCAGGGACGCCATTGTCCCTAAGAGGTTCTGCACCTCCGGAGGTTCTTACCTCCGGAGGTTCATGCTTCCCGGGGTTCTTGCTTCCCGAGGTCTAGGCCAGGCGGCTCTTCAGGCCGTCCAGCTCCGACTTCAGCGCCGCCGGGAGCGATTCGCCGAAGTTGGCGAACCACTCTTCAATGGAGGCCAGCTCGGTGGTCCATTCGTCGGCATCCACACGGACGGCTGCCTCGACCTCTGCCGGTGTCATGTCCAGGCCCTCGAGGTCGATGGATTCACCGGTCGGCACGAAGCCGATGGGGGTCTCCACGGCGTCGGCCTTGCCTTCGAGCCGCTCGATGGCCCACTTGAGCACGCGTGCGTTGTCCCCGAAGCCAGGCCAGGCGAAACCGCCGTCAGCCGTGCGCCGGAACCAGTTGACCAGGAAGATCTTGGGCAAACGCTCGGGATTGGCCTTCGCTGACAGGTTCACCCAGTGGTTCAGGTAATCGCCAGCGTCGTAGCCGATGAACGGAAGCATCGCCATCGGATCGCGACGGACTACGCCCACGGCACCGGCCGCTGCAGCGGTGGTCTCCGACGAGAGGGTAGCGCCCATGAAGATGCCGTTTGACCAGTCTCGGGCCTCGGTGACCAACGGGATGGTGGTCTTGCGGCGGCCACCGAACAGGATGGCGGAGAGTTCCACGCCCTCGGGGCTGAAGTACTCTTCGGCAAGCATGTCGATCTGGTCGATCGGGGTGCAGAAGCGGGAGTTCGGGTGCGCGGCCGGGGTCTCCGAGTCCGGAGTCCAGGAGTTGCCCTGCCAGTCGGTCAGGTGTGCCGGGGTTTCCTCGGTCATACCTTCCCACCAAACTCCACCGTCGTCGGTCAGTGCGACGTTGGTGAAGATGCTGTTGCCCTTGGCAATGGCACGCATGGCGTTGGGGTTGGTACCCCAACCGGTGCCCGGCGCAACGCCGAAAAGACCGGCTTCCGGGTTGACCGCGCGGAGCTCGCCTTCCTTGCCGAAGCGCATCCACGTGATGTCATCGCCCAGGGTCTCAACTTTCCAGCCCTTGATGGTGGGGTCCAGCAGGGCGAGGTTGGTCTTGCCGCAGGCGGAGGGGAAGGCCGCGGAGACGTAGTAGGTCTTCTGCTCGGGAGAGGTCAGCTTGAGGATGAGCATGTGCTCGGCCAGCCAACCTTCGTCGCGGGCCATGACCGAAGCGATGCGCAGCGCGTAGCACTTCTTGCCCAGCAGGGCGTTTCCGCCGTAGCCGGAACCGAAGGACCAGATGGAGCGCTCTTCGGGGAAGTGCACGATCCACTTTTCCGGGTTGCACGGCCATGCGACGTCGGCCTGGCCGGGTTCCAGCGGTGCGCCGAGGGAGTGCAGCGCCGGTACGAAGAACGCGTCGGTCCGGGTGATGCGTTCCAGAACGTCGGTGCCGATGCGGGCCATGATGCGCATGGAAGCAACCACGTAGGCGGAGTCGGTGATCTCAACGCCGAACTTGGGGTCTTCAGCATCCAGGTGGCCCATGACGAAAGGAATGACGTACATGGTGCGGCCGCGCATGGAGCCGGCGAACAGTCCGCGCAGCTTCTGCTTCATCTCGGCCGGGGCCATCCAGTTGTTGGTGAAGCCTGCGTCGCGCTCGTTCTCGGAGCAGATAAAGGTCTGCTCCTCTACACGGGCAACGTCAGCGGGATCGGAGAAAGCTGCAAAGGAGTTCGGGAACGTCTCCGGGTTGAGCCGCTTCAGCGTGCCGGCCTCAACCAGCTCGTCTGTCAGCTTCTTGTTTTCTGCTTCGCTACCGTCAACCCAGTGGATGCGGTCCGGCTGAGTCAGTTCAGCTACTTCTTCGACCCAGGCCAGCAGGCGTGCATGCGTAGTAGGTGCCTTCTCAAGCAGCGGCAGTCGCGCCAGATCGCCCATTGCGGTTCCCTTCGTCGGGTTCGGTGGTGTGTCCTAAACGATAGGGGGCGCGGACCAGACCAATCCGTTGTCAGACATCGGACAAATGGGGGCCGCGCAAATGAAAACCGCAGAAAATCAAGGAATCCAATTTCTGAATCGCTGATTTAAGTGACGAAGGTCACCTAGACCGGTCTAGTTAGGCAGATTACAGTCTGTCGATTTGGAACTTCACATGAACTTCTGTAAAGTTTATTGAGGTTCGAGGGGGCCAGAGAAACAGACCGCCGAGAATCACCAAGAATGCGCCCATAGCTCAGCTGGATAGAGCGTCTGTCTACGGAACAGAAGGTCAGGGGTTCGAATCCCTTTGGGCGCACAAATGAAGACCCGCACCGGTTCGCCGGTGCGGGTCTTTTGTTTTCCCCGTCCCACCCCCACGCCCTTCCCGGGTTAGCGCCCCCCTTCCCAACTGAGTCGCAGCTGTGCGCGTTTAGACGGCTCTAAACGCGCGCTAATGCGACCCAGCGTGTGAGCGCCGCTGGCGCGCCGTGGGGCCGGGAAAGTGTACGGGGTGGCTCGCCAGGGCTCTGGCGGACTCTGGCCTTCCGGGTAGATCATTGGGCTGTCCGTCTCGGTGAACGCCGACCCAACTTGGTGCCGCGAGTCCGTGACCCAGCGTGGTGTGGAGGACCTCCACGGGAACCGTGGATTGTTGCCCTTGAGCACGAGTATTAGATTCCTGAATATTCCCAGTCCTCCCCGAGACAGACACTGTCATCACCGTCAAACAGTGTTGGAGGGAAGAAGATGGACATCGTTAATGAACGGGCCGCGGGGATGGATATCTCCAAACGCGACGCGAAGGTCTGCGTGCGGATCCCAGGCGCCAGGGCCGGGACCTACACCTCAAAGGTCACGACCTGGGGCGCGACCACGCATCAGATCTTGGAACTGCGGGAGTTCCTCGAACGCGAACATGTCACCGTGGTGGTGATGGAAGCGACCAGCGACTACTGGAAACCGTTCTTCTACCTGCTCGAAGAAACCCTGCCCGTGATGCTCGTCAACGCCAAAGCTGCCCGGAACATCCCTGGACGCAAAACCGATGTCTCCGACGCCGCCTGGCTGGCCCAACTGGCCGCGCACGGGCTCCTGCGGGCCTCGTTCGTGCCGCCCGAACCCATCCGCGAGCTACGGGACCTGACCCGGGCGCGCGCCATCGCGACCCGCGACCGGGCCCGGGAGATCCTCAGGTTGGAGAAGTTCCTTGAAAGCTCCGGAATCAAACTTTCCTCCGTCGTTTCGGACCTGACCGGAGTCTCCTCCCGGGACATGCTCGAAGCCCTCATCAACGGTGAACGGAACCCCGAAGTCCTGGCCGGAATGGCCCGCGGAATGCTGCGTTCGAAAATCCCGGCCCTCGTCGACGCCCTGACCGGCCGGTTCAAACCACACCATGCCTTCATGGCCAGGCTGCACCTGGACCAGATCGACGCCCACACCCGAACCATCGATACCCTCACGACACGGATCGAGGAGGCGATGGAACCCTTTCGTGACGCCAGGGAAGCCCTGGCCACCATCCCCGGAGTCTCCCACCGCGTCGCCGAAGTGATCATCGCCGAAACCGGGGCGGACATGGCAGTCTTCCAAACCCCGGGCCGGCTCGCGTCCTGGGCAGGGGTCTGTCCCAGCGCCAACGAATCCGCCGGACACATCAAATCCAGCCACATCATGCCCGGGAACAAATACCTCAAAGCAGCGCTCGGCACCGCGGCCATGTCCGCCACACGATCCAAAAACACCTACCTCGCCGCGAAATACCGGCGCATCACAACCCGCGCCGGACGCAACAAAGCCCTCGTCGCCGTCGAACATTCGATCCTCACCGCAGCCTGGCACATGCTCCGGAACGGCGAAATCTACAACGACCCCGGCGCCGACCACTACACCCGCATCAACCCGACCAAAGCCAAGAACCGCGCCATAAAACAACTCAACAACCTCGGCTACGACGTCACCATCACCCCGGTCACCGCCGCCTAACCCACCCCTACTTTCGTATTAGTTGGGGAAGTAGGGAGTAGGTGGAGGTGAGGCAGGGAAAGTGCGTTGAGCGGAAACGGCAAGGGCCGCCGTCGTACTTGAACAAAAGTACGACGGCGGCCCTTGGGTTCGGCGCGTTACTCGCCCACGGCCTCGCTGATGCGGCGGCGGATACCGTCGAAGTGGCGGTTGAGCAGTTCGGCTGCGAGGGGCTTGTCCCCGGCTGCCACGGCGGTGTAGATATCGCGGTGCGTGGCAGCGGTCTTGACCAAGTCCTCGTTGCCGGCGCCGATCTCCACGTGGATCTTGCGGTAGACCTTCCAAAACACGCCCATGAGGTTGATGAGGAGCTCGTTGTTGAGGGGCTCGAACAGGCGGCGATGGAACTCGGCGTCGGCGGCGACGAAGTTCTCGCCCGAAGCCGCCAACTCCTCCATCTGCTTGACCGTTTCCTCAATGGAGGCCAGCTGCTCGGGCGTCATGACGTCAATGGAAGATGCGATCAGGCCGGATTCCAGGGCTTGCCGCACATCTACCAGCTGCAGGGCTTCGAATCCCTGATGCCGCAGGGAGAGGCGGCCTCGGAACGTCAGCCCGTCCGCCAGGGCATCGAAGTTGCTCGGAGCGACGAACATGCCGAAGCCGTGGCGGATCTCGATCACACCCAGGGCCTGGAGCACCTTCAGGGACTCCCTGAGCGTGTTGCGTCCTACTCCGAGGGCTACGGACAGTTCACTCTCCGTGGGCAGGGGGTCGCCGGCCTCGAGTTCGCGCTCGAGGATCAGTTCCATAATGTCCGACTGCAAAGCCCGCAGCCGCGCCTGTGCACTGAACCGCGCCTGCGGTACTACACCGGAAGTTGTCATGGCGCTCTCCTTGCCAAAGCAGTTACCGCTGCGCAGGCTCGACGCCTCCGCCGCCGGCAAGTGCGGGTGTTAATATTGGAGCGAGCTTAGCGCCCACTGCAGATTGATGATTGCAGCATACAATATCGGATGTCCCACCTCCCTGATAAGTATGCCGCGGAATTTCCTAGGAAGTCCCGCTCCCGGGCCCTCGAACAGCCGCCCCGAAGGCCTTCCGGAACACCCCGGCGTGACCTGATTCTCACTTGACGTTCGTTGTGACCACCCTTACAGTTTCACTATGAGCATCGGACGTCCTACATCCGATAACCCACGATAAGTGAATTGTGAGGCCCCTATGAGCAAGACGATCAATAGCCTGCCGCTGGTCAACGACGCCAGCCGCAGGAACTTCCTGAAGCTGAGTGGAGCCGTCGGTGCCGCTGCTGCTTTCACCGCGACCCTTTCTGCGTGCGGCGGCGCTGCCAGCACCACGAGCAGCAACACGACCAACACCGCTGCGGTCAACAAGGACCTCACCATTGAGGCAGGCATCTCCTACGCGCTCTCCACGGGCTTCGACCCGTTGAGCTCCTCCGGTGCCACGCCCATGGCAGCCAACCTGCACATCTTCGAAGGCCTCATCGAACTGCACCCGGCAACGCGCGAGCCCTACAACGCCCTCGCCGCAGCGGACCCCAAGAAGGTCAACGACACCACTTACCAGGTGACCATCCGCGACGGTGCCAAGTTCCACGACGGCTCCCCGGTCACCACCGAAGACGTCGCTTTCTCCTTCACCCGCGTCATGGACCCGGCCAATAAGTCGCTGTTCTCCCAGTTCATCCCGTTCATCCAGGACGTCAAGCCCTTGGACGGGAAGACGGTCGAGTTCACCCTCAAGTACGCCTTCCCGGGCTTCGGACCGCGTATCTCCGTGGTCAAGATCGTTCCCAAGGCACTCGCCACTGACCTCAAGGCATTCGACGCCAAGCCGGTGGGCTCCGGACCCTACAAGCTCGTTTCCGCCGTGAAGGACGACAAGATCGTCTTTGAAGCCTTCGCCGACTACAACGGCCCGAAGCCCGCCCTCGCCAAGGGCATGACCTGGCTGCTCCTCTCCGACGCCGCGGCCCGCGTCACGGCAGTCCAGTCGGGACGCGTCCAGGCGATCGAGGATGTCCCCTACCTCGATGTGGACGGCCTCAAGTCCAAGGTCAAGGTCGAGTCGGTGCAGTCCTTCGGCCTCCTTTTCCTCATGTTCAACTGTGCCAAGGCACCGTTCAACAACAAGCTGGTCCGCCAGGCCCTGCACTACGGCATGGACAAGGAAGCCATCATCAAGAAGGCCCTGTTCGGCAACGCCAAGGCCGCCAGCTCCTACTTCCAGGAAGGCCACCCGGATTACGTCAAGGCCAAAAACGTCTACGGCTACGACGCCAAGAAGGCTGAGGACCTGCTCAAGGAAGCCGGCGTCACCAACCTCGAATTCGAACTCCTCACCACCGACACCGCGTGGGTCAAGGACGTCGCTCCGCTGATCCTCGAATCCTGGAACAAGCTCCCGGGTGTCAAGGTCACCGTCAAGAACCTCCAGTCCGGTGCTTTGTACACCGACCGCGTGGGCAAGGGCGACTACACCGTGGTTGCTGCCCCGGGTGACCCGTCAGTGTTCGGCAACGACGCGGACCTCCTCCTGAGCTGGTTCTACTCGGGCAGCACCTGGATGGAAAAGCGCGCCTTCTGGACCACGCCCGAGCGCACCAAGCTCCAGGAACTCATGGACAAGGGTTCGCAGGCCTCCGGCGATGCCGCCAAGAAGACGGTCGGTGAAATCGTGGACCTCGTCTCCGAAGAAGTCCCGCTGTACCCGATCTTCCACCGCCAGCTGCCCAGCGCCTGGGACGAGAACAAGCTCAGCGGCTTCCGGCCCCTGCCCACCACCGGCGTGTCCTTCATCGACGTCGGACGTACCGCTTAGTCGGTCCCCCACCGTTGCGGGGCCCGCTTTGCGTCCCGGGTTCCCCTCCTGGGCCGCAAGGCAGGGCCCGCAACCCTGCTGTACCTCTACCAACCGGAGAATAAATTGGTCACGATATTGCGTCTGCTTGGCCGCAGACTTGCAGCATTGCCATTGATGATCCTGGGCATCACGTTGCTCGTCTTCCTCGTCCTGCAGGCCGCTCCCGGCGACCAGGCAAGCTCGGCCCTCGGCGATGGTGCCAGCGAAGAAGCGAAGCAACAGTACCGCCAGGAAAACGGCCTCAACGATCCCCTGTTCCTGCAGTACTTCCGATTCCTCGGCAAACTCCTGCAGTTCGACCTCGGCGTCACCACCCCGCCGGCGAAGTCCGTGGCCTCCATGATCGGCTCGGCCTTCCCCCTGACACTGCAGTTGACGTTCCTTGGCGTGCTGATCGCGATCGTGGTTTCGCTGGTCTTCGGCATCCTTGGCGCCCTCTACCGCGACAAGTGGCAGGACCAGCTGGTCCGCGTGTTCTCCATCGCCGCGATCGCTACCCCGTCCTTCTGGCTCGGCATCCTCCTGATCCAGTGGTTCGCGCTCGGCAACAACCCGATGTTCCCCTCGGGCGGTATTGCGACGCCGGAATCCGGCTTCGGCGGGTGGCTCAACTCGATGGCCCTTCCGGCCCTCGCGCTGGGCATTCCGGTCTCCGCCTCACTGATCCGCGTGGTCCGGACCTCCATGGTGGAGGAACTGGACCGGGACTACGTCCGCACCGCAATCGGCAACGGTGTCCCCTACCGCGAGGTGGTCTCCAGGAACGTGCTGCGCAACGCGCTCGTCACCCCGGTGACCGTGCTGGGACTGCGCGTGGGCTACCTGCTGGGTGGCGCCGTCGTGATTGAAATGATCTTCGCCCTGCCCGGCATGGGCCAGCTGATCCTCAACGGCATCACCAACCTTGACGTCAACCTCGTCCAAGGCGTGGTGCTCACCATCTCTGTCACGTTCGTTCTGGTGAACATCGTGGTGGACCTTCTCTACCTGCTCATCAACCCCCGAATCAGGACGGTATAGCTCATGCGCAGCAAGCTCGCAGAACGGCTAAGTGCCCCGGGCATTCGTTTCAAGGCCCTGCCCTGGGGCTCCCGTATCGCCCTGCTCTTCCTCATAGTGATTGCCGTCGCCGCCGTCTTCGCGCCGGTACTCGCTCCGCACGATCCGCTGGAGACGTTCATTCCGGCCACTCCCCCGGGTGCGGAACACTTCTTCGGCACTGACCGGCTGGGCCGGGACATCTTCTCCCGCCTGCTCTTCGGTGCGCAGTCGTCGCTCATGATCGGCCTCGGCGCCGTCGGCCTGGCCATCCTGGTGGGCGCCCTTCTCGGCTCGCTCGCCGCGACCTCCAGCAAGGCCGTCAACGAGGTCATCATGCGGATCATGGACATCCTCATGGCGTTCCCGGGCATCGCCCTTGCCGCCGTGCTGCTGGCCGCTTTCGGCAACTCGGTCCCCACCATCATCATCGCGATCGCCATCATCTACACCCCGCAACTGGCTCGCGTTGTCCGTGCCAACGTCCTGGCCCAGTACGGCGAAGACTACGTCCGCGCCGAACGGGTAATCGGGGCCGGCCGCTTCTACATCCTGGTCAAGCACATCGTCCGCAACACCGCCGCTCCCGTGCTGGTGTTCGCCACGGTGATGGTGGCAGATGCCATCATCCTGGAAGCGTCGCTGTCCTTCCTCGGCGCCGGCGTGCAGGACCCCGCTCCATCCTGGGGCAACGTGATCTCCTACGGCCGCAACCTGGTGCTTTCCGGCGGATGGTGGGCCACCACGTTCGCCGGCCTGACGATCCTGCTCACGGTGCTCTCCCTCAACATCCTGGCCGAGGGCCTCACCGACGCAATGGTCAACCCCAAGCTTCGCAAGGCTCCGGCGGTCAAGGACGACGACGGTTCCACCGCCGCCGTCGCAACTGCCGTGGACACCGAGGTAGCCACGTCCCCGGCCCAGCCGTCCGTGGTTGAAGAACACGAGCTCGACGCCGTCCGGGCCGCATCCGGTGACGGCGTCACCGACGAGTTGGGCAAGTCAGCCGTGCTCACTGACGTACGGACCGCCGTCGTCAATCCGCACCTCCTGCTGGACCGCGAACTTGAACTCCTCGCCTCGATCGAAGCGAAGCGCACCGACCGCCTCCCGCAGGTGCCGGCAGGCGCACGCAACGTCCTCGAGGTCAAGGACCTGTCCATCCGTTTCCCCGGCCGCTTCGGCGACACCGCGATCGTGGACAACGTCTCCTTCACCGTCCGTGAGGGCGAGACGATGGGGCTGGTCGGCGAGTCCGGCTGCGGCAAATCCATCACCTCTCTGGCGGTCATGGGCCTCCTGCCGAAAACCGCCCACATCAGTGGTTCCATCAAGTTCGACGGCAAGGAACTGCTGGATCCGAAGACCGGGCACAGCGATCCGAAGGCCTACGTCGGACTGCGCGGTGAACAGATCGCCATGGTCTACCAGGATGCCCTCAGCTCCCTGAACCCGTCCATGAAGATCAAGGAGCAGATGGAACAGCTCACCAAGCGCGGAGGCCGCAAGACTCCGACCGAGCTGCTGGAAATGGTGAAGCTGGATCCCGTCCGCACCTTGGCCAGCTACCCGCACGAGCTCTCGGGCGGCCAGCGACAGCGCGTGCTGATCGCCATGGCCCTGTCCCGTTCGCCCAAGATCGTGGTGGCCGACGAGCCCACGACAGCCTTGGACGTCACCGTCCAGAAACAGGTAGTGGACCTGCTCAACGAGTTGCGCGAGCAATTGGGCTTCGCCATGGTGTTTGTCAGCCACGACCTCGCTTTGGTCGCTTCCCTCGCCCACCGCATCACGGTTATGTACGCCGGCCAGGTGGTGGAGTCCGCGCAGGCGTCGGAGCTCCTGCAGAACCCGAAGCACGAATACACCCGTGGCCTGCTGGGTGCGGTGCTGTCCATCGAGGCCGACGCCGCCAGGTTGCACCAGATCCCGGGAACCGTACCGTCGCCACGCGACTTCGCAACCGGTGACCGTTTCGCCGCCCGCTCGCTCAGGCCCGACGCCGACCCGCACCAGAAGCTGGTCCTCACGCCCGTCGCTTCGGCGAACGGTGAGGACACGGACCACTACTGGGCCAGCCACTTGAAGGAGGACGCAAAGTGAGCGAATCACTTCGCCGGGATTCGAAGCCCGTGATCGAGCTCAAGGACGTCAAGGTCTACCACCATGCGCGGACCGGCGGGTTGTTCCGGCCGAACATCGTCAAGGCAGTGGACGGCGTGGACTTCACCATCAGCCGCGGCGAGACCGTGGGCATCGTCGGTGAGTCCGGCTGCGGCAAGTCGACGCTTGCCTCCGTGCTGGTCGGACTCCAGCCCCCGACCTCGGGCAAGGTCCTGTTCCACGGGAAGCCGGCCATCAAGCGCAACGCGGCCATGCGCAAGGAGTTCGGCCGTTCCGTGTCCGTGGTTTTCCAGGACCCGGCAACGGCGCTGAACCCGCGCATGACCATCCAGGACATCCTCACCGATCCCCTGCAGGTCCACGGCATCGGCACCGCATCCAGTCGTGCGGCAAAGGTCAAGGAACTGCTGGCGCTGGTTGGCCTGCCGCAATCGGCAGCCGAAGTGACGCCGTCGCAGGTTTCCGGCGGCCAGCGCCAGCGTGTGGCGATCGCCCGCGCACTGGCCCTGGACCCGGACATCATCGTGGCCGATGAACCGACCTCCGCGCTCGATGTGTCCGTGCGTGCACAGGTGTTGAACCTGCTCTCCGACCTGAAGACGCAGTTGAACCTGGGCATGGTGTTCATCTCCCACGACATCCAGACCGTCCGCTATGTCTCGGACCGGATCTGCGTCATGTACTTCGGCAAGATCGTCGAGCAAGGAACCGCCGCGCAGGTGTTCGACAACCCGAGCAACGACTACACCAAGAAGCTGCTGGGCGCCGCGCCGAGCCTGCTCCACATCTAGTTTTTTCCCTCACAAGTTACAACCAACGGAGATTTCTGTGTCCACTCAGTTCCAGGGCGTCATTCCCCCGGTCATCACCCCCCGCCACGCCGACGGCAGCGTCGACACCGACTCGCTGAAGAACGTCACCAAGCACCTGATCGACGGCGGTGTGGCCGGGCTCTTCGTCCTGGGCTCCTCCGGCGAGGTCCCCTACCTGACCAACGCCGAGCGCGAACTGGTGGTCACCACCATCGCCGAAGCCAACGCAGGTGCGGTTCCCCTGATTGTGGGTGCCAACGAGCAGACCACCAACCGCGTCATCGAGGAAGCCCGGAAGGTAGTGGACCTCGGCGCCGACGCGATCGTTGTCACGTCCATGTACTACGCGATCGGCAACGTCGCGGAGACCGAAACCCATTTCCGCAACATCCACGCGGCCATCGACAAGCCGATCTTCGCCTACGACGTGCCCGTCCGTACCCACTTCAAGCTGCCCACCGACCTCCTGGTCCGGCTTGGCCGCGACGGCGTGATTGCCGGCGTCAAGGACTCCTCCGGCGACGACGTCTCCTTCCGCCAACTGCTGCTGCAGGCCAAGGACATCCCCAATTTCGATATCTTCACCGGACACGAAGTGGTGGTGGACGGCGCACTCCTCGGCGGCGCACAGGGCGTTGTTCCCGGCCTCGGCAACGTTGACCCGGCCGGCTACCGTCGCCTCTTCGATGCCGCGCAGGCTGCAGACTGGACCCTGGCCGCGCGGGAACAGGACCGTCTGGCCGATGTGTTCGAGATCGTCTACACCCCCAACGGCCGCGTTTCCGGCGGTGCTGCGGGCCTGGGCGCTTTCAAGACCGCGCTGCAGGTGATGGGCATCATCGAGTCCAACACCATGAGCCAGCCCATGCTGACCCTGAACGACGCAGAGACCGCCGCGATCCGCGCCATCCTGGAACGCAACGGGCTGGTCTAGTCCTCAATGACCGGTTCGATGACCGCTTCCATGACCCACGTGATCGGCGTTGACCTCGGCGGTACCAAAACCGCCGCCGGGGTTGTCTCAGAGTCCGGGGAAGTATTGATGTCGGGGACCATTCCGACGCTGAACCGGACCGGTGGCGAAGTAATCCTGGATGCCACCGCAGCGCTGGTTTCGGGCTTGGTTGAGCGCGCTGCCGACGCCGGACTGGCAGTGTCCGGCGTTGGCGTCGGCTCCGCGGGAGTCATCGACGCCGCAGCCGGGACCGTGGTCTCGGCAACGGACGCCATCCTGGGCTGGGCCGGAACGAAGCTGGTTGCAGGGCTCTCCGCCCGGGTGGGACTTCCGATCCGGGCCGTCAACGACGTCCATGCACACGCCCTCGGCGAGGCATGGCTGGGCGCAGCCGCAGGCACCGACAGTTCCCTCATGGTCGCCTTCGGAACCGGGGTTGGCGGCAGCTTCGTCCTGAACGGCTCGCCGCTCCTGGGACACCGTTTTGTTGGCGGCCATGTGGGGCACTTCGCGTCCCCCTACGCCGTAGTGGACGGAAATCCGCTGCCCTGCGTGTGCGGCGGCTTCGGGCACGTGGAAGCCGTCGCTTCCGGGCCCGCCATCCACGCGGCGTACCTTCGCTTCGGCGGCCCGGCGTCGGAGGCGGCCGATACCCGCGGCGTGTTCGCGATCGCCCAGGATAACCACGACGCCGGTGCCGGCGCCCCTGCCACTGCCGGCGCCGCTCCCGGTGCCGCGATCGCCGCCGCCCGTGCCGCCGTCGGGCTCGGTGCCAAAGCCGCCGGGCAAGCCCTGGGCGGCCTCATCAATATCCTTGACCCTGAAGTCGTGGTGGTGTCCGGCGGCCTTGCCGACGCCGGGGAGTTTTGGTGGAGGCCCATGGAGACCGCCCTGCGCCAGGAAATCCTGGCCCCTTTGGCTTCCGTCCCGGTTGTTCGCGCCACCCTGGGTAATACGGCTGCGATCGTCGGCGCTGCGAAACTCGTACTTAAGTAAGGAAGGGACCATGATCCTCACCGTCGAAGGCCTCGAGGCCCTCCGTTCCCAGCTGATTGTTTCCTGCCAGGCGTACCCCGGCGAGCCCATGCGTGATCCCCGCACCACCGGCCAGGTGGCGGCTTCCGCAGTCATTGGCGGTGCTGCGGCCGTCCGCGTCCAAGGGTTGGCGGACGTGCAGTTCACCCGCGCCGCCGTCGAGGTGCCGGTGATCGGACTTTGGAAAGACGGCCACGACGGCGTCTTCATCACACCCACCCTCCGTCATGCCCTTGCCGTGGCGAATGCCGGCGCGCATGTGGTGGCCATTGACGGGACTCGGCGTGCCCGGCCGGACGGCTTGTCCCTGGCAGAGACCATTGCCGGTATCCACGCCGAATCCCATGCCTTGGTGATGGCCGATTGCGGCTCGTTCGACGACGCGGCCGCTGCCGTCCAAGGCGGTGCAGACCTCATCGGAACCACCCTCGCCGGGTACTCCGGCGAGCGCCCCAAGACCGATGGGCCGGACCTGGCGTTGCTGGCGGAAATCGCGTCGGCGAACCTGGGCAAACCGCTGATCGCCGAGGGCCGCATCCATACACCCGCCCAGGCCCGGCAAGCCCTCGATGCCGGCGCGTTCGCAGTAGTAGTCGGCACGGCCATCACCCACCCGGCATCCATTACGGGCTGGTTCAAGGGTGCGATGCACGCGTAGGACCAAAATTTGCTCAATCATTAGCCGCATGCCGTTCCCGCAACCCCCGTAGTTATAGGGGAAGCCAAGGTTTACACAGGAATGATTGAGCAAATTTCGCGGTCGCCGCTTAGAGCCCGTACTTCTCCAGCAAGCGCAGCCACACTTCGCTCATGGTGGGGAAGGCCGGGACGGCGTGCCAGAGTCGGTCAAGGGGTACCTCGCCGACGATCGCGATGGTTGCGGCGTGCAGGAGTTCAGCTACCCCGGGACCCGCGAAGGTTGCGCCCAGAATGACCCGGCGGTCCTCATCGACGACGATCTGCGCCCAGCCTTTGTAGTCGGGCGAGTAGAGCTGCGATCCGGAGACGTTGATGGGTAATTCGACACCCGTGACGTTCTTTCCGTCCAGAAGAGCCTGCTCAAGGCTCGGGCCCACGGAAGCAACTTCGGGGTCCGTGAACACGACGCTCGGTACAGCGTGCTGGTTGGCAGTTTGGGCCCAAGGGCTCCAAGGCTTGGGCGTGCCATGCAGCTTGCCCTTGGCCCGTGCGACGATTGCGTCTCCCGCGGCGCGGGCCGCGTACTTTCCCTGATGAGTCAGCAAGGCCTTCCCGGCAGCGTCGCCCACAGCGTAGAGCCAGTAGCCGCTGGTGCCGTCGCTTGCCGGGCCGTCCACCAGCCCGCTGACGTCCGTGGTCAGTGTGAGCTTTCCGTCGTCGGCTGCGAGGCCCACATTTTCCAGGCCGAGGTTTGCCAGTGCGGGGTGCCGCCCGGAAGCAACCAGAAGTTCGTCTGCGCTCACGGTGCTTCCGTCGAACGTGATGGTCAGTGACCCGTCGTCGTCCTTTTCCACCTTTTCGACGTCGGTGTGCAGGTGCACTGCCACGCCGTCCGCCCTGAGCCCGGCGAGGACCAGTGCCGCGGCTTCCTCCGGGTAGCTGCCGAGCAGGCGGCTCCGGGCGATGAGTGTGACCATGGAGCCCAGCCGGGCGAAAGCCTGGGCCAGCTCGACGCCGGCCACTCCCCCGCCGAGGACGGCGAGGCGCCTGGGTATCTTCTTGGCTGCGGTGGCTCCCCGGGTGGTCCAGAACGGAACGTCTGACAATCCTTCCACGTCGGGGACCGTGGGGCTGGAACCCGTAGCGATGACCACGGCGTGGTGGGCTTTGAGCGCGTAGCTGTTACCGTCCAGGCCATCAACTTGGACTTCGCGGGGCCCGGTAATCCGTCCCCGTCCCCGGATGAGCTCAATGCCCGTGCTCTCAAGCCATTCCACCTGGCTGCCGTCCTGCCAGTTGTTGGTGAACCAGTCCCGGTGTTTGAGGGCTGCTTCAGCATCCAGGACTCCCGTAATGGCCTCGGTTGCGCCGGGGATCAGCTGGGCTGCGTGCAAGGCGCTGCCGGGACGGAGGAGGGCTTTGGAAGGGACGCAGGCCCAGTACGAACACTCACCGCCCACGAGCTCGGCTTCGATCACCACGGCAGACAAACCGCCTTGGACCACCCTGTCCGCGACGTTCTCTCCGACGGCGCCCGCGCCGATCACGATTACGTCGAATTCGCGGGAATTTTCGGCAGTCATGGGAGAAGCCTACGCCGGGAGCCGTCCGGTTGTGAGAGCTTGCTATTTGAACTGACCAGTCAGTTTAGTTAGACTCGGCTCAGACATCGTTACTCCGAAAGGCCCTGCCCGTGCTGTCTGCACAGCAACTTCACATCAACGGCCGGCGAACCGATCTCCTCCCGCCAACATCCCTCGAAGCCAAGCGCGGCGAACTCCTCTTGGTTTCCGGCCAAGGACAGGAACAACGGACCGCCCTGGCGCTGGCCCTCAGCGGCCGGATGAAGCCGGGCAGCGGGACGCTGAGCTGGGACAACCAGGCAAAGACCAAGAAGATCCGGACCGCCAGCGCCTTGGTGGACTCCCCCGGCGTCAACGAACCGGAACAGCACCTCAGCGTCCGTGACCTGGTCACCGAGGACCTGGCGCTCATCCCGCGCCGTTACCGCGGCGCATTGCTCAGCAAGCCATGGCTGAAGGTCAACCGGTTCGAGGACATTGCCGGACTCTGGATTGAACAACTGCCGGCCGGGCGCCGCTTGGAACTACTGACCGCCCTCGCATTGGCTGATCCCGCCGTGGACCTCCTGGTGGTCGACTCACCTGACCGCCATAGCGCCGGCACCGCCGAGTGGTTGCCTCGACTTCAGGCATTGGCCTCCGACGCCGGGCGGCCGCTCGCCGTCGTCGGGATCGTTTCAGCCCTTCCGGACAACTGGACAGGCCCCGCAGCGGTGATCGGCAACTCGGTCCGGCGCCCGGCCGAACCGGAGGCAGAGCCGACACCCGAAAGCACCGAACCTGTTCCAACCCACCACCTCCAAAGGACTGCACCGTGACTGTTCTGCGGCTCGCCCGCTCCGAACTCAAGCGCATGACCGGCGGGCTCCTGCCCAAGCTGACCATCCTCGCCCTCACCATGGTCCCCCTGCTGTACGGAGCCGTGTACCTCTACGCGAACTGGGATCCGTACGGAAACCTGGACCGGATCGACGCTGCCTTGGTGGTGGAAGACAAGGGCGCCACGTCACAGGACGGCGCGGAACTGCAGGCCGGCAAGAAAGTGGCAGACAACCTGGTGGACGGGCACGTCTTCAACTGGAAACAAGTCGCCAACGCCGAGGATGCGGACGCCGGAGTCAAGACCGGCAAATACGCCTTCGCGTTGCGGATCCCCGAGGACTTCTCCGCGAACCTCGCTTCTCCGGGCAGCTTCGACGCCGCCGATCAGGCAATGCTCCACGTCACCACCAATGACGCGAACAACTACCTCCTGAGCACCATCGTGGACAAACTCACCACCGCGGTGCACTCCACCGTGGCCAAGGAAGTAGGCGAGGAAACGGCCAACCAGCTCCTCACAGGCTTCGGCACCATCCACGCCTCCATCGTCAAAGCCGCCGACGGCGCCGGGGAACTCGCTGACGGCGTCGGCAAGCTCCGTGATGGCGCTGCAACCCTTCACGCCGGCACCACGGAGTTGGCTACCGGCGCCGACCAACTGGTTGACGGCCAGACCAGACTCCGTGACGGCGCCAATCAGCTCAACACCGGAGCCGGCCAGCTCAGTTCCGGGCTCAACGAATTGCAGAACAAGACCGCCACGCTCCCCGCGGACTCCCAAAAACTCGCTGACGGGGCCGCCCAAGTAGCCGCCGGAAACGCGCAGCTGAACGCGAAGGTGCAGGACGTCGTCGGGCAGCTGGACGCAGCGGACAAAGGCTTACGGGACCGCGTGGTGGAGTCCAACGCCAAGCTGGTCGCGGCAGGGGTTTTAACTCCTGAACAGGCGGCCAAGGTCCTGGCGGAGTTCGACGCGGCATCGGCTTCTGGCCCTGTGACGGATGCCAGGACGAAGATCGCCGACGACGCGGCCAAGATCCAGCAGCTCTCCGACGGCTCAGCCGCAGTGAGTGCCGGGGCCGCGAAACTCGCCGCAGCAACGCCTGCGCTGACGGACGCCATCGGCAAGGCCTCCGCCGGCGCGGACCAGCTCAGCAGCGGTGCATCCACCTTGGCAAGCGGCCAACAGGCCGCGTTGGAGGGAGCCACCAAGCTCGACGGCGGCGCACACCGGCTGGACGACGGCGCCGGACAACTCGCCACCGGAGCAGTGACGGCATCCGAGGGCGCCGGCACCCTGGCCTCTGAACTGTCCAAGGGCGCAGGCGACATTCCGAACCCCAATGACGAACAGAAGAGCAACGTTTCCAAGGTGATCGCCGACCCCGTGGCGGTGGACAACATCTCCCAGGCCAAGGCGAGCTCCTATGGCGCGGGCCTGGCACCGTTCTTCCTCACTCTGGCCCTGTGGATCGGCGTATTCATGCTCGTTCAGGCCATGCGGCCGATCACCCAACGGGCACTGGCATCCAATGCCCGCTCATGGAAAATCGCTGTCGGCGGCTGGCTGCCGTTCTTCGCCGTCTCCGTCCTGCAGGCCACCATCCTGACGCTCGTCGTGGACCTGGGCCTGGGGCTGAACCCGGCACACCCCGTGGGCACGTGGCTGTTCATGCTGGCCGCGGCGATGGCATTCAGCGCGATCATCCAAGGAATCGTGGCCTTCCTGGGTACGCCGGGCAAGTTCGTGGTGCTGATCCTGCTGGTCCTCCAGTTGGTGTCCTCGGGGGGCACGTTCCCTTGGCAAACCACGCCGATGCCGCTGCACGTAGTCCATGAAGTCCTGCCGATGGGTTACGTGGTCACCGGTATGCGGCACCTGATCTACGGTGGCGAACTGACCATGATCTGGCCAACGGTACTGGGCCTGCTTGGCTACACTGTGCTGGGAGCAGTACTGTCCACCCTTGCAGTCCGCAAACATAAGACGTGGACCCTCAAGACGTTGAAGCCGGAGATCGCCGTATGAGCACCCCAGAGGCCGCACGGGCCCGCGCTGTCACCGTCCGGGCTGCCGACGTCACGGGTGCCACCGGAAAGAAGCTGCGTCCCGAGCGCACGAACGCCACCAAGCAGCGTCTTTTCGAGGCCTCGATGGAACTCATCGGCGAGCGCGGCGCAGCCGGCGTGACCGTCGACGAGATTGCGGCCGCAGCCGGAGTCTCCAAGGGCACGGTCTATTACAACTTCGGCAGCAAGTCGGACTTGATCGCCCAGCTCCTGCGCCACGGCGTGGACATCATGCTCGGACGCCTCCAGGCCATTGAAGGGCAGGTTGCGGACCCCTTGGACGCCATGACGAACATGGTGGAGCAAGCCATGGAGTTCATGGACGACTATCCCTCCTTCGCGCGGCTGTGGGTCAGCGAAAACTGGCGCGCTCCAGGTGAGTGGAGCGCGGTGTTTGCCGAACTCCGGGGTGAGCTGCTGGCCGTGATCGGGTCGGCGGTAGACCACGTGGCGGGCGACTATCCCGTTGACCAGAGCATTGCCCGGGGAAGCCTGGAAGCGGCCATCCTCGGTGCCATCTTTGTGGTGGGACTCGACCGCCAAACCTACAACCCGGAACGAACCCGCGGGCAAAGCGTGGCCGCCGTGATGACCATCATGCACGGGTACGTCATCAAATAGCCTGCGCTTACCCCGGCAGCCACCCCGGTTCCCCCGAACGGTACAGAACTGCAATCTACGACGGCGTGGCGTAGCGGCTTGGTCGGCGATGATTAACCCCATGCGTCACATGGGGAACAGTGGAAAGCTCGCGATCGTAGCCGCTTTCGTCTCCCTCGGGCTTTTGGTGTTGGCCGCAGTGGTCCTTGAAGAGGTGGTTCTTTACCTCTTCCTTGGCGCCGTCCTCACTTGTTACCTGGCCTCGCTGGTCCAGGTGTTCAACCGACGCCGCTACCTGGTTGTCCTTCTGGCCTCGGCGGGCACCACGCTGTTCATCGGATTTGGCATAGCCTTCCTCCGGATGTGGGGGCTGGCATTCAACCAGGATTCCAACGCAATGGGCAGTGCCGTCAGCAGCCAGGACTCGGACATTTACTTCTACCTCGCCGCCGTTGCAGGCGTGGGAACTGTGGCGGTCCTGTTCCTCGGCGCCGTGATGCCGTCATTCGGCTCGCGAACGGCTGCTCCTGCTCCTGCCAAGCGGCCCGCCCCTGTTACCAAGCGGGCATCGGCCCAGCGGAAACCAAGCCCGCCACCGGCCCAGCGGGCACCCTCCCAGCGAAATCCGACCCCGCGCCCGGCCACCCAGGCCAAGCGCCCCGCTCCCCGTAAGCCAACGACGCCTGCCAAGCGGCCGGCGTCGAACGCTTCCACCCAGCGCAAGCCTGCCACCAAGCGCTAGCTGCGAGGCCCGCCCTGCGCCCTAACGCGGAATCTTGAGGCGCTCACCGGACCTGACAACGGATCGTTTGCGGGGCATACTCAGCACTGCCGTCGCCACGCCGAGGAGCAAGACCAGGCCGCCCAGGATCTCGGCGGCGGTCGGGACCTCGCTCAGCACCAGCCACGCGGCGGTCATCCCCACCACCGGAACCAGCAGCGTGAACGGCACGACGTCGGAACTTGGGTAGAGCGTCAGCAGCCGGTTCCAGATTCCGTAACCAACCAGGGATGCGAAGGCGGCCGTATACAGCGCGCTCAGGATGGTTGCCGGTTGCAGGTCAACAATGGTTTCCAGCACCGCTTCCGGACCGTCCACCGCAAGGGACAAAGCCACCATCGGCAGGGGAACCACGGCCCCGGACCACACCACCAAGCCCAGGCCGGACGTGGCTTTTGAGTGCCGGGCCACCACGTTTCCAACTGCCCAGGACAAAGCGGCGGCCAGCACGATCATAAGCGGCAGCACCGGAGCCACGGCACTCCGGCCCAAAGCCACTACGCCCAAGCCGGCAATGCCCAGGACCACGCCCACCATCTGCCTCCGCGTCGGCCGCTCACCCAGGAACCGTCCGGCAAGCAGGATCGTGAAAAGCACCTGCGCCTGAAGGACAAGCGAAGCCAGCCCCGCCGGCATGCCCAGCGCCATGCCCAGGTACAGCAGCCCGAACTGCCCTGCGCTCATAAAGAGCCCGACGCCGAGAATCGCCTTCCAGCCCACGTCAGGTTTGCGGATGAAGAAGATGCAGGGAAACACCACCAACAGGAAACGAAAGGCCACGAACAACAACGGGGGAACGTCCCGGCCGTCGGGGTGCAGGCCGAGGTCAATGGCAACGAAGTTGATGCCCCACAGCACTGCAACGAGCACTGCGAGCAAGGAATGGCGAAGGTTCACACGTCCACTCTTACGCTCATTTCAATGAAGCACCAGCGTTGAATTCAGTACGCGACAATGTAGATTTACTTCATGATCGATATCTCCACGCTCCGGGCCTTGGTTGCCGTCGATCAGCACGGGTCCGTGGTGGCCGCATCAGAGGCAATGGGTTACAGCCCGTCCGCCGTTTCGCAGCAGATCAAGAAGCTTGAGAAGCAGGCCGGAGTCGCCGTGCTCGAGCGCAACGGGCGCGGGGTACTCCTCACCGAACGTGGTGTTGCCCTGGCCGGATACGGGCGGCGCATTCTGGGCGAGCTCGAGGAATTGCAGGCAACCCTGCTGGCGGATCCGGAGAAGCCGTCCGGCACACTCCGGCTGGTGGCCTTCTCCACAGCCTGCCGTGGCCTGGTGGGCCCCATGCTGGGACGGATCGCGACTACCGATTCCGAGCTGGAGGTCAGCGTGCTCGCCGAGGACCCGCGCGAGGCCATCCAACGCGTTGCAACCGGCGAGGCCGAGCTCGCGGTGGTCCACAACTGGAACTCCGTGCCACTCGTGATCCCGGAGAACATGGCCCACGAAGACTTGTGCCTCGACCAGGCCGACGTCCTGCTCAACGTCAGCCATCCGCTGGCGGCGAGGACCGCCGTCGAACGTCTTGACCTGTTGGACGAAACGTGGGTGAGCACTCCGGCGGGAGCCATCTGTAACGAGGCCTTGCTGCAGATCTTCGCTGGATTGGGCCGCGTGCCGGATATTCGCGTCTACGATCCCGACTTTTCGACGCACATCGCCATGGTGGAACAGTCGGTGGCCGTGGCGCTGGTCCCCCGGCTGGGCAGGCCGCCACTTCCGGCAGGGGTTGTTGCCGTCCCGGTAGTGAATCCCGTGCAGCAGCGCGCCGTAGGGATCGTGTACCGCAAGACCATGGCAGCGAGTCCCAACATCCGCCACACGGTTCGCCTTCTCCGGGAGGTGGCCGCCGCTGAAGAGCTCCCCGCGGTCCCGACTGACTCGCATTAGTGGTTGCCAAAAGCGCTGAGAACAACCCCTAATGCCAGCCAGTTGGGGTAAGAGGCGGGGGGTTAGTGGCGCGGCACCTTGAAGTGGATCAATCGCGCGTCTTGCCCGTCGAGCTCAGCCCAAGGCTTCTCCGTCTCCAGCACGGTCAAGGCGCTGGTCGGGTAGCGGGTGGCGGCATCCATGTAGGCGTCGTGGTCCGAGTCCCGGGAAGCCAGACGCATGGCAAGGTCCTGCACGCCCGGCATGTGGGAGATCACCATCAACGTAGTAACTGTGTCCGGTACGTGGTTGATGACCGCGAGCATCTCTGTGGCCGAGGCTGCGTACAGCCCGTTCTCGAGCTTGGGCGTAGGAGCTTTTTCGCCCAGTTCATCGCAGATCCACGTGCAGGTCTGGCGCGTGCGGAGCGCCGAGGAACACAGGATGAAATCAGGGACCACCTTGTGCTTCAACAGCCATTTTCCGGCCAACGGGGCTTCGCGGTGCCCGCGTTCCTCGAGGGGGCGTTCATGGTCGGGCACACCCACGGGCCAGTCCGCCTTGGCGTGGCGCATGATCACAAGCCGTCTCAGGTGGTGGTCGCTCATCCAAATACTTTATAGCCGCGCCAGCCAGATGCTCACTGACCAGACAAGACGAAAGGCGGCACATTCCGTCAGCGCCGTGGTTGCTCGAGTGAGCGCAGGCGCAGAGGGATGTGCCGCCTTTCGGCAGTTACAGGATCAGATCGAGTATTCCGGAGCGGCCCAGACGATGACCTCGGGGTGCTCGTAAAAACGGTAGCCCTGGCCACGGACCGTGCGAACGGTGTTGGCGAGGCGGCCCAGCTTGGAGCGGAGACGACGGATGTGGACGTCGATGGTGCGCTCGTTGGGGACTTCCTCGGCGTTCCGCCACAGGCCTTCGAGGAGCTCGTCACGGCCCACCGTGCGGGTGCCGTTCTCCACGAGGTAGTTGAGGAGTTCGAATTCCTTGAACGTCAGGTTCAGCGATTCGCCGTCGAGGTGGACTTCGCGGCGGGCGAGGTCGATGAGCACGCCGGACGGGCGCGCCTCCTGCTGGGGCGCCGGACGCGCGGCTTCGGTGCGCTGGCGTGCGGCGACGGTGGGGTCACCGAACGTGGAACGTACGACGTCGAGTGCCGACCCGGGTGCGCTGGCGGGAGCAACGGCGACGGCGGCATAGCTTTCCGCGCCGGTCACGAGCGACTGGGCGTAAGCACGAATTTCCTGGGCCAGCTTGGCAATGGAGGTCCCGGCAGCAGCTGCGGTCTCTTCGTCAATGCCCATGTAGAGCACGAATCCGCGGGCTACGTTGTCATTGGCCACGGGCCGGAGGCGCTCGGACTGGGCCACCACCGGAGTGGGTGCCGTCATGGCTGCGGGCTCGGTAGCGGCAGGCACGGCGCGCAACTGTCCGTAGGAGTTCGGGTTGTAGCCCTGGGGAACGTAGCCCGGAGCCTGCTGGGCAGCAGCCTGGGTACCGGGTGCGTAACCGGGGCGGTTACCGAAACCGGGGCGGAGGCCGGCGTTGGAAGCGGCCTTGTTGGCGTTACGGACGGAGATGTGGACGTATCCGGATGCAACTGACATGGAGTGCTTACCTCAAAAGTGAATAGCCGTCATCGCGGCTTCGAATGCTGGTGTCCCCGCAATGAGTTTTGGGGAGGGGCGCCCAACGGTGGGCTAGGGGGCGAATGCCTGAAACTTTTCTTGGGGTGGGAAGTTAGGCTTGCATTCGACAACAGCGGGACTCGTCGCCAGCGGGTGTGCTGGAGAAGATTGCTGCGGCTGCAGGTGCTGTTGAGTTCTTGTTCACATTGGAAGTGTGCAACGTAACAATGACAACACGCAAGTAACAAAGGGCGGAAACGTCCACATTCTGAGATAAGCGCGAGTATTGTGCCGCAAATCACAATTCAGCGGATCGCAAAAATGAATGCGGTTTTGTTCGGTCAAGGGCAGAAATATTGCGTTCTGGCTGAACTTTCTTCGATCAATGGGGCATGATGCCCCTCTGGATTCCCGCGAGCGCCCGACCAGCGGAATCTCACGATCTGAAACGGATGCTGTCCAATCGAAGTGGACGCCAGGCTCGATATTCAGGCTTCCAATCTGCTAAAAGCTCCGAACGCCACCTGCGAACCCCCGTGCAGCCTCAGTGTCCCCGATTGTCGCGGCGCCGTGGCGCATCCTGCCCCGCCCTTCGTTGGGGCACATCCCGACCGCGGCGAATCCGGCAAGGCGACGCACCGGCGTCGTGATCTCTGTTACCTAAATGTGACTTTCGCTTTAACCTCCTGTACCGTCGAACGAGTGGGTCGCCCCAACCTTGGCCCACACCCGGGATGCGCCGAGCTCTGCCACTTCCCGGAGTTCCGTTCTGATTTCGAGGCAGAGACGGGGGACCCAGAGTCTCCGGGCCAGGCATTGCGCCGGTCCTTGGGGTGAAGCCGCAGCTACACGCGCGGCCGGATGACCTCATCCGAACCCGACAGCTAACTCCGCAGGCGCTGAGAGGTAATCACACATGTCTGAATTCAAGGATCAGTCGCGCCATGAGGCGCGTCACCGTGACGAGAACAACGCTCCCCTGACCAAGTCGCAGAATGTTCTGAAGAACGCTGCCCGCCAGGGTAGGACCGGCCACCGCATGTCGGTAGCAGCCGGCGTCGTCGCAGCCGCGCTGGGCGTTGCATCGCTCGGGCAGGCCGCAAACGCCACGTTCAACCTTCCGGAGATGAGCCAGGCGGCACAGACCCAGGCTTCGGTCCAGGTGGACCCGCAGACCCGCGAGAACGCTGCCGCTGAAGCCGCCGCCCAGGCTGAGGCCGCCAAGCGCGCCGCTGCTGAAAAGGCCGCAGCTGCGAAGGCCGCTGCTGAAAAGGCTGCTGCGGAGAAGGCCGCCGCCGAAAAGGCAGCAGCTGACAAGGCCGCCGCCGAGCAGGCTGCTGCTGCCCAGGCTGCCGCTGAGAAGGCTGCAGCCGACGCCGCCGCCAAGGCCGCTGCGGACAAGGCTGCGGCAGAAGCTGCTGCCGCCGCTGCCGCCCCCAAGGCCGTTGACGATCCTGCCGCTGCCAAGGCCTACGCTGCCAGCATTCTGGCCAACTACGGCTGGGGTCCGGGTGAAATGACCGCCCTGAACACGCTGTGGGAAAAGGAATCGAACTGGCGCACCACTGCCACCAACGCTTCCAGCGGTGCTTACGGCATTGTCCAGTCGCTGCCCGCCGGCAAGATGGCTTCCGCCGGTGCTGACTGGCAGACCAACTACCAGACCCAGATCAAGTGGGGTCTGAACTACATCAAGGAACGCTACGGCTCGCCGTCGGCAGCCCTGGCATTCCACCTGGCCAACAACTGGTACTAAACCCGGACGTTGCCTGAGATGCCGCTCCCGTTGCCGCCACACGCACCAGTACCTACTGGAGCGTGTGGCGGAAACGGGGGCGGCTTTGGCGTTTAACTAGGCTTCGGGTTCCTGCTCCACCGCACGCCGGACTGCTTCCACCGACGCCGCCACATCGGCGTCGTCCGTGGACCAGTTGCTGACGGAGATCCGCAGGATATCCCGCCCCTGCCAGGAAGACCCTGACATCCACACGACGCCTTCTGCCATGAGCCGCTGGGTAATCCTGCGCGTCCGTTCGTCGGTCCCGAAACTCACCGAGACCTGCGTGAACACCACGTCATTGAGCACTTCCACCCCGGGGATCGAGGATAGGCCGTCAGCGAGCGCCCGCGCGTTCGCGGCCAGCCGCTCCACCATGTCGATGACACCGTTCCGGCCCAACTGGCGCAAGGCTGCCCACACAGGAATTCCGCGGGCGCGGCGGGACATCTCCGGAACTTTCTCGAAAGGGTCCCCCGGCCCGGCATCCGTCGCTATCAGGTAACTCGTATGAACGCTGAAGGCACGCCTCATGGCTTCGGGGCGGGCCACGATTGCCAGGCCGCAATCGTAAGGAACGTTGAGTGTCTTATGGGCATCGGTGGCCCAGGAATCGGCGAGCTCCACACCTGCCAGGCGTTCCCGCAGTTTCGGGCTCGCAGCCGCCCATAAACCGAAGGCGCCGTCCACGTGGACCCACGCCCCGCGGTCGCGGGCCACTGCGATGGAGTCAGCCATGGGATCGAAGGCACCCGAGTGCAGGTTGCCTGCCTGGAGGCATACGATCGCCGGGCCGGGTTGCTCTCCCATGGCGTCCTCAAGCGCATCAGGCAGGATCCGGCCTTCCCTGTCTGCGTCCACGGGAACACATGTCCCCAGGCCCAGGTACCTCAAAGCGAGGTCCACCGCAGCGTGCCGCTCCCGCCCCGCGAACACTGTGATCCTCGGTGCCCCGGACAGGCCGAGGCCTTCCAGGTCCCAGCCGGCCTCATCCATCAGGTGCTGTCTTCCCGCGGCAAGCCCGACGAAGTTGGCGGTCGTGGCCCCCGTGGTGAAGCCGACGTCGGAGGTGGCGGGCAAGTGCAACAAGTCAAGCAACCAATCGGCCGCAGACTCCTCGATCGCTGCCGCCGCCGGGGTGGCAAAACGCAGGCCCGCGTTTTGGTCCCACGCGGAGACAAGCCAATCCGCCGCCATGGCAGCCGGCAAGGTGCCGCCCATGACCCAGCCGTAGAAACGTCCGGACTGGATGGCCATCAGTCCCGGTTCGGCCAGTGCAGCCAGCTCATCAACGACGGCGGCGGCATCGGCAGGTTCGTCGGGGAGCCGCGGCAGGATGCTTGCGGCGACCTGGTCGGCGTCGGACTTTGGGCGGACTGAACGGGTGGGCACCGACGCGAGCCAATTGGTGGCGTGCACCATGGCACGCTCCAATGCAGCACCGTATGCCTCCGGCAACGCTGACATGCGCACAGCCTACTCCCGCCCGGGCGGGTGGAACAGGGCTAGAACGTGAGCGTGATGACGTGGCCGCCGTCGTCGTGCCTCACGGTCTCAACAGCCACCGCCGAGTAGTCGGGAATCCGCCACATGCCAGGTTCCAGTTCCGCTTGGTGCGCGGCGGCCTTGCCTACAACCACTGTCCGCATCCCGGCGGCCCTTGCTGCGGCAATGCCTGCGGGTGCGTCCTCGAAAACCACGACGTCGGCCGGGTCGGCACCGAGCAAAGCCGCGGCTTTGAGGTATCCCTGCGGATGCGGCTTGCCGCGTGTTACGGCTTCGGCGGTGACCGCCGTCGAAGGCATGGCGAGTCCGGCGGCCTGCATGCGGATATCGGCGAGGATGCGGTCGGCCGAAGTGACCAGTGCGATGGCCTCGTCCGGAAGAGCTTCGAGCAGGGCCTCAGCTCCCGGCAAGGCAATGATGCCGTCTGTGCGGTTGCGTTCCATCTCGCCCAGTTCGGCGGTGAGGGCAACGACGTCGGAATCCGCCGGGGCGTACCGGCGCACCGTGTCGCCGGCCTGGACGCCGTGGGAGGTCCGCAGGATCTCGGTGTAGTCAAGCCCGTAGCGTTCTGCGAATTCCAGCCAGACCTGCTCTACTACGGCCGTCGAATCCACCAGCGTTCCGTCCATGTCAAAGAGGACGGCGCGAACGGTGAGGGTTTGCCGGGAATGTCCCGGATCAGGCTGTGCGGCAGGAAGGATCATGGTTCCATCCTGCCGCACAGTGAGCCTGCATTGGTTACCCGTTGGGCCGCTGTGGGAGGTACTGCACCGCCCACTTATTGCCGTCGGGATCGGCGAAGTACACAAAGTGGCCCCAGTCCTGGACGTCGACATCGCTGACGTCCACCCCGTTGGCCTTGAGCTGTTCATGGGCCTTATTGATGTCCGCCACCACCATTTGAAGGCTCGGAGCGGTGCCTGGAGGTGCGTCCGACAACCCTTCTCCGATGGCGATGGAGCACGCCGAACCCGGAGGAGTGAGCTGGACGAAGCGGACGCCGTCGGAAGGTCGTTCGTCGTAGTCGGCGTTGAAACCGACCTTGTTGACGTAGAAATCCTTCGCGCGATCGACGTCGGACACAGGGACAAACACCAGTTCAAGTTTCCAGTCCATGCGCCACAGGCTAGCGGGGCACGACGGAAAGTAATAGGGGTCTATGCCTAGCCGGCGATCCCGTACAGGCGGTCGCCCGCGTCGCCGAGACCGGGGACGATGTACGACTTCTCGTTGAGTTTCTCGTCAATGGACGCCAGAACAATGTTGACGTTGGCGTCGGCGAGTTCCTCTTCCAGCTTGGCCAGGCCCTCCGGAGCGGCCAGCAGGCAGATGCACGTGACGTCCGAGGCTCCACGCTTGAACAGGAACTTGATGGCCTCGCGCAGGGTGCCACCGGTTGCGAGCATGGGATCCAGGACGAATACCTGGCGCCCCGTCAGGTCCTCGGGGAGGCGCTCGGCGTAGGTGATGATGTCAAGGGTTTCCTCGTCGCGGGCCATGCCCAGGAACCCGACCTCCGCCGTCGGGACCAACTTGGTCATGCCTTCGAGCATGCCCAGTCCGGCGCGGAGGATAGGGACAACCAGTGGTGTGGGCTTGGTGAAAGCGGTGCCGATGGTCTTGGTGACCGGGGTTTCAATCTCCACCGGTTGGGTCTTGACCTCGCGGGTGGCCTCGTAGGCCAGGAGGGTCACGAGTTCTTCGGTGAGCTGCCGGAAGACCGGTGAGGGGGTGTTCTTGTCCCGCAGTACGGTGAGCTTGTGAGCGACCAGCGGGTGGTCCACGACGAGTGTGCGCATCCCCCAAAACTATCATTGAGGCATGAGCCCTACCGAGCCGTATCACGCAGATCACTTGGCATGGATGGGCCTTGCCCTGGATGAAGCACGGCGCGCCTTGGAAACCGACGATGTTCCGATCGGGGCTGTCATCCTGGGGCCCGACGGCGGCGTGCTGGGTTCCGGGCGAAACGAACGGGAGGCGCACGGGGACCCGACCGCGCACGCGGAGGTTGTGGCTATCCGGCAGGCGGCCGCCGCACTGCGCCGGCGGGCTGCTGAATCCGGAGCTGACGGCGACGGATGGCGGCTTGAGGATTGCACGCTCGTGGTCACCTTGGAACCGTGTGCAATGTGCGCCGGTGCAATTGTCCTGGCCCGGATTCCGCGGGTCGTATTCGGCGCGTGGGATGAGAAGGCCGGGGCCGTCGGATCGGTGTTCGACATTCTCCGTGAACGCCGCCTGAACCACTGGGTGGAGGTCTACGCGGGTGTGCGCGAGGAAGAATGCTCAGGCTTGCTGAGGGATTTTTTTGCCGCTCACCGGGTGCCCTGAGCCCGGTCCGCCCGCGAGATGGCACTTAATGCCAATCGGAGGCCTCGGGATTGGCATTAACTGTCATCTCGATGGCCTTAAGAACGGTCCGGGCAGTAGTCTCCCAGCTCTGAAGCCGCCCACGGGCTGCCAAGGCCGCGTCCCGCCACGTCCGGCGTAGCTCCGCGTCAGTGAGCCACGTCCTGAGCGTTTCGGCCAAGGCTCCGGGGGCGTCGGGATCCAAGGCAGCTCCTGCACCGCTCCCACCCAACGCCTCCACGGCACCGGTCCCCTGCCGTACCAGCACCGGAACTCCATGCGCCAGTGACTCGACAACCACCATGCCGAACGTCTCGGATGTGGAGATCAGCACACTGAGGTCGGCCATGTGCCATTGGTCCTCGAGGGCTTCCCCTCCCAGCTCACCGGTGAAGGTCACCCGGTTTTCCAGTCCGTGATGTTCGACGGCGGCCCGCACCTTCGCTGCGTAGGCCGGGTCCGCAGCCAGCGAACCAACCAGTACCGCGCTCCACGGCAGGTCCGTCAATTGACTGAGCGCTTCGACGAGCATTGTCTGTTGCTTGTTGGGCAGCAACGCTGACACGGCCACGATGCGCAGCGGATCCGAGCCGGCCGCGATGATCCCCGGCTCAACTCCGGGCCTTGCTACGGCGATCTCCAGTTCCCCGTGCCTGCTAAGCAGCTCGCTGGCCGCATGCTCGCTTGGGCAGATCACGCCGCTGGCTGCAGCAAGCGCCTTCCCCTCGAGTTGCGGGTGATCCGCCAGCGCCATGTGCGACAGGATCCAGGTGTTGGTTCCCGAAAGGACCGCGGCCGCCACTTCATCAGGCGCCCCGCTCGCAACCAGGCCGTCGGCAATCACTGTTGTGCCGCCGTCGAGCGCTTGCGCGAAACGTTTCCGGTCCGCTTCGCTGCCCACCGGCCAGTCGCCGTCGACGGTTACTGTCTCAACCTGAGCGCCGAGAGCGGTCAGGTGCTGTGCGAGCGCGGCGTTGTATTTGTTGCCGCCGGACCCGTGCCGGACGTTGCCCGGGACGACGAAGCGGATGTCCACGTGCCTGGCCTAGTTGCCCGGGAGCTCCAGTGAGTAGCCCGCCCAAGCGTCCGGGTTTTCGCGCAGGACAACGTCGATGCCGGACAGCGCGGGACCGTCCTCGGTGCCCTTAATGCGGGCTGCCATGACGTCGGCAATGTGCTTGGCGAGCGCTTCCGTGGTGGAGAGCTTGCCCTTGAA
Source organism: Paenarthrobacter sp. YJN-5 (assembly GCF_015040095.1). Taxonomy (NCBI): domain Bacteria; kingdom Bacillati; phylum Actinomycetota; class Actinomycetes; order Micrococcales; family Micrococcaceae; genus Paenarthrobacter; species Paenarthrobacter sp. YJN-5. Next base: position 3,813,740 of record NZ_CP053544.1, read on the forward strand.
CGCCGGGTGTTCGTCCAGGTTCTTGTAGTTCAGGTCGGCGAGGATTTCCTCGAGGATGCCGCCGGCGGCGCCGATGTCCAGCACGATTGCGTCGTCGTTAAGTTCACGACGGCGGAACGTCACCTCGGCGACGAAGGTGGCCCCATGCAGGCCCTGGGCCGGGCCAAATGCCTCCCGGGGAAGGCTGTGGGCGACCATGAAATGGCGTCGAACGGTCAGGCTGAACATGTCTTATTCCTCCGGCTGCGGGTAGGCGACCACGTGGCAGAAGCCACCGGGCCGTTCGAACAACTTAACAAGCATGCTGGGCAGGTTCTGGAACGTGCACTCACTGGTGATGAACGTGTCGAAGAGCGGGTCCTTCAGCTGGTTCGCTGCTTCCTGCAGGCGTTGGCTGTTGGTCCTCCGGTGCCTCCTTGGGAGGGCTACGGCGCCCACTTGGCTGGAGCGGATGTTGAGCCGACGGGCGTGGAAATCCTCGCCGAGGGGCAGGATGACTTCCTTGTCGGCGAACCACGAAAGTTCGATCACGTCCGAGTCGTCACCGGCCAGTTGGAGGCTGAGCTTGAGGCCCTCGTCGGAGGCGGAACAGTGGAAGACGATGTCGCAGTCGTCCATGGCTTCAGTTGGGGCTGCGAACCGGATGCCCAGCTTCCGGGCGAGTTCTTCCTTGCCGGGATCGGCGTCCACGAGTTCCAACCGGTCCAGCGGATACTTGCGCAGGAGCGTCGCCAGGACGCCACCCACCAAACCGCCGCCGACGACGGCAACACGATCACCAAGCCGCGGGCCGGCTTCCCAAATAGCGTTGATGGCGACTTCCACAATGCCGGTCAGTACAGCACGCCGTGCCGGGACATCCTCCGGGATGGCAGTGAGCTGGCTGGCGGGAAGGACAAAGTAATCCTGATGCGGGTGGAGTGCGAAGACAGTCTTGCCCAGCCATCCTTCCGGGCCTTGCTCCACGACGCCAACGTTCAGGTAGCCGTATTTCACCGGGCCCGGGAAGTCGCCTTCCTGGTGGGGCGCGTGCATCAGGTCCGCAACCCGCTCCGGAACGCGACCCTCGTGCACCACGCGCTCCGTCCCCCGGCTGACGCCCGAGTACAGCGTTCGGACCAGCGCTTCGCCGTCCTGCGGGGCTTCGATGGCTTCCCTACGGAGTTCCCCGTGGCCCGATTCCGTAACCCAGTAGGCCTGCGCTGTGTCCGGGCGGTGCTCGCCCTGGTCCTGAGAGATCGTCATGATGCTTATGAATCTATCGTTGCTGTGCGCGGGACGGAAGTTGACCCTTGATCCGTCCCTGCGGAGACGGCCGTTTTGGGGAACAGGGCCCTACTCCGGTACCCTATTTCAGTTGGTGACGTGTCCGAGCGGCCGAAGGTGCAACACTCGAAATGTTGTTTGGTGTAACAGCCAACGTGGGTTCAAATCCCACCGTCACCGCCATATAGCGAGGCCCCGGTTCCCTTTGTTTACAAGGGAACCGGGGCCTTTTGCTTTGCTCGAATCAGGCTGGTGGGCACAGCTCCTTGGCGCGGTGCTGATCTACGCGGGTTTCGCGGCACAAGAGCACTGCCTTACCAGCTCATGCGGCGGCGCGAGCATGAATTTCTGGGCCTGCCGCCGATGGACTGAAGAATTCGGGCTTAGCTGGCTACTCGCCGGCCGGTCTGATTCTGTGACTTGACTGTGTAGTTAGGTGTCCGCTTGATCGGAGTGACGGTAGACCTGGTGATCGGTGGCAACTTCATTTCAGACAGCCGCTTCTGAGCGGGCGAAGTCTTCCGGTTCAACTGCTCGTCCAGGGTAACCTTCAGCCGTGCTGCCAGAATCTCACGGCGCAATTTCTTGAACACCTGTTCTTTGCGAGCTCTGTCTTTATCTGTCTGCGGAGCCATCTGCCTCCTCCCGCTGGTTCCTGGACTGGTTCTTGTCCTCATTCTCTCCCGTAACAGGAGGGTCGTCTACGTTATAGAAACTCCGAACAATAGCCTTCTCTTCCTCATTAAGGCCGTTGAGCTTGGAAGCCTCGTCGATGAGTTGCTCAATGCTATCGTCCTGCATCTCAGTGTCGGTGACTTCCCACACGGCATCCAGGAGTTCTTTGTCTTTCGGAGTAGCCAACTCGCTTCGGGCAAGAAGATCCAGCATTCCGGTCCCGTAGGAATACATCTCATCGTTATCTGACGCGGATGCCTCCAGCGCCCATTGGGTCCTGCGCCACCACTCCGACCGGGCATCGGCCTCGCGTTTTTGCCTGATGGTCCACCAACCGATCAGGAACGCCACGACGGCCGCCAAGAGTGTCGCATAGGAACCAAAGGCGCCCCAAACCTGCCAGTCCTGTGCCGGACCCGGCTTCAAGCCTTCAAGCGCCGCGACCACCCGGTCGACTATCTGCTGTATCTGCTGCTCGTCCATATGGCCGGTGCCGTTGGGCTATTTCACTTCGTCGGCGTGCTTGGCGATCGCATTGGCAATGACCTTGCAGCCTTCCGGATTCACCGCGCCCAGGATAGGGGCCGCAAAGTTAAGTATTCCGTTCAAGCGCAGGGTGCTGACCAATTCCAGTTCAGCTTCAAATTGTTTGGGCAGCTTGCCGTCTTCCCGGAGAAGATACTCAGGGCCGACCTCATAGAGAGGCGGAAGATCGAAATCGGGCACTTATCCAACTCTCAGTCGTTGCTGCCAACATGCCTCCATAGCTCACCGGCCCCAAAGAGAAAACCGGCAGGCACTTCAAGTCATGTGTGTTTCCGCAGAAACACCAGCGCCAAAGCATCGAACATGACAATACCAACAGCCCGGCAGCAACCGAGCCAGATGCTGCAGTTGTCCACAATGCGGCGAAAGACATGACGTGTTCGCTGACCACGGCGGCCACGACTGCATCCCCGCCGTTGCCGCCCAGGGCACCTACTGCGCTTACCTGTAGCGACGAAATGGACGCAATTCCCGCGTCACGGATTCCCGGATGTCCGCACTTGCACATAAGTGAGGGGCTTCCAGCCGAGCTGCGAAGCCCGATCTTTGCACTTCGCAGGATGTAGGTACAGCACCCGCCCCATGCGAACACCACTTTGGAGGGCATCATCAACTCGCTTAAGCCACGTGCACCGGCATCGGAAACGAGCAAGCCACAGCCCGCCAGCCTGATCCAAAGGGTAATTCGGCAACCCATGTGGGTGGCAGTGTTGTTGGGACTCCTTGCCTTGGAGTTTCGGGCATCCGGCGTTCAGCGCGCAAACGATGTGTTTATCGACGAAGTGACCTACGCAGACTTGGCTGGGCAGATAGCAGATGGCCACATGCCATCCATTCTGGGCAAACCCTTTTTCCTTCATCCCCCAGGCTCCTACGCTCTCAACGCTTTGGTCATGCGCCTATGCGGCCTTGAAGGACACCCCTTGGATCTGGCCTTGCAACTGCGCTGGGTCAACACTGTCCTCGGAACAGTGACAGTGGTTGTCTGTTTTCTTGTGGTCCGCCGTCTGGTTGGGACGGGGCCCGCTGCGCTGGCCGGCATCGTCCTGGCCAGTGACCCCTTTGTGCTGCGCATGGACGGGCGGCTCATGATGGAGCCACCCGCTGGCCTGGCAGTCCTTTCAGGGTGGCTCCTGGTGTTGCTGTTGGTTAATCGCAAGTGGCGGGCCGCACGCCTGTGGCTTGAGATCTGCGCCGGACTGGTCTTCGGGCTCGCCATCGTCACGAAAGATATGACCGTAGTGTTCACGGTGGTCCCGCTGCTGCTCGGCGTGTTCTGGCGCAACACCGTTCCCCCGCTGACCGCCATGAGAGTCATCGCCGCGGCCATGGTCCCTTACGCAATTTATCTTGGTTGGATTACCGCCAGCGGGCTGCTGCCGCAGTTCGTGGACCAGAAGTCGGTGGGTGTCCTGAGGATGGCCGGCGCTGTCCAGATGAGCGGCTTTAATTCAGTGCCGGGTGTCACCTTGACGGACCGGCTTATGGACATGGTGGGCCGGTTCGGAACCAGCTATGTACTGTTGGGGCTTTCGATTGTTGCTGGTGCAATCGCCGCCTTTTCCCCTCTGGCGGAACGTCGCGTGATCGGTTTGTTCTCTCTGCTGACGGGTTTGGTAGGTATCTACTCGGTCTTCTTTGGAGCGGCAGAGGAACAATTCGGCTACTGCGTGGTGCTGGCGGCACTGGCGTCAACGCCCGTGGCGGTCATGATGGTGGTCGACTGGCTCCCCCGGCTTCGCTGGACCGCCGTCACGGCCTCCACATTGATGGTCGTGCTCAGTCTCGCGCTGGGGATACAGGCCAGGTCAGTCGTGGATGACGGCCTTGTCCGTGCACGGGATTGGATGAACACCGAACTGCCCGTGTCCTCGAAGGTGGGCCTGACCTCCGTGACAGGCGAGTTCGCGTTACTGCCGCATGAAAGTTGGGAAGTCCTGCCATCCCTGCAGTCCCTCAGGGATGGAGGTGCCCAGTACGTTCTGACCCAAGGACGGCAGTTGGGCGAGGGCTACGGCTTTGCGGCACCTGAGCTTCTGGACTGGCTCAAAAACAACGCACGGCCCGTTTTCACATTCACCGGCCCGACGTCCGGGGACACGGTCGTTTGGCAGTTGGACCGAACAAAACTCGACGCCGCGGTGGCCGGAGGACTGATTCTCCCCCCGATCAGCGGCGGGTACCGGTGAATCGCCGGATCCTCTCGACTGTGTTGGCGGTGACGATGGCAAGTGCGGGCGCCGGATGCAGCGTTGGGCCCGATCAGGGCATTCCGGGCTCCATGTCCTTTGGGGTTTTGGGTGCCACGTGCGCTCCCGATCGACTCGCCGCGCTCCGAGACGCCGGAATTTCCGTGGTTGAGCTGCCGTTGGCCTGGGATCGCTACCAGCCAGTGGATAGGCGCGTGGACCGCCACTATGTTGCCCAGGTACAACAACAGCTGGCCGACTGTCGTGACGCCGGCATGCAAGTCGTGCTGTCCCCCGGCATGCACTACCCGCCCAAGTGGGTGCGAAAACTGCCCGGCGGTTCCCTGAAGGGAAGCGCAGGAGGCACTCCCAAAAAAGCCGGGGCCGAGCTGGTGTTCAGCGCCAAGGTCCGGGACGCCGCCCATGAATACATGGCAGGCATCCTTCCGGAGCTGGGATTCAATGGCATCGCAGCCATACGCGTAGGCACGAATGCCGGTGGGGAGCTGGGGTATCCGGGGCCTGACGATGGCGGACGTGAAGGCGAGTTCTGGGCATTTGGTGACGCCCCGCAGTCCGGCAAAGGTCTGGCTGAAGGCGTATCACCGTCCCCAATGCCGGGGTGGGTTCCGGGCTCACAAACATGGAACGGGATTTCAGTGACTGAAGGGCAGGTCCAGGGATGGTGGGACTGGTACGCCCGATCCGTGGTCGATGCGGTGGCATGGCAGATACACGAACTAAGGGAGCTCGGATATCAGGGACGAGTGCACGTGCCGGTTGCCGGCCGCGGGGTCCTGCCGGCGGATAAGGCGAAAGCCATCAAAGGAGGTCTGGACGGGCGGGCCAATCCCGACGGTGCCCAGGAACGGGGCCTGGACTACCCCGCCCAATTCGCGGTCCTGTCAACGTTGCCGGGTGTGGACGTGGATTTCACAGGCCTGGACGACATTTCCGCCGTCGAAGCACGCAACGCCTTGCCTCCCCAGGACCAATGCCTCCCCAGCGACGACGAGGATGTGCTGCAGGACAGTGCCTCGTTGTGGTCGTCCCACAGGTACACGAGCGCCTTGGCCCGACGCGCCGGCCTGGGATTGGTGGGGGAAAACCCCGGCCCGGCGGACTGGCCATTTACGGGAGGTTCGCCGCGCTCAGACAGCCTTTCCGATCAGCTGCGAAGAGCCCCGCGATATGCCAAGGAATGCGGCATGACGATGTTCTTGTTTGGCTTCGAAGCATGTTTGTTCGAGGAGGGAGAACATGGCGAAGGCAGGGTCACCGTGAATGACTACAAAAAAGCCATCCAAGAAACCCGAGCCCTGCAGTACCCGGAACGATCCCGAAAACCGCCAGTCTAAATCTCCTGGATAATCCGCCGGCCGTCCGTGTCCAGGCGCTTGCCCATGTGCTTCGGTGTCCGCAGCACAATTGACCGGTCGGCGATCTCCACGTAGGGCAGCTGCTCGCCGAGTTGGCGCTCCAGCACAGCCATGTCCTCGACTCCGCGCAACCACACCGCCATCGCGATGGAGTGCGTGCCTCCCGTCGTGACAACCAGCCTCGCTTCGTTCAATCCGGCCAGGCTGGCGGCGACAATGTCGACCTTCGACGCCGGGGCGCTCAGGAAGTACCAGACGCAGACCGGCCAGGGTGAGGATGTCCGCGCCAGTTCCAGCCGGACCACCACCCTTTGCGAACCCAGGACGTTGGCCAGCGCGGTCTTTGCCCTTGTAGGGCTGATACGCAGCAATCGGGCAAGGTCGGCCACGGACGCCCTGCCGTCCATCAGCAGGATCCCGGCCAAATCCTTCTCGACCTCGGCACTGACTGCCGAGGCCCGCGGAGTTGGCAACGGCACAGCCCTTTCGAGCGCCCGCACTTCGTCAGTCGCCAAGGACCTCAGACGCCACTTCCGTGCATCCGTGATCATCCTGGTGACCCGGTGCGTACGCGTGCTGGTGATCCCCTCCACTGCGGGAATCCGGTCCAGGAGGAACGTGGAAAGTTCGGCGTCGGTACTGCAGAAGACCGTAAGAATAAGGTCGCGGGCTCCGGCGGTTTGGTCGACGGAAACCACCTCCCGGTCGCGGACCAGATCTTGAATGACTGCCGACATCATGGACGGCGCACACGTGACGTCGATGATGGCACCAACAAACCTGGCCCCGGATCCTTTGTAGGACGTCATCCAGGCGAGCCCTCGGTCCTGAAGGACGTTCCACCTTCGTGCAAGCGTGACGGCGTCGGCGCCAACCACTGGAGCCAAAGCCGTCCATGGTGCCCTGGGCCTCACTTGGAGGGCATGCAAAAGCCTCAGGTCACGCTCGTCGAAATCGAAATCCTGCATGGGCAGTCCGTTTTTCCCACTTTCCTGCATCTTCGGTGAATCCAATCATGCTCTTCCTAGGTTTGGGCCGCTCGCCCCGACCCTGAAAGGCAACGTGTGGAACCCCCAACCACTGCAGCCGCCGACTCCCCCAATGCCCGCGACAATCACCTGATAGAACTCGTCCGGCAAGGACACCTGTCCGCATTCGATGAACTTTACAGACGCCATAAAAATGCAGCCGTTTACGTGGCACGCAGGGAGGCAGACAACCTCAGCGACGTGGACGATGTTGTTGCCGAAGCCTTCCTGGCCGTACTCGTGGCCTTGGAAGCCGGCAAAGGACCGAACGCGTACTTCCGCTCCTATGTGCTGACCACGACGCGCCGGATGGCCCACCAACGCAACGCCGGCGCCAGGCGCCGGGCGGCCTTTGACCGGGACAGGGCGCTCGCGCAAACAAGCCAGGAGGCAGACGCCTTCGTCGCACTGTTCGAATCAGCCACCCTGCTGCGGGCCTTCCGTTCGCTCCCCACCCGATGGCAACGGGTGCTGTGGTGCGTGGACATTGAGGGGATGAGGCACACCGAGGCGGGAGAATACGTGGGGGTGAACCCCAACGGAGTTGCCTCACTCCTGATCCGTGCCCGCGAGGGTCTCCGCCAGGCGTATCTCCAGGCACACGTCCGCCAGCCCGCCGGCAAAGGCTGTTCCGAAATCTCGCAGCTTCTGGCGCGGTTGGCGCGGGACTCGGCGACCGCCGCCGGCAGGAGGCGGGCAGAAAGCCACCTGGCGGGCTGCCTGCACTGCGCCGAGGCACTGTCCGAGCTTCTGGAGATCGAACGCACCCTGAGGCCGTCCTCGCATGAACACTCCGCCCGCCCTTTCCAGAAATCCCGATAGAATCGGAGGTGCCCAAGCAGCCGGCCAACACAGGGAGGACACAGTGCGCACTCTGCAGCACCGGACTCCCTTCCATGCCTTGCGCTCTTCGGCGATCGCCACGGTGATCGTGCTGCTGGCCGCAAGTGCCCACGTTGCCGGCGGCGGTGAACTCCCCACGTTCCCGGTCCTCTTGGCGCTGGTTGCCGTAACGGGCCTGGCCACCACCTTCGCTTCCCGGTTCAAGCTGAACCTGGTGGCTATGTCCGCGCTTCTGGGCGCGAGCCAGTTCGTCCTGCACGACGCTTTCAGCGCCTTTGCACCGGTGGGTGCTGCCGGACCACAAGGCAGTCACCACGCGGGAACCGAGCTCCTGACACCCGCCTTGGACCCCGCTGCCCACCTTCATGATCCGGGAACTGCCGCCGGAGCCCTCATGCTGGTGGCCCACGCTCTGGCCACCGTCGCGTCCGCAGTTGCCTTGTCGAAGGGCGAGGATGCGCTGTGGCAGCTTGCAGCCTGGCTCCGGCCGCTTGCTGTACTGCCCACGCTGCTTTTCAAGCCCGACGCCGGCGCCACGCCACTCGCCGTCGGCGCACCCGTGGTTTTCATCCCCCGCCCGTGGCGCAACCTCAGGCAAGACAGCCGGCGCGGCCCGCCGGCCGCCGTCGTGCATTCCTGACTCCGCCCGGCACCCACAGTTCACAACAAGCAAAAGCCTTGTGAGGTGACGGGCTAAAAACCTGTACCCGGCGCCGCTTTAGAGGCGCACCTTGAAAGGCATTCCCATGAACAAGCCCGTACTCCGCCGTGCCCTGTCCACGACCGCCGCAGCCGGTGCCACCGCTGCCCTGATGATGGCCGGACTGGCCGGGGCGTCCGCACACGTCGGCGCCGATCCGAACAAGACCGCCGCGAACTCCTACGCGCTGGTCACCTTTGGCATTCCGCACGGCTGCGATACCTCCCCCACCACGAAGGTGACCATCACGCTGCCTGAGGAACTGACGGACGCGCAGCCCACGGTGAACCCCAACTGGACTGTTGAGAAGGTGACCGAAACCCTCGACGCACCGAAGAAGCTGGACGACGGGACCAGCATCACCAAGCGCACCGGCCAGATCGTCTACACGGCCAAGACCCCGCTGGATCCGCACCTGCGGGATGCCTTGGTGTTGTCGGTCAAACTGCCTGACGCGGCGGGCAAGACCATCTACTTCCCCACGCTGCAGACCTGCGAGCAGGGCCAGGTGGATTGGTCCGAAGTTCCCAAGGCTGGCCAGAAAGAGGATGGCCTCAAGTCTCCTGCCCCCTCGGTGACCATCACCCCCGCCGACTCGTCCGGCGACCACCACGGCGCGTCAACGGAAACCACTGAGCAGGCCGCTTCCGTGACCAGCGACGACTCGACCGCACTTGGTTGGGCCGGTTTGATCGCCGGCTTGGCCGGCTTGGTTCTGGGAGGCGCGGCGTTCCTCCGCAGCCGGACCGCAAAGACGGGCACAACAACCAAGTAACGCTGCACGGTTGGCGCCCGGAAGATCACAATCCGGGCGCCAATCCGTCGCGGTCGCCGTGGCTCAATTGACTCCCGCCACGGCCGCAGCAAGGCTGGTGCCCATGTGGACTCAGCGCATCAAGACCGGACTTTTGACGACGACGGCGGCTGCCTCGCTGCTGATGCTGGCCGCCTGCGGGCCCAGCCCGAGCCCTTCGGGGACCAGTAGCGCACCGCCAAGTTCATCCACGCCGTCCGCTTCGCCCTCGCAGTCGTCGACGTCGGCTGCTCCGTCCGGAAGCACCTCACCGTCGGCAGCCCCCACGTCCGCCGCTCCGGCCGCGCCCGCCTTGTGCAAGGCGGACTCGTTGACTGCAACAACGGACGCCACCGGTGGCGGCGCTGCCGGAAGCATCTACGAGAAACTGATTCTGACCAACTCAGGCCCGGCAACCTGTGTCCTGGAAGGCTTCGCCGGGGTGTCCCTCACGGCCAACGCCACGGGAGATCCCATTGGCGAACCGGCCACGCGGGAAACAACCACGCCCGTCACTAAGATCGAGCTGGCCCCCGGCAAGTCCGCATGGGCGGAGCTTCGGTACACGCAGGCCGGGAACTACGGCGACTGCACCAAGGTCCCGGCAGCGGGATACCGCATCTACCCGCCCGAAGACACAGCATCCCTGTTCGTCGCCGAACCCCACGATGCCTGCAGCAACATGGGGATCAAGCTCTTGAGCATCACCGCATTCCAAGCGGTCTAAACCGCCTCCCACGGGCCGGGCTTATTATGTCCGGGCCGTGGGGCATGATGGAGGAATGCAGGAGCAGCAGGCGTCCACAGGCGCCATGAGCCGTTTCAGCCAGGCAACCAGGGAATGGTTCCTCGGCGCTTTCAGTGAGCCCACGGCCGCCCAGGATGGCGCGTGGAATGCCATTTCCTCCGGCTCCCATGCCTTGGTGGTAGCCCCCACCGGTTCGGGAAAGACCTTGGCCGCGTTCCTCTGGGCGTTGGACAGGCTGCACGCTGCCCCGTCGGATGCTTTGCCGGGATTTGAGGAGGTTCCGGCGCCGGCCAAGGGCCGCGCCAAGCGTCCCAAGACCAAGACCCGCGTCCTCTATATATCGCCGCTCAAGGCTCTCGGCGTGGACGTGGAACGCAACCTCCGCGCCCCGCTGATCGGCATCACGCAAACGGCAAAGCGTTTGGGCCTGCCCGCACCGCTGGTGACGGTTGGCGTCCGTTCGGGAGATACGACGGCGGCAGACCGCCGGTCGCTGCTGTCCAACCCTCCGGACATCCTCATTACAACGCCGGAATCCCTGTTCCTGATGCTGACGTCGCGTGCACGGGAGACGCTCAGCGAAGTGGACACCGTGATCATCGACGAAGTCCACGCTGTTGCCGGCACCAAGCGCGGTGCCCATCTCGCTGTATCGCTGGAACGCCTGGACGCGCTATTGCCCAAGCCCGCTCAACGCATCGGGTTGTCCGCCACCGTGCAGCCGCGCGAGCTGGTGGCCCAATTCCTTGCCGGTCAGGCTCCGGTGGAGATCGTTGCTCCCCCTTCCAAGAAAAACTGGAACCTGACGGTCACCGTGCCTGTTGAGGACATGTCGGACCTCCAGGGTGCTGCCGGCGCGTTCGATTCCGGGCCGGCTTCCGGATTGCAGCCGCAAGCTTCCATCTGGCCGCACGTTGAGGAGCAGATTGTGGATCTGGTCCTCTCCAAGCAGTCCACCATTGTCTTTGCCAATTCACGTCGCCTTTCGGAGCGGCTGACCGCCCGGTTGAACGAGATCTACGCGGAACGGCAACTTATGGCGGAGGCGGGTTCACCGTGGGCTGAGCCGGCTGCCGGGAATACGGAGGACTGGGGCGCCGGAGATGACGCCGTGGTTGCGTCTCCCGTCAAGGCACCGGTTTCCACCGCAACCCCCGCGCACATGATGGCCCAGGCGGGCAGCACCAGCGGAAGCGATCCCGTTCTGGCCAGGGCCCACCATGGTTCAGTGTCCAAGGACCAACGGGCCATGATCGAGGACGACCTCAAATCCGGCAGGCTGCGCTGTGTTGTTGCAACGTCTTCCCTGGAACTGGGCATCGACATGGGCGCGGTGGACCTTGTCATCCAGGTAGAGTCCCCGCCCTCGGTTGCCAGCGGCCTTCAGCGCGTCGGGCGTGCCGGGCACCAAGTAGGCGAAATCTCCGAGGGCGTACTCTTCCCCAAGCACCGGGCCGACCTCCTCCACACGAGCGTCACGGTGGAGCGGATGCTCAGTGGACAGATAGAGCGGCTGAGCATCCCCACCAACCCGCTGGACATCCTTGCCCAGCAGACCGTCGCGGCCACCGCGTTGGGGAGCATCGACGTCGAGGAATGGTTCAGCACCGTTCGCCGCTCGGCGCCGTTCGCCAGCCTCCCCCGGTCAGCGTTCGAGGCCACCCTGGACCTCCTGGCAGGCCGGTACCCCTCCGATGAGTTTGCCGAGCTGCGGCCCCGCATCGTGTGGGACCGCCATGCGGGAACCATTGAGGGCCGGCCCGGATCCCAGCGGCTGGCAGTCACGTCCGGTGGCACCATTCCCGACCGCGGCCTCTTCGGGGTGTACATCATCGGCACGGAAGTTGAAGGGACCGGTTCATCCGGTGGCTCTGACAGCGACGGCCCGAGCCCATCGGCCCGTGCAGCCAAGGGCGGCCGCCGCGTGGGCGAGCTCGACGAGGAAATGGTCTACGAATCCCGGGTCGGGGACGTCTTTGCCCTCGGAGCAACAAGCTGGAAAATCGAGGACATCACGCACGACCGTGTCCTCGTCTCCCCCGCCTTCGGCCAGCCGGGCAAATTGCCGTTCTGGAAGGGTGACTCCCTGGGCCGCCCAGTGGACCTTGGACGTGCACTGGGCGCGTTCATCCGGGAACTTTCGGCAGCTGACTCCGGCCCGGCCATGGAACGCTGCCAGGCCAGCGGCCTGGACACCTTTGCGGCAAATAACCTGATTCAGTACCTCGAGGAACAGAAGCAGGCCACCGAGGTTGTGCCCAGCGACCGAACGCTGGTGGTGGAACGCTTCCACGATGAACTGGGTGACTGGAGGGTGGTCCTTCACAGCCCCTTCGGCATGCCGGTCCACGCGCCGTGGGCCCTTGCTGTGGGTCAGAGACTCCAGCAGCGTTACGGCTTGGACGGATCGGCAATGGCTGCCGATGACGGCATTGTGCTCAGGGTACCCATGATGGAAGACGAACCTCCCGGCGCGGAGCTGTTCCTCTTCGATCCGGAGGAACTGGAACAAATTGTCACCGCAGAGGTTGGCGGCAGCGCTCTCTTCGCGTCGCGTTTCCGGGAATGCGCTGCCCGGGCCTTGCTGCTGCCGCGTCAAAACCCCACCAAACGGCAACCGCTGTGGCAGCAACGCCAGCGTTCCGCCCAGCTGCTGGACGTCGCCAAGAAGTACCCGTCGTTCCCCATCGTGCTGGAAACCGTGCGCGAATGCTTGCAGGACGTCTACGATCTCCCGGCGCTCAAGGACATCGCAGCCTCCGTGGAACGCAGGGAATTGCGGATCGTCGAAACCACTACGCAGCAGCCATCTCCTTTCGCCAAATCACTGTTGTTCGGCTATGTCGCCCAGTTCCTCTATGAGGGCGACTCCCCCCTGGCCGAGCGCAGGGCTGCGGCACTGGCCCTCGACTCCACCCTCCTGAACGAGCTCCTAGGCAGGGTGGAACTCCGTGAGCTCCTGGACGCGGCAGTCATCGATTCCACCGAGCGGGAGCTGCAACGGCTGGTTCCGGATCGTCGGGTTCGTGGGATGGAAGGCATTGCGGACCTCCTCCGGCTCCTGGGTCCGCTCGACGTGAAGGAAGTAGCCGAGCGTCTGCAAGGGCAGGAACTGGTTCAGGAGCAGGAACAGCTGCTGAACCAGGAACAGTTTCAGGACCACGCGGAGGACCAGGAACTCACCGAAGACAAGGCTCTTCCTCCCGGAACTCCCGCCGAAGCAGAGCAGCACCTTTTGGCATTGCAGAAGACCAACCGCGCCCTCAAGGTGACTATCGGCGGCGTCGAACGCTTTGCTGCCATTGAAGATGCGGCGCGGCTTCGCGATGCAATCGGCGTTCCCCTCCCCATGGGTGTGCCGCTGGCCTTTATCGAACCCGTGCAGGACCCGCTGGGAGACCTCGTTTCCCGTTACGCCCGCACGCATGGACCATTCACTGCGGCCGAAGCGGCGACGCGGCTGGGACTGGGCGTCGCCGTCGTCAATACTGCCCTGAAGCGGCTGGCTGCAGACGGCAGGGTTGTGGAGGGTGAGTTCCGACCCCACGCCGTCGCCGCAACCCAGGACCCTGAAACCACCGATCCCGAGTTGATGGGCCCGGAAGCTCCTCCTGCCAGCGAATGGTGTGACGCCGAGGTCTTGCGGAAATTGCGGCGCCGCTCCCTCGCTGCGTTGCGGGCGGAAGTGGAACCGGTGGACGCCGCCGCTTACGGTCGCTTCCTTCCCGCATGGCAAAACGTCAGTGCCCAAGGAAAGTCGAGGGGCTCGGCCCTGCGGGGTCTGGATGGCATCATCACTGCCGTGGACCAGCTGTCCGGGGTTCCCGTCCCGGCATCGGCTTGGGAACCGCTGGTGCTGGCCAGCAGGGTGGCCGACTACAAACCTGCGATGCTCGATGAACTCATGGCAGCGGGGGAACTGCTCTGGTCCGGAGCCGGTCAGTTGCCCGGCAATGACGGATGGATCAGCCTTCATGTTGCGGACTCCGCCGAGCTGACCCTGAATCCCTCGCCGGACTTCGAACCCGGCGATGCCCAGCAACGCCTGCTGGACTATCTGAGTGCCGGCGGTGGCTACTTCTTCCGACAACTAACGGACGTTGCCGGGGGTATGGACGCCGTGCTCAGTGACGACGCCGTCGTCTCAGCGCTGTGGGACCTGGTGTGGGCCGGCAGGGTTACCGGGGATACCTTTGCCCCCGTCCGTGCCATGATCGCCGGAGGACGGACGGCCCACCGGCAAGTTGCGAAAGCCCCGAGGGCCCGTGCACCGCGCATGAGCCGTTTGGGTCGCCACGGTGCAGGCCTCCTTGGCTCGCCGGGATTGAGCGGCGGACGCTACGGTTCAACCGCTGCGTCGGCACCCACGCCGCCGCTCGCCGTCGGGCGTTGGTCCGCGCTTCCCGCCCCGGAGCTCGACCCCACCATCCATGCCCGCGGTACCGCGGAACTCCTGCTGGACAGGTACGGAGTGGTGACGCGCGGGTCCGTGATGGCCGAGAACATCCTGGGCGGGTTTGGGTTGATGTACAAGGTCCTGGCCCGGTTGGAAGAGGCAGGACGGTGCCGCCGGGGCTACTTCATTGAGCACCTTGGCGCGGCCCAATTCGCGGTGCCTGCCACAGTGGACAGGCTGCGGTCCTTCACGGAAGACGCCCGGATCTCCAAGGCCGAGCCGTTAGCGTTGGCCTTGGCGGCAACGGACCCGGCGAACCCTTACGGCGCCGCCCTCCCGTGGCCGGGTGTGGCCGGTGAAGCCGGATCGGGACACCGCCCGGGCAGGAAGGCCGGAGCTTTGGTGGTGATGGTCGACGGCGCGTTAGTGCTTTACGTCGAACGCGGCGGCAAGACCCTGCTCACCTTCAGCCACGACGAGGCTGCCTTGACCGTGGCCGCCGAGGCCTTGGTGGGCGTAGTGCGCCGCGGCGCCGTGGACAAACTCTTCATGGAAAAAGTGAACGGCCACGATCTCCTGGAGACCCCCATAGCCGTGGCATTGGCTGCCGCCGGCGCCTACTCCACACCGAAGGGACTGCGTATCCGTGCCTGAGGGAGACTCCATTTGGCGGGCAGCACACAAGCTCCACGAGGCCTTGGCAGGGCAGGTCCTCACCGCTTCAGACTTCAGGGTTCCCCGGTTTGCCACACTGAACCTGTCGGGCTGGACCATGGTGGAGGTGGTGCCCCGCGGGAAGCATCTGCTGATGCGTCTGGAGGGGCCGGAAGACACCCTGCCCGGTGCCAGCAAGAAACCGCGGGCGTTGACCATCCATTCGCACCTCAAGATGGAGGGCTCATGGATGGTCTATGCGCCCGGGGGCCGATGGACGAAGCCTGGCTATACCGCCCGCTGTGTGCTGAGAACGCCCGTGGCGGACGCGGTGGGGTTCTCCTTGGGCATCCTGGACGTCGTGCCCACCAGCGACGAAGGGAAAATTGTTGGCCACCTCGGGCCTGACCTCCTGGGCCCGGACTGGGACGAAAAGGAGGCCTTGCGGAGGTTGCAGGCCGAACCGGACGTGCCCATTGGCTTCGCCTTGCTGGATCAACGCAAGCTGGCCGGAATCGGCAACATCTACCGCTGTGATTCCTGTTTCCTGTCCGGCGTCCATCCAGCGCTACCCGTGGGCGAGGTCCCTGACCTTGCAAAGATCGTCACGGATGCCAAGCGCCTCCTCGGTGAGAACCTTGGGCCCGGGCGTCGGACTACGCTGGGCCCGCGTGCCATGCGTCCCGGTTACTGGGTGTACGGCAGGACCCGCCAGCCCTGCCGGCGCTGCGGTACGCAGATCCGGCACGGCCTCCTCGCGGGACCCGACGGTACCGAAGAGCGGGACATTTACTTCTGCCCGCGGTGCCAGCCGGCGCCCTGAAACGACGCCGCAGACTGCGTCAGCACCGCCCCTGCGGCGACACCCGGCTCCGCATCAGTCTTGCCCTCCGGGACCATGAACCTCGGCAGCAGCAACTGAACGAGTGGACCGATGGCCAGGGCGTAAACCACCGTGCCAACACCCACCGATCCGCCAAGCAGCCAACCTATCGCCAACACGGTGACCTCGATTCCGGTGCGCACCAGCCGGACGGACCATCCCGTCCGCCGCACGAGGCCGGTCATGAGGCCGTCGCGGGCGCCGGGCCCCAGACGGGCTCCGATGTAGCAGGCCGAAGCGATGCCATTGAGCGCCACCGCTCCCGCCAGCAGGGCGATCTGGCCGCCAAGATGGAAGAACTCCGGGATCAGCCACAAGCCCAGATCCGCAAAGAGGCCCACCAGGACCGCGTTCGCCAGCGTTCCAATACCGGGCATCTGCCGCAGCGGGATCCAGAGGAGCAACACCAGGAAACTCACCACGATCACCACCATCCCAATGCTGAGGCCCGTCTTCTCCGAGAGTCCTTGATGGAACACATCCCAAGGATCAAGGCCAAGGCCGGCTCGAATGAACATCGCCAGAGATATGCCATACATGGCCAGTCCGAGCAGGAGTTGGGTGAGTCTTCGGGTCATCATGAATCCCATAATTCACGAAAACTGGCCTTGTAATCCATAGCCAGTTTGAAATACTGGACTGATGCCGAGTTCACTGAACCCCACCGCCCTGGCCCGACTCCTTGGGTCGTGGAACTCCGGCGCGCTGCCCGCCTACCGTGAGCTGGCCGACGTCGTGCGTTTGCTGGTGATGGATGGCCGCATTCCTCTGGACGTCGCCTTGCCGAGCGAGAGGTCGCTGGCGTCCACCCTGGGACTCAGCCGCACCACCATCACCGCCGCCTATGCGAGCCTGCGCGAGCAAGGGTTCCTGACCGGTGGCCAAGGCAGTCGAGGGCGGACGAGCATTCCGCACCGGAGTACTCCCGTCAGCATGCCGGGCCTCGCCGCACCCGAAGGCCTGCTGGACCTGGCCTACGCATCGTTGCCCGCGGCCGGCGAGGTGGTCCACCGTGCCTTTGCGGACGCATTGACCGAGTTGCCGGCGCTCCTGCCGGGATTCGGCTACGACGCCTTGGGCATTCCAGTCCTCCGGGAGGCCATCGCCGCGAAGTACACGGCCGACGGCGTCCCCACCACCCCGGACCAAATCCTCGTGACCTCCGGCGCGCAACACGCACTCAACATCATTCTGCGTACACTGGCCGGCAAACAGCACCAAGTGTTGGTGGAGCACCCGAGTTACCCGAACGCCCTCGACGCCATCCGCGCCGCGGGCTCCCGCCCCCTGCCCGTCGCGCTGCCCTCCCCCGACGCTCCGGACTCCTGGGACATCGATGGGATGGTCGCTGCCATGCACCAACAACGGCCGGCCATGGCTTACCTGGTCCCGGATTTCCACAATCCCACCGGCCGGCTCATGCCCGACCATTACAGAAAACGCCTGGCACGCGCCGCGGCCTCGTCAGGCACCGTGCTGGTTGTGGATGAGACGCTCCGGGGACTGAACCTCGACGGCGGCACTGCCGCACCGATGTCAGCTTTCAGTCCCGCCGTGGTTTCGATAGGGTCGCTCAGCAAGTCGCACTGGGCAGGGCTCCGGACCGGATGGATCCGCGCCGACGCACCACTGATCACCCGCTTTGTGACCACCAGGACGACCATGGACCTCGGCGGGCCGGTGGTGGAGCAACTCGCAGCGGCACGGCTGGTGCGCTCCTACGCCGAGCCGCTTGGGTCCCGGCTGGAAGAACTGCGCGACAACCGCGCCTCACTGTTGGAACTACTGGCCGAACATCTGCCGGAGTGGGAAGTGGAGCGACCGCAAGGCGGCCTGACTGTCTGGTGTCGCCTCCCCACACCCGGCAGCACCGCACTGACGGTGGTCGCACCGGAATTCGGCGTCCGCTTGGCTGCCGGCCCAAGGTTCGGCGTCGGTGGGGCGTTCGAGCACTACATGCGGGTGCCTTACACACTTCCGCCCGCGCAACTGGAAACCGCGGTCAAGGCCCTCCGGGCGGCACAGGACAAGCTGAGCGATTCCCCGCAACTCCGCCGGAGCCTAAAAGCTGAAGAGAGGTCCGCCGTCGCCTGACCTCCACGTAGCCTGACCCCATCTGACTGGCAGTAGGGGTTGTTCCCAGCACTGGGAACAGCCCCTAGTGCTAGTTAGTTGGACGAGTAGACCCGCTCCAGGAAGGCGCCCCAGGTTTTGGCTGTGAGCTCGGAGTCGCCGCTGCCGCCAAACTCGTGGACGGTCATGCCCACCGGCGCCCCGAAAGCGTTCCGGCCAAAGAAGCGGTACATCGTGTCCGACGTGCGGATGCCCAGGAAGTTCTCGTTCGAGAAGTCCACTTCCCCGCTGAGCCGTCCCACACCGTCGAGGTCCACATCAATGGAAGTTCCGGCGGCAGCGCCTTCCACTCCCAACGCCTCCTTCAACTTGATGAAGCCATCCGGCGTCCGGGATGCCGCAGGTGCCTGGACGTCGGTGAAGACCACCGGTTGTCCGTCGAAGTAGCGGAGGTACTGGCCCAGGGTGTGGAGGTAGAACTCGGTGTGCTTGCTGGCGCCGTCGTACTGTTCGTCCCAGTTATCAGCGAAGATGCCACTGTGTACGTAGTGCAGCTTGGCCCGGCCACCTTCAAGCGGTTCCATGACGGTTTCGATCTGGTTGAACCAACCACCCGGCCCCTCCATGCGGTTCACGAGGTGCCGCGGGTACTCCTCAACTGTATTGACGGACTCCCAGTCGTCGTTGGGGAAGAGCCAGGCCGCGGTGCCCTTGGTGACGGCTTCCCAGACGCGCTCAGGAGTTCCCGGAACTTCACTGTCGTGAACAATCTCAAATTCGCGGTTGTCAGTCATTGCTCTGGTCCTTTTCTGCTGGTGCGTGCGTTGTTTGTTCCGCTGTTTGTTCTGTTGTTTGTTCCGGTAAGCGTGTCTTCAGTGCCGGATGAAGTACGACGACGAGCCGGTGCTTCCGTGCGCCGCCCGCCACCGCGGCAGCACCGCCGTCGTGATACTTGTCCACGAGCCGCGTCACGGCGACGCCGAGTTCCTCGGCGAAGGCGGCCCGCTCGGCTGCGGAGCGGAAGGTGATTTCCCCGTCAATGGCGAAGCTGGCGAGCTTCTTCTTGGCCGCCGCTGCGCCGGAGATGAGCTTGCCCATTTCCTGCACAGTGCGCGAAGCCAGGGAGAGGAGCCAGAAGGCCGAGAACCTATCGACAAAGCGGCGGGGATCGGGCGCCACGGAAGCCAGCGCACTCGGGGAAATGAGGTAGGACGCAGCCGTAGCACGCACGACGCGCTCGGTGACGTTGCCCTTGCGCCGTTCCTCCACCAGTTCCACCAAGCCATGCTGCTCCAGGGCTTTGAGGTGGTAGTTGACCTTCTGGCGCGGCATGTCCACCCTGGCCGCCAGCTGCGTTGCGGTTGCGGGCTGAGTGAGTTCCTGCAGGATCCGGGTGCGGATCGGATCCAGCGATGCTTCCGCCGCGGCGGGATCCTCGATCACTTCGATGTCCAACATGCCTTAAGTATCAGCACCGACAACTTTTTTTGTCAAGAACTTTTTTGTGTTCGGCAGCCTCTCCCCGGGTACAGGGGACGTGTCCGCTGGGCACCGTAGAATTGTTCGGTGATGCAATCCCCCCTCCCCGTGCGCGACGGCGTGAACGCAACCCGCCTCCGGCTTCCGGATGAGGGTCCCTGGGAGACCGCAATGGACTACATGATGCATCGCTGGGGGCACATCGACCCCCAAGGCATCGAGGACCGCTTCGACGCCGGCGAAATTGTGGGCGAAGGCGGAATCCCGCTGAGCCGGGCTACCAAGCTGGAGGACCACACCTTCATTTGGTACTACCGCACGCTCCCGCCGGAGACCCGCTTGCCCGTGGAAATCAACATCCTCCACCAGGACGAGCACATCCTGGTGGTGGACAAGCCGCACTTCCTGCCCACCACCCCCGGCGGCACCTATATCCAGGAATCGGCACTGGTCCGGCTGCGGAACCTCCTGGACCTGCCCGACCTCATCCCCATGCACCGCCTGGACAGAATGACGGCCGGTATCCTCCTCCTGTCCACCAACCCGGAAACACGCGGCAAGTACCAAGTGCTGTTCGAAAAGCGCCAAGTCCGGAAGGACTACGAGTGCGTCTCCGCCGCGACCCCGGCCGCAGGGTACCCCGCCGTCGAATTCCCCGCGGTGGTCCGCAACCGCATGACCAAATCCCGCAGCTATCTCCTGGCAGAAGTGGTTGACGGCGAACCGAATGCGGAGACCCGGATTGAACAGATCAGGACCTTCGACGCCGGAGCGCAGCGCCGCGCGCTGTACCGTTTGGAACCACACACCGGGAAGACCCACCAACTGCGGGTTCACATGGCCTCACTGGGACTGGGCATCCTCCACGATGCCTTCTACCCGGACCTGCTGGACAAGGCGCCGGACGACTACAGCAAGCCGCTGCAACTCCTGGCCAGGGGCATCCGTTTTGTTGACCCCATCAGTAAGAAGCCAGTGGAGTACCGCAGCCGCTTGGAGCTCAGCGAAGCCCGCGTCTGACGTTCCGGCGCGGCCCTATCCAACAAACGCGGCCCTAACCTTCAAACACGGCCCTAACCTTCAAAAACGGACTGAAAGACGGACGCCGTCTGCTCCGAAAACAGCACGAACTCCACTATTTCCAGCGGACTTCCCGGGCCGCTGTTTCCTGAACCGCCACTTTCCGGAGCGGAGTCCCCCAAGGCGGTGACGACGTCGTACGCCACCTCCGCAACCTGGCGCGCATCCCAACCGTAGATCCCGGCACTGATCGCGGGAAATGCCACGCTGCCGACGCCCAACTGCGAGGCAACCGCGAGGCTTTCGCGGAAACAGGAGGCGAGCAGCCCCGGGTCCGTTTCCCCGGCATGCCGGTTGGGCCCCACGGTGTGAATCACCCACCGCGCAGGAAGCCCGAACCCGGGAGTCGCCACGGCTTTCCCCACGTCCAGGCCACCGGGCAGTTCGTTCCGCCGCAGTTCCCGGCAAGCCTCCAGTAATTCGCGCCCGGCCGCCCTGTGAATGGCACCGTCCACTCCCCCGCCGCCGAGCAGCGATGAGTTGGCGGCGTTCACGATCGCGTCCGTGCTACGCGTGGTGATATCGCCTTGCAGGATCTTTATACGCATGCCGCCAGTCTTCCGTCGCGGGTGGGCAACGGCAAGGGAAGCGGCGGGCACGGCAAGTGCGGTACCTTGTGCGGGTGGACTTCATCTCGCCCGATTCGTGGGGATCGGCCATCTACCTGTGGATTGTTCCCGTGGTGCTTGGTGATGCCATTTTTCCGCCCGTTCCGTCGGAGATGGTGGTCATCACCGGCGGCGCCCTCGCAGCTGACGGCCACGCCAACTTCTGGTTGATCCTGTTCCTGGCCGCGTTCGCCTCATGGCTTGGCGATATGGCCGTCTACCTGCTCTTCAAACGGCGCATCAGCCACGTGCTGGACCGGTGGTCCTGGGGAAGGAAAACCCACTTGGCCATCCACGAAGCCATCGCCAAGGCCGGGCGGTCCTCAACGTACGGGGCCATCATCGGTGCGCGGTTCATCCCGGCCGGGCGATTGGCGACGTCGGCCGCGTCAGGAATTGCCAACGTATCCATCCGGGGATTCAGCCTGTGCGCCGGGCTTGGTGCCATCCTGTGGGCGGTATGGCAGGTTGGCCTGGGATACTTTGCGGGATCAGCCACCAAGCTGCCGTTTTGGGCGAGTTCCCTGATCGGCGTGGCCGTGGGCCTGCTGATCGGCGTCGTGGTGGGCCTGATCGCGACGCGTCGACGCGGTAGCGCCTCGCCAGTGGATGAACCGTTCGACGGCGACCTGCCGCAGCCCGAATGATGCCCCACCTCCGCTAGATCGGCGACCAGCGCCCCCGGCTGCGCCGCAGCACATAGAGGGCACCGGTCAGAGCCACGCGTTCGACGGCGTCACGCACCATGGCAGCGGACGTCCGGGCGGCGTCGTTCTCACCCGCGTAGTCTTGGGCATCCACCGTGAACCGAAGACTGATCTGGGGCACACCGCCCACAATGTCCAGCTGGTTCGATTCCACGTGGTGGCGGGTGCCCAGGGCCTCCACAGCTGCGGCCATCACGGACTCCGGTGCACTGCCGGGCTTGAGGCCGGTGATCTTCAGCTTGGTCTGGAACGAAGGCATCCCACCACCCTATCGCCGGCCCCACCCGGACGCTCTATCACTTCCCGACGGGTTTCCCCGGACGCTCTATCACATCCCGCCAGGTCCCCCGGGGGTCGCTCTCCTAGCCGGTGTTCCGCAGGCCCGCAGCAACGCCATTGACCGTGATCAGCATGGCCCGCTGGAGCCGCTCATCAATTTCGGCTCCGGACACTGATTCTTCGCGGACGCGACGAAGGAGCTCCACCTGCAGGTAGCTGATGGGGTCAAGATACTGGTCCCGGATTTCCAGTGAACGCTTGAGCGTTGGCTGCGCGTCCAGCAGTTCCAGTTCCCCGGTGAGCCTCTCGACCTCGGCGACCGTCAGTTCGTACTCGTCCCGGATCATGTGGAAGAGCCGGTGGAGTTCCTGCGGCACCAAGGAGGACACGTAGTGCCCGGCAATTTCCATGTCCGTCTTGGCCAACGTCATCTCGACGTTGGAGATCACGGAACGGAAGAAGTGCCAGCGCTCCATCATCTCCATCAGCTGCTCCGTGTTGCCGGACTCGCGGGCCCTCTTCAGGCCTGAACCGACGCCGAACCAACCGGGAACAATCTGGCGGGACTGGGTCCATCCGAACACCCACGGGATTGCGCGCAAGCCGCCCAGGCCTGCACCGGAATCGGGACGCTTGGACGGACGGGAGCCGATGTTCAACGAGCCCAACTGCTCCACGGGCGTTGATGCCAGGAAGTAGGCGGGAAGGTCGGGATCGTCAATCAGAGCGCGGTACCGTGCGAACGCGGCGTCGGAAATGGTCTCCATGACGTTGCCGTAGCGTTCACGCTGGTCCTCGGACGTACGCGGCGTGCGGTGCAGGGCCGAGCCCTGCATCACCGCCGCCAGCGACAGTTCCAGGTTTTCGCGTGCAAGCTCCGGCAAGGAGTACTTGTCCGAGATAACCTCGCCTTGCTCGGTGAACTTGATCTCACCCTCAAGCACACCGTTGGGCTGGGCCATGATGGCGTCGTAGGTTGGTCCGCCACCACGCCCCACGGAACCCCCTCGGCCGTGGAAGAGCCGCACGCGGACTCCATGCTTCGCAGCGACGTCGCGCAACTTCCGCTGGGTCTTGTGGATTTCCCACTGGCTGGTGAGCACGCCCGATTCCTTGTTGGAATCCGAGTAGCCCAGCATGATCTCCTGGATGTCCCCGCGCAGGCGGACGAGCTCACGGTAGGACGGATCAGACAAAAGCTGGTCCACAATTTCCGCAGAAGCACGCAGTTCTTCCACTGTCTCAAGCAGCGGAGCGAAACCGATCCTTGCGTGCGGATTCGCCCCGAATAGGTCAATGAGCCCGGCTTCGCGTGCCAGCACGGCGGCTGCCAGCACGTCATCGGCACCGCGCGTCATGGAAATGATGTAGGTTTCCACGACGTCCGGCCCGTAGGTATTCAGGGCCTGGCGAATGCTCCGGAAGACGTCGTACGTACCGTCGGCGGCGCCGTCGAGCTTAATGGGGTGGCCGGACAACGGCCGGCGGGACGCCAGCTCTTCGCCGAGGAACGCGAGGCGCTCCTCGCGGGTGAGGGAGCCATACGGCTTCTCCGTCCCGAGCCTGTCGACGAGTTGGCCCACGGCGTCGTGATGGTAATCGGCATGTTCACGGATGTCCAAGGTGGCCAAATGCAGACCGAACGCTGCGAGCGCCCTCCTGACACGGGCCAGGGCACCGTCTGCCACAAGCCCGGCGGCGTGGTTGCGGAGCGACGTTTCAAGGAGCCCGAATTCGGCGAGGAGTTCGGAGGTCGTGGCATAGTCGCGGCCCGGCTCGTGATACGTCGACGCCGAGATGCGACGCCCCGTATTGATGAGCTTGGCTTTGATGCATGTGAGCTTGAGCCTGTACGGCTCCTGCGCATTGAGCTCCAGCACCCGTTTGTCCAGGCCGGGCAGGTTCTTGAGGTCCACCTCGATGGAGTCCAGCAACTCCTGGTCAGCGCCGAACAGTGCGGTGGAGTTGGAAAGGACGGAAATCAGCTCATCGATCAGGGCAATGCTGATCCGGACCGCATTCTGGTTTTGGAGCTGGAGGATCTCGCGGGTAACAGCCGCCGTGACGTTCGGGTTGCCGTCCCGGTCACCACCGATCCAGGAGCCGAAGCGCAAGGGCGCGGCGCCTGTGGGGAGCTTGACTCCCTGTTCTGCCAGGAGCTCGGAAAGATCCGTGAGCATCTCCGGCATGGCATCGGTGAGGATGCTGTTCAAGTAGTAGATGGCATTGCGCGCTTCGTCCACGGGAGTCGGCCGCACTTGCCGGAGCTCGTCCGTTTGCCACATCTGATCGATGATTTCGGCGAGCTGGCGGTCCTGACGGCGCCTGGCCGAGGTGCCTTCCGCAGTGGGCTGTGCCAGCACATCGGAAAGCTTGCGGATCTTGTCCAGGACCGAACGCCTGGAGGCCTCGGTGGGGTGGGCGGTGAAGATCGGGCGGACATCGAGTTCGTTGACTACGTCCTGCAGGATCTCCGGACCTGCCTGACCCGCGATTTCGGAAACGGCCTTGGCCAGCCAGCCGTCCTTCTCCTGCCTGGTCCGCAGCCCCCGCACCCGGTGGACCTGTTCGGCAGCGTTGCTGAGGTGGAAGTAGAAAGCGAAAGCGCGGACCAGGTCGGTTGCCTGCTCCAGCGGCAGGGAGGCGAGCAATTCGCGGACCTGGGCTACGACGTCGTGCGCGCTCCACGGTCCGGTGGCATCGGCGCCGCCACGCGCCGCTTCCTTGGACTCCTTGGTCAGCAGGCGGACCTGCTCCACCAGCTCCAACAATTCGGGACCGTGTTGCCGGACCAACGACTCGCCCAGCAGGGTTGAAACCCTGCGGACGTCGGCTCGCAGTTCCGCGGCGAGATCAGTGGATTGCTGGGCAGTGTGAACCATGGAGTATTACCTTCGGAATCGGGTGTGGCCCGTACACTGCGCTGGATACTGTGAGCCGGATTACTAATGTTTCCCAAGGGATATTACCGGCAGCCCGGGATACCGCGGGAATGCGTCTCAAATATTGGTTTCCGTGAAGCGCCCGTCGTCCTTGATGGTGGGTCCGCAGCCCAGCACGATCCTGCCGTCGTAGGGGTCGCCGCCCGGTACGCGGGGTCCCGCGGTCAAGTGCTCGTGCCTGCGTTGCCGCATCTCCTCAACGGCAGCCGCCGACTCCAACCGCGTAGGCGCCCCGGTGGCCGGCTCGATCATGGACAGAACACTGCCGAGCGTACCGGTAGCCCCTTTCGCCGGGACGCCCCTGCCCACCAAACGCACCCCCGCCCAGATCGACGTGAGGACAAGCCCCAAGCTGACAACTGCGGAAATCACGCCTTCCATCCCCATGCCAATCAGGGTACGCCCGCCGCACATACACGGACAGGGCCTTCTACCGCCCCGACCAGGCCTTCTTCAGGACCTCCCAATGCTCGTCAGTCATCAAGCTTGCCGGCGTCACCGACACCGAGGCGGCACCACCGCGGGCGGCGTCCCGGAGTTCCCGCCCAAGCCGCTCAGGCGTGATGACCCCTTCCGAGGACCACAGGCCCAACGACAGCGACATCCGCCAACCGGCACGCCGGTTCATGGCCCGGACCAGTTCCTTGGTTGGGGGTGCGGCGGCATCGTTCAGCCCAACATACTGCCAGACATGGAGACGATCGAGCTGTTTGAGGAGGAGGTCGTAGTCGTGCCCACTGTCCGCGCGATCCCCGGCGGCCAGCACCAGCGGCGAGCGCACGTCGGTCTCGGTCCGGACACCATAAGGCTCGACGGCGGCACGCACCTTGCGGACGATGTCCGCCACTGCCTCGCTGCGCCACGTGCGGAGGTGGGCGTCCGCGGCGTCGATGGAACCGCTGCTGTTGCGGGGCCAGTCCTTCAGCCCGGTAGTCGCGTTAAAATCGTCAAGGTCATCAGCGCCGAATGTGAAGTCGTCAAACATCAGCTCGGTGAGGTCCACCGCCGTCGGACGGTACCGTTCGGCGACTTCCGATGCCAGGGCGGCCACACGCTCACCCGCCTCCCCGTTACGGAGGGCACTGACGCTCGCGAACGACGACGACCGTTGACCGGCTGCATTCCGCCCTGCAAGTGAGGGATCCTCTTCAAGGCTTCTGCCCAGGAGGACATCGATGGTCAGCACAATGTCCCGCTTCCGCCCTCCCGCTGAAGGACCTACGGCCTTGATGGCCTCGGCAACATAATCCCGGCCTGTCGCCGCAACGGCACCGGACACAGCGTTGGGATTGCCGGAGGACGGAAATGCCGTCCAGTCGGTACGGCCCACGGCAAGGGAAACCGCTGTGGCATCCACGGCATCAAGCTGCTCCGCAAGCCGGGGAAGATACCCGGGATCATCGGTGACAATATCCTCGAACCCGAGGTTGACCATTCGGTCGGCGGGCCGCGAAGATTGCGCCGAAGTCGACGATGTCATCACCACCGATGTCGCCGCTACCGCAAGCGCCGCCACGGCGGCCGCTACCTTTCGCTTCATGTTGGAGATCCAGTGGCGAGGTCGCCGTCCGTTGCACTGACTGAGACCACGCCTGTGCGCTGCAGCTTGTTCCACCGGGCGGGGCTGCCCCGCAATTCCTTGACGATCGCACTCGCCAACGCCAGCCCCACAAAGACTGAGTAAAACGGCCACAGAAACACCGTCCACACGTAGCGGAGATCGCGCCAGGACTTGTTCAAGCCGATGGAGAAGACGATCAACAGCAAGGATACGAAAAGGCCCAGCCACCCCAGGATGGCGAGCACCTCCCCAGGGATGGGTCCCTTGCCGGCGAGATACAGGAAAGGCAGTATGCCCAGGATGAACAGCTGCAGGACAGGGATGAGCACCATGGTGGCGGCGTTGAAAACCAGAAACAGCCCAAAGGGCCCGTGATCCCATTTGCCCAGCATCCTGGCGTGCATGCGCAGGGTCTGCAGGAGGCCACGCGACCACCTCACGCGTTGCCGCCACAGACCGCCCATGGTGGACGGCGACTCGGCATAAACGAGTGCCTTCGGTTGGAAGTTGACCCGATAGCCTGCGCCATAGACGCGCCACGTCAGCTCAAGGTCCTCACCGAGGGTGTCTTCGCAGAACCCGCCGACCTGCCGTACCAGGTCCGTGCGAAAGGCGCCGATGTTGCCGGAAACGATCGGAAGGCAGTGCATCAGCGACAAAGCCCGCCTGACGAGCCCCGTACCCACATGGCTGAGGATGGCGAGCATTCTGGTCTGTATCCGGTCCAGGTTCACCGGGCGGTCATCGCCGCACACGGCGCCCACCTTGGGATGGTCGAAGCCCTCCAACATGTACAGGACAGTGTCCGGGGCGAAGATGCCGTCCGCATCCACGAACATCAGGACATCCCCGTGCGCGGCAGCGATTCCGGTGTTGAGCGCGGCACCTTTTCCGCCATTGGCCTTGGAAATGAAACGGACCCGGTCATGCTGATCCGCAAGTCCGGCCATGATGCCGGCAGTGTTATCCGTTGAGCCGTCGTCCACCAGGATAATTTCCAGCCGAAGATACCGGCTGGCCAGGATGGACTCTACGCAGTTGGTGATCACCACTGCCTCGTTGTAGCCGGGAACGATGACCGAAACCAACGGCCTGCCCTCGGCCAGGGAGTACTTGTGCCTGACCCCCCGGGGCCGGTGGATGCGGTTGAAGTACAACGCCAAGGGAACGTAGAGGATCTTGACGGCGCCAAACGCCAGAATCACCAGGCCTCCGATCTGCACAAAGGCAAGCGCGACGTCGGTCAGCGTCACCCTGCCAGCCCCGAAGGCAGACCCGGAACGTGGGCAGCCAACACGCTGTCCAAAAGCTCCGGTGCATGTGCGCTGTTGGCCCCGAAACGGGCATTGATTTCCAGCACGACGGGAGTTCCGTCCGGCATGCGCCTGATGTCCAGGTCCACGGGTCCCACCAGGGCCAGGGCGTCGACTGCATCCAGGGCCAGCTCGGCTACGTCGGCATTGGCCGGGCTGCCGGTCCGGCGTACCGTCACGGCGTTGCCAATCCGCCCCTCCTTGAGCTCGGTCTTCTCAAGCACCACGACGACGGCGTCCCGTCCTTCCGCCCGGTGGACGACGGGCGCGAATTCGGTTCCGGGTGCGAAGCGCTGGACGATCCATGAGTCGTCGATCGTGGACCATATTCGTGCGGCGTGCCGTCCCCGGTCCGCCAGCTTCTCAAGGACGCGGACTCCACGTCCTCCCCGGGAGACGCGCGGCTTGACCACGATGGGTCCGCCCAGGAAATCCATGGCTTCTTCCGCGGAACCGAAACTGCCGGGAAGTGCGAAGTCCGGGACACCCACACCTGCGGTGTCCAGGCAGGTCATGGTGAGGAATTTGTCGTTGGCGATGTGGACGGGAGCGGGGTGTCCGATCACGACGCCGACGCCCCGCGCAAAATCATCACGGGCCTGGGCAACCAAAACCAATTCGTCGCTGACTGTCGGGATGACTGTCTCTACGCCGAGTGAAGCCACAAGCCCACGCAGTTCCCAGAGGTATTCCGGAGCGTCGGCACGCGATACTCGCGCGACGACGTCCGCAAGGGAAGGATCAACATCATCCATATCAACACCGAGCACCCAATGCCCCCGCGACCGGAGTTGCTGCGCCAGTGACGATCCTGCCGGACCCCCTACGCCCGTTACCAGGAACCGTGCCATCAGAACTCCCCCACTGCTGAACCGAGCAAACGGACGGGCTCGAAGCCCTCCGCGTAGTTCTGCTTGGCCTGGGAGCCCCGGAACGCTGCAAGGCTGCGGATCCGCTCAGGGCTCATGTAGGGCTTCCCCTTCTGGTCGCGGTGCATGGACACAGCATGGATCTTCACGTCCACGTAGCCGGCGATGTCCACAAAGACGCTCGGATTGAATTGCCTCGTGGCAGAGGGGCTTTCGAAGCACAAGATTGATGAGTGCTGACGGGCCGCACGCATGGTGGCCTGATGCACCGCCAAGTGGTCCTGATGGTAGTCATGCCCTGAATGGGTCATCACAACATCCGGATTGAAATCCTTGATGAAGGCCTCAATGGTTTGAACCATCTCCTGGCCCTGCCGGGACAGTTGGGTGTCCTTGAAGTCGTGAACCTGTACTTCCGCGGCGCCCATGAACTCCGAACCGGACGAAGCCTCGACGGCGCGTACGGTGCTGTCGCCGCCTTGGCTTCCCGCGCTCATCACCAACGTCCGGACCTCGTGCCCGGCATCAGCGAGCTTCGCCAAGGTAGCCCCGCACGCCAATTCAAGATCATCCGGATGCGCTCCGATAGCCAGTACGCGGCGCGGCGCAGTCGCAACGCCGTGATCGATCCTCAATGCCGGGGACACGAGGAAGCCCACCAACAGCGAGGCTCCGCTCAGCAGGACGAGGCCCTCAAGCAATGAGCGGAGGAGTGGCGTCAGCAGGCTTATAACCAACGCGGTAAGCAGCACTCCCCCGGCGCAGGCCATGGCCCACCTCAATCGGTGTGGTGTCCTGAACCTGCGGACTATCCAGTTCTTTCCGGCGGGAGTGATGGCCCCAACCACCGCCAAGGCACCAAGCGGGCCCGCAACGACGAACAGCGTCGCTTTCATTCTTCCCCTAAGTTCGCGTTTAGCAGCCCCCCACTTCGGGTGCTGCTATCAAGCAGTGCAAGGGGTCTGCCCTTCATGACGTACCGGGCGGTGTGATGCGGCGCTCAGTTTCCGCGCCCGCTGTCAGTAGTCGTAGCGAAGCTTGCCCGTACTGAATCCACTGCCACGGAAGGAGTACGTGAGAACGCCGGGGGCAGCACTTTTCCCGGTTTCTGCGGTCATGTGGAAGTTCAGGTTGCCGGCCTGAATGGAGCCAGTGGAACACGTGATGGCCCTTGGGCCTTGAAAAGAGCATGACCAGCCTTGTGGGACAACGAGCGACTTCTCCTGAATCTGAGCATCAGGACTGAAAGAGAAGGTAGCCGTGCCAGGCCCGACGGGTGGAGCCCCTCGTGGAATGAAGTCAACTTGCATCGCCGTCAGCCCCGCCCCTATGTCCTGTGCAGCCCAAACATACGTCGACACCGCAGTAGGTGTCGTCGGTTTTTCGGGGGCGGACGGCGCAGGGTCCGGCTCCTGCTGAGTCGGCGGCGGTTCCGGCGCAGTTCCTGGCGGCACCTCCGTTGCAGGGGCACCTCCTTGAACCTCGGCGGGTTCGGCCACTTCCCTTCCATCGGATGGCTGCTTCTCTTGCTCCCGGGGTTCCTCCTGCGCAGGGTCCGGCCCGGAAGGGGGCAATAGATCCGGGCCCGTCTGTGCCGGCGAAGGGCTCTCTGGTGTTTGGTGGGAAGGCGTTGGCGGTGGCCACACGGTGATGGAAGGTTGGGCCTCGGGATGCGTGGAGTCCGGATGGTCAACGACGTGAGCGTCAGGGATAAGAAGGCCGCCAACCCCCGAAGCACCCAAAGCAAGGCCCAGGCCTGCCGCAGCAACGACGGCCATCACTACCGGTTGGCTGATGGCGGGGGCCACGATGGCCGCCTTTACCGGGACAAGTCCGCCCAATACCCCCAGGCCGGCTCCCTTTCCTGCCCACAATGCCAGTGGGACTCCGGTGACCAGAGGGAGAAGCACAGCCCGCATTCGCCCTTGTACGTCCTTCAGTTCGGAGAGGGCGAGGGTGCACTTGGAGCACCCGCCCAGGTGCTGGCGCACCTTCCGTGATGCTGCACGGGACAGCCCACCACGGATGTAATGCCCAAGCTTGGAGGCATACATGACGCATTCATCATCATGTTCCTCAGCAATGTGGGCCTGTAAGTACTGCCGACGCAAGCCCTCTCGAGCGCGCAGGGCCAGCGCTGATACTGCGTTGGGTGAGAGTCCCAGGATGGGTGCCACGGCAGCGGGCTTCATCCGTTCCACGTCGAGATACCACAAGACGGCCTTCCAGCGCTCGGGCAGAGCTTGGAACGCTTTGGCGACGGCATCCGATTCAAAAGCCTTGATAGCGGCATCCGGTTCCGACAGCGGGCGGTCCAGTACGGCGTCGTCACTACTGGGCAGGGTGCTTCCCGCTTTGCGGTTGCGGTGGTGGGACAGCCTGGTGACGGTGGACAGGAGATAGGCCCGGAAGAAGTTGTTGGGCCCTTTCCCTGCGACCAGGTTTTGCAGCACAGCCTGGAAGGCTTCGGCCACAACGTCCTCTGCGTCGCTGGGGTTGTCCACGTTTCGCCGGGCAACCGCGGCGGCGATGGATATATGCCTTTCGTAGAGGTGGTCGAAGGCTGACATGTCGCCGCCGCGTACCAATTCGATATAGTGCCCGTCGCTCAGAACATCCGCGCCGGAATTATTGTTTGTGTTTTTCCTGGAAGCCACTATGGCATCCACACAACATAGAGAATTGCGCCCATATAAATGCAGTGATGGCGGGCCACAAGATGTGACGCGAGTTTTTCCAAAGACTTTAAAAACGTTGCCTTGGAAAACTACGTCACGATCGGGAACAAGGGGGCACTATCCGCATATGACATCGTTCCGGAACAAATCTCTCGCCGAATGTTCATTTCCGCGCCATGTGCTCCTCCGGCGGTGGCAGACAGCCAGCTACAAGAGGGGCTGGCGGTTCCGGGCGGATTGGTTGTTGCCTGAAGTGCGCACGGTGGTCACATCCCTGGCCACGTGTTATTCGGTCCCCGCAATGACCGCCAGGTCTTTGGGTGCGGCCAGGGCCAGGAACGGTGTGGGGATCAGTGAAACCATGACTGACTTCCGCGCCCTCTTCGTGGCTGCCGACCAAACACTGGACATCGACGCACTTCAGTCCCTGGCAGAGGGCTGGGCGGAGGTCGCCGAAACCGTCCCGCCCATCTCGTGCACCGACGTCTACACGGGGCTCGCCACGCCTGCCCACTTTCAGCGCCGGATCCACGAAGTCTCCGTCGAAGACCCCGGTTCAGGACCCCACGCCCTGGCCGTCATCCACCTCCCCGAGCCGCAGGGTGGCCGCAGCCACTGCTGGACCCTGCTGGCCCTCCTTGGCGACACGGTCCAGGCCGAACTCAAGGGAACGGGCGCCACCGCGATGTACCAGGATTTCTCGGTCCACGTACTGCTGCCGCTCTCCGCCTTCAGCCTGGGACGCCTGCTTAACTGCAAGATCGCCGTGGAGTCCCTCGGGGAAGGGGTCCTTAGCCCGGCAAAGGTGAAGTTCCTGCCTTTCTCAGTTGATGCCGGAGCGGCCGGGTCCAGGAGCACCCGCCCGGAGTCGATGTAGGCAATGCCCGGAACTTAGCGTCACGATCCTCCTCGAGCGGCCACTCATTAATGACGAAAATCTTTCGAGGATGCTAAGGACTTCCCCAAAAAATGAATAAACCGCTTCATATGAAGACCACCGCGTTGATGGCCGCATTCCTGGCTGTCTTCCTGACCTCTCTAGGGCTGGTCTGGGCTGCGCAGCCGGCAACTGCTGCAAATATCCCCGGAGCCAGCATCAGCATCAGCACAAATTCCGTAGTGACAAGCCAATGGGACCAGGTCGATTTGACCTGCGAGTGGAGCGTTCCGGACCACTCGAAGCCCGGGGACACCTTCGAAATGCAGCTGCCGCAGGAGCTTCGCTGGTTCGGCACCGCAGCCTTTGACCTGGACAATCCCGAAGGCGAAACTGTTGCCACCGCGGTGGCCGATGACTCGGGTTTGGTGGTCTTTACCCTGACTGACTTTGTTGCCACGCACCCGCTCAAGGTGGGCGGCACGTGCAACTTCTCCACGCGCTACGCGGAGGTTCCGGGTGACGAGGAACGCGAGCAACTGGAATTCATCGTTGGCGATCGTGTTGTCCGTGTACCCGTAACCGTCACCCCCTGCGTAACCGACTGCACGCCGGCACCGGAATCTGCAGGCAAGGCCATGTGGTGGGCTGATGCGGGTCAGACACGGCTCGAGTCCATCATTTACATGCCGCCCATGCCCTCCCGTACGAATGATGTGACGGTGACGGATACTCCTTCCGCAGGGATGGAAATCGACTGTGACGACGTCACACCGCGCGTTGGCCGAACCGTCAATGCAAACGGCAACATCACCGACCCGATGGAAACCGACCGCTACCCCGCTGTTATCGAGTGCACACCGCAGGAAGTAACGGTGACGTGGACGGGTCTTCCCAGAGGGGAACGCGTTGAGCTTTTTGTCGTCACCGACGTTACGGATGCAACGTTGGATGCCTACACGAACACCGGCACCGTGACGATCGACGGCATCGAAAATGCTGTCGGCGCAGAAACCCGACGGACCAGCGCGGAAGGAACCGGCGACGGCACCGCCACTCCGACGCCCACGCCCACGCCGGCCACAGCCACGCCGACGCCTACGCCGACGCGCTCCAGCAGCACACCCACGCCCACACCAACACCCACCACCGCCACGCCGACACCGACGCCTACGCCGACCACGCCCACGCCCACGCCCACCGTGACGGAAACCGCAACACCCGAGCCCAGCACCTCGGCTCCAACGCCCTCCACGCCGGTGACAACACCCGCAGTCGAGGCTCCGAGCCAAACGCCGGAACAGCCAAAGAAGGCCGAGGACGACACTGAGCTGGCCACCACGGGAGCCAACGGTCCGGCCTTTGTCTTCGCCGCAGCCGCCTTGTTGGCATTGGGCTCACTGCTCGCCTTCGGCGCAGCACGGCGGTCGTCGCAGCGTCGTACGCACTAAGGGCGTTGCCACGATCCGGCTCGCGCTGGCATGTATTGGGGGCCAGCGCGAGCCGCTCCATTTTTAAGCCGGCTTTCCCGGCATGGAGGAATTTTTACCCCTGCACCACGGTTTGTCCCTACGGTTGAAGTCCTCCAATCCATGGAGAACAGTCAAGGAACTGAGGAGAACCATGAGCGCGCCCACCACCACGGCTGATCAACAACTGGCACGCTGGGAGAGGTTCCGGGCAGGTCGTAACGCCGCGTTGGCAGCCGACCACGGGTGGCTGACGCTCACGTCCTTCCAGTGGTTGGGGTCAGCCCCCGAACCCCTTGAGCTGGTCCCGGGGTTGTGGTCAACTGACGGGACCTCCGCAACGCTGACGGCCGCGGCGGAAGACGGGTTGACGTTCGTTTCCTCGGGTGAACCTGTGATCGGGACCTACTCAGAAACTCTCCAGGACGAGGAGTCGCTGAACTGGGTTCAGTACGGCGGGTTGGACGGCACTCAGGTGGTCGTGGAGTTGGCCATGCGTGCGGACAAGTACGCCATCCGCACGCGTGACAACGGCTCCGCCGTCTACACGGAGTTCTCCGGCGTCCCCACCTACCCCTTCAACCCGGAATGGGTGATCAGCGGGAGGTTCGAGGCGTATGAGAATCCGGTGGAGGTTCCCATCGGCACAGCAAACCCGTTGGTAGACGGTGTGCATGTGTCCGTTGGCGAAGTGGTGTTCCACGTGCCCGGGATAGCGCACGAGGTCAGGCTGCATGCAGAAGCCGAGAAGCTGGGTGCCCTCAACGTGACCTTCCACGACGAGACCAATGGAGACACCACGGACGAGTGGCGCAAGGTCTTCATTCCCAAGCCTCGCCCGGACGGTTCGGTGATCATCGATTTCAACCGTGCCATCAACTACCCCAGCGCGTTCACGCCCTATGGCACCTGCCCCATGCCCGTCCGTGGCAACTCGATCGATGTTCGCGTTGAGGCGGGCGAAAAGCTCCCCGCGGACTAACCGCAGGCCAGCAGCGGACCAGCGCAGACCAACGCGGACTAACCGCAGGCCAGCAGCGAACCCGCAGACCCGCAACGCCGGCCGGACCACTCCGTCAAACGATCGCCGAGTGTCCCGTCACGGCACGGCCCACAATCAAAGAGTTGATCTCAAAAGAACCTTCGTAGGTAAAGATCGCCTCGGCATCCGCGAAGACCTTGGCCATGCCGAAATCGGTCACAATACCGTTTCCACCCAGGATGGACCGGCCCATCGCGACGGTTTCCCGCATCCGTGCGCTGCAGTATGCCTTGGCCAGGGCAACTTGTGCCATGTCAGCCCCACCGTGCCGCAGGCCATGGGCGTCAGTGAAGATCCCCTCCTGGAGTTGGGCAATACGGACCATCATTCCCATGCTGGCGGTGGCGTTGCCCAGCATGTTCACGAGCTGTTGCTGGATGAGTTGGAACCTTGCGAGAGGCCTGCCGAACTGGGTGCGTTCCACGGCGTACTGCCGGGCGATGTCGAAGGCAGCCAACTGCTGCCCAACAGCCTGCCAGGCCACCATGATCCGGGAGCCCCTCAGGAGATGGTTGGTGTCGGCGAAGCTACTGATGCCTTCGAACCGGTCGGCTTCCAGGACCTGCACATCCTCGAACCGGATGTCGGCGTTCTGGACGGTTCGCAGGGCCACTTTGTTTTCGATGCGGGTCCGAGTGATTCCCGGCAGTGAGGCGTCCACAATGAAGCCCCGGATCGAACCGTCCCCCTCGTCCTTGGCCCACACCAGCATGTAGTCGCAAAACGTCCCGTTGCCGATCCAGCGCTTGGCGCCGTTGATCACCCAGTAGTCGCCGCCGTCGGACTCTGGCCTGGCGACGCGCCGGGCCGTGGTCTCCATGCCTCCGGCGACGTCGGATCCGTGGTCCGGCTCGGTCAAGGCGAAGGCGCCGGTGGTGCGGAGGTTGGAGGCGTCGTCGAGGTAGCGGTCCTGCTGGGCGTCACTGCCAAAGTCGTAGAGCGACTCCACGAAGAGATCGTGATGCACCATGAAGAACGTCGCAATCGAGGTGTCAACACGGGTCATCTCCGCGATGACCAGCCCAGCGAAGAGGTGCGTGTAACCGCGCTGGGCGGGTGCACTCAGACGCAGCGCCGCCAGCTTGGGGAGGATGTGCTCAGGGAACTCCGCACGGTCCCACCACTGGCCGGCGTAGGGTGCGATCTCGGTGTCGAGGAACGCCCGAAGCTCCTTGAGCTTGCGTTGTTCCTGGACACTGAGGAGCGATTCGAAGTCAAAGAAGTCGGCCGCGGGCAGTTCCTCGCCCATCATTTGAGCCCCATGCGGATGGCGCCATCGAGCCGGATGGTTTCGCCGTTGATCATGGCATTTTCCACGATGTGCGCGGCCAGGTTGGCGTACTCGGCGGGCCGGCCCAACCGGGCGGGGTGGGGCACCTGCTGGCCCAGGGATTCCTGTGCTGCCGGCGGCAGGCCGGCCATCATGGGCGTCTCGAAGATGCCGGGCGCGATCGATGCGACCCGGATCAGCGAACGCGCGAATTCGCGGGCGAGGGGCAGTGTCATTGCGGCAACGGCGCCCTTGGACGCCGCGTAAGCCGGCTGCCCGATCTGCCCTTCGAATGCCGCCACGGAGGCCGTGTTGATGATGACTCCGCGCTCCGGGCCACCAAGCTCCGTTGTAACCGGTTCGTTCTGCACCATGGCGGCGGCAGCGAGCCGCACCACGTTGAAGGTCCCTACGAGGTTGACCTGAATGACTTTGTTGAAAGCTTCAAGGGGTAGCACGCCGTCGCGGCCAAGGACCTTGCCGGGCGTTGCGATTCCGGCGCAATTGACCACGATCCGGAGTTTGCCCAGGGCCGCCGCGGCATCGATGGCGGCCTGGATTTGGGCTTCGTCGGTGACGTCGGCAGCCGAGAAAACTGCTTGCTGCCCGGAGGACGTGGCGTTCAATTCAGCAGCGAATTCTTCCCCGGCTGACTGGGGCAGGTCCACCAGCACCACCGAAGCTCCGGCGTCGAATAGCCTCCTCGCGGTGGCCGCTCCCAGCCCCGAGGCTCCCCCTGTTACCAGCGCAACCGTGCCTTTGATGTCCATCCATCCTCCTTGATGCAGACCCAAATCCGTTAATGCATGTTAACTGGAATCCCGGCCCGGCGCACGTCACTTCCTCCCCGCTAGGC
Source organism: Paenarthrobacter sp. YJN-5 (assembly GCF_015040095.1). Taxonomy (NCBI): domain Bacteria; kingdom Bacillati; phylum Actinomycetota; class Actinomycetes; order Micrococcales; family Micrococcaceae; genus Paenarthrobacter; species Paenarthrobacter sp. YJN-5. Next base: position 3,850,943 of record NZ_CP053544.1, read on the forward strand.
TTGATCCATGCCCAGCACGAGCGCAGAACCACCCCTGTCCGCAGTACCGGCCGCAGTATGGGGAGAACGGGCCGACGCTGCAGCGCGTTCCGTGACGCGAACTTTCGGAAAGCGGCTCCTCTTCCTGCCCGGCACCCATATCGGCGCCGTCAGCTTTCCGGGCAGGTTCAGCCTCTTCCGCCCGTGGCACTACTGGTGGCAGGCCCATTACGTGGATTGCCTGGTGGACGCGGGCCGCAGGGAACTCGCCTCGGGATCAAGGTTCGACGGCGCCTCCCGCCCCAGCGCGGGCAGGCTCGCTTCCCGGCTGGTGACGACCATCCGGTTCCGGAACCGCTTCCGATTCGTCAACCATTTCTATGACGACATGGCTTGGCTCGCACTGTCGACGCTCAGGCTTGAGGAACTGGCCCGGGAGACCCGCAAGCCCGGGCGACGCCGCAATGCATACGTTCGCAGGTGCCTCACGTTGCAGTTCGATTCTGCGGCCACGGAAGACCTGGGCGGCGGAACTTACTGGAGTACCGCGAGGGATTTCAAGAACACGCCCGCCACGGCCCCGATCGCGCTGTATTTTGCCAGGACAGGGCAGAGGGACAAAGCGAAAGCACTGGTGGCATGGCTCAACACCAGGCTTCTAAATCAGGACACGGGCCTGTACATGGATGGACTGCGGATCAGGAACGGCGAGCCCGTTCTTGAGAGCGCGGTCTACACCTATAACCAAGGCCCGGTGCTCGGCGCGCTTCTGGAACTGGGCGGAGCAGTCGAACTGGAACGGGCGTCCAGGCTGATCGAGGCAATCGGCCGCGGCTTGACCCTTCCGGGTACCGGCGTCGTCCGCAGCGAGGGCGCCGGGGATGGCGGCCTCTTCACCGGGATACTCTTGCGCTACCTGGCCTTGGCCGTCCGGGACGCCAGGCTCCCTGAGTCGACCCGCTCGGCGGCAAGGGACCTCGTCCTGTCTACCGCCGAAGCCCTGTGGACCGGCCGCTTGGAACGGACCCCTCGCGGCCAGGAAGCATCCAGTCCCCGCCTCATCTTCTCTTCCGATCCACAGCGCCCGGCCGGCGAAACGTATCCGGCGGGGTCCGCCGTCGAACTTTCCACCCAACTTCAGGCCTGGATGGCGCTGGAAGCGGCCGCAACGCTGGGCTAGGGGAATTACGTCACGCAATACTTGTGTAATTGACGTGATCCTTGTCACATAAGGCCTTCAGGGCTTCGTAAAGAAGGGTTGCCTAACCTACGCTTTTCACAGCGGGCACCCCCAAATCCCCGCCGCCCGCAGAGGCCCGGACCGTCTTCCGGGCACCCACATCTGTTCGCAGAAAGAAGTCCGCATGAAGCTCCGCAAGAACGCGCTGGCAGGAATCGCTCTCGCCGCCACTGCCGCACTCGGCCTCGCCGCCTGTGGCTCCAACTCCGGCACCCCGGCCGCCTCCGAATCCGCTTCCGGCGAAGGCATCACGGTCTACAACGCCCAGCACGAAAGCCTCACCAAGGAATGGATCGACGCTTTCACCAAGGAGACCGGCATCAAGGTCACCCTCCGCCAGGGCTCGGACACAGAAATGTCCAACCAGATCATCCAGGAAGGTGCAGCTTCCCCGGCCGATGTGTTCCTGACCGAGAACTCACCCGCAATGGCGCAGGTTGAGAACGCCGGTCTCTTTGCCGACGTCGACAAGGCAACCGTCGACCAGGTTCCCGCCGAGTTCCGCCCCTCCACCAACAAATGGACCGGCATCGCAGCCCGCTCCACCGTCTTCGTGTACGACAAGAACAAGATCAGCGAAGACAAGCTGCCCAAGTCCATGCTGGACCTGGCCAACCCTGAGTGGAAGGGCAAGTGGGCGGCTTCCCCCACCGGCGCCGACTTCCAGGCAATCGTCTCAGCCCTCCTCGAACTGAAGGGCGAGGCCGCTACCGAAGAGTGGCTCAAGGGCATGAAGGAAAACTTCAAGGCCTACAAGGGCAACAGCACCGCCATGAAGGCCGTGAACGCCGGTGAAGTGGATGGCGCGCTGATCTACCACTATTATTACTACGGCGATCAGGCCAAGACGGGCGAGAACTCCAAGAACGTCACCCCGTACTACTTCAAGAACCAGGATCCGGGCGCCTTCCTGTCCGTTTCCGGCGGCGGTGTCCTGAAGTCCTCCAAGCACGCTGAGGACGCGCAGGCATTCCTGAAGTTCATCACCGGCAAGAAGGGCCAGGAAATCCTGAAGAACGGCACCTCCTTCGAGTACGCCATCGCCTCCGAGGTTGATGCCAACGAGAAGCTGGTCCCCATCAAGGAACTCCAGGCTCCCACCGTTGATCCCGCAAAGCTCAACTCCACAAAGGTCACCGACATGATGACCAAGGCAGGACTGCTGTAACTACGTGAGTACCGACCTTTCGGCTTCCGGCACCCCGGCAGGAAGCACGACGACGGCGGGCAAGGGCAAGCGCCCTCGCCCGCCTTTCGGCGTCTCAACGGTGTCCGTCCTGGCCATCCTGACGGCGCTCTTTTCACTTCTGCCGCTGGGCTACGTGGTCTACATGACCGCCGCGACAGGCTGGGACACCGCCGTCGAACTCATCTTCCGGCCCCGCGTCGCGGAACTGCTGCTCAACACCATCCTGCTGATGGTGATTACGGTCCCCGCCTGCCTGGTTCTTGGCGTGGGTGGAGCATGGCTCGTGGAGCGCACCAAGCTGCGCGGCCACCGCTGGTGGGCGGTGGCACTGGCTGCCCCGCTGGCCATTCCGGCCTTCGTGAACAGCTACTCGTGGGTGTCCGCCGTGCCGTCCCTGGCGGGGATTTGGTCCGGCGTCCTGATCGCCACGCTTTCCTACTTCCCGCTGGTCTACATTCCCGCCGCGGCGACGCTCGGCCGCCTGGATCCGGCGATCGAACAGTCCGCTGCATCGCTGGGTTTGGGCCCGTGGGCTGTTTTCTTCCGGGTTGTCCTGCCGCAGCTCCGGATTGCCATGTCCGGCGGGGCGCTCCTGGTGGCACTCCACCTGTTGGCCGAATACGGCGCCTTTGCGATGATCCGCTTCGATACTTTTACGACGGCGATCATGGTTCAGTTCCAGTCGACGTTCAATGGCACCGCGGGAAACATGCTGGCCAGCGTCCTGGTCTTCCTGTGCCTGATCCTGCTGCTCGTGGAGGTCCGGAGCCGCGGAACAGCACGCTACGCCCGCATCGGTTCCGGGGCGCAGGCCAAGGCAACCCGCATGCCCCTGGGCCTCTACCAGGTTCCTGCACAGCTGGCTCTCCTGGCGCTTACCGTCCTGGCGTTCGGAGTTCCGGTGTGGTTCGTGCTGCGCTGGATTGTGGCCGGCGGCCTGGACGTCTGGGCCGCGGATGAGTTCATTCCGGCGCTGCTGCAAACGCTCATGTACGGTGCGGTCGGGGCCCTGGTCACCACCATCGTGGCGTTCCCCATGGCCTACCTGGCGGTGCGGCGCCCCAGCTGGTTCAGCAAGATGCTGGAACTTTCCAACTACATCACCAGCTCCCTTCCGGGAATCGTGGTGGGCCTGGCCTTCGTCACGGTGAGCATCCGTGTGCTGCCGGGCGTGTACCAGACCGCCGGGGTGCTGATCGCCGCCTACGTGCTGCTGTTCCTTCCCCGGGCCCTTGTGAACCTGCGGGCCGGGCTCGCCCAGGCGCCCAAGGAGCTCGACGAAGCCGCGCAGTCCCTGGGTAAGGCGCCGCTGGTCTCCTTCTTCCGGGTCACCCTCCGGCTTTCGGCACCGGCAGCTGCCGGCGGTGCGGCCTTGGTGTTCCTGGCCATCGTGAACGAACTGACGGCCACTCTGCTGTTGTCGCCGAACGGCACCAGGACCCTCGCCACGGAGTTCTGGAGCAAGAGCAGCGAGATCGACTACACCGGCGCAGCCCCCTATGCACTGCTGATGATCCTGCTCTCGGCACCCATGACCTACCTGCTTTTCCAACAGTCCAAGAAAGTTGCCGGACAGTGACCGAACAATCCCCTTCCCGACTCCCCGCGCCGCGTGTGGCACCCTCGGTGGCTTCCTCCACCAACCCACACTTGGACATTGCGGAGGTCACCAAGAACTTCGGTTCGCAGTCAGTGCTGAAAGGGGTCAACCTTTCGGTCGCCAAGGGCGGGACCACGGCGATCGTGGGGCCCTCCGGTTCCGGGAAGACCACACTGCTGCGTTTGATTGCCGGGTTCGAGCATCCGGACACCGGGTCCATCAAACTTGATGGCACCCCGGTGGCGGACGGCAACGTCTGGGTTCCCGCCCACAAGCGCCAAGTTGGTTACGTGGCCCAGGACGGTGCCCTGTTCCCGCACCTTTCCGTGGGGCAGAACATCGCTTTTGGCCTGGATGCCGGAAAGCTCGACGGCGGCCGCCGTGTGGTCAAGGAACGGGTCGCCGAGTTGCTCGACATGGTCTCCCTTGACCCGGCCATGGCAAAGCGCCGGCCGCACCAGCTTTCCGGCGGCCAGCAGCAACGGGTGGCCCTTGCCCGTGCCCTGGCCCGCGAGCCTGAACTGATGTTGCTGGATGAGCCCTTCTCTGCGTTGGATGCCGGCTTGCGCGTTGCTACCCGCCGGGCCGTCGCCAAGGTACTCAACGAGGCGGGCGTGACCACTATCCTGGTCACCCACGACCAAGCCGAAGCCCTCTCCTTCGCCGACCAGGTGGCCATCATGCGCGGCGGCAAGCTGGCTCAGATCGGCAACCCCTTCGTCGTCTATACCCGCCCCGCGGACCGGGCCACAGCGGAGTTCCTTGGAGATGCAGTCTTCCTCGATGCGTGGATGGAAGGCTCCTTGGCCACCTGTTCCCTGGGTGGAATTCCGGTACGCCGGCCCCCGGCCCAGGGCAAGGTCCAGCTCATGCTCCGGCCGGAACAGATCCGGATCGCCCCGGAGGGTCCTATCCGCGGCGTAGTTGTGGACACTGACTACTTCGGGCCTGAAACCACCGTTCGCATCAAGCTCGGAGACTACCGGGCACCGGACGGCAGCGCTTCGGGCAACAGCCACCGGTACCCCGGCGGCGGAGAGATCATCACCATCCGCCACTGGAACGCGTCCATCACCAAGCCCGGGACCGAGCTAAGCCTCCGCGTCATAGGCGAAGGCGTGGCGTTCCCCATCGAGTAGCCCAACTGGGTAGCATTTGTGCGCGTTCTGAGCCCTGTAAACGCGCACAAATGCGACTTACTTGGGTGGGGTTTGGAGCCTGGGTGGGGTGGCCGGTTTTTTGCGCTGCGGGTACGGAGTTTCGTGGCGGGCCAGCATCTCCACGAAGCCTGTGATTTTCCGCGCCCGGGTGTCAGCCCCTTTGACGTGGTTGGTCCTGTGAATGAGGGCGAAGCGGTTCTGGGAGGTCAGTACCTCGAACATCGCCTGCGCCTCGGGCACGGCGGCGATGGCCGCGGCAAGATCGTCCGGAACCACCGAATCGGCGGGGCCTGCGTACGCGGCCTCCCAGCGTCCATCGGCTTTGGCGGCGTCGACGGCGGCACGCCCGGCGTCTGTCATCCTGCCTTCGGATTCGAGCCGGGCAATGTGCCCCACGTTGCGCGCCGACCAGATGCTTCGGCGGCCCCGGGGCGTCATGCGTTGAAAGTAGCTTTCGGCGTCGCGGCTCTTGGATTGCCCATCGATCCAGCCGAAGCAGAGGGCCTCATCCAGCGCGGCGTCGTAGTTAAGCTCTGTGACGTTCCCGCCCTTCTTGTGCAGGATCAGCCATACACCCGGGCTGTCAGCGGCATTCCTGGACAACCAGTCACGCCATTCGGAAGCATCGGCAACCATCAGTTCTTCAAGCTCAACAGCCATGGCCCTATTCTGCTGGGAACAGCCCCACACGCGGAAGCCGAGTCAAAACAGCTTCCACGGCATAGGCTGAACCGCAGAGACCCTGCCGCGCCCAAGGAGGAGCCATGCTGCGTGCCCGCCCGATCCACTTCACGTCCCGGCTTGAACCATGGGTTGAGCTGCTGGAAGCTTTGGGGCTGGTAGCCACGTCCGAGGCCCGGGACCGGGTGGAGTTCGACGCCGGATCCGGTCGCCTTGCGCTGCAAAGGGTCGGCCACCAGCAATCCGAACCCCGGGACAGCAGCACCGCGTTCGGTGTGGAGGTCGGCGTGCTGGAAGAATTCGCCCGACGCACCCGTGACGACGGCACCCGTGCCACGGTCACCGAATCCGCGCAGGGCGAGACCGTCCACGTCACCGGCAGGGATGGTTTCAGCTTCTTCGCCGGCCAGGCCCAACGGGCAGCCGACGGCAGTTGGGCTACCTCGGACAAAGCCGACCCGGCACTCGCGGTAGTGGCCACATGGGTGAGTCCCGACGTCGACGGTTCCGCCCAGGAGCTCGCCAACATCGGTGCCCGGCCCCGGACAGCCGACGACGAATCCGCCACCTTCACCACCAAGAACGGCGGGATCCTGCAGGTAGTCCATGGAACGGCCCCGGAGTCCGGGGACCTGGCCTTCGAGTACGACGGCGAACTGGAACCGCTGCTGGGCCGGCTCCACAATGCGGGCATCGACGCCAGGATCGAAGACGATGTCCTGTACGTCGCCAACCCGGATGCCGTGGGCGGCTCCGCGCCGGCGTCCATTGTGATTCGGAAACCGGCACCGGGTAAATAAAGCTACTCCTCCAGTGCCCCGTCGCAGAGCCTGCCGACGACCTCGGTGAGCATGGCAAGTCCGGCCACGATGTCCTCGTCCTTGGTGTACTCGTGTTCGTTATGGGAGATGCCGTCCACGCTGGGCACAAAAAGCATCACCGTGGGAACAAGATCCTTCATGTTGGTGGAATCGTGCCCGGCCAACGTCATGACTTCCTTGTTGGAGAGCCCCAGATCTGCCGCGACCTTTGCTGCCAGCTCCACGCCTTCGGGCTGGTAGGGCGTGACGGCCCAAGAGTGCGAATGGTGCTGCTCCACCGTGACGTTGGCTGCCCGTTCGATGCCCGCAATACGTGCGTGCAGCAGCGCATCGGCCTCGGCGAGGACACTTTCGTCCGCACTGCGCAGGTCAAGGAGCAGGTTCACGCGGGAGGGCACCACCACCGGCGAATTCGGGTAGACGTTGAGCTGACCGACCGAGGTGTGCAGGACTCCGGGGAAACGATCGGCCAATTCGCGGGCCGCCACCACCAGCATGGAGGCTCCCAACAGGGCATCCTTGCGGTCCTCGATCACAGTGGAACCGGTGTGGGCCTGTTCACCATGGACCACGAATTCGTACTTGTTGGCGGCCCAGTTGGAGCTCACCAGGCCGATGGTGATCCCTTCGCGTTCCATGCTGCGCCCCTGTTCGATATGGATCTCGGCGCAGTAAGCGGCCTGGGGCCCTTCGAACGAACCGCGGCAGCCAATCGCGTCCAAGGCATCGCGTACCGTGACCCCGGCAGCGTCCCGGGTGTTGAGCGCTTCGTTGAGATCGAGCTTGCCCGTGTAGACGGACGAACCCATCATGGACGGCTTAAAGCGGCTGCCTTCCTCGTTGAACCAGTTCACGACGGCGAGATTGAACCTCGGTGCCGGATCGCCAGCCTTCCAGCGCTCCACCAGACGGAAGGCGGCGTGGGCCGCAGCGAGCACACCGTACGCGCCGTCGTATCGTCCCGCCGTCGGCTGCGAATCCATATGCGAACCGACCACCACGAACGGAGCACCCGGTACTGCCTCGTAGAGGCCCCACTGGTTGCCCGCGCGGTCGAACTTCACGGTGAAACCGTGCTCCTCAAGGAGCGCGGTGAGCCACCGCCGCTGCTCGCCGTCCGGGATGGTGGCTGCCTGGCGGTCCACGCCGCCGTTTTCGGTGGCGCCGAATTCGCTCATGGTGTGGAAATCCTGCACGAAGACGGCGTCCCGGGCAGTGAAGCTGGTTGTGGTGGTCATGGTTTCCCCTATGCGCTGTGGCTTGCAGAGATGCGGGCCAGGACCGGGCTTTCCGGGGAAAGTCCGGCCTGGAAGTCGGTTGATTGGTACGTGAAGCGGCCGCCGACGGCGGTGGCCAGGACACGGAGTTCACTGATGTCAGGTGCCTGCAACGGTGACCCCGACAGGACGGTGAAGTCGGCGAGCTTGCCGGGTGTCAACGTTCCTTTGTCAGCCAGGGCACCGGTGGCCGCCGCGGCCCCGGAGGTGTACGCGGCCAAGGCCTGGCGGGGCGTGAGCCGTTCGGCCGGATTACCGAAGACGGCACCGGATTCCGTCATGCGGTCCACGAATGCCTGCATGCCGCGCAGGACGTTGCCGTCGGCGACGGGCCGGTCAGAACTTCCGGCAAGTGCCACTCCGGCCTCGAGGAAGCTTGACGCCCGGTAGGCCCAGGCCAGCCGGTCCGGGCCAAGGGATTCGGTCATCGCGTCTCCGAGGTCGCGGAAGAAACTCGATTGCGGAGTCACCGCGATGCCCGCCCCGGCCAATCGGGGCAGTTGCTCTGGCCGCGTCATGGACGCGTGCTCGATCCTGTTGGGGATACGTCGGGGACCGTACGTGGCTTGGCATTCGGTGATGATGTCCAGGGCCAGGTCAATGGCACGGTCACCGATTGCATGGGCCGCAATGGACCACCCCGCCGCATAGGCAGCCTCGATGCGTTCGCGCAGCTGGTCCGGTTCGGCTTGGAAGTAGCCTTTGTTGCCGGTGTTGTCCTTGTGTCCGTGGCTGCAGAACTCGTGGCTGACCGCTGCGGTTTCGCCCAGGAGCGAGCCGTCCATGAATACCTTGGCGGGCCCCAGGGACAAGTAGTCTTCCCCGAATCCGGTGGCTATCCCCAGATCCAGGCCGATGGGGGCCGTGGCGGGGCTGTCGGCAGCGTGGCCGTTCAAGCCATGCAGGACATCCAGGACCGGCATCACCTGTGCACGGGCATGCAAACGTCCGTTGGACGCCGCGCGTTGGTAGGCAGCCAGCTCGGCGGGGCTGTGGCCGATCCAGCCGCCTCCCACGCCGGCTTCGGTGAAGCTCGTGATTCCCTCGGACGCGTAGTACTTGGTGGCCCGCTCCAGTGCAGCCTCGATGTCCTCCAGCGAATACGGCAGGATCAACTGTTGGATGAGTTCCTGCGCCGTCTCCTGGACAACTCCCGTGGGACGTCCCGCTGCATCGCGGACTATTTCTCCGCCGTCGGGATCGGGGAACGACGGCGACTCGGCACCAGCCAGCCGCAGCGCGGCTGTGTTGACCACCGCCATGTGGCCTGAAGTGTGGCGCATGAAGAAGGGGCGGTTGCCGGTGATGCGGTCGAGTTCGTCGATGTCCGGGAAGGCGCCGTCAAGGTGGGCCTGGTTGAAGCCGGTAGCGAAGAGCCACGCTTGGTCAGCTTCGCCTTCGCCCTTTGAAACGGCACCGCTGAGAAGCTCGTAGAGTTCTTCCAAACGCCGGGCCCCGGAGACATCCAGCTCCGCCAGGCCCAAGCCAAACCAGGTTGTGTGGCAGTGCGCATCAATGAAGCCGGGCGTCATCGTGGCGCCACCCAGGTCCAGGACCCGGGCTGCTTCGAGGCCGGACAGGTCCTCGTCGAAGCCCACGATCCGGCCCTGCCAGATCCCCATGGACCCGGCCGTGGGACGGTCCGGCTCCATGGTGATGATGTCTGCGTTCTGTAGCAGGAGATCCAGTTTCATGGCGTGTCCCTAGCGGTGGGACGTGGTGACGGACTTGATGCGGGTGTAGTCCTCAAGCCCGAATACGGAGAGGTCCTTGCCCGTGCCGGAATGCTTGAAACCTCCGTGGGGTGCCTCCGCCGGGATCACCTGGTGGCAGTTGATCCACACAGCTCCGAAGTCGAGTTCGTTGGAAACCCGCGTCACCACGCCGTGGTTCTCGGACCATACGCTGGAGGCCAAGGCATACTTGGTGCCGTTGGCGAGTTCCAAGGCCTCGTCTTCGGTTCCGAAGGGCTGGACTGTCAGCACGGGTCCGAAGATCTCGTCGCAGACCACTTCATCGCTTTGGAAAACACCGTCAATGACCGTCGGTTCAAAGTAGTACCCGGTGCCGGTGCGCTTGCCGCCGGTCAGCACGGTGGCGTTGGCCGGGAGGCGGGTCATAAAACCCTCCACGCGCTCCAGCTGTGCGGCGCTGTTGAGCGGCCCCAGATCCTCCCCAAACCGCAGGGCGGAGGCAGCATCGGCAAGGGCCGTTGCGAACTCCGGGTGGATGTCCCGGTGGACCAACACACGGGTAACGGCCGTGCAGTCCTGGCCTGCGTTGAAGAAGGCACCAAGGGCGATTTCGCGGGCGGTCCGCTGGATGTCGACGTCGGCAAACACCACTGCAGGGGCCTTGCCGCCGAGCTCCAGGTGAACGTCCTTGAGGGTTTTCGACGCCGCCGACATAACCTGGGCGCCGGCCCGGGTGGACCCGGTGATCGAGACCATTTCCGGGATTTCGTGGTCCACCATCGCTGCCCCGGCTTCGCGTCCGCCGCAGACCACGTTCACTACACCGGCGGGGTACACCTTCTGTGCCAGTTCAGCGAGGATCACTGTGGACCACGGGGTGGTGTCGGCTGGCTTGAGGACCAGTGTGTTGCCCGCTGCCAAAGCCGGGCCGATCTTCCAGATGGCCATCATGAACGGGTAGTTCCACGGCGTGATCTGGGCGACGACGCCCAGCGGCTCCCTGCGAATGGTGGAGGAGAACCCTTCCACGTACTCGGTCTGGGCAGTTCCTGAAACCACACGGCAAGCACCGGCGAAGAAGCGCAGCTGGTCTGCGCCGCGCAGGATTTCGAGCTCCTTGGTCAGCGCGGCCGGTTTGCCCGTGCAGGCAACCTCGGCTTCCAGCAGCCGGTCGACGTTGGCCTCGATGAGGTCGGCAAGCTGCAACAGCAGCGACTGGCGGGTTCCCGGCGTCGTTCGTTTGTAGCTCTTGAATGCGGCGGCAGCAGCCTGGAAGGCGGAGTCCACCACGCCGGCGTCGCTGTCCGGGGCGGTGCCGATCTGTTCACCGGTAGCGGGGTCAAAGAACGGCAACGTCTGCCCGGCGCGTACGGATTCTCCGTTGATGATGTTCTGAAGCTGGATCACGGTGGGGCTCCGGTCAGTTGATGGAAGTCTTGGGCGAACGGGTCGCGGGGTCCTGCGGCAGGTGCAGCAAGGCGGGCAGGCCGGAGTCGACGGCGCGGCGGAACGCGGCTGCGAAGTCCTCCGTGCGGTCCACCCGCTCCCCGTAGGCGCCGTAGGAACGGGCCAGGGCTGCGAAGTCCGGGTTGGTCATGTGTGTTCCGGAGGGCCTGTCCGGGTAATGGTTTTCCTGGTGTTCACGGATGGTGGCGAAGATGCCGTTGTCCACTACCAGCACTATGAGCCTTGCGCCGTAGCCCATGGCGGTGGCGAGTTCCTGGCCATTCATCATGAAGCAACCGTCACCGGCCACGGAGACGACCTGCCGGCCCGGGTAGGCGAGCGATGCAGCCACGGCTGCCGGTATCCCCATGCCCATGGCACCGTTTCGCGGTGCTGCCAGGGAGTTTGCGGAGTTGTGCTCCAAGTAGCGGGCTGGCCAGATGGCGTGGTTGCCGGCGCCGAAGGTGATGACGGCGTCGTCGTCGAGCTCTTTCTTAAGCACTTCCATGGCGACGCCGAGGTCCACGCCGATTCCGCCGTCGGGCGTTGGCGTCGAGAACGCGAGGTGGTCGGCGCGGGCGCTGGCGAACCAACCCTCTTCGCGTTCCGTGGTCACCTCGACGGCGGCAACGGCGCCCGCGAACGACGTGACGTCGGCAATGATGTGCTGGTCCAGGCGTCCGAAGTGCCCCAGGAGGTTGGCATCGGCGTTGACCACCACGGTGTGGGCATCGAGTCCCCGCTTATAACCGTCGGAAAGGACATCGCTGCGGACGCATCCGACGAAGACCAGCAGGTCGGCGTCGTCCAGGCGCTGGGCGTTGGCGTCGCTCCGCCCGTACCCCAGATAGCCTGCGTAGGCCTCGCTTCTGTGTGGGACGGCGTCGTAGGCACGGAAGTCGGCCACGACGGGGATATGGTGGCGGGCGGCCCAGGCGGCAAGCTGACCGCCGGACTCTTCCGTCCAGCCTTCGCCGCCGACGACGATCAGCGGCTTGCGTGCGTTGCCCAGCTTCTGCTTCAAGCCTTCAAGGTCCGCGGCGGCAGGTTCCGGACTGGCCACCGCGCGCGGTTCCACCGTGGTTTCCTCGACGACGTGGACCAAGACGTCTTCAGGAAGGCCGATGACCACGGGACCGGGACGTCCGCTCAGGGCAGTGAAGACGGCGTCATCCACCACCCGGGCGGCCGAGGCCGCGTCATCCAGGGTGAGAACCTTCTTGGCGGTGCTGCCGAACCAGGCGTTGATGTCGAACTCCTGAAAGGACTCGCGGCCGCGGTCAGCTACGGGGATCAGCCCCACGAAAAGGATGAGCGGGGTGGCGTCCTGATAAGCAGTATGCACGGCGATGAAGGCATTGGCCGCGCCCGGGCCCCGGGTAACCATCGCGACGCCGGGAAGCCCGGTGAGCCGCCCCTCTGCGAGCGCCATGAATCCGGCGCCACCCTCCTGTCGGGCGACCACGTTGGTGATGGGCGAGCCATGGAGTCCGTCGAGGACATCCAGGAAGCTCTCACCCGGGACGGTGTAGACCCGCTGGATTCCGGTGCGTTCGAGCTGGCGGACAATCAGGTGGCCGGCGGTAGTGGTGCTCAATGCTTCATACCCTTTTCTGCGATGGAGAGCTTGGGGAGGAACAGTCCGGAAAGTGCGGTCAGTGCGGAGATCACCAGGAGGATGATGGCGCCCGGCCAGAAGGAGCTGTTGGCCGCAACAAGGGCGGTGGCGATCAGGGGAACGAAGCCCGAAATTACGCCGGCGGTGTTGGAGGTGATGGCGACGCCGGTGTAGCGGACCTTGGTAGCGAAGAGAGCTGTCAGCGCGGTGCCGGAGACAGCGTAGGGAATGGACAGGACGGCGACGCCGATCATCATGGCCAGGACCACCAGGACGGGGACGCGGCTGTCAATGGCCAGGAAGACCGGTACGGCAATCAACGCAGAAGCTACGCCGCCCCAGAGGATCACCTTGCTGGCGCCGAACTTTTCACCCAGCCGGCCTGCCCAGACGAGGGCACCGATCTCCAGGGCGGCTGCCAGGAGCGTGCCCAGGAGCAGGAGTTCGGACGGCATCTTGAGGACCTTGGTGCCATAGAAGACCACGAAGCTGGTGATGAGGTAGAAGCCGCCGATGCCCAGCAGAGCCGAGCACATGCCGACCAGGATCTGGCGCCAGCTGTTCTTCAGGACACCGCGGATGGGAGCGTGCTCCGTCTCGCCGGATTCCATGAGTGCTTCAAATTCGGGCGATTCGCTGAGGCGGCTGCGGATCCACAGGGAGATGGCGAGCAGCGGGATGGCGGCGACGAACGGGATGCGCCAACCCCAGGAATCAAAGTTCGTCTGGCCTACCAGGAACAGCATGCCGAAGAAGCCGCCGGAGGACAGGATAGTGCCGATCGGCGAACCGATCTGCGGCAGCGCTGCGTAGCGGGCGCGCTTTTCCACGGGTGCGTTCTCGACGGCAATGATCACCGCGCCGCTCCACTCGCCGCCGACTGCGAGGCCCTGGACGATGCGGAGGGCTACCAAGAGGATGGGAGCCGCGATGCCGATGCTCATGTAATTGGGAAGCAAGCCAATGAGTCCGGTGACGATGCCGATCCCGACGATCGTGACCATGAGGATCTTCTTCCGCCCCACCTTGTCGCCGAGGGCGCCGAAAATGAAGCCACCGATCGGGCGGGCCACGAACCCTACTGCGAGGGTTGCGAAGGAGCCCATGGCCGCAACGAACGGGTCCTGCGAGACGAAGAACTGCGCGTTGAACACCAGAGCCGCTGCCGTGGTGAAAAGGAAGAAGTCGTACCATTCCAGCGCCGTGCCCACAAGGGCAGCCAGGGCCACCTTCTTGGTGACGCGTTCGTCAACGACGTGTCCTGCCGCGGGATTGGTGTCAGTGTCTGGGCTGACCGTGCATGCCATAAGTGCTCCAAGGTGCGAGAACGAGGGCCGGGCATCTGGACAGCCCGAACATTTTGTGACTCACTCCATACTGCCAGTAGCTTCTCCCAAAATAACTAGCGATACACCACGCATTGATGCCCCTAGAATGTGTGAATGCACAATGTTGAATCGCCGGACCAACAGGCACGCTGGTCCCGGCTGGTTGATCAGCTCGAAGAGCGGCTTGATGAACTGGCGCAGGCTTTCACCACCAAGGTCCGGGAAATACCGGAGTACGGCGAAAGCCAGGTCACTGTCCAGGAGATCCGGGACACAGCCAGGGAAACCTTCCGGCGCCTGATCCGGGGCTTGAAAGGAACACATCCGGACAGCCGGGACGGCCTCCTCGAGTTCGCCTCGGACTTGGGTGCCAAGCGCGCCCAGGCAGGTATTCCCCCGGAATCCCTGACCACGGCCGTGCGCTTGGACTTCAGCATCCTCTGGGCCGAACTGCTGGAAATCGCGTCACCGGAGGACGCCATATTGCTAGCATCCCGGGTAGACAAGGTGTGGGGTGTCGTGGACGAATTCGCCACCCGCACGCACACCAGTTACCTCACCGAACGGGTGCGCATGGCCCAGGAGGAATCGAGCATCCAGCGCGAGTTCGTTGCCCGGCTCTTCAACCAAAGCACGCCGTCCGTGGAAACCTCCGCCCAGGTCGCTTCAGCCCTGGGCATCAACGCCGACTCCCGCTTTGCACTCGTGGCCGCCAGCGGAGAGCCGGGCGCACGGCTGCGGACCGCCGTATCCCGGTTCACCTCGAACACCACCGCCAGGCAGAAGCTCTTCCTCCACGAATCAGGCGGAAACACCTATGCGTTCTGGGCGCTGCCGGCTACCCGCACCCGCAGCGCAGACAGCGAGGACCAACTGCCCCCACCGCTGGCAGACCTTCCCTGCGGCTACGTCCCTGAGGTCCTCGGGCTTCGGGCCCTTCCGGCAGCGGCCCGCACTGCCGAAAGCCTGGCCGCACTGCTAAGGCCCCGCGATACCCGGCCGCTTTCCGCCGACTCGGCATGGCCCCGCCTCGCCCGGCAGGCCCTCCAGGATTCCGGCATGGACCTCGCCGCCGAGATCGAAGAAGCCCTGGCTGAATGCAGGGGCGGCGAGCGGGAACGCCTGCTCGAAACCGTCCGCCATTATTTGAGCACCGGCAACATCACCGTCACGTCGGAGCAGTTGTTCTGTCACCGGAACACCATCCTTAACCGTCTCAACCGGTTCGAGGAACTGACGGGCATAGACCTTGCCGTACCGGCCAAGTCGGCCCGCCTGATAGTTGCGTGGGCATGACGCCCGATGTGTGTTCACACATTTTCGCCGGATTTTTGCTGGGATTTTTGCCATTGAACGTGTGATCGGCAACACAGAATAGTTGTAGCTACCTTGTACCGGACACTCGTCCCCGCACCCCATCCGGAGATTCTGATGGCCCACACGGTAGATACCGCCGCCGCATCCACAGCCAGGCTAGACCTCGCCAAAATGCGCAAGATTGCCCTCGCCAGCGTTATTGGCACCACCGTCGAATGGTACGACCTCTTTGTTTTTGGAACCGCCTCGGCACTCGTTTTCAACAAGATCTTCTTCCCCAGCTTCGATCCGATCGTCGGCACCATGCTGGCCTTCGGAACCTTCGCCTCCGCATACATTGCCCGCATGGTCGGAGCCATAGTCTTCGGCCACTTCGGTGACCGCCTCGGCCGCAAGTCCATGCTCCTCGTGTCGCTGCTCACCATGGGCGCCGCAACCTTCGCCATCGGTCTGCTTCCCGACTACGCAGCGATCGGCATCATGGCACCGCTATTGCTGCTCCTGCTCCGCGTGATCCAAGGCCTTGCCTTGGGCGGCGAGTGGGGTGGAGCCGTGCTCATGACCGTGGAACATGCACCGTCCACCCGCCGGGGCTTCTACGGTTCCCTGGTCCAGGTAGGCGTGCCCGCCGGAACCCTGATCGCCAACGTCGCGTTCCTCATCGTGGCCTCCTCCATGAGCAGCGAGGACCTCCTCGCCTGGGGCTGGCGGATACCGTTCCTGGCCTCCTGCCTCCTGGTGGCCGTCGGCATCTACATCCGCCTCAACATCGAGGAAACGCCCTCCTTCCAGGCCGTCAAGACCGCCGGGGCAAAGGCCAAGATGCCCTTCGCCGCCCTCATGGCCAAGTACTGGAAGCAGGTTGTCCTGGGCGGCGTCGCTACCCTGTCCACCGGCAGCACCTTCACCCTCCTGGTAGCCTCCGGCGTGGCCTACGGCAAGAAGGAACTGGGCCATTCGGAAAGCCTCATGCTGTGGGTGGTCCTGTCTGCGTGCGCCCTCTGCTTCGTGCTGATCCCGTTCTTCGGCAAGCTCTCCGACAAGCACGGCCGCAAGCCCATCATCTACGCCGGCGTCATTGCCGAGGCAACGCTCGCGTTCCCGATGTTCTGGCTCATGGACACCAAGTCCGTGGCCCTGCTCTTTGTCGCCTACCTGGCCATGATGACTGCCTTCGCGGCCAACTACGGCCCCATCGCGACCTTCCTTGCCGAACTGTTCGGATCCAAGGTCCGGTACTCCGGCCTCTCGGTGGCCTACATGCTCTCCGGCCTCCTGGGCAGCGCGGCAACCCCGTTCATCACCACGTGGCTCCTGGGCCTGACCGGTGAAAGTTCCTCAATCGCCTGGTACATCCTCGCAGCAGCCCTCGCCTCCCTGGCAGCACTGTTCGTCCTGACGGAAACCCGCCACGGCAACATCGATGCCGTGGACGAGGCACCCGCCGTGGCCGGTGCCGCAACTGCAGGTTCAACGGAAGCCACGGCAGCGAAGTGACCGCCACCCACATCGAGCGCCTGGCCGGTATCCCCGGCCAGGCGCCCGCCGTCGGGCCCTTCTCCCCGGCGGTCATTGCCAACGGTTTCGTTTTCACCTCCGGCCAGATCCCCGCGATCACCGGACTCGACCACCAGCCGGACACCTTCGAGGGGCAGGTCCGGCAGACAATCCGAAACCTCGCCGGGGTGCTGGAGGCAGCCGGATCCGGCCTGGAGCACGTGGTCAAGGTCAACACCTACCTCACCAGCCCTGAGCAACTGGAAAAGTACAACCGCGTTTACGTCGAGTACTTCGGCACGGCCAAGCCCGCCCGGACCACGGTGTGCGTCAGTCTTTGGGGCGTGTCACTGGAGATTGAATGCGTGGCAGTGCTCGCGCCCAAGAACGGCCCTGAAATACCCGTCAAGGAGGGTTCCCTGTGATCACCACTTTGCTTGAGGACCTCGCCAGGACCAGCTACCCCACGATCGGCCATCTCCTCGAGGAGGGGTTCGTTGATCCCGGCATCGGCTCGCTCATGGGGCACGTCCCGGGCGGCGTCAAAATCGCAGGGCCGGCCGTTACCGTGCGCATCGCTGACCGAGACGCAATCGCGATGAATCGGGCGCTCCTGGCACTCCGGCCCGGCGACGTACTGGTGGTGGACATGCTCGGCGACAACCGTCACGCGCCTGTGGGAGCCGTGACCGCCGCGGCGGCGATCGCCCAAGGTGCTGCCGCCGTCGTTGTTGATGGCGTGGCGACCGACGTCCGGGAACTCCGCGAGGCCGGGCTGCCGGTGTTTGCCCGCGGGACGTCGTGCCTCACCACCAAAAGGGTGCGCGGAGCGGGGTCGGCGGTCAACGTTCCCGTCCACTGTGGAGGCGTGCAGGTGAATCCGGGCGACATCGTCCTGGGTGATGACAATGGCCTGATAGTGCTCGCACCCGAAGCTGCGCAGGAAGTCCTCCCCCGGGCGCTGGCCTCCGACGAGGCCGAGCCCGCCATCCTGGCCCGCATCGCGGCCGGGGAACCGCTCGAATCGATCCTTGCCCTGTAACACCACAGGGGCGCGGGCGGCCACCTGCTGCGCCACAAGCGAACTTGGTCCGGGGATGGGGTAGAACTTAACCATGAGCGTACGTACACCTGATCCGTATCCCGGCTGGCTTTCCGACGAAGACCTCTTCGAGGCCCGCGGGCGGCTGCCCATGGTCTACGTGGAAGCAGTTCCCGTCCGGTTGGATCCGCTCGGGTACGTCAATGAGGTCGGCTCACTCCTGCAGGGCGACGCCGACGGCAACATGGTGCGCTACCTCGTCTCCGGTCGCGTCCTGTACCGCGAAACCATCCGGGCAGCCCTCCTGCGGCACATGGAAAAGGACCTCGGTCCCCTGGCTTTCCCGCAGCTTCCCATCAGCCCGGTTCCTTTCACGGTGGCCGAATACTTCCCGGCCCCCTCGCAGACCGGTTTCACGGATGAACGCCAACACGCTGTGTCGCTGGTCTTCGTCATTCCCGTCACGGGCGAATGCGAACCGCGCCAGGATGCCCTCGAACTCACGTGGATGACCCCGCAGGACGTCCTCAGCGAGGGTGTCCAGCAGGAGTTCGAAGGTGGCCGCGGGAACCTCGTGCGCCAGGCACTGGCATACTCGGGCATCGTCGTCTAGCGGGTCCCCCGGCTTGGAGCGGTCCCCTTTTGTAGACTGGACGGCGGACCGCAAGAGAACCAAAGGACTTCCGATGACTCACAGCCCAGCTACTCAGCAATACCGCGAAAAGCAGGCTGGGGACCTGCAGCCCGGAGACTTTGTGTACCTGCCCGGAGACGGGCCGGCCGAAGAAATCGCTTCCGTCGACGTCCAGAATGACGATTACGGCGTCCCGGCTTTGGTGCTGGTGACAACGCACGACGGCGGCAGCGTACGGATCGCTGCCAGGTCCAGTGTTCCTGTCGGTGACGGAGTTCCAGCCGGTGCCGGCTCCAGCCTCCCGGATGCGGGCGCCGCCGGTGCCAGCGCCGCCGACTCCGGTGTCGAAGACTCCAGCACCCCGGACTCCAGCAGCCCGGCGGCTCCGGACGCTCCCGCCCCTGCTGAACCCGCCGTCGTCGTACCTCCCCGCCCGGAAGCCCCGCCCGCGTACACCGGACCCAGCGCCGAAGAGATGGCGTTGATTCCGGAGCCGGCGGGCACGCCCGAGTCCGTGGTGCTGGCTGCTGCGTCCAACCACAAGGGCAAGAACGGCGTGCAGGTGCTGGCCGATCGCCTCGCCAAGGGCATCAACACCAAGTCCGGCAGTTGCCTGCGGGACCTGAGCGACCTGGCCTTCAACCTTTGCGTGGTGCTTAAGGATCCGGACGGTTCGCTTGCCGTCGCCGACCTCCTGAATATCCTGCCGTTCGACGGCAACCTGGACCGCTGGGCGTCAATTGAACGTGCGCTCGCGCTTTCCAGCTTCATCTGCCGCGAGTCGGGCCAGACTGAACGGGCCGCGGTGTACGAGAAACTCCTCCGTGCGCCGGAATCGCAGGAAGAAGACCCGTTCAGGGCCCGGATCAACGCCCGTGTGCGGCAGCGCGCCCTCAACGAACCCAACCTCTACGACAAAGAAATCTTCCGCGCGATCGACAACGGAAACCAGGAAGCCGAACGTGAGTGGCGGTTCCTGCGGCTCGAAGCGTTGCTGTTCCTGCGCGCCCACGGCGGCTCCGAGACTATCGACGAGGACGAACTGGGACGCCGGATCGGCAACGAACTCGAGGCAGTCCGGGCCTGATCCCCGGCCGGGCTCCGCACCATGGCGACAAGGTCTGTTGCGGGCGCCTAAACGGCGGTAAATTCGGGGCCATGACGAACAATCTGAGCGTTGTGATTAATGCTGATGCGCCGCAGGTTTGGAATATGCTGCGTGAACCGTCGCTGGTGGCCCAATGGCACGGCTGGGAAGCCGATGACCTGAATGACGAAATCAAACAGATCTACTTCAACACCGACGTCGTGGAGGGTCCGGACCACACCAGCCTGACCGTCAACGGCGGCGATGTCTTCGAACTGCATCCCGTGTCCGGGGGCACCGAGCTCAAGGTCACCCGGGCGGCCCTGGACCATAACTCCGAGTGGGCGGAATGGGACGAGGACATCACCCAAGGCTGGCTCACGTTCATCAACCAGCTGCGTTTCGCCTTGGAGCGCCACCCGCATGGCAAGCGGCGGACCCACTTCCTGTCGGTCTCCGGGAGTGGATCGGCCATAGAAAAGCTGGGGCTGGGCGACCTGCCACCCGTCGGCGACGAGTACTCGCTGACGCTGGGCACCGGTGAGGCTATTTCCGGGAAGGTCTGGTTCAAGAGCCGCCACCAAGTAGGCGTCACGGTCCACAGCTACGCTGAACACGGGGACGGGCTGCTGATCGTTGCCGAGCAACTGCCCATACCGGAGAAGAGGCCCGACGGCGGAGCGATCGTCATTGCCTCAACGTACGATCTGGGGGCCCACACCTTGGCGGACATCCGGTCCTCGTGGGACAAATGGAAAGAGTCGAACTACGGTTCCTGACGGCCGCCACGTCAAGTTACCCTCGGTAAAGCTGGCACACTTGGTAGCGTGCCAGCTTCTGTTTCCCAGTCCTCCCCGCTTCCTACCGCCGCGCCTCATTCCAACGGGGCGCTTCCGGCGGAGCAAACCGAATTCGGCTTCACGGTGGGCCGTCGCCTGACGGAAACGACGTCGCCGTCGTCCTCCCTTGTAGAGGCAAACGGGGGCGAATTCCTGGGCCGGACCGGCACCATAACCACGCCGCACGGGACCATCCAGACCCCCGCGTTCATCGCCGTCGGGACCAAAGCGACCGTCAAGGCCGTCCTGCCCGAGTCGATCGCCGAACTTGGCGCGCAAGCCGTGCTTGCCAACGCTTACCACCTTTACCTGCAACCCGGGCCTGAAATCCTCGATGCCGCGGGTGGTCTGGGCGCGTTCATGAACTGGCAGGGCCCCACGTTCACCGACTCCGGCGGGTTCCAAGTGATGAGCCTGGGCTCGGGGTTCAAGAAAGTGATCGACATGAAGAATGTTGACACCTCAGGCCCTGACGACGCTGTTGCTCCCGGGAAGGAGCGCCTGGCGCACATCGATGACGACGGCGTCTGGTTCAAGTCGCACCTCAACGGGGACAAACACCGGTTCTCCCCCGAGATCTCCATGCAGGTCCAGCACCAGATCGGCGCGGACATCATGTTCGCCTTCGACGAGCTCACCACCCTGCAGAACTCCCGCGGCTACCAGGAAGAATCCTTGGAACGCACCCGGTTGTGGGCGTTGCGGTGCCTGGAGGAGCACTTTGCTCTGACGGCCTCGCGGGTGGGCAAGCCGTACCAGGCGCTGTTCGGCGTGATCCAGGGCGCGCAGTACGAGGACCTGCGGCGCAAGGCCTGCCGCGATCTTGGCGCCATGCCTTTCGATGGATACGGAATCGGCGGAGCGCTGGAGAAGGAAAACCTCGGGACGATCGTCCGCTGGTGCAACGAGGAGCTCCCTGAGGACAAGCCCCGGCATCTCCTAGGCATCTCCGAACCTGATGACATCTTCACCGCCATCGAAAACGGTGCCGACACGTTCGACTGCGTCTCCCCCACCCGCGTTGCCCGGAACTCCGCGTTCTACACGCCGTTCGGCCGCTTCAACCTCTCCGGAGCCAAGTACAAGAAGGACTTCGGTCCGTTGCAGGACGGCTGCGACTGCTACACCTGCACCAACTACTCCCGCGCGTACATCCACCACCTGTTCAAGGCCAAGGAAATGGTCTCCGCCACGCTGATCTCCATCCACAACGAGCGCTTCGTGGTGAAGATGGTGGACGACGCGCGCTTGGCCATCGAATCCGGGGACTTCTTCGAGTTCAAGGCCGAGACGTTGGGGCGGTATTACTCCTAGCTGGGGGTCGCTGCGGCGAGTTCGCCGGAAAGCTGCTCGTTCGTGCGGAACGTTCGGGGTCTACCGCAGGCTTCCGGCGAACTCGCGACGGACCTAGGCTGCGACTTCTCCGTAGCTCGGTTCACGCTTCTTGATCCAGCCCACCACCAGGACGGTGACGGGCACGAACAGGAACTCGACGGCGGTCTTGTACAGGAAGCCGACCAGGACGTAGTTCACGAAAGAGCCGACGTCGGAGATGCCGATGACGGACGCGGCGATGCTGCAGAAGATCAGCGTGTCCACGAATTCGCCCACCACCGACGAGCCCATGAGCCGGGCCCACAGGCTCTTCTCACCCCTGCGTTCCTTCATCTTCACGAGGATCCACGAGTTGATGGTTTGTCCCGCCAGGAACGCAAGCAATGAGGCGAGGACGATCTGCGGGACGGGTCCCAACGCGCCTTCGATGGCTGCCTGCTTGGCCACACCGTAGTCGTCGTCGAAGCCCGGAAGAATGATGATCACCCAGTAGCAAAGAGATGCAAACACCGACAACGCGAACGAGGTGATGATCGCCTTTCGGGCGACTTTGAAGCCGTAGACCTCGCTCATGACGTCGCCCAGAATGTACGCGAGAGGGAAAAGGAAGAATCCGCCGTCGGTGATGATCGGCCCGAGCACCACACCCTTGGAAGCGCCGATGTTGGACAGGATCAACACCACCGCCATAACGGCCAGCATGATGCCGAAATAAGGCGATCCGATCGAAGCGAAACGGGGCGCGGGCTTGCTCAAAGTACTGCCGGAAGGCGAGGGCATGGGTCATCCATTCGTAGTGGTTCGCGCAGGCGCCTCATCCTTTTCGGAGAGCGCCCCGCTGTATTAGCACTGTGGGTGGCGGGCACGTTTGGCCCGGCACCACGTTACATTCTCCCACCCCCATCCCTCTGCCACATCCCACCCCCAACCGGCCACCCCTCTGCCACATCCCACCCCCCAACCGGCAGGACAGGGTGCGGCGGTCGGCAGGTTGTCGGTCTGGAGGCTGGTCAAGATCTGCCCACCCACCGCATAACGGCGGCTATGGGGCTAACTCCGCTCACCGCCGTCGGGCGTCCGCGCAGGGAACCCGACGTAACGCGGGACGTTGCCCATGTACTGGCTATACGCCGGACCAAACTCCTTCTGGAGGGCCTTCTCTTCCCACAACGCGCCGAAGTGTTCCGCGGCCATGCCCGCGGGCAGCGTTGCCGCCGCCCAGCGTGAGCCCTTGTACACCGCAACCCCTGCGTGGATCAACCACCAGCCCAGGTACATCGGATGCCGGCTCGCGGCGTACGGACCGCTGGTCACCAACGCTTCCGGACGGCCCAAGGCAAAGCTTCCGGTGGTGTGCCGCCGTCGTTCCGCCACCGCCCAAACGGTAATTCCGACGCCGGTCAGCACCAACAGCGTCCCGGCGCTCCTGCGGGCGCGTCGGGCGGGCGCAGCAGGGAGTGGGTGTATCCGTTGTAGGACCGAGTCCAAAACCAACCCGAGCACCTGCCCGGGTGGCAAAGGGATGCCGGCCGCTTCCCGTTTCACCGCGCCGGCCAGCCGTGCGAGTGTGCTCATGTCCAGAACCATAAACCCGCGAAGGGTGTGGCGCTACGGGAGGTGATAGAGGAACGCGGGAAAGCCGACGGGAAGCGATAGAGCAACGCGGGAAACCCAACGGGAGGTGATAGAGGAACGGGGGGCGCGGAACCGGGGTTTTCCTCTCGGAAACCTAAGGAAGTGTTAGGAAATCCCCTCCGACGTTGGCTGTGCCGTGCATCACCCATAGCTTGGAACATGTCCTCTTCACCCCCAAGAGGACCTTTCTCAGTCGACGAAGAGCCATGTGCAAGGAAGCCATGTGCAAGGAAGCCATGAGCACGAGCTTCATGGACAGAACGAACTCATGCAAGACACGACTGCCATGTGCGCAGCCGTCCAGGAAGGTTCATTGATGAGCACCCAACAAGCCGCGCCTCTGAGCGAGGCGGCACAGACACGCAAGGCCGTGAGCAACATCCTCAAGGGCTCTGCGGGCAACCTCGTGGAGTGGTTCGACCTCTACGTGTACACCGTTTTTGCCGCGTACTTCCAGTCGCACTTCTTCAACTCCAAGGACGAACTGCAGGCTGGCCTGGAAGCGATGACGGTCTTCTCGACGTCGTTCCTCATGCGTCCGATCGGCAGCTGGTTCTTCGGCCGCTACGCGGACCGTAAGGGCCGGAAGGCCGCCCTGACGCTGAGCGTGACCCTGATGTCCGCGGGTTCGTTCGCCATTGCGATCCTGCCTACCCAGGACGTCATCGGCCTGTGGGCCATGATCCTCTTGGTCTTCGTCCGCGTGGTCCAAGGCTTCTCCGTCGGCGGCGAGTACGGGACCAGCGCCACGTACATGTCCGAGGCAGCAACGGCCAAGCGCCGCGGCTTCTTCTCCAGCTTCCAGTACGTCACGCTCATCGGCGGCCAGATGCTGGCCCTCCTGGTCCTCGTGATCCTGCAGAACACCATGAGCAAGGAAGACCTGACCGAGTGGGGCTGGCGCATTCCGTTCGCAATCGGCGGCGTCGCAGCGCTGGTTGTCCTGTGGCTCCGCCGCTCCATGGAAGAGACCGTCTCCGCCGACCAGATCCGTGCAGCGCACGTCAAGGTTGAGGGCGAGGCCCAGCCGGGCAGCATGAAGCTCCTGTTCACCAAGCACTGGAAGCCGCTGCTGATCTGCATCGGTATCACCCTCGGCGGCACGGTGGCGTTCTACACCTACACCAACTTCATCCTGAAGTTCATGAACGATACCTCCGGCATCGCAAAGACCGATACCTCCGTCATCAACTTCTGGGCACTGTTCATCTTCATGTTGCTGCAGCCCGTGTACGGCATGTTGTCGGACAAGATCGGCCGCAAGCCGCTGCTGATCTGGTTCGGCGTCACCGGTGTCCTGTTCACTTGGCCGCTGCTCTCCACCCTGGCCGGAACCAAGGATCCGTTCGTCGCCTTCCTGCTCATGATGGGCGGCCTCTTGATGGTTGGCGGCTACACGTCCATCAATGCGCTGGTGAAGGCTGAACTCTTCCCGGCATCCATCCGTGCGCTGGGCGTTGGCCTGGGCTACGCGATCGCCAACTCGCTGTTCGGCGGCACGGTCCCGCTGATCGGCGCTGCCCTGCAGAAAGCCGGCCAGGTGGACATGTTCTTCACCTACGTCACCGCGGCCATCTTCATCTCGCTGTTGGTGTACGTCTTCGCCCTCAAGAACAAGAAGGCTACGCACCTCGATACCGAGCAGGGACATGCTTGGGAAAACCGTAAAGACGACGACAAGAAGGACCTCGTCAACGTCTAACACCCCCTCTGAGGCCCGTTCTGCGCCCTTCGCTGAGTGCGAAGGCCGCAGGGCGGGCCTCGCAACGTTAAGCTCAAGTAGCGGAAAACACCCGCCGGGCTACCAGAAGGATCAACAGTGCACGTGCTCATCGTCGAGGACGACGACGCCATGGCGTCGGCACTGGGGGCTGCCGTGACGTCGGCGGGCCACAAACCAACCAGGGTGTCCCGCGGTGAAGATGCACTCCTGGACCACCGCAACCACGAGGTCATCCTCCTGGATCTGGGCCTCCCGGACCTGGACGGGTTGGAAGTGCTCAGGAAGCTCCGCCAAGTCACGCACATCCCCATCCTGATCCTCACGGCGCGCGATGATGAACGCAGCGTGGTCCTGGGCCTGCGCTCGGGTGCGGACGATTACCTGGTCAAGCCGGTCAAGCTGGTGGAACTGCTCGCCCGGATCGAGGCCGTGACGCGAAGGGCCCGCCGCTCCGGCCGGAGCACACCCCATGAGGTCACCGTGGGGCCGTTGACCGTAGACCTCGACCGCCGCCTCGCCGCCGTCGACGACAGGGAACTCAGCCTCACCGCTACCGAATTCGACCTTCTCAGCCTCTTGGTCCGCAACGCCGGCTCCGTGGTGACCCGTGAGCAGATCCTGGATGCCCTGTGGGGCGACGCCTTCGTGGCCCACTCCCGTTCCTTGGATGTCCACCTGACCGGCCTGAGGTCCAAGCTGCAACTGCCCGGGTTCATCATCAACGTGCGGGGCGTCGGGTATCGCGTGGAGCAGGGATGAAGGTCCGCGTCCTCGGGATCCTCAGTGTCATCGCCGTGCTCATTGTTGTCACGGTTTCCAGCGTCATCCTCACTTCAGCCGCGCGGGAACTGACCCAGGACGTGCAGATCAACCGGGTATCGGCACTGAACCGTTTTGCCCAGCTCGCCAACGATGCCTCCGCTGATGGCGACACCACCCAGCTCCAGCGCGAAATGGACCGGTACACCGAACTCTATGGCGAAGGCATCCTGATCCGCCTCCAGCAGCAAACCCTGGCCTCCGGCGGTCTGAGCGAGCAAAGACGGGACGTTCAGGATGCCCTGGCCCGGGCCAGCCTCAACCTCAGCGACACCACCATCGGCACGGTCCGGCCCTTCGAATCCGGGACGGAGGTCATCTCGCGCTCTTTCGGAACGGCCAGCCAGGTGCTCGGAGAAGCCGTCCTGGAAGTCAACCTCGACGCGGCCCGGGCGAAACTGCGCGAACGGTGGGTCGTCGTCGGGCTCGCCGCCTTGGTGATGGGCGCGGTGCTGCTGCTGGTCGCTGCCCGCCTCACCGGCTGGGTATTGCGGCCGGTGCACCGCTTGAGCGAAGCGGTGCACCAACTCGAAACCACGGGCAAGACCAGCAAGCTTCCCGAGGCAGGTCCGCCCGAGCTGCGGGAACTGAGCCGTTCGTTCTCCGCCATGGCCAACACTGTCAGCGAAAGCATGGAATCACAGCGGCAACTCATCGCGGACACCTCACACCAGCTGCGCAACCCGGTGGGCGCCCTGCGGCTGAGAATCGACCTGCTGCAGCTTGAACTGCAAAACAGCCCGGCGAAGGCGGCGGCGGCCGGCGTGGTGGACGAACTGGAGCGCGTTGAGGAAATGCTCGACGGCGTGCTGAAGCTTGCGACCGCGGAGCATCGCGCCGTGGCCGGGGCTGCTGCAGCGCAGTCGTCCGAGCATCGGCGCCAAAGCGTCATTGACCCTTTCCCGGTACTCCAAGGCGAGGTGGAAAGGGCAGCCCCCGCGGCACGGTTGGCCGGCTCCACCATCACCTTGGAAGACCACACCGGGCACGCGTTGGAGCTCCGGTGCGACCCCGAGGAACTGGCCCAGATGGTGGGTGAGTTGCTGGCCAACGCCATCAAATACTCCCCCGGCGGTCACATCGCCGTGGCGGCCGAAGCTACTCGGGACGGCCTGGCGATCGAGGTCTCCGACGACGGCCCGGGACTGTCCACTGATCAGCGTCTGGCATCCACGTCGCGGTTTTGGCGGGCGCCCCAACACAGCGGAATTCCCGGCAACGGCTTGGGCCTCACCATCGTGGAACGGCTGGCCGAGGCCAACGGGGGCCGGTTGGTGTTGCGGGAGCGTGTCCCGCACGGGCTGATAGGACGCCTGGAGTTCGGCGGTGGCGCGAATGACTAGGCCCTTGTCCCGCCGTACCGTGCTGAGGTCCGGGCTGATCCTGGGAAGTGCAGGGCTGCTGATGTCCTCCGCTGCCTGCACACCGGAGCCGAAACCCGAGAAACTGACGGTGGCTGGTGGTGAATCGGGCGGTTTCTACTTGGAGTTCGCCACCTTGCTGGCAGGTCTGCTGCAACGCGAGGGCGTGGCGGAAACGGCAGAGCCTCTGGTCACTGGCGGAAGCCTCGAGAACATCCGGCGGGTCATGTCCGGCGAGGCGACATTCGCCGTCGCACTTGCCGACACGGCAGCACTTCCGGCCCCGGGCCCCGCAGTGCCCGGCCCAAGCCCTGCCGCCACGGGCGCAACCCCGGCCGCTGCGGGCACAACCCCGGCCGGTACAAGCCTGGTGGCGCTTGGCAAGGTGTACGAGAACTATGTTCATTGCATAGTCCGCGCGGACAGCGGCATCGGGACGTTCGCCGATCTGGCCGGAAAAGTGGTGGGGGTGGGCGAAGCGGGGTCCGGCACTTCCCTGACGGCTCCCCGGATCATCGCTTCCGCCGTGCTTGAACCCGCGCCGCAACAGGTCAATCTGGGCCTCAACCAAGGGCTGTCCGCGCTCCGGGGTGGGTCCATCGACGCCCTCTTCTGGTCCGGCGGGGTCCCCACCGCGGCCATCGCAGCAGCAGCCTCGGTGCTGGGAGTCCGGCTCCTGGACCTCTCACGGCACATCCCTGCCCTGCGCACAGAACATGGTGATTACTACGACCGCGTGCTCATACCGGCGGGTACCTACGGCGACGCCCCCGCTGTCTGGACGGTGGGCGTAGCCAACCTGCTATTGTGCCGCAGCGACCTCCCCGATTCCCTGGCGCGGCGTACGGTGCGCCTGCTGGTGGAACGGGCGCAGGACCTTATTCCCACATCAAGCACGGGCGTGCAGTTCCTCGGTCCGGAGACGCTCATCAACACAGCCGGGGTTCCGCTGCACCCGGCCGCGGCCGCTGCGTACAGGTCCCTCCACGGCTAGGAAATCGCGCACCATCAGGAAGCTGGCAAAATGGAAACCATGACTTCTGCCGCTGCCCCTGCCATTGCATTGACCATCGCCGGCTCGGAAGCGACCGGCGGCGCCGGTGCGCAAGCCGACCTCAAGACGTTCCAGGAACTCGGAGTTTTTGGCATCGTCAACCTGACGTGCATCGTTTCGTTCGATCCCAAGGACAACTGGAACCACCGTTTTGTCCCGGTGGACCAGCAAGTGATTGCGGACCAGTTGGAAGCCACGACGGCGGCCTACGGTGCCGCGTCCGGCGCACCTTCGGTGTTGGACACCGTGAAGATCGGCATGTTGGGAAGCCCGGCAACCATCAGCACCGTGGAGAAGGCACTGTCCGACGGCGCATTCAGCAACATCGTCCTGGACCCGGTCCTGATCTGCAAAGGCCAGGAGCCCGGACACGCGCTGGACACGGACCAGGCCTTGAAGGCACAGATCCTCCCGCTGGCCACGTTTGTCACGCCGAACCACTTCGAGGCCGAGTCCCTCTCCGGCCTCACCATCACCGACGAAGAGTCCCTCAAGGCCGCCGCCATCCGCATCCATGAGCTCAGCGGCGCCGCCGTGCTCGCCAAAGGCGGGGTGCGGCTGGAAGGTGCTGACGCCGTCGACGTTTTCTACGACGGCCGGACGCTGGAAGTCCTGCGTGCACCGAAGGTGGGCGAAGTCGCGGTATCCGGTGCGGGCTGTTCGCTGGCCGCCGCCGTGACGGCGGAGCTGGCCAAGGGTGCGTCGCCGCTCGAGGCGGCCCGTACTGCCAAGGCGTTCGTGACCGAGGGAATCCGCAACCGCGTAGCGTCCGGGGCGCCGTTTGATGCCTTGTGGCAGGGCGGTGCGCTGAGCTAGCGCCGGCCTAGCGGTTGGTAACCTTGCCCATCAGCGACGCGATCGGGCGAAGGAACAGGGGCCGGGCAAGGAACCAGGCCGCAGCCGTGACCACGATGGACGCTGCGAAGATCGCGAAGCCCCACCAACTGTTGGCGTCGTCCGTGGAGGCGTACATGTGGTTGAGGTTCCGCAGGGCTCCCGTGGCCAGGACCAACGTCACGTGGACGATCACGAACGCTACGAAGTAGATCATCACCGGGAAGTGGACCTTGCGCGCGGCTTCAATGGGGTAGAACTTGTTGACCGCTGCCTTCTTGGGCCACGCCCCGGACATGCGGATGCCGGTAATGATGGCCAGCGGCGCCGCGATGAAGACCGTGATGAAGTAGGTCAGCAGCTGCAAGGCGTTGTAGTTGACCCAGCCGTTTTCCAGCGGCCAGTTCAGCGAGGCGTACTGGAGGCCGGCCGAAACCGCGTTCGGGAAGACGTCCCAGCTGGTGGGCACAATCCGCATCCACTGGCCTGTGGCGAACAGCAGCACTATGAAGATCAGGCCGTTGAGCACCCACAGCGCATCCAGCGTCAGGTGGAACCACAGGTCCAGGCTGATCTTGGTGGGAGCGTTCCTTGTCTTGATGAAGCCCTTGTTGTTCCGCGTCCAGTAACCCGGCGGCCGCGTAGTGGTGCGCACCTGCCAACCGGAGCGGATGATCAGGACGATGAAGAACATGTTGAGGAAGTGTTGCCAGCCCAGCCACGCCGGGAGCCCCGTCGGTGCGCCCTTGGGCAGCTCCGAGTGTCCCGGATAGTCCGTCAGGAACTGTTTCACCGGTTCCAGCGTGCGGAGCCACTGTGCCACGAGCACCAGGATCAGCGCGATGACCAAAGCCCCCACGGTGACGGCGACGGGCTTGAACCACCTGTTCGACGTGATCCCGGACGACTTGCTTGAAACGGACATCAGGCCGCGTTCCTCTCTGGCTTGTTGGCGTGCGACCAGTTGGCGCTCTCATAGCGATTCAACCAGTTGCTGCCCGACGGCGAAAACGGCGCCTGGCCCGCAGGGCGCCTTGGGCGTTAAAAATCGCAGCATTCGGACACATAGCGCAATACTTATTTTCTAGAACGGACTTCCAGAATTATTTACTGTAATTTGGGCTTGGTCAAGGATTCAGGCTGTCCCGGGGAGGCTCGATGGTTCGGAAAACCTCCGACGCCGCAGTCCATTCCGGCTCTTGGCAGTGGTCCCGCACAGCGACCACCCAACGCAAGCTGCTGGACGCGGCCGCTGCGGTTTTCAGCGAACTGGGCTTCACGGACGCCGGCATCTCGGACATCGTCACGCGGGCCGGGTCCAGTGTCGGAAGCCTCTACCATCACTTCGGTGGCAAGACAGAGCTCTTCCTTGCCCTCTGGGACGACTACCAAAACGAGCACGAACGGCTGGTGGCGGCCGCCGTCGCCAAGGCCCGGAAATCCGGCGAAAACGATCCCTTGGCGCTCTTCGACGTCGGCAGCCGCACGTACTTCGATTACACCTGGAAGCACCGCGCGCTGGAACGCGTCTTCTTCGAGGGCGATGCTCCCCCCGGCTTCGAGGTCCTGCGTCGCGAGCGCGGGCGGGAATGGGTGCGCCAGAACTCGGTCCTCCTCGGAACCGCCGAGGACACCTTGGGCCGCCTTACCGTCGCGGTGATCACCGACATCATCACGGTTGCCGGCCACGAGGTCGCCTTGAGTGCCACCAAGAAGGAAGCGGACGACGTCGTTGATGCTGCGGCAGTCCTGGTGGCGCGGCTGGTTCGTTAGCCGCCGTCCTGCGCCGTGATCGCGGGAAACCGCCGTCCTGCGCCGTGATCGCGGGAAACCGCCAAGGACCCCCGGAAACTTCCAGCGTCACCGCACGGTTGCCGCGAACTCGCCGGAGTCCCGCTCAGCACGCCGGAGTCCCGTTAGCACGCCGAAGCCCCGCTCAGCGCGCGGAGTGCGCCGCCAGAAAGCTGTACACCTCGGTCTCATCCACGCCCGGGAACGCGCCCGGAGGCATGGCGGCCAGCAGGTGCGAATGGGCCCGGGCGGACGGCCAGGCGTTGCCCGCCCATTCGTTGGCCAGTTCGGCCGGTGGCCGCTTGCAGCAGTTCGGATCCGGGCAATTGGAGGTGGCCCTGGCCGTGGTCTCCCGCCCGCGGAACCATTTCACGTGCTGGTAGGGCACCCCGATGCTGAGCGAAAACTCGCCGGCGGCGGAACGCTCGGTCCGCGCCGTGCACCAGTACGTGCCGGAGGGAGTGTCCGTGTACTGGCTGTAGGCGCTGAACTTGTCCGGCACGTCGAACACGGCGCGGGACGTCCACGCTTTGCACGACGGCTGCCCCTCAATGGCGCCAGTGTGGTCCTGGGGGAAGGCGACGCCGTCGTTCTCGTAGGCCTTATAGATGATCCCGGACTGGTGGGTTTTCTGGAAGTGGGTGGTGATGCCCAGGTGTTGGGTGGCCAGGTTGGTGAAACGGTGGGCCGCAGTTTCGTAGGACACCGCGAAAGCGTCCCGGATGTCCTCCACGGCGATCTCCTTGGCGGCCTTGGCCTTCAGCAGGAAATCCAACGTTGCCTGCTCCGGCAGCAGCAATGCCGCCGCGAAGTAGTTGGTGGCCACTCGCTGCGCCAGGAAATCCCCGTAGTTCTTGGGAGTCCCGTGCCCCAGGACGTAGTGCCCCAGCGCTTGCAGCAGGACCGACCGGGGATCGTGGTCCTGCCGCTGGTTCTGTGTCAGGTAAATTCTGCGGTTCTTCAAATCGGTCACGGACCGGGTGGAATGCGGCAGGTCGCTGACGTGGTGCAGCGAAAAACCCAGGTTCTCGGCAATGTCCGCAATGACGTGCTGGCTCAACGGCCCGGAGGTGTAGCCCACACCCTTGAGGACCTTCTGCGCCTCGGCCTCGTACTCGGGAAAGTAGTTACCGCGCTCGCGCATCATGGCACGCAACTCGCCGTTCGCGCGGCGGGCTTCTTCCGGCGTCGCGGCTTGCTCGTTCAGCTTGCGTTCGAGTTCCTGAAGCAGCCCGACCTGCGCCTCCAGAACCTCCAACGGAAGCCGCGAACTGATGCGGATTTTCGGCAGGTTCAGGGACTCGTACAGCGGTCCGCGCTGGTACCGCTCCAGCTCGATTTCCAGGGCGGCGCGGCGGCTTGGCGGCTCAGCTCCGAGCAGTTGGTCGATGCTCACGTTCAACGCGGAGGCAAGGTGTTGCAGCAGCCCCAGTTTGGGCTCGCGTTTGCCGTTTTCGATCAGGCTCAGTTGGCTCGGCGCGGTCCCGACGGCGGCACTCAGGTCATCGAGCGTCAGGCCGGCTTGCTTGCGCAGGTGGCGCACGCGGCGGCCAAGGCTGATGACGTCCAGTTCGGGGGACGTAGGGGATGACGACGGCGACGCGACTTCGCGGCTCCAGCTCACAGGCGACATTTCTTGAGAATACGCGAAGAACTGCATTTCTTTCCAGAGCTTTTCTCTAGAAAGAGCTTGGAAAGTGCAGAAAAGTAGTTCTCACGAAAAGAAATACAAGCCCGGGTGAGCCGGCCGAAGCAGCAAGGACGCAGCGGAGGCCGGCCCGGGAGCCGCTTGGATATGAGGAGACATGCAATGACCGCATCGTTTGAACCAGAGTTGACCGCTGAGCAGCAGGCCGCGGCGCTGGAACTTGAATGGTCCGCCAACCCGCGCTGGGAGGGCGTCACCCGTGATTACTCGGCTGCCGACGTCGTCCGCCTCCGTGGTCGCGTCTCCGAAGAGCACACCCTGGCCCGCCGCGGTTCGGAAAAGCTCTGGAAGCAGCTCACCGAAGAAGCCCCCACCGGCGGCTACACCAACGCCCTCGGTGCCCTGACCGGCAACCAGGCGGTGCAGCAGGTCAAGGCCGGCCTCCGCGCGATCTACCTCTCCGGCTGGCAGGTTGCCGCTGACGCCAACCTCTCCGGTCACACCTACCCGGACCAGTCGCTGTACCCGGCCAACTCGGTTCCGCAGGTTGTGCGCCGGATCAACAACGCGCTGCTGCGTGCCGACCAAATCGAGTACGCCGAGGGCATCAAGACGGTTGAGGACTGGCTGGTCCCGATCGTGGCCGACGCCGAGGCCGGTTTCGGTGGCCCGCTGAACGCCTACGAACTCATGAAATCCATGATTACCGCAGGCGCCTCGGGTGTTCACTGGGAAGACCAGCTCGCCTCGGAGAAGAAGTGCGGCCACCTCGGCGGAAAGGTCCTGATCCCCACCCAGCAGCACATCCGGACCCTCAACGCAGCCCGCCTGGCTGCCGACGTCGCCGGCACCCCCACGGTGGTCATTGCCCGTACCGACGCCGAGGCCGCAACGCTCATCACCTCCGATGTTGACGAGCGTGACCGCGAATTCATCACCGGAGAACGCACGGCCGAGGGCTTCTACAAGGTCCGCAACGGCATCGAGCCCTGCATCGCCCGTGCCAAGGCCTACGCCCCGTACTCGGACCTGATCTGGATGGAGACGGGCACCCCGGACCTGGAACTGGCCCGCAAGTTCGCCGAAGCCGTCAAGGCCGAGTACCCGGACCAGATGCTCTCCTACAACTGCTCGCCGTCGTTCAACTGGCGCAAGCACCTGGACGACGCCACCATCGCCAAGTTCCAGCGCGAACTCGGCGCCATGGGCTTCACGTTCCAGTTCATCACCCTGGCCGGATTCCACGCCCTGAACTACTCGATGTTCGACCTCGCCCACGGCTACGCCCGCGAAGGCATGAGCGCCTACGTCGAGCTCCAGGAAAAGGAATTCGCCTCCGAATCCCGCGGCTACACCGCTACCAAGCACCAGCGCGAAGTCGGCACCGGCTACTTCGACGACATCGCCACAGCGCTCAACCCGAACGCTTCCACCCTCGCCTTGGTCGGATCGACCGAAGAAGGCCAATTCCACTAGATCTTTCCCAACTAGATGGCAGTAGTGGTTGTTCTGAACGTTCAGAACAACCACTACCGCCAGTCAGTTGGTTCCTGAAGGGACAATTCCAATGAACAGCTTCACCGACAACTTCACCATCAACGGCATCACTTTGACTGCGCAGCCCATTTGCCGGCAGGGCGAGGTCCTGACTCCGGACGCGCTTGAGTTTGTCGGCAAGCTGCACCGGGCCACCGCCGAGCGCCGGCAGGAACTCATGCAGGCACGGCACGCACGTCGCAACCAGATTTCCAGTGGCCACGACCCGCGCTTCCTGCCGCAGACCGAGGCCATCCGGAACGACCCAAGCTGGCGGGTGGCTCCCCCGGCACCGGGGCTGGAGGACCGTCGAGTGGAAATCACCGGACCAGTGGATAAGAAGATGACCATCAACGCCCTGAACTCGGGGGCGAAGGTGTGGCTGGCGGACATGGAAGACTCCTCCACTCCGACGTGGCGCAACGTCATCCAGGGCCAACTGAACCTGACCGACGCCCTGGAGCGCCGCATCGACTTCACAACCCCCGAAGGCAAGGAATACAAGCTCAAGGCCGCCGAGGACCTGCCCACCATCGTGGTCCGCCCCCGCGGCTGGCACCTGCCGGAGAAGCACATGCTGATCGACGGCAAGCCGATCGCCGGCGGCATTGTGGACTTCGGGCTCTACTTCTTCCACAACGCCCGCCGCCTGCTCGCCCAGGGCAAGGGCCCGTACTTCTACCTGCCCAAGATCGAGAACCACCTCGAAGCACGGCTCTGGAACGACATCTTCATCCTGGCCCAGGACCTGCTGGGCATCCCGCAAGGAACCATCCGGGCCACGGTGCTGATCGAAACCATCACCGCAGCGTTCGAAATGGAGGAGATCCTCTACGAACTCCGCGACCACGCGTCCGGGCTCAACGCCGGCCGGTGGGACTACATCTTCTCCCTGATCAAGAACTTCCGCACCCGCGGGCCGCGTTTCGTCCTGCCGGACCGCGGCCAGGTGACCATGACCCAGCCGTTCATGCGCGCCTACACCGAACAGCTGGTCCGGGCCTGCCACCGCCGCGGCGCCATGGCAATTGGGGGCATGGCTGCAGCAGTTCCGAACCGTAAGGACGAGGCAGCGAACACAGCCTCCTTCGAGAAGGTCCGTGCGGATAAGACCCGCGAAGCCAACGACGGTTTTGACGGTTCCTGGGTGGCCCATCCGGACCTGGTACCGGTGTGCCGCGAAGTCTTCGACTCGGTGCTCGGCGAGGCGCCCAACCAGCTCACCAAGAGCCGCGAAGACGTCACCCCGGATGACCGCGCTTTGATCGACATCGCCAGCACCCAGGGCACCATCACCGAGGCCGGCATCCGCCAGAACATCGAGGTGGGCATCCGCTACATCGAGTCCTGGCTCCGGGGCAACGGCGCAGTGGCCATCCACAACCTCATGGAAGACGCCGCCACCGCCGAGATCTCCCGCTCCCAGCTCTGGCAGTGGATCCACTCCCACGCCATCACCGAACACGGCGATATCATCTCCCGCGAATGGGTCCAGGACATGCTGGATGAGGAATTCGCCCGATTGGAACGCTTCGACGGAGACCGCTTCGCGGACGCCCGCAGCATCTTCGAAGAAGTCACCCTCACCGAAGAGTTCCCCACGTTCCTGACCATCCCCGCCTACGCCCGCTACCTCACCGAAGCCCGGGAAGAAGCGACGGCTGAAGAACTCGTCGCCGCCTAGGAGCAGCAACGCCTGGGAACGACAAACCGAAAGCCCCGACGCTGGGCTGCCTGCACTCTTCGCAACAAGTGACCCCGAAGGCCGGGGAGGCAGCCCAGCACCGGAAAAACCACCCATCTGGGTCGCAGTTAAGCACGTTTTGAGGGCTCAAAACGTGCTTAACTGCGACCCAGTTGGGTTAAGGCTGACGGGCGACCCAGCGCACCGACAGCGTGGTGCACACGCAGAACGCGAGGACCGAGCCGAGGATGACCAGCAGCGGCGCGGTCCACCCTGCGGACACGTCATGGACGTAGCCCACGATTGTGGGAGCCAGTGCGGCAAAGCAGTAGCCAACGCCCTGCACGACGGCGGACATCTTGCCGGCCGAGGCCTGGTCGCGGGCGAACCTGATGACGGCAATGAAGATCACCGTGATGCCGCCACCCTGGGCTACTCCGCCCATCGAGGACCAGAGCCACCACAGATGCGGGGCCAGCAGCAGGCCCACGGGAACGCTCAGCCACAGCGCGCTCAAGGTGACGGCGACCGTCGTCGTACTGGTGAAGCGGGCCAGGAGCGGAACGCCGAGGCCGCCCACAATCGCGAAGATCTGGAACAGTGAGGACCCTGCGCCGGCCTCGGCGGTGCCCATCCCGAGTTCATCGGACAGGAAGCTGGGCAGCCACGCCGTGACGCCGTAGTAGGAGAACGCCTGCCCGGCGAAGCCAACAGTCAGCCCGGCTATCAGCCATCGGACACCGGCCACCCGTCCGGAACCCGACGGCGGAGCAGCAGGCACGGGCGCTGGAACCAGGGCGCGGCGGACACCAACGGTAGGAATCCAGAACACGATCGCAGCCAGCGCCAGCAGGGCGCTGGCGGCGAGGGACAACCGCCAGCCCAGCAGATCCGCGAGCGGCGCAGTGATCACGGACGTCAGGAACGAGCCGATGTTCAACGCCGCGGTGTAGACGCCCATGGCCGTGGCTTGCCTGCGTGGGGCGAAGTCGCGACGGATGATCAAGGGCACTGCAATGTTGCCGATGGTGATGGCGACGCCGATGAGCACTGTCCCCACCATGACCGGCACGCCTCCCCCGCTGGAGCGCACCACAACGCCGGCCAGCACTCCCAGCAGGGTAAGCATGACGGCGAATTCGGCCCCGAACCGCCGTCCGGCGAGGGATGCCAGCGGGGATGCGAGCGAGAAGCACAGCACGGGAATGCCGGTCAGCAAGCCCAACTCGACCGGCGAGAATCCAAGGTCCATGCGCAGCGAGTCCACCACCGGCGCAACGGCAACGAACGGCCCGCGCATGTTGAGGGCGATGAGTCCGATGCAGGCAAGGATCAGCCACCCGCGCGGAACTTTGGCAAGCAATTGGTTCACGGAGCGGGCCGCAGGATCTCAGGAAACGTTTTCATCAGTTTCATTGCTATCACGACGCCGCCCAGCCCCGAAAAAAGACGGCTCAGCCCGTTGCCTGCAGCGTGGCTTCAATCACCGAGGGCGACAGGACGTACTGGGTAACCATCTGGCTCGCGCCCAGGATGGCAGCGCGGTCCCCGGCCATGGAGATACCGATCCGCAGGTGGGTGGTGGCCAGCGGCAGGGAACGCCTGTACACGACCTCGCGGATACCGGCCACGAGATGTTCCCCGGCCTCGCCGACGCTGCCGCCGATCACGATCATGGACGGGTTCAGCAGGTTGACCACCGTGGCCAGGACATCCCCGACGTCTCGCCCCGCCTGCCGCAGGGCCTGGATCGCTTGCAGGTTCCCCTCCCCGACCAGCCGCAACACGTCGACGCCGGTTGACGCTTCCAGCCCAAGCTCGTGGAGTTGGCGCGCGACGGCGGGACCTGAGGCCAGCGCTTCGAGGCACCCGTAGTTGCCGCAACGGCACAGCACCTCGTCGCCGCGGGGTACGCGGACGTGGCCCAGGTCCCCGGCGGTTCCGTTGGCGCCGCGCTGCAGCTCTCCGCTGCTGATGATGCCGGCACCGATGCCCGTGGCCACCTTGATGAACAGGAAGTTCTCGTGCTCCGGCCAGTAAGCGGTCCGTTCGCCGAGCGCCATGATGTTCACGTCGTTGTCCACCAAAACCGGAACGGGCAGCGAGCGCTGGACGTAAGGGACGACGTCGAACCCGTCCCAACCCGGCATGATCGGCGGCTTCACCGGCCGGCCGGTGTCGTGTTCCACGGGTCCGGGCAAGCCAATGCCCATGCCGGCGAGGTCGCCCATTTCCCGTCCCGCCTCGGCGAGCAGTTCCTTGCCTGCGGCTATGACGCGCCCCAGCACAACGTCCGGGCCGTCGGAGACGTCTTGCTTGAGCCGCTGCTCGGCGAGGATTTTCCCGCCGAGGTCCGTGACAGCAACGATCACGTGCGTGGCGCCCACATCGACGGCCAGGACCACCCGGGCGGCCGGGTTGAAGGCAAAGCGCGACGGCGGCCTGCCGCCACTGGAGCTGGCCTCGCCTGCGGGACCTACCAGTCCCGAGCTGATGAGGGCGTCGATCCGGGAGGCGACCGTGGAGCGTGCCAGGCCGGTAGTCAGCGCGAGTTCGGCGCGGGTCCTGGCTTGTCCATCACGGAGCAATTGGAACAAATCACCAGCGCGCGAAAGACTGCCGGCCTCCTGCGCAGAGGTGTCTTTGCCGGCGTCGTTTCCGGGGGCTGATGTCATGCATCCAGTGATAGCACGGATGGTTATGCGTGTCACGCAGCAAAAGAATTCCAACACATTTTCAACTTTTGCTTGACGCTCGGCAAAAGTCCCCCTAGGTTGTGAGGTACAGCACATCACGACCGTCAATGGTGGTTATCACCAAGGTCGATCTGCGCGCATCCCACAACGACGAGGAGAGACAGTGTCATACTCGATCCAGCTCTACACGGTCCGAAAGGCCCTGGAAGAGGATCTTGCTGGAACCATCCACCGTTTGGCTGACATCGGGTTCACCATGGTGGAGCCCTACCGGTTCGTTGCCAAGGCAGCGGAGCTCAAGAAAGCACTTGCCGAGAACAACCTGACCGCCCCCTCCGGGCACGCTCCCCTGCTGAGCGATGACCAGGACGCCATCTTCGAAGCGGCGCAGCAGCTGGGAATCGGCACAGTGATCGATCCGCACGTTCCGATCGAGCGCTGGAACAGCATCGAGGACATCAAGGCCACCGCCGAACAGCTCAACGCCGCCGCGGCCAAGGGGGCTGAATACGGCGTGCGCGTGGGCTACCACAACCACTGGTGGGAAGTTGAGTCCGTCATTGACGGAAAGACAGCCATTGAACACCTTGCCGACAACCTCGCTCCCGAGGTTGTCCTGGAACTGGACACGTACTGGGCCGCGGTTGGTGGACAGGATCCGGCCGAACTCCTGGCCCGGCTCGGTGACCGTGTGAAGTTCATCCACATCAAGGACGGTCCCGTCACCTCCGATCCCTCCAGTCAACTGGCAGTCGGCGACGGCAAGATGCCCATCTGGGACGTCCTGGCCGCAGCAGGTTCCCTGGAAGCCGGCGTCGTTGAACTCGACGACTTCCAGGGCGACATGTTCGAGGCTGTCCGCGACAGCTACAACTACCTCAGCGCAGGAAAGGTCTCCGCATGAGCCACGCCGCAGGAGCAGCGTTCGGTCCACTGGGTTCGGGCCCCGTGGGTGTCGGCATCATCGGTGCCGGTGTCATCAGCAAGCAGTACTTGGACAACCTCACCAGTTTTCCCGACGTGCGGGTCCTCGCCATCGGCGACTTGTTCGAGGAAGCTGCGGCAGCCCGGGCCGCCGAGTACGGCATCCCCACCCACGGAGGCGTGGACGCAGTCCTCGGCCATCCGGAGGTTGAAATCGTCATCAACCTGACCATTCCTGCTGCCCACGTTGAGGTCGCTACGCTCGCCGTCAACGCCGGCAAACATGTGTGGAGCGAGAAGCCCTTCTCCCTGGACCGGGAAAGCGGCCTTGGCCTGCTGAAGCTGGCAGACGCTGCCGGTGTCCGCTTGGGCTGCGCTCCGGATACCTTCCTTGGGGCCGGGCTGCAGACTGCACGGCGGATGATCGAGCGCGGAGACATCGGCACCCCGCTTACTGCCCTGACCCTCATGCAGTCACCCGGCCCGGAGTCATGGCACCCGAACCCCGCGTTCCTGTTCCAGGACGGCGCCGGGCCCCTCTTCGACATCGGCCCTTACTACCTCACAACGCTGGTGCAGACTTTCGGCAGCATCCGCCGCGTGGCCGCTTTCGGATCCAAGTCCCGCGAATCGCGCATCATCGGTTCCGGACCCAAGGCCGGGGAAGCCTTCGACGTCACGGTTCCCACTCATGTCAGCTCCATTCTGGAGTTCGAGGGCGGCGAGTCGGCCCAAAGCATTTTCAGCTTCGACTCCCCCCTGAAGCGCGCCGGGTTCGTCGAGATCACGGGCACCGAAGCCACCATCGCGTTCCCGGACCCGAACATGTTCGACGGCGACGTCAGGATTTGCACCCTTGGCTCTGACGACTGGACGGTAGTGCCCTCCGTGGGTTCCACCGCCAGCCGCGGTGCGGGAGTTTTGGAAATGGCCCGGGCAATCCGCGAGGGCCGTCCCCACCGCGCCCAGGGTGAACTCGCGTTCCACATCCTGGACACCATGGCTTCCATCTCGGAGTCGATCGATAACCGCGCCTTTGTGGATGTGGAAAGTTCCGCAGCCAAGGTACCGGCCCTCCCCGA
The DNA here is from genome assembly GCF_015040095.1 of Paenarthrobacter sp. YJN-5. Classification (NCBI taxonomy): domain Bacteria; kingdom Bacillati; phylum Actinomycetota; class Actinomycetes; order Micrococcales; family Micrococcaceae; genus Paenarthrobacter; species Paenarthrobacter sp. YJN-5. The sequence goes on from NZ_CP053544.1 coordinate 3,891,514, forward strand.
GGACTGGGACCCCACCGCAGCAACCCTTTCGGCCTGACCCATCTTTCAGGCAACTCGACGACGAGAAAACCGGAGCAACAATGAAGAATCCCTTGAAAGTCCTATCGGCGCTGACGGCCACGGCCGCGCTCGCGCTGGGCATGACCGCGTGTGGCGGCGGAGACAATACGCAGGCCTCTTCCGACACGATCACGTACTGGGCGTCTGACCAGGGCAACAGCCTTGACGACACCGCAGCCAAACTGAAGCCCACCCTTGACCGCTTCACGGAGAAGACGGGCGTCAAGGTCAAGCTGGAAGTCATCGGCTGGACCGACCTCTACAACCGCATCCTGACCGCTGTCACCAGCGGGGACGGCCCGGATGTCCTGAACATCGGCAACACGTGGGCAGTGACGCTGCAGGAGACGGGCGCGTTCGAACCGGTGGAAGGTGAACTCCTGGACGCTATCGGCGGCAAGGACCGCTTCCTGCAGACCAGCTGGTCTACCGGTGGAGCCGAGGGCAAGACGCCCACTTCCATCCCGCTCTACGGCTTGGCGTACAACATGTACTACAACACGAAGATGTTCCAGGAAGCAGGCATTGAAAAGCCCCCTGCAACCTGGGAAGAGTTCGTCGCAGACGCCAAGAAGCTGACCAAGGACACCAACGGTGACGGCAAGCCGGACCAGTGGGGCTTCACCGCCGCCGGCGCATCCGTTTCCGCCAACTCCCACCAGGCCTTTATCCGCGGCCTGCAGAACGGCGGCACGCTCTTCGACAAGGACGGCAAGCCGACGTTCGACAGCGATCCGCAGGTGGCTGGTGTCAAGCAGTGGGTGGACCTGATGGCAGTGGACAAGGTGATGTCGCCGTCGGACGCCGAACTTAGCCAGGGCGCCCAGAAGGTGGACAACCTCATCAACGGCAAAGCAGCCATGATGTTCGACCAGAGCCCGCTGAAGAACTTCGCCGCACGCGACTTCAAGGACTGGGGCGTAGCCCCGGTCCCCATGATGACCGCCGACGCGACGGGCGACCGCGCCACCCAAAGCCACGTGGCCGGTATCAACCTGAGCGTGTTCAAGAACAGCAAGAACAAGGCGAACGCCATCAAGCTCGCCGCGTTCCTCACCAGCGATGAGGAGCAGGTTGCCCTGAACAAGGCATACTCCTCCCTCCCGGTGGTGACCGAAGCCTCCAAGGACGCTGCGTTCCAGACCGAGGAGGTCAAGGCCAAGAACGATGCCCTGGCCAACCACTCCCTGCCCATGCCGCTGATCGCGAAGGAAGGGCAGATGGAGACCCTCACGGGTACCGCGATCAAGAACCTCTTTGCCAAGGCAGCAACCGGAACTGTTTCCGAAGACGACATCAAGGCGGCCCTGAAGGACGCCAATAACCAGATGGCCGCGGCCCAGTAACGACGCCTCGCGGGCGGGGGCACCACTGCCGGTGGTGCCCCCGCTCCGGCAAAGGAGTTTCGATGTCCCACTCAACGCTGGACAGCGGCAAGACCGCTGCAGGCAGCACCAACGCTGCCAATCCTGAGCCCGGCGGGCCAGCCACCGCCGCGCCTGCGCCCCGGAAGCGGCGCCGTTCCTTCCTCCCCTACGGCCTGATCGCCCCGGCCGCCCTCCTTGAACTCCTGATCCACATCGGCCCCATGCTCCTGGGTGTTTGGATCGCTTTCATTTCCCTGACCCAGCTGAACCTGACCAACTGGCTCAACGCACCGTTCGTCGGCCTGCAGAACTTCATCAACGGCCTGAACCCGGAAAGCACCATTGGGCAGGCCTTCTTCAGCACCGTGGGCCGCACCCTGGTCTACACCATCCTGGTGGTTGGTTTTGCCTGGGTTCTGGGCATGGCCGGCGCCGTTTTCCTTTCCTCCAACTTCAAGGGCCGCGCCATCCTGCGGACCTTCTTCCTGGTCCCCTACGCCCTTCCCGCGTACGTCGGAACCATTGCCTGGGCCTTCATGTTCAACCAGCGTGACGGTGCCGTGAACCAGATCCTGGTGGACACCCTCCATCTCTTCGGCGACGAACGCCCCTTCTGGCTTCTCGGCGAGAACTCCTTCGGCGCCATGGTGATCGTCAACGTCTGGCAGCTGTGGCCGTTCGCGTTCCTGATGCTCATGGCCGCCCTGCAAAATGTTCCGAACGACGTCTACGAGGCAGCAGCCATTGACGGCGCAACCCTGTGGCAGCAGTTCCGCACCATCACCCTGCCCATGGTGCGCCCGGCCAACGGCGTGCTCCTGATGGTGATGTCGTTGTGGACCTTCAACCAGTTCAACATTCCGTTCGTCCTCTTCGGCGCCACATCACCGAAGGAAGCCACGCTCATCTCGCCGTTGATCTACCAGAACTCGTTCGGCAGCTGGAACTTCGGCCTCGGCGGAGCAATGAGCGTCCTGCTGCTGATCGCCCTGTTCATCGCTTCTGTCTTCTACATCCGCATGGTGCTGCCCAAGGGGGCCGACAATGATTGAGACCCGCAACTTCCGGATCCTGAGGAACGTGGTCCTGACCATCCTGTCCCTCTGGGTGGCCGTACCCCTGTTCGTGGTGGTATCCACCTCCTTGAAGCCCCTGAAGGACGTTTCCGGTCTTTTCCAGTGGATTCCCCGCGAGATCACGCTTGCTCCGTACTTTGACATCTGGACTACCGTGCCCCTGGCCAAGTACTTCCAGAACAGCCTCATCATCACCGTTGCCGCCACGGCGTTCTCCGTGACCGTCGCTGTGCTGGCGGCCTACGCGATCGCGAGGTTGCCGTTCAAGGGCAAGCGCGTTTTCAGCCTCACCGTCCTGTCGACCCAGATGTTCCCCGGCATCCTGTTCCTGCTCCCGCTGTACCTGATCTTCACCCAGATCCGGAACATCACCGGACTGCAGCTCCAGGGTTCCTACCTCGGGCTGATCATCACCTACATGACGTTCACCTTGCCGTTCGCCATCTGGATGCTCAGCGGGTACTTCGCTTCCATTCCCAAAGAATTGGAGGAAGCATCCATGATCGATGGCACGGGACGGATGGGCGCGCTCTTCCGCGTCATCCTTCCGGTGGCCAAGCCGGGCATCATCGCGGTCGCGGTCTACTCATTCATTTCGGCATGGGGCGAAGTCCTGTTCGCCTCGGTCCTGACCAATGAGGCCACCAAGACCCTGTCCCTAGGTTTGAAGGCCTATGCCAGCGAATCCGATGTGTTCTGGAACCAGCTCATGGCCGCATCGGTTGTGGTCAGCCTGCCGGTCCTCATCGGATTCATCCTGGTTCAGCGGCACCTGGTGGCCGGCCTCTCAGCGGGCGCCGTCAAGTAGAACCTACCGTTTCCGGGGCCGGGAACCCTCCCGGCCATCCGGCCCTTCTTTAGGAGCATCACAATGAACACGGCGCATACGCCAGCGCTGTCGCAGGACAGCAGCACCGCCCGCCCCCTCGGCGTGGCAGCCATCGGTTACGCCTTCATGGGGAAGGCCCACTCGAATGCATGGCGGAATGTGGCCAGTTTCTTCGACGTCCCGGCCTTCGAGCAGAAAGTCCTCGTAGGCCGGGACGCCACCCAGGTGGCTGAAGCCGCCGCCAAGTACGGCTGGGCCGAATCGGCAACGGATTGGCGTGAAGTCATTGAGCGGGACGATATCCACATCGTCGATATCTGCGCTCCCGGCTGGATGCACGCCGAAATCGCCGTCGCCGCCCTGGAGGCCGGGAAGCACGTGCTGGTGGAAAAGCCTTTGGCCAACACCCTGGCCGAGGCCGAGCTCATGACCGCAGCGGCTGCGAAGGCCCGGACCAAAGGCGTCCAGTCGATGATCGGATTCAACTACCGACGCGTTCCCGCCCTGGCCCTTGCCCGCGAGCTGATAGCGGAGGGCCGCCTCGGCACCATCCGCCACATCCGCGCCGCGTACCTCCAAGATTGGCTCAGCGACGCCCAATCCCCCATGACCTGGCGGCTCCGCAAGGAGACGGCGGGCTCGGGGGCACTCGGGGACATCGCCTCCCACGCCATCGACCAGGTCCTTTTCCTCCTCGGCGACGCCGTCACAGAGGTCACGGGCCGCCTGCACACGTTCGTTGACCACCGCCCCGGACCTGACGGGCCGGAAGAAGTAACGGTCGACGACGCCGCTTGGGCCACGCTGACCCTCACCTCCGGAGCAATCGCCTCGGTGGAGGTATCCCGGGTTGCCACTGGCCAGAAGAACTCCCTGAAGCTGGAAATCTACGGCGACAAGGGCACCATCCTGTTCGACCTCGAAGCCCTCAACGAGCTCGGCTTCCTGGACGCCACCGTTCCCGTGCGGGAACAGGGTTTCCGGCGCATCCTGGTCAACGAACCCGAACACCCGTACCTTGAGGCATGGTGGCCACAAGGGCACATCATCGGGTGGGAACACACCTTCACCCACCAGGTCCGCGATTTCCTCCTGGCCATCCAGGACGGAACCCAGCCGTCGCCGTCGTTCGAGGAGGGCCTGAACGTCCAGCACGTCCTGGCCGCCATCGAAGAGTCCGCAGCCGCCAAAAGCTCATTGATCCAACTGTCCAGCACCACCGAACCAGCACCAACCACCGAAGGAGCCTGACCATGCCCCGCCCGTTCACCCTGTTCACCGGCCAGTGGGCCGATCTCCCCTTCGAGGAAGTCGCCAAACTCGCCTCCGGCTGGGGCTACGACGGCCTCGAAATCGCCGTCTCCGGGGACCACCTGGACGCCTGGCGCTGGGACGAACCCGGCTACGTCGACGCCAAACTCGAAATCCTGGACAAGTACAACCTCAAGGTCTGGGCCATCTCCAACCACCTCAAAGGCCAGGCCGTCTGCGATGACCCCATCGACTTCCGCCACCAGGCCATCGTCGGCGCCAAAGTCTGGGGCGACGGCGACCCCGAAGGCGTCCGGCAACGCGCCGCCGAAGAAATGAAACACACCGCCCGCCTCGCCAAAGCACTCGGCGTGGACACCGTCGTCGGCTTCACCGGCTCCTCCATCTGGCAATACGTCGCCATGTTCCCGCCCGTCCCCGAAAAAGTCATCGACGCCGGCTACCAGGACTTCGCCGACCGCTGGAACCCCATCCTGGACGTCTTCGACGAAAACGGCGTCCGATTCGCCCACGAAGTCCACCCCTCCGAAATCGCCTACGACTACTGGACCACCGTCCGAACCCTCGAAGCGATCGGCCACCGCGAAGCGTTCGGCCTGAACTGGGACCCCTCCCACATGATGTGGCAAGGCATCGACCCCGTCTCCTTCATCTGGGACTTCAAAGACCGGATCTACCACGTGGACTGCAAAGACACCAAGGTCCGCCAAACCGGCCGGAACACTGTCCTGGGCTCCCACCTGCCCTGGGGCGACCCCCGCCGCGGCTGGGACTTCGTCTCCGCCGGACGCGGCGACGTGCCCTGGGAAGCGTCCTTCCGCGCCCTGTCCGCGATCGGCTACAACGGACCCATCTCCGTTGAATGGGAAGACGCCGGCATGGACCGCCTCCACGGCGCCCCCGAAGCCCTCGCCGCACTCAAGAAGTTCGACTTCCCTGCCTCGCAAACCTCTTTCGACGCAGCGTTCAACCAAGGCTAGGAAGAGAGGGGCGGGGGCCTTTCAGCGTTATTCGAATGTGGTGACAGCGCTGGCGTGGACTTCGCCGGTTGCCTGATCGACGTCGAAACGTCGCAGTGTTCCCCGCCCGACGGCCTCGGCGGCCATCTGCGCCAGCTTGAGTGCGTTGGCGGCGCAGATGGAAGAGGTGTCTGTCTGGTAGCAGTGTTCGATGACGGCGTCCGGCACGAACCTGCCACCCATGGCCGGATCGTTCAGCCGGCCCGTCCACCATCGTTGCCGGGCTCGTTCAATGGCACTGGCCCGGTGGGTTTCTACATCGACTACATCGACTTCCTCGTACCGGGACAGGTACAGCTCATCGATGTACTGGGCGGGCAACTTCTCCCAAGATAGAGTGCCGTCGAGGATGACATTCTCGCCTGCAGCCAAAGCAAGTTGCCGCACCAAATTAGTTGTCCTGGTCGAGATGACGTGCACGTGGGAGGCCACCTCCCGTACTCCCACCGGCCCTCCGTCAGGCAGGGTGTAGTTGAGTCGATAGCTCAGCAGCCCGTGGCGCTCGGCCTCGTCAAGGATCATGTCCTTGGCATCGTCAGGGTCTATCAAACGGAAACCACGCAGGTCCAGTGTCTTCAACGCTTCGGTCTTGCCTGCACCGGGCGGACCGGCGGCTATGACGACGGCGCGGCCACCCGCCACCACGTCCTGCTGTCGGCCCATGAACGTCCTCGCCAGACGGACCCCTGCGGCGTCGTCAAAGTAGGCCAGCAGCAAGGGTGGGGCTTTCTCCAGGTCATTACCCGGTGCGTAGAGCTCGGTCAGTGCGGCATGAACGGTGTCCCTGTCAGCGGCCAACGGCCGCCCTGACCTCATTGAACTCGGACTCGGTCAAGAGTTCCTGGGCATAGGCGCCCACCACCTGGTCCCACGTTCCGGGGATCCGCCCTTCGTCCGGGTAGGGAGCCTCCTCGCCATCGGTGTAACTGATCGATTTCAGCTTCTCGATCAGCTCCCTGCGTGGCGTGTCGTACGCGAAGGCGCGCAGAATGAGCTCTTCAGGTTGGTCGGAAGAGAGAATGTCCGGGCGTCGTTCAATGGCCTTGAGCATGCGATGGACCTTGGCCTGGCTGGTCACCAGAACTTCCGCGATGTCTCGCTGATTCATCCCCCGGGAGGACGCGTTCTGCACGGCCCGCAACTCATCGAGCAGATCCACCCGCTGGCGCGCCTGGCGCTGTAACGCCCCGCGATGCAGAGCCGCAATGTGGTTGTCCATGACGATCATGATTGCTCCCTTTCATCACTTGGAGTCTACGTCCTTGATTCACAATGAATCAAGGACGTAGACCAAGCAGCAAGGGGTGCCTCATGCGCCCTATTCCACAGTGACCATGACTGAGGGCCAGCCGGAGGCTCCATCCGGTACGGGATCGGCGCGTTTGTCTGTCTGCACTTCGCCGGTGCCGTCCGTCGCGCGGGCTCTGACATAGTGGTTGCCGGGCGTTGCGTCCCACTCGTACGACCACTGCCGCCACGTGATGGTGGACGCTTCGTCCGACAGCGTGGCTTCCACCCAGTCGCCGTCGTCTATCTGCACCTCCACTTTGGTGATGCCCCGGGTTTGGGCCCAGGCGGTGCCACCGACAGCGACCTTCCCGGCCGGCAGTTTCGCAAAGGACGCCGGGACGTCCACCCTCGCCATGGTCTTGATGGGTCCACGCTCGGACCAGCCCCGCTCGGTCCAGTAGGCCTTGCTGTCTGCGAAGCGGGTGACTTCCAGGTCGACGACCCACTTGGTTGCGGAGACAAAGCCGTACAGTCCCGGAACCACCATCCGCACGGGATAGCCGTGCTCAAGAGGCAGGGGTTCGCCGTTCATGCCGATGGCCAGCATTGCATCCCGGTCATCATCCTGCAGGACTTCCAACGGAGTGGAGGCGCTGAACCCGTCAATGGAGCGGGACAGGACCATGTCCGCGCCCTCCTTCGGGCGGGCTTTGGCCAGGACATCGCGCAGGGGCATGCCCAGCCATTTCGCGTTACCGACCAATTTTCCGCCCACCGGGTTGGAGACGCAGGTGAGCGTGACGTGCGATTCGATCAGCTCCGCGTCGAGCAGGTCCTGGAAAGTCAGCGTGACCTCCTCTTCGACCATCCCATGGACCCGGAGTTCCCAGTCCTCGACGTTGATCTCGGGAACGCTCAAGGCTGTATCGATCCGGTAGAAATCCTTGTTTGGCGTCAACCATGGCAACACACCCTTCACCGGCGCCTGGACATTCGCCGGTACGGGGGCAGCTGGCTTGGAGGGCACAGGAAGCCTTAGTGCATCCCGGGCCTGGGCGATGTTATTCCGGGCAGTGCTCAGCAACCGGCCACCGGTAGCAGCGATACCGGCCGCCGCCGCCGTCACACCGGCAGCGGCAAAGAAACGACGGCGGCTGGTGACGCGGCCGCCGTCGGGAGTGCCGGCGTCGATTGCCATATCGGCCGGGATTTCCGGCCAAACCTTCAACCGCCACACCGGCAGGAGAAGCAGGCGCAGGACCGCCAGTCCGGCAAAAGTTCCTGCAATGGATGGGATAGCGTCCGCGGGTTGGACCCCGGCCCGCGTCAGGACACAGGCGACGATCACGGCACCCATGAACAGCACGCCCAGGACCCCCAACGCCCACTTCCGGTAGGCAACCACACCCAGCACACACGCCAGAACCGCAATAGTCAGGCCCATCCCAACCAAAAGGGCGGCCTTGTCATTGGTACCGAAGGTTGCGATCGCGAAATCCTTCAACCACGACGGCGTGAAATCAATAAAGGTGGCCCCCAGAGCGAACAACGGCGTTGCCCTGGCCGTGAAGAACGCACCGACCAACTCCGCGACTGCCAGAACAACCGCGGCCGATACCACCCCTGCCAACGCGGCCATACCTTTGGCATCCCGGATCCTGCGCCTGTTCCTAGTCATGTATAGAGATTCGGAGCAGTCGGGCGCTCGGATCGGTGTACAACCCAGCCAGTGACCCGTCATCAGAATTATCTACGGCAAGAAAGGCCATATTCGCTGGCAGACCAGGCCCACCTTCCCAGCTAACCAGCCAACACAACAGCCCCGAGGCCCAGGGCCGCAATCAACGCCCACGCGAACAGAGCCATGACCAAGGACCGCGGTCCGGCGTTCAGGAGCTCGCGCACGCGCACCGAGGAACCCAGGCCGAAGAGGGCTGCTCCAAGGGCGATCTCCTGCGCCAGGTTTCCGAAGTCCAGCACCGCCGGCGAAGCCCAGCCGAGGCTGCGGACGGCGATCATGGCCAGGAAGCCCACCACGAACAGGGGGACGATCGGCGGGAACGTGCCCGCATGGTCCGCTGCAGCGGCCGTTGCCCGCCGCCGTCGTCGTTCAAACAGACCTGCGGTGGCGACGATCGGAGCCAGCAGGACCACCCTGGACAATTTGATGACCACCGCGGCGCTGAGTGCAACAGCACCGGCCGTCTGGGACGCAGCCACCACCTGTCCCACATCGTGAACCGATGCACCAACCCAGCGGCCAAACGTCACGGCATCCAAGCCCAGGGGGTGCATGAGCAACGGAAGCGTGCCGATGGCCAAGGTGCCGCACAGGGTTACGAGGGCCACGGGCAGCACCGTGTCCTGGTGCTTCGTTCCCCGGACCGCTGCCATGGCACCGATGGCCGAGGCACCGCAAATAGAGAATCCCGTGGCGATGAGAAGAGGTGCGTCGCCGGGGAGCTTGAAGAGCTTGCCCAAGGCGTACGTACCCGCGAAAGAGAGCAGTACCACCGCGACGATGAGCGCAAAGGACTGCCAGCCGAGGGCCGCGATGTCCCCGAGGCTGAGCTTCAGGCCCAGGAGGACGATGCCGGCACGCATCAAGTGCTTGCCCGCGAATCGAAGGCCGGGTTGCCAGGATCCGCCAACCCATCCCGAGACGTCGGGCAGGTTTGCCGCTGCGATGCCGAGGACCACCGCCAGTGTCATGGCGGGCAGTGACGGCAGTAAGGCGTGGATGCCGAACGCCAGGGCCAAGGCCACGACGCACGCGGCCACCCCGGGCGCCAGGGAAAGGACAGGCCCACGACGCCGGCCGCCACGTCCGCCGCGCGCGCCCCACCCGGGGGTCGCAGGGGCTTCCGATGCGGCGGAGGTCCGCGGCCGTGTTGTGCTCATGGTTCCACCATCCCCCGAATCCCCTCCCAGCGGTAGACGCCTTTCCGGCCTGAACTCATGCGCAATTGACATGACCTGAAGGCTGCACATATCTTCCAAGCATGAGCAGCCGCCCGGACCTGACCGCGTTGGAGATCCTCGTCCTGGTGGCAGAGACCGGCTCGTTGGGGGCTGCGGCAAGGCGCGTTGGCATGGCCCAGCCGAACGCCAGCAGGGCCCTCGCCCGGCTGGAACGCCAACTCGGGCTCACCCTGGTGGTACGGACTCCCGCGGGTTCCCGCGTAACCAACGAGGGCGAGGTGGTCACGGCGTGGGCCCGCGAGACGCTGGGTGCCATGGATCGGATGATCCTCGGTGCCCGGTCACTGGCAGCGGAGCAGGCCGCCCACCTCACGGTCGCTGCCAGCCTGACTATCGCCGAGTACCTCGCCCCGCGCTGGATGGCACGCTTTCGCAGGGCACACACTGATCTGCACGTGAGCCTGGCGGTGGGCAATTCGGGGGAAGTCCTTGAGCAACTGGCTACACGGAAAATCCCTTTGGGCTTCGTGGAAACTCCCGTACTGCCGCGGAGCGTTGCCTCCACCACGGTGGCCCGTGACGAGCTGGTTGTGGTGGTCGGTACAAGCCATCCGTGGGCGCGGCGACGCACCCCCGCGGAGCCCGGCGAGCTGATCGCCGCGGAGTTGGTGCTTCGCGAGATCGGCTCCGGAACCCGCGACACCCTGGTCCGGGCACTTGAACGGTCGGGCACTCCGTTGGCCGAGGCGAGCATGGAGCTTGCCAGCACGGTGGCGGTCAAAGCGGCGGCCATTGAAGGTTCGGCGGTGGCTGTGTTGAGCGAACTGGCGGTGACGGCGGAGCTTGCCACCGGCCAACTCGTGGCAGTGCCCGTCCAAGGGCTGGACCTCTCCCGTTCACTGCGGGCTGTCTGGCTGCCCGAGCGACGCCCGGAGGGGACGGCCGCGGAGTTGATCCGCATCGCCAAGGCGAGCAAGTAGAAGCACTCAACGCCCCTTGAGCACGTAGCGCCTTTCCGGACGTCCGACGCCGTACTTCAGCTTCACGTCAACGGCGCCGGCATCGTGGAGGTACTCAAGATAACGCCGCGCGCTCACCCGCGATGTGCCCAGTTCTTCTGCGACTTCGGCGGCTGACAGATCCCCGGAAGCCGCCTTCAGTGTTTCCTCCACCCGTTCCAGGGTCTCCACGCTGCACCCCTTGGGCAGCGTCCGCTCGGAGGTTCCCAGCCCAAAAACCCTGTTGACGTCAGATTGCTCAGCTTCGGCTTTTGAAGAATCCAGGCCGTGGTACGCGTGCAGGTAATGCTCGAGCCGCTCCTGGAGGTCGGCCTGGGAGAAGGGCTTGATGAGGTAGTGGACAATGCCGCCGCGGAGGGCCTTGCGCACCGTTTCCACTTCGCGGGCTGCACTGATGACCAGGACGTCCAGGTCCGGAGCCACCTCCCGTAGCCTGTGCATGAGGTCAAGTCCGTTGGCGTCGGGCAAGTGGATATCCAGCAGCACAAGGTCCGGTTGCAACCGTTGTGTCTCCAGCACGGCCTGCGCGCCCGTATGCGCCACTCCCAAAACGGCAAATCCCGGAGTCCTTTGGATGAAGCCGGCATGCACTTTGGCCACCATGAAGTCGTCATCGACAATCAGGACCTTGATCACGGGCGTACTGCCTCCTTCATGAAACGCGCAGCGAACACGGCACCGTTATGGTTCGATACCGACAGATCGCCGCCGCTGCGCCTGCAAATAACCCGGGAGATGGCCAAGCCGAAACCCCGGGAATCCCCGGGCCCTGGCTCCTTGGTGGAGAAGCCCTGCGAGAAGATCTGTTCGGCATCGCCGTCGGGAATCCCGGGACCATTGTCCCGGACGGTGACCCTGACCTCGTCACCGGACTCGACCACCAAGACGCTGACCGTTGCCCCGGGGAGTCCGGTGACGGCGTCGAACGCGTTGTCCACCAGATTCCCGACCACAGTAGTGAGGTCCCGGGAAAGTTCGTCCGCTACGCGCGGCAGCGCGGATCCCGGATCAAGCTGCAGTTCCACCCCGCGCTCCGTAGCGAGGCTGGACTTGGCAATCAACAAGGCCGCGAGCGCCGGGTCCTGGATCCTGCTGGTCACTTCATCGTTGAGCCTGGTGCGGTCCACGGTGGCGCCGTTGACGAACTGGATCACGGATTCGTATTCCTCCAGCTGAAGCAGCCCGGAGATGACATGGAGCTGGTTGGCGAACTCGTGGGCCTGGGCACGGAGCGTGTTGGTTACCGTCCGGGTTGCCCCCAGCTCGCGCTCCAAGGAGGACATTTCCGTCCGGTCCCTGAGCGTCGTGACCGAACCCATGTCCCTTCCGCGGGAGGTCAGCGCAACCCTGTTCATGACCACCAGCCGATCGCCCACCAGAACCAACTGGTCCGGGTCCGCCTGGTCCCTGGCCAGCACCACTTTGAGCGCCGGGTCAACGGGCAGCGAAGCGAGGCGCTGTCCGACGCAATCGTCGGGAAGCCCCAGGAGTTGCCGGGCGCTCTGGTTGGCCACCGTGATCCGCCCGTGGGGATCCAAAGCGACCACACCCTCTTTCAGGCCTTGCAGCATGGCCTCCCGGTTTTCCACGAGTCCGGTGATCTCGCGTGGTTCCATGCCCAGGGTCTGCCGCTTGACGCGCCGGGACAACAAGAGCGAACCCGCAACGCCGAGGATGCTGGCAACGCCGAGGTAGGTCAGGAGGTTGGGCGCGGCGTCGCCGAGTCTTTCCAGGGTTGAGGGGTAGTTACGGCTGATGGAGGCTATGCCGATCATTTCACCGGAATCATCCAGGACCGGTACGTGGGCGGAAAGGACCGGGCCGGTGCTCCCGGCGAGGACTCCCGTCCAGGCCCGGCCTTCCTTCACCCGGCTGTCGCCAAGGGGCAGGATTTTGCCTACCAACCCGGGATCGGAGGCGGTGACCACCGTTCCGTCCAGTTTCGCGAGGGCAACCTGGCCCGAGCCGGAGACTGTCCGCACCGACTCGGCGACGGCCGGAAGGGCGGAACCGGCGCGCGGTTCCGCCGTCGGGAGCAGTTCACGGACGGTGGGGTTGTTCCCCAGCGCTTCGGCAGCCGACAGGGCCCTGCGCCCCTCGGTGCGCTCGAAGGCGGCGGCGGATTCAGCCAGCGATATAGCCGCGACGGCCACCAGCACGGCGAGCACGATCAACAGCTGCAGCAAAAGGTACTGTCCGGCGAGGGACATGCCTCTTCTTCGAGCCAGTCGAGTCACTGCTTGATCCTTTGGGTGATTTCCAGATTTGCCGGATGCCGATGGGCTTCGATGCGTTCACGGGCTGTCCGCCATGGAGTACCGGAACTATACCCTTGAGCGGGTCTTTTTGCCTCTTACTGCGTGAACGCAATGAACTTAAAGATCACTGCGAACACAAGAGTGATCCACGTCACCGGCCGTCCTAGCATCGACCGCAGGGCAGGACCCCGAGGGAACCTGCACAGAGATTCGATGAAGAATTTTTTTCACTGAGAAGAGGAACATCATGCGCCAGATCCGCGCATTGCGCATTGCCGCCGTTGCAGCCGGCATCGCCCTGATGGCTACCGGTTGTGGTGCCACCAGCAAGAGCTCCACCGGCACCGAAAGCACCGGTGCGGCCAAACCCATCAGCGGTCTGCAAATCATGGTCCCCAACACCCCCGGCGGCGGATACGACACCACCGCCCGGGCCGCGGCCAAGGTCCTGGACGACGAAAAGATCGCCAGCAACACCGAGGTCTTCAACCTGGCCGGAGCAGGCGGCACCGTGGGCCTGGCGCGCGTGGTCAACGAGAAGGGCAACGGCGATCTGGCCATGCTCATGGGCCTGGGCGTGGTGGGAGCCAGCTACACCAACAAGTCGGAATCCAAACTGACCCAGACCACTCCCCTGGCACGCTTGATCGAGGAACCCGGCGCCATCATGGTCAGCAAGGACTCCCCCTACAAGACCATCGATGACCTGGTGAAGGCATGGAAGGCCGATCCCGCTTCCATTTCCGTGGGCGGCGGCTCCTCGCCGGGCGGCCCGGACCACCTCCTGCCCATGCAGCTGGCCGGTGCCGTGGGCATCGACGCCACCAAGGTGAACTTCGTTTCCTACGACGGCGGAGGGGACCTCCTGCCGGCGATCCTCGGCAACAAGCTGGGCTTCGCAGCGTCCGGAGCCGGCGAGTACCTGGAGCAGATCAAGTCCGGCGAAGTCCGCGTCCTGGCTACCAGTGGCGAGAAGCGGTTGGACGGCGTGGACGCTCCAACGCTCAAGGAGTCCAACATCGACCTCGTGTTCACCAACTGGCGTGGCGTTGTGGCACCTCCGGGCATCAGCGATGACGACAAGAAGTCCCTGATCGCCGCCTTGGAAAAGATGCACGAATCCGCGGGTTGGAAGGAAGCCCTGAAGACCCACAGCTGGACGGACGCCTTCATCACCGGTGACGAGTTCCAGACCTTCCTGACCGACCAGGACAAGCGGGTGGCCGACGTCCTCACCAAGCTTGGCTTGGCGTGAGCACTGCAGTAAAAGGCCTCAAGGGCCGCGCCGAGCTGGGAGTTTCCCTCCTGCTCGGCGCGGCCGGGGTCCTGGTCTTCCTGGACGCCAACGGCCTGGCCACCCCGTACTCCAAGTCGGACCCGGTTGGGCCCAAGACTGTGCCGTTCATCGTCGCAGGCCTCTTGCTGGTTTGTGCCGTGCTGCTGGCCATCAACGTCCTCCGCGGCGGCAAGGGTGAAGCCGAAGGCGGCGAAGACGTCGACTTGGCGCACCCCGCCGACTGGAAGACGGTCCTCCCCTTGGCCGGCGCCTTCATCCTGAACATCCTGCTCATCGATTGGGCCGGATGGGTGATCTCCGGAACTCTCCTCTTCTGGGGCAGCGTTTTGGCCCTGGGCAGCCGGCGCTATGTCCGTGACGGCCTGATTGCCCTGGCACTCTCCCTGCTGACCTTCTACGGCTTCTACCTCGGCCTGGGCATCGCACTGCCTGCCGGGCTTCTGGAAGGAATCCTCTGATGGACGTCCTGTCCTCGCTGATGGACGGTTTTGCCACCGCCCTGACCCCCATGAACCTCCTGTACGCCATGATCGGCGTGCTCCTCGGCACCGCAGTTGGTGTCCTCCCCGGCCTGGGACCGGCCATGACCGTGGCCCTGCTCCTGCCCGTGACGTACGCGTTGGAACCCACCAGCGCGTTCATCATGTTCGCCGGCATCTACTACGGCGGCATGTACGGCGGTTCCACCACCTCCATCCTGCTCAACACCCCGGGTGAGTCATCCTCCGTTGTCACAGCGATTGAAGGCAACAAGATGGCCAAGGCCGGGCGGGCCGCCCAGGCGCTGGCCACGGCAGCCATCGGCTCGTTCGTTGCCGGCACCATCGGCACCGCCTTGTTGGCCGTCTTCGCGCCGATCGTGGTCAAGTTCGCCGTCAGCCTTGGCGCCCCCAGCTACTTCGCCATCATGGTCCTGGCCCTGCTGGCGGTCACTGCGGTCCTTGGTTCGTCCAGGCTCCGCGGCTTCGCATCACTGGCACTCGGCCTGGCCATCGGCCTGGTGGGCATCGATTCGGTCACCGGCCAGCGTCGTTTGACCTTCGGCCAGCCGCTCCTGGCCGACGGCCTGGACATTGTGGTTGTCGCCGTCGCCATTTTTGCTGTTGGTGAGGCCCTCTGGGTTGCCGCCCACCTCCGCCGCAGCCCATTGCACATCATTCCCGTAGGCCGCCCCTGGATGGGGAAGAAGGACTGGAGCCGTTCCTGGAAGCCGTGGCTCCGCGGCACCGCGTTCGGCTTCCCGTTCGGCGCCCTTCCCGCAGGCGGAGCGGAGATCCCCACCTTCCTCTCCTACGTCACGGAGAAGCGGCTGAGCAAGCACCCTGAAGAATTCGGCAAGGGCGCAATCGAAGGCGTGGCCGGGCCGGAAGCTGCCAACAACGCAGCCGCGGCGGGCACCCTGACCCCCATGCTGGCGCTGGGCCTGCCCACCAACGCAACGGCCGCCGTCATGCTCGCAGCCTTCACCACCTACGGCATCCAGCCGGGACCGCAGCTCTTTGCCAGCCAGGGACCCCTGGTGTGGGCCCTGATCGCCAGCCTGTTCATCGGCAACCTGCTGCTGTTGCTCATCAACCTGCCACTGGCTCCGCTGTGGGCCAAACTGCTCCAACTCCCGCGGCCCTACCTGTACGCAGGAATCCTGTTCTTCGCCACGTTGGGCGCCTACTCGGTGAACCTGCAGGCGTTCGACCTGGTGATCCTGCTGGTCCTCGGTGCCCTGGGCTTCATGATGCGCCGCTTCGGCCTACCTGTCCTGCCCTTGATCCTCGGCGTCATCCTCGGCCCGCGGATCGAAGGCCAACTCCGCAAGACCCTGCAACTGAGCGCCGGCGACCCCGCCGGGCTCTTCAGCGAGCCGATCGCGATCGTTGTGTACATCATCGTTGCGATCGTGCTGGTTTGGCCGTTTGCGTACAAGCTCATCCGGCCCAAACGTCCAGCCAAGGACCCGCTGCTTCCCGCCAATTCCGGTGCTGCGGACTACAGCGACTAACACCAAGAAACAGGAGAACCCATGACCATCGTGGTGGGATACGTCCCCACGCCGGAAGGTGAGGCCGCGCTGACGCAGGCCATCGCCGAGGCAAAGAAGAGCAACAACCACCTCCTCGTCATCAATTCCTCGAAGGGCGATGCCCTGGTGGACAACCGCTACGCCCAGGAGCCGGACATCCAGGGAATCGAGCAACGGCTTGCAACGCAAGGCATCAGCCACACCATCACGCAACCGGTTCGTGGCCATGACGCTGCAGCCGAGGTCCTGGATGCCGCAGATGAACACCATGCGGATCTGATCGTGATCGGACTGCGTCGGCGCAGCCCCGTTGGAAAGCTCATCATGGGCAGCGTCTCCCAACGGATCCTGCTGGAAGCGGACTGCCCGGTGCTGGCAGTCAAAGCCGACTAGGAGTTTTGCGCACGGAAAATGCCCCTAAGATGCGTTCTTGGGGGCATTTTCCGTACCCGACTCCTGGAGGGACACTGCGTTGACCGAGACTATCCGCACCGCTACAAGCAACGACGCCGGGAAGCTCGCTGAGCTTGCGGCCGTCACCTTTCCGCTGGCGTGCCCGCCGGGCTCCTCCCCGGAGGACATCCAGGCCCATCTGGAGAAGCACCTGAGTGAGGCAAGGTTCGTCGAGTACCTCGCGGACGCGAACATCACCATCCTGGTGCTCGATGACGCCGGCCAACTGAACGGCTACACCATGCTCATCGCCAAGCCCACCAGCGACCCCGATGTGGCCTCGGTCCTCTCAGCCCAGCCTTCCACCGAACTCAGCAAGTGCTACGTCCTTCCCGAACACCACGGCCACGGCGCAGCTGCCCGGCTCATGAAGGCCTCCCTTGCCGATGCGGCAGACAAGGGAGCGGCCGGTGTGTGGCTCGGAGTCAACAGCCAGAACGCCAAGGCCATCCGTTTCTACGAGAAGAACGGCTTCGAACGGGTGGGCACCAAGTCATTCCAGCTGGGCAACACCGTGGAGCACGACTTCGTCATGGAGTACGCGGTCTAGCCGAACAGGTCCCCGGCCAACGGCGGCCGCGGATCGTTGCGCAGCCGCAGGCTTTCCGGCAGCCCCGCCACCGAACCCGTAGGCCCGGCTGCTTCGATGGTGATCCGTGAGTCACCCAGCAAGACGTTGTCAGCGCTGAACGTCCCGAAGGATGCGGGGAGTATCGGTGCCAGGTGCAGCACGTCCCGGGTGAAGTCCGGATCGAAGCGCAGCAGGATCCTGGCGAGCTGCACCGGAGCCGCAGCCGCCCATGCTTGCGGGGAACACGCCGTCGGGTAGGGAACGGGCTCCGGAAAGTCCGAGCGGTCAAAGCCGCAGAAAAGTTCCGGAAGCCGGCCGCCGAAGTGCTTGGCGGCGTCGAACAATCCGCTGGCAACGCGACTGGCTTCCTCAACGAAGCCATATCGCATCAATCCGGTGGCGACGATCGCCGTGTCGTGGGGCCACACCGAACCATTGTGGTAGCTGACGGGGTTGTAGGCCCCCATGTCCGAAGCGAGGGTGCGGATCCCCCAGCCGGTGAACATTTCAGGCGACATGAGCCGCTCGGCCACCAGCGGCGCCTTGTCTTCGTCCACGATGCCAACCCACAGGCAGTGGCCCATATTGGACGTGCACGAATCCACGGGCTTCTTGTCCTTGTCCAGGGCGAGCGCGTAATAGCCCTTGTCCGGCAGCCAGAAAGTCTTGTTGAAGGCCTCCTTAAGTGCCTCGGCCCGGTCCGCGCAGCGGCGTTCGACGGCGGTGTCCCCAGCCGCGCGTGCCAGCAGGGAACGGCCCACGTACGCCGCATAGGCGTACGCCTGGACTTCGCAGAGTGCGATCGGCGCCTCCGCCATGGTTCCGTCAGCGAAGTTGATGCCGTCCCATGAGTCCTTCCACCCCTGGTTGATCAGGCCGTGGGGGTTCGGCCTCTGGTACTCGATGAACCCGTCGCCGTCGCGGTCGCCGTACTTCTCCATCCACTCGATTGCCCGGTCCGCATGCGGGAGCAGGGATTCGATGATGTCCGACCCCAGTCCCCAGCGGCTGAGTTCGCCCAGGGTGGAGACGAAGAGCGGGGTAGCATCGGCTGTCCCGTAGTAGGCCGTGCCGCCGAGCGAGAGCCCTGCAGTCACCCCGAGCCTGACTTCGTGGGGTATCCGCCCCGGCTCCTCTTCGGAGTCGATGTCCACTTTGGTCCCCTGCAGGCCTGCCAACGTTTGCAGGGTGCCGGCGGCGAGGCTGGGGTCGACCATGAGCGACATATAGGAGGCCAGCAGCGAGTCCCTGCCGAACAACGCCATGAACCAGGGCGCTCCGGCCGCTACGGCAGCACGGTCGGGGTGTTTCGCGTCGAAGATCCGCAGGGAGCCGAGGTCGCGCTGGCTCTTCTCCAGGACACCGGTGACGTTGATGTCGGTAACGCTGATGCGGGGAACGTGCTCCTCCCACTGTTCATGGCGTTGCGCGCCGACGCTGTGGCTGAGCGGTGTCGCCGCGGTAAAGGGATTTTCCGGTTCTTTCCCATTGGTGATGGGCAGGGCAATCACAGTGGCGGTCCAGTCGGTCCTGGCAGGGATAGTGACGTTGAACGTCAGCCCTTCCTCGGTGACCTTTGCCCCCTCTGCGTGGAAGGAAACGCCCCGCTGCTGTCCGTTTGAGTGGCGGGACTCGATGTACAGCCGGTCCTCATGTGCGGTCTTCAGAGTCCCGTCAACGTGTCCGGCGCGACCACCCTTGACGTCAAAAAGGTCCGCAAGATCGGCGTCGAGGATCACTTCGATGGTGCAGTTGGACGGCTCGCTGGAGTAGTTCCGGATAGTGATGTCATCCCGAAGTCCCGAGCCGATGCTGCGCTGGTGCTGGACCAGCAACGGGCTCTCGAACCGGCCGTCCTCAGTGCAGGCCCGGCCCACATATTCTGCTTGGAAAGCCGTCGGATTGCGGGCCACCAATGGCTCGCGCGGTTCGCCGTTGATGCGCAGTACCCAGCGGGAGACGATTCGGGTGTCCTGGTAGTAAGCGCCCTGCGAACCCCCCGCATGGACGTCACCTGTATGGGATGAGATGCAGAAGGAAGAGCCTTCGACGACCGTCACCGCCCCCAGTTCGGACGCTCCTGCTTCTGTATCTGCATTCCAGGCTGTCATGGGCGGTGGGGCTCCTTAGCTGCGGTTTTAAAAGGCCTGCCTTTGATTCTCTTTCACGTAAGGCCCGCCCGTAACCCCCTTGCCCTTGAATTGTTCGATCACCCGCGCGTAAAGCTCCAGATGTTCCGCTGCCATCCGGCCTGCACTGAAGTACCCCTCAACGGCTCTCCGGCAATCGGCGCGGCTAAGCTTCGTTGCGGCGTCCACAAAACCGGCCAACTGGTGGACGTCGCCCAGGAATCCGGTCTTGCCGTGATGGATGATCTCCGGGGCTGCACCCATGGGCGTAGCAATGACCGGGGTTCCGGTGGCCAATGCCTCGATCATCACCAGCCCGAACGGTTCGTGCCATTGAATCGGATTGATGAGGACGGCGGCGTCACCCATCAGCTGGTACTTCTCCGGATCAGCCAGCTCACCCAGGAACTCCTCCTGTGGGCCCAGCGCAGGCTTCACCACTTCCTGGTAGAAACGCTGTTCGTCCTTGGCGTGCATCTTGGCGGCGATCCGCAGGGGTATCCCGGCTTCCCGGGCGATCCCCACCGCCTCCATGAGCCCTTTGTCCGGGCACATGCGGCCAACGAAGCACGCGTAGCCACCCGCGCCATTGCCCATCGACACGGTTGAGAGATCCAGCCCGTGGTGGATGACGGCCGAAACCGGCAGCCCCGGCACCATCGATCCCTGGTTGTGGGAGATCGCGACAATGGCGGTGTCCCCTGCCATTGCCCGGTACAACTCCGCCGACTGCGCCGTCAACGGCCCGTGGATGGTGGTGACCACGGGAATATCGGGCCAACGGTGGGCGTACAGTGGGCCGGCCAACGTGTGGTCGTGGATGATGTCCATTCCCCGCATGCCGGCGTAGGACCTGATCACGTGGCTGAGTTCGCTGAGTGTCTCCCCGAGTTCGCCCGGACGGCTGGGACCCAGCCCGTCCAGTTGGGGTACCGGACAGGTACTGTCCGACGACGCCGCGAGGAGAACGTCGTGCCCGGCGTCGGTGAGCGCCCGCGCAAGGGCATCCACTACGCGCTCGGTTCCGCCGTATTTCTCCGGCGGGACGGTGAACCAGGGTCCAACAATAAGTCCAATGCGCATCCATGCCTCCGCGCATAACCCCCATACACAGCGGGCTGACTTCCTAACCCGGATCAAGGCTATTAGCCCCGTGAGGAAAATAACAGCCTGTTGCCGGAATGCTCCCTGTGCTGCCCCGGTTGACGCAGGCATGAAGATTGAGATCTGGTCCGACGTCGCCTGCCCGTGGTGCTACATCGGCAAGCGCCGTTTTGAAAGTGCCCTTGCACAGTTCCCGCACCGCGATTCGGTGGAGGTGGAATGGCGGAGCTACCAGCTGGATCCTTCCGTCCCCGAACACTACGACGGCACCGAGCTGGACTACCTGAGCAAGCGCAAGGGCATGGCTCCGGAGCAGGTCAAGCAGATGTTCGCCCACGTCACGCAGACTGCGAAGGACGAAGGGCTGGATTACCACTTTGACAACGTCGTGGTGGCCAACAGCTTCACGGCCCACCGGCTCATCCACCTGGCAGCGACCCACGGCAAGCAGGACCTGGCGAAGGAGCGCCTGCTCAGCGACCACTTTGAGCACGGCAAGGACATCGGAAGCCAGGAGTACCTGACCGGGCTGGGTGCGGCGCTGGATCTTCCGGCCGATGAGGTGGCTGAACTCTTCACCACGGACAAGTTCAGCGAAGAGGTCACCATGGACATCAACGAGGCCCGCGCCATCGGCGTCACCGGCGTCCCGTTCTTCGTCATCGACCGCAAGTACGGCATCTCCGGGGCCCAGCCGGCCGAGCTCTTCTCCCAAGCCCTCAACCAGGCGTGGCAGGAAGCCAACCCGCTTATCCCGGTGGGATCCTCCGATGCCGAGGCCTGCGGCCCGGACGGTTGCGCCGTCAACTGACCACCCGCCGTCGTACTTCCCCAAGTAGGTCGCAGTTAAGCGCGTTTTGACGACTCAAAATGCGTGTGGAGTCTCATGACTTAATAGACAGTTCTGTCTCATGACTTCGTAGACACTCTGTCTCATGACATCGTGGACACTTTGCTGGCGGGTTTGCTGCTGTTCATGAGTAAATCCCAGCCGGATATCAGGATTCGGCATGCTGTCGCGACGTGGCCCGAGGATTCGCCTAGGGGCGCGGTCTCGGCTTTTTGCAGGAAGCACAATGTCTCCCGGGCGTGGTTTTACCGGGTCCGGGCAGCGGCTTCGGAAGTGGGACCAGTGAAGGCGTTGGAGAAAAAGCCCCCGCTTCCGAAGTCCATGCCCACTGTCACGGCTCCGGTCATGATCGAACTGCTGCTCGGTACCCGTGCAGAACTTCAGGAGAGCGGGTTTGATTACGGCCCGCTCTCCGTTATCGCGAAGCTCGCAAGGCAGGGCTTCAAGCCGCCTTCGCGTGCCACCGTGGCCAGGATCTTTGTCAGGGCAGGTGTCGTGGTGCCCGAGCCCAGAAAGAAACCACGAAGCGCGTACAAAAGGTTCGTCTATCCCCAGCCGAACGCCTGTTGGCAGATCGACTCGACCGAATGGCAACTCGCCGGCGGACAGAAGGTAGCGATCTTCCAGCTCGTCGACGATCATTCACGTCTGGCACTGGCGTCCCTGGTCGCAGCCGGGGAAACCAGCGCCGCTGCGATCGCCGTTGTCACGCAAGCGATCGAACGCCACGGGACACCGCAACGATTCCTCTCCGACAACGGTGCGGCACTGAATCCCACACGCCGCGGTCGCACCGGTGCGCTTGTGGAGTTCCTCAAAGCCAAAGGCATCGAACCGATCACAGGCAAACCCTACAAACCGACCACCCAAGGCAAGAACGAACGGTTCCACCGGACCCTGCACCGCTACCTTCACCGGCAGCCACCGGCAACCTCTATGGCCGCCCTCCAGTCACAGGTGGACGCCTTCGATCTCTACTACAACAACGAACGCGAACACCAAGGCCTGCCCAACGCAATGACACCCCGTGAAGCCTGGAACGCCACCCCCAAGACGTCCCCGCCAGCGGCCCCTGAACCGATTGCGCCCCGTCCGGACAGGCGAAGCGCACAACGGACAGTGAACAGAAACGGCTCAGTGACGATCCTGGGCACCCATTTCAAAATGGGCAAGGAACATACCGGCACCACCGTGCACATCCTCTACGACGACACCACCATCATGTTCTTCGGAGCCCAAGGCACCGAGATCATCACACACCCCAGACCACCACAAGGAACCACCTACGTCGGCAACGGCAAACCCTCAGGCGTCGCAGCCGACCCCCGAGGCACACGCGCCAAACGAACCATCTACCCACAGCTCAAAAACCGGAACCCCAAACCATCGAACGAACTGTCCACGAAGCCATGAGACATCAAGTGTCTACGAAGTCATGAGACATGAAGTGTCTACAAGGTCCTGAGACATGACACGACTCAAAATGCGCTCAACTGCGACCCAGTTGGGTGCCGCCCGGTTGGGTACGGGGGCTAGGCTTTCGCCACCTCGAGTTCGACGACGGCCCAGGACAAAGCGGGCAGCGTCAGCCGCAGCTCGGAACCGGAGGCCTTGACGCCTTCCAGTGGCATCAGACCCACCCGGTCCTGCTGGGACTGGCTGTTGATGGTGAAGCGGTCTCCGCCGTCGGGTATTTCCAGGACCTCGGCCCGAAGAACCTGGCGGGCGTCGAAGCCGTGCAGGGCTGCCTCGACGTCGGCGGCCTCCTCCAGTCCGCGGTTGGCGAAGAACAAGGCAACCCGGCCCGTTTCCTCGTTCCACGTGGCGCTGACGTCCACCAGGTCCGTGTCGCCGAAACGCGCGTTCGAGTACTTGTCCGAGTTCACGGACAGCTGCAGGATCTGCCCCTTGGCCAGCTCGGCCATGCGTGCGAACGGGTGGAAGATGGACTGCTTCCACGCCGGGCCGTTGGCCTCGCTGAAGATCGGCGCGATTACGTTGACCAGCTGCGCCTGGTTGGCGATCTTCACGCGGTCGCCGTGCCGCAGCAACGAGTTGAGCAGAGTCCCCACCACCACGGCGTCGGTGACGTTGTACTTGTCCTCGATCACGCGTGGGTGTTCAACCCACGGGCCCTTGACGATGTTGCTCAACTGGTCCTCGGTGTCCCGGCCGCGCTGGTACCAGACATTCCACTCGTCGAAGGACAGGTTGATGTGCTTCTTGTGCTTGCCCTTGGCCCGGACAGCGTCGGCGGTCGCCACCACTGACTCGATGAAGTAGTCGGTGTCGACGGCGGAAGCGAGGAAGCTGCCGACGTCGCCGTCGTGCTCCTGGTAGTAGGCGTGGAGGGAAACGTAGTCCACCTCGTCATAGGTATGGGTGAGCACCGTCTGCTCCCACGCGCCGAACGTGGGCATCCCGGAGTTGGAACTTCCGCAGGCCACCAATTCGATGGTGGGATCCACAAATCGCATGGCTTTGGCGGCTTCCTGTGCCAGCCGGCCGTATTCCTCGGCGGTCTTGTGCCCGATCTGCCACGGCCCGTCCATTTCGTTGCCGAGGCACCACAGCTTGATGTCGAACGGGTCCTTGTGGCCATTCCTGGCCCGGAGGTCGGACCAGTAGCTGCCGCCGGGATGGTTGGCGTATTCCACGATCTGGCGGGCAGCGTCAACTCCCTTGGTCCCCAGGTTGATGGCCTCCATGATTTCGGTGCCGGCCTGCCTCGACCAGTCCACGAACTCGTGGAGGCCGAACGCGTTGGTCTCCACCGTGTGCCAGGCTCCATCCAGGCGGCGCGGCCGGTCCTCCCGGGGACCGATGCCGTCTTCCCAGTTGTAGCCGGAAACGAAGTTGCCGCCGGGATAGCGGATGACGGTGGCGCCCAGTTCCTTGACGAGCTCGAGGACATCCTGGCGGAAGCCCTTCTCATCGGCCTCCGGGTGGCCTGGTTCGTAAATGCCGGTGTAGACACAGCGGCCCATGTGTTCCACGAAGGAACCGAACAGCCGGCGGGGTACCTCGCCTACGGTGAAGTCGCGATCGAGCGTAATGCGTGCGCGGGACATGAATCTCCTTGGGTGTGTTTCTTATCCGGGTTTTGAATGTCAGGTTTGGGTTTATCGGTTGTTGCGTGCTCGGCAGGTGCCGGGTCAGGTTCCGGCGAGTCCGGTCGTTGAGATGCCCTTGATGATCTGCCGCTGGAAGAAGAGGAACACGACGATCAGCGGCAGCGCCGCGAGCAGCGCGGACGCCATGTTCTGCGCGTACTGCACGCCATAGGCGCTCTTGATGGTTTGCAGGCCCACGGGGAGGGTCAGCAGCGAATCGTCGTTGGTGGAGATGAACGGCCACAGGAAGTTGTTCCAGGCACCGATAAACGTGAAGATGGCGACGGCAGCCAGGATGGGCCGGGACAACGGCAGGATGATCGTCATGAAGATCCGGAGCCGGCTGGCCCCGTCCATCACTGCCGCTTCTTCAAGTTCACGCGGGATCTGGTCGAAGAACTTCTTCAGCACGAACACCATGGCCGGGTGGATTACCTGCGGGAGAATGATGGCCCATGGCGTATCGATCATCTTGAAAGCGAGCATTTGATAGAACAGCGGAATCATGAGCACGGGCGGCGGGACGATGATGCTGGCGATAATTGCCGTCATCAGGACTTTCTTGCCCTTGAACTCGATCCTTGACAAGGCGTAGGCGATCAGGGCGGAGATCACCAGCGTGACGAACGTGATTGCCGCCGAGGTGTAGAGCGAGTTCCACGTCCACAGCGGGATGTTGCCAGCCTGGAACACGTTGATGAACGCCTCCGCGGTAAAGCCCGACGGCGGAATCCAGGTGACCTTGGGCGCCGAGGCATCCGCTTCGGTCTTGAAAGCGGTGACCGCTGCCCAAGCGAAGGGAACCAGCCAGAGGAGGGCGAGGACGGCGGCGACGGCGACCGCGACGGCCTTGCCGATGGTGGGCTTCCGGCGCGGTTGCCGGATGACCTGGCCTCTTGCAGCCGGGGTGGTACGGGTGAGGGTTGTAGTTGCCATGGCTAAGCGCTCCTGCGGCGGGTAATGACGAACTGCATGACGGACACCATCACGATCAGTCCGAAGAAGATGTAGGAGATGGCTGCGGAGTATCCCAGCCGGTACCCGGTGAACCCGGTTTCGAAGATGTACTGGACCACGGGCCGGGTGGAGCCGCCCGGGCCGCCGGCGGTCATCTGGTAGATCTGGTCGAAGATCTTGAGGGAAGCCAGAATCTGGAGCAGCACGATCATGACCGTTGTTGGCGTGAGCTGGGGCAGGGTGATGGAGAAGAACTGCCGCCAGGCTCCTGCGCCATCCAGCGATGCGGCTTCATAGTGCTGCGAGGGGATGTTCTGCATTGCGGCCAGGTACAGCAGGAAATTGAAGCCCACAGTCCACCAGAGCGTTGCGATCACGATTGACCACATGGCCACATTGGGGTCGTTGAGCCATCCAACTTTCGGGATGCCGAACTTGGACAGGAAGTCGTTGATCAGTCCAAGCTGCGGGTTGTACATCCACACGAAGAACATGGACACCACCGTGGAGGCCAGGAGGAAGGGCGCAAAATAGCTCAAGCGCCACAACCACTGGGCCGGGAGGCCGATGTTCAACAGCGCCGCCATGGCCAATGCAACCAGCACCAGGGGAACAGTGCTGATCACCGTGAAATAGAGCGTGTTGCCGAGGGAACGCCACATCCCTGCGTCGGCGAAAGCCTCGGAGTAGTTGGCAAAGCCAATGACTGCGTCGTTGGCCCCTGTGAGGGATTTGCCCGTCAGGCTCATGTAGAAGCCGTACAGGATGGGCCATACAAGGAATACCAGGAAGAACACGAGGAACGGGGCCGCGAATGCCCAGCCGCTCACGTTGTCCCTGCTTCGGCGCAGGGAAGGGCCGGCCTTGACGCCGGACGGAGGTGTTGTCCGGGCCTGCCGGGACAGTGTAGAGGAACTCATGAAGGACTCCTTTGTCGCTCGGGTGTCGGCGCCGGTCAGACCGGGTTGGGCCGGAATAGGAGGTCGTTGGTGCGGGCTACGAAGCCGTCCCACCCTGCTGCTGCTTTGTTGCGCCCCAGGAGAACGTTCTGGATGTACTCGGAAAAATAGGTCTGCCAATCCGAGCCGGAGCCGCTGAACCAGGCTTCGGGGTCGTAGGCGATGATGTCCGCGGCATTGGCGTAATGGGCCTGTGGACTAAGTTCCCGGTAGGCCTGCGACTGCACTATGGGCTGGTAGGCCGGGATGTGGCCTGCCTCGGCCCAGGACAACGAACCCTTGAGGACATCACTGACGAACTTGTAGGCGTCCCTGCGGCTCTGTTCATCCGCGACGAGCTGCCGGGGAAGGACAAAGGAGTGCGAATCGGCGTACGCAGCCGTTGTCCCGTAGAGAGTGGGAATGGTGACGGCGTCCACAGGGAGTTTCGCCTTCTTCATGGTGGGCATTTCCCACCCACCGCTGAAGAGCATTCCCGAATCACCCCGGACAAATTCCGCGATGCCGGTATTGATGTCACCGCTCTTGGCTGCGATGGTGTCGTCAAAGAGCGAGGCCATGAATTCCAGCGACTCTATTGCAGCGTCCCGGTCGGCCTGCATGGGCTGGCCGGGAGTCAGCACGATCTCAGCGCCGTGCTGTTTGTAGAGTGTGTAGAACAGGCGCCACATCTGGGAGCCCAGGTTGAGGTATCCAAAAGAGAGACCGTGGCCTTTGGTGACCTTTTGCATCTCCAGCGCCATGGCCTTGAAGTCATCCGGCGTCGAGACCTCTTTCAACCGGCCGCCCGCTTCCAGGAGCCCCGCTTTGCCCGCCACGTCCGTGTTGTAGAACATGATGAACGGGTGCGAATCCAGCGCAATGGAGAAGACCTTGCCGTCCTGCTGGCTCTTCTCCCAGATGCGCGAGGCGAAGTCTTCGGCCCGCACACCGTTCTCCGCGAGGAGGTCCAGGTCCCAGGGTTCTATGAGTCCGCCCGGCGCGTAGCCTGGCACGCGGCTTGCGTGCATGATGGCCAGTTCCGGAGGCCGGCCACCGGCCGATGCCATGGCCAGCTTGGTGTAGTAGGGCGGCCCCCACGCCAGGACGGTGGGGTGAACTTTGAAGCCGGGGTTGGCTTGGTTGGCAGCGGCGATCATCGCCTGCATTTTGATGCCGTCGCCACCGGACAGCAGATGCCAAAAACCGATCTCGCGTGCCTGGGACGCCTGGGCCGCTCCGCCGCAGCCAGTCAGCCCGGCCATCAGGCCCAGACTGCCGAGGGCCGCGGATCCGGCTAATAGTTGCCTCCGGGATACCTGTCTCCCGGCTATGGTTTCGAATTGCTTCACCCGTCACTCCTTTGGATGGGTCCGCTGAAAGTCACTGCCAACTGCATAAAAAGTCCCGGTGTCCTTGCGTCAGGTCCAGCAGAAGGGTGGAGCCGGAGTGACGCAGCTCTCACATTACAACGATGTAATAATTGCGGCAAGAGAAATTTGTTAGCGCAAACAGAAATACGTCGACGCCTCTTACCCCCGTGGAGTACTGCTGCCCCTCTCCACAATGGAGTAACCCACCTGCACCACGCGCTGGGAGGAGTCGCGGTCCGTCATTCGATCAGTCAGCAGTCGCAGGGCCTCGGAGGCTACCAGTCGCCGGTCGAAGGAAACAGTAGTGAGGGGCGGAACAGCAAAACGCCCGTCCGCGACGTCGTCGAATCCTGCCACCGCAATATCATCGGGAACCCGGATGCCCCGCTTCCAGAGGACGTTAAGCGCACCCAGCGCCATGGAGTCCGTAAAACAAAACAGAGCCTCCGGAACAGGGTGCGAATCAAGCCAGGAATCAAGTGCTGCCGCTGCGGACTCGGACGTCCATTTCTCGCAGCGGATCAGCAGGTCATCATCAGGCGCTATGCCCAAGGCCTCCAGGGCTGACTCGTAGCCGGCCGCGCGGTGAATGGCGGTTGACGAAGGCCGGGCGGCATTGATGCCCAGGACTGCAATCCTCCGGCGCCCCGGTTTCGCCAGGGCGAGCGTCATGTCCCGCGCTGCAGCCATGCTGTCCACGAACACGCGATCGGCAATGTGCTGGGTGACTTCGCCAAGCAGCACTACCGGAGGAAGGGAAACGCCCACCTTGACGGCGCTTTCCTGAAGGACCACGGGGTTGAGGATGAGGCCGTCGATCAGGTTGGACCGGGCACGTGTCATCAGATCCTGCTCCCGCTGCGGATCCAACCCCGTCTCCTCAATCTGCACGCTCCACCCTTGTTCGTGGGCAACTTCCACCACATGGTGGGCAAGTTCGGCGGAAAAGGGAGTGGCCAGATCCGGCAGGGCCAGGCCGATGACGCCCGAGCGCCCGTTGCGCAGTCCCCGCGCAGAGAGGTTGGGAACGTAGTCGAGCTCCTGCATGGCCTGCTCGACCTTGAAGCGCGTGGACGCACTGACGGGCACCACGCCGTTCATCACATTCGAAACGGTCTTGGGAGACACTCCCGCGCGGCGCGCTACATCCTTGACCGTTGCCCGCAACAGTCCCCCTTGGTGAAATCAATCCGGTTGACTCGATGCTACGCGAGTTTCCGCCCGCCTCTACCCGCCGGGTCCACGGGTATTTGCTGACAGATAACGGTAAAGTGTCTATATGCCAAGGATCACGGCCGCCACGAACGCTGCCCAACGCGCCGAGACCCAACGTCGTATCCTCACCGCGTTCGGTGAGCTTCTGTTCACCCACGGCCTTCCCGGCCTGACCATGACCGACGTCGCCCGCCACGCAGGCGTAGGACGCACTGCGGTCTACAACTACTACGCGGACATGGAGCAATTGCTCATCGCGTATGCCTTGGACGAGACCGAACGTTTCATCGGGGACCTGCGCGATTCCCTGGCAGCCTTGGACAATCCGGTGGACCGGCTGGCCCTCTACGTCCGATCCCAGGTGGAGGACCTCAGCCGCCGCCACCTGCCGCCCGGGCCGGCGATGGCAGCCGTCCTCTCCCCCCAGTCCTTCGCCAAACTCGCAGACCACGTGGGCGGGCTGAACATCCTCCTTGAAGACATCCTTAAGGACGGAGTCCGCCAGGGTTACCTCCCGGACGTGGACGTGGCGCAGCTGGCGCGCCTCATTCACGGCACCCTCTCCGCCAGCGCCGCGCGACGCAACAAGACGCCCGACGGCGACGCGCCGCTGCCATCGCCGCTCACCGACGTCGAAACCGCCACGGCGCTCACCGCGCGGTTCATCCAGCTCGGGGCGGGCGCGAAGTTCGACGACGCCGGCAAGCCGGTCCGGGCTGCCGCGGCGGGGACCCTGCAGGCCAGCGACGCGTAGAAGCGCTGTGGCAGTTCAGTTGCCAGCGGGATCCGTGGGAATGATGGGCCACTTGGAATTGTCCGCGATGCGGAGGTCCTCACGGGGGCAGCTGAGCTTGCCTGGCGTCTTGTCAACCTGTTCCGGTTCAACCAGGCCCTCGTAACCCGGGGTGAGGATGACGTCCACGGACTCGTCCTCACGGTTGTCCTCGTAGTAGTCGGTACCGGCGAGGTTGCGCTGGATGTTGAAGGCGGCTGCCTGGCCCTTGACGCCGGATATGACGACGCCGACTCCCGAATAGGCGGTGTCGCTGTTGTCCACGGCGCCCACCTTATGGCCGCGTGCGGCGAATTGCTCCGCGACCGTGCCGGCCAGTCCGCTGCGGGATGTGGCATTGAAGACGTTGAGGCTGACGGTTTCGTTGGGAACGTAGTCGAAGGTGGTTCCCGGGCAAAGGCTCGTGGGAGCTTTGCTGGCTACTGCGGTGGGGACTTTCACCACGCCGTTCATGACCGCCCAGGCCCCCACGGCTCCGGCCGCTATGACCCCCACCAGGAGGACCAGGACGATAGCGTGGAAAAGCCGCCTCCCGAACCGTGAGGGCGGCGTCCCGGAGTCGTCGGCGAACGTGGCGCGAAGTTCCTCGCCCGTGACCACGTGATGGCCATGGAGGTGCGTCACATCCTTGGGACGCCTAGCCATCGATCACCAACACCCTGGCATGGATCGCCGTCCTTTGATGAAGTGCCGTCCGGACCGCCCGGTGGAGTCCGTCCTCCAGGTACATGACCCCTTGGTACTGGACCACGTGGGGGAAAAGGTCTCCGAAAAATGTTGAATCCTCAGCCAGCAACGCTTCCAGGTCCAGGGTGCGCTTGGTGGTGACGAGCTCGTCAAGCCGGACCGGGCGGGGAGGCAGGGCAGCCCAATCCCGCGGCGCGGAGTATCCATGGTCAGGGTACGGGCGTCCCTCGCCCACAGCTTTGAAGATCACCCTGCAAGCCTATGGAAGTTACAGCCCCAACGGAACTTGTGAGCCCCGGCACAGGCAGGTTGTAGCCAAATGGTGATTATCGGGCCCGCGGCGTCACAGCTGTGGAGTGGGCCCCGCGGACTGACAGAATAGGGACATGACTCAACCGCTCCAAAGTCCCGGCCGGACTGTTACCCGGGAGAACCCGGCCCTCGCGCTGCTCCTCGACGTCGACGGTCCCATCGCCAGCCCTGTCACGCGGGACGTGAAGCCGGACATCATCGCCGACCTCGTAGCCCTGGCCGCTGCGGGCATCCCGGTCATCTTCAATACCGGCCGTTCCGATGCGTTCATCAGCGAACAGGTCATGGAGCCCATGATTGCCGCGGGCATGCCTGCAGGCACCACCATCCACGCCATCTGCGAGAAGGGTGCGGTCTGGTTCAGCTACACCGCCGAGGGTCCCGGTCCCATCCACGTGGACCACGAACTCGCGGTGCCCAAGGCTTACGGCGACGACATCCGCCGGCTCGTGGCCGAAGACTACGCCTCACACATGTTCTTCGACGAAACCAAGCGGGCCATGGTTTCCGTGGAGCAACACCTTGACGTTGCCAGCGAGGACTACCTCGCCGAACAGAAACTCTTCGACGCGGACGCGCTGGACATCATGGCACGGCACAACCTCAACGCGGCCATCCTGGACCACCACGCACCCGGATCCGATGACACCGCGGACTACCGGCTGGACCCCACCATCATCTCCACGGACATAGAGTCGGTCCGTTTGGGCAAGGACCTCGGTGCAAGCCGTGCCGTGGAACTCCTGGCCGCCCAGGGCATTACGCCGCTCTCCTGGCGAACGGTGGGCGATTCGCGCACCGACTACGCCATGGCGGACTGGCTCCACCACAACGACCACGACGTCAAGCATGTGGATGTACGGCCCGCGGACGGTGTTCCCGTGAAGCCCTACACCATCCTCACCGCGGCGGACCTCGAGCTCGCCGCTGACGTCATCCATGACGACGCCGGAGGAGCATTCCTCCGCAGTTGGCGCGAAGCCCTGGACATCTAGCTCCGGCTCCGCCGCAAGGCAGCGCCCTCAACATCAGCTTCA
Source organism: Paenarthrobacter sp. YJN-5 (assembly GCF_015040095.1). NCBI lineage: Bacteria > Bacillati > Actinomycetota > Actinomycetes > Micrococcales > Micrococcaceae > Paenarthrobacter > Paenarthrobacter sp. YJN-5. The sequence continues at coordinate 3,923,412 of NZ_CP053544.1, forward strand.
CTTCAACACAGCAAGGAGGAACAGCCATCACGCAGGCACAGGTCGATCAGGTTTACCACGGCAGCCCCACGGTCGAGGAGGACTCGATTGCGGAGGCGGCCACCGCGTCCGTTGTTGCGCACCTCAAACACAGGTCCGACGTCGTTCGCCACCGCGGGCGTTATGCCCTCCTTAACACCGACCTCACGCCACAGCAGGCCATGGTTGCGGATCTGCTTGACATCCGCGCGGCGCTGGACGCCGCCGGCGTCGACTTCATCCTGGTGCGGGGCAACGACGAACGTCCGGTCATCGCCGTCGACTGGGAATCGCGCAAGGCCGTGCGGGACGCATTGGTGGAGGCTTTCCGGAACGAGCCGTTCTATTCGATGACCGTGGATGCCAAGAAGAAGGTCTCGGTACTGGTGGCGGACGGGGAGCTGTCCGCCAACCGGAAGTCCCGCATCTTCCGCCTCTACCGTCCCCGGGTAGAAACCGGCGGCGGGCTCTGGTACGGACCTGCCCTGGGCGTCCAGCTGGAACTTTGGCGCTTTGATGGCGATCGCCTGGAACTGCCCGTGGAGAATTCACTGACCCGCCGGACCCTGCTGCGGCAGGACGCCGTGCGCGGTTCCGTGACCCGGCACGGCCTGGAGTGGCCGACCATCGAAAACATGTTTGCGGACCACGCCAGCGACATCGATTTCGACATCGACATCGTTTTCTCCTGGGTGGACGGCAGCGATCCCGCGTACATCGCGGCACGGCGCGCCCAGCAGGCAGATGCCGTGCTGGGCGAGGGTGACGACCACGAGGCCCGGTACCGGCAGATCGACGAGCTCAAGTACGCCCTCCGCTCGGTGTACATGTTCGCGCCGTGGATTCGCCGCATCTTCATCGCCACGGACTCCCCCGCCCCCTCATGGCTTGCCGACCACCCCAAGGTGACCATTGTCCGCAGCGAGGAATTCTTCAGCGATCCCTCCGTGCTGCCCACGCACAATTCGCAGGCCGTCGAGTGCCAGCTCCACCACATCGATGGCCTTTCGGAGCACTTCCTCTACTCCAATGACGACATGTTCTTCGGCAGGCCTGTTGGACCGGAGATGTTTTTCACGCCCGGCGGCATCACCAAGTTCATCGAAGCGGACACCAGGATCGGGCTCGGCGAGAACGACGCCGAACGCAGCGGCTTCGAGAACGCCGCACGGGTCAACCGCAAGCTGCTGTGGGAGCGCTTCGGCCGGATCACCACCAGGCACCTGGAACACACGGCCGCCCCGATCCGCCGGAGCGTGGTGGCCCGGATGGAACGTGAGTTCCCCAGCGAGTTCGCCAAGACCGCGGCCAGCCGTTTCCGGGCCGCGGACAACATCTCCGTGACCAACTCGTTCTACCACTACTACGCGCTCCTGACCGGCCGCGCAGTCACTCAGGAGAACGCCCGGGTCCGGTACGTGGACACCACCCTATGGTCCGGCCTGCACTACCTGCCCAAGCTCCTTGCCAAGCGCCACATGGACCTCTTCTGCCTCAATGACGGCAGCTTCCCCGAGGTCCACGCGGACGAACGCGCCCAACTGGTGACGGACTTCCTGGAGAAGTACTTCCCGGTCAAGGCACCTTGGGAGAAGTAGACAAGCGGGTCTTCCCCCTGAAGCGTGTGCGCGACTGGCCGGGGATGGCGACTCCGGCGGCCTCCAGGCGACGCCGGACTCCTTCGGCGTCCAGTTCTTCGCCCACGGTGTCGCCGCCGGACAGGGGCACCACGGAGTGCACGATCGTGTCCTCGTAAACGTGCACCATGTTGTAGGCTTGGGCGCCGTCGCGGCCCCTCTGCCCACCGGCGCCCACTGCCAGGTCCTGGGTGTAGCAGGTGGCTGAAGCCACCGACACCGGCACGCCGGCAAAGGTGGCCGACGTCGAGTAGTGCAGGTGACCGCCCAGGATGGCCCTGACGTCCGAGTTACCGACGACGGCGGCCAGGCGGCCCTGGTCCCGCAGCTCCACCAACACCGCGAGGTCCTGGACGCAGGGCACGGGTGGGTGGTGGAGCGCCAGGATGGTGCCGTCGGGGGCTGGTGTGGAGAGCTCATCGGCCAGCCATTCAAGCTGCTGCTCCGACAACTCGCCGTGGTGGTGTCCGGGAACCGTGGTGTCCAAGGTGATGATCCGAAGGCCGTTCACGAAGTAGCTCCGGTCCATCGGATCCATGGGCCGGCTGCCTTTCGCGGCCTCCGGGAAAACCGCGCGGAAATTAGCCCGGTTGTCGTGGTTACCCATGGCCCAGACCGGCGTAGCCCCGAGGGCCGCGCACAGCGGTTCCACTACTTCGCGGAGCCGTTCGTAGGCCTCGAGTTCGCCCTTTTCCGCGAGGTCGCCGGTGAAGATCACGGCTTCGGCCTGGATCCTCGAATCGATGATCTGCTGGCAGACTTCGCGCAGCCGCTCCGTGCTGTCAACAGCGCCATGAAGGGCACGCGTTCCGCCCAGCAGGTGCAGATCACTCAGGTGCAACAGCACGTGACCTGGTTTCGGATATTCGGCCTCGATGAGCTCCATGGCTGCCTTAGCGTCCGTGGGAGCCGGCGACTCCCGTGTCAATCCAGTAGGTCCAATCCAACCAGATAGGAAGCGAACATTCGGCTAATTTCGGGCGGAAAGTTGGAAAATTCTTCCTCCCTGCGGTCACCGCCGGAGCTCTCCACAGAGTCCGCCGGGGTGCACCGACCTACGGCGTGGGCAGGATCAGGCTGGACAACGGCACGATCACACCATCCGGGCGCTGAACGAGGTCCGGTGCGATCAGGATGTATCCAGGCGGCAGGACCACCGTGGGAAGTGTCGCCAGCGTTGCAGCCGGCGTTGGTGCAGGTGCGGGGGCGGCGGGAGCCTGCTGCGTCACGACCGGAGCCGGCGCAGGTGCAACGACTGCCGGTGCCGGCGCCACCACAGCCGGGGCGGGTGCCGGAGCGACCACTGCCGGAGCCGGTTCCGGTGCAGTCACCGCGGGAGGTGCTACGGGTGCGGGTTCCGGAGCTGTCGTTGCAGGCGGCACTGTCGTTGCAGGCGGTACGGTGGTTGCAGGCGGCACGACGGCGGATTCAGCCGTCGGTGCGGCGGGAACCGTAGTGACGGGGGCCGTCGTCGTCGGCGCCGGAGTGGTGGGCGCGGCCGTTCCGGTGGGAGTCGGCGTCGCAGTCCCGGTGGGCGACGGCGTGGCCGTCTGCGTCGGAGTCGGCGTTGCGGTCCCGGTGGGCGTCGGCGTCGGCGTCGCCGTCTGCGTCGGAGTCGGCGTCGCGGTCTGCGTCGGAGTCGGCGTCGTGGTCTGCGTGCCGCCCGGGTTGGACGGAGTTGCCGTGTTCGACGGCGTCCCCGGGCTCACCGGTGTCTGCGTGACAGGCGGCGCCACATCTTCCTCATGCTCACCACCGATAACTGCCCGGGTGGTCCCGTCCGTGATGGGCACTGCCCACTGCGGAGTGCCGGATCCCGTGCCGACACCGGGCTGGTAGTTCACCATGGTGATGCCCTGGAGCGGATCGATCTGCTTGATGGGCAGCAACTGCCACTGGTTCGGGTTGGTGTGCAGCCCGTTGACGATCGTTTCGAAGTGGAGGTGGCAGCCGGTGGACCATCCCGTGGTGCCGACCTCGGCGATCACTTGGCCCACCCGGACTGACTGGCCTTGGGTAACTCCGATGGCCTGCAGGTGGTTGTACGTGGTCACCAAGCCGTTGCCGTGCTCAATCTCGACGCGGTTGCCGCCACCCCAACTGTGCCAGCCCACGGCCTTGACCGTCCCGGAGTCCGCCGCGTAAACGCGGGTACCGCAAGCCGCCGCATAATCCTGGCCCCAGTGGAATTCACCGGGCAGGCCCGTCAGCGGGCTGAAGCGGTAGCCGTAGGGAGAGCTGGGATTCAGGATTTCCAGGGGTGAGTACAGGTAACCGGCCGGCGGACGGGACAGCCCTGCCGAGGCAACCGTCAACGCGCCGGAACCATCGGCACCCACGGTGCGGACCAAGGCACGGTCGAAATACACCATCGGCGTGCCGGCCACTTGCTGAGGAGGCTCGGGCATGTTGTCCAGCACCAGAGTTTCGGCCTCAGGCGGCACCAAGGTTCCCAGTGCCAGCGGGCCGACGACTCCTTGTGCCGACGCGCCATCCACCGAATACGACGGACCGGACGTCAGCGGTTGGAATCCAAAAGCGAAGAACGCAGCTATGGCGAGGGCGCCTGCGATGAAAACGCGGCGGAAACCCTCGGTGCGCACCAGGATCGCTACCCGGTCTGATTCATGATGCTTGCCCACAAAACACTCCCCAAAGCCAGCGGCACCAAACCCCAGCCTGGCGTGCATGCACCATTGTTGCGGGTAAGCCAATGAAAATAAAGGCTTCCAGCTTGACTTCGAGCGAAAGGTTGGCTCAGTTTTTCCTCAAGGGTCCTTGAGGTTGGCGGTTGCCCTCCACAGCCAGGGATTCCTTGAGCGCAGCCTTGGTTTTCGGACAGAATGGCACGCATGAGGAACTACTTCCTCGAGTACCGCCACGAACTTCAGCGCACGTTCACCGGAACGTCCGGAACACCGCCTGAGTGGGTGCCTCGCCTCGCAGAAGGGAACGACGCCGGATACCACCTTCCGGGGTCGGCGGTGTGGGCTGTGCACGGCTCCATGTCCACCATCGTGGCCGGCATCCGGGTCCTCTTGATGCAGGCACTCCACCCGGGCGCACTTGCCGGCGTGTATGAGCATTCCGGGTTCAAGGAAGACCCCCTGGGCCGCCTCGCAAGCACCATCCGCTGGATCTTCACGGTGACCTACGGTTCAACGGAAGCCGCGCAAGATGCCACCAACAGGGTCAGGAAACTGCACCAGCTTGTCCAGGGAACGTACATCGACGGGAACGGAACACCGCGCGACTACGCAGCCAACAATCCGGAGCTCCTCCGCTGGGTCCACGTGACCTACGCCGACTCGTTCCTCGCGGCGCACCACATCTTTGGCGGCCCTATCCCCGGCGGGGCCGATGCCTATGTCCGTGAATGGGCATCGGCCGGCCGGCTCATGGGTGTGGAGGATCCGCCCGTCACGGAAACGGAGGTTCGGCGGGAGCTGGACCGCTGGTACTCCTCCGGCGTTTTGCGGTCCGACGAACGCCTTGCCGAGACGGTCGACTTCATCCGGACGCCGCCCCTGAGCCCGATGCTGAGGCCGGGTTACCGCATTCTGTTCGCCGCCGCCGTCGCAAGCCTTGAACCCAAGTACCGGGAGCTCCTTGGCTTACGGAAAGCCCACCTGGGTCCCGTACCGTTGCCTGCCATCACGGCAGCCAAGGCGGTCCTGGCCTTCGTCCACCTCGCCCTTGGCCGGCGCGGCCCCAGCGAGCTGGCTGCCCGGCGTCGGCTTGAGCGGCTTGGGTGGGCTACGTCGAGGGGTTAGCCATCTACCGCTGTCTATACATGCCTGTTGTTAGAGCGGGTGACCGGGCTGAAATCAGCACAGAAGATGATTCGGGTTCCGGAACTTCCATGAGATCAGCGAAGACGGACTCTACCTCTGGGACTGGCGCGATAGCGGCGTCGGCAGTCCATGCTCTCCGAACTTTGGACCGGCGCTCCAAGCTCTAATGCAAAAGTGCCGGAGGGTCGCCTGCATAGCCCTATTGGACAGCTTTACGGAATATCCGTTATCGGCTCTTAACTAACGGGAGTGGCAGTAGCTGCGAGAACTCCCGTGTCCGTTCTCATTGAAGTTGTCAGTTTTCGCATTCAACGTGTCAGTTAACGGATTCGGGCTGCTTCTCAGCCAAGTTGTCAGCTCGCGTTTGCGGTTGCCGTGCCTGGCGAAGGCCTTGAGCCACGCGCTCTGCAGCACTTCGGTGGTTTACGGAACTGACAACATGAATGAGAAGGATCCGCTGGAATCTCTCTCATCCAACCTGTCAGTTCCCACGTCGCGACTGACAACTAGATTGAGAACGGACATCCCGCACATCGACGGTTCGATCCTCAGGTCAAGCCAACTTTGTCCCCGTGTGACCTGCGCGGCGGCGCATGCTCAGGTTCGACCAAGCACTTCCGGACCCGAGGTATAACCTACAAATTTCAATTGACTTGACTAATTCCCGCATCATCGGAGACGGTCTCCATGACGTCCGTTGAGAGGACGTCCCGGATTACATCCGGACTTTAATTGGGGGAATATATGAAGCATCCAGTACGGCGTACAGCCGTTACTGTCGGAACCGTGGCCATGGTTTTGTTGGCGGGAATAGCGCCAGCTCACGCAGAGAAAGCGCCAGAGGAAAGCTCACTTTCGGCAGTAGCACCCGAAACGCTCCAGGGTACGATCTTGGCTGCAGAGTTGAGTCGTAACGATACTGGGAAGTTGGAGAAGGATCTGGGGGCGCAAAGCGTGATAGTTCCCGACAATACTGGACAACCTGCAACGATCACTGCGGATGAGACCAGCTTGGATATCTACCTTCCGTCGCCCGAAAAGAGAGCAGAGTCAATCGTCGGCGAAAATGGACAGGTTCAGTTCAATAACCGCGACGACAGCTTGACGAATATTCTGCCCAAAACGGATGGGTCGCTTCAGATTGCCACGACGATCTTGAGTGCGGACGCCCCAACGACGTATGAATACGCCCTTGATTTGCTTCCGGGATCAACCTTGCGGACGCTCGAATCGGGCACTGTCGAGATCCTAGATGCCGATGGAAAGTTTCTAGCAGGTGTCGGAGCACCTTGGACTAAGGACGCTTCGGGCAAGGAGATCGCGACGCACTATGAGATCGTAGGCAGCTCACTGGTGCAGGTCGTAGACCACACGAAGGCGTCGAACGTGCTTTATCCAGTGGTAGCGGATCCTTGGTTTGGCATTGACCTGTACTACCAACCGGGCGTTCAGTTCGTCTCCCAAGGGTACAAGATCAACGTATATCCGACGTCGTGGGGAACAACTTACCGATACATCGACACATGGTGGGCCCACCGCGACGAAATCGTCTCCAAGCTCGGCAGCCAAGGGTGGCGGTGGAACAACTCGATCCAAGAGCAGCTATATTGCCACATCGCGGGTTGGCCAGCATCGGCACCCGAGTACAACCTGGAGTCATGGCGTCCCACAATCAATTGGGCCGAGTCTCTAACTCGCTATCAGTGCAACCCATACGATGGTAAGTGGTCCTAATGCGCTCAAGACGACAGAGTTGGTAAAGATGATTACTCAAAGCCAAAAACTGAAGTTTGCCGGTGCGCTAATGGGTGTTGTTGGAGTAGCCGTTGCAGTCGCCCTTTGGACGGCATCCTTTTCACGTTACTCACGCATTGAAGATCTGGGTCTCGATGTAGACCCTTCCATCGATCCGGAGATTCTTCGAAAGTTGACAGCTTTCACGGTGCATGAGCAGGTGATGTTCTACGGCGGTCTCAGCCTGGCCATTGCCGGCCTGATTCTGTTGATTATGGGCTCAATTAAGTCATCAAGGGCAAAACAGAACCGTTAGGCCGTGACGGAGGAGGTCAGGTTCGGCCATCGCTGGACCTGACCTCCTCCGTACTCCCGCTTGGAGTTCTCCGCGTTGGGCACCTCGAGATCCTAGAGCTAGCGGTCCACATGGCACTTTCGAGCCGACGGTAGTCAGCCAGCATCGTGACCACTCTCGTAGGTTGACGGAAGGGTGCTTATCGGCCTTCAAGCCGGTTTCCTGATGACCACAGGAAGGCAGGGGAACCCGCCTGGTGTGAGACTACGAAGGGGAGCCTGACAGAACTCACCAGCAAGGAAGTGATCGCGGTACAGGCCAGGGCGCTCCAGCAAAGCCAGATCAACGAGGCCCCCGCCGACGCGGTCCTGGAACCCTCCCAACGAGGTCGACGAAAGGCAGAGCCCCGTGACGGCGTATGGAGGAAGTTGCGTCTCTCCGATCGCCGCCGCCGGAGTGTCCTTGGGGTTGACGACCCGACTGTCAAACGGGCAGCCGCCCTCGAAGATTGGGGTCTAGGCCTTATTGGCGTGGGCGGTTTGATGGTAGCTGCCGCCGCCTTGCGGGCACCTTTGGATTCACTTTTCGCATAACTGCTGCCGGCGATTCATCCGTGGCTGGCAGGTTACGTCACGTTTGTCCTTTCGAGGACACGGCTTAGCTTGCGAATCCCGCGCACCGTCTAATGAGGATCCGACTTTCAGCAGGACATTGAGCGACCGTCCGCACTCCACTCCCGCGGACGCGTACCAGCGGAGGAGTACCAGTAGCGCTCTTCAGCGGTGATGGCTTTGCCCTGGAGGACAGCGATATGGCCGTGAGTCGACTGTGCAACAGGATGTTGCACAGTCGACTCAGAGTCAGGCCACGGCGTATGGCCGCATATAGAAGAGGCTCTCGACCCTTGCACGGGCACTTTGTACCGAAAGCCAACCCCTCGATGCGTGACCTGCTAGATCAGCCCGTCCGAGAGGTGGTTCGGGGTGCCGAAGCGGTGGGCTGTGATGGACACGGCCTGTTCGCGGAGGAACGGCAGCATCTCGATCCGCCCGGCCTGGGTCACCACTCCGTGGTACACAGCGATGTCCGGACGGCCACCGGTCGCCGCGCTCAGCGCGGTGAAGTCGCCACCGATCAGGCGGATGCGGCCGCCGTCGAACGTTGCTGCGCGGGCCAGCCACGCGGCGTCGTCCTCGACCCGGACGCTGACATTCAGGTTCGCGAATACGCTCACCACGGCGTCCGGAAGTACGACGGCGGAGCTCACCTTGAGTGCCGAACCGGCCACCGCGCCGGCCGCGACAACCCGCAGCAGGTCGGCGATCCGCTGGCCTTCCGAGAGGCGGATGGTGACCGGGATGGGACGGTAGCGGAAGACGTTCCGCTCCGCGGTCAGGGCGGAGACGTCCTTGCGGGTACCGAACTCGCTTGCCCAGGCGTCGGCGTCACTGAACAGCGACTGCTCCAGGACGCGGAGCTCCTCGCCGGTGACGTCCACGGACTTCGCTGCGGCGAGAATCTCCGCAGCGGCACCCTGCAGGACGGTGCCGCGCTTGGCGTGTGCCTCTGCGGGCACCCAGTTGCCCAGGCCGATGAGGTAGTTCGGGCCACCGGCTTTGGTCCCGGCACCCACAGCGGACTTCTTCCACCCGCCGAAGGGCTGGCGCTGGACGATCGCGCCGGTGATGCCTCGGTTGACGTACAGGTTGCCGGCCTGGATGGTCTCCAGCCAGGTGCCGATTTCGGCGGAATCCAGGGAGTGCAGCCCGGCGGTGAGGCCGTATTCGATCTCGTTCTGGATGGCGATGGCTTCTTCCAGGGTATCGGCGGTCATGACGCCGAGCACCGGTCCGAAGAACTCCGTCAGGTGGAAGTAGGAGCCGCGCTTGACCCCGGAACGGATGCCCGGGGACCACAAGCGGCCCGTCCCGTCGAGGCGTTCGGGTTTGACGGCCCAGGTTTCCCCCTCGCCCAAGGTGGTCAGGGCGTTGAGGAGCTTGCCGTTGGCGGGCTCGATGATGGGACCCATCTGCGTAGTGGCGTTGTCCGGGTAGCCCACGGTGAGGGACCTCGCGGCGTCGATCAGCTGGTTGTGGAAGCGCTTGGACTTCGCAACGGAACCCACAAGGATCACAAGGGACGCCGCGGAGCACTTCTGGCCGGCATGGCCGAACGCCGAGTACACGACGTCCTTGGCGGCCAGGTCAAGGTCCGCACTCGGGGTGACGATGATCGCGTTCTTACCGGACGTTTCCGCCAGCAGCGGAAGGTCCTGGCGGAAGGAACGGAACAGTTCTGCGGTTTCGTAACCACCGGTCAGGATCACGCGGTCCACGCTCGGGTGCGACACCAACTGCGTGCCCAGCTCCCGCTCTTCGAGCTGCACGAGCGCCAGCAGCTCACGCGGCACGCCGGCTTCCCACAGCGCGTCCACCATCACGGAACCGGAGCGGCGGGCCTGCTTGGCCGGTTTGATCACGACGGCGGAACCTGAGGCGAGCGCTGCGAGCGTCGAGCCTGCGGGGATCGCCACCGGGAAGTTCCACGGGGGTGTCACTACGGTGAGGTTGGCCGGGACGAACGTGGCGCCGTCGACCGTTTCCAAATCCTTGGCGCGTTCGGCGTAATAGTGCGCGAAGTCGATCGCCTCGCTGACTTCGGGATCGCCTTGGTCCAGGGTCTTGCCGGTTTCGGAGGCCATCACCTCGAGCAGCTCGGCCCGGCGGGACTCGAGGATGTCCCCGGCACGGTGCAGGATTGCGGCGCGCTCGGCTGCCGGGCGGGCACCCCATGCCTTGCCTGCTTCGAGGGCTGCGGCGATGATGCGTTCGAGTTCGGCGGCGTCGGATACCTTGGTGGACTCGACGATTGCGTTACCCGCCGTGGAGCCGGGGATGCGCGCCAGGATGTCGCGGCCCCAGGCCCGGTTGGCCGGGAGGGCGGGGTCGGTGTCCGGGGTGTTGCGGAAGCCCTCGGTCGGGGCGGGCTCAGCCGGAAGGCGGCGGTCCTGCTTGCGGTTCGGCTCCGGCACGTCCTCGCTCAGGTTCGCGAGGGAGTTCAGGAAACGCTGCTTTTCACGTTCGAAGAGCGGTTCATTGTCACTGAGCTCGAACACGGCAGACATGAAGTTTTCCTGGCTGGCTCCCTCTTCGAGACGCCGGATCAGGTAGGCGATGGCAACATCGAACTCACCCGGGTGGACCACCGGGGTGTAGAGGAGCAGGCTGCCGACGTCCTTCCGGACAGCGGTCGCCTGGCCGGTCGCCATGCCGAGCAGCATCTCGAACTCGATGCCTTCAGTGACTCCCCGCTGCTTCGCCAGGAGCCAGGCGAAAGCGACGTCGAAGAGGTTGTGTCCCGCGACGCCGATGCGGACGGCGTCAATGTGCTCAGGGGTGAGGGCGTAGTTGATGACGCTCTTGTAGCTGGTGTCCGAATCCTGCTTGCTGCCCCACGTGGCCAGCGGCCAGTCGTGGAGTGATGCTTCCACCTGTTCCATGGGAAGGTTGGCACCCTTAACCACACGCACCTTGATGGGCGCACCACCCTTGGCGCGGCGTGCGGCGGCCCACTCCTGCAGTTCCTGCATGGCGCCGAGTGCGTCCGGGAGGTAGGCCTGCAGGACGATGCCCGCCTCGAGGTTCAGGAACTCGGGCATATCCAGGATCCGCTTGAACACGGCGATGGTCATGCTGAGGTCTTTGTATTCCTCCATGTCCAGGTTGATGAACTTGGGCTTGGGGAACGACGCTGCCAAGCGGTAGAGCGGGGTGAGCTTCTCCACCACGTGCTCCACTGCCTCGTCGAAGGCCCACGGGGAGTGCGGGGCCACGGTGGAGGATTCCTTGATGGACACGTAGTCCACGTCCTCGCGGGCAAGGAGCTTCAACGTGCCGTCCAGACGACGCTGGGCCTCGTGCTCGCCCAGGACCGCTTCGCCCAGGAGGTTCACGTTAAGGTGGACGCCGTCCTGCTTGATTTTGGCGATGGCCGGACCGAGCTTGGCATCGGTGGCATCGACGATCAGGTGGCCCACCATTTCGCGGAGTACGCGGCGTGCGATGGGAATGACCACCTGGGGCATGATCGGGGCCATGATCCCGCCGACGCGGACGGCGCCGCGCATGTACCACGGAAGGAACGTGGGCACCTTGGGTGCCAGTTCGGCGAGTTTCCGGCCGGCGACCGACAGGTCCTCGGGGCGGATGACGCCGTCGACGAATCCGACCGTGAACTCCAGGCCGTGCGGGTCCTTCAGGACGCCGGCGAGACGCTGCGCGGACACGTCAACAGGAATTTTGGCGGCTTCAGTCAGCCAATGGCGAACCAGCGCAATGGCTTCGTGTGCCAGTGCGTCGAACTGCCCGGAATCCTGGGTGCGCGGGGAGGTCGCATCCGGGAGGGTGCTGGTCATGTGGGCTCCTTCTGGGGCGGAGAAGTTTGTTTGTTTCCATCAGTATGGATCTACAATCCCATTAGGAAAAGCGACCTTTTCTGACGAATATTCATTACTCATCCCGAAGTTTTGGAGGCTGCCGTGCTGGACGTCCGCAGGCTGCGATTGCTGCACGAACTCAAGATCCGCGGCACCCTCGCCGAGGTGGCTGACGCCATGCAATACAGCCCGTCTTCCGTCTCCCAGCAGCTCACCCTCCTGGAGAAGGAAGCCGGGGTGGAACTCCTCCGGAAAGCGGGGCGCCGCGTTCAACTCACGCCCCAGGCTGAGATCCTCGTAGCCCACACGTCCGCCCTCCTCGAGACGCTGGAACGCGCCGAGACGGAGCTCGCTGCGTCTCTTTCCACCGTGACCGGCACCGTGCGCCTGGCAGTGTTCCAGTCCGCTGCGCTGGCGCTGCTCCCCGGATTCCTGACGATCATGCGCCAGGAGTACCCGGAAGTGCGTGTGGAGATGACCCAACGGGAGCCGGAAACCGCGCTTTACGAGACGTGGGCGAGGGACTTCGACATCGTGGTGGCCGAGCAGTACCCCGGGCACGCAGCACCGCACCACCCCGGCCTCGACCGGGCGACCTTGACCAGCGACGCCATTCGCCTGGCTACTCCCCCGGTGGGGCTCGGCGGGGAACATGTTGCATCCATCGCGGACACGGCCTCCATGCCGTGGGTCATGGAACCCCGTGGAGCCGCATCACGGCACTGGGCCGAGCAAGCCTGCCGTTCAGCCGGATTCGAACCCGACGTACGCTATGAAACCGCCGACCTCCAGGCGCAGATCCGGCTCATCGAATCCGGCAACGCCGTAGCCCTGATGCCGGACCTCGTCTGGACGGGGATGGAACGGCCGGTCCAGCTGCTTGACCTGCCCGGTTCGCCCGCGCGGACCATCTTCACGTCCACGCGCACTGCCGGGCGCATCCACCCGGCGATCCTCGCGTGCCGTGAGGTGCTGGAGCGGGTGGCGGCCGCGCAAAGCTAGCGCCCTGTCTCGTGGGGGCTGCCCCGGGGCTTGGCTGGTGAACGCAAAAGGCCCCGGTCCAGTGGACCGGGGCCAAACGCGGAGAATGGGGGATTTGAACCCCCGAGGGCGTTAACCCAACACGCGTTCCAGGCGTGCGCCATAGGCCGCTAGGCGAATTCTCCTTGCTTCCGATTCGAAAGCAGATACTACTGTACCTGAGATCTTCGGCATCTCCCAATCGGGCGCCAGAGCGGGTTCGAAGCCCGCGGCGCCGCCCGTTGACAGCAGCCTGCCCGACAGGACTTTAACGAAAAAATGGACGCCCCCAACGCGCCCATTCCTACGGTACTTCCGTTGAGCCGCCGGGTCCGGCCCCTCTTGCCCAGGCCCCGCGGCTCACAATCGACGGAGATTGCCCCAATCGGTGTACATACTTATGGTCCGCTGCGACCACCCCGGATGCAATGCTTGGGGCCACTTCCGGGCTTTAGTTGCTGACAAAATGTCTTTATGACCGAACTGCATGCCTTGGTTGTCTACGTCCCGGAAGATCACGCGAACGCCGTACTGAAGGCGATCGGCGACGCCGGTGCCGGTCGAATCGGAGACTATTCCCATTGCGCATTCACCTCGCCCGGCACAGGTCGCTTCACTCCCCTTCCAGGAGCGCAGCCGTTCATCGGCGACGTCGGTGAACCGGAGCAGGTGCCGGAAGTCCGCGTTGAGTGCGTAGTCGCCGGAGAACTGCTCGACGGCGTGGTGCTGGCTTTGCGGAAGGCGCACCCCTACGAGGAACCGGCCTTCATGACATGGCCGGTCAACGGGTGGCGCCGCTGACCCGCCGCCCGGCCCGCACACGGGGCCGGGGCTGGGCGTTGACCCGCCGCCGACGCCGCACCCCTTCCCGCAATCCGCACCCATACGAACGGGAGCGCCACGCGGAAACGGGTGCGCAGCCCACTCAGAACGGGTGCGCCACGCGGAAACAGGTGCACCCAGACAGAATGGCCGCACAGCCCCACGCCGGGCAGACGCCGACGCCCACCGCCGGGGCTGGCCGTTGACGCCGCGCCCTTTCCCGCAATCCGCACCCATACGAACGGGGGCGCCACGCGGCAACGGGTGCGCCGCCCACTCACAACGGGTGCGCCACGCGGAAACGGGTACCCCAGACAGGGTGGCCGCACGGCCCCACCCCGGGCAGACGCCGACGCCCACCGCTGGGGCTGGCCGTTGACACCGCACCCCTACCCGCAATCCGCACCCATAAGAACAGGAGCGCCACGCGGCAACGGGTGCGCCGCTCACCCACAACGGGTGCGCGAAGCGGAAACAGGTGCGCAGCCCACTCAGAACGTCCGCACGCCCCCACCCCGGGCAAATGCCGGGGCCGGCCGTGATGCCGCACCCCTACCCGCAATCCGCATCCATAAGAACGGGAGCGCCAAGCGGCAACCGGTGCGCCGCCCACCCACAACGGGTGCGCCAAGCGGAAACGGGTGCACAGAGCTCGGGTCGATAAGTGATAGAGGGGCGGCCGGAAACGGGCGGGATCTGATAGAGGGACGACCGGAAACGGGCGGGACCTGATAGAGGGACGGCCGGGTTCGACGGCGCGGAACACCCGCCGCCGAGCGGTTTCCACAGCCCCCTCCAGCCGATTCGAACCGTGCCCCAAGTTCGGGTAAGCTTGTCGACGGCCCCTCATGTGGCGTCATCCTGTTGAACTCCCCCAGGACCGGAAGGTAGCAAGGGTAGATGGGCTCTGGCGGGTGCATGAGGGGTCTCTCATTTAAATGTCAGTCCCTATAGGTAGGTTTTCCCTGTGACTGTTACAACTGCCCTGTACCGAAGGTACCGCCCGGATTCGTTCGCGGACGTTATCGGGCAGGAACACGTCACGGAGCCGCTGATGACGGCGCTGCGGAAGAACCGCGTGAACCATGCCTACCTCTTTTCCGGCCCGCGCGGCTGTGGCAAGACCACTTCCGCGCGCATCCTCGCGCGCTGCCTGAACTGTGCCGAGGGCCCCACGGACACTCCCTGCGGAAAGTGCCCCAGCTGCATCGAGCTTGCCCGCGGCGGTTCGGGTTCGCTGGATGTGATCGAGATCGATGCCGCCAGCCACGGCGGTGTGGACGATGCGCGGGATCTCCGTGAACGCGCCACGTTCGCCCCTGTTCGCGACCGCTACAAGATCTTCATCATTGACGAAGCCCACATGGTCACCTCGGCCGGCTTCAATGCGCTGCTAAAGATCGTCGAAGAGCCGCCGGAACACATCAAGTTCATCTTCGCCACCACGGAACCGGACAAGGTCATCGGCACCATCCGCTCCCGCACGCACCACTACCCCTTCCGTTTGGTGCCGCCGGAGCCGCTCATCAAATACCTTGAGCTGCTGTGCCACCAGGAGAATGTGCCCGTGGCTCCGGGCGTGCTTTCTCTGGTGATCCGTGCCGGTGGCGGCTCAGTGCGCGACTCCCTTTCCGTGCTGGACCAGCTCATGGCTGGAGCCGGACCGAACGGCCTCGATTACGAGCTCGCCGTTGCCCTGCTTGGCTACACCCATGCCTCCCTTCTTGACGACGTCGTCGATGCCGTCGCCGCGGCGGACTCCGCCACGGTGTTCCGTGCCGTTGACCGCGTCATCCAGACGGGCCACGATCCGCGACGCTTCGTGGAGGACCTCCTGGAGCGGTTCCGGGACCTCATCATCGTCCAGGCCATGCCGGAAAGCGCCCAGTCCATCCTCCGCGGCATGCCGGAGGACCAGATCGCCCGCATGCGCAACCAAGCCACCAATCTGGGTGCGGCTGAACTGTCCCGGGCTGCCGACGTCACCAACACCGCCCTCACCGAAATGACCGGTGCCACGTCACCACGGCTGCACCTGGAACTTCTTTGCGCCCGCATTCTCCTTCCGAGCGCGGAGCAGACGGAGCGGGGGATCGCCGCGCGCATAGACCGCGTGGAACGTCGGCTCAACTACGCCGGCGACGCCGGGATCCCGGCTGCCTCTTCAGCCTCACCTCAGGCCGGGGCAGCACCAGCCGCCGGTTCGCAGGCTCAGCCGGCACCGGCAGCTCAACCCGTGGCTCCTGCCGCTCAGCAAACAGCCCTCACTGTCCCTGCTGCTACGGCACCCATGACTCCCCAACAATCAGCGGAACGTCCCGCTGAGCACCAAACCGCTGCTGCCCCCGCGTCACCGTCGGCACCCGTTGCACCTGCCACCGCTCCAGCGCAGGACCACCAGCGACGAGAGCCACAGCAGCCGGCCGCCGAGGCCCGGACGTCCCTGACGGCACCACGGGTCTCCACCAACGACTGGCCTGTGGAGGACCGGTCCGCTTCCGGGCGCCCAACGGGTCCCGCTGAGGGACAGCAAGCTCCTGTGCAAACTCCGGCGACGCAGCAGAATCCGGCGGCGCCCACGGGACAGGCAGCACCGGCGGCACAAAGCCCGGCTGCGCAGCAGAACCAGCCGTACCCTTCACCAGCCTCACAACCTGCACCAGCCACGCGATCCGCTCCAGCCTCGCAGTCCGCACCTGCGCCGGAAGCTCGGCCCGCGGCCATTCCGTCAGCCCCAACCCCCTCCGGCGGAGACGTTGAAACGCTCCGGCGTGCTTGGCCGGACGTGCTGCAGACGTTGGCCAAGATCAAGCGCAGCACCTGGGCCTTGGTGGAACCCAACGCCCAAGTGGCCCAGTACGACGCCCAAGTCCTTACCCTGGCCTTCACAACCAGTGGCCTTGCCGGGGCGTTCGGACGCGCCGATCATGCTGAGAACCTGCGCCAGGCCATCCACAAGACCATCGGCATCGATTGCCAGATTGTCGCAGTGGCAGGCGCCAACAGCTCAGCGAGCTCTGAACCAAACCCAAAAGCACGTACTAGCCGGGACACTCCGGCAACAAACGCGCAAGAACCGGTTTCCGGCGCCCAAGGAGCCGGAAACACGCTTTCAGACGGAGCTGCACACCTGACCAGCGGATCGGATACAGCTCCGCTAGCTCCAGCACCAGCAGTGCCGGCACCAGTCGCGGCTACTCCAGCACCAGCTCCGGCAGCTGCCACCGCCGTGGATGCAGCGTGGGGCATTGCCCCGGAGTCACGCCCTGAAGAAGAATCTTCCGCCGGCAAAGATCCTGCACAGGACGCGCCCCACAAAGCTCCTGCACAGGAAACCCACGCCCCGGAGCCAACAGCGCCGGAACCCGTTTCAACGGATCACACTGCCAGCACCTCAGAGTCCTCCGCCCGCAGTACGGAGAACGCGGAAGCTCCGAGCTGGCCGGCCGCTCCCCCGGTGGACCGGGAATCGGTCTGGTTGACCGGTCCGAAGACGCCGGAAGAACCACCTGCTGGACCGCAGGCAACTCCCCAGGCCGGACCCCAGGCATCCGCGCCTGACACGGCCGGCGACTACTCGTACCCTGATGACGATTGGGGCCCACCACTCGACGAGGACGCCCCGCCGCTGGAGGAAGAACCGCCGGCTGATTGGGAGCCGACGCCCCGGTACGAGGCCCCGACCGCCCCTGCCCCTGCGCAGGCCCAGGCCGACGCACGGCCCCGGACACCGTCGCGCCCACAGGCAAGCCCACAGCCCACGCAGGCCACGAAACCCACGAATGCCACCGAGACCCCCTCGCGGCCGGATCCCGCCCAGGATCCGTGGTCACGTGCGGTGGAACATGCGCCGGGAACGTGGGTTGTTGGCACGGAATCCAACGTTGGCGGTAAAGCCAAAGCCAACGGCAACAGCAGCGACCACCAAGCGGCCCAGCCCTCGCAGAACGAGTCGGCCCCGCAGTACGAGCCAGCTGCAGCCCAAATACCGGCAACAGCCCAGATACCGAAAACAGCCCAGATACCGGCAACAGCACAGGCTCCAACGGCCGGGACTCCTGACATCGGCAGCGAAACCGCCGAGCCCTCCACCTACGGCCAGCCAACCAGCGCCGGGAACAACGGTTCCTCAGGCTGGGACGTCGCACCGCCGTCGGAATGGCCCGGAACCGGCAGGACGCAAACCCAGCAGAAGGCACCGGCGTGGCCCTTGTCGTCCCTGGAGCCGCAGGAGGCCCACGGTTCCGTCGCCACGCTCGAAGGGGACGCGCCGTCGGGCGGTCCGGCGGTCAAGCAGAGCCTCTACCAGCGGTTGACCAACAGCCCTGAGGCCCAGCGGGGCCGCGTCCAGGCGCCTGCCCATCCCCAAGCCCAGCCGACCAGCGTGGCGGAGGACATCCCCAGCCCCGAGGACGAGACCATCGAGGAATCGAGGGTGTTCGGACGCGCCGCGGTGGAGCGTATTCTGGGCGGGAAGCTGATTGAAGAGCGGTCGTTGGACGGTTCTCCCCTCCACATGCGCTGACCACCATTTGCGCCTGGCACGCAGCCCTAACCCTGGGCGCAGCGGCATTGCAACGAAACGAACGAGGACATTGTGTACGAAGGTGCAGTTCAAGAGCTGATTGACGAGCTCGGCCGGCTCCCCGGCGTTGGGCCCAAATCGGCGCAGCGCCTGGCGTTCCATATCCTCGAGGCTGATCCCGAGGATATGAAGCGCCTGGTTGCAGCCATCACCACCGTCAAGGAACGCGTGAAGTTCTGCTCTGTGTGCTTCAACGTCACTGAGCAGGAAACCTGCAACATTTGCCGCGACCCCCGCCGGGACCCCTCGGTCATTTGCGTGGTGGAGGAATCGAAGGACGTCCTGGCCGTTGAACGTACGCGCACCTTCCGTGGGCGCTACCACGTACTGGGCGGCGCCATTAACCCCATCGCGGGCGTCGGCCCGGAACAACTGCGGATCCGCGAGCTCCTTACGCGGCTCAACGACGGCGCCATCCAGGAAATCATCATCGCCACCGATCCGAACCTCGAAGGTGAGGCGACGGCCACCTACTTGGCACGGATGCTGAAAACGATCGGCATCACGGTCACGCGCCTCGCGTCCGGGCTGCCGGTGGGCGGAGACCTTGAGTACGCCGACGAAGTGACGCTTGGCCGTGCCTTCGAGGGCCGCCGCAACGCCCTCGCCTGACCGCGGGCCCCTGACCAACGCAAGCGCCGAATAGCTCAGGCCTTCCGGCGCAACCGCATCCGCCCGGGAATCACCACCAACGCGGCCACGGCGCCCTGCAGCGCCAGGCCGGTGACCGCGACCGGCACCGTTGGCGGCAGGCTGTCACTCGATTCGCCTCCGAGGCAGGGAACGTCCCGCTGCGGACCATCGGCGGCCCATTGCAACCCGGCGAGTATCCACGCTAAATCGCTGTTCCTGGGAACAAACTCCCCTGCCGTGCTCCCGAAGACCATCGCCGGGTTGCTCGCCGCGATCCACGCCACCCGATCGGTGTGCGCAACCTCAACCGGGCGCGTTTGGCCCACGCATTCATAAGTGGTCATGCGTCCGGATTCGTCGCGCTCCACGTTGACCGGAACCGAGGCTTGCGCAGTGGTGGACGTGCCCGGAAGCAGCGCGAGGGTTGCCACCACGTTTCCGAACAACAGGAAGGCCAGAAGCACGGCCACAAGCACGCCTCCGGGCAAGGCCCTCCGGAAACAAGCGCGGCTGCCGGCACCGATCAGCCCGAACAGCGCCACCTCCACAGTGACAACTACGACGGCGGCAATCGCCAGCGCGATCGGCCCTCCGGTTGCTGCGCCAACCGCAGCCAGGACAACGCCGGACAAAAGCGCCAGGACCAGGCCATGCAGCACTCCTGAGAACAGGGCGGCAAGAACGCCGGACGCGGGACGCCTGAACCCTCGGACGGCTCCATGGACTGCAGCCACAAGGACCAACCAAGCCCCCAGCAGCAGGTGGACGGCTTCCCACAGGCCTGTTTCGAACCATCCGCTGGCTGCGCCGAATCCCACCAGCGCCGCGGTCAAGGCGCAGGCGGCCGCTATTTCCAGAACGCATGCAGTCCAGTACCGCCACGAGCCAAGGGACGCGACCACATCCGACCAGGCAGCGCGGGCCGCTGAACCCACCGGATTGAGCGGATGGGCCGGTGACCCATCGTCGTGGGCCGCCGCCGGTCCCGCCTCGGTCCCGGCACGGCGCGGACGACGGTCATCAATGACTCCCCCACCGATCACCTCATAGTCGGAATCTCCGCCCTGGAACGTCATAAATGGATAGTACGCCGGGCGATCATAGGCCGAAATGCCTCATGATGCCGCCATGTGGTCACAATTCCTGCGTGGGGAGCACCCGGCGATAAACTTGGCAAATAAGCTACGCCGGCGTGCTCCAATGAGGATATTGGTACGCCGGATTCGAACCCTATTAATTGCAGTGAGGGTGCGCGCATGACTATGCCCACTACCGAAGTGAAAATCGAAGAGCTCGCAGGCGGAGCTGCCATTACCAAGCAGCTGATCGTCCAGAAGTTCGGCGGTTCCTCGGTTGCCGATGCCGACGGCATCAAACGGGTTGCCCAGCGGGTGGTGGATGCGCAGAAGGCCGGCAACGAGGTAGTCGTTGTCGTCTCCGCAATGGGTGACACCACAGATGAGCTCCTCGACCTCGCAGCCCAGGTCACCGACTCCGCTCCGGCCCGTGAGATGGACATGCTGTTGTCCGCCGGCGAGCGTATTTCCATGGCTCTGCTGGCAATGGCGATCAACAAGTTTGGTGCTTCCGCCCAGTCGTTTACCGGTTCGCAGGCCGGCATGATTACCGATGGTATCCACGGCAAGGCGCGAATTATCGACGTCGATCCGCACCGGATCCGGACGGCGCTGGACAAGGGCCACATCGCAATCGTCGCCGGCTTCCAGGGCATGACCCGCGTCACCAATGAGATCACCACGCTGGGCCGCGGCGGTTCGGACACCACGGCTGTTGCACTGGCCGCAGCGCTGGAGGCGGACGTTTGCGAGATCTACACGGACGTTGACGGCATCTACACTGCCGATCCCCGCGTGGTTTCTTCCGCCCAGAAGATCGACCGCATCTCCAGCGAGGAAATGCTGGAGCTCGCTGCGTCCGGCGCCAAGATCCTGCACCTGCGCTGCGTGGAGTATGCCCGCCGGTTCGGCGTGCCGCTGCACGTGCGGTCTTCATTCAGTAACCACGAAGGCACATGGGTCATCCCGGGTGCCGATGAAAAGTTCACGATTCAAGAGGGAGTTGCCTTGGAGCAGCCAATCATCTCCGGCGTTGCACACGACCGGTCCGAAGCCAAGGTCACCGTTGTTGGCGTTCCGGACATCCCCGGCAAGGCGGCCGCGATCTTCCAGGTGATCGCCGATGCCCACTCGAACATCGACATGATCGTCCAGAACGTTTCCACCCACGGGACGGGCCGCACGGACATCTCCTTCACGCTGCCCATCGTTGAAGGCGCCGACGCCCTGGCCGCCCTTCGCGCCGCTGAGGGCCAGATCGGCTTCGAGAGCATCGAGTACAACGAGAACGTCGGCAAGCTGTCCCTCATCGGCGCCGGCATGCGTTCGCACCCGGGCGTTTCGGCTACGTTCTTCAAGGCACTGTCTGACGCCGGCATCAACATCGACATGATCTCCACCTCGGAAATCCGCATCTCGGTGGTTACCAGCGCAGACAAGCTCGATGACGCCGTCCGCGCCATCCACGCCGCATTCGAGCTCGACGGCGACGCCGAGGCTACCGTCTACGGCGGCACCGGCCGCTAGGAACTTCCCCGGGCCCCAAGCCCTGACAGGTCCAAAAAGATAACGCCGTCCTGAGGCTTCAGGGCGGCGTTATCCGTTAACTGCTTCGGCAGGTCATCCGGCCGGGGGCAAGAGGACATCGATGAGGGTCCGGAGTCCCTGGGCCATATCCACGTCCTTGTCGTAGAGCCATTGCAGCTGGAGTCCATCGAAGGCCGCCACCACCAGGCGGGAGAGCTGCCCAGGGTCCACGTCGGACCGAACCTCCCCCAGGTGCTGGCGCTGGGAAATATCAGCGCTGATGTCCCCCACCAGGGCTTCGTACCGTTGGCGGAAGTATTCGTGGGAGTCATGCCCGGGGTGGCTGGCGGTCGCCGACGCCACCGCGTACAGGGTGGTCAGCCCGGGCTCCTGGCGGTTCCGCTCTGCGATCGGGGCCATCAGGTCAAGTCCCGCTTTTTCGGAATTCCCGACGGCGGCTGCCCGGCGGTCGCGCTCGGCGAGGACCGCCGTGAGGAGCTCCTGCTTGCCCTTGAAGTAGTGGAACAGCGTTGCTTCCCGGACTCCTACGAGTTCGGCGACCCGCTTGAGCGCTGTACCTTCAAATCCTTCGGTGGCGAAGACGTCTGTGGCTGTCTGGATGATCTGTTCCCGGCGCTCGGCGCCCTTGGCGTACTGTCCGCGTGCCCTCGAAGTAGACATTGGTTCAGTCTATATTTGCGGGCTTCTGCCCTAAAAACCTAGTCACACTAGATTTCTAGCGTTACCCTTGGTGAAAGTCCTGAAAAGGCCATGCACAAGGGAGTCACCATGAATCAACCCCGCCTGATGGAAGCCCTCACCGTCGGCACCGACGATGCCGAAGCGAGGATCCGCGAGCTTGCTTCCGGGCTCAGCCTCGAACAGCAGGTCCGGCTGCTCACCGGCGCGGACATCTGGTCCACCCATTCCCTTCCCGACATCGGCCTGGGCCGGATCGTCCTGTCCGATGGTCCGGCAGGCGTCCGGGGTGAGGACTTCGACGAACGCCACGACTCCGTTTCCCTGCCCTCCCCGACAGCATTGGCCGCAACCTGGAGCGTTGACATGGCACGCCGGTACGGCCAGATCCTTGGCCAGGAAGCCCGGCGCAAGGGCGTCCATGCGGTGCTCGGCCCCACCATCAACCTCCACCGTTCACCCTTGGGCGGCCGCCACTTCGAGTGCATGAGCGAGGATCCCCGCCTCACTGCCACCATTGCGGCCGGGTACGTTGAGGGCGTCCAGTCCATGGGCGTGGGTGCGACACCCAAGCACTACCTCGCCAACGAGGCGGAAACTGACCGCTTTACCGCCGATTCAGTGGTTGAAGAGCAACCCCTTCGCGAGCTCTACCTCGCAGCGTTCGAGGACGCCATCCGGGAAGCCCGCGCCTGGCTGGTCATGAGTTCCTATAACTCGATCAACGGCACCACGGCCAGCGAAAACGACCTCCTGGAAACACCGCTCTCCACGGAGTGGGGCTTCGACGGAGTAGTGGTCTCAGACTGGACCGGAGTGCGCTCCATTGACGCCGCAAACGCGCACCAGGACCTGGAAATGCCGGGCCCCGTGGGCCACTGGGGACCCAAACTCATAGCTGCGGTCAACGATGGCCGCGTCAGCCGCGAAGCCATCCTGGAGAAGGTCACCCGCATCCTCCGGCTTGCGGCCCGCGTCGGCGTACTGGAAGGCTTCAAACCGGCAATTACCCGGCTACCGGCCGAACTGGACGGGGCCGCAGTCGCACGCGACATTGCCGTACGCGGAGCGGTACTGGTCCGCAACCGCGATGGACTGCTTCCCCTGGACGCCGGCAGCATCCGCAGCGTCGCCGTCATCGGCCACAACGCCGAAGAGGCGCGCACGCAAGGTGGCGGCAGCGCTACTGTCATGCCCAAGCACACCGTCTCGCCGCTGGAGGGGTTGCGGAAGGCACTGCCCGACGACGTCACGGTCACCTATGCGCGCGGGGCCAAGGTAGCCGAGGGCATCCAGGCCTTTTGCCGGACGGACCTGCACAATCCCGTGTCCGGAGTTGCCGGCATACGGGTGACCTTCCATGCTGCGGACGGTTCGGAGATTTCAGGTGAGGACCGGCTTGCCTCGCACCTTATCTGGTTCGGCGTCGGGATCCCGGAGGGCACAGCGAGCATCCGGATGGTCACGGACTGGACGGCACGGACGGCTGGAACCCATCACATCGGGGTGGGCACCGTGGGCAAAATCCGCCTGGCCGTGGACGGTAAAGACGTCTTCAACGGCGAATTGGAGGATCAGACCAACGTCCTCGGCGCGGCCCTGTTCGACCCGCCCTCCACGATCCATGCCATCGAAACCGCCGCCGGCCAAATGGTTCGGATCGAAGCGGAGTACCGGCTGCCCGAGGAACAGTTCATTCCACTCACGGCCATCCTGATCGGCGAGGAAACAGTGGTGGACAACCCGCAAGCCGACATCGCCGCCGCGGTGGAAGCCGCGCGCGCCTCCGACGTCGCCGTTGTGGTGGTTGGCACCAACGCAGCCATTGAGTCCGAGGGCTTTGATCGCACCGACCTTGGTCTCCCCGGATTCCAGGACGAGCTGGTGTCCGCCGTGGCCGCAGCCAATCCCCGCACCGTGGTGGTGGTCAACTCCGGATCACCCGTTCTGATGCCGTGGCTGGACAAGGTCAGTGCAGTGCTGCTCGGTTGGTTCGGCGGTCAGGAGTTCGGCCACGCGACCGCGGACATCCTTGTGGGCAGGGAGGAGCCCGGAGGACGTCTGCCCACCACGTGGCCGGCCGCGGTGGAGGACGTTCCGGTGCTCAGTACAACGCCGGTCGAGGGCAAGGTGGTGTACTCCGAGGGAATCCACGTCGGGTACCGTGCCTGGCTCAAACAGGAAGCTGCTGGTGGCGCAGCACCGGCCCGGCCGTTCGGGTTCGGCCTCGGATACACCAGCATAGAGTTCGGCACGGCCCACGCGCCGCAGTGCGTGCCTGCGGGTAAGGACGTGGTGGTCCACGTGCCGGTCCGCAACACCGGAAACCGCACGGGCCGAGAGGTGGTCCAGGTGTACCTGTCCCGCCCGGAGACAGCGGTGGAACGGCCCGTCCGTTGGCTGGCCGGCTACGCGGGAACGCACTTGGCTCCGTCCGGGACTGAAAGCGTCGAGGTGCGGATCCCGGCCAAGGCCTTCGCCCATTACGACGGCGGCTGGCAGTTCGAGCCGGGCACGTTTACCCTGTTGGTGGGTCGCCATGCCGCAGACGACTTCCAGGAGCTGGATGTTGAGCTGCGCTGAGACAGGTGAACACCCCTAACGTGTCCATTCCATGACATTAGTTACCGTGGTTTTCCCCACATGTGGCCTCTTTACGGTATGGTATGGAATTTTCATGGCATGCTGTACGTTGCATAGCCGTAACTCCCCTATCTGAAGAGGCAAATAAACAAGTGGCAGCCGATTACGACGAACTCCGCACAGACGTCAAAGAAAACCAGGAGCAGTCCCTCCAGGCACTCCAGTCCGCCAGCGCCCCCACGGCCAAGAGCGTGGTGCTGGAACTCGACGAGACCGATGGCCTCGACGCCAACGGCCCCGGCGGCGAAATCGTCGCCGAAGAACTGGTCATCCAGGTCATCCCGCAGGCAAATGACGAGTTCACCTGCAACTCGTGCTTCCTGGTCCGCCACCGCTCGCAGATCGCCCGCGAGAAAGATGGCGTGGCCTACTGCACTGACTGCGAGGGCTAGGACCTCCACAACCCGGGCGGTCTGATCGTCGTCAGGGAGTGCCGCCGTCGGGATAAATGCGGAAGGACCAGTTCACTGTGAACTGGTCCTTCCGCATTTAACTAAGCGTTTTCAGGTCCCGTACCGGTACCGTGCCCAGCGAGGCTGCGTTGCCGGCGATGGTTGATGATCCGCAACTGCAGGATGCGGGCACCTCCGGCCAACGCAACCAGCACGCCCCCTCCGACGGCCGCGATAAAGAGCGTCGTACCCAGGGCAAGCGATCCTTCCAATCCGAAGAACCTGACCGTCACCATGTCCTGGTTCTGCACGAAGAAGACGATCAGCAGCACCAGCACCACCAGGCCAACCGCCACCGCAACCCAGACGGCTGCCGTACGCGTGGGACGGGAGGAATCAGGCACCATACCCTGAGCCCTCGCGGCAGCTCCTGTGTTCGCCGGCCCCGTGTTCGCAGGCATGCTTCCTGTGTTAGCAGGGATCCTTCCGGCGTCATCTTGGAAACTCATTCACGGCCCCTCTCCCCAAACAGGACTGATCCTGTTTCCAACTCTCATCCCGTAAACACATAATAAGCATGCTGATCACTCGCGTGGAAGCGTCAGCGGTGGAGGCGCTGGAGTCCGCGGGCACCCAAGGGAAGGACCGGAGCTGAACCCCGGTCCCCGCGTCAGCCCTAAAGGCTGTAATCGGTGGTTGTTGGACCTGGATCGTTGTTCCGGACAGCATAATGATGCCCTTCGGAGTCAGTCTCCACGTCAAAATGCTTAAGGTCCTCTTCCGAGGCGAGCTCAAAGTCATCGTGCTTGTGCACCACAGGAGCGTCCGAATAGCCATGAGTGGCCGGTCCAAAAACGGACTGCAGCCGTTCGGTTACGTGCTGGAAGCCTTCCAATTTGCGTCCCATTTTCTTCCACCCCCTTTCCGCAGGAGAAAGAAAAACGGCAGGGCCGGTGCGCGCCGTTCCAGTGAGGCAATTTTACGCCCGGAGAGCCACAATGGTCAGTCCGCGAGTTGGCATTTAATCGCAATGTTCCCCGCCCGGACTGCCATCAAATGCCATCTCGCGGGGAGGGCACCGAAGGTTTAGCGCAGAGACTTGTCGTCCGGGTTGCGGGGAACCACGTAGGTGCTGCCGTCGGCCCGCCGCACGGTTTCCCATTGCTGCGTCTCTGCCTGGCGCTGGGCCAACAGCCGGCGGTTGGCCTCGGTCATCTCATGATCGATGGAGCTGCTGTGCGCGGGGCCAAAGATAACCCGCAGCCTGCCAGTTGCACGCATGAACTTCTGGGCTAATGATTCCTTGGCCACCGGCGATCGACTCCTTGTTTCAACGGATCAATACCTCCATAGTAGGCTAATAATTAGTGCACTAACTAATTGGCTGCGGGGTTGCCGACAACACGTCCGCCGGATCGAGCCACGCCCACAGCCCGGGAAGGAAGCCATGACCACAGCCAGTGGAACCGACATCAACGAGCAAGCCGACGATCTCCTTCTTGAACGCCAGCTCTGTTTCGCCCTGACCGTGGCATCCCGCAGCGTCGTGGGGGTTTACAAGCCCGTCTTGGAGCGGCTCGGGCTCACGCATCCGCAGTACCTGGTGATGCTGGCCCTGTGGGAGCGGAGTCCCCGCACCCTCAAGGACCTCAGCGATGCCCTCCTCCACGAGCCCGCCACCCTTTCACCGCTCCTCCGCCGCTTGGAGGAAGCGGACCTCGTGACGCGGGAACGCGTTCAAGGCAACGAGCGCGCCCTCGCCATCACCCTCACGGCGAAGGGCGCGGCCCTCCGTGAACAGGCGACCGCCGTTCCCGGGCAGATCCGCGAGCGCCTGCAGCTAAGCCGCGAAGAAGTGGCAGATCTGCACCAAGCCATGACGGGCCTGATCGCCGCGACACAACGTGGAGTTAAGGTCGGATAAGCGGAGTCAAGGTCGGATATATCGGGTAAACCGGATGAACAGCCCCCGCATCCCCCGGCAGGTACAACACCCCGCGTCCAAAACCGGGGGACCGCGTAAAATGGCAGCAACCAAGGAGATTCAATGCGCATGCGATTCGTTCGGTCCGCCCTCGCAGTACTGACTGTTGCCGGACTGGCCGCCTGCACCGGCGGCCCCACACCGGACGCCACTTCAAGCAGCAGCGCCACCTCAAGCAGCGCCACCTCCAGCAGCAGCCCGTCGCCGTCGTCGTCGGCTACTACAGGGGCAACGCCCACGCAGGTTCCCACTACCCTTGGCCCCGGCGATACTTCGCCCAACCCCAGCCTTCCCGCCACCACGCCTACTCCGGGCCAAGGCAACGCGGAGCTGTCCATTACCTTCCTGGCGTCTCCTGACGCTGCCCCGAAGAATTACACCCTGGTGTGCCAGGGAGGGGTCCCTGCTGCAGAGAGCAATCACCCCACCGCGGCCGCGGCCTGCGAGGTCCTGAAGAACTACCCTGCGCTCCTCAACCCCGCGCCGGTAAAGACCGACCAGGCCTGCACCATGCAGTTTGGCGGCCCGGAGACGGCCACCGTGACGGGCGCCGTTGACGGCACCGAGGTGGACGCGAAGTTCAGCCGGACCGACGGGTGCCAGATTGCCCTGTGGGACGCCGCCAGCAGCATCCTGGGTGCCAGTGGTGGTGGAGCCTAGGCTTCAGCACCTCCCCCGGGAGCAGTGGCTCGGGCTGGAGGCTGCCCATCACGCGCGCGTCGCCCGCTATGCCGACCCCTACCTCGCCCGCCGTTCCGCCGGGCAGAAGCATCCTGTGGAGGACTTCCTCTTCACGTATTACACACAGAAGCCCGGGCAACTGTTGCGCTGGCACCCCGGGGACGGCGTTGCGCTCAGCGGGGAGCGCGCACTGGAACGCGCGGACTGGAAGTTCTATCACAGGCTCGACGACGGCCAGCTCGCCGCCGTCGGACTGCCGCCCGGGACGCCTGCGGTAGCTTTCCACCGCGAGCCGTTCCTGGACCAGCGCGCGGAAGCTGTTCGCTTCGCCGGGATCATCCTCAAGGGCACCGCGATGCGGCCCGCCCAGTTCGGCTGCTTTGGGCTGCACGAGTGGGCCATGGTGTACAGGCAGGAAAAGTTCGAACTGCGCCATGAGTACCTGCAGCTCAGGCTCGGAGGGGAGGGGACGGATGCCGTGGTGGAAAAGAACCGCATCCGCTGCTCCCACTTTGACGCCTTCCGCTTTTACACGCCGGACGCTGTCCCCCTCAATGAGCTCGCTCCTACGCGGGAGAACCAGCGGGCCATGGAGCAGCCCGGCTGCCTCCACGCCAATATGGACCTCTACAAGTGGGCCTACAAGCTTGCTCCCGCGCTACCCAGCGAGCTGGTGATGGACTGTTTCGAATTGTCCTGGCGGATCCGGGCCATGGACATGCAGGCTTCGCCCTACGACCTCGAAGAATGGGGTTACCCGCCCATCAGGATTGAGACACCGGAGGGCAAAGCCGAGTACGTTGAGTACCAGCGGGCTTTCGCAGCCGAGTCGCAGAAGTTGAGGGCCCGCGTGCTTGAGTCGGTGGGTCCGTTACTGGAGGCCCTGCCGGCCAACGCTTGAAGCACCCGCCGCACCAGCGAAAGGTAACCATGGTTTCTTCCGAAAAGACCGAATACGACGTCGACCTGACCGTAACGCTGACCGAGGCACCTGGCGCGGAGCCGAGGACGTTCCGCCTCCGTTCCGCTGACGGAGTGCTCTCCCCGGACGAAGGTTCCGTGGAATCCAACTTGCCGGACGCGCGCGCGGCACTTGCCGCCGTCGAACAGTTCGGCGAGGAGGCCTTCTTCCCGGTACCGCGTCCGGACCGGATCTGCACGCAGCAGTACGGTGGACCGCAGATCGCAGTTGTGGAGGGGATGTTCCGCGGACGGCAGGTCAACAGCCAGTTCAGCCGGACCGACGGCTGCGAAATCGCCCGGTGGCGCAGCCTGGCTCCCTTGTTCGGCGGCCTCGGGGGTTCAACGGGCGCCGCCTAAGGAGCCCTACCTGTCGCAGACGGACTCAACCTCAACGGGCCGAACGCAAACGGGCTGAGGATACCTGGTTCCAGGTGTCCTCAGCCCGTTCTACGTCACGGATGTGGATGCGCGACGGGGACTAGCCCGCGTTGTTCTCCTGCGTCGGCTCGTCGCCGCGGATCTTACCGCGGTGCTTCTTGTCCTTCCCGGGATTCTCGTTGTCAGGAACAACTACTGCCCCGCCCGGGTTCACCACTACCGTGACGAAGCTGGGCTCGCTGGTACCAGCGAAGGTCAGTCGGCCGATGTAGGAGCCGGGTTCCAGCTTCTCCCAGTTGAGCGCAATGGTGCCCTTCTTGCCGTTGGCCAGCTTGATCGGGTTGGGGGTCACCGATGCGTTGCCTTCGTTTGCACCGAGGACGGCGGCATCAACGGTTGCCTTGGTGGGCTGGTTGTTGGGGCTCGCGTACAGGTTGGCGAAGATGAAGTAGTCGCCGGGTGCGGGATTGGGCACGGTGACCGATTCGCTGGCCGAAGCCGTGGCGGACGGGAGTTGCTGCCCGGAGGGTGTCAGGACCAGCATGTCGAAGTCTGCGGCCTCGTCGGAGGAGATGACCGAGAACTTGGCCAGCGAACGGTCTTCACCCACAGTCACCTTCTTGACGAAATTGGACCCGTCGCTCTCGATTCCAAAGGGGCCAGGGACCAGTTCCACGGCAGAGGAGTCAGCCTTGGACAGTCCCTCAACCGTGACGCCCACCGGAAGATCGGTACCGGAAGTGATGTTGATGGTTCCCGAGCCGTTGGGGCCCGTACCTGTGAAGGCCAGAGCCTTGTCCACGATCACCGACTGCGGGCGGACTGCGATCGGTGAGGTCACCGTGTTGTTGGCGCCCTGCCAGGAAAGCGAGCCCATGGCGAACTTGCCCAGTTCTGCGTTCTTGTTCTCGAACTTCACCTTGAACGTCCGCTTCTCACCGGCGCGGCTGAAGTTGAGGACAGACGGGGTGACCTTGACGTCGACTCCGGGAACGTTAACGGTTGCCCGGTACAGACCCGGCGTCAAGGCAGTGACGGTACGGGTGACCTCGATCTTGCCGGCGAGGTTGCCCAGCGCGAAGGACGGCACGTTCATGTCACGGGCTTGCGTGGTACCAAGGCCCGGAATGCCCAGGTCCATGCCCGTTCCCTGGACGAACTTGAGGTAGTCCTCCGTGGTGTTGTCGTAGACCAGGCCCGGGGAAAGGACCTTGGCAGGGTCCACCTGGCCGGCTCCGGTTGCGAAGACGTCCGTGTTCGGAGCGCCGTTGGCCAGTTTCACTTGGCCTGCGGTGGTCATCATGGCGGACTTGACCGCTGCCGGGGACCATGTGGGGTTCTTGGACAGGATCAGGGCTCCGAAGCCTGCCACGTGCGGGGAGGCCATGGACGTACCGGACAGGAAGCCGAAGTTGTCCCCTCCGGTTCCGATCGGGGAAACGCCGGCGAGGATGGCGACACCGGGAGCGGAAACATCCGGCTTCAGGAGGTCGGAGTCAGTAGCCAGCAGCGGGCCGCGCGAGGAGAACCCGGCAATTTGCGGCTGGGCTTCGGCCGGGAGACCCGTGGTGTCGCGGTTCAGCAGGGAGACGGTGATGGCCGGGTTGGCTGCGACCTTCTCCTTGATGGTGGCGGTAGCCGGCGGGTTGACGTGCACGGTGGGGACCGCGTGCTTGTCGGTGTCCAGCGAGGAAGCAGTCAGGTTCACAAGGATCATGCCCGCGCCGCCGGCACGCAGTACTTCGGCGCTCTTGGCGGTACGGTCAACTACGCCGCGGTCACAGACAACTACCTTCTCCGCCACCTTGGCCGGGTCCAGCGAATTCGGAGCGCAGAGGGCAGCGTCACCGTTGCCGCTGGCGGCACCGGTGGAAAGCACGACGCCGGCACCGGTCACCTCTTTGTTCATGATGCTCGCTCCGCGGAACTTGCTGCCATCGGAGAATTCCACGGTTCCCTGCAGTTCCTGCGAGAACGAGGTCGCGGCTACCGTGGTCAGCCAGGGTGCTCCGTGGTTGACGGTGCTGGGCGTCGGGCCGGAGTTGCCGACGGACGTGGCCACAAAAATGCCGGCCGAAGCGGCGGAAAGGAACGCCAGGGAAACAGGATCCGTGGTGGACGTGGCAGAGCCGGAAATGGAGTAGTTCAGTACGTCCACGCCGTCCAGGATTGCCTGCTCGATCGCATCAACGGAAGCCGATCCGTAGCAGCCGCCCGTGGAGGGGTCGGTGTCTTCCCAGCAAACCTTGTAGATGGAGAGTTTCGCGGCCGGTGCTATGCCGCTGGTGACGCCGAAGCTGCGCCCGTCAACCGTTGCCTCAACGTTGGCGTTGCCGGCTGCGGTGCTTGCTGTGTGGGTGCCGTGGCTGTCCACGTCCACGGGGGAAATGAGTTCCTCGGGGGCGCGGTTCTCCGGAGGAACGGTGTCCAGGAAAGCGTCCGCGAAGTAGTGGGTGCTGAGGACCTTGGAATTGCAGGCGCTGCCGTCGTAGTCGGCGCCTGTTCCGGTACCGGACTGGCACTCACCTACAAAGGTGTCTCCGTCGGCCTTGAGCATCGCGATCTTGCCGTCGTCGGTGCGGTAGGGAACGCCCACTTGGGGGTTGCCAACGAGGGGTCCTACAGGTTCGCCGGCGAAGAACGGGTTGGAGGGGGTGTAGCCGGTGTCGATGACGCCAACCACGGTGCCCTTCCCTGCGCTGTCCACCCCGCCGTACTGGGTTGCCCAGGTGCCATTGGGCCCGCTGAGCTTCAGGAAATCGGTGGTGGAGTAGTCAGGGGCCTGTTGCGTGTCCGGCGCCACCAGCAGGACGTCGGGGTCCTTGGCCAGGTTGATGGCCTGGTCTGCCGTGAGGTTGGCGCTGAAGCCATTGACAGCGGTGGTGAAATCGCGCTGGATCTTGACGTTTTCCTGCTTCGCGATTTCCTGTTGCTTGCGCTGCAGGTGCGACTGATACTGCTTGACCTCGGCACTGTCGGCCTTTAGCTTCTTGCCCTCTTCCGGTTTGGTAGGCGCCAAGCCGGGCGTGCCGCCGTCGTAGGTCGCAGCAGGCTTCTCCGCGAGGACCACCATGTAACGGCCGTCCTTATAGGCAGCAGGGTCAAGGTTCTTCTTGGCCACAGCCGGAACGTTTTCCGCCGATGGAGCCGCCTGGGCCGGCAACGCCATGGAAGAGAGCAGCAACGGCAGACCGACAGCCAAGGCCGCCGCCTTCCGAAGGCCCTCGCTTCTGACGAAGCTCTTTCCTTGGGATTTCACGAGTGAGTGCACCTTTCACTGGGGAGGACCGGGCGCCATCGCCTGGACCTTTCAAACGGGGGCTGGTTGCGGCATTGACAGTTCCTGTCAAAAGCGCACTACCAACCGAGTCACAGAGTACAGAGTGAGAGCGACATATGACATAAGGCACATTTTTGTGTTTTTGTCTTGTCACAATCGGGCCCGTCCTCCCCAGCATCAGGAAGCTAGATCTTCTCCCCCTTCGGCGTTACTTGGAGCCGATCGAAGGAAACCTGGCGGCCGTCCTTGTCCAGCACCACCACGTCATCCCGGCCATTCTTGACCTCGGGCGGCAGGATGAATTCCACGGTGTCCCCGGTGGTGGGGAAGATCCAGCCAGGGCGGTAGCCGGTTTTATTGAGGTACACGTAATACCACTGACCGTACTCAAGCCCGGCGAGGGACACTTTCTGTCCGGTCCGGTACTTGAAGGCCGTGCCGAGATCGAACGGCGGCGTCTGGTCCTCAAGGTCCTGAACTGCCAGTTCGGGCTCGTTGCTTGGCTGTACCGGCTGCACCTTCAGCTCCAGGGGCTGACCTTCCGCAGTTGCGGTCACTTCCTTGGACCCGTTGCGGGCCGTGGCTTCAAAAGCGGAGGCAGCCAACGATCCAGCTGCAACGTCGGCAGCGGTCAGGACGTGCTCGCGTGTTGCCGTGGCGGTGTCTCCGGCGGCAAGGAAGGGCAGCGATATCCCGGCGTCGGGCGCTTCAAGGCCCGTCAACGCTACATTGCCCGCGTTGCCCACGGTGTAGGTGAAAGTTACAGGGTCTCCGGCGCTGGCGAAGCGGTCTCCGTCCGCATCCTTCCATTCGGCCACCACTGTGGCGGACAAGGCAGCATCGCGGACCACCAGGTCCACTTCTCCCCCATTGATCCGATACGTCCTGGTGCTCTGGCCCGCTGCGCTGACCTCCCACGTGGTGTCGGGAACAAAGAAGCCCTGTTCCACTTCTTCAGCCGTCACCGTGTGACGGGGAGTCGCGCACTCATAGCTCTGGCCTGCCGGGAGGGACAGGTAGCGGCAGTTTCCGGCTCCGGCAGGAAGGAACGGGCTGAAGTTGCCGGCTGTAGGAACCACCTGCTCCACGAACGGGCTGGTGTTCTTGACCGTGAAGGCGTAAGGAACCAGCTCGCCTGCCGCGTACGGCCGCGTTGCGAGGTCGCGTCCGACGTCGGTGCGCGCACCGCTGATGTCCGCCGAAATCAGGCCATCCCGCAGGGCGACCGCCGCGCCGGTGAACTGCACCGTCTTGGTGAGTGACGGCGTCGTGGTTGAAGTGATGCTGAAGGTGGCCTCCGGAACAAAGTAGCCCCGCTCCATATCGGCGGCCGTGATGGTGTGCTTGGCCGTGGTGCAGTTGTAGCTGGCTCCGGCTGCAAGGTTGTTATAGCGGCAGTTGGGGGCCGCGGGAGGCAGGAAGCCGGAGTCGAACGTCCCGGTCAACGGTACGGAGTTGGCCGCCACATTCGCGGTGCTCTTGACGTTGAGCGTGTACCCCAACACGTCACCGGCCTGGTACGGGTTGGCCGCTACGTCACGTGCAGGTGCCGAGCCCGTGATGGTGAGGCCCACTTGCGGAGCCACGGGCGTGGTGGCGGTGAAGGTGAACTGCGAAACCCGGCCATCCGCCGTCGTGAATGCCGCGTTGAGGCTGCGCGGGCCACTGGCGACCGCCGGTGCGGTCAGCCCAACGGTCACGGTGACGGACGCACCGGGGGCGACGTCGGGCACGGGCACCGTGGTGGCAGACCACCCCGACGGCGTATAGACAGTTGCGGTCGCACCGGAAAGCGTGGTTGCTTCCTGGTTGGTGACGGTCACCGGAACCTGCTGCGTTGCGCTCGGGGCGATGTTGACTGCCGGTACTGCCAAGGGAGCGCAGACGTAGTTCAACCACGCGTCGTCGAAGGTGGCGAAGGGCATGTTGTCCGTGTAGTTGCCCTCGTAGAGGACACCGAATTTTCCGTCCGCCAGCCGTGTCACTGTCGAGTAGGCCGAGAAGCCGGAACGGATGGTGCGGACGCCCGGCCAGGTTGCGCCGTCGTCACAGGAGACCCGGGCCGAGACGTTTTCGCGGCCGGTCTTGGAGTTTGCGTTGGTGAAGATCAGTTTCTTCGCGTCTGCGGAGCCCTGTGCCGCGTTGGGGAACATGCGGGCGATTGCACCGTTGTTGGCAGGGTCCGGCAATTCCGTGTCCTGGCTGACGGGGCCGTACGTGGCTCCGCCGTCGGTGGAGACGGCCACCTTGCGGTAGCCCTGGTTGGCGTTGTCGCGGGAGTTGAGCAGGACCCGACCGTCGGAAAGCTCTACGGTCTTGTTCTCGTCCATCCGGTCCCCCACGTTGGCGCCCTTGTGCCACGTGACGCCGTGATCGTCTGAATAGACGCTGTAGGCCTGGATCTTGTTGCTTCCGTCAGCTTGCCGCACGTCGCCGGCGTACTGCTGGATGAGACGGCCCTTGTGCGGGCCGTATTTGAGCTGGATGCCTTCACCGGAGGAGGCAAAGTTGGAGCGGACGTCGCCGGCTGCCGGGTTGGTCTTGCTGGTGCCCGGCTTGGTGACATTGGTGATGAGGCGGGGCTGGCTCCATGTCACGCCGGCATCGGAGGACTCGATGACGGCGGAAGATATGACGTTTCGGTCCGCGTCGTCGTTGCCGAACTGGCTGCCGCCGAATCCCTGGTCCTTCGAGTAGACGAAGAAGGCGAAGACCTTGTTGGCTTCTTCGTCGTGAATGTAGGAGGGATCGCTGTAGCCGTATCTTGGGCCGCTGGCATCGGCGACGTGGCCTGCGGCGATCACCTGGACCGGCCCCCAGGTCTTGCCGCCGTCGGTGCTTCGGCGCTGGACGATCGAGTTCGGGTTCGGGGCGTCCGCCGCCGACCCCGGACGACCGTCCCAAGCGGCAAGGACCACGTTGTTGCCCAGATAGGTAAGAGCCGGAATCCGGTAGAAGAAGTTCGCAGCCGTGCGGTCGGCCGCGAGATTGGTTTCAGAGAAGCTGCCCGGTGGAAGCGTGGGCGAATTGGGTGGGATGGGGGCCGCTTGGGCGGGCAGGCCCAAGCCAGCCAGCAAACCGATGCTGACCGCGCAGGTCAGGACGCCGGTTGCGGCTCTTCGAGCTAGCGATGGTGCGGTGCTTTTGGATCTCAAATCCGTGTTCCTTCCTCTTTCCGCTCACGGCGGAGGTGCTGGTGGACCGTTCGCGCAGACTCATACCTCGTATTACGTGCCACGTCGAACGTCCTACAACCATAAAGTGCTGGCCGTCACATTGCTAGCGATGACGTGGAATCGGGTTTTCTGTACGCGAAGCCGCTAACGTCGAGCACAAGTCCTCGACACGGGGCTGAGTCCCTAACCCACGAGCAGTTACGGAGTTCCACCTTGAAGATCCTCGTCCCCAACACCATCGCACTGGACCTCGAAGCATCCGGCGAAGAGGTGGTGGCTTACCAGGTGGATCAGCCCGTTCCGGACGAGCACCTTGACGCCGAGGTCCTGGTGGCATGGCAGAACACCAGCGGCAACCTGGAGGACGCTGCCCGGCGGCTCAAGAACCTGCGTCTCGTCCAGACCCTGGCGGCTGGCCCCGATTCGGTGCTCGCAGCCGGGTTCGCTGACAACGTGCAGGTCACCTCAGGCCGCTCGCTCCACGACGGTCCGGTGGCGGAACACGCACTGGCATTGGTCCTGGCAGCCGTGCGCCGCTTGGACGTACTGTTCGAAGGGCAGAAGTCCTCACGCTGGGACCGGGAGTACAACGCGGCCCAGTCCGCCCCGGACACAGAACAGCTCTACACGCTCGACGGCGCCAAGGTCACCATCTGGGGGTTCGGCTCGATCGCCGGACGCCTCGCTCCCCTGCTGGCCGCGCTCGGCGCCGAGGTCACCGGCGTCGCGAACTCTGCGGGCGAGCGCTACGGCTTTCCCGTGGTCGCAACATCAGATCTCCCCAGGGTCCTGGCTACAACGGACGTGCTCATTTCCATCCTCCCGGCCACCCCCGAGACAGAAAATTCGCTGAACGAAGAGATTCTGGATGCCCTGCCGGATACAGCTGTGTTCGTAAATGTAGGACGCGGCGCCACCGTGGACGAAGACGCCCTGCTGTCCGCCCTTCGCGATGGCCGCCTCCGCGCGGCGGCAGTGGACGTCACCAAGACAGAGCCCCTGCCGGCCGGGTCGGAACTATGGTCCGCACCCAACTTGATCATCACTCCGCACGTCGCCGGGAACCGGCCCAAGGGCGGGTCAGCCCTTGTGTTGTCGAACATCGCAGCGCTCCGCGAGGGCGGTGAGCTGAAGAACGTGGTTCGCTGATTCAAACCTGCGTTGGACGCAAAAAAGAGCGGGCGCACCCGGCAAGGGCGCGCCCGCTCTTTTGACGAAGGATCACGTGTGCTCGTACGTCAGGCAGTCCGCGGAATCTGCGCCGGGTCCCACCTTCACGTCGTGTGCTTCACACATGAGGTTGTTGTTATGCACGCATTCGGAACGTTGGCAGGCCCCGACGTGGGCCAGGACCTTTGGAAGTCCGCCCATGGCGTTCGTGTCAATGAACGTGGCGCAGGAAGCGTGGTCCCGGGTGCCACCGATGGTGATGCCGAATGCCGTGCATCCGTCATGATTGAATCCGCAACTGCCAACGCTACAGGCGGATACTTCTGCAATGTGGTCCGTCATTGTTCCTCCTGGTCGGGTCTTGGTGGCCCCGGCAAGGGACCGGCGTGTAGGACCTAAACTACGCCGGAATTCAGGGGTTTAACCCGTTGCATTAGCGCATTTGTACGTTCGCTATTGCCGCGCAGCGCTACCCGTAAGCCGCCGGTGCTGCCCGACGGGCATTATTTGCCTGGCGTCCTGATCGCCCGGCTGATCCGTTCCCGCGTCTCCTTGTCCAGGGCAGTGGTGACCCGCTGGCTTCGTGCAGCTTTGTCCGCCTTGATTTTTTGGAGGACCATGCGCCCCAGCCCGGCAAAGACCGCGGCACCCACAATGCCCAACACCATCGACTTCGGTTTCTCGGCCATGCCGCCATCCTTTCGCAACCGCGATTCGAGGCATGTCTTCATGCTCTCCCCTTTTGCGTCTTCACACCCTTAGCACCTTAGTGACCCAAACTCCATAGCTCCTCCCGTCGCGGACAGGCGACGGATTCTCCATCAAGGCATTGCAGATTCATATCGACACCGATACCAATGTGCAATCGGACGTCGGACTGGCATCTGTTACATATTCATAGCGGGATCGATACCATTGTGAAATGGCACTCAGCATCTCCGAACTTGGAAAGCGCCTCGGCATTCACGAGAGCCGAGCCAGGCAACTCGTCCGCTCTGGCCGAATCCGTGGCCAGCGCGTCGGTGGCCGCTGGATCGTTGACGAGGCGGACGCGGCCCAGTATCGGCCAGGCAGGCCTGCCGGCCGGCCGCTGTCCGAACGCAGCGCATGGCAACTGATGTTGCGCTTCCGGGAAGATGTCTTAAGCCGGGACTTCTACTTTGAGGGTTTGGTACCTTCAGCCGTGGAGAGGCATCGGTTGCACGAGCGCGTCGATCGGCTACAGAATGCTGCGGATCCGCTCGGGCTACTTTCTGTCTGGCTTGTCAATCGAGCTGAGAAGTATGAATTTTCGTCGAGCCCCTCGGACATCGCCGAAATGAGAGAAGACAAACGCATCCACCTTTCGGGAATCTCCCACCCCGCGGCCGGCTTGCTGTCGAACTCGGAAGTTGAGGCATACGTACAACGTGACCGCTTTGACGACGTCGTTAGGGACTGGTTCTTGGTCGAGCCGTCTCCGCACAAGAGACCGAACGTCGTGCTCCGCGTCGCCGGGCACGTACCCGAGGTGCTTCCCCCCTTGGCCGTTGCCGCGGATCTGGCCGAAAGACCGGGGTTTCGCGAGCAGCAAGCAGCCCTCGAGATCGTCAGGAGCCTCAGTGTCCATTGAACTTCCAGCAATGCTTGTCAGACAGCAGGAAGCGTGGCGGGCGGTTTTCGATATCCATGACGCTGTACCCAAGGGATGGGTACTAGTTGGCGGGCAGGCTGTTTTTCTCCATGCGGTTGAACGTGGTGCCACTGTTGTTCGTGCAACGAAGGACGCCGACATAGCCCTGGACATACGGGCTTACCCCCGGATGCTCCACGACTTCACTGCGCATCTTCTGAAGCTCGGTTTCGAATCAGCCGGGGCATCCATGGAAGGCCACCAGCATCGCTGGACCCGGGGCGAAGCGGTGGTCGACGTTCTCATTCCGCGGCATCTGGGCGAGCGGGCAGGAAATCGGCGTGGTGCCACTGGAGGGACAACAATTGCTGCACCCGCTAGTCAGCAAGCGCTCGACCGCTCCGAGACGGTCAAAGTGCAGGCAGGCTCGGCATCGGGGCGGGTGAACCGGCCAACGCTCCTAGGCAGCCTGATCGGAAAGGCGGGAGCTTTGACGATTATTGATGATCCCGGACGGCAGCGACACATAGATGACTTCCTCACCTTGGCATCCGTCATCCGGGCCTCAGACCTGCAGGGCGTCTCCTACAGACCTGCCGAACGCGACCACTTGGCGAACATGTTGGGCCACCTTGCCAAACATCCCGAACTCATGGCGAACGTGCCGGAAGGTTCTGAAGGCTTGGGACGCTTAAGGATCTCGCTGAACTAGAAGCCTGCCTGAGCACCGCTCGACCCTCCAACGCAGGGAATTTCCACCGAAACGGCCCGGGCTCCTCGCGCAATTGCACTGAATAGGGTATGCGCGCGACTCCCGGTAGGATAGATGTGCAAGCTCGCGGAGCGCCCCCACACCGTTTCAGGACACCGTTTTCAGGACACAGTTCGAATGCGGCTGACCGGCGTGAGACGGCACCCTCCGCGGCAGCCTTATTTAAAGGTTCACCCAACTCACGCACAGGAGTTACCGGATGCCCCGGATCGTCGTTGACGTCATGCCCAAGCCCGAGATTCTGGACCCCCAGGGGAAAGCCATTGTGGGTGCACTGCCCCGCCTCGGCTTCAACAGCTTCAGCGCAGTCCGCCAGGGCAAGCGCTTCGAACTGACGGTTGACGGCGAGGTGACCGACGCTATCCTGGCCCAGGCCCGTGAAGCTGCCGAGACTCTGCTCTCCAACCCTGTCATCGAAGACGTAGTCAACGTCGAGGTCGTCGAGGCCTGACATGACTTCAATCCCCCTGATTGGCGAGGCCGTGGCTGTCGCCGCGGAACCCCGCCTGGCAGGCGCCAAGATCGGCGTCGTCACCTTCCCCGGTACTTTGGACGACCGCGACGCCGCCCGTGCAGTACGGCTTGCAGGCGGCACGGCGGTGTCGCTTTGGCACGCAGACGAAAGCCTCGGTGACGTTGACGCCGTCATCATTCCCGGCGGTTTCTCCTACGGCGACTACCTGCGCGCCGGCGCCATTT
Organism: Paenarthrobacter sp. YJN-5; assembly: GCF_015040095.1. Taxonomy (NCBI): domain Bacteria; kingdom Bacillati; phylum Actinomycetota; class Actinomycetes; order Micrococcales; family Micrococcaceae; genus Paenarthrobacter; species Paenarthrobacter sp. YJN-5. The sequence continues at coordinate 3,963,437 of NZ_CP053544.1, forward strand.
CGCGTTTCGCGCCGCTGATGTCAAAAATCATCGATGCCGCGAACTCCGATGCAAAGCTGCCTGTCCTCGGTATTTGCAATGGTTTCCAGATCCTGACCGAATCGCACCTGCTGCCCGGCTCCATGATCAAGAACGACCACCTGAAGTTCATTTGCCGCGACCAGGTGCTGCGCGTCGAAAACGCCAACACCGACTGGACCGTGGACTACCGGCAGGGCCAGGAAATCACTGTGCCGCTGAAGAACCAGGACGGCCAGTACATCGCCGACGAGAAGACCCTCGACGCCCTTGAAGCCGAGGGCCGTGTGGTCTTCCGCTACGTGGGCTTCAACCCGAACGGCTCCCGCCGTGACATCGCCGGGATCTCCAACGCCGCCGGCAACGTCGTGGGCCTCATGCCGCACCCCGAGCACGCCGTTGAGACAGGCTTCGGTCCCGAAGCACTCGATGGAGCAGCGTCCGACACCGACGGACTCGGTTTCTTCACCTCCGTACTGACCAAGATTGTGGGAGGCGACAAGTGACCACGGAAACCACCAAGAAGTTCAACATCGATACCGTTGAAAACGCCGCCAAGACCCCGGACACGGAACTCCCGTGGGCCGAACTGGGCCTGAAGCAGAACGAATTCGACGAGATCGTCAAGGTCCTTGGCCGCCGTCCCACCGGTGCCGAGCTGGCCATGTACTCGGTCATGTGGAGCGAGCACTGCTCCTACAAGTCTTCCAAGAACCACCTCCGCCAGTTCGGCGAGAAGGTCACGGAAGAAATGAAGAAGGACATGCTGGTGGGCATCGGCGAGAACGCCGGCGTGACCAACCTCGGCGACGGTTGGGCCGTGACCTTCAAGATCGAGTCCCACAACTCGCCGTCGTTCGTTGAGCCCTACCAGGGCGCAGCTACCGGCATCGGCGGCATTGTCCGCGACATCATCTCCATGGGTGCCCGCCCCGTAGCCGTGATGGATCCGCTCCGCTTCGGCGCGATCGACCACCCGGACACCGCACGCGTCATGCACGGTGCCGTTGCCGGCATCGGTGGCTACGGCAACTGCCTCGGCCTGCCGAACATCGGCGGCGAAATGGTCTTCGACTCCGTCTACCAGGGCAACCCGCTGGTGAACGCGCTGGCTGTGGGCGTCATGCGCCACGAGGACATCCGCCTGGCCAACGCCTCCGGCAAGGGCAACAAGGTTGTCCTCTTCGGCGCCCGCACCGGTGGCGACGGAATCGGTGGTGCCTCGGTGCTTGCCTCCGAGTCCTTCGACGACTCCAAGCCGTCCAAGCGCCCCGCAGTCCAGGTTGGCGACCCCTTTGCGGAGAAGGTGCTCATCGAGTGCTGCCTCGAACTCTTCAAGGGTTCCCTGGTGGAGGGCATCCAGGACCTCGGCGCCGCCGGCATCTCCTGCGCGACGTCAGAGCTCGCTTCCAACGGCGACGGCGGCATGCAGGTTGAGCTGACCTCCGTCCTGCTGCGCGACCCCACGCTGACCCCGGGCGAGATCCTCATGTCCGAGTCCCAGGAACGCATGATGGCAATCGTCACGCCGGAAAACGTGGAAGCGTTCGAGGCCGTGATGGACAAGTGGGCCGTGGAGTACTCCTGGTTGGGTGAAGTGACCGATACCGGCCGCCTCATCATCACCTGGGAAGGCGAAGTAATCGTCGACGTCGACCCCCGCACCGTTGCGCACGACGGCCCGGTCTACGACCGCCCGTTCGCCCGCCCGGAGTGGCAGGACTCGGTCCAGGCGAACGCCTTCACTGGTTCCGTTGAAGACGCCAACCGTCCGTCCGCTCCCTCGGAGCTGGCAGCGGCGGTCACCGAGCTGGTTTCCTCCCCGAACATGTGCAGCAAGTCCTGGATCACCAAGCAGTACGACCGCTATGTTGGCGGCAACACTGCCATGGCGTTCCCGGATGACGCCGGCGTGGTCCGCGTTGACGAGGAAACCGGCCTGGGCGTGGCCCTGGCTACCGACGCCAACGGCCGCTACACCTACCTGGACCCCTACAAGGGCGCACAGTTGGCACTGGCCGAGGCCTACCGCAACGTCGCCACTTCCGGTGCCGTTCCGATGGCTGTGAGCGACTGCCTGAACTTCGGCTCCCCGGAGGACCCGGACGTCATGTGGCAGCTCGCCGAAGCCATTCGCGGCCTCTCCGATGCCTGCATGGAGTTGGGCGTCCCGGTGACCGGCGGCAACGTCTCCCTGTACAACCAGACCGGCACAACGCCCATCCACCCCTCCCCCGTGGTGGCAGTCCTGGGCAAGCTCGACGACGTCGCCCGCCGTACGCCGTCGGGCTGGCGCGAGGACGGGCAGGCCATCTACCTGCTGGGCACCACCGCGGCTGAGCTGGATGGTTCCGAATGGTCCAACCTGCGCGGACACCTCGGTGGCCAGCCTCCGAAGGTTGACCTTGCAGCTGAGCGCCAGCTTGGTGAGATCCTCATCAACGCGTCCCGCGACGGCATGGTTGATGCCGCACACGACCTCTCCGAGGGTGGCCTCGCAGCCGCACTCGTGGAGTCCTCGCTGCGTTACGGCGTCGGTGCCCGCATCGCGCTGGAGGAACTCATGGAACGCGACGGTGTGGACCTCTTCACCGCACTGTTCTCCGAGTCCCAGGCACGTGCGATCGTGTCCGTTCCGCGCTCTGAGGAAGTCCGTTTCAAGGACATGTGCACGGCCCGCGGTTTCGCGCACCTCCGGATCGGCGTCGTGGACGCAGCCGGCGGAAAGCTGGAGATCAACGGCGTGGACGAGCTCTCTTTGGAGGCCCTCCGCGAAGCCCACGAAGGCACTCTGCCGAAGTACTTCGGCTAGCACGCAAAAACGCGGGACCACTCATGTGGTCCCGCGTTTTGTGTTTAAGCCGGCCAGGTTTCCTGCCGCTTCAGCTGCGCTGTGAACTCGGTCCCGGAAACCGGGCGGCCAAAGTAATAGCCCTGCCCGCTGGTGCAACCGATGCTCCGCAGCGCTTCGGCCTGTTCGGCGGTCTCTATTCCCTCCCAGATGCCGTCCAGTCCGCTGGAGCGGATCACGTTCTGGATGGCGGCGAGGAACTGCAACTGGGTGTCGTCCTTACCCAGGTCGCGGACGAACTCCCGGTCCACTTTGACGTGGTCCACCGGGAGCTTGCGGAGGTAGCCGATGGATGAGTCTCCGGTGCCGAAGTCATCTATCTCAAGGCCGACACCCAGCCGGTGGAGGCTCATCAGCGTGTAGCGGTCCAGTTCGTTGTTCTGGATGATGGCGCTTTCTGTCAGCTCCAGCACCAGTGACTCCGGCGGAAGGCCTGCCGTGGACAGGGCTTCCCGGACATCATCGACGAACTCCAGGCTCTGCAGATCCGGTGCCGATACGTTGATCCGCATGGAGAAATCGTGGTGTGCGGTGGCCGGGTCCCGCCGCCATGCGGCCAGCTGGGCCACGGAATTGCGCAGCACCCAACGGCCCAGTTCCGCAATCAAACCCGTGGCCTCGGCAACGGGAATGAATTTGTCAGGCATGATGAGTCCACGTTCGGGATGGTTCCACCGCACCAAGGCCTCGCTGCCTTGGAGCCGGCCGGTAGCCAGCTCCACAATCGGCTGGTAGAAGAGCACAAGCTGGTCCGACTCGATGGCATGTCCCAGTTCGCTGACGATCTGCCGCTCAAGTTGTCGCGCCAGGAGGGTGGCAGGATCGAACGTCCTGACCTTGTTCCGGCCCTCGGCTTTGGACTCCCCCAGGGCAAGGTCTGCTTCCATCAGCAACTCGGCAGGGGTGCGGCTGGGATCGGCAGCCCTCAACCCCATGCTCGCTGTGCAGCGCACGTTCGCGCTGCCGAGATCGATCTCGGGTTCGACCGCAGCCAGGATGCGGTTCCCCGCGGCCACGGCCCGGGCCAGCGGTGTTGCCGGCAGAAGGATCCCGAACTCGTCGCCGCCCAGGCGCGTGACGACGTCGTTCTCCTGCACTGCCGCCCTGATACGCGAGGCTATGGTCTGCAGGATAAGGTCCGCGGCGGCGTGGCCAACCGAGCTTTTGACGGCTTTGAACCCGTCCAGGTTCAGCAGCAGCAGGGCAGCCGGCGATGTTCCGTTTGACGCGGCCGCCTGGGCATCCCGCAAGGCGTCCTCGAGCACCAGCCGATTGCCGAGGCCCGTTAAAGGGTCGGTTTCCGGGTGGTCGCTCGCGGCCGTGCGGGGTTGTTTCAAGAGAGGTCCAGGTACCGCAAAGTGTCGTCAACCACGGACTTCGGCTTGGCGACCGGGTTGTTCCGTTCGTCAAGGAACAAACGGTAGGAAGCGATGTCCAGCTTCCCGTCGGGCTGCGCGGGTGTCCCGGCGCGGTAGACCTGGTGCAGCCAGGAGCGTCCGAGGATGGCTTCGACCCATGCGTCGCATTCCCCCAGGGGCAGCTGGACCCGGGTTCCCGTGGTGCGCCGGTGGCCTGCGATCGAGAGAGTGATGCAGCTTCCTTGCAGCCCCTTGTCCGCCGTGAGCCAGGCGAGTCCCTGAACATCTGCGACGATGGTCAGGTTGGCGCTTGCATCCTCTACGGAGTGGACGGGGTTCATCCGGACCGAGCGCCTCGCGGTGTTGAGGGTGGTGGGCGTGCCGGCCTGATAGGGCGGGCTGGTGATGTCCTGCCGGAATGCGGCCAGTTCCTGGTTGTGCTGGATCTGGATCTTGGTGGTCAGCTGGTTGATGGTCATGATCGTGCCTCATCCGCGATAGTTGCCGCCTCAAGGCGGTTAGCTCCGACAATTCGGTTCCTGCCCTGCGCTTTGGCGCTGTAAAGGGCTGCGTCCGCAACTTCGATCATGAAGGTGAGGTCTGCGGTAGCTGGAGTGCTGGATGTGACTCCGTAGCTGACCGTGGGGAAAGCGCCCCCTCCGGGCACTTCCATGGTGGCCATCCGTTTGCTTATTTCAAGGGCAATGTCTTCTGCCCTTTTCTGCGTGGCACCGGGGAGGAAGAGAACAAACTCTTCCCCGCCGTAGCGCCCCACCAGGTCCGTGGACCTGACGCTTTCCCGGCAGGCCTCCGCGAAGGCCTTCAGTGCTGCATCTCCCGCGCGGTGGCCGTGTTCGTCATTGACGGCTTTGAAGTGGTCCAAGTCGGCAAGGACGACGGCGACACTCGAACCATCGGCGCGCAGGCGCTTGAGCTCCGCCCCGGCCAGGTCCATGAACGTTCCCCGGTTAAGGAGCCCGGTGAGGTGGTCCCGGCTGGCCCGTTCGCGGAGCCCCCTGATCAGTTGATCGTTGCTGAGCGTCGTCATGGTGAACGAGGCGGCAACCAGCAGGACAGTGGTCACCAGGCCAAGTGGGCCTGCGCCGAAATAGCCCTGGAACGAGGAACTGTCTGGACCAAATGTCACAAAGACGATGAAGCGTGCGAGGAAGTACAACGTGGCGAACCAGGCGACCATTGACATCGCCTTGGAGATTTCCGAATGGGTGGGCTTGAAGTGCCATAGATCCCTGGCTGCCAAACCAACACCAACCGTGATCATGGCCAGATACACTGCACCACCCGACCAGATGTTGTTTGCCGGGTCCTCCAGGGCGGAAGCGACCCCCGTAACCAGGGGCCCCAAAGCGAGCAGCCAAGGGGCTGCCCTGAGGTCACGCAAGGTCCTGGCGCCTGCCCAGATGCTGAACGCACCGGCTACCACCAGCACGTTGCCCACGGGATTGGCCCACACCTGGTGCGGAGTTCCGTTCAGCAGGAAGCCGGCATTGCCGAGCATGAATTCGAAGAGGGCCAGCGCCCACCACCCCGTGTAGGGGGACCTGGTCTTGCCGTAGGAGGCTGAGAACAGCAGGAAGAGCGTGAGGGTAACGACTCCGAGGGACATCCTGGCGGAAAACGCATCGAGTATCACGGTTCGCTCCTGCCATTGGGTCCCCCGCAAATCTCCACCATGGCTGGATGCTTGTCAAAGCGGGTTTCTTCCGTGCTGCCGCGCAGTGTGCCCATGCTGCTCGTCTCCCCCCGTGGATGATCGTGACTCCAGTGTGATCCGGCTCGCTCAACCTCCTCGCGGCATTCCCTCAAGATTCGATCAAGATCGCCGCCTGCGCCTGTTTAATGGGCATATGTGGATTGGGTGGGTCGAATTCGACGTGCTGCTGGGAGATGTTCACAGCCTCAAGGAGAAGCGCTCGATTGTGCGGCCGGTGGTGGCTGAGCTGAAGCGGCGCTTTGACGTATCGGCCTCGGAGACCGGGCTTCAGGACCAGCACCGCAGGGCATTGATCGGCGCGGCTTTGGTGGCACCGGACCACGGGCACCTCAGGGAAGTACTCGACGCCGTGGAACGGTTCGTCGCTGCCCGGCCCGAGCTTGAGCTGCTCAGCGCCAGGCAGCGGGAAATCCACAGCGAGGACTAGCTAGTCGATGGTCAGCTCGCCCATGCGGTCCCAGCCGCTGCCTTCGAGCTGGCGGCTGATGATGTGCGGGGTTTCGGCGAGGGCCTGGGGCATGTCAGCCATCGCCTTCTTGAAGTGCGCGCTGTTCACGTGGGCCTCGGCGGCGTCGTCCTGGAACGCTTCCACCAGGACGAACTCGTTCGGGTCTTCCACGCTGCGGGACCAGTCGAACCACAGATTGCCCGGTTCTTCGCGCGTGGCTTGGGTAAAGTCGGCCACCAGGTCCAGCCAACGCTCCGACCAGTCGGGCTTCACCTTGAATTTGACCACAATGAAAATCATGTAATTCGGCCTTTCGATCAGTTGCCGGGGCTGTACTGCCCCGGCGCCGGTTGCCGTTCCATCCTTTCAGAGTTAAAGCCCGACGGCGGCCCGCACCACAAGGCGCGCACCGCCGTCGTACGTCCCGCCTGGCCGGGGCTATTTCATGGTTCCCTGCGACACCGAGCCTTGAAGCTGACGTTGGAAGATGACATACACGATCAGCACCGGCACCACGGTGACAGTGACCGCCGCGAACAAGGCGCCGAAGTCCACTGCATACCCCATCTGCCCGGCGAAAGCCGCGAGGCCTTGGGACAGCACGCGGGGTCCGGCCGCATTAATGGAGACCGGGATGAGGAACTGGTTCCACAGGCCAAGGAAGTTGAAGATCGCAACGGAGGCAAGGCCCGGCTTGGCCATGGGAAGCATGACCTGGAAGAAGGTCCGCCACTCGCCTGCCCCGTCCAGGGCCGCGGCCTCCGTGATCTCGTGGGGTAGGGATTTGAAGAAGGAGAACAGGAAGAACACCGTGAACGGCAGAGCAAAGCCGACGTACACGAGGATCAACCCGGGCAGTGTATTGAGCAGCCCGATGTTCCGCATGACGAAGAACAACGGGACCATGGCCAGGAAGATCGGAAAGGTCAGCCCGGCGAGCATCAGGTAGTAGATGGCCCTGCTGCCGAAGAAGACATACCTTGCCAGGACGTAGGCACACATGGCTCCAAGCACCATGACGATCACCAACGCGCCGCCCACCACGATCACCGAGTTCAGGAAGTAGCTTCCAATCCCGGCATCGCTCCAGGCTTTGACGTAGTTGTCGAAACGCCACTCGGACGGCAGGGCGAACGGAGAAGCGAAGATCTCGCTTGAGGTCTTGAACGATGACATCACCGTCCACAGGAGCGGCAGGATGACGATGAGCGACCATATGGTCAGGGCGGTGTGGGAAATGGCCCCCACCACTTTGTCGCCGGGAGTAGTTGCGGGTGTCCGCGGCTGGAAGTGCAGGGACTTCCTTTCCGGCATAACTGTCTTGGTGGACATCAGTTGCTCACATCCTTGTCGCCGCCGGTCAGCTTGTTAACAGCGAACACCAGCCCGGAGAAGATCAGGGTGGTGATTGCCAGGACCACGCCCATGGCGCTGGCGAGCCCGAACTGGCCCTTGCTGAACGCCGTGAAGAACAGCTGTTGGGACATGACAAGCGTCGAGTTGTCCGGCCCGCCGCCCGAGTTGAGGGCCGCCATATACACGAAAGCGTCCAGCGCCAGGATGCCCATGTAGATGTAGGCGGTCTGGATGTTGTCGCGGATCAGCGGGATGGTCACGGACACCGCAGTCCGGAACCTCCCGGCGCCGTCAATGCGGGCAGCTTCGAACAGTTCGGCGGGAATGCCCTTGATGCCGGCTACGAACAGCACCATGTAGAAGCCCACGAAGCCCCACACGATCACGAACATGGTGGCGATCATGGCTGTGTCCTTGTTCCCCAGCCAGGCGAAGTCCTTGAACTGCTCCATGCCCAGCCCGGTGAGGATCCCGTTCAGCAACCCGCCGGAAGGATCGTAGATCTGTCCCCACATGATGCCGATGGCGATGGCAGGAATCGTGTAAGGGAAGAAAGAAACCACGCGGTAGAAACTGGAGTTCCGCAAGCCCTTGATCTGGCCCTTGCTGCTGCCGCCCACCGTGACCATCGTGGCCAGGACGAGGCTCAGGACAATGGTGATGATGGGCAGGAAGATGACCAGGAGGATGTTGTTCCCCATGGCCTTCATGAAGATATCGTCCGTGAAAATTTTGGCGTAGTTGTCCAACCCGATGAAGTTCTGGTTCGGCGAGAAGCCGGACCAGTCTGTCAGGGAGTAGCCAAAGGCCTGGATGAACGGCCAGATCACGAACAGGATATAGATAGCGAGGGGCAGGCCCAGGAAGACGAGGAAGAAGCTGGCCTTGTCCCACGTCAGGGGCTTGCGCCGCCGCTTGGTGGACGCCGGCGGCGGAGGAGCCATGGCCGGAACGACGGCGGCCAAACCGTCGCCGCTCCGGCTCTGCTGTGGTTCCACTACGGTCACTTCACTTCAATCTTCTTGACCGAGCTGTCGTTGCGGACCTTGTCCGTGATGCTCTGCAGGGACGACGTCAGCGTGGCAACGTCCGACTTGCCGTCGAGGAACGTGTTCCACACAACCAGCTGGTCCTTGTTGGTGCCGTAGAGGTCGATGAAGTTCCAGGTGTAGATGTTCTCGCCGGCATCGCTCAGGAGTTTGGTCTGGGACACCAGTGCCGTTGAACCAAAGCCGTCCTCGGGGACAGTGTCCTTGACGATCGTGGGGGCGAGCTTGGTCTTTGCGAAGTTGGTGGCGGCTTCCTTGGAGAGCATGACGCGGAGCAGTTCCTTGCCGCCGGCCACGTTCTTGCCCTGCGACGGGACGATGTACGGCTCACCGGCCGCGCTGTGCAAGGACTCGTAGGGCATTTTGGGGCTGGAGCTCACTGCGGGAACGGGCGCACCCGTCATCTTGAAGTCAGCCTTGGTCTGGTCCTTCATCTCGTTCTCAATCCAGGAACCGGACGGGTAGAACACTGCCTCCTGTGCGTTGCTCCACTGCGCCTGCGCTGCCGTGAACTGGGTGCCGGACCCGCCGGGCTTAAAGAAGCCTGCCTTCACGATCTTGTCCATGGCCGTGAACACGGACTGGACGGCCGGATGGGACCAGCAATCGGCTTTAAGGTTTTCCAAGGCGAGCCGAACCTCGTCGCCGCCTTCCTTGATGGCCGAGGCGATTGCCATCTCCTGGTAGTACGTGGCGGCTTCCTTGCCCCACACAAACAGGTACTTGCCCTTGGCCTTGGCCTGCTCGCCCAAGGCATACATCTCATCCCAGGTCTTGGGCACGGTCCAACCGTTCTCCTTCAGGAGGGAATCGGAGTACCACATGGCGTAGACCGTCAGGACGTAGTTCAGGGCGGCCAGTTTGCCGTCAAAAGTGCCTGGTGCGAGCACACCGGTGTAGAGGGTGTCCTTGATGACCTTGCCCTCCAGGTTCTTGGCCTCCACAACGCTGGTGAGGTCCTCGAGCTGGGCAAGGATAGTGCTGAAGCCGATTGCCTTGGCACCGGAGTTGTCGATCAGGTCCGGCGGGTTGCCGCCGACGAAGCGCGGCTGCAGTTCCTGCGCAATATCCGTTGACGGGGCGATCTTCGCTGTGGAACCGGCGTGTGCAGATTCAAACGCCTTACCGGCAAATTCAACGTAGTCGATGCCGTAGCCACCCTTGAAAATGACTGCGTCAACGGTGGATTTGTCTGCCATCCCGAACGGGTTGGTGTCCGACACTGTGCCGGAAGGACCAGCCGTGGTTCCCCCTCCGCCGGCTGCACAGGACGCGATGGTGCCGCCCATCGGGACGAGCACAGCCGCAGCAAGTGCTCCGCGCAGGAATCCGCGGCGGCCAAGGGACTGGTGCTGAATGGTCATTTTCATACCCCTTAAGTGACTCGTATAGGCCGACTCAGGCGTCTGGGGCACCATTGAGCCGACAGTCCGGGTTGACGCCCTACAGCACCAACCTTCGTGTGACATACTTCACTAAGAGTGATTGGAAATCAATATTTCCCGGCAGTTTCGATCAACTTTTGTCAAAGTGTGATCTTTTTAGAGCAGTCCCGCCCATCCGAGTTGCTCCCGTTGCCGCCGGCTCAGGCTGGCCACCACCAGGTCGTAGGAATCCTCCACCATGTCCCGGATCATGTCGTCCGGGAGCCCGCCGTCCAACCGCACACCGTTCCAGTGCCTCTTGTTCAGATGCCAGGCACCGGTGATTTCAGGATGGGCAGCGCGCAACTGCTCGGCAAGCGCAGGCTCGCACTTGAGGCTGACGGACCAGTTGCCGGGATCCATGGCCGACAGGGCAAACATCTTGGCCTCGTGGCGTACGCCACCGGACACCGCAGCCCTCACCTTGAAAACGGACAACTCCGGGCCGAACGGGAAGTCTTCAAAGGCACCCGGAAAGCCGAGGCAGATCTCACGGAGGCGTGGCACGTCCATGATTCGAGGGTACCGCTGCCGGTGTCCCGGACCATCAGCTAAGCGACGCCCAGGAAGTCCTCCAGCAACACCACTTCCAACCCCGCCGCGAGCTGGGCAGCACGGAAAGCGGCCAGGTCAGCGGCGAACTCCGCCCGGAAATGCATCAGCACAATATCCCCCGGGCGTAGGGAATTTCCTACCTGGTAGTCCATCTTTCCGGCGTTGGCTTTCGCTTCCCACGTGACGATCGCCTTCATGCCGGCATCCGCCACAGCCTGGCGCATCACGTTTGAATAGGCGCCGCCCGGGGGACGGAAAAGCGTTGGACGTCGGCCGTACTGCTTCAGCGCGTACTCCTGCATGCCCACCATGTCGGCGAGCTGCTGCTGATAACCCCACTGCCGGACCATGTTGATGTTGTGCGTGACCGTGTGGTTTTCCACCAGGCTGCCCTGGGCCTTGAAGGCGTCAAAGAAGGCGGGATTCTCGGCGATGGTGTCCTTGGTAAGGAACAACGAGGCCGGGTAGTCGTGCTCAGCCATGAGCTTCACGGATTCAGGGCTCTTGATGTTGCCGTCGTCAATCGTCAGGAAGACCACCGGATGCTGCGTAGGAATCTTGGTGATCACGGGAGCCAGGCCACCCACCACGGGCGGCAGCTGGTAGTCGGGGATGAAGCTGCGGCGAATGCGCTTGGAAGGCTTCGGCGTCGCCGTAGGAGCGGGGGTGCCCGACGGCGGCACCTCACCGGCCGCGGCCATCGCTCCGTTGCCGGCCGGCCCCGCCGGGGAAGCGGACGCACTACCGGGCGGCAGCTCCGGCGTCGTACTCTCCCCTGCGCTGCACGCCGATAGTCCAGCGACTACCGAAGCCCCGAAGGCCCCGAGGACGGCCCTCCTGCCGGGCGAGAAAAATGGCACAGCGGAAGGCTGCTTCGGCACGTTATCCCCCATGGATTAGTGAATGGTCCAGCTGCAGGGTAGCAGCAGAACCGGCGCGCGCCTTAAAGGCCGTAATGCCAGCCTTCACGTGCCGGGCAGGAGTTGACCACGACGTCGAGCCCTGCATCCCGGGCGCGCTGGCAGGCTTCGTCGTCAAAGACTCCCAACTGGAGCCAGACCGCCTTGGCGCCCACCGCGATGGCCTCGTCAATGACGGCGCCCACGCGCCCGGAGTTCACGAAACAGTCAACGACGTCTATGGGGTGCTTATCAGCGGGAATATCGGCGAGGGATTTGTAGCCCTTTTCGCCGTGGACGTCCTCGCCCTTGAGATTGACCGGAATGATCTCCATGCCCATCTTGTCCCGCACGTAAAGGGAGACATCGTAAGCGGAGCGCCACTCGTTGGTACTGAGCCCCACGATCGCCCAAGTGCCTTTTGTTCGCATCAACCGCTCCACCACGGCCGGATCGTTCACATGCATCATTCACCAAGCCTACCGCCCACCCTCGGGAGCACATTCGGCCGATTTTTGTTCATGCGGGGGTTATTTCCTCGAAACGGCGGGAGCTTGCCTCAGGAGCTTTTCGGCGGTGCCCCAGGGGTTGGCGATGTCGACTCCCGGGGTCTTGCCGGGCTTACCGATAATGCCAGGTGCCGTCCAGCGTGCGTCCCCTGGCTTCCCCTTCTGGCTGGTGCCGGCGCCCTGGTCGACTTTGCTGTTGTGCGCGTCCTTGGCTGCCTGGTTAGCCACAGCAGGAAGGTCCTTTGAACCAGGGGTCGTTCCCTGGGCCTGGTCGTCCGGCGCCTGGTCATCCGGCGCCTGTTCCGACGCTGCCTGTTCCGGCGCGGCCTGCGCCGGCGCGGCGGATTGGGGTGCTGTTGTTCGAGGAGCTTCGGGCAGGGCGGATGGGCTACTCGACCCGCCGTTTCCGGCAAGGCTTCCGCCCGGTACGTATTCTTCCGTGGGTGCAGGCTCTGTGATGACCCTCGGGGCGTCAGGGCGGGGCAATTCCTGAGGTGCTGCGTCCCCCTGCCGGGACGGGTTTCCGAAGAGCCCGCTGATAATGGTGGGAGTCTTCGTGAAACCGGAACTGGCGGCAGCCACACCGCTGACGCCCAGTCCCATGGCGGCAACAACCGCAACGCCGGCGAGGGCGGCGCGATGCTTACGCTGCCAGCGTCGCTTGGCAAGCTGGTCATGCGGCCCGGCCAGCATCGCTGCCAGTTCCGGACCCGGGGCGGGAGCGGGAAGGTTCCCGAGCGTCCGCAGGGAAAGAAGTACCGTCCGCATGTCAGCGTCATCGGAGAGATCCGCCTCGAGCAAGAGCTCGTCAACGGCGGCTGTGCCCTCCGATTCCCTGGATGGCCTGTCCCTGTATGTCATGGCGACACATATTCCTTTACTACCGAGTGCTCACGGAGCGTAATCAGCGCCCGCCGCTGCAGTTGTTTGACTGCTCCTGCGGACTTCCCCATGATGTCGGCCACCTGCTCAACCGTCAGTCCAGCCACGATCCGAAGTGCCAGGACCTCCCTTTGATCTCCTCCAAGGTGGTCAATCAACCGGAGGAGTTCCTGCGGAGCCAACCGGTCCATCGCCTCGGACTCGGCCGAAACTGATTCCCTGGTGTCCCGTTCCGGTTCGAACTCGTGCTGCTCCGGAGTCCGGCTCTGCCTTCGATGATCGTCAACCATGCGGGCGTGCGCCACCGAGAACACGAAAGTCCGTAGCCCGTCGGCTCCCCCGCTGAGGTCATCAAGCCGGGGCAACACAGCCAGGAACACGTCCTGGGTAACAGCTTCCGGGTCGGATACACCCTTGGCCGTCAGGTACCCGAGCACCGGGCCGGCGTAGGCCTGGTACACGGCGCCGAACAGTGCCGAGCTGTTGCCCCTGAGCGCATGGAGCGCTTCGTCGGTCAATGCGTCGGTCACTGAAGAGACTTTCGATCGGCGGCAGGTCCTCGGCTGGAAGCCGGATCGTCCGCACACTGCTCAGCGAACGATCCTCACCTAGGGTATCTGCTCGTCCGGGTCCCCTGTAGGGCAGGACCGGCATGTCGTCAGGAACCTGCCGACACCCGGATCTGCGTGGTCGGAACGGCCCTTGGACAAAAGGAAGGACCGGGCTGGAACATGATGGGGGACAAATTCCAGCTCGGCCCTTTCAAAGACGTAATCGTCGGGGCGCCCCAAAGGGTTACGCAGGGTTCACATTTTTTTGGAAAAGTTTTTTGGCGCGCTGTTCGCGTGCACCTCAACCCGTGCCGCCCCCGAACCCGCCCGGCGCACCTGTAGCACCTGGTGCGCCCCGCGCGAAACGGTGGCGACGTGTGTGCTCAGGGGGTGCGCCCGGCGCGAAGGGCTGCGACAAAAGGAGTATCTAGCCCTCCTTTGCTGCCCTCTCCTGCACAGCTTTCTCCCGGTAAGACTCCGTGACGCGCCTGTACACGGGGGTGAGGAAGGCCAGGAGTGAAGCGACAATCATGACGACGCCGGCCACCAGGAAGACCAGGGCGATGCCACGTGACGTTCCTTCGCCCAGGAGCGGTGCCAGTTGGGCAGAGCCTTCCTCTGAACGGGCGTACGGGATGATCCAGAACTGGGCGATGGGGGCAATGATGAAGGCCGTGATGGGTGCGGCAGCCGACTCGAAGGCCATGGCAAACCCGAACACCCTTCCCTGCCGCGGCAAGGGGACCACTTGCTGGATGACGGTCTGTTCAGCAGCTTCCACAATGGGTACCAGGGCCAGGTACAACCAGATGCCCAGGACGTACAGCCACGGCCACTCGCGAATGGTGAAGAGTGCCCCCAGGAGTCCCATGACGGCGACGGCAATCAGCATGGTCTTGAGCGGGTTGGCGCCAAGGCCGAACTTGCCCACCAACGCACCGCCCACAATGAAGCCGGTAGCACCGACGGCAAAGAAGGTGCCCCAGAGCTCCACCGGGAACATCTCGAGGCCATACGGATCCATCAGCGCCATGTACACGCCACCAACGAAGTTGTTGAAGGTGGAGAAGATGATCAAGGCGAAGAGACCGGCAATGGCAAGCACGGCGGCATAGGAGCCCCGCAGGTCAAAGCTGCCCTTCGCGTCGGTCGCGGCCGGTCGCCGTTCTTCCGGCATGCGCAGTGTCAGCAGATGCACGTAGGCGAGCGCCGTGAACCCCAGGGCCACCACGATCGTCCATCCCATTCCCAGCAGCCCGACGGACAGGCCGGAAAGCACGGAGGTGACGATGAACATCAGCCCCTGCACCATGCCCACCAAACCGTTGGCGTTGGCCCGGCGGTCGGGTTCGATGAGGATGGTGACCGTGGTGGACAGGGCAATGTTGCGCATGTTCTCCACCACCGCGCCGATGAGGATGATCAGCGTGAACGCCCAGAACCAAGGTTGTCCGAGGTCCAGCAACGACGCAGTGGGCACCAGGAGGTACACGACGCCGGAGATGGTGAACATGACCAGCGTGAAGGCGGCGGCAAAACGCATCAGGGTCAGCTTGCGGTAGCGGTCCACAAAGGTGCCGAAGCTGATGCTGGAAACGGCAATGAGCAACATGTAGGCACCGCCCACTACACCCGTGGCAATGACGTTGCGGGTTTCCAGGTAGACCCAGAACGTCAGCGCAAACCACAGGTAGCTGGTGGTGATGTTGGCCGCAGCGGTGTTGACCAGGATTCCCATGAAGGTCCTGGATCGTTCCGCCGGCGTGCGGAGTGTCAGATCAATGTCTCCGGGCGCTGCTGCCTCGTGGTCGGCGACGTCACCGGCCGGTGTGTGCTCGTGATCCGTCATTCTCTCCCGCCCCGATGCATGCGTGTCCCCTCACTGAAAACGCGCGGTAATACCAGCATCTGCCGGTTCTCGGGGACCGGTCAAGGGGTTTCCCGCACCGCTGCCATGGCCTGCCGCTCCAGAGAGGCGTAGGCTGGCCCCTCCAGCAAGAGGACCGAAAACAACGAGTTCCAGGAGAGATGATGACCCTTCCTCCACAGCATGAACCCGATCCGTTCCCGCCCGAGCCCGGGCCCACCCAGCCCCCGTCGGAGCCCGGCCCGGGACAGCCGCCGCCGGACCCGACGCAGCCGTTCCCTCCACCCATGCCGGACCCGGGTCCGGAGCCAGGCCCCCTGCCCATTCCGGATCCCGGACCGGCTGCTCCCCCGCCCCATCCGGATCCCACGTTCGGGGAACCGCCGGTGACGTAGGAAGGCGGCAGTGAAACTGAAGTGAAGCGCGACGGCGGCTGGTCACCTTGGGTGACCAGCCGCCGTCGTGCGTTGCGAACCTGTGGCTGGCGGGACTAAGCCTTCGACGGCACGGCCACCGAGGCGCGTTCGATGGCGGGGCATTCGATTTTGAGGGCTGAGTCCACCGGCGCTTCATCCAGGCCGAGCAGGAGCCGCACGCCCGCCGCGCCGAGTTCATAATGCGGCAAGGATACGGTGGAGAGCGGTGGCCGGAGGTGGGCGGCGATGACTTCCTGGTTGTCGAAGCCCACTACGGCGATGTCGTCCGGAATGGACAGTCCCTGCTCCCGGAGGCCGTCGTAGAGACCCATGGCCATGCGGTCGTTGTAGCAGTAGACGGCAGTGACGCCGCGTTTCAGCAGTTCCGCCGTGGCGCCGTAGCCGCCTTCCTGGTCCGGGTACGCCTCAAGGACCAGGTCAGGATCGAACGCGATTCCGGCCGCGTCCAACGCAGCCCGGTAGCCCTCCAACCGCCCGTCCCTGGCCGGGGCCGGAGTGGTGGCGTTGATGAAGGCGATGCGCCGGTGGCCACCACGGATGAGGATTTCGGTGGCCGATTGTCCGCCCTGGGCTTCGTCAGGCACCACTGCCCGTGCCGCACCGGGCATGGGCGAGAAGCAGTTGACCAGCACGAAGTCTGCCTCGCGGAGCGTCTCCGGAATGTCGGTGGTCCGGTGGAACCAGGTGGAGTACAGGATGCCGCGGACCTTGTACTCCAGCATCATGTTGATGGCGTCGTTCTCGAGGTCGAGGTTGCCCTCGGTGTTGGCGATCAACAGGGCGTAACCGTGTTTCCAGGCCTCGTCCTGTGCTCCGTGGATGATTTGTCCGGCGAAGGGCGTGGTGGCGACACCATCGGCCACCAGTCCGATGAACTTCGAGGTTCCGCTCACCAGGGTCTTGGCCATGGCGTTGGGGCGGTAACCAAGGGTGCGGATGGCCGTTTTGACGCGTTCCCGGGTTTCCTCCGCGATGCGGGCGTTCTTCTTTTTGTTGATGACCAGGGAGACCGTGGCGGTGGAAACGCCTGCAGCTTCTGCTACTTCGCGGAGGGTCACCGGATGTGCGCGGCTGGTTCCGACAGGAGCGTCGGGGGTTGCCGGCGTGCCTGGATCTTTCTCCTGCGAAATCATCTGCCCTCCATCAGGAGTATATCCATGCGTTGCAGGCGTCATCCCTTGTTCGCCCCGCTCTCCAAGCCTTGGATCATGGCTTTGTTCAGGACGAGGAACACCAGGAGCAACGGGGTGATGGTGACGCAGACAGCGGCGAAGGTGGCGGTCCAGTCCACCTTGCCCATGGCGCCGATGTAGTTCTGCAGACCGAGCGGGATGGTCTTCAGCTCTTCGGAGAGGACGAACGTGTTGGCGAAGATGAAGTCGTTCCAAATGAAGATGCTGTTGACCAGCACCACCGTAACCACCGTGTTCAAGGACAGCGGCAACGTGATGAGGCCGAAGATCCGGTACGGCCCGGCGCCATCCAGGGACGCAGCCTCATAGGTTTCGCGCGGGATGTATTCGAAGAAGGAGGAAAACAGGTAAATGGACATCGGCAGGGCAAACCCGGCCAGCGGAATAACCATCGACTGGTACGTATCCAGCAGGTTCACCGCTGAGTAATCAATGAACAACGGAACCAAAGCGATCTGTACCGGGACGATGATGCCGATCAGGAACAGGCCGCGGACGAACCTGCTGAACCTGAATCCGAGGACCTGGATGGCATAGGCGGCCATCATGCCGAAGAGGACGATCAGCACGTTGGCGCCCATGGTCACGATGAAGCTGTTGAGGATGTTCCTGCCAAGGTCCCCGGTCTGGAACGCCCGGGCATAGTTGTCCCAGGTCAGTGCGCCCGGCAAGGCGAACGGATCGCCCGTCGCGAAGTCGTGCTCGGTCCGCAAACTGGTAAGGAACAGCCAGGCCAGTGGGTAGACCTGGACGATCACGATCAGCATGATCAGCACCCGGGAGAGCGTCCGGTACAGGTTCGGCTTGCGCCGCCGTCGTGTTGGAACCGGCGACGGCGGCTTGGTGGCCGTCGGTCGGGAGGCAGGTGCTGTCTGGGCGATCATGAGTCAGCCTTCCGCTTGAGCATGAACAGAATGAGGCCGACGGCCACCAGGCACTCGATCACGATGAACACCGAGATGGTGCTGGCGTAGCCGAAGTCGGTACTGGTGAAGGCGGTCTTGTACATGTAGGTGGTCAGCAGCTCGGACGATTGGCCGGGACCGCCGTTGGTCATGAGGTAGGGAATGTCGAAGCCGCGCAGCCCGTAGGTGGTGGCCATGATGGTGGTGGTGATCCACACCGGACGGATGTACGGGAAGCGGATCTTGGTGAAGAGCGTCCACCGCGAGGCCCCGTCCAGGACCGCGGCTTCCTCAAGCTCCTTGGGGACGGCAATCAAGGCCGCGTAGATGATCAGCATGTAGAGGCCCGTGAACCGCCACCCTTCCGGTGCAGAAACTGCGGCCAGGACGGTGTTCACGTCGGACAACCATGCCTTTTCCAGGCTGCCCAGCCCGATCCAGTGCAACAGCTGATTAAGCAGGCCGATCGGATCGATCGAGTAGATACGGACAAAGAGGAAAGCGATGGCCACGGTGGAGATGACGGCCGGGAGAAGGTAGAGGGTCTTGATGAGTTCCCTGCCCCGCGTCAGTGACAGCAGCAGGCTCGCCACTACCAGCGCTCCGCCGAGCTGGAGCACCAGGCAGATGGCCAGGTAAATCAATGCGTTCCCGAAGGACCGCCAGAAAATGTCGTCCGCCGTCAGCATCCGGATGTAGTTTTCGAGACCCACGAACTCCATGTCGCTGATGCCGTTCCAGGAGAAGAAGCTCAGGAACAGGGACTGGAGGATCGGGAAGAGCACTGCCGCGCCGTAGAGAAGCAACGGCGGAAGCAGGAAGACCAGGACTGAGGTCTTGGACCTGTTGGGAAGCATGGTGTGGCCTTTCGGGCGGGGAACCGGCCGGTCCCCCGCCGCTGGGATCTATTTGAAGAACTTTGGTGCGTTCTGCGCGATGGTCTGGTCCATGGTGGTGGTGAACTGCTCGGGCGTGATGTTGCCCTGCACCAGGAGGACGAGTTCCTGCTGGAGCCTTCCGTTGGTGGTTGGGTCCAGCTGGGTGTCCCAGGGCATGGCTTGCTTCGAGCCCAGGTCATTGGCGGCGTCCAAGGCCTTCTTGTACAACGGTGTGGCATTGGCAGGGACGGTGGTTTGCACGTTGGTTGTGGGAGACAGCGCACCGGTTGCCGCGTATTCGGTGGGGTACTTCTGCAACGCGAACTTGAGGAAGTCGCTGACCAGCGGATCGTAGGTCTTGGAGTTCACGGCCATGCCGATGCCGGAAGGGGAAACATACTCATTGGCCGCCGTCACGGAATTAGCGGTGGTGGGCAGCGTGAAGAAGTCGATGTCGCTGCGCACGGCGGGGTTCAGTTTGTCGGTTGCCAGGCTGGGAAGCTCCCACGTGCCGATGTTGTACATGGCCGCCTGCCCGGACGTGAACTGGTTCTGCGCGTCGGAGTAGCCCTGCGCCGAGAAGCCCTCCTGGAAGCACTTCGCCTTGCCGAGTGCAGCCATCCAGTTCACGGTCTTCTGCCCGGCGGGATCGCTGAACTTGGCTTCGCCCTTCTTGAGTTGCTGCACGAAGTCGGGGCCGGCTTCCCGGAAAGGCTGGTAGGCAACGTACCTCTCCAGCGGCCACTGATCCTGCCCGTCAATCGCGATCGGCGTAATGCCGGCGTTCCGCAGGGCCGTGCACATGGCCGGGATGTCGTCGAGCGACTTCGGCACGGAGACTCCTGCTTTCTCCAGCAGGGCCTTGTTGTACCAGATGAATTCAAGCTCGAACTGGAACGGAATCATGTACAGCGAACCGTCGTCGAAGCGTTGGTAGTCCAAAGCTCCAGGACGGTAATCGTCGTAGAGGTCCAGGGATCTGAGCAGCTTGTCAGCGTCCAGCATCTTGCCCTGCTTGGCCAACTGCTGCGCGAACGGGGTGGCATCGGTGTCGAACAGTTCCGGAAGCTTGTTGGCTGCCGCCAGGGTCTCGAGTTTTTGGATGTAGGACGGGCGGTCCGGGGTGGTGATGAGGTTCAGCGAGAACCCCGGGTGGTCCTTGGCGTAGTCATCGGCCAGTTTCTTCATGATGTTGATGACGGCGCCATCCGCCGGGCGCGACAGCAGCCAGGAGATCTCGCGGGGCTTGATTTCACCTGTCGGGCTCACATCGGCAGGGTTGCCGGCGTTTCCACCGCCACCACAGGCCGTCAGCGCCAGGGCTGCGGCAGCCGCGACTGCAGCAAGTCGGAATAGCTTCTTCATGGGGCAATCTCCCTTGATTGGGTTGGGGTTGGGGATGTTCAGTTGTCAGTGCATTGACGGACGTCGAGTTCGACGACTGTGGCGGAACCTTCACCGGCAAAAATTCCGATGCGCCCGCTGGGGCGGTCATAGATCCTTGCGCTCAGCGCAACCTGGCGATCGACGACGGCGACGCACAGGTCGCCGTCGACCATCACCTCGAGCGTGTGCTCGCCCGGGGCGAGGACGCAGGGCCGTTCCAGTTCGACGTCGTAAGGGACGTCTCCGGAGACGTGCCACTGCGCGTCGCCGGTCACCTCGCGCGGCCAGCGGTCGAAGACGAGGCGTCCGCGCCGGGGCTCCAGCCGGACGACGTAGGACTGGTCGCCGTCGTCGCTGGAACGCAGCAGGAACCCGCATTCGGTGGTGTTGGGGGCGATGTCCAGTACTGCTCTCGCATAGAACCGCGAGGGCAGGTCCTCCGCGGAGATGATCGCGGAGTAGCTGTCCGGCACGTTCAGTTCGGCCGGTAGAGCCGCGGTCAGCGATACGGGAATTTCTTCCCAGAAGCTGTCCACCAGTTCGTCGGCGAAACCTAAGCCGAGCGTCCCGTCCGGGTTTTGGCGGGCTTCCAGGACGGACATGGTGCCCGCCCACTGCCAAGGACCGTCGTCTGTGTTGCCTTCCTTGCTGGCGATCCATCCGAAGAAGAAGCGGCGGCCGTCGCGGAAAGCACTCTTGGAGGCATAGAACGCACGGCCATCGATGCTGTCCAGGGCTGGAACTTCCCAAGGACCGTCCGGGCTCTTGGCCATGCGGTAACGGGTAGTGAAGGACTCCGAGAACTCTGAGTACACCAGGTACCACCAGTCACCCCATTGGAAGACGTCCGGGCATTCGTGGGTGATGTAGCGTCGGGGATCCCAGAACGGATCGGTGTACTCCCAAGTCACCAGATCGGTGGAAACGCATTGGGCAATGACTCCACGACGCCGGTCCGGACCGGTTGCGTGCCGGGCTGCGATCAGCATGCGCCACACGGGTTGTGCCGGATTGGACTCGTCCCGGAAGACAAAGGGGTCGCGCCAATCGCCTGATTCATAACCTTCCGGGGCGCCGAAGGTATCCTCCGGCTGTTTGGTCCAAGTGCGCATCCCGTCGCTGCTGGTTGCGCGCATGACCAACTGGAGCGGCGTCCCGTCCGGGCCCAGCCGGCACGGGTTCTGGCCGGTGTAGAAGAGGTGATGGGTGCCGTCGTCGTCAACCACCACACTGCCCGTGTAGGCGTTGAAGTCCGGTTCTTGTTCGCTGCCGTGCTGCAGCGCGGCACCGTGATACTCGAACTGGGTGAGGTCCTTGGTGGTGACCAGGTGCCAGGACGTACCTGGTTTGGGAATTACCCGTTCCTCGTGAAGGTAGAAGAGCCAGAACTCTCCGTCTTTCTCGAAAGGGATGAGGTCCCCCACCCAGGCATCGTCGGGCTGGAAGAACACTGAGCGTTTCATCTGCGCTGACCTACATTCTGCTAAAGCGTTTGATCACGATGAAGGTAGCGCTGGTGCGTGCTTCTGGTCAAGCGTTTTAGCAAGGAAACTGGAAATGAGCTAAAACGCTTGACCAGCCATCACGGTTGCCGTTAGTGTCCCTTGCATCCGCCGCGTCCCTACGCTTCTCGCTGCCGTGTTTCGCAGCCATCGCGGTCTCAACCAATGAATGCTTGAGAGGAACCACGTCAATGACCTTCGAATTCTCACGACGGGCAGTCCTGCAAGGAACCGGTGCCGGCGCTTTGGCGCTCTTTATGTCCGGCACTCCCGCTGGAGCCGCGCACGCAACACCCTCGCTGCGCGCCGTATATCACATGACACCGCCCTCAGGATGGCTGTGTGATCCGCAGCGACCGGTTCATACCAATGGCGCCTACCAGCTCTACTACCTGCACTCGAACATCAACAATGGCCAGGGTGGTTGGGACCACGCGACCACCCTGGACGGTGTCGCGTTCTCGCACCACGGCACCGTGCTCCCGCTGGCACCGGATTTTCCCGTGTGGTCCGGTTCGGCCGTAATCGACTCCGCCAACACTGCGGGCTTTGGTGCGGGGGCCGTCGTCGTACTGGCCACCAAACCGACCGACGGCATCCGCAAGTATCAAGAGCAGTACCTCTACTGGTCCGTGGACGGCGGATACACGTTCACTCCCCTACAAGATCCCGTGATCGTCAACACCGACGGCCGGACGGCCGTCACTGCGGCGGAAATTGAAAACGCCGAGTGGTTCCGTGATCCCAAGATTCATTGGGATGCCGCGCGCGGGGAGTGGGTGTGCGTCATTGGCCGGGCCCGGTACGCGGCGTTCTACACCTCGGCGAATCTCCGTGACTGGCAATGGAGGTCCAACTTCGACTACCCGAACCACGCGCTTGGGGGCATCGAATGTCCGGATCTCTTCGAAATGACCGCCGACGACGGCACCCGGCACTGGATTTTCGCGGCCAGTATGGACGCCTACAGCATCGGATTGCCCATGACCTATGCGTATTGGACAGGCAGCTGGAACGGAACGAATTTCCTGGCGGACGACGTGACGCCCCAGTGGCTGGACTGGGGCTGGGACTGGTATGCGGCTGTGACCTGGCCTTCGGTGGAGGCGCCGGAAACCAAACGGTTCGCCACGGCGTGGATGAACAACTGGAAGTATGCCGCACGCGATGTTCCCACGGATGCCACTGACGGCTATAACGGCCAGAACTCCATCACCCGGGAGCTTACTTTGGAGCGCCAGGGCGGAGGCTGGTATTCGCTCCTTAGCAATCCCGTCTCTACGCTAAGCGGCTACGTCACTGGCACCACGAGCATTCCGGACCAAACCGTCAACGGCAGCTTCGTGGTGCCGTGGAACGGGCGTGCCTACGAACTGGAGCTGGACATTGCGTGGGATACCGCCGCAAACGTCGGAGTGTCCGTAGGGCGGGCCGCCGACGGATCCCGGCACACCAACATCGGCAAGTACGGCGGCGAGCTGTATGTGGACAGGGCGTCGTCGGACCTGGCCAGCTATTCGCTGGTGCCCTACACCCGGGCCGCCGCGCCGATCGATGCGAACGCGAAGTCAGTGCATCTGCGCATCTTCGTGGACACCCAAAGCGTGGAGGTGTTCGTCAACGCCGGCCACACGGTCTTGTCGCAGCAAGTCCATTTCGACGACGGCGACACAGGCATTTCCTTCTATGCTGACGGCGGTCCGGCGACGTTCTCGGGCATCACCATCCGGGAGTTCGGGAATCCGATCTGAGCTCGGGCGATATGTTGACCCGTCCTCCAGTCAGTCAATCAATCAGTCGAAAAATCCCACGATGTAGCCAATGAAGTAGAGCAAGGACAATAAGACAACGACGCCGATCACGGCAATCCAGAAGACCTGGGTGGACTTCCTGGTTCCGTGCTCTTCGTGCCCCTGCGGCCCGGCGGTGGATGCTTCCCCGGGCGGGGTTTCGCCCGGAGGTACTCCCCCTCCGGGCTCAAGGCCTGTGATGTTCTCTTCGTACGGGTCCGGGTTGGTGCCTGACATTGGTTCTCCCTTGCTGCAGCTTGGGCTGGGGACGGCTTATGTTGTGCCGTACCCAGCCCTGCAGCAGTCAAAACACCGGGACTGGCCCGAATCGTCCGCTATCAGTCCACGGCAAGCTATCAGTCCACGGAAAGCACGATCTTGCCGCGGGTGTGCCCCTCCATGTTGAGCCTGAAAGCATCCGCGGCCTCTGCCAAGGGGAAAACCTTGGCCACCTCGACGCGGAACTTCTTGTCATCAACCAAGTCCGCCAGTTCCTGCAGATCCGCAGCCACAGGGCTTACCCACATCCACGTGCCGCCGTGCTCCTCAACGTCGCTGTCCGCGATCGAGGCGTGACGTCCGCCGTCGGACAATACCTGCAGAGTCGCTTCCAGGTTTCCGCCCGCGAAATCAGCAACTACATCCACCCCGTCCGGACTCAGCGCCCGGACCCGCCCGGCAAGTCCTTCACCATAGGCAACCGGTTCGGCGCCCAAGGACCGCAGGAACTCATGGTTCTTCTCCGAGGCCGTAGCGATGACCTTCGCACCCCAGGACGCAGCGATCTGGATCCCCAAGGACCCCACACCGCCGGACCCTCCATGGATCAGGACGGTCTCCCCGGGCTTCACTTCCAAGCGCTTCAACACTTGGAACGCCGTCAACCCGGCCAGCGGAAGCCCCGCCGACTCGTTCCAGTCCAGGGACTTCGGCTTGCGGGCCAAGAGCCGCTCCGGCAGGGCAATGTACTCGGCGAAGCTTCCCCCGTGGACGAAATCCTTCCGGCCGTAGGCGATCACTTCATCGCCGGGTGCGAACTGCCGCGAATCGATGCCCACCGATTCGACGACGCCTGCCACGTCCCAACCGGGAATCGCCGGGAACTGGAGGTCCATCACGCCGTCCAGGTAACCGGCCATGATCTTCCAGTCCACAGGGTTGACCGAGGCTGCCTTGACCTTGACCAGGACCATGCCCGGCCCGACCTTCGGCTGCGGCTGTTCTGTCAGCTCGAGGACATCCGGATTTCCGTACTTGCTGTAGGTGATTGCCTTCATGGTTAGGGCCAACGGGTGGGGCGCCTGCACTATTCCTTGACCCACACAGCGGCGGGCCGCCCAGGCTCCGTTCGAAGCCCGGGCGGCCCGCCGCCGTCGTGCATTACTGGTAAGCAGTACCGCTAGAGGTTTTCCACCAGCGAGACGTCGCGCACTGCGCCCTTGTCCGCGGACAGAGCCATCGCGGCGTAGGCACGCAGGGCCGGAGATACCTGGCGGTCCCGGTTCTTGGGCTTGAAGCCTCCGTTAACCAGCAGCTTTTCACGGCGTTCGGCGAGGATCTCCTCGGACACCTGCAGCTGCAAAGAGCGCTGCGTGATATCGATGCTGATGATGTCACCGTACTCGACCAAGGCGATGTCGCCGCCGGAAGCGGCTTCCGGGGAGATGTGGCCGATCGACAGCCCGGACGTGCCGCCCGAGAAACGGCCGTCGGTGATGAGGGCGCACTTCTTGCCGAGGCCACGGCCCTTGAGGAACGACGTCGGGTACAGCATTTCCTGCATG
The DNA here is from genome assembly GCF_015040095.1 of Paenarthrobacter sp. YJN-5. NCBI lineage: Bacteria > Bacillati > Actinomycetota > Actinomycetes > Micrococcales > Micrococcaceae > Paenarthrobacter > Paenarthrobacter sp. YJN-5. Next base: position 3,988,814 of record NZ_CP053544.1, read on the forward strand.
CCCGGACCGCCGCGGGGGCCTTCGTAGCGGATGACCACCACGTCGCCTTCCTTGACCGTCTTGTTCAGGATCATCTCCACTGCTTCGTCCTGGGACTCGCAGACAATTGCCGGTCCTTCGAACTTCCAGATGGACTCGTCCACGCCGGCGGTCTTCACGACGGCGCCGTCCACGGCAATGTTGCCGCGCAGCACAGCCAGACCGCCGTCCTTGGAGTAGGCGTGTTCCACCGAGCGGATGCAGCCACCCTCGGCGTCAGTGTCCAGGGAGGTCCATTCGTTCGACTGCGAGAACGCCGTGGAGGAGCGTACGCCACCGGGCGCCGCGTGCCACAGCGCCTTTGCCTCCTCGGTGGCCTTGCTGCCGCGGATGTCCCAGTCATCCAGCCAGCCATCCAGGTCCGCGGAGTGTACGGAGTGCACGTTCTTGTGCAGGAGACCGCCGCGGTTCAGCTCACCCAGCAGGGCGGGGATGCCGCCGGCCCGGTGGACGTCTTCCATGTAATAGGTCTTGTTCCCGGCAACGTTCGGGGCCACCTTGGCCAGGCAAGGCACCTGGCGGGACTTGGCATCCATCTCGGCCAGGCCGTAGTTCACGCCCGCTTCCTGGGCTGCGGCCAGCAGGTGGAGGATGGTGTTGGTGGAGCCGCCCATGGAGATATCCAGCGCCATGGCGTTGTCAAAAGCCTCGGCGGTGGCGATATTGCGCGGCAGTACAGAGTCGTCGTCGCCGTCGTAATAGCGCTTCACGAGCTCGACGATCGTGGCGCCGGCCTTCTCGTAAAGGGCTTTGCGGGCCGTGTGGGTGGCGAGCACGGAGCCGTTGCCGGGCAGGGCAAGGCCGATTGCCTCGGCGAGGCAGTTCATGGAGTTGGCGGTGAACATGCCGGAGCAGGAGCCGCACGTCGGGCAGGCGTTTTCCTCGATGAGGTTGATGTCTTCATCGGAGATGGACTCATCAACGGCGTCGGCAATGGCGTTCACCAGGTCCAGGGAGCGCACGGAACCGTCGGTCAGGGTCACGCGGCCGGCCTCCATGGGGCCACCGGAAACGAAGACAACAGGGATGTTCAGGCGCAATGCGGCCATGAGCATCCCCGGGGTGATCTTGTCGCAGTTGGAGATACAGACCAGGGCGTCGGCGCAGTGCGCGTTGACCATGTACTCCACGGAGTCGGCGATCAGGTCGCGGGACGGCAGGGAGTAGAGCATGCCCGAGTGGCCCATCGCGATGCCGTCGTCCACGGCGATGGTGTTGAATTCGCGGGGCACTGCGCCGGCGGCGAGGATCGCATCGGAGACGATGCGGCCCACGGGGGCGAGGTGGGTGTGACCCGGAACGAACTCAGTGAAGGAGTTGGCCACGGCGATGATCGGCTTTCCGATATCCGAGTTGGCGACGCCGGAGGCACGCAGCAGTGCGCGGGCTCCAGCCATGTTGCGGCCATGGGTAACTGTCTTTGAACGAAGTGCAGGCATGTCTACCATCCTGCTGTTGTTCCAGGACCGGCGGAAGACGGTGATGCTACTAGTAGTGAAAGTACCAGAGTAATAGTGTTGAGTTCGTGAAAGATGAGAGACGCAAGGAACTGGGACTCTTCCTCAGGACCCGCCGCAACCAAGCCCTTCGTTCGGACTACGGCCTGCCGCCGGTGGGGCGTTCCCGCGAGCGCGGCCTTCGACGGGAAGAGATCGCGTTCCTCTCCGGCGTCAGCGTCACTTGGTACACGTGGCTGGAGCAGGGCCGGGACATCAGCCCCTCGCGGCAGGTTCTTGAGTCCATTGCCCGGGCCCTTCATCTCTCCGACACGGGGCTGAGCTACGTACTTTCCCTAGGCGGTTATTCATCTACATTGCCTAAAGGGCCGGTCGCGGCCGACGCTCCCGCCCATGTGCAGCGCCTTTTGGACGCCTTGGACCCCAACCCCTCCTACGCTTTGTCCCCGGATTGGGGAATTGCCGGCTGGAATCCGGCGTACGAGGCGCTGTATCCCAATATCGGCACGTTTGACGCCTCGGACCGGAACCTGCTGTGGCTGGTCTTCACCGACCCCTTCATCCGCGATCTTCTCCCCGATTGGGACGTCACCAGCAAGCGGTTCCTGGCAGAATTCAGGGCTGAAACGGGGCAACGCCTGGGCGATCCGGATGTCGCGTACCAGGTGGGCCGGCTCAAGGAGGCCAGCCCGGAGTTCCAAGAGAGCTGGGACCGGTACGACATCCTGGGCTTCGAATCCCGGGAGCGCCAGTTTCACCACCCGGCCGTTGGCGTCCTGCACATGGAGCACCACCAGGTCTCGCCGTCGGACAGGCCTGACCTGCACATCGTCGTCTACACACCGGCGCCGGGGAGCGACGCAGGAGCGCAGATGCAGCGGCTGATGGGAATCTGATCTGCTCGGGGCGGGGGAACAGCGCTTTCCGACCGCGCAACCACTACCTGCCAGGCGGGACCGTGAGGCGTTCGTTGTTGAGCTGAGACGTTTCGAGGGCGGCAGTCCTTCCAGCCGTGATCCGCCCCAGGACCAGCATCAGCACCAGGGCCACGAGCACGGGTATGCAAACAGAGAAAACAATGGTGCCGGTGCCTGCGCCAAGGCCGATCAGCATGCCGCCAAATATGGGGCCCACCACCGATCCGAGCCTCCCCAAGGAAGCTGCCCACCCCACCCCCGCAGTCACAGTTGCCTGGGGGTAAAGAGTCACTGCCACAGCCGCCTGGCCGATCATGCCGGCCTGGAGCCCAAGCCCGACGCCACCGAAGACAATCAGCAACAGCGCTTTGTCCGGACCGAGGAATGCGGAAATTACGAGGAACACGACAGCTGCGGCTGAAGTGCAAGCCAGGACCGAAGTCATCCGGCGGCGACGGGATCCGAGGATCAGCACACCGGCGCCAACAATGCTTCCTACACCCAAGGCCGCCGATCCCAACGGGGCCATGCCCGGCCCAAAGCCGTAGTTGGTGAGCAGGGTGGGCAGCCACGATGAGAACACGTAGTAAACAGCGAAGATCAGGAACGAGAAAGACCACAGCAGAAGCGTTCTGCTGCGGACAGCTTTGTCGAATAGGCGGGACACTGCGGCGTGATGCTTGGCCTCAGAATGATTTGTGGGCGTGATCGACTCATGTCGGCCCGATAGTCCGATCCACAGGAACGGCAGGAGTACACCCGAAGCAATGGCTCCGAGGATGAATACCCATTCCCACCCCGGCCCACTAATGAGGATGCCTCCTCCGAGTCCAGCGATCAGGGCCCCGAACGAGATACCCGTCATCACCACCACCGCAACCGATTGACGCAAACGCGATGGATTGGTGGAGGTGGCATGTGAGACAGCCGCGGGCAGCACCGCGCCCAACCCCAGCCCCGTCACGAATCGAAGGATCGTCAACTCCACTACGGAACCGGACCACGCCGTCAGCAATGAGCCAATCGTGAAGAGCGCAACGACGTAAAAGATGACATTCCGCGTGCCCAGCTTTGCTACCAGCCGCCCCACCGCCATATAACCCAAGGCCACCCCGGCACTGGTTAATGCCAAGGCCGGGGTGAAATGGGCGGGCTCAACTCCCCACTCCTTTGACATGGATGGGATGGACACCCCTAGTGCGACAGTGTCGAATCCATCCAGCACTACAGCGGCAAATGTTAGGCAAAGTACCCACCAGTTCGGTTTGGCCTCATCCTGCATCTTGTGTTCGCTCATTGTGTCCATGGGACATCCTTAGAGTTTCGAGGGCTTCGAAGAAGAAGCAAGGCACGACAGCTGTAATCCCTTAGCTGCAACAGCACATATGCCTTGGTGCAAAATATCTTAGCTATGTGATTCTCTAAAGTGATGGATCTCACGGCACCGGCGCGGCTCACTACATCGCCGATATCGACGCGGGGACTGGAAAGAAAGTACTAAGTCTGCTTACTATGTTGGCGTGCTGTTGATCGGCACACCCGAATCTTTCCCAATGAAGCAAGGACGGTCATCATGGCAGGAAATCTCTTGGCCCGCTCGATTCATGATCTGACAGCAGCGGCATGGTTCGGAGGATCCCTCATGGGAGCCATCGGCTTGAATGGCGCCGCCGCCGAGGCCACCGATCCCGCCGAACGGACACGCCTTTCCAGCAAGGGCTGGATGAAGTGGGCGCCCATCCAGACCGCGGCCTTCTCCGCACACCTGTTGTCCGACCTCGCGATCGCCTGGGAAAACAAGGGACGGATCGCCAAGCAGGACAGCGTGGCGGGGGACGCGGCCCTGAAGACCGCGGTCACCGTAGCCGGCGCCGCAGTCACCCTTTACGCGGGCATCCTCGGCAAGAAGGTTGACAAGCTGGCCGACGAGGGCGCCCGGGGCGCAACCGAGCCGCGGTCGGATGCATCAGATGAGCTGAAGGCAGCCCAGAAACAGTTGAAAGCGCTCCAGTGGGCCATCCCAGCTTTTGCAGGCTGGGTCATCGTGCTAGGTGCCAAGCACGGCGAGATGCAGCGGCCTAAGAATGTGCTCGCCGGACTGGTGCAGCACTAGTCGTCAAAGTGCGCCCTGGCTTCATCGGTGTTGCCCGCGAGACTTCGAAGCATGTCGCGGGCAACATCGTGAAGCTTCTGGTTGCGGTTTTGGGACGCCCGCAGCATCATCGCAAAGGCTTCCTCCTGCGAGCACCGGTTCTGCGACATGACGATGCCCGTTGCGAGGTCGATGACCGTCCTGCGCTCCATGGCTGCCTTCAAATCCTTCGCCAAAAGATCCGCGGTAGCTATACGCAGCGCCAACCTCAAGGCCTGGCTAGCCATGTCGGCGAAAGTCACCGCTTCTTCGATGGCCCCCTCCGTAAAGAGGCCGGCAACGTCAGAGAAGAAGTTGAGCCCCGCAGAGGCATCCTCACCCAGTTCCATCGGGACGCCAAGCGCACTGCGTGCACCAGCGAGAGTGAGGTTGCGGGCGTACTCCGGCCACCGCGCCTCGGTGGCCGCATCGCTGACTACCACGGGAACTCCAGTCCGGAGCGCCTCCATGCACGGGCCGTCGTCGAGCCTCTGCTCAATCCCGTCCAGCAGGATGGCATCATCACTACTGCCGGCAATTGTTGCCGCCCGCTTCCGGCGGTGCAGCGTCACCGCACACTCAACCCGCACACCAGTAGCCCGCGTCAGGGCCCGTGCAGCGTACTTGGTGGTTCCATTCAAGAAACCCTTGAGGTCTTCCTTGCCGTCAATCAACTGATGAAGGCGTTGGAAATCTTCATTCTGCTCGTCGGTTTCCACAGCAATGATCCTAGAAGCAACAAACTGAAATCGCCATTGGATAGGCGAGTATCCCTGCAGTCCTGCTAGCCCAGGAGTTCCTTGAGGTCAGGCTCGGTCAAGCCTGAAGCCAACTGGAGGTCCCGGCCCTGAACACCGGCCAAGGTGGCCTGCCGGACTGCATGGCCCAGCGACTCTTTTGCAGAGTCCATCTCCCATTGCAGCGATTCCACCAGGGCAGCAGCCGTCCAGACGCTGCCCACGAAATCGCTGGCTTCCGCGTCCATCCGGAAACCGCAGGAGCACGCCCACGCCGGCCAGACCTCACCATCGGCGCGACCGCTCGTGACGGGCCCGGGCGACACCGAGAGGGACATTGCGGCTCCACAGTGCATGGGACTTCCGGCCGCCGGGACGTGGCCCATCTCAGCCATTTGGCTCAGCCCCGCCTCGCGCACCAGACTGGAACCAACCTCGGCAGCCGGCTCCGCGCCGGAAACGTGCGAAGATTCCGTCAACGTTTCCACCTCGGCAGCCTGCTCCGCCGGGGAAACCAGTTCGATGACGCCGTCCACGGCATCATCATCTTCATTCATTGGGCGTTCGTTCGCACCGGGGCCATGCAGTACTGCTGTCATAACAACCACCCAATCTCGCTAACCTGCAAAGTAACTCGATAAACTAGTTATATTGCTTTTTTAGCCGGGTGTCCATTCAGGATTTGCGAAGCTCCGCAACGCCGAGCTTGCCCACCCCGTCAGCGAGCCTGCCCAGGAAGGATGCAACCGCCCCCGCCTCGTCCGGAGTCAGGGCGTCGGCTTCGGCCGAAATGAGATCCCTCAACGCAGCAAGTGCGGGGTACGGCTCAAGAGCGAGGGAAACCGGACGCAGAATAACCGAACGGCGATCACTCGGATGCCTTTCGCGTCGAATGTGGCCCGAGGCTTCAAGCCGGTCGATCAGCATGGTGGTGGCTGCAGACGTAATGCCCAGACGCTCACTCAAGTCGCGGGGGCTGACAGCCAGTCCGTCCTTTTCGGCGTCGAAGATGATCTGGAGGGCAACGATGTCCGTGTCTCCGACGCCGCTCTGCGAGCGATTGCGACGACGCCATTCGTTAATGGCGCGCTGAAGGTCACGAAGGGAAGCCAGCGCATGCGCTCCCGTCACCTTCTGATTTCCGAGGTCGAACCAATCGTCCTGAAAAACGCTTCGCGGGTTCATGTCCACTTTCCTAGCTAGCCGTGTATTTCGCGAATCAAGGTTTATCCGGTTTAACGAGGTTACACGGAATCCGGGGCGCCGACTGCAGGGAGTCCACCTTTTGACGTAACGCAGATCACGAACTATGATTTATGAATCGATTCAACCGCAGCATCCTTGCCAATGACGACTAAGGAGATCCACGTGAGCGTCATGCACCGAAGGGAAACAATTCCCACCCCGGGAGACACCCCGATCGACACCACCCCGGGCCGGAAAGATCCCAAGAAGGCCGCGATGAGTGGTTGGATCGGAAGCGCCCTTGAGTACTACGACTTCGCCTTGTACTCCCTGGCAGCCACACTCCTCTTCCCCACTATCTTCTTCCCCACGGAGAACCCGACCGTGGGCATCATCGCCTCCCTTGCCACCTACGCCGTCGGCTATGTTTCACGGCCGCTCGGAGCCGTAGTCCTGGGCGCTTATGGCGATAAGCACGGGCGCAAGAAGGTTCTGGTCTTCGCCATGCTGCTCATGGGCTTCGCAACCTTCGCCGTGGGCCTGCTTCCCACCTATGGACAGGTTGGACTCCTTGCGCCGCTGCTGCTGGTGATCCTGCGCCTCATCCAGGGCTTCGCGGTAGCCGGCGAACTCGGCGGCGCAAGCGCCATGATTGTGGAGCACTCCCCTGATGGGAAACGCGGCTTCTTCGCCAGCTTCAGCCTCCAAGGCACCCAGGTGGGCTCCATCCTTGCCACGGCAGTCCTGATTCCGCTGGCTGCCTTGCTTCCCGAAGAGCAGTTCCACTCCTGGGGTTGGCGCCTGCCGTTCCTTCTGAGCGCCTTAGTGATCGTGGCGGGCTACGTCATTCGCCGCCGCGTGCAGGAGCCCCCCGCCTACGTGGCGCAGTCAGGCGACGCGACAGCCAAGCGCCGCTTCCCGCTGGTTGACCTGCTCCGCACGCACCCGTGGGTACTGGTCCGATGCATCGCGATGACCTTTACCAACGTGATCGGCATGGCAACCCTCATCTTCGGCGTCTCATACGCAACGCAAAAGGGCTACGGCATCGGGTTCTCCAGCAGCGAGTTCCTGTGGGTCACTATGGCCGCCAACGTCGCCGCCGTCGTCACCATCCCGCTCTTCGGCGCGCTGTCCGACCGCATCGGCCGCCGAACCCTGATGGTTGCCGGTGGACTCGCGGGCGGTTTGCTCACCATGGGCTACCTGTACGCGATCCAGCTGGGCAGCCTGCCTCTGGTCTTCGTTTGCGTCGTTATTGTCCAGGGCATCTTCTTCCAAATGTGGAACGGCACGTTCGCCACGTTCTTCCAGGAGCAGTTCCCCATGCGGATCCGTGTCACTGGTTTCGCTGTCTCCCAGAACATCGGACTCATGATTGCCTCGTTCTTCCCGAGCCTCTTCACGGCAATCGCCCCTCCGGGTTCCAGCAACATCCCCATGGTCATCGGTTTGACCACACTGGGCATCTGCGCTGTTGCCGCCGTCGCCACGATGCTCTCCGCCGATACGAAGGGCAAGACCCTTGAGGACCTCGAAGCCCGGTAACCAGGAAGGCCGGTAACAGAGAAGTCCGCTAACAAAGCCATCGGTGTGGAAGCAAAAGCTGCTTCCACACCGATGGCGCTGCCCGTTCAGCTGAGGGACAGAGTCCCCTCCAAAGCCGTTCGGGGAGCTCCAACTGATCCGCGCTGGATGAGCCGCGGGTGCAGCTCCGGGCCGGATGCCGCCGCTGGCCTCCCCTCAATTTTCCGGATCAGCGCCGAAGCTGCAGCCCTGCCCATCTCATACACCGGCTGGGCAATGACTGTGAGCGGCGGAGAGATGAGCCGGGTCCAAGCGAAGTCGTCGTACATGATGAAGGAGATGTCATCCGGAATCCGGAGGCCTGATTCCTGGATTGCTTCAACAACACTGAGCGCGATCAGGCCGTCTGAGGCGATGATGGCCGTGGCGGGGTCCGGACCGGTCACAAGTTCGCGGGCAACGGCCTTGATGGACCCGGCGTCCCCGGCGTTGAGGCGGACCAAGTCAGCGGGGAAAGGGAGCCCCTGCTCCTGGAACGCACGGCGCATACCGTCCACGCGGTCCGAGATCTGCGAAGACTCCAGCACCATTCCCTCCTGGTAGGGCTGCTCCGTTTTCAAGGTGGAGACGAACGCTATCCGCAGGTGGCCGAGCCCGATGAGTTGCTTGGTGGATTCATAGGAAACCGGGCCCATGTCCACGGCGAAGGTCTCAACCTCCAACCCCTCCGCCGCCCTGTCCAGGAGGACCAGCGGACGCCCGGACTCCTGGACCTCCCGGAGGTGCGGAAAATCCGTGGAGGAAGCGGGCGCGACGATCAATCCGTCCACTCGTTTGTCCAGCAGTACACGGACGGCATCCACTTCGGCCTGCTTCTCCTCGTCGGTGTTGATGAGGATGACGTTGTACCCACTCTTTTTTGCCGTGTCCGTGATGCCGCGGGTGGCGAGGCCGAAGTGCGGGTTTTCGATGTCGCCTACCACCACCCCTAGGGTGTTCGAGCGTCCCGTGTTCATGCTCCGGGCCAACTCGTTGGGACGGTAGCCGAGCTCTTCGGCAGCCGCAAGGACACGCTCGCGGACGTCATCGCTGACGGCTCCATAGTTCCCCAAAGCACGCGCTGCTTGTGCTTTGGACACTTGCGCGGCCCTGGCGACGTCGGCAACCGTTACGTCCCGCCGTCGGGATCCTTCAGTGCTCATGTTCACCTTTCACGGGGGTGTTGACGCGGCTTTGTGAGTTCCGCTACATTCGTTCAAACGATGTGAGTCCGGTCTCAATCCTAAGCGGTGAGACCGGACTCAACAAGACTCAACATCGAGCAAGATCTCCCGGCTGCCCCCGACAGCACCGCATCCCTCCCACGATTGGACACGCTGTGATCAAACTGAAGTTCCGCCCCGCTGCGTTCGCAGCCGCAGCAATGGCGGCCGTCATTGCCCTCTCCGGCTGCGGAGGCTCCTCCGCGGGGAGCTCCCCCTCCGCCAACAATCCCTACGGCCTGATCGAACCCGGCACCATCCGGGTCGCAAGCCTTGGCGACTCAAAGCCTTACACCTTCACCGACAGCTCCGGAAACTTCACGGGGTTCGATGTTGAACTCTTCAAGGACGTGGCACACCGCGCCGGCGTGGACAACGTAGTCTTCACCGGACAGGACTTCTCCGGGCTGCTCGCTGCCGTCGCCAACGGCCAATTCGACGTCGGAGTCGCAGCAATCGGCATTACCGACAAGCGCAAGGAAACGGTCGACTTCTCCGAGGGCTACCTGGCCGGCTACCTCACGGTCATCACCACCAAGACCTCGGGCATCAAGGACGTTGACGGGCTCAACGGCAAGCGCCTCGGCGTAGTCCAGGGAACGCTCCAGGAAGCCTACGCGGTGAAGAACTTCACTTCCTCGCAGCTGGTCCGCTTCCCCGACAACAACACGGCCATCTCGGCAGTGAACAGCGGAGCAGTTGACGCGCACTTCCTGGACTACGAAGCCGCCAAGTCCTACCAGGACCAATTTGGTCTGGTCAGCGCCGCGGACATCCCTTCCTTCGATGCCCCTGCCGGCTTCGCGATCGCCAAGAACAAGCCGGAGTTCAAGGAAGCGCTGAACAAGGGACTCGCCGAAGCCATGGAAGACGGCACGTGGAAGAAGCTGTACCAGAAGTGGTTCCCGGGATCTCCCATGCCGGAGCAGTACCTGCCCAAAGCAGAACAGACTTCCAGCCCCTCCCCCGCGGCCAGCAGCAAGTAATTCAACAGGGCGGGCCGCCATCGCGCACGCCAATGGCGGCCCGCCCGGCAGAAACACAAATCCAACTACCGTCTGAGAGCATTCAATGGATTGGCTCAACACCATCAGCCGCACGTTCTTCGATTTCAACGCCATGGTCGAAGTACTGCCCCAACTCCTCGGAGTTGGCCTCCTCAACACCCTCATCATCTCCATCGCAGCCACCATCCTTGGCGTAGTGATGGGCATGGTGGTGGCCGTCATGGGCATCTCACGCTCAAAGTGGCTCCGCATTCCCGCACGGATCTACACCGACCTCTTCCGCGGCCTGCCCGCCATCCTCACCATCCTCCTGATCGGACAGGGTTTCGCCCGTTTGAGCCAATCGGTCTTCGGGCCCTCCCCCTATCCACTGGGCATCATCGCCCTGAGCCTCATCGCCAGTGCCTACATCGGAGAAATCTTCCGCGCCGGCATCCTGAGCGTGGACAAGGGCCAAGGCGAAGCCTGCCGGGCCCTGGGCATGAGCTACAGCAAGTCCATGGCCTTGGTTGTGGTTCCGCAAGGCGTGCGCCGCGTACTCCCCGCCTTGGTCAACCAGTTCATCGCCATCGTGAAGGACTCCTCCCTGGTGTACTTCCTGGGGCTGCTGGTCAGCGAGCGCGAACTGTTCAGGGTTGGCCAGGACGCCGCAGTGCTGTCCGGCAATCTCTCACCACTGGTCATGGCAGGCATCTTCTACTTGGTGATCACAGTGCCCCTGACCCACCTCGTCAACTACTTCGACAACAAGTTCCGGACCGGCCGCCGTCGTCCCACAGCCCCGACCAGCGGCCTGAAGGAAGTCAAGGAACTCGACGCGGCTTCGCCGCTCATCTCCGGGAGCAATACGTGAACCTCACCAGCAGCACCAGCGCCGGCACCAGCAGAAGCGCCACCACCGCGCCGGACATCGAAAAGTTCCACGGTTCCAGCCTGGAACTGCGAAGCCTGACCATGGCCTACGGCGATGTGGACGTCCTCCGCAATGTCAGCCTCACGGTCGAGCCGGGAACCACCACCTGCATCATCGGCCCCTCCGGCTCCGGCAAGTCCACCCTCCTGCGGGGCGTGAACCGCCTGCATGAGCCAAAGAGCGGCGATGTCCTCTTGGCCGGAAAAAGCGCTCTACAGGTCAAACCGGACATTCTCCGTGCCAGGATCGGCATGGTGTTCCAGCACTTCAACCTTTTTCCTGACCACACGGCGCTGGACAACGTGGCCTTGGCGCTCTGGAGCGTCAAGGGCATGTCCAAGGCGGAGGCCAGGGAACGGGCGCGGCGCCGGCTTGCGGAAGTAGGCCTGGCTGAACGTGCGGACCACCGCCCGAGGGACCTTTCCGGCGGCCAGCAGCAGCGCGTCGCCATTGCCCGCGCGTTGGCCATGGAACCCGAGGTGATGCTTTTCGACGAAGCAACCAGCGCCCTGGACCCGGAGCTAGTCAAAGGCGTCCTGAACCTGATGGCCGGACTTGGACGACGCGGAATGACCATGCTGGTGGTCACCCATGAGATGAACTTCGCCCGCAAGGTTGCGGACCAGGTGGTGTTCATGGACGAAGGAGAAGTTGTGGAGATGGGCCCGCCCACTGAACTGTTCGACAATCCGCGCAGCGAACGCCTGCAGCGGTTCCTTTCGGAAGTCCTGTGATGGGCCCCGCGACCAACGCACCCATCCGCACCGCCGTCGTCGGGTTCGGCGTCTCCGGCAAGGTTTTCCACGCACCGCTGATTGCAGCGGACCCTGCCTACTCGCTGGATGTAATCGTGACGGCGGATCCCCGGCGCGCTGCCGAGGCAGCACGGCTCTACCAGGAAGCACGGATCGTCGGGACGGCTGAGGAATTGTTCGCCTTGTCCGGGCAGCTGGACCTGGTGGTCCTCGGAACCCCGCCACTGACCCATATGGAACTGGGGGCTACGGCAATCGCGCATGGGCTCAACCTGGTGGTGGACAAGCCCTTTGTCACCACAACGGCCCACGGCGAGGAGCTGCTGGCACGGGCGTCCGACGCCGGGGTGCAGCTGACGGTCTTCCAGAACCGCCGGTGGGACGCCGACTTCCTGACGCTGCGGAAGCTGCTGGACGAGGGAGCCCTCGGAGAAGTCCGAACTTTTGAGTCCCGGTTCGAGTGGTGGCGCCCGGAAGGCTTCGGCAATTGGCGTGACTCGGCAACGCTGGCCGAAGGCGGCGGAATCCTCCATGACCTCGGAGCGCACCTGATCGACCAAGCCATCCAGCTGTTCGGCCCCGTTGCGGAGAGCTACGGGGAAACAGCCAACCACGGCCCGCATCCAGCGGCCGCCGACACTGAAGCTTTTGTGTCCCTGCGTCACGAATCGGGCGTCCGGTCCCGGCTGTGGATGAACGGCATGGCCGCCCAAGTGGGCCCCCGCTTCCATGTGCTTGGCTCAAAGGCCGGGTACACCAAATGGGGACTGGACGGTCAGGAACCCGCCCTGGCAGCGGGCGTCACGCCGTCGGACCCTTCCTACGGAAGCGAACCCCAGGAGTCTTGGGGGCTTCTGGGAGTGGACGGCTCCGCCGTGCCTGTTCCGCCCGAAAAGGGCAGCTACCCGCGCTTCTATTCCCAACTCGCCGCTGCGCTGAGCGGCCGAGGCCCACTGCCTGTCCAGGCTGCTGAAGCACTTGAGACCCTGCGGGTCATCGAGTCAATCCACGCCTACGCCTGACCCCGCAAGTTTTCCAACCTTGAGATGAAAGGGAGAACCATGTCCTCCACCAAGCACGTTGCCGTCATCGGAGGCGGCATCCTGGGTGTTTCCACCGCTGTCCACCTGCTCCGCGGGGGCGCTTCGGTCACCCTGTTGACCGAGCAGGGCCTGGCCAGCGAAGCCACCGGACGCTCCTTGTCCTGGCTCAATTCGGCCGGCGAGCGCTCAACGCCGTACCACCAGCTGCGCGTGGCCGGCGTGGACCGTTACCGCACCCTGTTCGCGAGCGATCCCACCCGTGAATGGTTGCAGTTCGGCGGGGGCCTCATGTGGAACGCCGCCGGTCACAAGGAAGCCACCGAGGCACGCCACGCCTACGAGGAGTCGATCGGCTACGACTCGAAGCTCCTGGCACCGGAAGACATCGCCAAGGTCACCCCTGGCATCGATTCCGGCGCCGTTCCTGAGAACGCCATCTTCAACCCCGGCGAGGGGTGGGTCAGCCTCCCGGACCTGGTGAATTTCCTCATGGAGGAATTCCACGCCCTGGGCGGCCGGCTGGTCCTTAACGCGGGCAAGGTTTCGGTGACGGTCGACGGCGGCAAGGCCACCGGCGTCGAAACCTCCGGCGGTGCCACCTACGCAGCGGACGCGGTCCTCGTGGCGTGCGGCGCGGCTACTCCCGGCGTGGTGAAGCCCCTCGGAGTGGAAATCCCCAACGGTTCGCCCGTGTCCATGCTGGTTGTCACCAAACCGGTGGAGCACCGTGTGACCGCCGTAATGAACACCCCCCGCGCCGCCGTGCGCCCCAACCCCGGACGGACCTTCGCCCTGGACCATGACTGGTACGAGGAGCACATCACCGAGCACCCCGATGGTTCCTTCACGATCCCGGATGACATCGTCCAGGAACTGGCGGATGAATCGTCCAAGCTGATCGACGGCAATCCGGAGTTGAAGCCTGCGTCGTGGAAGATCGGCTACAAGCCGATCCCGGGCGACGGCGAGCCGGTGTTCGGCGAACTGGGACAGGTACCCGGCTGCTTTGTTGCGTTCACGCACTCGGGGGCGACGCTGGGGCTGATCGCCGGCGAGTTGCTCTCCGGGGAGATCCTGACGGGCCGGAAGCACCCGATGCTGGCCACGTTCCGCCCGGGCCGCTTCTCCTAGGGCGGTTGTTCGCAGCTCATCCTGACCCGGACTCGATATGAAAGGAGCCCCGGCAACGCGCCGGGGCTCCTTTCATGGTGTGTGCTTACGCCGGCAACTCCAGCCGGAACCCGCAGTCCATGCACTGCAGGACTTTGGTGCCGAGCCGAACATCCAGCAACTCTTCCGCTCCAACAGGCTTGGCGGTGATGCTCCGCCGGACTTCGACGGGAATGGGAACCATGGGATCGCCACAATGAAGGTAGCTGTCTTCGAAAACAATCAGCCCTTCAAGGTTTTCCTTCGTGTTCAACTTCGAAGCCACTTCGCGCAAGGGAGTGAAGTGGGACTGGGCAAGGCCGCAGTCGGCGCAGGTGTAAGACACAGCCACCAACAGGCCGACGTTGTGCGCGTGGACCGAATCAATGGAGTGCAGCACCAGATGCTCGTCCGATTGGCAGCGGGAGCACCACATGCGCTCTCCCTGGGGCAGGGACATTCCGTCCGATAAACCGTCTGCCTTTCCCATCGCCTCCACCTCCATAAAGTAAGTATCCTTACTAAAGGATAGCGCAGAAGTGAAGCGGACGGCAGTACTGGGGCACAAGGACTAGTCGGCGCCTCCCGGGACGTCCTCGCCCGGCAGTTCTGTTGGCCGTGGGCCGCTGGTAATGATGCCGAGCTCTTCCAGCTGGTCGGACATCCCCGCACCGTCGGGTGCATAGATCCACGGGACACCGGGGGTCGGCCCGGCGTCGGATGACCGGCCACCGGCAAGGACCGCCTCGCCGACTGACAGCTGCCTGATGGCAATGGCGCACACATTCTCCGGATGCCGCTGGGCGAACTCGGTGTAAATGGCAACGTCATGCTGGCCATCGTCGCCCACCAACAGCCACTTGATGTGCGGGAACTCCTCGGCCAGCCGTTCCAGGCTTCCCTCCTTGTGCTCCCTTCCGCTGCGGAACCACCGGTCCGTCGTGGGTCCCCAATCCGTGAGCAGCTTAGGCCCGGCCGGATAAAGGTTGCGTGAGAGGAAGCGGGAAAGGGTAGGGGCTACGTTCCAGGCACCGGTGGACAAATACAACACCGGAGCTTCGGGAGCGCTCCGCACGATTCTTTCGTAGAGCACCGCCATGCCCGGAGTCGGGGTGCGGGCGTGCTCGTTGAGCACAAACGTGTTCCAGGCGGCCAGGAAGGGCCGGGGCAGGGCGGTCACCATCACGGTGTCGTCAATGTCGGAAATGAGTCCAAAATCAGCGTCGTCCGGAACGATCTGCACCGGAGCCTCCACAACGTCGGATTCGCCCGATTGGAGGCTCACCTTGTGCCAACCGGCCGCCAGGTTAGCGGAAATGCGGGCGTCCACCACTCCCCCGCGGTCCGCCTCGACGTCGTGGACTTCTCCGCCCACCGTGATGCGGACGGCAGCGTGCGCTACCGGCGCGCTCGTAAAGTTGCGCCAACCGCGCATCCCCTCCGTCAGGGGCCGCTTCGAGCCGTTTCCCGAATTGCCGATGTCCCGTGGATCGCTTCGCACCACCCTGGCGAGCACCCGCACCCAGGACGTCGTTCCATACCCCGTATGCGGAACGACCGTCACTACGTGGCCCCTCCGGATGGCGAGGCGGGTCTGGAACCGCAACCACGCGTCGTCGAGCCTTGCAGCCAAGTGGCGGCTGCCCTCCTTGACGGACGACGCCGGGTGGCCGGTTTCGAGGGAATCGGACGGTGTGCGCGGTGCCTGGGAACGTGAACGCATGGCTTTAGTCTGGCACGGGCAGGCAACGCGTTCCGTTACCCGGCTTCACTTTGGGGCTCGCCACGCCTAGGAAGCCTCGGCAGGGCGCCGCCGCGTCCACACGTTGCGGACGTGCTGCCGGAGGGTTTTCTCACTGCGGCGGCTGACCAGGATCACGCACGCCACACCGGTCACCAGGACCACCGCGCCGCCCGCCGCAACCGACCACCGTGCTCCGAATTCGGTACCGATCCATCCCATCAGGGGCGCCCCGATCGCCGTGCCGCCCTGCAGGATCGCAAGGTACAACGCGAGAACGCGGCCACGGAACTGAGGCTCCACGGACAGCTGGATGGTGGTGTTGCAGCTATTGAGGAACGTGATGGAGGCAAGGCCCACAGGAATCAGCACCACCGCGTAGACCCAGAAGCTTGGCGCGACGCTTGCCACCAAGGTGAAGATGCCCAGGCTCAGGGCCCCTCCCAGCAGGAACCTCAGCCGGGGACCCGAACGCCTCGCCGCCAGCAACGCACCGGCCAGGGTTCCGATGGCCATGATGGATCCCAGCGCACCGAACTCCTCCGGGCCCATGCCGAACTCTGCTGTGGCCATCAGGGAGTTGGTCACCGGGAAGTTCATGCCGAATGCGCCCAGCAGGCCCACCATCACCATGATCAGTGTGAGGTCAGGGCGTTGGCGCACGTACTGCAGTCCGTCGAGGAACTGGTGCTTTCCGCGTGCCACCGGCGTGGCCGGCTCCAGTTGGGAGACCTTGACCCGGAGGAGGGAGATGATGACGGCAACGAAGCTCGCCGCGTTGAGGATGAAGACCGGCCCGGTGCCGATCCACGCAATCAGGACGCCCGCGATCGCCGGACCGGTCAGGCGGGCGCTGTTGAAGGACGCCGAGTTGAGGGCCACGGCATTGGAGAGCTTCTCCGGCCCTACGAGCTCAGAGACGAACGCTTGCCGCGCCGGGGCATCCATGGCTGCGGCCAGGCCCAAGGCGGCAGCGGCTATGTAGACGTGCCACAGTTCCGCCACTCCGGTGACCACCAGAAGTCCGACGACCAGGCCACAGATACCCATGGCAGCTTGCGTCCACAGCAGGATGACCCGCTTGCGGTAGCGATCGGCCAGCACGCCGGCGTAGGGACCGAACAACAGCATGGGAAGGAACTGCAGCGCCGTGGTGATGCCTACCGCCGTACCCGAGTGGTCAGTGAGGATGGTCAGGACCAGCCAGTCCTGGGCCACGCGCTGCATCCACGTACCGATGTTGGAGACCAGCGCGCCGCCTGCCCAGAGCCGGTAGTTGGGGTTTTCCAAGGCCTTGAACATGGCGCTCACTTGGCACTCATCTCCTGCATGATGCGTGCCGCCCGGCTCAGGGTGAGCCGGTCCTCTTCGCTAAGCCCTGCGACGCGCTGGGCAAGCCATGCCGTTCGCTGGCTGCGGGCCTCCGCAAGGACTTCCTTGCCCGCTTGGGTGATGCTGATCTGCACCTGCCGGCCATCGGCGGGATGCGCCTGCCGCGACACGAACCTTTGTTCCGTCAGCGCGTTGACGATGCGGGTCATCGAGGGCGCCTGGACGTGCTCGCGATCGGCGAGCTCCCTCAGCGTCTGCGATGCGGTGTTGAGGTGGGCAAGGACCGTGTATTGGCCCGGAGTGATGACGTCACCCGTGGCTTCGATGCGCAGGCGCCGGGAGGTGCGCATCACGGCTGTTCGAAGGTCAATGGCTAGGAGATCCGGTTGGATGCCCGGATCGGCTATTGGATCGGCTGGTGCTATGGCTCCGGTCAAATGGGATCCGGTCGCGTTGGTTTCGCTTGCGTTGGTTCCGGTCAAGGGGAGGCGCCTCCTGAGGTCGGCATAATAGTTAGCAGTGCTAATTAGCTCCGCTAACTATTATGCTCCTCCCCTCAGCACCCTGTCCATGGAATGTGATCAGGCTTGCTTGCGACTGACCGTGCAGTCCGTCGTTCCCGTCCGAAGGCGGTAGAGCGAGGTGGTGGCCGTGATGTAGAGATCCTGCCCGTCGGGCCCGCCGAAGCAGAGGTTGGACACCTTCTCGGGAAGTTCGACGGCGGCCAGCAGACCGCCGTCGGGGGCGTACACCCGGACCGAGGCTCCGGCGGATGTCCACACCCTTCCCTCGATGTCCACCCGAAAACCGTCCGAAGGGCGGTCGTCCTCGAGCTCGACGAATGTTGTCCCGGCCCCGCAGGTCCCGTCCTCAACCGGGTAGGCCGCAATGCGGTACGGCGATCCGCGGTCCGGGCCGGCGGTGTCCGCGACATAAAGGAACGACTCATCCGGGGAGAACGCCAAGCCGTTGGGATGGATCAGGTCGGTGACAACAGGGGTCAGTTCACGGGTGGCCGGGTCAAAGCGAAAAACATAACAACCGCCATACTCCTGATCGCCCTCATGGCCTTCCACGGTTCCGGGCAAAATGCCGTACGGCGGATCCGTGAACCACACCGTGCCGTCACTGGCCACCACAACATCGTTGGGCGAATTGAGCCGGTGCCCGCCGAACGAATCCACCAAAGGCGTCACCACGCCGTCGTGGTCCCGTTCCACCCGCCGCCTCCCGTGGCTGCACTGGACGACGCTGCCGTCGCGGTCCAGGGTCCGTCCGTTGGTGAACTCGACGCCGGTGGCATATTCCCGGGTTTGGCCGGTTTCAGCGTGGAATTCGAGGATCCGGTTGTTGGGGATGTCGCTCCAGCGGACGGTTTGGGTTGCCGGGATCCAGACGGGCCCTTCTGCCCAAAGAGTGCCCTCGAACAACTTCTCCACGGTGCCCGTGATCAGCTCTTCCACGCGGTGTCCTTCCAATGGTTTCGGTCTAGCGCTCTGACTCGGTTGCTTTCGCTCCAATATCCGCAGGCACTGAGTCACGGTCGGAGGCTTCCGCAGCTTGCCGGCCTTTCGCAGCTTCCCGTGGCATGGCCAGGACCGCGACGACGGTCAACGCAGCGCTGACGAGCACGGCAAAGAAAACTGCCGTCGAAGCCGCCCCGGTACTTTGCGGGTTGGGCCCGCCGCTACTGGCATAAATGGCGTTGGCAACGGCGCCGAAAACCGCGACGCCGATGGAACTGCCGATGGAGCGGGCAAACAGGTTGGTGCCCGTGACCACGCCGCGCTCGTTCCACTCAACGCTCGTCTGGGCCGCGATCAGGCTCGGAGTCGCAACGAGCCCCAGACCAAGTCCTACCACGAAGCAGGCCGCCGCCACCAGCAGGACACTGGGGGAAGACGCCGTGAGGGCCAGGATTCCGGTGCCGGCAACAGTAATGAAGATCCCGATGATCGCCGTGTTCCGGAACCCGATACGGAGGTAGAAGCGGCCTGCCTGGGATGCACTGATGGGCCAACCAAGCGTCAGCGCCGCCAATGCCAGCCCGGCCAGGAGCGGCGAGGTGGAAAGGGCGCCTTCAAGGAACGTCGGCACGTACGTGGTGAGGCCAAGCATCACGGCACCGATCCCGAACGCGACCAACGCCGTCGTGGCCAGCAGCCTGCGGGAGACCACCCACGGCGGAAGGACCGGTTCCGCGGCCTTCCGCTCAACCAGCAGGAAGGCGGAGAAGAGGACGGCCCCGACGACGAAGACACCGATGCTGATGGGAGAGTTCCACGCCCAAGCCTGGCCTCCCTCAAGTGCGCCGAGGATGAGGAGGCTCAGTGCCGTGGTGAGGAGCGCAGCACCCAGGTAGTCGATCCGGTGGTTGGTGCGATCGACGTTCTCGTGGAACGTCCGGACGAGCACCCAGCCCGCCAGGATGCACAGGGGAATGTTGATAAAGAAGATCCAGCGCCAGATCTCCAAAGATGCGAAGACGCCGCCGAGCGTCGGCCCCACCACGGAGGAAACGGCCCACACGCTGGCAAGGTAGCCCTGGACCTTCGCCCGCTCGGCCAACGTGTAGATGTCGCCGGCAATCGTGATCGCCACCGGCTGCACCGCACCTGCGCCCAAGCCCTGCAACACCCTGAAGGCTATGAGGGCCGGCATGCTCCAGGCCAGGCCGCACAGGATGGAGCCGAGCAGGAAGAGCCCGATGCCGGCAAGGATGATCGGCTTCCGGCCCAGGACATCGGAGAGCTTTGCGTAGACCGGGACCGATACCGCCTGGGCCAGCAAGTACGCCGAGAACAGCCAAGGGAAAGAGGAGAAGCCGCCGATGTCTTCCACGATGGACGGGACCGCCGTTGCCACGATCGTTGCGTCAATGGCCACCAGTCCCGTAGCCAGCATCAGTGCAATGAGAATCGGTCCCCGCTTGGAACGGAAGCCGACGCCGTCCTCGATCTCCGTGCTCATACCCCTTCAACCGTCCTCAACTCGTCGCGTCCGTGCTGGTGCTCCACAAGCGTGCTGGTGCCCCACAAATGTGCTGGTACCCCAAATTGAGCTAACCCCGCAGGTGGCGGAATTAGTCCCGGGTTTGGAAATAAGAAAGGCGCCGATCGAAGCGGCCGGAACAACGACGACGGCGGGCCGCCCCCAAGGTTCCTTTCGAACCCAAGGGCGACCCGCCGTCGTCGTAATTCAGCGAGGGTTAGTCGTTGATCAAGTCATGAACAACGATCGTCTGGTCGCGGTCCGGGCCGACGCCGATGGCCGAGAAGCGCGTACCGGAGAGCTTCTCGAGGGCCAGCACGTAGTTGCGCGCATTCTCGGGCAGGTCTTCCAGGGTGCGGGCACCGGTGATGTCCTCGGTCCAGCCGTCGAAGTACTCGAAGATCGGCACCGCGTGGTGGAACTCGGTCTGCGTCATGGGCATCTCGTCATGGCGGACGCCGTCAACGTCGTAGGCCACGCAGACGGGAATCTGCTCGATGCCGGTCAGCACGTCCAGCTTGGTGACGAAGTAGTCCGTGAAACCGTTGACGCGGGAGGCGTGGCGGGCCAGGACGGCGTCGTACCAGCCACAGCGGCGGGGGCGACCTGTGTTCACGCCGAACTCGCCACCGGTCTTCTGCAGGTAGCCGCCCATCTCGTCAAAGAGTTCCGTGGGGAACGGGCCGGCGCCAACGCGGGTGGTGTACGCCTTGATGATGCCGATGGAGCGGGAGATCCTGGTGGGGCCGATGCCCGAGCCCACCGACGCGCCGCCTGCCGTCGGGTTGGAGGAGGTCACGAACGGGTAGGTGCCGTGGTCCACGTCCAGGAACGTTGCCTGGCCGCCTTCCATGAGCACAACCTTGCCTTCATCCAAAGCGTTGTTGAGTTCGAGGGTGCTGTCGATCACCAACGGGCGCAGGCGCTCGGCGAAGGACAGGAAGTACTGAACGATCTCTTCGGTCTCGATGTCCCGGCGGTTGTAGACCTTGACCAACAGTTCGTTCTTCTGGCGGAGCGAACCTTCCACCTTCTGGCGGAGGATGGATTCGTCGAAGACGTCCTGGACGCGGATGCCCAGGCGGGCCACCTTGTCCATGTAGGCCGGGCCGATGCCGCGGCCCGTGGTGCCGATGGCGCGCTTGCCGAGGAAACGCTCGGTGACCTTGTCCAGCACCTGGTGGTACGGAGCCACGAGGTGGGCGTTCGCTGAGACGCGGAGGCGGGAGGTGTCCGCGCCGCGGGCTTCGAGGCCATCGATTTCCTGGAACAGGGCCTCGAGGTTCACCACGCAGCCGTTGCCAATAATCGGAATGGCGTTGGGGCTCAGGATGCCTGCGGGAAGGAGCTTGAGCTCGTACTTCTCGCCGCCCACCACCACGGTGTGCCCGGCGTTGTTGCCGCCGTTGGGCTTGACCACGTAGTCAACGCGGCCCCCGAGCAGGTCGGTTGCTTTGCCTTTGCCTTCATCGCCCCACTGGGCTCCGACGATCACGATTGCGGGCATGGGATCCTCCCCCATTCTTTCGGGCCGGGCCGCATGGCCTGGCGCCGTACATGAGAACGCCCCGACAGTACTTGGCACAGCCTGCCGCGTGCGGCGGCAACGCAAGAGGTTCGGGGCTCTTACCAGCCAAGTTTAGCCGATCAGCATACAAAGTCCGGCTTTAAGGGACACCCCGCGGCGCAGGCCGCCCCGTTGCGAACGGACGGCGCGCCGGTGGATATCACCGGTCGTCCAACAGTCCGGTAAGGTTAACCAGCCCCCACCAGCACCCTTTTGAGCATCGGCAGCGGCATGCCCGCAGCCGACACTCTTGTGTGCGCGCTGTAACACCTAGGAGACCTAACTTCCGATGCAAGACCTGGCGACTGACTCACCCGAACAACTCCTCTGGAACCGCCGTTACGAAGACCACATCGCCGAGGTCAACTCGCTGTGCGATTCGCTCAAGGAACAGAAGCCCGGAAGCGAGGTCCTCTACATCGACCCCGCGCACAGCATCGACGACTGCCGCATCGTGAGCCTCTTCTCCAACCAGCGCACCACCTCCGGCGAGGGCTTCATCCGTCCCGGCGACGAGGAAGCCACCACCCGCATGCTCGGAATGCAGTGGCAGCTTGGCCTGCGTCCGGAGTACGTCATTCCGTGGAACGCTTACCCGTGGATCGAACCCAACGAGGAGCCGGGCAAGCTCACCCCCGCGAACATCACCGAAGGCCTCAAGCCCCTGCTGCGCCTCCTGCAGCTGCTCCCGCGCACGTCCGCGCTGGTGGCGCACGGCAATGAGGCCCACAGACTGGCCGATCAGCTCATGAAGGCAGCTCCGGCCAGCATCGCCCGCCGTGGCTTCAAGACGTTCAAGGTCCGCTCCCTGGGCGGCCGTTCCTTCGCCGGAACCCCCGAGCGCCAGCAGGAATACCTGGACGCCATCCACGCCGCCTACGCCGAGGCCATGGCCCGCACGGGCATCCCCCGCAAGGCTTAGTCTTCACCCCTCCCCCAACTAACTGGCATTAGGGGTTGTTCTCAGCGCTCAGAGCAACCGCTACTGCCAGCTACTTGGGCGGCTTAACGACGACGGCGACCCTCGCCATGTAGGTGAGGGTCGCCGTCGTCGTTTGTACTTTGTTGACGCGCCTTAGCGGGCTTCCAAAGCTGCTTTCGCGTTCGGGTCCGAGTCGTTCAGGAACTTCTCGATCCGCTCCGGCTCGTCAGCCTCGCCAATTGCGGCAGCCGCCCGGCCCAGCGCGTACAGTGCGCGCAGGAAACCCTGGTTGGGCTCGTGCTCCCACGGGATGGGGCCTACTCCGCGCCAACCGTTGCGGCGCAGGGCATCCAGCCCGCGGTGGTAACCGACACGGGCGAACGCGTAGGACTCGATGGTCCGGCCTTCATCCCATGCTTCCTCGGCGAGGATGGCCCACAACAGGGAGGACGTCGGGTTCCGGGCAACCAGGTCCAACGCTTCCTTGCCGAGGGCGAGGTGCTGGTACACGTCGGTTTCGGCGGGCAGGAGGGTAGGCTCCGGCCCCATCAGGTTCTTGCGGAATTCGTCGGACATTAGAAGGTCTTGCCGGCCGATCCGAGCTGCTGGGCAGCCTCGACGATGCGTGCTGCCATGCCGGCTTCGGCCGAAGCACCCCAGACACGGGGGTCGTAGGTCTTCTTGTTGCCCAGCCCGCCGTCGACCTTCAGGACGCCGTCGTAATTGGAGAACATGTGCCCGGCCACAGGGCGGGTGAACGCGTACTGGGTATCGGTGTCGATGTTCATCTTGATCACGCCGTAGGAAACAGCGTCCGCGATTTCCTGCTCGGTGGAACCGGAACCGCCGTGGAAGACCAAGTCGAACGGGTTTTCCTTGCCGATCTTGGCGCCGACCTCGGACTGGATCTGCTTGAGCAGTTCCGGGCGGAGCTTGACGTTGCCCGGCTTGTAGACGCCGTGGACGTTGCCGAAGGTCAAGGCGGTCAGGTAGCGGCCGTTCTCGCCGGCACCCAGGGCCTCGATAGTGGCCAGGGCGTCCTCGGTGGTGGTGTAGAGCTTCTCGTTGATCTCGTTCTCCACACCGTCTTCTTCACCGCCGACCGTGCCGATCTCAACCTCGAGGATGATCTTCGCGGCAGCAGCGCGCTGCAGCAGCTCCCGGCCGATGCGCAGGTTGTCCGTGAGGGTCTCGTGGGAGCCGTCCCACATGTGCGAGTTGAAGATCGGGTCCTTGCCGGCCTTCACTGCTTCCTCGGAAGCGGCCAGCAGCGGCAGGACGAAACCTTCGAGCTTGTCCTGCGGGCAGTGGTCCGTGTGCAGGGCGATGTTGACGTTGTAGTTCCTGGCAACTTCACGGGCGAACGCGGCGAAGCCCAGCGAACCGGCCACCATGTCCTTCACCGAAGCGCCGGACCAGTAGGCTGCGCCACCGGTGGAAACCTGGATGATGCCGTCCGATTCGGCCTCGGCGAAACCGCGGATCGCAGCGTTCAGAGTCTGCGACGACGTCACGTTGACCGCAGGGAAGGCGAAGCCGCCGGCCTTTGCGCGATCGATCATCTCGGAGTAAATCTCTGGGGTTGCAATGGGCATGGTGACTCCTATGCTGAATTCGTCTGTGGGCGGGTAACCCTGGAGTAGACCGCTTACGGCTAGCACCATCCTAGCGATAACCGCCCGGGCGCCGTGTTTCGGGTCACTTGGGCTGGTAACACTTCCGCTTCGATGGCGCGAGATGGCATTTAATGGCAATCCCGACCATTGGGATTGCCATTAAATGTCATCTCGGTGCCCAGCCTCGGTTCAGGAGCGCGCGACGCACCTTGTGAACGACGGCGGGCCTGTCGCCTTCAAGGTCGCGTTTGGAAATCCGGACCTCCAGCCAGCCATGGGCCAGCGACTTTTCCTGGCGTTCGATGTCCCTCAGATGTTGCTCAAGGCCGCCATGGTGCCGCCCGTCGTATTGAAGGGAGATCTTATGCTCCCGGTACGCTCCGTCAGGCCACAGCACAGCTTGCCCAAGGTGATTGCGCACCACAAGGTTCAACTCTGGCTCGGGAAGCTTCGCGTCGACCAGTGCCAGCCGCATGAGGGTTTCCGGAGCAGAATCAGCCCCCACACGGATGAGTTCCAAAGCTGCCCGGGCCGTTCGCACTCCCCGCATGCCCGGGTGGCGGCGCACGATCTCCGCCAGTTCATCAGTAGAGCATATGGCGGCTTTAGGAACAGGGAAGTCGGGACCGTGGGAGCACACCAGGTGGTCGCCGGCGGCAACGAGGTCTTCCACGTTCAGGACGGCGGCCAAGTCCAGCCATGTCCGCGCAGGCGAGGTGAGTCTGACGCCGTCGTACTCGACCGTCTCCTCGGGAAGAAGCGTGAGGAGGTGACCCACTACGTTGGTCCTCCGCGGAAAACTGAATCCCCGGCGTCGTGCGAGGTGGATGCGCCAATCACCACTGACGTTGGCAGGCAACGGCATATCCCAGATCCTCGCCGCACTCAGCGAAGCCAGCACTGAGGTGTCATCCAGATCCGTATAAGCGCGCAGGGCGGCAGTTCCGGCGGCACCGGACGCGGCGGGCACGCGTATGCCGCGCGAAACAAGCACCAAATCCTTGGCATGGGTCCGCGACCGCGGTACGCCCGCCTTGTCCGAAGCGCGCACAGAGAATGAACCAGTTGTGAGATGTTCCGGTAGTTCTTTTCTGCGCATGCCCCATTCTGGCTACCCAAGCTGTGCCTCGATCGGGTTATCCACAGTTCGCACTGCTCACCCCGCGTCGAGATGGCACTTAATGACAATCCGCCCGCCCTGCATTGTCATCAAATGTCATCTCGGCGGGGGCTACACGGGCTGGTTGAACACGTGGCGCCGGACCCACGCGTGCATGGCGATCGCGGCTGCGGATGCTGCGTTCATGGAACGCGTCGAGCCGAACTGCTCAATGGAAAGGGTTGCGACCGCGGCATCGTGCACCTCGGGGGTCAGGCCCGGCCCCTCCTGGCCAAACACGAGGACGCAATTCTTCGGGAGGTCGTAGGTCTCCAGCGGCACCGAATCCGGGAAGATATCGATCCCGATGATCGCCAACCCTTCCCCCTTGGCCCACTCTACGAAGTCCTCCACCGTGGGGTGGTGCCGGACATGCTGGTAGCGGTCGGTGACCATGGCACCGCGACGGTTCCACCGCCGTCGACCAATGATGTGGACCTCCTTGGCGAGGAAGGCATTGGCCGTACGGACGACGGTTCCGATGTTGAGGTCGTGCTGCCAGTTCTCAATGGCGATGTGGAAGGCATGACGCTTGGAATCCAGGTCCGCGACGATCGCTTCGTGCTTCCAGTACCTGTACTGGTCCACCACGTTGCGGCGGTCGCCGTCCCGCAGGAGGTCCGGGTCCCAATGGTCGCCTTCGGGCCAGTCACCTTCCCAAGGCCCGACGCCGACCTCCGGTTTCGCCTCCGCCTCACCGTCGGTGGCGGCGCTGGCAGGGGTGGGCTCGGTTGCTTCGGGGGGAAGGTCAGTCACCCCTCAACTTTAGCTTCGCCCTTCGGCGCTCCTAACCGAGCTTCCACTTGTTGATGCGGTAGGAATTGGCCAGCTGCTGTATCAGTCCCGGGTGGGCGTCCCAGTACTCCTTGTGTCCGCTGACTCCGAGCATCTGCGGCGTTCCCCAGGGCGTGACCGAAAAGAGGTTGACGGCCTGGATCTCTTCACCGCGGGCGTTGGTGCACGTAAACCCGATGACTACAGCAGCGCCACGGCGGAATTCCCGGATCTCCGGCATGCTGGTTGTGAAGTCCGAGGCGCACTTATGGCCAACGAGGTTCTGCGGCAGCTCCGTTGCGGTCATGCCCTTGAACCTGGCTTCGATCTCCTCAATGGCGGCCTTTACCTTTGCCGGGTCCTTGCCGTATTTGCCCTCTTCGGACTCGGCGAAGAACGCGTAGGCGAGCGCAATTCCGTCCCCGTCCGTTTCCGTTGTGCCCTGCGCCCTCTTCTGGATCTCAGCCCCCGTGGTGGGGTCCTTCGTGATGCCGAACGACTCATCGTGCGTCCACTCAGCCAAGTACTGGAAAGACGACTCCCCCGTGACCCACTTGCTGAACTGCGGATCGCCGTCCGCGGGGACGTTGGACGGGCCATCGAAGCTTTCCCATACCGAAGGGAGTGCAACGGCGCCATCGGGCATGCCCGAGGCGTTCGAGTCCTCCGATGGTTCCTCTGCTGCAGCGTCGTCGCTGGCGGGCTGGTCGCTTGCGGGCTGGTCGCTGGCGGGCGCCGATTCCGCCTGCGACGGGTCCCCGGCGGCTACGGGCTTGGTCATCGAAGGGACCAGCCACGTGAAGACCACCACCAGGGCAATAATGACGACGACGGCGAGGCCACCGAGGATGAACAACAGCGGCTTCTTGTTGGGGTTGCGTTCGGGTTGGTTGCCTCCGAATTGGTTGCCGTCGAACGGGGCGCCGGGTGCTGGATATCCGGGCTGCGCGGTGTAGTTGGGTTGGGCCGGCTGGCCGTGCTGGGCAGCGTATCCGGGCTGGGCAGCGTAGTTGGGCTGGGCCGGCTGGCCGGGCTGCGCAGCGTAGTTGGGTTCGGCCGCCTCGGGCTGGTAAATCGGCTGGGTCTGCTCCGGCCGGTACTGCCGGTACTGATCAGCGTTGGCCGCGTGCGGCGGCTGGGGAACGCCGTCGGGGTTGTACGGGGGCTGGGGAACGCCCTCCGGGTTGTACGGCGGCTGGGGTGTTCCGTTGTTGCTCATGCAAGGCCTTTCAAGCGCTGGGACCGGCCCCGGATTGCCTGAGCCCTCCCAACAGTAGGTAGGTCCAAGGTGTTGCGCGCAAGTCAAAACGGCTTTCGGAGATGGGTACTTCTACCCACATAGAAAGATTCAAAGGTGTCTGGCCGCCCCAAAAATGAAAGACTGGGATGCAGTGAATGACCAACCCCAGCCGGAGGCGAATATGGCAGATGAAACCGTGCCCACCACAACCAAATCGGTGTACCGCAGCGGCAAGGAGATCGAGTGCTGGCTGACGGACATGGACGGCGTCCTGGTCCATGAAAACCAGCCCATTCCCGGTGCTGCCGAACTTATCCAGCGCTGGGTTGATACCTCCAAGCGCTTCCTCGTACTGACCAACAACTCCATCTTCACTCCGCGTGACCTCGCGGCGCGGCTGCGTGCCTCGGGCCTCGAGATCCCGGAAGAGAACATCTGGACGTCTGCCCTTGCCACCGCCCAATTCCTGAAAGACCAAGTTCATTCCTCGGACTCCGGAAACCGCGCCTACACCATTGGCGAAGCAGGCCTCACAACCGCCCTGCATGAGGCCGGCTTCATCCTTACGGATACCGATCCCGATTTCGTGGTGCTCGGCGAAACCCGCACCTACTCCTTCGAAGCCATCACCATGGCCGTCCGCCACATCCTGGCCGGTGCCCGCTTCATCGCCACCAACCCGGATGCCACGGGTCCCTCCAAGGACGGCCCCCTTCCCGCGACCGGGGCAATAGCTGCCATGATTACCAAGGCGACGGGTCGTGAACCGTACATCGTAGGAAAACCGAATCCCATGATGTTCCGATCCGCCATGAACCAGATCGATGCCCATTCAGAGACCACTGCAATGATCGGCGATCGCATGGACACGGACATTGTTGCCGGCATGGAAGCAGGCCTGCATACGGTCCTGGTGCTGAGCGGCATCACCCAGCGTGAGGAAATCGTGTCCTTCCCGTTCAGGCCCAACCAAATCCTGAACTCGGTGGCCGATCTCAAGAGTCAGATCTAGGAGATCACTATGGCTGTGCTCAATCTGCGTCCCCTGGCTGGAGGCCGGATACTCAGGGGGAGCCAGCCCTTCGGCCTCGATGCTGCCGGCACGTCGAACTTCCTGGAGCAGCACGGGATCCAAGCCATCATGGACCTCCGCAGCGACCTCGAGCGCAGCATTGTGCCTTGGCTGGTGGATTCGGGCGCGGACGGCTCCTTTCCCCCTGCAGGGACGCCGTCCCGCGTCGGAACGGGGGCGCCGTCCCGCGTCGAAGTCATTCATAACCCGTTGGACCCTAATGCGGTGGCAGGGTCCTTGCAGGCGGTGGAGACACCCGAGGATCTGGGTGAGCTTTACCTGGGTTGGCTTCGGGTCCGCCCGCGGTGGGTGGCCGACGCCCTCCGGCCTGTGGCACAGGGCCGGCGCACGCTGGTTCATTGCTCCCTGGGCAAGGATCGGACCGGGGTGGTCTCGGCAGTGGCGCTCATGGCTGCAGGCGCGTCGGATGAGGCCGTCGTGAACGATTACACCGCCACAACTGCAAACCTCCCCGACGTGCTGAAAGTCATGGCGGACACCTGGCGCTTGCACGTTCCGTCCACCCCGGCCCAGTACTTCAGTCCGGACCTCATGATCCTGCAAAGCCCGGAAGCGGCCATCCGGCATTTCCTGGTGGGATTCGCCAGGGAATTCGGCGATGCCCGCGCCTTCCTCAACGAGGCCGGCCTGACCGCCGTCGAGGTTGAGAGGCTTCGCGACGGTTCCTGAGGCACGGCCCCCTTCAGATCAACCGGACCCAGCCCAACCGGACCAGCCCCAACCAGCCCAGCTCAGCCGACGCCGGTCACGTCAAGCCGGCCGGATGATGCGCCCGTCCGGCGTCCGGTAGGACGGTTCTTCGGGTGCCGGCGGTAACGGATCGAGCTGGTTCTGAATGTGCTCAATCAGCGGCCGGTAGACGTCGGGATTCCATTGGGGGCTGGCGTGTGCCGGCCGGGCGCCTGCGGTGCTCAGGATCGGAAGCTTCATGTTCTGCGCAAATACTTTGCTCCACCCGGCCCGTGCAGTGAGGTAGTTGACCGTCCCGTCGGCCGAGTTGCCCATGTACGCCATCTTGGCCGGACCCAGCTTCCCGACGAAGCGCAAGCCATCAAAGTGGTAAATGTAGGCAGATTCGGTCTGGATCAGAACGCTGGACGGCGCGATGGGCGAAAGCTGTTCGGCCGTTTGGTCGAGGATCTGCCGCCAGGAACGCTCATCCTTGTGAACCACCCGCTCCCCCAGCTCGTAGCCGCCGCGAAGTACGGAGGGAATCCTGAAGCCGTTCTCATAGAGGAACACCACACCGTCGAACCAGCTCTTATCCAACACATCGGCACGGTTGAACGGGCTTGAATCGAGGACGATGAGTTCCGTCTCAACGCCATGCAACTCCAGGAGGCGGGCAGCCACTTGCGTCGCGAGCATTCCGCCGAAGCTGTGTCCGTAAAAATAGAGCTTTTCGAGGCCCAGCTCACGGACGTAGAGGATTACCTCTCGGACCACCTCGTCAACGTCCAGCCCCAGGTTGGAATATCCCACGGCAGCGAGGCGGCCGCGCTGGTGGAGTGCCGGGCGCAACGAATTGAGGATCCACTGCGCTTCTTCCCAGCTGGTTTTGTAGCCCGGAAAGAGGATCCAGCTGGCTTTGGGGAAGTACAGATCGGAGAACTGATCCGGGATGCGGAGGATTTTGGGTGCGCGCCGCTCAGCCTGCACGTGGCGGGTGAAAAGCATGTCGCCCGCCAGGGCCGCCGACGCGCCCGCAGCCACCAGGAAGTTACGGCGGGACGACTTCTTCAGGCGGGCAGCGTAAGGCAGGATCCGGGCCCACGAACCCGGATCCTCCGCTGGCTCCGTCCCTGCCCCGGGCTCAGGGCCCGGTTCAGGCTTGGCGGGCAGCGGGAGGTCTTCTTCCACTTCCGGCGGTACCGGAAGTTTCCCTACCTGAACGCCCACGCAGCCAGCATAGGCTTCGAATGCTCCACCTGACAGTCCTGTGGAATCTGCCCCGTCGGTGCCTTTAGGATGCGCCTTTGAAGGCACCGGCGAAGCATGAAGTCCTTAGTCGAGTCCCAGCTCATCCTTGCCGAAAGCGAAGAGGTACGGGACACCCGTTTCGGCTTCGATCTTCTCTTTCGCGCCGGTGTCGCGGTCGACGATCACGGCAACGGCAACCACGTTGCCGCCGGCCTTGCGGACACCCTCGACGGCGGTCAGTGCGGATCCGCCCGTGGTGGAAGTGTCCTCGAGAACCACAACATTGCGGCCTTCAACGGACGGACCTTCCACCTGGCGGCCCATTCCATAGGACTTCTGGGCCTTGCGGACCACGAAGGCGTCAACAGCGCGCCCGGCGTCGGCGGCTGCGTGCATCACAGCGGTA
Source organism: Paenarthrobacter sp. YJN-5 (assembly GCF_015040095.1). Classification (NCBI taxonomy): domain Bacteria; kingdom Bacillati; phylum Actinomycetota; class Actinomycetes; order Micrococcales; family Micrococcaceae; genus Paenarthrobacter; species Paenarthrobacter sp. YJN-5. The sequence goes on from NZ_CP053544.1 coordinate 4,019,697, forward strand.
CCGACGGGGTCGGCACCCATGGTGAGGCCGCCGGCGCACTCAACCGGGATCCCGGCGTCGTCGATCATTGCCAACATGACCTGACCCACCAGTTTGGATGCCTCATGGTGGAGGGTGATCCGGCGCAGGTCGATGTAGTAGTCAGCTTCCTTGCCGCTGGAGAGGATCACCTTTCCGCGGACCACCGCCAGTTCTTTGATGAGTTCAAGAAGGCGGGCGCGGGCAACTGAGGTCTCAGGCGAGGAAGTCATGGCTTCTATTCTACGTAAGGCCGGGAGCAGGAAATCGAAGTGCTGCGAGCGGGAAATCAGAGCCGGAGCTTCAACCCACGGCAAACCGGGCCGCGGCGTTTTGGATATCGCGGCCCTGTGCGCCGAGCAGAATCTCCGCGGTGCGGTCCACGATCTGGTCCACGGGATTTTCGATGTCCACCTTGTTCATGCGTCGCGGTAGGCGCGTTTGAGCTCACTGCACGCGATCCCCACGTGAGTTGGTTTACCAGTCATGAACGGTGCCGTCCACGAGGCGGTTGTAGGGCAGGTAGGCCTGCTGGTACGGGAACGCCGCGGCGGCTTCTTCGTTGAATTCGACGCCGATGCCGGGGTTCTCGCCCGGGTGCAGGTAGCCGTCCTTGAAGGTCATGGACTGCTGGAAGACCTCGTTGGTCTTGTCCGAGTGCTGCATGTATTCCTGGATGCCGTAGTTGTGGATGGCCAGGCCCACGTGCAGCTGCGCCGCGAAGCCCACCGGGGAGATGTCCGTGGGTCCGTGGAAGCCGGACTTGATCTGGTACTGCGCGGCGAAGTCCATGACCTTCTTCAACGGGCTGATGCCGCCGAAGTGGGTGGATGCGGCACGGACGTAGTCGATCAGCTGTTCCTTGATCAGGGTCTGGTAGTCCCACACGGTGTTGAAGATTTCACCGATGGCCAGCGGGGTGGTGGTGTGCTGGCGGACCAGGCGCAGGCCTTCCTGGTTCTCGGCCGGGGTGCAGTCCTCGAGCCAGAACAGGTCATAGGGTTCCAGGGCTTTGCCGAGCTTGGCCGCCTGGATGGGGGTCATGCGGTGGTGGCCATCGTGCAGCAGCGGGAGTTCGGGGCCGAACTCGTTCCGCACGGCTTCGAACACGGTGGGCAGGTGGCGCAGGTAGGCGCGGGTGTCCCAGTCCTCCTCCAGCGGGAAGTTGCCCCGGCCTGCGGGTTCGTAATCATAGCGCTCCCCCGAGGCCTGGGCCTGCGCGGCAACACCGTACACGGCCTTGATCCCCGGGACGGCGGTCTGGATACGGATCGACTTGTACCCCAGTTCCAGGTGCTCCCGCACCGAATCAAACAGCGACGGAATATCCGAACCGGAGGCGTGGCCGTACGCGCGCAGCCCATTGCGCGAAGCGCCGCCCAGGAGCTGGTAGACCGGGAGTCCGGCCACTTTGCCCTTGATGTCCCACAGGGCCATGTCGACGGCGGCAATCGCGGCCATGGTCACGGGGCCGCGGCGCCAGTACGAGGACCGGTACAGGAACTGCCACGTGTCCTCGATCCGGTGCGGGTCCTTCCCGATCAGCAACTGGGCCACGTGCTCCTTCAAATAGGCAGCGACGGCGAGTTCCCGACCGTTCAGCGTGGCATCACCGATACCGGTCACACCATCCTCGGTAGTGATCCGCAGGGTGACGAAGTTACGGGACGGGCTGGTCACAAAGACATCAGCAGCAACAATTTTCATGATCAAAGATCCTTTCGGAAGGACTGTCAGGTTTAGCGGGAAGCGCTTGTGGATGAGGCCGTGAAGCGGTCTTGAAGGCGGTGTACCTGCGCCAGGACGCCGGGATCGGCGGCCAGCCCAGGATCCAGAAGTTCCAGTAACGCGCGGGTGCGGCGATCGCCGTCGAGGGTATTCGCTTCCGCGATCTCCGCAGCCAGCGGGTCCTTGACGTCGGCGGGAGAAGTAACCTGAGCCACCCAGGCCGCAATCATGCCGGCAGCCCCGTCGCCGGGCCGGCCTTCAGCCCTTTCTGCTGCCAGGACGGGCAGCGCACGCATTCGTAGCTTCGTGGTCCCGTCCACGGCGATCTGGGCCAGATGGTGGGCGATCCTCGAGTTGCTGAAGCGTTCCACCAACGCTGCCCGGTATGCCGGTGTGTCCAGCTCGTCAGGCAAGTGCCGTGCCGCTTCATCCCAGAACTTCTCCACGGCATCCCGGCACAGCGGATCAGCCAATGCTTCAGCTACCGTGGCATGCCCGCGCAACTGGCCGGCATAGGCAAGGATCGAGTGTGCCCCGTTGAGCAGCCAGAGCTTGCGGTTCTCGTACGGCTCGAGGTCCTCCACGAAGACAGCTCCAGCGTCTTCCCAGCGAGGGTGGCCCGCTGGAAAGGTGCCGCTGAGGATCCAGTTCCGGAAGGGCTCGGCAACGACGGGCGCGGCGTCGTCGTACCCGCAGGCGGCCGCGACTTCGGCAATGTCCTCCGCGGTGGTTCGTGGGGTGATCCGGTCCACGGAGGTGCTGACGAAGCTGACGTTTGCCATCACCCAGTCAGCAAAACCCGGGTCAAGGGTTTCCGCGAGGGAGAGCATCGCCTCACGGGTCACCGACCCGTTATGGGCCAGATTGTCACAACTGACGATTGCCAATGGCCCTGCACCATTTTCCTTGCGCGCTGCCAGGGCAACGGCCAAGCGTCCCAAGGGCGTTGCGGAGTGCTCTGCGTCGGCCGCGTCCGTACTGTAGGCGGCCTCGGTGATGGTCAGCGTGACGATTGCGGTTGAAGGTGCGGCAAGCAGCTCCGCCAACCGTCCGACGTCGTTACCGTCCACAGCCTCAACGATGCTGCCGATGACTTCGAACGTATCTCCGGCGTCGGACCTCTCCACCAGAGTGAACACACCATCCTGTTCGGAGAGGACCTCGGCAGCATCGGGTCGACGGCCCGTGAATGCGGCGATGCCCCACTCCCCCGCGTCGCCGGCGTGCTGGGTGAACCAGGCCTGGTGTGAGCGGTGGAAGGCACCCAGACCCAAGTGGACAATGCGTACGGGGGCTTTGGGGCCCGCAGCTGCCACTTCACGGTTCAGCCGCGGGGTGGCGTTGCCGGTCACAGTTTGAAGACCCTTCTGGGTGCGGAATCCACGACGTCGACAATCAGCTCGTGTGCGCGGTCCTCGCTGATGCGGTGTTCGGCTACGAGGCGGGCGAGGAACGAGGCCTCCACCCTGCGGGAGGCATCGTGCCTGGCAGGGATCGAGCAGAACGCCCTCGTGTCGTCGATGAATCCGGAAGACCGGGAGAACCCGGCAGTCTCCGAGACGGCAGACCGGAACCTGAGCATCGCATCCGGCGCATCAAGGAACCACCAGGGTGCCCCCAAGTACACCGAAGGGTAGAACCCGGCAAGGGGTGCCAGTTCGCGGGAGAAGACCGTCTCATCCAAGGTAAACAGCACCAGGTGGAAGTCCTTGGCCGTCCCAAAATCCTGAAGGAGCGGCCGGATGCCCTCGGTGTAGTTCACTGCAAAGGGAATGTCGTGGCCCGTATCCGCCCCGAACGCTTCAAAGGTGGGCGTGTGATGGTTGCGGTACGAGCCCGGGTGGATGGTCATCACCAGGCCGTCTTCCACGGACATCCGCGCCATCTGGTACGTCATGTGCGCTTCGAAGACCTCCCGGTCTTCGAAGGACGCGTTGCCGGACCGGGCCCTCTCGAAGAGGGCCTCCGCGTCCGCCGGATCGAGTTTGAGGGTTGCCGGGGTCCGGACGCCGTGGTCTGCAGACACCGCGCCATGGTCCACGAAGTACCGGCGGCGGTTCTCCAAGGCTGCGATGTAGCCGCCGTAACCCGTAGCACCGTCGCCGGCGGCAGCGATCAGCCGTTCAACATTGGTGCCCCATGACGGGTGTGCGATGTTGATGTAGGCGTCTGGCCGGAAAGTTGGCAGGACGCGTCCGTGGAACGAAGGATCGTTGGCGAGCGCCTTGTGGCTGGAGAGATCGTCCAGGGGATCATCCGTGGTGGCAAGGACTTCGATGTTGAAGTCCTTGAACAGTTCGCGCGGGCGGAAGCCGGGCTCCGCAAGACGTGCCGAGATTGCATCGAAGCTGGCATCCGCTGTCTCCGCGCTAAGTTCCCCATGGAGGCCGAAGACTGTCTCGAACTGGGTCCTCAGCCAGTACCCGGACGCGGTTCCCTCGAACAGCGGCCACGAGCGGCAGAACGTCCGCCAGATCTCCCGCGCCCCGGCGTTCTGCGGCTGGAGCTGCTCCATGCTGACGCCGGACGCATGGATCAGGCGGGTGACATAGTGGTCCGGGGTGACCAGCAGCGCGGCGGGGTCCAGAAAGGGCGTGTTCTGCTCAATGACGGCTGCATCCACGTGGCCGTGCGGCGAAATGATGGGAAGGTCCTGGACACGGGCCAGCAGGTTGCGGGCAATCTCCCGCGTTCCCGGGTCCGCCGGGAGGAGCCGATCCGGGTGGGTGGCGATGGAAGTGGACATCAGTTCAGCCTTTCGACAGTGAGCCTGCGGCGCGGGTTCCGCTGACGGTCAGCCCGGCCGCGTCTGCTGCGCGACGGATGAAGTGGAGGTTTCCGGCCGTGCGTTCGGCCAGGGGCACCTCGGTGGAGAAGTCCTCCACCGTGACCCAGTGGTCGTAGCCCACTGAAGCCAACGCCTTGAAGTACTCCAGGACGCTGCCCTGGCCTTCGGCCAGTGGTGCCCACTCGTTGACCCAAACTGAAGCACCGGCCTCGTCACGGTCTTCGGTGCGGACCCAGCGGGCGTTCTTGACGTGAACGTGTGCAAGGTACGGTCCCAGCAGTTCCAGGGCAGGCAACGGCGATTCCCAGCCCTCGATCAGCAAGTTCCCCAAATCATGGATGACCCCAACGTGCTGCGGGTCCAGTCCCTCAAGGAGCCGGCGTGCGGAGGAGGCGGAGGCAGTCACCGTGCCGTGGTGCAGCTCAACAAGCGCTTTGACTCCGTGGTGGGCTGCCCGTTCAGCCACCCACTCATAGTGCCCACGCGTCGCAGCGGACAGCTCCGGGTAGGACAGGCCGCTGGGTTCCTGTCCGCCCATGGTTGAGTTGCCCAGGGGAAGGACGTTTACCCTCACTTGGCGGGCACCCAAGGCGGCCGTCGCAGCGAGAACCCGCTCTACGCCGTCGTGGTTGTCGCAGCGCGCATAGCCGCCAAGACCGGAGAACTCCAAACCCGCCTCGGAGGTGATCCGGGCAATCTCCGGGACCGAGTCCTCAAGCCCGGTCATCGGCCACGTTGCCTTGTTTCCGGCCCAGAATCCGGGTTCCGGGGCCTCTGCCTGGTCCGTGACCCGCCATTCGATTCCATGCCAGCCCTGGGCAGCCAGCTGCGTGGCGGCCTCCTGCGGAGTCCATTCCGGCGTGGATGCGGTAAAGACAGAGAATTTCATGCCGTGACCTCCTCGAGGTGGCCATTTCCGGTGTGGACCTGGACATCGTTGTATTTCCCGGCCAGAACGTCGGCGATCAAGACGGGTTTACCCAGGGTCGCTGAGACGTAGAGCGCGCGGACGGTGCCGAGGGCTGTGACGGCATCCTCGATCCTGACGCCTGCGGGCCTGCCGGTCCGGATGGCCTCAAGCACATCGCGATACTGGCGGATGTGTCCGGCCGGGTACACGGTGGGATCCAGGTTGGAATCCACCGGCGCTTCCGGGAACTTGGCCAGTTCCTCTTCGGCCTGGTTGCCGCCGCCGCGGATTCCCATGGGCCCACTGTCCGGGCCATTTGGATCGCCCGCATGGAAATACTCGAGATTGTCGTTGTCGATCACGGCAGAACCTTTGCTGCCCATGACCTGAAGCCGGACGGTCAGGCCCGGGTACGCGGCGGTGGTTGCGTGCAGCACTGCGAGCGCGCCGGACTCGAACGTCACAGTAGCTACGGCCGTGTCTTCCACCTCGACGTCCGCGTGGGCAAGGAGTGCCGTCCTGGCGCTGATCTCAATGGGCCGGCCCAGGAACCACAAGAGCAGGTCCACGGTGTGAACGCCCTGGTTCATCACCGCGCCGCCGCCATCCATGGCCCATGTTCCGCGCCATGCACCGGAATCGTAGTACCCCTGGCTCCGGTACCAGCTCACCGACGCAATGGCGGACGTCAGCCGTCCGAAGCGGCCGGCGCGGCGTGCCTGGTCAACCACCACGGAGGCGGGGTCGAAGCGATGCTGGCTGATCACGCTCGCCACCAAGCCCTTCGCCTCGGCGGTTTTTGCCGCGGCAAGGATCTCATCCGCCCGGTCCAGGTTGACGTCCAGCGGCTTCTCAATGACTACGTGCTTGCCCGCTTCCAACACTTCCAAGGCCTGCTCGATGTGCATCCCGCTTGGTGTGGCGATAATGACAAGATCGACGTCGGAGCCGGCCAATGCTTCCTGAAGGCTACTGAAGGTTGCCGGCCGCGTGGCACCGGAGGCTTCGATGTATTGCGCCAGGCCGGCAGCAGCTTCCGGGATTTCATCCACGAGCGCCGTCACGCGCAAGTCGGGGAACTCCCCGACGGCGGCGGCGTGCGTGCGTCCGATGGTGCCGCAACCTGCGATGGCCACGTTGATGGTGCTTTGGTTCGTCTCAGTGCTCACTTGGTTTCTACTCCAGCTTCGTTCACGACTTTTGCAAAGGCACGGGCCGCCATTCCGAACGCGGTGGGTCCGGAGAAGCCACCCAGTCCGTGGGCGCCTGCGAGGTGGGGTTCCAAGCTGGCGAAGCCAACAAACCCGTCCGCTTTGAGCGCCTCCACGGTGCGGAGAAGATCGCCATCGCCTTCACCGGAAGGCACCACGACGCCGTCTGCGAACCGCGCATCCTTGACCTGCAGGTACTCGAGGTGGGGACGGAGCTTCGCGTAGCCTTCGTCGAACGGCTTGACGCCCACTTGCACGAAGTTGGCCGGGTCCCACGCCACTTTCAACGCCGGCGAATCCACAGACTCGATGATGTCCAGGACGCGGTCCGGGGTGTCCCCGAAGATGTCTTTCTCATTCTCGTGAAGCAGGACCACGTCCTGTTCTTCGGCAACAGCGGCGAGGGCCCGCATCCGCTCAATGACTTCGTCCCGGATGCTGTCCACGGCCACTCCTTCCCCGTAGTAGAAGGAGAAGATCCTGATGTAGCGCGCCCCAAGGACGTGCGCAGCGTTGGCCGCGCGCCGCAGGCGTTCCACTTCATGTTCCACCGGCAGCGTCACGTCAACCTTGCCGATCGGCGAAGCGATGGCGGAAACGCCCATGCCGGCATCGTCCAGCAGCGCCTTGAGCTGCCCAAGCTGTGCATCGTCCAAGTCCACGATGTTGGTTCCCCACGCGCTCCGGACCTCAATGTGGTTCGCGCCCAAGGCCTGGAGCACAGCGATCTGCAGCACCGGATCATCGCTGATCTCGTCGCCGAAACCTGAAAGCGTCCACTCAACTTTTGCTGAACCGGTCATTGCTATTTGACTCCTCCGGCGGTCAGGCCGCCCACTAGGTAACGTTGGAAAATCAGGTAGAGAATCACCACTGGCGCTGCACAGACCAGCGAGGCAGCCATCATCTGCCCGTACATCGGGATGGCCCCGCCTTCCTGTGACGCCCCGAAAATCTGCAGGGCAACGGCTGCGGTCTGGCTGTCGGGGCGTGTCATGACCGATGCGAACAGGACGTCGTTCCAGCCCAACAGGAACGCGAAGATCCCGGAGACGACGATTCCCGGCCAGCTCAGCGGAAGGATGATGCGGGTCAGGACACCAAGGTTGCTGGCGCCGTCGATCCTTGCCGCCTCTTCCAGTTCCCGGGGAAGGCCGCGCAGGTAGGTGACCATCACCCACGTAGAGAAAGGCATCGCAAACGTCAGGTACGTGATGAAGAGGCCCCACTGGGTACCGATGACCTGGATGCCCAGGTAACTGGCCGCCGAGGAGAACAGGACGAACACCGGCAGGACCATGAGGGTCCCCGGCACCGACTGGAGGGCCAAGAGGCCGCGCAGTATGGTGAGCCGTCCCAGGAATTGGTATCTGACCAGCACATAAGCGATGGAGATGGACATGGCGGCAGACACGATGGCCGTGGCTCCGGCCACCAGGACGCTGTTGGCCAGGCCCTTGGCCAAGCCCACGCTGGACCAGATCTTGGAGTAGTTCTCCAGCGAGAAGGTCGACGGCCAGAACTCGCCGCGGGCCACGCCGATATCCGAATTCACGGACGCCAGGAAAATGTACGCAATCGGGATCAGGACCGCGGCGCACAGGACAGTCAGGATGATGGCGAGGGCTGGCCCCGGCAGTAGCCGGGTGACCTCATGCTGGCGCTTGGAACCAGGCCGGAATTCTGCGGCAGATGCCTCGCTTCCGGCCGTCCCACGGACCGAAGTAGTTGACGCACTCACTTCTTGCCTCCTGGCGTCTCGGCGTCGTCCAGTTTGACGGCGCGCAGATAGATGAACAACGGGATGGCGATCAGGACCAAGGAAACAAAGGCCATGGCGGCGCTGAGGCCGAAACGGAAACTCTGGAAGCTGGTCACGTAGGTGAGGATCGGCAGGACCTCGACGTCGGACGGTGCCGGAACACCGAACAGGACGAACGGAAGCGTGAAGTTGTTGATGTGATGGAGCATCCCAATGAGGAAGGCAAGCGAGAGCGGCCCCTTAAGGTAGGGGAAAATGACGTACCTCAGCTTGTTCCACCAGAGTGCCCCGTCCAGCGCCGAGGCCTCGTGCACCTCATGGTCTACCGACTGCAGTCCGGAAAGCGCCAGCAGATAGATGAACGGCCACGACGCCCAAATCTGAACCAGGATCAACGTCCAGTACGTTTGCGGCCCGTTGAGCCACAATCCTGCCTCAATGCCGATGCCGCCCAGGACCGAGTCCACGACGCCACCGGGCTGGAACATCGTCCGCCACACCGTTGCTACCACGAACGCGGGCAGCACGTACGGGATCAGGAAAATCGAACGAATCAGCGCCCTGCCCTTGAACGCGTTCTGGGTGGCAACAGCAGCCGCTATGCCCAGGGGAAGAGTGACCAACATGGCAATCAAGGAGTAACTGACGCTCAGCCACACCGAGTGCAGCAGGGGCGAGTCCGTCAGGGCTTCAACGAAGTTCTCCACCCCGATAAACGGCGCGCTGATCCACTTGCGCAACGAGTACTGGTCAAGATTGAGCGTGGACATGTAGATGCCGAGTATCAGCGGCACCACAATGATGACCAGCATGAGCAGGCCGCCGGGAATCAGCATCCACAACGGACGGTTGCGCTCGCTGATGTTCCTGCGCCGCGCCGGCTTCTTCGAAGGTCTCTGGCCCCGGTTGGTTCCTGTGCCTGCGCTCGCCGGCGTACCGCCGTCGGACGTGTTTTCGACGGTGCCGGAGCGGGACAGTTGCCTCTCGGCAAGCGACCCCCCGCCGCTCCTCATTTTCCGGAAGGAATCGGTTGACATTTGGGGTTACCGCCTAGGACTTGGAGGCCCGGTCGAGTGAAGCCTGGCCCTTGGACTGGGCGTCCTTGAGGCGGGCTTCCAGGGCTGAGTCGTCCACAGAGCCCTTGGCAAGGTCGGGAATGGACTGGACAGTGACGTTCAGGAGTCCCAGTTGGATGTCGCCCCAAGCACCGGTGAACGGCGTCGCCTTCGACTTGCCCGCGGCGTCGGCGATGGGCTGGAGCTTCGGATCGGTCAGCGACGCCAGTGCTTCTGCGTTGGCCGGGAGCTCACCGAAGATCTTCTGGTAGTTGAGCTGTTCTTCCTTGGACGTGATGAGCTTGATGTAGGCAAAGGCGAGGTCCTTCTGCTGCGAATAGTCGGCAACCACCACGTTGTCGCCGGAGAGGATGCTGGCGGCCTTGTCACCGTCACCCTTGGGGGACGTTTCACCTGGAGCCACGGTGGGCATGGTGGCGTAGGCGTACTTTCCGGCGATCGCGGACTTGTCGAGCGTGGGCACGGAGCTGGAAGTGGTCATCATCAGGTATCCGGCCTTGCCTGACGCGAAGGCTGCCACAGCGTTGCTGTTGCTCCATCCGATGGCGGCCGGATCCACGATCTTGTCCTTTGTCAGCCAGCCGAAGTAGGTCTCGTAGGCCTTCTTGACGGTCGGGTCATCCATCTTCAGCTTGTCGCCTTCCACGAGCGGGTTGCCGGCCTGGACCGACATCGCCCAGATGAACTTCCAGGGATCGAAGTTGTCCTTGTACCCGGTAGCCAGCCCGTAGGTGCCTGCCCCGGCGTTGGTCATCTTCTTGGCTTGCTCAGCGAGCTCATCCCAGGTGGTTGCGGGCTTCTCTATGCCGGCGGCCGCGAGAAGGTCCTTGTTATAGGCCATGACGAACGGACGGCTGACGAACGGGATGCCGGCCAGGTGGTCCTTGTCCGGTCCGCTGATTCCCAGCGCGGCCTGGTTAAAACGGTCCTTGCCGCCTACCTTGTTCCAGTCGTCATCGCTGAGCGTTACGAAAGCCTTAGTGGCGTAGGCCGTGGGTGTAAAGGTGGTTCCGAGGCTGTACACATCCGGGCCTTGTCCGGAAACAACTGAGGTCTGGATCCTGGTCAGTTCGTCGTTGGCCGATGCAAAGGTTTCGAACTCCACCTCGGCACCGGTCTCCGCCTTGAACTTCGCCGCGATATCCTTGAACCACTCCTTCTGCTGCTCCGGATACTGGTTGTTGACGCCCGTCAAGACGGCGAGTTTCTTCCCTGTGCCGTCCACGGCGCCGCTCGAATTGCTCGAGCCCCCGCTGCTTCCCCCGCAGGCCGTCAAGGCCAGTCCTGCCGCAACGATGACGGCGGCGAACTTCGCTGATGGTGCAAACCTCATTGTTCCTCCTTGGATACAGCCCGTAGACGGTGCCATATGGCAGCAAATGGTGGTGTACGTCACAGGGGCTTTCGGCAACGAGTCTATGAGTTGGCAATTTTTGCGGCAAGCGTTTGCCAAAAGTTGCCAAAACTGTTGCAATTGCTCCAACACATGGTTTCGGTGGCACCTCACCAGGTTTGCCGACGGCCGGAAAGGACCTGACATGGCAGACTCGAGCACCCGGCCGGCCGGGGCACCTCCGACGATTCGCGACGTGGCAGAAATGGCAGGGGTTGCCACATCTACCGTCTCAAGGGCCCTTTCCAATCCGGGACGGGTGAACCGCGTGACCAGGGAACGCATCGAGCAAGCTGCCGCTGCACTCAACTACGTGCCGAGTTCCCAGGCAAGAGGCCTCAGTTCCGGGCGCACGAATGCCATAGCACTCCTGGTTCCCGACGTGACCAACCCGTTCTATTTCGACATCATCCGCGGCACCCAGAACCAGTTGAAGGCCGCCGGCTACACACAGTTGCTGGTGGACACCGAGGAGTCCGCGGAAATGGAGGCGGACACCCTACGAAAAATGCAGCGGACAGCAGATGGATTTATCCTTGCGGCGTCCCGCCTCACGGACGCCCAGCTCGCAGAGGCAGCCTCAGCCCACGCCATCGTGACCATCAACCGGTCGTCGTCGAACGCCCCGACCGTCATGATCGACACCCCCGGGGCCATAGTCCAGGCGATCGACCATCTGTCCTCCCTCGGCCATTCCAGCATCTGCTACGTCGGAGGCCCCGCTTCCTCATGGTCAAATGCCAAGCGCTGGAAGACGTTTGAGGACGAGAGCCGCGAGCGGGGGTTGACCATCTCGCGGGTGGGACCTTTTGCTCCAAAAACCACCTCCGGGGCCGCCGCAGCTGACGCTGCCGCCAGGACCGGGGCAACGGCATGCATCGTTTTCAACGACCTCCTGGCCATCGGAATGCTGCAAAGGCTGCGGGAACGCGGAATCCGCGTCCCTGAGGACATGAGCATCGTTGGCTGTGACGACATCTTCGGGGCCGACTTCTGCAATCCCCCACTGACCACCATCGCTTCGCCCATCGAGCAAGCGGGGCGGGTGGCGGTGTCCATGCTGCTGACACAGCTGGACCCTTTGCATGCGGCCTCGAGCCGTCGACTGGCCGTCATGCCCACGCACCTCACGGTCCGCGGCTCCACCGGCCCGGCCCCCAAGTAGGTAGCAGCAGAGCGCGTTTAGCGGGCTCAGAACGCGCACAACTGCGACTTACTTGGGCACGCCGCTTCATGATGGTTGAGGCTTTGCGATCCCGCTGACTAGTGTTGAACCCATGCGCGAACTCCAGGCCACAATCATTGAGGAAATGGGCGTACAGCCCCGGATCGATCCCGCGGGGGAGGTCCGCAAACGGGTTGAATTCCTGAAGGAATATGTGAAGGCGACCGGCACCAAGGGGTTCGTCCTGGGCATCTCCGGAGGGCTCGACTCCACGCTGGCGGGCAGGCTCGCCCAGTTGGCGGTGGAAGAACTCCAGGCAGAAGGCGTGGACGCGAACTTTGTGGCCGTGCGGCTCCCCTACGGCGTGCAGCATGACGAGGACGACGCCCAGGCAGCCATGGACTTCATCAACGCCAAGACCGAGTGGACCTTTAACATCGCCGCCGCGGTGGACGGCTTCGAGGACGAGTTCCGGAAAACCACCGGCGCGGAGATCTCGGACTTCCACAAGGGCAACACCAAGGCCCGCGCACGCATGATCGCGCAGTACGCCCTTGCGGGCGAGCACAATTACCTGGTGATCGGCACCGACCATGGCGCCGAATCCGTCACGGGGTTCTTCACGAAATACGGCGACGGCGGCGCGGACATCCTGCCGCTGTTTGGACTGAACAAACGCCAGAACCGCGCAGTGCTTGCCGAACTCGGCGCACCCGCGCGCCTCTGGCAGAAGGTTCCCACCGCTGACCTGCTAGATGACAAGCCGGGCCGGACCGACGAGGACGAACTGGGCATCACCTACGACCAGATCGATGACTACCTCGAAGGCCGCGACGTACCCGAGGGTGTCGCCGAACTCATCGAGCAGAAGTACTTGCGGACCCGCCACAAGCGGACCGTCCCGGTCACGATTTTCGACACGTGGTGGAAATAGCCCACCGCGCCTGACCAGCGTCACCGCACTGCCCTAGGCAGACAGCCTCAAGCACGACGGCGGGTGCCGGCTTCCGTACGGAAGTCGGCACCCGTCGTCGTGCTTTAACCCTCTATCACGTCCCACCCCCAACAGCCGATCGCTCTATCACATCCCACGCCTTCCGGCCGATCGCTCTATCACATCCCGTTGACGACTCGATCTTACCGATATATCGTTAAGTATCGCCGATAATCCTTCGGCGACCTTAACAACCGAAAGGAAGATGCTGCGATGAAAGGCATCAACGAACACGACAACAACGCATTTCCAGAGCACGGCCATGGGCACCCCGAGCACGGGGGCGGTCGCGGCCGCTTCAACCGCGGCAGGGGACGCCGCGGCCCTGGTGGTCACGGCGGCGGATTCGGTCCAGGCTTTGGCCCGGGATTCGGCCCGGGCGGTTTTGGCCCCCGCGGCTTCGGACCGGGCGGTCCGCGCCGCAACCGCGGCGACGTCCGGGCAGCCATCCTCTCGCTGCTGGCCGAAGCTCCATCCAACGGCTACGGCCTGATCAAGACCATCGCGGAGAAGACCTCCGGCGCATGGCGGCCAAGCCCGGGATCCGTTTACCCGACCCTGCAGCAATTGGTGGACGAAGGCCTCATTGCTGCTGTGGGCGAAGGCAAGCGAACGGAATTCACCCTCACCGATGAAGGCCGTGCCTACGTCGCCGAGCACGAAGAGGAATTGGCCAACGCCTGGAACACCGAAGCCGACGCCACCGGCGCCGCCTTCCACCAGAGCGTGGGCAAGCTGATGGGAGTCATCCACCAGTTCCGCTCGGGAGTCTCCGATGAACAGCGGCACGCAGCCATCGCGAAGCTCGACGAAACCCGTCGGGCGCTCTACCTGATCCTCGCTGACTAACAGTGATCCATCCCTTGACCTTGGGGTGTTGACCTTGACGTAACGTCAACGCCTACTGTCGAAGAACAGGCACAGGACGGAGGACGGATGGACTGGTCGATCCAGGAAATCGCCAAGATGGCCGGAACCACCAGCAGGACGCTGCGGCACTACGACGACATCGGGCTGCTCAAACCAAGCCGGACCGGACATAACGGCTACCGCTACTACGACGGTCCGGCCTTGGTTCAGCTCCAGCGCATCCTGTTGCTCCGGGAGCTCGGGCTTGGCCTTCCCGCAATCGCGGAAGTGCTGGCTCGGGAGACAGACACCGTCAAGGCCCTCAGCAGCCATTTGGAGTGGCTCAGCCAAGAGCGGGATCGGCTGGCCCGGCAGATGGCCTCCGTTCAGCAAACCATCAAGACATTGAAAGGGGATGGAAACTACATGGCACAGGACATGTTTGACGGCTTCGACCACACTCAATACAAAGACGAGGTGGAGGAGCGATGGGGCAAGGACGCCTACGCCAAGAGCGACTCGTGGTGGCGTGGCATGAGCCCGGAAGAAAAGCAGGACTGGAAGGGCCGGGCCGGGAAGCTGGGAAGCGACTGGATAGCGGCGGCCTCCGCCGGCATCCCGCCGGAGAGCCCGGAAGCGCAGGACCTCGCGCAGCGGCATGTTGAATGGCTTCGCGGCGTTCCGGGAACACCATCCGCCACCCCGGGCGGAGATGTGAAGGGCTACGTTATCGGCCTCGGCGAGATGTATGTGGCAGACCCCCGGTTCGCCGCGAACTACGGCGGAGAAGCAGGGGCGATGTTCGTCCGCGACGCACTGCGGATCTACGCGGAGGCGAATCTCTGAGCAACGCACGTCCGGGACGGCAAGCGCCCCGATCCCCGGGTTATGGCGGGCCATGACGGCCCGCCTGCACTTCGGCCGGCGTCATAATCCGGGCGGAATCACAAACCTGTAATTCGAATACTAGAATCCCCGAGGGCGTTCAGCCACAAGCGCTCTCATCATCGGCCGCTGACTCACGGTTCGATATCGAAATGGGGATTTCTTCGTGTCCAATCACATCCCGCCCGGGACGGGTTCATTCCGGCTGCCCACCTCAACAATTTGCATGGGCATCATCGCTGTTCTCTTGCTGATAATCAGCGCCTTCGCATCCGGACTCGGCGGCATGTTGATCATGCTTGGCCTGCTGGCCCTGCTGACCGGAATCTACGTTGTAGCCACGGGCCGGCGTTCCTGGGCGTTGTTGCCCGGCGGTCGCCGCGCCGGAGCAATCGTCCTGACCGGTGCTCTGGTCTTCTTCGTTGCCGGCGGCGCGTTGAGCCCTGCTCAACCGAGGGAAACGCTGGAGGCTTCCAAAGCTGCTTCCGAGGCGCAGAAGCTGGTGGACGCTTCCGCTTCGCCGTCGGCAACAGCCACGCCAACGCCAACTTTCAGCGCGTCCGACGCCGGAGCTCCCTTGGATCCCGACGGCACCAAGGCTCTCGCCGCCGGAGCGTCATACAAAGCTCCGCACGCACAGCCGGCGTACGCCTCAAAGGCGCTGGACGTCCTGGCCACGCTGCCCATCAAGGGCCGCGCTCCGAAAACCGGCTACGACCGCGATGAGTTCGGGCAGGCTTGGGCCGACGTCGACCGCAACGGATGCGACACCCGCAACGACATCCTCAAGCGCGACCTCACACAGATCGCGTACGCCAACAGCGTTCCCTGCAAAGTCCAAAGCGGTACTCTCGCGGATCCGTACACGGCCAGGACCATTGGCTTTGTGCGCGGTGCCAGCACCAGCGCTGCCGTTCAGATCGACCACGTTGTTGCCCTAAGCGACGCCTGGCAGAAAGGCGCCCAGCAGCTGAGCCTTGAACAACGCACCGCTTTGGCGAATGATCCGCTGAACCTGCAGGCCACCGACGGGCCTACCAACCAGCAAAAGGGCGACGGCGACGCAGCGACCTGGTTGCCGCCACACAAGTCATTCCGGTGCGAGTACGTCGCCCGCCAGATTTCCGTGAAAGCCACCTACAGCCTCTGGGTGACACAGGCGGAGCACGACGCCATGGTCGGTATCCTGACGGATTGCCCGGGACAGCTGGCGCCCACGAATGAGAAGGCCCCGGTTGAGACACCGTCTCCGGCAGCACCCGCAGTTGTTGAGCCGGCTCCGGCAGCGCCTGCTCCCCCGGCTGTTGTTGCGCCTGCGCCTGCTGCCCCGGCGCCCGCTCCCGCTGTTGTACCTCCCGCCCCGGCACCCGCTCCCGCTGTTGTACCCCCAGCCCCGGCACCTGCACCTGCACCTGCACCTGCACCCGCGTATTACGCCAACTGCGCGGCGGCCAGGGCTGCCGGTGCTGCACCCTTGTACGCCGGACAGCCCGGGTACAGGGCGGGATTGGACGGAGATAAAGACGGAGTGGCCTGCGAAAAGTAAGCCTCCCTCGAAACATCCTGCCTCCGGTACGCGTCCCCTCGGGGTTCTGACCGGGGGCAGGACTCTTTCGCGCACCCTGCCCGCAGTTTCCCGGCTGGTTTTTCCACATACGGGCTGGGGGCTGGTTACAGGGTTTGGGTGGGGTGGAAGGCTTGGTTTATGGGTTTGAGCGGGCAGGTTGTGGTGGAACGGGCGGGTACGCCCGGTGCTGCGGCTGCCATGGACGCTGAGGCCGGGGCTGGTGTGGGTAGAGCTGGTGTGGCAATCACGACGGCGGGGGCAGACAACGTGGGGACGGCACCCGGTTTCGCTGCTGCAAACGGCGGTGGCCCTTCCGGCGCCGGCAGTTCCGGCGCCGCTCACCCGTCCGGCGTTGGCAGTTCTGACCGCGGTGAGCCTACCGGCGTCGGCAGTTCTTCCAGTGACGTGGGCTTGTCCGAAGGCATGGGTCTTTCTGATGGCGGCGGTGGGGTCGTTGAGGATGTGATGGAGGCGTTGGAGGACGGGGCTGCGGTGTTGGAGACTGCGCGTGCCCTGGCGTTACCGGCAGGACGGGTGTTCGATGTTCAGGAAGCAGCAGACTTCGCTGCCCGGGTCGAGGATCTCTCCCGAAGCATCGGCTACCTGCAGATCATCGCAGCCCACGCGGTCGAGCGCACCCGCACCGAAGCCAAACACAACCCCGCAAAGCCCGTCCCGGGCTGGCGGACCGGCTGGACCGAAACCCCACACCCCGCCCACCCGCACACACCCGGCACCACTGCCCGGGCCGGTCGACCGGCCTCCGCTGCCGGTGCCGTGCTTGGGGCCGTTGTGGGGTCCGGGCCCGTGAGGTCTTCTGTTGCGGGGCCTGGTTCGGTACTCGATGACGGGGGTGTCAGATGGTTTGTGTAGGAGTTCCGGTCCCCTGGTTGATTGGAGAAAACTGTGACCATGACTGGTTCTAGTGAAGAGCTCAGCGCGGAGCTTGCCGCGAAGGTCGCTGCTGCCGGGGGGATGGAGCAGCTGCGCGAGTCCGGTGCGTTTGATGAGCTAATGGAACAAATCGATTCGGCTGAACTGCAGATTGATGGCAAGAACGGTTTCCTGAACCAGATGATCAAGGCCGTTCTGGAGCGTGGACTGAAGTCCGAACTTTCCGGTCATCTCGGCTATGAAAAGGGAGATCCCGCGGCACGTTTGCTGCCCAACTCACGCAATGGGTTCTACCCGAAAACGCTGGCCAGTCAGGCCGGCGATGTTGACTTGGCCATCCCGCGGGACCGGAATGGTTCGTTCGTTCCGCGGCTCGTGCCCAAGGGTGCCCGACGCACGGGTGGCTTGGACGAAATGATTATCAGTCTTTATGCCGGTGGCATGACGGTCAGAGACATCCAGCATCATCTGGAATCAACGATTGGAACCGAGCTTTCGCACGAAACGATCTCCAAGATCACCGATGACGTTCTGGATGAGGTGATGATCTGGCAACGCCGGCCGCTGGATCCGATGTACCCGATTCTCTATTTGGATGCGATCGTGGTCAAAGTCCGCGACGGGGCGCAAGTACGGAACAAAGCTGCGCACATTGCCGTGGGCGTCGATATGGACGGCATCAAGCACGTACTGGGTATCTGGGTCGAGGCCACCGAAGGGGCCAAGTTCTGGGCCGGGGTCTGCGCGGAACTTGCCAACCGAGGAGTCCGGGACGTACTCATTGTCTGCTGTGACGGCCTGACGGGCTTTCCCGAAGCCATCGCCGCGACGTGGCCCCTGGCCACGGTCCAGACCTGTGTAGTCCATCTGATCAGGGCGTCGATGCGGTTCATTGGCTACAACGACAGGAAACGGGTCGCAGCCGCACTCCGGCCGATCTACACGGCCTCCTCAGCTGAAGCCGCGCAAACGGAACTGGAGGCGTTCGCGTCTTCCGAGCTGGGCAAAAAGTACCGTGCGACGGTCAATACCTGGCGCAACAGCTGGGAAAAGTTCGTTCCCTTCCTCGCTTTCGCGCCGCCGCTGCGCCGGGTGATCTACACCACCAACGCCATTGAATCGCTGAACTACCAGCTCCGGAAAATCATCAAAAACCGCGGCCATTTCCCGAACGACACCGCCGCGGTCAAACTGCTCTGGCTGGCCATCTGCAACATCGAAGACAAACGAGCCAGCGAACGCGCGAAGATCCACGGACAGGCCCGCGAGAACAAAAGCAAAACCGTCCACACACTCATCGAAGGTGCCCAAAGCCAAGGCTGGAACGAAGCACTAGGCATCCTCGCCATCACATACCCCGAACGCATCGAACCCTACTTGGGCTGAACCCAGACCCCTCATACACAAAAGTATTGACAAGCCCTCGATGACGGGTACCGCAACGCCGCCGAGTTCCTGCGCGCCAGGCTCCGGATCGATATCCGCGAAGCCCGCCGCCGCCTGACCCAGGCCGCGCTCCTGCTGCCCGGGACCACCCTCACCGGCGAGACCACCACCCCACGCCACGAACACCTCGCCGCCGCGTTCGCCGCCACCGACGTGCCCTCCCGCTCAGCGACCATCATCACCACAGCCCTCGAACGCGTCGCCTTCATCGCCCACCCCGACACCCTCACCACCATGGAACACGCCCTGACCCGCACCGCCACCCACAACGACCCCGACTTCCTGGCCAAAACCGCCCAACACTGGATCAACCGCATCGACCACGACGGACCCGAACCCACCGAAGAAGAACTCCGCACCATCCAAGGAGCCTTCATCCGCAAACCCCGCCGCGGACTCCACCACATCGAAATCTTCGCCACCGACGAACAATACGAGACCCTCATCACCACCATGAACACCGCCACCAACCCACACCTAACCCCACACAACAACCCCAACACCACCAACAGCGCGGGCACTACCGCCATCCCCAGCACCACCACTACTGCCAGCCTCCCCAGCGCCGCCGGCAGCGGCTGGGGCGCTACTGCCAGCCCCAGCAACAGCACCACCACCGACGGCGTCCCCGCCCCGGACCGCGACCAACCCGGCAACACCGCCACCACCAGCGCCGTCAGCGCCGCCACCAGCGCCACAAGCGCCAAGACCGTCAGCGCCGCCAGCGTCAGCAACACCAGCACGGTCAGTGCCGTCGGGGTCAGCGGGAGCAGCACATCCGGGCCCGAGCTGGACCGCCGCTCCCGCGCCCAGAAACTCCTCGACGGTCTCATCACCGGCTGCAGCTACGCCTTGCGCACCGGCAAACTCCCCGCCAACGGAGGCCTCAAACCCCAACTCACCGTCACCATCGACGCCAACGACCTCTACCCCCGACTCCAAAACCCACCACACCAGCCAGACCTGGGCGGCTCCTCAGCCCGGCCGGGCAGCGCAACAGCGACCTTCACCGGCCCCATCCACGCCAGCACTATCCGCAAAATCGCATGCGACGCCGACATCCTGCCCGTCCTCCTCGGAACCAACGGACAAAAGTCCTCGACATCGGCCGCACCACCCGGATCTTCCCACCCCACATCCGCAAAGCCATCGCCGCCAGAGACCAAGGCTGCACCTTCCCCGACTGCACCATCCCCGCACCCTGGTGCGAAGCCCACCACATCACCTACTGGTCACAAGGAGGCACCACCAGCACCAACAACGGCACCCTCCTGTGCTCACACCACCACCACCTCATCCACAAAGAACAATGGAAAATCACCACCCACCAAGGCATCCCATGGTTCACACCACCACCCCACATCGACCCCACCCAAACACCCCAACGAAACCACCACCACACACCCCAACGAACATGACACCCTGTCCCAAAACAGGAAACACCCACGGCCACCCAGACACACTCCAGCCACCTGGCGCGCCCACAGCCACCCCTCCGCGCCTCCAGCCGCCCCTCCAGCCACCCCGCGTCTTCAGCCAGGGAGCCCGGGCCGTTGGGGCAATAAAACAACAGGACCCTCCGCAATCACGAAGGATCCTGTCACTCAGAACCGATATCAGTAACGGTGCTTGACTACACTCAGGTGCCCCTACACGAACGCCGACTTCCCGGTGACCGCCCGGGCAACAATGAGGGAGTTGATCTCGTAGCTGCCCTCGTAGGTGTAGAGGATCTCGGCATCACCGAAGAGCTTCCCCATCTCGTAATCCGTGGTGATGCCGTTACCGCCCAGCAGGGACCGGCCCATCGCCACGGAAGACCGTGCGAGGCGCGTCGTTGTGGCCTTTGCCATGGCGGCCTGCACCATTTCCAGTTTTCCCGCCTGTTGTATGCGGGCCAACTCAACCATCAGGGACAAGGATGCGTGGGCGTTGCCCAGGATGTCAGCGAGTTGCTGCTGAACCAGCTGGAATCTGGCCAGTTCCTTGCCGAACTGCAGGCGTTCAAGAGCGTAGGAACGCGCGACGTCGAACGCTGCCAGTTGAATACCCGCAGCCTGCCAGCCCACCCACGCCCTGGAATCCCGCAACAGTTCATTGGCCCGGGAGAACTCGGTGGCGCCTGGAAGGAGATTCGAAGCGGGAACCCGTACCTCGTCCAGGGTGATGTCCGCGTTTTGCATGATCCGGAGACCGATTTTGTTCGAGATCTTGGTAGCTGCGTATCCGGCGCGGTCAGTCTCCACGATGAACCCCTTGATGTGGCCGTCAGCCTCATCCCGGGCCCACACCAAGGCGAAGTCCGCGATGGTTCCGGCCCCGATCCAGCGCTTGGCACCGTTGATGACCCATTCCCCGCCGTCGCGCCGCGCCGTCGTCGAAAGTCCTCCGGCGATGTCCGAGCCATGGTCGGGTTCGGTCAGGGCGAAGGCTCCCAACACGGAAAAAGCCTCAAGCCCGGGAAGCCAGCGTTGCTTCTGCTCGGGCGAACCCAGCTCATGGATCATGCCGACGATGAGCTCGTTATGGATCCCGACCAGTGCCGACAGGGAGACGTCGGCCCGCGCTATCTCGGTGTACATGAGCCCTTTGAACAGCGTGGAGGAGCCATCGGTCTGCAGTCCTCCGAGCCCGAATTTCGCCATGTCGGCCAGCAGCCCGAACGGGAATTCCTCCCGGTTCCAGTAATCGATGCTGGCAGCCCTGACGCTTGCTTGAAGGAACTCCCGAACCTCCCGGTAGCGGGCCCGCTCCTCATCGGGAAGCAGGTCTACTACGTGCATCAGGTCCGCCTCTGGGTAGGGAGGGAGGGCGTTAGCGGGAGCGGCTCCACTTGTGGTGGATGCGGCTTTCTCGTCGAGCATGTGACCCCTTCGTCATGTCCGGCGCGGGCTCTTCCAAACCCTTGGATGTCCTAGTATATTGCAAGGTGATGTGGATCACTAGGTGGCAGAAATGCCTCTACCAGACGCGGGCACACTGCCCCACGAAAGGCGGACTATGACAGTCACCGATGACTTCCGCGCGGCCCGGAACCGCCTTCTCGAGCTCCGCGAGGACTACAAACAAGCGCACAGCGAGTTCCAGTGGCCCCGGTTTGAACACTTCAATTTCGCCCTGGATTGGTTCGACCAACTCGCCCAGGACCCGGCACGCCAGGACCAGCCCGCACTGGTGATCGTCGAACAGGACGGCAGCTCCACCCGCCGTACCTACCGGGAACTTTCACAGCGCTCCAACCAGCTCGCCAACTGGCTGCGCAGCCAGGGCGTTCAGCGCGGCGACCACATGATCATCATGCTCGGCAACCAGGTGGAACTCTGGGAACTCATGCTGGCCGGCATCAAGCTCGGCATCGTCATGATCCCCACCACCACGCTCATGGGTCCCCGCGACTTGCAGGACCGCGTGGAGCGTGGCGGAGCCGCCTGGGTTGCGGTCGGCAGCGCCAACATCGGCAAGTTTGCCGCCGTCGAGGGTAACTACGCGCTTATCGAAATCGGCGCGCAACGTACCGCTGCGGACGCCAGGCAGTATGCGGATTCGTACGACGCCGGCACGGACTTCACGCCCGACGCCCCGACCCGTGGGGACGAGACGCTGCTGCTGTACTTCACCTCCGGCACCACCTCCCGCGCCAAGCTCGTGGAGCACACCCACACTTCCTACCCGGTGGGCCATCTGTCCACCATGTATTGGATCGGCGTCGAGCCCGGAGACGTGCACCTCAATGTCGCCTCGCCGGGCTGGGCCAAGCACGCCTGGTCCAACGTCTTCACGCCGTGGATCGCGGAGGCGTGCGTCTTCATCTACAACTACGAACGCTTCGACGCCTCGGCCCTCATGGCACAAATGGACCGCGAGGGCGTCACCAGCTTCTGCGCCCCTCCCACCGTGTGGCGGATGCTGATCCAGGCCGACCTCAAGCAGCTCAAGAACCCGCCAGGCAAGGTGGTATCGGCGGGCGAGCCGCTTAATGCCGAGGTCATCGGCCAGGTGGAGGAAGCCTGGGGCGTCACCATCCGGGACGGCTTCGGCCAGACCGAATCTACGGTCCAGATCGCCAACACCCCGGCCCAGCCCGTGAAGATCGGCTCCATGGGGCGTCCGCTGCCCGGTTATGACGTCGTACTGGTGGACCCGTTCACGGGACAGGAAGCCAACGACGGCGAGCTCTGCTTGCGCTTGGACCCCCGGCCCGTGGGGCTCATGAAGGGCTACTTCGGCGACGAAGCGAAAACCGCGGAGGCCTTCCGGGACGGTTATTACCACACCGGCGACATGGCCAGCCGGGACGAGGCCGGCGTCATCACCTACGTCGGCAGGGACGACGATGTCTTCAAGTCCTCGGACTACCGGCTTTCACCCTTCGAGCTTGAAAGCGTCCTGATCGAGCACCCCGCAGTGGCGGAGGCCGCCGTCGTTCCTTCCCCTGACGCGGTCAAGCTGTCTGTCCCCAAAGCGTTCGTGGTCCTTGCTGCGGGCTATCAGCCGGGACCGGAGATCGCCGAAGATATCCTGCGGTACTGCCGCGAACACCTGGCACCGTTCAAGCGCATCCGGCGGCTCGAATTCGGCGAGCTGCCCAAGACGATCTCCGGCAAGATCCGCCGCGTGGAATTGCGCGGCACGGAGGTGGCCAGGCACAGTGACGGTCCGCTCCCGGCAGGTCTTGGGGTTGAATACACGGAGGAAGAATTCCCGAACCTGAAAGATTGACCTCTCAAAACCTGAAGGAGGCCCATGGGCAATCCACTCCCCCGCGACCCCATCGCCGACGCCCAACGCAACTGGGAACGGCACGGCTGGGGCGACGTCGCGGCGCCCATGGCAGCCATCACCGCCATCATGCGGACGCAGCAGATACTGCTCGCACGCATCGAGACGGTCCTCAAGCCCTTCGGCCTGACCTTCGCACGGTACGAGCTACTGGCACTCCTCAGCTTCGCCCGCAGCGGCGCGCTGCCCATGAATAAGGCGAGCGCGCTGCTGCAGGTGCATCCCACGTCGGTGACAAACGCCGTCGACCGTTTGGAGAAGGCCGCGCTCGTGGCGCGGTCGCCGCATCCCACCGACGGCCGCACCACGCTGATTGAGCTCACCGCGGAAGGCCGGACGCTGGCGAAGAGGGCGACGGCGGCACTGAACGCCGAGGTCTTCGGCAAGTCGGGCTTCACCGACGACGACGTCGATCACCTCATCCGCGTCCTGGGAACCTTCCGTAGGGACGCCGGAGATTTCACGGACGGGTAAGTCCTAGCCGGCGTTCCGCCGCGACACCAGGACCGGGCCGGGAGCATGATGCAGGACTGCGTGCGCAGTGGAGCCGATGGTCCCCTTGACGAGGCCGCGCCCCTTGGTGCCAACCACCACTATCCGGGCATCCGGCGCGGCTTGCAGGATGGCCCGGGGAACTGAGTGGTTAGCCAGCAGCTCTCCGGTCACAGTGGTTTGGGGTGCCAGTTCACGTGCCTTGCGGACGGCGGAATCCACGACGGCCTCGGCCGCCGGGTAGGAGTCGATCGGGTCGCGCAACCGCCGCAAGCCAGCAGGCTCGGGAACCACATGGACTACCTTTAGGTCCGCTCCTGTCACTGATGCCATGGTGCATGCGTCCTCGAGCGCTTCGGGCGAGCCGGCGTCGTCGATAGCCACAACGACCGGGCCATCCGGGTGGTCAACGGACCTGATCACGGCCACCGGACAGGACGCGGTGGCCGCCATCTCCAGACTGACAGAACCCACAAGCAAGCCAAGGAACCCGCCGAGTCCGCGGCTCCCCAGCACCAGCATCTCCGCGCCCACGGACAGTTTGCCCATGTGGTCCCTGGGCATGCCGTGAAGGAGGGTGGTGGTCACATCCACGGAAGGTTCGGATTCTTTCACCACCGCCAGGCCCTCTTCAAGGACTCGTTCGGCGGCCCGTTCCAGCCCGCTGTCGGCGACGCCGGGAACCGGGCCAAGGTCGGAGGTCACAAGGATCCAGAGCGAGCAGTGAACCAGGTGGAGTTGGCAGCCACGCAGCACGGCTTGGCGGGCAGCCCACGTTACGGCCTGCTTCGCTTCCGTGGAACCGTCATAACCAACCACTATTTGTTTGGAGTCCGTCATGGCCAGAGCATACGACGGAATCCGGAGTGCGGGCCAGCGTAGGGCCTAGGGATTCCGGAGTTCGTCCAACGTCAGGTCCAGAATTTGGAGGTCGGTGTTGGCCACAGTCATGAGTCCGCGCACAAAGGCCTCGAATTCCTCGAGGCCTGCCATCCCTCCCCGGGCGAAGAACTCAATCCACAACTCGGTAAGCGACACGTCTCCGGCGGCGAGGATACTTGATGCCTCGCGCCGGATTACTTCCTGATCGATCACTTCCGGAACCTTCCGCTCTGCCATACCGCCACCCCCATTGGCTAGCTTTGCTTCTTTCTCCGTCACGGCACGACCATATTATCAGCATGCTTAGTAATCAACCACTTCTCGTCAACACATGCTTCGGGGACCTCCGAAAAGTCGGTCCAATGCCATTCTTTGGGGCAGGCAAAATTGTCACAGAACTGCCAGGACACAGCCGTCCTTCTTCCAGTCGTCGGGATGATCCGTCTATGAAGAAGGGTTCGGCGTGGATTCGTGTCGCCGCAGCGGCCGGAAAGTTAGCGCGTGAGCGTATAGATCAGCGCCGAAACGAGCGAAAGGGCGGCAATTCCGTAACCGATCACCAATGCAGAAACCGCGAGCGCCCGCCCGCGTTCTTGCCGCTGCCCAATCTGGTTCAGGGCCACGTGCCCGGCGCCAACGGCGAAGACGGCGATGATGGCCATGCCGGCAAGGAACAGCCCCACCACGGCAAGGGCTGCAATACCGGCTGACACAATAGAAAGGGTATTCACCGGTGTGCCCGCTTCGGATGACTCAGCAGGGTCCACCGATTCGGCGCGAACGTTCTCCGTTGACATGTTTCTCCCCTATGTGGTCTGTTGCAGGCCCTCTTGTGAACAGGAGTCTATCCGGGCACCCCACCTATTCCGCGCTGCGGGCCCGGGTCTGCGCGCCCCGCACCCGAAAAATGACGCCGGCCCCACGCGATCGGACCAGGGCCCCACACGCTCGGACCAGGGGCCTCACACGATCGAATCAGGCGTCACACGATCGAATCAGGCCTTTAGCGGTGTTTGAATTCCGGTTCGCGCTTTTCCGTGAAGGCTGCCATGCCTTCCTTTTGGTCCTCTGTGGCAAACAGGGAGTGGAACACCCGCCGTTCAAAGAGCACGCCCTGGGCCAACCCCATTTCGAACGCCGCGTTGACTGCTTCCTTGGCCACCATGGCAGCCGGCTTCGACTTCGATGCAATGGTCTCGGCGGCTTTTATTGCCTCCTCAACGACCTCCGCAGCGGGAACCACCCGGGAAACGAGCCCGGAGCGTTCGGCTTCCTCCGCGTCCATGAAACGCCCTGTGAGCACCATGTCCATGGCTTTGGCCTTGCCCACTGCGCGGGTAAGCCTCTGGGAACCGCCCATCCCCGGGATAACACCCAGGTTTATTTCCGGTTGCCCGAACTTCGCGTTGTCCCCGGCGATGATGAAGTCAGCCATCATCGCCAGCTCACATCCGCCGCCGAGTGCGAACCCGGACACGGCGGCGATGACGGGGATCCGCAAGCGCGTGAGGTCTTCCCAATGCCGGAACCAATCCGCCGCGTACATGTCCATGTAGGTGTTGGCGGACATTTCCTTGATGTCCGCCCCCGCTGCGAAGGCTTTGGCGGAACCGGTGAT
This sequence comes from Paenarthrobacter sp. YJN-5, assembly GCF_015040095.1. NCBI lineage: Bacteria > Bacillati > Actinomycetota > Actinomycetes > Micrococcales > Micrococcaceae > Paenarthrobacter > Paenarthrobacter sp. YJN-5. The sequence goes on from NZ_CP053544.1 coordinate 4,046,154, forward strand.
GACCACGGCCCCCACCCCGGGATCGCGGTCCATGTCGGTCACGGCTTCAACGAGTTCGTTCATCAAGGCCGTGTTCAGCGCGTTCAACGCCGAAGGCCGGTTCAGCGTTATCAGGCCAACGCGGCCACGGCGCTCCACCATGATGTTCCGGTACTGGGCTACGTCCTGGTGGTGCTGGGTCACTCCGCGTCCTTCTTCCGTAGTTTCCGTAGTCGTCGTAGTTTCCGTAATAGTCGTCATGCCACCCTATTCCCCCGCCGGACCGTCGCCGCCGGCAGCACCCGGGGATTGCGACTTCTCCCGGATATCCGTGATGATCCCGGAGAAGTCCCGGGCAGCACCCTCCCCGGCGGCAAAGGCGTCGTAAATCCTGGAGGCCAGCGGCCCCATTTCGGCAGCAACGCCCGTACTTTCCAGCGCATTCACCGCCAGCCGGAGATCCTTTGCCATCAATGCCCCCGCGAACCCGGGCTGGTAATCGCGGTTGGCGGGACTGGTGGGAACCGGGCCCGGAACAGGACAGTTGGTTGTGAGGGCCCAGCATTGGCCGGACGCGTTGGAAGCGACGTCGAACAACGCCTGGTGTGTCAGTCCCAGCTTCTCGCCGAGGACGAAAGCCTCGGCCACGGCGATCATGGAGACTCCCAGGATCATGTTGTTGCACACCTTCGCAGCCTGGCCGGCGCCGTGGTCCCCGCAATGCACAATCCGCTTGCCCATGAGCTCCAGGATCGGCTTCACGGTCTCGAAGTCCCCGGGCAGTGCGCCCACCATGAACGTCAGCGTCCCGGCTTCGGCACCCACCACGCCTCCGGACACCGGCGCGTCCACGCTTCGGTGTCCTGCAGCCACGGCCAGGGACGCAGCTTCCCTGGCCTCGTCAACGTTGATGGTGGAGCAATCCAGGAACAGCGTGTCCGGTTGCGCCACGCTGAGCAGTCCCGGCTCTCCCACTCCCCGGTAGGCGTCCAGGACGTGCTTCCCGCTGGGCAGCATGGTCAGGACCACGGCAGCCTCCCGCACGGCGTCGGCGGCCGTGTCAGCCATGGGGATGCCATGTGCCACCGCAGCCTCCACTGCTGCTGGAACGGGGTCGTACCCCACCACCTCATGCCCGGCCTTAATCAGGTTGGCGGCCATGGGGCCGCCCATATGCCCAAGGCCCAGGAAGGCGATGAGTCCCGTTGCCGATGCTGCATTTTCTGTCATGATCGTCTCCTCCAACTGGACGGCAGTAGCCTCAACGTGATCGGCCCGGCTTCAACCCGACTGGACCGGCGTAGCGGAAAGCCCCAACTCATGCTCGCCGAGCGAGGCAAAGTAGCCCTCGACGTCGGACTCGTGGACGTCGGCGAGGGTGGCCGGTTTCCACTGTGGATTCCGGTCCTTGTCCACCACTTGCGCCCGGATTCCCTCGCGGAAATCGGGGCCGGAGAGGCAGCGGAGCCCAACCCGGTATTCCTGGTCCAGCGCCTCTTCCAAGGACAGCCCCCGCACCCGCCGCAGGGACGCCAAGGTGACCTTCACCGACGTCGGCGACTTTGCCGTGATGGTGTCCGCAGCGTCGGCGGCCTCACCTCCGGCCTCGCGCAGGCGGTGCACGATCTCTTCCGCGTCGTCTGCTGCGTAGCAGGAATCGATCCAATCCCGCTGCGCCGCGAGAGCCGAGTCCGGCGCAGCTTGGGCAAAGCGCACGACGGCGTCTTCCGGCGTCGAGCTTTCCAGCGCTTCAGCGAGTGCCGGGAGGCTTTCGGACGGGACGAAGTAGTCCGCGAGTCCCAGGAACAGGGCGTCCGCCCCGGACAGGTGCGCGCCCGTGAGCGCGGCGTGGGTTCCGGTTTCCCCGGGGGCGCGGGAGAGCAGCAGGGTTCCGCCGACGTCGGGCACGAACCCGATGGTGGTTTCGGGCATCCCCGTGCGCGTCCGTTCAGTGACGATGCGAACTGAGCCGTGCGCGGAAACTCCTACGCCACCACCCAGCACCAACCCGTCCATGAAAGCGACGTACGGCTTGGGATAGTTGGCGATGAGAGCATTGAGGCGGTACTCATCGGCCCAGAAATCAGCGGTTTCCGAGCCGCCGTGCAGCATGTCCTTGTAGATGGCGACGATGTCTCCCCCGGCGCAGAGGCCCCGATCGCCGGCGCCTCGCACCAACACCGCAGCAACGGATTCGTCGTCAGCCCAGGCAGCCAACTGCTGCAACATGGCTTTCACCATGCCGGCATTGAGGGCGTTGACTGCCCGGGGCCGGTTGAGCGTCACGATGCCGAGGTGACCGCGCCGCTCGAAAAGAACTTCTTCCTGCTGCACTTCTTCGATGATCTGCTCTCCCATCAGCTGCCTGCCGGCATCACGAAGCTGGCGCCCTGGCGGATGCCGGAGGGCCACCGCGAGGTGACGGTCTTGGTCTTGGTGTAGAAGCGGAAGGCGTCGGCGCCATGCTGGTTGAGGTCGCCGAACCCGGACGCCTTCCACCCGCCGAACGTGTAGTAGGCAATCGGGACGGGGATGGGAACATTGATGCCCACCATGCCCACTTCCACGCGGCTGGCGAAGTCGCGGGCGGAGTCGCCGTCGCGGGTAAAGATTGCGACGCCGTTCCCGAACTCGTGCTCGCTGCAGAGCCTGAGCGCTTCGTCGTAGTCGGCCGCCCGGAGGACGCTCAGGACAGGACCGAAAATCTCCTCCTTGTAGATCTTCATATCTTTGGTGACGTTGTCGAAGAGGGTGGGGCCCACCCAGAAGCCGCCGTCGTATCCCTCAACGGTGAGGCCGCGGCCGTCTGCCACCAAGGTGGCGCCCTCGTCCACGCCGGACTGGATGTAGCCCTCGATCCGTTCCTTCGCAGACGCCGCGACCACCGGCCCGAAGTCCGCGTCCTTGTCCAGGCTGTGCCCGACCCGGAGTTCCTTGACCCTCTCGGTGAGCTTGGCAACAAGGGCGTCCGCTGTTTCCTGCCCCACCGGGACGGCTACGGAGATGGCCATGCACCGCTCCCCGGCGGAACCGTACCCGGCACCAATCAGGGCGTCCGCGGCCATGTCCAGGTCGGCGTCGGGCATGATCACCATGTGGTTCTTCGCCCCGCCGAAGCACTGTGCGCGCTTGCCGTGCGCGGCCGCCGTAGCGTAGATGTACTGGGCGATCGGCGTGGAACCAACAAAGCCGATCGCCTTGACCCGCGGGTCCTCAAGAAGGGCGTCCACGGCTTCCTTGTCACCGTTGATGACGTTGAAGACGCCGTCCGGAACGCCGGCTTCGCTGTAGAGCTCGGCGAGCCGCAGCGGCACGGAGGGGTCCCGCTCGGACGGCTTGAGGATGAAGGCATTGCCGGCAGCGAGCGCCGGTCCCGACTTCCACAACGGAATCATGGCCGGGAAGTTGAAGGGCGTAATGCCGGCAACAACACCCAGCGGCTGCCTCAGGGAGTGGACATCGATCCCCTGGCCTGCGCTGTCCGAGAATTCGCCCTTGAGCAGATGCGGCGCCCCGGCGGAGAACTCCACCACTTCGATGCCCCGCTGGATATCTCCCTTGGCGTCCGCAAAAGTCTTCCCGTGTTCGGAGGAGAGGAGCTTGGCCAGTTCGTCCATGTTGTCATTGACGAGGTCCACGAACTTCAGCAGGATGCGTCCCCGCCGCTGCGGGTTCATGGCAGCCCATTCGAGTTGGCCCTTTTCGGCGTTCGCGACGGCGTTGCGCACCTCCTCGGCGCTGGCCAGCGGCAGGCGGGCCTGGACTTCGCCGGTGCAGGGATCGTAGACATCGCTGAACCGCCCGGAGGTACCGTCGATCCTTTGGCCGCCTACGTAGTGTGAAAGCTCGCGCACCATAGTGGAAATGCTCCTTTGCATCATTAGTGACTGCCGTGCCGATCAATACCGCACAACACGTCCGGAACACCTGCGTGCATGTGATCCAGATCATCTCTGCAGCCGAATATACTCGGACTTCCTACTAATTTCCAGAGGGCCGCTGCGGAAGGAACGAGGCATGCTCCCGCAGGCCTGGAGGCCGCCTAATGCACCTCGCGCAGCTCCTTGTAGGCATCCAGCGCGTCCTGCCTCGACGCTTTCAAATCCACGATTTCCGCCGGGTAATCGGGGGTGCCGAACTCCTTAATCCACTGCGCGATGTACTTGCCCTGCGGGTCGAACCGCACGCGCTGGGCCTCGGGGTTAAAGATGCGGAAGAAGGGCGAGGCGTCAGCCCCCGAGCCTGCCACCCACTGCCAGTTGGCAGGGTTGGACGCCGGATCCGCATCCACCAGCGTGTCCCAGAACCATTGCTCGCCCAGCTGCCAATGGATCCCCAGGTTCTTCACAAGGAAGCTCGCGGCCACCATACGTACCCGGTTGTGCATCCAGCCGGTTTCCCACAGTTGCCGCTGTCCCGCATCAACCAGGGGGAACCCCGTTCGCCCCTTTTGCCATGCCCGGAGCTCTTCCGGGGCCGACTCATGCCCGGGGTGCCGAGCGTCGTCGCCGGCAGAAGCGCCGGCAGACGCTCCGACAGAAGCGCCGGTAGACGCTCCAGGCCAAGCCCACGGGAACCTGTCGAACTCGCTGCGCAGGTTGGCCGTGGCCAAGGTCGGGTTGTGGAAGTACTGGTGCCAGCAGAATTCGCGCCAGCCCAACTCCGACGCGAAGATCGTGGCACTTTCGGACCGCTTGGAAGATATTGCCTGCCACACCTCGAAGGGGCTGAGTTCACCCCAGCGCAGGTACGGCGACAGGCTGCTGCTGCCATCGGTGTCCGGACGGTTCCGCCCTTCACTGTAGGAATCCAGCCCGTTGCCCACGAACTCCTTCAGGCGGGCATGGCCGGCTGCGGACCCGGGAGTCCACCGGGCGGCCAACCCTCCGGACCAATCCGGTTTGATGGGCAGCAACTGCCAACTCTCCAGGGAGTCGTACCGCGGAAGCGTGCCGGTGAACCCATGGCCACGAGCGGGAAGCGGCAGTGGTTCGCGGAATTCCTGAGCAGACACCGCCTTCCAGAACGGGGTGAACACCTTGTACTGGGTGCCGGTCTTGGTGCTGACCTTCCACGGCTCGTGGAGCAGGGTGGCTTGGAAACTCTCCACGTGCAGCCCGGCCTCAACCGCCCAGCCCTTGATCCCGGCGTCGATGGTCCGTTCCATCTCGCCGTACCGCCGGTTCCAGAACAGCGCGCCCGCACCCACCGCCGTCGTGGTTTTCTGCACCACCTCAGCAGCGGGTCCGCGGCGCAAGAGAAGGGGTATTCCCAACGCGTCCAGGTCCTGCCGGAGGGCGAGCAGGGAATGGTGCAGCCACCATTTTGCTGCTCCGCCGTGCGGCCGGATGCCCGGCGACTCCTCGTCCAGGACGTAGAGCGCCACTGCCGCTCCATCGTCGACGGCGGCCCGCAAGGCCGGGTTGTCCCTGACCCGGAGGTCGTCGCGGAACCAGACGATGGATGGTTTCACTTGCGCCCCTTACCGCCGGTACACCGACTGCTTAAATGGCTGATGCCCTTAGGAACGAATCCTAAGGGCATCAGCTGAAGATAAACCTAGACGGCCTTGGCAGGCAGGACGACGTCCCCGCCATCTTCGACTTCCGTCACGGGAATCGGCGGAACGATTACTTCCACTACTTCGTCCGGGATGCTGTTGAGTACGTAGTCGCGGGCGGCGTCGCCAATCATCCGGAGCCCCGGGTAATACCGCACGCCATCGCGCTTCTCGTGTTTTACTCCGCTGGTGCGCACGGACGTGCGGAATGCACTGTCCGGAACGGGAACCTTGTTTCCAAGGACGCACCAACTGATGTAGAGGCCGTACAAGGCCTCGAAGTCCAGGCCTTCTTCGCTGTCTTCTTCGTATATAACGCATTCGCGAAGGAACGCGCCGATCTGGGTGTCCGTCATTACAGAGTCCTCCGGCGTACTTCTTTACAACCGCCGGTCTGCATCAGCGAATACTGCAACTCTCATTGTAACCGCCATTCGCTTCGGATAAGAGGGTTCACGGTGAACTCCGGGTTTACTTCAGGTGGCTGACGGGTGCCTGGCTGGTGCCCGATCGGGTGCCTGACGGGCATCAGGGTGGATGCCGCAACCGGCGCCGGACATCCCAGGCTCTGGTGTCCCACAGCCCTCCGGCGTACCGTCAACTACATCCCGGCCCGCGCTGTTCGAAGGACAATCCCATGACCGGTTGGAATACGGAAACGGCTGCCGGACCGCTGGGCGCCGGGACCATCACGCTCGTGGAAGGCTCGTCCTTCTGCATCTCCGGACCCAACGGGGACATCCACCCGGACCTGCCCCAAGGCGTCTTCCACCTGGACACCCGGATCCTTTCCCGCTGGCAGCTCCGCATCAACGATCAGCCCTTGGAGCCGCTGGCGGCCGAACTGAAGGAACCGTACCGCGCCCTCTTCGCCTGCCGGGTTCCCCGTCCCGACGGCTACGCAGACAGCCCGCTCCTGGTGGAACGTCTGCGCGAAGTGGGGGCGGGGATCCTGGAAGAAATCACCGTCCGGAACTACTCGAGGCAACCTGCCCGCTGCACCATCACCCTCACCGCAGAGGCGGACTTCGCAGACCTCTTCGAAGTCAAGGAAGCCCGTATCACCCGCGTATGGAAGGAAACCCGGCGGGTGGAGAACGACTCCCTGGAGATCAGGGGTCAGTGGGAAGGGTTCCGGAAGTCGGTGATCATTCGGGGCGAAGGCGCCGGGGCCGGTTCCAAGGCCCTCGGCTTCAGGGTCACCATCCCGGCGTTCGGGCAATGGAACACCCGGGTCAGCGTGCTCCCGGCGGCAGAGGGCAAGCCTTTCAGCCATCCGTCACGGGGTGAGTTGTCGCCCAGCGACCGGCGCCGGCAGGAATGGGTGGCCAAGATTCCCGTCCTGCAGATTGGCAACCGTTCCATCCAGCGCACCCTGCGCCGGAGCTATGAGGACCTCGGGGCCCTGCGCATCCAGGACCCGGACCACCCGGAGAGGGTGGTGGTGGCTGCGGGAGCTCCGTGGTTCATGACGTTGTTCGGCAGGGACTCCTTGTGGGCCTCGGAGATGGCGTTGCCGGTGGATCCTTCCCTCGCCCTGGGCACGCTCCGCACGTTGGCCGACCGGCAAGGCAAGGAAGTAAACACTGACACGGAAGAGGAACCCGGGAAGATCCTCCACGAGGTCCGCCTGGACGTCAGCAGCGGCCAGGCCTTGCGGGGCAGTTCGGCCTACTACGGCAGCGTCGACGCCACTCCCCTCTTCATGGTTGCGGTGGGGTCCGTGAGCCGCTGGGGCTTCGCCAAGGACACCATCGCCGAACTCCTGCCCAACGCCGACCGCGCCCTCGACTGGATCCGTCACTACGGCGACCGGGACGGCGACGGGTATGTGGAATATGGCCGCCCCAACCAGCACGGCCTCATCAACCAGGGGTGGAAAGACTCCTGGGACGGCATCAACTTCGCTGACGGTACCCTCGCTGAGGCGCCTATCGCCTTGGCCGAGGTACAGGCGTACGTGCACGGCGCCTACGTGGCGCGCGCCTGGATGGCTTACGACGACGGCGACCTCGCCTTGGCCTCGGAGCTGCGGGAACGCGCTGACCGGCTCAAACAGAAATTCAATGAGGACTTCTGGATGCCGGACAAGGGCTACTACGCTGTTGCCCTCGATAAGGACAAGCGCCAAGTGGATGCCTGCGCTTCGAACATGGGCCATTGCCTGTGGTTCGGGCTCATGGACGAAGACAAGGTTCCCTCGGTCGTGGAGCACCTGATGTCTCCGAAGATGTTCAGCGGTTGGGGCGTGCGGACCCTGGCCACGGACATGGCCGCCTATAACCCGGCCAGCTACCACAACGGCTCAGTGTGGCCGCACGACAATGCGATCATCATGTCCGGGCTCCTGCGCTACGGCTACATCGAAGAAGCACAGAGGATCGGCACAGCACTCCTGGAAGCCGCGGAGTATTCGGACGGCAGGCTTCCCGAGCTTTTCTGCGGCTTCGACCGGGCCAGGTTCACCGAGCCGGTGCCCTACCCCACCGCCTGTTCACCCCAAGCCTGGGCCGCGACCACGCCCATCCACGTAGTGACCAGCCTGATGCGGTACGACACCCACATTTCGCTGGGCGGCATATGGCTGGATCCGGTCCTGCCAAACGACTTCGGGGATGTCCACATCAGCAACGCCCCCATGGGGGATGCGCGGATCACGATCGATGCTTCAGGCACCGACGCCACGGTCCGCGGCATCCCCGAGGGCCTCACTGTCTACCGCGGACAACGCCCCTGGATGTCCGAGTTGGTTGAACAGCCGCAACTGTGGCGGCCGGACACGCTGCATCGCTCCGGTGATGCGGCAAACCGGGGCGATGCACCCGCCTAGCTTGAGGAGACAAGCCCTCTAAGCGTCGATCACCATATCCGTCTTGGCCGTGGAACAGCAGGGCAGGAACTTGCCCGCATCGATTTCGCGTTTCCGGATCCCGCCCTGGTGGTTCATGTCGATGTCGCCCGACAACTTGACCACCTTGCAGGAACCGCACATTCCTTCCTTGCAGTTGGCGCCGATCCTGACACCCGCACGCTGGGCCACCTCGAGGATGGGCTCCGTGGGGTCGATCCGCACGTTGATGCCGGTGCGCATGAAGGACAACGTGAGGCTCCCGGTTCCCACCGTGTCGAAGCTCGAAGCATCGGGAGTCTCCGCTTCGGCCTCCGGCGAGGTGCCCGAACCGCCGTCGTTGGCTTCCGCACCGGACGTCGCGTCGGCGTCGACCGCTTCGAGCGGCAGGCCCGTGGCTTCCAAGGTGCCGTCTGCGTCGTACCTCGGCTCGTAGAGACCGAAAGCCGCAGGCTGGCTCTCGAAGTAATCCTCGGCGGAGTCGGCGATTTCCTCGGCAATTTCTTCTGCGATGTCCGTGGCGAGGGCCACTTCGGCCGCGTATTCAAGGAGCGTCTGGCGGTCACCGGAGAAGAACTCCATGTAGATGGAGGTGTCGTCCACGCCGACCTTCTTCAGGAGCTCCGTGGCGGTGTTCAGGTAGCCCTCGGGACCACAGGCGTAGACCTGGCGTCCGTTGGCGTCAGGGGCCACCTCGTCAATCATGGCCGAGGTCAACCGTCCGGTGAGGCCATCCCAACCGTCGGGCTTGCTGCGGTCACCCAGGGAGTAGAAGACCCGGATCCGCGAGTCCACGGAAGCGATGTAGGCGAGCTCCCGGTGGAAGGCGAAGCCGCCGGCTTCCGCGCCGTGGTAGAGCACCACGACATCCGCGTGGCCCGGCAGGGAATGGATGGTCCGGACCATGGACATGATGGGCGTGATGCCGGCCCCGGCTGCGAGCAGCAGGTAACGGGCGCGCCGGTCCGCATCCGGCAAGTGGAAGGCGCCGACCGGCCCGAGCATCTCCAGCACAGTGCCCGGCTTGACGTTCTCATGCACCCACGGCGAGACCAGGCCGCCGGCGTCGCGCTTGACGCTGATGCTGAAGGTCCACGGCTCGGTAGGCGAGCTGGACAACGAATAGCTGCGGTCCACAGGTTCGTGCTCCTCGCCGTTCACGGGGAACGCGATGTTGACGTACTGCCCGGCACGGAAAGCAAGGGGTGCGCCGTCGCAGCGCCGGAACACGAACGTCATGAGGCCGCCCGCTTCCGGGATGGTCTCCACGCATTCGGCCGTGAACTCCTGGGGGTGCCAGGGACCCAGGGCGCGGGCTGCCCGGGCGGGGGCGTCGCTGCTGCCCATCACCCTGTTCCACGGCATCTCGAGTCCGCGGATGCGCTGTGGCTCCTGGACGGCCGTTTCGGTGAGGAGTTCCGTCATGCCAAGTGCTCCTGGACGCGCTGCACGTACCAGTTGATGAAGGCCTCAACCTGGTACTCGCTCTTCATGTACGGGCCGGGTTCGTAGGCGGGGCTGCCTGCACCCGTCTGGCACAGCTCAACGAAGGCCTTGTCCTGGAGGTTGGTCTGCTTCCAGGTGTAGGTGAGCTTGTCCAGATCGTAGTCCACGCCTTCCACGGCGTCGTCGGCAACCAGCCACGTGGTGCGGACCAGGGACTGGTGTTCGTTGATGGGGAAGACGCCGAAGGTGATGACGTGGTCGCCCAGGAAGTGGAACCAGCTGTTGGGCTGCAGGTGCATCGAGCAACGGCCCAGGCGGAAGTCGGGCAAGTCGCCGAGCAGCTTCTTGGACAGGCGGCGTCCGTCGGCCGAGAACGATTCGCCTTCGCCGTCGAGGGATTCGCGGGAGATGCGGATACCTGCAATGCGGGTGTCCAGCTCTTCCACTACCTCATAGGGCAGGCCGTAGCGGCGGCAACGCTCTTCGAGGGAGGCCTGAGCTTCCTTGTTGCGGTCCCAGACTTCTTCGAGGTGGGTGGGGATAAGGCCCTCGGTCAGGCCCCAGGTGGGGAACAGGGAGCAGGCAAGTTCCGGGTGGCCGTCACAGTGGTAGCACTCACGGTTGTTCTCCATGACGAGCTTCCAGTTGCCCTCTTCGATGATGTTCTGCTGGTAGGCAATCTTCGTCTTGGACAGATCGTGCGGCGCCAGGTAGGGCTCAAAGATCTTGGAGGTCTCATCAAAGTCTGTTGGCGGCTCGTCGGCGATGCAAACGAAGATGAGTCCGGCAACCTCGCGGCTGTGGGCGCGCTTGAGGGCGAAGCAGTTCTTGTCGAACTTGGCCTCGCCGGGAGCGGAAGCGTGGATCAGGTTGCCCTCGGGCGAATAGGTCCAGGAGTGGTAGCCGCAGACCAGGTTTCCGGTGGAACCAGCCGACTCCGTCAGGACGCGCGCACCGCGGTGGCGGCACACGTTGTGCAGGACGTTGACTTCGCCGTCATCGTTGCGGAGAACGATCAGCGAGTAGGGTCCGTAGTCCACGGTGATGTAGTCGCCCGGCTCGGGCAGTTCGGCAACACTGCCCGCGTAGATCCAGTGCTGGCCGAAGATGGCCTCCATGTCCACCTTGAAGATGGTCGGATCCGTGTAGAACGGGGCATCAAGGGAATAGCCCGTGCGCCGGAACTCAAACAACGCGCTGATTTCAGCCAGCTGATCGGCAGGCAATGATGAAACGATCTTTCCGCGTGATGCAGGAGCGACGTTCACTGGAGCAGTCATGGGTTTCCTCCCGGGAGGCTGGGTCATTAAGTAGTTCATGGGGACCGCGGTGCGTCATCGCAACCGCCTTTGTCGAAGTCTTCGTAGTACGAGATTAGGGACGATTGAACTGCAACAAAAGCGCAATATTTAGGAGATAACCGTGCACTTTCTGTGCATGATTGATTCATGATCGATCCACGGCTCCACACCCTTCGCGTCTTTGCCCGCTGCGGCACCGTGGGGGCTACTGCCGAACTCACCGGCTACTCCCCTTCCGCCGTCTCCGCACAGTTGCGGGAGCTCCAGCGCGTACTGGGAATGCAGCTCTTGACAAAGGACGGCCGCGGGGTGCGACTCACCGCCACGGGCCGCTTCCTGGTTGCCGGTTCGGATGGCCTGGTTGCCGAGTGGGAAAGCCTGCGTGCCGCCGCCATGGCCGCCGGCGACCAGGTCCAGTCCCATTTTGGACTCGGGGGGTTTTCGACGGCGGCAGCCCAGTTGCTGGCGCCCCTCGCCGCGACATTGCGCTCGACGCGGCCGCTGTTGGAAGTCCAGGTACTCGAGGCAGACCCGTCGCGTTGCTTTGATTTGCTCGTGGCAGAACGGATCGACCTGGCCGTGATCGTCGCCATGCAATCCGATAGCTACGGGGAGGACGATCCGCGCTTCGAGCAAACGTTCCTGTTGGATGACCCCTTGGACGTCATCATTCCCGGCGACCATCCGTTGGCCTCCCGGGAAACAGTCACCTTGGAAGAACTGGCATCGGAGCCGTGGATCACCGAAACTGCCGGATCCACCTACCACGCACTGTTTACCGCCGCCTTCACCGCAGTGGGAGTCACGCCGCGGATAGCCCATGAAGCCGTTGAATGGGAGACACAGATCGCCTTTGTGGGGGCCGGCCTGGGCGTCGGCCTGCTTCCGCGGCTGGCACCCCTGCACAACGCGGAGAACGTCGTTCGACTGCGCATCACGGGCAAGGGAAAGCCGGCCCGCCGGATTGTGGCAGCGGTGCGACGGGGCAGCATCGGCTCGCCCTTGATCAAGGAATCCTTGGAGATCCTTCAGGGCACGGCGCAACGGCTCCTTAAGACCAGGTTGGAAGACGAGTCCTGATTTGGAAGACGAGTCCTGATGAAGCGGAAACCGGGCAGTGTGACGACCGCAGAGATCTAGCTTCCGATCGGGGGCCGCCACGGCAAGTGCGTCAGGAGCGGTGTTGTGGTGGTGATCTCCAACGAACGCACGGAAGCTTGGTTTCTGAGTCGCGCAGTGATTGCATCGAGGCGGTCGCCATCATGGATCTGAAGCCTGATCAGGATCGAACCGTCGCTGTCCAGCTTCTCTGCAGTCACGACTTCGGGTATTGATTCAAGACCACGGTACAGATCCTGCCCGTTTCTCTGCGGGTCGGGCCGGATGATCACTATTGCTGACATGGGAGCAGCGTCACTGTCAGGGTAGGCCCGGACGATCGTGAACGCCGAAATGTGGCCGGATCGCTGGAGATTTTCCATCCTCTTCGACAGGGCGTTGGCGTCAAGGCCCGCCCTTAGTGCGAGTGCTTCCAGGGGTAGGCGTGCGTCGTCTTCGAGAATTTGCAGAATTAATTCATCAGTTGCATCTAGGTGGCTCGACATTGCTGTTGCTCCTGCGAGGCTTTGCATTGTGGTCTCTCATCCGCTGAGACCCAGGCGGACTCCGGGCCTCGACCTGGCGTTAGTATGTAGCTCCGGCACCTGCGGTTCTCCGCAGGGCGGTGTTCCGAGCGGCTGGTCGGCCGCTCATCCGGCAGCTCGCTGATTCAATGGTATAAACAGGGAAATGATAAGCCAACGACATGTTACTAAAGCGACGATTTAGCTAATCCTTATGCATTCCTAGCTTCTCACTGCCCGCAGTGCGGTGCCAACGGCTCTCAAACCAGGTAGCTATTTATTCGTCAGAGAGGAACACCAAGTGCGACGGAGTCCCACCGACGACATAGACGGTCAGATCCTGGCGGAACTTCGTCAGAATGCAAGGATCAGCCTCGCCCGCCTCGGGGAACGCGTGCTCCTCTCACGCAACGCGGTGCGGCAGCGCATCGAACGGTTGGAGCGCGACGGTTTCATTCGCGGCTACACCATCAGGGAAGCGGTTGATGGTGATCGTCCGCGAGTCAGCGCAGTCATGCTTGTGTATCGGCAGGACAGGATGCGGGGCTCGGAGGTGATTGCCGGCCTCAGGGCGATTCCGGAAGTAGTAATTTGTGATGTGGTCAGCGGCGAACTTGACTTGGTAGTCCGCGTTGAGGCCACTGACGCCGGCCGTATCCAGCAGATATGGGAGCAAGTTTCGGCTTTTCCGGGTGTTCGGGACATCACCACGGCTTTGTCTTTGTCGACGGTGATCGACAGGACGTCTACTTAGGACCCCCGGACCCGCGGTACTTGGATCCGGGTTATCCAAGTACCGCGGGAGGGATGATGATTAAGTCCCGACGCTTTGCCCGGCTACCGCGTGGCCCGGAAAGGTTCCGCATCCGATGCGGACAGGAGCCCTTCCTTGACGGCCAGGTCCACAACCTTTTGTCCGCTGGCGGACGCCCTGTGCGCGATATCCGCTGCCGCGGCATAACCAATCAGCGGCAGCAGTGCCGTTGCCTGGGCAGTAGAGATGTCCGCTTGCTTCCTAAGATGCCCTTCGTTCGCTTCTATCCCCTCAATGCACAAACTCCGAAGCACCTCGCAGCCTTGGGCCAGCCATCCGAGGGATTGCAGCAAGGCGTGTGCAATGGATGGTTCAAAGGCGTTTAGCTGCAACTGCCCGTTGTCCGCCGCCATGGTAACCGTGAGGTCAGCGCCGGCGACGAAGAAGGCAATCTGATTCACAACCTCGGGAATGACCGGATTCACTTTGCCGGGCATGATTGAGGACCCTGCCTGGCGCGGAGGAAGCAAGATCTCGCCCAGGCCCGACTGAGGCCCGCTGGAGAGCAGCCTGAGGTCGCTGCTGATCTTCGAAAGCTTGACTGCGGTCCGCTTCAGCGCACCCGAAAACGTCATGAACGCGCCGGTATCCCACGTTGCTTCAACCAGGTCATCGGCACGACGTAGCGGTAGGCCTGTAACCTGCGCCAGCTTTACGACGATGCGCATGAGATAGGCAGGGTCTGCGGTGATTCCGGTACCGATAGCTGTCGCCCCGAGGCTGCATTCGGTCAGCAAAGACGCCGCCTCCTTTAAGCGCCCCTGGTCCTCCTTGAGTGTTACCCCGAAGGCGGCGAACTCCTGGCCCAGCGTCATGGGAACCGCATCCTGAAGTTGGGTTCGTCCAATCTTCGGGATTGCTGCGAAGGCCTCGCCCTTTGCCAGCAGCGCATCCGTCAGACCTGCCAGGTTGTCGAGGAGCCCTTCCAGTCCATAGATCAGCGCAAGTCGTATTGCGGTGGGGTAGACGTCATTAGTTGACTGGCACTTGTTGACGTGACCGATCGGATCGACAATCGTGTACGTTCCGAGGGGATGACCCATAATACGGAGCGCCAAGTTTGCTATCACCTCATTGGCGTTCATGTTCGTCGACGTACCGGCGCCGCCTTGGATGACGTCGATCGGAAAGGCGTCATCTACCTCGCCGGAAGCGACGATGTCGCAGGCGGAAACTATTGCCTGACCCACGTCACCAGGGATCAGCCCCAGTTCCCGGTTGGTCAGGGCTGCCGCCTTCTTGACGTGTGCGAGGGCAAGGATCAAAGGTCGGTGCGTACCCAGCGGAATGCCGCTGATGGGGAAGTTCTGCAGGGCCCGTTCGGTGTGAATGCCCCACAACGCCGTAGCAGGAACAGCAAGACGCCCGAGGCTGTCCCGCTCGATGCGAACGTTGTCTGTCATGAGGTGATCGCCACAACCTTGGGTTGGGTCATTTCCTCGTACGCAAACCGGACCCCTTCGCGGCCCATGCTGCCGTACTTCGAACCTCCGAACGGCATAGCATCCAGACGATAGTCTGAGGAGTCATTGATCATAACCCCGCCGGCGTCGATTGCCCGTGCGGTCTCCATTGCGCGGGAAAGGCTGGCTGTAAACACGCCCGCTTGGAGCGCGTAATCACTGTCATTAGCCAGACGGATCGCTTCCTCATCGGTGTCGAACGGTTCCACCAGGACAATGGGCGCAAACAGTTCTTCCGTCCACGCCTCGCAGCTGCGGGGAACACCTGTCAGTACTGCAGGTGTGAGAACAGAACCCTCCAGTTCTCCGCCCGTCAGCAAGGTCCCTCCTTCGGCGACCGCTGCGACAACCTTGCGGCGGGCCTCCGCAGCCGCACTCTCACTGATCATCGGCCCAACGTCTGTGGCTTCGTCCCGGGGATCGCCCGTCTTCAGCCCCTGCGTGAGGGCAACAAATGCGTCGCGGAATTCATTGAACTTTGACCTTTCGACCAGGATGCGCTGGGCTCCGATGCAGTTTTGGCCTGCCGCCCAAAAAGCGCCCGAGACGCACGCTTCCACAGCCGACGGGATATCCGCGTCATCAAAAACGATGACGGGTGCATTTCCACCCAGTTCCATGGACAGCCGCTTGATGCCGGCGTTGGCTGCGATGGCCTCACCCGTCCGGAACCCTCCTGTAAAGGAGACCATGCGCACAAGCCTTGACTGAATGATGGCCTGCGTGACTTTCCTGTCACCGACAACCACAATGATGAAGTCCTCCGGAAGTCCGGCCTCGCGCAACAGGTCCACCAGGAATATTGCGGTGAGCGGCGTCAGCTGGGAGGGCTTGAGAATGACCGTGTTTCCGCCCGCTATTGCGGGACCCAATTTGTGCGCTACCAGATTCAACGCATCGTTGAACGGTGTTACGGCAGCGATCAGGCCAAGAGGCTCACGGGTGAACCAGCCGTGACGGTTCTCCGAACCGGCGAACGAATCGAAGGGGATGACTTCCCCGACATTCCTGCGCGTTTCAGCTGCTGAAAGCTTTAGCGTGTTGATGGCCCGGGACACTTCCTTGCGGGCCTGCCGTATGGTCTTCCCGGCCTCCGCCACAATCAGTTCCGCAGCCTGGCTGCTTCGTTGACGGAGAAGCTCAGCGGCGGTGTCGAGAATGTTTCCCCGTTCGTGGCGCGGCATCCGGGCAGCTGCAGTAGCTGCTGCGGCCGCCTGAGAGATCACCGACTGAATGTCCTTCTCGGTTGACTGTCGCAAACGGCCAAGAACGGAGCCGTCAAACTTGTTTCGGATGATGAGGTCATCGGTCGGTGACGAAATTCCAATGATTGTTGCGGCCTCAGACACGGTTGGCCACCTTTTCAAACTGGTCGACGGCAATGATGTCAGAGATCAATGCGTACGCTGTTTCAACCCGACCGGCACCTGGGCCGGATACGGTGTAAGCGCCCAAAAGATCGGTCGTGAACGACACCGCATTGGTTGCACCCGCGATGCCGGCCAAGGGGTGGTCCGCTGCCAATGCGACCGGTCGAACGGAAGCGGAGACTCCCCCGTCCGAATCACGGCGGGCCTCCCCAATGAGTTTCCAGTGTTTGCCGTGGGCCAAAGCGTCGGCAACATCATCACTGGAGATTCCCTGGATTCCGGTGGTTTCGACCTCAGTGGGTTGCAGATTTGCCCCCAGCAGCTCATTGGCCAGAATGGCGACCTTGAGCCGGACATCGGACCCGCCGATGTCCGCTGTCGGATCAGCCTCGGCATACCCCAGCGCCTGTGCTTCTGCGATTGCCTTGTCAAGAGTCAGGCCGTCCTCCATACGTCCGAGTACGTAGTTGCTGGTACCGTTCAGGATTCCCTGTACCGCCGACAGCTCCAGTCCACCCAACAATTTCCTGGCCAGCCGGATCACGGGCGTTCCGCTCATCACAGCGCCTTCGTATTCGAAGGTGACGCCGTTCCGGCGAGCGAGATCGGTGAGTTCCTTACCGAACAAAGCAACAGGTCCCTTGTTGGTGGTGACCACGTGCTTGCCGGCACCAAGTGCCCAGCGAACGTGGGAAACAGCGGGTTCGCCATCAACCGGGCTGGTAAAGGTGGCTTCAACAATAATGTCCGCCGGGCTGTCTTTAATGACCTGCTCGTTGCGCGGATCCGATGAACCACCGGCCAGCCCTTCGAAAGACGAACCGCGTGGCATGGACAGAACTTCGGTGAGATTGATTCCGTCCCCTTGTACCAAGGACCCAAGGCCAAGATCCGTGATGGCCACGACGCGAAGCTCAAACCCCAGAGCTGCAAACCGTGAGGGGTCGTCGACGATGAGTTGGGCAAGAGCGCGGTTGACCCCGCCGAAACCGATGAGGGCCAGATTGTACGTCTTCACTTGGTCTCCCTAAAAGTGGTGAATTGTGTTCTTCCACTTTCTGTCCCAACGACGTCAGTGTGCCATGAACGTTTGGCTCAGAAGGCATGTCAAAAAGACCAAAAACGGACGTTCCCGTGAGCCAAACGGTCAACAGGCCTCTGCGGCAAGCCACTCCCATGGCTAACCCCGGCGGACTGCCCCCAAGGGTTCTGGAGTCCTTCCGCCAACGCTCGGTACATACTGTCCATTGGCGTTCAGACCCTTAAGCTTTATTCAAGAGTCAGATGTAAGGCAGAAGGACGTTGAATGGACCTCAGACGACTACAGATTCTCTCGACCCTCGAGGCCGAGGGAACGATGACGGCTGTGGCCGAGGTGATGTTCATGACGACTTCCGCCGTCAGTCAGCAGCTGTCCATTCTGGAGAAGGAAGCCGGGGTGCGTTTGTTCGTTCGCGCGGGGCGCCGCGTGCAACTCACTGAAGCCGGACTGGTACTGGTTCGCCATGCGAAGCAAATTGCTTCAGCTGCAGAAGCAGCCCAAACCAGCATGAGGCGCTTCAGAACCGACGTCGCCGGCGTTGTGGCGCTCAGCGCATTCCCTAGTTTCGCGAGCACCATACTTCCCAAAGCACTTACCGCCCTCTCGCTCAGCTTTCCAGAGCTGCGGGTCACGGTCTCTGACATGGAACCGTTCCAGAGCATGGCCGAACTGCGGGCAGGACGCATCGACCTGGCCGTGATCGACGACCTCCATCCCGTGCCGACGGAGGAGATGGTTACTACTGTGCTCTACGAAGACGAACTGGTCCTCTGTCTCCCCCCGGACTACGACGACCTCCCCCAAGGACCAGTCAACCTATCGCTGTTCAGCAGCACAGCCTGGATCATGGACGTCCGGCAATCTGTTTTTGAAATACACGTCCGCAAGCTCTGCCGCGCAGCGGGGTTCGAGCCAAGAATCGTCGCGAATTGCAGCAATCTCGCGGTTGTCCTGGCCATGGTGGAGGCAGGCCTTGGGGTGACGATTCTTAGCCGACGGCACACCCTCAGTAAGGCGTTCAAGTTCGTAGCGAGGTCCTTGGACCCCCTTCAAAGCCGCAAGGTGATGCTTGCCTATAGGGCCTCCGCCCAGGATTCCCCCTTGGTGGGCGCGGTCGCGGCGGAGCTAAAAGAGAAGTCGCTCCCCATATACATCAGGTAACGCAGGCCAGTCGTTACGCGGACACGTAACAAGTCCGTTCCCATCCGTGAATGCGCTCCGGCGAGACAGCCGTAAACTCAACAAAATCATCAGAGTGAGGCGCATTACACGGATACTTTCAGTTTCTCTTAACGATCCGTTCAAGGAATCCTGATAGACGCCGGGCACCGCGTGTTCCTACCTTGTTCGTACTAGGCCATCCGGCCAGGATTCACCGATTAAGAATTCATGAAGGTGCGATCGTGATCAAATACTCCAAAGCTGCTGTCGCAGCGACGGCAGCCGTGGCAGCGCTGACACTGTTGACGGCGTGCGGCGGTTCTTCCTCCGGCTCAAGTGGGTCGAAAGATGCCACCATCGGGCTCGCGATGCCCGTGAGCGGCCCTGACGCTCCCCTGGCGGCACCAATGATTAATGCCGTAAAATTAGCCATCGATGAGGCCAACGCAAAAGGTGACCTCCCAGGCAAGCTGACCCTGGACGTCCAGGACGATCAATCGTCCCCCTCGGTTGGGGCATCGTTGGCGCGAAAATTCTGCGGCAACAACAGCACGATCGCGGCAGTGGCCAACTACGCCAGCTCGATCACCCTGAATGCGCAGCCCGTTTACAACGGATGCGGACTGACCCAGATTGTCCCTACCGCTTCCAACGACACACTGACTACCAAGGGCTTCAAGAATTTCTTCCGCGTCACCGCGAAGAATTCCGACGCTACGGTGGGCTCCGTCAAGTGGATTACGGCAAACCGACCCAACGTAAAAACCGTGGCGACGATTGACGCCAACGATGCATCGACCGCAGACACCGCCAAGCAGTTCATCGATCAGGCAAAGCAGGCCGGCCTCAGCTCCGTTGACAGCATCCACATCACAGCAAACCAAGGTGATTTCCGAGGTGCCCTGACGGGGTTGCTTTCCGAAAAGCCGGACCTGATCTATTTGTCGGCCTTCTACAACGATGCTGGTCTTATCGCCAAGCAAGCCCGGGAGCTGGGATACAAGGGTGAGCTTTTCGGTACCGACGCTTTGGACAGCCCCGACTTCATTACCATCGCCGGAGCTGAAGCAGCCGAAGGGGTACACATTGCCTCCCTCGGCCTGGACCCTACCAAGAACCCCAGCGCATCGAGCTTCGTAGAGGCGTACACCAAGGCCTACGGCACGGCACCCAACAGTGCAGCATCCCAGTCGTACGACACGGCGACTGTGATTATCAACGCTTGGAAATCGATAGGCGGCGGCACTGACCGGGCGGCGTTGATGGACGCCGTCTCCAAAACAGACTTCACCGGTGTGGGAGGAAAGATCTCCTTCGACCAGAACGGTGACATGCAAGAGCCCCAGGTGGGCATTACCGGCGTGAAATCCGGCAAATGGGAATTCGTAGGAGCAGCAGAATGAGCAACATCACAGAGAATAACGGCACTAACCCGGTGCAGAACACCACCGGGTCAGCAAAAGTAGCGTTCATCGGTCTCGGCAATATGGGCCGCCGAATGGCTGCCCGTCTTGTCGACGCGGGATACAAGGTAGCCGTATTCGATACCAACCCGGCAGCGCTGCAGTCCTTGGAGGAAGCCGGCGCCCGGGCTGCAAGCTCTCCTGCCGACGCCGTCGCCGAGGCCGACTTCATTCTCAGCAGTTTGCCGAACCCTGCCATTGTCGAAGCCGTCTATCTTGGCAAGGACGGGGTCCTCGAAGGCGCCAAGCCCGGTGCCGTCGCCGCGGACCTGAGCACCATCGATCCAGCTACTGCAGTATCTGTTCGCGATGCCCTCGCCCTGAGTGACATCGGTTTCCTCGACGCCCCCGTCAGTCGAGGCGTTCAGGGAGCCGAAAACGGTACCCTGGCGATCATGGCCGGCGGCTCCACAGAAGATTTCACCCGGATCCACCCGCTTCTTGAACACCTTGGATCGGCCATCACCCACGTGGGCGCGTCCGGTACCGGTCAGTTGGTCAAACTTTGCAACAACATGATTTCAGCCATTAACACCGTAGCCGCCTCCGAAGTCATGGTGATGGGTCGACGAGCGGGTCTGGACACCAAAACAATGTACGACGTGCTTACCTCGGGGTCTGCGGAATCACACATCCTCAGCTCGTATTTCCCGCGGGTCGTCTTCTCGGAAGAACGACCAACCGGTTTCTCCCTCGACTTCATGGTCAAGGATCTGGACCTCTTCCTGAGTGCCGCAAACAAAACTGAGGTTCCCATGTTCCTCAGCGGCGCCGTCAGGCAAGTATTCCGTTTGGCCCAGGGCCAGGGGCTGGGCAGCCGTGACTCCTGCCACGTTGTGGAAGTCTACGAACAGACGGCAGGCGTTCGGCTGAAATTCGACGAGACTCCCTCAGCCGAGTAACCAAACACGATGGTTCGGCTCCCGGACAGACCACACCAGTTGTTCCAGGAGCCGAACCCTAGCCCGTAGTGATAGACCACTCCACGCGAGGTACTACGGAAATCTCCCCGCACCGGACGCACGCAGTGTTTGACCACATGTGCGCCTACAGGAAGCAAAACAATGTCAGAGTTTCTCCAACAACTCATCAACGGGCTGACGCTGGGAAGCGTCTACGCGATTGTTGCCATGGGATTTACCCTCATCTTCGGCGTACTTCAGCTTATTGCCTTCGCCCAAGGCGGCGTTTACATGCTCGGCTCCTACGCCGGACTGCTCGCCGTGGCGAGTGTAGGCACGGAAAACAAGCTCCTCGCTATCGGTGCAGCAGTGCTCGCTGCCGCTGCGCTCGGAGCCCTCGTGAACATCGGTATCGACCGGATCGGTTACCGATCCATTCGCGGCTCTAAGCGGCTCATGCCACTCATTAGTGGTATTGGCCTATACATCCTCATAGAGAACGCCGCCGGCCTGATATTCGGCAAACAGCCACGCGCCTACCCGGCGCTCTTCCCGGAAGGTCAGCTCACCCTCGGCCCGGTGATCGTATCAGTCAAGCAGATCATCGTTGTCGCCATCGCTTTGGCTTGCATGGGCGCTCTGTACTTCTTCATTTCGCGAACGGGTAGCGGCCTTGCCATGCGGGCCACGGCCGAACGACCTTCAGCGGCCAGCCTCATGGGCGTCAACCCGGAGAGGGTCATCATCATTACGTTCGCACTCGCCGGGGCCCTATCGGGCATAGCGGGCGTGCTCGTCGGCAGCTACATCGGAGTGGCAACACCGGTCATGGGCTTCTTGATTGGACTCAAAGCCTTCGCCGCCGCCGTCATCGGCGGCATCGGGAACATTCCCGGCTCTCTCATCGGCGGTCTTGCAATTGGCGTCATTGAGGCGATGGGAGCCGGCTACATCTCCAGCGCATGGGGTGACGCCCTCGTCTTTGGTGCACTCGTCATCGTACTTCTCATCAAACCCGAAGGCCTGTTCGGCCGTCGTTCGGTCGTAAAGGTGTAGCTCCATGAAAACAGCTCAACCTGCAGCACTCCGGCGGGCATTCACCGGCAGGAATCAACTGATCAGCATCGTCGTCATGATTGCAGTGCTGGTAATTCTGGCGCTGGCCCCCGCTGTCGTCACCAACCAGTACATCATCGACGTATTGCTACGCGTATTGCTTTTCGCCATTCTGGCTCTGGGCCTGAACATCGTCGTGGCCCAAGCCGGCCTGCTTGACCTTGGTTACATCGCTTTCTGGGGTGTGGGTGCCTACACGACAGCGCTGCTTTCCAGCCCCCGTTTGGGATTGCATCTCGACTTTTTCGTCGTAACCGGCCTCTCGGCCGTCGCTGCCTGTATTTTCGCCATCATCATTGGCTACCCCACCCTGAGGCTCCGGGGCGACTATCTGGCCATTGTTACCCTCGGCTTCGGTGAAATTGTCCGAATCAGCCTTAACAACCTCACTGATCTCACAGGCGGCCCCTCCGGGATCCAGGCAATCGATCCACCGAATATTTTTGGCATCAAGTTCGGCTATGACCTCACCCAGTACTACTACCTTGCCTGGGTCGTCCTGGTACTTGCTTCCGTCACCGCCACTTTCCTTTTCAAGAGCAGGATCGGATTGTCCTGGACTGCCCTGCGCGATGACGAACTTGCGGCCAAAGCCAGCGGGATCAAGCCGCTGCGGATGTACCTCATGGCATTCGGGATCGGGGCCCTCTTCGCAGGAGTTTCCGGATCAATCTTCGCAAGGGTTCAGGGCAGCGTATCCCCTGACTCGTTTGTGGTCGATCAGTCATTCATGGTCCTGGCAATCGTCGTTCTGGCCGGTCTGAGCCGGAGAATCTGGCCCGTCATCATCGCCGCCGCCGTCATCATCGCCCTTCCAGAGGCCCTTCGCGAGTTCCAGGAGTACCGGATGCTCGTCTTCGGACCACTGCTTGTTGCTGCAGTGGTGATTCGGGAGAACGCCCACCGCTTCAAGCGTCCTGACCGACCGTCCGCCGTGCCGGCAGACCCGGACCCCAACTCGGCACCGCAGCCGGCTGACCTCGTCAAGGAGGACACACGATGACAACCCTCACAGTTGACTCACTTTCGATCCAGTTTGGAGGGGTGACCGCCCTTACTGACATCAGTTTCGAAATGACGACAGGCGTCACCGGTGTCATTGGCCCCAACGGCGCCGGGAAGAGCACTCTGTTCAACAGCATTACCGGGCTGGTGCCAACGGCCAAGCGCAAGGGCACGGTCACGTTCAATGGCCACAACATCACTCGAGCGCGAACCGAACAGGTGGCACGGCTCGGAATTCGCCGCACCTTCCAGAACATCAAACTTTTCCCGGAATTGACTGTTCTGGAGAACGTAGCTGTTGGGGCGCTGAACACACGTTCCACAATGGTTCGCGGTGCGGCTGCCAAGAACGCCGCACACTCGGCTCTTGAGGAACTCGGGCTCACCAAATCTGTGAACCTCTTGCCATCCCAACTTACCTACGCAACTCAACGCCAGGTTGAAATCGCGCGTTGTCTGGCCGCCGACCCCAGCGTTGTGCTGTTGGACGAACCAGCAGCCGGCATGCACGCAGACGATCGGGAAGCGCTGGGCGAATTGATCGTCCGTTTGGGCAAGCGCCTGCTCCTTGTCTTGGTAGAGCACGACGTCGGCCTGGTCTCGAAAGTATGCGACGAAATCATCGTTCTGGATTTTGGCAAGAAAATCGCTTCCGGCACCCCGGCCGAAATTCGTTCCAACCCCGAAGTAATCCGGGCATATCTTGGAAAGGCCTGACATGTCCCCCCTTTTGAAGATAGACCAGCTGGTGGCGGGCTACGGGAACATCGAGGCTTTGCACGGCGTCAGCATGGAAGTGAACGCCGGAGAAGTAGTCGCTGTTCTCGGTGCCAACGGCGCTGGAAAGACGACCCTACTTCGAGCGATCAGCGGCATGATCAAGCCGAAAAGCGGTTCAGTGGTGATCGACGGCGTCAACGTTGCCGGCCAGAAATCCCACAAGGTCCTCCGACATGGTATCGCCCATGTTGCTGAAGGCCGGGAGATCTTTCACAGGTTGACTGTAGAGGACAACTTGCGCCTGGGAGCATTCATCCACCAGAAGGGCAAGCTCTCAGGCTCGGAACTCGACATGGTGCTCGAACTGTTCCCCCGGCTGTCCGAGCGGCGGACACAGATCGCAGGTACCCTCAGTGGTGGTGAGCAACAGATGCTGGCAATTGGCCGGGCGCTGCTCTCCAAGCCCAAGATCATGCTCCTCGACGAGCCATCCATGGGTCTGGCACCCATCATTGTCGGCACCATCTTCAGCACTTTGGAAAAGGTCGTGGCCGAAACGTCACTGACCCTTCTGGTTGTTGAGCAAAACGCCCAGGCCGCACTGGACTTGGCTTCCCGCGGATACCTCCTCGAATCCGGGCTCGTCGTTGAATCCGGCGACTCCAAGTCGCTGAATACTTCGGCCATTGAGGCGGCCTACCTCGGAACCGACACACATTAATTTCGACAGGACATCATGAACAACATCGCTGCCGCTCTCGAGACCCGTTACGACCGATTCGGCAACCCCATCGACATCACGGTCGGATATGCAAGGGGCAACATCCTCGCAACCTCGCTGGATGATGCTAAGCGCATGGCCCATGCCTGGGACCGAACCCAAGCGATTATCAGGGCGAAAGGTCCAGACAGCTTCGCCATCCTGACCGGCAACGCCGGCAATTTTCCGGTGCATCCAGATGACATAGCACTCTGCAACGAATGGATCGCCCCGGGAGTTGCGGCTGGAAGGTTACAGGAATTGGCCCTGGAGCACCTCGGGGGCGGCAGTGAGCATGGTTTCGTGATGTACTCCAGGACGGCTGCAGTCATCGTCGCCTGGATTATGCTCTATGGCCGTTCGGGACCGGTTCTTTCGGTCGTCCCCGAGGGGGGACACGGGCATTCTTCGATCCACTTCGGTGCTGCAGCCTCTGGATCCCGGGTCATCGAGGTGACCCCGGCGAATCTGACGCCGGAGTTCCTTCGCCAACACCACCCCGAATGTGCCATCATCACGTCAGTGACTTCCAGTATGGAAGAGCTTTCCGACAGCGAGATTCGGGCTGTGGCCAGTACGCTGCGCGACGCGGGCTGCCTGACTCTACTTGATGACGCGTACGGCGCAAGGATTCGACCCATATTCCACGGGCAGCAGCGAAGCCTGCAAACCGGGGTCGACGTGGCCGTCACCAACGGGGACAAGGTCGGACTCGGCGGTCCCCGCTGTGCCCTCGTCGGAGGTGCCCCGTCCCTCATCGCTGAGCTGTCAGTATGGGCCGCAGAGTCAGGAACCGACGCCCGAGGGCCGATGATCGTGGCCATGCTTCGGGCTTTGGAGTCGTTCACCTCCGATCAGCTCCTCCAGGACGCCCGGGACGGCAGGACCTTAGGCGCTGAACTCATCGCGCTTTTCGGGCCAAAGTATGTTCAGCCCGGAACCCTGGGACCAAAAATTACTGAAGAAGATGCGATGGAGCTGGTCTTGGACCGCTGCGGCGGCAGCAACCCTCACCGAGTGAGTCCGTCTGAGGTGACAGCCGCTGTCGGGCTGCACGTCCTTGGCCGCGGAATCGTAACGGTTAACTCCCACGGCCAGCCTGGCGCCCGGGTCTCCCTTCGCCTAAAACCTACTGCTGGCTGCTTGGAAGCGGCAGGCGGCGCAGAGGCACTCGCCAAGGCATTCGACGATGCCTTCACTTGGGTTGCCGAAAACCTGCATCGCCCCCAGGCATTGGAAGCGATGATCCTCGGCTAAGAGCGAAAGCGGTTCCGCCGGCCGGGAGCGGAGTGATGAATGACCTCACTGCCTCCCATCAAAGCTGCAGATCAGCGGGCTCGGTGTCCCACGAAAATAACCTGGGACGCCGAGCCCAACGCTGCGCCTTCAACGCGACGTGCAAGTCCAGCCTGACGTGGCTCGACAGCGGGTCATCATCGATAATCTTTCCTATGCTGCGCAAGCGATGGTAGAGACTGGTGCGGTGGATGTGCAGATCTGCAGCCAGTTCGTTTCGCGGTTTGTCCGAATCGTATAGCCGCTCCAACAGCTCCAATTGATCCTGGCCTTTCGCCGACGCCTCAATCGCCGACAGACGGCTCGACTTGGCCTTTTGGTCCAGCTGGGACAGGAACTGGTAGATACCCACCGACTCATACGTCGACACCTCCGGTAATGCCGGGTCCACGGTGCGCGCCTGCAAGGCCACTAAAGCCTCCCTGAACCGGATTCCCAGTTCCATCACGTTCCCTGCCCTCCCGGCCATGCCCATCTCTGCCGGATCCAGGGATCCCTCATGCCCCGGAACGCTATGCAGCGATACGACACGGCTGAAGCGGCGCATGACTGAAGAGACATCAACCCTGCCGATCTCAGGTCCAAACAGCGCCACAACGCAGTTACCCGCTGGAGCCCAGACGACCCTGCCCGAAACAGCCCGCAGAGCCTCCGACATCGCGTGGCGCAGAAGTGTGGCCCGCTCATCGATAGCTGGAGCCCCGCGCCGCCGGTACAGAGTGGGATGGGTCAGAACCGCTACTTGGGCCGGGCCGTCCTCCAAGAAGTCGCTCAGCCACAGTTCTTCGTGTCGGCCTGGTTCCCGTAGGGCAGCGAGCAAGGCCCTTTCCCTCGCCACGGACTCCTGGGTAGCGGGTTCGATCGCTTCCCGGACTGCAGAGGAAAACTTCTCAATGCGGTCCCCCAGTGCCAAGACGACTTCGAGGATTGGTTCCGGGGGGTCGTTGGGATCACTTGTGGCTACCCAGAGATAGCCGGTCTTCAGCCCCCGGTGGACCAATGGAATGCACACCCGGGCCAAGAAGCCGACCTCGGGCCTTGCCGGAAGAATGAATGGCCTCGTCCTCGAGGCAAGATCACCCTCGGCTTCCCACACCCGCGCCTCGGCGGAAACTGATTTCATCAGCACAGCTTCCATCCGTGCACGGTCTGTAGTCGGGAAGCTCGTGTTGTAGGCCAGGACCTTTGAGAAGACGTCATCCAAGGTGACGTTGCGCCCCGTTATCCGCGCTACCTCGTCTACCACCCGATCGAGCCTGCTCTGGTCCAACATAGCCCTGCTCCTGACACCGCTCACTACCAACCTGGCTGCCCGAAGCAACCATGCTACATATGTAGCAGAAATCCCGTCGAAAGTCTCAACACCGGTCCGTAGAACCCCCCTTGGGTTCCTTCCTATTGTTGATTTATTCGCAATGTGAACCACGTCATAAGCCGTGGAACAGCCGATGGGAAAGAAATAAATGACTCAAGTTTTGGGCTTCGTAGGCCTGGGCAATATTGGCGGCCGGGTGGTTCCCCACCTGCTGAAGGCAGGCCACGACGTTGCCGTTTTTGACGTAAACAAGGAAGCTGTAGCAGCCCTTGCTGAACAAGGAGCGAGGCCGGCCGAATCTCCGGCAGAAGCAGCCAAGGGTGCCTCCGTCATCTTCCTCAGCCTGCCAACGCCACAAATTGTCCGCACGGTGGTAGCCGACGAAGACGGCGTCCTTGAAGGAGCATCTCAGGGCGCCATCATTGTTGACCACAGCACCATCGACCCGGAAACAGCCCGTGATCTGGCCGCAGCCGCCAGCGCCGGCGGTTTCTCATACTTGGATGCGCCCGTCAGCGGCGGCGTTCAGGGCGCAGACGCAGGGACGTTGAGCGTCATGATTGGCGGTGAAACCGACACTGTCGCCAAGGTTCGGCCCCTCATTGAGGCGTTCGCAGGCAATATTTTCCATGTCGGTCCCAGTGGATCAGGCCAGGTCATCAAACTGGCCAACAACGTCATTTCGGCGGCCACCATTCTTGCTCTGGGCGAAGGCCTTTCCGCCACCGTCAAAGCCGGCGTGGACCTGGACACTGCCGTAGACGTGCTCACCAAGAGCTCCGCGGCCAGCTTTATGTTGACCAGCTACTTCCCGCGCACACTCTTCACCGAGGAGCGGGCGACAAGCTTTGCCCTCGACTTCATGCTCAAAGACATCAAACTTTTTCTTGAATCTGCGGTAAAGGCCAACCTACCCACCCCGGTTTCGAACATCGTGGGAGACATCTACCGCATTGGAAACCGCGACGGCCGCGGTGCCAAAGACTTCACCAGCGTCGTCGAATTCTACGAGGACTTCTCCGGCATCCGCCTCCAGTCAAAAGGAACCCAGTCATGACCGTCATCAATAGCGAACAAATTCTCATCGAGACCGGCTCCGCTCCTCAGGTTCACCAGCTGATCGGCGGGGTCTGGGGTCCCTCCGACAACGGCCAGTGGCTGCCTGTGGAAAATCCTGCGCGGCGGACCACAATCGCCTACATTCCGGAATCCGGCGAGTCGGATGTCAACCGCGCCGTCGATGCAGCGGCCGAAGCTTTCAAGTCCTGGGGTGTGCTGCCGCCGCGAGAGCGCGGACGGCTGCTGATGGCCATCGGGGACAAGATCGCCGAACATCAAGAAGAGATCGCCCGGCTCGTCGCGTCGGAAACCGGCAACGCGCTCCGTACCCAGGCACGCGGCGAGGTAGCCTCCAGCGCAGACGTCTTCAGGTTCTATGGAGAGGCCGCCTTCCAGCAGAAAGGCGAGACCTTCCCTTTCGGCGAGAATCTGCTCAGCTACACCGTAAGGGAGCCGCTGGGCGTTGTTGGAGGCATTGTTCCGTGGAACGCCCCCGTGATCCTTTCGACCATGAAGATTGCCATGGCTTTGATCACCGGTAACACCTTGGTTCTCAAAACTGCGGAACTCGCGCCCCTGGGCGTTCTTAAGCTTGCCGAGCTTGCCAACGACATTCTTCCTGCGGGTGTTCTTAATGTGTTGACAGGTACGGGTCAGGACGTTGGTGGGCCAATGTGCCGGCACCCGAAAATTGCCAAGCTCACCTTTACCGGCTCAACCGGGGTCGGCAAGGAGATCCTCGCAGCTGCGGCCGACCGCGTTGTTCCGGTCACTTTGGAACTCGGCGGAAAGTCCCCGGCCATCGTATTTCCCGACTCTGACGACCTCTCTGCTGTTCAGGGCGTCATCGCAGCAATGCGATTCACCCGCCAAGGACAGTCGTGCACCGCGGGATCCAGGCTTTACCTTCACCGCGACATCTTCGACTCCTTCCTCGAAAAGCTCACCGCCGAACTGGCCAAACTCAAGATCGGCGATCCCCTCGATGAGGCGTCCGACATGGGTGCCATTGTCAGCGGCAAGCAGTATGACACCGTGATCCGTTACATCAACGGTGCGCTCGATCAAGGTGGCCGCCTTGTGACCGGAGGCATCGAACGGCCCGTAGACGGCGACGGATACTTCGTAGCTCCCACCGTGATTTCCGGTGCGGGCGAAGACTGGGCGGTCACGCGCGAAGAAGTCTTCGGTCCCGTCTTGGTCGTAATCCCCTGGGACAACGAAGATGAAGTGATCGAAGCTGCCAACAACAGCCACTATGGCCTGGCCGGCTATGTGTTCTCAAAGGACATCTCCACTGCCATACGCACAGCCAACCGTCTTGAAGTGGGATGGGTTCAGATCAACAGGGGTGGCGGTCAGCTCCCGGGCATGTCCTACGGCGGAAACAAACAGAGCGGCCTCGGGCGTGAGTACTCCATCGAAGGGGCGTTGGAGAGCTTCACCAATGTCAAGAACATCACCATAGCTATCTGACATTCCGTTCGACCATCCTGGTGCCCGGGGGTAGCAAAGCATCCCCCGGGCACTCCCGTATCCTAAGCAAACATTGGCTCAGTAAGGACCTAGAATGGCCAGTAAACCTAAGAGCACAGAACTCACCGAGGATGGGCTCGCCCTTGGACTATCCTCGCGCCACCTTCGAATGCTCGCTGTTGGCGGCTCCATCGGTGTCGGTCTTTTCCTGGGATCCGGCGCGGGTATCGCTGTTGCCGGCCCGGCCCTGATTCTCGTCTACGCCGTCGTGGGCGCGGTCATCTTCATCATCATGCGCGCTCTGGGAGAACTTCTCATCTACCGCCCTGTCACCGGCAGCTTCACTGAATACGCTCGTGAATTCCTGGGGCCGGCTTTCGGGTTCATCACCGGTTGGGGGAATTGGATCACGTGGACCCTGATCGGCATGTCCGAGATCACTGCGGCGGGCATCTTCGTTCAATTCTGGTTCCCTGACGTGCCACAGTGGGTAACTGCGCTGGTCGCCGTTGTCTGCCTCGTGCTGCTCAATCTGCTTCACGTCGGTGCCTTCGGAGAAGCAGAATTTTGGTTTGCTTCCATTAAGATCATCGCGATCGTTGGTTTGATCCTCGGTGGTCTCGCCGTCATCCTGTTCGGAATCGGTCCCGCCGGCCAGACAGCATCGTTCGGGAACCTGGTCAATGTGGAAGTACCCGGGACACTAGGTGGTTTCGCTCCGTTCGGGATCATCGGGATCCTCTTCGCAATTCAGATCGCCGTATTCTCATACCAAGGGGCAGAGCTCCTCGGTATGGCCGCGTCCGAAACCCGCAACCGACGGGTCGTCGTGCCCAAAGCCATCAACAGCGTGCCACTCCGAATCATCCTCTTCTACGTGGGTTCATTGGTGATCCTTATGTCCGTTGTGGAGTGGAACAAGTTCAGCGGTAACCAGAGTCCCTTTGTGCAGGCCTTGGAACAAATCGGAATTCCTGCAGCAGCAGGTCTGATGAACTTCGTGGTCCTCACCTCTGCACTGTCGGCATGCAGCTCAGGATTGTTCTCCAACGCCCGGCTGCTCAAACGGCTGGCCACTGACGGCGTCGCACCGGCGGTCTTCGCTTCAACGAACCGCAATCATGTACCGGCGGCCAGCGTTCTGGCATCAGGGGGCGTCATGCTCCTGGGTGTTATTCTCAACGCTGTCGTGCCGGAGCAGGCCTTCCAGTATCTGCTTGCCCTCTGTTCCTTGGCTGCCTTGTGGACCTGGGGCATCATCCTGGTGACACACATGGTTTACCGTAGGAAGGTCAACAGAGGCGAATTGCCTCCTTCCGGGTTCAAGCTCCCTGCGGCCAAGGTTCTAGGCCCGATAGCCCTTACATTCCTCGCCGGGGTCGTCGTCCTGATGGCATTCGACGACAGTTCACGAGTAGCACTCTATGCCTTGCCATTCTGGGCAGCCGCTCTTATTGGGGGCTACTACTTATCGAAGAAGTTCAACCCACGGCATTCAATTCTCAACGAGGTTGCTCCTACGCCCCCTCAAAGCCGTGAAGAGCTGCTGGTAAAGACGCCACGGAGCTAATTCCCAACCGGCGACGGACGCGTGGCAGCGGTTCAGGGGCAAACCCTGAACCGCTGCCAGTTCCGGCTCTATCGGGGCGGGCGCTGCCGTGAACCGGCCACCTCGTATCGAGCGAGCTAAACACCTGGTGAGCACCCACCAGAATTGAGAGGAAGACGTGCAAGCTATTGAACTTGCAGCCAAACCGGGCGACAGGCGCGGGATAGCGGGAATGCTCACCGGTGGCGTCATTGTGACCGTTTCTACCGCAGATCAGGCACGGATCGCTGAGGATGCCGGCGCTGTGGCAGTCATGGCGTTTGAACACGTTCCGGACGCTCTTCGAAATTCGGCAGGTCAGCCTGGGAGATCCGACCTGGAGGTGATAAATCACATCAAGTCTGTTGTCTCCATACCTGTGGCAGCCCGCACATACCTCGGCCATTCCGCCCACGCAACGATGCTTCAGTCCTTGGTTGTGGACTACATCGACGGGTCAGAACACAAGACTTCAACCACTGCGGTGAGGCAAAGCGACAAAAGGCACTCCACGGTCCCCTTTATGGCCAGTGCCGCGAGCCTTGGTGATGTGTTGCGCCGAATCAACGAAGGTGCCGCCATGATCCGATGTCGAAGCGAACAAACTGGTGCAACAGGCGGCATCCGCCAGCTTCGCGCAGAGATCGATGCACTCTCAGCCCTGTCCGGAGACCAACTGAGGGAGATGGCGAATAATCTGGGTATCCCCTACGAACTGGCCAAGGAAGTTGGCCTTGCCGGCAAACTCCCAGTGGCACTGTTCGCCGAGAGCACCGAAAACCCCGCCGACGCCGCGTTGATGATGCAACTCGGCGCCGATGGCGTCCTCGTCGGACCCGCTATATTCAAGCTCCGCGATCCCGGGGAACGGGTCGCTGCACTCGCCAATGCAGTCACTTTCCATGACGAGCCGGACGTCATTGCAAAGATCTCCCGCGACGTGGCCCATACCCTCCGCTGAACAGGGCTGATTGAAATCCTTCCAGTCGAAGCTAGAAAGAATTAAGAAGAAATGATCACAGTTGTAGACCCCGGACGCTACTTCCATGTAACGGTGAAGGATGGCGACCGGAAAGACGACGAACTAAACGAGGCTGTCCGACAAGCCCGCGCCGGCGCAGAGTCCCTCGGTTGGATGGGCGTCATGGTTACTCGGCACAGTCCCACAATCTTCACGGTTGCTGTCAATGAGAACGTACCTTACGGCACCACCTACGAACGTGACGCCAGCATATGAGCATCACCCAAACAGCTACTCAGCCGGACCCGGCTATTCTCCACCTGGCTCATGAACGCTGCCTCGATATCACCTCGGGCGGCCGCTGCTTTACCAGCCGCGTTCGGCCAGGCGGTGGGGTTCGGGGATTTCGTCGACGTTGATGCCGACCATCGCCTCGCCGAGGCCGCGGGAGACTTTCGCGATCACATCGGGATCGTCGTAATAGGCAGTGGCTTTGACGACGGCGGCTGCGCGCTGGGCGGGGTTGCCGGACTTGAAGATACCGGAACCGACGAACACGCCGTCGGCGCCGAGCTGCATCATCATCGCGGCATCAGCCGGGGTCGCGATACCGCCGGCGGTGAACAGCACCACCGGAAGCTTGCCCGTGGCAGCAACTTCCTTGACCAGCTCGTACGGGGCCTGCAGTTCCTTCGCAGCAACGTACAGTTCGTCCTCGGGCAGGGAGGAGAGCTTCGCGATTTCGGCGCGGATCTTGCGCATGTGACCGGTCGCGTTGGAAACATCCCCCGTGCCGGCCTCGCCCTTGGAACGGATCATCGCCGCGCCCTCGTTGATCCGGCGCAGCGCCTCACCCAGGTTGGTGGCACCGCACACGAACGGGACGGTGAAGTTCCACTTGTCGATGTGGTTGATGTAATCGGCCGGGGTCAGGACCTCGGACTCGTCAATGTAATCCACTCCGAGGGACTGCAGGACCTGGGCTTCGACGAAGTGGCCGATGCGGGCCTTGGCCATCACGGGGATGGACACCGCGGCAATGATTTGATCGATCATGTCCGGATCGGACATACGGGACACGCCGCCCTGGGCGCGGATATCGGCAGGAACACGCTCAGGGGCCATCACGGCGACGGCGCCGGCGTCCTCGGCAATACGGGCCTGCTCGACGTTAACGACATCCATGATGACGCCGCCCTTGAGCATCTCAGCCATACCCCGCTTAACGCGGCCTGTGCCGGTCAGGGGAATGTTGTCGAAAGGGAGCGGTCTTATGTTCACGCGATACTCCAAGGGGAATGAAGCCTGCATGCCTACGCAGGCGCCGGTATCCACTCACCGGCAGAGCGCCGACGTCGTGTGATATCCGAGAGATATATTAGCTAGGCCCCAAGTATGCAAGGAGGAAATCGCACGCGTCAACAAGGCGCTTTGCGGCCGGGCGGACAACCCGTTCACGTCAGGCTGCAAACAACGCCTCACGCACCGCCTGCTCGAATTCACTCACGTGCGTCCGCGCCAACTCTGCCGCCTTGTGCTCGTCGCCGTCGATCACTGCCTGCAGTAGATCCACGTGCTCATGCACGTGCCGCTCAAGGTTGGGCAGCCGGTCCAGCACCATGCACCAAATCCGCGTGGCCAGGTTGTCGTAGCGGATCAGGACGTCTTCCAGGTGCGGATTGGCTGCTGCAGCGTAGATGCCCTGGTGCACGCGGGCATCCAGCTTCAAGGTCTCCACCACGGAGGCGGCCTTGATGTCGAAGGCTTCAACTTCCCGGACAACTTGGCGCAGGTAGTCCCTGCTCGCCGGGGTAGCCACGCGGGCCGCCCGCGCTGCGGCGACCGGCTCCAACTGCACCCGGATCTCGGAAATGAACGCAAGGTCAGTGACCTCCACCCGGGTGGCGAAAGTGCCGCGTCGCGGGTACGTCACCACCAGGCGATCAAGCTCCAGCCGCTTCAGGGCCTCGCGCACCGGCGTGCGCCCGATGCCGAGCTCCTTGGCCAGCTGGTCATCATTGAGGAGGTCGCCCGGCTTGATGTCCAGCGTCAGGAGGCGGTCGCGCACGCTTTCGTAAGCGATGTCCGCAAGCGACTTCCTGCCTGCGTCTTCTACAGTCGCCAAGGTTTGAATTGCCACAGTGCCGAGCTCCTTCCACAGTTCCGAAAAAACCTATTGACCTCGTTCCAAGGTCCAGTATACGCTGAATCCAATCCTAATATATCAGTACGTAATTCAGGAATATATCTAGGGAATTACCTAAGGAGGACATATGACCCTCGTGGCTTCAGACTCTCACCTCAGCACCCTTCCGGCGGAACGCGGGCAGCTCAAGGACGAGCAAGCGCAGAAGTTCGTACTCACACTGTCGTGCGTCGAACAGCCCGGAATCGTGCATGCGGTCACCACGTTCCTGTTCGAGCGCGGCTTCAACATCGAAGAGCACCAGCAGTTCGATGACAGCCTTCGCCAGACGCTGCACCTGCGCACTGCGTTCTCCGGCCCGCAGAGCTACTCACCGGAGCAGCTTGAAGAAGAGTTCCGCTCCATCGCAGAGCGCTTCGACATGAAGTTCAGCTTCCATGACCAGACCAAACAGCGCGTCCTGGTGATGGTCTCCAAGTTCGGCCACTGCCTGAACGACCTCATCTTCCGTTGGCGCGGAGGCAGCCTCGGCGGCGAGCTGGTGGCTGTTGTTTCCAACCACGAGACCCACCGTGCCATGGCGGAGGCAGCCGGCCTGCCCTTCATCCACGTTCCGGTCACCCCGGACACCAAGGCCGAGGCCGAGGCGCGGCTGCTGGAACTGGTGGAGGAATACGAGGCTGACCTCGTGGTCCTTGCCCGCTACATGCAGGTCCTGTCAGATGACTTGTGCCGCAAGCTGGAAGGCCGCGCGATCAACATCCACCACTCCTTCCTCCCCGGCTTCAAGGGTGCACGCCCCTACCACCAGGCCTACGATCGTGGCGTGAAGCAGGTAGGCGCTACGGCACACTACGTCACCGCGGACCTGGACGAGGGCCCGATCATCGAGCAGGAAGTCATCCGGGTGGACCACAGCTACGGCCCCACGGCACTTTCCACCGTGGGCCAGGACGCGGAAGCGCTCGCACTTTCCCGCGCCGTCCGCTGGCACTGCGAACACCGCGTGCTTCTGGACCGGACCAGCACGGTCGTCTTCCGCTAACCAGCCCGCCCACGCCCGAATTACAGCAGGAGAAAACTTTCATGGCATCGACGCCCCGCATTGTCATCATCGGAGCCGGCATCGTCGGCACCAACCTCGCCGACGAACTAGTCCAACGCGGCTGGAACAACATCACGGTCCTGGACCAGGGTCCGCTCAACATGCCCGGAGGCTCCACCTCGCATGCTCCGGGCCTGGTCTTCCAGACCAACCCGTCAAAGAGCATGGCACTCTTCGCCAAGTACACGGTGGAGAAGCTGCTGTCCCTGACCGAAGATGGCCAGAGCTGCTTCAACCAGGTAGGCGGCCTTGAAGTAGCCACCACGGAAACCCGTCTTGCCGACCTCAAGCGCAAGCTTGGCTACGCGCAGTCCTGGGGCATTGAGGGCCGCATCCTCTCCCCCGAGGAATGCAAGGAGCTCTACCCGCTGATCAACCAGGACGACATCCTGGGCGGCCTCCATGTTCCCTCCGATGGCCTCGCCTTGGCCGCCCGTGCCGTCCAGCTGCTCATCAAGCGCACCGAAGCTGCCGGCGTGAAGTACCTCGGCAACACGGAAGTGACCGGCATTGAACAGTCCGGCCACCGCGTCACCGGCGTCCAGACCGCCGACGGCGTGATCCCGGCCGACATCGTCGTCTCCTGCGCAGGCTTCTGGGGCGCCAAGATCGGCGAGATGATCGGCATGGCAGTTCCGCTGCTCCCCCTGGCCCACCAGTACGTCAAGACCACCCCGGTTCCCGCCCAGAAGGGCAAGAACGAACTGCCCAACGGTGCACAGCTGCCGATCCTCCGTCATCAGGACCAGGACCTCTACTACCGCGAGCACGGCGAGCGCTACGGCATCGGTTCCTACGCACACAAGCCCATGCCCGTGGACCTGGATGAACTCGGCAAGTACGAGCCCTCCAGCATCAGCGAACACAACATGCCTTCCCGCCTCGACTTCACCCTTGAGGACTTCCTGCCGGCGTGGGAAGCCACCAAGCAGATCCTTCCGGCCCTGCGTGAAAGCGAAATCGAAGACGGCTTCAACGGCATCTTCTCCTTCACCCCTGACGGCGGTTCCCTGGTGGGCGAGTCCAAGGAACTGGACGGCTTCTACGTGGCTGAGGCCGTGTGGGTCACCCACTCCGCAGGCATCGCCCGCGCCGTTGCCGAGGTCCTGGTTGACGGCAAGTCGCAGATCGACCTGGGCGACTGCGACATCCACCGCTTCGAGGAAGTCCAGCTCACCCCCGAGTACGTCAGCGAAACCTCGCAGCAGAACTTCGTGGAGATCTACGATGTCCTGCACCCGCTCCAGCCCAAGCTTTCTCCGCGCAACCTCCGCGTCAGCCCTTTCCACGCCCGCCACAAGCAGTTGGGCGGCTACTTCCTGGAAGGCGCCGGCTGGGAGCGTCCTTATTGGTTCGAGGCCAATGCCGAACTGCTGAAGGAAATGCCGGACGAGTGGCAGCCGCCGGCCCGCGACGCCTGGTCCGGAATGTTCAGCTCCCCGATCGCGGCTGCTGAAGCCTGGAAGACCCGTACGGCAGTGGCCATGTACGACATGACGCCGCTCAAGCGCTTGGAAGTTTCCGGCCCCGGCGCCCTTAAGCTGCTCCAGGAACTCACTACCGGCGATCTCGCCAAGAAGCCCGGAGCAGTTACCTACACCCTCCTGCTGGACCACGCCGGCGGAATCCGAAGCGACATCACCGTTGCACGCCTTGATGAGAACACCTTCCAGCTGGGCGCCAACGGCAACATCGACACCGCCTACTTTGAGCGTGCTGCCCGCCATCAGACGGAGAACGGCGGCGCGGGCGACTGGGTGCAGGTCCGCGACACCACCGGCGGCACTTGCTGCATCGGCCTGTGGGGTCCGCTGGCCCGCGACCTGGTCAGCACCATCAGCAGCGACGACTTCTCCAACGACGGCCTGCGCTACTTCCGCACCAAGGACGTGGTGATCGGTGGCGTTCCCGTCACGGCGATGCGACTGTCCTACGTTGGCGAACTCGGTTGGGAGCTCTACACGAGCGCGGACAACGGCCAGCGCCTGTGGGATGCGCTGTGGAAGGCCGGCCAGCCGTTCGGCGTCATCGCCGCGGGCCGCGCCGCCTTCAGCTCGCTGCGCCTCGAGAAGGGTTACCGTTCGTGGGGCACTGACATGACCACGGAGCACGACCCCTTCGAGGCCGGCCTCGGCTTCGCGGTCAAGATGGCCAAGGAGAACTTCGTCGGGAAGGCAGCATTGGAGGGCCGCAGCGAGGAAAGCTCCGCCCGCCGCCTGCGCTGCTTGACGGTCGACGACGGCCGCAGCCTGGTGCTGGGCAAGGAACCGGTGTTCTACAAGAACCAGCCGGTGGGTTACGTCACCAGCGCGGCGTTCGGCTACACGGTTCGCAAGCCGATCGCGTATGCGTACCTCCCGTCCGCAGTGTCCTTGGGTGATTCGGTGGAGATCGAGTACTTCGGCCGCCGCATCCAGGCCACCGTCACCGAGGATCCGCTGTACGACCCCACCATGAGCCGGCTCCGGGGCTAGTCCCCCGCCGCACCCGCGGCTTCCAAGACACGCGGCCCGGACCCTATCCCTCGCAACCGGGTCCGGGCCGCTGTCTGTCCCCCATCTTTCTCCAGCCCAGGAAGACACATGATCAGCTCAGAAACAGTCAACGATTATTTGGCCAGGCTCGCCGCCCGCCAACCCACACCAGGCGGCGGAGCGGCTGCGGCGTTGCATGCTGCCCAAGGTGCCGCACTGGTGGCCATGGTCGCCCGTTACACCACGGGTGAGAAGTACGCGGAGCATGCAGGACTGGTTGCACGTATCACCAGCAGCGCCGATCACCACCGCACCGAAGCGCTCCGGCTGGCCGATGCCGACGAACACGCCTTCCAAGGGGTCATCGACTCCTACAAGCTTCCTTCCGATACCCCGGAGCTCAAGACCGCGAAGAAAGCGGCGATCGATGCTGCCCTGGTCCAGGCCGCGCAAACGCCCGCCCAGCTCATCAAGCTTGCCGGCGAGATCGTGGACCTCGCCACTGAACTTTTCGAAGCGGCCAACCCGAACGTCATCAGCGACGTCGCCGCTGCCGCCGACGCAGCCCGGGCGGCTGCCACCACCGCACGCATCAACATCGACATCAACCTTGTGGCCATCAAGGACGATGCCACCCGGACCCGCCTTGCCGGGCAGACCGACGGGCTGGAAGAGAAGGTGGTCCTCGCCGCTGACACCCTGTCCCGCCGCGTCCGCGAAAGGATCCTCGCATGAGTGCAGAAGTGCTGTCCGGCAAGGGGCTTGCAGGCCTTATCCGGCAACGCGCCCAGGAAGAGGCCCACGCCCTGGATAACCAGGGAGTCCGTCCCACGGTGGCCGTCGTGGTCGCTACCGACGACGAATCAACCCACTGGTACGTCCGGTCGATCGAACGCGCCGCGGAACGTGGAGGGATCGACTGCCGGATCGTGGACCTCGGCCACGACGCCACCGAACAGGTCCTGGCCGCCGTGCTCCGTGACCTCAGCGCGGAGGCCTCGGTGCATGGCATCATCCTCCAGACTCCCCTGCCTTCGGGTGTCCGCGCGGACAGCCTGGTCGGGCTCATCGCCCCCGAAAAGGACATCGACGGCGCCAACCCCCTGAGCCTCGGTCGCCTGGCCGTGGGGCAGCCGGCCTTCGCGCCCGCCACAGCGCGGGCCGTCGTCGAGCTTCTGGACCACTTCGAGGTTCCGACGGCGGGACGCAACGTGGTCGTCGTCGGACGTTCCGCCGTGGTGGGCAAGCCGCTGTCGCTGCTGCTGCTCGCCAAGGATGCCACCGTCACCGTCTGCCACTCCCGCTCAGGTGCGCTGGAGCCGTTCACGCGGCCCGCCGACGTCGTGGTAGTGGCCGCCGGCCGCACCGGACTGCTGACCGGCAGCCACGTGACGGAAAAGACCGTGGTGGTGGACGTCGGCACGAATGTCCTGCCCGACGGTTCCCTGGTGGGCGAT
Source organism: Paenarthrobacter sp. YJN-5 (assembly GCF_015040095.1). Taxonomy (NCBI): domain Bacteria; kingdom Bacillati; phylum Actinomycetota; class Actinomycetes; order Micrococcales; family Micrococcaceae; genus Paenarthrobacter; species Paenarthrobacter sp. YJN-5. Next base: position 4,085,603 of record NZ_CP053544.1, read on the forward strand.
GTGGACGAGGCGAGCGTCAGCGGCGTCGCAGCGGCCTTGACGCCTGTTCCGGGTGGCGTAGGCTCGGTGACCACGGCATTGTTGCTGCTGCACACCACCGAAGCCGCCCGTCGGCAGGCACGTGTTACCGGCGGCACCGTACCCGCCGTCGAGCCTGTACCTGCCGGCGCCGCCTGACCATTTCCTGATCTGGAGGGAAGATCACATGGCTTCCAAAGCCCCCCGTGAAAACATCGACGAGTCGAAGCTGACCGTCACCAAACCCAAGACCAAGGCCGTGGGTATCCCGGCCGTTGCCAATGCCTTGAAGATCTCGTTCGAGCAGATGGGACCGATCCGCAGCGCGCAGACGCTGATGGCCGTGAACCAGCTGGATGGTTTCGACTGCATGGGATGCGCCTGGCCGGAACACGAGAAGCGCAACGCGGCGGAGTTTTGCGAAAACGGGGCCAAGGCAGTGGCCGAGGAAGCCACCCGGCGCAGGGTCACGCCCGAATTCTTCGCCAAGTACTCCGTAGCTGAGCTGAAGACCCGCGACGACTACTGGCTGGGACAACAGGGACGCCTGACCCACCCCATGGTCCTGGAAGAAGGCGCCACCCATTACAAGCCCATCAGCTGGGACGACGCCTACGACCTGATGGCCGAGGAACTCCGCGGCATGGACAACCCGGACCAGGCGGTGTTTTACACCTCGGGCCGGACGTCCAACGAAGCGGCGTTCGTCTACCAGCTCCTGGTCCGCGGCCTGGGCACCAACAACCTGCCGGACTGTTCCAACATGTGCCACGAATCGTCCGGCTCGGCCCTCGTGGAGACAATCGGCATCGGCAAGGGCTCCGTGAGCCTCGCCGACCTGGAAACAGCGTCGCTGATCTTCGTCGCGGGCCAGAACCCGGGCACCAACCACCCGCGCATGCTCAGCGCGCTGGAAAAGGCCAAGAAGAACGGAGCGATCATTGTCTCCGTCAACCCGCTTCCCGAAGCCGGGTTGCTGCACTTTGAAAACCCGCAGCACGTCAAGGGCGTCGTTACCGGCACCAAGCTCACCGACGACTTCCTGCAGATCCGCGCGGGCGGCGATCAGGCCCTCTTCCAGGGGCTCGGCAAATACCTCCTCGAAGCCGAAGCGGGAGGCCGCGCAACTCCCGGCCTGGACACCGTGCTGGACCACGATTTCATCAACAACTACACGGTGGGCATCGACGAATACCTGCGCTACCTCGAGAAGGTTGAGTGGGACGACATCGTCGAAGCGACCGGCCTGACCCTGGAGCAGATCCGGGCCACCGGCGAACGGCTCCTCGCCTCCAACGCCACGATCGTTTGCTGGGCCATGGGGCTGACACAGCACAAGCACTCCGTGCCCACCCTGCGGGACGTGGTGAACGTCCTGCTGCTCCAAGGCAACATCGGCAAGCCGGGCGCCGGCGTTTGCCCCGTTCGAGGGCACTCGAACGTCCAAGGTGACCGGACCATGGGCATTTTCGAGAAGATGCCGGAGAAGTTCCACGACCGCCTGGACCATGAGTTCGAGTTCCTTTCCCCACGCGCTCACGGTTACGACACCGTCGCTGCCATCAGGGCCATGCGCGATGGCAAGGTCCGGTTCTTCATGGGCATGGGAGGTAACTTCGTCCGCGCAGCCCCGGACTCACAGGTAACAGAGGACGCGCTGGCCAACACGGCGTTGACCGTCCAGATCTCCACCAAGCTGAACCACTCCCACCTGTCCACCGGGCGCCGCGCACTCATCCTGCCTACGCTGGGCCGGACGGAGAAGGACACGCAGGTGACGGGCGACCAGCGGGTCACAGTGGAAGATTCCATGAGCGCAGTGCATGCCTCCCGTGGACGGCTGAAGCCCGCCAGCGAGCACCTGCACTCCGAAGTGGCGATCGTCTGCAACCTTGCGCACCGCCTGTTCACCGATGCCCAAGGCCACCCGCTGCCGGGAGCACCCCGTGCGGCCTGGCTCTCCATGAGGGACGACTACACCCTGATCCGGAAGCACATCGAAGGCGTGATTGACGGCTTCGAGAACTTCGAGGACCGCATCCAGCACCCCGGCGGCTTCGTGCTCCCGCACCCGCCCCGCGATGCCAGGAAGTTCGATACTGCCTCGGGCAAGGCCCACTTCACGGGAAACGAGTTGGAATACATCAAGATTCCGGCCGGCCGCCTGGTCCTGCAGACCCTCCGCTCGCATGACCAGTACAACACCACCATCTACGGCAAGGACGACCGCTACCGGGGCATCCACGGCGGCCGCCGGGTGGTCCTCATCAACGAAGCCGACATCCGGGAACTCGGCTTCGCGGACGGGGACATGGTGAACCTGATTTCCGAGTTCGACGGGGTCGATCGACTCGCGGAGAACTTCCGCATCGTTTCCTACTCAACGCCCAAGGGTTGCGCCGCCGCTTACTACCCGGAAACCAACGTTCTGGTTCCCTTGGACTCGGTGGCCGACACCAGCGGCACCCCCACGTCAAAATCGGTCATCATCAGGCTCGAAAGGAGTTAGGAAAAGCTGTACATGCTGTGACCACTGTCATAGTATGTGACTGATATATCTTTTGGATTAGACGAAAGATATCACTGGACTTTCCGTACCTCGCCCGTGCCACCAGACATGAATCAAAGGAGAAGCATTGTCTGATATCACCCAAGCCCACGCTGAGGCCGTTTAGTGATCGGCGCAATCGGCGTCAGCGGCAGCACTGTGGAAAACGACCACACGGTAGCTTCTGCCGGCGCTGCCGTCGAACTCCAAGGCGTCGCCTAGCCGGCCCTGTAGTAGTCCAATTGCCCGTGAACGGTGCTTCGGTGGCCTGAAACCTGGGGAGGTATTCCTCATCGAAGCATCGCTTTCGGGCAGTTGGACCCCATAGTTCCCGCAACACCAACTGTCCAAGGAGTGTTCATGTCAGGAAACAGAGCAGTCGCCTACAAGGAACCCGGCGTCGTTGAAATCATCGACACCGAGTACCCGACGTTCGAACTCAAGGACGGACCGGGCGTCAACCCGGCCAACGTCGGCAGGAAGGTGCCCCACGGCGTCATCCTGCGCACCGTGACCACCAACATCTGCGGATCGGACCAGCACATGGTCCGTGGCCGCACCACGGCGCCGAAGAACCTGGTGCTGGGCCATGAAATCACCGGTGAAGTGGTTGAAGTGGGACCCGACGTCGAGTTCATCAAGGTGGGCGACATCGTCTCGGTGCCGTTCAACATTTCCTGTGGCCGTTGCCGGAACTGCAAGGAACGGAAAACCGGCATCTGCCTCAACGTCAACCCGGACCGCCCCGGCAGCGCCTACGGCTACGTGGACATGGGCGGCTGGGTGGGAGGCCAGGCAGAATACGTCCTGGTCCCCTACGCGGACTGGAACCTGCTGCGCTTCCCGGACCGTGACCAGGCCCTTGAAAAGATCATGGACCTCACCATGCTCTCGGACATCTTCCCCACCGGCTTCCACGGTGCCGTCACCGCGGGCGTGGGCGTTGGCTCCACCGTGTACGTTGCAGGTGCCGGTCCGGTGGGCATCGCTGCTGCCGTCGGCGCCCAACTGCTCGGTGCCGCCGTCGTGATTGTGGGCGACATGAACGAAGATCGCCTGGCGCAGGCGCGCTCCTTCGGGTGCGAAACCGTCAACGTCTCCCAAGGCGATCCCAAGGACCAGATCGAGCAAATTCTGGGCGTTCCTGAAGTCGATTCCGGCATTGACGCCGTGGGCTTCGAGGCCCGCGGACACGGCAAGGACGCCTCGCACGAGGCACCCGCCACGGTGCTGAACTCGCTCATGGACATTACTACGGCCGGTGGCGCGCTCGGCATCCCGGGCCTGTACGTCACCGGCGATCCCGGCGGAATCGACGAGGCAGCCAAGCACGGCTCCCTGTCCTTGTCCCTGGGCACCGGTTGGGCCAAGTCCCTGTCCTTCACCACGGGCCAGTGCCCGGTCATGAAGTACAACCGCCAGCTCATGATGGCCATCCTGCATGACAAGGTACAGATCGCCAAGGCAGTCAACGCCAAGGCCATCCCGCTCGAAGACGCACCCCGCGGCTACGCCGAATTCGACGCCGGTGCAGCAACAAAGTTCGTACTGAACCCCAACGGCTACGTGAAGGCCTAGCACCAGTACGTCAGCCCGGATACCGGGGGCGGCACGGCACAACGGGAAGGCCGGCCGCCCCCGGCGTCCGTTTTTAAGGCATTTTTTAACGGTTTTGGCAGTTGTCAGGCAACGACTTTCAGGGAGTCGTCAGGCACCGCCCTTGATCCAACCCAGGAGATGGAGATCCATGCTTGTCCGGGAAGTCTCCGACGTTTCTACAGCCAACGGGTCCTGCGAAAAGAACCACGGAGCTACGTGGCCCGAAGCGCGCCAGGCGGCCTTTGACTGTGCCCGTCCCCTCGGAGCTGCTTTGGTACCGCTTGCAGAGGCCATCGGAAGTGCCCTGGCTTTGGAGGTGAGGGCCCGCCAGGACATTCCGCATTATGCGTCCTCGGCCATGGACGGGTGGGCGGTCAGCGGCTCCGGCCCCTGGGCTCTGGTTGAGCGCGGCACCCTGGTTGAGCGCGGCACCCGGCTTTTCCCGGGCGAGGCAAGCACCATTGCCACGGGTGGCGTTGTCCCCGAGGGCGCAACGTCCATCCTCCGGAAGGAAAGCGGAATGCTGGCCGGGGACGCCCGGGGCGCCCGGAATCTCCTCCTCATTCCCGAAGCGAAACCGGGCGAGGTATCTCCCGGCCGCCACATCCGTCCGGCTGGTGAGGAAGCAGCCGCCGGTGATGTCCTCATTCCCGCGGGAACCCTTTTGAACCCCGCCCACATTGCACTCGCCGCCGTAGCAGGCCACGACGAGGTGGCTGTGCAGCGCAAGCCGCTGGTCGCCGTCGTACTGACGGGTTCGGAAGTGGTCACTTCGGGTGAGCCCGCGCCGGGACAGGTGCGCGATACGTTCGGGCCGCAGCTTGCCGCCGTCATTTCGCGGCTTGGCGGCGTTCCGTCCGGGCAGCGCAGGATCGGCGACTCCTATGAAGAGTGGCTGGCCGCCCTGGGCGGTGCTGCCCTGGGCGATACGGGCAGCGCGGCGGGTGCAGGCAGCGGCCAACCGGCGGATGTCATCATCACCACAGGCGGCACCGGCAAGTCCGGGACCGATCATTTCCGCACTGTGGTTGAGGCCTTGGGTGGGCGCCTGCTGCTTGACGGGATCGCCATGCGGCCCGGCCACCCCGCCGTGCTGGCCGCGCTCCCGGATGGCCGCTTCATCATCGGACTGCCGGGGAATCCGCTGGCGGCCATGGTTGCCCTCATCACCATCGGCGAACCGTTGCTGGCCACCCTCGGCAACCGGCAGCCGCCCGACACCGTGATCATGACCTCCGGCGCGGATTTCGAGCCGGATTCCGGCAGGACCCGGCTTGTCCCCTGCACTTTTGTCCACGGCTTGGCCATCCCGGCCTCCCACACCGGCCCCGGCATGATGCGTGGCCTCGCATGGGCAGACGGAATCATGGCGGTGCCGCCCCAGGGGGTCGAGGCCGGCCACGCTGTGCAGGTCATGCCACTGCCGTGGGTCCAACCACCGCAGTTCACGGACAGGCCTGTCACCAACGAACAAAGGCACGCCCCATGGCACGCATGACGCAACGCCGGAAGATCCACCGTTTCCAACTGGACGGGACCGGTGCCGAGCACCCCATCCGGTTCAAGGAAGACGTGCTGGCCGCCGAAGAGCCGCTGGAAATCCGTTTGGGCGGCACGTCATTTTCCGTGACCATGAGGACTCCGGGCGACGACTTCGACCTCGTGGCGGGGTTCCTGGTGTCTGAAGGCATTATCCGCCACCAAGCCGAACTCGTGTCCCTGCGCTTCTGCGCGGGCGAACGGGACGGCGTCCAAACCTTCAACGTGGTGGAAGCACAGCTCCGGCCGGACGTTCCCTTGCCGGACACCATGAGGCACGTCTACACCTCCAGCTCCTGCGGCATCTGTGGCACTGATTCCATTGAAGCTGTCCGGAAGACCATCCATTTCGACGCATCGCAGGACGCCCTCCAAGTGCCTGTGGACGTGCTGGCCGAACTGCCCGAACGGCTGCGGGACGCGCAGGCCGTCTTTGACAGGACCGGCGGAGTCCACGCCGCTGGTCTTTTCAAGGTGGACGGCTCCCGGCCGGAACTGTTGTGCCTGCGTGAAGACGTGGGCCGTCATAACGCGGTGGACAAAGTGGTGGGCTGGGCGCTCAGGCAGGGCCTGCTGCCGTTGTCCGGCCTGGTCCTGCAGGTCTCCGGGCGGGCGTCGTTTGAGCTCGTCCAGAAGGCCGCCCTCGCGGGGATCCCCGTCCTGTCAGCGGTCAGCGCCCCGTCCAGCCTCGCAGTGGAACTCGCGGTCGAAACGGGACTGACCCTGGTGGGCTTCAGCCGGGGACGCAGCCTCAACGTGTACGCCGGCAGGGAACGGGTGGGCCTCCCGGTCCGCACGGGCCTTGAGGAGGCCACCGTGAGTCCCTGATCCCCTGGACCCGGGACCGGCCCCGGGACGGGCCCCAACGCCGGCCCCGTGACGGGCCAGTCTAGGATGTGACCATGGCCGCACGCAGCAACCCGGACATCGACAATGACGCAGAGACCCAAAGCGGAGGCGTCCAGTCAGTGGACCGCGCGCTCCAGATCCTGGAGATCCTCGCCCGCAAGGGCGATGCCGGCGTCAGCGAGATCGCCGAGGAAATGGGCGTGCACAAGTCCACGGTGTCGCGGCTGGTGGGTTCACTGGTCACCCGGGAGCTGGTCCGCCAGAACAGCGAACGTGGCAAGTACCAGCTCGGGTTCGGCATCCTGCGCCTGGCCTCCTCCATTCCCGGCAGGCTGAGCGTGGTGCACGAGGCCCGCGAAGTCCTGGAAGCCCTCGCCGGTGAGTACAAGGAAACCGTCAATCTTGCCGTGCTGCGTTCCAACTACGCCGTCAACGTGGACCAGGCCATGGGTCCTTCCACCCTGGCCACCTACGACTGGGTTGGCAGCCTCACGCCCCTCCATGCCACGTCCAGCGGGAAGGTGCTCCTGGCTGCGTTGACCGCGGACGAGCGAACCCAGGTCTTCAAGGCAGTGGGCCTGCCTGCCCGCACGCCCCGGACGGTGACCAATCGTGGAGAGCTTGAGAAGCAACTCCACGATGTTGCACGCCAGGGCTACGCGATAGTGCATGAGGAATTCGAGATTGGCCTCACCGCTATTGCCGTGCCTGTCTTCAACCATGTGGGGACCGTCATTGCGGCCGTCAGCATCTCCGGCCCCGCATTCCGTTTCGCTCCCGAAGACCAGCCCGGCCTCATCGAGGGGCTCCGCGAGGCAGGCCTCGCCATCAGCGCCAAGATGGGCTACCGACACCAGTAATTCCGGCCGTCCGTAACGCCTTTTTGCATAACTCCAGCTCAAAGCCAACTGGTATATCAATGTGCGTCAAAGAAGCGAAAGTGCTTGACTTTCGGGTGTGACGGGGCGCACTCTGTTGCATAACGCGAATGTTGTTGATTCTTGCGGAACGCTCACCGGCCCCAGTCCGGTAGCAATCCGCCCCGTTATCCGGAATCGGTCCCACAACCGGGCCTCGTAGAAACGCAAGCCCATGACTCGCCGAGCAAAGGACCCGCTCATGGCTATAAGCAGTGACACAAAATCCCTGACACCAGAAGAGTTACCGGCAGACAATACGCCGGCTGAAACTCCGGCTGACAAGGAGCCCTCCACCAGGGAAACGCTTGATGAAGTCATCAGCGTCTCCCCCGATGAATCAAACCCCGCAGTCCTCGACCCCGAGGAAGGCACGGCAGAAACCCTCCCCGACTCTGAAGAGTACGAACAGATCCTGGAGGAACTTCGCAACGCCAAGACCGAGCAGGCCGTCTCAGCCCGCCGGAACCGCAAACTTACCCTCGACAAAGTCACCTTCGGAATCACAGGCGCCATCGCCGTCGCCTTCGTGGTCTGGGGATTTGTTGGCAGGGACAGCCTCTCCGAAACCTCCAAGGGAGCCCTCAACTGGGTCATGGAGTACACGGGATGGCTGTTCATGGTTCTCGCCTCGCTTTTCGTGATCTTCGTGCTGTGGCTTGCCTTGGGCAAGTTCGGCAACATCCCGCTGGGCAAGGATGGCGAAAAGCCCGAGTTCCGCACCATCTCCTGGGTAGCGATGATGTTCGCAGCCGGCATGGGCATCGGGCTCATGTTCTACGGAGTTGCCGAGCCGCTGTTCCACTACATCTCGCCTCCGCCCGGCACTGTGGATGGCCGTACGCCCGATGCCATCCAGACCGCCATGGCCACCTCGATTTTCCACTGGACGCTCCACCCTTGGGCGATGTACGCAGTAGTCGGCATCGCCATGGCCTATGGCACGTACCGCCTTGGCCGGAAGCAACTGGTCTCCGCGGCCTTCACCTCGCTGTTCGGCATCCGGATGGTGGAGGGACCCCTCGGGAAGTTCATCAACATCCTGGCCATCTTTGCCACGCTCTTCGGCACGGCAGCTTCCCTCGGCCTCGGTGCCCTCCAGATCGGCAGCGGCCTGACATCCAACGGTTGGATGGGCGAAGTCGGCACCCCCGTCCTGGTAGTCATCGTTGCCATCCTGACATTCTGCTTCGTGGCCTCGGCCGTGTCCGGCATCAGCCGCGGCATCCAGTGGTTGTCCAACATCAACATGGTCCTGGCCGTTGTCCTGGCCGTGATCGTGTTCGTTGCCGGCCCCACGCTCTTCATCCTCAACCTCATCCCGTCCGCCGTAGGCGACTACGCCCGCGACCTGGCCGAGATGTCCTCCCGGACCGAAGCAGTGGGAGATGACGCCCTGCGCAGCTGGATGACCAGCTGGACCATCTTCTACTGGGCCTGGTGGATCTCCTGGACGCCCTTCGTCGGCCTGTTCATCGCCCGCATCAGCCGTGGCCGTACCATCCGCCAGTTCGTCACCGGCGTCCTGCTGGTACCGAGCATCGTCAGCGTCATCTGGTTCTGCATCTTCGGCGGCGCTGCCTTCCACGTCCAGCAGGAAGCAGACAAGGCGGGGACTCCCGGCTTGGTGACAATGGTCGACGGCGCCCCCTCCATCAACTTCGACGGCGCCCTTTTCGATCTGGTCAAGAACCTGGGCATGCCCGAGTGGCTCACTGTGGGCGTCATCGCGCTGGCCATGGTCCTGGTGGCGATCTTCTTCGTCACCGGCGCCGACGCGGCTTCGATCGTCATGGGATCCCTCAGCTCCAACGGTGCCGAACACCCGCGGCGCGGAGTAGTGATCTTCTGGGGAACCCTCACCGGTGCAGTAGCAGCTGTCATGTTGCTTGCCGGCGGTGATGAACCCTCGGAAGCCTTGTCCGGCCTCCAAAGGGTCACCATCGTGGCCGCCCTGCCGTTCATCCTGGTCATGCTGTTGCTTTGCTTCGCGCTCGCCAAGGACCTCAGGCGCGATCCCCTGTCGCTCCGGCGTCGGCTCGCAACCTCCGTGGTGGAGCGGGCCATCCGCACCGGCGTCGAACAGCACCGCGGTGTCCAGTTCGACCTCGTCACCAAGCACGAATGCGCGGAGACCTGCCCGGATTCGGACTGTCCCGGCGGTACGCCTACCGGCAGCATCCCAACCGTTGACAGCACGCCGCGGTCTCCTGAAGACAAGTAGCGAACACTCCCCCAACTACCAGCAGTAAGGTGTCACACCATGACCTCAACCTCCCTGGCCTCCGTGGCTTCAGGCGCCTCCGCGGCCTCCGGCGCTTCCCCGGCGCACAGCACCCTCCACGTCATCAAGGATTCCAAGGACCAGGTATCGTTCACCGTTGATTCAGCCAACCCCGTGACGGTGCGCATCGAGCTCAGCGGCGGGTGCCCGTGCGGCTCGGAACACTCACGGCCAGGTTCCTACGTGGACAGCGACCTGGGAAGGTAGGCCGTTGCCCCGGGACATAAACCCGGGGCCAACATAGAGACAGCAACAGGGCGGGTGCCGGAATTCCGGCACCCGCCCTGTTCGTTCGTGGAGGGGTTTACTTGGGCATCAGCACGGAGTCGATCAGGTAGACCGTGGCATTGGCAGTCTGCACGCCACCGCAAATGACGTTGGCGTCATTGACGGTCAGGGCGTCCTTGCTGCCACCCACCGTCACTTCGCCGCCCTGGACGGTCTTGTGGGTTCCCACTACCTGGTCCGGGGTCAGCTGTCCGGGGACTACGTGGTAGGTGAGGATCTTGCTCAGCAGGGCATCGTCGGTCTTGAGCGTTTCGATCGTAGCGGGGTCAATCTTGGCGAACGCGTCGTCAACGGGAGCAAAGACCGTGAACTCGCTGCCGTTCAGCGTGGAAACGAGATCCACCTTGGGGTTCAACTTGCCGGATACCGCGGCGGTCAGGGTCTTGAGCAGCGGGTTGTTGGAGGCGGCCACGGCAACGGGATCCTGCGCCATTCCCGCAACCGAACCTGCGCCGTCGGGAACCTGGGCGGCGTAGCCGGCGCAACCTGGTCCGACCAGGTTGCTGGCGGGATCCATGGCTGCGCTGGAACCCATCGATTCGCTGGCGGACGCTGATGGCGACGGTGCCATGGAAGAGGTCTCCGGGGCCGCGGAGGACGAGGGGGAGCTGGAGGTGCTCGAACCACCACAGGCCGTCAGTCCCATGAGGGCGGCTGCGGTGAGGCCAACGAAGGCGAGGGCGGGGCGCTTGGTGGACAACATGTCATTCTCCTTGCTCTGAGGAACCTGGTGCTGGGTCCATTCGGGTGTGGGACACGGGCGGTCCGGCGTCGCTTCCGCTCTTCCGGTTTTGTTTGTGTCTCATCAGCTATTCGGAGGTGATGTCCGGGTGGATGGGTGCGGATTGAAAAAATTTCAAAGGTTACTTTCTTTCACCTGTTTTCCCACGTCAGGTCCGGGCCCGGCGCCCTCCCCCACATCCAGCACGACTATGGCTAAACGCCCATGCCGGTGACAGGATGGGCTGATGTCAATCGAAGTGCGGCCCGCCACGGTGTTCGACGACGGGACAACAGGGGCAGCAAAGTGGACCTCACCATGGCGTACGTCGGCACACGAAGGCTTTTCGAGAAGGCGGGTTTCACGAAGGTCGCTGAAACCACGTCCGTCCTTAACGGCTTCCCGAGGGTCCTGATGCGCTTGAACCTCGATTCCGCCTAACAACCCCGTCCCGCTCACCCCCACCTACCCCGCCTCCCCAAGTAGGTCGCAGCACTGCGCGTTCTGAGCGTCCAAAACGCGCACTAATGCGACCTAGTTGGGGGCGGAGCGCTGCAACCGTGACGTCATCCGGTGAGCTTCCTCGAGCAGGAGCTTGCCCAGGAACTCCTGGCGGTCGCCCCTGAACCGGGGTTCGATTCCGGTCAGGGAAAGCGCCCACGCCGGACGTCCCTGGGGATCGAACACAGCGGCCCCCATCCCCCAGCTCCCCTCAAGGACCAGCCCCGGGTTTACCGAGTAACCAGCCAGCCGGGTCTTCTCCAGGTTCTCCCGAACCACCCCGGCAGGATGTCCGGCCGCAAAGTCGCCGGCGTGCGCTTCCCAGTCCGTGAGCAGCACGTTCTGTTCCTCCTCCGGCAGGAATGCCATGATCGCCGTCCCGGCCGAGGCCACCCCCAGCGGGAACCGCACGCCTTCATGCAAAACGAATGACCGAACGGGGAAGGAACCTTCCTCCCGCAGGACGCACACCGTCTCGTTGCCGCGTCTTATGGAGAAGAACGCACTCTCCCCGGTTTCCGCCGCGAGCCGCCGCAGGGACGGCCGTGCAATGTCCTCCATGGGAAACCGGGCAGCGGCCACGGACCCAAGCAGGAAAACTTCAGGTCCCAGGACCCATTTTCCGGTGGCTTCCTCGTGTTCCACCAAGCCCTCCGCGGCCAGTGACGTCAGCAGCCTGTACGCAGTTGGCCGGGTCAGTCCGGACTCGCGGACCAGCCCTGCCAAGGACATGCCTTCCGGCTTGCGGCCGACGAGCCTCAACAGGGCAGCGACCCTGCCAACCACCTGGGCACCCTGAACGGGAACGGCGGGAACGGTGTGTGCGGCCAATGGACTCTCCTTGAGATTTCGTCCACATTATGGACAGCTTTCAGTCTAGCGTCCACAGCGTGAGGCGCCCAAGCTTCCGGCTATTGCCACACGAAGGCACCGCTCCTAGGCTCGGAAGCCACAACACTAACGTCCACAAAGTGGATCACCCACTCAAAGAGGAGTCCGGAATGTCCAAGATCCATCCCGACGCGCCCCAAGCGCTGCAGGACCTTTTGACGGACGGCATGACAATCGCCGTCGGCGGCTTTGGCCTCAGCGGCATCCCGGCGGACCTTATCGAGGCCCTCCGCGATTCAGGCGCCAAGGACCTCACCATTGTGTCCAACAACATGGGCATTGATGGCAAGGGATTGGGCGTCCTCATCGAGGCCGGCCAGGTCCGCAAGGTCATCGCTTCCTACGTCGGCGAGAACAAACTCTTCGCCGAGCAGTACCTTGCCGGAAAGCTCGAGGTCGAGTTCACTCCGCAGGGCACGCTGGCCGAACGCCTGCGCGCCGGTGGCGCCGGTATCCCCGCCTTCTACACCCGGACCGGTGTGGGCACCTTGGTTGCCGAAGGCAAGCCCCATGAAGAGTTCGACGGCGTTACTTACGTCCGCGAGCGCGCCATCACCGCCGATGTCAGCCTGGTCCACGCCCACACCGCAGATACCGACGGCAACCTCATTTACCGCTACACCGCCCGGAACTTCAACCCGGTGGTGGCCACGGCAGGCAAGGTGACGGTCGCCGAGGCGGAGGTGATCGTGCCCTTGGGCGAACTCGATCCGAACCACATCGTGACCCCGGGCGTCTACGTCCAGAGGCTGGTCCAGGCAAGCAACAGGATCAAGGACATTGAGCAGCGCACGGTCCGTCAGCGGCTCGAAGCCCCGGCCGTCCCGGCGGCCGTCTAAGCGGCCGTCCAAGCAGAAAAGGAGCACACACCATGGCATGGACACGTGACCAGATGGCCGCCATCGCGGCCGAAGAACTCAACGACGGCGACTACGTCAACCTCGGCATCGGCATCCCCACACTGGTAGCCAACAACCTCCCGGACGGCGTTCGGGTGGTCCTCCAGAGCGAAAACGGCCTGCTTGGCATGGGCCCGTTCCCTTACGAAGGCGAGGAGGACGCCGACCTCATCAACGCCGGCAAGCAGACTGTCACCATCAATCCCGGCGGCAGCATTTTCGATTCCGCCACCTCGTTCGGCATGATCCGCGGCGGGCATGTGAAGGTTGCGATCCTGGGCGCCATGCAGGTGTCCGGCAGCGGCGACCTCGCCAACTGGACCATCCCCGGAAAGATGGTCAAGGGCATGGGCGGTGCCATGGACCTCGTCGCCGGAACACCCCGGGTCGTGGTCCTGACCGAACACAACGCCAAGGACGGTTCAGCCAAGATCGTCCGCGAATGCACGCTTCCCCTCACGGGTTTGAACTGCGTGGACAGGATCATCACGGACCTTGCCGTCTTCGACATTGAGCCGGATGAGACGCACGACGGCGGCACGCGCCTTGTGCTGACCCGCCTCGCCCCGGGCGTCACTGTGGAAGAGATCCGCGGGAAGACCGAGGCAGAGTTCGCTGTGGCGCTTATGGACACCGCTGTTGAAGAGACCCTCGAAGGAGCTACGGCATGAGCCTCAAAGACCAGTTTGGCAAGGACATCCTGCTCACGGGGTGGGGCCACAGCAAGTTTGGCAAGCTCACGGACCAGACGCTCGAAACGTTGATCGTCCAGGTGGCCGGTGAAGCCATCGCGAACTCCGGACTTGAGCCCAAGGATATCGACGAGATCTACCTGGGCCAGTTCAACTCAGGCATGCAGTCCCTGGGGTTCACGTCGTCCCTCGCGCTTCAACTCTCGGCAGATCTCGCCAACGTCCCCGCCACCCGGACGGAGAACGCGTGCGCCTCCGGTTCGGCCGCGTTCCAACAGGGCGTCAAGGCGTTGCTCGCCGGGACGGCAAGGAATGTGCTGGTGATCGGCGCGGAGAAGATGACCGACGCCGGCGCAGACGTCGTGGGGGCCGCGCTCCTGGGCGCCTCGTACGAGATGGCGGGAAAACCGTCCACTACGGGATTCACCGGCCTGTTCGCGGAGGTGGCCAAGCACTACGACAAGCGGTACGGCGCGGGTACGGCAGGTTCAGGCATCGCCGGTCCGGGCTTCGAGAATGGCCTGGGCGATGTGCTCGGTTCCATCTCCGCCAAGAACCACCACAACGGCATGAGCAATCCATACGCCCAGATGCATCGCGACTTCGGCGTGGAGTTCTGCCGGACCATCTCGGACAAGAACCCGATGGTGGCCGATCCCTTGCGCCGCACTGACTGTTCGCCCGTCTCCGACGGTGCCGCCGCCGTCGTACTTTCCACCAGGGAAACCAACGGCGCAACCGCAGCCGTTCGCCTTGCCGGTTTCGGGCATGCCAACGACTTCTTCCCCGCAGAGAGGCGCGACCCCACCGAGTTCGAGGCAACGCGCGTCTCTTGGGAGCGGGCATTCACCATGGCAGGAGCCGGGGTGGATGACCTGGACTTCGCCGAGGTCCACGACTGCTTCACCATCGCCGAGCTCATCATGTACGAAGCCATGGGACTGGTCCCCCGCGGCCAGGGTGCCCGGGCCATCAAGGAAGGCTGGGTGTACAAGGACGGCAAGCTGCCGGTCAACGTGTCCGGTGGCCTGAAGGCGAAGGGACATCCGGTGGGTGCCACCGGTGTATCGCAGCACGTCATCGCTGCCATGCAGCTCAGTGGCACCGCCGGGGACATGCAGCTGGCCAATGCCCGTCGCGGCGCAGTCCAGAACATGGGCGGCGTCGGCATCGCCAATTACGTGAGCATCCTCGAGGCGCTGTAGCACCCAAGTAAGTCGCAGCAGAGCGCGTTCTGGACGTCCAAAATGCGCTCTACTGCGACCCAGCGTGTGAGCGCCGCTGGCGCGCCGTGGGGCCGGGAAAGTGTACGGGGTGGCTCGCCAGGGCTCTGGCGGACTCTGGCCTTCCGGGTAGATCATTGGGCTGTCCGTCTCGGTGAACGCCGACCCAACTTGGTGCCGCGAGTCCGTGACCCAGCGTGGTGTGGAGGACCTCCACGGGAACCGTGGATTGTTGCCCTTGAGCACGAGTATTAGATTCCTGAATATTCCCAGTCCTCCCCGAGACAGACACTGTCATCACCGTCAAACAGTGTTGGAGGGAAGAAGATGGACATCGTTAATGAACGGGCCGCGGGGATGGATATCTCCAAACGCGACGCGAAGGTCTGCGTGCGGATCCCAGGCGCCAGGGCCGGGACCTACACCTCAAAGGTCACGACCTGGGGCGCGACCACGCATCAGATCTTGGAACTGCGGGAGTTCCTCGAACGCGAACATGTCACCGTGGTGGTGATGGAAGCGACCAGCGACTACTGGAAACCGTTCTTCTACCTGCTCGAAGAAACCCTGCCCGTGATGCTCGTCAACGCCAAAGCTGCCCGGAACATCCCTGGACGCAAAACCGATGTCTCCGACGCCGCCTGGCTGGCCCAACTGGCCGCGCACGGGCTCCTGCGGGCCTCGTTCGTGCCGCCCGAACCCATCCGCGAGCTACGGGACCTGACCCGGGCGCGCGCCATCGCGACCCGCGACCGGGCCCGGGAGATCCTCAGGTTGGAGAAGTTCCTTGAAAGCTCCGGAATCAAACTTTCCTCCGTCGTTTCGGACCTGACCGGAGTCTCCTCCCGGGACATGCTCGAAGCCCTCATCAACGGTGAACGGAACCCCGAAGTCCTGGCCGGAATGGCCCGCGGAATGCTGCGTTCGAAAATCCCGGCCCTCGTCGACGCCCTGACCGGCCGGTTCAAACCACACCATGCCTTCATGGCCAGGCTGCACCTGGACCAGATCGACGCCCACACCCGAACCATCGATACCCTCACGACACGGATCGAGGAGGCGATGGAACCCTTTCGTGACGCCAGGGAAGCCCTGGCCACCATCCCCGGAGTCTCCCACCGCGTCGCCGAAGTGATCATCGCCGAAACCGGGGCGGACATGGCAGTCTTCCAAACCCCGGGCCGGCTCGCGTCCTGGGCAGGGGTCTGTCCCAGCGCCAACGAATCCGCCGGACACATCAAATCCAGCCACATCATGCCCGGGAACAAATACCTCAAAGCAGCGCTCGGCACCGCGGCCATGTCCGCCACACGATCCAAAAACACCTACCTCGCCGCGAAATACCGGCGCATCACAACCCGCGCCGGACGCAACAAAGCCCTCGTCGCCGTCGAACATTCGATCCTCACCGCAGCCTGGCACATGCTCAGCACCGGAGAAATCTACAACGACCCCGGCGCCGACCACTACACCCGCATCAACCCGACCAAAGCCAAGAACCGCGCCATAAAACAACTCAACAACCTCGGCTACGACGTCACCATCACCCCGGTCACCGCCGCCTAACCCACCACTACTTTCGTATTAGTCGGGCGGTTCCGGATCAGCTCAGCGGTTCCGGATCAGCTCAGCGATCTCCTTGAACCCCAGCCGCTCCGCGTTTTGCAGGGCAGTCCGGCCCTCCCGGTCCCGGATGTCCGGGTCTGCTCCGGCCTCAAGGAGTTGCCGCACGACGTCCTGTTGCCCCGGCCCGCCGTTATTGAGCAGGACCGCTTCCTGCATGGCAGTCCAGCCCAGGTTGTTCACGTGGTTCACCGGAACGCCCGCGGCGATCAGGATCCGCACCGTCTCCGTATGCCCGTGCTCGCTGGCGGGGATCAGCGCCGTTCCGCCATACCGGTTGGTGCTGCGGACATCGGCTCCGGCTTCCAAGGTCAGCTGCAGGACCTCGTTGAACCCTTCCGCGCCGGCATACAGGAATGCCGAGTCCTGGATTGCGTCCTTGGCGTTCACGTTGCCGCCGGCAGCGATCAGCTCGCGAACCCGGACGGGATCGTTTGCTTTCGCGGCTAGGATCAGCTGCCGGTCGGTTTCCATCTGTGCCTCCGCGGACAGGGTTGGTGGTTTCGCCGGGGCAGGAGCCGACGACGCCGGACCCGCACTTGCGCTCGACGGCCCGGCCTGGGCGGGGGCTGCTTGGGAGGCAGTCGGCGAGGCGGTCGCCGTCGGGCTTGTCGGTTCAGGTGGCGCAGTCGGGGCGCAGCCGGCGACGAGCACGGCAATCAGCACGGCAATCAGCACGGTCGTCAGCGGCACGGTTCCACCAGCCCGGCCGCGCCCGCTCCACGCACTCATGCTCCGAGGCTACTTCGCGGTCGCGGCCAGCGCATCGGCTCCGGCGGTTGCGCAGGCTTCGTCGAGGGCGCCGTCGGGAGCGCCCCCGACGCCGATGCCCGCCACCGAGGCTCCGTTCACCTTGAGCGGCACACCCCCGGCCAGGAAGAGGGTGCCGGGAAGGTCTGCGATGGACGGACCGTTGCCGTTGACGCGCTTGGCCAGTTCACTGGTGGGCGCACCGAACGCAGCGGCCGTGTAGGCCTTCTGCTTGGCTGCTTCGATGGTGTGCTCGGCGGCGTTGTCACCGCGGAGGAGGGCTTGGACGGTCCCGAAGCGGTCCACCAAGGCCACGGTCACGAACGGCAGTTTGTCCGCCTGGCATTTGGCGAGCGCCGCAGTGACTGCCTTGCCCGAAGCGCCCACGGTGATGCGGTTCTGTGCGACCACATTCTCCGGGGCAGGCTGGACATCGGCCGGCACTTTCGCGGCCACGTTCGCCGGCGCACCGGGGACGCCGTTCGCCGGCGCAGCAGGGGCGACGGCGTTGGCCACAGCGGTGACACCGCCGGTGAGCAGCAACGCTCCGGCAGCAGCAGCGGCGATCATCTTGTTCGACTTCTTCATGGTTCTCCTCAGGTCGGCCATATGGGTACCCCTCCATGTTTCCCGGGGTCAACCGCCGCCCACATCGGCTGGCCGCCGCTCGCACGCTCAGCCTTTTGGGCGCCCGTATCAGCCAAAAGGTGGAGAGACCAGCGGGGGCGCGGGATCTAGCATGGAAAGAGCGCCCTCAACACACCAGGAACTCCCATGAAACCCGCCTATCCCAAGCCCGACACCACGCCTCCGGCCCCACTTCAGGGGGATGGCCGCATCGATGTTGTGGTGCATTGCGGGTTCGCTGTGCTCATGGTGGCCTCGGGGGTCCGCTACGTCATGCGCCACTCCGCCGCGGACAACCTATGGACCATGGCTCTGGCGGGTGCGGTCTGCGTCCTCTACGCAGCCACGGCACTCCTCGCCCGCCGATCTGGCGCTTACCGCCCGGCCGCTTACCGCCCGGCCGCCCGTCGTCCGGGGACGCAACCCACACCGTGGCTCCCGTGGACCGTGGCTTTGATCGCAGCCTGGGCAGTGCTCGTCGTGGTCGCTCCCAGCTTCGCCTGGTGTTCCTTCGCGATCTTCTTCCTCGGCAGGAGCGCCCTCAGCGGCTGGTCCGCTTATGTGGCGGGCGGCGTGACCGCGGCCGCCACCGCCGTCGGGCTTTTCCGGATGAGTGACTGGACCGACGTCGCCATGGTTCTGGGTCCGCTGGCCGCCGCTGCGCTCCTCACGCTTATTTACGACAAGATCGAACGCGATGCCGCCCTGCAACGCCGGCTCCTGGCTGATGTCTCGCAGGCGCAGGAACAACTGGCAGCCAGTGAGCGCGCCGCGGGGATTGCTGCCGAGCGGGAACGGGTTTCCCGCGAAATCCATGACACCGTGACCCAAGGGCTGGCGAGCAGTTTGCTCCTCCTTGAGGCCGCGCAACGATCCTGGCCCGAGGCATCGGCCAGGGACGATCTGTTCAAAGCCACGGACCTCTTGCGCCAAAATCTTGCCGATACGCGCAGCCTGGTCCATGAACTGTCGGCGCCCGGCCTCGAGACTGGCCCCTTGGCGGAAGCGCTGGAGCATGCGGCCCGGCAGTATGTGGAGTCGATTGCCGTGCACGTCACCGGGGACCCCCGCCCCGTCCCGCCGGAGGTCCGGCACACCCTGTTGCGCGTCACCCAGAGCGCGGCAGCGAACATCAAGCTCCACGCCGGCGCGCGGAACGCGAGCGTCACACTGGGCTTCTTGCCGGACGCGGTCACCCTGGACGTGTACGACGACGGTCGCGGCTTTGATCCCGCAGCGGTACCTTCCCCGTCGGCGGCCGGAGGGTACGGCTTGCGGGCCATGCGGCAGCGCGTGCACCGGCTGGGCGGAGAATTGTCCGTGGAAAGCAGTCCCGGCGAAGGCACCATCATCGCCGCGCAGTTGCCGCTGACCGGATCCGGCACCGGATCCGCCACGGGTTCCAGATCCGGCTCCAACTCCGGCATCGGTTCCAACTCCGACACAAAGGGATCGCCATGACCACCATCTCCGTGCTCCTCGTGGACGATCACACCGTGGTCCGGAGCGGGCTCAAGGCGCTGCTGGGCACCCAACCGGACATCGCCGTCGTCGCCGAAGCCGCTTCCGGCGAGGAAGCGCTTATTGCCGCGGCAGAGTATTCTCCCGACGTTGTGTTGATGGACCTCGCGATGGGGCCGGGCATGGACGGCATCGAGGCCATCAAGCAGTTGCGCGAACGCCGCCCCCGGCAGGCGATCATCGTCTTCACCACCTACGATTCCGATGCCGACATCGTCAGGTCCGTGGACGCCGGCGCAATGGGCTATTTGCTCAAGGACGCAGCACCGGACGAAATTTTCTCCGCGGTGCGCGGCGCGGTCCTGGGCAAGAGCGTCATGAGCGCTCCGGTGGCATCGCGGCTCTTCCAGCAGCTCCGCAACCCCGATGAAGTCCTCACGCCGCGGGAAGCCGAGCTGCTCAGCCTCCTCACCCAGGGACTCAGCAACCGCGATCTCGGCAAGCGCCTCTTCATCTCCGAGGCCACCGTCAAGACCCACTTGGCGCACATTTACGCCAAGCTCGGAGTGGACACACGGGCGGCAGCCATCGCCACGGCCATACGCCGGGAAGGAATGCGCTGAAATTCCCGGCTTCTCCCTATACCTCCTGCGTTGAGCCGGGATTAAACTGACGCTATGTCGGAGGCCGTTGGTCGCAAGATGTTCAAGCATTCCGGTACGGCTTTGCTGTTCCGGGGAGTCCTTGCCGTGCTGTTTGGCCTTCTGGTGGCTGCGCTGCCGGTGGCTACGGTGTTCGCGCTTATTTTCGTGTTCGCAATTTTCGCCATCACGGACGGCCTCACCAACATCGCGCACTACTTCTACGATCCGTCGCGCCATTCCCGCTGGACCATGGTGGGCGGCTTCATTTCCATCGCCGCAGGCATTGTGGCGTTGGCGTGGCCGGGTATGACCGCCGCTGCGCTCGGAGTGCTGATCGGGCTGTGGGCTTTGGTCCTTGGACTGTCCGAGATTGTCCTGGCCTTCGCCGCGAGGAACTCCGTGAACGGCTGGCCCGTGTGGTTGCTGACCGGGGTGGTCACTGCCCTCTTCGGCCTGCTGGTACTGGTCAATCCTGGTCTCGGTTTCCTGGGCATGGTGGGCATGTTGGCCGCCTTCGCAGTGGTTGCCGGACTGCTCTTGATTGTCTGCGGTTTCAAAATGCGCCGGGGCTCCACCAGCCCCCTGGTCTACGCGCACTGACCTCCGCCCGCCGCAGCGTCCCCGCAGCAGCAATCCTCCGGTTGGGGATGCACTCTGCGCCAAGTTCGGTAAGTTAGTGGCTGTGAAGATAGCTACCTGGAACGTGAACTCCCTCCGCGCCCGCGCCGACCGCGTTGAAGCCTGGCTTGAGCGCAGCGACTGCGATGTCCTGGCCATCCAGGAAACCAAATGCAAGGATGACAACTTCCCGTGGGAGCTGTTCGAACGCATGGGCTACGAGGTGGCGCACTTCGGCGTTAACCAGTGGAACGGCGTCGCCATCGCCTCGCGCGTCGGCCTGGAAGACGTCGAGCGGACCTTCGTGGACCAGCCGGCTTTCGGCAAGGCCGGCAAGGATCCGGCCCAGGAAGCCCGTGCCATCGCAGCTACCTGTGCCGGCATGCGTATCTGGAGCCTGTACGTCCCCAACGGCCGCTCCCTGGACGACGAACACATGCCTTACAAGATCAAGTGGCTCGAGGTCCTCCGCGGACAGGCCGCTGAATGGGTCCAGGCTGATCCGAACGCCCAGATCGCCCTCATGGGCGACTGGAACATCGCGCCCTTCGACGAGGACGTGTGGGACATCCAACTCTTCCGCGACAACAACTTCACCCACGTCAGCGAACCGGAGCGGGCAGCGTTCCACGCCTTCGAGACCGCAGGCTTCACCGACGTCGTCCGCCCCTACACCCCCGGCCCGGGCGTCTACACCTACTGGGACTACACCCAGCTGCGCTTCCCCAAGAAGGAAGGCATGCGGATCGACTTCTGCCTCGCCTCGGCGCCGTTGGCCGCCCGCGTCACAGGCGCCTCCATTGATCGTGAAGAGCGCAAGGGCAAGGGCGCCTCGGACCACGCACCCGTGATCGTGGAACTCGCAGACTAGGCACCGAACCGGACAAGAAAGGGGCTGGCGACATGGGTGGAAAGCTGTACCGAGGCCAGGCTGGCCTGCCCTTCTCTTCCTCCCTCCGCATCTACGAACCCCTCGAGGCATTTCCGCCTGAACAGCAACGCCAACTCGTCGCCGACGGTGACCGCATAGGTTCCAGGGCCGCCGTCGAGAATGCGGAGCTGCAGGCGTCCCTGGGACGCATCACGCGTTCCGGAGGCGACCCCTTCCCTACCGGCCGAACGGACCTCGTGCGTATGACGCGGGTTCCGGGCGGGCGGCATGCCGCCCCCGGTCCGGGACAGGAGGAAGCAGCGCACGACGCCGGACGCCTCCTTTACTGCCCCAGCCAGCTGGTGATTCGGGCCGGTTTGGCAGCGAATGCCTTGATGGACGGCGTTCACGGACCGCTGGCTGATCTCCTCATCCCGGTTTCCCAGCGGGACAAACACCAGCAGCGGATCGACCGCATCAACGCAGGCGACGATGCTAAACGGGTGCACACGCGGGCTTCCACGTGGGGCATCCCCTTCAGCTGGTTCTCCCTGTTCGCCGAATCGGACCGCAAGGAAGTGGTGGAGTCCGATGGCCATATCCAGACCGTCAGGGTGTGGACTCCCCTGGCTGAGGCGCTGGAACGGGCACGTTTCGCGGTGGCCCACCTGGCTCTCGCTGCCCCGGACCTGGACATGCTGGACGATCTCACCCAGTTGACCGAATGGCTGGAGCTGTTCCACGTCCAATCCATGGTTGAACTGGATTACGGTGCCGTGGCAGACAAGGTCTATCCCGACGAGTCACCTATGGATGTTCGCCTGGGGATCGAGTGCCTCGCGGAAGGGGACATGACGGGAGCGGCTGCGGCCTACCGTCGTCTTGCCTCGCGGTGGATCCCCATCAGGCAACTGGCACGGGCTTCGTAGTTTCCCGCGCGGTCAGCGGCAAGGCGGGGCCGTGGTCTCCCTGATGATCAGTTCGTGCGGAGCAACCTGCGATCGGACAGCGCCGTGATGGCCGTTCAGCTCGTCCAAGAGCATCTTGGTGCCCAGTTCGGCCTGGTTGTCCGGTCTCTGGCCCACCGTCGTCAGCCCGAGTGAAGCAGAAAAGTCGTGGTCGTCGATGCCGATCACGGAGAGGTCCTGCGGAACCCGGACGCCGTGCCGGTACGCCTCGAAAATTACGCCCATGGCCATCTCGTCCGAGGAGCAGAAGATCGCCGTCGGCTTGCGGCCGGGCTGATTCCACAGGCGGGTGAACGCCTGTTGCCCACTGGCCACTGTGAAGTCACCCCACTGGTCCCATTCGGGGCGGACCTCCAGTCCGGCGTCGGACATCACTTCCTGAAAGGCCCGGATCCGCACCCGGGGAACATCGAAGTTCAAGTCCGTCTCGTCGTCGCCGTGGAGCAGGGCGATGTCCTTGTGCCCCAGGCCCAGAAGATGCCGCACGGCGGTGGAGGCGGCGTCGTAATCGTTGATCCCTATATAGGGGCAGTTCTCAACGTGGCCACCCACCACCACCAGCGGGATATCGAGCTTATGGAGGTGCTCCTGTTCGTCCTCGCTCAGCGCCATGCAGAGCACCAGCAGGGCGTCGATCTGTTTGTAGACCATGGTGGAACTGAACAGCCGTTCGCGGTTGCTGCCGTGGCCGCCGAGGTTGAACAGGGAGAGGTTGTACTTCCTGGAATGCAATTCCCTGTCCGCCCCCTCGATCGCTTTCGAGAAGAACCAGCGGCTCACGAACGGCGCCAGCACACCGATGGTGCGGGTCCGCCCGGTAGCCAGGCCTGACGCCGAGGACGATGCCACGTATCCC
Source organism: Paenarthrobacter sp. YJN-5 (assembly GCF_015040095.1). Lineage (NCBI taxonomy): Bacteria > Bacillati > Actinomycetota > Actinomycetes > Micrococcales > Micrococcaceae > Paenarthrobacter > Paenarthrobacter sp. YJN-5. The sequence continues at coordinate 4,108,990 of NZ_CP053544.1, forward strand.
AGGGAAGCCGCGACATCCAGGATCTTTTCGCGTGTTGCCGGAGATACGCGCGGCAGCCCCCGGACGGCCCGGGAAACGGTCGCCGTCGAGACCCCCGCGGCCGCCGCGACATCCTCGATGCTGACCCCTGTATGACCGCCACGCTGGGACCGTTCGTTAGTCTTTGCCACTTTAGCCCCCTCAAAGGTGCATGCCGAAGGCCGAGGGCTCCTTCCCGAACGGCGCGTTAAAGCCTATCTGTCCCGGGAGCCCTTCTTCATTTCGCGCAGGGATTGTTTCGACCCGCTGTTAAGTTGAGGTGCCGCCTTGTTGCGGGGGCCTCAGCTGAGGCGACGCGAAGTCCTTTCAGGGAGTTTGCGGCGGAGCCTGATCATGCCCCACAGCGCGAGTACCGTGGCCAGGAGGCCCAAGGCCCAACCCAAAGCGGGCTGGGCCGTGACTTCCATATAAATGGTGACTGCCAGGAGAACCAGCGCCCAGAAGCCAAGCAGTCCGATGATGATGTCGAAGTCCTCCCCGGAGCGCACGCGCTTTGTGTGGGGATCGACCTTCCGGGCTGCGGCGGCTTGCTGGCGTCGGCTTGCTGAGCTGCTCACTTCACTGCACCTGCCGTCAGACCGGCGACGATCTTGCGTTGGAACACTAGCACCAGGATGACCAAAGGAATGGTGACGATGGTGCCGGCTGCCATGATCGCGGTGTACGGCTCCTGTTGTGGCTGGGAACCTGCGAAGTAGGCAATGGCCACCGTAACCGTCCTGGTGTCATCGTTGGACAGCTGGCTGGCGATCAGGAACTCGTTCCATGCGGAGATGAAAGCCAGGATTGCGGTGGTGAACGTGGCCGGGGCCGCGAGCGGCAGGATCACCTTGCGGAATGCCTGCCCTTGGGTGCAACCGTCGATCCGGGCCGCTTCTTCGAGCTCCCACGGCATTTCACGGAAGAACGAGGTCAGCGTGTAGACCGTCAGCGGAAGCACGAAGGAGATGTTCGGGATGATCAGCGCCTGGTAGGTGCCCATCCAGCCAATGTTCGTGAAGAGCTGGAACAGCGGGGTCACCAAAGCAACACCCGGGAACATCGAGGCACCCAGGATGAAGCCGAGCACCACGAACTTGAACCGGAAGTTCAGGCGTGCCAACGCATAGGCTGCGAAGACGCCGACGATCAAGGCGATCAGCGTGGTGACAGCACCAACAAAGAGGCTGTTGAGCAGGTTCTTGCCGAAGTGGTTGCCGAGGCTCTCGTCAAACACCGTAGCGAAGTTATCCCACGTGAAGTGCGTGAAGAACGGCGTTGTGTCAAAAGTGAACCCAACGTCGCGGAACGCCGTGACGATCATCCAATAGAAGGGTGCCAGGCACCAGATCAGGATGACGATTGCGCTGATGTAGGTGCGGAACGATCCCCAGTTGAACGGGCGCTTCGGCCGCTCTGCAGGAGCAGTGGAAGTCCTTGAAGCTGTGGCTGTGGCCATGTCACTTTGCCTTTCCGGACGAAGAAGCGGCATCGACCGCGTTTGCCCCCAGGAATCTGACGAAGATGAAGGCGACGATGAAGATGACTATGAACGTGATGGTCGATAGCGCCGCGGCCGAATTGAACCCTTGCCGGATTTGTTGCACTACCAGGATGGAGAGTGTGGTGGTGCCGTTGGCGCCTTGGGTCATGATGGCCGGGAGGTCGTACATGCGGAGGGCGTCCAGCACTCGGAAGAGGATCGCCACCATCAGTGCGGGCTTGACCAGCGGAAGCGTGATGAGGCGGAAACGCTGCCACGTGGACGCGCCATCCACCTTCGCTGCCTCGTAGACCTCGTCCGGGATCAGTTGCAGGCCGGCGAGGATCAACAGCGCCATGAAGGGAGTGGTCTTCCAAACATCCGAAATGACGATCGCCCACTTGGCAGGCCATTCCGAACCGGTCCACAGGATCTGGGTGCCGAAGAGTTTGTTGGCAATGCCCTCAAAAGCGAAGATGAAGAACCACAGCTTGGCCGTCACTGCCGTGGGGATGGCCCACGGAACCAGGACGGCTGCGCGGATGATGCTCCGGCCACGGAAAGCACGGGCCATGATGATGGCCATCCAGAAGCCGAGGACCGTTTCAAAAGCCACCGTAACTACGGTGAAGAAGAACGTGGTGCCCATGGCGTCCCAGAACTGCGAACCCAGGGTTCCCGGAGGACATGCCACCGCGCCGCCGCCGGGGGCGGTGCATTGCTGGGCCAGCCAGTGTACGTAGTTGTCGAAGCCGGCGGGGCCGCCTTCGGAGAAGAAACCCGTTGCCGGATCAAGTCCCGAGTCCTTCTGGAAGGACATGATGATGGCGTTGATAACCGGGTAGATGATGACGATTGCCAGCAGTACCAGCGAGGGTGCCAGCAGCGTGTACGCCCAGCGACCCTGGGTCACCTGCTTACGGTCGGCGCTTTCGCGCCCTGGCATCTTGTGGCCGGCATCCGCCGTCGACTGCTGTTTTTGCAATTCTGTTGACATGGCAAGACTCCTGTCAGGGAGAAGGCCGTAGCCGAGTCCGGCCGTCCGCCTGGAGGGCGAACGGCCGGACGTGGGCCCGGGTGGTTACTTGGCTCCGGCCGACTCGATTGCCGCCTGCATGTCGGAGATCGCCGAATCAACGGTCTTCTCACCCTTGAGTGCTGCGTAAGCATTGTCCTGGACAGCCTTGGTGACGGCCGGGTAGAACGGCGTTACGGGACGCGGCACGGCGTTCTCGATGGACGTCTTCAGCACCGGCAGGTAAGGCAGCGCGGTGACAAGTTCCTGATCGTCATACAGCTTGGTCAGCACCGGGGCCAGTGAACCCTGGGTGGCGTAGAACCGCTGGGTCTCTTCGCTGGTGATGAACTTGATGAAGTCAGTAACCGTTGCCTTGTTCTTGGAGTAGACGCTCATGGCAATGTTGTGGCCACCCAGCGAGGAAGCGCCAGGGCCGTCCTTGCCGGGAAGCGGAGCCATCTTGAAGGTGTCCTTCACCGTGGAGGAACCATCAGTCTTGGCCAGGTTGTAAACGTACGGCCAGTTGCGGTGGAAGAGGAGCTTGCCGGCCTCGAATGCCTGGCGTCCCTGTTCTTCCTGGAAGGTGATGGCCTCGGTGGGGATGTTGCCGTCCTTGTAAGCCTGTACCAGGTTGTTCAGGCCTGCCTTGGCCTCGGCGGAGTTAACTGCGGCCTTGCCGGAATCGTCTACGATCTTGCCGCCGGCAGAGTTGATGGCCTCCGCGGCGTTGACCGTAAGGCCCTCGTACTTCTGGAACTGACCGGCGTAGCAACCGATGTTGTTCTGCTTGGCGATGTCGCACATCTGCATCATCTCGTCCCACGTCTTGGGCGCATTTGGCACCAAGTCGCCGCGGTAGTAGAGGATGCCGCCGTCAGAGCTTTGCGGGGCTGCATAAAGCGTGCCATTGTAGGTGGCGCTCTTGACCGTCGACTCCAGCATGCCGTCGGTTGAGATAGCCGTCTTGTCCTTGAGCGGCTGCAGCCAACCCTTGGCAGCAAATTCGGCTACCCAGATCAGGTCGACGCTCATGACGTCGTAGTTCGCGTTCTTTGCCTGGAAGTTCTGGACGAGATCATCGTGCTGCTGGTCAGCCTGGTCCGACTGCTCCTTGAACGTTACTTTCTCGTCCGGGTGCTCGGCGTTCCACTTTTCGATCAGGGGCCGAACAACGTTGCTGTTGTCCTTGCCTTGTACGTAGGTGATCGGCCCACGGCCGTCGAGGTTGTTGGCTGCGTCGCCGCTTGCACCGCCGCCGCCGTTGGTGCTTCCGCCCCCGCCCCCGCCGCCACATGCAGTGAGGGACATAGCCAAGACTCCGGCGATCGCTGCCGGAAGAAGGTACTTCTTCGATTTCATGCTGGGAACTCCTCAGTGAGTGGACCAGGTGATTTCCGCGGTGCGGTTGATGTGGTGAGCCTCACACTAGCGAGGTGCCCGTATCGAATGCAAGCGCTTACACCTAAGTTAATCACACTGATACCAAGCAACCTGCCTATTTAGTTTTTTGGTATCTTCCCGGGCGTGATTTAGCACCCCGGACGGCCCTTGATCCAGGCATCGAAGCGGCCCCTCGATTTGATTGCCCATGGTTGCCTATGGAACAGTGGGAAGTGTGGATGAACTCGAAGCACTGCAAACCATCGGACGACTCATCAAGGAAGAGCGGTTGGCCCAAGGGATAAGCCAGGTGCAATTGGCCAAGCAGGCCGGTACTGCCATAAAGACCGTCAGGACGCTGGAGTCGGGCACCCGCCGGACCCAGGAGATCAATCAGCGCAAGCTGGAGAACGCCCTGGGGTGGCGTGCCGGGTCGGTTTCGGAGGTCCTCAAGGGCAAATCCACCTTCGCGCCGGACCAAATCACTCCCGACGACATGCGGACCACTGACGGTTCCCGGCAGGCATCCAGCCCACGGATGGCCGTTCCGGCAGCCTCGAACGCCCGGGCCTCGCACCTCTCCGACGAGGAACTCCTGGCTGAACTGACGTACCGGATGATGCAACGCAACAGGGGCTGACCCTGCAAGGGTGGCTCTCCGCGGAGGCTACAGCGACTTGCGGCGCACCATCTCGTTGATCCAAACGGGCGCAAAAGGCGACGTGCAGTTGGGCGGAGTCGGGTAGTCCTTCAGGACCTCCAGGCGTTCGCCGATCTCTAAGGCCCGGGCGCGATGCTCCGGGTGTTCGATGCCGATCTGGGCGAGGCACTGGTTCATGGCCCACTGCAACCGGTCCGGAGCACCTTTCATGCGTGCCTCGATGATGTCCAAGAGACCCTCCAAATCAAGGCCTTCAGGCTCCTTGACGACGCGCTCGGAGGTCAACGCCCACCCGGCACTTGCCACCACAGGATCGGGGTCATCGAACCAGGCGCTGCGGAGGTCCTCGGCGTGCGGGCTCTTCTTCACCACATAGTTCACGAGCCAGTCCTGCACCTTGGGAGTGCGGGATTCCCGCAGCATCCGGTCCAGTTCCCCGCGGTCAAAAGCCTTCGGCCGGCAGATCAACAATGCCAGCAACCGGGCCGCGGTCTCGCCGGTAGCCCATAGCTCCCGGGCAAGATCCTGTTGGGTCTTCAGCCGCTTTGCAACGGCCCGCAATTTGCTGAGATTGACCCCGTGGTCGTCGCCGTGTTTCTCATTGACTTCGCGTTGCCTCGGTTCTTCCAGCGCAGCCAACTCCGCCATGACGTCGGACAACACCGGGGAGTCGGGAACGGTTTTACCCGCTGTTCCAGCGGAACTCACAGCCATCGGAACCTCCTGTCTATCTAGCCGCCAAACTTAAGGGAATGCCCCGGTAACGCTTCACCCAGGCGACGTGGGTTAGGGCAACTCGGGGCAAGATTCAGCGCACGCGCTCAGCCTTGGTGAACTTAGCGCGTGCACCGGAAACCATGTGGACCAGGACAGGCGTCTTCTTGCCGATCACAAGGTCCAACGCCTCAACCATCTGCGAGATCTCCGCGGCCAGAAGGTGCGGAGCAACCCCTTGCCTCGGTTGAACCCGGATGCGCAGACCCGGCTGCCCCTTGTACTCGTAGGTGGCAACCGATGCCCCGGCAAGGTCCGGCCGGTCCGACAACGCGGCCCGGAGTGCCTGCTCAGCCACGCCACCGCCGATCCGGACTTCGCCTGCAACCTGGCTGTCGTCGTCGTCGCCGGCTACCAACAGGTTGGCCCGTCCCTTGCCCTGCTGCGCAAGCCAGGCGACCATCCCCACGATCACCACAACGAGCACCAAGCCCGCGACAATCCAGAGCCAGCTCTCCTCGCGGCCAGGGAAGCGCGTCCGCCGGAAGGCGTCCTCAGTTCCGGCCCACACGGATCCGGCCCAGCCGTGCCACCACTCGGCGACCGCGGGAACAGTGGCCAACAGCACCAGGAGCAGGCCGATAGCCAACAATTTCGCACCAATAATTAAAAGCAGGATGCGGTTCAGGGCCCGGGGTGTTCCGTTCATGCGCCGATCACCCCCGAGGTGCCCAGGTTGACCCGGACGGCAGGCATGGGCACGGGAGACATTTCTTCCAACTCAGCTTGGACAGCGGCAAGGACGGCTTCCTCGCTGACCCTGCTGCCCGACGTCGGACGCACATTAACCACCACCAGACGCTGCGAGACCACCACCATCACTTGTTCCTGGGTGACGTTCGCTGCCAGCCGCGCACGGCGTGCCAGTGCGGAGGCCAGCACCTCATCATCAACGACGACGGCGATTCTCGGGTCCCGTAACAGGTGCCTGGCGCGTCGGCCGGGAAGAACTGCGTGGAGGAAGAAGTACAGGCCCACCATGGCGACAACTGCCCCGCCAGCGCCCAGGAGGAGTGGAGAGATGCCGGCGGGAAGGGCGATGATGCGTTCGGCTGCCGTACCGGGATCGACGAGCCACGGCGGTTGACCCACTGCGCGAACGCCCGCTTCCAGCAACGCATAGACACACAGCAGAATCACCAGCACGGCTGCGATTCCCGACGCACCGGCCCTCGATGAGTGCGTTTCCCTGCGCAGGATCTGGCTCATTCTTGCGTCTTCACCGGCTACAGGCGGTGTTTCCGAAGGTTGGTTTGCCAGCGTGGGCGCTTCCGTTTCCTGATCCTGGGTCACTTGACCCGGCCCCCTTCCGTGACGTGGGCTCCGCTGATCCTGATGTCCACACGGCTCAGCTGCGAGCCGCTGAGCCGCATGACACTGTCCAGGATGCTCGCTTTGGCGGCGACTGCCCGGTCCCAGATGGAGCCGCCGAACCCTTGGACCCGCTGGGGTTGGCGAAGAACTTCGCTTAAGGCGGGAACGCTGATCGGTGCCACGATGGACAAAGCCAGCAGGCCGTCGTCGTCCGCCCAATCAGCGCGGATGTCCGACGCGGGGACGCCGAGTGCCTCGGCGGCCGCCGCCTGCGCCAACGATGTCAGAGCCTGGGTGCTGATCCGGTTGTGGCCGGCCAGGCTGGTGGTTGTTTCCACAGCCTCAGCCACGCTCATGAGGACGAGCGCCGGCCGGTGATGGCATCGAGGACGCTGCGGAGATCCAACTTGCCGTCAGCTGCGCGCCCCAGGAGGGCACCAATGCCCATGAACAGCAGCGAAATAACAAATCCCCAGAATCCGAACTGAAATGACATGAACGCTACGAAAGCGCCTATAGCGATACCCACAACTGTCATGCTCATTGGAGTACCTCCTTATCCACCGTGACCGCCTTGGCAGTGGTTGGTTTTTGTGGCGGGGCTATATAGACGTCCGTGATTTCAACGTTGACCTCTATGACCTGCAGGCCCACCAGTTCCTCGACCGCACGGTATACAGCCGCGCGTACCTGGTTGGCTACGCCGTGGAGCGGGTGCCCGTAGAGGGCCACCAGGTTGATGTCCACAGCCACTTGGGTTTCGCCCACTTCGGCGCGGACGCCGGCGGCGTGGTCCGAGCTGCCCACGGCATCACGGATGGCACCGAGCGCACGGGAGGGACCTGAGCCCAAGGAGTACACGCCCGGCACCGCGCGGGCGGCGATGCCGGCCACTTTGGCGACGGCGGCCTCGGAGATGATGGTGCGGCCCGTACCGGGGATGGCGCCTTCAGGCACGGGATTCATCTGGACGTTGTGATCGGGCACGTTGTGTTCCGGCACGCTTTGACCGGGCACGCTCTGGTCTGGCATGAGCACTCCCCTTCTCTTGGATACCACCCTAGCGCCTGTCCCCGACGCTTTGTGAGAGAAGTATGTGCGCGGCGTCGCTACTTGCAGTTCTTGTCCATCCAGTGCTCGATCGGCTTCAAAAGCTCCTCGAATTCCGGCTCCCCGAATTTGTTGAAATCACTACCTGCAGATTCTGTGTAGGCACGCAGCTTTTCAAATGCCGGCTTCAATTCCCCGGGCACCTTGTCCTCCAATTGGGACAATTCCTGCCGGGCCTTCTGCAAGTCCTCGGGATTTCCACCTGCGAGTGCCGCCAACGGCAGGAGCGTCACGCTGAGCATGGTGGCGCTGACTGCCAGGCATGCCTCGGACAACGACGAGAACTGGCCGTAGTTCCCGTCCACCCCGGGGCCCGTAGTACTGGCCTCCGCAGAGGGCACAGCAGAGGGCGCGGCAGAGGGCAGGTCAGCCGCCGGCGCCGGACTGGACGCGGCAGACTCCGCGGCCGCAGGAGTTCCCTGCGGAAGGGGCAGGGGGATGGCGCACGCCCCGAGCGCCATGGCCGCTGCCGCCAGAATCCCCGCCAGCGTGGACTTTCTTGAACGGCTCGTTCCGGCCATGATGCACCCCGTTTGGACTATTGCGATGACGAGCAGGCGAGGGCAAGACTACGCCCGACGCACCGCCCTGAACAGAGTCCGAGTTATCCACATATGGGAAATTTCGCCGTGATTCCATCAGGGGCTGCTGCCTAGACTGGCCGACACTACGCCAACCTGCTTCCGGGGGATTCTGCATGCCATACCGCCCAACCCATTCGTTCACCCCTGCCCGCCTTCGCGGCGCCGGCCTTGGCCTGGCCGCGGCACTGTTGCTGACGGGCTGCCAAGGCGGCACACCCTCCCCGCCAAGCACGACGACGGCGGAACCCACCTCCAGCGCTACGGCGGCCGGTGCGCCTGCGCCCGGAGCGTCTGAGTCCGGGTCAGCTGGCGCTCCTTCCGCAGGTGTTTACAAGCCAGCTGATGCGAAGGGCAAGGCCGAGAACGTACCCGTGCCCGTCATGCCTGAGCTGGCGAAGGAGAACTCGAGGGAGGGGCTGGAGGCGTTTATTAAGTACTGGTACGCGCAACTCTCGTACGTGGACGAAACAGGCGACATGTCCGGCTGGCTTCCGCTCTTCACACCTGACTGCAGGCTATGCATGCGGCTTAAGGAATCCGGCGAGGACGGATACGTTCGTAACCGCTGGCTCGTAGGTGGCAGGATCAGCATTCCCTCCGTCGAGGTCCAATGGCAAGAGTCGGGTGGGACCCAGTGGTCCAAGGTGCAGGTGATCCAAGAGTCGATTGACTACTACAACGCAGACGGAACCAAAGGCAGAGAGTCAGACGAAAAGAGCAATGACGCGTTTGTGCTGATTGCCAATCACGTCAACGGTGCATGGATCGCGGTGGACCTTGGCCTCCTTTCATAAATCGTCCTGCATGGCTATGCAGCAGATTGCTGCCATCGCCGCCTTTGCGGTCTGCTCCCTGCTGTTATCAGGTGCGCATGCAAAAGCAGATGACATCTGGGCTTCCAACAACAGTGGAAACGGTGGGGTGGAGGTAGCTGCCCATTTCACTATTGACCCTGAAACCGGCCAGTTGGCGTCGCAGTTGTCCAGCGGAAACGGAGCCGCTGCTGCATCCGAGGACCCAAACCAGTACATGGCCGATACCCACTGCCGCGCCGACGGGCCAGACACCGTGGACCCCGGATGCCTCACCCTCGCCTGCCCACCATCACCCAACGGCGCCACCGGCACACCCGTGATCTGGAAAGAAGCCCCCAAAGCCATCACCAACCCCGGCTGGACCGACTGGATCCCCGTCACCGGCCCCACCTGCCTCTACGGCCCCGAACCCCACAACATCCTCGACGACATCGCAGCCCGCATCCTCACCGACTTCCGCCAACTACCCCTCAACCCCGGAACCCTCACAACCCAGCCCTTCCCCAACACCCTCACCGGGGCACCCACCAACTTCTACGCCACCACCACACCCCAAACGTTCAACCTGACCATCCTCGGACAAAACGTCCACCTCACAGCCACCCCCACCACCTACACCTACACCTACGGCGACGGCCAAACCCTCGGCCCCACACCCGCCACCGGCCACCCCGTCCCCGACACCGAAATACTCACCACCACCACCCAAACCAGCCACACCTACACCACCACCGGCAACTACCCCACAACACTCACCACCACCTACACCGGCACCTACACCGTCAACAACGGCCCACCCCTACCCATCAACGGAACCCTCAACCTAACCACCACACCCCAAACCATCCACGTCTGGAAAACAGAAACAGCACTCGTCGCCGACACCTGCGAACAAAACCCCCACTCCTGGGGCTGCCCCGGCACCAACTAGAACCACCAACCCCGGACACCAGAAACAAAACAGCCGCACCGCCACCACCCACATCGACGGCAAACCCCACCCAACTCGACGGAAAAACACGCCCCCGGGCATCAAAGAAGGTCGCAACGGCACAGCCAGGAGACAAATGAGGTTGCACAATTCATAAGCATGCTTACAATGGGACACCGGGGCCGCATCGGCTCACCCATACTTCGTGAAGGAGCGCAGCCATGGCAACGGATTACGACGACCTTCGCCCGGAGGTCAAAGAAGCCCAGGAACAGTCGCTGGAAGCCTTGCAGACAGCAAGCGCCCCCACAGCAATGACTGCCGTCCTTGAGGTGGAAGAAAGCGATGAGCCGGACTCAAGCACACCAGCAGGTGAGTTTATCGCCGAGGAGCTGGTAGTCGCCGTCGTTCCGCCTCAGGAGGACGAATTCACGTGTTCCTCCTGCTTCCTGGTTCACCACCGGTCGCAGATCGCACGCGAAAAGGGCGGACAGTATTACTGCACGGAATGTGAAGGCTAACCACCGGACTTCACATCACCGCAGAATGGGCAGGCTTATGGGCCTGGGAACAGGGACCTCCTGCCCCAGGCCCGCGAAGGTGGCCCGGGCCAAGGCAACATCGTTGACGCATACTCCGTCCACACCCAGACTGACTGCGTTGGCAATCTGCTCCTCCGTGACCAAAGTCCACGGGTACACCTTCAGCCCCGCAGCGTGCGCCCGAGCCACGAGCTTTTCGTCCAGGAGGTTGACCTCGGGGGCCACCGCCTCTGCTCCAGCGGCAAGCGCAGCTTCGATCAGCGCGCAGGTGTCCGACGGGTACAGGCCCGGGTCCGGACCCACAGCCTCGCGGCACAGCGCCACCCTGGGAACACTGGGAATCTCCTCCCCCATGGCCTTGATGACGAGGGGATCGAAGCTGCGCACACGAAGCGCCTGCCCGGACTCGTGGACCCTCAGGATGCTGGCCAGCCACCACACGATCGAATGGCTGTATTCCCGCCCCTTCGCTCGATCGGTTTTGACCTCTATGTCCAGGACAACGTCGTCCGCGCCTGCGAAACGCATCAGGGCCAAGAGCTCTTCCAACGTGGGAGTCCTTGCCTCAATGCCGATGCGATGCACGGCATCGGGCAGCACTTCCACGACAGCCTCCCGAAGCCGGCCATCACGAATATCGCGTCCATTGACGACGGCGTCGTGACGGAGTGCCAGTTGGCGATCAGATGTAAGCCAGATGTCCACTTCGATGGCGTCGACGCCAAGCGTCAGCGCCTCGACGAAGCTGGCCAAGGTGTTCCCGTGTTGCGTTGCAAGGACACCCCTGTGGCCCTGGATTTCTATCATGAAGTGATTCCTTGTGTGGGTTGAAGGTTGCAGCTACTCGGCGTCATCGACGATGGACACCTCGGTGACCGCTGCGAGTTGCGAAAGTCTGCTGACGACATTCGACGCGGCCATGGCGCCTTCGATCTCCAGTTCGATCTCAATGGACCCGGTGGTCGAGGCGTCCTCATGCTTCATTAGTCTTTCCACCACGCGTTTCGTTTCGTCGGAGGCCCTGATAGTCGCAAAACCCTGGACGCGGAACCCTTCCTCCGTGCACGTGGTGAGGACGTCCCGCAAAGCCCCAACGCCGTCGTCGTAAGTCACTCGGAGGACCCACTGCTGCGGGAGTCCGGAGCGCAACTTGGCCGATAGAACCGGGTAGGCATAAACGATGAGGAAATGGGCGGCCGTTACGAAGACCGCGGGAAGCGCCAATCCGGCGCCGGCCGACGTCCCCACGGCGGCAGTAATCCAAATCGAGGCCGCGGTGGTGAGACCTCGTACTTGGTTCCTCCGGACGAACACGAGCCCGGCCCCGATGAAACCGATGCCCGAAACGACCTGGGCCGCCAACCTCGACGGATCCAGCCTGACAAGGTCAGCCATCAAGACATCGCTAAAACCATATTTGCTGACCACCATGAAGAGGGCAGCACCCAGGCCGACCATTGCGTGGGTCCGCATTCCGGCCGATTTATTTTTGCTTTGGCGTTCAAACCCGATGGCCGTGGATAGAACCAACGCCACCGCGAGCGCCACACACATCTGCCACCATTGCGTATCCCCATCAAAGATCAAGCCGTTGCTCCAGTTCCAGTTCTGCGCTTGGGACTCCCCAACAGCCCATGGTCAGCTCGGGATCCCTGGGGCGGGGACACCGAAGACCATGAACAAAGTCCTCAAGCTTTCCGGCATGGCCGGTCCATTCTGAGCGGAGGTCTGGAACTCTCGCTCGGGCTGCCCGATCGGGCAGTGCAGGATATTTGTAAGGACGTTAGCACAAGTCGCGCAAGCGGCACTTCAGGGCTATTGCATTGGGACAGTCTTGCCGGTAGGTTTGCAGCAGAAGTAAGGCAGATTGTCAGGTCAACCGCCCAAAGACCCGATCAGCCACGATGAGCGTTGCCCCCAGACAACATGACTAAGAAGTCAGAGGTCTGTGGTGAGCGCTGTAGGCACCAATCGTCCGGAGACTGCCCGGGAGCCAATCAACCCCGGCATGCGAAGCCCGTCCGGTGGACGGGGAGAACCGCCCGGCCTCAAGCGGAACAGCCGGTGGAACAGACGCACACGCCGGGACGCATGGTTCTTCATCCTGTTCGCCGCACCCAACGTAGCCCTGATCCTCCTCTTCACGTACAGACCCCTGCTCACGAATTTCTATTACTCCACCCTGGACTGGACGCTGGGAGCAGCAACCGCCACAAACGTGGGGTTTGCGAACTACGTCGAGTTCTTCTCATCGGCTGATGCCGCAAACGTCCTGGGAACCACGGCAGTATTCACCGCCTCGACGGTAGGTGGCGCCATGGCGCTCGGCCTGGTGGTGGTGCTCGTCTTGAATTAAAAGCTGAAGGGCAGGACCTTCGCCCGGGCAGTTGTCTTTGCCCCCTATGTCCTTTCGGGCGTCGGGGTCGGATTGGTTTGGCTCTTCATTTTCGATCCGACCTACGGAGCATTGTCCTGGCTCCTCCGCTCCGTGGGGCAGTCGAGTCCTCAGTGGGTCAACGACCCCAAGCTGGCGCTGACGATGGTCATCATCGTTTACGTCTGGAAAAACCTGGGCTACTGCGCCGTCGTTTACCTGGCCGGGTTGCAGTCCATCCCGCCCCAGCTGATGGAAGCGGCCGCCCTGGATGGGGCCTCGAGCCTGCGCCGGTTCTGGACGATCGTGGTGCCCCTGCTTTCTCCCACTACGTTCTTCCTGCTGATTACATCCCTGCTGAGCTCGCTTCAGGCGTTCGACATCATCCGGATCATGACGCCATCGGGCAATGGCACCAGCACGCTCATCTTCGATTCCTATCTCCAAGCCTTCGGGTCATATAACCGGGCAGGCTACTCTGCGGCCATTTCAGTGCTCCTGTTCGCAGGTCTGCTGGTCATGACGGCCGTGCAACTCCGGTTCGTGGAACGAAAGGTTCACTACTCATGAGCACTACTCCCGTTCAGCCCCTTCCAGCCGATGCAAAGCCTTTGTCCTGGCGGAACCTTGGCCGGACGATTGCCACTGGTTACGTACCACTCGCCCTCGCCACCCTTGTGGTATTCGTTCCTCTCCTGTGGATGATGCTTTCGTCGTTGAAGGCACCGGGAGAAATTGTCACCACCGAACTGGCTCTCCTCCCGAAGGAGCCAAGCTTCCAGAACTATGCGGAGGCCACGTCCACCGTTCCCTTTCCGAGGTTCTTCCTCAACAGCGTGATCGTGACGGCAATCGGCTCAACGGTGAAGTGTGTACTGGCCATCTTCACCGCCTACGCGCTGGTGTTCATCCGCTTCCCCTTCAAGAGGGTGATCTTCCTCCTGATCCTCGTCGCCCTCATGGTTCCGCCGCAGGTGGCCGTGCTACCCAACTACGTCCTGATCGCCGGCATGGGCGGACTGAATACTTACTGGGGAATCATTGTTCCCTCCCTGGGCACAGCCTTTGGCACATTCCTGCTGCGCCAGCACTTCCTTACACTCCCACCGGCCATTCTGGAGTCTGCGGAAATCGACGGGGCCGGGCATTGGCGCAAGCTCTGGAAGATCGTGGTTCCAGTCTCGATGCCCAGCATCGCCACGGTCGCGCTGGTCACGATCGTGGCCGAGTGGAATGAGTACATCTGGCCGCTGATCGTCACTGACCACCCGGACATGATGACACTGCCAGTGGGACTGACGCAGCTCGTCAACAGCGAAGGAAGCACCCAGAACTGGGGCATGCTCATGGCCGGCTCGGTCAACCAAAATCATGAACGAGAAGGCCGACGTGAAAACCACCATGTCGGAACTCAAAACATCTTTGGAATCGATCTACAACAAGGACGTGAAACCGAAGCTGAAGTCCTGACGACGGCGACGTCGGCACCCGGCCGGGTGCCGACGTCGTAATCTCTGCACCGCAGAAACCAGACCGTAGAATGCCTGCATGAGTAGCATGCAACAGATCGACCATGGCCAATCCCTGACGGTTCAGGTCACCAACATGCTGCGTGCAGCCATCACTTCCGGCGAGATGGGCCCGGAAGAACACTTCTCGGCAATCGGATTGGCGGAGAAGCTCGGAGTCTCCCGAACGCCGGTCCGGGAAGCGCTTCAATTGCTCGAAAAAGAGGGAATCGTCCGCATAGAGAAGAACCGCGGTGCGCGGGTGCTTCAGATGTCCTTGGATGAGATCGTGCAGATCTTCCAAATCCGCATCATCCTCGAGCCGCCTGCGGCAGCCCGCGCGGCGGAGGTGGCCACTGACGAAGATTTGGCCAACTTCCGAACCCTGCACGGCCGTATCCTTGACGCTGCCGCCCGCGAGGACGGGCCGGGAACTTTGCAGGCTGACAAGGACTTTCACCTGTTCCTGATGGAACTCGCGGGCAACCCCCGCCTGTTGGCCTTGGACGGCGAACTACGCAATATGGTGCTGGCCCATGGGCTGGTCACTATCCCGTCGGCCCGAAGCAGCCAGGACCTGGCCAACGACCGCAAGGACATCCTGGCCGCGTTGGAGCGCAGGGATCCCCGGGCAGCAGCCGGAGCCGTACGGGACCACGTCACCCGGACCGCTCACTTGCTGATCAGCGGGGTCTGTGCCCGGACACCTGGCCTGTCAGCGGACGAGTACCTCTCCCAGCTCGAGCAGCTCACCAGATTCTCCCGCTGACTCCACGGGTATTTACAGCCTCCGGGAAGTGTCCTACAGTTGCAGGCAACCTCAGTAGCATGCAACATACAACAAAAGGATGCAAAGTGGCATCCCCCAGCTCCTCCGAGTCCCCCCTGAGCCAACCGCTGGCCGGAATCCGGATCGCCGATTTCTCCCGCGTTTTGGCAGGTCCCCTGTGCACCATGATGCTGGCAGACTTTGGCGCCGAGGTCATCAAGATCGAAAGCCCAGCCGGTGACGACACCCGGGCATGGGTACCGCCCGTGGACCACCACGGACGGGGAACGTACTTTGCCAGTGTCAACCGGAACAAGCGATCGGTGGTCGTGGATCTTAATACGGACGCCGGCTTGGCTGACGCCCGCGAACTGACTGCGGAATGCGACGTAGTGGTGGAGAACTTCCGGCCGGGCGTCATGGCCAAGTTTGGGCTGGACTACCAGACCTTGTCCGCCGGGCGGCCCGAACTGGTGTACTGCTCCATCTCCGGGTTTGGAACGGGCGCCGGATCCGCACTCCCCGGGTACGACCTCCTCGTCCAAGCGCTCGGCGGCCTGATGAGCATCACCGGGTCGCCCGAGACGGAACCGACCAAAGCCGGCGTCGCACTGGTTGACGTACTCACCGGCCAAAACGCCTTGGCGGGCATCCTCATGGCACTGCGCGTTCGTGACACCACCGGCCACGGTCAGGAAGTCCACGTCAATCTGCTCTCATCGCTTCTTGCCGCTTTGGTCAACCAGGGAACAGCAACGCTTGCTACTGGGCACTCCCCGGCCCGCATGGGCAACGCACACCCAAGCATCGCCCCCTATGAAACTTTCCGGACCAGAGACGGCCTGCTTGCCATCGCGGTCGGCAACAACAGGCAGTTCGGTGCGTTGACTGAAGCCCTTGGGTTGAACATCCTGACCGAGGACCCCCGCTTCCGCACCAATGAACTTCGGGTGGCATCACGCGTCCCCTTAAAGAGGATCCTCGAACAGGCACTGGAAACTGATTCCGCCGCCCATTGGGAGGCCAAACTTCTTGAAGCCGGGGTACCGGCCGGCAAAGTCAATGACATCGGCGAAGCTTTGGCGCTCGGCCACTCCCTGGGCCTTGGACCTTCCGTTCACTTCACGGACCCCATCACCGGCCGCTCATCAGTCCAACTGGCCAATCCCATCCGCTTGTCCGCTTCCCCCGCCACGTACCGGCAGGCACCGCCCACCCTTGGTGAACACCAAGGCAGCACCTTCGCTTCCATTTCCCCGAACACGAGAGGTTCCGCATGAACAGCATCAGCGATCTGATTGACTTCGATTCCCTGCTCACCCCGGAAGAACGGAAGCTGCGGGACAGAGTGCGCGCCTTCGTGGACGCGGACATCAGGCCGAACATTGCGCAATGGTACGAATCGGCCACTTTCCCGCTGGAGATAGTTCCGGAGCTGGGTCGGCTGGGTCTGTTGGGAATGCATTTGCAGGGCTACGGCTGCGCCGGGGGCTCCGCGGTCGATTACGGATTGGCAGGCGCCGAACTCGAGGCCGGCGACTCCGGCCTACGGACCTTCGTCTCAGTGCAGGGCTCGCTGGCCATGAGTGCCATCTACAAGCACGGTTCCGAAGAGCAGAAGCAGGAGTGGCTGCCTGCCATGGCCAAGGGCGAAGCGATCGGCTGCTTCGGACTGACCGAGCCCACCGCCGGTTCCGACCCCAGCGGCATGAAGACCTTTGCGCGTCGCGACGGAAACGACTGGGTCCTTAACGGCTCCAAGCGCTGGATCGGTCTGGCATCGGTAGCCCAGGTTGCTGTTATCTGGGCCCAGACCGAAGAAGGCATCAGGGGGTTCGTGGTTCCCACGTCCACCCCGGGCTTTACCGCGACGCCGATCGAGCCGAAGCTGTCCATGCGCGCGTCCATCCAATGCGACATCGATCTGGTGGACGTGCGCCTGCCCGAGTCCGCGGTGCTGCCGAACGTGGTGGGCTTGAGGGGTCCTTTCAGCTGCCTCAACGAAGCACGCTACGGGATCATTTGGGGTGCCATGGGCGCAGCCCGTGATTCTTTCGAGGCCGCCCTGGCCTATTCACAGGAGCGCTTGCAGTTCGACAAGCCCCTGGCGGGCTACCAGCTCACGCAGCAGAAGCTGGTGGACATGGCGCTGGAAATCAACAAGGGCTTCCTGCTCGCGCTGCACCTTGGCCGGAAGAAGGACGCCGGAACCCTGCAGATCGACCAGATCTCCGTGGGCAAGCTCAACAATTGCCGCGAAGCCATCAAGATCGCCCGCGAGGCCCGAACCATCCTGGGCGGCAACGGCATCACTCTGGACTACTCACCGCTCCGGCACGCGAACAACCTGGAGTCGGTCCGCACCTACGAGGGCACCGACGAAGTCCATACGCTCATTCTCGGCAACAAGCTGACCGGCATTCCCGCCTTCCGCTGACAGGCTGCGGGTTGCCGGCGGACAACTGACAGGGAAATGCTCGACGGCGGCGCCCGGCCACCGGAACAAAGGGCCGGGGCCGCCGCTGCCATAGACCATAAGACATAGGGCCAATACGGCAAAGAAATTCCCCAACGCAAAAACCCCGCTATTTCCAAAGTCCTGACGACTGGAAATGCGGGGTTTAGCTGGTGGCTCCGACCGGCGTCGATCCGGTGACCTTTCGATTTTCAGTCGAACGCTCTACCAACTGAGCTACAGAGCCTAGGTGACATGTCACCTTGAGAACCGGAATTGCTTCCGGCGCTCAGAGCGACCCTGACGGGACTTGAACCCGCGACCTCCGCCGTGACAGGGCGGCGCGCTAACCAACTGCGCTACAGGGCCTTGCTTTGCAGTATCTCTACCGCGTTTTTTTCAAGGCTTCCAGCTTACCAGACTTTTTCAGTCCGATTTACCACTTGCCTTGCGTACCCCCAACGGGATTCGAACCCGTGCCGCCGCCGTGAAAGGGCGGTGTCCTAGGCCGCTAGACGATGGGGGCCTGAACTCAATTCGAACTCACAGCAGAAGACAACGCTTTATGCGTTCTTTTCCGCTCTCGCTCGTCCGAACTGGACTCTAAAACCTTAGAGCATGGATGGCGATAATCCAAAATCGAGAGGAGCGTGACCTCGGACACGTCTAAAAACAGCGCGCGGGACATTGGCAGTTTTTTGCCCTGACGCGTCCGAAATCCGCCAGCCCCACGGACGGATGCCGCGCTAGATTTGCCCTATGACAACCCCCACCCCGGCCGGATCCGGCCAGCCCTCCGGCGACCAGGAGCGCAGCATCCCCGCGCCGGTCGCCACGGCAACCATCAGCAAAGCCGGCATAGCCGCCGTCGTGGTCACCGTAGTCCTGTGGGCTTCGGCTTTCGTCGGCATCCGGGCGGTCGGCCCCAGCTTCTCCCCCGGCTCCTTGACGTTGGGACGCTTGACCGTTGCCGCCGTCGTGCTTGGACCGGTGGTGCTGCCGACGCTGAAGGTGTGGCCGAAAGGCCGCCAGTGGCTGCCGATCGCGGCCTACGGGGTGATGTGGTTCGCCGGCTACAACGTGGCCTTGAACGCCGCCGAGCACATGCTCGACGCCGGCACCAGCGCCATGCTGATCAACGTCTCACCGATCCTGGTAGCGGTCATGGCCGGCTTCATCCTGAAGGAAGGCTTTCCGCGCTGGTTGCTGATCGGCAGCGCGGTGGCCTTTGGCGGCGTTGCGATGATCGCGCTGGGCTCCGGGCAACGGTCGACGGCGGACGTGGCCGGCGTATTGTTGTGCCTGCTGGCCGCTGTGCTCGCGTCTGTCAGCGCCATCCTGCAGAAACCCGTCCTGCGAACGTTTACCGCCGGGCAGGCCACCTGGTTCGGCATCATGGTTGGCGCCGTGTGCTGCCTGCCCTGGACGGGCCAGCTCATCAGCGAAATCCAGTCGGCGCCGATGGCAGCCACATTGGGCCTGGTCTACCTCGGCGTTTTCCCGACGGCGATTGCCTTCACCACGTGGGCTTACGCGCTGTCCCTGATTCCTGCCGGAAAGATGGCCGCCACGACGTACCTCGTCCCGGGAACCACCATCCTGATTTCCTGGGCGGTCCTGCAGGAAGTGCCCACGATCTGGGGTTTGCTGGGCGGCGTGGTGTGCCTGCTCGGCGTAGCGCTGACCCGCAGGACCCCCAAGGCGGAGCGCACAACAGTACTGCGCGCGTCCAAGTCGAGGACGCGCGCAGCCAAAGGTTAGGTTTCAGCGAAAAGTCAGCGGGCCATGCCGGCCAGCAGCTCCCGGTGCGTGGGCGGGTTCGCCCCGGAGCGGCCCACAGTGATGGATGCCGCCATGGAAGCGGTGGTGCCGATCCTCTCCAGCACTGTCGGAGCCAGGCCATCGCTTCCCCGAAGGAGCAGTCCCAGGATCAGCGCGGACATGTATGAATCCCCCGCTCCGATCGTGTCGGCCACCGTGGACGGGATGGCCGGGACATTCAGCTGGGTCTCCCGCGTGGCCATGAGCGAGCCGTTCGCCCCCTGCGTCACCACGGCCAGCACGGTCCCCAGGGACAGCAGGTGGCGGGCCGTTTCCGCCAGGTCCTTGCCCGGATACAGCCAGCGGGCATCGTCCTCACTCATCTTGACGACGTCGGTCAACGGCACCAGTTCTTCAAAGAGGGAGAGGGCCTCGTGGTGGCTGCCCAGGAGGTCGCGGCGGATGTTGGGGTCGTAGGTGACCATGCATCCGCCCTGCGCCTGTTCAAGCATGCCGCGCACGACGCTCGCTCCCGGCTGCAGGAACGTGGCGATGGAACCGGTGTGCAGGATCCTGGGCGCGTAAGGGAGTACCACGGGAGGCAAGGACCAGTCAATGTCGAAGGTGTACTCAGCGGACCCGTCGTCGCCGATCTGTGCCGTAGCCGTAGCCGTCTTCCCCAACGACCTGGAACCGGGAAGCAGAACCACCCCCGCGCTCTGGAGGTGTTCGGTGATGGCGTCACCGCGCTCGTCGCGCCCGATCGCCGTCAACAGGCCGGCTTTGATGTCCAGGCGCCCCAGGCCGTAGGCCACATTGGCAGGTGAACCGCCCGGATACTCGATCTGCCCATCCGGAGACTGCACGATGTCGATCAGCGCCTCACCCACCACGACGACGTCGAGGGGCTCGGGTGCGAGGGAGGGAGTGGCGGTCATGCGGTTCCTGTTCGTTGGTTGGGGAGGTGTGGAGGTGCGGCCACGGAATGACGTTCAACAAGGGGACATTCGAACAATTCAGTGTGGCCCGGGGTTGGCGTACCGGCAAGGATCAACTCCACGGCACGCCTTCCCATGTCAATGAAGGGCAGTTCCAAGGTAGTCAGGCCGGGCCGCAGATGGGGTGCGAGTGACTCCTGGTTGTCGAAGCCGACCACGGACACGTCATCCGGAACGGCCAGCCCTTTCGACGCCAGCGCCTGGTAGGCGCCCCACGCCGTGCGGTCATTGCCGCAGAAAATCGCTGTGGGCGGGCGTTCCCCGGCCATCAGCTCAAGCGTCCTCCGGTAACCGCCGGCTTCGTCGCCGTCCCCCGCGAGGTGCAGTCCGCCGTCGTACGCAATACCCGCCTCTGCGAGCGCCTTCCGGTAGCCTTCAAGCCGCCCGACGACGGCAGGCAGTCCGTCCTCCACCGCGCCGATGTTGATGAAACCGATCCTGCGGTGGCCTGCCCGGATCAGGGTCCGGGTGGCGGTGTACCCGCCGAGCACCTCCGACGGCGCGATGCTCGCGAAGGCGCCGTTGCGGTCCTGCGCGTTAAGCACGACGGCGGGCAGCTCACCCAGGACGTCCGGAACATCCACCTTCCGGTGATACATCGAGGCGTAGACCACCCCGGCCACTTTGTGCGAGAGCATGGCTTCGAGGGACGCCGCCTCCAGCCCGCGGTCCCCGCCCGTGTTCACCGTGAGCAGCAACATCCCGGCCTCCCATGCCCGGGCCTGTGCGCCTTCGATGATCTTCCCGGCAAAAGGTGCGGTGGCCACGTGGTCCCCCACGAAACCGATCATTTCAGCGACGCCTTCGCGGAGAACCTTCGCGTGGGCGTTGGTGCGGTACCCCAGCTCCTTGGCGGCCTGATGGACGCGCCGCCGGGTTTCCTCCGAGACCCTGGCTCCCCCCACGTCGTTGAGGACCAGCGATACCGTGGCTTGGGAAACGCCCGCAGCGGCCGCCACGTGGTGCATCGTGGGGCCGGACTTGCCGCTGGTGCCGGGCCGGGTCATGGAAGCCTGTCTGTCGTGCGGCTCCGGCTTGATTCAGGGGTTCAGTTATACGCATAACCGGGCCTCGAAAACAGTAACTCTCATCACAGCCCGCGTCAATGCCGCACGCGGGCGTTACAGTCGGAACATGCCCGCAAATCTCCCTCCAGGCCTGCCTATCATCCCTGACGGCGACCTTCCTTCGTCCCCGTTGCGGGGCCGGGCCGCCCCCTTCCGGATGACGCCGGAGGAGTTCGAGGCCGCCGTCGAAGATGCCCTTCACATGATCCCGCCCAAGGCAGCCAGCGCCATGGACAACGTGGCCGTCTTCATTGAGGACACCTACGTTCCGCGCCCCGGCGAAGACCCGGACACAATACTGCTGGGCCTTTACGAGGGCGTCCCGCTGACGGAACGCGATTCGTGGTGGGAGGCGGGTTCGCTCCCGGACCGCATCACCATCTTCCGCCAGCCCATCCTGGACATCTGCACCACCCGCGACGAAGTCATCGAGGAAGTGGCCATCACGGTGGTACACGAGATCGCCCACCACTTCGGCATCGACGACGACCGCCTGCACGAACTCGGCTGGGGCTAGCCTTAGAAGCATGGGGCACGACCACAACCACTCGCACGGACTCACTGCAACCGGCAGGCATCGCAAGAGGCTCATAGCCGTCCTGGCCATCACCCTGGGCGTGGTGGGTATCCAGGTGGTCGGCGCCATTATCTCCGGTTCCCTTGCGCTGCTGGCCGACGCCGGACACATGCTCTCCGATGCCGCCGGCGTGTTCATCGCGCTCATGGCGGCCTGGATCGCGACGCGCCCCGCCAGCGATCAACGCACCTACGGCTACCAACGGGCCGAGGTGCTTGCCGCCCTGGCCAATGCCCTGGTCCTGATTGTCATCGCAGTGGTGATCATGATCGAGGCCATCCGCAGGTTCGGCGAAACCCCGGAGATCCACACCGACATCATGCTGTGGGCCGCAATCCTGGGTGCCGCAGCCAACCTCGTCTCACTGCTGATCCTCCAAGGCGCGCAGAAGGAAAGCCTCAACGTACGCGGCGCCTACCTGGAAGTCCTGGGCGACCTCCTCGGCTCGATCGCCGTCATTGTGGCCGCCGTCGTCATCATGACCACGGGCTTCAGCGCTGCGGACCCCATCGCCTCCATGCTGATCGCGGTCATGATCATCCCCCGCGCCTGGCACCTCCTCCGCGACGTGGTGGACGTGCTGCTTGAAGCCACCCCCAAGGGAGTGGACGTCAACATGATCCGCGAGCACATCCTGGCCGTGGACGGAGTGGTGGAGGCCCACGACATCCATATTTGGACCATTACCTCGGGGGTGCCGGTGTTCTCGGCCCACGTGGTGGTGGAAGACGAGCTTCTCAACGCCGCCGGCGCGGACAGCATCCTTGACCAACTGGGGTCCTGCCTGGGGAGTCATTTCGACACCGAGCACTGCACCTTCCAGCTTGAACCGGTGAGCCACTCGGAGCACGAATCCCACCAGCACGCGTAGCTGCAGTCGTTGTGCCGTGCCGGGCTTTGAAGTGCCTGTTCAGGCGGGCGTTACCGTTCCGGAGGCGCCGTCTACCGTGATGCGCTGGCCGGTTGCGATCCGCACGGTGGCATCGGGGACGCCCACGACGGCGGGAATCCCGTACTCGCGCGCAACCACGGCCCCGTGCGAATTGGGACCGCCCATTTCCATGACCAGTCCTCCTGCCGTCAGGAAGAGCGGCGTCCAGCCCGGATCGGTTGAAGGCGCCACCAGGATTTCGCCGGGCTCCAGGTGGGCTCCTACCGGGTCCATGACCACCCTCGCCAGCCCCGTCACTGTCCCGGTCGACGCCGCACTGCCGGTGAGTACTCCCGCGGATGCGTTGGCCGCTGACTCTTTGACTCCGGGATCGACCACGGCTTCGGGTTCTGTTCCGTCCGAGAGCAGCATCCGCGGGATGTGGCGGCGCTGCAGCTCACGGTCGTAATCCTGGCGACGTTCCGCCACCACCGGCTGGAAGCTGGTTCCGCCCAAGGCGAGTTCCACGTCCTCGAAGTCCAGGAAGAAGACGTCATCGGCCGCGTCCAAACGCCCTGCTTCTGCCAGTTCCCGGCCGATCCGCACCATGTGCCTCCGCACCTCGGCCAGACCAAGGACCAGGTTGTATTTGGGCAATTCCCGCAGGCCCGCGTAGCGGCGCGTGCGATCGAGGGCGAAACGGATCACCGCGGCGTGGAGGGCGCTCTTGGTCCTGCCACGGGCCACCAGGCGTGCAACCTGGTCTTCGGCGTCGGTGGCGGCATTTTCAAACTGCCGGGCCGGGTCGGGTTGCGGCGTGGGTTCCGGCTGCCGTGGAGAACCTCCGGCCCCGGGAGCACCGCCGCCCTGCCCAAGCCGCAAGTAGTTCCCAAGAACTCCAAGAATGTGGGTGGGTTCCTCCGACCAGCGCGGCATCCCGATGTCTATCTCCGCGACGGCCCGGTCCCCGTATTCGGCAAGGAACCTCTCAAGACCGGCCTGCGGACGTGCCGGAAGCCCACCTGCCTTGTAGGCCTCCGCCAGTTCTGCGGCGCCACGGGAAACGAAGAACTCTACTGCCTCCGGGTCCTGTCCGATCTTGCTCGCCAGCTCCCAGAGCGCAAGGTCCATCTCGGTGGTGACGTTATGGGGCAGGCCACGAATAACTGTTTGAAGTTCGTCGTAGGAAACCTCGGGACCCAGCAATTTTCGGACCAGTGCCAGCAGGGCAAAGCCAAGTGCCGGAAGGGGCAGGACCTGGGGAACTGTGGCAAATATCCGCTCTCCGAGGATTCGCTCCACATGCTGCAACCTCTGATGGCTCGTGGCGGAGACGGGAAGATCAAAGGCGTCCTTCAAGTCTTGGCTGACCTTATCCAGGTGCCTCATGGCCGCTGCGGGCCTGAACAGACCCCGAAGGACCGTCTCCGGCACCCGGTATCTCGCTGCAACGGGAGCCACATGACGGATCAGCTTGAAAGGAGTCCTGTTGGTCATGGCGAACCGGGGGTCTTCGCTGAGGCGCCGGATCAAAACGGCGGACCGGGCCTCCATGATGTCGAAAATCCTGGGCGCAAGGGCCCTGCCCACCCTGCTCCGAAGCACTGAAGTGATGTCGAAGAAGATCCGCTGGCCAGCCTCGTAGTACGGCGAAGGGCCCGTGCGCGGGTCCGGCACGTCAAAGCCGGCCCTGCGGGCGACGCAAGAAGCGATCAGCCTGATTCCCGCCAGCCCCATGGGCGTCAGGGGCCGGGTGAGGCCCTGGGCCAGGCTGAAGTTCAAGAACGCATGCTCGCCCCCGGAAGACGGTGTCCTCGTTGGTCGCGGGTACAGGGTGGTGATGGGCCGCGCCTGCGTCAACCACAGCTTCCCGTCCCGGTCCATGGCCCACTCGGTGTCCTGGGGAGCTGCGTAGTGTTGCTCCACCCGGTCACCCAGGGCCGCGAGCGCCCGGATCTGGTGGTCCGTGAGGCACGGTTCCACCCGCGAAACTTCGCCGTCAGTCCCGATCGCCGCAGCATCAAGCCCGGTCTTTCCACGCTGTCCGGAGTGTTCAATCCGTTCTGTCCCGCCATCGGGCAGGGGCCGGATCTCCACTCTCCGGTCACCGATGGTGCGCGTCAGGATGTGCCGGCTCCGGATATCCACCACGTACTGGTCAGGATTCACCGCGCCGGAGACCACTGCTTCGCCCAAGCCGGGACTCGCGTCGATGACCGCCTCCTGCCGACGCCCGGTCAGCGGATTGGCCGTGAACATGACGCCGGCGGTGGCGGCGTCGATCATCTGCTGCACTACAACGGCGAGCGCCACCGTCGAATGCCGGATCCCGTGTGCAGTCCTGTAGCTCACCGCCCGGTCAGTCCACAGGGAAGCCCAGCACCGGCTCACTGCGTCCAGCACGGCATCCACGCCAACCACATTCAGGAAAGTGTC
This sequence comes from Paenarthrobacter sp. YJN-5, assembly GCF_015040095.1. Taxonomy (NCBI): domain Bacteria; kingdom Bacillati; phylum Actinomycetota; class Actinomycetes; order Micrococcales; family Micrococcaceae; genus Paenarthrobacter; species Paenarthrobacter sp. YJN-5. The sequence continues at coordinate 4,134,436 of NZ_CP053544.1, forward strand.
CTGCTGGCCGGCAAAGCTCGCAAAAGGCAGGTCTTCCGCCGTGGCCGAGGACCGGACAGCAACCGGGACATCCGGGCCCAGCCTGTTGTACGCCGTGCGGACTTCTTCGGCCACCTCAGGAGGAACACCGGCAGCCAGCACTACCGAGCGGGCACGGGCCGCGAGGGCATCAAGGGAGTAATCAACGACGTCGGTCCCGTCCAGGGCAGCCAGCACCTCACCCAACGCTGCGCCGTCAAGCGCCCGGCAGTAGGCCGCCGTCGTCAGGCAAAATCCGGGGGGCACCGGCAAACCGGCGGTGGACATTTCACCCAGGTTGGCGGCCTTGCCGCCAACCTCCGCCAGCATGCCTGAACGAATCCGGTCCAACGTAAGGATGAAACCATACCCGGCTGTTGAAGCCTTCCCGGTTTGCCCGCCCTGCTGCGGCCCTTCCGCCGCTTCACCGTCCATGCCGCCGTGAAGCGTCAGGTCCTAGTCGTTGCCCAGCATGGGGCCGAACTTGGGCCTGTCCGCAAGCCTGGAGTCCTCGCGGTCCGGGACCACCATGACCGGCCCCTTGGCGTGGTGCAGCACGCCGTCCGAGGTTGAACCGAGGAGCATTCCGGCGAACCCGCCGCGTCCACGGGTGCCCAGGACCACCAGTTCCACTCCCCTGCTGGCCTCCACCAGGACGTCCACGGGAGAGCCGTCTGTCAGCTGTGTTTCCACCGTGAGATGCGGGAAATGGCTGCGGAGCCAGGCAACACCGGCATCCAGTTGAACCTTGATATCCGCGAACAGGGCATCCCTGTCCAAGGGGGCCGGCACCCAGGCCAGTGAGCCGCTGTACTGAGGCACAGCGCAGACTACCCGCAGCTTCGCGCCCATGCGTTCTGCCTGTTCAGCAGCCTCCAGGACCGCCACTCGCGCCTGTTCGGAGCCGTCAACGCCAACTACAACGATGTTCTCCACCGTGCGGGGACCGGCCTTCGCGTGTTCGGCCTTGATGTGCTTGTCCTCGGTGCTCTGGCCCAGGCGGTCGGCGCAGTACAACGGCACCGTCACTGTGGGGCACTTCGCGTGGGCCGGCAGCGCGCTGCTGACGGAGCCCAGCAGACGGCCGACGAATCCACCGCGTCCGCGGCTGCCCGAAACCAGGAGGGCGGCTTCCGCGGAGAGATCCAGCAGGACACCGGCGGCATCCCCGTTCTCCACTGAGGCGTCAACGTCGATGTTGTAGCCGGAAACCTTCTCCATGGCCTGTTTGGCGATCGCTTCGGCGCCTTCCCGGATCATCGAGTCGTCCACCGTTGCGTATCCGCCGTCCAACCCTGAAGCGGCGAAGATCGGCACTGAATAAGCGGTCACGATGTGCAAGGGAAGTTGCCGGCGTTCGGCTTCACGCGCTGCCCACACCAAAGCGCATTGTCCGTGTTCGGAGCCGTCCACTCCAACCACGATGCCGCCCGGTGCTACTGCTTCCGCGTCACCGCCGCGGGGATGTTCAACGTGACTACCGTGCTGGTCCATTTGGGGCCCGCCTCTCCACCTGCTGCTTGATGTTCCGGCCATTCTGCCAGAGGTTCAACGTAGGGGTGTTACACCTCACGTTGTGCGCTAATGTCCGTGATCGTGGAAGCCACGGGACTTCCTCGTCCAATGCCAACTATTCTCGTTTGCTTATAGCGAATCAAGGCGGCTTTTCCGCTATCTGCATAACGGTCCGGGCTCGGTTTCAAGGCCCTCCCGGGACGCCCCGGGAAGAAGTAATAACACGCTGTCAGGAAGGCTACCCAACGCCCCAAAAGTTCTGTAGTGTTCGAGTCACCGAATGGCCGGTGAGAGTGTTCCAGAACACATACCGGCCATTTATTTGCGACCGTTTGGGGGAACCGGAAGCGTCCAATCCTGCCTTTGGGCACGTACGTCAAGGAGGAACCACGCAGTGTCACTCATGCCTGATTCCGCCACGGAGCGAACCACCACCGTGGTGATCGGAGCCGGACTCTCAGGCCTCGCCGTGGCCAGCGAACTCAGCCGCTACGGCGTGGGTTCGATCGTGGTGGACGGCTTCGGCCCACTGGCACAGACGGGTCCTTCCGTGCATACCGGCATGCTGCAACGGTGCGAGGTAGCCGATCCCGCTTCCATGCTGGAACGGAACCAGATCCTCCGCCACCTGCGGAACTACGCGGCCAGCCACCACCTGGATGTACGCAACACCACCAAGGCGGTCCGGCTGGACCTGCTCACGGCCGCAGAAACTCCCCTCGCATCCCCTCGGCAGTGGGCCGTCCACACAGCCCACGGCATTCTCCTTGCCGACCACGTCGTGGTGACGCGTTGCGCACAGAGCCAGTTGCGCAAAATGCTGGCCGAGCTTGGCATTGCCGTTGGTCAGAACCTCGTGGCCGCCATGCGCGCGGTGGGCATGCATCTGGTGGGAGTGGGAGAACTCATCACGCCAACCCCCAAGGAAGTCCTCCGCCAGGCCAAGGCGGTGGGGCAGGCCATCTCTTCGAAGGTGGCACTTCCAGCAGCGCCCGGCCTCGCGATCGCCTAAGCCCGGCAAGCCCGACAGCGGCACCAAGGCAGCCCTGAAACAGGGCCCTTGAAGCAGGGTCCCTTAAACCAAAAAGCTTAAAACCAAAAAACCGGCACCCCGGGAGGACGAATCCTCCGGGGTGCCGGCCTTTTTGTGAAGCGTGAAACTTATGCGCCGGCGCGGACGTACGTGAGCGGGCCGGTTGCGGTCAGCCAGCTGATCGGGTGGATGCCGGTCTGGTTACCGTTAATGCCACCGGAGATGGCCTGGCCATTGCCGATGTAGATGGCAACGTGGCCGGACTGGACGATCATGTCACCGGGCTGGGGATCGCTGACTACCTTGCCGTAGTTCATGAACTGCATGGGGGCAAGGTCGCCCACCGGGATACCTGCGGAGCCGAGGGCCTTTTCGACCATGGCGGTGCAGTCCTGCATGACACCGATCTGGGCGTAAGCCGAGGCAACCATGGCTGCGTTGACGCCGCCAACAGCGGGTGCCGGGGCAGGTGCTGCCGGAGCAGCAGCGGCAGGTGCGGAAGCAGCAACCGTGGCGGTAGCGGCAGGAGCTGCAGCAGCCTTGGCTGCGGCCTTCTTGGGAGCCTCAACAACCGGAGCCGGCTTCTCGATGACCGGTGCTGCTACGGAAGCAACAGCGGGACGCTCGAAGTTGACGGTGGCCGTTGCTGCGGCAGTGACAACCTTGTTGGGGGTTTCGGCAACGGTTTCAGCAACCGTGGCGGGGCTGGAGTCCCGCTGGACCGGAGCCTGTGCCGGAGTTTCGGCAGCGTGTGCAGCAATGGAACCGGTCAGGACAAGACCCGAAGCTGCAGCGATGACGGCTGCCTGGCGGCCGGCGCCTGAAGCGTTGCTGGCAACTGCCTTGGAGATGGAGATGAACGGATTGGGGCGTACGCTGTCCGCCTTACGACGGCCGCGAAGAATGCGTGAAGACATGAAAAAGCCTCTCCCGATGCCTGCGAGGTTAGCTGTCGGATTCGGATGGGAGTCACCCGGCCACTATCCACCGCTGTTCAGCGGAAGCTTCGTGGCTTCACCCCAAGGCGCGCTCATTGGCGGCCTAAAATGGGTTCCCCGTCTCTGCCGTAGGTATGTCTGCGAACGGATTCCGACCTGCGGCAGAGCTAGGCAATCAGGCCGGAAGTGCGCCGAATGCGGATCGGGCACAGGTACTACCGTACGCGATGATCACGGCAAAGTCACATTTAAGTAACGAGAAGTGGGCGTCAAGCGTGTCGCAGTAACCGTTTCGAGATTTTCGCAGGTATGTAGAAAACCCCGTCATTCCGCGGATTTATCGCCCTCGGCATCATTGGAAGCAGCCAATTTCCGACGGGCTGTAACGGCCAGGAAAATAACGAGCGCAACAGCTAATGCAGCAAACGCCACGATGCTCCACGGGAACGGCTGGGAGGCGTCCGGAGCCGGTTCGCTGACGGGGGTTCCGGGGGCCGCGGTTCCCGCACTCGGAACAGTGCCCGAACCTGCCTGGCCCGACGCGGACGGCGAGGCTACCGCGGTGGCGCCCTCCGACGTCGTGCTTCCTGCTGTTGCCGTGAATGTAAAGGTGCCCTCGATGGGGTGCGAATCGGAGCTGACGACGCGCCAAACCACCGTGTACTGGCCCGCCGGAGCGCCGGGACGCAGTTTTTGGACCGCCTGGTTGTCGATGATCTGCACGGCGCCGTCCGCCCAGTTCTCCCCGCCCGCGGTCACCGACATGCCCGAACCAATAGCCAGCGGCCGGTTATTGAACGTGACGGAGACCGATGCCGGAACTTCCGCAACCGTGGCTCCGCTGGCCGGACTCGTGGATTCTGCGGCGTCGTGCGCCGATGCCGGGGCGGCGCCGAAAAGCAGCGCCGAGGCGAAGGCGAGGGCAGCCACGACGGCGGCCAGGAGCGGGCGGATGGTGCGCATGGGGCGGTTTCTCCTAATGTTGGCTTCCTTACAGACTAGGCGAATCGTCAGGCCCTCCCGCACGGGCGGGCATAGGATTTGAGAGCACACTCACACGATCCCCGGAGACATCCATGCTTAAACAGGGTTCTGCAATCGACCGCTACTTCAAGATCTCCGAACGTGGATCCACGTATTCGCGGGAAATCCGTGGCGGCTTCGCGACCTTCTTTGCCATGAGCTACATCGTGGTCCTGAACCCCCTCATCCTGTCGGGGGCTGACTCGAGCGGGGCATCGCTGGGCTTCACGGCCGTCGCCGCCACCACGGCCTTCGTGGCAGGCATCCTGACCATCCTCATGGGTGCTTGGGCCAAGCATCCCTTTGCCGTAGCCACAGGCCTGGGCGTCAACGCGTTCGTGGCCGTCACCGTTGCCTCGCACCCGGGCCTGACATGGCCGGACATGATGGGCCTGGTGGTCCTCTCCGGCCTGACCATGCTGATCCTCGTCCTCACCGGGTTCCGGACCGCCGTCTTCAAGGCCGTCCCCGAGGCGCTCAAGACGGCGATCGTGGTGGGCATCGGCCTCTTCATTGCGCTGATCGGACTGGTCAACGCCGGCTTCGTGCGCCGCATTCCCGACGCCGCCGGAACCACCGTTCCGCTGGGCCTGGGCGTGGACGGCAAACTCCTGGGCTGGCCGACGCTGGTGTTCGCGGTCGGCCTGGTCCTCACCATCGCGCTGGTGGTGCGCAAGGTACGCGGTGCCATCCTGATCGGCATCATCGTCTCCACCGCGCTGGCTGCGATCCTTGAATTCACCCTGCATATCGGACCGAGCAACGACGGCACCACCATCAACCCCCGCGGCTGGTCGCTCGTGGCCCCCAAGGTGTCCGAGTGGGGCGCTCCGGACCTCTCCCTGATCGGCAAGGCCAACCCCTTTGGCGCCTTCGAACACCTTGGCTTCATCGGTGCCGCCCTGCTGGCCTTCGTGATCCTGCTCAGCATCTTCTTCGACGCCATGGGCACCATGGTGGGCCTGGCCAATGAGGCCGGAACCGTGGATGAGCACGGCAACATCCCCAATGTGGACCGCGTTCTCCAGGTTGATGCGCTCGGCGCGATTGTGGGTGGCGGAGCTTCGGTGTCCTCCAACCAGATCTTCGTCGAATCCGGCGCCGGCATTGGCGAAGGCGCCCGGACCGGCCTGGCCTCGATCGTCACCGGTGTCCTGTTCCTGGTGGCCATGTTCTTTACGCCGTTGATCAACCTGGTTCCCTTCGAAGCCGTTGCGCCCGCCCTTGTTGTGGTGGGCTTCATGATGGTTTCGCAGGTGGGCAAGATCGACTGGCAGGACTGGGGCGTCGGCATCCCGGCGTTCCTGACCATCGCCCTCATGCCGTTCACCTACTCGATCGCCAACGGCCTCGGCGCAGGCTTCATCTCCTACGTCCTGATCCGCACGTTCCAGGGCCGCGCCCGCGAGGTACACCCCTTGATGTGGGCTGTGGCTGCGGCATTCCTGCTGTTCTTCGGCATCGGCACCGTGGAGGAACTGCTCGGGGTGAAGTAGCCCCATTCCGGTATTTCAGACACTCCGGGCCCGGAACTGCTGGCATTGGCAGTCCGGGTCCGGTGTGCTTAATCCATGGAAACCAGCGCCCTCGCCGTAGACGTCACCCCCACCGCATGGACCGGCCGCTTCGACGGCGACGGCCCTGAGCACCGTCGGTGGTGGCAGGCTGTGGCTCCCCACGCTGCCGGGACCGCCGCTGCCGGCGTGCGCTCCGCCGTCGTACTGGGCTTCTGCAGCGACGCAGGGGTTCGCCGCAACAAGGGGCGGGTAGGTGCTGCCGCGGCTCCGGCCGCGATCCGTGCGGCGCTTGGTCCGCTGGCGTTCCACCTGGACCGGGAGGTGTTCGACGCCGGTGACGTGGTGGTGGAGGGCGACCAGCTGGAGGACGGCCAGGCACGCGCCGGACGTGCCATCTCCGGACTGCTCGACGCCGGCAACCTCACCGTTGTGCTTGGCGGGGGCCACGAAACCGCGTTCGCCAGCTACCTGGGGGTGGCCGGCTCCGAAGTCCTGCGCGGCAAACGGCTGGGTGTACTGAACCTTGACGCCCACTTTGACCTGCGCGACGAGCCCGTCCCGAGCTCGGGAACGCCGTTCCTCCAAATGGCCCAGGAGGAAGCCGCCGCTGGCCGCGAACTGCAGTACGCCGTCGTCGGTATTTCCGAACCCAACAACACGCGGACCCTGTTCGACACAGCGGAGCGGCTGGGCGTGAAGTACTTGTTGGACGAGGCATGCGCGCCGGAGGCCGTGGAGACGTTCGTGGCGGATTTCCTGGCGGGCATCGAGGTCCTTTACTTGACGATCGACCTTGACGTGATGCCCGCAGCGGTGGCGCCCGGCGTCAGCGCTCCGGCCGCGTACGGAGTGCCGCTCCCGGTGATCAGTGCCGTCTGCAAACAAGTGGCCGCCAGCGGGAAGCTTGTGCATCTTGATGTGGCGGAACTGAATCCTGAATTCGACATTGATGGGCGTACCGCGAAGGTGGCTGCTCGGTTGGTGAACACGCTGCTGGCCTAACTGTGTTTGGCTAACCCTTTTGCTGGGCACATCATCCCCATAGCCTTGTGGAGGGAAGGATGGCGATGAGCACGACTCCTGTGGATGTTCCGCGTAAGGGCACTGTCCGGAATAAGTGGACCTGGGTGGCCGGACCGGTGGCCGTTGCCCTGGGCCTGGGCGCCCACGTTGTTTCCGGTGGAAGCGCCCCGGCCATCCCCATCCTGCTGGGATTCGTGGCTTTGTCTGCCTTAGCGGCCCAACTGATCACGCACTGGATCCACGGCCCCATCTTGCTGCTGCTCATTTCCGGGGCGGCGCAGCAAGTGCTGTTCTTCGGCTTCGATGCCCTTGGTGGCTCCTTCCCCGGCCTCGGTTCCCTGGACCACCTGCACGGCACGGGGCAGATCCCCGCGGATCTCCCTGCCGCAGTGTCTGGTGGTGGCGCCGTCCACGGGGCGGACCTGATGCTCTACACCCACGCCGCCGCGGCCATTCTCACGTTGCTGATTGGCGCAGGCGTGGCGAAGCTGGGTGGGAGGACCGTGCATCCGCGCACCTTCCATACGGGGCAGCGCGCGGCGAATGTCACGTAGTCCGGCGAAAGCCTGCCATGGCCTCTTTCGCAGGACCCGGCGATGAATCCTCCAACACGTTGATGCCCGACGCTGTGTTCGCAGATGCAAGGATGAGTCATGAGCAATGTCATCCTCACCGGCCAGCTGGTTTGCAGGGACCAGGAACAAGTCGCTGTGGTGGTCCAGCACCTACCCCTGCACACCCAGCTGACGCGCGCTGAGCCAGGATGTCTTTCCTTCGAAGTGAACCCCACCCAAAACCCGCTGATCTGGCAGGTCGATGAAAAGTTCCAGGACGCCGCATCGTTTCGTGCCCACCAGCAAAGAGTCGCTGAAAGCGAATGGGGCAGGGCAACTGCAAACATTGAGCGACGCTACGAGGTCGAAGGCGTATAGCCCGTCCGCTGCATCACTGGTACGGCATACGGTCTTGGTCCGTGGCGCCCGTAAGCCAGTGCTCCGCGTACATGGCTCCTCTTCGAGCCCGCAGGAGGGTTCCACGACGGACCTGTTGCGACGTCCAAGAGAAACCCCCTCTAGCCACTGGCATTAACTGCCATCCCGCGGCGATCATGAAAGCATGGCACCCGGGAATGAGCCGGCCGATGGGTTCCTGACCGACTACTACGAACACGTATCGGACGACGACGTCCGCAATTACACTCCGGAGACACTCCTCGAGCGGGCCCGCTACCATCGGACACTGGCCGAGCGCCGCGAGCCCGGGCAGGCCCTGGTAGGCATCCTCCACGAGACCGATTCCAGCGTGGTGGCGATCGTCGCGGATGACCTGCCGTACCTTCTCCCCTCCGTCACGGCCGAGATCGCCCGGGACACCTCGTCCATCCGGCTCCTGGTCCATCCGGTGTTCCGCGTCGAACGGGACCCTGCAACGCACCGGCTCACCCGAATCCGCAGCGGTCCGCACCGCACGGGATTGCCCACCGGGGTGGCGCCCTCCCCGGCAACGCACGACGACGGCGACCGCACCGAAGCGTGGCTGGCGCTGGACATCCCGCGTTTGGCGGACGAGGACGGCACCGAACTCCTGATTGCCCGGATACATGCCGTGTTGAAGGATGTGCAGGCCGCCGCGGAAGATGCCGACGCCATGCACGCAGGTTTGGAGCGGACACTCGCGGAACTGGAAGCAGGCACTGGCTCGGGCGAAGATGCAGCGAAGGATTCCCGTGAAGCACAGCAGCTGCTGCGGTGGTTGGACGCGGGAAACTTCGTCTTCCTGGGCTACCGGTCCGGCGGCTCCGGCGGATCGACCTCCCGCGCCGCCGGCTCCGGCGGATCAATCGGGCAGAGCGGCGGTCTGGGGATTCTGCGCGAGCCCGGAGACCCCAACAGTCCCACCACGGTGCAGGGCCCACTCCTGACGCTCACCAAGTCCACCAAACGTTCCACGGTCCTCCGCCATGCCTACCTCGACGAAGTAACGGTAAGGACGCCCGCCGCCCGGGAACACACTTTTGTGGGTTTGTTCTCTCCCAGCTCATCGGCCCACCCGGTGCTGGACATCCCTGTCATCCGGGACACCGTGTCCGAGGCGTTGCGGACTTTGGGCTACCCGGCCCCATCGCATCACGGCAAGGAACTCCTGGCCGTGATGGACGCCTACCCACGGAACGAGCTGTTCCACATAGAGGCATCGCAATTGGCCCTGCACGCCCGGGAGATCCTCCGCTTGCAGGAGCTGCACAGCACCCGGCTGTTCCTTCGTCCCGATTCGTTCGGCCGGTTCATGACTGCTTTGGTGTTCCTACCGCGCCGTCGTTACAACACAGCCGTTCGCCTGAACATCGAAAGGGAACTGCGTGAAGCGTTCGGCTCGGATGACATCGAGTTCGAGTTGCGCTTGGGCGAATCCGCAATGGCCAGGGTCTTCTTCCGGATCCTGCTCCCGGGGGCGCAGGGAGGATCCGGCCCGCACGAAGCAGACGCCGGCACACCCCCACCCGGCGCCGGCCCGCACGAGACGCCATCCGCCGTCGTCGATTCCGCCACGCTGGAGCAGCGCATCATTGCCGCCACGCGTTCCTGGGCCCAAGGTCTGGACGAGGCGCTTCAGGCCGCCTACCCGCGGGAGGAGGCCGGCCGGCTTTCCGGGCTGTGGGCCGCTGCTTTTCCAGCCAGCTACAAAGCGGACTATGAAGTGGAGGACGCGGTAGCGGACATCGCGCGGTTTGAAAGTTTCCTTCCCGGCGAGGACGAACAGGACCCCATCTTGTCCGTGTACACCCGTCCGGGCACCGCAGTCCTGGCTGAGGACGCCCGCGTGCGCCTTTACCTGACCCGGCCCAAGAGCCTCACCCAGATCCTCCCGTTGTTCCACAATCTGGGTCTCCAAGTGCTGGACCAGCGCCCGTTCGATGTCCAGCGGGCCGATGGCCGGCAGTTCTTCCTCTACGACCTGGGCTTGAAATACCCGCGGGGCGTGGATCCCCTCACAACAGGTCATTTGCTCGCCGTGGCGTTCCAGGCGGCGATGCGCGGGGACTCGGAGTCGGACGCCTTTGATGCGTTGGTCATTCGGGAGGGCCTGGGTTGGCGGCATGTTGCCGTGCTGCGGGCCTATGCCAAGTATTTGCGGCAATTGGGCAGTGCCAATTCGTACAGCTTCATGGCGGAGACCCTCCGGACCAACCCTGCGGCAACCCGCGCGCTGTTGGAGCTGTTCGAAGCAAAATTCAACCCGGACCTGATCGCGGCTGACCTGTTCGAACCGGACCCGGGTGCGCACACGGGAGACCGGGATGTGTTTGAAGAGGGCAGCAGTGAACTGAGCCACCGGACACAGGCCGTCCACGCAGCGCGGGCCAGGCTCGCCGAAGCCATCGACGCCGTCCCCGTCCTTGATGCGGACAGGCTGTTACGTTCGCTGGCCAGCCTGGTGGAGGCCACCCTGCGGACCAACTTCTACCTGGACAGGCCCTGCCTCAGTTTCAAGGTCAGCCCCGCTGGTATCCCTGCTGCGCCGGCACCGCGGCCGAAGTTTGAGATCTGGGTGTACTCGCCACGGGTCGAGGGCGTTCACTTGCGCTTTGGAGCGATCGCGCGGGGAGGTTTGCGCTGGTCGGACCGGCGGGAGGATTTCCGTACGGAAGTCCTGGGACTGGTGAAGGCACAGACCGTGAAGAATGCGGTGATCGTCCCTACCGGCGCCAAGGGCGGGTTCTTCCCCAAACGGCTCCCGGACCCGGCAGAAGACCGGGCAGCGTGGCTCGCCGAGGGCCAGGAAAGCTACCGCACTTTCATCCGTGGCCTGCTGGACGTGACGGACAACCTGGTGCCGGATCCCGACGGCGGACCGGCCGGCCGCGTCGTGCCGCCGCCCCGTGTAGTAAGGCACGACGGCGACGACTACTACCTCGTGGTTGCCGCCGACAAGGGGACGGCCGCCTTCTCCGACCTCGCCAACGCCATAGCAGCGGAGTACGGCTTCTGGCTGGGTGATGCCTTCGCGTCCGGCGGATCCGTGGGCTACGACCACAAACAGATGGGCATCACCGCCCGGGGCGCCTGGGAATCGGTACGCCACCATTTCAGTGAACTGATGATCGACTCCCGCGCAGAAGACTTCACCGTGGTGGGGATCGGGGACATGAGCGGCGACGTCTTCGGCAACGGCATGCTCCTGTCCAACCACATCAAGCTGGTGGCCGCGTTCGACCACCGGCACATCTTCCTGGACCCCAACCCTGACCCACTTGCTTCCTACGCGGAACGGGAGAGGCTCTTCACACTGCCCCGCTCGTCCTGGGCGGACTACGATGCCAGCAAACTGAGCCCCGGCGGTGGCGTGTTCGCCCGCTCGGAAAAGTCCATCCGGATCAGCGAACAGGTGCGCGTGGCCTTGGGCCTGCAGGAGAACACGACGGCGATGACCCCGCCGGAGCTTCTGCGCGCCGTACTAACGGCACCCGTGGACCTCCTGTACAACGGCGGGATCGGAACCTACGTGAAGGCTTCCACGGAAACCAACGCGGACGTGGGAGACAAGTCCAACGACGCTATCCGCGTGGACGCCACGCAGCTCCGCACGCACATCATCGCCGAGGGCGGGAACCTTGGCGTGACCCAGCGCGGCAGGATCGAAGCGGCCCTTGCCGGGATCCTGGTGAACACGGATGCAATCGACAATTCCGCCGGGGTTGAATGCTCGGACCACGAGGTGAACATCAAGATCTTCCTGGACCGCATGATCTCCGCCGGAAGGATGCCCGCGGCCGATCGCACGGCGTTCCTGCAGGACCTCCAAACCGAAGTAGGGCGGCTCGTCCTGAAAACCAACGACCACCAGAACACCCTCCTGGTCAACGACAAACAGCTGGCCTTGGAGTGGAGCCCCAGCTTCGAACGGACCATGGACTGGCTGGAAACGGTGACGGACATGGACCGGAAACTGGAATCCCTGCCGTCCAACGAAGAGCTGCGGGCCCGGGTCCTCACCGGCAAGGGCCTGACCACCCCGGAACTGGCCGTGCTGGCGGCCTACGCCAAGATCGAGCTCGCCCGGGAACTGACCGACGGTGGACTGGCAGATGATCCCTGGTTCTCGCAAACCCTCCATTCCTACTTCCCCAAGCAGCTCTCCGAAAGGTTCGGCGAGCACCTTGCCACCCATCCCCTCCGCCGGGAAATCGTGGCCACGGTGGTAGCCAACGACATGATCAACATGGGCGGGATCTCCTTCGCCTTCAGGGCCATGGAGGAAACCACTGTGTCCGCTGCGGCAGTGGCCCGTGGATTCGTCGTCATGCGCCGGATCTGGGATTTTGATGCGGTAACAGAGGCAATAGCGGCGATTCCAGCGAACATCCCCACTGAGCATGGAGCGGCGGTTGCCTTGGACATGCGACGCCTGTTGGACCGTTCAGTGCGTTGGTACGTCACCCACGACTTCCGCGACAAGCCCGTCGCCGATGCGTTTGCACGCTTGGAAAGCCCGATGGCATTGATGCGGTCAAATTTCACGCGCTTCCTGCATGGATTCAACTTAAGCTTTTCGCTGGACCTTCTTGCCCACTCGGACGCCGTGGGGCTGCCTCATCAACTGGGTCTCCGTGCCTCCGAGTTGCTGGTCAGCTACGGGCTGCTGGACATCGCGGCGATTGCCGAAGAGCTTCAGGAACCCGCAGAGGCCGTTGCCGAGGTGTACTTTGCCGTGTTCGAGCGGATCTCGGCCATCCGTCTGCTGCAACACATCACCCGGCTCCCCCGCGACACCCACTGGGAATCCCTTGCGCGTGCTGCCCTGCGGGACGACATGTACCTCGTGCTGGCGGACATGACCCGGGCGGTTGTCCGCCACACACCCCGTTCCCCGGCTGCTGCCCATGACCCCGTGGAGCGGATCATGGACTGGGAGCGCGGAAACATCGAACAACTGACGCGGATCCAGGAGACCATCCAAGAGGCGATCAAGCCCGGACCCATGGATATCGCAGCCCTGTCGGTGGCCGTGAAACTGCTCCGGGCAATGGTCCGGAGATGAGACACGGATCACAGGGTTGCCAGTCATCTTACAAATAATTGGCTTGAAGGTTTTATGATTGTCGGGTCGCCCTCGCATGCGACAAGTAAGAGGAGGCCCCCAAATGACCACTGCTACGACAGTAGAACGCGAGATTCGCCTGTCCTTTTCGAAGGCAGACGAAATCCACGACGGACTTGACCGTGCCGTGGATGCCCTCATTGAGAGCGCCGCTGCAGACGCCAACTGCGGCATCCTGGTGACCCGGCACGAGCCCGGCACCTACACCGTGGCCCTGGACGAATCCGTTCCCTTCGGTCAGACCCACGAAGTCCTCGCTGCCTGAGCCGCTCTTCAGCAGCTCGCAGCGAAACACAACCGGGGCCTGCCCCTTCCGCACTACTACCCGCGGAAGGGACAGGCCCCGGTTTTGTCGGTTAAGCGGCACCCATCCAGGTCGCAATTGTGCGCGTTTTGAGCGTTCAAAACGCTGTGAGGATTGGGGTGGCTGGTCTGGGATTGGCTGGCAGAGTGGGTGCAGGTCGTTCCACCCCGCGGTCGTGACTCACAAAACGCTTGGCCCCCTGTCTTGGGTGTGCCTTTAGTGCGACTTGTCCGTCTGCGGGGTGGGCGGCCGGTACCTGCCCGGCCCACCTCGGTGACTTGATCAGAAGATTGTCCGCCCCCGGCGCGGGGGCGTGACTCGTCACAGTGCTGTTCCGAAGTGACCTCTACCCGGACTGGTACCGGCCCGTAACGGCCCTGACCATGTCCGCGAAATGAGGAAAGTGCCAGAACCGCTATGACTATCGTTGCGTATTCCCACCCGTTTGTCGTCGGCGTCGACACCCACGCCAGGAAACATGTGTATTCCATCCTTGCCGCGCCAAGCGGCGAACGGATCGACACCCGGGATTTCCCGGCCACCGGGGCCGGGATCGACCGTGCCATTGCCTGGGTAGCGCGCTTGACCGGGGCCGATCCGGCCACTTTGTGGGTGATCGAGGGCGCGGCTTCTTATGGTGCGGTGCTGGCCGGGGCTGTCGCAGCTGCCGGCTACCAGGTCGCCGAAGCCGCCCGCATGGATGCCAAGACACGTCGCGGGATCGGTAAGTCCGATCCGTTGGACGCGCACCGGATCGCTTCAACAGTCCTTTCCCTGGAAGAGGACAAGCTGCGCCGGCCACGGTTGAACGAAGGGGTCCGCGCAGCCCTGCGGGTCCTGGTCAGTGCACGTCAGTCAATGACCACCGACCGGACCAGGACCGTGAACGCGTTGACCGCGCTGCTGCGGGTCAACGATTTGGGTGCCGATGCCCGTAAGCCCTTGACCGGGACCCAGATCCTGGAGATCTCCAGATGGCGTGCCCGTGAAGAACCCCTTGCCCTGTCGGTGGCCCGCTCCGAAGCCGTCAGGCTCGCCAAGCGCATCAACGACCTTGACGCGGACATCAAAACCAACGGCAACCGGATCACCGAACTCGTCGAGATCAGCGAAGCCGCGCCCCTGCTACAAGAACCCGGCTTCGGACCAGTCACCGCAGCCATTTGTCTCACCGCATGGTCCCATCGCGGCCGGGTACGTTCCGAGGCTGCATTCGCCTCCCTGGCCGGGGCCAACCCCATTCCCGCTTCATCCGGAAATACCGTCCGCCACAGGCTCAACCGCGGAGGCGACCGGACCCTGAACAAAGCCCTCCACATGGCTGCCCTGAGCAGGATGGCGTTCGATCCGGAAACCATCAACTACACAGCAAAACGTGAAGCAGAAGGCCGTACCAAAAAGGAGATCCGCCGGTGCGTCAAACGCTACCTCGCCCGACGGATCTACCGCACACTCAACGCCAACAGCCCCATGCCATCGTTCCGTTGACAACCATAGAAGAGTCGCAGTAATGCGACCCAGTTGGGTGCTTGGGTGCTTGGGTGAAGGCGGCTGCTCTAGGCGCGGCGGAGGATCACGCCGTCGGACTTCATGAAGAGTTCCTTGCCCTCTTCGGTGACGCCGGGTCCCGAATGCTCGAGCCACAACACGTTGCCGCTCAGGGAGACCTCTTCCACCAGACCGGCTGCGATCACGTGGGCGTACTTGATGACTTCCACCCGCTCCCCGACCTTCAGCTGCCTCCAGTCGGCAACCGTTGCCGCGTGTGCGCTTCTTCTGGAAAGTACTGCTCCCCGTGCCTTCATTGAACTTCTACCCCTTTGTGGATGTTCTCTGTTAGTTATTCACTTGACCGTCAAGCCCGGGACACCGTTGTCGCCGGACGTGACGTACACCATAAGTATTACTACATTTGCCACGCCCCGGACGTTGCGTTGCGAACAATTTCCGGGGCGTGACAAATTTGCCGCTCAAATGAGCGTTTTATTCGACGTCAGGCCAAAACCCCGACGGCGGATTCGGCGGCCGCGCGGACCGCACCGGAGCCAACCAGGCGGTCAGCCGCTTCCAGTTCGGGCGACAGGAACCGGTCCGTACCCGGCCCCTGCACCACTTCGCGAAGCGCTCCGATCACGGCGGTACCCGCCGGACCCGGGGTGAGTTCGCCGTCGGAGAGCTGCGTCCGGATGTCCAGGGCGCGAGCGCTGGTGACCAGTTCGACGGCGAGCACCCGCCGGAGGTTCTCCACGGCCTTGCGCAGCTTCCGGGCCGCGTGCCAGCCCATGGAGACGTGGTCCTCCTGCATGGCGGAGCTCGGGATGGAGTCCACCGACGCCGGAACAGCGAGCCGCTTGTTGTCGGAAACAAGGCCGGCCTGCGTGTACTGGGCAATCATCAGGCCCGAATCCACGCCCGGATCCGCGGCAAGGAATGCCGGGAGGCCGTGGGAACGGGCCGGATCCAGCATGCGGTCCGTGCGTCGCTCGGCAATGGAACTGAGGTCAGCAACGGCGATGGCAAGGAAGTCCAGGACGTAGGCCACGGGCGCGCCGTGGAAGTTGCCGTTGGACGTCACGCGACCGTCGGGAAGGACCACCGGGTTGTCGATCGCTGCGGCAAGCTCACGCGAAGCCACCAAGGCGGCATGGTCCACGGTGTCGCGGACTGCGCCGGCAACCTGAGGTGCGCAACGGAGCGAGTAGGCGTCCTGGACCTTGGTGTCGTTGATCCGGTGGGAAGCCACGATCGGTGAGTTGGACAGCACCCGGAGCATGTTGTCCGCGCTGGCAGCCTGGCCCGGGTGGGGACGCAGGGCTGCGTGCAGCTCGGGCAGGAACACCTGGTCAGTGCCCAGGAGTGCCTCCACGCTGAGGGCCGCAGTGACATCGGCGGTCGCCAGGAGGACACGGAGGTCGGCGATGGCCATGAGCAGCATTCCCAGCATGCCCTCGGTGCCGTTGACGAGGGCCAGGCCCTCCTTCTCGGCGAGCGTGACCGGCTCGATGCCGTGCTGCGAGAGCAGCTCAGCAACAGGTGCCTTACCCTCGGCGCCGTACAGTTCGCCGTCGGGCCCTGTTGCTTCGCCCTCACCCATGAGAACCAGCGCACAGTGGGACAGCGGTGCGAGGTCGCCGGAGCAGCCCAACGAACCGAACTCGCGGACCACCGGCGTGATGCCTGCATTGAGGACATCCACCATGGTCTGCAGGACCACGGGACGGACGCCCGTGCGCCCGGAAGCGAGGGTCTTGGCGCGGAGGAACATGATGCCGCGGATGACTTCCCGCTCCACCGCGGGCCCCATGCCGGCAGCGTGGCTGCGGATCAGCGACTTCTGCAACTGGGTGCGGAGGTCGTTGGGGATGTGGCGGTTGGCAAGAGCACCGAAGCCCGTGGAGATGCCGTAGGCGGGCACGTCGCTGGTGGCAAGCCCGTCGATGTGCGCACGGACTTTGTTAACCGTGTCCAGGGCTTCCGGGGAAAGGGTCACCTTGGCACCGTGGCGCGCGACGGCGACGACGTCTTCCGGGGTCACGCCGCTGGAGCCAAGGGTGACGGTGAGTTGTTCGTTCGCGATAGTTGTCATGGGATTACTTACCTTCATTCATGGGGATGCGGACGCCGCGTTCCTTGGCTACCTCGATGGCGCGTTCGTAGCCTGCGTCGGCGTGGCGGATGACGCCCATGCCGGGGTCGTTGGTCAGGAGTGCGGTCAGCTTTGCCGCAGCAAGTTCGGTGCCGTCGGCCACGGAGACCTGGCCGGTGTGGATGGAGCGACCGATTCCCACGCCGCCGCCGTGGTGGATGGATACCCAGGTGGCGCCCGAAGACGCCGCGGTGAGGGCGTTCAGGAGCGGCCAGTCGGCGATCGCGTCCGAGCCGTCCTTCATGGCCTCGGTCTCACGGTACGGAGACGCGACGGAGCCGGAGTCCAGGTGGTCGCGGCCGATCACGATCGGGGCCTTGACCTTGCCTTCGGCCACGAGCCTGTTGAAGAGCAGGCCGGCCTTATGGCGCTCGCCGTAGCCGAGCCAGCAGATGCGGGCCGGGAGGCCTTCGAACTCCACGCGCTCGGCGGCGGCGTCGATCCACTTGTGCAGGTGCTTGTTCTCGGGGAACAGTTCCTTGATGGCCTCGTCAGTGACGCGGATGTCTTCCGGGTCCCCGGAGAGCGCCACCCAGCGGAACGGGCCAAGGCCCTCGCAGAACAGCGGCCGGATGTAGGCCGGGACGAAGCCGGGGAACTCGAACGCCCGGCTGTAGCCACCCTTGCGGGCTTCGTCGCGGATGGAGTTGCCGTAGTCGAAGACCTCGGCCCCGGCGTCCTGGAATTCCACCATCGCCTGTACGTGGCGGGCCATGGAGGCCTGGGCTTTCTTGGTAAAGCCCTCCGGGTCGGCTGCAGCCTCGGTGTGCCACTCTTCCACCGTGATGCCCTCGGGCAGGTAGGACAGCGGATCGTGGGCGGAGGTCTGGTCAGTGACGATGTCGATCGTCAGTTCGCCTGCCTTGTGGCGGCGGAGCAGTTCCGGGAACACCTCGGCGGCGTTGCCCACATAGCCCACGGACCAGCCGCGGCGTTCTTCCTTGGCCTTGAGCACCTTGGCGATGGCGGTGTCCAGGTCGGTTTCCACCTCGTCGAGGTAGCGCTTGCCGGCGCGGCGGCGCAGGCGGGTCTCGTCGACGTCGATGATCAGGCACGCGCCGTCGTTCAGCGTGACGGCGAGCGGCTGGGCGCCGCCCATGCCACCACAACCACCGGTCAGGGTCAGCGTCCCGGCCAGCGGCCCCTCGGACTCGGCCCCGGCCGCCACGCGGCCCTCTTCAGCGAGCTTGCGTCCGACGGCGGCAAAGGTCTCGTACGTGCCCTGCAGGATGCCCTGGGTGCCGATGTAGATCCATGAACCGGCAGTCATCTGCCCGTACATGGTCAGGCCCTCGGCCTCGAGGCGGCGGAACTCAGGCCACGTTGCCCAGTCACCCACCAGGTTGGAGTTGGCCAGCAGCACGCGCGGCGCCCATTCGTTGGTGCGGAACACGCCCACCGGCTTGCCGGACTGGACCAGAAGGGTCTCGTCCTTCTCCATGGTTTCCAGGGTCCGGGTGATGGCGTCGAAGGCATCCCAGGAACGGACGGCCCGGCCGGTGCCGCCGTAAACCACCAGATCGTCAGGACGCTCGGCGACCTCGGGGTCGAGGTTGTTCATCAGCATGCGCAGCGGTGCTTCGGTCTGCCAGGACTTGGCGGTGAGCTCCGTGCCGCGGGCGGCTTTGACCGGGCGGGCTCCTGTTGTGAAATCGGCGGGTGCCATGGTGGCTCCTTCTCTCGGTGGAACTTTGTGATTGAAAGATCTTCTGTATCCAGTAGAGCCCCTCCGTTCCGCTCGTGGAACGGCTTTTGGATGGGTGCTGTCCGGTATTACAGACCCAACTAGCTCGCATTAGTGGTTGTTTTGAGGGCTCAGAACAACCCCTAATGCGAGCCAGTTGGGTTGTGCGGGGGATCTCGAATTCAGGGGTGAAGAAGAGCATGCTGAACGCATGGGAACTTACAAGGTTTCGACCTTCATCGCAGCGCCGCCGGAGCAGGTCTTTGCCACCTGGACGGATGCGGACCGCTTCAAGGAGTGGATCGGAGGGGTTACCCGCGTGACAGACCGTGTTGGTCCGGTTGATCAGCCCGGCAGCCGGTACACCGTGTGGTTCGGGCGGATGGCAAGCCCCACCGAAGTCCTTGCCGTCGAGCGCCCCAAACACCTCCGGACGCGCTTCGGAAACGCGATCCTGAAGGGTGAATCTGATGTGACATTCGTGCCTGAAGGTGCGGGCACACGGCTGAACCAGGAGTTCGTGACCCGGGGATTCATCGCGGGAATCTTTGGTCGGCTGTTTTCCCTGGGCTCGTACCGCGGGAGCTTCCGCGGCGAGCTGGAAGCGTTCCGGGAGATCGTGGAACGCGAAACACGGAGCTAGCTAGCTCAGCTCAACCGGCCGGACGGCCGTGGATGCGGACGGACAACTCGTCGGCCGCCTTACGGATGCGGGCAGCGAGTACGGGCCATTGCTCCGCCGGCACTTTGTCTTCCAGGAACGTCACGGCGACTGCCGCCGTCGGCCATCCCAAATGGTCCGTAACAGCAGCCGCGATGGACCCGAAACCCGGTGTCACTTCGCCGTTTTCGGTGGCATATCCCCGCTGCCTGACCTGGTCCAAATGCGACGACAGGGCCGAGTACTTCATGATGGGAAATTCCACTTCGTGCCGCGAAGTGAAGGCGGCAGCGTTCGGGTACAGGGCACGAACCTGCGATTTCGGCAGCGCAGCCAGGATGGCCCGCCCGCTGGCGGTGAGGTGGCTGGGCAACCGGACCCCGACGTCGGTCACCAGGCTGGGGCGGTTCTTGGCGCGTTCCTCAACGATGTACAGCACGTCGCGGCCGTGGAGGACGGCAAGGTGGGCACTCTCGCCGATGGCGTCAACAAGGGAGGCCAACATGGGCCGTCCGAGCCGGGACAAGGGCTCTTGCCGGGAGTAGGCCGAGCTGAGCTCGAAGGCGCTGATCCCCAGCCCGTAGCGCTGTTCTTCGTGGAGGTGCAGCACAAAGCCGTTGGCCTCCATGACACCCAAAAGGTGGTACACGCTGGAACGCGGCAGGCCGAGCGCGGTGGCTATGTTCGACGCCGCCATGGGTCCGCGGCGGGAAGCCAGCAGCTTGAGGATGCGCAAGGTGTTCTCTGCGGCCGGGACCTTGGATTTTCCGGTTGCCAGTGGCGTGGATGTCATGTTGCCTCATTGCTCGGGTGTTCTTGGGGGTTCCTTCAGGAGGTGAAAGTTCCTGCTTGTCCGGTATCCCGTACTTAAGGATGCTCCCCTTCCGGGCATCGTGGCCAGCATTGGGGACCGGGACGCGTCCGGGATACCAGACTATGTGCGCATTTACCCAGGTGTCTGCGATCGAAGACAGCAAACCGCCGTGAATCCGATCACAAGCGGGCTAAAAGTGATCTGCTGGATAGCGATCCCCTCCCAAAGACGAGAAGGTTTTACCATGCAACAAACCAAGCTGGCTGTGGAGACCCCTGCCCTCCAAGCTGCAGGTTCGGCACTCAGCCGTGGCCTCAACGTCCGCCATATCCGCTTCATGGCACTCGGATCAGCCATCGGCACCGGGCTCTTCTACGGTTCGGCCTCGGCCATCCAAAAAGCCGGACCCGCCGTCCTCCTCGCCTACATCATCGGCGGTGCCGCGGTGTTCATGGTGATGCGGGCCCTGGGCGAAATGGCCGTCCGGCACCCGGTCTCCGGTTCCTTTGGCCAGTACGCCAGCCGGTACCTCGGACCGTTCGCAGGCTTCGTGACGGGATGGACATACGTCTTCGAGATGGCCATCGTTGCCATCGCCGACGTCACGGCCTTCAGCATCTATATGGGCTTCTGGTTCCCGCAGGTGGATAGATGGATCTGGATCCTGGCGATCATTCTCTTCCTCGGTGCCCTGAACCTGTTGAGCGTGAAGGTCTTCGGCGAGCTCGAGTTCTGGTTCTCGCTCATCAAGGTTGTGGCGATTATCGCCATGATTGTTGGCGGCGCAGCCATCATCGCCTTCGGCTTCCAGTCAGGGAACGACGGCGGAGGCGTGGCACCGGGGTTGGGGAACCTGGTGGAGCACGGCGGTTTGTTCCCGAACGGTTTCGAGGGCCTCCTGGCCGCGTTCGCCGTCGTGATGTTTGCCTTCGGCGGGATCGAAACGATCGGCATTACCGCGGGCGAGGCCGCCGACCCCAAGAAGGTCATCCCGAAGGCAGTGAACACCGTTCCCGTCCGCGTGCTGCTCTTCTACGTCCTCACCCTCGGAGTGCTGATGAGCATCTTCCCGTGGAACGAGATCGGCAGCAGCGGCAGCCCCTTCGTCCAGATCTTCGACGGACTTGGCATTCCGGCCGCACCCCATATCCTCAACGCCGTGGTGATCACGGCAGCATTGTCCGCCATCAACAGCGACATCTTCGGAGCCGGACGCATCCTCTTCGGCCTGGCCCAGCAGGGCCACGCGCCCAAGAGCTTCGGCAAGATTTCCCGGCATGGCGTTCCTTGGATGACCGTGGTGATGATGGGTGGCATCCTGCTGGTGGGCGTCGTCCTGAACGCCATGATTCCCGAGGACGTGTTCGTGGTGATCGCTTCCATCGCCACGTTCGCCACGGTGTGGGTGTGGGTCATGATCCTGGCATCACACGTGGCCATGAAGCGTGAGATCAAGCGGAAGGGCTTGCCGGCGTCGGAATTCGGTTCCCCGTTGTGGCCGGTCGCCTCGATCCTGACCATCGCCTTCATGGCCATGGTGATCGTGATCCTTGGTGTCTTCGAGGACACCCGCGTTGCCCTCTATGTGGGCGCCACCTGGCTGGGCCTTTTGTTCGTGGCCTACAAGCTGTGGGTCCGCGGTGGTGGCCTCCGCCGGGCCGAGTTGGTCGACGAGACGGCCTGAACCCATCTTCCCCGCGCCGACGTGACAGTTAATGCCAATGTTCGACGCGAACATTGGCATTAACTGTCACCTCGCGGGGAGTGAAGGGCGGGGGTGCGGGGGTTACCTCGCTGACCAGCCGCCGTCCATGGTGTAGCTCGCGCCGGTGACCATTCCGGCGTCGTCGGAGGCCAGCCAAGCCGCCAGGGACGCCACCTCGGAAGGCTCCACCAACCGCTTCACTGCAGACTCCGTGAGCATCACCTTGGCGAGCACCTCGGCTTCGGGGATGCCGTGGAGCCGCGCCTGGTCGGCAATCTGCCGCTCCACGAGGGGCGTGCGGACGTAGCCGGGGTTGATGCAGTTGGACGTCACCCCGCGCTCCCCGCCTTCCAGGGCAGTGACCTTGCTGAGCCCTTCGAGCCCGTGCTTGGCCGAAACGTAGGCGCTCTTGTACGCCGAGGCCCGCAGCCCGTGGACCGAGGAGATGTTGATGATCCGCCCGAAACCGTTGGCATACATGTGCGGCAGGGCTGCGCGGATCAGCAGGAACGGCGCTTCCAGCATCAAGGCCACAATTCGCCGGAACTCTGCGGGGTCGAACTCCTCGATGGGCGCAACCTTCTGGATCCCGGCGTTGTTGACCAGGATGTCGCAGTCGATGCTGAGCGCGGCGAGCGCGTCGGTGTCGAGCAAGTCGATTTCCCACGCGGTGCCGCCCAGCTCGTCGGCGAGTTTCCCTGCCCCGGCGGCGTCGACGTCGGCCACTACTACTTTGGCCCCGCGGGCGGCGAGTGCCCGCGCACAGGCTGCCCCGATTCCGCTCGCGCCTCCGGTCACCAGGGCCTTGCGGCCATTCAAGGTGTTATCCATCAGATCAGCCCTTCGAAGTAGCGGTGGCCAGTCCGTGGCGCTCAGCGTCCGCTGCATCCACGTCCTGAAGTGCGATGCCCTTGGTTTCCTTCAAGGACACGACGGCGACGGCGGTGATGGCGCAGGCGACCACCAGGTAGATGGCGGTGGGCAGCCAGGAGCCGGTGTCCTTGAGCCACTGGGTTGCCAGCAACGGTGCCAGCGAGCCGGCGAAGATGGACGTCACCTGCGAACCGAGGGAAACACCGGAGTACCGCATGCGGGTGGGGAAGAGTTCGGACATGATGGCCGGCTGCCCCGCGTACATGAAGGCGTGCAGGCAGAGCCCGATTGTCACGGCGAGCACGATGATCACGGCGTTCTTGGTGTCGAACATGGGGAAGGCGAAGAACGGCCATACTGCTCCGGTGATGGCACCCACGAGGTACACGGGCTTGCGTCCCCACGAGTCCACCAGCCGCCCGACCTGCGGGATGACCAGGAAGTGGATGACGTGGGCGATCAGCAGGGCCAGCAGGAGCGATGAAGTGTCGTACTTGTGCACGCTCTTGAGGTAGACGATCGCGAAGCTCACTACGAGGTAGTACATGATGTTCTCGGCAAAACGCAGTCCCATGGCCTGCAGGATGCCCTTCGGGTACTTGCGGATGACTTCACCGACGCCGTAGCTGATGGCCTTGGACTCCTCCACCTGCGCCTTGGCTTCGAGGAAGATGGGTGCCTCGCTGACGTGGGTGCGGATGTAGTAGCCAACGAACACGATCACGGCGGAGAGCCAGAACGCTACGCGCCAGCCCCAGCCCAGGAACGCCTCGCTGCTAAGGGTGGTGGACATGATGAAGAGGACCATCGTTGCCAGGAGGTTGCCCACGGGAACTGCGGCTTGCGGCCATGAGGACCAGAAGGCGCGTGAGTTGTTGGGGCTGTGTTCAGCGACGAGCAGTACGGCGCCACCCCATTCGCCGCCCAGCGCGAAGCCCTGGATGAAGCGCAGCGCCACCAGCATGGCGGGGGCCCAGTAGCCGATGTCCATGAAGCCGGGGAGGCAGCCCATGAGGAACGTGGAGACGCCGACGATCACGATTGTCAGCTGCAGCGTGGGCTTGCGGCCGAGTTTGTCGCCGATCTGCCCAAAGATAATCCCGCCCAGGGGCCGGGCCACGAAGCCCACGGCGTAGGTGATGAAGGCCTGGATGATGCCGTCAAGCTCGTTGCCGGTGCTGGGGAAGAAGTACTTGCCGAAAACCAGGGTGGCCGCTGTGGCGTACAGGAAGAACTCGTACCATTCCACCACCGTGCCCACCATGGACGCGGCCACGATCTTCTTCAGCCCGGATCCTTTGCCGTTGTTCCCGGCTGTTGATGTGGAGCGTTGCTCTACGCTCATATCCATCTCCTCAGTGTCCTCTTTGACAGTGCCCTATCTTGGTTCGCGCTGTGATCCACAACACGAAATGCTCCACTGAGTATTGCTGCACATTCGGCGCGCCTCAATGACCAAAGAGGCACTTGCTATGTGCAAAATTGCAGATATGAATCCAAATCCGGATGATCTGCTCATCCTCCTGGCCGTCTCGCGTTCGGGAAAGTTCACGACGGCGGCACAGGCCTTGGGACTGAACCACACCACGGTCTCGCGCAGGATAGCGGCGCTGGAAAAGGCGCTCGGTGGCCGTGTCCTTGCCCGGGCTGCCGGCGGTTGGGAGGTCACGGAGCTCGGCGCCGAAGCCGTTCAGGTGGCCGAGCGGATCGAATCCGCCGTCAGTGCGCTGGGACCCGACGACCGCGCGCCCGACCCCATTGCCGGCGTCGTACGCATGACCGCAACCGATGGCTTCAGCGCCTATATCGCGGCACCTGCAGTGGCGCGGCTGCGCGAGGAGCACCCCGGGTTGAGCGTGGAGATCGTTACGGTGACCCGGCGGGCACTGCAGCAGCGATCCGGCCTGGACATCGAGGTGGTGGTGGGAACGCCGCAGGTGCACCGGGCGGAAGCGACCAGGCTTGGCGATTACCGCTTGGGGATGTACGCGTCGCGGGCGTACCTGGCCAGCCATGGAACACCCGCCAGCGTCGAAGAGCTGACGCAGCACCAGCTGGTGTACTTCGTGGACTCAATGCTGCAAGTGGATGACCTCGACGCTCCCCGCAGGCTGGTCCCGGCAATGCGTGACGGCCTGAGTTCCACCAACGTGTTCGTCCACGTGGAAGCCACCCGGGCAGGGGCAGGGATCGGCTTCCTGCCGTGCTTCATGGCCGACCGGCACCCCGACCTGGTGCGATTGCTTCCCGCAGATTTTGCCGAGCTCCTCCCCTACTGGATGGTCCTGCGGCCGGAGTCCATGCGCCGCCCCGCGGTGGCCGCCGTCGTGCATGCTTTGCGGGAGGAGACGGAGAACCGGCACGAAGAGCTGCTGGGCCGTTCCCCCCAGCGCCGAGATGACAGTTAGTGGCAATAATTCGAGGAAACATTGCCATTATTTGCCATCTCGCGGGGAGTCAGGGGGTGGGGTCGGGCTCGGGGGTGGGGTCGTGCCGAACGGGGGTGGGGTCGTGCCGGACGGGGGTCCCGGCCGCGAAGGCACGGACTTGGGCGTCGTTCCAAATATGCGCGGGGACTGCACCGCCCAAGAGCTTGCGGGCCAGTGTGGGATCGTCGCCGAAAGGGACGTGGCTGCCTGCCATGATCATGTTGCCGTAGCGCCGGCCCTTGAGCATGGGCGGGTCGGCGATGATCAGCGTGTGCTCGAAGGTATCCGCAATCGTGGCTGCGTCGGCCCGGGCGTTCTTGAGGTCCGGCGCATCTCCGGAGTTCACCACATACAGCCCGTCAGGCGCCAGCACCGCGTCAGCGTGGGCGTTGAATTCCCGCGTGGTGAGGGCCCGGGGCGTGAAGGCCCCGGCGAACACATCGCGGATGATCAGGTCCCGCGTGTCAGGGGTGAGCGACTCGGTCACCTGCCGGGCTTCGCCCACGCGGATCCGCAGGAGCGGCGCCTTGGGGAGATCGAACCAACCCCGCACATACTCAGCCAGTTTTCCGTCGAGCTCCACCACCACTTGCCGGGCTTCAGGGTAGGCCGCGTTGAAGTACCGGGCCATGGAGCACGCTCCGCCGCCCAAGTGCAGGGCACGCAACTTGGGCCTGGACGCACGGGGCCAGCGGGACTCCACCAGCGCCGCAATCCAGCGCATGTACTCGAAGTCCAGGAACAAGGGATCAGCGAGGTCTATGTGCGAACTCAGCACCCCGTTGATCTTCAGGAGCCAGCCGTTTGAATTGTCAGGATCCGGCAGCAGTTCACAGTCCCCGGTATCGATGTAGTAGACGCCGGCTACCGGACCGTCAGGCCGGGTGCCCTCAGGCACTTCGATGACTGCCGCCGTCGAACGCCCGAAGCGGGCCGACTTCGGCTCCTTTCCGAATCTGCCGGATTTATTTCCCCTGGCCACTAGTTCCGCACCGCCTCAGTCATGCTTCAAGACTAGTAGCTGACATCACCCGACAGCTGAACGCCGCAACGATTACTAAGGCTGCTTACCATTTAGGCGGGATCGGTCATAAGATCACTTCATGGAAGTGGAAGCGACGATGTGGGCAGAAGTGTTCTCCGTGGTCGTCGCGTGGTTGACGGTAGTGGGCTTGCTGATAGCCCGAGTGCCCAAACCGCCAAGCCTCCTGGAGGATGCGCCGGTCGACGTCGAACCGGGCGAATCGTCCGCGCACATTCCGCGCGCTGACGCATAAACCCTCAAAGGATCCTTGCCATGGCAAAGCCGTCCCAGCCCTTGGTACCCACCGTTTGGATGGCGGTAGCGTCAAGCCGGGGATCCTGGCCGAGCATCTCCAGTACCGCCACGATCCCCGGCGCGTTCTCAACGTCGCGCTGCGGATCAAGGATGGCGCCATCCCAAATGACGTTGTCGATCACAACCACCGTGCCAGGATGGCCAAGGCGGATGGCCCAATCGAGGTAGTTGGAATCGTTCTCCTTGTCCGCGTCAATGAACACGAAGTCGAACGATTCCTCCGATACCAGCGTCGGAAGCGTATCGAGGGCCCGCCCTACCCGAATATCCACCTTGTGGCCGAGTCCCGCGGCATCGAGGTTCGCCCGCGCAACGTCAGCGTGCTTCTGGAGGTATTCGCACGTCACCAACTGGCCGTCGTCGGGAAGTCCCTGTGCCATCCACATGCTGCTGAAGCCGGCCAGCGTACCGATCTCAAGAACTCGCCGCGCACCGGAGAGCTGCACCAGCATCTTGAGCAGCTTTCCGGCATTCGGCGCAACCTCGATGGGCGGCATGCCGGCTTCCGTCGCAGACTTCAGGGCGCGCTGATGAGACGGACCGGGATGTACGACGACGTCGGTCAAGTACCGCTCCACGTCACCCCATCCGGGCTCGGTTACGTGTTCAATCATTGCCCCAGTCTGGCACCCGGGGCACAGGGACGGAAGGTGCTACTCCGCGTTGGAAATAGCCTGCTCCAAGCGCTCCACCTTGCCGGTCAGTTCACCCTCGTAGCCGGGGCGGATGTCCGCCTTGATGACCAGGGAGACCCGGCTGCCGAAGCGGCCCACTGCCTCCGTGGCGCGTTTGACCACGTCGAAGACCTCGTCCCACTCACCCTCGATGGTGGTGAACATGGAATCGGTATGGTTGGGCAATCCGGATTCACGGACGATCTTGACGGCGGCCGCGACGGCGTCGTGGACCGATGCGTCTGCCGAGGGCTCACCGGCGGGGGCGGATGCGGGCTGGCCCGAAGGCGCGACTGAGAATGCAAGCAACATAAAACCAGTGTTTCATGTGCCGGTTTGTCATATTAACGGCCTACTCCCGCGTAACCACTGGGGATCAGTGCCGCGTTGCTAGTCTGGGCAGCATGGAACAGCCCTCAGAACGCAAGCCCCTCAGGGCTGACGCGGCACGCAATGTGGACAAGATCATCACTGCGGCGCGTCAATGTTTCCGCGAACAAGGTCCCGACGTTCCCCTGCAGACCATTGCCGCCACCGCGGGGGTTGGTCCGGCCACGCTGTTCCGCAATTTCTCCGACAAGGAACAACTGGTGTTGTCCGCCCTTTCCAGGGAGCTGCGCCAGCACGTCGACCCCGTAGCCCAAGCCGGCTTGGACGGCATGGACGCCGCCGAAGGCCTTTTCAACTTGATCGATGCGCTGATGCGGGTTGCCAGCGACGACGCGAACCTGCTCAGCGCCGTCGCCGGCCGCCGCGGGCTCCTGCTCGGCATTACGCAAGGGCTCATCGAAGCCATGGCCACCCTGCTGGAGCGCGGCCAGGGCCAGGGCTCCCTTCGCCGCGACATCACCATTGAGGACATGGTCCGGCTGGTGGCGATGCTCATCGGCGCCGTGGACACCATGGAACCCGGCTCCGAGGCATGGAAGCGCCCCGTGGCTTTGGCGGAAGACGCCATCCGGACCGAACGCCTGCCCAGGCCGCTTCCGGAGCAATCGGACATTCCGGGCTTCTCGTTCAGCGGGCGGGGCTAACCGCACGAATCCGGCCCGGCCATCATCCCGCCCTCGGGTCAACCCCAACCGAGAAGCCGCAGCAGGGCAGCAGCCCCCGCACCGGAAATCACCACCACCAGGAACGGCGCGCGGAGCCAGAGGGCGACGGCGGCAGCCACCAGGGCGCCGATGCGGGCATCGAGCACCAGGCCCTGCCCGGAAGCCACCGCATTGACCACGGTGAGGGATGCCAGCAGGCCGATGGTCATAGTGCCGGCGATGTGCATGATTCGCGGGCTTTGCAGCAGCTTGGCGGGAACGAAGTAGCCCACCAGCTTGGTCAGGTACGCCAGTCCGCAAGCGATGAGTATCCACACCCAGAGGTTCATTTGGTACCTCCTTCATGGTGGGCGCCATGCTCACCAACGCGGTGTCCGTGCTCCGCGGCGTACGGGTCGATGTCCGGCTCCAACCCTTCATCGAGCCGGGCATGGCTGAACCAGCCAATAACGCCCGCCACCACCGCTGCTACGAGGATGGGCACACCCGAAGGAACGAAGGGAACGGCCAGGACGGTAGCCAAGGCGCAGGCGGCGGCGATGGCCCACGGTTCCCGGCCTTTCAGCCGCGGCCACAGCAGGGCAAGGAAAGCAGCCACCGCGGCACCATCAAGGCCCCACTGCTTGGGGTCCCCCATGGCGTCACCGGCCAAGGCTCCTATGGCCGTGAAGATATTCCAAAGAATGAATATTCCGATTCCGGCAGTCCAGAACCCTCGGCGTTGTTCGCCTGCATCCGACTGTCCCGACGCCGTCGCGGTCGACTCGTCAATGGTGAGATGGGCCGCGGCGTAACGTTTCCACCCGCCCGGGCGCAGCATCGCGTTCATCTGCATGCCATAGATTCCGTTACGCAGGCCGAGCAGCGCACTCGCCGTCATCGCTGCGACTCCTGAGCCGCCGCCGGCCACCACCCCAATGAAGGCAAACTGCGAACCGCCACTGAACAGCAACAGACTCAGTGCCATGGTTTGCCAGAAATCAAACCCCGAAGCCACGGACAAAGCCCCGAAGGATATGCCGTACAGCCCCGTGGCAATACTCAGCGAGACCGCGATCTTGAAGGCGGGTGAGTCCCTCAGCTTCACTTCCGCAGGCTCCAGGACCACACGATCAGCGGCACTTGCGGTGGCAGACGCAGAGTATGCACCCGTCGCTGCTTCTGCGTCCCGCGCGGACCGTAGGCCCTGCGCAGCGCGTCAATATGCCCGGCAAGGAATGCGACCAACATGGCTGTGGTGGCGTCGGCGGCCACTTTGCGGGTGGCAGGGATCAGGAGTCCGACGGCGGCGGCTGCTTCGAGCAGGCCGGAGGAAGCGATCCATTCCTCGCGGGACATAACAGCCAAGGGCCCACGCGGTCCGGCTGCAGGCTCATCCTCGCGGCAAAGGTAGTCGGGAACCACGGGAGCATAGAAGGCAGGGTCCCGGAAATGCTTCATGGCACTGGCCAGCAGGAGACCGCTCATACCCATGGCCGAGAGCGTATGTATTGCCTTGGGTAACCTTCGATGCGACATGAGACCACTCAATCACAACGCTTGGCACGCCCGCCAAAAATTTCTCTGCTGCGGCTACGTACTGGGGACGCTGAGCTGGGCAAGGACCCGGGCCGGGTTGTTGGTGGTGATCTCGTGGATGCCGAGCCCTTGGCACAGGGCTACGTCGTTTTCCGAATCCACGGTCCATACCCGGAAGATGCGGCCGGCTTCCAACCAACGCTGGACGTTGAGCGCATGTTCGCGAACGTAGTCGATTCCCGGACCGGCTATGCCTACCTCGCCCTCATTCAGGACGCGTTCAGCTTCCTCTTGGGTGGCACGCATGACATTGGCCACGGCTCCGGCGGTGATCGGGCCCAATCCCAGCCCTTCACGGATCTCTTGAACCGTGAAGTTGTCCACCAGTTGGCACACATGCTCCGGCGGGACCGTTTCCAACAAGCGCTGTATGGAGTCCGTATCAAAGCTCATGAAGGAGATGTGGATGTTGTCCAGCCGGGAATCGTCCGCTGTCCAGCCCTCCCCGGCGAGAAGTTCCAGTACGCGGTCCTCAAGCTTGAGTTGGTAGGGACTGGGGTGTTTCAGCTCAATGGCCAGGCCGATTTCGCGTCCCGCTTCCCTGAGGATGTCCAGCAGCTCGGGCAACGTCAGGAATTGCTCGGCTATGCCACCGTAAGCATCCGGGATCCTTGCACCTTTCCACGAGGAGAAGTCAAGGGAACGGAGCTCTTCCAGTGTCCGCTCCGAGACCGGTCCGGTTCCTGTGGACGTGCGGTCCAGGGTGGCGTCGTGGAGCAGCACCACATGCTGGTCCCGGGTGAGGTGGACATCGCACTCAACCCCGTCGGCGCCGTCCGCGATCGCTTTCAAATACGCAGCCCTGGTGTGCTCGGCGTAAGTAGCGCTGGCCCCTCGATGTGCATAGACCTTGGGGCGCGCAGGGGCGAAGGATTCGCTGCTCATGCAGACACCGTAACCTACAGTGCTGCACGCACCGGGCTAGTCTGGGCTAATGCAGGTGAACTCTGAACAAATCCCCGCCGAAGACGTCACCAACCAGCCACAGCCAACCCAAGCGCAAGGTGCCCGGCGAAGCAAGGCGCGATCCGCCGTCGTCGGGCTTTCCGCCGGCGACCTGGAAAAAGCTGCCGCGCTGCGCCGGATGAAGCGGCTGGCGCTGTCCCTGCTGATCGTCATGGCCGTGATCTTCCTGTTCGCTTTTGCCCTGCAGAAGCAGTACCCGTGGCTTGAGTATGTGCGCGCAGCGGCCGAGGGCGGCATGGTGGGAGCACTGGCTGACTGGTTCGCGGTGACGGCCTTGTTCAGGTATCCGATGGGGCTGAAGATTCCGCACACGGCCATCATTCCCCGGCGCAAGGACCAGATCGGCGAATCCCTCAGCGACTTCGTGGAGAGCAACTTCCTCTCCCAGGAGGTTGTGCAGGACAAGTTGGTCAGCATCGACATCGCCCGCAAGGCCGGAGCATGGCTTTCCGCCCCGGGCGGCGCGGAGCGCGTGGCCAAGGAAGGCGGCGCCATGATCCGCGGCGCCTTCACCGTCCTCAACGACGACGACGTCCAAGCCGTCATCGAAGGACTGGTACGCAAGCACCTGCTGACGCCGCCGTGGGGACCACCCGTGGGCCGGATGGCTGAACGGATCTTCGCGGACGGACACCACCACAAACTGGTGGACCTCCTGGTGGACCGTGCCGCCGACTGGGTGGACGCCAACCACAACACGGTGAACCGGCTGGTCTCGGACCGCTCGCCGGTCTGGGTGCCCACGTTCGTGGACGGCATGGTGGGAGACAAGGTCTATGTGGAGCTGTTGAAGTTCGTCCGCGCCGTGCAGAACGACCCCAACCACCAGGTCCGCCAGTCCATCGACTCCTACCTCACCGACCTGGCACAGGACCTGCAGCATGATCCGGCCATGATCGAACGTGCCGAGGCCATCAAGGCACAGATCCTCGGCGATCCCGAGGTCCGCGAACTTGCCTCCCGCACCTGGGGAACCGTGAAGACCGCCTTGCTCACCGCCGTCGACGATCCGAACAGTGAACTCAGCCAGCGCTTCAAGGGCGCCGTCCGCGACTTCGGTTCGCGACTGGTCAATGACGACGAACTGGCGGGCAAGGTGAACGCGTGGATCGGTGACGCCGCCGGATACCTGGTGAACACGTACCGCTCGGACATCGCCGGGGTCATCTCGGACACCGTGGCCCGGTGGGATGCCGAGGAAACCTCGCAGAAGATCGAGCTCCAGGTAGGCAAGGACCTTCAGTACATCCGGATCAACGGCACCGTGGTGGGAGCTTTGGCCGGTTTGCTGATCTTCACGGTGGCGCACCTGCTGTTCGGCTAGCGTCTGCGGTTCGGCCAGCCTCCTAGTGGCGCGAGCGACGACCGGCACTGGCAGCGAAGTCATCCAATGCTGCGATGATGTCAGCGGCCACCCACACCCTGACGCCGCGAATTTTTCCGGCCGGGCTAAGGATGCCTACCTCTTCAAGGCGCTGCACCGCACGGTACGCAGTGGCCGTTGAGACCCCGGTGGAGTCGGCCGCCATCTCAGCAGTGATTGCGGGCTCGCGGGGCAGGAGTTCAAGGATCTTCCGCACTGATTCCTGCGTGGCCCCCAGTCTCTCCCTGTAGTCCCGCAGGGCTGATTCAATGTCTGCGGCCAGGAGCCGGCCATGATCCACAGCGAGGATGGCTGACTCCGCGAACAGTTCCACGATCGGCGCGACGTTGCCTTCGCGGTATGCGCCCAAGGCCTCGAAGTACAAACGGGTATTGGTCAGAAGCCCGGATGAGACGGGAATGGTAACGCGTTCGGTGACGTTCTTCGCCCGGAGCAAGGCGCTGACGATTGCCCTGCCGGTCCGCCCGTTGCCGTCGGCAAACGGATGGATCGTCTCGAACTGGGCATGCGCCAGTGCCGCCTGCGTCAAGGCCGGGATATCGTCGCGGCGCATGAACGCCACCAGATCCTTCATCGCGTCCATGACCCGCCCATGATGCGGCGGCACAAACTCGGCCGAATGAGGCGAGTTCCCGCGGATCCACACTTGCCTGTCCCGGTACTCCCCCGCTATGCCCTGGTCGGTAGATACCAACAATGCATGGTGCATGGTCCCGATGTTTTCGACGCTGAGATCCTCAGACAGGCCAATGGCGGCCTGCATGGCGCTCACGTTGGAAGCAATGAGGGATGCGTTGACACTGGACCGGTCACCCAACTGAGCCAACAGGACTTTTCGGGCGCCGGCTGTAAGGTTCTCGATTTCCGAGCTGGAGGCAGACTCACTGCGCAACAACAGCGCGGCAAACGGCGCCGAATCACGGCCGAGCTCCGCATCGAAGCGGACCATCTCCACAGTAGCCGCCTCAACCAGGGATTGAGTCCTTGAATCGATCTGCGGATCGACGTCGGCGATCTTCGCCGGAATCGCGGCCTCGTAAGGGCCGCGTGCCATGAGCCGCTGTCTACGCGATACTCCCGCGGCAGGCTCCGCTGACCATGGGCACTCTTCGAAAGTGATGGGCGGCCAGGCGTTCATAGGACTCCTCTGCGAATCTTGTCCCAGTATTTTCTCATATCCGGTCTCGATGAGAAAATATCGTCATAACAGTCGAGCGTTATCGCGTTCACGAGAAAATCCGGGCGCCGCTTTCTCAGCCCAGCAGATGCACCATCTGCCCCGGCCGCGCTTGGCCGAGGGCGTCGAGGTCCTCGTCACGCACCGTGGCTATGACCGGGGATGCGCTCATGGCCGGGTGGTCGGCGAGGGCGATCACGGGAAAGCCCGACGGCGGCAGGAGGACCGAGCCTGTCACCAACTGCCGGGAGCGGGGCGGGCCGGGTTGATGGTCGCCGGGCGTGGCGCTGGAAAGTGGCCGGCCGGCCAGCCGAGCCCCAACCCGGTCCGACTCCGGCGAGAGTATCCACGGTTCCTTTGTCAGACGAAGCCAGGTTCCGGCGTCGTAATCCTGCGCATCCGGGCCGGGAGCAACCCTGGCAACTACGGGGCGTTCAGAGTCCAGGGCCCGCCGCGCGGGCAGTCCCACGGTGAGAAAACCTTGGCCGTGCGGCCGGCCGAAAGCCAACGTCCGCCCGGTACGGAGCACGTCGGGCTGCGGCACGATGCCGCCTTGGATCGCGAGGTAGTATCGGATCCCGAAGTGGGCCCTGCCGAACTCCACCACCGCGCCTGGAGCCACCCTCAGGGCCTTGTTTTGGGGCAGTTCCGAGCCGTTGAGCCTGACCATGCCCTCAGCACCCGAAACTGCGATGGCCGAGCCGGTAACGAACCGCAGGC
Organism: Paenarthrobacter sp. YJN-5; assembly: GCF_015040095.1. Taxonomy (NCBI): domain Bacteria; kingdom Bacillati; phylum Actinomycetota; class Actinomycetes; order Micrococcales; family Micrococcaceae; genus Paenarthrobacter; species Paenarthrobacter sp. YJN-5. The sequence continues at coordinate 4,168,611 of NZ_CP053544.1, forward strand.
GCAGGCCCCCCACAAGGATTTCAAGTCCCGGCGCCTCGGCGGCATTGCCCAACAATGCGTTGGCCAGCTGCAACGAGGCCCGGTCCAGCGCCCGGTCCGGGGACACCACCAAACCCTGCGTACCGGCGTCCATCACAATCGCGCTCACTCGGGCCTCCTTTGAACCGGGAACCACAGTTTAGGCGAACGCTTGGATCTCCACACCTGCCCGTTCCAGGCCTTTGCGGACTGCCGCGGCCATCTCCAAGGCTTCGGGCGTATCGCCGTGAATCCACAGCGAATCAGCCTCGACCGCCACAACGGTGCCGTCGTGGGCGACGACTTCCCCGCGGGTGGCCAGCCGGACGGCCTGCGCCACTGCATCGTCGGAGTTCTGCAGGACGGCGCCCTCCTGCGAACGGGGCAGCAAAGTTCCGTCCGGGTTGTAGGCACGGTCAACGAACGCTTCGCGGAACACGGGGTGTCCGGCTTCTTCCGCCAGGGTCAGCCACGCCGAGCCAGGCAGCCCCAGGACCGGCAATCCGGGGTCGTAGGCATGAACGGCGGCAACCACGGCCTCGGCTTGCTCTGCGTCCCGGACCAGCCGGTCATAGAGGGCGCCGTGCGGCCTGACATAGTCAACGGAAGCGCCCACGGCATGGGCCACTCCGTCCAGGGCACCCAACTGGTAGAGCACGTCGCCGAACAGTTCGTCGAAGCTCATGTCCAGCGCACGACTGCCGAACCCGGCCAGGTCCGGGTAGCCAACATGCGCTCCGACCCGGACATCAAGGTCGAAGGCCGCGCGGCAACTGTCCAGCATGGTGAGTGGATCTCCGGCGTGGAAGCCGCAGGCCACATTGGCGCTGCTGACGAGCCGGAGTATGGAAGCATCATCGCCCATCGACCACGAGCCGAATGACTGTCCAACGTCAGCGTTGAGGTCCACGAGCGCCTCCTTCCATGACAGGAACGTCCTCCAGGACGCGCGCCTCGGGGTTGGCCAGCAGTTCTCCGGGGATGGTGTCCGGCAAGGCACCGAAAGCTTCCTTGGCCGTTGCGACTACTGCCCGTCCCATCATGAGGTTGCCGGCACCGCCCACCACCGCGCCGACGCCGAACGGAAGGGCCCTGCCCAGGAAGGCCGTGCCTTGCCGCTTGATGAGGTTCTTGAGGAACGCGCGCTGGATGGCGTCCCGGATCACGCCGAACCCGCTGCCGGGAATCTTCTTGGTCAGCGTGGTGCCCCAGGCATTGGTCACACCCTTGCTCCGGCCGAGGGACTGGCCGCTCAACGCGCCCAGCAGCGACGTGCCTTCTTCGCCCAGCATGATGGCCATGACCATGGTCCGCGCGCGTTCCGGATCGGTCAGCCGAATACCGTGCAGCTCAGCCAGCGAGGACGCGTACAGCGCCGTGGTCTCCAGGAATCCAACGGTCGCGAGCGCCGAAAGACCCAGCGACGCCGCGGTTCCCAGGCCCGGTACGACGGCGATGGCACCTACGCCTGCTCCCCCACCGGAGACGGCGGTCAGGTAGTCGCGCTCCAGCTTCGCGGCAAGCTGCGCCGGCGTGGCGTTCGGGTGCCGGCGCTGCATCCGCCGCAGGTTGGCCAGGACCAGGGGCCGTTGCACTTCGACGGCTTTCAGCAGCACGTTGTGCACGCCGGGCTTGGTGTTGCCTTCGGCGTCGAACACCGCATTGTGGGCAGTTTTCTGGGCGATTCGCACCGCCGGATTGGATCGCTTTGGCATCTTCACAGCCTAAGCCACCCACCACCCCGGGCGTATACTAAGGACACTTATAAATTTTTGAGCCTGATTTGGTCCGATCGAAGGAGCACCGCCGTGAACCCGACCGATACGCCCGAAGAACAGCAGCCCCGCCACCACACCGACGCACCGGCCGAAGGACAGCCCGACGGCTGGAAGCCCGAGGACGAAGGCGCACACACCCAGGACCCCGCTGAAGGCGGCGAGGCAGGAGACGACGGCGAGACACCGCCGTCGGAGGCTTAGCCCACCTGCCCCGCAACCAGGGGCAACGGCGCTAGCGGGTCCCGCCGCCTGGCACCGGCCCGGTGGTGCCGCGAACCACCAGGTGAGGGATCCGGACAAGGTGGGCGGCCGGCGTCGTGCTTTCCAAGCGCTGGATGGCACGGTCGACGGCGGCGCTCGCCAGGAGCGGCGCGTCCTGGCTGATCGAGGACAACCGGATGTAGCTCAAACGGGCGAACTGGCTGTCGTCATAGCCCAGCACGGAAACATCCTGCGGAACGCGGAGTCCGGATGCGCGGAGGCTTTCCAGGACCCCCAGTGCGCAGCGGTCATTGAAGGTGACTACGGCGGTGGGCAGATTGTCCTGCAGCTCGCGTCCGGCCCGTATTCCGTCCTCTTCGGTGGGACCGCCCGGAATCACCCTTGGTTCCAGGCCCAGCCCGGCCATTTCGGCAAGGTAGGCCTCCCGGCGCTGCGGACCGCTCACCATGCTGCCGCCGTCGACGTGGGCGATTCGCGTGTGGCCCAGCGAGGTGAGGTGCCCCAGGGCGATGCGGATTCCCTCGCGGTCGTCACTGCTGACTGAGTCGAGGGACTCCCCTACGTCGTCACGGAGGAGGCTGACCACGGGAAGCCGCGCGGCAAACCCGGCAAGTTCCTGTTCATCCAGGGTGGGCGAGATCAGGATCAAGGCTTCGCAGCCCAAGTCCACAAGCGCCTCAACTGCGTGGGTTTCCGTCCGGTCGCGGGTGACGGCACTCAGGGCAAGCTCGTAGCCCCGCTGTGCCGCTGCCGCGTACGCCGCGTCCACGATTTCGGCGTGGAAGGCGTGCGAGGTTGAAAACGTCACCCCCAGGAGCCTGGTACGGCTGCTCCGCAGGAGGCGGGCGCGGCTATCCGGGCGGTAGCCCAGCAGCCGGGCTGCTTCCTGGACTTTGCGTCGCGTGGCTTCGGATGCGCCGGGGGCGTCCCGCATGACGATGGATACGAGGGCGCGGGAGACACCCGCCGCTTCCGCGACGTCCATCAACGTTGGCCGCTTGCCGGTCATGGCCCTCCTCTGCTCGGAGAGCCAGTCTATAGAACGATCTATGACTCAACCCGCAGGTCTGCGTTCGAGGATAGACGTGCGGCCGGCCGCGACTCAGACGACCGACCGCACTAGCCCGGTTATACGCAGTGACGGCGCCCCGGGCGGGCCCCAGAACCCGCCACATCCCTCACTGCTAACTCAGCGTTGATCGCGCGGCGTGGGCCGAAAAGGGCGACGGCGCAGCACGCGGTTCAACGACTAGGGCACTGGTTATGTGTGCACCTCCGCGGGATCGTGACGCTGGGTTCTGAGCAATATTTTGGCGCTGCCTCCGGACGGCACGTGAGGGGCAGGATTCTGTATTTCCCGGCCGGGACTAGAAGGAGGGAGCGGCGGGCCGGTCGCAGGGCAAAACGAAGGCAAGACGACCAGGGGTCGCCTTGCCTTCGTATTGTGCCGGTGATGGACCTGCACCCGACCGTCGGGTTTCCTGTTGCGTGGGAACGCAGGTCCCCTTGGCACCTGCCGGACGGAGGTCCGGCGGGCTGTGGCTGCTACATGATTCCCGTGGGAACCAACAGCGCCCAAGCGAGGGCCGGAGCGGCGAGGACAACTCCGCCGGCGTACATCATCAGCTGGCGGTAGACGCGCTGGCGGTCTGCTTCCCGGGCGTTCGCCACCACCAGGGCTCCGTCAGTGGAGAAGGGCGATACATCCACAACGGTTGCAGCGATGGCAAGGGCCGCCACCGTGCCCGACGCACTGAGGGAACTGGTTGCCAGCAGCGGGCCCGCCATGGGGATGAATGCAGTCAACAGGGCGGTGGACGATGCGAACGCCGAGCCGACGCCAATGACGTAGCAAAGAACCAAGGCAATCAGCAGCGGCGCTCCAAGAGCCAGGGCCATCTCGGCCAGCGTATCGATCACGCCGACGTGCTGGAGCAAGGAGACGTAGGTGATCATGCCGGCGACCAGCAGGACGGTGGACCACGAGACGCCACCGATGAAGGTCTGGTGTTCCTTGATGTTGACGAACGCCAGCAGCAGGCCTGCGGACAGGGCCACGAACCCGATCGGCATGTGGAAGCCCAAGGTGCAAACGAGGATGGCGACGATCAGGGCCAGCGTGAAGAACTGCTGCCCCGTGGGCCGTCCGATGCGGGGAGCGTCCAGGGCGGTGTATTCGTTGGAATGCTTGTCCCGGAGCTTGCCGAGGAGCGCGAACAGCACGATCGTCAGCGCGGACAGGATGAAGTTAAGGGCGAAGCTGGCCAGGAAGAGCGCACCCTGGTCGATGGGGAAACCGTTCTTGTTGGCGATGTCGTGGACCAGCACGCCGGCCACGGATAGCGGCGAGAAACCGCCGGCGTGGGCACCATTGATGACGAAGGCCCCCATCAGGACGGGGTGGAGGCGGGACTCGTAAGCGAGGCCGAGGGCAGCAGGTGCCAGGAGTGCCACCGCTGCAGGAGAGAAGGTTCCCAGCGCTGTCAGGGCAGCGGCCATCAGGAAGAACACCCATGGAAGCATCATGGTCTTGCCGCGGACAAGACGGACACAGCTCTGCACAATGATGTCGATGGACCCGTTGCGTTGCGCCATGCTGAAGAAGTAGGTCACACCGATGATGGTCAGGACGATGCTGGCGGGAAATTCCTCCAGGATCTGCTTGTCCGTCATGCCAAGGACGAAGTAGCCCACGCCGAACGAGGCAACCAGGCCCATGACGCCGATGTTGAGCGGCCACTTGGTGGCTACGACGAACATCACGACGAGGATGACCAAGGGAATGATCTGGGTGATGGTCATGGTCGGCTCCGTATCCGAGGCGGCCGAAGGGGTGCCCGGGACACCCCCAAACAGGAGGGCGGCCATGCCCAGAATGGCGATGACGGCTGCCGTCACCAGAAGAATACGACGGCGACGCTTGGGTGGCGCAGTTTGGTCCTGCGACGCGGTGGTCGGGGTGGCCTTTTCTGCAATCTTGGTGGTCATGATGGCTCTCTCTTCATTGAGCAGCGGCCTCGTCATCGAGTAGCGCCGGCAAGGGAAGCCCCTGCCTTGGGTGCCTTGATATCGAGGGTTTCGGGGAGATGGATGGTGGTGGAGGCAATGGTGCGGGCCGTCCGTTCCACACCGACGAGCAGGGAACCGTCCCGTTCCTCGCTCCATGTTTCGATGACGCCCGCCGGAGTGCGCAGCCGGAGCGTCGGCGATGCGAAACCACCCAGGAACCGGTGCATTACCGTGCCCGGTGTTCTGGCTGCGAGCGTGAGCGCAATGGATCCCGTGATCGCCAGCGCGGGGTGTGGCTTACCCATGGACAGCATCATGATGCCGGCATCACTCCCTTGATCGGTGGACGACGGCGGAGCAACGATGGCGACCTTCGGAATGGCCCTGGCCGCCTCGCCGGCCGTTGCGGCCAGACCCATGCGCACGGCTGCTTGGCGACGGATACGTTCCAGGGTTTGCAGCAGCAGTTCGACGCCGCCGAACCACGATTCATACGCCTCCGGATCCAGGCCCAGGTCCTCGGCCCTGATGATGACCACCGGAGCGCCGGCATCCACCATCGAGACGTTCCACGTGGTGCCGCCCACCGTCAGGGCATCAGTCGCCGCGCCGGACGGGAGGAGCCGGCCAGTGGTCTTGCCTGCGGGATCCAGGAACCCAAGCCCCACTTGGTGTCCGGGGAACGGCACTCCGGGCATTTCCGCCAGGGGCTCGGCAGGAAGGCCGGCATCCGGGGTAGCTATCCGTTGGATGATGATTTGCCCGGTGTTCGTATTGCGGGTGACGATCCGGGTGACGTCACCGCGCGGAACCACCCAGCCCTTCTCGATCGCGTACAGGCCAACAACGGCCGAGCAGTTGCCGCAGTTGCTGCCCCAGTCCACGGCCGCTTCCTCGATGCCCACTTGGGCGAAAGTGAACTCGACATCTACATCGCCGGCCTGCGGCCTGTGCAGGATCATCGCCTTGCTGGTTGTAGAGGTAGCTCCGCCCACGCCATCAATCTGGCGGTGGTCCGGACTGCCGAAGAGGCGCGGAAGCAAGACATCCGGGCTTGCTTGGAGCTCCTCCAGTTGTGCTGATTCAAACACCCAGCACTTACTGGTGCCGCCGCGCATCCATTCCGCTTGGATCTTCATGGTCTATCCCTTGCTTCTCGACGCCCCCCCGTGTTGAGGGGTTATTTCGAGAATGAGCCAGATCACAAATGAAGACAATGTCGGAAATCTTGATGGGGATGTAGGAACGCTTCATTCATTGGCAGGAAAGCTCAAAACCCCGGCAGCGAACCCTGCTATCTGTTCAGAATCGGCGCCTAAGTTCCGGGATCAACCCCGTGAATGCATAGAATGAACCAATCCTGAGGAGGGGTAAAGCATTGCTTAACGATGATTCCCAAAGTCTTTTTGATATCCGGCGCCTGGCCCTCTTGGTGGAAGTGGTTGAGCAGGGCTCCATCACGTCGGCGGCGGAACTGATGATGTACACGCCCTCGGCGGTCTCTCAACAACTCCGGAAGCTCGAGCAGGAAGTCGGACAGCCACTGCTCAACCGTCGTTCCCGTGGCGTGGTCCCCACCGAGGCGGGGCAGGTCCTGGCGGGCCATGCCCGGAAGATCGTTGAACAGATGATGGCCGCCCAGGCAGATCTTGCCCAAATAGCAGGACTCAAGCGCGGATCACTGGCGGTAGGGACCTTTCCCACCTTGGCCGGCTCGTTCCTCCCCCTGGTGATCCGCGTCTTCAAGAAGCGCTACCCGGCAATCGGACTATCACTCCGGAGCGCGCGCTTCGACGAACTGGTCTCCGACCTTCAGTCCGGCGTCACGGGATTGTGCCTGCTGTGGGACTACCCATGGAACCGCTTCCAGGACGACGCGATCCGCGTCACCGAAGTCTTCCAGGAAAGCACCGTCCTCCTCATATCGCGCAACCATCCCCTGGCCGACCGGGACGAAGTCCGCATGGAGGAGTTGAGCAAGGAATCCTGGATTGTCCGTGCCGAGGCCCACCCCGTGGTTGAAGTGCTCAAACGCTCGGCGCACGACGCCGGCTTTGAGCCGTCCATCGGCTTCCTCGCCAACGACTATCAGGAGGCGCAGGCGATGGTCAGCGTCGGTATGGGTGTTGCAATGGTCCCGCGGACCGCCGTGGCACTGCAGCATCCGGACGTGAAGGTCATCTCTTTGGGGGATGCCGCACCTTTACGCCGGGTCCTGCTGGCACAGCGGCAAGACAAGGTTTACGCCCCGGCAGAAGTGGCGTTCCAATCCACGCTTATGGAACTGGCGAACAAGCACGCCGGGGATTACCTCTAACCACCAAGGCCCGGCCGCTACCTACTGCGGATGCCTTTGAGGCGCGGATCGCGGTGGACCAAGAAAACTACTAGAACGATCTAGACAGTCCGACTTCCCTATGCCACCATAGTTCGACTAGAACGATCTAGAAACGACCGCACAGGAGTCCCGTTGAGCTACCTCCACAACCCCGTCGCCGCAGACCAGCCCGTACGCGTTGCCTTGATCGGCGCTGGTTGGATCGGCAAATTCCACGCCGAGTCCATTGCCAGGCGCATTCCAACAGCACGCCTTGCAGCAATTACCGATCCCGTGCTTCCCGCAGTCCAGGAACTCGCTTCGAGGCTAGGAGTGCGGAAGATCAGCACCGACGTCCAGGATGTCCTCGCGGATCCGGACGTTGATGCGGTCCTCATTGCCGCACCCATGCGCTTCCACTCCGACCTCATCACGGCCGCCGCCCGCGCCGGCAAGGACGTCTTCTGCGAGAAACCCGGCGGCGCCACCCTGGATGAACTCGACGCCGCCATCGACGCAGCGGCGAGCGCCGGCGTCGTACTCCGCTTCGGCTTCAACCGGCGCTACTCCAGCGACTTCGCGGCCGCCCGCAGGCTGATCGACAGCGGCACAGTGGGGACCCCGCAATTGCTTCGCTCGCTCACGCGCGACCCCGGCACCGAGGCCGGCATCAGCAACCCTGAACGCATCGCACCGGGAACCATCTTCCTGGAGACCCTGATCCACGACTTCGACACCCTCAACTGGCTCAACCCGGGCGCCGTGCCCGTGAAGGTCCATGCGGTTGCGGATGCCTTGGTGGCACCCGAGGCGAAGCCGGGCGGCCTGCTGGATACCGCCGTCGTGACCGTCACTTACAGCAATGGCGCAATCGCAGTGGCGGAAGCCAATTTCAACGCCCTCTACGGCTACGACGTCCGCGGCGAAGTCTTCGGCTCCGCCGGCATGGTCACGGCGGGTTCGCCGCAGGCCACGAACGCCACCAGCTTTACGGCCGCCGGCATCGCCTCGGACACCACGCGGCTGAACATCGATCTGTTCCATGACGCTTACACGGCCGAACTTGCGCACTTTGTGCACGACGTCGCCGTCCGGCGGGGCTATGCACCGGAAGATACGACGGCGGCCACCGCGCCTGCCGCCGTCGCAGCGCCGGCTGGTGTGGACGCACGGAATGCCTTGGCTGTAGCGCTTGCTGCGTTCAAGTCCGCGGAAACCGGCCTGCCTGTGGAGGTGTCCGACATTGCAGAGTTGCGGGCCGCCGAAGGTGCCGTGGAATTGCAGGGCTTCGTGGAATTGCAGGGAGCATGAGCTTCCGCCTGGCAGTCTGCGCGGAGATGGTCTACGGCGAGCTGCCCCTGATCGACCGGGTGCGCAGGATCCACGACCACGGCTTCGACGTGGAACTGTGGGACACCCGCGGACAGGACATCTCCGCCCTGGCCGCGACGGGAGCCCGGTTCTCGTCGATGAGCGGCTACTTCGGCGGCAGCGTCGTCGATCCTTCAAATGCCCATGAAGTGCTGGCCTCGGCAGAGAAGCTGATCCCCACCGCATTGGAACTGGGGGTGGAACGAATGGTGGTCCACCCGGCGGAACTGGGCGAAGGTGGACGTGCCGTCCGGCCCACCCACCGGTCAACGGGAGAAATGTGGCTGACCGGGCTCCGCACGCTGGAGAAACTCGGCGCCTTGGGCGAACAGCATGGCATCACGTTTGCTTTGGAGAACCTCAACACCATCCTTGACCATCCGGGCATCCCGTTGGCCCGGGCAAAGGACACTCTTGCGTTGGTGCGGGCAGTGGACCATCCAAACGTCAAGATGATGCTGGACCTCTACCACGCACAGATCGGCGAAGGGAACCTGATCGAACTGGTCCGTGCGGCCGGGCCGCACATCGGGGAGATCCAAGTGGCGGACGTTCCCGGTCGATTCGAGCCCGGGACAGGAGAGATCAACTACCCGGCCATCGCCAAGGCACTCCGGGACGCCGGGTATGCGGGAGTGATCGGCATGGAGGCGGGTGCGATCGGCGGCCAGGGAGTCGAGGCAGGCGACGCAGCACTGTCCGCTTTCCGCGCCGCGTTCGCCTAACCCCGCCCCACCCCCTCCCCCTCCGCCCCCTCCCAACTGAGTCGCAGTTGTGCGCGTTCTCAGCCGTCAAAACGCGCACAAATGCGACCCAGTTGGGTTAGTACTTGATGGGTTCCATGCGGCCGGAGCGCAGGGAGAGCGTGGCGGCCTCGGCGATTGCTTGGGCTTTCAGTCCGTCGTCCAGGGTCGGAATCGGGGCGGCACCGCCTTCGAGTGAGGACACGAACGCCGCCAACGCTGCGGCATACGTCGGTTGGACGCGTTCGAACCAGCCGGGGTGGAGGCCATCGTCCACCACGGAAGCACCGGAGTACCGGGAGACTGCGCCGTTCCGGTGCCGGCGGGCTTCCACCATCCCCTCGGAGCCCATGATCTCGATCCGCTCGTCGTACCCGTACCCGGTGCGGCGCACGGAATCGATCTGGACCAAGGCCCCTCCGGGGAGCCGCAACGTGACCGCGGAGGTATCGACGTCGTCGTACTGCGCGATTCCCGGCTCAGCCAAAGCCGAACCCGTAGCGAAAACCTCCACCGGATCCAAACCTGAAAGCCACCGCGCGAGGTCGAAGAAGTGGACGGTCTGGTCGCGCATCTGGCCGCCGGAGACGGCCACGTAGGACAGCGGCGGCATGGACGGTCCGCGGGAGGTGAGCTGGATGAGCTCCACCTTGCCGATCTCCCCCGAGTCCACCACGCGCTTGAGTTCGGCATAGTCGCGATCGAAGCGGCGGTTGAAGTCCACCATCACGGCCACGCCGCTCTGCTGCGCGAACGCCGCGGTTTCCCGGGCGCGGTCAAGGTCCAGGTCGATGGGCTTCTCACACAGAGCGGCAATTCCGACGGCGGCAGCCCGGCGCAGGTGTTCAGCGTGCGTATCGGTGGAGGAGGCGATAAAGACAGCATCGATCCGGGATGGGTCGAAAACTTCCTCAAGCGAGGTAGCGGCTACGGCTCCGTGGGCGACGGCGAGCGCCTCCGCCCGCTGCTGGTCGACGTCGTACACCAGGCTGAAATCGATGCCGGGGTGGGCGGCCAGGTTGGCGGCATGGACCGAACCGATGAAGCCGGCTCCCAGAAGGGCGAAACGGGGCATGTCAGGCAACTGCTTTCTCGAGGGCGAACGCGGGGACTTTCCACGCGGAATCATCGTGGTGGGAGGCGGCGACGGCCTCAACGAACTGGACACCGACCAGGCCGTCAATGCCGGTCGGGAAGGAGAGATCACGCTCCGGGAGTGGCATGGAGTCGCGGCGGGCGCTCAGGGCCTCGGCGAGGTCTGAGTAGAAGTTGGCGAAGGCCTCAAGGAAGCCTTCCGGGTGACCGAGGCCCACCCGGGTGAGCCGGGACGCGTCGTCGTGCAGGGTGCTGAGCCCGTGCGTGAGGATGGTGGTGGCACCTGCGAGGTCCTGCACCTTGAGGTGGTGCGGATCCTCGTGCTGCCACTCGAGGCTGCCCTTTTCGCCGTAAACGCGGATGCGGAGGCCGTGGTTGTGGCCGGTGGCAGCCATGCTGGCCCACAGCCGTGCGGGGACGTTGCCGGTCAGTTCGAGTTCCACTGTGGCGTTGTCGAAGACGCGGCGGTTGGGCACGAACGTTTGCAGCCGCCCGGACAGGCGCTCGGCTTCGAGGCCCGTGATGTAGCGCAGGAGGTGGAAGGCATGCGTACCCAGGTCGCCCACCACGCTCGGGAAACCTGCGATGTCCGGGTTGGTGCGCCAGCCGGCCTGCTTGTGGCCGAGTTCTTCGAGCGGCGTCGCCGCCCAGCCGGAGGCGTGTTCGACGTCGACAAACCGGATGGCGCCCAGCTCGCCGTTGCGGACCATCCGCGCGGCCTGGCGGACCATGGCGTAGGCGGAGTAGCAGTGCGGGACCGCGAGGATCGCATGGTTTTGGTCCGCGACCCGGACGAGCTCCGCAGCCGTGGCGGAGTCCTGGGTCAGCGGTTTCTCGCACACCACTGAGATGCCCTTTTCCAGGAAGGCTTTGGCGAGCTGGAAGTGGCTGTCGTTGGGCGTAGCGATCACCACCACATCCACGCCGTCTTCGCGGGCCGCCTCAGCGGCTGCCATCTCCGCGACGTCAGCGTAGTTGCGGTCCGCGGACACGCCAAGCCCGACGGCGACCTGCCGCGAATTGCTCCGGTCACGGCCGAAGATCCCGGCCCGCAGATCGTAGTGGCCGTCCAGCCGCATGGCGTAGCGGTGGGTCTTGCCGATGTCGGCCCCCGGCCCGCCGCCTACCATCCCGGCGACCAACTGCCGCGAATTCGGTGCACTCATTGAAGATCCTCATTGACTCTTTGGAATTTACTTGGACCGGTCCATCATGGAGTCATAAGCAGGGGCCCGTCAACCCCTAAGCTTGAAGATCGAGCCGATTCCGCCGGACCGAGAGGACGCAGCACCGTGACTGACACGCCCAAAGTGGCGGCACCAAAACCCACCATCCGTGATGTGGCGAGTGCTGCCGGCGTTTCCAAGTCCCTGGTGTCACTGGTCCTGCAGGGATCCGCGAACGTGAGCGAGAGCCGCCGTCGTGCTGTCCTGGAAGCCATGGAGCAACTGGGTTACCGGCCCAACCGGCTGGCCCAGCGCCTGTCCGGGCCGCGCAGCGGAACTGTTGGCGTGATGCTCAACGACATCCGGAATCCATGGTTCGTGGAACTGCTGGAAGGGCTCACGGCATCGCTGCACGCGGCCGGGGTCTCTCCGGTCCTGGCCGACTCGTACACGGACAACCGTGTGGGCCGGAGCTCTGTGGAGACTTTGCTGGAACAGCGCATCGATGGCCTGGTGGTGGTGGGCACCACTCTCGAGTCCGCTGCGATCGAAGCTGCTGCGCGCAACATTCCGGTGGTACTGGCCGGCACGCGCGAACCTGAACTTCCCGGGGTGGACATTGTGGTCAATGACGACGACGCCGGCGCCCGGCAAGCCACCGAGCACCTTTTGCACTTGGGTCACCGGGAGATCGCGCACCTGCAAGGGCCGGGCATCGTAGGCAGGTTGCGGCGGGAATCGTTCGAGCGTTCAATGCGCGACGCCGGACTGGAACCAATGGTTGTGTCCGGCGGGGAAAGCGAGGAGTCGGCCTACGCGGCTGCAACCCGCCTGCTTTCGGGACCTGGACGCCCTACTGCGATTTTCGCGTACAACGACATCGCCTGCATCGGCGCATTGTCGGCCGCTGATGACCAAGGACTGGCTGTACCCGGGGACCTCTCACTGGTTGGCTACGACAACACCTACCTCGCCAAGATCCGCCATCTTTCGCTGACCTCCGTGGACAACGGCAACCTGGCAGTCGGCGTTGAGGCCGGAAAGTTCATCCTCGAGCGGCTGGCTACACCCGACCTTCCCGCGCGGCTGCACCAGGTGCCGTCCCGGCTGCAGGTGCGGGGGTCTTCGGGGGACGCGCCGCGGGAGGGGTGACCTCGCTCCGGGAGAAGTGACATCAAGGCCCCTCCCGCCGAATAAATAAGTATGCTTACCATGGCTCCATGACTCAGCGAACGGTTTCGGATCTGATCGTGGAACGCCTCAAAGCCTGGGGCGTGGACAGGGTGTTCGGCTACAGCGGGGACGGCATCAACGGTTTCATGGGCGCGCTCCGCCGCTCCGAGGGCGAGGTGGAGTTCGTCCAGGCTCGGCACGAGGAAGCCGCGGCCTTCATGGCGGTGGGCCACGGCAAATACACCGGCGGCGTGGGGGTGGTGACGTCCACCCAAGGCCCCGGCGCGGTCCACCTGCTCAACGGCCTTTACGACGCGAAAATGGACGGCGTCCCGTTGGTCGCGATCATCGGCCAGCAAAGCCGCACGGTCCTGGGTTCTGCCTACATGCAGGAGATCGATCTCCTGACCCTGTTCAAGGACGTCGCCGCGCAGTTCGCCCAGCTGGCCAGCTCCCCCGAACAGGTCCCCATGCTGATCGACCGGGCGTTCCGCACCGCCCTGGAGACGAGGACTCCCTGCGTGGTGATCGTTCCCCACGATCTCCAGACAGCCGAGGCCCCGGAGCTCGAACCCGAACACGGCATCGTGGTCACTGCCCCCGTTTGGCGCCCGGGCCGGGTGGTGCCGCGCGATGAAGAGCTAGACGCCGCAGTGGAGGTCCTCGCACAAGGCGAACGGGTGGCATTTTTGGTTGGCCAGGGCGCCCGCAAGGCACAAAAAGAGGTAGTGGAACTAGCCGAGCAACTGAACGCCGGCATCACCACCAGCCTTCTTGGCAAGCCCTATATGGACGAAACACTCCCCTTTGCCACGGGCACCATGGGGCATTTGGGCACAACGGCGAGCGCCCACCTCATGGAGAACTGCGACACCCTGCTGATCATCGCCTCCAACGATCCCTGGACGGAGTTCTATCCAAAGCCCGGGCAGGCCAGGGCTGTGCAGATCGACATTGACGGACGGAAGATCGCCAACCGCTACCCCCTGGAAGTTTGCCTCCCGGGCGATGCCGCAGAGACGCTGCAACAACTCGCTTTCCGATTGGCTGCAAGGCAGCAGGAGAAGGAAGCCGAACGCGCACGGTGGCGTGCCGACGTCGAAGACCAGGTCCGCGCCTGGCGGAAGTTGTCGGAGGAACGCGCCCGTATTGCCGCGAGCCCGGTCAACCCGGAACTGGTGGTCCGCGAGTTGAACGGCCGGCTCCCTGAAAACGCACAAGTAAGCGTCGACGTCGGCAGTTGCGTTTACTGGTACGCGCGGCAGCTGACCCTTCCGCAGGGAGTCCCGGCGCACCTTTCCGGAACCCTCGCCAGCATGGGCTGCGCCATCCCCTACGGCCTGGCGGCGAAGCTCGCCCACCCGGACCGTCCCCTGGTTGCTTTGGCGGGTGACGGAGGCATGCAGATGCTGGGTGTTGCCGAGCTGATCACCGTGGCGCACCGCTGGCGGGACTGGGCGGATCCGCGCTTTGTGGTGTGCGTCTTCAACAACCGGGATCTCGCCGAGGTTTCGTGGGAGCAGCGCGAAACCGAAACCGAACCCCGCTTCAACGACAGCCAGGAGCTCCCGGACTTCCCGTTCGCTGCATACGCGGAGTTGCTTGGCCTGAAGGGCGTGACCGTGGACGACCCCGCGCAGCTTGGCGCCGCATGGGACGAGGTCCTGGCAGCGGACAGGCCGTCGGTCATTGAAGTGCTGACCGATCCGAACACTCCCCTGCTGCCGCCTTTCCCCGCCGGCGAGCAAAAGCTGGAAGGCATGCAGTCGGCCTTGGATGAGGAAGGTTCCGACGGCGCCCATGCCCGGAAGCTGCTGGATGCTTACGCGGAGGGAGAGGCACGGCTGAGGGACAGGGCGTAGGGGTCGTGGGCGTTGGAGGCGGGTGGCTGGCTGGGCAAGTCCGCATCGGAGTCGGCAGGAGCCACATCCTTCGGCCTGCTGGTGCCTTAAAGTTTCCTAAGGTACTGAACCGGCCACTGCCGGACACATGGCCAACACCCCTACCGTCGTCGCCCCGCGACTTGGGTTGACGCTAGTCGGCTCAGGAACAGGTTGACGAAACATCGGTTATCGGCTCCTAAACCACGGGCCTGAGCGAGTCTGGTTGCAGATTTACCGGCAGGGCGCAAGGATCGTATGCTCGTGGAAGTCGAGGAGTTTGCGTTCCCCAACGTCTGTGTGGATCCAAATAACGCCCAAATCAGGGTCTGCCATATCTACGGTTCCTTGCCAGCGGGTGCCGGTTTTGTCCCATGCTTCAATTCGGCTGCCGGGCTCAAGGTATTGGAATTTGCTCATATTCTTGCCTCCAACGTGCGACCTGCCCTGCCCGCCGTGTCTGTCATGCACCCAGTTTGTGAAGATCAGATCCGATGGTGCTCCCAATTTGTTCTAACAGTGGCCCAGCTTGGTTGATGCATCGGGACAGATCGGGCTGCAGTTCCCGCAGAGAGTAGGCCCGGGTGAAACCGGCGAGCTCAACTTGCGAAGCGTCCAGGGCGATGTTTCCGCAGACTGCAATCACTGGTACACCGTGTTCTGAAGCGATGCGACTGATGCCCAGGGGCAGCTTCCCGCCGAGGCTTTGCTCGTCCATGTTTCCCTCACCGGTTATTACGAGTGTTGAGTCCGCGATGTAGTGGTTCAGTTCCAGGATGTTTTGGAAGGCAACGACTCCTGGTTGGGTTTGCGCAGCCAGGACTGCGATGGCAGCGTAACCGAGCCCGCCGGCAGATCCCGCTCCTGGTACTGCGGCGGCTCTAATAGCCCGAGGACCGATTTCTTGCTCCATACTTGCGACTAGCTGCTCAAGTCCGGCTTCGAGGCGCGCGATGTCGGTCATCGTAGCCCCCTTTTGGGGCGCGAATATCGCTGCTGCACCCTCAGGACCGAGCAATGGGTTGTTAACGTCTGTTGCCAAAACGAATCGCGCCCGACGAAGTCTCTTATCCAGGTTGTCCAGTTTCACGGAGGCGAGGTCCATCAGAAACCCCCCGCCCTCGTGCAGAGGTTGACCCTTGGCATCGAGAAATTCGGCACCGAGTGCCGCCAGCAATCCAGCCCCACCGTCAGTGCAGGCGCTTCCTCCAGCCCCGATGATGATCTTGTTACAGCCCAGGTCGAGGGCTGCGCAGACGAGTTCTCCTACTCCTCTACTACTAGCGGTCAGCGGAGCGGAGGCACCCCCTGGGAGAAGGGCTAAGCCAGCGGCATTTGCCATCTCAATAACGGCTTCGTTGCCCCGTGTTGCAAATTCTGCGACAACTGGACGTCCCGTGGGACCGCTGACTTGAACGAGCTGGCTGCTGAAGCCTGCACTGATCACCGCTTTTACTGTGCCTTCGCCACCATCAGCGACCTGCAGCTGTTTGACCTGAACGTCTGGATGCACGCTGCGAAGACCAGCAGTGAGATGGGCGGCGACCTCTCGTGAGGAAAGGGAGCCCTTGAATTTATCTGATGCGATGAGAACCCGTGCGTGTCCATTCGGGCGCGGATTGGCAAGGTCCATCTAGATCCCGCTTGTCTGTAAGAATTCAGACATCCGGAAGGCAGCCAGTGCCGGGTCCTTGAGCAGGCCGGCCTGGTCGGCCAGTTCGAAGGTCTTGGCGAGGTGGCAGACGGAGCGGCCGGAGTGCAGGCCGCCGACCATCTGGAACCCGGGCTGCTTGCCGTTGAGCCAGGACATGAACGCGATGCCGGTCTTGTAGTAGAAAGTGGGGGCGCTGAAGATGTGCTTGCCCAGTTCCCGGGTTGAGTCCAGGATCTCGCGGGCTTTGGCGGCGTTTCCGGCGTCGTAGTTCTGCAGGGCCACCGAGGCGGCCGGGTAGATGGCCGCGAAGATGCCCAGCAGCGCGTCGGAGTGGTGGGTGCCGTCGCCGTCGATGAGCTCGGGGTAGTTGAAGTCGTCACCGGTGTAGAGGCGGACGCCTTCGGGCAGCGCTGCGCGCAGGGCCACCTCGTGGCTGGCATCGAGCAGCGAGACCTTGACGCCGTCAACCTTGTCCGCGTTGTCCTTGATGAGGCCCAGGAAGGTCTCGGTGGCGGCAGCGACGTCGTCGGAGCCCCAGTAACCGGCAAGCGCGGGGTCGAACATGGTGCCGAGCCAGTGCAGGATTACCGGCTGGTCCACCTCCTGCAGCAGCGTCGAGTACACATTCAGGTAGTCCTCCGGACCCTTGGCTACCCTGGCCAGGGCACGGGAGGCCATCAGGATGACCTTCGGCCCGGCTTCGGTGATCACGGCGATCTGTTCGCGGTAGGCCTCGAGCACGGCTTTCAGGCCGGCTTCGCCTGCGGGCAGTGAGTCGATGTCCAGTTGGTCCGTTCCGGCACCGCAGGAGACGAGGTCCCGGACGGACTTGCCGGCTGTGGCCGCATTGTTCGCTGCAACCACGGACGCTGCTTCTACGCCGGTGCGCTTGATGAGCTGCTGGGTGGCTGCCCAGTCCAGGCCCATACCGCGCTGGGCGGTATCCATTGCATCGGCGACGCCAAGGCCGTAGGACCACAGCTCGTGGCGGTACGCCATGGTGGCGTCCCAGTCGAGCCGGGCCGGGGCGCCCGGGGTGTTGTCCGCTAACACTTCGGGAATAACGTGGGCGGCGGCGTAGGCCCGGCGGGCCGTTAGCGGCGCGTTGGGACGTGCCCAGGTGGTGACGCCCTGCAGGCGGTATTCCCGGGTGCCGCCGTCGGAGGAGGGGAGGATGAGCGAAGTCATTAGAGCGTGATCTCCGGGATGTCGATGGTGCGGCGTTCGTCGTTGGACTGCAGGCCGAGTTCTGCGAGCTGCACGCCGCGGGCTGCGGACAGGAGGCCGAAGCGGTGCTCGCGGCCGGCGACGACGTCGCGCAGGAACTCTTCCCACTGCAGCTTGAAGCCGTTGTCCAGTTCGGCGTTGGCGGGGACTTCCTGCCACTGGTCGCGGAAGGACTCGGTGACGGGCAGGTCAGGGTTCCAGACCGGCTTGGGGGTGTGTGCGCGCTGCTGGGCGACGCACTTGTTCAGGCCGGCAACGGCGGAGCCGTGGGTGCCGTCCACCTGGAATTCCACCAGTTCGTCGCGGTAGACGCGGACGGCCCAGGAGGAGTTGATCTGGCCGATGACGTCGTCGCCGCCCGGGGTTTCAAGCTCGAAGATGCCGTAGGAGGCGTCGTCGGCGGTTGCCTTGTACTCCTTGCCGGCTTCATCCCAGCGGGTGGGGATGTGGGTGGCGGTCTTGGCGTTGACGCTCTTGACCTTGCCGATGATGCCTTCAAGGACGTAGTTCCAGTGGCAGAACATGTCCGTGGTCATTCCGCCGCCGTCTTCCTTGCGGTAGTTCCAGGAGGGGCGCTGGGCGGCCTGGATATCGCCCTCGAAGACCCAGTAGCCGAACTCACCGCGGATGGACAGGATGCGGCCGAAGAAGCCTTCGTCCACCAGGCGGCGGAGCTTGACCAGGCCCGGGAGGTACAGCTTGTCGTGTACGACGCCTGCGGTGACGCCTGCCTGCTTGCCGATGCGGGCCAGTTCAATGGCCTCTTCCAGGGTTTCCGCGGTGGGCTTCTCGGTGAAGATGTGCTTGCCGGCCAGCATCGCCTTCTTCAGGGTGGCGGCGCGGAGGCTGGTCATGGAGGCGTCGAAGATGATGTCGACGGTGGGGTCGTTGACGACCGAGTCCAGGTCCGTGCTCCACTCGGCAACCTTGTGCTTCTCGGCGAGTTCGCGGATCTTGGCTTCGTTGCGGCCTACGAGGATCGGTTCGATCTGGACCTTGGTGCCGTCTTCGAGGGTGAAGCCGCCGGCGTCGCGGATGGGGAGGATGGAACGCAGCAGGTGCTGGCGGTAGCCCATCCGGCCGGTGATGCCATTCATAGCGACGCGGACAATCGCTGTTTTAGTCATATTTTCCTCAGAGAAAAGGGTTGAAGGGGCGGCGCTGAGGGTTAGTAGGGCCAGCGCCGCCCCGTTTCGGGTGGGTCAGGAGGTCCAGACCGTCTTGATGTTTACGAACTCCCGGATTCCATAGGCGGAGAGCTCACGTCCGTAGCCGGAGTCTTTGAGGCCACCGAAAGGCACCGCCGGGAATGACGCCGTCAGACCGTTGATGAAGACGCCCCCGGCCTCGATTGATCGAGCTGCTTCGGTCGCTTCGGTCTCGTCATTGGTCCACACGCTTGAGCTCAAACCA
This sequence comes from Paenarthrobacter sp. YJN-5, assembly GCF_015040095.1. Classification (NCBI taxonomy): domain Bacteria; kingdom Bacillati; phylum Actinomycetota; class Actinomycetes; order Micrococcales; family Micrococcaceae; genus Paenarthrobacter; species Paenarthrobacter sp. YJN-5. The sequence goes on from NZ_CP053544.1 coordinate 4,187,677, forward strand.
AAATCAGAGTCGTTGCTGAGAGCGATGGCTTCCTGGAGTGATGACACCTTGTAGAGGCAGGCCACGGGGCCGAAGCATTCTTCCCGGTAGATGCGCATGTCCTCTGTTACGCCTGTGAGGACAGTCGCCGGGTAGTACCAGCCCTCCCCTTCCGGTATTTCTCCTCCACACTGAACTGCTGCCCCTTTTTCGCGGGCGTCCCTAACCAGTTCATGAACGTCCTGGCGTCCTCGCTCCGTGGCCAGGGGGCCAAAGCTGGTGCTTTCGTCCAAGGGGTCACCGGCAACTGCTTCGGCCATACCTGTAACGAACAGATGTTCAAAGCGGTCGTAGACATCTTCGTGAACGTAGAAGCGCTTGGCCGCGATGCAGGACTGCCCCGAGTTTTGAAGGCGTGCGATTACTGCCTGGGCAGCGGCCTTTTCAATATCGGCCGAGGGCATGACGATAAAGACATCCATGCCTCCCAGTTCCAGGACACTCCTTTTGATGTTCCTGCCGGCTGCTTCAGCAATGGCGGAACCGGCAGCGACGGAGCCGGTCAGGGTGACCGCCCTGATCCTTGCGTCATCCACGAGGGGAATAACGTCTTTGCCTTCAACCAGCAGTGTCTGAAACGCGCCTTCAGGAAAACCGCCGCGGGCGAAGAGGTCTCCCAGGTACAGCGCACATTGAGGAACGTTTGAGGCGTGCTTGAGGAGCCCTGTGTTGCCCGCCATTAGTGCGGGGGCGGCGAAACGCACGGCCTGCCAAAGGGGGTAATTCCAGGGCATAACGGCCAAAACGACGCCTAGCGGGTCGAATTGTACGTGGAGGTTGGAGGCGTTGACCTCGGTTGCCGGCACCGGGGTTTCTGGGCTTAGGTAGCGCTGGGCGTGATCGGCGAAGTGCCGCATGCCGGTGGCTGATTTCAGGGCCTCGTACTTTGCTGTCGCTAAAGTTTTTCCCATCTCGGTGGCGATGAGGCGGGCCACTTCGTCGGATTCGCTTTCGAGGATGTCAGCGGCCTTATGCATCCAGCGGGCGCGTTCTTCGAAGGAGGTGTTCTGCAGTGACCGGAATGCTGCTTCCGCCCGGGCGATCCGGTTTTCTACCTCTTCGGGCGTATGGGCGTCGAAGGTTTTCAGGGTGATGCCCGTGGTGGGGTCGATGGTAGCGATTGCCATGATGCTCCTTGTTGCTGTTTTCGATTGCTGGTAGGGCAGCGGAAAGGATTGTCTACAGAGCTGCGGCGCTGAGCTGCCGGCCGATGTAGTCGCCCTGTCGCATCGACAGGGCGACGATTGTCAGGGTGGGGTTCGCGGCAGCGCCGGTCGTGAATTGTGACCCGTCGGAGACGAACAGGTTAGGTACGTCGTGGGCTTGACCGAAACTGTTGACGACGCCTTCATCAGGCTTCTGGCTCATTCGGGCTGTTCCCAGGTTGTGCCCGGAGGGCATCCCCGGGGCTCTGGTTGTGCGGATGGCGCCGACAGATTTGAAGAGTTTCTCGCCCTGCTCGTAGCCGTGGTTCCGCATGGCGATGTCGTTGGGGTGGTCGTCGTAGTGGACGACAGGTGCGGGCAGACCGAGGCGGTCGGTGACGGTGTTGCTTAAGGTTACTCTGTTGGATGCCTGCGGAACGTCCTCACCGCAAATCCAAAGTGCCGCTGTGCGGGTGTAGGCTTCTACCTTCTCTGTGAATTGTGGCCCCCACTCCCCCGGGCTCATGAAGGTACTGAATGAGGGCAGCCCTTGGGCGATCATCTCGATGTAGTAGCCGCCAACGAAGCCCCGTGATGGGTCATGCCGCGATTCGTCGCTGATGATGCCCGCCATGGGTTCGCCGCGGTACATATGGACTTCGTTGGGGAACTCGGCGTAGACGAGACCGGTGGTGTGCCGCATATAGTTGCGCCCGACCTGGCCTGAGGAGTTGGCAAGGCCGTCGGTATGGCCCGAGGTAGCCGAAAGCAGGAGCAGGCGTGGGGTCTCGATGGCGTTTCCTGCTACAGCTACGAGGCGAGCCCGTTGACGTTGCAGGTTTCCGACGGTGTCTGTGTAGACGACGCCGTCCGCGCGGCCGTCAGGGCCAAGCGTGATTTGTACGGCTTGGGCTTCGGTCCGCAGTTCCAGCAGGCCCGTGGCTAAAGCCTTTGGTATCTCGCTGACAAGTGGTGACCACTTGGCGCGGCTTTTATCGCCTGCCATAGCGAAGCCGTCCTGAACTGTGCCCGGGCGGCCATCGTAGGGTTCAACGTTGGTGGCGTAGGGGCCTGTAGCGTAATGGCGGTATCCGATTCGTTCGGCGCCGTTCGCCAGAACCTTGTAGCCGTTGCTCGCCGGCAGCGGAGGTCGGCCGTGCCGGTGGGAGGCTCCCACCGCTTTTTCCGCTGCGGTGTAGTAATGGTCGAGTTCGTCCAGGTCCAGTGGCCAGTCTGCGATGGTTCCATCGGGCAGGTCTCCGTAGTACGTGTGTGTCTTGAACTCGTGCCATTTGAATCGGGGTGTCAGTCCGGTCCAGAATGTCGCCGTTCCACCGACGGCCTTTCCGTTCCACGCCGGGCTGCCGGGGAAGTCCTTCGCGAGGCTCCATGATCCAGTTGCCAGTCGGGTGTCGGTCCATGTGAGCTGCTTGTAGGACTCCCGTTCGTCGTTGATGAACTTGTCGTTGGTGATCCATGGGCCTGCTTCGAGAAGCACGACTTTAAGGCCTTGCTGCACGAGTCTGAGGGCCAAGGTGGCACCGCCGGGGCCGGAACCGATGATAACGGCGACGTCGTCATCAGTGAGGTCATACTTTTTCATCCGGCTGTCCTTGCATATTCGGTCACGTCAGGAGACATGGTTGGGAGAGGTCCGATGGGGAGGAGGGGCTCGGCGGGTTCTTCGATGCGGGGTTGGGGAAGCCATGCCAGGTCGTCGAATCCGCGGTGCAGGTAGCCGCCCTGTTCGAACGAAGACCCCGGGTAGCCTATGAATTCCCAGACTTCGCGGTCGTCGTAAAGGTGAAATGCAACCAGCGGACGCAGAGTGTTGAAGAACGTCGTTTGCTCAACCGCTCGCAACAGGCAATCAATGGCCTTGGAATCCATGTCGCGGATTGGCGAAGTTGTTATCTGGACCAAGTCCCTTAATCCGTCTGACAGGGTTCGGTATAGCCCGGGATCTGATGCGGCCTGTGTGATGATGCTGGAAACAGTCCGGGTGTAAGGTCCGTCCCGTAGGTCCGGGTGTGGATAGAGTGCTTTTGCCAGCACAATGAGCTCTGCGACGCGCGCAGGTGGAAATAGGTCTGGATGGGGCGAAAAAACAGCGCTGTCTGCCGCCATGGGTTTTCCTTTCGAACTGAAGTGAAGTGTGGAGGGAAGGACGTTCTTCCCGGCCCTTCCCTGTGCGTTAGGGAATGACCCGCTTTTGCCATACCTGCGGAAAGCCTGGAAGGTCCTCGCCGCCGAAGGCTGCGTAATGCGAATCGGGCATTCCCTCGTTGGTCTTCAGGACCTTGTCGAGATCTTCGGAAGTGACGGGTACCTGCGGCAATACCCAATCCTTGGGGATTGATTCGCCCCGGAAGAGGGACGCTGCCGCAAGGAGCGCGGTTCGCCACTGGTAGGCGTCATACACGGACGCGAAGCCTTTGAACCCTTTGTTCTTCCATGCCCTGAGGTAAGAGAGGTTGTCTTCGCCGGTCACCACAGGGATGTCCTTGCCGGTATCCTCGAAGGCCTCGATAGCTGGAACCGACTGGTCGCCCAGGTCCACCCAAACGGCATCGACAGTTCCTTTGGCGAGCTCATCGGCCACGACTGCTTTGATTTTGGTGGGGTCGGCACCGGTGATGTAGTCCGTGTATTTCAGCCCTGCCTCGCTGAAAATGTGCTGGGCAGCGGCCCAGCGCTGCTCGAAAACGTCAACTCCAGGCGCCGTACGCAGTGCTACTACGTGTCCTCCTGGTTTGACGTTTTCTGTTACGAACGTCGCTGAATCAATTCCCCAGGCCATGCCGCCCACGGAGTGGATGAATGTGGTTGCGCAGTCCGTGCCGGCCCCACGGTCGAAGATGATGACGGGTTTTCCTGTGTTGCAGGCTCTTTCCACTGCCGGTGCCGTTGCCTGTGGCGAATTGGGGGCGATGATGAAGGCGTCACAGGATTGCTGGTTCACGAAGTAGTCGATGTCAGCAACCTGTGTGTTGTCGCTGTCTTGGGCGTTGCGGGTTTCCATTTGCGAGATGACACCCTGCTTTTGCAGCTCCTTGAGCTGTTCGTTCATGGTGATCCAGCCGGTCTGCCGCCACGTGTTACTGAGCGCAGCGTTGGAGAAACAGACCTTGGCCGGCGCGTTCTTTTTGAATGCTGTGGCGTCTACCATTGGCCCGTCGAGGTGCTGAAGATAGGGGGTGGATGGGTCCCCGGCAAAGGTTGCAGTCCGTTGCGAGTTTTCCAGATCGAATTGTGCCTGGTCGAACCAGTCGTTGGTTGTGGTGGTGGAACCCGGAGAGGTTTCCGCACCAGCGGTCGAACCGGGAGCACACGCGGTGATCATCATGGCGGCTGCACCTAGTACCGCAAACATCTTTGTTTTGGTCCCTTGTGTAGGCACGTTGTTCCTTTCGAAGTGGCCTGCTATGGCCAGGGGGTTGTTGTTATTTGTTACTGGTCATCCGGGGTGTTGCGGTTTACCGGCCTTTTCGTCAGCCATGCTGGGCGCTTCATGCGCAGCAGTGGGATGCCGAGAGCGAGGATGATAATTGCGCCTTGAACTGAAGGGCGCCACGTCGATTGGATGCCGGCAAAGTTGAGAATGCTGACAAGGGTTTCCAGGACGTAAGCCCCTGCTACCGCGGACAGGACTGCGCCGCGTCCACCTCCCAGGGCGACGCCGCCGAGAACGACGGCCGTGATGGCCGTGAACTCATAGCCCTGTCCGACAACCGGACTGGCACCGGCGTAGCCGACCATGAGAACTGCTGCCACGGTGGCTGCTGTGGATGAAAGGATGAAGGCTTTAGTACGGATCCACCAGGGGCTGGCGCCAGCAAGGGCTGTTGTCGCAGGATTGTCACCAACTGCAATCAGCATTCGTCCGAACGGTTTTTTCATGAGCCAGGCCGCGCCTATAGCTACGAAGAGCAGAACCAGAACGGAGTAGGGCACGAATCCTATAAGGGGGACATTTTGCAGTCCGCCGCGGCCAATGGCGCGGAATGCATCGGCCGGGTTTCCGCTGGGAGCGCCCCCGGTGAAGTAGAAAGTCAGTCCGGACAGGACCAGCGCCGTTCCGAGCGTGGTGATGAAACTGGGTACCTTGAGCAGAGAGGTCAGTACGCCGTTGACGATGCCTACAACGGTTCCCAGCACCATCATGAGCACCATAACCTGCGGGATGCGGGATGGCTCCTGGCCAATCAGATTTCCGGCAAGAACGACCTGAGCCGAGATGACGGCGCCCATTGACAGGTCGAATTCCCCTGCGACGATGACGAAGTACTGGCCAATTGCCACGACCGCGATTGGTACTGACCTCCCAATGAACCGGGTCATCTGGTCCGGCTCTGCGAGGGATGGATTGTAGAAGGTCAGGATGATAAGGAGGGCGAGGAGGAGCAAGTAGATCGCTCCACCAGGTGTGGCGAAGGAACGCAGGGTTCGTGAAAACAGGGGCTGCCTTTGGGCGGAATACCTGATTGTGGTCATCGGATGCTGCCCTCCTTCATTGAACTGGTTGATTTCGTCCGCAGTGAGTCGAAGCGCGCGGATCGTTTGAGCTGGTTTCTTTTCGCATAGACAGCGACAGCGATGATGATGATGAGGCCCCTGACTACTTCCTTCAGGTAGGGGTTGACTTCCATGATTCCCAGCAGGCTGTCGATGGTCGCGAAGATGAGGATGCCGCCGAGCGAGCCCCAAATCGATCCTTTTCCGCCGGCTAGGACTGCTCCGCCCACCACGACGGCCGCGATTGAGAGCAGGTCATAACCACCCTGGGTGCCGACCTCGGGGCTGCCGACGCCCAGACGCGCGACGATGACCAGTCCGGCGAGGCCCGCGAAGAGTCCGGAAAGGGAGTGAGCCACGATTGCGGGTAACGATTCCCTGATTCCCGACATCCTTGTGACGGCGGGATCCCCGCCCACGGCGTAAATGTGGAGCCCTGTCCGGGTCCTGTTCAGAAACAGGGCTGTGGCCACCAGGCATAGGACCATGGCAACTGTCGTCCATGGCACCACTCCCCAGGAGGCTGACCCGATGGCGGCAAGCTCAGGGGATGCTTTGCCAGTGCTTCCGCGGTAGTTGGTGAAGAGGTATCCCGAAACCACGAGACCTGTACCGAGCGTGGCGATAAAGCCATTGATCTTGACCAGACCGACGAGCAGGCCGTTGACGAGTCCAATGGCGAGGGATACCAAAATCGCTGTGACGATACCGGCAGTAAAGTTTTCCGATCGTCCTGCCATGACTCCTGCGGCCAGGACGCTGGAAAGGCTGAGCACGAATGGAACGGACAGATCAAGGCTTCCAAGGAGAATGACGAGGGTCTGTCCGACGACAACCAGACCAAGGACGGTGGTGCTGGTCAGAAGGTCGGTAATGTTCCCTTCGGTAAAAAAGCTGCGGCCGGAGAGCCCAGTGAGAGCCCCACCGCAGCAGAGGACGAGGATCCAGACCAGATATACCGAACCTGTATTGGACCGGAGGGTGTTGTTCAAAGTGGACTTGAATCTGTGAGCGTTCATGCTGCCACCGCCGCGTCGGTTATGCCGGCCGCTGCCTGCAAAATGCTTTCTTCGCTGGACCCGGCAGGAAGCTCGGAGACCAGTTCCCCGTCACGCATAACGAGAACTCTGTCGGCCATCCCGATGAGTTCAGGCAATTCGCTGGAAACCATGAGGATGGCGTGTCCGGCGGCAGCCAAACGTCGCATGAGGACGTACAGGGCAAACTTCGCACCAACATCAATCCCTCTGGTTGGCTCATCGAGAAGGACGATTTGTGGTTCCATAAGCAGCCACTTGGTGAGAATCACCTTTTGTTGATTGCCGCCGGAAAGGTACCTGATCTCCTGATCCGGTCCCCGTGCTGAGAGTTGCAGCTCCAGAAACAGGTCGGTTGCAGCCTGACGGGCAGTTGAAGTGCGTTTGGGATAGCAGGCTCGGATTACTGTCAGAGCGTTATCAATGACTGATTGATTCAGGAGCAGTCCCGTAGCTTTCCTGTCCTCCGTGACGTGAGCAATCCCGGCTCGAATTGCTTGGCGGGTTGTTTTGATGGTCGTGGGTGCCCCATTGACGTGTATCTCGCCGCGGGTGAATGGTGCCGATCCGGAGATAGCATCCAAAACTTCTGTGCGGCCTGACCCTTGCAGTCCGGCTATTCCCAGGATTTCCCCGCGACGGAGTTTCAGCGTCACGTTGTTTACTACATGGTTCCCGGCGTTTTGAAGGGAGAGCGCTGTGTCTCCAACTACTGTTCCTTCGGTCTTGGGCGGGAAGAACGAGGACAGGGGGCGCCCGACCATAAGCCGGACCAGTTCCTGCTCGTTGAGTTCTTCTGCCGGCTTCGTGGCTACAAGGGCGCCATCTTTGAGAACCGTGATGCGGTCACAAAGCTTAAAAATTTCCCGCAATCTGTGGGATACGTAGAGAACGGCAACGCCGCGCTTCTTGAGGTTTTCAATGATGCTGTACAGGAGCTCCACTTCGTGATCCGCAAGGGCAGCGGTTGGCTCGTCCATGGAAATGACCCGGGCGTCAAAGCTGAGGGCCTTGGCGATTTCCACGAGCTGTTGCTGCGCCACAGATAGTGTCCGCACATGCGCTGCCGGGTTAATGGAGTCAACCCCAAGGGATGAAAAAAGCTCTGCAGTCGCTGCGTTCATCTTCCGTTGCGAGATGAAACCTCGCACACGCGGTTCGCGGCCGAGATATATATTTTCGGCTACGGACCGGTCCGGCAACAGGTTGAATTCCTGGAATACCGTCGAAATGCCTGCCAGCTGAGCCTGCACAGGATGGCTGAACATAACATCCCTGCCACCGAGAACAACCCTGCCCTCGTCCCGTGTGTAGACTCCCGCAAGAATCTTCATCAATGTAGATTTCCCGGCGCCGTTCTCTCCTACGAGCCCGTGCACCTCTCCCGGCCTTATCTCAAGGTCTACGCCGGTCAGTACCGGGAATCCGAAGAATGATTTGCTCACTCCCCGTACTTCAAGTGCTAACACGAAAGCCTCATCTCACTTCGTTGTGACGCCCGTCGAAGCGGAAACCGCACCGTCTCGGCGGCCTGTACGAGCAGCAACTGTATGACCGCGATCACCCGCAAGTCAAGCATTATCGATAATGCCTAAAACTTTCTTTTTTTTCTTGCCCCGCGTAGGGTGAGTGCAAAGCCCGGCGAGACCAGAAAACTCGTGCTTGCCTTCCGGGCGCACCAAGAAAGGCCGAGGAACCATGGACGCTACCTCTAAGCGGCTGACGAGAACGACCGTCGCCAGCCAAGTGCGAGACTTCATCGTCATGGAAATTGCGCAGGGAAGGCTACCTTTGGGTGCCCCCGTTCGTGAGATGGAAATAGCGGCACAGCTCGGGACAAGTCAGACGCCGGTGCGTGAGGCGTTTCGTGAACTCGCCGCCCTTGGCCTGCTCGAATCCCGTATCCACGTCGGCACCCGTGTACGACAACTAGCCGAAAAGGATTTGGTTGAGGCGGCGCCCATCCGTTCTGCCCTTGAAGGCATAGCCGGCCGCTTAGCCGCCAATAACTATCACAATCACGCTGAGGAGGTTCGTGGAAGCTTCGAGGCTATGAAGGAAGCAGCGGAAGGGGGTGACCGCAGGGTTTTCGCTGCAGCCAGTACCACGTTCCACCGATCCGTCGTACGGGCGGCCGAAAACGCCTCTCTGCTGCGCGCCTGGAACGCCCTGGGAATCGAGGTCATGACGATCTTGGCAATGGCCTCCAGCGACATCCCATTAGATGACGCAGCCGAATCACATCGACCAATTGTTGACGCCCTCGAAGCTGGCGATCCTGAGCTGGCCGAGCATGCCCTGACCCATCATGTTGCTGCCTATCTCCCTGCCACTGCACACTCCAATGGGGGAGTAGACGCCGCCGTCCAGGCGAGTTAACGGCTAAGCCGTCTGGTCAGCCTGGTGCGGTCGCACCGTCACAGAAAGAAAAGGCAAGGCCGGGGCCCAGCACTGGCTATGCCCACTTCCAAGATGCTCCAAAAATCAGGGATAAAACTGGCGGCTGCAAGTGCCTCTGACAGCTCTTTCATGCGTGTCCTCGCCCGCAGGGCGTACGCAATCTACGTTGAGCGGATTGGGAAGGAATCCGCTCCGATAACATTCGATTATGCTGCGATTGCAGCCTCAGGGGACGCCCTCCTTGCCTGGAGCGATGACCAGTTGGTCGGCATGCTTATCACCCGTGTAGAGGACGCGGCACTTCATATTCATAACCTCGCCGTATCCCCCGACGTTCAGGGCCTGGGTTTGGGATCAGCGTTGCTCATCGAAGCCGAGCAGCTCGCCCGTCGCGCAGGGAGTGATGAACTCCGCCTCTACACGAACGAGGCGATGCTCGAAAACCTGACCTTTTATCGGCGCCGTGGCTATCAAGAGACACACCGAGACATTGAGGATGGATTTTGCCGGGTCTACTTCATAAAGCGGCTGGAGCCTGCCACGTGAGCTTCCACGACCGCCGTGCAATTGACTGTCCTGAGCAGGAGCTGACGACCAACCATCGCGGATCTGCGAAGGTCTCGGTAGGAACGCGAGAGATGACTTCAAACCAGTGTTGGCACTGCGGCGATGGTCCAGCTCCTTCCCGGGTCCTCCCTATACGACGGCTTATAGCCGAGCCAACTCGAGGTTCCGCGTGGCAGGCCCTTCTGCCTTACTTAGTCCTGGAAAGGTCCGTGCAATTCGGGCACACCTCAACCTGACGTCCGGGCGGCCTAACAAGGGAGGATTCGTCTGTCGGCGGACTTTTCAAATACCTGCCGAGCCGCAGGAGGCGACATCGCCGGCCCCTTCGCCAAGCGATTTCCCTTTAGGCCTTGATTCTTCGGACTATGCGACGATTCGCTGGCTACCCCAGCCTCCGATTTTCTGCCCCTCATTGTCAGGGTGAGATCTAAGAAGACCATCAAGTCACTGTCAAGAAAACGGAATTTGGCGCTATTCTGACGCCAACGCAATCGTCGTGACGATTGTCGTGCGCCAGATGAGGAGGGCAGGCCGGCGCCTCAAGTTGCCGCCGCCTTCCCCCCGGTCCACCGAGGCTCAACGGTGAAAAAACCTCGGAGAAGCCTTGGCGGGGCGCGGCTGCGTAGTTACTTGACGGAATCGCAATTATCGGGGTTTGAAGGAGAACAAGCGCGTTGTCGGCTGTGGATTAGCGAGTGTGCACAACCGGCGCCGCTGTGGCGGTGCCCGGGGTTCCGTTTTAAACGTAGGCTTGCTCAGGTCTGCTTGGGGTCGTTCTCCTCCGCCTACCCCGTGAGCTAGCGACCGGCGTTACGGGCAGGGGCAGAGCTTCGACGGACGACGAGCGTCGGCGGACTGGGATCGCGGTCAACCTCCCGGCCTTCGATCGCGCCTAGGAGCACGTCAATGCTGGCTGCCGCGAGCGTAGTGAAATCCTGTCGCACTGTCGTCAACGGAGGCAGAAAATAGTCCGATCCCTCGATGTCGTCAAAGCCAACAACGCTAACATCCTCGGGCACCCGCACACCCTTCTCAACAAAGGCCCGAATCACTCCAAGGGCTGTGTGGTCGCTCGCTGCGACAATAGCCTGGGGGATGTTGCCCTCCTCCACGAGCTGCAAGCCCGTTTCGTAGGCCCATTTTGGACTCCAGTCACCCTCACGGCAGAGCCCCGGGCGGAGGCCTGCATCTCGCAGGGCGGCCTCCCATCCGCGCTTGCGGACCCGGCCATCAAACCATTCCATCGAGCCCGCCAAGTGGGCAATGTCGGTGTGGCCGAGGTCGATGAGGTGCTGTGTCGCCATGCGCGCCCCCAGCTCTTGGTTCTCGGAGTACGTGAAGACATTGGGTGTCGAAGACGCTCCGGCGGCGATCATCTCGACGGGAACCCGGACCGAGGCGCTCCAGACGGCCGAGGCCATCGATACGACCGGCGCGATGGCAATGATTCCGTCCACACCGATGTCGTCCAAGGTGTCCAGAGCCTTGTGCACCGAATCTTCGTAGGGCGCCTCCACTGTGACGACGTTCGTCGAATAGCCCTTCTTCCGGGCGGTGTTCTCAAGGGCCATGAGCGTCCCGACCGGGCCAAAGCGGGGCGAGCCGTCAGTCAGGATTCCGATGGACGTCGAGCGGCTCGTTACGAGCGTGGTCGCCGCGCGATTGCGGCGGTACCCGATGTCCTTGATAATTTGCAGCACCCGTTCGCGAGTTGCGGCGTTGACATCGGGCGCGTTGTTAAGCACCCGCGAGACCGTACCGTAAGAGACGCCCGCAATCCGTGCAACATCATTGATGTTCGGCTTGCGGCGCGAAGGTGACTCTGGTGGCCTTGCTTCGGCGTCCTTTTGCCTGACTGCTCCTGCCACGAACTCTCCTGTCTATCCCTCCAGCCGCACGGGAAGCCTGACTGCCTGATTAAGCTTACAGAGCCACGAAGTTCTAAAGCTGTAATTATCCTTCCAGTAAAAATCTCCCGCTGTGACTCTTGACACAACTCTCGTGAACGTTCACGATAGAAACCGTAAACGTTCACGAAGAAGTGGAAAGGAGTGCAGGATGCATGACTACATCGAGCAGATCCTCGCGCTCCACACTCACCTCGAGCCCCACAACATCGGCGACGCCCAGTGGACGCACGCCGAAGAACTCCTAGCGGATACGGGATGCACACGCGAAGATCTCGCGCTCGGCATCCGAATGTTCGTACCCCACCGCTCCACGGCGGTCGTCGGCGTCTTCGAGGCCGGCGTCCTATGGGCAAGCCTGGTCGTCGCTGTCGACTCCTCAGGTCTGCCTGTGTCAGTAACAACAGTGGACGCCGACGCCGTTGAGCTGCGGGGGGCCATGGCCGCAGTGGCGGGCGATGCAGTGCGCTGGGTTCACACCCATTACGGACCGTGCTCCCTGGGCCTCTTCTTGGATAAGCCCCATGCGGAGGCCCTGCTGAATGCCTCCGACAAGGCTGCGGCCATCCGCGCGGCATCGGCCGCCGGCGGGCTCGTCCTGTCTCCGCTGCCCCCTGCTCTGGCGACCGCCCTCGCCTGAGCCGCTCCACCCCGCAAGACTCCAATACCCCCACCGTGAAAAGCCATGCCCGAATCGGGCACCACCGGGGTCGCCGACGACCAACTGAAGGGAAGACGAGAATGAGAAGGTCAGCAACAGCCGGGGCCCTTGCCCTCGCCACGATCGCTGCATTATTTACTGGCTGCGCCTCGGACACGGGGGCAGCGCCCGCTGGCAGCCAGAACCCACTCGCACAGGTCAAGGCAGAAGAGCTCGTGCCCAAGGACATCGTCGGACGCGGGCCGAACGGAGTAAAGTCCGGGACCCTTGACGACATCAAACTGACCGAGGCGGAAGTCAATCAGGCCAAGCAGCGGAAATTCCGGGTCGGCATCGTCATGCAGACGATGAACATCGAGTGGTCCACCGAACAGGTTCGGGCCATTACCGACCGGTTGAAGAAGTACGACGCCGAGGTCGTTGGCGTGGCCGATCCCAACTTTGACGTCCAAAAGCAGGTATCAAGCATCGAGAACATGATCCAGCTGAAACCGGACGCGATCATCAGCATCCCGGTGGACGACACAGCCACGGCCGAGGCCTATCGCAAGATTGGTGCTGCCGGCATCAAGCTCATCATGATGGACAACGTGCCCACGGGACTGAAGTACCCGAAGGACTACCAGGGCATGGTTTCATCCGACAACCAGGGCAACGGCGCCGTCTGCGCCGAGGCACTGGCCAAGCACATCCCGCAAGGCGGAACCGTTGGCGTGCTCGACTTCGGAGTCGACTTCTTTGTGACCAAGGAACGCATGAAGGGCTTCGTCGGCTGGATGAAGGCCAACCGCCCCGACATCAAGATCAAAGTCGCCGAATTCCTCGATCCAGCTAACTCAGGCAAGGACGCCGGGAATTTCCTCACGGCGAACCCGGACGTCCAGGGAATGTTCACTGAATGGGAAGTCCCGGCAGTGGGCATTGACCAGGCCCTGCGGGCCCAGGGCAAAACGATGCCAATCACCGCAGTCAACATCGCCTCCGATGTGGCGGCCGACCTCGCTACCGGCGGCAACATCAAGGCCTTGGGGGCCCAGGTTCCCTACGACCAGGGCCTGGCCGAGGCTGACATGGCCATCAAGGTGCTACTGGGCGGCACCGCTCCCAATTGGCTTGCTTTCCCCGCAGTGCCGGTTCTCCAGAACAACGTCCTCCAGGCGTGGAAGCAGGTCTACCACCAGGACCCACCCAGCCAGCTCGCAGAGGCGTGCAAGTCCACCGAGGGCTGCGGGTAACCCCAACAACCCAATATCCCGAAAGACCGACAAGAAAACAGGAGCTGTAGATCATGGAAATCATTCAGGACCACAATGGAGTGCCTGCAAAGCACGGACGCGCTTTCGTCAACGGAGTCAGGCTCCATTACTCCATCGCCGGCGAAGGTGAGCCGCTGTTCCTGCTGCACGGTGTGCCGAAGACGTCCTACCACTGGCGCCGCGTCATTCCTCTGCTGACCCCTTACTACACGGTCATCGCGCCGGACCTTCGGGGCTTGGGCGACTCCGAGCACCCACAGGGCGGCTTCGACATGAAAAACATGGCTGAAGACATCGCCCAGCTTGCCACGCACCTCGGATACGAGACCTTCTACCTCGTCGGCGAAGACTGGGGCGCCTCGACCGCCTACCAGGTCGCAGCCCAATACCCGGAGCGGGTGAAGAAACTCGTTTACCAGGAGATGATCCTCCCCGGCTTCGGGCTCGAGGACTACTCCTTCCTGACCAAGGAGAACGTCAGCACCTACGTCTGGCTCTGGCACATCAACTTCTACAGCGTGCCGGACTTCCCGGAACTGTTGATCACCGGTAAGGAACGGGAATACTTCAACTACTTCATCAAGCACGAGACTCACAACCCCCAGGCCATCACCCCCGATGCTCTGGACGAGTATGTCCGCTGCTACTCCTCTCCTGGAGGACTGCGGAGCATGTTCGCCATCTATCGGGCCACACTCGAGGACGCCGAACAGAACCGCGAGGCCGCAAAGACCAAACTGACCATGCCGGTCCTGGCCGTTGGCAGCGAGTACTTCATCGGAGCCGACAACGAGCGGCAGATGCGCGAAGTCGCCGAGGACGTGCGGGGTGTGATCCTGCCCTGGGGCCACCAGCTGGCAGAAGAGGACCCGGAGGCCCTCGCCGAGGCCTACCTGCAGTTCTTCAAGGAATAACAGCAACACCTGTGCGGGACGGCCGCCCGGCCGTCCCGCACAGCCTTAGAAGTCCAAACACGAGGACGTCGGGCAGCCGGCGACCTCGGTTCCCTTAATACATTTCATTCCCCTCAGGTTGAAGTCCGCCACCGGCTTCCCTGGCCACCAAAAGGACCAACTGTAATGACACGCAGAAAGACGCTCTCCGTCGCGGCCGGGCTGCTCACCGCGATCGCCATTTCGCTGTCCGGATGCTCCAGCGATGCTGGCGGCGGAACATCCCCGGAACGCACAGCCGTCAACGCCGCATCCATCACCCCCGCCGGAATCGTCGGCCAGGGCAAGAACGGCGAGAAGCCAGCACTTGCGGACGCACTCAAACTCAGCGACGCAGACAAGAAGAAAGTGGCCGAGGGCAAGTTCACCGTCGGCATCTCGATGAACACCATGGACATCGACTGGTCCCGCCTGACGATCGAAGGCATCCAAAAAACCCTGGGCGACCTCGGCGTCAAAGTCATCGGAGTCACCGATGCAAAATTCAAAGTCCAGCAGCAGATTGCCGACCTCGAAAACCTCATCACCAAAAAACCGGACCTCATCATCAGCATCCCCACTGACGATGTAGCAACCGCCCAGACCTACAAAAAGGTCGCTGACGCCGGCATCAAACTCGTCTTCATCCACATGCCCGCCTCCGGGCTCTCTTACCCCTCGGACTATCAGGCAGTGATCGCCCCGGACAACCAGGGCAACGGACAAATTGCCGCGGCCGCCCTCTCGGAATTCATCCCGCAGAACGGGACAGCCGGCATCGTGGACTTCGCTGTCGATTTCTACACCACGAACCAGCGCACCCAGCGGGTTAAAGAATGGTTCAAGGAGAACCGCCCGGACGTGAAAATTAAGGAAGTCGGCTTCACGGACACCAATGCCGTCGGACCGGCCGCAGCCAATTTCATGACCGCAAACCCTGAAGTCAAAGGGCTTTTTGTCATCTGGGATTCACCGGCAATGCAGTCCGTCGCCGCCCTCCGCAACGCAGGAATCAACGTCCCGATCACGACAATCGACCTCGGCACCGAAGTCGCCGTAGAGATGGCCAGCGGCGGCTACATCAAGGCCATTGGTGCCCAGGAGCCCTACAACCAAGGAGTCGCCGAGGGCATGGCTGCCGCGCACGCCCTGATCGGCAACAAGGTACCGGCCTGGGTTGCTCTTCCGGCCGTCGCCGTTACGCCCGGGAACCTCCTGGAGAAATACGAAACGATCTTCCATGCCAAGCCGCCCCGGGAAGTCCTGGACGCATGCAAGTCCTCGGGAATCTGCGGAGGCCAGTGACATGGCCACTAACAAGCAAACACCCACGGAAGACACCGACATGAAAACGGCGACCGAAGTGGGCGAAGCAGGGCAGGCCTACGGCAAACCAATTCTTCAAGCCCGTGGCGTCAGCAAGGCTTTCAGCGGAGTTTATGCCCTGAAGGACGTCGATTTCGATCTGCGTCCCGGCGAGGTCCATGCACTCCTCGGCCCCAACGGCGCCGGCAAATCCACGTTGATCAAGATCCTCGACGGCGTCCAGCCACAGGACGAAGGACATGTCGAAATCGACGGGCGCGAACGCGTCGAGTCGGACATCGCGACCGTCTTCCAGGAGCTCAGCCTCGTCCCGTCACTCTCAGTGGCCCAGAACATCTTCCTCGGCAACGAGCTCCGAAACGCCTTCGGGATCGTCCAGAAGAAGAAGATGAACAGCGTAGCCCAGGAACTCCTCGACTCGCTCGGGCTGCACCTGCCACCTCAGGAATTGGTCGAGAACCTCTCCGTCGCCTCCCGTCAGCTTGTCGAGATCGCCAAGGCCATCCACCGGAACGCCCGCGTCCTGGTGCTGGACGAGCCAACGTCGACACTGACCAAGGCCGATGAGCTGCTGCTGTTCAAGAGCATTCGCGACATCCAAAAGTCCGGCGTGGGCATCATCTATGTCACCCACCGCCTCACGGAGGTCTTCGAACTCGCCGACCGGGTGACCATCATCCGCGACGGCAAGAAGGTGCTGACCGCCGACGTAGCCGATATGGAGATGAGCTCGCTGGTCCGCGAGATCACAGGCGTCGAACCCCAGGAACCCGGGCCGCCGAAGGAAGCGTTCGACAGGTTCGCCCGTCCCGAACTGCTGCCCAACTCCTCCAGCGGACCGAAACTCCGGGTATCCAAGTTGGCCGGGGACCGGTTCTCAGACATCAGCTTCACCGCTGAGGCTGGGCGGATCATCGGCATCGCCGGGCTGATCGGGACCGGCCGCACCGAGCTGCTGGAAACCATCGGCGGCATGCGCCGCAGCACCGCCGGGGAAGTCATGCTCGATGGCAGGACAGTCCGTTTCAAGCACCCGTGGGAAGCGCTCAGCGCCGGGGTCGCGCTCGTCCCCGAGGACAGACACCGCTCGGGTGTCGTGCTGCAGCACTCGATCCAGCGAAACCTGACCCTGGCCCACTACAAATCACTGCGGAGGGGCGGGCTCGTCGACAACAGGGCAGCACGGTCAATGATCCGCGGCCTCGTGGAGACACTTCAGGTGAAAGCGAACTCGATCGACAGCCCCGTCCAGACACTGTCCGGCGGCAACCAACAGAAAGTCGTGTTCGCCAAATGGCTCCAGCCGGGGATGCACCTCCTGCTCCTGGACGAGCCGACCCAGGGCGTCGACGTCAGAGCACGGCAGGAGATCTACCGGGTCATCCACCGGTTCGCAGAAGAGGGAGCAGCAATCGTCGTGGCCTCCTCCGACTTCGTCGAGCTCCAGGAGCTGTGCGACGAGATCTACTTCATGACCTCAACATCCATGAGCGAACCGGAGAAAGTCACCCCCGACATGACCGACCAGTACATCTATTCAAGACTCAATGAAAGGGTTCGTGAGAGCCATGAGCGCGATCACCAACAGCTATAGCCTGACCAGACCGCAATGGGGCGGCCGGTCCACCATGGACTTCGTCCGCGAATACTTCGTCTATATCGCACTCGTGGCCCTGGTGCTCTTCTTCTCCATAGCCTCGCCTGTCTTCTTCAGCGTGCAGAACTTCGCCAACGTCGGCCGGCAAACAGCGATCGTGTCCATCATCGCCGTCGGAGTTACGCTCGTCATCGTCAACGCCCAGATCGACCTCTCGGTCGGAAGCGTCTTCGCGCTCTCCGGAATGGCCTCCGCCCTGGCGCTCCAGCACCTGTCCAACTTCTGGGTACTCGGAGCTCTGGCGGCCATCGCCGTCGGCGTCGTCTTTGGCTTCGTCAACGGGCTGCTGACTGTGAAGCTCGGGATACCCAGCTTCCTGGTCACCCTGGGGATGCTCGGCGTCGCCCGCGGAATAGCGTTGCTCATCACGGACACCCGCCCCGTACTCATCGCCAACCGGCCCTACTTCAGCATCTTCGGTGACAGCAACATCCTGGGCATTCCCATCGCCGTCGTCTGGACCATAGTGATAGTGGCGCTCGGCTTCGTACTCCTGCACAAGAGCGTCTTCGGGCTCCGGGTCTTCGCCACCGGAGGGAATCCCCAGGCGGCGCGCTTCACCGGCGTCAAGACGCACCGCACCGTGATCCTGTCGTTCGTCATCACTGGCGCCCTCGTTGGTGTTGCGTCGCTCCTGTTCACCGGCATCGCCCACGCCGCCCGCCCGGATGTCGGCGTCGGCCTCGAACTGGATGTCATCGCCGCCGTCATCCTTGGAGGCGTCAGCCTCTTCGGCGGCAGGGGAACGATTATCGGTGCCCTTGCAGGATCCCTGATCATCGGCATGATGAACAACGGGTTGGTCCTCATGGGCGTTGATTCCTCGGTGCAGCAGATCATCAAGGGAGCCATCATCATCGCCGCCGTGTCCCTCAGCAAGAAATAGCAGAACCCGCAAAGGAACGATTGAAATGTCAGCCGAAGCAAAGAACAACGGATTCTTCCAGGTAGCCCAAAACGGAGACGGAGCGTGGAGCTTCCTTGACCCCGAGGGCAAGCCGTTCCTCTCCCTCGCCCTGAACCACATCGACGACACCGACCTGCGCTACCCGCACAACGCGGAGATCTTCGATCGCAAGTACGGCTCGCGCGAGGCCTGGACGAAGGGCGCGGTCCAGGACCTCCAAGACCTGAACTTCAACACGATCGGGTGGACGTCGCAGTACATCAGCGGCGGCTGGGGTGAGGCCCTGGACTGGTTCGGGGACCCCGTGGACCTTGGCCACTCACTCCCCTGGCCCGACCAGCACCTGCTGGACTCCGGCATGCCCTACGTCGTGCAAATCCGCGTGCAGGAGATCGAGGACTGGAACGGCCACCCCGCCTTCCGGGACGTCTTCGGGGAAGACTTCCAGAAGTACGCCGACTGGATCGCCCGACGGATGGTCTCCGACCACAAGAACAGCCGGAACCTGATCGGCTACTTTCTGGTGGACATCCCAGCCTGGCTGCCCCACGCCGCGGGTAGGTTCTGGCCCGGGTTCGAGGGGCTCAGCCAGGAAGAGCACGACAAAAAGCTCTTTGAGGTCGCAACCCAGTACTACAAGACCATCACCGAGGCGATTCGCCGCTACGACCCCAACCACCTGATCCTTGGCGACCGCTACAACGGTAATAAAGGCATCCCGGAAGCGGCGCTGCGCGCAATGGTCCCCTTTGTGGACGTCCTCTCCGTCCAGTACTTCACCGGGAAAACGGACGAGGAATACAAGACCATGATCGAAGACCTTCGCGGCTGGCACGAACTGACCGGCAAGCCCGTGGTCATCGCAGACATCGGCAACTGGGTAGCCACGGACATGAACCCCCACCGGACAAGCGACATGACCACCCACGCCGAGCGCGGCGCAGACTACGTCAACGGGCTCGCCAAGGTGATGGCCGAGCCCTGGATCATCGGCTGGCACTGGTGCGGCTACATCGAGAACCTCGGCCGCGGCTGGGGCATCAAGGACCCGAAAGACGAGTTCTACACCGACATGACCGACCGGATCCGCGAAGCCAACGCCCAGGCACAGGCTACAGCCCAGCAACGGATATAACAGCCCACCCCTCCTGAGCACCGGCTCCGGGAGACACCCCCGCCACTCCGGCGGCGGGCCAACCTGCGGGCGACTGCGCCAATCGACGCACCCGGCTGCCCGCTGCAACTCCCAGCGCTGCTTCGCCATCGTTCGAATTGCACACCGGTGGCGAAGCAATAGTCCCCCTATGCTCCGTGGATGCGCAGGCTGAATCGTAAACGTTCACGGAGGCTTCCGGCAGACTGCGCCTCCTCTTCCCGCAAGAGCCGGGGCTCCTGATCAACGACCCCTGACCCTGGGGGGCGCTTGGACAGCAGGAGGGCATTGCCCTTGCCGTCGCCTTGGCCCGTATACGCAGGCCCCTCGCAACATTCCTCCTTTGAAAGGCAGAACCATGAAACTCGGATACTGCACCATTACCTGGGGCGGCGTCGTCGGCCATCCGGTCGGCGTGACCAGCGTCAAAGACCTCTTCTATCTGACGCACGGGTCAATGGACACCGCCGTCAAAGACATCGCCGCGGCCGGATACCAGGGCGTGGAAATGTTCGACGGAAACCTCGCCCACTACGAGGACAACCCGGAGCAGCTCCGCGGCATTCTCGAAGAGGCCGGTGTCTCCCTCGTCAGCGTCTACACCGGGGCAAACTTCATCTACGCGGACATCCTGCCCGACGAGCTGCACCGCATCCAGCGTGCCGCCGAGCTCGCCGCGACCTTCGGCGCCGAACGCCTCGTCGTTGGAGGCGGCGCCCGGCGCGCCGCGGGCACCACGGACGAGGACTACCGGCGCCTCGGCGAGGCCCTGGACCGCGTCACCGACATCGCCGAGGCCGCGGGGCTGACCGCCACCTACCACCCGCATCTGACCACCATCGTCGAGAGCCCGGATGAGCTGGAACGCCTCATGCCCCTCACCCGGATCGGCTTCTGCCCGGACACCGCACACCTCGCGGCAGGCGGAGCGGACCCGGCCGCTGTCATCCGCAAGTACCCCGAGCGGATCCGCCACGTCCACCTCAAGGATCTGCGAAAGGACCCATTCTCCTTCCTGCCCCTCGGGAAGGGTGAGCTGGACTTCCCAGACATCGTCCAAGCCATCAAAGAGAGCGGCTACGACAGCTGGCTCATGGTTGAGCTCGATGAGTACGACGGCAACCCAAGGGAGGCGGCTGAGATCAGCCGCCAATACCTCGAAGAGCTCCTCCCCTAACCCCAACGCATCTCAGAAAAGGAACACGATCGTGAAAAACCTTAACGTCGGCCTCATCGGAGGCGGCTTCATGGGCAAGGCCCACTCCCTGGCCTACTCGGCCATGCCCATGTTCTTCTGGCCCGCACCGGCCCTCCCCATCCGCCACACCATCGCTGAAGCCAATGACGCCCTCGCCGCCGAGGCCGCCCGCCGCTTCGGCTTTGAAAACTCCACCGCCGATTGGCGCCGGATCGTGGATGACCCGGCGATTGATGTCGTCGACATTGCCACCCCCAACCACCTACATGCCGAGATCGCCATCGCCGCGGCCCAAGCCGGCAAGCATGTTATCTGCGAAAAGCCTCTGGCCCGCACGGGTGAGGAGTCCAAGGCCATGTACGACGCGGTCAAGGACGCCGGAATCGTCCATATGGTGGCCTTCAATTACCGCCGGACTCCCGCCGTCGCCTTGGCCAAGAAGTACATCGAGGAGGGCGCTATCGGGCGAATCCTGAACTTCCGCGGCACATACCTCCAGGATTGGTCCGCGGACCCCAACTCGCCACTGTCCTGGCGCTTCCAGAAAAACATCGCCGGGTCCGGGGCCCTCGGCGACATCGCGACCCATGTCGTTGACATGGCCCGCTACCTTGTCGGTGAGTTCGCCTCCGTGAACTCGGTCCTCTCAACGTGGATCCCGGAACGTCCGCTGCAGACCGGGGGCGCCGACGCGCTAGGGAACGTCCGCGGCGGTGAAGGACCCCGGGGCGAGGTTGACGTCGACGACGAGGTGATGACCATGGTCCGCTTCGCCAACGGCGCCGTCGGCTCGATCGAGGCCACCCGCAATGCCTATGGCCGCAATAACTTCATCACCTTCGAAATCCACGGCACAGAAGGCAGCATCGCATTCAACTATGAACGCCGCGACGAGCTGCAGGTCTGCTTCGCCTCCGATCAGAACGACCGACGCGGCTTCCGGACCGTCTACACCGGCCCCGCCCATCCCTACGGGGACGGGCTCTGGCCGATCCCGGCTCTGGGTATCGGCTATGGCGAAACGAAGATCATCGAAGCGCATGACTTCTTCAAAGCCATCGCAGAAGGCGGCAGCGTGAGCCCGAACTTCGCCGACGGCTATCAGACCGCGCTCATCGACGACGCTATCGTCACATCAGCGGACAAGGGCGCCTGGGTGGACGTACCAACGGTCGCCGAACTGTCCACGATCACCAAGTAGGGATTGATTTAGGAGGGTGCGGGCCATCTGGCCTGAGCGAGGCGGGCTGGCAAAGAGCACCGTATCAGTCCCCGTGCCATTGAAGCTGGGCTGTGCCAGCTCGCCATCGACCCCTACTGTTCGCAGAAAGAAACGGAAAGCATGTCTTACCCGAATAATCCGAGCAAAACCTTCGGCGTGGCAATGATCGGCTATGCGTTCATGGGCAAGGCCCACTCGAACGCCTGGCGGAATGTCGGCAGCTTCTTCGATGTCCCCCCCGTCGAGATGAAGGTCCTAGTCGGCCGGGACGCCGGACAGGTTGCCACAGCTGCAGCTAAGTACGGCTGGACCGAGTCCGCGACGGACTGGCGGTCCGTGCTGGATCGTGACGATATCGACATCGTCGATATCTGCGCCCCGGGCTGGATGCATGCCGAGATCGCCATCGCCGCCCTGGAGGCGGGCAAGCACGTGCTCGTGGAGAAGCCGCTCGCCAACACCCTCGCCGAGGCCGAGGCCATGACCGCCACGGCGCAGGCGGCCCGGACCCGCGGGGTCCAGTCGATGGTCGGGTTCAACTACCGCCGCGTCCCGGCCCTGGCGTTGGCCCGCGAACTGATCGCCGAAGGCCGGCTCGGCACCGTCCGGCACGTCCGGGCCGCCTACCTGCAGGACTGGCTCGCCGACCCGGAAGTCCCCATGACCTGGCGCTTGCGCAAAGAAACGGCCGGGTCCGGCGCCCTAGGTGATATTGCCAGCCACGCCATCGACCAGATCCAGCACCTCACCGCGCAGACCATCACGGAAGTGACAGGCACTCTACGTAACTTTGTCACGCAACGTCCCGGACCAAACGGCCCTGAGGAAGTCAGCGTCGACGATGCGGTCTGGGCAACCCTTGGACTGACCGGCGGGATCAGCGCATCCGTGGAAGCCTCCCGGGTGGCTACCGGCCAAAAAAACAGCCTTCGCATCGAGATGTACGGCTCCAAAGGCTCACTGACCTTCGATCTAGAGAACCTGAATGAACTCATGTTCCTCGATGCAAGTGATTCGATCCGGAAGCAGGGCTTCCGCCGGATCCTCGTCAACGAACCCGAGCACCCCTACCTGGAGGCGTGGTGGCCGCAGGGCCACATCATCGGTTGGGAGCACACCTTCACGCACGAGATCCGCGACTTCCTGGCCGCCATTGACAACAATGAGTCGCCCTCGCCGTCCTTCGAAGAAGGACTTCAGGTGCAAAGCGTCCTCGCAGCCGTCGAAGAATCAGCCAACAACAAGAGCGTGCTGACGAACGTGCGTCAGGCTGCCCTGACCACTGAAGGAGCCTGACCATGTCCCGCCCGTACACCCTGTTCACCGGCCAGTGGGCCGACCTGCCCTTCGAGGAAGTCGCCAAACTGGCCTCCGGCTGGGGCTACGACGGCCTGGAAATCGCCGTCTCCGGCGACCACCTGGACGCCTGGCGCTGGGACGAACCCGGCTACGTTGACTCCAAACTCGCCATCCTGGACAAGTACAACCTGAAGGTCTGGGCCATCTCCAACCACCTCAAGGGCCAGGCCGTCTGCGATGACCCGATCGACTTCCGCCACGAAGCGATCGTCGGGACCCGGGTCTGGGGCGACGGCGACCCCGAAGGCGTCCGTCAGCGCGCCGCCGAGGAAATGAAACACACCGCCAGGCTCGCCCAGGCCCTCGGCGTGGACACCGTCGTCGGGTTCACCGGCTCCTCCATCTGGCAGTACGTCGCCATGTTCCCGCCCGTCCCCGAAAAGGTCATCGACGCCGGCTACCAGGACTTCGCCGACCGCTGGAACCCCATCCTGGACGTCTTCGACGAACACGGCGTCCGCTTCGCCCACGAAGTCCACCCCTCCGAAATCGCCTACGACTACTGGACCACCGTCCGCACCCTCGAAGCGATCGGCCACCGCGAAGCGTTCGGCCTGAACTGGGACCCCTCCCACTTCATGTGGCAAGGCATCGACCCCGTCTCCTTCATCTGGGACTTCAAAGACCGGATCTACCACGTCGACTGCAAGGACACCAAGCTCCGCCAAACCGGCCGGAACACCGTCCTCGGCTCCCACCTGCCCTGGGGCGACCCGCGCCGCGGCTGGGACTTCGTCTCCGCAGGACGCGGCGACGTCCCCTGGGAATCCTCCTTCCGCGCCCTCACCGCCATCGGCTACAACGGACCCATCAGCATCGAGTGGGAAGACGCCGGCATGGACCGCCTCCACGGCGCCCCCGAAGCCCTCACCGCCCTCAAGAAATACGACTTCCCCGCCTCCCAAACCAGCTTCGACGCCGCCTTCAGCACCAAGGACTAACCCCCATGGCAGAAAAAACGGACCAAAGCCCCAGGTCTAAAGGAACCAGTAAAGTGAAGCCATGGCGCTCTTGAGGCGACATCCTCCGCAGCTGGAATGCTAGGTGGCACAGAGCTCTATTACGCTCCCATGGCGGGCCCTACGCAGTCTGGAAGGGGATCTAGATGATGTTCGCGGAAGTAAGGCAGTTTAAGTGGCTCGACATCGAGGATGACAACGCTGCCCCTGATTTCCCGACTCTCCTAGCGATGTACGTGACATCGCCCGGGCAGGCTGCTGCTCTGCGGTATGAGGTAGCCGTGACAACGGTAGAGGAACTGACCCTCCGGATGAACTTTCAGCCCTACATAGCCGGACATGGTCAGGTGATTGTTGCCAAGTTCGACCGGCGCGATATCGAATCCTTTCTTCGGTCCGCCGTTGCTCAAGTGTCCGCCGAGACATGGGGAGAGCTGGACCTTGCACTCGAACGCTTCGGGAGGTCCGAGTTCAATATGACGGACACATACTGGTCTCCGGATCCTTGGGAAGCTCCTGGGAGAATGACGTGATTCGGGGGCGAACTAGGTCCAGATGGCAGACGACTCGCGTCGCATATGAAGCATCCGAAACCCGGGAATGGAGGGACGACGGACGCCTCCTGACCGCCATAGCGCGGAAACCCACAGTCTCGAGGCCCTCAGTCAGAGGGAGGCACACCCCAACCTGACGTTAGGTCCTCCTGATAAGGGAAGATGCGGCTTACGGCTGCCTTCCGGCTGGCATCAGGTGCTGGACTCCGGCCTTGTTTGTGGTCTTGCGGCTCGGTGGGCCATGCTGTGTTCCCCAGATCCGGATTCTTAGGCTGTTTTGGCTGTCGTCGAGTTTCCTCGTCGGCGGTTGACGTTGACTTCCGTTGTCAGGATAGGTTCTGAGATCACGGTGAGGCGTTGTCAATAAATGCGGTTCTCCGGCTTATTCTGACACGCCCCCCAGAGTCACATGGACCGATTCGAGTGTGGACAAGAACCCCGGCTCGGGACGCTTTTGAAGGAGTCGAAGACTCAGGGTCTCTCGCGTGGGTGCATTCGAACCTGCGGTGTAGTCGAATCGATAGGACCAGTAGGTGCGATCTTCATTTTTCCTGAGCAGGACGCCTTATTTGCCAGCATCGTTATACGACTTAGGAGGAGTAAGCCGACCCTCCTTATGATTCTCCAGCGGACGTATGGACCAGTGATCACGGCCTTAGTGCCTGCGTCCGAACGTCCAGAGCGACGGTCCATTGTTCACGTTATGTGTGCTTGATGAATGGGGGTCAGTGCGTACTGGTTGTGGCTGGTGCCGGCCCGGGGCCAACGAGTTGGGTCCTGAGGCGGACTGGTATGCCGGCCGTGGCGAATTCGTGGTCCATGCCTTCTTGGACGGTGGTGTACTTGCCGTTCTGGACGTCGTAGCCAAGGAATTCCCAGTTGTAGATGCTGGTCCACGGTTGTCCGAAGTCGGTCAGGTATCTGCCGTTGCTTTGGAGTGTGGCGATGTTGTACCAGGCATTGCCGCCGTCAAGGCCGATGGCTTTCACCCCCGCATCGGAGATGGAGTAAGCGAGCCAGCCTTCGGCGCAGCCGAGGACGGTGTAGTACTGCTGCTCGTTGGCGGGGATGGGTTTGATCGCCCTGACCTGGTCCTGGCGTTGGATGTCGATGTTGGCCGGTATGCAGGCGCCGGCTGCGGGTCCTGCGGGCACGGTGGCGGGCGGTGCTGTGCTCGCGGCGGGGGCGGTGACGACCCGGGACGGGCTTGGGGTCGTGGTCGGCGTCTGGGCGGACGAGGGTGTGGACGTCGGTGTCGGCGTGGGCGACGCCGAGGGAGTGGGCGTTGCTGAGGCGGTCGGTGTGGGGGTGGCCGTGACGCTGGGAGTATCGGTGGTGGCCGGGGCGGGTGCTGATTGGGGCGTCAGGTTCCCTGCGACGACGACGGCGCCGATGACCGTCGCGGCTGCGAGCACTACGCCTGCTGTCGCTGTCCAGCGGGTCCGCCGGGTCTTGCGCTCGGCGAGGGAAACGACGTTGGGGTCGTCCGTGAAGACGGTGGAGCGCCCCGGTAGGACTCCGGGGGTAGTCCCGGGCTCGGGGACACGGGGTTTGGCGTTCTTCATGAGTTGTTCGATGCGGTCCATGGTTAGACTTCCCGTTCTGTCATGAGGTGTTGTGGTGCGGCTTTCGCGAAGGCTTTGCGGGCCCGGTGCAGCCTGACCGCGGCTGCTGAGGGTGTGCATCCGAGGCTTTCGGCCAGTTCTGTGGTGGTGAGGTCGTCCCAGTAGGAGAGCATCAGGATTTCCCGGTCCCGTTCCTTGAGGAGGGAAAGGATCTCGGCGCCGCTGGCCTGCTGTGCGTCATCGTTGGTGGTGGCCGCTTGGGTTCGTGCCTCTTCAGCCAAGCGCTGCATGAGTTGTTGGCGGCGGCTTCGGCCCTTGTATTCATTTCCGAGGACGTTTCTGGCCGTGGCGATCAGCCATCCGATGCCAGGGGGCTCGGGCGGTTGTTTCTCCCACACGATCCGGAACACGTCATTGGCCAGTTCCTCGGCCCGTTCGCGATCGCTGATCCGGTACGCGATGTACTGGTAGATGCGGCTGAAGTGTTCAGCGTGAAGAGCAATCAGTTCCTGCTCTCTGGTAGCCAACATCCTTGTTCTTTTCCCCCGGCCTAGTGCGATGTGATGATTCAACCCCTTAGTGTCCCGGGAACCAGTGTTTCTTACATAACCGGAGAAAAACTTGTGACCTCTGTTCCGGCTAGGTCCTAATCTTCGTCGAGGCGGCGCATGGGTTACCCAGTGGCTGCCGCGGTGCCTACGGACACCTGGTTACCGTGGGAACGGAAATACCCGGCAACCTCCCCCAATGAGCTTGCCGGGTATCGCGTCTAGAGCCGCTGCGCGGCCAAGATGTGGCCACTGCGTATTTGTTTGTTTGGGTGAGGGGCCCGCCCCATGCTTCTGCAGGCACGAACGGCGAGGATGACGACGAGCAATGCGGTCACCAGAACAACAGTTGAAACGGCGACGACGATCACGCCGATGACATGAACGAGCAGTACTCCAAAGATCACGACCGAGTGGGCGTCGATAGATTCCATGGTCTTCTTTTCTTGTGCTTGGAGTAGAGGCGATTAGGGAGTGCTAGCTGCGGGTCCGTGGCCGACGAGTTGTTCCCTTAGCCGGACGGGTATGCCGTTGGTGGAGAACTGATCGTCCATGGCATCTTGCACTGAGGCGTATTTCCCGGCCTGGACGTCAAAGGCGAGGAATTCCCAGGTACGGACGCAGGAATATACCTCTCCGTACTCATCCAGGTACCGGCCGCTGCTTAGGAGCCTGGCAATTCTGTAATAGACATTGCCACCGTCGAGGCCGATAGCTTTGATGCCTTCATCGGAGATGGAGTACGCGAGCCAGCCTTCGGCGCAGCCAAGGACGGTGTAGTACTGCCGTTCCCCGGCAGGAATGGGATCGATCGCCCGGACCTGGTCCTGACGTTGGATGTCGATGTTTGCCGGGGTGCATTCACCCGCCGTGGGGCCGCCAGGCTCTGGAGCTGCCGGCCCGGGGCCAACGAGTTGGGTCCTGAGGCGGACTGGTATGCCGGCCGTGGCGAATTCGTGGTCCATGCCTTCTTGGACGGTGGTGTACTTGCCGTTCTGGACGTCGTAGCCAAGGAATTCCCAGTTGTAGATGCTGGTCCATGGTTGTCCGAAGTCGGTCAGGTATCTGCCGTTGCTTTGGAGTGTGGCGATGTTGTACCAGGCATTGCCGCCGTCAAGGCCGATGGCTTTCACCCCCGCATCGGAGATGGAGTAAGCGAGCCAGCCTTCGGCGCAGCCAAGGACGGTGTAGTAGTGCCGTTCCCCGGCCGGGATGGGTTCGATCGCCCGGACCGTATCATCGCGTTGGATGTCGATGTTGGCCGGGATGCACTCGCCCGCAGCGGCGCCGATACTCAGGTCCGCTGGCGGGGTGGCCATCGCAGTGGTCACCCCTGGGGCAGCGGCAGCAACTTGTGAGGCACTGGCAGCAGGAGCGGGCGCCACCGCTGACACGGTACCTGAACCTTCGAGGGAGGGTGCAGCGCTAGTCGCCGGGACCATGACTGCCGATGGCAACTCGAGCAGGACGGGACCACTGAGCGTGTTAGCTGCGTTGGGTTCAGGCGATGGCAGTTGCTGATCAACAACGGTGGCGAGAGGCTTGAAAGCAGCCGTCGAAACCTCTGGTACTTCCCGACCGGTGGAAGTACCGGTCTGCGGGCTTGCAGGGATGCACGCGGTAAGGGTTAGCACGAGTGCAAGAGAAACGAGAGTAGCGGACTTGGCATAACAGGATCGACGGTACTTCATAAGTCTGGGTCCTTCCCCCGTGGAGTGACTGAGCAGAACGGCCTGCTCGTACCTGTTGTTTCCACAGCGGCACGAAAAATTACATCACCAGGAAAAACCTTCGCCGGAACAGCCCTCGACTTACCGTCAGACCATCCAGCTCAACATGCCCATAAGCCCGTTCCCCGCCCGGTCACTGTGGCCTGGTTGCGTTTGATACGAGCAGTGGCGCGACGAAGCTGCCACAAGTCGAGGACTCATCCAACTCTCACCACGAACGCTTCGACATCACCTAGGGAATGAGTCCTGGGAGGATCACGAATCAACCTGGGCGGATACGGGCTCCCGCGTTTGGTCCCTTTGCGACGACGGCGGTGCCTCAAGGATAGGCGCGTTGATCAAGGCCCGGTCGTAGGCCACCAAGGCGTTGTTTTCGATGATCTGCTCTGTTGATGTCACGAGCCCGGTTCGCTTGTCCCTGGTCAAGCGGACAACCTTGTTGTGCCTGTAGACGTTTCCTCCGGATTCATGGAAGTAGGCGTCCTCTTCGCGAATATGGAACTTGACGTCCTGCGCGCGCTCGGCGCGAAGTTCACCGCAAAGGTGTTCGTCAGTTGTACTGACGAGGAACTGGTACGCCTGGTCGGTGTCATTCCGCACCCTGTAGTCCAGGTAGTTATAGATGATCGAAGTTCCCGAACCGAACGGTATCTGGCGGTTGAAATCAGGGAACAGGTCAAGATCTCCATGGTGGTGGTGTTCAACGACCGTCAACTCGCTGTGCAGGACCATCCAATGCAGGAGGTTGGTGAACTGGCACAGCCCTCCCCCGATTCCCGAGTCGGGCCGGCCGTGATTTATGACCAGGCCTTCCCGGTAGCCCTTGGCCTTCGTACAGCTGCCCACGAGCTGCCAAAAGGAGAAAGTTTCCCCAGGCTGGAGGACCACTGAGTTCACCAAAGGAGCCGCGATTCCCAAACTGACGGCCTTGTTCTCCTGCAAATGCAAGTCCACGTTGCCGAGCTTCCGCCGAATCAAGGAATTGTGGCGATACACCACCACCGGAAACACTTCAGCCGGCCGCTGCCGGGCAAAAGCTGTGGCCGCAAAGAAGTCCTTCAGGCGGCGACCCAGGATCATGCGCTGAACGGAAAGACGGTACGTCAAAGGCGATATTTCACAGAACAGTTTTCGCGGCAATTGCTTCCCCAATAACAAGCCCCTCAGGGCGGCCATCGAACCGGAGAACCGGCATCGGCTACATCTTTCCAGACGTTGGACAATCGAAGGAAATCACAGGCTCACAGGTCGCAATCGGCCACATCCGGCGGTCAATTTAACACCGCCTCGTGGCATGATTTGATGGCTTCACCTGGCATAGCCGATCAAGTACACCCCAACCTGACGTTAGGACCTTCTGACAAGGAAAGATTTCGCTTCTGAGCGGAGCTCCGACGGGTTCTCGGACGCCCTATCTAGTCAAAGCGTGTGAATTAATCACCCACTGCCCCAGCTGACTGCATCAAGCTGGACTAAGCGACTGTTCTCGAGCTTCCACTCTCCGATTTCCGCACCTCCGACTGTCAGGGTGGGATCTTAGAACGTCATGAGCCACCGTCAATAAAACGAAACTTCGCGCTACCCTGACGCCGGCGCGGAAGCAAGGCCGGCCATCTTGATCAGGTTGATTCGCGCCGGACGAGGGCGGCGATGAGGGCTGGATCTTCTGCGGGAACGGCCCGTCCGTCGACCGCGACCAAGGCGGTCATCGCTATCTGCCGTCCCAAGCCTTCGATGTCCAGCCGGATAGTGGAGAGGCTGGGCACGAAGAGCTCGGCCCAAGGGGTGTCGTCATGTCCGATGACGGCGAGCTCACCTGGGACGGGAATGCCTTCGCGCACGGCGGCGGCGACCACGGCTGCGGCGGTCTCGTCGTTGTAGGCAACTACCCCCGTGACGCCGCTTGCGGACCATTGCTGAACCGCCTGCCGCGCCGATGAGTCGTGGAAATCAAGGTGGCGGCGATCCGGGGTCGGCAGACCCAGTTCCAGCGCTTTATTCCGTACGGCCGAGAACCGCGCTTCGACGATGGCCGTGAGCCGGGCATCGTCGGGTGCAGCAAACGCAATCCTGCGGTGTCCCAAATCGGCAAGGTGCGCCACCTGAAGCCCAGGGCCGGCGACGATGCTCGGGCCGGTCTGCCACGCCATCGGTTCCGAGGACGGGTCAGGAATGATGCTGGCGATGCCGCTTGCCCGCATCGATGCCACGTCACGTTCGGAGAATGGAAGCAGGCCCATCACCACGTCGGGATCCAGGGCTTCCCAGAGGGGTCTTACCGCCTCACTCTCGTGCAGCGTGTACGTCACGAGGGAATATCCGGCTTCCTCCAGGACCCTAGAAGCTTCTGCGACATGGCGGCCCAAGCTGTGCTCGACCGGCCAGTCGGGCAGTGCCAGCAGAATTATTCTGCTGCGCCCCCGGGCCAGGGCCTGGGCGGCGGTATGCGGCCTGTAGCCAAGACGCTCCGCCTCGGCGATGACCCGTTGCCGCGTCGCCTCCGAAATTGTCTGACCCCTCGTGTTGTTGAGCACGAACCCGACCGTCGCTCTGGAGATGCCCAAAGATTTGGCCACGTCCGCAGCAGTCACCCGGCGATTCTTCGTCTCCACAGTCATGCCCCAACCTTACCTTGCGCGCGCTAGTAACGTCGGCTACGATCGATGCAGCTAGCACGCGCTAGCGATGAGCATCACTTTTCTTTCGCATCGACAACGGAGTCACATCGATGAATTCCCCAATAGGCAGCACAGCGCACTCTGACGCACCTTTGCCCCACCCCCTCCCCCAGCTGGACGTCCTCCCGGATGCACCCGATGCCACAGCCACGCCAAAATCAGAATCGTTGACTCCGGTCGGCAAGAAGTACATCTGGTTGATGGTGCTTGCCCAGTTCGGCGTGTTCGTAGCTTTCATCACGCCCCTGGCCATTTCCCTGGCTATCCGGTTGAGCCAGCTGGCGCCGGGACGCGAGGAATACCTCGGCTACATCACCGGTGCAGGTGCTTTCGCCGTCATGCTCACCGCCCCGTTTTTGGGGGTAGCCAGTGACCGGACCCGTACCCGGCTCGGCCGCCGCCGCCCGTTCATGATCGGTGGCATGATCCTCGGAGTCATCTCCCTGGTTGTCATGGCGGTTGCCCCCAACGTGCTTGTGCTGGGAGCAGGATGGATCCTCGCCCAGCTTGGCTGGGGCCAGGTACTGGGCAACCTGTAGATTTCCACTGCGGACCGGTTGCCGGAGAGCCAGCGCGGCAAGGTTGCCGGCCTGACTGGTTTTGCCACCCAGGTGGCACCCGTCGTCGGCGTGGTCCTCGCCGGCAGCTTCACCACCAACAACCTGTTGCTCTTCCTTGTTCCCGGCGCCATCGGCGTGGTCCTGACCCTCCTGTTCGTTCTCCTGGTGCACGAAAAGGACAGCCGGGGCAACACGTTCGAGGAAAAGCTCAACCTGGGCGGTCTGCTCCGGAAATATCTCTACAACCCGAAGCAGTACCCCGATTTTTCCTGGAACTGGCTGGGGCGCTTCCTGTTCTACTTTGGCCTGACCCTGAACACCACGTTCACCGCGTTCTTCTTCGCTTCCCGCCTTGGGGTTAGCGTCACCGAGGTGGCGGGCATCATCGCCATCCTCTCCATGGCCGGAATCGTTGCCACGACCGCCGGTGCCATCGGCGGCGGCTTCATCTCCGACAAGCTGCGGCGCAGGCGCGCCTTCGTTTTCGGTGCCGGCATCATCTTTGGCGCGGGTGCCATCGTCATGGCGTTCGCTACAGACATGCCGATGCTCGTGGTCGGTTCCCTCCTTGGATCCCTTGGAATTGGAGCGTTCTCCGCCGTGGACCAGGCGCTGCTCCTGGACGTTCTTCCCGAACGGGATACGGACGCCGGCCGCTTCATGGGCATCACAGGCTTTGCCACCTCCATCCCGCAGTCGATCGCGCCGCTCATCGCCCCGCTGTTCCTCGCCGTCGGGGTGAGCGCCTCAGGTGAGAAGAACTACCTCCTGCTTTACGTCATCGCCGCCGCGTGCACGTTCCTGGGCGGCCTGGTCGTCCTTCGTATCCGCTCCGTCCGCTAATCCATCCACGTTATGTGAGGAATCCGTTATGCCCCGCAACTGGACCGGCCAGTTCATTACCCCCACCACCTCCCACGGCCAGGAGAACGACCCGGCCGTCTACTTCCGCCGCGAATTCGACATTCCCGAAACCCCTGTACGTGCCACCCTGCACATCACCGGACTGGGACTTGTCGAACCCCACCTGAACGGGGCGGTAGTGGGCGATGAAGTCCTTGCTCCCGGCTGGACTTCGTACAGGCACCGCCTGGCCGTCAGCACCCACGACGTCACAGACGTGATCACCCTGGGAGCGAACGCCCTCGGGGCTGTTGTGGGACAGGGGTGGGCGATCAACCGTCTAGGGTGGGAAGACAAGCGGCACCACTACACGGACCGGCCGGCCCTGTACCTGGAATTGGTCCTGGAGTACACCGACCGGACTGAAACACTGACGAGCGACGGCTCCTTCCGGGCAGGCACCGGGGGCGTTAGGGCCAACAGTCTCTACGACGGGGAAGATTTCGACGCCCGGCTCGAATCCGACGACTGGGACCAGTCCGGGTTTGATGACTCGACCTGGAATCCAGTTGAGGTTTTTGACTGGCCCCTTGAGGCGCTGTTCGAAGCCACGGCGGACCCGATCCGCCGGGTCGAGGAAATCGCCCCGGTGGAGATCCTGACCACTCCCAGGGGCAAAACCGTGGTGGACTTCGGACAGATCATTTCAGGGTGGGTGCGCCTGACGGTGCAGGGTGAGGCCGGTACTGTCGTCACGCTCCGGCACGCCGAAGTGATGACGGATGGCGAGATTGATGTCGAAACCCTCCGCACCGCGAAGGCGACCGACAGGTACACGCTCCGCGGAGGGAAACCCGAAACCTGGGAGCCGAGGTTCACTTTCCACGGCTTCCGTTACGTCGAGATCGACGGCTGGCCGGGGACCCCCGAGCAGGAGGCGCTGCGCGCCGTGGTCGTGCACTCGGACATGCGGCGAACGGGCTGGCTCGAGACCTCAAACCCGCTGCTGAACCAGCTGCACGCCAACGCGGTCTGGTCCATGCGGGACAACTTTGTTGGCGTTCCCACGGACTGCCCGCAGCGCGACGAACGCCTGGGCTGGACCGGTGACCTGAACGCCTTCGCTCCCACAGCGGTGTTCCTCTACGACGTACGCGCTGTGCTGGGATCCTGGCTGGAGGACCTCGCCGCGGAACAGGCGGAAAAGGGCTTCGTGCCGTGGGTGGTTCCCGACGTCCTGTCCACCCCGTCCTCCCCCACAGCACTGTGGAGCGATGTCGCGGTCAGCCTGCCCTGGGCCCTCTACCGCGAATACGGTGACGAGACCATCCTCGCCAGTGCCTATGACTCCATGACAGCCTTCATCCGCCAGGTGGCAGGCCTGCTGGACGAGAACGGGTTGTGGAGCAGTGGGTTCCAATATGGTGACTGGCTGGATCCGGACGCCCCCATGGACAACCCGGCAGGCGGCAAAACAGACAGGCACCTCGTAGCCTCGGCCTACCTGTGCCGCACCACCCGCGAAATGGCCGATACCGCCAGGATCCTGGGCCGGGACGCGGACGCCAAAGAATTTACGGCCCTCGCGGCACGTGTCAGGGAGGCGTTCCTGAACGAGTACGTCACCAGGAACGGGCGGCTGGTCGACCAGACCGCCACCGCATATGCCCTGGCGATCACATTCGGAATCCTTGACGAAGAACAGCAGAAGGTCGCAGGAAAAGTCCTCGCCGCCACCGTGGCCAAATCCGGCTACCGGATCTCCACCGGGTTCGCCGGCACGCCCCTGGTCACCGACGCGCTCTCCATGACCGGCCACCTCGACGAGGCCTACCTCCTCCTGCTCGAAACCGGCTGCCCGTCCTTCCTCTATCCCATCACCATGGGAGCGACGACCATTTGGGAACGCTGGGACTCCATCCGGCCCGACGGGACGATCAACCCGTCAGGAATGACCTCCCTGAACCACTACGCCCTCGGCGCGGTCGTGGACTGGATGCACCGCACCATCGGCGGGCTCACCGCGCTGGAGCCCGGCTACCGGCACATGCGCATCGCACCACAACCCGGCGGCGGACTGACCCACGCGAAGCTGCGCCACGACACTGTCTACGGCGAAGTACGTATCTCCTGGTCCATCACGGACAGAACCGTGTCCCTCGAAGCGACCATCCCGGCCGGAACATCGGCAGAGGTCACGCTCCCGCTGCACCCTGACTCCCAGACCGTCCACATCAGCGGCGGCACCCATCAATGGTCCTATGACCTGGGAGAAGACGCAGCCGCCGATACTGTCTTCACCCTGGATTCAACCCTGGGCCAGATCGCCGGCAACGCCCGGGCTTGGCGCGCCTTCACCGACGCCTTCGCCAGCCACTTCCCGGGAGTGCCCCTGGACGGCCGCGCACCTGAGGCGGCCGTAATGTCCGTCCGCACGATGCTGGACTACGTCCCCGGCGCCTCCGACGAGCTCAAAAACGACCTCACTTCAGCACTCACCTCAGCTTCCCAAGGAACCCACGTATGACCGCCGACATTTCCTCACTGACTCTCGAACAGAAGGCGTCCCTGCTGTCCGGAAAAGACTTCTGGACGACCAAGAGCATCGACGACGCCGGCATACCGTCGATCGTTCTGACCGACGGGCCCCACGGGATCCGCCGGCAGGACGCCGAGTCCGACAACCTGGGCATCAACGACAGTCTGCCGTCCACCTGCTTTCCGCCCGCCGTTGCAGTGGGCTCGAGCTGGGATTCGGACGTGGCCGCCAAGGTGGGTGCCGCCGTCGGCCGTGAAGCCCTCGCTTTCGGCGTGTCCGTCGTCCTGGGGCCGGGCGTTAACATCAAGCGGTCCCCGCTGTGCGGGCGGAACTTCGAGTACTACTCCGAGGACCCCCTGCTCTCCGGCGTGCTCGGATCCGCGCACGTCACCGCCCTCCAGGAAACCGGCCCCGGTGCCTCCCTCAAGCATTTTGCAGCCAACAACCAGGAAACGGAACGGATGCGCATCAGCGCAGACGTGGATGAACGCACCCTGCGCGAAATCTACTTCCCCGC
Organism: Paenarthrobacter sp. YJN-5; assembly: GCF_015040095.1. Lineage (NCBI taxonomy): Bacteria > Bacillati > Actinomycetota > Actinomycetes > Micrococcales > Micrococcaceae > Paenarthrobacter > Paenarthrobacter sp. YJN-5. Next base: position 4,223,451 of record NZ_CP053544.1, read on the forward strand.
ATTCGAACGCATCGTCACCGAAGCCCAACCCGCCACCGTCATGTGCTCCTACAACAAGGTCAACGGCGTCTACGCATCCCATAACAAGTGGCTGCTGACCGATGTCCTGCGCAGTGACTGGGGCTTCGACGGCCCCGTCGTGTCCGACTGGGGCGCGGTCAGCGACCGCGTCGCAGGCGTCGCCGCCGGCATGGACCTCGAAATGCCAGGCAGCGGCGGAGGCACCGACCAGCAGATCGTCGACGCCGTCCGCGATGGAAGGCTCACCGAAGACCAGGTCGACGACGCCGTACGCCGCGTCCTCGCCCTGACAGCCCTGCACAGGGAAGCCACTGACGATCTGCCGGTTGACCAGCACCACACCCTGGCCCGCGAAGTCGCAGCAGAATCGATCGTGCTGCTGAAAAACCAGGCAGTCCTGCCGCTGCGCGGCGGACAACGCATCGCCATCATCGGCCCCTTCGCCGTATCTCCCCGCTTCCAAGGCGGCGGAAGTTCCCACATTAACGCCACCCGGACCGACTCGGCACTGGGCGAACTCGCGGCCCTCGCAAAGGACCGCAACGGGACAATCGATTACGCACCCGGATTCTCCCTCGAAGAGCCAGACGCCGCGCTCCTAAAAGACGAAGCCGTAAACCTTGCCCGGACCGCCGACACCGCCGTGATCTTCGCCGGGCTCAGCGAACGTGAAGAGTCCGAAGGCTTTGACCGGACCGGCCTTGAACTGCCCGCCAACCAGGTGGAGCTGATCCGCGCCGTGGCCGCGGCAGCGCCGAAAACCGTTGTCGTGCTGTCCAACGGAGGCGTCGTCTCGCTTGAAGGATGGCATGATGACGTCGACGCCATCCTTGAGGGCTGGCTGCTGGGGCAAGCCGGCGGCGGGGCCCTCGCCGACGTCCTCTTCGGTATCGTCAACCCCTCCGGGAGGCTTGCCGAAACCATCCCGCTGCGCTTGGAAGACAACCCAAGCTGGCTGAACTTCCCGGGAGAACAGGGACACGTCCGCTACAGCGAAGGGGTCTTCGTCGGCTACCGCTACTACACCACCGCCGGCGTAAAGGTCCGCTACCCGTTCGGGCACGGGCTGTCGTACACCACCTTCGACACCTCCAATGTGGAAGTCGACACGCTCTCGGACGACAGTGTCACCGTCCACGCGACCGTCACCAACACCGGGGACCGGCCCGGCAAGCACGTGGTCCAGGTCTACGTCGCCACAACGGCCGGCCCGGTCCGGCGGCCCCTTCGTGAACTGCGTGCCTTCACCAAAATCAGCCTTGCACCAGGTGAAAGCAAGCAGGTCGCACTGACCCTGGGCCGCCGGGCTTTCGCCTACTGGGACATCGAACTGGGCCGCTGGGTGGTACCGGCAGGAACGTACGCCGTTCAGCTCTGCTCCGACGCCTCCACCGTTCTGGCCGAACAGGACATCACCCTTGCAGGCGACAGCATCATCCGCGAACTGACCCTGGACTCCACTGTCGGGGACTGGTTTGCCCACCCCACCGTCGGCCCTGCACTCATGGCTGGCCTCAGCGCGTCTATGAGCGAAGAGCAAGCCCAGCAGGCCCAAGAGAACCCAGACCAACTCAAAATGGTTGAGTCCATGCCCATGCAGCAGTTCCTGGCCTTCACCAATGGAGCCTTCCCGCCGGAAGCCCTGCAGTCATTGATGGAGCTCAGCCGGAAGGAACCCGCAGCCTGATGACCACCGCCACAAACGGAGCCGGCACCAGGACGGGTGCCCGGACCCGTGTTTTCCTCACCGGTGCAACGGGCAACTGGGGCCGCGCCACGCTCCGGGAATTTAGGGAACGCGGGGACCGGTTCAGTGTGACTGCGCTCGTGCTTCCCACTGAACGGGACCGGGCCGCGCTGGAGCAATTCAGCGACATGGAGAACCTGGACGTGGTCTGGGGAGACCTGACCGACCCGGCAGCGGTGGAGCGTTGCGTCGCTGATGCCGACATCATCCTGCATGTCGGGGCGGTGGTCTCCCCCTTGGCTGACCAGCACCCCGAACTGGCCCGCAAGGTCAACATCGGCAGCATGCGCAACATCATCCGGGCCGTCAAAAACCAGCCCGATCCGTCCCGGATCAAAGTGGTCGGAGTCGGATCGGTGGCCGAAACCGGGAACCGCGTTGTTCCCCACCACTGGGGCCGCGTTGGAGACCCGATCCGCGTCTCAACCTTCGATGAATACGGGCAAACCAAAGTGATCGCGGAGCGGGAACTGGTCGACTCCGGGCTCCCCCGCTGGGCCTGGCTGCGGCAAACCGGGATCTTCCACCCGGACATGCTCACCATCCGCGACCCCATCATGACGCACTCCACCCTGGACGGGGTCATGGAATGGGTTTCGGTAGAAGACTCAGCCCGGCTGCTGGCCAACATCTGCGAACCAGACGTCCCCGAGGAATTCTGGGGCGGGATCTACAACATTGGTGGCGGAGACCCGTGGCGGCTCACCAACTGGGAACTACAGGCCGCCATCGCCCACGCGCTGGGAGTGAAGGACATCCGGCGCTGGTACGACCGCAACTGGTTCGCCACCGGAAACTTCCACGGCCACTGGTACACCGACAGCGACCGCCTGCAAGCGCTCGTGCCCTTCCGCCAGGACACCTTCCCCGAAGCCCTGTCACGCGCCGTAGGCTCCCTGCCCCCTGCCGTAAAGTCTGCCGGGAAAGTGCCCGGCTGGCTAATCAAACACCTGGTCATGAAACCCCTAACCCGACAGCCACGCGGCACCATGCACGCCATCAGGTCAGGCAACCCCACGGAAATCAACGCCCACTTCGGATCCCTCGCCAACTGGCAGTCAATCGGCGACTGGTCCACGTTCCAGCCCCCGACGCCTCACCCGACACCAGTCCTGCTCGACCACGGGTACGACGAAGCCAGGAAACCATCCGAATGGACGAAAACGGACTACAGCTCCGCCGCCGAATTCAGAGGCGGCCAACTGCTCACCCAAAACATCGCCCCGGGACAATACACGACACCAATCGCGTGGAGGTGCGCATTCGGCCATGCCTTCGACGCCAGCCCCCGCCTGGTCCTAACGGCAGGCCACTGGTGCCCCACCTGCGTCGCCGACACTGCCAGCTACCCGGACCAAGCCGCGCGGAATCCTTTCCTCGCCCAACTTATCCAAGCCACGGAACAACCAGTCCACGCAGCGGCGGCGGGCAGTGCAGCCGGGTACGCCACAGCCGAACCCCTGACCCGCTAAGGAACGTAACAGCACCCGGCAGCAACAACCAGACACGGAAACCCCAAAGAAGCAAGAGGCAGGAACACCGTGAACCCCACCGAAATCATAGTGAACCGACCCCCGACCGCAGCCAGCACCAGCACAACGCCCAGTAGTTGGCAACCAGTAGACGACTGGAGGACACTGAAAGGCCGCATAGTGGAAATCCATCACCGCGGGCAACTGGTCGACTTCGGAACAGTCGAATGCGTCACCCATGACGGAAGCCTCCTCTGGCTGCACCAAAACGGGGCAGTTCCACGGCGGATCATCGAAAAAAGCCCCGACATCTATATCCGCCTGACCCACATCACTCCGGACCCAGGCCGGACCGGAGTCCAAGACAACGGAGACCTGAATACCGCGCTGGCATGTCAGGACATCCCCATCGTCCCGACCGATCCGCTGCCCTGAACGGTTTCGTTCGGATCTCACCAGTTCCGCTGCTCAGTAAGAACATACGCGCACTCATAAGAGATAAGGAACGCTCATGCACCTCCACAGCAGCCTACAAAGGACAGGTGCCGCCTTGGCCAGCTCAGGCTGCCCCGGAAGAGGCACGGAGTCCTGGAACAGGATATGTGGCACTTGGCAGCTCCTACGCCGCCGGTGCCGGCATCGGCCCTGCCCACCTAAGTGACAAGGAGCCTATGCGGGCCGAACCCATTAGCTCGACCAGAAGAACGGAACGGCGTGCAGATACTCAGTCCTCCACACCACCTGCACCAAAGCCCGCCGAGGAATTGACGCCGGGTGTAGGACCGAGTGTTATCCGGGTTGGACGTGCCCCTGCGTCAGGTTTGTGATCCGGACACGACTCGTCCAGATACGGCACACCCCAACCTGACGTCAGCCTGCTTCTGCTGGACTGTCAGAATAGGGTCAATTTTTGCTCTTCTTGACAGCATTTGATGTGGCTCTCAGATTTAAACCTGACACGTAAGTGTGGGGTGCCATGACTGGTCAGCGGATCGGGTAAGTGAGCGTCAGTACGTTGGACCAAAATGAGCAACGCCAGCTCGATGGACAGGCCCTCGATAGGATCTTCATGGATAAGGCATCGGGCAAGGACACTACCCGCCCGGCATTAGCCGAGATGTTGCGCTTCGCCCGTGAGGGGGACACCGTGGTGGTGCACAGCATGGACCGCCTGGCACGGAATCTTGATGACCCACGTTCACTGGTCAAAGCACTTACTGGTAAAGGAGTGCAGGTGGAGTTCGTCAAGGAGAGTCTTCTCATCACCGGTGAAGACTCCCCAATGGCGAACCTCATGCTCTCCGTTATGGGAGCCTTCGCCGAATTCGAACGCTCACTCATAAGGGAACGCCAACGGGAAGGTATCGCGCTGGCCAAACAAAGTGGGACCTACCGCGGACGACTTCCCCGGGGCATCGGGTGACACAGCGTTCTGTGTGTCTCTAAGGAAGCAGGAACACTTCATTCCCGTGCGCCCCCATTGTCCGGACAGTGTTTGGACAATGGCTCCTCAGGTGACCGGGCACGACCGCCGAAAGGCTCGGATTCCGCCAGGTGCTAACTCGAGGGCCTAGACCCACTAGGACTCGCAAGGATCCCTGTGATGAACCCTTTCCGGCCCACGGCCGGTGCCACTCCCCCCGAGCTTATCGGCCGAGAGGGGACACTGGATGAATTTGAATATGGCTTGCAGATCGGATCAGGGGCACCTGGACTGTTGACCACCTCCACGCAGCCATCATCAGCGATGTCGAACGCTCTTACGCCAGCACCTTCCATGGCGCCGGCATCAGCATCAGCGATGACCTGGTCCAGCACGCGGCGAACGCGACAGGAGGATACCCGTTCCTGATCCAGCTCATCGGCTACCAACTCTGGCGACAAGCTGAAGTCAACAACATGGCACTTGAGGAAAAGAACGTCCTCCAAGCCATCGATGCCGCCATCCGCCGCCACGAGACGACAGTCATCGAAGCGGCACTATCCACCGCATCGGACAAAGACAAGGACTTCCTTCGCGCCATGGCTGAAGACGACGGGCCGGTCACCGCCGGCGACATAGGGAAACGACTCGACGCCAAGAGCAACGTCGTGGCCAACTACCGCGCCCGACTCATCGCAGCCGGACTCAGCGAGGCCCCCGCTTACGGCAAGGGCGACTTCACCATCCCAGGTCTGCGGGAGCACCTCCATAAGATAAACCCCCGAGAACGAAACTGATGGTCTCGCCGTCGGCCATGCGGCCGGGGCGATGGAAAAGTCCTCGGAGAGTTTCTTGATGACCCCGCTCCCCCACCCTTGCTGCTCCTGCTGATATCGGACGCCTTGGCCTGCCTAGGCATATGGGCCCACGGATCCTAGCAAGCGGTAGGATCGCCGAACGGCAAGGACGTGCCGGCGATGAGCCAGCGTGTACCGTCCCAGTGCATTGAGTACCGGATCCTCCAGTTCGAGCACGTTTGGTCCGTCCCGTGATAGGCATCGGCCGCGTCTTGGATGGTCTGAAGGTTCACATCGGCGCTCAAATCGTCCGCTGACGGGGCACCGGTGACTTTAATGAGCTCGGCTCTTGTCCAGTAGGAGGAGCCAAGATCCTTGCTCCATCTGGCAGCGTCCCCAAAAGTGGCCTGCAGCTCGGGAGTGAGGAGTTTGAACGCAGCGGTGTAGGCGCCTTGATTGATGCCTTGACCGTGAAGGAGCAGGCTTTGACCTATGCTGCGGGCCTGGTCATGGTCCGCCGAGACGGTGAAGGGGAAGAACCCGGAATCTGGCGCCGGTGCGTTTCCGCAGTCCTTGAAGGCCACGGGCGTGGACCGTGACTTCCACTCGTTGACAGCCGCTGCAACACGGGGCGCCGTCACCGCGTAGGCGATGCCTTCAGCCCGGAAGTTGCCCCTGATTTCGGCGGTGACGACGACGCCGGCTACCTGTCCATCCTGGGTGATGAGCGGCCCTCCGCTATTGCCGTAATTGACTGCAGTATCTGTTTGGATGAGGTTCCTGAGAATTCCGTCTCCGGTATCCTGTTCGGCGTCGAGGGCGCTGACTGTTCCTTTGGTGAAGGTGAACGGCCGGCCCAGCGGAAACCCCAGCGCTGCGATGTCGGTGGCTACCGGAGGTTCGCTGGTTCTGAGTTGGAACTCATGTCCTTGGACCGGTTGGTCGGTTCTGACAAGTGCGATGTCCGCTACGTCATTCGTGCCCACAACGGTGGCGTTCACAGAGGTTCTGCCGAAAGCTACGCTGATCGCGGCAGCGTCCCGCACAACGTGCGCTGCAGTGACCACCAGGTTCGGTTCGATAAGGAACCCGGTTCCCGTACCGTCGTACTCGCATGTGGTGACGAAGAGTTGGCCCACACCGGATTGAACATCCGAGACGACCTCAGGCCACGCACTCGGCGACGGGGCGGCACTTGTACTCGTTGCCGTTATTGAAGTGGTCGGTGTGCTTTCAGTGGGTGTAGGGGTTGGGCTGCTTGTCGGCGGCGAAGACTGCGGGGCAGGGCCGGATCCATTGGTGCAGCCCGTAGCCCACAGACACAGGCTTAGGGACGTGACAACCGCGCAACGGATGAAGGGGCTTGGTTTGCTGCTCATCAACTACCTCCCGAGACTGAGAAGAACAGCTGCATGAGCAACCCTCAGTTGTGCCCGCTCCTGCAACTGCCCACAAAAAAATATGAGTCGGGTAAGCCACCGTCAGAAGCGCTTGATCATGGAGGGAAAACGGGAGACCTTCCCCATGATTCAAACCAACGGCCGTTTACTCGACTCGTGTCCCAGCAAGCACATCGTAACCCCTAAGGATCCTGTCCATCCGGAAATGGCGTTCGTGGCGGGCGAGTCCACAGCGGACACGAGACCGGCACCTAACGCACAAAAGCCGCCTGCCGCCGTCGTACTCTTCCCGTGAAGTACGACGACGGCAGGCGGCTCTCAGCGTTTGGTGTCAGACCGCGAGCTGGCTGGCTGCGCGCGGCGCTTCCGTGGCAGGACCGCCGGGGACGCCTTGGGCGTAGAGCCAGTCGTTGTACTGGAAGTCGTTGTCCTTGCGGCTCTTGAAGAGCAGGTTCCGGAGGGTGCGGCCGATGCCGGAGACGTGCCACGATTCGCCCCACACGCGGGCCGTGCGCTGGACGCGGGCGGTGCGCTCCGCCCGGGCCACGTTGAAGGCACGGATCGCCTCGTCCCACCCTGCCGGGTTGATCCCTTCCGCGGTGAACACTGTTCCGGCGCTGGCATCCTGCAATACTGCCGCGTCTTCGAGGGCCTGGCATGCGCCTTGGGCGAGGTACTGGAGCATGGGGTGGGCGGAATCGCCCATCAGGACCATGCGGCCGGCAACCCAGTTTTCCACCGGATCGCGGTCATACATGGGCCAGCGGATGCCGGTGCCGAGATTGGCCAGGGCGGCCCGGACGGCCGGAATGCAGTCCTTGTACGCGGCTTCGAGTTCATCGACGCCGCCATACTGTTCCTCGCCGCTCTCGAACGAAGGCGACTTGAACACTGCCACAGTATTGAGCAATTCACCCTTGCGGAGGGGGTACTGGACCAAGTGGCAGTCGGGACCGAGGTACACCACCACGTCCTCAAGGTCGGCCTTGGGCGTCTCATCCGTAATGGGCACAGTTCCGCGGTAGGCGACGTAGGCCGAAGAAACCGGCTCGTCGTTCGCCACGAGGGGACGAAGGGTGGACTTCAAGCCGTCGGCGCCAATCACGACGTCCGCTTCATAGTCCACACCGGCCTCGGTGTGGACGATCCCCCGGCCGTTCAGCGTTTCGACGCTCTCAACCATGACATCGTTCACCAGCTTCACGCCTGCTGCTTCACAACCTTCAAGGAGGACCCGGTGCAGGTCGCTGCGGTGGATCACCACATACGGAGCACCGTAGCGTTCCCCGAACTCCCCCTTGAGGCTCTGGCGCGTCAGCTCCTCCCCGGTCAGCGCGTCACGGAAAACCAGATGCTTGGGCTGCACTCCGATTTCCAAAGCCTTCTCCAGCAGCCCCCAGCGCTTGAGGACACGGGTGGCATTCGGGGCCATCTGCAGCCCCGCCCCCACTTCCCCGAACTCCGGTGCGCGTTCCACCAGGGTGACGTTCGCCCCGTTCTCGCGCAGTGCAAGGGCTCCGGCCAACCCGGCCATGCCCCCTCCAACAACCAGGACATCAGTAGCTGCGCTGCTCTCCGTCATGTGTTCGCTCCTTGGAATGTGGCCCCGATGCTGTGTGCAGCGGGAGCGGTGTGATGTGTTTCCCCTACTGTCGGGACCACCGAGGCCAGCCACCAATATAATTCTGTTGTGCAGAAGAAATTCATTGCTTCATCAGTCCCCAAACCGCTGCAGAAGCGGCCCACCTACTCCATCGAGGCGGTGGACAATGCGCTGGTGCTGCTCCAGCTGCTCCGCGACGGTGGCGCCCTGCGCCTCAAGGACGCTGCTGCCGAACTTGGCGTCGCACCTTCCACGGCACACCGCCTGCTGGCGATGCTCGTCTACCGGGGCTTCGCAGTCCAGGATGAAAACAGGCGCTACGTGCCCGGGCCGGCCATGGGTGGGGGACCGGCCGGACTCAGCTGGACCCGCATGCTGCGCGAACTCGCCCAGCCCCACATGGAGCTCCTCTCGGCCCAGCTCAACGAGACCGTCAACCTCATGGTCCGGGTGGGAACCAAAGTCCGCTTTCTGGCCACTGTGGAGGGCAGCAACGTGCTGCGGATCGGGGATCGCCAAGGAGCGGTACTTCCGGCCAATCTGACCTCGGGGGGCAAGGCAATGCTCGCTGAACTGGAACCGGTAATGGTGGAGCAACTGTTCCGCAGCCACAATGCCGAGATTGGGGGCGACACCATCCCGGACCGGGAATACGCCGCTTTCACGCGTGAGCTGGAGTCCGTCCGCAACAACGGATTCGCGGCAAACTTCGAAGGGACCGAAGAAGACGTCAGCGCCCTGGGGATGGCGCTGCACAACAGGCACGGCGCAGTGGTGGGCGCCCTGACCGTCGCCATGCCGTCCACCCGTTTCCGGAAAGTGTTCGACGACGGTTTGGTCGCCGCACTCCGCGGAACGTGCCGGCAGTTGGAGGTGGACATTGCGGCCAATCCGGCGGAACCCGGCTAGCCCCTCGCGACGGGCGGAGATTCTGTAGAGCAGAATCTTCTGCGAACCAGCCCCAAAACCTTCCTAGGTTTGAACAAACCCGTTCGGACCCATTGAGGAGGGCCCCGTGTCCATCAGCGCCGAGAACACGACTCACGAATCCGTGGCCGTCAGCCACGCTTTGCCGGAACCCACGCCCGAGGAGCAGGCCCAGCTCGACCAGCTCTACAAGGACTTCGACAAAGAGAACCTGGTCCCGCTGTGGAGCGATATCGGCAACCTCATGCCCATGGTCCCGGCTCCAAAGGCCGTTCCGCACATCTGGCGCTGGGACGATCTCTATCCCCTGGCCGCCCGTGCCGGCGATCTTGTTCCCGTGGGCCGTGGCGGCGAACGCCGGGCCATAGCGCTGGCCAATCCCGGTCTTGCGGGCGCCCCGTACGCCACTCCCACCCTCTGGGCTGCCATCCAGTACCTGGGGCCTCGCGAAGTCGCTCCGGAACACCGGCATTCGCAGAACGCATTCCGTTTTGTGGTGGAGGGTGAAGGCGTGTGGACCGTCGTCAACGGCGATCCCGTAGCAATGCGTCGTGGCGACTTTTTGCTCACTCCCGGTTGGCACTTCCACGGCCACCACAACGACACCGACCAGCCCATGGCCTGGGTGGACGGCCTGGACATCCCCTTTGCCCACTACGCAGACGCGGGCTTCTTCGAATTCGGCACCGAACGGGTTACCGATGAGGCCACCCCGGACATCTCCCGGTCCGAGCGGCTCTGGGCCCACCCCGGACTGCGCCCGCTCTCCGGCCTGCAGGACACCACCAACTCCCCCATCGCCGCCTACCGTTGGGAACATACCGACGCCGCGCTGCGCGAACAGCTGCTGCTTGAGGACGAAGGCCACCCGGCCACCGTTTCCCAAGGCCATGCGGCCATCCGCTATTCCAACCCGACCACCGGCGGGGACGTCATGCCCACCATCCGGGCAGAATTCCACCGTCTCCGGGCCGGAGCTTCCACCGAACCCCTCCGTGAGGTCGGTTCCAGCGTATGGCAGGTCTTCGAAGGCTCGGGAACCGCGGTGCTGAACGGCGAAACCAAGCAACTGGCCAAGGGTGACCTGTTCGTGGTGCCGTCCTGGCAGGAATGGTCCCTCCAGGCCGGGACTGAATTCGATCTCTTCCGCTTCAGCGACGCCCCCATCTACGAACGACTGAACTTCAACCGCAGCTACTCCGAAGGACGCAACAAGTAATGAGACTCCTCACCCTCCGCACCGAAGCCACCACCGGCAAGGGCACCGTTGCCGTCCGCCAGGACGGGGACACCCTCACTGAGATCCCCGGTTTCGCCGACGTCGGCGCGCTGCTCGCCACCCCCAATTGGGAAGAAACAGCCAAGGCGGCCAACGGCGCAACGCACGCCCTCGACGGCGCCGACCTTGCCGCCGTCGTGCCCGCACCTGGCAAGATCATCTGCGTAGGCCACAACTACCGGAACCACATCAAGGAAATGGGCCGGGAGGTCCCCGAACACCCTACGCTGTTCGCGAAGTACCAGGAATCGCTGATCGGCCCGAACGACGATCTTGCCCTGCCGCAGGAATCGGACACCGTGGACTGGGAGTCCGAGCTCGCAGTGATCATCGGCAAGAAGGGCCGGCGCATCTCCGAAGCCGACGCCGCCAACCACATTGCAGGGTACGCCGTGCTTAACGACGTCTCCATGCGCGACTACCAGTTCCGCACCATCCAGTGGCTGCAGGGTAAGACCTGGGAAAACTCCACCCCGTTCGGACCCGCCCTGGTCACCAAGGACGAGTTCACCGGCGGCCTTATGACCACGGCAGTCGACGGCGAAATCCAGCAGCAGACGCCCACCCAGGACGTTGTGTTCACCCCGGAATTCCTGGTCTCCTACATCTCCACCATCATCACGCTGAACCCCGGCGACGTGATCGCCACCGGCACCCCGGGCGGCGTGGGCCACGCGCAGGAACCCAAGCGCTACCTGCAGGAAGGCGAGCTCCTGACCACCACCATCGAAGGCCTCGGCCAGCTGAACAACCGCGTGGTCAAGGAAGCCTGATGGCCGCCCGCCACGACCTCACCACCGATCCGCGCCTGCAGGAAGAACTCCTGCAGGCGCGGCGGGGCACTGCTTTTTTCGCCCGCAAGCTCAACGAACTCACCGATGAAGAGCTCGACGGCGGAACCCGGCTTCCGGGCTGGACGCGCCGCCATGTTGTGGCACATGTGGGCTACAACGCGAGGGCCATCGCACGCCTCATCGAGTGGGCGGCAACCGGCGTGGAAACGCCGATGTACTCCTCCCCGGAAGCCCGCAACCAGGAAATCGACTTCGGCGCCACCCTGTCACCCACCGCCCTGCGGAACCTCTTCGACCACTCCGCCGTGCACCTGTCCGTGGAATGGCGCGACCTTCCCGACGCCGGCTGGTCCAACGAGGTCCGCACCGCACAGGGACGCACGGTCCCGGCGTCGGAAACCGCCTGGATGCGCACCCGCGAAGTATGGATGCACGCGGTGGACCTGGACAACGGGGCCACATTCAACGACATTCCCGCCCCCGTGTTGGAGCGGCTCCTGAAGGACGTCACGTCCGCTTGGCGAACCCGCGGATCAGACACCGGCCTGCTGATCAAGGTGACCGGCACCGACCTCACGTTCGGCGACACAAGCGCGGCCGACCCCACGATCGTCACCGGGCCGCTGCCCGCCGTCGTCGAATGGGCCGCGGGACGCGGCAGCACGGGAGTGACCGCCGCAGGTCCGGCCGCATCAGCTGGCGAGGTGCCTGCTGCGCCTAAGTGGATCTAGAGGACCGAACGGAATAGACGCCTCCAGGCTCATTTCTCCAGCTTGATGCTACCGCTTCGCCTCCGTGCGCTTGCCTGGATGGATCGCTTCGGCCTAGAGTGGCTGAAGCTTCACCAGTTTCACCACTTTCACCTAGTTTCACCTGTCTGCTATCTGGAGGTGCCGTGCTTAACCCCTTCAAGCCGACGGCCGGCGCCACCCCACCCGCCTTGGTGGGACGGGCGGGACTGTTGGACGAGTTCGAGTACGGCCTACAGCAGGGTTCCGGGGCGCCGGGGCTTCTGACCATCATCACGGGCTCCCGGGGCATCGGCAAGACCGTGATGTTGAATGAAGCCGAAGGCATCGCACGCGAGCAAGGCTGGGCAGTCATCTCCCGGACAGCAACCCCTGGCTTCCTGGGCGGGATCGGTGATGACATGCTGCGCCTTCTCGATGAGCTCGGAGATGGCCCTCCGTCCCGGAAGATCACCGCATTCTCCGCGGCAGGTTTCGGGCTCACGACACAACTACCTCCCGAGCGCGCCAATGACTGGCGCCGGATAGGAGGCGAGTTGCTGCGCAGGCTCGGTGAAAAGGGCACGGGTCTGGTCATCACCATCGATGAGATCCACGCCGTCGACCGCACGGAAATCTCTCAGCTGGCCGCCGATGTCCAACACTTCATCCGCGAAGGGCTGCCAGTCGGGCTGATCTTCGCCGGCCTGCCGTCGGCGGTGTCGGACCTCCTCAATGAAGGCGTCGCGACCTTCCTCCGACGGGCCGACCGGATCAATCTCCACGAAGCGGCCATCGCCGAAGTCACCGCGTCCTACAAAGAGCTCTTCAGCCAGGGCGGGATTGACGTCACCCCCGGGCTCATCTCCAAGGCCGCCGAAGCCACGGAAGGGTACCCCTTCCTGATCCAGCTCGTTGGTTACTTCCTCTGGCTGGAAGCGGGCAAGGCAGACTGGGCTTTGAACGAGGACAGCGTTGAGCGTGCCATCAGGGCCGCGGAACGACGGAACAGCCTGGTGGTCGTCGAGTCGGCACTGTCGGATATTTCTGACAAGGACCGAGAGTTCCTGGATGCCATGGCGGCCCAGGATGGTCCGTCGACGGCCGGTCAGATCGGCGGGATCCTGCAAGCCAAACCCAACCTGGTGTCCAAGTACCGGAAGCGGCTCATTGCCGCGGGCCTGATCGAGTCCGCCGGCTACGGGAAAGTCGATTTCGCAATCCCCGGATTGAGGCAGTACCTCCGCGACCAGGGTTGAGCGGTTTTCCGACCATCGCGGCAACACCGTAGTAACCCACGGTCGTCGCCGGGCCGCTGCCCGCCGTCGTCGAATGGGCTGCCGGACGCGGCAGCACGGGCGTGACCGCCGCCGGCCCGGCCGCACCGGCCAGCGAGGTGCCCGTTGCACCCAAGTGGATCTGATACCTGACATCCTGAAGGGGTGACGAACCTTTCGACTGAAGCGCCGCGGACAGCCCTCACATGGAAACTGCTGCCCGCGGCCCTTCTCTCCGCTTCCGCGGTGCCGTTGTTTGCCATCCGCGACGACGCGACGGGCTACTCGCTGCTCGCCCTCAGCCTGATAACGGCTGCATTCATTGATCGTCAGCTCCTACGGCACCTGGCCTTGGTGGCGGCGGGCGTGGTAATCATCAGCCTCGTACCGCTCAACGCGGACCTCAGCCTGGAACACATGGCCCTCATGGGCGGGGCCCTGGCTTTGGCGGTACTGGTCCCGTGGCTGGTTTCGCGCTTCATCTACCGGGAAAAAGTCATCCGGTTCCCCGTCAATACAGGCCGGAAGTGGCCGCTCGCGGCAAAGCTCTACTTGGTGGGAGTAGTGGCACTGGGCTACTTCATCCTGCCCGCCTACCTGATCAATACGGGCGTGTACACGAACTGGCCGGACGCCTCGGACCCCACGATCTTCTGGCGGCTGTTCCTTGGCGTGAACACCGTGGGAATCTGGGACGAGCTGTTCTTCATCTGCACAACATTCACCCTGTTGCGGCAGCACTTTCCGGATTGGCTGGCGAACCTGCTGCAGGCCGTGGTGTTCACGTCATTCCTGTGGGAGATCGGCTACCAGGCCTGGGGGCCGCTGCTGACCTTCCCCTTTGCCCTTCTTCAGGGCTACACGTTCAAGCTGACCAAGTCGTTCACCTACGTGGTGTCAGTGCACTTGATCTTCGACTTTGTGCTGTTCCTTGCCCTGGTGCATGCCCACAACCGGGACTGGCTTCCGATCTTCATCTATTGAGCCCGCGGCAGCGATAGCGCACTGCTGCGCTCCCGGAACCGCCACCGCGTTGAAGGGACTACTCCCAGCTGGTGTTCTCCAAGGAGATTTCCTTGGCCATGTCATCCAGGAACCGCATCACGACTTCCCTTTCGGCGGGGGTCAACCGAGCCGCTGCAATGAACTTCCGCGCGTGCTGGCGTCCCACCGTCCGCATCGCCGCCGCATGCGTTTCCGGGGTGATGGAGATGGCCAGGGCCCGCCGGTCGGAGGGGTGCGGCTCCCGCGAGATGTGCCCGGCACGCTCCAAGCGGTCCAGCAATTTGGTGGTGGACGCCGTCGATATATGCAGGTGCGCGGCTATGGCGCCGGGCGTCGCCAGCACATTACTGTTGGCACAAACGATGAGGTAGTGCAGTGCACGCATGTCGGAGGCGTTAAGACGCATGTACTTGAGCGAAGCTTCGGATAACCGTTGTTCGGCCTCGCTGAGCCTGCCCATGGCAGCCATCAGCTCGTTGATCTGCCTCAGATCGTCCTCGCTAAGCCCCTCCCGGTCCACAAGCTCATGCAACGGATCGTTGGCATCCAGGTTATAGAGACGGGAAGAGGGCTGGCCGTCAACTTCTTCCCTTTTAAGCATATGGGTATGTTACACCTATCTGCCTACATGGTAGTCTTCTTTCTAGCTTGTCTAGCAATTACCGGCGTTGAAGGAAGGCTCAGGAATGAACACAGTAGAGATGGTGGTCCTTCTAGACGACGCCGGGCGGCACATCGGCGAGGCACGCAAGTCCGAGGTCCACACGACCGACACCCCGCTCCACCTGGCCTTCTCCTGTTACCTCATGAACCACGCGGGTGAGGTCCTGTTGACGCGGCGCTCCCCGGAAAAGAAAGCCTGGCCCGGAATCTGGACCAACAGTTTCTGCGGCCACCCGGGGCCCGGTGAAGAACAAGAAGAGGCCGTGATGCGCAGGGCCCGCTTCGAACTGGGCACCGACGTGACGCGGATTGAGTTGGCGCTCCCCGACTTCCGCTACAGGGCAGTGGACCGCTTTGGCATTGTCGAGAACGAGATCTGCCCCGTCTACACAGCCCTTATACACGGCGAACTGAAGCCCAACCCCACGGAAGTCGCGGACTGGGTCTGGGTGACGCCGGACCTGTTGTCCGGGGCGCTGGAGCACTCCGCCTCCGCATTCAGCCCGTGGCTTGCCATGCAGTTCCCCCAGCTCATAAAGTCCGGGGCCCTCCAGGCCGGAGCGAGGGCATGACTCTCATGGCGAACGTCGTCCGAACCCGCTCACACCTCTGTTCCGCCATCGAAGGCGAACTGACAGGCCTCATATCTACGCGTTCCAACTCGGCCCGGGCCTACGGACCGGAGTTCAGCCGGCTCTGGGACATTGCCGGGGAAAACATCCTCGGTGGGAAATTCGTGCGGCCGTTGCTGCTCGTGGAAACCTACGACGCTTTCGACGAACACGCGCGGGACCGCAACACGGCCATCAGCATTGCAGCCGCGATCGAGCTGCTGCACTACGCGTTCCTCCTGCACGACGATGTGATCGACGGCGACCTCGTCCGCCGCGGCCGCCCGAACCTGGTGGGAGCCCTCCTTGCGGAGGCGGGCCAACTGCCGCCGATGGATCAAAGGCCCGACGCCGGCCGTCCGGACAGCGCCCTGCACTGGGCACAAACCGGTGGCATCCTCATGGGCGACATGCTTCTCGCCGCTACCCACCAGGCTTTCGCCCGTGTGGACCTTCCCCACCCGCTGCGCATCCGGCTCCTGGACCTCTTGGAACACACCATCAACGAAACCGTGGCGGGCGAGCAACTGGACGTGGGACTCGGTGACGGCATCATCGCACCGGAGCTCGAAACCATCCTCACCATGTGCGGCTACAAGACGGCAACGTACACGTTTGAGCTGCCGCTGCGGGCAGCGGCGACCCTTGCCGGCGTCGAACCTTCCGTGGAGTCCGCGCTTGCGACGGCGGGACGGCATCTGGGCCTGGCCTTCCAGCTCCAGGACGACTTCCTTTCAACCTTCGGGGATCCGCGCCGGCACGGCAAGGATCCCTTTTCCGACCTCCGCGAAGGCAAGCAAACCGCCATCATCGCCTACGCCCGGAAAACCAGCGCATGGGCGGAGATCGAGCCATGGTTCGGCCGGCCCGATCTCTGCACCCAGGACGGCGAAAATGTCCGCCGCCGGCTCTCCGAATGCGGCGCGGAGACGTTCGTCCAAGGCCATATCGACCAACAGACGCGGGCGTTCCACGACGTCCTCGCGGACACAACCAACCCCATCCCGGACAAGGTCCGCAACGTCCTGCTGGACCTGGCAGCACAGCTTGAAGGACGGCAATCATGAGCGTCGACGTCGACACTTCCTTTACGCAGTTCACCCGCACGGCCGAGCGTGCGGCCAACCAGGTGATTTCCGCCTACTCCACTTCCTTTGGGCTGGCCACCCGCCTTCTGGGCCCGCGCCACCGGCAGCACGTACGCAACATTTACGCGTTGGTGCGGGTGGCCGATGAACTCGTGGACGGAGTTACCGCCGAGGCTGGCCTGAGCCGACGGCAGCAGAGCGAAGCACTCGACCACTTCGTGGACGAAACACACCGTGCGCTGGAGCTTGGCTACAGCAGCGACCTCATCATCCACGCTTTCGCGCAGACAGCCCGCGCGGCAGGCATCGACGCTTCCCTGGTGGATCCGTTCTTCGCGTCGATGCGCACGGACCTGGGCGGGCAGGATGCTGCCCCGGCTGCACCGCTGCGCTTCGATTCCGCAGCCCACCAGGGGTACGTCTACGGCTCCGCAGAAGTAGTGGGCCTGATGTGCCTGCGCATTTTCATGCGGGGCCAAAGAATCGACGACGCCGATGCCGCCGCACTGGAGTACGGCGCGGGAAGGCTCGGGGCCGCCTTCCAAAACATCAACTTCCTCCGCGACCTCTCCGACGACACCGCCCGGCTCGGCAGGAGCTATCTGGGCACGGCGGACCATCTCGAGGACCGGGACCGGATGGAATGGATCAGCACCATCCACGCCCAACTGGCCGATGCCAACGCCGTCATCCCGCTGTTGCCGCATGACGCCCGTGCCGCCGTCAGGAGCGCCCTGGCCCTCTTTGCCGCGCTCACCCGCCGGCTCGAGCGGACACCCATCGCCGAACTCTACGAATCCCGCGTCCGCGTCCCGGACGTCTTCAAAGCCGGCCTTGCTGCCCGCGCAGTCGCCGCCACGTGGTTGGAGCCCCGCGCATGACTTGCAGCACCAGGACCGTAGTAGTGGGCGGCGGCATCGCCGGCCTTGCCACAGCGACCCTCCTCGCCCGCGAAGGACACGAGGTCCAGCTCCTCGAACGGCTCCCCCGTGTCGGAGGCCGCGCAGGCACCTTGGAGAGGGACGGTTTCCGCTTCGATACCGGCCCCTCCTGGTACCTGATGCCCAATGTGTTCGACCATTTCTTCGAATTGCTGGGCACCAGCACCGAAGAACAGCTTGACCTGCGAACGCTGAGCCCCGCCTACCGCGTCTTCAGCGAACCGCACGACGGCGGCCGTCCGGTCCCGCTGACGGTTCCGTTGGGCAGTGACAAGGTCATGGAAACCTTCGAACGCGTTGAGCCCGGCAGTTCCAAGCAGCTGGCAACGTACCTGGCCTCCGCACGGAACACCTCGGACATGGCGGAGCGGTTCTTCCTCTACAACCCCTTCACCAGGCTGAAGGCCCTGATGCAGCCCGAGGTGGTGCGGAGCCTCCCCGAGCTGGCCAAGTTGCTGGCCATGCCGTTGGAGAAGTTCATCTCAATCCGCTTCCAGGACCCGGTGCTGCGTCAGGTGCTGGGCTACCCCGCGGTCTTCCTGGGGACCAACCCGGCCGATGCTCCCGCCATGTACCACCTGATGAGCGCCTTGGACCTCGGTGATGGCGTCCAGTACCCCATGGGTGGTTTCTGGCACTTGGTGGAACGCCTTGAGGCCCTCGCCCTCGAAGCCGGGGTACGCATCCGGACCGAGGCGCAGGTCCTCCAGATCACCACGCGCGAGGCCCCACCCAAGTCCCGGGAGCGGTTCACCCCGCGCGGACATTTCCAAAGGCCCGCCCCGCTCCGGGTCCGGAAAACCCGCGAGGTTACCGGCGTTAAGTGGCGCGACAGTGAGGGCGGCGAACACTTCAGCGTCGCGGACATCGTGGTCTCCGGAGCCGACCTGCACCACACGGAAACCAAGCTGCTGGACATCCCGGACCGCAGCTACCCCCGCGCCTGGTGGCAGCGGCGCACCAGCGGGCCGGGAGCTGTCCTGGTGATGCTGGGCGTACAGGGCAAACTCCCTGAATTGCCCCACCACTCGCTGTTCTTCACCCGCGATTGGGAGGCCAACTTCTCGGCCATCTTCGGCAAGCCTTCCCGCGTCCCGGATCCCGCTTCCATCTATGTGTGCAAACCCAGCGCAACAGACCCCGGCGTCGCCCCGAAGGACCACGAGAATCTCTTTGTGCTCGTCCCCATTCCCGCTGATCCCTCGCTGGGCGCCGGCGGAGCAGAAGGGGGCGGAGACGCACTCATCGAGGGCATTGCTGATGCCGCAATTGACCAAATCGCGAACTGGGCGGGCATCCCGGATCTCCGCGAGCGCATCGTGGTCCGGCAGACCATAGGGCCCGCCGACTTCGCCAGGGACTACAACTCGTGGCGCGGCGGCATGCTGGGCCCTGCCCACACACTGGGCCAAAGCGCCATGTTCCGGGCCCAGAACGCGTCCAAGAAGGTCAACGGCCTCTACTACGCCGGTGCCACCACGGCTCCCGGCGTCGGTGTCCCCATGTGCCTCATCAGCGCCGAGCTGGTCCTCAAGAGGATCCGCGGCGATCACAGCCCCGGACCAACCCGGGTGCAGCATCCTGCCTGGGTTTCAGGCAAGGTGGGCTGATGGGAGTCATCTATCTGGCATCGCTTCTTGCCGGCATCGTTTGCATGCTGCTGCTGGACCACCGTTTCCGGCTCTTCTTTTGGCGTGACGCCAAAGCGGCAACGGTGGTCACCGCCGTCGGGCTGGCGTTCTTCCTGGCCTGGGACGTTGCCGGAATCGGGCTGGGGATTTTCCTGCGTGGAGAAAGTGCCATTGCCACCGGCATCCTGCTTGCCCCCGAGCTTCCCCTTGAAGAGCCCGTATTCCTCCTCTTCCTCATCCTGTGCACCATGGTCCTCTTTACGGGTGCGCGGGAGGTCCTGGCGCGGGCGGCGGACCGGAAACGAAAGGGCGGCGCGTCAGCAGCCGCAGGCTCTTCGCACGGAAAGCCGGCGCGCGAACGGGAGAACGCATGACGTACTTGTGGCTCGCCCTCGCCTTCGTAGCTGCTGCCGCGGTGGCAGGAGTCGCGTTTGCCCGGGGCGCCGGCCGCCGGCATTGGCAGGCCACGGGTATCGCCTTCGCCGCTTTGGCCGTGCTCACGGCGGTGTTCGACTCCGTCATGATCGGCATGGATTTGTTCCACTACGATTCCCGGCACCTGCTTGGCGCAAGCATCGGGCTGGCGCCTGTTGAAGACTTCGCTTATCCGCTGGCCGGCGTGTTGGCCCTTCCCGGCTTGTGGGCCTGGATGACGCGACGCAGGCCAACACCGGACGGAGGCAACTCAATCAAGCAGCACCCGGGTGCCAAAGCCGAGTCCGCCGGAGGGCTCACGGGGCTGCTCCCCGAGGCCTTCGTCGCGTCCCGGCCCATCAGCTGGATCAACACCGCCTACCCGTTCGCCGCGGCCATGCTGCTGACCACCCGCGAGGTCGATTGGGTCCTCATAGTGGGCACGTTCTACTTCCTGGTTCCCTACAACCTGGCCATGTACGGCATCAATGACGTCTTCGACTACGCCTCGGACCTGAAGAATCCACGAAAAGGCGGAATCGAGGGTGCCCTCCTTGCGCCGCGGCTGCACCGGCCCATGCTGTGGCTCGCGGCCGTCAGCAACGTCCCGTTCCTGGTGGTCCTCGCTGCCGCAGGCGGCCCGGCCTCGTGGCTGCCGTTGCTGGTGAGCGCCTTCGCGGTGGTTGCCTACTCGGCGGCAGGGCTGAGGTTCAAGGAACGCCCCGTGCTGGATTCCATCACGTCCAGCACCCACTTTGTGAGCCCGGCAGTGGTGGGGCTGGCTATCGCCGGAGCCACCGTCACGCCCGGCTTGGTCATCCTGCTGGCAGCATTCTTCATGTGGGGCATGGCCGCCCACGCATTCGGCGCCGTGCAGGACATTGAACCGGACCGGCAGGCCGATATCGCTTCGATCGCCACGGTCTTCGGTGCCCGGCGAACCGTGCGTACCGCCGTCGTGCTGTGGCTGCTTGCCGGTCTTGCCATGCTGGCCACCCCCTGGCCCGGGCCGCTGGCGGCCCTGATCGCCATCCCCTACATCGTCAATTGCGCCCGCTGGTGGAACGTGACGGATACGACGGCGGCCCGCACCAATGTGGCCTGGCGGCGGTTCATTTGGCTCAATTACGGCTCGGGTTTCCTGGTGACGCTGATCCTCATCCTCCAGTGGAGCCTCACGTCATGAAGGCTGTGAATCCCCCGCTGCGGCACCCGGTTCCCCGCGACCGGCCCCGCCATCCACTGTGTTCTCGTCGTCGACTGTGTCCAGGGCTTGGCGCATATCCCGCAGGAAAGCCGTCACCACGGCAGCTTCCTCCGGGCTCAGCGCGCTTGCCACGTCCATCATGCGGCGGTGCATGCCGCCCAGCGTATGCCGGACTTCCTGGTCCGAAGCCGGAGTGGCCCGGAGGATCAGTGCCCGCCGGTCGGTCGGATGCGGTTCGCGGCGGATGTGGCCGGACTCCACGAGGCGGTCAATCAGGGTGGTCATGGACGCCGAAGTTATCCCGAGCCGCTCGCCCAAATCCTTCGGCTTCATTACGCGGCCGTCGGCCTCGGCCTCGAAGAGGTAACGCAGGGCCAGCAGGTCCTTTTCGCCCATCAGCATGGATGAACGCGTCCGGCGCCGCATGGCCTGCTCGGACACCCTGTAGTCGCGCAGGGCGTTCAGCACGTCTACGGCCATTTCCTTCTGCACCGGGTCTTTTCCGTACCAATAACCCTTCGCGTGGTGGTCCGCGTCCATCCTGTGTTTCCTTCGATCAGCTTGAAGCTCGTTTCCCTAGCATCTGATACTAAGTCCCGGCACGTGCCGGAAGGAAAGAGGCTGACAGAGTGAATATTCCAGAATCCACCGATTCGACGGCCCGGAATGACCTCGCGCGCCAGGTTTTTGTGACCCTGAGCCTGGTGGTCTGCGTTGTTGGCTCCATGATCGGCGTCGGAGTTTTTGGCGGAACTCCCATCGCCCAAGCGGCGGGCGGCGCCCTCAGCGCGGACTCCACGTTGCTTGCGCCGGCCACGCCTGCATTCTCCATCTGGTCCGTGATCTACACAGGGCTGGTGGCCTACACGGCATGGCAGTGGCTGCCTTCGCAGAAGAGCAATCCACGCGAACGGTCCCTGGGCTGGGTGGTTGCTTGCTCCATGCTGCTGAACGCCGCGTGGATCCTGTCGGTCCAGGCGGGTTGGCTGCCGGTCAGCGTGCTGGTGATCGTTGCCCTGCTGGTGGTTTTGGTGGTCGCTTTCCGGCGCTACATTTCCCGGCGGCCCGCGTCAGTACCGGAGGCGGTGGTGGTTGACGGAACCCTCGGCCTGTACCTTGGCTGGGCGAGCGTGGCCGTCTGCGCGAACATTGCCGCCGCCCTGAAGGCCGCCGGCTTCTCCGGTTTCGGTTGGCGACCGGAAGTCTGGTCCATCGCCGTGCTGGTGGTCGTGGCCGCCGTCGGAATCGCTGTGGCCATCAAAGGTGAGGGTCGGCTGGCACTGGCAGCCGCCATCGCGTGGGGGCTGGCTTGGATTACTGTAGGCAGGAGCGCGGATTCTCCCGAGTCCGCACCGACGGCCATAGCTGCAGCCGCCGCCGCAGCCGCCGTCCTGGGAGCCGCGATCGTTGTGCGGACCCGTTCCATGACAGCCCTTGCGCGTGTGCGCAGCGGGCAGGAAAGGTAGTTCGCTTGTTAGGTGAGGGGCAGGCTCCTACATTTGGAGCCATGAGTGACCAAGAGAGGTCCGACGACTTCGAACAACTGGTGGACCTTATCTCCGGCACGGAAGACATCAAGGAATTCCTGGATGGCCTGACCAACTTCTCGGCCGACATGATGAGGCGCGCCACCGGAGTGGACATCGAGTGCGCCGTGACGCTGCGCCGCCGCAAGCGCACAGCGACCATCGGCGGCAACAGCGAACGCGCCATCATCCTTGACCGCATTGAACAACGCCTTGGCGAGGGCCCTTGCGTGGATGCACTGGAATCCGGCGAGCCGAAGGTCCTGGAGGACGCGCACAAGGATCCGCGGTGGCCCGTGTACGCGCAGGAGCTGCTCGCCGAAGGCATCAGCAGCGCGCTGGGTGTGCCCATGGAACTGGGGGATGACTCCAGTGCGGTCCTGAACTTCTTCGCTCCCAGGCCCGGGGTCTTCACCACCAAGGCGATCGCCGACGCGGTCCTCTTCGTCAAGATGTCCAGCAAGGCACTCCACCTTGCCGTCCGGATGGCAGCCTCCAACCAACGCGGCGACGACCTCCAGTCGGCCATGCAGAGCAGGACCGTCATTGACCTTGCGTGCGGCATCATCATGTCGCAAAACCGGTGCTCACACGACGAGGCTTTTTTGATCCTCCGGCGTGCTTCCGGCAGCGGGAACCGCAAACTGCGCGACGTGGCCCAGGCAATCGTTGACAGGGTTGCCGGGACGCCGCAGACCAACAGCACATATTTCGACGAGTAATCAGCAAGGCGAGTAGTCAGTAAGCTGGGTATTATAAACTCGTTTTACGAACTTTTTCATAATCATTGAATGACATAACTCACATTCTGTAAGCTACTTTTCATAGTCACGCAGCCGGCTTCCTTCGCTCTACTTTTCGGGGAGGTCCGTATGGCCCCCAACACCGTCAAAACCACCTACTCGCATGGCGTAGCGCCGTTCGCGGCCCCCATTGCTCGACGAGGAGCATCAAGGCCGCACGACCTGCCCAACAAACCCGACGCGCTCCTTGGCGCCATCGCGGTCCGCCAACTATTCCGGCGTTGGCCGCTGGTCCCGACGAGGGAATTGGAACGCATCCGCCACGTCCTGGTCCATTGCGACCAATTGGGCTCGGCGGACTCGCACCATCTCTCCGAACCTGCCAAAGCGCTGCTGGAGCTCATCTCATCGGAGCTCGACCGCCGCAGGAACGCCGCGATGGCGGCCCATCCCGCAAGTGGCAGGCTGCGGGCCGCACGCACGGAAACGCCGACTCTCCCCGCAAGGCGGGAGTCGACAGCAAGGCGGGAGTCGACTGCACGGCGGGAGTCCCCTGCCGCGCGGGAGTCGCCGCCCCGGCAGTCACCGGAACGGCAGGAGTCACCGGAGCGGCGAGAGGGGAGCGCCGCCTGATGGCAGGACATTTTGAACTGATCGATGCCGCCGGCGGCGACTGTCGCGTACGTCTGGTGGACGCGGACGGCATCGAACTGGCCCTGTCCATGTGCTTCCATGACAAGGACTCCGCAGCCAAGGGGATCTATTCGCTACGGGAAATCGCGGCCAGTGGCCTCATCGAGGACCACACCCGGCCGGCCCCGGCGGCACCGCTACTGCCCCACGATCGGGAGTCCCGCCGTCGGGAATGAACTCGGGAAGATCGACGGCGGCGGCACGGGGACCGCATCCAGCGGTACCGTGACCGTCGTCGTGCCCACCTGGACGTCCTGGTTGCGGACGTTGACCGGCAACGGTTCCTGGCTGTAGTCAGGTCCGGGGACCAAGGTCAGCGCGATTGATCCTTGGGAGAGTTCCACGGACAACAGGCGCCCTTGGACCTTGAGCCGGAACGCCAGGCCATCCCATTCCGTTGGCAGGCGCGGATCGAAGCGCAGCACCTCGCCTTGGTCCCGCATGCCCGCGAAACCGCACACCAGCGAACTCCAAATGCCACCGGTCGACGCGATGTGGACGCCGTCGATGGTGTTGCCGTGGGAGTTATCCAGGTCGATGAACAACGCTTCCGTGAAGTGCTTCAGCGCCACGTCGCCGTAACCCACCTCGGCCGCCATGATGCCCTGCACGCAAGCGGACAGGGTGGAGTCGCCAGTAGTGATGGGATCGTAGAAGTCGAACGCCCGCTGCTTCTCCTCAGCGGAGAAGTCCTGCCACTGGAGGAACATGGCCAGGACCGTATCGGCCTGCTTGAGGACCTGGTGGCGGTAGATGACCAACGGGTGGAAGTTCAGCAGGAGCGGGTACTTGGACTTGGGGGTGTTCCAGTCCCAGGGCTCCAGTGTCATGAAGTCGTTGTCCTGGCTGTGGACTTGCAGGTGAGGATCGTACGGCAGTGACATGCGTTCCGCGGCCTGCCGCCACACCAGGCGCTCGGTATCGGCGATGCCCTCATGCTCGAGGGCCGCTGCCGCACGCAGGTTGAAGCGCGCCATGACGTTTGTGTAGAGGTTGTCATTCACCACGGCCGTGTACTCGTCCGGGCCCGTCACGCCATGGATGTGGAACAAACCGTCCTTGCCGAAGAAGCCCAGCGACGCCCACATGCGGGCCGTCTCGATGAGGAGGTCGGCGCCCACCT
Organism: Paenarthrobacter sp. YJN-5; assembly: GCF_015040095.1. Taxonomy (NCBI): domain Bacteria; kingdom Bacillati; phylum Actinomycetota; class Actinomycetes; order Micrococcales; family Micrococcaceae; genus Paenarthrobacter; species Paenarthrobacter sp. YJN-5. The sequence continues at coordinate 4,248,564 of NZ_CP053544.1, forward strand.
CGGCTTCGAAGGCCGCATCCCCGCTGGCCCACTCATAGCGGTTGGCCGCGAAAGCGATGGCGGCGGCAATGTGAAACTGTGCCGTTCCCGCGGCGTAATAGGCGCTGGCTTCCAGTCCGTTGATGGTCCGCCACGGGAAAAGGGCTCCGTCCACGCTTAGCTCCTTGGCCCGGATACGGGCGTCGGGAAGCATGGCATGCCTGGACTCAAGGACTTTCCGGGCACCGGTCGGGTTGGTGTAGGTGAGGTAGGGCAGGAGGTAGACCTCCTGGTCCCAGAAGTAGTGGCCCTCGTAGCCCGAACCGCTGACGCCCTTGGCCGGGATGCCTGCCACACCGGCACGCGCCGTGGCCTGGGAGAGCTGGAACAGTGCCCAACGGACTGCCTGCTGGAGTTCAGGTTGTCCGCCGATCGCAACATCCGCGGTGGTCCAGTACGTGTTGTAGTGGGCCTGGCTCTGGGCCAGGATGTCGGAAAACGGCACCAGGTTTGCTTCCGCTTCCGCGGCCAGGCTCTCGCCACGGTCTTCGGCGTCGTCCGCGGAACCGGCCACGACGTAACTGACCGTCTTCTCCAAACGGAACGGCCCGCCGCCGGTAATGGCCAGCACGTAACGCACCGAGGACTCGTCCTCGGCCACTACGGTCTCGAACGGCTGCTCGGGCGAGGAAATCCAGTGGTCCACTGCCATGGCCACGCGCTGCCGGGACTCGGAGGTCTCCCACGCCAGGCGCAGCGAGCCATCGGCCCCGTGCAGGTGCAGGGGAAGGAGCACGCGGCCGGCGTGCCGTCCGGAACGCCGGGGATCGTGGACCGAATGGTCCTCCACGGGCTGGTCCTGGCGGTTCACGACGGCGGATGTGATGTCCGCGGACACGTCACGGTCCGCAGTTATGGACAGTTCAAGCCCGAGGCAGCCGCGGGAATCGAACCCCACAGCGCGCCGCTCCACGGTGGTGACCACTGCGCCGGAGCGGCAGGCCCACGTGGTTGATTCCTCGTAGACACCCGTGGAGAAGTCGATGCTCCGGTGGTAGTCCAGCACTGTGGATTCGGACAGGCTCAGGGCTTCGCCGTCGATTGTCACCGTGAAGTTGTTGGCGTCCGGGACGTACACGATGCGCTGGCCGGTGCGGGCAAAGCCGTACGCGTTTTCCGCGTGCTTGATGTCCCAAATCTCATGGAACCCGTTGATGAACGTACCCGGGAGTTCGCCGTCCCCGCGCGTGGAGTGCGCGCCGCGCACACCCAAGTGGCCGTTGCCGAGCGCAAAAAGCGTCTCCAGCGTCCCTTCGTCACCGGGGACGTGGATGTTTTCCACGAGCTTCCACGGTTCACACGGGAAGCGCAGCCGGTCGGAGCTGATCAGTGCCATGGGCTGTTGAATTCCTTCGAAAAAGTAGGGTTAGAGAAGATCATCGAGGTCGTCGACCACCAAGGTGGCACCAGCATCCAGCAGCGTCTGCCGGCCCGCCCCGCGGTCCACGCCGATCACCGACATGAAGTTCCCGGCCTTGCCGGCCTGCACTCCGGAGACGGCATCCTCCACCACGATGCATTCCTCCGTGGGAACACCCAGCAGCGAGGCGGCATAGGTGAATGTTGCGGGGTCCGGCTTTCCGGGAAGCCCGACGGCGGCGGCAACCTGCCCGTCAACCACCACCTCGAAGTGGTGGTCAAGCCCCGCGGCCTTCAAGACTGCCGGTGCGTTGCGGGAGGACGAAACCACCGCCACCTTCAGGCCTAGTTCCAGTGCTGCATTGATGAATTTGACCGACCCCGGGTAGGGCTCCACGCCGCGCGTGTCCACGATCTGGTTGAAGATCGCGTTCTTACGGTTGCCCAGGCCCTGCACGGTCTCGTTCGTGGGGGCATCGTCTGCCGGTCCCTCCGGCAGGGTGATGCCGCGGGAGGTCAGGAAGTCCCTGACGCCGTCGAAGCGCGGCTTCCCGTCAATGTGGTCGAAGTAGTCGCCCTCCCGGTAGCCGTCGGGGTGGCCGGCCTCGGCAAGGTAGCCGTCGAAGAGTTCCTGCCACGCCTGTTCGTGCACCACGGCAGTGGGCGTCAGCACGCCGTCGAGGTCGAACAGCAGCGCCGAAGCGCCGGTCCAGGCAGTACGAAGATCAGTCATGTGCGTTTTCCGTTTCAGCGCCGGTGGCGCGTGGTCTTGCGTTCGATGAGCTTGGTGTCGAGGAGGTGGGTTGCAGGTTGGTTGGGGGTATCTGTATTCAAAAGTCGCTCGCAGAGCAGGTTGGCCGCGAAGGCGCCTTGGTCTGCAACGGGCTGGGCCACGGTGCTCAGGCCAAGGAACCAACTCATGGGGTGATCGTCAATGCCGATCACGGACATGTTCTTCGGCACGGAGAAGCCGTGTTCGCGCAACGCCATCAACGCGCCGAACGCCGCCTCGTCGCAGTGGGCGAACACCGCGGTTGGCTTTGCACCCCGTGCAATGAGCTCGGTCATGGCCCGCCGGCCGTCGTCTATGCCGGGAGCACAGGCAACCACCAGGTCCGGGTGGACGGTGAGGTGGTGGTCATCCAAGGCACGGCTGAAACCACGGAACCTCGCTGTTGTTGCCTGTTGTCCGCGTCCTGCCGGCTGTGCCGGAGCGACGTCGCTGAGGACGGGTTCGGTATTCGTGAGAACCGCCAAGTCCCAGTGACCCAGCTCCAGCAGGTGTGACGTTGCCTGCCAGGCCGCATGTTCGTCGTCGATTCCAACATTGTCCCACGGAACATTCCGCAGGCCGACGCTGGCCACTGCCAGCCCCGAAGCTTCCAAGGCTTCCACCTCGGAGGGGTCCAGGTCAACATTAAGCAGCAGCACGCCGTCGACTCTTTGCGCCAGTGACTCGAGCCGGCCGAACACCTGCTGTTTCACTGTCTTCTTGTTCCGGAGGCTGATCAGCATGGTGTCATAGCCGCTGTCGCCGAATACTTCTTCTGCTGCTTCCACTGCCTGGGAAAAGAACCACGTGGTGGCGGTGGGAGCAATGATGGCTACGGATCCTGTGCTGCCGCCGGCCAGCCGCGAAGCAGCAGCCGAGGCCTTGAATCCGAGCTTGCTGGCGGCTTCCGCCACCTGCCGTTGGGCCTTCTCCGAAACGTTGGGGAGATTCCGGAGTGCCCGGGAGACGGTGCAGATGGACAGTCCGGAGAGGACTGCCACGTCCTGGATGGTCACCCTGTGAGTCCTAACCATGCAACACGGCCTCAACCCTTTCCATGCTTGAGCAACACCTTGCGGGGCGGCGCCGTCGGCCACCGCAGCCAAAAGTGTAAGCGCTTACAATTTTGTCATTCAACACTGTGTGGTCCAACATCGGAATGTGACGCGAATCTCACGGAAAGCTTGATTCAAGGCCGCGGGTGACGTCTAATCCCCCGGCCCACCTAACCCTCCCCCTCCCAACTGGGTCGCATTTGTGCGCGTTTTGAGGGCTCAGAACGCGCACAAATGCGACCCAGTTGGGCCGGTTTAGCGGGGGCCGAGGACGTAATACCGCAGGAAGGCGCCCACATCCACCAGTTCAGCGGGCTCGATCCTGTGCCCCATCCCGGGATACGTCCGGGCCGTAAGGGCGGTGTTGGCGTTGAGCCAGCCGTCCGTGTGTTCGATCGCTTCGTCATTGATCACGGGGTCGGCCTTGTCCCTGCCCCAGAAGAAGGGCGGCGGGGCATCGAAGGATTCGCTGAGGGCCAGGAGGTCGTTGTCCAGCACAAAGCCGGAGAGCCCAACCGTAGCCACGAATTGCTCCGGCTTCAGGCGCAGGAGGGTGCTGGCCATGGCCATGCCTTGGGAATACCCCAGGAGGCTCACGCTGCTGTGGTTGTTCCGGACGGTGTTGATCCAGTCGAACACCCTGTTGGTGGAGGAGATAACGTCCGCGAAGTCATTGGTCAGGAAGTAGTCCAGCAGGAACCATCCGTAGTGGTCGCCAATGACTTTGGGTCCGCGCAAGGCAACGCAGGTGAACTCTTGCGGCAGGTGCGGGAAGAGCGCCGCCATCCGTTCCTCGCTGGTGCCGTAACCGTGCAGCATCACCAACAACGGCGTACCCGCGCGCTCGTTTTCCGGCTTCGACCAAACCACTGAATCCATGGGCATGAGCCTAGTAGACTGACCGCATGACTCCGCAGGAACTGGCCAACCTGGCCCACTTGCGGCGGGCCCGCGACTTCATCGATCGCGAGTACGCGCGGCCGTTGGACGTTCCCACCATGGCAGCCGGCGCCCTCATGTCGCCGGCCCACTTCTCGCGCCAGTTCAAAGCCGCTTATGGGGAATCGCCGTACAACTACCTCATGACCCGGCGCATTGAGCGGGCCATGGCGCTCCTCCGTGCCGGTGCCACCGTCACCGACGCCTGTATGGAGGTTGGCTGTACGTCCCTTGGTTCCTTCAGCTCGCGTTTCACCGAAATCGTGGGAATGCCGCCCAGCGAGTACCGGGCACTGGAACACGAGGCCGTGAAAGCCATGCCAAACTGCATCGCAAAGCAGCACACACGCCCGGCCAGGAACCCTCCTGCAGCAGCCCTCAAAAGCTGAGCAGGATCGAAGAAGCACGGCGTTCGCGGCTGCAATAGCGTGGGCCTCATGAACATTTCCCTGAAGTACGCACATGTCACTGTCACTGATATCGACGAGTCCCTGGCGTTCTACCGTGACGCTTTGGGCCTGCAGGTGAGGAACGACGTCGGCTCCGACGGGCAGCGCTGGGTGACCCTTGGCAGCGACGCGCAGCCGGACTTGGAGCTGGTCCTCTCGCCCCCGCATGCCGGCCGCTCCCAGGCCGACGGCGATGCCATCCAGGAACTCCTCACCAAGGGCGTCATGCCCATGCTGGTCTTCACCACCGATGACCTCGATGGCACGTTCGAGAAGCTCCGCGCGTCCGGCGCGGAAGTCCTGCAGGAGCCCATCGACCAGCCGTGGGGTCCCCGCGACTGCGCGTTCCGCGACCCCTCTGGAAACCTGATCCGCTTCAACCAGGGCTAGGAATCCGCGTCCGCTGGGGCATCCGGTGGAGGCCGTCGGTCACCCGGTGAGGAGGCCGGCGTCGGGCACTCCGTACCGGTGCGTGGAATTAATCGCTTCCGTGACGACGTCGGCCAGCCGCAGCCCGCGGGCGTAGGCCTTTCGCTGGAGCCGCTCACCCGTTCCGCGCCGGAGTATCGCCGACACTCCGGCGCGCGCGGGTTCGAGGTCGCCCGCGTCCGCGAGCGCCTCGTGGACGTGCGCCAGCAGCGCTTCGAGCACTTCGGCTGCCGGGGACGGACGCAGTTCCGCGGGATGCAGCAAGTGGTTTTCAACCCCAAAGCGGCTGGAGCGCCAGTTGGCCATGCGCAGCACGCTGGTGAGAACGCCCGACGGCGGAACCCCCTCGCGCCATTGCCTCGCCGACGTCTCGACCAAGGCCCGTGCAAGGACGGCAATGGTCAGCGCGTCTTCGGCGTAAAGGCACACATCGGCGATCCGCAGCTCGACAGTCGGGTGTCCGCGCGAAAGCCGCGCGTCGAAGTAGATCATGCCCTCGTCCAGAGGCACGCCCGTTTTGAGCAGCTCCTCCAGCACGGACCTGTAACCGTGCTCGGAACCGAAGACGTCCATGGGGCCGGCAGTTGGCCACCTGTTCCAGATCTGGGTGCGGTAGCTGGCAAACCCAGTATCGACGCCCATCCAGAACGGGGAGTTGGCGCTGAGGGCGAGCAGCACGGGCAACCAGTGCCGCATGCGGTCAAGGACAGCTACGCCTTCTTCGGGGTTTTCGATGGCAACATGCACGTGGAAGCCGCAGGTGAGCTGCTCCCTGGAGACCAGCCCGAACTCCGTTCCCATGGTGGCGTACCGCTGGTTTCCCAGGGTGGGCGTCGCATGGAATACCGGCGGCGTTGCCAGGGCCGCAACGCGGGCGCCCAGGGTCCGGGCGGCAGAATCCGCGAGCGCCCGGCCAAGGTGGATCTCCTCGCGCAACTGAACGGCCGAGGAACATGGGCGGGAGTTCACCTCAATCTGTTCCTGTTTAAACTCCGATTTGAGCGAGGGCCCGTCATCGGGTCCTGTGGTCTCGAGGATTCCGTTGGCAAGGGCCAGCGGAATCCCGTCCACAGGATCGGCAATGAGCAACTCTTCCTCTACGCCGAACGTACGCATGGCCACCCCTCCCCACCGGATACGTCTATCGAGCCGGCCTCACCCGACGTGCGGAACCTCCGTTTGGAAGCCGCAGCGGCAGTGCAGCACCTGGGTTTGCAGGTACACCTCCAACAAGCTTGGCCCGCCCGGGTCGTCAGTGTTCCGGGGTGCCTCGATGAATTGCTCAGCCGGGCGGCCCAAGGTCATGGGCTCACCGCAATGGGTGCAGCTGTACCAGAGACCTGTTGCGGTGGAAGAGAGGAATTCCGCCTGGATGTGGGGCGCGAGCTCCGCCAAACGGACAGCGTGGGCGTAGAACGTATCGCATTCGCTGCAGGTGTAGCTGACTTCAACAATTTCGGACTGGTTCGGCGCGGCTTCAACCACGGTTTCAACAAAGATGTAGGAATCGGTATCGCAGACGGTGCACCAGGGACGGGATCCGGTGTCTCCGATCGCGGGTGTCGCCCCGGTAAGGCGTTTCGGGGCGGGAAGCGGGGAACCAAGCGACATTGCCATTCTCCTTTATTGCAAGCACCACCGGGGCCGGTGGTTTCCGACAACCGTCCCTTGCGGGACGCACTGAACAGCGTCGGGTGAAGCGGTTGCTCCTGTAGGAGCTGCATGCGAAATGGCGGCGGATGCTAACGGAGGATTGCGCCGCACTGCGGACCATCATCGCGGATGGTCCAAGTCATGAGGCTCCAAGGGCTGGTGGCTTAACCCATCTATGAATCTAGTTCAACAGTGCGCGGCCTCACAAGGGATGGCGTCCGGAGTCCCCAGGTGCTAGGGCTCAAAGTGCGACACAGGGGCGGCACCCGCTACCGATGTGATGAGCGACTCTGCGATGTCGCGCAGCTTCTGGTTCCGCCCGTTCGATGCCTTCTTGAGAATCTCGAAGGCCTCTTCCTGGCTGCAACGGTTTTGGCCCATGATGATTCCGCACGCGAGGTCGATCACCGTTCTCGAAGACATCGCCTCGCGGAGGTCCTCCGCATGCTGCTGCCTGGTCCCGATTCGAACGGCCAGACGCAAAGCCTTTTCGGCCTGGCTGCCGTAAAGATCACAGCCCCGGATGATGGAGTCCGTGAAGATCCGGGCCTTGGGAGCGAAGAAGTTCAGGGCAGCCGTAGCACCCTCGTCCAGTTCAAGCGGAACGCAGAGGGCTGAGAGGTGACCGCGTTGGGCGATGACCGAGCAGTAATCTGCCCAGCGTTTTTCCGTTGACGTGTCGTGGACCAGCACGGTCCTGCGCTCCCGCATGGCGTGCAGGCAGGGACCGTCACCGTATGCCTGCTGGACCTCGTCGATGAGGCGCGCCTCAGGGCTGCTTCCGGCGACGGTCAGGGCTTTGCGGCGTCGGCTCAGGGTCACCCCGCACAGAACTTCGATGCCAACCTCAGCCGAAACCGCCCCTGAGGAAAAGACCGCGAGTTCATTGAGGAACCCGTTCACGTCTTCGCTGTCGATCACCAGGTCCTGCAAGTGTTCGGCGACGGGGACGCCCGCTTCGCCACCTAGGAAGCCGGCTTCATCCGGAGCCGCAACATTGTTGGAAGACACCGCTCCATGCTGCATTTCATCCATGCTCCCATAGTAGGAGCGTCCGGTTCCGTGAGGTTAGGTGTTGGCAAAATCCTTGCATCTGCTGTGCGCCTATGTGCACAATCTAGCTACAGTCCGCGTTGACGGACCCGGCTTCACAGCTCATGCAGACGGGCGCCCAGCATCCCTGTGCAAAGGTGCGTCCCATGCCCGCCCAGCCGGCTTCGAGAGTTCCCGACGAAGCGCATCAGCCCCCTGACGAGCCCCTGTGGTGTTCCCGGTGCGATTCCGACCAGTTCCTGCAGGTCAACTCGATCCAGTCGCACTACCCGCCCGCGCCCAACATGGTGAATGTCAGCTACGAATGCGCTGCATGCCGCTACATCTACTCTCAGCTGGCCAGTGTCCAAAAGGTAGCCATCATCGTCAACCGTCCGGGCTCACCTCAGGGCATGTTGAAGTTCGGCGGCCAGTACCTCCACTGCGGGGAGCCCATGAAAACGCGCAGTTGCGAGCTTCGACGCATCGAGGCGACCTTGGCCCTGGGAAAGGGCCAGCCCCAGTCTTACGAGGTCCACCTCAACACACGCATCCTTGGGTGCAAATGTGGCTTCCGGATGGAGATTCCGGACTGAACCGGTCAAAAGGGAAGAGTGACATGCAAACAGAGAAGCGCAGGACAGAGCCAAGGGTTGCCAGCTCCGAACCCCGGTCAGGGCTCAAGCACAAGCTGCCGGATCCGCCCGATCCGGACAACCTCCCCATCGACTATCCGGGAGCCGGCTGGGATTCCAGCAGCTTCCCCTCAGCGACACCCCGGACATTGCGGCCGCAGCACTATGTCCGGGGCCGGAGCACCAAGCCATGAGTGAAGCGCACGGAGAGGGTACTGCTGCGCGGGGTCCCGGACCGGAAGATCAGCCCGCGCCAACGCGGGAGCCGGGTCCCACTCCTGAGCCCGTTCCCCTCCCCGAGCCCGGCCCTCCGCCGGTTCCTGAGCCGACGCCGGAACGGGAACCCGGGGATTCGCCGCCGGAGTAGCCAAAGAAACGAGGTCACAGCCGGCCGGGTTTGCCCGGTCGGCTGAGATGACCATTCAGAACAACCCCATGGACCGGATCCTGGTAAATCCCCCAGTCAGGATCCGAAAGAGGGCATGTCGCACTACAGGGAGTGCGACATGCCCTCTGCTGCGTTCCCACACATTCCCACCTGCTCCCACCTGCGGATCTGTGTTTATGTGGCTTTACCCTTGACGGACCCACATAAACAAAGATAGAGTCAAGCAATTCCACATTAGTTGTGACAGTGATCACGGCAGTGGGACCAACGAATCAACCGACTCGAAGCTTTACGCAATGGAGGGTAAGTGTTCGCCGAAGAGCGCCAGCAACTGATCTACGCACTCGTTACAGAGCGTGGACGGGTGAGCGTCACTGAGCTCGCGGACCGATTCAGCATCACCACCGAAACCGTCCGGCGCGACCTGGCGGCGTTGGAAGTTTCAGGCAACCTCAGGCGCGTCCACGGCGGTGCAGTCCCGTCCGACAAGTTGAGCACGCGCGAAGAAAGCATCCAGGAACGCGCCATCAAGCGCAAGGCGGAAAAGCTGCGCATTGCCGCTGCGGCGTTGGCCATGATCCCGGACTTTTCCTCGGGCAGCGTCCTTTTGGATGCCGGATCCACCACGGAAACCCTGGCGGACCTGCTGGCCCAGGACCCGGCGGCGAACGGTTCGGACGAGCTTGTAGTCATCACGAACGCCATGCCCATCGCCGGCAAACTCTCCACCGTCGCCGGAATCTCCCTGCAGGTTCTTGGCGGTCGGGTCCGCGGCCTGACGCAGGCCGCCGTCGGGCAGTCCACCGTGGAGGCCGCCCTCCGCCTCCGCCCTGACATTGCCTTCATCGGCACCAACGGCCTCCACGCCGGATTCGGGCTCAGCACCCCCGACCCGGAGGAGGCCGCGGTCAAGGCCGCCTTCGTGACCTCGGCCCGCCGCGTGGTAGCCCTCGCCGACTCTTCCAAGCTGGACACGGAGACCCTGGTCCAGTTCGCCACCCTGAAGGATGTGGACACGTTGATAACTGACAACGAACCCCCTGCCGATCTTGCAGCTGCCTTGGCAGAGGCCGGCGTTGACGTGGTGATCGCATGATCGTCACTTTTACGGCGAATCCGAGCCTGGACCGCACCGTGGAACTTCCCGCGGCGCTTGCCCGGGGCGAGGTACAGCGCGCCCTCCACGTCCACCAGGAATCCGGCGGCAAAGGCGTGAACGTTTCCCGCGCCCTGGTGGCATCACGACTCGAAACCGTGGCCGTTCTTCCCGGCGCCGATGCGGATCCCGTCCTTGCCGGACTTCACGACGCAAAAGTTCCGTTTGCGGCCTTGCCCATCGGCCAGGCACTGCGCAGCAACGTCACGCTCACCGAGCCGGACGGCGTCACCACAAAGATCAACGAGCCCGGCCCGGAGTTGAGCGACGAACAGCAGGAGGCCCTGATCGGGTTGCTGCTGGACCGCTCCCGTGGCGCCAGCTGGGTGGTCCTCGCCGGTTCGCTCCCACCAGGAGTGCCGGCTGATTACTACGCCACAATTGCACGGCGGCTTCGCTCCCGCGCCGATGGCACGGAAGCTCCCGGCATCGCCATCGACTCCTCAGGAGCGCCGCTGGCCGCTGCCGTGAAAGCCGACGCCGCGGGAAAGCCTGACCTCCTCAAGCCCAACGCCGAGGAACTTGCGGAACTCGCAGCCGCAGCAGGCTTCGCAAGTGTCTCCACGGCTGAGGAACTCGAAGCGGACCCGGCCAAGGCAGCACAAGCAGCCGCCGCCGTCGTCGAAAGCGGTGTGGGCGCTGTCCTCGCAACGCTTGGGTCCAAGGGCGCCGTCCTTGTGACCGCAGAGGGTGCGTGGCTGGCCACGCACCCGCCCATCCAAGCAGTCAGCACAGTAGGTGCCGGCGATTCGTCCCTTGCCGGCTACCTGCTGGCCGCAACCCAAGGCCGTTCCCCGCAGGACTGCCTTCGTCAAGCCGTGGCACATGGTGCCGCTGCCGCATCGCTGCCGGGCTCCACTGTCCCGGCAGTCCACCAGACAACCCCAGACGCCGTAACCATCACGGCCCTCCAGAAGGACTAACAGTGACCCAGCTGATCACACCCCAATTGGTCACCCTCGACCAGAACCTGGGCGACTCCCCCGCCGACGTCATCCGCGTCCTGGCCGGCAAGGTTGCCGCCTCCGGCCGGGCTTCCGAAGTGGAGGGCCTCTTTGCCGACGCCTTTGCCCGCGAGCAGAAGACTGCCACCGGCGTACCCGGCGGGATTGCCATCCCGCATTGCCGTTCGGCCGCTGTCACCGAGCCCGCCCTGGCCATGGCACGCCTGGCCCACAAGGTGGACTTCGGCGCCAAGGACGGCCCTGCGGACTTGATCTTCTTCATCGCAGCCCCGGACGGCGCGGACCAGGAGCACCTGAAGCTTCTCTCCAAGCTCGCCCGCTCGCTCATCAAGAAGGACTTCACGGCTGCACTGCGCGCTGCATCCTCCCCTCAAGAAATAGTCGAGCTGGTTGACGGTGCCCTGAGCGATAAGCCGAGCCCAAGCGGAGCCGGCGATGGGGGTCGCGGAGTGGTTGGGCATCGCGAAGCGGGCACGACCACCATGGCCGGTGAAGCGGCTCAAGCCGCTGAAAGCACGACGGCGGCTACCGGACCCAAGCGCCTCGTGGCCGTCACCGCATGCCCGACCGGAATTGCGCATACGTACATGGCAGCCGACTCGCTGGTTGCCGCCGCACAGGAGGCCGGCGTAGACCTGCAGGTGGAGACCCAGGGTTCCTCCGGCGCCAAACCGCTGGACCCGGCGGTGATTGCCGCGGCAGACGCGGTGATCTTCGCCGTCGACGTCGACGTTCGCGGCAAGGAGCGCTTCGCCGGCAAGCCGGTCATCAACGCGCCCGTCAAGCGTGGCATCGACGAGCCCGCCAAGATGGTGCAGGAAGCCCTCGCGGCCGCCGACGATCCGCACGCACGCCGCGTCCCCCACTTCGGTGCGGAGGAGCAGGCCGAGCGCGAAGCCGAAGAAAAGGGTGAGCACATCGGGCAGAAGCTCAAGCGTGCCCTCTTGACCGGTGTCTCCTACATGATTCCGTTCGTCGCAGGCGGCGGCCTTTTGATCGCCCTTGGGTTCCTGCTGGGCGGCTACGACATCACGGCCGTGGCGGACAAGGTGGTGCTGGAGAACAACCTCGGCAACCTGCCCGAAGGCGGCCTGGCCATCTACCTCGGCGCTGTGGCATTCAAGATCGGCGCCCTTTCCATCGGCTTCCTGGTGCCGGCGCTGGCCGGTTACATTGCCTACGGCATCGCCGACCGTCCCGGTATCGCACCCGGCTTCACGGCCGGTGCCGTGGCCGGATTCATGGGCGCAGGGTTCCTCGGTGGCTTGGTGGGCGGCCTCCTGGCGGGCGTCGTGGCGCACTGGATAGGCACGTGGCAGGTACCCCGCTGGCTCCGTGGCCTCATGCCTGTGGTCATCATTCCGTTGCTCGGATCGATCGTCGCTTCCGGCCTGATGTTCCTCGTGCTGGGCGGCCCCATCAAGAACCTGACGGACGGCTTGAACGCATGGCTTTCCGGCATGACCGGCGCGTCGGCAGTGGTCCTCGGGATCATCCTTGGCCTCATGATGTGCTTCGATCTTGGCGGCCCCGTCAACAAGGTGGCCTACTCCTTCGCAGTTGCCGGACTGGGTGCGGGCGCAGTTGCCAACCAGGCTCCATGGCAGATCATGGCAACCGTGATGGCTGCCGGCATGGTTCCGCCGCTGGCAATGGCACTCGCCACCCTGATCGACAAGAAGCGTTTCAGCCTCGCCGAGCGTGAGAACGGCAAGGCGGCGTGGCTGCTGGGTGCCTCGTTCATCTCCGAAGGCGCCATCCCCTTCGCGGCCGCCGACCCGCTCCGCGTCATCCCCGCCAGCATGGTGGGCGGCGCACTGACCGGTGCCCTGTGCATGGCAACCGGAGTGACGTCCCAGGCTCCGCACGGCGGAATCTTCGTCTTCTTCGCCATCGGAAACCTGCCGATGTTCGTCATCTCGATTCTGGCAGGCACCGTGGTCTCGGCCCTCATCGTGGTGGCCCTCAAGCGCTGGGCCGTTCGCAAGCCGGCCGCGGCCGAGGCCGAAGCAGTTCCCGCAACCGTCTAAACGTCCACAAACCACCAAGGAGTAAGAAATGACCGAACGTACCGCCACCATTGCCAGCCGTGTGGGCCTCCACGCCCGCCCTGCGGCCATCTTCGCCGAGGCTGCCGGCGAACTCGACCTTGAGGTGACCATCGCCCGCCAGGGAGAACCTGCCGACGAAGCCATGGACGCTGCCAGCATCCTTTCGCTCATGAGCCTTGGTGCCGAGCACGGTGACGTGGTGGTCCTGCGCGCAGAGGGCGAGGGCGCAGATGCTGCCTTGGAGAACCTCGTGAAGATCCTCGAAACAGACCACGACGCCTAAGCGCACCTCATGACCAGGAAGCCTGGCCGTACCCGGAAGGGTGCGGCCAGGCTTCTTTCTTGTCTTCAGCGACAGTCAGTCAGGTTTGCTTTGCGATGAGGAACTCGGCAATGGAGGGCTCGGTGGGCTTCACGTCCATGAGTTCGCCGGACAGATATGCCTCCACGATCCGCGGGTCCACGTACGACGTACGCGCCACGGTGGGCGTGTTGCCCAGCAACTCGGCCGCCTCCTTCATGGCCCTCACCAATGCCTGCGGACGGGTCATGGTGCCTTCCGTTTTCAAGAGGCATAGCGCCGCTGCTGCGGTCCCCTTCCACGTGCGGAAGTCCTTGGAACTGTAGGCCTCCCCCGCGATGCTGCGGAGGTACTCGTTGACCATGGAACCGTCCAAGGGAACCCATGAGCCGTTGGCCTTGTAAGCCAACAGCCGCTCCTTGCCCGGCCTGCGTGAGAGTGGCTCAAGGAAAGCGGCCAACGCCGGATCATTGATGGAGGTGTCCCACCATTGGCCGCTCTTGCCGGGAAACTTCAGGCCGACGGCGTTTTCCTTGACACGCGCGTGGCGGCACCGCAGGGTTGTCAGTCCGTAGGACCCGTTTTGCTTCATGTAGCTTTCGGATCCGATCCTCAATGCTCCAAGGTCCATGAGCCGGACAGCGGCCGCGAGGGTTTGCTGCCTGGGATCGGAAGTGTCTTTCAAGTGCAGCGTCACTGCACGGCGGATGGACGGGAAAGCAGAGCCCAGTTCGGCTGCGCGCTGGAACTTCTCGTTGTCCTTTCGCTCCCGCCACCGGGGGTGGTAGATGTACTGGCTCCGCCCGGCGGCGTCCACCCCGGTGGCCTGGATGTGGGCGTTTTCGTAGGGGCTGATCCAGACGTCGGTCCATGCAGGAGGGATCGCCAGCGCATTGATGCGCTGGCGATCCTCTTTGTCCAGCAATGTCCCGTCGGGATGCCGGTAGCTGAACCCTTTACCGGAGCGGCGTCGCACGATGCCCGGCTTGGAAAGATCACTCCGCCGTAGCCTGACCATGGTTGCTCCGCCTGTCCGGTTGGGCCGCGTTGATGCTTTGTCGTTTATGCTTCGTCCGGGTCCGTCACACTGGCGTTGGCGCCCATGATTTCGGCGTTGATCATCCAGACCAGCTGCTCAAGGCGGGCGATGAACTCGTGGAGGAGGTCCGCCGTCGTGGGGTCTTCCTCATCCACTTCGTCGTGCACTTCGCGCATGGTCTGGACTGCCCGTTCCACGCGTTCGGTAACCAGTTTGACGGCGTCCTTGGTGTTGACCAGGCCACCGGGGAATTCCTCCAGGCGGGTGCCCTTGGCGATCGTGGAGCTACGGCCGTCCGGCAGGGCGTGCAGGGCACGCATGCGCTCGGCGGTGTCGTCGGCGAACTGGCGGGTGGCGAGGACCAGCTCGTCCAGCTGGAGGTGCAGGTCCCTGAAGTTCGGCCCCACGATGTTCCAGTGGGCCTGCTTGCCCTGGAGCTGGAGTTCGATGAGGTCTGTCAGGACGACCTGAAGGTTGTCTGCGAGCTGCTGTGACGCTTTCATGTGTTCCTCTCTTTGACGGCCATATGAACGACAAACCGACACCGCCAACCGCTCTGCGGAAAATCGGTCAATCATCAGGTGACGACTTCAATAAGACTTTCATAAGGATGCTTAGTAGTACAATGGAGAGTGTCGCTGTTCACAACTGGCGAACTTCGCAAACTGGCGAACTTCGCACCAGCGAGGATCGGTTTTCGACGGCGGCCCTGGCACCTTGGGAGCTGGAGGGGTTTTCAGGTACCGGCATAACTCAATCGAAGTAACAGGAAATGCATAGTCAGGAACCCGGCAAATTTCATTCCGGGTTCACGCAGAAAGGAATGTGCTGACCATGAACACGCTTCTGATCATTGCTGGTGTTGTGGCAATTGTTTTTCTTCTGGTGGGCGGTTTTTCCTCAGCCCTCAACTGGCTCCTCTGGGTGGGCATCGTCCTCCTGGTAGTCGCAGCCATCGGATGGCTTCTCAGCTTCATGTCCGGACGCAGGGGCCACACCGTATAGGCGTACGCCACCATCAATCCACACCGGCGCAGGATGCCGGAAAGCCTTGAACATCCGTCTACCGCGAGGGCTGTTCCAGCAGCAGCGCAGCTGACTGCAGGGGCAGTCCTCCGGCGCACTATACCCGCTGGAGGTGCCTGAATGGCAGAGTCCGATCCGGTCGCCCGCACCGGGAGGAATGAATCCACAGAGGAGCGGATGGACCGCAACTGGATGGAACTGATCCAGGAACTGCGCGTCCTGCAGACAGGCGTGCAGATCCTGGGCGGCTTCCTCCTGACGCTGCCGTTCCAGGAGCGCTTCGAGGAACTCGACGAGTGGCAGGTCACTCTCTATCTCTGCAACGTCCTCGTTGCTGCGCTGACCACCATCCTCATAGTGATGCCCGTCAGTGTGCATCGGCGTCTCTTCCGCAGGGGCCTGAAGGCCACCCTGGTGTCCAATGCGGATCTGGTGACCAAACTTGCCCTGGGCGGCGTGGCCCTGCTGATCGTGGGCTCGGCCGCGCTGGTTTTCGATGTGACAATAGGGCGCACCGCAGGCCTGGTCACAGGCGGAACCATCATTTTGATTGTCCTGGTCATCGTTGTGGGAATGCCATTCTGGATTCTTCGACGCGCCGTGCACAACAACAACGGGAACTCCCCCCAGGAGTGAGTCATGCTCAAACCGACCAAGCACTCCGAACCGTCAACCGACGCCCGTCCCCATCGGAATTGGCTGAAGGACCACGGCCTGCTGCTTGCCAACGCGGGCCTGTTCGCCGCATTCCTGGGCGGCATGATCGTCTCCGGGGCGAAGACTTACAGCGAAGAGCAGCAAACCCACGGAGGATCCCCGGTGGGCATCCTTGAGTACATCACCACCGGCGACTTCGTTGAGGCCGTCTTTGAAAACTGGGAGTCCGAGTTCCTGCAGATGGCCATGTACGTGGTCCTCACGGTCTTCTTGTTCCAACGGGGTTCCTCGGAATCAAAGCCCGTGGACAAGTCTGCACCCCAGGATGAAGATCCCAGGGACGCTGGAAAGTCAGCCAAAACCCCGTGGCCTGTGCGCCGGGGTGGCTGGGTACTGAAGATCTATGAGCACTCCCTGTCGGCGCTTCTTGGCATCCTGTTCCTGACTTCCTTCACGCTGCATGCCATCGGCGGCACGTCTGCCTACAACGAAGAACAACTCAGCCACGGCCAAGCCACTGTATCCGTCTGGGAATACCTCGGCTCCAGCCAGTTCTGGTTCGAGTCATTCCAGAACTGGCAAAGCGAATTCCTGGCCGTGGCCGTACTGGTGGGAGCTTCCGTCTACCTCCGTGAACGCGGCTCTCCCGAATCCAAACCCGTTGCCGAACCGCACTATGAAACCGGTGCCTGACAAACGCAGTTGCCTGACAAACGCAGTTGCACCCAAAGAAAGGATCAGCATCATGCCGGAAAAGAAGAATCCAAGCCTGAAGGATCCGGAGCTTTACGAAGAACTCCGCGATGACGGGGCTTCCAAGGAAAAGGCCGCGCGGATTTCCAATGCCGCTGCCGCCAAGGGGCGGAAGGAAGTGGGACGCAAGGGCGGGAAGTCCGGCGACTACGACGATTGGACCGTGGACAAACTCAAGTCCCGTGCCAAGGAACTCGGATTGAAAGGGTATTCGGGCAAGAAGAAGTCCGAACTCATTTCAATGCTCCGGAATCACTGACCCCAACCCATGTAAGTAGCAGTTGATGCCGTTTTGGGCGTTCAAAACGGCATCTACTGCGACTTAGTTGGGGGAGGCCAGGGATAACGACGTCGGATCACGCCTTTTTCTTGGCCCGCGTCTTTGGCTTACTGGCTGTTGTGGTCGATTTGCTGGTTTTGCTTGCGGCAGCCTCGTCGTCGGACGCTTTTTCCTTGCCGCGCTTTTTGTCGAGGCTGCGCTTCAGCGCTTCCATCAGGTCGATGACGTCGCCGCCCTCGGCTTCGCCTTCCGTGGCACCGAAGGTGGCCTCCGTATCCAACGCCTCGCCCTTTTCAAGCTTGGCCTCAATCAACGTTCGGAGCTGGACCTGATAATCGTCGGTGTATTCGTCGGGGTCGAAATCGTGCGCCATGGATTCAACAAGCGCGGAAGACATCTCCAATTCCTTGTCCGAAATTTTGATATCGGTTTCAAGGGAGGGGAACTTGGCTTCCCTGACCTCATCTCCCCACAGCAGCGCCTGCAGCAACAGGACGTCGCCACGCACACGCAGTGCTCCCAACCGCGTCTTCTGGCGGAGGGCGTACTGGACAATGGCGATCCTGTCCGTATCTTCCAGCGTTTGCCGCAGGAGCATGTAGGCCTTGGGAGACTTGGAATCCGGTTCGAGGAAATAGCTTCGCTCATACATGATCGGGTCCAACTGTTCGGCAGGGATAAACTCCACTACCTCGATTTCCCGGCTGTTCTCTTCAGGCAGGGATTTCAGTTCCCCTGCCGTAAGGACTACCGTTCGTCCTTCTTCTTCGTAGGCTTTATCAATGTCCTCATAAGCCACAACTTCACCGCAAATTTCGCATTTGCGCTGGTAACGAATCCGTCCGCCGTCCTTGTTGTGCACTTGGTGAAGGCTTATGTCATGGTCCTCCGTGGCACTGTAGAGCTTGACTGGTACGTTGACCAGACCGAACGCGATAGATCCCTTCCAGATGGCCCTCATGAACCCAGTCAACAGCACAAGGCAACGGAGGAGAAGAGGTGGCAGGAAAGCAGAAGGAGCGTGTCGTCGTTGAGGGTCATGAGCTGACCCTCACGAACCTGGGCAAAATCATCTACCCGGAGACCGGCACCACCAAGGCCGAGGTGCTGGCCTACTACGCCGCGGTTGCCCCGTACCTGATCCCCGCGGCGGCCAACCGGCCCGTGACGCGCAAGCGCTGGGTGAACGGCGTTGGAACGGCAGAAAACCCGGGCGAGGTCTTCTTCCAAAAGAACCTGGAAGACTCGGCGCCCAGGTGGATTCCGCGGGTCACCATCCACCATTCGGACCACGCCAATGTCTACCCCATGGTCAACAACCTCGCCACGCTGACGTGGATGGCGCAGATCGCGTCATTGGAAATCCACGTACCGCAGTGGCAGGTGGACCCTGCAGGCAATCCGTTGCGCCCTGACCGCTTTGTCCTCGACCTCGATCCCGGGCCGGGCGCAGGCCTGCCTCAATGCGTTGAAGTTGCCCGGCTGGCCCGGTCCATCCTTCAGGACATGGGCATGGAGCCGGTGCCGGTCACCAGTGGCAGCAAGGGCATCCACCTCTACACGGGCTTGGAGGGAACGCTGAAGTCCGATCAGGTGTCCGCCTTCGCTCACGAACTTGCCCGGGCCTTGGAAGCGGACCACCCGGCGTTGGTTGTGAGTGACATGAAGAAGTCCCTCCGCAAGGGAAAAGTCCTGGTTGACTGGAGCCAGAACAGCGGCAACAAGACCACTATTGTCCCGTACTCGCTGCGCGGCAAGGCGCATCCCACCGTCGCCGCTCCGAGGACCTGGGCGGAGCTCGAAGACCCGGACCTTGACCACCTCGACTACACCGAAGTGATGGAACGGGTCAGCACTGGCGAGGACTTCTTCGCGCCGATTTCCGGCCGGCACCTCCCGCCGCACGGTGAAAACGACGACGGCGGGAGGCCGGGTTCCGCGTCATCGGATGCGAACCCGGGTGGTCGGGAGAAGCTGACGGTGGAGGGCCGCCTGTCCAAGTACGTAGGAATGCGTGATCCGGGCAAGACCCCGGAACCTTTCCCGTCGTCGTCCGGTCCTTCCGTAGGCGACGCGTCCCGGAGGTCGTCCGAACAGCCCAAGCCCGGAGACCCGGCCCCGCCCGGCGGTATCTTCGTCATCCAGGAACACCACGCCCGGCGATACCACCTGGACCTGCGCCTGGAGCGGGACGGAGTGCTGGCCTCATGGGCGCTGCCGCGCGGCGTCCCGGAGACGCCGGACCGGAACAACCTTGCCGTGCATACCGAAGACCACCCCATGGAGTACGCCGATTTCGCGGGGGTCATCCCCAAAGGCGAGTACGGCGCAGGGACCATGACCATCTGGGACCGCGGCGAATATACGTGCGAGAAGTGGCGCGAAGGCAAGGAAGTGATCGCCACCCTCACGGGAGAACCCGGCGGTGGCTTGGGCGGAACAAAGCGGCTCGCCCTCATCAACACCGGCGACCGTTGGCTCATCCACCTCATGAAGGAACAGCCCGGAGGCCGCAGGGCGCCGAAAGCGGCACCAGCACCACCCGCGACTTCCGCCGCCAAGCGGCCATCCGCCGTCGAGCCCCGACCCAAGGCCGAGGCTCAACCCAAGCCCGGACCGATGCAGGACTATGCGCCGATGCTGGCGACGTCGGGCACCACCGATGATCTGCACGGAGGTGATTGGCTCTACGAACTCAAATGGGACGGCATCCGCGCCATCATCACCGGAACCAAGGGCAAGATCCGGCTCATGAGCCGCAACGGGAACGACCTCACAGCCACCTACCCTGAGCTGACGGACCGATCCTGCTGGCCCGACGGCGACTTCGTGGCGGACGGCGAAATCGTTGCCCTCGGGAAGGGTTCGCGGCCCCACTTCGGCTTGCTCCAGCAGCGCATGAACCTCGTCAAAGCCGGGGACATTGAGCGGGCCCGGGCTTCGGTTCCCGTGCAACTGATGCTTTTCGACCTGCTGTACGACGACGGCGCGGACCTCACCGGGCTGCCCTTCCGCGGCCGGAGGGAGCGGCTCGCAGCCTTTGCCGAACGCCTGGCTGGCGGTTGCCCGCTTCATTTATCCGAGGTACTGGACCATGATGTGGACGACCTCCTGCATGTGGCGTCCGATCTCAAACTGGAAGGCGTGATGGCCAAGAAGGCCGGGAGCCGCTACTCCCCCGGGCGGCGCAGCCGGGCGTGGATCAAGCTGAAGCTCGAACAGAGCCAGGAGGTGGTGGTTGGCGGCTGGCGTCCCGGCGCGGGAGCCCGGAGCGGAACGTTCGGCTCGCTCCTCCTGGGGGTCCCCCGTGACGGGAAGCTGCATTACGTGGGACGGGTGGGCACCGGCTTCAAGGGCTGGCAGCTCAAGGAGATCATGGGCAAGCTCGAGGCCCGTGCCGCGGAGGAATCGCCCTTCCTGGATATTCCGCGCGAGGATGCCGCCGGCGCACGATGGGTGGATCCGGAGCTGGTGGCTGAGGTGACTTTCGGGGAGTGGACCGGCCCGGGCCGTTTGCGGCACCCGGTGTGGCGGGGTTGGCGGCCGGACAAGTCTCCTGAGGACGTGAACCAGCCCAACTGACTGGCAATAGGGGTTGTTCTGAGCGCTCAGAGCAACCACAAATGCCAGTCAGTTGGGCTGGAAAGTGGTGATTAGGAGGAGTGCGGCATCTGCGGTCGGCTGGTCCGGTGGATCGCTGTCACAGCTGCTCCTTGTCCCATCCGGCCGTGGGCCTGGTTGCGGTCCTTGGGATGACGTTTCTTGCCGTTCCCGTCCGGCCACTGCCTCGTTTGTCCGGTGCCGAGGGTTGCTGCGATGGCGGTCGGCTCAGGCATGGGGGCCATGTCCATGGACTCCACCAAGTGGCTTGCTACCTCGGGGTTGATGTTGCCGGATTCTTGATTGGCGGTCATGGTTCTTCCTTTCTCCGATGAAACGAAGGGACTTCAATTTTAGGCCTACCAGCGGACCTTTTTCATGGTCTTGGCCTGCTTTCCGCTGGCGTGCGTTGGCTTGTGGCCCTTGCCGGTGCTTTTCCAGCCATCGGGGGTGCCGCCGCCGGATTTGCTGGCAAGCATGGCCTTCTGGGCGTCGGTCAGTTTGGACTTAATGCCGCCCGAGGCGGCTTGGTTGTTGTCGGGGGTGTTGGCAGTCATTAGTGAACTCCTCAAAGGTTTTTACAATCCTGGAGAGGCGCACGAACCACGGCGTCACGGTGCGATCATGATGCAAAAAGAGGCGACAACGGGAACGGCATGGAGGCAGGGCCTCAACAGGCGTGGATTTTTGTCGGGTGAAACTCGGCGGCGCACAAAGGCACAGGCCGGTTTACTCAAAAATCAGTGTTCCCATGCGTCACACCTTAGCTACCTTGCCCGGTGTTTGTGAACCCCTCCGGGCACCGTGATTTTGTTAGCATGACCCCAATGTCTCCGGATCCCGCCGTCGTCCAAACGCTTCGTGCCGCCGGCTGCGTCTTCGCTGAGGAGGAAGCCGGGCTGCTCATGGAAGCCGCCCGGGGCGATGAAGACTTCGCGTCGATGGTGCAGCAGCGCATCAGCGGGGTACCCCTTGAACACATCCTGGGGTGGGCCGAATTCTGCGGACGCCGCATGGTGGTGGAGCCGGGCGTTTTCGTGCCGCGGCGTCGCACGGAGTTCCTGGTGCGTCAGGCGGCCTTGGTCGCCAAGCCGGGCGCCGTCGTCGTCGATCTTTGCTGTGGTTCGGGCGCCATTGGCGCTGCCTTGAGCGATCTGCTGGGCAGTTGCCAGCTGTACGGCGCGGACATCGACCCCCTGGCTGCCGCATGCGCCGCCCGGAACATCGGCCCGCGTGGCGGCCAGGTATTCCAAGGTGACCTGTTCGAGCCACTGGCCCCGGAACTTCGGGGCCGCGTGGACGTCCTGCTGGTCAACGCCCCTTATGTTCCCACAGGCTCGATCGCCATGATGCCGCCTGAGGCCCGCCTTCACGAACCGATGGCAGCGCTCGACGGCGGGGGCGACGGATTGGACGTCCAGCGTCGCGTCGTGAGGGACTCTCCGGAGTGGTTGTCGCCCGGCGGAGCACTGCTGATTGAGACCTCGGACGTACAGGCGTCGGCGACCGCCGCGTTGATGGTCGGCGTGGGGCTCCGGGCGAGCGTCCTTTTCGATGGGGATCTTGGTGCAACGGTGGTCCTCGGACGGTGGCCCTAGGGGTGCAATAGGTTAGCTTTCGCGGTGAAAAAGCTGCCGTTTGATGCATTTCACTAAACAATTTGATAACGGCATGCGGCCGGCACCTACTTCCCTGTTATGACGGGGCAAAACCGGGCAAAGAGAAGTAAGATTGCTTAGCAATATGTGCCCCGAAGTGGCCCCGAAACCCGATCCCAACTCGGATTGGTGGGCAAAACCGCGTAAAATTGAACACCTGCCCAGAGCGGGGCAGCAGAAGTCGCAAGCAAATGACCTCCCTAGGAGAAGCCCAAATGCCCATAGACCAAAGCAACACCGTCTCTCCGGATGGCGCAAGGAACGCCTCCGGAAACAAGGTAGCGGCAGGCCACGAACCGGCCGCTGCGAAAGTTGGTAAAAGCACCAAAATGCCGAAGCTTCGGACGAAGCGCAGGTTGAAGGAATCCGACGTGAACGTCGTGAACCAGCCGATGCTGAAGAAAGCACTCGGCGGCACGATCGTCGGCAACACTATGGAATGGTACGACGTAGGTGTCTTCGGCTACCTGATAACCACCATGGGACCCGTTTTCCTCCCGGAAGCTGACCCGTCCGTCCAGACCCTCTTCCTTCTCGGCACCTTCGCCGCCACTTTCATCGCCCGCCCGCTCGGCGGCGTGGTCTTCGGTTGGCTCGGCGACAAGATCGGCCGCCAGAAGGTACTCGCAGCAACACTGATGCTGATGGCGGCAAGTACGTTCGCCGTCGGACTCCTGCCCGGCTATGCGCAGATCGGTATCTGGGCAGCCGCGCTCCTGGTGATCCTCAAGCTCGTCCAGGGCTTCTCGACCGGCGGTGAATATGCCGGCGCAACCACCTTTGTCAGCGAATACGCACCGGACAAGCGCCGCGGCTTCTTCGCGAGCTTCCTGGACATGGGCAGCTACATCGGCTTCGCGCTCGGTGCCGCCCTGGTGTCAGTCCTGCAGCTCACGCTGGGACAGGCAGCCATGGAGGAATGGGGCTGGAGGATTCCGTTCCTGGTAGCCGGCCCCCTGGGCATCATCGCCGTGTACTTCCGGACGAAGATCGAGGAATCCCCGCAGTTCCAGGCAACCCTGGACGCCCAGGAAGCCCTCGCAAAGGACGCTGCTTCGCATGACGTGCACGTGGCCAAGGGCCCGATCGGCATCATCAAGGCCTACTGGCGCCAGATCCTGCTGGCCATGATTCTTGCCGCAGCAGCCAACACCGTTGGCTACGCACTGACCTCGTACATGCCCACATACCTCACGGACTCCAAGGGCTACGACCCCGTCCACGGCACCTTGCTGACCATCCCGGTCCTGGTGATCATGGCCCTCTGCATTCCGCTGACCGGCAAGCTTTCCGACCGCATCGGCCGCCGCCCCGTGCTGTGGATCGGCGCAGGCAGCACGGTCGTCTTCTCCATTCCTGCCTTCATGCTCATTGGCATCGGAGACGTATGGTCAACGCTGTTCGGCCTCGCCCTGATCGCCTTCCCCGTGACGTTCTACGTATCCAACCTGGCCTCGGCTCTGCCGGCCCTGTTCCCCACGTCCAGCCGTTACGGCGGAATGGGCATTGCCTACAACTTCTCGGTAGCGATCTTCGGCGGCACCACCCCGTTCATCGTGCAGGGCCTGATCGAAGGTACCGGTGACGACATGATGCCGGCGTACTACCTGATGGCAACGTCCATTGTTGGCGGGATCGCGATCTTCTTCCTGCGTGAATCCGCGAAGCGACCGCTTCCGGGCTCCATGCCCAGCGTGGATACCGAGGCCGAAGCCCGTGAACTCGTGGAAACCCAGGACAGCAACCCGCTCATCAACCTGAACGAGATGCCGTTCGATGGCCAGCCCGTCAGCGATGTGGCCTTTGGCCGGGACAAGAAGGACCTGACACCTGCTTAGGACTTACTTGCCTGCGACTTCTGCGCGCGTACCCGATAGTTCGCGGTAACCAAACCGCCCACCGTAGCCACCAACCACAAGGCGCTCTCCTTGAGGTTGGTGGCTACGGCTGTTAACCAGGCAGGCAGCTACCTCTGCCGCTTCAGCGCCGCACCGATAATCCGCACCCCTTCCGGGAACGCTCCCGGGTTGGGCCCGGCATAGTTGAGCCGGACATACGGTCCTTCGGGTTCGGCAGGGAACCACTCGGAACCTGCGGCGATCAGGACGCCCGCCGCCTCGCAATCCTTGGTGAGACGATCGGCGTCGGACCCGTTCGGAAGCCGCAACCAGAGGTTCAAGCCACCCTTGGGCAGGTGTGTCAGATGGGCCTCCGGAACGTGCTCGCTGAGGCTGGTGGCCAAAAGGTCCCGCCGCGACTGCAACTGGGCCGAGACTCCCCGGAGGTGGGTTTGCCACCCGGGCTGGGTGACGACGTCGAGCGCGGCCGCTTGCAGAAGGCCGCTGACATACATCGACTCGGCTGCCTGCGCAGTAAGGATCCGCTCCCGGGCCGGACCGCGGGCTATGACCGCTGCGACGCGGATGGACGGGGACACGCTTTTGGTCAGCGACCGGATATAGAGGACGTGCCCTGAGTCGTCCTTGGCGGCGACGGGCACGGATTGGGCAGTAATCCCGAAGTCGTGGGCCCAGTCGTCCTCCACGAGGAAAGCTCCATGGGCCCGCACCACGTCCAGAACTTCCTCGCCGCGCCGGCCAGGCCACTGGGCACCGGTCGGGTTCGCGAAGTTGGGTTGGGCATAGAACATGCGGGCCCCCGTCTCTTCAAAGGCACGGGACAGCTGCGCGGGATCAGGGCCGTCCGGCCCGCTCGGCACCGGGACCACGCGCACACCGGCCTGCGCGGCGGCGAGCAGCGCGCCCCAATAGCTGGGCGACTCCACCAGCAGCGGTTGGCCGTGGCCCACCAGGCCGCGGAAGATCGAGCTCAGTCCGCTTTGGCTTCCGGGAAGTACGACGACGTCGCCGGGCTGGGGCGGCGTCACGCCAACCGGTGTTGAGGTACTAAGCTCCTGCGCGAACCACGACTGCAGCTCGGGGAGGCCCGCGACGGGCGGCCTGGACAACGCCGCCTCGCCACGCGCCGCACGGGTCAGGGCGGAACGAACCAGCCTCTCGGGAAGGAGTTCACGCGCCGGGTACCCGGAGTGGAAAGCAATCACATCATTGGACGCACTGCGCATCGCAGCGGTGTTGGTTAGCCGGGGTGCCTGGAGCGCACCAAGGGCAGCCGTCTGCCACCCGTAATCCACCGGACGCGCGGTGCGGTAGGCGCGGACGAACGTTCCAACGCCGGGACGGCTCTCGATAAGCCCTTGGGCGGTGAGTGTCCTCAGTGCCTTTTGTACTGTCACAGGGCTCGCTTGGTACTCCGCCACGAGTTGGCGGGTAGAAGGCATTCGGGCCCCGGGGGCGGCTGCGGCAATCCACTCTTTCAGTCGCGAGACTATCCGTGAACTGCTATCGTTGTTCATGAGCCAACATAGTAGCGCTACTCTCATTCAGTCGCCAGCGTTACCCACGCCAACCGCATCCGGAATTTGGTGGGGGCTTGTGGGCGTGTTCGCCTTCTCCTTCACGGTTCCCTTCACGCGGGTGGCCGTGGATGGGATGTCGCCCCTGTTCATTGGAGCCGGCCGGGCAGTCATAGCCGCCGTCCTTGCTGCCGCTGCCTTGGCAATCACCAAGCAACGCTTCCCCCAAGGCATGCAGTGGTTGCGCCTGGCAGTAGTCGCCGGCGGAATCGTGGCCGGGTTCCCGCTACTCACCACCTTTGCCCTGACCAGCACCTCCGCGAGCCACGGCGCGGTGGTCATTGCCCTTCTGCCGGCAGCAACAGCGACTGTGGCCGTCATGCGGGGACGCGAACGTCCGAGGCCCCTGTTCTGGGTGCTCACCGGGGTGGGCGTGGTGGCCGCAGTGGTTTTCGCCCTGGCGCAGTCGGGCGGCTTTGGGTCACTTCACTGGGCTGACCTTCTCCTGCTCGGAGCCGTTGTGGCCGCCGCTATCGGCTACGCGGAAGGCGGCCTGTTGGCCCGCGAACTGGGTTCGTGGCAGACCATCTCCTGGGCCCTGGTGGTGGCGTCCCCCGTCATGATCCTGTTGACTGCCCTGTCGCTGGCATCAGGCTTCCCCTCCGCTTCGCCGGCCGGTTGGGCGGCCTTTGCCTATTTAGGCGTGGTCAGCATGTTCCTCGGCTTCTTCGCCTGGTACCGCGGCCTTGCCATCGGGCCCATGGCCCAAGTCAGCCAGATCCAGTTGGTACAGCCCGTCATGACCATCGCGTGGGCAGCTCTCCTGCTCGGCGAGTCCCTCACCCTGACCACCGTCATCGGCGGACTCATGGTGATCCTCTGCGCAGGCGCCGCCGTGCGCGTGAGGCTCGCGCCGCCGTCGCGCCTTTAACCCAAGCCGAAAGGACACTTCCATGTACACCCCCGCCCACTTCGCCGCATCCGAAGAGACCATCGAGGCACTGCTCCGCAACTCCGGGGCCGCGAACCTCGTGACCATGACACCGGACGGCCTGCTCGCCACGCTCCTGCCGTTCATCTACGACCCCTCCGTTGGGGACCACGGCGCATTGCAGGCACACATGGCGCGCAACAACCCCCAATGGTCAACCCCGGCTACGGGTGAGGCCTTGATGATCCTTCAAGGTCCGGACGCCTACATCTCGCCGTCGTGGTACGCCTCCAAGACCGAGCACGGCCGCGTGGTTCCCACGTGGAACTACACAACAGCCCACGTCTATGGCCGGGTTGTAGTCCACGACGACGGCGACTGGCTGGGAAGGCACGTCCGGCAGCTTTCGGATCACCACGAGTCGGCGATGGTCCGTCCGTGGTCGGTGGACGAAGCACCGCAGCGCTTCATCGCCGGGCAACTGAAGGCGATAGTCGGCGTCGAACTTGTGATGACGCGGGTGGAGGCGAAAGCCAAACTCAGCCAAAACCGGACGCCGGCTGATGTGGAAGGCGTCATCGCTGGACTCCGGTCGGTAGGCGACGCGGCCAGCGCAGCCGACGTTGAGCGGGCACGGAACTCATAGACTCGGCAATCAGGCTCAGGAGTGGCCAAGGCGCATTCGCCTGCGGTGGCGGAGCCTACGCGGGCGGGACC
The DNA here is from genome assembly GCF_015040095.1 of Paenarthrobacter sp. YJN-5. Classification (NCBI taxonomy): domain Bacteria; kingdom Bacillati; phylum Actinomycetota; class Actinomycetes; order Micrococcales; family Micrococcaceae; genus Paenarthrobacter; species Paenarthrobacter sp. YJN-5. The sequence goes on from NZ_CP053544.1 coordinate 4,275,824, forward strand.
ACCGGGCGCCACATCGCCACCCGCGGCCAGCGCGTCAGTCCCAACTCCGCCTCATGCTCCATCAGGCGGGTGAGCTCCGGGCCCCACAGCCCGGCGTCGAACATCTCGAAACCGAGGCGGCGATAGTACGGCGCGTTCCAGGGAACGTCCCGGAAGGTGCTGAGGGTCTGCCGGTGCATGCCGTGGCCCCTCGCCCAAACCCGGGCGGCATGGAGCAGTTCCCGGCCGATGCCTTGGTGGGCCTGGTCCGGGTGGACACTCACCTGTTCCACGTGGGCGTTGCCGTCCACCACGTCCACAAGGATGTAGGCAACGGGGTAGTCGAGGCCGTCGACGTAAACCCAGGCCCGTCCTGCAGAGACATACTCCTGCAACACGTCCAGGGGGAAGGGTTCGTCGTCGGCAATCTGGTCCATGCCCAAGGAACGGAAGGCCTCCCCCGCGGCGCGCTCAATGGTCTGCAGCTGCCCGAGGTCATCCGAATGCGCCAGCCGGATCATCGGCCCGGATCCGGTGTTGCAGGGGCCTGCGCCACAAGGAACTCGTTCCGTTCCCGGATCAGGTTCTCCATATAGCGCGCCAGGACAAGCTTCTCCACCAGCCGGCCCAGGGCACCGAACGGCGCGGCGAACTCCACGGTGTCCACCATCAGCGTGCCGCTGCCATCGGGCCGGAACTCGTGGGTGTGCCGGAGGTACTTGAAGGGTCCGCGGACCTGCTGGTCCGTGAACGACGCCGGCGCCTCCATGTGGGTGATCCGGCTGGTCATGCGAAACCTGACTCCGAGGTGCCATGCCTGCCAGGTCACGTGCTCGCCCTCCGAGATAAGGCCTGTGGTGGTGCCGGCGATTGCCCTCTCCCGGCTTTTGGTCATGGAGCCCACGTGGGCGTCGATGCTTCGGGACAAGTTGAACAAGTCCGCCGGTGACATGGTGGAGCGGGTTCTGCAGACGAAAGCTACGGGCATATCTCGATCTTTCCAGATTCCTCTGACAGTCCTTGCTACGCGTTGTGACCGGGCTTATGGCAGCTCGCGCGGCAATCCTGATAATTTTCGGACGTGAGTCTTTAGCCCACAAGCCCTTGATGATTGGTGGTGTTCCCATGTCCGTGTTCATGACGCACGCCCGGGAACTTCACCGGATCGGTCCGGCGAACAACGACAGGCTATCGGCAGTACGCGTCGGGCTCAGCGTGGTTGTGCCTGGACTCTTCCTTATTGCCATCGGCCGGCCCGAGCTCATGATGTATGCGGTGTTCGGTGCCTTGACCGGCATGTACGGACGCAATGAATCGCACCAACTTCGGCTCAGGCACCAAGCACAAGCGGCGCTGTTGCTGGTGGGCGGCCTGTCCATCGGCACCTTCCTGTCCGTCAACCATATTCACTCATGGTGGCTCGTGCTCGTGGCTACGCTCTTCGCGGGGGCCGGCTCTTTCTTCTGTGATGCCGCGAAGCTAAGGCCCGTAGGACCGTTCTTCGGAATCCTCGCCCTGGGCGCCTGCGCATCAGTACCCACCAGCGTTCCATTTACGACGGCGGTGCTCATCGGTGCTGCCTCAGCAGCGTTCTCGATCGTGGTTGGCTTCGCGGGGTGGTTGCGAACCCGCTCATGGGAACGGGGTGCGGTCCGGGACGTACCAATATTGCGCGGGCCTCTACGGCAGTCAGCCCTGGTCCATGCGACGCGCTACGTCCTTGCAGTCAGCGCGGCCGGGGTTTGCGGCGTGCTCAGTGGCAGCGGCCACCCGCACTGGGCCATGGCAGCAGCGGCCGTCCCGCTGGCCGGTGCCGATCTGCCCAGCCGGGTCCACCGGGGCATCCACAGGATCGTGGGGACGTTCCTCGGCTTGGGGGTGGTCGCCGTCGTGCTTTTCCCGAGTCCGGCGTCGCCGCTTCAGTACTTCCCAAGCCACGGCCCGGTGGTACTCGCGGTGATCGTGATGTTATGCCAGTTCCCCACCGAGCTGTTCATGGCCAGGCACTACGGCTGGGCCATGGTGTTCTTCACCCCCGTGATCCTGCTGATCGCGCAGCTGGCGGCACCCATGGATCCGGGAGTGCTGGTACTGGAGCGGGCCGTTGAGACGTTCGTGGGAGCGGTCATCGGAATTGCCGTTGCTGTGGTGGTGCAGCGGCATAGGTGGAACTAGTTCTTTTCGGCGGAACTTCCTGAAAGGAGGCTCGGGGAAGAATGGATGAGCCTACGTCTTCGCCGGGCGCCTCGGCGGGCCTGCGGTCAGCTTCGCCGGGAGGACGCGCGCGAAGAAGGTGACCACCTTGTACCTCCGCGTCGGGATGGACACAGCTTTGCCTTTGGCGTTGTCCTCGAGGCCTTCACGAACCACCCGCTCGGCCTTCAGCCAGAGGAATCGCGGCGCCACGGACTTATCCATGCCCATGCGATCGTGGAACTCCGTGTGGGTGAACCCCGGGCAGACTGCGGTGACCTGTACGCCTGACTTTGCATAAGCGGTGTTCGCCCAGCGGCTGAATGTCACCTGCCACGCTTTGGCCGCGGAATAGCTGCCCCGGTTGGCGAAGGCCGCCACGCTGGCCACGTTGATGATCCGGCCCTTGCCCCGCGCCAGCATGACCTCGAGGACGGCGTGGCATAGCTCCATGGGAGTCTGGACGTGGAGGCTCAAGTGCCGCCGCTCTTCCTCAAGATCGTTGTCCTCGAACGACTTCAAGAGCCCGATCCCCGCGTTGTTCACCAGCACGTCCACGGGCCTGCTTGCGTCCCGCAGGCGATCCGCTACTGCGGAAACCCCGACGTCGGAGGTCAGGTCCGCTTGCAACACCTCCACCGAGATACTGAAGTCGCGCTCGAGTTCCTCGGCCTTGGCTTTGAGTCGCTCTTCATCGCGGGCAACCAGGATGAGGTGGTGTCCGGCCTCGGCGAGCTGGCGGGCGAACTCCGCACCGAGGCCGGCGGTGGCCCCGGTGACAAGGGCAGTCAGTTCGTTGGCTCGAGTGGTCATGGCCCTACCCTAGCGCCCCGCATCTCCCCCGCCACCCCCACCGAGGGGTGAGATCCCGGCACTTTGGGGCGTCCAATGTGCCGGGAGCTCACCCCTCGCGGAGGGTCAGGCGAACTTCGCCAAAGGGTTGGCCAAACGTCCCGCCATTTGGAGGCCCCCGGAGGGATCGGAGATATCCAGCATGTGCTGGTTGTTCCGCAACTGCAGCCTGTTGAGGCAGGACAACTCGAAGTCCGGGGCGAAGAGGTCGTGCCTGTCGAACTGATCGGCGAGTTCGGGGTGGCGGGCCTGGTATTCCCGCAGCACCGATGCAGCAGTCCCCCAGAACTCGTCTTCGCGCATCGTTCCGTCCTCCACGAGGATCGCGGAAAGGAAGCGGAAGATGCAGTCGAAGACGTCCGTGAAGATTGCCAACACCATCTGTTCGGCCGGGATCTCTGCCTTGATGCGGGAAACTTCCCCGGGCAGTTCCAGCCTGTCCCCCATGACCACGATTTCCTCGGCAATGTCCTTCATGATCGCCCGCACCGGTACGCCGTCCTCAAGGATCAGGATCACGTTCTCGCCGTGCGGCATGAATGCGAGCTCGTAGTTGCAGAGGCAGTGCACCAACGGCACGAGGTACGCGTCGAAGTAGCGGCGCAACCATTGCGTGGGCTCCAGCCCGGAGCGCGCAATCAGCGACGAAACCATTGAGGTGCCGGAAGCATCGACGTGCAGCAGGGATGCCATGGTTGCCAGCTGCTGGCCATCCTTAAGCAATGGCAGGGGACTTTCCCTCCACAGGGCAGAGAGCATCTTCCGGTACGGCGAATCCTTGGCCGACGCAGCCTCGAAATAGTCGTTGCGGTAGCCGATCGCCGCACTTTCCTTGATCATGGCCAAGCCCCGGTCCTGGAGCTCCTGGTCTTTGGTGATCAGTTCCTGCAGCCAGTCGTTGATGGCCGGCGTGGCCTTCATGTACTGCGGCGACAACCCTCGCATGAAGCCCATGTTCAGCACGGACATCGCCGTCTTCACGTAGGCCTTCCCGGGCGAGGTGGTGTTGAAGAACGTCCGGATGGACTGTTGGGCCTGGTAAGAATCCTCGCCATGGCCAAGGTGCACGATGTGCTGCTGTGCGATTTCCGCAGCAAAGGTCACAGTGAGTTTGTTGTCCCATTGCCAGGGGTGCACCGGCATGAAGAAATAGTCCTCGGGATCCAGCCCTGAGGCGGAGAGCCCGGCGTTGAACCAAGCCACGGTAGCCGGGCCCAATTCCGCGTCAAAGTGCGCCTTGTAGTCCAAACCGGCACTCGACGTGAACACGGCCTTGGACCGATGGACCGCTATCCACTGCAGCTGGACGGTAGCCCCGGCCTCGGGTGCAAAAGCGTGGTAATCCTCAATGCCGAAACCCAACCGCCCGTTGTTGGCCACGAAACAGGGGTGGCCCTCGGCCATGCTGTGCTCGATTGCCTGAAAGTCAGCCGCAACATCCGAGCCACCCGTCACGCCGGCGGACAGTTCAACGGACCTGAAGGGCTTGCCCTGCTTGTACGCGTGGCCGGCCAGGGTGCTGCTGACCTCTTCCAGATACACCGGCAGCATGTCCATCCCGATGCCGAGCGTTTGGTGGAACTCGGCAATGAAATCCAAGGCATCCAGCGGCAACTTCCCGCCATCCCGGTGCCGGCCGATCGAGTCCGGGAGCACGGACCAGTGCTCCAGCTCCAAGACCCGGGCGCGGAAGCGGTACTCCACGGAACCGTCGTCGCTCACCACCTTGTAGAGACCGGTGCCGTCCCCCTCTTCGCGGATGAGTTCGGGAACAAGGATTCGTTCATGCGAGAACTCGGCGAGCGCTTTGCGGACCAGGTGCCTGTTGGCAACGTCCCAACGCTCCGGCGTCAGGTGGGCTACCGGCGACTGTGCTGTTGCGGCCTCGGCTGTGCTTGTCACTGGGTTTCTCCTTCGGTCGCCGCGGCGGGCACGGCCGGAATCGGGGTCAGGGTGGCGAGGAAGTCCTCGCGGGTACAGAAGCTAAGGAGCCCCTGCTTGTGGTCCTCGGAAGGGTCGTCGGCGGGAAGAGTCACCACGCCGTGCGGGCGGAAGCCCACCTTCTGGTTGAGGACATGGATCTTATGGTTCCGGGCGTCAGGCTCGACGACGACCCGCCGGGTTGCGGGATCATCGAACAGTTCTGTCATCACGGCTTGCATGACGGACGTGGTGAAGCCGGATTGAGGGGTTCCGCTCGGCGGCGATACCAGAAGGTGCATTCCCACGTCCCCGGGCTGTACTTCGTAGACGTCCGCCAGCGGGGACGCTTCCGGAAGGTACCGTTCCATGAGGAAGGCGGGCACACCGCCGTCGAGCCCCAGGAATGCCTGGTGGTGTCCGGATGCGACGATGCCTGAGTACTCCTCAACAACATCCTGTTCCGTGCATCCGGCCATGCCCCAGAACCGCGCGTACTCCCGGCTCACCCAGCTGTGGAGGACGGGTGCGTCGGCTACCGGATCGACGGGACGGAAGGTGAATCTCATACAGGTGCTCCTACGGTTTCAGCCTGCACTGCTGCAGGTGCGCCAAACTGCTGGAAAGCGATGCTGCGCTCGATCGGGTAGATCTCCCGGCCCGTGATTTCACGCAGGATGCAGGAATTGCGGTACGCGGCCATGCCGAGGTCCGGGGTAACGAAGCCGTGGGTGTGGAGTTCCGCATTCTGTACAAAGATTTCGCCGGGTTCGACGCCGGTCCCGTAGTTACGGTCGACGTCGAACCGCCCTTTGTGGTCACGGCGGAGGCGGTCTTTGATGCCGGCCAGGAATGCCGGTTCCCTGTAGGCATAACCGGTGGCCAGCACCACGGCTTCGGACTCCAGCTGGTAGTCGCGTCCGTGTTCCTCGTGGCGGAGCTGGAGTGTATGGGTCCTCCTGCCCGCATCCCATTCGGCAGCGTTCAGTGCAGAATGCGTATGCAGCCGGGTGTCCACCATCCCGGAAAGGCTCTTGGTGTACAGGAGGTCATAGATATCGTCGATCAGGTCCGAGTTGATGCCTTTGTAGAGGTTTTTCTGGTTCCTGATCAATGAGTCACGCTGCTCGGACGGCAGGGAGTGGAAGTAGTCCACGTACTCCGGGGACGTCATTTCGAGCGTTAGCTTGGTGTACTCCAAGGGGAAGAAGCGCCCGGACCGCGTGACCCAGTTGAGTTGATAGCCGTGGACGTCGATTTCCTGGAGCAGTTCGTAGTAAATCTCGGCCGCGCTCTGTCCGCTGCCCACGATCGTAATGCTCCGTTTGGATTGCAGCTCACTCTTCCTCGACAGGTACTCGGCGTTGTGGAGGACGAGTCCCCCGCCGTCGACTATCCCTGCACAGGACGCTGGAACGTTCGGCGAGGTACCCGTGCCGAGGACCAGCCGCCGGGCGAGAAGCACCTCAGCGCCACCCGGGCCCTGCACCGAGAGCCGGTACACGCCGTCGTCGTAGGCCACATCCAGCACATCCGTGCCAAAACGGACGGAATCGAGCTGGCCGGCTACCCACTGGCAGTACTGGTTGTACTCGGCGCGGAGCGGGTAGAAGTTCTCCCTGATATAGAAGCGGTACAGGCGCCCTGTCTGTTTCAGGAAGTTCAGGAACGAATACGGCGACGTCGGATCGGCCAAGGTTACGAGGTCAGCCATGAAGGGGACCTGCAGGTGTGCCGGCTCGAGCATCATGCCTGGATGCCAGTCGAACGAGTCCCGACGCTCAAGGAACACGCAGTCCAGGTCAGCCACCGGTTCACTCAGCGCGGCCAGACCCAGGTTGAAGGGCCCGACGCCGATTCCCGCGACGTCGTAGATCCTGCCTTTGTCCGGGGTGCTCATGCAGCGGCCTCCGTAGTGTTCGCGAGCAGGCCGGCGCCCGTCCGGCGGATGAGTTCGATGATTTCCTGGATATCCCCCAGGGATGCTTCAGCATTGAGCAGGGTGAATTTGAGGTAGTGATGCCCTGCCACCTTGGTGCCGGCCACTACTGCTTCACCCGACGCGAAGATTGCTGCGCGGATGGCCGGGTTGAGAAGGTCCGCGGCATCGTCGTTCACGGCGACTCCATCCACGGACGGGCGGTAGCGGAACACCAGGGTGCTGAGCTGCGGTGCGGCAGCCAGTTCGAATTCTGCATCCTCAGCCAGCAGTGTGCCCACGCGGCCAGCGAGCTCGATCGCCTCGTCGAACAGCACGCCGATAGCGTCCGCCCCCATGATCCGGAGTGTCAGCCAAAGCTTCAACGCATCGAAGCGGCGGGTGGTCTGGATGCTCTTGTCCACCTGGTTGGGAATGTCGGCTTTGGCCGCGCTTTCCGGATTCAGGTAGTCGGCGTAGTAGGTGACATGGCCGAGCATGGCACCGCGCCGGACCAGCACAGCGCTGGAACTGACCGGCTGGAAGAACGTTTTGTGGAAATCGACGGTCACCGAGTCGGCCAAGTGGATGCCGTCAAGAAGATGCCGGTACCTGCGCGAGACGAGCAATCCTCCGCCGTAAGCAGCGTCGACGTGGAGCCACGAATCGTAGGCCCGGACGAGCGCCGACACCTCGGCAAGCGGATCCACCGAACCGAAGTCGGTGGTCCCCGCAGTGGCCACAACCGCCATGGGCACCAGCCCGGCGTCGTGCGCTTCCGCCAGGGCTGCCGCCAGCGCAGCGGGATCCATGCGGTGGTCTTCGGATGTGGGAACCGCGATCACCGCGTCGAACCCGAGGCCGAGCATGGAGGCCGACTTCTGGATGCTGAAGTGACTGTCTGCGGAGGTGAAGATGCGGAGGCGATCCAGCAGGTGCGGCAGGCGCACTCCCGGGCTGGTCGCACGGAGTTTGGCCACTGCATGGTTGCGCGCGATCAACAGCGCCTGGAAATTGGACTGGCTTCCACCGGAGGTAAACACGCCGTCGGCCTCTGCGGAGAATCCAATCCGCACAGCAGTCCAATCGATGAGGCGGCGTTCGATCATGGTGGCCCCGGCACTCTGGTCCCAGGTGTCCATGGACGAGTTCACGGCAGAAAGGACTGCTTCGCCCACAAGTGCCGGAATGACCACGGGGCAATTCAGGTGCGCCGCGTAACGGGCGTCGTGGAAGTAGATGGCGTCCTTGAGGTAGAGGTCGTCGAGCTCGTCGAGGGCTGCAGCCGTATCCGGCAGGGGACGGTCCAGGTCCACGGCTTCCACTTTCGCCTTCAGCGCTGAAGGTGCGACGCCGGTGAACGGCCGGGCGGTTCTCTGCACTTTTGTGGAAACAGCGTTGACGCCCTGCAGAACCTGCGCCACATAATTGGGCGAATTTCGCGCGTTGAACAGCTGGCTGGTGGCAGCGAGAGCCAGCTCCACTTTGGAGCCGAAATCCTGCTCCTGAGCTATCCGCTCCTCGACAGTTGGTGACGTCACGTCAGCTTCCTTCCGTTGCACTAGTTAGCATAGGCAAACCTTACTTAGGTTTACCTTAACGTCAAACTCTTGTGACCTAATTGCTTCAGAAGTCAAAGAAAAGCGGCTGCCCGGAGGGTGATCCGGACAGCCGCTTCCAGCGCCGCACAGGCCCCACTGCAAGAGCCCGCGCTTTTGAGCAGCGCGCTACAGCACGCTGGCTCCGAGGACGCACTTGGCCTCTGTCCCTGGCTTGGCGATTTCAGCTTCAACCGACCAGTCCAAAGCCTTCCCCGGCTGAGCATCTTTGAACGATCGCTCGCCGCGTGCCAGTACTGCCGAGGTTGCCGGGTCCACCCAACTCACCGAGACCTTGACGGTTCCCTTGATGCCGTCCGGCGGAGTCACTATCCCCTTGGCTGTCACTTTGCCGGTAGCGGTATCACAGGAAGTCATCGTGGCGGCTTCGATGATCCCGGTGCCCGGGTTCGCCGGCTTTGCCTCACCAGTAGTGGCCGCCTGCGTTGTAGTGTTCGACGGCGACTGGCCGCCGCTTCCAGACGACGAACAGCCGGCAAGCACTGCTGACATGAGTAGCGCTGTCATGCACGCGACAGACTTCTTCATGGACGCGCTGCCTGCTTCTTACGGCGTCCCACAAGGAACAGGACCAAGCCAGCGCCAACTATCAGAACACTGATGGGCAGCACGGTGAGGACAACACCTGTGAAGGCCAGCGGTTCTTCAGCCCGGTCCGGACCCATCGCCTCCGTCGTCGGGAAGTTGATCACAACGTTTGCCGGCGGCGTTGACACCAGACTTCCCGTTGTCGACCCTGCCAACGCCGTGGCCGTATTGAACACTTGGCCGGCATTAATGTCCGCCTGGGTGATCGCATAAGTCGCCTTGGCAGTGACCGTCTCACCCGGGTTCAGCACGCCGGGAGTTCCAGGCCAGCGGTGATCCAGCGCGGACAAACCTGGCATCGCGTCCCGGATGGCGACGTCCGTCAGGACAACGTTGCCGGTGTTCTTCGCCGTGAAGTTGAAGGTGATAATGTCACCGACCTTCGCAGGATCTCCGATGGCGGAACCGTCAGCGGTCTTGAAGAACGCAAAACCCGCGTCCGGGGACAACGGAGTGTCGGTGCCGGCAGGTGGCGGTGTAACTACGGGACCCGTAGGTGGCGTTCCCGTGGTGGTCGCCAGGTTGGCGACGTGACCGGCGTCGATATCCCCCTGCGTGACCGCGTACGTTGCCTCTGCCGTGACCGACTCGCCCGGGAGCAACTCCCCCGGGGTGCCCGGCCAGACGTAGGTCAGAGCCGACAATCCTTCCATCTGGTCATCGATCGACACTTTGGTCAGCTTCACGTTGCCGTTGTTTTTGGCCGTGAACCGGTAGACGATGTGGTCGCCCACGCGGGACGGTCCATCAGATGCCGCGGCCGTGGCTGTCTTGCTGAATTCCATCGCCGGGGCAGAGGTCAACGGGGTATCCGTTGCTCCCGGAGGAGGCGCCACCGGAGGACCCGTGGGCGGAGTACCAGTGATCGTGGCCGAGTTGACCACGTGGCCAGCGTCGATGTCCGCTTGGGTGATCGCGTACGTAGCCTTCGCCGTGACCGACTCGCCCGGCAACAGCTCACCGGAGTTGCCCGGCCAGCTGAAAACCAACGGGGACAACCCAGCCAGCGGATCATCGATCGTCACATCCGTCAGCTTCACGTTTCCGGTGTTCTTCGCCGCAAACGAGTACGTGATGACGTCACCGACCTTGGCCGGATCATGAACGCTGCTCGAATCAGCCGTCTTCGTGAAGTGCAACCCCGGCGCCGGGGTCAACGGAGTGTCCGTCGTTCCCGGAGGCGGCGTCACGGCAGGACCTGTGGGCGGAGCGCCTGTGACCGTCGCCGAGTTGACCACGTGACCGGCGCTGATATCGGCCTGAGTGATCGCGTACGTGGCCTTCGCCGTGACCGACTCGCCCGGCAACAGCACATCGGGAGTTCCCGGCCAGCTGTAAACCAACGGTGAAAGGCCAGCCAGGGGATCGTCGATCGACACGTTAGTCAGCTTCACGTTGCCCGTGTTCCTTGCGGTGAACGTGTACGTGATGACGTCACCAACAACGGCCGGGTTGTGGATCGCCGAAGTATCCGCCATCTTGCTGAACTGCAACGCCGGAGCCTTGGTCAACGGAGTATCCGTACTCGACGGCGGCGTCATCAACGGAGGCCCGGTAGGAGGATTACCAGTTGCTACCGCTGAGTTGGCAACATGACCGGCGTCGACGTCGGCCTGTGTGATCGCATACGTTGCCGTCGCCGTGACAGTCTCGCCCGGAAGCAACGTTCCAGGAGATCCGGGCCAGGTGTAAACCAACGGCGAAAGGCCCGCCAGGGGGTCGTCAATGACTACCCCCGATAGCGCGACGTTACCGTTGTTCTCGGCCGTGAACGTGTAGGTAATCACGTCACCAACCTGCGACGGGGACTGTATCCCGGACGCGTTGGCCATCTTGGTAAACGTCAGCTGAGGGGCCTGAACGGCTGTGTTGGTCAGCACACAACTGATATCCGCGCCGGCCACCGGAACCAACTCCAACGAGCCACCGAAGGCTGCCCGGTGAGGCAGGCCTGTCTGCAAACCGTTGGCATCCGTGCAACTAATGGCCTTGGCGTATCCCGACAGGTTGGGGCCCGACTCGGTGAGATAGTACGTACTACCGGCGTTGGCCACATACTGACCCGTAACCCCGGTACCGGCCGAGACGGCAGCGCCCGAGCCGGTGGTGGTTGAGTTAGCCGTGTTATTGACCACCGGTCCCGTGGCGGAGTCCTCACGGATTTCAACCGCGAACTGGTCGGCGGCTGCCGTTCGGTCAGCGCCCAGTGCTTTGCTCAGTGCCAAGCGGGGAGCGCGGACCACCAGACTGGCGTCCGCCGGCGGGTTCAGGTTGGTCGCGATGTTGGCAGGACCGTTGACGTACGTGCCTTCGGCCGCGGCGGTAACATCCACGGTGATAGTGCAGGACACCATTCGGGAGGCCAGATCTCCTCCGGTCACCGTTATGACGTTCCCGCCGGGATTGGCCGTCGTCAGGAACGGGTCGGTTCCCGACGCCTGAACGCAGGTTCCGCCGAGGTTCGGCACATCGGCCATGACAACTCCAGCAGGGAGCGTGTCCGTGATGGTCCAGTCGCTCTTGGCGTTGAGTTCATCGGTGTTGGTGACTGTCAGGGTGAGGGTGGACGTCCCGCCCGGACCGATCAGGCCCGGGGTAAAGGACTTGTCCAACTGCGGCGTGACATCAACCAAGCGCACGTTGTCAAAGGCGCCGTCGTTGCCGTCGGTGGTTCCATTCGTGTTCCACATCTCCAGGCCCAGCGACTCGGTGGTTGCCTGGAAGGCAACGTCGGAGGTCATGGAATTGATGCGGACCGACTTGGTCACAGTGCCGAAGACGCCGCCGACGTTGCTGGTTACTTCTTGCTCGGATGAGGTGACATTGGGATCCGTTGTCGATTGGCAGCCGTTGAGGGGAGCGCCGATTAGTGTCACGTTTCCAAGTTCGTCGCTCCGTGCGAATTGATAGGAGGGGTCCCCCGCCGGCAAGCCACAGTTCATGTACGCCGTATCCACACCGAACGTGTAGTAGTGACCGGGAGTCACTGCGATAGGCGCCGCTGTTTTGAACATGAGACCGTCGGTGGGACCTGTGGGGAGGGTATCGCACGTGCCACCCGATGTGCTGGTGGACCGGCACTCGGTGTATGAGCTGTCTACATGGTTAGTCGAGGGCGAGCCGGGTGTGAATTCCTGGCCCATGGCCAGGGCCAGCATGCGCAGGAACTGGTAGCTGCGAACACCGCTGGAATCGGCACAACGGTTGTTCGTGGCTGTACCGGCGCTTCCGGAGACGGCCCAGGCGGGTGTGGTGGTGTTGTCATGGCTCAGGATGACGCCGTTGCATCGAATCCCGTTGATCCATTGAGGCGACCCCGTGTACGTCTGTCCTGAGGCCCCGGTGTAGGCGGTTGATCCGGAAGCGGAATAGGACTGGGCTCCAAGCGCGGTGTCATCCGTCCCATTTTCGAAGTCCTCGTTGAAGACAACGGTGCCGGATTGGGCGACACCCGGCGCCCCCGGGGTTGTTGCCAAGGCCGATGACGCTAATGCACCACCCAGCCCCATCGAAAAGACAGCTGTGGCGAGCACACTCGCCAGCAGCTTCATGGGTAAGGAATGTCTCATGGGCTCGCTTACTTCTCCCGGCCATGAGAAGTCCTCTCCGCTGGGTCGGAGCGGACTTCACGGCTCCGGCATTGCGGTGGTTGCACGCCACCTGGCAAGCGCCGGTTTCGGGAGACTCGTGTCGCCGAAAGCTGCGGCATACTTCAGCAGTAGAGACCGACAGTCGGCTCACCACTTATCTGTGGGGGCGAGACAGCTTTCGTGTCGCGAATTTCGAAGTTTTTTTGGTTAATTCAGCCAACCCACGAGGTGATGGCATGTCTGGCGGCCGTATTCGCGAAGGGACTGGCTAATGAAAGGCGTTGCTGAATGTCTTGGTGACGATGCCCTGGCCGCCGAACTGGTAATGCAGGGTGCCCCGGTCCACGGCTACCGGCATGGCGACCACAAGTTTGAAATCCAGGCCGTGAGGATCAAGAGCAGGAGTTGCGCACCGGACCTGCCGGCTGTTTTCCGCCGCGCTGGAACATGTCCACCCTGCGGGGCTGGTGGTCTTGCCGGCAACAAACGTGGCTTGGTCCGGCAGGCTGAAGATTGCCTCGGCGGATTCCGCAGGCCCGTTGCCCGTCAGCGAGAAAACGAGGTTCAATTCCCTTTCCGTGGGATTGGAACCGCGAACCGCGGTGAAAGTCGCGTCAACGGTTCGGGCAGCCGGGACGGAGGCCGCGTTCGATGGTGCGGGCCTCGACGTCGAAAGAACAACCGGTGAGTCCACAACCGATGCCGCCCTTGGAGCAGCGGGCGCAATCGGGACCACGACGACGGCGGGTCGCGGGGCCGGGGACGCCGCGGGTTCCGTGGGGACCGCCGCAGGAGGGTCCGACGTCGGGATGGCAGCCGGCGGTTCGGCGCGGCCGGAAGGCGTTGCGGAAGGATCGACGACCGCAGGCGGTGCTTCTGTAGCGGAGTCCGGCGCGGCCGTCGTCTCGGAACCGGTGGGGACCAGCGCAGCAGCCAGCCCGGCAAGAGCGAGGGCTCCCGCCACCACCGCGGCGGTGATCTTTCCCGGGCTCCCGGATCTCCGGGCATCACTGGAAGCCGCTGCTACAGACGTCCCTCCGGGAAGGGGTGCTGTCCCCGACAAGTAGGCCGCCACGACGCCGGGAGTGAAGGCAACACCCGTGAGCAGCGGGAACAGGAGCGTGCGCATGCCGCTTTGAATGTCGTTGAGTTCCACGAGCAAGGCGGTGCATTTGGCACAGCCGGCCAAGTGCGCGTCCACCTTTTCGCGGGTAGTACGCTTCAGGGCGTTCCGCGCATACTTCCCCAACTGGCTGGAGAACTCTGCGCACCCGTCGTCGGGTGATCCGCCGATGTGGAACTGAAGGTACGCCTGCCGCAGGCCCTCCCGCGCCCTGAGGGCAAGGGACGACACGCCGTTCGGGCTCAACCCGATGAAAGGAGCCGCAGCCGCCGGTTTCAAGCCTTCAATGTCAACGTGCCACAGGACTGCCTGCCAGCGCTCGGGCAATGACCTGAACGCCTTGGCCATGACGGCTGACTCGAATTCGTTGATGATGCGGTCTTCATCTATAACGACGGAGTCCAGAACGCCGTTGTCGCCCGCAACCGGCACCCGGCGCGACTTACGGTTCCGGTCGTGGGCTGTGCGCCGAACGACGGTGAGCAGATAGGAGCGGAAGTACTCTTTGGGGCCTTTGCCTTCAGTCAACGACTGGTAAATGGAAGCGAAGGCCTCTGCCACGACGTCGTCCGCATCGCTGAAATTGTCAGCCTGCGTCCGCGCGACATAGAGGGCTGCGTTCAAGTGGCGTCGGTACAGGACGTCGAAGGCTTCCTGGCTGCCTTCCCGCACCAGGGCGATCGCCTGGGGGTCGGTGTAATCATCCAACGCCAAGGTCGGGGCACCACCGTCACCCCCGACCTCCGATACTTGATCCACAAACAATAGTGTTACATCAGATTGCGGGCCACTTGAAACAAGATGCGTAACCGGATAAAGCGATCGCGTCATCTGCGTCACGATTCGCCCCCAAGGCCCACTAAGGGGAATATCACGCCCCCAAGTGGATCGAGGATCAATGGACCTCCGCGGTAACCGCCACACGCTGAAGCTCGTCCGCGCCCTGAATCAAGGCACGCCGGGACGGCCGGAAAAGGTTGCGAGAGGCCTGCCCGGACGGCGTTCCGGAGCCTTGATCCGCAAGAAGCATGCAGGCCGGGTGGCGCTCCTTTACAGGGCGAACAGGGCGCACGCCGTCCCGGGCGATACGGTCATCTTCACCGCATGGGTCACCAACGAATCACGCAGCCACCTAAGGCAAGTGCGCCTCATTCCGCGATCCTTCACCAACGAGGGCATGGACTCTCTCAACTACACCTCCAACCCCGGATCCGAGGAGCTGGAGGTACCAAGCCTGGAGCCGGGCCAGACCATGATGAGGACTTTCTCGTACAGGGTCACTGATGCGGACCACCTCCACGGAGGCAGCCTGATCAGTGCGATGCAGGTGCAAGCTACATGCCGCGGCGAAATTATCGCCGACGAACACGACGCCATCGTTTCGCTCAACGGAGCGCCTACGGGATGGATGTCCGGTCCAGCGCGCCCGGAGGTGGCCTATCGCCCTTCCAGCCGCGGTTCTTCCCTCAAGCCCCGCCGACGTCCCGGGCGGTTGGGTTAGGGCCTACTCGTTGTCCGGTTCCCCCACCGGCTTCTCCGCCGGCCAGTCGACGTCCAGCTCGTAACCCTCGTGCTTCTGCAGGTAGGCAGCGATATACGGGCAGTGGGGAATGATGCGCTTTCCGGATGCCACCACGTCGTCCAGCGCAAAGTGCGCCAAAACCTTGGCCAGCCCTTGGCCCTTGAACTGGGGCTTGGTCTCCGTGTGCGTGAAATCGATGTGACCGGGCCGGTTGATGAACTGGGCAATCACCGCCAGTTCACCGTCGACACGCAGCTCGTAGCGGTGGAATTGGTCGTTGCGCACTGTGGTCACGCCAGCGCGGAACGAGTCTGCCAAGGAGTCGGTTTGCTCGGTCATGATTCGAGATTGGCACGTAAACCCTGCTCTGGCAATGCGGAGAGTTGGTGGTTCCGCTCGCCGGAAGCTTCCACCGGAGCCGGCGGCAGCACCGGCGTCGGGACCCTGCCAAGCAGCAGGACCGCGAGCGCGAAGCAGGCAGCTCCGCCACCCAGCAGCGCCAGCGTCAGGCCGTTGAACGCGGCGTCAGCGACGGGAACAAAAACGACGACGGCGGCAGTTACCACTGCGATCCTGGAGGGGCCCCGGGCGTGACTGGCCGCCGTCGGACGGTCCTCAAGGCGTCCAAGAAGCGCGACGGTGGGTAGCAAGAGGCCCACGACCGCGCAGAAGACGGGGATCCGCGCCCACCACCATTCGGCAGTGCCGGCTGAAGGCTTTGGAAAGTCGGTCAGCAACAGGAGCGCGGACATGCCCACAAGGAGGGGAAGATGCCACAGGTAGACCGTCATGGAACGGCGACCGGCAACAGCAATGACCCGCTGCACCCAGCGCACGGAGCCGAGCCAGCGCACACCGGGCCGGAGCAGCTGAAGCGTTGCCGCCTGGGATACGCCCAGGAGCAGCAGGCACAGGTTGGGCGGGTTGATGTTCACCACCATATTGCCTGGATAGAGGCCCACCCCGGTGGCAAGCCCGAGCAGGAGGTTGCTGAAGACCGCCATCCCGAGCAACCACGGACGGCTGCGATGCTCAAAATAGCCGTCCACCATGAAGAAGCCCAGTTGTTGCACCGCGCACCAGACAAAAATCAGGTTGGTGAAGGCCAGCAAGGGAATGGCGCCCCTCAAGGAATCGACGGCGATGATCAGGGCAACGAGCGCCCCGAAGGTCGCCAGCGGGTGCCGGTCATGGAGACGGGCCAGCAGGGGGATGCTGAGCTGCGCGGTCAGGAACGCCGCAAGGAACCAGAGCGGCATTGCGGCGCCTGTAGTCATCAGCTGGATCACTTGCGGATGGACGCCCAGCAGCAGTGCCGCCCACAGCCCCGCCCACATCAGGGCGAGCAAAGCCATGGCTGGCCGGACCAACCGCAGGAGCCGGAGCTGTGCGAAGTCGAAGCCTGTGCCGCCCCGCGCTTTCAAGCGCCGCCATGACTGCAGTCCGGTGACGCCGCCCAGGACGAAGAACAGCGGAACAATCATCAGGAGCCACACCACCGGCGTAAACCATGCTTGCTCCATGAGGGTGTTCTCAGTGGTGACTGTTCCGTCCTGGTGCAGTACCGGGCTGACCATCATGCAATGGGCCACCACCACCAGGAGCAGGCAGACAAAGCGCACAAGGTCGATTGCCGGGTCGCGCTGCGCCGGTTGACTCTGCCTTGCCGTTTCCATGGCTCTCCCTAGGATGCACGCTCTGGTGCTACACCATTGTCCGCCCGAGCGGCGGGGTGGGACCAGCGTTTGGCGCCGTTGTGGAGGGACGGCTCATGATCCTTGTCCACAAAACGTGGACCAAGTCTGGACGGGGCCACCTGCAACCGGCAGGATCAAAGCCATGACAACTTCCATTTTTGTGAACCTGCCTGTCAGCGACCTCGAGGCGTCCAAGGCCTTCTACACCGCACTCGGATACACCATCAACCCGAACTTCACGGATGAAACCGCAGCCTGCGTGGTTTTCAGCGACACGATTTACACCATGCTCCTGACGCACGACAAGTTCTCCCAGTTCACCAAGCAACCCATCGCCGACACTCACAACTCGACGGCAGCCATCGTCGCGCTCTCGGCCGACAGCCGTGAAGCTGTGGATGCGCTTGCCACCAAAGCATTGGAAGCGGGCGGTACGGAAACCTACGACGCCCAGGACCTCGGGTTCATGTACAGCCGCGCATTCCGGGACCTCGACGGCCACCACTGGGAAGTCTTTTGGATGGACCAAGCCGCAGCCCAGGATGGTCCGCCCGCGTCCTAGCCGGCAAGGACTTCTCTACGGCAGCAGGAGGGCCATAATCCCCAGCACGACGGCGAGCAGCGGGGTTGTGCCTTGAAGCACCGCGGCGCGGAGGTACTTCCGCCCGCTGGCCGCGAGAACCAGGGCCGCCAGCAGCATGGAACCGCACGAGCTGAACACGAGGGTCCAGCCAACCTGCGGAGCCCCGGCCCAGATGGCAACAATGCCTGCCAAAGCCCCGACTGCGAGGAAGAGGTTGTAGAAGCCCTGGTTGTACGCGAGCGGTTTGGTGGTTTCGGCGTCCGCCTGCGACGTGAGGCTGAAGCGTTTCCAAGTGGCCGGCTTGGTCCAGGTGATGGACTCCATGGTGAAGATGTAGACGTGCAACAACGCTGCCACCAGGGCAAAAATCAGGGAGGCCAGAATCATGAGTTGATCCTAGCCTCGATTTTTCATGAGGGGCTGGGATGTTTGCGGGTTGGTGCCGGCTGTTGATCTGCGGTTGTTTTCTGTTTTCGGGCAGTCGGGTGTGGCCTGTTGGTTCGCCTGGTTCGGCGCCGGTTCCACTTCCGGTGATGGGGCTGGTTGTCGGGGTGGGTCAGTGCCTGCTCAGCCTGAGGCGGCAGGCTGAACTTGTCTAAGGTGGCTGGTGTTCTCCAGGAGCAGTTTCAGAAGGTCTTTCTCCGGCGCTGATTCGGGCAGGAGCAGCTGGTTGCGGCGGGCGCGGGTGATGATTTTCCCGGCGGTCGCGAAGAGCCGGTAGCGCCAGCGTTTGATGTCCCAGGTCTTGGCGTGATGGCCGTCCGGGAGCGCGGCGAGCTGGAGCCAGGAGACCGCGTTGAAAGCCAGGGCGGCGATGTTCGCCCAGGCCTGGTTCGCGGCGAAATCGAAGAACGGGAGCTTGCCAAGTCCGGTGCTTTTCAGGGTTTTGATCCGGTTCTCACACCGGCCCCGGGCGCGGTGCCTGGCGTCCAGGAACGGGCCGTGCCAGCGCGGGGAGTTGGTCAACAGCGCGGTGATCCGGTGCCCGTCGGCATCGAGCAGGGTCGGCTGTGCTCCGGGGTGCAGCGGCTCTGCCCGCAGGTAGAGGTTGGTGCCCGGCGGGTAATCGGTGAGCGGGATGATCTCGGTGGCGTTGATGACCCACGCATCGGTGCGGTCGGCCCCGTGCTGGTCCAGGGCCGGCTGCCAGTACTGCTTGTCGCTGATCCAGTCGACCATGTGGGCCTTGCCGAACGGGAGGGTGTAGCTGGTGGAGAACTGCACCCCGAGGCTGTGCAGGTGCCAGAGGAACTTTCGTGAGGCCCCGGCACTGTCGGTGCGGACCAGCACCTTCTCCCCGGCCAGGGCCCCGGACTGGGTAAAGAAGCTCTCCGGCAGTTGGGCAACAGCGGTGTGGAAGGTCCGGATGTGGTCCTCGGCGCTGTTGGCTCCGGCGTTGCCCGGGCGCAGGAGCGCGGCGAGGATTTCCCCGGATCCGTTGCCGGTGCCGTAATCGACGGTGGCGATGAAAGGGGCGAAGCCGTAGCCGCCTTTGTAGGTGCCGGCGACGTTTTCCTTATCGGAATGTGAGGTCACCAGGGTCGCGTCGATGTCGATGATGAGTGGGTCCGCGGCCGTCGCGGACAAGGCCGGATTCCTTGCCCCGGCGGCGTTCCAGGCCCGGGTGCGCAGTTCCCTGGTGAGGGTCTCGAACCCGTAGCCGAACAGTTCCGGGTTGGTCACGGTGCGCTCGAAGAACCGTGACACGGTCGCGTTCGAGGGCACCTGCCCGAAGATCCCGGGCGAGGAACGCAGGATGTCCAGATCCGAGGCGTGTTCTCCTCCGGCGGCGAGCATCGCTGCCAGGGAACCGAGCAGTTTGCCCGGGCGATGCCGGGCGCCGGAGGGAACGAACTGGCCAAGTCTGTCCTCGCACAGCCTGCCGAAACCAAGGGCGTCCATGAAGCCCGTGAGCACCGAAACCCCGGCGTGGGAGATCAGCGACTGGCCGGTGAAACTGACCGGCAGGGACGGGAAAACGAAGGTAGACTTTTGCATCGAAAGGGTGCTCCCTCGCTCGGCAAATAACGGTCTCGACAACCACTATTTTCCCAGCTCAGAGCACCCTTTCCCTGATTAACACGCCAGCCCGGCAAACCCGCCATGAAAACCCCGGGCTAGCCTCTCCACGTCTCCGTTTGAGGACCGTTGGTGCGCTTGCCGTCAGGCGTTCAGCATCGCCAGCGTGGCACCGGCGAACGACCATGCCGAGCCGTTCCAACGCGCCAGCAAGCCTTGCAGGTTCTCGCCGTCCGCACGATGCGCCGCGGTCTCAGCCTCGAGCGTGGCGAGGATCCCGGTGCGGAGCTCGGTGTTGAAGTTCACCTTGCCCACCTGCATGGAGGACGCTTTGGAGAGCTCACTGGCTGGAATGCCGGACGCGCCATGGAGCACCAACGGAACATCGGTCCGGGCGGCGACGTCCTGCAGGACGTCCCAGCGGATGTTGGGCTCGCCCGTGTACTTTCCGTGCACGTTACCCACCGCAACTGCCAGCAACTGCGCGCCGGTTCGCCCGACGAAGTCGCTCACCTGCTCCGGATCCGTCAAACCCGCAACGGAAGGACCGGCGTCGGGGGCTTCACCCGAGGCGCCGAACGCCCGGTCCTCGTCCCCTGCCAAGCCGCCCAGCTCCGCTTCGATGACGACGTCGGCATGGCCGTCGGCGTCGAGCATGGCACGGACTTCGCGAACCAGGGCGATGTTGTCCTCGTAGGCCAGGGACGAACCATCGGCCAGGACGGCGTCCGCACCGGCATTCACGGAGTCACGGATGACCTGCAGGTCGGAGGCGTGGTCCAACTGCACGGAGACCGGAACACCGGCATTGTCCGCCAGGCCCCGCAAGGCTGTAATGAGCCGCAGCCCGTTGGGCGTTGCCGCGGTTTTCGGGGCTACCAGCAGGATCACGCCTGACCGTGCTTCCTCGGCCGCCGAAACGACGGCCATGGCGGTGGTGAAGTCGTAGCACGTGAAAGCGGGAACAGCGGATCCGGCGGCCAGGGCAGAGTTGACCACTTGGTCGAGTTGGGCACGCATCAGTGGCCCAGCCCGCCCACGAGGATCCACGCCACGTACGTCAGGGCGAAACCGGCCAAGCCCAGGATGGTGGTGAGGACGGTCCAGGTCTTGAGTCCGTCGGACACGGTGAGGCCGTAGTAGCGGACCACGGTCCAGAAGCCAGCATCCGTAACGTGGGACAAGCCGAGCGAACCGAACCCGATGGCGATCACGATCACGGCGATCTGGGCCGGCGAGTAGCCGCCTTCCATGACCGCGGAGGTGAGCAGGCCCGTCGTCGTGACGATGGCGACGGTTGCCGAGCCCTGCGCGGCGCGGAGGGCGAGGGAGATGATGAAGCCGAGCACGATCACCGGCAGGCCAAGGCTGTCCAGGGTGTGGGACAGCGCGGCACCGATGCCGGACGTGCGGAGGACTTCGCCAAACACGCCACCGGCTGCAACAACCATGAGGATGGATGCGATGGGAGGAAGTGCGCCTTCGAAGATCTCTCCTGTTTCCTTCAGGGACCAATGGCGGCGGACTGCCAGCAGGAAGAAGGACAAAGCAACGGCAACCAGAAGAGCGAAGAACGGGTTGCCGATGAACGACGCCACTCCGTACCAGTAGTTGTCCTTGGGGATGGTCAGCGTGCCGACGGTGCCAAGGAGGATCTGGACGATGGGAGCGGCGATCAGGAACATGATGAGGCCGGGACGCGGAGGAGCGATGGCGCGGGCGCCGGGACCGTCGTGGCCTACGTGAACCAGGGTTTCAGCCGAGCCGAACTCTTCCACCTGGGCTTTGACGCCGGGGAGCAGCTCGTACTCCTTGCGGTTCATGATGCTGGCAACCCAGTAGGACAGGAAGCCGAGCGGGACGCAGATGATGAGCGAAATAAGCGTGATGAGTCCGATGTCGGCGCCGAAGACGCCGGCGCCGGCAACGATGCCCGGGTGCGGCGGGACGGCCACATGGATGGACAGCATGATGCCGGCCATGGGCAGGCCGAACTTGATCGGGTGCACGTTCGCGATCTTGGCGAAGGCGTAGACGATCGGGACGAGGACGATGACGCCCACTTCGAAGAACACGGGAATGGCAACAAGGAAGCCGACCGCGGTCAGCGCGATGGCTACCCGCTTGGCGCCAAGCTTCTCCGTGAAGTGCGTGGCCAGCGACTGCACGCCGCCGGAGACCTCGATCATGCGGCCGAGGATGGCACCGAGGGCGATCAGCAGCGCAACCTTGCCCATGGTGCTGCCCACACCCGTGGTCACCACCGTGAAGATGTCCTTCAGCGGGATCTGCGCCGCGACGCCTACAAGGATGCTGACGGCCAGGAGTGCGACGAATGCCTGGATCTTGAAGCGGATGATCAGCACCAGCAGCAGTGCGATGCCTGCAGCGGCGATGGTCAGCAGCAGCGGAGTACCCAGCTCCACTGCGGGTTTGATAGCGGGCGCGTCGGCCGCGCGAACCATCAAGGAGTTAATGAGGGGGTTCATTGGGGGAAATGTCTCCTATGACATACCGGTCCGGGGACCGGCGAAAGGTGGCGACGACGACGGAGGGGGGACCGCCGTCGTCGCGGGTTTTACTGAGGTGCTGAAGCGCCCATGCGGACGCTGGCGGGGTTGCGGCTCCGCTTAGGCGGTGCGCTTGGCGGGTGCCACAACCTTGATGACGGCGGAGTCGTCGGCAGCGGCGAGGCCCTGGGCCTGGCCGAGGAGGTAGAGCTGTTCGGCGGCGGCTGCGACGGGAGCAGCCAGGCCGGCGGCGCGGGTGGCCTTGCCGACGATTCCCATGTCCTTGACGAAGATGTCCAGGCGGCTGAGGACTTCGGCGCCTTCTTCAGTGTAGGCCTCCAGGATGCGCGGGCCGCGGTTGGAGAGCATGAAGGATCCTGCAGCGCCGGCTTCGAGCGCGGCGAGGGTCTTGGCCTGGTCAAGGCCAAGCGCGTCGGCGAGGGCCATGGCCTCGGCAGCAGCGGCAATATGGACGCCGCACAGGAGCTGGTTGACGGTCTTGAGGGCCTGGCCGTCACCGGGCTTGTCGCCAACGATGCTGAGGGTGGAGGCAAGGAGCTCAAGGGCAGGACGGGCCTTCCCGAGCGCCTCGGGCTCAGCGCCGACGACGATCAGGAGGTCGCCTTCCCCGGCGCGCTTCGGGCCACCGGACAGCGGGGCGTCAACAAGGGACACACCGTATTCGGCAAGCTTGGCCACCGTTGCCGGAATGGCCTCGGTGCCCACGGTGCTGCCGAGGATCACGACGGCGCCCGGCTTCAGGACGGGAGCCACGCCGTTCTCACCGAACAGGACGTCGTTCAGCTGCTCGCCGTTGCGGACCGCCAAGAGCAGGGCGTCCGCGCCTTCGGAGGCTTCGCGGGCAGTGCTGAAGGTCTTGATGCCTGCCGCGGCGGCGAGATCCAGGCGGGCTTCGGCGATGTCGAAGCCGTGGACGGTCAGCTCGGATGCAAGGCGGGTTGCCATCGGCAGGCCCATGGCGCCCAGGCCGAGGACGGTAACGGTGTAGTTGCTGGTCATGATGTTCTCCGTTGAAGGTGTTTCTAGAAAGTGCTGCTGAGTTTGCGGGTGACGTGGGCCAGTGACTGGTCGTCGCCCACGTTGCCGGCGAAGACGATGTACGGGATGCCCTTCGCGGGGCCGTCCACGGGTTCCCAGAGGGAGACGATTCCGGGAAGCATCGGCCCCCGGACAATCGCGTGGCGGATTTCCAGGCCGTGCGCTGCAACGTCGGAGGAGGTGATACCGCCCTTTGCAATGACGAAGCGCGGCGGGAAGGTCTTCAGGGTCCGGTTCACGACCGATACGACGGCGGCAGAAACTGTGCGGGCGATCTTCAGGCTCGCTGCGGGATCGTCGGTCTTGATGAGCAGGCGGCTGGTGTGGACTATGACGTCGCCTTCCCGGAGGGCATCGACGACGTCGCTGACCACTGTTGCGATGTACTCGTCAGCTTCCGTTGCTGTTTTGGTTTCGGCAACGAGTTTTTCCACATCGATCTCAATGATGCGGGCGCTGCTGTGTTCGCTGGTGAGGACGTTGAGTTGGCGGGTGGTCACGCCAACGTGTGAGCCGACCACAATCAGGCCCCCGGCGGTGGAGGGTGTGTTGCCGGCGTACGCCTCATCTCCAGTGAGGGCCTCGCGGATCTCCTGGCCGATGCGGCCACGGACGAACGGCGGGCCAACGCGGTAAAGGAGCTTCTTGCCGCGGCGTTCCGCTTCTTCCAGGCCGAGGGCCAGCGCACGGAAGTCATTCTCGGTGACGATGTCCGCCACAATCGGGGTGGAGTCGGTAGCCGGCTCGATGGCGTCGGCGATCGCCTTGGCTGAGATGGCGGGATCCTGTGCCGAGGCACCGGCGCGGATGATGTTCAGGTCCAGGACAATCACGTCCTCCGCGGGGAAGCGTCCCTGTGACTTCTCCTCCACATACTTGGCCATCCGGGAGTTCGAGAACCCGAACGTGGCGTCCTTGGCGAACTCGGTCTCAGCAACCGGGGTGAGTGCGCCGGCGTCGTCCCCGGAGCCGCGCATGTAGTGCACGCCGCCGATGGTGACGCGGCCGGCGTCGGGGAAGGCCGGAACGATCACGACGCCGTCCGTGGCGCCGCCCGTTTCTGCAGCCACGGTTGCGGCGATGACGTCAGGCTCCAGCGGGTAGTGGCCGCGAAGGGTGGAGTCGCTGCGGCTCACGAAGCCGAGCGTCACGTCGCCGGCAGCTGCGGCGAGGGCGTTGCGGACGATTTCCTCGTTACGCGCCGCCGCCTCGGCCGGGTCCAGGCTGCGGGTATTCGTCAGGACGTAGACGGCGGGCTTGGTCTGGTTCCTGCGGATGTGATCGAAGGCCCACGTGAAATCTTCCACGTCCCAGCGGGTCAGCACCGCGAGGTCGGCAACGGACTGGGTACCCGTGGGGTCGTCGTCCAGGACAACCAGGATGCGGGGGCTGTTCGCCGAGGACGCTGCAACGGCGTCGGCCACCAGCTGCGCAGGGATCTGAACTTCCGCCGGGAAGGCGGCCAGGACTTCGGCTTCAGGGATCACGGAACACTCCATTGTGGGAAATCTAAGCGGCAATGATGTGAATGTAAGATGTCAGACATCTAACATTTCAATGCCAGTGTGACACAGCGCTCCTTACCGCGCAAGGCGATCACGCTGGCTAGGCTATGGACCATGGCTGACATTGAGGTCCCGCCCTGCTTTGTTGACGTTCGCGAGCCCTCCGAAGCCCCGAACAACCAGCCCCCTGCAGTCCTGATCCATGGCTGGGCATCCGGATCGGCTTACTGGGAGCCCTTGGCCTCGAAGCTTGTGAAGCGCGGTCAGACCGTGTGGATCCTGGACCTCCCCGGTTACCACGCCGGCCAGGAACTTCCGCAGGACTTTGAGTGGACGCTGGAGACGGCTGCAGCATCGGTTGGAGCCACAATCGGGTCCTTGGCTTCGGGCCCCGTTCACCTGGTGGGTCATTCCATGGGAGGCAGTGTCGCCCTGACGTTGGCCGCAACCCGGCCGGACCTGGTAGCTACGCTGACGCTCGTGGGAATGGTGCCGGCGCCGCCCAACGCCGGCTTCCGCAACCTGATCCAGGCGCAGGTGGAGCAAGGACACTTCGATGCAGGGTTCGTCGGGAAGTGCATGAGGGCTTGGTACGGGGATCTCCCTGCGGAGGATGAAGAGAAGCTCAGCAAAGGCTTTGGCCTGCCCTTCCGGGTTCTTGCCCCGAGCGCATTGGCGGCCACGACCGGCGTCGGGCCTTCAATACCCGGGCGCGTCCAGGCACCCCTGCTGGTCATCGCCGGAGTGGGCGACCGCGTGCGTTCCATCGACCAGATGGCTGACTTTGCAGCGGCTGCTCCAGGCAGGCAGCTCAAAGCGGTGGAGAACGCGGGGCACAGCGTCCACTGGGAACAGCCGGAGGCATGCGCTGTGACGCTGATGGAGTTTTGGAAAACAACCCGGCCACTGCCAGCGTAAGATGTCTGACAACCATCCTGCCCAGGGGGAACCGCGGGATGGGAGATCGGAAGCAAGGAAAGGGGGACCCATGGCACGCAAGTCGCTGGTCGGCGTCGTTGCTGATGAGCTGCTGGACAGGATCGTCGCCGGCGAGTTTCCGCCCGGCACTGTAGTCCCGGGCGAGCTGGAGCTCAGTGCGCGCCACGAGGTGAGCCGCATGACGGTCCGCGAAGCCATGAAAACCCTTGAAGCCCAGAAGATCCTGAGTGTTGAGCGCGGCCGGGGAACGTTCGTGAACCCCCTGAATCAGTGGACTTCGCTCGAGGCCGTGCTGCGCGCGGCGTCCGAAGGTACCAAGGATGCGGCGGCCGCCATCCAGCTCATCGAACTTCGGCGCATGCTGGAGACCGGCGCCTGTGAGCTCGCCGCCGGCCGCATTTCAGACGAGGACCTCGCGGTCCTCAAGGATCACGTGGAGCAGATGCAGTCCGCCCATGAGATCAACGATGTTGCAGCGTTCGTCGAGGCCGACCTCGCGTTCCACGACGTCATTCTGCACGCCTCCGGCAACGTGTTCGTAGCCGTACTGTTCGAGCCGTTGCATCGCGTGCTCGAGGCCCGCCGCACGCAGACTTCAGCGGTTCCCGAGATCCAGGAACACGCCATCAAGCACCACCGCAGCATCACCACGGCTCTGGAGTCCCGCAACGCCAACGACGCCCGGCTGGCCATGGATGAGCACATGCAGCAGACCCTGGACGATCTGAAGACGTACGTGCTGGAGGCCTAGCGCCTCCCCGATCTGACTGGCATTAGGGGTTGTTCTGAGGGCTCAGAGCAACCCCTAATGCCAGTCAGTTGGGTCAGCGGCGCAGGCTCTCCGACGGCAATTCACCGAATGTCTGCAGGTACAGCGCCGAGAACCGTCCCTGGTGGGTAAACCCGCACAGTTCGGCCACTGCGGTCACCGTTTGCTCCCTCGGATCGGCCTCCAAGAGCATCTCGCGGGCGCGGTCCAGACGGATCGACCGCAACAACTCCGACGGCGTAGCACCGCATTCCGCCCGGAGCGCCGTCTGCAGCGTGCGCACCGATACACCAAGGCACTCCGCGATGTCCGGCACTGTGAGTTCCTCGAAGGCATGCCGCTCCAACAGCTCGCGGCATTCCATGACCAAGCGACTCTCCGTTTCCACATCCCGCATCCCGGGCTCCGGAGCTTCCATGGCCATCAGCAGCCGCGACATCATGCTGTCCGCCAGCAATCCCTGCACGAACGCAGGCGTGGCCGCTTGCGGCTTGCTGATCAGGTCATCGTGAAGTTCGACGACGGACCTCAGGAACGCCCTGCCGGCTGCGGGTGTGAGGTCCATGCCGTAGCCGAGCCCGCCTTTGGGTTCCAGGCCACCGTTGAGTGATGTGGCCACCCGTTCAAGCGCAGTCCGGCGAACATACACAATCAGGTGCGGGCTGCCCGCATCCCACGACATGCTGAAGGGGCGGTCAACAGGCGGGACGGAAGCCATACGCGGGGTTGATTCAACACTGGCTGACCCCACCTGCATGGAGGCGTGGCCCGCCAATGGGATCTGAACCAGATGGAAATCCTGCAGGCCCTCCGGCTCGATCCGCACATCGGCCCCGTAATCCAGGAACTCGATCCCTACATCCCCGCGGTGCAGCGAGCGCAGCTTCATGTCCACGGCAGCCTTGCTGGCACGGGGCGCAAGTTCATGGCCGCAGAACAGCTCGGCAATTTTCGCGTGCGCTTCGTCAACATCCCTGGTGGCAGTCGTCGGCCGCCCACGCAAGACGTCGCGGGGAAGGATCCTCACCACATGGCACCTACCTAGGGTCTGGGTACGGCATTTCGCTTTCCGGATGATCCTTACGCCTGGCGGATATTCCGAACCTGAGCAGCTGCCTAAAGTCGCTCTTAGACCAAGTATGACGTACGTCATATTTCTGCAACAGCGTTGAAGGAGGTGAAAACTCCGTGAAGAACATCAAGCTGGTTCACGACCGCCGCCATGAGTGGGAGCGGCACTTTGAGGCCTGGGAAAAGCAGCTGCGCACGCCGGAGGCAACGGTGACGTCCGCTCCTTGGGTTGGGTGGCTCGAGGAAGACGACGAACAGTACCCCGGCGATTGATTCCGCCTCAGTTGCGCATTCCGGATGACGTCCGCGCCAAGTGGATATTCCGGGAGGCGGGCGGCTACCTAGAGTCACTTCACAGCGAATATGAAGCACGCCACATTCGCTCATCAGCAGAATCCACAAAGGAGAGGGTTTGGCCATGTCAGGACTCGAAGGCAGGACCGCAGTGGTCACGGGCGGAGCAACCAAAGTGGGCCAAGGCGTTGTCACTGCGTTGCGCGATGCAGGAGCCACTGTGGTGGTATCCGACATTGACCCCGACGGCGGTACGGTCACCAAAGCGCTCGGGGAAGGGATCCACTACTCCCACACGGATATCACGGACGACTCCGCCCTCAACGAGTTGATCGAGGAGACAGTGGCCCGCCACGGCGGCCTGGACATCCTGGTGAACCTGGCCTGCACCTACAAGGACGAAGGCGCAGGCTCCGGCCGGGCGGACTGGCTCGAGGCCCTCAACGTCAACGTGGTCAGCGCAGTAATGGCCGCCAACGCGGCCAGACCGCATCTGGCAAAGTCCGGACACGGCGTGATCATCAACTTCACCTCCATTTCCAGTTCCGTTGCCCAGACCGGCCGCTGGCTCTACCCCGCAAGCAAAGCTGCGTTGGTCCAGGTCACCCGCAGCATGGCAGTGGACTTCGCCCCGGACAACATCCGGGTCAATTCGGTGAGCCCCGGCTGGGTATGGAGCAACATCATGGATTCCCTCAGCAACGGGAACCTCGACAAGACGGACGCTGTTGCCGCCCCTTTCCACGCCCTCAAAAGAGTGGGCCGGCCACGCGAAGTGGGTGACGTCGTCGCCTTCCTGGCGAGTGACCAGGCCAGTTTCGTGACCGGCGCAGACTGGGCCGTGGATGGCGGCTATTCGGCACTGGGCCCGGAACGCGCCGAAGAGACCATCCCCCTCCTGGCCGCCAACTAAAAGCCAAAGAATCCACCCGACCGCTTCGAAAACGTCCCCACCATAGAAGGGCAAGAACCATGACGCAACGCCACATTACGATCGTCGGCGCAGGCCAGTCCGGCCTTCAGCTGGGCATCGGCCTGCTGGACGCCGGCTACCAGGTAACCACCATCTCCAACCGGACGCCGGAAGAGATCCGGGACGGAAAAGTCGCGTCCAGCCAGTGCATCTTCCACAACGCCCTGGAGCACGAGCGCGCGTTGGGACTTGATTTCTGGCCCGACGCACCCACCGTTGACGGGATCTCGTTCACCGTCCCGCACCCCGAACTTCCGGGTGAGAAAGCCATCAGCTGGGCCTCGAGGCTGGACAACCACGCCCAGTCCATCGACCAACGCGTCAAGTTCCCCAGGTTCATGGAGGAGTTCATCAAACGCGGCGGCGAGCTGGTGTTCGAGGATGCAGGCGTTGATGAGCTGGAACGCTATGCACTGAACTCGGACCTGGTGATCGTGGCCGCGGGCAAGGGCGAGATCGCCCAACTCTTCAGCCGGGACGCTGAACGCAGCACCTATGACACGCCCCAGCGCGCTCTGGCCCTCACCTACGTCACCGGCTTGAAGCCCCGCGAAGAGTACTCAGCGGTCTCCTTCAACCTCATCCCGGGCGTGGGCGAGTACTTCGTTTTTCCAGCACTGACCACCACCGGCACCTGCGAAATCATGGTCTTCGAAGGCGTCCCGGGCGGTCCCATGGACGTGTGGGAGGGCCTTACTCCGGACGAGCACCTGGAAACGTCCAAGAACATCCTTGAGACCTTCCTTCCATGGGAAGCCGAACGGGCTACTGACGTCCATCTGACCGACCCCAACGGCATCCTGCAGGGCCGCGTCGCCCCCACCGTCCGCCACCCGATTGCCGCGCTCCCCAGCGGCAGGCAGGTACTTGGCCTTGCCGACGTCGTGGTTTTGAACGATCCCATCACCGGCCAGGGTTCCAACAACGCCAGCAAGTGCGCGGCGTCGTACCTGCAGAGCATCATTGAGCACGGCGACCGCCGCTATGACCCGGCATTCATGCAGGCCACGTTCGAACGCTATTGGGATTACGCCCGACACGTTGCACACTGGACCAATGCCCTGCTGGCTCCTCCCCCGCCGCACGTCCTTGAGTTGCTGGGCGCGGCAAACCAGGTTCCGGAAATCGCGCACCGCTTTGCCAACGGCTTCAACCACCCGCCGGAATTCCAGGAGTGGTTCATGTACCCGGACAAAGCCGAGGACTACCTCGCAGCCCTGGGTGCCAAGGTTTCCTGACCCCGGATTTTCATAGCACGCCCCTGCTAATAAGGATTTACCATGCGCACAATCGCAATCATCGGAGCCGGCGAATCCGGCGCCCAGCTGGCCTTGGGCCTGCAACGGGAGGGCTACGCCGTCACGCTGTTCTCGGACCGCTCGGCAGCCCAAATCAGGTCAGGGAAAGTCATGTCCAGCCAGTGCATGTTCGCACCCGCCTTGGACGCCGAAGCACAAATGGGGACCGCGTTTCCCGACTCGGGAGCTGCCCCCGCCATTGGTTCCATCCACCTGCGCGTTGAGGGTCAGGAACCGATTGAGTGGGAAGCCCCCTTGGACGGCCCGGCAAGGTCCGTTGACCAGCGGCTCAAGAGCGCGCACTGGATCGAACGGTTCGTCGCGAATGGCGGCGACTTCCGGATCGAGAAAGTCACTCCCCGCCTTCTGGAAGAACTGGCCCGGGACTACGAGTTGGTGATCGTCAGTACGGGAAAGGGCGAAATCGGGCAGGTGTTCCCGCGGGACAAGGCCAAGTCGCCGTTTGACCGTCCCCAGCGGGTGCTGGCGCTCAATTACGTCACCGCTTCCGGAACGGACGACGGCGGGGCTGCCGCCATCCGGATGTCCATGGCGCCGGGTGTGGGTGAGTTTTTCACTTTCCCGGGACTCACCGCGTCCGGCCCCTGCCGCATGATGGTGTTCGAGGGAGTGGTGGGCGGCCCCATGGACTGTTGGTCCGGCGTCGTAAGTCCCGAAGACCAGCTGGAGCGTTCGCTGCAGCTGCTCCGGGACCATTTCCCGCACGAGGCCGCCGCTTTCGAAGGCGCCGCTCTGACCGACGACGGCGCCACGCTCCTGGGACGCATCACTCCGACGGTGCGGTCCGCGGTAGGGGAACTGGCGAACGGCAGCCTGGTCTTCGGGCTCGGCGACGCCGTGGTCCTGAACGATCCGCTGACCGGCCAGGGGTCAAACAACGCGACGCTGGCAGCCAAGTACTACCTCGATGCGATCGTGCGCCGTGGCCGGCAACCGTTCGACGGGGAATGGATGGAGCGCACGTTCGACGAGTTCTGGCGCGGGTGGGGCCAGTGGTCGGTGGCGTGGACGAATGACCTGCTCAAGCCGCGTCGGGACCATCAGGCCACCCTCCTGCGCGAAGCCGCCGAGCATCCGGCCCTGGCCGCAAGCATCGTGGCCGGGTTCGACGATCCGCGGACTTCCTATCCATGGTGGTTCGACCCGACGGCGGCTGCGGACTTCATGCAGGCGCGCAAGGAAGAGGACTCCGCCGTCTTCGATGTGCGTGATTTCCGCAGCGCATTGGGCCAATACGCAACCGGCGTCACGGTGGTCACCACCGTTTCCCCGGACGGCCGGAAGGTGGGCATGACGGCGAACTCCTTCACCTCCGTGTCCATGGAACCGCCCTTGGTCCTGTGGTGCCCCAGCAAGCGGGCCCCGAGCCTGACGGATTTCGAGGAATCGACGCACTTCGCCATCAACGTCCTGGCCAGCGATCAGCATGTGCTGTCCCGCCAGTTCGCTACGCCGGCCTCGGACAAGTTCCAAGGTGCCGAAACCACCGAAGGCATTGCCGGGGTGCCCCTGTTGGACGGCGCGGTAGCTACCTTCCAGTGCCGCACAGTGCCGCACAGTGTCGCGCCACGACGCCGGCGACCATGTGATCTACGTTGGCGAAGTGGAGAAGTACAGCAACGACGGTGGTTCTCCCCTTGTGTTCCATAGCGGCAAGTACCACGCGACAGCCAGCCACCCCGACTTCTGAGAGGGCATCATCCATGAACAACGTTGCCGTCATCGGCTCCGGTATCAACTCCTTGGTTGCCGCTGCGGAGCTTGCCCTCGCCGGACAACAGGTCTGCCTGATCGAGCAGTCCGACCGGCTAGGAGGCTTCATTCACTCAGGCGAACGGACGCTGCCGGGGTTTATCCACGATTCGTTTTCGTCGTGGCATCCACTCTTTGTTTCCGGCGGCGCGTACGCCGTGCTGGGCAGTGAACTGCACAAGAGGGGCCTGCAGTACTGCAATACAGACGGCGCCGTCACCGCGTCGGTGGCTGCGGACCCTGTGACCGGCGAGCACAGGGTGGCCCTTGCCCACCGGGATCCTGCGGAGACGGCGAAGGCCTTCAAGCACCCGGCGGATCAGCAGGCCTACGTCACCATGCTCGATGACCTGGGCCGTCAGGCCGGGACCGTCTTCGGGGCGTTCGGGGCGGAATTGCGTTCCCTCAAAGAGCTGGCACGGCTGGGCTTTGGCGCTGTGCGGACCGGCAAGGTGAAGGCCAACGAGGCCTTTCTCAGGGACGCCGTGATGAGCGGCCGCAACTACCTCCGCAGCCGCTTCGATGGTTGGGAAACGGACCAGCTATGGTCTCCCTGGCTCCTGCACGCAGGCCTCGGCCCGGACCAGGCAACAGGAGGCGTGATGCTGCCCGTGATGGCCATGAGCATGCACACCTTCGGCTTGCCGGTGGTCAAGGGCGGAGCCGCACGCTTTGTTGCAGCCTTTGAATCACTGCTCCGGGACAACGGTGCGCGGATCATGCTCGGCACCGAAGCCCAAGAAATCCTTTCGGTGTCCGGCTCGGTGACCGGGGTCCGCACCTCCCAGGGGATCGTCCAAGCGGACACCGTGCTGGCCAACGTTTCGCCCCAGGCCCTCTACACCCGCTTGCTGCCTGATGCCCCGGCACACCTGGCCGACGCCGCCCGCAGGTACCAGAACGGCCGCGGCGCCATGCAGGTCCACCTTGCCTGGACAAGCCTGTCCGATGGTTGGATCCCCGCCTCAACGAGGTTCCGCTGGTCCATATCAGCAACGGATCGGACAGCACGGGCATCGCGTGCGCCCAGGCTGAGGCGGGGCTCTTGCCGGCGGAACCAACCATCGTGGTGGGACAGCAGTGCGTCCTGGATCCCTCCAGGGCACCCGAAGGCAAAGCGACGCTGTGGCTGCAGCTCCAGGAGGTTCCGTTCGAGCCGGTAGGGGACGCTGCGGGTGAGCTGTCTGTGGCCGGGGGTTGGTCGGAGAAGTTGAAGCAGGCCTACCTGCACCGTGTCCTTGAGCGGCTTGAGCAGTTCGCGCCGGGAACGCGGGCTACCGTTCTGGCCTCGGACATCATCGCCCCTCCGGACCTCGCTGCAAGCAACCCGAACGCTGTTAGCGGTGACCCGTACGGCGGCTCGGCCGAGCTCTTCCAGAACCTGCTCTGGCGGCCGTTTCCCCAAGCCGCCGGCCACCATACGACCGTCAGGGGACTTTGGCACATCGGGGCTTCCACCCACCCCGGCCCTGGCCTCTCCGGCGGTTCAGGCCACCTCGTGGCACAGCGTCTGACAACCAGGAAATCCAACCCATTCAAGCGAAACCAGCGATAGGAGAACAATGTCTGTTCTGGCCGGGCTCACTGCAGCCCTTTCCAACGGCTCGGTGAAAATCATCGACCTCACTACCCCGCTCAGCCCCGAAACCCCCATCCTGAACCTGCCGCAGCCTTTTGCGAACACGGTTGGATTATCGGTCTCGCCGGTCAGCAACTTCGACGACGCCGGCCCGGCGTGGGCGTGGAACGACGTCACGGTGGGCGAGCACGCCGGAACGCACTTGGATGCTCCGGTCCACTGGATCACGGGCAAGGACGGCAAGTCCGTGGACAAGATCGAACCGCACCGCCTCGTGGGTCCGCTGGTGGTGCTCGACAAGACTGCGGAAGCCTCAGCAGACCCGGACTTCCTCCTGGAACCGGAACATTTTGAGCAGTGGCAGGAAGAGCATGGCCCGTTCCCGGAGAACTGCTGGGTGATCTTCCGGACCGGTTGGGCAGCCCGGGGCGCCGATGCTGCGGCCTTCGTGAACGCGGACGACGCCGGCCCGCACACTCCCGGGGTCTCTGCGGCAGGTGCCAAATGGCTTGCCAGCAACGCTTCCATCAGCGGCTTCGGCGTTGAAACCGTGGGGATCGACGCCGGCCAGGCGGGCTCCCTGGATCCGATGTTCCCCGTCCACTCCTTCCTCCTGGGTGCGGACAAGTACGGCGTGACCTCGCTCCGGAACGTGGACCGGCTGCCGGTTACGGGTGCCACCCTGGTGGTAGCTCCCCTGCCGATCGTCGGCGGCACGGGCAGCCCCAGCCGCGTCTACGCGCTGGTGGAAAGTGGTCCCGTGGAAGAGCGGTAGCCCATCTGACTGGCAGCAGGGGTTGTTCTGAGCTCTCAGAACAACCCCTGCTGCCAGCTACTTGGGTCTTAGGCGTCCACTTCCGTGTTCACGATGTAGACATCGCACGGGGCACCGTGGGCCACGCTGTTGGCGATGCTGCCCAGCACGCGGCCAAGGCCCTTCATGCGCTTGTTGCCCACAACGATCAGGGATGCCTTGTGGGACTCGGCGTAGTTGATCAGGGCGTTGGCCGGCGTACCGCGGGCAGCGTAGTACTTCACGCTGTTGTCCGGGATGTCCAGTTCCTCGGCCACCTTGCGCGCAACGTACTCGGCGGAGTCCGCCGAGGAGACCGTAATGCGGTCGCTGCCACTGCCGAACTCTTCGATCCGGTCATCAGAAAAGCCGCTGATGACGTGCAGTTCGGCGCCGAGTGCTTTGGCCATCTTGGCTGCCGCCACGGCTGCCCGCTTGGCCGTTTCGCTGGCGTCAACGCCGACGACGATCACTTCTGACATGAGTTCTCCTCATTGATGGATTCATGGGTGGTGGTCCGGTGGTACTTCAAAGAAATTTACACGCGATCAGCAGTTGCCGCTGCTCCTTGTTTACGGCCGTGTCCCAACGGGTAGGGATACGGTATCGGCTCGATCACAACCGAAAGGCAGGATCATGGCACAGCAAGCTTTCAACCCGACGACGGCGATCGTCACGGGTTCGGATTCCGGCATTGGCCGCGCCACGGCGGTCGCGCTGGCCAAAGCAGGCATGGACGTGGGAATTACGTGGCACTCGGATGAGCAGGGCGCCCAGGAGACCGCCGAAGAAGTCAGGGGCCTGGGCCGCAAGGCAGTAGTGCAGCAGCTGGATACCACCAGGATCCAGGAGACGGCGGCAACGATCGATCGGCTCGCCGACGAACTTGGCGGCGTGGATGTGTTCGTCAACAACTCAGGAACCGGAGACGGAACCAAGTTCCTGGAGCTGGACTTTGAGACGTGGATGCAGACGTTGGACACCAATCTCAACGGTGCTTTCGTAGCCATGCAGGCGGCAGCCAAGCGCATGGTGGACGCAGGCCGCGGCGGGCGCATCATCGCGATCACCATCGTGCACGAGTTCCAGCCGCGGGTAGGCGCATCAGCGTACGACGCTTCAAAGCACGGGCTGGGTGGCCTCATCAAGACCATGGCGCTGGAGCTGGCGCAGTACGGCATCACGGCCAACAACGTGGCACCCGGTGAGATCGCCACCCCCATGACGGGCCAAACGGACGAGGACCCGCACCAGGAAGAACGTCCCGGAGTACCCGTGGGCCGCCCCGGCGACGCACGCGAGATTGCCGCCGTCGTAGCCTTCCTGGCGTCCCCCGAATCCAGCTACGTCAACGGCGCCTCCTGGCCCGTGGACGGCGGGATGCTGCAAATGGGACCACAAGCGGGTTCGCACATCACCAGCAACGATTGGCGCGAAAACTAGCTCTGGCCGCACGAACTTCCGTGGGCTAGTCTGCATGGACGGCCTGCGCGCAGGCCCGATTTCCAGGATTCGTAACACGATGATGAGGAGCACCATGGCTGACCACACATACAGCGTTTCCGAGATTGTAGGAACTTCCACCGAGGGCGTCGACGACGCCATCAAGAACGCCATCGGCACAGCGTCGCAGACCTTGCGCAACCTTGATTGGTTCGAGGTCAAGGAAATCCGCGGCCACCTCGAGGATGGTGCGGTTGCCGACTGGCAGGTCACCATCAAGCTTGGCTTCCGCCTGGAGCGCTAGGCGCCAGCCACGGCCAACCGCTCGCCGAACTGACAGTTAATGCCAATAATCACCGCGAACATTGGCATTAACTGTCATCTCGGCGGGCGGGTTCTGGAATCTGAGTAACCGTGCCCGGCTCACCGAAGCTGCTCAGCAGCGTCAAAGCGTCCGACGACGGCGAACCGGCCTTGGCGGAATAGACCCGAAGGTGCTGGTCGGCGTCGTCCGGGAGACTCAGGGTTTCGAAGTTCAGTTCAAGGTCGCCCACCACGGCATGGTGCAAGCGGACTGTTCCGGCGGAACGCGAAGCTACCCTGTGCCCGGCCCACCATTGGCGGAATTGCTCGCTGTGAACGGCGAGTTCACCTACCAGCTGGTTGGTTTGGGGATCGTTCGGGTGGCGGCCCACATCCATGCGCAGCGCTCCAACGGCCTCGGCGGCAACGGTCTTCCAGTCCCGGAACAGCGTTCCCGCGCTGGCATCCAGGATGAGCCAACGGGTCAGGTTCCTTTCCGCGGCGGGCAAGGAGGTGAAGTCGGTAAACAGCAGGTTGGCCATGCGGTTGGCGGCCAAGACGTCAGTCCTGCGTCCAAGGACCATCGCCGGCACGTCGCCCACTGCGTCCAGCAACTGCCGCACGGCCGGACGCACTTTCTGAACCGGCCCGGGCCCCGCGGCCGAGTTGGCGCAGTGCGCAAGAAGGTCCATCATGTGGGCCCGCTCCCCCGCATCCAGGCGGAGGGCCCTCGCCACGGAGTCCAGCACCGCCTTGGACGGATGGATGTTCCGCCCCTGCTCCAGGCGGGTGTAGTAGTCGGTGCTTACTCCGGACAGCCTGGCCACTTCCTCCCGGCGAAGCCCCGGGACCCTGCGGGAGCCGGTTGAACCGAGCGTGCCGGCGTCTTCCGGGGAAAGGCGCGCACGCATGACCTTGAGGAACTTTCCGAACTCAGCGCTTTGACCCATCCATCCATTCTGCCGGTGCAACAGCCGGCACCACCACCTCTTTGGGTAGGACTGGCAGACCTAGGAAAAACAGGATCACGCACTTCTGCTGACGCGGTGGCCAAAAGTGAATAGGCTCAAAGCAGAGCCTCCGAAAACGTTTTCCGGAGATCCCACAACGCACACCACTTTCGAAGGAGACCCTCATGCCAGAGTTGACATTGAACAACGGCGTCACCATTCCGCAGCTTGGATTCGGCGTCTTCCAAGTGCCTCCGGAAGAGACCCAGAAGGTAGTGGAAGACGCCCTCGAGGCCGGTTACCGCCATATCGACACCGCCGCGGCCTACCGCAATGAAGCCGGCGTTGGCGCCGCAATTGCAGCTTCCGGACTTTCCCGGGACGAGCTCTTCATCACCACCAAGCTGCGCAACGGCGAGCAGGGCGAAGCTTACGACGCTTTCCAACGCAGCCGCGACGCGTTGGGCCTGGACTTCCTGGACCTCTACCTGATCCATTGGCCCGTCCCGTCCCAGGGGCTGTACACCAAGGCCTGGAAGGAAATGGAGAAGCTCTACCATGACAAGCAGATCCGCGCGATCGGTATCTCCAACTTCCTCGCCGACCACGTGGACACCCTCCTGCGCGAGTCCGAGGTAGTACCGGCCGTCAACCAGATCGAACTGCACCCCACCTACCAACAGGCCGACCTGGCCGCCAAATGCCGCGACCTCACCATCGCCGTCGAGGCTTACAGCCCGCTCGGCCAGGGCAAGGACCTCAACGCCGAGCAGGTGGCGCTCGTCGCCGCGGCACACGGAACCACTCCCGCCCAGGTGATCCTCGCCTGGCATCTGGCCCAGGGAACCATCGTGATCCCCAAGTCCGCGGACTCCAGCCGCATGCGCGAGAACTTCGGTGCCGCGGACCTGAGCCTTACCGAGTCCGAACTTGCGGCCATCACCGCCCTTGAGGCGGGCGCGCGCATCGGTTCCGATCCCGCCGTCGCCTCCTTCACCCAGATGTAAGCCCGGCACTAACAAAGGACAACAGCATGCAGTACACGCATCTTGGCCGCTCCGGCCTGAAAGTCTCCCGCCTCTGCCTGGGCACCATGAACTTCGGCCCTAAGACCGAGGAAGAGACGTCCCATTCGATCATGGACTCCGCGCTGGATTCCGGGATCAATTTCTTCGATACCGCCAACGTCTACGGCGGCACGGAACATCGCGGCTGGACCGAGGAAATCATCGGCCGCTGGTTCGCCAAGGGCGGCGAGCGCCGGGAACGCACGGTGATCGCCACCAAGCTCTACGGCACCATGACGGACCGCCCGAATGAGTCCAAGTTGTCCGCCCTGAACATCCGGCGCGCCCTGGACGCCAGCTTGAAGCGGCTGCAGACGGATTACATCGACATCTACCAGTTCCACCACATCGACCGGGACACTCCGTGGGACGAGATCTGGCAGGCCATCGAGGTGGCCGTCCAACAGGGCAAGATCCTTTACTCGGGCAGCAGCAATTTTGCCGGGTGGCACATCGCCCAGGCCCAGGAAGCAGCACACCGGCGGAACTACACGGGCTTGGTGAGCGAGCAGTCCATCTACAACCTGTTCCGCCGCGAGCTGGAACTCGAAGTGATTCCGGCAGCGCAGCAGTACGGCCTGGGCCTGATCCCGTGGTCTCCCCTGCAGGGCGGCCTGCTGGGAGGCGTGCTCAAAAAGGAAGAAGAAGGCGTCCGGCGCACCGAAGGACGCGCCTTGGAGACCCTGCGCCAGCATGAAGACCAGATCCGCCAGTACGAGGACTTTGCTGACGAACTGGGCCATGCGCCCGGCGACGTGGCTCTTGCCTGGCTGCTGCACCAGCCCGCGGTGACGGCACCGATTGTGGGTCCCCGAACCCAGGAACAGCTGGACTCCGCCATCCGCGCCCTGGACGTCACACTCAGTGATGACGCCCTCAAGCGGCTGGACGACATATTCCCAGGCCATCGCCCCGCTCCCGAGGATTACGCCTGGTGAGCGACCTTCACACAGGCATCCTTGGAAAAGCAGCGGACACCGTCTCGCAGCGGAACATCCTGTTCATCGGCGGGACCGGTGTCATCAGCACCTCGGCGGCTGAACGCGCCGTGGCGCTGGGCCACCGGCTGACCATCCTTAATCGGGGACGGTCAGCCGGGCGGCCGGTCCCGAACGGCGCCGAAGTGTTGCATGCGGACATCCGGGAACCGGCAGCGGTGCGTGAGGTACTTGGCGGCAGGGAGTTCGACGCCGTCGCGGACTTTATCTCCTACACTCCGGACCAGGCCCGGACTGCAATGGAGTTGTTCCGTGGACGCACGGGCCAGTATGTGTTCATCAGTTCAGCGTCGGCGTACCAAAAGCCGCCTACCACCCTGCCCATCAGGGAATCCACGCCCCTGAAGAATCCGTTCTGGCAGTACTCGCGGGACAAGATCGCCTGCGAGGAACTCCTCTGGGATGCGTACCGTGAACAGGATTTCCCCGTGACGGTGGTGCGCCCGTCCCATACGTACGATCGCACCAAGATCGCGATGGTGGGTGGTTGGACGGACATCCACCGGATGCGTGCAGGACTGCCTGTGCTGGTCCACGGCGATGGAACGTCGCTATGGACGCTGACGCACAGCCGCGATTTTGCCAAGGCATTCGTCGGGCTCCTCGGGCGTCCGCAGGCCATCGGCGAGAGCTACACCATCACCTCGGATGAGTTCCTGCCGTGGAACCAGATCTATGGGCTTTTCGCCAGGGCCGCGGGTGTTGCGGAGCCGGAGTTGTTCCACGTGTCCTCGGAGACCATCGCGGCCCACAGCGCGGAACTGGGTCCCAACCTGCTGGGCGATCGTTCCCACTCGGTGGTCTTCGACAACTCAAAGATCAAAGCCCTTGTACCGGATTTCACTGCCACTATTCCTTTTGCCGATGGTGCCCGGGAAATCGTGGAGTGGCACGACAGGCATCCTGAACTGCAGGTGGTGAAGGAGGACTACATGGAGTTGAGTGACCAGCTGTTCGACTGGTCCCGGCGGACACTGTTGCCAAGCACCACGTCCCCGGCGTAGAAAAGCAAGGAACCTGTCTTTTTCGTTTCAGCAAAAGGAGATCGTGCCCATGGCGTCAGCCCCGCTCATAGAACTCAATGACGGATACAAAATCCCGCAACTGGGCCTGGGCACGTGGCCGCTGGATGACACCCAGGTTGCGAAGGCCGTTGAGGAAGCCGTGTCGCTCGGCTACCGGCACATCGACACCGCGGTGAAGTACGGCAACGAGGCCGGGGTGGGCGAAGGAATCCGGAACAGCGGGGTGGACCGCAGCGAACTGTTCATCACCACCAAGCTCGACGGCGAGTTCCAAGGCTCCGGCAAGGCCGTCGCCGGCCTGGACGGCTCCTTGAAGCGTCTTGGCCTTGAGTACGTGGACCTGCTGCTCATCCACTGGCCGCTCCCCCGGCGCGATGAGTTCGTTTCCACCTGGAAGACGTTCGAAGAACTGCAGGCATCGGGCAAGGTCCGTTCCATTGGAGTTTCCAACTTCAAGCCCGCCCACCTGGACCGGCTCTTTGCGGAAACGGACGTGGTTCCCGCCGTCAACCAGATCCAGATCAGCCCGGCCATCCCTCGGACCGCCGCCCGTGCCTTCAATGAAAGGAACGGGATCGTCACCGAGTCCTACAGCCCGCTCGGCGCACGAAGCGATCTCCTGAACGCCCCTATCTTGGCCAGTCTCGCCGAAAAGCACGGAAAGACCCCCGGCCAGGTGGTACTTCGCTGGCACGTCCAACAAGGCCTGGTTGCCATCCCCAAGACGGCCAACCCGAAGCGCATGCAGGAGAACCTCGACGTCTTCGATTTCGAACTGGACAAAGAGGACCTGGACCGCCTGCAAACCCTCGACGCCGGGCCTGACGCCGGAGTCGATTCCGACGTCCAAGGACACTAGGGGAGGAACTGAGCGTGGAATCAATGATCTGGACCGGATCCTACACAGCAGACCGCAACGCCAAGGGCGAAGGCATCGGCGCCATATCCATCGACGGGCAGGGAAACCTCACCTCCCTCGGCCTGGCCGTCTCCGCCGATTCGCCCTCATTCCTGGCACCGCACCCCACCCTGCCCATCCTTTATGCGGTAGCCGAGGAGGCAGGCACGGTGCAGGCCTACCGCCGCACCAGAGTGGCCGAGCTGGAACCCTTCGGCGAAGCCTGGCCCACGGGTGAGGCCACGTGCCACGTGGCAGCAGACCCGCAGGGCCGCTTCATCATCGTCACCTGTTGGGGCGACGGGCAGGTCATTCTCTTTGAACTGGACGACGACGGCGCCATCACCTCGCGCTTCAGCGCGGAAGCCGCCGTCGACCCTCACCACAACGGACCCACCGACCAGCCGCGGCCAAGCCGTGCGCATTCCAGCCTGATGCTCCCCGACGGCCGGATCCTGACGGCGGACCTGGGGAACGACTTGGTTCGCGTCTGGACCTACCAGCCCGGCAGCGGCCTGCAGGCGGATCACCAAGTGGTCCTCCCCAAAGGCAGCGGGCCCCGGCACATGGTCCGGCACTCCAGCGGGACAGTGTTCGTGGACACGGAATACTCCCTTGAGGTTGCGGCCATCCGGTCCGAACCGCAAGGCGTCTTCGAGCTCACGGCCATGGTTCCCGTGAGCGTGAACAAGCCGTTCGACGGCGATGCCGCGGCTGAAATCGCGCTCTCACCGGACGGGCGCTTCGCCTATGTGGGGGTTCGCGGGTCCAACCGGATGTGCATCCTGAAGGTGAGCGCCGAAGGAACCAGCCTCGAACCCCTGGCGGACGTTTCCACCGGTGGCGACTGGCCACGTCACCACTTGGTTCGCGACGGCTGGCTGCTGGTAGCGCACGAGGGGTCCAACGACGTCGTGAGCTACAAACTGGACCCCGCCACCGGCCTGCCCGACGGCCCTGTCAGTCGCGTGGAAACCGGCTCGCCGAGCGTGTTGGTGCCTGCCTCTTAAAGACGCCGAGATGACATTAGATGCCAATGCTCCGCTCAATCATTGGCACCAAATGCCATCTCGGTGTTGGTTCTAGGCAGCCCAGACTTCGACGTCGTCCGTGCCGCAGATGAGCCTTCGGCCGCCCGGCTCGAGGATCACCCACAGGAGTTCCTGGTGCTGGGAAACATCGTCCACGCGCCCGGTACCCACACCCCACGCAACGTCGTAGATCCACACGCGGTCGCCGGACTGGAGACCGGTCCACTCCGATGCCGGAACGTGCCGGTAGCCGTCAGGCCGGTTGAGAAGGCTCGCCGTCATGATGCTGCCGCGCGACGACGCCACACAGTGGGTACGCCGTTGTGGGCCGGGAGGACGTGGCCCTCAGTAAAGACGTGCACCGTTTCCGGATCGGAGTCCGGGCTCCACAAACCAGAAGCCGGGCAGTGGGAACCGGTAGGCATGACGCGGGTGGCTCGTTCGCGCAGGAGGGCGATGCTCTTCATCGTTGAAACTCGTCCTTGGGTAGGTCTGGCTCTGCCTATGTGAAGCAGATCTCCTCTACCCTATGAAACTCTGGAGCCCTCCGTTATAGGCAAATGCACAAGGTTTCCGCACAGTGGCATGCAGTTGTCCAGCAGGTTCCGGCCCTGATGGTTACAGTGCCGGTCCGTTGCCCACCAGTTGGGGCCGCAAGCGTACGGGAATGCCCTTGCTGGCAAACTCGTCGTCCATGGCTTCCTGGACTGTGGCGAACTTGTTGTCGGGGTTGTTCTTGAGCGCTGCGGCGTGGAATTCCCACGTGTAGACGCTGGACCACACCACGCCGGATGGATCCAGGAACCGCCCATTGGCTTGCAGTCTTGCAATCCTGTACCAGGCGTTGCCGCCGTCCAAGCCCATAGCCCGGAGACCGTCGTCGGAAACGGCGTAAGCGAGCCAACCCTCCGCACACCCCAGCACCGTGTAGTACGGCTGCTCGCTGGCGGGGATGGACCGGACCTGGCCATTGCGCTGCACATCGATGTTGGCCGGAGTGCAGGATCCAGCGGCGGGGCCGGCGGGAATTGTGGGCTGCACAGGAACGGCCGGCGGCGCGGTGGTGGCCGGCACGGTTGTTGCCGGCGCAGCCGGTTGCGTGGTCGCGGTCGGTGGCGGCACCGGCGTCGCGGGTGCAGTGGGACTGGCAGTCGCCGATTGGCTACCGGTAAACGTTGGCGTCGGGGAGGGTGCAGACGTTGCCGTGCTGGTGGTTGCCGGCGCTGGCGCGGACTGGGGCGCAAGGTTTCCGGCCACCACAATCGCCCCCACCACGGCCGCAGCCGCGAGGGTCACGCCGGCGGTTGCTGCCCAGGCGGTCCGCCGGGGCTTGCGCTGCACCAGGGAAACCACATTCGGGTCCGAGGAAAACACTTCCGAACGGCCCGGCAGGACGCCGGGAGCCGTTCCCGGCCCGGGTACCTGCGGTTTGGCAT
The DNA here is from genome assembly GCF_015040095.1 of Paenarthrobacter sp. YJN-5. Taxonomy (NCBI): domain Bacteria; kingdom Bacillati; phylum Actinomycetota; class Actinomycetes; order Micrococcales; family Micrococcaceae; genus Paenarthrobacter; species Paenarthrobacter sp. YJN-5. The sequence goes on from NZ_CP053544.1 coordinate 4,319,141, forward strand.
TTTTCATGAGTTGTTCGATGCGGTCCATGGTTAGACTTCCCGTTCTGTCATGAGCTGTGACGGTGCGGCTTTGGCGAAGGCCTTGCGCGCCCTGTGAAGCCTGACGGCAGCAGCCGATGGGGAGCATCCCAGGCTCTCGGCCAGTTCAGCCGTGGTCAGATCGTCCCAGTACGCGAGCATGAGGATTTCCCTGTCCTTGTCCTTCAGCCGCGAAAGAATGTCCGCGACGTGGCCCTGCGGGTCGCCGTCACTTTCGCTTCCCTGTGCCCGGGCATCCTCTGCAAGGCGCTGCATGAGCTGTTCACGGCGACGCCGGCCCTTGTATTCGTTGCCGAGGACGTTCCTTGCGGTGGCGATCAACCAGCCGATACCCGGGGGTTCGTCCGGCTGCTTTTCCCACACGATCCGGAACACATCGTTGGCAAGTTCCTCAGCCCGCTCACGATCATTGATCCGGTAAGCGATGTAGTGGTAGACGCGGCCGAAATGTTCAGCGTGAAGAGCAATCAGTTCCCGCTCTTTGGTGGCCAACATCTTTTCTTATCCCCCGGGCTAGCAATTGACGTTTCAAGAACTCAGTTTCCCGGTGGCCCCGGGTTCTTACATAACCGGCCACATTCTTTAAGCATCGGTACCGGCAACCTCCCCCAATGAGATTGCCGGGTACCTATGCTCCAGCCGCAGTGCTTAGGCCGCGTACCGCAGGCTTGTCAGCATTGAACGGAGATTGGTGTACTGCTCCGTCTCCATCCACTCCCGGGCGTTTTCCGGCGACACGAAGACGTCCACGTGGGCAACGGCGGTCGCGGCTCCGTTATCCATGATCAGGAAGCTGTTGACCGAGGTGCTGTCAGGGCCCTCAGTCATGAAGAAGCCGGCCACTACGCCCATGTAGTAACGGACCGGCGACTCTGGGAAAGGGTACTCGTCCCTGACGAAGGCGAAGTAAGAGGCGCCGTCGCGGCTATCGAAGGACGTCAGTTCCTGGGAGTCGATGATGGTCCGGTTGACGGGGCCGCCCACGAGGCCACCCGTGCCTCCACTGCTGATGCTCGCCACTTCGTATCCGATCGCGTTGTAGATCTTTGCTACGAGGGCGTTCTCCTTGCCGCCGGGGAGGTTGGCAAGTTCGTTGTAGGAATCCTGCTCAACCTTCACACTCCAGCCGGCCGGAACGTCGAATGAGATGTGCCCGTCGGGAAAGGTAAAGGTGCTGCTCTGCGAGGCGTCCGGGGTCGACGGCGCTGCGGGTTCCGCGACGACGGGCGGCACCACGGCGGGTGCCGGCGCAACTGGTGCCGGCGCGACTGGCGCCGGCGCAACGGGCACGACGACGCGCGGCACCACGGCGGGTGCCGGCGCGACTGGCGCCGGCGCAACGGGTACGACGGCGGGCGCCGTCGCCGGAACCACAGCGACCGGAGCAACCACGGGTCCTGCGTCCTGATCCTCATTGCCGGCCGGGGTGATCGCCGCTACTGCGTCATCCGAGGGCACCGATGCCGTTGGCTCCACGGCACGCTCTTCCGACGCCGAACCCGTGGTTTCAGTGTTCCCGGCGGCCTCCGGTTCAGCGGACGAACATCCGGTGAGCGTGAGTGACAGGGCAAGCGATGCGAGCGTCACGAACTTGGCAATTTCGGAGCGGTGGTGCTTCATTCTGGGTTCCTTCCCCCGGGGCAGAGTGAGCAGATCTGCTGCTCGTACATGTTGTTTCCGGGAAGGGGCAAGAAATTACAACACCCTCAAGAATTTGTTCGCAGGGACGCGTGCGGGCCTATTGCGGCGGAGCAGAACGCGCAAACCGGCCATGCAATGCGGTCACAGCCCACGCCACCACGAAGAGCCCAACCAGGATCAGTCCGGCGTCACCGAGGTCTATCCCACCGAGCCACGATGTCAGGGGGTCTTCCAGCTCAAACGCCTCGTTCAGGAACCCACCCAACGTGATGACGGAGATAAACAGCGCCGAGACCGCGGAAATGCCGGTAATAACGGCGTTGAACCCGAGCTTCCGTTGGGGATCGTGAATGGCCGACACGTACATCTTCATCATGACCACGCCGTTGGCTGAGTCGCAGAGGGTCATGGCTGCAGTGAACGCGAGGGGAAGCGCCATGAGTGCAAGGGGTGAGACTCCGGCCAGCGAGGCTGTGGTGGTGATGACCAGGAGCCCGATGGTCGTGGCGGTGTCGAACCCCAGGCCGAAGAGGAAGCCAATGACGTAGATGTTCCGCGGTCTTTCCACTCTGGCGAGCGGCTTGGCGAGCAGCCTCGCAACGAAGCCTTTCGTCTCCAGATCCTCGGCTTGGACCTCGCCGCCTGCTTGGACCTCCCTGTACAACTGCGCTGCACGGATGAACGCCGAGCCGTTGAACAACCCCATGATCAACAGGAACAGCCCAGCAACGCCGCTTCCGATCAATCCAAGGATCTTGTTCCCTGCGGTGCCACCCTCCATGAACTGTCCGATCACCGTAACGCCCAGGACCACCAGCATCCCGGCCAATACCACCACCGAACTGTGCCCCAGGCTAAAGGCGAATCCGACGCTCACCGGGTCTTTGCATTGCGCAACGAACTTCCGCGTGGAGTTGTCGATCGCAGCAATGTGGTCCCAGTCGTAGCTGTGTTTGACGCCGGCAACGTACGCCGTGACCACCAGGCCAAGTGCCAGAGCTTCGGCGCCGCCGGTGGTGCCCACCAGCAGAAGTACGACGGCGGCAAGATGCAAGGCGCCCACCGCGCCGAAGGTGAAAAAGAGCCGGGTGCGGAGGGACAGCGTTTCACGGTCCCGGTACAGGGCGGCAAACCCGGCGAGGGTCGTCATCAGTACTTCCTTAGATTCAACGGTTCTTGCCCATACCAGCGTCCCCTGAGGAATCCGATACAGGCGTTGAGCAGACCGTTGAGTTCCCCGGTGCTGTTCGACAGCGAACGCAGGACAAGCCCGCATGTCCCGCCCACGCTCTGGGTCAATGAAACACCCGAATGCGCACTGTAGTCACGGGCAATTCGGTCCAACTCATCCGTGAGCGCTTGGTCCACGCGCGGGTCCACCACCACGAGGGAGCCCACATGGCTGAATCCCTCCATGAAGCCCACGCCTGTCACATCGTCCAATGGCGGCCGGATCACGAGGTTGTCAAGGACCAGGAGCTGGGGGCCGCCGTCCGTCTCCACGTGGATCTCGTTCCGAAGCCCCAGCTCCCGGAACGTGAAGGACGCTCCGTCCGGCGACCACCCGGGAGTGATGACTTCCGCCATGACAAGGCTCGACGACGGGTGGAGACTGGCGCGCGAAACCTGCCTGTAGCGGGCCTCCCTGTAGGCGATGAGCTGGTCGGGAACCATCTCCAACCTGGCGCCCTCCCCCAGCCGTATGGTCATGCGCTGCTCTGCAAAGGAACGCGGTGTCCGGTAAATCTTGGTGGCCGATTGCGTGGTCACCAACAACGCAGCCCCGTCCCCGACCTCCACGTCGATGACGAACAGATCAGCGCCCAAATAGGCCCCGCCGGGATTGACCATGACATAGCAAACCTGCCCGGTTCCATCAAGATAGTGCGGCCGCAACACCCTCAATGCGCCCTCATGGAATTGATGCCCGGCAACGGACCTGCCGGCCCTCATAGTGATGCCAAGCTCCAACCGCCCCCGCACGGGGCGATCCGGGGAAGCCGCCACGCCGCTGCTGGCGCTGCTCACGACGCCAAGTCGAGCATCAGGACGTCCCGCTTGATCCAGCCAAGGACTTCTTCAAGCCCTTGGTCGGTTTTGAGGTTGGTGAAGCAGAAGGGCTTGTTCCCGCGGAACTCCTTCGAATCCCGCTCCATGACAGCCAGGTCCGCCCCGACGTGCGGCGCCAAATCCGTCTTGTTGATGACAAAGAGGTCGGACTTGATCATGCCTTGGCCGGCTTTCCTGGGGATCTTCTCGCCTTGGGCCACGTCGATGATGTAGATGGAGAAGTCCACGAGTTCCGGGCTGAACGTGGCGGAGAGGTTGTCACCGCCGGATTCCACGAAGATCACCTGCAGGTCAGGATGCCGGGCTTTGAGTTCCTTGATGGCGGCTGTGTTCATGGAGGTGTCTTCGCGGATGGCGGTGTGCGGGCATCCTCCGGTTTCGACGCCGATGATGCGGTCTTCAGGCAGGACGCCGTTTGCCGCCAGGATCTTGGCGTCTTCGATGGTGTATATGTCGTTGGTGATGGCGGCCATGGAGATGTCACCGCTCATGTGGCGGGTGATGCGTTCCACGAGCTGGGTCTTTCCTGCTCCGACGGGTCCGCCGACGCCGATGATCATGGGCTCTGTCATGTGTCCTCCTTGGTTTAGCTCATGAACATGCGGGCACGCTGCCGCTCGTGCCGCATTTGTGAAATTTCCAGGCCCGGGGCAACCGCCCCAAAGTCGTCCCAGCACAGCCGTGCTACATCCTGGACGGCGGCAGCAGCGGCGTCGTGCGCGTTTCGGAGGACGCGCTGCCCGGCGTTCTGGCCGAGCGGAACCGCGCGGACGGCGTTTTGCGTCAGGGAGGTGATGGCGGCGAAGAAGTAGGCGGCGAGCGCTTCCGGAAGGGGAACCCCCAGTGAACGCGCGACGACGGCGAATGCCAGGGGTTGATGCCCCGCCGCTGTTCCCTCCCGCACCTGGTTGCGGTACCCGGAAAGTTCGGCGGACGGAAACACTTCCGCCCCGATATCCAATAGCCGGCCACCCATCTTCAGCGAAGCCTCCCGGACTTCCCGGGCCAGGAGGCAGGCGGAGAGCCTGGCGTCCAAGTCCTCAAGGCCGGCGCCCTCGTACAGGAACCGGATGGCGAGCCCGTCGGAGTAGGTGAGCTGCTGGGCCAGGAAGGCATGGAGCCAGATGCTGAAGGTATGGTGATCGCGCACTATCCCGCGTTCGATGTACCCCTCAAAACCCAGGGAGTGTGCGAACGCCCCTGTAGGCAAGGCGGAATCCGTGAGTTGCTGGAGGGCCAGCTGGTAGTCAGTGCGTGTGTTCGGCATGGCGGAATGGCACCGGCATCACCCGTTCCTGCCTCTGATAGGGCACGCCCACGTGCTTGAGGTAGTCCTCCACCGTGTGGTCATACTGGCACACCATGACGTCGGCCTGGTATTCAGAGGCGGCATCGAAGAACTGCGCCTGCAGGTGCCTGTTGCCGAGGGAATGCGCCACGACGCCCATTTCATGGATGGTACCGGGGGCGATCACCAGGACGTCGGTGGGAAGCACGGAGACGACAATCAGGTTGGCGTCGTCAGCAGCGAGGATGTCGCCGTCGCGAAGGTGGCCGGAGCCGGAGGGGAGCCGGATTCCCAGCTCCTTGCCGTGGTCGGTGGTGACGCGTTGGATGCGTTTCACCAGCAACGGGCCGGGGAGGACCACCCGCTCTATGTGGCGGCCCACATAAGCGTCCCGGGGCAGCTCGTGGAGGTTGCCAAGGATTTCTTCAATGATCATGTGAGTCCTAGAAGAGGAAGTACCGCTGGGCCATGGGCAGCACGTCGGAGGGTTCGGAGGTGATTTCCTGGCCGTCAACGGTGACGGTATAGGTTTCGGGGTCGACGGCGATGTCCGGAGTTTCGCCGTTGAATTTCAGGTCCGCTTTGCTCAGCGTGCGGATGCCGGATACGGGTTTGATGATCCGCTCGAGTCCCAGTTCTTCCGGAACACCGGCTTGGATCGCGGCTTTGGACAGGAACGTAATGGACGTCTGCCAAAGCGCTTTTCCATGGGCCGCGAACATGGGCCGCATGGTGCGCGGCTGGGGCGTGGGGATGGAAGCATTGGAGTCGCCCATGAGCGCATAGGCAATCTGGCCTCCCTTGATCACCAGTTCGGGCTTTACCCCGAAGAAGGCCGGATCCCACAACACCAGGTCGGCAAACTTACCGGTCTCCACCGAGCCGACCACGTCCGCCATGCCCTGTGCGATGGCCGGGTTGATGGTGTATTTGGCAACGTACCTTTTGATCCGGAAGTTATCGCTGTCCGGGGATCCGTGGGCGGCTCCGGACGGATCCCGCAGCACGCCACGCTGCCTCTTCATGGCATCGGCTACTTGCCATGTACGGGTCACCACTTCGCCGACGCGTCCCATGGCTTGGGAATCGGACGAGGTGATGGAGAAGATGCCAAGATCGTGCAGGACATCCTCTGCGGCGATGGTTTCAGCACGGATGCGGGAGTCCGCGAACGCCACATCTTCCGGAATGTCAGGGTTGAGGTGATGGCACACCATCAGCATGTCCAGGTGCTCTTCCACCGTGTTCCGCGTGTACGGAAGAGTCGGGTTGGTGGAGGCTGGAAGCACGTTCGGCATCCCGGCGATCTTGATGATGTCCGGCGCATGCCCGCCGCCGGCGCCTTCGGTGTGGAAGGTGTGGATGACCCGGCCATTGATCGCCCGGATGGTGTCTTCCACAAAGCCGCACTCATTGAGCGTGTCGGTGTGAATGGCAACCTGGACGTCGAATTCGTCGGCGACGCGCAGGGACATGTCAATCGAGGAGGTGGTTGAGCCCCAGTCTTCATGGACTTTCAGTCCGACGGCACCGGCGCGGATCTGCTCCGCGAGTGGCTCGACGGCGGATGCGTGGCCCTTGCCGAACAGGCCGATGTTGACGGGGAGGCCTTCAGCCGCTTGGAGCATGCGTGAGATGTGCCATGCCCCGGGCGTAACGGTGGTCGCCTTGGTGCCCTCGGCCGGACCCGTTCCACCGCCCACCATAGTAGTGATGCCGTTGCAGAGTGCTGCGGGCACCTGTTCCGGAGAGATGAAGTGGATATGGGTGTCGATGCCTCCCGCAGTGAGGATCTTCCGCTCCCCGGCGATGATCTCCGTGCTTGATCCAATAACTATGTCCACGCCGTCGGTGATCTGCGGATTACCGGCCTTGCCGATTCTGAAGATGTGGCCGTCTTTAAGGGCCACATCAGCTTTGTAGATGCCGCTGTAGTCCACAACGACCACGTTGGTGATGACGGTGTCCGGAATGTCTTCCGAGCGGGTCAACTGCCCGTTTTGGCCCATGCCGTCGCGGATCACCTTGCCGCCGCCGAAGACCACTTCTTCGCCGTAGGCCGTGAAGTCTTTCTCGATTTCCAGGAACAGCTCCGTGTCGGCCAAGCGGATCGCGTCGCCGGTGGTGGGGCCGTACAACTCTGCGTATTGCCGGCGAGGAATCTCGAAGCTCACTGGGCAGCCTCCCCGGTGACGTCGGCCGGTGCCGGCGCGCCGCCGTCGAGCCTTCCATTCACGGCGTTGCTGAGTCCGAAGACCTGCCGCGTGCCTGCAAGGAGGATCAACCGGACCGTCTTCCGGTCCCCCGGCTCGAACCGCGCGGCGGTGCCCGCCGGGATGTCGAGGCGACGGCCGTAGGCTGCCTCCCGATCGAACTCAAGGGCGCTGTTGGCTTCGGCGAAGTGATAGTGCGAACCAACCTGGACCGGGCGGTCGCCGCGGTTCACGACGTCGACGGCGATCGACTCGCGTCCGCTGTTGCACGCGACCACACCCTCCTGAAGCCGGTACTCTCCGGGAATCATGGCAGCCTCCTAGCGGATGGGGTTGTGGACGGTGACGAGCTTGGTTCCGTCGGGAAACGTGGCCTCCACCTGGACGTCGTGGATCATCTCCGGCACGCCTTCCATCACGTCTTCGCGGCCGAGCAGGGTGGTTCCGTAGCTCATGAGTTCTGCCACGGTCCTGCCATCGCGGGCACCCTCGACCAGTTCGTAGCTGATGATGGCGATTGCCTCCGGATAGTTCAGCTTCAGCCCCCGGGCCTGCCTGCGCCGGGCGAGATCGGCGGCGATCACGATCATGAACTTCTCCTGCTCACGCGGTAAAAGATGCATGGGTTTCCTCTGCCTTCGGCATCATCCGGACGGGTTGATTGCCAGCCTAGGGAGCGGAGGTTTCAGCTGTATTTCCAGAATGTCTCAGGCGGGGGTCGGATGCTCAGCGGCGTCGGGGGCCCAGCTCCCGGACAACGGCCTCGGTTCCCGAAAACCGTAGACAGGCTAATACATCTCTAATATATTAGTTGCGTACTTCAAGCTACCGCTTTGATCAGCTCGATGAGGAGTTACCAGCACATGCAGAAACTCGCACGCCGGCTTGAGCGCCTGGGCACTGAAACTGCTTTCAGCGTTGCGCAGGCAGCCGCCGCTTGGAAGGCGAAGGGCAACCTCGTTTACCCCTTCCACCTTGGCGACATCAACATCCCCACCGCCCCGCACATTATTGAGGCGATGAACAAGGCCATTGCCGATGGATACACCGGCTACTGCCCCGGCCCCGGCATACCCCAGCTGCGCGAAGCGTTGGCCGAAGACATCGGATCCCGCCGCAGCATCGAATTCTCTCCCGAAAACGTGGTGGTCATGACCGGCGGCAAGCCCGTGATCACCAAGTTCCTCCAGGCCGTGATGAACCCGGGCGAGGAAGTCCTCTACCCCAACCCCGGTTTCCCGATCTACGAATCCCAGATCGAATACCTTGGCGGCACCGCCGTGCCTTACCGCTACGTGCCCACGTCCAATGGTTTCGCGATCGACCTGGACCAGGTCCGGGCCTCAATCACCCCGAACACCACCGCGATCATCTACAACGACCTGCAGAACCCCATTTCCGCCGAGTCCACTGCGGCCGAGCGCGAAGCAATCGCACAGATCGCGATCGAGCACGACCTGTGGGTCCTCTCCGACGAGGCCTACTTCGAAACCCGGTACGAAGGCGTCTCTTCCTCGATTACCTCCATCCCGGGCATGGCCGAGCGCACAGTGATCCTGTACACGTTCTCCAAGAAGTTCGCCATGACCGGTTCACGCCTGGGCTGTGCCGTGGCCCCGCGCGACATCGCGCAGGTTCTGTCCACCCTGAACACCAACGATGAATCCTGCACCACCCACTACGTGCAGTGGGCCGGCATCGAAGCGCTCCGCGGCCCGCAGGAACCGGTCCAGAACATGCTGGACATTCTCAAGGGCCGCCGCGATGCTGCCTGCGGGATCGTCAACAGCATCCCCGGCATGAGCGTGGCTGTTCCGCAATCCACGTTCTACCTGTTCCCGGATGTCACCGAGGCCATGCAGAAACTCGGGTACACCGCCGTCGGCGACTTCGCCTCCGACGCCCTCTACAAAACCGGCGTGTCCTTCTGCACCCGTGAACACTTCGGCCGGCGCCTGCCCGGCGAAGACCGCCAATACATCCGCCTGGCCTACTCCGGCATCGAAACCCCCGCCATCGAAGAAGGCCTGGGCCGGCTGCGTGAATGGATCGAGAACGCATGAGCCGCGTCGTCGTCACGGGACGCATCCCCGAAACCGCCCTCGAAAACCTCCGCGCCAACCACGACGTCATCGCCTGGGAAAGCGAAGGGTCCATCAGCCGCGAGGAACTCCTCCGCCGCGTGGCCGGAGCCGACGCGATCGTCAGCCTCCTCACCGAACGCGTCGATGCTGAACTGCTCGACGCCGCCGGGCCCCAACTGAAGGTCGTCTCCAACGTCGCCGTAGGCTACGACAACATCGACGTCCCGGCCTGCACAGAACGCGGGATCATCGCCACGAACACCCCCGGCGTGCTCACCGAAGCCACCGCCGACATCGCGTTCGGGCTCATCCTCATGGCCACCCGCAGGCTCGGCGAGGGCGAACGGCTCATCCGCGCCGGACAGCCCTGGAAATGGGGCATGTTCTTCCTCCTCGGATCCAGCCTGCAAGGCAAAACCCTCGGCATCGTCGGCATGGGCGGCATCGGTATCGCCACCGCACGTCGCGCCAAGGCCTTCGGCATGGAGATCGTCTACCAATCCCGCAGCGAAATCGACCCCGCGATCGCCGATGAACTCGGCGCCCGCCGCGTGGAACTCGACGAGCTCCTGGCCGTGTCCGACGTCGTTTCCCTCCACTGCCCCTACGGGCCGAACACCCATCACCTGATCGGCGCCGAACAACTCGCTGCCATGAAGGACACCGCCTACCTGGTCAACACCGCCCGCGGACCCATCATCGACGAAGCCGCCCTCGCCCTGGCCCTGCGCGAAAACCAGATCGCCGGCGCCGGACTGGACGTCTTCGAACAAGAACCCAAGGTCCACCCCTGGCTCCTCGAGTTGGAAAACGTAGCCCTCGTCCCGCACCTCGGCTCCGCAACCGTCGAAACCCGCACCGCCATGGCAGTCCTCGCCGCCACCAACACCCTCGCCGTCCTGGGCGGCGAACAACCACCAACACCCATCAACGGCTAACTCCGCCACCCACGACGGTCGACGCGCGCCCCACCGGCACGCGTCCGCCGTCGTTGGCATATCCGCAGCGGTAACTATAGGTCTTGGAGCCGGTAACTATAGGTCTTGGAGGGCACAAGGGATAGTCTGGTAGAAATGCTCGGGAGTCTAGCGATCCTCGGGCAGCCGGCTAAGCAAAGGCCACAGGACATGGGCTTCGACCGCAACGAACCAGAGCAGAGTCGGGGGCTCCAAGAAGTACTGACAGCAGGACACATCAGTACTGAGTCGTTATGGCTCCACTACGTAAGCATCGGCGGGATGCTGGGGGTAGTGGAAGTCGAAGCCTACGTGAAGGGCTTGTTGTCCGTGCCGACCTTCCAGCGGGACGTCCTTGCGGCGGCCGCCAACGAACTATCGGATGGCCCCTTCGCGCTTCGCGCTCCCTTTGCCATCGATTTTGACCCGCCGGCTACGACTCCGGTTCTCCCCTGACCCCGCATCTTCACACGCAGAACATCACCCCGCAATGAGCCTGCAACATGGATGCGGGAGGCTGGCTTCATAGCCAAAGAAGCCAGCTGAGGGGAGCGACCATGGGCATCGCACATACAGACCTGTTCCAAGCTTTGAAGACTCAAGCCAGTTTGGCCCAGGCCTTCGGCACGCTGCCGGGCAGCGATGAGGAACCGCATCCGCTGACCGAGGGCGAACACATCGAGGCCTGGCACAACGGCCGGCTCTACCATCGCGGAACCGTGGTCAAGACGATTTCCGGAACCGGGTTGTTCTGGCTCCAGGACGACGGCGGCAACCGGCGGCTCCTGGACGTGGAATCGCTGGACATCATCCGCGACGGGCTGCCTCCCGCACCTGCGCCGGCTGCGGAACCTGCCGCCGTCGCAACGGTTACGCCGCTTTCGCTGTATCCGATCTTCCAGGACGGCTCCCAAGCCATCGCCTGATGGGCCACAAAGAAACCCCCGGAACCGTATGGTTCCGGGGGTTTTCCACTCTTCGCTAAAAGAGTGGGCCCTGTGGGGCTCGAACCCACGACCCACGGATTAAAAGTCCGATGCTCTACCAACTGAGCTAAAGGCCCTCCAGCTGTAGAAACAGCCATGAATACTGTACCTCACTGTTTGCGGGGCAGTAGAACGCAGTAACCCGCGTGCGGCTACGACCCCCTTTGGGCAGCTAACGACGGCGGAGCGCAGCCACAGCGGCGTGTCGGCGGCCGACGGCGGCAAAGTGGGTCGTGACGGCACACCGTCTGAAGGCGTTCCGGCCGGGAGAACCGTTACTCGACCCCGTCAGGGCACAGGAGTACGGTGAACACATGAGCGAACAGCCAGGATCACGTGCGTACGGCGGAGCGAACCGGCACCATAAGCCGAAGCCCTTCGCCCCCATCGACTTTGAGCCGTTTGCGGGCGGCGCGGACCCGGCCAGGGTCTCCGAGGCTGCCCACCTGGCGGCCCAGGCACTGGTCCGGCGCGGCAGGGACAGCGATGATCCCACGGTCACCCGTCGCTTGGTGAAGCTCGCTGACGAACAAGGCCTGGACGCCATCGCCGAGATGTGGGCCGAGAGCCCTGCCCGCTCGCTTCCCGGCGCACTGTGGCGGCTCTACGCACTCCGCGCAGCCACCATCCAGAACCCGGAGCGGATCTCCGTCTACTTCCGTGCAGGCCGCGACACCGCACAGGTCTCCAATGTGGTGGCAGGAGCCGCTGAGCCACCGGGCGCCGACGAGATGAAGACCATGGCGGACGCCATCCTCTCAGGAGCTTTCGACGGCGATTTCGACGTCGCGCTGGAACGTTCGGCGGCCTTCTGCCGGGTTGTGGCACTCGGCCAGGCGACACTCGCCGACGGCGCCGAACACGCCAACGAGGGCCACGCCAGCAAGCTCACGCGGAACTCGCACCAGCTGGTGAAAACCGCCGAAGACCTTGAGCATGCCGCGAACGCGTGGCGCCTGGGCGAGTTGGACTAACCCTCCGCACCCACCCAAACGCAGGCAACAGAAAGGCCGGAAGTTACCCACTTCCGGCCTTAACTGTCAATGTTGACTTAGCTTCCACGACGTAGAACACTGAAACTGGTGTCGAACCGCGAAACCCCCGGGCTTCAACTTATAGCCGCTTCGAGCGGCCTACCGCCGAGAGGCGTATCCGGTTCGGCACCATTTTTATGCCCTACTTCAGGGTGATGGTCGTTTCGGCCTGTTCCTTCTTGTCGTGGTCGAGCTTGCCGTCGGCACCCTGCGGCGTCAGCGTTGCCTTCACTTCCGCTTCCTTGCCTGCGGTGTAGGCGAAGTTTTCGGCGATGTTGAAAGACTCACCCGGGCCCAGCTTGAAGGGAGCCTCTTCCTTGAGCTTGGTTCCGCGGCTGGTGAGCCCGTGCTTTTCGAACTGGTCGCTGCTGGAATCGGAGGGCATGCCGCCGAGGTACTTCCAGTCCGTGTACTTTGCGCTCGGCGAGACCAAGGAGTGGCTCAGCGGAATCTCAGCGGACGAAGTGTTGGTCACCACGTAGTTCAGATACACCACGGGATCGCCCTTCTTGAGCAGGTTCTCCTTGGTTTCCTTGTCCACGAACATGCTGTCCTTGCTGGCAACGTCGGTAGCCACCTGGAAGATGTCCACGTTGAAGCTCTCGCCCTTGATGCTGCCCAGCTTCTGGCCGGCATCAGTGATGGGCAGGGCCCAGGAGGCAGCTTTGTAAGCGCCGGAGGAGGTGCCGGCGTTCCCGGATTCGGATGCCGAGGAGGACGACGACGGCGAGGCTGACGAAGAAGCCGACGCAGAGGAGGACGGCGACGACTCGGAACCGGCCGCCGTCGTGCTTTCGTTGGAACCGCAGGCAGTCAGCGCGAGCAGGCCGGCGAGCGCAACACCGGTGAACTTCACTACATTGTTGATACGCACAATTCCCCCATTGAGTTGATTTATTGAATGGCGCCCTCAGCCTTTCATAAAAGTAAGTGGGCTTTCCATGGGGAGAACTTCCCACGTTCGCCCCGTCCTGCCGTCGACCGGCCTGCCGCTGCCGGTAAAGTTGTGACGGAAAGGGCAGCATCACGTCGAGCAGCCCACTCCCCATCCGCCCCGAACCGGAAGCGTCATGAAGCTGCGTCTTTTTCCCCAAGAGCCCGCCGGACTTGCCCTGCTCGCGCAGATGGCCGGCGTGATCGTGGCTGCCACCGGGACGCTGTCCGCAATCCTCGGCGCTCCGGCCAGCGAACATGAACGGCTCAGCGAGGAACTGCACGAGCACGAGTCGAAGTCCCTGGACCTGCACTTTGCCCTCCTGACACACATGCGCACGAGCTTCGTCAATCCGCTCCCCCGCGAAGACATGTATACCCTGTCCCGGTTCCTGAACGAGGCCATGGAAAAGCTGGATGCGGCAGGCGAACTGGTGGCCCTGTACAAACTGGACCGCTTGCCAAAGCGCGCGGCGGACCAACTGGAGATCATCAGCCGCCAAGCCGAGCTCACCGTCGATGCCATGCGCAAGCTTGAGGACCTCGACGAGCTCGAGGACTACTGGATCGAGATACTGCGGCTCGCCAAACGCGCGGAGCGGACGCACCGCATATGGGTGGCGGAGATGCTGCAGGACATGAAGTCCGCCCAGTACGCCCGGAACAGGGACATCGCCAACCAATTGGTGGAGGTCACCAAGGACATGCGCAGGATTGCCACCCAGGTAGGCAGCATCATCGTCAAGGAATCCTGACGTGACCACTGCCGTCCTGGTCCTGGTGGTGGGGTTGGCCGCGGGATTCGCGTTCCTCAACGGTTTCCGCGATGTCTCCAACGCCGTCGCACTGTCCACGCGGACCCGCGCCCTGACGCCCTCTGTTGCCGTGCTGCTGGCGGTCATCTTCAACTTTGTTGGTGCGATGCTGAGCGGCGGCTTCGTGCTTGCCTTCACGCAATCGTGGATCACGCTGCCCTCCGGGACGGGCGGGCTGACCATGCTTGCCTCCGCACTGTCTGCGGCGATCCTGTGGGGCGTGTACTCGTGGTGGCGGGGCATACCGCTTTCCTCCACCAACTCCCTCATGGGCGGGCTGATCGGGGCGGGTGGCGCGAGCGTCCTGGTGGGCGGAAACTTTGTGGACGGCGTGGATTCGGTCCTGCTGACCCAGGTGGTCCTGCCTTTGGTGGTCTCCCCGGTGGTGGCTTTCGTCGCCGCGTACTTGCTGGTCTGGCCCGTCACGTGGGCTGCGCGGTATGCCCAGCCGGACGTCATCAACCGGCGTTTCCGCCGGGCCCAGGCAGTGTCCTCGGCGGCGGTTGCGTTCGGGCACGGCCTGCAGGACGGCCAACGCACGACGGCGGTGCTCCTCCTGGCGCTGGTGGCGGCCGGACTGGAATCCGGGGGAAGCGTACCTTTCTGGATCCTCCTGCTCACCGCCGTCATGTTGACCGGGGGCACGCTTTTTGGGGGCTGGCGTATTTCGCACAACCTCGGGTACAGAATGATCCGGATCGATCCGTTACGCGGCTTCGTTGCCCAGACGCTGACGTCGGTGATGCTGTTCGTGGGCGCGATCGGCCTGCAGTTTCCGCTCTCCACCACCCACACGTTGACGGCTTCGGCGCTGGGCGCGGGCACCAATCAACGGTTCCATGTGACCAACCGCCGGCTGGTCCGGAGGATTCTCCTGTTCTGGGTGCTCACGCCGGTGGTGACGGCCGCCGTCGCTTTCGTCCTGGAACTGGCGCTGTCCCCCCTCGCGACCCTGTCCAAGTAGGTCGCAGTTCCGCGCGTTTAGAGCGGTCAAAACGCGCACTACTGCGACCTAGCGGTTCCGCGCCGTCGGCGCCCCATGGAGTGGGGAAAGTGTGCGTCCTGCTCGCCGTGGGCTCTGGCAACTCAGTGGTGAGGGGATGATCATGGGAGTGTCTGCCGCGGTGAACGCCGACCCAACTTGGTACCCGGAGTCCGTGACCTAGCGTGGCGTGGAGGATTTCCATGGGAGCCATGGATTGTTGCTTCGAGCACGGGTGTTAGATTCCTGATTATTTTCCAGTCCTCCCCACGGTAGATGCGAAACAGCCATACGAGAGGTTGGGAGGAAGCATCATGGAGATTGAAAAGGATCTGGATGTCGTTCACGAGCGTGCCGCTGGCCTGGATATTTCCAAGCGCGACGCGAAGCTGTGCGTGCGGGTTCCGGGTGCCCGGCCCGGGACCTACACATCCAAGGTCACGACGTGGGCTGCGACCACCGGACAGGTCCTGGAACTGCGAGAGTACCTCGAGCAAGCCCGTGTGGACACGGTGGTGATGGAGGCGACCAGCGATTACTGGAAACCGTTCTACTACCTGCTCGAGGAGACCGTCCCGGTGATGCTGGTCAACGCGAAATCCGCCAAGAACCTCCCGGGCCACAAAACCGATGTCAAGGACGCCGCCTGGCTGGCCCGGATGGGCGCTTACGGGCTGCTGCGTGCCTCGTTCGTGCCTCCCGAGCCCATCCGTGACCTTAGGGACCTTACCCGGGCCAGGGCCATCGCTGCCCGGGACCGGGTCCGGGAAATCCAAAGGTTGGAAAAGTTCCTCGAAGGCTCCGGGATCAAACTCTCCTCGGTCGTCTCGGATCTGACCGGGGTCTCCTCACGAGACATGCTCGAAGCCCTGATCCGTGGCGAACGTAACCCCGAAGTCCTTGCCGGCATGGCCCGCGGAACACTGCGCTCGAAAATCCCGGCACTGGTTGACGCGCTCACCGGCCGGTTCCGGCCCCACCACGCGTTCATGGCCAGACTGCATCTGGACCAGATCGATGCCCACACCCGTACCATCGAGGCCCTCACCCAACACATTGAGGAGGCGATGAAACCCTTTCGTGACGCCAGGGAAGCCCTGGCCACCATCCCCGGAGTCTCCCAACGAGTCGCCGAAGTGATCATCGCCGAAACCGGCGCGAACATGACCGTGTTTGACACACCGGCCCGGCTCGCATCCTGGGCAGGTGTGTGTCCCGGAGCGAACGAATCCGCAGGCCACATCAAATCAGCGCACATCCTGCCCGGCAACAAGTACCTCAAAGCAGCCCTCGGCACCGCGGCCATGTCCGCCACACGATCAAAGAACACCTACCTCGCCGCGAAATACCGGCGCATCACAGCCCGCGCCGGACGCAACAAAGCCCTTGTCGCTGTCGAACATTCGATCCTGAACGCAGCCTGGCACATGCTCCGGAACGGCGAAATCTACAACGACCCCGGCGCCGATCACTACAACCGGATCAGCCCAACCCGAGCGAAAAACAAAGCCATCAAACAACTCAACAACCTCGGCTACGACGTCACGATCACCCCGGTCACCGCAGCCTAACCCACCCCTACTTTCGTATTAGTTGGGTGCGGGGGCGGGTACGGAAAAGACGACGGCGGCCGTACCCCCAAGGCGACGGCCGCCGTCGTGATCCGCCGGTCCCCTACGGAAACCGGAGCCTGGACAACCCTTATCCGAAGCGGCCGGACACGTAGTCCTCGGTGGCCTTCTGGGACGGGTTGTTGAAGATGGTGGTGGTGTCCGCGAACTCGATGAGCTTGCCCGGCTTGCCCGTACCGGCAATGTTGAAGAACGCCGTCTTGTCCGAAACGCGGGCGGCCTGCTGCATGTTGTGGGTCACGATCACCACGGTGTACTGGTCCTTGAGCTCGTTGATGAGGTCCTCCACGGCGAGGGTGGAGATCGGGTCCAGCGCAGAGCAAGGCTCATCCATCAGGATCACCTGTGGCTCCACCGCAATGGCACGGGCAATGCAGAGACGCTGCTGCTGGCCGCCGGAAAGGCCGGAACCGGGCTTGTCCAGGCGGTCCTTGACCTCGTTCCACAGGTTGGCGCCCACCAGGGACTTCTCCACGAGTGCGTCGGCTGCGCCCTTGGAGATCTTCTTGTTGTTCAGCTTCACGCCCGCCAGCACGTTGTCACGGATGGACATGGTGGGGAACGGGTTGGGGCGCTGGAAGACCATGCCAACCTGCGTGCGCACGGTCACGGGGTCCACGCCGGGGCCATAGAGGTTATCGCCGTCGAGCAGGACCTCACCCTCAACACGGGCGCCGGGAAGGACCTCGTGCATGCGGTTCAGGGTGCGGAGGAAGGTGGATTTGCCGCAGCCGGACGGGCCAATGAAGGCCGTGACGGACTTGGCTTCGATGTTGATGTTGACGTCCTCAACAGCCAGGAAGTTGCCGTAGTAGACATTCAAGTCTTTGACGTCGATGCGCTTGGACATGGTGTTCCTTTGTTCCTTGGGGGTCTGGAAGTTTTGGGGCGGGACGGGCCGTGGGCCCGGTCAGCGGCCTGTTTTCGGAGCGAAGAGACGGGCGATCAGGCGCGCTCCGAGGTTCAGGAGCATCACCAGGATGATCAGCACCAGGGCCGCGCCCCACGCACGCTGGTCCGAGGGGCCGGGGTTGGACGGCGACGTCGGGTTCAGGATCTGCGTGTAAATGAACGTGGGCAGGGAGGCCATCCAGCCGCCGAACACGTTGTTGTTGATGCTGGTAGCGAAACCGGCCGTCACCAGGATCGGCGCGGTTTCGCCGATGACGCGGGCGATTGCCAAGGTGACGCCGGAAGCAATGCCGGAGATCGCCGTCGGAATAACAACCTTCAGGATGGTGCGCCATTTCCGGACGCCGAGCGCGTAGGAAGCCTCGCGAAGCTCGTTCGGGACAATCTTGAGCATTTCCTCGCTGGAGCGGACAACCACAGGAATCATCAGAACTGAAAGCGCGACGGCGGCCACCGCACCAGTCTTGGTGCCGGGGCCCACGACTGCGAAGAAGAAGGCAGCCGCAAACAGGCCCGCCACGATGGACGGGATGCCGGTCATGACGTCCACGAAGAAGGTGATCGCCTTGGCCAATGGACGGTCGGCACCGTACTCCACCAGGTAGATGGCGGTGAGGAGCCCGACGGGCACGGAAATGACAGTGGCCAGGAGCGTGATCTGTACGGTGCCCAGCAGTGCATGGTAGATACCGCCGAAGACCGCGCCGCCTTCCTCGACTGCCTTGTTGTCGTAGACGCCGGTGACCCCGTTCATTGACGTGTTCAGGAAGCCCGGCGTGACAAGCCCGGGGATGCCGTTAACCAGGACGGTCCAAATCACGGAAACAAGGGGCAGGAGCGCCACCAGGAAGGCCCCGACCACCAGGCAGGTGGCCAGCTTGTCCTTGGCTTTGCGGGCACCTTCAACGGCACCGCTCCACGCCACCAGGCCGACGGTGAAGAGGATCGCGGAGACAAGCCCCCAGCCGAAGGCGTTGAAGCCGATCAAGGCCAGGATGGCCGCGCCAACGATCAGCGCGACGGCCAGGACAACGTAGGGCGCGAACTTCGGCAGTTGGCCCTTGGTGAGCGCGGAGCGCTTACGGACTACTGTGGCGGTCATTTAGTTGGCTCCCGAGAATTCTTTGTGCTTGGTGATGATCCAACGGGCGATCATGTTCACGCCAAGGGTGATGACGAACAGCACCAGGCCTGCGGCGATCAGCGTGTTGACCTTGAGGCCGCTTGCTTCCGGGAAGTTCAGGGCGATTTCGGCGGCGATGGTCTGGTTGCCGGACTGGATCAGGCTCGCAGTCAGGGCGCCGGAGGAGAGCACCAGCGCGACGGCCATGGTCTCGCCGAGCGCCCGGCCCAGGCCCAGCATGATCGCGCTGATGATGCCCGGGCGGCCGAACGGGAAGACGGCCATGCGGATCATTTCCCAGCGGGTCGCTCCCAGTGCCAGCGCGGCTTCCTCGTGCAGCTTGGGGGTCTGCAGGAAGATTTCGCGGGACAGGGACGTGATGATGGGAAGGACCATGACGGACAGGACGATGCCTGCGGTGAGGATGGTCTTGCCGGTGGCGGAGGCCGGTCCCTGGAAGATCGGAATCCAGCCCAGGTTGTTGGCGAGCCAGTCGTAGGCCGGGGAGATTTCCTTGGCGAGGAACGCTGCACCCCAGGCACCGTAAACAACGGACGGGATGGCGGCCAGGAGGTCAACCACGTAGCCCAGGCCTGCGGCAAGCCGGCGGGGAGCGTAGTGCGAGATGAACAGCGCGACGCCGATTGCCACTGGCGTGGCGATGACGAGGGCGATCACGGCGGCAATGAGCGTACCCACCACGATCGGGGCGATGTAGGCAAAGAAGCCGTGTCCGCCTTGGATGTCCTCCGGAGGGGCGACGAGTGCCGGGATGGCCTGGACTACCAGGAACAGCGCGACTCCGAAGAGAACCGCGAGAATCAGGCACCCTGCGGCCAAGGCGGCCCCGGAGAAAACCTTGTCCCCGGCGCGTCCTGCGCCTTGGGAGGTTGTCAGGGAGTTGGTGGTCACTTCACGATCCTTAAGTCTGGAGTGAACTGGTCTTGCATGGCTAAGTTCCCTGCCCCGGAACGGTGGCTTCTGGCCACCGGCATCCGGGACAGGGAACTTCAGTGTTCAGCCGGTCCGGGCAAGCCCGCCGGGAAACCTTAGGCCTTGGCCTTGATGGTGTCGATGGCGGCCTTGGCCTTGTCCTGCAGCGCCTTGGAAAGCGGTGCGGACTTGGCGGCGTCAGCTGCGGTCTTCTGGCCCTCGTCGGAGACGACGTAGCTTTCGAAGGCCTTGACCAGGTCAGCCACGTCCTTGGTTTCGTACGTGGTGCACACAACGTGGTAGGAGACGAGCACTACCGGGTAAGCGCCGGAAACCGTGGTCTTGCGGTCCAGCTTGATGGCAACGTCGTTGGTGGCGCGGCCGTCAACGGGCTTGCCGGCTTCAACAGCCTTGGCAGCGGCCTCAGCGGAGATCTTGACGAACTCTTCGCCAACCTTGATGGAGGCGGTGCCCAGCTTGCCGGAAACGGCGGAGTCATCAGCGTAGGTCACGGCACCGGGGGTGTCCGTGACGGTCTTGACGACGCCGGAGGTGCCCTTGGCGTTCTCGCCCTTCAGGGATGCGGGCCAAACGCC
Organism: Paenarthrobacter sp. YJN-5; assembly: GCF_015040095.1. NCBI lineage: Bacteria > Bacillati > Actinomycetota > Actinomycetes > Micrococcales > Micrococcaceae > Paenarthrobacter > Paenarthrobacter sp. YJN-5. The sequence goes on from NZ_CP053544.1 coordinate 4,339,377, forward strand.
TGCAGCCTTATCCGTCCAAACCTCGGGAGCAGCAGTTGCGAGGTAGTCGGTGAAGTTGGAGGTGGTGCCGGAGTCGTCAGAGCGGTTGACCGGGGTGACCTTGAGGTCCGGCAGGCTGACGCCTTCGTTGAGGGCGGCAATAGCGGGATCGTTCCAGTTGGTGATCTCGCCGCGGAAGATTTTGGCTACGGTGGTGGCGTCAAGCTTCAGTTCGGTGACGCCCGGAACGTTGAAAGCAACAGCGATCGGGGAGATGTACACCGGGATGTTGATTGCGCCGTCGGGACCGCACTTGGCCTTGGAGGCCTCCAGCTCCTCATCCTTCAGGTAGGCGTCGGAACCGGCGAACTGGGCCGAACCGTCGACGATGGCCTTGCGGCCTGCACCGGAACCATCCGGGGAGTACTGAACGGTGGCGCCCTGGTTGGCAGTGGAGAAACCGGCCTTCCAGGCGTCCATTGCAGCGCCGGTGGAGGAGGCGCCGATGCCCGTGAGGGTGCCGGTGACCTTGGTACCGGATGCGGCGGACTGCGTGCCGGCGGAGGTGCCGGTTGCGTTGTCGGAACCACAAGCGGTGAGCGCGAGTGCGCCAGCTGCGATGACCGCGATGGCCGCAGTACGGCCGAAGTGAGTTGCCTTCACTTGTATGTGCCCCTTCCAGGGATTTCAGATGCTGCCGAACGGAGATTTCGGCGCGGGTGATCTGTGGACCTTTTGTGCCTTAACTGAAGGTATGGAGCGCAGGTAACGGGACCTGTGGCGGAAAGTGAACGGAAAGTGAACGACGGCGGACCATTGGGTTATGTGGCGCGTGCCACCTTGAGGTTGGTGGCACGTTTCCGCAAATAGACTGGAAGGCATGGCCGCCACGAAGGGACTCTCCGCAAGCAAGAGGTTTGTGCGTACCCGGCTGAGGACCGGCCTGGTACGGAGCCGGAACTCACTGGTGCCCGCCATCCAGATGACTGTGTGCGCGGTGGGTGCTTACGCGTTTGCCGAATACGTCCTCGGCCACCAAGGCCCCCTGTTCGCCGCAACGTCATCCTTGATTGCGCTGGGGTTCTCCCGCGATCCACGCCTGCGTCGCGTGATCGAGGTGGGTTTGGGCTGCACGCTCGGCATCGTTGTAGGCGACCTCCTGCTCCACTGGCTGGGCGCCGGAATCTGGCAGGCCGCCGTCGTACTTCTTTTCTCCATCCTGCTGGCCAGGTTCCTGGACAGCGGCACCATCTTCACCACCCAGCTGGGCCTGCAGTCGCTCTTGGTGGTGCTGCTGCCGGCGCCGGCCGGCGGGCCGTTCACGCGCAGCCTGGACGCAGTGGTGGGCGGAGTGTTCGCGCTCCTGGTGACCGTCCTCATGCCGAAGGACCCACGCAGGGAGCCACGGAAGGACATCCGGAAGATCCTGGACGAGCTCGCGGAAATCCTGCGCGACTGCGCGAAGGCGATGATCGACAGTGACTCCACCGCCGCGTGGCATGCGCTGATCCGCGGCCGCAACTGCCAGGGGCTGGTGGATCGTATGCGGCAGACGCTGCGGGCATCCGGCGAGGTGGCAACGCTCGCTCCCGCGCATCGACGGCACAGGGATGAACTGGCGGGGCTGGAGCATTCCCTGGAGTACATTGACCTCGCGCTGCGTAACAGCCGGGTGTTTGCCCGCAGGCTGACCAGCGCGATCAACCACGCGGCGCTCTCCGATGAGGCTATCGACAACATCGCCGAAGTCCTGCAGGAGACCGCCGCGGCAATCGATGAGTTGACCCTCGGTTTGGCGGAGCAGAACGACGGCGCCCGACGGGCCCACATGCGGCGTGCCCGCACCGAGCTGACCATGGTGGCCTCGCGCGTGCACCCGAAAATGCTCGACGTGCAGCGGTTGGAGGGGGAGGCCGTGGTGATGCTGTTCAGGCCGCTCCTGGTGGACCTGCTTGAAGCCAGCGGCCTGGATCCGGAAGAGGCGCGCTCGGTTTTGCCGCGGCTCTGACTTTGGGCCTTGCGCGCCCGCTCCCAGCGAAGGCCCAAGTCCGCTGTGGATAATGGAGCGATGCTCCCTGCGTCATCAATGCGTTCCCCGGCGCGATTCCGGCCCGGCCCTCCCTTGCGGCCGCGCCAGCGTGTGCTGTTCCTTTGGGCCGGTGCCCTGTTCGTGGCCGGAGATGCCATTTTCTGGTTGATGTTTGCCGCTGTCCTGTCCTCCAGCGGGCTTGCGACCCTTGACGGAACAGTCCACACGCTGGTCGTGGATTCGCGCAGTCCCTTGATCAACGGCTTCCTCGCGGCGGTATCCGGACTGACGTCGCCAACGGTCACGTCGATCGCCGCGGGAGTGATTGCCGTGGTCTGGGCTGTATGGAAACGGGAGCTGTGGCGTCCTGCCGTGCTGCTGGGCGCCATGGTTGTCTCAGTGGTGCTTGCCACCGTGGTCAAACTGGAAGTGACCCGTTCCCGGCCGCCTTCCACGGATTTCCTGCTTGGGCCCGACGACGCCCTGTCCTTCCCCTCCGGCCACACCCTCGGCGCCTCGGTACTGGCGTTCGTCCTCGCCTACCTGCTGTGCTCCCGTTCCGGAACGCGTACGACGGCGGTCCTGGCGTATGGCGCAGCCGCTGTCCTGACGCTGCTGGTCGCCTACAGCCGGCTCTACCTGGGATATCACTGGCTCACCGATGTTGTGGCTTCACTGGGAGTTGCACTTGGTGTCTTGGGCCTGGCGGTGTTCGTGGACGCCGCGAGGAACGGGCGGGGCGGGTAGGTTTTTGCGGCCGACGAGTAGGACCAAGTAGTGGGCCCCTTTGAGGCACCGATTTAACGAGTACCGACTACTGGTGTACCCGGTTCCGCCGGACGGTTAACTGTTTCTTGGAAGGCCGGACAAGCCCCAAGCATCGCCGGAATTCCACTTCGCAACACCGCATCGGTGGTCTCCACAACCGGTGCTCCGGCCGCCGCAGGGCGGTCCGGCCCATGACGAAGCCGGCGGCGACAGAGTCTTCTGAGACCGAGACTCTCCCCCCAGCCGCCGCCGGCTTCAAGGCCGGCTGGCCGTCACTTCATCTCGTTAATTGGGCTGGTTCTGGCCCGAGCGCCCGTGGGCCAGCCCGGTCGGGAACCCGACGAACGCCGGCTCCGGTGCCGAGCAGCAACCACTTGGGGACTCTTGCTCTTTGGTCGTGTTGGCGGGGGTGTCGCAGCTGGTGCCGGTGTCACTGGAACAAACACCGGTTTCAGGCAGATCCAGATGGACGGTATCGGCGGCTTCGTGGTCTCCGGCAAGGGCGGCCGCGACGGAGCGGACCTGCTCGTAGCCGGTGGCAAGCAGGAACGTCGGGGCCCGGCCGTACGACTTCATCCCGACAATGTAGAAGTCCTTTTCCGGGTGGGCGAGAAGCTTCGCGCCGTGGGGTGGGACGGTCCCGCAGGAGTGGAATTCCGGGTCGATGAGGGGGCCGAGCTCGGTGGGTGCTTCAACGGCCGGGTCCAGGTCCAGGCGCAGTTCACGCAGGACATCCAGATCGGGCCGGAACCCGGTGCACGGGACGATGACGTCGGCCTCGAGGGTGCGGCCGTCCACGGCTTCAACCGTGACTCCCGTGTTGAGGGTTTTGATGGTACTGATCCCGTACCCGGTATGCAGTTCGATGGCTCCGGCCTCGACAAGGCGGCGCAGCCGGGAGCCGAGCTGGCCGCGGGCCGGGAGCCCGTCGGCGTCACCGCCACCGTAAACCTTCTCAGCGCTCGCGCCGCGGACGGCCCAGAGGATCCGGGTGGCGGGCTCTGTTTTGGCCAGGTCGGCCAGGTTAATCAGGGTATTCGCCGCCGAGTGGCCGGCACCGACAACCAGCACACGGCGGCCGGCGAATGCTTCGCGGTCCCGGCCGGTGACGTCGGGCAGGGGCGAGGAGATCCGCGTGCCGGCTTGTTCTTCGCCGATGGCGGGCAGGCCGGACGTGCCCAGCGGGTTGCGCGTGGACCAGGTCCCTGAGGCGTCGATGACCGCGGCTACGGTGTGGTCCCGGATCTCCCCGTTGCCGTAGTCGACGCGGACGGTGAATGCGGTGGTGTCCCGGTTCTTGCTGTGGGTTTTGTCCAGGCCCTGCCGGGTGACAGCAATGACCCGCGCGTTGGTGTGGAGGCGAGATGCGATCGGTTCTGTGGCGGCCAGCGGGGTGAGGTAGTTGTCTATGAGTTCGCCGCCATAGGGCAGCGCGGTGGGTCGCGGGTGTTCCCAACCGGCTGGTTCGAGCAGCCGCACGGCTGCGGCGTCGGTGTTGAACCGCCAGGGGGAGAACAGCCGGATGTGCCGCCAGTGCTCGATCGCCGCGCCCGCGGTGGGGCCCGATTCGAAGATGACCGGGTCCAGGCCCTGTTCGAGCAGGTGCGCCGCGGCGGCGAGCCCTACCGGGCCGGCGCCGATCACGGCGACGGGAAGGGCACTGGTGGCTGTATCCATGACTGTCCTCTGTTCTCTGTGTCCGTTGGTGCGGTGGTTACGGGGTGCCTGCCGGTCCGGCGGGGCATCCAGTTCACCCCCTCCCCTGATCGTGCGCTTAGGCGTGGGTGGGTTCTTCGACCAGGGCGGTGGCGATGCTGTCTGCGTCCTCCAGCGCGGCGAGGTAGCGTTCGGCGTCCAATGCTGCCGCGCATCCTGTGCCGGCAGCGGTGATGGCCTGCCGGTAGCGGTGGTCCACGGCGTCCCCGCAGGCGAAAACACCGGAGAGGTTGGTGAGCGTTGTGGGTGAGTCAACCTTGATGTAGCCCTCGTCGTCCAGCTCGACCTGTCCGGTGACCAGTTCGGTGCGGGGCAGGTGCCCGATCGCGACGAAGATCCCGGTCGTGTCCTGTTCCCGGGTCGCTCCGGTGCGGGTGTCAGTCAAGGTGACAGCAGTGACCTTGGTGTCGCCGTGGATGGCGGTGATGGCGGAATTGAAGGCGAAACTGATCTTGGGGTTGTCCTTGGCGCGTTGGGCCATAATCCGGGAGGCCCGGAGTTCGTCCTTGCGGACCACGACGGTGACGGACTTGGCGAAGCGGGTCAGGAAGGTCGCTTCTTCCATGGCCGAGTCCCCGCCCCCGACGACGATGATGTCCTGGTCCTTAAAGAAGAACCCATCGCAGGTGGCGCACCAGGACACCCCGTGACCGGACAGTTTCTTCTCTTCGGCCAGGCCGAGTTCCTTATAAGCCGAGCCAGTTGCGAGGATGACAGCCGGGGCCTCATGCGTCTCGCCGGCGCCCGTGACCACGCGCTTAAGGTGACCGGTGAGATCAACTTCGGTGACGTCGTCGAACACCACCTGCGCACCAAACTTCTCAGCCTGTTCCTGCAGACCGTCCATCAGTTCGGGGCCTTGGATCCCGTCTGGGAAGCCCGGGAAGTTCTCCACCTCAGTGGTGTTCATCAGCGCCCCGCCGGCGGTGACGGACCCGGCCAGGACCAAAGGCTTGAGGCCGGCGCGGGCCGCGTAAATGGCCGCGGTGTACCCGGCAGGGCCGGAGCCGATGATGATCAGTTGTTCGGTGCTCACGAAACTGCTCCTAAAAGAGAGACTAAAAGGGCCGGGTTACTTGGCGGCTGGGATCAGGGAAGCGATCAGATTCTCGATGCGGCTCTTGATCTCGTCCCGGATCGGACGGACCGCCTCCACCCCCTGCCCTGCCGGGTCTTCCAGGACCCAGTCCTCGTAGCGCTTGCCGGGGAAGTACGGGCATTCGTCCCCGCAGCCCATCGTGATCACAACGTCCGAGGCCTGCACGGCCTCGGTGGTCAGGACCTTAGGGATCTCGGCGGACATGTCGATGCCGAGTTCGGCCATGGCCTCAACGGCAGCGGGGTTGACCTTGTCCGCAGGCTGGGAACCGGCGGAGCGGACCTCGATCGCGCCGTGCGCCAGAGTGGTCAGGAACGCTGCGGCCATCTGGGACCGGCCGGCGTTGTGGACGCAGACGAACAGAACGGACGGCTTCTTGACGGTTTCGGTGCTCATAAGGAGTTCTCCTGGGTTTGGGTTGGGTGAGCTGTTCGGCTTGGCTATTCGGGGCCGCAACCCACACCCTCCAGATATTGATGTTCGTCGATGTAGGGAGTATTTCCCAAAACATTGATGATTGTCAATATTTAGATGAGGCGAGGTTTGGCCCCGGCGTTTGGGGAGTTGGCGTGGGTGTTCAGGCGGCGTGCAAGCGTGGGGCGAGGTCGCTGATTCGGCGGGTGATGTCCTGGTAGGCGTGCTCGAAAGCGGCGGGGGTGCCGGACCGGACGGGGTCCGGAACGGACCAGTGAATATTGCTTGGCGGGGCGGCGAGCTCTTCGTGGGCACTGTCGCAGACGGTGATGATGAAGTCGCGCCCGTCGGCGACGTCATCCAGATGCTGCGGAGCGCGGCGACCGAGGTCCAGCCCGTGCCTGGCCGCGATCTCAACAGCCCCGGGTGCGATGCGTTCGGCGGGGCGAGTGCCCGCGGAAGCGGCCGGGATATCGCTGGCCTGCCGCCAGAGGGCAGTAGCCAGTTGGGAGCGGGCACTGTTGTGGGTGCACACGAACAACACCCGGCGCACGGCATGCCCGACACCGGGAGTGAGGCCATCCAGGGAGCCAGGGGTGAGGCTGAGGTAGCTGCGGCGCTTGTCTGCTTCGGAGCGGTGCCGCCCTACCAGGCCTGCAACCTCGAGGGTGCGCAGGTGGTGGGAGAGCAGGTTGGAGGGGATGTGAAGCTCGGCCTGCAGTTCGCTGGGCGAGTAGTCACCCAAGGTGAGCAGATCCACGATCCGCAGCCGGGCAGCGTCGGCCAGGGCCGCGTGCTTCGCAAGCCGAACGTCAAAGGTGTTTCGCTCAGTTTCCATTGGTTCAATTTTGACTGAGATAATTTTTCGGGTCAAGCTTGTGGCATGACTTCACAGCAGCCGCCCTTATGGCGCCGCGCCTTGGCCGAACTGATCGGCACCTGCCTGCTTGTCGCCGTCGTGGTCGGGTCCGGGATCGCCGCGCAGCAGTTGTCCCCGAACGACGTCGGCCTGCAGTTGCTGGAAAACAGCACCGCCACGGTGCTGGGGCTCACGGTGCTGATCCTGGTGTTCGGCCCCGTCAGCGGGGCGCACTTCAACCCGGTCGTTTCCGCGGCGGACTGGTTCCTGGGCCGGCGCCATGGCACCGGACTGAACCTGACCGAACTCGGCACCTACGCAGTGGCGCAGGTCGCAGGCGCGATCGGCGGCAGCATCCTGGCCAACGTGATGTTCGACCTCGGGACCTCGATCTCATCCAAGGACCGCACCACGCCGGGGCACCTGGTTGCCGAAGCCGTCGCCACCGCCGGGCTCATCCTTCTTATCTTCTCCTTGGCCCGCACAAACCGCGGACTGCTGGCCGCCCCGGCGGTCGGGGCATACATAGGGGCCGCATACTGGTTCACATCCTCGACCTCGTTCGCGAACCCCGCCGTGACCATCGGCCGGATTTTCACCGATACCTTCGCAGGCATCGTCCCGGTCTCCGTTCCCGGCTTCATTCTCGCCCAGATCACTGGTGCCGCACTGGGCCTGGGCCTACTACTGGCCCTGTTCCCCGCAGCAGGAAGTGCCGCGGGCGACGTCGTCGTTCCGCACCCCGCCAAAGAGGCGGCCTAACCGCAACTTGATATTGATGCTTGTCAATATTCAGGCATAATGGGGAGATGACTTCTCCGCTGACCCTCGAACCGGCTACTACCGCCGACGGTGGCTGCTGCGCCCCCGACGCTGCTGCCCTCGATGCGGAGGACGCCAAGCAACGGGCCCTGGTCTTCAAAGCCCTGGCCGACCCGAACCGGCTCCGGCTGCTCTCCATCGTCAAGGCCTCATCCACCGGCGAAGCGTGCGTATGCGACCTCCCCGGACCGCTGGAACTGAGCCAACCGACCGTGTCCCACCACCTCAAAGTACTGGTAGAGGCCGGGCTGCTGCACCGGGAGAAGCGCGGCACGTGGGCTTACTTCTCCCTCGTCCCCGGCGCCCTCGATGAGGTCGCCGCGACGCTCGCCACGCTGTGAGCCCCGCAGCGCCGATCAGGGCAATGCAGCCCGGGGACTGGCCCGCGGTGCGAAGGATCTACCAGGAAGGGATCGACGGCGGCCACGCCACGTTCGAATCCACCGCCCCCGACTGGGAGGCGTTCAACACCACGCGGCTCCCCGGCCACCGCCACGTCGCCGGCCTACCCGGCCGGGCCGCCGTGGGCTGGGCAGCCGTCACACCGGTGTCTTCCCGGACCGCATACGCCGGAGTGGTCGAACACTCCATCTACGTCAGCACGGACGCCCACGGTCAGGGCATCGGCGCCGCCCTGCTCCAGGCACTGATCGCCTCCACCGAGAGCGCAGGGATCTGGACTATTCAATCCAGCGTCTTCCCCGAAAACGAACCCAGCCTCAAATTCCACCAGGCCCGCGGCTTCACAGTAGTCGGACGCCGCAATCGCATCGCCCGCATGCCGCACGGTCCACTCGCCGGGCAATGGCGCGACACACTCCTCATCGAACGGCGTTCCGCACTGATCTGATGGCCTCGTAGCACTGGCGGCCGGGCCACGGCGAAGAGTCGCCTCGGATGCGTTCGATTAAGAAGCTATTTTGTCGGCCGCCTGCAGTACAGTTAAATTCGAACATAAATTCGAATAAAAGGTGTGTTGTGGGCGTGATAGTTGGCCCCCGCGTGATAGATGCGGGACTGTCTCTGGTGAGGATCCTGGTGGCGCCGGTCGCGGTGGCCGCCGGTTATCCCTCGCCGGCGCAGGACTACTTTGAGGGCCGGATCGACCTCAACGAGCACCTGATCAAAGATGTGACCAGCACATTCATCGTCCGCGTCACCGGGCAGTCGATGGAGCAGGCAGGGATCAGTGACGGGGACGAACTGATCGTCAACCGCGCCTTGGAACCGAAGGACGGCTCCGTGGTGATCGCGGTGCTTGACGGTGAATTGACCATCAAGCGGCTCCGGATCACCCCCACGGCCGTGATTCTGCAGGCAGACAATCCCCGCTTTCCGGACATCGTGGTTCCGGCGCTGTCGGAACTCACCATCTGGGGCGTGGCCACTAGGTGCCTGCACCATGTCTAAGCCAGCACTGATGCGCCGGATGCAGGAAATCGCGCACGTGGACGTTAACTGCTTCTACGCGTCGGCCGAGCGCGCCTTCAACCCTTCCCTGGAAGGCAAACCGGTAATAGTGCTCTCCAACAATGACGGCTGCGCAGTCACCCGCTCCCCCGAAGCCAAGAAGCTGGGAATCGGCCTCGGCGAGCCGTGGTTCAAACTCCGGCCCCGCGCCAAGGAATGGGGTCTGATGGCCCTCTCCAGCAACTACGAACTCTACGGCGACATCTCCGCCCGGGTCATGGAATTGCTGGGCCGCTACTCGGCCTGGTTGGAGGTCTACTCAATCGACGAAGCATTTCTGGGCGTCAAAGGCGAACCGGAGCAACTGCTGGAGCTGGGCCGGACTATTCGTACGGCCTGCCGGCGACACGTCGGCGTGCCCGTCTGCGTCGGCATAGCCCCCACCAAAACCTTGGCCAAGCTGTGCAACAAATGGGCCAAGCACAATCCGGCCTTCCGTGGCGTATGCAGGTGGGAATCAGTACCCGCGGAACAGCGCGAGGCCCTGATGGGGCGGCTTTCCGTGATCGAAATTTGGGGAGTGGCCACCCGGCTCACCAAGCGCCTGAACGCGATGGGCATTTTTTCGATTCTGGATCTGGCCCGGGCGAACCCCGTGGCGATCCGGGACAAATTTTCCATCGTCATGATGCGCACCGTCCTGGAACTGCAAGGCACACCATGCATCCCCATGGAAGAGGAACGCGTCGGCAGGGACCAACTGATCTTCTCCCGTTCCTTCTCCACGCCGATCACCGCGGCGGCAGGGTTGCGGCAGGTCATGAGCGTCTACGCCCAGATGGCCTCTGCCCGCCTGGCCAAACACGATCTGCAGGCCAAGGTCCTGACCGCGTTCGCCGCTACGTCCCACTTCAACCCCAATGAGAAATCCTTCCCGTCGGTCTGCCTGACCCTGCCCGCACCAACCGCCGACCCCGTGCTGCTCACCAGGGCCGCCCATGCACTGCTCCCCCAAATCCACGAAGGCGTGAAGTACGTGCGGGCGGGAATCATGGTCACCGACCTGCGTCCCACCGGGAACCAGAAGCCGCTGGAACTGTTCCAAAATCCCCACGAAGAACGCGGCATCGGGACCCTGCTGGAGGACGTCTCCAAACGCTATGGACGCGGAACAATCGGCCTCGGGCACGCAGGCATCCGCGGCGGACCCGACTGGACCATGAAACGCGACATGCTCTCCCCCAGATACACCACCCACTGGGACGAACTCCCCCTCGTCAAAGCCGCCTGACCCGGCTGACAAGTAGAAAGAAGCCCCTCATGACCCTGGCACCCGAACACCCGAACTGCGCACTCCAGGAGGTCGCCGTCCGGTTCAGCCCCGGCGGCACCCCGATGGCCATCCGCCATGACGGAGGGATCTGGATGGTGGACCCGGACATCCACGCCGACCACTGGTTTACGCAAGACGCCGCAGGTGACACCCCGCGGGAACACTGGCAAGTCCAAGCCAAACTCCCCACGGCAGGGGCGGAACTGCGGACTTTCACACTTCGCCGGGAGCCGCTGGACGCCGCGTGGCGGCTCGAATCAATTAGCTAACACCCGATGACCGTGCCCCGCCCCTGTCCCGGAAACAGCCCCGGGAACAGATCGCTGCCTTATCCTGTCAGTCCCCCCGGCTAACCTTGAACGCATGGCTTCCAAGACGTCCCGTGCTTCCAAGACACCCGCTTACAAATGCGCCGAATGCGGCTGGACGGCCATCAAATGGGTGGGTCGGTGCGGCGAGTGCCAGGCCTGGGGAACCGTCGAGGAGTACGGCGCCACGGTTGCGCGTACGACGGCGGCCGCTACAGTGCTGGAGCCGGCCCGCCGGATCGCTGAGGTAGACGGGACAACCGCAGCGTTCCTGCCCACAGGCGTGGACGAACTCGACCGCGTGCTGGGAGGAGGACTGGTCCCCGGCGCCGTCATCCTGCTCGCCGGGGAACCCGGCGTCGGGAAGTCCACACTCCTGCTGGACGTCGCCGCGAAGTTTGCCCGCACAGGGCAGGACGTCCTCTACATCACGGGTGAAGAGTCCGCTGCACAGGTGAAGTTGAGGGCCGAGCGGATCGATGCGGTGGCGCACACCCTTTACCTGTCGGCAGAGACGGATCTGGGCCAGGCGCTCGGCCAGGTGGAAAAGCTGGAACCCAAACTCCTCATCGTGGACTCGGTTCAGACGTTGAGCAGTGCCGACCTCGAAGGCAGCGCTGGCGGTGTTTCCCAAGTGCGCGAAGTCGCGGCTTCAATCATCGCCGCTGCCAAACGCCGCAACATGACCACTCTCCTGGTTGGCCACGTCACCAAGGACGGAACCATTGCCGGGCCGCGGCTCCTTGAACACCTGGTGGATGTTGTGTGCCAGTTCGAAGGCGAGCGCCACTCACGTCTTCGCTTGCTTCGCGCCGTCAAGAACCGCTACGGCGCCACGGACGACGTCGGCTGCTTCGACCTGAACGAGGCCGGAATCGAGGGGCTGGCTGATCCGAGCGGACTGTTCGTTTCGCGGACCCGCGAACCCGTCTCGGGTACCTGCATCACGGTCACCATGGAGGGGCGGCGCCCGCTCCTTGCAGAGGTGCAGTCACTCTTGGCGGACAGCGCCAACGCCCAACCGCGGCGGGCCACCAGCGGCTTGGAGAGTTCCCGTGTTGCCATGCTGCTGGCCGTGCTCCAGCAGCGGGCGGGATGCATGCTGCACAAGGACGATTCCTATGTGGCGACCGTCGGCGGGGTGAAACTGAGCGAACCCGCAACGGACCTGGCGGTGGCCCTCGCCGTCGCATCTGCCAAGTCCCGCAAGGCCCTTCCGCAGCGCCTGATCGCGTTTGGCGAAGTGGGGCTGGCAGGTGAAGTCCGTCCTGTGCCCGGCATCAACCAGCGGATCCAGGAAGCCCATCGGCTCGGCTTCACGCACGCGATCGTTCCGGCCAGTCCCGCGGGAGCCGGGGTCATCCCCGAAGGCTTCTCCGTGCGTGAGGTTGGGCATCTTGCGGAGGCGCTGGAACTGCTGATCACCTAAGCTGTGCTATCGAGCTGCGCGGTACGGCCTTGAGCGCGCCGCAGGGCAGATCGTCCGTGGACGATCTGCCCTGCGAACAACAAAGCCTCTTATGGGACGGTGAGGTCTCTGCGGTAGATAGCGCGGCCCGCGAGCGCAGCCACTATGAGGGCCATACCGGACATAAGCAGGGCGCCCTGAAGGTTGAAAGTTTCGACCGGCATGGCCGAGGAATGCCTGAACGGGCTAAGGTCCCGGAGCCAGGCGGGCAAGCCGAGAAGTTCGCCGAACTGTGCGAGGACGAGCGCGACCCCCAGTGCCGCCCACCCGACGGGGCTGGATAAGCGGGGCGTGAAGGCGAACACGAGCGCGGTGAGCGCTGGGAACACCAGTGCTGCAGGGACGTGCGCCAGGGACGCGGCCACCACTATGTCCGGGCTGCTCCCGCCTGCTTGTGAGACCGCAAGCACTGTGGCAGCCACAGCCCCGGTGATGACAGGAATGGCGGCGGTGGAGAGCGCTGCGACGGCCAAGGTGCCTGTAAGCCAGCGGATGCGTGGTGTGGGCACTGACAGCAGCAGTTCGGCCCGCCCTTCGACTTCTTCAACCCGAAGCCGGAGCACGGCCTGGATACCGGCGGCAGCTGCCATCACACCACCAAGGCCAAGCATGGCGGTGGTGAACAGGTCGATCATGTTGGCTTTGACGGGGACTAGCCGGGATATCAGCTCGGCGATTGAGGGGTTTCCTACGAGGGCGTCCCTGATCACCGGCCCCAGCGCTCCGGCCACCAGACCCAGCACGGCCGCCGTGAAGCACCACCCAACCAGTGTTCCCCGCTGGAGCCGCCATGCAAGGCCCATCACGGACCTTATGCCCGGCCCTGCGCGTTCGGGACCGTTATCTCGTGCGTGGAGGTAGCTGTCCCCCAGGTCCCTGCCTTTTCTGAGTGTCACGGCAACTGCCGCCAAAACCAGTGCGGAGCCAGTGAGAACTAGCAAGGGAGACAGGTCTGTATCCGTGTAAGGACGGATACGTTGGCCCCAGCCGATGGGTGAGAACAGCGAGGGCCACCCTGGGACAACGCGCAACATGGACTGATCCGGGGTGCCAAGGGCGTCCCCCGCACCACGCATCAGATATGCCACCCCGACTAATGCCGCTGCCGTACCGTTAGCGCTTCGGGCCGAGGGCATGATCTGCGCGACCCCCGCAGCAGCTGCTGCGAAAAGCAGTCCCACTCCTCCGACAGCTGCTCCCGCCAGCAGGGAACCGCGAACAGGAAGACCTGCCGCAATGAATCCCAACCCGACAGTAAGAGCCAGCATGGCGTTGGCTGATAATCCCAGTAGCAGGGCTGCGTACAGGGGCGCCGGGCGAGGCACTGGGGTGGAACCGATGAACTCTGCACGGCCTTGGTCTTCGTCATCGCGGGTGTGGCGGATGACCAGGAACGTGCTCATCAGCCCCGCGAGGACCGCCATAAAGGAATAGCCCTGAAAAAAGGTGACCGCCCCGGTGCTGATGCCGTCCGGCAGTCCGCGCAGGAACAGGAAAGCCGGGCTGGCAGCCGCAACCGTGATCAGGGCAGCGCGTTCATTGTCCGCCCCGAACTGCGTGGAGATAGCGGTCGCTGCCGCGAATCCCAGCCCTGCGATGCCTCCGATCCAAACAGCTAGTTCCCAACGGTCCCTGCGTGCTTGAAGCAGGGCCAGTGTGCCGACAGCACTCATCACCGTGCCTCACTTTCCTTGCCCGCGATTTGGTCGCCGTAGTGGCGCAGGAACAACTCCTCCAAAGACGGAGGCGCGGCCGTGATCGCGGTGATTCCGGCTGACGCCAAGGCATCCAGGACAGAGTGCAGATCCGCAGTGTCGGCGTCGAAAACAATGGTCGATCCGTCAACATGCAAGTCTCGAATACCCGGCCACGCAGCAAGCGAGTGCGGGTCTGCGGTCGTGGTGACTTGGAACCTGGTGCGGGTCAGGTGCCGCAATTCCGTGAGGGTTCCGGTTTCGACCGCAGCCCCGGACCGGATGATCGTGACTCGGTCACAGAGCTGTTCTACTTCGGCCAAAACATGGCTCGATAGCAGGACCGTAGCCCCATCCGCTTTGACCCGGCGGATATGCCGCCGGAACGCAGCGTCCATGACGGGGTCCAGCCCTGAACTGGGTTCGTCCAGAAGATACAGCCTGGCCGGGCGGGAAAACGCTGCGATCAGGGCCGCCTTCTGTCGGTTTCCCTTTGAGTAAGTTCGTGCCTTCTTCGAAGGATCAAACTCAAACTCATCGATGAGCTCCCGGCGCAGGGCCTCATCGACTCCGCCGCGGAGCCCGCCGAGCAGGTCTATCACTTCCCCGCCGGTCAGGTTAGGCCAGAGTGTCACATCTCCCGGGACGTAGGCGATGTCCCGGTGCACTGCTACCGGATCAACCCATGGGTCAGTCCCGAAAACATGCACCGACCCGGAAGTGGGTCGGATCAACCCGAGGAGGATGCGAAGGGTCGTCGATTTTCCCGCCCCGTTGGGACCGAGGAAGCCGTGAACCTCGCCGGCACGGACGGACAGCTCCAGCCCTGAAAGCGCAACGGTACTGCCGAAGTTCTTGACGAGGCGGGAAATCTGGATGACAGAAGAGGGATCTGTGCGCATGGCCGGACACGTTCCTTTGGGTCGCAGTGATCACGCCCCGGCGGTAGCCGCAGCGAGCCGCACGCCGTCACGCGTGTGGGCCGACCAGGCTTCCCGGCTCTCCAAGCGACATACTACAATCGCCGTACAACGCGCGGAAGAGCCGGCCCAGGCACTACAAAGGTCACGGTTTTGGCTGGTTAGCGGCGCCACCAGCGTTGTTCTGTGGTTTGTCTTGCTGGTAGACGTCGGGGATGCCGTCATTGTTGGCGTCAGCTGTTTCTTCGGCTTCAGCCAGGCGGTAGTGGCGGTTTCTGGTGCTGAGCACTGCCGCAGCGAGCAGCGCTGCCACGAGGGATGCGGCAAGGATCGCAACTTTCGCGTGGTCATCATGGGGATTGCCCTGCCCGAAGCTTAGCTCTGCAACCAGTAAGGAGACAGTGAACCCAATCCCGGCCAGCATCGACACGCCCAGCACATCGATCCACGCCAGTGACTTGTCCAGTGCGGCCCGGGTGGCTTTGGTCAGGAGCCATGTAGTCGTCAGGATCCCGACGGGCTTTCCGACCACCAAGGCGATTATGATGCCCGCAGCGACCGGGTCAGTCATGGCCGATGCCAGTCCGTCCCATCCTCCCAGGGCCACCCCTGCGGAGAAGAAAGCGAAGACCGGCACAGCGATACCGGCGGAGATGGGCCGGAAGCGGTGTTCGAAGATCTCGGATAACCCCGGACCGGCGGTTGGGCCGCCGCTTGCTTTGGAGCGGATGACCGGTACGGCCAAGCCCAGCAAAACACCAGCGACTGTGGCGTGGATTCCCGAGGCATGGACAAGCGCCCAAGTCACAACGCCCAGAGGCAACAGGATCAGCCACGCAGCGGCAGCTCTGGTGCCGAAGAATCGACGGTACTTCTGCGCCAGGAACGCGTAGACCCCAAGTGGTATGAGTGCCATAAACAACGGGGCCGGTTGGATGTCGGTGGAGTAAAAGACAGCGATGATGGTGATGGCGATCAGGTCATCGACCACGGCCAAGGTCAGCAGGAATATCCGCAAAGCGCCGGGAAGGTGGGAGCCGATGATCGCCAAGACGGCGACCGCAAAGGCGATGTCTGTTGCCGTTGGGATCGCCCATCCACGCAGCGTTTCCGGGCTGGCTGCGTTGACGAGGGCATAGATAAGAGCCGGTACCACCACGCCGCCGACCGCCGCAGTGATCGGGACGACGGACTTACTGAACTCCCGCAGGTCGCCGGCAACAAACTCGCGCTTAAGCTCAAGACCGACCAAGAAGAAGAAGATCGCCAGCAACCCATCGGCCGCCCAGGCGCCCAGGCTCAACTCAAGATGCCACGGTTCGTACCCGATCTTGAAGTCGCGCAGTGCAAAGTAACTCTCCGACGCCGGCGAATTTGCCCACACCAACGCGATCACGGTGGCAACGACCAACAGTGCGCCGCCGACGGTCTCTTTCCGGAGGATCGCACCGATACGCAACGATTCCGAATAACTGCCACGACCAAGGATTGAGGGCCGGGCACCGGCAGGTGGCAAAGGCATGGGATGCTCCTAAAGCAAGACGACAAGTAACCATGCCGACCAGACTTCCCGGCTCACCTGGATTCAAGTCTACGGGACACAGTTGCCGGGTTCACGGCTGCCAGTGCGCTTAGCACGTTCCGTGCCGCCATCCTTTGGCCTTCCCTACCCAAGGCGTTAAGGATTCGTAAAGGCTGAGGACCTTTCCCCCGGATGCCGCCAAGCCCGGTGCTACGCTGCTCAGGCCCAGAGCGGAACGACAACGAGGCGACGCCCGAATGCACGCACACGACACCTTGCACGACCATAGGCTTTCTCCCGCCGGACAGTCCCCGGTGTCTACGCGGCACGTCAGCTGAAGCGACATGAGGTTGCGTAAGGTAACACCGAAACCAGGAGCCGCTGGCATAAGCACGGATGAGTGGTGGAAGGAAGCAGGACGGCACAGCGGTAAGCTGGCCCGCGCTACTCTTCACCCGGTCCGGTCCGTTCCCCTGGCCTTCCTCGCCGTCATCCTTCTCGGGACAGGGCTGCTCACTCTTCCCATATCCAGGACAGCAACAGGTGATGACGCCGGGCTCCCGGCCTTGTTTACTTCAGTGTCGGCGGTGTGCGTCACGGGCCTGATCACCGTTGACACCCCCAGCTACTGGACTCCCTTCGGGCATGTCGTGATCCTGGGACTAATTCAGGTTGGCGGGTTCGGGATCATGACTCTGGCGACTCTGCTCTCACTGCTGGTCCGCAAGACAATCGGCCTCAGGGGACAACTGGTAGCCCAGACAGAAACGCACACCCTGAACTTCGGTGATGTCCGCTCCGTCCTCTTCCGTGTGGCACGGATTATGCTGACCGTCGAAGCGGTCACCGCACTGGTCCTGGCCGGCAGGTTCTGGCTCGCCTACGACGCAGACGCCGGCACTGCCCTTTGGCATGGGGTTTTCCACGCAATCTCCGCCTTCAACAACGCCGGCTTCGCCCTCTACAGCGACAACCTCATGGGATTTGCCTCAGATCCTTGGATCATCGTCCCCATCTGCCTCGCTGTGATCACAGGCGGACTCGGGTTCCCGGTGCTTATCGCGCTCTACAAGGACGGGTTCCGACCCAAAGCCTGGTCCGTGCACCTACGCCTGACCATCTACGGCACCATCGGCCTACTCATACTCGGTGCAGTACTCTTCGGCACCTTTGAATGGAACCGCGACCAGACCATCGGCCAGTTGCCCACTGGAGGAAAGCTACTCGCCGTGTTCGCCGGAACTGTGTTCCCGCGCACCGCCGGGTTCAACACCATCGACTACGGCGTCGCATCACCCGAAACACTCATGGTCACTAACATCCTGATGTTCATCGGCGGCGGCAGCGCCGGAACCGCCGGCGGCATCAAAGTCACCACTTTCCTTCTCCTGGCCTTCGCCATCTGGAACGAAATCCGCGGACGCGAGCACGTCACCATCGCCCACCGCTCCATCAGCTCATCGGCGCAACGCCAGGCCTTATCGGTGGCACTGCTCGGCGTCGGCTCCGTCATCACAGGTACCCTGCTCCTGCTCATCTTCACCGACCACAGCCTGGACCGGGTCCTTTTCGAAGCGATCTCGGCATTCGCCACCGTCGGCGTCAGCACCGGAATCACCTACGACCTGCCCGCGGACGCCCAATGGGTCCTCATCACACTCATGTTCGCCGGACGCATCGGGACCATCACAGTTGCCTCCGCCCTCGCACTCTCCAACCGGCCCCGTCTCTATCAACTCCCCGAAGAAAGACCGATCATCGGCTGACGTGGCATCAGCCGATGTCCAGACTCTTGGGCAGGAAGTGCACCCCCCAAACAACGCCGGCCATCCACTTTCGGAGCCATCCCAAACATAACGAAATGGCCCACTTTGGGGCTTGCTGGTGCGGTTAAGGGTGTCCGGAAGCCATATCATGGTGCTAGCCGTCATCAGGGCATTTTTGTTCCATGCCGCCGGATGCCGGATTCAGCTTGTCTGTGAGCCGTGGCTTGCACCTTCGAAGGGAAACCCTATGGCCCGGAGCCCGGAAGAATCGCTCAAGGCGACTCTGGCCAGAGTCGCACCCGGAACTCCCCTGCGTGACGGTTTGGAACGCATCCTCCGTGGCCGTACCGGCGCGTTGATCGTACTGGGCTCGGACCGCACCATCGATTCGATCTGCTCGGGCGGGTTTGAGATCGGCATCGAGTTCTCTCCCACCCGCCTCCGTGAGCTCGCCAAGATGGACGGCGCAATCGTCTGTGACAAGGACGCCAGCAACATCATCAAGGCCGCTGTCCAGCTGGTTCCTGATTCCAGTATCGAGACCCAGGAATCAGGCACAAGGCACCGCACGGCCGAGCGCGTGGCCATCCAGACCGGCGTTCCGGTCATTTCGGTCAGCCAGTCAATGCAGATCATCGCCCTCTACGTGAACGGTTTGCGCCACGTTCTGGAGGGTTCGGAAAAGGTTCTGGCCCGCGCCAACCAGGCCCTCGCTACGCTGGAACGCTACAGCGCCCGCCTGGACCAGGTCACCAGCTCGCTTTCGGCCCTGGAAATTGAAGCCTTGGTCACGGTCAGGGATGTTGCGGTGACGCTGCAGCGCCAGGAAATGGTCCGCCGGATCTCCGAGGAAATCGCCCAGTACGTGTTGGAACTGGGCGAGGACGGCCGCCTTCTGTCCCTCCAGGTGGAAGAACTCACCATGGGCCGGGGTCCTGGAATCGACGTCATTATCCGCGATTATGCCGATCCGGACGCGACGCCCGAAGACATTGAGGCCTCTGTTCAAGCGCTTCTGAACCTCGGCCCCACCGAACTCATCGACCTCAGCAAGATCGCCCACATCATCGGCTTCGCCGGTGGGGTTGAGCAGCTGGATGCCGTGGTCCAGCCGCGCGGCTACAGGCTTCTGTCCGGTTTGAAGTCCGTTCCCAAGGCCGTGGCCGACAGGCTGGTGGATTACTTCGGAGGCCTCCAGAACCTCATGGCGGCAACCATTGAGGACCTCATGACCGTGGACGGCATCGGAGACCAGCGCGCCCGGACCGTCCGTGAAGGCTTGAGCCGCATGGCAGAGGCAAGCCTTCTGGACAGGTTCCTCTAAACAACCGGAGACGGGCCTAGTTCAGCTGGAACACGGCCTTCGGGCTGGTCTTGTTTCCCAGCCGCGCCTCGAACGTGTAGTACGCACCGCCCCCGCCCGGCTTGGCGTTGATCGCACCGCAGCCTTCCAGTGTCCGGTTGCGTTGCCATGGGAAGTTCGCGGTTTCGCTCTTGCCCGGCTGGATGGTCTTGATGAGGTCCACGCCGCCTGTCTGGCAGTCCTTGGAGGAGAAGATGCGGTCCGATCCACTCATCACCAGGTACTCCATTTGGGAAGTGCCCACGTTCACCTCGCAGGGCGCGGATCCGCCGTTGGTGATGGTCATGGTGAGCAACGGCATTTCCTCCGGCCCGTATGCCGGCTTGTCGGTTTTTGCCGCCACCGTCATGCCGTTGAAGTCGCAAACGGGCGTTGGGGAGGCAGTAGGCGTGGCGGTCGCGCCGGACGGAGCAGCAGCCGGGGACGGCGGCGTGGTTTGGAAGGGTGTAGCCACAGCCTCGGGCTCGGAACCGCTGGCAAGCGCACGGGTGATGGCTGAAATACCAGCAACGAGCAAGGCGATCACCACCAGCAGGCCGATGAGGACAACAAGGCGCCGACGCCGGTACACGGCCGGGCTTGGGCGCCGCTTTTGCGTCGGCGCAGAAGAGCGCGCTGACGACTGCTGCTTACCCTGGGTGGCCATATTTCTAGGCTAGGCGGCTGACCCTCAAGGGACCTCACCACCACGCCGCCTGCGGGCAATGTGACGTCCGCCATGGTGCCCCGGCCGCCAAGCGGGAGGCCTCTGGTCAACTACAGTAGAGGGCAGCATGACACCGAAAAATACCGGCCATCTGTCGCTGCTCCATGAGGCTTTGGACCAGTGGTTTGACGCCAATGCCCGTGACCTACCCTGGCGTGAGCCTGACTGCAGCCCGTGGGGAATCCTGGTCAGCGAAGTCATGCTCCAACAAACCCCGGTGGTCCGTGTGCTCCCTGTCTGGCGCGACTGGATGGAGCGCTGGCCAACTCCCGTGGACCTCGCCAGTCAGCCCTCGGGCGACGCCGTCCGCCACTGGGGCCGCCTCGGCTACCCGCGCCGGGCCCTCCGACTGCACGCCGCCGCCGTCGCCATCCGGGACCAGCACAAAGGTGAGGTGCCGGACAACTACGCGGAACTGCTGGGCTTGCCCGGCGTGGGCTCCTACACCGCAGCCGCCGTCGCGGCTTTTGCTTTCGGTCGACGGGAAACTGTGGTGGACACCAACATCCGGCGGGTGCATGCCCGCCTCATCTCCGGGCAGGCCCTCCCGGCACCGGCCCTGACGGCGGCGGAAATGCGCCTCGCGGAGGCGCTGCTACCCGAGGACCGTGGGCTGTCCGTCCGCTGGAACGCGTCCGCCATGGAGCTTGGCGCGATGGTTTGCACGGCCCGCAATCCCAAGTGCGTGGACTGCCCGGTCCGCGCCAGCTGCGCGTGGCTCGCGGCCGGTGAGCCGCCGCCGTCGTACACCCCCAAGGGCCAGGCGTGGCACGGCACCGACCGGCAGGTCCGCGGTGCCGTGATGGCCGTCCTCCGCGAAGCCGCGGGTCCCGTTCCGCGCGAGATGTTCGAGCAGGCGCCTGCGGATCTCGGGTTCGCGCCCAGCGGCATCGGAGTCCCGCTGGCCGCGCTGCACCGGCTCAATTCAGCCCCCGAACAACTTGAGCGCGCCCTGGACGGGCTGTTGAAGGACGGTCTGGCAGAAATGCACGACGGCGGTTTGCGGCTTCCGGCCTAGTCCTCGCCGGGGTGCGCGCCTACCCTGAAGCCATGGGCAGGATGACATTGGCGTTGACGCTGGCGGGAACCGTGGGATTGCTGCACGGCTGCTGGGAAGGCCCTGTTGCCTGCCCTGCCATGGGGCAAGTTGCCGGAGTATCAGTGGCGGTGACGGCCGGGTACTCGGCTTCAGTGGGCACGCTCCACCTCAAAGCCTGCCAGGACGGGGTGTGCACGGAAGGCGACGTGGCGCTGTACCCCGGTTCCGTGTCCGTCGATCAGGGCTGCACGCCGGAGGGCGTGTGCTCCGCGAAGTCCTCCCCCGACGGGACCATGCGTGGATTCCTCGAGTTGCCGGCGTTGGCTGAATCCCCCCTGGACGCGACGGTGAGCGGCACCGCGCCGGCAGGAACTGCTCTTCCGTCACGGACGCTGACCTTCACCCCCAAGGGTGGATTCCCCTTCGGTGAGCAGTGCCAGAGAGTCGTGACGGCCAGCCTCGTCCTGGATGAAACGGGACTACTGCAGGAATAGTGGCATGGCTCTGGCTAATTAATTCCCCGCCGGGTAGTCTCGCTCCTGCGTGTAGGTAACGGTTGGGAGGCGTCGTGCGCAGTATGGAAAAAGCCATGGATACGCGCGTTGCCTCCGCAACGGAATTGGCCGCCCGCATACAGCACGCCCATGGGCCGGAGCTGAAGAGTCTCCTGGCAGATCTCACATCGCCCAGTGACCACCGCTCCGGTCGCCGCCTCCACCGACTGGGACCAGTCCCTTCCATGGAGGACGCCACCATCAAACTGACGCTGGTTGCAGAAGTTGTGGAGCTTGGCTGGTTCGCCCTTGGACCAGCGCCGTCCGGGACGTGCGTCACGCTTTCCCTGGCCGCCCACCACGAGGAAACCGGGCTGCACGCGGAGATCCCGGCGGACGAGTGCGAAGCCTGGGTGCGGGCGCTGGTCGGTCATGCCTGGATGCGTTTCGTTTACAGGTGCGAGTGCTCAGCCGGGCCCGCGAGCGCCAGCGTTGTCTCCTACAGACTGTATTTGGATTCCTTCCACAGGCCTGCCGGCAAGCCGGCGGAAGTGCTGGCCGAGGGCTGTCGACCTCTGGACGGATAGGGCCCGCCCCCCGAACACCGGGGTTTCTTGACCCGAGGACTCCAGCGTCCTACGCCGGCAGCGTTTGATGGTGCAAGACTGTGAGTGTGGCAAGAGGTACTCTTCGCGTTTTTCTGGGCTCGGCGCCTGGTGTGGGTAAGACTTTCGCCATGCTCCAGGAAGCCCGTCAGCTTGCGGCGCTGGGCCGGGATGTTGTTGTCGGCATCATCGACGATCACGGGAGGAAGGACATCCAGGGCCTCGTCCCGGGTCTCGAGGCCATAGGGCACCGCCAAGGCGGCCTTTCCGGTGGCCCGGATCCGGACTGGGACGTGGACGCAGTGATAAGACGGCATCCGGACATTGTGGTTGTGGACGACATCGCCCATTCCAACTCCCCGGGGAGCCGGTTCGCGCATAGGTGGCAGGACATCGAACTGCTGCTCGCGTCCGGGGTTGATGTGCTGTCGACCGCCAGTATCCAGCACTTGGCTTCGCTGAGCGACGTCGTCTCCTCAATAACGGGACAACCGCCACCGGAAACCATTCCGGATGACATTGTGCGCCGCGCGGACCACATTGAACTCGTTGATATTGCGCCGGAGCTACTCCAGGAACGGCTGTTGGCCGGGAACATCTACCCGCAGGACATGGTGGACGCTGCCCTTGCCAATGAATTCCGGCTTGGCAACCTCACTGCTCTTCGCGAGATCGCCTTGATCTGGCTGGCGGACAGGGTGGACGAGGGATTGGCTGAATACCGGGCCAATGAAGGCATCACTGCGACGTGGCCTGCCCGCGAGCGCGTTGTGGTAGCGCTAGGCGACGGCCCGGACGACGAGGCGTTGATCCGGCGGGCTTTCCGTATCCTGTCCCGGATCAATGGCGGGGACTTGCTGGCTGTCCATGTAGCCCGCCCCGGAGAGAACCCGACGGCGGATTCCCGCTTGTTGGTTGAGCAGCGCCGGCTGGTTGAGGAGTTGGGCGGCAGCTATCACACGCTTGTCGGAAAGGACGTTGCAAAGTCCTTACTGGAGTTTGCCCGGAGCGTGAATGCTACGCAGATCGTGGTGGGCGTACCGCACCGCCGGCTTGCCACCCGGGTGTTGGGCGGCAACGTGGGCTACAGGGTCGTGAGCGGATCGGGAGATATCGACGTTCACATGGTCTCCCGTCCGCCCGGGGCCTGGACCCTCCCGCAGCTCCCGTCCGGCTCCTTGGGGCGGACCAGGACAATCGCGGGATTCATCCTGGCGTTCCTCCTGCCGGCCCTGAGTACCGCTGTGTTGGCAGTTGTCCCCGATCTGAACCTCGCCACGCACGTACTCATCCACCTGACCGGGGTTGTGACCGTAGCGTTCGTTGGTGGCATGTGGCCGGCAGTGCTGGCAGCCCTTCTGGATTCGTTGCTGTTGAATTACTTCGAGACGGAGCCGGTAGGGACGCTGGGCATCAGCAATCCCCAGAACTTCTTTGCGTTGCTGGTATTCCTCTGCGCAGCAGTATCGGTGTCACTGCTCGTGGACATTTCCACGCGAAGGACCCGTGAAGCCGCCCGGGCCCAAGCCGAGGCCGGGACCTTGGCCGGCCTGGCCAGGGACGCCTTGATATCGGACGATTCCGTGGAAGCTTTCCTCGGCAAGACCCGGGAGACCTTCCAGGTGCAATCTGCAGGCCTTTTCACCAGGCCATCCGACGCGAACGACCGGCCCTGGCAGCTGCAGGCCTTTTCCGGAAGCAGGCCACCCTCACCGGACGCAGCAACGCCAGGTACTGACGCCGTCGAGCTGGCTGATCCCCATACTGCGCTGGTGCTGTCCGGCCGGACCTTAACGGCGGGCGATCGGCGGCTCCTGTCCGCCCACGGCGCCCATCTTCTCCTGCTGCGCCAGCGGGAGCTTCTTCACAACAGGCTCAGAAGCACCAGGAAACTGGCTGAGGGCAACAGCATCCGCACGTCCATCCTTCGGGCCGTCAGCCACGACCTGCGGACTCCCCTGGCCGGCATCAAACTGGCCGTCACGGCCTTGCAGCGGCAAAAAGGGCGGCTGCCCGAAGCCTTGGAGACAGAGATGCTGGACACCATCGATTCCTATGCCGACCGGCTCGACTCACTGATCGCCAGACTGCTGGACATGTCACGCATATCCAGCGGTTCGGCCACTCCGTTGTCCGCCCCGGTGACGTGGCGCGATGCCATTGAGGACGCCTTGCGGGGCCTGCCTTCGCGAGGGATCCGGGTAGAGCTCGCCCCCAACATGCCGGTGATCGAGGCGGACATCGGCATGCTTGAACGGGTCATTGCCAACATCGTTGAGAACGCGCTGAAATATGCACCCGGGTCCGACGTCGTCATTGTTGGCGCGTCCGGCGCAGCCGGGGTTGCCATGGTGAATGGCCGACCCTGCGGCGAGCTCCGGATTGTCGATCACGGCCAAGGCGTCGCGGAGGGCGGCGTGGTGGCGATGTTCCAGCCTTTTCAACGGCTCGATGATGCCCCGGAAGGCTCGGGCATAGGTTTGGGGTTGGCTGTGGCGAAGGGCTTCACCGAAGCGATGGGCGGTGAGCTGATTGCCCAACCGACGCCGGGTGGCGGCCTGACGATGGTGATCCGGTTGCCGCTCTCCACAGGTCCGGGCAGCACCGGCCCGGGCAGCACCGGCCCGTCCAAGAGGGCCGTAGGGAGCGCATCGTGAGGACCGTTCTGGTGGTGGATGACGAACCGCAGCTCCTTCGGGCCCTGCAAATCAACCTGCAGGCCGAGGGCTACCGGGTGTTGACGGCGTTGGACGGACTGTCAGCTTTGAACCACGCCGAAACCAGCGCGCCCGATGTCATCGTCCTGGATCTCGGGCTGCCGGACATCAACGGCGTGGACGTCATCGCCAGGATCCGCCGCACCAGCATCACGCCGATCATTGTCCTTTCAGCCCGCCACGGGTCCGTCGACAAGGTGCGGGCGCTGGATGCCGGTGCCGACGACTACGTCACCAAGCCGTTCGGACTCGATGAGCTTCTGGCGCGGCTCCGCGTCGCCGGGCGCCGTTTGGCCCCCGACGTCGGGGCACACGGCCCGACGGTCGACGTCGGGGATTTTGAGGTCGACCTGGCCAACCGCAAGGTGCTGCGGAACGGAGCAGCGGTCCGTTTAACGCCCCGGGAGTGGGCGATCCTTGAACTGCTGGTGCGGAACCCCGGCAAGCTCATCACCCAACAGCAGATGCTGGCAAAAGTGTGGGGGCCGGGTTATGCCGACGAGACCCATTACCTGCGCGTCTACATGGGGCAGCTGCGCCGGAAGCTCGAAAGCGACCCTGCCCGGCCCAAACATCTGCTCACCGAGGCCGGGATGGGGTACCGCTTCGAGCCTTGAAACCGGCCGCGCGCGGGCCCGCGAATGTTCCGCAGTGGCGGGCGTAAAAGATTTATCAAGAAAAACTCCTTTCCCGATCCGCCGTTCATGGCCGGTGTTAGCTTCGCACTGAACGCGGTGCCGACGTCTTGCAGCGCGGAAAGGAATCCATGACCACGTTGAGCAGGGGTCAAGTCCCGTGGAGTGGTGTAACCGTTTCGTGATCCTTCAAGGATGTGGGGGCTAGTTTTCGTTGTGATTGCAGATGCTCGCGACGAGCTCACTCACGGTGTCGGAGTACAGCCCAGGAGTGGGGGCGCTCATGCTGCGGCCCCGAGCTCGGGGAGCTCATGGTGCTGGCCGATAGTGTCGGTACCCACGAGCGTGAGGCGGCACCTCGCGAGAACGTCAAGACCGAGGTAACGACGACCCTCGGCCCATTCGTCAGACTGCTCCGCAAGAACGGCCCCGACGAGGCGGGTGATCGCGGCCCGGTTCGGGAAGATCCCCACCACATCGGTCCTGCGGCGGATCTCACGGTTCAGGCGCTCGTTCGGGTTATTCGACCAGATCTGCTGCCACACATCTTTCGGGAACGTGGTGAACGCGAGAATGTCAGCCCGGGCAGCATCGAGGTGGTCGTGCACTTCGGGGAGTTTGTCCTCGACGTAGTCCAGGAGCCGGTCGAATTGGGCCTCAACACTTTTCTGGTCGGGTTGGTCGTACACGGAATGCAGCATCGCTTTCACCGCCGGCCACATGCTCTTCGGGGTCACTGACATCAGGTTCGCAGCGTAGTGCGTGCGACACCGTTGCCACGACGTCCCAGGGAAGTTCGCGCGCATCGCTTCAACGAGGCCAGCGTGCGCGTCAGAGGTGATGAGTTTCACCCCGGTGAGGCCGCGCGCGACAAGGTCTGCGAAGAACCCGTTCCACGCCATCGTGGTCTCCGCGGTCGCCACTTGCATGCCCAGGACTTCCCGATGCCCGTCAGCGTTCACCCCGGTCGCGACGAGCACCATGGTGTTGATCACCCGCCCGCCCTCACGCACTTTCATCGTGAGTGCGTCGCACGCGACGAACGTGAACGGGCCGGCCTCACCTAACGGCCTCGTGCGAAACTCACGCACATGCTCGTCCATATCGGCGGCCATTCGGGAGACCTGCGACTTCGACAGGGAATGGATGCCAAGGGTCTTCACGAGTTTGTCCATCCGCCTCGTTGAGACGCCAGCGAGGTAGGCGTCAGCGACGACGGTGATCATCGCCGCTTCTGAGCGTTTGCGACGTTCGAGGAGCCACTCGGGGAAGTACGTGCCGGAGCGGAGCTTCGGGATCGCGACGTCTATGGTTCCGACACGCGTATCGAGTTCACGGGTGCGGTATCCGTTGCGGGAATTCACTCGGTCAGCAGAGGGCTTCCCGTACTCGGCGCCGCAGATCGCATCTGCTTCGGCTGAGAGGAGGGTGTTGATCATGGTTTGCAGCAGGGTGCGCATCAGATCCGGTGATGCGTCGCCCAGCGCGTTGGTGAGGACGGTGGCAGGGTCGACAATAGAGGGAGTGGTCATCGGTGTGACGCCTTTCGAGTGGGATGTGAGAGTTTCCTCGAAGGAAGATCCCGGTGGCCACGCTGACGTTTACTGGCCGGGATCGTTACACCACTCTACGGGGCACTACTTGAGCAGGCCCCCGGCAGATCCGTCTGCACTCCGCCCAAGAGGCGGGGAGGCCCTGAAGAACTGGCTGCTGTTCGGGCTGCAGGACAGTAAAGGCCTGCACCAGGGCCCGGGTGCTGTGGGCGATGCCCATACCAGGAAGCATGCGTGGTGGCAGGTCATGTGCCTGACGGGTGTGGACTACTTCTCTACCCTGGGCTACCAGCCGGCCATCGCTGCCCTCGCCGCCGGCGTCATCTCGCCGCTGGCTACCTTGGTGCTGGTCGCCGTGACACTTCTCGGTGCCCTGCCGGTCTACCGGCGCGTGGCCGGTGAAAGCCACCGGGGCGAAGGGTCCATCGCCATGCTCGAACGTTTGCTGCCCCGCTGGCGCGGCAAGCTACTGGTCCTGGTCCTGCTTGGCTTCGCCGCAACAGACTTCATGATCACCATGACGCTTTCCGCTGCCGACGCCACTGCGCACCTGATTGAGAATCCTGTTGTTCCCGGCTGGTTGCACGGGCAGAACGTGCTGATCACCCTGTTCCTGCTGGCACTCCTGGGCGCTGTCTTCCTGCGGGGATTCAGGGAAGCAATCGGAGTCGCCGTCGTTCTGGTTGCCTTGTATCTTGCACTCAATGCCGTGGTGGTGGCCGTGACCCTGGCCCAGGTCTTCACGCATCCGCTGGCCGTCAACGGTTGGTGGAACACCTTGGTGACCTCCCATGGGAACCCGCTCATGGCCGTGGCGGTCGCGTTGGTTGTTTTCCCGAAACTGGCCCTGGGCCTGTCCGGATTCGAAACCGGCGTTGCGGTGATGCCCCAGGTCCGCGGCGATGCCAAGGACTCCGAGGCCAACCCGGCAGGCCGCATCAGGGGAACCCGGCGCATGCTCACCACTGCCGCGCTGATCATGAGCGGCTTTCTCCTCACCACCAGCTTCATCACCGTGGTCCTCATCCCGGAGCACGAATTCCAAGCAGGCGGAGAGGCGAACGGCCGCGCGATGGCCTACCTCGCCCACGAGTACCTGGGGACCGGGTTCGGCAGCGTCTACGACATCAGCACCATCGCAATCCTGTGGTTCGCCGGCGCCTCCGCCATGGCCGGTCTGCTGAACCTGGTACCGAGGTACCTTCCCCGGTACGGCATGGCCCCGGACTGGGCCAAGGCCGTCCGACCGTTGGTGCTCGTTTTCACGTTCGTGGCGTTCTTCATCACGGTCATCTTCGACGCCGACGTCGACGCCCAGGGCGGTGCCTACGCCACCGGCGTCCTGGTCCTCATGACCTCCGCCGCCGTCGCCGTCACGCTGTCGGCCCGTCGGAAGCAACAACCCAAACGAACCGTGGGCTTTGGTGCCATCGCCGCTGTTTTCATCTACACCACCATCACCAATGTCATTGAGCGCCCGGAGGGCATCAGGATCGCGGCAATCTTCATCCTAGGCATCGTGGTGATTTCCCTGCTCTCCCGCGTCCGGCGTTCCTTTGAACTTCATGCCACCCGGGTTCACCTCGACGAGCAGGCACTGGAGTTCATGTCCACCACCTGGGAAGGCCCCATCGCCCTCATCGCCCACGAGCCGCTGCGTGTTTCTGCTGCGGCCTACCGGGATAAGCTCGCTTCGGCCATCGAGGTGAGCCACCTTCCCCTGGCTCACGATCCCTTGTTCCTCGAAGTGATCGTGGACGATTCATCCGATTTCGAAACAGAACTCTACGTTCGCGGCGTCACACGCCACGGCTACAAGATCCTTGAAGTCCATGGTCCGGTGGTCCCGAACACCATCGCCTCCGTCCTTCTCCACATAAGGGACGCTACCGGGCTCATGCCGCACATCTACTTCCGCTGGACCGAAGGCAATCCCTTGACGAACCTCTTCAGGTTCCTGGTCCTCGGCGAGGGCGAAATTGCACCCGTTACCCGGGAAGTCCTTCGCGAAGCAGTTCCCGATGTCACCAAGCGCCCGTGGGTCCACGTCGGCTGAACGGGAACCGAAAGAGAGCCTCCGCCGCTCCAAAAAAGGGCTGGGTCCACCGTGCCATTCCACCCAATACTAAGTACCCTTAGAATCATGGAAACCAGCGACAATCCCCTGGCCTTGGTCACAGGAGCTTCCTCCGGCATCGGCTATGAGCTTGCGAAGCAGTTCCTCAGCAACGGCTTCGACACCATCATGGTGGCCGACGGAGAGGACATCCGCAGCGCGGCCGAAAGCCTGGCCGGCTTGGGCGGAACACCGACTCCGCTTCAGATCGACCTGGCCGAGAGGTCCGGTTCCGGAACCCTGCAGACGGCGGTCAGCGCGTTCGGCAAACCCCTCGAAGCCGCTGCCATCAACGCCGGCATCGGCGTCGGCGGGCCCTTCATCGAGACGGACCTCGCCCAGGAGCTGAGGATCATCGACCTGAATGTCGCCGCCACCGTCAGCATCGCGAAGTGGGTGGCCAGGGACATGGCAGCCCGCAGCAGCGGCCGAATCCTGTTCACGTCGTCGATCATTGCCCGCACACCCGCGCCCTTCCAAGCGATCTACGGGGCTTCCAAGTCGTTCGTTCAATCCTTCGGACAGGCGCTGCGCAATGAACTGAAGGACACAGGCGTCAGTGTCACTACGCTGCTGCCGGGGCCAACGGAGACGCCGTTCTTCGAGAAGGCAGGCCTTTTGGACACCAAAGTCGGAAGCGAAGAAAAGGACGATGCGGCGCAGGTGGCGGAGCAAGGTTTCAGGGCCCTCATGAAGGGTGAGGGAACGGTCCTGGGAGGCTCCGTCAAGTCCCGCACCATGGGCTTGGGGTCCAACATCCTGCCCGACGCCGCCGGCGCCGCCTTTGGCCGCCGGCTCAGCGAACCCGGTTCGGCAAAAGACTAATTCCGGCTAGGAGAGGCAGAGGCAGAACGGGTGCCCGGCCGGATCGAGGAACACCCGGAACGTCTCGCCGGGTTGGTGGTCGGCCTTGCTGGCTCCCAGCGCCAGGACGGCTTTTTCAGCCTCGTCGAGATCCTCCACCAGCACATCGAAGTGCATCTGCTGGGGAATGGTCTGGCCGGGCCACACCGGTGCCTGATAAACGTCTACTTGCTGGAAGGAAATACAGTTACTGCCGTCGGCGGGACGGATGTCCATCCAGTCGCCCTCTTCGTTGGACACTTCCCAACCCAGCAGCTCGCCATAGAAGTTGGCCAGGGCGCGCGCGTCCGGGCAATCGATAACAACACTGGGGTGCTTCGCTATAGCCATTTCGCTAGACCTCATCTGCGGTTTTCTTCATGCGCTCAATGGCGCTCTTGGTGCCTCGCTGGGTAAGGACGTGGACCACGGCTCCTACTGCGGCGGAGACGACGGCAAAAACAAGAACGCCCGGAAGGGCATCGTCCAGGTCGGTTCCGTCCTTGGGAGCAGGCCTGCCCGTTTTCTTTTCCCAGAGTCCCTCAAGGGTTTTGTTCGCAAGCGCACCGGCTCCGAGGCTGATCACCAGGCCGAAAAGTTTAACCAGAAAGTTCACGGAATCTCCCTCGGGTTCAAAGATCGTCAATGCGTAGAAACACGTCAGGGCCGCTGTGACACAGCGGCCCTGACGATGTGAAAATTAGTCCTTCTTGAAGGCGTCTTTTACCTTCTCGCCGGCGCCCTTGAGGTCGCTCTTGACCTGATCGCCCTTGCCTTCGGCTTCGAGGCGCTCGTTGTCGGTCAGCTTACCGGCGGCTTCTTTTGCCTTGCCTGCGATCTTGTCGCCAGCGTTCTCCATCTTGTCATCGGCACCCATGCTTGCACCTCTTTCTTGTAGTGAACCTGTACTACTACAACATCACTAATCAGGATACTTATCAATCTCTTCGCGCAAAATGTCGCGAATTAGAGTTCGCCGAATCCGTCCGCCACCAAGCCCCGGACGTAGTCAACGGCCTTCTGCGCGTCCTCGCCGCGCGCCTCCACGTGGAGCGTGGCGCCCTGCCCTGCAGCCAGGGTCATGAGTTCCATGATCGACGCTCCATCTGCGCCGTTGATGGTCACCTCTGCGTCCATCCCGGAAAGTCCTCCGGCGATCTTCGCGGCAGGCCGGGCATGCATTCCCAGCGGATTGATGAGCTCAAAATCGGCCGTTACGTCCGGTTCCTGCACTCCCCCTGCCTCCGGCGAAGCGACGGCACCTCCGGCCGCTTCAGCGGCCTTCCGCACCTCCTCGACGCCGGCACCGCCCTGGGCAGCGACGGCCGCGGCAACGAGCCCCTCGACAAGTGGCGCGTCAGCCAGGTGCACCGCGTCCGGTTCGCTGGCAAACTCCTTCACCGACTCCGCGGTCATCACCGCCGAACCCAGATCCGTCAGCACCACCACGCCGTCGCCTGCGGCTTCGGCAAGGGACTGCTCGACGGCGGCCAGCACCTTCTCGAAGCTGGTGCCGATCCGCCCGTCGTCAGTTCCCCCGGCGGCGACGAGTCCGACGTCGGACGCCATCTGGGTGGCCAGCTCAACCGCACCCTCAGCGATCTTGCTGCTGTGCGAGACGACCACGATCCCAACCGTCATCCGCCGGTACCGCCGGATGCGCCGTCCGCCGCCGTCGCAGCCGCCCGGAGCAAAAGCGCCGTGGACGCAGCCCCCGGGTCCCGGTGTCCTGCGCTGCGTTCACCCAGGTAGCTGGCCCGGCCTTTGCGGGCGACGAGCGGGTCGGTTGCCACGGCACCTGTTTCCGCAGCCTCTGCAGCCGCCTGCAGGGCGGACAACGCGTCCTCGCCGTTATCCGCAGCCTTTTGGGCTGCTTCCACGGCCGGAGACCAGGCGTCCACCATGGTCTTGTCACCCAATTCGGCCTTTCCGCGCGCCACCACTCCGTCACGGGCAGCCGCCAAGGCGGACGCCACTGCTCCGGCGTCGAGCTCGGCCGCATCCCCCAGCGAGGTGGCGGCACGAAGGTAGGCAGTCCCGTAAAGCGGCCCTGCGGCACCGCCCACCTTGGACATCAGCGCCATGGCCGCAGCCTTCAACGCCGCCCCGGCCGTTTCCGGTGGTGACTCGTTGAGTTTCTGCAGGACTGCCTGGAAGCCGCGGTCCATATTTTCGCCGTGGTCCGCGTCCCCGATTGCCCGGTCAAGTTCAATCAGTTCCACACGATGTTCGGCCATGGCCTCAGCTGAGAGATTCAGCCACTTCACGGCCCAATCAACACCCAACCCCACGTCTCACACTCCCCAACGGAGGGCCGCAGTATGGACGGGAGCGTCCCAAAGGGTGGTCAGTTCATCGTCCAGGCGAAGCACCGACACGGAGCAACCCTGCATCTCCAGGGAGGTCACGTAATTGCCCACCAACGAACGCTCCACAGTGGCGCCCCGTTCGGCGAGCACCTGCGCCGCCCGGCGGTAGACGATGTACAGCTCACTCAGGGGCGTGCCGCCCATGCCGTTGACGAACAGCAGGACCTTGTCCCCGGAGGCGATGGAAAGATCCTCCAGCACAGGTTCCAGCAGCCGGTCGGTGATGGCATCCGCGGGTTCCATGGCAATCTTGTGCCGGCCGGGTTCGCCGTGGATGCCGATTCCGATCTCAATCTCGTCATCAGCGAGTTCGAAGCTCGGCGTGCCCGCGTGCGGGACCGTGCAACCGGAGAGTGCGACGCCCATGGTCCGGACGTTCGCCACCACGCGCTCGGCGATGGCGGCTACGGCATCAAGGTCGTCGCCCCGTTCGGCGGCGGCCCCCGCGATCTTCTCCACGAGGACCGTTCCGCCGACGCCGCGCCGACCGGCCGTGTACAGCGAGTCCTCCACGGCAACGTCATCGTTCACGAGCACCGAGCGGACGGCCACGCCTTCGGCCTGGGCCATTTCCGCTGCGGTTTCGAAGTTCAGGACGTCACCGGTGTAGTTCTTCACGATGTGTACGACGCCGGCACCGGAGTCCACCGCGGTGGTCGCCGGGATGATCTGGTCAGGTGTGGGTGAGGTGAACACGGCTCCCGGCACTGCGGCGTCCAACATGCCGAGTCCAACGAAGCCTGCATGCAGCGGTTCGTGGCCGCTGCCCCCGCCCGATACCAAGGCGACCTTTCCCTTCACCGGCGCACCCTTGCGGACGACGAATTTGGGGTCGGGGTGGACGTCCACGAGGTCGGCATGCGCCATACCGAAACCCTCGACGGATTCGTCCACCACCGCACGTGGATCATTGATGAGCTTTTTCATGGTCGATGCTCCTGAGCCTGCAGTGGTCTGGTGCTCTGACCCTACTACCGGCAGCCACGGCCATGGTAGGCCTCCAAGGGGTCCTCTTAGCCGCCTTGTTTGGCAACGTCGGAGGGCTCCCGATCATGGCTGGCCTGCACGTCGGGCCAGAAGTCGGAGGAGATCTCGTGGGACGGGTGCCCTCCGGACCACCCCGACTCGTGGAGCCAGGAACCGTAAGGGATCTCAATCTGGAACGCGGAGAAGTCCGGGAACGTTACTCGGTCTTGCACGGCGTGTTCCTAGTTGCCCGGCACGGCGTCGCCGCCGGTCGTGACAACGTCCTCGAGCAGTACGGTCTGATCGATGACCGGCAGCCCTACGACATGCCCAAAGCTGAACATGTTGTTCGGGTCGACTTCCGCTTTGGCCCTCTTCAGGCGCTCCCGAATGCTTGGCGCCCAGGCCCGCTCGCGGTCCTCGGCATCCACGAAGTGCCCATGCAGGTTCACGAAAGTCGAACCGCTGGAGGCCTCGCGCAGATCCTCCTGGACGGCGTCGTACACCTGCGGAAGCAGCTCCGCCAGGGGCGGGACGGCCATCCCTGCCATGAAGAAACTGAATGCCGCGTCGCGGCCGCTGACGCTGTCTTCACCGTCAGCGGAAACCGCCAGGGCACCGCCGAGGAGGCGAAGCTCCGCCATGAGAACGGGACTTTCGACGCCGGGACCGAAGTGCCGCAGGATGGCCTCCTTGGCGTGGTCATCCAGCCGGTCCAGCAGGAAACCCCGCTCACGGGCCGGAACCGGTTGGTCCGGGTCCTGGTGGATTGAATCGAACTGCGTTGACTCAAGCGGACCCGTGGCATCCATCATGAAGGGGGCGCACTGGCGCATGGGCTCCAGAAGTTGGGTGGCCACTGCGGCATCACCTTGGTACGCATAACGGAGGTGCACCACGAACTTCCCGCGGAGTGGTTCCGGGATGATGTCCATGTCCGGCAGCCGCAGGAAAGCCAACGACGCCGATGCTTCCGTTGGGAGGGTGTCCACCCACCGGCTGAACTGATCGAGGACGGTCGCAGCATGCTGGCCGTCAAAATAGATGCCGCCGGCAAAGATGTCTTCGCTGGGAAACAGGTGGAACTCGATTGCCGTGACGATCCCCAAGTTGCCCTTTCCTCCCCTGAGGAGGAAGAACAGCTCCTGGTTCTCGTCCTTGGACACGCGCCGTTGGGTGCCGTCGGCCGTGACGAGTTCGAAGGCGATGACGTGGTCGGAGGCGAAGCCGTACTTGCGGCCCATGATTGGCAGGCCGCCGCCAAGCGTGTAGCCCACCACGCCCACGTCCGTGGTGGACCCGCACAGACCCATCAGGCCGAAGGTTGCAGCGTGGTCAACCACCGCCTTCCATCGGACGCCCGCACCAACGCGGGCGGTCCTTTCGACGGGATCTATGCTCAGTTCCAACATCCGGCGGGTGCTGATCAGCAAGCCGCCCTGAATTGCGTTGGAGGCACCGTGGCCGGTGGACTGCACGGCAACGGGCATGCCCTGCTCCGCTGCCCATTTCACCGCGGTTGCAACGTCCTCGGCGTCGAGGGCGCCGAACGCAACATCCGGCTGGTGCTGTGTTGAAAGGTTGAAGGCCGCTACTTCTTCAGCGAACCCTGGATCGGTAGGCGTGAACACTGGACCGCGCACGCTGAGTTTGAGTTCTGAAACGCTTGAAATGCCTAGAAAGGACGCGTGGGACTGCATGATCTTCTCTCGATGAACCGATGTGGCGGAAGCTCCCCAGCAAGCCTGAATCAGTTTATCCATCAAATTTAGATAAGAGAAGATACTTTAAATCACCCATAATTCCGGCGCCTGTCCGGGAATTGTTGGAGGTGGGGCTAGAGGTGTTTGATCATACGGGTGTTGCCCAAGGTATTGGGTTTTACCCGGGCAAGATCAAGGAACTCCGCCACGCCTTCGTCATGCGAGCGCAGCAGTTCCGAATACACCTCGGGATCCACGGCGGACTGGTCGGCCATGACTTCGAATCCATGGCGGACGAAGAAGTCCACCTCGAACGTCAGGCAGAATACGCGGCTGACGCCGAGGGTCCGCGCCTTTTCCACGAGGCTTTCCACCAGGACGTGGCCCACGCCTTTGCCCCGCCAGGAGTCGGCGGCCGCGAGAGTGCGGATTTCGGCAAGGTCTTCCCACATGACGTGCAGGGCGCCGCAACCAATAACTTCGCCATCGTCCGACTCGGCGATCTGGAACTCCTGGAGGCTTTCGTAATACGCCACGGTTTCCTTGGAGATCAGGATCCTCTCCTCGGCCAATGGAGCCACGAGCCCCTTGATCGCCGCGACGTCGCTGGTGCGGGCAGGGCGAATGCTGAAGGCGGAATCCACTCCCCCATCCTAGCCAGCCGCACAGGTGCTTGTTTCCGCCGCCCGTCATCGGCTGTCATCCGTAACTCAGGCACGACCCAACCAACACTTATGCGGCTAAGTGTTGGTTAGATCCTGATCAACCAACACTTATGACCCTAAGCGTTGGTAAATCAGCCTACTCATGAGGCAGCACCCCGGCATTCTTGAGGTCCTGGACGCCTACGCTGCCGGTATTCGCCGCATGTCGCAGGGCTGAGTGCCGGCAGCTCCTTACAGCCCGAGCTCCTCCGGCAGCTCCACGTCCAAGCCCAGCACCTGCTTGGCCAGGAAGTACTCAACCACCTCGTACCAGATCTTCGTATGGCGGGGTTGGAGTACCCAGTGGTTCTCGTCCGGGAAGTACAGGAAGCGGTGCGGGCTCTGGCCATTCCCGTCGGCCGGAAGCTGCGAGGAGGAGAGCAGCTCGTACCAAAGCCGCAGCCCTTCCCCGATCGGCACCCTGTAATCCTTGTCCCCGTGGATCACCAACATGGGCGTCTTGATGTTTCCCACGTTGAGGTGCGGCGAATTCTCCATCGCCATCTCCGCCGTCATTTCCTTGAGCCAGTACTGGGCTGCGTCGGTGGTAGGGCCGAATTGGTCCAGTGCCCAGAGGCTTGCGTGGGTAACGATCGCTTTGAACCGATCCGTCTTCCCCGCCACCCAGTTCGCCATGTATCCACCGAACGAGCCACCCATTGCCGCGGTCCGCGTTTCATCGATGTCCGGCCGTGCCACCACGGCATCGGTGATGGCCATGAGGTCCTCGAACGGCCGTTTGCCCCATTCACCCCATCCGCGCTGGATGAAGTCCTGCCCGTAGCCGGTGGACAACGCCGGATCCGGAAGCAGCACGGCGTACCCCTTGGCCACCAGCAGCCACGGGTTCCAGCGCCATGTCCATGCGTTCCAGGAATTGAGCGGACCGCCGTGGATCCAGAGCAGAAGGGGTGCGGGCTGATTACCGGAGGCGTGATCCGGCAACGCAAGATACGCCGACACCCGCGAACCGTCGGCAGTGGTTGTTGCCACCCGCTCCAGGCGGCCGGGATGCACGGGACGTTCCGCCGGGGCAGGCAGGCGGACCACATCGCCGGTGGCACCATCGATCCGGACTGCTTCGGCCGGGAAGTCATAGGAACTCCGGAGCGCAAAGACGCTCACCCCGTCCGGCGAGGCCACTACGTCCGTGTAGGCCGCTGCGTCCTTCGTCAGGCGCGTCACCGCACCGTCAGCGACGTTGATTCGGAAAACCGGCGACGCGCCGTCGTCGTCCGCTGTCACCAGGACCGCGCTGCCGTCCGGAAGCCAGGCGACCGGGTGCGCCCAGCGGTCCCAGTCGTGGGCAAGCGGGATCAGCTCCGTGGTTTCGCCGCCTGAAACGTCCAGCAGGTGCAGTTTGACCTGCGGGGCCCGGGTGGGCGTGGTGTCGCTTTCGCTCTGCACAACCAGGGTGCGGTTGTCCGGGCTGACCGGCCCGGGGAAGTAGCTCATGCCTTCGCGGTCCAGCAGTACCTTCACGGCTCCGGTGGCGACGTCGACGGCGGCGAGCACCTCGCGGCTGTCGGCCCTGGCGAGCGCCTTGGTGAGGCCCGTGTAGATGGTCTTCCCGTCGGGGCTCACCACGGTTTGTGCTTCCCGGAGCGAAGCTCCGACGCCGGGGGTCAGGTTCCGCAGTTCGACCGGCGGTTGGGCGTCCACGGTGGAAGGTTTTCCGGGTTCGTCCTGTTCGCCGGGTTCCACAGCGAAGATGCGCGGTTGCGACGGGCCCAGATCCGCGTCCCAGTATCGGACGGGGTAGCTGCTGTGCAGGATCGCCGAAACTTTGTTGTCCTTGCGGGCTTTCCGCCGCTCCTTGTCATTCTCTTCGTCGGTGGAACCGGCCAGGACCTCCGCCACCACGAACGTCGCATCGGCGTCCTTGGCGGTGAGGACTGCATTGACTCCACCTGCCCGCGAGTGCACCACCCGGGCCTCTCCCCCGTCCGCCGGCAGCAACCACAGGGCGCTGACAGGGTCCTCATCGGGGGTCTCCGGGTCGGGGCGTGCGGACGTGAAGTAGAGGTCTCCGTTGGCTGCGAAGGCGGCGCCCGCCTCTCCCTTGGCACTCCTGGTGATGCGCCTGGCCTGCTTCTCCCCGGCAGGGTCCAGCTCCCACAGAGCCGTGACGTATTCGGTTCCCTTGCCATTGAGGGTGGCAACGGTGGTAACCAGCCGCTTGCCGTCGGGGCTGAGGGTGAGTCCGCCCACGCGGGGAACTGAAAGATAGTGCTCCAGATCGTGGAAAGGCGTCTCCGGTTGCGTGCCCGGGTTGTGAGAGTCAGTCGAGTCCATGCTCTGATTCAACAGGGAATGTGCCGCGCATCACAGGGTAGTTCACTAAGAGTGAAACATTACTTTCACATACTTTGGACTCTCCGGAGTGCATCCAGCACCGGCGCCACGCCGTCTTCCGCGGCGATGCTGGCGGCCAGGACCCGCGCCCGCTCAGCGTACGACGGCGTGCTGACCGCGGCTTTGATTGCCGCTGCGAGGCGCCCCGCTGTCAGTTGCTTGAAAGGGATGGGCCCAGGGCCTGCACCAAGGGCGGCCACCCGGGAGGCCCACAAGGGCTGGTCCGTGAAGACCGGCACGCAGACGGTCGGGACCCCGGCGCGGAGGCCAGCCGCCGTCGTACCTGATCCGGCGTGGTGCACAACGGCCGCCATCCGGGGAAAGAGCCACTCATGCGGCACATCCTCGACGCTGATGGCATCAGGCTCCTGCACGCCCCCGCCCTGCAAGACGGCGCGCACTCCGGCAAGCCTGACGGCTTCCAGCGCCAGGTCTGCGTCCAGCTGCGCGCCGCTGCCAAATCCCACGTAGACAGGACGCGGTCCGGCTGCCAGGAAATCCACCAACCAGGAGTCCGGCTTCCACTCCGGCCTTGCCGGCGGCCACCAGTAGCCGCCCATCGTCAGGCCGTCGTGCCAATCCGCCGGGCGCGGCAGGACCGTGGGGCTGATGCCATGGAGGATGGTCGCCTTGGTGCGCCGCCGACGTCGGTCAGCAGCCTGGCGCGACAGTTTCGGAAGCCCCAACTCCCGGCGTATGCGTGCGCTCGGGGCGTCGTACGGCGCGGGCCCGCCAGCCACCCGTTCACCAATCAGCTTGTTGCCCAGCCGTCCGAGGTTGCGCGCGGAGCCCAACATCACCGGCGGATACGCAGCACTTGGCTCAACGGGCTGCAGGTGGGCACCGATGACCGGAATGCCCAGCGCTTCGCCGACGTCATAAGCGTAGGGCGCCACGGAGTTGGCCATGATGAGGTCCGCTCCACGTTCCGCCGCAGCCAAAGTTCCCGTGGCCGCCTGGTCCATGTACGTGCGCAACCCACGCCAGGATTCAAGCACCCCGCTGGCGGCCGGCTCCGCTCCCGCCGCACCGCGTTGGATAATCCGGGTCAGGCTGCCAGGGAGTTCCCTGTACTCGCATCCTGCCGACGCCACCACCGATTCGTAGGCAGGATTGCCGGCCACGGCAACCTCAAACCCGTGCTCCTGCAGCTTGCTGCCCAGTCCCGCCATGGGAGCCACGTCTCCCCGCGTTCCCGGGGCCACCATCAATATCCGCATCAACCCTCCTGCTGCCTGTTACCCGGGCCCGTTCAATTCCGGATCCCAAACAAGCAAGTGCCCCGCACACTCCTAGGAGAATGTGCGGGGCACTCTGCTTTATGGCGCTTCCACCTTTATGCGGACGGAGCGATCTCCGGAATCCGCGGCTTGGCGTTGCCTTCGAACGTGAACTTGGCGTCGTCACCTTCACCCTCGACGTCCACCACAACGATGTCGCCGGTGTGGATATCGCCGAACAGGATCTTCTCGGACAGCTGGTCCTCGATCTCGCGCTGGATGGTGCGGCGCAGCGGCCGGGCACCCATTGCGGGGTCGTAACCACGGGTAGCGAGCAGGACCTTGGCGGCCTTGGTGAGCTCGATGCCCATGTCCTTGTCCTTGAGTCGACGCTCCAGGCGGGTGACGAACAGGTCCACGATCTCGATGATCTCGTCCTGCGTCAGCTGCGGGAACACCACGACGTCATCAACACGGTTGAGGAACTCGGGACGGAAGTGCTGCTTCAGCTCTTCCGTGACCCGGGCACGCATCCGGTTGTAGCCGGTCTGGGTGTCCGTGCCGGACTGGAAGCCGGTTGCGACGCTCTTGGAGATATCGCGGGTACCCAGGTTGGTGGTCATGATAATCACGGTGTTCTTGAAGTCCACCACGCGGCCCTGGGAGTCGGTCAGGCGGCCGTCTTCGAGGATCTGCAGGAGCGAGTTGAAGAGATCGGCGTGCGCCTTCTCAACCTCGTCGAACAGCACCACGGAGAACGGACGACGGCGGACCTTCTCGGTCAGCTGGCCGCCTTCTTCGTACCCGACGTAGCCCGGAGGGGCACCGAAGAGGCGCGAAACCGTGTGCTTCTCGGAGTACTCGGACATATCCAGCGTGATGAGGGCGTCCTCTTCACCGAACAGGAACTCCGCAAGTGCCTTGGCGAGTTCGGTCTTTCCGACGCCGGTGGGGCCGGCGAAGATGAACGAACCACCCGGACGCTTGGGGTCCTTCAAGCCTGCACGGGTACGGCGGATGGCCTGCGACAGGGCCTTGATGGCCTCGTCCTGGCCGACGACCCGCTTGTGCAGCTCGTCTTCCATCTTCAGCAGGCGCGAGGACTCTTCCTCGGTGAGCTTGAAGACCGGGATGCCCGTGGAGTTCGCGAGGACTTCTGCGATCAGGTCCTCGTCAACCTCGGAGATGTCGTCCATGCCGCCGGACTTCCAGTTGCGCTCCTTCTCTGCGCGCTCGGCAATGAGCTTCTGCTCCTTGTCGCGCAGCGAAGCGGCACCTTCGAAGTCCTGGGCGTCAATAGCCGATTCCTTCTCCAGCTTCACGTCGGCGATGCGCTCGTCCATGGCCTTGAGCTCCGGCGGAGCGGTCATGCGGCGGATGCGCAGGCGGGCGCCGGCTTCGTCGATGAGGTCGATCGCCTTGTCCGGCAGGAAGCGGTCCGAGATGTAGCGTTCGGCCAGCTGCGCTGCGGAGGCGAGGGCGCCGTCGGTAATCGTCACGCGGTGGTGTGCCTCGTAACGGTCCCGCAGGCCCTTCAGGATCTCGATCGCGTGCGCAACCGAAGGTTCCTTGACCTGGATGGGCTGGAAGCGGCGCTCCAGCGCAGCATCCTTCTCGATGTGCTTGCGGTATTCGTCAAGCGTGGTGGCACCAATGGTCTGGAGTTCGCCACGGGCCAGCATCGGCTTGAGGATGGACGCGGCGTCAATGGCGCCCTCTGCAGCACCCGCACCAACCAAAGTGTGGATCTCATCGATGAACAGGATGATGTCCCCACGGGTGCGGATTTCCTTGAGGACCTTCTTCAGGCGCTCTTCGAAGTCACCACGGTAGCGGGAACCTGCAACCAGGGAACCAAGGTCCAGCGTGTAGAGCTGCTTGTCCTTGATGGTCTCCGGAACGTCCCCGCGGACGATCGCCTGGGCAAGGCCCTCGACGACGGCGGTCTTGCCGACGCCGGGCTCACCGATCAGGACCGGGTTGTTCTTGGTGCGGCGGGAGAGGACCTGCATGACGCGTTCCATCTCCTGCTCGCGGCCGATCACGGGATCGAGCTTGTTTTCGCGGGCAGCCTGCGTCAGGTTGCGGCCGAACTGGTCCAGGACCACGGAACCGGCAGGGGTGCCTTCCTGCTGGCCCTGGCCGGATCCCGCGCCTGCGGTTTCCTTGCCCTGGTAGCCGGAGAGCAGCTGGATAACCTGCTGGCGCACACGGTTGAGGTCGGCACCGAGCTTCACCAGCACCTGAGCTGCCACGCCTTCGCCCTCACGGATGAGGCCGAGGAGGATGTGCTCCGTGCCGATGTAGTTGTGTCCGAGCTGAAGGGCCTCGCGAAGGGAAAGCTCCAGCACCTTCTTTGCACGCGGGGTGAAGGGGATGTGACCGGACGGAGCCTGCTGGCCCTGGCCGATGATCTCCTGCACCTGTTCCCGGACGCCGTCGAGCGAAATGCTCAAGGACTCAAGCGCCTTGGCGGCAACACCTTCACCCTCATGGATCAAACCCAAGAGGATGTGTTCAGTACCGATGTAGTTGTGATTGAGCATCCGTGCCTCTTCTTGGGCAAGGACGACCACGCGACGGGCACGGTCCGTAAATCTCTCAAACATTTCGCCACACTCCTAGCTACGACGTACTTTGATGCTACGTGCCGAAGCGGGACTTTTGGAGCGTGTTCGCCACAGGGGAAACATGGACCCCCGCTCCCGCCCGGGAAGCGGGTTCTTGAACGTCCGCGTTAAAGACCAAAGCCCCGGCACTCGGCCGGGGCTTTGAGGCGACGAATCAGGAATTCGCCTTCTGGTACGCTTCCTGAATTTCAGCTTGAATACGTCCACGGCTGTTTACCGTGTAACCGTTGTCACGGGCCCACTGGCGGATCTGCGCGGAATCCTGGTTGCGGGTGGTAGCTGCGCGGCCCCTCGTTGCGCGTCCGGAAGAGGTCTTCCGGGCTTTGGCGACGTAAGGCTCCAAGGCTTGACGCAGGGAAGCAGCGTTGGCCGAGGACAAATCCATCTCGTAGCTCACGCCATCCAGGCCAAAACGGACAGTTTCATCAGCTGCCCCTTCATCCAAGTCATCGACCAGGATGATTTTTACTTTTTGTGCCATGAGTAGCCTCTCTTTTGGAGGGTTGATAATCAGAAATCCCCATGTTGTATTTCTGATTATCGTTCACAGCGAGCATGCGCGTCAAAGGCATATGTGGATAAAACCCCAATGCCGGCCAATTCAGAGGCTATTTAGCCGCGTTGCCTTCGGCATCAGGACCCGAATTACGCAGATTTGCTTCCGCCTGCGCCCGGGCTTCAGCCTCACGCTCGGATTTGTCCGCATTGAATATGGACTTCATGGCAAACCAGAAGATCAAACCAACGACAACAGAGGGCGCCAGGACGGCAATGTACTCCATGATCAGTGCCCCTCAGGCTTCAGCAACGGGAACAGGATGGTCTCGCGGATGCCCACGCCGGTAAACATCATCACAAGGCGGTCGATGCCCAGGCCAATGCCGCCCATCGGCGGAGCGCCGTATTCCAGGGCGCGGAGGAAGTCCTCATCCAACTGCATGGCTTCGTCGTCGCCGGCCGCTGAACGCCGGGACTGCTCCATGAGCCGCTCACGCTGGATCACCGGGTCAATCAGCTCGGAGAACGCCGTACCGCGCTCCATGCCGCCGATAATGAGGTCCCAGGCCTCGATCAACCGGCCGTCCTCACGGTGCGGACGGGCAAGGGGCTGCGCCGACGGCGGGTAATCATAAACGAACGTCGGGTTCAACAGGGTCGGTTCGACGATTTCCCCGAACAATTCCACCGCGAGCTTCTCGGCATCCCACTTGGGGTCCACCTTGACGTCGTGCTTGGCAGCAATGTCCCGCAATTCCTCCACCGTGGTGTCCGGGGTAATTTCGACACCCACTGCTTCGGAAAGCCCCGGGTACACCGCAAGCCAGGACCATTCGCCGTCGAGGTTGATCTCGCCGGCTTCCGTCTGAATGGTGCGCGTCCCCACGACGTCAGCCACATTCAGGATGATTTCCTTCATGCGCTCGGCCATGACGAATTGGTCCGCCCAGGCTTCGTAGCATTCCAGGGTGGTGAATTCCGGGCTGTGCGTGGAATCCA
Source organism: Paenarthrobacter sp. YJN-5 (assembly GCF_015040095.1). NCBI lineage: Bacteria > Bacillati > Actinomycetota > Actinomycetes > Micrococcales > Micrococcaceae > Paenarthrobacter > Paenarthrobacter sp. YJN-5. The sequence goes on from NZ_CP053544.1 coordinate 4,382,999, forward strand.
CGCCTTCGTTGCGGAAAACCCTGCCCATGTCATAAACGCGGTCAATGCCGCCCACCACAGCGCGCTTCAGGAAGAGCTCGGTGGCAATGCGCAGCGTCATCTTCTGGTCAAAGGCATTCATGTGGGTTTCGAAGGGGCGGGCCGTTGCGCCGCCATGCACCAATTGCAGCATGGGGGTTTCGACTTCCACATAACCGCGGCGATCCAGGGTGTCCCTGATGGAGCGGGTAATTGCAGCGCGCGTGTAGACCATTTCACGGGCTTCGTCGCGGACCATGAGGTCCACGTAGCGCTGACGGACCCGGGTCTCCTCGTTGAGTCCCGCGTGGAGCACGGGGAGGGGCCGGAGGGCCTTGGACGCCATGGACCAGGACTCTGCCATGACGGACAGCTCGCCACGGCGGGAAGAGATCACTTCGCCCTTGATGAAAACGTGGTCGCCCAGATCCACCAAGGCCTTCCACTCGGCCAGGGCTTCCTCGCCGACGTTCGCCAGGCTCAGCATCGCCTGCAGGCGTACGGCCTTGCCGTCCACGCCGCCTTCCTGGAGGGTTGCGAAGCACAGCTTGCCGGTGTTGCGGATGAACACGACGCGTCCGGTCACACCGACGACGTCGCCGGTGGTGTCGTCCGCCTCGAGGTGGGCGTACTTTTCACGGATTTCGGCAAGGGAATGAGTCCGATCAACGCCCACGGGGTAGGCCTCCGAACCACGCTCAATCAGCTTGGCGCGCTTCTCCATACGGATGCGCATCTGTTCGCTGGCATCGGCAGGCTCTGCGGAGGTGTTCAGGGCGGGGGTGTTTGCGGAAGTCACAGTCCTTAAGTTTACCGCTGATTACGGGCCACTACTTCCGGACATAGACTCGGGCTGTGGAGACATGGACTGTTGAAACGAACGACGGCGGTGGGCAGCTTGAGGTGCACACCTTCCGACCCGTGTCGAATGCCGCCATTCCGGGGTCGCAGGCACCCGCTGAACCGTCCGGCGTCGTCATGATCCATGGCACCCTGGTGACCGACTCCCTGTACTGGCCGTTCGCGCTGAACCTGAGCCGCATGCTGGGCCGCCCCGTTCATTGCTACAACCGTCGCGGCCGCGGGAGATCCGCACCGCAGCCACCGGACTACTCAGTGGAGACTGAGGTAGCCGATCTCGGTGCAGTGATGGACAAGAGCGGTTCCACTGACGTGGTAGCTCACAGTTATGGCGGCTTCGTTGCCCTGAACGCGGTGCTGAAGTCGAAGATAAACCGCCTGGTGACCTACGACGCCGCGGTGTCCCTGTCCGGCAACCTCCACGGCCGGTGGCGTCCGGAACTGGAAGAAGCCGTCACGGCAGGGCAGCTGGACCAAGCCTGGGCCCATCTGGTCCAGGGCCTGGGCACCGCAGGCCCCATTTCCTACCTGCCCATGAGCGCATTGCGAACGCTCAGTATCATCTCCGCCCAGACCCGGCTGGGGTTCGAGATGCGGTCGCTTCTGCCCACCGCGGTGACCGAGATGCGCGCGGTCCTGGCAGCGGACCTTTCACTCGACGATTTCCGGTCACTGCAGACACCGACACTGATGTTGAGTGGAGGGTGGAGTCCCTCGTACTTCGCCGAAACCGGGAGAACCCTCGCCAACGCCGTTCCCGCTATCGACTTCGCGATCGTCCCCCTGCAATTCCACGAAGGTCCGCTGCGTCCGGGCCGGCGGCTGGCCTCCCGGGTGGCACGGTTCCTCTCCGGAGGTCACGTGCCCGCGCCCGTAGGCGCCTAGGATAATCCGGGTGAGGGAACAGGAAGTCAGAACGCACGACGGCGGCAAACTCGCCTTATACAGCCACGGGACGGTGGACGCGCCCGGGGAACGGCGCGTGATCCTGATCGGCGGGGCATTCCTGACAGCTTTGATTTACCGCCCGTTCTCCGTGGCCTTGGCGAAGGGACTCGGCGAGGGCTGGGCCGTGGACGTCTATGACCGCCGGGGCCGGGGCAAATCCACAGACCAGCCGCACAATTACTCCATGGCCACGGAGATCGCCGACGTCCGGACCATCATGGACGCCACCGACGCCCGGAACATCCTTGGCCACAGCCTTGGCGGGGCGGTCGCCCTCAACGCTGCACAAGCCTTTGCCGGTACGCGCAATGAGCCAGCCAAGCTCGCGGTCTATGACGCTGCCGTGAACATCGACGGAAGCATGGACACAGACTGGCTGGACGGCTTTGCGGATGCCGTGAATAAAGGCGACGTCAGCCGCGCCATGGCCCGCATGAAGCGGGGAATGAATCCCGGAACCGCGCTCTCCCGCGTTCCCGAGCCCATCCTCGCAGGACTCATGGCAGTGGTCTCCAGGACCAAGGTCAACAAACTGTTCCGGGATCTCCTGCCCTCGGGAGTAGGAGAACTCAAGGCTGCCTTCGAAGCCGACGCCACGCCCCGGGACTTCTCCGTACTTCCGCCCACGACGCATTTCATGGTGGGCAAAAAGAGTCCGCAGTTCTACAAGGTGGCTGCCTCCCGGCTTAACAGGGCGGTCCCGGGCAGCACGCTTGAGGTCTCGCCCAAAGGCTTCCATGGTTCGGTCCCCGCGGCCGTCAAGGAACTGGTCAGCGATATCTCCGAGTACTTCAAGAAGTAGGTTTCAGCGGTCGGTGGACACAGTGTTCGTGTTCAGGTGCCTCAGCTAGGCTCGGTTCATGACGCGCGAGATTATCACCACACCTGACGGCGGACACCTCGAACTCTTCACCACGGGCGGTGACCTGACGGCGAAAGGGTCCGGCGTCGTCGTCGTGCCCGCCTCCATGGTGACGGCCTCGGACTACACCCGGTTCGCGCAGAAGCTGAGCGAATCCCTCGGCCGTCCCGTTCATACGTTCAACCGCCGGGGGCGCGGCGACTCATCTCCGCAGCCGGAGGATTACACCCTCGAGGCGGACATCCGGGACCTGGATGCCGTCATGAAGCACACCTCCAGCACCGATGTGTTCGGCCACTCCTTCGGCGGCGCAGTGGCGTTGCACGCCGCTCGGACCCTACCCGTGGAGCGATTGGCCGTCTACGACCCCGCAGTTTCCGTCAACCACAGCGTCAAGGCGGACTGGACACCGGAGTATGAACGCGCGACGGCGGCCGGCGACTATGACCGCGGCCTTGCCGTATTGATCAAGGGAGTTGAGACCGGCGGCGCTTTCTCGCGCATGCCGCTGTCCATGCTGACACTGGCCACCAAGCTGACGGCCGGCACTCCACTGGGTAAGCAGATGCGGGAGTTGATGACGTGCGGCGTACGCGAGATCAAAGCAGTGATCGCTGCGGACATGCCGGCTGAGCCGTTCCTGGAGTTACCGCTGGAGACGCTCATTGTGGTGGGCGAGAAGAGCCCGGCCTACTTCGGGGTGGCCTGTGGCCAGATCCACGACGTCCTGTCCGGCTCCAGTTACACCATCCTCCCGGGGTTCGGCCATGACGGTCCGAACAGGGCTCCGGACAAGCTGATCACGGAGTTGTCGGAGTTCTTCGCGGGGTAGCCCGTCTGGGTGGTTAAACGATGAAAGCCCCGTCTGTTGGCGGGGCTTTCGTGGTGTTGTGGTGGTTAATGTGGGAGACCCCCCGACCCGTGTGGGTTGGGGGGTCTCGACCTAATGGTTGTCCGGCGGTGTCCTACTCTCCCACACCCTCCCGGGTGCAGTACCATCGGCGCTGTGGGTCTTAGCTTCCGGGTTCGGAATGGGACCGGGCGTTTCCCCCACGCTATGACCGCCGTAACCTTGTTACCCGTCCCCCTGTGTGGGGGTGGGAAGTGTGTGTGGTTACAACTGTGGTGCTTGTTTAGTTGTGTTGTTGTGTTGTTGTGTTGGTGTTCCCGGGTTGTTGGTTGGGAACCACATAGTGGACGCGTGCAGTGTGTTGTGTGTGGTGTAAGTTGTTGGCCTATTAGTACCGGTCAGCTTCACGAGTCTTTAGTCCTCGCTTCCACATCCGACCTATCAACCCAGTGGTCTGGCTGGGGGCCTCTCACACATAATGTGTTTGGAAATCTCATCTTGAAGCGAGCTTCCCGCTTAGATGCTTTCAGCGGTTATCCCATCCGAACGTAGCTAATCAGCGGTGCACTTGGCAGTACAACTGACACACCAGAGGTTCGTCCGTCCCGGTCCTCTCGTACTAAGGACAGCCCTTCTCAAATTTCCTGCGCGCGCAGCGGATAGGGACCGAACTGTCTCACGACGTTCTAAACCCAGCTCGCGTACCGCTTTAATGGGCGAACAGCCCAACCCTTGGGACCTACTCCAGCCCCAGGATGCGACGAGCCGACATCGAGGTGCCAAACCATGCCGTCGATATGGACTCTTGGGCAAGATCAGCCTGTTATCCCCGAGGTACCTTTTATCCGTTGAGCGACGGCCATTCCACAATGTACCGCCGGATCACTAGTCCCGACTTTCGTCCCTGCTTGAGATGTCTCTCTCACAGTCAAGCTCCCTTGTGCACTTACACTCGACACCTGATTGCCAACCAGGCTGAGGGAACCTTTGGGCGCCTCCGTTACTTTTTAGGAGGCAACCGCCCCAGTTAAACTACCCATCAGGCACTGTCCCTGACCCGGATCACGGGCCGAAGTTAGATGTCCAAAGTGACCAGAGTGGTATTTCAACGATGACTCCACCCGAACTGGCGTCCGGGTTTCAACGTCTCCCACCTATCCTACACAAGCCACTCCGAACACCAATACCAAACTATAGTAAAGGTCTCGGGGTCTTTCCGTCCTGCTGCGCGTAACGAGCATCTTTACTCGTACTGCAATTTCGCCGAGTTTATGGTTGAGACAGCGGGGAAGTCGTTACTCCATTCGTGCAGGTCGGAACTTACCCGACAAGGAATTTCGCTACCTTAGGATGGTTATAGTTACCACCGCCGTTTACTGGGGCTTAAATTCCCAGCTTCGCCCGCAAAGGGGCTAACCGGTCCTCTTAACCTTCCAGCACCGGGCAGGAGTCAGTCCGTATACATCGTCTTGCGACTTCGCACGGACCTGTGTTTTTAGTAAACAGTCGCTTCCCCCTGGTCTCTGCGGCCCACACCCGCTCCACAACGCAAGGTCGTTTCACGGGGCAGGCCCCCCTTCTCCCGAAGTTACGGGGGCATTTTGCCGAGTTCCTTAACCATAATTCTCTCGATCGCCTTGGTATTCTCTACCTGATCACCTGTGTCGGTTTGGGGTACGGGCGGCTAAAACCTCGCGTCGATGCTTTTCTAGGCAGCATAGGATCACCGGATCCCCCCATGCGGGGGTCCCATCAGATCTCAGGATCGTGCTCGAAACACACAGGAACGGATTTGCCTATCCCTGACCCTACATCCTTGGACCGGGGCTACCATCGCCCGGCCCGGCTACCTTCCTGCGTCACACCTGTTAATACGCTTGCCTCCCGGGATCAGGTCCCAGCACCAGCCCAACCATCACACCACAAGTGGCGCAACAAGAAAGACCGGCGGTGGTTAGTATCCCCCGTTCAACATGGGCGGTTTTTCGCCGGTACGGGAATATCAACCCGTTGTCCATCGACTACGCCTGTCGGCCTCGCCTTAGGTCCCGACTTACCCAGGGCAGATTAGCTTGACCCTGGAACCCTTGATCATTCGGCGGACGGGTTTCTCACCCGTCTTTCGCTACTCATGCCTGCATTCTCACTCGTGTAGGCTCCACCGCTGGTTTACACCGCGACTTCACCGCCCACACGACGCTCCCCTACCCATCCACACCCCTGAACCACGAAGGCTAGGGTAATGCGTGAATGCCACAACTTCGGCGGTGTACTTGAGCCCCGCTACATTGTCGGCGCGGAATCACTTGACCAGTGAGCTATTACGCACTCTTTCAAGGATGGCTGCTTCTAAGCCAACCTCCTGGTTGTCTAAGCAACTCCACATCCTTTCCCACTTAGCACACGCTTAGGGGCCTTAGTTGGTGGTCTGGGCTGTTTCCCTCTCGACTATGAAGCTTATCCCCCACAGTCTCACTGCTGCGCTCTGACTTACCGGCATTCGGAGTTTGGCTGACGTCAGTAACCTTGTAGGGCCCATCGGCCATCCAGTAGCTCTACCTCCGGCAAGAAACACGCAACGCTGCACCTAAATGCATTTCGGGGAGAACCAGCTATCACGGAGTTTGATTGGCCTTTCACCCCTACCCACAGCTCATCCCCTCCATTTTCAACTGAAGTGGGTTCGGTCCTCCACGACGTCTTACCGTCGCTTCAACCTGGCCATGGGTAGATCACTCCGCTTCGGGTCTAGATCACGCCACTGAACACGCCCTGTTCAGACTCGCTTTCGCTACGGCTTCCCCACACGGGTTAACCTCGCGACGTAACACTAACTCGCAGGCTCATTCTTCAAAAGGCACGCCATCACACCCATACAACCCCGAAGGGCTGCAGATGCTCTGACGGATTGTAAGCACACGGTTTCAGGTACTGTTTCACTCCCCTCCCGGGGTACTTTTCACCTTTCCCTCACGGTACTGGTCCGCTATCGGTCATTAGGAAGTATTTAGGCTTATCAGGTGGTCCTGACAGATTCACACGGGATTTCTCGGGCCCCGTGCTACTTGGGATCCTCTCCAAAGGCGGTGCCACACATTACGGTTACGGGACTCACACCCTCTCTGGCCGGCCTTTCAAGACCGTTCACCTATACGCACACCCACACCCCACCGGTCCGGCAGAACCAGCACGGAAAGTCCCACAACCCCGCCCACGCAACGCCCGCCGGCTATCACACATGGAACGGTTTAGCCTCATCCGCGTTCGCTCGCCACTACTAACGGAATCACTCTTGTTTTCTCTTCCTGCGGGTACTGAGATGTTTCACTTCCCCGCGTTCCCCCCACGCACCCTATGAATTCAGGCACGGGTCACACAATCACCTCACAGCGTTGTGCGGGGTTTCCCCATTCGGACATCCTGGGATCACCGCTCGGTTATCAACTCCCCCAGGCTTATCGCAGATTCCTACGTCCTTCTTCGGCTCCTAATGCCAAGGCATCCACCGTGCGCCCTTAAAAACTTGACCACACAAAACCACAACCCCAACGGGCCGCGGCTGATGCACTCAATCAATTCGAGAGAACCACGACCACAAAAGGGCCAGGTTCATTCATCAAAGAAATTGCTAGAACACACAACCCACACCCCCAAAAAGAGTGCAGGACCATGTGTCCAGATGCTCGCGTCCACTATGTAGTTCTCAAACAACAACCCCGTCAACCACACCCACCCCACACAAACACGAGGGGGGTGCCGGCCGCAGGAACAACAAGAAACACCAGGATTCCCTGCATTGCTGCAAAAAGGCCCTGTTGCCTCAGGACCCAACAGTGCGCCAAACACAACCCGGCAACGAACACCCCGGACCGCTTTCCCAACACCCCCCCACACAAAAGTGCGAAAAGGGGCTGCCGTACTCACGCCAGGACACCACCACCAACAGGCCATGCCAAAAACTTGATTTGCTGATATTCCACCCATGAGCACCCACCGCAGAACAGACGCCTGCGCAATGGGCAACACTGACAACCCCGGAACCCGCCCATGCAGGCAGACCCGGACGCCGTTAGCAGCTCCTTAGAAAGGAGGTGATCCAGCCGCACCTTCCGGTACGGCTACCTTGTTACGACTTAGTCCCAATCGCCGGTCCCACCTTCGACGGCTCCCCCCACAAGGGTTAGGCCACCGGCTTCGGGTGTTACCAACTTTCGTGACTTGACGGGCGGTGTGTACAAGGCCCGGGAACGTATTCACCGCAGCGTTGCTGATCTGCGATTACTAGCGACTCCGACTTCATGGGGTCGAGTTGCAGACCCCAATCCGAACTGAGACCGGCTTTTTGGGATTAGCTCCACCTCACAGTATCGCAACCCTTTGTACCGGCCATTGTAGCATGCGTGAAGCCCAAGACATAAGGGGCATGATGATTTGACGTCGTCCCCACCTTCCTCCGAGTTGACCCCGGCAGTCTCCTATGAGTCCCCGGCCGAACCGCTGGCAACATAGAACGAGGGTTGCGCTCGTTGCGGGACTTAACCCAACATCTCACGACACGAGCTGACGACAACCATGCACCACCTGTAAACCGGCCGCAAGCGGGGCACCTGTTTCCAGGTCTTTCCGGTCCATGTCAAGCCTTGGTAAGGTTCTTCGCGTTGCATCGAATTAATCCGCATGCTCCGCCGCTTGTGCGGGCCCCCGTCAATTCCTTTGAGTTTTAGCCTTGCGGCCGTACTCCCCAGGCGGGGCACTTAATGCGTTAGCTACGGCGCGGAAAACGTGGAATGTCCCCCACACCTAGTGCCCAACGTTTACGGCATGGACTACCAGGGTATCTAATCCTGTTCGCTCCCCATGCTTTCGCTCCTCAGCGTCAGTTACAGCCCAGAGACCTGCCTTCGCCATCGGTGTTCCTCCTGATATCTGCGCATTTCACCGCTACACCAGGAATTCCAGTCTCCCCTACTGCACTCTAGTCTGCCCGTACCCACTGCAGAACCGGAGTTGAGCCCCGGTCTTTCACAGCAGACGCGACAAACCGCCTACGAGCTCTTTACGCCCAATAATTCCGGATAACGCTTGCGCCCTACGTATTACCGCGGCTGCTGGCACGTAGTTAGCCGGCGCTTCTTCTGCAAGTACCGTCACCCCCAAAGAGGGCTTCTTCCCTACTGAAAGAGGTTTACAACCCGAAGGCCGTCATCCCTCACGCGGCGTCGCTGCATCAGGCTTTCGCCCATTGTGCAATATTCCCCACTGCTGCCTCCCGTAGGAGTCTGGGCCGTGTCTCAGTCCCAGTGTGGCCGGTCACCCTCTCAGGCCGGCTACCCGTCGTCGCCTTGGTAGGCCATTACCCCACCAACAAGCTGATAGGCCGCGAGTCCATCCAAAACCACAAAAAGCTTTCCACCCCCCACCATGCGATGAGGAGTCATATCCGGTATTAGACCCAGTTTCCCAGGCTTATCCCAGAGTCAAGGGCAGGTTACTCACGTGTTACTCACCCGTTCGCCACTAATCCCCGGCGCAAGCACCGGATCATCGTTCGACTTGCATGTGTTAAGCACGCCGCCAGCGTTCATCCTGAGCCAGGATCAAACTCTCCGTTCAAAAACAAAAAACGAAACACAACCACCCCCACCGGAAATCACGGCAAAAGCAGCTGCAAATCTGAAACCAGCTGAAAACCAAACCACCACACACGGGGGTGCGCAATGGCCCGGCAAAAAATTCAACCAATCAAAAAACAATCGGTATCAACAAACTTGGCACACTATTGAGTTCTCAAACAACAGACCCTCCAAAACATCACCCAAAGCCACACCACACACAGCAGCGCAACCCAACCAGGGCCATTGGAAAAGAAGAGTTATTTTTGGCCGCCTGCCCAAACCGTACACACCTTCCGGCTTTCCGTTTCGCTCCCGGCGACTCAGAAAACAATACACGCCCCCAACCCCCAACGCAAATCCACCCCCAAACAGCCACCCGCGGGCTGAAATCACCCCCTGCTGCTACGGGCTGTCGCGGCCATTTGGCTCTGCGGGATGGCGCGCAGCGATGTTCCCGTTGCCGGCAGCCCAGCTGGCGAGGAAGTCGAGTTGGTCCTGGGCGTGGCTGCCCGGCTCGGCTGAGTAGGCGATCAGTGTCAGCCCTTCGCCAGGGAGTTCCAGCGCGTCTCCGGTAAGTTCAATCTCTCCGACGAGCGGGTTGCGCATGGTCTTGCTGGCGGTCCGGTGAAAGCGGACATTATGGCGCGCCCACCGGGTGGAGAATTCAGTGCTGCCTGCGGCCAGGTCACCGATAAGGCTGTTGAGCGCGCGGTCCCGGGGGTTCCTGCCAGATTCGGCGCGCATGGCCGACGCAAAGTCGTCGGCGAGAGTATCCCAGTCCACAAAGAAGTCCTTGGACCGCGGGTCCAGGAACATGAACCGTGCAAGGTTCACAGGAAGCATCCCGGGGCTGAGGTCCCGGTGTAGAGGGCGAAGCATAGGTTGTTGGCAGCGAGCACGTCGGTGCGGGCGTTCCGGACGTAAGCCGGTGTCCCGGTCATGCCGGCGAGGACTCTTTCGATGCTGGGGCGAACCTGCGCCTGTGCCCGCCGTGGTCCGGACGCGCGGGCTGGCGCGGCGGCCTTGGCCAGATCGAACAGGTGGGCGCGTTCTGCCTCGTCGAGCTGTAGTGCCCGGGCGAGGGAGTCAAGAACGGAGTCCGACACTCCCCGGAGGTTGCCGCGTTCGAGCCGGGCGTAGTACTCGGTACTGACGCCGGTGAGCATGGCGACTTCCTCGCGTTTGAGCCCGGTCACCCTTCGGGTTCCTCCGTAGTCGGGAAGCCCTGCCTGGGTCGGGGTGATGCGGGACCTGCGGCTAATGAGGAACTCGCGGACGTCGTTGGTGGTGTCCATGGCTTCCAGGCTACGGCGGGGCGTGATGGTCTAACAGGAACTGCCAGTGCACCGCACAACAGACACTCCCGCGCGAATGAGGGGGCTGGTTTTCTGGCATTTGACCGTTTCCCGAATTTCGAAAGGACCCCATGTCCGTGTCTACCGCCAGCAGCCCCGGGGCCCGTCTCATGGCCAAGTACGGGAACGGAGCCATGATCGCCGACGGCCAGCTGATCATGGCCGCCGTCGTCCTGATCATCCTCGTCGTCGCGTCCCTGGCATTCCAAACGCCAGCGGCACACAACCACCTAACCACACCCAACCGCAACGAAAGGAGCCGGCATGCGCCTGGCAGTTCCGGGACCCACGGTCCAAGGACCGGCCGAAAAGTTCACCGGCAACGTATACCTGAACCCACTGCACTCAGCTGAAAGCCCCTCCCGGAGAAGAACACTGGCACGGCGCGACTTCGGACTCCCTGATGTGCCACCTGGCCCTGGTCGAACACGACGACGGCCACACGGCAACGTGGCTCGAACCCGTCAGTGACCAGGACTACCAGGCCGCACACTCCAAAACCCACACACAACCCACAGCAGAACAACGCTAAGGAAAACCATGAAAAACGTCACCCTCAACAACGGCGTCGAAATGCCGATCCTGGGCTTCGGTGTCTTCCAGATCCCCGAAGAAGAAACCCACGCCGCCGTCGAAGCAGCCCTCGCCACCGGCTACCGGCACCTCGACACCGCCGCGTCCTACGGCAACGAAGAAGCCGTCGGCGCCGCGATCAAAGCCAGTGGCATCAACCGCGAGGAACTGTTCATCACCACCAAGCTCTGGATCCAGCACGCCCCGATCGGCAACGTCTACAACGACACCAAGGAGTCCTTCCAGAACTCACTGAACCGGCTCGGACTGGACTACCTCGACCTCTACCTGATCCACCAACCGCTCGGTGACTATTACAGCGAATGGCGCGCCATGCAGGACCTGAACAGGGAAGGCCTTACCCGGGCCATCGGCGTCTCAAATTTCCACCCGGACCGGCTTGTGGACCTCATCGACCACGACGAGATCGTCCCGGCCGTGAACCAGATCGAAACCCACCCGTTCCATCAGCGTGCCTCCGACCAGGAACTCATGCGCGAACGCGGCATGCAGATCGAATCCTGGGGGCCGTTCGCCGAAGGCAGGAACAACCTGTTTACCGACCCGGTCCTTAGCGCCATCGCCGACGAACAGGACAAGACCGTCGCCCAGGTCGTGCTCCGTTGGCTCATCCAGCGCGACGTCGTCGTGATCCCCAAGTCAGTCCGGCCCGAGCGCATGGCCCAGAACCTTGACGTCTTCGACTTCACCCTCACCGAAGAGCAGATGAATCAAATCGCGACACTGGACACCGGCGCCAGCCTCTTCTTCGACCACCGCGACCCCGCCATGGTCAGCTGGCTTGGCAACCGCCGCTACAGCTGAGCACCGCAGGAACCACAGCCTCTGCGCCTGCCCCGGGAACGGGAAGAACTCTCCCCCCGCGATCGCAGCCTCGTGACGGTGGCCAGCTTGGTCACCAACAGCAGCACTGACCAGCGCCGCGGACACCTCGCCCGCGCACGAGCCAACGGCTTGACCGAGGCTGAACTCAAAGAAGCGATCGTCCACCTGGCTTTTTACGCCGGATGGCCAAAAGCCATGTCGGCAATCACGGTTGCCAGGGAAGTTTTCGCAGGCCCCTGACTGGAGGGTGGCCCGGGGGTGGTTAAACGATGAAAGCCCCGTCTGTTGGCGGGGCTTTCGTGGTGTTGTGGTGGTTAATGTGGGAGACCCCCCGACCCGTGTGGGTTGGGGGGTCTCGACCTAATGGTTGTCCGGCGGTGTCCTACTCTCCCACACCCTCCCGGGTGCAGTACCATCGGCGCTGTGGGTCTTAGCTTCCGGGTTCGGAATGGGACCGGGCGTTTCCCCCACGCTATGACCGCCGTAACCTTGTTACCCGTCCCCCTGTGTGGGGGTGGGAAGTGTGTGTGGTTACAACTGTGGTGCTTGTTTAGTTGTGTTGTTGTGTTGTTGTGTTGGTGTTCCCGGGTTGTTGGTTGGGAACCACATAGTGGACGCGTGCAGTGTGTTGTGTGTGGTGTAAGTTGTTGGCCTATTAGTACCGGTCAGCTTCACGAGTCTTTAGTCCTCGCTTCCACATCCGACCTATCAACCCAGTGGTCTGGCTGGGGGCCTCTCACACATAATGTGTTTGGAAATCTCATCTTGAAGCGAGCTTCCCGCTTAGATGCTTTCAGCGGTTATCCCATCCGAACGTAGCTAATCAGCGGTGCACTTGGCAGTACAACTGACACACCAGAGGTTCGTCCGTCCCGGTCCTCTCGTACTAAGGACAGCCCTTCTCAAATTTCCTGCGCGCGCAGCGGATAGGGACCGAACTGTCTCACGACGTTCTAAACCCAGCTCGCGTACCGCTTTAATGGGCGAACAGCCCAACCCTTGGGACCTACTCCAGCCCCAGGATGCGACGAGCCGACATCGAGGTGCCAAACCATGCCGTCGATATGGACTCTTGGGCAAGATCAGCCTGTTATCCCCGAGGTACCTTTTATCCGTTGAGCGACGGCCATTCCACAATGTACCGCCGGATCACTAGTCCCGACTTTCGTCCCTGCTTGAGATGTCTCTCTCACAGTCAAGCTCCCTTGTGCACTTACACTCGACACCTGATTGCCAACCAGGCTGAGGGAACCTTTGGGCGCCTCCGTTACTTTTTAGGAGGCAACCGCCCCAGTTAAACTACCCATCAGGCACTGTCCCTGACCCGGATCACGGGCCGAAGTTAGATGTCCAAAGTGACCAGAGTGGTATTTCAACGATGACTCCACCCGAACTGGCGTCCGGGTTTCAACGTCTCCCACCTATCCTACACAAGCCACTCCGAACACCAATACCAAACTATAGTAAAGGTCTCGGGGTCTTTCCGTCCTGCTGCGCGTAACGAGCATCTTTACTCGTACTGCAATTTCGCCGAGTTTATGGTTGAGACAGCGGGGAAGTCGTTACTCCATTCGTGCAGGTCGGAACTTACCCGACAAGGAATTTCGCTACCTTAGGATGGTTATAGTTACCACCGCCGTTTACTGGGGCTTAAATTCCCAGCTTCGCCCGCAAAGGGGCTAACCGGTCCTCTTAACCTTCCAGCACCGGGCAGGAGTCAGTCCGTATACATCGTCTTGCGACTTCGCACGGACCTGTGTTTTTAGTAAACAGTCGCTTCCCCCTGGTCTCTGCGGCCCACACCCGCTCCACAACGCAAGGTCGTTTCACGGGGCAGGCCCCCCTTCTCCCGAAGTTACGGGGGCATTTTGCCGAGTTCCTTAACCATAATTCTCTCGATCGCCTTGGTATTCTCTACCTGATCACCTGTGTCGGTTTGGGGTACGGGCGGCTAAAACCTCGCGTCGATGCTTTTCTAGGCAGCATAGGATCACCGGATCCCCCCATGCGGGGGTCCCATCAGATCTCAGGATCGTGCTCGAAACACACAGGAACGGATTTGCCTATCCCTGACCCTACATCCTTGGACCGGGGCTACCATCGCCCGGCCCGGCTACCTTCCTGCGTCACACCTGTTAATACGCTTGCCTCCCGGGATCAGGTCCCAGCACCAGCCCAACCATCACACCACAAGTGGCGCAACAAGAAAGACCGGCGGTGGTTAGTATCCCCCGTTCAACATGGGCGGTTTTTCGCCGGTACGGGAATATCAACCCGTTGTCCATCGACTACGCCTGTCGGCCTCGCCTTAGGTCCCGACTTACCCAGGGCAGATTAGCTTGACCCTGGAACCCTTGATCATTCGGCGGACGGGTTTCTCACCCGTCTTTCGCTACTCATGCCTGCATTCTCACTCGTGTAGGCTCCACCGCTGGTTTACACCGCGACTTCACCGCCCACACGACGCTCCCCTACCCATCCACACCCCTGAACCACGAAGGCTAGGGTAATGCGTGAATGCCACAACTTCGGCGGTGTACTTGAGCCCCGCTACATTGTCGGCGCGGAATCACTTGACCAGTGAGCTATTACGCACTCTTTCAAGGATGGCTGCTTCTAAGCCAACCTCCTGGTTGTCTAAGCAACTCCACATCCTTTCCCACTTAGCACACGCTTAGGGGCCTTAGTTGGTGGTCTGGGCTGTTTCCCTCTCGACTATGAAGCTTATCCCCCACAGTCTCACTGCTGCGCTCTGACTTACCGGCATTCGGAGTTTGGCTGACGTCAGTAACCTTGTAGGGCCCATCGGCCATCCAGTAGCTCTACCTCCGGCAAGAAACACGCAACGCTGCACCTAAATGCATTTCGGGGAGAACCAGCTATCACGGAGTTTGATTGGCCTTTCACCCCTACCCACAGCTCATCCCCTCCATTTTCAACTGAAGTGGGTTCGGTCCTCCACGACGTCTTACCGTCGCTTCAACCTGGCCATGGGTAGATCACTCCGCTTCGGGTCTAGATCACGCCACTGAACACGCCCTGTTCAGACTCGCTTTCGCTACGGCTTCCCCACACGGGTTAACCTCGCGACGTAACACTAACTCGCAGGCTCATTCTTCAAAAGGCACGCCATCACACCCATACAACCCCGAAGGGCTGCAGATGCTCTGACGGATTGTAAGCACACGGTTTCAGGTACTGTTTCACTCCCCTCCCGGGGTACTTTTCACCTTTCCCTCACGGTACTGGTCCGCTATCGGTCATTAGGAAGTATTTAGGCTTATCAGGTGGTCCTGACAGATTCACACGGGATTTCTCGGGCCCCGTGCTACTTGGGATCCTCTCCAAAGGCGGTGCCACACATTACGGTTACGGGACTCACACCCTCTCTGGCCGGCCTTTCAAGACCGTTCACCTATACGCACACCCACACCCCACCGGTCCGGCAGAACCAGCACGGAAAGTCCCACAACCCCGCCCACGCAACGCCCGCCGGCTATCACACATGGAACGGTTTAGCCTCATCCGCGTTCGCTCGCCACTACTAACGGAATCACTCTTGTTTTCTCTTCCTGCGGGTACTGAGATGTTTCACTTCCCCGCGTTCCCCCCACGCACCCTATGAATTCAGGCACGGGTCACACAATCACCTCACAGCGTTGTGCGGGGTTTCCCCATTCGGACATCCTGGGATCACCGCTCGGTTATCAACTCCCCCAGGCTTATCGCAGATTCCTACGTCCTTCTTCGGCTCCTAATGCCAAGGCATCCACCGTGCGCCCTTAAAAACTTGACCACACAAAACCACAACCCCAACGGGCCGCGGCTGATGCACTCAATCAATTCGAGAGAACCACGACCACAAAAGGGCCAGGTTCATTCATCAAAGAAATTGCTAGAACACACAACCCACACCCCCAAAAAGAGTGCAGGACCATGTGTCCAGATGCTCGCGTCCACTATGTAGTTCTCAAACAACAACCCCGTCAACCACACCCACCCCACACAAACACGAGGGGGGTGCCGGCCGCAGGAACAACAAGAAACACCAGGATTCCCTGCATTGCTGCAAAAAGGCCCTGTTGCCTCAGGACCCAACAGTGCGCCAAACACAACCCGGCAACGAACACCCCGGACCGCTTTCCCAACACCCCCCCACACAAAAGTGCGAAAAGGGGCTGCCGTACTCACGCCAGGACACCACCACCAACAGGCCATGCCAAAAACTTGATTTGCTGATATTCCACCCATGAGCACCCACCGCAGAACAGACGCCTGCGCAATGGGCAACACTGACAACCCCGGAACCCGCCCATGCAGGCAGACCCGGACGCCGTTAGCAGCTCCTTAGAAAGGAGGTGATCCAGCCGCACCTTCCGGTACGGCTACCTTGTTACGACTTAGTCCCAATCGCCGGTCCCACCTTCGACGGCTCCCCCCACAAGGGTTAGGCCACCGGCTTCGGGTGTTACCAACTTTCGTGACTTGACGGGCGGTGTGTACAAGGCCCGGGAACGTATTCACCGCAGCGTTGCTGATCTGCGATTACTAGCGACTCCGACTTCATGGGGTCGAGTTGCAGACCCCAATCCGAACTGAGACCGGCTTTTTGGGATTAGCTCCACCTCACAGTATCGCAACCCTTTGTACCGGCCATTGTAGCATGCGTGAAGCCCAAGACATAAGGGGCATGATGATTTGACGTCGTCCCCACCTTCCTCCGAGTTGACCCCGGCAGTCTCCTATGAGTCCCCGGCCGAACCGCTGGCAACATAGAACGAGGGTTGCGCTCGTTGCGGGACTTAACCCAACATCTCACGACACGAGCTGACGACAACCATGCACCACCTGTAAACCGGCCGCAAGCGGGGCACCTGTTTCCAGGTCTTTCCGGTCCATGTCAAGCCTTGGTAAGGTTCTTCGCGTTGCATCGAATTAATCCGCATGCTCCGCCGCTTGTGCGGGCCCCCGTCAATTCCTTTGAGTTTTAGCCTTGCGGCCGTACTCCCCAGGCGGGGCACTTAATGCGTTAGCTACGGCGCGGAAAACGTGGAATGTCCCCCACACCTAGTGCCCAACGTTTACGGCATGGACTACCAGGGTATCTAATCCTGTTCGCTCCCCATGCTTTCGCTCCTCAGCGTCAGTTACAGCCCAGAGACCTGCCTTCGCCATCGGTGTTCCTCCTGATATCTGCGCATTTCACCGCTACACCAGGAATTCCAGTCTCCCCTACTGCACTCTAGTCTGCCCGTACCCACTGCAGAACCGGAGTTGAGCCCCGGTCTTTCACAGCAGACGCGACAAACCGCCTACGAGCTCTTTACGCCCAATAATTCCGGATAACGCTTGCGCCCTACGTATTACCGCGGCTGCTGGCACGTAGTTAGCCGGCGCTTCTTCTGCAAGTACCGTCACCCCCAAAGAGGGCTTCTTCCCTACTGAAAGAGGTTTACAACCCGAAGGCCGTCATCCCTCACGCGGCGTCGCTGCATCAGGCTTTCGCCCATTGTGCAATATTCCCCACTGCTGCCTCCCGTAGGAGTCTGGGCCGTGTCTCAGTCCCAGTGTGGCCGGTCACCCTCTCAGGCCGGCTACCCGTCGTCGCCTTGGTAGGCCATTACCCCACCAACAAGCTGATAGGCCGCGAGTCCATCCAAAACCACAAAAAGCTTTCCACCCCCCACCATGCGATGAGGAGTCATATCCGGTATTAGACCCAGTTTCCCAGGCTTATCCCAGAGTCAAGGGCAGGTTACTCACGTGTTACTCACCCGTTCGCCACTAATCCCCGGCGCAAGCACCGGATCATCGTTCGACTTGCATGTGTTAAGCACGCCGCCAGCGTTCATCCTGAGCCAGGATCAAACTCTCCGTTCAAAAACAAAAAACGAAACACAACCACCCCCACCGGAAATCACGGCAAAAGCAGCTGCAAATCTGAAACCAGCTGAAAACCAAACCACCACACACGGGGGTGCGCAATGGCCCGGCAAAAAATTCAACCAATCAAAAAACAATCGGTATCAACAAACTTGGCACACTATTGAGTTCTCAAACAACAGACACTTACCGGCACCACCACCAACCAAAGGCCAGCAGATCGCTCCGGAGCAACTTTTCAAAGTTACCCGAACCAGCCACACAAAGCAAACCAGCCCGGAACCCCCCCACCAGCACCAACAGCGCACCAAAGCACCACCGGAAACCGGCCATTTGAAAGGGAGAAAGTCACCGTCAAACCCGCATCAGCGGCGGCAACTCGAATAACTTTACACACCCCCAACCCCCGAAACAAATTCAAGAGCCGTGAAGCCCGTCACACGAGAAAGTCCCTCGAATTGTGAAATCAATGCGCCTTGGACCGCAATTGGAAAAACCGGGAAGTGCACGTGGGAGCCGCAGCAGGAATTCCAAACTTTCGCATGCCGGCAAGAGTCGGCGGGAGATGATAGAGCAACCCCGGAAGGGGGCGGGAAGTGGCAGAGCAACCCCGGGAAACCAACGGGACGTGATAGAGCAACCCCGGGAAACCGACGGGATGTGATAGAGCAACGCCGGAAAGGGGGCGGGAAGTGATAGAGGAACGGGAGGGGCATGCGGAAGGCCGGCAACCTTGTCGGCTGCCGGCCTTCGCGGGACGTGATGGTTCGTGGGACTTGATAGTCGCGGGACTTGATAGCGGGTCCGGGGGTTGGTCAGTGGCCTCCGTGGGGTGCTGAGCCTTCGGTCCGCCGCATCATGGCACCCAGCACAACTGCGGCCAGGGCGATGACGGTGGCTACCAGGAATGCCGACTGCATACCGGCAACCAGTCCGGACGATGCCGACACCACGGCAAAGACGGACACCAGCAGCGCGGTTCCCGCAGCGCCTGATACCTGCTGCGCCGTGCTCATGATGGCCGAACCGTGGGAGTACAGGTGCGGCGGCAGCGGGTTCAGGCCCGTTGTGAACGCCGGGGTGAAGAGCAGCGCGAGGCCAAGGCTGAGCAGCACATGCAATGCGATGACCCAACCGAGCGCACTGGCCTCGTCCAGTCGGGAGAACTGCCACAGTGTCAGGACCATCAGGATGGAGCCGGACAGCGTGAGCGGCAGCGGGCCGACTTTGTCGAAGATCCGGCCGATGACGGGGCCCAGCAAGCCCATGGCCAGACCGCCCGGAAGCAGGGCCAAACCGGTTTGCATCGGTTCCAGGTGCAGGGTGTTTTGCAGGTAGAGCGGCAGCAGGATCACGCCGCCGAACAGTGCCATCATCGCCACGACCATGAGCAGGGTGGACACAGTGAACATCCGGAAGTTGAAGGCACGGAGGTCCAACAGCGGTGAATCGGAGCGCTGGAGCCGCAGTTGGCGGAACACGAACAGTGCCAGGGCGAGGACGCCCACAACCAACGCGATCACAGGGACGATTCCCGCCTCGGCGCCACCGATCTGGCTCAGGCCGTAAACCAGGCCACCGAAGGCAGGCACTGTCAGGATCACCGATGCAACATCCAGGGTGGTCTTGCCCCGCTCGCCCACGTTGGTGAGGAACTTGGCGCCGATCGCGAGGGCAGCCAACGCGACAGGCAACACGAACACGAACATGAAGCGCCACGAGAAGTGGTCAAGGATGATGCCGGAAACCGTGGGCCCCATGGCCGGGGCCACCG
The DNA here is from genome assembly GCF_015040095.1 of Paenarthrobacter sp. YJN-5. Lineage (NCBI taxonomy): Bacteria > Bacillati > Actinomycetota > Actinomycetes > Micrococcales > Micrococcaceae > Paenarthrobacter > Paenarthrobacter sp. YJN-5. The sequence continues at coordinate 4,402,584 of NZ_CP053544.1, forward strand.
AGATGGCGATGCTGACGTTGCCCATCACGGCACCTCGACGGCACATCGGTACGAGCGTGAGGATGGTGGTCATCAGCAGCGGCAGCATGATGGCCGTACCGCCGGCCTGGACAATGCGCGCCAGCAACAGCACGGTGAACCCGGGAGCCAGCGCGGCCAAAAGCGTCCCGCCGCTGAACAGGCCCATCGCGAGCATGAAGGAAGCGCGGGTGCTCAACTTCTGCAGGATGAATCCGGTGGTCGGGATCACCACGGCCATTGTCAGCATGAAGCCGGTGGCCAGCCACTGAACGGTGGGTGCATTGACGTTGAGGTCGATCATGAGCCGTTGCAGGGCAACGTTCATGATGGTCTCGTTGAGGATCACCACGAAGGTGGCAACCAGCAAAGTGACAATGACGGTGACCGACTCGCGGGACATCTTGCCGGACACCGGCGCCTGCGGGCTCACCGGCTCCTTGGAAGCGAGAGCGCCGGAAACAGATTCGCCGGAGGCGCCGGGCGTGACGTCGGTAGACATGAGGATCCCTCAGGTTGGAATGTGGATTCCGGCGATCGTTGCCGGTGAAGACAGCAACAGTCTAAACTCCTCCAGCATTCCCGTCAGCGGAAAATTAATGCCTCAGGAGTCCAGCGGGATGTTGTCGATCAGGCGCACGGGGCCTACCTTCGCCGCGATGATGGCAAGCCCTTCGCCGCGGAACGGCGTCTCTTTGCAGTTCTCCGCCAGCGGTTCGAGTGTGGTGGGATCGACCACATCGAAGTAGTCCAGTTCCACCAGCGGCTGGGAGTCAACAAGCGCGACGGCGGAATCCAGGTCCAGCGGTTGGTGCGCGTTGGCGCGGGACTCGATGAGGCGCAGGGCCCTGGACAGGACGAGCGCAGCTTCGCGTTCCTGGTCCGAGAGGAAACGATTGCGGCTGGACAGGGCGAGGCCATCTTCGCTGCGGACTATCGGAACGGGCACAACCTCCACGGGGAAGTTGAGGTCGGCCACCATCCGCTTCACCAAAGCCAACTGCTGCGCGTCCTTTTGCCCGAAGTAGGCGCGGTAGGCCGCCGTCGTACCGTCTGCTGCCGGGCCGCCGGGCAGGCCGTAATGCAGCAACTTGGCGACCACCGTCAGGGCGCCGTCAAAGTGGCCTGGACGTGAGGCGCCCTCCCACTTTTCGCCCAGTGGCCCCGAGGTCACCCGCACCAGCGGCTGCCCGCCGGGGTAGACCTCGTCCACGTCCGGCGCGAAGACGAGGTCCACGCCTTCTGCATCCAGCAGCGCCATGTCCGCCTCGAGCGTCCGCGGGTAGCGGTCAAGGTCTACGGCGTCGCCAAACTGCAGGGGATTGACGAAGATAGTGGCCACCACCACGTCGTTTTCGGCAACAGCGGTCCTCGCCAAGGACGCGTGGCCCGAATGCAGCGCCCCCATGGTGGGCACCAGACCTTGCGAGCTGCCTCCCTTCTCCGCCAGGAGACGCGCGCTCTCTTTGCGGAGTTCAGCCACAGTGGCGACGAGCTTGATAGCCATGGTGTTCAGTTTCCTTCCGAAGACGAAAGCCCGTTGTGCGGTTGGGACCCGCTGTCCAGCGCCTCGTTGATGTCGTTCAGTTGTTCCTGCCGCAGGAGTCCACGGTTTCCGGCACGGCGTGCAGTGGCCTTGGCCATCGCCTGGTAGGCCTCGAGGACGTCGCCGCCGGCACCGGCGTCGTACTCCTTCAGCGCCTGCGCGTGCGCCGAAACGGTGCCCACGTCCCCACGGGCCACCGGCCCGGTCAGGGCGGACTCCCCTGACGCCAGCGCGTTCTCAAGGGTCGCCCGAAGCAGCGGACCGAGCATGGATTCGGGCAATTCGACGCCGATCTCCCGCAGGAGCTGCGATGCCTGCGCCACCAAGGTGACCATGTGGTTCGACGCATGCGCCAACGCCGCGTGGTAAATGGTGCGGTCCGCCTCCGCAATGGCAACAGGCTCGGCGCCCATCTCCACCACCAGGGCCTGCGCGATCGGGAGCATGGCCGCATCGGCGGTAACGCCGAAGGTGCAGTCCAAGAGCCGTGTCAGGTCCAGGCTCATGCCGGTGAACGTCATGGCCGGATGCAGTGCCAGCGGAATCGCACCTGCAGCGCGCACTGGCTGGAGGATCCCGACGCCGTACCGGCCGGAGGTGTGCGCCACCAGTTGGCCCGGTTGCCAGGCTCCCAGCTTCGCCAGGCCCTCCACCAACTCGCCGAGCGCGTCGTCCGGAACAGCCAGCACGACGAGTTCCGCCCGCTCCACGATGTCCTGGATCTCGAGGACCGGGACGCCCGGCAGCAGGGTTTCGGCCCGCTCCCGGCTCGCCTCCGACACAGCGGAAACCCCGACGACGGCGTGCTCGGCAGCGCGCAAAGCGGCGCCCAGGACGGCACCCACCTTGCCGGCGCCGATGATCCCGACGCCGAGTCGTCCTGGCCTAGCCATGATGGCGGTCCTCCTGGTTTGCGGTAGTGGGAGTAGATTCCGGATGTTCTTCCAGAGTGGGCACTGGCGGCGGCGTGGCAGGTCCGCGCTGCAAGGCCAACTCGGCCAGCCATTGCTCGCTGGTCTGGCGTTTCCTGGCCTCGCGGGCACGTGCGGCTTGTTCGTCGAACAGTTCCACTGCTTCCCGGACCCCCGCTTGGTACAGCCGCGGGGCGACCGGGCCGGCCGTGGTGTGGAGGACAAGATCAGTGACGCCGAACCATCGCGCCAGCGGCCCCTGCTGCAGGGCCATCGACTGCGTGCGTTGGTGCGGTACCAGGACCAATGCACGCCACCAGCGTCCGGAGCGGAGCAGGAGCGCTGTTCGGGTGGCCAGGTATCCGTTGCGGCGCCAACCGAGGGGTGCCAGCAGGCGGGCCCGCCGGGGTGTGGTGACAAAGCCGTCAGCACTGCCCGAAAGTGGTGAAAGGCCTTCCAAGCCGGCCGTGAAAACACGTTGGGGGTCATCGACGCCGGGGTCCGGGAGAACCAGCGAGAGCATCATCATGACGTCGGCCTTCATGCCAACAGGAAGGAGCGTGGTCCGGGCCGCGTTCTCGTTACCCGGGGTTCCGCCATAACCGGCAACGTTGACGTGCATGCGATACCACCCGAAAAGGCGCCACAACGGCGGCTGGGTGATCTTCAGGGCCTGGATCCGCCCCGGTGGCACGGTCTGCGCCTGGGTGTCGAGGAGTCCGTACCGGAGCCGGATGCCGTCCTGAGAGATGGCGGCCGTGAAGTTGTAACCCTTGTTGAAGGAACTCCAATACGTGGCCGCGATACCCACGATGGCAGGGATCAGGGCGAGGAAAATGGTGCTGTTCTCCGTCAGGACGGACACTGTGATCGACGCTGCTGCTGCGAGGATGATGCCGACGGTCTGCTCACTGAACAGCAGGGCTCCAATGAGCCTCCCCGGGGGAACCGACAACACATGTTGCTCAGGTGCTTCGGGTATTTCCTCCACGGTTTCCGGGCCGGTTACGACGCCCGCGGCGCGCGCCAGGATGGCCGCCCGCAGTTGCTTGGCCTGGGCGAGCGGAAGGTAAGCCAGCCGGACTGCCGACTCCCCGGCGTCGGCCACCTCGAACTTGAGTTCAGCGAGGCCAAATATGCGGGCCAGCAGCGGCTGCACAATGTCGATCGCCTGGACGCGGTCCAACCGTGCCTGGCGTTGCTGCTTGAAAAGGAAGCCGGTATTGACGCGAACATACCCTTCGGCAACCTGGTAGCGGGTGAAGTACCAACTCAGAATGAACCCGCCCACAGCCAGCAGGAGGACGATGCCACCGCCGGCCAACAACCACAGCACCCTGCCGTTGAGGGGGTCCACAATGTCCCGGCCCTGCAGCACACGCTCGAAGGCGTCCCTTCCGAAGAAGTAGAGGACGGCCGCCAACGCAACCCAGCCACGTACGAACGGTGAGGCAGGATGGACCCGCCGCCAGTCGCCGTCGACGGCTTTGCCGGGAAGGGCCACGTCCGGGCTCACAGCCCGGCCAGCCTGGCTTCTCCACGGGCAGAGAGTTGCTCCCGCAGCCGCGCGCCCTCGGCGGCTGGCAGTCCAGGCAGGTACGCGTTGGTTCCCGGCGACGCCGTGTGGAGTTTCAGGGTGCAGAGTCCGAGGCTCCGCTCCACCGGACCTACCGCAACATCCACATATTGCATCCGGCCGTACGGGACAACCATGGTGCGCTGGAAGAAGATGCCCCGGCGGATGAGGAGGTCGTCATCCCGCTCGGCGTAGCCGATGGCCCTGACCTGGCGCGGAATCAGCACCAAGCGCCACAGAGCCAGAACCAGCATCGCCGCCGGAACCGCGATGGCAAGCCAGACCGGAGGCCATCGCCACCAACCCAGCTGCACAAAGACCAGCGGCAAGCTCAGAAGGCCGATCATGATGACGTTCCCCAGCGCCCACTCCACCAATCGGACGGTCACGTACTTCGGCGAGACCCGCAACCACTCAATACCGGGAGGATCAATCGGCTCGGTAGGCATACTCGCCCTCCCCCTTGGCCTCGCCCCGGCGCTTTTCCTGCCCGCCGGGCGCTCCACCTTCAAGATCCTCGGGCGGTATGCGGCAGAACCTCTCCACCACGAGCCCGACGACGACCATCACCACGCCGCCGCCGCCCATCAGCAAGGCGTTCCAGAGAACGCCCTCGCCCGTCCGCAGGGTTCCGATCCGCAGCAGGTCCAAGGCGATTCCGGCATGCCAGCCCAGCAAAAGCGTGCCTGCATAAGCACAGGCCTGGGCAAGGATGAGGGTCCGCGCGGCCATGATGGGGTCCAGCATGGCCTTCTTCTTGCCGTTCCTCCACCGCAGCACGCGAATACCCATGACCAGCGTCAGCAACGCAATCACGCCCATGGTTACCAGCGCGGACTCCGGCAACACCGGCGTAGGCATGCTGAAGCGGTTGGTCGCCGACGTTGCCAGCCAGCCCACCAGGGCGGCGGCGACGGCGATGACCACCAGGATCAACGGGCGCATGGCTTTCATAGGCTACTCAACAGCCCCCTTGGCGGGAACGCCGGCAGTATCGCCGAAGCCGTCAAAACCGCGGATGTCCGGCATGTCATGCGCGACGGCGGCCAGTTCGGCAACGCTGCGACCGTTCAGTTTGGCGTTCGGATCCAGCAAAGACCACGGGTAGAGGACGAAGGCGCGCTCCGCAGCCCGGGGATGGGGCAGCGTGAGGACGGGGTCGTCACTGATCAGGTCTCCGTAGGCAATGATGTCCACGTCCAAAGTCCGGGGACCCCAGCGGACTTCCCGTGTCCTGTGATGTTTCTGCTCCACCTGGTGGCAGTGTTCCAGCAACTCCAAGGGAGAAAGCGTGGTCTCGACCGCCATGACCATGTTGAGGAAATCGGGCTGCCCTTCAGGGCCGCCAACAGGCTTGGTCTGGACAACCGGGGAGACGCCAAGCAAGCGCACCTCCGGAGGGTCCACCAGATCCGCGACGGCGGTGGTGAGGGTGTCGTTGCGCTCCCCCAGGTTGCTGCCCAGCGCCAGGATTACCTTGGTGTAGCCGGCGGTCATGTCCGCTCCCGATGCACGCTGACGGCGACGTCCCCGAACGGCACCTCAATGGGCGCCTTGGGCTTATGAACCGTCACGTCGACGGCGGACACACCGTAGTTGGCCAGGATGTCCTCCGCGATCCGTACGGCAAGGCCCTCAATCAGGTTCAAAGGCTCACCCTCGATGTGCTTGGTGATGAGCCCGGCCACCTCGCCGTAATGCGCTGTGAACTGCAGATCGTCCGTATCGGCGGCCTTGGTGAAGTCCGTGTAAAGCACCGCATCCACCACGAATGGCTGGCCCTCACGGCGTTCGAAGTCGAACACTCCATGGTGGCCGACGGCGGTGACACCGGTCAGCGTGATCCTGTCCACAGCGTCTCCGATCAGCGCGCGATGCGCGCGGCGACCTTGACCGCATCAAGGCTTGGTCCGACGTCGTGCACCCGCACTGCCCAAGCGCCCTTGGCGGCACTCAAGGCAGTGATGGCGGCTGTTGCGGCGTCCCGCTCCTGCGGGGCTGCGGCCTTACCGGCGACTGTCAGCAGCGAACCGAGGAAGCGCTTGCGGGAAGCAGCCACCATGACTTTGTGGCCCAGCTCGAACAGCCTGTCCACGTTCTTCAGGAGCTCCCAGTTCTGGGCCTCGTTCTTGGAGAAGCCGATGCCCGGATCCACGATCACCTGCTCCGGCGACACTCCAGCCGCGTACAGCTTGTCCCGGACACCCTTCAGTTCGGCAATGACGTCTTCCGTCACGTCGTTGTAGTCCGTGAGGCTGTCCATGGTGCGGGCGTCGCCGCGGCGGTGCGTGAGGATGTATGGAACCTTGGTACGGGCGACCAGCTCGGGCATGCCCTCTTCGATGGTGAGGCCGGAAACGTCATTGATGATCGCCGCCCCGGCTTCGACGGCGGCAGCGGCCGTGGACGTGTGCATCGTGTCAATGCTGACCAGGGCACCGGCCTTGACCAGTGCTTCCACCACGGGAATGACGCGGCGCTGCTCCTCCGCCGGGTCCACGGGTTCGGCGCCTGAACGCGTCGACTCCCCGCCGACGTCGATGATGTCAGCCCCGGCGTAGAACATCCGGAGGCCCAGGGCGATCGCGGAATCGGCCGTGGGGTGCTTGCCGCCGTCGCTGAACGAATCCGGGGTGACATTCAGAATTCCCATGACCAAGGTCCGGTCCGTCGGGAGATCCGCGAACCTGGCCGCCGGCCGCGGCTTGCGGAGAATCGGCAACGGGCTTGTGGCCGGGCCGGTTCCGGGTGCTGCTGCGAGGGAATCCATATATTGCTTACCTTCCGAGTATGAGGCTCATGGCCTCGGCGCGGGTGGCCGGGTCATGGAGCTGACCGCGCACCGCACTGGTGACGGTCTTTGCGCCGGGCTTGCGAATGCCGCGCATGGACATGCACATGTGTTCACATTCGACGACGACGATCGCCCCGCGCGGGTTGAGGTGCTCTACCAGCGCCTCAACGATCTGCGTGGTGAGGCGCTCCTGCACCTGCGGGCGGCGGGCGTATATATCTACGAGCCGGGCGAGCTTGCTGAGGCCGGTCACCTTACCGTCATGGGACGGAATGTAACCGACGTGGGCCACGCCATGGAACGGAACGAGGTGGTGTTCGCACGTCGAGTAGAAGGGGATGTCCTTGACGAGGACAAGCTCTTCATGGTCGAGATCGAACGTTGTGGACAGGACATCCACGGGGTCATGGTGAAGGCCCGCGAAGACCTCGGCGTAGGCCTTGGCCACGCGCTTCGGCGTGTCCTTGAGGCCACCGCGATCGGGGTCTTCGCCAATGGCAAGCAGGATCTCGCGAACCGCTGCTTCAATGCGGGGGCGGTCCACTTTGTGGCTACCCTTGGAGTCGCCGGCTGGGCCGTGGGCGGCGGCGAGATCTTCGTCGTCGAAATGAGTCACGTCAGAAAGCTTAGCCGTGAAGCGGAGAGTCGTTGCCGCCGTCGGGTCCCGGTGCATGGAAGGTTTCCTGGCTGCTGACACCCTGGGCGTGCGGAGCAACGGTGTCCAGCGGCTCATCCAGGCGGGCCTTCTTCGCTTCCTCCTGGGCCTCCCGCTCGGCCCGCTCGGCGCGGGTTTCCACCGGCGGGATGGTCTGGACGGGACGGGACTCCTTGGACAGCCAGATCTCGCGGAAATCGCGCTTGCGCACGTCACGGAAGATGTCGGCAATCTCTGCCTGGTTCAGAGTTTCACGCTCAAGCAATTCGAGGGCGAGACGGTCCAGGATGTCGCGGTTTTCAGTCAGGATGGCGTAAGCCTCGTCGTGCGCCTGGTCGATGAGGCGGCGCACTTCCTCGTCCACCACATAGGCAATCTGGTCAGAAAAGTTACGTTCCTGAGCGGCATCGCGGCCAAGGAAAGGCTCGCCGCCGCCCTGGCCCAGCTTCACGGCACCAACACGCTCGCTCATGCCGTACTGGGTGACCATCTTGCGGGCCGTGGACGTTGCCTTCTCGATGTCGTTGGAAGCGCCGGTGGACGGATCATGGAACACGATCTCTTCTGCCACGCGGCCACCCATCGCATAGGCCATCTGGTCCAGCAGTTCGTTACGGGTCACCGAGTACTTGTCGTCATCGGGGACCACCATGGTGTAGCCAAGGGCACGGCCGCGCGGAAGGATGGTGATCTTCGTGACCGGAGCCGAGTTCCGCAGGGCAGCAGCCACCAACGCGTGGCCACCTTCGTGATAAGCGGTGATCTTGCGCTCAAGTTCCTTCATGACGCGGCTGCGCTTCTGCGGACCGGCCATGACACGGTCGATTGCCTCATCAAGTGCGCGGTCATCAATAAGGTTGGCGTTGGAACGGGCCGTCAGCAGGGCGGCCTCGTTGAGGACGTTGGCGAGGTCTGCGCCGGTGTAGCCCGGGGTTTTCTTTGCAACGGCCCTCAGGTCGATGCCCTGGGCCATGGGCTTGCCCTTGGCGTGCACATTCAGGATCTGCTCACGGCCCACGAGGTCCGGGGCTTCGACTGTGATCTGGCGGTCAAAGCGGCCCGGGCGCAGCAGCGCGGGGTCCAGCACGTCCGGGCGGTTTGTGGCTGCAATTAGGATGACGTTCGTCTTCACGTCGAAGCCGTCCATTTCAACCAGCAACTGGTTCAAAGTCTGCTCGCGTTCGTCATTGCCGCCGCCGATGCCGGCACCACGGTGACGTCCAACGGCGTCGATCTCATCCACGAAGATGATGGCCGGCGAGCTGGCCTTCGCCTGCTCGAAAAGGTCGCGGACACGGGACGCGCCGACGCCCACGAACATCTCGACGAAGTCCGAACCCGAGATGGAGAAGAACGGAACGCCTGCCTCGCCGGCGACAGCACGGGCCAGCAAGGTCTTACCGGTACCCGGAGGGCCGTACAGCAGCACACCCTTGGGGATCTTGGCGCCAACGGCCTGGAACTTGGCGGGCTCTTGGAGGAACTCCTTGATTTCCTGGAGTTCTTCCACGGCCTCGTCGGCACCGGCAACGTCGGCAAACGTCACCTGCGGCATGTCCTTGTTGACCAGCTTGGCCTTGGACTTGCCGAACTGCATCACCTTGGATCCGCCGCCCTGCATGCGGGAAAGCAGGAACCAGAACAGGACACCCAGCAACAGCACCGGGATAAGGAGGGAGAACAGGCCGGAGAACCAATTGTTCTCGACGGGCTGGTCCGTGAAGCCCTTGTCCGGGTTGGCGTTGGTGACAGCCTTGACGACGTCCGGACCACGGTCCGTGACGTAGAAGAACTGGACGTTCTTGCCCTTGTCCTGGCCGTCGATGTTCAGGTTGTCCTTGAGCACCAGGTCGACGCGGTTCTCGGCGTCGAAGATCTTGGCCTGCTCCACCTTGCCGCCTTGGGCGAGGAGTTCAAGACCGTCCTTGGTGTCAATCCTCGTAGAGCCGCCGGGAGCCAAAGTTGCGAATGCCACCAGGAGCAAGCCAACGACGACAACAATCCAGATGCCCGGGCCCTTGAAGAAATTCTTAGCTTTCATCTGATCGGGGTTGTGCCCCGTCCCTCCTGGTAGTGCTGCAACGCGCAACCTCTGCGCGCAATGGTGCTGCTTCAGTTTCTAGCTATACACCGTTCCCCGTAATTCACGCACTGGAAAGCGCAAAAGTTCCCTCTGGGCGTACAGCCGCGCCCCGGGTTTCCGCAGTTGGAGCCGCGGCCGGCTTCATCGTTCCCGGGCCACCGCACCCGTTCCCGCCAAATGCCCCCGGTGTTGCGGGTGCGCGAGGTGGAAGCGGATGCGATGACCACGCCGAAAGGGTGCGGGGGGCGGAAGCGGCTGCGGCGTTCCCTTGATTTAGTACGGACTCCGGTTTCGGGCGATACGCATTTGGCGACCCGGATCGAGTGAATTGTCCACATACAGGTCATCAGGCCTGTCTATAGGCCCGGACCGGCCAGCACCGTTAATCGCATGCCTTCCTCAAAACTGATCTTCAGCTCTGACGCCACCCGGATCGGGCAAGACCCGCGTCTTCTTGCCAAGCGGGAGCAGCGGGGTGAGCTCATGCGTGTGCGCAGAGGAGCCTATGTTCCGGCAGGGATCTGGTCCGCCCTTAACGAACGCCAACGGCACGGGGTGTTGGCCGCGGCTTTGGTCCACACCACCCTCAAATCTCCGGTGTTCACTATGAAAACGGCAGGACTTCTGTGGGGACTGGGTGTAGTTGGGGTTCCACGGCAACTACAGACGCTTACCGATGATCCTCGCGTGGGGACGATCCAAGAACTGAGTCCACCGGACACTGGGGTCCCTCGATCAGGGTGTCTGCCAACTCGGCGGATTCCAGGTCACCGATAAGGCCCGCACAACAATTGAACTAGCCGGCAAACTCAATTTTGGTGAGGCCTTGGCCGTGGTCGACTCCAGCCGCCGGGATCTATCAGTTCGGGCGGGTCAATATCCTTGGTCCGGGCTGACTGCTCCATCCCCGGCTGACGCTGCGGACTGGGACAAGGAAAGCCCTTGGGGTCCGGCACTCCAACTCGAAGCCCTTGAGGACGCGGTGTCGAACATTGCAACCACATCCCGGCAGCGACGTGCTTCGAAGATCATCGAGTTCTCGGCCGCCGACTCAGAGTCCCCCGGTGAGTCCATCAGTCGGGCAAACATGATTCTCCAGGGTTTTCCGGTGCCCCGGCTTCAGGCCACCTTCACTTTGAAGAATGGGAAGACCGCGCGGACCGACTTCTGGTGGCCCGAGTTGGATTTGATTGGAGAATTTGATGGCCAAGGGAAGTACTTGCGGAGCGAACTGCGCGGCGCAAGACGATCCAGCAGGTAGTCATGGATGAAAAGGCCCGCGAAAACGCATTGCGTGCACTCGGTTTGACCGTCATCCGCTGGGATTGGGGAGAGATGATGAACCCGAGGGCATTCGCCAACATCCTCACCGACGGCGGATTGCGGTCCAGCCGCACCCCTTAAGCACACACAACGCAGCCCTTCGCGCGGCATGCGCCCGGTGTTACGGGTGCGTCGTGCGGGAAAGGGTGCGGCGGTGAAAGCACGCCCGCGGAAACGGGTGCGTGCCGCGGAAACGGGTGCGTGCCGCGGAAAGGGGCGCGGCGGTAACCGGAAGCGGTGACCGGAAGCGGGAAGCGGGAAGCGGCTTACTCGTAAACGTGCGGAGCCAGCGTGCCCACGAAGTCCAGGTTGCGGTACTTCTCGGCGTAATCGAGGCCGTAGCCGACCACGAATTCGTTAGGGATGTCGTACCCGACGTACTTGACATCGATCTCCACCTTGGCGGCGGCCGGCTTGCGGAACGCCGTGCAGATCTCGACGCTGGCCGTGCCGCGGGATTCAAGGTTGGACTTCAACCAGGAAAGGGTCAGGCCGGAGTCGATGATGTCCTCGACAATCAGGACGTCCTTGCCCATGAGGTCGGTGTCGAGGTCCTTGAGGATACGGACAACACCGGAAGACTGGGTACCCGAACCATAGGAAGACACTGCCATCCAGTCCATGCTGACGTGGCTGTGCAGGGCGCGGGCGAGGTCGGCCATCACCATGACGGCACCCTTGAGGACCCCGACCATCAGGATGTCGCGACCCTCGTAATCCTTGTCGATCTGGGCCGCCAGCTCAGCGATGCGGGATTGGATCTGCTCTTTGGTGTAAAGAACGTGCTTGAGATCTGCCTGGACGTCGTTTGAATCCACCAATGGCTCCTGTTAAATGCTCGGTGCGGCTACTGTTGGGACGATTTGTGATGCCGGAATACTAGCTTCCCACAGCGCGTGGCTTCCCGGGGAACGCCGTCGGGGGTTCCGGCACCGGTAGCAGCACCGGAAGTGGCCCGTTCCTGCTCCAGATCGCTGAGGGAAAGCCGGTAAACGCTCACGTGGCCGGGAAGTTCAACGGGCCCCGCCGAACCCTTCCTGCGGAGCAGCGCTTCCGCGGCTTGAAGGCGCCCGTAGCCGGGTTGTTGGCCTCCGACGTCGGCGGCCGCCTTCGCGATAACGCGGAACCGGAGCGCGGGAGGCAGGTCCCGGACGGCATCCTCAGGCAGCCAGGCACCGTCGGAAGTTTTTTGCACAAGCGAGAGATACGTCTCATTGGCAAGGTCCTCAAGGAAATCGGCGTCCTGCTGCAGGATCGCCGCGGTACGGGCCAGGGATTCGGCGACGCCGGGTCCCAGTTTCTCCTCAAGAACCGGCATTACTTCCACACGGGTCCGGGACCTGGCGAACGACGGATCGGCGTTGGTGGGATCATGCCAGGGTTCGAGTTCCTCGACCGCGCAGATTTCCAGGGTCTCGGCCCGTCGAAGGCCCAGGAAGGGGCGCAGCAAACGGCCGCGCGCCGGGCGCATCCCGGCCAACGACCGCGTGCCGGAACCACGGGCGAGCCCGAGGAGCACCTGTTCGGCCTGGTCGTCCAGGGTATGGCCCAGCAGGATCGATTCGCTTCCAAGGTCATCTGCTGCAGCGTTGAGCGCAGCATGCCGGGCGTCGCGGGCCGCCGCTTCCGGCCCGAAGCCGGTGGACGCCACCTCCACAGTCCGCACTTCAACGGAAGAAAGACCCAGTTCGCGCAATGCCGCCGCCGCCTTCGCGGCAACCTCCGCAGACCCAGGTTGCAGTTGGTGGTCAACAACGACGCCGGCCACGGACACCGGGTGCCCATCAACGTGGCCGCGGCGGGCAAAGTATGCGGCTACAGCGGCCAACGCCATGGAGTCCGGCCCACCACTGCAGGCCACGAGTATCCGCGACGGATATCCGGCGTCGGCCAAGGCGTCCTGCAACAACCTGCGCGCTTTGCCGACGACCGGAGCCAAACGGCCGGGCCGGCGTCGTCCTTTACCCGGCAGGACAGCAGGTGAACTCAAAGCCCCATCCGCTCAAGCCAAAGCTTGGAGTCATGGATTTCTTCTTCCGTGGGCAGGTTCCCGGCGTGATCCCAGACCTTGTTGAAGCCGTCCATTCCGGCCACTTCCACCACGCCGCGGACGAACTTGGCGCCGTCGGTGTACTGGCGCATCTTGGCATCGAGGCCAAGGATGTTGCGGATGAACTTCTCAATGATCCCGCGGTCCTTGCCGCGATCGTTGAACCGCTGGCGAATGGTCTTCACGGACGGAACGATGCTGGAATCGACCGCATCCATGACCACGTTCGCGTGGCCCTCGAGCAGGCTCATGACGGCCGTGATGTGCGAGATCGCGGCTTTTTCCTCGGGGTCCTGGAGCAGGTCCAGGATGGCACCGCGGCCCGGAACGTTGCCCGAAGCCGTGCGGTCCTTGAGTGACTTGGCCACTGCACTGGCCCGTTCCACCAAGGAATCCATGTTCCCCAGCAGGTGCGTGCTGAGCTTCTCGATCTCCTCCAGCATGTGATGGCGCAGCCACGGCGCCGCGGCGAACTGCACGCGGTGTGTCTGCTCATGCAGGCAGACCCACAGGCGGAAGTCGTCAGGGTGGACATTCAGTTCGCGTTCCACGGAGATGATGTTCGGCGCCACAAGAAGGAGGCGTCCACCCGGCGGCACGTTGGAACCGGGCGCCATGGCGGCAAAGGGATCGTACTGGCCAAGGACCTTGCTGGACAGGAAGGCGAGGATGGCACCAAGTTGGCTGCCCGTGATGGCGCCGCTGGCGTTGGCCGCCGCGGGGCTCATGGACGACCCGTGCCGGTGTTCCAGCATCTTCTGCAGGGCCGGCTGCAGCATGACGGAGAAACTCTGGGTGTTCGCCTTCGACCAGGACGCCCGGTCCACCACCAAAACATGGGAGTCGCGGAGGTCCCGCGCGGCGTCGAGGCCCGTGATGTCATGGACGTGCGGCACCGAGACATCGGCGTTGAACCGAAGATTCTCCACGGCTTTGCCGATCTCCCCGGCACTGAGCGCCGGGCCTGGAGGGGCCAGCCGGGCGGCCGTGGAGGCAGCCAGGTCCCAATTGATCAGGGAAGGTGTCCCTGCTGACGAATCACGGGCGGAAGTCACCATAGGGTCCATCACACCACACCTGGCTGACAGCCAGCGCTTAAGTTCGCTCCACGCGGAGCTTCAAGCCTCCGCCAAACGCCATCAAGAGCAAACCCCTCAGCGGCAACCGCACGAAGCCAACACCGACGCCGAACGGTCCATAGCCACCTTGTTCCCTGCAGCGCCCGGCTCCAGCCCGTTGCCAATGAAGGAGAAGACCAAGAGCCGGCCGTCGGCGTCCACAACATAGCCGCTGAGGGCGATCACCGTATTGAGGGTGCCGGTCTTGGCCCTGACCAGCCCGGCCCCTTCGGCCGTGCCCGCGTCGATGTACCTGTCATCCAGCGTGCCCGTCAGCCCCGCAACGGGAAAGCCATCAAGGGCCGCCCGCAACGAAAGCTCGGAACCGCTGGTGATGGCCCTGACCACCTCGGCAAACTGCCGTGCGCTGACCTTGTTCTCCAAGGCAAGGCCGGACACATCGGCCAACTCCATCGAATCCGTGGTGATTCCCAACTCCCCCAGCCGTTGCCGCACGGCCGCGGTGGCGCCGTCGTACGTTGGTTCCTGCCGGGAGGCGGCGGCAGTCAGTCGGCCCAACGCTTCGGCGAGGAAGTTGTCCGAGACTTCCAGCATCAGATCCACCTGCTCGCTGACCGTGGCTGATTCCGCGCTGGCCAGCACCTTTCCGGGAACCCCTTTTCCGCGTTCGACGCCGGGCGCCACCTTGACGCCCGCAGCCGCCAGCTGCTCGGCGAACGCCTGGGCTGTGGTGGCGGCGGAGTCCTGCGGCCGCGGCCCGGTGGTGACGGTGGGCGAATACCGTCCGGAGTTGAGCGCCAGCGGATAGAGGGGCGCCGTTTCACCCGCGGCGACGTCGCCCAGGCTCCATGCGGGGTTCAAGGCGGGGCCGGTAAACAGGGAGTCGTCCACCTTCACGGTCACGGGTCCCGTCACCTTGGACGCTGCCAAGGCCGAGGCGGTATCCGCGGCCAGCGACGCCAGCCCCGCCCGTCCCATGACGGCGGAGGGATCAGATTCGCCGGCACCCAGCAGGACATCCCCGCCACCGGTGAGCACCACGGTGGCGGGATCGTCGGCACCCACTACGCGGGTGGTCAGTCGGATGTCCGGGCCCAAGGCTTTCAAAGCAGCGACGGCGGTCAACAACTTCATGTTCGAAGCCGGGATACGGTTGGCGTCCGCCTGCCGGTCAAAAAGGACCTCGCCGGTGGCGGCATCGAGCACTACGCCCGTCATGGATCCCTCGCCGTCGGGCTTCAGCGTGGCCTCCAGGAGACGTGTGAGCTCAGCCTTGACGGGTTTGGGGGCGTCCTTGTCCAAGGGGAGAACGGCTTTTGTGGTGGCCAGGCTGGTGGGTTGCTGTTGCCACGCGGGAACAGGGGGCGGCGGTTTGGGCGCATTCCAAAGCCCGGGCGCGAGTCCGGACCCGATCAGCACTGCGGCACACAACAGGACGACGGCCAACAGCATGGGCCATTTAAGGCGCCCCCACGCCGCGGACAGTCCCCTGCGGGCAGCCCCGTTTTCAACGCCCTTCATGCAGTTGCTTGGTCCTGTCAGTCTTGAAATGTCCCCCGCCGGTTCAAGAAACCCGGGCGTCTCCCTATATCCTCAATAGTAGTCGGCGGCGTCGGCTGTACTTTTGCCTGCCGCCAGCCCTGGACTGAGCAGACTGCCTGGGGGCTGCCGGTTTTCGGCGGTCTCCGTTACAGGCGAAGCCAGCCCCACCCACACCCGTCAAGGAGCATTCCATGAAGCACGACGTGACCATCGAGATCCCCAAGGGATCGCGCGTCAAGTACGAAGTCGACCACGAAACCGGCCGTGTCCGCCTGGACCGCGTGCTGTTCACCTCCATGCAGTACCCCACGCACTACGGCTTCTTCGAGAACACGCTGGGCGAAGACGGCGACCCGCTGGACGCACTGGTGCTCCTGCAGGACTTCGACCTCCACCCGGGCGTCATCGTTGAATCCCGCCCGATCGGCGTCTTCAACATGACGGACGACGGCGGCGGAGACGCCAAGGTTCTCTGCGTTCCCGCGGACGCACGCTTCGACCACATCCAGGAAGTCAGCGACGTCAACGAGTTCCTGATCAAGGAAATCGAGCACTTCTTCACCCGCTACAAGGACCTCGAGCCGGGCAAGTGGGTCAAGGCCGAGGGTTGGGGCGACCGTGCCGCCGCCGAAGCCGAGCTCGAGGCTTCCATCAAGCGTTTCGCAGCAGAAGGCCACTAGTCCTTCCCCATGTAGGTCGCAGCTGTGCGCGTTTTGAGGCTTCTAAACGCGCACTGCTGCGACTCAGTTGGGTTGCGACGGCGGGTGGTGCGGTTCTGAAGGGAACCCCACCACCCGCCGTCGTACTTTAAGCGCTGCCCTTTAAGCGCTGCCGCGATGGGCACCGCTCCCCATCGCAGCGTTGGCCCGCCCCGCCTAGGGTGGGACGAGACTCTCATCGACTCATGCAACAAAAAAGGGGTTCCACATGGCCGGGTTCTATGGCGCCGACATTGCGCAGCTTCGCAGTCTGGCCGGCGTGATGGGTAAAGCGGCGGACACGATCACCATGCAAAGCGCCCAGCTGTCCAACGCCATCAACTCGGCCACGGCCTGGCAGGGCCGTGACGCCACCATGTTCAAGAACGACTGGAACAGCCAGCACCGGCAGAGCCTGGTCAAGGCCGCCACCATGCTCCGGGACAACGCGAGCCTGCTGAAGAAGAACGCCAACCAGCAGGAATTCGCCAGCAACAACGACGGATCCCGGAGTTCCGTGGGTGTCCTCAGTGACGTCTACGGCACCGGGATGGGCGTCAAGGACCTCGCGGCCCAGCTCTGGACTGCCTACAAATACGGAAACCTCGGCCACGCCGAATGGGTCAAGACCCGCGAGGTGCTCACCAACTGGCGTGCCGGCGGCAGCGTCATCAAGGACGCGTTGACCGCACTGCGCAACGGCGAAAAGGTCACCGATGTCATCACGGACCTCAAAGCCAACATCCCGTTCAGCCAGGCGTTCCAGGATGCCAGCCGCCTCTCGAAGGGCCTCCGGGTGGCAGGCGCCCTCGCGGCCCCGCTCAATATTGTTGGCGGCATCAGCGACATGATCAGTCCCGAGCACAACGGCTGGCGCGGCACAGGCGACCGTGTTGCCGGCGGTCTCTCCGTAGTGGGCGGCGTCGGCAGCGTCATGCTGATGACCGCCGGTGGTGCGGCCTTGCTGGGACCGGTGGGCGCCCCGATCGTGATCGGGGCGGGCATCGTTGCCGGGGCCTGGGCACTGGGCAACCTGGTGGCCGACAACTGGTCCTCCATCACCAATTTCGCCCGCAATCCGGGCAGCTACCTTGCCGACGGCGCCAGGGAAGTGGGCAATTTCGCCAAGGATGTAGGCAGTAAGGTGGCAGACGGGGTTAGTGATGCCGCCAAGTCAGTCGGAAAGTTTGTTGGAGGGATATTCGGATGACAAGCACCACCATGAAATGGACCGCCAGGGACATCGAAGCGGCAGCGAAAGTCCTTGCCTCGGCCACCTCGGAGGGGGCTGCCCTGCCCACGCTGACGGACGAGGAAGTAGTGGCCCTCGACGGGGTGCAGCACGAGCAGATCGTGGCGCTCCCTTGGCTGAGCTCGCAGGACGCCAGCAAGGATCTCATGTGCGCGGTGGCCTTGCGCGGGCTGCTGGCCAAGGAACTGGTGTACCCGGTGGTCTTCGAAGGCGAGACCGAACCCTCGCGCCTGCACGCCACTGAAGAAATCACCGGCGCCCTCACCCTGCGCCGCAGCGGTAACAGCGTGGTCTCCGTGGAGCGCACCGTTTCCACCGGAAAGCGCTGGCTGTATGGCTACGTGCACGACGACGGCGTCCTCATCGAGGAAGTGGACGAGGGCGGGCTGCACGGCTTCACGGTTGTCACCCGTGATCAGCTGGTCCCCCGCCTCGCGGAGTTCGTGGACCCCAAGAACGCTGCCCGGCAGGACACCGAAGCCACCGTCTACACGGAGGCAAAGTTCGAGGAGTACGCTGCAACCGCACTCGCTGACACCGAGGCAGCCAGCAACATTGTGGCCTTCAATACCGAGTCCAACGACTTCCCCACCATCACCGTGTACACGGGTCCGTCCGGTGTCCACGTCCTGACTCCACAGGTGGAGGGCGACGCAGTCTCGCTCCAAATCAAGGAAACGTCGGCGGCCGGCCTGGCCGGCATCCTGGGCGGCCTCGCCGCATGAGCAATTCGACGTCGCAGACCGCCACCGGACTCGTGGACGCGGCCAACGGCCGGCAGGTCCGCCGCCACACCGAGTCCGGCGCCTTGTACGTCAAAGCCTCCGGTACCGCCCATTTCTGGGGCCGGGTGCTGGACGCGTTGGTGTTCGTGGCGGGCTACTGCGTCATCGCCGTGATGGTGGCGGTCGCCAGGAATGCCATGATGAACAGCGGCTCACTGCTTGCCTTCAACGACGGTTTCTGGCTCGCGCTCTACGTCGTGCTGTGGTTCGTCGGGCTGTTCGTGTACGGCATGATCTGGGGAACGGCGGGCAGCGTCGGCGACGCCGCAGCGGGTATGCGTTCGGTGCGCATCAAGAACGGCACGACGGCGGGAGCCTGGTTGGGCGGTTGGCGCGCGGTCTGCTGGTCCTTCTTCCCGTTCTACCTGTTCATGATGATCGCCTCTGCGCTGAGCGGCGGTTCCGGCGACACCTGGGATCCGAAATTCGTGGCAATCGACCGCCGCTCGGGCCTGGCGCAGGGACAGCAGCCGATTGCTGATCCAAAAGCGGCACCAGCCAACCAAGCCGGGCAATAACCGGAACGTCCGCCCGCCGTCGTGCTTTTCAGCCAAACCGCACCGGACCAGGTAACACTGAATCCGCAGCCTTGCGGAGCAGCTACCAGCCGGTAGCATGTGATCCACTATGTTCACGCTGACCATCAACCAACGCGACAGTCGACGCGACGGCGATCTGGTGCCGAAGCTCCTGAAGGACCTGCGGCACATACCGGCGCGCATCGACTTTGACCGTTCGGTTGAGGATGAAGTGCAAGGCATCGTCGACTCAAGCCACCAAGCCGTTGAATCGGCCCTGATAGCCCTGCGCAGCGGGCAGTGGTACGTGGGAATCGGCGTTGGACCCATCAATGAACCCCTGCCGAACCTGGTGAAGGATGCCTCCGGCCACGGCCTGGTGTACGCCCGGCGGGCTGTTGAACGCCTCCGGTATGGAAAAGAGCGCGTGCCGGTAGCGGTCGACGGACCGTATGCGGACCAAGCCGCCGAAGCCGAGGCTGTGCTCCGGCTGCTCGGACATATAGTGCAGGAACGCAGCGTGGCGGAGTGGCGGGTGCTGGACCTGTTGACGCCGGGCGTTCGGGGGCAACAGAAGGCTGTGGCTCAGGAACTGGGCATCAGCACGCAGGCCGTGAGCAGGGCCGTGGCGCGGGCGCAGTGGGCCGAGGAGCACGCTGCCCGCCCGGCCGCGGCCCGGCTGCTGCAGCTGATTCTCGAGGTGCGCTGAGGTTTAAACCCAAACTGAGTCGCAGCTCCGCGCGTTATGGACGTTCTAAACGCGCGGAGCTGCGACTCAGTTGGGTGAGGCGGGCAGTTACTGGTTGCCCAGGTTGTCCTTCGCGGTAGTGGCACGGTCCTGGACATCGGCGGCCGCAGCCTGGCCTTCGTCCCTGACGTGACCGGCAGCCTCGGCGGCGGTTTCCTTGACGTTCTGCACAGCCTCGGTAGCCGGTTCCTTGAGGTGTTCGGCGACTTCCTGGGCGGCGTGGCTCAGCTCGTCGGTCAAGGGCTGCGCGGCTTCCTTCACAGCCTGGGCGGCTTCCTTCTCCTTCTCCGACGGCGGGAACAGAGCCGAAACGAGGAGACCCGCACCGAAGGCGATCAAGCCGGCTGCCACAGGGCTGCCCTGGGCTTTCCGCGTGATGGCCTGCGGCGCGTCACCGATATCGGAAACCACACCGGAAACGGCGTCGTGAGCCTGGTGCGCGGCATTGCCCGCAGCATCCTGGACATCGTCGCGGGCGCCGAACACGGCCGTCTTGATCCGGTCCACACGCCTGTTGACGATGTGCGAGGGAGTGACCTTGTCCGCCACGGCGTCAACGTTGGTGCTGAGCCGCCTGCGGGTTTGTTCGATGTCGGCGCGCAGGGCGTCGGGATTCTGCGTCATCGTGTCTCCTCAGTGTTCGGTTTGAAGGTTGGAGGTATTTCCTTGACTGTCTCAGCGGTACGCGGCATGCCGTTGATGGTCTTCAGTTCCTTCCGGCCGATGCTGGCCAGCACTGCCGCGACGATGCCCCAAATAACGGCAACGATCACGGCCGACCATCCCAGGCCAACAAGCTGGCCCAGGGCCCACCACAAGGCGAGGGAAAGGAACACGACGGCGAGGTGCCCGGCCCATGCGGCTCCGGCCAGCATGCCGGCGCCCTTCCCTGCCTTGGTGGCCGACTCCTTGAGTTCGGCCTTGGCGAGTTCGACTTCCTGGCGCATCAACGTGGAGACGTCGCGCGTCAGGTCGCCCAGCAATTCCCCGAGGGGTACGGTTTCCGCTTTGAGGTGGGCTTCCGTGGGAGGAAGGTCAGCGGGACTGGTCATCGGGAACCTCCATAGGAGGGGTCATCGGGATCCAGGGGTCCGGCCAGCGGGTCACCCTGCGCCTTGGTGCCACCATCCGTTTCCGGGTAGGCGGCCGTGGAGCCCTCCAGCCCACCGGTAGTTCCGGCGTCGTAACCGCCGCCTTCGTAACTGCCAGCTGCGTAGCCGTCAGCGCTATACCCCTCGGCGCTGTACCCTTCGGCACCTGGCTCGAGACCGGACGTACCGGCGCCGTAGCCGGCTGCTCCTGCAGCTCCGCCGGCAGCCGTGACGCCGGCGGCAGTGCCGTAGCCGGTGGTGGGCGTGGTGCCGTAGCTTGCCGTGGTGGCATCCGGACCCGGGAGGTCGACGGCGGGTGGCGGCACTGCGCCGCCGGAGCTCGGGTAGTACTCGGCCCTGGGTGCGGAAGTGGCAGTGGCCCCGGTGTTGTCAACGGAGGCGTTGTCTGCCATGCCGCGTCCCAGACGGCCGGCGAGGACACCGGCTCCTGCTGCGAGCAGGAGGAAGGCACCCGGCCGACGGCGGGCGAAGCTCTTGACTTCGTTCAGCAAGGATCCGGGATCGCGGTTCTCCAGCCACTGGGCAACCGATGATGAACGGTCGGCGGCTTGCTGGACGAGGTCCGCGGCCACGCCGCCGTTGTTCAACGCACCTGCCATGGTGGACAGTTCATCGGAGATGGACCGCAGCCCTTCGGCGACGCGCTGCTGCTGCGTAGCGGCTTGATCGGTCAACTCGCCCTTGGTCTGCGTCAGCAGTTGGCGGGCATTGAGTTTGACTTCCTGGGCCACGTTCGCGGCCTCGCCCTTGGCGGTATCAACCACGCCACCGGCGGCGTCCTTGGCTGTGCTGGCCACCCCTGCAGCTTCCTGCTTGGCAGCATCAACAGTGCCGGACCCCGAGTGGGAGCCGGATCCCGACGCGCCGCCTTGGTATCCGGCCGTGCTGGTGGTGGCGGTGTCGGCCTCGGTTTCAACTGGCGAGTCCAGGTAGCTTCCGGAGTAAGGTTCGGTCCCGGCGGGGACCCCGTTTCGAGGCGCCGCGAAGCTTCCGTCCTGCGGCGATTGGCTCTCAGTCATTGTCGCTCTCTTTCCACAGTTGGCAGGCTGCGGACAGCAGCCGGGATAGTAAGTATCGTTACTATCAATGGGGTGTGTACCCGCTGTCCGGGGATTCAATCGCACGAATCAAAAAACATTTGCTTCCCTTTAGCGCCGGTTCGACACACCATGCAAGACCTGCGAATCTTGGGAAGATGCGCCTTATCCCCAACAGGCGACGGCTGATCTCCGCGCTCCGAAGGACTTTTACCCGCCACAGATTGCTGTTTGCCGCCAAAACCGCCCTCGCTGCAGGACTGGCATGGTACTTGGCCCCCTTCATGCCCGGACCGGCTGCCGCCTACCCTTACTACGCGCCGCTGGGTGCCTTGGTGAGCATGCACCCAACGGTGGCCGACTCCGCCAAGCACGGGTTCCAGAGTCTGCTGGGATTGTCCCTGGGCATCGGCATGGCGTTTGCGGTGACCACCTTCGCCGACCCCTCCAGTTTCTCCGTGGCACTGGTGATCGGCCTCGGCGTGCTCATTGGCGGCCTCCCCCGGCTGGGCACGGCTTCCGAGTGGATTCCCATGGCCGCGCTCTTTGTGCTGTTACTGGGTGATTCCAACGCGGAGAATTTCTCCTTCGGATACGTCCTCCAGATGGCCCTGGGCGTAGCGGTGGGATTGACAGTGAACTGGCTGATCATCCCGCCGTTGCACCTGGAACAGGTAGACCCTGCCTTGGAAGGGCACCGGAACGCACTGTCCCGCCAACTGAGGGACATGGCACAGGCGATGCAGGAATCGTGGCCGCCAAACCATGAGGCCTGGGCCAGCCGCAGCGACCTGCTGGACACAACTGCAGCGGGAGTGCGGACTGCCGTGTACCAAGCGGAACTGAGCGCGAAAGCGAATCCCAGGTCCCGCCGTCGTGCCACCCGCCTCCCCCAGGACCTCGCCGGCTTGCGGACCGTGGAGAGGCTGACCTTCCACGTGCAGGACATCACCGACGTGCTGCAAAGCGTGATCTGGGAGGAAGGCGCCGGGACCGTCATCCCGGACAGCGTCCTCAGCAACCTCTCCGAAGCCCTCGAATCAGTAGCCGACGTGATCGACCGGTGGCGCAGCGACGAAGAGCCCGAACTCGAACCCGCTTTGGCCGAAGCGCGGGACTGCGTGGCCGCGCTGGGCGATGCCATCAACGAGGCAGCAGCGGGTCAGGCATCTGTGAATGCGGCAGCGTCCGTGGCCATGAGCCTCCGGCGCATGGTCACCGTGCTGTCATCCGACTAGCGCCCGAACAAGTCGCTCCCGACCAAGCAGCACCCGAACAAATAGCACCCGAATGCCACCTGCAGCAATACGGGTTAACGGGGTGTCAGCGGCGGTGAAGCTTTCCGGCCTTTCCCCTCGCCCAGTCCGTCGACGATCTCGGTCAATGCCTCCAGCGACGATTTGTGGGGCATCCACCCCAGAAGGGTCCGCGCCCGGCTTGTGTCCATGATCGGCGCGCCCGCAGCCATGTCCACCCAGCCGGGGTCCGTCACCTGCATCCGCAGCCGCCATGTAGCGCTGACGACGGCGCGCAGCAACGACACCGGGATGGGCAGGTGGCGCCGGGCATGGAGGATCCATGCGAGCGCATTGGGATCCAGCACGGGTTCGGCGGCGATGTTGAAGGCTCCTTCGGCACGTTCCCTGAGGACCCGCCAATAAGCGTCGGCCACATCATCTGCGTGCACGGCCTGGAAGATCAGGTCCTTGGGGACCGGAAGGACGGGGAGCCAGGGCCGGCGGGGAATCAGTCGCGGGAGGACCCTGCCCAGGAAATAGCGTCCGATTTCGCTGCCGGCTTCCGAGGTGAAGATCAGCCCGGGCCGCAGCCGCGCAACAACCACCTCCGGGTTTGCCTTGGCGAAGTTGTTCAGGAGCCGTTCCTGCGCGGCCTTGTCCACGCTGTAGTGCGAGCCCTTGATTCCGCCGGCAGGCCAGTTTTCCTTGGTTCTCTGGTCCTTCGGCGCTGCCGAGTACGCTCCCACGGAGGAAGCGCAGACGACGTGCCCCACCCCTGCCCTGCGGGCAGCCCCGAGGACGTGGGCCGTGCCCGCAACGTTGGTGCGACGCAGAAGCTTGCGGTTGTGGTTCGGTTGGATAGCCCACGCCAAGTGCACCACGGCATCCGCCCCGGCCATGACCTTGTCCAAGGCCTCACGATCCCTGTGGTGTCCGATGTCCAGGCTATGCCATTCGACGCCCTGGTAAGGCGCGGCGTCCAGATCCGGTTTCCGCCGGGCAATGCCCACCAATTGGAGGTCGGCTCCCTCCTCGGACCGGGCCTTCTGGAGCCGCTTCAGCAGGGCGGTGCCCGCGTTTCCCGTAGCCCCGGTGATGACGATGCGCATGGACTCTTCTTCCCTCAGCTGGTGGTTTCGCCTGTGGAGCGGATGCGTTGCAGGACGGCCGTGGTGGAGTGTTCCGGTACGTAGTCCAGAATAGTCACCGTGCCTCCGTAGCTTTCCACAGCAGCTGTTTCGGCAAGCATTTCCGGCGTGTAGTCGCCGCCTTTGGCGTAGACGTCCGGCTTGAGGAGTTCGATGAGCGGGATGGGCGTGGGGGTGTCGAACACGGTGACGTGGTCCACGCAACTCAGCGCAGCGATGACGGCGGCACGGTCGGCCTCGTGGTTGACGGGACGGTCCGGTCCTTTCAGTTGCCGGACCGAGGAGTCGCTGTTGAGGGCCACCACCAGCACGTCACCGAGTTGCTTGGCTTGGTTGAGGTAGCGGGTGTGGCCACGGTGCAGGACATCGAAGCAACCGTTGGTGAGAACGATCCGCCGCCCTTCCTGCCGGTGCGCCTCCACCTGCTTGGCCAATTCGGTTGCGGTCAGCGCGGTGTCCGCGAACTCCCGGAGATGGTGGGCCAGTTCTTCGGTGCTGCACACGGATGTGCCGGGCCGGTGGACCACGACGTCGGCGGCTGCTTGAGCAAGGTCAACGCTGGTGGTCAGGGGCAGCCCGGCTGCGCGCGCCAGGCTCAGCGCCGCAACGAAGGTATCGCCGGCGCCGGAGGCCTGCTTCTCCGCTTCCGGCCGCGCCCAGGTCCGGTGGGTGGCCACCTCGCCGTCGCTGCCTTGGCGCACGGTCAGCGTGCCGTCCCGGTCCAGGGTTACGACGACGGCGGCCGCACCGGAGGCGGCCATGAGCTGGGCAGCGTGGGCCTCCACGAAGGGGCACCGCGCAGCACCACCGGGCAGCTCAATGCCGAGCAGCAGGGCAGTTTCCTGGGCGTTCGGGGTGGCCAGGTCCGGTGCCAGCTCCGCCCACTGTTCGGGGTGGTGGGCATCCACCACCACCAAAGGACTGCCGCTCCCTGCGGGTTTCTGCCTTCCCGGTGATCCGGGACCCAGTTCCCGCTGCAGCGCTTCGCGGACCGGACCAACCAGTGCGCCTGCGCCGTAGTCACAGAGGATCACCGCGTCCGAACCCGCCAATGCTCCTGGAATGAGGGCCGCCAGCTCCAGCAATCCGTCCTCAGGTACTGACGCCGATTCATCGTCCAGCCGAAGCATGACCTGTCCGCCGCTGCTGACGCGGTTCTTGGTGGTGGTGGTCATGCCCGGGTGCGACAGCACGCCGTCCACATCGATCCCGGCAGCCGCGAGCCGTTGCCGGAGCTGCCGGCCGGCTGTGTCCTCGCCGACCATGGAAACAAATCGAACTCGGGCACCCAAGGCAGCCAGGTTCATGGCCGTGTTCGCTGCGCCGCCTGGAGCGTAGTCACGGCGCTTTACCTGCACCACGGGAGCGGGTGCTTCCCGGCAAAAACGCTCAATCAGCCCGTCCCACCAACCATCCAGGATGGCGTCGCCTATGACGGTGATAACGGGTTCTTCTTCGGCCAGGCGGCCTGGCAACCATTCGGCCAGACCTTCTTGATTGGAGAGGCGTGCCATGGGGTACCTTCCGGTTGAGGCGGCAAGTTCCTGCTCTCCCTCAGGTACCCAACGGCCCGCCCTTCACACACCTGCACAGCAGTTTTCCGCACCGGGTCCGCGGCCGGTGCCGCAAGAGCCGGCAAGCGCTGCGGGACCCCCGATTTCCTCTCGAAGGGATGTACCACATGGACACTTCTCCGGCTTCTGCCATCTCGCTCGAATCAGGTGTTGGCCCCGTACTCGCGAAGTTCCAGGATGTGCAGCGGATCGCCGTATTGCGCGGCGGCGGGCTGGGCGACCTCATCTATACCTACCCGGCGTTGTTTGCCCTTAGGCGCGCCTACCCGGAAGCCCGCGTGACCCTGCTGGGAACGCCCATCCATGCGGCGTTGGTGGCCGCAACGGAAGGCCCCGTGGACGACGTCGAGATCCTTCCGTTTGCAAAGGGCGTCCGCGACGTCGACGAAGATCCGGAAGCGCTTGAACGGTTCCTCCAGGACATGCAAGGCCGGAAGTTCGATCTGGCTGTCCAGATGCACGGCGGCGGCCGCTTCTCCAACCCGTTCCTGCTGAAGCTGGGGGCGAGGCACACCGTGGGGACGCGGACTCCGGATGCCGAACGGCTGGAGCGGAACCTGGACTACATCTACTACCAGAACGAGCCTGACCGCTGGCTTGAGACGGTAGGACTTGCGGGCGCGCCCACCATCATTGCGCCCCTGGTGCGGCCAAAACCGGAGTGCCGGCAGGACGTAGCGGGGTTGAAGGACCAGGCCCGTTCCTCCCTGGTGGTCATCCACCCCGGTGCCACCGATCCCAGAAGGCGCTGGCCGGCGTCGTACTTTGCTGACGCGGCCGCGAGCCTCGCAGCCGAAGGTGTCCAGGTATTGGTGGTCGGCGACGAATCGGAGAAGGCACTGGCCCAGGAAGTCGTCGGGCTCGCGCAGTCAAAGATTCCGGAACGGGACCGTGAGGCGGTGCGTTCGGTGGCCGGCGAACTGGACCTCGGGCAGTTGGCAGCCCTGTTGGACGAGGCGACGGTGATGCTCGCGAGCGACAGTGGGCCCCGGCATCTGGCCCAGGCCTTGGGAACTCCCACCGTGGGCATTTTCTGGGTGGGCAACGCCTTCAATGCGGGGGCTCGGGGCCGGAGCCTGCATCGGATCCACATGTCGTGGGTGACCAAGTGCCCCCGCTGCGGCGCAGACGTCACCCAGGTTGGTTGGACCGCTCCGCACTGCGGCCACGACGACACCCTCATTGAAGGCATCGCCGTGGCCGACGTTGTTCAGGACGTGCGGGACCTTACGGCCACGAGCCTTCTTCTGCGGGGGTAATGAGAAGTTCGCGGACCTCGCAGCCGAACGGTTGCGAGAGCGCGAACACCACAGCCTGAGCCACATTCGCGGGATCGTTGAGCTTTGAGTCGTCCTGCGGCTTGTACTGCTCGTCGCGGTCGTCGAAGAAGTGGGTCTTCATGCCACCGGGAATGATGGTGGTGACGCCGATGACCCCGCCGGTTTCGGCCGCGAGCGCGCGGCTGAAGCCGATCACGCCGAACTTGGAGGCGCAATAGGCGGTCGCATCCGGGAGGGCACGCAAGCCCAGGGTGGAGGCGATGGTGATGGCCCGGCCCTTGGATTCCTTCAGGTACGGCAGAGCGGCCCGGACCGTGGAAACGGTGCCCAGGAGATTCACTCCGATGACCTTTTCCCATTCTTCGGCAGCTACGTCCCCCAGCTTTCCGCAGCGGTCAATGCCGGCAGCGGTTACGACGCCGTCCAGGCCGCCGAGGCTTTCCGCGGTTTCCTTCACCGCGGCTTCCACGGCTTCCCGGTTGGAGACGTCCACTTCCAGGGCCTTCACGCCGGAGACGTTGCTGACGTCCCGGTCGAAGACGACCGGCGTGCCGCCGGCGTTGCTGATCGCTTCCACGATCGCGGCCCCCAGGCCGGAGCCGCCTCCGGTAACGATGACGCGGCCAGGTGTTTGCGTGTTCATGCGGTTCCTTTCGTTAGGCGGTTCTGTACAGGTTCAGCCGACCTTGGCGAGCGCTTCCACCAGGCCGCTGGTCGATCTGGCCGGGTGGAAAGGCACGGTGACGCATTGCCCTCCCCACGTGGCCAGCAGCCGGGCTTCCGGCAGTTCACCGGGTTGGTAGTCGCCGCCCTTGACCCAGATATCGGGCCGGATGAACTCGAGGCAGTCCTCCGGCGTGTCCTCGTCGAAGACCACCACGGCGTCCACGCATGAGAGCGCGAGCAGCAGCTCTGCCCGGTCTTCCATGCTGACGATCGGCCGGTGCGGGCCCTTAAGGCGGCGGACGGACTGGTCCGAATTGAGGCACACGATCAGGCAATCCCCCATGGCGCGGGCAGCGGCGAGCGTCCGCGCGTGCCCCGCGTGCAGAAGATCGAAGCAGCCTCCCGTTGCGATGACGGTGCCGCCCTGCGCCCGCACTTCTGCGGCGAGTTGGACGCCGTCGGGACGGCTTGGCTGGTTGCCGAAAAGTTCGACGACGGCTCCGGCACTTGCGTGCCGTCCAGCCGCCGCGGCGTCGGGTCCAGCCGCGGCGGGGCCGGGTTGAGCCGCACCGGCGTCCACCGCGAGCGACGCGGCCCCACCCTCGGCGAGGAACGCTGATGCGTCGGCGACGGCCCGGCTGGCAGCTTCGCGCAATGCGACGCCAAGGCCGAGGTAGGCAGCCAGGCTCCCTGCCAAGCGGTCCCCCGCGCCACAGGGATCATCAACGCTGGTCCTGGGCGCGGGAATTTCGGTAGCAGGTCCCGTCGCTTCGACCAGGACCGCCCCTGCTTCGCCCTTGGTCACCAGGACGGCGCGGCTGTTCCAGTGTTCCAGCAGTCGGGTCCCGGCTTGGGCAGTTCCGGCGCCGGGATCCACCACCGGTTCCAGCCCGGCCGCTTTCGCGAGGGCCCTCGCTTCGGCAAGGTTGGGGGTTACCACCGACACTCCGGAAACGGGCTGCGAACCGGAAGGATGCGGATCCCACACCACGGGAATCCGGCGCGCCGCCGTGGTGAGGGCGTCGCGGATGTCCTCGTTGAAGGTGATCCCCCTGCCATAGTCAGCCACCACGATCACCTCTGCCGAGTCGATGGCCGCCCGCATGTCCCCGGTACAGTCCGGAGTTGGCGCAGGGGCACAGCCTTCATCGAACCGGACTACGGGATGCGAACCGATCCGGACCCGCGTCTTGGTGGGGGTAGGGGCAAGCGGGGCTCCGGTGAGCAGCTCCATGCCGGACAGTGCGCGCCTGAGGTGGGCGGCCCCGTCGTCGTCGGACACAGCGGTGACCAAAGTGACGTCATGGCCGTCGCGCATGAGGAGGGTGGCTACCAGCCCGGCACCGCCTGCCCGACGCCGGACGCCTCCTACGTCAACCACGGGAACCGGCGCGTCCGGGCTCAGCCGGGTGGCCGTTCCGTTGATGTCGACGTCCAGGAGGAGATCGCCCACCACGGTCACTTTCATGGCTGGACTCCCCTGCCCGAGGTTCCGGTCCGCCGGGCAACCTCCGCGTCGAAGGCCCTGCAGACCGCGTGGACGGCGATCAAATGGCCCTCCTGCGCGTTGGCCGCAATGGCTTCCACCGTAACGGCCTCGTCGCACGCGGTGGACAGCGGGTTGGGGCCCGGTCCCGTGAGGGCCCACGTTGCAATCCCGCGTTCATTGGCTGCCCGGACCGCCTTGAGGAGGTTGGGGCTGCGTCCGCTGGTGGACAGGAGGATCAGGACGTCGCCGGCACGACCGTGCGCCCTGACCTGCCTGGCGAAGACTTCGTCGTACCCGTAATCGTTGGCCAGCGCCGTGACTGCCGAGGATTCTGCATGCAGGGAGATGGCTGAGAACGGAGCCCGCTCCGAGTCGAAGCGACCCACGAGTTCGGCGGTCAGGTGCTGGGCTTCAGCGGCGGATCCGCCGTTGCCGGCTGCAAGCAACCTTTGGCCGGCCAGCAAGCGGTTGGCAAGCTCGGTACCCCATCCGGAGAGCCGGCCTGCCTGCGAGCGCAGCGATTCGAGGGCCGGAAGAACGTTGTCCAGATGCTTGGTGACCTCGGTGTCCGTGGCGCCGGAGCCGGTCCACCCCGCGGGGATGGTGTCCGGGACTGACTTGAGTTTCGCCGGACTCTTGACGGTGGTGTTCGTGGTGTGGCTGTTGATGGTCACAGTGCCGTTCCTTCCAGGGGTTCAAGAGCTTCCCCGGCCTGGCGGGAAAGCCCGGCGGCGAGGACGGATCGGTACGCTTTTTCGGTGTCGGCGGCAATGCGGTCCCACGAGTAGCGCGAGCGGGCACGGCGCAGGCCGGCCTTGCCCATGTCGGCACGCAGGGCGGGGTCCCCCAGGAGCTGCCCAACGGCGTCGGCGATTGCCTCCGGGTCCCGCGGCGGGACCTGCAGGCCGGTCTTGTGGTCAACCACTGTTTCGCGCAAACCCCCGACGGCGGCGGCCACCACGGGCACGCCGCTTGCCATCGCTTCCAACGGCACAATGCCGAAGGGCTCGTACCAAGGGGTGCAGATGACCGCGTCAGCACTGCGGAGGATGCCCGGCATTGCGTCGCGGGGCACCTGGCCGCGCATGGTGACCTTGTCTTCTACACCCAGTTCCTTGGTGAGCGCCCGGAGCCTCTGGGCTTCGGGGTCTTCCTCGAGGGTCAGGGCATCGCCGGAACCGCCGACGACGAGGAGTTCGACGTCGTCGAAGCCTGCCTGTTCCAGATGCGGCAGGGCCTGGATGATGAGGTCGACTCCCTTGCGGGGAACCAGCCGCCCGACGCTGAGGATCCGGTGGGTGCGCGGCTTCGGTTCGGGTTCGGCCGTGCCGTCAAAGAGTGTGAGGTCCACGCCGCAAGGAGCGATTGAGACCTTGGATTTGCTGATGCCGAGGGCCTTCAGTTCAAAGACCTCGTCCGGGCACGTGGCGATGACCCAGTCGGCCGTCCGGCCAACCCAGGGTTCCAGCCACGCGCGTGCGGCAGGGCTGGTGTCCGCGCTGCCCTGATGGCGCCGCTTGACGGAGCCCAGGGCATGGAAGGTCTGCACCACGGGGACGGGATCGGCCGCGCCGGCCCGCCGGGATGCCTGGATCGCGGCCAAGCCGGACATCCAGAAGTGCGCGTGAACGACGTCCGGAAGATCGCCGGCCCAGTCCTCGCAGATACCGTCCGCCAAGGCACCCATGAACGGCAGGAGTTCGTCCTTGGGGATGTGCCGGGCGGGACCGGCGTCCACGTGGACCACGGTGAGTCCCGGTGCCACCTGCACCTTTGCAGGCAACTCCGGATCGTCACGGCGTGTGTACACAGTGACTTGGTGGCCACGTTTGGCCAGGCTTGAGGAAAGTGCGGCGACGTGGACGTTCTGTCCCCCGGCGTCCACTCCTCCCAAAGCCGCCAGCGGACTGGCGTGTTCGGAAACCATGGAGATCTTCATGGGTGTGTCCTCTCTGCATCATGGCTTGGCGGTGCCGATCGGGGCGCCCCACCGGCCGCTGTTGCGGTTGGTGCGGCGCTCCCCCGTGTTCTCAAGTCCCCGAGGAGCTCATCCCAAGCGCGGAGGAATGCGTCCAGCCCGTAGCGTTCCAAGGCAGCTTCGCGGGCCCGGAGGCCCATGGCGTAAGCGTCGTCCGGGTCATTGAGCAACCGGCGGGCGAATCTCTGGAGTTCATCGACGTCGGTAGAGACGAGCCCTGCGCCGCGGGGAACTGCGCGGTAGGCTTCCGTGGTCCCGAGCGCCAGCACGGGCATGCCCAAGTGCATCGCTTCCAGCAGTGCAAGGCCCAGCGACGTCCAACGGAGCGGATGCAGGTAGAGGCGGCAACGGGCCAGCTCGGCGTGGAGCTGCGATGCCGGAACGTCCCCGGCAATCCTCAGCCGTTCCTCGCCAAGACCCAGCCCCTTCAGGTTCAGGGCTCCGGGCAAATGCTCGGTTCCCATCCCGAAGACCCGCAGCGGACCCACTCCGGCGAAGCCTGGCAGGAGGTCGGTGCCGGTGACACGCCCGCGCCGCACCGGCTCGTTGACCACGATGCCCATTTCTTCCCGCTCACCGGTATAGAGGCGGCCGGGATCCGGGATGCCGTGTTCGATCACTACCGTGGCGGCCGAACCGGTGTCCCAGAAGAGCTGGTTGAAGTGGGTCACGTGCACTACGGGGATAGTGCGCTGGTCGGCCATCGGGTGCACAGTGAACGGCACGTCTCCCTTGGGCGTATTGTGCTCGAGGTAGACGGCAGGCAGATCCACGCCGGGCTTCCGCCCCAAGGAACGGGCCACTGCGGCGATCTCCTCGGGCCGTTGCAGGACTACTGCGTCCACGCTGTCCGGGTCCAGTGTGGCCAGGTCCACTTCCACGGCGTTGTCCGGCCAGTCGCGGCCACCGCGCCCCAAGCCCCAGGGGCCGCCGTCGGTTTCTACCGGAAGCAGGTATTCATGGCGTCCGCGGACGAATGCCTCCATCCATCCTCCGTGGACGTGCCACACCAGGATTCTCATGGTTTCCACACCTTTCGTCGGGTAGCCAGGGAAGCCACGCCACCCAGCAGGCGTTCCACGGCTTCGAGGACCTGTTCGGGCGTGACTGAACTCAGGCAGGGATGGCCGGGAACGGGACAGTTCCGGGCACGGGTGTTCTTGCACGCCGCTTCCTGGTCACCCAGAAGTTCCAGCGGCACCCCGTACGGCGCCCAACGGATGGCAGGGACCACGGGGGCGAACAGGCAAACCACCGGCGCGCCCACCGCTGCGGCCAGATGCGCGGGTCCCGTATTGGCAGTGATGACGACGGCGGCCCGCTCAAGAA
The DNA here is from genome assembly GCF_015040095.1 of Paenarthrobacter sp. YJN-5. Lineage (NCBI taxonomy): Bacteria > Bacillati > Actinomycetota > Actinomycetes > Micrococcales > Micrococcaceae > Paenarthrobacter > Paenarthrobacter sp. YJN-5. The sequence goes on from NZ_CP053544.1 coordinate 4,435,013, forward strand.
CCGCTGCCAGCGTGCGGAGGTTGGTCTTGCCGCCAAGGTTCTGCGCGGAAGGACCGGCAACCGTTGCGGTGAGCGAAGCCTCGGAAGGCCCTCCGGTCACTACGACGCGGTGCCCATAGGCCTCCAGCAGTTCCACGGTGGCGGCGTGGTGCAGCGCGGGCCATTCCCGGGCGGGGGCTGCTGCGCCGGGATGCACCACAATGTAGGGGCCCTCGTCAGCGAGCTTGTTGGCGAATTCGTCATCTGCAGCGGTGTTCACGCGCAGTTTGCCGTCGTCGCCCTGCGGAAGGACAAAGCCTCCCGCATGGGCGATACCAAGGGCACGCACTGCTTCCGGCTGGTCCTCGGGGAAATCCTCGCCCGGCCTGAGCCGGACATCCAGCAACGAACCCGCGTAGTCGGTGGAGGCGCCCGTAATCCTCTTTACCCCGGCCAGGCGCAACAGCATTGCCAGGGGCAGCGGGGATTGGTGGAAGGACGTCAGGATCACGGCCTCCTCAATCCGGGAACTGCGGACAAAGTCCACCAAGCCGCGGGTGGAGTCTTCGGTAACGGGCGGGGCCGGATTGACGATCCAAGGACACTGCCAGGTGTGGACTTCAGTGACGCCGGGAAGCATCTTCGCCGCACCGGTCCCTTCCGGACCGCACAGCAGTACGACGTCGTTGGGCCGGCTGCCGTCGGGCCTGCTGCCGTTGGCCACGGCACGTATTGCCGGCCCTGAAACGAGGACGTCGCCCATGCTGTCCAAGCGGGCTACCAGGACGCGGCTCATGCAGGTGCACCTTGGGTAGGGTTGCCGCCGGTCCGGACTGCCGGCCCGGCGGAAAGAGCCGCATCTTCGGGCACTGCCAGCAGCAGCTCCACAGCGTGCCACAGATCGTTCGCCACCAGGTCCGCCGCAACGATTTCTTCCTCGCGGGTCACCGGCGTGGGGACCAGGACAGCCCTTGCACCAGCAGCCTTTGCGGCCCCAAGGTCCGCCCCGATGTCACCTATCACGGCCACCTCCGACGGTTCAACGCCCAACGCCTCGCAGGCCCTGTGGATGAGGCCCGGCGCGGGCTTGCGGCATGGACAGCCATCCTCCGTTCCGTGCGGACAGAATTCCCACACGTCGAACGGCCCCAGCAGCTCATCAACGCGCTGGTTCACGGCTTCCACCTGGGCCGGCGTTATCAGCCCCCGGGCAACTCCCGACTGGTTGCTGACCACACCTGTGGCCAGTCCGGCCTCGCGCACCCTCGCAACTGCCGAACGGGCACTCTCCATGGGCCGCACCAGTCGCGGGTCGCCGTTATATGGCACGTCTACGACGAGCGTTCCATCGCGGTCAAACAGGACCGCCTTCAACGTTCCGGTTCCTCCCATACCGGCAAAGTTCCCCAGTTCTCCTTGCCCTAAACAGCGCGAAGAGGAGAAGTTTCCTGCCGCTAGACTCCTAAGCGGGAGGCCACCTTGAACAATGTTGAAACCGATGGACAACCGGTGCTGCTCGCCCTGCGCGCACTGAAACTGGGGGACCTGCTGGTTGCGGTTCCTGCCTTGCGCGGCCTGCGCCGGGCGTTTCCGGAACACCGCATCCTCTACGCCGCACCCACGTGGGTGGCGGAGGCTCTGGAGCTTGTAGGTGGCATCGACCACCTGCCCACCCCCGGGCTGGACGACCCACTGACCATCGCCCCGGGCGTGGTGGACGTTGCCGTGAACCTCCACGGCAACGGAGCCGAGAGCCGGCAGCGCATCGAGGAACTGCAGGCCAAGCGGGTTGTGGCGCACCGGTCTCCCGGCATGGACGGACCCGAATGGACCACGGGACTTCCCGAACGCGAGCGCTGGACCAGGCTGCTCACGTGGCACGGCATCGACGCCGATCCCCTGGATTACCGGCTCAACAAGCCCCGGGCGGCTTCCCCCCGCCCCGGTGCAACCGTCATTCATGTCGGAGCCGCGTACGGGAGCAGGTTGTGGCCGGTGGAGCGGTTCGCGGAAGTGGCCGTGGAACTCACCAAGGCGGGACACGACATCGTCTTCACCGGTGGCACGTCCGAGCGCGAACGGGCGGAAGAGACGGCCGCTTTGGCCAGGCGCCAAGGAGCAAACCTCGACGCCGGTGTGCTCGCCGGACGCCAAGGGCTCGCCGAGTTCGCCGCGACAATCGCCGAGGCGCGGCTGATTGTTTCCGCCGACACGGGTGCCGCGCACCTGGCATCCGCCTACGAACGCCCGTCAGTTGTCCTGTTCGGTCCTGCGCCCGCTGAGGAATGGGGACCGCCGCCCGGGCCGCACGTGGTCCTCACCGCCGTCGAACTCCGCCGCGGCGACGTCTTCGCCGCTGATCCCGACCCCGCACTCCTGGCAGTCACGGTGCGCGACGTGCTGGATGCAGTGGACGGACTCCGCTGCTGAGTTGGCGCCGGCGTGGCCCGGGGCGGCGGCATTGGCCACCGCCCTGCGGGCGCTCTCTGGTACCCCCGGCGGATTAGAGAGCAGTGTTCCTTGGAGGGCAGTGTTACCTAGAGTGCTGTGCCGTCCCGTAGTTCGGCCTGGCCCTCGAACAACTGCGCCTGCAACGTCACCAGGATCTTGGACAACCTCCGCGATACCTGCATTTGCGACATTCCGAGGGCCTCGGCGATGGTCGACTGGGTTTCCTCGCGGTAGTAACGCCGGTACAGAAGATGGCGGTCCTCGGGGCTGAGGGTTCTGATGGCGTTCCGCAGGGCGAGGACGTCTTCCAGTTTGTCCGTGGGGCAGCCGGCACTGGAGAGGGACCCTTGGAGGCCGTCGCCGCCGGCCACGGCCGGAGCGTCCAGGGAATCGGGGCGCTTGCTGGTTCCCGCCATCAGGGCTTCACGTACTTGGCACGGCTCCAGGCTGAGGTCCTCTGCGACCTCTTCCGGGGAAGGCGTGCGTTGCAGGGCCTGGGTCATTTCTTCTGTCCGGGCGAGGACCTGGCGCCGCATGTCCTGGATAGGACGCGGGGGACGCACCACCCAGCAATGGTCCCGCAGGTACCTCTTCACCTCACCGGCAATGGTGGGGGCTGCGTAGGCCGGGAAGCTGACGCCCTTGGCCTCGTCGTAGCCACGGGCGGCCTTGATGAGGCCCATGAACGCGACCTGACGGACGTCGTCCAGATCATGGGTGTGGGCTGAGTACCGGGCGGCAATGGACTTCGCCAGGTTCAAATGGTCCAGGACCAAGCCGTCCTGAAAACTTTGCCGGAGGCTGCTTTCCGGCGCATTCGCGTGATAGGGGTTCTGGAAGGGTCGAGCTTGCCGCATCGGCTTCAATCCTTAGACCTGCTTATTGGGGGATGAGCCCGCTGCAAGACTCTTAAAAAGAGAAGCATACTTATCATAAAAAGAGAAGCATCCTTATTATTAGCTTCGGTGGAACTTCGGAGCTACCCTCAAAGAAGAGCTTCTGTCCAAGGTTCGGAGGTCCCAATGGAAGACCAACAACAAGCCGCGCCCCACCTAGTGGCCGGCGAAATCCAGGACCTGCTCCTGGATAATCCTGACGTCGAGGCATTCCTCACCGAGCTGACCCGGCATTCCGCTGCGATGTTCAGCACTGCCGATGCCGACGTCTTTTGTGGGGTCACCCTGCTCCGCCACCGCACCGCTGCGACGGTCGCCAGCAGCGGAGAACGCGCCCTCCTGCTTGACGAACTCCAGTACCAGTTCGCCGAGGGTCCGTGCCTGCTGTCAGCCAGGAAAGGCGTCCAAGTACACGTCCCTGACCTTGCGGCCGACGACACGTGGCCCGATTACAAAGAGGTGGCCCTGGCTCAAGGCATACGCTCGATCCTTGCCCTGCCGATTCCGCTTCCGGACGACAGCGCCAAAGCCAGCATGAACCTCTACTCCGAACGTACAGCCGGATTCGACCAAGCGACGGTGCAGCGGGCCACGGACTACGTGCAGCAGGCTGCGAAGGGGCTGAGCCTGGCCGTCATGATTGCCCAACACAGCCAGACTGCGGCCAACCTGCGCGCCGCCATGGCTTCACGCACCGTCATCGACGTAGCCACCGGCATCATCATCGCTCAGAACCGTTGCACCCAGGCCGAAGCCGTGGAGCTCATCAAGAGGGCCTCCAGCAACCGGAACGTCAAGCTGCGGGAGGTTGCCGAGGCGATCGTCAAGGCCGCGGGCGGCGGAAACGTGGAGACCCACTTCAAGTAGGCCCCCACACGCGAAGACGACTCAGGCCTGCAGGGCTCCCACGATGGCTCCCATCACTGCGAACGTCACCACGTTGTAGCTGGCGTTGATCGCGAAAAGCACCGGGCTGCGGCGTTCGAACAAGTAGTTGACGCCCAAAGCCGTTGCCACCCAACCAATGCCTGCGGCCAGCCCGGCCACGATGCCGAAAACAAAGCCGCCACGGCCGATGAACGCGGCCAGGAACACGGCCATGATCGCGGCAAGTACGAAGGACCCGGCAAAGACCCTCGCCGTTCCGGACTTCAGCTGCTGGTCACTCACGCCTGCTGCCTTTTGCCAGGGCTTGGCGAAGAGCACGGAGTACCACAGCCCGCCTACGACGAACGTGGCCAACGCTGCCAACAGCACTGCGAGCCAATTGATATGGATTTCCACGGCCTTCCCTTCCTGGTGATTCCCTGAGGAGAGGGTAGGCGGCGGGACGTGGGGCGGTCTTGTAAAAAACCCGCAACCTGCTGCCGAGAGTTGGCCGGACTGCGGTTCGTTCAGGCGAGTTCCTCCACGGGCACGAACGTGGCGTACTCGGGACCGTGCGTCTGGATCACGCGCAGGTATTCGGTGGGTGTAAAACCGCTGAACCGTCGGAACGCACGGATCAGGTGCGGCTGGTCGTAATAGTCCGCCAGGCCCAGGAGTTCACGGCCGGGCGCCGAACCCGCCGGCATGAGGGCCGCTTGGTTGACGAACCTGAAGAAACGGCACACATCGGAATACACCTTGGCCCGCAAACCGCAATCCCTCATCATGATCCGCTCCAGGGTCGAGGAGCTGATGCCCAACCGGCCGGCCAGAATTCCGACCTCTACGTCCTCCTCCGCAAGGGTTTCCACGGCTTCCATGGTCCTGGGATCGGCCTCGTAGCCAGCACTCAGATGCCCCAGCAGGAACGATTCCAAGGCATCGAAGGCCTGCTCCGGCTCCGCATCGAGCAACTGGCTCCGAAGGTCCGCGAAACCCGGGAACACGTACTGCGCATCCACCACATTGCCCTGAAACTCAGACGGCAGCTGAGATGTGAATGCCGCGAGGGCAAAGGGCGCCAGGCGCACCCCCACGTTGTGCAGGCGCTCCGGATTCTCGCTGATCAGGTAACTGGACTGCACACCGGCGTAAAACCCGACGGCAACCTCCGCCGACGCCCGATCCATACCGGTTGCCTCCCGTGGCCTGATCAGCCGGTAAGGCTCTGACAAGTTCAGGATCAGGTGCGCCGACGGGCCGGGCAGGATCTTCTCATACCTGGCCTTCGGCTCGGCCCGCAGGAACCAAAAGCCTTCCACGAAGGGACGCAACGCCGCCGGGGCAGGAATTTCTGCATACTCCACGCAGCCAGTCTAGAAGCGCCGGGCGCCCGTCGCAGATGCCGGGCGGCAGCTACAGCACGCTGCGCAACACCAGCGCGGCGCCGTCGTCGAGCACTGACTCGGTGACCTCGTCCGCCACGGCGAGCACCTCGTCGGGGGCTTGGCCCATGGCTACGCCCCGGCCCGCCCACGTGAGCATTTCGATGTCGTTGCGGCCATCACCGATCGCCAGCGTGTTCTCCTGATCGATGTCGAGTTGAAGGCGCAAGGCTTCCAAAGCGCTGGCCTTCGTCACACCTTCGGCGGCGATGTCCAGCCACGCCGTCCATCCCACCGAGTACGTCACGCCGGACAAGCCGATGTGCCCGATTGCAGTGTTGAACTCCTCCGAGGTGTTCTCAGTGCTGAAGACCACGACGCGCACTGCGGTGGAATCCAGCAACGTCCGGAAGTCGACGGGGATCGATTCGACCCCGAAACTGACATCGTGGAAACGCTCGGTGGACAGGAAGTTGCCGGCTTCGTCCTCCAGTGCGTACTTGGCGCCGGGCAGCCGCTCGCGGAGTGCTTCCAGTGCGGGAGCGGGATCGAACGTGGCTTTGTGGACGATCTCGTAGCCGTCCTCCAACGACGGGTCGAGCCGCAAGGTGACGCCACCGTTGCAGCACACCACATAGCCGCGCTCCAAACCGATCAGCTCAACAATGGGCAACGCGGCATTCAGCGAGCGGCCGGTAGCGATGATGACGTCATGGCCCTTGGCTACGACACCTTGGGCGGCTTCCCTGACCGCCGGGGACATATGGCCGTCATGGTCCACGAGGGTGCCGTCAACATCCAGGGCAATCATGAGTTTGTTCTTGGGATCGGGCTGGTCATCGATGCCAGCAACTGCAGTATCAGTCAAAATAGTCATGGTTCCAGTAGAACAGACTCAGATGAACTCTTTTCCAACTGACTGCCAATAGTGGTTGCTCTGAGAGCTCAGAACAACCACTAATGCAAGCTACTTGGGCTACAGAACCGGCAAGACCTCGAGGCCGCCAAGGTACTTCTGCAGCGCCTTGGGAACATTCACGGAACCGTCCGCATTCTGGTGGTGCTCAAGGAGCGCAACGATCCAGCGCGTGGTGGCCAGCGTGCCGTTCAAGGTGGCCACGGCACGGGTGCCCTTGGCAACGCCTTCCTCGTTGACCACGCGTTCGCGGATGTTGAGGCGGCGGGCCTGGAACGTGGTGCAGTTGGACGTGGACGTGAGCTCACGGTACGCGTTTTGCGTGGGGACCCAGGCTTCGCAGTCAAACTTGCGGGCCGCGGACATGCCCAGGTCTCCGGCAGCGGTGTCGATCACGCGGTAGGGAAGCTCGCACTTGGCCAGCATCTCCTCTTCCCAGGCGAGCAGGCGCTCATGCTCGGCCGCTGCTTCCTCAACCGTGGTGTAGATGAACATCTCCACCTTGTTGAACTGGTGCACGCGGATAATGCCGCGGGTGTCCTTACCGTGCGAACCCGCCTCGCGGCGGTAGCAGGAACTCTGGCCGGCGTAACGGATGGGGCCGGCGGAGAGATCCAGGATCTCGTCTGCGTGGTAGCCGGCGAGGGCCACCTCCGAGGTGCCCACAAGGTAAAGGTCGTCTTCGGCAAGTCGGTAGATCTCGGCGTCGTGCTTTACATCGAAACCGGTGCCCTGCATGGTTTCCGGACGCACCAAAGTAGGGGTGATCATGGGGACGAAACCAGCCTCAATAGCCTGGTCCATGGCCATCTGCAGGAGCGCCATCTCCAGGCGGGCTCCAACACCCTTAAGGAAGTAGAACCGGGCACCGGAAACCTTGGCGCCGCGCTCCATGTCGATCGCGCCGATCAGCTCGCCGATCTCCAGGTGGTCCTTGGGCTCGAAGTCCGGGAACTCCCGCGGCGAGCCGACGGTCTTGACCACCACGTAGTCGTCTTCGCCGCCCTCGGGCACACCGTCAACAACAAGGTTCGGGATGATGCGGAGGAGCTCCTCCTGCTTGGCCTGCGCGGCGTCAGCCTCGGCGGAAGCGGCCTTCACCGAATTCGCGAGTTCCTTGACCTCTGCCAGCAGTGCCTGCTTCTCCTCGCCCTTGGCCTGCGCCACCTTCTTGCCGAAGGCATTCTGCTCAGCACGGAGGGTTTCGTAGCGGATCAGCGCTGCGCGGCGGTCGGAGTCTGCGGAGATGATCGCGTCCACAACGGACTCATCGGCGCCACGGGCGCGCTGGCTGGCACGGAACTTGTCCGGGTTTTCGCTGAGGTCTTTTACGTCGATCACCACACAAGAGTATCGAATCGGACGTGTGCCCCCATGACGATAGGGTTGGAGCACAATGAGCGACTGGATCCTGTGGGTGATTCTGGCTGGATGCGTGGTGTTTGCCGTCTCCAGTTGGTGGGGCGTGCGCCGACTTAAAGCCAGGCATATACGGAGCGCCGTCGCGGCCGATCCGCACAAGCCGGACCCTGGCTACCAAAAGGTGGCCGTGGTCCTCAACCCGGTCAAGAACAAGTCCGCCGAGACCCGCGCGGCGATCACCGAAGCCTGCGACTTGGCGGGCTGGGATGCACCAACATTTTACGAGACGACCCCCGAGGACCCGGGCTACGGCCAGTCGCGCCAAGCGCTGCAGTCCGGAGCCGACGTCGTTCTTGCCTGCGGCGGCGACGGTACCGTCCGCGCGGTTGCCGAGTCACTGACGCACCAGCGCGTAGCCATGGGCCTGATTCCGCTGGGCACGGGCAACCTGCTGGCCCGGAACATCGAGTTGGACGTCTATGACATTGCCGATTGCATCCAGGTGGCCCTGTTCGGCCACCAGCGCTACATCGACACCGCCACCATGGGCATCCAGAACAGCATCACCGGAGAAGCATCGAGGCACACGTTCCTGGTGATCGCCGGCATGGGACTCGATGCCGAGGTGGTGGGCGACACCAAGGAAGACCTCAAGAAATCCGTGGGCTGGCTCGCCTACACGGAAGCCGGAGTGCGGCACTTGCCCGGCCGTCGGAAACGCGTATCGATCACCATGGATGACGAACTTGAACAGTCCCGCAAGATCCGGAGTGTCCTGTTCGCGAACTGCGGGCTGATCCCCGGCGGCATCGACTTCATCCCGCAGGCAATGCTTGACGACGGCATGCTGGACATCGTTGTGATGAGCCCCCGGAGCGCCGTTGGCTGGGTCGCCATGTACGCCAAGGTGCTGTTCAAGCACAAACGGAACCTGCCGGTCATGAACTTCTACCGCTCGCGGAAGGTCACCATCCGGAGTCAGGAACCGATGGCAACCCAGATCGACGGCGACCCCATGGGCGTAGCGACCAAGGTCACCGTGCAGGTGGAACCGGGGTCGCTGCTGGTCCGGGTGCCCAAGGCAGTCGCTTAGACAGCGCCCTTGTCTGGTTGGGCGGCATTGTCTTCCGCCTCTTCCATGGCAGCCTTGGCCGCGGCATGGGCCTCTGCCTGTTCGCGGATCATCGCTTGTTCTTCTTCAAAGCGAAGGCGATCGGCACGGTCGGCATCGTCACCGTCCCAGTCGTCTTTGTTGTCTCCGGAGGGCTTCGGATTCACAATCATGCCCTGGCCGTCCTGATCGTCGCGGTGTGCAGTCATGACCGCTCCCTTCGTTTGGGCATTTGTCCATCGTCTATGGATCAGGCAAGCATACGCACACTTAGGTTCCGGCGAAAGGGGCTTGAAACGTCAATCAATTTTCCTGATTGTCCTGGTCGCGGGGAAGCTGAGTCAGCCCTTCAGGATGGCCTCAACCCACGCATGGGCTGCGGCAAAAGAGGCATCCGAAGTGTGCGGAGCCACCACCGCGGCCTGCTTGTCGGCGCGGGCATAGGAACCCAGGAAGCGGGTGGCGGGGCTGATCCGGTGGAGTCCGGCGAGGGCATCCGCCACCCTCGCATCTGAGATATGACCGTCGGCGTCGATGCTGAAAAAGTACTGGCCAAGGTATTGGCCGGTGGGTCGCGACTCGATGCGGCTCAGGTTCACGCCCCGCGAAGCGAACTGGTCCAGGATGTCCATCAGGGCGCCGGGATGGTCCTCCGGAAGCGGAACCACCACCGTGGTCTTGTCCGCGCCGGTCCGTTCCGGCAAGGGCCCGGGCCTGCTTACCAGAATGAAGCGGGTGACGGCGTCCGGGTTGTCGCCGATGTTGCTGGCCAGTACGTTCAAGCCCGGTTGTTCCGCCGCCACCAACGGCGCGCAGATGGCGGCGTCGTAATGGGCATTGTCCTCCAGCAGGCCCATGGCGGCCGCGGCTGTGGACGAGCCCGGAACGTAGTCCGCGTTCGGAATATTCGCCTCGACCCACAAGCGGCACTGCGCCCACGCGTGCCCGTGCGTTGAAATGCGCTTGATGTCCGAAATTTCGACGCCGGGCCTCGCCACGATCACGAAGACGATGGGAACCAGCGCCTCGCGAATAATGCGGAGTTCCGTGCCGGTGGCGATGGCATCGAGGGTGGCCGTGACGCCGCCTTCCACGGAGTTCTCGATGGGCACCATGGCGGCGTCCGCGGCGCCGGCGCGGACGCGGTCCAGTGCCGTGTTCACGTTGGTGCACGGAATCCGGGTTGCATCGGCAGCACCGGGTACCTGCATCAGGGCAGCCTCGGTGAAGGTGCCCTCGGGCCCGAGGAACGTGAACGTGGGGACTGCGGACATCTATATATTCCTTATGAGGTATGTGACTACAGGACGACGGGTTTGAGGCCGTTGTCCGAAACCATCGGCTTCCCTGCCTCCAGCCACATGTCCATGCCGCCGGCAACATTCACGGCGGAATAGCCCTGACCAACCAGCCACTGCACAGCGCGGAATGAGCGCCCGCCCGTACGGCAAATGACGAACAGGTCATCGTCGGGGTCCAGCTCGTCCAGACGGGCCGGCAACTGATCCATGGGGATGTGGCGCGCGCCCTCGGCATGGCCGGCTACCCACTCGTAGTCTTCGCGAACGTCGAGGATGCTGGCACCCTCAGGGATATCCCCCACAGTTACAGTTTCGAAGTCGCTCATAGCGGTCCCTTCCATCGGTTCAGGAGTCTCCATCAAGCCTAGTCCCCGGAGTCGACAGCCATGGTCTGCGGAGGTCCGGCGGCTGACCCGCCCGTGGACATTGCTTGCATGCTGCGGTCCCGCCGCGAAGACTGGGTGCCAAAGCAAACCGGACCACACAGTAACCGGACCACACACCGGTAAGGAGAAGCGCCATGGCTGCAGGCCAGCCCACCATCCTTGCAACCTCGGGCGGATACAAGCCCGGAAGCCGCACCCGGATCGAGTTCGACTCCGTGATGCACTACGCGGTGGAACTAGCGGGTGTCACCGGCCGGGCACCGCGCGTAACGCACATCGGGACCGCTTCCGGCGATCAACGATGGTGGGCCGCCGAGATGGACCAGGCCGCGCGCATTGCGGGTTTCGATTTCAGCCACCTGAACCTGTTCACCATGCCCAACGTCGAGGACCCGGAAGCCCACCTTCTTGAACAGGACGTGGTGTGGGTCAACGGGGGTTCCGTAGTGAACCTCCTCGCTGTGTGGCGGGCGCACGGGCTGGACGGGCACCTCCGGAAAGCCTGGGAGTACGGAGTGGTCCTGGCGGGCGTATCGGCCGGGTCCATCTGCTGGTTCAAGGGAGGGGTGACCGATTCCTTTGGTCCGGAACTCAAACCGGTGACCAACTCGCTCGGCTTCCTCCCCTTCCACAACGGCGTGCACTTCGATTCGGAGCTGCGCCGCCGGCCCTTGGTCCACAAGCTGGTGGCCAACGGAACGCTCGGCGAGACGCACTGTACGGACGACGGCGTTGGGCTGGTTTATCACGGCACCGAACTGACGGAGGTGGTCTCCTCCGTCAAGAACAAGGCGGGCTTCCGGGTCACCGCGGGCGCCGGCGAGAGCGTTGACGCGATCGCAGTGGAGGAACGACTGGAGTCACGCTTCCTTGGCTGATTCCACCAGCACTTCCACCGACTCCATCGCCGCCCTGACCGCCGTCGGGCTTCGGGACGCGCTGGCTGGCGGCGAGCTCTCGGCGGTTGAGTCCACGGAGCATTTCCTGTCCGTCATCGAGGCGCACAACAAGCATTTGGGCGCCTTCATCACCGTGACTGCCGACCAGGCACTTGAGGACGCGCGGGCCGCGGACCACAGGTATGCCCGCGGCAGGCGGGAAGACCTCCCCCTGCTCCACGGAATGCCTGTGGCCTTCAAGGACCTGACCGATGTGGCGGGCGTGCCCACAACCCACGGAAGCGCGGCCCTGGAGCACAAACCCGCCCCGGAGGATGGAGCACTCGCGGCAACGCTGAAGGCCCAAGGCGTGATTTCGTTGGGCAAGACCCAAGTGCCGGAGTTCGGGCTCACCGCCTACAGCGAGAACCGCGTTGCGCCGCCGTCGCGCAATCCGCATTCCCTGGCGCGCAGTTCCGGAGGGTCCTCGGGCGGAAGCGCTGCTGCGGTGGCGGCGGGCATGGTGCCGTTTGCTCCCGGGACGGACGGCGGCGGTTCCATCCGCATCCCGGCGGGCGCCTGCGGCTTGGTCGGTTTGAAGCCCGGCCGCGGCCTTGTGCCGTCGGGGGCGAGCGCCGGGGATGCGGCGAAGTTGGTGGTTGCCGGGCCGCTGGCGCGCACTGCGGCGGATGCCGCGTTGCTGCTGGACGCGTTGGTTCCGGAGCAGGACAGGCCCGACGGCGGCTACCTCGCCAACGTTGACCGGGCGCCGGAGCCGCTGCGCATCGGGATGTCGTTGGACAGTCCGTGGTCGCGCATCTATCCGTTTCACATCGAACCGGAAGCGATGGATGCCTTGGAACTGGGACGGAGCCTGCTGGAAAAGGCCGGCCACAGCGTCCACGAGGCCGACGTCCGTTACGACAATCGCTATCCGGAAGCCTTTACCGCTGCCTGGACCGCCGGCGTCGGGAGTGCCCGGATAGCACCCCGGCGGGAAGCCCTGCTGACCCCGTTGACCCGCACTTTCCGGCGTCGGGCCCAACAGCGGAGTGCAGCGAAGGTCAATGAGGCCCTTCGATTCCTGCGCGGGTTCGAGCACGACACCGTTGCGCAGTATTCGCAGTGGGACCTCATTCTCATGCCGACCCTTGCGCAGACGCCCCGTCCCATCCGTTGGTTCACCGGCGGTGGCCACAGCAGCGGGCAGTGGCCGAGCGAGTGGACCGGCGATGCCGAAGAGGACTACAAGCGGCAGTGCGAGTACGCGCCGTGGAGTTCCATGGTGAACGTGAGCGGGCTGCCTGCCATCAGCATCCCCGTACACACCACGGAAGGCGGATTGCCGATGGGAATCCAACTGATCGGCCGCATGGGGTCTGAACTGCAACTCCTCCAGCTCGCGGCGGCTTTGGAGGCCGTTTAAGCCAGGTGTCTAACATATGGAATGCGGTTGCCATGGGTATTGCCCGATGTGACAATGCCCGCAGTCAGTGCCAGCATTGAAGAAATGAGCACACCTCAAACCACGGCTCCGCCCGCCAAAACTCCGGGCGATACGTCATTCTTCGGCCACCCAAAGATGTTGGCCAGCCTTTTCTCCGTGGAAATGTGGGAGCGATTCTCCTTCTACGGCATGCAGGGCATCCTGCTTTACTACATGTACTTCACTGCCGATCAGGGCGGGCTTTCCATCGACAAGGGCCTCGCTGCAGGCCTCGTGGGTGCCTACGGCGGCGGCGTCTACCTGTCCACCATCCTTGGCGCCTGGCTCGCAGACCGAGTCTTCGGTTCCGAGAAGGTCCTGTTCGGCTCCGCCATCATGATCATGACCGGCCACATCGCACTGGCGCTGATTCCCGGAATCCCGGGCCTGATCGCCGGTTTGGTGCTTGTGGGCATCGGCTCCGGAGGCCTGAAGGCGAATGCCACTGCCTTGGTGGGCACCCTGTACGGCGAGAAGGACGAGCGGCGCGATGCCGGCTTCTCCATCTTCTACATGGGCATCAACATCGGCGGCCTCATCGGCCCCCTGGTGACCGGGTGGTTGCAGGAGAGCCGCGGTTTCCACTTCGGCTTCGGCGCTGCGGCAGTCGGCATGGCCATCGGCCTGGTGATCTACGCCCTCGGCCGCAAGCGGCTTCCGGAGGAGGCGCACCGCGTCCCCAACCCGCTCCCGGCATCGGACCGGACCAAGTACGGCCTGATTTTCCTGGGCATCCTGATCGTCATCGGCGTGCTGCTTGCTACGGGCATCGTCAACGCCAACAACCTGGCCAGCAGCATGGCTTACGCAGCCATCGGCGCCGCGGTGATCTACCTCTTCCTGATCTTCCGCAGCCCGCTGGTGTCCGGCGTGGAGCGTAAGCGCGTCCTCGCTTTCATCCCGCTCTTCATCGCTTCTGCGGGTTTCTGGGCACTGTTCCAGCAGCAGTTCACTTTCATCGCCGTGTACTCCGAGGAAAAGCTGGACCGGAACCTCTTCGGCTGGGAAATGCCCGCCGCCTGGGTCCAGTCCATCAACCCGGTGTTCATCATCATCTTCGCCGGTGTCATGGCCGCCCTGTGGACCAAGCTTGGCTCCAAGCAGCCCAGTTCGCCGCTGAAGTTCTCCGCCGGCCTGCTCATCATGGGCCTCGCGTTCCTTGCGTTCATTCCGTTGGCAGGCGAAGGCAAGACCCCCTTGCTGGCCCTGGTCGGGATTCTGTTCCTCTTCACCCTCGCGGAACTGTTCCTCTCCCCCATCGGCCTGTCCGTGAGCACCAAGCTCGCGCCCAAGGCTTTCCACACGCAGATGGTGGCCTTGTTCTTCCTGTCGGTTTCACTCGGCACCACCTTGGCCGGCATCCTCGCGGGGCTCTACAACCCCGAGGATGAGCTCCCGTACTTCCTGGGCATCGGCGGCGTGGCCGTGGTGCTCGCGGTGGCCCTCGCCGCCGCGACTCCCGCGATCAAGAAGCTGATGGCAGGCGTGCGGTAAACCCAGTCCTTAAACGACGACGGCGGCCCTCGCCTCCGGTGGATTTTTTCACCCGGGGCGAGGGCCCCCGTCGTTCGCTTTTAGTAGCGGTAGCTGCTGGTTGAGGCGCCGATCGCTGCGAAGAAGAAGATGGCGAAGATGATGGTCAGCGCGATGCCGATGTAGCCCATCACCAGGCCGGCGATTGCCATGCCGCGGCCTGCGGGCTCGCGGTTCAGGGCGAGGTGGCCCAGGATGACGGCCGCGATCTGGGGCAGGATGAAGAACCCGAAGCCCACAAAGATCGCGATGCCGCAGCACATGCTCGCAATGCTCAGGCCCTTGGGCTGGGACGGCATGGCGTAGTACGCGGGCTGTCCGTACGGGCTCGGCTGGCCATATGGCTGCTGGTACGGGCTCGGCGGCTGGCTCTGCTGGCCGTACGGTGACGGCGGCTGCTGGCTGTAGTCCCCCGGCGTGTAGCTGGACTGGAAGTCGTTCTGGCCCTGCGCGTTCTGGGTGTAGGCGCTTTGGTCGTACGGCGGGAGCGGTTGCGTGGCGCCCTGGGATGAAAAATCGTACGACGGCGGTGGCGGTACGGAACCGCTCTGGCCACCGGTCTGGCTGCCGCTCTGACCGGGCGACGTGAATTCTGCGGGCGGCACGTATTGCGGCGGTTCGTAGCCTGCGGGCTTGTCTTCGTTGCCCTTGTTTGGTTGCTCTGACATAGGTTTCCCCCTGTGAATGGTCTTTGAATCCCACACTACCGCCGTGGGGTGCAGCGCATAAGGAGGCTGTTGCGTGGCATGGGCGCTTGTCCGCCATTCGGAGTCACAGCGCCCGCATCACGGACATTTCCCCCACGGGCGGGCGGGGGTCTGGCATGCTGGTCCAATGGCTAGCCGAGCGGGCACAGTTGCCCTTCCCCAGGATCTTGTTGACATTACTGCCCTGCTGGACGCGTACTTCGACGTCACCCCGGATCCGGGCGACCCATCACAGCGTGTGGCATTCGGAACGTCGGGCCACCGTGGTTCCAGCCTGAAGGCTTCCTTCAACGAAGCCCACATTCTTGCCATCACGCAGGCGATCGTTGAATACCGGGGCCGCCAGGGCATCACCGGGCCGTTGTTCATTGGCCGCGACACCCACGCCCTGAGCGAGCCCGCGCAGAACTCTGCGCTGGAGGTGCTGGCTGCCAACGGCGTCACCGTCTTGGTTGATGCCCGCCACGGCTACACGCCAACGCCCGCATTGAGCCACGCAATCCTTAAGTACAACCGCGAAGCTGCGCCGGGCACACCCCAGGCAGACGGCATCGTAGTCACCCCCAGCCACAACCCGCCCGCCGACGGCGGATTCAAATACAACCCGCCGCACGGCGGCCCTGCCGACACCGATGCCACCGGCTGGATTGCCGAACGTGCCAACCAACTCCTGGAAAACGGCCTTCGGGGGGTCAAGCGCATCCCCCTGAACGATGCCCTGGCTGCTGACACCACGGGCAAGTTCGACTTCCTCAGCAGCTACGTTGATGATCTCCCTTCCGTGCTGGACCTGGACGCCATCCGCAACGCAGGTGTCCGGATCGGCGCGGACCCCATGGGCGGAGCCTCCGTGGACTACTGGGGCGAGATCGGCGAGCGCCACCAGCTGAACCTGACGGTAGTGAACCCCACCGTTGATCCGCAGTGGGCTTTCATGACCCTCGACTGGGACGAGAAAATCCGCATGGACTGCTCGTCGCCGTCCGCCATGGCTTCACTGATCCAGCGGATGTCCCTTGGCGCTGATGGCAAGGCCGCGTACGACGTCGCAACCGGTAACGACGCCGACGCCGACCGCCACGGCATCGTTACTCCGGACGGTGGCCTGATGAACCCGAACCACTACCTGGCCGTCGCCATCGATTACCTGTACCGGAACCGCAGCGGCTGGAACCCGTCCTCCGTGGTTGGGAAGACCCTGGTCTCTTCCTCGATCATCGACCGGGTTGCTGCCGGGCTTGGCCGCAAGCTGGTGGAGGTTCCGGTGGGCTTCAAGTGGTTTGTGCCCGGCCTCCTGTCCGGTGAAGGTGCGTTCGGCGGCGAGGAATCGGCAGGCGCTTCCTTCAACAAGCGCGACGGCAGCGTATGGACCACGGACAAGGACGGCATCCTGCTGGCACTGCTGGCCTCGGAGATCACTGCGGTAACCGGCTCTTCACCCTCCCAGCTGTACAAGGGACTGACCGACCAGTTCGGCGCCCCCGTCTACACCCGTATCGATGCCGCTGCCACCCGAGAGCAGAAGTCCAAGCTCGGCAAGCTCTCCGCGGCCGACGTCACCGCCACCACACTGGCCGGCGAGGAGATCACCGCCAAGCTCACGGAAGCCCCCGGCAACGGTGCGTCCATCGGCGGCCTGAAGGTGGTCACGGAGAACGCCTGGTTCGCAGCCCGCCCGTCCGGCACCGAGGACGTGTACAAGATCTACGCCGAGTCCTTCAAGGGCGCCGACCATCTGAAGCAGGTCCAGGAAGAAGCCAAGGCCCTGGTGGACGCAGTCATCGCCTAGCGACGGTAGGTGGGCGGGATGTGAAAGAGCGATCCTCAAGTCCGGTTCCTCTATCACATCCCGGCGGCTTTCCCCCATCGCTCTCTCACATCCCGGCGGCTTTCCCCCATCGCTCTCTCACATCCCGGCCCTTAAACGCCGATGCTCCTGCACTTTCGCGTGCAGGAGCATCGGCGTTTAACGGGATCAGACTAGACCGTGCGGACAACCTCATCGTAGGCGAACTTCGGCTTCGCTTCGCCCCAGGCGTCCGGTCCGGGCTGGCCGATGTTCACGATCAGGAAGCTCTTCTGGTCGCCGGCGGGGAAGAATTCGGCGTCGATGGCACTGAAGTCCGCACCGGTCATCGGGCCGGCGGCGAAACCGAGCGAGCGGACAGCCAGGATGAAGTAGCAGGCCTGCAGGTGTGCATTGTTGTTGCCGGTGGCGGCGGCGAGTTCGGCGTCGCCGTCGTACATTGCCTTGGGCGCGCCGTAGGCGGGGAGGAACTTATCCCACTGACCGTGCCAATCGGTGTCGTAAGACAGAATGGCCACCAGCGGAGCGGACGCGGTCTTGGCCTGGTTGCCGCGGGAAAGGTGGTCCACCAACTTGGCGCGGGCCTCGTCCGAGCGGACGTAGGTCACGCGGAGCGGCTGGGAGTTGAAGGCAGTAGGACCATATTTGGTGAGCTCGTAGATGGCGCGGGCCTGCTCGTCCGTGACCTCACCGGAGAAGGTATTGGCGGTACGGGCTTCGGCAAAAATGGCATCGACTGCTGCGGCGTCAATGACTGCTTCTTCGTAGGCAATCGTCATGGATGAACCTTTCGCTGTGTCCTTGCCTTGCGGTGCGGCCCGGACGCTTCTGCTTTCCATGGTTGCAACGGGGGCCTCGGCTGTCCTCTTCCCATGACGGCCCGTGACGTTGGGCACAGTTGGCGACGCCGCGTGTCGTGCCGTAGCGGGACAGGACGACTTTCCGGCCCCAACCGCAGATACGGCGCCTAGGGCAAGCCACGCAACGGCGGTAATGTTGCACCGAACCCAAAACATTCTTCTGAGGAAGGCCTGCCATGAGCATGCTCGGCATCAAATGGAAGCTCCACGGCGACGGCAAGACCATTCGGCCAGGCCACGTGGTGTCCCCCGACGAGCGGCTCGCGTGGCCCCTGACCATCGGCATCGGCATGCAGCACGTCGTAGCGATGTTCGGCGCAACCTTCCTCGTACCGATCATCACCGGCATGCCCCCGGCCACCACGCTGTTCTTCTCCGGCGTCGGCACACTGTTGTTCCTCGTGATCACCAAGGGTCGGGTGCCCAGCTATCTGGGGTCGAGCTTCGCATTCATCGCACCCATCATGGCGTCCCAGCAGCAGTACGGCGTTGCCGGCGCCTTGGGCGGCGTGGTGCTTGCCGGCGTCGTACTGGCGCTTATTGGCGCCGTGGTGCAGAAATTCGGTGCCGAATGGATCAACCGGCTGATGCCGCCGATCGTCACCGGTGCAATCGTGGCGCTGATCGGCTTGAACCTCGCGCCTGCGGCCAAGAACAACTTCGACCTCGCCCCGGTGACGGCGCTGATCACCTTGGTGACGATCATCCTGGTCAGCGTGCTGTTCCGCGGGATCCTGGGCCGGCTTAGCATTCTGGTGGGCGTCGTGGTGGGGTACCTCGTGGCGATGATGCGCGGCGAAGTCAGCTACGAAAAGATGGACGCCGCCGCGTGGATCGGCCTCCCGACGTTCCAGACGCCCGAGTTCCACCTCGGCGTGGTGGGTCTGTTCGTACCCGTCGTCCTTGTGCTGGTGGCTGAGAACGTCGGGCACGTGAAATCCGTAGCTGCGATGACGGGGCAAAACCTCGACGGCGTCTCCGGGCGCGCGTTGATGGCCGACGGCGCCGCGACGGTACTTGCCGGATTCGGCGGCGGCTCCGGCACCACGACGTACGCGGAAAACATCGGCGTTATGGCCGCTACCAAGGTCTATTCGACGGCGGCCTACTGGGTGGCTGGTATCTTTGCGATCCTGCTGAGCTTCTCACCGAAGTTCGGTGAACTGATCGCAACCGTGCCCCCGGGCGTCCTGGGCGGTGCCGCCACCATGCTGTACGGCATGATCGGCATCCTCGGCGTGAAGATCTGGGTCCAGAACAAGGTCAACTTCTCCAACCCGATCAACCTCACCACGACTGCAGTGGCCTTGATCATCGGTATCGCGGACTACACATGGACCATCGGCGAACTGAAGTTCACGGGCATTGCCCTTGGCTCTGCTGCTGCCCTGGTGATCTACCACGGCATGAAGGGCCTGGCCCGTTGGCGCGGGACCGTGGCCGAACCCGAAACCGAGACTGAGGGGCTGCCGCCGGCAGTGAAGTCGGCGATGAACGCCGCAGCGAAGCGCAGCGGGAAGAAGGGGAAGTAGGAGGCTGGGACCAGCTCCTGACGCGGATGCGGCGTGGATCTCCCCACAACGTCAGCGGTTGGCCGGGACCTCAGCCTCCCATCGCAACAAGTCCCCCGGCTGGCACTCCAGCACCTCGCACAGTGCTTCGAGGGTGGTGAACCGTACAGCCTTCGCACGCCCGTTCTTCAACACGGCAAGGTTGGCAGGAGTGATTCCAACCCGTTCCGCCAAGACGCCGGCAGGCATCTTCCGCTTGGCCAGCATCACGTCAATGTCCACGACGATCGGCATCAGATCACCTCGTCGAGTTCGGCGCGGAGACCGGCAGCCTCAACCTCTCGCGCTACAGCCTGGGCCAGCAGGGTCCGCAGCACCAGAATCACCAAGGCGACACCGCCAACCATGAGCGCTGCACCGCAGATCAACAACACGACCCCCGGGGCTACGTCACCCGGAGCCAGCAGGGCGGCGATGGAAAACACCAACACCGCCGCTGCTGAAACAGCCCAAAAGATGATGTCCACGAATTTGAAGGCCCCGTTCGAGAAGACCGTGCCGCGGCGCACCATTGTCAGTAGCCTCCAAACACATACGGCCACTACCTGCACGCACAGGATGCCCAGGACAACGATCACCAGGAAGGCTATCCGTGCTGCCTCCGGCGCGCCGGCCTGCTCCAGGTCCGTTGAAAGCAATGGAACCATCCACACCTGAACAAACAGCGACCCCGCCAACACAACGCCGATCACCAACCGGAGCGCCAATACTGCCAGCTTTCCCACTGCCACCCTTCCTATCGAACAACAATCAAAGGTTATCGTTAAACGATAGGCAAGGTAAGCGGCCGTGCCACAGAACTTAATAGTCAGCTTGCTTATTACTTTCGGTTTTCCTAGGCTGGATCAGGTCAGGCAAACAACTCTCAGAGCAACGGCAGCACCTTGTGCCAGCCGGGGTTTCGGACGCCACAAGCGTTCGAGACCTAGCAGCAAACAGGAGGAGGAAGAATGTCAGAACACAACATTGCAGGCAAGAAGGTCGCCTTCCTGTTGACGGACGGCGTGGAGCAGGTGGAGCTCACCAGCCCATGGCAGGCCGTTAAGGACGCCGGAGGCGAACCCACCCTCGTCGCCCTCGAAAAGGGCAAGCTCCAAGGCTTCAACGGCGTGGATAAGGGTGACACCTTCGATGTCGACCTCGCCGTAGCAGACGCCGACGCATCAGACTTTGACGCCTTGGTCCTCCCGGGCGGCGTGGTGAACGCCGACCACCTCCGCGTCGACAAGGACGCGCAGAACTTCACCCGCGCTTTCTTCGAGCAGCACAAGCCGGTGGCATCAATTTGCCACGGCCCGTGGATCCTCATTGAAGCCGGCGTCATCAAGGGACGCAACGTCACGTCGTACCACACGCTCCAGACGGATCTCCGCAACGCCGGCGCCAACTGGAGCGACGAGGAAGTCGTCGTCGATCAGGGCCTGGTCACCAGCCGCAACCCTGACGACCTCCCGGCCTTCAACAGCAAGCTCGTCGAGGAAATCTCCGAGGGCCAGCACGCTGGCCAGACAGCGTAGCGCTACCCGCGCACGACCCACACACGGCAAGTGCCGCCGTCGTAGTTCACAAGACTTACGACGGCGGCACTTGCCTCCCCCACGCACCGCACCACCGCATCAAACAGCAAATGCAGGACCAGCTTCTCGTCGTAATGTTGCGTAGATCACATCCGATGCTTAGGCTGGGGAGGCTGCAGCGTGGCAGCTACCCAATGAAAGGCAACACATTGACCAGCGAGAAGCTCTCCGTAGTTGTTCGCGTCGACGTTGACGGCGAACAGATCCAGATCGCAGCGACCGGTCGCGTTACCCTCACCAGCCTTCAGGGCCTCTACCCCGTGGTTCAGCGCACCAAGAGCCTGGGCAGCGGCCTGGACGTTCGGATGGATCTTTCGGAAGCCACAGTTGATGCCGATGCACTGGACGAACTACAGCTTTACGCGGGCCTTTGCGAGATTCCCGTTTTGCTCAGCCCGGAGAAGAGCAACGTAACAGCACTCCCCTCCCGCACACCGCGACTGACGACTGCCGCCGCCTAGCGGGAAGGCGCGGATTGCCAGACACCTTCCACTCAGCCCTTGCTAAGCAATGCCAAGGAAGACCAGCAGCGCCCTTTCAACCTCCACCATCTGAACTGGCGCAAGACGCCCAACGCGCGTCTGCACGCTGGCGCGGCGGACGGTGGTCAGCTTGTCGATCATAATGTGACTCTCGCGCACAAGGCCTGAAAGTTCAGAGGGCTGGACAGGGATTCTCAATAATGGAATGTCCACAAGTGTCGACGTCAACGGCAGGACAGTCAGAGAGTCGTTGGCGTCGAAGCGATCATCCTGAATAACCAGGGCGGGACGTGGCTTCGAGGCAAAAACACCTCCCGCAACAGTCCAGATGTCACCCCTCACTCGTCATCCCAGGAAACGGACACGGCCTCGATCCACTCTTGGTCGTCGGAGTGCGTGGCAGCGTCCGCCGCCATAGCCGACTGCCGATGTGCCTCCGCAGCGAAGTTCTTGGCACGCGTATCGGGAACCCAGACCTGTATGGACCGGAAGCCCGCCTCACGCATGCGCCGGCGATGCTCACTCACTCGCTCTCTTACACTCATGCGGTTAACGTTACATGTAACAGCGAATAGGCAATAGACTTCCTTCGCTGACCGACAATAACTACAGTGGGCCTGACGTTCGATCTGGAGGCATTCATGCGCAAAGTCACCGCCGGGCTCTTCCACTCCGTGGACGGCGTGGTTCAGGACCCTTTCAAGTTTCAGTTCGACAGCTTCGATGCGGAGCTCGGTCAGGGTCTTGGCAAGATGATCACCACAGTAGACACCGTGGTGTTGGGGCGGGTGAGCTACCAGGAATGGGCCCAGTACTGGCCCAACGCGTCACAGGATGACGACTTCGCGAACTTCATCAACCCCGTCGAGAAGTACGTCGCATCGCGGACGTTAACCGAGCCGCTGGAATGGCAGAACTCGCGCCTGATCGACGGCGACGTCGAGGATTTCGTCACGGAACTCAAGTCCCGTGACGGCGGGGAAATCGCAGTCTGCGGGAGCATCTCCCTGGTCCGGCAGCTATTCTTCGCCGGCGTCCTGGACGAATTGACCCTCATGACCCACCCCGTGATTGCCGGGAGCGGCCGCCGCCTCTTCGAGGAGGGCGACCCCCTCAATCGGCTGCTACTCAAGGACCAGTACGCCACCTCAAAGGGCAACGTCATCACCACTTACAGTCTGCGCAAGGACTAAAAGCCCGACGCCGGCCCCCGCACTGCGCCTTGGCTCACCGGCGCGCGCGACCACAGAAAGCAGCGCGCCCTGCCGGAACGCGGCCAGGACGCGCCGTTTCGATTGTCTAGTGGCTACCGGTCACCGTCTGCCAAGGAAGGTTCTTGGCGTTACATAGCAGCGCGGGTGACTCGCCCATTGCCGCCAGCTCATCCTTGAGCCCCTGCCTGACGCCTTGACCATATGACTGGACCCGACCACCCTCCGGGTATGCCGCATCCGGGTCATCATTCAGTCCCGAAAACGAACAAATGGAGTTCGAGTTCTGCGGACCCTGTTCCACTTTCCCGGCGGCAAAAGCCGGTGTGGCCGACAGCGCCGTCAGCGCACCGACGCACAGTGCAGCAGAGAGAATTCTGATTCGCATTGCATTACCTCGCTTCGTTAGACGTGGCGTGCGCTCCCCAGCCAGCCCGACGCAGGTTGGATAAACCTAGCGCATGAAACCCCCGGTGTTAAGAGCCGGCCGCTTTACACACCCGCGGGGGCGGTGGGCTCGTAAGCCAATGCGCCGCACGACTGGAAGCAGACTACCCAGGGCCCGCCGTCGTCGGATATCGAGGATCGGCGCCGAAAGGGACCAAGAAATTCACTGGAACTCAAAATACGCCGGCGCGCACTTCAAGAGGACGGATCCTCGAAGTTTTTAGTGCGGCGCTTTAAGCCGCTCGCCTGAAATATGCAAGCAGCTTCTACTAACCACATTAGAAATTCTGCATTTGCAGTGAGCCGCAAGGAGGGCCCCGTCGCGGCTAGGAGTCCGGACGGGGCCAGCTCTTGCTAGCGCTGGTTCTTGCGCGGCTTGGTGAAGATGTTGCCGCTGCTCTCAGCCTTTGCCCTTTTTTCGGCGCGCTTTTCCAGGATGGTCTTTCCAGCCTTCTTGGCAGCACCGCCGCCAGGCGTTTTTCTGGCCATGGATAATTACTCCTTTCAAACTCGCAGTAACTTCACCATACCTACTTTTATTTTTTTATCCAGCCCGCTTTTTTCGCAGGAAATTCCTGCGCACAAAAAATCGCCGCGCCCACCATCCAAGCGCCTACCCCCAGGCACACCCTTGCCCCCAAATACTAAGGATGCTTATGGTGGGATGACCCGCCGTTCGTGCGGAGCCCCCAGGAGGACCATCATGACCATGACCGAGGTCGCCGACGGCGTGCACCGCTTCTCGGATGCCTACGTCAACTTCTACGTTGTTGAGGGCTGGGAAGGACTCACCCTGGTGGATTCCGGCCTGCCGGCAATGTGGACGCCGTTGGAACGTGCGCTGCAAGGGCAGGGCTTCTCGCTCCAAGATATCCGCGCGCTGGTATTGACTCACGCGCACTTCGACCACCTTGGCCTTGCCAAACGGCTGCATCTGGAACTCAAGATTCCCGTTTGGGTGCACGCAGAGGACGCCTTCATCGCCAAACACCCCTACCGCTACCGCCACGAACGCTCACGCTTTGTCTTTTCACTGACGCACCCGAGGGGCCTGCCGGTAATGGCAAGCATGGCCAGGGCCGGCGCCTTGAAGGTTCCGGGCATCGATGATGTTCGGCATTTTCCGGGTACTGGCGCACTTCCGGTTCCTGGCAGCCCGGAGATCGTGTTCTCACCCGGGCACACCAGCGGACACTGCGCCCTGTTCCTGAGGGAGCGCGGCATCCTATTCAGCGGAGATGCGCTGGTCACCCTGGACCCTTATACCCAAAACAAGGGACCCCGCATTGTGGCAGGAGCGGCGACCGCGGACAGCGCGTTGAACCTGGCGTCACTCAAACAGCTGGCCGCCACCAAGGCCGAGCTCGTACTACCGGGCCATGGCGAACCGTGGACTGGCGGAGTGGAAGCAGCAGTGTCCATAGCCCGCGCCAACGGCCCCGCCTGAGCGCTAACCGAAGAAAAGCAAGCAACAGAGGAGACAGTCATGGAGAACCAAGACATTCTGGAACGCATTCAGTCGCTGGTGGAAGAAGAACACCGACTTCGCGACGAAGCAGTGGACGACGGCGATGACAACCGGGCACGGCTTGCCCAGGTAGAGGCCCAGCTGGACCAATGCTGGGACCTCCTGCGCCAGCGCCGCGCGAAGCGGGATGCCGGTGAGGACCCGGACGAAGCCGAAGCCCGCCCCATCAGCGAAGTGGAGGGCTACCGCCAGTAGCTCCTAAGCGCCCTCAAGCACCTGGCTCGTGGCCCACGCAACGTACTTTCCGGCGTTGGCCACCGCATCCGCAACATCGGGAAGTCCGTCCTTGCGCTGGGCTACGTCCAGCAGCTGGGCGGCAGCCACGATTCCGTGTTTTGCCAAGTCCTCGGGCGTGACCGTGATGCGGCCGGCAACAGCCACCACCGGGATGCCGTGCACGCTGGCAGCGTCGGCCAGCGCAATCGGGGCCTTACCCGTGAGCGATTGCTCGTCCATGGACCCTTCGCCGGTGATCACCAGATCGGCCTCAGCCAAGTGCTTCGCCAAGCCCGTCAGGCCCGCCACGAGGGCGAATCCGCCTTCCAGCGCGGAATCGGTGAAGGCAAGGAACGACGCCGGGAAGCCACCTGCCGCCCCGGCACCCGGAACGTTCACGTCGCGGCCCGTGGATTCCCGCAGGAGCGATGCCCAGTTGCGGAGTCCGGCGTCGAGCTTTTCGACAGCCTCTTCGTCGGCACCCTTCTGGGGGCCGAAAACATGGGCGGCGCCTTCGGTGCCGTACAGCGGGTTTTGGACGTCGACGGCGATCCGGAACTTGACGCTGGACAGCCTCGGGTCGAGCCCGGATACGTCCAAGGCGACGACGTCGGCCAAGGAACCTCCGCCAAGCGGCACTACGTTACCTGCCGAGTCCACGGGCTTGAGCCCCAAGGCACGCAAGGCTCCGCTGCCGCCGTCGGACATTGCCGAGCCGCCCAAGCCCAGCACTATCTCGGTGGCACCGGCGTCGAGGGCGGCGGCGATGAGCTGGCCGCAACCGTAGCTATGGGCGCGCAGGGAGTTCTCCGGGGTGGGTTCCATGTGTGCGAGGCCGGAGGCCTGGGCAGTCTCGATGACCGCTGTCGCTCCACCGAAGGAGTTCTTCTGAATGGCCCACGAGGCGCCGACGGGCTTGAGGATCGGGCCAACAACGGCGTTGTTCCGCTCTTCGTAACCAGCGGCAATGGCGGCGTCGAGGGTGCCTTCGCCGCCATCGGCTACGGGGAATTGGGTAGTGACGGCGTCCGGGTAGACGCGGAGGGCACCTTCTGCCATGGCTGACGCGGCTTCGGCGGCGGTCAGTGATCCCTTGAACTTGTCAGGGGCGATGAGGATACGCATGGGTCTATCTTGCCAGTCCTTTGCGGGAAAGCGCTTGCCGATCGCGTAATGAGTCGCATAATGAGACGTGTTTCGGCGCCGGGTTAGTTGGCGGCGAGGGGGTCGCATCCTTTTCCGCCAACCGCTACCGTAGCAACGGGCGCGGTCAGCGCGAAGGGGTGCGCCGTCGCGTCGTAACGGGTGCGATCAGCGCTAACGGGTGCGCCACAGCGCCCGGGCTCAGCCGTTCAACACCCTGACAGGGGTGTCCGCCAGCCAGCCCTTGACGTCCTCGAACGCTCCGCCGTAGAACTGGCGGTAGCTTTCGTGCGTCACATAGCCGATGTGTGGCGAGAGGACCGTCCGTGGGGAATGCAGCAGCGCGTGCCCTGCGGGGAGCGGCTCATCGTCGAAAACATCCAACGCAGCCCCGCGGATCCACCCCTCCTCCAGCGCCCGGATCAGCGCAGCCTCGTCCACCAAAGGTCCGCGGGCGGTGTTGACCAGCAAACCTTCGGGACCAAGGAGGCGCAACTCGTTGGCTCCCACAATCCCCCTGGTACGCTCCGATAGCCGCAGGTGGAGCGTGACGACGTCGGACTCGCGGAACAGCTCCTCCTTAGTGACCTTTCGGGCACCGGCAGCCTTCGCGGCTTCAGACGTGAGGTTCTGGCTCCAGGCCAGGACGTCCATGCCGAACGCCTGCGCGTACCGCGCGATCCGGGAGCCGATCTTGCCGAGGCCAACAATTCCGAGCGTCTTTCCTTCGAGTTCAAACCCGACGGCGGACTGCCACCCGCCTGCCCGGAGCGAGTTCTCCTCCGCCACGAGGTTGCGGGCGAATGCCAACAAGAGGGACCAGGTCATCTCCGGAGCTGCTGCCGGGGACCCGGCCGTACCGCACACCACGATGCCACGCTCAGATGCGGCATCCATGTCGATCGCCGCGTTGGCCATCCCCGTGGTGACCAGGAGTTGCAGGTTGCCCAGCTCTTCGAGGACATGACGCGGGAATCGGGTGCGTTCGCGCATGGCAACGATGATGTCGAACGGCGCCAATGCCGCCACCGCCTGCTCCTCCGACACGAAAGGTGCGCTGAAGACCGTGACCTTCACGCCGTCGTCGAGCAGTGAATCCCACGGCGCGTAATCGCTGGAGACCTGCTGGTAGTCGTCAAGGATGGCCAAGCGGTACTGGGTCACGTCAATCTCCTTGCGGCGGCTGGACTGTATTAACCAGACTCTCATGCCACGACTTTCCTCGCGGATAATCCACATAGCCGCCCAAAGCCTCGCATCCGGACGCGAAAGATTCTAACGTTGTAAAAACGAGCCTGCCTTCTAAGGAGCTGCCTTGACAGTCGCCAGCAACCACGCCCTTCCCAAACCTGAGCACCCGCGGCCGCAACTGGTCCGGGACACCTGGTTGAACCTCAACGGCACGTGGGGATTCGAGATCGACGCCGGCGACTCAGGATGGGAGCGCGGCCTCACCACACGGGAGCTCACCGGGGAGATCCTGGTTCCCTTCGCTCCCGAGTCGGCCCTGTCCGGCGTAGAGCACGTGGACTTCATGGAGGCCGTCTGGTACCGGCGCACCATCACCGTTCCCGGGGAATGGGCCGGGAAGAAGGTCCTGCTCCATTTCGGCGCCGTGGATCACGATGCCACGGTATGGGTCAACGGAGTGGAGGTGGCCCGGCATCGCGGCGGCTTCACCCCCTTCACGGCAGATCTCAGCGGATTGGCCGAACCCGGCGAGGACGCAGTGCTGGTGGTGCGGGCCAGGGACTCCCGGCATGAGATGCAGGCACGCGGCAAGCAAGCCACCTGGTACAACAACACCCACTGCCAGTACACGCGCACCACGGGGATCTGGCAGACGGTGTGGCTTGAAGCGGTTCCCGAGGTCCACATCAAGCACCTCCGGATTACTCCCAACCTTGCCGATTCCAGTCTGGCTCTAGAGGTTCCCCTCTCGCAGAACCGCGCAGGCCACACCATCAAGGCCATCCTCAGGAACGCCGGCACCACCGTAGCGGAAGCCTCGGTGCGGGCGGACCTGGACCTATCGCCATCGCTCCGGCTCGGCATACCGCAGGATGAACTTCGGCCGTGGTCACCCGAGGATCCCTTCCTATATGACCTTGAGGTGGCCATCGAGGACGCCACTGGTTCGCCGGTGGACCACGTGGCCAGCTACGCCGCTGTCAGGTCCGTGGCGCTGGACGGCAAAGTGGTACGCATCAACGGCAAGCCCGTATTCCAGCGGCTTGTTCTGGACCAGGGCTACTGGCCCGACTCACTCATGACGTCGCCGGACGATGCAGCGCTGGTCAAGGACATCGAACTCTCCATGGCCGCAGGTTTCAACGGTGCCCGGCTCCACCAGAAGGTCTTCGAGGAGCGTTTCCTCTACCACGCGGATCGCTTGGGCTACCTCGTCTGGGGCGAGTTCGGGGACTGGGGCGTGTCCGGCGGAGGAACGGTCGGCCACAACCAGAAGCCCACAGCGAGCTTCGTTGCCCAGTGGTTGGAGGTGTTGCAGCGCGACTTCAACCATCCGTCCATCATCGGCTGGTGCCCGCTCAATGAAACACACCAACTCCTCCATGACCGCATCACCGTGCTGGACGACGTCACGCAGGCCATGTTCCTAGCCACCAAGCTGGCCGATCCCACGCGCCCGGTAATCGATGCCTCGGGCTACTCCCACCGGATCCGGGAGACGGACATCTACGATTCCCACTCCTACGAGCAGGATCCGGACAAGTTCCGCCTCCAGCAGGAGGGCCTCGCCACCGGCAAGCCTTTCCTCAACCGCACCCCCGACGGAGGGGATTACTCGGTCCCCTACTCCGGACAGCCCTACTTCGTCTCCGAGTTCGGGGGTATCTGGTGGAACGAGGAAGAGGCCAGGCAGGCCGCTGAAGCCGGCAATGATGTGGCAAGTTCCTGGGGTTACGGTCAGCGCGTGGCCAGCGAAGAGGAATTCTATGAACGGTTCGAAGGCCTGTGCCGCGTCCTCCTGGAGAACGCGGATATGTTCGGGTACTGCTACACGCAGTTGACGGACGTCTTCCAGGAGAAGAACGGTATCTTCACGTTCGATCGCGGCCCCAAGTTCGACCTTGAGCGCATCCGGGCAGCACAGCTGCGCCCTGCGGCCATCGAGAGCGAACAGGATCTCTGACTCGACTAACGGGTGGCCAAGGTCCTCATACCCAGTCGTCCCGCTCAATCAGCACTTGTTTGAGCAGGTCCAGCCGGTCGGACACAATTCCGTCCACACCCAGGTCCAACAGCCGCTCCATCTCCGCCCGCTCGTTGATGGTCCATACGTGGACGAGGCGGTCGATGCGATGTGCGCGGCGAATGAAGCCTTCGCTTACTACGCGAAAGCGGCCGTAACGGACGGGCACTTGGAAGACGTCGACGTCGGCAAGCAGCTTACGCGCCAACGCGGCCGGAAGTATTGGGCCCAGGAAGACAAAAAGGGCGGTGAGGGTAGAGCCCGCCGAGGACGCAACCCGTTTGTCCAAGCGCTTCAGGACGGCCCGTCTGCGGCGGTCCGAGAAGCTGGTGACGAGGACCTGGCTGTGGATGCCGTGCCGTTCGATGGCTTCCGCCATGGGACCCACCGAGTTCCAGTCCTTGACGTCCAGATTCAGTTTCGCGCCGGGAAGGGCTGTGACGAGCTGGTCGAAAGTCGGTACAGGTTCGACGCCGCCGATGCAGGCTTGGGTAACCTCGTCACCGGTCAGCTCGGCGATCCGCCCTGCAGCATTCGTCACCCGGTCCAAAGAGGCGTCATGGAAAACCACCAAAAGCCGGTCCGCGGTCGTGTGGACATCGGTCTCAACGTGGACGGTCCCCAGCTCAACAGCTGCGTGGAAGGCTGCCATCGAGTTCTCCAACCCATCCAGGGAGAACCCTCGATGGGCCAATGCCAGAGGACCAAAAGAACCGTCCTTGCGAAGAAAGTAGGGCAGCGTCACACGGGTAGCGTAACTGAGGAATCGGGCCGCCCGCGGTGGCGGCTGGCAGACTATTGGGATGACTGTGTTGATTGCCGGTTGCGGCGACCTCGGAACTGAAGCGGGCCTGCGATTCGCGGCGGCGGGACATGAAGTGATCGGTCTTCGGCGTTCCCCGGAGAAGCTACCCCGGGAAATACGTGGCGTCCGCGCCGACTTGTCGCAAGAGGTTCCGGCACTTCCGGAAGATGCCGGCACCGTAGTGATCGCGCTGGCCGCTGACGCTTCCACCGAGGAGGCCTACCGGGCCGCATACGTGGACGGGCTGGCACACGTCCTGGATGCCGTGGACCGCCAGGCTGTTCCGCCCCGGCGCATCTTGTTCATCTCCTCGACGGCCGTCTACCCGGACGCAGGTGGAGCCGTGGTGGACGAATCGACCCCCACCGAACCCACCCGTTTCAGCGGAAAGATTCTCCTGGAGGCGGAGGAGTTGCTCTTTGCCCGCGCCGGCGAATCCCAAGCTGTGGTCCTGCGGCTTGGAGGGATCTATGGACCTGGAAGGACCCGGCTCATTGACCAGGTCCGCTCCGGCAAGGCCGTCATCCCGTCCCAGCCCAAGCACACCAACCGCATCCACCGCGACGACGCCGCTGCCATGATCGTCCATTTGGCCACCATGGAACAGGAACCGGATGCGGTCTACGTGGGCGTGGACAACGAATCGTCTGAACTGGGCGACGTTTTGCGCTTCCTCGCCAACGAATTGCAGCTTCCGGAACCTCCGGCAGGGCCTGCGTCCGACGGCGGCCCAGGAGACAAACGCTGTTCGAACCAGCGGCTCCGGTCCACCGGCTTTACCTTCACCTACCCGAGCTACAAGGAGGGCTACCGGGCAATCCTCGCCGGTGAGGGCGTGCGGCACCCTTGAGGGCTTAGACCTTCTCCCCGGCCAGCTTCGCTTCGAGGATCTGGGCCACACCGTCGTCGTCGAAATGCGGAGCCTGCCGGCCGGCAGCGAGGATCGCCTCCGGGTGTCCGCTGGCCATGGCATAGCCGTGGCCGGCCCAACGCAGCATCTCGATGTCGTTGGGCATATCACCGAAGGCCACGACGTCAGCCGCTTCAATGCCCAGCGATTCGGCATACTTTGCGAGCGTCACGGCTTTGTTGATGCCTGGCACGGACATCTCCAGCAAAGCGGTCCGGGGCGCAGAGTGCGTAGTAGCCACCAGGTGCGCGACGGCGGGTCCCACTTCCGCGAGGAACTCGTCCGGGGTGCCGTCCCGGGTGATGGCCAGGAACTTCACCACTGCGTCAGCGGCCGTCAGTGTCCGGTCCAAGGGGGCGGGAGTGAATTCCCCGAGCAGCTCGCTGGTTTCGTTTTCGATAAAGCCGGGTTCAAGGTGGAAGCCGTGGAGGGTCTCCGCCCCGAACAAAGCGTCAGGCCTGATCGACTTGATGATTCGCCGCGCTTCAAAGACAGCCGTGATGTCCAGCGCCGTCGACGAGATGGGCTTCCCTGCAGCAGGGTCCCAGACAACGGCACCGTTGGAACAAATGACGATTCCGCTGTGGCCGAGCTGCTCCTCGAGCGGGTACAGCCAGCGCGGCGGGCGGCCGGTAACAAAGACGAGTTCCACCCCGGCGTCGCGGCAGGCCTGGAAGGCCCTGATGGTCCTGGCGCTGATTTTTCCGTCGTGACCGAGGATGGTGCCGTCAATATCACTTGCTACGAGCCGCATCATGCCAGTCTACGTGGGTAGCCCCGGCGTTTCCCCCGGCCCTCGCCTGCGGAGAGAAGCACAACATAGTGTGGGTCCATGAGTGAGAAAACGACCCAGGAGTACAGCACAAAAGGCGCATACGTCACCGGCGGCGAGTTCAACCGGGACACCAACTACATTGAGGACCGCATCACCCGGGACGGCACGCAGGGACCAAACGGCGAACCCGGCTGGCCCGTGGAAGCCGGCCGGTACCGCCTCATCGCTGCCAGGGCGTGCCCGTGGGCCAACCGCACAGTCATAGTGCGCAGGCTCCTGGGCCTTGAGGATGCCATCAGCCTCGGCCAGCCCGGCCCGACTCATGACGCCCGTTCCTGGACGTTTGATCTCGACCCCGACGGCAAGGACCCGGTGCTGGGAATCGAACGTTTGCAGGAAGCTTTCTTCCGTCGTTTCCCGGACTACCCGCGGGGCATCACGGTCCCCGCGCTTGTGGACATTCCCAGCGGCGCCGTAGTCACCAACAACTTTCCGCAGATCACCCTGGACTTCTCCACCGAGTGGACGGAATTCCACCGCCCCGGAGCTCCCAAGCTGTACCCCGAGCACTTGCGGCAGGAAATCGACGAGGTCAACAAGCGGGTCTTTACCGAAATCAACAACGGCGTCTACCGCTGTGGTTTCGCGGGGTCCCAGGAAGCATATGAAGCCGCCTACCAGCGGCTATGGACGGCGATGGACTGGTTGGAACAACGCCTTTCCCAACAGCGCTTCCTTGTGGGAGACACCATCACGGAGGCCGACGTCCGCCTCTTCACCACCCTGGCAAGGTTCGACGCTGTCTACCACGGCCACTTCAAGTGCAACCGGAACAAGCTCACCGAGATGCCGGCATTGTGGGCCTACGCACGGGACCTGTTCCAGACGCCCGGGTTCGGGGACACCATCGACTTCGTGCAGATCAAGCAGCACTATTACATCGTCCACGAGGACATCAACCCGACGCAGATCGTCCCGGCGGGGCCGGACTTGTCCGGATGGTTGACTCCGCACGGCCGGGAGTCCCTCGGCGGGCGTCCCTTCGGTGACGGCACACCCCCGGGACCGGTCAAGGCGGGAGAAGAAGTCGCTGAAGGACACGGCGCCGCCTGAGTTCTAGGCGTGGTTCAGTTCAGCCCTCGACGGCGGATTGGCTCCGGCGCGTGAAACGGTGACGGCCGCAGCCCTCGCTGCGTGGTCCATGATGGCGGCGAGGGCTTCGGCCGGCATGGCGCGGAGTTCATCGCGGTTCTGGGCGCCGTCCAGCCCGCGGTCCACGATGGCTGACAAGAGACCGGCCATGAACGAGTCACCGGCACCCACCGTGTCCACCACATCTACCAGCGGTGCCGGAACCTGGGTTTCGCCTGCACGCGTGATCCCCCAAGGGCCCCGTGCTCCGCGCGTCACCACCACCATGGCGGGCCCCTCATGGCCGCCCAATGCCATCCAGCGACGGGCCGAGTCCAGGACATCTTCGCCCGGGTAGAGCCATTCAAGGTCTTCGTCCGATGCCTTGACCACGTCCGCGAGGCTCACGAAGCGTTCGGCCTGCTTGCGGGCATATTCCCTGTCAGTGATGATGCTGGGGCGGCAATTGGGGTCGAAGCTGACGGTGCATCGTGGGTGGGCGAACTCGACGGCGGCGAGCACTTCCGCGGCCCCGGGTTCCAGGAAAGCGGCGATGGACCCCGTGTGCAGCAGAGTGGCACCTTGCAGCATGAGGGGCAGCCGCCCGATGAGTCCGGGGACGTCCCAGGCGAGATCGAACGTGTAGGTGGCGGCGCCGTCGTCGTCCACCAGGGCGGTGGCCACGCTGGTGGGCTTGTCGTCGGGCGGAAGCGGAACCATGACTGAACTGGACCGCAGGTGGGCGCCCACGGAATCCCCGTAAGCGTCCTTTCCGTACCGGCCCAGGAATTGGACGGGATGGTCCAGCCGCGCCAGGCCCACGGCAACGTTGAGCGGGCTGCCGCCAACGTGGGCTTCTATCCCGCTGGAACGCTGGACGACGTCAACAAGGGCCTCGCCAATAACAGTCAGCATGGGACAACTCTGCCAGAGGACGTTGGGCTGAACCAGCGGTCAGGAGAGCAGGCGCTGAACCAGTTCGCGGCACTTCTTGTAGGCCACGGCCTTCGGGTCGATGAGGTCGAAGTGGTCCCCCGGAACCCTCAGGAGTTGTGCCGAGCCGCCGGATGCGTTGCTTGCTGCGACGTAGGCCTCGGACTGGCTCGCCGGAACATCCTCATCATTCATGGCGTGAACGGCATACACAGGAACGTCGATCGGGAGGGACGTCATGGGGTCGGCGTATTTATGCCGTTTGGGGTATCTTGCCGAATCTCCGCCCATCAGGTTGCAGACCGCGCCGTTGCTGAGGTTCAGGCGTTCGGCCGCTGCAAGGTTCAGGAGACCGGACTGGCTCACGACGCCGGTCAGGTGCACGGCTTCTTCTTCCGGTCCGCGCTCCAGCTGCCGATCGGCGTCGGGCGTTCCGATGGAGGACAACCGGCCACGGCCGGCGGCCCATACCGCAAGGTGCCCGCCGGCGGAGTGGCCCAGTGCCACCACCTTGCCGAGCTGGAGGTCATGGTTGCCGGCGATCTGTGCCAGATAGTCGATGCCGGCAAGGATGTCTTCGAAGGTATGCGGCCAGCCGCCGCCGTTTCCAGCCCTCCGGTATTCAAGGTTCCAGGCGGTAATGCCATGGGCCGCGAGGTCGCGGGCAAGGGGTTCACCCAGCTCTGCGCCGTACTGGGAGCGCCAATAGCCGCCGTGGATCACGACGGCGACACCTCCCGCCACGGCCGCCGGGCCCCGGTGGTTTCCGTTGTGTGGTTCAGGTATGAAGAGTTCGCCCCACTGACTGGGGTGTTCGCCGTAGCTGTACTTGTGCCGCAACATTGCGCCCTCCTTTGTATCGAGCCTATCGCGAGCGGCCGCCGGTTTGGCTAGCAGCAGTTCGACGGCGGGGCGTCCGGTTTCGCTGTCAGGGCCGCACCGTAAGCTGGAACCATGGCAAGCAACTGGGACAGCTTGGACCTCGATCAGCGCAAAGCGGTGGAGGCCAACGTCCAACTTTACGAGCGGGTGCGCCCTGCACTTAAGCGTGTTACCCGTGACGTTTTGCTGACCCTTCGGGACTTGCTCAACGACGCCGAGGTGACGCCGTTGTTCGTTACCGGCCGCACCAAGACCGTCGATTCGTTCCGCGAGAAGATCTCCCGGACGGAGGAACCCCTGGAGCCGGGTGGCCCTCGCGTGCTCAAGTTCCCGGACCCGTTCCGGACGCTGAATGACATGGTCGGCATCCGGGTCATCACAAAACTGCCCGCAGAGAACGCCGCGGTAGCCAACATCATCAAGCGCCAGCGCCAGCTCTTCGATTGCCGTGGGGACCGGGAAAAGGACATCGGCTCCATCGAGTCCGGAACGTACGGCTATTCCAGCAGGCACCTCATTTTGCGGACCATCCAGAACGAGACCGTGAAGGAGTACCAGCAGGTCTTCAATCCGGATCTGCCCGCCAACGGCAGCTACTTCTTCGAATGCCAGATCCGCACGGTGTTCGCCCACGCGTGGAGCGAGATCGAACACGACATCCGCTTCAAGGCGGAGGACCCCCGGGCCTGGACCCCGCACTTCGACCGTCAATTCACCGCCACGGCCGCCATGCTGGAAACCGTGGAGACCGCGTTCGCCGATCTCCACGAGCGGTATGAGGAAGTTCGTGGCTACTGGGACCTCGAAGGCGAGGGTGCCTCACCGCTCACTCCCAACCGTGTACGTGACGTCTGGCGTACCCTGCTGCCGCACGTAGACCGTAAAGTAGATGACGACTGGGGATGGGCCGCCGAACTCCTTGCAGCCCACGGACTCACCAAGACCGTGGAACTCGCCGGGCTGCTCAGCGCCAACCGGATTACCGAGGTCCGCAAGGCCTTGGACCACCGTTACTCCCCCGGCCCGGACCGCCTCTTGGACGACCTTCTGCTGTGGCAGTACGGGACCGAACACATTGATCTCACCGCTGAGGCGCCCGACGTCGTTCCGCACCCGCGGCGCGACAGCCTCCTGCGGCGTCTTAAGCAGATTGAGCGCTACCGCCAGACTGCACTTTAAGGACCCATGACTCCGGAGCAACTCATGTCCCTGCGGGCGACTTTCCGCTCGCCCCGCCGCCTCCTGACCGAATCCTTGGCCGGCTTGGTCGTGGCATTGGCGCTCATTCCGGAGGCAATTGCGTTCTCGGTGATCGCCGGGGTGGACCCCCGAATAGGCTTGTTCGCGTCCTTCACCATGGGTGTGGTCACGGCAATCGTCGGCGGACGCCCGGCCATGATCTCGGCGGCAACCGGCGCCGTTGCGCTGGTCATTGCACCGGTCATGAAGGAACACGGCCTCGACTACCTGATTGCCACCATCATCCTGGCGGGAGTCTTCCAGATCATCCTCGCTGCCTTGGGCGTCACGCGGCTCATGCGGTTCATCCCGCGGTCCGTGATGATCGGCTTCGTCAATGCCTTGGCCATCCTGGTATTCATGTCCCAGATGCCCGAACTCTTCGGGGTGCCGTGGATGGTCTATCCGATCGTTGCCGTCGGGTTGGTGATCGTGTTCGGCCTGCCACGCCTGACAACAGCAGTGCCCGCGCCCTTGGTGGCAATCGTCCTCATCACGCTGGTTACGGCCCTCGGGCACATCGATGTTCCCACCGTCAGCGACAAGGGAGAGTTGCCGGACAGCCTGCCTGGGTTCTTCCTGCCCAACGTGCCCTTGACCATGGAGACCTTCCAAATCATCGCGCCGTTCTCCTTGTCCATGGCGCTGGTCGGCCTGCTTGAGTCGCTCATGACGGCCAAGTTGGTTGATGACATCACTGATACGCGGTCCAACAAGACCCGGGTCTCCTGGGGGCAGGGAGCAGCGAACATCGTAACGGGCTTCCTGGGCGGCCTGGGTGGTTGTGCCGTCATTGGGCAGACCATGATCAACGTGAAGGGATCCGGCGCCAGGACACGGCTGTCCACGTTCCTGGCCGGCGTCTTCCTGCTGGTCCTGGTGGTGGTCCTTGGCGACGTCGTGGGGATGATTCCCATGGCGGCGCTCGTGGCAGTGATGATCTTCGTTTCGCTCATCACCTTCGACTGGCACTCCATCCGCCCATCCACCTTGAGGCGCCTGCCCAAGTCTGAGACCGCCGTCATGCTCCTCACTGTTGCTGCCGTTGTGGCCACCCATAACCTGGCAGTGGGTGTCGGCGTCGG
This sequence comes from Paenarthrobacter sp. YJN-5, assembly GCF_015040095.1. Lineage (NCBI taxonomy): Bacteria > Bacillati > Actinomycetota > Actinomycetes > Micrococcales > Micrococcaceae > Paenarthrobacter > Paenarthrobacter sp. YJN-5. The sequence continues at coordinate 4,472,087 of NZ_CP053544.1, forward strand.
CGTTTTGACCGCCATGGTGCTGTTCGCCCGGCGGGTGGCCCACTTCGCCACGGTGGAGCGGACGGAACTGGAGCTCAACGGCCAGACTGTTGCGACCTACACAGTGGACGGTGAACTCTTCTTCGCCTCATCCAGTGACCTGTACACCCAGTTCGATTACGCAAAAGATTCCGCAGAAGGCATAGATCGCGTGGTGATCGATCTGCGTAACTCGCATTTGTGGGACGCGTCCACCATTGCCGTGCTGGATTCCGTCACCGAAAAATACCGGAACCATGGTCGCGAGGTGGAGTTCATCGGCCTCAACGAAGCGAGCATCCGGATGCGCGAGCGTCTGGCCGGGAAGCTCAACGGCTAATCCCGCCCAACTAAGTCGCAGCTGTGCGCGTTCTGACCCCTGTAAACGCGCACAAATGCGACCCACTTGGGAGGCAAGGGGCCGTCCCACCGGAATGGACTCCCCTTGACGGCGTCTTTGTGAGCGCAAACAATCGACGGAGTGAGTTCGCCAAAGCAGAGGAAGATCAAACCATGAAGAACTGGGCCGGAAACCTCCAGTACTCGTCCGCAGCCGTGCACCGCCCCTCTTCGGTTAGCGAGGTCCAAGAGCTCGTGGCCAATGCCTCGCGCGTCAAGGCACTTGGTTCCCGGCATTCGTTCAACACGGTGGCCGATACCAGTGGCACGCACATTCTGCTGGACGCACTCCCCCAGGAGATCACGCTTTCCGAGGACCGGAAGACGGTCAAGGTGAGCGGCGGCATCAGCTACGGCGCCCTGTGCCGGACGATTGAAGAGCAGGGCTATGCCATCCACAACCTTGCCTCCCTGCCCCACATCTCAGTAGCCGGAGCTATCCAGACCGGCACGCACGGCAGCGGCGTCCAAAACCCGTCCTTGGCTGAAGCGGTGGTGAGTTTGGACGTGGTCCGAGCTTCCGGCGAACTGGTGACGCTCACCCGGGATGACCCTGAATTCGCTGCAACAGTAGTCGGGCTGGGGGCGATGGGAATTGTCACGGGCCTTGAGTTGGCAGTCCGCCCGAGCTTCGGGATGCGGCAGCGCGTGCTCACGGGGCTGCCTTGGGACCGGGCGCTGACGGATTTCGAAACCATCGCATCAAGCGCCTACAGCGTCAGCTTCTTCACCGACTACACCGGAGACTCGATCCCGCAGGTTTGGCTGAAGGCGCTGGGCACCGAAGCTGCGCTGCCTGATCTTTTTGGCACCACAGCTGCCCCGGCCGCGCTTCATCCGCTGCCGGGAATGTCCGCGGAGAACTGCACTATCCAGCTGGACGAGCCCGGCAAATGGCTGGACCGCTTGCCCCACTTCCGCCACGAGTTCACGCCAAGCAACGGTGAAGAACTGCAAAGCGAGTTCATCCTCCCGTTGACGGATGCCCCTGCGGCCCTCCAGGCCGTTCGTGCCCTGGCGGACAAGCTTGCTCCGCTCCTCTTTGTTTCCGAAATCCGTACCATTGCTGCCGACGAGTTCTGGCTCAGCCCCTTCTACCAACAGCAAAGCGTTGCCCTGCACTTCACGTGGAAGCCGCTCCAGACCGAAGTTGAAGCTTTCCTTCCCGAGCTCGAACGCAGCTTGCAGCCGTTCGGTTCCCGCCCGCACTGGGGCAAGCTCTTCACGCCGTCGCTTTACGACTTCGCTGCGCTGTACCCGAGGTTCGAGGACTTCCGTGCCCTGGTGGAGGCCAATGACCCTCAGGGCAAGTTCCGGAATGGCCTCTTGGACAGCGTGCTGGGCGTGGCCGCTCCCGCAGGCAAGTAGCACAACCGCGGGAACAAGCTACTCGATGTGAGCCAGGACCGCACCCGTGGCGACTACTCCACCCGGAGCCGAGAGGACTTCGGTGAGTGTCCCTCCCCGGTGTGCGGGGACCTGGGTCTCCATCTTCATGGCTTCCAGCACCACCAGGGGATCGCCCTCAGCTACTTCGTCACCGGGTTCGGCGAGCCACTTGACCACTGTGCCGGACATCGCAGCTACCAGTGCAGACCCGGCGGGTGCTTCCCCGGTGGCAGAACCCGGCGTATCGGCCAGTCCCGATACCGGAGGCAGACCCTGTCCGGAACGGGCCCAACCGTCAAGAAGGTCTGCCGGGAGGCCCACAGCGAGTCGCTTTCCGTCAACATCCACGGTGATGGTCCGACGCTCACCGTTGAAGGCAGCCACGGAGTAATCCGGATCGTTGGGAATCCGGTCCGCGAAGTCGGTCTCAATCCAACGGGTGTGGACGCGCAGGGCATCCGCTGCCACAAAGTCTTCGGCTTCAAGGACTGCCCGGTGGAACGGCACAACGGTAGGGAGACCCACGATCTTCAGTTCGGCGAGGGCACTGCGAGCCCGGCGAAGGGCTTGCTGGCGGTCAGCACCCGTGACGATCAACTTGGCGAGGAGGGAATCGAACTGCGGAGCCACAACTGACCCTGCGCGCACCCCCGAGTCCCACCGGATCCCCGGCCCGGCCGGTACTTCAAGGGACGCGACGGTACCCGGCGACGGGAGGAATCCCCGGCCCACGTCTTCGGCGTTGATGCGGAACTCGAAGGAATGGCTGCGGGCGGAAGGGTCCTCAGTGATGCTTAGCGGCAAGCCTGAGGCAATACGGAACTGTTCCTGGACAAGGTCCACACCGGCGGTCTCCTCGGTGACAGGGTGCTCCACTTGCAGCCGGGTGTTTACTTCGAGGAAGGCCACAGCGCCTCCTGCGGACACCAGGAACTCCACGGTTCCGGCGCCGTAATACCCGGCCTCACGGACGATCGCCTTTGAGGCCTCGTAGATCTGGTGCCGCTGTTCTCCGCTCAGGAATGGAGCGGGTGCCTCTTCAACCAGCTTCTGGTGCCGGCGCTGCAACGAACAATCCCGGGTTCCCGCCACAACCACGTTCCCGTGCTTGTCGGCGATGATCTGCGCCTCCACGTGCCGCGGCCGGTCGAGATACTGCTCCACAAAGCATTCGCCGCGACCGAACGCCACCACGGCTTCACGGACGGCAGAGTCGAACGCTTCCTCGACCTCGGCCAGCTCACGGACCACCTTGAGTCCGCGACCGCCACCACCAAAAGCAGCCTTGATGGCTATAGGCAGGCCATGTGCTTCGGCAAAGGCACGGGCCTCGGCAGCTGAAGCCACCGGGCCGTCGCTTCCCGCAACCAAGGGCGCACCGGCCCGGACGGCGATCTCCCGGGCCGTGATCTTGTTGCCAAGCTGGCGGATGGACTCCGGCGAGGGTCCCACCCATTCAAGTCCCGCATCGATGACCGCCTGCGCGAAGTCGGCATTCTCGGACAGGAAGCCGTAGCCGGGATGGACGGCGTCCGCTCCCGACTTTGCGGCCACATCCAGCAGTTTGCCGATGTTGAGGTATGTGTCGGCCGGGCTGTTCCCACCCAAGCTGTATGCCTCATCAGCAAGGGCGACGTGCATCGCGTCGGCGTCAATGTCCGCATAGACGGCGACGGAAGAGATGCCTGCATCGTCACAGGCTCGGGCCACGCGGACGGCGATTTCGCCGCGGTTGGCAATCAGGACCTTACGCATTAAAAACTCACTTCTCCGGGGTTTGGAAGTCTGGTGAATCCGGGACCAGCCGGAAACGGATTTTCCCGCCGACCGGGACTTGGGCGGCGCGGTCAAGGTGCTCGTCGCGCACTACGCCGATCACCGGGTAGCCGCCCGTAATGGGATGATCCGCGAGGAACAGCACTGGCAGGCCTGCGGGAGGTATTTGGAGCGCTCCGGCCATGGTCCCTTCGCTGGGGAGTTCGCCGTCGCGGGTTCGCACCAGGGGCTGCCCGTCCAAGCGCATTCCCACACGGTTGGACTGCGGCGTGACCACCCAATCCTGGCTTGCCAGCGAGTCCAGGGCCGACTGGTCGAACCAATCCGCGCGGGGTCCAGGCACCACATCCAGCACGGTCACGGTCTCCGCACCTGGAAAGTCAGGCTGGAGCTCGGGACTGCCCACCGCGGTGGAAACAGTGTCACTGCCGGCCCGCAGTTCCTTGCCGACCGTCAACGGCGCCGGCCCGATTCCGGACATCGTGTCAGCAGAGCGGCTGCCCAGGACCGCCGGAACATCTATGCCGCCACGGATCGCCACGTAGTTCCGGAATCCGGATTCGGGCACTCCAAGGCTGAGGACTTCACCATCGAGCAGTGCGAACGGTGCGGCCATGCCGACGGTCCGCGTCGCGCCTGGCTGTGGACCGCCGTCGTGATTCACTGAGTCAACCCACGACGGCGACTGGACGGTGAGCGCCGTCGGCGCACCGGTCACGGCAATCACCTGATCGCCGATGGCCTCGATGGAAAGTCCACCGCCCACTGACTCAATGGCGGCTGCCGTCGACGCGTTGCCTACCAGGCGATTGGCGCGACGGATGGAAGCGCGGTCCAGGGCTCCCGCAGCCGAAACTCCCAAAGGGCCATGGCCTCTGCGCCCCAGGTCCTCGATGAGGCTTTGGACTCCCGGGCTGACAATGCGCAGACCGGATTCAGTGTGGTGCTCCGAATCGGATTCCGGCTCATGGGCCGAGGCAGTGACAACTTCCCGGACAGCCCGGTACTGCACACGGTCGCCCGGGCGCACCAAGGCGGGCTTGGGCCGTTCCAGATCCCACATGCGGGCTCCCGTGCGGCCGATCAGTTGCCACCCGCCCGGGGAACGGCGGGGGTAGACGGCGGAGTACTCCCCGCCGAGGGCCACTGATCCGGCCGGAACAGCCGTCCGGGGGGTGGCCCGTCGGGGAACCGTCAGGGCATTGTTCTCGCCCACCATGTAGCCGAATCCAGGGGCGAACCCGGCGAAGGCGACCGTCCAGGTCTGGCCCGTGTGCGCAGCCACCACACCGTCCACGCTCAGGCCGGTGAGTTCCGCGACGTCAGCCAGGTCCTCGCCGTCGTACACCGTCTCGATCACCACCAAACCGGAGTCGGTGACGTCCGGAGCTGTCAGTTCAAGCTGCAGGAGCCGGGCGCCGATGGCCCGTGTCGCGGAGGCTGACTCGCCAACCACCATGACCGTTTCCGCAGCTGCCAGCACGTCCACTTGGCCGGGAAGCGGCTTCCTGTTGAGCAGGTCCTGCAAGGCCAGTACCTCGGCAAGGCCGTCCAACTCCGCGAGCACTGCGCGCGTGCCTACCGGCCTCACGGAGCGGACCTTCTTGCTGGTTACGGTTTCCATCACGGTATCCATCATGTGCTTCGCAGCCGATTAGGCGTGCGAACCCTCCAGGAGGCGGGCTTCCTCTTCAGGCTTGGGATCACGGCCCAGGAGCATGCCGACGATCGTGACGATGGCTGTCAGCAGGAGGTAACCGGCAATCAGCCACCAGCCGCCGGACGCTGCTCCGTACAGTGCCGTGAAAATGAGAGGTGCGACGGCTCCACCGACGACCCCGGCCAGCGTGTAGGCCAGGGAGCTGCCGGCATAGCGCAGGCGGGCGGGGAACTGTTCGGTGATGAAGGCGGCCTGCGGACCGTACATGAAGGCGTGGAGTGCCAGGCCGATCACGACGCCGATGGTCAGCATCACTACCGACTTGCCTTGGATCATCAGGAAGAAAAGCGGAATGAAAACGGCGGTAGCTGCGGCCGTCACGCCGTAGACCAATCGACGGTTGATGCGGTCGGTCACTGCCCCGGCAAGCGGGATGAGGAACAACTGGAACGCAGAACCGATGAGAATGGCGGCGAGGACGTTGCCGGTGGTCATGCCCAGCTCTTTGGTTGCGTAAACAGCCACGAAGACGGTGAAGAGCGCATACAGAACGTCCGGGCATACGCGGGAAAGCGCTGCGGAGACCAAGGCCTTGGGCTCGGTGGTGAAGACTTCCTTGATGGGAGCCTTGGGACGCTCACCGTGGGCCTGGATTGCCTTGAAGACCGGGGTTTCTTCCAGCTTGAGGCGGATAATCAGGCCGAAGGCCACCAGAAGCGCCGACGCCAGGAAGGCTACGCGCCAGCCCCAGGACAGGAATGCCTCGTTGCTCAACGTTGCGGCCAGGACGGCAAGCACGCCGTTGGCCAGGAGGTTACCGGCCGGCGGACCGATCTGGGCGGCGGAGGACCAGAATCCGCGCTTGTTCGGGTCACCGAACTCGCTGGAAAGCAGCACGGCGCCGCCCCACTCACCACCGACGCCGATGCCTTGGGCCAGGCGGAGGAGCACCAGAATAGTCGGTGCGGCCACGCCGATCACGGAGTAATCCGGCAGTGCGCCGATCAGGACAGTCGCGATGCCGATCAGCACCAGGGTGAAGACCAGGACGTATTTACGCCCGATCTTGTCCCCCAGGCGCCCGAAGACGACGCCGCCGATGGGGCGTGCCAGGTAGCCCACTGCAAAGGCCGAGAAGGACAGGAGCAGTGCAACGAACTCATCCCCTGCCGGGAAGAAGATCTTGGGGAACACGAGTGCCGACGCTACCGAGTAGATCGCAAAGTCGTAGTACTCGAGCGACGTGCCGGTGAGGCTGGCGACGTACGCCTTAAGGGCGCCGGCCGGTGGCTTCCTTGTCACGGCCTTGGCTGCCTTGTTGGTGCTGGTCATGGTTTCCTCCGGAGGGGATGAAGGGGGGCCTGATGGCTAGAGGAACGAGCCGATGCTGACACCGGCGTCGATCAGTGCGGACTTCACTTCAGTGGCCATGGCAACGGCCCCCGGTGAGTCTCCATGGACGCAGATGCTCTCTGCGCGGATGGTGAGGACGGAACCATCAATGGTCCGTACGGATTGTTCGGTGGCCATACGCAGGACGTGTTCGGCCACCTCTACGGGATCATGCAGCACGGCGCCGGGTTGCGAGCGGGAAACCAGCGTGCCGTCCGGGTTGTAAGCGCGGTCGGCGAAAGCTTCAGAGACGGCGCGCAGTCCGGCTTCCTCGGCCAGGCGCAGGACCTCTGATCCCGGCAGGCCGAGTATCGGCAGGTTGGGGTCCACCGACTTGACGGCCTCCACTACGGCGCGGGCCTGCGCTGTGTGCTTCACGATCGTGTTGTAAAGCCCGCCGTGCGGCTTCACGTATTCAACGCGACCGCCTGAGACAGCGGCCAGCGCCTGCAGCGCACCAATCTGGTACACGACGTCGTCCGCGAGTTCCTTGGGGTCGATGTCCAGGAAACGGCGGCCGAAACCTGCAAGGTCGCGGTAGCCCACGTGGGCGCCGATGACGACGCCGGCCTCCACCGCCTTCTCGCACGTGGCGCGAATGACGCCGGGGTCACCGGCGTGGAATCCACACGCAACGTTGGCACTGGAGACGGACCGGAAGATGGCTTCATCGTCACCAAGCGTCCAGCGTCCGAAGGCTTCTCCGACGTCGCTGTTCAGGTCAATGATTGCCATGCTGTGATCCCTGCCTCGTGATGTGCGTTACATCAAGAATGCACCAGATCGCCGGATTGTTCAACAATCCAGCGATCCTAATTTTCGGCAATCATGTAATTTTGGTCTATGGCCGGAGCAGAGCAGCAAACGAATGAGCACCCCGGCCTGGACAGTGCCCGCGCACGGGTCCGGATGCGGGTACCGTCCGTCGCGGAGCGCGTGGCCGAGGAACTCCGCTACCAATTGGCCGAGGGCTTCCTGGTTCCGGGAGCGAAACTGACCGAGGCAACCGTTGCCGAAGACCTCGGCGTCTCCCGCAACACGGTCCGGGAGGCCTTCGCCGAACTGGCCAGTGAACGCCTGCTCATCCGGCAGCCCAACCGTGGCGTTTATGTGGCGACGCTGGAGCCCGGCGACATCCATGACGTTTACACAGTCCGCCGCGCGATCGAAGTCAGCTCGATCCGCGCGGGCGGTTCACCCGAGCGCATAGCTGCCGTCAGGGCGGCCGTCGAAGAGGGAAAGCGCGCGGCAGCTGCGAATGACAACGACGGCCTGGGGAGCGCCAACCAGCATTTCCACGGAGCGATCGTGGCCCTGGCCGAAAGCGCCCGCCTGAACGCGATCATGAAGCAGGTGCTCGCTGAGATGCGGCTGTACTTCCACAAGGCAACAGTCGACGCGAATTTCTACAGCGACTGGCTCGAGGAAAACGAGAAAATCTGTTCAGCCCTGGAGCACGGCGAGCTGGAAAAAGCCGGCGATCTCCTGCTTGCCTACCTCAACCGCTCGGAACAGCAGCAGGCATCCGTCCACGGCCAGTAGATCAGCGCTTCCCCTTCTTGCGTGAACCCCTGCCCCGGCCCTTATCCGGATTGGGTGCGTAGCGCTGCGCAACGCCCGGTTTCTTCCCGGCCGAAGACCCGCGTCGATCGGGCTTGGGAGCTTTCTTGGGCTTTTCCTTCTGCGCCGACGGCTGCCGCGAGCTTTGCGCCGTCCGGCCCCTCACGATGCCAATGAACTCCTCGACCTCTTCACTGTCAGTACCCGCAAGCCAGGCGAGACCGATCTGCGTCCCCGGAGCTCCGGAGAGCCGGCGACTCACCGTTTGCTTGTTGTTCAGGTGCCTGGCCACGGGCATGGGAAGGATCACCAAACCGGCCCCCGACGCCACCACCTGGAGGGCCATCTCCGGCCCGCCCATTTCAGCGACGTCGAGGAGGTTCTCCTCTGAAAGGTCCTCCAGCGCGACCTCCTCGAACACCGAGATCTCGTGGCCTTTCGGCGCCACTACCGCTTGCTGCTCCTCATACAGGGGAATGAGGTTCAGGCCTTCCCGATCCACGGGCAGGCGAACAAAACTCAGATCCGCTGAACCGTCACGCAGCACCGAAAGCTGGGTTTCGTCGTCGGACATGAACGAGTGCAGCGGGACGTGCGGCATCCGCTCTTCCCACCGCCGGATCCACTTGCCCGGTGTCACTCCCGCCACATAGGCGAAGCGGAGCTCTTTGGTTTCGGGGGACTCTTCTTCAGGGGCTGGCACACACTCACAGTACCGGCCAGATACCCTTGAAGCATGACTCCCAAGAACTCCCAGACCATGAAGCCGGCAACAGCTGCCAAGAAACTCGGCATCTACCTGCCCGCTGCACCCCAGGAGTTCCAGGACTCGCCCGTCACCCGCGAGGCTTACGCCGAACTCCAGGCCAACCCGCCCGAGTGGCTTGCCGAACTGCGCCGCAACGGACCGCACCCGCGGCCGGTTGTTGCGCAGAAACTCAACGTCTCCATTAGCGGCCTCACCCGCGGCGGCATCACCGAACCGCTGACGACGGCGGAAATCGCCGAGCTGCTCCAGTCCCCGCCTCAGTGGCTGGTAGTCGAGCGTGCAACGCACGCCGCCGTGCGCGCCGAAACGCTGCGCGTCAAGGAAGAGAAGCGAAAGAAAGCGGCCACCAAGGAAGCCCGGGAGAATGCCGCCGCCAAACGCGAAGCTCCCAAGGGAACCAAGCGCAACTCGTAGCACCAAGCAATGGCCGGGACTCCAGCGTCCCGGCCATTGCTGTGCAACTAGTCCTGGTGCAGCTGCACGAAGTTCCCGCAGCCGTCGTCGAACACTGCACTGATACCGGATGGATCCTCGGCGGGCTCGCCCTTGAACACCACGCCGGCGGCCAACAGACGCTCGTACTCGGCCCGGACGTCGGGCACGCCCAGCACCACAGCCGGCATCCCGGCGTCGTACACGGCATTCATGTAGTTGGCACCGATCGGGTTGTCGCTGGGTTCCAGCAGGAGGCCCGTTGCGGTGTCATCAGCGCCGGGGTTCTTGATGATGAACAGGTTGTATTCGGGCATCGCCATGAGGGTGTCGAAACCGAGTGTCCCGGTGTAGAACGCGTGGGCGGTGGCGGGATCTTTGACGTGGATGCTGCACATTTTCAGTCTCATGGGCCAAGGCTACGCGCCAGGTCTGACACTAGGAACGGCGGCCCCGGGACTCGGGTCATTGCCCCCGCACCCGTACCCAAATTCCGCGACGCACCGCATACTGAAAACACAGCCTTTTGCGTCCGGGAGGTGCTCCGATGATGGTCATGTGGGGCTTGGCTTTGGTCCTTGCAACCGTGGCGACCACAATTGTCCTGCAACGAAAACTGACCCGTGGCCGCGGGCCGGAGCCGGACACCATCTTTTGGGATGCCTTCGCCGGGCTCGTTGTGGTGGTGCCGGCGATTGTGGTTCCGGCCGTGCAGTGGGCACCGGCCGGATTGGTGATGCTTGCCCTCACGGCCGCGACGGTGGCGGCCACGTTGGCGGCCATCCGCAAAGTCGAGCGTATCCGCGCTGCCGAGCCCCGCCGTCGTACGGGTTTCGCAGATGATGCCACCTGGCACCAGGCCCTCCTCACCAAGTGGCGCACCTACGAGTTGGACCCTGCTTTCGCCATTGACTTCCCGGCAATGTCCGACGTTCGGGTGCCCGAAACCGCCGCGCTTACTCAAGCCATGCGGGAGGCCGAGCACTGCAAGGTGACGGCCGGAACCGACTACCGTGCCGCCGTCGAACGCCTTGCCCAGGCCCTTGCCGCCGCTGAACGCGCGGCAGGGGTACCCGCCGGCACGGCGGGCACCCCCAGCGCCGGTTAGGTCAGAACAGACGCCAGTTTGTCCGCTTCCACGATGCGCGCGGCGGTTGCCTGGCCCATGCGCACGGCGCCGTCCACGTGCTGGTAGCCCTCGGCCGCGAGGTCGGATGAAGACCAGTAGATCGGGCCCACGTTGGCGTGCTGGTCCTTGCCGTAGCGGTGCAGGCCGCCCAGATCGTAGCTGGAGGCGTACGCCCCACGGGTCCATTCTTCCGACCCCCAGTCGGACTCGTAGTAGACCTCGGGGGCCAGGGCCTTCTCTCCCAGGAACCCGGCGATCGACTCCAGGATGGCTTTCTTCCGGTCTTCAGCGCTGAGTTCGAAGACTGCGTCGGCCTTTTCGTCGGAGACAAAGCCCACCAAGGTGCCGCGGGTGTCGCCGTGGTTGGTGTTGTCGTAAACCTCCTGGACCAGGGCACCGGCGCTGAAGCAGGTCCCCGACAATCCGTCTTCGCGCCAGAACGGCGTCTTGTACACAGCGTGCACCTTAATGACCAGGCCCAGCGACTGGTGCTGGTGCATCTGGTGCTGGCGGCGCGGCAGCGGCGGGTTGAACGAAACCCGGGAGTACAGGTTCGGCGGTACGGCCATGATCACGTAGCGCGCGTTGACGGTTGCCCGATCCGATTCGACCGTCACGCGGTTTTCTTCCCAATTGATGGTGCGCACCGGGCTGTTAAGAACGACGTCGGCGCCCAGTTCCGCCGCCTGCAACAGGGAAACCTGCTGCATGCCGCCGACTACCCGCTTGTCCAGGATGAAGTCCTCATCCGTCAGGTGGGTGAAGGATCCGGCGGATGCGGCCATGAGCACCGCCTGCAGGGCGGAGAAAGCATGTGCGGGCTTGGTGAGCATGCCGCCGGCAATGAAGAGGCCGATGTTGTTGCAGGCTTCCTCATCGTGGGAGTTCCGGCGGAGCCAGTGGTGGAAGGAGATGGTGTCCAGCTCACGGGCCTTCGGATGGGCCCAGGGTTCGGTCGGACCGATTTCCGCGGCGAGTTCGTCCAGAATCCCCACCAGCTTGTCCATCTCGGCTTTGGTGGTCTCGCTGACCGGGAAGGTGTCGCCGGTGTACTGGACGCGCTTGCCGTCCGCTCCGATGTAGACGGATTCTCCGTCACGGTAGCGCGGGTACATCTCCAGACCGAGCTCTTCGAGCAGTGCCATGAGTGCGGTCTGGTCCGGGGAAACCCACTGGCCGCCGATTTCCAGCATGGCTCCGTCGACCGTATCGGTCCATGTGCGGCCACCTACGCGGTCGCGGGCTTCGAGTACCGCAACGCTAAGTCCTGCCTTCTTCAGTTCACGCGCGGCCGTCAACCCTGACGGACCGGCACCGACGATCACAACGTCGCGATCAAGATTCTGCATGATGTCCTTTCCGTGGCCGCCGGGTGGTGGCTGGCCAATAAATGAATGTCATTCATTTATACCCATAGTAGCGCCGGCTTCATCTGCTGGGAAGAGCTGCAATGGAATAATGCTGGGGACAATGGCAGCAGAAAGGCTTCCGATGCCCGCACCCACCCCCGACGCCGCGCCTTCAACTGTCGGCGCCGCTCCCGCCGGTAAATCCCGGCGACGCGCCGGCCGCCCCGTAGCGCGGGTTTTGGACCAGAACGGCATCACGACGGCGGCACTCGAGTTGATCAGCGCCAAGGGCTACGACGGACTCACCATGGCGGCCCTCGCCAAATCGCTGGGCGTAGCGCCGTCCGCCCTCTATAACCACGTTTCCTCCAAGGACGACGTACTGCTGCTTCTCGAGGATCACCTGGCTGCCATGGTGGATGTATCGGCGTTTGGCACCGAACCCTGGGACGTCGCCGTCCGCAAATGGGCATGGTCGTACCGGGACGTCTTTTCCAAGCACACGCCCCTCATCCCGGTCATCGCCGTCCTGCCCGTTGCCAACGCCCCCAAAACGCTGGCCATGTATGAGGCCGTCACGGCAGGATTCCGCGATGCCGGGTTCCCCGAGGAGCGGATCATCTCTGCGATCGTCGCCTTGGAGGCCTTTGTATTCGGGGCGGCCTACGACGTCAATGCGCCGGAGGACATCTTCGACGCGGGCAGCCTGGCGGATCGGGTACCCAACTTCACCGCCGCAGTGGACCGGCTTGCCGCCGAGGGCCACGCAATGCCCACGAACGTCGCCTTCAGCCTCGGGCTGGAGGCACTCATAGCCGGACTTGGAGCCCTGCGGCAATAGCCGGACCCCTTCAAAAGCCGCCCTCATGAGCGCGGCCATATTGTCGCGCCCCGGAGCCTGAATGCATGGCCTCCCCGCAGGCTCGGGCTGCGCCCCTGCTGTCTGTGAATACTCGTGACTAAGGTCACATTCGTTTCGACAACACAATTCGCCCTCTCAGCCGCCTTTAACAGCGATATCCGGTCCGATCGCATCGGACAGCCTCATGGCCCCTGGCCTGCGTCCACATCGAGCGGCCGCGCCAATTCCGGAAAGACGCTGAAGGGAAGACGTTGTTTAAGTCAACATCAAAGAAGGCGAGAGCCTTTATCGCCACATTGGTGGTCCTCTTGGGGATGCTTGCCAGTGCGATCCCAGGCGCCGTGACCCCTGCCCAGGCTTATCAAGTAGCCCAAAACAGCGCCGCCGTTTCTCCCGGGCAGGCTGTTTTGACCATGCCCGGATCCAATTTGACCACCACCTATACCATTGGCGGGCTGACCGGGGTGGTCGGTGGGGCCAGTATGGACAGCCGCGGCTACGTTGCCTCCGACTACCAACAGGGGATGGCGAACAATACGCCCGGTGTGGAAATCGTCACCGAGCTCACCAACAACTGCCCGGCGTCCGGAACCTGCAGCGGTCTGGGATCTCTCACCATGTCCTTCAACCAGCCCGTGCGGAACCCCGTGCTCAATATCGCCGGGCTGGGCGGCAATGTCTTTTGGGATGAAAACGGCAACAACACTATTGACGCGCAGTCGCAGTATCACGCGATCCTCAACCTTGCTACTCCCGGCCTGAGCCTCACCAAGCTTTCCGGCGGCAACCTCGCCGTCTCGGGAAACTCGATCACCAACATCAACCACAACTCGGGAGTCTCCTGTACTTCCGGCGTACAGGGCGGCACGCCGACTCCGGTGGCTGCGCAGGCTACGGCGGGATGTGGTTCCGTCCGCATCAACGGCATCGTGACCAGCGTGACTTTCAACGTCACCGGTGTCTTCGTTCCTGTGAGCGCAACCCTGCCGGGCTACACCGAGAACGACATCTCGAAGCCGCTGCACAACCGCGACAACTACGTCGTTGCCATGACAGTGCCGCAGGACTTCGGCGACGCACCGGCCTCCTACGACCAAAACAACGCAGCGCGCGCCATCCTTTCCGACGTCGCACTGGGACCGAACGTCACCGAGGACAACGCAATGGTGGCCAACGGCACGTCCTCACCCAACGCCAGCGCTTCGGCGGCCCTGGACCAAAACGACGACGGCGTGACCCTTGCACCGTTCGCGGCCGGAACAAGCACTTACTCCACCACGGTTGCCATCAGCGGCGCCAGCAAAGCAGGCACGGTCTGCGGATGGATCGACTTCAACAAAAACGGCCGCTTTGACACCCCTGCCGAGCGGGCCTGCGCAACCTTCGCAGCGGGGGCAACGCAGGCAACGCTCAACTGGACGGGGCTCTCAGGCGTAACGGCCGGAGATACTTACGCGCGCTTCCGTGTGGGGTACAACAGCACCCAAACGCAGGTCCCCATCGGGGCTTCCGATTCCGGCGAAGTTGAGGACTATACCTTCACCATCTCCCCGGCAATCGTGCCCGCCCCATCCATTTCGCTGGTGAAGTCAGTCGACAAGACCACCATGGTTGCAGGCGAAACAGCCACCTACTCCTTCACCGCCCAGAACACGGGAAACGTCACGCTGACCGGAGTGGTCATCAACGAGACCCAGTTCTCAGGCACCGGCAACATGAGCGCCCTCTCCTACACCTGGCCAGGTCTCCCTGGCATATTGCTCCCGGGCCAAACCGTGACCGCCACGGCCACGTACGTCATCAGTGCCATGGATGTCACCAGCGGCCTGCTGACGAACACCGCCACGGTGACCGGCAACCCGCCCCTCGGCAATCCGGTGACGGACAACGATGATGCCGAAGTCCCCGCCGATCCCGCTTGGACCATCAAGAAGACGGCCACCGTCAACGGCAGCGGGACCGCCGTCGGGCAGTTCGTGAACCCGGGCGACACCATCACCTACACCGTCACCGCAACGAGCGTGGTGGGTCAAATCAGCGGAATTGTGCTCACGGACAACCTCTCCGGAGTCCTCAATAAGGCCACCTTCGTGAACGGCTCGGCGCTCCTGACCATTGGGCCTGGCGCTCCGACTCCTGTGGCTGACCCGGCCTCACCGTCCACCACGCTCACCACTGCACCCTTCACGCTTCCCGCCGGGCAGACCGCCACCCTGCAATACAGCGTCACGGTCAACGAGGATGCGTGGAACTCCACGCTGGTCAACACGGTCACCGGCAGCGGTGCGATACCGCCCCAGCAGTGCGCCACCGGATCGGGAACGCCCACAGCCGACTGCACCACGACCCACCGGACGCCGGCCAAGATCCTGATCGAGAAGATCGGCGAATCATCCGCGTCCACCTGGGTTCCCATGGATGGGTCCAGCTGGGCCATCCACGACGATGCCAGCGGAGCTCCCGGAGCGGTCAACACGTCCTACACGGTCGCGGCAATCGCAGGCCAGACCGGACAATTCCAGCTCGAAGGCATCCAGCCGGGCGTGTACTGGCTGGAAGAAACCGCAGCCCCGGTCGGCTTCAACCTGCTCGCGGAACCCGTGCAATTCACCATTGCCGCCGGCGGCTCCGTGACTCTTGGCCAAGGCAGCGGTGGTGGCGTTGTCGCGGCCAGCGATGCCAATGGAGACGGCATCTTCCTGCTCACGGTCAAGGACGTTCCCGCGCTGAAGCTCCCGGAATCGGGCGGAATCGGCTGGTGGCCCTTCACCGTGGCCGGTTCAGCGCTCCTCCTGTTTGCCGTCGTCCTGGCATCCCCGGGCCTCCGGGGCAAGCGCAAGCAGCAACCCATCACCTAAGACCACCGGGCGGTCCGTTCCCTTGGGTCGCCCGGCCCTGAATGTTCACTTCCGAGCATCTGCACCATCAATAAACAGAAAGAGGAAAAAGAGTGAGTAACCCAAGCTCCCGGCGGTTATTGAAGACCGCCGCCGCAACGCTTACCGGGGCGGTGCTGGCAATGACCTTCTCCGTCGCGCCGGCCACCGCCGCCCCAGTGGTAGACCCTGACCAGACCGGTTCCATCACTGTCCACAAGTTTGAACGCCCCACCACTCCCACGGGCCTGCCGAACAACGGCACCTCCGTGGATACCACGGGCCTGACGCCGCTGAGCGGCATTGAATTCACGGTCCAGCAGGTCAACACCCTCGACCTCGCCTCCAACGCCGGATGGGACGCCGCACATAACCTGAGCAGCGTGTTCTCCCCCTCGGATCCCGAAGGGTCCATCACCGGTGCCGGCTACAGCCTCGGCGCGGGTCAGGTACAGACCACCGACGGCCAGGGTACTGCGGCTTTCGCAAACCTGCCCGTGGGCCTGTACCTCGTCACTGAGACCAACTACCCCGCCGGTGTGACGCCGTCGGCACCGTTCCTGGTGTCCATTCCGTTGACGGACCCGGACAACCAGGACAACTGGCTCTATGACGTCCACGTTTACCCGAAGAACTCGGTCAGCGGGGCAGAAAAGACCGTCACCGATGCCTCCGACGTCAAACTGGGCGACCAGATCGACTTCACCATCACCGGCGACATCCCCAATGAGGAAGTCATCGACGGTTACAAGATCGTTGACCAGCTCGACGACAAGCTGACGTACGTCAGCACCACGCTCAGCCTGGTTGACGGCACGGTCCTCACCGAAGGTGTCGACTACACGGTGACCTTCGATGCCGCGTCCAACACCGTCTCCGTTGAATTCACCCCGGCCGGTCTGGCCGTGCTGGAGGCCCACACGGACAGCCGCGTGAAGATGGTTGTTGGCACCACGGTCAACACCATTGGTGAGATCGAGAACGAGGCTTTGGTTTACCCGAACGCTGCCAGCTTCACCATCGCCCCGGGCCAGCCCGGCGGCCCGATCGTCACGCCTCCGGTTGTCACCAAGTGGGGTGACATCACCCTTGAGAAGGTTGATCAGAACGGCGCAGCCCTGGCTGGAGCCTCCTTCTCCATCTACACCAACCAGGCGGACGCCGAGGCCGGCACCAACCCGATCAGCCTGAACGGCGAGACCGAGTTCACCGTTGCTGCCGATGGAACGCTGACCGTATCCGGTCTGCGTTACTCCGATTGGGCCAATGGCGTTGCCGTTGCACCGGGCGATGCCGACTTCCGTACCTACTACCTGGTTGAAACCCAGGCACCTGCCGGGTACGAGTTGCTCGCAGAACCGATCTCCTTCCTGATCAATGCCACCACGACGCCCGTGGGAATTGACCTGCAGGTCAAGAACGTCCCGTCCAACTCGGGCTTTGAGTTGCCGTTCACCGGTGGCCCCGGAACGAGCGTCCTCTACATTGCCGGCGCCCTGATCCTTGGCGGTGCTGTCCTGTTGTTCGCCCGCTCCCGCAAGGCAAGCAACAACTAGCAGTCCCAGGAGCCCGTCTCCATCCAGAACAAAGTGGGGAAGAACGGCCAGCGCCGTCCTTCCCCACTTTGCTGTCATCAGTACATCCCAGGAGAAACATGACCCAGCCCGAATCGTCTCCCCCGCACCAACACGGCCGCCAACGCTGGAGCTGGCAGCGGGTCCTGGTGGTGTTGTTCGCCATCATCGGCGTCGGCGTGCTCCTGTACCCCACCGCGGCAGCGTGGTTTTCAGACCGTATCCACGCAACGGAAATCAGTGGTTATGTGGAGACGGTCGAGAGCCTTTCACCCGGCGCCCAGGAGAGTCTGTTGAAGGAAGCACGCAAGTTCAATGCGGAGCTTCCCTCGGGCCCGCTGCGTGACCCCTACACCTTGAACGAAGACGGCGGACGGTCGCCCGTGAGCGCAGATTCGGAGACGTACCGCAAGCTGCTCGACGTGGGTCCGGGCGGCATGATGGCGCGTATCAGCATTCCGTCCATCCACACTGACCTCCCCATCTTCCATGACACGGACGAAGCCACCCTTGCCAAGGGAGCAGGCCACCTTGTAGGTTCCAGCCTGCCTGTAGGGGGTACCGGCAGCCACAGCGTGATCACGGCGCATTCAGGTTTTGTCAGCGCCAAGCTCTTCGATGACCTGGATAGGGTGGCCGTGGGCGATACCTTCACCCTCAGCGTCCTGGGCGAAACCTTGTATTACAAAGTGGACCAAATCCTCACAGTGTTGCCGGAGAAGACCGACGACCTCCGAAAGGTCGATGGCAAGGACTACGTGACTTTGGTGACCTGCACTCCCACGGGAGTCAACAGCCACAGGCTCCTAGTGCGTGGTGAGCGCGTCGACGGACCGTCAGCTGCAGGCGGAACAGCCCTGCCAAGCCAGTCGATCGATCCTGGTTTCCCTTGGTGGGCGGTGTTGTTGGTTCTGACGTCCGTTGGCGCTGTGGTGGCGACCAAACCCCGGGAAGCAGCCAAACGTCGTCGCACTCTTGTAACACAAGTAGGCGACTTGTATCCTAAGTAGCAACTTGTCACTTAGGAGACCCCATGAGCCCCGTCGACCTTGTCCGCCACGTCAAACTATCCACTGCACGGCTACCCCTCGCGGTGCCCATCAGTGACGCCAAGGTCTTCACAGGCCGGCAAAAGCCCATGACCGAGGTGGTCTTCCTCTTCGCCGAAATCACCACGGAACAGGGCCATAGTGGCCTTGGCTTCAGCTATTCGAAGCGGGCCGGCGGCCCCGCGCAGTACGCCCATGCCAAGGAAGTTGCCCAGGGCCTGATCGGCGAGGACCCGAACGACATCGGCAAAATCTACGCCAAGCTCCTCTGGGCCGGCGCATCGGTGGGCCGTTCCGGCGTCGCCACCCAAGCGCTTGCCGCCGTCGACATTGCACTGTACGACCTCAAAGCCAAACGTGCCGGGCTCCCCTTGGCCAAGCTCCTCGGCTCCTACCGCGATTCCGTCAGGACCTACAACACATCAGGCGGCTTCCTGAACGCCACGTTGGAGGAGGTCAAAGCTCGTGCCACCCAGTCCATCGAGGAAGGCATCGGCGGCATCAAGATCAAGGTCGGCCTGCCCAACTCCAAGGAAGACCTCCGCAGGGTGGCCGGCGTCCGCGAACACGTCGGCTGGGACGTTCCACTCATGGTGGATGCCAACCAACAGTGGGACAGGGCCACCGCCCTGCGCATGGGCCGCCAACTGGAGGAATTCAACCTCATCTGGATCGAAGAACCCCTGGACGCGTACGACTTCGAGGGCCACGCCCACCTTGCGCAGGTCCTGGACACGCCCATCGCCACCGGCGAAATGCTTGCCTCGGTGGCCGAACACAAGGGCCTCATCAACGCCAACGGCTGCGACATCATCCAACCGGACGCACCGCGCGTCGGCGGCATCACGCAGTTCCTGCGCCTGGCAACCCTCGCGGATGAGCGCGGCCTGGGCCTGGCGCCGCACTTCGCAATGGAAATCCACCTCCACCTCGCAGCCGCCTATCCCACCGAGCCGTGGGTGGAGCACTTCGACTGGCTCGATCCGCTCTTCGAGGAACGGCTGGAGACGAAGGACGGCCGCATGATCGTCCCGGATCGCCCCGGCCTGGGCGTGACACTCAGCGGGCAGGCGCGTGCCTGGACCACCGAGTCCGTGGAGTTCGGCGCGTAATCTTGAAGCCATGAGCCGGAACCTGACCGCGGACCTCGCCGCCGACCTTCGCAACCGCATCGTCGACGGCGTCATCCAGCCAGGTGAGAAGCTTCCCAGCGAAAATACGCTCATCAGCGAATTCGGGGTGAGCAGGACCGTCGTCCGCTCGGCCTTGACGCGATTGCAGGCCGAGGGACTTGTGGAAACCGAACGGGGGCGGGGCAGCTTCGCGCTGACCCCGCCTTCCGACGGACCTGCCCAAGCCCCGGGCGCCCGTGCCGTGTCCAGCCTCGAAGACCGCCTCCAGATGCTCGACTTCCGCATCGGCGTCGAAACTGAAGCCGCCGCCCTCGCTGCGCAACACCGCACGGACCGCCAACTCAAGGCCGTACACGGGGCCCTCGAGCAGTTCACTGCCGGTTCCGGCCATCCGGCCCACGCCATGAAGGCCGACTACGAGTTCCACCGTGCGGTCGCGGCGGCGTCCGGCAATCCCTTTTACATGGACTGCATCGACGCGCTGGGGCAGACCATGATCACCATGCCGCGCCCCCGCCTGGTCTCAAGCGACGAACCTGACTCCCCCGAACACTTCGCCCACGTGGTGCACGAGCACGCCTCCATCTACGCAGCCATCGCAGAGTCGGACCCGGCCGCTGCCGCGGCAGCCATGCGCATGCACCTGAGCAACTCACGACGCCGGCTCAGGACTTCGGCGCGCGGCTAACCTCCCGCCCCACCCCACCCAACTGGGTCGCAGTTAAGCGCGTTTAGACCGCCCTAAACGCGCTTAACTGCTACCCAGTTGGGTGCGTGGACAACGAAGGTGGGCGCACAACAAAAGAGCCCCGGTCCAAAGACCGGGGCTCTTTCTGATTGCGTGCGCGAGGGGGGATTTGAACCCCCACACCCTTTCGGATACTGGCACCTGAAGCCAGCGCGTCTGCCGTTCCGCCACTCGCGCGCAACTTCTTTTTCCACAAGCTCACCGGCATTCCGGCTTCGCTTCCTTCAAAAGCAGCGAGATCAAGCATAACGGACACCGTGGGAAAAACACCAATCGGCCATCGCGGGCAGCCCGGAAGGATGATCAGCACCCCGCGTTCAGCCACCGAACACGGGCTTCAGCGGCTTTTACAGAGAGGAAAATCAGATCCCTTCCTCCGCCGCCAGCACAGGCAAGGAGTGAACTTTTCCGGGCCGCACGGCGTTGTGGATTAAGGCCATTCCCAGTCACTCCAAGTAGTATCGGGAAAGAGAAGGGCCGTTTGGCGCTCACTTTGCTGTGTGCGTCTACAGTCTGCAAACCAGGCACAACGGGTGCCGCGATCAGGAAAGGAGAAGGACCATGGGCTTGCTGGACAAAGTCGAGCGGGGCATTGAAAAGGCTGTCCGCAACGTCTTCTCCACGGGATCGCGGGCGCGTGTTGAGCCGGTGGAAATTGCCAGCAAATTGCGGCGGGAGCTGGACAACCAGTCCATCACCATTGCCGCCGGCAGGACACTCGCCCCCAACGTCTTCGATGTCCTCCTCAGCAATGACGACTTCGCCCGGGCGCAGGAGTGGGGCACTCCCCTTGCCGAAGAGCTGTGCGATGTAGTCATCCAACACGTTCGCAGCCAGGGCTACACGCTTCAGGGGCCGGTAAGGATCTCCTTCCGCCGCAATGAAGAAGAACGTTCCGGCCATTTTGAAATCGCCTCAAGGACAGAAAAATCCGGAGGTGCCCAGCAGGCTCCCCGGCCGAATGTCCCCGCCGCTCCCGTGCGTCAGCCAACCCGCCTCCAGCCTGTGCTGGACATCGGTGGCCAGCGTTATTCCCTCAACGCCCAGTCCGTAGTACTGGGCCGCTCTTCTGAAGCGGACATCCTGGTGGACGACACCGGTGTTTCCCGGAAGCACCTTGAGGTCCGCACCCAGAACGGCACCACTTGGGCCGTCGACCTTGGGTCCACCAACGGCAGCTATGTCAACGGGCACAAAGTGGACGGCAGCGTGGAACTCACTGACGGCTCAACCATCACGATGGGACGTACCAAGATTATTTTCCGCCTTCTCCCCCAGAACCCGGGTGGCAACGCGTGAACGACATCAGCGAACTGACAATCACGGCTCTTCGCTTCGGTTTCCTCCTGCTGCTCTGGATCCTGATCTTCAGCATTGTGTCCACCATGCGGCGGGACTTCCAGATCGGCCGCAAAGCCGTGACCGGCGCTCCTACAGCCCGCGAGGTCCGTAAGCACCCCGAACTGGCAGCTTCACCGCCGCCGGCGATCCAGCACGCCCGCAACCTCGTAGTCACCGAGGGCCCGTTGAAGGGCACCACAGTCCCGCTCGCTGCCAGCCCCATCCTGCTTGGCCGCGCCCAGGAAGCCACCCTGGTCCTCGAAGACGATTACGCCTCAGGCCGCCACGCGCGCTTGTTCCCGCAGGGCAGCCGCTGGTTCATTGAGGACCTCGGCTCCACCAATGGCACATACCTGGCCGATCAGCAGCTCACCCGCGCATTGCCGGTGGAGCTTGGCGTCCCCGTGCGAATCGGCAAGACGGTCATTGAATTGAGGCCGTAGTCCATGGCCTCTACCGAGACCACCGAAGGCAACGAAACACCGGCGGAGCGCCCCCTCATCATGCGTTACGCCGCACGTTCCGACGTCGGACGGATCCGCTCCAAGAATGACGACTCCGCCTACGTGGGGCGTCATCTTGCCGTGGTTGCCGATGGCATGGGCGGTCACGCGGGAGGCGACGTCGCCTCTGCGTCCACGGTGCTGGACATGATCCACCTGGACCACGACGATTACCCGGACGGCGCCGATACCGTCCTCGCGGACGAGATCCAGACCGCCAACTCGCTGTTGTCCGAGCTGGTGCACCAGAATCCCAAACTGTCAGGCATGGGCACGACGGTCACTGCGCTCCTCCTCGAGGGACGCAAGCTGCACTTTGCGCACATCGGCGACTCCCGCGCCTACCGGCTCCGCAACAAGAAGTTCGAGCAAATCAGCATCGACCACACGTTCGTTCAGCGCCTCATTGACGAAGGCAGGCTGCGGCCGGAAGAAGCGGAAACCCACCCGCACAAGAACGTGCTCATGCGCGTTCTCGGTGACGTCGATGCCAGCCCCGAACTGGATCTTGATGTCCTCGACGTCGAGCCCGGTGAGCGCTGGCTGCTCTGCTCCGACGGCCTGAACTACGTGGCCGGCCACGTCGTTGAGCGGATGGTCCGGGAGATCAAGGACCTCCGCGAATGCGTGGAAACCCTTGTTGACCTCACTCTCGAGGCCGGCGCACCGGACAACGTCACCGTGGTGATGCTCGAGATCGCGGAAGAAACGGACGACGACGTCGCAACGGCCGCCGTGGACATCGTTCCGGCCGCCGGGGCCACCCCGCGGGACGAACCGGACGCCGTTACCGCCAGCAAATCGGCGGAGGACGCCGAGGAGTCCGCGGCTTCCAAGAAGCAGGAGAAAGAGCTTTCCGTCGCGAAGGCCGCCGGTGCCGGGTCCTCCTTCAGTTCGGGGACTCCGGGGTCGGCAGAAGAGCAGCCTGACCGGACCAGCCCGTCAACAAAGCCCGATGCTGCGGAAACCGCGGAAGCCACGGAAGACTCCAAGGAACCTCCTGCCACCACCGACCCCAATCTCGGCGAGCACCTCTCGGCCGAGGTCCTTCGGGAGGAACTGGCCAGCCGCCCGCACCTGCTCGTGGGCGCCGCTGCTACTGCGGCCGAGACCGGCTCCATTCCAACTGTCGCGGGCCGTACGGTAGCCCGCCGGGCAGCAACTGTCCTGACCCACAAAGCGGAGCAGGACCGTCTGGAACTGCCGGAACCGCCCCGTCGCCGCTTCCGCTGGCTCATGCCGGCCGTCGCTGCGGTGGTGGTCCTGGGCGTTGTGGTGGGTCTCTGGCTGGGATACGCCTGGACCCAGACCCGTTACTACGTGGGCGAGTTCGATCAGCGCGTAGCCATCTTCAATGGCATTTCCCAACGTTTGGGACCCATCCAGCTCTCCCGCCTTGAATCCGTCACGGACCTGCGCGTTGACTCGCTGCCCGAGTACGGCCAGCAGAGCGTGCGCCAAACCGTACCTGCGGGCGATCTGGACGATGCCCAGCGCATCGTGGAGAACCTGAAGAACTTCGGCAGCGCCTCCGCCAACTGCCCCAGTCCTTCTCCTTCTGCCACGGCCACGCCTTCGCCAACTGCAAGCGTCCCTGTCCCCAGCACGGCAGCGATTGCCACCCCAACGCCCTCGCCCGTCCCGACTCCATGTGAGGCGGCAAAATGAGCCAAACAGACATCACCCCCAAGCCTCGCCGGAACGTTGAGCTGGTTCTCATCGTCCTGGCTTTGGCGGTGGGTATCGGCGCCAGCGCCCTGGTCAGCATCAACTCCGAGTCGGGCCTGGACAACGACTTCTGGTTCCAGTCGAGTCTCCTGGCTGTAGCTGCCTTCGCCTTCCACGTGGTCCTGAGGCTCCGGGCTAAATATGCCGACCCAGTAATACTTCCGATTGTCGTTGCACTCAACGGGTTGGGCCTGGCCCTCATCCACCGCATGGATGCCCCCGGCGACGACACGGGAAACAACCAACTCCGGTGGACCCTGATCGCCATGGCGGTTGCTATCGCGGTGATCTGGTTCCTCAAAGACCACCGGATCCTGCGTCGCTTCACCTACATTTCATTGGCAGTGAGCGCGTTCCTGCTGCTCCTTCCCCTGATTCCCGGCATCTCCGCCGGAGAAATCCTTGGTGCAAGGGTGTGGATCCGGGTAGGGCCCATGACCTTCCAGCCGGGCGAAATCGCAAAGATCACGCTCGCCATATTCTTTGCAGGGTATCTATCCTCCAACCGCGACCTCATCCTGTTGGCCGGCCGGAAGATCGGCCCCATGCAGTTCCCGCGTTTCAAGGATCTTGGCCCCATGATCACCGCGTGGCTGGTCAGCATCGGCGTCCTGGTCTTCCAGCGCGACCTTGGCTCCTCCATCCTCTTCTTCGGCTTGTTCATCGTGATGATCTACGTGGCCACGAGCCGGATCTCATGGGTGGTCATTGGTGTCACCCTCATACTCGGCGGCGGTTTCATCGCCTCGCGGATCTTCTCCCACGTAGCTTTCCGCATCGACAGCTGGATCAATGCCTTCACCCCGGAAGTCTTCGGACGTTCTCCAGGCGGCAGCGGGCAGATCGTGCAGGGCCTGTTCGGCATGGCCGACGGCGGCCTGGTGGGCACCGGCCTCGGCCAAGGCAGGCCGGACCTGGTTCCTTTTGCCAACAGCGACATGATCGTTGCGCTGATTGGCGAAGAACTGGGACTCATCGGCCTGTTTGCCGTGGTGATGCTTTATCTCCTGCTGTTCACGCGCGGTTTCCGCGCTGCCCTCGGCACCAGGGATGCCTTTGGAAAACTGCTGGCCTGCGGGCTGTCGTTCGCCATCGCCCTGCAGTGCTTCGTGGTGATCGGCGGCGTTACCCGACTCATTCCGCTCACGGGTCTCACCACGCCGTTCCTTGCCGCCGGCGGCTCATCGCTGCTGGCGAACTGGATCATTGTCGGCCTGCTGCTGATGATCTCCAACACGGCACGTGGCCCTGTGGATACCACCCCTATGGTCACTAAACCTCCAGCAACCAGCAGCACTCCGGCCGCACGCAGGCCGGCCACCGGACAGACACCCAGCGCACCAACAGAGGCGGTGAAGCAGCAATGAACCAGGCTATTAGGAGTTCATGGATGGCTGCCGTCGCCATGTTCGCGCTGATCTTCGGTGCCATCAGCTACGTGCAGGTCATCGGCGCTGACGAGCTCAACGCCAACCCTTGGAACCAGCGGGCCATCCTGGCGTCCTTCTGCAACGACCGCGGCGCCATCATCGTGGACGGGAAGCCCATTGCCGAGTCGGTGACAGGGACGGAATCCTGTGCCTTCCAGCGGAAGTACACGGAGCCGGAACTCTATGCCGGTATCACCGGTTACTTCTCCAAGGGATTTGGCTCCACCGGCCTGGAACAGTCGATGGGCGACACCCTGGCCGGCAACTCGGACCAGCTCTTCCTGGACCGCGTCAGCCAAATGTTCCTTGGCAACGAGCCCAAGGGCGCGTCCGTTGAGTTGACCCTTGATCCGGAAATCCAAAAGCTCGCCTATGACCTGATTCCTGACGGCCAGCGCGGTTCCATTGTGGTGACGAACCCCAGGACCGGAGCGATCCTGGCCATGGTGTCCAAGCCGTCCTACGATCCCAACCTGATCGCCACCCATGACACCAAGGCGGCCCAGGCCAACTACACCGAGCTGAACCAGATTCCCGGCATCAACCTGAACCAGAACGTCAGCGGCCCCACGGGCAACCTGCTGTCGCCGGGATCGGTCTTCAAGCTCGTCGACACCGCAGCAGCGCTGAACTCGGGCAAGTACAACAAGGACAGCGAACTGCCGAATCCGGCCAGCCTTCCGCTCCCGGGGTCCAGCGCAAGCCTCCCCAACTATGCCGGCGGTAACTGCAACGTCCGGGAGACGGCGTCGTTCTCTTTCGCCCTTGAGCAGTCCTGCAACACGCCTTTTGCCAGCATCGCCCTGGACCTCGGCCAGGACGCCATCAGGGAGCAGGCTGAGAAGTTCGGATTTGGTGACAACTTCGGCGATCAGCTCAAGCTCCAGATGGCCCAGAGCGTCTTCCCCAAGGACCTCGACCAGGCACAGCTTGCCCAGTCCTCGGTGGGACAGCGCGACGTGAAGGCTACGCCGTTGCAGATCAACCTCATGACTGCCGCCATCGCCAACGGCGGAACGCAGATGAAGCCCAGCCTGGTGAAGACCGTCAGGGCGCCGGACCTTCGCGTCATCAGTGAAACCAAGCCCGAAACCCTCCGCAAGAGCACCACTGAACCCATCGCCAGCCAGATCACCGAATGGATGACCAGCGCCGTGGACAACGGCATCGCCAACGGCGCGTCCGTCCCGGGAGTCAAGGTGGCCGGCAAGACCGGCACCGCCGAACTCGGTGATTCAGGCCTGAACAATTCATGGTTCACCGGGTTTGCCCCGGCGAACGACCCGCAAGTGGCCGTCACCATCGTCATGGAAGGTGTGGATGTGCTCAGCGGCTCAAAGCTAACCAGTCCGAACGCAAAGAAGATTTTTGAGGCGGTGTTGAATAAGTGAGGCCTACTTCGGGAATCACACTCGGCGGCAGGTTCCAGCTGACCAGTCGCATTGCGATTGGCGGCATGGGCGAGGTCTGGAAGGCCAAGGACCAGATTCTGGGCCGGATCGTTGCCATTAAGGTGCTCAAGGAGGAATACACGGGCGACCCCGGGTTCCTCCAGCGCTTCCGCGCTGAAGCACGGCACACCGCACTCCTCAACCACATCGGTATCGCCAACGTCTTCGATTACGGCGAGGAGGCCGGTTCGGCCTACCTGGTCATGGAACTCGTCCCCGGCCACCCGCTGAGCGCCATCCTGGAGCGCGAGCAGGTGCTGTCTCCGGACATGACGCTCTCCATCATTTCCCAGACGGCACGCGCCCTGGCGGTGGCACACGCACAAGGCCTGGTGCACCGCGACATCAAGCCGGGCAACCTCCTGATCACCCCGGACAACCGGGTCAAGGTCACGGACTTCGGCATCGCACGCTTGGCCGACCAAGTGCCGCTGACGCAGACCGGACAGGTCATGGGCACCGCCCAGTATCTGGCTCCGGAGCAGGCCACCGGGCAGACCGCCACGGGTTCCTCGGATATTTACTCCCTGGGCGTCATCGGTTACGAGTGCCTCACCGGGCACCGTCCGTTCTCCGGCGAATCCCAGATTGCGATCGCCCTTGCACAGGTCAACGACGCTCCACCGCCGCTTCCGGAGACGCTGCCGACGCCTGTGCGCGCACTCTTGATGTCCATGCTGGCCAAGGACCCCAAGAACCGTCCCGCCAACGCCATCAAACTGGCCGAGGCCGCGGAAGCGATCCGTAACGGAGACATCGCCACCGCCCACGCCGCGGTGCCCGGCATGCTCCTCTTCGAGGACTCAACCGGTCCCATCACCGCACCGGTCAACACCGCCACGGCACCCACCGGCGTCGTTGCCTCACCTTTCGGAAAAGAGCAATCGACGACGGCGACTTCCGCACTTCCGGTGGTCGGCGCAGCTGCCGCCGGGGCCGCTGCAGGCGCCGCGGCTGCTTCCGCGGCTTCATCGGACAACCCGTTGGCCCGCGCCAACGCGTTGGAGGCCGAGCGTCAGCTCAACGACGAAGAAGTGGTCTACAGCGACGACGACAATTACGACGACGCTGAGCCCGACCGCAAGAAGCGCAGTCCTTGGACCTGGCCCCTGGTGGCTTTGATCCTGCTGGTTCTCTTCGCCTTGGTTGGATTCCTGATTTCGCAGTCCGGGTTCTTCTCACCGAGCCCTTCGCCGAGTGAATCCACATCGTCCAGCCCCAGCCGGACGTCGACGCCGTCGTCAACTTCGGCGACGCCCACACCCACGCAAACCTCCCAGGCGCCCTCGCCGACCCAGACCACACCCCAGAAGGTCAATGTCATTCCGGAAGAGTACCTGGGCCAGCCGTTTGAAACGGCCAGCGCGGCTCTTCGGGGCCTCGGCCTTGGCGTCAACGGCCAGGAGGTCTTCGACGACACCGCCGCCGTCGGGATTGTTGTTGAGGTGAACCCGAGCGGTCCTGTCGACCCCGGCACCACCATCACCGTCAAGTACTCCAAGGGACCCGAGAAGCCCGCCACCGTCCAGGTTCCGAACATCGCTCCGGGTGCCAGTGAGGCGCAGGTGCGGGCCACCCTCGAAGGCGCCGGCCTCCGCTGGATTCCGGGAGATCCCGTCAACGGTGCCGTCGGCCAGGCACCGAACACCTTCGTCAGGTCATCACCTGCCGTCGGAACCGAAGTTGAGGAAGGCTCCACCGTCACGTACTTCCTCTCCCGGTCCGTTGTGCCCACCAGTCCGTCAACCTCCAGCGGCAGCCCCAGCGGCCGCCCGAGCAACTAAGTAGTCAGTTATGACATCGTCACGGCAGGGTCCTGCACACCGGGAGGAGGGCACACCTGTGTCTGAGCAACGCATCCTCAACGGCCGCTATGAGCTGGGTGAGCTGATCGGTCGTGGCGGGATGGCTGATGTCTACCGCGGGACGGACACCCTGCTGGGACGGACCATAGCGGTGAAGGTACTGCGCGCCGACCTCGCCCGGGACCCCCAGTTCCAGGCCCGGTTCAAGCGCGAAGCCCAGGCAGTAGCTGCCCTGAACCACGCCTCCATTGTGGCCATCTTCGATACAGGCGAATACTCCATCCCGGGCGGGCCCGGCGAGGACGTGCGTGTTCCCTACATCGTCATGGAATTCGTGGCAGGACGCACCCTGCGGGACATGATCAAGGCCAAGGAACTGACAGTCGAGGGCTCCATCGGCTACACCTTGGGAGTCCTGTCGGCCTTGGAATACAGCCACAGGGCGGGGATCGTCCACCGCGACATCAAGCCTGCCAACGTGATGGTCTGCGCCGATACGGGCGAGGTCAAGGTCATGGACTTCGGCATCGCCAGGGCAATGGCTGATTCTTCCGCGACCATGACCCAAACCCAGGCCGTTGTGGGCACCGCCCAGTACCTTTCCCCGGAGCAGGCCCGCGGCGAAACAGTCGATGCGCGGAGCGACCTCTACTCGGCCGGCTGCCTGCTCTACGAATTGTTGACCGGCAGGCCGCCGTTCGTTGGTGACAGTCCCGTCTCCGTCGCGTACCAGCATGTTCGGGAAACCCCGGACAAGGCCAGCATCCACAACCCCGAGGTGTCCGAGGCATTGGACTCCGTCCTGGCCAAGGCCCTGCAGAAAAACCGCGACGACCGGTTCCAGGACGCCGCTGCGTTCCGCCGTGCGTTGAGGGCGGCCAGCAACGGCGTCCCTGTACCTGCCGTTCCGGCCAGCGAGGCGCCCACGGACCCCAACGACCTCGTGGACGACGACAATCCCTCCACACAGCTGCTCAGCGCCACCGCCGTCGGATTCCTCAACGTCGACCAGATCAATGACGATCCCGAGCACGCCGACTACGCGGAGCCACAGGGCTATGCCCTCAGGCAGGCGGATGACGACCTTCCGCTCGGCCTCCCGCCGGAACGCGAGCGTACAGCGCGGCAGAAGTCCCGCCGTCGTGCTTGGGCGGCAACCCTGGCAATCTTCACCATCCTGGTCCTCGCCGGGGCCGGGTTCTGGATCTACAGCGTGGTGAACGCGGCGCCGCCGGCACCCGCCAAAGTTGCCGTACCTGCGGTGGCCAATATGTCCGAATCACAGGCTCTCCAAGAGCTCTATGGTGCCAAGCTGGTTCCCAAGACCACGCGGGTAGCGAGCGACACCGTGGCGAAAGACATGGCCATAGGCACGTCCCCGGATGCGGGAGCAATGCTGGAACAGAACGCCGAAGTGGTGCTCAACATCTCCAGCGGTCCCAGCTCGGTCACCATCCCCAAGGACATAGCCGGGCGGACGGAATCCGATGCCCGCGACTACCTGAAGCGCCTGGGCATTACCGGCGCCATTTCCACCGTCCGGACGCACAGCCCCACGGTGCCCTTCGGCCTGGTGATCACCACGGGACCGGCCCCGGGCGCACCCATTGCAGCGGGCTCCAACGTTGAGCTGCAGGTGTCTTCCGGACGCGTCCTGATGCCCCAGCTCGCAGGCCTCACCCAAGCCGAGGCGGAGGCTCTCCTGAAGGAAAACGGCCTGCTGATGGCCGTCGTCGAACAGGAGAATACACAGGTTGAACCGGGCAAGGTAACGGCCCAGAGCGATGCCGCCAACACCGAAGTGGAGCAGGGGAAGACCATCACGGTAACGCTGGCCAAGGCGCCCGCCCCGGAGCCGAGACCAACCCCCAAACCCACGGAAACGGACAAGCCGAAGCCGACGCCCACCAAGAAGGACTAGGGGCGCCCTGACGGCCGCGCCCGCCAGCCTCCGCGTGCTGCTCCTTCGTCGCTTTGACGCACGCTTCCGGCTGCCGGCCCGCGACAGTCAGTGCCGGCTTTCCTAGTGCTGGATCAGCGGGCTCAGTTTGGCCGCGCGTTCAGCTGCGCCGTGCATTCCCAGGGACTCGAGCCAGTTGCCGAGCATCTGGTAGCCGCCCTCGGTGAGCACGGATTCCGGGTGGAACTGGACTCCGCACAAAGGTGCCGTCTTGTGCTGCAGGCCCATCACTACACCGTTGGTGGTCTCGGCAGTGATCTCCAGGACGTCGGGAATGGAGTCACGCACCGCGGCAAGCGAATGGTAGCGCGTTGCGGTGACGGGGGAGGGCAGGCCCGCGAAGACGCTCTTGCCGTCGTGCCGGACCGGTGACGTCTTGCCGTGCATGAGCTCCGGGGCGTGCGTGACGACTCCGCCGTATGCTTCCGCAAGTGCCTGATGGCCGAGGCACACGCCGAACATGGGCTTGCCATTCTCGCCGCACCACTTGATGAGGTCGATGCAGACGCCGGCTTCCGCCGGCGTGCCCGGGCCCGGTGAGATCAGGACGCCGTCGCGCGCTGCGGCGAGCTCCTTCGCTTCGGCAAGGGTTACGTCGTCATTCCGGACGACCGTTGTCTCGGCCCCGAGCTCCTGAAGGTATCCAACAAGGGTGTAAACGAAGCTGTCGTAGTTATCCACGACCAGGATTTTTGCTGTGCTCATGGCTGCTGCACTGAACCAATCGTTGAGTCGGTCAAGGTGGTGAACTGGGAAACCCAGGGGAACAGGAACTCGATCATCAGGATCACGGCTACCGCCACGAGTACCACTGATGTCAGGATCCGGACCCACAAGGGGCCCGGAAGATTGCGGAATATCCATGCGTACACCGGTTACCCCTTTCCTTGGGCCTGGGCTACTTGGGCGGCGATTTCCGACGGCGGGCCGGCTGAGGAAGGCTGCCAACTGTCCAGGATGGAGTAGGCAATGATCCGTTCCTGAGACCCGAAGCGAGGATTGCAGCTGGTCATGGTCAGGAAGCTTTCCGTGGGAGTGGCCTCCGGCTGGGTGGGCACGGGCAGCAGCACGTCGGTTTGGCTCGGGAGGACGATCTGGTTATTGCGGAACACGTAGGTGTAGTAGCCGTCCTTGGTCTGGACGTAGACCTTGTCCCCGGGCACCAGGGTGTGGATGCTGTCCAGGACGGCTCCGTGAGTCTGGCGGTGGCCTGCCACCGCAAAGTTCCCCACAGCGCCGGGCATGCTGGTGCTTCCGTAGTGGCCCAGGCCCAGCGTGTCCAACACATCGGAACCGGTTCCCTCGATGATGGGGCGCGTGTAACCCGGACCGAAGCGCGGGATGTACATGATGCCGATTGTTTGACCGTACCCCGGGGCTGCTGAAACCACCGGAGGGCCGTAGTCAGCAGGGGCGGGCGCCGGCTCCACAGGACCGGAGAGTTCCTGCGCGAAGCTCTTTACCGCCTCCGACTGCTTGGCGTCTGCCTCGACGTTGGTCCACCACAGCTCCCAGGCAACGAAGAGAAGCAGTACGATTCCTGCGGTGATCAGGAGCTCGCCCAGAATTTGGATGATCTTGCGGATAACGTCCATCGGTCCGGTCTTCCGGCGCGGTGGTCTCTTTCGCAGGTCCTGGGCAGGGGGCGCTACAGCAGTGGTTGACGACTGCTGGTGCGCCACGGGATCTCCTCGTTTCAGGGGGCGCGGGCGGCGCGGGCGGCCCCTTGGTTGCGGCTAGACTTGACAGCTAGTACCACCCCGGAATGCCGCGTGGCCGTTGACCGCTGGAATTTTCCTTCCTGCAGGATACCAAGGCATGCCGTTACGGGTTTAGTTGCATCAGCCAAGGAGGATCCGTGCCCGAGTCCAAGCCCCGCAAGCGGCCTGCCCGTCAGGAGCAGCAGACTTCCGCAGCGCAGCAGTACAAGCCGAACCCCGTGTGGTTCAAGCCGGTGATGTTCGGCCTGATGATCCTCGGCCTGCTGTGGATCATCACGTTCTACATCACCGAAGGTCAGTTCCCGGTACGGGACTGGGCTTCGTGGAACATCGTGGCCGGTTTCGGCATCGCAATCGTGGGCTTCCTGATGACCACGCGCTGGCGGTCCTGACGCCGCCGGGAAAGTCCCACCTCACGTTTTCCTGCCCGTGAACGTCTACAGGGTATGAGCACCAGGCACACCACCATGGATTCCCCGCTGGGGCAGTTGACGCTGACTGCCAGCGGGCAGTTCCTCACGGGCATTTTCTACGAGGGCCATTGGCACCTGCCGCCTGCGGATTACTTCGGCTCATTGGCCGCTGGCGGGGATCCCGTTTTCTCACGGGCGGAAGCCGAATTGGCCGAGTACTTGGACGGGAACCGAACACACTTCGAGGTGCCCTTCAAAGTGCGGGGAAACCAGCTCCAGGAAAAAGTCTGGCATCGCCTGCAGTTGATCCCCTACGGGGACACGGTCACCTACGGGCAACTGGCAACCGAACTCGGCGATCCCCACCTTGCCCAGGCGGTGGGCTCCGCAGTGGGACGCAATCCGCTCAGCATCATTGTTCCGTGCCACCGCGTGGTGGGAAGCACGGGCCGTCTCACTGGTTACGCGGGCGGCTTGGACAATAAGAGATTCCTTTTGGAATTGGAAGAACCTGCGGCTGTCAAAGAGAGCAAGCTCTTCTGATGGGGCCAATTCCCCCGGCATCCCCAAAGAAACCGTTCGAAACCGTGGTCCAGGAACACGGCGCCACGGTCCTGCGAGTGTGCCGGGCCATAGTTGGCATTCACGACGGCGAGGATGCTTGGTCCGAGACTTTCCTGTCTGCGCTGAAGGCCTATGGAGACCTTCCGGCAGATGCTAACACCGAGGCCTGGCTTGTGACCATTGCCCACCGGAAATGCATCGACATCCTGCGTGCGTCGATTCGGAGGCCGGTGCCGGTACAGCAAACGCCCGAGGTGCCCTCGATCCTGGGTGTGCCGGGTGAGGGGCAGGCGGAACTACTGGACGCCGTCGGTCAACTGCCGCCAAAGCAACGTCAGGCGATCGCTTACCACTATCTTGTCGGGCTTCCTTACAAGGACGTTGCGTCCCTTGTGGGCGTAACTCCGGACGCTGCCCGCCGGGCCGCAGCGGACGGCATCAAAGCTCTTCGGACTGCCCTCGGCCGGCCTTCACCCACCGTTCTATTGCCGACTGCTTTGAGAGGAGTACCCGGATGACCTCCGTGGCACAGGAACCCGGCGATGTGGGCACCATGTTGAAGCCCTTGGACTCCGGGCTGGAAGCTTCACTGGTGGCCCTTCGTGCCCGCTTGGCCCGTGCGGCGTGGGAAGACCACTCCCTGGATATCGTCTACCGGGTGGTGGAGTCACCGGTCGGAAGGCTCCTCTTGGCCGCTACCGCACGGGGCATGCTCCGGGTAGCTTTCCAACTCGAAGACCACGCGTTGGTACTTCAACAGCTTTCCAACACCGTCAGCCCACGCATCCTTGAGGCTCCCGGCTTGCTGGACGAGGCCGCCCGCCAACTCGATGAATACTTCAGCGGCCAGCGCCGGACGTTCAACCTCCCGTTGGATTTCAGCCTCTCGCGCGGCTTCCGCCTGGACGTCCTCCATCATCTACCGCACATTGCCTATGGAACCACGGAGAGCTACTCGCAGGTGGCCAGGGCAGCGGGCAGTCCCAACGCAGTCCGGGCGGTGGGCACAGCCTGCGCCACCAATCCTCTGCCGGTTATCGTGCCATGTCACCGGGTGGTCCGGACCGATGGAACCTACGGAGGGTATCTCGGCGGCACGGAAGCGAAACGAACTCTCCTGACCTTGGAGGCCGCGGCATGACCGAGGACGCCCTGTTCCCGGTCGAGCTCGTCCAGCCGCAGGGGAACCACTCCGGCCCGCGTCTGGTCGCACCCGGCGCAGTGCACGTTCCCGGTTGGCTCACCGATGAGCAACAGCGCTGGATCGTGGCCCGGTTTGGGGAGTGGACACAGGGTCCGGTGCCACTGCGTGCGGCCACGTTGCCGGGCGGCCACCAGATGTCCGTCAAGACCGTATGCCTGGGCTGGCACTGGCAGCCGTACAAGTACACGCGGGAAGCAACCGACGTCAATGGCCGCCCTGTCCTCGATTTCCCCGACTGGATGGTTCGGTTGGGCAAGAAGGCAGTCTCAGAGGCATATGCGCCGGAGTTGGTCCAGGACGCCTCCCTGTGCGGCCTGGCCGAGGGCTACGCACCGGACGCTGCACTGGTGAACTTCTACGGCGATGGCGCGGCCATGGGGATGCATCAGGACAAGGACGAACGGTCCAGTGAGCCTGTGGTGTCCATCAGCATTGGCGACTCCTGCGTATTTCGGTTCGGAAACACCCGGACCCGTACCAAACCCTACGAGGACGTGCAGTTGCGGTCGGGCGACCTGTTTGTGTTCGGCGGGCCATCGCGATTTGCCTACCACGGCATCCCCAAGGTCCACCCCGGCACGGCACCCTCGGATTGCGGTCTTTCCCACGGCCGCATCAACATCACCATGCGCGTCACCGGGATGTCGTAGCCCGCGGGCACAATATCCCCAACGGGGAAATCCGATGCCGGGTTTTCCACACTTAGCCAAAAGGAGCTACGAATGAATCCCGCGGAGAACGGCACGGTCATTGGCGGGGACGGCCTGGCACGGCCTGCGTGGGCGGCTTCGGATCCCCTGATGCAGGCTTACTACGACCATGAATGGGGAATGCCTGTCCGGGACGAGCAGGGGCTATATGAACGCATCAGTCTGGAAGGTTTCCAAGCCGGGCTGTCCTGGGCCACCATCCTTCGGAAGAGGGAAGCGTTCAGGGAAGCCTTCCTTGATTTCCATCCGGAGAGCGTGGCCACCTTTACCGAGGCTGATGTGGAGCGGTTGATGCTGAATGCGGGCATCGTGCGGAACCGCCTCAAGATACGTGCAACGATCACCAACGCCAAAGCCACCATTGCCCTCCGTGAGGAAGGTGGGCTGGTTGACTTTGTCTGGTCATTTCAGCCCGACAAGACGCCCGCTCCCAAAACCCTCGCGGACATTCCCACGACGTCGCCCGAGTCCATAGCGCTGTCCAAAGCGCTCCGGAAGAAGGGCTTCGCTTTCGTTGGCCCCACCACCATGTACGCCCTCATGGAAGCTGTGGGAATCATCGACACCCACTTGGTGGACAGCCATCGACGCGGCTCCTCGGGCGTCTGGAACTGAGCGCTCCGCAGGCTTCGAACTAGCTCCGCGGGCTTTGACGAACTACGCCAAGGCCCAGCGGGTGCCCGGCAGCGTCCTTACCTTCCACAGAAGTGCGTAACTTTATCCACAGCCGTGGATAACTTCTGTGGACATCCACGGAACTGGCGCAAAAAGCCCCGGACTGGTGCGTTCTCCGGGCTACCCGGCAGTAGCAACCGGGTTTTACCCACTGTGTACGAGGCTGTGGATATTGCAGGTTCATTCGGGCAAAGTTCATCCACCCGAGCTTGTGCGTGTTCGCCGACGTTCGAACAATCCCCTGGAAGACGTCCTAACAGAGTTACCCACTTAACAACAACGAGCCGCTCACAAGTTATCCACAGATGGGGAAAAGTTGTGGGTATAGCGGCGGAAACCCTTGTCATGGCAGGCCTCAGAGCCCGCAGGAGCTCCGAAACTACACGACTGTAAGTTATTAACAGTGTTGATAACTCTGTTGATAGGCGCTTATTAACAGGCGGATTAACAGCTTTTTCCACACCTCTGCCCTCAGGGCTTCTCTTGTCCACAAATAGCCTCCCGCAGGGGACAAAGTTATCCACAGATGTGGATCAACACATGCCAAACGGGGGATATCTGCCCTATTTCACCCGCCGGCTGGCCTTCGCGGTGCTAACTACACGTATGTAAGTTACTCACAGTGTGGATAACATCTGTGGATAATGCCGGAGCGGGGGATGACCTGCATCGAGGAGGAGCGGTGGGCGCACAGTCCAACACCAAGGTCGACTTCAAGAAGGAGATCACAAGCTACAAGGCCACGGCAGGAACGTTCGCACTGGTCAAGGTACCGGAGCTGCAATTCCTCATGATCGACGGCCACGGCGATCCCAACACCGCCCAGGCTTACAGGGATGCCTTGGAAACGCTGTATCCGGTCGCGTACAAGCTGAAGTTCTTCAGCAAGCAGGAACTCGGCCGGGACTACGGCGTGATGCCGCTGGAAGGTCTGTGGTGGTCTGAGGACATGGCCAGCTTCACCACGGAACGGGATAAGTCCCGTTGGGACTGGACCATGATGATCATGACGCCTGACTGGATCACCCCGGGGCACGTAGACGCTGCAGTGGAGGCCGTACGGAGCAAGGGTGGAGCGCCGGCATTGGAGTCGCTGCGGCTGGCCTCGTTGAATGAGGGACTATGCGTCCAGACCCTGCACACAGGCCCATACGACGCAGAGGGCCCGGTTCTGGAAGAGATGCACAAGGACTTCATCCCTTCGCACCGTCTTCGGCCCACAGGGAAACATCACGAGATTTATTTGTCCGACGCGCGGCGGACTGCTCCGGAGAAGCTCAAGACAATCCTGCGGCAGCCCGTAGCCCGGAACTAACCCTCCCAACTGGGTCGCATTTGTGCGCGTTTTGCCCCCTCAAAACGTGCACAAATGCGACCTAATTGGGCGGCACAGCAGCTAGCCTGAAGAAACGCGGAACCAGGTGACGATTGCCAGCAGTGCCCCCACCAGGACCAAGCCTCCCGCTTGGAGCAGCCCTTGGTTCTTGCCGCGGGGGGCATATGCGATGGCAGCGGCCGCAAGGCCGCCCGTGATCAATCCGCCGAGGTGCGCCTGCCAGGCAATGCCCTGGACGAAGAAACCGATTGCTCCATTGATGGCTATCAAGACCCACAGCTGGCGGGTTTCCCCACCGCGGTGCCTTTGGACCACCAACATTGCCCCGAAGAGACCGAAGATCGCCCCCGAGGCACCCACCACGCCTATGACGGGGCGGTCCGGGGTGAGGAGCAGGAATCCAATGGAACCGCCCACGGCGGACAGCAAATAAACGGCCAGGAACCGGACCCGCCCGAGCAGCGGCTCAAGGGCTTGTCCGAAGATCCACAAGGTGTACATGTTCAAGACGATGTGGAGAAGGAAACTTTGGGAGTGGAGGAACGCAGCCGTCAGCATCCTCCATGGCTCACGGTCTGCAAAAACGTTGGCAAAAGCGAACTGCTGGTAGACAGCCTCGCCGGGCAGCAGCCACTGCAGAACGTAAACCAGTACGCATAGTGCGATGATCGCGTACGTCACCAAGGGCTTGCCAACGGCCAACGCGCCGCCGTAAGGGGCCCGGTAGGCCGGCGTCGTACGCTTTTGTTCGTTGACGCAGTCAACGCATTGGAACCCGACGGCGGCCGCCCGCTGGCACTCCGGACACGCAGGGCGCCCGCAACGCTGGCACCGTACGTATGAAGGCCGGTCCGGGTGCCTGGGGCACACCGGGATGTCAGCGGACGGCTCGGCCGACGGAATTCCGTAGCTCATGAAGGACTAGAGCTGTTCGATGTCGATGCTGTTGATGACGACGTCTTCAACAGGACGGTCGCCCATGCCGGTGCGTACGCCCTCGATTGCGTCAACAACCTTGCGGGACTCCTCGTCGGTGACCTCGCCGAAGATGCTGTGCTTGCCGAACAGCCAGTCGGTGTTCACCGTGGTGATGAAGAACTGGGAACCGTTGGTGCCCTTGCCCATCTGGACGCCCGCGTTGGCCATGGCCAGCTTGTACGGAGCGTTGAAGGTCAGCTCGGGGTGGATTTCGTCGTCGAACTTGTAGCCGGGTCCGCCGACGCCGCGGCCGAGGGGATCGCCGCCCTGGATCATGAAGTCCTTGATGATCCGGTGGAAGATGGTGCCGTTGTA
Source organism: Paenarthrobacter sp. YJN-5 (assembly GCF_015040095.1). Classification (NCBI taxonomy): domain Bacteria; kingdom Bacillati; phylum Actinomycetota; class Actinomycetes; order Micrococcales; family Micrococcaceae; genus Paenarthrobacter; species Paenarthrobacter sp. YJN-5. The sequence goes on from NZ_CP053544.1 coordinate 4,510,336, forward strand.
AAGCGGTGTGCCGGTCTTGTCCTCGCCGGTCTCCGGGTGGGTCCAGGACTTTTCGCCAGTGGCCAGGCCAATGAAGTTGGCAACGGTCTTGGGGGCGTGGTTGCCGAAAAGGTCAACCTTGATGTCGCCCAGGCTCGTGTGAATTGTGGCTTTTGCTGTTGCAATGGTCATGCGTCCCATTCTTTCATGCAGGGTCAACGCCGCCACTGGCCGTGAAGCCGGTTCCGCGCTCGGTGAAATCGGGCAAGAATCTTGACGATGAATAGCCCACGAACTTTGGGGCACGTAGGCTAGCAACAAACGAGCATGTGTATCGGGAGGTAGTTGTGAAGAAATCAGACCGTATTGCCCGCGACCTTGAGCACACAGTTGTGGCCAGCGTGGATAACGCCCGCGACTGGGCAGCGCCACGTGTAGAGGCAGCTGTCAACTGGGCTGTTCCGCGAATCCAGCACGGCATTGACACCGCTTCCCCCAAGATCCAAGAGGGACTGAAGTCGGCCGCACACAACCTCGCCGACGGCGTGGAGAAGGTCACGCCGCGGATCCAGGACGGGCTGGCCCAGCTGGCTCCCAAGATCCACGACGCTGTTGAGGATGCAACGCCCAAGATCCAGGAGACGCTCAACCGCGCCACGCCTGCCCTCGGCGTTGCCCGGGACAAGGTAGTGGAAGAGTACTTGCCCAAGCTTTCCGAACAGCTGGGCCACGCATCGGTTGCGGTCCACCATGTTCTGGAGAATGCACCGGCACAGGTCGATGCAGTCGCCCAGCGCCTGGTTGAGTCCGGCGTCGTCCATGGCGTCCAGGAACAGGCGCAGGCCACCAGCAAACAGATCAAGGCTGTGGCGGAACAGACCAGCAAGGCAGTCAGCAAGCAGCTGGCTACCCAGCAGAAGCCCAAGAAGCGCGGCTGGCTGGTTGTCACGGTCATTGCCGCCGCGGTTGCCGCCGGCGTCGCTGCGTGGAAGGCCGCCAAGCCGGTGGAGGACCCGTGGAAGACACCTTCCCCGGTAACGCCGACCCCCGCTCCGGTTCCTGCGGACGCAGCAGCCTCCGCAACTGCAGCAGCTGCGGCCCCGGCTGAGTCCAAAACTTCCGACCTCACCCCGGAAGAAGCCAAGGCAGAAGTAGAGCAGGCCACCAAGGACGCGTTCGCGAAGACCGAGGACAACGCCTCCAACGTCGCCACGGACGCAAAGACGGCAGTGAAGAACATTGCTGCTGCCACCCACAAGGACGAGGACAAGGGCACGGACTCCAAAGATTCCGCTCTCTAGTTCAAGCCATCGGCTGCGTTCGATCAGCAAACCATGAAGGGATCCCGGTTAGCCGGGGTCCCTTCATTGTTTTCCAGGCCAGGCAAGTTCCCAGCCAGGCAACTTCCCGGCCCGACCTTCCCGCCAAGAGACCTTCCCACACCGAACAGTCCGCTGGGGCTCCGGGACCGGGTGCTAGATTTGAAATGATGTCAGCTGATAGACCCTTCGAGGGTGAACTCAAGGAGCGCGCGGAACCTCCGGGCGTTTCAATTGTCATCCCGGCGTACAACGAGGAAAGCGTCATACGCCAGTGCCTCATCGCGGCCATTTATCAGTCTGTTCCTGCGAAGGAAATCATCGTGGTGGACAACTTGTCCAAGGACCGCACGGCGAAAATTGTTCGCCGGATGCAGCAGGAATATCCGGAGAGCCCCATCATCCTGCTGAAGCAAGTGGACGTCCAAGGCCTCATTCCCACGCGGAACTACGGCCTCAATAGCGCCACCGGCGACATCATCGGCAGGATCGATGCCGACTCGGTCCTGGAACCTGACTGGGTGGAGCAGGTCCAGAAGGCCTTCGCCGATCCCACCGTTCAGGCAGCAACGGGTCCGGTGGTGTACTACGACATGCCTATGCGCCGTTTCGGCCTTAAGGCAGACGACAAGATGCGCCAGCTCATGCTGCGCCTGGCGAAGCACCAGTACCACTTCCTGTTCGGCTCCAACATGGCGCTTCGCCGTTCGGCGTGGGAAACCATCAGGGATGAAGCCTGCCTGGATGAGAAGGACGAAATGCATGAGGACATCGATCTCTCACTGCACCTCGCCGAACACGACCTCCGCATCCAGTACTGGCCCCAGATGGTGTCTGGAATGTCAGCGCGCCGGCTTGAGGACTCGCCCCGGGATTACCGCTACTACGTGACGCGCTTTGACCGCACTTACAAGGCCCACAACGTCAAGAAGATGGCACTGAAGGCGCCGATGGTGGTGTTCTTCTCCGTGTACTTCCCGGCTAAGCTCCTCCGGGCAATCCACGCTGCCAACGCGGTTTCCGGCGGCGTCCGCCGCGGCGGTCTCTGACACCGCGTCAAGTACGACGGCGGCTGGTTCAGTCCGTTCCCAGCTCAGCTTCGCGCCGGTCTGCCCGCGCACGCCCCCTCCGCTGCCCGGACACCACCACGGCGAGTCCCACCAGGATCAAGGCCAGGCCGGCGTAGGTCCCGCCGGGCAAGGTCTCATTGAGGAAGATTGCCGCCAGGATGGCCGCTCCCGGAATCTCCAGCAGGATGATCATGGAGACCACCAGCGGACTCATGGTCGCCAAGAGATGGTTGAAGGCGGTGTGGCCTACCAGTTGCGCACACACGGTGATGGCAAGAATCCCAAGCCACCCTCCGGCGTCGAACCCTGCCAGCGGCTGCCCGCTGAACAACGCCATGACAGCCACCAAAGCCGCGCACATCCCGTAGCAAAGCGTGGTGTAAGTTCCGGTTCCCATTGACTGGCGCGCTTTGCCGCCCGCGAGGGTGTAGAGCCCTGCCAGGGCGCCGCCGGCCAGGGCCAGGACGTCACCAATAAGCGCATCCGTGGACGAGCCCATGTCGAATCCCGTGATGGCACCGACGCCGCCGAATGCGATGCCCAGGCCCAGCAGGACGGGCCAGCGGTGGCGGGTTCCCCTGAACAGTTGGAAGACGGCGATCCACGCGGACTGCAGGCACACCAACGCCGTAGCGGCGGCGACGGACGTCAGCTGCAACGCCGTAATGAAACAGGCAAAGTGGAAAGCCAATGCCACGGCAGCCACGGCGGACCAGCCGAACTCCCGGCGGGTTATTCCTGTGAATTGCCTCGGTTCGCGGACCGCCACGGGAAGGGCCATCACGACGGCAGCTATGGCGTTCCGCCAGAACGCGATCGCCAAGGCAGTTACCGAGGTAGCACCGAGCGTTCCGGCGATGAGTGGTCCGGATGAGGCTACGCCCAGTACACCCAGGGCCGAAATGAGGAGATTCACGGATCAACCTTAGTTCGGCGGGGACTGCGCATTACCCCTATCTGTGGAGGAAACAGTGTGATTGTCTTGACACATCATTCCAGCCGGCCGGAGACGGCGAATCCAAAGGGCTACCGATTGAATGCAACATCCGCTCGCGCAGGCTCCCGGCGACGCCGCTTCCTGCTGCTTTCCGTCGCCGGTTTGCTGGTTGCTGCGGTCATCGCCGGCTGGTTCGTCACCGCGCGGGAGGTGCCCGGCGGGCAGGACCGTTCCCGGGGGGATTTGCCCGCGGTTCATCCCGTACCGCAGCACGCAATGTCGCAGCCCGGCGAATCAGTACCCCTCACCGGACGGGTCCACGTGGTCGCTGCCCCCGGAACCGACCAGCCGGCCCTGGACGCGCTACTGGACGTGATAGCCGCTGCCGGTGGCACCGCGGAGGTGGTCGCAGCCCTCGACAAGCCGTCGGAGGGTTCCTCAGCCGTCTATCTCGGCCTCGGTGGTGAGGCATCTCCGGCACGTTCCGCCTTGAGGGCCTTGGGACCGGAGAGGCCCGAGGACGGGGAGGCCCTGGAACGGGCGGAAGGGTACGTGGTCGCCACTGGAAAGTTGGAGGGGATTCCGACGGCGGTCCTGGTCGGCCACGATGGCGACGGCGTCTTCCACAGCGTGCAAACGCTGCGGCAATTGCTCAAGGCCGGATCGGTCCCCGCGCTGCATGTCAGCGACTGGCCCCTGATGGAAACCCGGGGTGTGATCGAGGGGTTCTACGGCACGCCGTGGTCGCACCAAGCCCGCCTGGACGTCATCAGCTTCGCGGGGCGGCAGAAAATGAACACCTATATCTATTCACCCAAAGACGACCCCCTGCTCCGGGAAAAGTGGCGGGATCTCTATTCAGCACAGGAACTCACGGAACTCCAGGAGCTCATAGAGGCAGCAGAGGCCAACCATCTCAGGTTTACGTACGCGCTCTCACCGGGCATCGATGTTTGCTACTCCCGGGACTCGGACCTTGAGGACGCCATCACCAAACTCGAGTCGCTGTACGGCCTTGGCGTCCGGTCCTTCGTCATTCCGCTGGATGACATTGCTACCAAGGTCCAATGCCCGGAGGACGTGGAGGAGTTCGGCTCCGGCCCATCCAATCTTGCCAAGGCGCAGGCCACCTTCCTGAATTCCTTGCAGGAGCGCTTCACCGCCGGGAAGCAAGACCTCCAGCCGCTGGAAACAGTGCCCACTTTCTACACAGGTTCCGGAAGCAACCCCTACAAGAGACAGCTGGGCCGGCTGCTCGATCCCGCCATCGTGGTGCAGTGGACGGGTGAAGACGTGGTCTCGCACAGGATCACGCGGGATTCGGCCCAGACTGCCCGGCGGAGCTACGGTCGCGAGGACGCGGGCCGGCCGATCGTCATTTGGGACAACTATCCCGTGAACGACTTTTCACAGGACCACTTGTTCATGGCGCCACTGATCGGCAGGGACGCCGATCTGTACCAGTCCGTGCAGGGCATCGTCACCAACCCCATGATCCAGCCCTACCTTTCGTTGCCCGCCATCTTCAATTACGCGGACTTTTCATGGAACGGTCCGGCGTACCGTCCACAGGAATCCATGGACGCGGCCCTCGCCCAGCTCGCCGGCCCGGATCAGCAGGTCCAAGCCGCCGTGAGAGCATTCGTGGACCTGAACCAAGACTGGCAGGACGACGAACTCACGCCTTCGGCTCCCGCCCTCCGCCGGGACATCCGGCAGTTCTGGTCGGATTACGACGCCGGAAAGGCACCTTCGGGAGATTTGCTCCATCGCGCTGAGCTGCTGCAGAAACTGCCTGAACTCCTGCCGCGGATGGCAGAGCCGGGCTTCGCTGTCGACGCTGAGCACTGGGCTGCTGCCGCCGCGGAGTACGGGCGCGGGGTGCAGGAGGCCATTGCCATGCTGGAAGCTGCACGGCGGGGCGACTCGGAGAGCGTGGCCGAAAGCCGCCGCAACGTGAACAGTGCCCTTACTGCAGCAGGGGCGAGAACTCAGCCGACGCTGGCACTCGGCGTGGTGACCCCCGTCTTCGGCGACGGCGAGTTGAAGACGTTTCTGGAGGACGCCCTGCGACGGGCGCCGGGTACCTGACCCCATGACGCGCCCGGGATTTACACACGTTTTGTCCTATAACCCCCTATAACCCCGAAAAGCGGTCCGCTGGTTAAAAACAAAAGTCCCGGTCATTTCTGACCGGGACTTTCCTTATGGTGGAGGCAAGGGGACTCGAACCCCTAACCCCCTGCTTGCAAAGCAGGTGCGCTACCAATTGCGCCATGCCCCCATAAGAAGCAACCCGTCTATCATACCCTACGTTCAGACCCGTTTTTACCGGGTCCGGCCGGGCTCTTCGGCTAGTCGACCTTGTCGGTTGACTTGCTCCAGACATCCTTCCGGGCTTCGGACTCCTGGGCCTTTTTGAAGACCAGGACACCTGCGATCGCCGCTGCAACTACAACCAGCAACTTCTTCACAAGTACCTCATTCCGGTTCAGTTTCCTGAACCTGGGTTCCGTGGGCGTACCAGGACTTGAACCTGGGACCTCTTCGTTATCAGCGAAGCGCTCTAACCGCCTGAGCTATACGCCCCGATGCCTCATCGGGCCGAGATATGACTGTACAGCACATCCCGGCCCGATCTCAAATCGAGGCCCGGATCCCCTTCTTTACGCCATTTTTCCGCGTATTTCCGGGGGTTTCTACTAGTCGTCCGTCAGGGTCACGCCGATGCCACCAACCAGCGTTGCCGAAATGTTATACAAGACGGCCGAGAGCATGGAAAGGGCAGTCAGCAAAACCACGTTGACTACGGCAATGATCGTGGCAAAGGATGCCACCTGACCCAGGGATGCAATCTTCTTCAGCTCAAAACCGCTGCCCTCGGAACCTGCAAGCGTCCCCAGCAGGCTATCCACCTGGTTGAAGATGCCAGTGAGATCCAGAACAGTCCACAGCACGATGGCGGCCACCACGGTGACGATGCCAAGGGCAACGGACAGGAGGAACGCCATCTTGAGCACCGACCATGGATCCACCTTGCTGACCAGGAGCCGTGCGCGGCGTACCTTGGCCTTGGGGGCGGGCTTCACCAGTCCGGGTCCGCCTTGGGCGGGGCGCTGGGCAGTTGCTGCCGGGCGTTGGCCCGGGGCTCCGGCGGGGCGCTGCCCACTGGAAGCGGGACGCTGGCCCGGAGCTCCGGCCGGGCGCTGCGGAGCGCCGGAGGAAGCCGGACGTCCTTCTGAAGCGGCGGGAGCTCCACCCGGCCGCTGCTGGGGCCGGGCAGGCGTTCCTGATGGGGCGTTGCCTGATGGCTGCCGGAGTCCGCCGGGGACACCTGTGCTCGGCTTGGGATATGAGTCGGAATTACTCACTCGTTACCTCCGGTGTTGTCTTCATTCAGCGCCGCGCCGGCTTCGGTATCCGGATCTGCGTCGGTTTGCGTTTCTGACTCGACGAGCGCCTCGGCAGCGCTGTCTTCTGCAGCCAACGTTACGTCATCGTCCTGCCCGTCCTCGGACTCTTCGCCTTCCAATCCGCGTTCCGAGTTCCGGGCAACCTCGATGATTCGGTCGTTCTTGTCGGGCTTGGCGAAGATGACGCCCATGGTGTCACGGCCCTTCGCAGGCACGCCGCTGACGGCGGAGCGGACAACCTTACCGCCCTCCATGACCACCAGGACTTCGTCGTCTTCCTGCACGATCAGGGCACCCACCAGGTCCCCGCGGTCCTCTGCAAGCTTGGCCACCTTGATGCCCAAGCCACCGCGACCCTGCAGCCTGTATTCCTCGGCAGCGGTCCGCTTTGCATAGCCTCCCTCGGTGACCACGAAGACGAACGAATCGTCCTTGACGACATCCGCTGCCAACAATTCGTCATCTTCACGGAACTTCATGCCCGTAACGCCGGACGTTGCACGGCCCATGGGGCGCAGGGCGTCGTCCGTTGCCGTGAAGCGGATGGACTGGCCCTTCCGGGATACCAGGAGGAGATCATCCGATTCGCTGACCAGCTGGGCGGAGACAAGTTCGTCGCCATCGCGCAGGTTGATGGCAATGACGCCCGCGGACCGGTTGGTGTCGTAGTCCTCGAGCCTGGTCTTCTTCACCAGGCCGTTCTTGGTGGCCAACACCAAGTAGGGCGCCTGCTGGTAGTCGCGGAGATCAAGGACCTGCGCAATGTGCTCGTCCGGCTGGAAGGCAAGCAGGTTCGCGACGTGCTGGCCCTTCGCGTCCCTTCCGGCTTCGGCGAGTTCGTATGCCTTTGCGCGGTAGACGCGGCCAAGGTTCGTGAAGAACAGCAGCCAGTGGTGGGTGGTGGTCACGAAGAAGTGTTCAACGACGTCGTCACCGCGCAGCTGGGCGCCCTTGATGCCCTTGCCGCCACGCTGCTGCGAACGGTAATTGTCACTACGGGTCCGCTTGACGTAGCCGCCGCGGGTAATGGTGACCACCATTTCCTCTTCGGGAATGAGGTCTTCCACCGACATGTCGCCGTCGAACCCCATGAGGATCTGCGTCCGGCGGTCGTCGCCGTGCTTGGCAACGATTTCGGCGAGTTCTTCGCTGATGATCCGGCGCTGGCGTTCCTCGGAAGCGAGGATCGCGTTGTACTCCTCGATCATGGCTTCGAGTTCGGCATGGCGGTCCTGGATCTTCTGGCGTTCCAGGGCTGCCAGGCGGCGCAACTGCATATCAAGGATGGCCCGGGCCTGGAGTTCGTCGATTTCCAGGAGCTCCATGAGGCCTTCACGGGCAGCCTCCGTGGTGCTGGACGCACGAATAAGGGCAATGACCTCGTCGAGCATGTCCAGCGCCTTCAGGAGGGCACGCAGAATGTGTGCTTCTTCCTCGGCCTTGCGGAGGCGGTAACGCGTACGGCGTGCAATGACGTCCATCTGGTGCGCCACCCAGTGCCGGATGAAGGCATCCAGGCTGAGGGTGCGCGGAACGCCGTCCACGATTGCCAGCATGTTGGCGGAGAAGTTGTCCTGCAGTTGCGTGTGCTTGTAAAGGTTGTTCAGCACCACCTTGGCCACCGCATCACGCTTCAGCACGATCACCAGGCGCTGGCCCGTACGGCCGGAGGTCTCGTCGCGAAGATCGGCGATGCCTTGGATCTTGCCGTCCTTGACCAGCTCGGCAATCTTGATCGCAAGGTTGTCCGGGTTCGCCTGGTAAGGCAATTCCGTGACTACAAGGCAGGTACGGCCCTGGAGCTCTTCGACGTTGACCACGGCCCGCATGGTGATGGAACCACGACCGGTGCGGTACGCCTCTTCGATGCCCTTGTGACCGAGAATGGTGGCCCCTGTGGGGAAGTCCGGTCCCTTGATGCGCTTCATCAGGGCTTCCAGCAACTCTTCACGGGAGGCGCCAGGGTTTTCCAGAGCCCACTGCACGCCGTCGGCGACTTCGCGCAGGTTGTGCGGCGGGATGTTGGTGGCCATGCCGACGGCGATGCCGGAAGAACCATTCACCAGCAGGTTCGGGAAACGCGCCGGCAGGATGGTGGGTTCCTGGTTCTTGCCGTCGTAGTTGTCCTGGAAGTCGACGGTCTCTTCGTCGATGTCGCGGACCATTTCCATGGCCAACTGGGCCATCTTGGTTTCCGTGTAACGCGGAGCAGCAGCTCCGTCGTTGCCGGGAGAACCGAAGTTTCCTTGGCCGAGTGCCAAGGGGTAGCGCATGGTCCAGTCCTGGATCAGTCGAACCAACGCATCGTAGATCGCCATGTCACCGTGCGGGTGGTAGGTACCCATGACGTCACCCACAACACGGGCACACTTGTTGAACGCGCGGTCAGGGCGGTAGCCGCCGTCGAACATCGCATAGAGCACGCGGCGGTGGACGGGCTTCAGGCCGTCACGCACGTCGGGCAGGGCGCGGCCAACGATGACGGCCATTGCGTAGTCGAGGTACGACCGTTGCATTTCGGTCTGCAGGTCCACCTGCTCAACGCGGTCCGTCAGCACGTCGCCTTCAAGTACGGCATCCGTACCCTCGGGGTTTTCCGCCGGGACTTCAGGAGTTTCGTCACTCATAATCTAAGATTTCCGTTTCAGGTATATGTCGATTCAGGAATATTCAGGCCGTGATGATGGCTGCTAAATATCCAGGAACCTGACGTCCTTGGCGTTCTGCTGGATAAAGTTCCTGCGTGATTCAACGTCCTCGCCCATAAGGACGGAGAAGGTCTGATCGGCTGCAAGTGCGTCATCCATGGTGACTTGGAGGAGGGTCCGGCGATCGGGATCCATGGTGGTATCCCACAGTTCCGTGTAGTCCATCTCGCCAAGGCCCTTGTAGCGCTGGATGCCGTTCTCCTTGGGGAGCCGCTTGTTCATCGCAGCACCCTTGCGGATGGTTTCATCCCGTTCGCGATCACTGAACACGTAGTCATGCGCGGCGTTGGACCACTTGATCCGGTACAGCGGCGGCTGGGCCAAATAGACGTAACCGTTTTCGATGAGGGGACGCATGTAGCGGAACAGCAGCGTCATCAAGAGCGTGGTGATGTGCTGGCCGTCAACGTCGGCATCTGCCATGAGGACGATCTTGTGGTACCGGAGCTTCGAAATATCGAAGTCCTCGCCAATGCCCGTACCGAACGCCGTAATCATGGACTGCACTTCGGCGTTGCCCAGGGCTTTGTCCAAGCGTGCTCGCTCAACGTTGAGGATCTTGCCTCGCAACGGAAGGATGGCCTGTGTCTCCGGGTTGCGGCCGCGCTTGGCCGAACCGCCTGCGGAGTCACCCTCCACCAGATAGACCTCGCAACGTGAAGGATCCTTCGACGAGCAATCAGAGAGCTTGCCGGGCATGCCGAAGGACTCAAGCGGGCTCTTCCGCCGCGCATTGTCGCGGGCTTTACGCGCGGCCATGCGTGCCTGCGCAGCCTGGATGGCTTTCCGGATGACATCGCGGGCAGGACCGGGGTTGCGCTCCAACCAGTCACCGAGCTGATCGGTCACAACGCGCTGGACGAAGCCCTTGACCTCGGAGTTGCCCAGTTTGGTCTTGGTCTGGCCTTCGAACTGGGGCTCGGAAAGCTTCACCGAGATGACGGCGGTCAGGCCCTCACGGATATCATCACCCGTCAGGTTGTCTTCCTTCTCCTTGATGATGTTTTTCTCGCGTGCGTAGCGGTTGATGAGCGACGTCATCGCAGCGCGGAAGCCCTCTTCGTGCGTACCGCCCTCATGGGTGTTGATGGTGTTCGCGTACGTGTGGACGCTCTCGGAATACGCGGTGGTCCACTGCATGGCGACTTCCACCGAGATGTGCCGTTCGGTGTCCTCGGTTTCGAAGGCGATGACGTCCTCGTGGACGATTTCCACCTTCTTGTTGGAGTTCAGGTGCTTGACGTAGTCCAGCAAGCCGTCCGGGTATTCATAGACAACAGTGCGGTGTTCGGCTGCTACTTCACCTTCGGTGGCAACGGCGTCGAGGTCGAGCTCGTCGTCACCGGCCCGAGCAGCCGGGCGCTCATCCGTCAGGGTGATTTTCAGGCCCTTGTTGAGGAACGCCATTTGCTGGAAGCGGGCACGCAGGGTCTCGAAGTCGAACTCCGTGCTTTCAAAGATGGTGCCGTCCGGGTAGAACGTCTGGGATGTCCCTGTCTCTTCCGTGGCCTCGCCCTTGACGAGTTCGCCCTGCGGCTTGCCGCCGTCGGCGAAAGACATGCGCCAGACGTGGCCCTGCCTCCGGACTTCGGTCTCGACACGACGGGACAGCGCATTGACGACGGAAATACCCACGCCGTGAAGGCCGCCGGAAACGGCGTAACCGCCGCCGCCGAACTTGCCTCCGGCGTGCAGGATGGTCATGACCACTTCAACCGTGGGCTTGCCTTCGGAGGGGTGGATGTCAACGGGGATACCGCGGCCGTCGTCAACCACTTTCACTCCGCCGTCAGCCTGCAGCGTCACCTCGATGTGGCTGCAGTAGCCGGCCAAAGCTTCATCTACAGAGTTGTCCACCACTTCATAAACCAAGTGGTGCAAACCGCGCGGACCGGTGGAACCGATGTACATGCCGGGGCGTTTGCGTACGGCTTCGAGGCCCTCCAGCACGGTGATGTCGCTGGCACCGTATTCCCTTGGCGTTTGCGCCTCACTCTGCGTGGGAGCAGCCTCCTCTGCGGGCTCTACTGCCAAGGTCTCTGCATTGTCGTTAGCCACAGGCGCTTTCGACTCCTCTGTGTTCGATGACGGCCGTTCCCTTGACGGCTCACGGATGACCGCAAGCCGTCAAGGGCACGTGACTGATTGCGCCGATTACTCCGGCGTGAGGGGTCCTGGTTCCCGACTGGCGGATTCCAAAGCCCTGACGACGTTTCATCGGCGCTCAGTGATCTGTGCCAATTCTATCGTGGAAAAACGCTAATCCCTGCAAATAAGGGGGCGGCTCACAGCTGAATATGCCGATGAGAGGCCATTGGCCCTATCGTGGACGGCCCTGCGGAGGTGGACGTGGGGGCCTATACGCCCCAGGGTCCTTGAAACGCCCTGCACGGCGCTCAGCCGTATGTGTCCCGGGGTCCGCGACCGTTGACACTGCGGCCGCCTTTCCGCCAGCTCGGTGCCGAGGGTCCGAGGACCTGGATGCTGGTGACGACGCCTTCACCGAGTTCCTTCCGGAACAGCTCAAGCAAGCTCGAACTCAGCAGGCGCAGCTGCGTTGCCCACGCGGTTGAATCGCAGCGCACATGGAGGGTTGTGTCCGTGAAGCTCTCAGGCGTGCAGTGCGCCGAGATGTCCGGCCCCACCAGGGTGGCCCATTCAGCCATGACGGAGCCCACGGCAACGGGTGACGTCCAGCCGCGTTCGGCCACCAGGCGTCCAACCACTTTTCCCAATCCCAACGGGTCGCGGCCGCTTCCATGGAATTGCGAGAAGCCTTTGGTTCCCCGGAGCCCGGTTCGTTTTTGAGTCGTCCCCGGCCGGGGTGCCCGCTGACGCACTTCGCCTCGCGCCGCGGCCGCCTCGCGCATCCTGTTCAGGGCCGCCTGGGCAGCGTCGATCTGGTCGGGAACCCGGTCGGGTTGGAGTCCGTCAGCGTCACCCTTCACCATCGATGCCTCCCGGAACAACGGTTACGCGCCGTCCGGCCAGCTCCTCCGGAATATCGGCGTCGACTGCGGCCGTCACGAGCACCTGCTCGGCGCCGGCCACGATTGCTGCCAGTTTACGCCGTCGCTGGACGTCCAACTCGGCGAAGACGTCGTCAAGAATGAGAATGGGCGCGGTCCCGCCGGTGCGTGCATCATCGAGCATGACGTAGTAGGAAGCCAAGCGCAGGGACAAACACATGGACCACGTCTCGCCGTGCGAGGCGTACCCCTTGGCCGGTGCCTGGCCGAGCATCAGCTCGAGCTCGTCCCGATGCGGGCCAACCAGCGAGATCCCGCGTTCGAGTTCCTTCTTGCGGGCCACGGCAAAGGCTTGGATATAGCGTTCGGTGAGTTCGTCCACGGACAACTGCCGGAGTTCCTCGCCCGACGGCGGGCCTTGCGTGGGCTGTTCGGCCGGACCGCCGTCGTCGTCGAGTACGCCTTGGATGGTTGAGCGGTAAACCGCGCCGGCGATCTTTGAACCGTCGGTGAGTTGCGCGTAAGCGCTGTTCAGGTGCGGGCGGAGGCGTTCCACCAACTCGAGCCTTGCGTGCAGAAGCTGTGCACCGGCACGGGCCATATGCTGGTCCCAGACGTCAAGGGTTGCCTCATGGCCCGCGGTGAATTTTCCGGTTCGGGCAGATTTCAGGAGGGCGTTACGCTGCTTCAGGACGCGGTCGTAGTCACTGCGTGTGGCAGCATGCCGCGGCACCAGGCTGACCAGGAGTTCATCCAGGAAACGCCGCCGGTTGGAGGGGTCTCCCTTGACGAGAGCCAAGTCTTCCGGGGCAAAGAGCACTGTTTGGCATATGCCGAGGATGTCCCTCGCCCGTACCGGATTTCCGCGGTTGATGCGTCCGCGGTTGGCCCTGCCGGCATTGATCTCGACTTCGATGATGCTTGACTGTTCGCCGCGGACCAGTCGGGCGCGGATCATGGCACGCTCGGTGCCGAACCTCAGCAGCGGGGCATCGCTGCTCACACGGTGGGAGCTGAGGGTGGCCAAGTACCCGATGGCTTCCATGAGGTTGGTCTTGCCGATGCCGTTTGACCCCACCAGGACGGTGACACCCGGCCCGAGCTTGAGGTCTACCTGTGCATAGCTACGGAAATCCGTGAGCGAGAGATGTTCCAGATACACGCTGTTCGTGTGGCTCCTGCGGCTAGTTGGCCGGACGGGTGGCGTGGCCGCCGAACTGGTGGCGCAGCGCTGAGACCATCTTCATGGCAGGTGAAGTGTCCTCGCGGGACGCGAACCGGGCAAAAAGCGCCGCCGTGATTGCCGGAGCCGGGACCGCGTTTGCGATCGCTTCTTCCACTGTCCAGCGCCCTTCACCTGAATCCTCGACGTAGTCATCGATCGAGGCGAGGCCCGGGTCCTCGTCCAGTGCCTTGACCATCAAGTCAAGCAACCAGGAGCGGACAACGGTGCCCTTCTGCCACGCCCGGAACGTACCGGGAAGGTCCTTCACGATGTCCTTGGCCGCCAGCAATTCATAGCCTTCGGCATAGGCCTGCATCAGGCCGTATTCGATGCCGTTGTGCACCATCTTTGCGTAGTGGCCTGCGCCCACACCGCCTACGTGCACAAAGCTGTCCGCCCTTTCGCCCTCGGGACGGAGGGCATCAAAGACCGGCATGGCAAGTGCGATGTCTTCTTCCGAGCCCCCGGCCATCAGGCCATATCCGTTCTGAAGTCCCCAGACGCCACCGGAAACACCGCAGTCAGCGAAACGGATTCCCTTTTCGGCCAACGCGGCGGCGTGCTTTTGGTCTTCGGTGAAGCGGGAGTTCCCGCCATCGATGACGAGGTCGCCCTCGCTCAACTTCCCGCGCAGCTCGTTCACAACCGCGTCAGTGATTTCGCCGGAAGGAACCATCACCCAGACCAACCTCGGCGTAGGCAGCGCGGCGATCAGTTCATCCACCGAAGCTACGTCCGTGACGTCCGGATTGCGGTCAAAGCCTGTTACCTCAATGCCACCGTTCCTCATGCGTTCCCGCATGTTGAACCCCATTTTTCCAAGGCCAATCAGTCCGATGTGCACGCTGTGAACTCTTTTCTGCGTAGGTGGCGGTAGTGGCTAGTTGGGAAGGCGGACAGGCATCACGAGGTAGCGGTAGTCGTCCTGGTCTTCGCCATCGGCCTCTGCCTGCGCCGTGATCATGGCGGGTTTGGGAGCTGACGTGAAGGAGAAGCGCACGTATTTCGTTTCGATGACGCTGAGGCCTTCAACCAGGTAGTGCGGGTTGAAGGCTACCGTGATGTCGTCGCCTGAAAGTTGTGCCTCGAGTTCTTCGGAGGCCTGGGCGTCTTCGCCCGTGCCGGCATCCAGGTTCAGCAGGCCCTGGGTGAAGGCGAGGCGCACCGGTGTGTTGCGTTCGGCAACCAAGGACACGCGGCGTACGGCTTCCACGAGTTCCTGGGTCTGGACCGTGGCATGGATCGGCGTTGAATCCGGGAAGAGCGAGCGGATCTTGGGGTAATCACCGTCAACCAACAACGACGTGGTGGTGCGGCCGCCGCTCTCGAAACCAATGAGGCGGCTGTCGTCATCGGCCAGGGCGACGTTGATGTCACCGCTTCCGCCAAGGGTCTTTGCTACCTCGTTCAGGGTCTTGGACTTGACCAGGGCGCTGGTGGAAATGCCCGGAGTGACGGGTTTCCAGGGCACTTCGCGCATGGCAAGCCTGTAGCGGTCAGTGGCAAGAAGGGTGATCATGTCATCCTCGATCTCCATGCGGACACCGGTGAGGATGGGCAGGGTGTCGTCCTTGCTGGCAGCGATGATCACCTGGGAGACGGCCTGCGCGAACGAATCACCCGGCAAGGTGCCGCTGATCGCAGGGAGTGCAGGCAATGCCGGGTACTCGGACTCGGGCATCGTTGCCAGGTGGAAGCTGCTTCGACGGCAGGTGAGGGTGACTTTGCTGCCGTCGGTTTCCACTTCCACCGGAGCTGACGGAAGGCTTCGGCAAATATCTGCCAAGAGTCGACCGGACACCAGGATAGTGCCCTCGGTGGTGATGTCAGCCGGGATCTCGAGGCGGGCCGAGGTTTCGTAGTCAAAGCTGGACAGGCTGACGGTTCCTGCCTCGGCTTTGAGGAGGAGGCCGGAGAGGACAGGCACCGGCGGCCGCGGAGACAACGACCGCGCGGTCCACGTAACGGCTTCTGCCAGGACGTCGCGGTCGACTCTGAACTTCACGGAGGGGTGCCGCCTTTCATTGCTGCCAAATAGTAGCTGCGGATTCCAGCCATGGAAGCCGCCAAAATTCCGCGTTCCAGGGTCCCGAGGTGCATGGTCCGCACACAAGGAACTACAAAACCAACCCAGGGATGGGAGCGCTGGTGACAGCTTAGCCGCAAGATCGGGGATTAACCCATCCCCGGCCGGCGTGACCCCGCCTATGTGGACAGTCCCCGGCCGGCCTGTGGCCGGTTGGAGTTCTCCCTCAGTGGTGCCTTGGAGCGTGGAGGAACGAGATTGTTATTTGAGGGATTTCAATTTTTTGGGATTCGTAGTGTTAATAACTGCTGTGGAAACTGTGGATAAGTGGCTTTCACCGCGCGGTTCCGCGGTTAAGCCCTGTTCACGGACTGTGCGTTAACTGGGTTTTAAACAGGGTGTGGATGGGGACAACCCGGAAGCCCGTTTTTAACGATCCACAGATGCCTTAAGGGTTTTAAGCCCATTAAGCGCGCTTGTCCCCTTAACAATCCACAGGGTTATCCACATGCGCCTGTTAATAAGGTATGTAGT